>NZ_CM132657.1:0-4800000 GCF_053852335.1 Mycobacterium sp. HM-7 | reverse complement strand
GCACATCAGCAGCTCGGTGTCGATGGTGTATTTCAACCAGCCCAGCGCGCCCTGCAGCGTCGCGGACGAGTCGCCGTCACCGAGGGATGACGAAATGCCTTCCAGCCAAGCGACATCCAGGCCGGCGTCGACGAAGGTGGGGGCGTAGTCCCAGGCGGCCGCGATGCCGTGATCCTCGAGCCATTCGCCGATCTGGTCTTCGCGGTCGGAAGCCTCGATGGCCGACAGCTCCTGGTTTCTGGCCTTGAGCACCTGATCGGCGATGCCCTCCTGGATGCCGACCAGGACGCGGAGCGATTGCGGGCTGACCTGACCGTCGGCCAGCATGGCCAGCTTGTGCCGCATCTTGCCGATCCGGTCGTGCAGGTCCGCCACGGCGCGGGCGGTCGCGGCTGCCGGGTTGTTCAGCTGGTGTGTCAGGCCGGCCGAGAGCTGGCCGAGAGCGAGGAGCTTCTCCCGTTGGCCGACGATCTGGCGTCCGCGGCGGCCGCCGACCTTATGGCCCTCGAGTAGGTGCACCGCCATCGGGAACTCTTTGCGCATGAAGTCGGCGTAGGCGTTGGCGTCCAGGACGAAGAACCGCGACGGCTTGGTCACCCGCACCGACGCCTCGTACACCGGCTGCTCGTCGGGGATGTAGGCGGACCAGGCGCCGCAGTACACGCCGCGCATCGAGGTGCGGTTGGTCTCGATGTCGATCCCGCCGGACTTCATCGACATGACGAGCTCACCGTCGAGCATCACGTAGAAACACGTCGCCGGCTCGCCCTCGGTGCAGACCGGGCCGGGTTCGAACGTCGCGATGTGACCGTTGGCGCAGAGCGTGTCCAACTGTTCATCGGTCAGTGCCTCGAACAGGAACAGCGTTTTCAGTTCACTACGCGCGCACGTCTCGCCCATACCGGTCTCCTCCTACGTTTCCGCCAGATACCGGTGGACCAGCATCACGGCCATCGAGCCTTCGCCGACCGCGGCCGCGACCCGTTTGGCCGATTCAGCGCGGACATCACCTGCAACAAACACACCGGGCACACTTGTTTCCAAGTGGTGCGGTGGCCGGTCCAGGTTCCAGCCGCAGACGTCCTTGAGATCCGGTCCGGTCAGGATGAAACCGTGGTCGTCGCGGGCGATGCCGGCTTGCTCCAGCCACTGGGTCCGCGGGGTGGCGCCGATGAAACAGCACAGCCGTGAGCAGTCGACCTTCTCGCGCTCGCCGGTGCTGTTGTTCACCAGCCACAGCCCGGTCAGGTGCCCGTCCTCGCCACAGGTGTCGACCACCTCGGTGCAGGTCCGGACGCTGATGTTGGGAGTGTTCTCGATCTGCTGGATCAGGTAGTACGACATCGACGCCTCGAGCGACTTGCCACGCACCAACAGCGTCACCGACTTGGCCTGCTGCGACATGAACATGGCGGCCTGGCCGGCGGAGTTCGCGCCGCCGACGATGTAGACGTCCTCACCCGCGCATTCGGAGGCCTGCGACACCGACGCACCGTAGAAGACGCCGTTGCCGACATAGCTGTTGCCGACGCTGTCGGGGTCCTCCCAACAGCCGCTCACCTGCAGGTGCCGGTAGTCGACGCCGGTGGCAAGGATGACCGACCGGGCGGTGATGCTCCGGCCGTCGTCGAAGGTCAGCGTCTTGCTCGCCAGCGCCGAGACGTCCAGCTCGACGACCTCGCGGGTGGTGATGACCTCGGCGGCGAAGCGTTCGGCCTGCCGTCGCGCCGACGTCGTCAGCTCGGCGCCCGAGATGCCGGTCTCGAAGCCCAGGTAGTTCTCGATCCGCGAGCTGCGGCCTGCCTGGCCGCCGGTGGTGGTGCGCTCGATCAGGACGGTTCGCAGCCCTTCCGACGCGCCGTACACCGCGGCGGCCAGGCCGGCGGGGCCGCCGCCGATGACGGCCAGGTCGTACATCTCCAGCGATGGGGTGGTGGCCAGGCCGAGCATCCCGGCCAGTTGCGCATCGGTCGGCTGGACCAGCGTCTCGCCCTGCTCGGAGATCACCACGGGCAGCTCCAGTCCGTCGAGACCGGCGGCGGTCAGCAGCTGCTTGCCCTTGGGCTCGTCCGACGCGTACGCGCGGTAGTAGTGCTGGTTGCGGGCCAGGAACTGCCGGACCTCCCAGGACCGGGGGTTCCAGCGGTGGCCGATCACCTTGGTGTGCGGGACGGCGCGATCGCCGACCTCGTGCCAGGCCTCCAGCAGGCCGTCGATGATCGGGTACAGCTTCTCCTCGGGCGGGTCCCACGGCTTGAGCAGATAGTGGTCGAGGTCGACGAGATTGATGGCGTTGATCGCGGCGTGGGTGTCCGCGTATGCGGTCAGCAGCACGCGCCGGGCCAGCGGGAACACGTCCATGGCCAGTTCCAGGAAGTCGATGCCGTTCATCTCCGGCATCTGGTAGTCGGCGATGAACATCGCCACGGTGTCGCCCCGCAGCTGTAGCTCGTTGATCGCGACCAGCGCGTCCTGTCCAGATTCGGCGCGCACGATGCGATAGCGCTCGCCGTAGTGTTTACGCAGGTCGCGGGCGACAGCCCGGGACACTGCGGGATCGTCATCGACGGTGAGAATCACCGGATTGCGGGCCGGGGAAGCGGGTCCAGTCATCGTTGTTCATTATGCGCCCTGACTTGCGAAGACGATGCGCCCACCTGGGGTCTGGCGGGGCGCTTCGCTGATTTTGGTACCTGGGGTCCGAGCGGGTATCGTGGACCAACGGTGCAGCTTCTGCGCCGGCTCTTTGCGTGCTCTGTTCTGAAGTTCCCCGGAATTTCCTGGCATTAAGTCCACGTTCTTGTAGCCGGGGTGGGGTCTGCGCCGAGCACGGGCGTATGAGATACGAAACCGAAGAACCAGAGGATTACCAAAGAGTATGGCCAAGAAAGACGGCGCCATCGAGGTCGAGGGTCGCGTGATCGAGCCCCTGCCCAATGCGATGTTCCGCATTGAGCTGGAGAACGGTCACAAGGTGCTCGCCCATATCAGCGGCAAGATGCGGCAGCACTACATCCGCATTCTGCCGGAGGACCGTGTCGTAGTGGAGCTGTCTCCGTACGACCTGTCCCGTGGCCGCATCGTTTACCGATACAAGTAAGCGCCCAGCAGCACCACCAATTCAGAACCGAGAAAAGGATCGCTAAGTCGTGAAGGTGAACCCGAGCGTCAAGCCGATCTGCGACAAGTGCAGGGTGATCCGCCGCCACGGCCGGGTCATGGTGATCTGCTCTGACCCGCGGCACAAGCAGCGGCAGGGCTAACTCAGTACCACTGAGCCACCACCCAAAACTGAATGCAGACCTCCCAGTACCACTGAGCGGATTGGCCGCTCAACCACGTCCGGCACGGAGGCCGGACCCCGATAGACGGGGAACGGACTGGGATCAGACCTCCGCAACGAAAAGGAACACTGCCTGATGGCACGCCTCATGGGCGTCGATCTCCCGCGCGACAAGCGCATGGAGATCGCGCTGACCTACATCTACGGCATCGGCCGTACCCGCAGCCAGGAAATCCTGGCCGCCACCAGCATCGACCGGGATCTGCGCACCAAGGACCTCACCGACGATCAGGTGACCCAGCTGCGCGACTACATCGAAGGCAACCTCAAGGTCGAGGGTGACCTGCGCCGCGAGGTGCAGGCCGACATCCGTCGCAAGATCGAGATCGGTTGCTACCAGGGCCTGCGCCACCGTCGTGGCCTGCCCGTGCGTGGCCAGCGCACCAAGACCAACGCGCGTACCCGCAAGGGCCCGAAGCGCACCATCGCCGGCAAGAAGAAGGCCAGGTAAGTAAATGGCACCCACCAAGAAAGCCGGCGCTGCTTCCAAGCGCGGCAAGCCCACTCGTCGCCGGGAAAAGAAGAACGTCCCGCACGGCGCCGCTCACATCAAGAGCACGTTCAACAACACCATCGTCTCGATCACCGATCCCCAGGGCAACGTCATCGCCTGGGCCTCGTCGGGTCACGTCGGCTTCAAGGGTTCTCGCAAGAGCACCCCGTTCGCCGCGCAGCTCGCCGCCGAGAACGCTGCCCGCAAGGCGCAGGAGCACGGTGTCAAGAAGGTCGACGTCTTCGTGAAGGGTCCGGGTTCGGGCCGCGAGACCGCGATCCGTTCGCTGCAGGCCGCCGGCCTCGAGGTTGGCGCGATTTCCGACGTCACTCCGCAGCCGCACAACGGCTGCCGCCCGCCCAAGCGGCGCAGGGTCTAGGTCGGCTCGGGAAAAGGATTAGGTAAAAGAAAATGGCTCGTTATACCGGACCCGCCACCCGCAAGTCGCGCCGCCTCGGCGTCGACCTCGTCGGTGACGATCAGTCGTTCGAAAAGCGCCCCTACCCGCCCGGCCAGCACGGCCGCGCGCGGATCAAGGAGAGCGAATACCGCACCCAGCTGCAGGAGAAGCAGAAGGCTCGCTTCACCTACGGCGTCATGGAGAAGCAGTTCCGCAAGTACTACGAGGAAGCCAACCGCAAGGCCGGCAAGACTGGTGAGAACCTGCTGCAGATCCTCGAAAGCCGTCTGGACAACGTCGTGTACCGCGCCGGTCTGGCCCGTACCCGCCGGATGGCCCGTCAGCTCGTGAGCCACGGCCACTTCACCGTCAACGGTGTCAAGGTGAACATCCCGAGCTACCGGGTGTCGCAGTACGACATCATCGACATCAAGTCGAAGTCGCTGAACACCCTGCCGTTCCAGATCGCTCGCGAGGTCGCCGGCGACCGTCCGGTCCCGTCGTGGCTGCAGGTTGTCGGCGAGCGCCAGCGCATCCTCGTGCACCAGCTGCCCGAGCGCGCCCAGATCGTCGTGCCGCTCACCGAGCAGCTCATCGTCGAGTTCTACTCGAAGTAATTCGAGTCATGGGGCCGGCCATCCGGCCGGCCCCTACCAAACCGGCATCAAATAGCGGGTGCCGAGAAGGAGATAGAAAATGCTGATCTCTCAGCGACCCACCCTGTCCGAGGACGTGCTGGCCGAAAACCGGTCCCGGTTCACCATCGAACCGCTGGAGCCCGGCTTCGGTTACACCCTGGGCAACTCGCTGCGGCGCACGCTGCTGTCGTCCATCCCGGGCGCAGCGGTCACCAGCATCCGTATCGACGGTGTCCTGCACGAGTTCACCACCGTCCCCGGGGTCAAGGAAGACGTCACCGACATCATCCTGAACCTCAAGGGCCTGGTCGTTTCGTCGGAAGAGGACGAGCCGGTCACCATGTACCTGCGCAAGCAGGGTCCGGGCGCCGTCACCGCCGGTGACATCGTGCCCCCGGCCGGTGTCACGGTGCACAACCCGGACATGCACATCGCCACCCTGAACGACAAGGGCAAGCTGGAGGTCGAGCTCGTCGTCGAGCGTGGCCGCGGTTACGTCCCCGCCGTGCAGAACAAGGCTTCGGGTGCCGAGATCGGCCGGATCCCGGTCGACTCGATCTACTCGCCGGTGCTGAAGGTCACCTACAAGGTGGAGGCCACCCGCGTCGAGCAGCGCACCGACTTCGACAAGCTGATCCTCGACGTCGAGACCAAGAACTCGATCGCCCCGCGCGACGCCCTGGCTTCGGCCGGCAAGACGCTGGTCGAGCTGTTCGGTCTGGCCCGTGAGCTCAACGTCGAGGCCGAAGGCATCGAGATCGGCCCGTCGCCGGCCGAGGCAGATCACATCGCCTCGTTCGCGCTGCCGATCGACGACCTGGAGCTGACCGTGCGGTCGTACAACTGCCTCAAGCGCGAGGGTGTGCACACCGTCGGCGAGCTGGTCTCGCGCACCGAGTCGGACCTGCTGGACATCCGTAACTTCGGCCAGAAGTCCATCGACGAGGTCAAGATCAAGCTGCACCAGCTGGGTCTGTCACTCAAGGACAGCCCGGCCACGTTCGACCCGTCTCAGGTCGCCGGCTACGACGTGGCCACCGGCACCTGGAACAGCGACGCCAGCTACGACCTGGACGCTGACCAGGACTACGCCGAAACCGAACAGCTCTAACAAGAAAATTCCGTCCCGGCCCTACCTGATACGGGGGCCGGCCCCAATTAGGAGATAGTGCAATGCCCAAGCCCACCAAGGGTGCTCGCCTCGGCGGATCGTCCTCGCACCAGAAGGCGATCCTGGCCAACCTGGCCACCTCGCTGTTCGAGCACGGCCGCATCAAGACCACCGATGCGAAGGCCCGGGCGTTGCGTCCGTACGCCGAGAAGCTCATCACCCACGCCAAGAAGGGCGCGCTGCACAACCGGCGCGAGGTGATGAAGAAGATTCGCGACAAGGACGTGGTGCACACCCTGTTCGCCGAGATCGCACCGCACTTCGCGGACCGCGAGGGCGGCTACACCCGCATCATCAAGGTCGAGAACCGCAAGGGCGACAACGCCCCCATGGCCGTGATCGAGCTGGTTCGGGAGAAGACCGTCGTCTCCGAGGCCGACCGCGCCCGTCGTTCGGCCGCGGCTCAGGCTGCCGCCGCTCCGGTGGAGGCTCCTGCTGAGGAAGCTGCTGCCGAGGCTCCGGTTGCCGAGGTCGAGGCTGCTGACGAGGGCATCGCCGACGCTCAGACCGCTGAGGCCGAGGCTGAGGCGACCGAGGATGACGCCAAGTCCTAATCAGGCTGTGAACGACATGCCCGCTACCGACTCAGGTAGCGGGCATGTTCGTTTGCGCCTGGACATCTCGTACGACGGCACCGAATTTGCGGGCTGGGCACCGCAGGCCGGACAGCGCACGGTCGCCGGCGTCATCGAGGAGACGCTGTCGACGGTGTTCCGGGAGCCGGTGCGTCTGGTCACCGCCGGCCGCACCGATACCGGGGTACACGCCACCGGTCAGGTGGCGCATGTCGACGTGCCTTCTGCCGCATTGAGTTTCGCGTATCCGCGCACGCCCCGTCCCGGTGACCCGGAGTTCCTGCCGTTGGTGCGCCGGCTCGCGCGGTTCCTGCCCGCCGATGTGCGGGTGCGTGAGATCGTCCGCGCCGCTCTGGGTTTCGACGCCCGGTTCTCCGCGCTACGCCGGCACTACGAGTACCGGTTGTCACTGGCTCCCTTCGGAGTAGAGCCGCAACAGGCCCGGTTCGTGACGCCGTGGTCGCGGCCGCTGGATCTGGCCGCGATGAACGATGCATCACAAGAGCTGTTGGGACTGCAGGATTTTGCCGCGTTCTGCCGCTTCCGGGAGGGCGCGACGACCATCCGGGACCTGCAGCGCCTGGAGTGGCGGCGCGCCGGCGACCTGGTCACCGCCTACGTGACGGCGGACGCCTTCTGCTGGAACATGGTGCGCTCACTGGTCGGCGCGTTGCTCGCGGTCGGGGTGGGCCGTCGTGAACCTGGTTGGATCGCAGGCCTTTTGGCGGCCGACAGCCGGTCGAGCGAGTACGCCGCGGCGCCGGCGCGGGGCCTGACCCTGGTGTCGGTGGACTACCCGCCCGACGATCAGCTGGCGTCGCGGATCACCGTCACGAGGGATCTACGCACCCTTGACTGAGCTCACGGCGCGGGCGGCGGAGCGAGCCGGGCGGCGACGAAATCGGCGGCCTGACTGACCATGCCGGACCCGATGTAGCCGTCCTGCAGGTGGTTCTGCCAGTCGCCCTGTAGTTGGGCGATGGTCTGCGGCAGTCCGTCCATGCAGACGGGATCGGCGCCGTTGCATTGGTCGATGGTGCGATCCAGGTAGATCGGGCTGATGTTGGAGCCGCCCATGCGGTGGGTGACGTTGCCGAACAGCGCTACCGCGGCGATATGGGAGTCCATGCCCGGCGGCAGCGGCCTGTTGAATCCCCAGCCCGGGTTGTCGGAGGTCAATGCCACGGCCGCCGATGCGGCGCCCAGCGAGTACCCGCCGATGACCAGTCGGGTATCGGGACACCGGCCCGCCATGTCCTGAATGCGAGAGCTGATGTCGTTGGCGCCCTGGGCGATTTCGACGTTGGCGGGGTAGTTCACCGCGTAGACCCCGACGTTCAGGGGGGTTTTGGCGCGCAACGCGTCTACGAACGCCGTTCCGACCCGGCCGACGCCCGGTCGCTCGTTGCGGCCGCGCGCGAAGACCACTTCCACCTGGGGGCAGGGGTCTGCGGCCGCGGCGCCGATGACATCTGCGGGGGCTGCGGCCGTCGCAGCCACCAGCCCGGTGGCAACGGACGCTGCCGCGCCGATCAGGGCGACTGCAGACCGGACGGACGTCATGACGAAGCGGGGGGCCATGGCTGGAGTCTAGCGGCGCGTCACAGTCGCGCCGCGACGAACTTCGCGGCCTGGGTCACCATGCCCGACTTGATGTAGCCCGGCGCGAGATGATCCTGCCACTCGGAACGCCATTTGTAGGGGCTGCTCGGATTGCAGATCGGGTCATCGGAATGGCAGAGGTCGATGGTCCGGTTCTGGTACGTCGAACTCAACGCCGTGATGGGCGCGGCCCAGTTGACGCCGTTGCCGAAGAGCGCGACGGCGGCGATGTGCTGATCGGTGCCGCGCGGCAAGGGGCTGTTGAAGGTGAACGCCGAAATCGGCACCGCGATAACCAGATCGGTGGCGGCGGCGCCCAATGAGTAGCCGCCGAGCACGATCTTGGTGGCCGGGCAGTTACGGGCCAGCCATTGCACGCGCCGGCTCATGTCGTTGGCGCCCATGTCGACCTGGGTGTCTGCCGGGTAATTCACCGGGTACAGCGTGATATTCGGACCGCGGAGCTGACGCAGCGCGGTGACGAAGGCGGCGCCGACCTGCCCGGGGCCGGGCGGTTCCATCCTGCCGCGCGCGAACACGACTTCCGCGGGAGCGCACGTGGCAGCGGCGTTCGCCACACCAATGTCCGTGAGTAGCACGGACATTGGTGCGGCGCCGACAGTCAGAGCGGTGATCAGCACACAGAGCGTCCGGCGGCCAATCACAAATCCGATGGTATCCCGACGAATTGACGGTCTCGTCGAGAAAAGATGCCAGCCTTACAACAATCCGGCGACGAAGTTGGCTGCTTCGTTGGTCGGGCCGCCCGCATATGTCTTGTGCGCGGGCACACTCTGACCGTCGGTCTGGCAGATCGGATCACCCGCGTTGCACAGGTCGATGACCTTGCCGCCCCACACCGGGCTCGCCGTCAACGGCAGACCCAACTTGGCGGACGGGTTGCCGAACACCGCGATCGCCGCGACGTGGCCGGCGGCCTCGGGCGGCAGCGGGTTGTTGAAGCCGACACCCGGAACCGGGATGGCGCCGATGACGTCCATCACGGCGGCGCCCTGCGAGTAGCCACCGAGCACCTGCCGGGTACCCGGGCAGTTGTCCGCCATCCACTGGATGTGGGCACTGGCGTCGTTGGCGCCGTCAGCGGCCGCGAGGAAGTCGTACGACGCGGGATAGACGACGGAGTAGGCCCCGACCGAGCGGCCGCCGACCTTGTTGCGCAGCTGGTTGACGAACGCGCCACCGACCCGGCCCAGGCCGGGGTCCTCGGACGTGCCGCGGGCGAACGTCACCTCGATGTCGGGGCAGTTGGCCGCGGCGGCGGTACCGACGGCGCCCAGGGCCGGCGGTGTCAGCACGGTGACGCCGGCGATGACTACGGTGGTCGCGGTGCCGGCGAAGGCCCGGCGCAGTGCACTGATGATCACACCGAATCTTAACCGTGCCCGGCGGATGTGGTTCTCCGACAGGCACTCAGCGGCAGGTCAGACGCGGGATGCGATGAACTGCGCGGCCTGCCCGATGTACTCGGACGACTCATAGCGCGAGTGCGCGAACGGGTTTCGGCCGCGCGAGCAGATCGGGTCGCCCCACAGGCACAGATCGACCGAGCGGTTCGAGAACAGGCCAATGGAGTCCAGCGGATGGCTGAACTTGGCCGACGGATTGCCGAACACGGCGGCAGCCGCGACCCGGTTCGCGAGTTCCGTGGGCAGCGGCGGTGCCGAGCCGACATCGCCGATGCGGTCGCCCAGCGGAGGAACGCCGGCCAGCATGTCGACCACCGCGGCGCCCTGCGAGTACCCGCCGAGCACGATCTTGGTGCTGGGGCACTGCTGCGCCATCGTGGCGATGCGGTTCTGTGCGTCGGTAGCGCCGTCCTGCGCGGTGAGGAAGTCGTAGGACGCCGGGTACTCGACGGCGTAGCCGGTGACGGTGCGGGCACCGACCAGCGGCTGCAGCGCGTCGACCAGGACCGAGCCGACCCGGCCCATGCCGGGGTCGTCGTGCGTGCCGCGCGCGAAGATCACCTCGATGTTCGGGCAGGGGTCTGCCTGGGCGGGTGCCGACGGCAGCAGCGCGGTTCCGGAGATGACGGCGGCGGCGATTGCGGCCACTCGGACCGACGTGCTGAGCAAGGTCACGCGGGCCATCTTCACATATGGGGCTCAGCTACGGCCAATTGTTTGCCCTGCTGGCAAACCCTCGGGGCTGTCCGGCCAGTCGTCGTGCCACGTCGCTTCGCCGCGGTCGCCCTGGCGGGCAAGCGCCAGACCGGCCAGGACCACCGCGCCGCCCAGCAATTGGATTCCGGTGATGGCCTCACCCAGCAGGGCCCAGGCCGACAGCACCGCGAACATCACCTCGGACAGGCCGACCAGCGAGGCGAATCGGGGCTGTAGGCGGGCGATGCCCATGATGCCGAAGGTATAGGCCATCGCGGTCGGCACGATGGCCAGTGCGATCACAGGTACCAGCCAGGACGTCGTCAGACCTGCCAGTACGGTGTCGTGGCTGGTGAAGGCGAGTGGCATGACGCCGGAGACGCCCAGCAGGGCCACCGTCGCGGCGCCGACCACGAGTCCGCCGGTCGCGAGGGTGATGGAGTGCAGGCCTGTGCCGTCGGCGCTGGCCTTGTCGGACATGACGAAGTAGCAGGCGGCGCAGACGGCGGCACACATGCCCCAGGCGATGCCCGCCAAGCTGATCTGAGCTCCGGTGTGGCTGCCGGGCCCGAACAGGCCGAGCACCAGCGTGATGCCGGCGATGGCGATCGCGACGCCGGCGAGCGTGAGGGTGCTGGGGCGGCGACGCGTCGTGGCCCACACCCAGCCGACCACCAGTAGGGGTGCGGCGTACTCGAGCAGTAGTGCCACGCCGACCGGCAGGTAGGTGACGGCGTTGAAGTAGCACAGTTGGGCGCCCGCGATCGGGATGGCGCCGTAAGCGATGACCGTCCCCTTGTGGTTCAGGGCTTCGCGTACCCAGCCCCGGCGCAGGATCGTCGCGACGACGGCCATGACGAGCGCGCCGCCGGTCAGCCGGGCGACCACCGCGGCGGTGGGGGTCCAGCCCGCCTCGATCAGGGACTTGCCCAGGGCGCCCGCCATCCCGAAGGTGAAGGCGGACGTGACGGCGAAGATCATGCCGGTCCGGAAGTGGCCGGCCGTGGTGCCGTTCGACGCAGTCACGGGCCACCTCCGATGATGTAATGAGTGAAGTTGAGATTGCTCATGACGCTACGGAGGGCGGGTGTAACGAGTCAAATGAATTTCAGTCATGACACGGAGCTCACGCTGCGCGCCGCGTGCGTGTTGATCAACAGCGACCGGATCGACGGTGACCAGCTGGCCGATCTGGCTGCCCTCGATGGGTATCTGAACGACTTCGGCTGGACCGGGCGGCGCGACCGCGACGCCGCCGAATTGGCCGCGGTGCACGGTCTGCGCGAGCGTCTCGGCGAGCTGTGGGCCGCGGCGGGGGACGAGGAGGCGGTGGTCGGCCAGGTCAACGCCCTGCTCAGTGACAACCGCGCCATGCCCTGGCTGACGCGGCACCCCGAGAATCCGGAGTGGCACCTGCACCTGGCGGCCGATCAGGACCCGTTGGTCCAGCGCATGGGGGCCGAGATGGCGATGGCCCTCGCCGACCTCATCCGCGCCGGGGAACTACGCAGGCTCAAGACGTGCGCGGCGTCGGACTGCACCGCCGTGCTGATCGACCTGTCGCGCAACCGATCCCGCATCTTCTGCGACACCGGGAACTGCGGGAACCGCCAGCACGTCGCGGCGTACCGCGAACGCCGCGCGCGCGACAACTGACGCCCGGCGGTCCGACGCGCCCTACGAATGCAGCGCATGACCGGGCTGCGTCTCCTACCGTGATGTCCGACAGCGGATGCAGCGTTTGAGCGGAAGGACGGGCCATTGGCCGAATTCGTGGCGGCCATCGACCAGGGCACCACCAGCACCCGGGCGATGATCTTCGATCACTCAGGTCGCGAGGTCGGACGCCACCAGCTCGAACACGAGCAGATCCTGCCGCGGGCCGGCTGGGTCGAGCACAATCCCGTCGAGATCTGGGAACGCACGGGCTCCGTACTGCAGACCGCACTGAACAAGACGCGGTTGTCGGCGTCCGATCTCGTCGCGCTCGGCATCACCAATCAACGCGAGACGACGATGGTGTGGAACAAACGCACCGGGCGCCCGTACTACCACGCGATCGTCTGGCAGGACACCCGCACCGACCGGATCGCCTCGGCTCTGGAACGCGAGGGGCACGGTGACGTCATCCGCCGAAAGGCCGGGCTGCCCCCGGCGACCTACTTCTCCGGCGGCAAGATTCAGTGGATCCTCGAGAACGTCGACGGCGTGCGCGAAGCTGCCGAACGCGGCGACGCGATCTTCGGCACCTGCGACACGTGGGTGCTGTGGAACTTGACCGGCGGCACCCGCGGCGGCGTACACGTCACCGACGTCACCAACGCCAGTCGCACCATGCTGATGAACCTGGAGACTCTCGACTGGGACGACGAACTGTTGTCGTTCTTCGGGATTCCGCGCCAGATGCTGCCGACGATAGCGTCGTCGTCGGTATCGGAGCCGTACGGCCTGACCGCGGCCGACGGCCCGCTCGGTGCGCCGGTACCCGTCACCGGCATCCTCGGCGACCAGCAGGCGGCCATGGTCGGGCAGGTGTGTCTGGCCGCGGGAGAAGCCAAGAACACCTACGGCACAGGCAATTTCCTGCTGCTCAACACCGGCGAGAAGATCGTGCGTTCGGAGCACGGGCTGCTGACCACGGTGTGCTACCGCTTCGGCGACGCGAAACCCGTTTACGCCCTTGAGGGTTCGATCGCCGTCACCGGGTCGGCGGTGCAGTGGCTGCGGGACCAGCTGGGCATCATCGCCGGCGCCTCCGACAGCGAGACCTTGGCCCGGCAGGTCGAGGACAACGGCGGCGTGTACTTCGTGCCCGCGTTCTCGGGACTCTTTGCGCCGTACTGGCGTTCGGATGCGCGCGGCGCGATCGTCGGGCTGTCGCGGTTCAACACCAACGCCCATCTGGCGCGGGCCACGCTCGAGGCCATCTGCTACCAGAGCCGCGACGTGGTCGACGCCATGGCCGCGGACTCCGGCGTGCACCTGGAGGTGCTCAAGGTCGACGGCGGCATCACCGCAAATGAATTGTGCATGCAGATCCAGGCCGACGTGCTTGGCGTCGAAGTGGTGAAACCCGTTGTCGCCGAGACCACTGCGCTCGGCGCGGCCTATGCCGCCGGTCTGGGTGTCGGGTTCTGGTCGAATCCCGACGAGCTGCGGGCCAACTGGCAGGAGCACAAGCGCTGGGCGCCGTCGTGGGACGACGGGCAGCGCGCCGCCGGGTATGCCGGCTGGCAGAAGGCCGTCGGCCGCACCCTGGACTGGGTCGACGTCGACTGAATTGGTGTCGGGGCCTGCGCCCGCCCGCGGTTAGGCTGCTAGCCGGGGGATGGACATGGCTCGGGGGCAGGGTGCGCAGCTGGAGGCCAGCGGCCGGCGGTTTCAAACGCGACGGTTGATCCACGCACTGGTGCGTGGTGACGCCGCGATGGTCGATGAACCGATTCGCGCGCAATCGATTTCGTACGCGTCGGGATGGCTCGCCGGCCTGCTGGCGGTGGCGGTGTGCGCGGTCATCGCGATCGCGGCACCGGCCGGTGGGCTGGGCGACGCGCCGGTCGTCATGGTCCGCGACACCGGCGCGCTGTACGTGCGAATCGGATCGACGTGGCATCCCGCACTGAACCTGGCGTCGGCGCGGCTGGTGGCGAAGTCCGCGGTCAACCCTGTGCCGGTCACCGCCGACGCGATCGCCGCCGCACCGCGCGGTCCGCTCGTCGGAATCCCCGGTGCCCCAGCCGAATTGGGCCGGCCGCTGCGGGCGGTATCCTGGCAGGTCTGCGACAGTGGGCGCACGGTACTGATCGCCGGTGCAGACTTCGGCGGACCTGATGGCGCGCGGCCGATCCTGGCGACGGCAGCGGGCGAGCAGCTGGCCACCACCTATCTCCTGTACGGGGGCAAGCGGGCCGCGGTGGACCTGCGGGACCTCGCGGTGGTGCGGGCGCTGCGACTCGACGGCGTCACGCCCCGGCAGGTGTCGCGGTCGTTTCTCGACCTGCTGCCCGAGCTGCCCGCCATCACGGCGCCGCCGATCCCGGGTCTCGGCGCGAAGGGGCCGGGCGGTTTCGTCGTCGGGCAGGTCCTGCGGGTGAGCCGCGCTGACGCTCCGGAGCACCACGTGGTCCTCGGCGGCGGCCTGCAGCGTGTCGGCGACGTCGCGGCCGACGTCATCCGGTTCACCCATGGTGTGGCTGACGGCGACCTTCGTCCCGTGCCGCCGGCGGCCATCACGGCGATTCCCGCTGTCCATGATCTTGCGCTGTCGACCTTTCCGGACCAGGCGCGTCCGCCGTTGCCGACTGACGTTCCGGTATGCGCACGATGGCGATCGGACGACGGACACGCGGATACCGTTGTCGTGCAAGGGAAACCGGCGGCGAGTGCGGTGGTGCTGGCGCAAGATGACGGCAACGGCCCGAATATCGACGCCGCGGCGCTACCGCCGGGACGGTACGCGTACGTCCACGCCACCGGGATCACCGGCGGAACGGTGACCGGCCCGCTGTATCTGGTGGCAGACAGTGGCGTCCGGTACGGCATCCACGACGCCGAGACGGCGAAATACCTTGGTGTGGAGGGTGCGCCGCTGCCCGCGCCGTGGCCGTTGCTGGCCCGGTTGCCCGGCGGACCGGAATTGAGCGTCGCGGCGGCGGAAGTCTTGCGCGACGGTCTCGGTTCCTGACGGCAGCGGGTTTGCTCAGGCGTACGCGGGGCATCCCAGGGGGCATGACCGACCTTCCGACTTTTGGCGTGGAGGAGGAGTTTCTCCTCGTCGACCACCGTGCCGGTGAACCCGCCCCGCGCAATCAGGCAGTCGCGGAGTATGCGGCGGCGCGCGGCGTCGACCTACAGCTGGAGTTGACCAGGTGTCAGGTCGAGACCACGACCGCGGTCATGAGCAGCAGTGGTGATCTGCGCGCCGAACTGACCCGGTTGCGCCGCATCGCCACCGAGTCGGCCGAGGCGCAGCGGGCGCGGCTACTGGCCGTCGCGCTGCCGCCCACGGTGCCGCACGCGTTCCCGGTGACGACAACGGAGCGGTACGGTCGCATCGCCGATCGGTTCGGCATGATCGCTCATGAACAGGGCATCTGCGGGTGCCACGTGCACGTCGAAGTGCCCGACCGGGCCGCGGCCGTCGACGTCAGCAACCGGCTCCGGCCCTACCTGCACCTGTTGCTCGCGCTGAGCGCGAACTCGGCGATCTACCGCAACACCGACAGTGGTTACGCCAGTTTCCGCAGCGTGTTGTGGACCCGCTGGCCGAGCGCGGGGCCGCCGCCGTACTTCGACTCGGTCGAGAGCTACGACGCCGTGGCCGACACGCTGTCGCGGGCCGGTGCGGTGCTCGACGACGGCATGCTCTATTGGGATGTGCGGCCGTCGACGAACTTTCCGACCGTCGAGGTGCGGGTGGCGGATGTACCCGCCACAGTGGCCGAGACGGTATTGCTGGCGACGCTCACCCGGGCCGCGGTGATGATGGCGCTGGACGCGAAGGAGCGCGGGGAACCGGTGCCACACCTTGCTGATTGGACGCTGCGCGCCGCGCACTGGAAGGCCGCACGCGATGGCCTCGACGGCGAGGCGATCGACCTGGCGGGCGACTGTTCGACGGCACCGGCCCGGGTTCTGCTCGCCGGATTCATCGAGCGTCTCCGCCCGGCCCTCGAGGCGCTGGGCGACTATGACATGGCGCGTGACGAGTTGGCGCGGATCGCTGAGCAGGGCAATGGCGCCATGCGGCAACGCCGTGCCTGGCGACGCCGCGGAGAGGTCGCCGACGTCATCTCCGAATTGGCCGGGGCAACAACGACGTTCGACCAACTATCGCCGTGACCGCCGGCGTCCCGTGACGGCGACGGCCGCCACCGCGATGCAGATGGCGGTGCCGAGGAAGGCCTTGGCAAGCGTTGGCGCACCGCCGCTGACCGCGGCCAACTGATCGATCACTCCGGGCTCCACCTGGGCATTCCAACCCTCGGCCGGATGATGCGCGGTGTCTTCGACGCGGGCCATCACCTGCCGGGCCGAGAGTTCCGGTAGTCGCGAACGTACCAGTCCGACAACATCACTGGCGACCTACGTGTGTGTCTTGGTCCTGCGTGACGGTCGTCGCTGACGTGCATCTGGATCCGGGATCGCGGAATTTTCAGCACTTCGCCGAAAAGGGGGATGTCCGGCGGGCGAGCCCATGGCCGCCGTGGCACGCCATCCATCACGGGGGTGGTGTTGAGCAGATCAAGCAGGAACTGCTCGTCGTCGGGTCCTGCCACCGTCAGATTTACCTAACCTTCAAAAGCGTATTGACAGGTTATGCTGCCGATGCTTGACTTGTAACCAGTAAAACTGCGATAAGGAGTTAGTCATGGTTGCTTCTGTCCGACACCTCTACGCCACAGTCGAAGGTCGCCGATTGTTCTACCGGGAAGCCGGCCACCGCGATGCGCCCGCGATCGTTCTGCTGCACGGCTTTCCAACCAGCTCGTACATGTTCCGCGACCTCATCGGACGCCTGGCCACTGACTTCCACGTCATCGCGCCGGATCATCTGGGCTTCGGATACTCGGACATGCCAACCGTGTCCGAATTCGACTACACGTTCGACGCACTCACCGACCTCACGCAAAGATTGTTGGATCAGGTCGGCCTGACCCGGTACGCGATCTACGTCCAGGACTATGGCGCACCGATCGGCTGGAGGCTGGCATTGCGTGATCCCCACGCCATCACGGCAATCGTCACCCAAAGCGGCAACGGCTACAACGAGGGATTCATCGACAGCTTCTGGGAAACCGTTTGGAATTACCAGCGCGAGCAGACCCCGCAGACCGAGGCGGCCATCCGGACCGCCCTGGATATCGAATCTGTCAAATGGCAGTACGTCACGGGCGCACCGGACGAAGCTCAGGTGAGCCCGGACACCTGGACTTTGGACAGCGCACTGCTGTCTCGACCGGGCAACGACGAAATTCAGCTCACCTTGTTCCGGGACTACGCGACCAATCCGCTGATGTACCCCAGCTTGCACGAGTACTTGCGCACCAGTGGCGTCTCAGTGCTCGCCGTGTGGGGGCGGCACGACCCGATCTTTGCGCCCGAAGGTGCTCTGGCATTTCAGCGCGATGCCACCGACGCCGAAATTCACCTGCTCGACGGTGGCCACTTCCTCCTGGAGACCGCAGTCGATGAAGTCGCCGGCTTGGTCAAAGACTTCCTGTATCGGGTTGCCGCGAAATGAGCGGCCGTTCTGTCCGGCAGCGACCCGTCGTGCTCGTCTTCGATGTCAATGAAACGCTCATCGACATTGAGGCCTTAAAGCCTCACTTCGCAGAACTCTTCGGCGATCGCGACGTGCTCAGGGAGTGGTTCGGACTGCTCATCATGTACTCGATGACCCTGACCTTGTCAGACTGCTACATCGATTTCTTCTCCCTCGGAGAAGCTGTATTGCAGATGCTCGCCGAGATACACGGCATCAAACTAAGCGCAGAAGATATCGCCACGCTGACCAGCAAGATGGCCACCATGCCCGCGCACCCCGATGTCGCACAGGGGCTTTCGCAACTACAGAGCGACGGATATCGGCTGGTCGCTCTGACAAACTCCCCGCCCCGCCCGGGGCGACCCACCCCTCTGGAGAACGCCGGCCTGGCAGGGTATTTCGAACGACAACTCAGTGTCGATACCTTGCGGGCATTCAAGCCTTCAACATCGCTCTATAGCTACACCGCGCAAGAGCTCGGCGTCCCACCCTCGTCCTGCATGATGGTCGCCGCACACGCCTGGGACACCATAGGCGCACAAGCCGCCGGATTTGGCGGCGCGTTCATCACCCGGGAGGGAAATGCACCCCTGCGTACCGGGGGAGTTCACCAGCCAGAGTTCATCGCGCGAGATGTCATCGATCTGGCGCAGCAGCTGAAACACGTATTCGAAAAATAGACAACGCTGATCAATTCGAAGGAGATACTGAAATGAACGCCACGACAAACTCGCCGGCCATTCCCACCACACCCGCCGTGGTACGCGAGCAGGCCGGCGGACCAACCATGCGTGCCATTGTGCTCGACGGGTTCGGCGGCCTGGACGTCCTGACCTACACCGACATTCCCAAGCCGCTTCCCAAGCCCGGCGAAGTCGTCATCAAGGTCAAAGGGTTCGGAATCAACCACGCCGAGATGCACATGCGTCGCGGGGAATGGGCCGAGGCGGCCGAAGTCAGCGGAATCGAATGCGTCGGAATCGTCGATGCCTGTCCCAGCGGGGAATTCCCCGTCGGCGCCAAAGTTGCGGCACTGATGGGCGGGCTGGGCCGAACCGTCAACGGCAGCTACGCGGAATACACACGTGTGAGCGCCGGGAACGTTGCGCTGATCGAATCAGATCTGCCCTGGGACCAACTGGCGGCGCTGCCGGAAACCTACGCAACCGCGTGGACCTGCCTGTTCCGCAATCTCAACCTTGTCGCTGGCCAGACAATCGTAATCCGTGGAGCGACATCATCATTCGGCCAAGCTGCCGTCAAATTGGCCGTGGAGGCGGGAGCACACGTCATCGCCACCACCCGTAAACGAGAACGGTTTGGTTTGCTTGACGCCCTCGGTGTCGACCGAGTCGAGCAGGAAGTTCCCGATCTCGGCGCCCACATCACCGAAGCCAAGCACATCGACGCTGTCCTCGACCTCGTCGGAAACAGCACCATCTTGGACTCCTTAACGATGTTGCGCCGCGGTGGCGCCGCATGTTTGGCCGGCTGGCTCGGAGGCCTCGATCCGATCGCCGACTTCAACCCTCTTCTGCAGATGTCCAGCGGCGTCAACCTGACGTTCTTCGGCAGCTTCGTGTTTGGCACCGAAGGATTCCCGTTGTCGGATGTACCGCTTCAGGAGATTGCCGACAAAGTGCGCGACGGCCGCCTCGATGCCGCGCCAACGCGCATCTTCTCATTTGACCAAATCCAGGAGGCGCACCAGGTCATGGAGGCAGCGGAGGCCGGTGGAAAGATGGTCGTCGTTGTCGATTGAAGTCACCGGCCGCTCCGCCTGCGGACCAATTCCACCGACGGCTACGGCCCGGCAGCCACGAAAGGTGACACAGCTTGGAGAAACGACAATGGATCCATCCACGCACTTCAGGGCCCCAGCGATGACACCATGTCAGAGCCGACCGCTATCGCCGTGACCGCCGGCGCCCGGTGACGGACAAGGTCGCCACCGCGATGCAGATGGCGGTGCCGAGAAAGGCGATGCGCCGCGACGGCTGATGATCGGGGCCGGATACCGGCGCTGCCGGCGCAGCGCCGAGCAGCGCCGGGGCGGGCGTCGGCGCACTGCCACTGACCGCGGCCAACGGATCGACCAGCCCGTGTCCCACCTGGGCATTCCAACCGTCGGTCGGATGATGCGCGGTGTCTTCGATGCGGGCCATGACCTGTCGGGCCGAGAGCTGAGGTAGTCGCGAACGGACCAGTGCGACAACACCACTGACGACGGGCGCGGCGTAGCTGCTGCCGGACAGCGGCCGCCCGTCGGGCCGGCTGTCGACGAGCGCGTCGCCCTCGGCGCTCAGTGACACCACCGATTCGCCGGGCGCGGCGACGTCGACCCATGGTCCGGCCAGACTGAATTCCGAAGGCGTCCCGGTCGGACTGACCGACCCAACGGTGAGCACGTAGTCGTCGTACCAGGCTGGGCTGACCACGGTGTGGACGGCGTCCCAGTCCGGGGTGCCCGGGCGCTTGGCATCGGACAGCGGATTCTGCCCCGCGCATTCACCGCTGGCGTTGCCGGCCGCGACAACCACCACCACATTGCGGACATCGACCGCGTACGCCAGTGCGGCGCCCAACGACCGGTCATCGAGTGGTTCGGCGGCGGGCATGCAGGCCACCGACGAGATGTTGACGACGGTGGCGCCCGCGTCGGCGGCCGAGCGGACCGCGCGCGCGAGGGTCTCGACGTCGCCGACGCCGGATATCTCGTGATCGTCGGACAGTCGGAACTTGTTGCTGGACTGGCGAATCGCCATGATGGTGGCGTCGGGTGCCACGCCGCTGAAGGTGCCGGGGGCGATGTCCGAGGCGGTGGCACCGATCAGGCCGGCGATCGCCGTGCCGTGGCCGTCGCAGTCCTGCGTGCCGTCGCCCGACGACACGTAGTCCCCGCCTGCGACCAAATGCGGCAGCAATCGGTGCCGGGCCACGCCGGTGTCGATCACCGCCACCACCTGCCCACCACCACGCGAAAGCGGCCACGCCGCAGCCAGATTGAGCATGTCGAGTTGGTGTGCGGGACGGGAAGCGACGGGTTTCGCCGTTGCGCACCGCTCCGACTGTTCGGTCCGGCCGGGCGGTGCCGGCGCCGCAGGCCCGGGAAGCTGCGCGTGGTCGACCGGCTTCGGAGCGATGGCGTACGCACATGGCGCGGCCGATGTCAGCGCAATCGTCGACGCGACTGCGATGGCCCGGCGCAGGGTGCTCATCCGCCACGCACCAATCGGAAGACATCGGCGGCCCAGAACGCGCACGGCGGCACGGCAACCAGGGCCGCGTACTCGAAATACACCAGGCGCTGGGCCACCGTGGCGTTCACCTGCCCTAACCGTCGGGTGCCGACAACTGTCGCGATGACGCCGGCGCCGAACCAGGCCGTCCAGGGCGGGAACATCATCACGGTGATGGCCAAAGCGGCAGTGACGCACACCAGTCCCGCGATCAGGACGCCCCACCGGCGTACGGGATGCCGATAGGACGGTGCCCGTAGCGCGATCGCCGCGGCCACCACCCAGCCGAACACCAAGGTCGAGGTACTGGACTGGTGGACGGCGGCCACCGCCACCAGGACCGCGCCGACCGCCGTGGCAGCGGCCGCACCGATGACCGTCGCCGTGAGCACCAGATGCGCCACCTCGACCCGCTGACCGTCGCCGTCGACGACCTTCGCTGACCGTGGCGCGAGACCCGCGACGGTGATCGCGCACCGGGGCGCGGCCGACAACACCACCAACGCCACCACGGTGGCGGTGACGCCGGTACTGGTCGGCGGAACCGACCAGGAGCTCGCCACTGCCGTTGCCACGATCATCGGCACCGAAAATGCTGCCGCCGCAATAGATATGCGATAGGCGCTGACCCGCAGAAGAACGAGAGCCACCGCGAGTGCCGCCGCGGATCCGAGTAGGACGTTCGGAGCGGCCGGCCCGCCTGGTACGGCCGAGAATCCGGCCGCGAAAGCGAGTACGACCGCGGCGGCAGGCCATGCCGCCCCGGCGGTCCGCCACGACATCATCAAGGCCGCCAGCACGCCACCACAACTGATGGCGGCTGCCGTGGTGTGATCGCCGTGCAGGGCCGACGAGATGAGCATGAGGGCGGCGACGATCGCCGCCCACAATCCGAGTACCGGTCCGACCAGGTGGCCGGTCGGGTCGGCGGGTGCTTGGCCGGCGGCCATCGTCGCCGTGTGCGCCCGCTGCGCGCCGAGTTCGGGCGTCGTACCTCGCAGCAGCTGTAGGACGTCGCCGTCGTGAACTCCGTTTTGCCGCAGCGACAATGACCCGTCGATCGGACCACCGGTGGTTCGATCGAGACACCAACTCACGCCGTCGGGCGCTTGCGGATGAGCCAGCGCGACGATGTCGGGTAGTAGCGAGTCGACGGCGGCCACCGCGGGCACGACGAGATCTGTGATCTCGCTGTCGGACCGTACTGAGAGACGACATACAGATTCGGACATCGCACCCCCCGGATCGACATGCCCGATCCCACGGTAGCCGCACCGGGGCGCCCTGCCTGACACGAAATTTGATGGAACCGAACGGTGCTCGGATACGTCTGATAGTTCGATGGAATTCACGAGAGCCGCACGACCTCCGGTAGCCGAACCGGCTGACGGGGACATCGAGGTCCGGACGCCACCACAGGTGCCACGACTGTCGTCGGGCAACGTCGTCACCCGCGTGGCACCCCTGGTCATGCTGCTGGCGATGGCCGGGATGATGGTGTTCTATTTCCGTTCGGGTTCGGTGGCCGGCCGGAATCCGATGTTCCTGCTGTTTCCGGCGATGATGGTGCTGTCGCTGGTCGGTAGCACCGTCCTCGGGTCGCGCGGTGCGCGCCGGGCGGGCGAGATCGACGCTGATCGGCGCGAATACCTGGTGTATCTCGAGTCCATCGACGCGTGCGCGGGCCGAACCGCAGTCGAACAGCATCGCTGGCTCCATGAGAACCACCCGCCGCCCGACGCGCTGTGGACCCTGGTCGGCACCGACCGGATGTGGCAACGCCGTTGCAACGACGCCGATTTCACCGAGATCCGTATCGGGATCGGCGAGCGTCCGCTCCGCACCAGGCTGGTCCCGACACCGGCCGCTGGTGACGGTGCACCTGACCCGCTGACCGAATCCGCGCTCGATCGGCTGCTGCGAACCTTCGCTACCGTGCCCGATGTCCCGATGACTGTCGCCGTGAATCAGCATCGGCGCATCGACGTCGGCGGTGACGATCCGCGCGGACGAGTACGAGCCATGGTGTGCCAGCTGGCGGTGTCGCACGGACCCGACCAGCTGAGGATCGCCGCAGTCACCGGATCGGCCGAGTGGGACTGGCTGAAATGGCTACCGCATCACTACTGTTCGGGTGTCGTCGGCGGGCCGTCGCTGCGTTTCGCGGAACTCGGTGCCGTCTCTCCCGTCGCTGGTTGTCATGTGGTGGTGCTCGTCGACACTTCGGCTGCCGCCGTGTTCGCGGACACGGACGCGGTGACACTGCTGGTGGTCGGTGCTCCAGGTTCGGCGTCGACGCTGCCGTCGTGCTCGACTCCCGACGTGCTCACGGTCGAGCAAGCGGACACCTGCGCACGCCGACTGGCGCGCTACCGACCGGCCGGCAGGGTGGACGATGCACGGCGGCAACATGATTGGGCAACGCCGGTCAGCACTGCCCTCGCCGGGGACAGCTGGCCGCTTCGGCCGGCTCGCCATCGCCTGCGCGTGCCGATCGGCACCGATGCCACCGGGGCGCCGGTCGAACTCGACCTCAAGGAACCGGCCGAGCACGGCATGGGGCCGCACGGCTTGTGTATCGGCGCAACAGGTTCCGGCAAATCCGAATTTCTGCGGACCCTGACGTTGGGCCTGATCAGCACGCACTCGCCGGACGAACTGAACCTGATCCTCGTCGACTTCAAAGGCGGCGCCACGTTTCTCGGCTTCGAACAGGCCAACCACGTCGCGGCCGTCATCACCAACCTGGCGCAGGAGGCACATCTGGTCGCCCGGATGCACGACGCACTCGCCGGCGAGCTGACCCGGCGTCAAGGGCTGTTGCGGGCGGCCGGAAACCTGTCCGGTATCGGCGATTATCGGCGGGCGCGCGCGGCGGACGCCGGGCTGCCACCGCTGCCCGCCTTGTTCATCGTGGTCGACGAATTCTCCGAATTGCTCAGTCAACATCCGGATTTCGCTGAGTTGTTCGTCGCCATCGGACGGCTCGGCCGTTCGTTGGGTATACATCTCCTGCTGGCCAGCCAGCGGCTGGACGAAGGCCGCCTCCGGGGACTCGATACGCACCTCTCGTACCGGGTCTGCCTCAAGACGTTCTCGGCGACGGAGTCCCGGGCGGTCATCGGGGTCACCGACGCGCATGAGTTGCCCGGGACACCGGGCGCGGGATTGCTGCGGACCGCAGACGGAAAACTGGTGCGCTTCCACGCGGAGTTCGTCTCGGGGCCGGTCCCGGCGAGCGACGACGGTCCTCCGGCGTCTCGCCTGTTCACCGTTGACGTCCCGGCCGTGACATCCGAACCGCCGTCCGGACCGACCCTGATGGATACGACATTGCGCCGGCTGACCGGTCTCGGTGCGAAAGCACATCCGGTCTGGCTGCCGCCCCTGGTGGGTTCGCCCGCATTGTCCGAGCTATTGGCGGTCGACGCCGAGCGTGGTCCGATGCGGGCCCCGGTCGGCCTGGTGGACAATCCGTTTCAGCAGCGCCGCGACCCGCTGGTCGTCGACCTCAACGGGGCCGGTGGACACGTGGCGATCGTCGGCGGCCCGCGCTCGGGAAAATCGACTGCGTTGCAGACGCTGTTGCTCGGTCTGGCCGCCGCGTCGGCGGGCGGGCCGAGCGTCTACGGCCTGGATCTGGGTGACGGTGCCTTGACGGCGCTACGGCGGCATCCTCGGGTCGGGACGGTCGCCGGGCGGAACGAACCGGAATTGTTGCGCCGCATCGTGTCCCAGCTCTTTTCCCTGTGCCGCCGTCGCCAGGACTTTCGGCAGCAGCACGGACCCGAGGTGCCCTTTCCGGACAATTACGATGAGGTCGTCCTGGCGGTTGATGGCTGGGCCACCCTGCGTCGTGAATTCGATGCGCTGGAGGAACCCATAACCGTGATGGCAGCGCAGGGCCTGTCGGTCGGGGTCCACGTGGTACTCACCGCGAACCGGTGGGCGGAGCTACGGCCGATGCTGAAAGACCACATCGGCACCCGCATCGAACTGCGGCTCGGGGATCCGGCCGAGTCCGAAATGGACCGTCGCCGCGCCCAATTGCTCGCCACCCGCCCGCCGGGCAGAGGTCTCACCAAAGACGGGAAGGAGTTCGTGATCGCGCGGCCGCAGCTCGACCGAACTGCCGACCATCCCGCGGCCGCGGCACCCGCGATCGAATTGCTGCCACTGCACGTGGATTACGCCGAACTGGCGGCCGTCGCCGAACGACCGCCGCGCTATGTCATCGGCATGTCCGAAGAGGATCTGCAGCCGTTCGCGCTGGACTTGGGCGCTGATCCGTACCTGATCCTGTTGGGTGACACGGCATGCGGGAAGACCTCCGCGCTGCGGACGCTGTGCCGCGCGATCATCGGGCAGGCCGATGCGGCTCAGGCCCGGTTGCTGATCGTCGACTTTCGGCGGACGTTGTTGGGTGTGGTGGAGCCGCCGCACCTGTGCGGCTACGCGATGTCGACCGTGACGACCACAGCAGAGCTGAGCGCCGCGCTGTCCCTGCTCTCCGCCCGGCTGCCGGGGCCCGGGGTCACGCAGCAGCAGTTGCGTGACCGATCCTGGTGGTCCGGCCCCGAACTCCACGTCGTCGTCGACGATTACGACCTGGTCGCCGGTGCCGCGGGAAACCCATTGAGCCCCTTGCTCGACCTGTTGCCGCACGCGTCGGACATCGGGCTCCAAGTGACCGTCGCTCGCCGCTCGGGCGGTGCCGCACGCGCGATGTTCGACCCGCTCCTGGCACGCATGCGGGACCTGGGCGCAACAGGCATCATCATGAGCACCAGCCCTGAAGAAGGACCGCTACTGGGCTCCGCGCGGCCGATGACGCTGCCACCCGGCCGCGCCGTCGTGGTACGCCGCGGCCAACCCGACCAGCTGGTCCAGC
Source organism: Mycobacterium sp. HM-7 (assembly GCF_053852335.1). Classification (NCBI taxonomy): domain Bacteria; kingdom Bacillati; phylum Actinomycetota; class Actinomycetes; order Mycobacteriales; family Mycobacteriaceae; genus Mycobacterium; species Mycobacterium sp. HM-7. Next base: position 4,774,258 of record NZ_CM132657.1, on the reverse strand, counting down.
TCGGCTGGACCGATCCGCCGTGACGGTCGTGGTGGTCGGTCCGGCTGCCATCCGCGGACCGGGAAACATTGACGCCGAACTGGTTTCGGCGGCGCTGGAATGTATCGATGAGCAGCTGGGCCTGCTCGATGAGACGGTCCGTCCCGCCGAACGCATCTGGCGCGATGCCATGACCGCGGTGATCGGTGGCGCACCAGCGGTAACCGTGGTGTGCCCGACGTGGTGGTCGGCGTCGCGAGTCGACCGGGTCCGGGCAGCTGCCCGCGCGAGCGCCGCGTACGTCGTCCTGCAGCGCAGGACCGCTGCGTTGCGTGCGGCCGCCGGCGAACCGGACTGCGCGGTCATCGAACTGGGGGAGGACCTCGTGACGATCTCCCGGCCGGGAACGGCGCGGATCGTCGTGCGCCGCACCGACGGTGCGACCGGGCAGACCGTCATTGCACGCACCACGTGGGGCACCCACGCCGCGATCGACGCACCGATCGGTGTGCCCGGCGCCGCTGCGCTGGCCGCTGAAATCCAAGTGCTGCTGCGGGACCGAGGCGTCACGACGCAGATTCTGAGTTGCGACGACCTGCTCGACGATGCTGACGCGGACAGCACCCACGTCGCGACCGGAACCCGCTCGCGGGCGCGTATCGCGATTGCCGTTGCGGCGGCCGTCTCGATCGTCGGCGCCCTTGCCATGGGTCTTTCCAACCGTGACGGCCCGGCGCCTCCGATCGCCACTGCCATGGATCGGGAATTCACGTGGCTCGTCGAGGGCCGGGTGGCGGTGCAGGTCCCGGCGCGCTGGACGGTCGATCGGGCGCTCGCAGGCGCGGGATCAGCTCGGCTGCAGATCATTTCGCCCGAGGATCGCGGCCAGATCATCCACCTCACCCAATCGGTGGCGCCCCGGGAGCAGACGCTCGAAGGGGCGGCGCGGTCGTTGCGGGAGGCGGCGAGGAAGCTGCCCGACGGGGTCATCATGGATTTCCAGGAGGCCGGGATCAGCGCCGGACGCTCGGCCGTGTGGTATCGCGAGGTGCGAGCCGGGCGGACGGTCGAGTGGTCGGTGGTGCTCGACGGATCGGTCCGGATCGCCGTGGGTTGCGAGGGTGTGTCAGTCCGCTCAGCCTGTGACACCGCGATTCGTTCGGCCCGCCGAACAGATTGAAAAATATTGGGCGGCAATGGAACCGAATGCTCTCCGCAAACGTCTGAACAATCAAACCCAATGGAGAGGAAATCATGACAGCTCCGGAAAGCGGCACTCTCGCCACAGACTTCGATCTGATGACGGGGATCGCCGGCAAGGTCGAGGTCCGAAACGAGGAGATCCGGGCCATGCTCGGAAACTTCATCGGTCAGATGACAGCCATCCCGCCGACTGTGTGGGGCGGTGCCGCAGCGACGCGATTCCAGGACGTGGTGAATCGGTGGAACGGCGAGTCGATGAAACTGCACGCGTCACTTCTGCGCATCGCCGAGACCATCCGATCGAATGCCGCGGTGCTGAGCCAGGCAGCCGACGCCCACGCCCAGCGCATCGGCGCCACCGGCCACGCGATCTGACGGGGGAGACGCATGCAACCGGCACTGTCGTACCACTTCGGCGAGATCGAGTTCACCGTCCGCCAACAGATCCATGCCACGTCGGCGCGGATGAACACGTCGCTGGAAGAACTCCGGCATTTGGTCGCGCCACTGCAACAGACCTGGACCCGCCAGGCGGCCGAAGCATTCCAGGCCGAGCAGGCCCGCTGGAACCAGTCGGCGGCCGCCCTCAACGAGATTCTGCACAGCCTCGGCAACGCCGTCCGCGACGGCGCCGACGATATCGCGGCGACCGACCGGCGCGCGGCCGGCGACTGGGTCTTCTAGACCGCCACAAGCCCTGTGTGGTCCTGCCCCTGGAGGAGAGCCGGGGGCAGGGCCACACAGTCATTCGGCCGGGAGATGCTGGTGCGCAGTGCTAGTTGGGGAGGCCGAGCGCATGCGCGAGCTCTGAGCGAATCTTCAGGTCTTCGAATCCGGGGTACCACCGGGTGACGATTTCGCGGAGTGCAACTTCGGCTTCGAGCTGGCAGGTGACCGCAACGATGCCGACGAGAGTGCGGAACATGAGCACGTGCTCGGACGGGATGGCCAGCGCTGAGCCGGCGAGAAAGTCTTGGCCGCGCGCCAAACCTGGGATGCGCGGGGCTACGCTCTCCATCCATTGCCGGTTGAACTGGAATCGCTTGGCCCACAATGGTTCTCCGAACGGGCCGAAATAGGACAGCACGTCCTCAGGCTGTACCTGGGTGTTGGGGTCGGAGAACCCGATCGTGTGCATCGCGATGGCGAGCTCGTCCAGCACGAGTGCCTGTAGCTCCGGATCTCGCACTGCCGACAGCTCCACCGAACGGGCGATTTCGGCCAGGCGCAAGCTGTCTAGAAATGTCAGGGCCGAGCGGTGGGTCTTTGCGACCGCCCCGAAGTCGACTACGGCGAGCCTGCCGTCGGTAGTCACCTGATAATTGCCGGGATGTGGGTCAGCGTGCAGTAACCCGAGTCGTGACATCGAGGCGCCGCAGAAATCGAACAATAGGCGCGCAGCCTCGTTCCTAGATTCCTGGTCCCCGTGAGTGATCAGTTCGGACAGCGGGCGTGCGGTAACCCACTCTGAGATCAGCACTTTCGGCGCGGACGCCACCACTTTGGGTACCAGGAACCGCGCATCGTCGGCGAAGGCGGTCGCGAACCGCCTTTGGTTGTCGGCTTCGTGCCGGTAGTCAAGCTCCTCGGCCATCCGTGCGCGTAGCTCGTCGATCATCGGGCGGACGGTAAGGCCGGGGAACAGCGGCTCGATGAGCCGGCTGAACCGGCCGAGTTGACGTAGATCGGACAGCAGGGCGGTATCGGCCCCGGGATATTGAACTTTGACTGCCACTGGCCGACCGTCGTGCCACACCGCGCGGTGGACCTGCCCGATGCTGGCCGCTGCGACTGGCTCGTCATCGAATTCGGCGAACCGGTCCGGCCACGCCACTCCCAGTTGGCGGTCGAGCACACGATGTATCCGGTCGGCGGCAAGGGGTGGCGCCGATGCCTGCAACTTGGTCAACGCGTCCCGATACGGTGCCGCGAATTGCTCGGGTATCGCTGCTTCGTAGATGCTCATCGCTTGGCCGAACTTCATTGCTCCGCCTTTGAGCTCACCAAGCACCGCGAATACCTGTTCGGCGCTACGTGCAGACCACTGCTCGGAGAGCAACTCCGGGTCGGCGCCGCCGAGTCGCTGACCCCAGCCCAGCACCGCCCGGCCGGCCGCACCTACCGACAGTCCAGCCAGTTTTGCGCCTCGCCCGAGCGTGCGCCGCGGAATATCCGACACCACGTCACGGTCCCACAGCGACCAGTCGAAATGACGGCGATCGATATTTTTGCGGCCCGCAGCACACCGAGTATGCAGCCTTTGTATTGCCCTGAACGAGGAAGCGCGTACCGCGAAAGACCCAGGTCGACTACCCTGGCGGCCACGCAGGTGTGTATCCGACCTGCGAGGAGTGTGAGTGTCGTGGGAACCAGCCGCACCGAGGGGTCGCCGGCGGGCTCGACGCTGCGCGCGGTACACCAGCGGTTCGTCACCGGCGAGATCGACGCCAAGCACCTGGACCCAGCGGCCGTGCGTCCCGTCATCGCGGACAGCTGGCGCCGGAGCCTGGCCACCGGGGTGGACCCGGACCTGGGCGGTGCGCAGTTCACGCCCGTCGTGCCGAAGACCCTGGACCAGCTCCGCGCTGAACAGCCCATCGCCGCCGCGTTGCCCGTGATCCGCAAGCTGCTGGTCGAGGATGCCAGGGACAGCGGCGTCATGGTGGCAGTGGCCTCGGCCGACGGCACCCTGTTGTGGGTCGAAGGCGACAAGACGGCCCTGGGCAAGGGCGAGGCCATGAACTTCGTGCCCGGCGCCAACTGGAGCGAGCGCAGCGCCGGCACCAACGCCCCGGGCACCGCGCTGGCCCTGGATCGGGAACTGCAGATCCACGGCTCGGAGCACTTCGCCCGCCTGGTGCAGCCGTGGACCTGCACGGCGGTGCCGGTGCACGACCCGACGACGGGCGAGTTGATCGGCTGCGTCGACCTGACCGGTGACAGCCAGATCGCCTCGGCGCAGACCCTGGGCCTGGTGCGCGCCACCGTGATGGCGATCGAGAACCACCTGGCCCTGCAACGCCTGCTGCAGCCGGCACCCAACCCGACGACCATGGCCCGCCTGACGGTGCTGGGCGGTGACCGTCCGCGCTGGGTGGCCACTGGCGACGACGGACAGCCGCACCAGCACACCCTGAGCGGCCGGCACGCCGACATCCTCGTCCTGCTGAGCCGTCATCCCGAGGGCCTCAGCGCTGATCATCTCGCAATGTTGTTGGACGACAACGACCTTGACTCGGTGACCATCCGCGTCGAGATGTCCCGCCTGCGCCGCGTGATCGGCGCGCAGTACGTCGCCTCGCGGCCCTACCGGCTGCTCACCCCCATCGGCAGTGACGTCGCCGACGTCTTCGCCGCGCTGCATCGCGGCGACGTCGACGCCGCCCTGTCCCATTACTCGGGTGCGCTCCTGCCGCAGTCGGTGTCGCCGGCGATCGCCCGGTTGCGTACCGAGCTGGGGGAGAGCCTGCGCACGGCGGTGCTGTCGGCGTCCGCGGCCGGGCAGGTCGGCCTGCTGCGCCGCTGGCTGGCCCTGCCCGACGGCCGCGACGATCGGCACGGCTGGCAGCTGCTGCGCAACCATCCGTCGGCGGATGCCGTGGTACGGGCGCAAGCGGTCGGGCATCTGGCCGGACTGGACGCCGACCTCGGCTGATGCGGTTTCTGCCCCGCCGCGTTCAACGATGCAACTGTGTTGCAACCCACTTCTGCGTAGCGTTAGTGACCAGCAGCACATTTGTGTTTGACCCACTGCGAGGAGTGAACCCATGACTGTTTACGCGCGTCCCGGTGCCGAGGGTTCGGTGATGACCTACCCGGCCCGCTATGACAACTTCATCGGCGGCGAATGGGTGGCCCCCGCTGCCGGACGTTACTTCGAGAACCGTACCCCGGTAACCGGTGAAGTGTTCATCGAGATTGCCCGCTCGGACGAAGCCGACATCGAGAAGGCGCTGGACGCCGCGCACGCCGCCGCGCCTGCCTGGGGCAAGACCTCGCCGGCCGCCCGCGCCCGCGTCCTCAATCTCATCGCCGACCGCATCGAGCAGAACCTCGAGGCCATCGCCGTCGCCGAGTCCTGGGACAACGGCAAGCCGGTCCGCGAGACCCTGAACGCCGATATCCCGTTGGCCGTCGACCACTTCCGTTACTTCGCGGGCGTGCTGCGGGCGCAGGAAGGCTCGATCTCCGAGATCGACGACGACACCGTCGCCTACCACTTCCACGAGCCGCTCGGCGTCGTCGGCCAGATCATCCCGTGGAACTTCCCGATCCTGATGGCCGTGTGGAAGCTGGCCCCCGCGCTCGCCGCCGGCAACGCCATCGTGCTCAAGCCCGCCGAGCAGACCCCGGCCTCGATCATGTTCCTGTTCTCGGTCATCGGCGACCTGCTGCCGCCGGGTGTTGTCAACGTGGTCAACGGTTTTGGTGTCGAGGCCGGCAAGCCGCTGGCGTCGAGCAACCGCATCGCCAAGATCGCCTTCACCGGCGAGACCACCACTGGCCGGCTGATCATGCAGTACGCCAGCCAGAACCTGATCCCGGTCACCCTGGAGCTGGGCGGCAAGAGCCCGAACATCTTCTTTAGCGACATCATGGCCGCCGAGGACGACTTCCAGGACAAGGCGCTCGAAGGCTTCACGATGTTCGCGCTGAACCAGGGCGAGGTCTGCACGTGCCCGTCGCGCAGCCTGATCCAGGCCGACATCTTCGACGAGTTCCTGGCGCTGGCCGCGATCCGCACCAAGGCCGTCCGCCAGGGCGACCCGCTGGACACCGAGACCATGATCGGCGCGCAGGCCTCCAACGACCAGCTCGAGAAGATCCTGTCCTACATCGAGATCGGCAAATCCGAAGGCGCACAGCTGATCACCGGTGGTGAGCGGGCCGAGCTCGGCGGCGACCTCAACGGTGGCTACTACGTGACGCCGACGGTGTTCTCCGGCCACAACGGCATGCGGATCTTCCAGGAGGAGATCTTCGGACCCGTGCTGTCGGTGACGTCGTTCAAGGACTACGACGACGCGATCTCGATCGCCAACAACACGTTGTACGGCCTGGGCGCCGGCGTGTGGTCGCGCAACGGCAACGTCGCCTACCGGGCGGGCCGCGACATCAAGGCCGGCCGCGTGTGGACCAATTGCTACCACATGTACCCCGCGCACGCCGCGTTCGGCGGCTACAAGCAGTCCGGCATCGGCCGGGAGAACCACAAGATGATGCTGGACCACTACCAGCAGACGAAGAACCTGCTCGTCTCGTACTCGACGAAGGCCCAGGGCTTCTTCTGATGAGCCTGCGCGCGAGCAAACGAAGCGCGTAGCTCCCACGAACCGCGAGCGCCCGCGTACCCCCCGAATGCGCGGGCGCTCGCTTCTATTCTCCGGTCGGCGTATCTCAAATACGTTCGGCGACATAATGATCAAGGCCAGCACCAGACGACTCCTGGGGGCAGGCCAGTTCGGCATCAGCCATCCCATTTTCAGGAGTTTCCAGTGTCCATCACCAACCCACCCAGTGAGCACTCCGCTCGCGGTGTCGAAGAGCACGTCGAGAGCAACGAATATCTCGCGAAGCGGCAGCTGAAGAAGGGCACGGCCGGCTGGCTGCTGCTCGCCGGCCTCGGTGTCAGCTACGTGGTGTCCGGCGACTACTCCGGCTGGAATTTCGGTCTGGCACAAGGCGGTTTCGGTGGCCTGGCCATCGCTGCCGTGATCATCGCCGGCATGTACCTGGCTCTGGTGCTCGGTATGGCCGAGCTGTCCTCGGCACTGCCCGCCGCGGGCGGCGGCTACACCTTCGCCCGCCGCGCCCTCGGCCCATGGGGCGGCTTCGCCACCGGCACCGCGATCCTGATCGAGTACTCGATCGCCCCGGCGGCCATCGCGACGTTCATCGGCGCGTATGTGGAATCGTTGGGACTCTTCGGAATTCACAACGGCTGGTGGGTATATCTGGCGGCCTATGCCCTCTTCATCGGCATCCACCTCTCCGGTGTCGGTGAGGCGCTCAAGGTGATGTTCGTGATCACCGCCATCGCGCTGCTGGGCCTGGTGATCTTCGCGGTCTGTGCCATCGGGCAATTCGACATGGCCAACCTGACCAACATCGTGGTGGACACCGGAGCGGCCGGATCATCCATGGTGCTGCCGCACGGTTACCTGGGCATCTGGGCGGCCATCCCGTTCGCGATCTGGTTCTTCCTGGCCATCGAGGGCGTGCCGCTGGCCGCCGAGGAGACCGCCAACCCGGAGAAGAACGTGCCCCGCGGCATCATCGCGGCGATGGCGATCCTGCTGGTCACCTGCGCCGTCGTGCTGTTCCTCACCACGGGTGTCGGTGGCGCCCAACAGATGTCGGCCTCGGGCAACCCGCTGGTCGAGGCCCTCGGGTCCGGCACCGGCGCCAAGCTGGTCAACTACATCGGCCTGGCCGGCCTCATCGCGAGCTTCTTCTCGATCATCTACGCGTACTCCCGCCAGCTGTTCGCCCTGTCCCGGGCGGGCTACCTGCCGACCCAGCTGTCGGTGACCAACTCGCGCAAGGCGCCGACGCTGGCGCTCATCGTCCCCGGCGTCATCGGCTTCCTGCTGTCGCTGACCGGCAAGGGCGACCTGCTGCTGAACATGGCCGTCTTCGGCGCTGCCGTGAGCTACGTGCTGATGATGGTGAGCCACATTGTGCTGCGCCGTCGTGAGCCCAACATGCCGCGGCCCTACCGCACCCCGGGCGGCATCGCGACCACGTCGTTCGCTCTCGTCATCGCCGTCGTCGCGGTCATCGCGACCTTCCTGGTGAACCCGGTCGCCGCGGGGCTGTGCCTCCTGGTGTTCTGCGCCTTCATGCTCTACTTCGCGGTCTACAGCCGGCACCGTTTGGTGGCAAACTCTCCTGATGAAGAGTTCGCGATGCTCGCAGAAGCCGAGGACGAGCTGAAATGAAGTACCACCAGCGGGTTTCGGGGGTGAACTACACCTTCGACGGGCTTGTGGACTTGATGGCCAAGGCCACGCCGCTGCGCTCCGGTGATGAACTCGCCGGGTGCGCGGCCCGGAGCGACGCCGAACGGGCTGCCGCGGCGTGGGCGCTGGCCGAGCTTCCGCTGGACACCTTCCTCAACGACGCGGTGGTGCCCTACGAGACCGACGAGGTCACCCGCCTGATCATGGATTCCCATGACCAGCAGGCGTTTTCCGAAATCTCCCACCTGACGGTGGGAGGTTTCCGGGACTGGCTGCTCGACGCGGTGGCCGGCGACGACGCCGCCACGAAGATCGCGGCCGTCGCACCCGGTATCACGCCGGAGATGGCGGCAGCGGTCTCGAAGATCATGCGGAACCAGGACCTGATCGCCGTCACCGCGGCCACTCAGGTGCACGCGGCGTTCCGCAGCACCATCGGGCTGCCGGGCACGCTGGCCACCCGGTTGCAGCCGAACCACCCGACCGACGATCCGCGCGGCATCGCCGCCGCCGTGCTCGACGGACTGCTGATGGGCTGCGGCGACGCTGTCATCGGCATCAACCCGGCCACCGATTCGCCGCAGGCCACCGCCGACCTGCTGCACCTGCTCGACAACATCCGCAGCCGCTACGACATCCCCGCGCAGTCCTGCGTGCTGTCGCACATCACCACCACCATCGGCCTCATCGAGGCCGGCGCCCCGGTGGACCTGGTGTTCCAGTCCGTCGCGGGTACCGAGGGCGCCAACAAGGCCTTCGGCGTCGACATGGCGCTGCTGCGTGAAGGCAACGAGGCCGGCCGGTCCCTGAACCGCGGCACCGTCGGCAACAACGTCATGTACCTGGAGACGGGGCAGGGCTCGGCGCTCAGCTCGGGTGCCCACCTCGGTACCGGCGGCCGGCCCGTCGATCAGCAGACCCTGGAAACCCGCGCCTACGGCGTCGCCCGCGCTCTGGACCCGCTGCTGGTCAACACCGTCGTCGGCTTCATCGGACCCGAGTACCTGTACGACGGCCGGCAGATCATCCGGGCCGGGCTCGAGGACCACTTCTGCGGCAAGCTGCTCGGCCTGCCGATGGGCGTCGACGTCTGTTACACCAACCACGCCGAAGCCGACCAGAACGATATGGACACGCTCCTCACGCTGCTGGCGGCGGCGGGCTGCGCCTTCGTCATCACGGTGCCGGGTGCCGACGACGTCATGCTCGGCTACCAGAGCCTGTCCTTCCACGACGTCGTGGCCGTCCGTCGCACCCTCGGTTTGAAGCCGGCTCCGGAATTCGACGCCTGGCTCAAGAAGGTCGGGATGACCGACGACGCTGGCAAGCTCACCAAGTTCGATCTGCAGCGCTCGGCGCTGCGGGCGCTCACCGCGGCGGGATGACGATGACCGAAGATCTTGCAATCCAAGAGTTTTGGGACGAGCTCCGCAAGACCACCCAGGCCCGGATCGGGCTGGGCCGCGCCGGCAACGCACTGCCCACCCGCGAGGTCCTCGAACTGGCCGCGGCCCATGCCGCGGCCCGCGACGCCGTGCACGAGCCGCTCGACGTCGAAGCCCTCGCGGCGCGGGTCCGGGAGATCGGCATCGGCGAACCGGCTGTGGTTTCCAGCCAGGCCGAGTCCCGCAGCGAGTACCTGCGCCGTCCCGACCTCGGCCGGCTCCCGGCCCAGCCCATGGACGTGCCGGAGACCCCGGCGGACATCGGGTTCGTGCTGGCCGACGGACTCTCGCCGTACGCGCTCGCCAAACATGGTCCGGCGCTCCTCACCGAACTGGTGGCCGTGCTGCGCGACGACTACACGCTGGCGCCGCCGGTCATCGCGACGCAGGCCCGCGTGGCCCTCGGCGACCACGTCGGCGCGGCGGCGAAGGTGCGCACCCTGCTGGTCATCATCGGGGAGCGGCCCGGCCTGTCCGTCGCGGACAGCCTGGGTATCTACCTGACGCATCTGCCGATGCCGGGGCGCACCGACGCCGACCGCAACTGCATCTCGAACATCCACCCGCCCGAGGGGCTCGGCTACACCGAGGCCGCGAAGGTCGCGGCGGGGCTGGTGTCCGGTGCCCGTGCCCTCGGCCGCTCCGGCGTCGACCTCAAAGACACCTCCCGCGACACCTCGCTCGAGGCGCCCGGCGCCGCCGAACTCACCTGACACCCACAGGAGAAGCGTGACCCGCATGACCCGACTGGCCTCCGCCGCTGCGCTGGCCGGCCTCCTCGCCGTGTCCGGCTGCAGCAGCAGCAACGACAGCACCCCGGCGGCACAGTCGTCGACCAGCAAGGCCTCCTGCCGGACGCTGGCGCAGAACTCGGCCTGGTACGGCGACAACCGGGATCGGATCGACGCGATGCTCGCCAAACTGGGCACCTGCGGCGCCGCCGGTTCGGTGACCGCCGGTGCGCCGCTGGCGTTGTTCGACTGGGACAACACCATCGTCAAGAACGACATCGGCGACGCCACGTTCTTCTGGATGGTGCGCAACGGCAAGTTGCGGGCCCCCGCAGACGGCCCAGGCGGCAGCTGGGTCGGCACCAGCCCCTACCTGACGCCGCAGGCCGCATCGGCTTTGAGTCGCGCCTGCGCCGCGGCCAAGCCGGGGCAGCCGATGCCGACCGACACCGACACCGCTTGCGCCGACGAACTCGTGTCGATCTACACCGATGCCAAGACGACGGCGGGAGAGCCCGCATTCGCCGGGTTCAACGCGCGCCGCATGGAACCGGCGTACGCCTGGGCGGCGCAGATGCAGGCGGGGTGGCGCGAATCCGATGTGATCGGGTTCGCGCAGACTGCCCGCAAGGAGAACCTCGATGCCGCCGAGGGCACCGAACAGAAGGTCGGCAGCGGCATGCAGACCGGGTGGGTCCGTTACTACCCGCAGATGCGCGACCTGGTGGAAACCTTGCACGCCAACGGTTTCGACGTGCGGATCATCTCGGCTTCGGCCGAGCCGGTGGCCCGGGTATGGGCCGAAGAGCTCGGGATCCCGGCCGATCACGTGATGGGTGTGCGGACCGAGCACGACGGCGATGTGCTGACCGCGCGGCTGGTGCCGTGCGGCGGCGAAGTGGCCATCACCTACATCGAGGGCAAGCGCTGCCGGGTCAACGAAGAGGTGTTCGGGGTCAGCGGCCCGGCCGCGTTCGATCAACAGCCCGAGCCCAAGCGGGCCGCGTTCGCCGCGGGTGATTCCGACACCGACGTCACGTTCTTGACCGACGCGACCGCGCTGCGCCTGGTGCTCAACCGGAACAAGACCGAGCTGATGTGCACGGCCTACGACAACGCGGGCGGAAACTGGCTGGTCAACCCGATGTTCATCGACCCGAAGAAGCAGGGCGGACCGTACGCCTGCGCCACCAAGGGGTACATCGAGCCGTCGGGAGTCAAAGCCCCGCTGCACCGGCCGGACGGCAGCGTCGTGCCCGATCAGCAGGACCGGGTGTACTGAGGCCTCGCGGCCGCCACCCGCGTTTTGACCTGCGGTGACGCCCGCAGGTAAGCTCCATCGTTGGTGCGCTGCAGGCCGTCAGGCCAGTGGTTCCCGGGTCACCGTCGGTCGCCGGGAAATACCAGGTCGCGCACTTGGCCGGCACCCGGATAGCACCGGGACTCAACCCGAGAAGAAGAGGTATAGCTGTGCCTACATTCACGCCGAAGGCGGGTGACACCACGCGTAAGTGGTACGTCATCGACGCCCAAGACGTGGTGCTCGGCCGGCTCGCCGTGGAAGCAGCCAAGCTGCTCCGCGGCAAGCACAAGCCGACGTTCACGCCCAATTCCGATGAAGGTGACTTCGTCATCATCATCAACGCCGAGAAGATTGCCCTGTCGGGCAAGAAGCTCACCGACAAGTTTGCTTACCGTCACTCGGGTTTCCCGGGCGGTCTGAGCAAGCGCTCCATCGGCGAACAGCTGGTGAAGCACCCGACCCGCACCGTTGAGAACGCGATCGTCGGCATGCTCCCGCACAACAAGCTGTCCCGCCAGGTGCAGAAGAAGCTGAAGGTGTACGCGGGTCCCGACCATCCGCACGCCGCGCAGCAGCCGATTCCGTTCGAGATCAAGCAGGTGGCCCAGTGACTGAAGTTGACGTGACTGAAGTGACCGAGGTGACCGAAGTTGCCGAGGCTCCTGAGTTCGAGGCGACCGAAGAGTCGGCTCCCCGCGAGCCCGTCTACATCGACCGCCCGATCCAGACCGTTGGCCGCCGCAAGGAAGCCGTTGTCCGCGTTCGCCTGGTGCCCGGCACCGGCAAGTTCAACCTGGACGGCCGTTCGCTCGAGGAGTACTTCCCGAACAAGGTGCACCAGCAGCTGATCAAGGCTCCGCTGGTGACCGTCGACCGCGTCGACACGGTGGACATCTACGCCCACCTCGACGGTGGCGGCCCCTCGGGTCAGGCCGGCGCGCTGCGTCTGGCCATCGCCCGTGCGCTGATCCTGGTTCAGCCCGAGGATCGTCCGGCACTCAAGAAGGCCGGGTTCCTGACCCGTGACCCGCGTGCCATCGAGCGCAAGAAGTACGGCCTCAAGAAGGCCCGTAAGGCGCCTCAGTACAGCAAGCGCTGATCGTTTCTGCTCGTGGGCGGGCGTGTCGCAGTCTGGACACGCCCGCCTTCGGCGTTTCATGAGGGCATCGCTGGAGAAAGAAGGTCCATGAGTCGGCTGTTCGGCACCGATGGCGTCCGTGGCGTCGCAAACCGTGATCTGACCGCGGAGTTGGCGCTGGCGCTGGGTTCAGCCGCCGCTCGTCGGCTCTGCTCGACCTCGGGAGCCGGCCGTTGCGTCGCGGTCGTCGGACGCGACCCCCGGGCCAGCGGCGAGATGCTGGAGGCCGCGGTCATCGCCGGCATCACGAGCGAGGGCGTCGACGTGTTGCGGGTTGGCGTGCTGCCGACCCCGGCGGTGGCCTACCTGACGGCCTCGTACGACGCGCAGCTCGGCGTGATGATCTCCGCCTCGCACAACCCCATGCCGGACAACGGCATCAAGATTTTCGGTACCGGCGGACACAAGCTCGACGACGACACCGAGGACCGCATCGCGGAACTGGTCGCCGCCGGTCCAGGCACCCGGCCGACGGGTGCCGGCATCGGCCGCGTGCTCGACGCCCCCGACGCACTGGACCGCTACCTCACGCATGCCGCCAAGGCCGCGGTCGCCCCGCTGGCCGGGCTGACCGTGGTCGTCGACTGCGCGAACGGCGCCGCCTCGACGGCCGCACCGCAGGCGTACCGGGCCGCGGGCGCGACCGTCATCGCGATCAACGCCGAGCCGACAGGCCTCAACATCAACGACGGCTGCGGCTCCACCCACATGGCGCAGCTGCAGCAGGCCGTCATCGAGCACGGAGCCGACCTGGGTCTGGCCCACGACGGTGACGCCGACCGCTGTCTGGCCGTCGATGCGTCTGGCGCCCTGGTCGATGGTGACGCGATCATGGTGGTGCTGGCGCTGGCCATGCGCGACGCCGGTGAGCTGGTCTCGAACACGTTGGTGGCCACGGTGATGAGCAATCTCGGTCTGCACCTGGCCATGCGCGAGGCAGGCATTGAGGTGCGCACCACCGGCGTCGGCGACCGGTACGTGCTCGAAGAACTACGCGCGGGCCGCTTCTCGCTGGGCGGCGAGCAGTCCGGCCACATCGTGATGCCCGAGCTGGGTACCACCGGCGACGGCATCGTCACCGGCTTGCGGCTGATGTCGCGGATGGCGCAGACGGGGGAGTCGCTGGCCGCCTTGTGTGCGCCCATGCAGACGCTGCCGCAGGTGCTGATCAACGTCCAGGTGGCCGACAAAGCCACGGTCGCGCAGGCGCCGGCGGTGCAGACCGCAGTCGCCGAGGCCGAGGCCGAACTCGGCGACACCGGCCGAATTCTGTTGCGGCCCTCCGGAACCGAGCAGGTGGTCCGGGTCATGGTGGAGGCGGCCGACGAGGACACCGCGCGGATGGTGGCGTTCCGGGTGGCCGAGTCGGTGAGCGACCAGCCCTAGCCGGTGCGCGGCATGTGGTCGCGGTAGTCGGCCGCCTGATCCACGAGCGTCAGGTCGGCGTCATCGAGCGGGAACTGATGTGATCTCACGGCATCGAGGACGGCGTCGAATCGACGCATTACCCGAGGTGTGGTGATCCCGAATTGCGCCAGGGACGCGTCGTTGGATGGTTCGGCACCCGATGCGCAGCCCAGCACAAAGGTGAGGATTCCGCGGTCGTACCAATCAAGGTGCATCGTTGTCTCCCTCTCCTGCAACATGATTCAGCATTCGACATAGTTCACCGGCACGTTGACCGCGAGGCCGCCGGTGGAGGTTTCCTTGTACTTCGACAGCATGTCTGCGCCGGTGGTCCGCATGGTCTCGATGACCTGATCCAGCGAGACGTAATGGGCGCCGTCGCCGCGCAGCGCCATGCGGGCCGCGTTGATCGCCTTGCCGGCCGATATCGCGTTGCGCTCGATGCACGGAACCTGGACGAGCCCCTGGATGGGATCGCAGGTGAGTCCGAGGCTGTGCTCCATCGCGATCTCGGCCGCGTTTTCGACCTGTTCCGTTGTGCCACCGAGGATTTCGGCGAGTGCGCCGGCGGCCATCGATGCGGCGGACCCAACCTCGCCCTGGCAGCCGACTTCGGCGCCGGAGATGGACGCCCGCTCCTTGTAGAGCGAACCGATGGCTCCCGCGGTCAGGAGAAACCGCACCGCGGTGCCGTCGGGATCCTGCTTGCCTGCCCGGGTGTAGTGCACGGCATAGTGCATCACCGCGGGCACGATGCCTGCCGCGCCGTTGGTGGGAGCGGTGACGACGCGTCCGCCGGATGCGTTCTCCTCGTTGACGGCCAGTGCGACGAGGTTGACCCAGTCCTCGGCGAACTCGGGCTGCTTGTTCCAGTCCTCGGCATTGAGACGCTCGAACCAGTCTCTCGCGCGGCGGCGCACTCGCATGGGTCCGGGTAGGTAACCGTCGCGCGCGATGCCGCGCACTTCGCACTCGACCATCACGTCGCGGATGTGCAGCAGCCGCGCCCGGACTTCGTCGGCGGTTCGGGTCTCGCATTCGACGGCCATCATGAGATCGCTGACGCGGCAGTCACGTTGGCGGCAGAGTTCCAGCAGTTCCTTGGCGGAGTCAAACGACAGCGTCTGGGCCGTGACGGCTCGTGCGGCCGGTTCCAGACTTTCGGCCTCGGTGACGACGAACCCGCCGCCGATGGAGAAGTAGGTCTGCTTGTGCAGCTCGGCACCGTGGGCATCGCGTGCGGTCAGCGTCATGCCGTTGGGATGGAACGGCAGTACGGTCAACGGGCGCAGGATCATGTCGGATTCGGCGAGCGCGATTGCCCGCAATCCACCGAGCATGATGTGGCCGCTGGCCCGCATCTCCTCGACGCGCCGTTCCATGATGTCGGTCCGGATCTCCTCGGGGCGGTTGCCTTCGAGTCCGAGCAGGATGGCGGTCATGGTGCCGTGGCCGGCGCCGGTAGCGGCCAGTGAGCCGAAGAGGTCGACCCGGACGTCCGCCACCCCGGCAGCACCGCCGAAGGCGCCGATGGTGTGCAGATCGTCGACGAAGCGGGCGGCGGCCCGCATCGGTCCGACGGTGTGTGAACTCGACGGACCGATGCCGACGGAGAACAGGTCGAACACGCTGATGGTCATCGGAATTTCCCCTTTCGATGTCCATAGACGGGCTGATAGACGAGTGATATATTAGTTACGTCACATACGGTAGATCAGCATTTGTACCTGGTCAAGCGGTACTTGTGGGGTCGCAGACGCCGTGTGAACCACGTCCGAACCATCGGAAAGAAATGGACTCGCCCATGGCGCATCAGCTCATCGATCCGCTCCTGCAGCCCTTCCGGCTGAAGAACATGACCCTGCGCAATCGCGTGGTGAGCACATCGCACGAGCCGTCCTACACCGAAGATGGCATGCCCAAGCGCCGCTACCGGCTCTATCACGAGGAGAAGGCCAAGGGCGGCATCTCGCTGACCATGATGGGCGGCTCCGCGGTGGTCGCGCCCGACAGCCCGTCCGCGTTCGGCAATCTGCATGTGTACAAGGACGAGATCGTGCCCTGGCTCAGCGAGCTGGCCTACGGCGTCCATGAGCATGGCGCCGCCGTCATGTGCCAGATCACCCACCTGGGCCGGCGCACGAGCAATTACGACGGCGACTGGCTGCCGGTCGTGTACCCGTCGGCGATCCGTGAGCCCGCCCACCGGTCCTTCCCCAAGGTGGCCGAGGAATGGGACATGGACCGCATCGTCAAGGCCTACGCCGACGCCACCGCGCGGTGCCGGGCGGCCGGCCTGGACGGTATCGAACTCGAGGCCTACACCCATCTGCTCGATGCATTCTGGTCGCCGCTGACCAACCACCGCGACGACGAGTACGGCATGGGGAGCATGGAGGATCGACTTCGCTTCCCGCTGAGGGTGATTCGCGCGGTGCGCGAGGCCGCCGGACCGGACTTCGCGGTCGGCATCCGGATGTCGCTCGACGAGGACCTGCCCGGCGGGCTGCAGTACGAAGACGGCATCGAGATCGCCAAGCGCCTGGTGCCCGAGGGCATCGACTTCATCAGCGTGATCAAGGGCTATATGGCGAGCGACGAGGCGCTGTCGCGCGTGATCCCGCCGATGGGTACGCCGGTCGCCCCGCACCTGTCCTTCGCCGGGCAGGTCAAGAAGGAGCTCGGAATCCCGGTCATGCATGCCAGCCGGATCAATGATGTGGCCACCGCGCGGCATGCGATCCGCGACGGCCTGCTCGACCTCGTCGGCATGACGCGCGCGCATATCGCTGATCCGCACATCGTCGCGAAAATCCAAGCGGGCGAGGAGGATCGCATTCGTCCCTGCGTCGGCGCGACCTACTGCCTCGACGAGATCTACCAGAACCGCGACGCCAAGTGCGTGCACAATCCGTCCACCGGCCGCGAGGATCGGCTGCCACATCGCGTGTCGAAGGCAACCGGGCCGGCGCGCACGGCGGTGGTCATCGGCGCGGGACCGGCGGGCCTGGAGGCCGCCCGGGTGCTCGGCGAGCGCGGCCACCGCGTCGTCGTCTTCGAGGCCGCCGACGTGGCCGGCGGTCAGGTCCGGATCGCGGCCTCGTCGCCGCGCCGGCGCGATCTCATCAGCATCATCGAGTGGCGGCTGGACGAGTGCAAGCTGCTCGACGTCGACATCCGCACCAACCGCTACGTCGATGTCGACGAAGTGCTGGCCGAGAACCCCGACATCGTGGTGGTCGCCACCGGCGGTGTCCCCAACACCGAATTCCTCACCGAGGGAGCCAATCTGGTCACCGATGGTTGGGATGTGTTATGCGGTGCGGTGCATCCGCGCGGCGAGGTCATGCTCTACGACGACAACGGTGGCCACCCGGGACTGGATGCCGCGGAGGTGCTGGCCCGCAGCGGCGTTGCCCTCGAGTTCGTCACTCCCGAACGGACATTGGCGCCCGACGTCGGCGGCGTGAACTACCCCGGCTACTTCAAGGTCTTCGCCGAGCACGACGTACACGTCACGCTCAACGAGCGGCTGACCGCGGTGCGCCGCAAGGACGGTCGGCTCGAAGTGGACCTCTACAACGAATATGCGCACGCCACCCGGCAGCGGATGGTCGACCACGTCGTCGTCGAACACGGCACCCTGCCGTCCGACGAGCTCTACTTCGGGCTCGTCGCCGGCTCGACCAACCTCGGCGAAGTCGACCAGCAGGCCCTGCTCAACCTGCAACCGCAGGACGTCGTCCGCAACACCGACGGCGGCTACCAGCTGTTCCGGATCGGTGACGCCGTCGCCAGCCGCAACATCCACGCCGCGATCTACGACGCGTTCCGGCTCTGCCTCGTTCTCTGATCACCCACGTCCCCTGAAACATCCCTGACCAAACAAGGAGTATCTCTATGCCGCAGCAAGTTCGAGGTGTCATCGCCCGCTCCAAGGGAGCACCGGTCGAAGTCACCACCATCGTGATCCCGGACCCTGGCCCCGGCGAGGTGGTGGTGAACATCCAGGCGTGCGGCGTCTGCCACACGGACCTGACCTACCGTGAGGGCGGCATCAACGACGAGTATCCGTTCCTGCTCGGCCATGAGGCCGCCGGCATCGTCGAAGAGGTCGGGCCCGGTGTGGAATCGGTGGCGGTCGGCGACTTCGTGATCCTCAACTGGCGCGCGGTGTGCGGTCAGTGCCGGGCGTGCAAGCGCGGTCGTCCGCAGTACTGCTTCGACACGTTCAACGCCACCCAGAAGATGACGCTGGAGGACGGCACCGAGCTGACCCCGGCGCTGGGCATCGGCGCGTTCGCCGACAAGACGCTGGTCCACGCGGGGCAGTGCACCAAGGTCGACGCCACCGCGGATCCGGCGGTGGTCGGCCTGCTGGGCTGCGGCGTGATGGCCGGCCTGGGCGCGGCGGTCAACACCGGCAACGTCTCCCGTGGCGACTCGGTGGCCGTGATCGGTTGTGGTGGCGTCGGCGACGCTGCCGTCATGGGTGCCCGGCTGGCGGGTGCCGGCAAGATCATCGCGGTCGACCGGGATCCGCGAAAGCTGGAGTGGGCCAAGGAACTCGGGGCCACCCACACCGTCAACGCCGCCGAGACCGACACCGTCGAGGCGGTGCAGGAACTCACCGGCGGATTCGGTGCCGACGTCGTGATCGACGCCGTCGGTCGCCCGGAAACCTGGAAGCAGGCGTTCTACGCCCGTGACCTCGCCGGCACCGTCGTCCTCGTGGGCGTACCCACCCCGGACATGACGCTGGAGATGCCGCTCGTCGACTTCTTCTCCCGCGGTGGCTCGCTGAAGTCCTCCTGGTACGGCGACTGCCTGCCCGAGCGCGACTTCCCGATGCTCGTCGACCTCTACCAACAGGGGCGAATCCCGTTGGAGCGCTTCGTCTCCGAACGAATCAAGCTCGACGAGGTCGAGGACGCGTTCCACACCATGCACGCGGGCAACGTCCTGCGCTCGGTGGTCGTGCTGTGAGTGGACAGCTCCGCATCGACCGCGTCGTCACCTCGGGCACCTTCAGCCTCGACGGCGGGACGTGGGACGTCGACAACAACGTGTGGGTGATCGGCGATGACTCCGAGGTGGTCATCGTCGACGCCGCCCACACCGCGCCCCAGATCATCGACGCCGTCGCCGGCCGTAACGTGGTGGCCGTCGTCGTGACCCACGGGCACAACGACCACGTGACCGTGGCCCCGGATCTGGCGTACGAGTTGCATGCTCCGATCCTGCTGCACCCGGGCGACGACATGCTCTGGAAGGCCAGCCATCCCGACGAGAAGTACTGGAATCTCGACGCCGGCCAGCGGGTCGGTGTCGCGGGGACCGAGATCGAGGTCATCCACACGCCCGGGCACTCGCCGGGGTCGGTGTGCCTGTACCTGCCGGAGGCCGGTGCGCTGTTCTCCGGCGACACTCTGTTCAACGGCGGACCCGGTGCGACCGGGCGGTCCTACAGCGATTTCCCGACGATCATCGACTCCATCCGGGATTCGATCCTGACGCTGCCGGAGGAGACCCGGGTGCACACCGGCCATGGTGACCACACCACGGTCGGTGCCGAGGCTCCGCACCTGGCGGAATGGATCGCCCGCGGCCACTGACGAAGGAAGTGGCCCATCCGGCCGGGCACTGAATCAAAAGCACTGTGCGGCGGCAACTCTGCTGAGTTGCCGCCGCATATTTGTGTGTCGAACGGGCAGAGCCAGGTGCACGTTCGTGTTCGGGTTGATCCTGTGCTGAGTGTTACGAATGTCGAGTGGACGCTGCCCTGGCCGCAGAGTCGATCCGGGTGTCGGGTTGATCCAGCGGTTGCGGCGGGAAAGGTCGAGTGCCGAACGCCGCTGACGCAGAGTCAACAAGGCGGCCGTTGACCCTGCGACCAGGGCACGATAGCGGCCGGCGCGAAGGCACGGCAGACGCGCAAGGCGCACCACCAACGTGCACACAGAGCATTCCGCGAGACAGGTTTGCGATCTGTGTGCACGCTCGTGGTGCGGGCCTATCAGTTGCCGCCGAATTCCTCCGCGGCATCGAGCAGCCAGTCGGCCAGATAGCCGGCGAACGACGAGCGGACGATGATCCGGTAGTCGGTTCCCTTGTCGTCCAACGGAATCAGCACGACGGCCGCCAACGCGAGCATCGTCTGGGCCGCAGCACCGGGACCGAACACCCGCGGGTGCAGGTCCAGCGAACAACCCTTGGCGAGTACGTCGCGGGCGTTTGCCCCGCGCAGCCGAATCGTGGTGCGCTGTGCGGAGACGTCGACGGCAGCGCCGCCGTCGGCGGCCACCGCCTCGTGCAGCTGCGCCTCAAGCGCCTCCCCGCCGCGCTGCGTGGACGTCACCAGCCACTCCTGCGGGCCGAACCAGATCACCGTCGAATCGGGACCGGTGGCACACGAGCCCGGTGTCGTCGGCAGCGCGGCCAGGCCGAGGAGCCGGGCGGCTTCGGCGCCGCCGGCTCCGGCCGGGTCGACCCACAGATCGACCATCGTGACGAACGGCTCCTCGGTGAGGTTCGCAGCCAGCGAAGTCGCTGCGAACGGGGCCGACCATTCCTGCAATGGGCTACGGCGAGTGAGGGTTTCAGCCATCGCGGCGTGCTCCTTCGGGATCGACGAGGACGGAACCGGTGACCTCGACGG
This sequence comes from Mycobacterium sp. HM-7, assembly GCF_053852335.1. Classification (NCBI taxonomy): domain Bacteria; kingdom Bacillati; phylum Actinomycetota; class Actinomycetes; order Mycobacteriales; family Mycobacteriaceae; genus Mycobacterium; species Mycobacterium sp. HM-7. Next base: position 4,753,432 of record NZ_CM132657.1, on the reverse strand, counting down.
CCACCAGGGCACCGTCCACGGGAACGGTGAGGGTGTCTCCGATGCGGGCGTGACCGCCCTTGACCAATGCCAGCGCGAACGGGCGGCCCAGCTCGGCGCTGCGGTAGCTCGACGTGACGTGCCCGAGCATGGGAACCGGCGGGGGTGGCAACGTGCCGTCGGCCGGGGTCTCGATGATCTGGGCGCCTTCGGGCAGCACTGTCCGCGCATCGACCGGGAGGAGTCCGACGAACTGCTTGCGCAAAGGATTCAGATTCTCGGCGCGGGTGAATGAGCGCTTCCCGACGAAGTCGGGCTTCTTCTTCGACACCACCCAGTTCATCCCGAGGTCCTGCGGCGTGACGGTGCCGTCGGTGTCCTGGCCGATGATCGGGTAACCCTTCTCGGCCCGCAGCACGTGCATGGTCTCGGTGCCGTAGGGCGTGATGCCGAAGGGTTCGCCGGCGTCGATCAGGCTCTCCCACACCGCCGTTGCGTACCAGCCCATGACGTTGACCTCGTAGGCGAGCTCGCCCGAGAAACTGACTCGGCCGATCCGGACGTGGACTCCGTCAAGCTGTGTATCGCGCCAGGCCATGAACGGGAACGCGTCATTGCTGACGTCGACTCCCGGGAACACCGTGCCGATGACGTCCCGCGAACGCGGGCCGACCACCGGGAAGGTGTGCCACTGCTCGGTGACCGACGTGAGGCGCACGCGCAGGTGCGGCCACTCGGTCTGCAGCCATTCCTCCATCCACTCCAGGATGCGGGCGGCGCCGCCCGTAGTCGTGAACACCTGGAAGCGGTCATCGGCCAGACGCATGACGGTGCCGTCGTCGATCACCATGCCGTCGACGCCGCACATGACGCCGTACCGCAGCATGCCGACCTTGAGCGTGCTCATCAGGTTGGTGTAGAGCATGTCGAGGAATGCGCCGGCATCGGGGCCCTGGACGTCGATCTTGCCCAGCGTCGAGCCGTCGAGGATGCCGACACCTGTTCGGGCGGCGGCACATTCGCGCAGCACGGCGGTGTCCATGTCTTCGCCGGGCAGCGGGTAGTAGCGGGGACGCTTCCACTGGCCGACATCCTCGAAGACGGCGCCGCGGGCGACATGCCAATCATGCACTGCGGTAACGCGTTCCGGGTCGAACATCCGGCCACGGTTGCGGCCGGCCAGCGCGGCGAACGCGACCGGCGTGTACGGCGGGCGGAACGTGGTGACGCCGAGATCGGCCACGGGGACGCCGAGCAGTTCGGCGGTGATGCCCGAGGCGACGACGCCCGAGGTCTTGCCCTGATCGTGCGCGGTGCCGATGGTGGTGTAGCGCTTGATGTGTTCCATCGATCGCATGCCGGCACCGACCGCGCGGACCAGGTCCGCCACCGTCGCATCGCGCTGGACGTCGACGAACTGCGTGATTCCGTCGGCGTCGGGGACCCGCCACAGCACCAGGGGTGCACCCGTAGCTCGAATCGAATCCGATTCTCCGGCAATCGGATCGGCCGCCGCGGTGAAGCCGAGACCCGAAAGGGCGCGGGTAGCGGCGGCGCGACCGTCGCGCAGGCAACCGGGCAGGTTGAAGGTGCCTGCGGCCGAGCCGGCGACACTCACCTCGTCGAGTTCGGCACCGGGAACGAACGCGCCGAGGGCGGCGTCGTACCGCAGGGGCCCGCGCACCTGACTGAAGAGATGGACCGCTGGATTCCAGCCGCCGCTGATCAGCAGCACGTCGCACGCCAGCTCATCGGACGTGCCGCCCGCACCGATGACGACGGCGGCGCTGACCCGGTTCTCACCGCGGGTGCCGCTGACGACCGATCCCGTTCGCAATTCGATGCCGCGGGTGGCGCACGCCTCGCGCAGGTCCGTGGCGACCGCGTCCCGGGCGTCGACGATCGCGGTGATCGCCACGCCGGCGTCGTGCAGATCCAGCGCGGCCTGATAGGCGCTGTCGTTGGTGGTGAACACCACGGCCCGCTCGCCGACCTTGACGCCATAGCGGTGCAGGAAGGTGCGGGCACCGGCCGCGAGCATGATGCCGGGCCGGTCGTTGTCGGTGAACACCACCGGACGTTCGTGCGCGCCGGCGGCGACGATGGCGTGCCGGGCCCGGATCCGCCACACGCGCTGACGGCTGGCTCCGGCGGCCGCGGTGGCGCCGAGGTGGTCCGTACGCCGTTGCAGCGCAAGGACGAAGCCGTCGTCGTAGTGTCCGAACGCGGTGGTGCGCTGCAGGTGCAACACGTCGGGATAGGTGGCGAGCTCGGCGACCGCGTCGGCGACCCACTCCGACGCGGGACGCCCGGAGATGGTGTCGGCACTGCCCAGCAGGGCGCCGCCGGCCTCGTTCTGTTCGTCGATCAGCACGACGCGGGCGCCGGCGCGGGCGGCCGTCAAGGCGGCTGCCAGACCGGCGGGCCCGGCCCCGGCGACCAGGATGTCGGCGTGCACATGGGTTGAGTCGTAGCGCGCGGTGTCGGCGATCTCGGCGAGTCGGCCCTGCCCTGGGATACCGCGCGCGACGAGACCGTCGTACAGCTCGACGGTGGTGGCCAGCAGCATGGGCTCGGGGAAGGGGTACTCGATCTGGACCAGACCGCCGGTGTCCTCGGCCCACGCCGAGGTGAAGCCGCGGGGCCGGCCCATCTTGATGCTCGAGGTGACGTGATGCACCCCGTTCGCCAGCAGCGCGGACGCCAGCGTGTCGCCGGCATGGCCGATGTATTGCCGGTCGTTGAAAGTGAAGGTGTGCACCGTGTTCCGGTCGATCCGGCCACCGGTTTCGGTACGCAGCGATGTGCTCATTTGATCGTCGGCCTCTGCTCGTCGAGTCGGTACACGCGGTCGAATCGGTAGGTGGCGGTGTCACGGATGGCGTTGAACCAGCGCCGGCAGCCGGCGCTGTGGGTCCAGCGTTCGGCGAACAGCCCCTTGGGGTTGGCGCGGAAGAACACGTAGTGCGCCCACTGTTCGTCGGTCAGCGATTGCGGGTCTTCGGGGTAGGCGACATGTGCCTGGCCGCCGTAGTGGAATTCGGTTTCCTCGCGGGGCCCGCACCACGGGCACTCGATGAGTTGCATTGGGGCTCCTCTGGTTCTAGTGCGCCACGCCGGCGGCGCCGTGTTCGTCGACCAGGGCTCCGGTGACGAACCGGTCGAGGCTGAAAGGGGCGACGTAGTCGTGTTCGCGGCCGGTGGCGATGGTGTCGGCCAGGCACCAGCCGATGCCCGGTGTCACCTTGAAACCGCCGGTTCCCCAACCGGCGTTGAGGTACAGGTTGTCGTAGCCGACCCGGCCGACGATCGGTGACGCGTCCGGGCAGACGTCGACGATGCCGGCCCAGGTCCGCAGCAGGTGCGCCCGGGCGAAGACCGGGAACAACTCCACCGCGGCGGCCATCTGGCGTTCGATGATGTGGAACGCGCCGCGCTGGCCGTAGCCGTTGTACGAATCGACGCCTGCGCCCATCACGAGTTCACCCTTGTGGGCCTGAGATACGTACACGTGCACCGCATTCGACATCACGATGGTCGGGTGCACCGGCTCGAGCAGTTCGGACACCAGCGCCTGCAGTGGATGGCTCTGCAGCGGTGTGCGGATGCCGAGCATGTCGGTCAGCGTGGAGGTGTGCCCGGCGGCGCACAGCGCCACCTGCCCGGCCCCGATGTCGCCGCGGGTGGTGCGCACCCCGGTGACGCGGTCGCCATCGGTGACGAATCCGGTGACCTCGCAGTTCTGGATGATGTCGATGCCGGCCTCGTCGGCCCGGCGGGCGAAGCCCCAGGCGACGTAGTCGTGCTTGGCGATGCCGGCTCGTGGCTGATAGGTGGCACCCAGCACCGGATAGCGAATGTCACTCGAGATGTTGACGATTGGACAGAGGTCCTTGACCTCTTTGGGTTCCACCCACTCGGCGTCGATGCCGTTGAGCTTGTTGGCCTCGACGCGTCGGACGCTGTCGCGGACGTCCTGCAGGCTGTGCGCCAGGTTGAGTACGCCACGCTGGCTGAACAGGATCGGGTAGTCCAGGTCCTCTTCCAGGCCCTCCCAGAGCTTCAGTGCGTGCTCGTAGATCTGGGCGCTCTCGTCCCACAGATAGTTGGATCGGATCAGGGTGGTGTTGCGGGCCATGTTGCCGCCGGCCAGCCAGCCCCGTTCGAGGACCGCGACGTTGGTGATGCCGTGGTTCTTGGCGAGGTAGTGCGCGGTCGCCAGACCGTGACCGCCGCCGCCGACGATGACGACGTCGTACGTCTTCTTGGGTTCCGGTGTGCGCCAGAGAAATTCGGGGTGGTCGGGCAGGTGTGCACCCGGTGGGATCGTTGGCGCGCTCACAGCGAGGCCTCCGTGAGGTCGGGGTACAGCGGGAAACGGTCGGCAAGCACTTCCACGCGGGCGCGCAGCGCGTCCAGGGCGGCGTCGTCGGTGTCGGGTCGCAGTGCATGGCTGATGACGTCGGCGACTTCGTGGAAGCTGTCCAGGTCGAAGCCGCGGGTCGCGAGCGCGGCGGTACCGATGCGCACGCCCGAACTGACCATCGGCGGTCGTGGGTCGAACGGAACGGCATTGCGGTTCACCGTGATTCCCACGCGGTGCAGCCGATCCTCGGCCTGTTTGCCGTCCAGTTCGGACTCCCGCAGGTCGACCAGCACCAGGTGGACGTCGGTGCCGCCGGACACCACGTTGATGCCCGCGGTGCGTGAATCCTCTTGCAGCAGGCGCTCGGCAAGGATCGCCGCGCCGTCCAGGGTGCGCTGCTGGCGCTCACGGAATTCCGGCGCGGCTGCGAGCTTGAACGACACGGCCTTCGCGGCGATGACGTGCTCGAGCGGCCCGCCCTGCTGGCCGGGGAACACCGACGAGTTGAACTTCTTGGCCAGTGCCTGGTCGTTGGTCAGGATGATGCCGCCGCGCGGGCCGCCCAGTGTCTTGTGCGTGGTGGAGGTGACCACATGGGCGTGCGGCACGGGGGAGGGGTGCAGGCCGGCGGCGACGAGGCCCGCGAAGTGGGCCATGTCGACCATCAGGTACGCGCCGACTTCGTCTGCGATGCGCCGGAATTCGGCGAAATCGAGCTGCCGGGGGTAGGCGGACCAGCCGGCCAGGATCAGCTTCGGACGGCGCTCCCGGGCCACCCGCTCGACCTCGGCCATGTCGACCCGGTGGTCGCTTTCCCCGACGTGGTACGCGGCGACGTCGTAGAGCTTGCCGGAGAAGTTGAGCTTCATCCCGTGCGTGAGATGGCCGCCGTGCGCGAGGTCGAGACCGAGGATGGTGTCGCCGGGGGAGAGCAGCGCCGCCATGGCCGCGGCATTTGCCTGCGCCCCGGAATGCGGTTGCACGTTGGCGTATTCGGCGCCGAACAGGCTCTTGACGCGGTCGATGGCGAGTTGTTCGGTGACGTCGACGTATTCGCAGCCGCCGTAGTACCGGCGGCCGGGGTAGCCCTCGGCGTACTTGTTGGTCAGCACCGAGCCCTGCGCCTGCATCACGGCGACCGGCGCGAAGTTCTCGCTGGCGATCATCTCGAGCGTGCTCTGCTGACGGTGCAACTCGGCGGCGATGGCCTGGTGCACTTCTGGATCCAGTTCGGCGAGGCTGGCGCTCAGCGTGGGGTTCGTGGCCGTCGGTGCGGTGTCGAGGGTCATCTGGACCTTTCTGACATTGCAGTGTGTGGTGGACTAATATATCAGCTGTAGGTTAGATTAGGATCAGCTCGTGGCCACGTCAATAGGTAGGCCGAAGACACTTTTGAAGGAGTGGCGATGACCCTGACGGAGTTGTCGTTCGGCGATCCCGACGGCTCGCCGGCTGTTGCCGAGACCAATGCCGACCGCGCTTACGACATCGTGCGCGAACGGCTGGTGATGCTGGACATCCGGCCGGGGGAGCCCATCAACGACGACCGGCTGGCGGCCGAGCTCGGCTTTGGCCGTACTCCCGTGCGAGAGGCCCTCAAACGCCTTGAGCGCGACCGTCTCGTCGTTGCCTACCCACGCCGGGGCACGTTCGCCGCGGCTGTGGACATGACGGACCTGGCCGACATCTCAGAGATTCGCAAGCTGCTGGAGCCGACGGCGGCCGCCCGTGCCGCCCGGGTCGCGGCGCCGGACACCCGGACCCGGCTGACGGCACTTGCGCAGGCGATCGCCGGGATCGAGGACACCGACGATCCCCGTGAGGTGCTGCGGCACGACGTCCATGTGCACCGCGAGATCTACCGGGCCTCGGGCAACCCGCATCTGGAACAGATCCTCGTCAGCCTCGACGCGCATGCCACCCGGATCTGGTGCATGTTCCTGGACCGGCTGCCGGGCGTTGCCGGCCATGTCCGCGAACACATCGAGCTGTTGGAGGCCATCGTCGGCGGCGACGAGGCCACGGCGGCGGCCTTGACGCTGGACCATGTCTGCGGCTTCGAGAAAGCGATCCGCGCGTTGCTGTGACGTCCTTGAAGGCCACCGGCCCTGATATATCATTGACCTGACCGGATCAGGTCAGTTGCCGATTTGTGTGGTCGGCGATGTCGGGAAGGCGGGGCGGGCATGAGTGTTGCGGGTGTGGAACAGCTCGATGACGTTGTCTCCGAGGAGATGTCGTTTGCCGACCGGGCGTACCTGGTGATCCGCGACAAGCTCATCATGCTGGACATCCGCCCGAATGAAGCCATCGTGGAAAACGATCTGGCCGCGGAGCTCGAGCTGGGCCGGACGCCCGTCCGGGAGGCCCTCAAACGCTTGGAAGTGGACCGACTGGTCGTGTCGTTTCCGCGCCGGGGCACGTTTGCCACGGGGGTCGACGTCGCCGACCTCCGTCATATCTCGCAGATTCGGGTCAATCTGGAACCCGTCGCTGCGCGCGCGGCCGCTGAGGGGGCCTCTGCCGACGTACGTGCGGGCCTGCTCAAGCTGGCCGATCTCACCGAAGCGCTCGATGTCGAGAACATTCAGCGCGACGAGCTGATGCGGTGGGACCTGCGGGCGCACCGCGCGATCTACCGGGCCACCGGAAACCCCCATCTCGAAGACGTGTTGATCCGCTACGACAACCTTGCGACCCGTATCTTCTGCTTGTTTCTCGACCGCTTGCCGACCGTGGCCCAGCACGTGGGCGAGCACGCCGAACTCTTGCGGACGATTGCGGGCGGCGACGGGGATGCCGCCGCGCAGATAGCGCTCGACCACGTCACGGGATTCGAGAAAGCGATCCGCGCCATCGTTTGACGCGTCCGACGAAGGCGACCACACGATTCACAATGTGGTTATTGTTGCGTAATGAGCAACAGCGGTGTTGATTCTGGCAATGGCGGCGTGCAGTCCGTCGACCGCGCGCTGTCGGTCTTGGAACTCCTCGCCCGCCGGGGTGAGGCCGGAGTAACCGAGCTGGCGTCGGACATCGGGGTACACAAATCGACGGTCTCGCGCCTACTCGCGGCGCTGGAGGATCGCGAACTCGTCGAGCAGGCCTTCGAGCGCGGCAAGTATCGACTTGGATTCGGCATCCTGCGGCTGGCCAACGCGGTGTCGGGCCGCCTCGACGTCACGCGGCAGGGGCGGGAGATCTGCGAGCGGCTGGCCCTCGAGGTCGGTGAGACCGTCAACATCGCGGTACTGCGGTCGGAGTATGCGGTGAACGTCGACCAGGCACGCGGGCCGTCCGCCATCGGTACGCACAACTGGGTAGGTGAGCTCACGCCGTTGCATGCGACATCGAGTGGCAAGGTGTTGCTCGCCTTCATGGCTGCGGATGCGCGCCGGGACCTGTTGGCCGAAGCCGGGCTGCAGAGGCTCACCGAGCACACCATCACGTCGTCCGAGAAGTTGGAAGCCCAGCTGAGAGACGTGGCACGGGACGGTTACGTGGTGTCGTTGGAAGAGCTCGAGCCGGGGCTCAACGCGGTCGCCGCCCCGATTCGCGATCACGGCGGTGTGGTGATCGCGGCGCTGAGCGTCTCCGGTCCGGCGTATCGACTCACCGCGGAACGCACGCGGGATATTGCGCCGGTGGTGGTCTCGGCGGCTGACGATGTCAGCCGCCGGATGGGATACCAGGGCTGATCGTTCGCGCCCCGCTGCGGGAATTTTCGATTCACGCTGCATATCAGATCGTCGCGATCTAATATATCAACCGTTCGCCGCCGGGAGGTCCCCGTCCCCGGTGGCGAACTTCAAGTCGGCGTCCGCCGGTTCGGCGCAAATCGAATTGACCTGGGTTTTCGGTCACCTCGAGGCAGTTGTTCCGACTGTGTAAACGGTGCGGTTCTGCTCTTGACAGGGGCATGTGACTGTCGCCACACTGTTGCATAATACGAATGCTGTTGCGTCAGTCGCGTCAAACGATCTGAGAGGGCACACACCTGATGCTTGAGATCTGTCCGCTCTCCGAACTCCCGCCCGGCGAAGCTCGGCGGGTGGAAACGGACCCACCCATCGCGGTTTTCCACACCGAGGACGGCGAGGTGTTCGCCATCGACGACACGTGTTCGCATCAGGACGCTTCGCTGGCCGACGGCTGGCTGGAGGGGTGCGATGTCGAGTGCCCGCTGCATGCCTCGCGGTTCAACCTCCGCACCGGAGCGGTCGACGCGCCGCCGGCCAAGTTGCCGGTCCGCACGCACACCGTCGTGATCTCCGACGGAGTCGTCCACGTCGAGCTGAGCACCGAGAAGCCCAACCTGCCGCCCGACATCCGGGCTCGACTGGGCGCGGGGCAGTGATGAAGCACGTCGCGATCGTGGGAGCGTCCCTCGCGGGCCTGTCCGCGGCCAGGGCGCTGCGGGCGCAGGGCTTCGACGGACAGCTCACCGTCATCGGCGACGAGGCGCAGCGGCCCTACGACCGCCCGCCGCTGTCGAAGGACTTCCTCTGCGGCAACGTCTCCGAAGCCGATCTCGCCCTGGAATCCGACGACGACGATCTGCAGGCGGACTGGCGCTTGGGCGTCGCCGCGGCCAAGCTCGATAGCCGCTGTGGCGCAATCGAACTCGCGGACGGAACGCGCATCGACGCCGACGGCGTGGTGATCGCTACTGGTTCCCGCGCGCGCCGCTGGCCCGGCTGCGAGGGCATGGCCGGCGTGCACGTCATCCGCACCATCGACGACGCCGTTGCGTTGCGTGCAGAACTTGTGCCTGGCGCTCGACTGGTCGTCATCGGTGCCGGGTTCGTCGGCGCCGAAGTCGCCTCGACGGCCCGCAAGCTGGGCCTGGATGTGACCGTCGTCGAGGCCGCCCCGACTCCGTTGCAGATGCAGCTCGGCAGGTGGCTCGGCGGTGTCGTCGCCGGTGCGCACACCGCCAACGGCACGACGTTGATCTGCGGTGTGGGCGTTGCCGGACTCGTCGGCGAGGAGCGCGCCCTGCGCACACCCAACGGCGTGCGGCGGGTGGCCGGCGTCGACCTCACCGACGGACGCCATCTGCCGGCCGACGTCGTCGTGGTGGGTATCGGCGGCGTGCCCAACATCGACTGGCTGCAGGGCAGTGGGCTCGAACTCGGCAACGGCGTGCTGTGCGGCACCCATGGTCAGACCGCCCTGCCGAATGTCGTCGCTGTGGGGGACTGTGCGGGATGGCTCGACGCCGCCACCGGTGCCCACCACCGGGTCGAACACTGGACCGGCGCGCTGGAGCGTCCTGCCATGGCTGTCGCCGCGCTGCTGGGAAGTGGTCTCCGGCAGGAGTCGACGGTGAAGCCGCCGTATTTCTGGTCCGATCAATACGGCTCCCGCATCCAGTTCGCCGGCCTCGCCCGCCCTGACGACGAGGTCACCATCGAGGAGGGCAGCTGCGCGGACCGTTGCTTGCTCGCCACCTATCGGCGCGACGGCCGCCTGGTCGCGGTCCTCGGTATCGATCAACCCCGCCTCTTCACCCGGTGGCGCCGCCAGTTGGTCCCGACGCCGACTGCGGTCTGAACCGAAGTTGTTGCACCCCAATCAAACTCACAACAAGACACCGCAAAGGAGCTCGATGACCGCCACCGTGCCAAGTCTGCCGGAAAGCCTCATTTCCACTCTGGCAGGGCACTACTACACAGATCCGGAGGTCTTCGCCCTCGAGCAGGAGAAGATCTTCGAGACCATGTGGTTCTGCGTTGTGCGCGCCGCGGATCTGGACAAGCCGGGTGCGTTCAAGACCGTCCAGGTCGGTCGCGAAAGCGTTCTGGTGACCAGGTCCCGCAAGGGCGACATCAACGCATTCTTCAACCTGTGCCGGCACCGCGGCGCGCAGCTGTGCACCGAGGACAGCGGTGAGGTCAAGCGCGCGTTCCAATGTCCTTATCACGCATGGACTTACGATCTGGACGGCAAGCTCATCGCGGCGCCGAACCTGACCAAGATGCCCGACATCGACCGCGTCGAGTACGGCCTGCGCAAGATCTCGGTCCGGGAGTGGCTCGGCTATGTCTGGGTGTGCCTGGCCGACGAGCCACCGTCGTTCGAAGACACCGTCATGCAGGAGATCGTCGATCGCCTCGGCGACGTCGAGTCGATCGACCACTACACGGTGGCCAACCTCAGCCTCGGTCGCCGCATCGTCTACGACGTCAAGGCCAACTGGAAGCTCATCATCGAGAACTTCATGGAGTGCTACCACTGCGCCACCATCCACCCCGAGCTCACCGAGGTGCTGCCGGAGTTCGCCGACGGCTACGCCGCCCAGTTCTACGTCGGCCACGGCGCGGAGTTCGGTGCCGACGTCGCCGGCTTCACCATCGATGGCTCAGAAGGTTTCGAGCACATCCCCGGGGTCACCGAGGATCAGGACCGGCGGTACTACGCCATCACGGTACGTCCGCAGGTGTTCGTCAACCTGGTGCCCGACCACGTCATCATCCACCGGATGTTCCCGATTGCGGCGGACCACACCATCGTCGAATGCGACTGGCTGTACCTGCCCGGCGTCGTCGAATCCGGGCGCGACGTCAGCAAGTCGGTGGAGCTGTTCCACCGCGTCAACCAGCAGGACTTCGACGCGTGCGAGCGCTGCCAGCCAGCCATGAGTTCACGTGTCTATCGCGAGGGCGGTGTGCTGGTGCCCAGCGAACATCATCTCGGCGACTTCCATGACTGGTTGCGCAACAAACTCGCCGACTAGATGCGGGCATTCGGCTCCCGGCAACCGGCCGGGCGTCGAATACTCGCGGAGTCGGCGCGGGTCCCGGTCCGCCGGGCCGGCTGGAGAGGCGGCCGCGGCGGACCGGGACACCACCACACCGAGGCCGGGCAGCGCGGTCAGGCCCACGACTTCCCCATTCGGGAATCTCGATCAAAGGAGTAGCGATGCCCTGCACACCGATTCCCCAGGAGCATGTCCCATGTCTGTGAGCGACGGCGCCAAGACGGCGTTCTCCGACGACCCGGCCGTGCTGGCGCGTAAGCGCCGGTTCATGACGCGGATGATCGTCGTGTTGGTCGGCGGCATGTTCCTTGATGGCTACATCCTGGGCAGCATCGGTCCGGTCACGCACACCATCGAATTGGACCCCCGGTTTACCACCGTCTGGATCGGGCTGGAGGCCGCTTCGGCGATGTTCGGCATTCTCGTCGGCTCGCCTTTGGGCGGGTGGCTGGCCGATAAGTTCGGCCGTAAGCCGATTCTGTTCTGGGATCTGGCGCTGTTCACGGCCTTTTCGGCTTTGCAGTTCTTCGTCGACGGACCCGAACAGCTTTTCGCCGTTCGTCTGTTGATGGGCCTGGCCGTCGGCATCGAGTACGCGGTCGGCTTGCCGATGCTGGCGGAGTTCGCGCCGACCCACCTCCGCGGCAAACTGTTGGCCCTGACCCTGGTCGCCTGGTACGGCGGTTTCATGATCGCGTTCGTCATCGGCTACTTCATGGACCAGGCCGGTGTGGATTGGCGGGTCACGCTGGGCACTACGACGTTCATCGCAGCCGCGCTGCTGATCGGCCGGCTCGGGTTGCCCGAGTCGCCGCGCTGGTTGTGGGCAAAGGGCAGGACCGAAGAGGCGCACGGACTGGTCGTCGGGTATCTGGACACCGCGTACCAGACCGACATGATGAAAGCCACTGCGGGCGGCGCGAAGGGCAGTTTCAAGATGCTGTTCTCACCGGCGGTGTGGCGCTCGACGGTCTTCATGTCCGTGTTCTGGGCCTGCGCGGTGACACCGTACTTCGCCATCGCGACCTTCGCCGACGGCCTGCTGGGCGATATCGGCATGAAGGGCCTGATGCGCGGAGTGGTTCTCTCGGTTGTCGCCTGGTTCGGCGTGATCTTCACGATGTTCATGATCGACCGTTGGGGGCGGCGCAAGATGACCGTTCCGACCCAGTGGATCGCAGGCGGTCTGCTGGTCGCCATCGCCGTCCTCGGCAGCTTCGTGCTTCCGGTGGAGCAGGTCGGTGTGATGTCGATGCTGATGTTGGCGCTGTTCCTGGCGTACTCGTTCGTCAACGCGATGTACACCGCGTTTACTCAAATCTATCCCGCGGAGGTCTTCCCGACCGAGGTCCGGGCGATCGGTACCGGGTTCGCGGCGGCGATCAGCCGCCTCGGTGCCGCTGCGGGTCTGTTCCTGATCCCGCTCTCGATGAAGCACCTCGGTTTCACCTGGACCATGGTCTTCGCGGGAATCATCGCCTTCGCCGGCGCGATCGTGTCGCAGGTCCTGGCTCCGGAGACCAGCGGCAAGTCGCTGAGCGAATTGGACATGAGCCACTGAGCGCACGCCGTACAGGCCGGGTCTCGGTCACGCCTCTGCGGACTCGGCCAGGTGCGGCGCGAGGCGGGAGGACAATTCGGTACATGACGATCCGGGTGGCCGTGATCGGTGACGTGGGTGGGCACGTCGAGGAGCTGCGTCGAGAACTGCGGGCACTCGGCGCCTCCGAAACCGGCGTGCTGCCCGACGATCTCGTGGTGATCCAGGTGGGGGACCTGGTGCACCGCGGGCCGGACTCCGAAGCGGTCGTTCGTCTGGTCAACTATTACCTCAATGCCTATCCCGGGCAGTGGGTTCAGCTGGCGGGCAATCACGAGGCCCTGTATCTGCGGCCGAACAGCTTTCTGTGGGAGGACCGGATCGGCTACCTGGAACAGCGCATCCTGAAGAAGTGGTGGGCCGACGGCAAGCTGCACGCCGCGGTCGCCGTCGAGACCCGCGACGAGGATTTCCTGGTGACGCACGCCGGGGTCACCGAGCAGTTCTGGCGCGAGCACCTCCTGGCTCCCGCTACCGCGCGGCAGGCCGCGCGCCGAATCAACAGCCTGGCCCGCACGGGATGCCCGACGCTGTACGGCGGCGGTGCCATGCTCGGCCCGCCGAATCCGATGGCGGGCCCGCTATGGGCCAGCCGCAATGATGAGTTGGTTCCCGGGTGGGAAGGCACGACCCTCCCGTTCAGTCAGGTGCACGGGCACAGTGGCTCGCATGGTGAGTCCGACCACCCGACAACCACTTACGATGCGCGGCTGCATCATGAAGAGACGCGTTTCCCGGGTGGCCGTCTCATCGGCATCGACCCCGGCCACCTCGCCGAAGCGACCCCGGTGTGGGGCGCCTTCGTCGTCGCGACCGCCTCCCGGCCCACGGTCGCGTGAGCGACCCCTGAGAGGACTGCGGCATGTCGACTGAGACCGGGACCGAGGCCGAGCTGGCCGACTTGGCCGACCTGCTGGCGCAATGCCCGCCGTTCGATTCGCTGAGTCCAGCCGATCGCGCCGGCGCGTTGGCCGCGGCGCACATCGAGGAATACCAGCCGGGCGACCTGATCCTGGATGCCTTCACCACGATGCCGACGAGCATCGGACTGGTGATGTCGGGAGAGATCAATCTCTGGTTCGACCCCGAACGAATCGGGGAGGGGCCCGCCGACAAGTTCACCCGTGGCGCGCCGATCGGATTCACCTCAGCGCTGGCGGGGCGACCCGTCGGCCCGCGGGTCGAGGCGAAGACCAAGGCGGTCGTTGCGAGCCTGCCGTCCGAGATCGTCCTTCCGGCGTTTGCGTCCCGCAGCGGCGCACGTTTCCTGGCTGACGAAATCGCGCACGTGCGTGGGCTCACCGCCGCTCAGCCGCGGTACACACTGCTGTCCGACCTGGTCTACCGAGACCCACTCGTCGTGCGGGCCGACGAGTCGGTGACCGCGCTGGCAGCGCGCATGACCGAGCTGGGCCTGCCCTACGCCGCCGTCGATGCAGGTGCCGGCCAGTTCGGTTTGGTGACAGATGAAGCCTTGCGTCGCAAGGTGATTGGGGAAGGCCTGCCGCGGGAATCGCCCGCGAGTGCAGTGATGGACTTTCCCGCGATCACCGCGTCGGCGAGTATGTCGTCGGCTGATGCCCTGATCATGCTGCTCGACTACAGCGTCTCGTTCCTGCTTGTCACCGGTGATGACGGCCGCCTGAAAGGCGCGGTGGGTGAGCGTGACTTCATGCTCGCGCCCACCACTGCCGGTGTCAGCCTGAACGCACAGATCCGGCAGGCCCGCAGCATCGATGGCCTGATCACGTATGCGCTTCGGGTTCCGGCGATGCTTGCCGACATCCTGGCGCGCGGCCTGACGGCCGATCGGGTGATCGCCGTTCATTCGGCGCTGATCGCCTCGATCACCCGCCGCGCGATCTTCTTGGTCTTCGACCACGAGGAGTTCAACGACCTGTCGATCGACGCCTTCACCTGGCTCTCCCTCGGCAGCATCGGCCGGCGGGAAGCGGTGCCCTCGTCCGACGTCGATGCCGCAGTGACTTTCGCGGATTCGTACGAGAGTCAGATCCCGCGTTACCGCGAAGCCTTCAGCGTCGTGGGGGACGTGCTCCAGCTCTGTGGCATCGGCGTCGACGCTCATCATGCGTTCCCGTCGCACCCGGGGTTCTCGCGTACCGACTCGCAGTGGCGGGAGGCGGCGCAAGGCTGGCTCAGCAAGCCCCAGCAGAACCAGGGCACCATCATGGCCTCGCTGCTCGTCGACGCCCGGCCGATCTTCGGCGACCCGGCGCTGCCGGAGCCCGCGCGCGTCTTCCGCGACTTCAATCGGCATCCCGCGACCGTCGAACTCCTGCTGCAGGATTCGCTCTCGCGCCGCGCTCGCCTGCTCTCGGTGCGGGACCGGATCATCGGGCGCGACGAGAAGTTCGACATCAAAGGCCGCGGGTTGCTGCCGATCGTCAACGTCGCGAGGTGGGCCTCGCTCAGCGTCGGATCCCCGGAGTTGCACACCGTCGACCGGCTCCGCGTCGCCGCGGGATCGGAGGTGCTCACCAACCGTTCCGCGAACCGACTGATCGAAGCGTTCGACGCGCTCCAACTTCTGCGGCTGGAACACCAGCTGCGCCAGATCGAGGCAGGCCAGCGTCCCGACGACATCATCGACCTCGACGAGCTCTCACCCATCGACCGCAGCACCATCGAGCAGACCGTCAAAGAGATCGCCGATGTGCAGCGCCGCATGGGCCGCGTCGCGCACATGAATTCGGGTGCCGAACTCGTCAAACGGGGCCAACCGGGGTCGCCGTCGAGGAAGGTCAGATAGCGCCCGGAAACTCGTCGAATCAAAATCTCGAACACGCGGATTTTCTGATCAACCTGTAATATATTAGTTTGCGACGAGGAGGCAACGTGGACGGTGCACCGGATCTGCTCATCGGATCGGACTGGCGGCATTCGGCCGACGGCGGTATCCGCGAAATCGTCAATCCCGCAACCGGCAAGGTCTTCGCCACGGTTGACGAGGCCACCCACGGCGACGCGCTCGCGGCTGTAGCCGCGGCCCGCACCGCCTTCGACGCCGGTGACTGGCCGGCCACGCCGGTCGCCGAGCGCGCCGCGCTACTCGAGCGCATCGCCGATCTGCTGGCCCGCGACAAGGAGTCGTTGGCTGCGGTGGAGACCGCCGACACCGGAAAAACCTTGGCGGAGAGTCGGATCGACATCGACGATGTGATCTCGGTGTTCCGCTACTACGCCCGCTTGGTGGCGACGCAGGCCGACCGGCTGGTCGACGTGGGCGATCCGACCGTCATCAGCCGGGTGGTGCACGAGCCCATCGGGGTGTGCGTGCTGATTGCCCCGTGGAACTATCCGCTGTTGCAGATCTCGTGGAAGATCGCGCCGGCACTCGCGGCCGGTTGCACCATGGTG
Organism: Mycobacterium sp. HM-7; assembly: GCF_053852335.1. Taxonomy (NCBI): domain Bacteria; kingdom Bacillati; phylum Actinomycetota; class Actinomycetes; order Mycobacteriales; family Mycobacteriaceae; genus Mycobacterium; species Mycobacterium sp. HM-7. The sequence goes on along the minus strand of NZ_CM132657.1, from coordinate 4,737,346 downwards.
GCCAAACCCAGTGAAGTGACACCGCTTTCGACCATCGCCTTCGTCCGCTTGGCCCAGGAAGCGGGGGTGCCCGCCGGCGTGCTCAACCTGATCCAGGGCAGTGGCGCCGCCGTGGGGGCGGCGCTGACCGACAACCCCGACGTCGACTTCATCTCGTTCACCGGCGGTCTGAGCACGGGACAGAACATCGCCAGGAGCGCGGCCACGCATGTGAGCAAGGTGGCTCTGGAACTCGGTGGGAAGAACCCGCACATCGTCTTTGCCGACATCGGACGGGGCGAGGCCTGGGACGCCGCCGTCGACCAGGTCCTCACCGGCGTGTTCCTGCACTCGGGTCAAGTCTGTTCGGCAGGCACCCGGGTGATCCTCGAGGAGTCGATCGCCGACGACTTCGTCGCACAGCTCGCCGAGCGCGCCGAGAAGATCCGGATGGGCGACGGCACCGACCCGCGTAGCGAGACCGGCCCGCTGGTGTCCAAACAACAACTGGACAAGATCGAATCGTTTGTGGCCCTGGGTATTTCGGAAGGGGCAAAGCTGATCACCGGCGGGACCCGGCCCAGTGATCCGGCGCTGGCGGACGGCTACTTCTTCCTGCCGACCATCTTCGACCGCTGTGACCGCTCGATGCGGATCGTCACGGAGGAGACCTTCGGGCCGATCATGACGGTGGAGCGGTTCACCGACGAGGCCGAGGCGATCAGACTCGGCAACGACACGCAGTATGGTCTCGCGGCAGGGGTGCGAACCTCTGATCCCGCGCGGGGCGAACGTGTGGTGCGCGCATTGCGGCACGGGACGGTGTGGTTGAACGACTTCGGCTACTACACCGCGGCAGCGGAGTGGGGCGGTTTCGGGAAGTCGGGCAACGGCCGCGAGCTCGGTCCCTCGGGCCTCGCGGAATATCAAGAGCTCAAACATATCTGGCACAACACCGCGCCAACGCCGGCCGGCTGGTTCGACGCTGCCAGCGAAGGCTAGGGACACAACTTCATGACTCAGAACCTCACTGACACCGACAGCGGCGGACTCGAAGATTTCGGCTACAAGGAATCACTGGACCGCAGTATCGGAAAATTCGCGAGCTTCGCGGCCGGGGTCAGCTACATCTCGATCCTGACCGGTACCTTCCAGCTGTTCTATGTCGGCTACGGCAACGGCGGCCCGGCTTATCTGTGGTCGTGGCCCATGGTCTTCATCGGGCAGATGGCAGTCGCATTGTGTTTCATGGAACTCGCCGCGAAGTATCCCGTCGCGGGTTCGGTCTACAACTGGTCGAAGAAGCTGGGCAGTCGCATCGTGGGCTGGAGTTCGGGATGGCTGATGCTGACGGCCTCCATCGTCACACTGTCGGCGGTGGTGTTGGCCCTGCAGTTGAACCTGCCGCGGCTCTGGCACGGATTCCAGATCATCGGCGACGGCACCGGGCCCTATGACTTCGCCGGCAACGCGATCCTGCTAGGTACCGTCCTCATCGCGTTCACGACCGTCATCAATGCCTTCGGGGTGCGGCTGATGGCGATGATCAACAGCGCCGGCGTATTCATCGAACTCATTGCGGCCGTGCTCATCGCGGTCATCCTGTTGTTCAACATCAAGCGCGGGCCGAGCGTGTTCTTCGACACCCAGGGCCACGGCGCCGGGCTGCCCGGCGGATATTTCGGCGCCTTTCTGGTGGCCTCGGTGGCGTCGCTGTACGTGATGTACGGGTTCGACACGGCAAGCTCGCTCGGCGAGGAAACGGTCGAACCCCGGCGCACCGCGCCCAAGGCCATCCTCCGCGCGATCCTGGCCTCGTTCGTGATCGGCGGTGCAATCCTGGCGGGCGCCATCATGGCCACCCCGGATCTGAACGACCCGGCCCTGGGCAGTCCCGACGGCAGCCTGCAGTCCATCGTCGAGAAGGTGATGTGGGGACCGCTCGGCACCATCTTCCTGGTGTGCATCGTGGTTGCGGTGACGGTGTGTTCGCTGGCGGTGCACACCGCGGCAATCCGGCTGACGTTCGCGATGGCGCGCGACAACGCGCTGCCGTTCGGTGAGAAGCTCGCCAAGGTGCACCCCAAGACTCAGGCGCCCATCGTGCCGGCCGTCGTCATCGGCATCATCGCGGCCCTGATCCTCGTGATCAATCTCGGGCAGCCAAAGGTTTTCACCGTGCTGACCTCGATCGCGATCATCATGATCTACCTGGCCTACCTGATGGTCACGGGCCCACTGCTCAAGAAGCGGCTACGGGGAGAGTGGCCGCCGAAGGACCTCGCGGAGGGTGGCTACTTCACGATGGGCAAGTGGGGCCTGCCGGTCAACATCTTCGCGGTGGTGTGGGGCGTCGGCATGGCGATCAACCTGGCCTGGCCGCGCGTCGCCATCTACGGTGACCCGTGGTACAACACCTGGGGCGCGTTCGTCTACATCGGCGTCATCCTCGGGCTGGGCTTGCTTTGGTATTTCGTCAAGGGCCGCAAGCACATTGGCACACTTGCCTCCCACTCGGCATTCACCGCCGAGTGACCCGCTCTTCCTGATTCTCTTCAGCCTGACCACTTTTCGAGGAGTTCGCACATGTCCGATGACACCTACGATTACGTGATCGCCGGCGGCGGCACTGCCGGCTGTATCGTCGCGGCGCGCTTGTCCGAGGACCCGAATGTCAGCGTGTGTCTGCTGGAGGCCGGGCCGTCGGATGTGGGTGACCGCAACATCCTGGAGTTGTCGGAGTGGATGCACCTCCTCGACTCCGGCTACGACTGGGACTACCCGGTGGAACCGCAGGAGAAGGGCAACAGCTTCATGCGGCACGCGCGGGCGAAGGTGCTCGGCGGATGTTCGTCGCACAACTCCTGCATCGCGTTCTGGCCGCTGGCGCAGGGGCTGCGGGACTGGGAGGCGATGGGCGCCACCGGGTGGGGACCGCAGGACGTACTGCCATTTACGGCCAAGGTGGAGAACAACACCGCCACCGGCACGTATCAGGGTGTACCGCACGGGGATTCGGGACCGGTCCGCCTTCGCGACGTGCCGCCGAACGACCCGTGCGGCCAGGCGGTGATCGACTCCGCGGCCAAAGTCGGCCTGGAGACCGTGCAGTTCAACCGTGGCGACTGGACCCTCAATGCGGCCGGCTGGCTGCAGATCAACGCCAACGAGGCCGGCGAGAGGATGTCCAGCTCGCACGCGTACCTGCACCCCATCCTGGAGTCGCGGCCCAACCTCACGGTGCTGACCAACTGCTGGGTGGCCGAGGTCCTGTTCGACGACTCCGGGGACGAGCCGGTCGCGACGGGCGTGCGGTATCAGCGCCCTGACCTCACCGGCTACGACGTGGTGAACGCGACCCGCGAGGTCGTGGTCACGGCCGGGGCCATCGATACCCCGAAGCTGCTGATGCTCTCCGGAATCGGGCCGGCGGACCACCTGAACGAGGTCGGGGTGCCGGTGCGGGTCGACTCGCCCGGTGTCGGCGAGAACCTAGACGACCACGTCGAGGGCCTGGTGTTCTGGCAGGCGGCCAAGCCGATGGTCACCGATTCCACGCAGTGGTGGGAGATCGGGCTGTTCGCCACCACCGAGGTCGCCGGCGACAACGCCGATCACTCCGACCTGATGATGCATTACGGCAGCGTCCCGTTCGACATGAATACGCTGCGGCACGGTTACCCCACCACCGACAACGGATTCTGTCTGACTCCCAATGTGACACAAGGGCGTTCACGTGGAACCGTCCGGCTGGCCTCGCGGGACTTCCGGGACCGGGCGAAGGTCGACCCGCGCTACTTCACCGACCCGGAAGGTCACGATGAAAAGGTGATGCTGGCCGGTATCAGGCTGGCCCGCAAGATCGCCGAGCAGGAACCGCTGCAGGAGTGGATTGGCCGCGAGCTCGCGCCCGGACCGGATGTGCAGACCGACGAGGAGCTGCTCGCGTACATCTACAAGACGCACAACACCGTGTACCACCCGGCCGGGACCGCGCGCATGGGTGCGGTGGACGATCCGATGGCGGTGCTCGACCCCCAGTTGCGCGTCAAGGGTGTGCGCCGGCTGCGGGTGGTCGATGCCTCGGCGATGCCGAAGCTGCCGGTGGTGAATCCGAACATCACCGTGATGACCATGGCGGAGAAATGCGTCGATCTGCTTCGTACGACCTGAGTTGGGGCACGATGGCGGGGTGACCGCATCTCCCGCATCGGCTGTGGAGCTGGTGGATTTCCTCCGCGCGCATCCGCCGTTCCAGACGGCCGGTGACGCCGAGTTGCTCGAGTTGGTGGCGCAGTCGACCCTGGAACCGCACTCGACCGGGGTGGTCATCGCAGACTTCTCCCGCCACGTGCCCGATGACATCTGGATGGTCCTGACCGGCTCGGTAAACCTGCAGGAGGCCGGCGGGGCGGGCGGTGGGCAGGTGTTCGACACCATCGAGCCGGGCGGCATCTTCGGCTATGTTCCGATGCTGACCGGTGGCGGTGTCGAATTCCTCGCCCGCGCAACGGAATCCACCACCACGTTGCGACTTCGTGGCGAACTGGTCCGCGCGCAGTTCGCCAAGCCCGCGGGACTCCGGTTTCTGGCCTCGTCCGCCTCGCCGGCGCCGCACGCACCGGCGGCCCTCGCCGCCGATTCGCGATCGGTCAGCGAGTTGGTGCGGGGCGACGTGCTGATCGTCGACCCCGGCGTCTCGGTGCGCGACGCTGTCGTGCAGATGAGCGATCAGCGGGTGTCCTACGCGCTGATCCGGCTGCGCGACGGCGGTATCGGCATCTTCACCGATCGTGACCTGCGGACTCGCGTGGTCGCGGCAGGGCTGCCCGTCGATGCCCCGATCACCGAGGTGATGAGTGCGCCCGCCCAGACGGTGACCGCCGATCGAACCGCCGAGACCGTGCTGTTGGACATGCTGGAGAGCGGCATGCGCCACATGCCGGTGCTGTCGCCACGCGGTGAGGTGCTGGGCGTCCTGGAGGACGTCGACCTGCTGGCCGCGTCGGCTCGCCAGAGCTTCGTGCTGCGCCGGGCGATCGCGCAGGCGCCCGATGCCGCTGCGCTCCAACGCCATGGCCGCGAGGTGACCCACATCGCGGTCGATCTGTTTCGTACCGGGACGAAGGCGTCGGCCGCGAGCAGCATTGCATCGATCGTGCTGGACGCGTTGGTACGTAAGGCATTGGAACTCGCCCTGGCCGAAGCCGGCCCCGGGCCGACACAGGACCAGTTCGCGTGGCTCACTCTGGGCAGCATCGCCCGCCGGGAGGCCATGCCGTCCTCCGATGTGGACAGTGCGCTCAGTTGGGCTGACAGCTGTGATACCGAATGCGCGCAATTGCGGGCCATCGCGGCCCGTGCGCACGCCATCCTCGACGGTTGTGGTCTGCCGGCGGACAGCAACGGTGCGGTCGCGTCGCACCAGGCTTTCGGGCGCTCGGCCACGGACTGGGTGCAGGCCGCCGAAGGCTGGCTTGACGACCCGTTGCGCGGCAAGGGTTTGATCCTGTCCTCGCTGCTGATCGACGGCCGCGTCGTGTGGGGCAACCGGGCGTTGCACACCGTACCCACGGTGTTCCGCAGGATGCGTGACGAACATCCGAACGCCTTACGCCTGCAGCTGCTGGACGCGCTGTCCGGCAAGGTGCGCACCTGGTCGCTGCGTGATGTGCTGGCGCGGCGCGGTGGCACCTTCGACCTGAAGACGCATGCGGTGACGCCGATCGTCAATCTGGCCCGGTGGGGTGGCCTCACGGCCGACGTGACCTCGGCGTCGACTCCGGCGCGGCTTGCCGCGGCAGCCAGCACAGGCGCGCTGACGGAACGGGATTCTCGAACTCTCACAGAGGTTTTCGTCATGCTGCAGCGAATCCGGTTGGCGCACCAGGTCGAGCTGATCGCCGACGGTCGCACGCCGAACGACGTCGTCACCGTCGGTGACCTCTCGCCACTCAACCGGAGCCTGCTGGGTGACGGGTTGCGCGAGATCGCCGCGGTACAGCGGCGGGCGCGGCAATCGGGAACGCATCCCGGGCTGCGCTGAGTTCGCTCGACCGGCAATCCACCGCTTTTTCGACTTCGATGGAACCGAACGGCCCTGCTGTGCGTCATAGCAAGTCATGGGAGAACGTGATGCCGCTCGGATAGACCCCTCGGCGGTGCGGGACATCGCGCAGCGGTGTGAATCGGTCGCCGACGCCCTGGCGGTGGCGCCGCTGTTGCGGTGGTACTTCGACGGGTTCTGTGGCGGCCGTGACCACGCGGCCCGCGCCGCCGCCTTGCGCGCCGCGCTGGACCAGTCGGCCGACCAGCTTCGCGCGTGGGCGTCCGCGTCGACGGAAGCCGCAGCGGCATTGCGGGTTTCGTCGGCGCGCTACGAGGACGCCGACGCCGATCTTGCCGGCCGGTTGGTCTGATGATGGCAGCTGCGTTCGATGTCGCCGGGCGGCTCTCGGAGGGTGACCGGGCGCTGACGGTCCTCGACGAGTACGTGGCGGCGTGCCAGGTGCTGGGCTTGCCGTCTGCCGCGTCGTTGCCCGAGTTGTATCGCGCCGAGAGCGGCTTGGACCTTGCCGCGCTGTCCGCCGATGCCCGCTCGCTCGACGCCGCGGTGGTCGCCGGGCACGACGCTTTACGGTTGCAGGGCAACGGATATCGGGAGCTGGCGTCGCAGTGGTCCGGTATGGGTGGGGACGGCGCCGCAGGGTTTCTGCGCACCCTGACGGTCGCCGCTGAGGACGTGGTCGCACATCTGCAACGCAGCGCACAGGCGCTGACGACGCTGCGGGACGAATTGTGGCGCGCCGTGGACACCAAGGTCGACGCGGTGCTGCGGGCCGATGCGCAAGCCGCCGCGCACCGCGACCAGTGGAGCGCGGCAGCCCGCGCGGTCCTCGGCGGGGCCGGCGACGTCGCGGCCGCCAGCGAGATCGTCGATCAGCAGGTGAAGCCTTTCGTTCTGCAGGTGGTGTCCGGGGACCTGGTGCCCACGCTGGAGGAGGCCTCCGATGTTGTTGCGGCTGCGTATGGTTCGGCGATCGCGACGGTCACCCCGGCGGGGGTGTCGTTCGCCGTGCCATTCGTGATGACACCGGGATGGGCGCCTCCGGCGGCGTCTTTCAGCGCCGGCCCTCCGGCATATCAGGCCGCTGCGGCAGCGCCGCTCGGGACATTGGGCAACGCGGCGAGTTGGGCGCCGTCGGCTCCACCCGCGCCGGCCACGCCGCCCCCGCCGGCCGAACCCGTTGCGGCTCCCTCGATGGGTACGTCCGGAGTTCCCGAGCCGGCTCTCGGGGCCGCCGCGGCGACCCCCGCCGCGGCCGGCCTGGCCGGGGATCCCGGATTGGGTTCGACTGTGGGCGGTTTGGGCCAGCAGCTGGCCGACGCCGTCGGGGGAGCGCTGGGTTCGATGGCCGGTCTGTCGCCCGGCGCGTCCGGACTGGACGGGCTCGACGGCATCGAGGACGGGACCGCCGACAGCGATGACGGCGTCCTCGACGAGGACCACGAGGACGAGGACCACGAGGACGAGGACAAAGCAGAAGACGAGGCCGACGAGGAAGCCGAAGATGAGGTCGAAGCAGAAGACGAAAGCGCCGGCGAGGTAGCCGCAGAAGCGGGCGATCCGGCTGTCGCACAACCCCAGGCCGATCCGGAGCAGCCAACGCCGGCGCCCACCCCACCTCCGGCGCCGGTCTCCTTGCCTCCGGAACCTGTTGCCGGACAGGAGAACCCGACGGCCAAGACACCGTGTGAGATCGCCGCTGACGAGTTGCCACAAGTGGGGGAGTGAAACTCGTCCGGCGTTTCAATCGCATGCGGCCAGGGCATTCTGCCTGTGCAATTCACAGCGAAGGAGCCATGGCCGTGCCCAATTCCTCGATCAAGAACGAGAAGATGTACGAAGAACTGCGCAAGCAGGGTGATTCGAAAGAAAAAGCAGCGCGAATTTCGAATGCTGCGGCCGCACGCGGCGGTTCATCGGTCGGCCGCAAAGGCGGAAAGTCCGGTTCGTATGACGACTGGACGGTGCAGGATCTGAAAAAGCGCGCCAAAGAGCTGGGGCTGACGGGGTACTCGTCGCTGAAGAAGCGGGAACTGATCAGCGCGCTGCGCAACCACTAGCCCTTCAGCAGGGCGGCGACCTTGTCTTCGAGGGCCGGGCTCTCGGCGTCGGGATCGGCGACGGTGGTTTTCGGCAGCACTACGTCGGCGTCGGCGAAATCCTTGTACGCCTTGTCGCCCGTCAGCTGGAACAGCAGGTAGCCGGTCAGCAGGGCCCGCACCGTCTTCTGGGTGCGGCGATCCGCTCCGGGCATCCCCACCAGTTTGGACAGCCGGAAGCCCTCGGCCAGCCCGCCCGGGACGGCCTTGTCGACGGTCCGCACCGTGGCCGTCCGCCACGCGGCGGCCAGCTCGGTGGCGTTGGACTGGATGGTCACCTCGGCGCCCGGCGCGTTCAGAATCAGGCCCGGGACGCGCAGACCGGCCGCGGGCTGATCGGCGTCGGGCTTGCTGGCGGTCGGGAACACCGCGGCGACGGCCTTGAGCGGGTTGGCCGACGACCCCAGACCAGCGGCGGTGAAGATCGCGGCGGACGCACCGAAACCGTGCCCGACCAGTCCCAGCTTGGTCGGGTGGACGCTGATCTTGCCGGGACCCAGCCGTACTCCGGTGATGATGTCGAGGGTGGTGCCCAGGTCGAACGCCAGGTTCAGCACCGACGGCGCGATGCCGGTCTCGGTGTTGGGCGCGGCGGCGACGATGCCCCACGAGGCCAGATGCTCAAGCATGCCGTTGTAACGTCCGACACCCTGCAACCAGTCGTGGCCGAATGCCACGCCGGGCAGATTCAGCCCCGACTCCGGGGTGTAAACAGTGCCCGGCAGACCGGCAAAACCCAGGTCACCGCGCAGAACGCGGTGCGGGCCGCGGCGCGTCAGGGCGCCGAAGAGCTTCTTCGTCTTGGCCACGCGATGACGTTAGCGCAGTGGCCCTGGTTTGTGCGTCACGCATGCACGGTCCGGCACTCGGGCGGCTGCACTACCCTGGATAACCATGTGTGGAATCGTCGGCTATGTCGGGCAACGTCCCGCCCGCGACATCGTGGTCGACGCGCTGCGACGGATGGAATACCGCGGCTACGACTCCTCCGGCGTCGCGCTGGCCGATGGCCACGGGGGCCTGACCATCCGGCGGCGCGCCGGCCGCCTCGCCAATCTGGAAGAGGCGCTGGCCGAGACCGACCCCGCCGATCTCGGCGGCACCACCGGCATGGGGCACACCCGCTGGGCGACCCATGGCCGCCCGACCGACCGCAACGCGCATCCGCACAGCGATGCCAGCGGCAAGCTCGCGGTGGTCCACAACGGCATCATCGAGAACTTCGCGGGACTGCGCGCCGAGCTGGAAGCTGACGGCGTTGAATTCCAGAGCGACACCGACTCCGAGGTCGCCGTCCACCTGGTGGCGCAGGCCTACCGGAGCGGGCCGACGGCCGGCGACTTCGTCGCGTCGGTGCTCGCGGTGCTGCGCCGGCTCGAAGGTCACTTCACGCTGGTGTTCACCAACGCCGACGACCCTGGCACCATCATCGCGGCCCGCCGGTCCACTCCCCTGGTGGTCGGTGTCGGCGACGGTGAGATGTTCATCGGCTCCGACGTCGCGGCGTTCATCGAATACACCCGCGACGCCGTCGAGCTCGGGCAGGACCAGGCCGTGGTGATCACCGCGGACAGCTACCAGGTGCTGGACTTCGACGGCAACGACGCGTCCGACCGCGCTCGTCCTTTTCACATCGACTGGGACCTGTCGGCTGCCGAAAAGGGTGGCTACGACTACTTCATGTACAAGGAGATCGCCGAGCAGCCCACGGCCGTCTCCGACACCCTGCTCGGTCACTTCATCGACGGCAAGATCGTGCTCGACGAGCAGCGGCTGTCCGACCAGGAGCTGCGCGACGTCGACAAGGTCTTCATCGTCGCCTGCGGCACCGCGTACCACTCCGGCCTGCTCGCCAAGTACGCCATCGAGCACTGGACCCGGCTGCCGGTCGAGGTCGAGTTGGCCAGTGAGTTCCGGTACCGCGACCCCGTGCTGGACCGCAGCACCCTGGTGATCGCCATCTCGCAGTCCGGCGAGACCGCCGACACCCTGGAGGCCGTCCGGCACGCCAAGGGCCAGAAGGCCAAGGTGCTGGCCATCTGCAACACCAACGGCTCGCAGATTCCGCGCGAGGCCGACGCCGTTCTCTACACCCGGGCCGGGCCGGAGATCGGCGTCGCCGCCACCAAGACCTTCCTGGCGCAGGTCGCCGCGAACTACCTGGTCGGCCTGGCGCTGGCGCAGGCCCGCGGCACCAAGTACCCCGATGAGGTGGCCCGCGAGTACCGCGAGCTGGAGTCCATGCCGGCGTTGGTCGAGCAGGTGCTCGAGCGGCTGCAGCCGATCGCCGATCTGGGTCGGCAGTTCGCGCAGTCGCCGACCATCCTGTTCCTCGGCCGGCACGTCGGCTACCCGGTGGCCCTCGAGGGTGCGCTCAAGCTCAAGGAACTGGCGTACATGCACGCCGAGGGCTTTGCCGCCGGCGAGCTCAAGCACGGCCCCATCGCGCTGATCGACGACGATCTGCCGGTGATCGTGGTGATGCCGTCGCCCAAGGGCTCGTCGATGCTGCACGCCAAGCTGCTGAGCAACATCCGCGAGATTCAGGCCCGCGGCGCGGTCACCATCGTGATCGCCGAGGAGGGCGACGAGACGGTGCGGCCGTACGCGGACTACATCTTCGAGCTGCCGTCGACCTCGACGCTGTTCCAGCCCCTGCTGTCGACCATCCCGCTGCAGGTGTTCGCGGCGTCGGTCGCTCGCGAGCGGGGTTACGACGTGGACAAGCCGCGCAACCTGGCGAAGTCGGTCACTGTCGAGTAGGTCGCCGAATCGGCGCCGTCACTGTTGAGTTGTCAAGGTGCACAACGCTTTCAGGCTGCGCGCTAGGCAGCTACGTCCAGTCGCATGGTGCGGCGGTTGTAGGCGGGGATGGGTTGTCGCTGTGGGTCGACGGTCGCGGGTGGGATGAGCCAGGGGTGTTTGTCCAGGCCCATGACGACGTCCCAGCCGTCGTGGTGGACGTTGGCGTGGCAGGCCGGGCACAGTAGGCATCCGTTGGCCAGTGATGTTTCGCCGTGGTGGGTCCAGTGCACGATGTGGTGGGCGTGGGTACGCCCGGGTGGGGCGCCGCATTTGATGCAGCACTGATCCCGCAGGTACAGGGCTTTACGCAGAGGCGCCGGGAACAGGCGCTTGTCCCGGCCCATATCGAGGGGTACCTGCTCGCCGTCCACGATCACCGTTGTCACCGCGGTGTCGCAGGTCAACCGCTCCAGGGTCATGGTGCTGATCGACCCCATGAACTCCAACTGAGCGAGGTCCGGGGTGTCGGCGGGCACCGTCACCAACAGCTGGGTCCGCGGAGCGGAGGCGATGTCACCGCCGCGGGCGGCGATGTCCAACACGGTTTCGAGGGCGTCGGCCCGCCGCCGGGAAGCCAACCTGGTGTCGGGGGTGCCGTCCGGTTCGGGGCGCGGCGCCGACAGCTCTTCGACCGCGGCCACCAACTTGGCGCCCACTTCGGCATCCAGATCGGCCCGCACCTGCAGGCGGCCGTCACTGGTGACGCGGTGATCGAGGGTGTTGATCGAGCGGTCCTCCGCCGCCGGCAACCCACCCTCGGCGGCCGCGTGCCGGTTGCCCAGGCGCCGGGCTCGGTCACCGATCGCGGCCGGAGTGGCACCTGAGAAGAACTGCCCCAACAAATCCGTCACCTGCGCGAACCTGGCCTCCTCGCTGACCGGACCTGGTGCACGCGCCTGAATGTGGTTGATGCCCTTCACGATCGCATCGACATGCTCACCGGAGACCACCCCATCGCCGGCATGCGCCGCCAGGGTCGGCAATAACGGCAGCGCGCCACTGACACGCACCAGCCGGTCAGCCACCGACGGTGCACACCCCAACGAAATCAACAGCTCCCGCACCGTGCGGCCCTGCGCCGCTGCAACACCACTGCGGTCCAGAACTCCGGTCAGCACCGCCGCCAGATGATCGACCACATTCCGCAGCGTCATCACACACTTCGTCGCTTCCACGGCGTCGTTCCCGTCGATGTCATCGGGGACGACGACGTCACGCAGGCGGTCGAGAAGGGGGTGGAGATCCGGTGCGATTCCCATAACACATTGTATCGAACAAATGTTCGAATCGCAACCAATTTTTCGGCCCCAGATGAGCACATCGGTGACAGGTTGGGCGATCTTGGTGGAGGCAGTCCTGCCCGCGGGCTCGGTAGCGGCCGTCCGGTCCGACGGTGTCCATTCGGTCGCCTGCGGTTCGGTTGCGATGCTCAGGCACGCACGATCGACGGCCCCAAGGCTTCGTAACGGTGTGCGTCTGCGGCGGGCAACTCGGTGCCGGTCACGATGGTTTCGAAATCGCCGACGTCGGCGAACCGGCAGAAGCTGGTGACACCGAACTTGGAGTGCGCGGCCACCAGGATGCGGCGCATCGCGACTGAAACGGCCGTCTGCTTGACCGCCGCCACAGCGGGATCCGGGGTGGTCAGCCCGTGCTCGGGGGTGATGCCGTTGGTGCCGAGGTAGGCGACGTCGATGACCAGGCTGCGTAATCGCTCCACTGCCCAGTTGTCGACCGTGGCCAGGGTTCGTCCGCGCATTCGTCCGCCGAGCAACAACACCGTCACGGTCTCGCTGTGGGCGAGTGCTTCGGCGGCCAACAGCGACGACGTCACCACAGTCAGCTCCTGGTCCGCCAGCCGCTCGGCGATCAGTCGCGGGGTGAAACCCTCATCCAGATAAACGGTTTCGGCTCCGTGGAGCAGATCGGCGGCCGCGGCCGCGACCCGGTGTTTCTGGGCCAGGTCGATCTGGCTCCGGTACTCCACCGTCGATTCGAACGCTGCGGTCTCCAGCGGTATGGCTCCGCCGTGGACCCGTTTGAGCATGCGCCGTCCGGCCAGCACCTTCAGGTCGCGGCGGATGGTCTCCGACGCCACGTTCAGTTCTTCGGCCAGGGCCAGCACCTCGACCCGCCCGCGGGTGCGGGCGAACTCGACGATGCGGCGCTGGCGGCTGTCTGAATCCACGGATGACATTCTTGCGGTCCTCGCTCACCGGGCTTCGCTCAGCACCGCCCGGATCTCCTCGGGGGTGCCGGCCCGGCGCAACCGCTCCACCTCGTCCTTGTCCAGGAACACCTGGGCGATCCGGGTGAGAAGCGCCATGTGGTCCTTGCCGGCGCCGGCGATTCCGACCACGAACTCGGCGGGCTTGCCGTTCCAGTCGATGGGTTCGGGATAGCGGACGAACGAGATCCCGGAGTGGCGGATCGCGCCCTTGGCTTCGTTGGTGCCGTGCGGTATCGCCAGGCCGTTGCCCATATAGGTCGATACCGATTTCTCCCGCTCGTGCATGGCGTCGACGTAGGCCTCGTCCACGGCCCGGGCGGCGACCAGCAGTCGGCCCGCCTCCGTGATCGCGGCCTCGGCGGTGGTGGCCGAGCCGGCCAGTACGATCGAATCGAGTGACAGCACATCGTCGGACTGAGCGTCGGCAGCGGCGGGTTCGGTTGGGGGCGTGGCGGATTCGCCGGAGGGCTGAGGGGCGCCATTGGTGCGGCCCAGCAGTTCGAGGATTTCGTCGTAGCGCGGCGAGTTCATGAAGTCGTCGACCGAGACGTGGATCGCCGACGGCGTCTTCTGCCGGGCGCGGTCGGTGAGATCACGATGGGTGACAGCCAGCCCGTAGGTGTCGGTGAGATTGGAGATTGCCTGGTTGACCACCGTCACGCCAGTGAATCCCGCGTCTCGGATCTTCTTGCGTAGCACCGAGGCGCCCATCGCCGACGAACCCATGCCGGCGTCGCAGGCGAACACGATATTGGTGATGGGCGCGGTCGAGCCACCGACCAGCGCCGCGGCGACACTGGACCGCTTGCCCTTCAGTGTTTCCATTTCGGCTGTGGCGGCGGCCAGGTCGGGCTCATCGGTGGCGCGGTCGGTCTTGAGCAGTACAGAGGCCACTGCGAACGAGACGGCTGCCGCCGCGAGCACCGACAATGTGACGCCGACGTAGCTACCCGTCGCGGTCTGGGCGTAGACGGCGATGATCGAACCGGGCGCGGCCGGGGCGCGCAGGCCGGAGCCGAACAGGACGTTGACGAAGACGCCCGTCATCCCGCCGAGGATGGTGGCGGCGATCAGCTTCGGCTTCATCAGAACGTAGGGGAAGTAGATCTCGTGAATGCCGCCGAGGAACTAGATGATTGCGGCGCCGGGCGCCGATGCCTTGGCGGCGCCGCGGCCGAACACCATGAACGCCAATAGGATTCCCAGGCCGGGGCCGGGGTTGGCTTCCAGTAGGAACAGGACGGATTTGCCGGTGGCGAGCGCCTGGGTGGTGCCGAGTGGAGTGAGCACGCCATGGTTGATGGCGTTGTTGAGGAACAGCACCTTGGCAGGTTCGATGAAGATCGAGGTCAGTGGCAGCAGGTCGTGGCCGACGAGGAAGTCGACAACGTGGCCGGCGCCGCGGGTGAAGGCCGATACCACCGGACCGACACCGAAGAACCCGATGACGGCCATCGCCAGGCCGGCGATCCCGGCTGAGAAATTGTTCACCAGCATCTCGAAGCCGGGGCGGATCTTTCCGTCCCACAACGCATCCAGCCTCTTGATGACCCAGCCGCCCAAGGGCCCCATGATCATTGCGCCCATGAACATCGGAACATCGGCTCCGGCCACCACTCCCATGGTGGTGATGGCGCCGACGACGGCTCCGCGGGTGCCGTACACCATCCGGCCGCCGGTGGATCCGATGAGGATCGGGAGCAGATAGGTGATCATCGGCGCGACGATGCCGCCCTTTTCGTAGGCTCCCCAGCCACCGATGTGGGCCACCCAGCCATCCGGGTTCTGGAGCGTGTGAAAGAGGCCGGGCAGCCAGCCGGTCTTGATGAACAGTGCGGTGATCAAGCCCCACGCGATGAAGGCACCGATGTTCGGCATCACCATGTTCGACAGCGCGGTGCCGAGCTGCTGTACACGCACGCGCAGACTGACGCGCTGCGGTGTTTCCGTCGTTGCAGTCACTGTGCTGGACCTCCGCCTGACCACCTGAAGGTGATGCCCGTCACATCACCGTGTGCTATGAGTAAAGCCCATATGTGGGCATGATCGCAAGGAAATGGGCAAAAGTGGGCAGACTAATGTTTGTATTTCTGCCCGAATTGCCGTTAGAGTGACCGCAGCGTGAACCACGACACACCCGCCGGCCAGGCCGGAGAACCGGAAGGAACGCCATGAAAGCGCTGCGCTACTACGCACCAGAGGACGTCCGGCTCGAGGATGTGCCCGAGCCTGTGTGCGGGCCCGACGAGATCAAGATCCGGGTTCGCAACTGTTCGACCTGCGGCACCGATGTCAAAATCCTGCACAACGGGCATCAGAACCTGACCCCGCCGCGGACCATCGGGCATGAGATTGCCGGCGACATCGTCGACGTCGGCGCCAACGTCAACGCCACGTACGGCACCGAATGGGCCGAGGGCGACCGGGTTCAGGTGATCGCCGCCGTGCCGTGCGGCGAGTGTCACGAATGCGCCAAGGGCTGGATGGCGGTCTGCCAGAACCAGACGTCCATGGGTTACCAGTACGACGGCGGGTTCGCCGAGTACATGATCGTGCCGCGCCAGGTGCTCAAAGTCGATGGGCTGAACCGGATTCCGGACAATGTCGGATACGACGAGGCGTCGGCGGCGGAACCGTTCGCCTGTGCCATCAATGCGCAGGATCTGCTCGGCATCGAGCCGGGCGACACCGTCGTGGTGTTCGGTGCCGGCCCCATCGGGTGCATGCACATCCGCATCGCGCGCGGCGTGCACGACTGCGGGCCGGTGTACCTCGTCGACGTCAACGACGCCCGGTTGAAGATGTCGGCCGATGCGGTACACCCCGACGAGGTGATCAACGCGGCCGACACCGACGTGGTGGCGCGGGTGCTGGAGCTGACGGGTGGACGAGGCGCCGACGTGGTGATCACCGCGACCGCCGCCAACATCACCCAGGAGCAGGCCATCGCGATGGCCGCGCGCAACGGCCGCATCTCGTTCTTCGGCGGCCTGCCCAAGACCAACCCGACCATCACCTGCGATTCCAACGTGGTGCACTACCGGCAGCTGCACATCCATGGCGCCAACGGCTCTGCGCCCGAGCACAACAAGCGTGCGCTGCACTACATCTCGACCGGTCAGGTACCGGTGAAGGACTTGATCACCCGGCACATCGCGCTCGACGAGGTTCTCGATGCGTTCCGGATCGTCCAACATGGCGAGGCGATCAAGGTGACGGTGGAGCCCAGCGCGGTGCTCGTCTGAGCCTGAGTCGCCGACGGCAGACGGCCGTCGGCTCGGGCTCGGTGCCCGAATTTGACGCACATGCCAACCCCTGCCGGGCGGATCTGCGTAACCTTCGGAGCTATGCGGCACTATTTCACCGCCGAACAGATTCGCGCGGCCGAGGCGCCGCTGCTCGCGTCCCTGCCTGACGGCGTGCTCATGCGCCGGGCCGCGTACGGATTGGCGACCGCGATCGCCACCGAACTCAAGGCCCGTACGGGCGGCGTCGCGGGCCGTCAGGTCTGCGCCGTGGTGGGCTCGGGGGACAACGGCGGCGACGCGTTGTGGGCGGTGACCTTCCTGCGTCGGCGCGGTGCCGCGGCGACCGCCGTGCTCCTCAGCCCCGACCGCACGCATGCCAAGGCGCTGGCAGCCTTCCGTGAGGCCGGTGGCCGCATCGTTGAAACCATCCAGCCGACAACGGATTTGGTGATCGACGGCGTCGTCGGTATCGGCGCCACCGGACCACTGCGGCCGGCTGCCGCCGCCGTCTTCGACGCCAACACCGCGCCCGTCGTCGCCGTTGACCTGCCCAGTGGCATCGACGTCCAGACCGGCGCAGCCGACGGCCCCCACGTGCGGGCCGCGCTGACCGTCACCTTCGGGGGGCTCAAACCCGTGCACGGACTGGCCGACTGCGGCCGCGTCGAACTGATCGACATCGGTCTGGACCTGCCAGAGCCGGCATTCCTCGGATTCGACGCGCATGACGTCCGCAGTCGCTGGCCAGTGCCGCACCCGTCGGATGACAAGTACAGCCAGGGCGTCAAGGGCGTTCTCGCCGGGTCGGCGACGTATCCGGGCGCGGCGATCCTGAGCACCGGCGCCGCCGTAGCCGCGACTTCCGGCATGGTCCGGTACGCCGGCTCCGCGCACGCCGAGGTGGTGTCACACTGGCCGGAAGTCGTTGCGGCGCCGGATGCGACGGCAGCGGGGCGGGTGCAGGCCTGGGTGGTCGGCCCGGGGTTGGGCACCGATACCGCCGGCGATGAGGCACTGCGCTTCGCGCTGGCCACCGATCTGCCGGTGATCGTCGACGCCGACGCCTTGACGCTGCTGTCCGCTGATCTCGATCTGGTCGCCGACCGCACAGCGCCGACTGTGCTGACCCCGCATGCCGGTGAATTCGCCCGGCTCGCAGGGCATCCGCCGGGCTCCGATCGGGTGGCCGCGACCCGTGAACTCGCCGACCGTCTCAAAGCAACGGTCCTGTTGAAGGGCAACGTCACGGTCATCGCGGCGGCGGACGGCGCCACGTACCTGAACCCGGCCGGCCAATCCTGGGCGGCCACAGCCGGATCCGGAGATGTGCTGTCCGGCATCATCGGCGCCCTGCTGGCGTCCGGCATCGCACCCGGCGAGGCGGCGGCGATGGCGGCGTTCGTCCACGCCCGCGCGGCGGATCTCGCCGCGCATGATCCGGGTCCTCGCCCCGCGCCGACATCGGCGCACCGCATCTTGGCCCATGTCCGGGCTGCCATCGCATCGCTCTGAGAAGGGAATTTTTGTGTCGCACAAGCATGTTCGCGCATCCGTGATGAGCCCCGCCTACACCGGCAGACTCTCCACGGCGCCGGTTCCGTCACTGCGCCTGCCCGACGATCCGATGGATCCGCAGGCCGCCTACCGCTTCATCCACGACGAGTTGATGCTCGACGGCAGCTCCCGACTCAACCTCGCCACGTTCGTCACCACGTGGATGGACCCCGAGGCCGAGAAGCTGATGGCCGAGACGTTCGACAAGAACATGATCGACAAGGACGAATACCCGGCCACCGCGGCGATCGAGGCCCGGACGGTGTCCATGGTGGCCGACCTGTTCCACGCCGACGACCTGCGCGACGACGACCCGTCGTCAGCGTGCGGGGTGTCCACCATCGGTTCCAGCGAGGCGGTGATGCTGGCCGGTCTGGCCCTCAAGTGGCGGTGGCGAGAGAAGGTGGGCGACTGGAAGGGGCGCACACCCAACCTGGTGATGGGTGCCAACGTCCAGGTGGTGTGGGAGAAGTTCTGCCGCTACTTCGACGTCGAGCCGCGGTACCTGCCGATGGCCGAGGACCGCTATGTCATCACCCCCGAACAGGTGCTCGCCAATGTCGACGAGGACACCATCGGCGTCGTGGGCATCCTGGGTACCACCTTCACCGGTGAGCTCGAACCCATCGCCGAGATCTGCGAGGCCCTGGACAAGCTCGCCGCCGACGGCGGGGTGGACGTGCCGGTGCACGTCGACGCCGCCAGCGGTGGTTTCGTGGTCCCGTTCCTGCACCCGCATCTGCAGTGGGACTTCCGGTTGCCGCGGGTGGTGTCGATCAACGTCAGTGGCCACAAGTACGGGCTGACGTACCCCGGCATCGGGTTCGTGGTCTGGCGCAGCGCGGAGCACCTGCCCGAGGACCTCGTCTTCCGGGTCAACTACCTCGGCGGCGATATGCCGACCTTCACGCTGAACTTCTCCCGGCCGGGCAACCAGGTGGTCGGCCAGTACTACAACTTCCTGCGTCTCGGCCGGGCCGGCTACTCGCAGATCATGCACTGCCTGTCGGACACCGCGCGCTGGATCGGTGACGAGCTGCGCAAGAGCGAGCACTTCGAGGTGATCACCGACGGCTCGGCCATCCCGGTGCTCGCCTGTCGGCTCAAGGGCAGGCGGCCGTACACCGAGTTCGACGTGTCACACGCGCTGCGCGCCTACGGCTGGCAGGTGCCGGCCTACACCATGCCCGAGGGTGCGACGGACATCGCGGTGTTGCGCGTGGTGGTGCGGGAAGGCTTCTCCGCGGATCTGGCCCGTGCGTTGCGAGACGACCTGATCACGGTCCTGAACAGCTTGGATGAGCTCAAGCCGAAAGGCCAGTTCGACGACGTGCAGCCCTTCGCGCATTAGCGTCTGGGAGAATCGGAAGCGATATGAGCTCGCCCGATCCCCAACCTGCTGCCCAGGCCGTCATCGACCTGGGCGCAATTGCGCACAACGTGCGCCTTTTGCGGGAGCGCGCAGCCGGCGCCGCGGTGATGGCGGTGGTCAAGGCCGACGGTTACGGGCACGGTGCGCCGCAGGTCGCGCGCGCCGCCCTCGCCGCCGGGGCCGCCGAACTGGGTGTCACCAACGTCACTGAGGCGCTGGCACTGCGACAGGCCGGGATCGAGGCGCCGGTGCTGTCCTGGCTGAACCTGCCCGGCACCGACTTCGCCCCGGCGCTCGCCGCCGATGTACAAGTCGCGGTCTCTTCGGTGCGTCAGTTCGGCGACGTGCTCGATGCGGTGCGCCGCAGCGGCGCGCCTGCCACCCTGACCGTCAAGGTCGACACCGGCCTCAGCCGCAATGGGGTCAGCCCGGCGGAGTACCCGGATCTGCTCGACGCCATCGCGCGGGCCGCCGCCGACGGTGCGGTGCGCCCCCGCGGCATCATGAGCCACCTCGCGTGCGGCGACGACCCGCGGCACCCGATGAACGACACCCAGGCCGCCCGCCTCACCGCGGCCCGGGAACAGGCGGCGGCCGCCGGCGTGCACTTCGAGGTGGCGCACCTGGCCAACTCGCCCGCGACGCTGACCCGGCCCGATCTGCATTTCGATGTGGTGCGGCCCGGTATCGCGGTGTACGGGCAGACGCCGATTCCCGCACTCGGGGATTTCGGGTTGCGGCCCGTCATGACGCTGAAATGCCCTGTCGCCGCGGTCCGTTCGATCAAGGCCGGTGACGGGGTGTCGTATGGACACACCTGGATCGCCGATCGCGACACCACCGTCGGGCTGATCCCGCTCGGCTACGCCGATGGGGTTTTCCGCGGCCTGGGCGGACGCATCGACGTCAGCATCAACGGCACCCGGTACCGCAATGTCGGGCGAATCTGTATGGACCAGTTCGTCGTTGACCTCGGGCCCGACGGTGCCGGCGTCGAGGTGGGCGACGAGGCGGTGCTGTTTGGCTCGGGCGCTTCCGGTGAGCCGACGGCGCAGGACTGGGCCGAACTGCTGGGCACCATCAACTACGAAGTCGTGACCAGTCCACGCGGCAGGATCGCCCGGACTTACCGTGAGTCGACAGGCTGACGTCCATGAGCGACAACAATAATGCCCGGTGGCTGGCGGGCATGGCCGGTCTCACTGCCGTGGGGTCGGTCGCCGGGATCAGCGTGGCTCGTTCACTGCGCCGACGTGGTGGCGAAGACCCCTACGCCGGTGAGGATTTCGCCACGCTGGATGCCGACCGCGGATACGTCGTGACGGCCACCGACGGCGTGCCACTGGCGGTGCGCGAGGTCGGCCCGAAAGAGGCCCGATTGACGGTGCTCTTCGCGCACGGTTTCTGTAACAGCATGGGCTCCTTCCATTTTCAGCGCGCCCGGCTGGCCGAGCGGTGGGGCGATCAGGTCCGGATGGTGTTCTACGACCAGCGTGGTCACGGCCGGTCCTCGGCGGGCCCCACCGATTCGTACACCGTGCCGCAACTGGGGCAGGACCTCGAATCGGTGATGCGGGTGATGGCGCCGCGTGGTCCCGTGGTGCTGGTCGGCCATTCGATGGGCGGTATGACGGTCCTGTCCCACGCCCGTCAATTCCCGCACAACTACCCGGCACGGGTGTGTGGCGTGGCGATCCTCGCTTCTGCCGCACAAGGGGTTACCCGATCGCCGTTGGGTGAGGTGCTGCAGAACCCGGCGCTCGAGGCGGCAAAGGCGGCGGTGCGGTTCGCGCCCGGAGCGGTCAGTGCGGGCCGTGGTGCGGCAAAGGCCGTCATCGGCCCGGTGCTCAAAGCCGCGTCGTTCGGTGATGACGCTGTCAGCCCGTCGGTGGCGCGGTATGTCGAGAAGATGACGCACAACACGTCGATCCGGACGACCGTCGAGTTCCTGCACGCACTGGAAACCCATGACGAGGCCGGTGCGCTGCCGGTGCTGCAGCACGTACCCACGCTGATCGCCTGCGGCGACCACGATTTGCTCACCCCGCTCGCCAAGTCCCAGGCGATGGCCCGGCAACTGCCGAAGTCCGAGCTGGTGATCGTCGAAGGGGCGGGACACATGGTGCACATGGAGCAACCTGAATTGATCAACGAGGCGCTGGAGCGCTTCGTCGAGCACGCCACGCCATCACGTCTGGTGGCGCTGACCCGGCATTTGCGTGGAAAGGCCAAGCGCAATGGATGATTCGCACGGCACCGTGCACCTGCCGACCGAGGCCGACACCAAGGCCCTCGGTGCCCGGTTCGGCGCCGAGCTGCGGGTCGGCGACGTCGTGGTGCTCACCGGCCCGCTCGGCGCCGGAAAGACCATGCTGGCCAAGGGTATTGCGCAGGGTATGGACGTCGAGGGTGCGGTGACGTCACCGTCGTACGTGTTGGCCCGCGTGCATCCCGCCCGTCGCGCCGGGCACCCCGCGATGGTGCACGTCGACATGTACCGGCTGCTCGACTCGGGCAGCACCGACCTGCTCGGAGAACTCGACTCGCTTGACCTCGACACCGACCTCGATGACGCCGTGGTGGTCGTCGAATGGGGCGAGGGTTTGGCCGAGCGACTGTCGGCCAGCCATCTGGACATCCGGTTGGAGCGCGCCGACGACGACACCCGCACCGCTGTCTGGCATTGGAGCCGCGCATGATTCTGGCTATCGACACTGCGACCCCCGCGGTGACCGCGGGAGTCGCTCGGCGCACCGCGGCCGGCGTCGACGTGCTGGCCGAACGGATCACCGTCGATGCCCGCGCGCACGCCGAGCAGCTGACGCCCAATGTGATTGCCGCCGTTGCTGATGCCGGTATCACGTTCGCCGACCTGGACGCCGTGGTCGTCGGGTGTGGGCCGGGTCCGTTCACCGGGCTGCGCGTCGGCATGGCCACCGCGGCGGCATACGGACAGGCACTCGGTATCCCGGTGTACGGCGTGTGCAGCCTGGATGCGATCGCCCCCGAGACGCCCGGAGAACTGTTGGTGGTAACCGATGCCCGTCGCCGTGAGGTGTACTGGGCGCGGTACCGCGACGGCGTACGCGTCGACGGGCCAGCCGTGAGCGCCGCGGCGGACGTCGCCCCGGGGTCGGGTTCGGTCGCAGGTCCGGCCACGCAGGCCGCGTTGTTCTCGCTGCCGTCGCTGGCGGTCGAGTACCCGACCGTGACCGGCCTGGTGACCGCCGCCGGCTGGGACCAGCCGCCCGCCGCGCTGGTGCCGCTGTACCTGCGCCGTCCCGACGCGAAAACGCTTGCCGAGCGGGGACTCTCGTGACCGCCGAATACGGGCCGTTGACGGTCGGTGACGCCGACCGGTGCGGCGAACTGGAAGCGCTGCTGTTCCCGGGCGACGACCCGTGGCCGGCCGTGGCGTTCATCCGCGAACTCGACTCGGACCACAACCACTACGTCGCGGCGCGGGACGGCAAGCTTCTGGTGGGATATGCCGGCATCAGCCGGCTGGGCCGGAAACCGCCGTTCGAGTACGAGGTGCACACCATCGGCGTCGATCCGGCGTATCAGGGGCAGGGGATCGGCCGGGCGCTGCTGGCGCGGCTGTTGACCATCGCCGACGGTGGCACCGTGTTCCTGGAGGTTCGCACCGACAACGATGCGGCGATCGGGCTGTACGAAAGCGTCGGGTTCGTGAAGATGAGTGTGCGCAAGCGGTATTACCGGATCAGCGGCGCGGACGCGTACACCATGCGGCGGGACGCGGATGTGAGGAGCGATTCAGTCTCATGACAATCATCTTGGCAATCGAAAGTTCTTGTGACGAAACAGGCGTCGGCATCTGCGAGCTGGCCGTAGAGAAGGACGGGTCGGTACGCGTTTCGTTGTTGGCCGACGAGGTTGCATCGAGCGTCGACGAACACACCCGCTACGGCGGCGTGGTTCCCGAGATCGCCTCGCGCGCGCACCTGGAGTCGTTGGGACCCACCATGAGCCGGGCGTTGGAAACCGCCGGTATCGACCGGCCCGACGTGGTTGCGGCCACCATCGGACCCGGCCTGGCCGGGGCGTTGTTGGTGGGTGTGGCTGCGGCCAAGGCCTATTCGGCGGCGTGGGGTGTGCCCTTCTACGGCGTCAACCACCTCGGCGGGCACCTGGCTGCGGACGTCTACGACCACGGCCCGCTGCCCGAGAGCGTCGGCCTGCTGGTATCGGGTGGCCACACGCATCTGCTGCACGTCCGATCGCTGGGTGAGCCCATCGAGGAGCTCGGCAGCACCGTCGACGACGCAGCCGGTGAGGCGTACGAC
This sequence comes from Mycobacterium sp. HM-7, assembly GCF_053852335.1. Taxonomy (NCBI): domain Bacteria; kingdom Bacillati; phylum Actinomycetota; class Actinomycetes; order Mycobacteriales; family Mycobacteriaceae; genus Mycobacterium; species Mycobacterium sp. HM-7. The sequence continues at coordinate 4,713,685 of NZ_CM132657.1, read as the reverse complement.
AAGGTGGCCCGACTGCTTGGCCTCGGCTACCCCGGCGGCCGGGTACTCGACGAACTGGCCCGCCGGGGCGACCGGGACGCCATCGTGTTCCCGCGCGGCATGACCGGGCCGCGAGATGACCCGTACGCCTTCAGCTTTTCCGGTCTCAAGACCGCCGTCGCACGCCACATGGAGAAACACCCGGACGCCTCGCATGCCGACGTGGCGGCCGGTTTCCAGGAGGCTGTCGCGGATGTGTTGACCCGCAAGGCCGTTCGCGCGGCCACTGACCTCGGGGTGTCGACGCTGCTGATCGCCGGGGGAGTGGCCGCCAATTCGCGTCTGCGTGAGCTGGCCGAAGAGCGTTGCGCCGAGGCCGGTTTGACGCTTCGGGTGCCGCGGCCGCGACTGTGCACCGACAATGGCGCCATGATCGCCTCGTTCGCCGCGCACCTGATCGCGGCGGGAGCCAAGCCGTCGCGTCTCGACGTGCCGAGCGACCCGGGGCTACCGGTCGTGAAGGGTCAGATCGCGTGAGCCTGCAAGATCTGGCAGACAAGCTGGCCATCACCGAACTGCTGTACCGGTATGCCGAACTGATCGATGCCGGCGACTTCGACGGGGTGGGAGAGCTGTTGGGACGCAGCCGGTTCGGCGGGCCGACGTCCGGCAGCGTCGAGGGCCGGCACTTGATCGCCAACACTTTCGCCCGCACCACCCGCCGGTTCCCCGAGCACGGAAACACGCCGCGGACCCGGCATCTGGTGCTCAACCCGATCGTCGAACTCGACGGTGATACCGCCCATGCGCGGTCGACGTTCTGCGTGGTGCAGGAGACCGATACGGTGCCGCTGCAACCCATCGTGGTGGGCCGGTATGTCGACACGTTCGCGCGCGACGACGCCGGCTGGTACTTCACCGAACGCGTCGTGGATGTTCAGATGGTCGGCAACGTGTCCGACCACCTGAACATCACTTTGGGATGAGCGGCAGGCGCAACGCCCCCGGAGCGCCTTCAGGTACGACGGGTTTGACGGGCGCGACGGCCTCGACCCGGCGGTAGGGCTGCCCCTGCTCGGGGCGCGGGTCGACCTCGCCCTTGTTGGGCCACATCGCCGCCGCCCGCTCCGCCTGAGCGCTGATGGTCAGCGACGGGTTCACCCCGAGATTCGCTGAAACCGCCGACCCATCAACGACACTCAGGGTCGGGTAGCCGTAGACCCGGTGGTACGGATCGATGACGGCCTGCGAAGGGTCCGAGCCGATGGCGCAACCGCCGAGGAAATGCGCCGTCATGGGGATGTTGAACAGCTCACCCCACGTGCCTGCCGTGACGCCGTCGATCTTCTCGGCGACCCTGCGGGTCGCGTCGTTGCCGGCCGGGATCCATGTCGGATTGGGCTGGCCGTGTCCCTGTTTGCTCGACAGGTGCCGGCCGCGCAGCCCCCGCTTGGTGAACGTGGTGATCGAGTTGTCCAGGTTCTGCATCACCAGCGAAATCACCGTGCGCTCACTCCAATTGCCGACCGTCAGCACCCGCAGCAGCGCGCGCGGATGCTTCACCGCCAGGCCGAGGGCCTTCAGCCAGCGCGGCCACCGGCCGCCGCCGTCGGTCATCAAGGTCTGCAACAGACCCATCGCGTTGGAGCCCTTGCCGTAGCGCACCGACTCGATATGGGTGTCGCTGGTCGGGTGGAACGACGACGTGATGGCTACGCCGCGCGTCAGGTCCAGCGCCGGGTCGACCTTGTATTTCATTGCGCCGACGATGGATTCGGAGTTGGTGCGGGTGAGCACCCCGAGCCGGTCCGACAGCTGGGGCAGGGTGCCCCTGTCCTTCATCTTGTGCAGCAGGTTCTGGGTGCCCCAGGTGCCGGCCGCCAGGACGACGTGCCGCGCGGTGAAGGTACGACGGTTCGTACGCAGGGTGCGGCCGGTGCGCACGGTGTCGATCTCCCAGATGCCGCTCGGGCTCTGCCGTACGGAGTCGACCGTCGTCAGCGGATGCACTGTGGCGCCGGCATTCTCGGCGAGGCCGAGGTAGTTCTTCAGCAGCGTGTTCTTGGCGCCGTAGCGACAGCCCGTCATGCAGCTACCGCATTCGATGCACCCGGTGCGGTCGGGCCCGGCGCCGCCGAAGAACGGATCCCGGACCGTTTTGCCGGGTTCGCCGAAGAACACCCCGACCGGCGTCTGGACGAACGTGTCGCCCACACCCATGTCGTCGGCGACCGATTTCATGATGTCGTCGGCCGGAGTCATGCTCGGGTTGATCACCACCCCGAGCATGCGCCTGGCCTGGTCGTAGAAGGGCGACAGCTCTTCGGACCAGTCGGTGATGTGAGCCCACTGCGGGTCGTTGAAGAATGTCGCGGGCGGCTTGTAAAGGGTGTTCGCGTAGTTCAGCGACCCACCACCGACGCCCGCTCCGGCCAGGATGATGACGTCACGCAGCATGTGGATGCGCTGAATGCCGAAGCACCCCAGCCTGGGCGCCCACACGAATTTCTGGACGTCCCAACTGGTTTTCGGAAACTGGTCGTCGGTGAACCGGCGCCCGGCCTCCAGGATACCGACGCGATAGCCCTTCTCGGTCAACCGCAGCGCGGTGACGCTGCCCCCGAATCCGGACCCGACGACGATCACGTCATAGTCGGTGTTGGACATGTACTTCTCCTCAATTGGCGGTGAAACGGCTGGTTTCGTCGTCGACCATGTCCATGGCGATGCGCCGTGCCCGGAGTGCGGCCCGGTCGGCCTTGACGTTGAGGTCGCGTCGGCGTGCGCCGGGTTCATCGAGCCGTCGCTGAATCGTCTCCAGGATGGCTGCATCGCGAACGGCCCACTCGTGGAACATGATTCGCAGGTACTCGGTGACGGTGTCCTCGGCGCCGGCGTAATTGCGGGCCATCTGCAGGAAGACGTGCGTCGAGCCCGGCGATTCGGGCGTGAACCCGTGAATGCGCAAGAGCCCGTACGATTCTCCGTCTTCGAGTTCGATGGCGTAGTGCTGCGCGTGCAGGGCCGGCGACACAAAAGTCCCCTCTTCGCGGCGGGTGGCAACCGACTCTTCCGGCAACCCGGTGACCGCGGATTCCCACGGCGCCAGTCGGCTCGGGGGCGTCGACCGGGTGTACGCCACCGACCGTTCGGAGATCTCGACCTCGTTGAGCGGCGGCAGTTGCTGAATGTCGGGCGGAACGACCTCGGGATGCGTCACGAACACATCGGTCAGATCGAGGTAATGCTCGTGCAGCAGCAGGTAATTCGCCTCCACCCGCAGTACCTCGGTGGAGCTGGTCCACCCGGAACCGTCCAGGTACCACGGCACGCGCGGGGGCGGACGCAGAGCCGCGGCCCGCGGCTCTCCGAGCCAGATCCAGACGAACGGGGCGGTCTCGATAACCGGATACGACGCGACCTTGGCGCCGGGCGGCACGTTCTCCTGCGACGGCACGGCGGCCAGACAGCCGTCGGGCTCGTAGCTGAGGCCGTGATAGCCGCAGACCAGACGGTCGCCGTCGAGCCGGCCCTCCGAAAGCGGATACGCACGGTGCGCGCAGCGGTCCTCGAGGGCCACCACCTCACCGGACGTGCGGCGATACAGCACCACGTGCTTGCCGAGCAGACGGCGGGCCAGCAGCCCGTCGCCGACCTCGTCGCTGAGTGCGGCCACGTACCAGCAGTTCAACGGATAGTTGGTTCTCATAGGTCGAGCACCAGCCTTTCGGACCGGGAGCGCGAGACGCAGATCATGATGGTTTGGTTGGCGGCCTTCTCCGAGTCGGTGAGTACCGAGTCGCGGTGGTCGCCGTCGCCGGCGATGATTTCGCATTCACAAGTGCCGCAGACGCCTTCCATGCACGACCCCAGCACGTCGAGGCCGGCTTCCTCGGCGACGTCGTAGATCGTCTTGTCCGACGGCACGGTCAGCGTGATGCCGGACCGCTGGCATTCGACCTCGAACGTGTCGAGTGCGTCCGACGGCGCTTCGACGGTCTTGGCCGAAAAGCGCTCGAGGTGCAGGCTGCCGTCGGGCCATGCCGCGCAACCCTTCTCGACCGCGTCCAGCAGACCCTCGGGCCCGCAGCAGTAGACCAGCGTGTTCGCCTGCGGAGCCGCCAACACCGCCGCCAGCTTTGTCCGGAAAGCATCGCCTTCCTCGTCGCGCGCACAGATGGTGACGCGGTCGCCGAAGCGGTCCAGCGCCTGCAGGTACGCCATCGACGAGCGGGCGCTGCCGCCGTAGATCAGCTGCCAGTCGGCGCCGGTGGCCTCGGCGGCCTCGATCATCGGGAGCATCGGCGTGATGCCGATCCCGCCCGCGACGAACTGGTAGCGCGGCGAGTTCACGAGCGCGAAGTGGTTGCGCGGCCCGCGCACCCGCACCGTGGTGCCTTCGTGCAGCTTGTCGTGGACGAACTGCGAGCCACCGCGGCTGTTCGGGTCCAGCAGGATGCCCACCTGCCACTCTGTGCGGCTGGCGGTGCTGCCGCACAGGGAGTACTGGCGCGTCAGTGACGGCGTCATGACGAGATCGATGTGAGCGCCGGGGGTCCACTCAGGCAGGTCGGCGCCCGAGGGGTCGGCGAGGGTCAGCGTGACTACACCGTCCGCGGACTGCTCGCGCCGGCGCACCTCGAGGTCGACCTCGACTTCCCGGTATGCGGCGTTGTTCATGGGTACGAAAGCTATTCACCGGGGCGGTTCGGATCGACGTCTCGCGACGACCAACTCTCGGGGCGTTTCCGGAGCGTCGTTGTCCTGCGGCGACAAAGCCCGATTTGCAGCAACTTCAGCGCCCGGTGATCTACCGTCGTTTCATGCCGGAAAGACGCGTCGACGAGGCTGCTGTCGTCGCGCGCGCAGCGGAGGTGATCGGCGCGCTCGACGGAAAGCTGAACGACATCACGCAGTCGATCCAGAAGATCCTCCTCACCGAGATTGCCGAGCTCAGCGAGGACGCGCAACTGATGGATTTGCAAGCGCACACCGTCGCAGCCAATGTCGAAACTGTCTTCGCCTCCATTCGGCACCGAATTCCGATCGAGGACGTCGAACCGCCGACGGAGTCGCTCGAACATGCGCGGCGGATGGCGCAGCGCGGCGTGCCCGCAAATGCGATGGTGCGCGCCTACCGGCTGGGGCACCAGGAAGTGCTGAACTTCGTACTCGACGAGATCGCGGCCTCCGACCTGGACCCGCGGTGGAGTCTGGAGGTGTTCAAGTACTTCCAGACGGTGTCGTTCGGCTACATCGACTGGATTTCGCAGCAGATCCTCACCACCTACCAGCAGGAGTACGACCGGTGGGTGGAAAACCGCAACAGCATGCGGGCGCAGCGGGTTCGCGCCATTCTCACCGCCGCCAGCGGTGATGTCGACGAGTTCACCGAAGAAATCCGCTACCCGCTGCGGCGCGTGCATCTGGCGCTGGCGCTGTGGTACCCCGCCGGCAACAGCGGCGACGAGCTCGTCCGCATGGAGCGTTTCGCCAACCACCTCGCCACGTCGCTGGGCACCCATGAGCCGCCGCTGTTCCTGTCGGTCGACCACCTGACCGCCTGGGTCTGGCTGCCGCTGTCGGCGCGGGGCGCGGGGGGTGCATCGGACCGGATCCGTGAATTCGCTGCGACACAACAGGATTCGCCATGCATCGCGCTGGGAAATCCGTTGCCAGGCATCGAGGGGTTCCGGCGTTCGCATGAGCAGGCGGTAGATGCCCGCGCGGTGGCGGTGGTGTCGGGCTCGGTGGAACGTCGCATCATCGCGGCGAGCGACCCGGGTCTGCCCGTCGCGACGCTGCTCGGAGACAACGTCGGCGCGGTCGGCGCGTGGGTGGCCGAAATCCTGGGTCCGCTCGCGAGCGACACCGAGAACGACGAACGGCTGCGCGAGACGTTGCGGGTATTCCTGCGGACAGGCTCGAGTTTCAAGGCGGCCGCCGACGAAATGCACCTGCATTCGAATTCGATCAAGTACCGGGTGAACCGCGCGATCAGTCGCCGGGGCACTCCCATTGTCGACGACCGCATCGAGGTCGAGGTCGCATTGCTGTTGTGCCACTGGTTCGGGCAGGCAGTTCTGAACTGACAATTCGTGGCGGCGGGCCATTTGTGGACCGTCGACAACGCACGCCCTGCGTGCTGTACGAACTTTGGCTGTTTGCGACGTAGTTCGCTTGCCGTGCCGTGAGTAGCTTTTGGATCACTGCGAAACGCATGTCAGCGAGCCGGTCCTTTGGATAATTACTCGCACAGTCCGACGGAGGCGAATTATGGGCGATGATCCAAAGTCCGATGAGCGCGGTCAAGAGGAGAGCGGTAATCCCTTGGGGGCCATCGTCGATCCGCTCACCAAGCTGGGCATCGACACCGCGCGTGACATCGCCGCCGCTGTGCAATCGACCCGGGCCGCCGCGGGCGATCTGTTCAAGGTCGTCAATATTCTGAGCCGGCTGCCCGGACGCGAGGCACGTCCGGAGCCGGCCGACGACACCGTAGATATTGACGATGACGACGAAAATGCCGCTGCCCCAACCGCTGTGCTGCCTGTCGAGAACCCAGGAATCCTCGGCGGCCTGAAGCGCGCGGCCGTCACCCCGGTGCGACGGGTAATGGGCGGCCCTGGGGACGCCGGCAAGATAAAGTCCGATCATCGCGACGGTGACAAGAAGGCCGCGAAACACGACAACGACGCCGACCTCCGCCGGCACGGCGACGAACTGATCGCGAAGTCGCAGAAGCCGACACATAAACCGGCGCACCGGCATCCGGCATTCGAGCAAATCCTCAGCGAACTGGCGCCCGACGAAGTTCGGATGCTGCGCTTCCTGGCTGTTGCGGGTGTCCAGCCGTCCATCGACATCCGGACCAAGACGATGTTCCAGGTCGGTTCGGAGCGGCTCGTCAGCGGCGTCAACATGATCGCAGACATGGCCGGCTGCCGTTGGCCGGAGGCCGACCAGCGCTATCTCGCAAATTTGAATCGTCTTGGCCTGGTGCGATTTTCGTCAGAGCCGGTGGCCGACTACCGGCGCTATGCGCTCCTCGAGGTGCAACCGCGGGCGCTCGAGGTGGCCGAGGTGATACCCAAGACGATCAGCGTGTACCGCAGCATCTATCTGTCGGAATTCGGCGAACAGTTCTGCGAGGTCTGCATCGACACCGACGGCTACAACGCCGGCGGATGGGCCACCGATGAGCGTGGCGACAAGATCATCGGCAACGGCCCGCCCAACCCCGCCGCACATAGGAACATTCCATGACAACGCTCGCCGCCGGTCCCTTTCTTGATTGGGAGGAGCTCACCGGACAATCGAAATTCATCGTCGACATCATCAGCGTGCCGATCTTCAGCGCGATCGCCGGCTTGATCACCAACTGGACCGGCGTCATCATGTTGTTCGCGCCCGTGCGGTTCACCGGGTTCTATGTGCCGGGCCTGAAACGGATATTTCCCTTTCTGCCACGCAAGGTCCAGATTCTGCCCACCTTCGCGCCCAACGGAATTCTGGGTTTTCAGGGATTCATTCCCTGTCGCGCCGAGAAGATGGCCAGCCTCATCGTCGACACCTCCATAGCCCGGATCGGCAAGATCTCGGACTTCTATGAACAGCTCAATCCCGACAAACTCGCCAAAGCCATTGCGGTGGCGGCCAGACCGGATATCGGCCGGTTGACCACCGAGATCATCGAAGCCCGGCATCCGCAGATGTGGCGGTCTCTTCCGCAGCCGTTGAAAGACGAGGTGCTGCAGACCGTCGACGCCGAGTTGCCGACCATTTCGAAGCGCGCCTTCGCCAAGATCGGCGAGAACATCGACCAGCTGCTCAACGTCAAGCTGATGACCGTCAACTTCCTGCGCCGCAACCCAGAAGTGTTGCGGGACATCATCAAAGGCATGGCGGTGCCCGAACTGCGGTTCATGGTGCGCATCGGCGCGCTGGGCTTCCCCTTCGGTGTGCTGCTCGCCCTGTGGCTGTCGCTGATCTACTACTCCAGCGATGAGGCGCGCGAACACGCTGCGGCCCATGGCGGTTTCGCCATCCACCTGTCGGGAGTCCTCGACTCGATCCTGCACTTCCTGCCGACGTGGCTGTGGGTCCTGGGCGGTGCCGCGGTGATCGGCATCATCGTCAACATCATCGCGATCAAGGTGGTGTTCGAGCCCGGCGAACCGCAGCCCCGCTACAAATACCTTTGGAAGCAAGGGCTTTTCGCACGGCGTCAGCACCAGGCTGCCCACGAACTCGCCACGATGCTGTCGCTGCAGGTCCTCACGGTCAAGAACTTCGCGCACGAATTACTGAACGGTGCCAGCGCCGACAAGACCCGCGCGCTGATCCAGACCGCGGTCGGCGAAGAGGCCGAGCGCATCCTGGGTCCGTACCTGGTCGTCGCCCGGAACTCGTTCGGTGTCGTCGACGTCGAAGGGCTGCAACGCGGCGCCGGCGACAAGCTGGTCGATTTCGCCCCGAGCGTCCTCTACGACCCCGGGTTCAACAAGACCCAGGCCAAGAAGATCGAGACGTTCGCGACAGAGAAGTTCCGGGCGCTGCCGCCCGACAAGTTCGGCGAGATGCTGTACTCGGCCATCGAGCAGGACGCCTGGCTGCTGTACGCCCACGGTGGACTCCTGGGCATCCTCGTCGGTGCCGTCCACATCCTCATCTTCGGAGCGTGACCGCCATGACCACCTATTCCAGAATCATCGTCGGCACCGACGGGTCCGACGAGGCGACCGACGCGGTCAGCGTCGCCGGTGTGGTGGCGGCTGCCCTCGGCGCGCCGGTCACCGTCGTCACGGCCTGGAAGCCCAGCGTTTCGGTGCCAGGGGGACGGGAACAACCGTGGGCGGACCTCACGGCAGAGGGCGCCGATGTCGATCTCACCGCGTTGGGGGTCGCGGTGATCGAGAAGATTCCGGTGAAGGGCAGTGCGTTCGACGCATTGGTCGACGCCGCGGCCCAGTCGGAGCGCCCGCTGATCGTCGTCGGTGCGGCAGGCCTCGGCCAGACCGCCAGCCGCTTGTGGGGGAGTACCTCGAACGAGCTGTCGCACCACAGTCCCGTGGACGTCCTCTTCGTGCGCAAGCCGGTCGCGGCAATACAGACGATCGCGCTGGCCACCGACGGCTCCGAAACCTCGGTGCGCGCCGTTCGTGCCGGCTACGACCTGGCGGCCGCACTCGGTGCCCGGCCGACGCTCGTGACTGTCGCCGGCGACGCCGACGCGGCCGAGGAGACCCTGAACAACGTCGAAAGCCAGCTGGTAATCGCCGGCTCGTTGGAAAGGCATGCGCTGGTCGGCGACCCCGCCGACGTGCTCTCGGCCGCCGAATACGACCTCGTTGTGATCGGGAACCGTGGCATGGCGGGCTTCGCCCGGGTCCTCGGGTCCACGGCCAACACCATTACTCATCGAGCCACCTCCAACCTGCTCCTGGTCAACACCGGTAGTTAGAACGGTGCCGGGTCCGCGTCGGCGGCCATTTCTTGATCGAAGAATTCTTCGATGATGCGAACGTCGTTGAGGTACCGCTCTCGGTAGATGCGGTCGCCGCGCTCCTGAACTCGGGTGCGTTTGCGGGTGGGCATGCAGCGCCCCCGCCCTGGTTGTCCGGCCGGCGCTTCGGCCACATCCGGCACCCCGGTGGGTTGCCCCAACGCTGGGAACCAGTGCGCTCCTTCGGGTTTGGTGATGAAGGTGTGTCCGGTCGGGGCTGTCCACACCACGGTCCCGTCGGGGTATTGGTGGTCGGTCCAGTCGTGGAAAGTTTTCAGCAAGTGGTGAAATCGGCACAGGCACTTGAGGTTCGACGGATGCGTCGGCCCTGCCGGGTAGGGCACGGTGTGGTCGATGTCGCAGTCCTCGGCGGGCCGGTCGCAGTCGGGGAATCGGCAGGTGAGGTCTCGGCAGCGCACGAACTCCGCGAGCTTGGCCGAGGGCCGGTACCTGGCTTCGGCCGTATCGGGTGGGGTCTGCACCGGTCGCACCGACGCGCCGTCGGCGAGTTGCCGGACCTGCTGGGCAGGGATTTGTCCGTACCCCGGCAGATACCCTGCCGCCTCGGCGTCGGGATTGGTGATCACATGGATGACCGCTTTCGCGCCGAGTCCGGCAGTGCGTTCGGCGTCGTCGGCGGCCGGGCAGTGCCGTAGTCCGCAGTCGCAGCGCAGCCGGGCGCCGGTGGCCAACGCCTTGAGAGCGGCGGCGCGACGCTCATCATGGCTGCGCGGATCATCGGCGCAGACCCCGCGGGCCAGCGTGTCGAGCGCGGCGTCCACCACTGCGGCGGTCGCCGCGTCCAGCGCACCGCACACCGAGGCCGTCCCCGGGCCTGAGGCCCGGAAGTCCAGATAGCGCGCTTGCGACGGCGGTCGCGGGCCATGCACGGCCAATTCGTCGATACGGCCGATGATCGCGTCGATCCGTTGCTCCATCTTCGGTTTCGACAACCGGCCCCAGCGCACCATTTTCGCTGCCAGCTCGGCATCAACCTGGAGGGCCGCCTCGTCGTCGATGATCAGATCGGTGCGGGAGACGATCATGGCGATCAGTACCGCGTCGACCAGACCGCGCGCGTAGATCTCAGCGACTTTGGGGAGCCGCTCACGCAGCGTGACCGCTCGCTCGACCTGCGCGCGGGCCCGGCACCGCGATACTCCTAATGCCGCTGCGACCTCGACCACCAGGCCGGTGAATCCATCGATCACCCAGTGCTGTCTCTCCACATCGTCGTCGGGCGCTCGCAACGCGTACAGGTCCCCGATCGCCGTCAGTCGGCGGGCGCCGGCGGCGTTCTCTTCCCGCGTAGCAGCGGTGATCGCGTCGACCGCCGCGGCCGCGGCGGTCGCGAGCGCTCCTCGATTCGAACATGTGTGCGATTTTATACCGCGGGTGTGACACGTTGCGGCGGCGTCGAAACCTGCTCCAGGTGTCGGTCGAATGTGATTAGGGCAGCTAGCTGACGGCGGCGATTTTCTGTGCGATGCGCTTAGGTCACCTAATCTCGCTGGACTCCTTCCCCCTCCGCGCCCCCGGAATTGCGCAGCCTGGCTAAGCGTCGACGACGCCCACTTCTTCAGCCCACAGCGAGTTCGGTGAACCCGGCACTGCCCCACCCTTGAGCGCTAGCACTCGCGTGTATAGAGTGCTAGGTGGCACGCGGCCAACCGCGCTCCGGCACCCGCGACGACGGTGTGTGGCCAGGACGCTTGCCGAACAACCTGGCATCCGGGGATTGGCCCTGGATCGACATACCAACCAAGTGGAGGGCTTCCATCGTGGCAGTCAACATCAAGCCACTCGAGGACAAGATCCTCGTTCAGGCCAACGAGGCCGAGACCACGACCGCTTCCGGTCTGGTCATCCCTGACACCGCCAAGGAAAAGCCGCAGGAAGGCACCGTCGTCGCAGTTGGCCCCGGCCGCTGGGATGAGGACGGCGAGAAGCGGATCCCCCTGGACGTTGCCGAGGGCGACACCGTCATCTACAGCAAGTACGGCGGCACCGAGATCAAGTACAACGGCGAGGAGTACCTGATTCTCTCGGCCCGCGACGTGCTGGCTGTCGTTTCCAAGTAAGCATTCGTGTCCCGCCCCGGTCATCCCCGCATGCGCGGGTGATGTCCGGGGCGGTATGCGTATCAGCGAAAGGCTCTTATGAGCAAGCAGATTGAATTCAACGAAGCTGCGCGCCGGGCCATGGAAGCCGGTGTCGACAAGCTTGCCGACGCAGTCCGCGTCACCATCGGCCCGCGTGGCCGGAACGTCGTGCTGGCCAAGGCCTTTGGCGGCCCGCAGGTCACCAACGACGGCGTCACCATCGCCCGCGACATCGACCTGGAAGACCCGTTCGAGAACCTGGGTGCCCAGCTGGTCAAGTCCGTCGCGACCAAGACCAATGACGTCGCCGGCGACGGCACCACCACCGCCACCGTGCTGGCGCAGGCCATCGTGAAGGCCGGCCTGCGTAACGTCGCTGCCGGTGCCAACCCGATCGCGCTCGGCGCGGGCATCTCGAAGGCTGCAGACGCGGTGTCCGAGGCCCTGCTGGCCGCGGCCAAGCCGGTTTCCGACAAGACCGCCATCGCGCAGGTGGCCACCGTCTCCTCGCGCGACGAACTGATCGGCGAGCTGGTCGGCGAGGCCATGACCCGCGTCGGTACCGATGGCGTCGTCACCGTCGAGGAGTCCTCGACCCTGAACACCGAGCTCGATGTCACCGAGGGTGTCGGCTTCGACAAGGGCTTCCTGTCGGCGTACTTCGTCACCGACTTCGACGCCCAGGAAGCCGTCCTCGAGGACGCGCTGGTGCTGCTGCACCGCGACAAGATCAGCTCGCTGCCCGACCTGTTGCCGCTGCTGGAGAAGGTCGCCCAGGCCGGCAAGCCGCTGCTGATCATCGCCGAGGACATCGAGGGGGAGGCCCTGTCGACCCTGGTCGTCAATGCCATCCGCAAGACCCTCAAGGCCGTGGCGGTCAAGGCGCCGTTCTTCGGTGACCGCCGCAAGGCGTTCCTGGAGGACCTCGCCGTCGTCACCGGTGGCCAGGTCGTCAACCCGGACGTGGGCCTGGTCCTGCGCGACGCCGGCCTGGACGTGCTGGGCACCGCCCGACGCGTCGTGGTCAGCAAGGACAGCACCGTGATCGTCGACGGTGGCGGCACCGCCGAGGCCATCGACGGCCGCAAGGCGCAGCTGCGCAGCGAGATCGAGGCCTCGGACTCGGATTGGGACCGCGAGAAGCTCGAAGAGCGCCTCGCCAAGCTGGCCGGCGGCGTGGCCGTCATCAAGGTCGGCGCGGCCACCGAGACCGACCTGAAGAAGCGCAAGGAAGCCGTCGAGGACGCCGTCGCCGCCGCCAAGGCTGCGGTGGAAGAGGGCATCGTCACCGGTGGTGGCGCCGCTCTGGTCCAGGCTCGCACCGCTCTGGACAGCCTGCGTGGCTCGCTGACCGGCGACGAGCTGCTCGGCCTCGAGGTCTTCTCCTCGGCGCTGTCGGCCCCGCTGTACTGGATCGCCACCAACGCCGGCCTGGATGGCCCCGTCGTGGTGAACAAGGTGTCGGAGCTGCCCGTCGGCCACGGCTTCAACGCCGCGACGCTGACCTACGGTGACCTGCTGGCCGACGGTGTCGTCGACCCCGCCAAGGTGACCCGGTCCGCGGTGCTCAACGCCGCTTCGGTGGCCCGGATGATCCTGACGACCGAGACGGCCGTCGTGGAGAAGCCGGCTGAGGAAGCCGATCACGGGCACGGCCATCACGGCCACGCCCACTAAGTAGTTCCAACGAAGCACCCCCGGTCCCGAGGACCGGGGGTGTTCTCGTCTCACTTGAAGACAAGCCGTCTCTGCCCGAGGGCGGCGACGCCGTCATGCGCGAAACCTGCCCAGGTGGAACGCATCTCACGCCCCAGGTCTTCGTCAACGGTGCGCGGCTCGGGGCCGAGCATCGGTGCGTCCCGCCACGCGCCAACCGCGCCCAAAAGCAACGGAAGCTCGATGCAATGGCATGCGCCCAGCGGCGCTCCCGGTGGTGCCCAGTCGACGCGGAATGTCGCCGATCGTCCGCCCGCTCGCTCCCAGGTGCGCGCGAGATCGGTTGCCGGCCTGGCGAATTCGGTGCGCGTCAGGTTGCGCCCGATCAGCGCCGCGAGTGCGGCGCCAAGCGGTCCGAACCGTTGGACGCGGGCGCCGCGCGGATCCATCGCCACAAAAGGCCGACCGTCGTCGCGTGTGTAGCCGACGAGGATCTCGATATGTGCTGCCGCAGCAGCGATCTGCGACTCAAAGTGTTCAGCGGAAACCAGCGGAGCGTGACCGAGAATCGGCGCGAAGGCCATCATGCCGAGCCGGCCGAACCGCTGGGCGGCGGTCAATGCAGCAAGCTGTGCCGCGAGCAGTTGGTCGATGTCGGCTTCCATGGCCGGCACGTCCTTCAACGACGCCAGCGCCGCTTCGCGCATCGCCGCGGCCATCGCAGTGCGCTCGCGTGGCAGGCCGAGCGGAGCGCTCTGCAGGATGGCCCGGTCGAAAAGTCCCGCTGCTTCCGGGCACAACATCAGCGACAGAACGGAATCGCCGCCGGCGGATTGGCCGAACACCGTGACGCGGTGAGGATCGCCGCCGAACGCCGAGATGTGGTCGCGGACCCATTGCAGCGCGCAGATCTGGTCACGCAGCCCGAGGTTCTGCGTGTCCGGGTCGTGGATGTTCAAGTACCCGAAGATGCCGAGCCGGTAGGTGACGGTGACGACGACGACCTGCCCCTCGGTCACGAGTCTGTGCGGGTCGTACTTCGGGGATTCACCGCCGCCCGACACGTAGGCGCCGCCGTGGAACCAAACCATCACCGGCAGTCCGTCGGCATTCGTGGGTGCGGTGACGCTGAGAACTTGGCACTGCTCGCTGATCGTGAGGCCGTCGACCACGGGGCCGGTGACCGACTGCAGACGGGAGGGCAGTTGCGGACACGCAGGCCCGCGCTCGGTTGCGTCGACCACCACCGCGCCGGCGGAGACCAGTTCCGGGGCGGCGAACCGGTCGGCGCGGGCGTAGAGAATGCCGCGCGCGACGACCACGCCGTCGTCTTCGGTCGCCCGCAGGGTGGTGCCGTCGATGTCGATACGCCTGACCGCCATGAGGTCACGATATGAAAGGACCCCCGGTCCGAGCGGATCGGGGGTCCCTTCAACGGGTCGTCAGAACGCTTGGTCGTAGAACCCGTTGGTGGTGTAGGTGTTGCCGTGGTTGTCGACGCTGTAGTGCGGGCCGACCGGGGTTCCGGTGGTGGCCTGAGCGGGAACGGCCAGGCCCAGAACTGCGGCGGTCATGCTCGATGCGATCAGTGTGGCAAAGCCGAACTTCTTCATTTTGAACCCCTTTTTCGGTTGTTGTGGTGCTCTGATCGTTGAAACCGGTTGTGCGGCAGAAGCATTCCGATCGGCAGGATTTGATGCACGGTTGGCAGAATTAACTCTTTGGCGAAATCTGGCCGATTCCCTACCTAGGCTGTGCACGCAGCGCGATGCTTGTTTCATGACGACGCCATCGCTGTATCGACGGCTCGGCGGCTACGACGTGATCGCCGCGATCATCGATGACCTGTTCGAGACGCTGCGGGCCGACCCGGCGTTTGCGCGATTCGCGTCGGGTCGTAGCGCGGATTCGCACCTGCGGGCCCGGCAGCTCCTCGTCGACCAGATGTGCGAGCTCACCGGCGGGCCGTGCTATTACATCGGCCGCGACATGAAGACTTCGCATGCGGGCCTGGCGATCTCGGCCGCGGAGTGGGACACCAACATGGAGTACGCCGACGCCGCGCTGATCAAGAATGGCGCGGCGGAGACCGAAAGAGCGGAATTCCTGGCGCTTTTCGAGCGCTACCGCGGCGACATCGTCGAATAGCGGTCTCGGCCGACCCCCGTCTCCGCTATTTTCGCCCTGTGGATGCGCAAGCGGTGCGGTGCTGGGTGCAGCACACGCATGCCCAGCTCCACATGCGCAAGTGGATGCTGGAGTTCGACGACCAGGACGCGGAGCGGGCGTTCCGGGCGCACGACGACGCGAACGGGCTGCGCGCGGCGACCTTCGCGCAAGTGGTCGGCATCCTCTTCACCGTCGTCTACGCGGCCGTGGACTTCCTGGTCCTGCGCGGTTTCGTCCCCGGCGCCCTGATCGTCCGCGCAATCACCATCGGCATCTTCCTGCTGGGGATCGTGGCAATCCGCCGGATTCGAACGCTCCAGGACCATCTGCAGGTCGGCACTGTCGCGCAACTGACGGTCGTGCAGGTGCTGCTGGTGCCGGTACTGGCCCGCGTCGGCGATTTCCCGACCCAGTACCTGATGACCTCGGCGACCGTCACCCTCCTGGGCGCCGTCGGTCTGCTGAGGTTGCGCATGCACGCGGCGGTCGCCAACACCGTGGTGTTCGTCGCGGTGTGCCTGGAGCTGCCGAGCGCGCGGGGGAGCCTGGACGATCTGGGCACGATGGCGCCGCAGATCGCCGGACTGGCGGCGATCAGCGTGCTCATCGCTTATGCGTTGGAGCGGCTACGGCGTATCGACTTCCTCCGGCAGCGCGAAGTCGAACAGGCGCGGGCCCGGACCGAAGAGATTCTCTATAACGTGCTGCCGGCCCCGATCGCCGACCGGCTGCGCGACGGCGCGCCGACCATCGCCGACTCGGCGCCGAGCGTCAGCGTGCTGTTCTCCGACATCGTGGGGTTCACGCCCTTGTCCGAGACGCTGACACCGGAGGCGCTGGTGCAGCTGTTGGACACGCTGTTCCGGGCTTTCGACGAGCTCTGCGACCGGCGTGGCATCGAGAAGATCAAGACGGTCGGTGACGCCTACATGGCGGTTGCCGGTCTGCCCAATCCCGATGACGACCACGCGGCATCGATGGCCGAGCTGGCCCTCGACATGCAACGCACCGTCACCGCTCTGTCGTCGAACTGGCCGAGTCCGATCTCGATGCGGATCGGCATCTCGTCGGGCCCGGTGGTCGCGGGCGTGATCGGGCAGCGCAAGTTCATCTACGACCTGTGGGGCGACACCGTGAACACAGCGAGCCGCATGGAGTCCAGCGGCCTCCCGCACCGCATCCAGGTGTCGGCATCCACGCATTCGTTGCTCGCGCACCGCTATGAATTCAGCGACCCGCAGCTGGTGGATGTCAAAGGCAAAGGACCCATGACGACGTACTTCCTTGAGGGCGCGCGCTGATGAGCGAACCACTGTTGCGCTGCGACCGCGATGACCGTGGTGTCGTGACGCTGACGCTGAACCGTCCGCAGGCCTTCAACGCATTGTCCGAGGCGATGCTCACGGAGTTGGGGGAGGCCTTTGCCGGACTCGCGGGTGACGCGGCGGTGCGGGCCGTCGTGCTCGGGGCATCCGGCAAGGCGTTCTGCGCCGGCCACGACCTCAAGGAAATGCGCGCCGAGCCATCTCTCGAGTACTACCAGGAACTGTTCGCCCAGTGCACCGACGTGATGTTGGCGATCCAGCGATTACCAGTGCCGGTGATCGCGCGGGTGCACGGGATCGCGACCGCTGCCGGCTGCCAGCTGGTCGCGATGTGCGACCTCGCGGTGGCGAGCCATGACGCGCGGTTCGCGGTCAGCGGCATCAACGTCGGATTGTTCTGTGCGACACCGGGAGTCGCGCTGTCGCGCAATGTCCCGCGGAAGGCCGCCTTCGAGATGCTCGTGACCGGCGAATTCATTTCAGCGGACGAGGCCAAAGCGCTGGGGTTGGTCAACCGGGTCGCCGCGCCGGAGGCTCTCGACGGCGAGGTCGAAGCCATCGTCACGAGCATCGTCGCCAAGCCCGCCGTCGCCGTCGCGATGGGCAAGTCGTTGTTCTACCGCCAGATCGAAGTCGGCATCGAAGCCGCGTATGCGGATGCGGGATCGACCATGGCCTGCAACATGATGGACCCGAGCGCGCTGGAGGGCGTGCTGGCGTTCATCGAGAAACGCCAACCCGGTAGTTGACGGTCCGGCCGTCTGCGGCGCACTGTGATACAGGTCATATTTCCGTCCGGACACATGCGCGCAGAGAGGCGGCCGTTCATGACGACCAAGGACAAGTACACGACGGTGCCCTCGCCCCTCTCCTGGGACGTGCCTAGTGGCGGCGACGCGCGCTTCACCTGGGAATATGACGATAGCCGCGGGCGCCTGCTGTCCCTGTATCAGAAGGGCAAGGACAAGCAGTGGGACGCCCAGTCGCGTATCGACTGGGCGCAAGACGTCGATCCGATGAACCCGATCGGCTTGCCAGACGAGTTCCATCCGCTGTTCGGCAGCCCGATGTGGGAGTCGGCCGACGAGAAACGGCGCGCCGAGATGCGCCAGCATTCGCAGGCCTGGCAGTTCTCACAGTTCCTGCACGGCGAGCAGGGGGCGATGGTGTGTGCGGCGAAGATCGTCGAGGTCGTGCCCGACCTGGACGCGAAGTTCTATGCCGCCACCCAGACCATGGACGAGGCCCGGCATGTCGAGACGTTCTCGCGGTTCCTGCAGGAGAAGGTCGGCCTCGTCTACCCGGTCAACAAGAATCTGTCCGTGCTCCTCGAGGACACCCTGCGGGACTCCCGCTGGGACATGCCGTATCTCGGCATGCAGGTGCTCATCGAAGGCCTGGCGCTCGCCGCGTTCGGCGTGCAGCGCGACCTGGCGGCGCCAAACTCATTGGCCAAACAGGTGCTGGCCTACGTCATGCAGGACGAGGCCCGGCACGTCGCCTTCGGCCGAATTTCGTTGAAGGACTACTACTCCCAACTCAGTGACGCCGAGCGGAACGAGCGCGAAGACTTCGTCGTGGACGCCTGCTACCTGATGCGCGACCGCCTTCGGGGTGACGAGGTCTACGAGACGCTCGGCCTCGATGTTCAAGCTTGCGTCGACTGGGTCGAGACGGCGCCGATGCTGAGCCAGTTCCGGTCGCATCTGTTCAGCCGAATCGTACCCATTGTCAAGGACATTGGACTGTGGGGCCCGAAGGTGCAGAAGGCGTTCGCGGACATGGGCGTGCTGGACATGGCGGGCTTCGACATCGAGTCGATGATGAAGGCCGACGAGGATCAGGCCGAAGCGCTCGACAAGGCCCACGCCGAAATGGCCGTCCGGGCAGCCGAAGTCGACGACATCATCACGCAGGCGGCGAGCTAGCCGGCCGCAACGACGTGGTGACGTGCACCGTCGACGTCAGCGTCCGGTGCACGGGGCAGCGTTCGGCGATCGCGAGCAGCTTCGCCCGCTGGTCATCGTCGAGGGCGCCGAGCAATTCGATTTCGCGGTCCATGTGGTCGATCATGCCCGTGGCCGAGGTGTCACAGTCGGCGCAGTCCTTCGCGTGAATCCGCGAGTGCCGCAGTGAGACTCGCACCTGTTCGAGCGGTAGGCCCTTCTTGTCTGCGTACATCCGCACCGTCATCGAGGTGCACGCGCCCAGAGCGGACAGCAGGAGGTCGTACGGCGACGGCCCGGCGTCGTCGCCGAAAGGCTTTGGCTCGTCGGCGACCAACCGGTGTCCGCCGGCGATGATCTCCTGTGTGTAGGTTCCTGCTCCGCTCTCGGCAACGGTGACGGTGCCTTCGGGTGAGTCGGTCTGGTCGGCTGGTTCGGTCATGGGAGTCTCCTCATCGGTCGGTTGGCATCACATTCGTTCGACCCATTGGGCGCGCGACGGACCAGGTTCGAAAGCCTCTGTGAAGTACTGGGTCTCGCGCACGACTTCGGCGCCGGAGAACTCCATGATGCTGACGGTATAGAACGGTTGCCCGTCATACGTCATCACCAGCTCGGTGACCCACAGCTCGCCTGCACCGACGATGCGCCGCACCTCGAAGTGCTTGACGTTCGGTTGTGCGGCTCGCGATGCCTGGATGTTGTGCCGTCCGCGAATTCGCTCACCCGACTGCGGATACTCGAGAACTGCGTCGTCACGGTAGATTTCGTGCTCCGCTTCGAAGTCGTTGACGTCGGATGCAGCCCAGTGTTCCCGCAGTGCGGCTTCCACGTCGTCGTCTCGCATCGAGCTTCTCCTTAGTGCTTCGGCGACGACATTAGCCGCGGGATGCCGGTTTCCTTGCCGCCTTCGATCAATCGCCAATTGCGGCTCGGCGCTATAGCCGACCGGTCGACTAACATTGCGGGAGTGCCCCGCCCATCGAACCCCGAAGTCCGCCGCCGCTTGCTGGCCGCGGGACTCGATCTGGTGCATGCGCAGGGTTTCGCGGCCAGTGGCGTCAAGGAGATCACAGACGCCGCGGGCGTGCCGAAAGGTTCGTTCTACGCGTACTTCCCCAGCAAGGAAGTGTTCGCGGCCGCGATCCTCGAGCACTATTGGTCCGATATCGAGGCGCGGATCCTGCCGCTGCTCGACGGTGATGGATCGGCGCACGAGCGCATCGGCCGGTTTTTTCACGCGCTTGCCGATGAGCATGAATCCGCAGACTTCCTGCTCGGCTGTCTGGTCGGCAACATGTCGCTGGAGCTGGGCGGCTCCAGCGAGCCGGTGCGCGCCGAACTGACCCGCATCCTCGGCCGCTGGGATGACGCGCTTGCGAACACTGTGCGATCGGGGCAGGGGAGTTCTGGTGAGATCGTCACGGATGTCGGAGCGTCCGAACTGGCGTCGGCGCTGATCGAGGCCTGGGAGGGTGCCGCCCTACGGGGCAAGGTCACCCGTAGCCGCGGTCCGTACGACCGATTCGAAGCTGTCACGCTGCCGGCGTTGTTGTTGCGCTGAGCTGATCTGTTGCGCACACCACCATCGGCGACTGTTGATATATAGACGACCGGTCATCTATATTTGAGGAGTACCCACATCCCCGACCGCAAGGGCCATCCCATGGCAGACCAGGCGAACTACGCCGAGCCGCTCCATCCCGCGTTACCGAACTCCGGCTTCGTGCTCGACCACGCACGCGCGGCGCTCGTCGTCACCGATCCGCAGATCGACTTCCTCAGTCCGAGCGGAGTGGCGTGGTCGGTGTTCGGCGCGAGCGTCGAAGAGAACAACACCGGCACCCATATCGGCGAACTGTTCGATGCGGCCAAGCGTGCGGAGCTCACCGTCGCGGTGTCGCCGCACTACTTCTATCCGACCGATGGGCAGTGGCGGTTCGGCGACCCGCTCGAGCAATTCATGGGCGGTGTCGGCATGTTCGCGCGCGCCGGTGCCTACACCATGGACGGCTTCGCCGAATCCGGCGCGGACTTCCTGCCGTCGTACCGGCACCACATCCATGACGGCCGTACCGTCATCACCTCACCGCACAAGATCGTGGGTCCTGAGTCGAATGACCTTGTGCTGCAGTTACGTAAGCGCGGAGTGGCGCAAGTAATCCTGGCCGGCATGGCCGCCAACCTGTGCGTCGAAGGCCATTTGCGCGAACTCGTCGAACAGGGCTTCGAGGTCGCCGTGGTCAAGGACGCGACGGCCGGTCCGCGCCTGCCCGAAGGCGACGGGTACCTGGCTGCCTTGGTGAACTTTCGCTACCTGGCCAGCGCGGTATGGACCACCGCCCAGGCGGTCGCCGTCATCGGCGGGAGTGCCGATGGCAGTCGCTGAAATTCGAAACACCTTTCCCCCGAACACTTTCCAAAATCGTGATCGAACCTGGAGACCAAGAACATGACATCGAACGACGAGTTACGGCAGCGCCGCTTCCCGTTGAACCACGGCGGCGGCGCAATGCCGGCCCTCGGATTCGGGACTTTACTGTCCGACAGCACGAAGACCGAGACTGCGGTCAAGGCTGCCGTTGAAGCAGGCTTTCGCCACCTCGATGCGGCCGAGCGGTACCGCAACGAGGCGCAGGTCGGCGCGGCGCTCAGGGAGCTGTTCGCGAACGGCACCGTCCGCCGCGAAGACTTGTTCGTGACGAGCAAGCTGTGGAACAACAATCACCGCCCGGAACGGGTGAAGCCTGCCTTGCAGGCCAGCCTGAATCGGCTGGGGCTGGACACGCTTGACCTGTATCTGGTGCACACCCCATTCGCGTTCCAACCCGGCGACGACCAAGATCCGCGCGATGCCCACGGAAACGTGATCTATGACAACGGGGTCACCTTGGCCGAAACCTGGGCCGCCATGGAAAGCCTTGTCGATGAGGGACTCGTCGGAGCGATCGGTCTCTCGGACATCGGCGCTGAAAAGACCGCGCAGGTCCTGAATTACGCGCGGATCAAACCGGCGGTTGTCGAGGTCGAGTCGCATCCGTACCACCCCCAATCGGAGTTGCACGAGCTCGCCAAGGCGCACGGAACCATCTTGTTGGCCTTCGCGCCGCTGGGGCATGCTCTGGAACCGCGTCTGCTCGACGACCCGCTGATCGTCTCGCTGGCGAACCGGTTCGGCAGCACGCCGGCGCAGGTGTTGTTGGCCTGGGGGATTCAGCGCGGCAGCGCGGTTCTCACCGCATCGGTCACGCCCTCTCGGATCGCCGAGAACTTCGATGTCACAGCGCTTCCAGACAGAGCGATCGAGGAAATCAACGAGCTGGATACGCGCATCCGGTTCAATTCCGTCGTCGATGGCGGAGAACCGGGATTTGTCGAAGTCCCCTCAGGCGTCAGATGAAAGATCGATGCGGCTGGCAGTGGTTGCGCACTCGTTCATGCAGGCAGCGGGAATCGAGAACGGCCATATCGAAGGTTGCTTTCGGGCCTAGGCGCCGGACAGCGGGGCCAGGATCAACTGGCATGCCAGTTGAATTTCGTCCTCGGTCTCGTCGGCGTCGATCCGGCCGTTGAGGCTGGACTGCAGGATGCCGTGCCAGGTGTGCTGGACCAACCGCATCAGCGAAATTTCCTGCGGCCCCGGATCATCCACTCCGCAGATGGTCAGGAGCATGCTGCGGACCTGGCGGTCGATGTGTCCGACCTCGGCCACGGCCGTCGCGTCGGCGGTGTTCAGTGAATTGAGCATGGCGGCGGTCAGGTGGGGTTGACGCAGCATCGGGCGGGTGGCGCGGGACAGGACGTCGAAGACGCGGTCGGCGGCGGTGCCGGCCGGTGCCTTGCGGCGGTGGACGCCGTCCTGCATCCGATCCACCCGCTCGGCCATGAGGCCGACGAACAGGTGGGTCTTGGACGGGAAGTAGCGGTACAGGGTGCCCAGGGCGACCCCGGCGGCGCGGGCTACTTCGTTCATCTGGACCTGGTCGGCCGGCTTCTGCGTAGACAGGGCTGCGGTGGCCTGCAGGATCGCGGCACGACGCTGTTGCTGTACCGCGGAGCCCGGCTCGGCGGCGGGGCGCGGATCGGCGATTCTTGCCACGGCGCAACTCCTTTCTGGGTCTGGAACGAATTCTAGTTGTTCGGTAGAGTCCGGAAACTGAAATTGATTCTAGTTATCTGGGAGGTCCGCACATGCCACGATTCAGCCGCGACGAGTTGATGGCCGCACTCGATCACTACACCAAGGTCGTCGAGGTCTGTTCGAGCACGGGGGACTGGGCGCCGTTCGCCGATCTGTTCACCGAGGACGTGCACTACATCGAGCACGCTTACGGCGAGATGCATGGCCGCGAGGTGGTCCGCGAATGGATCGTCGGTGTGATGAAGCCGTTCCCGCACATGCGATTCCCGCACACCTGGGTCGCGGTCGACGAGGAGAACGGCGCAATCGTCACCGAGATCATCAACGCCCTCGACCATCCGACGGAGCCCGGCAAGGTATTCGGTTTCCCCAACATCACCCGCCTGGTCTACGCGGGGGACAACCTGTTCTCCTCGGAGGAGGACGTCTACAACCCCGTGCGGGACGCACCCCGCGCGGTGGGCGAGTGGCTCCAGGCCGGCGGCGTCATGCAGGCCGAGCCCATGGCAGCGAAGCACGGCTGACGACGTGAAGCTCATCTACGCCCTGTGGGGCTCGGGTTTTGACACTGCTCTGCAGTCGACACAACTGCACGTACTGTTGCAGGCCGCGGGTGTGCGCCGGTTGCAGATCAACGTCGACGACGTCGACGTCGAGGCGGCCATGCTGCGCATCACCACCTTCGACAACCCGGTCCCGGCGGTGGTCAGCGTGTGGACCGACGCCGATGTCGATCCGGAACCCATTTCCGACCTGCTGGCCGCGATCTCTCAGCGCAGCGCCGGGTGGGAAGTCGAAGAGACGGTGCGACTGGACCCGCCTGCCGTGGAAAACGGGGTTCGGACAACGGCGTTGGCGCAGATCGGTTTCCTGCGCATCCCGGCCGATCTGGATCCGGCGGACTGGCTGCAGATCTGGCAGGGACAGCACACCAGCGTCGCCATCGACACCCAGGACACGTTCGGCTACGTGCAGAACCGCGTCCTGCGGACGGTGCACGGCAGCGAGCGGGTCGACGCCGTCGTGGAGGAACTGTTCCACATGGCCGCCATGACGGACGTGCACGCGTTCTACGGCAGCGGGGGAGACGACGCGGAACTGCAGCGCCGCATGACTCTCATGATCGAGAGCGTGACGCGCTTCGGCGCCCACACCAATCTCGACTCGGTGCCGACGAGCAGGTACTGCTACGCGCTCTAGCTGCCGTGGATGAGGTCGTGGATGTCGCCGTCGACGGATTCGTCTGCGACGAAAAGCAATTCGTCGCCGCCCTCGAAGCGGTCTCCTGATTTCGGCACGATGATCTTGGAGCCGCGCTGCACCGTCACCAGCATCGTGTTCTGCGGCAGGGTCATGTCCCGGATCGTCCGTCCGACCAACGGACTGTCGGGTGGCAGCGTGAATTGCGTCAGATTCGCGTGACCCTGCCGTAGCCCCATGAGCCGCACCAGGTGGCCGACGTCGATGGCCCCCTCGACCCCGGCGGCCATCGCGTGCGGCGTGGACACCGCGACGTCGACACCCCAGTCGTCGGTGAACAACCACTCGTTGGCCACGTTGTTCACGCGCGCGACCACGCGCGGCACACCGAACTCGGTTTTCGCCAACAGGGCCATCGCGAGATTCGCCTTGTCATCGCCGGTCGCGGCAATCACGACGTCGCACATCTCGACGCTGCATTCCTCGAGTGAGGCCACCTCGCAGGCGTCGGCCCACAGCCAGTCGGCTTCGGGGACGGTGTGGGGCTCGTACTTGTTGATGTCGCGCTCGATCAACAGGACCTTGTGTCCGTTGGCGACGAGTTCCTGCGCCACCGACCGGCCCACCGCGCCGGCGCCGGCGATCGCCACGCGCATGCCCCGGGTGCTCACGCAGTCATTGTCGCCTACCGCCGCCCGTCGCAGGTTCCCAGATACATTTGCTTCGGCCGCACACCGGAATGGGGGATGGATGACACTGGAGCAGCTGAACCGGGTGCTGCTCATCGGTGCCCTGGTGCTGTTGGCCAGCATCGTGGCCACACGACTCGCGACCCGCGTCGGCCTGCCCAGTCTGCTGCTGTTCCTCGGCCTCGGCGTACTGGTCGGCGAAGACGGCCTCGGGCTACGGTTCGACGACGTCGCGCTGGTCCAGGACCTGGGGACCACGGCGCTGGCGATCATCCTCATCGAAGGTGGTCTGACCACCAAGTTCGGCGACGTCCGCAAGAGTCTGGCGCCGGCCGCGGTGATGGCCACGCTCGGCGTTGCCGTCAGCACGGCCGTCACCGCGGCGGGCGCGCATCTGCTGTTGGGCATGGACTGGCAGCTGGCGCTGCTGCTGGGGGCCATCGTCTCGTCCACCGACGCCGCGGCGGTGTTCTCCGTGCTGCGGGTGCTGCCGTTGCCCCGTCGGCTGGCGGGACTCTTGGAGGCCGAGTCCGGCCTCAACGACGCCCCCGCCGTCATCCTGGTCCTGATGTTCAGCGTCGTTCCGCTGGCCTTCGACCCGGGGCATGGGCTGGTCAACCTGGTTTACGAACTGGCGGTGGGCGCGGCGATCGGCCTGCTGTGCGGTTACCTCGGCGCCGTCACGCTGCGCCGGATCGCGCTACCGGCGTCCGGCCTGTACCCCCTCGCCACGTTCGGTCTGGGCACGGTGGCCTTCGCGGCGTGTGGCGTCACGCACGCCAGCGGGTTCCTCGCCGCCTATCTGACCGGTCTGGTGCTCGCGAACTCCGGGCTGCCGCACCGCGCGGCCACCCGGTCGTTCGCCGAAGGGCTGGGCTGGTTGGCGCAGATCGGGCTGTTCGTGCTGCTCGGCCTGTTGGTCACACCCAGCCAGCTCGGCGACGATCTGGTGCCGGCCGTCGTCATCGGTCTGGTTCTGCTGCTGTTGGCCCGGCCACTGTCGGTGGTGTTGTCGCTGATCGGCTTCCGGGTGCCCTGGCGGGAGCAGGCATTCCTGTCGTGGGCCGGACTGCGCGGCGCCGTCCCGATCGTGCTGGCCACCTACCCGATCGTCACCGGAGTGCCCGACAGTCAGCGGCTGCTGAACATCGTGTTCGTGCTGGTGGTGGTGTTCACGCTGGTTCAAGGCCCGAGTCTGAAGCCGATCGCGCACCGGCTCGGGCTGATCCGTCGGGACGTCACGCGGGAGATTCAGGTGGAAGCCGCGCCGCTGGATGTGCTCGACGCGGAGCTGCTGACGCTCACGGTGCTGCCCCAGTCGCGATTGCACAACGTGACGGTGCTGGAACTGCGGCTACCCGACCCGAGCGTGATCACCCTGATCATCCGCAACGGCAATACCTTCGTGCCGCAGCCCGACACTCGTCTGGAAGCCGGTGATGAACTGCTGATCGTCAGCACCAGCACCACCCGCGAGGCCACCGAGCGCAGACTGCGCGCGGTGAGCCGTCGGGGGAAGCTTGCCTATTGGTTCGACGAATATGGTGAGCCGGACTGACGGCTACGACGCGCGACGGATGCCCCGCTTCAGCAACAGTTCGCGCTCACCTTCGCTGAGCCCGCCCCAGATGCCGTAGGGCTCGCCGACTGCCAGTGCGTGCGAGCGGCACTGGGTGATCACCGGGCAGGCCCGGCACATCTCCTTGGCGCGCATTTCACGCTGCGCCCGAGCGCGACCACGCTCGCCATCGGGGTGAAAAAACACCGCGGAGTCGACGCCACGGCAAACGCCGTGCATCTGCCAATCCCACATATCGGCGTTGGGTCCGGGAAGCTGCTGCGGCTGTGGCATTGGGAATGACTCCTCCCCGCGCGCCCTATTCGCAATCTGTGGATGCGCGTTGATGTGCAAATGACCCGAGAACTTGTCGCCGATGACAACTCGTGCACACAACGTAGAAGGATTGGGCAAATTCCGTCAATAGCCACCGTCTGTGCGAAACACCATAAGCGCAGGTCAAGAATTTACATCACGTTCATCTGCGCGATGCCTTGGAAACGAAACGAGTGGTGGCGAAATTGTCGGAGGTTACCTGTTTCGGCTGTTCGCGGCAGTTCGCCACGTCTGTCAATATGTGGCGGAATTGATTCAAATTGACATGTTGTTAACACGGCCAGCATTAATTATTAACGAAAGCTGCCGAACTCGCACGGCGAGAGAAGGCGGCCATCCGAAAGGGCGGCATTGATACCGTGCTGAGTCGATGACCGCAACCGGGACCAGGGCGCTGCCCGATGAGCAGCCAGCCGTCGATCTGTACGACGCCGCATTTGGCAACGATCTGCCGTGTTGGCCGCTCCCTGCGGCCCGCTCGGTCGGCGAACTGTGGCTGCACGCCGTGGCCGCGGGCGGTCAGGGCCGGTACGCCGCGGCGACGGCGGACCTCGACGCCGTGGCCCGGCGAGGCCGCGGTTCGTTGCTGTCGCTGGCGCAGAGCACCCGTGCGTCGTTTCTCCGGCAGCTCGGTTGGCATCGCTCGGCCCGGGTCGCCGACGGCCGGGCCTGGGCGTTGGTCGCGCAGCAGCCCGACGCCGCGGAGGCGCGGGCCGACGCGCTTGTCGGTCTGGCGGCGGACGCCCTGGGGATCGGCCGATTCGCGGTCGCGCAGCGGCTGCTCGAGCGGGCCGCCGCCGACACGGAGAACAGCGGGGTGCCGCGTCAACGAGTCCGCCTGGCCTGGGTCAGTTCCGAGTTGGCCATGGTCAGTGGTCGCGGCCAGGAGTCCGTCGCCCATGCCGAACGCGCCCGTGAGCTCGTCGGTGACCTGGGTTCGCCGCGCCACGCCGTGAAGACGGACGTCGTGTATTCGGCGGCACTGTGCAGCGCGGGCCGGTTCGACGAGGCCCGCCGCGTCGCCGACGCCGCGTTGGCGCGGACGCGGCAATTCGGATTGGTGCCGCTGACCTGGGCGTTGGGCTGCTTGTTGAGCGATATCGGGAGCGCTGAGCACAGCCCGGAAGCGATGGCGCTGATCCGCGACGTCGCGGCCGCCACCGTCGTTGAGCGCGGCGGGCGATGGGCGGGATGAATCTGACCGCCCGCAGTAGTCATTAATGTTGTCCTGACATACCAACCACGGCTCTGCCACGTCCGTAACGCTGGAGATTGCGCACACGATGACATTTTCGGGAGATGGTCTCGATGCTGTCGTTGCTGACGCAGTTGCCGGCAATCGCGACGCGCTCCGCAAGGTGTTGGAAACCATCCGCCCGATCGTCGTTCGGTACTGCCGTGCGCGATTCGGGGTCGGCGAACGACAGGGTGTTTCCGCAGACGATGTGGCTCAGGAGGTGTGTTTAGCTGTGATCACGGCGCTGCCGCGGTACAAGGATCAGGGACGGCCGTTCCTGGCTTTTGTGTACGGCATTGCCGCTCACAAGGTTGCTGACGCGCATCGTGCCGCCGGCCGCAACCGGGCTGAGGCCACCGACGATCTGCCGGACCGCCCGTCGACGGAACTGGGTCCGGAGCAGATGGCGATCGACGCCGACGCGGCCGCCCGGATGAACCGGTTGCTGTCGGTGTTGCCCGAGAAGCAGCGCGAAATCCTGATCCTGCGTGTCGTCGTCGGCATGAGCGCCGAGGAGACCGCCGAGGCCGTCGGCAGCACCGCCGGCGCGGTCCGGGTCGCGCAGCACCGGGCGTTGGCGCGGTTGAAGACCGAGATCGGTTCGACGGAGCGCGGCCATGCCTGACTCCGGACAATGGTCGCCAAACGGCGGCGACCCCTCGCTCAACGAGATTCGACGTGTCGACCGATTCTTCGACGCGCTCGCCGCTGACCAGCACGCGTACTCGACCGATTCCACCGAAGCCGAGCTGGCTTTCCTGCTGGCAGACTGGCGCGACGGCATCCGCGAACCCGCGGTGACGACACCCGTCACGGCTCGCGACGCGGTGGCGGCGCTGCAGAACGGGTTGCACCGCAAGGAGTCTCGGACCTCGCTGACGATCGTCGGCTCGGTTGCGGCCGCGCTGCTGTGCCTCGGCGGCTTCGGCACCGCGATCTATGCGGCCGGGCCGGACTCCTCGCTGTACGGCCTGCACACCGCCATGTTCGGCGCCGAGAAGGCCAGCCGCGACGACCAGGTGATGCTCGCCGCGCAGACCGAGATGCAACAGGTGCAGCAGCTGATCGACAACGGGCAGTGGCAGCAGGCGCAGGACAAGCTCCAGGCGCTGAGCCCGACCGTACAGAGCGTCGACGCTCCCGAGCACAAGCAACAGCTCATCCAGCAGTGGAATGCCTTGACCTACAAGGTGGTTGAGCAAAATCCTGCGGCCACCCTGCCGCCGCCGGGGGAGCCGCTGCCGATCCTGCCGTCCTCGCCGCTGACCCTGTTGCCGGTCCCGGCGGTCGAGACGACGTCGTCGTCGAGCACGTCGTCCAGCACGTCGACGACCACCTCGTCGTCCACCACGGCCACTTCGACCGACACGTCCACGACGTCGACCAGTGCGTCGACCTCGCCCTCGGAGCCGACGACCACGTCTGCCTCGTCGACCGTGACCTCATCGAGCGCCACATCCGCGACGGAGCCCCCGTCGTCGACGGCCTCGAGCAGTTCGACCGTGACGTCGACGTCGTCGTCCTCGGTGTCAACGGCGACCTCGGCCCCGTCGACGGTGCCGTCCACCGAACCGGTCGTCACCCACCCGGCCACGGCGTCGCCGACGGCCACCGTCGCGCCATCGCCGACGCCGAACCCGGAGCCCGCGCAGACCGTGACGACTGTCGCCCCGACAGCCACAGTGCCCTCGGTGACCACACCGGCACCGACGGTCCCGGCAGTGCAGCCAACCGTCGCTCCGACAACCAAGGAAGCGCAGCCGGAGCCCACACGGGAACGGTCAGTCGTGACGACGACGCAAGCGCCGTCGGGATCGGGATCGGGCCGCGGGCAGCACTGAAGCCATGCGGCGGTCATCCGGTCGTTGATCCAGTAATGGCGGCGCTGCTTACTCGACTTTTTGCGCCCTGAGTGCAGGGTCAACGGAATTCGGCGGGGTCCGGCGCTGACCTTGTAATCGCGGCGCTGTGCGCTCGGCGAATTTCGCCCTCAGCGCAATATCAACAGCCAGACGTGATGCCCGGCACGTCAACAGAAAAAATCAGCGGTAGCCGTCGTGCTCGGAGGTCGCTTCGTTGAGCGACGCATCCGCGTAGCCGCGGCAGTAGTCCCACGTCACGTAAGCATCAGGCTCGGGATCGTAGGCGGGCTCGTGCGGGCGGACGGTGCCGTCGACCAGCAGCTGCAGCAGGTTCGCCCGCAGCATGTCCCAGTCGTGGTAGTGGTCCTGCTGACATTCGTCGCAACAGACGACGAGGCCGCGAATGCCCTTGTGTGCCAACAGCGTTTCGTACACCGCCAGATCGGCGAGATCGGCCTCGACGGCCATGCGTTCCTGCGGGTCAAGGGGTTGTCCCGGCTCCAGCGCGTCCAGAACAGCCGACGGGTCCATGGGATCGTCGGCGAACGGGTCGGGTGGCAAGCCCGGCGGCAGGTGGTCACGCACAGGTCCACCCTACTTATCACCCCGGGCGATGCGCCAGCCGTTACCCCGGCGTGCCGCCGCAGAGTGGGGTTCGATGCACACAGTCTGGGCCGATAGGATGGCTTTTTAGTTCCACGACTGTGTCTGCCCTGGAGGCCCCACCCATGTCGATCGCTGAAAGCAGCGTTCCCATCTCCGTTCCGGTGCCGACCGGCGGTGACGATCCGACCAAGGTTGCGATGCTCGGGCTGACCTTCGACGATGTCCTGCTGCTGCCCGCGGCATCGGACATCATCCCGGCCACCGCCGACACGTCCAGCCAGTTGACGCGCAACATCCGGCTGCGGGTGCCGCTGGTCAGCTCGGCCATGGACACCGTCACCGAGTCGCGGATGGCCATCGCGATGGCCCGTGCCGGCGGGATGGGCGTGCTGCACCGCAACCTGCCGCTGAGCGAGCAGGCCGCGCAGGTCGAGACCGTCAAGCGCTCCGAGGCCGGCATGGTCACCGATCCGGTCACCTGCTCGCCGAGCAACACCCTGGCCGAGGTCGACGCGATGTGCGCCCGGTTCCGCATCTCCGGCCTGCCGGTCGTGGATACCGGGGGCCAGCTGGTCGGCATCATCACCAACCGCGACATGCGCTTCGAGGTCGACCAGGACAAGGCCGTCGCCGAGGTGATGACCAAGGCGCCGCTGATCACCGCCCAGGAGGGCGTGTCGGCCGAGGCCGCGCTGGGCCTGCTGCGCCGGCACAAGATCGAGAAGCTGCCGATCGTCGACGGACACGGCAAGCTGACCGGCCTCATCACCGTCAAGGACTTCGTCAAGACCGAGCAGTTCCCGCTGGCCACCAAGGACAGCGACGGCCGACTGCTGGTCGGCGCCGCCGTCGGCGTGGGCGACGACGCCTGGACCCGCGCCATGACGCTGGCCGACGCCGGCGTCGACGTGCTGATCGTCGACACCGCACACGCCCACAACCGTGGCGTGCTGGACATGGTGGCCCGCCTGAAGAAGGCCGTCGGCGACAAGATCGAGGTCGTCGGCGGAAACGTCGCCACCCGATCCGCGGCCGCCGCGCTGTGCGAGGCCGGTGCCGACGCGGTCAAGGTGGGTGTCGGGCCCGGCTCGATCTGCACCACCCGCGTGGTCGCCGGTGTGGGCGCTCCGCAGATCACCGCGATCTTGGAAGCTGTAGCGGCGACGAAGCCCTACGGCGTGCCGGTGATCGCCGACGGTGGTTTGCAGTACTCGGGCGACATCGCCAAGGCGCTGGCCGCCGGCGCGTCGACCGCGATGCTGGGCTCGCTGCTGGCCGGAACCGCCGAATCGCCGGGCGACCTGATCTTCGTCAACGGCAAGCAGTTCAAGAGCTACCGGGGTATGGGATCGCTCGGCGCCATGCAGGGCCGTGGTCAGGGCAAGTCCTACTCCAAGGACCGCTACTTCCAGGACGACGTGCTCTCCGAGGACAAGCTGGTGCCCGAAGGCATCGAGGGCCGGGTGCCGTTCCGCGGTCCGCTGTCCACCGTCATTCACCAGCTCACCGGCGGTCTGCGGGCGGCCATGGGCTACACCGGTTCGGCCACCATCGAACAACTGCAGCAGGCGCAGTTCGTGCAGATCACCGCGGCGGGCTTGAAGGAAAGCCACCCGCACGACATCACGATGACCGTCGAAGCACCGAACTATTCCTCGCGCTGACTGCCAGGCGCACCTACTAACAGGGAAACGACTAAACAATGCGCGACATGGTTGAAATCGGCATGGGCCGGACCGCTCGTCGTACGTACGAACTCGACGACATCAACATCGTGCCGTCGCGGCGTACCCGCTCCAGCCAGGACGTGTCCACGGCCTGGCAGCTGGACGCCTACCGGTTCGAGATTCCGGTCCTGGCGCACCCGACCGACTCATTGGTGTCGCCCGAGTTCGCCATCGAGATGGGCCGTCTCGGCGGCCTCGGCGTGCTCAACGGTGAAGGCCTGATCGGCCGGCACCGCGATGTCGAGAACAAGCTCGCGCAGGTGGTCGAGCTGGCGGCGAAAGAAAGTGACCCCGACCTCGCATCCAGGGAAGCCGTCCGGCTGCTGCAGCAGCTCCACGCGGCCCCGCTGGACCCGGAGCTGCTGGGCGCCGCCGTGACACGCGTCCGGGAGGCCGGCGTCACCACCGCGGTGCGGGTCAGCCCGCAGAATGCCCAGGCCCTGACTCCGACGCTGATCGCGGCCGGGATCGACCTGCTGGTCATCCAGGGCACCATCATCTCGGCCGAGCGCGTCGCTTCCGACGGCGAGCCGCTCAACCTGAAGACCTTCATCTCCGAGCTCGATGTGCCCGTGGTCGCCGGTGGGGTGCTCGACCACCGCACCGCGCTGCACCTGATGCGCACCGGCGCGGCCGGCGTCATCGTCGGCTACGGCTCGACCTACGGTGCGACGACCAGCGACGAGGTCCTGGGCATCAGCGTGCCCATGGCCACCGCGATCGCCGACGCCGCCGCCGCGCGCCGCGAGTACCTCGACGAGACCGGCGGCCGCTACGTGCACGTGCTGGCCGACGGCGACATCCACACCTCGGGCGACCTGGCCAAGGCCATCGCCTGTGGCGCCGACGCCGTTCTGCTGGGTACCCCGTTGGCCGCTGCCGCCGAGGCGGCCGGTGACGGCTGGTTCTGGCCGGCCGCCGCCGCGCACCCGTCGCTGCCGCGTGGCGCCCTGCTGCGGGTCGCGCTCGGCGAGCGTCCGTCGCTGGACCACGTGCTCAACGGCCCCTCCGATGACCCGTTCGGTTCGGTCAACCTGGTCGGTGGTCTGCGCCGCTCGATGGCCAAGGCCGGGTATTGCGACCTCAAGGAGTTCCAGAAGGTCGGACTCACCGTCGGTAGCTAGTACCGGCGGTAGCGAGTTAGGCATACCTTGGTAGCTGGTTACCGAGCGGTAGGTCCATACTTTTGCCATGGAGCCTGACTACGACGTCTTGATCATCGGTTCGGGTTTCGGAGGCAGCGTCAGTGCCCTCCGACTCACTGAGAAGGGTTACCGCGTCGGCGTTTTGGAAGCCGGCCCCCGGTATTCCGACGCCGATTTCGCCAAGACTTCGTGGGACCTGCGAAAGTTCTTGTGGGCGCCCAAGCTCGGCATGTACGGCATCCAGCGGATTCACCTGCTGCGCAACGTGATGATCCTGGCCGGCGCGGGCGTCGGTGGCGGTTCGTTGAACTATGCCAACACCCTCTACATCCCGCCGGACCCGTTCTTCAACGACCCGCAGTGGAAGGACATCACCGACTGGCGCGCCGAGCTGATGCCGCACTACGAGCAGGCTCAGCGCATGCTCGGCGTGGTGAAGAACCCGACCTTCACGGACGCGGACAAGATCATCAAAGAGGTCGCCGAGGACATGGGCTGCGCCGACACCTTCGTGGCGACACCCGTCGGCGTGTTCTTCGGGCCCGACGGCGAGAAGACCCCGGGCAAGACGGTGCCGGACCCCTACTTCGGCGGGGCGGGCCCGGCCCGCACCGGTTGCATCGAGTGCGGCGAGTGCATGACCGGCTGCCGGCACGGTGCCAAGAACACCTTGGTGAAGAACTACCTCGGCCTGGCGGAAAAGGCTGGGGCACAGGTACATCCGTTGACCACGGTGTCCAGTTTCGAGCAGCGCGCCGACGGGCTGTGGGAGGTGTCGACCCGACGCACCAACGGCCGGATCCGGCGCGGCAAGCGCACCTTCACCGCCAAGTACCTGATCGTGGCGGCCGGTACGTACAACACCCAGAAGCTGTTGTTCAAGGTGCGCGACACCGGACGCCTGACCAAGCTCTCGGACAAGCTCGGTGTGCTGACCCGCACCAACTCCGAGTCCATCGTGGGTGCACAGACCCGCGAGGTGCCCACCGACATGGACCTGACGCACGGTGTGGCCATCACGTCGTCCATCCACCCGACGCCCGACACCCACATCGAGCCGGTGCGGTACGGCAAGGGCTCCAACGCGATGGGCATGCTGCAGACGCTCATGACCGACGGCGCCGGCCCGCAGGGCACCGACGTGCCGCGGTGGAAGCAGTTCCTGAACCAGGCCGGTGAGGATCCGCGTGAATTGATCCGGCTGCTCAACCCGCAGCGGTGGAGCGAGCGCACCGTCATCGCGCTGGTGATGCAACACCTGGACAACTCGATCACCACCTTCACCAAGCGTGGGCCCGGTGGCATCCGGATCATGTCGTCGAAGCAAGGCCACGGCGAGCCCAACCCGACCTGGATCCCGGTCGGCAACGACGCGACCCGGCGCATGGCCGAAAAGGTCGGCGGCATCGCCGGCGGCACCTGGGGCGAGCTGTTCAACATCCCGCTGACCGCGCACTTCCTGGGTGGCGCGGCGATCGGTGACAGCCAGGCGACGGGCGTCATCGACCCGTACCACCGCGTCTACAACTACCCGACGCTGTTCGTCACCGACGGTGCCGCGATCTCGGCGAATCTCGGTGTGAATCCGTCGCTTTCGATCGCGGCGCAGGCCGAGCGCGCGGCGTCGCTGTGGCCGAATAAGGGCCAGGACGACGCGCGGCCGGCCCAGGGCGAGCCGTACCGGCGGATCGAGCCGGTGGCACCGGACCGTCCCGTCGTGCCGGCCGACGCGCCCGGCGCGCTGCGCCGACTGCCTATCACCCCGGTCTGAATCGCCGGTGCGTGGGCGCCCGGCCCGGCGGCTGCGGCGGCGGGGGTAGCAGGGACTTTCGTGGCGGCACGTCGACGACGGTCGGCTCGCGGGTGCTCAGGCTGAGGTCCGATCCGGCATGCCGGATGCTCAGGGTCGAGTCGGGACCGTCGCGCAGGGTGTAGGTCACCTCATCGTGTGTGGCGTCGACGGTGAGCCGAAACTCTCGCCACCGCAACCGGAACCGGAGTCGAGACAGGCTGTCGGGAAGATGAGGGTCGAGCGCGAGCACGCCTTCGTCGTCGCGCAGACCACCGAAACCGGCGACCAGAGCGATCCAGGCGCCGGCCAGGGACGCCATGTGCAGCCCGTCGCGAGTGTTGTGGTGCAGATCGCGTAAGTCGATCAGGGCGGCCTCATAGGCATAGTCATGCGCCAGTTCGAGGTGACCGACCTCGGCGCACATCACTGCCTGGCTGCATGCCGACAGCGACGAATCCCGAACGGTGCGCCGCTCGTAGTAGTCGACGTTGTGTGCCTTCTGCTTGGCGGTGAACGCGTGGTTCTGCCACTGCATGGCCAGCACCAGGTCGGCCTGCTTGATCACTTGCGCCGGGTACAGCCGGACGTACGGGTTGTGCAGGAAAAGCGGATATGCGGTGTCGGGCGAGAATTCCCATTCCGCGAAGGTGGTGAAGCCTTCGCACTGCGGATGCACTTCCAGTTCGTCGTCGTACGGGATGTGCGCGGCGGCCGCGGCATCGCGCCAGGCGGCAGTCTCCTCGGTGGTCACGCCCATGGCATAGGCGTTGTCCGGGTGCCTCGAGCACGCGTCGGCGGCGGCCCGCAGGTTGTGTGCCGCCATCAGATTGGTGAAGACGTTGTCGCGCACCATCGCGGTGTATTCGTCGGGTCCGGTGACGCCGTCGAGATGCCAAACCCCGTGCCGGTCATGGTGTCCCAGTGAGATCCACAGCCGAGCGGTCTCCACCAGCACCGACAGTCCGCAGTCGAGTTCCAGGGATTCGTCTCCGGTGGCGTTGCGGTAGCGCTCGAACGCCATCGCGATGTCGGCGTTGACGTGCCACGCCGCGGTGCCGGCCGGCCAGTAGGCCGAGCACTCGGGGCCGGAGATGGTGCGCCAGGGGAAGCTGGCGCCGCGCAAACCGAGTTCTGCCGCACGGCTTTTCGCCATTTCCAGTGTCGACGCGCGCCACCGCAGGGCGTCGGCGACGGCATGCGGTTTCGTGTAGGTGAGTACCGGGAGCACGAAACCTTCGGTGTCCCAGAAAGCGTGACCGTCATAGCCGGTCCCGGTAAGTCCCTTGCCTCCGATGCCGCGGCATTCCGCGCGGGCACTGGCCTGCAGCACGTGGAACAGCCCGAACCGCACGGCCTGCTGGCAGTCAGGGTCGCCGTCGACCTCGACATCGGCACTGTCCCAGAATTCGTCGAGATAGGTGCGCTGCAGGTCCAGCAGACCCTGCCACCCGCTGTAGTGAGCGCCGGCCAGCGCGCCGGCGACCTGGTCGCGCAGCGCGGGTCGCGACCGCAGACTCGACCAGCCGTAGGCCAGGTACTTGACGATGCGCAGTTGTTGTCCCGGTCGCAGCCCACAGATCACGGTGGTGCGAGCCAGATCTGGGCGCGAGTCGGTGGCCACCTCGACGCGTCCCGGGACCTCGATCTCGTGTTCCATCGCGGCGGCCATCATCAGGCCACTGCGCTTTGTCTGGTGGATCAGCAGGCCGCCATGGTGGTTGTGTTCGTGGTGTATCGGCTGCAGTGGATTGGCAAGGGCTGCCGCGACGCGTGGATCCGACGCCGTTTGCGGTTGGTCCTCGTTGGCGACCAGCTCCGATTGCACTGTGACGCGGGAGAACTCGTCGATGGCCTCGACGACGTACTCGATGGCCGCGACGCTGCGCTGGGCCAGCGAGACCAGCCGGACCGACTTGACCTGCACCTGCTTTCCGGCGGGGGAGCGCCAGTGGACCGTACGGGAGAGCGTTCCGGCGCGCAGATCGAGTGTTCGTTCGTGGTCGAGGAGTTCGCCGTACCGGACATCGAACGGCTCGTCGTCGACGAGCAGGCGCACGATCTTGCCGTTGGTGATGTCGACGATGGTCTCGCCGCCCTGCGGGTAACCGAATCCGCTCTCGGCGTAGGGCAGCGGCCGGGTCTCGTAGAACGAATTGAGATAGGTGCCGGGCAGGCCGTGCGGTTCCCCTTCGTCCAGATTTCCGCGTAGGCCGATGTGTCCGTTGGATAAGGCGAACACGGACTCCGACTGCGCCAACAGATCGAGATCCAGCTGAGTTTCCCGGACCTGCCATGGCTCGACAGGAAAGGTGTCTTGGGCGATCATGGTCGCCTACAGCAGGTCGGCCAGGTCGGTGACCACGACGTCGGCGCCACTGTCGCGCAGTTGGGCGGCCTGCCCGGCCCGGTCCACGCCGACGACATATCCGAACCGGCCGTTCCGTCCCGCTTCGACGCCGGCCAACGCGTCTTCGAAGACAGCGGCCGCTCCCGGTTCCACGCCCAGCAGCTGCGCCGCCCGCAGGTACGAGTCCGGCGCCGGTTTACCCGCGATGTGCTCGTCCCGCAGGGTCAGTCCGTCGACGCGCTGCTGGACGAACGGAGCCAGCCGGGTGGCATCGAGTACCTGACGGGTGTTGGCGCTCGATGAAACCACCGCGACGCCGAGTCCCGCCGCGGTAACCGCCTCCAGATATCGCCGGGACCCGCTGAACGCCTCGACACCCTCGTCGTGCAGCACTTTCTGGAACATGTCGTTCTTGCGGTTCCCCAGGCCGGCGACCGTCTCGGCGTCCGGCGGATCATCTGGGTCGCCGTCGGGCAGGTCGATACCGCGGCTCCGCAGGAACGACCGGACGCCGTCCTCCCGCCGCTTCCCATCCACGTACTGCAGGTAATCGTCGTGGCTGTCGAAGGGGACGAACTGTTCGTCGTTGCGTGCGGCGCGTTGCCGCAGGTAGTCATCGAACATCGCCTTCCACGCCTTCTTGTGCACGCTCGCGGTGTCGGTCAGGACACCGTCGAGGTCGAACAGGCAGGCGTGCACGGCGTCGGGGAGACCCAGCATGGTTGCTCTTTCGGTCGGGGAGTGGTGCTGCTGTGTCCTTTCCCGTTTTTCGCGCCGGTTATTCGTTGACGCTACGCCGCGCTGATGACGCGGCTCGGTGTTCCGTGCACGTCGACCGGGACGTCACCGGTCAGTGTGACGCGGTGCATCAGCCGGTGCTGGCCGTCGTAGTCGTCGACGGCGCGGTGCTGGGTGGCCCGGTTGTCCCACATCGCCACGTCGCCCGGCTGCCAATCCCAGCGAACGGTGTTCTCGGTCAAGGTGATTCGGCGCTGCAGCAGCTCCAGTAGGGCGGCTGACTCGTAGCTGTCCAGGCCGACGAAGCCGCGCACGAACTGGCCGGCCACCAGGGCGCGCTCGCCGGTCTCCGGGTGCACGCGCACCACGGGGTGCTCGGTTCGGAAGTCGGGCTTCTGGAACTCGGCCTGGTAGCCCTTTTGTTCGTCGGTCAGGTCGGCCGTATCCACGGTGACGTCCTTGATGTAGTCGAACCGGTTGGAGTGCACGGCCCGCAGGTTCTCCACGAGCGCCTTGAGCGGCGCGGGCAGTCCGTCGTAGGCCGCGACGGTGGACGCCCAGAGGGTCGAACCGCCGTAGGTCGGCAGCGTGACGGCCCGCAGGACCGAGGCAGACGGGTAGTCGGGCATGAAGGTGACGTCGGTGTGCCAGCGGTTGGCCTTGCCGTATTCGGAATCGATGGGCGTGATCTTCGGTGCGCCGGCGCGCTTCATCGAGTGATGGCCGACCAGATCACCCATCAGTTCCCCGAAGGCCTGCTGCTGTGCGTCGTCGAGGTGGTCCTGGCCGCGGAAGAAGATCACCTTGTGTTCCAGCAGCGCGGCACGGATCTCGGCGACGGTCTCGGGGGACAGCTCACCACTCAGCCGCACACCGTCGACGACGGCGCCGATCTTGCTGGTCAGTTTGGTGATGTTCATGGGAAGCCTTTCGGAAGATGCGCACCGTAGTCAGTTGACTACGGTGCATGAGGACTAGTGTAGCCATATGACTACAGGCGTGCCAGTGGGCCGGGACGAGGTCGTCGCCGCCATCCTCGAGGCGGCATCGGAGCTGTTCGCCGCGCGCGGACCCGCGGCCACGTCGATCCGGGACATCGCCGCGAAATCCAACGTCAACCATGGTCTGGTCTTCCGGCACCTCGGCTCGAAGGACAAGCTGGTCGGCGCGGTGCTGGACCATCTGGGGCAGCGGCTCAAAGAATTGATCGAGGCGGACGCGCCGGCTGAGGTGATCGACGCGGCGCTTGATCAGCAGCTGCGCGTGATCGCCCGGGCCGCTCTCGACGGCTACCCGGTGGGGGAGCTGCAGACCACGTTTCCCAACATGACGCGCCTGCTCGACGACTTCCTGCCCCGGTACGCCGACGAGAACCAGGCCCGGCTCGCGGTGGGCAACATCATTGCGCTGCAGCTTGGTTGGCGACTGCTCGGACCATTTCTGCGGTCGGCACTGGGACTCGGTGCGATGACCGACGACGAGGTCCGCACCGCCGTGGGCGCGGCCGTCGAGCGGTTGGCAGAGCCTCCGGCTGCCCACCACTAGACTGGGCGGGTGCAAACACCAGCTTCACAGCCCGTTCTGGTCATCGACTTCGGTGCGCAGTACGCGCAGCTGATCGCTCGCCGGGTCCGCGAGGCTCGGGTGTTCTCCGAGGTGCTGCCGCACACCGCGACGGTCGAGGACATCAAGGCCAAGAACCCGCAGGCCATCGTGCTGTCCGGTGGGCCGTCCAGCGTCTACGACGAAGGCGCTCCGCAACTGGACGCGGCGATCTTCGATCTCGGCGTACCGGTGTTCGGTATCTGCTACGGATTTCAGGCCATGGCGCAGGTACTCGGCGGGACGGTCGCGCACACCGGCACCAGTGAGTATGGCCGGACCGAGCTGAAAGTCGCCGGCGGAGAACTGCATTCGGGACTGCCCGCGTCGCAGCCGGTGTGGATGAGCCACGGTGACGCGGTCACCGCGGCGCCCGCCGGATTCGACGTCGTGGCCAGCAGCCCCGGCGCTCCCGTCGCGGCTTTCGAGGACCGGGCCCGCAAGCTGGCCGGCGTCCAGTACCACCCAGAGGTGCTGCACTCGCCGCATGGGCAGCAGGTGCTCAGCCGCTTCCTGCACGATTTCGCCGGTATCGGCGCGACCTGGACTGCCGCGAACATCGCCGACCAGTTGGTCGAGCAGGTGCGTGAGCAGATCGGCGACGGCCAGGCCATCTGCGGCCTGTCCGGTGGCGTCGACTCGGCGGTGGCCGCCGCGCTGGTTCAGCGGGCCATCGGTGACCGGCTCACCTGTGTGTTCGTCGACCACGGCCTGCTGCGGGCGGGCGAGCGCGAGCAGGTGGAACGCGACTTCGTCGCCGCCACCGGCGCCAAGCTCGTGACCATCGACGAGGCCGACCGCTTCCTCGACGCGCTGTCCGGGGTGACCAACCCCGAAGGCAAGCGCAAGATCATCGGCCGCGAGTTCATCCGCGCTTTCGAGGGCGCGGTGCGCGGCGCCCTCGGCAGCAGCGAATCCGAGATCGAGTACCTCGTGCAGGGCACGCTGTACCCCGACGTCGTCGAATCCGGCGGCGGCACCGGTACCGCCAACATCAAGAGCCACCACAACGTCGGCGGACTGCCCGAGGATCTGAAGTTCAAACTGGTCGAGCCGCTGCGGCTGCTGTTCAAGGACGAGGTGCGTGCTGTCGGCCGCGAGCTCGGCCTGCCCGAGGAAATCGTTGGGCGCCAACCCTTCCCGGGGCCCGGTCTGGGTATCCGGATCGTCGGCGAGGTGACGGGTCCCCGGCTCGATACGCTGCGCCGCGCCGACTCGATCGCGCGCGAGGAGCTGACCGCGGCCGGCCAGGACCAGAGCATCTGGCAGTGCCCGGTGGTGCTGCTCGCCGACGTGCGCTCGGTCGGCGTGCAGGGTGACGGACGCACCTACGGACATCCGATCGTGCTGCGTCCGGTGTCCAGCGAGGACGCCATGACCGCCGACTGGACTCGCGTGCCTTACGAAGTGCTGGAACGCATTTCGACCCGGATCACCAACGAGGTACCCGAGGTCAACCGCGTGGTGCTGGACATCACCAGCAAGCCGCCGGGCACCATCGAGTGGGAGTGAGGTCTTAGCTCTATCGGGTTGATGACCTTCTTCCCTTTCAGTGTCGTTCTCGTTGGCGGAACCATGAAGAGGCATTGCTTGGTGTCCGTGCCGATGGCACTGCGGGCAACGCGGGAGGTCGAGGTGTTCCGATGGGTCAAATTGCTGAATTTGCTTGTCCGGCAAGCGGATTTCGACGCTACGCGCCCAAGGCCGTCGCGGTTGTCGCGCTAGGCGTTCTCACCACCGCTTGCGGCGGCAACCAATCCCCGCCGGGCAACACCACGTCGACGACGACGACCACCACCACCACGTCGCCCGTCTCCGTGTCGCCGACCCAGAAGTCGATCGACCCGTCGGGACCGAATTCGTTTACGCCCTCGGTGTTGGCGCCGCCGCCGCAAACGGCGCTGCCCGGAGTGCATCACAACTTCTGATCTGACTCGTGTTGGGACTTTTGACCCTGCCCCGACTGCCCAATCGCTCAATAGCGTTCTCGGTAGCGCGATTCAGAAAGGGTGGTTGTGGTGGTGCGATGGGATAGTGGTCGAGGTCGCAGCGGTAGTCCGGTTGCTGGTGGGCTCTCATGACGGCCGAAGCGCCTCCGGTCGCACAACTTCAGGCGCGCCGGCCATTCCCGGAACGTCTGGGACCCACAGGCAACCTGATCTACAAGCTGGTGACGACCACCGATCACAAGATGATCGGCATCATGTATTGCGTCGTCTGTTTCATCTTCTTCTTCATCGGCGGCCTGATGGCGCTGTTCATCCGCGCGGAACTGGCGCTGCCCGGACTGCAGTTTTTGTCCAACGAGCAGTACAACCAGCTGTTCACCATGCACGGCACGGCGATGTTGCTGTTCTACGCGACGCCGATCGTGTTCGGCTTCGCCAACCTGGTGCTCCCGCTGCAGATCGGCGCGCCGGACGTCGCTTTCCCGCGCCTGAATGCACTGTCTTTCTGGCTGTTCGTATGCGGGGCCTTGATCGCGCTCTCCGGATTCATCACTCCCACGGGCGCCGCTGACTTCGGCTGGACCGCATACACCCCGCTGTCGGATGCGATCCACTCACCGGGCGCCGGCGCCGATCTGTGGATCGTCGGCCTGGCGATCGGTGGTCTCGGCACCATCCTCGGTGCCGTCAACATGGTCACCACCGTGGTCTGCCTGCGCTGCCCGGGCATGACCATGTTCCGCATGCCGATCTTCACCTGGAACATCTTCATCACTTCGATCTTGGTGCTGATGATCTTCCCGCTGCTGACCGCCGCGCTGCTCGGCCTGGCCGCCGACCGCCACCTGGGCGCGCACATCTACGACCCCGCCAACGGCGGAATGATGCTCTATCAGCACCTGTTCTGGTTCTTCGGGCATCCCGAGGTGTACGTCATCGCGTTGCCGTTCTTCGGCATCGTCAGCGAGATCGTCCCGGTGTTCTCCCGCAAGCCGATCTTCGGCTATACGACGTTGGTCTACGCCACCATGAGCATCGCAGCACTTT
The DNA here is from genome assembly GCF_053852335.1 of Mycobacterium sp. HM-7. NCBI lineage: Bacteria > Bacillati > Actinomycetota > Actinomycetes > Mycobacteriales > Mycobacteriaceae > Mycobacterium > Mycobacterium sp. HM-7. The sequence goes on along the minus strand of NZ_CM132657.1, from coordinate 4,671,027 downwards.
CCATGGGTGTCTGGGCGCATCACATGTACGCCACCGGTGCGGTGCTGTTGCCGTTCTTCTCCTTCATGACGTTCCTGATCGCGGTGCCGACCGGTATCAAGTTCTTCAACTGGATCGGCACCATGTGGAAGGGCCAGCTCACCTTCGAGACGCCGATGTTGTTCACCGCGGGTTTCCTGGTGACTTTCCTGCTCGGTGGTCTGTCGGGCGTGCTGCTGGCCAGCCCGCCGCTGGACTTCCACGTCACCGAGTCGTATTTCGTTGTGGCGCATTTCCATTACGTGCTGTTCGGCACCATCGTGTTTGCCACCTACGCGGGCATCTACTTCTGGTTCCCGAAGATGACGGGCCGTCTGCTCGACGAGCGGCTGGGCAAGCTGCACTTCTGGCTGACCTTCATCGGCTTCCACACCACGTTCCTGGTGCAGCACTGGCTGGGCAATACCGGTATGCCGCGTCGTTACGCCGACTACCTGCCGACCGACGGCTTCACCACGCTCAATATCGTTTCGTCGATCGGGGCGTTCATCCTCGGCGTATCCACGCTGCCCTTCGTGTGGAACGTCTTCAAGAGCTGGCGCTACGGCGAACCGGTGTTGGTCGACGACCCGTGGGGTTACGGCAATTCCCTGGAGTGGGCGACCAGCTGCCCGCCGCCGCGGCACAACTTCACCGAGCTGCCCCGGATCCGTTCGGAGCGCCCGGCGTTCGAGCTGCACTACCCGCACATGGTCGAGCGGATGCGCGCAGAAGCCCATGTGGGCCGGCGCCACTCGACCGATGAACCGTCGACGCTCACCGCGGCGGGTCGCCCCGCCAGCTGAAGCTGTTGACGTACTGGCCCATGTCGAGGGCCAGTTGCAGACCGACGGCGGACGGCTTTCCGGACCCGAATTCCGGCCCGAAGCGGTGGTACGGACCCGAGGCCGCGGCGATCAGTGCCAGGTCGTTCTTGACGGCGACGAGCACCAGCAGCCGCATTCGGGCGAATTGGCGGCTCGCGCCCTGCGGATACCAGTCGGCGACGATGCCGTAGCCCGACTGGTAGCCCACCATGGCGTTCGGGATCTCGTACGCGGTCTTGGCGTCCGGGTAGGTCGACGTGACCAGTTCGGCCGCAATGTCTTTCGGCTGACGTCCGGCCGCAGGCCGGCTGAACAACTGCAGCATCCCGCCGTCGCCGGCGAGTAGTTTGGCCAGCACGCCGTGGTCGTCCTTGGTGACGTCGTACGCCGATCCGGTCGCCGGGTAGGCGACGCTGAACGAGCCGTCGGGTGCGGTGAACCGGGGGTTGATGGTCACCGGTTGGCCCATGGGCGGATGGCCGCATTCCGGCGGGCACACGTACCGCACGGCTGGTTTCTCCAGGAGTCCGGACACCCCGACCAGGAGCGCGGCCATCACCACGGCGGCCAGGACGAAGATCAGTGTCACCTGAACGCGTTTCGTGGTTCGGGTCGGCGCTGCCGAATAGGCGGAGGCATGCAGCGAGTAGCCGGGCAGGAGCCCCACCGTCATGGTGTCGGCGGGTGCCGGCCGGTCGGCGCGCTGGCCGTGCCGCGAGGCCCGTGACGAAGCCCGGGTGGCGGCGCCGCAGGCCGCGCAGAACGGCGCGTCGGGCACCACGTGGCCGCACTGGGTGCACAGCAGCGGCTCGTCCATGTTGTAGTCGTCGTGGGCCTCGTGCAGGAGCGCCAGGTGCAGTCCGACGCGCAACGCCAGCAGCGCCACCAGGGTGAGCGCGAAATACATTGCCAGCTGGACCAACTGAGGCAGCTGGACCACATCGATCAGGCCGAGCAAGGCATAGACCACGGCGACGATCACCGCGATCAGGGTCAGCGTCAGCCGCACGTAACCGCGATGTTGGTGTGCCTTGTTCGGTGGCCGGATGAACCACAGCGCCGCACCGATCAGGCCGCCGACGGTGGCGGCGATGATGGGGGTGGACAGGCCGCGGATGCCGGCTTCGACCAACAGGCCCTGCAGCGGGCGATCGCGGTTGACCATGCCGGTGCCGAACTGCGGGGCCAGTCGGGTCAGGGTTGCGGCCGCGGTGAAATAGATGGCGGCGTGGGCCCCAATGGCGTAGCCGTGCAGAGCTTCTCGATGGCCTGGCCGGACCAGGCGGATCACCAGCGCGGGCACCTGCATCAGGATCAGGCCACCGAGCGTGGCACCGAGGCCGGTGCGCAGCATGCGGGCCGCCGCGATACCCGCACCGAGGGGGATGCCATAGGACCGGGCGGCCACCGCTCCGGTGAGCAGTGCCCACCCGACGCCCAGGGCGACGGCGAGGCCGGCGGTCATCCACAGATTGCCGCGGGGTGCGTCCCGGTTGAATTCGGATTCCCGGAGATAGATTCCGAAGATCACGGGCAGCCCGAGGACGGCGACCGCGACCAGCGCGCCGGGCAGGCGGAGCATCGCGGTGGCGACCAAAGCGAGCACCAGGGCGATGAGCCCGAGCATGAACGACGTCCGCGACCGCGGGGACAGGTGCGGGAACAGCGAGCTGGTGATCGACAGGCGGAGCAGGTGCTGGCCCGGCGCGGCGCTGAACGACCGCGCCCGCAACCAATGCGGTCCGTCGTGGCTGTGTTGGCTCAACGGTGCGCCGCACAGCCCGCAGTACTCGCCGGCCGGCACGTCCAGCTGGCAGACCTCGCACTCCATCATCGGTCGGTCTTCGAGCTGGGTGCTCATTGCGTCACCTTCTGCAGCAACAACAGGTTTTCCGCCAGGTTCTCCAGGTTCGGGGTACCGAGGCCGCTGACCAGGTCGTAGCCCGGGCCTGCGGTGTCGATGGCGTTGCCGCCCAGGGTGATATCGCGGAATGCCGGTCGTGGGGCACCGGTGGCGATGCGGTACAGCAGGGGGTTCAGCGCACCGATGGGGCGCCCGCCGTTGGCGGTGAGGTACTGCGTCATGACGGCGGTCAGTCCGGCCCAGATCGGTGCGGACTGCGAGGTGCCGCCACCGACGACGATCTCTTTGTCCACCACGATCCGCACGCCGGTGTAGGGATCGGCGACCGCCGAGATATCCGGTGTCATGCGCTTCCCGGCACTGCGTTTCGGGTCGACCTGGGTGGCCGCGGCATCCTGCCAGCGTGGCTGGTCGAACAGAGCGGAAACCCCGCCGCCGGTGCCCTGGGAGAGCGGGACATTGAACCAGGCCTGTTCGTCCACCCACCTGCCGTCGGCATCGGTGGACAGGGTGCTGCCGCCGACGTTGGTCATCTCGGGCAGCGACGCCACCGAATCGAGTCCGATGTCGGCCGGGCCGGGCGGGGAATCCCAGTCGTCGCCGCCCTTGCATTCCAGTCCGGCCAGGTCGCCGCTGGCGTCAAAAGCTGTGGTGCCGTGCGCTTCCGCGGCGGCCAACGCGGACCGGACGGGCGCGAGGTCTGCTGCGGTGGTCAATTTGTCGCAGCCCCAGCCGATCGACAGGCTCCAGATCGCGCCGGGGAAATCACGGTCGGTTTTCTCGAACATCTCGCCGATCTTGAGATACGCGCCGTCGCCGGTGACCGTGGGGCGCGCGTTGACCACGACCAGCCGGGCGTCGGGGGCGATGGCATGGATCACTTCGAGGTCCATGGTGGTCTCGCCCCGCTCGTCGCCGGGCTGCCCGCCGACGAGGGTCGGGGTGAATTTGGGCAGGCCGAAGGTGGTGGAGAACTGGTCCAGGTCGGCCTGGTCGTAGCCGTTGAAAGCGAAGACCACCACCGTGGTGCCCTTGCCGGTGTAGCCGGCGGCGGCCAACTTGTCGGCGTGATAGGCGCTGAGCAGGTGGCTCGGGGTCAGACCGCGTTCCGGGACGCCCAGTGGTGGGTCCGGCGGTGCGGAATTGTGGTGCGGGGTGTAGCTGAGGATCCGGCCCAATTCGCTGACGGTGCCGTGCAACTCGGTGGGGATCCGGGGCTGTTGCGGTGCGGCGTAGAACTCCTGCCCCCGTCGACTTCGGTAATCGTGCACCTCGACGCCGAATGCGGCGCTCATGCGATCGGGATCGCCTTCGACGACGGCCCAGTTGTCGCCCGGCCGCCAGCGCACCGAAAGCCGTTGCAGCTCAGCCCAGTTGATCAGCGCATCCGGCCGGTAGTCGTCGTCGAGGGCGGCGGTCAGCTGGACGCGTTGCGGATGGGCGAGTCCGAGATCGGTCGAGGCGGCCAGCAATGACGCGAAGGGGCCGTCGATGGCATCTGACGGTTGGTCTGTTTGCCGACTCGGGATGGGCAGGTTGAAGACCAGGGTCAGGGTGGCGACCAGGGCCAGGACCAGCAGCCATCGCTTTGACGGTGTCCGAGTCGGCGGTGGCATGTAGCAACGGTAGCGCCAACCCGGATTCTGTTGAGCCCTTGGATTACCGGGGTCGGGTGTCAGTTGCGGTGGGTGCCCGGGGTGGCGGTGGGCGCCGGGTTGGCGGTGACCGACGGGGTGAAGAGGTTGCCGCCGTTCGGGCTGAGCGACTTCTCGGTCGGGGTGACCGCCGATGTGGTCGTGGACGTGGTCGTGGTGGTCGTCGACGACGGCTCGGGGGCCTTCTTCTGTTCACCGCAGCCGGCGGTGAGGCCGATCATCGCGATGAGGGCGGTGCCACCGGCAGCGGCGGCGATCCGGTGTACCAGACGGGTTGATCGCATGTCGGTGTGTCCCTTCAACTGACGCGAACTTCTGATCGGTTCCAGATTCGAGCGTACCGCTTCATCGGCTCAGGAGCGCTGTTCAGCGCATCAGAGCCCGGACAGGATCGCGCGGATGATCCGGCGCAGGTGGTCCTCGTCGGTCAGGTCGATGCTGGAATTCGGTACGAGGGCGTAACCGATCGCGAGGTGTGCGACGACATCGGCCACGTGTTCCATGTCGTTGGCTGCGGCTGACGGGGCTTCGAAGCGTTTGACCAGGCCCAGGATCAGCGCACGCGCGATCAGCATCGACGCAGACTCTTCCGACCGGGCGAATTGCACGAGCCTTTCGGGTTCACTGGCGACGAGGTGCCGGACGACCGGATTGGTGCGGGCGAATGACACGGCCTGGACGAGCAGTTCGGTGAGGACATCGGAGCGTGTTTCACACTCCGCGGAGGCGTTGATCAGGTCGACGACGAACTTGCGGAGCTCACGCTGCAACATGCGGTCGATGACGGTCTGTTTCGAACCGAACCTCCGAAAAATGGTGGCGCGTCCCACGCCGGAGCGCTCGCCGATGTCGGTCATGGTCACGACCTGCTCGCCGTACTCGCCGATCAGTTCGGCCGCGGCATCCAGGACGCGTGCGTCGACGGCGTCGTCTTCGGTGGCGAGCAGCTCGACGAAAAGCTGGCCTTGGGCGGCCAGCTCCGTCGTGCTCGGCTGCGACGTCGTCATGATCTGACCACCCTAGGTGCTTCATCGGGGGTCAGCTCACGTACGGCAGCCTTTCGCCGAGATCGATTTGTGCCGGGGCGGATCGTCGTGCGGCCGTTGCTTGTGGCGAATAGATACACCACATCGGCAGCGCCAGGTTCAACGCGGTCGATACCAAGCCGAGCGCAAGCATGGTGGGCCGCGAGAAGTCACTGTTCAATCCGAGGTACATGGGCCAGGTGGCGACGACCGCCTGCAGGCCGAAGCTGATGGGGACGATCGGGGCCAGCCACCAGGCTCGGCGGCCTCGGAGTTTCGGCTCGAGGACCAGGATGGTCCAGCCGCCGACCACCGCGAGTGCACCGTTCTGCACGATGACGTACAACGGCAGTCCCAGGACCAGCAGCGGGTTGTTGCCGTAGTAGGTCATGACATGGAAGTGGATGCATGTCATCTCCATCGCGGCGTCGAACGCGCTGAAGGCCACGATGATGGTGAGCAGTTTGCGGGTGGGCATGCCGCTGCGCAGGAACCGATAGGCGATGTAGACCGCGGAGGCGAAGAACATCGATTCCCCGACGAACACGAAGAGCGGAACTTGTCGTCCGAATGCTTCGAACACCAGCAGCGGCGTGTTCCGCGGGTAGAAGGTCGCGCCGAGAAGGTCGCCGGATGGCTCCAGGAATCCGCAGAGTGCGCCGCCGATCATCAAGATGAGGGGCAGCCTGTCCTGTGTACGAAGGAAATGCCTTGTGGCCCAGGCTAGTACGCCCAGGAATGACAGCGCGGTGAACGCGAGGAAGAGCAACGATGCGGTTTGATCGGCCACCATTTCGGTGGGCACGCGGGGGTGATGGAACATGCTCGGTGAGTCCTTGTCTGTGTGGTCAGCGGTCAGTGATCTTCGCGGCGACGCCGCCTTTGATGCCGGTCGAGACGCGGAACGCGGGGCGTAGTTCGAACCCGGCGGGCAGGTGCAGCCGGTACCGCGCCAGAACCAGTGCAATGGTGAATATCGCTTCCATGTATGCCATCTGGTAGCCGAGGCATTTGCGTTGCCCGATGTTGAACGGGATGAACGCGTTCTTGTCGATGTTGTCGGTGAGGAAACGGTCCGGGTGGAATCGCTGAGGTGCATTCCAGAATCGGGGATCGTTGTGCAGCACGGTCGGCGACACGATCACCGTGGCGCCCTTGGGAATCCGGTATCCGCCGATTTCGTCCTCTGCGAGAGCTTCCCGCAGGTACATGGGTCCGCCCTGGATGCGCATCGATTCATCGAAACAAGCCCGGACAAAAGGTAATTGGGCCAGGTCGGCGTAGCCGGGTTTGCGGCCCAGGAGGCCGAGGACGTCGACTTCGGCGCGTGCACGCGCTTCGACATCCGGGTGTTGGGCCAGCAGGGTGAACGTCCAGGCCAAGGCCGACGAGGTGGTTTCGAAGCCGCCGAAGATCAGGCCGCCCAGTTCTGATTTCAGTTGCGTGACAGTCATCGGGCTCCCGTCGTCGAACCGGGCCTCGAGAATCAGGGAGATCATGTCGGTGTCGGGCCGGGGATTGGCGACCCGTTCGTTGATGGCGGCCTCGGAGAATTCGTCCAGATAGTGGCGAGCAGCCTTGCCGCGCTTGGTGAATGGCCTGGGTAGCGCGGCCGGCATCGAGTGCATGACCATGCGCGACCCGGCGTACAGCGCATAGCTGCGGATCTCCTCGGCCAGTCGCTCGATGGTGTGGTCATCGAGGTCCGGTTGGGAACAGGCGCCGCGCAGCAGCACGGACAGCGCCATCGTGGCCAGGTTGTCTTCTAGGTCTACCGGTTGACCGGATGCTGCTGCGGGATCCCAGGTGTCGTCGAGATGGCGGATGATGTCGACGACGACCTTGTCGCTGAGTTCCTGCATGCTTCGGGCGGTGAATTTCGGGCTCAGCAGCCTGCGCATGCGCTTCCACTGCTCGCCGTCGGCGACCGGCAGCGGGGCGTGGTCGTCGCCGTCGATGAGCTCCATGTTCATCGAGCCCTTGCCGTAACCGCTGGAATTGCGGGTCATCACGTGATGGACGTGATCGGGATGGCTGACGAGGATGAGGTCCTGGCCGGGGACCGGTAGTCGTGCGACGTCACCGTACTTGCGTGCCACCGATGGCAGATAGCCGTAGATGTCGCGAACCAGTTGTGGCGCGATCCCGAGTCCGGGGATCCCGCGCGGCCCGGGTGGCAGCTTGGTCGCACGCGGTGACGTTCCCTTCCCGGGGTGGGGGTGTCGTTGCATGGATCGCGTCATCTGTGGCTCGCTTCCGTTGGGCAAGGTGCCGGTTGGTCGAATGAGACTCTAGATAGATCAAAAGTCTCAAATGAGACTATCGACGCCTTATGGGTATCGCAAGGGTTGAGGCGGGACGGGGTGGCCGCGGCTTGACCGTGTCGGTGGGTGGGTGTTTACTCACGGTATCGAACAAATATTCGAATAGCGATAGCGACTGATGGTGTGGGAGGTGTTGTTGTGGCGGCTGTGACTAGCCTGGCGGACGGTCGGATTGACCGTGCTGACCAGCTGGAACAGCTCCGGCGCAAGATCGCCGAGATGTCCGGTCCGGCGGGATTGCGTGGCCGGGACCGGGGGCGGCCGGAGCCGGCCCCGAAGGTGGTTGAAAGTTTGCTGGAACCGTCGGATCTGCAGTCTGAGCTGCTGCCCGATGTGTTGCCCCGCGGTACGGTCGCGGTGCTCTCCGGGGCCCGCTCGCTGCCGTTGCGGATGGTGGCGGCGGTGACGGCATCCGGTGGTTATGCGGCCATCGTCGGTCAGCCCAAGGTGGGGCTCCTGGCGGCGGTGGAGATGGGGGCCGACCTGGAACGCATCGCGCTGATCCCGGATCCGGGTCCGGACCCGGTCGAGGTGGCCGCGGTGCTCATGGACGGGCTCGACCTGGTGCTGCTCGGCCTGGGCGGCAAAGCCGTCCCGGCCGGCCGGGCGCGGGTGGTGGCGTCCCGGGCCCGCCAGCGTGAGTGCACTCTGCTGGTCACCGATGGCGACTGGCCCGGGGCGACGGCCCGGTTGGAGGCCAGGGTCCGCGGGTATGAGGTGGTCGGCGCGGGTGCCGGGGACCCGGTGCCGGGGTGCGGACGAATCGGCCGGGTGCAGCTGGACACGCGGGCTCGCGGCCGCTCGATGCGCCCGCTCCGAGCAGTGGGTGGATGAGATGTCCCGCGTACTGGCCATCTGGTGCATGGACTGGCCCGCGGTGGCGGCAGCAGTGGCGGCCGGGCTGCCGGTGACCGAGCCCGTGGCGGTCACTCTGGCGAACCGGGTGGCGGCCTGCTCGGCGTCGGCCCGGGCATCGGGGGTGCGAAGGGGTTTGCGGCGCAGGGAAGCTCAGGCCCGCTGTCCTCAATTGCACGTCGCCACAGCCGATCCGGCGCGGGACGCCCGTCATTTCGAGGGGGTGACGGCCGCGGTGGACGAGGTCGTGCCGCGCGCGGAGGTGCTGCGACCGGGGCTGCTGGTGTTGCCGGTGCGTGGAGCTGCCCGGTATTTCGGGTCGGAACAGACCGCGGCCGAGCGGTTGGTCGATGCGGTGGGCGCGGCCGGGGTCGAATGTCAGGTGGGGGTTGCCGATCAGCTGCCTACCGCGGTCTTCGCGGCCCGGGCGGGATGCATCCTCGCGCCGGGTGAGGATGCGCAATTTCTCGCTGAATTGTCCATCCGGCAGTTGGCGACGGAACCGAGCCTGTCCGGCGAGGGGCGGGAAGAACTGGCGGATTTGTTGTGGCGCATGGGTATCCGAACCATCGGGCAGTTCGCTGCGCTGTCCCGGGCGGATGTGGCATCCCGGTTCGGTACCGATGCCGTGGTCGCGCACCGGTTTTCGCGGGGTGAACCGGCGCGCCGCCCGTCGGGGCCGGAGACGCCGGCGGACCTCGATGCCGTGATGGACTGCGACCCGCCGATCGACCGGGTGGATGCGGCGGCGTTCGCCGGGCGCTCGCTGGCGGGCCGGTTGCACCGCAGCTTGGAGTCTGCCGGGGTGGGGTGCACCCGGCTGGCCATCGATGCGGTGACCGCCAATGGTGAGGAACTGCAACGAGTTTGGCGGTGTGCCGAGCCGCTGACCGAGGACGCCACCGCGGACCGGGTGCGGTGGCAGTTGGACGGTTGGCTGACCCGACGGGGGCTGGGCGGGGCTGGGCCCACCGGGCCCATCACGGTGTTGCGGCTGCATCCGGTCGAGGTGGTCTCGGCCGCGGCGCTGCAGTTGCCGTTGTGGGGATCTTCCGGAGATGACGACCGGATGCGCGCGCGACGGGCTCTGGTGCGGGTCCAGGGTCTGCTCGGGCCGGAGGCGGTGCAGGTGCCGGTGCTCAGTGGTGGGCGGGGGCCGGCCGAGCGCATCACGCTCACCCCGCTGGGGGATGAGGTGGTGCCGCGCAGTGATCCGACCCAGCCTTGGCCGGGACGGCTGCCGGAGCCGGCGCCGGTGATCCTGCTGGACGACCCGGTGGAACTTGTTGACGTACGCGGTGATTCGGTTCGGGTGACGGACCGGGGCATGTTCTCCACCGATCCGGTGCGGCTGACGGGTTCGGGTTATCGCGGGGCGTTGCGGTGGTGGGCGGGGCCGTGGCCGGTCGACGAACGCTGGTGGGATCCGGAGCGGGGGAAGGGCCGCACGGCTCGGGCTCAGGTGCTGCTCGGGGGCGGCGGGGGAGAGAGCCGTGCGCTGCTGCTGTGCTACCGGCAGCGGCGGTGGTATGTGGAGGGGGTTTATGAATAGTTAGTTCGTCTGGCCGGCGGCGACAGCCTGTTCGACCAGTTCAGGCAAGGGCCCGCGCCAGAGCGGTCCGTGGCCGGGAATGATTGTGTCGGCGGGCAATTGCGCGATGTGAGACAGGCTGGCGCGCATGGTGGGCTCGTCTTCGTTGAACACCGCGGGCAGCAGCTGCGGGCCTGAACCGAGTGTGGACAGCGGGTGCGCGGTGACGAGGGCGTCGCCGGTGAATAGCACACCCGTGGCGGGCATCAGCCACGCCGTGTGTCCGCTGGTGTGGCCGGGTGTGGCGATCGGTACCAAGGCGCCGGGCAGGTCGAGGGGCACATCGGCAGGTACAGGCTCGACGTCGCCGATGGTGATCGACATGTGCGGCAGGACGGCGCACAGCGTCTGCCGTACCCACCGTCGGCCTGCGCGGCGAGTGCACTGCTGCAGCATGTGACGTGGCGTGATCTGCTCAACGTATTCGCGTCGTGCATGACGTGCCTCCTCGGCGCCGGTCAGCACCGGCACGTGGTGGCGGGCACGCAGGGCGGGAATGCCACCGACGTGGTCGAGGTGTGCGTGGGTGAGCAGAATGGCTTGGACGTCCTCGACCCGGCGTCCGATGTGCTCGATGGATGCGAGCAGGAGGGCACCGTCGTTGGGATAGCCGCTGTCGATGACCGTCACCGCGTCACCGTCGGTGACCAGCGCCCAGTTGACGTTGGTGCCGGTGACCATGTGCGCCTGGTCATTCACCTGGATGATGTTCATGCGTGGTGTCGTTCGGCGTCGCACCGGAATTCGTGGGTGATGGCGCCGATGCCGTGGATCGTCAGCTCGATTCTGTCGCCGTCTTGGGGGAGATGGTCGGACTCGATGCCCGAGCACCCCGGCAACGTGCCGGTGCCGAAAAGCTCTCCTGGATAGAGCTGTTCGCCCTTTGAGGCGTGGGCCAGAGCTTCGCCGAGTGAGTACCGCATGCCCCTCGTGGAGCTTCGCGTCACGGTGACACCATTGATCTTGACTTCGGCGTCCAGGGCAGCGGGGTCGATGTCCGACGTCGCCGCGACCACGGTGTCGGACATGGAGTTGGCGAAGTGTTTGGCTTTCTGCGGTCCGAAACCGCTACGCATCTCGGCGATTTGGACGTCACGAGCGGACAGGTCGTTGAGGACGACGTAGCCGCTGATCGCCGCGGCGGCTTCGGCCGGCGTGGCGTCGCGTAGCGGGCGGCCGATGATGAAACCGAGCTCGAGCTCATAGTCGAGGTCACGGGTGTAAGCCGGTGCGGTGACCGGGGTTCCGCTGGGCATGAACGTCAGTGCGTTGCTCATGTAGTAGATCGGCTGCTCGAACCACAGCCGGTTCGGTTTGAACATCGGGAACGTCGATCCGGTGATGCGCTCATACGCTGCCGTCACCCGGTAGCGGCCAGGCAGGTATCGGCGTGCCATCGCGCGTGACGCGTCGATGACGTGTTGTTCGTAGAGCATGAAGTCCCGGAAGGATACGGGGGCGAATGGCAGTCGCAGATCGGTCGCCAGACCGTCCAACGCCACGTCGCGCCACTCGGGAACCGGTGGAAGTCCAAGCGGTAGTTGGTCATTCGTCCATCGGTGCCAGTCATCGTCCAACCGCACCTCGACGATGGTGGCGCCGTCGGCATGCCGTCGTCGCATGGCCTGTACCTGGGTTTCGTCGATCATGTGGTCTGTGCTCCTTTCAGCACCAGGTCGATCCGCGCGACAAGTCCGTGCGCGACGTCGTGGTGAGTGACCAGACGCCGGAAATGCAGTGGCGCGATGATGGTTTCGATGATGAGCGCCGCGTCGGCGGTCGCGGGCAGCTCGTTGCGGTCGATGCCGCGCGTGATGATCGCCTCGGCGACCTGAAACCGTTCGGCCCAGAACCGTCCCCGGGCCTCGGCGACGCCCGGGGAGTCCGCGCCGACGGAGCTGGCCGCGCGGGTCAACGCGTATCCGCGCGGCGATTCCAGGTATTTCGCCAGCGATGTGGCGAATTCGATCAGGTCCTGGCGCACGTGGCCGGTGTCGGAGACGGGAATCGCGGCTTCGCTGCTGGCCAGCAGGGCGTCGGCGACGACGTTTTCCCAGGTGCCCCAACGGCGATAGATCGACGACGGCGCCACCCCGGCGTGGGCTGCCAGCTCGGGGAGGCTCGATGAAGTGACACCGGTCTCCAGTAGGCCGAGGGCCGCTTCGAGGACTGCGGTGCGGATGCGCGCGGAGCGTCCACCGGGGCGGCGTGAGACCTCATTCGGTTCCTCCATGCCCCCAGTGTAACGCAAAGATCATTGCATTAACGGGAAATGTCTGTCTACCATCGGTGCACTGTCACACCCCGACCGGAGGCCCCTCATGTCACGCGTTGCCAAGAATCTGATCGTCAGCCTCTGCGCGCTGACAGGCACAACCGAACAAGCCGCGCGGCGATTCGGTGTCGGCTATTTCCTACCGGAGCTGACCGTCGACCGGTTCGCCAACATGGGTGGAATCGACAAGCGGCTCTTTGCAATCCAGCTGCGGGAATGTCGTTCGTTCGACGACGAAGCGTGGTCGGACTACTGGCGCGCACTCGCCGTCGACCACCTCGATATCGCCGCGCCCGCGCTGGAGCGGTTGGGTGGCCCCGCCCCAAGCGAGCTGCTCGTACCGGCCGACGATGACCTGGTCGCTCGGCTCGGCGACGTGCTGGCGCCGGCGGTCGATGTCTTCGCCGAACGCTCACCGGAAACCGTCGGGCAAGTGGTTACGTCGTTCATCGCCGGCAACCCCGACCACGTCGATGCCGCCGTCGTCATCGACGAACTGGTCAAAGCCATGACCTACCTGTTCGTCGCGTCGTGGCCGGGCTGGACGCCGCGGCGACTGCAGGCCTACGCCGAGTCGCACTGCCTGTTCGACTCGCTGATCCGCGCGCTGGCGCCGGCCATGGGCATTGACGTCGAGGTCATCACGCTGCATGCCGAGGGGGAAACCATCAAGGGCTACGCGGCGTTCCCGGCCGGGAGCGAACCCGCGGCGACGGTCCTGATCACCAACGGTCTGGAGGGCGCCATCCAGGAGGTCGCGATCCCGATCCTGAAGTACCGCCACAACGGCATGGCGGTCGTCACGATGGAGATGCCCAGCACCTACGCCTACCGTAAGCCGCTCTCTGTCGAATCTGAAAACCTATACGCGGCAATGCTTGATCACCTGGCCGCACACCCTCGCGTCGACGCCGACAGAATCGGCATGGTCGGCGTCAGCTTCGGCGCACATTGGTCGGCGCGAATGGCCGCGCGGGACAAGCGAATCAAGGCGGCGGTCGCCAACGGCGGCCTCTATCACCGCAGCTTCAGGCCGACGGCCACCTTCGGTAAGCCCGCGATCATTCTGGAAACCCTGCGCAACACCACCGGCGCAACGAGTCTCATCGATCTGGGTAGGCGACTGCACGCCTTGTCGCTCGAAGCCCTCTATCCCGACCTCACGGTGCCGCTGCTCGTGATCAACGGTGACACCGACACCCTCGTCTCGACGCAAGACTCCGTCGACCTCGCCGACGCGGTGCCGAACGGCGAACTGATCCTGTATCCCAATGACGACCACTGCGCCATGGGGCACTACAGCGAATGGCTCGCCACGAGCGTCGATTGGCTCCAGCGGCACCTCGGCTGAGGTGCGCGCCGGGCCGCCCGAGAGATAATGGTTGTGCACAACTAAATCGTGGTCTATAGTTCTTCATGTGGACGCACTCGCCTTGGACCGCCAACTCTGCTTCGCCTTGTACTCGGCGTCGCGGGCGATGACGGCGGCCTACCGGCCGATCCTGTCCGAGCTGAACCTCACCTACCCGCAGTACCTGGTGCTGCTGGTGCTGTGGGAAGAGGATCGGGCGACGGTCGGGCGGTTGGGCGAGCGGCTGCAGCTGGATTCGGGGACTCTCTCACCGCTACTGAAACGGCTGGAAGCGGGCGGATTCATCCGTCGTGAACGGTCGCTGCAGGACGAACGTCAGGTCGAGGTGAGCCTCACCCCGGCCGGCCGCAAGCTCGAAGCCAAGGCCCAGTGCATTCCCGAACAGCTGGGCGCCCGGGCCGGCATCACCGAGCAGGACGCCGCGGACCTGCGCGACGCGATCCGCCGATTGACCGATGCGCTCACCGCATCGCACTGATTCACCGACGCATCCCGCGTCACCGTGCACCAACCACCGCAAGGAGATCGACATGAAGACCCTTTACACCGCAGAAGCCCTGGCCACCGGCGAAGGCCGCGACGGCCACGGCCGCACCTCGGACGGCAAGCTGGACCTGGACCTGGCCATCCCGAAGGAGATGGGTGGCAGCGGCAACGGCACCAACCCCGAGCAGTTGTTCGCCATCGGCTACGCCGCGTGCTACCACTCGGCGCTGCGGCTGGTCGCCCGCGAAGCCAAGGCGGATGTCACCGATTCGTCTGTGGGCGCCCGGGTTTCGCTCGGACAGCTGGACAACGGCGGGTTCGGCCTGGCGGTAGAACTGGAGATCACCCTGCCCAACCTGGACCACGACGCCGCGCAAGAGCTGGCCGACAAGGCGCACCAGGTCTGCCCCTACTCCAACGCCACCCGCGGCAACATCGACGTCAAGATCACCGTCACCGACGACTGACCTTCGGCGCCGACTGGCCACCTACGACACGAGAATCGCGAACTTCGGTGTCATAGGTGGCCTTTCGGCGTTACAGACTGAATGCGAAGGCCCCGACGCGCTCGATGAACCGGTCGAAGAACGCCACCGGGTCGACCTCGACCCCGATGTAGGCGTTGGGCTGGCGCCCCCAGTGCCCACGCCAGTCGGCGACCGTCATGCCGCGGGTCAAGGTGCCCAGTAGCTCCACGTCGACCGTCGCCCGCTGGTACCGGACGATGTCCGGGTCCAGGGCGACCGCTGCCGCGAGCGGATCGTGCAGGTGCGCCAGATAGCCCTCGCCCTGGTCGAAATGGAACTCGAAGTAGAACCGCATGGCGTCTTCCAGTACCCGGATCAGCGGATTGGACGACGTCGACCGCGTGCCGCGATCATCCAACACGCTCATCGGCGATGACGGTCCCCCCGCGGCGGTCGACAGCCGGCTCAGCAGTGACGGCGTCATCGCGACGTTCTCGGTCAGGTTGAGCCCCAGCACAATTGGCAGATGAGCCGGGACCTCCAGACCCCACGCCGCGCCCCAGACCGAGAACACCTCGGCCGCGGCTTCGGGGTCCACGCTGATGTTCCATTCGGACACCGGCGTGGTGTTGCCCCGGTAGTCGAAGGCCCCGCCCATGATCACGAGCCGTCGTAGCAGTCGGGGGAGCGACGGTTCCAGGCGAAGCGCCAATGCGAAGTTGGTCAGTGGACCGGTGACGAGACCGATCAACTCGCCCGGGTATTCGCGTGCGGCCTGGATCCAGGCCTCGGCGGCGTCGTACTCGGTGAGCACACCGCCGGATTCCGGCTCGGCACTGGGCTCGGGTAGTTCCGCGTAGCCGAGACCCTGCGGGCCGTGGGTGTCCTCGGCAGTCCGCAGCGGCGCGACCAGTGGGACGCTCGCGCCCCGCGACACCGGGATGGGGCCGGCGCCGCACAGCTGCAGCAACCCGAGATTGTTGACGCATACCTGGTCGACCGGGACGTTGCCGGCCGTCGATGCGATGCCGACCAAATCCGCGTCGGCGCTGGCCAGTAGGTAGGCCAGCGCCATCGCGTCGTCTACGCCGGTGTCGACGTCAGCAAAAACCGGTTGCACCCTCGCACGGCCGGCGGGAAGTAGGCCCCCTGTCACGTCGCCAACCTTAGAGCCGGGCCGTTACCGGTGCACGCCGGCTACCAATGCACGCCGGGGATCAGGCGCACCGCGGACTTGACCGGTCGGGGCACCCTGACCCTCCTGACCGCGAGAGGCCGCTTGGGTCGGCGGGGACTGCGCGGACGGTCGGCCACCGGCGCCGGAGGCGGGGTTTCGGTGACACCGCGGGCCGCCGCCGAATCCGGGTAACCCAGGTACAGCTGGTGCAGGACGCGGCGAGACAGCTTGGGGGTGAAGTAGTTTCCGAGATCACCCAGCGTGCCCATCGGGGTGTCGATGCGGGCCGGTTTGTCGACCAGGCCACGCACCACCATCGCCGCGGCGTGCTCCGGGGTGATCGGCGGCATCGGGTTCAGCCGCTTCGACGGTGCGATCATCGGCGTCTCCACCAACGGCATGTGGATGTTCGTGAAGGTGATGTGATCCGAAAGGGTCTCGGTGCCAACCACTTCCGAGAAGGCGTCCAGCGCCGCCTTGCTCGGCAGATACGCGCTGTACTTCGGGCTGTTGGCCTGCACGCCGGCGCTCGACACGTTGACCACGTGACCGAACCGGCGTTCGCGCCAGTGCGGCAGCAGCGCCAGCGTCATCCGGACCGCGCCGAAGTAGTTGACCGCCATCACGCGCTCGTAGTCGTGGAAGCGGTCGGTCGAGTTGACCACCGAACGACGGATCGAGCGGCCGGCGTTGTTCACCAGGTAGTCGACGTGGCCGAACTGTCCCAGGATGTCCTTGACGGTGTGCTCGACCGAGCCGCCGTCGGCCACATCGCAGGTGAAAGCATATGCCTCACCACCGAATTGGCGAATCTCGGTGACCAGCTCATCGAGCGCCTCGGCGCTACGGGCGAGCGCGA
The DNA here is from genome assembly GCF_053852335.1 of Mycobacterium sp. HM-7. Classification (NCBI taxonomy): domain Bacteria; kingdom Bacillati; phylum Actinomycetota; class Actinomycetes; order Mycobacteriales; family Mycobacteriaceae; genus Mycobacterium; species Mycobacterium sp. HM-7. The sequence continues at coordinate 4,654,232 of NZ_CM132657.1, read as the reverse complement.
ACACGCGGCCGCCGCGTTCGGCGACGGCGATGGCCGAGGCCCGCCCGATGCCGCTCGAGGCGCCGGTGATGATCACGTTGCGGCCGACCAGCGGGCCACGCGGATCGTCCCGGCGGGCCCGGTCCGGGTCCAGGTGGTCGACCCAGTAACGCCACAGTTTCGGTGCGTACGAAGCGAATTCGGGCAGGACGATGCCGGTGCCTTGCAGCGCTGCAATGGTCTTCTCCGAGGCGAACGACGGCGCCAGGTCGACGACGTCGAGCACCTCGCCGGGGATGCCCAGCTGGGTGGCCGCCATGTTGCGCAGGATCTTGGCCCGGCCGGTCGCCTTGAGTACCGGGGCTGCGGTGGCCTTCGGCAGCGTGCCGCGCAACGGTGGCAGACCGGCCTCTTGAGCAACGCCGCGGTAGATATCTTTGAGCCCAATCGGTTTCGGCGACGTCAGGTGGAATGTCTGGCCGTCGCGGCCGTCGGCGTGCATCAGCGCGACCAAGGCGTCCACCACGTAATCCACGGGCACGATGTTCGTACGGCCGGTGTCGGGCACCATCATCGGCGTGAACTTGGGGAGCGCCGCCAGTCGGGACAGCACCCCGAAGAAGTAGTACGGACCGTCGACCTTGTCCATCTCACCGGTCCGGGAGTCTCCGACCACCACGGCCGGGCGGTACACCCGGTAGCGCAGGCCGGGGGTGGCGTGCACGAGTTGTTCAGCCTCGAACTTGGTTTGGTGGTACGGCGTCGGCAGCTCCTGCGAGACGTCGAAGTCGTCCTCGGTGAAAATTCCCGGGTAGTTGCCCGCCACCGCGATCGACGACACGTGGTGCAGGGTCGCATTCAGGGCGCGGGTCAACTCGATCACCGCCCGGGTGCCCTCGACGTTGGCGGCCCGCTGAGTGGCGGCGTCGACGGTCATGTCATAGATCGCGGCGCAGTGCACCACGTGGTCGACCGGGCCCAGATCGGCGAGATCGGACAGGCCCAGACCCGCGGAGGTGAGGTCGCCGACCAGCGGTTTCGCCCGGTCACCCCAGTCCGCGGCCAGTTCCTCGAATCGGGCCAGTGAGCCCCGACGGACGAGAATGAACACTTCGGCTTCGTCGTGCTGAGCCAGAATCCGGCTGACGACGCGGCGACCAATAAACCCGGTACCGCCGGTAACGACATATCGCATGCGAGTCATCGTGAACCTGTCGCGCGCCGAGGTCAATAGCGCGTAGGGTCCGAATTTGTCACACGCACTCTTGAGGGAGAACCGCCGAATGCCGATCAACCCCGATGCCGTCGGAGCGAAGACCGCACCGCAGCCTTTCGAATGGACCGAACGCGACACCCTGCTCTATGCACTCGGAGTCGGTTGCGGGACGAAGGATTTGGCCTTCACCACCGAGAACAGCCACGACATCGACCAGCAGGTACTGCCCACCTATGCGGTGATCGCGTGCCCGGCCTGGGGTGCTGTCGGAGAGGTCGGCAGCTTCAATTTCGGCAAGTTGCTGCACGGCAGCCAGCAGATTCGGCTGCATGCGCCCCTGCCACCGTCGGGACGGCTCAACGTCACCTCGGAGGTGGTCGACATCCAGGACAAGGGTGAGGGCAAGAACGCCATCCTGACGTTCAAGGGCACCGGCACCGACGACGACGGAAACGTGATCGCCGAATCCCTGTCGACCGCGGTGATCCGTGGCGAGGGCGGCTTCGGTGGACAGCCAGGGGAACGGGCTCCGGCTCCGGAGATTCCGGACCGTCCGGCCGACGCGGTGGTGGCGTTGGCGACCACCGAGGACCAGCCGCTGATCTACCGGCTGTCCGGCGACCGGAACCCGCTGCACAGCGACCCGTGGTTCGCACAGACCCTGGCCGGTTTTCCGAAGCCGATCCTGCACGGCCTGTGCACCTACGGCGTGGCCGGCCGGGTGTTGGTCGCCGAACTCGGTGGTGGCGACGCGTCGAAGATCAAGGCCGTCGGAGCGCGCTTCACCTCTCCGGTGTTCCCGGGCGAGACGTTGACGACATCGGTCTGGCGCACCGAGCCCGGACACGCGGTGTTCCGCACCGAGGCGGCCGGGGCCGACGGCAGCAACGCCCGGCTGGTTCTCGAGGACGGGACTGCGGAGTACAGCGACTGATAACTCCGCGCGTCAGCGGCGTGAAGTCTCAGTGGCCGTCTGCCGCGGGCGTATCGGGGTCGGGCCCATTGCGGTAGACGTTCTTGCCGCAATCAACGCATTCCCATCGCCGCCCGCCGGTGGCGGCGGGTTTCTGGATGATGTTTGTCAGTGGATACATGCCGGTGCTGCCGCATCGGGGGCATTTCGGCGCCATCTGTTGAGTCTACGTCTACTCGGGGCGTGGGTTGAGCATTGCGTTGACGTATGCGGCGTAGCGTTGGTGATGGAAGTCGTGTGACTGCCGGTCGCCATGCTGGCGGTGGGGTGGTCGCGGCATCGAAGTAAGGATTCTCCATGAGATGGCGCGCCCACCTGCTCCCGCGTTCCACGGTGATCTGATGGCGTATCTCACGCAAAGACGTCGGCCCGAGAAACCCATTCGGCTATGCCTGGCATACGATCTCGGTCGTCGGATCGACGGTGCGTGGTGGCCGTACACCGCGGCCCTCGCCGATGAATTGGCCGGCATGATCGGGGTTCTGGAAAGCCGATTGGGGAAAGTCGTTGACGTCAGCCTCAATTGGTCGCCATTGCACAATCCGCCGAATCTCAACTGGCGGGACTGGCGCACCAAGCCGCAACACATCATTGTCGTTGGTGGATCGGACGCCAGTGCGAATCTGCTTATCGTGCCGAGCACAACCAACAGCGCGCTGGCCGGCATGGTGTTGCGGCGCGCGGCCGGACTACCGGTTGAGCCACGTCGCGGCGAAGACACGATGCTGCAGACTGCGGAAGAAATCTTGACCGCCGCGCGGCGGCAGCGGATTGTGGAAAAACCCTTGGATTGATACGGGATAACGCCGTATCAATCCAAGGGTTCAGTGTTGCTCAGTCAGTGACGCTCAGAGAGCGGTGACGCCTACGGCTTGCGGGCCCTTGGCTCCTGCGGTGACCTCGAACTTCACGCGCTGGTTTTCTTCCAGCGAGCGGAAGCCGCCGGTCTGGATCTCGGAATGGTGAACGAAAACGTCCGGCGCACCGCCATCTGGGGCGATGAAGCCGAAGCCCTTTTCGTTGTTAAACCACTTCACGGTTCCTTCGGTCATGCGATAACTGCTTTCTTTTCATGATGAATGCGATTTTTTGCATCCAAATCTATTGCGCCACAGGAAAAATCCCTGGGAGAGTCAGTCGGCGTGCTGCGCCGTTGCCAGGATGTCCAGCACCCTTGAGCGGTTGTCGGGCCGCGCGGCGCTCATGAGCGCTGAATGGGCTTCTGCCGCATCTGTGTTGGCTGGGACCGTCAGGAGCACGATCTTGTCGCGGTCGAGGCCGACAACTTCGACAGTGTTCCGCGGCTGACGTTGGTATCCGTCGAGGTGCACGCGTCGTCCGCCGGTCGCGAGTTTGGCGGGGGTGGCCGACCACTCGTCGACGTTGTACAAGACGCGGTCGATCCTTCCGAGGCGAACAGACAGCACGGCCAACAGGTCCGGCAGTTCGTTGCTGAGATTGCTGGTGTGGGGCCACCATGCCCCGTCCACATATCCGCTGTGGGGAGCCTTGGGCTTCAACCGTAATCGCGGTGTGTGTTCGGGTGATGTGCGGTGGGTTAGGGTCGTTTGGTCATGTTGCGGCGCCATTCCGACGCTCCTGCCTTGACCGCGAACCGGTCAAACTTCATCGAATCGGCGACGGCGTGGCTTTGACCAGCCACGCGACGAAATACCGCCAACGGTCACAAGCATACCCGGAATTCGTGGCTGTCCAAATGTCGTCGGGTGGAACGCGAGATGAAGCTGCCCGCCTGATCCGGCGAATTCCTTGTGGCACAAGGGGTCGCGTCGTACACAGGCGGGCAGCGCAGGACCTCGGGTTCTAGCCCGTCACCGCACGATCGAGGGCGGCCAGCGACTCCTCGATGAATCCGATCGGGAACGGCGGCATACCGCCGATCTGGTCGCGGAAGGCCTGCGGCGTCCCGGCCCAGTCGTAGGTCAGGGTGACGTCTGTGCCGTCGCCGTTCGGGGCCAGGTCGTACCGCCACCACCAACCGCCGGGGTTGTGCTCACCCGACTCGTTCAGGGTGCCGGTCGACCAGCCGATCGTCGTGTCCTTGTCGAACTCCGTCACCCGGTTGTAGGTGACGTAGTCGCCGCCGGCCTGATCGAGGTACATGTTCATGGCGAACACCTGTCCCGCACCCGTGATCGGCGCGGAGTCGACGGCGTCGCGGACCCAGTCGCCCGGTTCGGTCTCCTTGTGCCGGGCAGGGTTGGCCAGCACGGCGAAGACCGCCGCGGGCGGCGCGGCGATGGTGCGGGTGGCGACGTAGCGTTCCTGTGTCGTCGAGTTGCTGGTCATCGGTTCTGTCCGTTCTGTGCGTTCGATCCGTATGCGCGGGCAATGTCCTGCGAACTGGCCCATTTGGAGTACGTCGGCGACTGGGGCCAGCCGTCGGGCGAATCCTGCCACTGCTCCTGGCGGCCGTAGGGCAGAACGTCGATCAACGCGAAACTGTGGCCCAGCTGTTCGCAGCCGCGGCCATCGGTGTGCCAGGTGCGGTACACCGTATCGCCATGCCGCAGAAACACATTGACGGCGAAGCCCGCGCCGGGCGGGGCGCCCATGTCGGACCCGAAGCTGCTCTCGGACGACGAGTACCAGTCCATCTTGTTGCCCACTTTCGCCTTGTAGGCCAGGGCTTCCTCGATAGGTCCGTTGGTGACGACGACGAACCGGGCGTCGTAGTTGGCCAGGAAATCCAGGCGCGTGAATTGCGAGGTGTAGCCGGTGCATCCGGAGCACTGCCACTCGGCGCCGTTGGTCCACATGTGGTTGTAGACGATCAGTTGCGACCTGCCGTCGAAGATATCGGCCAGCCGGACCGGACCGTCAGCGCCGACCAGCGTGTACTCCGGCAGCTCGACCATCGGCAGCTTGCGTCGTTGCGCGGCGATGGCGTCGAGTTCGCGCGTCGCGGCCTTTTCGCGGCGGCGCAGGTCGTCGAGGGCGGCCCGCCAGGTGTCCTGGTCGACCACCGGTGGCAGGGCGGTCTGTTCCGTCATGTTGCCTCCTGAGGGTTGCGTTCATTGGGTAGACCGGGGCGGAACCGAATATTCATCGCGGTTCGCCGAACCAATACGTCAGCGCCTCCCGCAGCCCCGAAGCCGAGGCGCCCGCCCAGGCGATGTGCGCGTCCGGGCGGATCAGCTGGGCCTCGGCATCGCTGGTGAGGATGTCGACGCGGTCCGCCCATGGCGCCGCGACCTCGCACAGTTCGGGCGGCCCGACGAAGACGGGTCGCGCCGCGCGCAGGGCCTGTACGACGTCGTCGGGCAGGCCCGACGCAAAGGCTCCGGCCAGGGAGTGCGGCTCGGTGCCGGGCATCGGGTAACGGACGTCGGAGGCGGCGATCATCGCGCCGACCCGTGCGAGGGCCGGCGCGTCAGCAACCAATTCGCTGAATACTGTTCGCAGTGCCTCGTCGGCAGGATCGTGCCCACGCCGCAACGACACCTGCGCCTGGGAGTGCAGCAGTAGGCGCTCGCCGGCGAGGTGGCGTTCGGAGTGGTACGTGTCGAGCAGCCCGGGCGGTGCCCAGCCCTGCAGCGTGGCGGCGAGTTTCCAGCCGAGGTTCACGCCGTCGAGCATTCCGGCCGAGACCGCCACGCCACCGGTCGGAATCTGGTGCGCGGCGTCACCGGCCAGCAGCACCCGGCCCGCCGCGTAGCGTTCGGTGTGCCGGGCCGCGTAGGTGAAGCGGGTCAGCCGTTTCGGCTCGCCGAGCGGAATGTCGGCACCAAGTACACGGCGGACGCTGTCGCGAAATTCTTCCAGTGTCATCGGGACGGCGTCGTCGTACTCGCGGTCGGGGGCCTCGCTGGTGTACAGCCCCAGCTGCCCGGGTTCCGATGACGCGACGGCGAAGATGCCGCCCTCGAACTGGCTGTAGCCCCACGGCAGCCGGCCGTAACCCGGGACGTCGTAGGCGTCATCGTCGCGGACCGTGATCTCGGCCGGCCAGGTAACCGTGGCCAGCCGGTGGATCTCGGGATAGACGGTGCCCGGGAATCCGATGCCGGCCAGCTCCCGGATGCGGCTGCGGACCCCGTCACAGCCGACCACGTATTGCGCACTGATGCGGTACGGACAGTCCGGGCCTACGACGTCGAGGTGCACGGCCTCGTCGTCTTGCTTCAGACCGGTGACTTCGTGGCCGCGTCGGACCTCGACGCCGAGATTTTGCGCGTAGTTCTGCAGGAGTGCTTCCAGCTGAGGCTGGGGAAGGCGCTGCACCTGCATCGGTGACTCGTCCAGCTGCGTGAGATCGACGTGGATACCGCCGAACGGAAGTTTGGCGGTGACGGGTTCGCCGGCCGCGTCATTGAGCAGGTCCCCGAGTTCGCGGTAGCGCAGCAGATTCAGGATCTGGCCACCGATGCCCCCGGCTTTGGCGACCTCGCGGATGTCGGCGAGCCTATCCAGCACAAGCGGTTTGACCCCGGCCAGGCAGAGTTCGGTGGCGAGCGTCAGGCCCGTCGGTCCCGCGCCCACGATGATCACGTCGGTATCAGTCATGCGTCCCCCTCAAGACGATCAAGCTGCAGTTACGTTGCAGCCCAGCGATTCTGAAGCATGAGGGGGGTCTTGCCACAAGCCCCGGGGTGCGCTATATGTTGAAGCTGAGGGGTGGTGTTACTTCTCGGGCTCGCCTTCACGGAGTCGGGACTGCGCTCGATCAGTTGAGGCCCAGCGGTCCGGCCAGTTCGGCGAGCGCAGGAATCAGCTTGTCGACCCCCGTGAGGACCTGCACGGGCACGTGGTCTGCGCCGGCGGCCAGATGTTGCCTAAGTCTGGCTGCGACGGCATCGGTGTTTCCATAGGCAACGAGCGCGTCGATCAGGGCGTCGCTACCGGGCGGGGCGACGTCGGTGTTGTTGAACCCCAACCGCTTCCAGTTGTTCACGTAGTTGGTCCCTTTGAGGTAGGCATCGAGCGCCTTGCTGGCGACGGCCCTTGCCTCGGCGGCGTCGGTGGTCAGGATCACCTTGTGTTCCGGGGCGATGAAGGCATCCGGTCCGACCAATGCGCGCGACTCAGCGGTGTGGTGTGGGGTGGTCAGGTAGGGGTGGGCTCCCGCGCTGCGGCGGGCGGCCAGCTTGAGCACCTGTGGGCCCAGTGCGGCGACGACGCGCCGGTCCCTGGGCACGCCGTATTCGTCGAGTTTGTCCAGATACTCGGTGAGCGCGTCATAGGGCTTCTTGTACTCGGCGATCAGCTCGGGATGTCCGGCCCCGATACCGAGCAGAAATCGTCCTGGGTGGGCTGCTTCGATGCGGTGAAACGACTCGGCGACCGGACCGGCGGGCGAGGACCAGATGTTGACGATGCCGGTTGCCACCGTCAGCCTCTCGGTCCGCTCAAGGATCGGCTCAACCCAGTCGAGTTCGGCCGGCGGTGAGCCGCCTGCCCAGATGGCGCCATAGCCGAGCGCCTCGATCTCCCGCAGCTGTTTGGCGGTCAGTTGTTTCCACTGCTGCAAAAGCCCGAATACGCCATAGGCGCCCAGAGCGGGTTTGGTCGTGGCTCGATCAACGTGCCGTGTTCTCACAGATACTCCGTTTTGTATGCAGGACTACCGTTTGAGGGGACGCCGCGCCCAGAATGGCGCAACGCCGTGTGCGGTAAATCCCGGTGTCGGTGCGTGTTTGATCAGTCGGCGACTCTTTGGCACGAGTCGTACGGACTGTTATCTGAGCAACGTTGCGAGTTCTCTGGCGAATACGGTGATGGCATGATCGCCCGCGTCGAGCACGCCCGCCAGCAACGGAAAGGCATGTGGCATCCCCTCGTACTCGTGGGCGCGAACCTTGACGCCTGCCGCGGCAAGTCTTTTGCCGTAGCGGTCTGCGTCATCGGCAAGAGGATCGATCTGAGCACTGACGATCACCGCGGGCGGGGCACCCACGAGGTCGCGCGTCAGCAATGGTGAGGCAAGCTCCGAATGACGGTCGTCGACGTCAGGCACGTACATGTCATACGCCCATTGCAGTGCGGGCCGGGTCAGGAACGGGCCCTCGCGGTGCCGCGCGACGGAGTCGCTGCTCATCGTCGCATCGAGTGCGGGACACAGCAGACCCTGGGCTTTGATCGGGGTGCCCTGTTCCCGCGACGTGAGCGCGACGCTTGCCGCCAGTGCACCTCCCGACGAATCGCCCGCGATCGCAAGCGATTCGACGTCGATGCCGAGTCTGTCGGCATGCTCACTGACCCAAGAGGTGGCGTCGACAGCGTCGTGGTGGGCGGCGGGAAACTTGTCTTCTGGTGCCAGCCGGTATGCAACGGAAACAACGACGAGTTCACCCTGCACACACAGTTTTCGGCAGAACCGATCGTGCGTGTCCAGACTGCCCCGGACAAAAGCGCCCCCATGCAGATAAACGACGCCCGGCAGCGCGGAAGCCTTGCCGAGTGGGTGGTAGCTGCGTGCCGCGACGAACCCGTGGCGCACCGGGATCGTCAAATCCTTTACCGTACAACGCTCATCGACGGTGCCCGCCAACGCGATCAATCTCTCGCCGGCCTCCCGGTAGGCCGCGATCGACATCTCCCAAGGTGGTACGGATGGGCGTGCGGACAGGGAGTCCACGAGCTGCTGGGCCTGCGGATGGAGCCCATTCATACGCGCCGTCGTCCTCCGCGTGCGCCAGAGTCGGACGGGCTGTCGGTCGATGTCACAGCGCGACTCGGAAGACCTGGAATTCGACGACGGGTCCGGGTTGGATGCGTCCCTGTCCGACGAAGATGGTCTGGTTGACCCAGGCGTACCTGGGGTCTCCGCATTCCAGGCGTGGGGTGGTGACGAAGTAGTGGTCACCGAAGTCGGTGCCGCCGCCGGCGCCGCCGAGGGCGGCTGCGGCTGCTTCGTTGACCTCGACCAGTCCCTGGTAGCTCATGTAGATCACCGCGCCGTCGTCGGTGTAGAACTGGGCCCGTACGTCGAGCCGGCCGTAGCCGTCCTCGCCGGCCAGTAGCCAGTCTCCGCCGCCGGGGGCGGCGGTGCCGCTGAACCGGTTTCCGGTGACCTTGCCTCCGGTGACGGCGAGGACCTGACGCAGTCCGTACGGGCCCGGTCCCACGATCTGTGGTTCGGCAAGCTCTGCGGTGTAAGCGAACTCCGGCTCCAACTTCATTGTCTCATCCTCATTTTCGAGCGGGACCGCTTTCCGTCCCGCGATAGATCCGAGAGTGCACTAAGCGTCTGTAATAGTCAACACATTGTCGAATTGCAGGATGATGCGACAAGCCGACGTCTGCCCGCGGCCGCGCAATCGTCAAAAGTGGACACTACGTTGACTACTATCGACTGTGAGTCTAGTCTCAACTTTGCCAAGCCGTGACGCCGAGCACCGGCGCACGGAGCGACACGACAGAAGAGGGATTGACATGACCACGACATCGGACGTCGACCAGATCCAGCCGACCACTTCGCGTGACGGCGAGAGCTACGTCTCCCACCGGGAGGACATCCACTTCAACATGACCGGTGACTTCATGACGGGCGTGGATTTTTGGATTCACGCGACCGGGGAATCCACCAACGGCCAGCTGATCGTCATCGAGACGAATTGGGTGGCTGGTACCGAGCCGGTGTGGCACATCCACCACCGCGAAGAAGAGGGCTTCTTCGTGATGGACGGCGAAATCAAGATTCACACCGAGGCCGGTTCATACAACGCCAAAAAGGGCCAATTCGTCTGGGGGCGTAAGGATCAGCGGCACACCTACGAGGTGGTCGGTGACGAAGCCCGGATTCTGGTGGTGTTCGTGCCCGGCCCCGACAGCAACGGCTTCGAGCCCAACGGCGGCATCGACAAGTACTTCTACGAAGCGCGCAACCGTGAGCTTCGCACGCCCGAGCAGGTGCAGGCCGAGGTCGAGAACCTCAAGGTCAACTACGGCCTGGAGATGTTCCCGGAGCTGCCGCACCCGCGCGCCCAGCAGGCGTGAGTCGGTCTCGAGTATCTAGCAGTTTCCAGCCATTCGACCATTGGAGTTGCAGTGACCATCGACATTTCCCTTGACACCGTGCCGCATTGGATCGCCGGCGCGGCCGTCTCCTCGGCAGCGGGGCCGCGAACCGAGATCCACGATCCCGCTACGGGGCGCGTGATCGGCACAGTGGCGTTGGGAGGTGCCGATGTCGTGGACGAAGCTGTCGCCAGTGCGCGAACCGCGGCGGTGGCCTGGGGCGACACGCCAGGCCCTGCTCGCGCATCGATACTGCACCGCTTCCGGGTGTTGCTGCATGAGCAGATCGACGACTTGGCGTGGATCATCACGGCCGAGCAGGGCAAGACGCTCGACGATGCCCGGGGAGAGTTGGCGCGCTCGATCGAAGCTGTCGACGTGTCGCTTTCCGTTGTGCAGCAGCTGAAAGGGGAGTACGCCGAGCAGGTCGCGAACGGCGTGGACACGTATTCCTTCCGGCAACCGCTCGGCGTGTGTGCCGGTATCACACCGTTCAACTTTCCGGTGATGGTGCCGGTGTCGATGTTTGCGGCCGCCATTGCGTGCGGGAACACGTTCGTGCTCAAGCCAAGTGAGCAGGTGCCGTCGGCAGCGGTGCGATTGGCGCAAATCGCGAGCGATGCGGGATTGCCCGACGGCGTACTCAACGTTGTGCACGGCGGTATAGAGGCGGCCGAAGCGCTCATCGACCACCCAGATGTCGCGGCGGTGTCGTTCGTCGGATCGACCCCCGTCGCGCGGGCGATCTACCGGCGCGCGGCCGAGGCCGGCAAGAAGGTGCAGGCACTGGGAGGCGCCAAGAACCATCTGGTGGTGTTGCCCGACGCCGACCTCGATGCTGCCGCCGATGCGCTGGTGTCGGCGGCCTACGGGGCCGCTGGTCAGCGATGCATGGCCGTGACGGTCGCGGTCGCCGTCGGTTCGGCAGCAGATGCATTGGTGGCCAAGATCGCCGAGCGCGCAACCACATTCAGGGTGGGGCCAGGTGCGGCGCTGGGTACCGACATGGGTCCGTTGATTTCCGCGGGCGCTCTCGATCGGGTCCGTGGGGCGCTGGAGCGGTCCGTCGAACAAGGCGGCCGACTGGTCGTCGACGGCCGCGAACGGCCTACACCTGGAGCGGGTTACTTCATCGGCCCGAGTCTGGTCGACGGTGTCAGCGTCGAGAGCGATCTGTACCGCGACGAAGTGTTCGGACCGGTCCTGAGTGTGGTGCGCGCCGAAGATCTCGACCAGGCGCTGCGGATCGTCAACGACAATCCGTACGGGAACGGCGCTGTCATCTTCACAGGTAGTGGGACGGCTGCTCGCCGATTCAGCCGGGGCGTCCTGGCGGGCAGCGTAGGGATCAATGTGCCGATCCCGGTGCCGATTTCCTGGTTCGGGTTCGGCGGATGGGGTGATTCGCGCTTCGGAGACGACGGGCTCAACTACGACGGCTACCGGTTCTACACGAGGTCCAAAGTCGTGACCCAACGTTGGACCGAACCCAAGCGCGGCCTCGCTCCGAACTTCGTTGCGGCCGGCCGCCAATGACCTCGCCTTCCGATGCCGACCTCCCTCGACTCGACCATGTCGGCATCCTGGTACGCGACCTGGACTCGGCACTCACGCACTGGTGCAATCGGTTTGGGGTCGAGGTTGCTCGGGCGGTCGAGATTCCGGCAATGAACCTCAGCGCGGCATTCCTCAACGTTTCCGGCGCCGAGGTCGAGCTGTACACGATGCACGATGTGGGTGCGCTTGACCTGGCGCTGGGCGGAGCACCGGCAAAACTTGATCACCTGGCACTTCGGCTACTCCACGCCGATGGTCCCGAACTTGCGGGCTGTGCCATCCGAGGGCCCGGGCGGCCAGAGCCGATCGCGGCGCCGATCCCGATGGGCGATGCCACCCATGTCTGGACCGAGCCTCCCGGAATCGATGTTCTGCTCCAGCTGATCCGGCCGAGCCAGTGAGGTGCTGGCCCGATATCCGTTGCACCACAGCTGATCTCGCCGGACGAAACGCAACATAAAACAACTAGGAAAAGGAGTAGACATGGGACGCATGGAAGGAAAGGTCGCGCTGGTCACCGGAGCGGCGCGGGGACAGGGGCGAGCACACGCCATCCGCCTTGCCCAGGAAGGCGCGGACATCCTCGCCTTCGACTGCCCGGCCAACGGAGGGGTCCCGTATCCCGTTGGTACGGCGGCCGATCTCGAGATCACCGTCAAGGAAGTCGAGTCACTGGGTCGGCGAATCATCGCGCACCAGGGCGACGTCCGCGAGCAGGCGCCGCTGGACAAATTGGTCGCTGAGGGCGTCAAGGCCTTCGGCGGACTCGACGTCGCAGTCGCCAATGCCGGCATCTGGACTGTGCACCCGTTCGCGGACATTCCCGAGGACGAATTCCTGGATGTGCTCGACGTCAACATCATGGGACCCTGGCGCACTCTGAAGGCGGTAACTCCCGCCATGAAGGAGCGCGGAGGTGGTTCGGTGATCATCACGTCGTCGGGCAATGGCGTCGAGGGATCTCCCCATTACGTCCACTACGTGGCATCGAAACACGGCGTGCTCGGGTTGGCGAAGAGCGCGGCACTCGAGTTCGGTCAGTACGGCATCCGGGTCAACTCGCTGCTTCCCGGACCGACCGACACGCCCGCCCTGGATTGGCAAGGTGGCTATGACCTTTGTGCGGGAAAGGGACCCGGCAACGGCGTGAAGGAAGACCTGCAGGGCGCGAGGTACTGGGCGCTGCTGCGCGACGTGGGGCTGCTGCCGCCTGAGGCCATGAGCGAAGCTGTGCTGTGGCTTGCCTCCGACGACTCACGTTGGACGACAGGCCTGGAGATGTTGGTCGAAGGCGGCCACATGCTCATGCCCGGGCTGAACATGACGAAAATGGCGCTGGACAACCAGTAAGGTCCGAGCAACACCAGAAGTCCAGCAGGCCCTCTCCCCAGACGTCGATCACGCCTTCGGAGAGGGCTTGCGGCGTTTGTTGGCGGCCTTACGCGGCTTCCACTCCAGGCCGTACACCGTCCGCAGCCAGATCGTGGTCACCGTCTCGGCCATGTCCTCCAACGGGATTGCGTTCTCGCTGCGCAGACTCATCAATCCGAGGTTGCGTTCACCCATCCACATCAACGCGGCAGCCAACGACCTGGCCGGTGGCCCGTCGATGGCCACGCCGGTCTCTCTGTCTCGCTCGATGCCTGCGGCGGCGGCATCGATAAACCGACCGAGAATCGTGTCCCACTGCGTCTGTAGGTCCGGCTCGGCCGCGGCGGCGTCGCCTACTTCACGAAGGACGTGACCATGCCGCTCCCAGACCTGAATGACCTCGTTCACGGCATGCTCGATGGCCGCTTCCGGCGGCATGCCGGCCGGGCGCTCGAAAATCAGTTGCGACGCCTGGAACACATCGGCTGTGACCCGCGAGAGCAGCGCAGACAGGACCTGCCACTTGGACTCGAAGTAGAAGTAGAACGATGACCGCGAAAGCCCCGCACGCTTGGTGAGATCGTCGATGGAGATGTTGCGCAGGGGTACCGTGCGCAACATGTCGTAAGCGCCTTCGAGGATGGCTTGTTCGCGTTTATCGCCCTTGATGTTTCGTCGTCCCACCCGCGTTTCTGCTGCACTCAGGCTGAAAGATGAAGTGGACGCCATAGGAAGCATGATAGGTCAGGTCCTCCTCGCAGGGGGTACACCGGCGGTGGTGTGTACCGCGCGGCACCAGCCGCGCAAGTTCCCATAATCGACATCGTGTTGATTATAATGCACATGCCGTATAAGCTGGCTGTAACGGCCTTCGCCTTCGAAGGCCACGCGGACCCGAACCGACTTACCCGTATTCGGCCGTTCTGCCTGCGCTCAAACGAGATTCGCGCCCCGGGTGGGAAATCGCATGCGCGCTCTCGATTTCGAAATAGGGGTCACCTGTGACTAATCTCGCAGCCAATCTCGTCGCCACTGCGCACGAATATGGGGACCGGCCGGCCGTCAAACTCGACGACTACGTCCTGTCCTACCGGCAGCTGCATCATCAGGCCGCGGCGGTGGCCGGAGAACTGCGAGCCCATGGTGTGCTTCCGGGCGACCGGGTGGGCCTCGTGCTTCCCAACGTCCCTGCCTACCCAGTGCTCTTCTACGGCGCTCTCCTGGCCGGCGCAGTCGTAGTACCCATGAATCCGCTGCTCAATGCGCGCGAGATCGAGTACTACCTCACCGACTCGGGCATGACAGTGGTGTACGGGTTGGACAACGGCGATGCCGTCGTCGCGGCCGCGGCGGCGAAGGTCGGGATTCGCTCGGTATCAGTACCCGCCACGGGTCCAATCGAATTGTCCGGCAGCCCAATCCATGACGCGACCGTTCGAAGCGACGACGACACCGCCGTCATCCTCTACACCTCCGGGACCACCGGGAAACCCAAGGGAGCGGAACTCACCCACCGGAACCTGTCGACGAACGCCGCGACGACAGTGGACACATTGATCCACGTGGGGCCCGAAGACGTGATCCTTGGTTGCTTGCCCTTGTTCCACGTCTTCGGCCTCACCTGCGGACTCAATGCGGCGGTCAAGGCAGGCGCCCTCCTCACCCTCGTACCCCGCTTCGACGCCGTCAAGGCGTTGCAGGTTGTGTCCCGCGATCGAGTGACCGTTCTCGAGGGCGTGCCCACCATGTATGCCGCGATGCTGCACTCACCCGATGCGGATGACACCGACATGTCCTCGCTACGTACGTGTATCACTGGCGGCGCACCCATGCCTGTCGAGATTCTCAAGGCGTTCGAGAAGAAGTTCGACTGCGAGATTTACGAAGGCTACGGGCTTTCGGAGACGGCACCCATCGCCTGCTTCAACCAACCCGGGCGTCAGCGCAGGCCCGGCACCATCGGCGTACCTGTGCGGGGCTGTGCGCTGCGGATCGTCGGCGATCACGGCGAGGACGTCCCTGACGGCCTGCCCGGCGAGATCGCCATCCGGGGTGAAAATGTCATGAAGGGGTACTGGAACCGGCCCGAGGCGACGGCCGAAGCCATTCCCGATGGGTGGTTCCGGACCGGGGACATCGCCACCCGTGATGGCGACGGGTACTACACCATTGTCGACCGGAAGAAAGATCTGATCATCCGGGGTGGATACAACGTCTATCCCCGCGAAGTCGAGGAAGTGCTCTACGAACATCCCGCTGTGGCCGAAGCGGCGGTGATCGGCATCAGGCACGCATCCCTCGGCGAGGAGATCGGCGCGGCTGTCGCCCTCAAACGCGGGGCGCACGCAGAACCCGAAGAATTGAAGGCCTTTGTCCGAGACCGACTCGCCGCATACAAATACCCGCGCGAGATATGGCTCGTCGACTCCGTACCCAAGGGCCCGACGGGAAAGATCCTCCGACGCGAGGTGAAACCTCAGAGCCCGACCAGAATCGATTGAGCGAGTGTAGCTTTCGTCTCAAATCGTAGTCGACCAGCGCTGCGAGCGTGGGAGAGCGGGGCTGGAGTACGTCGAACAACCCGACTGCGCGAACTGCCGGTAGCAGCTCGCGCAGTCGGGTTTCCACTTCCGGGTACTGCGGATCTGTGGACGACAACGACTCCAGGTGTACGCCAAACCGGTGAATCCTCTACCGGGTCAAGCGTTCTCGCCGTATCAACCGACGGGAGAGGGGTCAGACGCGACCTTGATGACCGCTTTTCCTCGTGTTCCGCCGGACAATGCTTGGTTGAGCGTGTCCCGGGCGTTCTCCAGTCCTTCGACGATGGTCTCGTCGTAAGTCAACGAACCTTCGCCCAGCGCCGCGGCGAGCTTACCGATGATCTCGGCGTAGCGGTCGATGTGGTCGGTGACGATGAAGCCGCGCAGGGTGGCCCGTTGCATGAGCAACTGGTTTGCGTTGCGCAGGCCCGGTTGGTCGCCGTCGTCGTTGTAGGTGTCGTACTCCGAGATCAGGCCACACAGCGATACCCGTGCCCCGATATTCAACCGGCCCAGGACGTGATCCATGATCGGGCCGCCCACATTCTCGAAGTCCACGTCTATGCCCGCTGGGGTAGCTTCGTCGAGCTGCTCACGCCAGTTGTCCGAGTGTCGGTCGACGCATGCGTCGAAGCCCAGTTCCTCCACGAGGTGTCGGCACTTCTCGGCGCCGCCGGCGATGCCGACCACGCGGGCGCCCCGCTGTTTTGCCAACTGACCGGCGATTGAACCGACGGCGCCTCCTGCGGCAGAAACGACGACCGTCTCGCCGGGCTGGGGATCGCCCAGCTCGATACCGACGAACGCTGAAATACCGGTGTGGCCAAGTACTCCGAGGAACGCGGGAAGCGGCGCCGGCAATGGGTCAGGAAGAACCGTGAACGGAATCTCCAGAACGGAATCGTCAGCGACACAGTAGTCTTGCCAGCCGGTGAAGCCCAGGACAATTGCGCCCACGGGCAGATCGTCTCGCCTGCTTTGGACCACCTGTCCGACGCCGAGGCCACGCATCACGGCACCCAGTTCGACCGGCGGGATGTAGGAACGCAACTGGCTCATCCAAACGCGGTTCGTTGGGTCGAGTGACAGGTACAGCGTGCGGATCAATGCCTGTCCCTCCGCGATATCGGGGATGGACTCTTCGACCCACTCGAGATCTTGTTCGGTGACCTGGCCTTGCGGCCGCCTCCGTAGACGGAACAGTCGGTTGGTGGGCGTTGTCATGGCGAATCCTCATCGTCGGCGGTGACTGAAATGGTGGTCGTCGGGGCGTGCGGCACCGCATCGGCAGGGATGACGGCAAGGCCCTGTATCGACTGTAAACGCATAGTCGTTATTAATCAACGCTCTGTCGAATAGGTGAGTGGTTTTCGCGTCGGTTGTAGCCAGTCGCGTTCGGGGCCAACGGATACAGTGGTATCGACATAGTGTTGACTATCAACGACATGTGGTGCACTCTCGATCTTGGCATCCGACTGTGATCGCAGTCGACCGAGAGATGGAGGCGGGCGCATGAGCGTACAAACGGACAACCGCGCGACGGTTGAGCGATTCTGGGGGGCCCTCGATGACGGTCCGCCTCGCGGTGAGGCACTGGAGGTGTGGAAGGAGAACTTTGCCGAAGACGGCGTCTGGGAGATGCCGTTCGCACCCGAGCCGCTCGCTGATACCGTTCCCGGCCGACACCTGATCGGTCATTTCATCGACTGGTTCTTCGCCTCGGTGCCCGACCTCCGGATCGATTCACTTGTCGTGCACGACACGACCGACCCGGAACTCTTCATTCTGGAACTGCACGGAAAGGCGACGGTCACGCAGACCGGCAAGATCTACGCCAACACCTATTGCACACACATGCGCATCCGGGACGGCAAGGTCGTGTTGATCCGCGAGTACTTCAATCCCAATGTGGTTCTGGAAGCATTTGGACGCGACGTGATCGCCGAGGGCATGTCTGCTGTGATGGCAGCCGCCGGAGTGGGGGCTGCACAGTGAAGTTGGAGCCGGAGTTCGCTTACACCGCAGAGCTTGCCGAACCGCAGATCGTGGGCCCGGGCCCGTACGGACTGCGGCAGGTCCTCGCCGTCACCGGAGGCAAGGTCACCGGAAACCGGTTCAGCGGCACCGCCGCCCCCGGCGGCGGAGACTGGCTGCTGGCCGGCGACGACGGCTACGGCCGGCTCGACGTACGGGCCCAGTTCTACACCGACGACGGCGCGGTGATCTACATGAGCTACCAGGGACTGGTCGAGGTCAACGAAGCAGCCGCAGCCGCCCTCGGCGGCGCCGGCGGCGGCACCGACTTCGGTGACCACTACTTCGTCACCACCCCACGCCTGGAATGCGGAGACCCCAGGTACGCCTGGGTCAACCAGACCATCTTCGTCGGACAGGGACGCATCCAACCCGGACCCGTCGTCGAATTCCAGGTCTTCCGAGTCGCGCTGTAACAGAACGGGTTTCATCAACGCGGTAACGGTGGGGCGCCCGCTCTGCCACCGTTGTTGCCGAGGCTGGAACCCAATCGGCGGATGCCTACGCTGTTGCGTGCACGCCGACCGGGCGTACGTCGTTGCGCGGGCGACCGCGTCCGGTTCGGCGGCGCTGTGTTCCCAAGCTGATTGGACTGCAGTTGATTACGACGTTGTCGCACGAACTGCGGCGGATGGCTGTCGGTACATAGCCGCGCAGAGGGGCGAATCATGTTGCAAATAACCGCTACTGGGACGCTTGCCGCGGAGGCCGCCGCCATGATCATGGATCGGTTGAGCCAGAAACTCCCGGCGACGTCGCTGTCCATTCAGGAGATGCTGTGTCGGGAACAGTCGGAGATGGCGGGCGACGGCGAGTTGCTGGCATTGCTCTACGACACGGTCCAGAGCAACCTTGAAACGTTCTTCCCCGCCATCCGCCACGGGATTCCCATTGACCGCATAGTGGCGCCTACCGCAGCCCTCGAGCATGCGCGTCGGATGGCGCAACGCGGTACCCATGTCGAAGAATTGGTCCGGGCCTATTGGCTCGGCTACCAAGATTTCCTCACCATCATCCTCGATGAAATTCAGGCGGCACAGCTTGAGGCCCACCTGGGATTGCTGGTATTCGCGCAGTTATCGGCGAGCTCATTCGCCTATCTGGATCGCGTGTCGCATCAAGTAGTCAACGCCTATCAGGAAGAACGTGATCGGTGGCTGGCCAATCAAAACCAGACGCGGTCACTGCGGGTACGCGAGGTGCTCGACGGCGACGACGATCTCGATATCGACGAAACGTCCCTTCTTATCCGCTATCCGTTGCGCCGGGTTCATCTCGCGCTCGTTCTCTGGTGCCCTGAACAGGAAGATGGCGAGGAACTGGACACCATGGAGCGGTTCGTCGTCGAGTTGTCCGTCGCATTGGGCGCTCGGGAGCGTCCGGTGTTTGTCGCCTCCGATCGCATCACCGGGTGGGCGTGGATTCCGCTCACTGCCGACGCAGCGGCCGGCGATGCGATGGGCCGGCTCCAAGAGTTCGTACGGCTGCATTCGAACCCTCCGTGGCTCGCCGCCGGCAATGCGTTGCCTGGTCTCGCCGGGTTCCGACAGTCACATCGCCAGGCGTTTGCTGCCCGCACCGTGGCGCTCGCGCCGGGCGCACCGCTACGGCGAGTGACCGCGGCCAACGAACCCGGCCTCGTCGTCGCAGCACAGTTCAGCTCCGACTTGGAAAACGCCCGTTCATGGGTGGCGCAGGTCCTGGGCCCACTTGCGTCGGACAATGACAGCGACGAGCGGCTGCGGGACACGTTGTCCGAATTCCTGCGCAACAGATCGAGCTTCAAAGCCAGTGCGTACGAGCTGCACATCCATGTCAATTCGGTGAAGTATCGCGTACACCGCGCCCTCGAACGGCGGGGTAGGCCGATCGAGAACGATCACCTTGATGTGGAAGTCGCGCTGCTGCTATGCCATTGGTACGGCAGGGCAGTTCTGAGCCCGGCCAAGCCCGTGAACAGTGGCGGACGTCCAGCTGCAACAACTGCGACATTGCGTAGCTCGACCGCATAAGCCAGGCGGCGCCCTACGGCCGGTCGTCGAGCGGGGTCCGGGCTGCGCACGCAGGCGGCCGGGAACATTCGCGACGGTGACGCTCCAGTGAGCTTCCACTACTCGAAGTGCTGCACCGCAGTGCCATCGACGCGATAGTCATCCCATCCAGGAGAACCGTTGCGGGCAAACGACACCCACGAACTGTGCATCCGGCGGGCCAGATCCTCCGGAACCGGATCGGGCCCCAGCAGACCCGTCTTCCCGTGCAGCCACGGTGAATCGGCGATGTCGAAGACGAAGGGCAGCTCGACGGTGTGCGCAGCTCCGAGCTTGCCGTCGAGCGCGCTCGAGCGGAAGCCGAAACGGTAGACGTAGGTACCGCGCACCGAGACCAGCGAGTGCGCCCGCGCCATCCGCGCGGAGCCGGAGCCGAAGAGCGCGTCGGTGAGCAGGGCCGAACGCAGCTCGCCGTGAGTGGCACGGGGCAGCCGGGCGGCCAGGTCGTCCACCGTGGCCTGGGAGTCCGAATGTGCCTGGGCCGCAACGGCCACGACATCGCCGTGCTGCGACGTATCGAAGGAGCCCTGAGGTACGAGATAGAGGTTGCCCTCCTCGGCGTTGGTGCCGATGAGCAGGGCGACGTCGGCCGCCGGGCCGAGAGTCAGTGCGTCGGCGGGCTGCCGGTCGAGGACGAGGCTGAACGGGCTCAGGCCCACCAGTGGGTCTGTGGCGGTGGCGGTACGCAGGTCAAGGCCTGCCAGCGTGGGAATCACGGCGACGAACTGTTCGTCAGGAATGCCCGCTAGCCCGTCCACGGTGGGTTCAACGTCCAATTCGGCGGCCGCCGCGCGGGTGACTCGGGCAGCCTGCTCCGGCGTGAATGCACCTGTGCCGCTACCGCTTTGCATGACAGCCTGGCCGAACAATCCGGTGGCTTCCGGTGTGGCGAGCAGGGCTCCCACCAAGGTGGCGCCGGCGGACTGACCGAATAGGGTGACATTTGCCGGGTCACCGCCAAAGACGCTGATCGTGTCGCGTACCCACCTCAGTGCAGCCAGCACATCGAGTAGGCCACGATTGCGCGGCGCTCCGGGGACATCGAGAAATCCCGATACCCCCAAGCGGTAGTTGAGGGTGACCAGCACGACGCCGTCGCGGGCGAATGTCCGGCCGTCGTACAGCGCGGCCCGCGACGACCCGGTGACGAATCCGCCGCCGTGGACGAAGACCATCACCGGTCGCGCGTCGTCGTCGGCGGCGGGAGTGTGCACATCGAGCGTCAGATAGTCCGTGCCGCGCACCCACCCGGGGCCGAAGTACGGGCGCATGTCGAGTGCACCGAAGTCGCGGACAGGCTGGGGCGCCGTCGCCCCGGGACCCGTCCCGTCGCGGACGCCGTGCCAACCCGGGTGCGGTGCCGGCGGAGCGAAGCGGGCCGCTCCGGTCGGGGTGGCGGCATAGGGGATGCCGCGGTAGTGCTCGCCGCTCTGGTCGCGGACGCCGCGCACCGCGCCGGAAGGAGTGCGGACGACGGGAGTGTTGTTCTGAGACAAGGGTTCTCCTGAGATGATGGGTCGATCAACTGATACGGGCGAAGTCGGCCCAGCCCTTGATGGCGAAACTCGAACCGTCCCGCACCACTTCGGCCGCGCCGTGTCCGCCGAGGTGCGCCGGGAAGAGGAGCGCATGCTCGTCGCTGGCGCGGCCCAACAGCTTGTGCCTGGTGTTGCGCGCTTCCGCGGGGTCTTCGCAGAAGCAGCTGTTGGTGTGCGGTGTGACGATCTGCAGCGGGGTGTGGATGAGATCGCCGACGAACACCGCACGGTCTCCGCCGGATGCCAATGTCAAGACCGACGAACCGGGGGTGTGTCCGGGCGCGAGCTCCAGCCGCAGATTCTTGTCGATCTGGTAGGTGTCGTCCCACAACTGGGTCAACCCGGCTTGGTGGATCGGGGCGACACTGTCCTCGAACACATTCATACTTCCGCGGCTGGCGGCGGCTTGGTGGCCATTGGCCGGGTTCCAGAAGTCAAAATCCCGTTGTGGCATCAGATAAGTCGCCTTCGGGAAGGTGGGCACCCACGTCGAACCGTCCAGTCGGGTGTTCCAGCCCACGTGATCGATGTGCAGGTGGGTGTTGATGACCAGGTCGACGTCCTCAGGTGCGACGCCTGCGGCGGCCAGGTTGTCGAGGAACGCGGTGTCGAGGTGGTTCCATACCGGGACATACGGCCGGTCCTTGTGGTTGCCGACGCCGGTGTCGACCAGGATGGTGCGTCCCTCGCTGCGCAGCACCCAGGTCTGGATCGCCGAGATGCACTGATCGGTAACAGGATCCCAGAAATCCGGGGCCAGCCAGTTCCTGTTGGCTTCCCAATCGTGGTCGGTGCTGTCCGGGAAGAACTCGTCGGGCCCCATCTGCACGGAGCCGTAGTACTCCTTGACACGGGTGACGGTGACGTCGCCCAATTCGATCTGTTCCATTTGACTCCCTTGGACATCGCGGTGCTCACCCGAGTCTGTCGACGCGCACGGGGGGCGGCCACACCTCGTCGGTCCTATCCCTGGCAGGGGGTGGCTGGGATCCGGCTGCGCACGGATACTGAAGAAATGCACGGACCTGGGCCGCTCGGAGAGTTCCTCCAGGCACGGCGCGCACGTACCCGCCCTGAAGACATCGGCGTGCAGGACCTCGGTACGCGCCGGCGCGTGCAGGGTCTGCGACGCGACGAGGTGGCACACCTGGCGGGAGTCAGCGTGTCGTACTACACGCGGCTCGAGCAGGGGATCTCCCGCGGCGCATCACCTGAGGTCCTGGAAGCGATCGCTGGTGCGCTGCAACTAGATACGCACGAACGTGACCACCTCGAACGGTTGGCCGGGGCTGCCCGGCGGACACCGCGGCCGCGACGCCCGCGGTCAGAGAAGGTGAGCGACGAGACGCGGGATCTGATGCGTGCCCTCGACGGGACGCCGGCGCTGGTTCTGGGCCGGCGCACCGATGTCCTGGCCTGGAATCACCTGGGGCACGCACTGCTGGCTGGACATGTGGACCGGTCCGCCGTAGACGATCCGGCGAACCGGCCCAACATGAGCCGGATGGTGTTCCTGGACCGACACAAGCGCGAGCTGTACACAGACTGGCGACGCAAGGCGCGGGCGGTGGTGGGCAATCTGCGTATCGCCGTGGGTCGGTACCCGGACGACCGTGACCTTGCCGCCCTTATCGGTGAGCTGACGATGAAGAGCCCGGAGTTCGTCAACATGTGGGGCGATCATCGGATCACTCCCTGCGACGCCGCGTCCTACGACCTGCACCATCCTGCAGTCGGCGCCCTGACTGTCACCCAGCAGACGCTGGCCATCGCGCGCTCGCCCGGGCAGAGCCTGATCGTGGTCACCACGACCGCGGGGTCACCATCGGAACGGGCGCTGGCGCTGCTGCGGACTCTGGGCACATCCGTGCATGAGCGTGAGCTGCCCGAGAAGTCGCGCCCCTGAGGCTCACGGGTCGGCGAACCGGCCACCCACGCCACAAGCGTCTAGAGGCGACGCCCGGCTTCCTCGAGGACGTTGTGCAGGATGTCGTAGATCGCGTCGAACTCCTTCTGGCCGCTGATCAGTGGTGGAGCCAGCTGGATCACCGGGTCGCCGCGATCGTCCGCGCGGCAGTACAGACCCGCCTCCCACAGTGCGGGGGTCAGGAAGCCGCGCAGCAGGCGCTCGGACTCTTCGCCGTTGAAGGTCTCCCTGGTGTCCTTGTCTTTGACGAGTTCGATGCCGTAGAAGAATCCTTCACCGCGGACATCGCCGACGATCGGAAGGTCGTACAGCTGCTCGAGTGTTGCCCTGAACATCGGGGCGGTCGCTTTCACGTGGGCATTGATGCCCTCACGCTCGAAGATATCGAGGTTGGCCAGCGCCACGGCGGACGACACCGGGTGCCCGCCGAAGGTATAGCCATGGGCGAACATCGTCTTGCCGTCGTTGAAGGGTTCGAACAGGCGGTCGCTGGCGATCATCGCGCCGATCGGGGAGTAGCCGGATGTCAAACCTTTTGCGCTGGTGATGATGTCGGGGACGTAGCCGAAATCGTCGCAGGCGAACATCGAACCGATGCGGCCGTAGGCACAGATCACCTCATCGGACACCAGCAGTACGTCGTACCGGTCGCAGATCTCACGGACTCGCTGAAAGTATCCCGGTGGTGGGGGGAAGCATCCGCCTGCATTCTGCACTGGCTCCAGGAATACCGCGGCGACGGTATCGGGGCCTTCGAATTCGATGGCCTCGGCGATGCGGTCGGCGCAGTACCGGCCGAATGCCTCCTGGTCGTGTGCGTAGGCGTCGGGCGCACGGTAGAAGTTGGTGTTGGGTGCGCGAAAGCCGCCGGGGGTGAGCGGTTCGAATGGCGCCTTGAATGCCGGGATGCCGGTGATCGCCAGGGCGCCCTGAGGGGTTCCGTGATAGGCGATGGAGCGCGAAATGACCTTGTGTTTACCGGGTTTTCCGGTCAACTTGAAGAACTGCTTGGCCAGCTTCCACGCACTCTCCACTGCTTCGCCGCCGCCGGTGGTGAAGAAGACTCGGTTCAGGTCGCCCGGTGCATAGTTGGCGATGCGCTCGGCCAGTTCGATCGCGGGCGGAGTCGCGTAGGACCACAACGGGAAGAAGGACAGTTGCTCGGCCTGGCGGGCAGCCGCCGCCGCAAGTTCCTCGCGGCCGTGCCCGACCTGCACGACGAACAGGCCCGAAAGCCCGTCGATGTAGCTTTTGCCGCGGTCGTCGAAGATCGTGATCCCCTCACCGCGGGTGATGATGGGCGGGGCGATATCGGTCCCATGACGGGCGAAATGACCCCACAGATGCCGTTTGGCCTTGGCCGCCAGGTCGGTTGAAAGTGATTGCGCTGCATTGATTGTTGTCATCGCGTGCCCCAGTTGTATTGCTGTTTGACGAGTTTGAGGTAGACCAGCGTTTCAGTGGACAGCACCCCCGGTACCGCTCGAATCTTGCTGTTGAGCAGGTCGAGCAGGTGGCTGTCGTCTTCGCAGACGACCTCGATGATGATGTCGAAGGTTCCGGCGGTCAGCACCACGTAGTCCACGGACGTGATGGCGGCCAGTTTGTCGGCGACCTTGGTGGTATCGCCGGTGCATCGAACGCCGATCAAGGCCTGGCGTCCGAAGCCCAACTGAACCGGGTCCGTCACGGCGACGATCTGCATGACACCGGCGTCGATCATGCGCTGAACACGTTGGCGCACGGCCGCTTCCGACAGTTCGACCGCTTTGCCGATGGCGGCGTAGGACTGCCTGCCATCCTGCTGCAGCTTTTCGATGATCTCTTTCGAGAGCTCGTCGAGTTGGAATGCGGCGCTGCCACGAGTTGGGTTGCTTCGCCCAGACATCGCCGTGGCATCAGGAGGTGCGTCTGGGATGGCCATAGGTCCATCATGCACGGATTTCGTTGTTGAAGACAAGATGTACGACGGAATCAATCGTCATAGCTCTGATTTCAAGTGGAAACCGCAACAATGTTGAGGTAGCGTGCAAGATCGTGAGCGCAGGTGCAGGCCAGGTCGTCGCCGGTAGTTTCATCAACGGGAGGTCCGTGACAACGGGCGGTAGGCCATTCGAAGTGATCAACCCGGCGACGGGTGCTGTCGCGGCGTCATATGCGCTGGCGACGCCGGCTGATGTGGACGCTGCAGTGGCCGCGGCCCGTGCCGCACAGCCGAGCTGGGCCCGGGCAACTCCGGCCGAGCGGGCCACGGTTCTGGCTCGGTTGGCCCGACTGGTCGCCGAGAACGCTGACGAGTTCGTGGGCCAGGAGGTGAGCCAGACCGGTAAACCGGTCCGGCTGGCGGCAAACTTCGACGTGCCGGGCAGCGTTGACAACATCGACTTTTTTGCCGGTGCCGCCCGGCATCTCGAGGGCAAGGCCACTGCCGAGTACTCGGCCGATCACACGTCAAGCATCCGACGTGAGGCGGTCGGCGTGATCGCCACCATCACGCCGTGGAACTACCCGCTGCAGATGGCGGTCTGGAAGGCGTTGCCCGCGTTGGCGGCTGGCTGTGCCGTGGTGATCAAGCCTGCCGAGATCACCCCGCTGACCACGCTCACGCTGGCCAGGCTGGCAATCGAGGCCGGGCTGCCTGAAGGCGTGCTCAATGTGGTGACCGGGCTGGGCGCGGACGTCGGCGCAGCCCTCGCCGGGCACCGTGATGTCGACATGGTGACGTTCACCGGCTCGACGGCAGTTGGTCGCCGAGTGATGACGACGGCAGCGGCACACGGCCACCGCACTCAGCTCGAACTGGGTGGCAAGGCGCCATTCGTGGTGTTCGACGACGCAGACTTGGATGCGGCCATTCATGGCGCGGTGGCGGCGTCCCTGATCAACACGGGCCAGGACTGCACCGCGGCGACGCGCGCCATCGTGGCGCAACCGTTGTACGACGATTTTGTGGCCGGCGTCGCCGAACTGTTCGGCAAGGTCGTGACCGGCGACCCGTACGACCCGAATACCGATCTGGGACCGGTGATCTCGACGCCACACCGGACCAAGATCGCAGCGATGGTGGACCGGGCGCCGCAGCAGGGCGGCCGGATCGTCACCGGCGGTGCCTTGCCGGAGGGGCCCGGTTCGTTCTACCCGCCCACGTTGATCGCCGATGTCGCCGAGGGCTCCGAGGTGTACCGCGACGAGATCTTCGGCCCCGTTCTGACCGTGCGGCCCTTCATCGGTGACGACGATGCGCTGCGGCAGGCCAACGACACCGAGTACGGGCTGGCGGCATCGGCATGGACTCGCGACGTGTACAGGGCCCAGCGGGCAGCGCGTGAAATCCATGCCGGCTGTGTGTGGATCAATGATCACATCCCGATCATCTCCGAAATGCCACATGGTGGTGTCGGCGCTTCCGGGTTCGGCAAAGACATGAGCGCCTACTCATTTGAGGAATACCTGACCATCAAACACGTGATGAGCGACATCACCTCGGTTGCCGCAAAAGACTGGCATCGAATTATTTTCGCCAAGAGGCAATAGCCCCGCGCGATTGTCGACGCCAACTGCGGGCGCAAAGCCCTGCGGAGCATTTCACGCGATAAATTCCACGGAATTCAGACTCGACGGACTCTGTCCGGATATGGCTGTGTTGTAACGCTATTCAGTCTGTGG
Source organism: Mycobacterium sp. HM-7 (assembly GCF_053852335.1). Lineage (NCBI taxonomy): Bacteria > Bacillati > Actinomycetota > Actinomycetes > Mycobacteriales > Mycobacteriaceae > Mycobacterium > Mycobacterium sp. HM-7. The sequence continues at coordinate 4,627,397 of NZ_CM132657.1, read as the reverse complement.
TCACTGGTCTCCAATGTCTCTGCTGAACCAGCTGAGGGCTAATCAGATCAATGGTTTGAGTGCCATGTTCGGTTGGATTGTTTAGCGTCCTGATAGTCGGTGGGCGAATGTGATCGGGAATGCGCTCAAGGCTGACCAACAATGACGGATTTCTCTCACGACTGTTACGCAAGCCGGCGATTCCGTTAGTGCATGTAACATTCTTTGCCGCTTCCTGTAACACCCCGACCCTAAAGTCTTCCAAGGGTGATGGTGAACCGAAAGTGGCTGTCCCGCTTGGTCGCTCCGCCTTGTACAAACATCAGCCGTCGGCGCCGTAGCCGGCATGCGATCCGTGGCGTCTTCATGGACCGACCAATCATCATTGAGGAGGCGATCAATGCCGTCAATATCCAATGTCGAGCGGCTCGAGGAACTCAGAGACGCTCAGCAGAATGCAGATACCGGACTTGCGGCTGCCAGCATGAGCGGTGTCGAGCTCGTCGCGCAGTCGACTGCCGGCATCGCGCCAAGTGCCGTAATGGTCTCCGGCGCAACCCTTGTGGCTGCCAGCGCCAGCGCAGGCACCTTGTATTCCTACGCCGTCTCATTGTGCGTGCTGCTCTTGGTGGGCTGGTGTGTATCCCGGGCCGCGCGGTTGCGTCCGGGAGAGGACTTGCTCTCACATATCACCGCCGCGTTCGGTCGAGCGGTCGGGTTCGTCGGGTCGACCGGTCTCGCTCTCGGGTACCTGCTCATCTCCGTCGGCTGCGTCGCCCAATTCTCCCAGTACACCAAACCCCTTCTCGGAGTGGCTCCACCGGTGAGCGCCGGAGCGCCCGCTACCTCGATTTCGGTCACGGTGGTTTTGGAAATCCTGTGCGTGGTCTGCGCGGCATGGATGATGATCCGCGGCGTCCGGATCTCCGCATGGACCGGTGTGGTGCTCGAGGTGCTTTCTATCGGAGCAATTCTGTTGGTGTGCACCATGGTTCTCCTTCATCATGGGTTCAGTCTCGCGCCGCTCATGCCCACCGGAATCACGGTGCAACAGGTGGTCAGCGGCATGGTCTTGGCGACCTTGGGTTTCGTCGGGTTCGAGTCGGCCGCGTGTTTGTCCGTCGAGGCCAAAGACCCACAGCGCACAATCCCACGGGCTGTCACGGGCAGTGCGCTCCTAGCCGGCGCGCTCTACCTGTACGCGTCTTACGCGCAGATTGTCGGATTCGGCGGTGCTGACAACCTGGCCGCCGATGCAACGCCATTGAATACATTGGCCGATGGCCTTGGCTTCCACTGGCTTGCGTTGGGCATCGATCTGGGCGCGGTGGCCTCGAACTTCGCCTGCGTCACCGGCTCGCTCACGGCGGCCAGTCGGGTACTGCGATCGATGGGGGAGTCGCAGCTGGTGCACCGCAAGATGGCGGCGACGCATCCCATTCGCAAGACCCCGCATGTTGCGATCATCTTGCTCAGTGTGGCGGCCCTGATCGCGGCACTTGGCCTGGGAATCAGCGGAATCAACGAACTCGATGTGTATTCCTACACCGGTACCTTGGGAACCTTTGGCTACATGATTGCCTACATGCTGATGGGATTGGGTATTCCGATTCTGGTGCGACGCCTGACCCCACAGGCCGGCATTGGTGCCGCCGTCATAATCGGGATGACCGTCACGTGCTGCCTCGGGTATGTCTTTTACCGCAACGTGTATCCGCTCCCGGCCTGGCCCGCAGCCTTGATGCCGTGGATCTTTTTGGCAGTGCTGCTTGCCGCGGCCGCGTGGTATGTCGCCGGACCGGCCCGCATCGCCCGCAGGCAGACCCGCGAATCGTCGGTGGCAGCGGAGCCGGCGCCCGAGCCCGCGAGGTGAGGCTCAAGGCACTCCATCGGATACGGAGACAGGAGGCCTCCGGGTAACAGCGTGACCAACTCCATTGCTCCGGAAGGGGTCGGGAGCCAAGTCGGTGAAGCCGCAAGCGATGTCCGCCATCTCAGCGCTGAACCCTTTAGGGCGGCGCTGTTTTGGCGCTCATCGCGCAACGATCCGGCCAGTCGCCGCATTGCCCCGGTGTGCGGCTACCTGTCGAAGCAGGACCCCGGCGGTGACGTGGTCATGGCGATCGCGGCCTGGTCGTCATCAAGGGCATCGACCGGCAGCTTGTCCTGTCCATCGCGAGCGCGCAGGCCGTCGAGGAAGATCGCCACATACCGCCGCCAGAGATCGGCGTCGACGTGCCCGGCGAATTCGCTGACGGTGCCCGCCAGGAGACCCAGGATCGGCATGTCGCTGTCGGAGATGCCCGGTCGCAGATAGCCGTCTTTCTGCGCGCGCTCAACAAGTTTCGCGATCTTCGGGACCAGGCGGGTACGTGCCGCGTCCACCCGATTGCCGCAGCCGTTCTGGCTGTACAGGATTTCTCTCAGACCGCGGTCGGTGGCCGTCTGCTGGCACATCTGTTCCACGAACCAGGCGAAGCCTTGCCAGGAATCGTCGAATGCCAATGCCTCGTCGGCCACCGCGGCGATCTCGTCGATCGCATCCTCGAAGATGGCCTCGAACAACTCTTCTTTCGTGGGAAACCTGCGATATACCGTGCCGACGCCGATTCCGCCGTGATGTGCCACCTCGTTGAGCGTCGCGCTCAGGCCCTGCGTCGCGAACAGATCGCGGGCTGCGTCGATCACGCGCTGACGGTTGCGCACGGCATCTTTGCGCAGCGGTCGATCTGTGGTCGGGCGGGTCATCACCTACGCAGTGTAATCCGAGACACTCTTACGGTAAGTGGATTGACTTCATCCACTTGCCTGAATAACTTCATGCCGGACGCTGCGATCGACTCACGGTTGTGGTGCTCCGCGATCAGGAGGGCGCGCAGCATGACGCGACATCACCGGGCCGTACCTGCGTTGGCCGCCGCCGGTATCGGACTTCTTGTGGCAGTGGCCAATTCAGGACCTGCGTACGCTGATCCCGATACAGACTTCGCCAATCAGCTACATACCTATGGGATCTATGGCCCGAAGGACTACAACGCCTGGCTGGGCAAGATCGCCTGCCAGCGGTTGAGTAACAACGTCGACCATGACGCCTACCAGTCGGCGAAGTTCCTCGCCGCCAACTTGTCCCGGCAGAACGCTACTCAGCAGAACTGGCAGTTCCTCGGTGCCGCAATAGATTACTACTGCCCGGATAAGCGCTCTGTGCTGGAAGCTGCCGCGCATCAGTCGCAAATGGGAGCCCCCGCATGATGTCGCCCTCGCTCCGTATCGGGTTGGCTGCCATGATGTTTGGCCTTGCGGCGGCCGCTCTGCCGCTGGCCGGTCCCGCTGCCGCTGATGCGAGCGACGACTACCCGATCCCGCACCGGATCATCGTCACCACCTGCGATGCCGAGCAGTACCTGCAGGCGGTGCGTGACACCAGTCCGGTGTACTACCAGCGCTACATGATCGATCGGAACAACCGGCCCGTCGATATCCAGCAGATGGCCGAGGATCGTATTCGTTGGTTCTTCTCCCTGGATCCGGCCGCCCGCCGGCAGTACTCCGAGGACACCGCCACCAACGTCTACTACGAGCAGGTGGCCACCCACTGGGGTAACTGGGCCAAGGTGTTCTTCAACAACAAGGGCGTGGTCGCCAAGGCCACCGACGTGTGCCTGAGCTACCCGGCCGGCAACATGCAGGTCTGGGACTTCGCGTCCAATAGCTGAGTGGCGTGGGCCTGGGTTTTCGGGCCACGTGTTTTCCGGCGCAATTCACGCCAACTCGCCCACGGCAGGAATGCGGCAGGCCTGCGTCGGGTTGTAACGAAGACGACACTTAAATGGATGGACTCTATCCACTTTTTCCGTTAGGTTACCTAGCTAGATGTACGGGGCCCGCCAATGGTGGTGCGTCTCCGCATGCCCGACGACCGCGCGGTCGGCAACTTCTGAAGAAGGCAGCGATGACAACAGTGTTTCGGCGGGCATGGCTACCGCTATTGGTGATCGTCGCGGTCGCTGCCGGTGTGGTGATCGTGTCGAACGTGCGCCAGGTATTCGGCTCGAATCCTGTTGTGATCACCGAGAAGAGCTCGGACAACGCCGAGGATTTCAACCCGAAATTCGTGAAGTACGAGATTTTCGGCACGGGTAGCACAGCCGTCGTCAACTACATGGACCTCGAAGGCAAGCCCCAGCGCGCCGCAGGGGTTTCGTTGCCGTGGACGTTGACGCTGTCGACCACGCTGCCCTCGGTGCAGCCCAACATTCTGGCCCAGAGCGACGGCAACAGCATCAGCTGCCGGGTCAGTGTCGATGACGTGGTCAAAGAAGAGAGGACCGCCACCGGTATGAACGCCGAAACCTTCTGCTTTGTGAAGGCCGCATGAGCGCGCCGGCCGACGAGGCCCAGACCGACGCCATCCCGGTGGTAGAGAACAAGGGGCACAAGGGGATACCGCGATTCCTCCGCCGGTTCGCGGTGCTGATCATCCTGGCCTGGATCGGGGTCATCGCCGCACTGAACACCGTCGTTCCGCAGCTCGAGGAAGTCGGCAAGTTGCGCGCGGTGTCCATGAGCCCGAACGACGCGCCGTCGATGATCGCCACCAAACGCGTCGGCAAGGTGTTCGACGAATACAGCACCAGCAGTTCGGTGATGATCGTGCTCGAAGGCGACAATCCGCTGGGAGCCGACGCGCACGCCTTCTACGACAAGATGGTCGCCGACCTGCGCGCCGATACCACCCACGTCCAGCATGTCCAGGACTTCTGGGGTGACACCCTGACCGCCAAGGGTGCGCAGAGCCGCGACGGCAAGGCGGCCTACGTTCAGGTCTACATCGCCGGCGACCAAGGGGAGACGCTGGCCAACGACTCGGTCGCCGCGGTGCGCCACATCGCCACCGAAAGTCCCGCTCCGCCAGGGGTAAAGGCTTATGTGACCGGTCCCGCAGCGACGAGCACCGACCAGAACGTCGTCGGCGACAAGAGCATGGAGCTGATCGAACTCGTCACCTTCGGCGTCATCGCGGTCATGCTTTTGCTGGTCTATCGATCCGTGATCGCGACCCTGATCGTGTTGGTGATGGTGGTGCTCGAGCTCTCCGGGGCGCGAGGTCTGGTGGCATTCCTGGGCTACCACAACGTTTTCGGGCTGACCACCTTCGCCACCAACCTGCTGGTGACGCTGGCGATCGCCGCGGCGACGGACTACGTCATCTTCCTGATCGGTCGCTATCAAGAAGCCCGGCGGGCCGGAGAAGACCGAGAATCGGCCTACTACACCATGTTTCACGGCACTGCGCACGTGGTGCTGGCCTCCGGCCTGACCATTGCCGGCGCTACCCTGTGCCTGCACTTCACCCGATTGCCGTACTTCCAGACCATGGGCTTCCCGCTGGCCATCGGCATGGTGATGGTGGTCGCGATGGCGCTGACCCTCGGGCCCGCGGTGATCTCGGTCGCAACCCGCTTCCGCCGGGTCCTCGAGCCCCGAATGAACACGAGAACCGCCGGCTGGCATCGGGTCGGCACCGCGACGGTGCGCTGGCCCGGCGCGATCCTGGTCGGCGCCGTGGTGGCGGCACTGGTCGGTCTGATCGCGCTACCGGGCTATCACACCATCTACGACGACCGGATCTACCTGCCGAAGGACATCCCCGCCAACGTCGGCTATGACGCTGCGTTCCGGCACTTTTCGCAGGCCAAGATGAACCCGGACCTGATGATGGTCGAGTCCGATCGCGATCTGCGGAACCCGGCGGACTTCCTGGTGATCGACAAGATCGCCAAGGCGCTGAAGAACGTGCACGGAATCGCACAGGTGCAGACCATCACCCGACCTGACGGTGACCCGATCAAGCACTCGACGATCCCGTACACCGTCGGACAGAGCGGCTCCACGCAGCTCATGAACAACGATTACACGCAGACGAACCTGGACAATCTGCTCTCTCAGGCCGACGACCTGCAAACCAGCATCGATGCGATGACCGAGATGATGAGCGTCCAGAAAGATCTGGCAGCGGTATCGCAACGCATGGCCGACAAGATGAAGACGACCTCGAATGACATGGCTGACACTCGGGATCACTTGTCGGACTTCGACGACTTCTTCCGGCCCATGCGCAACTACTTCTATTGGGAGCCGCACTGCTTCGATATCCCGGTGTGCTGGTCCATGCGGTCGGTCTTCGAGAGCATCGACGGCATCAGCCTGATGTCCGATGACTTCCAGGACCTGGTGCCCGACATGCAGCGCATGGCCGACCTCATGCCGAAGATGGTCGCGACGATGCCCAGGCAGATCGCGTCGATGAAGCATCAGAAGCAGGTGCTGCTGAACCAGTACCAGATGCAGAAGGCACAGCAGGATCAGACCATCGCGATGCAGCAGACCGGCACCGCGATGAGCGAGGCGTTCGACGCAGCCAAGAACGACGATTCGTTCTACCTGCCGCCGGAAGCCTTCGAGACCGCAGATTTCCAGCGGGGCCTCAAGCTGTTCATGTCGCCCGACGGACATGCGGTGCGGTTCACCATCATTCACCAGGGCAACCCGTTGACGCAGGAGGGCACCTCGCGCATCGAACCGCTCAAGGTCGCGGCGGCCGACGCGATCAAGGGCACGCCGCTCGAGGGCTCTTCGATCTATCTCGGTGGCAGCGCAGCCATGTACAACGACATGCAGATCGGCGCCGACTACGACTTGATGATCGTCGCGGCCGCTGCGCTGATCCTCATCTTCATCATCATGCTCGTCCTCACCCGTGCGGTCGTCGCATCGGCGGTGATCGTCGGCACCGTGGTACTCAGCCTGGCATCGGCCTTCGGTCTTTCGGTACTGCTGTGGCAGCACATCGTGGGTATTCCGCTGCACTGGATGGTGCTACCGATGTCGGTCATCGTGCTGCTGGCGGTGGGCGCGGACTACAACCTGCTGCTTGTCTCCCGCATCAAGGAGGAAATCCATGCGGGGCTGAACACCGGCATCATCCGCGCCATGGTCGGTACCGGCTCTGTGGTCACCTCGGCGGGCTTGGTGTTTGCCTTCACGATGATGTCCATGTCAGTGAGCAAGCTGATCATCATCGGCCAGGTCGGTACGACCATCGGTCTGGGGCTACTGTTCGACACGCTGGTGGTGCGGTCGCTGATGACGCCGTCGATCGCCAGCCTGCTCGGACGCTGGTTCTGGTGGCCGCAGCGCGTGCGTCAGCGCCCGATTCCGCAGCCCTGGCCGAAGCCGGTCCCGCGCGAATCCGACCTGGCGTCGGTCTGAGGCCCGTGCCTACAGCTACCCCGTCGGTGACATCTGACGGGGTAGCTGTAGACCTACGGCGATACACGCGGTCAATGCTGCGCATTGATAGTTCGAAGGGTCGGTCATGGTGAGTCCTGGTTCGGGCCAGCCGGTTTCGTTCGGCGGCCCGGGGGTGCGTGGTGTGAATCACGCGACCGCGGAGGATTCGACCGATGCAGATGGGGTAGAGATGAATAAGGTGACCGCGGGGGCATCGCCCCTGCGACTTTCATGTCGAGTTGGGGGCGCGTCCAGATGAAGCGAAATGATCGATCGTTGATGGCTGTCGGTGCGGCGGCGTTGATCGCGGCAGGTGCAGGCGGCGTCGCCACTGCCGGGCACGCTGCCGCGGAGGCGTGCCCCGACGTACAGGTGGTGTTCGCCCGAGGCACCTTCGAGCCCGCGGGCGTCGGTGGCGTCGGGCAGGCGTTCGTGGATTCGCTCCGCGCCAAGACGCCGGGAAAGTCGGTCGACGTCTACGCCGTCGATTACCCTGCGTCGCTCGATTTCGCGACCGCCGCCGACGGCGTGATCGACGCGCGGAACAAGGTCACCGCCACCGCGAACGCCTGCCCGAACACCAAGGTCGTGCTCGGCGGCTACTCGCAGGGTGCGGCGGTCGCCGCGTACATCACCGAGGACAGCGTGCCGCAGGGCTTCACTCTGCCGCCGGGTCTGACCGGGCCGATGCCGGCCTCGACGGCCGACCATGTGGCCGCGGTCGTCCTGTTCGGGAAGCCGTCCAGCGGTTTCCTGCAGATGATCTACACGGGCGCGCCGCCCATCACCGTTGGCCCGCGCTACACGAGCAAGACCGACGACGTGTGCATCCCCGAGGATCCGGTGTGCTCGCCGACCGGCAACGATCAGGGCGCCCACGGTGCGTACCCGGCCCGCGGACTGACCGACCGGGCCGCCGACTTTGCGGTGAGCCGGCTCGGCGGCACCGCCAGGCCGGCCCAGGCGACCGCGCAGGCCTCCGGGCTCAACTAACCGAGCGTCGTAATCGCAACAGTGCCAAGGCAATCGGTGGGAGGCTCGGTAACCGGACGGGCCGTCTGTCGACGTTGATGTCTCGTTGTTGCGTAGGCGGCCACAAACGGGGTATTCCCTCCCGCATGACGCAACCCCCCGCGGTTCTGTTCGATGTCGACGGCACCTTGGTTGATTCGAACTATCTGCACGTACACGCGTGGCTCTGCGCGTTTGCCGAGGAAGAACTGCCGGTGGAGGCATGGCGCGTGCACCGGCGCATCGGCATGGACGGGACGGCACTGATCCATGACCTGTGTGGCGATGTGCCCGACGAGATCGGGCAGCGGCTGAAGCAACTGCACAGTCGCTACTACCGTCAGGCGGCTGGATTGATGCGGCCGTTGCCGGGCGCGCGCGAACTCCTACACAAGGTGGCCGACCTCGGTCTGCAGGTGGTCCTGGCGACGTCAGCGCCCGAGGACGAGCTGGAGCTGACGCGTCGGGTCCTCGACTGCGACGACGTCGTATCGGCAGTGACCATGTCCGACGACGTCGATACGGCCAAGCCCGAGCCAGGCATCATCGAGGTGGCGCTCGACAAGGCCGGTGTCGGTCCGGCGCAGGCGGTCTTTGTGGGGGACGCGGTCTGGGATGCAGAGGCTTGTGCGCGAGCAGGGGTCAGGTGCATCGGCGTCCGGAGCGGCGGAGTGGGCGACGATGAACTGCGTGCGGCCGGGGTGGTCGAGGTCTTCGATGACCCTCGTGCGTTACTGGCCCACCTGCCGGAGAGCGCCATCGGCGCCTTGCTCGCCTGAGTGGCAGCGAATCGCCGGCTCCGCACCGTGGTGACTGATCGCCTGCGGTCCTCGCGGCGTCACTGCAGAGTATCGAGTAGCCGAAGCGCGTTGTTGATCCCGGCGTCGAGCACTTGAGCGGAAACGTCAGGGTCAGCGATCGCTCGGGAGAGTTGCAGAGACGTCACCAGAATGCTGAAGAGGCCCCACGCTGCCTGTGTTCGATCCGCCTCAGAGGCGAGATCTGGCAGATGCACGGCAATCTCCTGAACGATCGACTGTGCCCCCGCGGAGTAGGCGTTCCTGACGACGTCATCGCAACGTCCGATCTCACTCAGTAAGGCCGCCGTCGGGCAGCCTTCGGGTTGGTTGTCCCGGTGCTCGGTGGACAGATAGCCGCGGATGTAGCCCTCCAGTGAGTCCCGATCAGACGGTATGGCGCTGAGCGCGGCACGCTGCTCTTCGAGTTGATCGGCGACGACGTTCGCGACCAGATCGTTCTTGGAACCGAAGTGTGCGTAGAACGCGCCATTGGTGAGGTCGGCGTCGGACATCACCGCCGCGATCCCCGAGCCGTCGATGCCGTCCTGCTTGAGCCGCCGGCTGGCCGCCGTGATGATGCGCCGACGCGTCTCCATCTTGTGTTCCGCTCCATACCTGGCCATGGAACCCACCTCCGCTTGTGTTGCCGACGTCTCTTGACGATGATAATACAGTCATAATATTATGATCGTAATATCAAGCACCGCGGCGAGAGGCCCTGATGAACGCACTGTACGAACCACTTCAGCTACCCAACGGCCTGGTGTTGCCCAACCGGATCATGAAAGCCGCGATGAGCGAGGCGCTGGCCGATGCGCATCACGCGCCCGATCAGCGATTGGTGCGGCTCTACGACCGCTGGAGTCGCGGTGGTTACGGGCTGCTCATCACCGGCAACGTGATGGTCGACCGCACCCAGTTGGGGGAGCCGGGGAACGTGGTGATCGAGGACGACCGAGATCTGGGGGCGCTGTCGCGGTGGGTCAAGTCCACTCATGACGCGGGGGTGCCGATCTGGGCGCAGCTCAACCATCCTGGGCGGCAATCCAATCCGCTGGCGATCGGCCATACGCCTGTCGCGCCCAGTGCCGTGCCTCTGAGCCTGCCGGGCGCGCCCACGCCGCGCGCACTGACCGGGCCGCAGATCGAGGACATCGTCGAACGCTTCGCGACCGCAGCGTCGGTGTGCGAGGCGGCGGGATTCGACGGCGTGCAGATCCACGCTGCGCACGGATATCTGGTCACCCAGTTTCTGTCGCCATTGACCAATCTGCGTGATGACGAGTGGGGCGGTGACAGTGAGCGCCGAATGCGTTTCCTGCTGGAAGTGATCCGCGGTATCCGAGCCCGCGTCTCACCGGCATTCGCAGTGAGTGTGAAGCTCAACTCGGCTGACTTTCAACGGGGTGGATTCACCGAGGACGACTCGCGCGACGTGGTGAGCACCCTGGCTCATGAGGCCATCGACTTGATCGAAATCAGTGGCGGGAACTACGAATCGCCGGCCATGTCGGGATCGGCAGCGGCCAGCACACGAGCCCGCGAAGCCTACTTCCTCGAATATGCCCGTACCGTACGCGCCGCGGCAGGGCAGGTACCGCTCGCGGTCACCGGCGGCTTCCGGTCGCAGGAGGCCATGACACAGGCGGTCGAATCGGGAGACTGCGACGTGGTCGGCCTGGCCCGCCCGACGGTGACCATGCCCGATGCCGCCGAGGCAATACTGACCGGCCGGCTCGACGTCCTTCCGACGCGCGAACTCAAGTACGGAATGCGAAGTCTGATAGGTCGATTCGTCGATGTCAAAGCTCTTGACGGTGTGCTCAACATCAGTTGGAGCACCGATCAGCTCCACCGGCTCGGCGCCGGGCTCGAGCCGGATCCGAACCGCGGTCGACTTGCCACCACTCTCGCGATGCTCAAGCGCAACGGAACGGCATCGATGCGTCCCAAACGCGGCATCCGGTAACACCTCCGATCTCCCGACTCCCACCAACGCAATGAGGATTCACATGCTCGCCTGGAAAGACATACCCACCAAGACAATCGACGTCAACGGAGTGCCGTTCGCATACCGGCAACTCGGCGCCGAATCCGACGTCCCCGTCGTGTTCTTGCATCACTTCACCGCTGTGCTCGACGATTGGGACCCGAGAGTCGTCGACGGTATTGCGACCCGTCATCGCGTCATCGCCTTCGACAACCGGGGCATCGGGGCATCTGGATCAAAGGTCCCGGACAACGTCGATCAGATGGCCGACGATGCGATCGCGTTCATCCGAGCGCTCGGCTTGACGAAGGTGGATCTGCTCGGGTTCTCGCTCGGCGGTGCCGTCGCCCAGGTGGTGGCACTGAAGTCACCCGACCTGGTTCGCCGAATGATCCTGGCGGGCACCGGCCCTCGCGGTGGCGGTGGGATCGACGCGATGCGCAAGATAGTCGCAGTCGCCTACGCCAAGGCGTTCCTGACGCGCAAGGACCCGCGCGAGTACCTGTTCTTTCCCCGAACCGCGGAAGGTAAACGGGCCGCCTCCGACTACTTCACCCGTTTGCAGGAGCGAACCTTCGACAGGGACAAGAAGATCTCGATGCAAGCGCGGCTGGCGCAGCTCAAAGCAATCGTCAACGGCGGCAAGGCCGCACCCGACAACCTGTCGCGGATCGCGGTACCCGTCCTGGTAGCCAACGGCGATAACGACCTCATGGTGGCAAGCAGCCTGTCGGCGGATATGGCGCGCCGAATCCCCAACTCGGAGTTGAAAATCTATCCGAGTTCGGGACACGGCGGCATCTTCCAGCATCACACGACCTTCGTCCCTGACGCGCTCGAATTCCTCGCTGGCTGAGTGTCAGTTCGGTAGACGTAAATCTCCTGCATAGCAGCACCATCGAAGAATCGAGTACCTCATGAACAACATCAGTGAAGCCGTCACCTCCTACGCCCAGGCGCCGTCGCGCACCGTGACCGCCGGCGGCACCACCTACGCCTACCGTGAACTCGGTCCCAAAGGCGGCGTCCCGGTGGTGTTCTTCGTGCACCTTGCCGCGACCCTGGACAATTGGGATCCCAGCATCATCGACCCGATCGCCAAGACCCGCCACGTGATCGCCTTCGACAACAAGGGCGTCGGCGGGTCCAGCGGGTCGGTTCCCGGCACCATCGAAGAAGCGGCCGACGATGCCTACACTTTCATCACGGCGTTGGGGTTCAACACCATTGACGTGTTCTCGTTCTCGATGGGTGGCATGATCGCGCAGGATCTGGTGCTCAAGCACCCTCAACTGGTGCGCAGGCTGGTCTTGACCGGGACCGGGCCGCGCGGCGGCAAGGACATCGACAAGGTCGCGGGGGTCACCTACTGGGACATGCTGCGGGCCAAGCTGAATCGTTCCGACCCCAAGGAGTTCTTGTTCTTCAACCGAGACGCAGTAGGTAAGCGCGCCGGGAAGGAGTTTGTCAACCGGCTCAAGGAGCGCACCACCGATCGCGACAAGGACATCAAAATCAGTGCGCTCCTGACTCAGCTCAAAGCGATCAAGGCCTACGGCCGGTCCAGGCCGTCGGATCTGTCGAAGATCACCCTGCCGACGTTGATCGCCAACGGCGACCATGACCGCATGGTGCCAACGGCGCTATCTGAGGATCTCCATCGCCGCATCGCGGGATCAGAACTGATCATCTATCCCAACTCCGGGCACGGTGGCATCTTCCAGTACCACCAGCAGTTCGCCCCCGTCGCCGCGGCATTCCTCGCCGACGGCGAAAAGTAGCGAATCTGATCCAGCAGAAAGAATTTCGCAATGGCTCATCCGCGTCAGCGGCGCTACTCATTGAACAACAAGACCGTGTTCCTCACCGGCGCCGCCGGCGGTCTCGGCGCGGCGACCGCCTCGGCACTGACCCAGCGCGGCGCACGGGTTGCCCTTGCCGATATCGACCTACGTGCCGCAGAACGAACCGCCCGAATGCTGCCACCGGGACAAGTCCTACCCGTGCACTGCGACGTCACGGCGATCGACTCCGTCCACGCTGCCGTGCGCGAGGTCGAGGACAGGTTCGGGCCCGTCGACGTCGCCATCGCCAATGCGGGCTTGATGGGACGCGGCGGAACATTGCGCACCTTGTCGACCGATGAGGTCGACCGCGTGCTGTCGGTCAACGTATCCGGCGTGCTCAACACGGTGTCGGCGACGATCGAGTCGGTCATCCAAAACCGCGGCCAGATCGCCCTCATCAGTTCGGTTTTCGCCTACCTCAATGGTGCCGGAGCCATGCCCTATGCGATGAGCAAGGCCGCGGTCGAGCAAGCCGGCCGCGCCCTCGCCGTCGAACTGGCCAACCACGGTGCTGCGGCAATGACCGCATACTTCTCGCTCATCGAGACCGGCATGATTCAGCACGGCATCGACGAAGATCCACACGTACAGGCCCTGCTCTCGGCGATGCCGAAGTTCATTCTCAAACGCATCCAGCCGACCACGGCCGCAGCAGCCATTGTCAATGGCCTCGAGCAACGTCGACGGACCGTCTCTGCGCCGGCGCGCTGGCGCCCCGTATCGGCATTGCGCGGTGTCCTCGGTCCTTTGGTCGATGGACGACTGGCGCGTGACGTCGGAGTGCAACGCGCGTTGTCCGAACTCGATGCACGACGTGGGGGATAGCGTCGTGCATAGCTGGCTGTCGGCGAAAAGTGCTGAGTCGCAATATATTCGGATCTGCGGCAAAGCTTGCCTATCGACTATAACCTCGTTATAGTCTGAATATAACTTCGTTATAGAACGTTCGCTCGAGAGGATGGCGATGACGCAGCAGGTACGAGGCGATCTGGTGATCGAGGATCGCGGGCGGGTGCTCGTCGCCCGAGTGGATGGTGGCCCGCACAGCCTGTTCGGCGTCCAAATCGCCGATCAGCTCGAGGCATTGGTGGATCGGGTCGATCGCGACCCGGGAGTGCATGCCGTGGTGTTCACCGGCGCACGTCCGGGTCGGTTCGTCAGCCACGCCGACGTGCGATGGCTACAGGCGGAGGGCGCTGCCGTACCTGAGATGGGCAGACGCAGCGCGTCGGCCGCCCTGCGCGTGGCCCGCGGCATGGACCGCGTCCGGGTCCTGAACCCGGTTGTGCAGAGAACGCCGCTGCGCGGCGTCGCACAACTCGATCGACTCCACGCGACCTTCCTGAAGATGAATGCCAGCGGCGTCATCTTCGTGGCCGCCCTCAACGGCTCGGCGCTCGGGCTGGGCGCCGAATTCGCGTGGGCATGCGATCTGCGGATCATGGCCGACGACGATTTCTTCATCGGCCAACCCGAAGTGCTGCTGGGCATCATGCCCGGTGGGGGCGGCAGCCAACGCCTGACCCGCCTCATCGGCACCCACAAATCACTGGTCGCCATTTTGGAGGGCAGGCCGTTCACTCCGGCGCAGGCTTTGGCCAACGGTGCGGTCGACGAGGTCGTGGCCACCGAGGATGTCGTGACGCGGGCCATCGAAGTCGCTGAGTACTTCGGCAAACGCGCCAAAGGCTCGGTCGAGGCGATCAAACGGTCGGTCTATTTCGGCGGGTCGATGTCACTGCAGGAGGGCCTGCACGTCGAGCGCACGGAGTTCCTCGGTACTGATCAATCCACGGAAGGCCAGCAACTGATGCTGCAGTACCTCGCCGATATCGAGTCCTCGGGCGAACTGCCCTTGTATCACGAAGACGTCTACGACCGCGCGCTCGAAGCGGGCGCGGTGCCCGCCGTCGGCACGAACGGAGCGGCGGTGGCGCGGAAATGATTTCGGCACAGCCGTTTACGCGCCAAGATATCTCCTTCACCTCGGGGAAGGACACCTGTGCCGGATGGCTCTACTTGCCCACCGGTGTGACCTCGCCGCCGGTGGTGATCCTGGGCCACGGCCTGGGCGCGACACGGGAGATGCGTCTGGACGCCTACGCGGAGCGCTTCGCGCGGGCCGGCATCGCCGCATTGGCGTTCACCTACCGGCACTTCGGTGACAGTAGCGGTCAACCCCGCCAGCTCCTGTCGATCAAACGTCAACTCGCCGACTGGGATTCCGCGATAGCCTACGCGAAGGGCCGGCGCGAGATCGACGGCACCAGGATCGCGGTGTGGGGCAGTTCGTTCGGCGGCGGCCATTCCATCACGGTTGCGTCGCGGCATCCTGAGTTGAAAGCTGCGGTGGCCCAATGCCCGTTCACCGACGGGCTGGCTTCCGCAGTGGCTCTCGGCCCGGCCGCCACGATCAATGTGTTGCCGTTGGTGGCCCGGGACTATGCCTCGATCGTGAGACGACGCGAGCCGGTGATGATTCCGCTGGCGGGCGCCCCGGGGACGCTGGCGTTGATGAACGCGCCGGATGCACTGCCCGGCTATCAGGCCCTCCTGCCGGCGAATTCGAGCTTCCGCAACGAGGTCGCCGCGCGCGTGGCACCCACGATCATGATGTACCGGCCGGGGCGGGCCGCCAAGAAAGTCGCATTTCCGATCCTGTTCTGCATCAGCGACACCGACACCGTCACCCCACCCGCGGAGACCGAACGCTATGCACGCTCGGCACCCCGAGGTGAGATCAAGCATTACAGCGCCGGACATTTCGCGTTCTACCACGGCGATCCTTTCGAGCAGTTGGTCACCGATCAGATCGACTTCCTGACCCGGCACCTCTGAGCAACCAGGACACCTATGAAGCTCCCCGCACTGCCCGACCGCCGGGCCGAGCACGATCCGCACGGGCCCGCTCTGGCCGACGCACGCCAAGCGCTGACCAATGCCCAACTGCGCGACCGCGTGCAGGCTGCCGCACAGCAATTGCGTGGCATGGGGATCGGTACCGGCGACGTGGTGGCCGTTGCCCTGCGTAACCGCGTCGAGTTCGTTGTGCTGTTGTTCGCCGCCTGGCGCGTGGGCGCCGCCATCACACCGGTCAACCCCAGCCTCACCGACGATGAGGTCAATCGCCAACTCACCGATTCCGGGGCCCGGTTGCTGGTCATCGACGACGACCTCACCATCACCACCGTGGTGCCCACCCTTGCCGTCGCTGACTTGGACACTGAGCCCGGGGGAGCGGATCAGCCGCCGCACGTGGATGTCTCGGCCCTGGCGCTACTGATTTACACCAGCGGCACCACCGGCGCACCCAAAGGTGTCATGCTCGATCACGCCAACCTCGACGCGATGGCCCAGATGGGACGTCAGGCGCTGCAGATCGGGCCGGCCGACCGATGCTTGCTGATCCTGCCGTTGTTCCATGTCAACGGCATTGTCGTCAGCGTGATCACGCCACTGCTGGCCGGCGCCAGCGTCGTCATCGCCGACCGCTTCTCGCCCGGTACCTTCTTCGACGTCATCGAACGCGAGCGACCCACCTATTTCAGTGCGGTGCCCACCGTCTACACCATGCTTGTCGCCCTGCCCGGCGACGTCATCCCCGACACGTCCTCGTTGCGCTTCGCGATCTGCGGAGCCGCACCGGCATCGCCGGAACTTTTGAACCGCTTTGAAACTCGCTTCGGGTTCCCGCTCGTCGAAGGCTACGGACTGTCGGAAGGCACCTGCGCATCGACCATCAACCCCATCGACGGCCCGCGTCGAGGTGCGGGGAAGCCCTTTCCCGGGCAACGGATTCGGATCATCGACATCCGTGGTGACGACGTTCCCACCGGGGAAACTGGTGAGGTGATCATCGCCGGACCCAACGTCATGCGTGGTTACCTCGGGCGCCCTGAAGCCACTGCCCACACCATCGTCGGTGGTTGGCTGCACACCGGCGACATCGGTCACCTCGACGCCGAGGGCTACTTGACCCTGGCCGGGCGGTCCAAAGACATGATCATCCGGGGCGGTGAGAACATCTATCCCCGCGAGATCGAGGACGTCCTCTCCAGCGAGCCGAATGTCCTTGATGTCGCGGTCATCGGGGTCCCTGACGCAAAATGGGGTGAAGTGGTGGTGGCATACGTCGCGCCACGTCCCGGTACCGCTATCGACATCAACGCCCTGCAGGCGCTGTGCGCGCTCAACCTGGCCGGCTACAAACGGCCGACCGAAATCCTGATTCTGGACGCGATCCCCAAGAATCCGGTCGGAAAAACCGACAAGGCGCCACTGCGCGCCGCCCACCTGGCGGCCACCAAGAACACCGAAAAGGCAATGTCATGAAAGCTTTTGCACTCACCCGCTATGGCAAGAAGAACAACGTCAGCGTCATGGAACGTGCGGTGCCAGACCTGCGCGACGATGACGTCCTGATTCAGATCCACGCCACCAGCGTCAATCCACTGGACCTCAAAATTCGGAACGGCGAACTCAAACCACTACTGCCGTACAAACTTCCGGTTGTCCTCGGTAATGACCTGGCCGGTGTCGTCGTCAAGACGGGGCCGCGAGTGCGACGCTTCGCTGTTGGCGATGCGGTGTACGCCAAACCCAACCAGGACCGCATCGGCACCTTCGCCGAATACCTCGCCGTCAACGAGGACGACGTCGCGCGTATACCCAAGACCGTCACCATGAACGAAGCCGCCGCGCTGCCGCTGGTCGGCCTGACCGCCTGGCAGGCGCTGGTCGACAAGGCGCACTTGCGGCCCGGACAGAAGGTGCTCATCCACGCCGGCTCCGGCGGCCTGGGCACCATCGCCATTCAATTGGCCAAACACCTGGGGGCCACGGTCGCGACCACCACGAGTACCAAGAACGTGGAATGGGTCAAGGCACTCGGCGCCGACATCGTGATCGATTACAAGACAAAGGATTTCGCGGCCGAACTGAGCGACTACGACGTCGTCTTGGACACTCAGGGCGGTGTGACCCTGGAGAAGTCGCTCTCGGTCGTCAAACCCGGCGGCGCGGTCATCTCGGTAGCCGGGCCGCCCGACCCCGGATTCGCCCGCGAGTTCGGGGCCAACTGGCTGCTGGTCCAAGGGATGCGCGCCTTGAGTTTCTCGGTGCGACGCAAGGCCAAACGACGTTCTGTGAACTACTCGTTCCTGTTCATGACCGCTAATGGAGACCAGCTCCAAGACCTGGCCGCCTTGGTCGACGATGGTGTCATCCGTCCGGTCATCGATCGGCTGTTCCCGTTCGACGCCACCCTCGACGCCTTGGCATATGTCGAGAATGGCCGCGCGACAGGAAAAGTCGTCATCACTGTCACGGGTGACCGTGAACAGTCCTGATCGGGACTTCGATTACGACTGGCTGGTGATCGGGTCGGGATTCGGCGGCAGCGTATCGGCATTACGCCTGTCGGAGAAGGGGTTCCGGGTCGGTGTAGTCGAACGCGGGCGCCGATACGCCCCACAGGACCTACCCGCGTCGGCGTGGCAGTCCGGCAAATATCTCTGGGCGCCGCGGCTGCGCAAGCTGGGTATCATGCGAATCTCGATGTTCCGACACATCTTCTTCCCCTCCCAGAGCGGCGTCGGCGGCGGTAGCCTGGTCTACGGCGGTGTGCTGTACCGCGCAAAGGACGAGTTCTTCAACGGCGCCCAGTGGCGCGACCTTGGGGACTGGGAGCAGCGCCTGCGGCCGCACTACGACACCGCTGAACGGATGCTCGGTGCGGCACTGGTCCCGTTCGATTCGGTTCACCAACAATGGATTCGGGAAATGGGCCGACACTTCGGCACGGAAGATACTGTCAGCCGTGCACCGACCGGGGTGTTCTTCGGAGAGCCCGGGAAAACCGTGCCCGACCCCTACTTCGGCGGCGCCGGGCCCGACCGCACCGGCTGCACCCGCTGCGGTGCCTGCATGGTCGGCTGCCGCGTCGGAGCGGTGAATTCGCTGACCCAGAACTACCTGTGGTTCGCCGAACGCAACGGCGTGCACATCCTGCCCGAGCATCAGGCGATCGACGTGACCCCCGTCGGCGACCCGGACGGACGCGACGGCTATCACGTCACCACCATCCATCCTGCCGGCGGGCACCGCCAGATCTACACCACACGCGGCGTCGTGTTCGCCGGCGGGGCCTTGGGCACCAACGAACTGCTGGCCAACTGCAAGCGCGGCGGTTCACTGCCGAACCTCAGCGACCGCCTGGGTGAATTGGTGCGCACCAACAGCGAATCCGTGCTGACCGTGCTGCTGCCGGAGGATCAGGAAAGCTGGCGCGATGTCACCGCGAGCAGCAGCGTGCACGTCGATGCCGACACGCACATCGAACTGCTCACCTACGGGCCCAACGCCGACATGCTCAGCCTGCTCTACACCATGCTGGTGGGTGACGGTACCCGGATCACCAGGCCACTGAAATGGATTGCGGCGATCGCGCGACACCCACGACGCTGGCTGGCAACGCTGTGGCCGGTGGGTTGGAGCCGACGCATGACGATGCTGCTGGTGATGCAGTCGCGCGACAACGCGATCTCCTTTCGTGCCCGAAAACACCGATGGGGCAATGGCTATCGACTGTCCACCGTCCAGAACACGGACAACCCCGCCCCCACCTTCATCGACAAAGGCAATCAAGCTGCGCGCTGGCTGGCCGAGCGCACCGGAGGCATCGCCCAGAGCAACGTCCTGGAGGCTCTGGGCAACATCCCCTCCACCGCGCACCTGCTGGGCGGGGCCGTCATCGGCGCCAGTCGCGCCATGGGAGTGGTTGATGCGAACCTACGGGTATTCGGGTATCACAACATGCTCGTCTGCGACGGCTCGGCGATGCCGGCCAACCCCGGTGTCAACCCGGCCCTGACCATCACCGCGCTCGCCGAATACGCCATGGCACAGATTCGCGCACGCACCGGGACCGCGTGAACACCTTCAGCGCAGCGCAAACACGATCGATGGAAGAGGGCTTGCATGACCATTCGCACCGGGCGGTCGCTTGTACTCTCAACTGGCGACGTCAACTGAACGGAGGTGCATGAGCGCGATGCCCCGACCTGCCAAGGCCGGTGTCACATCCAAGGCCGAGAAAGAGGCGGCGCCGCGGTTGGACCGTGAGCAGGCTGTCGCTCAGTTGGTCGGCGCCGCAACCGCACTGTTGGCCGAGCACGGGCCCGCCGCGGTCAAGGCACGGACCGTCGCTGACGCTGCAGGGCTCTCGACGATGGCGGTGTATCACCACCTCGGTGGCGTACCGGAACTGATCCAGGCCGTGGTGGATCGCGGCTTCAAAGATCTCGGTGATGTCTTCCTCGGCGCACCTGCCAGCGATGACCCGGTCACGTCACTGTTCGCGATGGCGCTGGAGGCTCACCGGTTCGCCCAAGGCAATCCGCACCTCTACGACCTCATGTTCGGGCTGTCCGCCCGCGGTAGCTACCGGCCGGTGACGGCCACCGACCGTGGCCGTTCCGCCGGCTTCGAGGACGCGTACGCACATTTGACCGAAGGCTGCACCCGGCTGGTCGCCAGTGGCCGAGTACGTCCGGATGAGGACCCCGAAGTGATTGCGCCACAACTGTGGAGTGCCGTTCACGGCTTCGTCACCCTTGACCTTGGCGGCCACCTATCTACGTTCAAAGACCCTGTCCGCCAGGTCTTCTCGCCGATGATGGTCAACCTCGTGGTAGGGCTGGGCGACGATCCGAAGCGGGCAACCGCATCGAATGCTGACGCCATTGAGGCATCGCGCCGGTCGAATCCCAACCCGTTCTAATCTGATCGATCAATAGCGAGCAGCGATGGGTTTCGCTGCCCAACCGTCAGCTCAACGTGCCGGCGGCGACCGCAGCCGCGTTGATTCTGGTCAGCACCGTGTGCAGGCGTTCCAGCTCGTCGAGACCCACGCCGAGTTGTTCGACAACCGCGGGCGGAATTTTCAGGGCACGGCGGCGTAGCGCGACGCCTTTCGGCGTCAGCGTGATGTGGGTGGTGCGTTCATCGGTGGCGCTGCGCGTGCGGCGGATGAACTCGAGCGTCTCGAGGCGTTTGAGCATCGGCGACACGGTGGCCGAATCCATCTGCAGCAGCGCGGCGATCTGCTTGACGGTCAACGGTTCCTGTTTGGCTTTCGCGTTGTCCCACAACGCCAGCAGCACCAGGTATTGCGGATGCGTCAGCCCGAGTGGTTCGAGCAGCGGCCGGTAGATCGCAAGTACTGCACGGTTGGTGATGGCCAGCGCGAAGCAGACCTGCCGTTCCAGGGCCAGGGGGTCGACATCTTGGGAGGCAGCGGTCATGCTGCTCAGCTTATTACCAATTAGGGCCCTAACTGTTTGCGCCCGTGATGTCAGGGGCCGGTTCGGTGTGGGGTGTCGATCCGCCTGGACTTCGGCCGCGGTGGAATAGCGAGCTAACTGATAGTGTCCTAACTATTAGGGTACGAAGAGCATGGTGCTCGTCGATCCGATCAGTCAAAGGAGTCGTCATGGTCGCCGACAGTCCGACGTTCTGGCAGCGCATCACCTATGCCTACGGCCGTCGCTTACCGGATCACTTGCGGGAATGGGTTCGTCAGGACCTGACCGACGACGGCGCCGTGCGCCGGCACATGATCCGATACGCGATCCCGCCGATCTTCGTACTGGCTCCGCTGTGGCTGCTGCCGGCGTCGGTGTACGTGCACTCTGAAATGACGCTGCCGATCTACTTCTGGGCCCTGGTGATGGCATTCGTGCTCAACAAGGTGTGGCGCCGCTACCGCCTGAGCCAGCACGGTCTCGACCCGAACCTGATCGACGAAGTCCTGCGGCAGAAGCAGTCGCAGATGCACGACCGCTATGCCGAACGCTTCGGCCCGCGGCCGGAATCGGCCAAATGGCAGGCGAACAGCCGGCCGTTCTGACGGCCGGCGGGCGTCGTCATCCCAGGAGGGCTTTGCTCGCTTCCCGGGCGCGCTGCGCCACCGTGACGTCTCCGCTGATGGCGGCGGTCACCATCGCGCCTTCGGCCAACAGGCACAAGGGCTCCGCCGGCGCGTCGGTGGCGGCGGCGACCCAGCCGGCAATCTGTTCGTGGAACGCCTGTTTGTGGGCACGGACCTCGGTCAGGACGGCGGGAGAGCTGGCGCCCAGTTCGCCGTACGCGTTGATCCACGCGCAGCCGCGGAAATCGGGCTCGGCGAACCATCTCCCGAGCCAGTCGAAGACCGCGAGAACTCGTTCTCGTGGGTCCGCGTGCTGTTCGACGTAGTTGGTCAGGCTGCCGCGCCATCGCCGGTCGCGGCGCTGCAGCACGGCGACGACGAGATCTTCCTTGGTCGCGAAGAATCCGTAGATTCGCTTCAGCGCGATCCCTGCTGCGGCGCGGATGTCATCCATGCCGACGGCTTGGATGCCGCGCTCGTAGAAGAGCGCCTCGGCGGCGTCCAGCAGCGCTTCCCGGTCGCGGGACTTCTGTTCGTCGCTGATCGGCGCGGGCATCGAATCCATCCTTGACGTTGAGAACGTTCGTTCCCTACGATAGTCGAGTCACGTAGAGAACGCACGTTCTCGATAGCTGGAAGAAGGAACCATGAGCGAACAGCGCCCGCCCGTCCCGCCATTCACCCCAGAAACCGCACTCCAGAAGGTGCAAGCGGCCGAGGATGCCTGGAACACCCGCGACCCGCAGCGCGTCGCCCTGGCGTATACGCCGGACTCGGTCTGGCGTAACCGGGACGTGTTCGTCACCGGTCGCGAAGAAATCGTCCAGTTCCTGACCGCCAAGTGGGAGCGCGAGCACGACTACGCCCTGCGCAAGGCGCTGTGGGGGTTCCGCGGTAACCGCATGGCCGTGCGGTTCCAGTACGAGTGGCACGATGCCACGGGCCAGTGGTGGCGCAGCTACGGCAACGAACTCTGGCAGTTCGACACCGACGGTTTGATGGAACGCCGCGAGGCGAGCATCAACGACATGCGGATCAACGAGAGCGATCGGCGCATCTTCGGCCCCCGGCCCGAGGGCGAGCGTGGAGTCGAACTTCCGCTCCAGTAGGTGCCGTGCCGCCGTCGTTCGCCGGCTCGCTGCATGCCGAGGCGAGAGAAACGCCCCAGGCCAGCACGTGGGCCAGATTGGCCGGCAAGGCGGGCAGGTGAACCTGCCCGCCGCGGGGACTCACGCGAATCCCCGTGAGTACTGAGGCGGGTGCGGCAGTGTCACCCCGAGGTGTTGTGCGGCGTCGCGGACCCAGTTGGGATTGCGCAGCAGGGCACGCGCGATGAAGACGGCGTCGGCCTCGCCGCCGGAGACGACCGCTTCGGCCTGTTCGGCCTCGGTGATCATTCCGACCGCCGCGGCGGGGATATCTGCCTCGGCGCGAACCCTTTTCGCGAATGGCACCTGATAGCCGGGGGCGACCGGGATGCGGGCGTCGGGAACAGCGCCGCCGGTCGACACGTCGATGAGGTCGACGCCGGCTTTCTTCAAACCGGCGGCTAGGGCGACTGTGTCCTCGACGGTCCAGCCCGGGCGCGGGTCGTCAGTGTCACCGGCAAGCCAGTCGGTGGCGGAAACCCGGAAGAACAACGGCAGATGCTGTGGCCACGCGGCGCGCACTGCTTCGGCGACCTGTAGTGCGAATCGCATCCGGTTGGCGAGTGACCCGCCGTACGCATCGGTGCGCGTGTTCGACTGCGGCGACAGGAACTGGTGGATGAGATAGCCATGTGCACCGTGGATTTCGAGGACCTGGAAGCCGGCCGCGGCGGCTCGTCGGGCGGAATCGGCGAAGCTTGCCACGATTCTTTCGATGTCATCGACGTCGAGTTCGGCGGGTACGGGACGATGTCCGAACGCAATGGCGCTGGGGCCCAGTGTCGTCCAGGATTCGGGAGTCCGGCTGGGGTCCGGCCAGGGGCGCCCGGTGGACGCCTTGCGGCCGCCGTGCACGATCTGGATGCCGGGCACCGAGCCCTGCGCGGTGATGAAGTGCGTCAAACGTCGAAATGCCGGAATCTGCCGGTCGTTCCACAATCCGAGGTCGTAGACGCTGCTGCGTCCGACGGGGTCCACGGACGTCGCCTCGACCATCGCCAGGGCGGCGCCGCCGACGACTCGCGAACCGAAGTGCTGTAGGTGCCAGTCGGTCGGGGTGCCGGCTTCCGGTCCGTCGGCGACGCCGGAGAACTGCATCATCGGCGACATCCATGCGCGGTGCGCGAAGGTGACATCGCGAAGGGTCAACGGTGTGAAGAGCGTCGACATCAGTTCATTCCCAAGAAGGTTCGGGCCGCACGGGCCAACGCCTCCTCATCGGGTCCGTATTTGACCGCGAACCGTACCGGGTCCGATTCGGCCATGTCGAAGGGATAGTCGCTGCCACAGACCACCTTGTCCTTACCGGCGACCTTCCCGAGCAGTTCGAGTTGCGGCGCGTCATGGGTGACGGTGTCGAAATACAGCTCGGCCACGACGTCGGACGGCAATCGGCTGCCTGCGGCGCGGACATCGGCACGGGCCCGCCAGCCATGGTCCCACCTGCCGAGCAGGCCTGGTGCGCAGCCGCCGCCGTGCAGGAAGCAGATGCGTAACGCGGGCAGTTCGTCTTTGAGACCGCTCAGCACGAGATTGGCCACCGCAGTGGCGGTTTCGACGGGGTTGCCGATGAGGTTGGCCAGATAGTAGTCGCTCCACTCCGACCGGCCGATCTGCATGGGATGCACCAGCACGGCGAGATCGAGGCGCGCGGCCTCGGAAACGATGTGCCGCAACGCTCCCCGATGCAGGGAGTCGCCGTCGACCACCGGCGGTATTGCTACGCCGCCGATGCCTGCGATGCCACGCAGCGCCGTCAACTGCGAGGTGATGTCCTCGGGTTCGCCCAGGGCCACGATGCCCAGCCCGAGGAACCGTCCGCCCGATGTCTCGACGACGTCGGCCAGTGCGGTGTTGAAGGCGCCGGCGTACTCGGCTCCGGCGCCAGTGAGTGGAAAAGCGAACGGTGGCGCGGAAAGTACCCGAACCGCGACGCCGGCGCGGTCCATGTCCTCGGTGATCGCGGCCGCGTCGCTCATGGCATCGGTGGCGATCGACAGGGGGAGGTCGCCGAGGTGCAGCCGGCCGTCGCGGTCGTTCAACGGGCCGTACGGGGCGCCGGGTGGCAACGCGAACAGGGTACGGGGCAACCAATGGGCGTGGACGTCGATGACCCCGTCGGGGATGCGCGGGCTCATCGCGGGATCTCCAGCGCGGCGTTGTCGCTGTCGAGGTGCTCGACGGTGGTGAAGACGAGCTCGGTTTCGCCGATGTTCTCGATGTCGTGCAGCAGGAATTCGCCTGGGCCGAAATGGAAGTGGCGGGTCTCGCCGGCCTGATAGGAGACTTCGCGGACGGTGCCGTCGTGGGTGTGTTGGCGGCTGCTGCCCGCGTTGACGGCGGTCCAGAAGTAGTCCAGCACGTGCCGGTGTGCGTGCCAGCGCTCGCCGGGCGCCAGCCGGATCTCCCACACCCGAACCCGAGAGTCCTCGCTCAGTAAGCGGGATCCGACGTTTCCGTCGAAGGCATGCTCGGCGAACTCGGTCTTGAGCCAGCCTGGCCAGCTCTCGAAGTCGGTGGCCACCAGTTCACCGGCGAGCGGCAGGTCGGTCAGATAGTTGTTGTCGGTCATCGTCTAATTCCTTTCTTCGTAAGGGCTTTAGCGTCCGGGGCCGTAGAGGCCGAATCGCAGATCGGGGTCTCCTGGTGTCCAGCTATTCCGGAACTGTGAGCGTTCGCCCATGTCCACCACGCGGCGCAGCAAGCTGTCGCTGAGCTGCAGCTGCGCCGGTTCCCATTTGGCCAGGGCCGACACGATGTCGCCCGCCGCGGTGGACAGTGCCTCGGCCAGCGCCCAGGCGTCGGCGGCGGCTTTTGCGGTGCCGGCGGCCGCATGAGGCCGCGAGGCGCACGCTGCGTCGCCGATCAGCGCCGCCCGGCCGAGAGCCATCCGCGAGGACCGCACGTCCGATAGCACCTGCAGATAGGGCTGCGGAGTCTTGACGACCACTTCGGCCACCGCGGGCGCCAGCTGTGCAGCCGCCGCCGTGCGCAGTTCGTCGACGAAGCGGTCCTGCACCTGGCCGGGGTGGACAGACACCGATCCGGCGAATCCCCTTTTGTCGATGAGCAATTCGCTGAGTTCGGGCCCCGCCGGGACGTTGCGGTACCAGACATAGTTCATCAGGCGGTCGGCGTCGTCGAGGCTCTGTTCGCCGGGGATCGGGTACATCGTGATGTGGGAGTTCGGGATCACGGTGTAGGTGATGGCGTCGCCGAGCACATCACGCGTGCTGGCGGTCAGTTCGGACAGCGGAACGGTTCCGCGCCAGCCCACGTAGCCGGAGTAGGTGAGCGCGGCATCGGGATCGAAATGTTCGCGTGCCGGCGAGGTGATGCCGTCGGCGAAGACGACGAGGTCGGCGCTGGCCGTCTTGCCGCTGACGAACCGCACCGTGGCGGTGTGCTCGTCTTGACTGAAACCACAGGCGAATTCGCCGTAATGGTAGTGCTCGGTGCCGAAGTCTGCGAGCAGCGCCCGGTAGAAGGTGCCCCAGGAGGTGTAGGTCCAGCGGGCGGGCTCCCGGTGCACGGTGGCGCCGCTATGGTCGAGGTACTGCACGTACGAGGTGGCGGTGTGCAGGTCGGCCACGGGCTGGCGGCTGCGTTCGGCGAACCAGCGCACGGTGTCCGGTTGCAGGACGATGCCGCTGCCGCGACCGTCGAGGGGAGTGGGGGTGCGTTCGTAGACGTCGACGTGGAATCCCAAGTCGCGCAGCAACAGTGCTGTGGTGAGGCCGCCGATGGATCCGCCGACGACGATCGCCGAGGCAGTGGAGTATTCGGTCATGACGCGCTCTTTTCGCTCAACCGGCTGGTTTGGGTGGTGGGGTGGTCGACGGGCATGGGTTCCCCGCGGGTTTCGCGGGCGAAGGCCAGGCCGATGACGGCGATCAGGCCTACCGCTGACACCGAGGCGGTGGCGATGCCGAGGTTGCCGTCGAACCACGACGAGGCGATCACCCCGGCAGTGAGAGGCCCGAGAGCGGTGACGTAACGGCCGACGCTGTTGCACACGGCCAGCGCGGTGGCACGCACACTGGGTGGGAACAGTTCCGGACCGTAGATGAAGGTGCCCGACAGGGCGCCGAACAAACCGAAGCCCAACAGCGGCATCGCGATGAGCAGCTCGGTGTGACTGCGGTCGAACGGAAACGTCCACGCGATGGTGGCGGCCGACACCGTGAAGCTGATCGCGAAGGCGCTCCTGCGCCCGATCGCGTCGGCGACGAAACCCCATGCGGCGTAGCCGATTATGCCGCCGGCGTTGAACAGCATCGCGGCCACCGCGACCCGGTGATCGGCCACGCCGGAAGGGAGGCCTTCGGCCTTGGTCGCCTGCCGGATGATCTGCGGGTACCAGGTCGACACGCTCCAGAACGCAATGAGCGCGCCGGTGGCCAGTGCGGTGCAGACCAGCATGGGCTGCAGCAGTGGCGGGCCGAACAGGCGTCGCAGCACGAATCGATCGTGGACATGATTGTGGCCCAGTGCTTTCCGCTCTTTACGTGCTTGCAAGTGGGCGCCGATCTCGGGTGGCTCGGGTACATAGCGGCGGATGAACCACACCACTAGGGCCGGGATGCCGGCGAGCAGCATCATGGCGCGCCATCCGTGGTCACCCAGCAGTGCATAGGCGGCGGCCGCCATGAAGAAGCCGCCGGCGTATCCGGCCATCATCACTCCGCCGGCGCGGGCCCGGAATCGGTTGCGCCAGGTCTCGGCGATCAGGGCGGCACCCACCGGCGCCTCGACACCCGATCCGAGGCCTGCGATGAATCGCAGGATGCCCAGCTGCCACCATGTGTCGGCGAAGAAGGCGAGCGCGCTGAACGCCGCGTAGGTGAGGATGCCCGCCGACAACACCCGGGTGCGGCCGAAATAGTCGGCGAGTATGCCGAAAAGGATTCCGCCGGTTGCCCATCCGATGAGGAAGAGCGCGACGGTCAGGCCGCCGTAGAACCCGATGGCAGCGGCGTCGGTGCCGACGCCACTGTTGGGGAGCAGCTCGTTCATGGCCGGGCCCAGGACGAGGACATAGAGGCTGCCGGCGAAGCCGTCCAGGCCCCAACCCAGTGTGGTGCCCGCCAGGACCAGCCATTGCGTTCGGGTGATTTCGTGATGCCAGCGTGCTGCGGACATGGGTGTGCCTTTCGGGCCGTCGGAACGGGGGTCAGTTGAGGCGGCGCTGGGGCTGCCCGCCGTACCAGTCGACGGGCTCGGCAGCGGTGCGCACCACGACCGTCTTGATCCAGGAGAAGTCGTCGAAAGACTCTGTGCCGGCGTCTTTTCCGGAGCCGGATTCCTTGATTCCGCCCCAGGGGAGGGACGGTTCCAGGCGGTGGTGGTCGTTGACCCAGACCATGCCCGCGTTGATGCTCGCCGCCACGCGGTGGGCGCGGCTCACATCGGTGGTCCAAACTCCGGCGCCGAGTCCGTACGGGTTGTCGTTGGCCATCTGCACGCCGTCGTGCTCGCTGTCGAACGGGATGACCACGGCGACCGGCCCGAAGATTTCCTCGCGGGCGACCGTCATGCCCATGGTGGCGTCGGACAACACGGTGGGTTCGAGATAGAAGCCGCCGTCGAAAGGGCTTGGCAGTGTGGGTATCTGGCCGCCGGCCTGCAACGTCGCGCCTTCATCCACACCGGTCTGGATCAGCGCCGTGACCTTGTCGCGCTGCCGGGCGCTGATGAGCGGTCCCATCTGGGTGTCCGGCAGGGCCGGGTCTCCGACCCGAATGGCCCGGGCCCGCGCGGTGAGGGCGGTGACGAACTCGTCGTAGATGCCGCGCTGCACCAGGAATCGCGATCCGGCGACACACGACTGGCCGGCCGCGACGAACGCGCTGAAGGCCGCGCCCTCGGCGGCGATCTGGGGGTCGACGTCGTCGAAGAGCAGCACCGGCGTCTTGCCGCCCAGCTCGGCGGTGATGCGCGCGAACCGGGACGCCGTCGCGACCGCTGCCGATCTCCCGGCCTCGGTGCCGCCGGTGAGAGTGATCTTGGCGATGTCGGGATGACCGGTGAGGCGCACGCCCGCCTCACGTGCGCCCGTCACCACATTGAGCACGCCGTCGGGTAGCCCGGCGGCGGCGACGATCTCGGCGAGGGCCAGCGTCGTCAGTGGTGTCAGCTCAGATGGCTTGACCACCACCGTGTTTCCATTGGCGAGTGCGGCCGACAGGCTCCGCGCCAGGATGAGCATCGGATGGTTGAACGGCGTGATGATGCCGCACACACCGAGCGGTAGCCGCTGTTGGTAGGTGAGGTATGGCCCGTCGCCCGGCAGCACGGCCTGGCGTTGGGCGGCCAGCAGTCCGGCGTTGTACCGGAACCATTCCGGCACGCGGGAGAGCTGGGCCCGGGTCTCGGTGATCGGCCGTCCGTTGTTCTGCGCCTCGAGGGTGTAGAGCTTCTCGCTCGCGGATTCGATGGCGTCGGCGATGCGCAGCAGCAGCTTGGCGCGGTCGCTCCGGACCATGGCCGGCCACGGCCCGTCTTCGAACGCCGCGCGGGCCTTGGCCACCGCGGCATCGACCTCACGCGCCCCCTGCTCCGGGACGGTGGCGATCACCGCGCCGGTGGCGGGGCTGAGAATCTGGCGGGTAGGGCTGAGGGGCGCATCCGTGACCACGGTGGGGGCCGGTGAGACTTGGGTCATGCCAATGAGTCTCATC
The DNA here is from genome assembly GCF_053852335.1 of Mycobacterium sp. HM-7. Taxonomy (NCBI): domain Bacteria; kingdom Bacillati; phylum Actinomycetota; class Actinomycetes; order Mycobacteriales; family Mycobacteriaceae; genus Mycobacterium; species Mycobacterium sp. HM-7. The sequence continues at coordinate 4,597,720 of NZ_CM132657.1, read as the reverse complement.
ACAGCGCCACCCGCGTTCAATGTCGTGCAAGACATATTTTTTGGCTGAATATGTGTGTAGCTACACACGAATGTGGTGCACACTGATCGGATGACGACGTCGACGGGCCGCGAACGGCCGGGCGCGGAATTGGTCACGTGGCTGGCAGCGCTGCGCACCCTCAGTGCCCTGGCCTGCGCCGAGACCGATCTGGCCGAGGTGCTCTGCCTCGTCGCCGATACCGCACGCACGCTGCTGGGCTTCGACTTCTGCGGCGTGCTCATCCCCGACGACAGCGGCGACCAACTGCTCGTGCGGGGCTGGAGCGGATTGTCGGATGAGTACGTAGGACGGGTGAACTCCGACCGCCCCATCCGGCTGGACAGCACCTCGCCGTCGAGTCGCGCTTTCCACACCGGCGAACCGGTGGCTATCCGCGACGTGCGGATCGAACCGCAATTCGCCCTCTGGGCCGGCGTGGCGCAAGAGCAGGGCTACCGGGCGATCATTGCCGTGCCGCTCATCGCCGGCACCGAGGTGCTGGGGACACTCAACGGCTACTACGCCTCGGTGCACACCTTCACCCGCTATGAGATCGAGCGGCTGACCTTGCTCGCCAATCATGCCGCCATCGCGGTGACGTCGGCGCGCCGGCTCGATGAACTGCGCACCCTGACCACATCGCTACGCGAGCAACGCGATGCGCTCGCGCGTTCGGAACAGATCCACGAACGTCTGCTCGCGGTGACCCTGCGCTCGGGAGGCGTCAGCGGGATCGCCGCGGCGCTGAGCGATCTGATCGGCCGGCCCGTGCTCATCGACGACGCCCGCCAGACCGAGCTCGCGCACTCCGGCGACGGCATCGACTACCCGGCCGTTGCGACCCGGAACGCGACGGCGGATGCCGAGTCCGCGGCTACCTCGGCGACGGTCGGTGAGGCCGTCGATGATCAGGGCGTTTCGACTGGCTGGCTCGTCGCGCGGGTGCGTCTGGGCAGCGAGGTCGCAGCCCGCATCTGGTTCCCCGGAGACGCCGATTTGCTTGACCCCCTGCAGATTCGGGCGGTAGAGCACGCCTCCATCGTCATCTCGGTGGAGTTGCTGCGGACACAGACCGCGGCCGAGGTCGAGCGACGGGTACGTGGCGAGCTGCTGACCGATGTGCTGACCGGCAGCGGTCAGCCGTCGGGCCAGATTCGGGAGCGTGCCCGACGCTTGGGCCACGATCTGTCCGCCGCTCACGTCGCCGTCGTCGCCACGCTGGCCGGTCCCAGCGAGTCGGTCACCCGCCGTGCGTGGCAACGTGCGCTCTCCGTTGTCACCGATTTGGCATCGGGACATCAGCCGCGCCCGCTGGTGGCGATGCATGGCGGGACGCTGGTCGCGCTCTGGCCCGAAGCCGGCGACAGCCATGAGTCTGCGGGTGTCGTCGTCCAGCGGGAGTTGTCCAGGATCGCGCCGAACATCTCCGCGACTGTCGCGGTGTCGCCCGTCCACGGCTCCGATTACGGTGACGCCTACCGGATCGCCAAGAGTGCACTGGAGATCTCCCTGCGCTCGGGCCGCACCGATTCCGTTGTGAGCCTTGAAGATCTGGGTATCGTCGGTCTACTGCTGCAGCTCGATGACCCGGCCAAGCTGACAGCCTTCGCCAACCGGACGCTGGCGCCGATCGTCGACTACGACGCCAAACACCGCACGGACCTCATTGCCACGCTGCGAGCCCACTTCGCCGGCAAACAAGACCGCACCGCGACGGCCGAGAAGCTGTTGATTCATCCCAACACGGTCGCCCAGCGGCTGCGGCGCATCGAGTCGCTGTGCGCAGTGCACCTGGCCGATCCGGCCATCAGCGTCCAGTTCTCGTCCGCGCTCATCGTGTACGACATCGCGGAGCAAGGCCAAGGCGGATACTGACCGTCCGTGCATCCGACGTGTGAGGTCCGCCCGCGGGCGGAGCGGAGAATATCGGTCCCGCGGACTGGTCCGAGGCCATTAGGCTCAGTCATGTTGACGTTCCGTGACCCGCGGGATCAGACACTTGGGGGAGAGATGTCCGTGAGAATTCGCCTGGCAGCCGGCGCGGTTGCCGCAGTCTCGGTGTTGTCCGTCGCCGGCGCGGGGTCTGCATCGGCATGGCCGATACCGGTCACGCCGGAACAGCAGCGGTTCATCAACCAGGCCCGCAATGCGGGCTTCCCCGGTGACGACGACGCGGTTATGCAGGCGGGGCTGCAGGCATGCCAGATGGCGTTCAGTGGCCAGTCGCGTCCCGATGTCATCGGCGCGCTGGCAGGGCAGTACGGCGCTGACGCGGGTCCGGCCGGGGCGCTCGCGAAAGCTGCGCACGGCATCCTGTGCACGTCGGCCCCGAACTGACCAGCCTGTGACGCAGCCACCACCGCAGCACGGCCCGTCGGGCGACCCACAGCACCGACCGCCGGCCGGTGCACCCGGGCAACCCGTCCCGCCCGCACCGGGGCAGCCGGCATGGCAGCCTCAGCCGGGCTGGCCGGCGCCGAACCCGCAACCCTGGGCCGGCCAACAGCAGCCGTACTACGGTCCGCAGACCCCATTGCCGGGCTATCCGCCGCCACCGCGTAAGTCGGGGCTCAAGCCGTGGATGTGGATTGTGGGTGTGGTGCTGCTACTGATCGTGCTCGGCGGCATCGGCAACGTTGCGCGCAAGGGACTGCACACCACCACGGCCTTCGGCGCCCAGCTGAAAACGGGGCAGTGCGTCACCACCGCCGACTACGAGAAGTTTCATTTCACCTCGACCAGCTGCGAATCCTCGGATGCTGTCTACGAATTGGCGGGCGAGACCTCGAAGGGACTGTGCCCGGACGGCAAGGCGCCGTCGGAGGGCCCGTACTTCTACGCCACCAGCAATCAGGATGACCCCAAGGCCGCAAGTTTGTGCTTCGCGCTGAACCTGCACGAGGGTGACTGCTACGCGCTGGATCTCACCGGCAAGAGCATCCGGAACATCGACTGCGCGCAGGCTCCGACGATCGCCAATTCGCACACCGGCGTGTTCAAGGTGGCCCAGCGCATCGATGGCAGCATCGATGAATCGGCCTGTGCCACTGCGGCGAAGGCGATGGTCTTCACATCCCCGAAGCGGGTGTACTGCCTGACCAAACTTGTCGACTGAGGCCGCGGCGCGGTGCGCGCGACCCGCGCCGTGTACGTCGAACGTATGAAATTTGCTGCGGGTTCTCGTAGGAGCTGCTGTGGGAGTCCTACGATGGTGGATGCGTTTGCAGTGATTCGCGCAGGGTGGACGACGGGGCGGGGGGCTGGTTCTGTGCTGGAAACCCTTCTGGCAGTCCTGAATCCGGGGCCGGCGGCCCCACAGTAGGCATCCACGGCAAGGCGAGGCGCCTCATGACCGGTTCCGTTGGCCGCATACGTTCTCGTACAACACTATTGGCAGCGGTGGCCGCCGTCCTGACGTTGGTTGGCGGATGTCAGCGCGCCGCCCAGGTCGGCACCGAAGTGGCCCACGAATTCCATCCGGTGCCGGTGCCCAAGATCGAAGTGCCGTCCGGGCTGCCGAGACCCGGGCATCCCGACTTGCCGGCTGTCGGAGTGCCGGCCGTCCTGCCGCCCACCGGATCGCTCGACCAGCTCCTGACCCGCTTCGCAACCGGAAGCCAGGAAGAGCGGGTGGTCAAGTTCGCCACGTGTACCGCCATGCGCAAGTCCACCGATTCGACACAAACGACCGATCAGTGGAGATCCCAGATCTATGCCGCTACACCCGAATTGACCGCTGGAAAGCTCCGTAGGGCGGTCGTCGACAAGGCAGTGGATCGGGTCGCGTCTGCGTTGTCCGCGACACGCGACTACGGCGCCACCTACACCCGTGTGTGCAAGTTCTGATCAGGAGTCGCGGTATGACGACCACAACGCCGGATACTCAACCTGACGATGCACCAGCGGGTCCGGGCGACCAAGACAAGCGGACACTGCTGTCCCGACTCACGAAGCCGGGGGTGCGGACTGCCCTGATGGCGTTGTTCCTGCTGTACGCAGGCTTCGGCGCCCTGTCGGTCATCGACGACACGCTTTCGCTCATGCACAAGCCGGGCCATGCTTCGGTATCGGCGTCTGCCATTCTGTCGCCATCATCGATCGCGCACAGCAACGCCAGCACCAATGCGACGGCGATCGGCGAATGGTGGGGTTGGAATACATACTTCAACGACCACTTCGGTCAGGACGTGGTGTCCCCGTTCGGCCTGGCCTTCATGTACCTGGCCGTGGACGTCGTATTCATCGCATTTCCGGTCACGCTACTGCTGCTCGGCGCGGTGAGATATTCCGAAGACCACCTTGCATTGGCGTCTACCGCCGACTGGCGCGCCGGCCTGGCGCAGCCGCTGCGGTTCGCCTCGTACGCCACGGCTGTGTATCTGGCTTTCGACGTCATCGAAGACGTTGTGTTGCTGGGTATCACGGTGCTCCTCAATCCCGATCTGGCGAAGGGGCCGAACACCTTTGGGGTCCACTGGCTCATTCAGCATGTCGACTGGGCGGTCCCGGCCGCAGGCATGATGTCGGCAGCGAAACTTCTCTTCCTGTTCACTGCTGCCCTCGGCTGTGCCGCAGGGTTGGCTGGAACGCTTGAACCGCCGGCTTACCCGAAGAAAGTGAGTCGCCGCCGTGCGGTGGTCGCGCTGCGCGCACATCTGGGTCTCGCCCTGATCCTCATCGCGCTACTTGCCCTGGGCTCTGACTTGGGCCGCCAGCTCGATGACGCATTTCTCCTGCTGTTCGAACCTCACCATGCGTACTTGGTGATCGCGACATTGGTCGCTGCGGTCGTTGCCACCGGCACGCTCGTACTCACCGCTCGCTCGGTCCTGCATGCATATCAGTCGGCACCGTCGGTGCCGACTGCTGCCCAGACCAAGAAGGCCAACAAGATCATCCTTTCTATTGGGTTGGGCGCCATGGTCATTGGCGGCGCCGCCATTGCTCTCCACTGGCCCCTCGGGCAGGTGGCGTTCGTACCTGGGGCCATCGCACTCCTTCTCGGATTGTTCGGGTTCAAACGCGACGCTGCCGTCGACGACCGGCTGGACGAGATTCCCATGAATACCCAGTGGGGTGCGCGGGTTGCCGGCGCGCTGTCGGCGGCCCCATTCGCAGTGCTGTTCGCGCTGTCGATGCGCAACGGCGTTCGTCTGTTCGCCGTCAAGGACGGCACCGGATGGTGGCTGGCACTGTGCATGGTGGTCTGCATCGTGGTGGTGGCGGCGATTGTCCACTGGTCGCCCAACCTGTGTGACCACGACACCGGCCAGACGAAGGATCCGTCCCTGTGTCGATGCCTGGCGCTTGCCGCGGCATCGGCGATGGCGTTTGTGGTCCTTGGCTACTCGCCGCAGATGACGGGGAATGCGCTCGGGCCCTGGGGCGTGTTGTTCGCCCTGGTCTTCGCGCTGACGCTCGGCGTCACCGCGCTGGTGTTGTTCAGCGATGCCTACTATCCCGGAAACGTGCTTGCCGCCAGTGGATTACGCCGCCTGCCGGTGATCGCGATCATCCTGATCAGCGCGGTGGCGACGTCATTGACCGATGACCAGTCCACGTACCACTCCGTCCGGTTGAAGGATGCAGCTGCCGGCAGCCGGGTGACCATCGATGAGGCGCTCGATCAATGGGGCAGAAGGCAGACGGAGGTCACCCCAACCCAACCGGCCAAGCCTGAGCCGATTCCGTTGGTGTTCGTCGCCTCCGCCGGCGGCGGTATTCGAGCTGCTTACTGGACGACGATCGTGCTGAATTGTCTTGTCAAAGGCCAGAGTGTCGGCGGCTGGAAGCCGATCGGTATGGACATGAACAACGTTTGCACCCAACCGATGTCGATGGATTCGATCTTTCTCGCCAGTGGAATTTCGGGCGGAAGTCTCGGCCTCGCGGTGACCAAGGCGTTCAAGGACGCCCCCGGGCGCCCGTGGTCGGAGCCTCTCGGCAAGGATTTCCTCGGACCTACGGTGGCCGGCGTCGCCTTTCGCGACCTGCCCAACGCCTTTCTGCGCCTACGGGTGGACGGCCGCGACAGTGCGGCGGTGTTGGAAAAGTCGTGGGAGAAATCGGTTCGCGACGCGAAGGGTGATCTGGAGTCGGGATTCCTGGCCACGGCGTGGTCGACACCTGACCGCCTTGACTTTCCGGTCTTGGCGCTCAGCGGCACCTCGGTCACCGACGGCTGCCGAGTGACGGTGTCAGCGGTCAAGTTGGCCGACACGGACGCCGCGTCCCGCGATTGCTTGTCGCTCGATCGCGTGGTGACGCCGATCGACGGGGCGCACACTCAACTGCAAACGCTGGCTGCCACCAAGGACGCGTTCGACAGCATGTGTCCGTCGGACGCCAAGAAGCCCGGCGAACCGAAAGACCTGGCATTGTCGACGGCGGCGTTGCTCAGCGCACGGTTCCCGTACGTGTCGCCGAACGGGACGTTGTACTGGTGCAAGGACCGGGCGGTACGGACGTTCGACCTTGACGGGGGACTGATCGACGCGTCCGCGGCGGCCCCGCTGGCACTGGCGTGGCCGGAGGTCGTGAAGTGGTTGGCGCGTGCGGAGCGGAACGGAAAGTGCTTCGCTCCCAAGCTGATCCTCATCGACAACGGTTATGTGACGTCAACGAAATCAGAGGTACCCAATCGACCGCCCGGGCTCATTGCGCCGCTTACCGCGTTCGGGGCGGTGGGCAATGCTCGCTCGGCTGCTGCCCGGCAGACCGCAGCCCTGGATTTCGAGAAGTTCTTCCCGCCTGGCCGGTGCGGTGGTGACACAGCGCCTGGCGCGGCGCGGCCCGACTGGTTGTTGCCGAACGTCGTCGACTTCTATCCCGTCGCACAGCCCGGCGTCGAAGCCCCGCTCGGCTGGACCCTGTCCGAGCGGTCGCAGAGATCTCTGGGCCACCAACTGGAGAACAAGTACAACCGGTGCTCCGTGGAAATCGTCGGACGCTGGTTCAGCCACGAAACCGGGAAGCCGCCGGGCTGCAAGGGAACATGAGCGTGCGCAGCGCAATTGGCCCAGCCGGGTAATCCCGGCTGGGCCAATCGTCGAAACGTCAGGTCAGCGGCGCTGCTCAGCTTCCTGTCGCTGCTCCGCGGTCTTGGCGCCCGCCCGTGCGGCGTCCGCCTCGGCTTCCTTCTTCGCGGCGTCGCGTTGCGCGTCGGCCTTGTCCTGCTGGGCCTGGCCCTCGCGAACCACGTCGTCTCGGCCCGTCACCGTGCCGATGACTTCCTTGGCTTTGCCCTTCACACCTTCCACCACGCCGCGGACGGCTTCCTCGGGTCCAGTGTTCTGCTTGTCGGTCATTGTCTCCCCTTCCACTACCGATGGATGGATTCGTCAGGAGCGGTATCCGTGTGCCGCGCCCTGCTAGCAGAGTTTCCGGTCTGCCCGGACTCGAAACGCGGCGGCGTTGTGACCTGCCGTACATCGTGTGTTCCGGGTGAGAGGGGACATCTGGTCGTCAGGTGGCGTCGAGACGCGGGAACAACACCTCGCGTGCGATCAGCTGTACGGCGGCAGCGACCGGAATGGCCACCAAGGCCCCGACGATGCCGAGCAGCGCGCCTCCGATGAGTACCGCCACCACGGTGACCAATGCGGGCACTTTGACGGCATGCCCGATGATGCGGGGGACCAGCAGGTAGTCCTCGAGAGCTCGAAATACGATGAAAAATACTGCGGTAGAGAGGCATACGGGTAATGACACCGTTAGAGCCACCGCCGCCACCACCACTCCGGCGATGGTCGAGCCCACGACCGGCACCAGATCGAAAAGCCCGACGAAGATGCCGAGCAACAGCGGATAGGGCACATCGAACGCGGTCAGCCACACCGCGGTGGCCACTGCGGCGATCGCGGATATCGCCACGTTGCCCAGTACGTAGGCACCCACCTTGGCGAAGACTTCGTCACCGATGAGGATCGCCCGCGGTCGACGGGTCTGGGGCACAAGGCGATAGAGGGTTGCGCGGATGCGGGGAAAGTCGATGAGGAAGTACACGGTGAGCACGATGACGATGAGCACATCGGCCAATGCGGCGAAAGCAGCCGAACTGGCGGTGACGATCTCGTTGAGTATCGAGCCGCCCGATCCGTTCATCGTGTCGGTGATCCGCTGCTGAATATGGAAGCGGTCGTTGAGCTTTCCGATCGTGGACGAATGGCTCTGGGCTTGCTGAATGTACTGCGGCGCCTGATGGATCAGCTGGGTGGCTTGCTGCGACAGCGGCGGAATGGCCGCTGCGACGAAAGCCGCCATCAGCGCGAGAAAGATGACGAAGACGGTTGTCGTGGCAAGCCAGCGCGGCAGACGGTGGTTGACGAACCAGGAGACGGCGGGCTCCAACCCCAACGCCAGGAAGAATGCCACGCCGATCAGCACCAGCACCGACTGCGCCGCGACCAGCATGTGCACGGCGCCGTAGATCACGGCAACGCCCGCCGCCGCCGTCATCCCGACGAAGAAGGGCGAATGCCGATCGAACCGCCGGCCCAGTTCGCCATGCGGACGCGCATCGGTTTTCATCTCCGCGGCGACAGCTTCGGCGGCCGCTATGGGCTCCTCGGCTGTGCCGTGCGGCTGCGCCACCATGTCGTGGTGCGCCGGCTGGCCGGCATCGTCTACTGTCTCAACGTTTTTCGCGTTGCTGCTCGGTTGGCCCCTGGCGTCGGGGCTGGCACGCGTCACCACAGTGCCCGCGGTGTACAGGCCTGGTTAAGACCCGGCTAGAACCACACCTTGCGTCCTGCGACCGGCCGCCCCACGGCGCCCAGGATCCACAGGACCGCGCCGATCACGACCAAGATCGCACCGATGGTCTCCAGAATCGGCACCGCCAAGGCGTATCCCAGAACAAGCAAGATAATGCCCAAGATGATCATGTGCTGCGCTCCTCGCTCAGGGCGTTGACGGGTTCGTCAAGGCCGGCGGCTTTCAGGTACCCATGTCGGTGCTCCGTCAAACCAACCGAGCAATCGGACCGCAGCGATGATTGGATGGCGGTGATCCGGGCTATCCTCCCACTCACCCCTCTCGCTCGAGGAGAGCACATGACAGAGTCCGCCGGCTCGGAGGACAACCGTCGCACCGAGGTATGGCCGGGCAAGGCATACCCGCTGGGCGCGACTTATGACGGCGTCGGAACGAACTTCGCCCTCTTCAGTGAGGCCGCAGAGCGGGTGGAGCTCTGCCTGTTCGCCGAGGACGGCACCGAAACGCGGGTAGTGCTGCCAGAAGTCGACGGGTTCATCTGGCACGGATTTCTCCCCGACGTCGTACCCGGACAGCGCTACGGCTATCGGGTCCATGGGCCGTACGATCCGGCCGCGGGGCAGCGCTGCAACCCGAACAAACTACTGATCGATCCCTACGCGAAGGCGATCGACGGCGAATTCCGTTGGGACCAGACGCTCTTCGGGTACAACTTCGGTGACGAGGACAGCCGGAACGACGATGACTCTGCCGCCCGCATGCCCAAGTCGGTGGTGATCAACCCGTACTTCGACTGGGGGACGGACCGGCCGCCGCAGCGCGCGTACGCCGACTCGGTGATCTACGAGACCCACGTGAAGGGGCTGACGCAGCTTCACCCCGATGTTCCCGACCGCGACCGCGGCACGTACGGGGGCGTCGCACATCCCGCGATAATCGACCATTTGAAGAGCTTCGGTGTCACCGCCGTCGAGTTGATGCCGGTGCACCACTTCGCCAACGACTCGGTGCTGATCGACAAAGGCCTGTCGAATTACTGGGGTTACAACACGATCGGGTTTTTCGCACCCGACCCCAAGTACACGTCGGGGGCGACTCCCGGAGGGCAGGTCCAAGAGTTCAAGGCCATGGTCCGCGACCTGCATCAGGCGGACATCGAGGTGATCCTCGATGTGGTCTACAACCACACCGCGGAAGGCAACCATCTGGGCCCGACGCTGTCCTTCCGGGGGATCGACAACGCCGCCTACTACCGACTGGTCGATGGAGAGCAGAAGTTCTACATGGACTACACGGGCACGGGCAACAGTCTCAATGCCGGTCATCCGCACGCGCTGCAGCTCATCATGGACTCGTTGCGCTACTGGGTCACCGAGATGCATGTCGACGGCTTCCGTTTCGATTTGGCATCGACGCTGGCGCGGGAGTTCTACGACGTGGATCGGCTCTCGACGTTCTTCGAAATGGTGCAGCAGGATCCGGTCATCAGCCAGGTGAAGTTGATCGCCGAGCCGTGGGATGTCGGGCCCGGTGGCTATCAGGTCGGGAACTTCCCACCGCAGTGGACGGAATGGAACGGTAAGTACCGCGACGCCGTTCGGGACTTCTGGCGCGGTGAGGAGTCCACGCTCGGCGAGTTCGCCTCGCGGCTCACGGGATCGGCGGACCTCTACGAGCACACCTCGCGCCGGCCGGTCGCCTCGATCAATTTCGTCACCGCCCATGACGGTTTCACGTTGCGGGACCTGGTTTCCTACAACGAGAAACACAACGAGGCCAATGGCGACGACAACGCCGACGGCGAATCGAACAACCGATCTTGGAACTGCGGCGTCGAAGGTCCGACCGACGATCCTGACATCGAGCTCTTGCGTCGGCGCCAGGAGCGCAACTTTCTGGCCACGACGCTGCTGAGCCAGGGCGTGCCCATGATTTCCCACGGCGACGAGCTGGGCCGCACGCAAAGGGGAAACAACAATGGCTACTGCCAAGACAACGAAATCACCTGGATCGATTGGGAATCCGCCGACGCCGAGTTGACCGCGTTCGTCGGTGGCGTCGCCGCCATCCGCACCGCGCACCCGCTTTTTCGGCGTCGTCGCTTCTTCACCGGTCGGCCGGTGCGAGCCCGGGGCTCGCAGGACGTGCCGGATGTCGCCTTCTTCACCCCGAGCGCCTCCGAGATGACCGACGACGATTGGAACACCGCCTTCGGCAAGTCCGTCGCGGTGTACCTCAACGGACAGGGCATACCGGACCTCGACGAGCGTGGGCAGCGGGTCGTCGACGACTCATTTGTGCTGTGTTTCAATGCCCACCACGACGCCATCGAATTCACGCTGCCACCAGGACAATTCGGCTCGAGTTGGCAACTCGTACTCGACACCGCCAGTGGTTTGGCTGACGTCGACGCCGACACGACGCCGCTGGCGGCGGAGGCCACGGTGACGGTCGAGGGCCGTGCCCTCACGGTATTTCGGTCTGTTTCGTGAAGCGAACAAGCGCAGCCTGCGGTGACGCTTCACCGTTTGGTCGCGTCCGCCAGCTAGCGTTGCTGCCGGTATCCACGAAGTGCTGGGAGGTCGGGCGCGGTGACGGGAACCAGTGACTCTGATGTCTCCGCAGCTGCGGGCGACTCTGACGCAGTGCCGGGTGACGGCTTGCGTGACGGCCACCCGGCATCGTTGTCCCGCGAGTTCATCTTGGACACCGCGATCGAGTTCATCGACCAGCATGGGCTGGACAAGCTGACCATGCGCCGGTTGGGCGCGGCATGCGGTGTGGAAGCGATGGCCCTGTACCGGTATGTACACAGTAGGGGCGACCTGCTGACCGGCGTGGTCGAACATGTCGTCGACCGCTTGTACGCCGAGCAGTTGGCGGCCCGTCGGCAAGAAGACGGCTGGCAGGACTATCTGATCCGGCTTGCTCACGGGGTGCGCCAGATCGCGCTGCAGCATCCCGAACTCTTCCCGCTGGTGGCCACGCAGGCACCGGAAGCGCCTTGGGTGCGCCCCCCGCTGCGCAGCATGCGCTGGATGGAGAGTTTCCTCGACACCTTGCTTTCTTACGGGTTCGATGATGCCGCTGCAGTGGCGGCCTATCGGGCCTACACGACGTTCTTGGTGGGGCAGCTCTTGCTGGAGGTGTCGGCCCTCGGCGCCCAGTTGAGTCCCGCGGAGGCGATCCTCGAAGAAGCCGACCGCCCGAGGGCCAAGCTGTCGGACTTTCCGCAGTTGCAGCGGCTGCAACCCTTGCTGTCGGAGGACTACGGGGAGGCCGAGTTCGAGGAAGCGCTCGAAGCGTTGCTGGATCGGATCGAGTCGAACCTGCCGCGACACTGAAGCGGGCGTACGACGGCAGCCCGGGGGACGGCAGGCCTGTTTACAATGTAAACTGATGGTGTTCGGGGATGTGCGCCATGGCAGGAGGCTGTCGGTAGGAGCTGCCGAACCCGCCGTGTTTCACATTCCCGGCGCGGCCCGACGATGGATCGAACGTCATCTACGTATAGGTGGGGAAGGTGTGCACGTGACCGTGCCGCGCGACAGCAGGGCGATCGACATCTTGTTGATCGAGGACGACCCCGGCGATCAGTTGATCACCCGGGAAGCCTTTGCGGACAACAAGATCAAGAATGTTCTGCATGTCGCCCACGATGGTGAGGAAGGCCTGGACTTCCTCTATCGACGCGGTGCCCATGTGGGGGCGCCGCGACCGGACCTGATCCTGCTCGACTTGAATCTGCCGAAATATGACGGCCGGCAGTTGCTCGAGAAGGTCAAGTCGGACATCGAACTGTGCGACATTCCCATCGTCGTGCTCACCACGTCGTCGGCTCAGGAAGACATCTTGCGCAGCTACAAGCTGCATGCGAACGCCTACGTGACGAAGCCGGTCGATCTCGAGCAGTTTTTGCGCGCAGTACGCCAGATCGACGATTTCTTCGTTCAGGTGGTCCGGTTGCCGCGGGCCTGACAGCGGCCGGCTCGGTCTCTAGACCTGCATGGCCAGACACAACTCGGTGCCCGGTAGCGCTGCGGGCGTCGGGAAGCCGAAGCGGTCCATCCACTCCACGTCGCCGGTGTCGCCGGCCAATGGCTCACTGTGCTGCTCGGCAGCGCTCGCGGCCAGCTGTCGCTGCAGGTCCGTCGCGCTCAGCGGGCTGACGTCATTGGGATGCTGCGCCGGGCCGAACGGTGAGGCGGTGGAGTCGGCATGGTGCCGAGCGCGGTAGCGGACGACCGCGCTTCGCAACGTCGGATGCGCGGGTCGTGCCAAGGTCAGCACGTAGAACGCCCCCGCCGCGACGGAATTGATGGCGAGAACCTCTTCGCCCATACCCTCGAGCAGATCGATGAAGTCGGCCGCCTCATGGCCACCGATCGCGTCGCCGGCGATGCCGGTGGTCACCGCTATGCCTAGGGCCGCCCGACCGTCGCGGTCGACGGGAATGAACCGGAAAGCGCGTCCGTCCACCGACGGCAGGCTGTCCCCGGCGGGGCACTGGACGGCGCCCGCCGGCTGCTCGGTGTCGAACAGCCAGCGCAGGCCCACCAGCAATACCGGCAGGTGGACAGCCACGCCGGGTGCTGCGGCCTCGCCGGGCACGGGCTCAACCCTCACCGCCGTCTCGTCCGCACTTCGTGGCGCCGCCATCAGTTCGATTGCCATCCCTGATTCCTTCGAGTCGGGCAACGCGCGAGTGCGTCAGCTGACTTCACAGTTACCCAGTCCATCGGAGCGGCAAACACTCAGATGGTGCGGCGGGCTTTGTGGGTGCCGTTGTCCTTGGTGTATCGAAAGCTCTTTCAACGCTGGGGCTTCCGGGCAAAGCCCACACAGACGAGAGCGGCCCAGTCCAGCATGCCGCTGGACTGGGCCGTGGAACTGCGCTGCAGTCTTGCCCGTCGCCTAGTTCTGCTGCTCGGCTCGCTCGCGCGCCTCAGCGGCCTTGGCGCCCGCGCGTGCGGCGTCGGCCTCGGCTTCCTTCTTCGCGGCGTCGCGCTGCGCATCGGCCTTGTCCTGCTGAGCCTGGCCTTCACGGACCAGGTCGTCACGTCCGGCCACGGTGCCGATGACTTCCTTGGCCTTGCCCTTGACGCCTTCGACGACGCCCCGGATGGCTTCTTCGGGTCCGGTGTTCTTGTCCTCGCTCATGGCTGCCCTTCCGCTCACGGATCGGATGATCGCACGGAGAACCGTTCCCCACGCCTGCCGAGAATTCCCAGCTCGGGCGCACGTCAAACGGCGGGTATTGCGATATGCGCCACACGGATGTGGGTGCCCCACAGGGCATTCCGGTGCTCGGTTCGGAAATGTTTGGGCAGCTGATCCCCGTGGGTACGGAAGGACTGCCGCTGGCCGGCTAGGTCAGACGGGGCAGGCACCACGACTTCGCGCGTGCGCTGCCCACAACGGAAAGAGGCACCATGATTCTGGTCGGGGCTGTACTGCTCGCTCTCGGGCTGATCTTCAATATCTACCCCTTGTGGGTAGCCGGCGTTGTCGTGTTGGTGGTGGGCGCGGTTTTTTGGCTGCTTGGGGCGACAGGACGGCCGATCGCCCGCCGCCGCTACTGGTACTAGCGGGCTGTGCCCGCGTGCGTTCACCTTGGCGGTCGAGAGCCGCCGCGGATCGGCGAGATGGCTTGCGGTACAAGATGAATCGGACGGCCGCGCAAGCCGCGAAGCGTGCTGACGCGGTCAGTCGCCTTCGGGTATTGCCCCCGCCGACAACAGGCGGCGGCGGGCGATGCACGTTTGTTTGAGCAGACATGGACAATGGGTACACAAAGTGCGACGTGGAGTGGCCTGCACAGGGACGCTGGAGGAAATACGTGGTTGAGGCAGTAGGACAGGGGAACATGGCGTCCGGTGACCGGTCCGTGGAACTGATCGTGGCGGCGTCTCCGGAAAGCCTGGCTGTCCTGCGGACCCTCGTGGCAGCGGTGGCCGCCTTCGAGGATTTCGATCTGGACGCCATCGCCGATATCCGGCTGGCGGTCGACGAGGCCTGTACCGGGCTCATCCGGGCTGCGGTGCCGGGGTCGAGCCTGCGGGTCGTCGTCGATCCGGCGAATGATGCTGTGATGATTCGCGCTTCGGCACGCTGCACAGCCGACGACAGTCGCGGCAGTGCGGTCGTGAAGCCGGACAGCTTCAGTTGGCACGTGCTCAACTCGCTGGCCGACGAGGTGTCGACGTTCGCCGACGAGCAGGCTATCGACGGCACCCAGGTGCTGGGTGTTTCGTTGACTTCGAGGCGAGTGAGTCTGCAGCGGTGACGGCGGAGTATGCGGACGTTCTCGAGATGTTCCGTCAGCTCCAGCGGACAACCGAGGGCTCAGCTGACTACATCGAGCAGCGCGATGCGATCATCGAGCGCTGCCTACCGTTGGCCGACCACATCGCGCGGCGCTTCGAGAACAAGGGCGAAGCGCGCGATGACCTGCTGCAGGTGGCGCGCATCGGCCTCATCAACGCGGTGAAACGTTTCGACGTCGAAATGGGTTCGGACTTCGCCTCTTTCGCGGTCCCGACGATCATGGGAGAGCTGCGTCGCCACTTCCGCGACAACAGCTGGTCGGTCAAAGTCCCACGGCGCATGAAAGAGCTGCACCTGCAGATCGGCACGGCCAGCGCCGAGATGTCGCAACGCCTCGGGCGCGCACCCACTGCGTCTGAACTGGCCGCCGAGTTGGACATCGAGCGCGATGAGGTCCTCGACGGCCTGATCGCCGGGAGCTCGTACAAAACGACCTCGATCGATGGGGCCGCAGGGAGCGGCAGCGAGGACCGCCCGTCACTCGCGGAGACGCTCGGCGACGTCGACCCCGGCCTGGAGAAGGTCGAGTACCGCGAGGCGCTCCGGCCGCTGCTGGCGGAACTGCCGGAGCGCGAGCGGACCGTGCTGGTGCTGCGATTCTTCGAATCGATGACGCAGTCTCAGATCGCGGCCAAGGTGGGCATCTCCCAGATGCACGTCTCGCGGTTGCTGGCGAAAACCCTGGCGCAGCTTCGGGAGAAGCTGGAGTAGTCCGCGGGCTGCGCCCCGCGACGTGCTGCGCGTCAATGGCCCGGAGTGGTGTGGACCAACTGGTAACGTCCGCGACGGTAAGCACAAGCGAAACAAGAAGGTCAGCACGAGGTAGGTGGCCCCTTGGCGAAGGATGTGACCACTTGTCCATGCCGGCGGATCCGCGGATGAACCGCTCCACTTCCCCGAAGGCGGGGCCTCCCGGAGACCGGCCGCTGTCGCTGCTGCTGGTAGAGGACGACCGGGGCGATGCCCTGCTGGTCGAGGAGCTGATCGCCGATGCGGCGATCGAGATCGACTTCCACTGGTCGTCCACATTGACCCAGGCGGCGGCCGCGCTAGAGGCTATCCGGCCGGACTGCGTGCTGCTCGACCTGAACCTGCCCGATGCCGGGGGCGTCGACGCTCTCGATCGCTTGGGCGCCCTGGCGCCGAGCCTGCCGATCGTCGTTCTCACGGGTCTGAACGACGAGCATTTCGGCGTTTCTGCCATGGCGTCCGGTGCGCAGGACTACCTCGTGAAGGGCCGGGTGGACCCGGACACGCTGCGCCGTGCGGTGCTGTACGCGATCGAACGCAAGCGTGCCGAGGTCACCGCGGTGGATCTGCATGCCAGTCGACTGCGTGCTCAGGAGAATGCCCGACTGGAGCGGGGTCTGCTGCCGTCGCCCCTGCTCGCGGACAGTCCGGGCGTCGAGATCGTCACTCAGTCGCTGCCGAGCCGGCGTGACGCGCTGATCGGCGGTGACTTCTACGACGTCGTGCAGACGCCCGACCGCACCGTCCACGTCATGATCGGTGACGTGGCCGGCCACGGACCGGACGAGGCCGCATTGGGGGTGGCGCTGCGAATCGGTTGGCGCGCACTGACTTTCGCTGGCCTGCGGGGCAACGAGCGGATGCGTCAGCTCGACCGCATCCTGACCACCGAGCGTCCGAGCCGCGGCACCTTCGCGACCCTGCTGAGTGTGGCACTGACACCCGATACCGGGCAGTTCGACGTGGTGCGGGCAGGTCATCCCGGCTTGCTCATGCACAGGACGGGTACCGTCGACTGGCTCGAACCGACCGCCGGTCCGGCACTCGGCCTCGGAGCCAGGGAATGGCCGGTCAACCGTCTGCAGTTGCGGCCGGGCGACGGTTTGATGCTGTTGACGGACGGCTTGTTCGAGGGAGCCGCAGGGGATGGGGGTGAACGCCTCGGCGAGGAAGGACTGCTGGCGACGGCCCGCTCACTGGCGCGCCTGCCCGGCACCGAGTTCGTCAAGGCGCTGATAAGCGAGGTGGAAGCGCGGGCCGAGCCGTTCGGGGGTCTCACCGACGACATCGCCGTTATACGGGTGGAGCGCTCGGTTCGATGAAGTTGACGGTGCAGGGCTGGCAGAACCTGGTTTTGTCCGCGATGGGTGTGGTGGTGCTCTCCGGTGCCGTCGGCGGTGCGCTTCTGATGAACCGGACCGACACGGTGTCGAGCGAACTGATCGAGCAGTTGCAACCAGCGCGCGTGGCCGCCTACCGCTTGCAGGCCGGATTGCGTGATCAGGAAACCGCGGTTCGTGGTTATACGAGCGCCGCCGACAGCCAATTCCTGGCGCCGTATGAGGACGGACAACGCGCTGAAACTGCTGCGGTGCAGGATATTCGGCGGCTGCTGGGCGGTCACGCTGACCTCATGGCCGACCTCGATGCCATCGAACGAGCTGCCGGTACCTGGCGCGCCACCTATGCCCAGCCGTTGATCGCGAGCGTCGTCGTGGGACATCCTGCCGTCGTCGACAGCCGCACCAATGAGTACGGCAAGAAAGAGTTCGACAATCTCCGCGCGCTCTTCGACGCGCAGAACCGGGACCTGGCGCAGGCGCGCGATGTCGACACCGCTCGGCTGGAGTCGATACGCCAATGGCGCGACCGGGTGCTGGCCACCATGGTCGGCGCCTTTGTCGTCATGGCGGTGGTGCTGGCCATGCTGGTGCGCAGCTCGGTCACCCGCCCGCTGGGCGCACTCGCTGCCGCGTGCCGCCGGATCACGCAGGGTAACTTCGATGAGCGAATAGTTCCCCAGGGGCCCACGGACATTCGTGCGATCGCCGCTGACGTCGAGGAGATGCGGCAGCGCATCGTCGAGGAACTCGACGCCTCCCAGTTCGCCCGCCTGGCTCTCGACGAGCAAGCCGAGGAGTTGCGTCGATCCAACGCCGAACTCGAACAGTTCGCCTACGTCGCCTCGCATGACCTGCAGGAGCCGCTGCGCAAGGTGGCGTCCTTCTGCCAGCTGCTCGAGAAGCGGTACGGCGATCAGCTCGATGACCGCGGGATCGAGTACATCAATTTCGCGGTCGACGGCGCCAAACGTATGCAGGTGCTGATCAACGACCTGCTCACCTTCTCCCGCGTCGGCCGGCTCAACGCCAGGCACACCGAGGTGGACTTGGGCGAGGCTGTGGCGTCGGCCATGCACAACCTCGCGACCTCGATCTCAGAGTCGGGAGCAGAGGTGCTGATGCCACCCGCGGGCCTGCCGCGCGTCGACGGCGACCCCACCTTGTTCACGATGCTGTGGCAGAACCTGATCGGCAACGCGGTGAAGTTCCGGCGCGAGGGTCAATCGCCCCGGATCGTGATCGAATGCACACCGGGAACGGGTGAGGACGCCGACAACTGGGTATTCACGGTGACGGACAACGGTATCGGGATCGCCGAGGAGTTCGTGGACAAGGTGTTCGTCATCTTTCAGCGTTTGCACGGCCGCGACGCCTACAGCGGCACCGGCATCGGCTTGGCGCTGTGCAAGAAGATCGTCGAACATCACGGCGGCACCATCGGGATCGACACGTCGTACACCGATGGCACGCGGTTCGTGTTCACCTTGCCGGCTACCCCGATCACCGAACCGAACGTCATCGCATCAGAGCAGCCGGGAGGAAGTAATCCATGAATGCGTCGTCAGCCGGCCGAGTGGTCGACATCCTGTTGGTCGAGGACGATGCAGGGGACGAGTTGATCACCCGTGAAGCGTTCGCGGACAACAAGATCAAGAACACTCTGCATGTCGCTCGCGACGGTCAAGAAGGTCTGGATTTCCTCTACCGGCGCGGCGTCCATGCGGACGCCCCGACCCCGGACCTCATCCTGCTCGACTTGAATCTGCCGAAGTACGACGGCAGGCAGTTGCTGGAGGCGATCAAGTCCGACGCCGATTTGTGTCACATCCCGGTCGTCGTCCTGACCACGTCGTCGGCCGAGGAGGACATCCTCCGCAGTTACAAACTGCATGCGAACGCCTACGTGACCAAGCCGGTCGACCTCGATCAGTTCATGAAGGCGGTGCGGGAGATCGACGAGTTCTTCGTCCAGGTGGTGCGGCTGCCGCAGTAAGCGAGGGTCACCCGCCGCCGGCGGGCACGGCGTCGATGACATCCCATTGCAGGCGCACCTCGGTACCGGCGTCGGTCGGTTCGATCGAGGCATGATCGGTCAGCGCCCGCATCAATGGAATTCCGCGTCCGCGGGCAGAGTTCGCGAGCTGGGCTGTGGCGGGGCGCCACGTGCCCTCGTCGGTCACCGTCACGGTCAGCCGTCGTGACTCGCGGTCGAAGTCGGCGCGAACGTGCATGACACCGGGCGACGGTGCATCGGCATACGCGGCCTCGACGGCGTTGGCCAATGCCTCGTTGACGGCGAGCACGATGTCGCTGGCTTTGACGCGGTCCAGTGCGAAGTGGCCCGTCAACCAGGTCGAGAACTCCTGACGGACGGATGCGGCATGTTCGGGGATCGCCACCACGTCCTTCTTACTGAAACGTGCCCCGCTGCTCGACTGGTCCGGCTCCGTCATAACGACCTGCTCGACCTACCTTCCGATTGACAACGACCGCGCTAGGCGGTGACAGCCGCGAGGGCCTCGTCTCGCGTGGCGAACAGCTCGATCAGGTCCGCGATGCCGACCAGCTTGAGCGGCCGGCTGGTGGTGGGGCTGTCGGCGACGATGACGAGCCTTACCGCCGGCGACAAGTCCGCGTGCGCCGCCACCAGCACGCCCATCCCGGCCGAGGCCAGGAAGTCCACGCCGCTCAAATCGACGACGACCGCCTGGGCTGTGCCGACAGCCGCCGGGTTCAGCGCGGATTCGAGCTGCGGAGCGGTGAGCATGTCCACCGTTCCGGATACCGTGACCACGCTGACCGCGCCGATCTGGCTCTGTTCGACTGCGCAGCTCGCCGCGGCAGGGTTGCCGCTTCCCTGGACTGGCTGGCCTGTCATTGTCACCTCCGAGGGGCTCACACACGTGAGCCGACAGTTCCAAATACTATCGGCGCTTTTGCTGCCCGCTGCACCAAACCTAGTAGGACACCGCCTGTCCGTCGGTGTGGCAAATAACATGTTTCGCCCGGATCATCGGCGGGTATTGATATTGGCCGATTTTGTGGGCCGGTGCCGTCCCTGAACCACCGCGACCGCGGGCCGGACCGATGCTCAATCCGATTGTGCCGCAAATCGATTGCCCAGGCAGCGTGAGTTGGTCGCCGTTGCGGATTGTATTGCGGGGTGTGCGTGGGCGTCGGGAGCTGAATTCCCCTTGCCATCTGGAAATAACGGTGTTATGAATGTCCATAACACCGTTATGGCGAATGGAGTTGCACCATGCACCACCATGAGTACTTCCCGATGCCCGAGGCGGCGCACCCCAGCGCCGGCGGCGCCGCGACCGACACCCTGGGCCATCACATCCGCGCCGGCGATGCCGAGCGCGACGTCATTGCCCGCCGGCTCAGCCATGCGGTCGCTGATGGCCGGCTGAACCTCACCGAGTACGACACCCGCCTGCAAACGCTCTACCGGGCCGAAACCCGTGGCGAGCTCGCCGAAATCGTCTCGGACCTACCGCGATCCGACGCTCGCGGTGAGCCGAAACAGGAACGGAAGTACACGATTCCGGCATGGGTCGTCATCATGTGGCTGCCGTGGGTCGCGGTGAACATCCTGTGCGTCGCGATCTGGCTCAGCACCGGCGCCGGCTACTTCTGGCCGTTCTGGGTCGCCGTCCCCTGGGGATGCGCGTTGTTGATTCCCAGTGCAATTGGCGTACTGGCCAGTGGTGGGAGCCAGGCCGGAGGAGGTTCGAAGGCGGCCGCGCCGGCCGCCCGGCGGCGGTCCTGCGGCACCGCGTCCGACCGCCTACCTCGTCGTTTGTGACTCGTCACAAACGACGAGTCTGATACTTCTGCCCTCGGTGTAGAGACGGCGGTCACCGGGACGTCGATACTGGTTCGGACAACGAGGCAGCATCGGCGCTGCCGCAGCCACCGAACGGGGCTCGTTGATACAGGAGGGCTACAACGTGGTTGCCGCACCCGAGAATCTGTTCCCGCTGGACCTGGGTCACCCCCGTCGCGTCGAGTTCGAAGGCGGCAGCATCCAGTCCCGCCTCCTCGCGTTGACGCTGAACGCCACGGTCAAGCCGGTATTGACGGTCTGGGCGATGGCGCCCGGTCTGCCCTGGCCGTACCGCGCGGTCGATCACGTCGGTCGCGTGTTGCGGTCGGTCGCGGGCACCACCAGAAGGCCTGTCAGGCTGGGGCGTTGCGCTGCCGAGACGACACGCCCGGCGTCCATGCGCGGAGACCGCTACGTCGTGTACATGCACGGCGGTGCCTTTCTCGTCGGTGGCCGGCACCTGCACCGACAGATGATCTCGCGGATCGCCGCGTCGCTGCAGAGCGAGATCGTTGCGGTGGACTACCGCAAACTGCCCGAGCACACCATCGCCGACGGTATCGAGGACTGCATCGATGCTTATCGGTTCGCACTCGGACGAGGCATCGCGCCTGAGAACATCGCATTCATCGGTGACTCGGCCGGCGCCTACCTGGTCTTCATCACGGCCCTTTTCGCGGCTCAGCGTGGACTGCCGATGCCCGGCGCCATCGTCTCGATGGCGCCGCTGACCGACTTCGATCTGCAGGCCAAGATCGACGCGCCCTCGGGATCAACCGATGTGCTGTTCTCGAAGGCCTTTGCCCGCGCGTTCCATCAGTTCGTCATGCGGCACAGCCCGCCCGAAGAGGATCATCGGTTGCTCGACGCCGACCTGGGTGGGCTTCCGCCGTCGTTGATCCAGGTGAGTTCTACTGAACTGCTCAGCCCTGACGCCGAGCAACTGGCCGTCGAACTGACGAAGGCCGGTGTGCCGCATCAATTACAGGTGTGGCGGGACCAGGTCCACGTGTTCCAGGCCGCGGCTTCGATCGTCCCGGAAGCGGCGCGTGCCCTTCGTGAGGTGACGGAGTTCGTCGAGTCGGCCTTCGCGCGAAGCGCAACGCAGGAGCAGTCTGCCTAGACGCTCATTGTTCGGTGAATCCGAGAGCGTGCGCGACCGCGTCCATCGTCGCCTCCTTGAGGTGCTCCGGAACGGCGTACCTGCCGAGCGCCGCCTGGGTGAGGATCACGCCGGTGACCAGATGAAAGATCGACTGCGAATCGTCATCCGGGCACTGTGACGACATCTCGCCGGTCCGGCATCCGGCGTGAATCGCCTCGCGCAGCGGCTCGATCAACTCGTCCACCAGCGCATCGTTCTGGTCGACGTGGTGTCCGGAACGCTCGAGCCAGATGGTCGCCAGCGCGGAGGCTCTGCCGCGGCGCTCCACCGGATAGGCGTAGTCGATCATCGTCGCGGTGTACGACAGAACGCGTTCGATCGGGCGCTTGCCCGGCATGGCCGCGTGCCGCAACTGTCTTGCCGCGCTGCGGAGTTCGTCTGCCAGCAACTCGGAAAACAGGCTGTCCAGGCAACTGAAATGCCGACGGAAGCTCCGGTCGCACACGCCGGCGTGCCGCAGGACGTCCTCGAGCTGCACCACTTGCCAGCCCGAGTGGTCAACCAGTTCCCTTGCGGTGCACAGGATATGGGTGCGCTCCAACTCTTGATAGTTCACTACTGGATTCACATCTCGTTCCGTAGGGATACGAATGACTCGAGTTCGATGACCGATGTCTGGTCGTGCTAGCCGGGGTTGTCTGCGTCGGTCGCGGTGATCGGCGGGCCGGCATGGTCGACGGCGTAGATGGTCATCGCGGCAGCAAGCAAGCGGGATTGGTGGGGATCGGTGGGGTCGGCTCCGGTGATGTCCTGGACGCGCCGCAGGCGATAGGTCAAGGTGTTCGGATGAATGAAAAGCTCTGCCGCGGCGGCCTTCCGGTCGGCCCCGTGCCGCAGATGTGCTTGGAGTGCTTGGAGTAGCCCCGGGTGATCGCGCAGCGGCGCGATGTGGCGGGCGAGCAGGTCGCGGGCGGGCCCGGGGCGTGTCGACTGGTACTCGAACAAGACGTCGGCCAGTTGATAGATGCCGGGTTCTCTGTTCAGTTGCCTTGCCAGGCGAGTGATTTCGTCGGCTTCCGAGACCGCAGCAGGAATGGTTCCCAGCGTGGCGCCGGGATGATACGCAGCGTAGATCGCGACATCGAGTCGGTCGCTGAGCGCGTCGACCAGAGCGCGCAGGTGTGCGTCCATGGCGGCGTCGTCGCGCGGTTCCACGATGGGCGAGGGCAGCAAGATGGCGCCCGTGTGACCGTCGAACGTGTTGAGGATTTCGCCGGCGCCGCGCCCGTAGAACACTTGGTTGGCGAGCCGTAACCGCCGGCGCGCCGCCAATGTCTCATGGGTGGTGCGCGGTTCGTCGGCGTCCACCCGGATCACCAACACGTCGTAGTGGTCGCTGAGCTTGATACCTACTTGTTTGGCGAGCACGTCGCTGCCGGGCTCGCCGTCGATGAGGCCGGCGCAGAGGGCGCTGAGCTGATGGCGGGCGGTGGCCCGGAGCGCGAAATCCGAGTCCTGGTAGACCTCGGTCATCAGCACGCTGATGGTCCCCGTGAAGTCGGCGAGGTACATGCCCAGCGCGGCGATCGTTTCCGAGTCGCCTTCAGAGGCCGATTCCAGCACGATCTCCCACAGTTTTCGGATGCCGGCATGGAGCGCGGTGAAGAGGAAAGGCAACGGGATCCCGTCCTCGGCATGCCGCTCCGCGACGGGCAGCACGAAGGTCGCCGCGTCGGTACGGGTCACTCTGCGTCCTTCGGTGATCAGGTCAAGCCCGTACAGGAATCCGCTGATGATGTACGGAGTGACCTCGCCGTCGAAATGTTCGATCGGCATGGGCGTGGGCCATTCGATGGATTGGACGGCCTCGTGGAGAAGTGACGTGGCGATCTCGTCGATCCGGTCCTCGATCACCTTCCGCAACGGTGCGTCCGCCGGGATCGGCGGCAGTTCGGCGGGGGACGGCACGTGCCGATTGTGATCCATCACAACAGGGTCGCGGAAGATGGTGGGACAAATCGCATCAAGTTTTGTTTCCGGCACCAAAAGTGCCGCCGATTTTTGTCACCACCCGCGCGGCGTTTCGGCGTCAGATCACATACGGCGCGATGAGGGTGGTGGCGCCCAACACCGCCACGCCGATCAGGAATGCGACGACGGTGAAGCCCATGACCTGGCGGACGTTCAGTTTTGCGATGGCGAGCAGGGGCAACAACCAGAACGGCTGGATCATGTTCGCGACTCCCTCACCGACGGCGACGGCCATGGAGATCAACCCCAGGTACGCCGGGGAATCCCGGCCGACCGCCAGCGCCGAGTCGACCGCGATCGGGCCCTGCACCGCCCAGTGCCCGCCGCCGGACGGGACGAACAGGCTGATGATCAATGAACCGATGAACGTCAGGAATGGCAGCGTGTGCTCCGTCGCGCCGTTGACGAGGGCCTCGGCAAGCAGCGTCTGCAGCGGCTTGTCGGTCTTCGTCGCTTGATAACCGAGCAGGCCGACCAGGCCGCCGTACAGCGGATACTGCAGGAGCAGTGGGCCGGATACCTTGGCGGCGCCGGTGAACGCCCGGATGAAGCGGATCGGTGTGTGGTGCAGCAGCGCGCTGGTGATGGTGAACAGCATGATCATCGACGAGATGTTCAGGGCGAATCCACTGAGCACGAAATAGGCCATGCCGGCGGCGAATACGAGGACGTTGAGGATCCAGAGGTTCTCGAGCCACTCGGCGAAGGTCCTCTTGTGCGTTGTCGGCGAAGCCGGCGATGCGGCTTTGGCTGCGGCGTCCGACAGGTCTTCGTCCTCGAACACCGCGGGATCCGGTGCCAGGCTCTGCGCCGGAGCCATCCGCCAGATCGCGAGCGCGAGCAGTGCGAGCACCGCGATCACCGACAGCCAGCTGTAGGGCTGGAAAATGGTCTGGCTCAACGGAACAGTGACGCCGGTCAACTTGTGGATCACGTTGATCGGGCTGCTGCTGTCGGTGTTGGCGAGGGCGATCGATGACGAGAGTCCCTGCGTCCAGACGATGAAGCCCATGAAGGCGGCCGCGATCAGGTAGCCGAAATGTGCATCGGCGAAACGTTTTGCGACCTGCCGCGCGACCAGTGCTCCGGCGACCAAGCCCAGGCCCCAGTTCAGCAGGGACAGCACGGCGCTGACGCTGAAACAGAGCAGGGCGCCCTGGACCTGGTTGTTCGGCTTGCCCGCGATGTGGACGATGGCCCGCTTGAGGATGGGCGCTTCAGCGAGCGTGTAGCCCGTCACGAGGATCAGCACCATCTGGAAGGCGAACGTGAAGATGTTCTGCGAACCCCACACTCCGCCGTACCAGGCCTTGAGCATGCCGCCAGGGGTGGCGCCGCGCACCAGAAGTGCAACCATTCCGGCGACCAGGATGGTCAGGATGACGGCGAACAGATACGGGTCGGGCATCAGCCGTTCGACGTAGCGGACACACAGTGCCGTGAGGGCCTGCATGACGCCGCGGCGTTCGGGCTTCGTGTCCGACGCGGTACCCGGGCCCTTCGGATGTTCGCTCGCTGCCACGTGATCCACCTTCGCAGTATCTGGTTACGGCACTCATCATGGCGGGCGAGTGGCGTCAGGGTGGCGCCTTTGTGCAACGGCTTCGTCCGTCCGGGATCGTCTGGTCGACGCCCGAGGGCCCTGTCCGAATGGGTAGTACCGGACCCGCCCGGGCGGGTCCGGTACTCGGCCCGATCGGGGCATGCGCCGGCACGTAGCCGTCAATAGCGTTGTGTGTTATCAGCTTTACCCCACCGCGATCCTCAAAGACCTTTTCCTGGAACAATTCTCACGAATGGAGCGAATCGATGACACAGACACTGGCCACTGAAACCGTGGCGGGACACACTGACACCATGCGGGCCGCCGTCGTCACGGACTTCGGCATGCCGCTGCAGGTGCACGACCTGAAACTGCCGACACCGGGCTACGGCGAAGCCCTGGTCAAGCTCGAGACGTCCGGTGTCTGCCACACGGATCTGCATGCCGCGCACGGCGATTGGCCGGTCAAGCCGCAGCCGCCGTTCGTGCCGGGGCATGAAGGCTATGGCACGGTCGTGGCGCTCGGCGAGGGCGTGGTCGACCTGGCGGTCGGGGACAAGGTCGGTAACGCCTGGTTGTGGTCGGCTTGTGGCCGCTGCGAATACTGCCGGACGGGCTGGGAGACCTTGTGCGAGAGCCAGCGCAACGGCGGGTACTCCGTGAACGGAAGTTTCGGCACCTACATGCTGGTCAACGCGGACTACGCGGCACGGATCCCCGACGGCGCCGATCCGCTGGAGATCGCGCCGATCCTCTGCGCCGGCGTCACCGTCTACAAGGGTCTCAAAGTCACCGATACCCGGCCGGGCCAGTGGGTAGCGATCTCCGGCATCGGCGGGCTGG
The DNA here is from genome assembly GCF_053852335.1 of Mycobacterium sp. HM-7. Taxonomy (NCBI): domain Bacteria; kingdom Bacillati; phylum Actinomycetota; class Actinomycetes; order Mycobacteriales; family Mycobacteriaceae; genus Mycobacterium; species Mycobacterium sp. HM-7. The sequence goes on along the minus strand of NZ_CM132657.1, from coordinate 4,571,210 downwards.
GGCACATCGCAGTTCAATATGCCCGCGCAATGGGTCTACGTGTGGTTGCGATCGACGTCGATGACGCCAAACTCGCACTCGCCACCCGACTCGGCGCCGAGGTCGCCATCAACGCCCGCACCGCCGACGTCGTCGAGTCGGTGCAGCAGGCCACCGGCGGTGTGCATGGTGTGCTGGTCACCGCCGTGCACCCGCAGGCGTTCGGTCAGGCAATCGCCCTGGCCCGTCGCGGTGGCACCATCGTGTTCAACGGACTTCCGCCGGGCGACTTCCCGGCACCGATCTTCGACATCGTGCTCAAAGGGCTCACCATTCGGGGATCGATTGTCGGAACGCGGCAGGACATGGCCGAAGCACTCGACTTCTACGCGCGGGGCCTGATCAAGCCGACCGTCACCAGTGCGCGCCTCGATGAGGTCAATGAGGTGTTCGCGCGGATGGAGCACGGACAGATCGACGGCCGCGTCGTCATCGATTACCGAAATGCTTAGCGGCACATAGGGGCGTTCCGCACATCTGATCTAGGCCGGCGATGATCGCCGGCCTAGATCAGCCCGCGTTTACTGGCTGCGTAGACGGCCTCGGCGCGCCGGCTGACGTCGAGTTTGCGCATGATGTTGCTGACGTGAAACTTGGCGGTGGTCGCCGAGATGTACAGCTGCTCACCGATCTTGTGGTTGGACAGGCCCGTCGCGAGCAACCGCAACACTTCGATCTCTCGGTCGGTGAGTTTCTCGCGTTGATCGCCGCGCCCGCCGAGCGAACGGACCACGGCGGCTGCGCTGCGCGAGTCGAACGCGCTCTGCCCGGCGGAGATGGCCCGGATCGCCCGCACCAGTTCCGTGGTGTCGACGTCCTTGACCACGTAGCCGCGCGCTCCGGCATGTACCGCGCGTACCACGAGGTCTTCATCGAGGAATGTGGTCAGCACGAGCAGACCGACGTCAGGGTGGGCTCCAGAAAGCTTGGTGCACAAAGATAATCCCTCGAAGTCCGACCCTGCCGAGAGCTTGAGATCGACCAGCACCACATCGGGTAGTGTCGCCGCGACCATGGCCACTGCTTCCGGCTCGCTGGAAGCTTCACCCACCACTACGAGATCGTCCTCGCGTTCCAGTAATGATCGCAGCCCCTGGCGGAGGATCGCGTGGTCGTCCACCAGTGCGAGGCGGATGGTCCCGGTTCTGGTTTCTACGGTCATGGCACGACTCCTTCGCCCCGAATTCCTTCTGGGTCCCGCGGGATGGTGGCCACCACCCGCACGCCACCGATGCGAGACCGGCCGACGGTGAAGGTGCCGCCGTATTCGCGGCACCGTGCCAGCATGTTCGCCAGCCCGCGATGATGGCCGTCGAGGTCCGCGACGTCGGCCAGCCGGAGTCTGAGCCGGAGTTTGTCCGGGTCACCGGTGCCGTCGTCGGACACCGACAGGGTGACCCCGGCGGCGCGGTAATTCAGTCGCACGATGGCGCGTGAGGCGCGGCCGTGCATCGCAGTGTTGAACAGTGCCTCCCCGGCGATCCGCAGCAGGCTCCGTTCCACAGCGCTGGGCAGTTCGGTGATATCTCCGTTGACGCGCAGCGTCACCCGTAGATCTTTCGGCATGTGCACCGTGGCGAGCTGTTCGAGCAGTTCGGGGAGGCTGGACCGGTCGGCGTCGGAGGAATGGTTGAGCGCGTAGATGGCCGACCGGAGTTGGTCGATCGCGGATCGGGTCAACGTCTTGGCCGTGTCCAGCCGTTCGACGAGACTTGCTGGACCGGAACGTGATTCGACCTCACTTCGGCAGACCTCGATCTGCATGCCCGCCGACAGGACGGTTTGTGTGACGCTGTCGTGCAGTTCCCTCGCGATCCGTTGTCGCTCGGAGTCCAGCACCTGGTGGCGTTGTGCCGCACCGAGTTCGCGTTGCGTGGCCAGCAGCTGTGCATTGCGTGCCTCGGACTGTGCCAGCAGGGTTTGCGAGCGCTGGAACAGTTCACAGTTCTGTAGCGCAACCGCGGTCTGACTGGCCAGGATTCGCATCACCGCCTCGTCGATACCGTCGAGCAGCCGGTGCGGTGGTGTCCAGGCCGCGAACGCTCCGACGACACCGCCGTCGAGTTCGATCGGGACATGTGAATGGTGGCTTTCGATCACCGGCACCCGGAACTGGGCGAGCTGACCGCGAAGGACGTCGTTGAGCCGGTTCAGGACCGCATCGGGCAGGTGCGGCACCGGATGTTTGGTGCCCGACAGGCCTTCGAAGGAATACGCGTGCCCGTCGGCGTCGAGGATGAGGTGACGGGGCCGGGCCTCCGGCAGAGCGCCGTCGGCCAGCGCCAGCAGTACCCATTCGGCACCGAGATGGGTGCGGGCTGCCTCGGCGACGGCCCGCACCAGATTCTCGGGCCCGTTGACGGTCTGCACCAGAGCGCGGGAGATGGCGTCGAGCGCCGCGACCACCCGTTCGGTGCGTTGCGCGGCCACCCGGAACTCGGGATAGAACGTCCCTTTGCCCGACCGCACGCCGGTGAGCTGGTCCAGATCCGGTGCGGACGCGCGTCGCGCCACCACCGGGTTGCCGGGCAGTGTCGTCATAGCGCAGCCCGGAACAGCGCGCGCAATTGCGCTTCGTCGATGGGGCGGGGATTGGTGGTCAGGCACGCATCCTGAAGGGCGTTGCGGGCCAGCACCGGGACGTCGGTGTCGCGCACGCCCAGCTCGGCCAGTCCGCGCGGCACGCCGACCTGCCTGGCCAGCTCTTGGAGCCGATCGGCAAGTGCCAGCGCGGATTCCAGTTCCGGCGCCCGCTTGTCGGCGATTCCGAGGCAGGTGGCGATGGTGGCGAAGGGTGCTGGATCGGCCTCGGCGTTGAACCGCACGACGTGGGGGAGCAGCACGCCGTTGATGACGCCGTGCGGCAAGTCGAGAAGCCCGCCGACCTGATGGCTCATGGCGTGCGCGGCGCCCAGGATGGCGTTGGTGAACGCGAGGCCCGCCTCCAACGCGGCTTGCGCCATCAGCACCCGCGCCGGCATGTCCTGCGGTCGCTCGATGGTGCTGACCAGGTTTTCGGTGACCATCACGACCGACCGCAGTGCGTGGTGGTCGGTCAGCTGGTTGTGGCCCAGCGATACGAACGCTTCGATGCCGTGCGTCAGTGCATCCAGACCCGTTGCCGCATTGAGCCATTCGGGCATGGTGGTGAGCAGGCGGGGGTCGATGACGGTGATGTCGGGGACCAGGGCACGGCCCAGGATGGTGATCTTGGTGTTGTGGGTGGTGTCGGTGACGATGCAGAACTGCGAGACGTCGGCGCCGGTGCCCGAGGTGGACGGCAGCACCACCAGGGGCGGGATCGGCGCGGTCGCCTTGTCGACGCCGGCGTAGTCGAGGATGTGGCCGCCGTTGGCCGCCAGGATCGCTATGCCTTTGGCCGCGTCGATCACCGAGCCGCCGCCCAGCGCAATGAGCACATCGCAGCCGTGCGACCGGTAGAACTCGTGGCCGGCGGTGACCTCGTGGTCTTTGGGGTTGGGGGTCAGAGCGCTCCACACGTGCGCCTCGACGCACTGGGCACGCAGGTGCCCGACCAGCTCGGCCACCCAGCCGGCCTCGATCAGGCCGGGATCGGTGACGAGCATGGGCCGCAGCCCGCCCAGGCGGACGGCGGCGTGCGCCGCCTCCGCCATCGAGTCGATGCCGAACACAATCTCAGGGGCGTGGAACTTCAACAGCCGCGTCGGCACAGCCGTCGCCGCCGTCGTCGCCGCGATCTGCGCGGGCGCCACCACATCGAGTCTCACCAGACCCATCCCTCATCCTGTGATCCAGGTAACACGCCCAGCCTACGGCGTGCCGCGGTCTGGACCAATGTGCGCCTGGGTAGGTCAGTACCTACCCGATCGGGTAGGTAGCGCGGGTCGACGGGCGCGGTGGTTGCTCTGCCGGTTTGCCGGTTTGCCGGCCGGGTATCCATGTCGCAGCAGCTACGCCAGTTCGAAGAGGTCGGGACGATGCCGTATTCCGCGATCGCAGTAGCGGCGGTTGCCGCGCATTTCGCCTTCCTCGGCTATCTCGTCGCCGGCGGGTTCCTGGCGTGGCGTTGGCCCGTGACGATCTGGCTGCACGCGCTCATCGTCGGCTGGACCCTGATCATCCTCACCGGTGTCGTCGAATGTCCGTTGACCGCCATCGAACGGTGGGCGCGCGACGCCGGCGGCATGGCACCGCTACCGCGCGCGGGGTTCATCGACGACCACGTCGCGGGTGTGCTGTATCCCCGCGGGTGGGGGGTCCTTGCCGGAATGGCAGTGTGTGCGGTCATTTTGGTGTCATGGCTCGGACTGTGGCGCCGCCACAATCGAATGCCGAGCCGTTCTCATGTTGCTTGAGCAAGAACGCCGAGTTGCCGGGTGGACTTTGGTGACCGCCGCGGGGGCTCCTGCGGTACTGGTGGCGGCAGCAGTCGTCGCCAGGGACGTCCTCACGACGAGTTATGACCCGCTGTCGGAAACGCTGAGTGTTCTCGCGGGACGAGGCAGTGGCCAAGGGATTATGACTGCCGGATTCATGTTGAGCGCGGTCTGTCAGATCGCGACAGCCATGGGGCTGCGTGTGCTGCGACTGTCTGCCCGGGTTGCACTGGCGATCGCCGGGTGCTGCGGGCTTGTCGTCGCAGCCTTCCCGGTCACGGTGAGCGCCAATGAAAGTACCCATCTGCTGGCGGCCGCGAGTGGCCTCATCGCGTTGGCGCTGGTGCCGATTCTGGGTATGAGCAGCGCGTCGACCACACCGCTGGTATGCCGTCCTCGTTGGGCGCTGACCGCGACGCTGGTGCTGTGTGCCCTGGTTCTGTGGGTGTATTTCGAGGCCAACCACGGTGTCTTTCTCGGCCTGGCCGAACGGCTGACGGCGGTGGCGGAGCTGGCGTGGCCGCTGGTGGTCGTGGTGTTTGCGAGGCAGCGGAACACATACACGGCTGCCGGAAACGCCGTTACCCCAATCCCCTTCCGCGCAAACGTATTCGATTCGAGATCGCTACCGGAAGTGGGGTCACACGCCGACGCGGCGTAGCCGGCGCGCGATTGGGGATTGCGGTCGCGATGCAATCATCGGCATCTCATAGCTGTCGGCCGTGCTGGGTATGCGTCACCGGCTTGACTGCGCGCTCAGTCTTTCTTTGCTGCAAGGAAATTCAGATGACTCGCCATGCGCCCCTGTGATATCCGTTGGTGCATGACTGATTTGACGCTGCGCTCTGTGAGCGACAGCGATGATTTCGATGCGTTCATGGCGACGTCCTACGGGGTGTTCTTGCAGGATCCGCAGCAGGATGAGATCGACCTGATGCGCGCCTTCACCGAGTACGACCGCACGTTCGGCTTCCACGACGGCACCAACTGGGTCTCCACTGCCGGGGCGTTCAGGAAGCAAGTGGTACTGCCCGGTGGTGGCACAACACCAGTGGCCGCCGTCACGATGGTCACCGTCTCGCCCAGCAATCGGCGCCGCGGCCTGCTCTCGGCGATGATGCGCCACCAGCTCGAGGACATCCGGGCGCGTGGAACCGAGGCGCTGGCAATGCTGTTCGCGTCTGAGGCCACCATCTATGGGCGCTTCGGCTATGGGATGGCAGTGCCGGTGGCGGAGCTTTCCGGCAAGGTACGTGAACTGGGATTCCGGCCGGATGTCCAGCTGGGCGACGGCTCGGTGACGCACGTCGACGCCGAGACATTGATGGCGAGGGGACCCGAGATCCACCAGCGGGCGATGATGCGGCGGCCCGGACTGATGGAGCGGCCGCGCCCGTGGTGGGACAACTGGATCCACGACAACGAGGTGCGGCGCAAGGATGCCGGCAAGCTTCGCTTCCTCCTGCATCACGAGGCCGACGGCACCGCGAGCGGATTCGCCATCTACCGGCCTAAAAACAGGTGGACAGACCGCGGCCAGCCCAACAGTGAACTCCAGGTTCAAGAAGTACAGGCGACCAATCACCGTGCGTACGCCAAGATTTGGCGTTATCTCCTGGATATGGATCTGGTCAGGACCGTCACTTACGACGGTGCTGCCGTCGATGAGCCGCTCCGCAGTCTGGTGGCCGACCAGCGCGCCCTGGCGTGCGAAGTCAGAGACGGTGTTTACGTCAGGCTGGTCGACGTGCCTCGCGCACTGACGTTGCGCGCTTACGCCGCTCCTGTCGATGTGGTGCTGGATGTCGTCGACGAGGTCTGTGCGTGGAACACCGGTCGGTGGCGTCTGCGTGGCGGCCCTGACGGTGCCGAATGCGAAACCACCACCGCGCCGGCCGATATCGCGATCGCCACGCGTGAGCTCGGTGCTGTCTACCTCGGCGGTGTGAGTCTGCAGGCGCTGGCGACCGCGGGCCTGGTGGAAGAGCTGACCCCGGGTGCCGTGCACCGGATCGCGGTGGCGTTCGGCTGGCCTGTCGCACCCGGCGTGCCCGACGACTTCTAGTCCGGTGCCCGTGCCCTTACCACCTGACCAGCCGAAATAAAAGAGGCGAAAGCGCGTAGTCCGTCGCGTGACGCTCCGCTAGCTTCTCCGGGGAGACGTTGCAGGCTGTCGTGGTTTACAGGGGTGAATGTTCCGGTGGCGAAACGATATTCAACGACATGGACCGATGATCTGGACGGCTCGGCCGCCGCAGAGACGATCGAGTTTTCCATCGATGGGGTCACGTACGCGATTGATCTGTCCGACGCGAACGCGCTACGGATGCGCGGCACGTTCGAGCCCTACATCCGGGTGGCCAGCAAGGCCAGCCGTCGGCGCGTCCGAACGAGCTGACGTCTGGAACAGCCGTCATGTGGAGTGCCTGCGGATGAACGGCCATGAGATCGGGCGTCATGACCAACGTTGATGTATACCGATCGGTCTACTAAGCTGCTCGGGAGGTCACCAACAGGTGGTCGGGCCTTCGAGTACGGAGACGGTCATGAGTAATGCCAGCCCGGACAAGACGCTGCGCAAGTTCCGCAGGGAACGTGCCATCGGCCGTTATGTGCTCAACCCGGTGGTGAAGGGGCTCACCAGGCTGGGTGTGCACACTGCGTTGGCCACGGAACTGGAGACGATCGGTCGCAAGACCGGACAGTTGCGTCGGGTTCCGGTATCAGCCCAGTTCGACGGCGACGGTGCTTGGGTGATCTGTCAGCACGGTACGCGGTCCGGTTGGGGCAGCAACATCACCGGCAATCCGAATGTCCGCGTGCGCCAAGGGAATCGGTGGCGCACCGGCGTTGCGGAATTCAGGCCGGATGACGATGTCGTCGCGCGCGGCCGGAAATTCGGTCGAATGGGGGCCGGGATGGTGAAGGCGCTGGAAACCACTCCGGTATCCGTCCGGATCGACTTCACCGACTGAGCGGATACGGACGTCGCCCGGTCAGGCGCTGAGTCGGGGACTCAAACGCGCTGGGCGACTGTCGGTTTCGTGTGCGTTGGGGTGGACGGCGGTGAGGGCGCGGCGAAGTACGTCGAGCTCGTCGGCCGCGACCTGCGTGACGAAATGCACCAGCGCCGCGTGCCGGTCGCTCTGCTCGGCAGCTTGTCCGAGCGCGTCGACCATGAGACCGGCCACCAGCTGATCGCGGCTGTGCGCGGCGACGTAGCGGTGCGCGCGATCGTGGCGCAGTTGTAGGACCACGCCCTTGCCGGCAAGTCTGCGCAGCACCGTCATGACGGTGGTGTACGCGAGTCTGCGCTCCGCGCAGATGGCTTGGTGAACCTCGCGGACGGTCTGCGGCCCGTCCGCGGCCCAGAGGTGATCCATCACTTCACGTTCCAGATTGCCCAAGTGCTTCAGCCTGGTCATCTTCCGTCCCTCTCCGACGCCCTCGGGGATTTAGTCGCGCGCGAGCCGGTCGGAGTTCCCGTGGGCTTGCGCATCTGGCGGTCGAACAAAGTTTCGAATATTGTGGGGTGGTGGGCTGGCACAACGGGCCGCCGAGCTGGGCGGAGATGCAGCGGGTGCTCGAGGGTAAACCTCGGGTGGCCGGTGCTTCTCCGGAATCGCCGGCCGACGGCGGTGACAGCCCGGCCTGGTCGCGCAAACGCGGTGACTATCAACCGGTGAACCGCCCGGCGCGGCCGGTTCCGTCGGTGCCGTACGCCGAGTTGCACGCCCATTCCGCGTACAGCTTCCTCGATGGCGCCAGCACTCCGGAGGAACTGGTGGAGGAGGCCGTCCGGCTCGATCTACGGGCCATCGCACTGACCGACCACGACGGGCTCTACGGCGTCGTGCGATTCGCCGAGGCCGCCAAAGAACTCGACATGGCGACGGTTTTCGGCGCCGAACTCTCGCTCAGCAACACGGCTCGCACCGAATTGCCCGACCCGCCCGGTCCACATCTGCTGGTCCTGGCCCGCGGACCCGAGGGGTATCGGCGGCTGTCCCGGGAACTGGCCCGGGCGCATCTGGCCGGCGGCGAGAAGGGGGTGCTGAGTTATGACCTGGATACCCTCACCGAGGCCGCCGGCGGACACTGGCAGATTCTCACCGGTTGCCGTAAAGGTCATGTCCGCCAAGCCTTGTCGGTGGGTGGCCCGGATGCGGCAGCGGCTGCCCTGAAAGACCTCGTGGACCGGTTCGGTGCGGACCGGGTGACTGTCGAACTGACACACCACGGGCACCCGCTCGACGACGAACGCAATGCCACGCTGGCTGCGCTGGCGCCGCGGTTCGGTCTCGACGTCATCGCCACCACTGCCGCGCATTTCGCCGCACCGTCGCGGGGGAAACTGGCGATGGCGATGGGCGCCATCCGGGCCCGCCACTCGATGGACGAGGCCGAAGGCTGGCTGGCCCCGCTGGGCGGTTCCCATCTGCGGTCCGGGGCAGAGATGGCCCGGCTGTTCGCGCACCATCCGGGTGCGGTTACGAACGCCGCCGACCTGGGGGAGCAGTGTGCGTTCGAATTGCGGCTGATCGCACCGAAATTGCCGCCGTTCGACGTGCCGGAAGGGCACACCGAGATCAGTTGGCTGCGCGAGTTGGTGGCGAAGGGGACGACCCGTCGCTACGGCTGGAAGCCGGATGCGGACAGGGAGAAGGCGTACCGGCAGATCGAGCATGAGCTCAAAATCATCGAGCAGCTGGAATTCCCCGGCTACTTCCTGGTGGTGCACAGCATCACCGAATTCTGCCGGGAGAGCGACATCTTGTGCCAGGGTCGGGGATCGGCCGCCAACTCGGCGGTCTGCTACGCCCTGGGGATCACGAATGTCGACCCGGTCGCCAACGAGCTGCTGTTCGAGCGGTTCCTGTCCCCGGCGCGCGACGGTCCACCCGACATCGACATCGACATCGAATCGGACTTGCGCGAGAACGTCATCCAGTTCGTCTACGAGAAGTACGGCCGCGATTACGCGGCGCAGGTGGCCAACGTCATCACCTACCGCGGCCGCAGTTCGGTGCGGGACATGGCTCGGGCCCTTGGCTTTTCGCAGGGGCAGCAGGACGCCTGGAGCAAGCAGATCAGTCGGTGGAACGGGCTGGCCGACTCCCCGGATGTCGAGGACGTTCCCGAGGCGGTGATCGACCTGGCACTGCAGATCAGGAATCTGCCGCGGCACATGGGAATTCACTCCGGCGGCATGGTGATCTGCGACCGCCCGATCGCCGACGTGTGTCCGGTGGAGTGGGCGCGGATGGAAAAGCGCAGCGTGCTGCAATGGGACAAAGACGACTGTGCGGCAATCGGTTTGGTGAAGTTCGACCTGCTCGGGCTGGGCATGCTCTCGGCGCTGCACTACATGATCGACCTGGCCAGAGAACACATGGGCCTCGAGGTGGACCTGGCCAAGCTGGATCTGACCGAACCCGCGGTGTACGAGATGTTGCAGCGCGCTGATTCAGTCGGGGTGTTTCAGGTCGAGTCCCGGGCGCAGATGGCCACCCTGCCGCGGCTGAAGCCCAAGAAGTTCTACGACCTGGTGGTCGAGGTGGCGCTGATCCGGCCCGGCCCGATCCAGGGCGGCTCGGTGCACCCGTACATCCGGCGGCACAACGGACTGGAGAAGCCGGACTGCGAGCACGAGTCGATGAAGCCCGCGTTGGACCGGACCCTGGGCGTGCCGCTGTTCCAGGAGCAGCTGATGCAACTGGCCGTCGACTGTGCCGGCTTCACGCCGGCCGAGGCCGACCAGCTGCGCCGGGCCATGGGGTCCAAACGATCCACCGAACGGATGCGGCAGCTGCGCGGGCGGTTCTACGACGGCATGCGGGAACTGCATGGCATCACCGGACCGACAGCCGAGCGGATCTACGAAAAGCTCGAAGCCTTCGCTAATTTCGGCTTTCCGGAGAGTCACGCGCTGAGTTTCGCGTCGCTGGTGTTCTCCTCGTCGTGGTTCAAGCTGCACCATCCCGCGGTGTTCTGTGCGGCATTGCTGCGGGCCCAGCCCATGGGCTTCTACTCGCCGCAGTCGCTGGTGGCCGACGCCCGCCGGCACGGGGTGTTGGTGCACGGGCCGGATGTGAACGCCAGCCTGGCGTACGCGACGTGCGAGAACCGCGGCACCGAGGTGCGGTTGGGGTTGGGAACGGTCCGGCACATCGGGGACGAGCTGGCGCAGCGCATCGTCGACGAACGAAAAACGGGCGGGCCGTTTACGTCTCTGCTCGACCTGACCGGTCGGGTGCAATTGTCGGTGCCGCAGGCCGAGGCGCTGGCGACCGCAGGTGCGCTGGGGTGTTTCGGTATCACCCGGCGGGAGGGGTTGTGGGCGGCCGGGGCGGCGGCCGCGGAACGCCCCGACCGGTTGCCCGGCGTCGGGTCGGCCGGCGGCATTCCGGCGCTGCCCGGCATGACGGAACTGGAGCTGGCGGCCGCCGATGTGTGGGCCACAGGCATCTCGCCGGACAGCTACCCGACCCAATTCCTGCGGGAAGGCCTCGACGCACTGGACGTGGTCCCGGCAAATCGGCTGCTGGAGGTGCCCGACGGCACCCGCATCGTGGTGGCCGGTGCGGTGACGCACCGGCAGCGTCCGGCCACCGCGCAGGGGGTGACGTTCATCAACCTGGAGGACGAAACCGGGATGGTCAACGTGCTGTGCGCACCGGGGGTGTGGTCCCGGCACCGCAAACTGGCACAGACGGCACCGGCGCTGCTGGTGCGCGGCATCGTCCAGAACGCCAGCGGGGCGGTCACCGTGATCGCGGACCGGATGGGCCGTCTCGATCTGCGGGTAGCGGCCAAATCCCGGGACTTCCGTTGAGAGCCATGATCCGCGCCGGCATCACCCCGATGACTGACCCACTGTCGGACGAAGTGGGTAATTTTGCCCAGTTCATTGACATATCGGCCGATTTGTAAAAAGCTGGATCTATGGCAGCCGCAGGCTGTCGAGTAGTCTTACCGAGACCGCCGGTACCGCAAAATTACCGCGCACCCGTGATCGACTCAGGAGAGCCAGTATGCCCGCACCGTCAGCGCAGGTTTTCGATCGTTTGCGCCAACTGGCCGCCATTGAGAACGTCGACGCTCGGCCGACCCGCACCATCGATGAGGTCTTCACCGGCAAGCCGCTGGCCACCATCCCGGTCGCGACCGCCGAAGACGCCGAGAAGGCGTTCGCCAAAGCGCGTGCGGCACAGCGGGATTGGGTCAAGCGGCCGGTAGCCGAGCGGGCCGCGGTGATCGCGCGCTACCGCGACCTGGTGCTGGAGAACCGCGAGTTCCTGATGGACCTGCTGCAGGCCGAAGCCGGCAAGGCGCGGTGGGCGGCCCAGGAAGAGATCATCGACCTCTTCGCCAACGCGGACTACTACGCCAAGGTCGCGGCCAAGCTGCTCAAGCCCCGCCGGGTCGCACCCCTGCTGCCGGGCCTGAACCGGACCACCGTGGCCTACCAGCCCAAGGGCGTCGTCGGCGTCATCTCGCCGTGGAACTACCCGATGACCCTGACCGTGTCCGACGCCGTGCCTGCCCTGCTCGCGGGTAATGCCGTGGTGCTCAAGCCGGACAGCCAGACCCCGTACTGCGCGCTCGCCTGCGCCGAACTGCTCTACCGCGCCGGTCTGCCGCGCGCGCTCTACGCCGTGGTCCCCGGGCCGGGTTCGGTGGTCGGCACCGCGATCGCCGACAACTGCGACTACCTGATGTTCACCGGCTCGTCGGCCACCGGCAGCCACCTCGCCGAGCACGCCGGCCGTCGCCTCATCGGGTTCTCTGCCGAACTCGGTGGCAAGAACGCCATGATCGTCGCCCGCGGCGCCAACCTCGACAAGGTCGCCAAGGCTGCCACCCGCGCCTGCTTCTCCAATGCCGGTCAGCTCTGCATCTCGATCGAGCGCATCTACGTGGACCGCGACATCGCCGACGAGTTCACCCGCAAGTTCGGCGACCAGGTGCGCAAGATGCAGCTCGGCACGACGTACGACTTCACCGTCGACATGGGCAGCCTGATCTCCGAAGGTCAGCTCAAGACCGTCTCCGGCCACGTCGACGATGCAAAGGTCAAGGGCGCCAAGGTGATTGCCGGTGGCAACGCCCGCCCGGACATCGGTCCGCTGTTCTATGAGCCGACCGTGCTCACCGACGTCACCTCCGACATGGAGTGCGCCAACAACGAGACTTTCGGTCCGTTGGTGTCGATCTACCCCGTCGCCGACGTCGATGAGGCCATCGCCAAGGCCAATGACACCGAGTACGGGCTCAACGCCAGCGTGTGGGCCGCCTCGATCGAGGAGGGCGAGCAGATCGCCTCCCGCCTGCGGTCCGGCACGGTCAACGTCGACGAGGGCTACGCCCTGGCCTGGGGCAGCCTCGGTGCGCCCATGGGCGGTATGGGGATTTCGGGTGTGGGTCGCCGGCACGGCGCCGAAGGCCTGCTGAAATACACCGAGTCCCAGACTATTTCGACGTCGAAGGTGCTGAACCTCGACCCGCCGTTCGGTCTGTCGAAGTCGTTGTGGCAGAAGTCGCTGGTGCCCATCGTGCGCGCGGTGACCAAGCTGCCCCGGCATTAGGCGCAACAACGCCGTCGCGGTCGCGACGCGTTGTGGTATCACTGTGTCGATTATTGACACACGTGTCGGGGAGGGGCCGTCGTGGACAATCCGGGGACCGTCTCAGCTCCGACGCGTGAGCAGATACTTGCCGCCGCATTGGACGAGGTGACCCAGTGGGGCATCGAGCGTTTCAGTGTGGAAAACCTGCTGGCACGGAGGGACATCGACCGAACGGCGATCGCGGCACATTGGCCCGACGATGAAGAGTTGCTCCTTGACGTGCTGCTCGATTGGCCGGGACGTACCTTGGGCCCGCCGGATACCGGTTCGCTCGCCGGCGATCTGGCGATTCTTGTGCTCGCCATGGCCGCCTACCTCAATTCGGACTCAGGGCGCCGGATTCAGAGCGCATTGGTGATTCCGAATCGCTCGGGGATGCGCGTCGACGTTCGCCAGAAGGTATGGCAGCGCCGGGCGTCGGCGATGCAGGACGTGTTCGACCGGGCCGTGGCCCGCGATGAAATGCGGGCCGACCTCGATTCGCGGATAGTCCTGCAGATGCTGATGGCACCCATCAACATGCGATTGCTGCTCACCCACGAGCCGGTCGACGAGGAGTACCGCCGGACGCTGGTCGACATGGTGTGCCGCGCCGTCGCTCCGGGGTAGCTGAAAGTCGTTGCCCACCAAGTTGACTGGTGATGCCCGCGACGGATCGACCACGGTCCGAACCGCTGCAATTCGACCGGCGGTAAGGTGCGGCTATGACGCTGAACCTCACCGCTGACGAAGTGCTGACCTCCACCCGATCGGTGCGCAAGCGACTCGACTTCGAGAAGCCCGTGCCGCGTGAGGTGATCATGGAGTGTCTGGATCTGGCGCTGCAGGCGCCGACCGGCTCCAACAACCAGGGCTGGCAGTTCGTCTTCGTCGAGGACGCGGCGAAGAAGAAGGCGCTGGCCGACATCTACCGGACCAACGGCACTCCGTACCTCGCGATGGATGCCCCTCAGCGCGGCGACATGCGGGACGACCGGGCCGGCGCGGTGAAGAGCTCGGCGGAGTACCTCAACGAGAACTTCGAGAAGGCTCCTGTACTGATGATTCCGTGCCTCGAGGGCCGGCCCGACCGCGCGGAAGCCGGCATGCAGGCGTCGTACTGGGGCTCGATCCTGCCTGCGGCATGGAGCTTCATGCTCGCGCTGCGCTCACGGGGTCTGGGCTCGGCCTGGACCACGCTGCACCTGCTCGGGGACGGGGAGCGGCAGGCTGCCGAACTCCTGGGCATCCCATTCGAGCGGTACACGCAGGCCGGGCTGTTCCCGATCGCCTACACCAAGGGCACCGACTTCAAGAAGGCGCAGCGGCTGCCGGCCGAGCAGCTCGCGCACTGGGACACCTGGTGAGCTGACGCGTCAGCTCGGCTAGCTGCCTGCGGCGAAGCCGAGCTGACGCCACGCCTCGTACACCGCGACGGCCGCGGCGTTGGACAGGTTCAGTGACCGCCGGCCCGGGATCATCGGGATTCGGACCTGCTGGGTGATGTGCGCGTCGGCGAGGGTCTCGGCGTCCAGGCCGGTGGGTTCGGGTCCGAACATCAAGACGTCGTTCCCCTGGTAGGTCACGTCGGCGAACGACGAATTCGCATGTGCGGTAAAGGCGAACACCCGCGCCGGCATCAGTGCCCGCCAGGCGGTCGGCAGATCAGGGTGGACCGTCACCGATGCCAGATCGTGGTAGTCCAAGCCGGCACGACGTAGCTTCGGCTCGGACAGGTCGAAGCCGAGCGGCTCGACCAGGTGCAGTTCGGCGCCGGTGGCGGCGACCATCCGGATCGCATTGCCGGTGTTCGGTGCGATGCGCGGTGAGTAGAACAGCACCTTCAGTGCCACCCTGCTGCCTCCCTTGCGTCGGTGTCGTCGGGAGAGAGTCAACCACGGGCTGAGGTGGGTTACTGCGCGGCGGCGGAACCGGCCACTCCGCGGGGCAGCTGGTTCAGATCGGCGTGCGGGCTCACCAGGCCCTCGAGCGCCGACATGCAGAGGTCGACCGCGGCATCGCGAGAAATTTGTTGTAGCCCAAGCCATTCCAGTGCGACCTCGCGGACGAGTGCGAGCCAGCCGGACAGGGCGACGGTTATCACGTCGCGGCCGCTCTCGGTCAGGTCCAGCGAGTTCACGATGCGGTCGCGCAGGCCCGTGAGCTCCATGGTGATGGGGTCGCGCACCACGGGATCGGCGGCGATGGCGCTGCGGTTCGCGATCATGACCAGGGTCAGGTTGCGTTCGTAGAACAAGTAGTAAGTAACAAGCGCGGCGCGAACCTGGTCTCGCACCGTGCCGCTCGAGGTGAAATGCGAACCCGCGGCCAGTTGCTCGTGGGCCCGCGCCCAGAGCGCCGCGAACAATTCCTTCTTGCTGGGGAAGTAGTGGTAGATCAAAGCCCGCGAGATTTCGGCCTGCGCCGCGATGTCTTCCATCGACACCTGCTCGAAAGGCGTGACCGAGAACGCCGCCATACCGAGATCGAGAATCTGATCCCGGCGTTGGTCGGGGGTTAACCGACTCCGTGCCATTCAGGCACTGTAATTCACCTGTTGACCACGGCCGCGCATGCCCGCTAGCCTGCTATTAGATTACATCTAATAGTGGTGGTGGGGTGTGGTGACGAAGTGGTGGTTGAGAGTCTTCGGCGTCGCGTGCATGGCGATCGGGCTCGTGCACGCGTTGTTCGGCCCGCCATCGATCATCGCCGGCGGCCTGGTCAACGCCACCATCGACAGTGAACTGCGGTTTTATGCCGTGCTCTTCATCGGTTTCGGTGCGGGATTCATCTGGGCCGCCGCCGATCTTGCCCGGCGCTCGACGCTGGTGCATGTGCTGAGCGGGCTGTTCCTGGCCGGCGGCGTGGCTCGACTACTCGCGATCTGGCAGACCGGGGCGCCCAATGCCTTCTATCTGCTGCTGATCGTTGTCGAGATCGCTGTCCCGGCACTCAACTGGGTTCTGCTCAAGCGAATTGGCTGAGCGGCACATCGGATAGCGCGCTTTTACCACACAACTGTGCAACACATCGGTCACGAACACTGTCCGTTGGATGTGAAGCATGGAAACGGCTGCTCATCGCTGTCATACTGCGACAGATTGCCAGGCGGATTTCCCGTGCCCGAGTGGGCTGATGATCCGGCGGGGAACACCAATATGAAACATGCGCCTTTAACTGATTGCGGCCCCATGGCCGGCGGGAAAGCCGAGCCGCGATGACTGCTGCGCAACAGTTTTCGGCAGCTGATCAAATCACCCGCGCGCCCGCGAAACGACCGTCGCGCTTCGCCCCGTCGAATTGGCCGGTCGCCTGGAAAGTTTTCGCCATCGCCTTCGTGCCATTGGTGCTCGCCGGCACGTTCGGTGGAATGCGTATCTATTCGGGCTGGACCGACGCGGCGGATTTGCGTCGCGCGGCCGACCGCGCCGAAATGGTGCCGGTCATCGAGAACTACATGGCGACCTTCGACGCGGCGATGCTCGCCAGTTCCACCGGTGGCGACGCCCAACAGGCACTGAGCGCCTATGACGAGAGCAAACGGCGGCTACAGCACCGGCTGACGGACACCGACGTCGCGACCGACGTCCGAACCGGCATCAAGACCCTGCTCGACGGCGGTCAGGGCCTGCTCAACAAGGTCGCGGCCAACAGCATCGGGCTGCGCGAGCGTGTCACTTTGTACGCGCCGATCCTGCTGACCGCCGAGGACACCATCACCGGCTCGGTACGCATCGACGACGAGAAGATCCGTGCTCAGACGCAGGGCCTCAGCCGGGCCGTCGGCGCCCGCGGCCAGATGATGATGCAGCAGCTGCTCGTCACCCTCGGCGGCGAACTGCCGGATGCCGAACTGCGCAGCTCGATGACGACCCTGGCCGGCACCGAGCCGTCGACGTTGTTCGGCATGAGTGAAGTGCTGGGTGTCGGTTCGCCCGAAGCGCTGAAGCTGGCTCAGGAAATGGTCAAACGGATGTCCATGATGTCCGATCCGAACGTGCAGCTGGTCAACAATCCCGAGCTCAGCGAGTCGATCCAGACCACAAGCAGCGTCGCCGGGAAACTGATCGACGGCGTGTCCGCGAAGGTCACCTCGGCGGTCGACGACCAGGCCGTCGCCAAGCGCACCGAAGCCATCCGTGACTCGGCGATCGTCGGCGCGGTCATGGTGCTGGCCCTGCTCATCGTGTTGTACATGGCCCGCACGCTCATCCGGCCGCTGCGCCGGCTGCGCACGAGTGCACTCAAGGTCGCCCACGAGGACCTGGTCCGTGAGCTCGACGAGGTCCGGTCCGGCGCCGACGTCACGGTCCGGCCGCTGCCGGTGCAGAGCACCGAGGAGATCGGCCAGGTCGCGCACGCGGTCGACGAGCTGCACGAACAGGCCGTGCTGCTCGCCGGCGAGCAGGCGCGGCTGCAGCTGCAGGTCAGCGATATGTTCGAGACGCTGTCCCGGCGCAGTCGTTCCTTGATCGACCAGCAGCTGACGGTCATCGACCAGCTCGAGCGCGACGAACAGGACCCGCAGCGCCTGGCCAAGCTGTTCCGGCTGGACCACCTGGCCGCGCGGATGCGGCGCAATGGCGCCAACCTGCTGGTGCTGGCCGGCACGAATGTGCCGCATGAGCAGGGCGAACCGGTACCCGTGACCGCGGTGATCAACGCCGCGGCCTCCGAGGTCGAGGATTACACCCGCATCGCCATCGTCGCCGCCCCCGACACCGAGATTCACGGATCGATCGCCGGCGACCTGGTGCACATGATGGCCGAGCTGCTGGACAACGCGCTGCGGTATTCGCCGCCGAGCTCCGAGGTGCAGGTCTCCGCGCTGCATGCGCCCAACGGCGCGTTGGTGGTCGAGGTCAGCGACGGCGGCCTCGGCATGACCGAAGCCGATCTCCGCATGGCCAACAGCCGACTGCGCTCGGGCGGCGAGGTCAACACATACACCGCGCGGCACATGGGCCTGTTCGTGGTCGGCCGGCTGGCCACCCAGCACGGTCTGGTCGTCCGGCTGCGCGACACCGTCGAGGGTGATCCCGATTCGGGCACCACCGCCGGCATCTATATCCCCGTCGAACTGCAGACCGGGTTGCCCGCGATTCCGGACTTCGGTACCTACTGGGATGGCTCGTCGACCGCGGAGACCGGGGTGACGGACCTGCCGGGTCTGGGTCCCGACACCGGCGGATTCGCGACGTTCGGCGCGGTCGAGCAGCCCTTCGCTCAGCCGCCGGCGCCGCCCACTCCGCCGGTGGAACCGGCGTTCGTGGAGCCCCAGCAGCGCAACGGCTTCGGTGCCGGACCCGCCGATGCCGGTGACCTCAGCGGCGTCCACCTCCCACAGCGCAATCCGGGCGCCAGCGGCATCGCGGGCCACGCCGAGTCGCCCATCGAGCGGCCCGCGCCGGCGCCGTCCGACACGTCGTCGTTCTTCGCGGCCCGGGCTCAGACGCCGCCGGCGGCACCGCCCGCGCAGCCCGAGCCGGTGCGTCCGGCTCCCGAACCCGTGCAGCCGGTCCGTCCCGCTCCGACGCCCCAGCCGAGCACCACCGCCGGAAGTGAGGACGCCATCTACCAGAAGATGCTCTCGGAATGGCTGATCGACGATCCCACGCAGTTGGCCAACAGCACCGATCTCGATTGGCAGACGGTGTGGGACCAGGGTTGGTCGGCGGCGGCCGCCGCGCAGAACGCGCCGGTCGTCGAGCACACCGAGGCGGGCCTGCCGGTCCGGCAGCCCGGTGCCCGCCTGATCCCCGGTTCGCCTGACGAGGATGTCCAGGGCGACCCGGCGGCAGCGGGGCAGCAGCCACTGCGTGACCCGGCCGCGGTCCGGGCCAGCATCAGCGGGCATTTCGGTGGCGTGCACGCCGGTCGGTCGCAGTCCCGGGACACGGGGGACCGGCGATGACGCGGACCACTCAGCGCGAGTCCCTGGACTGGCTCGTCACGAAATTCGCCGACGAGGTGTCGGGGGTGGCGCACGCCATCCTGGTGTCGGCCGACGGTCTGCTGATGGCTGCCAGTTCGCGGATGCCGACCGAGCGCGCCGACCAGCTCGCCGCCGTCGCCTCCGGGCTCGCGAGCCTGGCCACCGGCGCCTCCCAGTTGTTCGACGGCGGGCACGTGCTGCAATCCGTCGTTGAGATGGAGCACGGCTATCTGCTGCTGATGCGCGTCGGCGACGGATCGAACCTCGCGACGCTGGCAACCCGCTCGTGCGACATCGGCCAGATCGGCTACGAGATGGCGATACTCGTCGAACGGGTGGGGACCGTCGTCCAGTCCGCCCGCAGGACCCGATAGGACACCTCATGGAGCCGACATCTGACGCCTGGGAGTCCGCGTTCACCGCGGAGCAACCCAGCCTGGTGCGGCCCTACACGCTGACCGCGGGCCGAACCACCACCGAGATCGAGCTGCCCATGGAGGCGCCGATCTACCCGCTCGCGGCCGCCCCGGTGTCGCAGTGGCCCGGCAACGACGTCCGCGGCGAGATCATCAAGCTCGGTTCCACCCGGCCCTCGGTGGCCGAGGTCGCGGCAAAGTTAGCAATACCACTCGGTGTTGCGCGTGTGCTGATCGGCGACCTCGTCACGCAGGGTTATCTTCAAGTACACGCCACGCTCGGCACGACGACCAACGTCGACGACAGGCGCGACTTGATCGGGAGGACACTGCGTGGCCTACGGGCTCTCTAATCGGCACGCCCCCGCGTCGACGAAGATCGTCATCTCGGGTGGGTTCGGTGCCGGTAAGACGACGTTCGTCGGCGCGGTCTCCGAGATCATGCCGCTGCGCACCGAGGCCATCGTCACCAACGCCTCGGTCGGCGTCGACGCCCTTGCCGGCACGCCCGACAAGAACACCACCACGGTCGCCATGGACTTCGGCCGCATCACCCTCGCGGACGACCTGGTGCTCTACCTGTTCGGCACGCCGGGGCAGCGCCGGTTCTGGTTCATGTGGGACGACCTGGTCCGCGGCGCCATCGGCGCGATCATCCTCGTCGACGTGCGCCGCCTGCAGGACAGCTTCGCCGCCGTCGACTTCTTCGAAGCGCGGGGTCTGCCGTTCATCATCGCCGTCAACGAATTCGACGGCGCACCAAGGCATCCCGGTCACGCGGTGCGCAAGGCGCTGGCCCTGCCCGACCACATCCCGGTCGTCACCGTCGACGCGCGGCAGCGGCAGTCGGCGCGCGACGCACTGATCACCGTCACCGAATACGCGCTGACGAGTTTGGGCGCCCCGGCCTAACGGCTGAGGTCCCACTGGCCGTAGTCAGCGGCCAGGATGTCGTCCTCGTCGACGTGGTAGTCGCCGATCATGGTGCCTGGGTCCGAGGCTGTCACCACCGTCGCCTGATACAGGACGGCCATCGGCGCCCGGGCGCCGCCGGACCAGGCCCGCGTCTGCCAGGCCCAGCGGTGACCCGGGGTGGTGGAGCGGCCGATGACGCCGTCGTCGGCCGCCCAGGTGACCTGGCGGGCACCACCGTAGATTCCGGTGCGCTGCACCCCGAGCACCGAATTGATGCCCTTGAACCATGGCAGCGCAACGTTTTTCCACGTATCGGTGGAGATGTCCTCGTCGACGCTGAAGAAGATCGGCGCGGTGTCCGGCCCACCGGCTGCGGCGTGCAGGCTCAGCGCGGTGCGGGCGTCGGCCACGCCGCCGTCGAAGCCGCGGGTGTAGTCCGACGGGCTGTTCACCCAGCCGGGCTTGCCGTACTGGTAGACGCTGACCACGTGCAGGCCCGCGGCCCGCAAGGCGTCGGCGTAGCTGCGGGCGACCGGTTTGAAGTCGAAGGTGGCGCCGGGCCGTAGTTCGGAGACGTAGACGATGACGCCGGCATAGCCGGCTGCGACGACCTGGTCGACGGGCACTTGCAGATGCGTGAAGTCGATCAGTTTGCCGTTGTCGGCCTTGGCCGTCGGCGCCGCGAGCCCCGCGGCCAATGTGGCGGCTGATACCGCGAGGAAGCCGCGGCGCGATACCTGCATCGGGCTATCGTACGAACTCGTGACGGTTCCCGACGAGCACTGGCAAGACAAGGAATTCACCGGAGTCGTCTTTCGCGACGAGTACGACGGCGACCTGAGCCGGCTGCGCACCGAGCGGGTCGTCTTCACCGATTGCGACTTCAGCGGCGTCAACCTGACCGAGTCCGAGCATTCCGGCTCGGCGTTCCGCAACTGCACCTTCCGGCGGACCTCGCTGGCGCACAGCACCTTCCGGCACTGCACCATGCTGGGATCGACGTTCACCGAGTGCACCCTGCGCCCCATCACCATGGTCGAGGTCGACCTGCGGCTCGCGGTGCTGGCCGGCTGCGATCTGCGAGCGGTGGATCTGACCGACTGCCGGCTGTCCGAGGCGTCGCTGGTCGGCACGGACCTGCGCAAGGCCGTCCTGCGTGCCGCCGATCTACGCGGCGCGCGGGTGCAGAACGCCAAGTTCGAACAGGCGGACCTGCGTGCGGCACGGACCGACGCGACGTTCTGGACCACCGCCGCGGTGCGGGGCGCGCGCATCGATGTCGACCAGGCCATCGCCTACGCGGTCGCCCACGGCCTGGATTTGTCGTCCTGACGCGTCAGTCGGCTTTGAGGCGGATGCGCCAGCGCACGAAGCCGAGATAGCACGCCGAGAGCAGCAGCAGGGCGCCGATGTCGGTCCACCAAGCGCCGGTGGTGTGGTGCCAGAACTTGTCATTGGGCAGCACCGGCTCGGGGACCAATCTGGTCAGATCGATCGTCGAGGCCGACGACGCGAAACCCCATCGTGCCGGGGTGAGCCAGGACAACTGATCGAGCACCACCCGGCCGGTCACCGGGATCAAGCCGCCGGAGAACACCAGCTGGCTCATCACCGCCACGACGAGCAACGGCATGATCTGCTCGGCGGATTTGGCCAAACCGGACAACGCCAGACCGGTCATGGCCGCGGCCACACACGTCATGGAGATGTCGACAAACATCTCGAGGCTGCGTCCGGGTATCACCGCACCGTTGGTGACCGAGCCGGGGCCCCAGCCTTTACCGATGATCGTGATGGCCACCACGATCGAGGACTGGACGATCGCGAATGCGGTGAACACCGCAACCTTGGCCCCCAGGTACGCGGTGGTCGAGAGGCCGACGGCCTGTTCCCGGCGGAAGATCGCCCGCTCACCGATCAGCGCGCGAATGGTCAGCGCGGTGCCCATGAAGATGGCGCCGACGTTCATCATCACCAGGATCTGGCCCGGTTCGCTCGGCGCGGCGCCGAAATCAGGTGGGCCGGCCGCGAGTGGTTTGCCGAAGCCCACACCGGACTTGTTCGCGCCGCCACCGGGCACCGAAAGTGACAGCACGCCCATGATGAACGGCAAGAACAGCAGGAACGCGGTGTAGGCGCGGTCGGCCACGACCAGCCGCACCTGTCGCCGCGCGATGGTGGAGAACTGTCGCAGCAGCGACGTCTTCGCCGGCGCGCCCAGATCGGCCGGTGTCGCCGCGGGTGGCTGCGGTGGGGGTGGCCCGGAACGTTGCAGGAATTGCTGGTGGGCCGCCTCTGGATCGCCGGCCACCGACGAGAAGATGTCGGCCCAGTTCGTGGTGCCGAGTTCGGGACCGATCTGGCTCGGTGGGCCGCAGAATGCCGTCATGCCGCCAGGCGCCAACAGCAGCACCTGATCGCAGACGTCCAGGTAGGTCAGCGAGTGTGTGACCACCAGAACGACCCGGCCGGCATCGGCCAGCTGGCGCAGCATCGTCATCACCTGCCGGTCGAGCGCCGGGTCCAGGCCTGACGTCGGCTCATCGAGGATCAGCAACGACGGCCCGGTCAGCAGCTCGAGGGCCACCGACGCACGCTTGCGCTGACCGCCGGAAAGCTTCGCCACCCGGGTATCCAGGTGCTTCGTCATCTCGAGCTCTTCGAGCACCTGCATGACGACCTGCTCGCGGTCTTCCTTCGTGGTGTCCGGTGGCAGCCGCAGCTCGGCGGCGTACATCAGGGCTTGGCGGACGGTCAGATCACCGTGCACCACGTCGTCCTGCGGCACCATGCCGATTCGGGATCGCAGCGAGGCGTACTCGGCGTGGATGTCGTGGCCCTCGAAAGTGACGGTGCCACTGGTCGGGTGCGTCAGGCCGGCGACCTGCTTGGAGAACGTCGACTTGCCGGCGCCCGACGGGCCGATCACCGCGGTCAGGGTGCCGGGACGCGCGTCCAGCGAGATGTTGTTCAGCAGGGTCTTGTTGCCCTCGATGGTCCAGGTCAGGCCGTGGACCTCGAGACCGCCGGTGCGGGTATCGGCTGTGGTGACCGTGCGGCGGGCGAGGGTGCCGCCGCTGTAGACGAGGTCGACGTTACCGATGGTGACGGTGTCGCCGTCCCGCAGCATCGCCTCCTCGACCCGCTGGCCGTTGACGAAGGTGCCGTTGATGCTCCGGTTGTCGATGATCTGCGCGCCGCCGGCGGCAGACGGAATCAAGGTCGCGTGGTGCCGGGACGCCAGGACGTCCGGGATGACGATGTCGTTGTCGGTGCCGCGGCCGATCTTGATGGCGCCCGCCGGCACCTCGGCGTTGCGGCCGGGCCGCAGGATCTTGAGCATCGTCGTGCCGAGGTTGTTCTCGCTCGGCCGTGCCATGGCAGTCGGCCCGAACTGCGTGGCCGGCGCGCTCGATTCGTCGTGGGTCGGCGCGACCTGTGCCGGCGCGGGTCGGGACATCGGCGCCGACGGCGGCGCGTACTGCTGGGGCGCGGACGGGTAACGGGGCTGTTGAGGCTGGCCGTACTGAGGCTGCGGCCCGCTCGGGTACTGCGGCTGCGGACCCGACGGGCTGAAGGTCTGGGGGCCGCTCGGGTAGCGCTGCTGCGCCGCGGACGGCGGGGTGTACGGCTGCTGGCTCGGCCAGGTGGCGCTGGGCCGGTGGTTGGTCGACGGCGCCGGGGTGACGGGCATGGACGTCGTCGGCGGCGTGCCGGCCGGTCCGAGGTGCTGGCCGACCTCGAAGGTCAGCAGCGGCCCGTCGGGGTTACCGATGTTCACCACCGAGCCGTTGTGCAGGTCGGCGGCCGGGACACGCTGCCCGTTGACGTACATGCCGTTGAGGCTGCCGTTGTCGACCGCGACCCAGCGGCCGTGGTCGAAGCGCAGCATCAGGTGCGCGCGCGAGATCAGCGGGTGTGCGACACGGAAGTCGGCGCGCAGATCGCGGCCGACGACGACGTCGTTTCCCGGAGCGAACGTACGCGTGGTGGCGTCGTGGCGAACGGTGAGCGCTGGCAATGCGGCTGGTCCAGTCATCGAAGGCAACTCTATCTGTTGCCGACGACTTTCCTGGGGACCCGCTGGGTCAGGAGTCCGGCTTGCCGGTGACCACGCAGTGCCTGACACAATGTTCGTCGTGGGTGCAATCACGCTGGACGGCAAGGCCACACGCGACGAGATCTTCACCGACCTGACCAAGCGGGTGGCGGCGCTGACCGCTGCCGGCCGGACGCCGGGTCTGGGCACCGTGCTGGTCGGTGACGACCCGGGCTCGCACGCCTACGTGCGGGGCAAGCACGCCGACTGCGCGAAGGTCGGTATCAACTCGATTCGCCGGGACCTGCCCGCCGACATCAGCCAGGACGAGCTCAACGCCGTCATCGACGAGCTGAACGCCAACCCGGAATGCACCGGCTACATCGTGCAGTTGCCGCTGCCCAAGCACCTCGACGAGAACGCCGCGCTGGAGCGCATCGATCCCGACAAGGATGCCGACGGACTGCACCCGACCAACTTGGGCCGGCTCGTCCTGAACGAGCCCGCGCCGCTGCCGTGCACGCCGCGCGGCATCGTGCACTTGCTTCGCCGCTTCGACGTACCGATCGCCGGCGCACACGTCGTGGTGATCGGCCGCGGCGTCACCGTGGGCCGGCCGATGGGCCTGCTGCTCACCCGGCGTTCGGAGAACGCGACAGTGACGTTGTGCCACACCGGAACTCGCGACCTGGCCGCGCTGACGCGGCAGGCCGACATCATCATCGCCGCCGTGGGCGTGCCGCACATGCTGACCGCTGAGATGGTCAAGCCGGGCGCGGCCGTCGTCGACGTGGGCGTCAGCCGGGTCGACGGCAAGCTCGCGGGCGACGTGCACCCCGATGTGTGGGAGGTGGCCGGTGCCATCTCGCCGAACCCCGGCGGCGTCGGTCCGCTTACCCGAGCCTTCCTGCTGGCCAATGTGGTCGAGGCGGAAGAGGCGAAACTGTCTTGACCGCAAAAGAATTCGCCCGCAAGGTGGTCGAGGCGAGCGGAGCGACGGGAAAGGTGCTCCGCGGCCAGTGGCCGATCCTGTCGGTGGGCGTGTTCTTTGTGGTGGCCTTCGCGTTGGTGATCGGCGGCTACTGGCGCCGCGGCGCGCTGGTGATGGCGATCGGTGTCGGGATCGCCGCGGCCATGCGGCTGCTGCTGACCGATGACCGCGCGGGTCTCCTCGTGGTGCGCAGCCGGATCATCGACATCGCGACGACAGCCTCGGTGAGCGCCGTGATGCTGTACGTCGCGTGGACCATCAACCCACTGGGTACTGCCTAGGTTGCCACCGGGCCGTCCTTGCGCAGCTGTGCCGGGGTGACACCGAACCATCGCTTGACCGACCTCGTCATGGACGAATGTTCGGAGTAGCCGAGGACGGCGGCGACCTGGCTCAGGGGAAGCTCGGTTTCGAGCAGAAGCCGGCGCGTCGCCGACCGGTAGACATCGGCTCGGATGTCCTCGAAAGTGGCGTGCTCGTCCGACAGTCGTCGCTGCAACGTCCGCGGATGCATGTTGAGAAGATCCGCGATCTCTGCTTTCGTGCCCCGATTGGCACCTATGGTGCTCTTCAATGTGCGCTGTACGCATTCCGAAAGGCTTTGTCCGGGTGCGGGATGACGCGTGGCGATGTACGCGATCGCCTGGCTGCGCAGGTGCGGCTTGATGGACTGGATCCGGGCCTGTAGCAGATCGCGATCCAAATGTATTGCCGCGTAGGGCTGTTCGAAAGCGACGGGTGCATCGAAATGCGCGCGGTAGGCACTGCGTTCTCCCACCGGCGAGTGCGGGAGGGACACGCCTCGCAGGCGCAGTGGAATCGGCGAAAGAGTCTGTGCCATCCGGTATGTCGACGACAGGTAAGCATCGATCAGCTGTCGCTGCGGGACCGCGCGCTCGAGTTGGACGTCGAAACGCACCGTGATGCAGCCGGGCAGATGAGGACTGGGGTCCTCGATGACCAACTCGTAGCAGGGGCTGTGAAAGAACAGGTACCGGGATGCGTTGGCTGTCGCCTCGTACACTGTGTCGCTGTTCTGCACGACCACGGCGAGCAGGCCCAGTATCGACAAATCCTGGCGGCTTCCCAGCCGGAGGCCGAGCGTGGGCAGTCGGTGCTGCCGGGCGGCATTCTCGAGCAGGAGCGCGACCGCGGCGAGGGGCACCATGGATTCGGCATCATGCAATGCGTCCGGGTCCAGTCCGCTTTGCGTGTACAACCGGTCGGGATCGCCGCCAAGGTCCCGGATGAACGGGGCGAAACCCCGCAACACACCGGCTCTGATCGACTCGTCCACGTTCGTCAGTGTCGAAATCAGTGTCTCGATATGTCAAGAGCGAGTTCCCGGCCGGACCGAAGATCAGTCCGTGAACTTCGATGAGTACCGCAGATACGACGCCACCGGGCTGGCGAAGCTGGTCGCCGACAAAGAAGTATCGGCGGCGGAACTGTTGACGCTGGCCCGGGAACGGGCCGCGGCGGTGAACCCCAAGATCAATGCCATCGTCCGCGATGTGCCTGCCACGAAACCGTCCGAGGAGCTCAGTGGTCCATTCGCGGGTGTGCCCTTCCTGATCAAGGACCTGGCGCAGGACTATGCGGGCACGCCGAGCTCACACGGATCCCGCTCGCTGAAGTCGCTGCCGGCCAAGGAACACGCGACAATCGTGCAGCGCTGGATCGACGCGGGATTGGTGATATTCGGCAAGACCAACCTGCCGGAGTTCGGCGCGAAGGCGATTTCCGAACCGGAGGTCTGGGGTCCCGCCCGCAATCCATGGGACCTGACGCGAACGCCGGGCGGATCGTCGGGCGGTTCGGCTGCCGCGGTTGCCGCGGGAATCGTGCCCTGCGCCGGCGCGAATGACGGTGGCGGATCAACGCGTATCCCGGCGGCGTGCTGCGGACTGGTCGGGCTGAAGCCCGGACGCGGGCTGACACCGTTTGGTCCCGCAGGAGGCGAGTTGATGCACGGTGCCGCGGTGCAGGGCGTCGTATCGCGGACCGTGCGTGACACCGCCGCGATGCTCGACGTGATCACCGGCGGCGAGCCCTGGGGGCCCTACGTTCCAGGTTTGCCGCCGTCGTCGTTCGCGTCGGCTGTGGGCGAGAACCCTCCGAAACTGCGAATCGGCGTACGGGTGCCGTCGGCGATCACGCCGGCGCCGCACCCTGAGGCGTTCGCGGCGGTGGCGGCAACGGTGCGAACCCTGACCGAGCTCGGCCACCACGTCGAGGAACTGCCACAGGCGCCGTTCGACGACAGCGAGTTGGCGCGAGACTTCCTGCTCACCTGGTTCGTCTTCCTGGCCTGGGAGGTCGCAGATGCCAAACGACTGACGGGTGCGGGCGATGATTCATTCGAGCGCGAGACGCTGATCATGGCCGCGCTCGGTCGCGCGACGAGCAGCGTCGACTACGTCGACGCAGTCCAGCGCCGTCACGACCACGCCCGCCGGCTCACCACGTTCTTCGGGTCCTACGACCTGCTACTGACGCCGACGTTGGCGACCCCGCCCCCGAAGATCGGCGAGTTCGATCTGCCGGCCGCGCTGCGGCCCGCGGTCGACGTACTGCTCAAGACCCGCACCGCATCCCTACTGCGATACACGAAGATCGTCGACGACATGGTGGAGAAGAACCTCGGCTGGGTGCCGTATACGCAACTGGCGAATCTGACCGGCCGCCCGGCCATCTCGTTGCCGCTGCACTGGACCGCGGACGGGCTGCCACTGGGTGTCCAGTTCGTGGCTCCACTCGGAGGTGAATCGCTACTCATCCAACTGGCCGCTCAACTCGAGCAGGCGGTGCCGTGGGCCGACCGGGTGGCGCCGCTTTAGCGGCGACGCGTTCACGCCGCGCTCGCACAGGGAATGAAATCGGACTAAAGTCCGTTTAAATCGGTCGGGTCATTCCGACCGTGAAACTTCAGCCCTGAGGAGCTCGTCATGAACACAGCACTGTGGATCGTCGCCGGCGTACTTGCGTTCGTCTTCGCCGGAAGCGGCGTCATGAAGCTGGTCGTCCCCAAGGAAAAGCTCGTGGCACAGGGCCTGGGCGGACTTGCCGACGTGGATCCGAACGCCATCCGTGGAATCGGCGTGGCCGAGGTTCTCGGTGCGATCGGTCTGATCGTGCCGCCGCTGGTGCACGTCCTTCCGGTGCTGGCCCCACTGGCCGCGGTCGGGCTGGCGCTGGTGATGGTTGGTGCGATTGTCACGCACGGTCGGCGCAAGGAGTACCCGAACGTCGCGGTCAACGTGGTGTTGCTCGGCCTGGCGCTGTTCGTGGCCTGGGGCCGGTTCGGCGCTTACGCCTTCTGATCCACCGGGGTTTGTGCACGATTTTCCGCGGTTGCCGCGGAAAATCGTGCACAAATCGCTGTCAGTGGCCGCCGGTGCGAGCGAGCCGGTCTTCGTGAATCTTCACGAGCTCGCGGAAGCCCAGTCGATGATAGTGCGGCACCGGCTGCACGCCCCAGGTGTCCTGCGCGGTTTTCTGCCCGGTCGCTTCTGCGGGTCCACCGAACGGCGCACCCGAAAAGTCATACGGGAACTTGCATTCCACCGTGTCGTCGGAATAGCGCACCTTCATCAGCTCGCTGCAGATCTGACTGAACGACAGCGTCGGCCAGCCGTACCAGACGGCCAGCGCCGGCATGGTGAACGACCCCTCGATGACGAGTCCGAACAGGCATACGAAAAGCCCGCGCTTGAGCCACTTGTGCATGTTGGCGTAGACCGGTGTGGTGCCCAGGGGGAGGGCATCCGTCGATTCTGCTTCGGTAGTGGTCATGGAATTCCTTTAGTCGCTGAAGATTTCGCGATTGACGGTGTGCAGATACGGGATGGCCAGGAACGGCGTGATGTAGAAGATGTCGTACAGCCACCAGCCGACGACCGGGAAAACCACACCGGCGTAACGGATGTCGGCGAACATCGTCATGTTGAACGTGTAGCCGATCCAGATGACGATGCCGAACCAGCAGGTGATGATGAGCCACTGATGGCCCCACCGCTTCATCTGCAGGAACGCAATACCGGCGGCGATGCGCATGGTGAACACCGTCAGGATCAGCGCCACCTCCCAGGCCTTTTCGCCCGGCGCGCCGGCCCCGCCGATCCACAGTTCGTTGTAGTGCCAGAAGTAGCCGGCGTCGAACATGTTGCCCCATGCCGTGATGATGGTGCGGTTCAGCAGCGTGTGGTTGGCCAGTAGATCCAGTGACCACCCGATGCTGTTGAGCGCGGCGTCGAGAATGACCAGATAGCCGATGAGCGTCACGATGATGGGCCGCACCGACAGCCCGGCCTTCTGCGCGCGCCGTTGCAGCCACACGCCGCGCAGGAAGAACGGCAGCCCGACGAAGCCGATGAACATCGACCCCATCAACAGCGTGCCGGTGATCAGCCAGCGGTCCGCCTGCCGTTGCGCCAGCCGGGATTCGTCGTGGTGCTGGTCGTAACTGACCGACGGGACCGCCGTCGTACTCACAGCGACCACCAGCCCCGGACGATCGACATGTGCAGCTGGATCAGGAACATCGCCAGCAGCCAGCCGTAGGCGAACAGCTGGAAGACGATCAATGCCCGTTTGCGTTTGCGATCCTGCTCGTTCATGGCCGTGAAACTCCTTTTCTGACGGGGATATTCGTGGTCAGCGGATGCCCGCTGGTTGCAGGCAGGCCGCGGCGACCTCGCGCAGGCCGTCGCCGATCGCCCCGTCGCTGCTCAGTGGGGCCAGCACCGCGGTTTCGACGGCCGACATCTCGTCGGCGCCGGCGGCGATCAGATGCGCCGCCGTGACCAACACCCGGGTGGACGGCGGCTCGAAATGGAAGGCGTCGTCGGCCTGGCGAATGCTGTTGGCGCACTGCACAAGCCGCTGTGCGGTTCCGATATCGACACCGGTTTCGCCCACCAGCACCTCGGCCTCGCGATCGGGCGCCAGGTACGTCATCGCGATGGTGACGAACCGCTGCCGGAACGACGGCTTGAGGTCCTTGAGCGAATGCCGGTAAGCCGGGTTGTATGAGCAGACCAGAAGGAAAGACTCGGGTGCGGGCACCACCTCACCGGCGCGATCCAGATACAGGGTGCGTCGGTGATCGGTGAGCGAGTGCAGGATCGCCAGTGAGTCGTGGCGCGCTTCGACCACCTCGTCGAGGTAGCAGATGGCGCCGTCTTTGACGGCGCGGGTCAATGGCCCGTCGGTCCAGCGGACGTCGCCACCGGCGACGACGAACCGGCCGACCAGGTCCGAACTTGTGAGGTCGTCATGACAGCTGATGGTGACCACGGGGCGTCGCAGCAGAGTGCCCATGTGCTCGACGAAGCGGGTCTTGCCGCAGCCCGTCGGCCCGGTGAGCATGACCGGCAGCCGCCGTTGATACGCCTGGCTGAAGGTGGTCACTTCGTTGCCTGCGGGCAGGTACGGCGAATCGGTTGCGGCCCAATCCTTCATGCGGATACCAACTCTCGGTGGACGTGCGCCAGGACGCGGGGGAGTTCCTCGATGTGGCGAATCCGCCGGGACCGCCGCGGCCCGAAGACCTCGGGCAACGGATCGACCCGCACGGGTCCCAGACCGAGGTAGTAGACGCCGACGCCGGCGTCGGCGGCCTCATCGACAGCGTGTGCGACGTCGGCCCACGCATATCGGCCTTCGTACCCCTCGTCGGAGATCAGGCCGTCGCCGATCACGATGAGAAGCCGACGCCCGGCGGGCTGGCTCAGCAGGCGGCTGGTCAGGTGGCGGATGGGTGCGCCGAGGCGCGTGTACCCGCCTGTGGTCAGGCCGGACCGGCTGGGTAACGCAAAGTGGTTGTCGGTGAAGTCTTTCAGGCACCGAACCTCGACGCGGTGCCGGGTGTTGCCGCTGAAGACGAAGATCCCGTGGCGCTCGCGCGCGACCGTCATGGCCCGCGAAAGCGCGTCGGCGCAGGACAATTCGAGGTCGAAAACCCGGCCCTGATGGACGCCCAACGAGGAGCTGCCGTCCATGAGCACCGCGGTGACGGTGTCGCGTGTGCTCGGCAGCAGGGCGCGGAACACCTTCGGGTCCTGCTGCGACCCGGCCCGTCCGTCCGCGTAGGCCGCGACGTAGGCGTCGACATCGAGGTCGCTGCCGTCCTCCAATCGGTTGACCATCGTGCGATGCGTCGGTTCGTCGAACCAGCGCCGGATGTCGGGCGACGCGCCGCCGCGCCGGTCGTGCCGGGTCTGCCGGCGCTCCAGGACCGCGACGTGGTCGGGCAAGAACGCCCCGCGCCACGAATTCCATTCGGGGTAGGGGATTCCGGCGCGTTGCCCGGGCCGGACGTCGAGGTCGTCGTCCTCGGGCCGGCTGGCCGGGGGCAGGTTGGCGTTGCGCACTCCGCCTTCGCCGCCGACGGGGATCGACATGAGGCGCTGGGTGTCCGAGCGGGACGAGGACCACGGCATGCGCCCGAGCGTCCGCCGCATCGCGCTCGCCAGCGTGCGGCCCGCCGCCGCGCTCAGGGGCGGTGCCCCGAGTAGGGGGTAGTCCGCCAGGCGCGCACCGGATCGCGCCAATGTGTCTGTTCGGCTGAGGATTTCGCTCACGTCGAGTTCAGGAGCGGCCGGCTCCAGTCCGGGCAGTACCCGACGTGCCTCGGGGAGCAGGCCGGGCCAGCGCGCGGCCACCCAGCCCAGCGCGACCCCACCCTCGACCTGGCGGAGCGCACCGAGTTCGCGCTGCGACAACCGGTGCAGCGGGTACCGCGCGATCCGGTCCTTCGACGGTGCGCACTGTAGGGCGACACCACAGGTGTAGGTCCGCAGTGACCAGTCGGGGACGAGCGCCGGGTACGGGACGTGGACGACAGCGCGGCTCGCGCTCAGCCCGAAGCGCCGCTGCTCGCCGGAGATCAGCCGCACGCCGGCCCGCCGCCGCTCGGACAGCGCCACCGCGGTCAGCGCGCAGGCACGTTCGAGTTCTGCGGCAGTAATCGACTGGGACACTTGTGGACCGGCCGGCTCAGAAGGTGCCGATGTTCGAGAACATCCAGTACCAGAACGCGATGAGGGCGGCCATGGCTCCCCATGCGATGGCGAGCCGGGCGATCTCCTGCCACATGCTGTCTCCTCCGGTTATCGGGCTGCGATACCTCGCAGCGCGGTGTTGACGAAGTTGTCGAGCAGCGCGGTGCGGATCTGGTCCGCGCCACGGCTCGTGGTCAGCAGGGCATAGAGGCTGAGCAGGAAGTACACCGCGCTGTGGAACGGGTCGACATCCGCGTCTGCCTCACCGGCCTGGCGCGCCCGCTCGATCTCCTGGACGACCAGCACGATCACCCGGTGGTCGGTCCATTCATCGTCGAGCGGGCGGTTCGAGGAGAAGTGCAGGGCCAGTACGTCTTTGAAGAGCAGCCGGCCGAGCCGTTGTTCGACGGCCACGATGACCCGGACCACCTCGTTCAGTGCCTCTTCGAGGGTGTGCGGCGTCTGCAGGAACGCGGCGAGCTCGCGGCCGGCGGATTCCTCGGCTTGACGTTCGAGCTCGAAGAGCACGTGCTCCTTCGTCGGGAAGTGGAAGTAGAACGTGCCGTGTGCGACGCCGGCCGATCTGATGATGGCTCCGACGTCGGCATCTGCCATACCCGCGCGCTTGAACTCGGTGATCGCGGCATCAAGGACGCGCTGGCGGGTTTCGAGACGTTTGGCTTCTCGCAGCGACGGTTTGGCGGTGGCGCGGGTCATGGTGGCTCAAGTTGTACCCGCTTTACTGACCTGAGTCAATGACTTGAGTCAGTCATATTCACAGGAAATTGCCTGCTGGGCAAAGTTGCCCGGTGTGCAAAATTATCTGTACGGTGGCGGCATGCCCGAATCAGCTGAAACTGGTCTGCGCGAACGAAAGAAGCTCGACACCCGTCGGGCGCTCAGTGACGCGGCGCTGCAACTGGCGTTCGACCGCGGCGGGCTGGACGCCGTCACGCGCGAGGAGATCGCGGCGCTGGCAGGAGTGTCGTTGCGGACGTTCAACAACTACTTCGCCGGTAAGTACGAGGCGCTGGCCTACCGCATCGCCGAGCGGATGCGGCGCAGTGTCGCGGTGTTTCGGTCGCGGCCGGTCGACGAGCCGCTGTGGACATCGATCATCGAGGCGGTGACGGGCACCCTCGAGGAGGAGATGGTCGACATCACCGGTGCCGATCTCATCCCAGACCGCCGCGAGCTCGTCGAAGTGCGAAAACTCATGATGCGAACCGAAGTTCGTAACGCGGTCCCGCAGATCCTCTACCAGGACTGGGTGGCGGCCATCGCCGAGCGCACGGGTCTCGGCCCCGACGACATGTACCCGCGCCTCGTGGTGGCCGTGGTGCGCGCCATCGGGGACACCGCGATGGAGGCGTACGCGAACGCCGATCCGCCGGTGGCCATCACCGGCCTGATGCGTGCGGGTTTCGACGCCGTCATCGCGGGACTGCCTGAACCGACCAGAACGAAGGAGTGACCATGCCCGCTGACGTCGTGATTTCCGGCGCCGGACCCAACGGCCTGATGATGGCCTGCGAACTGGCCCTCGCCGGCATCAAACCGGTCATCCTCGATGCGCTGCCCGGACCGGGCGACGAGCCCAAGGCCAACGGCCTTGTCGGACAGGTGATCCGGCAGCTCGACATGCGTGGTCTCTACCAGGCATTCATGGGCGATCCCAACCCGCCGCAGCCGGCTTACGGCTGGATGTTCGCCGGGTTGCCACTGAATTTCGTTGGTGTCGAGGATAATCCGATGCGTGCGGTGCTGATGAAGCAACCGCGCCTGGTGCAGTTGCTGTATGAGCGGGCGCAAGCTCTCGGGATCGAGGTCCGATGGGGACACGCCGTGACCGCTTTGTCGGCAGGGTCCGACGGCGTCACGGTCGAGGTGGCCGGGCCTGACGGCGCCTATGTGCTGGAATCGGATTGGCTGGTCGGAGCCGACGGGGGCCGCAGCACTGTCCGCAAGCAGTCGGGTATCGGCTTCCCCGGCCACACGTCACCGACAGTCGCGCGGTTGGCGCACGTGCGGGTTCCTGATGAATTCCGCACCGCGGACGGCGCGTTCGACGTTCCGGGTTTCGGGCCGATTCCTTTCGGGCACAACCGTTACGACACCGGCATGGTGATGTTCTTCGAGGCCCACGGCGATCCGCCGATGTTGGGCACCATGGAGTTCCGTCCCGAGCCGGACGGCGCGGCCGGGGAGTTGACGCACGACGAGCTGAGGCAGAGTCTGCGTCGGGTACTCGGCGTCGACGTGCCGTTCGAACCGCCGGCTGGGCCGGGTCCTTTTGCGATGCGCCGCATCGACGGCCAGAACACCCGACAGGCGGACGCGTACCGCGCCGGCCGCGTCCTGCTCATCGGTGACGCCGCACATGTGCATTCGGCGATGGGCGGTCCGGGACTCAACCTCGGTCTGCAGGACACGTTGAATCTGGGCTGGAAGTTGGGTGCCGTCGTCAATGGCTGGGCCCCTGCGGAATTGCTCGATACCTATGAGTCCGAGCGCTATCCGGTCGGCGAGCGCGTCATGATGCACTCACTGGCCCAGATCGCGCTCACCGCGCCCGGGCCCGAGGTGCGTGCCTTGCGCACGCTTCTCGGCGAACTCTTCCAGCTGCCCGATGCGACCGCCCATATGGCCGGACTGCTGGCCGGTGCGGACGTTCGCTACGACATGGGTGGCGTCCCGCACCGATTGACCGGATACATGGTGCCGGAGGCCGAGCTGGACGACGGACGTCGTCTCACGGATCTGCTGCACAGCGGAAGGGGTGTGTTGCTCGACCTCTCGGGCGGCGCGGTGGCGGCGGTCGCCACACCGTGGGGTCGCCGCGTGGACACGGTGGTCGCCGTCATGGCCGACGGACCCGCCGCCGTGCTGATCCGGCCGGACGGCTACGTCGCCTGGGCCGCAGACGATTTCGCCGCGACGGATGCCGACAACCTGCGCGCGGCGCTGGAGCGCTGGTTCGGTCCGGCCGAGATCA
The DNA here is from genome assembly GCF_053852335.1 of Mycobacterium sp. HM-7. Taxonomy (NCBI): domain Bacteria; kingdom Bacillati; phylum Actinomycetota; class Actinomycetes; order Mycobacteriales; family Mycobacteriaceae; genus Mycobacterium; species Mycobacterium sp. HM-7. The sequence goes on along the minus strand of NZ_CM132657.1, from coordinate 4,535,906 downwards.
GCGCCTGAGCGCGCGGCGCGCGACGCCGGGGTGGGCGGCGAGTTTGGGCCCGAGAAGCAGGGCGAAGATTGTCACCGCAAGCCAGGGCCGCAGGTGCGGGCGCAGCCGCCGGATCAACCCGGCGTCGTCGAGCTCGAACACCAGGGCATCGGTGATGGTGAGGCCCGCGATACGGCCCCGGCTCACCGCGACGCGCGTCGTTCCGTCGCCGATGGCGTTCTCCCACTCCAGGTCTCGCATACCGGAGTAGACCGCGGTCAGCAGGACGCGGAGGTCGTCCCGGCCGCGGAACACCATGCGTCCCGACAGAGGAGAGGTCAACTCGGCGTCGGGAGCCAGTGCGGCCAGGTACCTGTCGACATCCCCGTTGCGGGTGGCGGCGCAGAACGCCGCGACCGAATCCGTGCTTGTCGTCATCAGAACCCCCTGCGGGTCGCTTGCGATTTGCAACCCACTTAAACAGAGTCCATGGTGAAAAGCAATGGACTACGCTTGTCCGGTGTCCAAACAGTCCTTCGGCGACATTTCCTGCTCGATCGCGCGCGCGCTCGACGTCGTGGGCCAACGGTGGGCGGCCCTCGTGTTGCGAGACCTGTTCGCGGGCATGGCCCGGTTCGAGGACATCCGACGCGATCTCGGCATCGCCTCGAACGTCCTGGCTGCGCGTCTCGACGAGCTGGAACGCCACGCGATCGTGGCACGGCGCCAATACCAGAGCGCGCCACCGCGTTTCGAATACGTACTCACCGACAAGGGGCGGGACCTCTACCCGGTGATCGTGACCCTGCTCGCGTGGGGCGACAAGTGGGCCGCCGGCGACGACGGGCCCCCGGCGCTATTGCTTCATGACGAATGCGGCTGTGTCACAACGGCAAAGACCGTGTGTTCCGAATGCGGCGGGGAACTCGAGGCGCTGTCGACGACCGCGGTACCCGGGCCCGGGGCGCGAGTCGGCCCGGGTACCGCGGTCATCGGAGAGTTTCTGATTCCCGGCGAACCGGAGGCCTAGGCCAGGGTCGCCCGCACGCAATGCGTGACGTACGGCAACGCCAGCCCCGTGCTGCTGGCCAGCGCCGGATGCGTGCTCAGCAACTCACGCACTTCACCCAGCACCTTGCGCCGCACGTCGGCGGGCGAGGTGATGCAGTAGCTCCGTGACGCGACGAGGTCCAGAAGCGCCTGCGGCGTAAGGTAACTCGTCCACTCGAAGCGGTGAGTCTCGATGTCGGTGAACGTATCCGACAGCGATTCGGCGGACGGGTCGTGCTCGCAGCCGATGATGCGGTTCAGTTCTTTGACCCAGCCCAGCCGCTCGTCGCGGATGTTCCAGACCAGGCCGAGTCGGCCGCCCGGACGCAGCACCCGGGCCACTTCGGCCGCCGCCCGGTCCGGGTCGAACCAGTGCCAGGCCTGCGCGACCAGGACCGCGTCGACGCTGTTGTCCGGCAACGGGATTTCCTCGGCCGTACCGAGCAGGGCCGGCACCGACGGCAGTGACCCGCTGAGCACATCGAGCATCTCGGGGATGGGATCGACGGCCGTGACCGCCAGCCCGCGTTCCGCCAGCCGGACCGTCAGCTTGCCGGTACCGGCACCGAGGTCGAGGACGTCGACTGCTCCGGTGGGCAGCAGCCAGTTGATGGACTCCGGCGGATATGAGGGGCGCCCCCGCTCGTAGGCGGCGGCCTGCTCCCCAAAGGACAGCGAGCGTTCGCCCGTCACCGCGAGGCCAAGTCCAGCGTCTGGCGGATCAGCAGACCCACTTTGTCGGTCTCGACCAGGAAACCGTCATGGCCGAAGTCGGATTCGATGACCTCGAGACCCGGACAGCCCGGCAGCAACGAGGCGAGCTCTTCCTGCAGCCGGATGGGGTACAGCCGGTCGGAGGTGATGCCCCCGACAATCACCGGCACCGGGCACCTGGACAACGCCGCCGCGACCCCGCCCCGTCCACGACCGACGTCGTGACTGCTCAGCGCGTCCGTCAGCGCCACGTAGGTACCCGCATCGAACCGCGCGGCCAGCTTGCGGCCCTGGTACTCCAGATAGCTCTCGACGGCGTAAAGGCCGTCGGTGGAACTCTTTTCATGGTTCTGCGCGGTGTTGCGGAACCGGTCGTCGAGTTCCTTCTCGCCGCGGTACGTCAGGTGCGCGAACCGGCGGGCGATCTGGATACCGTCGTCCGGGGTGAGGCCCGTCCCGTAGTAGTCGCCGCCGGCCCAGTTCGGGTCGGCCTTGATGGCCGCGACCTGTGCGCACTGGGTGCCGATCTGGTCGGCGGTGGCACGGGCGCCGACCGCCAGGACGAGTCCGGCCCGCACCGTATCGGGGTGTCCCACAAGCCATTCGAGCGCCCGCGCGCCGCCCATCGAGCCGCCGACGACCGCGGCCACCTGGGTGATGCCGAGCGCGGCCAGGGCCGCCAGATCGGCATTCACCTGGTCCCGCACGGTGATGGCGGGAAACCGTGAGCCCCAGGGCTTTCCGTCGGGAGCGAGCGAGCTGGGGCCGGTCGACCCGCGGCAGCCGCCGAGCACGTTGGTGGCGACGGCGCACCAGCGGTCGGTATCGATCGGGGCACCCGGGCCGGCGACGCCGTCCCACCAGCCGCCCGTCGGATGGTCGGGCCCGGCCGGACCGGTGACGTGGGAGTCACCGGTCAGGGCGTGCAGCACCATCACGACGTTGTCGGCGGTGGGCGACAGCTGACCCCAGCGCTGCACCGCGATGGACACGTCGGGCAGCACGATGCCGCTCTCCAGCGTCAGCGAGCCGATGTTGACCACACCGGTCTCGCCTTCGGCAGGCAGCAGCGGCGCTGCGGAAATGTCAGACACGGGCACGTCGATGATCGTCACACCAAGGCCGCCTTTCGGTCGGCACCCCCCACCGAGCCGGCGGCAGCGAAACCCTGCTCCAGGTCGGCGAGGATGTCTTCGATGCCCTCGATGCCGACAGCAAGGCGCACCAGGCCGGGGGTGACTCCGGAGGCCAGCTGCTCCTCGGCGGTCAGCTGCTGGTGGGTGGTCGACGCCGGGTGGATCACCAGCGACCGGACGTCGCCGATGTTGGCGACATGGCTGTGCAGCGTCAGGGCGTTCACGAACGCCTTGCCCGCTTCGACACCGCCGGTCAGTTCGAACGACAGCACCGCACCGGTGCCCTTGGGGGCCAGCTTGCGGCCCAGCTCGTACCACGGGGACGACGGCAGGCCGGCGTAGTTCACCGAGAGCACGTCGGGGCGGCCCTCGAGGTACTCGGCGACCTTCTGCGCGTTGGACACATGGCGTTCAACGCGCAGCGACAGCGTTTCCAATCCCTGCGCGATCAGGAAGGCGTTGAAAGGCGCGAGGGCACTGCCCAGATCGCGCAGCAGCTGCACCCGCGCCTTGAGCGCGTAGGCCGGTGCGCCGAGGTCGGCGAACACCACACCGTGGTAGCTCGGGTCCGGCTCGGTAAAGCCCGGGAACTTGCCGTTGGTCCAGTCGAATTTTCCACCGTCGACGATGACGCCGGCGATCGCCGAACCGTGTCCGCCCAGGTACTTGGTGGCCGAGTGCACGACGATGTCGGCACCGTGGGCCAGCGGCTGGATCAGGTACGGGGTCGCGACGGTGTTGTCGACGATCAGCGGGACGCCGTTGTCGTGGGCCACCGCGGAGACGCCCGGGATGTCCAGGATGTCGATCTTGGGGTTCGAGATGGTCTCGGCGAAGAAGGCCTTGGTGTTCGGCCGGACCGCGGCCCGCCACGACTCGAGGTCGTCGGGGTCGGCCACGAAGCTGACGTCGACGCCCAGCTTGGGCAGTGTGTAGTGCAGCAGGTTGTAGGTGCCGCCGTACAGCCGCGGCGAGGCCACGATGTGGTCGCCGGTGCCGGCGATGTTCAGGATCGCGAAGGTCGCGGCGGCCTGTCCGGAGGACAGGAACAGCGCGGCCACGCCGCCCTCGAGAGCGGCGACGCGCTGCTCGACCACGTCGGTGGTCGGGTTCATGATGCGGGTGTAGATGTTGCCCGGCTCGGCCAACCCGAACAGCGCGGCGGCGTGGTCGGTGTCGCGGAACGTGTACGACGTCGTCTGGTAGATCGGCAACGCACGGGCACTGGTGGCGCTGTCGGGGTTCTGACCTGCGTGGATCTGCTTCGTCTCGAAGCTCCAGCGCGCGGTGGGGTCGATGGCCTCAGTGGTCATGTTGGGGGTGTCTCCTGTGAGTTTTTAGGTACGACGAATGGGCTCGCGAACTCTGCGAATCACGGACAGCGACACATAGAAGCCTCCACTCACCCAGTCATCCGGGTCCGTGTGGCGGACCCGCGCTTGCCTCGCAGCCGATGCTTGACTGCTCAACCTGGTCGTCTCCCGGGGCACCCCACCGCGGATGGAGGGTTGCCGGCCAGCAAGCCGGGGCTTGACGCTGGCACTCATGACCGGATTCGAGGGTATCTCAAGTAGCTGGGCAACTGCTAGCTGGTGCCGCCGGCGTGGGCGGGAGACGGTATGCCGCTGGCGGCCGGCGTGCGGGCGGCCTCTCCGTATCGATCCAGTTCCCTGCGTTTGAGACCGGACCACCGGAAGCTTGCCTCGCCGGTCACGGTAACTTCGTAACCGTCGTGCGACGGGGTAGTCATGTGCAGACGCCGGACTCGACATAGATTTCGTACGTACCGTCCGTGACGCCGGGAGAGTGACCATGAGTGGCGAGAAACCATCCATCATCTACACATTGACCGACGAGGCGCCGCTGCTCGCGACGTACGCCTTCCTGCCGGTGGTGCGCACCTTCGCCGGGGCCGCCGGCATCGACATCCAGACCAGTGACATCTCGGTGGCGGCCCGCATCCTCGCCGAGTTCAGCGACTACCTGACCGATGAGCAGAAGGTTCCCGACAACCTCGGCGAGCTGGGCCGGCTGACCCAGGTGCCGGAAACCAACATCATCAAGCTGCCGAACATCAGCGCCTCGGTGCCGCAGCTCGTGGCCGCCATCAAGGAGCTCAAGGACAAGGGCTACAACCTGCCCGACTACCCGGGCGACCCGAAGACCGACGAGGAAAAGGCGATCAAGGAGCGCTACGGCAAGTGCCTGGGCAGCGCGGTGAATCCCGTACTGCGCGAAGGTAACTCGGACCGTCGTGCGCCGAAGGCCGTCAAGGAATACGCGCGCAAGCACCCGCACAGCATGGGCGAGTGGTCGCAGGCCTCGCGCACGCACGTCGCCACCATGAAGCACGGCGACTTCTATCACGGCGAGAAGTCCATGACGCTCGACAAGGCGCGCAACGTCAAGATGGTCCTGACGACCAAGACGGGCAAGACCATCGACCTCAAGCCACTGGTCAAGCTCGACGCCGGCGACATCATCGACTCGATGTACATGAGCAAGAAGGCGCTCATCGAGTTCTACGAAGAGCAGATGGACGACGCTTACAAGACGGGCGTCATGTTCTCCCTGCACGTCAAGGCGACCATGATGAAGGTCAGCCACCCGATCGTGTTCGGCCACGCCGTGCGGATCTTCTACAAGGACGCATTCGCCAAGCACCAGAAGCTGTTTGACGAGTTGGGCGTCAACGTCAACAACGGGCTCTCCGACCTGTACGACAAGATTTCGACGCTGCCCAAATCGCTGCACGACGAGATCGTCGACGACCTGCACAAGTGCCACGAGCACCGGCCGGAACTGGCCATGGTCGACTCGGCCCGCGGCATCACCAACTTCCACTCGCCGTCCGACGTGATCGTCGACGCCTCGATGCCGGCCATGATCCGGCTCGGCGGCAAGATGTACGGCGCCGACGGAAAGCTCAAGGACACCAAGGCCGTCAACCCCGAGTCGACGTTCTCCCGGATGTACCAGGAGATCATCAACTTCTGTAAGACCCACGGCCAGTTCGATCCGCGGACCATGGGCACCGTCCCCAACGTCGGCCTCATGGCGCAGAAGGCCGAGGAATACGGCAGCCACGACAAGACCTTCGAGATCCCGGAGGACGGCGTCGCCGACATCGTCGACGTGGACAGCGGCGAGGTGCTGCTGAGCCAGACCGTCGAGGAAGGCGACATCTGGCGCATGCCCGTCGTCAAGGATGCGCCGATCCGCGACTGGGTCAAGCTGGCCGTTACGCGGGCCCGGCTCTCCGGCATGCCGGTGGTGTTCTGGCTCGACCAGGAGCGTCCGCACGAGGCCGAGATGCGCAAGAAGGTCGCGACCTATCTCAAGGATCACGACACCGAGGGCCTGGACATCTCCGTGATGTCGCAGGAACGCGCCATGCGGCACACCGTCGAGCGGGCCATGCGTGGTCAGGACACCATCGCCGCCACCGGCAACATCCTGCGCGACTACCTGACCGACCTGTTCCCGATCCTGGAGCTGGGCACCAGCGCCAAGATGCTGTCCATCGTGCCGCTGATGGCCGGCGGTGGCCTGTACGAGACCGGTGCCGGCGGCTCGGCGCCCAAGCACGTGCAGCAGCTGGTCGAGGAGAATCACCTGCGCTGGGATTCGCTCGGCGAGTTCCTCGCGCTGGGCGCGAGCCTGGACGACCTGGGCAACAAGACCGACGACGCCAAGGCTCTGCTGCTGGCCAAGACGCTCGACAGCGCGACCGGAAAGCTGTTGGACGAGAACAAGTCTCCGTCGCGGCGCACCGGCGAGCTGGACAACCGGGGCAGCCAGTTCTACCTGGCCATGTACTGGGCGCAGGAGCTGGCCGAGCAGACTGAAGATAAAGCGCTCGCCGATCACTTTGCTCCGCTGGCCAAGACGCTGGCCGAGAACGAGGAGAAGATCGTCGCGGAACTGGCTGCCGCACAGGGCAGCCCGGCCGATATCGGCGGCTACTACGCACCGGACCCGGAGAAGACGACGGCTGTGATGCGGCCCAGCGCCACCTTCAACGCCGCGCTGGAATCCGCGCAGGGGTAATTCGGTTCGAGCGTGAGCTCGTGTGCGAGATCTCGTCGATTTCTGGCACGCGAGCTCACGTTCGGCGTTTCAGGCCTGTCGGACCCCGACGTTAGAGTTCTGCATCGTGATCGTCACCACCATCAACGTCAACGGCATCCGTGCTGCGGTCAAAGAGCGCTCTGCGGAGAACCTCGGACTGCTGCCGTGGCTGAAGGAGACCACGTCCGACGTCATCTGCCTGCAGGAGACCCGCGCCGACGACGCCCAGTTGGCCCAGGCCTTGGCGCCCGCCCTCGACGCGGGCTGGCACCTGGCGTCGGCTGAGCCGTCCGCGAAGGGCCGCAACGGGGTTGCGGTGCTGTCGCGGGCCCCGATCACCGCGGTGCGGGTGGGGCTGACCCCGGACTGCGAATTCGTCGCGCACGGGCGGTATCTGGAGGCCGACACCGACGGCGCCACCGTCGCCAGCGTGTACGTGCCCACCGGCGAGGCGGAGACCGACAAGCAGGTGGAGAAAGAGCGCTTCATGGTGGCGCTCGCCGGCCGCATGGCCGAGCTGAGCCGCAAGCGCCGCGACGTCGTGATCTGCGGCGACTGGAACATCTGCGCGACGGAGCTGGACCTCAAGGCCTGGAAGGCCAACGTCAAGAAGTCCGGGTTCCTGCCCAGCGAGCGGCAATGGCTGGCAGAACTGATGGCCGCCGGCTGGATCGACGTGGTGCGCGAGCTGCACCCCGACGTCGCGGGGCCGTACAGCTGGTGGTCGTGGCGTGGCAAGGCTTTCGACAACGACGCCGGGTGGCGTATCGATTACCACCTGGCCAACGCCAAGCTGGCGCCCAAAGCCGTTGCGGCGCGCGTGGAGCGGGCAGCGGCGTATGCGTTGCGCTGGTCGGACCACGCGCCGGTCACGGTCGAGTACAGCTGAGCTTTTCTACGCGCTTGCGCTGATGTAATGCGCCCGGCGCGGCGCGATGCTGGCTAGCATGAGCCAGATTGATTCACCTGCGGATTTGCCGTTGAACTGGAGCGATCTGGCCGTGAGTGGGTTGCTGCCTACTGGGACTGTGACGTTGCTGCTGGCCGACGTCGAAGGCTCGACGCGGCTATGGGAGGCCCAACCGGACGAGATGGCAGTCGCGGTGGCTGCGTTCGATCACCGGATATCCGAGATCATCGCGGCCCATGGTGGGGTGCGCCCCGTTGAACAGGGGGAGGGTGACAGCTTCGTCGCGGCCTTCTCCCGCGCCGGTGACGCGGTGGCCTGCGCGCTGGAATTGCAGCGGGCATCGGTGGCGCCGATCCGATTGCGCATCGGGGTGCACACCGGTGACATTCAGCTGCGTGATGAGGGCAACTATGCCGGCCCCACCATCAATCGGACTGCCCGGCTGCGGGACCTCGCGCACGGCGGCCAGACGGTACTGTCCGGCACGACAAGCGATGTGGTGATCGATCGGCTGCCCGCCGACACGTACCTGATGGATCTCGGCGTGTGCGCACTGCGGGATCTGCCTCGCCCCGAGCGCGTGGTGCAGCTGTGCCATCCCGGTCTGCGCAACGAATTCCCACCGCTGCGTACAGCGAAAGTCGTTGGTGCACCTAATCTTCCGGCGCAGCTGACGAATTTCATCGGGCGCAGGGCCGAAATGGCTGACGTAGTGCGGCTCCTGTCGGACAGTCGGCTGGTGACACTCATCGGTGCCGGCGGCGCAGGCAAGACCCGGCTTGCGATCGAGGTTGCGGCGGAGCTGGCGTCCGGCCTTCGTGACGGTGTCTGTTACGTCGACCTGGCGCCGATCACTGAATCGGATGTCGTGCCCATCGCGGCGTCCCGTGCCTTGGGGCTGCCGGACCAGCCGGGCCGCTCCACGATGGAGACGCTCACGCGCTTCGTGGCGGACCGCGACATTCTCGTGGTGTTGGACAACTGCGAGCATCTGCTCGATGCGAGCGCGGCACTGGCTGTCGGTGTCCTCGGGGCCGGTCCGGCGGTGAGAGTCCTGGCCACCAGCCGTGAGCCCATCGGCGCGCCCGGCGAGATGACTCGACAGCTGCCGTCGCTGCCGCTGGCGGACGAAGCGGTCGAACTGTTCACCGACCGGGCTCGTCTCGTTCGCCCCGACTTCGCCGTCACCGACGACAACGCCGCGACGGTCACGGAGATATGTAAACGCCTCGACGGCTTGCCGCTGGCGATCGAGCTGGCCGCAGCCCGGGTACGAGCGCTGTCGCTGACGGAAATCGTTGACAGCCTTCATGATCGCTTCCGGCTGTTGACCGGCGGTGCGCGAACCGCGGTGCAGCGCCAGCAGACGCTGCGCGCCTCGGCGGACTGGTCTCATGCCCTGCTGACCGACCCCGAAAGGATGGTGTTCCGCCGGCTGGCCGCGTTCATGGGCGGCTTCGACCTCCGCGCGGCACAGGTTGTCGTCGCCGGCGGCGAACTGGAGCGCTTCCAGGTACTCGATCAGCTTGCGTTGCTGGTTGCCAAGTCGCTCGTGGTGGCCGAGTCCAGCAATGGCGGAACGCGGTATCGGCTTTTGGAGACGATGCGCCAATACGCCCTGGAAAAGTTGGGCGAGTCCGGTGAGGCGGAAGCCGTCCGAGGGCGGCACCGCGACTACTACACGGCGTTGGCCACCAAACTCGATTCGGCGACGCGAACCACCAACGTGCAGCTCCTCGCGCTGGTGGAGAGTGAGATCGACAACTTGCGGGCGGCCTTCGCGTGGAGTCGTGAACAAGCCCAGATCGAGCCGGCGCTGGCACTGGCGTCGTCGCTTCAGCGACTCTGGTTCGGTCGTGGGCGGCTGAGAGAGGGGATGTCGTGGTTCGACTCGATCCTCACCGAAGTCGGTCGCGATGACACCGCCGTCTCGACGGCGGTGTGGGCGCGCGCCCTCGCCGACAAGGCGCTGATCGACACCTGGATGGGCGAGTGGGGTTTTGGGGACAGCGTCGAACGGGCCCACGCAGCACTGGTTTTGGCCCGGTCGGTGGGCGACCGGGCTCTCCTCGCGCGCGCCCTCACCGTCTGCGCGTATGCGAGCGGTTTCATCTCGGAAGCCGGTCGGCCGTACTTCGCCGAGGCGATCGGCCTGGTCCGCGAGCTGGGTGACGACTGGACGCTGAGTCATATCCTGACGTGGCAGGGGCTCGGCGGGTTTGTCGCGGGCGACCCGGTCGCGGTGCGCGAGGCAGCCGAAGAGGGGGGTGAGCTCGCGGACGCGATCGGAAATCCGTTCGTCTCGCGGATGTGCCGCTTCTACCTCGGGTGGGTGCTGCTGTGGCACGGCGATCTGACCGGGGCCATCGCGAGATTCAGTGAGGTCGCCGCCGAGGCGGAGGCCTGTGCGGATGCCGTGGTGAAGGCAATTGCCCTGGAATGCCAGGTGCAGGCCCTGGCCTATCGCGGTGACATCGACGCGGGCCACGCAGTGGGGCAAGCAGCCATCGAAGCGGGAGCGGCGGCCGGCGGGATCTATCCGGGGGTTGCTCACTGTGCGTTCGCCTATGCGGCACTTGCCGGCGGCGATGTCGCGGCGGCGGCCTCCGCGACGCAGGCAGGCTGGCCGGAGCTCAGTGCGCAGCCAGACGTCGCAGCAACCTTCATTGCCCCGATGATCCAGGTAGCCCTGATAGAGGGCGATCTGAGCGCTGCCCACAGGTTGGCCGACGAGGCCGTCGGCACCACAAACGGGTGGCACAAGATGGTGGCGTTGACGTTGCGTGCGCGGGTTGCCATGGCGCAGCGGCAATGTGGGCAGGCCGAGCGCGATGCGCATGCCGCGCTGGCCTGTGGTGTCGAGGTTCAAGCCTGTCTTGGTATCGCTGACGTGATCGACTGCCTGGCAGAGTTGGCTGCTGACTCCGGCCGACGTTCTGAGGCGGCCAGGCTTTTCGGTGCTGCGGCCGCGATGCGGCGACGCACGGGCGAGGTCCGATTCCAGATCTACCAGGCCGGTCATGACGCTGTTCGTGAGTCGCTGTGTACTGCCATGGGTGAGAGCGACTTTGCGACTGCATGGGCCTCGGGTGCGGCATTGTCCACGGAGGAGGCCGTAGCCTATGCGCAACGTGGCCGCGGCGAACGCAAGCGTCCGGCGAGCGGCTGGGCATCGCTCACGCCGACCGAGCTGGATGTCGTCCGACTCGTCAACGAAGGGCTGTCCAACAAGGACATCGGCGCAAGGCTTTTCGTGTCACCGCGCACGGTGCAGACTCACCTCACGCACGTCTACAACAAGCTCGGGCTGACGTCGCGGATGCAGCTCGCGCAGGAATCGGCGCGCCACGCGTGACCGGATTATCGCGCGGCCTCCCGCACGAGTCCGCGCCCCGAGTCGTCACCTTCGGCTGACGTTGTCACCATGGGCTGACAACGTCAGCCGAAGCTGACACGTTCAGATCGCACACGTCCAAGGGAGAGGCGACACGCCGATCGTGGCCCAACCCCGGACACGCCGCGGCCTAGACGCTCCACTGCGGGTCGCGCCCCAGGTGCCGGAGCAGGTGATCGAAGTCGTTGGTGTCCAGACCATTTCGAGCCGGCCCGAACGGTGCGTCGGGCATGCTGCGGAAGTCGCCGTCGGGCACGGCGAGGGCCAGGGGGAGCGCGGCAGCGACGACGTCGTCGGGCAGGGTGAAGGGGCTGCCGAGGCTGGCGGCGACGTCCCAGCCGTGCACTGCGTAGTCGATCAGGTGGAAGCCGACGGCCATCTCGGCGGGCACGGTTGTGCCGAGTTCTGGTAGGGCGAACTGACTCTCGGGGTCCGCGGCGGCGAACGCATCCAGTACCTCGTGGGCGGCCGCGGCGTATTCGGCCACGGGATCGGGCGTGTCGCGGAGACCGGCCGGATCCCAGAGCGCGAGGTCCTGGCCGCCGCCGCGGGCAGCCGCCGCAAAACCGCGGTGCTGGACGGTCATGTGGGCCAGGAGGTCGGCCAAATCCCAACCGGTGCACGGGGTGGAAAGGGCGAGATCACCGGTTCCGATGGAATCGACGATGTCGACTGACGCAAGGACGGCCACCCGATGGGCGCCGAGAAGATCGGTGGATAATGTAGGCATGCACCTATCGTAGGTAGGTGCATACGATATTGCAATGCCTACGATGAGTCGATGTCCGCCAAGCGTCCCGACCTCGCCGCGCTGCTCGCGCCGCTGCTGCGCGAGCTCATGGCAGCCGAGCAACCCGTGCTGGACGCCCACGGCGTGAGCATGTGGGGTTACGTCGTATTGCTGGCACTCGACGAGACCCCGATGCGGTCGCAAGCTGTGCTGGCGCAGGCGATCGGCGCCGACAAGACCCGCATCATCCGCACGCTCGACGACCTCCAGGATCGCGGCTACATCGAGCGCACACCCGACCCCGATGACCGCCGGGTCCGCCTACTGTCGATCACCGGAGCCGGGCGGCGACTGAAAGACGCGGTGCAAGCTGACATTCAGCGCGGTGAGGAGCAATGGCTCGGCGAGTTGAGCACCGAGGAGCGGCGCGTCTTTCTCAGGGTGCTGCAACGCCTGGCGCCAGCCCCCGATTGAGGGTGGCCACCCGACGTGCGGCGCGGAACGTCACAACGTCTCCGTGACCTTCCGCAGCCCTCTCGGCTGGTCCGGGTCGCCGCCGCGGGCGAGCGCCAGGTGCAACGCAAGCTGTTGCAGCGGAAGGATTTCCAGCATCGGGGACAATTCGTCGCTGACTCCGCCGGGCAGCGCGATACCGGCCGCCAGGCCGGCCAATGCCGAGGGCGCTCCGACCCCGAACACGTCGGCATGGCGTTCGGCCAACCGTTCCAGGACGGGCGCCATGGCCTGTCCGCCGGCGCCTTCGGGCACCACTGCAAGCACCGGCACCTGGGGGTCGACGGTGGCCAGTGGCCCGTGCAGCAGATCGGCACCCGAAAATGCCTGCGCCGAAAGGTAAGAGGTCTCCATCAGCTTGAGGGCGGCCTCGCGGGCGGTGGGGTAGGAGTAGCCGCGGGCGGTGGCGATGAGCCGTTGTGCGAACCGGTACCGCTGCGCGACGTCGCGGACCAGCTCCCCGGCGGCGAGTACCTGCGCACCGAGATCGGGCAGCGCGTCGACGCCGGGAACGTCACGGCCGAGCAGCAGCTGCAGGGCGAGCAACTCAGCGGTGTAGGACTTGGTCGCGGCCACCGACTGTTCGGCGCCCGCCAGGACATCGAGGTGAATCTGGGCTGCCGCAGCCAGATCCGACGCGGAGTTGTTCGTGACGGCCACGGTGAGCGCGCCCCGGTCGCGGGCCACCTCCACCGAGCGGACCAGGTCCGGTGAACCCCCGGACTGACTCACCGCTACATACAGCACGTCGTGCAGATCGGGTTGGGCGCCGTAGACGGTCATGGTTGACGGGGAGACCAGACCTGCGGGCAGGCCATGGTTGATCTCTACGAGATATTTCGCGTACAGCGCCGCATGGTCACTCGTGCCTCGTGCCACGAACAGGACGAATCGCGGCGCGGCCGCCGCGATCTGAGCGGCGGCGGCCCGGATGGGATCGCGGCCATCGTCCAGCAGCCGGCGCCACACCTGCGGCTGTTCGGCGATTTCGGCCGCCATCAGGTGGCCGGGGGGCGTTGGATCGGCGCTCACTTCGTCACCTTGTCGGAGGTCGGCATCGCACTGGAACCCACTTTCCCCAGCGTAGACCGAGCCCCGGGCAAAACCGGATGACAGCAGTGCGAAAATCGAACCCATCATGAGCAACAGCGGTGCAGGCAGCGAGACAGTTGTAGACAAGCGCGTCGTCTTTTCCGGGGCACAGCCCACCTCCGACTCGCTTCACCTGGGCAACGCCCTGGGCGCGGTGCAGAACTGGGCCCACCTGCAGGACGGCTACGACGCGTTCTTCTGTGTCGTCGACCTGCACGCCATCACCGTCCCGCAGGACCCTGAGACGTTGCGGCGTCGCACGCTGGTGACGGCCGCGCAGTACCTGGCGCTCGGCATCGACCCGGCCCGCAGCACGGTGTTCGTACAGAGCCATGTCGCCGAACACACCCAGCTGGCGTGGTTGCTGGGCTGTTTCACCGGCTTCGGCCAGGCATCGCGGATGACACAGTTCAAGGACAAGTCGCAGAAGCAGGGTGCCGACGCCACCACGATCGGCCTGTTCACCTATCCGGTGCTCATGGCCGCCGACATCCTGCTCTACGACACCGACCTGGTGCCCGTCGGCGAGGACCAGCGGCAGCACCTGGAGCTGGCCCGCGACCTCGCACAGCGGTTCAACGCGCGCTTCCCCGACACCTTCGTGGTGCCCGAGGCCATGATCCCCAAGGCCACCGCCAAGATCTACGACCTGCAGGACCCGACCGCGAAGATGAGCAAGTCGGCCGCCACCGACGCCGGACTGATCAACCTGCTCGACGATCCCGCCAAGAGCGCCAAGAAGATTCGCTCGGCCGTCACCGACAGCGAGCGCGAGATCCGGTTCGACACCGAGGCCAAGCCCGGTATCTCGAACCTGCTGACCATCCAGTCCGCGGTCACCGGTACCCCCGTCGACACGCTGGTGGCCGGGTACGAGGGCCGCGGTTACGGCGACCTGAAGAAAGAAACCGCCGAAGCCGTCGTCGAGTACGTCACCCCGATCAAGAACCGGGTCGACGAGCTGCTCGCGGACCCGGCCGAACTGGAGTCGGTCCTGGCCGCGGGCGCCGAGCGCGCCGAGCAGGTGGCCTTCAAGACGCTGCAGCGGGTCAACGACCGCCTGGGCTTCCTGCCGCGGTTGCGCTGACGTTGCGGACGCCGCACCGGGACACCCGCGGCGTCGCACACTAGGCTTTTCGGCAAACAAGGGGGTTTGCCGAAAATGACGGACTCGGACCAGCCGGGCCTGCTCGACCGACTGCGTGAGCGGCATCGGTGGCTTGATCGGATCATGCGGGCCCAGGACCGCTACCAGGACTGCAACGGCGACTTCTACGCCGCCGGCATCACCTACTTCACGGTGTTCGCGTTGTTCCCACTGCTCATGGTGGGTTTTGCCGCGGGCGGCTTCGTGCTGGCGTCCCGTCCTGACCTGCTCGCAGAGCTCGAGGTGCACATCCGGTCGGCGGTCGCCGGCGACTTCGGCAACCAGTTGGTGGGGCTGATGGATTCGGCCGTGAAATCGCGCACGTCGGTGGGCGTCATCGGCCTGGCGACTGCGGCCTGGGCCGGCCTGGGGTGGATGGCGAATCTGCGCAAGGCCCTCACCGAGATGTGGGAGCAGCAGAGCGAACCCGACGGCTGGGTCGGCACCAAGCTGTCCGACCTGCTGGCGCTGGTCTCGGCGTTCGTGGCCATCGTCGTGACCATCGGCCTGACCGCCCTGGGCGACACCGGGTTGATGACGACGGTGCTGCACTGGTTCGGTGTCGGGCACGTCCCGGGCCTCAATGCGCTGCTGCGGGTGGCGTCGATCGCGGTGTCATTCGCCGTGGCATGGCTGATGTTCACGTGGATCATCGCCCGGTTGCCGCGCGAGAAGGTGAGCCTTCGCAGCTCGGCCCGCGCCGCCCTGATCGCCGCGGTGGGCTTCGAACTGTTCAAGCAGGTCGCGTCGATCTATCTGCGGACCGTCATGCACGGACCGGCGGGCGCGACGTTCGGCCCCGTGCTGGGTCTGATGGTTTTCGCGTACATCACCGCGCGGCTGATCCTGTTCTCGACGGCGTGGGCGGCGACGGCGCGGGACACCATGGCGCTGGTACCTGTGGCGCCGCCGGGACCGGCCGCGATCGTCACTCGCTATCGCGAACCCGAGGGCGTCGATGCGAACAGCGTGGCGGTCGGTGCGGCGGTGGGCCTGCTTGGCGGGCTTGGTCTTTCGCGGTTGCTGCGACGCCGCAGGGGATAGCTCGGCGGGCGGCGATTGCTCGACAATGGTGTATATGCAACAATGATGGCATGGTCAATGCCGCTGTCGAGGAGATCGCCGGTAACTGCCTGGCCGTCCGCGTTCGAATGCTGGGCCGAGCGGTGACGAGCCTGTACGACCAGGCTCTCGAAGAGCACGGCGTCGGCATCGCCCAGGTCAATCTCCTGGCGGCGCTGGGGAAGATGGGTCCGTCCTCGCCAGCTCGGATCGGCGAGGTGCTGCAGCTGGAGCGGTCGACCGTCAGTCGCAACCTGAGTCTGTTGATGAAACACGGCTGGGTGGAGGCGGTGTCTGCGAACGCCAAAGGGGTGCGAGAGGTTGCGCTGACCGCATCGGGTCGCAAGAAGCTCGAGACCGTGATGCCGGCATGGCGGCGGGCGCAGCGGGAGGCCGCGGACCTCCTGGGGGCCGGCGGCGTCGCGGCGGTCCGGGACCTCGCGGTGAGCGTCGGTCTGTCGCCCGGCGGCCAGTAATCGGTTGGGATCGGCTTTTGCCGATGCCCGAATGTTGTATATACACCAACTGGAGGAGTTGCCATGTCACATCCCACTTCGAAGATCTTCATGATCGGAGCGACCGGGGCCCAGGGTCTTCCGGTCGCCCGCGCGCTCGTCGCCGACGGGAAGTACTCCGTTCGATTTCTCACTCGTGACGCCACGAGTGCTCGGGCCGAATCGTTGCTCGAACTCGGCAACGTGTCGGCACTCGAAGGCACCTTCGCCGATGAAACCGTGCTGCGGGAAGGCTTTCGCGGGTGCGATGGCGCGTTCGTCAACATCGACGGATTCAACACCGGTGAGAAGACCGAGATGTATTGGGCGATGCGCGCTTACGAGATCGCCATCGAGGAAGGCATCAAGTTCTTCGTGTACGGCAACCTCGACTACGGGCTCAAGAAGGCGGGCTACGACTCCAAGTACCGAGTCGGCCACTACGACGGCAAGGGGCGCATCGCCGAATGGATCCTGCTGCAGAATCAAGCGAATTCGGCTCGGATGGGTGCCGCCATCTTCACGTCGGGGCCGTACATCGAGATGGCGATCTCGCCCCTGACCCCCATGGCGCCCAGCGTGGAGGACGGCGTCGTCACCTGGCGGGTGCCACTCGGCGACGGCGCAGTACCCCATGTCTCACTCGAGGATTGCGGCTACTACGTCCGCTGGCTCTTCGACAACACCCACCGGTCCAACGGCATGGACCTCGAGGTGGCCATTGACCACATCTCGTATCGCGAGCTGGCCCGGGCGTTCGAGACGGTCACCGGGCATCCCGCCCGATACGTCGACACGGCCATGGACGCCTACTGGCAGGGGCCGCTCGGCGGCGTCGCCGATAGTCCTGCCGGATACAACGCGGACCCAAATGATCCGAGCACCATGACATTTCGGCAGAACTTCACCGGTTTCTGGCAGCTGTGGAAAGACGGCATCGTCAAGCGCAACTACGCATTGCTGGACGAAATCCACCCGAACCGGATTCGCACCGCAGAGCAGTGGTTCCGGCGCGAGGACGAACTCGGCAGTGCGGCCGGCAAGGGCGGCCTCTGGGAGCGGGTCCAGCCGGAGAACTGGAGCCTGGAGTCGGCCGTTTTGAAGAGCAGCCAAGACTTGCGCGTCGGAAAGCTCTGACGCCGGTCATTCCTCTTTCTCGAGATTCGGCCGGCGGTGCACCAGTGCCTTGATCGTCCAGCGATACGAATATCCCTGTCCGGCAAGGACGCCCACGCTCAGCACCGCCATGATCGGGTACTGCGCGATGAGCTGGTCCGAACTCCAGTAGACCGCAAGCAATCCCGCGGACGCGACCGCGGACAGCGTGCTGAACACGCCGAGCACCAGGACCAGCCCCAGCACTACTTCGGTCAGCGGCGTCATGATGCCGGCCAGGTCTGCCATCGGCCGCAGCAAGTGCTCGGCCACGAAGCGAAAGTACTCCGGCACACGCGAATTCGCTGATGCGCCGTCGACGACCAGCAAGATGTCCGCGCGCCCGAAGTGCGCCCGGAACTTCACATAGCCCTCGTGGAGCCACAGTAGTCCGAGCCCGACCCGGACCGCGCCGAAGAGTATCGACGCGGCCAGGTCGGCGCGGTCGCGCGTGGTCAGTGCGCGGGTGGTCATCAGACCGGTCATCACATCAGCGAGGCAGCGCCGAACACTGCCTTCGCCTTGTCGCAGTGGATGACGACGGTGGTGTAGCCCATGGTGTCGATGCCGGTCAGCGGGAACGACTGTGTGGCCTGGTCGAACTTGATGGCGGCGATCTCTTTGCCCGCGGCGACGTCGGACTCGGTGGAGCCCTTGGTCAGGTACACGTGCAGGTCCGGTCCCTCGTCGGAGGAGAAGTCGGTGAATTCGAGATTCATCCCGCTGACGGTCGCCGTACCGGCGACGTGCTTGCCATTGAGGCCGGTGAAGTGGCCCGTGCGCGCTGCGGCGCTCGATGAGGTCATCGCGGATGTCATCGCGGACGACATGACGGAACTGGAGGGGCTGGACGAACCGGCCGACTTCATCTCGTTCGCACCGCATGCGGTGAGCGTGAGGGCGAACACCGCAGCTGCTGTCGCTGCGATCGGCTTGATGACCATGTGGAACTCCTTCGAGCGTCGTGGGGTGCCGATCACCCCGTCGTCGATGAAGTTAGGGAGCGCGCCGGGCGCGTTCGACAAACATTTCAGAACCGTAAGAACCGGCCCGTCACGCCGCCGGCTGTCTAGGCTCAGCACCATGAGAGGTGCGATGTGGGTGCGCCCGTGAGTTCCGACGACGGCGGCGGAGCGCACGTCGTGCTGGTCGAAGACGACCAGCGGGTGCGGACCGCGGTGGCGGCGTACCTGCGCGCCAAGGGGTTTCGGATCGACGAGTTCTCCGACGGGGAAGCCGCGCGGGACGCGGTGCGGCGTTCGACGCCTGACGTACTCGTGCTCGATCGCATGCTGCCGGGGTTGTCCGGTGACGACCTGCTGCGCGAGATCCGCACCCGCTCGGATGTCCCGGTGATCATGCTGACCGCGCTCGGCGCGAGCGGGCACCGGATCGACGGCCTCGAACTCGGCGCCGACGACTACCTGGCCAAGCCGTTCGCGCTTCGTGAGCTGCAACTGCGTATCTCGAAACTATTGCGGCACAGGGTCTCCCACGAGTCACCGCTTGCTCCCTTCGTGGTCGGCCGCTTTCGGATCGACCCGACGGTGCGCCGGATCACCTGCGGCAGTGCCGATGTCGAGCTGACCGGACGCGAGTACGAGCTCTTGCTCTTTCTCCTCAAGAACCCCGACCGCGTGATCTCGCGCGACGAGATGCTGCGCGAAGTGTGGGGCTGGAGCTCCGGCGACGCGTCGACGGTGACCGTGCACATCCGGCGGCTCCGCGAGAAGATCGAGGCCGACCCACGCGATCCCACGTATCTGCGCACCGAGTGGGGTACGGGGTACCGATTCACACCGTCGGGGAGGTCGTCATGATCCTCGGCGCGCTGGACCTCGTCATCATCGCGGTGACGGCCCTGATCTGTACCTCGGTGGCCACGGGTGCGGCCGTCCTCGTGATGCAGCTCAATCGGCGCGGATCCATCGGCACGCACGTGGCGGCCCTGATCTGCGCGACGATCGTCGCCATCGTCGCGTCCACCGTGGCGATCTCGATCGAGATGTACCTGTCGTCGCACGACTTACAAGTACTGCTGTCGGTGATCGCCGTCTCGGCGCTCATGGCTGGCTTGGCCGCCGGGTTCCTGCTGCGCCGGCTACGACGGTCACTGGCGCGGCTGCAGCACGCGGCCCGACAAATCGGTAGCGGCGAAGTCGTCACCGCGGACGTCGAAAGTTCCCGGGAATTCGCCGAATTGTCCGGTCAGCTCGCGCAGTCGTCAGCACAATTGGCGGCCGCCCGCGCCGAGGTCGAGCAGCTCGACGCGTCACGCCGTCAGCTGGTCGCCTGGGTGTCGCACGATCTGCGGACACCGCTGGCCGGGATGCGGGCGATGGCCGAAGCGCTCGAGGAAGGCGTGGTCGATGAACCGGCCGAGTACATCCGGCAGATCCGCGATCAGGTGGACGCCGTCAACGGCATGGTGGACGGGCTGTTCGAGCTGTCCAAGATTCAGAGCGGCATGCTGAAGCTCAGCAAGGAGCCAGTGGTGCTCCTGGACCTGGTGTCCGACGTCGTGTCCGACCTGCAAGCCCTCGCGGCGACCCGCGGCATCACCATCACGCACGCGGAAATGACCGATCAAGTGCTGTATGCCGATCCCGGCGAACTGTCCCGGGTGGTGTCGAACCTGCTGGTCAACAGTATTCGACATGCGCCGGAGAATTCCGAGATCCAGGTGTCGACCCACCACCTCGACGGCGACCGGATCGTGCTCACGGTGCTGGACCAGGGCCCCGGCGTCCAATCCCACGACCTCGGGCGCATGTTCGACATGGGCTGGCGCGGTACGCAGGCCCGCACCCCGGAGGCCGACGGTTCGGGCGCCGGCATCGGTCTGGCCATCGTCCGGGGCATTGTGGAGGCGCACGGCGGGCAGGTGTCCGCCGCCCACGTGCCGGGCGGATTCCGGTTGGATGTGACGCTTCCGACGATGTGATCCGGCCTCTTGCCGGTAGCTTTGCCACTGTGATCCCGGCGATCTCCCAGTGGCAAATCGGACCGGTGCACGTCCCGGTGCACGGTCTGTTCGTGGGCCTGGGTGTGCTGGCCGCGGTGCTCGTATTCGTCCACGAGGCGCGCCGCCGCGGTGCGGTGAACGAACAGTCGCTGGTCGCCGTCACCGGGGCGCTCGTCGGCGGCGCGATCGGGATGCGCCTGTCGGGCCTGACACGCCATCTCGATTTCAGCGCAAACCCGACCGTCTCGCAGGCGTGGGAATACGGCTCCAAGAGCATCCTCGGCGGGCTGTTCGGCGCCTACGTGGGCGTGCTGATCGCCAAACGTCTCGGGGGGTACCGGGGCAAGACCGGCGACCTGTTCGCGCCGGCGGTCGCCTTGGGGATGGCGATCGGGAGGATCGGGTGTCTGCTGACGGAAGCGCCCGGACGCCCGACGACGCTGCCGTGGGGGATACATGCGCCGGCGAGTACCCCCGAGTGCCCGGGATGTGTGGCCGGGCTGGCCATGCACCCGTCGTTCTTGTACGAAATCGGGTTCCAGTTGGCGGCTTTCGCGGTCCTCATGTGGCTGCGGCCGCGGATCACGCATCCCGGCGAGTTGTTCGTCATCTACGTGGCGGCCTACGCGATATTCCGCTTCTTCGTGGAGTTCGTGCGCGCCAACGAGACGGTGTGGCTGGACCTGACACGGCCGCAATGGGTGCTGCTGCCATCATTGGCGCTCTTGGGTTTTCGGATCTGGCGTGGTTATTGCCGTGGCTACTACCGGATTTCGTCGGCAGACAGGGAGGGTGACCATGTCCCAGCAGCCAGGTGAACCACCCGAGGATCAGCCTGCGCATGGCGTGCCACCGGGGCAATATCCCCAGTACCCGCAGTACCCGCAATATCCCCAGCATCCGCAGTACGCGCAGTACGGTTATCCACCGCCGAACCCCAAGGCGATCTCGGGAGGCGGTGTGGTTTGCGGGGTGATCCTCTTTCCGGTGCTGAACGTCGGCGTGGGCTTCCTCACGGTGATGCTCGCCGATCAGCAGAAGGTGCTGCTGGCCTTCGGGGCCGCGCTGCTGGCTCTCCTCGCCTTCGGGGGTGGCTACGCGTTGTGGAAGACGGGTAACCCCGGGTCCAAGGGGCTGGGGCTTGGCCTGATGATCGGCTGGGCGCTCACCTCGATCCTGACCGTCGGCTACTGCACCGGCCTGAACCCCGCGATGTACACATGACGGCGGGGATGGGTCTGCGCGGGGACCGGATACTCCGCTATGTGACGGCCTACTGCCCGCACTGCCACCACGAGGCCCCCGAACGGCCGCTGCGCGACGTGTCGCGGCTGTCCGGCCGGCTTGTCGAGCGCGACGGCAGAGTGTGGCTGGAGCGCGGTTGTCCGGCGCACGGCCTGGTGAGTACGCTCTACGACGAGAGCCCAGAGATTCTGTCGTATCTGGAGGAGTGGACCGCCCCGACCAAGGCGCACATGCCCGACGTCGCAGGCAATTTCGATCCGATCCCCTCCGCCTATCTGCGCGGGCTGCCCGAGATGCAGACCCAGCACACCTGCATCCTGCTCGAAGACATCGCCGAGGTCTGCAATCTGCGGTGCCCCACCTGCTTCACCGACTCATCGCCCGATCTGCGCAACGTGGTGCCGGTCGCCGAGGTGCTCGCCAACGTCGACCAGCGGCTCGCCCGCGAGAACGGGCGGCTGGACGTGCTGATGCTCTCCGGCGGCGAACCGACCCTGCATCCCGACCTGGCCGAGCTGCTCGACGAGCTGACCAGCCGGCCCATCACCCGAATCCTGCTCAACACCAACGGCATCCGGATCGCCACGGATGATGCGCTGCTCGAGCTGCTGAGCGCCCACCGGCACCGCGTCGAGGTGTACCTGCAGTACGACGGGCTGTCCGAGGCGGCGCACCGGCACCACCGCGGCGGCGACCTCCGCAGGATGAAACGGCAGGTGTTGCAGCGCCTTTCGGAGCGCCAGATTTTCACGACGTTGGTGATGGCCGCGGCGCTCGGCGTGAATGACAACGAGATCGGCGACATGGTGCAGCTGGCGCTGAACACCCCCTACGTCGGCGGCATCACCATCCAGCCGCAGTTCGGCTCGGGACGCTCGGGGAGCCTGGACGCGCTCGACCGGCTGACCCACACCGGCGTGCTCAACAGGCTCGGCCCTCAGACCGATGGCCTGATGACCTGGCGCGACCTCACCGCGCTACCGTGTTCGCATCCGCACTGCTGCTCGGTCGGCTACGTGCTGCGCGACGATTCCGGGCACTGGCGCTCGCTGGTCTCGTTGATCGGGCACGACGTCCTCAAAGACCGACTCGGGTTGGTGTCCAACAGGATTGCCGATAGCGAGCTGCCACAGGAACTGCAGCTCGCGGTCCGGGAGTCGCTGCTGGGCCTGCTATCGGAGCAGTCCTCGCTGTCGCACCCCGGGATCGGCGATGTCTGGCGAACCATCTGCCAGAACTGCGATCTGGGCATGCCGACCTTGCTGGCGCTCGCGTCGTCGGCCCTGCCGGGTGGGAAGAGCCGGGTGCGGAAGCTGTTGGGCGAGCGGGTGGTTCGCATCACCGTCAAGCCGTTCATGGACATCTCGACCATGATCGAAGAGCGCCTGGTGCAGTGCTGTGTCCATGTCGGCACCCGCGCCGACCAGGACCAGTGCGCGCCGTTCTGTGCGGTGCAGGCGTGGCCGGCGCTGGGGCGCCAGCGCATGTCGATCGCCGCGGGTAGTGACCTGGGAAAGGCGTTGCCGCTCACGGTGATCTAGCCGCGGCCTGCCATCCACACGCCGCGCTTCGCCACCGCACGAACATGCAGCTTCTTGTCCAGCACCACCAGATCGGCGGACATACCGGGCGCCAGCACGCCGACATCACCGAGGCCCAGCGTGCGCGCCGGCGTCGTCGCCGTCATCGCTATCGCGTGCCGCAGCGACGCATCCGACGCGGGCTCCAAACCCGTTGCCGCCGTGCGGAACAGCGCGTCCATGGTCGCGGTGCCACCCGCGATGGTCGACCGCTCGCGCAGGCGCGCGACCGAGCCGCTGACCTCGACGTCGAGCCCGCCCAGCTGGTAGGCCCCGTCGGGCATGCCCGCCGCCGCCATCGCATCGGTGATCAGCGCGACGCGGTCCGAGCCGGCGGTGCTGGCCACCTGGTGGACCAGCGCGGGATGTAGGTGGACGCCGTCGGCGATGAGCTCAACCGTCACCCGGGTGTCTTCCAGCAGGGCGAGCGCCGGTCCCGGGTCGCGGTGGTGCAGCGGACGCATGCCGTTGAAGACATGGGTGCCGACGGTGGCGCCCAGTTGCAGCGCCCGTTTGGTCTCTTCGTAGCTGGCATCGGTATGGCCCACGGCGACAATGACTCCCGCGGCGACGAACCGTTCGATCGCGACGTCGGCACCGGGCAGTTCCGGGGCGATCGTCACCATCCGGATCGCACCGTCGGCTGCGGCGAGCACCGAGTCGATCTCCGCGGGGTCGGGGTCACGCAGCTGCGTCACGTCGTGCGCACCACAGCGCGCCGAACTCAGCCACGGACCCTCCAGGTGAATCCCGGCGACGACGCCGTCGCGTACCGAGTCGGCCAAGGTCTGAACTTGAGCCAACAGGACATCCGGCGCGGCGGTGACCAGACTGGCCAGCGTCGTGGTGGTCCCGTGGGCGCGGTGAAACTCGACGGCCCGCGCTATATCGTCGGGATCGTCGGTGCCGTAGGAGAATCCACCGCCGCCGTGCACATGCATGTCCACGAGGCCCGGCACCACGACACCGTCGGGGAAGTCGACGTCGACGCCGCGGGGCGGGGCGCCGCTGCCGCACGCCACGACGCGGTCACCACTGATCTCCAGCCACCCGGGCCGGCACACGGTATCGCCGAGCACCATCGTGCCGGCAGAGATGAGCGTCATCGCCCGTCAGTCTCTACCGGTCGGCGTGCTGTGGGCGCCGATTGATGGAACGGGCGGCCATCATCAGCGAGAGCACCACCGCGCCCCCGACCACGCCGACTCCGACCCGGATCGGCACCGCATCGATGGGCGGCAGGCCGTCGAGGGCCTGCGCGGCCGCCGGATGCTTGGCGTCGGGCTTGCGCTGGATGAGCGACGGGTCCGGCTCGATCAACGTGCCGACCTTGGTGCCCGGCGGGGTGGCGAACCCGTAGTCCAGCAGGTGTGCGGCCTGTTCCCACGGCGCGATCGGAACCCTGGTGCCGTGCAACAGAATCGCGACCAGCCGTCGTCCACCGCGGTCGGCGGCACCGACGAACGTCTGCCCGGCGTCGTCGGTGTAGCCGGTCTTTCCGCCGAGCGCGCCCGGGTAGTTGTAGAGCAGCTTGTTGTCGTTCTCCAGCTCATAGCTGGGGTGGTCGCCGGGTTCGCCGGGCTTGGCCGGGTGCCCGGGGAATTCGTACTTCTGCGTCGCGACGATCGAGGCGAACGTGGGGTTCTGCCAGGCGTAGCGGTAGAACAGGCCCATGTCGTAGGCCGAGGTGCTCATGCCCGGGCCGTCAAGGCCGGACGGGGTGGCGGCGCGGGTATCACGACCGCCCAGCTTCGAGGCCAGGTCGTTGATCTTGCCGACCGCGGTGTCCATGCCGCCGACCTGCATCGCCAGGGCGTGCGCGGCGTCGTTGCCCGAATGCATGAGCAGGCCGTGCAGCAGGTCGTTGACGGTGTAGATGCCGCCGTCGTCGACGCCGACCCGGGTGCCTTCGGCGGCCGCGTCGTCGGGGGTGCCGGTGACGCGCTTGTTGACGGGCAGTTCGCGCAGTGCCTGCGTCGCGATCAGCACCTTGATGATGCTGGCGGGGCGGTGGCGGCCGTGCGGATCCTTGGCGGCGATGATGTCGCCGTTGTCGAGGTCGGCCAGGATCCACGCGTCAGCCGAGACATCACCGGGCAGTGGCGGCATGTCCGGTGCGGCGACGACGCCGCAGCCGCCCATGAGGTCCCCGCCGAGCGGCGTGGCCGGCACCGGGATCGGGGCCGGCGGGTCGCCGGCCTTGGGCACCTCGGACTGGTCGACGGCGGGCGGGGTATTCACCCGGTACGGGCACGGATCGGCGGCGGGCGGATCGGGTTCGGCATAGGCCAGCGCCGGTGCGGCCGTCAGGAAAAACGCCGCTGCCAGGGCTGCAGCGCGTTGTGACGTGGATCGGGTGGTCGCCATGGTGTCGTCAGATTAGGCGACGGACCACCGGATTCGGGGTAGCCGCGCTGTGACAATTGGGGTTGAAGTTACAAATGTGAATTAGCTGACCGAGGGTTACCGACGCTCGGGCAGCGCGCAGTGAGCAAGCGCGGGGACCCCGATGGAGCTCATCCAGAGCCGCCCGTCGTGCTCGACCAGTCCGGTGACCTGTCCGAACTGGCGGTGCTTCCCACGCACGCCGGCCACCGCCGCACCGGTGTCCGGGTCGAACGCGACGGCCCACACCTCCAGCGGCATCTGTGGCTGCAGCGCCTCCGGCAACCGCCAGACCAACTGGCGCAGAATGGTCGGCCGCGGGGCCAGCCACTCGGCGGCGCCATTGATCGGGGTGACGAACGCGACCCAGATCCGGCCGTCGGCGCCCGTCGAGATGTTGTCGGGCATTCCGGGCAGGTTGACCGCCAACGGGGTGACGGCTCCGGCCCGCGGTCCGGAGAGCCAGTACTTCGACAGTCGGCGGCCCTGGGTCTCGGCGAACACCAGCGCGGTGCCGTCGGCGGTGACGGTGACGCCATTGGCGAAGTACAGGCCGTCGCGCAGCATGCTCACCGTGCCGTCGGTCGCCAGCTTGTAGAGGCCGCCGTCGCCGCGCGCCTCGAGGATGGCCGCGCGGAAATGCTCGTAGTGGAACGAACTCGTCGACTCGGTGAAATAGATTGTGCCGTCATCGGTTTCGGTCACGTTCGAGCAGAACCGCAGCGGCCGGCCGTCGATGTCGGGCACCAGCACCTCCAATGCACCGGTGCCGGGGTCCAGGGACAGCAGCCCCCGATAGCTGTCGCAGACCAGCAGCCGCCCGTCCCGCGCGACGTGTAGACCCAGCGGCCGACCGCCGGTGTCGGCCACCACCTGGATGTCGCCGTCGGGGGAGATCCGCACGATCCGGCCGTCGACCAGACCCGTCCACAATGCGCCGTCGGCGCCGACGACGACGTCCTCCGGGGCGTCGCCGGGCATCGGCACGATGGTGAGTTCGGGGGAGGGGAAGTCAGGGAGTGCGTCGACCGGCGGCGGGGTCCAGCGCACGGGATTGATGGACGGCTTGTTCGGCACGCGTTGACGGTATCGCCAATCGGTGCACCGCTGAGCGGGATTCGTCAGTCGCGACGGAATTCCTTGCCGGTCGCGGAGTCCACCGCGGTCTCGCCCGGCGGCAGGTTCGACAGATCGGGCGCGATGACCGTGGGCATGTCGCCGGAGTCCGGCAACCCGAAATGCACCGATCCGGAATGACCGGAGGCCGCGGTGTCCAGCACCAGGTCATGGCGCCGGGGCAACGTCAGCCCACGGAAGTACTCCGGCTGCGCGACGCGCCACACGAACATCAGGACCACGCCCAGCAACAGCCCGACGACGCCGACCACACCCACCGCGCCGAAGCCGAAAATGGTGACGTCGTGGTGGTTTTCGTCCTTGAGCCAGTCCGGCTTGCTGTACTGGACCAGGCCGTAGCCGAACACCACGGACAGCGTGATGCCGCCGACCAGTGGCAGCAGGCCGCGCATCACGAAGTCACGAGTGTTCCGGGTCAACGTCTTTCGGTAGAACCAGGCGCAGGCGAACCCGGTCAGCGCGTAGTAGAACGCGATCATCAGGCCGACCGAGCCGATCAGGGCCGTCAACAGATCGGCACTGATCGCGGTGAACAGCACGTAGCACAGCACCGACAACACGCCCATCACGATGGTCGAGGTGGTCGGCGTCAGGTACTGCCGATGAATCTTCGCGAAACTCTGTGGCAGCGCGCGGTATACGCCCATGGACAGGGTGGTGCGCGCTGTCGGCATGATGGTGGTCTGTGTCGAGGCGGCCGCGGATGTCAGGATCGACGCCGACAGCAGCAGCATTCCGATCTTCCCGATCACGCTGTCGCCGAACAACGATGGCCCGATGGCGGTGAACACATCCTTGGCGTTGTCCTGGTTGCCCAGTCCGATGCCCTCGGTGCCGACGCCCGCGAACGCGATGGTCGAGACGGTCACCAACGCGTAGGTGGCCAGCAGCAGGAATGTCGAGATGACGGCGGCGCGGCCCGGGGTACGGCCTGGATCGTCGGACTCCTCGTTGCACGCCACCGCGGTGTCCCAACCCCAGTAGATGAAGATCGTGGCCAGTACCGCCGGGGCGATCACCGTGCCGAAATCCATTCCGCCAGGCCAGAACCAGGACCACGACGGCATGACCGAGTACGCGTGCCCGTGGTGGGTGTACACCTTCACCAGCGCCACGACCGACACCACGATCAGCACCACGACCTCGACGCTCAACAGCACGTACTGCAACCGGGCCGACACCTCGATACCCCGGTAGCAGATGTACGTCATCAGGACGACCCAGATGACGCCCGCCACCGTCGACCACAGCGTGCTGCTCGCCAGGCCGGCGGCCGAATGCCAACCGAGGTCACCGACGAACGTGAACGAATACGACCCGGCGATCTGCGCCAGATTGGCCATCACGATGACGTCGGAGGCGATGATGCCCCAGCCGCCGAGCCAGCCGACCACCGGCCCGAAAGCCCTTGCCGCCCAGGTGAACGTGGTGCCGCAGTCGGGCTCGGCCTTGTTCAGCTCCTGGTAGGCGACGGCGATCAGGTACATCGGCACGAACGAAATGAGCATGATCGCAGGGGCTTTCACCCCGGCGAGCAGCGTGCCACTGGTGGCGATGACGAGGCCGAGCGTCGCGGCGAGGCTGTAGGCCGGCGCCGTGGACGCGAGCCCGACCACCACGCTGGACACCAGACCGAGGGCGCCCCGTTTGAGGCCTTTGTCCCGGGCGACGATGTCTGGCGCTGTCGTGGTCATCTGCTCCCTGCTCATCCGGTTGATCGACCAGAAGATGCTACGGGTTCGCCGGCCTGCACCCGGCGTCGTACGTTTGTGTGGTGACCACTGCGCAGGACACCGACGAATTCGAGCGGCTGCGCCCGCATCTGCTGTCCGTCGCCTACCGGCTGACCGGTGTGTACGCCGACGCCGAGGACATCGTGCAGGACGCGTGGTTGCGCTGGCACAGCGCCGATGTCGACACCATCGTGGAGCCCCGGGCCTGGCTGACGACCGTCGTGAGTCGTCTCGGCCTGGACCGGCTGCGGTCCGCCGCGCACCGCCGCGAGGCGTATTTCGGTGAGTGGCTGCCCGAACCGGTGGTGACGGGATTCGACGCGTCCGACCCGTTGGCCGCGGTGGTCGCGGGCGAGGACGCGCGCTTCGCCGCGATGGTGGTGCTGGAGCGACTGACGCCCGACCAACGGGTGGCCTTCGTGCTGCACGACGGCTTCGCGGTGCCGTTCTCGGAGATCGCATCGGTGCTCGGCGTGACGGATGCCGGTGCGCGCCAGCTCGCGTCCCGAGCCCGGCGCGCGGTGTCCGCGGCGCCGGCGCCGCCGCCGGATGCCGGCCACAACGAGGTCGTCGGCAAGCTGATGGCCGCCCTGGCCAGTGGCGACATGGCCGCCGTCGTCGAACTGCTGCACCCCGACGCGACGTTCACCGGCGACTCCAACCGTCGGGCACCGACGGCGCCGCGCACCATCGTCGGCGCGGACAAGGTGGCGCGGTTCCTGTTCGGCTTGGCCAGGCGCTATGGGCCGCAATGGCTTTCGACGTCGCAACTCGCGCTCATCAACGGCGAGCTCGGCGCGTACACCCCTGGCCTGCCCGCCGACGGCGGGCACCCCGAGATGCTGCCGCGCGTCACCGCGATGACCGTGCGGGATGGCAAAGTCGTCGCGTTGTGGGACATCGCGAACCCGGACAAGTTCACGGCGTCACCGCTTCGGTCTGATTAGCGGCTCGCCGCTTCGGTCGGACTAGCGGCTCGCCGCTGCGGCCTGACTAGCGGCTCGCCGCTGCGGCCTGACTAGCGGCTCGCGTTAGAGGACGTACGGAATCAGCGCCTTGCGGTCGGTGGGGTACTCGGGGAATTTCTTGTGGTACCAGGTGTGGGTGCCGAGCGCCCGGGGAATCAGATTGCCCGCCGTGATCAACAGGATGGCCAGGCCGGGCAGCGCCCAGGTCAGCAGCGCAAAACCGGACCAGGCGATGAGCTCGCCCAGGTACGCCGGGCTGGTCACATACCGGAAGCCGCCGCCGAAGGGAATGCGGTATTCAGCTCCGCCCGGGTTGTTCTTGTCGCGCAGGTTCCGCACGATCGATTCCGAGTTGACCAGCAGGGCGAATCCGCACAGATAGACCACCAGTCCCACCAGGAACCGCGGGTCGGTCAGCCATGCGGTGGTGTACTGCCCGAAGAAGTCGTGGCTGAACAGGGTCCCGTTGAGGTAGCCGTGCATCGACGTGACGAGCATGCCCATCACGATCACCGACACGTTGAAGGTGCCGCGCTTGCCGGGCGCCTGGCGGATCGCGAGCGGAAAGAACCAACCCCGGTTGGCGTAGTGCAGCAGCCAGATGCCGGCCAGCACCAGCGACGTCGGCTCGAACCGGTGTGGTCCGGCCAGGTAGCTGACGAGGAACACGACGGTCGCCGGGATCTCCATCAGCCACCAGCCGAGCTTCGGGTTGAGGTTCAGGCCGAGTTTTGTCGTCGAGAACCGTCCGTACGAACTCTGCGCGAAGAAACCGCCGATGATCACGAACGCGGCGAACGCGAACGCCGCGGTCAGCACCGTGTCATAGAACGTGTTGCCGGTGTACCAATGCATGGCGGTTCCTCGCTGAACAGGTGGTTTCAGCGGCCCTTGCCGCTATTTCTGTAACGTGTTCTACCACCTGCTCCGTCCTTGGGGCCAGTGCGGCTCACTCAGCCCATGGCACCCGGCACGCGTCGCCCGAGCTGAAGCCCTGCTCGGTGATGCCGAGCGCCGCGTACATCCGGGCCCGCATGTTCTCGACGCCGACCTGGTAGGTCAGCTCGATGACGCCGGCCTCGCCGAACCGGCGCTTGAGGTCGTCGACCTGTTCGTCGGTGACGTTGTGTGGATCGGTGGTCATCGCGTCGGCGTAGGCGATCGCGGCCCGTTCGTCGCCGGTGAACAAATCGGATGTCGCATAACTGTCTATGTGCTTGAGCCGTTCGGTGTCCAGGCTCTCCAGGCGCATGAGCATGGTGCCGAAGTCGACGCACCAGGAGCAGCCCACGGTGCGGGCGGTCCACAACACGGCCAGGTCGCGGACCGAGTCGGGCAGCGTCTTCGAACCGCTCTTCAACAGGCCCTCATGCACGGCGTTGGCGACCAGCAGCCGTGGGTGGTGCGCCGCTACGGCGAACGGCTCGGGCACCTCGCCGAACTCACGCTTGGCGTAGCGGTACATGAGCCGGGTCAGTAGGCCGGCCTTTTGCGGGGGCAGGGGTGCGATGCGTGGTGTCTGGTTCATATCTGTCGGACGAGACAGCGTGGCGAGGTGTGACGGCGCGTGGTGCGCATCACGGCAGCGGCTACGGTAGAGCCCATGTCCGTGGCCCCGAACCCCGCGTCGGTGAGTGGCTACGAGGCGCGGTGGGAGCAGCACAACGCCGAACGCCGGTCCCAGATCCTGCTCGCGATGATCGAGCTGCTGGAGGAGAGCCCGTCGGGCGCCGACATCTCCGTCGCCGCGATCGCCAAGCGCGCGGGCGTCGCCAAGTCGGTGATCTACCGGCAGACCTCCGGCAAGGAGGAACTCGAGCGCCGGGTGCGGTCGTACCTCATCGACGACTTCGGCTCTGTCCTGGTCGGCAAGCTCGACATCACCGAGGGCTCGCTGCGGGAGATTCTGACCCGCACCATCGAGGCGGTCGCCGACTGGATGATCGACCATCCGCGGCTGAACGAGTTCGCCCGCAACGGTCCGTCGTTCGAGGGCGACGAGACGCTCGACGCCGTGGGCGAACTGAAGCTGCGCATCATCGAACGCGCGGACGGCATCATCGGCGCCATCACGCTCGCCATCGGCGTCGACGACAGCGCGTTCAAACTCGTCCCGCTGGCGATCGTGACCATGGTGGAGGAGACACTGTTCGCGTGGGTGCGCAGTCCGGCGCCGACACATACCCGCGAACAGATGATCGCGCACCTGGCCGACTTCACCTGGTACGTCATCGACGGTGCCGCACGGGCCATCGGTTTCGAGGTCAGCCGGGACGAACCGCTCGTCGCCGTGGTCGCCGCGCTGGCGAACCGTCAGGCAAGCAACCCCGCGTTGTAATCGGCCACGAGGCTGCGCACGGTCTCCTGCGCGCAGGACTTGTTGGTGCCGATGAACCCCGTCGGCCCGCGCTTGATCCAGCCGGTCACGTACGTCGCCGCGACGCCCACGACCCGGCCCTCGTCGTTGGGGATGGTGCCACGCGCGTCGTCGAACGGCAGGTCGACCGCGGGCCGGCCACGGTAGCCGATCGAAGTCAGCACGAGTCCGGCGGTGACGGTGTGCAGGTCGCCGGTCGGCTTCACCTTGGTAGTCCCGTCGGGCGCCGCCACCAGTTCGTTGCGCGCGAACTCGACTGCCACGCCGTCGGGAGCGCCGCTGATGGTGGTAGGCGACTGCAGGTACTCCAACACGATGCGGCGGTTGCCGGGCCGTCGCGGCAGGTCCCGCAGGATGCGGGCGCGAGGGTCGGTCTCCGGCAGCGCCTGGAGATCCTCATCGGAGACGACGACGTCCACATCGGGCATGGACGTCAGACCGACCAGCTCCGGCACGGTGAACGCCGACTGCGCGAGTCCGCGTCGCCCGACGACGACCACGTCTTGAATCTTGCTCTGCCGCAAGGCCTTCAACGCGTGCGGTGCGATGTCGGTGGCGGCGAGGCGCTCTGGATCGGTGGTCAGGATCCGAGCCACGTCGAGCGCGACGTTGCCGTTGCCGATCACGACGGCACGCGGCTGCGACAGATCGAACGTGGCGTCGGCGAAGTCCGGGTGGCCGTTGTACCAAGCCACGAAACGGGTGGCCGAACTGACGGCGGGCAGGTCGGCGCCGGACACCTCGAGCGGACGGTCCGTGGATGCGCCCACCGCATAGATGACCGCGTCGTGGTCGGCGAGCAACTGCTCGTGGGTGACGTCGGTGCCGACCTCGACCCCGGTCATCAGCTCCAGCCGCGGGTTCGCGGTGATGGCGTCGAACTGCCGGGACACACCCCGGGTGCGCTGGTGGTCGGGTGCCACGCCGAACCGCGCGAGGCCGCCGGGCTGGGGCAGCCGCTCGTACATCCGGACGCGCGCGGCCGGGATGGTCAGCACCTCGTCGGCGGCATACATGGCTGCCGGGCCGGAGCCGACGATGGCGACGCGCAGCGCGCCGGGCGCCCGCACCTGCAGCGGCGGCACGACGGGCGCCAGCAGCGGACGGGGCCGCGGTTCCCGATAGAAGTCGGCATTGAGCTCGAGGAAGACCTTCTCCGCCGGGTCCAGCGAACCGTCGTGCTTGATGGCGTCGACCGGGCAGGCCGTCACGCACGCGCCGCAGTCGACGCACTCGACCGGGTCGATGTAGAGCATCTCGGCGGTGTGGAAGTCGGGCTCGTCGGGCGTGGGATGAATGCAGTTGACCGGGCAGGCGTAGACGCAGGACGCGTCGCTGCAGCAGGACTGCGTGATGACGTGGGGCATCAGGAGATCAGCTGTGCCTCGCGGTCGGGGGCGCTGCGGTAGCGCGCCGTCTCACCGGCGATGCCGCAGCGCTTCCACATCCAGCGGCCGACACGGTTCATCAGGCCGATCTCCTCGGCCAGGCCCCGGGTCTCGTCGAAATAGCTCGCCATGATCCTGCGCGACTGCGGACTGCGCCAGAATGCCTGCCGCATGACGTCTTTCGGGATGTCGAACTGCTTGCTCAACGACTTCGGCGACGCCATGATCTCGTGCGCCAGCCACCGGAGCGTCAGCGGGAAGGCCACGGTGGCGAACGCCTTGAAGCGCCACGACCGTTCCGGCATGTGGGTCTTGAGGAATTCGTTGGCCCACGAGATGTGCCGGGCCTCCTCGGCGATGTGAATCTGCATGGTCCGCAGCACCGCCGGCGGCAGGCTGGCGCCCTCGCGGATCATGCCCTTCTGGAAGTGGTCGATGGGCTCTTCACCGGCGAGGATGCCGGCCATGAACGCCGTCGGCGAGTACTGACCGACCAGCCCGATGTACGGCGACAGCCGGAAGAACAGCTTGCGCATGCCAGGCACATCGGTCCCGGAGCGGTTGACCAGCTCCTGGAACATCTGGATGTGGTTGCACTCTTCGGTCATCTCGTGCAGCGCGTACCGGAACTCGGGGGAGTTGTTCGGCAGCTTCATGATGAACGCCATCAGCCCGCGGATCAGGATGCTCTCGAATGCCGCACCCACCTTCACGGTGTTGAGCGTCCGCCACCGGCCGATCTCGATCTGCCGCTCCAGCGGCTGGCTCTGGTACCACTGCGTGGCGCCCAGCGGGTCGATGGTGGGGGAGAGCACCCAGCGTCGATCCTGCAGGTCAATCGCCATCTCCGGGGAATCCCACGCGATGTCGAGGTACGGGTCGAAGCGGCGTCGCACGGAGCCTTCGGACAACACGTCCAACAGGTTCTGGTAGCTGGGCTCCACAGCATTGGGGACCGTCATGAGATCCAATTTACCGGGAACGATGGTCCCAGTAAATACCTGCGCCCAACATGAGCTTGTGTGTCACGAGCGGCAAGGATCTGGCACACAAGCTCATGTTCGGCGTGGTTGGAACCGCGCAGGTCGCGCGGCCGTCATATCCGTATGCCATTTTTGGGCTCTGAGGCGCGGGCGTCCGGCGCCGCTAACCGCTATCAACTGCGAACCCGCTACCAGCACGTCTATCGCGACGTCTACGCCCCGCTCGGGCAAGTAATCACACCCGTCGACAAGGCCATCGCGGCTTGGTTGTGGTCAGGCCGGCGAGGTGTGGTGGCCGGATTGTCGGCGTCGGCCCTGCACGGTTCCCGCTGGATCGGCGACCACGAGCCTGCGGAACTCAATCAGGCGAGCCTCCATGGGGAAGCCGGAATTGTATTGCACAGCGACCAGCTCGCCGAGGACGAGATTTGCCTGGTCCGAGGGATGCGGGCCACAACACCTGCCAGGACGGCATTCGATCTGGGCCGTCGGAAGGGACAGGCGCAGGCCGTCATCCGCCTCGACGCGCTAGTTCAAGCCACGCAGTTGAAACTCCCTGACGTGCAAGCACTTATTGACCGGCATCCCGGCGTTAGAGGGCTTCGTCAGTTACGTAACGTGCTCGACCGCGCCGACTACGGCTCCGAATCACCGCAGGAGACCCGGCTACGACTGCTGTTCACCGAGCACGGCATGCGTCCGACGCACACCCAGATCGAGGTCTACGACGGCAGATACCTCGTCGGCCGGATCGACATGGGCTGGCCTGAGTGGAAGGTCGGCGTCCAGTACGACGGCATCCAGCACTGGGAGGACCCACGTCAGCGCACCCGCGACATCGATCAGACCGTCGAGTACGAGGACCTCGGCTGGCGGATCATCCGGGTGGGCGCCGACCTGTTGCGGTACCGCCAACCGATCATCATTGCTCGCACCCGGGCGGCACTACGCGCTGCCGGTGGACCCTACTGACGAAAATGAGCTTGTGTCCCAAATCCTTGCGAGATTTGGTACACAAGCTCAGTTTCGGCAGCGGGAAAGACTTACCGCGCAAACATCAAGGCGCGCTTGACTTCCTGGATCGCCTTGGTCACCTGGATGCCGCGGGGGCAGGCCTCGGTGCAGTTGAAGGTGGTGCGGCAGCGCCACACCCCGTCGACCTCGTTGAGGATGTCGAGGCGCTCGGCGGCCGCCTCGTCACGCGAGTCGAAGATGAACCGGTGCGCGTTGACGATCGCGGCGGGGCCGAAGTACGAGCCCTCGCTCCAGTACACCGGGCACGACGTGGTGCAGCAGGCGCACAGGATGCACTTGGTGGTGTCGTCGAAGCGGGCGCGGTCGGTCTGCGACTGGATGCGCTCACGGGTCGGGGGGTTACCCGACGTGATGAGGAACGGCTTCACGGCGCGGTAGGCGTCGAAGAACGGCTCCATGTCCACCACGAGGTCCTTCTCCACGGGCAGGCCGCGGATGGGCTCGATGGTGATGGTGAGGTCCTTGCCGGCCTTCTTCGGCAGCAGGTCGCGCATGAGGACCTTGCAGGCCAGGCGGTTGACACCGTTGATCCGCATGGCGTCCGAACCGCACACACCGTGCGCGCAGGACCGGCGGAACGTCAGCGTGCCGTCCAGGTAGCCCTTCACGTACAGCAGCAGGTTGAGCAACCGGTCGCTGGGCAGGCACGGCACGCGGAAGCTCTGGAAGCCGGCGGCGTCCGGGTTCTCCGGGTTGAACCGGGCGATCTTCAGCGTGACCATGACGGCGCCGTCCGGCACCGGGGGCAGGGCCTGGTCGGTCCCTTTGTCCAGAACAGCAGTCATGTCAGTACTTCCGTTCCATCGGCTCGTACCGGGTCTGGACGACAGGCTTGTAGTCCAACCGGATATCGGACAGGAGGTCGGCGCCCTGCTTGTAGGCCATGGTGTGGCGCATGTAGTTGGTGTCGTCGCGGTCCGGGTAGTCCTCGCGGGCGTGGCCGCCACGCGATTCCTTGCGGTTCAGCGCACCGACGACGGTGACCTCGGCCAGCTCGAGCAGGAAGCCCAGCTCGATGGCCTCGAGCAGATCGCTGTTGTAGCGCTTGCCCTTGTCGTGCACCGTGATTCGGCTGTACCGCTCCTTCAGCGCGTGGATGTCCGTCAGCGCCTGCTTGAGGGTTTCCTCGGTGCGGAACACCGCGGCGTTGTTGTCCATCGACTGCTGCAGCGCGGTGCGGATGTCGGCGACGCGCTCGTTGCCGTGGTCGGACAGGATGTCGCCGACCCAGCCCACGACCATGTCGGCCGGGTTGTCCGGCAGTTCGACGTAGTTGTGGTTCTGCGCGTACTCGGCGGCGGCGATACCGGCGCGACGGCCGAACACGTTGATGTCGAGCAGCGAGTTGGTGCCGAGGCGGTTGGCGCCGTGCACCGAGACGCAGGCGCACTCACCGGCGGCGTACAGACCCGGGACGACGTTGACGTTGTCGCGCAGCACCTGGCCGTTGATCGTGGTCGGGATGCCGCCCATGACGTAGTGGCAGGTCGGGTACACCGGCACCAGTTCGGTGACGGGGTCGACACCGAGGTACGTGCGGGCGAATTCGGTGATGTCCGGAAGCTTGGCCTCCAGCACCTCAGCACCCAGGTGGCGCACGTCGATGTAGACGTAGTCCTTGTGCGGTCCGGCGCCGCGGCCCTCGAGGACCTCGAGCACCATCGAGCGGGCCACGATGTCACGCGGCGCGAGGTCGACGATGGTGGGGGCGTAGCGCTCCATGAAGCGCTCACCTTCACCGTTGAGCAGACGCCCACCTTCACCACGCACGGCTTCCGAGATCAGGATGCCCAGGCCGGCCAGGCCTGTCGGGTGGAACTGGTGGAACTCCATGTCCTCCAAGGGAAGTCCCTTGCGGAAGATGATGCCCAGGCCGTCACCGGTGAGGGTGTGGGCGTTGGAGGTCGTCTTGTACATCCGGCCCGAGCCGCCGGTGGCGAAGACGATCGCCTTGGCGTGGAAGATGTGGATGTCGCCGGTGGCCAGCTCGTAGGCGATGATGCCGGTGGCGACGGGGCCGCCGGGCGTCTCGGTGAGGACGACGTCGAGCGCATAGAACTCGTTGAAGAACTGCACGTCGTGCTTGACGCAGTTTTGGTACAGCGTCTGCAGGATCATGTGGCCGGTGCGGTCGGCGGCGTAGCAGGCGCGGCGGACCGGGGCCTTGCCGTGGTCACGGGTGTGACCGCCGAAACGACGCTGGTCGATGCGGCCCTCGGGCGTCCGGTTGAACGGCATGCCCATCTTCTCGAGGTCCAGCACGGCGTCGATGGCTTCCTTGCACATGATCTCGACGGCGTCCTGGTCAGCGAGGTAGTCGCCACCCTTGACGGTGTCGAAGGTGTGCCACTCCCAGTTGTCGTCCTCGACGTTGGCGAGCGCGGCACACATGCCACCCTGCGCGGCACCGGTGTGCGAGCGCGTCGGGTACAGCTTGGTCAGCACCGCGGTGCGCACGCGCGGGCCCGACTCCACGGCCGCGCGCATACCTGCGCCACCGGCACCGACGATGACGACGTCGTAGCGATGTTCCTGAATCATCTTTCGTTCCTTTATCCCGTCGCTTCGCTCGCCCGGCCGCTTACTTGATGTTCGCGTCGAAGGTGACCAGCACGTAGCTGCCCAGCACCAGGGTGAATCCGGTGGCCAGCAGCAGAATCGAGTTCAGCCAGAACTTGGTGGTGTTCTTGCGGGCGTAGTCACCGATGATGGTGCGCATGCCGTTGGCGCCGTGCACCAGCGCCAGCCACAGCAGGGCCATGTCCCAGATCTGCCAGAACGGGGAGGCCCACCGCTGTGCGACGTAGTTGAAATCGATGCGGTAGACGCCGTTCGCCCAGATCAGCCCGATGAACAGGTGGCCGAGGGCGAGCAGCACCAGCGCCGCGCCGGAGAAGCGCATGAAGAGCCAGGCGTACTTCTCGAAGTACGGAATGCCACGGGCGCGCCGCGGGGCGCGCGGGTGATCGAGGGCGGCGGGGCGGTCGTACTCGCGCTCCATGACCGGGGCCGGACGGCCTCCGCGGCGCGCCTCAGCGGCGCCGGAATCGGTATGCGTGGTCACTTGAGCCACCCGTAGTGCTCAACCATGTGCATGCCCTCTACCCCAACTGCGGCGATGACGACCGCGATCCAGATGGCCAGGATGGTCCACAACATGACCCGCTGGTACTTGGGGCCCTGCTGCCAGAAGTCGATCAGGATGACTCGCACGCCGTTGAGGGCGTGGTAGAGCACCGCCGCGACCAGGCCCATCTCCATGAACCCGATGATCGGCGTCTTGTAGGTGTTGATCACCTCGTTGTAGGCCTCGGGGCTGACCCGGACCAGAGCCGTGTCCAGAACGTGGACCAGCAAGAAGAAGAAGATGGTGGCACCGGTGATGCGGTGTAGCACCCAGGACCACATGCCCGGGTCTCCGCGATACAGGGTGCGCCTCTTCTGTGGTGCTGAACGCGGCGCGGGTATGGCGGATTCCGCGGCTGCCGCTGTACTCATTTCGACCTCCAACGCCGTCGGTGGACGCGTGACCCGGCAGCAACTTTTTCGCGTGCCGAGCCCAAACCTCGGGGCGACTCTAATCCCAATTTGCGCACAGTCAGAACTAGCGTGTGGGGGGAATGGTGAACCCGCGCCGGAAATTAGGTTTGCCTACATTAACTTACTGGGTGGTCGGGTCGGGCTTCGGAGCGGTGCCGAGGTGGCGGGAACGGGGTGTCGGCGATGTCGGAAATTGACTGGAAACTGTTGCAGGACAAGGCGATAGCTGCCTCTGCGGGTGCGTACGCGCCCTACTCGAACTTCCCGGTGGGGGCTGCGGCGCTGGTCGACGACGGCCGAATCGTGGTGGGCTGCAATGTGGAAAATGTCTCATATGGCCTTGGCCTCTGCGCGGAGTGTGCTGTGGTCTGCGCCCTACATTCCAGCGGGGGTGGACGGCTGCTCGCGCTGGCATGCGTGGACGGCTCGGGGGCGGTACTGATGCCATGTGGGCGCTGCCGGCAAGTGCTTCTCGAGCACGGCGGGCCGACGATGTTGATCGACCACGCGTCGGGTCCGCGGCCATTGGCCGAACTGTTGCCCGACGCGTTCGGGCCGGATGACCTGAACCGCCGGTAACGCCAAGCGGGGCAACGCTTCTGGTTACCCGCCGGTAACCAACTCAACGGGAGGTTTCGATGGTGTCGTCGGACGCACTGGATCACGGGTCGCATCTCGATGCACCGTCCATCATTCGCACCAAACGCGACGGCGGGGTGCTGTCCGACGCCGCGATCGACTGGGTGATCGACGGCTATACCCACGGGCGCGTCGCCGATGCGCAGATGTCGGCATTGCTGATGGCCATCTTCCTGCGCGGCATGGCACCGGCCGAGATCGCCCGCTGGACCGCGGCCATGGTCGACTCGGGGGAGCGCTTCGACTTCACCGAGCTGCGGCGGGACGGCCGACCACTCGCGCTGGTGGACAAGCACTCCACCGGCGGCGTCGGGGACAAGATCACCATCCCGCTGGTACCCGTCATCCTGGCCTGCGGTGGCGCCGTCCCCCAGGCCGCCGGCCGCGGCCTCGGGCACACCGGCGGCACCTTGGACAAGCTGGAAGCGATCCCCGGATTCACTGCCGAGCTGTCCAAAACCCGTATCCGTCAACAACTTTCCGATGTCGGCGCGGCGATCTTCGCGGCCGGGGACCTGGCGCCCGCCGACCGCAAGATCTACGCGCTGCGCGACGTCACGGGCACGACGGAGTCGCTGCCGCTCATCGCCAGCTCGATCATGAGCAAGAAACTCGCCGAGGGCGCCCGGTCGCTGGTGCTCGACGTCAAGGTCGGCCGCGGCGCGTTTCTCAAGACCGAGGCCGAGTCGCGCGAGCTGGCGCGCACCATGGTCGACCTCGGCACCGCCTACGGCGTCCCGACCCGGGCGCTGCTCACCGACATGGACCGGCCGCTGGGCCGCGCGGTCGGCAACGCCATCGAGGTCGCCGAGTCGCTGGACGTGCTGGCCGGCGGCGGGCCCGACGACGTCGTCGCCGTCACCCTCGCGCTGGCCCGCGAGATGCTCGACGTCGCCGGCATCGACGGCGTCGACCCGGCGCAGACCCTGGCCGACGGCACCGCGATGGACTGCTTCCGGCAGTTGATCTCGGCGCAGGGCGGCGACCCCGAGGCGTCCCTGCCGATGGGCACACACACCGAGACGGTCGTGGCGTCACGTGCAGGGGTGATGGGTGACATCGACGCGATGGCGGTGGCGATGGCGGTGTGGCGGCTCGGCGCGGGACGGGCCCAGCCCGGCGACCCGGTGCAAGCCGGTGCGGGGCTGTACGTCCACCGTCGCAGCGGCGAGCCCGTCACTGCGGGTGAGACCCTGTTCACGCTGTACACCGAGACCCCCGAGCGGCTGCCGTCGGCGCTGGCCGAACTCGACGGCGGCTGGTCCGTCGACGACGCGGCGCCACCGCGGCGACCCGTGGTGCTCGACCGCATCGAATAGCCGCGAAACCAACGGTGGCCAGCGACCCCGCCCGCCACTAGGGTCGTCCGCATGGCTGACGATGACCTCCGCGACTTCGAGCGCACCGAGTTCACCCACGATGGCACGACCCGCACCGTGTTCCGCCGCGGGACCGGTCCGGCCGTCATCGTGATCGCCGAGATCCCCGGCATCACGCCCAAGGTCCTCGACTTCGCCCGCAAGGTCGCCGACCTGGGTTGTACCGCCGTCCTGCCGCACCTGTTCGGCATCCCCGGACTGGACCCCAACGCCAGCAACCTGGCAGCGCTCAAAGGCATGGGGTCGGCGCTGCCGTCGTGCATCAGCAAGGAATTCACCATTCTGGCCACCGGCAAGACCTCGCCGGTGGTCGACTGGCTGCGGGCACTGGCCCGCGCCGAACACGAGCGCTGCGGGGGCCCCGGTGTCGGCGCCATCGGGATGTGCTTCACCGGCGGCTACGCCCTGGCGATGGCCACCGACGACGTCATCCTGGCGCCGGTGCTGTCGCAGCCGTCGCTGCCGTTGGGCCTGACCGCCAAGCAGCGCCGCAACATCGACATCTCGCCGGCGGACCTGGAGGTCGTCAAGGGTCGGTGCGCCGCGGGGCTCAACGTCATCGGCATGCGGTTCAAGAGCGACAAGCTGGTGCCCGCAGAACGTTTCGACTTCCTGCGCGAGCAGCTGGGTGACGCCTTCATCGCCGTCGAACTCGAGGACGCGGATGCCAATCCGGATGCGCGCCTCGCCCCGCACTCGGTGGTCACCGAGCACCTGATCGACGAGCCGGGCCAGGCCACGCGAGCCGCCCTGGACCAGGTTCTGGACCTGTTCCGGACACGGCTGCTGCACGCGGACGAACCGGCGGGCTAAAAGCCACCATCCGGCGCAAGATGGATTGATGACCACCCTGACGCTGGATCAGATCAAGCAGGCACCGAAAGCGCTGTTGCACGATCACCTGGACGGCGGCCTGCGGCCCGCCACGGTGGTGGAATTGGCCGAGCAGAGCGGCTACGGCGACCTTCCCACCATGGATGTCGACGAACTCGCGAAGTGGTTCCGCACCCAGGCGCACAGCGGATCGCTGGTCCGCTATCTGGAGCCGTTCGCACACACCGTCGGCGTCATGCAGACCACCGACGCGCTGTACCGCGTCGCGTACGAATGTGTCGAGGATCTGGCCGCCGACAATGTCGTCTACGCCGAGGTCCGGTTCGCCCCCGAGCTGCACATTGCCGACGGTCTGGTGCTCGACGAGGTCGTCGACGCGGTGCTGGCCGGGTTCGCGGACGGCGAGAAGGCCTGCAGTGCGGATGGGCGCGGCGGTCCCATCACGGTCCGGTGCCTGGTCACCGCCATGCGGCACGCCGCCCGGTCCCGCGAGATCGCCGAGCTGGCCATCCGGTTCCGCGACCGGGGCGTGGTCGGGTTCGACATCGCCGGTGCCGAGGCCGGCTACCCTCCAACCCGTCACCTCGATGCCTTCGAATACATGCGGGGCAACAACGCGCGCTTCACCATTCACGCCGGGGAGGCCTTCGGGCTGCCGTCCATCCACGAGGCCATCGCCTTCTGCGGCGCCGACCGGCTGGGGCACGGTGTCCGCATCGTCGACGACATCGAGGCGGGGCCCGACGGCGCCTTCCGGCTGGGTCGGGTGGCGAACATCGTGCGGGACAAGCGAATTCCGCTGGAGATGTGCCCGAGCAGCAACGTGCAGACCGGCGCCGCGGCGAGCATCGCCGAGCACCCGTTCGACCGGCTGGCGCGGCTGCGCTTCCGCGTCACCGTCAACACCGACAACCGCCTGATGAGCGACACCACCATGACGCAGGAGATGGCGCTCCTGGTGAACGAGTTCGGCTACGGCTGGACCGACCTGCAGCGGTTCACCATCAACGCCATGAAGTCGGCCTTCATCCCGTTCGACGAGCGGCTGGCGATCATCGACGACATCATCAAACCGCGTTACGCCGTGCTGGTCGGGTAGCTGTCGGTCGGGGCGTCGTCGACGAAGCCGGAGCGCCCGGCGGCGCCCGCGGACACCTGCTCCTGCTGGCGCGGCTGCTGGAACGCCTTCGGCACGAACTTCTCGGTGTTGTACCTGCCGCGCGGATGCACCACCTGCGGCCACCAGAACCAGCGGCCGAGGAGCACCGCGATCGACGGCATCAGCAGTGACCGCACGATGAAGGTGTCGATCAGCAGGCCGATGGCGATGGTCGAACCCATCTGCGCCAGGACGATCAGCTTGCTGGCCATCATGCCGGCCATGGTGGCCGCGAACACCAGTCCCGCCGAGGTGACGACGCCGCCGGTGCCGGCCATGGACCGGATGATGCCGGTCTTCAAGCCGGCGTGGATCTCGTCCTGGAACCGGGAGACCAGCAGCAGGTTGTAGTCCGAGCCGACCGCCAACAGGATGATGACCGACATCAGCATGACCAGCCACTGCACCTGGATCCCGAACAGGTCCTGCCACAGCAGCACCGAGATGCCGAACGACGCGGCGATGGAGCTGCCCGCGGTGCCGACGATCGTCAACGCCGCAACGGCGCTGCGGGTCAGGATGAGCATGATCATGAAGATCAGCGTCAGGGAGGACACCACGGCGATCATCAGGTCGTAGCGGGCACCGTCGGCCATGTCCTTGTAGGTCGCTGCGACGCCGCCGAGGTAGATCTTGGCGTCCGAGAGCGACGACATCTTCAAGGCTTCCTGCGCGGCCTTGCGTTCGGAGTCGACCCGGGCGATGCCGTCGACGGTTGCCGGGTCGCTCTGATGGGTGATGAACATGCGCGCCGACTTGCCGTCCGGCGACATGAACATCTTCAGACCGCGCTGGAAATCCGGATTCTGGAAGGCCTCGGGCGGCAGGTAGAACAGGTCGTCGTTCTTGGCGCCGTCGAAGGCGGCACCCATCGACAGCGCGGTGTCGTTCATGGCCTGCATCTGGTCGATGAGGGCCTTCTGCGAGTTGTACGACGCCAGCGAGAGGTCCCTGCTGGTCTTCATCGACGCGATGGTTTGCGGGAGCAGCGCCGTGAGCTTCGGTGCCAGGTCGGCCAGCCTGTCGGTGTTGACCTGGACGTCTGCGGTCCGGTCGGTGAGTTCGTCGATGCCGTCCAGGGAATCGAACACCGATCTGATCGCAGCGCACATGGGGATGTCGAAGCAGTGCGGTTCCCAGTAGAAGTAGTTGCGCATCGGCCGGAACTGGTCGTCGAAGTTGGCGATGTTGTCGCGCATCTGCTCGGTCACTTTGAGCAGTTCCTGGGACTTGCGGTCCGAATCCTGGGTCAGCTTGGTCTGCTCGAGGGACAGCGCGTACTGCTTCTCGAGGATGCTGATCGAGGTGTTGGTCGCGTCGACCATGCGGAGCTGGTCTTCGAGCTGCTTGCGCTGGAACGGCAGGTTCATGTTGCTGGTCTGGCCCGAGACGCTCGTCTGGAACGGAATCGAGCTGTGCTGGATGGGAATGCCCAGCGGCCGGGTGATGCTCTGCACCATCGCGATGCCGTCGGTGTGCATCACGTTGCTCGAGATCTTGTTCAGCACCAGCATGTCGGCGGGATTGCGCATGTCGTGGGTGGACTCGACCATCAGGATGTCCGGGTTCATCCGGGCCTGTGTGAAGTGCCGGTCCGCGGCGGCGAAGCCGATGTTGACCTTGGCGTCCTCGGGCAGGTAGTAGCGGTCGTTGTAGGCGGGTTTGTAGCCGGGGATGGCGACGATCCCGACCAGCACGACGAACAGGCTGGCCACCAGAATCGGTGCGGGCCAACGAACCACGGCTGTGCCGATGCGCCGCCAGAACCGGCTCTGCGGAGGCCTCTTGGACTCGTACATGCCGACGCGGCTGCCGAGGTACAGGACGGCGGGGCCGAGCGTGACCGAGATGGCCACCACCACGAGCATGCCGATCGCGACGGGGGCGCCCATGGTGGTGAAGTAGGGCAGGCGGCAGAAGCTCAGGCAGTAGGTGGCGCCCGCGATGGTCAGGCCGGAGCCCACGATCACGGGTGCGACGGACTTGAAGGTGGCGT
This sequence comes from Mycobacterium sp. HM-7, assembly GCF_053852335.1. Lineage (NCBI taxonomy): Bacteria > Bacillati > Actinomycetota > Actinomycetes > Mycobacteriales > Mycobacteriaceae > Mycobacterium > Mycobacterium sp. HM-7. Next base: position 4,491,116 of record NZ_CM132657.1, on the reverse strand, counting down.
AGTACGAGTCATCGCGGTCCAGGCCGATGCCGCGGTCCTCGCGATAGCGGCCGAAGATGAAGATGCCGTAGTCGGTCGCGGCGGCGATCGCCAGCATCGTGAGGATGTTGCCCGCGAAGGTGGTCAGGCCGAACACGTCGTGCGTGGCGAGGACCGAGACCACGCCGCGTGCGGTCAGCAGCGCCAGGAACGTCAGGAACAGCTGGACCAGCGTGGTCCTGACCGAGCGGTAGACGATCAGCAGCATGCCGGCGATCGCGACCAGCGTGATCACCGTGATCATGATGAGGCTCGCATTACCGATGACGTGCAGGTCGTCGGTCAACGCGGCGGGGCCGGCGACGTGCGCCTGGACTCCCGGCGGGGCCTTGGTCTCGTCGATGACCTTGCGGACGGCGTCGACGCCTTCGTTGGCGAGGGTCATGCCCTGCTCGCCGGCGAGGTTGATCATCACGTACGACGCCTTGCCGTCGGCGCTCTGCGCGCCGGCCGCGGTCAGCGTGTCACCCCAGAAATCCTGGATGTGCTGGATGTGCTCGGGATCCTGCTGCAGCTTGCGGATGATCTCGTCGTAGTACTTGTGGGCGTCCGGACCCAGCGGTTCCTTGCCCTCGACGACGACCATGATCGTGCTGTTGGAGTTGAACTCCTTGAAGTTGGCGCCCATCAACTTCATCGCGTGCATCGACGGGGCGTCCTCGGGCGCCATGGGTGCGGCGTGCAGCTCGCCGACGACCTCAAGTGGCGGCGCGACCACGTTCACCAGAACGGCGATCGCGATCCAGAAGAGGATGATCGGCACCGACAGGATGCGCAGCGCATGAGCGAACTTCGGCCGCTTTCCCGCGGTGTTGTGCTGTGCCTCAAGTGTTTCGGTCATGCGGACTTCACCAAGCAGTAGGTCTGGGCGTTGACGCCATCGGCGGATTGCTCCTCGCGGACGGTGCCGTTGACGGTGACGCGGCAACCGATGTGGTCGCTGCTCTGCTCACTGTCGCTGCGGGCCATCAAGTTCGCGCTGACGGTCGGCAGCGTGGTGGACAGGGTGACCGACCAGGGCAGCGACGCGCTGACCGAGTGCACGTTGGCGTCGGGATCGAAGTAGCTGATCTCGGCCGAGCTTCCGGGCGGTCCGTAGACCTCGTACACGAGGACCTTGGGGTTGAACTGGACGATCTCGATCCCGGCGCCGGCGTGGGCGTTGAGGTTCTCCGACCCGAATTTCGTGTGCAGGCGGGACACCACGAGGCCCGACACCGACAACACAATCAGCAGAAGAATCGGTATCCAGACCTTCTTCAGCAGGCGACCAAACGACATCGACCGCACCCGACCACCTTCCGCTCAACCCGCTGACCGAATCCCCGACGATCAAGCTGCTGCCCTCACCTGCCGTCGGCAGGTGGCTCCGCTCACTCAGCGGATTCTTGGGAAATTCTTACGCCTTGCTAACTAATTTTGCAACGCGAATTCTTAGCTGCTGGGAACCGGGGTCCTGTTGTGGCAGGTGAACGGGGTTTCAGTCGGGCAGGACGGCCCGCAGTGCATCGGCGAATTCGGCGGGCGCGGCCATGAAGCCACAGTGATCGCCGGGGAACACGACCGGCTCGACGCCCAGGAGGCGGCACAGCGCCGTCGAGGTGCCGTGGGTGATGAGGTGTTCGGAATCGGCGCCGACACCCACGATCACCCGGGCCGCTTTCAGCGCCTCGGTGTCCGGCACATACGTTGTGGTGCACAGCAATTCGTGGTTGAAGAACCGGGACAGGTCGGCGAGTTGCCTGGTCATCTCGTCGGAGGAGGGCGGTGGTCCCGGCTGAGCGGGCGCCCCGTCCTCGGCCTCGTCGAAGCCCGCGGTGGCCATGAACTTCGCCATCGCCGCGCCGGGCCCGTCGCTGTGGAAGGTGGCGATGATGTCGTGCGTCGCCGCGCGCTGTTCGGCGGCTTCCGATTCGGGCAGCAGCTCCAGCAGCGGCGGTTCGTGCGCGACCAGCGTCCGCACCCGGCCCGGGTGTCTGGCAGCGAGCGCGAGACCCGTCACCGCGCCGCCGCTGGAGCCGAATATGTCGGCCGGCCCGGCGTCCAGGTCGTCGAGGATCGCGGCGACGTCGTCGGCCCGAAGTTCGGGCGTGGAGTCCTGCGCCGGGTCGTCGATGGGGCTGGCGCCCAGGCCTCGCGGGTCGTACGTGACGACGGTGTGGTCGACGGCCAGGGCGTCGGCCACCAGCGTGAACTCGGACGCCGTCATCGGCGAACCGATGACGGCGAGCACCGGTCCGCACCCACGAACTTCGTAGTGCAGGGTGGCGCCAGGCACGGCGAGACGACGGATGAGCGGCTGGGTGCTGGTCTGGGTCATGTCAGTGCAGACCGGGTGCGCACCCCGAACTCATCGTTCGGCGCGTTATTCCTGACGCAGCCGGGACTCGACGAAGCGCTCCAGCGTCTCCCACTGCGCGACGGCCTCGGCGTACGGCTTCGACGGGGCGCCGACGGTCTCGGGCTCCAGCACGTGACCGACGAACTTGCCCAGCGGCTGGCTGGTCGTCAGCGACTTGTCGGCGGTGCCGTCCTCGGCGTAGTCGCAGACGTCGCGAACGAACTCGACTGCCAGGTCCAGCTGCTCGCGGTCGACGGCGTCGGGGCCGTCGGCGATGTCGTCGGACAGACCGCTGAGCACGTAGACGTTGTCCTCGGTGACGCGGATCTGCAGCGAGCCGTCGGTGGCCGCGGTGCGGATGTCGCTGTAGGCCTCGAAGCTGGACAGGTCGCTCTCGTGCTCGTCGGCCAGGTAGCGGGCCAGGGAGCGCTCCGAGCCGAAGACGCTGATGCGGCCGTTACGGCCGAGGAACCGCGGCTGGTCGTTGTAGTAGCAGCGCAGCGTGTAGAAGGTGCCGCCCTTGGTCATGATGCGGATCGGGTCGATGCCGACGCGCTCCCAGAAGTCCTCGTCGCTGCCGAGCAGCTGGCGCTCGGCCTGTGCGGTGAGGGCCGCCTCCTCGGTGTCGGTGTCCACCTCGTCTTCGATGACCACATCCTCGCCGGAGTCGTCGCTCGCCTCGACCTCGTCGAGTTCGTCTTCCTCGGGCTCGGGCGCGGGCTCATCGAGCTCGGCCTGGGCCTTGGCGGCGGCCTTGGCGTCGACCTCGGGCGTGGTCACGAGCGCGTCGATCGCGTCGAGCACGTGGTCCCAGCTGCGGCCGACGGCGGCCTCGATGTCGGCCCAGCGCTTGCGGCCGGCACGGCCCGAGTACGCGTCGGCGCCGCCGCCGAGCGTCGACAGCACGGGGTTGCCGTTGAAGAACTTCGCAACCGCGATCAGGTCGCAGACAGAACCGAGCGCGCCGACCACCTGGAGCGTCCGTCGCAGCGAGGTGACGGACTCTTCGGTGGGCTTCTCGGCGACCAGTTCCGGCACGCCGACGAGGTCGTGGAGGTGGCTGTCGTCAGGGTTCAAGCGGTGCGCGTTGGCCTCGCCGAGTGCCTTCCACTTCGGGTGGTCGGCGAGGTCGTTGTCGGTGTTGGTGCGCACGAATGCGGCCAGGTCGGCGACCGATTCGAAGGCGTACAGGTCTTCGTCGTGGCCGAGGAACGCTTCCCACTCGTCGTCGGAGTCACGCCACAGCGGCGCCCACAGGGTGTACAGATCGCCATTGGTCAACCCGAGCCGAACCGGCACGATGTCAGCAGCCATGCGGCACAGCCTATCGACGTGCGGGTCGGGCCACGCTGGGGGCATCTTGTCGTCGGGTGGTGGGCGCGCTGTGTTGCAGATCGTCGCGCAGGTTGTGGAGGACGGCTGCCACGGCTTCGGTGTCGTCGGCTGTCGACAGTTCGGCAGCCGCACGCCTGAACACCGCGAGCGCAGCACGGGCACGGGCCATTGCGTCGTCGTATTCGGCAGTGGTCATGCCGTCGGGCGGAAGAAGCCGTGGAAACCTTGATTCAGATTGGTGGTTCGGATCGGTGACAGCTGAACCGGATCGCCTGCCTCCACCATGAGGCCGTTCCCCACGACCATCGCGACATGGCCGTCCCACACCGCGAGGTCGCCCGGGCGCAGCGAGCCGCGGTCGACGGCTGCGCCGATGTCCTGTTCTTGCGCGAGCCGCGGCAGGTCCAGGCCGGCCTCGCGGTACGCCCACTGGGTCAGGCCGCTGCAGTCCAGTCCCACACCGGGCGTCGTGCCACCCCACACGTAGGGCACGCCGAGCTGGGTGAGGGCGTGCCGCACCGCGTCGGCCGCGACCTTGTTGGGTGCGGTGGCGGTGCTGCCGTCAGGCAGTGTGACGGCTTCACCGGTGCCGAATTTTCCGGGGTCGGGCGATCGGCGGTTGGTGAGCGCGGCCTGGGCCGCGTGGGCCGCGGGGGTGGCGAGCGCGCCGAGTCCACCGGCCCAATTTGCACCCTGACCCGCGGACGTGCCGAGGCCGGGCAGGCTCATGCCGGCGCCGGTGCCGGCCCCGGATGCGCTTGTCTCCCACGGGGATCCGTAGGTCTGAGGTGGCGGGGTACTCGCCGTTGCGGTGACCTCGCCGGCCTGCGCGGCGAGTTCGGTGTGCAGCTCGTCGACGACGGTGATGGCCTCATCGAGAGCGTGGCCGGCTTCGTCGATGAGTGCTGCGGCGTCAGTGGGGGATTCGAGGGTGGCTTCCAGCTCGGTGGCCCTGGCCTCGAAATTTCGCAGAATGGCGTCGAGTCGTTCGCGTGCCCGTGCCACGGCGGCAGTGGACAGTTCGGTGTGCGTGCTCAGCTGACCGGCGGTCATCGCCATCGCCACGATGGCCGTGACGGCCGCGTTCGCGAACTGACCTGCGCTGCCCGCCGCCGCGCCGGTCCACTGGCCCTGAGCCTGCTGCCACGCCCCGTCGGCGGCAGCGGCGACACCGTCGAGTCCGGACTGCACCGAGCGGAGGGCCTCGGCCGGATCCGGGCCGCCTGGACCGACCAACGCCTGCACTTCCCGGATCGGCGCAGCCAGGGCCGTCACCAGTGAGCCCGTCATCACCAGGCTCCGATGCGGGTGCCCGCGTCGCGGTCACTGTCCGCGAAACCCGCCGCGGTGGCGATGGCCGTTGCACCTCCGGTATCGAGATGCGCGCTGAGGCGGTGTGCCAGCCGGGCCTGGTGATGCGTTGCCTGTGCCAGGGCGGCGGCGAAGGTCGCACCGACCGGGCCGAACACGTCGAACTGTCCCGCGATCGCGGTCAGGTTCGCGCCATGCGCGGCCAGTTCGGTGCTGTGACCGCGGTAGTCCGCGGCAAGAGCGTGCAGGGCCGGCAGGTCCGCGGTCAGATTTCGGATCATGTGGATAAGACGGACGTCGGGCCCGTTCGGTTCCACTAATCTTGGCGCCCATGGACGTCCGGGTCGTCGATCATCCACTGGCTGCAGCGCGGCTCACCACGCTGCGCGACGAGCGCACGGACAACGCCGGGTTTCGGGCGGCGCTGCGTGACCTGACGCTGATGTTGGTCTACGAGGCCACTCGCTCATTGGCCTGCGCGGAGCTGCCGGTGCAGACGCCGGTGGCGTCGACGATCGGGTCGTGCCTGGCGAACCCGCCGTTGTTGGTCCCGGTGTTGCGGGCCGGTCTGGGCATGGTCGATCAGGCGCACGCGCTGATTCCGGAGGCTCAAGTCGGTTTCGTCGGCATGGCGCGTGACGAGTCCACGCACCAACCGACGCCGTACCTGGAATCGTTGCCTGCCGACCTGAGTGGCCGGCCGGTGATGGTGCTCGACCCGATGCTGGCCACCGGCGGGTCGCTGGCGTACACCCTGCAACTACTTGTCGACCGCGGCGCCGACGACATCACCGCCGTGTGCGTTGTGTGTGCGCCCGAGGGAATTGCGTTGGTGGAGAAGGCAGTTCCGTCGCTGAAGTTGTTCACCGCCACCATCGACGCCGAGCTGAACGACGACGCCTACATCGTGCCGGGCCTCGGCGACGCGGGGGACCGGCAGTTCGGTCCGCGCTAGTGGACGACCGGGCCGGTCGGGGTCGGTATCGGAGTTTGGGTGGGCCGCGGGCCGGCGTCGGGCAGGTTCGGCTTGCCGGTCGAGTCGACGGACACCGTGCCGCCCCAGGCCATGAGAGCACCTGTGTTGCAGCCGCCTTCGATGCCGGTGGCGAAGACGCTCACCTGCATTGCGCCTGCCGGCATGTGGGCGTGCGGGCCCACCGCGGTCTGACCCGGGCTCAGCCGGTAGCTGCTGCTCAGCGTGCCCGGGGTGCCCGCGGCGCTGACCGAGAAGCGAACCGAGATATCGGAACAACCGTCCGCGGCATTCGTGAACGACGGCTGTACCCAGTCGTCACTCGGGAGGTCGAATCTGAGGACCGCCGGCTGCCGGCAGTCCTGGACGGTCGCCGGCCGACAGTAGGTCGAGATGTACTGCTCGGCGTGGACGGCCGCCGCGGGCGGTGCGAGGGCGATACCCGCGGTGCCGATTCCGCCGATCATGGCAGCCGCAGCGCTACCGCAACGTCGAGCGAGTGCTTTGTCCAACATGCCGACACCTCTTTCTCATCAACGTGATGAGTCGACGCTAGGTGGGCGCGGCTCCCCCGGATATCAGGGATTTCCCTATGATTTGCCGGCCGGCGGTGCCAGCAGGGTGGCGACCACGTCCGCGACGGCGCGCAGCTCGGACCCGGCTGCGGTGTTGCTGGCTGCGACATCGGCAGTCGGTTGCCTGCTGACCTCGATATAGCACTTGACCTTCGGCTCGGTGCCCGACGGACGCACGGCGACGCGTAAGCCCTCGCCGGTGAAGATCAAGGCGTCCGTGCGGCGTTGACCGCGAAGCTGGTCCAGGTCGTCGACGCTGACGGAGATACCGGCGATCTGAGTCGGCGGTTCGGCACGAAGCCGCGCCATCACCGCGTCGGCGTCGGTGTGGACCGAGACCGCGCCGGTGACGTGGACGCCGTACTCCGCTGCCAGGGTGTCCAACCGGTCCTGCACTGTCTGCCGTTGATTCCGCAGTGCCACAACCAGATCGCAGAACACGACCGCCGCGCTGATGCCGTCCTTGTCGCGTACGGTGCCGGGGTCGACGCAGTGCCCGATGGCCTCCTCGTAGGCATAGCGCAGCGTGGCGCCGGGGATGTCCTGGTCGGCGCGGGCCAGCCATTTGAAGCCGGTGAGGGTTTCGACGTGGTGGGCGCCGTAGTTGGCCGCGATCGCGGCGAGCAGCTGCGACGAGACGATCGAACTGGCCACTACGGTCTTCTCGGCGTCTTCGGGGGCCAGGTTAGACAGCAGATAATCGCCCAACAGCCAACCGGTTTCGTTGCCGGACAGCAGGCGCCAGCCGTGTGCGGTCGGGATGCCGACGGCACAGCGGTCGGCATCGGGGTCCAGGGCGATGGCGACGTCGGCGTCATTCTCGGCGGCCAGCGTAAGCAGTAGGTCGGTGGCGCCGGGTTCCTCAGGGTTGGGAAACGCGACGGTGGGGAAGTCGGGGTCGGGCTCGAATTGCGATGCCACGGTGTGGATGTCGGTGATGCCGGCCCGATTCAGCACATCGATTGCCAGGGTGCCGCCGACACCGTGCATGGCGGTCAGTGCCACCCGAAGGTCGCCCTCGGTCCGGCGTAGCGACCCCGCCTGTCGCGCGTACCGCTCGATGAGCATGTCGTCCGTGGGTGTGACAGGCTGCCGGGCGATGTCGGTCGGTGCTTCTCGCATGGCCAGTTCGATGTCCCGATCGGTCGGCGGGACGATCTGGATGCCGCCGTCGAAATACACCTTGTATCCGTTGTCGGCCGGCGGATTGTGCGACGCGGTGATCTGCACACCGGCAACAGCATTGAGCTGACGCACCGCGTAAGCCACGACCGGGGTCGGTGCGGGATGGGGGAGGAGGACGACGGAAAACCCCTCGGCGGCAAAGATTTCCGCGGTCGCCGCAGCGAATTCGTCGGAATGGTGCCGTGCGTCGCGACCAACCACCACCGTCGACCCGCCCAGGCAACGATCCTTGAGCACCTTCGCCACCGCCCACGTCGCACGACTGACGGTGGTGACATTCATGGCGTCGAGGCCTTCCCGCATGGGGCCGCGCAGGCCCGCGGTGCCGAAGGTCAGGGGTGTCACCGTCACAGCCGGGCCAGCACCTCGGCCAGCAGCGTCCCCATCCGGGTCGCGGACTGGCGTCCGGCTTCCAGCACCTCGGCGTGGCTGAGTGGCTCGCCGGTCATGCCGGCGGCCAGATTGGTCACCATCGAGATGCCCAACACTTCGGCGCCGCCGGCGCGGGCCGCGATGGTCTCGTGCACCGTCGACATCCCGACCAGATCGGCACCGAGGGTGCGCAGCATCCGGATTTCGGCGGGCGTCTCGTAGTGCGGGCCGGGCAGCCCGGCATACACACCTTCGGTCAGCGTCGGGTCGACCTCGCAGGCCAATGCCCGCAGTCGCGGCGAGTAGGCGTCGACCAGGTCGACGAACTGCGCGCCGACCAGGGGTGAGCGGCCCGTCAGATTCAGGTGGTCACCGATCAGTACCGGTTGGCCCACGGAGTACTCGGCACGCAGGCCGCCGGCGGCGTTGGTCAGCACCACCGTCCGAGCGCCCGCCGCGATGGCGGTGCGCACCGGGTGAACCACGTGCCGCAGGTCATGCCCCTCGTAGGCGTGGATGCGGCCCAGCAGGACCAACACGTTGCGGCCGCCGACCTGCAGGGCCAGCACCTGCCCGCGGTGTCCCGACGCGGTCGGTGGGGTGAATCCGGGCAGGTCACCCATGGCGACGGCGGCGGTCGGCTCGCCCAGCACCGCGGCGGCGGGGGCCCAGCCCGAACCGAGTACGACGGCGACATCGAAGCCGGCGATTCCGGTGCGGTCACGGATGGCGGCGGCGGCCGCAGCGGCGGCGATGTCAGGGGTGGCCTGTGGATCGGTCACGGCGTCCACCTTAGGTCTCTCCCGTCGCTTCGCTCGCCCCCGACAGTTGCCAGCCGCGGCCGAACCGGCCGGTGCGATACTTCCATGATGCCCACTGGCGACGCACTGCAGACGGTCACCGATGCCGTCGCGCGTCACCGTGCCGATTTGATCTCGCTGTCTCACTCGATTCACGCCGAGCCGGAATTGGCTTTCGCGGAGCACCGCAGCTGCGCCAAGACCCAGGCGCTCGTCGCCGAGCGGGGCTTTCAGGTCACCCCGGCCGCCGGAGGGCTGGACACCGCGTTCCGCGCCGACTACGGCAGCGGCGAGCTGGTCATCGGCATCTGTGCCGAGTACGACGCGTTGCCAGGCATCGGACATGCGTGCGGGCACAACATCATTGCCGCGTCGGCGGTCGGCACGGCGCTCGCGCTGGCCGAGGTCGCCGACGACATCGGCATTACCGTGGCATTGATCGGCACACCCGCCGAAGAGGCCGGTGGTGGAAAAGCGTTGCTGCTGAACGCCGGCGTGTTCGACGACGTGGCGGCATCGGTGATGCTGCACCCCGGTCCGGTGGACATCGCCGGAGCGCGTTCCCTGGCGCTGTCCGAGGTGTCGGTGGCGTACCGCGGGCGCGAGTCGCACGCCGCCGTCGCGCCCTACCTGGGCATCAACGCCGCTGATGCGGTGACGGTCGCGCAGGTGGCGATCGGGCTGCTGCGTCAGCAGTTGACGCCCGGCCAGATGATGCACGGCATCGTCACCGACGGCGGTCAGGCGCCGAATGTCATTCCGGCGCATGCGGAATTGCTCTACACGATGCGGGCCACGGACTCGGCGTCGCTGGACGAACTGGAAGTGCGCATGTTCTCGTGCTTCGCGGCCGGCGCGCTGGCGGCCGGCTGCACGCACGAGGTGACGGAGGTGTCACCGCGGTACGACGCGCTGACGCCCGATCCGTGGTTGACGACGGTGTTCCGTGCCGAGATGGAGCGCCTCGGCCGCACCCCGCTGCCGATCGATTTGGAAGTGTCTGTGCCCCTTGGCAGTACCGACATGGGTAACGTCACGCAGGTGATGCCGGGTATCCATCCCGTGGTCGGGATCGAGGCCAACGGGGCATCGATCCACCAACCGGAGTTCACCGCGGCCGCGGCCGGACCGAGTGCGGACAAGGCCGTCACCGAAGGTTCGATCATGTTGGCGCGCACCGTGGTTGCCCTCGCACAGGCACCTGGCGAGCGGGCCCGGGTTTTGCAGAAGATGGCGGACCGGGCAGCGGTTCAGCAACAAGTGAAGGCAGGGCGCGGATGACCCTCTCGGACCACGCCGAGCACTGGCTGGCCACGAACTACGGTGACCTGGTCGGGTGGCGGCGGCATCTGCACGCCAACCCCGAGTTGGGCCGGCAGGAGTTCGAGACCACCAAGTTCGTCGCGACGCGGCTGGCCGAGGCCGGTTTGAACCCGAAGATTCTGCCCGGCGGTACCGGCCTGACGTGTGATTTCGGCCCCGAGGACCGACCGCGGATCGCCCTGCGCGCCGACATGGACGCGTTGCCGATGGACGAGCGCACCGGCCTGCCGTTCGCCTCGACAGTCCCCAACGTGGCACACGCGTGTGGGCACGACGCCCACACCGCGGTGCTGCTCGGCACCGGGTTGGCGCTCGCGTCGGCGCCGACGCTGCCGGTCGGCGTGCGCTTGGTGTTCCAGGCGGCCGAGGAGCTGATGCCCGGTGGCGCGCTGGACGCGATATCTGCGGGCGCACTGGCCGGTGTGTCGAGAATCTTTGCGCTGCACTGTGATCCGCGGCTCGAGGTCGGCAAGGTCGCCACGATTCCGGGGCCCATCACGTCGGCTGCCGATCAGATGGAGATCACCCTGCACTCGCCGGGTGGGCATACGTCCCGCCCGCATCTGACGGGTGATCTCGTCTACGCGCTCGGTGCACTGATCACCGGGGTGCCCGGCGTCCTGTCGCGTCGCGTCGACCCGCGGCACAGCACCGTGATGGTGTGGGGCGCGGTCAACGCCGGTTTCGCGTCGAACGCCATTCCGCAGACGGGAACCCTGGCCGGGACCATCCGCACCGCCAGTCGGGACGCCTGGGTGGAGATGGAATCGATTGTCCGCGAGATTGTTTCGTCGCTGCTGGCGCCGCTGAACGTCGATCACACGGTGCTGTACCGCCGTGGCGTCCCGCCGGTGGTCAACGAGGAGCTCTCGACCCGGATCATGACCCACGCCATCGAGGCGCTGGGTGCGGAGGCCCTGGCCGACACCAAGCAATCCGGTGGCGGCGAAGACTTCTCGTGGTACCTGGAAGAGGTGCCGGGAGCCATGGCGCGTCTGGGCGTCTGGCCCGGCGTCGGCCCGCAGCTGGATCTCCATCAGCCGACCTTCGACCTCGACGAGCGCGCGCTCGGCGTCGGCGTCCAGGTCCTGGTCAACATCATCGAGCAGGCCGCCGCCTTTTAACCGCGAGCCTGCACGCGGGGACACACCTCCCGCGAGCGGCCGTGTTTGTACGCCGACACGCCGCATTTCGCGTTCATTTCGGGGTCGCTCGCGGCCGACGAGCGCGACGAAAGTGCGCGTTGATCCGTCGGTCGTGAAATTGCACAGTTCGTGATTGATCCACAGATCGCCTGAAGCGCCTTTCGGTCCGGCCCATGGACGCCGACCATCGGTGTCGTGAACGTCGACCTCGAAGCCCTGCTCGACCGCCAGGACGGCGTTGCGACCAGCGCCCAGATTCTGCAGACGCTGTCGCGCAGGACCTTTGACGCCCACCTGAGAACAGGTGCGCTGGAACGCATTTGGCAAGGCATCTATTCGCGGAGCGAACCTGACGACTGGACTCGGCTCCGCGGGCTCGACCTCGCAGCAGGCAAACCGGTGCCCGTCTGCCTGGGCACGGCGGCGGCGCTCTACGGATTCGATACCGAGGAGCCGAAGGATTTGCATGTGCTGAACCCGGTGGGTTCACATCTGAGGCATGCAGACGGGCTGGTGATCCATCGCCGCGACGGCGCACCGATGGCAATCGCCCAGGGGCGGCCCGCTACTGCGCCGGCGTGGACGGCGATTGAAGTCGCACGTTCGCTGCGACGGCCACGGGTGTTGGCGACGCTGGACGCCGCGTTGCGTTCGGGTACCTGCGACCGGGTGGAGCTGTCGCGGGCGGTGACCAAACAGGCCGGACGTCGTGGGATCGTCGTGGTGAGGGAGTTGTTGCCTGTCGCGGATCCCCGCGCTGAGTCGCCGATGGAGAGCGAGGCACGGCTGGTGATGATCGATTTCGGCTTGCCGATGCCCGAACTGCAGTACGAGGTCGTCGATGGCCGGGGACAGCTGCGTCGACTCGATTTCGCGTGGCCGCAGTACCAGGTGGCTGCCGAGTACGACGGTTTGGATTGGCACAGCGGAGCAGACGCGATGTTGGCCGACCGGGCGCGGGCCTCGGCGCTGATGGACGTCGGCTGGACCGCGATCTCGATCGTGTTCGAGGACGTCCGCTACCGCCCGGAGGATCTCGTCGCCCGGATCAACGCGCAGTTCGGTCGCGCTCGCGCCGCGTGAGCGGCCTCGAATTGCACGCGAAACACGGTGTGTCGCTGTACAAACACGGCCGCTCGCGGGGAGGGGGTTGCGCGCACGCTCGCGGGGAGGGGTTGCGCGCACGCTCGCGGGGAGGGGGTTGCGCGCACGCTCGCGGGAAAAGCTAGGGGCCGATGTTGCGGGACGGGCGGGTGCGGAGGTGGTGGACGTAGTCGGCGGGGGCGCCGGCGATCTCGGCAGCCTCGGCCATGACGCCGAGGTACCGGGCTGAGGGCAGCCCGCCCTCCCAGGCGTCGACGACGTACATCCAGGCCAGCACGGGGTCGGTCGAGGTGTCCGACGACACCCGGTGCACCCGGCAGCGGATCTTCTTGTGGATCCCCAGCTCGGAGCCTTCCCAGCGGTCGAGGCGGTCCTCGTCCTCGCGGGTCATGTCGTAGAGCACGACGAAGACCTTCGAGAGCGGATCCTCGACCAGCGTCGCCAGCGCGCCCTCCCAGCCGATGTCGGCGCCGGCGAACGTCAGCCGCCAGCCGTGCAGCCACCCCGTGGCCGCCATCGGAGAATGAGGGGCCCGCTGAAGCATCTGCTCCGGATGCATGTTCGATCCGTAAGCGGCGTAGAGCGGCACCGGGCAAGCCTACGGCTTGTTGTCCGGCGACCAACACCCAACTCGGGGTTAGATGTAGCCGTGGTTACCCGCATCGTGATCATCGGCGGCGGTCCCGCCGGGTATGAAGCAGCCCTCGTTGCCGCCGGTTACGGCCCTGAGGCAACCGCCGTCACAGTCATCGACCGTGACGGTATCGGCGGCGCTTGTGTGCTCTGGGACTGTGTGCCGTCAAAGACCTTCATCGCGTCCACCGGCGTGCGCACCGAGCTGCGCCGCGCCGACGGGCTGGGCTTCGACATCAAGATCGAGGACGCCAAGATCTCGTTGCCGCAGATCAACAACCGGGTCAAGACGCTCGCGCGCAGCCAGTCGGTCGACATCGGCGGGCAGCTGCTGCGCGCGGGGGTCAACGTGGTGGCCGGCTGCGGCGAGCTCGTCGACAGCATCCCGGGAATGGCGCACCACCGGGTCAAGGTCACGACCCCCGACGGGCGCTCCGGCGTGCTGAAGGCCGACGTGGTGCTGATCGCCACCGGTGCCAGCCCGCGGGTGCTGCCCAACGCAGTGCCAGACGGTGAACGCATCCTGAACTGGCGTCAGCTGTACGACCTCACCGACCTGCCGGAGCACCTGGTCATCGTGGGCTCCGGCGTCACCGGCGCCGAGTTCTGCAACGCCTACACCGAACTGGGCGTCAAGGTCACGGTGGTCGCCAGCCGCGACCAGATCCTGCCCCACGAAGACTCCGATGCCGCCGCCGTGCTGGAAGAGGTGTTCTCCGAGCGCGGTGTGACGTTGGTCAAGAACGCCCGCGCCGACTCGGTGGTCCGCACCGAAACCGGCGTCAAGGTCAGCCTGGCCGACGGCCGTGTGGTGGAGGGCAGCCACGCATTGATGAGCATCGGCTCGGTGCCCAACACCTCGGGCCTGGGACTGGAGAAGGTGGGCATCGAGCTCGGTCCGGGCAACTACCTGACGGTCGACCGGGTATCGCGCACCAAAGCGTCGGGCATCTACGCCGCGGGTGACTGTACGGGCCTGCTCCCGCTGGCCTCGGTGGCCGCCATGCAGGGCCGCATCGCGATGTATCACGCACTGGGTGAAGGGGTTTCGCCGATCAAGCTGCGCACGGTCGCGGCGGCGGTGTTCACCCGCCCGGAGATCGCCGCGGTCGGCGTGCCGCAGTCCGCGATCGACGCCGGCACCGTCCCGGCGCGGACCCTGATGCTGCCGCTGAACACCAACGCACGCGCCAAGATGTCGCTGCTCGAGCACGGCTTCGTGAAGATCTTCTGCCGTCCGGCCACCGGCGTGGTGATCGGCGGTGTGGTGGTCGCGCCGATCGCGTCCGAGCTGATCCTGCCGATCGCGCTGGCGGTGCAGAACCGCATCTCGGTGACCGATCTGGCCCAGACGCTGTCGGTCTACCCGTCGCTGTCCGGCTCGATCATCGAAACGGCCCGCCGGCTCATGGCTCACGACGATCTGGACTGACGCACGAATATCGGCCGACCACGTAGGCTCGGTCAGGCAAGGCCTACCGACGAGTAACCACGAGGAGTTCCGCCGTGAGTGACCCGATTCCCGGTCCGGGCAATGGGCAGACCCTGCTGAGTCCGGTGCAGCGCGACACCGCGTGGAACCGCTTGGGCTCCGAGCAGTTCGACGTCATCGTGATCGGTGGCGGCGTCGTCGGCGCCGGTGCGGCCCTCGACGCGGCCACGCGCGGCCTGAAGGTCGCCCTGGTCGAGGCACGCGACTTTGCCTCCGGCACGTCCAGCCGCAGCAGCAAAATGTTCCACGGCGGCCTGCGCTACCTGGAGCAGCTCGAGTTCGGCCTGGTGCGCGAGGCGCTGTACGAGCGTGAACTGTCCCTGACCACCTTGGCGCCGCACCTGGTGAAGCCGCTGCCGTTCCTGTTCCCGTTGACCAAGCGGCTCTGGGAGCGCCCCTACATCGCCGCCGGCATCTTCCTGTACGACCAGCTGGGTGGCGCCAAGTCGGTGCCCGCGCAGAAGCACCTGCTCAAGGCCGGGGCGCTGCGGCTGGCTCCGGGCCTCAAGCGCAGCTCACTGATCGGCGCGATCCGCTACTACGACACCGTCGTCGACGACGCCCGGCACACCATGACCGTCGCCCGCACCGCGGCGCACTACGGCGCCGTGGTCCGCACTTCGACGCAGGTCGTGGCGCTGCTTCGCGAGGGTGACCGGGTCACCGGCGTGCGGGTCCGCGACTCCGAGACCGGTGCGGTGACCGAGGTGTGCGGCCACGTGGTGGTCAACGCCACCGGGGTGTGGACCGACGAGATTCAGGCGCTGTCGAAGCAGCGCGGCCGCTTCCGGGTCCGCGCCTCCAAGGGCGTGCACATCGTCGTCCCGCGGGACCGCATCGTCAGCGAGGTGGCGATCATCCTGCGCACCGAGAAGTCGGTGCTGTTCGTGATCCCGTGGGGCACGCACTGGATCATCGGCACCACCGACACCGACTGGAACCTGGACCTGGCGCATCCGGCGGCGACGAAGGCCGACATCGACTACATCCTCGGGCACGTCAACAAGGTGCTGGCCACCCCGCTCAACCACGACGACATCGACGGCGTCTACGCGGGCCTGCGCCCGCTGCTGGCCGGTGAGAGTGAAGAGACCTCCAAGCTGTCCCGCGAGCACGCCGTCGCGGTGCCGGCCCCGGGCCTGGTCGCCATCGCCGGCGGCAAGTACACCACCTACCGGGTCATGGGCGAGGACGCCATCGACGCGGCAAGTGAGTTCGTGCCGACGCGGGTGGCGCCGTCGATCACCGAGAAGGTGCCGCTGCTCGGCGCCGACGGCTACTTCGCGCTGATCAACCAGACCGAACACGTCGGCCAGCACTACGGGCTGCATCCGTACCGAGTGCGCCACCTGTTGGACCGCTACGGGTCGCTGATCGGCGAGGTGCTCGACATGGCCCGCGAGAATGCCGCAGTCCGGCCTGATCTTTTGGAGCCCATCACCGAGGCGCCCGTCTACCTGAAGGTCGAGGCCTGGTACGCCGCCGCGGCCGAGGGCGCCCTGCACCTCGAGGACATCCTGGCCCGCCGCATGCGGATCTCGATCGAATACCAGCATCGCGGTGTGGACTGCGCCCGCGAGGTCGCGGAAGTCATTGCGCCGGTACTGGGTTGGAGCGCCGAGGACATCGACCGTGAGGTCGCGACGTACCTGGCTCGCGTCGAAGCCGAGGTGCTGTCGCAGACACAGCCCGACGACGAATCGGCCGACGCGCTGCGAGCGGCGGCCCCCGAATCCCGCGCGGAGATCCTCGAGCCGGTGCCGCTCGATTGAGCCTGCCCGTCCGCCCCGGATACGAGGGGATCGGGCCTGCCCGGCTGCGGGTGCACGGCGGGCCGGTACTGACTGAGCTGCGGTCCCGGTTCGGCGCCGACGCGGCCGCGAAAGTGCTTGCCGGCGAGGTGCTTTGCGCTGACGGCTCGGTTGTCTCCGATATGACGGAGCTGCCGGCCGGCGCGTTCATCTACTGGTACCGGGACCTGCCCGACGAGGTCGTCGTCCCGTTCGACGTGCCGGTGCTGTACCGCGACGAGAACATCGTCGTGGTCGACAAGCCACATTTCCTGGCGACCATGCCGCGCGGCGGGCATGTGGTGCAGACGGCGCTGGTGCGACTGAGACGGTCACTGGGGTTGTGGGAACTCTCGCCGGCACATCGGCTGGACCGGCTGACGGCGGGCGTGCTGGTGTTCACCGCGCGGCGCGAAGTACGCGGCGCGTATCAGACGATGTTCGCCGCGGGCGCGGTGTCCAAGACGTATCTGGCACGGTCGTCGGCTGGGACGCTGGCCGAGCCGGTCGAAATACGCAACCGAATTGTGAAGCGGCGCGGGTCTTTACAGGCTGTCGTGGAGCCCGGCGAGGTGAATGCGGTGACGATGGTTTCGCCGTTGGGGGACGGGCTGTTCCGGCTGGCGCCGTCCACCGGCCGTACCCATCAGCTGCGGGTGCACATGAACTCGCTGGGACTACCGATCGACGGGGATCCCTTGTACCCCACGGTGCTTGACGTCGCACCCGGCGATTTCTCGACGCCGCTACAGCTGCTCGCGCACCGGCTCGCGTTCGTCGATCCTGTGACCGGGGTGGCGCGGGAGTTCGTGAGCGAGCGCCGACTGGAGCGGCACAGGCTCTCCTGACGGGTCCAAACCCCTGTGTTCTACTGCTAGTCATGGACCGCACCAGTTTTGACCGCCTGTTCGACATGACCGACCGCACCGTCATCGTGACCGGCGGGACGCGTGGTATCGGCCTCGCGATGGCCGAGGGGTTCGTGCTCGCGGGCGCCAATCTGGTGGTCGCGAGCCGCAAGCCCGACGCCTGCGAGACAGCGGCCGAGCACCTGCGCGGACTGGGAGGGAAGGCAATCGGCGTGCCCACGAACATGGGCAACCTCGACGACCTCGATCGGTTGGTGGAGGCGACCGTCGCGGAGTTCGGCGGCATCGACGTCGTGGTAAACAACGCGGCGAACGCGCTCGCCCAACCGCTGGGGGAGATGACGCCCGAAGGGTGGGCCAAGTCGTACGACTCCAACCTGCGTGGTCCGGTGTTCCTGGTGCAGAAAGCGTTGCCGCACTTGAAGACCAGCCCGGCCGCCGCAGTCCTCAACATGTCGTCGGTCGGCGCGTTCCAGTTCGCCCCGTTCGTGTCGATGTATGCCGCGGGTAAGTCGGCGCTGCTGTCGTTCACCCGGTCGATGGCCGCCGCCTACGTGGCCGACGGCATCCGGGTCAATGCCATCGCCCCCGGCCCCGTCGACACGGACATGGTGCGCAACAACCCGCAGGCGGTGATCGATGTGATGGCCGGCAACACCCTGATGAAGCGGCTGGCGAACCCCGACGAAATGGTGGGTACGGCGCTGCTGTTGTGTTCGGGCGCAGGCAGTTACATCACCGGGCAGGTCGTCATCGTCGACGGCGGCGGGACGCCGCGGTAGGGCCGCAGCCTGTCAGTACGTATGCAGGGGACCGTGCGATTTCCCGTACATCACCCTGAGTGCGCAGTCGCGTACGAGCCCTTTGTCGAGGAGCTTGATGCCGGTGTTCGGAATGGCAGGAATGCCGGCGAGCTTGTGGCCGTAGCGGCCCATGCGGTACTCCCTGCCCCAGGCCGACTCCAGGCGCTGGGTGTAGTTGGTGAAGTCGTTTGGGCCGCCGTTCTGCAGCGCCGCGATCACGCTTTCGCCGGCGACCAATCCGGATTCGAGTGCCTTCGAGATGCCCGCACCCGAAACAGGTTTGGCGGCACCGAGTGCGTCGCCGGTGAAGACCACGCCCGGACGCCACGGCGGCCAGGCGGTGAAACCCATCGGCAGTCGCCACGCCCGCACGCTCTTGCTCTTCTTCAGGTCCGCAATCGGCGGCAGGTGCCACTCGCGCGGCAGGGAGCGCAGGAAATCGTCGAGCAAGTGCGTGGCGTTGATGGCCTGCCAGTTCCGGTAGCAGTTGACGTAGCCCACGCCGATGTTGAACCTGTTGTTGCCCATCGGGAACACCCAGCCGTAGCCGGGCAGCTGATCGCCCTGGAACTGCAGTTTGAGGTAGATGTCGAGCGAATCGTTGTCCGGCCGGTCGGCGTGCATCTCCGCGCGAATCGCGATGGCCGCGTAGCCGTTGTACCGCGAATCGATGTGCAGTGCCCGCTTGACGGGTGAGTACGCGCCATCGGCGGCGATCACCGCATCTGCCGCGATCTTCTCCCCGGTCTTGAGGACCACGCCGACCACCCGACCGTCGGCGTCGAGGTCCGGTCCGGCCACTTCGGCACCTTCGCGAACTTCGGCCCCGGCCTTCTCGGCATGCCGGAGCAAGACCGCGTCCAAGTGGGTACGGCTGACGGTGTGTCCGTGGTCGGGCATGCCGGGGCGCCTCGGGAAGGACATCTCCCACCGACTCGGGCTGAACACCGTGACCCGGTTGACCCGGTGGAAGGTGGAGACTTCGTCGGCCAGGCCCATCTTCTGCAGGTAACTGACGGCGCGGGCGGTCAATCCGTCACCGCACGGTTTGTCCCGGGGGAACTCCGCCTTGTCCACGATCAGCACCTTGGCGCCCACGTGCGCCGCGTGCCAGGCCGCGGCGGAGCCCGACGGTCCGCCACCGGCGACGACGATGTCATAGCGTGGTGTCACCGTGTCCGCCCATGTCCGCCCATCTGTCCCGAATCGGGTCCAGTTCACCAGTTTTCACGCGAAGCCGCCAGCTGACGCGCTCCGGGCAGCGGCTATTTACTGATGGGGGTCATCGACTTTCAGCTTGTCCCCGGTGTTCGAGACGAAGACGACGAGTAGCTTGGCGCGTTCCGTCGCACTGGTGTTCTCGGTGAGCACATGGTGGGCGCCCGGTTGCTCCACCCAGTTCTGGCCCTGGTGATACTCGGTGACGGGTGAGTCGTCGACCTGGCTGCGCACGGCTCCTTCGAGGACGTAGGCGTAGATGAATGCGTTGCCGTGCCGGTGTGGCGCCGCGTGTGCGCCGGGCGGGAACTCGACGACCGCAGAGGTGAACGTCTTACCCGGGACGTTGGGCAGCGCCTGCTCGATCAGTGGGCTCAGCGTTTCGGCGGGCGGCTCCGCGGTGGCGTGCTTCGTCTGCGACGTGCACCCTGTGGTCCCGGTGAACGTGGCCGCCACCAAAAGTGCCATGGCGCAGTATTTTCCGATCACGCGACGGCACCTTCGGTGATTTGGACGATGGTTTTCCCGCGGGCGCGCCGGCCCGGAGCGAATGCCGCTATGGCTTCGGCAAGGGGCCGGACGATGCCGATGACGGGTTTGAGACGCCCATCGCGCAACCGGGCGGCGAGCTCGATCAGCTGGGAGCGGTCGGGTTCGACGACGAAGAAAACCGCGCGGCCGTTCCGGGGCAATACCTGAGCCGGCTCGGCGATGGTGACGAGGGTGCCGCCTTCGCGCACGAGAGACGCTGAGCGGGCGAGGATGTCGCCTCCGATGACGTCGAACACGACGTCGACTGCGCCGGCGGCTTCCAGCTCTTCGGTCTCGAGGTCGAGAAATGAATCGGCGCCGAGAGCGAGTACCTGGTCACGGTCGGCCGTGCGGCCCGTGCCGATGACGAATGCACCCACTTCGCGGGCGAGCTGAACCGCGATCGACCCGACGCCGCCTGCGGCGCCGTGGATCAGGACCGTCTGGCCTGCGGTGAGATGTCCGTGTGTGTACAGGCCCTGCCAGGCCGTCAGTCCGGAGATCGGCAATGCGGCGGCGACGACGTGGTCGATGCCGGCCGGCAGGGGCGCGAGGTTGCGGGCCTCGACGGCGGTGTATTCCGCGAGTGTCCCGTTGCGCGCCCAGTCGGTCAGCCCGAACACGCGCTGTCCCACAGTCAGACCGGTTGTGCCGTAGCCCAATTCGGCGACCACGCCGGAAAATTCGTGGCCGGGCACGCTCGGGGTGCGGTCGCGACCGGCGCGGTCGGTCCAGGTGCTGGGCCAATCGAGCTCGCCGGGGGTGAAGCCGGAGGCATGAACGCGGACGACGACATCGTTCTCGGCGGCGTGCGGGTAGGGCAGGTCCATCATGGACATGCCTTTGACACCCGCATCGGGGTCGCTGACGGTCATGGCTTGCATGGCGATTCCTCCTTGGTCTACCTCCATCAGAGCAAGCGCAACCCATCAAGTCCAATGACCAGATTTGATGTGTTCGATCAGTGTCATTGATAGTTTGGCGGAATGGAACTCCGCCAGCTCGAACACTTCCTCGCGGTGGCCGGCGAGATGAACTTCTCGCGCGCGGCACAGCAGGCGCACGTCGTTCAGTCCGCGCTGTCCATGTCGATCGGAAAGCTCGAGAAGGAACTCGGCGTCGAGTTGTTCGACCGCTCCAAGCAGCAAATCAAGATCACGCCGGCCGGCGAGCTGTTTCGTGAGCATGCCCGCAAGGTCATTCAGAGTGCGCGGCTGGCGAAGGATTCACTCAGCGAATACCGCGGTGAGCTGTCCGGTACGGTCGACCTCGGGTCGCTCATCTCGTTCGGCACCTTGGACGTGCCGAAGGTGCTGGGGGAGTTCCACCGGACCTATCCGTTTGTCCAGATTCGCCTGAGGCAAAGCCAAACCGGATCGGCCGCTTACCTTTCTGCAATCGCGGAAGGCTCACTCGATCTCGCATTCGTGTCCGCACCCGATCGATTCCCGCCGCGGATTCAGATGCAGTTGATGTGCCAGGAACCGATGGTTTTCGTGTGCCGTGCCGACCACAGGCTTGCGCGGCATCGCCAGGTGGACATCAAACAGCTCTGCGACGAGGACCTCATCGGCTTTCCGCCCGAGTTCGGTCTCAGGCGCCTCGTCGAGGCAGCCTTCTCTGCGGCTCGTGTCACCGCGCGCACACCGCACGAAGTGGCGCTCGAGTACGCGATCGCCGCCAGGCTGGTTCGGCATGGTCTCGGCACCATCATCATGCCGGGCAGCGAAGCCGCGAGCTTTCCGGACTTGCGCGCCATAGAGATTCGGCCCGCGATCGTGTGGCAGGTCTATCTGGCATCGGCCGAGCGGTCGCACATCGGACCGGCCAGCGCGAAATTGGCCGAGATGTTCCTGGCCGACGTCCAGCTCGGCGCGCAGTAATTCTGCGGTGCGGGGTTACCGTGGAGGCGTGGCATCGATCTTCGGCGACTCCCACCTGAAAAACGTCCGCCTCGTCACCCCTCAGACCACCAAGGGATGTCAGGACTGCATTGCAGCCGGTACCCGCTGGGTTCATCTGCGGCTGTGCCTGACGTGCGGCCATGTCGGTTGTTGCGACTCGTCGCCGATGCGTCACGCGAGTGCCCATGCGCAGACCCCGGGCCACGAGATCGTGCAGTCGTTCGAGCCGGGCGAGAACTGGCGGTGGTGCTACGTGCACGAGAAGTACGTCTGAGCTCTCGCGCGGATTTCGATGTCCTAATTTGTGGGATGCCTGGCGGATCGCGCCCTGTGGGTGCAGCCGATTCTCGGACAAAATGGAATGTATCCAATTTAGTTCGAGGAAAGCTGGCAACCATGACCGAAGTCATTGCAGGAGTGACGATTCCGGATACCGAGTTGGTCCGCGAGGCCACCTCCATCGTCCGGAAGGCGACCGACGACACGTTGTTCAACCATTCCCGCCGGGTGTTTCTGTGGGGGTCGTTGAAGGCCGCGGCGCGAGGACTCGAGGTCGATCCGGAACTCGCCTACGTCGGCGGCATGTTCCACGATCTGGGGCTGACGACAGAGTACGGCACCAACCATCAGCGGTTCGAGATCGACGGAGCCGACTTGGCTCGAAAACTGTTGCTGGACTTCGGCCGTAGCGAGCAGGAGGCAATGAACGTGTGGCTGGCGATCGCCCTGCACACCACGCCGGAGGTCCCGCATCACCTGGCGCCCGAAGTCGCTGTGGTGATTCTGGGTGTCGAAACCGATGTCATCGGCCTGGGTCTCGACGAAATCTCCGTCGCACAGCGTGCCGAGGTGGTCGCCGCCCATCCGCGTCCCGAATTCAAGAACCGGATCCTGCGGGCGTTCAACGACGGCATGGTCAATCGTCCGGACACGACGTTCGGGACCATGAACGACGATGTGCTGGCGCACTTCGATCCGTCGTTCAGGCGGACGAATCTCGTTGACCTCATTCAGGACAACGCCTGGCCGGAGTGAATGGTCACCCGGCCCGGCGTCGTCCCTGGATCAGGCCTGCTTGACGGCTTCGATGTCGAGGGTGATCGTCACCTTGTCGCCGACGACGGCGCCGCCGGTCTCCATCGGCAGGTCGAGGTCGACGCCGAAATCCTTGCGGTTGATGACAACTGAGGCTTCGTAACCGGAAACTTCGCCCTGACCCATCCCGGGGCTCACGCCGTTGAATTCCAGGCTCAGGGTGACCGGACGGGTGTTGCCCTTGATGGTCAGGTTGCCGTCGAGGAGGTACGACGCGCCGTTGGGTCGGACGGCGGTCGAGGTGAAGGTCGCCACCGGGTGGCTCTCGGCGTCGAAGAAGTCAGCTGACTTGATGTGGCCGTCGCGCTGCTCGTTGCCGGTGTTGAGGGAGGTCACGTCGATCTCGGCGGTGACCGACGGGGTGCCGTCCGCGGCGACGGTGATGGCGCCACTGAAGTTCTCGAACTTGCCACGGACCTTGCTGACCATCAGGTGGCGTACCGAGAACTCGACGGTGGAGTGGGCGGTGTCGATCGCCCAGGTGCCGACGCTGATGGGAGTGGTTGCGGTGGTCATGTACCCGTCCTTGGTTGGTGTGAGCGCCGGCTGGTCCGGACCCTGAATTGGCCAACCGGACCGTAGTCCGGATTATTCCGCACCGTGGGTCGCGCTCCTTAATGAAAATCATTATCATTAGCGGCATGCCTTCGACGACCGCTGATCTGATCCCCGTGACCGTGCTTTCAGGCTTCCTGGGAGCCGGGAAGACCACCCTGCTCAATCACATCCTCGCCAACCGCGACGGCCGCCGCGTGGCGGTGATCGTCAACGACATGAGTGAGGTGAACATCGATGCGGCCCTGATCGCGGGTCAGGGTCACCTCGACCGGACCGAAGAGAAGCTGGTCGAGCTCACCAATGGGTGCATCTGCTGCACCCTGCGTGAAGACCTCATCACCGCGGTCGCGGAGCTGGCGCGGCAGAACCGATTCGACCAGATCGTGATCGAATCGACCGGCATCTCCGAGCCGATGCCCGTGGCGGCCACCTTCAGTTGGGAGTTCGAGGACGGCTTCGTCCTGTCCGAGCTCGCCCGACTCGACACGATGGTCACCGTCATCGATGCGTGCACCTTCTTGCCCGAGTTGGCGCGCGGAGAGGCGCTCACCGATCGCAACCTGGCAGTGGCCGACGGCGACGGGCGCAACATCGCCGACCTGCTGGTCGATCAGGTGGAGTTCGCCGACGTGATCCTGATCAACAAGACCGACTTGGTCAGCGCCAAAACGGTTGCGACGGTCGAGGCGGTCGCTCGACGCCTCAACCCCAAGGCGCGGATCGACCGCACCGAGCGCGGAATCGTCCCGCTGGCAACCGTTTTGGACACCGGGTTGTTCGATCCGGAACTGGCCGCGGATGCGCCCGGGTGGGATGAGGAGATCGCCAACGGGCATGTTCCCGAGACCGACGAGTACGGCATCAGCAGCATGACGTTCCGCGCGGATCGTCCGTTCCACCCCGGGCGTCTCGCCGAGGCCCTCGACCAGGTGCGAGGCCTGTTGCGTAGCAAGGGTTTCTGCTGGATCGCCACCCGGCCGAACATCGCCGCCATCTGGTCGCAGGCCGGGCCCAACCTCACCATCGAACCCGCTCAGTACTGGACGAGCACCGACATCGAGCCGGGTCAGGAGATCGTCTTCATCGGTATCCGCCTCGAAACAAGTTCGGTACGAGCACTTCTCGACTCAGCGCTCCTCACCGACGACGAAATGGCGGCCGGCACGAGTGCTTGGCTGCGTTACGCGGATCCTCTGCCGGCGTGGACGGCGGCGCACAGTCACGTGTGAGTGGTGGCTACCGGCCGGGCGCGAGATCGCCCAGCAGGTAGCGCTGGAGCGTCACGCCGAGGTCGGCGGCGAGCTGTTCGTTCGAGCGGTTGGCCAGCGGTTCGAGGCCGATGACGTAACGCGCCAAGGCGAAGCCGTTGACCTGTGACATGACCAGGGCGGCGCGGTAGTCGGCGTCCGCGGAGCCCAGGCCTTCGGCGATGGGCGCGATGATCTTGCGGGCCAGGAAGTCCCGGACCAGCTTCGCGGCCTCGGGTTCGGCCGTGGCTGCGCGCACCATGCCGATCATGGGGCGGCGCCGGACCTCGTCGTCGAGAACGTCGAGGATGAACGTCGCCAACCGGAGGCCTGCTCCGTCTTTGTCGCCGTCGAGTACCCGTTCGATGATCACGGCGGGTTCGACGGGAAGCTCGACAACCGCGAGGAAGAGGTCCCGCTTCTTGCCGTAGAAGTGGCTGACCAGGGCGGGGTCGACGCCGGCTTGCAATGCGATCTGGCGCAGGGAGGCCCGCTCGTATCCGAGTTCCGCGAACAGCTTTCGCGCGGATTCCTCGATCGCCTCGCGGGTGCCGTTGGGTCCCGGGCGGCGGCCACCGCGGGAGGGGCGCTGGGTCATTCGACTCCCAAGTTCACAGAATTCTTTACGTGTTGAATTATAGCCTCACCGGGTTTACTGTCATACCGTCAACCTTCTTGATTAGCCACGCTAGGGAGACGTTCCGTGCAGCCGACGGATGCCGGAGCGAAAGGGCAACGGATGCAGCGCTTCTCGGTCAGACGCCAGCTGAGTCGCCACTGGATGTATGGCGTGGCGGTGGTGGTGATCGTGGTGGCCGGCTTCACCGTGCTTCGCCTGCACGGCATCTTCGCCTCCCGTGACGTCACGTCGACCCCGAGCGGTGCGGTGAACGACATCGTCCCGTTCAACCCCAAGCATGTGGTGATCGAGGTCTTCGGTCCGTCGGGCACCGTCGCCACCATCACCTATCTGGACGTCAACGCCCAGCCGCAGCGCGCCGACGCCGTCAGGTTGCCGTGGTCCTACGACACGACCACCACGCAGCCGGCGGTGTTCGTCAACGTCCAGGCCCAGGGCGACAGCGACTCGATCGGCTGCCGCATCACGATTGACGATGCCGTCAAGGACGAGAGAACGGTGAACACCGTGCACGCCTTCACCTACTGTCTGGACAAATCGGGATGAGCGCCAACCGCGTTCCGGACTTCATCAGGCGATACTCGGTGCTCATCGCCTTTTTCTGGCTGGCTCTGGCCGTCGTCACGAATGTCTTTGTGCCGCAGTTGGAGACGGTGGCCGAATCACACAACGTGTCGCTGAGCCCCACCGACGCGCCATCGCTGCAGGCGGCGAAACAGATCGGCCAGGTGTTTCACGAGTTCGATTCCGACAGTTCGGCCATGATCGTCCTGGAGGGCGACCGGCCGTTGGGCGCGGCCGCGCACCACTACTACGACGGCCTGATCGACAAGCTCACCGCCGACACCAAACACGTCCAGCACGTGCAGAATTTCTGGGGCGACCCGCTGACCGCGGCCGGTTCGCAGAGCGCCGACGGCAAGGCCGCGCTGGTGCAGGTGTACCTCGCCGGCAACCAGGGTGAGTCGCTGGCCAATGAGTCCGTCGACTCGGTCCGCCGGATCATCGAGAACACCCCGCCGCCAGCGGGTTTGAAGGTGTATCTCACCGGCGCCGCGCCGCTGATCACCGACCAGTTCGAGGTGGGCCGCCACGGCACGCTGAAAACCACGCTGATCACCATCGGCGTGATCATGGTGATGCTGTTCTCGCTCTACCGCCGTTTCACCACCGTCATCATGGTGATCTTCACGGTGATGATGGAGTTGACGGCGTCGCGCGGCGTTGTTGCGTCGCTCGCCAACGCCGGCATCATCGAACTGTCGACGTACTCGACAAACCTCTTGACGCTCTTGGTCATTGCCGCCGGCACGGATTATGCGATCTTCATCCTCGGCCGCTTCCATGAAGCCAGATATGCCGGACAGGACCGGGTGACGGCGTACCACACGATGTATCACGGCACCTCGCACATCATCCTGGGATCGGGCCTGACCATCGCCGGTGCGGTCTTCTGCCTGACGTTCACCCGGCTGCCGTACTTCCAGAGTCTCGGAATTCCGGCCGGCACAGGTGTTCTCGTCGCGGTGGTCGCCGCGTTGACGCTCGCGCCCGCGCTGCTGTGCATCGGCAGGCACTTCGGTCTCTTCGAGCCGGCGCGGCAGCTCCAGACGCAGGGCTGGCGACGCATCGGCACCGCCATTGTGCGGTGGCCAGGTCCCATCCTGGTGGTGACCGTCGCGGTGGCCCTCATCGGCCTGATCGCGCTGCCCGGGTACCAGACGAGCTACGACACCCGCCCGTACATGCCTGCCAACGCCCCGGCCAATATCGGCTACGCCGCCGCGGAACGGCACTTCTCGCAGGCCCGGCTCAATCCCGAACTGCTGATGATCCAAGCCGACCACGACCTGCGCAATTCCACCGACATGATCCTGCTGGAACGTGTCGCGAAGGCGGTCTTCCACACCGACGGCATCGCGCAGGTGCAGTCGATCACCCGGCCGCTGGGCACGCCGCTCGACCACTCATCGATCCCGTTCCTGATCAGCGCCGGGAACTCCGGGCAGATCAACAACCTGCCATTCCAGCAGGCGCGTAGCGCTGACCTGCTCAAGCAGGTTGCGGTGATCAACAAGTCGATCGATATTCTGCGCCAACAGTATTCGCTGCAACAGCAATCCGGTGCCCTCACCCACGAGCAGGCCAGGGCATTTCAGGACACCGTCGCCACCGCCAAGGACCTGCGCGACAAGATCGCCAACTTCGACGACTTCTTCCGGCCGCTGCGCAACTACTTCTACTGGGAGCCGCATTGTTACGACATCCCGGTGTGCGCCGCGCTGCGGTCGATTTTCGACGCGCTCGACGGCATCGATGACCTGACCGATCAACTGGGAGACGTGGCCGGCAGTATCGGGAAACTCGATGCGCTGCAACCGAAGCTGCTCGCCTTGATTCCGCCGCAGATCGCGAGTCAGGAGACCAACCGCGATCTGACGATGACGAACTACGCCACCAACTCGGGTCTCAACGATCAGGCGGCCGCGTCGTTGCAGAACGCCACCGCACTGGGGCAGGCCTACGACGCGTCGAAAACCGACGACTCGTTCTATCTGCCGCCAGAAGCGTTCACGAACCCCGAGTTCCAGCGCGGTATGAAGTTGTTCATGTCGCCGGACGGCAAGGCCGCCCGCATGATCATCACGCATGACGGCGATCCCGCTACGCCGGAGGGTATTTCGCACATCGCCGCCATCCGGCACGCCGCGCAACAGGCCGTCAAAGGCACCCCGCTGGGCGGCTCGAAGATCTACCTCGCCGGCACCGCGGCCACCTACAAGGACATTCAGGAGGGCGCCAAGTACGACCTGATGATCGCCGGTATCGCAGCGCTGAGCCTGATCCTGCTGGTGATGATGTTCATCACCCGGAGCATCGTCGCCGCCTTGGTCATCGTCGGCACGGTGGCACTGTCGCTGGGCGCCTCGTTCGGGCTGTCCGTGCTGATCTGGCAGGACATCTTCGGCATCGACCTGTACTGGATCGTGTTGGCGTTGGCCGTCATCCTGCTGCTGGCGGTGGGGTCGGACTACAACCTGCTGCTCATCTCGCGGTTCAAGGAAGAGATCCACGCCGGCATCAACACGGGCATCATCCGCGCGATGGCCGGCTCCGGCGCGGTCGTGACCTCGGCCGGACTGGTGTTCGCCGCGACCATGGCGTCCTTCGTGTTCGCGGATCTACGCGTTCTCGGTCAGATCGGCACGACCATTGCACTCGGGCTGCTGTTCGACACGTTGATCGTGCGGTCGTTCATGACGCCGGCCATCGCCGTGCTGCTCGGGCGGTGGTTCTGGTGGCCGCTGAAGGTCCGGCCGCGACCGGCCAGCCAGATGCTGCAGCCCTACGGATCGCGGCAGTCGGTGCGGCAGTTGCTGCTGTGGGAGGACGGCGATCCGGCGGTCAGTGGATCGGGTGCAGGCTCGCGAAGTCACGGAGAAAAGGCATGACCGGTATCGAACTGTGGGGCGGCCTGACCGTCCTTGCCGGGCTGATGGCACTGACCTTTCTCGCGTGTGTCTTCGTGTACGTGCGGGGGCTGGAGCGGCGCCCACCCGCGGTATTGGGCGAACAGGTGGGTGCCCACAAAGCGGTGCTGACCAAAGTGCGTGAGGGCCAACCGATGTCGCAGGACGAGATCGACTATGCGAACGAACTGGTGTCGGACGCCGGCTCGCCGCTCGCCTACGCGATACCGGCAGTCCTTTTCACCATGGGCTTCTTCTACGTCGTAGGGTGTCTCTACGAGCTGCAGGTGCACGGCGGCCATCCGTCGTTTCGCACCTTCGTCGGGGGCATCCCGATGCTGACCTCGCTGAACATCTTCGGTCAGTTGCACCGGGTGGCACGACTGAAGAAGCGCGTGCCCACGAGTCCGTCGCTGGTGGCCTGACCCGGACCGCCGCGGCTACCGGTTGCCGAACGCCTTTGATGCCAAATCGATCTGGGCCGAGGCGGCGAGAATCTGGCTGCGGTTCTCGACGTGCAGCGCGGCCTGCAGACTGGGGGCCTCGAGGTTGGCCCACAGCACCTGCTTGGTCGACTCGACGCCGAATTTGCCATAGCTGCAAAGGGTCTCGGCGATCGCAAGGGCATCGGCGACGACGTCGTTCTCCGACAATCGGGAGACCAGACCCAGGCGCAGTGCTTCGTCGGCCTCCACTGTTCGGGCGGTGAGGATCAGGTCGAAAGCCTGCCCGGCGCCGACGATCCGGGGGAGCGTGTAGCTCACCCCGATGTCGCAGCCGCCGATGCCCAACTTGATGAACTGCGTGCAGAACCGGGCGTTGGGTCCGGCGATCCGGATATCGGCGGCCAGCGCGATGGCGAACCCGCCGCCGTACGCGGGACCGTTGACGGCGGCGATCACCGGCTGTCGCAGGTTTTGGATGCGGGTGGTCAGTTCGGCGATACGCTCTTGCCAGCGCATGCCCGACCGCGGAAATTCCAGGCCACCACCGGCTTCCGGCGGGTTGGGATCGGAAAGGTCCAGGCCTGAACAGAATCCGCGGCCGGCGCCGGTGAGCACGACGACGCGGCACTCGTTGTTCCGGTGGATGTCCTCAAGGGTGCTGTGCAGGGCTTCGACCAGTTCGAGATTCAGCGCATTGAGTTTCTCCGGCCGGTCCAGGGTGAGGACGGCGATATCGGGGCGGGGATACGCGAGCGACAGCGGCGGCATACGACTGACGTTAACCGCACCGTCTGCTAGGAGAGCTGCCTGGTCGGCAGCGGCGCGCCACGGGGGATCAGCCTGGTGCCGGGCTTGGGGTGCTGTCCCGACTGCGAGTCGGCGGGCGGCCAAATGCAGAAGCCGTGGTGGTAGTCGCTCGAACTCCACGATCCGCCGGTGTTGAGGCAGCAGTCGTGTGTGGCGATGTCGGCGTCCTCCTGGGTGGGCGGATCGTGGGGAGCATGGCTGATCATCTCCTTGTAGCAGGCCAGGAACCCACCCTCGCCCTGGTTGTTGTCGACGGCGCCGGCCGTCGCCGCGGTGCCGAGCCCGAGCGTCGCGATCATGAGCGCGACTGCTGCCAACGACAGCTTCCGGGCGTGGGTGTTGTTGTTGTGGGTCATGGCTGCCTCCAGGTGTGATGCCAGGCCCCATGGCCTGCGTTCACCTGGTAGGAGCGGACAGCCTCGACAATTCCCACACTTTCTTCTTCCTCCGAAAAAAAGTGTGGGAATCCCGGCGTCCTGGCGCTCCTAGTACATGAACGCGGCCGACAGGGCCGGGTACGTCCCGAAGGAGACCATCATGGCCGGCACCACATCACCCCGTCACCGCATCCTCGCTGCGGCCGCCAAGTTCGTCATCGCATCCGGCGTCGTTGCCGCCGGTGCCACGGCGCTGTCGCCTTTCGCTCAGGCCGACGCGCAGTTCGACGCCTTCAAGGAGTCGTGCCTCACCAACCCGGGCGCCTATGCCGCGGGCGCGGTCCGCGGCTCGTACCGGTTGGAGGTCGTCCCCGGTAAGGAGATGGACCAGATCTGCTCGCTGTACGGCGCGGCGGGTTTTCATCCCAACGGCAACTGGCTGGGGGACTACACGCGGCAGACCTTCATCCAGAACCCCATCGGCGCGCCGCATCCGCTGGCGGTGATCCACTGAACTTGTCGAGATCGAAGACGGCCCGCCATCCCCGAGGTGACGGGCCGAATTCGTTTGTGCGACAGTGCTATCCGAGCGGTCCCGACGGTTGGAGGCAGGCCGGCGGGACACAGTTGTTCGAGCCGCCTTCCTGGCGTGGTGGGAGGTGTCCGGGGGCCGGTGCTCGTCCGGTCGACGCCGTCGGCGGTGTCGATGGCGGTTTGGGCGGCTTGGGCGGGCCGGGGTCGACGATCGGTCCGGATTTCGGCGGCGTGACGGGGCCCTCGTCACCACCCGAGGGCGTGACAGGACCACGCGGCGTGCTCGGGGGTTGCACCGGCGGGACCGGCCGGGAGCGGTGCGGAGGTGCCACCGGCGGATCGGGATTGCCCGGCAGAATGATCGGCGCCTGGCTGACCGGCGGCGCCACGGGTCCGGTCGAATCAGTTGGTAGTGCGGTCCGTTCGGTGTTGCCCGACGGCTCCGTCGGGCTGGGCGGAGCAGGTTTGAAAAGCGGTGTCCGGCCAGCGGTATTCGGTGCCGACGACGGTGCCGATGACGGTGCCGAAGACGACGGGCGACCGGTCACGCTCGTGTGATCGACGTTGAAGACCTGCGGCGTACTCACGTAGAGAGCACCGCCGGCCGCCACGAGTGCGGCGACCCCCGTCACCGCCAGGGCGTGGCGTCTGAGATAGCCGGGCCGTGAATCTCTTTGCGCATCGGGCAGATCCGAGACGTCCACGTCGTGCGGTGGCCACCACGAGCCGTCTGCAGCGGGCGATCCACCCGAGCCGGCGCCCGTAAGGACGTCGCCCGCAGGTGCCAGCGTCGCCTGGCGCAGCCACTCGGGCGCCGGGATGAGCAGCGGTGCACTGCCCAGCAAGGCGGTGGGAGTGACCAGCTTGGCGCGCTGCTCTTCGCACACCGGGCAGGAATCTATGTGTCGCGCGGCGCGTTTGCGCATCAATACCGTGAACTGGCCATCCCACTTGTCGAGGATCGTGGCCAGTTCGGGGCACCGCTGCGGGTCGGCGCGGACCTGCCTACATACCAACAGTGCGCCCAGGGATCGGCCGATGGTCTCCCGCAACCGTTCGACCAACGTGTTGGCATTTTTCGCTGAAACTCCCAACGCTTCAGCAAGTTCGGGGCCACTCAATCCTTGGCGGTAGGACAACTCGAGTACCAACTGATCGCGATCGGTGAGCCCGCCGCAGGCGTCGCCGATCAGTTTCGCGAGCTCGCTGCGTGCCGCGAGGGTCGCCAAATCCGGTTCCCCGCTGACGATTTCGGGCAGCTCGTCGCTGGGCTGTTCGCGGCGACGGGCCCGGATCCGGGCGAGCGCCTCGTTGCGGGCGACGGCATACAGCCAGGAACGCAGACGATCGGGCTCGCGGAGTTGATCGAGACGGCTGGCGGCCGTGACGAAGACGTCCTGGACGCAGTCCGCAGCGGCATCGCGGTCTCGCAGCATGCCGATGCAGAAGTCGTACAAGCGGCTGGCATAGCGGTCATAGATGGCGGCGAAGGCCGCCCGGTCACCAGCCGCGGCAGCAACTGCCAGCGCGGCGTCGTCGTCGTCGTCGGCTGCTGCCGACCTCGCGTGGGCACTGGTCACGGCGGACTCCCGGCAAAGTCAAGAAATTCATCATGGCTGTCTCACCAGTCAGGAGCAACCAGCTGCCCTGAATCCCACACTTTTTGTGCGCCGAATCAGGCGCTGTGCCACCCAGCCACGCCGACGGCGATCATGCGCAGCTGCTTGCGCGCGGTCCGTTTGACGTCGTCCAGTGCCTTCGCGTCGTTGGCGTCGTCGATGGATTCCGCGGTGGTCATCATCGTGTTGACGAACAGTCCGGCCACGATGTTCAGGTCCTCGGCGCTCCAGGTGGTGAGCCCGGGCAGCCGACCCAGGTCGATCGCGAGCTCCGAGGTGATCAATCGGATTTCGGTGCGGATCGCGTAACGCAGCGCGGTGACGCCGCTGTTGCGTTCGCGGCTGATGAAGCGCCAGTGTTCGGGGCGTTCGGCGACGCTGCTGAACAGGATGTCGACCGAGGACTCGATGATGCGCTTGGGATCGAGTTGGCCGGCGCGGCCACCGCGGAGCATCTCCCGCAGGGCCCGGAACGACTCGTCGATCAGCACGAGGCCGAGGGCGTCCATGGATTCGAAGTGCCGGTAGAAGGCGGCCGGCACGATGCCGGCCTCGCGGGTGACCTCACGCAGGCTGAGCGCGCTGAAACTGTCCTCGTCGAGCAGCTTGAGGGCGGCCGCGATGATCGCGCGGCGGGTGGCTTCCTTGCGCTCTTCGCGCGAGAGGTTGTCCTGGACGCGGGAGCTTGATGAGCGGCTGGACCTCCGGTCGCGTGAACCAGGGGTACGACTGTTCACCGACCAAAGTTTACACAGCGTGCCGCAACCGCAGATCGATACAGATGTGTATGACATGTGGGTACGGATGTTCACTGTGTGATCCCAGCAACAACCTGGGATTTAAGTCTTGACGCGAACGGTTGAAGTCGTTCACTGTGTACACATGTTCACCGAAACTTTGAGCCGCCGAGTTCGGCGCTCCGCCCTGGTTGGCATCCTCACCGGCCCGCATGGCGTGGACCGGTACACCGAGGTTTTCGACCGCACCTGGACTGTCAACGATGCCCGCGCCAAGGTGGTCGCGGTCCGCCGGCAGACGCCGCGCAGCGTCACCCTGACCCTGCAGCCCAATGCCGCCTGGCAGGGCTTCAAAGCTGGCCAGCACATCAACCTGACCGTCGAGATCGACGGCCGTCGGCGCACCCGGTGCTACTCGCCGGCCAACTCCGAGGGCAGCCCGGTCATCGAGCTGACCGTCGGTCTGCACGACGGCGGCCTGGTCTCCACTCATCTGTTCGAGCACGCCGAGCCGGGCATGGTCGTTCACCTCGACTCCGTCGGCGGCGACTTCACTCTTCCGGGCGGCCCGCCCGACTCGCGCCCCCGCCGCATCCTGCTGGTCTCCGGCGGCAGCGGCATCACCCCGGTGCTGTCGATGCTGCGCACGCTGCGGGAGGAGAACTTCGACGGCGAGGTCGCGTTCCTCCACTACGCCCGCAACCCCGAAGAGGCGGCGTACGCCACCGAGTTGGCGGCGACTCCCGGCGTGAAGGTGCTGCACAGCTACACCCGGTCCAACCGCGGTGACCTCAGCGGCCACTTCGGTCCGGATCACCTGGCCGCCGCGATGCCCAACCCCGACGCGGTGTTCGTCTGCGGCCCGCCGGCACTGGTCGACTCGGTCAAGGACCTGCTGCCGGGTGCGCAGTCCGAGAGCTTCGTGCCGCCGGTCATCGCTGTCCCGACCGATGCCTCCGGCGGCAACGTCGCATTCACCGGGAGCAAGGTCGACGTCG
Source organism: Mycobacterium sp. HM-7 (assembly GCF_053852335.1). Classification (NCBI taxonomy): domain Bacteria; kingdom Bacillati; phylum Actinomycetota; class Actinomycetes; order Mycobacteriales; family Mycobacteriaceae; genus Mycobacterium; species Mycobacterium sp. HM-7. The sequence goes on along the minus strand of NZ_CM132657.1, from coordinate 4,456,845 downwards.
TGGACGACGGCCGCTCGATCCTGGAGCAGGCCGAGGCCGCCGGTCTGAACCCGACCAGCGGCTGCCGCATGGGCATCTGCCACACCTGCACCCGCAAGAAGATCAGTGGCCCGGTGAAGAACCTGATCACCGGCGCCGTCTCGACCGCGCCCGACGAAAACATCGAAATCTGCGTGACCGCCCCGTGCGGTGACGTCCAGATCGACCTCTAGTCCACCCCACCAGCCCACACACCCAAAGGAGACGAACCATGGCTCAACGTCCCGCCCCCATGACCCCCGAGCAGTTCGACGAGTTCGGCCGCGCGCTCGACGCCATCCGCGAACGCCACCTGGCCGACCTCGGTGATCGCGACTCCGACTACATCCGCAACATCATCGCCATGCAGCGCAAGCTCGAGGTCGGTGGCCGCGCCCTGCTGTTCCTGCCGCCGGCCTGGCCCATCGGCACCGTGATGCTCGGGCTGTCGAAGATCCTCGACAACATGGAGATCGGCCACAACGTCATGCACGGCCAGTACGACTGGATGGGTGACCCGGCGCTGCGTGGCCAGAATTTCGAATGGGATTCGGCCTGCCCGTCCAACCAGTGGCGGCACTCGCACAACTACATGCACCACACGTACACCAACATCGTCGACATGGACCGTGACATCGGCTACGGCATCCTGCGGATGAGTGAGGACCAGAAGTGGAGCCCGTACTTCCTGGGCAACCCGGTCTACGCCTTCCTGCTGATGGTGTTCTTCCAGTACGGCGTCGCGCTGCACGAGCTGGAGGCCGAGCGTATCCGCACCGGTGAAATCCGCCTGCGTGACAAGAAGGACATGCTGCGTGAGATGTGGGCCAAGGTCCGCAAGCAGACCGTCAAGGACTACGTGGCGTTCCCGCTGCTGGCCGGGCCGTTCCTGCCGTTCGTGTTCGCCGGCAACATGACCGCCAACCTGATGCGCAACGTGTGGTCCTACACCATCATCTTCTGCGGTCACTTCCCCGAGGGCACCCACGAGTTCACCGTCGAGGAGACCAAGAGCGAGACGCGCGGGCAGTGGTACTACCGCCAGCTCCTGGGTTCGGCGAACCTGACCGGCGGCAAGTGGTTCCACATCTTCAGCGGCAACCTGTCGTTCCAGATCGAGCACCACCTGTTCCCCGACATCCCGGCGCACCGCTACGCGGAAATCTCGCCGGAGGTCAAGGCGCTGTGCGAGAAATACGACCTGCCCTACAACAGCGGGCCGATCCACAAGCAATTCTTCTCGGTGGTCAAGAAGATCTGCCGCCTGGCCCTGCCGGACTCATGGCTGACAAAGCGGGCACCAGAAGGTGATCCGGTCCGTGAGGTTGTCGAGGTCGCCGACGACGTCGAGGTTCTCGTGCCGGTGTCGGCCGGCTGATTCGATCAGCGTCCCGCACCTACGACACGCCTGCCCGGCCCGGCCGTACACCCAGAGTTGACGGCCGGGCCGGGTATCGCCCGTTGTGGTCCGGCTCCATCTGTTTCTGTTCAGCCACAACATGTCCCGGGCCCGCTGCGCCAGCCGCAGCGGGTCTTTCACTGTGCCGGCCGGCGCCGTCGGGCGTCGGCCGACGATGAAGCACAGCTCATTGGCGTAGACGTTGCCGACGCCCGCGAGGTTGCGTTGGTCGAGTAGCGCTTCGTGCAACGGCCTGTCGGGGTCCCGGGTGAGATTCTGGGCTGCTCGGTGCGGATCCCAATCCGGGCCGAGGAGATCCGGGCCGAGGTGCTTGACGGGTTCCTCGTCGTGGTCCCGGTGGAGGACTTCCAGGGTGCCCAGTTCGGAGCCCACCGCTTGAACGTCGCCCGCTTCCAGGATGATTCTGGTCTTGTGGTCAGGTCGGCGGGGCCTGGTGTTGACCTGCCACTTGCCCTCCATCTTGAGGTGCGAGTGGATGCTGGCCTCGGCCGTGCGGATGAACAGGTGCTTGCCGCGGCTGATGACCTCGTCGACCGTCTGGCCGGTGAGGTCGACGGTGGCGAACTTCGGAACGCGAATATCGCAGCGCGTCAGCGTCTTTCCCTGCAGCGCCTCGCGGAGGACGGCTGCGGTGTGCCAGACGGTATCGCCTTCGGGCATCAGCGGATGTGGGCGTGGGCCCGGGTCAGCGCGCGTTCGGCGTCATGTGCGATCTTCTGGACCAAGGGAGCGGCCAGCTCCAGCTCGTCGATCAGGTCGAGGGCCTCGCCGGCCCAAATCGGCACGTATTCCATGTCCAGCTCGGCTGTGCGGTCGCGGAACTCCTTTTGGGCCTTGGGATCCGCGTCGAGTTCGGCGTCCCGGTCCTGCCACTCGTCGGTGAAGACGCTGCGCAAGGTGCGCGCCGGATACTCCGCCGGCCAACGCGTCTCGACGGGTCGGGCGGCGATGTCGATGGCGCGGCCGCTGGTGGTGTCCGCCGCCTTCGCCCTGAGCATGACCTTCGATTCGGCGGCGCTGAGCAGGGACTCGTGGGTGGCCTCGAATCGAGTGCCGATCATGGCGCCCGCGGCGCCGAGCGTCAGTGCGGCGGCCAGGCCGCGGCCGTCACCGATCCCGCCGGCCGCCAGCACCGGGATGCCGTGCGCGAGGTCGACGACCGCGGGGACGAATGGCAACGTCGAGCGGCCGCCGTGGTGGCCCCCGGCTTCCCGGCCCTGGGCGACCAGCACCTGCACTCCCGCGTCGAGTGCCTGCTTGGCTTCGTCGAGGCTGTGGACCTGGGACAGCAGCGGGATGCCGGCATCGTGGATGGCTTTGGCGAACGGGGCCGGGTCGCCGAACGACAAGATGATGGCGGCGGGCTGCTGCGCGATGACCCAGTCGATGATGTCCTGATTCACCGCCCAGGTGAGTAGGCCCACGCCCCAGGGCTTTTCGGTGCTCTGCCTGGCCAGTTGGCATTCGGTGGCGAGCATCGTGAGATCACCGCGGCCGCCGCCGATCAAGCCGAGTCCGCCGCCCTCGGACACCGCGGCCGCCAGCCGGCCACCGGATACATCGCCCATCGGGGCCAGGACGATCGGATGGTCGATGCCGAACAGATCCGTCAGCGGGGTGTGCAGGGCCATGGTTTCACTCTATGACTTGGTCGAGCACGGCTCGGAGTCGTCATGTGTCGCGGCGGGCCCTACGGCGAATGTGCAGCTTCGGCTCGATCTGGTACGTCCACGCGGACAAAAGCTGCACACTCGCCACAGGGCCGGGAATCGGCGTCAGTGGGTCCAGCGGGCTCGGAAGTTGACCTTGCCCCCGGCGGCAATGTTTACCCTCTGGGCTGAGGACATGACCATGCAGATTTCTGAGCTGGCCCGGCGGACGGGCGCGTCGACCAAGGCCGTGCGGTACTACGAGGACCTCGGCCTGGTGGAGCCGTCGCGCCTGCCCAATGGGTACCGGGACTACTCCGACGAAGACGTCCAGATCGTGAGCGAGGTGCGAGCGCTCGCCGCGGTCGGCATCCCCCCGTCGAAGGCCGGGCCGTTCATCGACTGTCTTCGGCACGGCCACGAACGCAGCGACGAGTGCCCCGAGTCGCTGGCGGCGTACCGGGACAGCATCGCGGTTCTCGACGAGACCATCGCGGCGTTGACGCAGCGACGGCAGGACCTCACGGCGCGGCTCAATGCTGCCGCGTGCCGCGAATTCGATGAGGAGTATCAGCAGGTGACGGACTACACGACACTTCCCGCGGGTCTTCCGGTCCCCGAAAACGACGGCGCGGCAGACCATCTGGTGGGACTGTGGGTTCCCGACATCACGCTGAAGTCGAGCGGTGGTGGCCCCGTCCGGCTGGGGACTCTGCCGGCGGGACGAACGATTCTGTATCTGTACCCGCTCACCGGTCGTCCCGGCGCCGACCTCCCCGCGGGGTGGGACGCAATTCCGGGAGCACGTGGCTGCTCGACCGAGGCGTGCGATTTCCGTGACCACTTCGCGGAGCTGAAAGATGCCGGCGTAGAAGAGGTCTGGGGCTTGTCCAGTCAGGATGTCGACTATCAGGCAGAAGTGGTGCGCCGGCTGAGACTGCCGTTCCACATGCTGTCCGATGAGACTTTCGCGCTGGGGGACGCTCTGGGCCTGCCGACGTTTGCGGCTGACGGGCATCCGAGGCTCTACACCCGGCTCACGCTGGTGATTCGGGAAGGCCGGATCGAGCACGTCTTCTATCCGATCTTTCCACCGAACACCCACGCGCAGCAGGTGCTCGCCTGGTTGCGCGCACACCCCGCGTAGCGGGTCCGAAATGTGTAGACGGATCCCCATGGCGCACTTCGCATCAGGGGAGTAGCGGCAGCCGCCACAGTGGCGCGCCGGGTTCGAGGAACCACAGCCGCGTCGCGGTCAGGCGCAGAATCCGGATGGCGCCGGTCATCATCAGAACGGCCAATGGCAGCTCGACCAACACCGCGGTGAGTAATGGGATGGTCGCGTCGTGGCCGAAATCAGAAGTCATGACGTCGAACCAGGCGTCACATACCAACAGCACTCCGGTCGTGAACGCGGTGAGCAGCACCAACTGGCGCCGCAACCAACCCAACACCGCGGTCGTGGCCATGAAGGCGACGAGCAGACCATCGAAGCCGATCCAGGTAGCCGGCCAGTTGTGCGCGGTGTAGTTGCCCGGAAGCGTGAATCCGAGGTAGACGACCCACGGGATCAGCACGATGCAGCTGCCGGTCATCACCGTCAGGCGGATGCGCCGCATCCTTCTGGCCATTGCGGGCGGAAACACTTCGTCGAGCGGACGCTGCAGCCGCGTGATCAGGTCGTGGCGCTGAGCCGGCGTCATCGCGGCGATGGCGGCGTCTGACAACCCGTTGTCCATGCGGTCGATACTGCCGAACGCGCCGCCGGAGGCCTAACGGAGCCGTAAACCTCGCGGTGTGCGGGAGAAACCGGCGCCCGTCAGTGCGGTGTGGACCGCTGCCTGCGTGGCATCGGGCGTGGGGGCCAGGACGGGCTCGCCGTTGACTTTCTCGATCAACAGCCCCTGCAGCCGCCCGGTGCTCACCAGTTCGGCCAGCGCACCGGCTGCGGCGCGTTGTTGTTCCGGCGTGGCGTCGAACGACAACAACGACTTTCCGCCGCGTTCCAGGAACCACACCAACTCGCCGTCGACCAATGCCACCAGTGCGCCCGCCTTGCGGCCTGGTCGGTGACCGGCGACCTCGGGCCAGGGGAGGGCAACGCCGTACGGATTCCCCGGGTCGGTGGCGGCCAGCACGATGGCGGTGTAATCGGGGCTGCTCTGATCGACACTGTCGAGATAATTGCGCAACCGGTCCACTGTCGACGCCACCGCGAACTGCGCGCCGCCAAGCGATTCGATGAAGTACCCGCGCTGGCAGCGTCCGGCCTCCTCGAAAGCCGTCAGCACCTTGTACAGCGTGGCGAATCCGCCCGGCAGACCGTCGGCCGCACCGCGCGTGACGACGCCGTAGCGGCCCAGCAGCAGCTCGGCCTGAAAATGCGCCCGCATGGTGGATTCCGGTTCGGCGGGCGGCAACGCCGACCACCGGCCGGCGACCGTCGGATCGACGGCGCGCGCCTGCGGCCGGGCGACACTGTAGCGGCTGAGCCGGGGCGGGCGCTGCTGTCGCTGTCGGTGCGCACCGCCGGGCTTTCGACCGGCGTTGCCGAGCATCGCCCGTACCGGGGCGAAGGTATCTCCGGTGACCCAGCCGGCCCAGATCAGTTCCCACAGCGCCTGTTTGGCGTCGGCGTTGTCCTCGGATGCGAGCTGCCGGAAGAAGTAGGCACCGCCAGGACCATCAGCTGCACTCAGGGTATCCATGATCATGCGGTGCGTGTCGGTGAACTCGATCTCTGTGCCCGGCGCCAGCGACAGCGGCGCGGTGTCGGCCCGGTGGAAGACCACCCAGCCATCACTACCGCCGATCTGGCCGGCACCCGACCAGGTGACCTCACCGGAGGCCAGCAGCTCGTCGAGCATCGCCGGTTGGTAGTCCGACACCCGCTGGCCGAACACGAGCGGCTCGACCGCGGATGCCGGAATCGGCACGCCGGCAAGCTGTTCGATGACTGCCGCCAGGCCGTCGATGCCGCGGGCGTCTCCGAATTGCTGCCAGGCCGGCAGGAACCGGGCGTACGCGGCGGTGCTCACCGGTTCGATCTGCGCCCGCAACGCGGCCAGTGACCGGCGGCGCAGAATCTTCAGAACCGTGGCGTCACACCACTGTTGGTCGACACTGTCCGGAACATCGGTGAACTCGCCACGAATGAGTTTGCCGTCCAACACCATCCGGCTCAACGCATCGGCAGTAACCCGATGGCCCAGGCCGAACCGGGCCGCCGCCTGGGTCGTGGTGAACGGCCCGTTGGTCCTGACGTAGCGGCCGAGCAACTCGCCCAGCGGATCGGCCACCGCCGCGGTGAAACTGGCCGGCACCCCGACCGGTACCGCGACGCCGAGGCCGTCGCGCAGCAGCCCCATGTCTTCGACGGCGGCCCACCAGCTCTGGCCCGCGAAGGTCACCCGGACCGCGCGTTTGGCGGCCTGCAGGGTGTCGCACCATGCCTCGACGTCGCTTGCGGTGCAACGTTGCTGGAGTTCCGCGGTACTCAGCGGTCCGAGCAGTCGAAGGAGGTCGGCGATGCCCTCGGCATCGCGCGCGGCACGGTCCTCGGTCAGATGCTGCAGCTGCCTGCTGGTCGAAACCACCACGTCGGGGTCGAGCAGTTCGCGCAGTTCCACTCGGCCGAGCAGCTCGGCGAGCAGTGTGGCGTCCAAAGACAGTGCGGCAGCGCGCCGTTCGGCGAGCGGGCTGTCGCCCTCGTACATGAAAGCGCCGACATATCCGAACAACAATGACGCGGCGAATGGGGACGGCGTGGCGGTCTGCACGTCGAGCACCCGGATCCGGCGCTGTGCGATGCGTCGCATCACCTCGGTGAGCATCGGGACGTCGTAGACGTCCTGCAGGCATTCACGCACGGTCTCCAGCACGATCGGAAAATCCGGATACTTGCGGGCGATGTCCAGCAACTGGGCGGCTCGCTGACGCTGGTGCCACAGCGGCGACCGCTTACCCGGATGACGCCGCGGCAGCAGGAGCGCCCGTGCCGCGCACTCCCGGAACCGGGATGCGAACAGTGCCGACCCACCGACCTCGGCGGTGACGATGGCCTCGATCTCGTCGGCGTCGAAGACGAAAATGTCTGCGCCGGGCGGGGTTTCCCCGGTGTCGGGCAGCCGCAGCACGATACCGTCGTCGGAAGCGGTGGGCTTCTCGTCGATGCCGTACCGCTCCATGATCCGGCGGCCCACCGCCAACGCGAGCGGCCCGTGCACCCGCAGCCCGTACGGGGAGTGCAGGACGATTCGCCAGTCGCCGAGTTCGTCGCGGAACCTTTCCACCACGAAGGTGGTGTCGGTGGGGACCGTGCCGGTGGCCTGCCGCTGCTCGTCGAGCAGCTGCCACAAGTTGTCGGTGGCGTAGCCGTTGAAACCCGTTGTGGCGCAGTACTCGTCGAACTCGGCTCGGGGGAGCCCGGAGAGTTTTCCGGTGAAGGCGCCGATCGCCGCGCCCAGCTCGGCCGGCCGACCGACCGCGTCGCCGCGCCAGAACGGCAACCGGGCGGGCTGTCCGGGCGCCGGCAGCACCAGCACCCGGTCGTGGGTGATCTCGGTGATGCGCCAGCTGGTGGCGCCCAGGGAGATGACGTCGCCCGGCCGTGACTCGTAGACCATCTCTTCGTCGAGTTCACCTACCCGTGACGGCTTTTCGTCACCCGTGGCCAGGTACACCGTGAACATGCCGCGGTCCGGAATCGCGCCGCCGGAGGTGACGGCCAATCGTTGTGCGCCGGGACGAGCGGTCAGGGTTCCGGTGTCGCGGTCATACACCAGACGCGGCCGCAGCTCGGCGAACTCGGTGGACGGGTACTTGCCGGCCAGCAGGTCCAGCGTCGCTTCGAAGGCGCTGCGCGGCAGGGCGGCGAACGGCGCACTGCGACGGACGGCGTCGAACCAGCGGTCGGCGTCGAGCGGTTCCAGCGCGGCCGCCGCGACGGTGTGCTGGGCCAGCACATCGAGTGGGTTGGTGGGTACCTGCAGGGTCTCGATCTCGCCGGCGCGCATGCGCTGCACGGTGACGGCGCAGTCGATGAGATCGGTGCGGTGTTTGGGCAGCAGCACGCCCTCGGAGATTTCACCGACCTGGTGTCCGGCGCGGCCGATGCGCTGCAGCCCGCTGGCCACCGATGGCGGCGCTTCGACCTGGATGACCAGATCGACCGCACCCATGTCGATGCCGAGTTCCAGGCTGGAGGTGGCGACCACGGCTTTGAGCCGGCCGCTCTTGAGGTCCTCTTCGACGGCGGCGCGCGCTTCCTTGCTGACCGAGCCGTGGTGTGCCTTCGCCAGCAGGCTCGGTGCGCCGAACGTCTGGCCGCTGGCCATGAGGGTGGCGGGCGCGCCGCCACCGACCTGCGGGTTGCGCTCGTTGGGCAGTTCGATGCCGGAGCGGGCAGCGTGAATCTCGTTGAGCCGGGCCGTAAGCCGTTCGGCCAGCCGCCGGGAATTGGTGAACACCAGGGACGAGTTGTGCGACTCGATCAGGTCGACGATGCGTTCCTCGACGTCGGGCCAGATGGTGCCGCCGTCGAGGTTGGCCATGTCGGGAACCGGAACCTCGACGGTCAGGTCGAAGGTCTTGGCGGCGGGCGGCTTGACGATGGTGGTCGGGGCCGCTCCCGACAGGAAGCGCGCGACCTCCTCGGGGGGCTTGACGGTGGCGGACAACCCGATGCGCTGAGCCGGCTTGTCGAGCAACTCGTCGAGACGTTCCAGCGAGAGGGCCAGGTGCGCGCCGCGTTTGGTGGCCGCGACGGCGTGCACCTCGTCGACGATGACGGTCCGCACCGTCGCCAATGTCTCCCGGGCCGCCGAGGTCAGCATGAGGAACAGCGACTCTGGGGTGGTGATCAGGATGTCCGGCGGCGTCGCGATCAACTGGCGCCGCTGCGCCGGGGAGGTGTCGCCGGACCGCACACCGACGGTGATCTCGGGAGCGGGCGCGCCCAGCCGCTCAGCTACCCGGGTGATGCCGGTGAGCGGCGTCGAGAGGTTGCGCTCGACGTCGACTGCGAGGGCTTTCAGCGGCGAGACGTAGAGCACCCGGGTGCCCTTGCCGTCATTGGTATCGGTGGGCTCCTGCGCCAGCTGATCGATGGCCCAGAGGAACGCAGCGAGCGTCTTGCCCGACCCGGTGGGGGCGATGACCAGCGTGTTGTGACCGTCGGCGATGGCCTGCCAGGCCTCGGCCTGGGCCGGAGTAGGCGTGCTGAAGGCAGCCGCGAACCACTCCCGGGTCAGGTCACTGAACCGGGCCATCGGGTTGTCCGGGGCCACGCGTCCATCCTGCCTGGTGGGTCCGACAAGTTACGACTGGTTGAGGGTTCGCTGATACCGCCGCATGCCGGCGATCCAGCGGTCGTAGTCTGCGCCCTTCTGCCGGTACATCTCCAAGACCTCGGGGTGGGGCAAGACAAGAAAGGAGCCGTCCGCCGGGTCTTGTTCGATGGCCTGGATCACGAGCGCGGCGACGTCATCGGGGCTGACGACGTTCCCCGCGTGGGTCACGGCGTTGCCGGCCACCCGGATCGCGTCGTCGTCGGAGTCGGTCATGCCGCGCAGCAGCGGTGTGTCCACGCCCATCGGGCAGACGCAGTTGACGCCGATGCCCTTGTCGCCGTAGGTGATGGTCAGCCACTCGGCGAAACCGACGGCGGCATGCTTGGTGACGCTGTAGCCGGCCGCACCGAGCTGGGTGAGCAGGCCGGCGGCCGAGGCAACCGCCACGAAGTGGCCACCGCCGCGCTCGACCCATTCCGGCACAACAGCTTTGGCGGCACGGACATGGGCCCGCAGGTTGATGTCGATGATGCGGTCCCAGCCGGCTTCGTCGTCCCCGAGACCGGACTCCCCGGTGATGCCCGCGTTGGCGACGTAAATGTCTACCGGCCCATACGCCTCGCGCGCGGTGTCGAGCAGGGTCGCGATGCCGTCGATGGCGGACGCGTCGGCACCGACGCCGACACCCCCGAATCCCGCGGCGGTCTCGGCGGCGGCTTCGGCATTGATGTCGCCTGCCACGACAGACGCGCCTGCCGCGGCCAGCGCCGTCGCGATGGACTTCCCGATACCCGAACCCGCCCCGGTGACCACAGCCACCGCACCCTCGATCTTCACGGGCTCATGTCTACCGCATCACGGTTTCAGCCGAACTGAACTCCTTGAGCCAGCGGCAGATCGGACGAGTAGTTGACGGTGTTGGTGGCCCGGCGCATGTAGGCCTTCCACGAATCCGAGCCCGATTCGCGCCCGCCGCCGGTCTGCTTCTCGCCGCCGAACGCCCCGCCGATCTCCGCGCCGGAGGTGCCGATGTTGACGTTGGCGATGCCGCAGTCCGATCCGTCGGCGGCCATGAAGCGCTCGGCTTCCCGGATGTCGGTGGTGAAGATCGCCGACGAAAGACCCTGCGGTACCGCGTTGTTGAGGGCGATGGCCTCGTCGAGAGTGTCGTAGGTCAGCACGTACAGGATCGGCGCGAACGTCTCCTGGTGCACGATGGCCGTCTGCCCGGGCATCCGCACCACCGCGGGCGTGACGTAGTACGAGCTGGGGTGCAGTTGCACGCGTTCGCCGCCGGTGACCTCGCCGCCTTCGGCGCGGGCCTGTTCCAGCGCGCCCACCATGTCGCGGTAGGACCGCTCGTGGATCAGCGGCCCGATCAGGGTTCCCTCGGCGGCGGGGTCGCCCACCGGCAGGCTCTGGTAGGCGGTGACGATGCGCTGCACCAACGTGTCCACGACACTGCGGTGTGCGATGACCCGTCGCAGCGTGGTGCACCGCTGGCCGGCAGTGCCGGCGGCGGCGAACACGATGCCGCGCACCGCGAGATCCAGATCGGCCGACGGCGTGACGACGGTGGCGTTGTTGCCGCCCAGTTCGAGCAGCACCTTCCCGAAGCGCTGGGCCACGCGCGGACCGATCTGCCGGCCCATCCGCACCGACCCGGTCGCACTCAGCAGGGCGACCCGGGGATCGTCGACCAGCTGCTCGCCGATCTCGCGCCCGCCCAGCACCAACCGGGCGACCGAGCTCGGCGCTCCGACATCGGCCGCGGCGCGTTCGATCAGCGCCTGGCAGGCGATCGCGGTCAACGGGGTGAGCTCGGAGGGCTTCCACACCACGGTGTCGCCGCACACCAGCGCGACGGCGGTGTTCCACGCCCAGACGGCGACCGGAAAGTTGAACGCGGTGATGACACCGACGACGCCGAGCGGGTGCCAGTTCTCCATGAGCCGGTGCCCGGGCCGTTCGGAGGCGATGGTGCGGCCGTACAGCTGGCGCGAGAGGCCGACGGCGAACTGGCAGACGTCGATCATCTCCTGCACCTCGCCGAGTGCCTCGGAGGTGATCTTGCCGGCCTCGATGGTCACCAGGGTGCCCAGATCGGCCTTGTGCTCGACGAGCAGCTCGCCCAGGCGCGCCACGAGCGCGCCGCGTACCGGCGCCGGCGTGGTGCGCCAGGGGACAAAGGCCAGCGCCGCTTCGGCAATCGCGGCGTCCGTCTCCGCGACGGTGCTCTCCGGGATGGTGAAGAGGACCTCACCGGTGATGGGCGTGCTGGCGGGTAGGCCGTGGTCGCCGGGCTCACCCAGCGTGACGTGAGCACCGACGGCCTGCAGCGCGGTCCGCACGCGGTCACGAAGTTGATCGGCGGTGGGCAAGGGTGTCCGCACTTGGGGCTGAAGGGGAGTCATGATGCCGCTTTCTCGTAGAGGTCGTAAGGGTCATGGATGTGCCGTCCGATGGCACCGGCCATCCAGTCGAGGCGGTAGTCGGAGTGGTCGTCTGCGGCGGCCGGCTGCGTATCGCGGTCGAGGTTCGACCGGAAGATGCCGGCCGCGGACGCGGGTAGGAAGTCCTCGTAGACAACGGGTTTCGTGGGGTCACCGCCGCGGTAGTAGGCCAGGCCCTGTGCCGCCATCTCGGCGTCGGTGGCCGGAAAGTACCGGTCCCAGTGTGTCTGATCGGTCATCGCGGCGTCGTAGCGCTCCCGGCCCGCGCGGGTCAGCGCCACCCCGCGGGCCTCGACCTCGCCGAAGCGCACCCGCAGGCTGCCGTCGAACACGGTGCCGTCCGGGTTGCGGAAGGTGCGCGGTTCGGCCAGGGCCCGAAACGACGTCTGCCGCAACAGGACCGGCGGACCGTCGGTGGCCGGTGGGCCCTGGATCGCGTCGATCATGGTGATGCCCAGGGCCGTCATCCGCCGGTACAGCTCGTCGATGTCGAGTACCCGGGGCGTCAGGTGGTTGATGTGGGTGGTGCTGACGCCGGCGATGTCCGCGGCCACGGCGGAGACGGTGCTGAGCTCGTCGTACCAGGTCTTGTCGATCGGCGCTCGGGACAACGCGAACGTCGCGGTGCAACGTCGCACGAACTCGTCGGCGTTGGCTTCCGGGCAGCCGTCGGCGGCGACGCGGCGGGCCTGGGCGATCAGTGCCCGGTCGAACAGTCGGCGCTGCCCGACGAAGCGCTGCACGCGGGCTCGCAGACCGGGGGAGAAGAAGCGGGCGTCGTCGGTGGCCAGCATCGAGGTGAACACCCGAAATGGGTTGCGGTCCAGCTCTTCTGCGTCGATGGGACGGAATGCGGTAGAGACCACGGGGACCGGTGACACGGCCGCGCGCAGGTCGTAGAACCCGACGGGATACATGCCGAAGGCCGCGAAAAGGTCTGCGACGTCGGCGAGCTCGGCGGGGCTGCCGACCCGGATCGCACCGTGGCGTTCCGCGGTGACGCGGTCGAGGGAACCGAGCCGGCCGTCGGTGGCGCGATCCCGGTTGACCGCCGTGCTCACCTCCACCAGCGTGGTGTAGGCGGGCACCTCGGCGCCGTACATCTGGGACAGGGCGGCGGCGAACGCAGCGCGCAGCCGCCACGTTTCGACCGTCATGACGCCCCCTGACGGTAGTCTCCGGCCATGGCCGAAGCGGAGCTTGACGACGTCGATCGAATCCTGGTGCGGGAGCTGATCACCGACGGCAGGGCCACGCTGGCGCATCTGGCGACGGCCGCGGGTCTGTCGGTCTCGGCGGTGCAGTCGCGGGTGCGCCGGCTGGAGTCGCGCGGTGTGATCACGGGGTACACCGCGCGGATCAATCCCGAGGCTGTCGGCCACATGCTGTCGGCGTTCGTCGCAATCACCCCGCTCGATCCTTCCCAACCCGATGATGCCCCGGCCCAGCTGCAGCATTTCACCGAAATCGAGTCCTGCCATTCGGTAGCCGGTGAAGAGAGCTATGTCCTGCTGGTGCGTGTCGCCTCCGCGCGGGCGCTGGAGGGTCTGCTGCAGCGGATCCGGACCGTCGCCAACGTTCGCACGCGAAGCACTGTCATCTTACAGACTTTTTACGATGATCAAGTGTCGCTACCGGAATAGTTCCTGTTAAAGGTGGTCATAACTGTAAATATTACGTTAGGATGGTGGCATGACCGCTGTTCTGACATCTGCTGACGGACTGTCGGCCGCCAGTGCCGGCGACGTCCGTGACATGCTCGGCCGCAGCATCCTGACCGATGGCCTGGACCTCGTGCTCGATCTCGACCGGTCGGGCGGCTCGTACCTCGTCGACGCGCGCGACGGCACCCGGTACCTCGACATGTTCACGTTCTTCGCGTCGTCGGCGCTGGGCATGAACCATCCGGCGCTGACCGATGCCGCCTTCCGTGCCGAGCTGGCGCAGGCGGCGGTGAACAAGCCGAGCAACTCCGATGTCTACAGCGTGCCGATGGCGCGCTTCGTGCAGACGTTCGCGCGGGTGCTGGGGGACCCGGCGCTGCCGCACCTGTTCTTCGTCGACGGCGGCGCGCTGGCTGTGGAGAACGCGCTCAAGGTCGCGTTCGACTGGAAGAGCCGGCTCAATGAATCACGCGGGATCGACGCGGCGCTGGGTACGCGCGTGCTGCACCTGCGCGGCGCGTTTCACGGCCGTAGCGGTTACACGATGTCGCTGACCAACACCGACCCCAACAAGGTGGCCCGTTTCCCGAAGTTCGACTGGCCGCGCATCGATGCGCCCGTGGTGGCGCCCGGTGTGGATATCGTTGCGCTGGAACGCGAATCGTTGCGGCAGGCCCGGGCGGCCTTCGAGGCCCATCCGCACGACATCGCCTGCTTCCTCGCCGAGCCGATCCAGGGTGAGGGCGGTGACCGGCACATGCGGTCTGAGTTCTTCGCCGCGATGCGGGATTTGTGCGTCGAGTTCGACGCGCTCCTGATCTTCGACGAGGTGCAGACCGGTGTCGGGATGACCGGAACTCCATGGGCCTACCAGCAATTGGGCGTCACGCCCGATGTGGTGGCGTTCGGCAAGAAGGCTCAGGTGTGCGGGGTGATGGCAGGCGGCCGAGTCGACGACGTCGCCGACAACGTCTTCCGCGTGAGCTCGCGGATCAACTCCACCTGGGGCGGCAACCTCACCGACATGGTGCGGGCCCGCCGCATTCTCGAGGTGATCGAAGCCGACAGGCTGATCGACAATGCCGTGCGGATGGGCTGGTACCTGGTGGGTCAGTTACGTTGTCTGGCAAGTGAATTCCCGTCATTGGTACTCGACCCGCGCGGTCGTGGCCTGATGTGCGCGTTCAGCATGCCGTCGGCTGCCCAGCGTGACGAGGTGATCCGGCGGCTGTGGCAGCACCATGTCATCCTGCTGGCCAGCGGCGCCGACTCGGTGCGGTTCCGGCCGGCGCTCACGGTGTCGCGCAGTGAGATCGACGAAGCCGTCCAGGCGGTGCGGGACGTGCTAGCGACGCTCTAGGACCTGCTGGCGGATCAACCCGCGCAGCCGGGTCAATTCGGTTCCGCTGACCAGCGTGCAGGCGTGCAACTCGGCCAATTTCCGTGCGGCCGGGGTGAAGTCGTTGTTGGTGACCACCATGGTGTGCGCGCAGTCCTGCATGGGCGCGCCGGCGACCACCTCCTGCACGGCGCCGGGACCGACGGGCCGGGACAGCCTCTTGCATTGAATGGCAAGGCGATTGGGCCGCGTGCCGACGATCAGGTCGACGCCCCAGTCCCCGGACAGCTCCGTCATGATGACGGGCACGCCACAGGACCGGGCGATTCGGGCCACGTAGTCCTCGAACTCGGTGCCGGACATGTCATGGACCGGGTCCTCGTGCCGGCTCGGGGTACGCATCCCGGTGACGACGTGCGGGATGGCGGCGAGCAGCAACGGGACGCCGACGGCCACGGCCAGTGCCGGCTCCCACATCCAACCGTGCAGATACGCCGCGCCGCCGGCGATCAGCCCTGCCGCGCCCAAGAGTTTCATCCGCACGCCAGGCATCGTAGGGCCAGCCACTGACAGGTCTTTACAGGATGCGATTGATTTACTACCGTGCGTAGTAGAGGTGATCCGGATGACTGGTGACTCCAGGAATTGGCAACGTAACTTCGATTGGGCCGCAGGCTTTTTGGCCGTGGCGCTACTGCTGCACGGCGCTGATCACATGAGGCGGGGGATGAGCGTCATCCCGCCTGCGGTGATGGTGGGCGGCACCCTGCAGCTGATCCTCGCGGCGGTGACTATCGCGCTGGTGTTCAAGCGGAACAGGTGGGCGCCGCTCGCGGCCGTCGGGATCGGCTACGCCGGCGCGGTGGGATTCACTGCGGCACATCTACTTCCGAAATGGGGATTCTTCAGCGACAGCTTCATCAATGCGCCGCCGTGGGCGCGGGTGACGGCGTTCTCGTGGGTGACCGCGATTCTGGAGATCGCCGCCAACCTGGTGTTCGGCACGATCGGCCTGGTGCTGTTGCGGCAACGGCGCGTGACCCCAACTGCAATCTGAGGGTTGCACTACATGCGGTAAGTATGCAACTGTGGAGTTGCACTTACCGCCGCTCGAAGGGGAATCATGGACACGCTGGACATCACCCGATCCATCGACATCAACGCGCCGATCCGGCGGGTCTGGGACGCCCTGACGAAGCCCGAGCTCATCGCGCAATGGTTCGGTGATGCGGCCGAACTCGAGGCGATCCCGGGTGGCACGGGGTTCTTCGGCTGGAATGCCCATGGCAAGTTCCGGGTCGTGGTCGAAAGCGCCGAGGCGCCGCACACGCTGGTCTATCGGTGGGCGCACCGCGAAACCGATGCCGACCCGACCCCGCAGAATTCGACCGTCGTGCGCTTCGACCTCACCGAGATCGACGGCGGCACCCGGCTCGACCTGCGCGAGACGGGCTTCGAGAACCTGGCGGACCCGCAGACCGCGCATGCCGAGAACAGCGGCGGCTGGACCGCCGAACTCGACGACCTGGTGGTGTACCTGCAGGCGTCGGTGTGACCGACACTCGGATGCCGGCAGTGCTGGCGGTGCTCGCCGACGAGACCCGATGGCGCATCCTGACCGAGCTGGGAACCGATGACCTGTCGGCGAGCGCCCTGGCCGGCCGATTACCGGTGAGCCGGCAGGCCATCGCCAAGCATCTGTCGGTGCTGGCCGACGCGGGGCTGGTCGAGCCCGTCAAAGTCGGCCGGGAGATTCGCTACCGCGCGCTGGGGGCCAAGCTCAGCGCGTTGGGCAACGAGCTGGAAACCCTTGGCAGACAATGGGATCGGCGCCTCGCTGCGATCAAGACGATCGCCGAGGACGGACTGGCGCCCTAGCGTCAACCGGGCGCATACTGGGGTTTGGCGGTGATATTCATGCTCAGCCCGACAACCGATCGCTTCCGCGACGACGATCCCAGCGTGCATCAGGCCGCGCGATTCGGCCTGGTGATGGGCAGCCTCGGCGTGGGGTTCATGGTGCTGGCGGCCGTGTGGGTCCGGCACTGCAGTGGTTACGACACGGCGGCGTGCAGCATGCCGTACCGCACCGTGCTGGCGCTGGCCGGCCCGCTGTTCCTGTTCGGCAGCGGGGTGTGGGCCTTCGTCCGGACCTATCGGGCCTGGCGGGGCGACCAGGTGTGGTGGGCCTGGCAGGGCGCCGGCTGGTTCCTGCTCTTGCTCATGTCCATCGTGCTGACGATGAGCCTGCCGGTGCTGCTCTTCTAATCCAACATCGCGGCGGCGAAACGGCGCACCGATTCGACCCCCGTCGCCGCGGCCTCGTCGAACCCGGCCCGGGTCCGCACCGAAATCTCCCGCGTGGCGGGGTCCAGGGTGATCTCGGCCAGCAGCTCGCCGGTCGTCGGCTCGCACACTGCCCACGAGTACAACGTGTCGGATTCCCATTGCGCCGTGCGGGTTTCCACGTGATCGGGGGAGTACTCACCCAGATCGGCCAAGGACGGCCGGTCGTCCATCCGGTCATCGGCGCGCAGGGCACGCAGATACCAGTTGCCTGCGTTGATCTCGATGGCTTCCATGAGTAAAAAAATCCGCCGAGTGGCCAGCTGACTGGCCACTCGGCGGACAGAAAGAACTAGTCCTTCAGCTCGGCGATGACGGTGCCCTGCGTGATGGCGGCGCCGGCCTCGACCGACAGGCCGGTCACGGTGCCGTCCTTGTGCGCGGTCACCGGGTTCTCCATCTTCATGGCCTCGAGCACCACGATCAGGTCGCCCGCGGAGACCTGCTGGCCCTCCTCGACGGCGACCTTGACGACGGTGCCCTGCATCGGTGCGGTCACCGAGTCACCCGAGGCGGCCTTGCCGCCGGCAGCGCCACGCTTACGCGGTTTCGGCTTCTTCTTGATCGCGCCGGTGGCAGCACCACCGCCGCCACCGCCGATGGCCAGATCGCCGGGCAGCGACACCTCGACGCGACGGCCACCGACCTCGACGACGACCTTCTGCCGTGGGGTGGCCTCTTCGTCGTCCAGCGGCTCGCCACCGGTGAACGGCTCGACCGTGTTGTTCCACTCGGTCTCGATCCAGCGGGTGTGCACGTCGAACTTGTCGCCGTCACCGATGAAAGCGGCGTCGGAGACCACGGCGCGGTGGAACGGGATGACCGTGGCCAGACCCTCGACGTTGAACTCGGCCAGCGCACGACGCGAGCGGGCCAGGGCCTCGTCGCGGGTGGCGCCGGTGACGATCAGCTTGGCCAGCATCGAGTCGAACTGGCCGCCGATGACCGAGCCGCTCTCGACACCCGAGTCCATGCGGACGCCGGGGCCGGTCGGGGCCTCGAACTTCGAGACGGGGCCGGGGGCGGGCAGGAAGCCGCGACCGGCGTCCTCACCGTTGATCCGGAACTCGAACGAGTGGCCACGCGGGGTCGGGTCCTCGGTGATGTCCAGGGCCTCGCCGTTGGCGATCTTGAACTGCTGCAGCACCAGGTCGATGCCCGAGGTTTCCTCGGTGACGGGGTGTTCCACCTGCAGACGGGTGTTGACCTCGAGGAAGCTGATCAGGCCGTCCTGGCCGACCAGGTACTCGACGGTGCCCGCGCCGTAGTAGCCGGCTTCCTTGCAGATGCGCTTGGCGGACTCGTGGATTTCCTTGCGCTGCGCGTCGGTCAGGAACGGCGCGGGGGCCTCCTCGACGAGCTTCTGGAAGCGGCGCTGCAGCGAGCAGTCGCGGGTACCGGCGACGACGACATTGCCGTGCGTGTCGGCGATGACCTGAGCCTCGACGTGGCGCGGCTTGTCCAGGTAGCGCTCGACGAAGCACTCGCCCCGACCGAAGGCGGCGACGGCCTCCCGGGTGGCCGAGTCGAACAGCTCGGGGATCTCTTCGATGGTGCGGGCGACCTTCATGCCGCGGCCACCACCGCCGAAGGCGGCCTTGATGGCGATCGGCAGGCCGAACTCCTTGGCGAACGCCAGGATTTCGTCGGCGTCCTTGACCGGGTCCGGGGTACCCGGCACCAGCGGCGCGTTGGCCTTGGCCGCGATGTGGCGCGCGGTGACCTTGTCACCCAGGTCGCGGATGGACTGCGGGCTGGGTCCGATCCAGATCAGGCCGGCGTCGAGGACGGCCTGGGCGAAGTCGGCGTTCTCGGAAAGGAAGCCGTAGCCCGGGTGGATGGCGTTGGCGCCCGACTTGGCAGCGGCGTCCAGGATCTTGTCGAAGACAAGGTAGGACTCGGCGGAAGTCTGGCCGCCCAGCGCGAAGGCCTCGTCGGCGAGCCGCACGTGCGGTGCATCGGCGTCCGGCTCGGCGTAAACGGCGACGCTGGCCAGTCCGGCGTCCTTGGCAGCCCGGATGACCCGGACGGCAATCTCTCCACGGTTGGCGACTAGCACCTTGGAGATCTTGGAACTGGCGTGGTTGGCCACAGTGCCTCCTGACGGCGGTTCTCTAAGAAATGTCTTTAAGAATGTATCGGGTGCAGTGTAAGGCCAATACAGGTGGATCCCCGATTCGGGTAGCGGGTCGTCAGGAGATTTTCTTAGAAATCACCGAATCAGCCGGTTTCACCGGCACTTTCTGCCGCGTCCGACCGCTTGCGTAATACTGATGCGGCACCGGTCCCGCCAGGGAGCCGCGAGTAAGGGGACACCGTTGTTCGTCGAGCCGCAGGCATCAGACCCGGAATTGATCGCACGCAAGCGGGCGGTCAACCCGAACGTCCGCATCCCACCGAAGATGCAATGGGTCACCGACGACGACGGCAACATCCTCAAGCACGAACTGCCCGGGGAGACGCTGTGGCACCGGATTCGGGACACCTACGCCGCACTGTTCTACAGCTCGGTCGTCACCCACATCCCGTTCCACTTCATCCGGCTGGGCTACCTCCGGCTGTTCGGCGCGAAGATCGGCAAGGGCTCCGCGATCAACCGCGGCACCAGCGTCTGGTCCATTCCCTACCTGGTGATCGGTGACCGCGTCTCGATCGGCTTCCGGTGCGTTCTCGACGCGCGCGCGGGCATCGCGATCGGCAACGACGTCGTCATCGCCAGCGATACGCACATCATCGCCGGCGGACACGACATCAATCACCCGAACTTCGTGCCGGCGCCGAACCCGCCCGACCCCATCGTGATCGACGACCACGTGTGGATCGCGACCCGCGCGATCGTCCTGCCGTCGCTGCTCGGCCGGGGCGCCGTGGTGGCCGCGCACACCGTCGTGAACAAGGAGGTGCCGCCGTTCGGCATCGTCGGCGGCGTGCCCGGCAAGATCATCGGTCAGCGGAACCCGGACGCGCTGCACTACAGCGGCAAGTTCAAGCTGCCGTTCTTCTGAGCCGCGGCCCGGTTGCCTACGCCGCTTCCCGCAGGCGGTGTCTGATTTGCCGCGTTCCTCAACGCGGCTCGTACCTCGCCGCTTGATCGTCACGCAGGCGGCGCTTGATGCGCGTCAGCATCGCCGACATGCCACGCAGTCGCAGCGGGCTGATCAGCTTGGCCAAACCCAGGTCCGCGTAGAAGTCGTCGGGCACCGCCAGGATTTCGGACGCCGGCAGCCCGTCCAGACCGGCCGCGAGGATGGCCGCGAAGCCACGCGTCGTCGGTGCTTCGGCCGGCGCACTGAAGTACAGCCGCACGTGCTCGGGATCCTCGGCGTCGACGTGCAGGAACAACGGCGACTGGCACTCCGGCACCGGCTCCATCGCGGCTTCTTCGAGCGTCGCCGGCAGCGGCGGGAGTTCGCCCGCGAACTCCAGCAGCAGCGCCAGCTTGTCCTGTCCCTGGACGTCGGCGAAATCCGACACCACCTCGGCCAGGGCTGCAGGCATGGGGCCGGGGACGGTCATGCGGAGCCCGGTGCCGACCCCGGTTCCTCACCAACGGCCACGGGGACCCGCACCGCGTTGCCCCACTCGGTCCAGGAACCGTCGTAGTTGCGGACGGCGGGCAGGCCGATCAGGTGCGTCAGCACGAACCAGGTGTGGCTCGAGCGCTCGCCGATGCGGCAGTAGGCGACGGCCTTGTCGTCGGGGGAGATGAAGCCGTACAGCTCGTCGAGCTCGGCGCGGCTGCGGAAGCGGCCGCTGTCGTCGACGGCCTTTGCCCACGGGATCGACCGCGCGGTGGGGATGTGACCGCCGCGCAGCGCACCCTCCTCCGGATAGTCGGGCATGTGGGTGCGCTCGCCGGTGTACTCCTGCGGCGAGCGGACGTCGATCAGCGGCTCTTTGCCGAGGATCTCGAGGACGTCGTTCTTGAAGGCACGGATCGGAGCGTCGTTGCGCTCGACCACGGGGTACCCCGTGGTCTGCTTGCTCGGGACGTCCAGGTTGGTGTCCCGGCCGTTGGTGATCCACAGATCGCGGCCACCGTCGAGCAGGCGCACATCCGGGTGCCCGAAGAGGGTGAACACCCACAGCGCGTAGGCCGCCCACCAGTTGCTCTTGTCGCCGTAGATGACCACGGTGTCGTCCCGGCTGATGCCCTTGCGATCCATCAGCGCGGCGAACTGCGCACCGTCGATGTAATCGCGGACATGCGGGTCATTGAGGTCGGTATGCCAGTCGATCTTCACCGCGCCGGGGATGTGGCCGGTGTCGTACAGCAGGACGTCTTCGTCCGATTCGACGATGGCCAAACCGGGGCGTCCGATGTTGCCTGACAGCCAGTCGGCGGTGACCAGGCGATCGGGATGCGCATAGGTGGCGAAAGCGGGATGTGGATCTGCGGGCAGCGGCACACAGTGAGCGTACCTAGGCCCAAAATGCGCCGCAGACCCGTAAGGTCGAAACTTGTTTGCGAGACAGCCGCTGCGGTATGAAATCAGCCGTCTCCCACAGGGCTGACCGGAGGGATTGAGGATTTGCCAGAGAAATACGACGTCGGAATCATCGGCCTCGGATATGTGGGCCTGACGCTGGCCACCGTGCTGGCCGAAGCCGGGAACTCCGTAATCGGAATCGAGACCCGCCAGGAATTGGTCGATATGACCAATCAGGGTTTGCCGCATTTCACCGAGACCGGCCTGCCCGACGCGCTCGAGGGCGTGACCCGATTCGGGAAACTGAAGGCCGTCACCGCGTTTGACGACAGCTTCTCGTGCGACACGTACATCATCACCGTCGGTACCCCGTTGTCGCCGGACGGGGTGGCGCGCGTCGACATGATCGAGGCCGCGGCCCGTGACATCGCCGGGAACATGCAGGATGGCGCGCTGGTCATCCTGCGTTCGACGGTCAAGGTCGGCACCACCCGCGACGTGGTGGCGCCGATGCTGGCCGCCAGCGGCAAGAGCTTCGACATCGCGATGTGCCCCGAGCGCACCCTGGAAGGCAAGGCGCTGCAGGAATTGCGCGAGCTGCCGCAGATTGTCGGCGCCGACGACCCCGCGGTCGCCGACCGGGCCGCCGCGGTATTCCGCAAGCTCACCAGTTCGATCGTGCTGGTCTCCGATATCGAGACCGCCGAGATCATCAAATTGGTCAGCAACACGTTCCGCGATGTTCAGTTCGCGTTTGCCAACGAAGTCGCCCGGATTTGCGACGCATTCGGCGTCAGCGCCTACGAGGTGATCTCCGCGGGCAAACTCGGATACAACCGCACCAATATCCCGCTGCCGGGTCTGGTGGGTGGGCCGTGCCTGGAGAAGGACCCGCACATCCTCATGGAGAGTGTGCGCGAGCGCGGCGTCACGCTGGACATCACGGCGGCCGGCCGTCTGGTCAACGAGCGCCAGCCCGCCGAGACGGTGCGCTTCATCAGCAGCGAGATCGCGCGCCGGAAGCTGGGCGCCGAAGGGTCGCTGCGAATCAACCTGCTCGGCATGGCGTTCAAGGGCCAGCCCGAGACCAGCGACCTGCGCGGCTCGATGTCCATCAAGGTGTTCAACGAACTGAAGGCCGCGCATCCGGACGCCGAGATCGGCGTCTACGACCCGGTGACGCCGAATGACGTGCTGGCCGAAGCGTTCCCGGGTCACAAGGTCTACAACCGGTTCGGTGACGCGGTGAGTGGCGCGGACGTCGTCGTCCTCGGCAACAACCACCCGTCGCTCGGCACCATCTCGCCGCGCACCATCAGCGAGTTCATCAGCCCCGACGGTTTCGTCTTCGACTACTGGAACCACTACAGCCACCTGCCGGCCACCGAACTCGGCGACAACTACTTCGCGGTGGGCCGCAGCGGAAAGGTCGTCGAGCGTGTCTAAGCGGGTCGTGGTTACCGGCGGTGGCGGATTCATCGGTGCCTACCTGGTCAAGCGGCTGGTCCGGGACGGCTGGCAGGTCGCGGTGGTGGACTCCATGGTCCGCGGTGATGCCAGTCGATTCGCCGAAGTCGCTTCGGACGTCGAGCTTTTCACGTGTGACGTCCGTGATCAGGACGCCCTCGAGAAGGCATTCGCCGGCGCCGAGGTGGTCATGCACCTGGCCGCCATCAACGGCACCGAGAACTTCTACAAGCAACCGGAGCTGGTGCTCGACGTCGGCCTGCGCGGCGCGCTCGCCGTGACCAACGCCGGCCGCGCGGCGGGGGTACCCGACCTCATCGTCGCCTCGACCGCCGAGGTCTACCAGACGCCCGCGATCATCCCGACGCCCGAGACCATCCCGTTGATGCTGCCGGACAGCCTCAACCCCCGGTACTCGTACGGCGGCGGCAAGATCGTCAGCGAGTTGATCGCCTTCAACTACGGGCAGGACCACTACCGGCAGGTGCAGGTTTTCCGGCCGCACAACGTGTTCGGGCCCAACATGGGGTGGAAGCACGTCGAGCCGCAGTTCATCCTGCGGGCGCTGGGCTGCGAGGAGGCCGGTGACCCGACCTTCCCGATCCAGGGTGACGGCAGCGAGACGCGCTCGTTCTGCTACGTCGACGACATCGTCCAGGGCATCTTGACGATGTACGAGAAGGGCGGGCACCGCGAGGTCTACCACATCGGCAGCGACGAGGAACTCAGCGTCCGGGAGCTGGCGACGCGGATCGGCCGGGCTGTCGGCGTCGAACTCGAGATCAAGCCCGGCGAGCTGCAGGCCGGCGGCACCCCGCGCCGGTGCCCGGACATCTCGAAGATGCGGGCGCTGGGCTGGTCGCCGCAGGTGGCCCTGGACGATGGCCTGGCGCGCACCGTCGCGTGGTACCGCGAGCACCGAAATGACGTGCCCGCAAATGACCTGATGTAGCCCAGGCAGAATGGCGGTATGAGGGCGCGCATCTTGGCACTGGTCGTCATCGCCGGGCTGGTGGTGACCGGGTTGACGGCGCTGATCTTCACCCTCACCCGTCCGGAACAGGAAGCCGTGCAGGCCAAACCGTCGGCACAGCTGCCGATGGTGGACAAGGCGTCGCTCGAGCGGGCGATCCACGACGCGTTCACGAGCCAGCCGCCGCAGGCGGTGATCTGCGAGCGCGGGCTCATCGCCCGGGTCGGGCAGAGCACGCGCTGCGACGTGACGATGTCGCCCGCCTACGGCATCCAGCCGACCGTCACGGTGTCCGGGGTCAACGACGGCAAGGTCAGCTATTCGATGACCCCGGCGGTCTCCAAGACGCAGTTGGAGGCGGCCGTGGCGGACATGGTGACCCGGGCGCGCAAGGCCGCGCCGGACTCCGTGACATGCCTGTCGGGGCTGGAGGGCAAGCAGGGTGCGGTCGCGTTCTGCGACATCGTCGACGACGGGTTCACGAGCCGGCGTACCGCGCTGGTGAGCGAAGTATCCGGGCTCGCAATGAATTACGGGCTCACACCCGTGCTGGAGAAGTCCGTTGCGGAGAGTTCCCTTGCGGCGCAACTGGGCCAGGGTGCGGGGGCGGTCAAGTGCGCCGGAGATGTGGACAGCAAGGTCGGCGCGACCCAGCGATGCACCGCCGTCGTCGGCGGGCAGAGCCGTGACTACACCCTGACGGTCACCGATGTCGCCGACGGCAAGGTGTCGTTCAGCTACAAGCCCGTCAACTGACCGGACCCATCCGCCGGGCGGTTGGCTCCGAATCCCACGAGAGGCCGATTCGAGTCGGAGGTTTCATGGGAATCGAGTACAGCAGTGTCGTCGACGCGCCGCGCGACGAGGTGTTCGCCTGGCATGCGCGGCCGGGGGCCATCCACCGGTTGCTGCCGCCGTGGCAGCCGATGAGTGTGGTCGCGGAAGCGGCGTCGCTGGCTGACGGCCGCGCCGTACTCGCCCTGCCCGGTGGCTTGCGCTGGAGCGCGCAACACAATTCCGCCGACTACGCGCCGCCCGCACGGTTCGTCGACGAATTGGTTCGCGACGGCTTGCGTTCGCTGCCAACGGGTTTGGTCGGGCACTGGCGGCATGAACACCTCTTCGACGCCGTCGACGACCGCCGCACACGGGTCACCGATCGCGTCGATGCGCCGGTGCCGGGGCCGCTGCTGCGGCAGACGTTCCGCTACCGGCACCGCCAGTTGCGCGACGATCTGACCGCGCACCAATGGGCACGCGGGCTGGGCGAGCGGCCCGGCTCGGTGGCGGTGACCGGGGCGTCGGGATCGATCGGCAGCGCGCTGACGGCGTTCTTGTCGACGGGCGGTTACCGGGTGGTCCGGCTGGTGCGCCGCGAACCCCGTGACGACACCGAACGCCGCTGGGATCCCGAGTCGCCCGCCGCCGGCCTGCTCGACGGCATCGATGCCGTGGTGCACCTCGCCGGTGCATCGATCGCCGGACGGTTCACCGACTCGCACAAGAAAGCGGTGCGCGACAGCCGGATCGAGCCGACGCGCCGGCTGGCCGAGTGTGCCGTACGGGCGGCGGACGGGCCCGCCGTCTTCGTCAGCGCGTCGGCGATCGGCCGGTACGGACATGACCGGGCCGACGAGGAACTCGACGAGTCGGCGCAGCGGGGCGACGGGTTCCTGGCCGATGTCGTCGCCGAGTGGGAAGCGGCGACGGCACCGGCGGCCGCCGCCGGATTGCGGGTGGTGACTGTCCGGACCGGGATCGTGCAGACGCCGCGCGGCGGCACGCTGCAGCTCATGCGGCCCCTGTTCGCGGCCGGGCTCGGTGGCCCGCTGGGGGACGGGCGGCAGTGGCTGTCCTGGATCGACATCGAGGACCTCATCGATGTGTATCACCGCGCGCTGGTCGATGCGGGATTGTCCGGCCCGGTGAATGCGGTTGCGCCACAACCGGTCCGAAACATCGACTACACCCGATCGCTGGCCGCGGTGCTGCACCGTCCGGCGGTGCTGCCCGTCCCGGCCGTGGGGCCGGCGCTACTGCTCGGCGGTCAAGGCGCCCGTGAGCTGGCCATGGCGAGTCAGCGGGTGGTCCCCGCCCGGCTCATCGAGGCCGGGCACCGGTTCCGGCGCCCCGACCTGGAACAGTGCCTGCGCCACCAATTGGGTCATCTCGAGGAGACCTCGTGAGGGCGGCCCGGTGATCGACGCGCAGCGACAGGTGGTGGTGGCCGCGCCCGCGGACGCCGTATTCGCCTACCTGGCCGACTTCACCACCACGCAGCAGTGGGACCCCGGCACCGTGCGCACCGTACGGATCGGCGGCGACGGCGGCGTGGGTACCCGTTACGCGAACACGTCCCGCTTCGCCGGCCGTACCTCGGAGATCACCTACGAAGTGACCAGCCTGACGCCGGGGCAGTCGATCGAGCTGCGCGGGGTCAATCCGCACCTGATCGCGCGGGACACCATCACGGTGAGCCCGCACGCGGACGGCACTCAGGTCACCTACCGGATCAGGTTTGCGTTCCAGGGCTGGCTGCGGTGGCTCGAGCCCCTGCTCCGGCTCGCGGTGACGCATCTGCTCGACGACGGGGCGCGCGGCCTTCGCCGCGAACTCGCCCGAATCTGACTGCGCGACAAGCCCTCACAAACCGACGGCGGCCGTGCAGTACTGCCACACCTGTTCCAGCTCCGTGTCGGTGTAGTGGGTGGTGGGCAGGTAGTGCGCGGGCCGGATCCGTCGGTCGTGCCAGAACTGTCCGGAGACCGGGGTCGGTTTGGTTGCGGTCAACCAGACCGCGGTGTCGGCGGCCTGCTCGGACGTCCGCAGGATCGGGCGCGTCACGCGGCGGAATCCGGGCAGTGACTGCGCGACCCCCGGGGTATCGGCCCAGCCGGGATGCATGGCGGCCACCATCATGCCGGACCAACGCCGCGCCAGCAGCGGAGTCAACGCCACCTGGATGCGTTTGCTGCGAGCGTAGGCCGTGGCACCGCGGTACTGCCCACGCCGGTATTCGATGTCGTCGACCGGAAGCGGCTGGGAGTACATGCCACCCGAGGACATCAGCACCACCCGTGGGTCGGGCGCGGCGGTGAGAGCGGGCAGCAGCAGCTCGGTCAGCAGCAGCGGGCCCAGAACGTGGGTGGCGAGCGAAAGTTCATGTCCTTCCGCGCTTTCGGTGCGGTGCTCCGGCATGACTCCAGCGTTGTGGATGACGGCGTCCAGTCGTGGGCGCCGTGTCAGCAGGTCCGCGGCGAACGAGCGGACCGCGGCCAGGTTCGACACGTCGCACACCTCGACGGCCACGTCGGCGCCGGGCGCGGCGGCGAGCACGTCGTGCCGCGCCGCCTCGCCGCGGTCCCGGTCGCGCACCGTCAGCAGGACCGTCGCACCGAGTTCGGCGAGCTGCCCGGCGATGGCCTTGCCGATGCCCGAATTCGCGCCGGTGACCATCACGGTGCCGCCGGCAGGTGCGTCGGCGGAGAAGTCGGGTGCCGGCCAGAACCGTTGCCGTACAGCCAAACCCACCCGCGAATACCCGAGCACGACGGTGCGGTCGAGCAGCTGGTCGAAGAACGCCCCGGCGGTCGTCATCAGGTGAGAGAGACGACGACCACCGGGGTGCTCGTCGGTTGGCTCGACCCGGTCCCGGGCTCGACGGTCACAGCCACCTTGGCGGCCGAGTTCAGCGCCGGTATCACCTCGCCGCCGGGAGGCGGCATGGTGTCGGCGCTCATCGTCCCGGCGGACCGCGGCGCCCCGGACGCCGGGATGAACCACATCTGATAGACGTGGCCTGTCGGTGGCGCAGGCACATCGGACATGGCCACGACGACGGCGTTCGCCTGTTGTGAGGCGCTGAGCGTGATGGTGCCGCCGGCGACCGCAGCGGAGTACGTGCGGATGTCGGGGTTGGCCAGAACCTGCGAAACCGTCTGTTGCGCCGGGTGATTCGTGAATCGCTCGGCGACCACAGTCGTGCCGATGACGATCGCGCAGACCGCCGCGGCGGCTGCCACCACGCGGACGATCAATCGCCGTCGCCGAATGCGCCTGAGTGCCAGTTCATCTGAACTGTCGCCTGCCGACTGGATACCGATGGCCTGCAGGATGCGCACGCGGAGTTCGGCGGGCGGCGCCATGGCGTCGCTCGCGGTCACGATGGCCATCGTTTCCTGGGTGTCGCCGACGATGCGGGCGAATTCCTGCGCGGTGTGCGGCGCGGCAACGCCGAGGCGGCCGGCGATGTCCGAACGTTCGGCTTCGGACACCGCGTCGAGCGCGTATACGTATGCCAGATCGAGTAATTGCTGTTCGTCGTCGGTGTAGCTGTCAGGCATCGGTGCCCACCCCCAAGCAGTTCTTCAGGCGGATCAGGCCGTCCCGGATACGCGCCTTGATGGTGGGGAGCGTGACGTCGAGGCGCTCGGCGACCTCCCGGTAGGTGTGGCCGCTGTAGTACGCCAGGCCGATGGCTTCGCGCTGGATGGCGGTCAATCCGTCGAGGCACTCGGTGACTTCCTGCTCATCGAGTCGTTGGCCCACCTGGTCGACGACGGTGTCGTGTTCGCGGCCGAGGTTCGAGGCGCCGTAGGCGTGGTTGCGGTCCGCGGCCGACTGCTCGGAGCGCACCCGGTCGACGCTTCGCCGGTGGGTCAGCGTCAGCAGCCAGCCGATGGGGCTGGCCAGCGCCGGGTCGTATTGCCGTGCTGCCGCCGACCACACCTGCAGGAACACCTCCTGCACCACGTCCTCGGCCAGTGTCTTGTTGCGCACGACGCGATAGGCCAAGCCGTACACCCGGGCCGAGGTCAGGTCGTAGAACTCGGTGAAAGCCCCAGCGTCGCCGTCCGCGATCGCCGCCAGGAGTGTTGCGCGGTCCGCCTCGCCCTCCATTCGGGAATCGTCGCACGAGCGCGCGCGAACCGTGTCCGTCTGGCGTAACCCGTCGGATCCGGATGCCGTGCTCACGCTCGTGCCTTCGGGCGGAGCACCAGTTGATGCAGGTCCAGGTAGCCCGACGCGAAGCCGGCTTCGGAGTAGGCGAGATAGAAGCGCCACATCCGCCGGAAAACTCGGTCGAATCCCAGTGCGTCGGCACCGGCGCTGTTGGCGGTGAATCGCTGCAGCCACAGTCTGAGGGTGTGGGCATAATGCGGCCCGAATGAGTGGCGGTCGGTGATCCGGAGTTCCGTGTGCGCTGCGATGGAGCGTTCGATGAGTTTGACCGACGGCAGGAACCCGCCCGGGAAGATGTACTTGTGCACCCAGGTGTAGGTGTCGCGGGACGCGAGCATGCGCTTGTGCGGCATGGTGATCAGCTGCACGCCGATGCGCCCGCCGGCCTCGAGCAGGCTGTCGAGCGTGCGCAGATAGGCAGGTAGGTAGCGATACCCGACGGCCTCGATCATCTCGATGGAGATGATCGCGTCGTACGTACCGGTGACGTCCCGGTAATCGCACAGCTCGACGGTGATGCGGTCCGACAGCCCTGCGGCGGTGATGCGCTCGCGGGCCAGCAGCTGCTGCTCGCGCGACAGTGTCACGGTGTGTACGAGCGCTCCGCGCTGTGCCGCCCGGATCGCCAGTTCGCCCCAGCCGGTGCCGATTTCCAGCAGGCGTGTGCCGAAGCCGACGCCCGTGGCATCCAGCAGCCGGTCGATCTTGCGGTGCTGTGCGGCCGCCAGGTCGGGCCAGGCCGGTGGTGGGTCGAGGGTGTCGAACAGCGCGCACGAGTAGGTCAGCGTCGGATCGAGGAACATGCTGAAGAACTCGTTCGACAGGTCGTAGTGATGCGCGATGTTCGCTTGGGTGTCCGCCCGCGCCCCGCGCTGGTTGCGCGGTGTCCGCGGCAGCACGACCGAGCGCAGTCCCTGCAACATGGCCGGCACGGCGGTGTCGATGCGGGACGCCAGGGCGGTCAGTACGGCGGTGAGCTCGGGCGCCGACCAGTCGCCGACCATGTATGCCTCGCCGAAGCCGATCAGACCGCTGCCCGCGATCCGGCCGAAGAAATCATCGGGACGGTGCAACAACATTCGCGGTGCGGTCGGGTCAGCCGCACCGGCCGCGCCCAGCACGGTGCCGTCCGGATACTCGACCCGCAGCGGCAGATCCCGTACCGCGGCCCGGAACAACGCACGGGCGACCGGGGTGCCGAGTCTGGTGCGCAGACCGCCTGGCACCTCGGCGATTTCGGCCCACCTGGCCGGTAGGAACGGATCGTATGCGGCACCGTCGTGTAGTTGGTTCGTCATGAGGCGGCCTCCTGGGGGCGGGGGTGCAGTGGCAGTCCGCGCGCCCAGAGGCGCACACCCTGCCAGCGGATGCGTGCTGCGACCAGCAGCGGCGCCAACGGCGCTGCCAGTGCGGTGGCCAAAACGGTTGTGGGGTGCGCAGGATGAATCGACCCGGTCCAGGTGGCGGTCAGGACGAGCCCGCCGGACGGATCGAGCAGGGTGATCGCCACGGAGAGCACGTCCCGGGTCGGCTCGGGAACGCGCAGCACGTATCGGCCGCTGACCGGGTTGAACGGCGAGACGTAGAACGCCTTCGGCACCGTCACCTCGCCGCGATGATCGGCGCGCAGCAGGTAGCGGTGCCGCTCTCCATAGGTGTTGTGTACCTCGGCGATGGCACAGACCAGTGCGCCGCCGGCGTCGTGGCACCAGTAGAGCGTGAGTGGATTGAACACGAAGCCGAACACTCTGGCGTTGGCCAACATTCGGATGTGGCCGCCGCCGAGGTCGATTCCGTGTTCGCCGAGATAGGAGTCGACGTTCTCGCGCAGCGTCTGGTGCGGATCGCCGACGTGGTCAGCGGCGTGGAACCCGGCCAGCGGACGCAGCAGGCGGGGGTACGTGGGTAGCGTGTCGAGGTCGACCAGCCAGCTGTAGCTGCGGTAGGTGAATGCATGGCGCACCGGTACGGCGCGAGCATGGTGGATGCGGGTTCGCACGATCTGTGGTGGGCTCATGCCACATTCCCCGCCGGATGGCGCAGCGGTGGCACCGGACCACTCCACCTGCCGCCGAGTCGTTGCGCCGCAACGACGCCGGACACCGCACCGTCCTCGTGAAAACCCCAGCCGTGGTAGGCGCCGGCGAACGCCAGCCGGTGATCGCCGAGTGTGTGCAGGCGCTGTTGCGCCGCGCGGAACTCGGGGGAGTACTGCGGATGGTCATAGAGCATGGTGGCGATGACCTGGTCGGGGTCGACCCGACCGGCGCCGCCCAGCGTCACCACGAAGCGGCGGTCGGTGATTCCGTCGAGTCGCTGTAGGCGGGTCAGGTCGTAGCTGACCAGGACCTGGTCTGCGGTCACGTCGCAGGCCGGCATCCGGTAGTTCCACGACGCGCGGGCGCCGGGACGCCGTGGCAGCAGCGACGTATCGGTATGCAGCGCAGTCTGATTGATCGAGTACCGCAACGCGCCGAGAGTCCCGATCTCGTTCGCCGTCGGCTGGTCCAGGATCGACAGGGCCTGATTCGGATGCGTCGCGAGCACCGCCGCGTCGAACTGTTCGACCCGATCCGCATCGTCACGGACCGTCACCCCGTCCGGGTTGCGGCTGACGGTACGCACGGGCACCCCGAGGCGCACCGACGGCAACCGCGCGGTGATCGCCTCGACGTATCGCGCGGAGCCGCCCGTCACCGTCCGCCAGGTCGGCGAACCGAACACCGTCAGCATCCCGTGGTGGTCGAGGAAGGCCAGCAGATAACCGACGGGATAGTCGAGAGCGACGTCCGGCGGGCACGACCAGACCGCAGCGACCAGTGGCACCATGAAGTGCGTGACGAAGTAGCTGGAAAAGCCTGCCGCGCCGAGGAATTCGCCGAGGGTTCGACCGTCCTCCACGCCGCGCGCGAGTTCCGCCCGGGCGAGCCGGTGGAAGCGCGTGACCTCGGTGAGCAGGCGCAGATAACGCGGGGAGAACAACGAACCCGGAGCGGCGAAGAGACCTGACAGCCCTTTCGCCCCGGCGTACTCCAGGCCGCACCCTTCGCAGCAGACCGACATCGACATGTCGGATTCTTGTGTCCGGACGCCGAGTTCGGCGAACAGTCGGAGCAGGGTCGGGTAGGTCCGGTCGTTGTGCACGATGAAGCCGGAGTCGACGCCGACGGTGTCGCTACTGCCGTGGCGAGCGGCCAACTCGTGGGTGTGGGCGTGGCCACCGCATCGCGGTTGTGCCTCGAACAGGGTGACTTCCGCGTCGCGCGCGAGCACCCACGCCGCGGTGAGTCCCGATATGCCACTGCCGACCACTGCAATCCGCCGCACCGTGCCGTCCTTCCTGGTTGGTCACCAGGAATTCGGTGCGGATTGCGGTGCGGATAGGTGGCTTCGGGAGAAATCTATCCGGGACTGTTCGCCGCCCACAGGTCGGCGACGGACACCTCGAGCCGAGCCAGCATCCGGCGCAGCAGCGGCAGGCTGAGCCCGATGACGTTGGACGGGTCGCCGTCGATGCCGTCGATGAACCAGCTGCCCAGGCCGTCGAGCGTGAAAGCACCTGCGACCCAGAGGGGTTCGCCGGTGTCGACGTAGGCATCCAGGTCCGTCGGGCTGGGGTCGCCGAACTGCACCGTGGTGGAACCCAGTTCGCTGACCCGATTCCTGACGGCACCGTCGGTCAGACGCAGGACGCAGTGGCCGGTGTGCAGGATCGCACTGCGGCCGGCCATCGAATGCCATTGCTGGCGTGCCACTTCGGGGGAGCCCGGTTTGCCGGTCAACCGGCCGTCGAACTCGAGCATCGAATCACAGCCGATCACAACGCAATCCGACGACAGGTCGGCGTCGAGCAATTCGGTGACCCGCTGTGCCTTGGCCGTCGCCAGGGCCTGCACGACGTCACCGGGGCCGGCGTCGGCGAGAGACGCGATGATCGCGTCCTCGTCGACATCGGACACCAGCACGACCGGTTCGACGCCGGCCTTGCGCAACACACCGAGCCGGCCGGCGGAGGCCGAGCCGAGAACGAGCCTCATCGGTGC
Organism: Mycobacterium sp. HM-7; assembly: GCF_053852335.1. Lineage (NCBI taxonomy): Bacteria > Bacillati > Actinomycetota > Actinomycetes > Mycobacteriales > Mycobacteriaceae > Mycobacterium > Mycobacterium sp. HM-7. The sequence continues at coordinate 4,423,791 of NZ_CM132657.1, read as the reverse complement.
CGGATGCTCTTCGCGCAAGCGCTCATCGACGGATGAACGTACGCTCCACCAGGGTCACCAGCTGCCAGCTGGTGTACGCGTACCGCAGCTTGGACACCGGGTGACCCCAGTCGTTGCGGTCACCGCTGTCGGCGGCACCGCCGCCGGAGGCGCTCGCCAGCACCGTCACCAGAGCAGCGAGGTCCTCGTCGGACGGGTTGCCCTTGACCACCTGGAACAGCGGCGCGACGGGCGCCTCTGCGGGTGCTTCGGTTTCGGGAGTCTGCACGTCATTACTCACAGTGGGATGTTCCCGTGCTTCTTCGGCGGCGTCTGGACGACCTTGCGCTCCAGCAGGCGCAGCGAGTTGGCGATGTAGCCGCGGGTGTGCGACGGCGGGATGACCGCGTCGACGTAACCACGCTCGGCGGCGACGTACGGGTTCACCAGGGTGTCCTCGTACTGCTGCTGCAGCTGCAGGCGGAGGGCGTCGACGTCCTCGCCGCTCGCCGCGGCGGCCTTGAGCTCGGAGCGGTAGACGAAGCCCACCGCACCCGAGGCACCCATGACGGCGATCTGGGCCGTCGGCCACGCCAGGTTGACGTCGCAACCCATGTCCTTGGAGCCCATGACGCAGTACGCGCCGCCGTAGGCCTTACGGGTGATGACGGTGATCTTGGCGACGGTGGCCTCACCGTAGGCGTACAGCAGCTTGGCGCCGCGGCGGATGATGCCGTTGTACTCCTGCTCGGTGCCCGGCAGGAAGCCCGGGACGTCCACCAGCATGATGATCGGGATGTTGAAGGCGTCGCAGGTGCGGATGAACCGCGCGGCCTTCTCCGAGGCGTTGATGTCGAGGCAGCCGGCGAACTGGGTCGGCTGGTTGGCCACGATGCCGACGGGGCGGCCGTCGATGCGGCCGAAGCCGATGACGATGTTCTGCGCATAGCCCTGCTGGATCTCGAGGAACTCGTCGTCGTCGAGGATGCGCGAGATGACCTCGTGCATGTCGTACGGCTGGTTCGGCGAATCCGGGATCAGCGTGTCGAGTTCGAGGTCCTCGTCGGTGAGGTTGTCCTCGATGGCGCCGGGGTGCGGCGGCGCGGGGAAGCGCGGCGGCTCGGCGTAGTTGTTCGGGGGCAGGTAGCTCAGCAGGTCACGGACGTAGTCCAGGGCGTCCTGCTCGCCGGAGGCGACGTAGTGCACGGTGCCGGACTTGGCCTCGTGGGTGTGGGCGCCACCCAGCTCCTCCATGGTGACCTCTTCACCGGTGACGGTCTTGATGACGTCCGGGCCGGTGATGAACATCTGGCTGGTCTGGTCGACCATGACGATGAAGTCGGTGAGCGCGGGGGAGTAGACGTGGCCACCGGCCGCGGCACCCATGATGAGCGAAATCTGGGGGATGACACCCGAGGCCAGGATGTTGTTCCGGAAGATGCGGCTGTACAGGCCGAGCGAGACCACACCCTCCTGGATGCGGGCGCCGGCGCCGTCGTTGATGCCGATCAGCGGGCGGCCGGTCTTGATGGCCAGCTCCTGGACCTTGACGATCTTCTCGCCGTAGACCTCACCGAGGCTGCCGCCGAAGACGGTGGCGTCCTGGCTGAAGATGCAGACCTCGCGGCCGTCGATGGTGCCGTAGCCGGTCACCACACCGTCGCCGAGCGGGTGCTTGTCACCCAGGCCGAAGTTGGTGCTGCGATGCTTGGCGAGGGCGTCGAGCTCGACGAACGAACCCTCGTCCAGCAGCGCCAGGATGCGCTCGCGAGCGGTGAGCTTGCCCTTCTGGTGGACCTTCTCCACCGCGGCCTCGCCGACGGGGTGCAGGGTCTCTTCGGTACGCCTACGCAGGTCTTCCAGCTTGCCTGCGGTGGTGTGGATGTCGATCGCCTTGTCCACCGTTGGCTCGGTCACGCTCGTCATGGCGACGATGTTAACGGTTCTCTAAGAAAGTTGTGAAGTTGGGGTGCTCGCTCGGCGGGTCACGCCGGTTTGCGCAGGACGACCGCCGCGAAACTCGTGAGTGCCGGGACCGGGTGCTTGAGCAGGAAACGGCTCTTCGCGCGCTCGAGCGCGTCGAGCGGCGGAAGCACCCGGTAGTAGCCGTGGCCGTAGGCGCCGGACCAGGATTCGACCTCGAAACCGACGCTTTCGTAGCGCTTGATGGCCTTCTGCGTGGGACCGGTGGTCCAGCGGTAGTAGGCCGGGAACTTCTCGTGGTGCGGGTTCTGCAACCGCCCGGGCTGCAGCTTGCTGATGACGGTCCGCGCCGCCTGCTCGGGGATGAGCAGGTTCACCACGAACGGGAACGCGAACAGGGTCGGGAAGAAATGCACCGAAAGTCCGCCTGGGCGAAGAAGTTTGAAGCAGTTCTCGTGGAACGTGCGGGCGTCGGGCAGGTGCTCGCAGAGCATCTTGGAGAACACCAGGTCGTAGGCGTTCAACTCGTTGTCGATCGGTTTGCAGAGATCGGCGACACGCGTGTGGACCCGGCTGTTGGCCTTGGCCAGTTCGGTGGCCGAGATGTCGATGACGACGCGTTCATCGGCGAAGCTCCAGTCGTCGCTGCCGATGATCGGGTTGGCGCCGCCACCGAGTTCGGCGACGGCCTTGACGCCCTCGCGCTCGGCCAGATTCCGCACGGAATCGTCGTAGCCCTGCCAGAGGGTGTCCAGGTCCTTGTACTCGACGTCCACGTGTGTACCGCTCATCTGCGCACCGTTCATAGATTTTTCCGCCCCCGCGGCTTGCGCGTCCTGGGTCAGCAGTTTGCTGGTAGGTAAATATACACTCCGCGCGGTGGTCCCGCCCGTAACTCGCGTTGAACACCGTTCAGCGGCTGGTATTTGCTGAGCGGGCCGTGAGCCCGGTTGCGCCCGGCGCGGCGGCGGTGGCCGTGAATTGCCTGGTGGGGCTGGCGGTGAGCATGTGCCACCGCCCGCAACCCGCGCCGTCGAAGGCGGACTCCCGGTACCGACTTGCGCTTAGCTGAGCCGGCGCGTGAGCACCGCTGCCAGTGGGTCCTGCGCAGGCGCGATGCATTTAGCTTGTCATTTGCGTAAGTTTGCGGTTCGATATGCGTGCCCGCTGTTTTCGGGCAGCTGACTTCACGACCGCGAAACGATCAGCAGATCGGCGCAAGGGGATATTCAACAGTGCATTCGACGCGCAAGTACGACGGAGTGGACGGGCCGAAGGTGGCCCTCGCCCACGACTATCTGACCCAGTTCGGCGGCGCGGAAAAAGTTGTGCTGTCCATGACCAAAGCGTTCCCGGACGCCCCGCTCTACACGATGTTGTATGACCCGGAGCTGACCTATCCGGAGTTTGCCGACCTCGACATCCGGGTGTCCGCGCTGAACAAGGTGGGCCTGGCCCGCAAGTACCATCGCGCCGCGCTCCCGATCTATCCACGCGTCGCCGAGTCGATGTACATCGACGCCGACATCGTCCTGGCGAGCTGCAGCGGCTGGTCGCACGGTTTCCGCACCAACGGCAAGAAGCTCGTCTACTGCTACAACCCGGCGCGCTGGCTGTACCAGACCGAGGCCTACCTCGGCGACCACGCCAACCCGCTCAAGACCCTGGGTCTCAAGCTCACCAAGAAGCGCCTGCTGGACTGGGACCGCCGGCAGGCCCTCGCCGCCGACAAGTACCTCGCGATCTCGACGATGATCAGCGGCTACGTCAAGAAGGCCTACGACATCGACGCCGAGGTGATGTTCGCGCCCGTGGCGATGTCGCGGTCGTACGCGGTCGAGCCCGTCGAGGAGCTCGAGGACAAGGTGGATCTGAGCGATCCGGACGGCAGCTTCTACCTGGTGGTGTGCCGACTGCTGCCCTACAAGAACGTAGACGTCATCGTGCGGGCGTTCGCGGGCAGCGACCGGCAGCTGGTGGTCGTCGGCAACGGGCCGGAAGCCGAGCGCCTGCGGTCGATGAAGACCGACAATGTGACCATGCTCCACAACCTCACCGACGGTCAGATGGCCTGGCTCTACAAGAACTGCCGGGCGCTGATGTCGTCGAGCTTCGAGGACTACGGCCTGACTCCGATCGAGGCGGGCGTATGGGGCCGGCCGAGTGTCGCACTGCGCTTCGGTGGCTTCCTCGACACCATCGACGAAGGTGTCACGGGGCTGTACTTCGATGAGCCGCAACCAGATTCGGTGCGCGAGGCACTCAACCGATTCGAGTCGGCGACGTGGGACCAGGAGAAGATCAAGCACCACGTCTCCCAGTTCACCGAGGACGCATTCAGCGCGCGGCTGCATGAAGCGGTCGACAAGCTGGCCGGGTACTGATGGCACCAGACGCGACCCCGGTCGCCACGCTGAAGGACTACCGCCTGGTGTATGTCGGGCCGGCGGACCATGAGACCGCGGTCGGCGACTATGCCGAGAACCTGACGCGCGCGCTGCGGCCGCACGTCGGTGAGCTGGTCGAGCACCGCACGCTGGGTCCGGGCTCGGACAGCGCGATGGAAGTACTGGGGCACCGTCGTGCGGTGGCCGACCTGGTCGCCGGCGGTAAGCCCGGCCGAGTGCTGGTGCACGCGGAGTTGGCGGCCGGGGCGATATCGGCCTTCTGGTCCATCGCGGGGCTGCGCGGGGTGCCGGTGACGGCGACGGTGCACGATCCGCCGCAGGGCATCTGGTGGCCCGGTCGGACCCGGTTCGTCGCGCGGCACAAGCTGGTGATGCACGGCCTGCACTACCCGTTGCGTCCCGTGTCCCGGATGCTCGAGGGCATGGTCAACGGCGACCGGACGCTGTTCGCGCTCAGCCAGATCGGCGCCCAGTCCATTCGCGACGTGTACCCGAACACCGATGTGGCGTACGCCCCCTACCTCGTCTGCGACCGGCCCAAGGTCCGTCCCGTGATCGAGCGGCCGAAGGCTGTGGGTTTCTTCGGGCATGTGTACCGGGGCAAGGGTTTTGAGCAGATCGCCCGAATCCGCCGCGAGTTGCCGGACGACATCGTGATCCGGGTGGCGGGCCGGGGGACCGAGGCATTGCCGACCGAGCCCGGCGTCGAGATCGTCGGTGCCGTCGACGGCGCCGCCGAGGACGCGTTCTTCGATTCGGTGCGCGCGGTCGTGATTCCCTATGGCAAGCGGCACTTCTATGCCGAGACCTACCCCGCGTCCTCTGTCGCCGCGCACGCCATGGCCTACCGCACCCCGGTGGTGTGTACCGATTACGGCTCCCTGGCCGAATTCGGTACCGAGACCGGCGCCGTCGTCGTCCCGATGGACTCCGACGACCCGAAGGCGCTGCCCGCCGGGTTCTCGGCAGCCATCGCATCGCTGCTCAACGACGAAATCCGGCTCAAGCAGCTCGAGGCGAACGCCGACCGGACGCGCCAGGAACGCTCTGCGGAGAACGTCGCCGCTGCCTACGCGGCAAAGTGGTCGGAGATGCTGACGCGCCAGGGCCGACTGCGCTGACGGGGCCGAAACGCTGTGGTTAACTCAGAATCCGGGACGACGGGAGCGAAGAACGTGATTGGCGAGCCGGCAACGGCAGACCCGGCAGATGTGGCACGCAAGAAAGCCGCCGCGCCGACTTTGAAATTGCCACCGGAGCCGGAGTGGGAGCTCGGCGAGGACGGCCGCGTCACCTACTACAAGATGCAGGCCATGGATGTTCGCCGTAAGGCGCGCAACCGAATTGGCGAACTGCTGTTCAACATGTTCATCACGCACATTCCGTCGCACACCATCCGCCAGGGCTTCCTGCGGCTGTTCGGCGCCACCATCGGTGAGTGGTCGACCATCATGCGCGGCACCACGATCCTGGACATCGAATTCCTGACGATCGGCAACGGCACCACCATCGGGTTCCGCTGCCTGCTCGACGCGCGGGCCGGCCTGTGGATCGGCGACAACGTCACGATCGCCAGCGATGTGCACCTGCTCGGCGGTGGCCACGACATCAACCACCCGGACTTTCTGCCCATCCCGATCCCGACGGTCATCGAGGACTACGTCTGGATCGCCAGCCGGGCCATGGTGCTGCCGGCGCTGATCGGCCGCGGTGCCGTCGTCGCCGCGCAGGCGCTCGTGGTCAAGGATGTGGCCCCACTCGACGTGGTGGGCGGAAACCCCGCCAAAGTGTTCGCCAAGCGTAATCCGGATGCATTGGGCTACAGCGCGAAGTACCGGCCCTTGTTCTGCTGATGCCGGTCGATCTACGCGAGTACCGGCTGGTCTACATCGGGCCGGCCGAAGGCCAGACGGCGGTCGGCGACTACGCCGAGAACTTCGTCAACGCCGTACAGCCACTGTTCGGTGAGGTCGTGCAGCGCCGCACCCTGGGTCCGGGCGCCGAGACGGTGGCCCAGGTGCGGGGACACCGGCGCGCGGTCGCCGATCTGGTGGCAGGCGGTAAGCCGGGCCGGGTGCTGGTGCACGCGGAACTGGCGGCCGGCGCGGTGTCGGCGTTCTGGTCCATCGCCGGGTTGCGCGGGGTGCCGGTGACGGCGACGGTTCATGACCCGCCGCAGGGCATCTGGTGGCCGGCCCGGACCCGGTTCGTGGCGCGGCACCGGCTCGTCATGCATGGTCTGCACTACCCGCTGCGTCCGCTGTCGCGGGTCGTCGAAGGTGTCGTCAATGGTGACCGGACGATGGTCGCGCTGAGTCAGATCGGCGCGGATTCCATCAAGGCCACGTACCCCGACACCACGGTCGCCGCCGTGCCGCACATCATCTCCGAACGGCCGCAGCTGCGTCCGCTGACCGAGCGGCCGAAGGCGGTGGGTTTCTTCGGGCATGTGTACCGGGGCAAGGGTTTCGAGCAGATCGCCCGGATCCGGCGGGAGTTGCCCGAGGACATCGTGATCCGGGTGGCGGGTCGCGGAACCGAGGCACTGACCGGTGGTCCGGGCGTGGAGATCGTCGGCCCCGTCGACGGTCCCGCCGAGGATGCCTTCTTCGATTCGGTGCGGGCCGTGGTGATTCCGTACGGCAAGCGCCATTTCTACGCCGAGACCTACCCCGCATCCGGCTCGGTGGCCCACTCCATGGCGTACCGGACGCCGGTGGTCTGCACCGACTACGGCGCGCTGGCCGAACTGGACGAGCGCGCCGGGGCCCTCGTGGTCCGGATCGGCGACCAGAACGCCGAACAGGTGGCGTCTTCGTTGGCCGCGGCCATCGTGTCCCTCGTCGACGACGATCAGCGGCTGGCCGAGTTCGGCCGGCACGTCGAGGCCTACCGCGAGGCCTGCTCCGGGCCGCGGACGGCCGAGGCGTTCGGCCGCGTGTGGACCGACCTGCTGTCCCGATCGTCTGTGAGCGTGTGACCTGACTGCCCCCGAAGCGCCCACTCGCAATGTGGCGAAGACGCTCATCTCCCTGGTCTGGATCTATGGCGGCCGTGGGGTGGGCCTGCTGTGGACCCTGATCCTCGTTCAGCGCCTTGGCGTCTCCGAATACGGCCTGTATGCCATGGCGACCGTGCTCAACGGCATCGTCGGCAACACCGTCGACAACGCCTTCGCGGTCCGGGCCATCCGGGAGTCCGAGGAGCACTTCCTGCGCGAGCGCACCATGCGCTACCTCATCGCGGTCGGGCTGGTCGCCGCCGGCGCGGCGACGTTCGACGTCAACTACGTCATCGGCTTCGGCCTGATGGTGGCCGGCGGCGAGATCGCCATGAATGTGGTCAAGAGCCGATCAGCGCGAGATGGCCACCCGGACAAGGTGTATCGGCTCGACACCGCGAGGCAGTTCACCAGTGCCGGCGTCGGCGCGGTGTACCTGTACACGTCGGCGCACCCGACGCTGATCCACGCGTCACTGCTGTACTGCACGCCCTATGTGCTGGCCCTGCTGGTCGGGGCCAAGCTGGCCATCGGTCACCGGCCCGCACAGCCCGGCCCGCCACGGTTGATCGCGGCGCTCACCGGCGAAATGCTCGGCACCACGCTGTATCTCGGCGGCGACGTGCTGCTGCTGGGCACTCTGGTGGACACCAAGGCCGCGGGCTACTACCAGCTCGCTTGGGTGGTGGCCGCCGCGGTCGCTGCGGCCGGCCAGTCCTTCGGCATGACGTACCACGAGCCGCTGCGGGAGAGCGGTGGTGACCTTTCCGCGGCCCCACCGCTGCGCAACATCCTACGGATGGCGGCGCTCGGCGGCTCGCTGCTCCTGGTGATCGGTGGCTGCCTGTTCGCCTTCGGGGCTCCTGCCCAACTGGCCACGACGATGATGATCATGGGCGGTTTCGCCGCGCTGCGCATCTGCATCTTCGTGTTGCAGGTGATCCTGTACACCCAGCGGCGCGACGTCTTCCGTCTCACCATCGCCGTCGGACTGGTGCCGGTGAAACTCGGCATGGTCGCCGCCCTCGCGACGCTGACCCCGCTGGGCGCGGTTGGCGCGGCCATCGCGGCCACCGTCGCCGACGCGATCATGCTGACCGGGTTCACGTGGGCGGTCTACCGGCCGCGCCAGGTGGAGACCCAGGAATCATGACCACACCTAAGACCGCGTTCATCCTGTCGAAAGACCCGGTGCTCGAACACACCGGTGACGTCGCGCTCGCCCGGATGCTGATGCAGCTGGCCGCCGACTCGTTCGAGGTCTCGGCGATCGCGCTGTCGCCCGAGCCCGGCACGGTCACCGCAGAGCTGATTCCCGGCGGCCTGCCGCTGGCGCGGATCCACAAGCCGGCCGTGCGCCCGCACCGGCTGCTCATCGACTCTCTGCGGCGCCGTCGCAGCCTGGTGCACGTCCGCTTCGACACCGACGAACTGGTCCGCGCCATCGATGGCAGCGATGCCGACGTGTTCGTCGCCGAGCACAGCTACATGGCCGAATCATTCTTCCGCAGCAAGCATTTCGGGAAGAAGCGACTCGTCGTCAACACCAACGTGAGTGAATCGCTGGTCTGGCGGGCATCGCGCGGCGCGCTCGGTCGTATCGAGGAACCGCGGCTGATCCGCGACGAACTGCGCGTCGCGCGGGATGCCGACGCCGTCAGCACGTACGACGCCGAGGAAGCCGAGTACTACCGCGACAACGGCGTCCGCGACGCCCGGTTCATGGACATCACGATGCCGCCCGGCACCCAGGTCGACGTCGCGGCGTCGCCGCCGCGGCTGGTCTTCATGGGCACCCGGGACTGGCCACCCAACCAGGAGGGGTTCCTGCGGGCACTCGAACTGTGGCCGCGGATTTCGGCCGGGATCCCCGGCGCCGAACTGTGCGTCATCGGCGCCAAGAAACCCGGTGCGGCCGACCCCGTCTACCCCGACGGGGTGCGCGACCTCGGATTCGTCGACGACCTCGGGGCGTTCCTCGGCACCTGCCGTGCCCTGATCGCACCCATCAGCACCGGCGGGGGAGTCCGGGTCAAGCTGCTCGACACCATCCGGATCGGGCTGCCGGCGGTGGCCACCACCGCGGCCATCGGGTCACTCGGGCCGATCTTCGGGCTGCGTCCGCTGGACGACGACGCCGCGTTCATCGCCGAGTGCCGGCGGCTGCTCACCGATGTGCCGGCCGCGGTCGACCTGGGAAACCAGCTGTACGAGATCAACCGTCAGCGATGGCAGGACCGGCTGCCGCACCGGGCGGTGGCCGATCTGCTGCGCGGCGACCGTCAGGTGTAGTAGACCTTCACGCCGACCCACGGTGCCCAGACCATGTATCCGTGCTGGAAGTCGACGCGGTTGGAGCCGTTGACGTAGCGCTCGTCGCTGGTGGCCAGCCCCAATTGCGGCTTCCAGGCCTGCGCGAAAGCGCTGGACGCCCAGTGGGCGCCGGTCTCGGGCGACCACCAGACCCGGAACGCCGAGCCGCCGGTGAAGTCCTGCTGGCCATTGGCGAAGATGCTCGCGGGCACTGAATTGCGCTGCATCGCAATGTCGGCAACGGGACGCGGCGACGACACGTAGCCGCTCGGCATCTCGTAGATGGTGTTGATCGTGCGCACCTGCGCCCACACCGTCTTGGTGGCTTTGAACACCGGGCTCAGAACCGAGCCGTGTGCCGGATCGGTGATCTGCGAAAAGCGCTGGAATTCCGGTGATTTCGGTACCCCGGCGGCGATGGTGGCGGCCAGCTCGGCCGCTGCCGGCTTCGGGGTCCAGTCGCTGCGGTAGAGCCCGACGGTGGCGTCGGCCTGGTTGCTTCCGGTCTTCCGGTCACGCGTGGTGTAGATCATCAGCGGGCCGGTGTACGGCATTTCCTGCCACTTGGTGTAGATGTCCTTCAGGTATGCGGCCTGGGTGGTCTCGTTCACCACCGAGGTGGGCTCGCCGTATTCGGTGGCCCAGATCCGCTTCTCGTCATCGCCGTTGTCGATCATCACCTGACGCATCTGAACAAGTTGCAGGACAGGTGAATTCGCGATCAGCATGCCGTCGGAGAACTTGAGGTTGTAGTTGTACGGGTGGAACGACAGCGCGTCGAAGTTGCCCTTGGCGCCCGCGGCGTACATGCCGGCGATGAAGCGCACCGGGTTGATCGACCACGAGCCGAAGTCCACCACGGCGCCGACGACGCCGCCGATCACCGTCGCGTCCGGATCGACGGCCTTGATGCGTGGGTAGGCCGACTTCAGCAGATCGGTGTAGCCGGCGGGATCCGGTGCGGGACTGTAGAAGAACACCGCGTTCGGCTCGTTCCAGATCTCGTACGCGGAGATCTTTCCCTTGTAGCGGGTGGCCACCTTCGTCATGAAATTCCCGTAGGCGTCGGGGTCCTTGGGCCGACTGCTCAGCGGCAGGCCGCCCTGCGACATGGCCCAGGGCGGGGTGGCGTTGACGAACGCGATGATCGACATGTTCATGGCGGCAGCGGCATTCACCGTCTTGTCGACCAGACTCCAGTCGAGTTGGCCCAGGATCGGCTCGACCCCGGCCCACGGAATCATCAACCTGATGGTGTTCACCCGGTTGTTGGCCATCAGCGCCAGGGTCCGGTTCACGTCGTCCTGCGACAGGCCGTAGATGTCGGAGTCGGCGAATCCGATCGTCGTCGGCAGGGAGACGACATTGGCCCGCTCGGCTATGGCGACCCGCTCAGGGGCGTCGCCGGGGATGCCCGTCAGGGCGATGAGGGCGCAGACCATGCTGCCGGCGATCGCCGATGCCACGCTCGAGAAGCGGGCAGATCGGCGGGGGCGCTTCCCGGGCATCACGCAACCGCCCTTCACCTATGAAGTGCGTCGCGAGGCGCAAACGCGCACTCAGTGTGCAGCAGCAATGGGGATTTGCTGTGAATCTGCTTGGGCGTGTCGCCGCCTTATCTCGTCTTGGCGTTCTCGGTCGATATGCACCAGGAATGCCAGCAAAATCGAGAATTTGAGCGTGGCCGGCGGGATACCCACCACTGGGTGGTCCAGTTGGAGCGCCACAACGCAGAATCCGATGAAGACGCCGCCATACACCGCCCAGGGAAATGAATTGGAGCGGATGGCCCGGTAGCTCATGACGCAACCGATCAGCATGATCGCAAAGAACGCCAGACCGGTGAAGATGCCGCCGCGGTAAATCGTCAGCAATGGCGCGTTGGAGACGTGGTTCAGCACGAAGGCATAGTTTCCGTCCCGGAATTCGAGGCGATTCCACCCTTTTCCGAAGAGCCAGTAACCGGCCATGGTGTCGGGGAATTCGCGGATGGCATCAATTCGGGAAGTGGAGCCGACGTCGTCACTGCTGAACGAATGCGCGAACCTGGTGCGCACTTCCGGTATCGACGCCGCGGCTCCGACGGCGGCGACCATCGCGGCGAGGGCCCACCCGCGGTCCCGCGACCGCATGTTGTGGAAGGCCAGCACCAGCAGCACGCCCGCGACGATGGTGAACATGCCGGCCCGGCTCAAGGTCAGCAGCAGCGCGACGAGGAAAACGCCCTCGACCACGATGCGCTGCCAGCCGGCCAGCACGACCATGCCGACCGCGATGGCCACGACCAGCGCGATGCCTTCGGCATTCGGGTCGACTGACGTGCCGCCCAGCCGCATCGATCGTTCGGCGCCGCCTTCGGCGAAGGCGAAGCGGGTGGCGGTGTATTCCGCGGCATAGCCGAAGACCCGCAGATATTTGAATGAGGTCTGGTTGGGGTCGAACGCCACGATGTACAAGCCGAATACGGCGTTCGCCAACGTCGAGTAGACGAATATGCGGCCGAATTTCTCGAGATGTGCACCGGAGAGGCTGCTCAGCGCGATCGCGACGAGGGTCACGACCGACCACCGGACGATCTGGATGATGTCGCCCACGCCGACGCCGGTTACCGCGACGGAGGCGATCGAGGTGAGCACCAGGGCGATGATCGACCATTCCAGCGGGTGAATGGGGCGGGCGAGTCGGGGATGCACGAACAGCGCAACCACCGCGCCGAATGCGAACGGCAGATATAAGGGGACGTGAACTCCCGGAAAATATCCGAATGGGAGCGCGCCCGTGACGACCGCCAATACGTACAAGAACCACAGGGGATGCCGCAAACCGACATAGATGCCGGCAACCACCGCGGCAATAGCGACAATGCCCAACAAAGTGACCTGGCCGAAAGACGTTGCCAACCAGACCAACCCCACGATCCCGGCCAGAATCACGGCCGATGATTTAAGATTGCGAAGTTGACCCACACGGGCGTTCATGCCGACTATGTTCTCAGCTCGACCAGCTAAGCTCAAGCAGGTTGCCCGGACCCGTGGCGCGTCTGAATGGTCGGTCCGGTTCCCAGCCGTTAATCTGTGAGCTGTCGCATTGCTGAAATAAGGGGCACGACCTTGGAGATCAAAGAGTACCTGCGGATATTCGGCCGGTACTGGTGGGCGATCGTGGCGCTGGCGATTGTCGGCGGCGTCGCGGGCTGGTCGTGGTGGGAATTCGGCGATCGCGAGTACCAGTCCAGCGCGACGCTGTTCGTGGCGACCCAGAACGGCACGTCGGTCACCGAGGCCTACCAGAACAACCTGTTCTCCCAGGACCGCGTGAACTCCTACGCCACCCTCGCCATGAGCGAGCAGGTGGCGGCCCGCGCGGTGGACCAGCTGAAGGCGACCATCTCGGCCAACGAACTGCGCGCGAAGGTCACCGCCGTCCCGCTGCCGAAGACAGTGTTGCTGCAGGTCGCGGTCACCGACAAGGACCCCGGCCAGGCGCAGACCTACGCCAGCGCGGTAGCCGATCAGCTCGCCGGACTGGTCGGGGAACTGGAGACCTCCCGTCGCGGTGGCAGTCCGGCCGCCGGCGCCATCGTGGTGGACGAGGCCGGCTATCCGACCAAGCCCCTCGGGTACTCGATGATCACCCGGATCGGCATGGGCATCGCCGGCGGCACGGTCCTCGGTCTCCTGGCAGCAATCGTGCTCGGCGTCATCGACCGCCGGGTGCGCGGCCGTGAGCGGGTGGCCGACGTCAGCGGTTCGCTGCTCATGGGTGCGCTGCCCGCAGACTCGGCCCGCGGCAAGGCCGCGGTGGCCGACCTGACCGCAGAGGGCGCCTACGCGGAGTCCCTGCGCGAGCTCCGGAACAATTTGCGGTTCGCCGTGCCGGCAAACCGCAATGAACCCGCCCGGGTGATCGCGGTGGCCAGTCCGTCGCCGGCCGACGGACGCACGACGGTTGCGATCGATCTGGCTGCCGTGCTCGCCGAGACCGGCAAACGCGTGGTCCTGGTCGACGGTGACCTGCGCAACCCCGCTGTCGCACAGCGATTGGACCTGACCCCGGCGGCCCGCCAAGGGGCGGCCGATCGCGGCCTGAGCACCGTGCTGGTCGGCGAGAACACCGTCGCCGAAGGCCTGATCCCCGAGGTTCCCGTTGGCCAGCACCACATCGCGGTGTTGCCCGCCGGCCCGGCCACCCCGCGTCCCGGGGAGCTGTGGGCCGGCGACCACACCGAGAGCCTGTTCGCGAAGCTGTCCGGCCAGTTCGACTACGTCGTCGTCGATACGCCGCCGCTGGGCAAGTACAACGACGGTGCCGTCGCCGCCGCGCTGTCGGACGGTGCACTGCTGGTCGGCCGCATCCGCCACACCACGAGCAGCGCGCTCACCCGGGCGGTGCAGACGCTGAAGTCCGCCAACGCGGTGCTGATCGGCTCGGTCGCCACCGATGAACCCGTCGAGTTCAAGATGCACATCGGTGGGGCCGACGGCCCGAAATCCGGTGGCGGCAAGAAGGGTTCGGCCAAGGCCAAGGCCAAGGCCACGTCCAAGGCCACGCCCACGGCGGCACCCCAGGCTGCGTCCCAGTCCGAGGCCAAGACGGCGGCGCACCAGAAGCCGTGATGCGTCACGTTGAGTTGCGGCGCACGGTACTGGCACTGGCTGCGGTGCTGGTCACCGTGGCTGCGTGCGGCCAGTCGGGCCCGGTGTCGCCGCGACCGGGTGACGAGGCTCGTCCCACCCGGGACCTCACCCCGATGTTCCCGGGCGCCGAAGCGCTCCCGGCGCCCGACCTCACCGACGACGGCCCCGGTTCCCTGGTGGAGTTGAAGCCCGTCAAAGGCGACCGGAGCTTCGATGAGGCCGGCGCCACCGCCGCGCGCATCGTCTACCGCTCGACCAGCGGTGTGGACGGGCGTCCCATGCAGGTCAGCGCACTGATCGCGGTGCCCCCGGGGCCGGCGCCCAAGGGTGGCTGGCCGATCATCTCGTTCGGGCACGACACCACCGGGCTGCTGCCCAAGTGCGCGCCGACCCTCGCCCCGCAGTTCTGGGGCTATTCGACCGGCATGTCGGTGTATCTGCGGCGTGGCTTCGCCATCGCCCTGTCCGACTATCAGGGGCTGGGCCTCGACCCGGGTTCGGGCGCCCGGCAACATTCCATTCTGGACGCGGCCAGCCTGGGGAACAGCATCATCGATGCCGCCCGCGCGATCCATCGCGCCGTGCCGTCCACCAGCACCAACTGGGGCGCGCTGGGGGCCGGTGAAGGGGGCCTGGCCGCGTGGGCCGCGGCCGAACGCAACGGGGCCTACGGCGCCGGCATGAACATGGTGGGCGCGGTGGCGGTCAACCCGATCGCCGACCTGGCGCCGCTCGCCGACCCGGAGCGGACCGCCGCGCTGGCGACCGCGGACCAGTACCGGCTGCAGATTCGGGCGCTGCAGAGCCTGGAAACCATGCAGCCCGACTTCGACCTCGACGCGCACCGCTCGGCGAAACTCAAGGACCAGTGGGACCTGCTGGTCGACTGTGCGCCGCGCGATGTCGCATCCGCCCAACTGGCGCTGAATCAGCTGACTCCCAACGACTTCCAGGCCAAGGACGCCGCCGCGGCAGCGGATCTCAAGCGCCGTCTGGGTGCTGTCGCGCTGCCGAGTTCCGCTGCGGGACCGAATGATCCACCGGTGTTGGTGGCCTTCGGCTCCGCCGACACCGTCAATCCGCCGGCCGGGGTGCTGACGGCCACCGCGGCCGCCTGCGCCCGCGGCCAGCAGATCGTGGTGATGCGCGGCGTCGGCGACACCGGCCAGATCAACGACCAGACGATGCAGAATGCGCTGGCCTGGCTACAGGCGCGGTTCGACGGCGAGCGCCTGGCCGATGTCTGTGTGGGGGCGACGTGATCACCCCGACCGGAGTGCCGCGGGTGCGCGACTACGTGCTGTTCGTCAAGAACAGTTGGATGCTGGTGCTGGTCACCACCATCGCGAGCGCACTGGTGGGCTGGGTGGGCTGGGACCACGCCAAGCCCGAATACCGGTCGACGGCATCGGTGTTCGTTCGGACCGAGGGCAGCGCGTCGCCACTGGACGCCTACTACGGCGACGCCGACATGCTCGGCCTCATGGAGACCTACCGGCAGTTGGCCACCAGCTCGCAGGTCACCGCGCCGATCATCCAGAAGCTGGGCCTGATCGAGTCCGACAAGGAACTCGCCGCCCGGATCGTCATATTGCCCAGTGCCACAGCGATGTTGAACGTCACGGTCACCGGCGGCGATGCCGACCAGACCACGCAGATCGCGCACGAGGTCGTCAACGACATGGTCGCGGTGGGCAACCGGCTGGCGCTGGTCGCCGGTACGAGTGCGACGCTCGTCGTCATCGACGACGCCAGTCCCGCCGAGCGGGTGGGCGGGGTGGCGTCCTACGTGATGACCGGGACGGTGCTGGGTTTCGCGCTGTGCGTCATCGCGGTGATCGCCCGGGCCCTGATCTTCGACCGGGTGGAGAGTCGCCGGCACCTCGAGCGGGTGATCGGCGACGCGAGTGCCGGGACGTCGGGATGAACTCGTGGCGGCTGCGGCGCGTCGCCGCGGTGGGCCTGCTCGCCGCGGTGTGCCTGACGGCGCCGGCCTGCCAGAGTGACTCGGCGCCGAAAAAGGCCGGGCCACTTACGGTTCCGGGGATCGATCTCAAACCTGACACCAAGGGTGCCGGCGAGGTGCCCGGGGCGCTGGTGTCGGCCTCGACGTTCCCCACGCTGGACCTGCGACTGAAATCGGCGGTCTCGCTGGCCGCCCGCCTCACGTACACGTCGACGTCGGGGATCACCGGCGAGCACACCGAGGTGTCGGGTTCGGTGTTCGTGCCGAACGGGACGCCGCCACAGGGCGGCTGGCCGATCATCGTCTTCGGCCACGCCACGTCGGGCATGCAGCGGGAGTGCGGGCCGTCCGGGTCGTCGACGCTGCAGGGGCTGTCCATGCCGATCACCACGCTGGTCAAGGCCGGCTATGTGGTGAGCCTGCCGGACTATCAGGGTCTCGGGCCGGGCACCGCGGGCCATCCGTACGCCGACGCCACCACGGTCGGCTACAACGTCATCGACGCGGCGCGCGCGGCGCACAAGCTGGTGCCGGATTCGTCGGACCGCTGGCTGGCAGTCGGGGTATCCCAGGGTGGTCAAGCTGCCTGGGCCGCAAACGAACTCGCCGCACGCTACGGCACGGGGCTGACGCTCGTCGGCACCGTCAGCCTGTCGCCGGCCACCGATCTCACCGGCCTGGCCACCGGTGCCGCGGCCGGCAGCCTGTCGAAGGAGCAGGGCGCCATCCTGCAGCTGATCCTCGCTTCCCTCGCGACGGAGAACCCGTCGCTGAACCTGCAGGACTACCGCCGCGGTGAGGTCGCCGACCACTGGGACGTCCTCGCCTCGTGCCGCACCGAGGACGCCGCCGCCCGGGCCGCGGCGATCGACAAGATCACGCCCGACGACCTGCGGCCCGCGAGCCCGCAGGCGGAGACGACGCTGCAGGGACTGCTGGCCAAGCGGAGCCTGCCCAAGGAGCCGACGTCGGCGCCGATGCTCGTGTTGTACGGCGGCCAGGACACGCTGCTGCTGCCGGACTGGACGAACAAGGCACTCGCGGCCGCGTGCCGTCTCGGCGACGTCATCGACATCATGTTCCAGCCGACCAAGGGGCACGCCGACATCGACGTCGCGATGTCCTACGACTGGATCAAGGACCGCTTCGACGGCGTTCCCGCCCCGAACAGTTGTCCGTCGTTCAATTCCACGCAGGGAGCAGGACAGTGAACGCGCCGACCTCGGCACCGGTCCGGACGCGGGCCCGCATCATCGGGCTGGACGGCGCCCGCGGGCTGTCGTGCCTGGGCGTGGCCGTCATGCACGTCACCGGTCATTACTCACCCCAGACCGCCTACCACTGGAAGACGAACCTGGTCGGGCTGTCGCTGATCTTCTTCTACGCACTCAGCGGGTTCCTGCTGTTCCTGCCGTACGTGCGCAACCTGATCGAGCAGCGCGAACTGCCCAGCACCGCGAATTTCGCCGTCCACCGCATCGCCCGGATCCTGCCCGGCTACCTGGTGATCTTCCTGCTGTGCAACTACCTGCTGCAGATCGTCTACATCCAGAACGCGTCGCTGCAGCCGACCCGCACCGAAGACGGGACCGGCATGATCACCGACCCGTGGCAACTGATCGCCAACCTCACCCTGACGCAGTCGTACATCCCGAAGTACTTCCAGACGGGTCTCAACCCGTCGTGGTCACTGACGCTGGAATACGCCTTCTACCTGTCGATCCCGCTGCTCGGCATGCTCTTGTTCGCCCTCGGCAGGCGCTCGAACCTGCGGCCGTGGCTCGTCGTGTCGCTGGGGCCTGCGCTGTTGATCGCGCTCGGATTCATCGGCCGGGCCTTCGTACCGTCGCTGATCTCGGCGCTGCACCTGACCGATCCCACGCAGATCAACTGGGGCGCCAACTGGGTCGCGGTCTACACCAAGACGTTCCTGACCAACTCGGACACCTTCGCGTTCGGCATGGCCGCCGCGGTGCTGGTCGTGGCCATGGAGCACAAGGTGATTCGCGAGAAGCTCAGCCGCCGCGTCCGGTTGTACAGCTTCCTGGCGATGTTCCCGGCGGGTGTGGTGATGCTCGGGCTGATCGCGCTGGCCAATCCGTACGCTACGTCGGCCCTGGCCGTGCTGTGCGCACTGGGCATCCTGGTGATCGTCGCGCCGCTGTTCCGCGGCGAACGGTCCGGGCTGGCCGAGCTGCTGGACACCGCGCCGTTCCGGTTCGTCGGCAAGGTCTCGCTGTCGGCGTACCTCTGGCACTTCCCGCTCATGCTGCTGATGGGTCGCTGGGGCCTGATGGCCGGTGACAACCTGCCCGGCATGCTGCGCAACGTCGCGCTCGTCCTGGCGGTGACACTGGTGGTCTCGGCCGTCACGTACTACGCAGTGGAAGACCCCGTCATGAAATTCGCGAAGCGGTACCGCACCAGGTGGTCCTGAATGCGTCGTGCGATCCAGTGGGGTGCCGCGGTCGCCGCGCTGCTCCTGATCGCGGCGTCGTTGCCGGTGATGTGGCAGGTCGGTAGCTGGGCCCTGGACAAGCTGCGGCACGGCGGCATCGGGGATCCCGTGCCGATCCGGACCGCCGACCTCACCGGGTCCGGTCCGGGCAGCCTGATCAGCGCCATGACGATGCCGGCCCTGACCAACTCGGTGGAGGGCAAGGACCTGCAGGCCGCGCGCGTGGTCTACCGATCCACCTCCGGTGACACCGATGCGCCCACGGTGGTGTCGGGGTCGGTGTTCACGCCCCGGGGCAAGGCGCCCGACGGCGGCTGGCCGGTGATCGCGCTGGCACACGGCACCACCGGCATCGACCAGCCGTGCGCGCCGTCGCTGTCGGCGAATCTGCTCGGCAACGTCGTGTTCGTGCAGGGCTTCGTCAACCTCGGCTTCGCCGTAGCCCTCGCCGACTACCAGGGGCTGGGTGCGCCCGGCGTCCATCCCTACACCGACAGCCGCACCGCGGGCCGCAATGTCATCGACTCGGTGCGGGCCCTGCGCCACACGTTCCGCGACATCTCGAACCGCTGGGCCGTGTTCGGCGGCTCGCAGGGCGGCGGCGCGGCGTGGGCGGCCGACGAGCAGGCGCGCACCTATGCGCCCGAACTCGATCTGATCGGCGCCGCCGCCAGCGTGCCGTCGGCCGATGTGGCGGGCATCGTCGACAAGGCCGTCTCCGGCAGCCTGACCAAGGACCAGCAAGCGGCGTTCCAGGCGATCGTCGAGTCGTTGGCCCGGCTGCATCCCGACCTGAACCGCGACGACTACCGCCGGGGCGCGGCGGCCAGGTACTGGAAGGTGCTGTCGGCGTGCTCGGGACCCGATGTCGCTTACCGCGCCACCGCCATCGATGCCCTCGGGCCGACCGACCTGGCGCCGGTAGATGCGGCGGCTGCCGACCGGCTGCGTCGCTACCTGCAGGACTGGGCGCTGCCGCAGCGGCCGTTGTCGGCCCCCATGTCGGTGGTCTACGGCGGCAAGGACACTTTCCTCGACCCGGAATGGACGAAAGCCGCCATCGCCCGCGCATGTTCGCTGGGCGGTACGGTGGTCTGGAATTTCCAGCCGGACGGTGGACATGCCGACATTGACGGACCGGGTCAATTGCGGTGGCTGGCAGAACGATTCAGGGGAGGCGAGGCGGTCAATGACTGTCCTGCGCAGGGGACCACGTAATCCCGACGGCGACAGCCCGATTCATCAGCAGTTGCTGATCGACGCGAAATGCATCGTGAAGCGACTGATCGCGCCCCGCGGCACCGCCGTCGGTGACCCCGAACGGCCGTACCTGATCCTGCCCATCCTGGGACAGTCCAACGCGTTCGGCATGGGGCTGCCCGTCGAGCCCGACGGGTTGGACCGGCCCCATCCGCTGGTGCACCAGTGGGCCATGTGTGGGCCGTCGAAGGGCACCGCGGTGCTCGCGACGCAACCGCTGCTGCACGAAATACCGTGCAAATACGTCGGTTTCGGCCCGACCTTCGCCAAACGGCTGGCCGACGCCACCGGACGTCCGGTGCTGCTGATCCCCGGCGCCCGGGGTGACACGTCGTTCACCCCGAAGAACGGGCACACCTGGGATCCGGCCGACCGGAAGACCCGGGTGAACCTGTACCGGCGGGCGGTGGCCGCCATCGATGCGGCGCTGGCGCGTTTTCCCGGCAGTGAGATCGCCGCCGTGCTGTGGCACCAGGGGGAGACGGACGTGCCGTTGATCTCGGGCGCGCAGTATCAGGCCAAGCTCGACTCGCTGATCGGGGACATGCGCACGCGGTACGGCGCGAGTCTGCCGTTCGTCCTCGGGCAGATGGTGCCCGAGGAGATGGAGCTGAGCGGCAAGCCCTATGCCGCGATCGACGCCGTGCACGCCGACACCCCGAACCGGTGGCCGCTGAGCACCTTCGTGCCGGGGCCGCGCGATTCGTACAACAGCCCGGACGACCGGCACTACAGCGCCGCCGGGCAGCGGGAGCTGGGCCGCCGCATGTGGCAGCAGTACAGCGAGATGTGTGGTGAACAACTGGCGGACTATGGCACGCGGTGAACTCGGCCGCACCATTCGTCGTGTCATCGCTGTGGTCACGATCGTCTTGCTCGTCGATGTCGGGCTCGCCGGGGTGGCGCTGTTCGCCAACGCCAAGTCCGATCAGCTGCAGCGGGCCGACGCGATCATCGTGCTGGCCGGCGAGCACGACGGCCGCGAACAGTACGGGCTGAGCCTGGCCCGGCAGGGCTGGGCGCGCACGGTCGTGCTGTCGAACCCGTACGTGCCGGGCGACCCGCAGATGAAGAGCGCCTGCGCGCCGGCGAAGGACGTCGAGGTGATCTGCCCGAAGCCGGAAATCCTGACGACGCGCGGCGAGGCCATGATGATGCGCCAGCTCTCCGAGGGCCGTTCCTGGCATCGGATCATCGTGGTCAGCTGGCGCTATCACCTACCGCGCGCCCGCCTGATCTTCCGGCAGTGCTATTCGGCGGACCGTGGTTCGGTGGTTGCGGTGGCCCTGCCCAGGGACTATGACTTCTCGCCGATCGGGTGGGAGCTGACGTTCTTCTATCAGTTTGCCGGGTTCGCTAAGGCCGTCCTGCAGGGACGCTGCGCTTGACCTGCCTATTTTTCTGATCGGTGGTATTTTCGAGCAAACGATGCGATAGTAGTCGCAGTTCGCTGAGCGGGGGCTATAGCGAACAGCCAGCAAATCGGAGGGAGTAGCCGTCAGTGTCAGTGGCAGAAGAACTCTTCGTTCCAAAGGCTTCTCCCGTGTCTCCGATACGGGCTGTCGCGCCTTTAGCTGACCGGGCGTGGCAGACGCGCTACCGCTGGTGCCTGATCGCATTCGATCTGGTCGTGGTCGTGTTGGCTCTGGCGAGCGCGCAGTTCGTCAAGCTCGGTACACCCGATGCCTCTCTGGAATTCACTTCGACGTACCTGCACGTCTTCTCGTATTACTCGGTGCTGTCGCTGTTCGTCGCCGTCATCTGGCTGGCCATGCTGGCCGCGTACCGCACCCGGTCGCCGCGCATCGTCGGCGCCGGCGTGGAGGAGTACCGCCGGGTGTTCTCCGCGACGCTGGCCACCGTCGGCATCATCGCCGTCGCACTGATGATCTTCCGCCCCGAATACGCCCGCGGCTACTTGGCCGTCGCGCTGCCGCTCGGTCTCGTCGGCCTGGTCGTCGGCCGGACCGTCTGCCGGCGGGTCCTGGCCCGGCTCCGCCGGAACAACAAATGCGTCGCCTCGGTGCTGGCGGTCGGTGACCCGCGCGCCGTGACCAACCTGGTGCAGTCCCTGCATCGCGAATGGTGGTACGGCTACTCCGTCCGCGGCGTCTGCCTCACCGGACGCCCGGCGGGCGGCACCTTCGACGTCGCCGGGGTCGGTGAGCTGCCGGTGCTCGGCAACGAGGCCCAGGTCTCCGACGCCATCGCCACGGCCGCCTTCGATGCCGTCGCCCTGACCACCACCGACCACCTCGGGCCCGAAGGCATGCGTGAGCTGTCCTGGGAGCTCGACAAGCTGGGCATCGACATGGTCGTGTCGCCGAGCGTCATCGACGTGGCCGGCCCCCGCCTCACCATGCGCCCCGTCGCCGGGCTGCCGTTGATCCACGTCGAGCGGCCGCAGTACAGCGGCACCAAGAAGCTTCAGAAGCGCGCCTTCGACGTCTTCGTCGCCCTGTTCGCGCTCACGGTGACCTCACCGCTGATGGTGCTGTCTGCCATCGCCATCAAGCTCACCAGCCGCGGGCCGATCTTCTACCGCTCCGAGCGAATCGGCCTGGACGGCAAGCCGTTCCAGATGACGAAGTTCCGCACCATGGTGCAGGGCGCCGACCGCATGGTCGACGACCTGATCAGCCTGGACCTCAACGAGAGCGGCAGCGGGGTGCTGTTCAAGATTCACGAGGACCCGCGCGTCACCATGGTCGGAAAGTACCTGCGGCGGTACAGCATCGATGAACTGCCGCAGTTCTTCAACGTGCTGTGCCGCGACATGAGTGTCGTCGGACCGCGGCCGCCGCTGCGCCGTGAATTCGACACCTACAACGAGCAGGTTCGCCGCCGGCTGCTGGTGCTCCCCGGGATCACCGGACTGTGGCAGGTGAGCGGCCGGGCCGACCTGTCGTGGGAGGACTCGGTGCGGCTCGACCTGTCGTACGTCGAGAACTGGTCCATCACCAACGATCTGCTGATCGCGGCCAAGACGTTCCGCACCATCATCGGCGGTTCTGGCGCCTACTGAGCCCGGGCGGGCGACCGCCGGTGAATAATCCCCTTTGATGCGTAAAGCCCTGCCGTGGATCGTGGTGGCCGTCCTGGTTGTCGGTGGCCTCACCGCCGCGACCTACCTGCGACCACTCGCGTTGATCGGAGCCTCGAAGGCTCTCGACATGTTCATCCCGCTCTCGGGCGCTCCCGAGCCGATCGGTTCGGCCGATCTCACCGGCTCCGGTCCGGGCACCGTGCTGTCGGCGACGACCATGCCGGGGGTCACCAGCACCTTCACCGGGCAGGGGATGCGCGCGGCACGCGTGGTGTACCACTCGACCTCGGGTGACACCGGTGCCCCGACCGTCGTCTCGGGTGCGGTGCTCACCCCGCTGGGCCAGCCGCCCAAGGGCGGTTGGCCGGTGGTGGCCCTGGGCCACGGCACCCTGGGCATCGACAACAACTGCGGCCCGTCGCTGTCACCGACCCTGATGAACCTGCTGCCCATCGCGAAAGTGGTGATCAACCTCGGGTACGCCGTGGCGCTGCCCGACTACCAGGGGTTGGGCGTCAAGGGCGTGCACCCGTACTCGGACGCCCGTACCGCCGGACTCAACCTGATCGATGCGGTCCGTGCGGCGCGGCATGTGTTCGGTGACGTCTCGACGACATGGGCGGCCTTCGGCGACTCCCAGGGTGGTGCCGCGGCCTGGGCGGCCGACGAGCAGACCGAGCCTTACGCCCCGGAGCTCACACTGGTCGGTGCGGTCGCCGTCGCGCCCGCCGCCGATGTCAGTGGCCTGGTGGCGAAATCGCAGACGGGCACGTTGACCAGTGAGCAGCGGCCGGTGCTGCAGGCGCTGATCGAATCGCTGGCCCGGCTGCATCCGGATCTGAACCGCGACGACTACCGGCACGGCGGGGCCGCCCGCTACTGGAACGTCCTGACGGACTGCAGTAGCGGCGCGGTCTACAAGCGCGCGGTCGCCGCGGGGCAACTCGGGCCGCGCGATTTCCTCCCGGTCTCGCCGGACGCCGCTCAGCGGCTGCAGAACCTGTTGCAGGCGTGGGCGATTCCACAACGAAGGCTGACCGCGCCGCTGTACGTTTGGTACGGCGGTCAGGACCCCTTCATCGATGCCGCCTGGACCAAGGCGGCGATCGGGCGGGCTTGCACGCTCGGTGGCACGGTGACGACGGTGTTCGACCCGAAGGGCGGACACAACCCGCCCGCGGCGCAGGAGATGCTCGACTGGATGGCGGATCGGTTCGCCGGGAAGAAGGTAACCAATGACTGCTGACCTGCCGCCGCTGGACGCCACGGCGATCCAGGCCGAAGCCGGCGCGGACTGGCGGGTCGAGGTGGTCGCCGAAACCGGTTCCACCAACGCCGATCTCGCGGCCCGGGCACAGGCCGGCGAGAACGTCGCAGGTGTAGCCCTGTTCACCGAGGACCAGACCGAAGGCCGGGGACGCCAGGGCCGCACCTGGTCGGCGGTGCCGAGGTCGCAGATTCTGGTCTCGATCGGCGTGGACACCACGAATGTGCCGAGCGAGACCTGGGGACTGCTGTCACTGGCGACCGGAGTTGCCGCCGTCGAGGCCGTCGCCGAGGTGTCCGGCGTGCAAGCCGCGCTCAAGTGGCCCAACGATGTGCTCGTCGCCACCGGCAAGTTGGCCGGCATCCTCGCGGAAGTCGCGGCACCGGGTGGCGGTTCGCCCGTCATCGTCGTCGGCATCGGCCTGAACGTGTCGCTCGCGGCTGACGAACTGCCCGACCCGGCGGCCGTCTCGCTGCTGAGTCTCGGTGTGGCACAACCGGATCGGCAGCGGCTCGCAGTGGCGCTGCTGAACCGGCTGCACGCCAGGATCGCCGAGTGGCGCGTGGGCGGAAACGTCGAGTTGCTGGCGGTCTACCGCAAGCACAGCTCCACCCTCGGCCAGTCGGTGCGGGCCGAGCTGCCGGGCGGCCGCGAGGTGGTCGGGCAGGCCACCGACATCGATGGCAATGGCGCACTGGTGATCGATTCGGCCGACGGCGTCGTCGCGGTCTCAGCCGGTGACGTCATTCATTTGCGGCCCGCCACCAGCTGAGCACCGCTTAGAGTCTGGGGTATGGGTTACCCGGACAACGTGCTGGCGGCCGACGAAAATGTGGTGCTGCATCGGCACCCGCACTGGAAGCGACTGATCGGGCCGGTGCTGGTGCTGCTGGTCG
This sequence comes from Mycobacterium sp. HM-7, assembly GCF_053852335.1. Classification (NCBI taxonomy): domain Bacteria; kingdom Bacillati; phylum Actinomycetota; class Actinomycetes; order Mycobacteriales; family Mycobacteriaceae; genus Mycobacterium; species Mycobacterium sp. HM-7. The sequence goes on along the minus strand of NZ_CM132657.1, from coordinate 4,398,637 downwards.
GGACCGCGCTGGCCGCGTTCGTCGCGGCGGTGGTCAATCACACCAACTGGGATTCGAACGCCAAGAACATCATCTTCGCGGTGATCGGCATTGTCTGGCTGGTGGTGGTCGGCTGGCTCACCGTCTGGCCGTTCCTGAACTGGCGCTCAACGCATTTCGTGATCACCGACCGGCGGGTGATGTTCCGGCGCGGTGTGCTGACGCGCTCGGGCATCGATATCCCGCTGGCACGCATCAACAGTGTGGAGTTCCGGCACCGACTACTCGACCGGATATTGCGCACCGGCACCCTGATCATCGAGTCGGCATCGCAGGATCCCCTGGAATTCCATGACATTCCGCGGGTGGAACAGGTCCACTCGCTGCTGTATCACGAAGTCTTCGACACCTTGGGTTCCGAGGAGTCGCCCAGCTGAGGATCGTCGTCGCCGAGTTCGTCGTAGGCCTCGGCGAAACCACCGGCGGTGATCGTCGCCTCGAGCGTCATGTCGGGCGCGTGCTTCGCCATCTCGTCCGGGAACACCCAGCGCCGGAACGCCCAGAATCGGAACGCCATCTGCAGCAGGTTGCCGATGATGTAGGCCGATACGAAGTCGGCGATGTTCTCGACGGTCAGCGACACGTTCGGCACGCGCAGCTGCAGCACGTAACTGGACACCCACAGCGGGGCCATGCTCAGCAGCACACCGACGCCGCTGACGGCGAAGAACAGCAGCGCCTCGTGGTGACGCAAGCGGCCGCCGCGGTTCTGGAAGCTCCATTCGCGGTTCAGCACGTACGACGCGATGACCGCGACGATGCCGGCGATGATCTTGGCCGTCACCGGCTTGGGCTCAAGGACGGTGAGCTTCAGTGTGTAGAAGATGCCCGAGTCGATGACGAAGGTGGTGGCGCCGACAATGGCGAACTTGATGAGCTCGTGATGACGTTCGGCAAACGGCCGGATCACTCGCGGGAGCCGCGCGATGGTGGCCTCGGTGAACGACATAAGCGGCCAGTTTACGGAAAGTACCTGCATTTCACGTACCCGTGCAGGTAGCAGGCGGTAGCTAGGCGGCATAGGCAGATTCGGGGGACACCCGCTGTGCGTGACAAACTAGGCGCCGTGACGCAACCCCCCGTCGTGGCGATGATCGGTGGCGGCCAGTTGGCCCGCATGACCCATCAGGCCGCCATCGCGCTCGGCCAGACCCTGCGGGTCCTGGCGGTTTCTGCCGACGAGCCGGCCGCCCAGGTGAGTCCCGCGGTGGTGCTGGGCTCCCATACCGACCTCGAGGCGCTGCGCCGGGTCGCGGCCGGTGCGTCGGCGCTGACGTTCGACCACGAGCACGTTCCGACCGAGCTGCTGCAGGCCCTCGTCGCGGACGGGGTCAACGTGGCTCCGCCGCCGTCGGCGCTGGTGCACGCCCAGGACAAGCTCGTGATGCGGCGCCGGCTGGCCGAGCTCGGCGCGCCGGTGCCGCGCTATCGGGAGGTGGCCTCGCTTGCCGACCTCGATGCCATTGACGAGCTCGCCGCTCAGGTCGGCGGCGGACTTGTGGTGAAGGCCAGCCGCGGCGGCTACGACGGCAAGGGCGTGACGCTGACCGATGACGTGGCGCAGGCCCGCGCCGCCGCCGAGGGCTACCTGGCCGACGGCGTCGCCGTTCTGGTCGAGGAGAAGGTCGCCATGCGCCGCGAGCTGGCCGCGCTCGTCGCGCGCTCGCCGTTCGGGCAGGGCGCGGCCTGGCCTGTCGTGCACACCGTGCAGGAGAACGGCATCTGTGTCGAGGTGATCGCGCCGGCGCCGCAGCTGGACCCCGCGGTGGCCACCGCAGCCGAACAGCTCGCGCTGCGGATCGCCGACGAGCTGGGTGTGGTCGGCGTGCTGGCGGTCGAGCTGTTCGAGACCTTCGATGAGGAGCGCGGTGCCGGCCTTGTCGTCAACGAGCTGGCCATGCGGCCGCACAACTCCGGGCACTGGAGCATGGACGGCGCGACGACGAGCCAGTTCGAACAGCACCTGCGCGCGGTCCTGGACTACCCGCTGGGGTCGACGGCGCCACTGGCCCCGGTGACGGTGATGGCCAACGTGCTGGGCGCGCCGGCACAGCCGGAGATGTCCATGGATGAGCGGCTGCATCACCTGTTCGGCCGGCTGCCCGAGGCGCGGGTGCACCTGTACGGCAAGGGCGAGCGGCCCGGCCGCAAGATCGGCCACGTCAACATCGTCGGCGCGCCGGGCGGCTCGCTCGACGACGAGGACTACGTGGCGGACGTGCGCGAGCGCGCCGTCCGGGCCGCGCATTGGTTGTCGCACGCTGAGTGGACCGACGGATGGAGTGGACATGAGTGAACGCGCGGGAGGCCCCCGGGTCGGCCTGATCATGGGCAGTGACAGCGACTGGTCGGTGATGGAGGACGCGGCCACCGCGCTCGCCGAGTTCGGGGTGCCGTTCGAGGTCGGCGTGGTGTCGGCGCACCGCACCCCCCAGCGCATGCTCGACTACGCCAAGACCGCCGCGGACCGCGGCGTCGAGGTGATCATCGCCGGCGCCGGTGGCGCGGCGCACCTGCCCGGGATGGTGGCGTCGGCGACTCCGCTACCGGTCATCGGGGTGCCGGTGCCGCTGGCCCGCCTCGACGGTATGGACTCGTTGCTGTCGATCGTGCAGATGCCGGCCGGTGTGCCGGTGGCCACGGTGTCGATCGGCGGCGCGCGCAACGCGGGCCTGCTGGCGGTACGCATCCTGGGGTCGGCAGATGCCGGGTTGCGGGCCCGGATGCAGCGGTTCCAGGAGGAGCTGGAGCAGATGGTGCTCGACAAGGATGAGGCGCTACGGAATCGGTTGCTGGGCAAGTAAGCTCACCAACGATGAAATCTTCATTCGCGCGGTACCGCAGCGTCGGTCACAAACTCGTCACGGGATTCATGGAGCCTGAGGTGCTCCTGGTCGCCGGCGCGCTGGACGAGGCCCAGCGGGCGAGGTCCGTCGGCGGTGCGGTCGCCGAGATCGGCGTGCACCACGGCAAGCTGTTCATCGGTCTGAACCTGTTGCAGCGGGACGACGAAAAGTCCGTCGCCATCGACATTTTCGGCGACCAGGACCTCAACATCGACGGTTCCGGGGCCGGCGACCTGGCGAAGTTCACCAGCAACGTCGACGTCTGGTCGTCGATGGACGGCGTGGTGATCCACCAGGGCGACTCCACCAAGCTGGCACCCGAGGTGCTGTTGGAGGAGGCCGGCGGGCCCGTCCGGTTCTTCAGCGTCGACGGTGGGCACACCGAGGAGATCGTCTACAGCGACATGCAGCTGGCCGAGGCCACGCTGGCCGACGGCGGCATCGTGATCGCCGACGACGTCTTCAACGAGTTCTGGCCTGGCGTCGCGGTGGGCACGCTCAAGTACCTCGACGACGGAGCCGGGCTGGCCCCGTTCGCGATCGGCTTCAACAAGGTGTTCTTCACCCAGCCGGAGTACTGCGACTACTACCAGGCCGAACTGGAGTCGGCGGCGCACCGCTCGGCGCGGATCCAGCACACCACCTCGGTTTTCGCCGGGCATCCGGTGCTGCTGCTCGGCCCGGTGACGGCCGTCGACGTGCTGCGACGCAGCGAGACGTTGCGCACCGTCTATCACCGCACTTACCGCGAGTTGGTCCGTGGGCTGCAGAAGGTGTCGGGTCAGGGGCGGTAAAGTTACCGGCGAGTAGCAACCCGCATCTCGCCACATGGGCAGGCAAGGAGCCATCAATGTCTATCGGTAACCCGTCATTCGATCTGTTTCAGCTGCCGGAAGAGCATCAGGAGCTTCGGGCCGCCATCCGGGCGCTGGCCGAGAAGGAGATCGCTCCGTACGCCGCCGAGGTCGACGAGCAGGCCCGGTTCCCCCAGGAGGCCAGTGACGCGCTGACCGCGTCGGGTTTCAACGCCGTGCATGTGCCCGAGGAGTTCGGCGGCCAGGGCGCGGACTCGGTCGCCGCCTGCATCGTCATCGAGGAAGTGGCCCGGGTCGACGTGTCGGCGTCGCTGATCCCGGCGGTCAACAAGCTCGGCACCATGGGCTTGATCCTGAACGGCTCCGACGACCTCAAACGCAAGGTGCTGCCGGACCTGGTCGACGGCAAGCTGGCGTCGTACGCGCTGTCCGAACGCGAGGCCGGCAGTGATGCCGCCGCCATGCGCACCCGTGCCAAGGCCGACGGTGACGACTGGATCCTCAACGGCGCCAAGGCGTGGATCACCAACGGTGGCGCGTCGACCTGGTACACCGTGATGGCCGTGACCGACCCCGACAAGGGCGCCAACGGCATCTCGGCGTTCATGGTGCACATCGACGACGAGGGCTTCACCATCGGCCCCAAGGAGCGCAAGCTCGGCATCAAGGGCAGCCCGACCGTCGAGCTGTACTTCGAGAACTGCCGCATCCCCGGTGACCGCATCATCGGCGAGCCGGGCACCGGCTTCAAGACCGCGCTGGCGACGCTCGATCACACCCGTCCGACCATCGGCGCGCAGGCCGTCGGTGTCGCGCAGGGTGCGCTGGACGCCGCGATCGCCTACACCAAGGACCGCAAGCAGTTCGGCAAGGCCATCAGCCAGTTCCAGGGTGTCGAGTTCATGATCGCGGACATGGCGATGAAGACCGAGGCCGCCCGGCTGATGGTCTACAACGCCGCGGCCCGCGCCGAGCGCGGTGAGGGCAACCTGGGATTCATCTCGGCGGCGTCGAAGTGTTTCGCCTCGGACGTGGCAATGGAGGTGACCACGAACGCTGTGCAGCTGTTCGGCGGTGCCGGTTACACCGTCGACTTCCCGGTGGAGCGCATGATGCGCGACGCCAAGATCACCCAGATTTACGAGGGCACCAACCAGATTCAGCGGGTCGTGATGTCCCGCGCCCTGCTGCGCTGAGGCCGGGCGCTACAGGTCGGCGGTGACCTTCTCCGTCGCGCGGCGCCGGTCCAGCGCGCCCGCGTCGGGGTTGGCCACCTGTACCAGGGACGCGCCGCCGGCGAACACCGCCAACAGGTTGGTCACGAGGTCATCGGGGCTGCCCCACGGCGCCGTCGACAGGAGCCGCGTGCCGGCGGTGAATCCCTTTGCCGCAGCACTGTTCTTGGCTTCGGCGAGGACGTCGTCGACCGAGCGGCCGGCGAGCGCCGGGCCGGGGGTGCGTTCGGGCACGATCTGGTCGCCGTGCACGCGGACGGAGGTGGCGTAGTCGGTGACGCCGATCGGCAGGTCGGGGACGGGCTTGCCGAACGGGTCGAGGGACAGCACCACGACTTCGCCGGCGCCGGTCTCGTCGGCCGCGTCGATGCGGTCGGCCGTGCACACCGCGATGTCGCAGTCGGATGTAATCGATTCTCCGACGGTGTCTTTCAGCAACACTTCCGCGCCGATGTACCAGATGCCGAACAACACACCGGCCGTCTGCCAGTGTGCGGGCAGCAGCACCGCGACGCGGCTGCCCGGGCCCGCGCCCAGTTCGTCACGCAGCAGGTTGGCGGTCTTGGCGGCCCAGTTGCCCAGGGTCACCGCCGACAGCTCGATGCGCTCGCCGGTGGCATCGTCGTAATAGGTGATGCGCGGCCCGGCCGGGTCGGCGCGCAGCAACGGGTCGAGGATCGCGCTGGACAGATTGGTCATGATCAGTCGACGCACTTCGGATCGGCCGCGGCCGCGGTGATGATCGGCGACGGCGGGACCGGTGTGGTCGTGCCGGAATCGGTGGTGTCGGAAGCGGATTGCGTCACCGTGTGGCTGCCGCCCTCCAGGCCGGAACCGGGGCCCGCGTAGTCGTGCGAGAGCACCACCCGCACCGCACCGCTCGGCACCGAGGCGTTCTCGACCACCGGCAGATTGCCGAGTTGCTCGGCGATGGCCTTCGCCCCGAGGTCGTCCGACTTGGCGGCCTGGATTTGGCTCGCCGTCACGTGGTCGGCCTCGTTGTTGCCGACTTTGCCTGCGACGAAGCCCTTTTCGGTGAGGACCTCCGACACCGCCGCGGCCAGTCCGTTGATGTCACTGTCGTTCACCACGTCGACGGTGGTGTTGCCCGGGGTGTACGCGAGCTTCTCGGTCTTGCCCTCGGCCTGGTCCTGGAGCAGACCGGCGACCCACTGCTGCACCTGTGCGGGGTCGACGCGCACGACGCTCTGGGTACCGTCGTCGCTCCAGCCGTCCTCGGCCAGCACCGGGATGGTGGCGAACGCGACGTTGCCGCCGGCGAGCTTCTGCATCTGCTGGACGAAATCCATGATGTCCCAGCCGTCCGACAGCACCACCGACCGCTGCACGGCGTTCCGCAGCCGGCTCAGGGTGCTGGGGCTGGACAGGGTCTGCCCGGAGATGATGTCGTGCGCCAGCGACGCCATGAACACCTGCTGGCGGGTCACCCGGTCCAGGTCGCCGCGGGGCAGATCATGGCGTTGCCGCACGAAGCTCAGGGCCTGCGGGCCGTTGAGTTTCTGCCAGCCGGCCGGGAAGTTGGCTCCCGACAACGGTTCATCGACGGGGTTCTTCAGACACACGTTGACGCCCCCGAGGGCGTCGGTGATCAAGGCGAAGCCCAGCAGCCCGACCTCGGCGTAGTGATCGACGGTGACGCCTGTGAGCTTTGCCACGGTTTTGATGAGCGCTTCGCGGCCGGCCTCGACGGCTTTCGGCTCGGCGGTGGCGGCATCCTCGCCCTGCTGCTCGACGAGCTCCTTCATCTTCTCGAGCTTCACCTGACCGAAGACCCCGTTGATCTTGGTCTTGCCCAGGTCCGGCGCCTGCACGTAGGAGTCGCGCGGGATGGAGATGGCGGTGGCCGAGCGCCCGTTGTTGGGGATACGCACCAGGATGATCGTGTCGGTGTTGGTGGACACGTCATCGCCGGCCCGCAGCGTGGCGAGTTCGTCCTCTGACAAGGGGTTTCCGTGCGCATCGGTACGGCTGTCCATACCCACCAGGAGGATGTCGACGGCACCGTCGTCGCCCCCGCCACCGAGAGCCGCGGTGCTGATGCGGTTGATGCCCGATTCCAGCGAACGCAGGCTGCTCCAGGCCACGCCGGTGCCCACCATCACGAGCACCGTCGCCATGACGGCGAGGATGCGGAACAGTCGACCTGGCACCAGGACAGGCTACTGGTGAGCGGTTGCCGTGGCCGGTAGCCCGGGGTTCGGCGGGTCACACCCTGGTGCGGGCGCGGCCGTCGGCCCGCTAACCTCTAGGCCGTGATCGAGCAGCCATCCGGAGCGGAATCGGACCGCCCGCTGCTCGTGGTGACGGTGACCTATTCACCCGGGCAGCATCTGGACCGTTTCCTGAAGACGCTGGCCCACGCCACCGAGCGCCGGCTGCTGGTGGTGATGGCCGACAATGGGTCGACCGACGGCGCGCCCGAGGCGGCGCTGGAGCGGTACGCCGACGTCGAGCTGTTCCACACCGGCGGCAACCTCGGCTACGGCACCGCGGTGAACCGCGCGGTGGCGGCGTATCTCGACACGCCCGACAGCGTCGTCGACCAAGAGTTCTTCGTGGTGGTCAATCCGGACGTGCAATGGGGACCGCACAGTATCGACGAGCTGTTCGCCGGCGCGGCGCGGTGGCCGGCCGCCGGTTCGGTGGGTCCGCTGATCCGCGACCCCGACGGCTCGGTCTATCCCTCGGCCCGGCATCAGCCGAGCCTGATCCGCGGCGGCATGCATGCGGTGGTGGGTCCGTTCTGGAAATCCAACCCGTGGACGGCGGCCTACCGCCAGGACCGGCTGGAGCCAAGCGAACGTGCGGTCGGCTGGTTGTCCGGCTCGTGTCTGCTGTTGCGCACCAAGGCGTTCCGGCAGATCGGCGGGTTCGACGAGAACTACTTCATGTACATGGAGGACGTCGACCTGGGGGACCGGCTGGGTCGTGGCGGCTGGCAGAACGTGTACGTCCCGTCCGCCGAAATCCTGCACGACAAGGGACATTCCACGGGTCGCGATCCGGCCCGCAATCTGGCCGCGCACCACCGCAGTACCTATACGTTCCTGGCCGACCGGCATCCGCGCTGGTGGCAGGCCCCGCTGCGATGGACCATCAAGTCGGCCCTGGGCGCGCGCGAACGCGCGGTGGTGGGCAATTCCAGGCGTAAGCGCCGTCGGGCGAACTAGGCTACCGGCGATGACCTCGAGGCATGAAAGGACGCGAGTTGAGTGACGCGGTGAATCCGGTTGACGTCGACGCGGTCATCCTGGTGGGTGGGCAGGGCACCCGGCTGCGCCCCCTGACGCTGTCTGCGCCCAAACCGATGCTGCCGACGGCCGGCGTGCCGTTCCTGGCCCACCTGCTCGCCCGGATCGCGGCGGCCGGCATCCGCCACGTGGTGCTGGGCACCTCGTACAAGGCGGAGGTCTTCGAGGCGGAATTCGGCGACGGCTCCAAGCTGGGCCTGGAGATCGAGTACGTGGTGGAGGAGGAGGCCCGGGGCACCGGCGGCGGTATCGCCAACGTGGCGCCCAAGCTGCGCCACCCGACCGCCATGGTGTTCAACGGTGACGTCCTCTCCGGGCTGGACCTCGGCGCGATGGTCGCCAGCCACCGCGAACGGCAGGCCGATGTCACGCTGCACCTGGTCCGGGTGAGCGACCCACGCGCATTCGGTTGTGTGCCAACCGATTCCGAGGGCGTGGTGACGGCGTTCCTGGAGAAGACGCAGGACCCGCCGACCGACCAGATCAATGCGGGCTGCTACCTGTTCCAGCGTGCGGTGATCGACGAGATCCCCACCGGTCGCGAGGTATCGGTGGAACGTGAGGTGTTCCCCAAGCTGCTGTCCGACGGTTTCAAGGTGTGCGGCTACGTCGACGCCAGCTACTGGCGTGACATGGGCACGCCCGACGACTTCGTGCGTGGCTCAGCGGATCTGGTGCGGGGTATCGCGCCGTCGCCGGTGCTCGACGGGCACCGCGGCGAGAGCCTGGTGCACGAGGGTGCCGCGGTGGCGCCGGGCGCGCTGCTGATCGGCGGGACGGTCGTGGGCCGCGGTGCCGAGATCGGCGCCGGCGCCCGGCTGGACGGCGCGGTGATCTTCGACGGCGTGAAGATCGAGGCCGGGTCGGTCATCGAGCGGTCCATCGTCGGGTTCGGCGCCCGGATCGGCCCGCGCGCGCTGATCCGCGATGGTGTGATCGGCGACGGTGCCAACATCGGCGCCCGGTGTGAGCTCCTGCGCGGTGCGCGGGTGTGGCCGGGAGTCACCATCCCCGACGGCGGTATTCGCTACTCCACGGACGTCTGAGCGGCCCGCACGAGCCGCTCCAGGCCGGGGTCGGGTCCCGGCAACGCGTCCAGGGGCCACCACTGCAGGTCGAGTGACTCGTCGCTGCAATGAATTTCGGCGTGCTCCGGCGCGACGGCGAGGTACTGCACGTCGAGATGCCGGGTCGGCACGCCCAGCGAGCAGGTCAGCGCGTGCACGTGCAGTGCCGCCGGCAGCTCGGCGATCTCCAGTCCGGTGATGCCGGATTCCTCGGTGGCCTCACGCAGGGCCGCGGCGCGGATATCGGTGTCCACGTCCTCGCAATGCCCACCGAGCTGTACCCAGCGGCCGAGTCGCGGGTGCAGGGTGAGCAGGGCCCTGGTCCGGGTGTGGTCGAGCACCAGCGCCGACGCCGTGATGTGCCCGGGTTCGCAGGCGCGCCGGCAGGCGTCGGGGCGGGCGGCGACGAACGCCGCGACGGCGTGCCGCAGGGCGTCCTGATCGGCGTCCGGGGCCGGCCAGTCCCGCAGCGCGGAGACCACCGAAGCGTGGAGGGTGTCGGTCATCGGCGGATCAACAGCTCGTCGGTCGCCACGGGCGGCCGCGGCCCGCGCGGCTCGTCGCTCTCCGGGAAGTGTCCGATGGCGATGGCGCCCAAGGGTTCCCAGTCGGCCGGAAGGTCGAGCTCGGCGCGCACGATGTCGGCGGCGAAGATCGTGGACCCGATCCAGCAGCTGCCGACGTCCCGTGCGGCCAGGGCCACGAGCAGCCCCTGCACGGCCGCGCCCACCGCGACGGTGAACATGGTGTGCTCGGCTTCGGTGCGGGCCGCGTCCGGATAACTGTGCGCGCCATCGGGAACCAGGAACGGGATGACGAGTTCCGGTGCGTCGTAGAGGATCTGGCCGCGGTCCACCCGCCGGTCGACGGACTCGGCGGGGCGGCCGTCGCCGGTCAGATCGGTGCGCCACTTGTCTTTCATCCGGTCCAGCAACCGGATTCGCGCGTCGTGGTCCTGCACCCAGACGAAACGGACCGGACGGGTGTGGTGCGGCGCGGGCGCGGTGAGGGCCTCGGCGACGGATTCCTCGATGAGTTCCGGTGCCACGGGCTCGGCGCTGAACGTGCGCACCGACCGGCGCATCAACTGAGCCTGCCTGCGGCCCAGCGCCAGCGCCTCCTCGGTGCCCAGCCAGAACAGATCTTCCTCGCCGGCGCGCACCAGGGTCCGTCCGTTCGAACCGTCGTCGCGCGGTGACAGGCCGCGCACCACGGCGACCGGGATGCCGGTCAGCTTGCCCTTGACCAGATCGGCGGCGGCCGCGATCTCGTCGGCGATGGCGACCTCGGTCACCAGCAGTTCGTTGCCGTGGGGGTCCTGGACGCCGGAATATCCGTGCAGCACAGCCAGTCCGGCCGCACCGATGGCGGCGTCGATCTGCCCGTTGCGCCAGGCCCGGCCCATGGTGTCGGTGATGACGACCGCGACGGTCACGCCCAGCCGCTCGGCCAGGCCGGAGCGAAGCCGGGCGGCGCTGCCGTCCGGGTCGACCGGCAGCAGGGCCAATTCGGTTGTGCTGACGTTGGATCCGTCGACGCCGGCAGCGGCCTGGACCAGCCCGATGGCGTTCTCGGTGATGAAGGTGCGGCCTTTGCGGGCCAGCACTCGTACGGCCTCGTCGTCGATCAGTTTGCGGCGCAGGGCGTCCCGCTCGTCGGGGTCAGTAGGCGCGGCGACGATCCGCCCCTCGGACTTGGAGAGCACCTTGCTGGTGACCACCAGCACGTCGTCGTCGTGCAGCCAGGGGGCGGCGGCGGCGATGGCGGCGGCCACGTCGTCGCCGGGGCGGAACTCGGGAAGCCCCGGCACCGGGAGGATTTCGATGGCGGCCGCGGCGCCATGCTCGGTCACCACGAGATCCCGGCGAGCTGCAGTCCGGCGCGGACCATCTCGGCCGTGGCGGCCGGGTCGGTCATCAGCAGCGGCACGGCTTTGACGTTGACGCCGTCGATCTCGGCGTGGTCGCCCTCGTCGATCAGCCAGCCGTCGAGGATGCCTGTCGCGCTGCGGGCGCCGTAGTGCGTGCCCACGGCCTCCGAGGTGCTGTCGACCCCGATCACCTTGAGGCAGTCATCGGCCATCCCGCGCAACGGCTTTCCGGCGACGATCGGGGAGTACCCGATCACCTGTGCCGGGGTCGACCGCAGCGCGCTGCGCAGGCCGGGCACCGCGAGGATCGCGCCGATGCTCACGACCGGATTCGAGGGGGCCAGCAGGACCACGTCGGCGCCGGCGATGGCGTCGGCGACTCCCGGTGCGGCGGTTGCCTTCTCGGTGCCGATGAAGGCGAAGCTGTGGGTGGGGATTTGCGCGCGGTAGCGAACCCACCATTCCTGGAAGTGGATGGCGCGCTGATCGCCCGATTTGGGATCGGTTACCACCACGTGGGTTTCGCTGCGTTCGTCGCTGGCGGGCAGCAGCCGGGCGTCGGGCTGCCAGCGGTCGCACAGCGCCTCGGTCACCTGGGACAGCGGATAGCCGGCCCGCAGCATCTGGCTGCGCACCAGGTGGGTGGCCAGGTCGCGGTCGCCGAGTCCGAACCAGTCGGGCTGCACGCCGTACGCGGCGAGCTCTTCCTTGGCGTGCCAGGTTTCGTCCCGGTGGCCCCAGCCGCGTTCGGTGTCGATGCCACCGCCCAGGGTGTACATGCACGTGTCCAGGTCGGGGCAGATGCGGACGCCGAACATCCACGCGTCGTCGCCGACGTTGACGATCGCGGTGAGCTCATGCGGGGAGGGGTCCGCTCCGGGTTCGGCGAATTGACCCAACCCCAGCAGTTTCTGGACGCCGAGCAGAAAACGAGCGCCGCCGACGCCACCGACCAGAACCGTCACCTTCACGTCGACTCACCCTAGGCGATGACGCGGGGGTGGAATGACGCGCCCGGCGGGCAATTTGGCGCGCAGCAAACTTTAAACCTCATTATTCACTTGAGTAACAGGCGCATCAGTTATCGGCATTTCCAACTACGTTGTGCGGCAGCGTGTTATTGGTCACTATCGCGACACGCCGCGGTAACGACGCGCCGTATTCAGGTCACAAGATGGTAGGAAATGCGCTTCATCCGCTTGACCGTGGCAGCTAACCCGTGTGTAATCACAACAGTGTCATTCCCGGTTTGTTTACCGGTTCCGGTGCAGCAGACTGAGATTCGACCGTTTGTTCGAATTTTGATCGCCACTCACGGCACGCAGGGCAAGTAGTTGGACTCCGTTTTGAGAACTACGTAAAGCAGGGGAGGAGGCGGCAAATGTCTTACGAACACGCGGATTTCGATCATGTCGTTCCATTCGACGGGCGGATGCTCGGCTCTATTGGGACCGCACCGCACACGAACACCGGACCTGTTCAGCACGTCGTCGCCGGACGGCCACAGCTGAGTCTGGTGCCTGAACACATCGACGCCGAACCCGAGCTCACGGACGAGCAGTGGCAGGAGCGCGCCCTGTGCGCGCAAACCGACCCTGAGGCTTTCTTCCCTGAGAAGGGTGGCTCGACCCGCGAAGCCAAGCGCATCTGCCTGGGCTGCGAGGTACGTGACGCGTGCCTCGAGTACGCCCTGGCGCACGACGAGCGCTTCGGCATCTGGGGCGGTCTGTCGGAGCGCGAGCGCCGGCGGATCAAGCGCGGCGTCATCTGACGTACCGCGCCCGCGGGTAGATCGACCGGCCTAGTCGTCCACGATGGTCGGGTCGATGACCGACGGTTCCACACCGAGATAAGTGGCTACCTGCGCCACGAGAATCTCGTGCAACAGGTCGGCGAGGTCAACGGAGTCCTTCGCCCGCCGTTCAATGGGTTTGCGGAACAAGACGATTCGCGCCCGCGTCGAATTGCCCCGAACATCCACCCCGGCCGGGATGAGCCGCGCCAGCGCCACCGGCCCGTCGGCGATCACCTCGGGCGGCCACTGAATCGCATCAGGATCCTTGGGGGAGATCCGCGGGATCTCGTCCACTGCGACATCGAGTCCGGACACCCGGCTGCTCCAGCGACGCTCGATGGGTTCGTACGCCTCCAGCACCGCCATGTCGAATCGCTCGGCGCGACTGCGCCATCCGGGGACGGTCGGGGGGAGGAGCGGGCCGCGCATGCCGCGACGGCGGCGCACACGCGAGTGGGCCATCGGCCGATAGTAACGGTTGGAGATCGACGTGCCCGTGACGCGCGTGTCCGGCAGTGGGCGCGTCGGCGGCGCGATAATCTCGCCGAGTGAATGTTCCCCGTCGCTGCTGCCGGCCAGGTTGCCCGCACTACGCCGTGGCGACGCTGACATTTGTGTACTCGGATTCCACGGCAGTCGTAGGTCCGTTGGCCACGGTGTCGGAGCCGCATTCGTGGGACTTGTGCGTGTCACACGCCAGCCGCATCACCGCGCCCCGCGGGTGGGAGTTGGTACGTCACGCCGGCCCGCTGCCCACGCCGTCTGACGACGACGACCTCGTCGCACTCGCCGATGCCGTGCGCGAAGGTCGCGACTCGCCGTCCCGGGGCGGCATCCCCACCGGATTCACCGATCCGACGACCGGTGTCCACGGTGGCGCGGTCATGGCGCCGCCGGCACCACGCACGCAGCAAAACGGCCGCCGCCGCGGCCATCTCCGGGTTCTGCCCGATCCCGCCGACTGAGCACGAAGGCAGCCGCCGATTTCTCGACGGCCGGGGACTCTGGGGATGCGCACTGCAGCGTCGCCAGATGAACACCTGTCCCGCCCCCGAAACCGCCACCGACCCAATGCATTTCTCGCGTGATGCCGCGGCGGCGCTCAGCGAGCGGGCGCAGAACCTCGTCACCTTGACGGGCGAACACGGGTGGGACGAGTTCCTCGCGCGCCGTACCGCCGCAATGAATGTTCACTGAACGCCACCGACCACCCGCGAGCACATGGGTGTGCCGATAGGCTGACTGTCACAGACCCTCGGTAATGCAGCGGTCTGCGAACGATGAGATCGGGAGGGCTATGTCTCGGCCTGCTGCCTCTGTACAGCGCGTCATCAAGGCATATGACGTACGCGGGCTGGTCGGCGAGGAGATCGACGAGTCGTTCGTCGCCGACGTCGGTGGCGCGTTCGCCCGGTTGATGCGCGCCGAGGGCGCCACCCGGGTGGCGATCGGCTACGACATGCGGCCCAGCTCACCGTCATTGGCCACGGCATTCGCCGATGGGGTCGCCGCGCAGGGCCTGGACGTGGTCCGGATCGGGCTGGCGTCGACCGATCAGCTCTACTTCGCCTCGGGTCTCCTCGACTGCCCGGGCGCCATGTTCACGGCCAGCCACAACCCGGCCGCCTACAACGGCATCAAGTTGTGCCGGGCGGGCGCGAAGCCCGTCGGCAAGGAAACCGGTCTGACCGACATCAGCAATGAGGTCATCGACGGCGTGCCCGGTCACGACGGCGCCACCGGCACGGTCGAGGAGCGCGACGTGCTCGCCGAGTACGGCACCTTCCTGCGTTCGCTGGTCGACGTGTCGGCGCTGCGTCCGCTGCGGGTCTCGGTCGACGCCGGAAACGGCATGGGCGGGCACACCACGCCGGCCGTGCTGGGCACCGTCGGGTCGATCACCTTGCTGCCGTTGTACTTCGAGCTCGACGGCACGTTCCCCAACCACGAGGCCAACCCGCTGGACCCGGCCAACCTGGTGGATCTGCAGAAGCATGTCATCGAGAACGGCGCGGATATCGGCCTCGCGTTCGATGGTGACGCCGACCGCTGCTTCGTCGTCGACGAGAAGGGCGACCCGGTGTCGCCGTCCGCGGTCACGGCCTTGGTCGCCGATCGCGAGCTGGCCCGTGAGTCCGGCGCCACCGTCATCCACAACCTGATCACCTCACGCGCCGTGCCGGAGCTGATCGCCGAGCGTGGTGGCACGGCGGTGCGTTCGCGCGTCGGTCACTCGTACATCAAGGCGCTGATGGCCGAGAGCAACGCGATCTTCGGCGGCGAGCATTCGGCGCACTACTACTTCCGCGACTTCTGGGGTGCCGACTCCGGCATGCTGGCCGCGCTGCACGTGCTGGCCGCGCTCGGGGAGCAGGACCGTCCGCTGTCGGAGCTGATGGCCAAGTACCAGCGGTACGAGGCGTCCGGCGAGATCAACTTCACCGTTGCCGATGCGCCGGCGTGCGTTGCCGCGGTGCTCACGTCATACGACGGACAAATCCGGTCGACCGACGAACTCGACGGCGTGACCGTCGACCTCGGCGACGGGCGCTGGTTCAACCTGCGCACCTCCAACACCGAACCGCTGTTGCGGCTCAACGTCGAAGCCCGCACCCGGGTGGAAGTCGACCAGATCGTGGAGCACATCGGAGCGCAGATCAGGGCGTCGACACCATGAGTGCCGCCCCGGCGACCCTCGACCTCGACGATGTCGACGGTCTGATCGCGGCCGACCGCGACGGCCTGCTGCGGGCCGCGTCGATGGCCGGCGCACAGACCCGCGCGGTCGCCGCGGCACTCACCGAAGGCCAACTCGACGACCTGCGCTCGGATCAACGCCCGCGGACCGTCACCTGGGTGTGCGGGCGCGGGGCATCGGGCGCGCCCGGTGCGGCGGGGGCCGTGCTGGCCGCGGCGCTGGGGGCGACGTCGTCGATCCCGCTCGTGGTCACCCCGGACGTACCGCCGTGGATCGGCGCGCTGGACGTTGTGGTCGTGGCCGGGGACGACGCCGCCGACCCGGCGCTCGTGACCGCGGTCGCGACCGGGGTGCGCCGCGGGGCGCGGGTGATCGTGGTGGCGCCCAACGACGGTCCGCTGCGCGACGCAGCCGCCGGCCGCGCGGTGGTGCTGCCGCCGCGGCTGTCGGTACCGGACGACTTCGGCCTCACCCGCTACCTGGCGGCGGGGCTCGCGACGATGATGGTCGTCGACCCGGCGCTGCGCATCGACCTGGATGCACTGGCCGACGAATTGGATGCCGAGGCCCTGCGCAACAGCGCGGCCCGCGAGGTGTTCACCAACCCGGCCAAGAACCTGGCCGAGCGGATGTCCGGCCGGCAGGTGGTGCTGGCCGGTGAGGGCGCGGCCATGCTGGCGCTGGTGCGCCATGCCGCGACGGTGCTGTTACGGGTGGCCCATCAGCTCGTGACCGCGACGAGCGGGGCCGACGCCCTGGTGGCGCTGCACGGTGGGCTCGGCCGGCAGACCGTCGAAATGTCTTACGAGGACTCGCTTTTCCACGACCCCGAGATCGACGGGCCGGTGCCGGCCCGGGTCCGCACCGTGGTGCTGTGTGCCGACGAGGAGCGTCCCGGCGTGATCGCCCGGATGGACGCGCTCGGTGGCGATGTCGACGTGCTCAGCGCCGATGACGTGCCCGACGCCGGGCTGCAGGTACCGGGTAGCCGCTTGGAACAACAGATCGCGATGCTGGCGGTCCGGCTGGAGATGACGGCCGTGTATCTGAAACTGGTTCGAGGTTAGACATAGTGCATCTGCTACGAGGCGCGGTCAGGAACTACGCCTGGGGGTCGCGTACCGCCTTGGCCGATTTCGCCGGAAGGCCCAGTCCCACACCGCATCCCGAGGCCGAATTGTGGTTGGGTGCGAACCCGGGGGACCCCGCGTTGCTGGAGACGGCCGACGGTGAGCTGTCGCTGCTGGAGGTCATCAGGGCCGATCCGGCCGGCGAGTTGGGACCGGACGTTCGCGCCAGGTTCGGTGAGGCATTGCCGTTCCTGGCGAAGGTGCTGGCGGCCGACGAGCCGTTGTCGCTGCAAGCGCACCCCAGTGCCGAGCAAGCGGCCGAGGGCTTCAATCGTGAAGAGCGCCAAGGCATTGCCCTGAACGCGCGCAACCGGAACTACCGGGACCGCAGCCACAAACCCGAGTTGATCGTGGCCCTCGGTCCATTCGAGGCCCTCGCCGGATTCCGGCCGGTGGCGCGCACCGTCGAGTTGATGCGGGCGCTGGCGGTGTCCGACCTCGATCCGTACATCAACCTGCTCGCCGGTCAGTCGGACGCGGCTGGGCTGCGAGCCGTCTTCACCACCTGGATCACCCTGCCGCAGCCCGATCTCGACGTGCTGGTGCCTGCCGTGCTCGACGGCGCGGTGAACTACATCCGTTCGGGGGCAAAGGAATTCGCGGCCGAGGCCAAGACCGTGCTCGAACTCGGTGAGCGGTACCCCGGCGACGCCGGGGTGCTGGCCGCCATGCTGCTCAACCGCATCAGCCTGGTCGAGGGGGAGGGCATCTATCTGCCCGCCGGCAATCTGCACGCCTACCTGCACGGCCTGGGGTTCGAGGTCATGGCCAACTCCGACAACGTGTTACGTGGTGGCCTGACGCCCAAGCACGTGGACGTGCCGGAACTCCTTCGGGTGCTCGACTTCACTCCGACGGACGGTCGGCCGATCCGTCCGCGGCCGGCCGAAGACGGCGTCGAGGAGGTTTTCGACACGCCTGCACCGGAATTCGCGGTATCGATCCTGCGGATCGACGACGACCGGGTGGGCCGGGCCGTAGAGGTGCCCCGGGGGCATGGCGGCCCGCAGATTCTGCTGGGTACGCAGGGCCGGGTGCAGGTGCATTCCGCAGGTGGCGAGGTGACCCTGAACAAGGGGGCCGCCGCCTGGATCGCCGCGGGGGAGGGCCCCGTGCGATTGGTGGCTGACGAGCCGTCGACGGTGTTCCGTGCGACGGTGGGGATTTAGAAAAACCTACGAAAGGGCAGGTCATGTCGGCCTCGGGGAGTGCGCGCGCGATCGTCGCGGCGCTGTTGGCCAATGCCGGGATCGCGGCGGCGAAGTTCGTCGGCTTCCTGATCACGGGCAGTTCGTCGATGCTCGCGGAGTCGGTGCACTCGCTGGCAGACACGTCCAACCAGGGGTTGCTGCTCTGGGGTCAGCGCCAGGCGCGCAAAGACGCCGACCATCTGCATCCGTTCGGCTACGGCCGCAGCCGCTATTTCTACTCGTTCGTGGTGGCGCTGGTCCTGTTCAGCCTGGGTGCGATGTTCGCGCTGTACGAGGGCTACCACAAGATCACTCACCCGGAGCCGCTGTCGTCGCCCGTCGTCGCCGTCGCCATTCTGGTCGTGGCCATCGGGCTGGAGGGCTACAGCTTCTATACCGCGGTGACGGAATCGCGTCCGCTCAAGGGCTCGGGCAGTTGGTGGCGGTTCATCCGGACCTCGCGTAACCCGGAGTTGCCGGTGGTGCTGCTGGAGGACTCCGGCGCGCTGATCGGTCTGGTGCTGGCCCTGGGTGGCGTCGGCCTGTCGATGTTGACGGGCGACCCGGTGTGGGACGGCATCGGCACCGCGGCCATCGGTGTGCTGCTCGGCATCATCGCGGTGGTGCTGATGGTCGAGATGAAGAGTCTGCTGATCGGTGAGGGCGCGACGGTCGACGAGACGGGCGCCATCCGCGGCGCGCTGGAGCAGACGGCGCACATCGACCGCGTCATCCACCTCCGCACCCAGTATCTGGGGCCGGAGGAGATGCTCGTCGGCGTGAAGATCGCGCTGGCGCCCAACACCGATCTGGCGACCGTCGCCGCCACGATCGACGCCGCCGAGGTCGCCATCCGCGCCGCGGTGCCGAACGCCCGCATCATCTACATCGAGCCCGACCTCTACCGCGGTTAGCCGGTGACGGCTGCCACAAGCCGTTTTACAAAGTCGCCTCCATTGTCTAGACCGGCGACAAATTGCGGTCTATAGTCAAGATCACAAGTTGTCGGCTCAACCAATGGAGGTGGACCCGTGTCAGTCGAGGTATCCGACGTCAACGCCCCGCAGTGGCGCGATCGCAAGCGTCATCTGTGGCTCATGGGCCTGATCGCGCCCACTGCGCTGTTCGTGATGCTCCCGCTGATCTGGGCGCTGAACCAGGCCGGATGGCACGCGCTCGCGCAGGTCCCGCTGTGGATCGGCCCCGGCCTGCTCTACGTGCTGCTGCCGATCCTCGATCTGAAGTTCGGGCCCGACGGGGAGAACCCGCCCGACGAGATGATGGAGCAGCTGGCGAACGACAAGTACTACCGCTACTGCACCTACGTCTACATCCCGTTCCAGTACGCCAGCGTCATCCTGGGTGCGTATCTGTTCACGGCCAAGGACCTGAGCTGGCTCGGCTTCGAGGGCGGGCTCGCCTGGTGGGCCAAGCTCGGTGTCGCGCTGTCGGTCGGCGTCCTGGGCGGCGTCGGCATCAACACCGCGCACGAGATGGGACACAAGAAGGAGAACCTGGAGCGCTGGCTGGCCAAGATCACCCTGGCGCAGACGTTCTACGGCCACTTCTACATCGAGCACAACCGCGGTCACCACGTCCGCGTCGCCACCCCGGAGGACCCCGCCTCGGCTCGCTTCGGCGAGACCTTCTGGGAGTTCCTGCCGCGCACCGTGTTCGGCGCTCTGAAGTCGTCGGTCGAGCTGGAGGCCCAGCGCATCCGTCGCCTCGGACGCAGCCCGTGGGATCCCCGCACCTACCTCAAGAACGACGTCCTCAACGCCTGGCTCATGTCGCTGGTGTTCTTCGGCATCCTGATCGCCGTCTTCGGTCCCGCGCTCATCCCGTTCGTCGTGATCCAGGGCATCTACGGATTCAGTCTGCTGGAGTCCGTCAACTACCTGGAGCACTACGGCCTGCTGCGGCAGAAGACCGAGAGCGGCCGCTACGAGCGCTGCGCCCCGGTGCACAGCTGGAACTCCGACCACATCGTCACCAACCTGTTCCTGTACCACCTGCAGCGGCACAGTGACCACCACGCCAATCCGACGCGTCGCTACCAGACACTGCGCAGCATCGATGGCGCACCGAACCTGCCGAGCGGCTACGCGACCCTGATCGGTCTGACCTACATCCCGCCGCTGTGGCGCCGGATGATGGATCACCGGGTCATCGAGCACTACGACGGCGACATCACCAAGGTCAACGTCCACCCGCGGGTCCGCGACAAGGTGATGGCCAAGTACGGGGCGGCGGTGGCGGCGTGAGTGCGTACGCCTGCCCGGGCTGTGGTTACGTCTATGACGAGGCCAAAGGCGCTCCGCGTGAAGGATTCCCGGCAGGCACGGCGTGGGACGATGTCCCCGACGACTGGTGCTGCCCGGACTGTGCGGTGCGCGAGAAGGTCGATTTTGAATCTTTCGAGGCGAGCGAAGCGACGGGAAAGACCAGAGGAGTGAGTTCATGAGCGAGCCGTTCAAGAAGTTCGTCTGCCTGCAGTGCGGCTTCGAGTACGACGAGGAGAAGGGCTGGCCGGAGGACGGCATCGCCCCGGGTACCCGCTGGGCCGACATCCCCGAAGACTGGAGCTGCCCGGATTGCGGCGCCGCCAAGGCCGACTTCGAAATGGTGGAGGTCGTGGCGTCGTGACCGCCGCGGCCGCAGTACCGGACGGACCCGAGGGGCAGCGGCCCGCGGCACCTCGGGTGCCGTACGCCGAGGCCTCGCGGGTCCTGCTGCGGCATTCGATCCTGGACGGCATGCGAGAGTTGTTGCTGGCCAAGGACTGGTCCTCGATCACGCTGTCCGATGTCGCGCGTGCGGCCGGCATCAGCCGGCAGACCATCTACAACGAGTTCGGCTCGCGGCAGGGCCTGGCCGAGGGGTACGCGATGCGCCTCGCCGACCGCCTCGTCGACGCCGTCGAGCACGCCATCTACGCCAATGTCGGTGATATCCAGTCGGCGTTCCTGCAGGGCTTCCGGATGTTCTTCACCGAGTCGGCGTCCGACCCGCTCGTCATCTCGTTGCTGACCGGCGTGGCCAAACCAGATCTGCTGCAGATCATCACCACCGACAGCGCGCCGATCATCTCGCACTGCTCGCAGCGCCTGACCGAGGCGTTCCGCGGCAGCTGGGTGCGGATTTCCGACGACGACGCCGGGGTGCTGGCGCGCGCGATCGTCCGGCTGGCGATCAGCTACGTGTCAATGCCACCGGAAGCGGACCACGATGTGGCCGCTGACCTGGCCCGGCTCATGACGCCGTTCGCCGACCGTTACGGTAGTGGGGATACGCCGTAGCCGTCAGCGCGCCATCCGAGCAGTTTTCCTGGCGCCTGTCCCGCGAGCCCGCAGGCTATGGGTGTTTCCGGTGCACTCGGTGCACCCATATGCAAATCACGACTGAATGGGGCTCTATCCATGACGGAATTGAAGGCAGACGTCCGTAACGGGATCGACTACAAGGTTGCCGACCTGTCCGAGGCCGAATTCGGCCGCAAGGAGATTCGGCTCGCCGAGCACGAGATGCCCGGGCTGATGGCGCTGCGCCGCGAGTACCACGACGTGCAGCCGCTCAAGGGCGCGCGCATCTCCGGCTCGCTGCACATGACGGTGCAGACCGCGGTGCTGATCGAGACGCTGACCGCTCTCGGCGCTGAAGTTCGATGGGCGTCGTGCAACATCTTCTCCACCCAGGACCACGCGGCGGCGGCCATCGTCGTCGGCCCGCACGGTACTCCCGAGGAGCCCAAGGGCACCCCGGTCTTTGCCTGGAAGGGCGAGACGCTGGAGGAGTACTGGTGGTGCGCCGAGCAGATGCTCACCTGGGAGGGCGAGCCCTGCAACATGATCCTGGATGACGGTGGCGACGCCACGATGCTGGTGCTGCGCGGCGCGCAGTGGGAGAAGGCAGGCGTCGTGCCCCCGGCCGAGGAAGACGACTCGGCCGAGTGGAAGGTCTTCCTGGAGCTGGTGCGCACCGGCTTCGAGAACGACAAGACCAAGTGGACCAAGATCGCCGAGTCGGTCAAGGGTGTCACCGAAGAGACCACCACCGGCGTGCTGCGGCTCTACCAGTTCGCCGCTGCCGGTGAGCTGGCGTTCCCCGCCATCAACGTCAACGACTCGGTCACCAAGAGCAAGTTCGACAACAAGTACGGCACCCGCCACTCGCTGATCGACGGCATCAACCGCGGCACCGACGTGCTGATCGGTGGCAAGAAGGTCTTGATCTGTGGTTACGGCGACGTGGGCAAGGGCTGCGCCGAGTCGCTGGCCGGCCAGGGCGCCCGCGTGCAGGTCACCGAGATCGACCCGATCAACGCGCTGCAGGCACTGATGGACGGTTTCGACGTCGTGACCGTCGAGGAGGCGATCGGCAACGCCGACATCGTCGTCACCTCGACCGGCAACAAGGACATCATCACCCTCGACCACATGAAGGCGATGAAGGACAAGGCCATCCTGGGCAACATCGGCCACTTCGACAACGAGATCGACATGGCCGCCCTGGAGCGCTCCGGCGCCAAGCGCCTCAACATCAAGCCGCAGGTCGACGAGTGGGTGTTCGGCGAGGACGGCAAGTCGATCATCGTGCTGTCCGAGGGCCGCCTGCTCAACCTCGGCAACGCGACCGGCCACCCGTCGTTCGTGATGTCGAACTCGTTCTCCAACCAGGTCATCGCCCAGATCGAGCTGTGGACCAAGAACGACGAGTACGACAACGAGGTCTACCGCCTGGCCAAGCACCTCGACGAGAAGGTCGCGCGCATCCACGTCGAGGCGCTCGGCGGCACGCTGACCAAGCTCAGCAAGGACCAGGCCGAGTACATCGGCGTCGACGTCGACGGCCCGTACAAGCCGGAGCACTACCGCTACTAAGTAGCCAGCTCTGCGCTAGCACTCGCGAAAACCCCCAATTCTCACGGGAATTGGGGGTTTTTGCGACTGCCGGGCCCTGGCACATATCGGTGAGTTAGCTGATCGGAGTTTTACCGCCGGTAATTATTTTGTAACGGGCGACAATTACGATTTGCGCAACGCGATGTAGGTGTTTGCTGAAGATCTGCTGGCGAGCGGATCTCGGCGCTAGAATTTGTGCACACCAGGGCACCCTCGTGAAGGGACGTCGGCCATGCAGAAGCACCGATGGGCAACACGCATCGCGTTGCTGGCTGTTGTCGGGGCGACGCTGACGGGTTGCGACGGCGTGAATCTGGGCAGTCTCGGCATCCTCGGTTCCGCATCGCCGGCGGTGAAAGGCCCTCCGGTGCCGCCGGAGATGGTCCGGCACGACGTGCAGCAGTTGGTCTGGCAGTTCCCGCAGTTGCGCAAGCCCGACGAAGCCGCGTGGGTCACCTGGAACAACAGCGCCGATCCGAGTGTGGCCGGCAAGGTGAACTGGATCGACGCGGTGATCAAGCTGTCACCCGCGGAGACCACTCGGTTGTTGGCGGAATATCACCCGGTCGCCACCGATCGGCAGCCGGCGGTGCAGAAGATTCTGCAGTCGGAGCTGCCCGACGGTCCGTACCTGGCAGGGCCCGATCTCAACAAGCACTTCTCCAGCCCGGGGATGTCCACCCAGGCGTTCCTCGACCGGGATCAGAACGTCCTGGTGCTGACGACGACGTCTGGTGCGCGCGGGCTGTCGTAACCACTAGCGTGGTGTGGTGCGCGCTCTGATCCGCGTGACGGCGTTCGTGGTGGTGCTGGCTGTGCTGGCTGCCCGTGGTGCGGACCGTCCGCCTGTTTCCCCATTTCCTGCTGCGACGGGTCGCGGCTCGTGCGCCGTCGATACCGAACGCGACGTCGGCGCCACCATGCGCGACGGTGTCGTGCTGCGCGCCGATGTCTACCGGCCGCGGACCTCTGACCCCGTGCCGGTGCTGCTCATGCGCACGCAGTACGGCAAGTCCGGTGCACAGACCTCACCCGACCGGTACGAGCCACCGGATTGGTTCGCCTCGCACTGCTATCTCGTTGTGGTGCAAGATGTCCGGGGCCAGGGGAGTTCCGGTGGCGTGTTCAGCGAGTTCACCAACGACATGGCCGACGGATACGACACCGTCGAATGGGCCGCCGGCCTGCCCGGTGCCGATGGCAAGGTCGCCATGTACGGATCGTCGTATGTCGGTGCGACGCAATGGCTTGCGGCGGTGACGGCGCCGCCACATCTGGTGACGATCGCGCCGGCCAACACCGCGTCCGACTATTACGACGGCTGGACCTACGAGGGCGGCGAGTTCCGGCTGGCGTTCGTGCAGCCGTGGGCCATCGAGTCGATCGCGCTCGGTGCCGCCGAGAACCGCCGGGACGTAGTCGCCGAACGGCTGTTGCGGGACGCTGCGGCTGACCCGACTCGATGGCTGAATTTCCGTCCGCAGCAGGACCTTCCGCCGATGCAGCCGAACAATCCGGCGGTGGCGCCGTGGTATTTCGACTGGGTCAAGCACAACACACGCGATGCCTTCTGGCAGCAGCTCAGCATTCGCGACCGATATCCGGCGGTGCGCATTCCGGTGCTGCACTTCGAGGGCTGGTATGACGCCTTCCTGGCCGGCGGCGTGGAGAACTTCGCCGGGATGGTGGCGCACGGCGGCAACGAATTCGCCCGGAAGAATCAGCGTCTGGTGATCGGGCCGTGGGACCATGTGGCTTGGGGGCGGCCCGATTCCGAGCCCGCACCGATGCTCAAAGACATCGGGCCGGCGGGCAACAGCCCGATCAACGAGCTGATGCTCGCCTGGTTCGATCACTTTCTGAAGGGCGTCGACAACGGCGTGGCGGGCAAGCCGCGCGTCGACTACTTCACCATGGGCGCCAACGCATGGAAGACGGCCACCAATTGGCCACTGCCGCAGACCCAATGGATCAACTACTACCTGTCCGGTGCCGGCGGCATCGCGGACCGGGACGGGAAGCTGCTGCCGGTGCTGCCGGGTCCGCAGCCACCGGACACCTACACCTACGATCCGCTGAACCCGGCACCGAGCCTGGGCGGGCATTCGTGTTGCGGCGCGCGCTCCGGTCCGCAGGGACCGTATGACCAGACGCCGGTCGAGCAACGATCCGACGTGCTGGTCTATACGGGCGACCCGGTAGCCCACAAGACCGAGATCACCGGGGCGGCCACCGTCACGCTGTGGGCCCAATCTTCAGCTGTGGATACCGATTTCACGGCGAAGCTGGTGGTGGTCAAGCCCGACGGGACGGCCATCAACCTCAACAACGGGATTCTCCGGGCGTCGTTCCGCGACTCACTTTCGGCGCCGACACCGATCGTCCCCGGCCAGGCATACCAGTACCGCATCCAAATCTGGCCCACCAGTTACCAACTCAGCCCGGGTGACCGGGTGCGGGTGGAGATTTCCAGCAGCGACTCTCCACAGTTCGCACCGAATCCCAACACTGGCGCACCGTTCGGGCGCGATGCCGCGACCGTCGTGGCGACGCAGACGATCCTGCATGATCCCGCGCATCCGTCGTCGATCACGTTGCCGGTGATCGGGAACTGAGGCCGGCGTTACCTGCTGCAGTCCAGTGACACGGTGATGGTCCGTCGGACCACCACGCGGATGATCTGATCTCGGTTGCCGGGGCCATCGACCCTGATGAGCCTGGTCTGTTCCTGCGGGTTGCGGACACTGGTCACCACGCACCGATCCAGCGGTGCGCTGCCGACCCGGTCGACGTTGACGTGGAATCCCTCGGCTTCCAACTGGCCGATCGTGACGATCGCTGACTCGGCGGCGGCCGGCGCGGCCGGGGCCAGTATGGCGGCAGTAGCAGTGAGAGTTATGAGAGTTATTAGTGCAGTACGCATCTCAGGGTCCTTCCGGTCCTATACCCAATGACACGTAGGGGTGGTGGAAAACGTTCGATGGTGTCCTGACTGGGTTATCGGTGCGGCCCGCGTTTTCGTGACAAATGTCGGATCTGGCTGTCTTGCGTCAAGAAGTTGGCAGGTTTTGTGGGTTCGGCGAGTTTAGGTAGGCCTGTTTGGGGGTGCGGTCGCCGAGGGCTTGGTGGGGTCGGATGGTGTTGTAGATGGTTCGGAAGTGGTGGGCTTCCATGTCGAGGGCGTCGCCGTCGCCGATGTATCCGCGAAATAGGTGTTCGTATTTGAGGGTGCCGAAGAACCGTTCGATGACGCCGTTGGTTTGTGGGGATTTGATCCGGGTTCGCACGTGCCGCAGCAGTGGGTCGGTGTGGTCGGCGAACAGTGCCCCGAAGTCCTTGCCGCGGTAGCAGGGGCCGTTGTCGGTGACGATGGCGATCGGTGCGGGTGTCTGGCCGATGACGTTGTCGTGGGCGTCGAGGACGTCCATCAGGGCGCGGTCATCGTGTAGGTGGTCGAGTTCCAGGATGCGTTGGGCTTCGTCGATGGCCAGTTGTATGCAGCGCACGGCATCGATGCCGCGGCTGGTGGGGGTGACGGTGATCGCCAGGCAGTATTTGGTGGCGTAGTCGATGACGGCACTGATCCTCCAGATGCCGCCGTTGGTGGTTTCGAATTCGGAGAAGTCGGTCTGCCAGACCCGGTTGCGTTCGGTGGGTGGGTCGCGGAACACTTTGCGGCGCAATATCGCCCAGGATTTGCGGTCGGCGCGAAATCCCTGGGGCAGCAACAAGCCGCGTCGTTTCAGTGCTCGTTGCACTGAGGAATTGGTGACGTCGTGGCCGTCGGCGCGCATCATGGCGGCGATCTTGCGGTAGCCCCAGGCTGGCCATGCTTCGGCGTATTTGGCAGCCAGGCCTTCGATGCGATCAACCACCGGCGCCGGCCACGGACCTCTATCCGCGGCGCCATGACGCAATCGGGCCAACCGCCGCCGATAGGTGCGTTCGGGGATGTCTGCCAGTACCGCGAACCTCGAAACCGGCAGCCCCGCCGCCTCTCTTAGGGCTTCGAGGTCTTGGAAGGGACCTGATCGATCAGCGCCGCACCGCGCTGCCAAATCCGAAGCTGCACCGTGGCTTCGGCCAGCGCCAGTTTGAGTTGTTCGTTTTCGATCTGCAGGCGCCGCTGTTCGGGTGTGCCCTTAGCCCCGGCCGGGCCGCTGGGCACCTCCTCAAGCCGCTCGGCGCCAGCGGCTAAAAACTGATGCTTCCACTTCGTCACGGTTTCACGGCAGACCCCGCTGCGGCGTGCGGCCTCCCCGCACGTCATTTCGTTGGCCAACACGGCCAGCACCAGTCGGGTCTTTTCTTCGGCAGGGATCTTCGTCCGTCGCGATCTGGCCATGACTCACTCAACCTCCTCAACCCTGGCCTCGTTGTGGATAACGCGACCCTGCCAAAAAGTTTGAGTCAGTAGATGGCGATATACTCGAACGTATGTTCGAACATTCTGGTATCGGGGCCGGCGGTGCGCCGGTCCACGATGTCGGCGTGGTCGACTCCCTGATTCATTTCGCGCGGGTCTCCAATGTCGCCGAGTCCGGGAAGTTCGGGGCCATCGCGGATCTGGTGGCGTTGCGTGTCGATGACCAGGACGGCCGGCAGTGGTGGGCCTGTGACGGCTGGGACGCTGCGGTCGCGGAAGTCGGAGCTGCCTTGGGTATCGGGAAGCGTGAAGCGTCGGGGCAGTTGTCGATTGCGGTCGCGTTGCGGTTCCGCCTTCCTCGGGTGGCGGCGGTGTTCGCCGATGGTGGGGTGTCGGCGCGGACGGTGGGCGCGATCTGTTGGCGTACCCGTCTGGTGGAGGACCCCAACACCCTGGCGGTGATCGACGCGGCGTTGGCGGGGGCGTTGTGTGAGTGGGCGGGGTTGTCGCGCAAGAAGATCGAGAAGAAGATCGACGGTTGGGTGCAGAAGTTCGACCCGGCCGCTGTCCTGAAAGTGCGCTCGGCTGCCCGTCGCCGTGGGGTCGGGGTGGGCAAGCCTGATGATGAGACCGGGGTGGCGTCGATCTGGGGTGCGCTGCTGGCCACTGATGCGGAGTTGTTGGATCGGGTGTTGACCGAGATGGCTCGGCAGGTGTGCGACAACGATCCGCGTACCTTCGGGCAACGTCGCGCTGACGCCTTGGGGGTGTTGGCGGCCCGCGGCGACCGACTGGTCTGCCAGTGTGGTGTCCCGGATTGCCCGGCGGCCGGGCCTGACGCGCGGGCGGCGGCGGTGTTGGTTCATGTGCTGACCGGCGCACTGCCGGCGCCGGTGGCTGATCCGCTGCTGAGCGGGGATCCGGCCGCGCCGTTGGTGCCCACGCCTGCGCCCGAACCCCAGCCTGAGCCAGCACCCGAGCCGCAGCCTGCGCCCGCGTCCGGTGCCGCGTCCGAGTCGGTGCCGCCACGTCCTCCTGCGTCAGCTCCCGTGCCGACCTCCGCGAAGCCTCCGGCGCCGGTGCGTACCCCGGTCGGTTATGTCCTCGGCGGCGGCGTCGTCCCTCCGGCGGTGTTGGCTGACCTGGTGGCCCGCGGCGCGAAAGTCTGCACCGTTGCCTCCGCCAGTGATCTGGCTGGGGTGCCGCGGTACCGGCCCTCGGCCACGATGGATGAATTCGTCCGCATGCGGGCCATGACGTGCATGTTCCCCGGTTGCGATCACCCGGCCACCGCCTCCGATATTGACCACACGATCCCGTGGCCGGCCGGGCCGACCCATCCGGGCAACCTGAGCCCGAAATGCCGCAAACACCACCTACTCAAAACCTTCTACGGCGGGCCTGACGGTTGGCAGGACCGTCAACAACCCGACGGCACCATCGTGTGGACCGCACCCACCGGCCACACCTACATCAGCGTGCCCGGAAGCCGAATCCTGTTTCCCCGCAAGGACACTGACACACCGTTGCCGAATCCGCCACCGGATGCCGCCGATTTGGATAGCACCACGGCTCCCGGCCGGGACATCATGATGCCCATCCGCCGCCGCACCCGCGCCCAAGACCGAGCCCAGCGCATCGCCTACGAACGCGCCCTCAACCAAGCCGACATCGACGAACGCGAGGCCGCACAAGAAGCCTTCGACCGCCAACGCAAAGAACGCAAAG
Organism: Mycobacterium sp. HM-7; assembly: GCF_053852335.1. Taxonomy (NCBI): domain Bacteria; kingdom Bacillati; phylum Actinomycetota; class Actinomycetes; order Mycobacteriales; family Mycobacteriaceae; genus Mycobacterium; species Mycobacterium sp. HM-7. The sequence continues at coordinate 4,369,685 of NZ_CM132657.1, read as the reverse complement.
AACGCGAAGCTGCCCGCGAAGCCGAAGAACAACAGCAATCGCAGCAGACGACCGAGCACCCGCCTGCAGGCACTGACATCCCGCCGCCACTCTGAGAGACACGTGAATACCCCTGGAACAGCAAGACTTTCAGGGGTGTTCACGCTTGTCTCTCGCGGGACGAGTATGACCGAGCGCAGCCGTATCCACCATCGGGTCAGACTCGTCGAGCGGCGGAACGTCTTCGCCGTCGAGCACTTTGCGCATCCGGTCCTTGTCGAGCTGTCCTTCCCACGCGGCCACCACGAACGTCGCGACGCAGTTGCCCAGCAGGTTCACCGACACGCGCATCGAGTCCATGATGCGGTCGGCGCCCAGGAGCAGGGCCACCGCGGCGACCGGGATCGCCCCGTGGCCGATGGCGGCGACGGTCGCGGACAGCGCGAGGAACGACGAGCCGGGGACCCCGGCCATGCCCTTCGAAGTCAGCATCAGCACCAGTACCGCGGTGATCTGCTCACCGAGGCTCAGGTTCACGCCCAACGCCTGGGCCAGGAACAGCACACAGATCGCGAGGTAGAGGGTCGCTCCGTCGAGATTGAACGAATAGCCGGTCGGCACCACCAGACCTGTTGTCGTGCGTGAGCAACCGGCATTGGTCAGCTTGGCCATGATGCGCGGCAGCACGACCTCGGTGGACGCGGTGCCCAGCGCAAGGAACAGCTCGTCCCTGATGTACACGACGAACTTGTAGAGGTTGACCCCGGCGAAGACCTTCGCGATGGCCCCGAGCACCACGATGAACAGCGCGGCCGCGAGATAGCAACAGCCGATCAGCTTCGCGAAGCTGCCGAGGGAGCCGATGCCGTACTGGCCGATGATGTAGGCCATCGCCCCGAATGCGCCGATCGGCGCAAGCCGCATCACCCAGCCGATGACGGTGAAGAACAGGTGACTCAGGTGGTCGACGATGTCCAGGATGACGGGCGGGCCCTTCTCGCCGAACTTTGCCAACGCCAGCCCGAACAAGACGGCGAAGAACAGCACCTGGAGCAGGTTGTTATCGGTGAACGCCTTGAACACCGACTCCGGGATGATGTTCAGCAGAAAGTCGACGGTGTGCGGCAATTCCTTGTTCTGGGTTTTCTTCGCGATCGCGTCGGCCCCCGTCGCCAGCGTGCCGGCGTCGACGTGGAAACCTGCCCCGGGTTTGACGATATTGCCGACCAACAGGCCGAAGAGCAGTGCGAAGGTGGTCACCACCTCGAAGTAGATCAACGCTTTCACGCCGATCCGGCCGACTGATTTGAGGTCGCCGACGTGTGCGATGCCCAGCACGACGGTGCAGAAGATGATCGGCGCGATCAGCATCTTGATCAGCTTGATGAAGCCGTCGGCGAGCGGCTTGAGGTCCGCGCCGACTTTCGGCTGCAGCCAGCCGACCAGGATTCCGGCGATGATCGCGACGAGCAGTTGCACGAAGAGCGACGAGTACCACGGTGGCTTGTTGGCGAGCCGGATCATCTCGCTTTTCGGTGGTTCGATCTTGGTCGCCATCGCGCGAAAGTACTGATCGGGCGTCACCGCGCGATTTCTGCGATGTTTCTGTGACGTCGCGCCGCAGATATATCGAATTCAGCAATTAGTCTCGCCACGTGCTGATCGCAATCGAAGGCGTCGATGGGGCAGGGAAGAACACTCTGACCCAAGGGCTGCGGGCGCAGTTCGAATCCCGTGGCAAGTCGGTGACCACCGTGGCGTTCCCGCGGTACGGCCGCTCGGTCGAGGCGGACATCGCGGCCGAAGCACTCCATGGCGAGCACGGCGACCTCGCCGAGTCGGTGTACGCCATGGCGATGCTGTTCGCGCTCGACCGCGCCGGCGCCAAAGCCGAGATCGCAGAATTGAGCGACGCGCATGATGTGGTGATCCTCGATCGGTACGTCGCCTCCAATGCCGCCTACAGCGCGGCCCGGCTCCATCAGGGCGCGGGCGGGGAGGTGGTCGCCTGGGTGCGGCACCTGGAGTTCGAGCGGTTGGCGCTACCGGTGCCGGACTGGCAGCTCTATCTGAACGTGCCCACGGAGCTGGCCGCTGAGCGGGCGGCGCGCCGGGAAGCCCAGGATGCGGCCCGGACCCGCGACGTCTACGAGCGTGACGGGGGCCTACAGGGCCGCACTGGCGCGGTCTACACCGCGCTGGCCGCTGAAAACTGGGTCGGCCGTTGGGCTTTGGTCGCTCCGGACGTCGACCCGGGGGAGCTGGCCGACCGGCTGTTGGGCTGATCGGGCCGGGGTCTCTAGCAGCAAGTTGTCAGGCAAGAGGCAAAACACCCATCGGAGATCACAGCTTTATCGCGATCTGGTGACACCATGGACGCCATGAGGCAACGCATTCTGGTCGTCGACGACGACCCATCTCTGGCCGAGATGCTCACCATCGTGCTGCGGGGTGAAGGCTTCGACACCGCCGTCATCGGTGACGGCAGCCAGGCGCTGACTGCGGTCCGCGAGCTGCGCCCGGATCTGGTGCTGTTGGACCTGATGCTGCCTGGAATGAATGGCATCGACGTGTGCCGCGTGCTGCGGGCCGACTCGGGTGTGCCGATCGTCATGCTGACCGCCAAGACCGACACGGTCGACGTGGTGCTCGGGCTGGAGTCCGGCGCCGACGACTACGTCATGAAGCCCTTCAAGCCGAAGGAACTGGTCGCGCGGGTGCGGGCGCGGTTGCGCCGCAACGACGACGAGCCGGCAGAGATGCTGTCCATCGCCGACGTCGACATCGACGTGCCGGCCCACAAGGTGACCCGGCAGGGTGAGCAGATTTCGCTGACGCCGCTGGAATTCGACCTGCTCGTCGCCCTCGCCCGCAAGCCCCGCCAGGTGTTTACTCGTGACGTGCTGCTCGAACAGGTGTGGGGCTACCGTCACCCGGCAGACACCCGCCTGGTGAACGTCCACGTGCAGCGGTTGCGGGCCAAGGTCGAGAAGGACCCGGAGAACCCGCAGGTGGTGCTGACCGTTCGAGGAGTGGGATACAAGGCCGGACCGCCGTGATCCGACGGTGATCTGGGGATCCCGACGGCGTATCCGTGGCGGTTTCGGCTCGGGCGCTTTCGTGCGCGGGTTGGGCGCTGTCGGCCGAGTGGTCGGCTACGCCTGGCGTCGCTCACTACAACTGCGTGTGGTGTCTCTGACGCTGGGGTTGTCCCTTGCCGTCATCCTCGTGCTGGGCTTCGTGCTGACCAGTCAGATCACCGACCGCATCCTCGAAGCCAAGGTTCGCGCCGGCACCGAGGAGATGGAGCACGCCCGCACCACGGTCAGCGGCATCGTCGGTGGCGAGGAGACGCGCTCGCTCAACAGCAGCCTGCAGCTGGCGCGCAACACCCTCATCGACCGCAAGGTCGACTCGGGCTCACGACTGGCCGGCGCGTTTGACGCCGTGCTCGTGGTGCCCGGTGACGGTCCGCGTGCGGCCACCTCGGCCGGCCCGGTGGGAGAGATCCCGAACTCGTTGCGGGACTTCGTCAAAGCCGGTCAGGTCAGTTACCAGTACGCCACGGTGCACACCGATGGCTTCTCGGGTCCCGCGCTGATCGTCGGCAGCCCGACGTCGTCGCAGGTCACCAACCTCGAGCTGTACCTGATCTTTCCGCTGAGCAACGAAGAGAGCACCATCGCGCTGGTGCGCGGCACCATGGCCACCGGTGGCATCGTGCTGCTGGGCCTGCTTGCGGCCATCGCGCTGTTGGTGGCCCGCCAGATCGTGCTGCCGGTGCGGTCGGCGTCGCGCATCGCCGAACGATTCGCCGAAGGGCATCTCACCGAGCGCATGCCCGTGCGTGGTGAGGACGACATGGCGCGCCTGGCAGTGTCGTTCAACGACATGGCCGAGAGCCTGCACAAGCAGATCACCCAGCTCGAAGAGTTCGGAAACCTGCAGCGCCGCTTCACCTCTGACGTCAGCCACGAGCTGCGGACGCCACTCACCACGGTCCGCATGGCCGCCGACCTGATCTACGACCACAGCGAGGAACTCGACCCGGCGCTGCGGCGCTCGACGGAGTTGATGGTCAACGAACTCGACCGCTTCGAGACGCTGCTGGCCGACCTGCTGGAAATCTCCCGGCACGACGCCGGTGTGGCCGAGCTGTCGGTGGAGTCGGTCGACCTGCGCGACACCGTGCAGAGCGCGCTCGACAACGTCGGGCACCTGGCGGACGACGCCAATATCAAACTCGCCGTGCACCTTCCGGACGAGGCCGTCATCGCCGAAGTGGATCCGCGCCGCGTCGAGCGCATCCTGCGCAACCTCATCGCCAACGCGATCGACCATGCTGAGAAGAAGCCCGTTCAGATCAAGATGGCCGCCGACGTGGATACCGTGGCGGTGACGGTCCGCGATTTCGGCGTGGGTCTGCGACCGGGCGAGGAGAAGATGGTGTTCAGCCGGTTCTGGCGCTCTGACCCCTCGCGGGTGCGTCGCTCCGGCGGCACCGGCCTGGGCCTGGCCATCAGTATCGAGGATGCCCGCCTGCACCAGGGGCGGCTGGAGGCCTGGGGCGAGCCCGGCCACGGCGCTTGCTTCCGGCTCACGCTGCCGCTGGTACGCGGCCACAAGGTCACCACGAGTCCGCTGCCGCTCAAACCCACTGGGCCCAAATCGGTCACCGCCCTCTCGGCCGGGGAACTGCCCGCGGCGGAGACGTCGTGAAAGGCACCTTGGCGGTCTGCGCGGTGCTGCTGCTGGTGCTGACAGGGTGCGCCGGTGTGCCGAGTTCGTCCGCGCCACAAGCCGTGGGCACCGTCGACCGGCCGGCGCCGCGCAATCTGCCGACACCGTCGCCCGGCATGGACCCGGACCTGCTGCTGCGCGAATTCCTCAAGGCCACCGCCGATCCCGCGAACCGGCACCTGGCAGCACGTCAATTCCTCACCGAATCGGCCTCCCGATCCTGGGACGACGCCGGCAGCGCCCTGCTGATCGACCGCGTCGTTTTCGTGGAAACCCGTGGCACGGACAAGGTTTCGGTGACCATGCATGCCGACATCCTGGGCTCGCTGTCGGATGTCGGGGTGTTCGAGACGGGGGAGGGCGCGCTGCCCGATCCTGGTCCCATCGACCTGGTGAAGACGCCGCGCGGCTGGCGGATCGACAAGCTGCCCAACGGGGTTTTCCTGGACTGGCAGCAGTTCCAGTCCACCTATAAGCGGGACACGCTGTACTTCGTCGACCCGACCGGCAAGACCGTCGTACCCGACCCGCGCTACGTCGCGGTCTCCGATCCCGACCAGCTGGCGACCGAACTCGTCACCAAGCTGCTGTCCGGGCCACGGCCCGAGATGGCCAGCAGCGTGCGGAATCTGATGGCTGCGCCGTTGCGGCTGCGGGGCCCGGTTACCCGCGCCGACGGCGGCAAGACCGGTGTCGGACGCGGGTATGGCGGCGCCCGCATCGACCTCGAGAGCCTGTCGACCACCGACCCGCACAGCCGGCAATTGCTTGCCGCACAGATCATCTGGACGTTGTTCCGGGCCGGAGTCAACGGCCCGTACGTGATCAGCGCCGACGGCGCCGCTCTCGATGATCGTTTTGCCGAAGGCTGGAACACCTCCGACGTCGCGGCGACCGACCCGGGTGCCGACCCGGGTGCCGCGGCCGGGCTGCACGCCCTGGCCGGGGGTTCGCTGGTGTCGCTGGAAGGTGACAATGCGCCGCGGGTCGCCGGTGCGTTCGGCCAATTGCCCGGGCAGACGTCAGCCGCCCTGTCACGCAGTGGGCAGGAGGTCGCCTCGGTCGTGACGTTGCGGCCCGGTGCGCCGGACATGGCGCAGTCGCTGTGGGTGGGGCCCATCAACGGTGACGCCGGGCAAGCACTCGACGCGCACACCCTGACGCGCCCCAGTTGGTCACTCGACGACGCCATCTGGATCGTGGTCGACGGCATCAACGTCGTGCGGGCGATCCAGGAGGCGGCGTCCGGCCAACCCGCCCGCATCCCCGTCGACTCGTCGGCCGTGGCCACCAAATTCCCCGGCCCGATCAGCGCACTGCAGCTGTCCCGGGACGCCACCCGCGCCGCCATGGTGATCAACGGCCAGGTGATCCTGGCCAGCGTCGAGCAGCGTGAGGGCGGCCAGCTCGCGCTCACGTACCCACGCCGGCTCGGTTTCGGTCTGGGCAACACGGCGCTGTCGCTGTCCTGGCGCACCGGCGACGACATCGTGGTGACCCGCACCGACGGCGCGCATCCCGTCTCGTACGTCAACCTCGACGGCGTGAACTCCGACGGTCCCACCCGGAACCTGGTCGTTCCGGTTTCGACCGTGGCGGCCAACACCTCGACGGTGTACCTCGCCGACCAGCGCGGGATTCTGCAGCTGTCGGGCTCGGCAGCCGACAACAATCTGATGTGGACCGATATCCGGCCGCTGATGGTCGCCGGCGCGCTGCCGGTGCTGCCTGGGTGATCGTTCAGTCGAAGATGTCGGTTCCCGTGTCGTGGGCTGGTGGTGGGTTCACGACGGGGTGGCGGTTGCGGAATTCTGCGGACATTTGGCTGGCGATGTATGCGGTGGGTGTGGTCGCCGGCGCGGTGATGATGTGGCTGTCGTCGGTGATGTAGTAGATCGTTGGTGTCTCGGTGGTGGGGTTGAGGCGCCATCCGTCGCGTAGTCGTTCGGGCGTGAGTCCGGAGGTTGGGTAGCTGGGGTCGTGTACGGCGAGGTGAGCGGAGACGGTGGCGACGGCGTCTTTTCCGGGGAGGAAGGGACTGTCGAGCGGCGACGGGAAATAGAAGATTTCGTCGGCTTTCGGTACGGCTACCCCTGCGCCTGTCACGTCCCGAACCGGCTTCAAGTAGCCACCGACTTGGTGGTACGGGACGATCGCCATGGTGAGACGGGCGGCCTCCTGAATGTCGATGGTGGCCCAGACGTCACCTTGGCCCAGAACCTCGGTGTTCGGGAACTGCGCGATCTCCTTGAGTGTTGGGTGTGGCGGCTCGGGCATAGTGCGCTTTATCCGACGTCCGCCATCGAGGCTGAGTCGCAGGCGTGGCCCGTCAATTCGCCGGATTGAGTATGGGTCGCCCTTGTACCAGCAACTCGTGATCGCACGGTATAGAGCCCCGACGTCATTAGCGGGCACGCGCTTGTGGGCGATCGCCTGAACAAACTGATCGCGGTCATCCTTGTGCTCGAACCCTTCAGGCACAGGTTCTCCCGGGGGAACGAATAATGTGACTTGCGAAGCGTTGACGTCACAGCGGAAAGCTTGGCCCTGATAAATGCAGTAATAGCTACGGGCTAGTAGTTGTGTGCCGTCCAGAGCGAGCCGGGGTTGTGGCGTTTGGGTCGGATTGCCGAAGAGTTCATCGATGACGGCGCTGACCTGTTCGGGGCTGACAGTGGGTGGGGTGAAGTTGCGTTGGTGCAAGTACGCGAGGAATTCGGCTCCCGGGGAGAGCCCGTAGTTGCGGACGTAGTAACTGACTTCGTCGTCCCAGCGCCAGGTGCCGTCGGTGCGTTTGGTCAATGGAACTCGGGCTGCGGGCGGGTTGAGCCAGGGGTCGATGGCCCGTGCGGTGGTGCGTGCCACGACCGCACCCGCGTCGAGATAGTCGGCGACCCGTACGGCGTCCTCGCGTGAGAGCCGGGGGAGCGAAGCGTCGGGCGAAACTCCATCTGGCGCACCGGGATCGGGCCGGGACACTGATAAGGCTTTTGTCACCTACATGTCTCCTTCGGCCTGGTCATTCGCCGATGATTCTCGGCGTTTACGGCTTTCCCTCATGAATTGTGATTCGGTTGCGCGGTTCCCGAGTATGAGGTGCTTGGGTAGGTACGGCGTTTCGACGGTAATCGCCGTGCCCATGTCGTGGGCGATGCACGCCATTGCCAGCGGGCCCCACGCGATGAATCCTTCGACGTCTCGGCGCCGGTCGGCGGTTTTCGACCAGTATTTCTTGTGGTCTTCGACTGCTCGAGCCAACCGGGCGTTGAATTCTTCGGCGTTGCCCTGGGTGACGAAATACAGCAATTCGATCGGCGGGTACAGCAATAGCAAGAGCAGTTCTGGTTTGGCAATCTCCACGCGTTCCGGGTCTGCGCCCTCCATTGCGGTGATGATCGCTCGAACAACGTCCTCGTCGCGGTGGAAGAACTTCTGAAAAGCGTTCACCCAGTCGTAGATATACTCGTCGTACACCGCACCGGAGGCTCGTAGTGTCTCGACGGGGGTGGCGCAGAGCGTCATTATGCGGTCATGTCGGCGGCAGACGATCGCGAAGTACATTGCAGCGAGCCATTTTCCGGCTGTCGCGCTTGAGTTCGGACCGGTGCCGACGGTGGTGACCTTGTCGTCGAAGCCGATCGTCAACTCGATCTTGCGGTCTTTGTTGTTTGCGTTGAGGAACATGGCTGAGCCGGCCTGCATCGCCATCCACGTTGCATCCCAGATGCGTAGCAGTGCCGCGTCGGGGTCGTCGACCGATGAATAGGCCGCGATCCAGCTTGAATAGCTAAAGAGCCGCTCCGTCAATCGAGGTTTTGATTCGATCAGACCTCGGGTGAAATCGATATCTTCGACGAGTTCTTGGATTCTCTCTTCAATGTCATCCAGGTCGATCTGGTGCCGAGTTATCACTACCATTGCAATTTCACTCGCCCCGTTCTAGTCCAACGCGAATCGGTCCATGCGGAATCCGCCGTACTCGGCGCCATCTGGCGTGATATCTACCCGTGCCCTTACCAAATAGTAATCGAGCCGATCGGTTTGCAGTGCCGCGTCCAGATCACGCGCCATTTGTCGTCCTTCCGGCCCATGGTTCCTCATTGCATCGATGACACTCACGGCATACTCGCGATGTCCTTGCTGGTAGCTGACCCCGTCGAACCCTAGGCGTGTGCCGAGGTGTCCGCTGGGCCCTTTGGCCTCCACGACGACGACACGTGTTTCGCCGCTCTCACGGTCCAGAACTTCGTAGACGTGGTCGAAAGTGCCTGGGCCCTTTAGTTCTTCGTGTAATGGTGTCACGTCGAACTGGCTGCCGGGGAACGTGTTCTCCATGGCGTGGGTGGCCGCGTGCTCGCCCAACGCCTCACCGGCGGCGGTCTGCTCGGTGAACGCGGCCTGACGCTCACTGATCGCCGCCGGGGACGCCTCACCACCGCCGGCTCGCTCCGCCTGGTAAGCGGCATCCGCGGTGACAACGTGTTCGCGCGCAGCTTCGCGTCGGTCGATCAGCTCTTGCGCGGCGTGGCGTTCTTGTGGATTGGCCTCATGGACCAGCGTCTCGCCGTCGGCGAAGGTGGCGCGCTCGTAGCCGTCGGGCACGGCGACCGGGGCGCCGCCTTCGTCGCGGCGGATGAGGGGTACCTGGTCACCGTCGAAGTCGAGTTGGTTCTCGTTTCTGCGCCGGTATTCCGGTTCGGCGGATGTGCTGCCCTCACGCAACGAATCCCGAGTGCGCACCTCGTCGTAATACTTGTCCCGATAGCGTGGATCGTCGACCTTTTCCTGCAGCCCAGCCAGTGGGTGCCGCCCCTCCAAGCCATCGATCGGATGGTCGGGAATCTCCCGCCCGGCGCGGCTCTGTGGGTCCGCGCCCTCGGCGCTCTCGCCGGCGTGATGAGTGTCTGCCTGGACGTGCTGCGGTCCTGGCGAGTCGAGTACCCGCCGTGTGGTGCCGTCAGGTTCGAATTGGTGCCAACTGCCATCGGGTGGGATCCGCGGCACACGTTCGCCGTCGGGGCCGCGGTCGAAACCGGTGACCACTGGTTGGCGCCCATCGGGGTAGCTCCATACCGGCCGGTCCGGCGCAGTGACCCGCACTCCGAGTTCGCGGGCAAGGTCAGCGGCGAACGAATGGTTTCCACTGCCGGTGTCACAGGACATCAGTCGGATTGGCGTCTGCCCGTCCCATCCGCTGTGGCGAATCACATCGGCGAAATCGTGCGGCGAGAGCCGATGCTGATTACCGGCGCCGTCGTACACCGAGACGCTGTGGTGATCGCCGTGTACGTCGACGGTGAACTCGCCGGGGAATCTCGGAACATCGCCGGCCGCAGACCGCATGTGTGCATCCGCTGGATCGAAGAATGCGGCGCCCGCGGGTGTCTCGAAAGTGTAGTGCCGGAACGCATCTGAGGCGCCGGCGCTGGAATGTCGATCAGGTGGGGGCCCGGTGTCGCCCAGTTCGGGACCGCGGTGTGTGGCGTCGGGCGGTTCTGGGTGTGGCCCATGCTGTGTGGAATCCGGGAAGACCCAGTCGCCGCCCTTGTGCTGCGGCCAGCCATCGACGACGTGATCGTCTGGGGCCTTGGCAGGTACCCAGTTGTCCTCGTCCGCCAGACGCGCCACCGTGTGTCGCGATCCGTCGGCATCGATGCGGACCAACTCCGCACCCGGAGCCCACTGGCCGTCGATCAGCTGGTATTCCGGGTTGAGCCCATGGCCGGCGCCCGTGTAGCCGGTGCCAGTATGCGGAGGGTCGCCAAAGCGTAGGTCCCTGGTGTAAGGGTCAACGATGCCGAGGTGATCGGTAATCCGACCGTTAGGCACTCGGAGTTCCCCGGTGGCTACTCGTCCCTCGACAACGTAAGCGTGATCAGTGGTAGTGAATACCTCGTAGGGCGACCCGTCTCCATAGTCCAGCCGCAAGGCGTGCAAAAGATCTGACGGAGTACGAAGTCTCGTTGCGTCGGAGGCGACCGAAACACACCCACCCGCACTATTGGCTCTGTACTCGCCGCCGCCGCCGAAACTCGAGCCAGGGTTGGCGATCTGGTCAAGAATCGACTTGACGGCTCCTTCGCCAACGACCTTCTGGATGGTGTCATTGGGGCCAGGGTGCGGATGGGCCATCCGCGCCTCGTACATCACCTGAAGTTGCTCGCGAGTGAAATGTTCGGCCAGATGTTCGCGGCCGACGACCGCGGCTGTTCGTTGCCAATCGATGAACTCGTCGAGGGTCACCCCGTGCCGGTCGAGTACCGGTGTGACCGCATCAACCGGGTCGGGGCGCGGAGCATCAGGTCCGTCGCCGGCATGGTTGGGTGCGGCGCTCGGGGCATGGTCCTCCGGGTGCGGACCCGTCGGTGCGGTCTGAGGGTGCTCGGCGGCGGGTCGTGAATGTTCGGCCGCGGGCCGTAGATTCTCCGCGCCCTGACCGGTGCGGGGGCCCGAATCATGATCAGGCTCTCTCGGGCCCGAGGGTCGCTGAGGTTGCTCGGAGCCAGGCTGCGTGCGCTCGGGAGCATGTGATTCTCCCTGCACCGCAGCGGGTTTCACCGGCGGGCTGGGATTGGTGTCGCGGGCCGGGCCGGCAGCATCGCGTTCGGTTGGCCGCTGCGGCGGCGGGTTCTTCGCGGTCGCGTCGCGTGGTGTCGGGGTCCCCGCGGGTCTCTCCGTGTTGGGGGTGGGAGTGTGACTACTGGTCGGGTTCGCGCTGTGGCCACCGGGTGCGTGGTGGCCGACGGGGCCCATGGGGCCGCCCATGTTCATCGCGTTGGCCAGCGAGTTGGTGGAGGCGTTGGTGTCAGTGTCACGGTGAGCAGGAACATCGGTCACGTGCGACGGCGCGGTGTGGTCGGTGCGGTGCGCACCGTCGGTGGTGGGCGAGTGGTGAGTGCTGGAATGATCTGTGGGGGAATGCGTTTCGTCACTACCGGGATGCTCGCCACTACCGGGATGCTCGCCACTGCCGGAGTGGCGCTCGGCGCCGGAGGTGTGATCACCGGAGCGAGTGTCGGCATCACCGCGGTGGCTGGTGTCGCTCGGCGCGTGTCCGCCAGTGTCGCGGGAGTCGGCGGTGTCGTGGTTGCCCCGCTGATCGTTGGCCGGCGAATTGTTGCTCTGATCGTGTGTGCTTGTGTCCGTCGAGTTCTGCGGCGAATGCTGCGATTGCGATGGCCCAGAAGACGAATCAGATGGAGCGTGGGCAGCGGCGGGCGGTTCACTCGATCGCGGCCCGTCGGAGCTGGGACCGCTACTCGATTGCGGCCCGTCGCCGGAATGTGTTGGCCCACCTGAGGACTGAGGACCCTCGTGACGCGACGGCCCTGAATCGGCGGGTCCCGACGTGCGCTCCGGTGGGCCGGAATGCTGTCCAGGTCCGTCCCCGCCGGGCCGTACCGGGGTGTGGTCAGGACCGGGTGGGTCCGGCGGCCCACCCAGCCCGCGCGGTGTACCCCCAGGTGAGTCGCCGATCGTGGGAGGCCTTGGGGCGTCACCGATCTCGGGCATCGCTCCGGCGTCAAAGCGTGGGGGCTGGGTATGGCTGCCGAGATCGCTGAGGCCTTCTAGACCGTCGTGGTCCCCGGCATCAACCGAACCGCGGCCGCGAGATCCGAACTTGGCGAGGTCGGACAGCTTGCGTTCCCCGCTGGCCAGATCTTTGGCGAGCTTTGCACCTTTGGCCACCGATCCGGTCTTGCTGAGCGCGCCGCCGGGCACGAACAACGACCCGATGTTGAAGCCTGCTTCACCCAACGCGCGCCCGGGATGATCGCCCGACCATTTGTCCCACGCGACAAACTGTTTCCCCATGGCGATGAGCACGTCGTCGGTCTTGGACGGATCTTTGGCGATCATCGTGGCGACGTCGTACATCCCTTTCCAGGTGTCGAAATCACCCAGCGACACCAGCCCTGAGACGGTCCCGACCAGCCCTGATATCAGGCCGACCTGCACATCGGTGTAGAACTTGATCCCTTCGGCCAACGCGCCGCCGATGTCCTCGCCGAACGCGGCGATCAGCACCGGGCGGATCAGTTTCTGGAACTCATCGGCCGCTTCGCCGAGCAGTGTGATCGCCTCGCTCAGCAGTCCGGTGACCGCCTTGACGTTCCGCTGGAAGTAATTCCAAAACGCCTTGATGTCGTTGGCGACCTCCCGCACAAGTTTCATGCCGTCACCGGTGAGGATGTCTTTTGCGGCATCGAACAGGCCGTCCAGGGATAGCCGGTCCAGAATGCTGCGGATCGCGTTCTGGGTTTCCTGCACCCCATTGGCGTAATCGTCGACCAACTTGGCAACGTCGCCGGAAACCTGCGTCAAGTAGGCGATGTTGTTGCCGAGCTTGGTGAGCTCGTCCTGCATCTTCCCGGACTCGTCGATGTGTTGGCCGCCGACCACGGCCTTCGGCGCGGCGAGCATGGAATCGAAGACTTTGAACCCATTGGTGAAGTTGTGCCATTGCGCGGCCGTGACTTTCATCAACCCGGCATGACCGTTCGGCCACATCGACGTCGGCAAGAACAAGGTGATCAACGACCACTTCGGCGGTGGCGGAACCAGCAAGTTCTGTGGCACCCGCGCGGCGTCGCCAGGGTGAGATTCCTGTGGCGCGGGGCCGAGTCCTCCCGACGGCCCTGCCCCACCTATGGTGGATGCCGCATCAGCATCGCGGTAGTTGTGGCCCGAGGCCATCAGCCGGTAGCCGACACTTTTGAATGCGTTCGCCGCGCCGGCCAACGCGTTGGTGAATTCCTGGCTTTGCCGCCCATATTGCACGCCGACGTTGAACCCAGCGAGGTCGATCCCCGAGGCCAAGCCTTCGGCGACCATGGGCTTGACCGCCTCCGACAGCGCGCCCAACTGCTCGCCGGCAGCCAGCACAATTTGGCCCGCGGCGATCAGCGCATCGGGTTCAACTTCAATGCGGCCGGGCACTGCACACCCCCCCAGTCCGCTACTGCTTCCACATCTCTCCGTTTTGAGCGACGGCGCTGTTGTAGTTCTTCTTCGCTCCGGCCAGAACGTCCTTCAACTTCGTCAGCTGCTCGTTCATCAGGCGAGCGCCGTCTTCCCACTGCAGCTGGAACTGGGCCTGGGCGTCCGAGGCCTCGCCATGCCAGGTGGCGTGCAACACCGCCATCGCCTGGTCGACGTCCTCCAAGACTTCCTGGACGGTTTTCCCGAACTGCTCCAAATGTGTGATCGCGCCCTCCATTGCCGCGAAATCGACGACAAGCACGCTCACACCTCCCGGTCGTCAGCGGGTCGTGTCTGCGGCCGGGCTGGAAGTGGTCCAGTGGGTGCTGCGACATCGGACGGGCCATCGACGGGAGCCTTCAATCCCGGTTGCTCTACCGATGGCCCTGCCGCGCCATCGGTTTCGCTGTCGCGGTCCTCCTCGGCCTTCTCCTTCTCGTCTTTGTCCCTGCCGTCTTCGTCTTTGGCGGTCTTGCCCTCGTCGACAACATCCTTGCCGGCGGGATCCGCGCCACCTTGTTGGCCTTGCGCCGCAGCCTGCGTCGAGGTCTGCACGATCCCGGTCGCCAACTGGGCGGCCTGTCCGACGGCCTGGGACAACCCTTCGCCCAACTGGCCGACCTGTCCCAGCGCCCCGACCATCTGCTGGGCCAGACTCGCCAACTGCTCGGCTCCACCGGCTCCGCCGGACTGGGCCGCACCGGCACCCGAACCCGAGCCCGCGGTGGAGCCAGAAGGTGAGCTACTGCCAAGACCAGCACCGCCGGCAGCACTGCCCCCGCCGCTGCCTGCGCCTCCCATCGTCGAGTTCAGCGCACCCGCACTGTCCGAGTCGGTCTTGGCGTATTCCTTGCCTGCCAGCGACAACATGTCACCCATCGACTGCAAACCGCGCACAACCTGGCCCGCCCCGTTGTGCCAGCCGTCCCATGCTGTCCCGAAAGCCGTTGCCGCGCCGCCCTTCCAGCCCGATCCCAACAACTGCGTGGTTTCCAAATCCACGCTGGAAAGCCCGTCCTGCAGTTGTTGCGCCGCGTCTTTGAACCGTGCCGAGGCAGCCGCCAACGCCGACACCTCAACTTCGAGCCGCCCCATCTGCCCCCCATTCAGTTGATTCCCAGGATATGGCCAGAATCGGGGACGCACCGACGCCAACTGGTGTCGTACCCCCGAGTCATGCTGACGCCATGCTCGACCTGGTCCTGCCCATCGAATGTGGTGGTTGTGGCGCGCCGGCAACCCGCTGGTGTCCGGCCTGCGCGGCCGAACTGACCGTCCGCCCCGACGAGCCGCACGTGGTCACGCCGCGTGAAGACCCGGGCGTGCCGGTGTTCGCGCTCGGGCGTTATGCCGGAGCACGTAGGCGGGCCGTCGTCGGGCTCAAAGAACACGGCCGTACCGATCTCGTCGCGCCACTGGCCGACGCGGTCACCGCGGCCCTGCGAACTCTGCTCGCCTGGGGCCTGATCGTGCCGCCGCTGACGGTGGTGCCCGCGCCAACCAGATCTCTGGCGGCACGAAAGCGCGGCGGCGACCCCGTCGCGAAGATCGCCCGCGCCGCGGCCGCGGGACTGCCCGGAATCACGGTCGAGCCGGCGCTGGCCATGCGGGCCTTCACCCGCGACTCGGTCGGCCTCTCCAGTGCACAAAGACAACGCAACGTCCGCGGCCGGGTCCGGCAGCGGACTCCGGTGCGTGGGGAGACGGTGGTGTTCGACGATGTGGTGACCACGGGTGCGACGGCGGCCGAGGCGGTTCGGGTCCTGCAAACATCCGGAGCACAGGTTTCGGCTGTGCTCGCGATAGCACACGCTTGAGCTTCGCGAGGGGAGGACACGGCTCGCGAACTACCTACATCAACTCGATATGAAGATCTCAAAACCGGTATGCGAAATCGGTGGCACGACTAGGTGAACTCGGACTACCGTCGGCTGCAACCACCCGTGAAGCCTCACGGCGGTACCGACATATTCACTCGGTGCCAAATCGCTGACAGCGGTAGGAGGTGAGTACTCAACACCTTGCGCCGGGCTGCGGCGACTTGCAGACCCGCTCGGCGCGTAGTTCAGACCGTGTGCAAGAAGAGCCACACGTGCACTGCGAGAGAGAAGCGAGTTGCTAAGCATGTCAACCCAATCCGTGGATTCTGCCCGCTCGACCATGTTTGCCGACGACACCGAGGCTGCGCCGGAACCGCACGCCGACGTCGTCGTCAAAGGCCGTAACGTCGAAGTCCCCGAACATTTCCGCATCTACGTTTCCGAGAAGCTCTCCAGGTTGGAGCGCTTCGATCGCACCATCTATCTGTTCGACGTCGAACTCGACCACGAGAAGAACCGGCGCCAGCGCAAGAACTGCCAGCACGTCGAGATCACCGCCCGCGGCCGTGGACCGGTCGTGCGTGGCGAGGGCTGCGCGGACAGCTTCTACGCCGCCCTCGAATCGGCCGTCGGCAAACTCGAGAACCGGCTCAGGCGCAGCAAGGACCGCCGCAAGATTCACTATGGCGACAAGACCCCGGTGGGGCTCGCCGAGGCGACGTCCATCGTGCCGCCCGAGGACTTGCCCGCGGAGCCGGGCCAGGCGGCGTCCGCTGACCTCGATGACCATGTTCCCGGTCAGGTGGTCCGCGTCAAGGAACACCCTGCCAACCCGATGACGGTCGACGACGCGCTCTACGAGATGGAGCTCGTCGGGCACGATTTCTTCCTATTTCACGACAAGGAGAGCGACCGGCCGACCGTGGTCTACCGCAGACACGCCTATGACTACGGATTGATCCGCCTGTCCTGACGTCCAGCAGATACAGCGATGCGCCCCCGGCCGAACCGCCGGGGGCGCACTCTTATCTGCCGATTCCGCCGGTCACCTACGATGGTCACGTCTAACCCGCCGACGTATAACCGTTCCAGACCCACAGGGGAAAAGCGTGCTGTCGAAGTTGCTCCGCATCGGTGAAGGCCGCATGGTCAAGCGCCTGCAAAAGGTCGCCGACTATGTCAACACCTTGTCCGATGACGTCGAGAAGCTGTCGGACGACGAGCTGCGCGGCAAGACCGAAGAGTTCAAGAAGCGCATCGCCGGTGGCGAGTCGCTCGACGACCTGCTGCCCGAGGCCTTCGCCGTCGCCCGCGAGGCGGCCTGGCGCGTGCTGGACCAGCGCCACTTCGACGTCCAGGTGATGGGCGGCGCCGCGCTGCACTACGGAAACGTCGCCGAGATGAAGACCGGTGAGGGCAAGACCCTGACCTGTGTGCTCCCGGCCTACCTCAACGCACTCGCGGGCAAGGGTGTACACGTCGTCACCGTCAACGACTACCTGGCCAAGCGCGACAGTGAGTGGATGGGCCGTGTGCACCGCTTCCTCGGCCTGGAGGTCGGGGTGATCCTGTCGCAGCTCACGCCGGAGGAGCGTCGCGCCGCGTACAACGCCGACATCACCTACGGCACCAACAACGAGTTCGGCTTCGACTACCTGCGCGACAACATGGCGCACTCGACCGACGACATGGTCCAGCGGGGTCACAACTTCGCGATCGTCGACGAGGTCGACTCGATCCTCATCGACGAGGCCCGAACCCCGCTGATCATCTCCGGCCCCGCCGACGGCGCGTCGAACTGGTACACCGAGTTCGCGCGCATCGCGCCGCTCATGGAGAAGGACGTCCACTACGAGGTCGACATCCGCAAGCGCACCATCGGTGTGCACGAAGCCGGTGTGGAGTTCGTGGAGAACCAGCTCGGCATCGACAACCTCTACGAGGCCGCCAACTCGCCGCTGGTGAGCTACTTGAACAACGCCATCAAGGCCAAGGAACTGTTCCAGCGCGACAAGGACTACATCGTCCGCGACGGCGAGGTCGTGATCGTCGACGAGTTCACCGGCCGCGTGCTGGTCGGCCGCCGGTACAACGAGGGCATGCACCAGGCCATCGAGGCCAAGGAGCACGTCGAGATCAAGGCCGAGAACCAGACCCTGGCCACCATCACGCTGCAGAACTACTTCCGCCTCTACGAGAAGTTGTCCGGCATGACCGGTACCGCCGAGACCGAGGCCGCTGAGCTGCACGAGATCTACAAGCTCGGTGTGGTGCAGATCCCCACCAACCGGTCCATGATCCGCCAGGACCAGTCCGACCTGATCTACAAGACCGAAGAGGCCAAGTACATCGCCGTCGTCGACGACGTGCAGGAGCGGTACGAGAAGGGCCAGCCGGTCCTGATCGGTACCACCAGCGTGGAGCGGTCCGAGTACCTGTCCAAGCAGTTCACCAAGCGCCGCATCCCGCACAACGTGCTCAACGCCAAGTACCACGAGCAGGAGGCGAGCATCATCGCCGAGGCGGGCCGGCTGAAGGCCGTCACGGTCGCCACCAACATGGCCGGCCGCGGTACCGACATCGTGTTGGGCGGCAACGTCGACTTCATCGCCGACGCACGCCTGCGCAAGCGCGGTCTGGACCCGGTCGAGACCCCCGAGGAGTATGAAGCGGCGTGGCACGAGGAGCTGCCGAAGGTCAAGCAGCTCGTCGAGGAAGAGGCCAAGAAGGTCCGCGAGGTCGGTGGCCTCTACGTGCTGGGCACCGAACGCCACGAGTCCCGTCGTATCGACAACCAGCTTCGCGGCCGCTCCGGCCGTCAGGGAGACCCGGGTGAGTCGCGATTCTTCCTGTCACTGTCCGACGAACTGATGCGTCGCTTCAACGGTGCCACCCTCGAGGCGCTGCTGACCCGGCTGAACCTGCCGGATGACGTGCCGATCGAGGCCAAGATGGTGACCCGCGCGATCAAGAGCGCACAGACCCAGGTCGAAGGGCAGAACTTCGAGGTCCGCAAGAACGTCCTCAAGTACGACGAGGTGATGAACCAGCAGCGCAAGGTCATCTACCGCGAGCGCAAGATGATCCTGGAGGGTGAGGACGTTCAGGACACGGCGCACAAGATGCTGGTGGATGTCATCACCGCGTACGTCGACGGCGCCACCGCCGAGGGATACGCGGAGGACTGGGACCTGGCCAAGCTGTGGGAGGCGCTCAAGACGCTGTACCCGGTGGGCCTGGACTACCACAGCCTGATCGACTCCGACGCGGTCGGCGAGCCCGGTGAGCTGACCCAGGATGAGCTGCGCGAGGCGCTGATCGCCGACGCCGAAAAGGCCTACGCCAAGCGTGAAGCCGACCTGGAGGCCATCGCGGGCCCCGGCGCCATGCGCCAGCTGGAGCGCAGCGTGCTGCTGAACGTCATCGACCGCAAGTGGCGCGAGCACCTCTACGAGATGGACTACCTCAAGGAGGGCATCGGCCTGCGCGCCATGGCGCAGCGCGACCCGCTGGTCGAGTACCAGCGCGAGGGCTTCGACATGTTCACGGGCATGCTCGAAGGGCTGAAGGAAGAGTCTGTCGGCTTCCTGTTCAACGTGCAGGTCGAGGCGCAGCAGTCGCCGCAGGTGGCTCCGGTCGCCGCGCCGCAGGGGCTGGCGCAGTTCGCCGCCGAGGCCGAGCAGAACGCCGCTGAAGAGCAGGCCGCACCGGCAGCGTTGCGCGCCAAGGGAATTGACAACAAGGCGCCGGCCATGACCTACAGCGGCCCCGCTGAGGACGGGTCCGCGGAGGTTCGTCGCGAGGGTGGCCGGCACGCGGCCGGCGCGGGCACCCGGCGGGAGCGTCGCGAGGCCGCGCGCAAGCAGAAGAAGCGCTAGCCCAGCTGCAGGGCCACGAATTGCCAACGCCCGCCGATGATTTCGATGCGCCCGGCGGCGGCGTGCAGTCGTGGCCCGCGGCTGAAGGTGGCGAACACCTCGATCGCCGTGGCCAGCCCGTCCCGTTCGCGGGCGGTGCGTAGCCGTACGCGCCGCAACACGCCCGCGCCGTCGGCCCGGGTGCGGCGGGGCCATGACGACATCGCGTCGAACAACGTGGCGGTGACCAGCGGACGCAACTGCGCCGCCGGCCGGCGACGGTCGCTGACCTCCAGGACCCGGCGCAGCGCGGTATCGGCGAACACCAGTGCGGCTGTGGGCGGGGCGACCTCGAGTTGGTGATCGACAGCCGATCCGGGGACCGGACCGGCCACCACGTGCAGCCGGGCGAGGGCACGCACCGTCGCGTCCGTCTCGAGCGGCGGCGGCTCGTAGTCGACGATCGGCGCCGTCAGATCGAGGTCGATGCGGGTCGATGCGGTCATGAAATCTCTCCAGCGGTCGGTCACGTACGTGAGGCGCATCTGCTGGAGAGTCGCAGACCGCTAAATCATCGCACCGGTTTCACCAGGCGCTCGACGCCAATTCGTCGATCCGGTGCTGCGGGGGACGGGTCCCGGGGATACCGTGACGGGGTCGTTCCGGCAGGGGTGAAGGAGGAGCGGGCTGCATGGTGACCCGGTTGTCGGCGTCGGACGCGTCGTTCTACGGGCTGGAAGACTCATCGACACCCATGTACGTCGGGACGCTGTCCATCCTGCGCCGGCCACGCGCCGGCCTGAGCTACGAGACGCTGCTGGCGACCGTCGAGGCCCGGCTCCCGCAGATCCCGCGCTACCGGCAGAAGGTCCGCGAGGTCACGCTCGGCCTGGCCCGGCCGGTCTGGGTCGACGACCGCGACTTCGACATCACCTATCACATCCGGCGCTCGGCGCTGCCGTCTCCGGGCAGTGATGCCCAGTTGCACGATCTGGTGGCCCGGCTGGGCTCGCGGCCGCTGGACAAGACGCGGCCGCTGTGGGAGATGTGCCTGGTCGAAGGGCTCTCCGACAACCGCCTCGCGATCTACACCAAGACCCACCAGGCCCTCGTCAACGGCATGACGGCGCTGGAGGTCGGGCACGTCATCGCCGACCGGACCCAGAAGCCGCCCGAGTTCGGCGAGGACATCTGGATCCCGGGACGCGAGCCCAGCGACGTCTCGCTGCTGTTGGGCGCCATCGGGGAGTGGATCACCCGGCCGACGGCGCAGTTGGCCGCGGTGCAGTCCGCGGCGGCGGACATGATCTCCAGCACCGAGCAGTTCGTCGAGGCCGGCAGGCGGGTCATCGACGTGGCCCGCACGATGGTGCGCGGTACCGCCCCGAGCAGCCCGTTGAACGCGACGGTCTCCCGCAACCGGCGGTTCACCGTCGCCAAGCACGAGCTGGAGGAGTACCGCCAGCTGCGGACCCGCTTCGAGTGCGACGTCAACGACGTGGTGCTGTCGGTGGTCACCGGCGCGCTGCGGAACTGGTTGATGTCCCGCGGCCAATCGGTGTCGACGGGTCTGACGGTGCGGGCCATGGCGCCCATGTCGGTGTACCCCGAAACCGACCATCTGGAGACCGCCGGCCCTGGGCAGGCGATCAGTGAGGTGACGCCGTTCCTGGTGGATCTGCCGGTAGGTGAGAACAACGCGCTGGTCCGGCTGTCCCAGATCGCGCACGCCACCGAGACTCAGGCGACCACGACCACCCCCGTCGATGCACGCACCATCGTCACCCTGTCGGGGTTCGCGCCGCCGACGCTGCACGCCATGGGCACCCGGGTCGCGACGAGTTTCCCGGCGCGCCAGTTCAACCTGTTGATCACCAACGTGCCGGGGGCGCAGAAGCAGATGTACGTGGCGGGCACCAAGCTGCTCGACACCTACGCGGTGCCGCCTCTGCTGAACAATCAGGTGCTGGCGCTCGGCATCACGTCGTACAACGGCAGCCTCTACTACGGCATCAACGCCGACCGCGAGGCCATGAGCGACGTCGACGTGTTTCCCAGTCTGCTGCGCGAAGCGCTCGACGAACTGCGGGAGGCGGCGCGCTGATGGCCACCAGGAAGAAGGCCCGCAAAATCCCGAATGACGTCTACGAAGCCGAGATCTTCCGGCTGCAGACGGAGCTGGTGAAACTGCAGGAGTGGGTCCGCGCCACCGGTGCCCGCGTCGTCATCGTCTTCGAGGGACGCGACGCCGCCGGCAAGGGCGGCACCATCAAGCGCATCACCGAATACCTCAGTCCGCGCATCGCACGGGTCGCGGCCCTGCCGGCGCCGAGTGACCGGGAACGGGGCGAGTGGTACTACCAGCGCTACATCGCACACCTGCCGGCCAAAGGCGAGATCGTGCTGTTCGACCGCTCCTGGTACAACCGGGCCGGGGTGGAGACGGTGATGGGGTTCTGCACCCCGCAGGAACATGCGCTGTTCCTGCGGCAGACCCCGATATTCGAGCAGATGCTGATCGACGACGGCATCATGCTGCGCAAGTACTGGTTCTCGGTGTCCGAGAGTGAACAGCTGAAGCGGTTCCGGTCCCGGCTGAACGACCCGGTCCGGCAGTGGAAGCTCTCACCGATGGACCTGGAGTCGGTATACCGCTGGGAGGACTACTCGCGGGCCAAGGACCAGATGATGGTTCATTGCGATACGCCGCAGAGCCCGTGGTTCGTCGTCGAATCCGATATCAAGAAGCACGCGCGGCTGAACATGATCTCCCATCTGCTGTCGACGATCCCGTATACCGCGGTCGACCACGCGAAGGTGGAACTGCCGCAGCGTCCCGTGGTCTCGGGCACGTACGTCCGGCCATCGCGTGAGCTCACCACGTATGTGCCAGATCACGTGGCCGAGCTGATGGGCGATCCCGAGAGATCCCTTTAGAGTTCCCTGGTGCGTGTCTATATTCCGGCGACCCTGGCCATGCTGTCGCAACTCGTGACAGACGGGGTGATGCCGGCCCGCAGCGGTACCGCGTTCGCGGTGACGCCGACCCTGCGTGAGGCCTATGCGCACGGCGACGAGGACGAGCTGGGCGAGATCGCGCTGCAGGAAGCGGCCCTGGCGTCACTGCGGCTGCTCGCCGGCGAAGGGGTCGGCGAAGGGCTCGGCGAGGAAGCCGGGTTGCCGCCGCGGCGGGCGGTGTTGGTGGCCGAGGCCGAGGACGTGACGGTGCGTCCCGATCTGGATGACGCGGTGGTGCGATTGGCCGGGCCGGTCAAGCTGGTCGACGTGATCGCGGCGTACGTCGACAACTCGGCCGCCGAGCCTGCGGTGCTTGCTGCGGTGGGTGTGGTGGATGCTGCCGACCTCGGTGACGAGGACGCGGAGCTCACCGTCGGAGATGCCCAGGATCATGATCTGGCGTGGTACGCCGCTCAAGAGTTACCGTTTTTGTTGGAGCTGCTGTAGCCCTTGCGCCTGGCTCGCAGGGGTAGCTACCTGCGCGTAGGTTACGGTACCGTAGGTTAGGACGAGCTGGTCGGGACGCGATCAGTAGTGACCACCTGAGCGGGAGTGAACGTGGCCAAGAACACCATCAAGGTCTCGGCCAATGTCGTCGATACGGTGCGGCCCAAGGTTGCCGGCGCCAAGCAGCGGCCGGGCTGGCACGCGCTGCGCACCCTTGTCGGGCGCATCACCACACCGCTGCTGCCGGACGACTATCTCAAGCTGGTCAATCCGCTGTGGTCGGCGCGCGAGTTGCGCGGCAAGGTGGTCGAGGTTCGCCGGGAAACCGAGGATTCGGCCACGCTGGTGATCAAGCCGGGCTGGGGTTTCTCGTTCGATTACCACCCCGGTCAGTACATCGGCATCGGGCTGCTCGTGGACGGCCGCTGGCGGTGGCGGTCGTACTCACTGACCTCCAGCCCGGTGGAGTCCCGCGGCGACCACACCATCACCATCACCGTGAAGGCCATGCCCGAGGGCTTCCTGTCCACCCACCTGGTCGGTGGCGTCGCGCCGGGCACCATCGTGCGGCTGGCCGCGCCGCAGGGCGAGTTCGTCATGCCGGACCCGGCGCCGGGCAAGGTGCTGTTCCTGACCGCCGGCTCGGGTGTCACCCCGGTGATGTCGATGCTGCGCACCCTCGCGCGTCGCGATCAGATCACCGACATCGTCCACCTGCACTCGGCTCCGACCGAGGCCGACGTCATCTTCGCCGACGAGTTGGCGCAGCTGGCCAAGGATCACCCCGGCTACCAGCTGCGGGTGCGGGCCACCCGGACCGAGGGTCGCCTGGACCTGTCCAAGCTGGACGACGAGGTCGCCGATTGGCAGACGCGGGAGGCGTGGGCGTGTGGTCCGGAGGCCATGCTGCACGACGCGGAACGGGAGTACGAGGCGGCGGGGCTCGGGGTGCGGTTGCACTTGGAGCGTTTCGCGGCCTCACGGGCTGCGGTCGAGGGCACCGGTGGTTCGGTGACGTTCCAGCGCAGCGGAAAGACCGTCGTCGCCGATGCGGCGACGTCACTGATGGAGGCCGGTGAACAGGCCGGCGTCCGCATGCCGTTCGGCTGCCGGATGGGGATCTGCCAGTCGTGTGTGGTGAGTTTGCTGGACGGTCACGCGCGAGATCTGCGCACGGGTGAGGAACGGGAGCCCGGGACTCGGGTGCAGACCTGCATTTCGGCTGCGGCCGGCGACTGTGTGTTGGATATTTAACCCAGCAGCAGATATGAGAAATCTAGAGTTAGCTGGCTAGAAACCTACTATGCCGTAGGTTACGCTAGCGTAGGTAGTTGGGAAGGAGGTCGACAATGGCAGTGACTGATGTACCGGAATTCGTGCACTTGACCGAAGCTGATATCGAGGCTTTGGGCAATGAGCTCGACGCGATCCGACAAGATATCGAGGAATCCCGCGGCGTCCGCGACGCGCGATACATCCGCCGCACCATCGCGGCACAGCGTGCTCTCGAGGTAGCCGGCCGCCTGCTGTTGTTGGGCAGCTCGAAGCGGTCGTTCTGGTGGGCCGGGGCGAGCACGCTGGGCGTGGCCAAGATCGTCGAGAACATGGAGATCGGCCACAACGTCATGCACGGCCAGTGGGACTGGATGAACGATCCCGAGATTCACTCCTCGACGTGGGAGTGGGACATGAGCGGCGCGTCCAAGCACTGGCGGTTCACCCATAACTTCATGCATCACAAGTACACCAACATCTTGGGCATGGACGACGACGTGGGCTACGGCGTCATCCGGGTCACCCGCGATGCGAAGTGGCGGCCGTTCAACCTCTACGGCAATCTGCTCTTCAACACGCTGCTGGCGATCGGTTTCGAGTGGGGCGTCGGCCTGCAGCACCTGGAGCTCGGCAAGATCTTCAAGGGCCGCGACGACCGCAAGGCCACGATGGTTCGGGTGCGGGAATTCGGCGTCAAGGCTGCGCAGCAGCTGACCAAGGACTACGTCGCGTACCCCGCGCTCACGTCATTGTCGCCGGGTGCCACGTTCAAGTCGACGCTCAAGGCCAATGCGGTGGCCAACGTCATCCGCAACGTGTGGTCGAACGCGGTGATCTTCTGCGGCCATTTCCCGGACGGTGCGGAGAAATTCACCAAGACCGACATGGTGGGTGAGTCGCGCGGTCAGTGGTACCTGCGCCAGATGCTGGGCAGTGCCAACTTCAACTCGGGCCCGGTGCTGCGCTTCATGAGTGGCAACCTGAGCCACCAGATCGAGCATCACCTGTTCCCGGATCTGCCGAGCAACCGGTACGCCGAGATCTCGGTCCGGGTCCGGGCGCTGTGCGAGAAGTACGACCTGCCGTACACCACCGGGCCGTTCCTGGTGCAGTACGCCAAGACCTGGCGCACCATCGCCAAGCTGTCGTTGCCGGACAAGTTCCTGCAGGACACCGCGGACGATGCGCCGGAGACTCGCAGCGAGCGGATGTTCGTCGAGCTCGACGAGAGCTTCGGCGCCGTCGACCCGGCGACCGGTAACAAGCGCGGTCTGAAGACGGCCATCGCCACCGTGCGCGGCCGCCGTCGGGCCAAGCGCGCCGCCGCCGCCGTGTAGCGGTAAGTGCCTCGGTGAAAACCCCCAAAACCACCCGGTTTTGGGGGTTTTCGCGTCTTTGGATCGTGGTGCTGGGGGCGGCCATCGCCGTCGGCTGCTCGCCGGGGGAGGCGCGGCCCGACACCACGACTGCGCAACTGGGGCATGAGTTCGTGCTCGGCGGTGGGCAGCAGGCAGTGGTCGACGGCGCCGGGATGCGGCTGAAATTCGATCGGGTGCTTGATGATTCGCGCTGCCCGAAGCGGGTGTCGTGTGTCTGGACCGGTGCCGCCCACGTCGCGATGATCGTCACCCCCGACGGGCAACCACCGACGACGATCGAGTTCGACACCAACCCGGCGCCGGGGCAGACCCACATGACCGGGACGGCCGGCGGGTACACCGTCGAATTACGTGCGCTGGAGCCGTATCCCGAGACTCCCGGCACCATCCCGCTCCAGGATTACCGGGCCACGATCCTGGTGGTCCGCTGACCTAATACGTCGGCTCGTGCAGCACCACGAGCAGACGACGGGCCGCGGCGACACGGTCCACGGCCGGGCCGGTGAGCGTATCCAGAGCGCACTCGGGGTCGGCCGGCGGCCCCATGTGCCCGCAGCCGCGGGGGCAGTCCTCGATGGCCTCGGCGAGGTCCGAGAACGCCAGCAGCACGTCGTCGGGCTTGATGTGCGCGAGCCCGAAGGACCGGATGCCCGGGGTGTCGACGACCCAGCCGTCATCGAGCGGCAGCGCCACCGACTGTGTCGAGGTGTGCTTGCCCTTGCCGACGCCCGACACGTCACCGGTGGCCCGGTCCGCCGCCGGCACAAGGCGATTCACCAACGTGGACTTGCCGACTCCGGAATGGCCGAGCAGCACGGTGATCTGACCTTCGAGCAGTGGCGCCACCGCGTCGAGTGGATCGTCGCGGCCGGCAGTGATGATTGTCAGGTCGAGGCCGGCGAACTCGGCGGCGAACGGCTCGGCCGGCGCCAGATCGTTCTTGGTCAGGCACAGGATCGGCCGCAGCCCACCGACATACGCGGCGATCAGAGCCCGCTGCACCAGCCCCGTGCGCGGCGGCGGATCGGCCAGCGCGACCACCATCAACAACTGGTCGGCATTGGCGACCACCACCCGTTCGGTCGGGTCGGTGTCATCGGCGGTGCGGCGCAACACGGTTCGGCGTTCGTCCCGGCGGACGATGCGGGCCAGGGTGTCGGGCCTGGCCGACAGATCGCCGACGATGCCAACAGAGTCGCCTACGACGATCGGCGTGCGGCCCAGCTCGCGGGCCCGCATCGCGGTGACGATGTGGTCGGGATTGCCTTCCAGCGCACAGCCCCAGCGCCCGCGGTCGACGGTGACGACCATGGCCTCGCGGGCGTCGGCATGGGTCGGCCGGTTCTTGGTGCGGGGACGCGAACCCTTGCCCGAGCGCACTCGGACATCGGATTCGTCGTACTCCCGCAAGCTATTTCCCGGCCAGCAGGTCTGCCCACATACCCGGGAAGTCGGGCAGTGTCTTGGCTGTGGTGCCGATGTCCTCGACCTGAATGCCTGGCACCCGCAGCCCGATGATCGCGCCTGCGGTGGCCATCCGGTGGTCGGCGTAGGACTGCCAAACCCCTTCGTGCAACGGCACTGCCGTGATCACCAGGCCGTCCTCGGTCTCGCGGCACTGGCCACCCAGTCCGTTGATCTCGTTGGTGAGCGCGGCGAGGCGGTCGGTTTCGTGCCCCCGCAGATGCGCGATGCCCGAGAGCGTCGACACCGAACCCGGACTGGCGAGTGCGGCCAGCGCCGCCATCGACGGCGCGAGCTCGCCGACGGCTTTCAGGTTGGCGTCGAAGCCCGGGTAGCTTTCTGCGCCCCGCACCTCCAAGTGTGAATCGACCACCTGGACAATGGTATTCAGCTTGCCGAGCAATTCGAGGATGTCGCCGGACGGCTGCACGCTCTGCTCCGGCCAGTGGGCCAGCCGCACCGTGCCGCCGGTCACCACGGCGGCGGCCAGGAACGGCACCGAGTTCGACAGATCGGGTTCGATGGCCCAGTGTCGCGCCGCGATCGGGCCCGCCGACACGTGCCAGCGGTTCGGCGCGCTGTCATCGACCTCGACGCCCGCCTCCCGCAACATCGTGATGGTCATTTCGACGTGTGGTTGCGACGGCACCGTCGCGCCGGTGTGGATGACGGTCAGGCCGTCACGGAACGTCGCTCCCGACAACAACAGTCCCGACACGAACTGCGACGACGACGACGCGTCGATGCGAACCTCGCCGCCCGCGACGGAGCCGGTGCCGGACACGGTGAACGGCATGCCGTCGCCGTCGATGTCGACGCCGAGACCACGCATCGCGTCGAGCAGGGGCGTGATGGGGCGGGTCTTGGCCTGTTCGTCACCGTCAAAGGTGACGACACGATGGCCGACCGCGGCCACGGGCGGGACGAACCGCAGCACGGTGCCGGCCAGCCCGCAGTCGATGCGCACGTCGCCGGCGGGGGAGATGGCACCACCGACAGTCAGCTCGGTGCCGTCACCCGTGATCGTCACGCCGAGAGCCTGCAGCGCCCCGATCATCAGGTTGGTGTCGCGGCTGCGCAGGGCGCCGCTGATCATGGACGAGCCCTGCGCGTTGCCTGATGTTGTCGCCAGGGCTGCCAGGATCAGCGCCCGATTGGTCTGCGACTTCGATCCCGGCACGGTGACGGTGGCCTGCACCGGACCGGTCACCGACGGTGCGGGCCAGAGTTCCATGCCCCTATCCTGCCTGGTATGTGCGGGCGATTTGCAGTCACCACCGACCCGGCGCTGCTGGCCGAGAAAATCCAGGCCTTGGATGAGAGTGCCGCCAAGGCGTCCGAAACCGCGAAAGACAGCGGTGAGCAGGGCAGCACCATGCCGTCTGCCAATTACAACGTGGCGCCCACGACGACAATCAGCACCGTGGTGCGGCGGCATTCCGAGCCGGACGACGAGCCCACCCGCCGCGTCCGGTCGATGCGGTGGGGGTTGATCCCGCCGTGGGTGAAGACCACGGCTGACGGCGCGCCGGACACCAAGGGCCCGCTGCTGATCAACGCGCGCGCCGAGACGGTGACCACGTCACCCGCGTTCCGGGGATCGGCCAAATCGAAGCGTTGCCTCATCCCGATGGACGGCTGGTACGAATGGCGGCCCAACCCCGCGGCCGAGGGCAAGAAGGCCACCAAGACGCCGTTCTACATGCACGCCGCCGATGACGACCTGCTCTTCATGGCGGGGCTGTGGACGACCTGGCGACCGAAAGGGGCGAGCCGGGAGGACACCCCACTGGTCAGCTGCACCATCATCACGACGGAGTCGGTCGGGCCGCTGGCCGGCATCCACGACCGCATGCCGCTGACCATCAGCGCCGCCGATTGGGACCGCTGGCTGGACCCCGACGCGCCCATCGACGAAGGCCTGCTGCGCGGGCACGGCGACCTGGACCGCATCGTCACCCGCGAGGTGTCCAAGTTGGTCAACAGCATTCGCAACAATGGCCCCGAACTGATCGAGCCCGCCGAAGACGAACCCGAAGGGACGCTGTTTTGACCGACCTGGACCCGCTGCTGGTGGAAGCCCTCGGAGCCGATCTGCGCTCTGCCGGATACACCACCGACGGGGTCGCCGAACTGCTCGGCGACGACGCGAACGCGGCGCTGGGCCGAGGCGTGTGGTGGCCGGCATTGCGGGCGACTGCCGACGGCGGCCGACTGGCCACGTTGGTGCGGCTGTTCCTGCTGGGCACCGACGAGCCGGCCGAACAGGTGCAGGCGGCGTTCCCGTCGACCACCCTCGGCGAACTGGCGGCGGCCGGCGTCCTGGACGTCACCGGCACCGCCCGCGCCGCCCTCGACATCCGCCCGCACAGCGACGGGCAACGAGACTTCTACGTCGTCTCCGACCAGGACGCGGCACTGCGCAGCGGTCCGGTCGAGCACGAGCATGTGCTCGGCATCGGCGGCGCGTCGATGTCGTTGGCGCGCGCCGTGATCCGGACCCCGGTGCAGCGGGCACTCGATCTGGGCACCGGCTGCGGCATCCAGGCGCTGCACCTCGCCGGGCACTGCGCCGACATCGTCGCCACCGACACCAACCCGCGGGCGCTGAAGCTCGCGCAGGCCACTGCGGGACTCAACGACATGTCGTGGGATCTGCGGGCCGGCAGCCTGTTCGAGCCGGTGGCGGGGGAGCGGTTCGACCTGATCGTGTCCAACCCGCCGTTCGTGGTGGGCGCGGGTGCCCAGGACTACATCTACCGCGATTCGGGTGTGGCCGGCGATGGGCTGTGCCGCACCATCATCGAGAACGTCGGCAACTACCTGACGCCCGGTGGCACCGCCCAGATCATGGCCAATTGGATTGTCCGCGGCGACGATTGGCGGATCCGGGTGCAGGACTGGCTGGCCGGCACCGGGCTGCACGCCTGGGTGGTGCAGCGGGAACTCGCCGACCCGGTCAGCTATGTGTCGCTGTGGCTGGCCGACGCGGGCGAGTCCGCCGAACAGATCGCCGAGCGCGGCGCGGCTTGGCTGGACTGGTTCGACGCCGAGGGCATCACCGGGATCGGCATGGGCCTGATCTCGCTGCGGGTGCCGCGTGCTGGTGAGGCGCCCGAGCAGATACTCGAGGAGATCACCGATGAACCCGTCACGGGTATTGAGGTGGAGGCGTTCTTCGCGCGCCGGGCCTACCTGCGCGACACCTCGGACGACGCCCTGCTGGCCGCCCGCCTGTCCACCGCGCCGGTCCTGCTGGAGCAGCATTCGCTGCCCGGACCGGACGGCTGGCAGGAGATCGGGTGTGCGGTCCGTCGCCCCGGCGGGCCGGGCGCGGTGCTCGGGGTGGACGAGGTGTTCACCGCGTTACTGGCCGGCTGCCGCGGTGAGGTGCCGCTGGGCACGCTCATCGGACTGCTGGCCGTGCACCACGGCGTCGACGCCGACGCCCTCGCCGAAGCGGCGCTACCGGAGATCCGGGAGGCGATCGGCCGGGGAATTCTCTACCAGGCCAGCTGAATTCAGTGGCAGCCCTTACCGGCGCTGCGCAGTGATCACCGCGTACGGTGCGTCGAAGGCGACGGTGCCGTCGGATGATCGGTGGGCCGTGAACGCCGTTGTGAAGGCGTCGACGAGCCGGGCTCGGGTGGTGTCGTCGAGGTAGGTCAAGGTGGTGACGTGGACCGGGGATTCCTCGGTGACGAACCGCACCGCGTCATCCAGTGACCCGAATTTCCAGACGAGCGTTCGGTTTTCGATGTCCACACCGGTGAAGTCGGCGGCCAGCCGTTCGTGGACCAACTCGGGTACGCCCCACTGCTCGGGTGAGTACGGGCCAGGTTGCGGTTGGCCGAGCACCTCGACGACCGGGGTGAAGAACGGGTTGTCCGCGGCCTTGACCCACGCCGAAAAACCGAGTGTGCCGCCGGGCTTCAGAAGCCGGGCGAGCTCGGCGACCATGGCGGACGGCTCTACGAAGATGGTGCCCATGTTGGACACCGCCGCGTCGAAGGCGGCGTCGGGCAGGCCCGTGGCGGACGCGTCGGCGGCCAGCCACTCGACCGCGTCGCCACCGGGCTTGGCGGCGGCGAAGGCCAGCAACTCCGGCGTGAGGTCGACACCGGTGACGCGCGCGCCGAGGTCCGCGGCGTGCAGCGCGGCGTTACCTGTCCCACAGGCCAGATCGACGAGAGCGGTGCCGGGTCCCGCGGAGACGGCGGCGACGACCTCCGCGGCGATGGGCGCAATGAATTCGGCGACGGCCTCATACCGTCCGACTGACCACGTCGACATGCCGCCACTGTATGCCTACGGTTAGGTCACCATGACCGACGACGAAGAACGTGTGGCCGGCGGCCTACTCGGTTTCGAGATGACGATCGCCGAGTGGCTGGGCACCGCAGCCATGCTCGCCGCGCCGTATCTCGTGCTCGGCGTGCTGTGGGCCGTGACCCACACCGGCGCGTTCGAGGCGGCGCACGGCCCAGAGCGCGTGCTCGTCTTCGTTCGGACCGTGGTGTTCTGGCCGATGTTGCTGCTGACGAGCATGTGCCTGCCATGACCGGTCAGACGCCGGCACTCACTCTCGCGGACTGCCGTATCCAGATTCGGCACCGCACCGCGCGCTGGGACGACTACCCGGTGAGCATCGCCGATGCCGCCGATTTCTGGGGTGCCGCGGCCAGTGCCGCCAACGTCGTCATGCAGCTGTCCTGGCCGGGTGTCGGGCATGGCGTGGTGGAGAGCAAGGTCGATTCGGGGAACCTGCTCAAGCATCCGTGGAAGCGGGCGCGCACCACCTTCCAGTACCTCGCGGTGGCCATCCTCGGCACCGAGGAGGACCGCGCCGCGATGCGCAAGGCGGTCGACACGGCGCACCGTCAGGTGCGGTCCGGGCCGGACAGCCCGGTGCGCTACAACGCTTTTGACCGTGATCTGCAGATGTGGGTGGCCGCCTGTCTGTTCGTCGGCATGGAGGACGTCTATCAACTGTTGCGTG
This sequence comes from Mycobacterium sp. HM-7, assembly GCF_053852335.1. Taxonomy (NCBI): domain Bacteria; kingdom Bacillati; phylum Actinomycetota; class Actinomycetes; order Mycobacteriales; family Mycobacteriaceae; genus Mycobacterium; species Mycobacterium sp. HM-7. Next base: position 4,337,725 of record NZ_CM132657.1, on the reverse strand, counting down.
GCGAGCTGACCCCTGAGCTGTCCGAGCAGTTCTACCGGTCCGCGGCCCCGCTCGGCACCACGTTGCAGGTCACCGACGATCAGTGGCCGCCCACCCGGGCTGAATTCGACGACTACTGGACCGCGGCCTGCGCCAAGGTGGCCATGGACGACACCGTCCGCGCCTACCTGACCGACCTGGTACGGCTCAAGATGATCAATCCTGTTCTGGCCCTGCCGTTTCGGCCCCTGCTGCAGTTCCTGACCGGCGGCTTCCTGGCGCCGGTGTTCAGGAACGCGATGCGCATGTCGTGGGGAGGCGGCCGCCAGTATCTGTTCGAAACCTTGTTCCGGCTGGTCGCTTTCGTCAACCGGTTCCTGCCATTGTTCATCCGGCAGGCCGGCAGCTACGTGCTGCTGGCCTACGTACGCAGGCAGATTCGCCGTGATGGGGAGTTGATCTGATGCGCCGATTGCTCAGCCGACGGGTCAGCGTCGGGGCGATGGCCGAGTTCCTGCTGTGGCTGGCGCTGCCGTACCTGCTGGTGGGCATGGTGTGGACGTTCCTGCACCCGCACGCGGTGGAGCAGGTGCAGAAGCAGTGGGACCGGGCGTTCCCCGCCGTCGCGCCGCTGGCCGCGCTCATCGAGGTGACGGTGGCGTGGCCACCGATGATCGCGGGCGTCGCGATCTGTCCGGCGGCCGACTGGAACTGAGTAGCCGCCTACTCTAGACGCGCAACAACCCTCGCCGGACACTCATAACTGCAGGTCGAGTCCCCAGCGGAGGTAGAACCATGACTGCAGTCCAGTCCATTCGTCCGGCCACCATCACGGTAGGTAACCCCGCTGACGGCACCACCGTCGGCCAGGTGCCCATCGACGGACCAGAGGTGGTGGCGGACAAGGCCCGTCGTCTTCGAGCGGCCCAGCCGGAGTGGGAAGCGCTCGGCCCGGACGGGCGCAAACGATGGCTGCTGGCGTTCCAGGACTGGGTGCTGGACCATAGTGAGCAGCTGATCGACGTGATCCAGTCCGAGACCGGAAAGAGCCGGGCTGACGCTTCGAGTGAGCCGACCATGGTGGCCGGCATGCTCGACTTCTGGTCCCGGCATGCCGGGCGTTACCTCGCCGACGACCACCCGCGGTCGTGGAATCCGATCGCCGCGACGAAGCATCTGACGACGGTGTACCGGCCGTATCCGGTGGTCGGGGTGATCACGCCGTGGAACTTCCCGCTGATGATGCCGGGTTATGACGGGGTCGCCGCCCTGGCGGCCGGCGCCTCGATCCTGATCAAACCGTCGGAGATGACTCCGCTCAGCGCCGTCGAGTTCGCGCGCGGCTGGTCGGAGGTGGGTGCGCCACCGGTACTGGAATTGGCCACCGGATACGGCGAGACGGGTGCTGCGGTCATCGCCAACTCGGACTTCGTCCAGTTCACGGGTTCGACGGCGACGGGCCGGAAGGTGGCGGTCGCGTGTGCGGAGCGCCTGATCCCCTGCAGCCTGGAACTGGGCGGCAAGGATCCGGCGTTGGTGCTGTCCGACGCCGACCTGGAGCGGGCGGCCAACGGCATCGTCTGGGGCGGCATGCTCAATGCCGGTCAGGTGTGTGTGTCGGTCGAGCGCGTCTATGTCGAGGCCCCGGTGTACGACGAGTTCGTCGCCAAGCTCACCGACAAGGTCAAGGCGCTGCGGCAGGGCCAGGATGATCGGGGCTGGCGGTTCGACGTCGGCGCCCTGGCCACCATGGCGCAACGGGACATCGTCACCCGGCATGTCGACGAGGCGGTGGCTTCCGGGGCGCGCGTGGTGACGGGTGGAAAGCCCAGCGGCACAGGGACTTTCTTCGAACCGACGGTGCTGGTCGACGTCGACCATTCCATGGCCTGCATGACGCAGGAGACATTCGGCCCCACCCTGCCCGTCATGAAGGTGGCCGACGAGGCGGAGGCGGTCCGGCTGGCCAACGACTCGATGTACGGGTTGTCGGCCACCGTGTGGTCGCGTGACAAGGAACGGGCCGAACGGGTTGCGCGCCAACTCGACACCGGCGCGGTCAACATCAACGACGTGCTGGCCAACGGCTTTGCGTCGGAGATACCCATGGGCGGCTGGAAGCAGTCGGGCATCGGCGCCCGCGGCGGTGGCGCACACGGAATCAGGAAGTACTGCCGCGCCCAGGCGATCACCTCGGCGCGCCTACCCGAACTGGCGACCGAGCCGATGTGGTATCCGGCGTCGCGCCGGCGCACCGGTTTTGCCCTGGGTCTGTTGCGCGCGGCGGCCTCACACGGCCTGCGTCGGGTCGGTATCAGCCCGAAGCGAGCAGACCGATGAAATGCCGTGGTGCGGTGCTGCGCGGAGTCGGAAGAGACTGGGAGATCGAAGAGATCACGCTCGACCCGCCGCGGGAGGACGAGGTGCTGGTCAAGATGGCGGTGGCCGGAATCTGTCACTCCGACGACCATTTCGCGACCGGCGACATGGTGGCTCCGCCGGAATTGATCGCGATGTACGAGGCGATGGGTATTCCCGTGCCGGATTACTTCCCGGTGCTCGGCGGACACGAGGGAGCCGGAATCGTCGAGGCAGTGGGGCCGGGCGTTCGGTCGGTGCAACCGGGTGACCACGTGGGGCTGTCGTTCATCGCCGCATGCGGCACCTGCCGCTGGTGCGTGTCGGGCATGACGTACCTCTGCGACAACGGCGCGTTGATGTTGTCCAAGGAGATGGTCACCGACAACACCGTGCGCCGCCACGTGGGCGACGAGGACCTGATGGCTTTCGCGCAGCTCGGCACGTTCGCCGAGTATGCCGTCCTGGCAGAGGCATCGGTGATCAAACTCGACGATGCGATTCCGCTGGAGGCCGCATCGCTGGTGTCCTGCGGCGTGACGACGGGCTGGGGGTCAGGGACCACGGGCGTCGGTACATTGCCCGGCGACACCGTCGTCATCGTCGGCACCGGGGGAGTGGGGATCAATGCGGTTCAAGGTGCCCGTGCCGCCGGAGCGAATCTGGTGATCGCAGTGGATCCCGTTGAATTCAAACGCGATTCGGCAAAGTTCTTCGGTGCGACCGATACCTGCCCGTCGATCGAGGAGGCGATACCGCTCGTCCAGCAGCTGACGAAGGGGGTGATGGCCGACCGCGTGGTGCTCACCCCGAGCGTGGTTCGTCCGGAGATGGTGGCCCCTGCGTTGGCATTGACCCGCAAGGGCGGCACCTGCCTGATGACGGGCGTCCCGAAAGTCGAGCTCGGCATGGTGCCGATGGTGCTGGTCGACATGCTGCAGAACTGCAAGACGTTCAAAGGCCTGCTCTATGGCGGCATGAATCCGCGAGCGAGCACGCCCATGCTGCTGGACATGTACCGCAATGGTCACCTCAAACTCGACGAGCTGGTGACCAAGCGGTACCGCCTCGATCAGATCAACGACGCCATCACCGATCTACGGGAAGGCCGCAACATCCGCGGCATCATCGAGTTCGATTAGACGTCAGTGGCCGGTCAGGGACCGGTGTATCCGGGCGGGTTGGGGGTGTCGACCCACAGGTCGACGCCGAGTTCGCCGCCCTGCACGCAGTTGTACACCGACAGGTCGGTGACGCCGGAGTCCAGCAGCACGTCCTCGCACAGCAGGCTCTGTCCGGTGTATTCGCGGGCCGGCTTGTTGAAGACGGCGTAGGCGGCGTCGGAGTACACCTCGGGCTTGCGGGCCTTGGCCATCGCCTCGTCACCGCCGAGCAGGTTCTGTACTGCGGCGGTGGCGACCAGGGTGCGCGGCCACAGGGTGTTCGAGGCGATGCCGGCCTCGCGCATTTCTTCGGCGATGCCCAACGCGCACAACGTCATGCCGTACTTCGCCATCATGTAGGCGGTCGGCTTGAGCCACTCGGACTCCAGTCGCAGCGGTGGCGACAGGGTCAGGATGTGCGGATTCTCGCGGCCTTTCATGTGGGGGATACAGGCCTGCGAGACGGCGTAGGTGCCGCGGATCTGGATGCCGTTCATCAGATCGAAGCGTTTCATCGGCACTTCCTCGATGGAGCCGAGGTTGATGGCCGACGCGTTGTTCACGCAGACGTCGATGGCGCCGAACTGCTCGACGGCCTGGGCCACCGCGGCGGTGACCGAGTCGGGGTCGCGCACGTCGCCGACGATCGGCAGCGCCTGGCCACCGACCTCTTCGATCTCCTTGGCCGCGGTGTACACGGTGCCCTCGAGTTTGGGATGGGGCTCGGCGGTCTTGGCGAGCAGGGCCACATTGGCGCCGTCGGCCGCGAACTTCTTGGCGATGGCCAGGCCGATGCCACGGCTGGCACCGGAGATGAACATGGTCTTCCCGGACAGTGTCATGCGCACACCCTATGTCGCCGGAGTTACCGCGGAGTACATATCGCGGCGGTCACTGCCGAGGTGGCGGCCACCAGGTCCGCCGGGGCCAGCACGATGTCCAGTCCGCGTTTGCCTGCGCTGCACAGGACCCGGTCCCAGCCCAGCGCCGACTCGTCGACAACCGTCGGCAACGATTTGCGTTGTCCCAGTGGCGAAATGCCACCGACGACGTATCCGGTCGAGCGTTGCGCAGCCGCCTGCTCGGCCATCTCGGTCTTGGGCACGCCGAGCGCGGTCGCCGCGGCCTTGAACGACAACTTGGCGGGCACGGGCAGTACCGCGACGGCCAGACCGCCGGGAATCGCCAGTACCAGCGTCTTGAAGATCTGGGCTGCGACGAACCCTCCCGCGGCGAGTTCGGTGACGGCTTCGTCGCCGAACGACGTCGCCCGCGGGTCGTGCCGGAACTGCCGTACTTCGTAGCTGATTCCGGCGGCCTGCAGGGCCTTGATCGCCGGGGTTGCCGCGCTCGCCATGGCGTCCAAGGGTAGGGGCGGGAACCTCGTTGGGAACAACGCGGCGGTGCGCTGCTGTTACTCCCGTCAGCATGGTCAATTAATGGCTGACGTACTTGTCGGTCGCAGCCTCTAGGATCGGACGGAAGGGGACACAGGTGCCAACGGCATGTCTGGAACGTCCGGTCGAGTTGCCGGACCTGTTGCGTGGCGCCGCGACAGAAGGGACGGTCTCGACCACGATGACCGACATAGACGGGCTGGGTTCCGCAGTCGAGAGCGATGCGGAGCTGACGGCGCGTTTCGAACGCGACGCCATTCCGCTGTTGGATCAGCTCTACGGCGGCGCGCTGCGCATGACGCGCAATCCCGCGGACGCCGAGGATCTGGTGCAGGAAACCATGGTCAAGGCCTATTCGGCTTTCCATTCGTTCCGTGAGGGCACGAACCTCAAGGCGTGGCTGTACCGGATCATGACCAACACGTACATCAACAGCTACCGCAAGAAGCAGCGGCAGCCGGCGGAGTACCCGACTGACGAGATCACCGACTGGCAGCTGGCGGCCAACGCCGAGCACTCGTCGACCGGTCTGCGCTCAGCCGAGGTCGAGGCGCTCGAAGCGCTGCCGGACACTGAAATCAAGGCAGCGCTGCAAGCGTTGCCGGAGGAGTTCCGGATGGCGGTGTACTACGCCGACGTCGAGGGCTTCCCGTACAAGGAGATCGCCGAAATCATGGATACCCCGATCGGGACGGTGATGTCCCGCCTGCACCGTGGCCGCAAGCAGCTGCGTGAACTGTTGTCGGGCGTTGCCCGGGATCGCGGCTTTCTCCGTGGGGAGAGCCTCGACACCCAGGAGGTGTCCTGATGGGCGACGAGTTCACCCGGCCCGACGGGCACGATTTCCAGCCGCCGATCGGCCCGGTCGACCCTGAGCACCCCGAATGCGCCGCGGTGATCGCCGAGGTATGGACCCTGCTCGACGGGGAATGCACCAGCGAGACGCGCGACAAGCTGCGGTTCCACTTGGAGGAATGCCCCACCTGCCTGCGCCAGTACGGCGTGGAGGAGCGGGTTAAGGCGCTGATCGCCACCAAGTGCAGCGGCGAGAAGGCCCCTGAGGGCCTGCGTGCGCGGCTCAAGCTCGAGATCAGCCGCACCACCATCATCCGCGGCTGAAAAAACCGCCCGGTTCCTCTGGGGAGCCGGGCGGTTTTGGAAGGCGGTGGGTCAGGCGTTGGGACGCCGGCCGTGGTTGGCCTTCGAGTGCTTACGGTCACGCTTCTTGCGGCCACGCTTGGCCATGATGGTCCTCCAAAGGTTCGGTTGCTCGCCCTACAGTGTCGCACGGCCACGCCACCCAATTGCAAACCGTGGTGCTGTGGTGCAATAGAGGCCGCAGGCACCGCCTGCGGACAGATACGTAGACGAGTGGGGTGAAGATGGCCGAGGACGTTCGCGCTGAAATCGTGGCCAGTGTGCTCGAGGTCGTGGTTCGCGAGGGCGACCAGATCGGCGAGGGTGACACGGTGGTGCTCCTCGAGTCGATGAAGATGGAGATTCCGGTGCTGGCCGAGGTCGCCGGCACGGTGACATCCGTCAACGTGGCTGTCGGCGACGTGATCCAGGCCGGCGATCTGATCGCCGTCATCGGCTAGGCGCCCCCCAAAAAAGCGGATAGCGCGACATGTCCACTCTCGGTGACCTGCTCGCCGAGCACACTGTCCTACCCGGCAATGCCGTCGACCACCTGCACGCCGTGGTCGGTGAATGGCAGCTGCTGGCCGACCTGTCGTTCGCCGATTACCTCATGTGGGTCCGGCGCGACGACGGGGCGCTGGTGTGCGTGGCCCAGATTCGGCCCAACACGGCGCTGACGGTGCTGTTCGCCGACGCGGTCGGAACCACCAACTCTGCTGCCGACATGCCCGCCGTCACCGCGGCCTTCGAAACCGGGCTCATCGGCCGCGGCAAGGAAAATTCTGCCGCACAAGGTGATTCGCGGCTGAATCTCGAGGCCGTACCCGTCCGCTACGGCAACGACGTCGTCGCGGTGCTCACCCACCAGACCGCCCTGGCCGACCGTCGCAAGGTCGCGCCCCTGGAGCAGGCCTATCTGGACTGTGCGCGCGATCTCCTGCGCATGCTCGCCGAGGGGACGTTCCCGAACGTCGGTGATGTGCCGATGTCGCGGTCGAGTCCCCGCGTCGGCGACGGCTTGATCCGGCTGGATGTCGACGGGGTGGTGGTCTTCGCCAGCCCCAACGCCATCTCCGCCTATCACCGCATGGGGCTGGCCACCGAGCTCGACGGCCAGAACCTGATCAGCGTCACCCGTCCGTTGATCTCCGACCCCTTCGACGCGCAGGAACTGGCGAACCACGTCCGCGACCTGCTGGCGGGCGGCTCCAGCATGCGCATGGAGATCGACGCCGGCGGGGCCGCGGTGCTGCTGCGCACCATCCCGCTGTCTGTCGGGGGCAACGCGGTGGGCGCGGCGGTTCTGGTCCGCGACGTCACCGAGATCAAGCGCCGCGACCGTGCCCTGCTGTCCAAGGACGCCACGATCCGCGAGATTCACCACCGGGTGAAGAACAACCTGCAGACGGTGGCCGCGCTGCTGCGGCTGCAGTCCCGCCGTATGAACAACGCCGAGGCGCGCGAGGCGCTGCTCGATTCGGTGCGCCGGGTGTCGTCGATCGCGCTGGTGCACGATGCCCTGTCGCTGTCGGTGGACGAGGAAGTGAACCTCGATGAGGTGATCGACCGCATCCTGCCGATGATGAACGACCTGGCGTCGCTGGGGACACCCATTCGGGTGCGGCGGGAGGGCGATCTGGGCGTGCTGGACGCCGACCGGGCACACGCGCTGATCATGGTCATCACCGAACTGGTGCAGAACGCCATCGAGCACGCTTTCGACCCGAGTACCGAGCCCGGCAGCGTGACCATCAAGGCCGACCGCTCCGCGCGCTGGCTCGACGTCGTTGTGCATGACGACGGGCACGGGTTGCCCGAGGGGTTCACCCTCGAGAACTCGGACCGCCTGGGGTTGCAGATCGTGCAGACACAGGTGTCGTCGGTGCTCGACGGCACGCTGAGCATGAATGCGGCGCCCGGCGGCGGTACGGATGTGGTGTTGCGCGTCCCGATCGGTCGCCGCGGCCGAGCCGCGCAATAGGCACCGCGGTAGGGCTACGCAATAGGTATGGCGCAATAACCCAGCCGCGCAATATATTTCGCGGTGCGGCTGGTCTCGACAGACAAAAAATGACCCCGGCTCGTCGCCGGGGTCATTTTCGAATGCCGTGGTGGCTAGACGCCGGTGCGAGCCTTGGTGCGCGCGTTGCGACGCTTCAGCGCGCGACGCTCGTCTTCGCTCATACCGCCCCAGACGCCCGCGTCCTGGCCGGACTCCAGTGCCCAGCTCAGGCACTCCGTGGTCACCGGGCAGCGGTTGCACACGAGCTTCGCGTCAGCAATCTGCGCGATGGCCGGGCCGCTGTTTCCCACGGGGAAGAACAGTTCCGGATCCTCGTCGCGACAGACCGCCTTGTGGCGCCAATCCATGGTCAACACTCCTCACTGGGCGCGCAGCAAAGCGCGCAAGGTTTTTTCACTTCGGCTGTTAACGGGTGCACACGAAATGTTTCTGCACTGTTGCATCTGATGTTTTCACAGGCTGGACAGATGTCAATAGCGGCGCGTTAACTCGTGGGCAATGTCACTGCGGACCCGGGTTGGCAGGCCCCTAAACCAGTTGTACTACACTTGGCCCACCTGCGCCCTAAATTTTGCAAAGTGTTATCAAGATCGCTGGTCACTGTGCTATCGCTGGTGGCGCGACCACATTGAGCGCCGCCGGAACCGACGTGAACGTCATGCTTTCGCGCAGGCCAACGAAATCTCCGTCAATTTGGCACGCAATAGGTGTGTCACTTGTCACGCGCAGCCATGGCAGGTCGTCGTCACGGATCAGATGGGGACCTTCGATCTGTGGCGTACGCGACAGCATCCGTCGCAGCAATCGAAGGTTGGCCCAGATGCCCATGCTGGTGGTCGCGAATACACCCAGCCCCGTCTCGAATGTCGTTGTGGGGTTGGTCCAGACCGGCCGGCTGTTGGCGTAGGTCCACGGACTGGCGTTCGAGACGAAGGCGAAGTGCACGCCCGGGATCGGCTCGCGGTCCGGTAGGTGCAACGTCAGCCGCGGGGGTTTCCGCGCGCTGCCGACGGCCTCGCGGATCGCCACCCGGATGTACCGCGACGCGGTCACCTTGCGGCCCTTGGCCCGCTGCTCCTCGACGGCCGCCACGACCTCGCCGTCCACCCCCATGCCGGCGGTGAACACCGACCAGCGGTCACCGCAGTCCATCAGCCCGATGCGCCGCCAGGGCACGCCTCGACGGTATTCGCTGAGTTGGTCGACGAGCTGATTGGTCGCCTGCAACGGGTCGGGGCTGATGCCGAGGGCCCTGGCGAAGACGTTCGCCGAACCGCCGGGCACCACGCCGACGGCGGTGTTGGAGGCGCCGGGCACCCCACCCGCGTGCCCGAGGATGCCGTTGACCACTTCGTTCACCGTGCCGTCGCCGCCGTGCACGATCACGACGTCGGTGCCGTCAGCGGCGGCCTGGTGGCCGATCTCGATGGCATGGCCCCGATGGTCGGTATGCGCCACCGTCAGGTCGACGCGGCTTTCCAGCGCGTGGGCAAGTAGGTCCCGGCCTGCCGGGGTCGTCGAGGTTGCGTTCGGATTCACGATCAGCACGGCACGCACGGGTGACGAGCCTATCCGCGTCGCGACCGTCGGCAACTCGGTCGCCGGGGTACTACTCCACGAAATCGCCGTCGACGTACAGCCAACGGCCGTCTCGGCTGCGGGTGAAGCGGCTGCGCTCGTGCAGGATGTGCCGACTGCCGTCGCGCACGTACTGGGCGCGGAACTGCACCACGCCGGCCTGATCGTCCGCACCACCGGCCTCGGTGTCGACGATCTGCAGCCGGCGCCAGACGACGTCGTGATCGAGGTCGAGGTCTGCCGGCCGGGCGCTCGGGTGCCACGTCGTCAGCAGGTAGTGGACGTCGCCGAGAGCGAACGCGGTGAACCGCGAACGCATCAGCGCTACCGCGGTGACAGCGGGCCGCTCGCCGCGGTGCAGCGGGCCGCAGCAGTCGGCGTATGCCATCCCGGTATCGCAGCGACACGGTTCATTGTTGGTCGGCACCCGGCAATTCTGCCTGTTCGCAGCCGGTACCGTGAGTAGGTGACCGATCGCCGCCTGCTCCTCGTCAACGGGCCCAACCTGAATCTGTTGGGCACTCGCCAGCCGGAAATCTACGGCTCGACCACCCTGGCGCAGATCGAGCAGGCCGTCACCGACCTGGCCGCACAACTCGGCTACTCCGTGCGGGCGGTGCAGAGCAATCACGAGGGCGAGCTGGTCGATGCGATCCAGGCGGCGCGTACCGACTGCGTCGGCATCGTGATCAACCCCGCCGCATACAGCCATACGTCGGTGGCCATCGCCGACGCCCTGACTGCGGCCGAATTGCCGGTTGCCGAAGTGCATTTGAGCAACATCCACAAGCGCGAGGCCTTCCGGCACCACTCGTATGTCTCGGCTGTTGCCGAGACCGTGATCGCCGGCGCGGGGCCCATCGGCTACGAGCTGGCGGTGCGGTACCTGGCAGATCGGTTGTCGCGGTGAGCGAACCGACGATCCATCCGCCGTCCGTACGCCGCGCCGGATTCCTGGTCGCGGCCGAAGGCGTGCTCGGACTGATCGGGGCCGCAGTGTACGTGGTGCGCGGGCTGGCCGGTGCCGACCAGCACATCGTCAATGGTTACGGCAATGCGATCTGGCTGGTGTGCATCGGCGGGGCGGTGCTCGCCGGCGGCTGGGCGCTGATCACCGGTCGACGCTGGGGCCGCGGCATCGGGGTGTTCGCCAACCTGCTGCTGCTCGGCGTCGCCTGGTACGTCTTCCAATCCGGCCAGCTGCAGTACGCCATCGTGGTCGGGCTCGTCGCCATCGTCACGCTCGCGTTGTTGTTCAGCCCATCGACCGTGGAGTGGATCTCGAAGCGGGACTGAGATTTCAGTCAGCACTCAAGGCACGCTGGGCATGGGCCCGGCGGTCCTCGATGACCCGGCCGAATTCCTGTAACAGCACCGGATTTCGCTGCACCACCATCTCGATGTGGTCGCGCTCGACGTGTACCAGGGTGACCTCGTCGAGGGCGTGTGCATTGCCGATGACCGGTTGGCGGGTCAGCGTGCTCTGACCGAGATAGCCGCCTTCGTCGAGGATTCCGATCACCGCGCCCGGCTCATCGGTGGTGCCCGTGGTCAGTTGGATGCGACCGGACACGATGAATCGCATGCCTTCCGGCACCTCGCCGGAACGCTGGATCGCTTCGCCGATCGCGTAGCGTTCCAGGGTCGCCGCCGGGGCGAGTTCGGTCTGCTCTTCGTCGCTCAGGTGCAGCGTCGGCGCGATGACGCGCCTGACAGCCTCTGCGAGCCGTTCGGGCGTGGAGAACTCGTCGTCGGCTTCGTCCAGGTGCAGGCCAGTCCGCCGGGAGGCGTACCAGACCCATTGCAGGAAAAGTGTTTTCGCGTGTGCATCGTCGGCGGGGGAGTGCAGTGGAATGGTGGTTTGATATTGGAGCCCGCCGGCAGGGGTCGACGACACGGTGCCCTCGCGGCGGCGCATGGGCAGTTCGGCGCCCAGCCCGGTCAGCATGGCGCACACCTGGTTCGGCGGATCGTCGAGCGAGAAGATCGTCGTCACGGTGATCGAGTGCGCGTCCGCGGGCCGGCTCAGATTGGTGAACGACGCGCCGGCCAGGACCGAGTTGGGGGTGATCAGCGTTCCGGCGCCGGTCTCCAGATGCACTGCACGCCAGTTGACTTCGACCACCCGGCCCCGGGCTGCGGTGGTGTCCAGCCAGTCGCCGATCTGGAACGGCTGCTCGAACAGCATCAACAGGCCCGAGATGATCTGGCCGACCGAATTCTGCAGTGTCAGGCCGATGACGATCGAGGTGATGCCCAGCGCGGTGAACAGGCCGCGGACGTTCGCTCCCCAGATGTACGAGAAGATCACCGCCAGGCCGACGGCGATGAGGACGAACCGGGCGACGTCGACGAAGATCGTCGGAACCCGCTTGCGCCATGTCCCGGCCGGGGCGCCCTGGAACAGGGTGGCGTTCACCCCGGACAGCAGCAGGATCAGCACGACGAACGCGAAAAGTGTTGCGACGGTGCGGACCGAGGTGGCTTCGGCCGGGACCTGGCGGGCTTCGGTCAACAGCAGCAGCAGCGCGCCCAGGGGCAGCAGGTAGTTGCGCAGCACGGTCACCGGCCGGAGCAGGAAGCTCTGTCTGCGGCGCAGCGCGTGCTGCCATTCGGTGAGCGCGACCAGCCCGATGGGCAATCCGACCGCGATGCCCACGGCCCAGTAGAACCAGGCCGAGGTGAAAACGTCGGCGATCATTGCGGTGCCACCAGCCTCCAGATCGGCTCGTCCGCCCCGTCCACGGACATGGTGCCGACAGAAGTGAACGTCATGGTGGCCTGCAGCGCCTGATAAACCCGGTCGGTGACGTCGATTCCCGGTTGCGGCGAACCGCTCTTGACCTGATAGGCGACGTTCACCGCGGCGCCCCACATGTCGTACACGACGGAGTGCTGACCGCCGAGGCCGCTGCTGACGGTGCCGGTGTCGATGCCGGCTCGCAGGCTCAGGTGGTTGTCCGTTTCACTGTTGAATCGTTCGATGATCCGTTGGCATTCCAGCGCGAAGTCGACGGTCCGCCGGACGTTGTCCAGCCTCGGCACGTTGAGTCCGCAGCTGCCCAGGTAGCCGTTGCGGATCGGGCGGCCGCGTTCGATGCCGAGACTGTCTGCGGCCGCGTCGAATTGGCGCTCGATCTCGTTGACCACCGCGAGTGAACCGGCGGACGTAAGCTCGGCCTGCAAGCGGTCCAGCCCCAGAATCTCGGTGAAGATCACCGTGACGTTCTGATGCTCCTCGGCGACGATTTCCTCGCCCTGCTGGTAACGCTCGGCGACCGGTTCGGGCATCAGGAGCGCCAGGAGCTTGGCGTTCTCCTTGCGCTGTTCGACGAGGAGCTCCTCTTTCACGGTCAGACTTCGGCTCATCTCGTTGAAAGCCGCTGTAAGCTCACCGATCTCGTCTCGCGTCTCGACGGGTACGGTGACGTTGTAGTCGCCGGCGCTGATCCGCTGCGCGCCGGCTTCGAGCCGCCGGATCGGCCGGACGAAAAGCTGAGCGAGGAACATCGCCGCGATGCAGACGGCGAAGATGATCCCGACCGTCGTCAACACCATGGTCCGGGTGAATGCGGTCTCCCGCTGGAAGGCCTCCGCGGTATCGATCTTGCCGATGATGGTCCAGTGCAGTTCGGCGTCGGGAATCACGATGGGGGCGTAGGCGAGTAGCACCTCGTGGCCCAGGTAGTCGGTGGACAGGCGGGTGCCCGACTCGCCGCGCAAGGCCTGCCGGTTCGTCTCCGACGGCACCGGCTGCACCAGTGTGGTGCCGCCCAACTGGATCGCCCGGTCGGCGACGTCGGCCGGGGTTCCCGCCGCGACGACGTCGCGCTTGTATTGCTGCGGATTCTGCAGGAACATCCGGGAATCCGAACGCATCAGGTCGTCGGGCCCGACGAGGAAGACCTCACCGGTGTTGCCCAGACCCGATTCGTTCCAGCGCTTGTCGAAGGTCATCAGCCGGTTGATCTTCGAGATCGGGAACTGGAGGGCGAGCACACCCATCGCGCGTCCCGCCGTCACGATCGGGGTGACCATCCAGGAGGTGGGTTGGTTCTCCGCCGGTTGGTAGATCTCGAAATCGGTGATGCCCACATAGTCGACAGAGTTCGCGGACATCGCTTTCTCGTATGCGCCACGGAGTTTGGAGCCGCTGTAGGGACCGGTCAGGATGTTGGTGCCCAGGTCGACGTCCTTGTACGCGGTGTAGACCATGTTGCCGCGGTTGTCGAGCAGGATGGCGTCCTGGAATTCGAACCGGGTGACGATCTGCCGGAAGAAATCCTGGTATCGGGCGTTCGCCGCTGACCAGGTGCTGCCGTCATGGGCGTCGTCGATCTTGACCGCCGTGTCGTCGTCTTTCCGTGCGGCGGTGTAGTTCGCCTGCAGGTATCGCTGCGCGTTGTCCCTCGGGAGCAGTTGATCGGCATTCAGTTTGGCGCCGCTGGACTGCTGCACCTCTTTGAGAAATGTGTTGGTGTAGTAGTCGGTGATCGACTGTGACTGCGCCGGACTGACGGGTTTGTCCGCCAGCGCGTCGAATCCGGCGGTGAAGTCCACGAGCGCGGCCTGGGTGTGGGCGCCGCGCGCGTAGATGATCATCGAGTTCTTCAGATCGGACAGCTGATCCTTCAGCTCGCGGGACTGCGACTGCCGAAGTTCGGTGAGCCGGTTGAGAACCGAGTCCCGCAGGGAGGCTCGACCGGCCCGGAACCCGATGACACCGACGACGGTCGCCGCGACGATCGTGCACAGCACCAGCATCACCACGAGCTTCGACTGGATGCTCACTCTGGACAGCAGTTGCCGACGCTGGAATCGCATTGCCGTCCCTCCGGTTGACCCGGCCGCAGATTAACACCGAAGTTGCTGGTGCAACCCGGTGTTCGAAAGGTCAGCCCTGGGCCAGCGCCGTCAGTTCGGGGCCGGACACCCGGTAGGTGGTCCACTCGGTCTGCGGCTTGCCGCCGACCTCGTCGTACAGGGCGATGGCATTGACATTCCAGTTCAGCACCGCCCACTGCAGGCGCGAGTACCCACGTTCGACACATTCCTGAGCCAGCGTCGAGAGGAGCTTGCGGGCCAGGCCACGACGCCGGAAGTCGGGGCGCACGAAGAGATCTTCGAGGTAGATGCCGGATACCCCGTCCCACGTGGAGAAGTTCAGGAACCACAGCGCGAATGCCGCCGCCCGGCCGTCGACTTCGACGACATGACCGGAAACGGCGGCCTGTCCCGACTCGGCGCCCCCGAACAGCGCGGTCCGGATCTGGGCTTCGGTCACCGTGCACTGGTCGGCGGCCTTTTCGAATGCGGCCAGTTCGTGGATCATCGCGGTGATCTCGACTTCGTCGCCGGGCACGGCGGGGCGGATGGTCGTCGTCATTTGTGGTGTCCCGTCATTGCGCTACTCCCAACGCCGTCAGCATGGTCCTGAATTTTGTTGTGGTCTCGGTGACTTCGTCATCGGGGTCGGATTCGGCGACGATACCGCCGCCGGCACGGGCATCGATCGACATCCGGTCGGCGGACAGCTGGCCGCACCGGATCGACACCACCCACCGGCCGTCGCCGACACTGTCGCACCAGCCGACCGCGCCGGCATAGAAACCGCGGTCGCCTTCCAGCTCATTGATCAGGCGCGCCGCCGCCGCGGTCGGCACTCCGCCGACGGCCGGCGTCGGATGCAGCGCAATGGCCAAATCCAGTGCGGTGGTGGAGGCGTCGCGCAGCCGCCCGACGATCGGCGTGCTCAGATGCCAGACGGCCGTGGTGGCGCTCACCTGCGGCTCGGCAGCGATGTCGAGCTCGGAGCACAGCGGTTCGAGAGCCTCACGCATGATGTCGACCACCAGCTGGTGCTCGTGCCGGTTCTTGGCCGACGCCGCCAGCGCCGCGCCGTTGGCGGCATCTGTCTCGGGGTCGGCGGACCGGGGTGCCGAGCCGGCGAACGGCCTGCACGTCACCACGTCGCCGCGGCGTGCCACCAGCAGTTCCGGGCTGGCGCCGAGCAGCGCGGTGCCCGAGTACGGCGCGCCGGCGGCGCTGAGATCGGTGAAAAATGCGGTGGCACTGTGGTCCTCGGCAAGACGGCTCAGCACCGCATACGGGTCAAGCGCGTCGTCGGCGACGAGCTGCAGCGCCCGGGCCAGTACCACTTTGTGCAAGCCGGCCGCGGGGTCGCGCAGGGCCTGCACCGCCGCGGCCACCCGAGCCCGGTGTTCGTCGGGCGACGGCAGGCTGGCGGCGATCCGGACCGCCGGCAGCCGGTCGTCGCTGAAGGGCAGCGTGTGCGCGTAGGTCACGGTGGCGGGTGCCATCAACGCCGCGGGCGCGTCGAGGTCAAAAGGCAAGGCGCCCACCAGGATCGGCACCTCGTCGTCGGCCAATGCCTGCCGCGCGACGCGCAGATCCGGAAAGGCCTCGGCAGGGCCGTCGGCCAGCATGACCCCGTCGGGACCGGCCAGCACGAAAAGCGGCGTCACTCGGGCAGGCACGGGTTGGGGTGGCCGGTCAGCCCGAGCGCGACCAACTGGCGCACGCCGTGCTCGAAGCCGCACACCGAGATCGAGGCCGCCGCCATGGAGATGCGGATCCCGTCGGTGATCGGAAGCTCCATCCACCGGGTCATCACGGCCCGGGAGAAATGGCCGTGCCCGACGAATACGACATCGCGCGTCGCCATGTGCTCCAGGGCCAGCGCCACGGCGCGGTCGGCGCGGGCACTGACGTCGGCCAGGCTCTCGCCGCCGGGGCAGCCGTGCGTCCACACCAGCCAGTCGGGGACCTGCGTGCGAATCTGCGGTGTGGTGAGGCCCTCGTAGTCGCCGTAGTCCCACTCGGCCAGTAGTTCGGTGGTTTCGGAGACGTCCAGCCCGGCCAGTTCTGCGGTGACCACGGCCCGTTGCCGTGGGCTGCTGATCACCAGCGGGTCGTCGAGCTTCAGCGCGGCCAGCGCCGAGGCGGCGCTGACGGCCTGCTGGCGGCCTTCCGCGGTCAGTTCGAGGTCGGTGCGACCGGTGTGCCGGCCGCTGCGGGACCATTCGGTCTGCCCGTGCCGAAGCAGCATGAGCCGGTGTGTCAGCAGCTGGCCTGCCGGGTCGACTCCAATACTCACGCCCGAGATTCTGCCCCACGGTGAGCGGCGCCACATGGCCGCGTGTCAGGATGGGCACCGTGACACGGGTACTTGCGGTCGCCAATCAAAAAGGTGGGGTCGCAAAAACGACGACAGTGGCATCACTGGGCGCAGCGCTGGCCGAGGAAGGTCAGCGGGTTCTGCTCGTCGACCTCGATCCGCAGGGCTGTCTGACCTTCTCCCTCGGCCAGGATCCGGACAAGCTCCCGGTATCGGTGCACGAGGTGCTGCTGGGTGACGTGGAGCCGGACACCGCCCTGGTCTCGACGGCAGAGGGCATGACGCTGTTGCCGGCCAACATCGACCTGGCCGGCGCCGAGGCGATGCTGCTGATGCGGGCCGGCCGGGAGTACGCGCTCAAGCGTGCGCTGGCGAAGGTCGCCGGCCAGTTTGATGTGGTGATCATCGACTGCCCGCCGTCACTGGGCGTACTGACGCTCAACGGCCTGACCGCCGCCGACGACGTCGTCGTGCCGCTGCAGTGCGAGACACTGGCGCACCGCGGCGTCGGCCAGTTCCTGCGGACCGTCACCGACGTACAGCAGATCACCAACCCCGACCTGCGGCTGCTGGGCGCGCTGCCGACGCTGTACGACGCCCGGACCACCCACAGCCGGGACGTCCTGCTCGACGTCGCCGACCGCTACAGCCTGGTGGTGCTCGCCCCGCCGATCCCGCGGACGGTGCGGTTCGCCGAGGCCAGCGCCTCCGGGTCGTCGGTCCTCGCGGGCCGAAAAAACAAGGGCGCCATCGCTTATCGCGAGCTGGCGGAGTCGCTGCTGAAGCACTGGAAGAAGAACAAGGCGCTGCCCGTCTTCACCCCCGAGGTGTGATGCCGCGGGTCACTGACCCAACGCGACCAGCTGGCCGCCGCGCTGTTCCAGCAGCGTCGGGCCGGCCATGGCGGGGATGACCGCGGTGTTGACTGGTTTCCGGGCCAGCGCGATGTGCGTCTGGCCGGCACCGCTCTGCGCGTCGAACGTGTCGTAGCCGCTGGTGACCGGAACCAGCAGATGCCCGGCCAGCATGGTGGCCGGGCCGATCGGCGCCTGGCCGCCCTGCGCGCTGACGGTGTAGCGGTAGCGCAGTCCGCTGGCATCGAAGACGAGCACCGAGTCGCCTGTGTACCAGGTGACGATGTCACCGACGCGTGTCGTCGCCGTCACCGGCGAAGCGGGACGCGGCAGCAAGGTGCTGGCGATGGTGTTGCCGGTTTCGTCGATGACGTTCACGCACGGCTGCGGTGTCGGCAGATAGATCGCCGCCTTGGTCTCCGACACCGCGATCACCTGCGCTTCGGAGTCGACGCTGACACCGGGCAGCGCGACCCGTTTGACGTCGGGCTGGTCCTCTTCCTTGCCGGCCTTGAGCAGCGTCAGCCGCAGGTCGTTCTGCTTGGGGCAGGCCTCCATGACGGCCACCGACGCCGGGCTGGCTGCGGCAGACGTCAATCGGCACAGGGGAGAGGCCGGGACGCCGGGTTTGACGACCGCATCGAGGTAGCCGTAGCTGATCATCCGCACCAGGTCCGAGCGCCACTGCTCCAGCCGGCTGTCGCCGTACGACAGGATGGTCGTGCTGTCGGTGGACAGCTTCACCTCGGCGTCGGCGAGGCTGCTGCGGGCGGGGCCGCGGCGCCCGGTGCTCGCGTCGATGGCGCTGGCCTGCCCACAGCCGCGGCCGTCGGGGTACACGGCCACCGCGAACTGGTACACGGTGGTGACACCGCACAGTTCACGGTCGCGGGAGTAGCTCCACAGGGTGTTGCCGGTGTCCGGGTCACGGCCGAGCATCTCATCGCCGTCACCGGTCACCACGACGCCGCCGACGACTGCCGGCTGGGCGGTCTTGCCGCTGGCCGCTGTCCACAGTTCGCGCAGAGTTGACGGCACCGACTTCGCGGCGTGCAACGCCGGGATGGGACGGTCGGCGGGACGGCTGACGGTGGCCCGCGCATCGCTGTTCCACCAGATCAGCGCAGCGCCGATCGCGACCGCCGCCACGATGGCGGTGGCGGCGATCAGATCAGCTTTGGTACGTCGTTCCGGTTTGACCATAAGGCGCCGACGACCTGCGGCTATTCGGCGGCAGGTGCTGCGACGGCCGCGGCTTCAGGAGCAGCCCCGGCCTTGCTCGGACGACGACGCCGACGGCGGCGGCCGGAGTGGCTCGATTCGGCGGGGCTGTCGCCCGCCGGCGCACCGGCGTCGGCGGTGTCGCCCTCGGCTGCACCGGACGTCTCGACATGACCCGTGGCCGACTCTCCGGCGCGGGTGCGGCGGCGCGACCGGCTGCGGCCGCGGGCCGGGCGATCCTTGTCGGCGCTCGATTCGCGCTTGAGCTCGGGTTCGGCTGCCGACTTCTTCGCCGGCTTGGCCCGGGACGCCCCGATCGAGCCGGTGACGTCGGTCGGGATGTCCAGTTCTTCGTACAGGTGCGGCGAGCGGGAGTAGGTCTCGGCCGGGTCCGGGCAATCCAGATTCAGGGCCTTGTCGATCATCGACCACCGGGTCAGCTCGTCCCAGTCGACCAGCGTGACGGCGATACCGGTCTTGCCCGCGCGGCCGGTACGACCGATGCGGTGCACGTACGACATCTCGTCTTCGGGAATCTGGTAGTTGATGACGTGCGTGATGTCGTCGATGTCGATGCCGCGGGCCGCGACGTCGGTCGCGACCAGCACGTCGATGTCGCCGTTACGGAACGACTTGAGCGCCTTCTCGCGGGCGATCTGGCCCAGGTCGCCGTGCACGGCGCCGACCTTGAAGCCGCGCTCGGCCAGCTCGTCCGACACCTTCTGGGCAGTGCGCTTGGTGCGGGTGAAGATCATGGTCGCGCCGCGGCCGTTGGCCTGCAGAATCCGGGTCACCATCTCCACCTTGTCCAGCGCGTGGGCGCGGTAGACGTACTGCTTGGTGGAGTCGTGGGTGGCTGCCGAGTGCGGGGCCTCGGCCCGGATGTGCGTCGGCTGGTTCATGAAGGTGCGGGCCAGCGTGATGATCGGGTCGGGCATCGTGGCCGAGAACAGCATGGCCTGACGCGAATCCGGGGTCAGCCGCAGGATGCGCTCGATGTCGGGCAGAAAGCCCAGGTCCAGCATCTCGTCGGCCTCGTCGAGGACCAGGACGCTCAGGCCGCCGAGCTGCAGGTGGCCCTGCTGAGCCAGGTCGAGGAGCCGGCCCGGGGTGCCGACGATGACGTCGACGCCCTGCTGCAGGGCTTCGATCTGGGGCTCGTAGGGACGGCCACCGTAGATGGCTTCGACGCGGAGTTTGCGTTCCCCGGCTCCGCCGGCCTTCAGGTGTTTGCCGGCCATCGTGAGGTCGCCGTACACCTGGATGCAGAGCTCGCGGGTCGGGACGACGACGAGAGCGCGGGGCGTGCCGGTCAGCGGCAGCGACGGGTCGGAGGCGACGCGGTGCAGCAGCGGCACACCGAACGCCAGGGTCTTGCCCATACCGGTGCGGGCCTGACCGATGAGGTCGTCGCCGGCCAGCGCCAGGGGCAGGGTCAGCTCCTGGATGGCGAACGGGTGGGCTTTGCCGTCTTCGGCGAGCGCCTGGACGATCTCGTCCCGGACGCCGAGGTCAGCGAATGTTTTTTCTTCTGTTGTCTTTGCAGTCAATGCGGTCATGAGGTGGCGTGGATGCCTTCCAGTGTCATCGGAGTCTGTGCTCGCTGTTTGTCCACGCGCGCACGAGTCTGACGATCAACACTGGGCCCTCGGGGCGATTCTGCCGATTCAGCCGGGTGTTCCGGCGAGCTGGAGAACCGCCTACCGCGTCGGTCGCGGATGGAGGCGGGCCAACACGTGCACGCACATTTCCTTGGTTGCGCCCGATCTCGTATAGATCTGGCTGCAGCCGAGACCATTGTAGCTGGTCGCATCGCCGGTCGGCTGTGATGCGAGTCGCGGTCTACAGTTGGGGCCATGCCTTCCCCGTCGCCTTCGAGGTCCCAGGCGCTGCCCGAGCAGACGGCAACTCCGGTGCAGCCGGCGGTGTCCGGCGATCATCCCGGTGTCAACGAGTTGTTCGCCTTGTTGGCCTACGGCGAGGTCGCCGCGTTCTACCGGCTGACCGAGGAAGCGCGGATGGCGCCGAACCTGGCCGGCCGGATCAACCTGGCGCGGATGGCCGCGGCCGAGATGGGCCACTTCGACGTGCTGCGCGAGGCGCTGCTGCGCCGCGGGGTCGACGTCGTCCCGGCGATGACGAAATACGCTCCGGCACTGGAGAATTACCATCGGCTGACCACTCCGAGCACCTGGCTGGAGGCGTTGGTCAAGACCTACGTCGGCGACGCCCTGGCGGCGGATTTCTACCTCGAGATCGCCGGCTCGCTGCCGGCCGAGGCCGCCGACGTGGTGCGCGCGGTGCTGTCGGAGACCGGCCACTCCCAGTTTGTGGTGGCCGAGGTGCGGGCCGCCGTGAGTGCGAGCGACCGACAGCGGCACCGGCTGGCGTTGTGGTCGCGGCGGCTGCTGGGTGAGGCGATCACCCAGGCACAGTTCGTCATGGCCGAGCACGACGAACTCGTCGACCTGGTGCTGTCCAGCGGCGAGGGCCTGACCCAGATGACCGAGTTCTTCGAGCGCCTGCAGGAGACACACAAAAACCGGGTACGCGAACTCGGCCTCGGCTGAGTTCACGCACCCGGTTCCGTGGTGCAGTTGCGGTGATTACTTCGTGCAGGTGGTGATCATCGTGTTGTTGTTCTGCAGGGCGACCACTGCGCCCGACCCGTCGCTGATCGAGCAGTTCAGCTGACCGGTGACGCTGGTGGCAGTCACCGAGCTCAGTGCCACGCCAGGGTTCAGCGTGACCGTCTTGGCCCACGGCAACGCCACATTGACGTCCGTCTGCAGCGCGCCCTGGCCGTCGGTGTAGATCACCGTCACCAGGTCCAGCAGCGACTTGGTGCCTGCGACGCGGTACGTCACGGTGTTCGGGACCGGTGCGGCCGGCACGGCCGCAGGGTCGACCGGCGGGACGGCCTCGGCCGTCGGGGCCGGCGCGGTCGGTGTGACCGTCGTGACGGTCTCGGGTGCCAGCGACGCGCTCGGCGGCGCCGCCGTCACGCGGGGGCGGGGAGCGGCCGACGGCGCGGCTGAGGCGGTCGGCGTTGCGGCCTGGCTGGTGCTGGGCGGCGTGATGGGCGCGGTGACGGGCCCGCTGTCGCCGCCGCCGAGGATCACGACGGTGCAGATGACCGCGACCAGCAGGATGGCGCCGGCGACACCGGCCACCCAGACCCAGCGCCGGTCGATGGCGTCGTCGTACTCGTAGATCTCGTCGTCGTAGTCGTCGTAGTCGTCGTAGTCGTCGTACGCGGCGTCGGCATCGCCACCGGCGTACTCCGCGTCGGCCGCGGTGAACCGGTCGGTGTCGCTGTAGGTGCCCGTGTACTCGCCTGTCGGGCGGTCGGCCAGGTCGGTGGCTGAACTGTACGAGCTGTACGAGCCGTACGAGCGGGTGCGGTCACTGGCGTAGTCGGTGCTGCCGTACCCGGTGCTGGAGCCGTAGCTGGAGCCGTAGCTGTAGCCGCGGTCGTAGCCCTGGTGGCTCGGGGTGTCCCCGTAGCTGCCGGTGGACGCCCCCGACGGTGCTGAATATCGCGAATATGTCCTGCTCATGGCGACTTTCCCCGGTCGAGTATCACTTACCTCAACGATGCTAATGGTGCCGAAGTTACGGATGAGGTCGGCTCGCTGGCCGCCCGGTAACGGTCGGGACTCGGTTCGGTCGACGGTGCCGAGCCGACCCGCCGCGACCTCGAAAAGAGGTGCCGCCGCGCGGTGTTTTCGTGCCGACAACTGTGACGACGTCGTGACCTCGCCGGCGGCGTCCAAGGGTCCTGCGCGCTGATTCGCCTACGGGCGGCCTCCGCACGTGGTTCGCCTACGGCGAACGTGCCCCCGGGTACCCCGGCCGTCGTCGTCCACTAGCCTCCTGGGAGAGTTCGATCGCAGCTCGAATGAAGTCTTGAAACGAATGAAAGGGGTCAGCGTGGAGGTCAAGATCGGGGTCACCGACAGCCCGCGCGAACTGTTCCTCAACAGCGCGCAGACTCCCGAGGAAGTGGAGAAGCTGGTGACCGACGCGCTCGGCCAGGAGTCGGGCGTGCTCGCGCTGACCGACGAGAAGGGCCGCCGGTTCCTGGTGCAGACCGCCAAGATCGCCTACGTCGAGATCGGCGCGGCCGACGTTCGCCGGGTCGGCTTCGGCGTCACCGGCAAGGACTGACACCAGCCCGCAAGCAAAAAGCTGCCCCCTTCCGCTCGGAAGGGGGCAGCTTTTCTGTTCGGTCGGGCCGCGTCAGCGAGTGAGTGGAACGTGTGACAGTCCGCCCCAGGCGAACTGCACCGTGCCGTCCACCGCGGCGTCCTTCGAGATCGGCCGGTCGTTGTTGATCCAGTAGCGGGCACAGTCGACGCTGATGGCCACGAGGCCGACGGCGATCATCCGGGCACGATGGGGCTCCAGCCCGGAATCGCTGCTGACCAGGTCGAACACCGCGTCGGTGCACGAATCTGTGGCCACCTTGACCTGCGCCGACACCTGCGGCTCGGTCACGTAGTCGTTCTCGAAGATCAGCCGGTAGCCCTGGCTGTCGTGCTCGATGAAGTCGAAGAAGGCCTCGACCGCGGCGCGCAGGCGCAGCCGGTTGTCGGTAGTGGCGCTCAGTGCGCCCCGCACGCCTTGCAGCAGGTTGTCGACGTGCCGTTGCAGCACCGCCAGGTACAGCTCCAGCTTCGACGAAAAGTGTTGGTACAGGACCGGTTTGCTCACGCCCGCACGTTCGGCGATTTCGTCCATACCGGCGGCGTGATAGCCGCGGTCCACGAAGACATCGCTGGCCGCGATCAGCAGCTGGCCGCGCCGTTCGTCCCGCGGCAGTCGGTTGCCTCGCCGGCTCGTGGTCGGGCCGCCCTGCGCGCCGTCGGTTCCGGCTTGCGTTCCCCTGGCGTCAGAGGTGTTGGCAACCTCGCTCATCACGTCCTCAATCTGGCATTGTCCGGCACACGTGTCCGTGACCAACTGTTCAGGGCCCGGCCTGGACCCCGTTGTTCATGGCCGCCCAACTTGCTGTTCAGGTTGACCGACCCGGCAGTTTATCGCCACGACACTACTACCGTTAGTTGGCGGGCATTTGCGCGCTACCAGCGGTTCGGCGATTGCGTCTGCGGCACTTGAACGGCCGGTGGCGTGCCGTGGCAGGCGTTCGCGCAGCTCTATGCCATCCTGGTTCGGTGACCTACGACCCGGGCCGAGGCACCGGTCGCGTCCCTGTGGTGCGCAACGAGTGGCATGAGCCGTTGCGCGCGCAGCGGGATCCGGTGGCCGAGGACTCCGGGCGGCTCCGGTCGAACCGCGACGACCGCCAGCAGTGGCGCAAGCAGTCCTGGCTGGGTCGCTTCATCTCCACGTACGGCTGGCGCGCGTACGCGCTGCCGGCTCTTGCCGTCGTCACCGGAATCGTGGTCTACCAGGGAATCTCCGGCCCCAAGGCGATCGCACCGACTCATCCGCACGTCCCGCTGGTCGGTCAGCCCACCAATTCGGCGAGCACCGCGATCGTCGGCGCACCACCCAAGGGCCTGACCCAGTTCGACGTCAACCTGCCCACCGGCATCCTCCCCGACGGCGGGCCGATCACCGAGGCCGGCGCCAAGGCCTGGCACATCGTGCCTGGCACCACTCCCAAGATCGGTCAGGGCACCACCAAGGCGGTGACCTACACCGTCGAGGTGGAGGACGGCGTCGACACCACCAGCTTCGGCGGCGACGAGGCGTTCGCACGGATGGTCGCCGAAACCCTGGCCAACCCGAAGAGCTGGACGCACGACGGGAAGTTCGCCTTCACCCGCCTCGACGAGAGTTCGCCGGAGAAGCCCGATTTCCGGGTCTCGCTGACCTCGCCCATGACGGTGCGCGAGGGCTGTGGCTACGACATCCAGCTGGAGTCGTCGTGCTTCAACCCGGCGTACTTCCCGGCCGACGGTGGCAAGGCCCAGTCCCGCGTGTTCATCAACGAGGCGCGCTGGGTGCGCGGCGCGGTGCCGTTCCAGGGCGATATCGGCTCGTACCGCCAGTACCTGATCAACCATGAGGTCGGGCACGCCCTCGGCTTCCGCATGCACGAGCCGTGCGGCGACAACGGCGGGCTGGCGCCGATCATGATGCAGCAGACCTTCTCGACCAACAACAACGACGACGCCAAGTTCGACCCGGAGTCGGTCAAGGCCGACGGCAAGACCTGCCACGTCAACTCCTGGCCGTACCCCATTCCCTGACCCCCGCGAGCGGCCGTGTTTGCACAGCAACACGCCGCAATTCGCGTACACGCAGCGCCCGCTCGTCGCCGCCGAGCGGCCCCGAAATGTCATGCGAACCCGCTGATTACTGTTGAGGGCATGGCATCCCCGTTGCCGCCGCTGGTGCAGCCGGCGGCCGAACTGACCCGCGATGAGGTGGCGCGGTACAGCCGCCACCTGATCATCCCCGACCTTGGCGTCGACGGGCAGAAGCGGCTGAAGAACGCGCGGGTTCTCGTGATCGGCGCCGGGGGACTGGGGTCCCCGACGCTGCTCTATCTCGCGGCGGCCGGCGTCGGCACCATCGGCATCGTCGAGTTCGACGTCGTCGACGAATCGAACCTGCAGCGCCAGATCATCCACGGCCAGTCCGACATCGGCCAGTCCAAGGCGCAGAGTGCCCGCGAGTCGATCCTGGAGATCAACCCGCTGGTCACCGTCCATCTGCACGAGTTCCGGCTCGACACCGACAACGCGGTGCCGCTCTTCGAGCAGTACGACCTGATCCTCGACGGCACCGACAACTTCGCCACCCGGTACCTGGTCAACGACGCCGCAGCGCTGGCCCACAAGCCGTACGTCTGGGGCTCGATCTACCGCTTCGCCGGCCAGGTGTCGGTGTTCTGGGAGGACGCCCCCGACGGGCGCGGGCTGAACTACCGCGACCTCTACCCGGAGCCACCGGCCCCCGGCACCGTGCCGTCGTGCGCCGAGGGCGGGGTGCTGGGGATCCTGTGCGCCTCGGTCGCCTCGGTGATGAGCACCGAGGCCATCAAGCTGATCACCGGTATCGGGGATTCTCTGCTCGGCCGGCTGATGATCTACGACGCCCTGGACATGACCTATCGCACCATCGCGATTCGCAAGGATCCGGCGACGCCGAAGATCACCGAGCTCATCGACTACGACGCGTTCTGCGGCGTGGTTTCGGAGGACGCCGCTGCGGCAGCGGCGGACGCGACCGTGACCCCGCTGGAGCTGCGGGACATGCTCGATTCCGGCAAGCCCATCGCACTGATCGACGTGCGGGAACCCGCGGAGTGGGCCATCAACCACATCGAGGGCGCCGAACTGATCCCCAAGTCGACGCTCGACACCGGGGCCGGGCTGGCCCGCGTGCCACAGGACCGAATTGCGGTGCTGTACTGCAAGACCGGGATCCGGTCGGCCGAGGCCCTGCTCGCCCTCAAGCAGGCCGGGTTCGCCGACGCGTTGCACCTGCAGGGCGGAATCGTGGCCTGGGCCAGGCAACTCGAACCCGACATGGTCATGTACTGACGTCAGGTACGGCCGGGCACACCTTAGTCTGATCGGGTGACCGTCGACCGTCCTCCCGAACATGTGCTCACGGCGTTCGGCCTGACCGGTCTCCGGCCGGTGCCGCTCGGCTCGAGCTGGGAGGGCGGCTGGCGCTGTGGCGAGGTCGTGCTGTCCATGGTCGCCGACAACGCCCGGGCCTCGTGGTCGGCCAAGGTGCGCGAGACGCTGTTCGTCGACGGAGTCCGGCTGGCCCGCCCGGTGCGCGCGACCGACGGTCGCTACGTCGTCGCCGGCTGGCGCGCCGACACGTTCGTCACCGGTACCCCCGAACCGCGGCACGACGAGATCGTCTCGGCGGCAGTGCGGCTGCACGAGGCGACCGCCAAGCTCGAGCGTCCGCGGTTCCTGACGCAGCCCCCCGCGGTGCCATGGAGCGACGTCGACGTGTTCATCGCCGCCGACCGGGCTGCCTGGGAAGACCGGCCGCTGCAGTCGTTGCCGCCGGGTGCCCGCGTGGTGCCGGGTACGACCGACGGTCGCCGTTCGGTCGAACTGATCAATCAGCTTGCGTCGCTGCGCAAGCCGACCCGCAACCCGAGCCAGCTCGTCCACGGCGACCTCTACGGCACCGTGTTGTTCGCCGGCACCGCCGCGCCGGGCATCACCGACATCACGCCGTACTGGCGTCCGGCGTCGTGGGCCGCCGGTGTGGTCGTCGTCGACGCGCTGTCGTGGGGTGAAGCCGACGACGGTCTCATCGAGCGCTGGGCATCGCTGCCGGAGTGGCCACAGATGCTGTTGCGCGCCTTGATCTTCCGGCTCGCGGTGCATGCGCTGCACCCCCGGTCGACCGCGGCGGCCTTCCCGGGTCTGGCCCGCACCGCAGCCTTGGTCCGTCTGGTGCTGTAGCCGGCGTACCGGCGTTCGAATGGCAGCGTGCGCCGTTCGGTGGGAAAGTTACCCTGCATGACGGCTGTTGAGCCCACCACTGACGGAACTTACAAAGACCGGATCGCTGCGGTCGAACCCGGCGGCAACGAGTTCATCGCCGAGGCGGACCGACACGGCAAGCCGAGCCAGCTGTTCTGGACGTGGACGTCACCCAACATGGAATTCGCGACGGTGTTCGTCGGCATGCTGGCCGTCCTCGCGTTCGGCATGAGCTTCTGGCAGGCGGTCGCCGGGATCATCATCGGTACCGGGCTGGGTGCCATCGCGCATTATTTCCTGTCCGCGCGTGGACCGCTGCACGGCGTGCCGCAGATGGTGCTGGGGCGAATGGCGTTCGGGTTCAAGGGAAACGCTCTGCCTGCGACGTTGATGTCGATCACCGCGGGCGTCGGCTGGTTCGCCACCAACAGTGTCAGCGGTGCGTTTGCCTTGTCCACTTTGTTCGGCTTCGGACCACTGGTCGGCCTGATCATCATCGTGGTGTTGCAGACCGCGTTCGCGTTCTTCGGCCACAATCTGGTGCAGGCGTTCGAGCGGTGGTCGTTCCCGGCGCTCGTCATCGTCTTCGGCGCGGCCGCGGTGGGAATTTTCGCGCATGCAGATCTGGGTGCGCCGGCGCCGTCGGGCGGGGTTGGCGGGCTCGGGGGCTTCCTGCTCACCGTCGGCACCGCGTTCGGCTACGCCGCCGGCTGGACCCCGTACGCCGCGGACTACACCCGCTATCTGCCGTCGGCGGTCTCCACTTTCGCGACGGGGTTCTTCGCCTCCACCGGGTTGTTCGTCTCGTGTGTGGCGCTCGAGATCGTCGGGGCCGCATCGACGACGTTCGGCGCGGCGAGCCTGGGCAATCCGACCGGGTCGTTCACCGCCGAGCTCGGGCCGTGGCTGGCCAAGGCGACCCTGCTGGCCATCGCGATCGGTGCGATCGCCGCCAATGCGCTCAATATCTATTCTGGGGCAATGGCTTTCGTGACCATCGGCATAACGTTACCGCCGCACATCGCGCGGGCGCTGGTGACCGTATTCTTCGGCGTGGCCGGTTTCCTCATCGCGTGGTGGGCGTTGCCCGATGCCGCGCACAGCTATGAGGCGTTCCTGCTGGTGATCGCCTACTGGATCGGACCGTGGCTGGGTGTGGTCTTCGCCGATCAGTATCTGCGCCGCGGACAACAGATCGCCGGGTATCTCTACGACCGCTCGTACACGAACTGGCCGGGGCTGTTGTCCTTCGCGCTGGGCTTGGGCCTATCGGTGCTGTTGTTCTCCAACCAAGAAAAGTTCGTCGGCTTTATCGCCCGGGCGGTGCCGAAACTCGGCGATATCACCTTCTTCGTAGGCTTTCTCATCGCCGGTGCCGCGTACCTGGTGCTGTGTCGGTCGAAAATCGCCGCGGAATGCGCGTCCGCGTGACCCCTGAGCAGATGCTCGACGTTGCGGTCGCCGAAGCGCGAAAAGGGTTGGCCGAAGGTGGTATTCCGATCGGTGCGGCATTGTTTCGTGCCGATGGTGAACTCCTGGGCGCCGGCCACAACCGCCGGGTGCAGAGCGATGACCCGTCGGTGCACGCCGAGACCGACGCGTTCCGCGCGGCCGGACGTCAGCGCGGCTACGGCTCGACCATCATGGTCACGACGCTCTCGCCGTGCTGGTATTGCAGCGGGTTGGTTCGGCAGTTCGGCATCGGCGCGGTGGTGATCGGGGAGGCCCGCACGTTCTACGGTGGGCATGATTGGCTGGCCGAACATGGTGTGACGGTCACGCTGTTGGACGACGAGCGGTGCGTGGCGATGATGGACGAGTTCATCCGAACCAGTCCGGAATTGTGGGCGGAGGACATCGGCGAATGAGTGCCATTGCGACAGTGGACATCTCCCGCTGGTACGCCGGCGGAGCCGAGGCTGATGCGGTGGCCGCCGAAGTCGACGCGGGTCTACAGCGCGCCGGTTTCATCGTCGTCACCGGCCACGGGGTGGATCAGGGACTGGCGGCCGCGGTCCGCGCGGTCAGCCGGGAATTCTTCGCGTTGCCCGACGAGGTGAAGCGGCGATATTCGGTGCCGGTGGGCGGGCACGGCTGGATCGGCCCCGGCGCCGAGGCCAACGGCTACGCCGAAGGCACCGAGACGCCACCCGATCTGAAAGAGAGTTTCAGTCTGGGCGCGGAAACCTCGACGGGGGAGCCGGAGGTGGATCGAATCTGGTTCGCCCCCAACGTCTGGCCCGCCGAGGTGCCCGCATTGCAGACGTTGGTCAATGAATACACCGCCCAGATGCGCCGGCTGTCCGACGATCTGCTGGCCCTGTTCGCACACGCGCTCGGGTTACCGGCGAATCCTTTTGCCGCGCTGGCAGATCGGCCCACGTGGACGATGAACATCAACCACTACCCGCCGGTCAGCGTCGTGGGTGAACCCGAGCCCGGGCAGTTCCGCATCGGCCCGCACACGGACTTCGGCACCGTCACCGTGCTCGACCGGGAGCCGGGCGCCGGCGGGCTGCAGGCGTATTCCGACGCCGAGGGCTGGGCGGACGCCCCCTGGGAACCCGGTGCGCTGACGGTGAATATCGGGGACCTGCTGGAGTATTGGAGCGGACGACGCTGGCCGTCCGGCCGGCATCGCGTGCTGCCGCCGCAACCCCACGCACCGGAAGAAGACCTGGTGTCGCTGATCTACTTCTACGAAGCCAACCACGATGCACTGATCACCCCGTTGCAGCCGCCCATCGGAGCGGTGTCCGGGTTGGCGCCGGTGGTCTCCGCGGAGTTCATCAAGGAACGGCTGGACGCCATCACCGTCGGGTGAGTGTCTCCACCATCAGAACTCGTGCCGATACTGCCGCAGCGGAACCCGGCCGTCGACCGCCAGCACGCCTTCGGCGCGAAGGTTTTCCAGTTGCCGCGTCGCGAGATGCGGCGCGGGCCGGCCCGACGCGGGGATCACCCGGTGCCAGGGCAGATCAGAGGAATCCGTCCGCATGATCCAGCCGACGATCCGCGGGCTGGAAAGTCCTGCGGCATCGGCGATGTCGCCGTACGTCGACACCCGGCCCGACGGTATCGAGGCGACGAGGTCCCGCACGTTCTCGACCTGTTCGTCCGTGACAGCGGCCATGATCAGACCAGGTGACGCCGGATCACGTCGGCGGTTTCGGCGGGCATGGCGTGCGGCACCATGTGGTCGCAGTCGAATTCGGTCAGCACGAAGTCAGCGCCGAGGCGGGCCTGCAAGGCGGACACCAGCTCACCGGTGACGTAGGCCGGGTGGGTCCGTTTCGCCAGGACCAGCGTCGTGGGTGTGCCCGGCTGCGGCAACACGATCGGGCGGGCCAGCTCACTCCAGTAGGACATCATGGCGGGCAGGCTGATCCGCCAACCGACGCGTCCACCGGGCAGCGCGACCAGGTGCTCGTCGAGGTCGCGTTCGAGTTCCCCGGGGTGCTTCACCGACACCTCGCCCCACGATCCGTTCACCTTCTCGGCGTGGGCCTCCTGCCGGTCCGGGTAGTCGGGCGAGCCGAGCATGGCGTCGGCGATCTCGCTCATCCAGCTGCCGTCCAAACCGGTGGCCGGGTCCAGCAGCACCAGGCCCGACACGAGATTCGGGTGCGCGGCAGCGAGATTGAGCGCTATCGCGCCGCCGAACGAGTGCGCGACCACGACGACGGGACCGTCGGCCTCGTCGTGCAGCAGGGCGGCCAGGGCCGCGACGTTCTCGTCGATGTTCCACGGCGCCGCCCACGAGGAATGGCCATGTCCGAGGAGGTCCGGTGCCAGCACGGCGTATTCGGGCAGATGCTCGTCCGCCAAGGTCTGCCATCGCCTGCCGTGGCCGGTCAGGCCGTGCAGGGCAAGGATCTGTGCCGGCCGTGCCGGTCCGTAGCGGTACACCTGCAAGCTCACGCCGTTGATGCTGCCAGACATTACGGTGGAACGCCGTCGTCGGCCGTGTTTGTCGTACCCCCGTGGTTGCATGCCTGCCATGGCCGCCCCGCACTTCGCACTCACCGCACCCGGTTCGGTTAATGCCCTGACCGAGCCCGGCCAGCGCGGTGTGGTGCGGGTGCTGGGCGGCCCCGGAACCGGGAAAACCGAGTTGCTGATCCGCACGGCGGCAACGCATATCGCGGCCGGGACCGATCCGGAGTCGGTGCTCCTGCTCACGGGTTCGGCGCGGCTCGGCAGCCGGGTCCGCGGTGCCATCACGTCGGCACTGCTCGGTGATTCCGGCCAGGTCACCCGCGAGCCCCTTGTTCGCACGCTGCACTCGTACGCATTCGCCGTGTTGCGCCAGGCGGCCCAGCGCGCCGGTGACCCGCCGCCGCGGCTGATCACCAGCGCCGAGCAGGACGGCATCATCCGCGAGCTCCTGGCCGGCGATCTCGAGGACGGCGACGAGGCCGGCGTGGACTGGCCGCTGCACCTGCGCCCGGCATTGGCCACTGCCGGGTTCGCCACCGAACTGCGGGACCTGTTGGCGCGCTGCACCGAACGCGGCGTCGACGCCGCGGATCTGCGCCGCATCGGACGCAGGGCCGGCCGCCCGGAGTGGGTGGCCGCGGCCCGGTTCGCACAGGTCTACGAGCAGGTGATGTTGTTGCGCAGCGCCGTCGGCATGGCAGCGCCGCAGGCGACAGTGCCGGCGCTGGGCGCGGCTGAGCTGGTCGGCGCCGCGCTCGAGGCCTTCGCCGTCGATCCCGCCTTGCTGGACGCCGAACGCTCCCGCATCAAGCTGCTGCTCGTCGACGATGCGCAGCACCTCGATCCGCAGGCCGCCCTACTGGTGCGGGTGCTGGCCGCCGGCGCACAGCTGACGGTCATCGGCGGTGACCCGAGCCAGACGGTGTTCGGTTACCGCGGTGCCGAGCCGACGTTGCTGTACGGCCCCGAGGATCAGCCGCAGGTGGTCCTTACCGAGTCGCATCGGTGCGCGCCCGCCGTGGCGGGCGCGGTCGCCGCCGTGGCGCGGCGCCTCCCCGGCGTGGACGCGTCCCGCGCGCTGACCTCGGCGACGTCGGATGAGCTCGGCTCGCTCGCGGTGCGCGTCGCGGGTTCGCCGCACGCCGAGTCCGCATTGATCGCCGATGCCTTGCGCCGCGCCCATCTGGTCGACGGCGTGCCGTGGTCACAGATGGCCGTCATCGTGCGGTCGGTGCCGCGGGCCGGCACCGCGCTGGCCCGGGCCCTGACCGCGGCCGGGGTCCCGGTGCAGCAGCAAGCCCATACCGCGCCGCCGGCCCAGCATCCGGCGGTGGGCGCACTGCTCACGGTGCTCGACTGTGTCGCCGATGAGGTGACCGGCGACCGCGCGCTGGCGCTGGTGACGGGTCCCATCGGCCGGGTCGACCCGGTGTCGCTGCGCCAGTTGCGGCGCGCGCTGCGCCGCGCAGACGGCAGCGGACGTGAGTTCGGCGAGCTGCTCGTCGAGGCCGTGAGCCCTGACTGCAAGCTCCCGCTGTCTGATCAGCTGGCACGTCCGGTGCGACGGGTCCGCGCGGTCCTCGACGCGGCGCGCCGCTCGGCGACTGCGGGCCAGGATCCACGGTTCGTGCTGTGGCAGGCCTGGCACACCAGTGGGTTGTCCCGCAGATGGCAGTCCGCGGCCGGCCGCCCGGGTTCCGCCGGGATCGCGGCAGGCGCCGACCTGGACGCCGTCACCGTACTGTTCGACATCGCCGACCAGTACGTGGCCCGCACCGCGGCCGCGTCTCTCGCCGGCTTGATCGACCACGTCCGTGCCCTGTCCTGGTCGGGTTCGACGCCCGAGCGCGCCGAGGCCGACGAGGTGGCGGTCCTCAGTGCGCATGCCGCCCTGGGCCGGGAATGGGATTTCGTGGTCATCGCAGGCCTACAGGAAGGGCTGTGGCCCAACACAGTTCCGCGCGGGGGCGTGCTGGGGACCCAGCAGCTGCTCGACATCGTCGACGGGGTGGGTGACGTCCGCGGCATGTCGGCCACCGCGCCGCTGCTGGCCGAGGAACGGCGGCTGCTGGTCGCCGCACTGGGACGGGCCCGCAACCGGGTGCTGGTGACGGCCGTCGACAGTGACAACGGCGACGAGGCGCTGCTGCCGTCGACTTTCTTCGAGGAGCTGGCGGCACTGGCCGGCGGCACCGCACCCGACGCCGACGAGCTGCCGGTGCATGCGCCCGCGGTCTTGTCCCCGGCGGCGCTGGTCGGCCGGTTGCGGTCGGTGGTGTGCGCCCCGGACGGTGCCGTCGAGGAGACCGACCGGCTTTGTGCCGCGGCGCAATTGGCCCGGCTGGCCGAGGCCGGCATTCCGGGTGCCGACCCGGCGCAGTGGTATGGCAGCACGGAACTCTCCACTGTCGAGCCGCTGTGGTCCGGCGACGACCACATCGTCACGGTGTCGCCGTCGACGGTGCAGACCCTGACCGACTGTCCACTGCGCTGGATGCTCGAACGCCACGGCGGCAGTGATGGCCGCGACCTGCGTTCGGCCCTAGGCTCCCTGGTGCACGCCCTGGTCGCCGATTCCGGTCGCAGTGAGGCCCAGTTGCGTGGCGAACTCGAAAAAGTCTGGCAGCAAATGCCTTTCGATTCGAACTGGTATGCCGACAACGAGCTGGAGCGGTACCGCGAGATGCTGGCCACGTTCACCACGTGGCGGCAGGAGAGCCGCGGCGAGCTCACCGAGGTCGGTACCGAACTCGAGGTCGCGGGCACGATCATCGAGGCCGGTCCGCGGGTGCAGGTGAAGGGACGCATCGACCGGCTCGAACGTGACCGCGACGGCCGCCTCGTGGTGGTCGACGTCAAGACCGGCAAGAGCCCGGCCACCAAGGCCGACGCTCAGCAGCACGCACAGCTCGCGCTGTATCAGCTGGCGATCGCCGAAGGTGTTGTGCCGCAAGGTGATCAGCCGGGCGGGGGGCGGCTGGTGTATCCGGCGAAACCCGCCAAGGCCGGCGCCACCGAGCGCGAACAGGATCCGATGGGGGAGACGGCGCAGGCGCAGTGGCGGCAGCGGGTCACCGATGCCGCCACTGCGACGGCAGGGCCGAACTTCGTCGCGCGGGTCGGCGCCGGGTGCGCCATCTGCCCGGTGCGGGCCATGTGCCCGGCGCAAGGTACGAAAGGGGGATGCCCGTGACGTACAGCCCCACCGATCTTGCCGAGGCGCTCGGGCTGTTCGCACCCACCGACGAGCAGGCCGCGGTCATCGCCGCCCCACCGGGACCATTGGTGGTGATCGCCGGTGCCGGCGCCGGGAAAACCGAGACCATGGCCGCGCGCGTGGTGTGGCTGGTCGCCAACGGCTACGCCACCCCGTCGCAGGTGCTGGGCCTGACCTTCACGCGCAAGGCCGCCGGACAGTTGTTGCGCCGCGTGCGCACCCGGCTGGCGCGCCTGGCCGGCTCGGGTCTGCTGCCCGGCGTCTCGCTGGCCGACGAACACGCCACCGTCAGCACCTATCACGCCTTCGCCGGCACCTTGCTGCGCGAATACGGGCTGCTGTTGCCCATCGAACCGGCCACGCGGCTGGTCACCGAAACCGAGATGTGGCAGTTGGCTTTTCGGGTCGTGTCCGATTTTCCGGGGCAGCTGCGGACCGACAAGTCCCCGGCCGCCATCACCCAGATGGTGCTGCGCCTGGCCGGCCAGCTGTCCGAGCATCTCGTCGACACCGATGCCGTGCGGGACACCCATCAGGAGCTGGAACGGCTCATCCTGACGCTCCCCGGGGGTCCGGGTCAGCGGGGCGGCCCCACGCAGTGGCTGCTGAATCTGCTGGCGACCCAGACCGAGCGGGCTGAACTGGTGCCGCTGATCGACGCGGTGCATCAGCGGATGCGGGATGCGCAGGTGATGGACTTCGGCTCCCAGATGTCCGCAGCGGCGCGCTTGGCCGAGCGTTTCCCTCAGGTCGGCGCGCAGCTCCGAGAGCGGTATCGCGTTGTCCTGCTCGACGAATACCAGGACACCGGGCATGCCCAGCGGGTGGCGCTGTCGTCGCTGTTCGGCGGCGGTGCCGACGACAGTCTGGCGCTGACGGCGGTCGGGGATCCGATCCAGTCGATCTACGGCTGGCGCGGCGCGTCGGCGACCAACCTGCCCCGGTTCACCACCGACTTCCGTCTGTCGGACGGTTCGCCGGCCCCGACCCTGGAACTGCGGACCAGTTGGCGTAACCCGCCGCGGGCGCTGAAGCTGGCCAATGAGGTCTCTGCCGAGGCCCGTCGTCGTTCGGTGAGCGTGCGCGAGCTACTGCCGCGGCCGGGCGCCGAGCCGGGGACCGTCCAGTGCGCCTTGTTGGAAGATGTTGTTGCCGAACGTGATTGGGTTGCCGATCACCTCGCTCGCCGGTACCACGGCGCCGTCGCGGCGGGCGAACCGGTCCCGACGGCCGCGGTACTGGTGCGCCGTAACGCCGACGCCGCGCCCATCGCGGAGGCGTTGAACGCGCGGGGGGTACCCGTCGAGGTGGTCGGGCTGGCCGGGCTGTTGGCCATCCCCGAGGTCGCCGACGTCGTTGCCATGTTGCGTCTGGTCGCCGAGCCGACTGCCGGCGTCGCCGCGATGCGGGTACTCACCAGCGCGCGGTGGCGGTTCGGGGCGGCCGACCTGGCCGCGCTGTGGCGCCGCGCCTCGGAGCTGGATGCGCCCGATGCGGCACGGACGTCCGGGTCGCCCGCCGAGCTGGCCGTCGCGCACGTCGCCCCCGACGCCGACCAGGCCTGCCTGGCCGACGCGATCAGTGATCCTGGCCCGGCCGACCGCTATTCACCCGAAGGGCATCGCCGGCTGCTGGCCCTGGCCGCCGAACTGAGCCAGCTGCGCGCGCACCTGCATCAGCCGCTGCCGGATCTGGTCGCCGAAGTGCGCCGCGTTCTGGGGATCGACGCCGAAACCCGCGCGGCCAGTGGGGTCTCCGAGGGCTGGCGCGGCACCGAGCATCTCGATGCGTTCGCCGACGTGGTCGCGGGGTACGCCGCCCGGCCGGCCGGCGACTTCGAGACGTCGGCACCCATCGTCGGACTGCTGGCGTATCTGACCGCCGCCGCGGAGGTGGAGAACGGGCTGGCACCGGCGCAGGTGACGGTGGCCTCGGACCGCGTGCAGATCCTGACGGTGCACGCGGCCAAAGGGTTGGAGTGGCAGGTTGTCGCGGTGCCGCACCTGGTTGCCCGCGTGTTCCCGTCCACTGCGTCGCAGCGCACCTGGCTGACTGACGCGGGGGACCTGCCGCCGCTGCTGCGCGGCGACCGCGCCGAGCTGTCCGAACATGGCGTTCCAGTGCTCGACACCTCCGATGTCAACGACCGAAAGGTGTTGGCGGACAAGATCACCGCGCACAAGGCCCTGCTCGACCAGCGGCGCACCGACGAGGAACGCCGTCTGCTCTACGTGGCCCTCACCCGTGCCGAGGACACCCTGCTGTTGTCGGGGTACCACTGGGGGACGACGGCCGCGAAGCCCGCGGGGCCTTCCGACTTCCTGATCGAGATGCGCGACATCATCGAGCGTGCCGCCGTTGACGGTGATCCCTGCGGCGAGATCGAGCAGTGGGCACCCGCGCCACCCGAGAGCGCCGTCAACCCTTTGCGGGACAACGTCGTCGAATGTTCATGGCCCACCGATCCGGCCGGATCCCGCCGCGGTGACGTAGACCGGGGTGCGGCCCTGGTCGCCCAAGCGCTCACCGCCGCGGTCGACGATTTCGACGACCGGCACGGTTGGGCCGCCGACGTGGATGCCCTACTCGCTGAACGCGAGCGGGCCCAGGCGGCCGCGCCCCTCGATCTGCCGCCGCAGCTGTCGGTCAGCACATTGGTCGACCTGGGCAGCGACCGGTCCGGTGCATTGCGACGGCTGCAGCGACGGCTACCGTCCCGCCCGGACCCGCAGGCGCTGCTGGGCACCGCGTTTCATGACTGGGTGCAGCGGTATTTCTCGGCCGAGCGGCTGTTCGACCTGGACGACCTTCCCGGGGCGGTCGACGCCGAGCTGGGCCAGGCCGTCGCGGAGGAGCTGGCGGACCTGCAGGCCGCTTTCGCGTTGTCGGAGTGGGCGGCCCGCACGCCGATCGACATCGAGGTGCCGTTCGACATGGTGATCGGCGACCGCGTGATCCGCGGGCGCATCGACGCGGTGTTCGCCGATGCCGACGGTGGCTACACCGTGCTGGACTGGAAGACCGGTGATCCGCCGACCACCCCGGAAACCATGCGTAACAAGGCGATTCAGCTCGCGGTATACCGCCTGGCCTGGTCGTCGATCCAGGGCGTCCCCGTCGATTCGGTGCGGGCGGTCTTCCACTACGTGCGCGCCGGACAGACGATCGCGCCTACCGGTCTGCCCGGCGCCGACGAACTCGCGGCGCTAGTTCGCCTCGGGTGAATTGCGGTAGACCTTGAGCGCCTGGGTCACCATCGGCACCTGCAGCGGCAGCCGGGCCAACGCCGCGATGCGGGCCGGCCAGCCCTTGGGCCACCACAGCCGGACCATGTTGACGTTCGCCGGGAACACGCTGATGAACAGCGCGATGGCGGCCAGCGCACCCAGCTTTCGCGTCCGCGGCAGGAGTAGCGCGGCGCCGGTGGCGACTTCGGCGACGCCGGACGCGTAGGTGTAGAACCGCGTAGTGCCGGGCAGTTCCTCCGGGACGATGCCGTCGAACGGCTTGGGCGCGACGAAATGCAGGGCCCCCATCCCGACGAGCATCGCGCCCATTCGGTACGCGGGGGCCTGACTGGGGGTGGCGTTGTCGGTGCGACTGGGAGCGGTCATGGTTACATAGTGCTGTGCCGAGCCGTCCCGTGGTGAGCCTCTGCCAGATATTGGCTCTTCATGGCTCGCGTTAGATTGTCGCGGCGCATGGCCGCGATGGAACAGAACCTCACCAGCCGCCAGAACGCGGATCTGGTTGATGTGCTGCAGATTCCGGAGAGATTCGTCAGTCCGGTGCGCCGGATCGTGCGCCGGGTGATCTACGCGCTGCTGGTGCTCGCCGCCGCGGTGCTCGTCGTGTACCTCGACCGCGACGGCTACCGCGATGCGCAGGAGAACGAGATGTCGCTCCTGGACTGCATCTACTACGCGACGGTGTCGCTGTCGACCACCGGTTATGGCGACATCACGCCGCTCACCCCGAGCGCGCGCCTGGTCAACGTCCTGGTGATCACCCCGATGCGCATCGCATTCCTGATCGTGCTCATCGGTACGACCGTCGAGACGCTGACCACGCAGTCTCGCCAAGCCTTGAAGATTCAGCGATGGAGGAGCACCGTGCGCAACCACACCATCGTCGTCGGTTATGGCACCAAGGGCCGCACCGCGGTTCAGGCCATGGTCGGTGACGAGGTCGCCCCAGGGGACATCGTCGTCGTCGACGAGAACCCGGCGGCACTGGACCGGGCGCGCGCCGCCGGCCTGGTCACCGTGGTCGGCGACGCCACCAAGTCGGAGGTGCTGCGCCTGGCCGGGGCCCAGCACGCGAAGTCGATCGTCGTGGCGACAGACAAGGACGCCACCGCCGTGCTGGTCACGCTGACCGCGCGGGAGGTGGCGCCCAAGGCCAAGATCGTCGCCTCGGCCCGGGAGGCCGAGAACCAGCATCTGCTGCGGCAATCCGGTGCCGACTCGACCGTCGTCTCCTCGGAGACCGCCGGCCGACTGCTGGGCATCGCCACCCAGACCCCGAGCGTCGTCGAGATGGTCGAGGACCTGCTGACCCCCGATGCCGGCTTCGCGATCTCCGAGCGCGAGGTCGAGGTCAAGGAACTCGGCGGCTCGCCGCGGCATCTGACGGACATCGTGCTCGGGGTGGTGCGGGACGGGCAGCTGCTGCGCGTCGACGCCCCTGAGGTCGACGCCCTGGCGGCCGGGGACCGGCTGCTCTACATCCGCAACGCCGAAGTCGAACGGTAACCGCCACAATGAGCGATTTCACCCTGCGCAATGTCCCGCTGCTGTCCCGGGTCGGCGCCGACCGCGCCGACACGCTGCGCACCGACGTCGATGCCGCGATCGCCGGCTGGAAGGACGCGCTGCTGCTGCGGGTGGACCGCCGCAACCAGGTGCTGATCTCCGGCGGCCAGGTGGTGCTCGGTCGCGCGGCCGAACTCGGGGACAAGCCCGACGAGCATGCGGTGTTCCTCGGCCGGATGCCCGACGGCCGGCACGTGTGGGGCATCCGCGGCGCATTAGAAGACCCAGTGGACCCGTCGGACAATCCCGTCGAGGTGCTCGACCTGCGCCGGGCCGGGACCATCTTCGACGACGTCAGCGCCCAGCTCGTCTCGACGGCGACGGCCTTGCTGAACTGGCACGACAGCGCCCGCTTCAGCGCCATCGACGGCGCCCCCACCAAGTCGGTCAAGGGCGGCTGGGCGCGGGTCAACAGCATCGGCGGCCACGAGGAATTCCCACGCATCGACCCGGCGATCATCTGTCTGGTGCACGACGGCCATGATCGCGCCGTGCTGGCCCGGCAGACGAACTGGCCCGAGCGGCTGTTCTCGCTGCTGGCGGGGTTCGTGGAGGCCGGCGAGTCGTTCGAGTCCTGCGTGGTGCGCGAGATCTCCGAGGAGATCGGCCTGGCCGTCACCGACGTCAAGTACCTGGGCAGTCAGCCCTGGCCGTTCCCGCGCTCGTTGATGGTCGGGTTCCACGCCATCGGCGATCCGGAGCAGCCGTTCTCGTTCAACGACGGCGAGATCGCCGAGGCCGACTGGTTCACCCGCGCCGAAGTGCGCGAGGCGCTCGAGCACGGGGACTGGAACAGCACGTCGGACACCCGACTGCTGCTGCCCGGCTCGATCTCGATCGCCCGGGAGATCATCGAGTCCTGGGCCGCCCAGTAACGCCGCCTAGCTCAGCTTGGCTTTGACGTCCTTGATGCTGGGGTTGGTCAGCGTCGAGCCGTCGGGGAACTTGACCGTCGGAACCACATGGTTGCCGTTGTTGACCGAACCGACGAATTTGGCCGCTGCCGGGTCCTGCTCGATGTCGATCTCGGTGTAAGAGATGCCTTCGGCCTTCAGCGCGGTCTTGAGCCGCTTGCAGTAGCCGCACCAGGTCGTGCTGTACATGATCAGTGCACTCATAACGCGACTCAACGTATCCGATGGGCGCGGCATGCCGACTGGCGGTGCCTTGTGTGTCACATGGTCGGCTCGCCAATGTGTCACATGGTCGGCCCGCCACTGTGTCATATGGTCGGCCCGCCGACGTGTCACACCCGCCTGCCATGATGGAGGCCATGCCAGCCGAGGCCCCACCGTCCACACTCCTCGAGGACCTCGACGACGAACAGCGCGAGGCCGTCCTCGCGCCCCGCGGGCCCGTCTGCGTGCTGGCCGGCGCAGGCACGGGTAAGACCCGGACCATCACCCGCCGCATCGCGTATCTGGTCGCTTCCGGCCACGTCGCGCCGGGTCAGGTGCTGGCCGTGACGTTCACCCAGCGTGCCGCGGGCGAGATGCGCAGCCGGCTCCGCAGCCTGGATCACGCGGACGACGGCACTTTTGCCGGTTCCCCAGGCTCCGGAGCCGTCCAGGCCATGACATTCCACGCCGCGGCACTGCGGCAACTGCGGTACTTCTGGCCGCGGGTGGTCGGCGACACCGGCTGGGAGCTGCTCGACAGCAAGTTCGCGGTCGTCGCGCAGGCGGCCAACCGGGCGGGCATCCAGGCGAGCACCGACGACGTGCGCGACCTGGCCGGTGAGATCGAATGGGCCAAGTCGTCCCTGATCAGTCCCGAGCAGTACCCGGAGCAGGTCGCCAAGATCGAGCGGGACATCCCGTTCGACGCTGCGAAGGTCGCCGCGGTGTACGCCGGGTACGAGGGCCTCAAGGCCCGCCGCGACGGATCGGCAATGCTGGACTTCGACGACCTGCTGCTGCACACCGCTGCCGCCATCGAGAACGACGCCGCCGTCGCCGGCGAGTTCCGGGACCGCTACCGCTGCTTCGTCGTCGACGAGTACCAGGACGTCACCCCGCTGCAGCAGCGGGTGCTCAACGCCTGGGTGGGGGAGCGCGACGACCTGACCGTCGTCGGTGACGCCAACCAGACCATCTACTCGTTCACCGGCGCCACCCCGCAGTACCTCCTCGACTTCTCCAGAAGGTTCCCCGATGCGGCGCTGATCCGGCTGGAGCGCGACTACCGCAGCACGCCGCAGGTGGTGTCGCTGGCCAATCAGGTGATCTCGGCAGCCTCCGGCCGCATGGCAGCCAGCCGGTTGCAGCTCATCGGTCAGCGCGAGCCCGGGCCCAAACCGGTGTTCCGGGAACATCCCGACGAGGTCGCCGAGGCCAATGCGGTCGCCGCCGCCATCAAGAAGCTCATCCAATCCGGTACTGCCCCTTCGGAAATCGCCGTGCTGTACCGCATCAACGCGCAGTCAGAGGTCTACGAGGAGGCGCTGACCGCGGCGGGTGTGGCGTTCCAGGTCCGCGGCGGCGAGGGCTTCTTCAGCCGGCAGGAGATTCGGCAGGCGCTGCTGGCGCTGCAGCGCGCCGCGGGGCACCAGGGTGATGTCGCCGGCGTCGAGCTGCCCCAGTTGGTGCGGGATCTGCTGGAACCGCTGGGGCTGACCGCCGAGCCGCCGTCGGGCACCAAGGCCCGCGAACGCTGGGATGCGTTGTTGGCCTTGGTCGAATTGGTCGAGCAGGAGGTCGCGATACGCGGCGACCTGGATCTGCAGGGCCTGCTCGTCGAGCTGCGTCAGCGCGCTGACTCCCGGCATCCACCGGTGGTGCAGGGTGTGACGCTGGCGTCGCTGCACGCGGCCAAGGGCCTCGAGTGGGATGCGGTGTTCCTGGTCGGTCTGGTCGACGGCACCCTGCCCATCTCACATGCGTTGTCGCACGGCGCGGACAGTGAACCGGTCGAGGAGGAGCGGCGTCTCTTC
Organism: Mycobacterium sp. HM-7; assembly: GCF_053852335.1. NCBI lineage: Bacteria > Bacillati > Actinomycetota > Actinomycetes > Mycobacteriales > Mycobacteriaceae > Mycobacterium > Mycobacterium sp. HM-7. Next base: position 4,295,540 of record NZ_CM132657.1, on the reverse strand, counting down.
TACGTCGGAATCACCAGGGCCAGAGTGCATCTGACGATTTCGTGGGCGCTGGCGCGGGCCGCCGGCGGTCGGCAGAGCCGCAAGCCCTCGCGGTTCCTGAGTGGGCTGACACCACAGAGCCGCCGCGAACCCCAACAGCCGCAACGCAAACGGGGCCCGGCCCCGCGTTGCCGGGTCTGCAATTCGGCGTTGACGACGTCGACCGCGATCCTGTTGCGGCGCTGCGAATCGTGCCCGTCGAACCTCGACGAGGAGCTGCTGGGTCGCCTGAAGGAGTGGCGCCTGCGTACCTCGCAGGAGATGAAGGTGCCTGCCTACGTGGTGTTCACCGACAACACGTTGATAGCGATTGCCGAGGCCCTGCCGGCCGACAATGCGGCGCTGGTGGCCATTCCCGGAATCGGGGCGCGCAAGCTCGAGCAATACGGCGCGGATGTGCTGGCGTTGGTCAACGCTTCCCATTAGCCCACCTAAATTGCGCCAAACATGACGCAAATTGCGCCAAAACCGCTGGTCAAAAAATCGCTTGTCATATTTCGGTGGTAACGTCTAGCCTCGAAGCCGCAACGAAATCCCGCGAATTCGCAATGTGTGAATCCGTAGTCGACCGCTGAGGAGGTGGCCCCGATGATCAGTTTTGACGCGTCCCGAGGCGCTGTCCTCGCTGTCGCCGGCTCCCGTGCGCCGTTGACCGCTGCCGCCTATGAGGCGGTATCGCGCGTCGGTGCAGGTTGGCATCAGAACGTTGAGATTCCCGCTGCTCCGGCTGTTCCTGCCGCTGCTGTCGCCGCCGCCGCTATGTCGGCGGCACGTCTCGCGACGTCTGGACATGTCGCCGCCCTCCCGCAGCACAAGCGCAACGCCAAGACCTTCGCGTCCGTGAAGCGGGGCACTACTTAGGTAGAGCCCACGCAAGCCACCTGGCCACGGACCCGAAACCACCGGATCCGTGGCCAAAGTTTTTGGGGCACAACCTCAAAACCACCACCTGGTCACCGATCCATCAGACAGATGAGACGCAAGACGACCAGGAAGTAGGTGATGAGGACATGACTAGCCAGACTTGCCGACAAAGGCTGGCGGTGCCATGTCATGTCGGCGACCCCGATATGTGGTTCGCGGACAGCCCCACTCAGCTGGAACAGGCCAAGGCGCTGTGCGCCGACTGCCCGATCCGGCGCCAGTGCCTCAGCGAGGCGCTGGAACGTGAAGAGCCGTGGGGTGTTTGGGGAGGGGAGATCCTCGAACGGGGTGCCGTCATCGCACGCAAGCGTCCGCGCGGCCGTCCGCGCAAGGACGTCGTCGCGGCCTAGCTCACTTCCCCCGATCCGTCCTTGGGGGTACTTCCCGCGAGCGGCCGTGTCTGTACGCAGACACGCCGCGTTTGGTGTGCATTACGCGGCCGCTCGCAGGCGCCGAGCGGCCGCGTAATGACCGCGAGCTACGGCGTGAAGCCCGGAACCAGTTCCGTGGCAATGGCTTTCACCGGCACGTGGGCGTCCAGCTGACAGCAGATCGCGACGGTCGACGCGATCACGCGCAGCGGGATGACCAGGTTCGGCGGCAGGTCAAGCTGCCGGGCCATCTTGATCTGGGCCACGCCGTTGTCGAGCTGGCCTGCGGCCATCTTCATGATCCACTGGCGTGTGTAGTGGAAGACCTCGGTTTGGATCGGCTCGACGTACTGCCGCAGCATGTCGTCGACCTCGTCGATCGGGACCTGCTCGCCCTTCTGGATGAACCCGGCATCCTCCATCAACGGCAGCAGCTTGTCGTAGTTCTTGTCCCGCGCCAGGCTGATCATCTCGCCGATCGCGGTCGGCAGCCCACCCGGCAGCGGCGCCACCGCGCCGAAGTCGATGACGCCCATCCGGCCGTCGGACAGCAGCATGAAGTTCCCGGGATGGGTGTCACCGTGCATGATCTGCAGGCGGGCGGGCGCGTCGAACGTGAGCTCGGACAGTCGGGTGCCCATGAGGTCGCGCTGCTCGACGGTGCCCTCCCGGATGATGACCGACATCGGGATGCCGTCCATCCACTCGGCGATGACGACCTTCGGCGCGCTCGCCACGATCCCCGGCACCTTGAAATGCGGGTGACCGGCGTAGGCCTTGGCGAACGCGCGCTGGTTGTCTGCCTCGAGCCGGTAGTCCAATTCCATCTCGGTGCGGTCGATCAGTTCGTCGACGACGCCCTGGACGTCCGCGCCGGGCGCCAGCTGCTTGAAGACGCTGACCAGGCGCTGGATGGTCTTGAGGTCGGCGCGCAGCGCCTCGTCGGCGCCGGGGTACTGGATTTTGACCGCGACCTCGCGGCCGTCGGACCACACGGCTTTGTGGACCTGGCCGATGCTGGCCGACGCCACCGGCGTGTCGTCGAAGGACTGGAAGCGGTCGCGCCACTTTGTGCCCAGCTGCGCGTCGAGGACGCGGTGCACCTTGGCCGCAGGCAGCGGCGGAGCCTCCCGCTGCAACTTGGTCAGCGCCTCGCGGTACGGCTTGCCGTACTGCTCGGGAATGGCGGCCTCCATCACCGACAGGGCCTGGCCCACCTTCATCGCGCCACCCTTGAGCTCACCCAGCACGGTGAAGAGCTGGTTGGCGGCTTTGTCCATCAGTTCGGCGGTGACCTCGTCCTTGGACCTGCCCGCCAGGCGCTTGCCGAAGCCGAGCGCGGCCCGTCCCGCCATGCCGCCGGCCAAGCCGGCGAGCTTCGCGTTGCGTGCCACACTGCCCCGTTTGATATCAGCCACGTTCAACATCATCCACGACGTTGCTGAGTGCACGGCGGCGACATGGCAACGCACGTTGTCACGAAGGTCGATCGCACCAGTCACACAGCGGATGACGGGACCATCGGCGCACGGCGGTGGTCCGCGAGCCGATGTCGAATTCGAGGGTGGCGTCCAGTGTCGGCGGTGGTTCTGCGCGGCCGCCACCGCCGCGAATCGCATCGATCACCTGGTCCACCTGGTTGAGCGCCACCGCCGCGGTGGCGAGGACGGTGGCCCGGTCAGCGCTGCCGACGCTGCCCTCGAGCTGCGCCGCCAGCACCGGCCACGACGCGTCGCGGTCACAGCGGTGCAGGTCGGCACAGTTCAAACAACTCGTGGCGCCGGGCAAGACAAGTGGGCCGATCAACCCGGTGCCGTCGCGGATCCGCACCGGCAGATGCGGCACCCCGGCACGGTGCAGGTCGCGCACCAGGCGCCGGTCGGCCACCAGGAAGTCGGACAGCACCACCAGATCGGCGGCCGCCCGCGTGACCGCCACGTGGCCGAATCGGCTGGTGCGCACCCGGGTTCCCGAACAGTTCAAGGCGCCGGCCAGCAGGTCCGACAGGGGCCCGCTGCCATGGATGCGTACCGACACCGGCCGGCGGCCGGCATCGGGCGCCGTCTGCAGCAGCCCCGCTGAGCTCAGAGCGCCGAGGAGCCCGGTCCAGCCGTCGACGTCCGTGAGACCGGCCGCCAGGGCGAGGGACCGGCTGCTCTCGGTGTCGACGCCGCTCTGCATGCCGCGCAGCAGATCTGCCAGGGCACCGACAGACAACCCGTCCGGGGGCCGAATGCCGATGGCGCGCCGCGGGTCCCAGCCGAGCTGCACCGTCCCGTCGGGGCGCCGCAGAACCGGCATGGCCGGGTTCAAGGTCTGACGGGGCGCAGTCATCGCCCAACTGTGCCAATGGCGCGCAGATTCGGCGAATTAGTTATCCACAGGCAAGTTCAGCCCTCGGCTGAGTCGTCTCCCGAGTCCCGCTTCAGATCCTTCTCCAAATCGGCCAGCGCCTGGTCAAGGCCCGTGGTGTCGCCGCCGAGCGCCCGGTCGATGAAGGCCGCGGGCTCATCCAGATCGGCGGCACCGGGCAGCAGGTCGGGGTGCTGCCAGACGGCATCGCGCTTGTCGGCGCCGACGGCCTCGGTCAGCTTCTCCCACAGCGTGGCGGCTTCACGCATCTTGCGCGGCCGCAGCTCCAGGCCCACGAGGGTCGCGAAGGTCTGCTCGGCCGGTCCGCCGGTGGCACGACGACGGCGCAGCGTCTCGCTGAGCGCCGACGTGCCCGGCAGCCGGTCACCGAGCGCGGCGGTGACGACGGTCTGCACCCAGCCCTCGATGAGCGCCAGCAGCGTCTCCAGGCGTTCGAGCGCCGCCGCCTGTTCGGGGGTGGCCTTCGGCTCGAACATGCCCTGGCTGAGCAGCTTCTCCATGGCGCCCGGGTCGCCCATCAGCGACGCCGGGTCCAGGCCGGAGGCCATTTCCTCGAACCCGCTCATGTCGATCTTCATGCCCTTGGCGAAGGCCTCGACGGCGCTGAGCAGCTGGCTGGCCAGCCACGGCACGTGACTGAACAACCGGTGGTGGGCCGCCTCCCGCGCCGCGAGGAATGTCAGCACCTCGCTGCGCGGCTGTTCGAGGCCTTCACCGAACGCCTCGACGGCTTCGGGCATCAGCGCGGCCACGCCCGACGGCCCCAGCGGGAGGCCGATGTCGGTGGAGGTCAGCACCTCCTTGGACAGGGTGCCCAGGGCCTGGCCCAGTTGCGAGCCGAAGGCCATGCCGCCCATCTGCGACATCATTGCCATCAGCGGGCCGGCCATGGCCTTGGCCTCCTCGGGCAATGCGGACACCCACACGCTCGACAGCTGCTCGGCGACCGGGTCGCACAGCCGCTTCCAGGTATTCAGGGTGTTGTCGAGCCAGTCGCTCGGTGTCCAGGCCGCCGCGCGGGTGGTACCGGCCGGCAGGGGAGTGACGCCGTCGAGCCAGGTTTCGGCCAGCCGCACCGCATCGGAGATGGCCGTCGCGGTCTGCTCGGGCACGGGCTTGACGAACCCGATCGAGTTCGACGCCAGCTTGCGGGCCAGGTCGTAGTTCACCGGGCCGGACTGCGGGTTGTTCATCGACGCGCCCGCGCCGCTGAACATCGCGCCCAGCTGGGTGAAGATCTGGCCCAGGTCGGGCATGCCGGCACCGCCGGCGCCACCGAACCCGAACGGGTCCGAAGAGCCACCGGAAGAACCTGGTCCAGGCTCTTTCTTCGATTTGTCGCGGTCGGGGTCGTCGCCGCTGGAGAAGCCGAAAGGCAGGTCAGCCATACCGTCAACGGTACTGCCAGGACGGCCGACGGGTGCCTTCGCGGGTCATGCTGTCAGCGAACCGAGCCACGAGCCTTACTGTTGGCGGCGTGAACAGGCGGATTTCTACGCTCGTGGTCGCTCTGGTGCCGATCATCGTGTTCGTCGTGCTGGTGTCAGTGGTGACCGTGCCGTTCGTCTCGCTGGGTCCCGGCCCGACGTTCGACACGCTCGGTGAGGTCGACGGCAAGAAGGTCGTCGACATCAAGGGCGACATCAAGGTGCACCCGACGTCGGGGCACCTCAACATGACGACGGTGTCGCAGAGCGACGGGCTGACGCTGGGGCAGGCGCTGGCGCTGTGGATGTCGGGCCGCGAACAGTTGGTGCCGCGCGATCTGGTGTACCCACCGGACAAGTCCAAGGACCAGGTGGACAAGGCCAACAACGCCGACTTCAAGAACTCCGAGGAAGACGCCGAGTACGCGGCGCTGAGCTACCTGAAGTACCCGAAGGCCGTGACGGTCCAGGCCGTCGCCGATCCCGGGCCCTCGGCCGGTCAGCTGCGCCCCGGCGATGCCATCGACATGGTCAACGGCGTTCCCGTGGCCAACGTCGAAGAGTTCACGTCACTGCTGAAGAAAACCAAGCCGGGTGACCATGTCGTGCTCGACTACCGGCGCAAGAACGCCGGGATCGGCGTCACGACCATCACTTTGGGCTCGAACAAGGATCGTGACTACGGCTACCTCGGTACCACTGTTCTCAACGCGCCGTGGGCGCCGTTCGCCATCGACTTCAACCTGGCGAACATCGGCGGTCCCTCGGCCGGTCTGATGTTCAGCCTGGCCGTGGTGGACAAGCTGACCGACGGAAATCTCAACGGCGGCAAGTTCGTTGCGGGTACCGGAACCATCGCCGACGACGGCAAGGTGGGCCCGATCGGCGGCATCACGCACAAGATGCTGGCTGCGCGTGAGGCGGGTGCGACGGTGTTCATGGTGCCCGCCGAGAACTGCGCCGAAGCGGTGTCGGCCCACCTTGACGGACTCGGGCTGATCAAGGTCGAGAACCTCACCGGCGCGGTCGACGCGCTGCACGCCGTGTCCGCTGGTGGCGAACCTCCCCGCTGTTGAGCGTGCGATCACGCCTGGATGCGTAGAGTCGTAGCACAAGCACAAGCTGGCCTTTTCGGATTTTCAACGGACTTTCAAGAGACTGGAGCTGACGAGTGGGGATGCGGCCTGCGGCGAGGATGCCGAAGCTGACGCGACGAAGCCGAATCCTGGTCGGGATCGCGTTGCTGATCGTCGGTTTGTTGATGGTCGGCCCGCGACTGGTCGACGCCTACGTGGACTGGCTCTGGTTCGGTGAGATCGGCTTCCGTTCGGTGTTCAGCACCGTCCTGGTGACGCGCCTGGTCGTCTTCCTGGTGGCCGGTGTGTTCATCGGTGCCGTGGCGTTCGGTGGAATGGCACTGGCGTACCGGTCGCGGCCGGTGTTCGTGCCGGCGTCCGGACCCAACGACCCGGTGGCCCGTTACCGCGCCACCGTGCTGTCGCGGCTACGGCTGTTCGCCATCGGTGTCCCGGCGTTCATCGGGCTGCTCGCCGGATTCGTGGCGCAGACCTACTGGGTGCGGGTGCAGCTGTTCCTGCACGGGGGCTCGTTCGGCATCAACGACCCTGAATTCGGCAAGGATTTGGGCTTCTACGCATTCGACCTGCCGTTCTACCGGCTGGTCCTCGGCTATCTGTTCGTCGGGGTCTTTCTGATGCTGGTCGGGAACCTGTTGGGTCACTACGTGTTCGGGGGAATCCGCTTGTCGGGCCGCCAGGGCGCACTCAGCCGTGCGGCGCGCATGCAGCTGGTGGCGCTGGTGGGAATCCTGGTGCTGCTCAAGGCTGTTGCCTACTGGTACGACCGCTACGAGCTGCTCAGCCACACCCGTGCCGGTAAACCGTTCACCGGTGCGGGCTACACGGACATCAACGCGGTGCTGCCGGCGAAACTGATCCTGCTCGCGATCGCGGTGATCTGCGCGGTGGCCGTGTTCTCGGCGCTGGTGTTGCGGGACTTGCGAATTCCGGCGATCGGCCTGGTCCTGTTGCTGCTGAGCTCGGTGATCGTGGGCGCCGGCTGGCCCATGCTGGTCGAGCAGTTCAGCGTCAAACCCAATGCCGCGCAGAAGGAACGCGACTACATCAGTCGGAGTATCACGGCGACGCGAGACGCGTACGGGTTGACCGGTGACGCGGTGACCTACCGCGACTACAGCGGCAACGCGCCGGCTACTGCCGAGCAGGTCGCGGCCGACCGGAACACGACGTCGAACATCCGCCTGCTCGACCCGACCATTGTCGGACCGGCCTTCACCCAGTTCCAGCAGGGCAAGAACTTCTACAGCTTCCCCGACCAGCTGTCCATCGACCGCTACAACGGTCCTGACGGCAAGCTGCGTGACTTCGTTGTGGCGGCACGGGAATTGAATCCCGACCGGCTGATCGACAACCAGCGCGACTGGATCAACAAGCACTCGGTCTACACCCACGGCAACGGCTTCATCGCGTCGCCCGCCAACACGGTGCGTGGCATCGCCAACGATCCCAACCAGAACGGCGGCTACCCGGAGTTCCTGGCCAGCGTGGTCGGCGCCAACGGTGCGGCGGTGTCGCCCGGCCCGGCGCCCCTGGATCAGCCGCGCGTGTACTTCGGCCCGGTGATCGCCAGCGCGCCATCGGATTACGCGATCGTCGGCAAGAACGGCGCCGACCGCGAGTACGACTACGAGACCAACACCGAGACCAAGAACTACACCTACGGTGGTACCGGCGGTGTGGACATCGGCAACTGGCTGTCCCGCTCGGTCTTCGCCGCGAAGTTCGCCGAGCGAAACTTCTTGTTCTCCAGCGTGATCGGGCCGAACAGCAAGATTCTGTTCAACCGCGACCCGGCCCACCGGGTCGAAGCGGTGGCGCCGTGGCTGACCACCGATTCGACGGTCTACCCGGCGATCGTCAACAAGCGCATGGTGTGGATCGTCGACGGCTACACGACTCTGGACAACTACCCGTATTCGGAGCTGACGTCGCTGTCGAGCGCGACCGCGGATTCGAATGAGGTTGCGGTCAACCGGATGTTGCCGGACAAGCAGGTGTCCTACATCCGGAACTCGGTGAAGGCCACGGTCGACGCCTACGACGGCACCGTCACCCTGTACGAGCAGGACGAGCACGACCCGGTGCTGCAAGCGTGGATGAAGGTGTTCCCGGACACGGTGAAGCCGAAGTCCGCGATCTCCAAGGAACTCTCCGAGCACCTGCGCTACCCGGAGGACCTGTTCAAGGTCCAGCGCATGCTGCTGGCCAAGTATCACGTCAACGATCCGGTGACGTTCTTCTCGACGTCAGATTTCTGGGATGTGCCGCTGGACCCGAACCCGACGGCCAGCAGCTTCCAGCCGCCGTACTACATCGTCGCGAAAGACCTTGCCACGGGTGGTGATTCGTCGTCGTTCCAGCTGACCACGGCGATGAACCGGTTCCGCCGGGACTTCCTGGCGGCGTACATCAGCGCCAGCTCCGATCCGGCCACCTACGGCAAGATCACCGTGTTGACCATCCCGGGTCAGGTGAACGGCCCCAAGCTGGCATTCAATGCGATCAGCACGGACACCGCGGTAAGCCAGGACCTCGGCGTCATCGGCCGGGACAATCAGAACCGGATCCGGTGGGGTAACCTCTTGACGCTGCCCGTCGGCCAGGGTGGGTTGCTCTATGTCGCACCGGTTTACGCTTCGCCGGGCGCCAGTGACGCGGCCTCGTCCTACCCACGATTGATTCGCGTGGCGATGATGTACAACGACAAGGTCGGCTACGGCCCGACGGTCCGTGATGCTCTCAACGGCATCTTCGGGCCGGGTGCGGGTGCCACCGCGACAGGTCCGGCCCCGACCGACGTGCCGGCCGGGACGCCGCCTCCTGCGGCCGTTCCGGGGGCAGTCCAGCCGCCAGCCGCGGGACCGCAGCCTCCGGCGCCCGCAGCCGTGGCGTCCCCGGGTGTCCCGCTGACCCTGTCGCCCGCGAAAGCCGCTGCGCTACAAGATGTCAATGCAGCCCTCGACGGCCTGCGTGCGGCCCAGCAGAGCGGCAATTTCGGCCAGTACGGCGCCGCGTTGCAGAAGCTGGACGACGCCATGGCCAAGTACCGCGAGGTCAAGTAGTCCAGTCGCGGTGTCAACAATCACAAAACTGCCCAATTCCTCCGGGGGTTGGGCAGTTCTGTGTCCGGTGGAGTTCGGCATCCGGTTCCAAAAACCCTGTCTGACCATACGATTTGGTTCATTCGGCAGCGTTGGGTAACGTTGTATTCACCAACGCGGGGTGGAGCAGCTCGGTAGCTCGCTGGGCTCATAACCCAGAGGTCGCAGGTTCGAATCCTGTCCCCGCTACTAGCGAAAACGGCCCCCGGACGACTCTCCGGGAGCCGTTTTCTATTCGGTTGTGAACGGATTTGTGAACGTTAGCATTGCTAATAATTGATCGGCGGCTCAGCGCAGATCCTGCGGTCTAGCCCTGTCGACGAATTGATGGCCGTAGTCGACTCGAACCTGTTCGCTCCGAAACTTCGCTGCTGGGAGGTATACGACCGCGAGAACGAGGTCGAGCTATCGACCGCGTTCGACTACATGATCGACCTGCTCGTCGAGCGCAACGTCGACCCGTACGAAGCGGTAGGCGACGGCACCATACGATGCTCCGGAGTTCGGCGCGCATGTGCGCAGTGTGGACCTCGATGGCGGCTCTACTGCGGTCGCGTGGTCAGTCAGTCACGCGGTGCTGCCATCGATTCTGTTGCGCCCTGCCGCTCTGTCATTTCGGCCAATGGCCTGTCATACCGGCCAATCGTCGCCGATGAGGAATGCTGCCGCCTGTTCTGCCGCTTCGCGGTCGTCGTTTTTGATCACGTGGGCATAGGTCTGGAGGAAGAATCCGACGTCGGCGTGGCCGATTCGTTCGCTGATGACTTTGGGATTGACGCCGGCTTTCAGGGCCCCCGTTGCGTAGGAATGCCTGAGGTCGTGGAAAGTGATCCGTGACAGGCCTGCGGCTGCAGCCAGACGATCGAACCTTTGCCTGATGGTGTCAGGGTGTGGAGGTCGGCCGTCTTCGAATGTGAACACGTAGCCGCCCGGGTGATAATCGGCCCCATAGAACTCGCGCTCTTTGTCTTGATGTTCGCGCCAACTTTGGAGTGCGGAGAGGGTGGCGCGGTCCAGTGAGATGGTCTTGTCGGCGTTGCGCGTTTTGCCGCCGGCTTTGTCTTTTGCATGGCCGTCGATGACGACGCGGTTGTTATGGACGGTGATTTCCCCCGCGACCAGGTCGACCTCGGACCATCGGAGACCGCAGATTTGGCCGCGGCGGACACCGGTGGTCAGCTCGAGGAGAAACAGCGCGGAGAATCTGTCATGACGGATGGAACGGAGGAACATCCGGATCTGATCGGGATTCCATACGGTTCGTAGGGCTCGCGGTTTCTTAGGGGGCTTGATGTTGCTCGCAGGGTTGTACGCCATATATTTCCAGGCGACAGCATCGCTGAGTGCACGGTGAATCATCGCGTGAATATTGCGAACTGTCTTCGGCGCCAATCCTGTTGGCTGCGGTATCGGCGTGATCCCAGACTGGTACCGCCGTACTGCCTTGCGGGCGGCATGGATTGTGGTTCCACATGCTTCCGAAATTTGGCGGGGTGTGGCGGCGCAACCTCGCGCAACACTCGCCGTCCAGTACGCGAACATCTCGCTGTTGTGATCCAGCTTGATTCGCCCGTCGGTGCGAAGTGCGGCGTACAACTTCAGCAGCTGCGGTTCATCGAGGCGTTGTAGCTTCTCCTCGCCGATGCGTGGGATGACATACACGCGGGCATAGTCTTTCCAGTTTTGCCATGTGGTGCCGTCGAACGTTGCCTCGACAGCGCTAAACCACTCGTCGAGGAATTGCGACACCGTCCGTGCGGATGGCTTGACGACTCGCCCTGTGTCCGCTTGCCGCATGGCTTCGCGGCAAGCCTTCCATGCCTCCTTCTCGGTATCGAACCCGCCTTTCGAAATGGTGGGGTATTCCCCTGTGGCGGGGTCCTTTTGGGGACCGCGAAACCGGTAGGTCCAGGTTTTCCCGCGCTGATAGACGGACCCTTTCATGACGCCATCAGGTCGCGAATGCCTGCCGTGACGACGTAGATTCGGCCGCCGAGACGGCGGACTGGCAGCTCGCCCAAGTTCACGAGCCTGTATGCGGCGCCTCGGCCGATCCCAAGCAGTGCCGCTGCATCGGGCACTGTGAGGAGTAGCGGGAGGTCTTTAAATACGTTGTTTTCCAATTTGATTCACCTCGATTCGTTGAACAGTAGGTGGGACTGGCGTTGAGCCTGTGGGCTGCATTGTGGGCAGAAGGCGGCGGCCTCTGTTCCGTCTGGGTGGGTGATGGTGACGGTGCGGGCGGTTGGGTCTTCGCACTACCCGCACCACGGCTTGGATCTGAGGTGCGGAAATGGTGGGCTTGGTAGTTGAGCCAGGCGATGTAGCAGGACTTTTTCAGGGTGTCGTACTCCACGCGGGTTGCAGGCGAGGTGCGCCGTCAGGCTTTCTTGAGTCCAGCCCCGCGCGAGAGCCGCTTGCAAGCCGGATGTCAGTTCTGGTCCTGCCGGGCGGTGAAGTCTCCACGTTGGCGACAGCAAGTCCAAAATTCCTGTGACGGTGGGTGGTTCGGTTGAGGGTTCTGATGAGGGGTTCGAGGAGTCTCGATTTGACACCCCCGGAGGGTGTCCCTTTAGGACCCGGGGGGTGTCACTGTGAGACGAGGGGAGTGCCAAATCGGGACGGGGGAGTGTCGGATTGCGACCGGGGTCGAGATGAGGTGCGGGCGGGTGATTCAGGTAGTAGCGAGTCGATCTTTGTGCACCGGAATCGTGGAATCGTGGTTGGCGCGTAACGTATCCCCAGGCTTCGAGCTCGTCGATTGCCCGGAATACCGTGCTTCGTCCAGCTCCGGATTCCTCCATGAGCGTCTGGATGGAGGGATAGCAGGAGAAGTTTTCATCTGCCTTGTTCGCGAGCAGGATAAGGATGAACTTAGTGGTCGATTTGGAGATCTTCAGGTCAGTTGCCCAGTCCACTGCTTTCCAACTCATGCGTATGCACCGGCTGATCGTGTTGCGACGTTGGGGACGTCAATCGGCCGCTCCATAGTTCGGCTCCCTGAGTTCTGTGGGGTCTCTGGCATCGCCTGTAGCACCACCGCGTACCGCCGGGTCGCGAGCTGTCTGACGCGTTGCGTGGTGTCTCTCATGGCGCTGAACGTAGGTCGGTGTTCTGCGTCCAGTCCATCAACTCGACCACATTCACGCGAAATTGGAAGTCGATGAGGTCCAACATGTTTCATCACCGGGTGAAGAAACATGTTGAATTAAGCGGGTGAGCGGCCGACTGGGCTCGGTGGCTTCTTGAGCGGTAGCTCCTGCGTCCAACAGCTCCCTACACCCCGAACTGGATCGATCTGATCTGGGGCTACGCGTTCGACGCCTCTATTGGCGATGGTGTCGTCATGTTCTGATGCCTGCTGCAGGTGCCATGGAGAACGGCTCTTGCTGGGGGCTGGAACAGTCCAAGAATTCGGAAAGCTGCTGGTAGGCAACAGCATTCTGCCGAATATGGAACTCGTTCAGTAATAAAGGCCCGGGCGACAAAACCTCCGAGGAGGCCAGTGGTCCACGCGGGGCTTGACATGACACAGGCAATATGCGGAATCCGCGGACTGTCGCCTCATACAACGTCAAGACAGTCTTGACATTGCATGGGGGGCGACCATACTGTCAAGGCAGTCTTGACGCTATGGAGGGTTGTCGTGTGAACGTCTATGAATCTGCAGATGCGGAATGTGGACTCAGGGTTTGGGTCGGACCTGAAGGCACGCCGATGCGGGTGAGGTTGAGTTCAGCCGCGGCGGAAGTTTCGGCCGTCGAGTTGGTCGCTCAGATAATGCGACTGCACACGTTGGCGTATCTGCGACGCCAGCAGTCGACTGCCGAGGCATTCGATGGTCAGTGCAATTCACGATTTACGCCGACCTTTGGTCAGGTTGAGGCATACGCGCAAACGATCGACTTCTAGCGGGAGTACAGCGATGAAGACTCACGAACTACCGATTGCAGCGGTGCTTGACCAGGTGAACCGGGTTCGGGAGACGACCATTGCTCTTGAGCGGTGCGCACGGGGCAGATGGTTCTGTGCATCCAGTGAATTGGATGAGGTCACCGTGTGGGTAGATGATCGGGGACGGCTGCGATCTATTGAGCTGGCTGAAGAATGGTCCTCCCATTGTGAGTGGGCAGTGTTGGAACGCCTCATCAATGACACTGTGCGCCGCGCGGTGAAAGTCGCTGCGTCCGGAGGGGAACGAGCGACCTCATAGCCCCCATCGTGTTTCGCGACAGTCTGGAATGATTCGAGGCTTGTCATTGGAATTGGGGCAGGATTAGACCGGTGAACGATGAACACGGCGAGCTGCTGGAGCTTTTGGCAGCTCACGCGGAGCTGAACCGCCTGACTAATGAACTCGCCGATGCGCGGGAGCGGAGGCGAGTTGCAGCACAGCGGTTGGTCGACCGAGGCCGCAGCCTTGGGTGGATTGGTCGACAGCTGGGAGTCTCCAGGCAGGCCGTGGACTCGTTTCTGAAGTATCAAGACCGTCGGTCAGATCGCACATGAATTATCACCGTGTCGGCAGTCTGGATGGCCATGGCCGATGCGTACCGGACCGCCGAGCGGTACCTTCAATGGTGGAACACGCCAAGGGCTGTCAAGAATTTCGTTCACAGCATGGCACGCACTCCGATTAGTAAGCGCTCCGACTGGGCCGCGCACTGTTGGCCGAGCTAGCGCGGGGGACTATCGGTGGCGGTTGGCAGAATCGCGTGGGTGAGTTTTATTACGCCGCGGGAGTCCGATGGTGCTTCACGGGGAGATCGACGAGTTGCACCGCCAGGTCGACTACGTCGTCGCCAAATACTGAGTCGTCAGGTTTATAAGCGCCAAAGTCACTCATAATCACTCATCAAGTCACTCATATTCACGCAATCTCACCTATCCGCAGCTCCGAATATCAACGAGCGCTGCGGAATCCGGTTGAATCTGGGCCTACTGCTGGCGTGATGTCGGTGCCCCCGGCTACCGTAAAAATATGTCTATCGGGGGAGAAGAAATCCGAGCGGGAATCGAAGCCGCCGAACAGTGGCCGGAAGTTGTCCGGACATCCACAGCTCTTGAATTCGAATCGGTCCGGCAGCTACTTGCAAAAACGGAGCTTATAGCGGATGCCGACCAGTCGGCCCCTCAGCCGGAATCGATGTGGACTGACGTTGTCACAGCCACGACAGCGACCTCGGCCCGGTCTGTGATGGTCGACCGCGCCCTGACCGTAGCCGTCGTGGATGAGGTGATCCGCACCGCCGAGCACCTCGGGGTATCGGTTCCGGACGATATTGCCCGTGCTCAGACCGAGCATCACGAGAACCGGTGAAGGAGCCAATGATGGCCGATACCCGCTTACTACGGATCGACTCAACGGCACCGAGCGTGACGGCGGCCGCTGGCGCTGAGGCATGCCGGGCACCTTTGTCAGCCGGTGCGCCCGCCTTGCCAGCGCCAAAGACTGTATTCGACATTGCTGCCCTCGGGTTTGATGCCTGGTCACGGTTGGTGCATGAGGCGATTGGCGGTGAAGCACTCGGGGGCGATACGACAGTCAGTGCTGTCAGCGCAACGGGATTCACCGTGCTCGACGGCATCAACGAGAAGAATGCAGGGGACCTGAGTGCGGTGAGGACCGAATGACGAAGCCTTACTCGCCGCCCAGTTTTCGGGCGCCAGGGCCGCTCACGGGCCAGCTGGGGAACGTCCCGGCGCCGCGTTCGCGTGGCAGCTGGGCGTTGGCCGCGACGGGTCTTGTCGTTGCGGTGGCCAGCGCGGTGACGGGCGGGTTTGCGCTCGGCCGGCACACCCCGACGACTTCTCCGGCATCGGTCACGTCGTCGACCGCTACCTCGTCGGCGGCGCAGGCCCCGGACCCGGCCGCTGTAGCGGCGGCGAAATCGGAAGCATGCACCGCGTGGGCGGCGGCTTCGAGCGCAATGGTTGCCGCCCGGCAACCATTTCTCGATAGGACGCAGGGCGCCTGGGAGTGGAGCGATCCAGCGATCGTGGATGCTTTCAACGCTGCGCAGGCGGGCATTCTGACGCAGGTCCAATACCTGCGACAACACTTGGTGCCCGTCACTCCACCTGCGGTCGCAGATGAGGTCCGTGACTTTATCGCCGCGAATGTCGACATGATTGCAGCAGATGGCCAACGCCAGCGTGCCGCAGTGTCAAACGATGCCGCTGGCCGGGTCAATGCAGCGGCGGACAAAATACGAACGGCTTGCGGGGTGTCGTGACATATGTCTGATGTCGGTGGGGGTAGTGGCGCCTATCCAGAACTTCGGGCTACCGGACTCGATGCCATCGAGGCTCAAGGTAACGAATTCGCCTACGCTGCAACGTATTACGAGGAGCGAGCAAGGACTTACCGCAGGGCAGCCGCCGAACTCGAATCGACGAACTCCGGTGCGACCATCGATGAAATGGTGATCGCGCACCACATACGCGCCCGGAAGCACGATATGCGCGTCGAGGTGCAACACGAGTTAGCCAAGGGCCAGAAAAAGGTTGTCGGGCTGGGGCGTGCGCTCAACTCGAAGCTGGACCAGATACACCACGAGACACAACAGGAGATCGAGGCGGCGGGTCCGGTGCTGCCTGCTGTCCGGGCAGCGATCATCGCGGCTGGCTATACCCGGGCTGTAGCTGCGCACAGCATGTTCGCGGCCGCGGTCGAAAGCACCCACAGCCGGGCCGTAGCGCAGCTCAGTCAGCCGCTGACGGCCATTCTCGGTAGAGACATCCCTAAAGACGAAAACAACAGCGCTCAGGCACTCGATAATTCTGGCAGCCACAAAGATCCGAAACCAGAAGGGTCACAACAAGAAGATACGAGCACAGAAACCGCCGGTTCGCACTCGGACCCAACGACGAAGGGTACGAAGCAAGAAGCCATCCAGCCGCACACGGGAATGCACGGCGACACCAGCGGGAATTCGGCAGTCGCAGGAAGCGGACCAACAGCAGCAGGCACTCACTCCGACGCTGAGATGCCGGCTGTTATCCAAGCTGTGTCGCCGCGGCCATCGGTCAGTGCACCCCCTTTTGCCGGGGGTGGAGCGCCGAGTGGCGTGCCCGGTGGTGGACTATTGGGCGGCGGTAATCCCTTGTCGTCGTTGACATCTGGTTTGGGCCAGCCGGGGGCTGGGTTGGGCGGTTTGGCCAACGGTGCATCGATGCCGAATGCGGCCGCACAGGCGGCTCAGGCAGCGCAAATGGGGCAGTCGCCGGGGGCTGCGATCGCGAAGTCGTTGGCTGCGAGTGTCGGTGGCGGCGCGGCACCGCTGGCGCCATTGTCGCCAGCGACAACAACTGGGGTGAGCTCGCTCGGTTCGGCGGGTGGTGCTGCAAAGGTGCCCGCGGCTGGAGCGTCCAGTATCGCGCCGTCGTCGGGGCTTGGCGCTGCAGGCGCACATGTTGCACCGGTCGCATCCGCGCCCGCGCCAGTCAGTGTGCCAACAGGTGCCGCGGCACCTGGTCCGGCGATGATGGTTCCGCCGCCAGGGATGGGGGCTCCCGCGGCTGCGGGTTCTATTGGGGCGCCGGTGGTTCCTGCGTCCGGTGGTAGCAGTTCGTCAGGTAGTGCCGGTGGTGCGGGTTCGGCTGGGGGTGGGGTACCTAATACGCCGACGATGGTTCCGGCCGGTGTGTTGACGCCGGTGGCGGCTGCGGGCGCTGCACGCACTGAGTCTGCGGAGCTGCGGACGGCACGGGCGTTAGCGGCGAAGCTTCGGCGAGACAGCGACTTTGTCCATTACCCGGTCGTCGAATGGGCCGTGGGAGTGTTCCGGGCTGACAGTTCGGCGACACCCGAGACGGTGGTGATGTCCAGCGAGGGGTTCGGATACATCCCGTGGGGGGTGTTTCTGCCGCGCGGTGTCCGGCTCCTGGCGAGCGATCCCATCGTGAAAACGGGGTTTGAGAAGCGGTGGACAGGCTGGTCGGACCCGTCCCGGGTTTTGGTCGAATACGCCGCTCTGCGAGCCCAGCTTGGGGGCGGTCGGCTTGTCGCAGCGGCAGCCACGAACCGCATCGAACCGTTTAAGCCAGCTGGTATCGAGCATGCACTATGCAAACGCGAAGACTATGCGCAGTCACCGCCGACAGGCCCGGTGCTCGACGCGGTGCATGTAGACCGCTTCGAAGCGACCTATCCCGACTTGTCGGCTCGGGTGCAGCGCCTCCGTGCGGCTGATCATCAGGGAGTCCTCGATGAGGTGGTACAGGTTTTGGCTGGCCAGATGATGCAGGGAGTATTCGGTGGCCAGCAGATGTGCCCGGTCTCGTTGCGGGACATGTGGGAGCGTCTGCTATCGAATGAAGCTGTAAGCCAAGAGATTTGGCAAGAATTTAACACGACGGCGAACAATCAGTACTGGACCGCAGCGGTATATCGACCGGGTGCTAAAGATGTAGACCCCGGCGATGACGCAACACCTCGGGACGTATACGAGCAGCAGTGGCTGATCGCTCGCACGATGGAGGTGCTGCGGGGATTTCAGTTTCAGCCTGAGCCGTTGGGGAACATGATTTATGCGGCGGGAGTGGCTTATCCGGGCGATTTTGTCGAGTTCATCAGCCCAATGCTGCGGGTTTTGGAGATGCGGCTGTGAGTGACGCTAAGCAGCGGTGTTTCGAGCTGGTGCAGGCGGCCGGGGAGCAGCAGCGGTCGATCGCGGCCGTGTTGTGCGCCGCGGAGTTGTGGGCGGCGCAGGTGGACATGATGCCGCCCATACGAGCAAGGTACGCCGACTTGTTGGTGGAGATTTTCGCTGAGTTTCGCGCAGCATCGGACCGGTGGCGGGACACCATGCGCTGGATCATCGGTGAACGCTGGGCCGGCACGTTCGATCTGCGCGCAGCGACCGAACTCGATGACGTCTTTTCCGACATCTGCATGGCAAGTCGTGACCGGATTCTTGAGGGGTCACTTTCTGAAGGCGTTGTGTTACAACTGGATTTGATCCACGCATCACATGCGTCGTGCCTGCATGACGTTGCGCGATGCGTGGCACAGCACGACGCGGGTGTGGAGCCGAATGTCAATCTCAGCGTCGCGCTGGTGACGGTTGCTGTGATGAAGGCCTGGCGTGCTGTTCACGATGCGTACCGTGATCTGGCGCGGTGTGAGCACGAATCATGCCTGCTGGTGGGCCTTTCCGCTGAGGAGCCGACCATTGATGCGGCTGCCCTGGCGGGCTCCTACACCATCGCTCGGTGGATGGACGCTCTGGAGCAGGCCAGGTTCTCCCTCTGTGAGCGTGATGCGGTGTTGGGTGAACGTGAGCGTGCGTACGCGGCGCCCGGGTATGCGCATGGTGCCGAGGCGGGCCGCATTCGATCGGCGAGTATTGCGGCGTTTCGGGCGCGAACGGGTACATATTCGCCAGTCCGGGACGAGACCAATCCTTTTCGGCCAGTGTGGTGATCCCAACGAAACATTGTTCGTCTGGCTGGACGCATCGACGCCACCATCGTCATCAGAAACCCCGGCGACCTCAAGCTCCCCATCGACGAAGCCTGAAGCGCATCCCCGTCGGCAAGGGATTCCGTCCGTACGCTCCTGCCGGTTGTATAGTGATCAAATACCACCCGTTCCCCGGCAGGGGGCGGGTTTTTCATTTCCGAAGCGCGCTGTGTGCGCCCCCGAAAACCGCCGTTGAGCTAGCGACGTCTCTCTGCCCTACCCGCGTTCTTCGACCACGAGTGCGTCCAGAACTGCGCTGATCGCGTCCCACAACGCGCTGGTTATCTGGGGTTGAATTCGGCCGTGTATTGCTGTTCCCGCTGAGGTGATGGTGGTGGGTTTGAGGTAGGCGGGAACAGTCGTGGTTGGGGGTGTTCCCGCTTTCGTCTGCGGCGGTTGTGGTCGCTGGCGCGTGCGGGTTGTGTTGGCGTTGTGTGGTGGCGGTTGGCGCTTCGGGGTTGTGATGTTTAGAGCCGGTACATTTCGCGTTCCATGGCTGCTTCTCGGAATAGTTTTTCGTGCTCGCCGTGGAAGTAGGGGTACTTGCCGTGTAGGAGGCGGGGCCAGTGGATCGGGCAGCGGCGGCGGCCCTTGGTGTTGTCCGGTGCGGTGGTGTTGGTGCTCGTTGGTGCGCGGGTGGGTTGGTCGGCGGGGGCGCTGTCGATGGTGGGCTGGGTTCGGGTCGTGGCGGCTTGATGCCGGTGTGGGAGTAGCGTTTTCATGGCCGGGGCCGTGTGGGTTGTTTTTGGGGCCACCAGCTGGCTTCGCGCAGGAGGGTGGCGATGGCCGGAACGGTGAGGGTGCGCACGAGGAAGGTGTCCAGCAGTAGTCCGCAGCCGACGATGAGGCCGACTTGGATCATGATGGCGATGGAGCCGGCCATCAGTCCGAACATGCTGGCAGCGAAGATGAGGCCGGCTGAGGTGATGACCGAGCCGGTTTTGGCGACGGTGCGTAGGACTCCGACGCGGATGTTGTGTTCGGATTCTTCGCGTAGTCGTGATACCAGCAGCATGTTGTAGTCGGCGCCGACCGCGACGAGGATGATGAACGCCAATAGTGGTACGGGCCAGGCGATTTGGTAGCCGAGTATCCATTGGAACACCACGACGCCGAGGCCGATGGAGGCCAGGTAGTTCAGCACGACGGTGCCCAGGAGGTAGAGCGGGGCCAGCGCGGCGCGCAGCAGCAGGACCAGGATGAGTCCGACGACGACGAGGGTGGCGACGGCGAGTTGGATGAAGTCGGCTTGGAGTAGGTGCTGGATGTCGGCGTTGACGGCGGGGAATCCGGCTACGGAGATGGTGGCGTTGGTCAGGGAGGTGTTGGGTCGGGCGGCTTCGGCGACGGTGACCATGTGGTGGGCCAGTTCCATGGCGGCGCTGCTGTAGGGGTCGAAGGTTGATTCGATGATGAAGCGGGCGGTTTTGCCGTCGGGGGCGATGAATTGTTTGGCGACGTCGGCGAATTGGCGGTTGTCGAAGGCGGTTGGGGGTAGGTAGAAGCCGCTGGCGGTGTCGGAGTTGGCGCTGGCGCGGGCGGAGTTTTGTAGTTGTGCGGCGATCTGACTCATCCCGGTGAGCATTTGAATGTTGCTGTCGGCCAGGGCGTGCACGCCGGTTGCCAGTGCTTGTGCGCCGGAGGCGAGTTGGCTGATGCCGTGTTGCAGGCGGGCGATGTTGGTGGCCATGTCGGCGGGGTCACCCAGGGTGCCCAGGGCGTGTTGCAGGGTGGTGATGGAGGTTTGGACGTCGGTGAGGGTGGCGGTGACGGTGGCGTTGGTGGTGGGGTTGTAGTGGTCGCCCAACTCGGCGATGTGGTCGAAGAATCCGTTGGTGCGCAGGGCGTCGAGGACCCGCATCTGGTCGCGCAGTTCGGTGCATTGCGGTGTGGTGGTGCACCAGGGTGCGGTGTCGAGGATGTCGCGCAGTGGTGAGACGGCGGCGATGGCGTTGCGGGCTTGTTCGGCCTCGGGGCGCAGTCCGGGTCCGGCTTGGATGGCGTGGTCGATGTCGGGGGCGGTGGCCGACAGTTGGTGCAGCAGCGGGGTGAATCGCTGCATTTGGCTGTTGGCGGTGTGCGCTTGGTTGAGCAGGGCGCTCAGGGGTGTCAGCGCGGTGCGTAGGGTGCGGTCGAGTTGGGCGAGGCCGTTGGCGAGTTGGTCGGCGCCGCCGGTGAGTTGGGCCAGGTCGGTTTTGCGGGCGTTGCCGTCGGCGGCTGCGGTGGCCATCTTGTCGCCGATCTGCCCGTTCTGCCAGGACAATTGGGCTTGTTCGAGTCGGGTGCCGGCGGGGCGGGTGACGCCGGATACTTTGCTCACGCCGGGTAGTTGGGCGATGCGGGAGGCGATTTCGTCGAGGTCGGCGAGGCCTTTGCCGGTGCGCATGTCGGTCGGGTTTTCCACGACGAGGAATTGGGTGAAGACCATGTCGGTGGGGAAATGCCGGTTGAGCAGCTGGTAGCCCAGGTTGCTTGCGGTGTCGGCGGGTTGGCCTTTGCGGTCGTCGTAGCTGATTTTGATGGTGGTGGCGGCCGCGGCCAGGGCCAGCAGGATGATCAGGCTGACGGTGAGCAGCGGGACGGGTTTACGCACGACGGCGACGGCGATGCGGTTCCAGTAGCGGCGGGTGCGGTCGGGTCGGGGGTCTCCGATGCCGCGGCGGGCGGCCAGCGCCAGTACCGGTGGCAGCAGGGTGACGGTGGCCAGGAATCCGACCATCACGGCCACGGCGCAGGCGGGGCCGAGCGCGGCGAACACGCTGAGTTTGGCGAAGGTCATGGCCAGGAAGGCCAGCGCGACGGTGGCGGCGGAGGCCAGGATGACCCGTCCGATGCTGGCGGTGGCGTAGATCGCGGCCTGCGGCGGGGCGATGTCGGCGCGGCGCTGTTCGTGATAGCGGCTGATCAGGAACACCGTGTAGTCGGTGCCGGCGCCCAGCAGGATCGCGGTCATGAACGCCACGGTGAATTCCGATACCGGTAGGCCGCATTCACCGAGGGCGGAGAGCACCCCCCGTCCGACCGCCAAACTCAGCGCGATGACCAGCAGGGGCAGGAGCGCGGTGAACGCTGACCGGTAGACCAGCAGCAGGATCAGGGCGATGAGGCCGGCGGTGGCCAGGGAGATGAACAGCAGATCGTGTTCGGCGCTGGCGATCTGATCGCTGAACGTGGCGGCGGGCCCGGTGACGCGCACGGTGGTGGTGCTGGCGGCGAAGACGCGGTCAGCGATGGCGCGCACGGCGCTGACCGATTCGGCGGCGGTCGGATCGCCCAGGGTGCCGGCGACGCCGACCGGCAGGTACCACGCGCGGCGGTCGGCGCTGATGGCGTGCGGTGCGGTGACCGGGTCGGCCAGCAGGTCCTGCACGAGCAGGACATGGCCGGGGTCGGCGCGCAGCGCCGAGACCAGCTGCGCGTATTTCTGGCGGGTGGGCGGGGTGAGGCCGGCGGGGTCCTCGAACGCGACGAACAGCACGGTCTTGGACCCCTGTTCGCCGAATGCTGCACTCATCCGGTCGACGGTCAGAAACGACGGCGCGTCGTGGGGCACCAAGTCCACCGACTGTTGGCGCACCACGGTTTCCAGTTGCGGAAAAAGCACCGCCAGCACCACCGCGGTCCCGATCCACAGTCCGATCACCAGCGCCTTGTGGCGCAGGGTGAACGCCCCCAGGCGGGCCAGCGCGGGACTGTATTCACTCGACGGCGCGGTCTGGGCGCGTGCGCGCCGGCGGCGCGGTGGCCCGGGTGCGGCGGTGAGGGTCGGTCCCCCGTGCAGCGGATCGCTCACGGGCTGGCCGGGGCCGTGTCGTAGTCGGCGTTGTCCGCGGCGGGCAGATCATGACGGACCATCCGCACCTGGCCTCCGGGCATGCAGGCCATGTATCCGTGGCGCTTTCCGTACAGTTCCCACGCCGCCACATGCGCGTCGGGCTCCACGTCGATGGAGTGACCGTCCGAGAACTGCAGGTGCAGGGCCCCATCGTCGTCGCTGTGCGCTCGCACGCACATCGACCCGGCCAGGTCCAAAAGGGCGCGGTGCGCCGGCGCGATGTTCAGCGGGTCCAGCACCACCACCTCGGCCGGGTACGGACCCACCGGCGGCAACCCCAGGCGCAGCGGCCGGGAGATGACCACCTCGTTGTAGTCCTCGAAGCTGAGCACCAGGCCTTCATGCAGCGATACCCGCTGCAGGGTGCACCGTTCAATCCACTGATCGAGCATGATCGCGTCCCCTGTCTCCGCCCCAGCAAATCGATACTAAGCAGTATCGCAACGCTACACCGTGTAGCGTTTCGGGGCAATGGTGTCGGGCTAGACGCGCAGGATGAGGGCCATGGCCCGGTCGATGCTGTCCCGGGCTGCGGCGGCGGGCACCCGGCCGCTGATGAAGGCGGCCAGGTTGGCCAGCCACACGTCGCCGAGTAGGCAGGCCAGTTGCTGGTCGCGCAGCGATGGGGACGGGCCGCCCAGTGCGGCCGCGAGCAGCCGGTTGAGCACCGTCATGGTTCGCTCGACCTCGGCGGCCGCGGCGCTGTCGGCAACGACGAGCGCCCGGGTCAGCGCCTCGGTCAGCGGCAGATCACGCTGCCACTGCTCATGCAGGCAGTCACTGAGCGCGACAAGTCGCTGCTGGGGGCCACCGGGCACCGCCGACCAATCGCGCAGGGCCTCGACCTGCTCGACCTCGCGGGTGAGTGCGCAGACCAGCAAATACGCCTTGGAGGGAAAGCGGCGGTAGATGGAGCCGACGGCGATACCCGCGCGCTCGGCGACCGCGCGCATGCGTACTGCCTCGTAGCCGCCGACCGAGGCGACCGACACGGCGGCATCGAGGATCGCGATGTCCCGGCCATCACGAGCAGCCAGGCCCGGCGCACCTGTCATCGCTGCGCCCCGAGCCGGCGCCGATGCGATGACCGCCATCCCCACCGGATCGGGGTGTGCTGCGCCAAAAACACTGACAGCCAGGTGCGATCAGACAAATCCCACATCTCCTGGTATAGGCGGTTTCGCTGCGCTACACGCGGTAGCATAACTGCCCTGGGGTGTGGAGAATCGACGATTGGCCACACCGGAGGCGGCGGACAATAAAGTGAGTGACTGTGAGTGAGTGGCCCGACGTCAACGCCGACGGCACTGATGATGACGACGACGTCGATCCGCGACGTATCCGCTCGCGCAACCGGCTGCTGGAGGCGGCCGCGGCCCTGCTGAACGCCGGCGGCGTGGAAGCGGTCACCGTCGACTCGGTCACCAAAGCCTCCAAGGTGGCCCGCACCACGCTGTATCGCCACTTCAAGACCTCCTCGCACCTGCTGGCCGCGACCTTCGAGCGGCTGCTGCCCCAGGTGACCCCACCGGCACCACGCAGTGGACCCCTGCGTGAGCAGCTCATCGAATTGCTCTCCCGGCAGGCAACGCTGTTCAACGACGCCCCGCTGCACATCACCACACTGGCCTGGCTTGCCCTGGGCCCCACCACCACCAAACCCGACACCGAGGACCAGTACCCGGCCGGCGCCGTCCGGACCCTGGTCATCGACCAGTACCGCCAACCGTTCGACGCCCTGCTGCACAGCGACCAAGCCCGCGCCGAACTGGGCGACTTCGACCTCGAACGGGTGCTCTGCCAACTGATCGGCCCCTTGGCATTCGCCCGCATGACCGGGTTTCGCGTCATGAGC
The DNA here is from genome assembly GCF_053852335.1 of Mycobacterium sp. HM-7. Classification (NCBI taxonomy): domain Bacteria; kingdom Bacillati; phylum Actinomycetota; class Actinomycetes; order Mycobacteriales; family Mycobacteriaceae; genus Mycobacterium; species Mycobacterium sp. HM-7. Next base: position 4,271,049 of record NZ_CM132657.1, on the reverse strand, counting down.
CACGACGACTGCGCCGCCATCGTCGATGACTTCCTCACCGCCCACCGCCGCACCTCGCCGGCACCCACCGAAAGTCCCGACGCCACACGTGCCTGACCTGCGTCGGCGCGGTCACGCTCAGGGAGTCCCGTAGTGGCGGTCCTTTGTGTGCGGGTGAGTCTGATTTTGGGTGGGCCTCGGTGGTTGATGTTCTTGTGGCCGAATGTTTTTCGTGGGAATTTGGTGGCGGCGGCTCGTTTGGTGACGCGGGGGTAGGTGCAGTGGCGCCGGGCCGGGTTGGGTCGCTCGAGCATTTCGGCGATGGCGTGACGCAGGCATGTCGCCAGCCGGTCAGGGGGAAATTCCTGCCTGCCCGGTGACGTGGCGGCGGACGGTGCGCAGGGTTCGGATGAACGACATCCGCAGTGGATCGAGCCCGTCGGGGTCAGTGGCCTCGACCATCAACGCCCGGATCGCGTAGTGGGTGAGCAGCAGTGCCCAGATCTCTTGGCGCACCCTGTCGGGACTGTGCGAACGCAACACTCGGTAGCTGCCGCGTTGGCGGGTTTCTATCTCGGCCAGGCTGGATTCGAACTCCCAGCGCTGGTGATAGACCGCAGCAAGTTCGGCGGCCGACGCCCGCTCAGGGTCGCAGATGGTGGTGATCAACCGGATCGGCGACCGGTCGTCGGTGTCGCGGTTGGCGATGTCGTACTCGATAACCCGCACCATCGGGCCTTGCGGCACCGTGGCCAGCCCGCGGGCCTGGTGGCGGCGGATGCGTTGGCGTTCGATGGTGGTCAGCAGCACGCTCACATACGAGCCGTCGGCCAGTTCCGTCACCGGGTGCAGGAGCAGTGTCGACTGCACCCGCCCCAACAGTTCGGCACCGGTCGCTGCGGCCTCTTGCCGGAACTGGCGGCTGTAGAACCGGGGTCAGCCAGCACGAGCATTCCGGGTTCGATGCTGGCTAGCAGTGGGCGGGCCAGGTCGCGTTCATCGACATGGACACCACCGAGGTGTGCGTCGATCACGGCGTGGGTGCCGCATTCACCCAAGCCGAGGACTTTCACCTTCGGGTAGGGACCGTCGAGTCCCTTGCTGGCGCTGCGACCGAACTCGTCATCGTTGTCGGCGGTGTCGGGGACATCGAGTTGAACGCCGTCGATGGCCATCACGCGCAAATCGGCCAGCCAGGCACCCGGGGTGCCGGCACCGGCCAGCGGCCGGGCCACCCGTTCATAGAGCTCGCGCAGCGGCTCGGCGCCGAGTCGGGCCCGGGCCTGACACAGCGCCGATGACGTGGGCACCTGCCAATCGTCATTCCGCGCGCGCAGGAATCGCAGACCATCGACGAGTTTGCGCATCACTTCTTCGTAGGCGTCATCGAAGAACGGGGTCACCGCCAGCACGAAGTACACGACCACCCGAGCCGGCAGCAGGCGACGACGGCGCTCGACCTTGCCTGTGTCAGCGAGCACCTCGTCGACCAGGTCGCGGTGCACCAGCCGCGTCAGCACACCCAGACCGATCCGGTCGGTCAACTGGTCTGACCGACCACATTCGCCACCTGAATTCGCGTCGGCCACAGGTAATAAGAAATACGTGTAATCCATTGCTGCACAATACTTCTCAAAGCCAATCTGAGGAACGAAAACTGGCGCGGCCACCACATCACCTTCGCTGAATCAGCCCATCAACGCTCATCAAAGTAGAGCAGGCGCAACAGCTTTCGCCACAACATCGCCTTGACCTGCAACAACGCCAAAGTTAACGACATTGGCATCAAACCCGGGGCGATTCACCCTTCGGCTCAGTCGTGTGTCCGACGGGGGACTTGTCCGCCTGCGACACGGGTCGAGGTCTTTGATTTGATCGGCTTACCAGGTAGTGTGAAGAGTCGGGCGCGCAATCGGCACTAGTGGTGTTCTATGTCAGCTGGCAGCTCCCCATAAGTTCCTATTTGCGGCAGCAGTAGATGGTCTGGCCGGTTCCTCGATGGATGTCGTGAGCAAAAGTCAAGCAAACTGACTGCGCGAAACCCCGGGGCCCATCAGTCTCTAGAATTATAGGGAGCGTGCGTTTCGACGACATGGTCCTCATTCGTATCAGTCCAAGCTCGAGCATTGGTGCGTGGTGATCCCAGGATGTCGAAAGCGCTCGCGCGCAAGGCTTCGTCGGTCAAGAATCGTTGTGCGCGGTAGCGGTCGATCCTGAAATGGTCGGCGACCAGGTAAAGGTACTCGACGACGATTCCACGTGCGATCGCTCGAGGTAGGTGTATTCGGTAGTGCTCGTTCAGGTACTTCACGACGAACGTCGTGCGATTGCCCATCCAGGGTGAGCGCCAGGTCACGGTTTGATGGGCTAGTTCTACGCGCTCTAGGTGCGTCGCTGGCTGGGGGCACTCCCGGGGCGGGGTTTCGTGTCTCAGATGCGGACCACCATATTTGCGGTGGGAGGGGTAGCGGTCGGTCCGTGATCGAGGCTGAATTCTGCAACAGCGATTCCAGCCATGGAAATCTTCGGTCTGAGCGAAGTCATCCGTAGTCATCCGTCACCATCTATCTGTTTCATCGGTTCGGGCGGTGCTGAACTCTGACTAGGAGCTGTCATTCTTCAGCAGGACGTCAGTCGAATTGACCGTTCAGAAACTCTGCCCGCGAGGCGGTGCGGGCCAGCTTTCCCGACGTCGTGCGCGGGATCCGTCCGGCCGCAACGAGTCGCACTTCGGCGACGCGAACCTGGTGATGCCGCGCCACCGCGGCCCGTACGGCCTCGGCGACAGGCTCCAATTCCGCGCGGCCCGCTCCGACCGCGCGCTCGGCGATGACGACCAGTTGTTCACCCGAATCACCAGGTACAGCAAAGGCTGTCGCATAGCCCGAGCGCACCGCGGACGAGGCACGGCTGACCGTCGCCTCGATGTCCTGCGGGTAGTGGTTGCGCCCGTCGACGATCACCAGGTCCTTGATCCGGCCGGTGACGAACAGCTCGTCGCCCACGTAAACGCCCAGATCGCCTGTGGCCAACCACAATGCGTTGTCCTCGGCGCCGTCGGCGTGGCTGACGGTCTGCCGGGTCTGCAGCTTGTTGCCGAACACCCGCTCGGACTCCTCGGGCCGGCCGAAGTAGCCCTGCCCGATGTTGTTGCCGTGCAACCAGATTTCGCCGACCGTGCCGTCGGCGGCTTCGTCGCCGTCGGGGGTCACGATGGCCACCCACTGGTCGGGGATGGCCCGCCCGCACGACACGTGGGGGACTGCGCCGTCGGCATGGCGGCCCACGACGACGGCTCGGCCTGCCGCGAGTTCCTCACGGTCCAGATAAGTGGCGCTTGGCTTTTCGTCGGCGCCGATGCTGGCCACTGACAGTGTGGCCTCGGCCATGCCGTACGACGGCTTGACCACCGTCTCGGGCAGTCCGTACGGCTTGAAGGCCTCCATGAACAGCTCGATGGACGGCAGCGTCACCGGCTCGGACCCGTTGAGCAGGGTCACCACGTTGCTGAGGTCGAGCGGCTCGCCGGCCGGCGGCAGCCCGCGCTGTGCGCACAACTCGAAGGCGAAATTCGGTGCGGCGGCGAAAGTCCGGCCGTGTGCGGCTTCGTCGGCCAGCCGCCGGATCCAGCGGTAGGGCCTGCGGACGAACGCCATCGGGTCCATCAGGCTGATCTGGCCGCCGCACAGCGCGGGGAACATGATCATGATCAGACCCATGTCGTGGTACAGCGGCAGCCAGCTCACGCTGCGGATGTCGGTGTCCAGGCCACCGGCCAGGATCATCTGAATGACGTTGGTGCACACGTTGCGATGCGTGATCTCGACACCGGCGGGGGTGCGGGTGGAGCCCGAGGTGTACTGCAGGTAGGCGACGTCGTCGGTGCGAGAATCGGGGTCGACGTGCATCTCGGCGAGCGTGCCGGGGACGGCGTCGACGGCGATGACCCGCGGACGCTCGGCGGCGGGCAGTGTCTTGATGAACGCGCGGACCGCTTCGGCGGCCGCGGTCGTGGTGAGCACCGCGGACGGTTTGGTGTCCGACAGCACAGCGGCCAGTCGTTCGGTGTGCCCGGCGAGGGCCGGCGCGAACAGCGGCACGGCGACGTTTCCGGCGTGGACGGCGGCGAAGAACGCCGCGACGTAGTCGACGCCCTGGGGCGCGAGGATGGCCACGCGGTCGCGTGGCTGGGTCACCTGTTGGAGCCGGGCGGCGACGGCGTTGACCTGAGCCCAGAGCCCGTTCCAGCTGAGTTCGATGATCTCGCCGTCGGGGTTCTGCGCGTAGTCGATGAACCGGTACGACGGCTCTTCGCCCATCGCTGCGCGGTTGCGTTCAAGGAACGACGTCAGCGTGATGCCGTCCGGTATGACAATGCTGCCATCGGAGTGAAGGGAATTTTCGGCTGACGCTGTATGTCCAATAGCATTGTCGCTCAACGCTTTGCGTGTCCTCGAAGTCATGTTGACCCTTGGCCTTTCTCGCCGTTGGCCCCAAAGGAAACAGCGTCACAGTGTCTGCGCTCCTACTGTCTAGACGTGCCGTGCTGCAGACTGATCAGCTGCGGGTGCGCGTCCGGTCGACTGCTGGCGTTTGGGCGGTAAGCAAACACCGTATGGCCACCAGAAGTACGCCCCGATGACTGCCGCGATCGGCCGCTTTGGGGCGACCAACATGTCGAGCAGGCGATTCAGGCGTAACGAAATGGTCTGAATGATTCGCACATCGGCTCCAACGGGACTGAGTGCTGCTTTCTAGCCGCGATAACAAATTTAACTTGCCAACTAGCAGGTTAATTTAGCTTCCATGGCTAACTATGTGCAACCCGGTCGGAGGTGAGTGACATCACATCCGCCGATGTAGCATCATTCATCCAGTGCGCACGCAGCCCGCATAAACTCCCCGAAAGGTTGGCAGAGGAAACTTGACGTCATCACGTGGCTTCCTACGTCACCGTATCGTTCAGGCGGCTTTGGAATTGTTTGCTGAGTACGGCGTCAAGGGCACTACCCTGCAGATGATCGCCGATCGGCTTGAGGTGACCAAAGCCGCTGTGTACTACCACTTTCACACCAAAGACGAGATCGTGAGGGCTGTCGCGCAGCCGTTACTCGAGGACATCGCTCGCGTAATACGTATCGCCGACGCGCTTCCCGACCCCAATTCGCGGCGCGAAGTCGCCGTCAGTGGCTTTGTCGAACTGGCGGTGCGTCATAGGGGCCTCAGCGCAATTGTGCAGAACGACCCGGCGATGAGCACGCTGGCGAAGACGCATGTCGAGTTGGAGAACGCCGTCGTGAAGCTGATCACGTTGCTAGATGGCCCCGACGCGGACGTCGCCCACCATATCGGGACGTCGATGATCATCGGCGGAGTTTCCGGCGTTGTAACCGATGCGCGGTTGCTGGACGTGCCCGACGAGCTGCTCCATCGTGTGCTTCTCGACTACGCGCAGCATCTGCTAAATACTCCCAACTTGCTGTCGGCAGTTGTGAAGCCGTCGGGAAGTGTGTAGCCGCCGAGGAGTGAGGTGCAGAAACGAGAATTCGTGACGCGGTGGTGCACTTGCGGCGCCGGGCAGATTCGGGAGCTCCTACGGATATCGAAGATGGTGTGGGGTTTACGAAACCCGTAGTGGCATTACGGCCGACTAGCGGCGGCAGTGGAGGCCGCGCCTTCGGCGCTAGCGCGGACTGATCTGGGAACTTGGCGAGCAGCGGCCGTACATGGCTCTCGCTGTCAGACAATTGATAGCGCTGAGCGCTAGGCGGCATGGCAATGGCACTGTCCCGGTGCGCCGTCAACCCGATGTTGAAAATCAACAGGATCTCCTGACTCGAGCGCGGCAGTGGGTGTAGTCGTAATGACCTATGAGGCCGATCTCGAGAATGCATAGAGGCACCTCATCTCATTGCGGAAATGAAGTCTCCGGGTACGATCGTGAGATTGTTTTGATGTCAGTCAAACCGGGGCAAGGCCGCCGACAGTCGCCGCGCGATCTCGCCGTACCGTTCGAAACGGTCTGACCCGCCGAGGGCGTTGTAGAGCACGATGCGAGTGGCGACGCCGCCATATTTGGCAATGAGCTTGTCCGCCAGCTCATCCCAGGTGGATTCAGTGGCGAACGCGGCGATGTGGTCGTCGGTGATCTGCGCCATCATGCCGGCCATGTCGCCGGCCTTCTGCTTCTCCCGCAGGCGTGCGGTGGTGCCCTCGAATCCGGCCTCGTCCCAGATGAATGCGTAGTTCGGGGTGCTGCCGTAGAAGCTCATGCTGGCCCGGACGAATTCACGCTCGTTGTGCCGTTCCTCGTCGCTGTCGCCGACGATCGTCATGGCCGGGATGATCGTGTCGATGTCGGCAGGGGAGCGGCCCGCCTTCTCGGCACCGGCGGCGACGTTCGGCAGCACGTGGCGGGCGATGTAGCCCGGCTCACCGAGCGGGTGAATGTGCACGCCGTCGGCCACCTCGCCGGCCATGCGCAGCATCCACGGATTCACCGCCGCGATATCGACTTTGGGATCGGGGGCGTCGATGGGACCGGGGCTCCATTGCGGCGTGATGAAATCCAGGTCGTAGAAGTCGCCGTGATGGTCGAGCTTGCCGGTCCGGAACGCCGTGAAGCACGCTTTCACGGCGCGAACATAGTCGCGCAGCCGTGGTCCAGGCTGTTCGAAGGGCATGCCGTAGCGCCGCACCACGTGCGTGCGTACCTGGGTGCCGATCCCGAGCCGGAATTTGCCCCCGGTGGCTTCCTGCAGTTCCCACGCTGATGCCGCGGTGATGAATGGACTTCGCGGGAAAGCTACTGCGACACCGGTCGACAGCTCGAGCCCGGGCGCGGCCTGGGATGCGACCGCTGCGCTCAGATAGGCGGTTCGGCCGGTCTCGGTCAGCAGGAGGCCGGAGAAACCGGCCGCCTGGGTGCGCTGGGCAAGCGTGCCCATCTGGGCCAAAGGCTGCGGAACGGTCATCACGTCGACATGCACACCGGGAGCCTACGCGTTGGATGTTAGCGACGATGGGAAGTGCCGAGCGCCAATCTCCTTGTCGCGCAGTTCTGCCCGCACCCCCGGCATTTCGACCCGCAAGTGATGGCACCTCACCATGGGACCGATCACATCTCATTTATGACAGTTCCGGTGGTCTTGATGGTGACACTTCAGTCCCGAGGGTCGCCTCGAACGGGTCTCGTTCACGGCGTCGTTGGCGCGCATCGTCCACGAGTCTGGCGTGTGGCGCGTACTGAGTCGAAGACCCGCTCGGCGTGGCGGGCGGTCCGTGGGCGCATTAGATGGACTGTGTAAATCCTCTTAACGGAAGGATCGCAGGACGTGACGACATGAAAGGGCAATGGATGCGGCGCTGGTTGCCGCCAGCCCTACGGTCGAGATGGCCGACGCGCTTCGTGCTTCGGGGGTCAGTGTATGAACTGCTGGCGCCGATCGATAACTGCGAGGTGGCGCTGACCGGTGATGGCGGGCTGCTGCCGGGGTTGATCAAGCTCGTCCTTCAACGTGGGCTGGCGCCGAACTCACCGCTCACCTTGGTGACGAGAACGGCGATCTGATCAGGCGGGTGAAACGGCGGCCCACTCAAGACGGTGCTCACCAGGCCGGCCCGTTACCCTTGGAGGTGCCGCGAGACCGCAGCGGTTCGTTGACCCCGACGCTGGTACCCATCGGCCAGCGTGGTGAAGGCAGGCTCGATGACATGGCCATCTCCCGATATGCGGTGCGGAATCAATTTGCGGGACATCCGATTTCGGATTTAGTTCGGCGATCGGGACGCAGGCATCGCGAGAGACGATCCCCAATACCGTCGACGAGATCTCCGACGGGGTCCTGGCATGGCAGCGCCGACCGCTGGAACCGTCGTATCCGGTGATCTACCTCGACGCGATGATTGTGAAGGTCAAAGACGGCGGCCACACCCCCAACAAGGCCGCGCCACATCGCTGTGGGCGTCGATATGACCGGGATCAAGCGCGTTCGGGGGATCTGGGATCAGCCGAACGAAGGCGCTTCGTTCTAGGTGTTGGTATCCGCCGATTTGGCCAATCGCGGGGTCAAGGATGTGTTGACCGTGTGCTGCGGCGGGCTCACTGGGTTCCCGGACGCGATCGCGACCATGCGGTCACACACCGCGGTGCAGACGTGCGCGGCGAAGCTGAGCCGCAACTCGATGCGGTTTTGTGTCGGTGCCCCGGTTGAATAAGCGATTGCATTCCCTATGCTACTCAATGTAGCGTAGGGAAACTAACTGTACGGATTGTGCTGCTCGGAATGTGAACATTGACTGTCAGGTAGCCAGCGTTCCGGCACTCTCGTGAGTACTGGTGGATTACGCTGCTGGCTACGCTGAATACAGCATGTTGCTTCCGGCTTAGTGAGGATTCGCAGGTCGCGAGGCGGGCGTTCGCGTTCGACAGACGCGTCGATGAGTCTCCGCTGGAAGTAACGAGGAGTTTTCGTGCCCGGTTGTGCGACAAGGGAATCCCATTCGGCGTCATCGGTGCGGTGCCCTTGCCCGTCTTCGGGATAGCGAGCAGAGCAGCCGGCCCGCATTCGAGCGCCAGCGATCGTGGTACTTACCACCAGTGACGAGAAGAGGTCTTTGTGAGCATTTCGAATCCACCGGACGTGCAGCGGTTACCGTCGCACACTCCGACGTGTATGGGCTGTGGGCCAGACAATCCGCATGGACTGCACCTTTCGGTCTTCCGTCGAGGGGAGGAGGTGTACGCGGACGTCACATTCGATGAACGGCACGTCGGCGCGCCAGGTCTCGCCCACGGCGGGGCCATCGCCGCCGCGTGCGATGACTTGTTTGGCTTCACGTTGTGGATCGCCGGAACGCCGGCTGTCACACGCAGGCTGACCGTCGAGTACTTGCAGCCGGTTCCGCTGCATGATGCCCATAGGATCGCCGCGCGTATTACTGAACGCAATGGCCGTGCCATCCACGTCACCGGCGCCGGAATTGGTGCTGACGGCGTTATGCGCTTCACTGCTGAAGCGGTCTTCATAGCAGTGGAAGTAGGGCACTTCGCTGCGCATGGGGACATCAAGGGATTCGGCGAACTATTCGCGGAACTCGTTCGCCGTGCAGACAACGGGGCTCATCAACAGGAAGTGCAGTGAACCTGTTTGCGGCAGGCCGCGTTCGTGCCTTCCGCACCCGATCACAGACAGCCGTAATCGGTATGAGTTGAAACCATCGATGCGATCGCCTCGTCGTTCTTCTGGCAGCTGCGGCGCTCTAGAGTCCCGAGGGACAACCGCTGATTGGACTGGGACGATGAACAGGTCCGCGCACTTCGGCTCGAACGGCCGATTCGCCGACTATGGGTGGAGACTGAATAACCCGACGCTCATCAAGGCGAAGACAAGGGCTTTCGTCCCGGTCGACCAATTGGTGAGCGGGGTCGGTTCCCGACTGCGGTGGCGCAGGGCATCGGCGCCAGCCTAGTCAGATTCTCGTCCACCGGGCACCTTCGGTGCTTCGCCCATCGATTGGTGAGGTCTTAATTGTCAACCTCGGCGACCCGTAGCAATACGCACAGTGCTGTCGGTGGATTGCCGCTGGAGTTCGGTGGCAGCGGTCCATCGTACTCGACATCATTCGTGTGATCGCAAAAGCAGACGGTTCCCCAGGCCATGTGTCTGGTGACCCCGTCGCGCACATCGCCTTCGTCGAACTACCTAGTTCGACGGAGCAGAACGAGTCGACCAGCTACATCACCGTGCCATCAATCAGCCAGGTAACGCTGCGCGAGAATCTCGGCTAGTCGGCTCGTATGCACAATCACCTCGTCCTTCGACACATCGAGCAGCCCAGAATGCCACGCGGTGATGACTTCGACGAAACCGCCTACGGCAACCAAGGTATCCATTCGGAGCGCTGCCTCGTCTACGTCATCAAGCAAATGGGGTCGGCTTGCCTCCACGACGAGTTGCGTTGCGTCTTGCAATGCGAGTGCGCGGCGATCCTGAAGTGGAGAACTGCCGACGTGGTGGGCGAGAAGGATGCGGGCTTGGCCTGGATCGGAAGCGATCCGGTCAACCACGATGGAGATCGCCGCGGCAATCGTCTCCATCGCCGGCCGATCGATCCGCTCGTTGAACAGAGTCGAGAGCTCGCCTAGCACCTCACTCCGGACACCGTCCCACGCTGCCACGAGCAAATCGTCGCGCGTCTTGAACTCTTCGTAGAAGTATCGATCATTGAGCCCGGTGGCTGCGCACACGCCGCGCATGGTTACCGCAGCCCAGCCGTTCTCGGTCCATATTTCAGTCGCCGCCTCGATGAACCTCTGGCGCCGCTCTGCCCGCCGTTCCGCGCCTGTGCGCCCACCCCACCGCTTGTTTTGAGACCGCACACCACCATCTTGACAAACGGGACAAGCGACGGACAAACTGGTGTCATCTGCCACCAATGGTGGCAGCCGCCACCAGAAGTGAGTTGCGTCGCAATCGCTCTGCGGCCGCCAAATCAAATAGGGAAAGGTCACATGAAATTGTCGGTTCTTGGCCGAACGCCAGGTCGGAGTTACGGAGCCGACGCTGTCGTGACGGGGGCGGGCAGTGGCATCGGGCGCGCCTTTGCTGTGGAGCTCGCGCGTCGCGGTGGCCGGGTGATATGTGCGGACAGAAATCTGAGCACAGCGCGGGAGTCGGCCGAACTGGTGCGCCAGGCGGGCGGCGAAGGCCTCGACATCGAATGCGATGTGACCGAACTCGACCAGGTACGGCTGTTGGCAAAGACGGGTGAGAGTTGGTTCGGAAAGCCCGCCAGCTTGGTGATCAATAACGCCGGAATCGGCGCGGGTGGCAACGTTATCGGTGCAACATCGATAAACGACTGGACTGCCGCGATCTCAGTGAACCTTTGGGGTGTTATCTACGGTTGCGAGACTTTTGTCCCTCGGATGCGCGAGAATCGCCGATGCGGTGTAATCAACGTTGCGTCCGCGGCAAGTTTTGGCGCCGCGCCGCGTATGGGCGCCTACAACGTGAGCAAAGCGGGCGTTCTGGCTCTATCAGAGACATTAGCAGCCGAACTTTCTGGTACCGATGTCAATGTCACCGTGCTTTGTCCGACATTTGTGAAAACCAACATCGTAGATAATCCTCAAATCCAAGAGTCTGCTGCCAGACTCGCGGGCACGCTGATGAAGTGGACCGGCGTATCGCCGGAGTCTGTCGCACGGAAAACACTCGACGCACATGACCGGGGGCAAATCTACGTCGTGCCTCAGATCGATGCAAAAGTGCTGTGGCAGATTAAAAGAACACTACCGAGCACTTTCACACGTGCATTGGGATTGATGGATCAAGTGGCTTCCTGGAAACAGATCGTCTAGAGAAAGCGCGTAAGGAAATGTCTTTCGCATATAGCGATATGCTCGAAACTATAAAAAGTAAGCAATGGGCGCTGGCGGATATCGATTGGGATGCTCCGGGTGCTGAGCTCATCACGGATGAGCAGCGTCCCAAGCTCAAGCAGTTCATGGCTGACGTAGTATGGATTGAACATGTCGGAGCGCGGGCATTCGCGGCGATGGCACCAAAAGCTCCGTTCGAAGCTCTGGGTGACATTTACCGGTACTTTCACGCTGAAGAGCAGCGCCACGCCAACGTTGAGCTAGCACTCATGCGGCGGTGGGGGATGCTGGAAAGGGACGAAAAGCCCGTTCCGAACAAAAATATCCGGCTGGTGATAGAATGGCTAGATCGATATGCTGAAGCTCTACCATTAACGGTGATTGGTGCCGCGATTCCCGCTCTGGAAACCGCCCTCGACGGAGCTTTGCTCAAATTTCTATTGGACGAGGTCGCGGACCCGCTTTGTGCCGAGGTTTTCAATAAAGTGAACAGCGACGAGTCGAGGCATCTAGCCGTAGGTTTTCAGGTCCTCAATGATCTGGGTGCCAGCCCGATGCGAGTCCACGCAATCCAAACAGCTGGCGCGCTGATTGATCCAAGAATCCTGGCTGGCGGGTTACTCTATGTACCTCTCCTAACGCGAATGCTGATGAATCTCAATGCCATGGGCTTGTCGGAAGAAAAACTATACAACGCCGTAACACGTTACGCGAATGTCGGTGATCGCAGTGAACACACTCGGAGGGTTCCCGGATATCACATTCTGAAGGCTCACATGTCGTCTTCGATTAAACGATCCCAACCCCTGCATTTCATATCACAGCGCCTGGGCGACGCAATCGATGTTTTCCCCGTTCGAGTTCTAGGTCGACCACCTTCATGGACTGACGAGCTGACTTATGAGCCGGTAGCGAAATGACAGGAGTAAAGACCACTCTAATAATTGGCGCCGGATTCGCTGGTATCGGCACGGCTGTTCGGCTGATTCAGGAGGGCATGGACGAATTCGTTATACTGGAGCGTTCCGATAGCATCGGAGGAACCTGGCGGGATAACAGCTACCCCGGAGCGGCTTGCGACATTCCTTCATTGCTCTATTCTTACTCCTTTGAACAGAACCCTTCCTGGTCGCAAGCGTACTCGGGTAGCGCCGAGATACTGCAATATATTGAAAGAATCGTTGCAAAGTATGATCTTACTCGATTCATCAATTTTAGTTCTGAAGTGAGTTCGATTGAATTCGATGAAGAAAGCGCTACCTGGTTTGCTGACACAAGGGATGGCCGGCGATACGCGGGTCGGTCGATCGTCATTGCGAGTGGGCCACTTGCGAATGTGAGTCTCCCGGACATCAGGGGTATTGATTCATACGAAGGCAAAAAGATGCACAGCGCTCGCTGGGATCACGCCTATGACTTGTCAGGCAAACGTGTTGCCGTGGTCGGAACAGGTGCGAGTGCAGTCCAGATTGTGCCAGAATTGGTGAAATGCGCTAAATCAGTCAAGGTCTTTCAGCGAACGCCCGGTTGGGTTCTACCAAGGGCGAATTTCACGCACCCGGGCTGGTTGCGATCCATGTTCCGTCGTTCGTCTTCATTCGAACAAGCTGGGCGACAAATATGGTTTTGGGCGCACGAGGTCATGGCTGTCGGCATGGTGTGGGATACGGCTGCAACGACAGTCATCGAAATAGCGGCGAAATCTAATCTGCGTCGGCAGGTGAAGGACGGCTGGCTTCGACGCCAGTTGACCCCTAGCTTCAGGCCGGGGTGCAAACGGATGCTGATGACCAGCGAGTACTACCCAGCCCTGCAAGCTAGTAATTGCAAGCTCATTAGTTGGCCAATTGCTACTCTGGCTCCTAACGGTATTCGGACAGCCGATGGTGTCGAGCATGAGGTCGACTGTATAGTTTTTGCAACCGGATTCGATGTCTGTAAGCAGGGCACACCCTTCCCGGTGCGAGGTCTAAACGGGCGAAAGCTAGACGATGAATGGTCTCGGGGAACGTATGCCTATAAAAGTGTGAACGTCGCCGGCTATCCGAACCTATTCTTCACTTTTGGACCGAATTCCGGTCCGGGCCATAATTCAGCTCTTATCTATATGGAAGCGGCCATCGACTACATCGTCCAGGCGATCAAAGTGCTCCAAGCTCAAGGTGTGCGCACGCTGGATGTTCGAAATGACCGGCAAAGTGCCTACCACGCGGACATCCAACGTCGCCTTAAGCGGACGACTTGGAATTCAGGATGCACAAGTTGGTACCTAACCGAGGACGGATACAACGGTACGATGTATCCGGGTTTTGCCACCCAATTCAGAAGAGAACTCTCTCAATTCGACATGCATGACTATATCGTCACTGGTAATGATGGATAGAAGCCGATCATTCGGCGCTTCTCAAAAAGCGTCGGATGACAATGCCCATAGATCAGTCTTAGGAAGCGATGAATTTATATGCAGGTCTTTGATAGTGAGATAATAATCGTGGGAGCGGGCTTCTCGGGTATCGGCACCGCGATCAGCCTGCAAAAGTCGGGATTTTCCGACTTCTTAATCGTAGATGATGCTGGCGGTGTAGGTGGCACTTGGCATTGGAACACTTATCCCGGTATCGCGGTGGATATTCCGTCGTATAGCTATCAATTTTCCTACGAAAAACGGGCTGATTGGTCGCGCACATATGCACACGGAAATGAGCTTAAGGACTATGCGGTCGAGTGTGTAGAGAAGTATGGGCTTGCCGAAAGAATTCGCTTCAATACGACCATTATTGAAGCTTGTTATGATGAGTCTGTAAATCTATGGCAATTGCGGACTGCGGCTGGAGAGAAGCTAGCCGCACGTTTCGTCATCAACTGTTCAGGTGTTTTGAGTCGCCCGAAATGGCCGCAGATACCGGGCATCGCAAGCTTTGCTGGTGTCACCCTGCACACCGCTCGATGGGATCATTCTAAGGACGTCGCGGGCAAGAGAGTGGCAGTCATCGGTACGGGAGCTTCAGCGGTACAGCTGATTCCTGAAGTCGCCAAAACTGCGGCAAGTTTGACGGTGTTTCAACGTACGCCCATCTATTGTTTGCCCAAGCCGGATTTTCGGGTACCTAGGTGGGCTCGCGCTGCATTACGCCATTTTCCGGGCGTGCAGTTTGCGACGCGCATAGGTAGTCAAGCATTTGTCGAGCTGACGTTTCCGATCGCGGCTCACTTTCACACGATTCTTCCCATGTCGACTGCGATGGAGGACCTCGCGAAGCGCTATATGCGCAATCAAGTAGATGACGCACGCACGAGGGAAAGTCTTATTCCAAAATATGCTCTCGGATGTAAGAGGCCTAGCTTCCACAATTCATATCTAGCGACTTACAATAGACGCAATGTTTCGCTCGAAACGGATGGAATCTCATGCATAGATGGCCAATCAATTCACACGATCAACGGTGAAACCTATCCGATTGATGTTCTAGTACTCGCGACGGGTTTCAAGGTGATGGAGCCGGGCAACATGCCGACATATATGCTTAAAGGCCTCGGTGGACTCGAACAGGCGGCTTGGTGGGACGAGCACCGCCTCCAGGCTTTTGAGGGCGTGAGCGTCCCGGGATTTCCGAATCATTTCAACATCTTTGGTCCATATGGTTACAACGGTTCTTCTTATTTCGCCCTAATCGAAGCGCAGAGTCGGCACATTGTCCGATGCCTTCGGCATGCTCGCGCGTCGGGATCGAATTATATAGAGGTCACTGATGAGGCCAATGATCGGTATTTTGCTGATGTGCTCCGGCGACGCCACCGACAAGTTTTCTGGCAACCCACCTGTTCGGCGGCAAATAGTTACTATTTCGACCAACATGGAGATGTGCCGCTCCGCCCGTCGACGACACTCGAGACATCTCTGCGAAGCCGAACCTTTCCATTGTCTAGTTACCGATTTGACAGGCGAGGGTCGGTGGCCTCGTCGTGACGGATATGAAGGCGCCGGACTGGCGGCCCAGTATTGCGAGCTACTTGCTCGCTCTCTCGTCGCAGATTACGATTCGCCCGCTGGCCAGAGTTCTCCCTCCGAATGCCTATGGAATTGCTGTCTTGGATCGAGTGCTGCGTATCGCACTTGCCACCTCGTGGCCACGCCGTGGGGTGACAGTCGAACAGGTGGATGCCCAGTTTGCTGGAAGTCGGATTTGCGGGGAATGGGTCACATCGTCCGCTGTTGATCCTCACGCACCGCCTGTGCTCTATATTCACGGCGGCGCCTATTCGATGTGTTCTCCAGGTACGCATCGCGGACTTCTCGGTGAGCTGGCCTCAGCTAGCGGTCGGCCGATCTTCGCCGTCAAGTACCGACTAGCGCCGCGCTACCCGTACCCGGCCGCAGCTGACGACGCATTGAATGCGTACCGCTGGCTTGCGCATCGGTCGAGTTCATCTGGAGGGCGAGATTCTGTGGCTTTGGCTGGAGATTCCGCAGGAGGGCAGCTCTCGATGGCGACTGCGCTAAGCGCGCGAGACGAGATGCTGCCAGTCCCGGATTCGTTGCTCCTGATGTCCCCGGTGCTGGACCTCAGCTGCAAACTAGCGCGAGCACGCGAAGTCCGGCGCTCAGACCCTTTCGCGTCTGCACGGTCGGCGGCACGGGCGCTCCAGTTGTACGTAGCTGGGGCAGATCCCAGCGATCCTCGAGTTAGCGTGCTTACTGCCGACCTTTGCGGCATGCCACCGACCTTGATTCAAGTCGGTGGTCGAGAAATGCTGATCGATGATTCGCGGACGCTCGGAAAGTATCTTCGAGCCGACGGCTCATCGGTCGAAATCCAGGTGTATCGAGGACAAATTCACGTTTTCCAGGCTATGTTCAGAGTTTTGCCCGAGGCGCGCGAAGCAATTGAATGTGCAGGTAGATTCCTCAAAGAAGCTGCATCGAAATGAAAAGCGCCGAACTAGTGATTTGATGTCAATTTCAGTGACCTTTTGGTCTCTGTCGAAATATGGTGAAAATTTTCTTTCTAAACGGCATGGATACGATCCGGTGCAGATTGTGGTGGGTGTCGGCGTTGCCGGTGTAGCTATACCTCGTCCTTCGGAAAGTGTCGGTTGCGAAATTTTGCCACCGTGGATAATGCTGGGCGTATCTGTAGTGTTTGTCGGAATAACGTCTAATCTCGTGGCGGTCAGCGATATGGCATCAGTGCATTGTTCGTCGTCGTATCTGTCGAAATCTCCGATGGGCGAGGGACTACCGCGACTAATCAGGGATGAAGGCATATAGCAACGCGTCTTTGATGTGCGGTGGGCTTGATCGCCGTCGTCGTTTGGAGACTGAGATTGCGGCGCTGTCGATTGCCGGCAGGCTGGTCGGTGGTATTTCGCCACCAGATCAGGAGGCAGGCTTAGCTGCGAAATTGCGCATCAGTGCTACTACGCGATGCCAGATACATCGGTAGGTAGCCATCCCATTGTTGCGGCAAACTGACGCCCGACGATGAGTCTGGCTATGCAAAGGTTTGAGGGAACTATTGCCGTGGTCAGCTTGGGCACTCTGTGCCCAGTCGGCGCCGCGCACCGAGCGGTGAAATTCCGGCGCGCGCAGGCCGGGATCGACGTTCGTGTAACGGATCCTGACTCGGAAACCAGGCGAGCGTTGGCACTCTTGCTGGAGCGTGAGCTCGTTGGTCTGAAGTCCAGCCTGGCGGTGTCAGTCGAACGGCATGTGACGAGGCCGAGATTCAGCCGCTGCTGATGACAAAATATCACATCTGTCTAGATATTGACATTTACATCCAATATGTAAAAACTGGTGGCGAGTGCGGTCAAGGTACGCCGTGACTGGGAGGAGCTGTTGTGAACCCGCTTGTTGAGCCTGTGATTGAAGCCAGAAAGAGTCTGTCGTCCGTCCTGCTTGCGCCCGCGCCGCGTGTCGTTGACGAGAGTTGGCGTCGATGGTGCCGAGGCTGGCCGGTCTGTGAACTCGCTGTTGTGCCGTCCGGAAGTGGCTTGAAACCGGTGCTCGGCGATTCAGGCCTGCCTCTTGTCGGTCATACGCTCGACTACATCCGATTCGGGTCGGATTTCAGCCGAGAGCGCTACGACCGTCTGGGTTCTGTGTCGTGGATGGGCGCGTTCGGCACCAAGTTGGTGGTCATCGCCGGTCCGGAGGCCACCCGGCAGGCTTTCACGAGCGAAGCGAAGGCATTTTCTCAGGATGGCTGGTCCTTTTTGATCGACGCCTTCTTTCATCGCGGATTGATGCTCATGAGCTTTGATGAGCACTTGATGCACCGACGCATCATGCAGGAGGCGTTTACGCGTCCGCGCCTGACCGGATATGTCGAGCAAGTAACCCCATGCGTTCGCTCAGCAGTGCCCGCGTGGCCGACGGGCTCGTCGACTCGAATCTATCCACTGCTGAAGGAACTCACCCTCGATGTAGCCACCGACGTTTTCATGGGTGGCCGCGGCAAGGAGGAGAGTGATGCTGTCAACAAGGCGTTCGTCGCTGCGGTGCGTGCAGCGAGCTCCCTTGTGCGTGTTCCGCTTCCGGGAACTAGATTCCGCGCTGGTGTGCGAGGCCGGCGCGTCTTGGAGGACTACTTTTTCCGGCATCTGTCGGCCGCGCGAGCCGGTGAAACGGACGATCTGTTCGCTGCTCTTTGTCAAGCCACCACCGAAGACGGGGAGCGGTTCTCCGACGAGGATGTGGTGAGTCACATGATCTTCTTGATGATGGCGGCTCACGACACATCGACGATCACCACTACTGCGGTCGCCTATTTCCTCGCCAAGAATCCGGTGTGGCAGGAGGCGGCGGCGGCGGAAGCCGAGGCCGTCGGTGACGGGTTGCCAGACATCGAGGCCCTAGAGAAGATGGCGGTTATCGACCTTGTGATCAAGGAAGCGCTCAGATTGGTTGCACCTGTTCCGCTGGTGATGCGCAAGACGGTTCGAGATGTCGCCATCGACGGATATCACATCCCAGTGGGCACCGTTTGTGCCATAACAGCTGCGGTGAATCACTTCGATCGAACGATCTGGAGTGATCCTGAGCGGTTCGATCCTTCACGTTTTGACGAGCCTCGGCGCGAGGATCAACACCACCGATTCGCCTGGGTACCTTTCGGGGGAGGAGCGCATAAGTGTATCGGCATGCAATTCGGAACTCTTGAGGTCAAAGCGATCCTGCACCGGATGCTGCGGTCGTTCATCTGGACGGTTCCGGAGAACTATCAGGTCCGGTGGGACAACACCTCGCTTCCTATTCCGGTGGACGGACTTCCGTTGGAGATGAGACGCCGATGACTGACGATTACAGGCGTTATCTCGAAACCACGGAATTTCTAGATTGGCAACATGATGCGGTACGTGGCTTCGTGTCGTCGGCGATCCGGGGCGCCGCTGACGACATTACGAAAGCGATAGGCATCTTTACCGCGGTCCGTGACTCCATTTGGTATGACCCCTACACAGTCACCGATAACCCGGACGCGTATCGCGCCAGTACCGTCGCGACATCCGGACGCGCCTACTGCGTCCCGAAGGCCGTGCTGTTGACGGCAGCGTGCCGAGCGGCTGGAATTCCGGCGCGGCTGGGGTTCGCCGACGTTCGAAACCACCTCCAAACCAAGACATTGCGCGAGCGGATGGGTGGTACAGACGTCTTTGTCTATCACGGTTACAGTCTCATGTTTCTCAACGGTGCCTGGGTGAAGGCCACTCCGGCGTTCAATCGTGAGTTGTGCGCGCGTTTCGGTGTCTCGCCGATAGATTTCGATGGTCGTAGTGACGCACTGCTACATGGGTTTACGGGTGACGGCACCCAGCACATGGAGTATCTGTGCGATCGGGGAGCCTACGACGATCTACCCCTAGCAGACATCCTGCAAGCACTGAAATCGCATTATGGCAGTTTCATCGACCAGCCGAACAGCAGTCCCGACCTCTTCGCCTGAAAGGGCACTACACGATGCAAAGCACTATGCAAGATGTTCCCCTCACGGTCTCGGCAATCGTTCAGCATGCGGCAGCCATACACGGTGATAGCGAGGTCATAACTCAAACCGGAGCTGGCTATCGCAGGACTTCCTATCGCGGAATGCTGCCGCGAGTAGCTCAACTCGCCAACGCTCTGCGCAGCCTTGGCGTCACTGCAGATCAACGCGTGGCCACCTTCCAATGGAGCAACCAGGAACATTTGGAGGCCTACTGTGCGGTTCCCTCCATGGGTGCGGTCCTGCATACCTTGAACATTCGTTTGGCCCCAGAGCAACTCGCGTACATCGCCAATCATGCGAACGACCAGATTGTGATAGTAGACGCGTCGGTCGCGCCGTTGCTGGCTGCCGCGCTCCCTGCAATGACGTCGGTGCACACCGTCATCGTTACAGGACAGGGCGACCTTGCCCCGTTGCAGGGAAGCGGAAAAACAGTTCTGTGTTACGAGGAAGTGCTTGCCGGCCAGGAAGAGTCATTTGAGTGGCCGGTTCTCGACGAGTTGTCTGCCGCGGCCATGTGTTACACCAGCGGCACCACGGGAGATCCCAAAGGCGTCGTCTACAGTCATCGTTCCACCTACTTGCACTCCCTGACCGCGTGCACCGCTAATGCGTTGTCGATCAGCGAGGCCGACCGTCTGTTGGCCATCGTCCCAATGTTTCACGCCAATGCGTGGGGGCTTGTCTATGCAGCGTTGATGTCCGGTGCGGATCTGGTGCTGCCTGACCGGTATCTCCAAGCCGAACCATTGGTATCGCTCATCGAAAACACCGGGCCGACCGTCGCTGGTGCGGTGCCGACGATCTGGAATGATGTCGACCGATATCTGGATTCGCATCCTGGGCGGGATATATCTTCGCTACGTTTGGTCGCTTGCGGAGGATCGGCTGTTCCGATTTCCCTGATTCGTGGGTTTGAAGAAAAGTACAACGTGCCCATCGTGCAGGCATGGGGCATGACCGAAACGTCTCCGCTGGCTACCGTTGCACGTCCGAATCGCGACGCTGACGAGACGAGACGATGGGAGATGCGGGCCAGTCAAGGTCGGCCGATCTGCGGTGTCGAAATCCGTCTGCGGGACGACGACGGTAAAAACGTGCCGTGGGACGGACAATCAGTTGGGGAGATTCAGGCGCGTGGGCCGTGGATAACCGGCTCATATTTCGGTGACTTCGACTCGGACAAATTTGACGAAGGATGGTTGCGTACCGGTGACGTCGGCCGCATCGATCCGGACGGATGTCTCACCCTGACGGACCGTTCAAAGGACGTGATCAAATCTGGCGGCGAATGGATCTCGTCGGTAGAACTGGAAAACGCGCTTATCGGTCATCCCTCAATCTACGAAGCAGCGGTCATCGGAGTTCCTGACGACAAATGGCAGGAGAGGCCCTTGGCTCTTGTGGTAGTTCACCCGGGCTCTGAGGTGAACATTGACCAACTCCAGGTCTTTATCTCGCAGAAGGTTGCAAAGTGGTGGATTCCGGAGCGATGGTGTTTCGTTGCTGACATACCACGTACAAGTGTTGGAAAGTATGACAAAAAAGCGATCCGTGCGAAACATGCGTCTGGACATTACAAAGTTCAGTACGTTTGATTCCTCTGAATAGTTGCAAACTCGAGTTGTTGAAAGGAAATTGTGTCCATCTCAATGTCCCCATGGATGAATGCCGAATTGGTAGAGCTTCGTGACCTCGCAGCGAAGTTCTTCTCGGCCGAATTGGCGCCGCATGCGCAGCGCTTTGCCGACCAGCACCACGTCGACCGAGAACTGTGGAACCGGGCGGGTGAGCTGGGCTTGCTCTGCATGTCTATACCTGAGGAATACGGCGGGGGCGGTGGCACGTTCGCGCACGAAGCGGTCGTGCTCGAAGAGCAGGCCCGCATCGGTGACAGTTCATGGGGCGCTGGGCTGCACAGCGGAATCGTCGCGCACTACATCCTGCAGTACGCGACTGAAGAGCTGCGACGAGAATGGTTGCCCAAGATGGCATCCGGCGAACTCGTTGGAGCCATAGCCATGACTGAACCAGGTACCGGCTCGGATTTGCAGGGTGTCAAAACCAAAGCTGTACTGGACGGAGACGAGTACGTCATCTCGGGCTCGAAGACCTTTATCACCAACGGCCAGCAAGCCGATCTGATAATTGTCGTTGCCAAAACCGACTCCAGTAAGGGCGCGGCCGGAATATCTCTCTTCGTAGTCGAAGCTGACCGGGCGGGGTTCCGGCGTGGCAAGGTTCTCGACAAGATCGGCCAACGCGGTCAGGACACCTCTGAGTTGTTCTTCGACGAAGTGAGGGTTCCGCGCTCGCATCTACTGGGCCAGACCGAGGGTCAGGGCTTCATTCAGCTCATGAACCAGTTGCCCCAAGAACGACTTATCGTGGCGGTGGGTGCAGTCGCGGCGATGGAGCTTGCCCTGGAGCAGACGCTTAAGTACACGCGTGAGCGCGAGGCGTTTGGTCGGCCGGTCTTTGGCTTTCAGAACACCAAGTTCGTCCTGGCTGAAGCTGCGACCGAAACGCGCATCGCAAGAGTGTTCCTCGACTACTGCATCGACCTGCACCTTGCGGGTCAACTCGACGTGCAGACCGTCGCTATGGCGAAGTGGTGGACCACGGAACGGGCTATGAAGGTCCTTGATGACTGTATGCAGCTGCACGGCGGCTATGGCTACATGACTGAGTACCCCATCTCGAGATTGTGGGTGGATCAGCGCGTGCAAAAAATCTATGCCGGCACGAACGAGGTTATGAAGGAAATCATCTCTCGATCGCTGTGATCGACCGATAATTGACTTTTCTAAACAAATCTAGGAGCTCGAATGGCAACGGTGATTCTGCCCTATCGACATGAAGTTGCGGGCCATTGTGGTTCGGGTGCGCTACGTGACTTGACTGAGTGGGCGGGTATTCGTTTCGCCGGACACGTACCGGATGAAGGATTGGTTTTTGTGCTTGGCGGCGCATTGGACTTCTCCTACATCCGATCAGCGAAACTTCAACCGCCGGTCTATCTCGTTGGGCGTAGCGCCGATCTTGAAGACGAATACTTGAACCGATTGGGTGCGCAGTTGGAGACTCGCGCGACCGACGACGCTGACCTTGGATGGAAATGGGTGACCGAGCAGCTCGACGCGGGCACGCCAGTCATGGTGTGGACGGACATCGCCGAATTGCCTTATCTGCGCGCGCGGCTGAACATGAGTCGGCATGACGTCGTGGTCGTCGGGTATGATGATGCCCGGGAAGTCGCTTATGTCGTAGATAATGATCGCGATACTGTCCAGGCGGTTCCGTATGCAAATCTACGGCGCGCCCGTGCTTCGACTGGATTTCCAGTCCCGACCCGCAATACGACTTACATCGTCGAGTGGCCGGAGTCTGCACCCGACCTCAGGGTAGCTGCGTGCTCGGCGTTTCTTCGCAGCGCTGAAGCCATGGAAGGCGCCTACATTGGCGCGCCCATTGCGTCGCTTTCCAGTTCCGAAATGCAGGTGAACGGACTGGCTGGAATTTCTTCTTTCGTTGAGGATTTGAACCGGTGGTCGGACCTTTTCGATGATGATTGCCTCGAAGCGGCATTGTTTGCGCTAAGCGCCCTTATTCAAAAGGCTGGAACGGGAGGCGGCCTGTTCCGGAGCCTCCAGGCGCAGGGTTGCCAAAAGGTGGCGGAACTACTCGATTTCGAACCTGCACAAGAAGCTGCCGACGCCGCTGCGGCCGCATCCCGACTTTGGACGGGCTTGGCGGCGATCGCTTATGACCCGGAGACCGACCCCCGCCGTAGGGCCGCAGATGCTGCTTCTTTGGCGGCGCAGCTGCCGAGTGCCGAATGGGAGTTGGCGACCGCGCTGAGGGCTGCGGGAAATTCGCTTCGTCGAAGACGAATCACGAGCGGATAAGGCTGCGGCAAATATGGTCGCGTGAGGATTCGCGGAACAACCATTTAGTCAATATGTCAATAGATGGAGGAAAGCAATGTCCGTTTTCGCTGATGAGGATGAGGTCTACCGCTACTTGGGTGGAATTTTCCGGCGAGGTTTAGAAAACGCAGAGCTTGCGACAAAGCTTGCTCGGTCCGGGGTGGTATTGCGCATTCACTACACCGATCCTGATGCGATAGTAACCGTGGATATGCCAAACAAATTGATCGAGACTGGAGCCACCAGCGCCGCTACGCCGAACGTCGAACTATTCATGACTGCCGACACTGGCAATAGGTTTTGGCTGGGCAAGGTGAATCTGACGGTGGCCATGGCTAAAGGGAATGTCAGGGCTAAAGGCCCTGTAGCCAAGTTGGTGAGACTAATAC
Organism: Mycobacterium sp. HM-7; assembly: GCF_053852335.1. Taxonomy (NCBI): domain Bacteria; kingdom Bacillati; phylum Actinomycetota; class Actinomycetes; order Mycobacteriales; family Mycobacteriaceae; genus Mycobacterium; species Mycobacterium sp. HM-7. The sequence goes on along the minus strand of NZ_CM132657.1, from coordinate 4,247,378 downwards.
CGCAGGCCAAGAATCTCTTTCCGGAGTACCGTGCAATGCTGGAGGCGGAGAGACGTCGAGATCTTTTAAGTGCTTGATATGGCAAGTCAATCGGCGCTGTCGTAGCTTCAACCGTATTCCTCGGTGAGATTCGCCGTGATCGCCGTCGCATAGTAACCCCGCTTTAGGGTAGTGCTCAACGTTAAATTCTGTATTTACTAAGCATTTTTACCACCGAAAGGACATATTCAACGTGAAGACACGTGCTGCGGTTTTGTGGGGTCTGGGTCAGAAATGGGAGGTCGAAGAGATTGAGCTCGACCCTCCGGGTGCTGGCGAGGTACTTGTGCGCCTTGCGGCCACGGGACTGTGCCATTCTGATGAGCATCTCGTAACCGGTGATCTGCCAATCCCGCTGCCGGTTGTCGGTGGCCACGAAGGTGCCGGCACAGTTATTGAGTGTGGCGTGGGCGTTGATGAGTTCGCCGAAGGCGATTCCGTCATCTTGACCTTCCTGCCCTCGTGCGGTCGGTGTTCCTACTGTGCCCGCGGTATGGGGAATCTCTGCGAACTCGGAGCAGCGCTGATGATGGGGCCGCAACTTGATGGCACCTACCGGTTCCATGCTCGAGGCGAAGATGTCGGACAAATGTGCTTGCTGGGGACGTTTTCCGAGTACACCGTGGTGCCGAAATCGTCACTGGTAAAAATAGACAGTGGAATTCCCCTTGACAAGGCAGCATTGATCGGTTGCGGCGTTACGACCGGCTATGGCTCGGCTGTACGGACCGGAGAGGTGCGCGCCGGCGATACGGTTGTGGTCGTTGGTGCAGGCGGTATCGGAATGAATGCGATTCAGGGTGCGCGCATCGCTGGAGCGCTCACGATCGTGGCGGTCGATCCCGTGGAATTTAAGCGGCAGCAGGCCCGGGATTTCGGCGCGACACACACCGCAGCTTCAATGGACGAAGCGTGGTCAGTCGTTAGTGACATCACGTTCGGCAAATTGGCCGATGTATGTATTCTCACCACGGACATCGCCGAAGTATCCTACACGGGCGAGGCGCTCGCTTTGGTTGGAAAGCGCGGGCGCGTTGTGGTTACGGCCATCGGGCACCCTGACGACACGTCGATAAGTGGATCCCTGCTTGAGATCACGCTCTACGAGAAGCAAATTCGTGGTGCGCTCTATGGTTCATCAAACGCGCCCCACGATATTCCGCAGTTGGTTGAACTTTATGCCGCCGGGCAGCTGAAGCTTGATGAGCTGATTACCCGGGAATACTCATTGGATCAAATTAACGATGGGTACGATGACATGCGATCAGGAACAAATATTCGCGGACTGATCCGATTTTGACATCTGACCGTACGGGATTGGGTCACGTCGTTGCCGCTGCGGATTTTCACGCAAGGGCTTGGTCTCGGGCTCGGTGAAGATCGCCACGACTGGCCTGGTGAAGCCGCAGCGGGTAAACACTCACGCAACCCACCGTTCGCGGGAGGCATGTCTGCGCACCATTTCGGAGCGCAAGGTGAAATTCCGCGCAACCTGCACGTAAAGGCGCAGAAGCTGGGCTATCTGGAGCCGGGTTTTCGAAGTCACGTCCTGGACTGGAAGGTCCACGCCACCCCGACCGAAGTCGGTGGCTATCGCTTCGATGGCATAAAACACTTCAGCAGCGGGGCCAAGGGGTCCGACCTGCTCCTCGTGTTCGGCGTCGTTCAGGACGACTCCGACCAAAAGGGGGCGATCATCACCGCGGTTATCCCCACCGACCGGGCCGGTGTCGTCATCAACGATGACTGGCAAGCATTGGGCATGCGCCGAACCGACAGCGGCACCACCGAATTCCATGACGTCGAAGTACGCCCAGACGAGGTGCTCGGCGGTCCGAACGCCGTGCTGAGCGCCTTATTCCAGTTTCAGCGAGGCAGTCTGTTTGGACCGCTCGTCCAGCTCGTCTTCGTCAACGTCTATCTCTGCATCGCGAGAGGGGCTCTCGACGCAGCCGCTGAGTACACGCGCACACAGGCCAGGCCGTGGACGCCGGCGGGCGTGACCCAAGCCGTTGAGGATCCATACGTTATCCGCACCTACGGCGAGTTCGGCATCGCATTGCAAGGCGCCGATGCCGCCGCGCGCGAGGCCGCGCGAGTTTTTGAGACGGTGTGGAACAAGGGCGATCAACTGTCGGCGGAGGATCGAGGAGAACTGATGGTTCTGGCGGTGGGCGCCAAAGCGCTGGCATCGCAAGCCGCACTTGACATCACCAGCCGGATCTTCGAGGTCATCGGAGCCAGGGGGACGCATCCGCGTTACGGCTTCGATCGCTTCTGGCGCAACATCAGGACCCACACCCTGCACGATCCGGTGGCGTACAAGATCGCCGAGGTGGGGAATCATGTGTTGAACGGCGCCCATCCGTTACCGGGATTTACATCATAGGTGCGGCCACCGCGTCGCGATGTTTGCCGGGCAGACAAACGTGATTCCACGCGGTTGTAGCTTGGAGACAGATGACCTCAAGGGAATCGCGTGACTCCCAAGCTAATGGGTATGACCATCCGAGTTGAGCACCGCTGCTCCGAACAACTCGCACATTTCTAAGGCGATCTCGACATCGAGCCGGTCGTCGGTTAGGGGTCGGCCCCGTCGCTGGGCTGCACGCCCTACTCGGTACTTGACCGTATTGCTGTGCAGGTGCAGTTCTTCTCCCGCTGACTTAAGGCTAGCTCCCGAACGGAGAAAGACTTTGGCTGTTTCACGGAGTTTTAGGTCGGCTACAGAGTTGCAAGCGAGGGGCCCGAGGGTATCGCGGACGAACATGCTCATCGCATCAATGTCATTGACGAGCAGAGAGCCAAGCGCAACCCCCGGATCGGCCGCGCTAATGAAGCGGTGCTCCGCACCTTCGGCCGCAATAGCGACTAGACGAGCCCGTTCCGCCTGGCGATGTGATCGCCGAAATCCGTCGATACCGGCGAGCGGTGTTCCTACGGCGACGTTGGGCACGTCCTGCTCTGACTCTATGAACCTGCGGAGGTGGGCCACCGCAGTCTCGTCGTTCACCGCAATCCAGGCCCACCCCACCAAACGGTCCACGGACAGATGCAGGGCGGACACGGCCCCCACCGCACGTGATGCACGTTTCAGGAGTCTCTTGGTCGTCTCCGGTTGTGCATCGTGGTCCTCTCGCGGGCGATCCCACCACAGGACGATCGCGGTATGCAGGGCGTCCAGTGGATACTGGATCATCTCGGACGTCGTGGCGATGTTGACGTCCATGCCTGCGAGAACGTCGCGTACTACCTGTGTGCGAGCTCCGCGACGATGCTCTTCCCACACCGTGTGCTCTTCTTGATACGTGCTCAGTAGCTGTTCGGAAACGCAGTCAATGTAGCCGAACGACACTCGCGTGATGTGTTCGTAGAGATCGAGCTTCAGTTCTGGTGACAGATTCGACCGTCTGATCTCGTCGATCACGAATCGCAGTCCTTGCTGATGACCCAGTCGATAAGCCCGCAGCAGGGAATTGGCCGGTACTCCACGCTGTGCCATCCTGCGGGCATGTTCAAGCGCCGCTGCGGGTGGTTCCACAATTGCGATCGGGATGTCGTAACGGAGGGTCGAAAACCAGGTTTCGACGTTCGCCGCGACAGTCTCGATGAGAAGATCTTCGAGCTGACCGTCCCCACTTAGCTCTGCGACCTCGGCCGCCAGAAGCCTCTGGATCAGATCCGGTAGATCGCGCAATTGCTGCCCCAGGCCACCGAGTACCTCGGCGACGTGAACGGGCATCGCCCTGTCAGAAGCGGGGTGAACCACCATGGGTCCATGGTAGGCGCTACCTTTGTCTACTGGCGACAAACATTTCCTCGGCATTCATCGATAACCTACGTAGCTCTAGTTGAGCCACCGCGTTAATGTGGAAATCGCTGTTCCCGGCGGTGACCGGCGGATTTCAGTAATCGATATCGTGCGGCTCGCCTCATCGTAGGAGGACCTTTATGTCATTCATCGCAGCTTTCACTGTGTTGGCATGCGTTGCCGGCATAAGTCGGCCTGTTGTTGCCTATGTTGGCTCGCGTCCGGATGTCGGGCGAGCACTCGCTTCGATCGATGACGACTGGTTGGCAGTCGACCATGCTCGGGACAACCCACCGTTGTAGACGGAGACTGCCCACTGATCAACGGCCGGCAATCGGCTTGTAGTAGTCAGCTCTTGCGCAGCGTCAAGCGAGTGCGCCTTCGCCACCATCTGAGCCGTGCGCCGGGCTACTTGCAGTGCCAGGTGGTCTCTGACATGCGTTGAATCTGAAATCGAATTAGTGCCAGTGATGACCCGACGTGCGGTCACGGCCGAGTATGCGGCAGCTGGTGCACGGCGTTCCCGCGCCGACTCGCATCGCTATAATTTACGGCCGCACGGTTCAGCCAATGATTTCACGCAAAGCAACGCTCTGGCTCGCCCACCTGGTGCAGCTGGCACTGACCGGTCTGGCCATGCTCATCAACTATGTCGCGCGACATCGCTTTTCGCACCCGCAGCCTACCAGCGGGTGATCGATCAACTGACATAAACTCATTTGGTGAAGTAGACCCTCGTTGCTTCGCCGACGATCGCCGCTGTTGCAAGAACTTCCGGCGGGTCGGGAAAATTGAGCATCACGGTTCGGGCACGCAGTAATGGCTTTCATCATCTAAACTTGAGCGACACCAAGAACGGCATGCCCCAAATCGGCGAGTAGAACCGAAATGCGTTCGGCGGCCATACCGGTTTCGCGGTATGGCAACGTCGACTGAATCGCTCCAATTGCGCCGTGGACTACAGCGCGTAATCCTGTCTCGTCAAGTTCGGGGCGGAGCTCACTGAGGACGTGCACCTACTCCTCGAGATATAGACGCTGTTTGCGACGTAACTGACTGCGCTGCTGCGCGGCCAGATTGTGAAATTCGCGGTAGTAGACGATGGCGAGCTCGCGTTGGTCCAAAACGAGCGCTACATGGTCCGCGACGAGGGCGGTCAGTGCCTCGGCGTCGTCACGGCTCTGTTCGACGATCGAGGAAGCACGCTGCAGCAGCGTGTCGATCACTTTGCTCGAATAGCGCCGCCAGCAAGCCTGCCTTGCTTTCGAAGTGTCGGTAAATCGCTGGACCGACGACGCTGGCGGAATCGCGGATATCGGCCAGCGATGGGGAATGATATCCGCGGTCCGCGATAATCTGCGCGGCCGCCGTCAGAATCCGCGCTCGACGTTCACCGCCTCTTCTGCGACCGTCGGACTCATAGCCGACCTTCCTTTCGCGGAAAAGGGTGGTTGTCTGGACCGTGCACGACGCCTGCGGAGTCGAAGCACAGCCCGTGATGTTAGCGTTGACTCACTTACTCAAGCTGAATCTCCCGACATCAGCACCGAACGTGAATTGTGCTCCGAAAGACTGGCCTGCGAGTCTTTCTCGTCTGTCAGAAGCGCGCTACTTGCAATTCGCGGACGGGCCAGCGCGAATCATCAAGGTGCGTTTCAGATGTCGCTGGGACCGCATCACATCGCCGTAACATCTAGGCATGTAGCGCTCGACGGTCGAAGCGGTCCTTGGCCGCTACCGGATGGCTCCGGACCAGAACACCAGGTTTGGTGGTGCGCCGAACCACACCACATCGCTATGAGCACTCCGAGCCCGGGACCTGGTGCATCTCGATGATCAAAAAGCCGGCCGCCAGGTCAGCGCAACCACAGCGGCGTGGAATACGCCAACATCAATCACGCGGTCGATGACCACTCGCGGGTGACGTATAAGGAGACCGGGACCGCCCCCCGGATTGGTTGACTCCCCATCTGTGAGGAGTCGTCCTTGCTGAGCTGATCAACCCCCGTTCCGAGACGTTTGGCGGTTCAGGCTGAACCGGCGAGCAGTTCGGCGCGGTCGGTGGGAAGACATTTGGTGATGGCCCGTTTAGCAAGCATGAAATCGCGTGGTCGATTGACGCAGTCGGCGGCGATGAGTTCGCCATCACGGAAGTAAAAGCAACTGAATTCTCTATGGCGCGACGGATCGCCGCTGAGCACGACTTCGTCGTATCCGGTGTTCAGACCGGCGATCTGGAGTTTGAGATCGTACTGGTCGGACCAGAACCACGGTAGCGCAGCGATGGCGCTGCGCTTCCCGCAGATGGTCGCCGCGGCGATCTTGGCCTGCTCGCCGGCGCTCGGCACCGATTCCAGCCGAATGCGTGAACCGTATCGGGCCATCACGTGGCTGGTGCAGTCGCCGGCGGCCACGATGTCCGGATCGCTGGTGCGGGCCTGGTCATCGATCACGATGCCATTATCGACGGATAATCCTGCGGCTGAAGCGAGTTCGGTGTTGGGTACCACGCCGACACCGACGATCACCACATCGGCAGGAAGTAATGCGCCGTCCGCCAGCACTACCTCTCGCACGTTGCCGTTGCCGGTGAAGGCTTCGACGAGGGCCTGAGTCCTAATGTCCACGCCCGCGTCGCGGTGGATCCGCGTGAAGAACGCCGACACCTCCGGCGCGGTAACCCGTTCAAGTACACGATCCGTCGCCTCCAGCACGGTGACCTGCATGCCCAGCGAATACAACGAGGCCGCTGTCTCCAACCCGATGTAGCCGCCCCCCACGATTACGACCCGACGGCCGGGTACAGCAGCTGCTCGGATCGATTCGACGTCAGCCGCGGTGCGCAAGTAGTGAATCCCGCGAAGGTCCGCCCCCGGAATCGGCAGTTGCCTAGCCCTCGCGCCGACACACAACGCGAGCTTGGTATAGCTCACCGTGTCGCCGGTATCCAATAACACGCGCCCCGCAGCCCGGTCGATCGAATCCACGGTCGAGTGCACAAGCTTAATGTCCTGCTTGGGGTAAAAATCGGCACTGCGGATCAGGAGTTCGTCGAGGTTGCTCTTGCCGGCCAGGTAGGCCTTCGACAACGGCGGACGGTGATACGGCAGTTTCCCCTCATCCCCGATCAGGACGATCTCGCCGGCCCAGCCGTCACGCCGGAGATTGCCCGCCAGCTGCGCGCCGGCGTGGCTGGCCCCGACGATCACCGCCCGTTCGGTCGTCATGCACTCTCTTTGGGGGTGAGGCGGACCATCAACTTGCTGATGCCCCGAATGAAATTCGATTGCACGTACTCAGGCTCGCCGATGACCTCGATGTTCTCGAAGCGTGGGAGCAGTTCCTCCCACAGGATCCGCAGCTGAAGCTCGGCGAGCCGGTTGCCCATGCACCGGTGCACGCCGAACCCGAAGGCGATGTGATTGCGGGCGTTGCTTCGATCGATGATCAACTCGTCGGGCCGCTCGAAGACACGCTCATCCCGATTGCCTGAGGCGTACCACATCACCAGCTTGTCGCCCTTGCGGATGAACTGCCCGTTCAGCATGGTGTCCTTCTTCGCGACTCGCCGCATGTACGCCAAGGGGGTCTGCCACCGGATGATCTCGGGAACCATTCCGGGGATCAGGTCGGGGTTCGCCTTCAGTTTCTCGAACTGGTCGGGGAACTCGTTGAGGGCCAGCACCCCTCCACTCATCGAGTTACGCGTGGTGTCATTGCCCCCGATGATCAGCAGCAGCAGGTTGCCCAGAAACTCCATCGGGCGGTCGATGAGATCTTTCGTTTCGTCGTTGCTCTGCAGCATCGTGATCAGATCGAATCCGGGCTCTTCCCCGCTGGCCGTTCGAGCTGCCTTGTCGCGCCAGAGCGCACCGAGCCCCTGCGCCATATCAACCATGCCGCGGAAAATCTCGTCGTTGTCGGACGGACCACCGTTGGCCTGCTCCATGGAGCCGGCCAGATCCGACCACTCCACCAGCTTGCGGCGCCGCTCGTACGGGAAGTCCAACAGCGTCGCCAGCATGCGTGCGGTCAGCTCGACAGAGACGTTCTGTACCCACTCGAACGGCTCGTTCACCGGCAGGTCGTCCAACACCTCCCGAACGCGTGAGCGGATCAACCCCTCCATCTCACGCAGGTTCTTCGGCGCCACAACTCCCTGGACGGTGGCGCGCTGGCGGTCGTGGCGCGGCGGGTCCATCGCGATGAACATCGCGACGTCCATGAAGCGGGGCGGAGTGCCAATGATGATGAACGGTTCCGCCGAGAACACCTCGTGGTTCTTGTCCACGGCGATGATGTCCTCATGCCGGGTCACCGACCAAAACGGACCGAACGGACTCTTCGCCTGGTAATGCACCGGAGCCTCGTTGCGCACCCGCTCGAAGTAGGACTGCCAGCGACCCTGACGGTAGAGGAACGGGTTGCTGAGATCGATATCAGCCAAGTCGACGTCCTCGACCGGCGGGATGGGGGTCTCGGTGAACATCTTCTGGCCGTTCGTCCCGGTGATCAACCGGCGCATCTTGTCGTAGCCGTGAGCGCCCCTCAGTTGCATCTTCACGGGCAGCGTGGACTGTACTTTCGCGGTGACTGCTGAGGAAATACTCATCTTTTATTCCGCTCTCGTGGTTTACAGTTGGAATTCGGGCAGTTCGACGGTCAAGCCGTCCCAAACCTCAGACGCGGCCATCTGGCACGACAGTCTCGAAGTTGGTTGACGCTCGGGATGCATGCTGAGCATGTCTTCTTCGATCGCTCCCGAGCTACCCACCTTGTCTGACCACTCGTGGTCCACGATCACGTGGCACGTGCCGCAGGCGGCTTCCCCGCCGCAATCGCCGTCGATTCCGGGTACCGCGTTGTTCAGCGCGATCTGCATTAACGATTGACCCTCGACAAGGGTCGCTTCGTACGACTCACCATCGTGAGAGACAAAGGTTACGACTGCCATGATCAGCTCTCCTCCATATCGGACCTCTCCGAGTGTTGTCGGCAAAAACCGGGGTCGCTAGGATCGGACGAGTCAAAGAGTTGTGTTTTTGGCTCATGTAAGGGGACACGTGGAGTTCGGTGACGCAGGTATGCCGGCACTGGCCTTCCTGCAGATGCTCGACGGTGAGGCGCTGGGGCGCGACGCGGTCGATGCTCTCCGTGACATCATGGTTCGAGAGCACGTCAACGAGTCGATGTTGGTCGGACCCGACGCGCAGGTCCCCTTAAGATGGTTTAAAGAGATTTATCCCGATTTCAACGTTGATCACGGCACCCGTCTGGGTTTCGCATTCGCTGAACACGCCAAACTGACGTCATTCGGGGCACTCAGCGTTCCACTGGTCAGTGCGGGCTCCGTAGCCGAGGTCGTCGAGTTGCTGGCCTATCTGCCGGTGATCACAACAGCCCTGAGCCCGTCGTTCCACTCGAATCAACGCGGACTCACAATCGGGCTCACGGGCCGCACAGGTGACGTTGGCCTGAATTGTCTGGCCGTCACCTACGGCGGACTCGCATTGCTGCGCATGCTCGACATGCTAGCCGGTGTTGTACCGAGTGTTGAACTGCATCTAAGTCATTCAGCCCCGGCTGGGCGGGTGTTGGACGCGGAAACGCTGACTGGGCGCCTCTTCTTCGGCGCCCCTACCTCGTTTATTCACGTACCCGTGGATACGCTTGACGAGGTCTGTCGCTTCTCGGATCCTGTTGCGTATCGGATTGCCGTCGCCGATCTGCGGCGAGTTCTAGAGCGGCGACGTGACGCGTCGTTCACCGAGCAAATAAGGCAGCTTCTGGAGAAGGATCCCGCACAGGCGAGCAGCAGCCGTGCCGCAGGCGAGTTCTCGATGTCCACGAGCACCTTGAAACGGCGCCTCTCGGAGGAGGGGACCACCTTCCGCGAGTTGCGTCAGACCTTCATGCAGGAGCGGGCGATCGTGCGACTCCTCGACCGATCGGTCTCTATCAGCGAGGTCGCTGCAGAGCTCGGCTATAACGACCTCACAAACTTCACACACGCCTTCAAACGCTGGACCGGTCGGTCTCCGAGCTATTTCAGACGCCCTTGAATTGTTTGGCTTCCACATGCTCGCCGATCCCGACGGGAACGCGGCTCTCAGCGACTTCCCTTTCATCGCAACGGTTTCGAGGCAATGGTCCGTTTTGCGGGACAGCTGCCTCACCCAGGCAAACGACTCGGACGAGCCAGTGGACATCTGGTGCACTCCTGATGCCCAGTTCGTTGTGTCCGGCCCGTTCGTCGACCACGGCCGCATCGGCGAGTCACGGCCCCCTTTTCCGCCGCGGCAGGAAACGCCGCGTAACCAACGACGGAATGGCCGAGTCCGGAGGCGTTCCGAAGTACTAGAACCACGGTGGGCGCAAACAGGCGGGAGACTTCACCGAACTGACCAATGGCTTATGCCTGTCAATGGGATTCAGCGATGTTGACGGCTATCTGGCCCCCTTCGGCGGCGGTTCGCGCTGCGCCTTGTGAGTCGCGGCGTGAACTCGTTTCACCCGAAAATGGCCATTGAGTGCTCGTCACCCAAGTAGCGGGCGCACCTCGGAAACAACGGCGCCGCAAGGTCGAAAGTGGTGACGAGTCCCGGCCTATCCACGCCGGCCGGGACACCCGTGCCCTGTGCGTGAGCATCCGCTCCCGTTTCGATTTTCAGCGTCAAACCGCCCTAGTTTAGATCGGCGTCCCGGCAGATGTCTTCGATGACTGACGCGAGGAGGAGTGCACCTGGTCGGCTTCTGCGCCGCCGCCGCCGTACGAGTGCGTGAGGATTTCGAGCTTGTGGCCGTACAGTCGTCGAAGTAGCCGCCCTTCAGTTGTCGCAGCGATCGGTCAAATTCGGATCGTCGTGCATCGGCTCGGACCGGTAGGGTTGGTCGCGAGCCTGGACGAGAGATAAGGATCTCGTAGAACTGCTCTTTGGTCACGAGGAACCCATCGTGTTGCCCGTTGAAATCGATACTCGCGTCGACCAAGTCGAGCGTGGTGTCGCCACCTACTTTGACGACCGCGAAATGTCCCAATTTCATCTGGCTCGGAACTGAGTACGCGGCAGTAGTAGCGCTCTCGACTCGCTGTCAGTCGCGAAGCGATGTGCTGGTTCAGCATCGGCATGGGTATTGCGTTTCCCCGCACCTGGGCGCAGCTAAACGCAGCTCACATTCTGGGGAATCTCTCGCTAGCTAGCCGGCACTTCCGGCAGTTTCGGGCCCCGCACTTGTCCGCGTCGATCTGAAAGATGGCTGACCACGGACCCGGGCCGCGCACGTTTTCAGACACACTGAACCCGCGCGTGAGCCGAGTCCTCATCGAGCCCCTTAGTTAAGGGGCGCAACAATTTTCGCAAAAATCCGCTGCTGGGCATGCGAGAGGCGAGAAGGGTTTACCTGGACGACTTGAGAACGCTATGCTAACCATTGTTAACATTGGGACCGTCGCTGAGTGCGGGGGTTGAGAGGAGTGCGGGTGTCTTACGATCAGCCGGCCATCATCGGCGCCGCCGAGCTCACTCCGGGCAGGAAAGTCCCTTACACATCCACCGAAATGCACGTGCGCGCCGCGGTGGCGGCGCTTGCCGATGCGGGTGTTTCGGCGGATGAGGTCGACGGACTCGTGTGCGCTGGGCCGATGACGAACGAAGGCTCGATCTTCCTGTCCGAGGACCTTATGGACTACCTTGGTCTGCACAATCTGAAGCTCCAGATGACTTGTCAACTCGGCGGCGGGACCCATCTCGCCATGACCCGTGTGGCGAGTAACGTCATCGCCCGAGGCGAGGCTGAAACGGTACTCGTCGTATCGGCGGGCAAGTTCCCGCCGATACGCGACGGCGGACGCGAACTCATGTCGCTGGTGTGCGACCACGCGTTCGAAATGCCCTACGGGCCATCAGTTCCCGCGCTCTACGGCCTGATCGCGCAGGCGTGGATGCACGAAACCGGCCAGGGCAAGGCCGACATCGCCGAGGTAACCGTGTCGCAAGACCGTTGGGCTGCGTTGAACCCCGCGGCGATCGCTCATGACGCTGAGCGCCTCAGCGTCGACGACGTGATGTCGTCCCGGCCGATCGCAGGACCGTTTCACTTCTACCACTGTTCGATTCCCTGCGAGGGTGGTGGCGCGCTGGTGCTGGGCTCTGCCCGTCGAGCCCGCGAGGGCAAGCACCGGCCCGTCCATGTTTTGGGCTTTGGAGAGGGCCACACTCACGGCTTCCTGACGTCGTTGGCCCGGCCGGGTCGCACCGGGGCCGCTAGGTCGGGTCCGATGGCGTTCGAGCGCTCCGGACGGGCGCCGGCCGACGTCGACATCGCTCTGCTCTACGACGCCTTCGCCTCCAACCCGGCGATGATCCTGGAGGAGGCGGGCTTCGTGAAGCCCGGCGGGGCGGGCGGTTTCTACCGTGACGGGCGCGCCGATCCGGGCGGCGACCTGCCGGTGAACACCGACGGGGGTCTGATCCGGTTCGGGCACACCGGGACCTCCTCTGGCATTTCGCAGATCCTTGAGGGTTACTGGCAGTTGTCCGGTCGCGCCGAGGGCCGTCAGGTGCTCGGCGCGGATACTGCGTTCGTACACAGCTACGGCTCGATGCTGTGCAGTCACGTCAGCATGGTGATGGAGGGGGCGTCATGACCACGGTTTCGAGTTTCCTCGACGGTCTGCACGATCCGGAGGCATTGCCGCCGCTGACCGACGTCAACCGACGCTATTTCGCCGCGGCGGCCTGCGGGGTACTTGTCTTCCAGCGGTGCGCGAACGGTCACCCGTTCCTGTACCCGCGGCTGGTGTGTCCGGTCTGCTATGAAGCCGAGTTGGCCTGGGAGACTGCGGCGGGCACCGGCGAGATCATCAGTTTCGCGCCGGTGTACCGCCGTCCGTGGGATTCGTTTCCGCGGAGCGAGCCGTACGTGGTCGTGCTCGTCCGACTCGACGAGGGGCCGCAGTTGTTGGCAAGTCTCGAGGGCGTGGCACCCGACGACGTCGTCATCGGCGCGCGAGTGCGCGCAGTGTTCGAGCGCGTGAGCGAGGACCTAGGGCTGGTGCGATTCCGGCCGGCGGCGTCTTGAGTACGTACGGCGTCTCCGTGCTCGGCGCGGAGTTGGCGACCCTCGTCGATACAGCCGTGGCCGCCGACCGCGCCGGATTCGACGCCGCCTGGGCATCCGAGTTCTACTCGCGCTCCGGCTCTATCTCGATGGCCGCGATGGCCGCGCGAACACGGCACTGCCGCCTGGGGTCGTCGATCCTGTACGGCGTTGGGCGTAGTCCAATGGTGCTGGCCACCGAAGCGCGCGACCTCGACGAGCTTTCAGACGGGCGTGTTGTCCTCGGCCTCGGTAACGGCACACGCCGCATGATGAGCGACTGGCATGGTGTCGCGGACACCTCGTCACCCGCCGTGCGCATGGAGGAGCTGGTCCCGCTGATCCGACGGATCTGGAACCTGCACGAAGGCCCAGTGAACCACGAGGGGCGCTTCTACCGGCTCAACCTTGTTCCCACGGGAGACCTCACGCCGCCGAAGCGAGCGATCCCGATCATCACTGCGGGCGTGCGTCCGCGGATGTGCGAGGTGGCCGGACGCGTCGCCGACGGCTTGGCCGGTCATCCGCTATTCACCACGGCCTACGTCGAGGAGGTCGCCCGCCCCGCTGTCATCCGCGGTGCCGAACGCGCCGGACGCGATCCCGCCGACGTGGAGATCGTCTCCATGGTCATCTGCTCGGTGCACGACGACGCTCAGATCGCACGTCGTGAGGCCGCGCAGCAGATCGCGTTCTACTCGTCCGTGAAAAGCTACCAGCACGTGCTTGACGTGAGCGGCTTCGCTAGGCAGGGGGCGGCGATCCGCGAGGCGTTCGCACAGCGCGACCTGCCCGCCATGTTCGCCGCCGTCACAGACGACATGATCGACGCGATGGCCGTCGCCGGCACCGCAGCCGAGGTGCGCGACGGGTTGCGCCGGTACGAAGGCGTGTTGGACCACATCATTCTCTACTCACCCTCGATCGGGCTCGCACCCGAACGGATCGCCGAGAACCTCGGCAGCCTGATCCGCGATTGCGCGCCGGCCATCGCCGGCGGGAAAGGCGAACACAATGGCTGACCCCTCGCTCATAGGGACGCACCTGGGCACCACCAAGTTCCCGGTCGACCGTTCCAAAGTGCGCGAGTTCGCGCTGTCCCTCGACGACCACGACCCGGTGTATCAGGATGCCGCGGCCGCGCGCACCGCCGGCTTCGGCGCGATCCCCGCGCCCGCGACCTTCGTCGTCTCCTCTGCCCACTGGCGCACAGACGATGACATGATCGCCGCCCTCGGCCTCGATCTCCGACGCGTGCTGCACGGCGAGTGTCGTTGGGAGTACTTCGAGCCGGTACTCGTCGGCGACGAGCTCACCGAGACACGCAGAGTCTCGGATGTGACCCGTCGCGAAGGCAAGCGCGGCGGCACCATGACGATGATCACGATCGAGACCGACTTCACCAATCAGCGCGACGAACTCGTCGTACGCCAGACCGACGTGCTGATCGAGACGGGAGCCTCCCAGTGACGACGTCCATGCCCTCCATGCCGGTGGCGTTGGCCGACGGCGACGAGCTTCCGACCTCACGATTCGGTCCGCTGACGCGCTCACACATCGTCCGCTACGCCGGTGCCGGCGGCGACTTCAACCCGATCCACCACGACGAGGAGTTCGCCCGTGCCGCCGGCATGCCCGGAGTGTTCGGCATGGGACTGCTGCACGGCGGCATGCTGGCCCAACGGCTGACTGACTGGGTGGGACTGGCTAACATCCGATCGTTCCGGATCCGTTTCACCGGGCAGGTGTGGCCCGGCGACGTGCTCACCTTCGCCGGCAAGGTGACCGGCGTGCGAGAAGCCCAAGGCCAGCAGTTAGCGGACGTCGAACTCGACGTCACGCGCCAGACCGGCGACACCGCGATACGGGCGAACGCCGTTGTGGTGGTGGGCTTGTGAGCGCGCCGACGACCGACGTCACCGGCCTGGGCATGACGTTCGGGACCGTCGAAGAGGGCCGGGCATGGGTCGGTCATCGCACGGAACCGCGACGTGCATGGTTCCCGATCGACCGCTCGATGGTGCTGTACTACTGCTCGCTCGTCGAAGATGCCAACCCCAGCTACTGGGAGGGGGAAGACTGCCCGCCAGGGCTGCTGATGACCCTCGGCTTCGCGCCGCAGTGGGTGCCGGAGCATCTCACGCGCACGGACATGCTGCTGGCGCTCAGCGTGCCGTTGCCCGGCCACCACATCATCAACGCCTCGACGACGACGGAATTCGAACGACGGCCCCGCGTCGGCGATCACGTCTCGATCGTGGAGGAGGTGGCCTCGATCTCCGAACCGAAGACAACGCGGGTAGGAATCGGCGTTTTCATCACGACGGTGAGCACCTTCTCCGATCAGCACGGCGAGATCATCGGGCGCAACACCAACGTGCTGTTCCGATACGACACCGACGCAGTGGGGGAGCCGTCGTGACCTCGAGCGATGCGGGAGCGGCCGCGCGTCCCGCCTTGCGGTTCGACGACGTCTCCGTCGGCGACTCGCTGCCCGCGGTGTCCATCGAGGTGACCTACAAGCGGATCTGCATGAACGCGGCCTCGACGTGGGACTGGTTCCCCGGCCACCACAACCCCGAATACGCCCGAAGTCAGGGCCAGCGCACGATTTACCTGTCGACCCTCTTCTTTCACGGTTTCGTCGACCGCGGCCTCAACGAGTGGGCCGGTCCCGACGCTCTGATCCGGCGTCGCACGATCTCGATGATCCGGTCGATCTATCCCGGCCAAACCGCAATCCTGAGCGGGAAGGTCGTCGGCAAACGGGAGGACGGGGGGCGGTGCCTTGTCGACCTCGAGTTGGTGGTCTCCAGCGAGGACGGCCCCTGCGTGCCCAGCGAAGCCACCGTCGAACTGAGCGCCGAATCCGATGCGGCGCCGACGTGAACCACCGAACGCGTCCGCAGCAACGTTAAGAGAAGCGGAGGACCAGTGGGCGAGCAACCGATTCGCTACGAGGTCGTCGACGGGGTGGCTTGGGTGACGATTGACCGTCCCGAGGCGCGCAACGCGCTCAACAATGCCGTACGCACAGGTCTGTTCGACGCGGTGCGCCGCTTCAACGACGACGACGCGGCGAAGGTGCTCGTCCTCACGGGCGCGGGTGAGAAGGCGTTCTGCGCGGGCGGCGACCTGAAGGAGATGGCGCACAACGCGCTCAGAGTGCCGCCGAAGGACTTCGCTCCGCAGTTCGGCCGCAACATCGACGTCGAGAAGCCGACGATCGCGGCGGTCAACGGTATCGCGTTCGCCGGCGGCTTCCTGCTCGCACAACAGTGCGACCTGGTGGTGGCCGCCGAACACGCCACGTTCGCGGTCAGCGAGGTCAAAGTGGGCCGCGGGTCGCCCTGGGCGGCGCCCCTGTCGTGGCTGGTGCCGCCCCGCATCGCCATGCAGATACTGCTGACCGGCGACCCGATCACCGCCGAACGCGCCCACCAGGTCGGCCTGGTCAATGAGGTGGTACCGGCCGAGCAGTTGTGTGAGCGTGCTCAGCAGTTGGCACTTGGGATCGCCGCGAACGCTCCGCTGTCGGTGCTCGCATCCAAGCGGACCGTGTACCTCTCGGCACAGCATCACCTCGCTGCGGCCTACGACCTGGCAGACGAGATCTGGGAGCCGGTCTACCTGAGCGACGATGCGCAGGAGGGCCCGACCGCGTTCCGAGAGAAGCGCGCACCACAATGGAAGGGACGCTGACATGGCGGTGACCATGCAGTCGGTTATCACCGACATCGAAGCGGAGACGGCCGCCATACGCGAGTTGGTCGCGCCGCTGCCCGAAGGTCTGCAGGGCTGGGACGCGCCGACTCCGGCCGTTGGGTGGACCATCCGCGACCAGATCAGTCATCTGGCCTTCTTCGACGACGTGGCGGTGCGCTCGGCGATCGACCCCGAGGGTTTCAGCACTGAGTACCTCCCGATGATGGCCGACGACAGCATCTCTCCCGACGTCATCGCGGCGCGCTACCAATTCATGCCGGCAGCGGACGTCCTCGCCTGGTTCGACGCGTCGCGTGCCGCACTGGTCAGCACTTTCGCAGGCATCGAACCGGCGACGCGCCTGCCGTGGTTCGGCCCGCCGATGAGCGCGGTCTCGTCGCTCACCGCGCGGCTGATGGAAACCTGGGCGCACGGCCAGGACGTCGCCGACGCGCTCGGCGCGACTAGGGAGGTCACGGCACGGCTGCGGCACGTGGCCCACATCGGGGTGGGTGCGCGCGCGTTCAGCTACCTGGCCAACGGTCTGGATCCCCTCACCGACCCGATACGCGTCGAGCTGGCAGCCCCTGACGGCACCGTCTGGACGTGGGGGCCGGCTGACGCCCACGATCGGGTGCGCGGACCCGCACTGGACTTCTGCCTGTTGGTGACTCAGCGCCGCCACCGCGATGACATGTCCCTGATCGCCGACGGTTCCATCGCCGATCAATGGCTCTCCATCGCGCAGGCCTTCGCCGGGCCCCCTGGCGGAGGGCGCTCCGCAGGCCAGTTCGCAGGGGTGTCGCGGTGAGCGGCCCGATCCGCATCGGCAACTGTTCCGGCTTCTACGGCGACCGCATGGCCGCGGCCCGAGAGATGGTCGAGGGCGGCCCGATCGACGTTCTGTGCGGAGATTACCTGGCCGAACTGACCATGCTCATCTTGGCCAAGGCCCAGGCCAAGGACCCGAACGGCGGATACGCTCGCACGTTCCTCACCCAGATGGAACAGGTGCTGGGCACCTGCCTGGACCGTCGCATCAAGGTCGTCGCGAACGCGGGCGGGCTGAATCCCGCTGGCCTGGCCACCGCGTTGCGGGAGCTGGCCGCACGTCTCGGCCTCACCGCGCGCGTCGCACACGTCGAGGGCGACGACCTGCGCGGCAGCCTCGACGCGATCACGCCGCCCGTCGGCGAGACCAAACCGGTGTCGGCCAACGCCTACCTCGGCGCCTGGGGCATCACCGAGGCGCTGCGCTCGGGCGCCGACGTCGTCGTGACTGGCCGCGTCACTGACGCCTCACTGGTGGTCGGTCCTGCCGCCTGGTGGCACAGCTGGGCACCAGGTGACTGGGATCGGCTCGCGGGTGCCGTGGTCGCCGGGCACGTGATCGAGTGTGGCCCGCAGGCGACAGGTGGCAACTACGCGTTCCTGGGCGAGGTCACCGACCGCCGCTATCCGGGGTTTCCGATCGCCGAGATCGCCGAACCGGCCTATCTCGGCCCCGACGTCGTGACCCACTTCGACACCATCCGCCTGAGCCAACGGGGTGAGCACCGTGTCGCCATCAGCGGCACCAAAGGCAGCCACCCACCCGACACGCTCAAAGTCGCGCTGAACGAGCTGGGCGGATTCCGTAACTCGATGACCATGGTGCTCACCGGCCTCGACATCGAGGAGAAGGCGGCCTTCGCCGAACAGCAGCTTTTCGACGTTCTCGGCGGACGCGACGCCTTCGACGAAGTCGATGTGCGGCTGCTGCGTTTCGACGTCGCCGATGCACCGACGAACGAGCAGGCGTGCGCGCACCTGCGTGTCACGGTCAAGGACGCGGACCCGCGCAAGGTCGGCCGGGCGTTCTCCGGCGGAATCATGGAGATCGCACTGGCCGGTTTCGCTGGCTTTCACACGACCACGCCGCCGTCCTCGGAGACCGCGTTCGGCATCTACCGACCGGCACTCGTGCCGCGCACGGCCCTGACGCACGTCCTCGTCGATGCTGCTGGAAATCGGCACGCGATCGCCGACCCGCCCACCGGCGTAGCGCCTTCGGCTGTGCCCGCCGCGCCCGCCACTCCACCCGCACCCACCGGGCCGACGCGGCGTGCGCCACTCGGGAGTGTCCTCGGCGCGCGGTCCGGGGACAAGGGCGGCAACGCGAACCTAGGACTGTGGGCCCGCGACGACCGCGGCTACGCCTGGGCACGGGAGTATCTCAGCGTCGAGCGTCTGCGCACGCTGCTCGGGCCAGAAGCGGCGAACCTGCGAATCGAGCGCTTCGAGCTGCCGAACCTGCGCGCCCTCAACGTGGTGGTGTTCGGCCTGCTCGGCGATGGTGTCGCATCATCGACCCGGCCGGACGCGCAAGCCAAGGGATTCGGGGAGTACGTGCGGTCCCGCGTGGTGGACATTCCCGAATCGCTGCTCGACGCACGCTGAACGCCCGGCACGACGCCGGTGGTACCCACGAAGAAAACGTCGAACCCAGCATGGGAAAGCTGGACGGCAAGATCGCGCTCGTCTCCGGGTCGGGGCGCGGCATCGGACGTGCCATCGCCAAGAAGCTGGCAGGCGACGGCGCCAAGGTGGTCGTGAACGACCTCGACGCCGGGCCGGCGAAGGAGACGGTGGCTGCGATCGAAGCTGCCGGTGGCACTGCGGTCGTGTGCGCGGGCAGTGTCACCGAGGACGGTTTCGCCGAACGTTTCGTGCAGACGGCCGTCGATGAGTACGGCGGAGTGGACATCATCGTCAACAATGCCGGCTACAGCTGGGACTCGGTGGTGCAGAAGATGAGCGACGAACAGTGGGATGCGATCCTCGACGTGCACCTGAAAGCGCCGTTCCGGACCTTGCGCGCGGCCCAGCCGGTGATCAGCGCGGCGGTGAAGAACGAGCGAGGCCGGTGACGTCGCGTGCCGCAAGGTCGTCAACATCTCCTCGATCGCGGGTACAGGGGGCAACGCCGGTCAGGCGAACTACTCCTCGGGAAAGGCCGGCGTCCTCGGGCTCACGAAGGCCATGTCGAAGGAGTGGGGCCGCTATAACGTGACGCTCGACGCGGTCGCGTTCGGGCTCATCCGCACCCGCCTTACCGAGGCTCCCGCCGGTGGCGACGGGACGATCGACATCCAGGGTCGCGAACTAGCGGTCGGCGTCAACCCCGATCTTCTCGCGACCATGGAATGCGCCATCCCACTTGGTAGGGCCGGAACGCCAGCCGACGGCGCGGGTGCCGTCTACCTCCTGTGCTTTCCCGAGTCGGACTACATCAGCGGCCAGGTCTTGATCTGCGGGGGCGGCTTCAACACCTGAGCAATCTCAGCCGGCCGTCGAGCGTAACCGGTCATTGCTCGCGCTGAACAGCGCGGCAGCTGCCGCGCTGTTCAGCATTGCCTCGACTGTCGCGTCGTCCAGCGACGCGGGCATGTGCGCGGCCGCGTTCAGCAAAGACAGCACGGCGACAACTAGGCCCTGTGCGCGTACGTCGTCCAGATCGTCGCGCGCCAGTACCAGCGCGTCGACCCAGATGGCCTCGTAGCTGCGCTGTCGGCACCCGAAGGGCACGGGTGGCAAGCGGCGATAGTGAGCGGTGCCCGCGGGCGTAGACGGCCAGCAGGCCACGGTGCCGAGCGCCGAAAGCCGCATGCAGCTCGACCAGGGTGCGCAGGACCTCCGACGGCGTCTTGGCCGTCGTGGCGCGTCGCGCGCCGGCTAACAGCTCAGTCATTGCGGAGTCGCACAGTTCGCGCAGGATTGCATCCTTATTCTGGAAGTGGCCGCTGGCCCGCTCACCCCCGCTGCGGCACCGATGTCATCAATACCCACCGAGTGGAAGCCTTGGCGCGCGAACAGGTCGGCGGCGGCCTCAAGAAGCAATTTGCGGCGCAAGCCAGACGCGTTCGTGCCTCCTATCAGTTCGTCGCGATCATTACGTGTGGAGTGCTCCGCAGAACGATAGTCCTATCGACGCCCGGGTTTCCTGCGTCGACACCCACCGCACCGTCTTCGAAAAGGACAACGCAACTGCTGAACTCGGCCGTTGTTGCCAAATTCTCGCATCAGCACGTCGATTGAGAGACCCTGCCCCGAACCCGCGAGGCGCTGCGCAGGCCACTCAGCGCAGAACGACTCCGGCCTCGATGCCTGTGAACTGCGTACGCAGCTCGGTCTTGAGCAGCTTGCCGGTGGCGTTGCGTGGCAGTTCGTCGACGAAGTGCACGTCGCGCGGGCACTTGAAATGTGCCAGCCGCTCACGACACCAGTCCACTATCTCTTGGGCGCTCGGCGCTTCCACCGCGGGTTGGGCGACGACGACCGCGACGACGCGTTCCCCCCACTTCGCGTCCGCGCCTCCGATCACAGCGGCGTCGAGT
This sequence comes from Mycobacterium sp. HM-7, assembly GCF_053852335.1. Classification (NCBI taxonomy): domain Bacteria; kingdom Bacillati; phylum Actinomycetota; class Actinomycetes; order Mycobacteriales; family Mycobacteriaceae; genus Mycobacterium; species Mycobacterium sp. HM-7. The sequence continues at coordinate 4,226,348 of NZ_CM132657.1, read as the reverse complement.
ACCGCCGGGTGACGGAACAGAACCTGCTCGACCTCGATCGGGTAGACGTTCTCGCCGCCGGAGATGATCATGTCCTTCTTGCGGTCGACGAGGGTGATGTATCCCTCGGCGTCCATGCGTCCGAGGTCGCCCGTGTGGAACCAGCCTCCGCGGAACGCCTCAGCGCTCGCCTCGGGCTTCATCCAGTAGCCTGTAAACACGTTGGGGCCACGCACAATCAACTCACCCACAGTGTCGATCGCGACTTCGCGATCGTGGTCGTCGACGATGCGAGCGTCGACGTGCATCGCCACGCGGCCAATCGACCCCGCCCGAGTGCTGGTGTTCTCGGCGTCCAGGACGGTCACCAACGGGGCGGTCTCGGTCATGCCGAAGCCCTCGGTGAAGGGCACACCACGCTCGCGCATGAAATCGATCACCGTCAGGGGAACGGGTGACCCGCCGCCCATAGCGAAACGCAGCGCGGACAGGTCGAAGGAGTCGAAGTCGGGCACCTTCATGAGCGCGGCCCACATGGCCGGCACCATGAACTGAATCGTTACTTGGTGGTCGGCCATCGCTTGCAGCGTTGCTCGCGGGTCGAAGGCGGGCATGATGACGCTGGTGCCGCCGACGTAGAGCAGCGGCAGTGTGTGCACACCCAAGCCACCGATGTGGAACATCGGCGCCACCGCGGCCGTGACGTCGTCGCCCCGCACGCCGATATCGGTGCCGAGGACGTTGATCGCGTTCCACAGCAGGTTGTCGTGGGTGAGGATCGCGCCCTTGGGTCGGCCGGTCGTCCCCGACGTATACATGATGAACGCCGGGTCGCGGCCCTCGACATCGCCGTTAATCGCGTCGAGCGTTCCGCCTGAGACGAGGTCGTCGTAACTGAGCTCACCCGTCGCCGGCACCCCACCGGCGCGCACGATATGGCGCACGCGGGCTCCGGATTCGGTGACGGCTGTCGTGGCTTGTGCGGCCAACGGCTCGTGGAAGATGAGGACGTCGGCCCCGGAGTCGGCCAGGATGTACCCGATCTCGGGTGCAGCAAGCCGCACGTTGAGCGGTACGGTGATAGCGCCGATCTTGGCGCAGCCCAGCAGCACCTCGATGAACTCGGCCGAATTGACCAGCAGCACTGCGACCCTGTCGCCTTTTCGCACGCCGAGCGCGATCAAGGCGGCGGCGAGCTGGTTGGTGCGCCGATCCAAGTCGGCGTAGGTGATGTGCTCGCCGTTGCTGATCAGCGCGGTACGCCCGGCGTTGAGGAAGGAACGCCGGGTGACCCAATGACCGATGCCGCGTTGCATGTGATCTCTTTCCGTTTCCGCCGGCTCAGTAGGACGCTGGAAGACGCAGGCTGTGCTGCGCCACGAAATTGAGGATCATCTCGCGGCTGATGGGGGCGGTGCGCATGAGTCGGGCCGGGCCCCAGAGCGTGGCGAGGCCGTACTCGGTGGCCATGCCGTTGCCGCCGTGGGTCTGAATCGCCTGGTCGAGCGCCAGGATGCCTGCCTCGGCCGCGGCGTACTTCGCCATGTTGGACGCCTCACCCGACCCGGGGTCGCCTGCGTCGTGCAGGGAGGCGGCGCGCTGGGTCATCAAGCGCGCCAGTTCGACCTGGATCTTGGCGTGGGCGAGCGGGTGCGATACACCCTGGTGCGAGCCAATTGGCGCTCCCCATACGTGCCGCTCACGTGCGTAGTTGGCGGCTTTGTCGAGCGCGTAAAGGCCGATGCCGTTGCCTAGTGCTGCGCCCATGATCCGCTCAGGGTTCAAGCCCATGAAGACCTGGCGCAGCCCTTCGTTCTCTGCGCCGATCAGGTTGGCGGCTGGCACACGAACGTTATCGAAGAATAGGGTGAATTGCTTCTCCGGAGTGACGGCCTGCACCGGGATGAGGGACTTGGTCAATCCAGGTGCATCGGTGGGCACGACGAGCAGGCTCAAAAGGCCGCGACCACGGTCGTTGGTGGACGTCCGGGTGACGACCAGAATGGCTTCGGCCTCGTCGACGCCGGAGATGTAGTACTTGGTGCCGTTGACGACCCAGTCGTCACCGTCGCGTTTGGCGGTCGTGGAGATGTTGTGCGAGTTCGAGCCCGCATCCGGCTCGGTGATCGCGAAGGCCATGATCGTTTCGCCGCTCGCGATGCCGGGCAGCCATCGTTGCTTGAGTTCCTCACTGCCGAAGGCCTGAATGATGGTGCCGCAAATGGTCGGCGAAACGACGGTCATCAGCAGCGGGCATCCGGCCGCGGCGAGTTCCTCACCGACGATCTGCATGTCGTAGATGCCGCCGCCGCCGCCGCCGTACTCCTCGGACAGGTTCACGCCGAGGAAGCCCTGCTTGCCTACGGCCCGCCACAGTTCGGTGGTCTTCTCGCCGGCGAGTGACTTCTCGAGGTAGTACTTGTGGCCGAAGTCCTTGGCCATCTCGGCGACCGCCTTGCGCAGGTCTTGGCGTTCCTCAGTCTCGTGTAATTCCATGACATTCCTGACGTCGTGCGGTAGCACGCGGCCGGTCGGCAGCGCGCTGGCTTTACCTAGGGCTGTATGGCGCAGGCCGCCTCGCCGCCGTCCACCGCCTCGACCACGGCGAGTACATCGCCGGTGGAAACCTGCTGGCCGACCTCGACCGGCAGGGCGCTCAACACGCCGTCGATCGGGCTGGCGACGGTGTGCTCCATCTTCATCGCCTCGAGGACGACGAGCGTCTGTCCGGCTGACACCGTCTCGCCCTCGGCGATTGGTAGTCGGACCACCGAGCCGGGCATCGGTGCCGTGAGGGAACCCGGCGGGGTCAACGTGCTCGGGTCGACGAAGCGCGGCACCACTCGTAAGGCGGTATAGCCCAGGACCGAGTCGACATGGGCGAGATCGCCGTCGATGAGCACGTGGAACGTTCGGCGCACTCCGCCCACGCTCAACACGACGGATTCGGTGCTCCCCACCACGACCGCGAGGTCGGCCGACGGTTGGTGATCGACGCTCAACGACGTTCCCGTCGGATGCAGGGTGTATCCGATGCGTATGTCGCGCCCGGTTTGCGTTTGCCAGGTTGTGGTCTGCGCTTGCGAGGGGTTGTTGCGCCAACCGGCGGGCAGTGACGCTTGCAGGGGCGCGACGGCACGCCGAGCGGCCACACCGGCCACGGTCGCCGCGATGGCGTGCAGACTCTCGGCGTGTGAGTCAGCCAGGGGCGCGCCGAGTTCGGCCACGTCGTGTCGTTGCAGGAATCCGGTGTCGGTGCCGCACCCGGCGAACTCGTCGTGGCGCAGGGTTCGCACCAACAGGTCGCGATTGGTGGTGACGCCGTGAATACGGGCGCCGGCCAGCGCCGCCGAGAGACTGGAGAGGGCCTCGTCGCGCGTTGGTGCCCACGCGATGACCTTGGCGAGCAGCGAATCGTAGTGGTGACCGACGACTGAACCGGCGCGGAATCCCGAATCGACCCGCACGCCGGTAAGCGCTGGAACATCCATGGTGCGCAGGGTGCCCGTGCAGGGCCGGTAGTCGTCGGTTGGATCCTCGGCGCACAAACGGGCCTCGATCGCGTGACCGCGAATTCGCGGGTTGTGCATCTCGTCGGGCAGAGGGCGGCCCATCGCAACCAGCAGCTGGGCCCGCACCAGGTCGAGGCCCGTGATCAGCTCCGTGACGGGGTGCTCGACCTGCAGCCGGGTGTTCATCTCGAGGAAGGCGAAGGAGCCGCCCATGCCGTCCCGGCCCACGTCGTAGACGAACTCAACCGTGCCGGCGCCTACGTACCCGACCGCGCGCGCGGCAGCGACGGCGGCCTCGCTCATCCGTGCACGCAACTCCTCGTCGACGACCGGGGACGGCGCTTCTTCGATGACTTTCTGGTGTCGACGCTGCACGGAGCACTCGCGCTCGAACAGAGAGACGACGTTTCCGTGCGTGTCGGCCATGACCTGGATCTCGACGTGTCGCGGGCGCTGGATGTATCGCTCGAGGAAGACGGTGCCGTCGGCGAACGCGGCAGCAGCCTCACGCGAGGCGGAGGCCACCGCCTCCTCGAGTTCATCCGGCGAGGTGACCACGCGCATACCCCGGCCGCCGCCACCAGCGCTGGCCTTCACCAGAACCGGGTAGCCGACGTCGGACGCCAACTTCGCGAGGTGTTCGGCAGACAACCCCGTCGTGTCGCCACCGGGGAGTACGGGAACGCCTGCGTCGGAGATCATCTTCTTGGCCGCTAACTTCGAGCCCATTGCGTCGATCGCCTCGGCCGGTGGGCCGACGAAGACCAGGCCGGCCGCGGCACAGGCCCGCGCGAACGCGGCGTTCTCGGACAGGAAGCCGTAACCGGGGTGAACGGCGTCGGCGCCGGTGAGCGAGGCCGCGGCGATGATCCGTCGCATGTCGAGGTAGGTCTCGGCGGGGGACGAGCCGGGGAGGCGCACCGCCTCGTCCGCGTCGGCGACATGCCACGCGTCGGCGTCTGCGTCGGAATAGACGGCCACCGTGGCGATCCCGAGGTCGCGGCAAGTGCGGAACACTCGCCGTGCGATTTCACCACGGTTGGCCACCAGTACCTTGGAGATCTTGGGCATCGTCATCACATCCGGAAGACGCCGTAGCCGCGCTGGCCACGAACTTCGCCGTTGTGGATGACCGACAGACAGAAACCGAGAACCGTCCGCGTGTCGCGAGGATCGATGATTCCGTCGTCATAGAGGCGACCGCTGTTGGCCAGGGCGACGGATTCCCGCTCGATTTGTTCCTCGACCGCGGTGCGCATCTGGGCGTCGGCGTCCTCGTCGAAGGGCAGCCCGCGGTCGGCGGCGGACTCGCGCGCCACGATGGACAGCACTCCGGCCAGTTGCGCCGGACCCATGACCGCCGACTTCGAGTTGGGCCAGGCGAACAGGAACCGCGGCGAGTACGACCGACCGCACATGCCGTAGTTCCCGGCACCGTACGACGCACCCATGGTGATGGTCACGTGCGGGACAGCGCTATTCGACACGGCGTTGATCATCTTCGCGCCGTCTTTGATGATGCCTCCCTGCTCGTACTCGGCGCCGACCATGAATCCGGTTGTGTTCTGCAGGAAGATCAGGGGCGTGTCGATCTGATTCGCCAGCTGAATGAACTGCGAGCCCTTCTCGGCCTCCTCACTGAACAAGATGCCCCGCGCATTGGCGAGGATCCCGACCGGAAAGCCGTGGATCGAGGCCCAGCCGGTGACCAGCGACGTGCCGTACAGCGGTTTGAACTCGTCGAAGGCCGATCCGTCGACCACTCGGGCGATGACGTCGCGGGGGTCGAAGGGAACCTTCGGATCAACCGACGCGATGCCGAGCAGCTGATCGGGGTCGTACACCGGCGGGTGCGGCGGCAATGTGGGCCCGGTGCCACACTTCCGCCAGTTGAGCCGCGCCATGATGCGCCGGCCGATGCGGATCGCATCCTGCTCGTCCTCGGCCATGAAATCGGCCAACCCCGAAGTGCGCGCGTGCATATCGGCGCCGCCGAGCGATTCGTCGTCGGAGACCTCTCCGGTGGCCATCTTCACCAACGGCGGACCGCCGAGGAACACCTTGGAGCGATTGCGCACCATCACGACGTAGTCGCACATGCCAGGGATGTAGGCACCGCCAGCGGTCGAATTACCGAAGACCAACGCCACGGTCGGCAACCCTGCTGCGCTGTGCTGTGTCAGGTCGTGGAACAGCTGCCCGCCGGGCACGAAGATCTCCGCTTGTGTGGGCAGGTCGGCACCGCCGGACTCGACGATGTTGATGATGGGCAGTCGGTTCTCCCGCGCGATAGCCATGCCGCGGAACACTTTTCGGAACGTGTACGGGTTCGATGCGCCCCCACGAACAGTGGGGTCGTGAGCGATGATCATCGACTCGATTCCCTCGACGATGCCGATGCCGACCACCACACTGCCTCCGACGGGGAACCGGGTGCCCCATGCGGCGAAGGGGCACAGTTCCAGGAACGCCGTGTCGGGATCGAGCAGGAGTTCAATGCGTTCTCGGACGAGCAACTTGCCCCGTTTACGATGCCGCGCAACGTACTTCGGTCCGCCACCGGCATTGGCCTGCGCCAGCTGCTCCGCGATGGCGTCGAGTTGAGCGCTCAGGCCGTCGCGGTTCTCGAGGTAGCCGGGCGCCGTTGCATCGACGTGATCGGGTAGGACGTGAACCAAGGTATTCCTCCGAGCGAGCATCGACGCCGATCTGCTTACGCGGTAATGTTAGCCACAATTAACGTCGGGTGACAACCGTGGCAGAACATGCCTCGGGTCGAGCAGGAGGAGCATCACGATGACCCAGTTGGACGAGCAGTCGGGCACCGCGGTGGTCAGCCCGTGGGAGACCCCTGAGCGCCGCGCCCTGACCGATCTCGCGCAGGCCTTCACACACAAGGAGATCGCCCCGTACGTCACCGAATGGGAGGAGGCCGGAGAACTACCACGCGAATTGCACCGCAGCGCGGCTAAGGCGGGCCTGCTCGGTATCGGCTTCGCCGAAGAAGTCGGCGGCGCCGGCGGCGACCTGCGCGACCTCGTCCTTCTCACCGAGGGCGTGATGGAGGCCGGCGGCTCGTCGGGGGTGCTGGCGAGCCTGTTGACACACAACATCGCCTTGCCGCACATGGCCGCCCACCGAGATCCGGACCAGGTCCGCCGGTTCGTCGCGCCCACTCTCGCCGGCGAGAAGATCGGCAGCCTCGGCGTGACCGAACCCGACACCGGTTCCGACGTCGCGGGGATCCGCACGACCGCAGTTCGCGACGGCGATCATTACGTCGTCAACGGAGCGAAGATGTTCATCACATCGGCGGTGCGCGCCGACTTCGTGACGACGGCCGTGCGCACCGGCGGCCCTGGCGCAGGCGGAATTTCGCTGCTCGTCGTCGAGCGCGACACACCCGGATTCACCGTGTCGACCAAGCTGAAGAAGATGGGCTGGTGGTGCTCGGACACCGCCGAACTGGGCTACGCCGACGTGCGTGTCCCCGCAGGCAACCTCGTCGGCCCCGAGAACAGCGGCTTCATCCAGATCATGCAGCAGTTTCAAGTTGAGCGTGCCTTCATTGCGGTGCAGTGCTACGCCACGGCGCAGCGCTGCCTCGACCTCACCCTGCAGTGGGTGAAGAAGCGCGAGACGTTCGGGCGAGCACTGTCAACCCGTCAGGTCATTCGCCACAAGGTCGTCGACATGGCTACCGCCGTTGACGTGGCACGCACCTACACCCGTGCCGCCGTCGACCGCATCGTTGCGGGCGACACCGATGTGCGTATGGTGTCAATGGCCAAGAATGCGGCCGTCGCCGCATGCAACCTCGCGGTCGATACCGCCGTTCAGTTGCACGGCGGTATGGGCTACCTGCGTGAGACCGAAGTCGAACGCCACTACCGCGATTCGCGCATTCTCGGCATCGGCGGCGGCACCACCGAGATCATGAAGGAGATCATCGCCAAGCAGATCGGTCTTTGAACCGCCCAGGGTTCGATGCACACCATCGTGTGTCTGAGGGGTCTTGAAGGTTCGGTTGACGCCTGATATCTGAGGATCGTGGGGTTCTCGGTGGAAGGATGCCGATCATGGCGAAGGCGTATCCGGAGGAGTTCTGGGACGATGTGGAACCGAAATTAGCTGCTCAATCGGAATGAACCACTGTCGCAACGGGATTGCGAAGAATGATGGCCAGATGCAAACGCGTTGACCGCCAACTGCGATTTCATCGGCAATCGATCGAGTAACCAACTATACGATTAGAAAACACGCCGTTGACCGCACAGATGTAGCTTGCCCTCGGTCGTAACGTGTTAAGTGATATCGATGAGCCACAACTGATTTGGCCGATCGGCGGTGAACACACGGTGCACGAACCCGGGATCATCAAAATGGGGTTGCGACCGCCCCTAGAAACCACCCCGGAGCAGGCTGCGCAGAATTCAACCGGAGCTGACACTCCGGTGCACACCGTGCTTGTCGGCCAGCGCCCTAATCGATAGCCCCTCCACCCGATGATCCAGGCGGATCGCCACGAACTGCTCCACTTTTGATCGCACCCTTTCGAACCCTCACCTTCGAGATCACCAATCCAGACCATCCGGATCCGTGATCACCGTCAGATGAAGCCACTTCGAGCCGTCCTCCCGTCACCTCCCTGTCAATGGAAAGGTTCAAGAACATGTTGGACGCCATGGGTTCTAGACATCTTTGACGGGTTCAGGACTTGCTTGACGGGTCTGGTTTGATCTTGATTTTGTGACTGATGAGCTGCCGGGTAGTCCCGGCGACTGGGTGACCGAACACCGATACCGCGCCGTTCTGCAGGTTCTTGAATGCGCGCCGAAAGCTCAGGTTGCTCGGGAGTTTGGAACCTCGCGCCAATCGGTGCACTCCTGGGTCGCCCGGTACCGGGTCGGCGGGCTGGCTGGGTTGGTAGACGGTTCACGCCGGCCTCATAGCTCGCCGAATGAGCTCGCGCCCGGCATGGTGGCGATGATCTGCGAGCTGCGCAGGACCTACCCACGGTGGGGCCGCAACGGATCGCCCATGAGATCGGACTCCGTGACATTGAGTCTTCACCCTCGCGATCAAGCGTGCATCGGGTTCTGGTACGTCACGGCTTCGTGGCCGCCCAGCAGCAGAACCACAAGCGCAAGTACCGGCGCTGGCAGCGCGATGCCGCTGTGGTAGCTCGACATCATGGGCGGGGTATTTCTGGCCGATGGAGGTGAGTGCAAGTTGGTGACCGGGATCGACGATCACTCCCGGTTCGTGGTGATTGCCACGGTGGTGACCAAGCCCTCGGCGCGCGCGGTGTGCCAAGCCTTACCGCAGCGATGACACGTCATGGTGTTCCGTCGGAAGTGTTGACCGACAACGGGAAACAGTTCACCGGCAGGTTCACCAAGCCCTATCCCGCCGAAGTGTTGTTCGAACGGATCTGCCGGGAGAACGGGATCACCACCGGGCTGACCAAACCACGCTCACCGACAAGGACGGGCAAGATCGAACGCTGGCACAAGACCCTGTGCCGTGAACTGCTCGACGCCGCCGGAGCGTTCTCCGACGTCGAGACCGCACAAGCATCGATCGACGCGTGGGTAAACGGCTTCAACCACACCCCGGCCGCATCAGTCACTGGCCATGGCCGCCCCGGCGACGCTGTTTTGGCCCGCTCCCATCGCACCCGTCGCTGCGCTGCCGACGCTGGTGGACCCACTGACGTCTTCAGTGGTCGATCGTGTGATCCACCCCAGCCGGTGCCGGCACCGGCGTCGGTGGTGCACTCAGACAGTCTGGTCGACAACGATATTCACGCTGTCGAATGGGAAGCCGACCTCACCCCACGCGCGCGATTGGTGTTGCCCGGCAACCAACAGATGAAGTTCACAGCAGCCCTGGCGCGGCGCACCGTCACCATCTGGGCCAACGACCGGAGCATCCACGTGATGCTCGACGGACGCTGATCCGGAACGGCCCCTCGCGATTGTCCGAACACGACCTGCGTGAGCCCGTACGCCGCGGTGCACATCTCGCCGGAGCCGAACCTGCCCGAGGCGCCGTCTCCATGGCCATGCTCACCACCAGTACAGCCATCGAAGTGCACCGCACGTTCCGTGGAGGTCGATTTCGTGGAAGACATTTCGGGGAAGACGAGGCCTGTCTGTACCGCGGCTACCAGGTGCGGAGCCCTGACAGCAGACTAGTAGTCGCGGTCGTAAGTTCGTCGGGGGTTAGGTCCAGGCGGCCCTGCCGGCATCACACCCGCCGAGACGGCCGAATCAACCGGCCATTCGGCGTATGCTTTCCCGATGACTTCCGTCGTGATGGGCGGCGTCGCGCAGAAGAGCCATCCGCGACGAACCCGAAGGTGGCCTGTCGCCCCGACACTACAGGACGGGTGTCCAGCCAAGCTGCATATGCAGCGGCCACGTTCGGATAATTGGACGGGTCACGAAGGCTACTAAGTCAGGATCACGAGTGAAAGGGCGATGCGGTGGTGACGGGAACGGTGCAGAGATCGATCGGCGCGGCAGTCCTTGCGGCCCTAGCGTTTTTGGCGTTTGCTCAGCCGGCTGCCGCTAAACCGGCACCGGAGATCGAGTTCACGTACAACGTTGCGTTTCGACGCCACTATCAGTTCCCGAACAACGATGCAGTTGGATATGGACGCACAATTTGTGATGCTATGCAACGAGGCGATACCTACGGTGTGGTCGTCGCCGATGTGCGGAATGAGATCACACCCAATGACGAGGAATCGGTGAACTACCTTGTAAGTAACGCAGTCGATATTCTTTGCCCAGCCCAGATCTGGGAGCTGCGTCAATCAGCGGCCGGCTATCGGCCGGAGCGGTAGCGCCCGACGAGAAGCCCCATCGCGTCAGATGGACAGTCCAGAGCGTCGCCGAACGGTCGAGAAGCTCGACTTTCTCGGCTTCACTCCCGCCAGGGTCAGTTGTGTCAGACCGAGGCCGATTCTGCATTGTTGTCACGTTCTCGGGCAAAATGCGTGATCTCTCACAGCCGGAGCAGCCGTCGGTGAGACGCTTCATCTCAGACACACGGGCCTACGTCGAACGGTGTCGCGCCGAAGGGCGCACCACCAAGGAGATCCGACGTTGCCTCAGGCGCTGTCCTGCCCATCACCTCTACCAACCTTGCGGAGACTTGCACCGAGCCCGCGACCACACCGCACCCAGCGGTCAGCCACCAGCCATCTGTGTTCCCAACTTCTCAGGTCAGCACTTGGGGTTGACCCCGCGTGCCCGGCAGCGCGATCCTGGAGTCAGGAAGTGAAGGGGTATCGGGTGGCGCTCTACCGGGCCAGTCACGACGACTACAAGACTCGTTTCTGCCCACCTCAATCATGAGCGGCTCAGCAGAAGACGGATGGCGAAGCCCCAGTTTCGTGCTGAGCCGCCGTAGCGCAATCGGCACAGTCGCAACACTTCTCCGTCGGGCAGGACACCGTCGATGTAGGCGAAACCGGCGCGGTAGCGCAGGTGTATCTCACGCAGTTGCGGCCACCGTCGGCGGGAATGCTCGGTCAGCCGTTGATGGAAGGAGGCCTTGGTCGAGTCGGGGATCGTCGCCATCTGCTCATCGTGGACCACCTGGGCGAATGGTGATGTCAACGACGACGGCGTGTCGCGTCCGGGTAGCGAACGCGATTGCGGGACAACGGAACCATGACGATAGCCAGTGCGTTCATCATCGAGTTGAGCTCGTTGGACGAGTCTGTTCTGCAGGCCAGGTCCCGGTCGGCGACCACGGCGCACCGTGAGGTGATCCGCGCACCGATGGTACTCGCGGCAGCGCAAGGGCGCCACCAACTCCGCGATCGCCGCCGGGGTAGGTGTGCACGTCGACACGGGTGCGCAAATGGCGCCGCCGGTTCACCCAGACAGGTCTGGGCGGGCTCGATGACCTGCCCCGCAGCGGACGGCGCCGAACGGTTCACACCGGTGCAGGTCGCCGAGGTCAAGGCACTAGCGTGCACGCTGCCCGCCGAGACCGGTGCGCCGTTGTCGCGGTGGTCGAGCACTGAATTAGCCGGCGAGGTGATCGGTCGTGGGATCGCCGAGACGATCTCGCCGGCTACGGTGCGCCGCTGGCTGGCCGCTGACGCGATCAAACCCTGGCAGCACAGATCCTGGACTTACCCGCGTGACCCCGACTTCGCGATCAAAGCCGCCCGGGTACTCGACCTGTACGCCCGGTCGTGGCACGGCAAACCCCTCGGACCCGGCGACTACGTGATCAGCGCCGACGAGAAATCCCATCTGCAAGCCCTACACCGGCGCCACCGCGGACAACTATCAGCACCCGGGCGGACCCGGCGCGTGGAATTCGAGTACCGCCGCGGCGGCACCCTGGCCTATTTCGCCGCCTACGACGTCCACCACGCCCGGGTGCTCGGCCAGATCGCCCCCAAGACCGGTATCGACCTCTTCGAGAAAGTGGTGGCCCACGTCATGACCACCGAACCCTATGCGTCGGCCCGGCGGGTGTTCTGGGTCGTGGACAACGGCTCATCGCACAACGGGACACGCTCGATCGAACGCATGCACACCACCTGGCCGACCGCGACCTGGTGCACCTACCGATCCACGCATCCTGGCTCAACCAAGTCGAAATCTACTTCTCAATCTTGCAACGAAAGGCCATCAACCCCAACGACTTCGAAGGCCTCGACCAACTCGCCGCAGGTCACTGTGCTGGAGGCGACGGATCGTGTACTTGAACGGGTTATCGCGCCGGAGGTGTCGGCGTTCTTCACGCGGATCCACCGCGACGCGGGCGTGGACATTAGGACTCAGGCCCTCGTCGAAGCCTTCACCGGCAACGGCAACGTGCGAGAGGTAGTGCTGGCGGACGGCGCATTACTTCCTGCCGATGTGGTGATCGTCGGTGTCGGCGTGGTACCCAACACCGAACTCGCTTCAGCCGCAGGATTATCCGTCGATAATGGCATCGTGATCGATGACCAGGCCCGCACCAGCGATCCGGACATCGTGGCCGCCGGCGACTGCACCAGCCACGTGATGGCCCGATACGGTTCACGCATTCGGCTGGAATCGGTGCCGAGCGCCGGCGAGCAGGCCAAGATCGCCGCGGCGACCATCTGCGGGAAGCGCAGCGCCATCGCTGCGCTACCGTGGTTCTGGTCCGACCAGTACGATCTCAAACTCCAGATCGCCGGTCTGAACACCGGATACGACGAAGTCGTGCTCAGCGGCGATCCGTCGCGCCATAGAGAATTCAGTTGCTTTTACTTCCGTGATGGCGAACTCATCGCCGCCGACTGCGTCAATCGACCACGCGATTTCATGCTTGCTAAACGGGCCATCACCAAATGTCTTCCCACCGACCGCGCCGAACTCCTGGCCGCTTCGGAAACAAGTTCGGCCAGCGGGAACTAATGAACCACATCGCGCGTAACTACCGGACCCACGTGTTCGGTGGGCATCTGCGCGCAGTCAGGTACGCTACGCGCATAGCGCGTCAGGCCGGGCTCTGTGCTTTGGCCGCCGCCGCATCGCAATGTGTGGCACAGCTGGCTGTGACGTGATCACGAAGGCAGACGTGTCAACCGGATTACACGGCGGTGACGATCAACGCGTACACCCGGCACCGACCATCACCTGTATCGGTGAGCGTACCCCGGCAGCCGAAGTCGGTCTCGCATTCCACCCCGCATCGCCGTCGGCGACGGGTGTCCTTGCGGCCAAAACCGCTATTTATGTCCGACTGGTACACCAACACCACTCGCCGGACGCAAGCGATTGGAAGGCCGACAACCGCGAAGAGTCCTCACCAGTCTGCTTGTGAGCGTGACACGTCAGATCGCCCCACAATTTCTCGAAGCGACCTGCGGCCGACCAGATTTCACCGCGCGCTGAAGCCGAGCCGACTGCCGCCGTATTCGTGCCAAAGACGAAACACAGCGCCACGACATTGGCGTCCGCTCCGTCGTCAGAACCTGACGAGACCTCGGATGTTGCGGCCCGATCGCATGTCTTCGTAGCCCTGATTGATCTGGTCGAGCGTGTAGTCGCGCGTGATTAACTCGTCCAACTTGAGCGATCCGGCGTTGTAGAGTTCGACCAGGCGGGGAATGTCGTGCGCCGCGTTCGACGAACCGTAAAGTGCGCCTCGAATTTGCTTCTCGTACAGTGTCAATTCTAGAAGAGATCCCGACATCGACGTTTCCTCGGGGTGCCCGATGGCGGTGACGACGACCCGGCCGCGCTTACCCACGAGAGCCAACGCCTCGCTGATGTATGCGGCTTCAGCGACATCCGTCGTAAGCACGCACACGTCGGCGAGCTTGCCTCTGGTGATATCACTAACGAGATCCCACGCGTCGTTCATCGACGTCGCGGTGTGCGTCGCTCCGAACGTCGTCGCTTGCTGCCGTTTGAATTCGACCGGATCGACCGCCACGATCGTGAGGGCGCCGGCGATCCGGGCACCTTGGATGGCATTCATGCCGATGCCCCCGGCTCCCACGACCACGACCGTATCGCCCGCGCGCACTTCTCCTGTTCGGACCGCCGAACCGTATCCCGTCGTTACGCCACATCCGATCAAGGCGGCCTTGTCCAAGGGGGTGCCCTGATCGATCTTGACCACTGACGACTTCGGAACCACCGTGTATTCGGAGAACGTACCGAGCAGACACATCTGGCCGACATCCTCGCCGCGCGAGTGAAATCTGTACGTACCGTCGATCTGCGGACCCATCATGAGCGCCGCGCCCATGTCGCAGAGGTTCCCCATACCGCGCGCGCAGTAAGAGCATGTGCCGCAGGCCGGTAAGAACGTGAGGATTACCGAGTCGCCTTCGGCGATATCATCGACCCCTGCGCCAACTTCGACCACCGTTCCGGCGCCCTCGTGGCCGCCGACAACTGGGAGAGGGAACGGGAGATCTCCGGTGACGAGGTGTTCGTCGGAATGGCACAATCCGGTCGCCGCCAGTTGAACTAGAACCTCACCCGCCCCGGGTGGATCGAGATCGACCTCCTCGATCTCCCATTTCTGTCCCAGGCCCCAAAGTACTGCAGCACGTGTTTTCATCCGTCGACCTCCTGTACAAGTAGATTCTTTGAAATGTAAAACCGCTTCGAAGTAAAATCGGATAGTCAGACCAATTGGTTTCAGTGACGCCCCAGAAAAGTTTGTTGCCGCACCGCTCCTACGCGTCGAGAAGATCCTGCCTGTTGGCGCCGTCCAACATCGATCGGTACTCCGGGAACAGATTCTTGGCTTGCGGAATCAGTTTGATCAACTTCGGCACCGGTCCTTTCGCGCGGACCGTGCCTTTAGCCATCGCCATCGCCAGATTGAGCTTGCCGAGCCAGAATCGGTTGCCGGTATCGGCCGTCATGAACAACTCAACGTTTGGAGTGACCGAACTGTGCGAACCGGTCTCGACAAGTTTGTTGGACATATCCACGGTGATCTTCGCGTCAGGGTCGGTGTAGTGAATCCGGAGTATTACACCCGATTCAGCGAGCTTGCTGGCGAGGGTGTCCTGTTCCATTGCACGCCGGAATATTCCACCCAGATAGGTATAGACTTCATCCTCATCGACAAAAACGGCCATCGATAAACTCCTTCTGTCGTTCGTTAAATGCGCTGTCGCGCAATGCTTCAGCACGACTTGACGTATGGGAAACCCCAGCTGACAAGGTCACGTGACCGGAGTCGTCACTCCGTCGTGGTCGATGTCAATCGGGATCTGAGATCAGAGGCGAACGCTCAAATACCAGAGCCCTCACACTTCGATCGCTACTTCTCGGATACCGCTCAAATTCAGTTAAGTCAATCACCTGCGATGCGAATATGGCAAGGGCGCAAGCACATTCGCCGTCCATGCTTTGAACGGTATCGCCGATCGCCGGCCTCAATCACGGAACCTTGCTTGCCACCAGACAGGACGCAGTGCGGCACTCTTGGAAGCCACGTGTGCGGTCGATACCATAGTTGGTCATCATCTCGCCTATTCGCTGCGCCGGGGCCGAAACTCACCTGCCGGTGCCACGGTGCGGAAACGCGGCCGTTTTATCAACACCTGTGCAGCTCAGAATCGGTGTTCGTTGCGGAAGCGTCAGAAGAGTTTGCGGGCCAGTTTCCAAGCCAAGTCCGAATACGGAGGGTAGACCAGCCTGGACAGATCTGGACGGGTCGTTTTGGTGAGGACCGACTTGCGATGGCTAAATTCCTCGAAACCGAACTTGCCGTGATAAGCCCCGATCCCAGACGGTCCAACTCCACCAAACGGCAACCGAGTAGTGGCGAAGTGAAAGAGCAGATGATTCACCACCATGCCGCCGGCGGGCACGTCCCGGATCACCCGCTCGCGGATGGACCGGGATCGCGTGAACAGATAGGCCGCAAGCGGTTTGGGCCGCGCGTTGACGAAGCGGATCGCTTCATCGAGATTACGAACGGAAACGACAGGCAATACGGGCCCGAAGATCTCCTCGGTCATTAGAGGCTCGTCCAACGCGGGATCGACGACAACGGTCGGCTCGATCTCCAACGCGTCCCTGTCGCAGCCGCCGCCTATAACCACATCGCCAGTCGTAGCGGCAATCGCGCCCGCCAACCGGTCGTAGTGACGCCCGTTGACGATCCGCTTGCCGCCGACAGATTCGGCCTGGAACGCTTCGACGGACTGTCTGATTCGATCCACCAGCTCGTCTTTGATGCTGGTTTCGGCCAGCACATAGTCCGGCGCGATGCAGACCTGGCCCGAATTAATCAGCTTGGTCCACGCGATCCGCTTAGCCGCCACGTCGAGATCGGCATCAGCAGCTACGATCACCGGGCTCTTACCACCGAGTTCGAGGGTCACCGGAGTGAGTTGGGCGGCCGCGCTTTCGTAGACCTTGCGTCCGATCTCGGTACCACCGGTGAAACAGATCTTGTCGAAACCCTGTTGGATGAGCTCCTGGCTGACTCCGCCGTCGCCCTCCACGACTGCGACCGCGCGCGGATCTAGGTAATGCGGAACCAGTTCGGCCATGAGGGTCGATGACGCCGGCGCCAATTCGGATGGCTTGAGCACGATCGTGTTGCCGGCGGCGATGGCACCGACCGCCGGCCCGAGAGTTAGCGCGAATGGGAAGTTCCACGCGCCGATGATCAGCACAGTGCCGTAGGGCTCGTACTCGATCCATCCGCGACCTGGTAGCTGCGAAAGCTCGAGGCGTCGGTATTTGCGGCGAGCCCATTTCGCCACGTTCTTTGCGGCGTCAGTCGCTTCGGCCGACACACTCGCGACATCGGCGAGCCAGGCTTCGAACGGCGGACGGCCGAGATCCTCGTCGAGCGCGGCGGAAATCGCCTGCTCGTTGTCTGCCACAAGCGCGTGAAGAGCCAGTAACTGCCGCTTGCGCCACCCCACGTCACGTGTGAGTCCGTCGGCGAAGGCCTTGCGCACCCCGGCAACGGAGAGCGAAATCCTCTCGGCCGCAGATGAAGTAGCTTCTGGAGATACCCTGATTGTTGTCACTTAGGTCCTCAACCTCCCGATCGTTATCTGTATGGTAGCCAACCGCGGTATGAACGTCGACACCAGTTTGTTAGCAGCAGTTACGGGCTGGACGGCGCGCATCGTCTTGCCGACGACCGACGATGCCGCTCGGGATGAGGAGATTGCTTGAAAACCCAGGCGTCCGCCCGACAATCAGTGCAATCAGTGACGAAGGGTGCGGATAGACGGCGGCCCATTCCGCCCTTAAACGCTGTCGCGACTCGTCAAGACGTCTACTTGTTGGGCATCGATGCTTGCTCGGGTCGAGCTTCTAGGTTAATTTGAGTTCACTCGACGCTACTGAGTCATGGCCTTCGGGCCCAGGTAGTAACTGAACCCACCTTGCGGAGATGGCCACTGTGCAACCGTCCTACATGCGACGCTGGAGGCGATACCAGCTCGTGAACTCTCGGTCGTGCGCGATGACGCTGCGCACGTTCGTCCGTATGCTGCACCACCCGGTCGCGGGCTGCGTACACCCATGCCAGACACTGCTGTCGGCGCCGGTCTCGGTGCCGCCTAAGGCGAGATTGTTCCCGTTCACGGTACGGACCGCACGCACGAACAAAGTAGGCTTCGTAAAACGGTACGTCGGTCTCGACGGAAAGCCCTACCTGCCGACCGACCTCTCGCCAAACGCAACACAACACCGAACGTGGCAGGACATTTCGCTGCCACCAATGCGATAGGGGAAACCGCGTGCTCGGCCGCACTACGAAGAGATCCGCATCGTCACTCCCCGAAGAGGACGGTCCTCTTGAAGCGGATGAACATCAGACGCTGAACGGCGACGACGAAATTGTGGAGGGTGACACCGCGACGAACGCGGCCACACAGACCGATCTCGAGCCTAGCGACGCGGAGTCGATTCCGGCCGCACCGGATGACGATGGCGCGGTGCTGCATGTGTACCGCATGGCCATCAACGTGGGAATCGCAATCGTAGTAGCCCTCGGCGCCCTCGTTGGCTGGCTCGGATTCGAGGTGAACCGCAATGACCGCGTAGCCGATCAGCGCGCGATCTTCGAGCAAACGGCTCGGCAGGGGGCAATCGATCTGACCACTCTTGACTGGCGCCAGGCGGACGCGGACGTCAAGCGCATCTTGGACGCCGCGACCGGAACCTTCCGCGACGACTTCGCTTCGCAATCTAAACCGTTCATCGATGCCGTGAAGGACTCGAAGTCTGTGACCACAGGCACAGTCACCGCGTCGGGCTTAGAGTCGGCGACAAAGGATACAGCCCAGGTAATGGTCGCTGTGAGCGTCCGAACATCTAGCGCGATGGCGCCGGAGTCGGACCCACGCACCTGGAGGATTCGGATCGCCGTTCAAAAGGTGGATAACGAAGTCAAAGTAGCGAACGTGGATTTCGTTCCGTGATCCGGCAGCGGAGAAAGCCGGCGGCCGCTAACAGTCTCGCCGTTGAAGGGGACGCCGCCGACTACGCCCACACGGTACCGGAAGCTCCTGCAGCAGACGGCGCGCCGGATATTCGAGACGAGCCCGGAGATCGAGAATGCGGTGAAGAAACTGGGAACGAACTGGATCCGGGATCGCAGACTTCAGTGGTCGAAGTTAGGCGGTGTCCGAAAAGTTTCCGAAAGCTAGTGGCGTTCGTACTTATGCCCGCTGTAATGCTGGCACTTGCTGTCACGGCTGGTTTACTGTCTTACCACTATCGGACGGCGCGGGTCACACAAAGCGCGGCCCAATCCTCAGTGCAGGCAGCGAAGGACGGAACCGTGGAACTCCTGTCCTACACTCCCGATAATGTGAAGGCGAAGCTCACTGCGGCGCGGGATCTCCTGACCGGCGACTTCCGAAACACTTACACGTCGCTCACCAACGACGTCGTCATACCTGGAGCACTACAGAAGCGAATCTCGGCGACCGCTGAGGTGCCTGCGGCATCCACGACCTCAGTCACTGCCACCCATGCAGTCGTTCTGGTTTTCATCAACCAGACCGTGGTGATCGGCCACGATGCGCCATCGGAAACCGCATCCGCAGTCGAGGTGACGTTGGACAAGTCCGGGGATCGTTGGCTGATCTCCGGTTTCGAGCCGAAATGACATTATGAGAAATACGGCGTGCGCCTACACGTCTGGGGCAATCCTAATCGCGATGTGCGCGATGCCGTTCGCGCAGCCTGCATGGGCGGACAATCAGCGCCTCAACAACGGCGTTGCGGCCAACGTCTACACCATTCAGAGACAGGCCGGCTGTACCAACGACGTGGTGATCAATCCGCAACTGCGGTTGGCCGCACAGTGGCACACCATTGACGTCCTCAACAACCGCGGTCTCGACGGTGATATCGGATCCGACGGCTCCACCGTCGCGGACCGCGCGCGGAACGCTGGCTATGCTGGTGTCGTAGCCGAAACCGTCGCGATCAATCCGGCGCTCGCAATCAGCGGACTAGAGATTCTCAACCGGTGGTACTACGATCCCACCGCGATGTCGACCATATCCAACTGCGCGAACACGGAAATCGGTGTCTGGTCGGAGAACAGCCTCGATCGAACGGTCGTCGTCGCCGTGTACGGTCAGCCCGCTGCGGCGATTAGCCGTCAATGACGGCTGCACGCGACCCTGGAGCGGACAAGACATCCGACGACGGCTTCCCGCGACCTAGCTTTCGCGCTGGCAGTCAAGGGTGAGTGTGCGCGTTGTTGATTGGCCGGGCGGGTCGCTCGGCTTTTGACGCGATGAACAGTGCGTCGGTGTTGGTTGGCGGGGGCCGTCGTGTTCCGGCAGGCTGATTAGTCGCCGTGAGCGGCAGGCTTTCGTGTGCGCCGTGATGGCGGCCCAGGGCGAGCGGGCGGCAAGCTAGTTTGCGCCGTCGTGCGGCATAGCTATCGTGGCCGTCACCGTTCGCCGCTGAGCCTTCCTTGACGATAGCGCTGTTCATCGAAGGGTTGTTGGGTTCGAAGTAGTCGGTATGCCAGGCGGCATGCATGGCGTGCGAGCGCGACGCGGGCCTGGATCGGGGCCATGCCGCGCGCTCGTAGTTCGGCGTCGCGTTCGGTGAACGACGGCGAAAATTGCGAGAGGCCCCAGGCAATACCCATCAGGGCATCGCGGTGCTCTGCCAGTCCTTGTCGAGAGATTCGGCCGCGTCGGTGCAGGGTGGCTGACTGGTAGAGAGCAGGCGCCAAACCCGTTGCCGAGTAAAGATGATCGGCATCAGGGAACCTTTCGATAGGCAAACTGTGTGCGGCGAACGCCGCCGCGCGGATCGAGGCGACGCCGGGAAGTGTGGTCAGGATCTGGCCGTCAGTTTCGGAAAGCAATGCCCCGATTTCCAGGTCGATAGCATCGATGTCCTCGCGCAGACGGCGATAACGATCCAAGTCGCGGGTCAACCGACGAGCGCGTTGTTCGGCATCGGCCGGCGGAGGCAGACATCGGTGCCATCGTTGCAGCCAGTAGCGAGCGGTCGTCGTTGTCAAGGGCCCAGGTGCCCGGCACATCAATGACCGAAGTTGCGGTGGCCGTCCGGCAAATGCGGCAGCACACGCCAGCACCGCCAAGCCAGTCGAGGTCTCCAGCGCCAGGGACCGGCCGTGGCCCGACGGCGCCGACAATCCAGGGCACAGGGCGTTGAGTTGCTCGTGCAGACGCTGTCGAGCGACCTTGCGGTCGGCCACCAACCCGCGGCGATGCCGCACGGCGGTGCGGAGCGCTTCGACCCCGAACAGCTGGCCGTATCGTCGACCACCACCTTGGCGTGCCATGTACGTCAAGGCTGCGCAGTCACGATCATCGGTCTTGAACCTGCCCGAACCCAGTTGTGTACGAGCCGATTTCGTTTCCGAGGGAGCAAACAGTCGTACCGAACCTGGATGCCGACGTTCCAGTTCAGTGACCCATGGCCGATGCAAACTGCCCGTCGCCTCGATCGCAATCACCGGCACGCCCGGACCGTGCTTGTTCAGTACCAGCTCGAGCTGGGCGATGCCATCGCGCGAGACCGACAGCGACATCGGATCGGCGAGCAACCCCGAACCGTTGCTGATCCACACCCGACTGAACACCTTGCCCGGATCTACGGCGACGATCACCGTCGATGGATCAAGCGCAACTCCTAACACCGCCATCAGTAGCCTCCTCCGAACCGAACCTCCATCGAGGATCCGCCCAGCGACTACTCATGGCCTATCAGCTGAGCGCGAGCGCGGGTCACGACCCAGGTTCAGAGTGGCGCTAACCGTCGTTGCCAGTCGCCGACTGCGAGCCTGGCAGCGTGCTTGGTGGGCCAGGCGTATCGGTGGCAGAACTCCGATTTCAGTGTGCTCCAGAAGGATTCGGCCTGGGCATTGTCCCAGGGTGTACTGCGTGCCACGGTCAGCGTGGAAGATGACCTGTGCGGGCAAGGCCCCACGCAGCGCCACTGCCATCGACGGTGCGGACTCCACCAGATCGGTGCGCATGTGGTCCTCGACTGCCCAACCCAGGACCCGCCGCGAGCACCCGTCGTCGAACCGCGCACAGGTACAGCCAGCCCTCACCGGTGGGCAAGTACGTGATGTCCGAGGTCCAGACCTTGTCGAGCTCACCGCGGTCGAATCGACGGTTGACCAGGTCGTTGGGGCGGTGTGCGTCGAGGTCGACCACGGTGGTCACCGGGGTGAACTTCCGCGGGCTGATCCCGGCCAGGCGTTGGCGGCGCATCGAGGCCGCCACCGTCTTGCGGGAGATCACCTCCCCGTCTTCACGCAGATCGGCCAGGATGCGCGGTGCGCCGTACACCTGATCGGAGGCGTCGTGGAAACCCTTGACCTTGACGTCGATCGCCTCACGGCGCTGCTGGGCCGGCGTGGGCCCCGCCGCACGGGCTGTGCGCCACTTGTAGAAGCCCGACCGGGACACCTCCAACAGTCCAGTCATCCGCACGATCGTGAAGTTGGCCTTCTCCGCTTCGATGATCCGGTACATCTCTACCAGTTCTGTTCGGAGGCGAAGAAGGCTGCGTCCTTTTCAAAAACGCACGGTCCAAACGCAATTCGGCGTTCTCTGTGCGCAACCGTTCTCACTCTTTGCGTTCATCATCGTCGAGCACCTCGGGATGATCGGATGCCGACGCCGATGTTGTCCACGGGGGTGGGGTCGGCCGGGTGGCGTTTCTGCGCATTGCGGACAGACGTTATCCGTGACTAACATCACGACGCGAATCCGCGGCTTCCGAATGGTCTGCTTGATAGCCTGCCCCAATGAGTACTCCGATGGGGCCCGATGACGACGAGCCGCTGTTCAGCCTCGAGTTCGGGAAGCTCCTTTGTGCGGGCTGCCGTGCGATGAACCGTTGTCGATTCGGCATGCGTTTGCACCGCGTCGCCGAGTGCGACGCGGTTGAAGGTACGGCGTGGTTCGCGCCAGACCACGAGGGAGCCGGGGGCGTCGTGCACGGCGGGTCAGTGATGGGCGCACTGGATGAGGCATGCGGTGCGGTGCCGATCGCTGCGGCGGTTTTGGCGGTTACCGCCGAAATGGAGGTCAAGTTCCGGCGCCCGGTTCCCCTGGAGCGTGAACTGCGTATCCACGCCTGGCCAGAATCGCGCGATGAGCGCGGCCACTGGATTATTCGTGCCGAGATCCTACTGCCCGAGACAGACACGTTGCTGTGCCACGCGCGGGCACGCTTCGTCGAACGGGACCCCGTCGAGCACTATGGTCGATTCCGGCGGTGGCTCAATGGTGAGCCCGGCCCATCTGGCGGCGAGCAGGCTGTCGTTCCTGTCACGAATCCCATGTGAACGCACCTCATGGTGCGGGAAGCTGTCGGACATGGCGCGGCGGTCGCGGGAAAGCACGTCGCCCGGCTAGATCTGCCATTCGTACCCGGATCGCAGTTCACTGCCATCCACTACGGCGAACGCATCGCCGTAGTCGCTGAGGTACCCTAGCATCGGTGCTCCGTTAGCGGCTGGCGCATATAAACCTAGAAAACCCCGAAACCCCCATCGCCCCAGGGGACTTAGCGCTAGAAGTTGTTAGTGGCCCTTTTCCGATCGCATTCGTTGGTCTATCGTCTCCATCAGTAGCGATCGACGGTTAACAACGCTGATTGGCGTCGAATGACATCAATCCGGGCCGCATCCTTACCGAAGACGCACGAAGCGCCGGAGGTGGAGAAAGTCGACGTGCTCGTTTCGGCTCGGGTTTTGCGGGGCTCTGCCAACTCCAGTGCCTCCGCACGCAGCGGCTGTCAGTGAAGGTTTACCGAGTCGGGATCGCCAGCGTCGATGGCGCGGGCGCAGGCAGCTTCCAGACGGTCCATGCCGTGCTTTTCGCGGAGCCGCGGTGTCCCCTGAGCGGCGCGCAGGCGGTGGATCGCATTGGGTGACAACAACTCACCGATCACCAGTTCGCAGGCCGGGCCGACTTCGGCGGCGATCTTGCGGCACCAGGTCGGGCCTTGCAGGTGGAAGGCGATCTTCTCCGGAGGGTAGTGCTCCAGGTTGGTTGCCCGCCTCGACAGGTGCAGCACGTGGGTGGCCACGACGTTCTGGTCACGGAAGATTTGCACGATGTCGCCGCTGGTGCGGGCGTGCCGCCGTTGCCCGATCAGCCGACATGGCACCGAATACAGGGGCTTTGCCGATTTTCATGTGGGTGTCCGAGCCCACCACCCCAATGGACCATACCGATAGCGTGAACGGCGCCGCCGGTAGCGGTGCCAGCTCACCTGCTTCGAGGCTTCGAATACCCGCACCGGCTGCCCACCATCGAGAGCCCACGAGTTCCGCATTCCGGCGACCTGCAGACTCCACCGGATCGCTTCGGCTTACATCGCCGTGATGCTGGTGAATTCCCTTCCCCGCCAGAAAGACGCGCACGTACTGCATGGGGCGTTCGACCCGGGGTTTGTTGTTGGGCTTGCTGGCCCGTGCCGGATCGATCAGCGTGCCGTAATGCGCCGCCAGTTCGGCGTAGGTGCCGTTGAGCTTCGGGTCGTAGAGATCGGGCTTGTCGACCCCGGTCTTGAGATTGTCGATCACCAACCGGGCCGGGACCCCGCCGAAGAACTCAAATGCCGCCACATGCGATGCGCACCATGATTTTTGGTCCATCTTGAGCACCGGTTGCAGGAACAGATGCCGCGAACAAGACAGCACCATCACGAACGCCCATACCGCCACCCGCCGGCCGCTGCCCGGATCGAGCCACATCCCGAGCTTGCCGTAATCGGTCTGCGCTTCGCTACCCGGATCCACCGGACCACGCGGCACCGTCACCTTCTGTCGTGCCGCTTCCTCTGCGAAATATGCTGCGACCCAACGCCGCACCGACGACTCCGCACCGCGCATCCTGGCCGATCTGCGTGAAGACGGGGAGGTGATCTCCCGCAAGACGGTGGCGGCCTCGATGCGCCGCCAACGCCTGGCCGGGATCAGCCCGCGGAAGTTCACCCCGGTGACCACCGTGGTCGACCTCGACGCACACCGCCCCAACGACCTGGTCAACCGTCGATTCGACCGCGGTGAGCTCGACAAGGTCTGGACCTCGGACATCACGTACTTGCCCACCGGTGAGGGCTGGCTGTACCTGTGCGCGGTTCGACGACGGGTGCTCGCGGCGGGTCCTGGGTTGGGCAGTCGAGGACCACATGCGCACCGATCTGGTGGAGTCCGCACCGTCGATGGCAGTGGCGCTGCGTGGGGCCTTGCCCGCACAGGTCATCTTCCACGCTGACCGTGGCACGCAGTACACCCTGGGACAATGCCCAGGCCGAATCCTTCTGGAGCACACTGAAATCGGAGTTCTGCCACCGATACGCCTGGCCCACCAAGCACGCTGCCAGGCTCGCAGTCGGCGACTGGATCGAACGGATCTACAACCGCCGACGAAGGCACTCCAAGATCGGCATGATCAGCCCAATCGACTTCGAGCACCGCCATCATCAGACGGCACAAGCCGCCTGACCCCGTGTCCACCATCCGGGGGCAACCTCACACTATGCCTTCACGGAACTATTTTGATAGTATGTTAACGACCAATAACTTCGGCTCAACCTGGGCGCTGCGGAGATGACTTTGAGAGTGGGGAGGTGGAGGTGAGTCGATCGCTGTCGGATGCACCGCGGACCGAGTATTCGACGTTCGGCCCGGCCGGGGAGCTTACGGAGAAACGAGCGCGGGTACCCTTCCTCATGGCGCAGGGACAACAACATGAGACACCACCTTGACTTCAAAGGTGTTGTGGCAACGGCAATCTCACCTTCGGCGTCGAAGCCCGCTGTAGCTGATCCGGTGCGGAATTGCTGATGTTCGCCCGCTTCTGCCGTGCCTCATCGGTCCTCCCTCAAGTGGCAACCGTCTTCGGCGCACTTACTGACCACGCCAACACACTCAGGGATGACCAAACAACGCGATTCCAATTTATAGCCACTGCACGCGAAGCAAGAGTTAAGGCGATCGATCCTTCGGAACGCCGCAAGGCGAGGGGTCGTCCAGCATTCGCCACGACAAATGAGACAAATGAATTGTCCAACCTCAATCCCACACGACCGGAGACCCCACACGATGCGTCGACCATTCGAAGACGGTTACTTCACGATGCCCGACGGCCACGAACAGCCGCGGTTGATTGGTTCCTACAGCCAAACCGCAGACAAGTACTTCTTTCCACGTCGGCGCCGCTGTCCGCTGACGGCAGGGGCTGTGGAGGATGTCCTGCTGTCGCCAACCGGTGAGCTGTACGCCTGGACCTTCGTAGAGTCGGCGTGGATGGGGAAAACGCGTTTCAGCTCCACCGGCGACGGCCACGGTGTCGGCCAGATTGAACTGCCTGAAGGCGTCCGTGTGCAGTCCATCCTGCGGGGCGGAATGGGTGACTGGGAGATCGGGATGCCCATGCAACTCGAGGTGTATCCCCTCGTCACCGAAGCCGACGGCACCGAGTTGTGTTCGTTCCGATTCGGCCCGGCGGGACAGGAGACACCCCAGTGATGGCTCGCGATGTTTATGTGATCGGCGTCGGGATGGTGCCGTTCGGCCAGCCGGACGCCAATGCCGCTGACCTGGGCTTTGAGGCGGCGGTAAACGCGCTCGAAGATGCAGGTATCGGCTTCGAAGCCGTGGGCTATCTGTACAACGGGTACATCAGCGCCGGTCTGCTCACTGGTGTCACACTCGCCAAGGATCTCGGTCTCACCGGCATCCCCATCTCTCACGTGGAGAATGCTTCGGCAACCGGATCGTGCGCCTTCCACGAGGCGGTCCAGGTGGTGGCGGGGGGTAGCGTCGATGTTGCGATGGCGCTGGGTTTCGACGACCTCAACCGAGCTGCGCCGGCTATCGGGGGCGACAAGCCGGGTATTGGCCAAGTGATTCTTCCGGCCGCGTTCTTCGCCATGTGGGCGACGCGGCGGATGTACGACGTGGGTACGACGGTCGAGACCTATGCCGCCATCGCCGCAAAGAACTGGAATCACGCTCGCCTCAATCCATATGCGCAGCGGCGGGCTGATCATGAGGTCACCGTGGAAGAGATTCTCGCTTCACGCATGATCTCCTACCCACACACCTCAAAGATGGCCTGTGCCGCTGGCTCAGGAGCTGCGGCCGCCATCGTCGCAACCCGAGAGGTGGCAGAGCGACTGGCCGGTTCACGTCCCCTGATTCGGGTGGTCGCCAGTCAGCAGCAGTCCGAGCAGTACGTCGACGGCCACATCTTCATGGGCGCGGTCGTCGGTCCGGGTGAACTCACCCAGACCACGGCCAAGGCCGCCTATGAGGAGGCCGGCGTAGGGCCGGCTGACCTTGATCTCGCCCACGTGCACGACGCTTTCCCGATCGAGGAACTGATGTACTACGAGCTTCTGGGTGTGTGTGAGGCAGGGGAGGGGGACAAACTCGTCGCCGAGGGGGCGACAAGTTTGGGTGGTCGGATCCCGTTCTCCACCGACGGCGGGCTAATCGGTCGCGGACACCCCGGTGGTCCGACCGGCCTGGCTCAGATCTGGGATGTGACGCGGCAGCTCCGGGCCGAGGCGGGGCCGCTGCAGGTCGAACGAGCCCGCACCGGGCTCGCTCACATGATGGGTGCTGGCGCGGTCTGCGTAATTCACATTCTGCAGTCCACCGCGTAGCCGGCGGCTCGGTAGCGCAGACCTTCGAGTTGGAGGGCCACACCATGCTTGCGACTAACACCGCAAGCTTCGCAGCGGGGACGGGAGCGCAGATGGAGCCGCCGCGGCAATCCGTTCAGCGCGTTTCCCACTGGAATGTGGCTCGCGTTCGATCGCTCAGGTAGCCGCGAGGGTATACGGGCGTTCGGTCGGGTGAAGTCTGTCGTCGCTGATCGGACCACCCGCATGAATGGTGCTGTCTTTGTTCGACGACGTTAGAGAACCCGCCCCGCGGGGCAACGAAATGAAAGGAATTGGCATGGATGGTTTTAGCTACGACGGGAAGGTCGCCATCGTCACCGGGGCTGGAAACGGCGTCGGTAAAGAGCATGCGATGTTGCTGGCATCACGCGGCGCGCGCGTCGTCGTGAACGATGTCGGCGGCAGCGTCGCCGGTGTGGGTGCCGACTTGACCCCCGCGGAGGCCGTCGTGAAGGAGATCGAAGCAGCCGGCGGTGTCGCGGTCGCCGACGGTCACAGCGTGGCGACCCAAGAAGGCGGGGTGGCAATCGTACAGACTGCGATCGACGCCTTTGGGCGAGTCGACATTCTCGTCAACAACGCCGGCATCTTGCGAGACAAGTCATTCCATCATCTGACGCCAGAGTTGCTCGACCCGGTGATAGACGTCCACCTCTACGGCACCATATGGGTGACGCAACCCGCGTTCACGAGAATGCGTGATCAAGGCTACGGGAGGATCGTCAACACCTCGTCGGCCGCCGGCATCTTCGGCAATTTCGGTCAGGCAAACTACGGGGCCGCGAAAATGGGGATCGTCGGCTTCACGCGTGTGCTTGCACAGGAGGGCGCGAAGTACAACATCAAGGTTAACGCGATCGCACCGATGGCGCGCACGCGGATGACCGAGGAACTTCTGGGGCCGGTCGCAGAGAAGCTCGATCCTGCACTTGTCGCCCCGGTTGTGGCCTATCTATGCCATGAGTCGTGTGATCTCACGTCGAGGATCTTCTCCGTTGGGGGCGGGCGAGTAGCGGAGATTTTCATTGGTGTGACGAAGGGGTTCGCATCGCCGACGCTCGATATCGAAGCAGTCCACGACAACCTCGAGGCGATCTGCGACCGAGACGGCTACATCACTCCGACGCAGGCTAATGACGAGATCGGCTTCGTAATGAAGGCGCTCGGCTGACGATGAACGCACGACGAGAAGGGGCTACCTCATGGCAGTGATCGATTTGCTGAGCCGGGCCGCCGAGCTCCAACCGGACAAGCCCGCCGTCATCGCCGATGACGGCGCAGTGACCTTCCGAGAACTCGATCTCGCCAGCAGTCGGGTCGCCCACCGATTGCACGCCGTCGGTGTTAGCCGCGGTCAGAAAGTGGCCATGCTTCTCGCGAACGACCAGGCCATGCATTTCAACGCCGCGTACTGGGGAATCCACAAACTAGGTGCCGTGCCGGTGCCGCTCAATACCAGGTGGGCTGCGCCGGAGAAACAGTATGTGCTCGAGCACAGCGACGCCGTGGCGGTGATCAGCGGACCCGCCCACCGTGACGTCCTAGTCCCACTCGCCGCAGGGCGAGAGGTCGAGCTCGGCGGTCGTCCCGGCCGCTTCAAGCTCCAACATTTCTTCGTGACGGGCGGCGAAGCACTGGACGGCCTTCATCCCCTCGGCGACGTGACGGGTGAGGGGTCGACGGACGTGCCTGCCCTCGAACCTCCCCCTGGGGCCGATGACCCGGCAGACCTCCTCTACACATCCGGTACGACGGGGATGCCCAAGGGCGTGTTGGTGCCCGAGGGCAATCTCGCAGATGAGCCCGGACAGGCGAATCTCAGTGCGCTTCTTGGTGCGCTCTTCGGCGACAGCCTGCTCCACGCCGTTCCCCTGTTTGGCTTTACGGGCTGCCACGGACTGATGCTCCTCAGCGTTCGTGCAGGCATCACGCAGATCGTGCTGCCCCGCTTTGATCCGGAACAGTTGCTCGCTTCGATCGAAAAACACCGAGCGACGTCGATCATGGGGGTGCCCACCATGCTGAACTTGGCTATGAAACACCCCAAGGTGAAGGATCACGACTACAGCTCGCTTCAGTTCGTCTTCTTCGGAGCAGCACCGATTCAACCCGACACGGTGCGCAAGATGTTGGAGATCTGGCCGACAGTGAAGATGCTGAACGGCTACAGCCTCACCGAGGCAGGTGCCGGTGCGGCCTGCATGCTCGGTCCCGACCCGCAAGACATACTTGCCCGTCCGGGTTCCGTCGGCCGACCTCTGGGTTGCGAGGTCGTCGTGGCCGACGATGACGGTAACCCGCTCCCGCAAGGTGAGGTGGGCGAGATCTGCTTCAGGTCGGAGACCCCGCGGCGCAGCTACTACAAGGGTGAGCAGACCACCACAGAGCTTTGGCGCGGCAACGTGCTGCACACCGGTGACGTCGGGTATGTCGCTGAGGACGGCTACGTCTATCTGACCGACCGCAAGAAGGACATGGTCTTACGCGGCGGCTACAACATCTTCGCTATCGAGGTCGAGCGCGTGCTGCTTGAGATGCCCGAGGTCCTGGAAGCCGCCGTCATTGCGGTGCCACACCCCGACCTGGGTGAGGATATTCTAGCGGTCATCGTGCCCCAGGCGGGGTTCGGTGGCGAAGATGATGTCAGCGCCGAACGGGTCAACCAGTTCTGCCGGCAGCACCTCGCTGATTACAAGTGCCCACGCCACGTTGTTGTCGTGGACGAACTGCCGAAGAATGCGATGGCCAAGGTAATGAAGGCCGAACTCCGACAACGCTTCCGTGAGTACGTGCTCGACCGACGGTGAATCGCCGCAGACCGGACAGGTGATTCGTCTTAACTTCAGTAGTCTCTTGACAGAGCGGCGGCAATCGGCGTGGCGTTGTCCCCATAAGCCCTGGGTGCAGCCAGACAGCGAAGCCGGCCGGCGATCAAGCAAGGCGTGGAACTGGGCCACTTGAAGCATCGGGGCTGTGACGTGATCAGAAATTTCACCAGAATCGGTCACCCGATAGAACACTGCGTAATCCATTGCACAGCAACGGGATTGACCTAGATGTAGTTCCCATACAGGTTGTGAACGGCGTGGTGAGCGCAGATAGGTGAGGACCTCCGGTATCGGTGTGGTTACCACACGAGGTTGTCCCGAGTTCCGTGGAACTGCGGCTGCGGCCCGGTGAGCGTCAGGCTGCGCTCAGCTTGTCATTGTGCACGACGGGTCCGACAGTTTCGGCGAACTGATGCTCACGAGCGGTGCGCAGTGCCGCGAGGTGCAGGTGGCCATTGACGCGGCGGAACCGCTTGCCGGCTGGCAACGGCCATGTAGAAGTCTTCGTTTTTGGCCGGGGAAAGTCCCCACTCAGTTGCGGTGATTGGCTAACTTTTTAGGGTCCCGTTCCTGTGGTCGGCGTGGCGCATCCGGTAGGACTGGCCGGAGGTGATGACGATGCTGGCGTGGTGCAGCAGGCGGTCCAGGATGCTGGCTGCGGTGGTGTGTTTTGGGCAGGAAGCGGCCCCGCTGCTCCCACGGCCAATGTGAGGCGACGGCCAGCGAACGGCGTTCATAGCCGGCGGCTACGATTCTGAACAACAGTTTGGTGCCGGTGTCATCGAGCGGGGCGAATCTGATCTCGTCGAGGATGTGTCAGCGGTCATGTAATTCCTCCAGGTGTGGGCGTGAGAGATGGCCGCATCGCTAGGGATCGACCGGAAAACGATCCGTAAATACACCGCCCCGGCGATCGCTGAGGGCATCAAACCGGGCGGGCCACCGCTATTGTTGACGACGCCTGAAAACTGACCCCCTATCGACGCTACGGGGTCAATTTTCGACCGTCGTTGACAGCTATCGATGGAGCAGTGGGCAGTCAAAGCGGCGCAATGGTTTCCGGCACTTCAAGATCCGACCGCCCGCGCAGTTACGTGGCCGGCAATCGCCGGGCACGCCGAGCAGATTATGGACTGGCTGGCCGCTGAGGTGACGGTGGCCAGGATCGCCCAACGGCTGCGTGACGAGCATGACGTGGCCGCGTCGGAGTCGTCGGTGCGGCGTTGGGTCGCAGCATATTTCGCAGAGGAAGCGGCACGACAGAAGGTGACGGTGCCGCGTGGTCCGGTGGATCCGGGTAGCGAAGCGCAGACCGATTACGGCAAGCTCGGGATGTGGCTCGATCCGGGCAGCGGCCGGCGGGTGGCGGTATGGGCGTTCGTGATGGTGCTGTCTTGTTCGCGGCATCTGTTCCTGAAACCGGTGCTCAAGATGGACCAAAAATCATGGTGCGCATCGCATTTGGCGGCATTTGAGTTCTTCGGCGGGGTCCCGGCCCGGTTGGTGATCGACAATCTCAAGACCGGGGTCGACAAGCCCGATCTCTACGACCCGAAGCTCAACGGCACCTACGCCGAACTGGCGGCGCATTACGGCACGCTGATCGATCCGGCACGGGCCAGCAAGCCCAACAACAAACCCCGGGTCGAACGCCCCATGCAGTACGTGCGCGTCTTTCTGGCGGGGAAGGGAATTCACCAGCATCACGGCGATGTAAGCCGAAGCGATCCGGTGGAGTCTGCAGGTCGCCGGAATGCGGAACTCGTGGGCTCTCGATGGTGGGCAGCCGGTGCGGGTATTCGAAGCCTCGAAGCAGGTGAGCTGGCACCGCTACCGGCGGCGCCGTTCACGCTATCGGTATGGTCCATTGGGGTGGTGGGCTCGGACACCCACATGAAAATCGGCAAAGCCCCTGTATTCGGTGCCATGTCGGCTGATCGGGCAACGGCGGCACGCCCGCACCAGCGGCGACATCGTGCAAATCTTCCGTGACCAGAACGTCGTGGCCACCCACGTGCTGCACCTGTCGAGGCGGGCAACCAACCTGGAGCACTACCCTCCGGAGAAGATCGCCTTCCACCTGCAAGGCCCGACCTGGTGCCGCAAGATCGCCGCCGAAGTCGGCCCGGCCTGCGAACTGGTGATCGGTGAGTTGTTGTCACCCAATGCGATCCACCGCCTGCGCGCCGCTCAGGGGACACCGCGGCTCCGCGAAAAGCACGGCATGGACCGTCTGGAAGCTGCCTGCGCCCGCGCCATCGACGCTGGCGATCCCGACTTATCGCACCGTGAAAGGGATCCTGTTCGCCGGCACCGACACCGATGACCCGATCAGCACCACCAGTGGCCGCAAGATCGCGGCGGTCCCGGCGTTCCTGCGCGGCCCCGACGAGTTCGGTGATTGCGGCGCCGCCTGAAAGCTGCTGCCCACCATACACTTTCCCAACGCACCTTTTAGGAATCATGATGTCTATCAGTGACCCCGCGCTGCGTAACCGCTGCGCACCCTCAAACTCACCGGCATGCTCGACACCCTCGACGCCCGCCTGGCCCAAACCCGCGAGGGAGAGCTCGGGCACCTGGAATTCCTGCAAGTGCTCTGCGAAGACGAGATCGCCCGCCGTGAAACCAACGCTCTCGCAAGGAGAATCCGCCGCGCGCGCTTCGAGGAACAAGCGACCTTCGAAGACTTCGACTTCGCCGCCAGCCCGAAACTCCCGTCCGCGATGATCCGCGACCTGGCAGCCGTGCGCTGGCTCGACGCCAGCGAATCCGTGATTCTGTATGGCCCGGTCGGGGTGGGAAAACCCATGTGGCACAGGCACTCGGGCGTGCAGTCGCCCGCCGCGGCGGTGACATCCGGTTCGCCAAAACCAGCCGGGTGCTGGCCGATCTGGCTGGCGGTTACGCAGACCGGTCCTGGGGCAAAAGGATACGCGAGTACACCAAACCCCACGTCCTGATCATCGACGGTTTCGCGATGCGTGAGCACACCGCCCTGCACGCCGACAATCTCTATGAGCTCATCAGCGACCGAGCGATCAACGGCAAGCCGTTGATCCTGACCTCCAACCGCGCCCCGAAAGACTGGTACCCGCTGTTTCCCAACCCCGTGGTCGCCGAAAGTCTGCTCGACCGGCTGATCAACACCAGCCACCAGGTCCTCATGGACGGCCCGTCTTTCCGACCCCGGAAACGACCGGCCGCCCCAACAGCCGACCCAAGTTCAGGCCCGCGCTACCCTCAACACCGAGGCCCGCCCTGGAGGAATTCCGTGACGGCAGGCCGGGGAATTGCGTGACGGACGACATTCGTCCGTCGTTGACACCTGCAATCAGCAGCCTACGAACTCGTCGTGGAAGGCGAGTCCTACTGGCAACGCCAGAAACCCGGAAAGTCAAAACCGGTCCCTCCGACTTCGTCGGATTGACCGGCAACCATCGCATCGGTCACCATCGACACACGGCCTGAAATCGGAACAACCCGGTCCCATGCGAATGGCAAACCAGTGGTCCCATCACCCTGGTAGGCTACAACCAGGTCCCGCGCGGTCGCCAGCTCATCCGGTGTGGGTGAGCTGGCCATGGACACATCATCGTGGGTATCAGCTGCAGAGGACACAGCCTTCATCGTTTCGGTCACTGTGGACACTTCCCGCCAAGCTCACGCTCGGCGTGTTGGGCCATTTACACCGAATTCCGCAACTCCCGCCTGATCCACTTCGCGAGCCCAACGCCGTAGTTGCGCCGCCCACGCCGAAAAAGCTGGTGCTGATCCGCCAATAGGATCTTAGAGTAGGCACGGTCGCGGATAGCCTAGTCGACCTGTAGACGAATGTAGCTCTCAAGTTTCGTCCGAGATGTGTAGTCGCTGTTCACAATCTCCAAGACACCATCGCGCAGCGGGTAGATCAATTGCTCGACGATCGTTTCCAACGGCCACTACGTGGATTCGACGTATTGATAGACGGTCGGTTTGCTCACCCCTGCTTCTACTGCAATATTGCCGATCGTCGCGTCTCCGTACCCTTTGCGTTCACAAGCTTTCGCGGCCGCATCGACAATCGCCTGCGCGCTCGTTGCCCGTTGCCTTGCCATATACACCTCCCTGATTCTTTGGAATCCTATCCACATGGGCCGCTGGGAAGTACTTGACGCGGCACTGGGAGGCCAGGGCGGTTCATCAACGCCGACGATGCCGTAGCTGGCCAGCGTGCTTTTCGCCGAGTTCACAGGCAAGTGGCCACCACACCCTGGTCCGCCGGTTCTGGGCAGTCCGCTTCTCCGCGATTCGCGGCCAGCGGGCCCTCTGCTGTCACCTGCTCTGTGGCGGCAGCAGCATCGCCTTCCAGTCGTTCGCCGGCTTCACAGTCTGGCTCACGCTGATTGCCGAGTAGACCTTACCGTCAGGACCGGTGAAGTTTCCCGTGCCAGGGTCGTATTCGACAACCGACAGCGGCGGCGGTGTCGATGGCGGCGTGTTAGGCACCGGCGGTGCGCCCGCAGGGAACTGCGGAATGCCCTGGCCGGTCAGGGTGGCGTTCGGGTCGCCCTTCCAGTTGTTCCCATCGTTGAGCGGCACATACCGCTCGTCGCTCTCGCACATCCACGCGGTCGGAGCTCGCTTACCGGGCTTCGTCTCGCACGGGATGTTGCGCGCGCCGCGGACCGCCATGGGCGAGTCCTGCGGAATACGACAGTACAACGCGCCTCGCGGCGGGTCCGGGTAGTCCTCAAGTGCAGGCGAGCGTCGCTGCTGCGCAGGCAAATAACCGGTTGTGCAGGGCGGCGGTAGGTTGATGTTGAGATTGAAGTCCAGGGTAGCACCCCGGTACGCCTGTTTGGTGTTGTGGTTGGCGACGGTGACAGAGTAAAAGTTCTGGACAGTCATCGGCACAGCGACTAAGAGCTGTTCGATACCGGCCTGGTAGAGCACCGCCACCTTCCCCAAGCTCACCAGATTCGCCAACAAGATCGGCACGGTCGGCCGCACCCGCTTGAATAATTGGCGAGCTTGGTCGGTGGCCGAAGGACCCGTTGTCAACAACCCGGCGACGTCCGCGTCACGGTTCCGCAACTGAGCGGTTATCTCGGCCAAGTGCGCGGACCATGCCTGAATTGCGTCGGCGGTGCCAGCTTGGGAATCTAAAACCGGCTGGGCCTGGTCGATCAACGAGGTGAGCGAATCCAGCTGGGCGTTGGCGTCGATGGCGAGTGCGGTGGAACCGCGCACGATCCGTGAAATCTCCGGTCCCAAGCCGCCAACAGCGGTGTAGGACTCATCGACGACGGTCTTGAGGTTGTCGCGCGGAATAGCCTGCAGGCCCCGGTTGGTGGCATCGACAAGCCCATTGATGTCGGGCGGGACGGTGCTGCGGTCTAGGACGACGGTGTCGCCGTTCTTCAGGGGCGGTGAGGTGCCGTTGCGTGGAGACAGTGCGACAAACTGCTCTCCGACCGCCGACACGCTGTGCACGTCCGCGTCGAGATCCGAGGGGATCGCGACGTCGGATCGAAGCGACAAGACCGCCGCAACACCCTTGTCTGTGAGATGCACCGCGGTAACGCGGCCCACTTCCGTACCGCGGTACGAGACGTTGGCACCGCCATAGATGCCACCCGCTCGCGGCAGTTCAACGGTCACCGTGTACTCGCCTACACCAAACAGTGTTGCCGGCAGCCGGATGAATCCGAAGATCATGACAGCACCGGCGACCAGGGCCACCACCATGAAGATTGCAAGCTGAAGCTTGACACGTCTGTTCAGTCGCACGTCACGGCCCCTGGTCGGTTCGGTAGGGCGCTACAAGCGGATTGGCAGCAGTGCACGGGCTTGGCTTCTGGCCGATGGTGCGGCCCCACTGCAGCTCGAGTTGGGTTAGCTGGCACTCGAACCGGGTGCCGGTGAACAGCGATGAATCGAGGCGGCTGAGAGTGAGGTCGATAACCGCCGTCAAGTTGGCGAAATCACCTCGCCACCATTTCTGGAGCGTTTCCTTGGCCCACGGGGGAGCGAGGAAGAAGCTGAATGATCGCGTCAGTGCGGAGCCGGCGTTGGCCAGGGACTCCAACACCGGGCCGATGTCGTTGAGTTCTTTGACCAAATTCTCTTTGGTGTTATTGACGGCGTCGGTAGTCACTGCGCTGAATTTGCCAAACGCATCGAGTGCGTCGGCAAGATTCGTGCGCTGTTCGTTGAGCACCGCCAGCGCATCGGGGATCGTCACGAGGGCGCGGTCCACGACCGGCTTCTGCTCGGCGAACTGGCCGGTGAGGCGGTTGAGGCTCTCAGTGGCCATGATGATATCGTTCTTCTGGGTGCTTACCTGCGTCGCGAACCGGTCGAGTTGCTCGACCAGGCTGCGCAGGTCCTTCTCGCGCCCGGCGAAGGCCGTGCTGAACGCCCGGGTGATCTCTTCAATTCTGCCGATGCCGCCACCGTTGAGCAACAACGAAACGGCCGCCAGCGTCTGCTCGGTGGTGGGGTAGGTCGCGCTCGACGACAGCGGGATCAGCGATCCGTTGTGCAGCCGGCCCTGCGGGGCGGCATCTGTCGGCGCGGCCACCTCGACGTGCGTCGAGCCCAGCAGACTCGTCTGCCCGATGGTGGCGATCGCATTCGCGGGCAGGGTCACGTCACCATTGAGTCGCATCGTGATCAGGGCGTGCCAGCCCTGCAGCTCCACCTTCGTGACAGTGCCCACGTTGACATCGCCGATCCGAACACGGGAGTTCGGCTGAATCGTCGTCACGTCCGCGAGCTCTGCCTGAACTACGTACGAGCCGGGTCCGCCCCCCTCGGTGCCCGGCATCGGCAGCGAATTCAGGCCCTGCCAGCCGCAGCTCGACAGCACAGCCGCCAGCGCAAGAGCCAGCAGGATCGCGGGTAGACGCATCGCCGTCACGATCCTCCCCCCGGCGGCAACATCAGGCCGGGCAGACCGGCGGCCGGGTCGGTGGGCACAGCCGTGGGAGCGGGTGCAGGCAAAGACTCCTGACCGTTCGGCAGCGGAACTTCGGCGGGCAGCGGGCCTACCGGGGGCGCTGCCTCCGGCGCCGGCGCGGGCCGCGGTGGCACATAGTCGGGTCGCATCCAGTCCTCGCTATACGTCACTTCGTTGGGGCGGGCGGTTGTTCCGTCGAAGAGGTTCTCTCCGATCGGCGGGAAGTTGTACTGCCGGTTCTTCAAGATCGGCGCCAGATACTGCGCGCACAGCTTCGCCGACTGCTCCCCGTTCTCACGTGAGGCGGCCTCAATGGCCGAGCAGAGGAACTGGATCGGATTAGCGAAATTGTTGATCGCCAGGGCACCTGAGAGAGTCCCCTGCGCGGGCTGGTAGATGTTGTTGAGATTCTGGATCGTATTCGGCGCAGTGTGCAGGAGTTCTTTGATGTCGCCGAGGGAGTCGACCAGGGCCTGGGACACTGATGCGAGCTTGTCAGAGGTGGTGCCGATGGCCTCCCGGTTGTCGGCAACGAAATCCGTGACATCGCGAGCAGCGGTGTTGAGATTCTGGACGGCGCGCCCCACCTCATCGGGGTCGTTAGCCAGCGTGGCGGTTACCGCGGCGAGGTTTACATTCAACTGGGCCAACAAATCGCTGCTCGATTGCAGAGCGGACACAAGCGCATTTAGGTTCTTGACGGTCGAGAAGATGTCGTTGCTGTGGTCTCCGAGTATGGCGAAGGCTTGCGAGATTTTGATGACTGTCTCGCGGATTTTGGCACCCTGACCACGGAGATTGGCCGCGGCCGTGTTGACGAATGCACCTAGCGTGCTGACTCCACCGGGTTGGGTGGGTTGTAGGGCCTTTGTCAGCTTCTCGAGCTGGTCGCGCAGTTCGTCCCACTCCACCGGCACGGCGGTGCGGTTCTGGGGGATTACGGCACCGCCACTCATCGCGGGTCCGCTGGTGTAAACAGGCGTCAACTGGATCGCACGCGCTGTGACTAGGCGTGGGGCAAGAATCACCGCCTTCGCGTCAGCGGGAACTTTGTACGCGCCGTTGATCCAGAACGAGATCTTCGCGCGCTGCGGCTGAGGTTCGATCCGGTCGATCTCGCCTACCGGGACGCCGAGGATGCGCACCTCGTCCCCGACGAAGATGCCGTTGCTGTTGTCGAAGTAGGCAACCATGTGCGTCCGATTCGTCACACCCCACAGCGGACGGACGACAACAGCGACAGCGGCGACCAGGATGAGCAACAGCCCGACGGCGAGGATCGCTCGGCTCTTGCGGCTCACGGTGCCGGCTCCTCTGCCGGAGCTTGGCTGACGACCGTCTTCGGCGCGGGCGGCGTCCACACCGGGCCGGGCGTCGCCTCACTCGGAGGTCCTGGCGGCGGCCCGCCCGGCGGCGGCGCCGGCAAGGGCTCCCGGTACGGATACCGGTGATCGCCCGGATTTCCGGTGATCGAATCAGGGAGCGTCAAGTGTGGCTCGCCGCCCTGACCGGTGCGGGGGTACGGGAGCGGCAGCGGCGGGGTGGCGCGTTGCCCGGTCTGTGGGTCGCTCAACTTGCTGGGCGGCAACACGTTCGGGTCGAGACCGAGATCGGAGAAAGCGGCGTCAATGAATGGTTGCACGAACTGCCCGGGTAGTAGGTTGACGATGTAGGCCATGAAGAACGGGCCCGAAGCAAGGCACTCACCCAAGCTCAGCAGATAGCCCGGGAGCTCTTTCAGTGCTTGCTGCACTTGTTTTTTCCGATTGTCGATGATCGTGAGAACACCGTTGAGCTTATCCAGGGCCGGCCGCAGCGATTGCCGGTTCTCCGCGATGAACCCCGAAAGCTGTCCGGCGGCCGCCGAAATGTTCGCGGAGAGCTGATCGAGGGCAGCGCTCTGCGTTCGTAACTCGGCTAGCAGTGTGTCGGTGTTGGCGATCAGGCCCACTATCTGGTCGGTGCGCTCGGCGAGCACCGTGGTCGCCTTATTGGCGTTAGCCAGCAGGCCGCGTAGTTGGGTGTCGCGATCATTGAGGGTTTGGGAGAACCGGGCCACCCCGTCGATGGCGAGCTTGAGATCTGGTGGAGTATCGGAGAACGTGTGGGCCAGCGTGGCCAGTGACTTCGACACCTGGTCTGTGTCCAACCCGCTGACCGTGGTGGCCAAGTCACCGAGAGCGTCGGGCAGTTCGTAGGCCGGCGTGGTGCGGTCCAGCGGGATCGGCTCGGACAGTTGGCCGTCACCCCTCGACGTGAGGGTCAGGATCTTGGCGCCGAGCAGACTCTTGGTCTTGATCGCCGCCTCGGTCCGCTCGCCCAGGCGAATATTCTTGTCCACCGTGAAAGTGACCCGCACGCGGGGTCCGTCGAGTTCGATGGCAGAAACCTTGCCCGCCTTCAGTCCCGATACCTGCACAGCCTCGCCCTGCCGCAGGCCCCCGGCCTCGGCGAAGTACGCCGAGTACTGCCTGCCCTGGTCGAAGAAGGGCAGCTTGTCGTACTGCAGGGCAGCGAGGATGAGGCCCACGGTCAGTGCGATGCCGATTCCACCGGTGACCACAGGGTTGCGTTGAGCGAAAGGTTTCATCGAGGAGCGCACCGTCCCGAGGTCTGACCAGCCAGCTTTACGAACACCGGTTGACCTCCCTTGCCGTTGAGCTTGACCAGAATTTCGCACAAGTAAAAGCTGAAGAACCCGCCGTACAGCCCCTGACGTCGAAGCATGCGGTACGAATCTGGCAGGGTCTTGAGCAGATCATCGACATATTGGTGATCGGCCACCACGTTGCCGGCCGTGCGGTCGAGGTTGGTGACGACCTTATGAATCGGCGGCCGAGCAGCCCCTAGCAGATCTGCGACTGCCGCCGCAGCGGCGTTGGTGTGTGCAACCGCGCTGCTGATGTCGCTCTTACGCTCAGCGAGCAGCTGAATCAGCTGCGCGAGCGAGTCGATCGCCTTGCCGAACTGGTCGCTGCGCTGTGCAAGTGACCCCAGCACCGTATTCAGGTTGGTGATCACCTCACCGATCAGCTGACCGCGGTCTGCCAGTGTGGCGGTGGCGTCTGCCGTATGAGCGAGAAACGAGTTCACCGTTGTGCCCTCGCCCTGAAACGCTGCGATCAGCTGACCGCTCAGAGCGTTGACCTGGTCGGGGTTCAGCGCCCTGAACAACGGTCTGAACCCGCCGATCAGCGCATCCAGGTCGAGCGCGGGCCGGGTCTGCCCAGTGGCGATGGTCTGCCCTGGCGCCAACCGCTTCACACCCCCGGCACCCTCCTCGAGGGCAAGGTAGCGTCCGCCTATCACGTCGGCCCAGCGGATCGCGGCAATGGTGCCATCAGTCAGCACAGCGGACTTGGCTGCCGAGAACTCCACTAGCACGAGTGCGTTCGGTTCGATGGAGATCTTGCTGACCTTGCCGACCTCTACGCCCGCGATCCGCACGAA
Source organism: Mycobacterium sp. HM-7 (assembly GCF_053852335.1). Lineage (NCBI taxonomy): Bacteria > Bacillati > Actinomycetota > Actinomycetes > Mycobacteriales > Mycobacteriaceae > Mycobacterium > Mycobacterium sp. HM-7. Next base: position 4,185,973 of record NZ_CM132657.1, on the reverse strand, counting down.
GTCACCTTCTTCCAGCCCGCCCACATCAGTGAACTCGGCCTTGAAGAGCTGCTCGTCGCCAAATCGCAGTTGCGCGAACACGGCCAGCAGGCCGAAGGTGCCCAGTGCACACACGACCACGAAGATCGCGAGGCGCCGGGTCGCTCCTGCTAGGTTTTCTTTCATAGCTGCATTCCTCAGCGTCTGGTCGGGCGGTCAGGGTGACGGGGGCGGAGCCGGCGGAACTCCCGGATACAGCGGCGCGCCGTCCGGGCTGTACTGGGGCGCTCCGTATGGTGGTGCTCCCGGGTACGGCACCGGGCCGATCGCCGGTGGCCCGTCACCCCGCACGGATGGCGGTTTGGGCACCGCCTGAGTGCCAGGGAAGAAGTTGATCAACCCCGGATGGCCGACGCCTGGATTCGGCCGCACATCGAGACCGGTACCCCACCCGGTGTTGGTAACCAGATAGCGCACTGGGTAGTTCTTGTTGGGGTCGGGCAGCGAACCGCAGCCTGGCTTTCCGCCAGGGCCGCCCTTGGCCGCGACGATCGGCAGGTTTTCGGGGTACCTGTAGAGATCGTCACCCAGGTCCAAACCCACATCCAAAATGATCGAATGGCCGTTGCCGCCGCCGTACACGTAGTACCCGCCGTTCTCGGACGTGATCAGATTCCTGGTGGCCACCAGGGTGCAGGTGTACTCAGGGTTGTACTTCAGCAGCAAAGCTGTGGTGGGGGCCGCGATGTTGATCGCATTAACCAGGTTGTCCCTGTTCGGCGCCAACACGTCGACACCCGCATTCGCGAAACCGATCGTGTTGAGCAGCAAGGCGTTCAGGTCCGAGGCGTGGTTTGTGATCGTCGTGCTCGTCACGCTGGCCGCATCGATTGTGGCCAGTATGTCGTGAGCGGCCGCACGGTAGGCGTCGCTGAAACCCGCCAGCGAGCGCCAATCCTGCGCCAAGGTGTCCATTCTCGGGTTGACCGCCGTTAACACGCTGTTGGCTGCGGTGGTGGCTTCTCCGATGCGCCGGCCTTGACCGCGCACCCCGTCGGCCAGCGCGCTCAACGTCGCGTTGAGCTTCGAGACGTCGACCTGCTTCAGCACGCCGACGAGACTCTGGAACACCGTGTTGACTTCAGTGCTGACGTTGCGTGATCGCAGCACCGCCCCCTCTGTCAGGTGTTGGGCGCTCGGATCACTCGGCGCAATCAGTTCGACGTACTTCGCGCCGAACACGGTCGTCGCTTTGATCTCGGCCTCGACGTTGGCGGGGATGAACTGCATCTGGGTGGGGAAGAGGTCCAAATTCATGCTTACCGGTCCGGCACCGCCGCTGATCGAGGCCACCCGACCGACCTCGACGCCGCGCATTTTGACTTTTGCCCCTCGCTCCATCACCAACCCTGAGCGGTCCGACACCAACGTCACCGTCTCGAAAGACTTGAAGGACCCCGCGAAGAAACCCAAGCACACCACCACTGACGTCACGATGGCAGCCACCAGAATCAGCGTCCACCACGCCGGGTGAATGCTGCGTTCCCCTGATCGAAAGTCCATGAGCGGAGCTCCTTAACCGGCCAGGTGGAAGTTGCCGGCCTGACCGTAGATGGCCAGCGACACGAACACGATCACCATCGCGGCGCTGATCAACGACGCACGCATCGCCCGTCCCACTGCCTCACCAACGCCTGCCGGCCCGCCGGCGGCTGTAAATCCGTAGTACGTATGTACGAGCATGACCACGATCGCCATCGCGATCGCCAGGAAGAACGACCAAATGAGGTCGGTTGGGCTCAGGAACGTATTGAAGTAGTGGTCGTACACACCGGTCGACTGGCCGTACACGAAGGTAGTGCCGAAGCGCGCAGCGAAGAAAGACATCAGTACCGCTACGCAGTAAAGCGGGATTAGCACAATCACCCCTGCCACCAAACGGCTGGAACCCAGGTATGCGATCGACCGGATACCGATTACCTCGAGTGCGTCGATCTCCTCGTTGATCCGCATCGCGCCCAGCTGCGCCGTTGCACCGGCACCGATGGTGGCGGCCAACCCTATGGCGGCGGTCAGAGGCGCGATGAGCCGGACATTCAGATATGCCGATGCGAAGCCGGTGAACGCCTCGACGCCGAAATCAGCGAACTGGTTGTAACCCTGCACCGCCACCAGCGCTCCAGTTGACAGGGTGAGGAATCCGACGATCGAGATCGTGCCGCCGATGATTGCCAAGGCCCCAGTCCCCAGTCCCATCTGGGCGACCAACCTCACCGTCTCGGCCCGGTAGCGCACCAGCGCGTCACCGGTGGACGCGAGCGTACTGAAGTAGAAATGGGCCTGGCCACCCATTTGGTTCCAACGGTCGACGACGCCCCGCACCGTCCGGCTCAGCCTAGACAAACGTCTGCTGGGAACACTAGCGGTCATCATTTAGCCTTCACGCCGACGGCGGTGGCAACCACGTTGATAAGAAACAGCGCTACGAACGAGAACACCACGGTTTCGTTCACCGCATTGCCGACCCCCGCAGGCCCACCCTGGACGGTGGTGCCCTTGTAGCAGGCGATCAACCCGGCCGACAAGCCGAATAGCGCGGCTTTGATCAGGGCGACTATCACGTCGGACAGTCCGGTCACCAATGTCAGACCGGCGACAAACGCCCCCGGCGTAACGTGCTGAACAAACACCGAGAACCCGAAGCCCCCAGCGAGTCCAACCAACACCACGACCGATGACAGCAGCAGCGCGACGACCATGGCCGCCAGCACGCGCGGCACCACGAGGGTCTTTATTGGATCAACGCCCATGACCCTCAGCGCGTCGAGTTCCTCACGGATGGTGCGGGCACCCAGATCCGCGCACATCGCCGTCGCGCCGGCGCCGGCGACCACCAGCACCGTCACGATCGGACCGATCTGGGTGACTGTCCCGAGGGCAGCACCGGTGCCCGAGAAATCTGCGGCGCCGAACTCCACCAGCAGCACGTTGAATGTGAAGACCAACAGCACTGTGAACGGGATCGACAGCATCACAGTCGGCACGACCGATACCCGTGCAACGAACCACGCCTGCAGCAAGAACTCTCGCCAGGCAAAGGGCGGCCGCACCATTGCCACCAGAGTATCCAGGGTCATCGCGAAGAAGCCCCCGAGCGCACCAACGGGTTTCAGAACTACGTCAGACCGCATAACTCCCCAACTTCTCGGTAAAAGCAGCAAGCTCGCGACTCACCCGTAGAGACCCGGGCCTGGAAGTAATGCAAATGGGAGCGTGACCATCCGCGCTGGCAATCAAACCCTCTTCACGGCCCCTACTAAAGCCGAACTCGAATGTTACTTCAGATTCACAGTCGGGAGCGTACGGCACGTCGAGCGAGAGGACAAGAGGAGCCAGCGGGAGTTTGCGGGATTCGGTGTAAATGGCCCAACACGCCGAGCGTGAGCTTGGTGGGAAGGGTCCACAGTGACCGAGACGATGAGGGCTGTGTCCTCTGCAGCTGATACTCACGATGATGTGTCCATGGCCAGCTCACCCGCACCGGATGAGCTGGCGACCGCGCGGGAGCTGGTGCGCCTGTTGCAGGCCTGCGGGGTGTCGTTCGCCGATACCGCCGACGGGGTGCTTCGGGCGTTGACCAAGACGGTGGTCGAGACTGCGCTGGAAGAACTGGCCGTTCACCTGGGCTATGACAAGCACGACCCGGCTGGCCGAAACGGTGCCAACTCCCGTAACGGTACGCGCACCAAGACGGTGCTCACTGACACCGTCGGCCAGATCGACATTGAATCGCAACGGGAAATGTGGAGGCTCCTGACCTTGGAAACGAGGATGGAGTCATGCCGAGTGAACAGTCACCAGGGAAGCCGACCACACGTAGGTACAGCTGGGAGGAGAACGCCGCTGCGGTCCGGACGGTCCGCACGTTGGGGGCGGGCGGAGCTGGGTACCGAACATGGGACGGTGTATCGGGTCGCCCGTCAGCTCGGCTACGGGGTGGAGTCGGTGCGTTCGTGGGTGCGCCAAGCTGACATCGACGACGGGTACGAGCCTGGCGTGACGACCACGGAGTCGGCGCGGGTCAAGGAACTCGCGCAGGAGATCCGAGAACTCAAGCGCGCCAACGAGATTCTGAAGCGAGTGGCGTGTCGGGTTGGGCATCACCGGCGGCCCATAGCGGTGGCGCAGGTTGACGGGTGGTGTGGTGTTGGTCTCAATTTCGATCAGCCTATCCCGTCCGAGATGAACAATGATTAACATCACCCACATGGGAGTTCTGAGGCCGGTATCCCCAGTGTCGTTTCTCGCTGATCTCTTAGCGGCCGCGGGATGGGTTCGGCGATTCGTAAATAGTTATGCGTGGTTAACTTTCCCAGAACGACGAGGACTTCGGACCGATCGACGACAGGACCCCAGACAAGCCACGCGAGCATCTGAGTGCCCCACGAAGGAAGACTGATGAATCACTACAAGTCACCATTGCGAGATCTCGAGTTCAATCTGCTTGAAGTGCTGCGCCTGCCCGAGGTTTGCGGCGCCGAGTTCAACGGCTTGGACCAAGCGACGATTCGCGAGTTGCTCTCCGAAGCGGGTCGGCTATGCGAAGGTGCGCTGTCCGCTTCGTTCGCCAGTGCCGATCGCAATCCTCCAGTTTTCGATCCCGCCACACACAGTGTGACGCTGCCTGCTCCGTTCAAGGAATCCGTGCGCGCGCTGCTCGATGGGGGGTGGGACAAGGTCGGCATCGAGGAGGAACTCGGGGGTCTGCCGATGCCCAAGGCTCTCGCCTGGGCGCTGCGGGAAATGCTTGTTGGAGCGAACCCCGCCGCGTTCTTCTATGCGGGTGGCGGCGGTTCTGCCAGCATCGTCTACAAACTCGGGACCGTTGGGCAGAAGAGGTGGGCTGTCATCGCCGCCGAGCGCGGGTGGGGCTCGACCATGGTGCTGACCGAACCGGACGCCGGCTCGGATGTTGGCGCCGGGCGTACGAGAGCTGTTGAACAAGAGGACGGCTCATGGCACATCGAGGGAGTGAAGCGGTTCATCACATCTGCGGACGCAGATGATCTATTCGAGAACATCTTTCATCTGGTGCTGGCTCGCCCTGGGGGCGCTGGACCTGGCACCAAGGGTCTGTCCCTGTTCTTCGTTCCGAAGTTCCTGTTCAACTTCGAGACTGGCGAACTCGGCGAGCGCAATGGCGTTTTCGTTACCAATGTCGAGCACAAGATGGGCATTAGGGCCTCTGCGACGTGTGAGCTGACCTTCGGCCAGCACGACGTCGCGGCCAAGGGCTGGCTGGTTGGCGAGGTACATGAGGGCATCGCGCAGATGTTCGACGTTATCGAGTATGCCCGCATGATGGTCGGCACAAAGGCCATCGCAACCCTGTCGACCGGTTACCTGAACGCCCTGGAGTACGCGAAGTCGCGCGTGCAGGGAGCTGACTTGACCCAGATGGCTAACAAGGCCGCGCCAAGGGTAACCATCACCCACCATCCTGATGTGCGTCGCAGCCTGATGACCCAGAAGGCTTACGCAGAAGGACTGCGCGCGCTGTACATGTACACCGCGACCTACCAGGACGCGGTCATGGCCAAAGCAATGCACGAAATCGACGACGACCTGGCTGTCAAGGTCAACGACCTTCTGCTGCCTATAGTCAAGGGTGTCGGCTCGGAGCAGGCTTACGCCAAGCTCACGGAGAGCCTGCAGACCTTCGGTGGTTCCGGCTTCCTGCAGGACTACCCGATTGAGCAATACATCCGTGACGCCAAGATCGACTCGCTCTACGAGGGCACTACGGCAATCCAGGCGCAGGACTTCTTCTTCCGCAAGATCGTCCGCGACAAGGGTGCGGCACTGGCACATGTTTTCGGTCAGATCGAGAAGTTCATCAACGACGACTCCGGCAATGGTCGCCTCAAAGCCGAGAGAGCGCTGCTGTCGACTGCGCTCGCAGACGTGCAAGCGATGACGGCGACACTGACCGGCTACTTGATGGATGCGCAGGAAGACGTTTCGAGCATTTACAAGGTTGGCCTGGGGTCGGTGCGGTTCCTGATGTGTGTCGGCGACTTGATGCTCGGGTGGTTGCTGCAGCGACACGCAGCTGTGGCGTTGAAGGCGCTGGATGCCGGGTGCAGCGACACTGATCGCACCTATTACGAGGGGAAGATCGCCGTGGCTTCGTTTTTCGCGAAGAACTTCCTGCCGCTGCTCACCAGCACTCGCCAGGTGATCGACACCATGGACAACGACGTCATGGAACTCGACGAAGCAGCGTTCTGATGATGCACTCGCCGCAACCTAAGGTGTGTCTTTCATCAGACGCAAACGCTGACTATCGGAGATGGGACTGCCCCGGGGCTAACGCCAAGCCCGCTGGCGGAGCGGCGATTTCGAAGCAGCTTGCTCAAACTGTTTCGGAACTGTCCTGCCGCTGGCAATTGCCATTGCCGGACCGTCGGCATGGATGGGTCGCCACACAGTGGGGTGAGGCAGACAATGGGTTTGAACAGGATTGAGGTGCCATGGATTTCGTGCTGAGCCCGGAGCAGAACGACTTTCGACAGAGCGTCCGGCAGTTCGTGGAAAAACTGTCGCCGTTGTCAAAGGTCCGACAGGTTGTCGCAACTGCGCCGGGATACGACAGCGACCTCTGGTCTCGCATGAGCCGGGAACTCGGGTTGCCGAGCCTGCTGATCCCGGAAGAGTACGACGGGGCCGGAGCAACGATGATCGAGGTGGCCATCGCAATGGAGGAGCTCGGACGCGGCGTCGTACCGTGCCCGCTGTTCGCGACCGTTGCGTTGGGAGTCGTTCCGATTCTGATCGGGGCGAGTGAAGAGCGGAAGAAGGAACTGCTCCCGGAAATCGCGGCTGGCACTCGTACGGCGACGACCGCCGTCAACGAACCGGGTAACGCCGCCAGCTTCGGTGGCGTGTGCATGCGTGCGATGGAAGACGGCGGAGCGGTCACTCTGACCGGATCCAAGAACCAGGTGATCGATGGGCACGCTGCGGATACGTTGCTCGTGCTTGCACTGCCACCTGGGGACTCCGTTGAACCAGAGTTGTATCTCGTCGACGGCGATGCTGCGGGTCTGACTCGGACCCGCGTCGACACGCTTGACATCACCAGGCCGATGGCCACGCTGGTGTTCGAAGCGGTTAAGGCGGTGCCCTTGTCCGACGCGAACGGTGCTGCAGGCGCACGCCAAGCGTTCGATGTGGCGCGGACCTTGCTTGCGGCGGAGATCGTTGGCGGCATCGAAGGTGCGCTGTCGATGTCGGTCGAGTACGCAAAGATACGCCATCAGTTCAATCGACCCATCGGCTCCTTCCAGTCGATCAAGCATCGATGTGCCGAGATGGCAATCGATTTGGACAGCGCACGGGCGATCACCCTCTACGCGGCCTACCTGGCGGCGGCGGAGGACAGGCCTGAACTCGCTAAAGCGGCTCCGATGGCGCTGGCGACCGCCATTGCCGGATTTGATCTCGCCGCGTCGTCGAATGTGCAGATTCACGGCGGGATCGGGTTCACCTGGGAGCACGACGCGCACTTGTACTACCGGCGTGCGAAAGCCGACAGCGTGCTGCTTGGGTCAATACGTGATCAGTGGCTCGATGTCGCCGACCGCATCGGAATCTAAGTGCTCCCGCACTTGGGTTGACGCCATGACTGAAGAAGGGACAACGACCCGACCATGGATCTAACTTATCCCCCAGCAGCTGAATCGTTTAGGACGCGGGTACGCAGCTTCATCGCCGCCAATGTGCCTGCCGACTTCGCCGGAATCGGGGCGCTGAATCAAACCGAGCGCGAGGAGTTCATCCGCAAGTGGCGGAAGATTCTTGCAGACGAGGGACTACTCGCAGTGTCATGGCCAGAGCAGTATGGCGGCGCCGGTCTGAGTCCGGTCGAGCAGGTCGTCCTGGCTGAGGAGTTCGCACGCGCTGGAGTACCTACGGGAACCGAGAACGACATGTTCGGGATCCAATTGCTCGGCAATACGCTCGTCGTCTGCGGCACCGAGGAGCAGAAGGAGTGGTTCTTGCCGCGAGTTCTGTCCGGTGAGGACCTCTGGTGCCAGGGATTCTCCGAACCCGACGCCGGATCGGATCTTGCCAGTTTGCGGACCAGGGCGGTGCTTGACGACGGTGAGTGGGTGATCAACGGATCGAAGATTTGGACCTCCGCCGGTCATCTCGCAAACTGGATTTTCGTCTTGTGTCGGACGGACGTGGACGCCTCCAAACACAGGGGGATCTCCTTCCTCCTCGTACCGATGAATCAGCCGGGCGTCGAGGTTCGGCCCATCAAGAACATGGTCGGTCAGACGATGTTCAATGAAGTATTCTTCACTGACGCTCGGACCTCGGCGGGCAACATTGTGGGGGAGCTCAACGGCGGATGGTCGGTGGCGATGACCCTGCTCGGTTTCGAGCGCGGAACCAGCGTCACCACCGATGCAATCCGATTTCAAGCCGACGTCACTCGGCTCATTGACCTGGCGCGAGAGCGAGGCAAGACGAGCGACCCGCACATCCGTGAACAACTCGCGTGGTGCTGCAGCCGCGTCGAGATCATGCGCTGTCGTGGCTACCAAGCGTTGTCGCGCTTCTTGAAGGGTGAGTATCCCGGAGCCGAGGCGGCGATGACGAAGATAATCTGGAGTGAGTTCTTCCAACGTGAAACCGAACTTGCAATGGAGATACTCGGGTCGGACGTGCTCACGCCGTCTGGCACGGGAACAAATGGAGCCTTGATAACGGCGGACCTCGGTACGCCGAACGCGTCGCTCGCGTGGGTTGAGTCTGCGCTCGCCGCAAGGGCCGCAACGATTTACGCGGGTAGCTCTCAAGTGCAGCGAAATATTGTTGGGGAGAAACTGCTCGGTTTGCCCAAGGAGCCACGACTTGACTCTGGTCCGTTCCGCACCTTGGTCGGCGCCCGAGAAGGATAGTGAGGGCTGGCTGTACCTGTGCGCGGTTCGACGACGGGTGCTCGCGGCGGGTCCTGGGTTGGGCAGTCGAGGACCACATGCGCACCGATCTGGTGGAGTCCGCACCGTCGATGGCAGTGGCGCTGCGTGGGGCCTTGCCCGCGGTGGGCAAGTACGTGATGTCCGAGGTCCAGACCTTGTCGAGCTCACCGCGGTCGAATCGAGGGTTGACCAGGTCGTTGGGGCGGTGTGCGTCGAGGTCGACCACGGTGGTCACCGGGGTGAACTTCCGCGGGCTGATCCCGGCCAGGCGTTGGCGGCGCATCGAGGCCGCCACCGTCTTGCGGGAGATCACCTCCCCGTCTTCACGCAGATCGGCCAGGATGCGCGGTGCGCCGTACACCTGATCGGAGGCGTCGTGGAAACCCTTGACCTTGACGTCGATCGCCTCACGGCGCTGCTGGGCCGGCGTGGGCCCCGCCGCACGGGCTGTGCGCCACTTGTAGAAGCCCGACCGGGACACCTCCAACAGTCCAGTCATCCGCACGATCGTGAAGTTGGCCTTCTCCGCTTCGATGATCCGGTACATCTCTACCAGTTCTGTTCGGAGGCGAAGAAGGCTGCGTCCTTTTCAAAAACGCACGGTCCAAACGCAATTCGGCGTTCTCTGTGCGCAACCGTTCTCACTCTTTGCGTTCATCATCGTCGAGCACCTCGGGATTATCGGACGCCGAACGTGCTCTGGCGGTGGCGACCCACCGGCCGAGCAATTGATCTCCGACACCGATCTCTGCGGCTACGTCCGCAACGGGCCGACCGGTATCGACAAACCAGGCGCACGGCCTGCTCGCGATACTCCGGGGCGTACTTCTTGCGGTTTCCCGACACGGGAACATCCTCCCCGCAGGACCAGCAGTCCCGCGATCAGATGTCCACCATCAGGGGTCAACCCCAACACCCGGCCAAGGACCCCGCACTGTCACCCCCCGTCCCGAAACCCCACCATGCCAGGGGACTTACCCATCCTGATGTCGTTTCATCGCAACTATCACTACCATCGCGCTAGGCTTGCTCGTGTATCGAGCGGTAGATACCTGGTACTTTCGAACCCTGTACTCACAAGAGCGCTCGAATCGTTCGTCGATGATCGAGTGAGCGTCGAACGTGCTCGCGACAATCGCTGTAGAGAACGCCGGCTGGAAGTGAAGACGCGCTTACCAACTGCCGTCACCACGCTTCGGTCGTGGCCCGCTTCGGCACCGCAAGTGAATACTTGGGGGGAGTTTGCGGGATTCGGTGTAAATGGCCCAACACGCCGAGCGTGAGCTTGGTGGGAAGGGTCCACAGTGACCGAGACGATGAGGGCTGTGTCCTCTGCAGCTGATACTCACGATGATGTGTCCATGGCCAGCTCACCCGCACCGGATGAGCTGGCGACCGCGCGGGAGCTGGTGCGCCTGTTGCAGGCCTGCGGGGTGTCGTTCGCCGATACCGCCGACGGGGTGCTTCGGGCGTTGACCAAGACGGTGGTCGAGACTGCGCTGGAAGAACTGGCCGTTCACCTGGGCTATGACAAGCACGACCCGGCTGGCCGAAACGGTGCCAACTCCCGTAACGGTACGCGCACCAAGACGGTGCTCACTGACACCGTCGGCCAGATCGACATTGTGGTGCCCGGGACCGGGACGGCAGGTTCGAGCCGCAGATCGTTGGTAAGCGTCAGCGGCGGTTGACCCGGGTCGATGAGATCGTGTTGTCGTTGTATGCCAAGGGTATAACCACAGGGGAGATCGCCGCGCACTTCGCCGAGCTCTACGACACTAAAATCTCTCAAGATACGATCAGCCGGATCACCGACAAGATCATCGGTGACATGTCCGACTGGGTGGCCCGGCCGCTGGAGACGATCTACGCCGCAGTAATCGTCGACGCACTGAGCGTGAAAGTCCGCGACGGGCAGGTCGCCAACCGGCCGTTCTACGCCACGATCGGCGTGGACCTAGCCGGCCACAAGGATGTGCTCGGGCTCTGGGCCGGTGACGGGCACGGGGAATCAGCCAAATTCTGGTTCGCGGTGCTGACCGACCTGCGCAACAGGGGCGTCACCGACGTCTTTTCCTGGTCTGTGGCGGACTCAAGGGGCTGCCCGACTCGATAAGCGAGGTGTGGCCGGCCACCATCGTGCAGGCCTGCACCGTGCACCTCATTCGCAATAGCTTCCGTTACCTGCCGCGCCAGACCTGGGACGGGCTCAAACGCGATCTGCGGCCGATCTACACCGCACCGTCGGTTACCGCTGCCGAGGACGCGCTCGAGCACCTCAACGAGCAGTGGGGCGCACGCTATCTGGCGTTGATCCGGATGTGGCGGTCCTGCTGGAACGAGTTCATTCCGTTCTTGGACTATCCCACCGAGATTCGCCGAGTGTTGCGCAGTACCAATGCGATTGAGTCACTCAACGCCCGCTACCGGCGGGCCATTAAGGCACGTGGCCATGTGCCCTCCGAGGCTGCCGCACTCAAATGTCTGTATCTGGTGACCCGATCACTGGATCCGAAAGGCACTGGCCAGCAGCGATGGGCAGTGCGATGGAAGCCCGCTTTGAACGCGCTCGCGGTAACATTCGCCGACAGGATGCACGACCTCAACCGAGGCTAGGAAAACCGCCATTTACACCGAAATTCGGATAGGCCCGACGGTCCCGGCAAGCCAACTCAGATGTCACCTATACGTGCAGCACACCCCGGCATGTCGAGGAAGTGATGCAGATCAGCGACCAACACGTCGCCACACTGTACCGGCGCCAAGCCACGGTGTTCTGGCGTACCGACCGTCGGTGGCTTTGCCTGCCATCATGACCCGTGATGCTGCGATGTACCGCCAAGGTGTTGGCGCTGCTGGGGGTGTCTGAGCCGGCCATCGGCGAAGCGTGCGCGCGGGACTGGTATGCCCACCTGGTCTGGATCGACCGGCGCAAATGCCTGCTGGTGACCCATGCCGGGACCTTGTTCCCGGTGTTCATGCCGAACGTCACCGCCGCGGGGCTGCGCCCGATCGGACCGCCCGTCGTCTCGGCGATCCAGGCCGCGCTGCAAGCCGAAGGGCTGCCCGCCGATACGCTCGGCAATCTTGCCCCCAGCAGGTGGCCGTGGCCAAGACCGCCGACCGCCGCATCCTGGGCACCATCAACGACCTAGCGTTCACCACCGAACACGTCATCGCCACCGCTGGCGGCCTGGCCCGCTGCGACATCGACGCGCTGCACCACGGCCTGCATCGCACCATCAACAGCATCACCGGCTACATCCCACCGATCGACCTGGTCACCGCCAGCCATCATAGCCAGCGGTAAAAGCTGTCAGATGCGGGCAGGTAGACCCTCACACGTATAGCGGCGATCCCTTACTGAGTCGTACCGGCGTCGCGACCCGAGGTCGCTACGCGGTGGCCGAAATGGGCTCTGCGGAGCCGGTGTTGGAACTCATGGAGGCGGGCGGCGGCCGCAGTTCACGGGGTGGGTCAAGCAGTGATCGGCGTAAGTCTTGCAGCAATCGGGTGCCGACCGGTGTCATGGTCAGCCCGCGCCAATCGGCCGAGGCTCGGTCGAGTACCGCCCACTCCAGGCTGATGGCGTAAGTCGATGAATAAGACATCTCTGGCGCAACGCTTTTGGGTAGATCTGTTCGATTGCCGCGATCAGGCCCTTGGCGCCGTCAAAGACGACCAGCAGCGGACAGCCAAGGCCGCGTTCGCGCAGATCGGTCAGGAAATCGGCACACGCCGGTCGAGTCGCCGGTCCCGGGGGTCAACCCAACGAACACCGGCTTGCCCTCGGTAGTGATGCCCCAGGCGGCCAACATCGGCTCGGCCGGTGACCCGGGGTGCATCCGAAAGAAGCTGGCGTCTAAAAACAAGTAGTCCAGCGTGATCTCGTCGAGTCGGCGACGCGCCCACGACTGGTATTCGGCTCGAATCGCCTTGCACACTTCCAGCACCGTGGATTTGGAGATCGCGGCCGGATCACCGAGTGTTTCACCAGGGTGGCCTCCACGTCGCGCACCGACAGCCCGCGCACGAACGAGGCGATCACCAGCGTCTCCAGCGCGTTGGTTTTCGTCACGTGCTTGCTGAACAACCGCGACGCGAACGCTGCGGTCCTGCCGCGCACCTTTGACCGCTCCAACGTGACCGGCCCGGTGATGGTTTTGACCATCACCGGCCGATACCCGTTGCGTGAGCCGTCGTTAGCGTCGGGACAGGCGGCGGTGCGTTGGTAGCGTTCGCGGCCAAGGAACTCGGTGACCTCGGCCTCCAGGGCCGCCTGCATCAAAGCTGGGCGCCCAGGCGGGCGACTTCTTCAAGGATCTCCGGCAGCTCGCGATCCTCGCCAAACAAGGCGTGGATCTCGGTGCGGATACGGTCGATGGGCTGATACTCGAACAGGCACGGGCGCGACTCCTTCTTCACAGACTTGCAGGTCGTGAAGCGGAACCTACGCCCGTCCTCCCTATTTACACCGGATTCCGGACACAACCCCGCTAACGTCCACTGTGGTCATGCCATCTCGTCACGCAGGACGACAGGCAACGGCCGCACCGGGAGAAACTGGGAACTTTCACTTAGCGCCATCAAAGACGCTGCACAGCCGGCGCGCTCGGCCATCGGCTCGCCGGCACGATCGCGGGCCATCGGATCTGAATCTCCACCTAAGCCAGTGGGCTTCCCTGATGAGTCGGTGTTAACATTTTGTTCAACCCCTTGTGTGGCATGATAAATTCCACCAATTCGGCGAAAGGGCTGGTCGCCAACGCACATGACAGTCGCTCACAGTCGCGGTAAAGGAGATCAACGTCGGGAGAGGATTCTCGCGGCGGCCGCGCAGCACATCGCCGACCGCGGATACCACGCGGCGTCGATGGCGGATATCGGCGATTCTGCTGGTGTCGTCGGTCCGGCGATCTATCGTCACTTCGACAGCAAAGCAAGCTTACTGACGGCACTCTTCGAGCAGGTGATCGATTCCCTGCTGCGACGCGCTTCTTTGATTGTGGAGAAAAGTAAAAGCGAGACCGAGGCGCTGACAGCGCTAGTGGCAGACCACGTAGCCCTCGTCTTGGATCAACGCGAGCTTGCCATCGTCTACTACCGTGAACTTCACAATCTCGCTGCGCAGCACCGCAGCCGGTTGCGCCGCAAACAACGTCTGTATCTTGAGGAGTGGGTGCACGTACTGAGTGAGTTGCGTCCCGAACTAGACGAAATCGGCCTACGTGTCGTAGTGCACGGAGCGATCGGCGCCATCCAGTCGACGCTTCAGTACGGTGAAACCGGGATGGCGACCGAGCGCACAACTGCGCTACTGACTCAAATGGGTCACGCTGTACTTGGCGTCGACCCGCTGTAACCGAGACGACGTGCGTCGGCCACTCAGCTACGGGCCGACGGACTTCTGCGATCCATCTGCTTCGAACAATTCTCGGCTCCAGTATTCCAAGACCGCGGTACTATCCCAGTCGTCTGGATGGAAGCCGCGTTGCGTGTAAGAGCGAAAGCGCCGCAGTGCGTCCGCAGTAAAAATCGGGCTACGGGAAAATCGATAGAGGCTGCGCAACAGGCGAATGGGATTGTAGGATGCGCGATCTGCGGCCATTGAAAGGGCCGTATGGGCGAACAACTCGGCGAAAAGGATTACCGAAGCGATGCGCATGCCGCGGATACGCATCTGCTCGGTGCCCCCGATTGTTTGATAGACATCGAAAGCCACCGCCTTATGTTCGGACTCTTCAAACGCATGCCAAAGAAGAATCGATCTCACTTCGCCATTGCCGATGAGTTGGCGGGCGCTTTCGCTAGTGAGGATTATCTCCGCCAGTGTTGCGGTATAATGCTCTAACGCTGAGGTCAGTGACAGTCGCATCGCTGGAGAAAGACGCTTTTCGAGTCGCTCTATCAGCCTGCCTACGTGGCGGTCAATACGCGCGGTGGGATATCCCATGGTCTGAAGGCGCTCGTTCAATAGTCGATGCTGGTATCGGTGCGTCGCTTCTTGGCCCACAAAGCCTTTTACCGCCTCTTGCAGGCTTGCGTCGATCACCGAAGTTCGGAATTGGCGCACTGATCGTATGAAGAAATCTTCTCCCTCCGGAAACGTCGCCGATAGTACGGCTATGAAATGACTCATCACAAGATCGTCGTCTACGAAATGCTGTCGGCGATTCCCTGACGGCATCGCAAACGTCACTCGTCGTGGTGTTGGTAGAACGCGAGTATTCCGAGAAGCTTTGTCTTCAAGCATGTTTCGCTCTGACCTTTCGGGAGGAGGCAGCTCTGTGTGTCCGACCTGACGGCGCGGCACGTTTACAGATATATATTGAAAGTAAATATATCGACAGAAGTGCCCTTTTGCAAGCGTAGTCTTATGTGTGCATGGCGGTGTCGGCTCGGTCTAGAAGTGAGCGGGCGGGTGGCCCAGGATCGACTACATTTTGGGCAAGTCGAGCCACCCAAACTGCAGCCGGTGTGACACTCCTACGGGAATCGGCTTGGCGGTGTCGGCGGCAACTGAATCGTGACCAGAGCGCGCGACAACTGATGAGAATTCAGTTGCTGTTGAGAGGCGGCCCCAGAGGATGAAGTACGAGCATGTGGGTAGAGCAATCAACTCTTCGGCGCCCCCAACTCTTCGCTGACCGTCGCCGCGCATTTTGCGTCTCGCGACGAGACCGGGCTGAGACCAGGGTTTGAACTCGGATCGGCCGACCATGCCCCAGTGAAATCTGCTGTACGCCTCGTATTTTCAATGCACGCGTGAAGTGATGAGTTAGAGTCGACGCTGTTTCTGACGACGCCATCGGCAAGTGCTTACTCGGCCTGCTTGTGCCTAAAAGTGCATCGTTGAAGCTGGCAGAGGCATCGGCAGCGATCTGTTGCCTTCGGAGAGTGCCTCTTGAACAGCTGATCTCATTGACTATGCGGCCTTGGACAATAGCGGTGCAACGGTGGCGGCGGCCGCCAGTGCCTCGCGCGTGACAGGCCGATCATTGATGCACCGCTATCGCGGGGCCAGATAGCGCAGTGCTACCTGCGAGATTCGCCGCCCGGTGGTGTGGGCGTCGGCGGCTGGCAGCACGAGGTGGCTGACGGTGAGCCGGACCAGTACGTCGGCCACTTCATTGACGTCCTCGGGATCGAGCTGGTCGAAGTGCTCGCCGAACCACGCGATTAGCGCGGCCGATGACAACTCAAGCAGTGATGCGGATGTGGGCAACAGCGGAAGGACACCGGTTGCGCTGTCGCGTGTCTCCGTTGTAGTTGTACGGGTCGATGTCAACGCGGCTTTCAGCAGAGGACTGGCCTCAGCTTCCTTGAGCGTGTACTCCACGGCGGCGGTGATTCCACCACCGATATCACCGGTATGCGATGCAAGGACGGCGTGAATTCCTTCCAAGAAGAGCTGACCTTCAGTGACAACCAATGCGTCGCCTAGGCCCTGCTTGTCGGTGAATTCCTTGTACAGAGTTGGGCGAGATACGCCGACGAGCTCGGCAACCTCGCTCATTCGGACTCGCTCCCACCCTTTCTCGATCGTGAGTTCTCGGGCCGCCCGCAACACCTCGTCGCGCATGTGTCGGCGGAATGACATCCGCATGGATTCTGTGGGCATGTGAGCAGGATAAACGCGACGGCGCCGGACGCCGCATCAGAGTGGTTGATCAAGGAGCTAGACGAGGTCGTCGAGGAAATCGAGCACCGCTTCCGAGAAGACAGCGTTGTCATCGCCGGCGATCATATGGCCTGCGCCCGTGACATCGACAGTGCGCGCATGCGGCACGAGGTCGCGGAAATCGTTCACAGTTTCGTCGGATACCACGTCGGACAGCAACCCGCGCACGAGGAGTGTTGGTGCCGTAACACGCTGCGCACCGTCGACCAACAAAGTGCTCATCTTCTCGAATTCCGCTGTCCCGGCTGCCTGGTCGCCTTGGAGAAACTGGAAATTCGATGCCACGAACGCGGGATCCCAACGCCACACCCACCGGCCGTCGCTTCGTTGATGTAGGACTTTTCGAAGTCCGTCGAGGTTGTTCGGTCTCGAGCGGTGCGGGTTGTATGCCGCGATGGCCTCGGCGGCGGATTCCAGGTTGTCGAACCCGTTGGCGTGCGCCGACATGAAGGCGACGACGCGCCGTGCGCCTTTCATCTCCATACGTGGTGTGACGTCCACAAGAATCACGGCGTCCCACAAGTCTGGCGGAGCTAGCAAGTGACTGCCGAGAATGGTGAGGCCGCCAAGGGATGCCCCGATGGCCACGATCGGCCGTCCCAGGTTCGCGTACGACCGTACTGCGATCAGATCGGATCCGAGCCGATTCAGATCGTAACGGCCTGTGGGATCCCAGTCGCTGTCACCGTGCCCGCGTGCGTCATACGCGGCCACCGTGAATCCGCGCGCGCGCAAAAGCAGTGCTGTGACGTCCCAGGCGTGTCGGCTCTGACCGCCGCCGTGGAGTAGCAATACAACCGCGCGAGGTGCGGCACAGCGGTAGAAGTCAACAGCCAGAGTGAGCCCGTCGCTGGTTGGCACGCGCTCAAGCGCAGCGGTCACCCTTCAGCCCTTCCGCTCGCCATTGATCACGAGGTCGGCTTCAGGCCCACGATCGTCACAGTGCCCTGGGCGACACATACTGCGCGACTTTGGTTGGTGATGTCGATCCGAGCAACGCCGCTGGTTCTCCCGAGCGCGACAATCTCGGCGACTGCGACGCACTTGCCGGCGGATACGGGCCGAAGCAGGTTGAGCTTGAACTCTGTTGTCGCAACCCATGAGCCCTCAGGGATGACTGGGTAGAACACGACACCGAGGCAGTGATCAACCATGGCGGACAGGCAGCCGCCGTGCAGGTTGCCGAACGGTGTCTTCAAGTCGTCTCGGGCGTCCATTTCTGCGACCAGTCGGCCGGCGATGAACTCGGTGTGTCGGAAACCGAGGTAGCCCGCGAGTCCGCCGACGGTCACTGTGGAGTCCTTCAACTGTTCGGCGACACGGTCGTTGAATGTGGCGAAGTTCACCGGCATATTCAGCCTTTCAAGACATAGATGCTGATGAGACAGTACGTCAAGGTTGTTCCGTTGCGCGATCGTTATTGCTGGAGGCGATCGCGGGAATTAGCGGCCGTTCGTCGTACCCGCGTAATCCGTCTCCGCTGCGCTCTCGGGGCCCGCTGGCGGCAAGCAGGCTAAGAATAGTGCGAAGAATCCACTCCGAGCCATGATCGATGGATACGCCGGGCGTCAGCTGTGTCCAGAGCTTCGGGACTGTGGATTTATCGGTGTTTCCGGCCTGACACGCTGAGCGAAGCTCGGCGAGGAAGGTGCCGTGATGACGCCACTGGATGTGGCGAAGAAAAAGTCGGGGCCCTCCGCTGCGCAGCAGGCTGCGGTCGAGCTGGTGCGGCTGGCCCAGCAACAGGGGCCATCGCTGACCGGTCCGGACGGACTGCTCAAACAGCTGACCAAAACGGTGCTCGAGATCGCGCTCAATGAGGAGATGACCGAGCACCTGGGCTACGACAAACACGACCCGCCGGAAGCGGGGACGGGCAACATCCGCAACGGCACACGGGCCAAGACGGTGCTGACCGACACCACCGGCGCGGTCGAGCTCGACGTGCCCAGGGACCGGGCAGCGACGTTTGAACCGCAGATCGTCAAGAAACGCCAACGCCGCCTGTCCGGTGTTGATGAGGTCGTATTGTCGCTGTACGCGAAAGGACTTACCACGGGCGAGATTTCGGCGCACTTCGCCGAAATCTACGGTGCCTCGGTATCGAAGGAAACGATCAGCCGGATCACCGACAAGGTGATCGAGGAGATGAATGACTGGTCGGTGCGTCCGTTGGATGAGACCTACGCGGCGATTTTCATCGACGCGATCGTGGTCAAGGTCCGCGACGGCCAGGTCGCCAACCGGCGGTTCTATGCCGCGATCGGGGTCACCCTGGGCGGGGAACGCGACATCCTCGGATTGTGGGCCGGCACCGGCGGGGAGGGATATGGAACGAGCACACGTTCGTTTCCCCGGATTGGTGCTGCTGCCTGAGGTTTTCCGGTCTATTGGCGTGTCGCTGATCTTCAAGGCGTAGGCCCGTGAGTTAAGGTACTGCCTCGAAAACTCTGGCGTGCAGAAGGTGCAGGTGGGCGACGGGCCGCTGCGGGTGATCACGGGCGACGTCGCACCAGTCGTCCAGACGCGAGATCCGCAGCGGTTCCAGGCCGAATGCGTGGACGCGTTCGTCACATCGTGGACCGCGCGGGGGTTCGCCGAATCGACGATCGCCAACGACATTGGCGTGCTGGAGCGGATGCTGGCAGCCCTAGGGCGACCGGCATGGGAGGTGACCGCCGACGACGTCGACCGGGTGGTGGGCGAGCTGGCCAGCTCGGGACGAGCGGTCTCGACGCGACGGAACTATCTGCAGGTCTTCAAGGGTTTTCACCGATTTCTCGAGGTCCGCAAAGCGGTCGAGATCGAGGCGGCGTTCGGGGTGCGACTGGCGTGTCCGCTGGATGAGTTCAACGCCGCCCGACACGTCGGTGACGACTCGCCGAGCACCGATGCCCCGCCGACTCCAGAGCGGGTGGGCGCGTTCTTCGAGTTCCTCAAGGGGCGGATCGCGACCGCCCGTAAGTACGCGCCGGCTGCGCGGGATTACACACTGTTCCGCACGCTGTATCACGCCGGACTGCGGTCGGAAGAAGCGGTGATGCTCGACCGGTCCGACGTGCATTTTGGGCGTGGCACGTTCGGCAAGCTGCACGTGCGGTTCGGCAAGGGCGCCAAGGGGTCCGGGCCTCGACCGCGCTGGGTACCGATGTTGGACGGGCTGGATCTGGTGCTGCGTTGGTATCTGCAGGACGTTCGCGGCCGGCCGGTTCCCGGATAGTCCGGCGCTGCTGTGTGACGAGTCTGGTGGTCGGATGGCCGCGGCCACGATCCGCAATCGGTTGCGGCACTTGATGAGCGTGGAGGGACGGCCCGAAGTCGAGTGGTTCAGCCCGCACGGGATGCGCCGTGCCTGCGCAACCCACAATAATGAACGAGGCGTGGATCTGGTCGCCATCCAACAACTTCTAGGGCACTGGACAGTCGCGTCAACCATGTGGTATGTGCGCCCGCCGGAGACCTTCATCGAAGATGCCTACCAGCGCGCGATCTCAGCGACGCTGAGCGAACTGACCGGACAGGAGTGAGCATGCAGATCAGGTGGAAACTTCGGATGGCCGCCGCTCAGCGTGAGGTGTGGACCGGTGCCCAGCTGCAACGGCTACTGGCGGAGAAGGAGGGATTGGAGCTGTCATCGGCGTCGGTGTCGGCGTTGTTCACCAAGCAGCCCAGCCAGATGAAGTTGGCTACCCTGATCGCATTGTGCACCGCGCTTGAGCGCACGCCCAACGACCTCTTTGACATCGATACCACTCCAGTCGCACAACCAATTTCACCCAAACCGGCCACGGCCGTGGTGAACGACGCGCCAGCGTTGCGGCGTGGCCGGTCGATGCCGCCGATCTGAGAATGACTCGACGGATCCGGGACTGCCGGCGGTGCGGCCGCGCGGTTGGCAAGCCCGGCCGTGATCTGTGTGCTCGATGCCAGTGGGCGGCTGTGCACGTGCCGGTCAAGCATCCCTGCCCGCGCTGCGGCATCGATCAGGTCCGGCAGCCAGATACCTGCCACTGCGTGCTCTGCTCGCGCACCTGCCGGACCTGCGGGGCGCCGGTGCTATTTGTCGACCGCGACCTTTGCAAGGACTGTGTCCGACGCCAGCGGCGGGACGCCGATCGAGCCGAGTGCCCACGATGCCGCAAACGCAGGGTCCTGCGATCCGATACCGGTTGGTGCGGGTCGTGCTCGCATCCGGGCCGGCCACCGAATCCGGACGCCGCCTGCGTCGACTGCGGGCGGGTCACCCGGCTGACCGGTGCCGGGCGGTGCGGGTCCTGTTGGGCGCGCTCACCGCACAGGATCGCGGTACGGGCCGCCAATCTGGCTGCAACACTGGATGATCCACCCGATTGGCTGGGCGACTTCGCCGCCTACCTAGTCGGACGTCATCATCCCAGCCGGGCGTGCGCCGTGCTCAGCCGACTCGGCCAGCACCTGGTCCAGGATTCCCCGGTGCATCCGGAGGCACTGCTGGAAGCTGTCGCCAAGGAGGGGCCGCTCGCGCGGGCTCTGGAAGACTTCCTCACCGCGAGCAAGCTGGTGCTGTGGTCAGACCACGACGAGCGTCGCGCCGCCGCCCGCCGACGGTCCCGCATTGACGCCGTCCCTGAACCGTTGCGGCCGGCGGTGGCCAGGTTCGCCGAGCACATGGTCAGCGGCCGCGATCGCGCCCGCCGCGTCGGCGGTCAACCCCGCGGGCACGCCACCGTCGAGGCCCGACTCACCGCGGTGCGTGATTTCGCCCGATACCTGCTCAACGACCGCGGCAAAGCTGACTGGGCCACCGTCGAGGTCGGTGATATCGAAGCGTTACTGCACGCTCATCCCGGCCGACGTGCCTCCTACCTGACCGGGCTGCGCCAGTTCTGCCGCTACGCACGCCGACGCCGGCTGATGCTCATCGACCCCACTGCAGGGGTAAAAGCACCGCAGACCATGGCATTTCGCGGACCGACTCGTCCCGCCGACCGCCAGCGCGAGCTGTTCTATCGATGGAGCACAGGCCCCGAGGTTCACCCGCACGAGGCATTCGTCGGGCTGGCCGCCCTGCTGCACGGCGCTACCACCCAAGACCTGCAACACCTCACCGACAAGGACATCGATCACGATCGGCACCGCGTCCGACTGGGTCGCCGACGACAGCCGACCCCATTGGATCCTTGGACCTGGACGGCGCTGCAATGCTGTCTAGACCACCGAAAGACGCTCGGCAGCAACAAACTCCCACCTGCTTGTGACCGCGCAGACCAAGGCCACCAGAGCGCCGGCCTCTGACGGCTATGTCAAGAACACCCTGCGCGGGGTCGGCCTTCAACCGCGCATCCTGCGCTCCACCCGCCTGGTCGATCTGGTTGGCACCGTAGATCCCAAACTCGTCGCCGTCGCCGTCGCCGTCGCCGTCGCCGTCGCCTACGGCATGCGCCACGAAGCCGTCATCGCCTACCTGACCGACCACGTTGACACCGCCCGCCTACCAAACCCGTGACAATTCAGGCGGCGCCTCGCACACGTTCGCGCGAACCCGTGCGCTTTCGCGAAGTTTTGGATGAGCGTACTGACCGATCTGCGTAACCGCGGCGTCAAGGACGTGTTCTTCGTGGTCCGTGACGGGCTCAAGGGACTGCCCGAGGCGGTCAGCAACGTGTGGCCACAAGCGACCGTGCAGACCTGCATCATTCATTTGATCCGCAACGTGCGCCGTGAGGCGTCTGTTTTACCGATTGGAGGTGGAAGACCTTCAACGCTGGGCCGTCGTAGCGGCCGGGTGAAGCTGGGGGCAGCCTGACTTGGGAAACGCCGAGGAGGGTGGAAGCGGCCCCGACAAAGCCGGAACGTGCCAGCACTGCCAGATGGTGCGGGTTCGGCGAGCAAGACGAGAAGGTGTACGCGAGGAACCAGCGTGGGACGCCTCGTTAACAGGAACCGGCTCGAATCTGGTGGATATGGGCCGGGCAGCGGTGCGCGTCACCATTGTTGCGGTGGTGGCGTCCGTCCCTACCGAACCCATCGGTAGGGACAGGGCGGGAGGAAAGTCTGCGGCGTACTCCCGTCGACCGCCGGGGTATAGCTGGGCACCGGACTCGTTGAGCGGTAACAGATGAACACGGGAACCGTCTCGGTCCCACCACATTTCCCGCACATCCGGTGCGGGCGGTGGAGGTTGGGTTCGTTGTCGGCCGATCGGGCCGGGACGGGGCGGAGCCGTCGTAGTAGTCAGAGATCGGGAGAGCCGGTCACAGGGCGAAGGGCGGCAGCAAGTCAGGCAGAACGGAATTGTCATGTCAGAAGATGCGCCGGTGAATATCGTTGCGCTGCTGGAGTGTTCCCCTGTGGTGCACCAGCGGGTACTGGGGATTCAAACCAAACTGCACAGTTGGGCAGCGGCCGATCCCGGCCGTTGTTTCGATGATCTGTTCAATCTCGTGGTGGACCCGGCGTTCCTCGTGATGGCGTGGACCCGAGTCCGGGAGAACAAGGGCGCTCAAACTGCTGGCATCGACGGGGCCACCGCGTGGTCGGTCGAAAACAGCGAGCGCGGCGTTGCCGGTTTCCTGACTGAACTGCGGAACTCGCTGAGGGACCGCTCGTTTCGTCCGGTGCCGGTACGGACGGTGGTGATTCCCAAAGCGAACGGTAAACCCCGTCGCCTCGGCATCCCCACGGTTCGCGATCGCGTCGTGCAAGCGGCCCTAAAGCTGGTGCTGGAGCTGATTCTGGAGGCCGATTTCGACCCATCCAGTTACGGTTTCCGCCCGGAACGCAGATGCCAGGATGCTATCGAGGAGATCCGTTTCTATGCCGCGCGCGGCTACGAACAGGTCTTTGAGGGCGATATCGCCGCTTGTTTCGACGAAATCTCGCATCCGGCCCTCGTGGGCCGGTTGAGGATTCGCGTGAGCGACCGACGAATCCTGTTGCTAGTCAAAGCGTTCCTCAAGGCGGGGCTGCTGGACGAGTTGAATGAAGCCTGCGACAGTACTACCGGAACTCCCCAGGGCGGGATATTGTCTCCGCTGCTGGCCAACCTCGCTTTATCAGTCCTCGACGAGCACTTCCGGGATAAGTGGCAGGCCATGGGCAACCAGACCCAGCGTTGGCGTGCCACCCGCCGCGGCGCCGCGACCTACCGGATCATCCGCTACGCAGACGATTTCGTGGTCATGGTGTTCGGCACCCGGCACCAAGCCGAGGAACTTTACGGCGAGATCGAGACCGTACTCGCCACGGTCGGGTTGCGTTTGGCGACCGATAAGACACGAGTCGTCGGAATCGACGAGGGCTTCGACTTCCTCGGGTTCCGCATCCAGCGGCACCGGCAGAGGGGAAGCGACCGGAAACTGATCTACACCTACCCGTCGAAGAAATCGCTGAACACCATTCGACGCAAAGTTACGACAGCAACCGGCAGACAGACCACCAGCCTGCCCGCGAAGAACGCAAGTATTGGGATGAGATCAAGCGTGACATTAGACCGATCTAAACCGCGGTCAACGCGACCGCGGCCCGGACGGCATTCGACGATCTGACCGAGAAATGGGGCCAGCGCTACCCGGCGGTGATCCGGTTGTGGGACAACGCCTGGGCCGAGTTCATCCCGTTCCTGGACTACGACGTGGAGACCCGGCGGGTCATCTGCAGCACCAATGCCATCGAGTCCCTCACCGCCGCGCGATCAAGGCCCGCGGACACTTTCCCTCCGAGCAGGCCGCACTGAAGTGCCTGTATCTGGTGACCCGTTCCCTGGACCCGACCGGGGTGGGCAGGGCACGATGGATGATGCGGTGGAAGCCAGCGCTCCACGCGTTCGCGATCACCTTCGCCGACCGATTCCCGGCAGCAGAAACCTACTGATGAAAACCGCCGGAAACACCGTTAACGAGATAGCCCCTCGGGTCTTGTCGTGGCCGGGTTGATGCTGTAGGTGTCCATGAAGGTGTCGACGAGGCGGACGCAGTCGTTGTGGGTGATGGCGCGGATGCCGGTCAGTCGGGCGAAGACGATGGGACCGACGAGTTGGCACATGGAGAGGTCGAGGTCTAGGTTGCCGAGTTGGTGGCGGCTGTCGGGGCTTTGCAGGATGTTGTCGAAGGGCTGGCGGTATTGCTCGACGACGCGGGCGCGGAGAGTGTGGGCGCTGGGGTGAGGGGTGCCGTCGGTGTCGGTGCTGGGGGTTTCGGTGGTGCCGAGTGCTGCCCAGGCGAGGGTAGTGACTTGCACTGGGGCTTCGGCGATGAGGTCGGCTTGTCGTGACAGCAGTTCGATGAGTCGTTCGCGCGGTGTTCCGCTGGTCGGTTCGGGCGGAATGACTTGCGGCAGTAGGCGTTCGAAGGTCGCTGCGAGTAGCTGGGTGGAGCTGTTGAAGTGGCGGTAGAGGGTGGTGCGGGCGACTTTGGATGCTTTGGTGACCGCGTCGATGGTGACGGCTTCAACGCCGCCGGTCTTGAGCAGGTTGGCGGCGGCATCGAGCAGTCGGTTCCGTGACCGGGTGCGGCGCGGATCGATGTCCTCGTCATAGTCGTCCGGTATCGGCAGGGCCTGATTCTTCACTGTGGCTCCTTTGCTGATCCCGGGTGTGCTTGTCGATAACCTCAGATATGGTACATCGAGTAGCGCAGCGAAACCGAGTGTACAGGGGTGTTGAGCGTGCCGGATCAGCAGAGGTCGTTCTCGCGTGGGCAGCAGTGGACCCTGGTGGTGTCGTGTGCGGCGGTGGCGCTGGTGATCGGTTCGATGGCGGCGCTGTATACCGCGTTGCCGAACA
The DNA here is from genome assembly GCF_053852335.1 of Mycobacterium sp. HM-7. Lineage (NCBI taxonomy): Bacteria > Bacillati > Actinomycetota > Actinomycetes > Mycobacteriales > Mycobacteriaceae > Mycobacterium > Mycobacterium sp. HM-7. The sequence continues at coordinate 4,160,559 of NZ_CM132657.1, read as the reverse complement.
TCGCGGTCGATACCGGGGCGATGCAGAGTCAGCTGACGTGGGTGGTCGACGGGTACACCTTGGCGATCGCGTGCCTGGTCTTGCCGGCGGGCGCGGTCGGTGACCGTTATGGCCGGCGGGGCGTGCTGATCGCCGGTTTGGCGGTGTTCGCGGCGGCGTCGGTGGTTCCGTTGGCGTTCGACAGCCCGTGGTGGCTGATCGGTGCGCGGGCGGCGGCCGGGGTGGGTGCGGCGTTGGTGATGCCGTCCACGTTGTCGATCCTCACCGGGGAGTTCGGGGTGACGCAGCGGCGACGTGCGGTGGGCATCTGGGCGGGTGTGGCCGCCTCGGGTGCAGTGGTGGGGGTGCTGATTTCTGGTGTGCTGCTGCAGCTTTGGTCGTGGCGGGCGATTTTCGTCGGACTGGCCGGTGCGGCGGTGCTGCTTCTGGTCGCGGCGCTGCGGGTGCCCACGTCCTGCGAGGGTGCCCATCCTCGTATCGACGTGCTGGGATCGGTAGTGATCGCGCTGGCGATCGGGCTGCTGGTGGTCGCTCTTGTCGAGGCGCCGCATCGCGGCTGGACGGACACCATGGTGATGGCGCTGTTTGGTTGTGCCGCTGGATGTTTGGTGGCGTTCGCGGTGGTGGAGCTGCGGCGCGCGGACCCGCTGCTGGACATGAGGTTGTTTCGCGATCGCGGTTTCGCGGCGGGCACGGTGTCGTTGGTGCTGCATTTCGTGGTGATTTTCGGGGTGTTTTTCCTGCTGGTGCAGTACCTACAGTTGATCAGCGGCTATTCGCCGATCAGGTCGGCGGTGGCGCTGACGCCGTTGATTGTGCCGATCGTGGTGGTCTCGGTGGCGGCACCGCAGTTGGCGGCGCGCTGGGGTTTGCGCGTGATGCTGGCCGGTGGTCTGGGGTTGCTGGCGGTCGGGATGTTTCTGGCGAGCCGGCTCGATGTGCACTCGGGCTATGCGGACATTGTGTGGTCGCTGCTGGCGCTGGGGACCGGGTTGGGGCTGTGCACGGCGCCGTCGACGGCAGCGGTGGTGGACGCCACCCCGGTGCACAAGCATGGGGTGGCCGCGGCGGTCAACGATGCGGCCCGCGAAGTCGGCGCGGCCATCGGGATTGCCATCGCGGGCAGTGTGCTGGCCGCCGGCTACAGCGGTCGGGTCGCCGCGACCGCGGCCGCCCTGCCGCCGCCGCTGCGGGCCGCGTTCGAGGACTCGCTGGCGGCCGCGGCGCAGGCCGCGCATCGTGTCGGGCCGGTGGCTGACGCCGCCGTCGAGCAGGCGAGGTCGGCGTTTGTTCATGGTTGCGCGACAGGGGCTTTCGCGCTTGGGGTGATCAGCGCGGTGTCGGCGGTGCTCGTCGCGGTGTGGGCGCCGGGCCGATCGGCACCCCCACCCGAGGAGCCTGCGCCGGTGGTGCCCGCCCCGGCGAGTTCGGGTGAGCCGGCGGGGGCGGCGTGAGCGACCCGGTAGCCGATGAGGGTGTGCCGCAGCGGCTCCCCGCGCACACCCCGGTGTGCATGGGGTGCGGCCCTGATAATCCGCATGGCCTGCAGTTGACGGCCTACCGCGACGGCCCGGAGGTGTTCGCCGATGTGACCTTCGATGAGCGGCACATCGGTGCGCCCGGCCTGGCCCACGGCGGCGCGATCGCCGCGGCCTGCGATGACGTGCTCGGCTTCACGCTGTGGATCGCCGGCACCCCGGCAGTAACACGCAGCTTGACAGTCGAGTATCTGCAGCCGGTCCCGCTGCACCACCTTCACCGCGTGCGCGCCCGCGTCGTGGATCGCCGCGGCCGCGTGCTGCGCGTGGAGGCCACCGGGGTGGGCCGTGACGGCGTCACCCGGTTCACCGCGGCGGCGGTCTTCATCGCCGTGGACGCGGCTCATTTCGCCGCGCACGGCGACATCGCCGCGTTCAACGAGATGTTCGCCGACCTCGCGCGCCACGCTGTCATCGACGGCGACGGTGGCGCGCGCGATAGTGGGCCGCGATGAGCATGCCCGATGTTCAGATGAGCACCCCTGATGCGCACCTGCGCCCGCCGCCGGTTCGCCCGAGTCCGGTGGCGGTCGGCGGGCGGCGCGAGGAGATCCTCAATGCCGCGCTGGAGATTGCCTCGATGCACGGCTTTGAGGGCGTGCGTATGCGTGCGGTGGCCGCGCGAGCCGGCACGGCCGCGAGCGCGCTGTATCGGCACTATGCGTCCAAAACGCACCTGCTGGTGACGGTGCTGGCCCGCGAAATCGAGCGCCTGGACGCCGAATTCCACTGGAGCGCCGATGAATTGACCTCGCCGCAGCGATGGGCGCGGTTGACGGCGCGGCTGCATCAGCGGTGGCTGGACGAGCCTGCGTTGACCGATGCGATGGTGCGGGCGTTCGTGGTGGCCGATGCCGGCGCGGCCGATGCCGTGCAGTACGCCGTCGGCGTGATCGAGGACATGTTCGCCCGCGCGCTCGGCGGACCCGTGCCCGCGCCGCGGGATCGGCACCTGGCCGGTTTGATCGCCGATATCTGGCTGGCCAACCTCACGGCCGTGATCAGCGGGCGGGTGGCCCCCGCCGATGCGCGGGAGCGCATCGACCGCGCCATCGGCCAGCTGCTGGGGGCATTGGCGCGCACTGACATTCGATAGCGGAACTTGTGGTATCGCTGCGCTACTTTTTGTACCATGAGTGTGCACAACGATGTGCCGAAAGGAGCGGGTCATGCACACTTTGTGGATCACGCAGTGCACCATCCAGCGGGTTTCGTTGCACGAGGGGCTGGTGCTCGATCTTGACGACTACAACGAGCTGGTGATCGCCACCGCGATGGAGTTGACGCTGCCGCCGGTGGGCCCGTATCCCGAAGAGCAGGTGGTGATCGACCCGGACAACATGGCGCCGCAACACCGCGCCCTGCTCGATATGGCCGGCGCCACGTGCACCCATGCCGAATGTGACGACAACGGGGCGCTACATCTGGCCTTGTCGACCGGGCATCGTATCGATGTCACCCCCGATGGCGACCGGGCCTCCTGGGAGCTGTACGGCAAACGGCACGGCTACATGGCCTGCCTGCCGCCCGGGCAGGTCCGCATCGTGCGTCATGACCTGCCGGTCGACGATATCGACGCTGCCGCAAGCTAATTGCCTCGCCGACTCCGCCGCGGGCCGCCACAAATATGTTGACGAACGCTGCACCGGGCGAACATGGAACAAGTAGTATCGGAGGGATACTTTTTGTTCCACTGACGTGGGAGGCTCGCGATGGGTACTCGAACCGATAGCTCCGTGGCCGCGGCGTCCGCGGCGGGTAAGCCGCGCACCACGATGGCCGATCGTCAGCGCGCCCAGCGTGCCGAATTGGTCCGCGAAGAGGTCATTGATGCCGCGTTGGCCGAGTTCGCCGAACGGGGCTATCACCAGACCTCGATCAGCCATATCGCCAAGCGGCTCGGCTCGGGGCACTCGATGTTCTACCGGTATTTCGAGAACAAGCGGGACATCGTCGATCACGCGGTGCGGCAGATCAACAGCCGACTGGGCGCTGCCATCGACGAGGCCACGCCGTGCCTGGTCACCTCCATCGAGGAGTTCGGTCAGTACCTGTCCTCGATCGGCATGGCCTACACCGACGTCCTCGCCGAAGAACCGCGGCTGTTGCAGCTGATCGTGGTGCAGGCCGCCGGGGTGGATCAGGAGATGTCGCAGCGGTTTCACCGTATGTATGACAGCGGCGCCGCGGTCCTGGGTGCGGCGCTGCGCAACGGCATCGACCGCGGCTACATCCGCCCCGACCTCGACATCGGTGCCACCGCCGAGTCGATCGTGGCGATCCCTTTCGGGATCGCGCTGCGCTACGGGCACCAACCCGACCGTGACGTTCTGATCGCCCAGACCAACGCGATCACCGCCCTGGTGTGCCGGGGTATCGCCGCCTAACCTCGACATTTCATGAATTGGCCCGTGACACGGGCCTGTAATGCACGGAAGTGCCTGTCCTACTTGGAAAACTTGGGATTGCGACGTCACAAGTAAGTCCGAGGAAAGGCACTCCGTAGGTGAAGGGTAGCTCAGTAGGTTCTGTGGTGATGGAGGCGACCCGCGAGTCGTTGGTGTCGTCAGCGGGTGGGGTTCTGCTGCGGCAGACGCTGGCCTGTTCGGGACTGCAAAAGGCGATGTCAGCGGCATTGGGGCCGTGGCGGGCGCCGCGGTCGGTCCACGATCCGGCCAAGGCGCTGTGCGACTTGTTGGTCGCGGTGGCCCTCGGTGGGGACTGCGCCGCTGATATCGCGATCGTGCGGGCTCAACCGGACCTGTTTGGGGCGGTGGCCTCCGATGCCACGGTGTCGCGGTTGATCACCACGCTCGCCGGCGATGTCGATGTTGTGTTGGCCGCGATCGGCGCCGCGCGGGCCGCTGCTCGCCAGCGCGTCTGGCGTCGCCGACGACCGTTGCCCGGGACGGGCAATCAGGTGATCGTTGACCTCGATGCCACCTTGGTGACCGCACATAGCGAGAAGGAATGTGCGGCACCGACATTCAAGTACGGGTACGGGTTTCACCCCATGTTGGCGTTCGTTGATCACGGTGTGCATGGATCCGGTGAAGCCCTTGCCGGGCTGCTGCGCCCAGGATCAGCGGGGTCCAACAGCGCCGCTGACCACATCAGCGTCCTGGATGCTGCGCTGGCGCAGCTCCCCGAACACGAACGACCGAACGTGTTGGTGCGTACCGATACCGGTGGGGTCAAAGACTTCCTGCACCACATCACCAGGTTGGGATTGCAGTACAGCGTCGGGTTTTACGGCATGCCCCCGATCGTCGACGCCCTGGCGAAGGTGCCCCGGCAGGCATGGCGCGCTGCCTTGGACGGGGACGGCGCACCGCGCGAGGGCGCCCAGGTCGCTGAGCTGACCCGCTATCTGCCCGACACGCTGCGTGGCTGGCCGCCGGGGATGCGGGTCATCGCTCGCCGTGAACGCCCTCACCCCGGTGCCCAGCTGCGTCTGACCGACGACAACGGGTGGCGCATCACCTGCTTTGCGACCAACACCAAGGGCTGGTCGATCCCGGATCTGGAAGTTCGCCACCGCCACCGCCAACGCGCTCGTGCCGAGGACCGTATCCGCAACCTCAAAGACACCGGGCTGACCAACCTGCCCTTTCACGGGTTCGCCCAAAATCAGATCTGGCTGCAGGTCACCTTGCTGGCCGCTGACCTGCTGGTATGGACCCAAGTCCTGGCATTCGCCAGCGGGCCCGCGCGACGCTGGGAACCCAAACGGTTACGCCTGCGCCTGCTGGCGGTGGCTGGACGGATCATCCGAACCGGACGGCGCCGATACCTACGACTGCCCCGCGGCTGGCCCTGGAGTGACCTCATCGAAACCGGCTGGACCGCGCTACAAACCGCTTGACCCACAACCACCACTTCAGCGACCAAGGACCAGGAGCACCGGCGAGAAGCAACGCCGGAAATCCCTGCTGCCCAACCACTTACCCATCCACGGTGAACAGAACTCAACAACATCACTGCCCACGTGAAAGATCGAGGCTAACCGCTGGACCTCACTGCCGCCGCCGGCCGCGAGGACCGGCGCCCGTGTGGACGGCATCGACGAAAGTGACTCGGCCGCAACTTAATTGGGCTCATACCAGTATCGAAGCGATACTTTTAGTTCCATTTTGGCGACAGGGGCAGCATGAGTGATCACACCGACGGGCCTGGCACCGCGCGGCGGGTCCGGGTCACTGCTGGCCCTGCTGTTCCCGAAGCTGGAAACTGTGGTGCGCCGCCAGTCGGTGGACCTGATCCCGCGCGATGTGCCGTCGTTTCAGACCGTGGACCGCATGAGCACGGCGTTCGGCGAGCAGGGCTCAAAGACGATGCTGTTCGTGGCGATGGAGGACCCCGCCGGGCTCAGCGATCGGGCGCGTCAGCGGTACGCGGTGTTGATCGACCGGTTGCGCGCCGATCATGCCCATGTGTTGCTCGTGCAGGATCTGCTTGCCGATTCGGTGACCCGAACTCAGGCGGTCAGCCGGGACGGGAAAGCCTGGTATCTGCCGGTGGGTATCGCCGGCGCGCTCGGTGATCCCACTGCGGCCGAATCGGTGGTCGCGGTGCGCGCCATCGTCACCGGGGTGTTCACCGGATCGGGGGTGAGCGCCTATGTCACCGGCCCGGCGGCCACCTTCAGTGACCAGATCTCTTCTGCCGAACACGATTTGCTGTTCGTGTCGATCGCCACCGCTGGTCTGATCGCGCTGATCCTGCTCATGGTGTACCGATCCCTGTTCACCGCACTGCTGCCGCTGCTGGTCATCGGGCTGAGCCTGGCCGTCGGGCGGGGCGTGCTCTCGGGGCCCGGCGAGTCCGGGTTGCCGGTCTCGCAGTTCACCGTGGCGTTCATGACCGCGATCCTGCTCGGCGCCGGCACCGACTACACGGTGTTCCTGATCAGCCGGTACCACGAACAGCGCCGCGCCGGGACACCACCGGAGGCGGCGGTCATCACCGCCACCGCCAGCATCGGCCGGGTCATCCTGGCCTCGGCGGCGACCGTCGCTTTGGCGTTCCTGTCCATGGTGTTCGCCACGTTGAGCGTGTTCGCCGCGCTAGGTCCAGCCTGCGCGGTCGCCGTCGCCGTCGGCTTCGTCGCCACGGTGACCTTGCTGCCCCCGGTGCTCGCTTTGGCTGCCCGCCGCGGCATCGGCGAACCCAAACCCGACCGCACCCGCCGCTACTGGAATGCCGTCGCCGTCGCGGTGGTGCGCCGCCCGGTGCCGCTGCTGGTCGCCAGCCTGCTCATCCTGGGGCTACTGGCGGCCGCGGCCACCGCGATGACCATCAGCTACGACGACCGCGCCGGACAACCCGCCAGCACCGCCAGCAACCAGGGCTACCAGCTGCTCAACCGGCACTTCCGCAAAGACATGGTTCTGGCCGAATTCCTCGTAGTGCAGAACCCCACCGACATGCGTACCGCCAAAGGGCTGGCCGACCTCGACGAAATGGCCTCCCGCATCGCCCAAGTGCCCGGCGTCGTCTCGGTCGCCGGTGTCACCCGCCCCACCGGCGCCCGCCTGGAGCAGGCCCAACTGTCCTGGCAGAACGGGCAGATCGGCGACAAGATGGCCCAATCGGTCACCGACGCCAACGCTCACCGTGCCGACCTGAACACCCTGACCCGCGGGGCCGACCAACTGGCCGATGGCCTGGCTCAACTCGACACCGCCGTGCGCACCGCCATGGGACCCCTGGGCGGTGTGCTCACTCAGGCCTCCACCGCCGGTGCCCGCATGCAGCGTTTCGGCCCACTGCTGCAACAACTCTCGGCCACCGCACCCGGTGTCGATCAGGCCATCCAGGCCGGCCCCGGTATCCGGCCCCTGGCGCAGCGCGCTGAGAACGCCATCGGTGTCCTCGACCCACTGGCCGGCGCCCTCAACGCGGCCCCGTGGTGTGTGGCCACCCCCGAATGCGCCCAAATCCGTGACCAGGTCGCGGTCCTGGTCACCTTGCGCGACAACGGGTTTTTCACCCAGGTCGCCACACTAGGCGACCACTACAACCCGGCCACCGATGCCACCGTGACCGGCACCCTCACCGACATTCAACACACCGTGGCCGCCATGAACGCCGCGTTCAAAACCCTCGGTGATCCCGCCGATCTGGCCGCTAACATCCGCCGGCTGCAGCAAGGCATCGGCCAACTGGCCGCCGGGTCCCGTGCGCTGGCCACCGGCGTGCACGCCCTGGCCGACAGCAACATCCAAATGCTCACCGGCATGAGCACGATCGCCACCGCACTGCAGAACTCGGCACGCGCCACCGCCGGCTCGGACGCCGCCGCCGGTTTCTTCCTGCCCGCCACCACCTTCGATGACCGCCGATTCGCCGACGTCGCCAAACATTTCGTCTCACCCGACGGCAAAACCGCCCGCTTCGCCATCGACACCAACACCGACCCCTACAGCATCGGGGCGATGCGCCTGGCCCAGCAGATCACCGACGTCGCCAACGCCGCCCGCCCCAACACCACCCTGACCGATGCCAGGGTGGCGGTCGCCGGGTTCCCGGCCGTCAACGCCGACATCCCGCGCCTGCTGTCCGCGGACTTCACCCAACTGGCCATCGCCACCCTGGTCATTGTCGGGTTGATCCTGGTGGCGCTGCTGCGTGCCCTCATCGCCCCGCTGTACCTGCTGGGCACCGTGATCCTGAACTACCTGGCCTCCCTAGGCATCGGCGTCATCGTCTTCCAATGGATTCTCGGCTACCAAATCGCCTGGCCCGTACCGCTATTGGCATTCATCATCCTGGTCGCCGTCGGCGCTGACTACAACATGCTCCTGGTGTCCCGGTTGCGCGAAGAATCCACGGCCAACCTGCGCGTCGGGGTCCTGCGCACCGTCGCCACCACCGGATCAGTCATCACCTCCGCCGGCCTGATCTTCGCCGCCAGCATGTTCGGCCTGATGATCGGCTCGGTGGCGATCATGTTCCAAGTCGGACTGATCATCGGCTGCGGACTGCTCCTGGTGCGTACCCTCACTGTCCGCCATCGCAACCCTGCTGGGTGAAGCCAGCTGGTGGCCACAAACGCCGTCACGGCGCCGGGCGCCCGTCACCGCGACCGCACCCCGAGAACCGGTCACCACGGCCTGAGCCAACGCCGGCCATACTGTTGCCAGAATCTACGTACCGTAGTCATTAGATACCAAGCTATTTCCGTGCCTGGAAGAAGTTTCTATCAACAGTTGTTACTAGCGATAGAATTCTCGGCGACGACATCCGCGAAGACTTGGACCTCGATTACCTCGACTTGCCATGGTCAGCCGAGTTCGTCGCCCCCGGCTACGTACTGGGCCCGTTCACGCGTGGATACCGGACGCTCAGCCGGGTCGACGGTAGCCCCGTGGCCGCCGCACGCGACGAAACCTTGAGTCTGGTCAAATTGGTTCCGCTGTCGCACTTCATGTCCCGTGACCTGGAGACGCTGAAACGGGCTTTCATTAGCCCGACGGGTGCGCCGCTGCTGGCCGCCGACGGCCGTTATCGACCGCTCTGACTTGCATGGCTCCCGTTTTGGGCACGTAGGTACCAACAACATTCTCCCGCAACGAATCAACGAATCGCTCGGAGCGCACGCCGATGCGCTCATGTCCACGGATCTGGTGGTTTTACCGTGTCGATGAATTGACGCTCGACACGCGTCACTTGCTTTAGGAGCAAGCGGGTCTTGATACCTGGGTAGATGCGCTGCTGCGCGATCGCGTCCAGCTGGGTGGTCATGTTCTCGTAATCGCTTGTGCTGCAATTCCCGCCGTGCAGTATCAGGTAGCACCGTATGTAGTCGATCCTGCTTTGGATGACGTTGATTTCCATAGCCGCGGACGGTAGGTCGATGCTCGACTTGCCGCAACTCACCTTTGCGGGGACAGTCGCGCTCACGAAGGTGAGTTGCGGCAGCGTGGGCGACTGTTCTACCGTGCGAAATTCGCCTGGAAAACCTACGGCGGTCAGTCGTCGGTGAGGTCGACGGTGCTGGCTTGGGTGCGCTGCAAGCCTTGGTTGTGGCCGCGAGTACGTAGCCAGTTGGCGTCCTGGTGCCGACGGTAGGCGGCCAGGTTTTCCGCACGGACGCGGTCGGCGTGCTCGAGCGCGCCGCGCAGTGGGCCGGTGAGGACGTCCGGGGTGACGCGACGCAGCTGGGCGATGACCGGATCAAGGTCGGGTGCGCCGGCGTGGCTGGTGGCCACCGACGGAGCGCTGGTCAGCGCGCGGGTCCAGGGCAGTTCGGCCGAGAGCAGTTTCATCATGCGGTCCGCTGGCTGTGGTGGCCAGGTGCGGGTACTGGTGTCGATGAGGATCAGTCCGGCATTGGCTTGTGCGGCGTGCTCAGCGAGGTCGGCGATCTGCTCGGGCTGGGCGGACTGGGCGTGGTCGATGATGATGAGGCCGCCGGCGGGCATGGCGCTGGCGCTGCCGCTGGTGAATTCCGCGTGGGCGTCGTCGATGGTGGTCGCGCCGTCGGCGAGGTTGTCGCGCTTTGCCGCTTCGGCTTGTTCCGCGGTGGGGCTGCACCACAATACTTTTCGGCCGGCGGCGGTAGCAGCGCTGTGCAGGATGTGCAGCGCTGTGGTGCGTTCGGCGTCGGGGTGTGCGTGCACGACGCTGACGGCGAACGGTAGTTCGGCGACGCTGCGCAGGGCCGCAGCAGTGGTATCGGAAGGTCCAGCGGTCGCGGTCGGGGCGATACGCAAGGCGCGGCTGCTCTGATGTTGTCCGGCGACATCAAGAGTCCGCATTTCTGTTGCTAGGGACGCACTTTGGGTGGCGACATGTTCGGCGGTCCGGGTTTCGGCGTCACCGAAAGCGGCGACGACGTTGCGCTCAGCGGCATCGAGGTGCTTGCGCACCAGCTGGGTGTCGTAGCGTGCTTGTTTGACCGATTCGAGGTCGCGGGCGTGCAGCTCGGCGACGAACGTGTCGACGTCGTGTCCGCTGATGATGTTCTGCGAGCCTCCGGCGGCCTCAGCGCGGGCGGCGTGCGCGGCGGCCAGTTGCGGCTGGTAGCGCTTGGCCGGTGTGGTGGTGCCCAGCCGCATTGCGGCGAGCTCGACCATGCCGCGAGCGGAGGTGATGTCGAGTTCGTCGGCGTCGGGATCGGCGCGCACCGCGGCAAGCTGGTCGCGGGTCCAGTCGTGGAACTTGAGGTCGTCGTCGTATGCCTGGTCGGCGTCGGCCCATGCGGCGATGACCTCTTGCACGGCCATCAGGTAGGGACGGTCGGCGTCGGCCCGTGCCCGCATGGTGGTGATTTGCGTGGCGGCGGCGCGCATTGCCGGACCGCCGAAGATCGCGACGTCGCGTTCGAGGGCGGCCAGGTCGGCGGTGGCGGCGGCGTATTGGTCGCGGAGCAGATACACGTTGGACACCGCGACGGGGACGACGGGGACTGCGGGTCGGGTGCGCGGCAGATCATCGAAGGCGATCGCCGCGGCATCTGGGGCTGGGTGGTCGTGTTGGTCAAGCCAGTGCTCGATGTCGCTCTGGGACAGTGGTTCTGCGGACATGTCGATCCATGGGGCCTCGGGGTCGTGGGGGAGAAGCTCTTCCTCTTCCCGGGACATCGGTGGATGCTCGGGCAGGGCGGCGCCGGCGGGGTGGGGGGTGCACAGCAGGTCCACGGTGTAGGTGATCAGCCGGGCGTACTGGTAGGCCGCGATGGTGCGGTCGGGGTCTGCGTCGGCGAGCTGTTCGGCCGCGACGTGCAGCAGGTCCGTTGGGGTCCAGCGGCGCGGATCGGCGGCGGTGATCGCGGCAACCAATGCGGGCCAGGCGGCGCCGGCGGTGATCGCTTGCGCCGCAGCAGAACCGAAAATGTTGTGCAGTTCCTGGGTCCAGGGCGGGCGCAGGTGTGCGTTGGTGGTGTCCAGGGTGGCGATCGGGGATAGTTCCCCATCGAGCCGGTACCAGAGGGCGGCGGCGGGAAGTTCGTCGGGCAGCGGGCCGGACTCGGCCGCGGTAGTGATCAGGGTGGCCAGGTCGGGGCGGCTGGGCGCGGCTTCAGCGAGGCGCGCGGCCAGTTGGGGCCAGTAGGCGTCGGCGCGGATGCGTGGGTCGATGTGGTCGATGAGCCGTTCCCAGCGGCGGGTATCGGGGTTGTGCTCGGCGATCGCTTCGACGGCGCATTTTTCGAGCAGAAGTTGAATCTTTCGGTGTCGCACCGCGTATTGGGGTGCACCGAGAATCCTGGTGTCTTCGGCCTCGACGCGGTGCGCGGCGCGGAACACCGCGATTTCGGCGGCAAGCAGCGGGTCGGCGGCCAGGACGGGTTTGGCCCAGGCGGGCGCGGTTGCTGGTGTCCAGGTGGCGACCTGCTGACGTATCTCGTCGGCCAATTCGGACACCAGCGTGTCGCGGTCGGCGAGGTAGGGGCCGCACTCCTCGAGGGCGGCCATCGGCTCGGGGATCGAGGGCAGCCAGCGCAGCGGGCCGATACCCGAGGAGTGCTCGCCGGTGATGTCCAACCGCCAGTCGAGCACCGCGGCCAGATCAGCGGCCGTGCCCAGCTCGCGAGCGCCCGCCGATTCACGGAGGGCGCTCGCGGCGTCACGTCCTTGTACAGCAAGGGTGGCCAGGTGTTTGCGCAGCGTGGGCCAGGCGGGCATGCCCGCCAGGTCGGGGTGGACCTCGTTGGCGGCGGCGTCGATCGCCGCCATGACGTTGGCGCCGGCGAGCGTTTCGGCGATGGAGCCCAGTGCGTCGTCGTACATTTCGGCGACCGCGCCGAGTCGTTGGAACGGATCTTGTGCCAGGCGGGCGGCGGTGGTGGCCGAGATTTGGGCGCCGTCGCGGGCCAGTGCCTTGGACAGTACGTCCACCGCGGTCTCGGGGTGGGTGGCTTTGGGTGCCAGTACGCGGTGCGGGTCGGATTCGGCGGTGGACAGGTAGATGTGGTTTTCAACGCGGCCGCGCGTGAGGGCGACGTAGAGCAGCTGACGAAACAGCGATCCCGCGCCGACGACGTGGCAGGCGTGTCCGGCGGTCAGGCCTTGAGCGCCGTCGATGGTGCAGGCGTACCCGAGGGTGACGTTGTCTTTGACGTAGCGGGCGGGCAGGTGCACCATCCGGCCGGTGCTCAGGTGCTTGGCGTTGATTGCGCCGTCGTCGAGTGTTTCGATGATCTGGAAGCGGTACCCGTTGCGGACGAAGTCGGTGCGGCTCAGCCGCAGATGCCGCGCGTTTTTGCGGGTCCGAATGATGTCACCGGGTGAGGCGTGCAGTAGGTCGGCGAGCACAATTTCGCGCCCATGCAGCGCGGCGGGGTCGGCCGCGACGAGGCGGTCGTGGCGTGCGCGGGCGTTGAGGGCATCGACGATGTCGTTGGTAGGGGCGAGCAGGACGCTGTCGCGCCCGGCGTCCAGATCGGCCGCCCACGCGCGGTATGCCATGTCGGCGGCGGTCTGTTCGGACCCGACGTGCACGCGCCCGTGGTCGATGTAGTACCCGAGTCCCATGGGGTCGCCGCGGCGGATCGCCAGTGTCGCAGCACCTTCGGCGGGCGAGACGAATCGCACCAACTCGGTCAGGGTCAATGCGTCGGTTTCGGCGGCGATGTCGCGCAGGACACCGCCCGCCGATACTGATGCCAGCTGCGCGTCGTCGCCGACCAGCCGCACGGTCGCACCCCGCGCGATGGCGTGCGAGACGACCGCTTCCAGCGACAGGGTGTCGGCTTTACCGGCCTCGTCAATGATCAGCAGCGTCTCGGACGTGATCTGGTCGAACCAATCCGGCGCGGTCCACAGCGAGCGGCCGGCAGAAAGGTCTGCGTACTTGGCGAGAGTGTCGGTGGGCGCGGACAAGTCAGTGGACAGTTCGATCGCGGCCGCGGCCGTGGGCGCCAACCCGATCACTTGGCCGCCGGAGTTGCGCCACGCGTGCGATAGCGCGGCCATCGCGGTGGTCTTGCCGGTGCCTGCCGGCGCGAGCGCCAGGGCAAGGCTTCGGCCGCTGGTCGCCATCTCCTCGACAAGGGCCACCTGTCCCGGATTGAGGGTTTTGCCCCGCGCCGACGAATCCGCCAGTGCCAGTTCGACATCGGCGGAACTGATGGCTCGGCCGGTCTGTTGGTGCGCGGCGGCGATGATGCGGCGTTCGGCGGAAAGCACTTCGGCGGAGGTGAACATTTCCGTGCCGTGGCGGGTGTAGACGCTGGCACCGTCGCGGCGCCGCAACAACGCGGGCTCGCCCAATTCGCCATCGGTGATCCGCGCGTGCGGCAGCGACAATGGCTCGGACAGCGCGGCATCGCTGATTTTCTCGGCCAAATCCAGGTCGGCGGCGTGACCGGTGGCGCGGATGATCCGTTGGGCTTCGGCGAGCACATGGTGGCGCTGCCAGGTCGCGCGCGCGCCCGACACGGTGGCGATGACTTCGCGTGCACGGTCGGCAATCCAGGTATCGGTGACGAGCTCGACCTGCTGGGCAGGGGTGGACAGCACCGCGCCGAGCATGCGGGTCACGGCGCGAACGTCGCCGAGCACCTCGACCGCCTGGGTGTACCAGGCTTGCCGTTGCTCGGCCTGCGAGCGTGGCTCATGTTTGGCTTCGCGGGTCTCCAAGGTGGCCTGTTGACCTAGGGCGATCGACTCGGCCATGGTCGGTTCGCGGCCATGTGCGGCGTGAAATTCTTTGGCCAGGTCGGCCTTGCGGGCGGTAATCATGGCCCGCCGCGAGGACATCGCTTCGTTCAGTTTGGCCGGGACACCGACGATTTCGCGGATCGGTCGCTTGCCGCGACGGTCGGGGGTGACTTCGTCGAATCGCACTGAGACCCGGCGCACAAGTTCGGCCTCAAGGCGGGTGTTGTAGAACTCCGAGGCCGCCACTCCGAAGCGGTGCAGGGGTTGGCCGTCGAGTGCGAGCCAACGTACGACGCCGTGTGCGTCGATGGTCGCGACCTTGTTGGAGATGGCCACGTGGGTGTGCAGATCAGGGTCGCCGGCGCGCGAATCGCGGTGGGTGAATGCGGCGCCGATGAAGCCCGTGGTGTTCAGTTGGGCGATGCCGTTGGTGCCCGATCGGGTCAGCGCGGCCTGGTTTTCGAGCCATGACAGGGTCTCGGCTACCGCTGCATCGTGTGCGGCTTCGATCTGCCGTGCGGTGTCCAAGGGGGCGATCGCCAACAACACCGAGACCGACTTGACTGGCGAAAAGGTGAGGTCGTAACCGGCGACCGCGGTTGTGCGCGTGCGTGTTTCGCGGGCGAGGAAGCCTGACAGTTCGCGGTCGTCGGCGGGCGCGCGGCCGTACTGCTCGGCGAACTTGTCGCGCGCGACGGTGGTGCGAATGGTGGCGCGCACGGGCGCGGCGATGGGGGTATCGCCGGGCAGCCCAGCCGCGTTGTTGTGCTCGCGGTAGGCCTTGGCCAGGGCGCGAAGAAACTCGTTGTCGTCGTCGCCGATGTAGAACTCGCGACCGAGTTTGGCGGCCTGTTGTGCCGCGCTGCCGTGCATTCCCCGGCCGGCGACGTAGAGCGAAATCGCTTCGGCGTTGGGGTGATAGCCCTCCCCGAATAGGGCTTCCATTTGTGATTCGGTGACCTCTGATCCGGCCTCGACGGTCCAGAGTTTGGCCAGGGTTTCGGTCGGTACCCAACGCGCTCCAGTGTCGGACAGCGAGGCTAGTCCCGAGCCAATCCAGCGGCCCGGTGATTCACCCTTGGCGCTGTAGTACTCCGAGAGGCTGGTCCGGCCCCGTTCGGTGGCATCGACAGCAGCGACCTGCCGGATCAGGTACTTGTACCCGTCTCCGGCGGTCAGTTTGTGCAAGGACATCACGGCCGCTGGTCTCCCATCAGGCCGGACGTTATGAACTGGGGCGCACCGGATTCCATCAACACCCAGGTGGTTGTTACCAAAACGTGACCTTAATGCAAGAGGTGTGTCGTTTCTGGTGGGGCTGGGAGGTACTTGAATTTGGAAACTGGAAAATTTTTTCTGTGGGGTAGCTGTGAACGGATCGGCTGGTTGGGGTCACGAAAAGGCAATGGACAACGACAAACTCACGGACGACGAAGTTGGTTGCGTTGCTGGAGATGGATTGCGCAGCGGCTCTAGGGTGCGGGCCATGGAAGTGAAGTCGATGGCGCCGGCGCGCCGGAAAATCAAAGAAGCCCAAGCCCAGGCGAACGCTGAGCAGACCAAGCGCGAGCGGGACAACGTCGAAGACGCGGCGGTGATCATGGTCGAGCTCGGCAAAATCACGGCCGTCGATACCTGGGAAGCCGATCAGCTGCGCGAAGTACAGGTCGAAGCCGAACGTGGCCGCGATGAGCGGCGAAGCGAAGCGGCCACAGCACTGCGTCGTGTGCAGGAGCACGGCGAAACGCTCACAGCGATCAGTGATCGAGCGGGCGCGCCGTCGGACGCACTAGGTGAGGTCGTGGCCGGCGCGGCCGCGGTCTGTTCGACCGCACTTACTGCGCGGCGCTTGCGAGGTGAGCAGCAGCGGCAGCGTTGGCGGCCATGCGCTTTTTCGGGGCAGATGTCGGTACGGGCGCTTAGGGTGCGGTGGTGCAACGGGCTTTGGGTCGACATTGTGGCTGGACCAGATCATCTGTCGCGACCCGTGTGCGCGATTCGGCTGCTTCATTCCACGTCGTGGCCGGACCAAGCGGTGGTGACGGTGCTGGCAACGCTCGCGTCGTTGGAGAGGCCAGCAAGACGAGAGTCTGCATCTGCAGTGATGGCTTCGGACCGTATGGCCCGGCGAACAGCGGTGCGTCATCGGCGCCAACTGAGTTACCGATATAGGTCGCGGTTCCGCAGATGAGGTGCGCTCCATTTCAAGCGGGTAACCGCAGTAGCCGCGGACGATTCGCTGCGCATCGCAAATTCGCACCATCGGGGTCTCATTACACTTGCGGAGGCGAAGGGGGTCGTAATCTCCGAGGGGGTAAATACGGAGAGGCGGTGGTCGTGGTTGACGCTGCGGTATACAAAGTCGATCACTGTGCGGTGCATGCGGCTGGCCATTCGATCGACGAGGACCGGGCTGATGCAATCGCCGCCGAGGTTCGCGCGATACTGCGTGACGACAAAGGTATAGAGGATGCCTATGGGGCACTCGCCGATCTGGCTAAGACCGATTTCCACACGGAGACCCTTCAACGAGTGCTCGCAGCTCCAGATTCGTATGACGAGTGGCGGGTCGGAGAGGCTCTAGCCGAGCACCATCTTGTCAACAACAAAAGTTGCAGCTTCCCGTGGCCTGACTGCCGATCGACGAGGAACCCGAACAGTAGTGGCGGAGGCGTCGACCTGATCGGCTTCGAGCATGGCGAACGCGTGAGATTTGTATTCGCGGAAGTGAAGACAAGTCATCAGCAGGCTTGGCCGCCGAGTGTCCTTACGAGCCGCTCACATGGACTTCACGCTCAACTCACCGGATTGAACGCCGGGGACCAACGGAGCGAGTGGGCCATTCGCTACCTTGCAATGAACGGGAACGGGCGCCCCTGGTTCGATGATTTTCGCTCAGCCGTCCGTACATATCTCGCCGATAAGCTTGACGTAGTCATTTACGGGCTTCTCGTCCACGTGGCCGCGCCCAACCAGGACGACCTTCAGGGGCAGGCAGTCAAACTTTCGAAGACTTTGAAGGAACCGACGACGATGGAACTCGTCGCGATCTACCTCCCAGCGGAGCTGCTCGTCAAGATCGCTGATGCGGCCATCGTGATTGAGACGGCAGCGTGACTATCTCGCAGGAATCCTTTGACCGACTCCAGTCGCACTGGGCCGTCAGCGCAGTCGGTGTCGAGCGAGTCGCAGCCGCGCACAAGGCAGCGACCGCAATGTATGTCGACGCAAACCTTGGAGCGCAGCTTAAGAGCGCCGCCGGTGCTGACCACAACGCATCGAGGTTGATCGAAGATGTCGCACTCGCGTATGAGCTCGCCGCGAGCGAGCGAATTGACGAACTGGCCAAGGCCTCAACCGTCATCCCCGGATCGCAAGCGGAGCTCGCGGAGGCAGCTGCTCATGAAGCTTTTGCGTTGCTACGTTCGCTTCCTCTGAGGACTGACTCTCTTGAGGAGCTTGTCCGACAGGTGCTTCAACTTGGTGCGCTCGCATATTGCTCAGACCGCTGGGCGGAGTTTCGTTCGTGGATGCGTGAGCGGGACATCACACCCGAGCGCTTTCAATCCTCCGGAACGTGGGATTCACGGGTTCTGAGCGATCTCGGTCAAATCTGGACCCGATTGCTGCGGAAAGACGGCTGGGCGGACCTGGAAGGTGTCGCGGAGACCGTGGGTCGATTACGCGCCGACCAGTTGGAAAACGAAGTGGAACTCTTTGCGGCGAAGGATCGTCCCGAGAATGTGCACGCGGCCGGCTGGCGACTTGTCGCTCTTTACCACTGGGCAAGGCTTTCGGAGCTGGTTGCCACGTACCTCATGCAGGGTGAGCCTGTAGACGTCTCGACGCAGCTCGACTTTCACTTTGACCGTGCGATCTCTGCCGCCCAGCAGTCAGCAGACCCTGCCTTTGTTGTCGTCCTGCAGTGGCAACGTGCAATGTCTCAGCGAATGGTGGCAGGAGCGCTGTGGTCGGTTACCAGAATCGGTCCGGAGATTAGAAATGTCGTCGCCACGGTAACCCGCCATCGCTCGATGTTCGAGATGCTTCCTCCACAGCGCGTCGCTATCCAGGAACAAGGGCTGTTGGACCCTGCCAGCGCCGCAGTTGTCGTCGATCTTCCAACAAGTGCGGGCAAGACGATTCTCGCTGAGTTCAAGATCGTTCAGGCCATCAGTCAGTTCAAGCAAGATCGAGGATGGGTCGCATATGTGGCCCCGACCCGCGCCTTGGTCGCACAGATCACTCGGCGGCTTCGGCGCGATCTCGGACCAAGCGGCATCCGCGTTGAGGAACTCACCGCTGCGGTCGAGATCGACGAGATCGAGGCCGGAATGCTGAGTGATTCGGTGTTTGATGTTCTCGTTGCAACACCGGAGAAGCTCCATCTCGCGATCAGAAACGCGGCGGTTGATCGCCCGCTTGCGCTGTTGGTCCTCGACGAGGCGCATAACATCGAAGATGCCGATCGAGGTATCCGCATCGAGCTTCTCTTGGCGACTGTGAAACGGGATTGCCCTCAGGCCAACTTCTTGCTGCTCATGCCATATGTACCGAACGGTGATGATCTGGCACGTTGGCTGGCTCCCCGCACAGGGAAGAGCATCAGTTTGGCCACTACACCATGGCAGCCAAACGACAGGCTCATCGGGCTGGTGTCGGCGACTGCTCCTACAAGCGGTCGCGGACGCGATTGGAGACTCGACTTCGAACCACTTCTCACCAGCGGTTCGTCGATGCGGGTTTCAGGTACGTACCAAATCGGGGAGCGACCTCAACTCGACCGGACCTATTCGGGGATCAAGAATGACCTTGGCAGACTTGCTGGAGCGTCGGCATTGACGTTGTCGGAGCGCGGAACCGCAATCGTCATCTGTTCAACCATTAGCAGTGTGTGGAATGTCGCTGGAGAGCTGGCTACAAAGCTTCCTCAATTAAGCGATCCTGATATCGCACTTGTGCAGCGATACCTCGCCACCGAGATTAGTGAGGATTACGCGCTGATTCGGTTATTGTCCCATCAGGTCGGGGTTCATCACGCCGGATTGTCTGACGAAACTCGGACTCTAATGGAATGGCTCGCCGAACAGGGGAAACTTCGAATTCTGGTTGCGACAACTGGCCTCTCGCAGGGACTGAACTTTCCCGTCTCATCGATTCTCTTAGCGAGTCGGAATCTTCCAAGTGGAAAATTCAGCCGGCCGATGCGTCCGCGCGAATTCTGGAACTTGGCGGGCCGGGCCGGGCGAGTGGATCAGGACAGCATCGGCATTGTTGGAATCTCTTGCAAGGAAGGCGATCGCGATTCGTTGGTGGAGTTCGTATCTGGGCAGGCCGGTGACCTGGTATCGCGGCTTGTGACCCTGCTCGACGAACTTGAAGATGCCGGTCGACTGCTTGACCTCGACAAGTCACTTTACAACGATCAATGGGCCGATTTCCGCAGTTACGTCGCACATCTATTCGCGCAAAAGAAGAACCTTGATGCGGTGCTCGCCGAGACGGAGTTGCTTCTGCGCAACACTTTTGGGTATTCCTCACTTGCCGAGTCGACTCCTGCGGAACGAGAGAAAGGGTTCAAACTCCTTGAAGCGACACGCTCATACGCGGCCGAGCTGGCACAGCACGTTGAAACGGCGACCCTTGCGGACAGTACCGGCTTCACGCCAGAAGGTATCCGTTCCGCCATGGGTGCGATGCGGGAGATGGACAGCGCGCTCGACGTTTCGGACTGGCAGCCGGATAGCCTGTTTGGTGATGTGGCGTCCAGTGCACTTCCAGACCTAATGCGGGTCATGCTGCAGCTTCCTCAGATCAGGGGCAGTATCGACGAACTCGGTGGAGTCGGGTCTGGGATTGGTGACCGGGCTGCGAAGATTGCGAGTGACTGGGTCGAAGGCGTACCAATCAAGTTGATTGCAGAACGCTATTTCGGCAACGCAGAAAGTCCAACCGCTGCGCTAACGGACGCAACTAAGGCGATCTATCGCAATCTTGCAACCGCTGGGACATGGGGGCTGACTGCCCTGTCCAAGCTGCCAACAAGCGGTATTGACTTCGAGTCTGTTTCTGAGTCGGACTTACGCAATGTGAATCTCTTGGGTGCGATGCTGTACCACGGTGTCAATACAGAGGCCGGCGTCGTTATGCGAATGAGTTCGGTCCCAAGAACTGCTGCGAACTCGCTAGGCGCCGAATTCGTGGAACGCCAGTCCTCAGCTCAGTTGCGGCCGTCAGAAGCCCGCGAATTCCTTGCCAGCCTTTCCGATTCCGATTGGGACCGGCATGTACCTCAAGGCGCACCGTTAGTGGGGTCTGATCTCCGGGAGCTATGGCATGTGCTCTCGGGAAGTTCAGGTACCAGCCCTGACGAAGCCATTGCCGCGCAGACGCCCTCCCCGCGCTGAAGGATCCTCGGTGATCCTGTAGATACTGTCGTTCGCTTTGCCACGTCGCTGAATGACCTAAGGCCCGCCGTTACCGGGTCACGAACTCTCGCAGGCGCAACGTGGCGAGGGGATGACAACGCGTCGACCGCCGGCAGAGATCAAAGGCCTTGTTGGTTCCCGCGGAAGGTGCTGTTTCCTTGGGCTGGCAGCGGTGCGATATCTCGGGGGCGGCTCGATGCCAATCGCGTTGGCCGCGACAACGGAGCAGCAAAGCGTTCTCGACGCTTAGGGTGAGGAGTTGGGATTCAGCACGCGGAGCACCTGGATCGCACCAGTCCTCAACGCGTTCCTGCCGGGTCGGAAGGACAGTTGAGGCAGGCGCCATCGGCACACGGTTTTCGCGGTCAACGGAAGATCATTCTGTCTTAGATCAAGATTACGCAGAGGGGAACCCCACTTATGCGGGCGCGCACGGCTCTAGAAGCTCCCGAATTAGACGTGCCGAACGCTGCGGGATGGGTGTGCCGGGGAAGTAGCGTGCGGTGAGGGACCAGACTTCGTGCTGAGAAGTGACACTCAGATAATCGATGAGGTATCGAAGGTCGTCGCGGTCCGAGGTGGCCCGGGCTGAAAGTGCTTTCATGGCCAACAGGTGGTCGGCGGGAGTTGGCATGACTTGCAGATGGGGATGGTCAAAGATATGTGGACCTTCGCCTGGTGTCCGGGATGCGTAGACCGACGCTTGTTTGTTTAGCCAGCTACTCGGCCATCGACGTCGCCGCGCGATGTCGCGGACCGCTTTCAGCACAGAGGTGTCCGGGCTGAACGCTGCGTCGATGTCACGCAAGCTCGAACAGCCTGGCGCGTAAGTCAAAAGCATTGTGGCACCACCGATCACATGGACATGCCCTACAACCGCCGCCTGTTCGAGGCGGGTCGCCAGGTCGGTCAATGTGGCGATGATGCCATCGTGGTCAAAGAGCGGCGCGGGCATGGGTGTTTCTCCGTCGTGGGTGATGTCGTAGCGGTCGACGTAGATGCCGCGGCGCCGGAACGCCGCGGGCGTCCCCACCAGTGCGTATATGCGCGCTGACGGCAGGTCGCTGACCCACCAGGCCGACCGTAGAAATCGATCAGTGGTGATCGTCCACAGGGGACTGGGTGTGCCGTAGTGGGCTGTCACGTCCTCGGCGGCTGCCGCCAAGAGTGCGTCGTAGCGCAGGTCGCCGGTGGTGGCGGGTTCGTCCTGGATCAGGGGCAGGGCGGCGCGGTCGGCTTCCGCCGCACCGCGGCGAAATTCCAGGAATATGCGCCAGCGGACTTGCTCGGATTCTGCCTTAGCGATCGCGCGCGACGTCGGTGATGGGGAGTGCGTTGGTGGGAGCGGCTAGGTCGGTACGAGCACCGCGGCGGCGCTGCACAGACAGGATCTCGGCGCGCGGGTATCCGGTCACACGTTCAACGCCGCGCGAGGACAGGATGCCGCGGGCCCGGGCAGCGGTGACGCCCCAGTAGGCCGCGGCCTGATTAACTGTCCACAGCTGGCTCACACCCCGAACATACGCGCAAAATGCGCGTATGTTCGGGGTGTGAGGTCTCATTGCCGAGTGGGTCAGCGTGCCGGATCAAACTGACGCTCGCGGACGGTTGTGGCTGTCGTGCAGCGGCTGGTGACCTCCCCACACAAACTGCGACGGTAAGCCGAAACTGATCCAGGGGACGGTCGCGGGGTGGCCGGCACCAACTGACCTTCTGCCAGTTTTCCGCGGAAAACTGGTGATTGCCATACTGCCATTCAACGGCAGACGGATACGACTACGAGCCTCCGAGGAGATCCACTACATCGGAGCCCAACTTTTGGTCGGACGCCATTGAGATCGCTACATCGGCGCGGGTCGCAAGCTGGAGCGGTTCGATGCCAAGCACGAGATGTGCGTGAGTCAGTCGGTCGAGTGTCGCTCCCACTAGGGGTGCGACCACCCGCAGAGTTGAATCCAGTACGTCGCCTCGGGTGGAACCGCCGTGCACAATAACGTTGCGGCAACGGTACATTCGGCGACGGGATGCTTCGACGTAGCCGCTGACCTGTTTCAGAGTCTTCGCCGGATCAGCCAGGAGGCTGTTCATCCGGGCTACGGCTGCGATGTCGCTCTGGAACAGTCTGCGCGCCCAGGGCGTTTTGGGGCTGGTGAAGTCAAGGAAGCGGGCTGCCAGATGTCGGCTGTACGGAGAGGCCGGATCCAGGCCAGGTGCCGTCACGCCGAGCCTCTCGCAGTATGAAAAGGGGCGTGACCCGAAGGTCACGCCCCTTAGGGGGCAAGCCGCCCCTGGTTAGTTCATGAGCTGGACTTTATCCAGCACGCCTACATTACCGCGGGGTGTGGCGAGCCGGATGCCACGATGTTGGCCATGACCGATGGGTGTTCACACGGGTAGTCGGCCTGCCACACGTTGGGTCAGTTTTCCGCGGAAAACTGAGATGCCAAGCAACCATCCGACGGGCGTCGTCTGCTTGGTTGTGCGCGTGGACCAGTAGTCATAGGGCGGCTTGTCATCAGCAGGCAGAGCAGTTGCCGGCGTTGCAAGCACGATGACACTGAGCCTGAAAGCGCCCTTCGGATACTGCAGTTCGTGCGCGCCGGTGCGCTACCGTCCGATCTCCACGGCCAGCTCCGCTGCCGACGCCGGACGTAAGTCCCAGGCTTCTAATGAGACGCAGATCGATCGCATAGATGATCGCCGTTGCGTGGAGTGTGTGTGTCCGTGGATCAGCCAGGTTCCGCAGTCGGGGAGCTGGTACTGGTCAAAAGACTTGCGCATGAGCCGATCCGGTGTTCCCGCGTACGGGAAATGGCTGAGCATCACTTGTTCGCCCTCGATCTTCGTTCGTGCTACCTGCTGCACACTGGCGAACACGGCGGCGTAGTCGGCGAAGCGCCGCTGCGCGTTCCGGTGCATCGGATGCGCGGGATCATGGTTTCCGGTGATCAGATGCATACGTACCGGTACCGTTGCCAATTGGGCGAGAGCAGATTTCATGCTTCCGACGCTGCCTGAGCAGATATCTCCGAGTATCCACAGCACGGCCGCATTGGGGTCGAGCCGGTGCATGGGTGCCAGCACCATAGCGTCGTGTGCGGCGACCGTGTCAAAGCCGCGCAGGGAGGCAAGCTTGGGATGCGCCAGATGTAGGTCGGCGGTGAAGTAGTGCATCAGTGGCTGGTTCATCGCCGTTTAGCTCTCGGCGCTGTGACTGTCATCGCTGGCGTGTGCATTTCGAAGAGCTCCGGGCCGGTGAGAGCCACGGCGCCCGCGGTATTTATCGAACGTGGCCGCCGCTCGGCTGTTTCGGCCAGCTTATGTATGCGGCGCAGCGGTGTGCGGGTCACGGTAGACATGCCTCGATAATGGCATTGGAAATTGGCATCCTCCAGCGATTTTTGCTCGCTACATCGAATTCAATTGTCCACCAATAAAATTCAAACTTAGATGCAGCCTGGCTCGCGGCTGGCTGCGTCCGGCGGGCGCGTGGCGCATGAACTTCCCGGTTGTTATCATTGCCGCGTGGTTGGCCCGGCTCCTGTTGAAGTAGCTGCATGACGATTCCGTCGTGTTCTCAAGAGTCAGCTCCCTCAGCACGGCATCGTCGACATGCTCAGGGCGTACCGACTTGTCGGACGACCCATAGCCGTGAGAAGCCTCTTCCTCGGCCTGTGATTTGGTGAAACCCACCGTTAGAGCGTAGGGCGGAGCTGGGGCTGCAACGTCCACTGCTGCGGGGATAGCTGCACGGAACCCGGGCTTTGAAGGGATGACGTCGCGCATGGGGTGTGGGCGGTTTGCACACGTGCGGATCGCGTTTCGGCGCCCAAGTTTGTGAACGGATTTGTGAACGAAACGCAGCGAGACGAATGGAACATGGTGAAACGGACCGTAACGCCGCGGAACGTCGAGTCGCTCTGACCTGCACGGCTGAGACCGTGCGGACGCTATGAAATGCGTACCGGGTAGCTCATAACCCAGAGGTCGCAGGTTCGAATCCTGTCCCCGCTACTAGGTAAAGCGGCCCTCGGAGGACTCTCCGAGGGCCGTTTTCATGCCATTTGTGAACGCGCATGAGGCACGCCACGGGCCTGCCTTCGATGCGGCCCCCCGTGGGTGGCGGCCATTAGTCTTGGCGCTCCGACGTTGGCGTGGCCGATGCGCTCGCTGACGACCTTGGGGCTCACGCCACCCCGCAGAGCTCCGGTGGCATAGCAGTGGTCGGCCGTGCGAATGTCTGTGTCCGGCCCCACTGTGACTACGCCCAGTTTCAACTGGGCGGGCGTGGAGTTGAACGTCGAGTAATGCGCCGGGTGGAATGATGACTATGCAACTATAGATGTCAACTATCCGTTATTCCGATGGATGGTTCTCTTGGGCGAGGGCTGTTAGGAATCGACATGGCAATGGAGTCACCTCCTACGCGTCGGGTCGTTGAGGTGGTCGAACTTCTCGCCGCCAGGGTTGACACGGTGAGCCGGCTCAGCGACGTGGTGCGAGAACTTGGGCTCAATCAGGCTACGGCGTATGCGATTTTGAGTGAGCTGACTGCTTGCGGCTGGGTCACTCGGGACCCAGTTGATAAGTCCTACGCGCTAGGTAGCGCAGTCGCAGGCCTGGGCGAAGCGGCGCGCCGGGTCCGCCCCCTCAACGAGGCGTTGCGCGCTGCGGCGGTGCAACTGTCGCACAGCTTGCGCTACGCGGTGTCCGTATCTGAACGCGTCGATCAGACCTTGGTGATTACCGCTGTCGTCGGGAAACAGGACCCGACTTGGTCGGTGACAGTGGGGGATCGGTTGCCTTTTGCAGCACCTTTCGGTCCTGCGTACGCAGCCTGGGACCCCGAACCGCAGCGCGAGCAGTGGATCGAACGTAGCGGAGTGAAAACTCCCACACTGGTGCGGCATTTGCGCGATTATCTAGCCGAGATTCGCGATCGTGGTTACAGCGTGGAGCGAATGTCTGAGGCAGCGGCCAGGGTCATAGGGGTCATGTCTGAGATGCATGCGGACCAGTTGTCGGATTCGATGCGCGGCCACGTCAGTGCCATGCTCACTGAAGTTACGACCTCGGCAGCATCGAAACGCTCGACCGGTCCGGCTTCCCTGGTCGGAGCGATCGGAGCGCCCGTGTTTCGACCGGGGGGACCTGTGGTGGCCAGCCTGTGCGTGCATCCGTTCGAAGACCTGGGGATAAGGGCGATCCAACGTATCGGGCGAAGCCTTACCGGTGTGATCGCGACGGTCACGTCGGAGAACGTCGATTCGCTCACGTAGATGTTCGGCACGTCAGGCCGACGACACCAGTAAAGCCATACCATCATCCGGGCCGGGATTCTCAGCGCTTAGCTTTTGGTGTGGGCGGGTGTCTTTGGGTGGGTGCTGTCCATGCCGCTGCTAGATGTTGTTGCCTTGGAGTGTTTTTCGCTGGCTGCCTTCGGTTTGGTGGTGTCTCCGGTGCGAGTTGCCGTCTTCGGCTTGGTGCTGGCCGCGTCGTCGCTAGGGGTTGTCGATTGGGTGGCATCTGCGGTGTGGGTGGATGTCGGTTGCGTGCCTTCCTTGCCGCGGCTGGATGTGGATGACTTGGCGCTGTCCGTTGCGCTGGACTTCGATGCGTTGCCCTCAGTCGTTGCTTCTGGCTTGTCCGCGACAGCATGTTGAGCCGCGGTTGGCTCGGCCGATTGAGCGGGCTGCGTTCTGTAGCCAGACGCTTCCGCTGCCGTGAGTTTTGCGCTGGAGCTGGGTGACTTGCTCGTCGTCGTCGATGCAGATAACGCGAGAACCTTCGCCGCGGCTGCTGCTGTGGCGGCGGTGGAAGTGATGCCCGGGGGCTCGGTGGTTACGCCTGTGGAACCCGGCGGCACGGTGATGGGATCAGCTTTTGCGGGGGGCCCGCCGAAGTTGCTCGCAATGGCACCGACGAGTGCCTTGACGGCGCTGACGGGGATGGCGAGGATGCCGGGAACGACATACAGAAGCGCCGCGACGGGGCCTCCGGCGTTGTACGCATCAGCGAGTCCGTTTGCAAAGCTCTGGAAAGCGGGAAATTCGACGGTGAAGCCGGTGCGGGTGAGCTTGGAGTAGGTCACTAGCCATTGGCCGTTGACCTGCTCGTAGTTGTCGGTGTAGTGGCCGTAGCCGTGGATCGTGATGAGGCCGGCGACAGACAGCCTGTCCTGCATGGTCCATACAGCGCTGGCGGTTGTATCGGAGGTCAGGTCGATCTGCGGGTCGTAGCCTTGGTGGCGGGTGTTGATTGCGCTGAGTGTCAATGCCGTAAAGGCGATGAACGAGTCGCGGTTGGGGAAGTAGGGCCCGAAGGAGCCTGTGGTGTCTACTTGGGCGCCGGGGGCAAAGAGCTGGCGCAGGGCCTGCCAGTTCTTGGTATCAACGTCATTGAAGTACGTCGCTTTGAGCATCTCCACGGCGGCCGTCTCGCCGGCAGGATCGGTCACGTTTGCAGAGGCTGCCGAAACAGCCGAGGCCGTCTGAATCGTCGCGGCGCGGGTTATCGGTGCGGTTCCCACGCTGATGGCGGCCACCGCGCCCAGCGCGATCGCAGCGTGCAACACGCGTCGTTCTGCGGTCGCAGTCAGCCGGTGACGATTATGTGGTGCGTCGCGCGTCATTTGTTCTCCTTGTTGAGAGGGACTCAGTGAGGTCGTTGGTTCCTTTGACGGAACGGACCGGCCGACTGGTAGGAAGCCCAGATCGACAGCGGTCCTGTCCCAGGGGACTTGGCTCGCACCCCTCTGCTGCCTTCAAGCGGGACGGCAAGTGCAACAACGCAGCTCGAACCGACACCTGCTGTGGGGCGGGCCACGGTTCGCGCCGATGACGTCTTATGTCGCAACTCGGCCACACTGCGACCGAGCCAACTGTTGAATAATCAACTGCTACGTATCGAATATTTGGATGCTATCCGCGTATGGCCGGGGAGTCAACAGGGACGGACCCCCCGTCGACGTCGGAGCAGACTCGGCGGAAGCCCTTGACCGAGGCCGACGCCACTCCTAGCATGTGTCAAATATATGACCATCGAGATTCGTATATTCAACTCAGCGTCGGATTCGTGACCGTGTGGCTAGGACCTCGGTCCGGATGGGGCCACCGAACCAGATGGGAGTGGCGGTGGATGTGGCGGCCGAGCTGGTGGAAATTGCTGCGATCAAAGAGCTCAAAGCTCGGTACTGCCGACTGCTGGACGCCAAACAATGGGGACCGTGGCGTGCGTTGTTCAGCGACGACTTCTTCAGTGACACTTCACAATCAGGCGGACGCGCAATCATCGGAGCCGATGCGTTTGTGGCGTTCGTACGCAAGAACCTCGGCCGCCCATCCCGGCAGACAGTGCACCAGGTGCACGCGCCCGAAATTGAGATGACATCATCGAGTACGGCGCTTGGCATATGGGCACTCAGCGACGTCGTGGCACTCCTGCCCGGAATCACCCTCACCGGATACGGCCACTATCACGAAACGTACTTCAAGGTCGGCGACCAGTGGCAGATCGCGGCATCGACCCTGACGCGCTTGCGCGAAGACTTGGCAATCGGACCGATCTCGATCCGCGTCTCACCACGCTGGCGCGACGCCGCGGCCTGGCTTAGCGGTATTCGATGACCATGTCGATTGTGCGGCAGGGAACATCGACATCTCGTCTGCAACGTAAACCCGCGGTGCGGACGATCCTGGTCGCAGGAGGGTTCGGACAAGTGGGACGCCACTGCAACAGTGAAGATCGGCGAGTACGGCATTGACTGCGGCGACGGGCACAACGACAGTGTTGGTGATCGGCGCCAGCGGTTTTCTCGGCTCTCACGTCACTCGCCAGCTGGTTCAGAGCAGCGCGAACGTGCGGGTACTGCTGCGGCGTACCAGCTCCACCCGGGGTATCGATGACCTCGATGTTGACCGGCACTACGGCGACCTTTTCGAGGATGACACTCTGCGCACGGCGATGGCCGGCTGCGATGTCGTCTATTACTGTGCAGTCGATGCCCGCATGTGGTTGCGCGATCCAGCGCCACTGTTTCGCACCAACGTCGATGGGCTGCGCAATGTGCTTGAGGTGGCCGCCGCCGCTGGACTCCACAAATTTGTATTCACCAGCACGACAGGAACATTGGCTATCAGCGCATCCGGCGCGGTGACCGAGGACGACCCTCGGAATTGGTCTGGCGGTGGGTCCTACATCGAGTCGAGGGTGGCTGCGGAAGACCTTGTGTTGGATTACGCCCGCACTCGTGGT
Source organism: Mycobacterium sp. HM-7 (assembly GCF_053852335.1). Lineage (NCBI taxonomy): Bacteria > Bacillati > Actinomycetota > Actinomycetes > Mycobacteriales > Mycobacteriaceae > Mycobacterium > Mycobacterium sp. HM-7. The sequence continues at coordinate 4,131,735 of NZ_CM132657.1, read as the reverse complement.
CTGCCCGCGGTAGCACTGTGTATCTCGACAACCTATGGGCCACGTGACTGGCAACCGACACCGCATGGCTCGGTGATCGCGCGGGTAGCTGCCGGCAGATTTCCGTTCTACTTTGACTTTTCGTCCGAAGTCGTCGGCATCGAAGACGCTGCTCGCGCGATGCTGCTGGCTGCCCAACGTGGCCGACCTGGACAGCGTTACATCATCTCCGATCGGTACATGCACACCAGGGAAGTGCACAGTCTGGCCGCCCGGTCGGTGGGAGCGTCTGTCCCACGTATCAAACTGCCCCTTGTACTGCTCTATTTCGGCGCGCACCTCAATGATCTCACTGCACGGCTATTGCGCCGCGATCTGCCGTTCGCGGTCGTCGGACTGCGCATGGCCGAACTGATGTCACCGCTGGACCATGGCAAGGCCGAACGTGAATTAGGTTGGGCACCAAGACCAACCGAGGCTGCGATCGAAGCTGCGGCCCGCTTCTTCCACGAACAACGCCACGCCCGCAACTAGGTGCGCGCTTCGGCGCCGGTCGCCGGAATCGAATGAAGCGCAACGCGTACACAGCACGCGGCCTGTACGCGAACCGTTGACTCTCGATGAACCTTCGGCTAGATTTCGAATAATCAACTACTTGATATTGATTATTCGTCTTCAGGGAAACTCGTCTTCCGTCGCGGTTCTCGTAAGACGTTGCATCTCAAGGGCATTCTTCCTTGAAGGCGGTCAAGGTTGACTGTCGTTGCGTTACATAAGGGCATCTCGGCACTCACCGATCCACCGGCTCGCACTGTCGGGCCGGTCTGCAGCCGCGCGCATCCCGCCGGCTGCTTTCACCCCACAAGGAGAATGATGTTCCAAACCGGTAATCGTCGGCGCCGATCAAAATCCATCAACGGTCACATGTCTTGTGCTGGTGCGACATTGGGTGCGGCCGCAATACTGGCGGCAGGGATTTCCGCCCCCATCACCAATGCTGACCCATTGCCTCTGCCCAGCCTTTGTACCTATACGACGCCCCAGTCGGATACCGGCGCGGAGGTCGATGCGATCAAACAACTCAAGACCAGCTACTTTGTGAACATCGACGCAAAGAACTGGGATGCTCTGCGCAACCTGCTCGCGCCCAACGTTGTCGTCGACACCACATGTAGCGCAGGCCCCACCTTTGGCGATCGAGACTCATTCATTGCCTTCTTGAAACTGACGCTCGGCGGCGCCAATACGCATCACCAGGGTTCAGATCCCCATATCCACCTCACCTCGGCAACAACGGCTGAAGGACTATGGACCTTGGAAGATGTACTCGTCTTCAACAACACGCTGGGGGTCCACGGCTACGGCCACTACAACGACCAGTACGTGAAGGTGAACGGTCAGTGGGTGGAGAAATACTCGAAACTGACCCGCACTCGGATCGACTTGATCAACCCTGACGGCACCGTGATCCAGGCGAATGCCCCGCTTGATCAGGTCGCCCTCAAGATCAAAGCCCTTCTCGGCCAATAACGATGGCGGCACGGCGGGCAGAGCGCTGGACTTTCAACTCCGAGTCATGTGTCAGGCGGCTGCCCGCCGCGTTACCTCTTGAGTCAGCATGTCCGGCACCTCGCGAGAGCGAGCGATGGCGGAGGACACGATGAAGCTGGTTTGTGACGACGCCCAAGACGATACGAACCGGGATGATGGAGCAACTGAAAAAGCGTGCGTATGGGTTCAGGGTCTGAGAGTGGCTGTGCCGCAAGGGCTAGCCGAGAAAGACTGGCTGCGCTCCTGGATCAGCCCGCGAGCTCGATCGTTCCGCCCGGGATCGCGTCGATCAACATTCGGGTGTAGTCAGACGTCGGGTTCTGGTACACCTGGTCGGTAGGCCCGGAATCCACCACCCCGCCGCGGGACATCACGATCACGTTGTGGGCGATCTCCTTCACCACCGCCAGGTCGTGGGTGATGAACAGATAGCTCAGGCCGAGCTCGTTCTGCAGGTCGCGCAGTAGCGTGAGGATCTGCGCCTGCACCAGGACGTCCAGTGCCGACACTGCTTCGTCGCATACCACCACCTCAGGGTTGAGGGCGAGCGCGCGGGCGATCGCGACGCGCTGCCGCTGACCGCCGGACAGCTCGTTGGGGAAGCGCTGCATGACCGACTGCGGCAGCGCGACCAGGTCCAGCAGCTCCTTCACCCGGGCGGTGCGGGAGGACTTGTCTCCGATGCCGTGGATGTTCAGCGGCTCGGCGATCGCCCGGTAGATGGAGTACATGGGATCCAGTGACCCGTAAGGGTTTTGGAACACCGGCTGCACCCGGCGGCGGAACTCCTTCGCCGCGGCGCCGCGCAGCGACGTGACGTCCTTGCCGTCGAAGTGCACCGTGCCCGAGGTCGCCTCCAACAGCCCCAGCACCATGCGCGCCACCGTCGACTTTCCCGAGCCGGACTCGCCGACCACCGCGGTGGTCGTCCCGCGCCGCAGGGTGAAACTGACATCGTTCACGGCGCGGAAGGTCGAGCCGCCGCGGAACGGAACGGCACCGCGGATGGGGAAGTCCTTGACCAGGTTCGCCGCGACCACGACGTCCTGAGGGCCGGACGACGCCTGCCGGGCGGGTTCGGTGACCTTCAGCTGCAACGCCTGGTCGCCGATGAGCTCACCGCCGGTACGCCGGGAGGCCAAAGAGGGCGCCGCGCGCACCAATCGCTTGGTGTACTCGTGGTGCGGGTCCTGCAGGATCTGCCGGGCAGGTCCCGACTCGACCACCCGCCCCTTGTACATGACGACGAGGTGGCTGGCGCGTTCCGCGGCCAGGCCGAGGTCGTGCGTGATGAGTAGGACCGCCGTGCCGAGCTCGGTGGTCATCTCCTCGAGATGGTCGAGGATCTGCCGCTGCACGGTCACGTCCAGGGCCGAGGTCGGTTCGTCGGCGATCAGCAGCTTCGGCCGACACGCGAGTCCGATCGCGATCAGCGCCCGCTGGCGCATGCCGCCCGAGTACTCGTGCGGGAACTGATTGACCCGCTTGTCGGGGTCGCGCATGCCTGCCTCGCCGAGGAGCGCGATAGCGCGTTTACGCGCGTCGCCCCGCTTCGCCGCGCCATTCGCCAGCAGGGTTTCGCGGATCTGAAATCCGACGCGCCACACCGGGTTGAGGTTGGTGTTGGGGTCCTGCGGGACCAGCCCGACGCCGCTGCCCCGGATCTTCTCGAAGTCGCGGCGGGACGCGGCGGCCAGGTCCTGGCCGTCGAAGAGGATCTGACCGCCGGTCACCTTGCCGGTCCCCGGCAACAGGCCGAGTATCGCGGCGGCCGTGGTCGATTTGCCTGACCCGGACTCTCCGACGATGGCCACCGTTTGCCCCGGGTAGACGGTGAGACTCGCGTCTCGCACCGCGGGCACCGACTTACCCTGCACCCGGAAAGCCACCTGCAGGTCGCGGATGTCGAGCAGCGGCGCGGATCCGCCCTTCGACGTCTGAGACATCAGCGGGTCCTCGCTTTCGGGTCCAGCGCGTCGCGCAGCACGTCACCGAGCATCATGAAGGTGAGCACGGTGATCGCCAGCGCCGCGGCAGGGTAGAACAGGATCGGCGTGCCCTCGCGGAGCAGTTGCTGCCCGGCCGCGATGTCGATGCCCCACGACACGGCGGTGGACGGTAGCCCGATGCCGAGATACGACAGCGTCGCTTCGGTGACGATGAAGATGCCCAGTGAGATGGTGCCGACCACGATCACGGGACCCAGCGCGTTGGGGATGACGTGGGTGAACAGGGTGCGAACCCGGGACGCCCCCAGCGAGCGCGCCGCCGCGATGAACTCCTCGCCTCGGACCGCGATCGCCGCCGATCGGGCGATGCGCGCGATCTGCGGCCAGCTGAAGACCGCGAGCACGATCACCACGGTGAATACGGTGCGGGAACTGATCATCTGCATCGTGACCACCGCCGCCAGGATCAGCGGGATACCGAAGAAGATGTCCGCCAGCCGCGCGATAACCGAGTCGATCCAGCCGCCGAAGAACCCGGCCACGGCGCCGAGCAGACCGCCGATCACGACCACGACGAGGGTGGTCAGCACGCCGACCGCCACCGAAGCGCGGGCGCCGTAGATCGTTCGGGTGTAGATGTCGTAGCCCTGCCGGTCGGTCCCGAGCCAGTGCTCGGAGCTGGGCGGCAGCAGCGACTGCTCGAGCGAACCGTAATGCGGGTCCTGGCTGGTGAACAGCCCTGGGAAGAGCACCACGACGACGATCACCGCCAGCAGCGCCATCGACACGATGAACTGCGGCTTGGTGCGCAGCTCCAGCCACGCCGACTTCCAGAAGCCGGCGGGATCCACATCGGCGGCGACGGCGTCGACAGCGGCGACGCTGACCGCCTCGGGGCCGGCGACGAAACGCTCCTGGCCCGGGTACACGGTGGGTTGGGCCGGGGTCTCAGACATAGCGGATCCTCGGGTCGAGGGCGGCGTAGAGCAAGTCGACCACCACGTTGGACGCCAGGTAGATGAGCACGAGCACGGTCACGAATGACACGACGGTCGACGACTCGCCCCGGATCACCGCCTGATAGATGGTTCCGCCGACTCCGGGGATGTTGAAGATGCCCTCCGTGACGATCGCGCCGCCCATCAGCACACCGAGGTCGGCGCCGAGAAACGTCACCACCGGAATCAGCGAGTTGCGGAGCACGTGGACCAGGACCACCCGCGGGCGGGACAGCCCCTTCGCCGTGGCGGTCCGCACGTAGTCCGCCGAGAGGTTCTCCGCGATCGATGAGCGCGTCAGCCGGACAACATATGCGAACGACACGGCACCGAGCACGAATCCGGGCAGCAACAGGTGATAGAGGTCCAGGTGCCCGCCGACGGTGACGGGGAAGATCTGCCAGCGCACACCGAGCAGGTACTGAGCCGCAAATCCGATCACGAAGATGGGGACGGCGACGATGAGCAGTGTCACGATCAGGATCGTGGTGTCGAACCAACGTCCCTTGTTCAGACCCGCGAGCACGCCGAACGTCACGCCGAACACTGCCTCGACGGCGAGCGCGATGAGCGCGAGGTCGACGGTGACGGGGAAGGCGCGTTTCATCACGTCGAACACCGGCTGGCCCGAGAAGGACATGCCGAAGTCCAACCGGAACACTCCGCTGATGTAGTGCCAGTACTGCAGGTAGAACGGCTGATCCAGGTGATACTGCGCGCGCAGTGTGGCGATCAGCGCGGGCGACATGGGCTTGCCGCCGCCCAGCGCGGAGATCGGGTCGGCGGGCAGCAGGAAGACGAGCGCATAGATCAGGAAAGTGGCGCCGAAGAAGACGATCACCAGCTGTCCGACCCGGCTCAATCCGTATCTCAGCATCGGTTATCCCTTGGGGTTCTCGGCGACGTCGCCCTTGGTGATCTGGGTGAAATCAGCCAGACCGTTCCAGGTCAGCTGGGCCGTCACACCCGGCCCGACGCCGCCGGCCGCGGTGTAGTCCCAGAGCGGGATCACCGGGAGGTCGCGCATCAGGATCGCTTGGGCCTGATTCACCAACGCATACGACTGGTTCGGATCGAGCGCCCGTTCAGCCTCGATCAGTTTCGCGTCGAAGGCCGGCGAACTGTAGACGGGATCGTTGGAACCCGCGCCGGTGACGAACTGGGGCTGCAGGAACTCGATCATCGACGGGTAGTCGCCCTGCCACCCGCTTCGGAATGCGGTCCGAATGGTCCGCTTGGTGATTTCGTCCCGGACCTGTTTGAACGTCGGCTGCGGAGCGCCGTGCGCGTCGATGCCGAGCGTGTTCTTCAACTGATTCGATAACGCGTCCACCCACACCTGGTGATCGCCGTCGGAGTTGTAGGCGACCTCGAACGATCCCGCCCAGGGCGCGATCGTGTTGGCCTGCGCCCACAGCTGTTTGGCTTTGACGGGATCGAACTTCAGCACCTCGTTGCCCGGGATGTTCGCGTCCCAGCCCGGGAGTGACCGGGCGGTGAAGTCCTGCGCCGCGCCGCGGGCGCCGCGGAAGATCGCCTTGATGATCTCGGGCCGGTTGATCGCCATGGAAATCGCCGCGCGTCGCAGGCGACCCTCCTCGCCGCTGAAATGCGGCAGGTAATAAGGGATTCCGAGCTGCAGGTTCTGGGCGGTCGGTTTCGTCAGGGCCCGGCTGCCGAGCACCTTCCGATACGTCCCCAACGCACTCACCGGCACCGTGTCGAGCACGTCGAGGTTGCCGGACTCGAGGTCGGTGTACGCGGTGTCGAAGCTGCTGTAGAAGATGAAGCTCAGGCCACCGTTCTTCGGCTTGTCCGGACCCTTGTAGTTCGGGTTGCGCACCACGTCGAGCTTGACGTTGTGCAGCCAGGCGTCCGGGCCCTTCAGCATGTATGGGCCGTTCCCGATGGGATGCTCGCCGAACTTGGCCGCGCCCTCGGTGAAGAACACGTCGGGCAACGGCTTGAACGGCGTGAACCCGAGCCCCAGCTTGAAGTCGATGTTGGGGCTGGTGAGGCGCACCGTGAAGGTGTAGTCGTCCACCACCTTCAAGCCCGACATCTCGGTCAGCGGGGAACCCTCGGCGGCGACGGCGTCGTATCCCTCGATGGGCGAGAAGAAGCTCTGCTGCAGTTGACCATTGACAGTGGCCGCACCGAAATTCCATGCACGGACGTAGTTTTCGGCCCGCACCGAGGTGCCGTCGGTGAAGGTCCAGTCCCGCTTGAGGTGAACGGTGTAGTGCTGGTTGTCGGTGGTGTCGACGGACTCTGCGTTCGCCAGCACCGGCGTGCCGTCGGCGGTGTAGCTGTAGAGCCCTGTGAACAACGAATCGACGACGCGACCGCCCATGTTCTCGTTGGTGTTGGTGGGCACCAGGCCGTTCTGTGGCTCACCGCCGTTGACGGTGATGATCGCGTCCGGGCCGGTGCCATAGTTGCCGCGCGCGCCTTCCAGGCTGCATGCCGACGCGGCGAGCACCACGGCCGTCGTCGCCACCCACAGGGACCTCGCTGCCCATTTCACCTTGGACCTCCGATCGAGCCTTCACAATCCCACAGCTCGATCCCGTCGGCCATGCAGGAACGCCAGGTGAGAGCCGGCGTTCCCGGTCGGTTCGGCACCCGCGGTGGCGGTGACGTGCCACGATGGAGACAAGACAAAACGATCGAGCGGTGTACCGATGAACGGTATCGACAAGGCGTTGTGGCGCATCGTCGCGCTGATCGCGTTGCTGTTCGTCGTCGCCGTCGCGCTGCGCGGATACCTGCCGGGTGTCGCTCGTCCGGCCGACGAGGAGCCGGCGCACGCCGCGGCCAGCGTGGTCGGCGTCAACACGCTGCTCGTCGTCTCGGTGCTCATCGTCGCGATCGGCGTCATCTCGTCGCTCCGGCGTCCACGGACGGCAACGGCGTCGGCGCCCTTCGCGCTACCAGGCTCGATCGAAGGCAAGCTCGGATGGAGGCCGGTGCGCCGCCTGGTGCTGATCGGGGTGAGCGCATTCCTGGTCTGGTTGGCGCTCGTCCTCCTGCTGGCCCATCTGCAGCTGCTGCAACTACCGGAGCTGCCGATCCCACAAGCTCCGCGGAACAGGGCACCGGGCAGCGCGCCGACCACGACGGTGCCACCTCCGCCGCCTCCATCACCGGTGCCGCCTCCGCCGCCGGAGCACCGTGTGTTCGGCTACCTGCTCGCCACCGTGGTGGTGATGCTGTTGCTCTGGGGCGTCGCCGCCATGGTTCGACGAAGCCGGCGGACCAATGCGCCGTACCTCCCTGCCGGCGACGGGGCCGAAACTCCTGTCATCGAGTCGACGCCGGAATCTCTGACGCGCGCGGCGGAATTCGGCCTCGCAGAGATCGATGACCGCAGCCGGGGGCCACGGGAGTCGATCATCGCCTGCTACGCGGCGATGGAGCGTGCTCTCGCGGACGCTCCCGGTGCCGAACCGCAGGATTCCGACACCCCTTCTGAAGTGCTGGCTCGAGCTGTCGAACACCACGCGCTGCATGCCGGTAGCGCAACCGAACTCGTGGATCTGTTCGCGGAGGCTCGGTTCAGTCCGCACGTCATGACCGAACGCCACCGTGAGATCGCCGCGCAAGCCCTGCGGCGGGTGCTCGCCGAACTGCGGAGCCTCGCATGAAGAGGCTTGTGGTCGTAGGGATTTCGCTGGTGGTGGCAGCGGAGTTGATTCCGCTGCTGCTCGGCGATCGCGCAGCGGTCGGATGGGCCTCCGCGGTTGTCGCGGTACTGGCACTGCTGGCGGTCCGTCGCAGGCTGGCTGCCCGCACACCCGCACCGGCTGAGCCTGTCGCGAATGACGCGGAGGAGTCGTTGCAGGACTGGATGGTTCGCACCCAAGCGCTGATCCAGTGGTCGGAATCCACTCGCGGGGACTGGGACCACCACCTGCGGCCAACGCTGGCGCGCGAATTCTTCATGGCCACCGGCGCGCAGCAGGCGAAGGATCCGGCCGCGATGCAAGCGACCGGCCGGATGGTCTTCGGCGATCAACTGTGGCAGTGGGTGGATCCGCATAACGTGCTCCGTGCTTCGCGCGGGGAGCCGGGACCCGGCCGAGCCACGCTCGATGAAATTCTGCATCGATTGGAGCGGCTATGACGATGCCCGCCGAGTTGACCACCGCCCACTCCGAGGCAGTGCTGGACGAGATCGAACGTGTGGTGGTGGGGAAGCGCGCCGCGCTCACCCTCATCCTGACTGCCGTGCTTGCGGGCGGGCACGTGCTGATCGAGGACCTGCCGGGGCTGGGGAAGACGCTGATCGCCAAGTCGTTCGCCCGGGCCCTCGGTTTGTCTTTCACCCGTGTGCAATTCACGCCGGACCTGCTGCCTGCCGACCTGCTCGGATCGACCATCTACGACATGCAGTCGGGCCGGTTCGAGTTCCGTCGCGGGCCCATCTTCACGAATCTGCTGCTGGGCGACGAGATCAACCGGACACCGCCGAAGACCCAGGCGGCACTGCTGGAGGCCATGGCGGAAAGCCAGGTGAGCATCGATGGCGAAACCCACAGGCTGCCTGCACCGTTCATCGTTCTGGCCACTGATAACCCCATCGAATACGAAGGCACGTACCCGCTCCCGGAGGCGCAGTTGGACAGGTTCGCGGTCAGGGTCGAATTGAAGTACCTGTCGGGCGCGGACGAAACGGTGATGCTGCGCCGCCGCCTGGAACGCGGGTCTGCCGAACCGATGGTGACGCAGGTTGTCGACGCCCACGATCTGCTTGCCATGCGGGAGTCGGTCGAGCAGGTGACGGTGCACGACGACGTCTTGCACTACGTCGTGTCGCTGGCGGCGGCAAGCCGCAACCACCCTCAGGTGGTGGTCGGCGCCAGCCCGCGAGCAGAACTTGACCTCGTTCAACTCGCACGTGCCCGTGCCCTGCTGTTCGGCCGGGACTATGTGATCCCCGAGGACGTCAAATCACTTGCCGTTCCCGTGATTTCGCACCGCATCAGCCTCAAGCCGGAGATGTGGGTGCGCAGTGTGCACGGTAGTGACATCGTGGCGCAGTTGCTACAGCGTTTGCCTGTGCCGCGCACGCGGGGCGGGTCGGTGTGACGAACACGCCCGAGCCACACGGAGTCGAATTGCATTGGCGTGCATCGCCACTGGCATTGGCAATTGCGACCTGCGCCGGGGTGGCCCTCGCCGCGGCGGTGCTCGGTCCGCGGTGGCAGCTCATCGCCTTCGCCGCCCCGCTGCTGGGCGTGCTGTGTTCGATCAGTTGGCAGCGCCCGTCCGCCACGGTGTACGTGCACGGGCGGCCCGCCCTGGTGCGGTGTTTCGAGAACGACGACACCCAGGTGTCGGTGTGGGTCACGACGGAAACGCCGACCATCGCGGCCGAAGTCACGGTGTCGGTCACGGCCGGAATGGGTGTCGAGGTTCTCGAAGGCAGTCCCGCGCAGCTGAAGACGGTCTCGGTGTCCGCCGAGCGATGGGGCCGGTACCCGGTGCGGGCCACGGTCGACGTCGTGGCCGGCGGCGGACTGTTGGCCGGGACCGGCGGCGTGGACGTCGCCGAAGTCTTTGTCTTTCCCATCGCCCCGCCGCAATCGACGCCGATACCGCGCATCGAATTGCCCGACCGTCTCGGCACACACCTCACGCGCCACGTCGGTCCGGGCGTCGAATACGCCGATGTCCGCGCCTACCTGCCCGGCGATCAGCTGCGCACCATCAACTGGCCGGTCAGCGCCCGTCGGGGCCGGCTGCACGTCACCGAACGGCTGACCCACCGTGCCGCCGATGTGGTCGTGCTGATCGACACGAGCATGCAGCCTCCCGGTCCGGCCGCTGCCGCGATGGAGCGGGTCGTGCTGGGCGCCGCCCAGGTTGTGCAGAGCGCGCTGCGAAATGGTGACCGTGCGGGCATCGTCGCGCTCGGCAGCATGCGCCCGCGGTGGATCGGCGCCGACATCGGCCAGCGCCAGTTCTACCGCGTGCTCGATGCCGCGATGTGCGTGGGGAATGAATACGAAACGACCACAGGCACATTGGCGCCGCGCGCGGCCGTACCTTCGGGCGCGATCGTGTTCGCCTTCTCGACCTTGCTGGATACGCCGTTCACGTTGGCGTTGACCGAGTTGCGTGGCCGTAGGCACACCGTGGTGGCCGTCGACGTGCTGGAAGGGCCTCCGTTCGACGGCGAACAGGATCCGACGCTGGCACGCATGTGGGCGCTGCAGCGGCATGCGATGTATCGCGACATGGGGATCGTCGGCGTGGATGTGGTGCCGTGGTCCTCGACGGTCACCCTGGACCAGGCACTCCGGTTGATGCCGGCGCGCCGGCGGGCCGCGAGGCGGTGACGCCATGACGGCCGATGTGGCAACCCGCTCGGATCAGCCTGGTGCGCGGATACTTTCGACCGGATTCGGTGTCGTCATGGTCGCGGTGGCCGCCGTCGACGCCCACGGCCCGGCCGTCGTCGCGGTGGTGCTGGCGCTGGTGGCGGTCGGTGCCGGACTGCTGTTTCGAGTGGCGGCTACGGGTGCGGTGTTGCTCACGGTGGTGGCTCTGGCCGTATCCGATTCGCCTCCGCTGGTCGCGGCACTGTCTGGGCTGTCGGCGACCGCGTACCTGTTGCTGCGTCATGCCGCGGGAACTGGCGTGGTCACCATGACCAGGACGACATTGGTTGCGATGCTTGGGTTTACGGTCGCAGGGTTGGCCGCCACCGCGGTGCGACTAGACCTCCCGTGGCTGCCTCTGCTGGCGCCGCCGGCGGTGGTCGTCCTCTACTGGCTGGCGTTGACCCCGCACAGTTCGGGTGCGCCGTAACGACATCGGCGATCAGAAGGCCGACAGCACGTCGGTCAGCCGGAGCGCGACCTTGGCCCGCCGAGAGGCCAGCTGCCGCGCCGAGCGCTGGATCTCGGCGGTCTGCTCGGTCCGGACCGCCTGATACCGCCGGAGCGCCGCGGCGACGTCACCGCGTTGCACATCGGCCAGTTGGCGCGCGAGCTCGGCGCCGTCCTGGATGGCCTGATTGGCGCCCTGCCCACCGAACGGCGTCATCGGGTGCGCGGCATCGCCGAGCAGTGCGACGCGCGCGGTGGTCCAGTGCTCGATCGGGTCACGGTCGTAGACCGGGTGCATGTACACCGGACCGGTAGCGCCTCGGATCAACTGGCCCACCACGGGCTCGAAATCGTCGAATTGCCTTGCCAGGGCTTTCAAATCCGCGCGCGCCGACCACAGATGCAGTGGTGGTTCGTCGACGCCTAGGGTCGCGTCGACCGCTACCTGCCGGCCCGCGCGCACCGGCATCGCGATGACGTGTTTGGCGTAGTCGGCCGAATGCCACGACCGCAGACGGTCATTGGGGCGGCTGCCGAGGCACTCGAGAGGGCTGACGGCCCGGAAGATCACCGAACCGCAGTAGTTGATTTCGTCGGCGCTGAACAGCGTGCGCACGGTGGAGCGCAGTCCGTCGGCACCGATCACCAGCGAAGTCCGGATGACGGTGCCGTCGGCGAACGTGAGCGCGACGTCATCGTCGTGCTCGGAGAGGCCGGTCAGTCGGTGCCGCAGGCGCACCGGGTCGCTGCCGAGATGCGCGACCATCAGAGCATGCAGATCGGCCCGGTGGACGGTGCGCGGCGACAGCTCGGCGTCGGCATAACCGAATTGCCCGTGTTCGGAGCCCACCTCAGGAGTCGCCGCATAGTCGGCCACTGACTCGACGTGGCCATCTTGATCGTGAGTCCCGAAAAAACGTGTCGCCGAGGATATCTGGTTGAACTTCTCGAGCATGCCCCACTCGTCGAACAGTCGCAGCGTCGGTGGCGAGATTCCGAGCGGACCGCCGACCTCGCCGAGCTCACGGGTCTGGTCCACCACGATGGCGTGGTGGCCATTGTGCTGCAAGGCAATTGCCGCAGCGAGGCCGCCGAGTCCGGCCCCGACGACGACGGTAGGTGCGGTGGTGGTGTGGTCTGACACAGTGCGTGCCTTTCTACAGATGGGTGAAGCGCGCCAGGCCCTCGGCATCGAGGGTGAGCGGGGGCACGATGTCCGGTCGGTGGCTGACGACGGTGCGTACGTTGCAGATCGGCAGCCACAGCCCGGCGCTGATGATGTGCTGTTGTATGTCGTGCACCAGCTTTCGGCGCTCGGTGGGGTTGGGGCAGCCCAGTTGCGCGTCGAGCAGGTCGTCGAGCTGGTCGCGTTCGACGCGACACATCGCGTTGCGTTGATCGACGGCGAACTGAAACCGCAGCGCGTCGGGATCTGTTGCGGTGTAATAGAAGAACCGGAAATCGTAGGCGCCCGTCTGCTGCCGTGACCGGAGTTCGCCGAAGTCGACGTCGTGGAGAACCAGCTCGACTCCATGGCCGGCCCACTGCTCGGCAATTGCAGCCAATAGTTCGGCGTCGACCGGGGAGAACGAGCTGTTGAACACCACCTCGAACCGCAACCCGTCGGCCTCGGCGGCATCGAGCAGCCGCCGTGCCGTCGATGGATCGTGCCGAAGCCGGGCTGAACAATCCAGGTGGTGCAGCGCGGCCGGCGTGAGCACCGAGCCGGCAGCGGTGTAGCCGCACGACGCCAGGATCGGGCGCAGTCGTTCGCGGTCGACCAGGAGCGAGAGCGCACACCGGATTCGGGGATCGGCGAGCGGTCCACGGGATACGTTGGGACACAGTCCGTAACTGATTCCCGGATTGTGGATTTCGGCGGCGAGGAAGCCGTCTGGAGAATCGGTGCGCACGTCGGCGAGTCCGGCGTCGTCCGTCACAAAGAGCAGACGGTTCTTGCCGCTGGTGAGGCACCCCGGGTCCGCCTGCACCCACGCTCCAGTGCCCAGCCGCAGGGTCCCGGCCGACGGCTTGCTGACCGCCAGGTTCACGCTGGCCAGGCTGTGCAGAAACGCGGCGTTGTGTCGGTCGAACCGGAATACGACTGTCTCGCCGCGAGTTTCCACACCGGACAGCCCCGTCACTGCGGCAACGGCCGACGGCGGGGGAGCGAGGCCGGCAAGGTCGGTCATGATGTCGCAGAAGCTGTTTCGGACCGAATCAGCAGTGAGCGGTACGCCATCGGAGAATTGCCGGCCGGGCGAGATCGTCAGTTCCACCGTGAGCGGATCGGGACGATGCCACGCCGAGGCCAGCCACGGCCGCAGCTGCGCGGTTGCCGGGTCGATATCGACGAGACTCTCGAACACCTGTCGCACATAGGTTTTCGAGATGCCGTTGTAGGCCAGGCGCGGATCGACGGTGAGCTGACCGGGCGGCCAGGCGAAGACGACGTCGTGCGTCATGGTCGGACCTCTACTCGGCTGGCCGCCGGCCGTGCCGCGACGGACGCGATGACACCGACCACGGCGATGAGCACCCCGGAAAAGATGAACAGGTGGTGCGCGCTGTCGAAGCCGCCGATTGCCGTCGCGCCGACGGACACTCCGATGGCCGCGCCCAGCGCCCGCAGGTAGTGGTACACCGCGGAATCGAACGTGACCCGGCCGGAGTTCGTCAGCACGTTCGTGGCGAGCGAACTCCACAGGAGGCCCATGGCGCCGCCCATCACCGTGGCACTGATCAGCAACGAACTCATGTGGTCGGTGGTCACCGCGACCCAGCAGCCGGCCAGCGCCAGGCAACCGGCTCCGTAGGCCACCAACCGGGTGTTCTTCGCGTCGTCACCAGGGCGGCCGAACCTCGAGATCGGCAACAGGCCCGCGACCAGCGCCATAGGTAGGAGAACGAGCGCCGCCCGGTAGGAACTGAACGACTGCACCCGTTGGAGGACGTAGATCACCACCAGGGTGAAGACGTTGGTCGCGATGCCCGCCACGAAGACGATCAGGAAGCTGCGATACAGAATCGGACTGCGCGCTCCGTCACCGGCCGACGACCGGCAGGCGCCGATGACCAAGACCCCCAGCACCGTGGCCAGCGCGCTCAACAGCACCTTGGTCGTCACCTCGGTCGTTGTCCCGGCGGCGAGGAAGATGACGACCTGCGCGAGCCCAAAGCCGACGATCAACGCCGCGCCCCGGCGGGAGCTGTCGGGCGCAGCTTCGGGTTCTCGTGCTTCTGCTCGTGCACCCCACGCCAGTAGCGGAATCGACGCGAGCGTGGTGAGCACCGTCTCGTACGGGAAAGCTCGCCAGCCCCACGTGTCGTTGAGCACTGCGGTGATCAACGGCGAGCACAGCGCTGAAGCCGACACCACCAGCCCCCAGGTGCCGAGGAACGCCGTGTGGTGATCGGGATAGAACTGCTGTCGTGCGATCCGGAACAGCTGCGGTGCCAGTACCGCCGACGTCGCGCCCTGCAGGAACCGGACGATGATGAGCGCCCAGAACGAAGGGCTGAGGCTCGCAGCGACGCCGAGTACCGCGAGCGCGGCGGAACTGACGTAGAACGTGGTGATCGGCGGAAAGCGGTGCAACAGCAGGCCGGCCGGCAGCAGGGTTGCACAGAACCCGGCCAGGAACGCCACACCGACGTTGGCGGCCAGGCCGTAGGGCAGGTGAAAGAAGTCCGAGATCGACGCGTTCAGGAGAACGGTCGCCGAGGAATTCGAATAGAGGGTGTACTCAGCGAGGTACAGCGACGCCGCAACGGCGTAGAGAGATGGCTTCATTTCTCATTACAGGAAAGGGAACGTTCGGGCAGCGAGAGTCAGCGCGCGAATTTGTTCAGGGGCGCCAGGCGGGCGCGGTTCCAGATCGAGGAAAGAAATGTCGGGGTGCACGACGAGTGTGCCCGCACCATGGGTGCGGGAGCCTTGTCCGAACGAGCACCCACGCCGGCGACTATACCGGTCAGTGCCGGCTGGGCCGCCATCGCGTGAAGTCAGAATCCCGGTGGCAATATTTGCCGGAAACGCACCGCAGCCTGGTGTGTCGTCGTGGCTGCGATTGCTGAATTCGACGTATTTGCTGGTCAGAGGTTTGTCTTACTTTCCTGTATACAGGTAGGATGCGTAGATGCTGATTCGCCGCCTCCGTAGCTCAGGCGTTGCTGGCGCTGTGATGCTGCTGACCGTCACGGCCCCGCTCATCATCACGAGCGCGGCTCCGGTGGCGGTCGCCGATGACTGCCCCGACGCCGAAGTCATCTTCGCGCGCGGCACCGATGAGCCGGCGGGAATGGGCCGGGTCGGTGATGCCCTCGTTGACTCGCTGCGCAAGCAGGCCAGTGGCTTGACCATCCGGTCGTACGCGGTGGACTACAAGGCCACCATCACGCAGCGGCACAGTGGTGAGGGCGCCAAGGACGCTATCGACCACATCAAATCCACCGCGGCCGCCTGTCCAGACACCAAGATCGTTTTGGGCGGCTACTCGCAAGGCGCGAGTGTGGTCAACATCGTGGCCGGCTTCTCCGGTATCAACTGGGGTAGCCCGCTGCCGGCCGAGTATGTGAAAAACGTTGCGGCGGTTGCGACTTTCGGCAATCAGGCCGACCGTACCGATGGAGCGCCGCCAACTCAGAACTCCCCGCTGAGTCCCAAAGCGATCGACCTGTGTAATCCCGCCGACCCGATCTGTCACGCCGGTGCGGGCAATTCCTGGAGTGGGCACACGCAGGGCTACGTCCCGGCGTACACCGATCAGGCCGCTGCCTTTGTCGCGTCCAAGCTTCTTGCCGGGTCCGCTCGGACCATGCCCGGCTACGGTTCGCAGTTCCCCGCGTATGCCCCGCAGTCTGGACCCAGCCCCCAGATGGGCTACGGCGCTCTGCCGGGACCGCAGCCGTCGTACGGCCCGCAGCCCGGACCTCCGCAGACGTACGGCACGCAACCCGGTCCGCAGGCGGGTTACGGTTTGCAGCCGCCCAGTGCGGTTCCCTCGGCCGCTACGCCGACGTCGCCGGCTCCCGCCCCTGAGTTGTCATAGCGCGTTCCGCAACGGGGCTGGAAACCGCCTCAGACGCCGATCTTGACGAAACTGCTGCAACTGATGCGACGGATGAGTCACTCGTGGTTCGCCGAATGCGCGGTTTTGTGAATCCTGCGGCGCCGTTCGTCATGGGGGATAATGTGAAGTCGCTTTGCGTTCCCTGTGCCCGGCGGGCTCTGTGCCCGCGAACGTCGTCGCTGCGTGGTGGGAAGGTCGTGTGAACGGATGAATGCGCTGAATCACGATCATCGCCACACGGGCCCGACGCCGAGCCCTGAACCTGAGCATTGACCGCATCTCGTGACCGTTCTGAGGCGCCCGGCAGCCCTGAAATCAGGTGTCTCACCGTCGGTGTCGTTTGGACTAAGCCGCCGGCAGTGGCAGGTTGCCGAGCTGCTCGTCGCGCAGTTCACCGACCGTGAAATCGCCGACGCGCTATTGATCACCCCAAAGACTGCCGGCCACCATGTGTCGGCGATTCTGACCAAGCTCGGGGTGCCCACGCGTGTGGCGGCGCGTCAGAGGTTGCTGGAGGCCCGGGGTCAATCCGTGCTCGACGGTGAGTACGCCATTCAGTTGAGCGCTCGTTGCCTTCGCCGTCCCCAACGCTGCTCGACTCAGAGCAATCCTTTTGGCCTCACCAGTCGTCAGCTGGAGATCGCCGAACTACTGGCCGACCGGCTCACCGACAAACAGATTGCCGACATCCTGGTGATCAGTCCAAAGACGGTGAGCCATCACGTCGCATCCGTACTCACCAAGCTTGGTGTCACCAACCGCAGTGCCGTCAGACGCATCGTCCGGCCGGATCGGGGAACGGATGCCGCGGCTCAACGATAGGCGGCTGACACAACGGCCATCTTGTTGAGCGTTTGTTGAGCGGAGGCGAGCCGGCGTTGAGCCACCGTTGAGCCCGTTGCGGATAGTTGGTATCGACGCAGACCGCTCTAGTCGAAGGGTGATCGATGCAGCAGCGAGTATCTACCTACGTATACGCCGACGATCCGATCCTGCAGGCCGGTGTGGTCAGCCAGCTTCGGTTGAGACCGGAGATCGACATCGTCGCGGCTGCCGAGTTGAGCCGAGCAGAAGTCGCCGTCGTGGTGGCGGACTCGCTCGACGCGCAAACGCTCCGTGTTCTACAGGCCTTGCAGCGAGCCGACATTGAGCACACCGTGCTGGTGACCAGTGCCGTCGACGACACCACTGTGGTCAGTGCGGCCGAGGTCGGTGTGAGTGGCCTGCTGCGACGCTCGGATGCGACGCCCGAAGTGCTGGTGCGCGCCATCCAGCAGGTGGCCAACGGCGATGGGGTGCTGCCTTCGGACCTGCTCGGGACACTGCTGGGTCAGGTCGGGCGGTTGCAGCGTCAGCTGCTGTCGCCGCAGGGTTTGACGTTCTCGGGGCTGACGGATCGTGAGACTGCGGTGCTGCGCCTCATCGCAGACGGCCACGACACCAACGAGATCGCCCAGGAGCTGTGCTACAGCCAGCGCACGGTGAAGAATGTCCTGCACGACGTGACAACACGGCTCCAGCTGCGCAACCGGTCGCACGCCGTCGCCTACGCCGTCAGAGCTGGATTGATCTGAGCGTCGAATTTCCCTTTCGGGCAACGATTCCTGCCCTTATAGCGGGACGAGTGCTCGTTCCGCGTATCCCTCCTTCGCGCGACGGTGATGGTTGTGATTTCTGACGTCGATGAGGCGCTGAAGAAGCTGATCACCCGCGAGGCGGTCGACCAGGGGGATGTCGAAGTGGCCTTCGACGCGCCGACCAAAGATTGGGCCGCGCGGCGCAGCGGGCCCACCATCGACGTCTATTTGTATGACATCCGCGAAGACATGCGCCGTCGGCAGCGGGGCATGATCAACGAGTACCGCGACAACATTGTCGTGTCACGGCATTTGCCCCCAAGACATTTCAAGTTGTCCTACCTGGTCGCCGCGTGGACGCAGCGTCCGGAGGATGAGCACCGCCTGCTGGCCGCACTGCTGCGTTGCTTCCTGCGTTATGAGGCACTGCCGGAGGACGTATTGGGAGGATCGCTCCAGCAACTCGGCTTGCCGGTGCCGTTGACCGTCGCGCTGCCACCGCCTGAGGATCGATCATTCGCTGACGTGTGGACGGCCCTGGGCGGTGAATTGAAACCCTCACTGGATGTGGTGGTCACCGCACCGATTGACTCCGGTCAATCGTTCGAGGCGGGTCCGCCGGTCAAGTGGGCGCCCACCCTCACCTTGCAGCGCATCGACGGGACCGCGCCTCCGGAGACTCGGCCGCGTGGTCTGACCGAGCTTGCGTTCGAGGCTTCCGGCGCGGAGCCGGCGGCAGGCGGCGCGGCCAAATCGTCGGCCGCTGGTGGATCAGACACGTCGATCCGGATCCGCAAGCGTCGTCCGAAACCCGGTGGGACGACGCAGTGACGTCGCCGGCGACCCCGGCGCTCGACAGTCGAGGATACCTGCTCGGCCGGGCAGCCGTCATCGAAGAGCGGGTCCGGACACTCGTCGCGCACCGAAGAAGCGTCGACCCGGCGCCCGACGATCAGTTCCGCGGTCTATACATCAGCGATGCGACGGTCGACGCCCTGTTGGGCGGGCCGCAGGAACCCCCACTGTTCGACTCGACGCGCCGAAACATGTTGGAAAACAATGCCGATGCCGCCGAAAGCGGGGGGATCGTCCTGCGGCTGCGCGCACTGGCGCGCACCGCGGGACTGACAGCCGACGATGTCGATCTGCTGGTCATCGCGCTGCTTCCCGACCTCGACTCCCGATTCGAGCGCTTCTACGGCTATCTCAACGACGACGTCACGCGTCGGCGTGCGACCGTCGCGTTGGCACTCGATCTCGGTGATCTCTCGCCGCTGGATGCCACAGCGCGTGCGCGCTTGTCGCCGGGGGCACCGCTGGTCGACCTCGCGCTGGTGCTGATCGAGGAAACGGATCGGCCGTTCCTCACCCGCGGACTGCGGGTGCCCGATCGGGTCACCGCCCACCTGCTCGGTGACGACAAACCCGATCCGGCCTTGACCGGGTTGCTCACCGAACCGCATCGTAATGTCACCGAGCAATCGACCGCGCTGGCGAAGGCCCTCGTTGCGGGGCAACGTTTCTGCTATCTCCGGGAGAACGGCGGATGTTCCGGAGCCGCGATCGCCGTCGACGGTTTGGACAAGGCAGCCCGGCCGGTCGTGATGTGCGATGCGCGACGTCTGGTCGCGGTCGGGGAGCCTGCGTCGGCCGTCGCGGTCTTGGGGAGGGAGGCGGTCCTGCGGGATGCCGGTCTGGTGATTTCGCCGGTCGAGCCGCTGGCCGAGCACGCTGCTCGTGTCATGCCGTTGCTGGCACGGTTGCCGGTTCCGGTGGTGCTCGTCGGTACCCAGGCATGGGATCCCGCCTGGTCGGACGAAGTTCCGCTCGTCGTCGAGACCGCCCGACTGACCACATCGGAACGTACCGACCTGTGGAAGCGTCAACTCGGATCGCTCGCCGACACCGTCGATGTCGACGATCTGGCCTCGCAATTCGCCTTTGGACCGAAAGAGGTTGCGGCGGCAATCGATTCGGCGCACGCGTCAGCGCTCCTCGATGGCGGCAGACCGACCAGTGCCGAGTTGCGCCGAGGTGCCCGGCTGCAGAACGCGGCCGGACTCGAGCGGCTGTCGCGGCGCGTGGTGCCGGGTGTTTCGTGGAGTGACTTGGTACTGCCCGATGGCACCCTGGACCAACTTCGGGAGTTGACGGTTCGAGCACGGCACCGGGAAAAGGTCCTGCGCGACTGGCAGATGCGACCCGGCGGGGGCCGGGGTAGCGGTGTCACAGCACTTTTCGCAGGGGATTCAGGCACCGGCAAGACGATGGCTGCCGAGGTGATTGCCGGTGATCTCGGCCTCGATCTGTACGCGGTGGACCTCGCGACCGTTGTCGACAAATACATCGGCGAAACCGAAAAGAACCTCGAGCGGATCTTCACGGAAGCCTCGAACGTCTCGGCGGTCCTGCTGTTCGATGAGGCGGACGCGATTTTCGGCAAGCGCAGTGAGGTCCGCGACGCGCACGATCGCTACGCCAATATCGAGAGCGCGTATCTGCTGCAGCGGATGGAGTCGTTTGACGGAGTGGCCATTTTGGCGACCAACCTGCGGGCCAATCTGGACGATGCGTTCACCCGGCGGTTGGACATGGTCGTGGACTTCCCGATGCCGGACGAGCAGGCCCGGTTGGCGCTGTGGCAGCGCTGCCTGGACGGGCCGGTGCCGGCATCCACGGAGCTGCAGCTCGACGCCTTCGCCGACGCATTCCCATTGGCCGGGGGCAACATTCGGTCGGCGGCGATCACCGCCGCGTACATGGCCGCGGGGTCCGGCCGTGCGATCGATGTGGAGCATCTGACGGCCGCGATCCATCGTGAGTACCGCAAGCAGGGCCGGCTACTGCCGACGTCCGGATCATGACCGAACCGGCGCACTCGGCGCGACCTGTCAACGATGCGTTGGTCGAGGGCCGTCGGAAGACCGAGCGTGCGCGGCAGACGGAAACACCGGCGGCCCTGATGGGCCTTCAGCGTGCCGCAGGCAATGCCGCGGTCAATGCGCTCCTGTTGGGGAAACTCAGGGCGCCGGGCAAAGGGGAGATCGAATCGGCGCTGCGCGAAATGCGACACGATGAGCCCGCGGTCGACATCGTCGAAAAAGGTTTGAAGGCAGCCAAATCCGTCGGTGTGCCCGTGGAGTTGGAAGGGCCGAAACCGCCGGCGGCGGCGCTCGCGGTGAACATCACCGGGTTCGGGCCCAACGTCGTTGCACCCAAGAAGCCGGTCCCGCCGCCGAAACCGGTGCCGGCGAAAAGTCGGCTGGGCGCCGCCGCGGCCAAGCCGGCCAAGCGAACGGGTGGGGGCGGGGGCGCCGGTCCGCAGCCGACAGTGGCGCCTCCGACCGCCGCGTCGGGCGGCGCTGCGGCACCGTTGTCGGCCGATCAGTTGCTGCAGCCGCCAGTGGCGCCACAGTCCGTTGCACCACATGAAGATCCGGCATTCACCGCCGTCACTCACAATGTCGGGACCTTCGCCAAGGACAAGCGCGCACATCCACCGGCGGCGTCGAAGGCCAAGGAAGCTCAAGATGCGGCGCTCGCGCCGACCGATGATGTTGCCGGGCAAGCGAAGGCAGCCAAGGTCGACACCATGGATGCCCAGCAGGCCGGTTCGTTCGACAAGAAGGCATTCATTGCCGCGGTCAAGGCCGCCATTGAGGCGAAGTCCCCGAAGACGTTGAAGGAAGCGGACAACTACGCGAAATCCGGCAAGGCCGGCGAGGTCAAAGGCGAGGTCAAAGGCCTGGTGTCCAAGGACAAGGACGGCGAGACCCACGACCTCAAGACCGCCACCGAGGCCGCGCCTGACACGTCCAAAACGGTGCCCAAGCCGGTGACCCCGATGGGGCCCGAACAACAGGGCCCCGCGCCGGCGATACCTGCCGGTGGCGCGGTACCCAAACCGGCGCCGCCGCAGCAACTCAATCTCGAAGCCGGCAAGCAGCAAGCCAATCAGGAGATGGCCGACGCCAACGTCGATGAGAAGCAACTCTCCGAATCCAACGAGCCCGAGTTCAACCAGGCTCTCGCGGACAAGAAAGAGGCTGCGGCGCACGCCGACACGGCGCCCGCCGAGTACCGCAAGCAGGAACAGGACACGATTTCGCAAGCCCACACCGAGGCCGCCGCGGAGACCAAGGCGGGCGTCGCCGGAATGCAGGGTTCCAAGGCGACTGCACTGGCCAAACTCGTCGCGGACAAAGGGAAGACGAAGTCGAAGGACGAACAGAAGCGGGCCGAGGTCACCGCCAAGATTCAATCGATCTTCGCCGCGACCGAAGCCGACGTGAAGAAGATCCTCGACGGCATCGACCCGAAGGTGGAGAAGGAGTTCGATCAGGGCGAGGCCGTCGCGCGGAAGGCGTTCGAGGCCTACGTCTCGGCGAAGATGGCCGCCTACAAGAAGGACCGCTACGGCGGCTGGCTCGGCGGATTCCGTTGGGCCAAGGACAAATTGCTCGGTATGCCGTCGAAGGTCAACGAATTCTACGAGGCCGGGCGTGAGCTGTACCTCAAACAGATGGACCTGGTCATCTCGCGGGTCGCCGACATTGTCGGCAATGACCTGACCGCTGCGAAGAAGAGGATCGCGGCGGGAAAGACGGAGATCGCGTCGTACGTGAAGAGCCTGCCCGCCGGCCTGCAGAAGTTGGGTGCCGAGGCGTCGAAGGAGATCAACGACAAGTTCGAGCAGCTCGAGGAGGACGTCAAGTCCAAGCAGGACGCCGTCGTCGACACGCTGGCCACCAAGTACGTCGAAGCCCGCAAGGGCCTCGACGAGCGGATCGAAGAGTTGCAGGCGGAGAACAAGGGGCTGGTCGACAAGGCGATCGGCGCAATCAAGGCCGTCATCAACACGATTCGCAAACTGGCCGCAATGCTGATGGACACGCTCGCCCGGGTGGCGCACGTCGTCGGCGACATCATCAAGCACCCGGTGCGATTCCTCAGCAACCTGGTCGAGGGCATCAAGGGCGGCATCATCAGGTTCAAGGACAACATCCTGACGCACCTGCGCAAGGGCCTGATGACGTGGCTGTTCGGCGCCTTGGCCGAAGGCGGCATCGAGCTGCCCGACAAGTTCGACCTGCAGGGCATCATCAAACTGCTGGCGTCGATCTTCGGACTCACCTGGCGAAACATCCGCAACCGCTTGGTGAAACAGATCGGCGAGCCGGCGATGGCCGCCATCGAAAAGGGCGTCGAGGTCTTCAAGCTCCTCGCCTCCGGCGGTGTCGGCGCGCTGTGGCAGATGCTGATGGACAAGCTCGGAGACATCAAGGAGATGATCCTTGAGCAGGTCAAGGATTTCGTGATCACCAAGATCATCACCGCGGGCATCACCTGGCTGATCGGCCTGCTCAACCCGGCCGCGGCCTTCATCAAGGCCTGCAAGCTGATTTACGACATCATCATGTTCTTCGTCAACAACGCCGAGCGGATTCTGAAGTTCGTCAACACTGTGATCGACTCGGCAGCCGATATCGTCCGCGGCAACATCGGCGGCGTCGTGACGAAGATCGAGGACGTCCTCGGCCAGTTGGTGCCCATCCTCATCGGCTTCCTCGCCAGCGTGATCGGTATCGGCGGCATCGGGCAGAAGGTCCGCGAGATCATCGAGAAGCTGCAGAAGCCGGTCACCAAGGCCATCGACTTCGTGATCAAGACCGGTCTCAAGCTCGCCGGACCGATCATTCGCGGTCTCAAGGGGATTGGCAGCAAGGTCAAGGCCAAGGTGGCGGCGGGCAAGGCGTGGGTGAAGGGGAAGGTTGAAGCGGGAAAGCAGTGGGTGAAGGGGAAGGCAACAGCTGGAAAGGCCTGGGTGAAAGATAAGGCCGCTGGTGCTGTGCGGAAGGTCAGAGACTGGTTCACATTGCGTAAGGTCTTCACCGCGCGCGATGGCGCGTCTCACACCCTGTACTGGGACGGGCGTGGTGCAGGAGCGAAGCTGTCCGTCGCATCCAATCCAACGCCGGTAGAAGTGATGCTCAACAATGCCAAACGGTTGATTGGTGTAGCCCATCCACAGTATGGAGACCTTCAGGCGGCGCAATCCCAGCAGGACACCATCGCGAAGCTGAAGAAGATCGTCGAACAGACAGGGTCCGTTGGGCGCCAGGCAACCGATGTCGATGCACTCAACGACGCGATGGAGATGTTAGTGCCACTCTTGAAACCGCTTGTGCCAATAGTGTTCCCGGCGACCGCGGGACCTGTCTCGGCTGGGACGCTGCCGGGCTGGGTACAGCCGTTCAAATTAGTGAAACTCAAAGACCGGGCGGTGGTGGCGCGAGTTCTATCGCTCCAGACGGAAGAAATGTCTGTGAGCGGTTCCGGCCCGAAAAGCGCGCCGCGAGTCAATGTCCAGCAGCAGATGGTTCAATTCCAGATCCTCCGGCCGCGAAGCAAACCTGATGAGACGTTCCATAATCCATTGAAAGGAGCGGTTGTCGGGTCTGCCGAGCGTGTCACTGCAGGAGAGGTCAATCGCAATTGGGAAATGTATCCCGACGACGGAACAAAGCGGATGTACTACATGGGACCCAATCCCCGTATCAAGAGTGATGTCGGGCGCGCGGTGGAGAGCCGCATGCGGTCAGAAGGCAAGATCGTCGGAGACCAGGTTCGGTATGAACGCGACGAAAATGGGGTCGCGACGCCAGGCAAGTTCACGCTATGGCCGATCAGCGCATGCGCGATGGGTCACATCGTCGACGCGGTGACTTGGTGGAACACCAATGGACGGTTCACCGGCCCGCAATCAGCCGAGGTTGAGCAGTTTATGACCGATCCCAACAACTACGAGATCGAGCCGTCGGGTCCGAATTCGCTGCGCGGCGCAGCTCTCGGTAAGCGGCAACAGTATTTAGATTCCACGAAATAGCTCGAGGCGCGGCGCGGGCTGGACAATGACGCGTGGTGAGAGTCCACTTGAACCGTGAATACACGACGGAGGTCTCTGCCAGCCGGAACGCTGGCGCACCCGTCAGTGCCACGTCGGTCCCGTCAGCCGTGGATTGTCACCTGGCAGCCGGACCTTCCGTCGCTGTTGCGGCAGACCAACCCCACCACACGGGCCCGAATGATGCTCGAACTCCAACGCACTATCGGCAACTCCGCCACGTCTGAGCTCGTGACCCAGCCTCCGCAGTCCACACCGACCGTGCACGGCGGCGGCCCCAGCGTCTCCCTTCACGGTGACACCTCCGCCGAATACGACGGCGGGATCTCGAATTGGGCGCCCAGGTCGATGAAGCGCGCGAAGAGTTGCACCGACTGTCCCGAGGACAACCCGTGCCTGCACGCGGTCGGCGCCTTCAAGGTCACCTATAACGCGAAGGTGACCATCCGGATGCCGGATGTGCCGGACGGCCTGACCGAATGTCAGCAGCACCGCGTGCGCGCATTCTTGCGCGACGTGCTCCGTCCACACGAGAACGAACATGCGCGGCGGTTCCGCACCTACAACGGCACGACGACGCATCCCATCGATTTCACCGGATGCGGCACCGGCGCACTGCAGGAGCATCTGCAGGGGATTCACGACACCGAAGAGGCGCAACGCCATAGCGATGCCGATGCGCTCTCGGCGGCCATCGATCCGTTCAACCGGCCGATCGACCTCGACTGTGACAGCTGAACTACTAGTGCACGCGGGACCACAGCCCGCCGGCGGCCGCCAGCGCGGCCCCGAGCAGGATCAGAATCATCCCGTAGCTCGGGAGGCCGGCCGAAACATGCTGCCATGCCAGCGAAACGAGCAGGAGCAGCCAGAACCCGACAGCCACGAGGGCGATCAGAGCTGCCACCCGGATGGTCCACTTTCCGCGGCTGACGAAGGCGGTCACAATCAATGCGATGGCCAGTATGAAGATGGAAAGCCGTTCGGGCGGTTGGGAAAACACGACGAACTGGTCAGGCGATTGATGCCACAGGAACATCACGCCATACTGGCTGATGCCGTCGAGCAGTCCGGTCTTGGCGGAGTTTGACCACCAGTTCGATTCGAAAAGCCATCTGGCGTTGAACAGCCGCACTTCCGATGCCCAGGGTTCGGCGGCGCCCCACATCACGAACAGGCCGCCGAAGACGATGAGTGCCATTTGTGCGATGGGGATCCAGTCCCAGCCGGAATGAATGAATGTGGCCTTGGCGGTGAGGGTTTCGTGGTTATCCGAGGCGGTGACCTCCAGCTGACGCGTTGCTTCCTCGCCACGCTTGGCCGGGTTGGGCGCGGTCACCGTGATCGTGCCCCAGGCCACCCCGCCGGGCGGGACATCGAAGCCGGGTGGCGAGAATTCGAACTGCACCACGCCTTCGGCATCGGTCCCCGACATGCCGGCTTGTAGCCACTGCGACTGATGTCGGTTCTCGATGCAGAACTGCAGCTCGCCGCGCGGATCATCGGCCCGAAGCGTCTCGGGCGTCACCGTCAGGCGTGAAACCGAGTAGGCGGTCACCGATGTCGACTGGACGAGCGAGCCGGTTGCCTCGACTTCACCGTCGCCGTAGGTGGCCACCACGGAGAACGGCTTGGATGACTCCTTGCCCGGCGGGGGCGGTGGTGTGCTGATCCGCACCGATGTGGTCACGGCCCGGTCGGCCGGCACCGACAGGCGTGGGTGACCGAACGAGAAGCGCACCGCCCCTTCGGGATCGCGTCCCTCGAATCGCACGGTGCGTGTCATCGTCGAACCGCGATTGTCGACAATCAGTGCGACATCAGCGAATTCGGAATCCCGCACGTGTGGCGAGCTGGGATCGATTCGCAGGCGAAGCGCTGCCGCGACAGTGCGCTCTTGGTTGACGATCACGGGTGCTTCGATGGCGGTGCTGCCTTCGGTTGCGGTGATTGTGAGCTGCCGAACCGCAGTTTCCCCGGCCCGGATCTCTGGCACGGTGAATTCTGCGAGCGCCGTTGACGATAGGCCGGGTTCGAGGACCAGCCACGGCGGCGAGAAGGTGAATCTGACCTTTCCCTCGGGGTCGGCTCCGGACAGCGCCACCTGACGTGAGTGGTTACTGCTGTTGTCGAGCACGACTTCGACGGTGCCGGCGGTCTCGTCCACGAGGCGCACTGCGGTCGGCCGGGTGGTCATCTTGACCGCCGGCCCGGACTGCGGGACGGTGAGAGTGACGGGACGTTCGGTGAACCGAGCCTCATCGCGTTGTGAACAGGCTCGCAGCCCGACGGTGATGGTCTGCGCGGGAATCAGCGTCCCGGGTGTCATGCCGAAGGTGGCAGTGATGACTTCCGTCGCTCCCGGCATCAGATTGCTCTCTGTCTGGCTCAATGTCAGCCAGGGCGGTGCCCCGATCAGCTTCAGGGGATACGCATCGACGATGGTCGACGGATTGCGGACCTGGACCTCGATGGTGGCTTCCGGCTCCAGCACCGCCTCGGCGTTGGGGATTTCCACTTCGGGTGCCTGGGCCGGGCTTGTGGTGCTGGGAGCTGTCACGTGTGGCATGTCGACCGAGGTGTCCGGATTCGTCGGCCGGGCCGGCATCGTCGGTGGGGCGTCAGGATCGGGCCTGTTGCTTGGCACGTCCCAGCCGAGGTACTCGTCGCACTCGACGCAAAAGCGAGCATCTGCGGCGTTCGGTGTGCCGCAGTTGCTACATACGTGTTCGGTCATCAGCCGTCCGCGAAGGTCGAAACGTCACCGTTGTGAGCGGACTATATCCCGGTTTTCGGGGGCCTCGACGCGCTTCCGACATCACCATTCATTGCCCGTCTTGTTTAGGAATCGTGGTCGGCACAGTCCTCGTGACGTTGGACGTACGTTTGCGCAGAGGCCTTGCCGGAGTCTTCCTCTTCTTCCTCGCCCTCTTCGCGCTGCACCATGGGCACCGCCGAGCTCTCGGTCGACCGCTGAACATCGTGTGTGGCGGGAGGCGCCGCGGACATCACGCGATCGGCGTTGGCGACCGCTTCGCGTTCGAACCGATCGGAGGGGTTACTGACTTTCACACCACCACCGGCGTCGGTCCCGTCGACCGGCCCATTGCGTTGTTGCACAACGTGAGTCAGTTCATGGGCCAGCATGTGCTGGCCGGCCTGTGAATCGGGTTCGTACTTGCCCTGTTGGAAGACGATGTCGGAGCCGACGGTGTAGGCCTGAGCGTTCACGGACTTGGCCGAGTTGTGTGCCGCCGCGTCGGTGTGGATCCTGACGTCGCCGAAATCGTGGCCGAGCCGGCCTTCCATGTCGGCCCGCAGCGCGGGCTCCATCGGTGAGCCACCCGACCCGATCACGTCGTGAACGGGGGAGCGCTCCTGTTCGATCAATTCGGTGGTGCCGGCGTTGCCGATGGCGCGTTGCAGCCCCATCATCCCGGGGGCGCCGGCGGCGTCGAGGCGCCCCGACATCGCGGCCTTGAGGGCGACTGCCGATTCCGCATCCTCGATCCGGGATGCCTTGGGGCGCAGGCTGGATTCTTGGTCGAAGCCGTCATGGGTATGCATGTTGTCCCTCGCTTGCCGGTGTCCGTCCGGTTTCCAGCATCCCCGGATGCGGCGGGCGACGGAAGAGACGAGCGTCTACGCGTTGGGGCACATCACGCTGCCCATTCGGGCAGTGAGGGCGAGCGGTCGGTGCCGATGATGAGGGGACCGAATATCGGCATCCGTGTTTACGTTTTCGGGTCGCAGAAATTGCTAAGGTCAACGGATGTGGCTTCCCGGATGAGCCTCGGGTTGTCGGTGCGCGAAGGTTGCTACTGCATATAACTACTGCATATAACTCGGGATGGCGGGGTGCGGTGATGAGCGGTCGGGCGGTCCTGGGTTCCGGTTGGACGTTGGCAGTCGATTTCGGCACGACTGCAACGGCGGCCGCCGTTCGCGAAGCAGACGGCAGAGTCAGCGGGCTCGTGCTGTCTGACGGAACGGTGACGACGCCGTCATCCGTGCTCGCCGACCCCAACGGTCTGCTCGTCGGTACCAAGGCAGACAGCGCAGCGGGATACAGCCTCGACCGGTACGAGCCGACCCCTAAGCGGGCCGTCGGCAGGGCCACGGTATTGCTGGGCGACTCGGAATTCCGTCCGCCGACGTTGGTCGCCGCGGTGTACGCCGCGATCATCGGGGAAGCGGTGCGTCAGCACAACCACGTGCCGCCTTCGCAGTTGGTATTGACGCATCCGGTTGATTGGACGGACCGGCGCCTCGACGTTCTTCGCGAAGCGGTCATGCTGGCGGGCACCCAGCTCGAGATATCCCTTCCCACACCGCTTTTTGTACCAGAACCGGTTGCTGCCGCGACCTATTACGCACGCCTGGAAGCGTCTGACGACGAGCGGACGGCGAGAATTGGCGCAGCCACGAAATCGGCGGACGCAGGCGACGAAGCCGACGAGGAGTATTTCGCGGTATACGACCTCGGCGGGGGCACGTTCGATGCCACGGTGTTGTCTCGCTCATCGGGTGGGTTCGAGATTCTGTCGACTGGAGGGATCGATCCGCTCGGTGGATTCGAGTTCGACAATCGGCTGTTCAACTATCTGGGGCAGACGCACTACAAGAAGATCGGCCCGAGCATGTGGCAGGCGCTTGCCCATCCCGATCCCGATGATCCCGACAGCGGTATGCGCCGGCGTTTTCTTGATGCCACCGTCCGTCAGGTAAAGGAGGACCTGTCCGGGCACACGCAGCGGACGGTTCGTCTGCCCGGGCTCGCGGAACCGGTTCTGGTCACGCGCGCCGAGTTTGAAAACCTCATCAGAAGTGACCTTCAGGCGACGATCACGGAGCTCGAGGCGACGCTGTCCCGCGCGGGCCTCACGCCGGACCAGTTGGCCGGGATCTACCGGATCGGTGGATCGTCGCGGATTCCGTTGGTCGGCAATCTCCTTGATCAGTTTCAGCGTCCGGTGCACGTCGTCGATCACCCGAAGACCGTCGTTGCTCTCGGTGCGGCTATCGAATCGGCTGATTCGGCTGGTTCGGCCGCAACGGTCGAGGCGGTCGAGCCCAAGGTTGTGGATGCGCAGCCCATGCTCACACCCAAGGAAGTACTCGTGAACGCCGTGACCCTGCTGCATCGGTCCGGGAAATGGCATGAGGTCGTGGCGAAAGCCGATGAGCTGGCGCGCCTGAGTCCGAGGGATCCTGATCCGGGCGGGATGGTCGCCGATGCACGCGAGAAGTTGCGTCAGGCCGACCTCGCCGATCGCTATGCCCGCGGGGTCGACCTGCTCCACAAGGCGCAGTGGAGGGAAGCAATCCGGACGTTTGTCGCGATCGAGGACGAAGAACCCGGCTACCGCGATACCTCCGCGCTGATCAATGCGGCCCAAAAGCTGGATGAGACAACGGGAAGCGAACGGGTTTCGACCGTGCCGCCGGCCGCTCAACCTGCTGTCCAACCGTCACCGTCACCGTCCGCCGAAGCGCCCCGCCACGTGACGGCACCTCGCGCCACTACGGAATCACACGTCACTGCAGACTCGCGCGGGCTCAAACGCCCGGCCGTCGTGGTCGGCGCCGCGGCGGCAGCGGTTGTCGTTGTGGGAGTGGTGATTGCGATCTTCTCCGGGCAGGATTCGCCGTCCACGAATGGTCCGGACGCGAATTCCGCGGACGCCGGGTCGTCGTTGCCGTCGCTGGGGGCGTCTTCCGAGGCGCCTCGCCCGATCAACACCATTGACGATTATCTCAAGGCGAACGGCATCCAGTCGGTGGCGGTTTCGCCGACGACGCCGGGCGCGCCGCACATCGAACTCCCGGTGCCGCCGGGGTGGACTCGCATGCCAGAAGGCGCGGGCGGCAATTACTTTGCGGTCGTCCTCGATACACCGGCCAAGCCTGACGACGCCCCGCGCTTCGTCGTGACGGTCGACAAACTGGTGGGCAACGTCGACACGGAGAAGATTCTCGCGCTCGCATCTGGTGCGGCTCAGCAGCTGCAGCGGTATAACGGCGACCCTCCGGTGCGAGCCGCGCTGAGTGACTTTCCCGGAGCTCGATTCGTCGGTCATTACGTCAAGAACGACCAGGCGCGGATGATCGCGGAGTACGTTGTCGTGATCCCTGGAACCGACGGAACGTACCTGATGCGGATCAGTACCGACAGTCCAGACGTCGATGCCGGGGCGGTGATGGCGGCAGCCAAAGTGTTCTCGCAGAAGACCAAAATCACCGTGTGAAGTGTGCTAGCGTCCGGAACTTGAGTAGTCGACTACTCATGCCCGCATTTGCATCTTCAGGTCACACTCTTGAGTGTCTCGGCTACCGCGATCGAAGGATGAGCAGATGGATGCGAAGACAACATCATTCTGGTATCGGCGCCCCGGGGTAATCGCTGCGACCGCTGCGATGGCCGCCGGCGTGAGCATCGCGGTAATCGGGCCCAGTGATCGTGATTCCGTGAACTTCGATGCGTCGGCGCCCCATGCCACGTGGTCGATGGGGTACATCCTCGTCACTGCCGATCCTTGGGCTCCGGACCCGCAAACCGCTGCGCCGCCGCCTCCGCCACCGCCCGCAGCCCCGCCGGCGCCCGCAGCCCCGGCCTACGAGGCACCGGCGCGGCAGTACGCGCCGCAGTACGTCCCGCCGCCGGCGCCGCCTCCGCCACCACCGCCCCAACTGAACATCAGACTCGACAATCCGATTACGGCTGCGTTCGTGTCGATGGCGAATAATCCTCCCGGGTCCACGGTGGGGTGCCACATGAACACTGTGGCGACTTCCGGTACCGCCGCCGCAGTCGGCTGGGCGGCTGATAACGACTTCTCGCTGACTGGCGGGCAGGAAGCGCGAGTTCCGGCCGGCAGCAGCAACGGACCTGCGACTGGTTCGAGCTTCCACATCACCGTCAATTGCGACAACGGGACATCGACCAGCATGGACGCGGTCTACTGACCGACGGTTTCGCATTTTGATTCGGGATGTCTTGTGGTGCAGATTGATTCGTGGGCGAATCCATCCGTGCGAGCGCCTGCGCGTTGGGGCACACAACGATGCCCTTTTGGGCAGTGGTGGTTTGCGTCGACTCGTTGACTGTCTCGGTTGGTACTAGCGTTCTACCCACCAGATCTGGTTCGCGCGACCGTTCGGGAGGAAGACGATGCGTCGATTCGCGCACCAATCCGAGTGCGGCACCGATTTCGCGAAGGTCGGAAGGAGTGCTTCCTGCCGTCCTGTCGAAGTGCAATTGTTGGCTTTGCAGAAGAGCATCGGAAATCGTGCGCTCAGCGCTCAACTGAACAAAAACCCGACGAGCCGGCAGGACACGTCTGATCTGAACGGCGCTGTCATCCAACGGGCGTGTTGCGAGAGTTGTGCCGATGGAAACCAGTGCGAGAACTCGGAAGAGGCACCACCCCAGCCGATTCCAGTGCAAGCACTCGATGTCAACTCGGTGGCCCCCGTGCTCGTACTCCAGCGGCAGGCAGCCAATCACCCGTCGTCATCCGATTTGTTATCGCCGCCAAAGCGGCCGGACACAATCATCGTCCAGCGCGATGACGATGCCGAGGAACCAGCAGGATGCGGATTCTGTATCGACCCTGGCCCGGCAGGGACCCAAGCCCACAACCAAATTCAGGCACGGATGGGCAAACTTGGCATCGATAGTGAGGTTGCGACAGCGGCTGGGGTGGGCCGCGGCGGTCGTGGACGACTCGACTTGGCGCGCTGGAATGACAAGGTGATCGAGATCGGCGAGATCAAGCCCGATCATGCCACCGGGCTTGCCAACGGCGTTGCGGACCTCACGTACTACAAGGGCGCGCTCGAGAAGTCGAAGGATCCCAAGTTCAAAGACAAAGAAGTCCGCATGTTGCAGGATGCCGGACCCGCTCCGATGGTGTTCGACAACCCCGGCGTCGCGCTGCCGGAGCAGCAGATGCTCGAAACCCGAAATGTCAATGGCGTATTCGGCTACAAATGCCTGCCGCCGAACTGGCTCTATTTCACCGCCGCCGGCCAGCTCAGCCCCCACGACAAGAAGGTCCCACGCGAGGTGCTCAAGGCCAAGCGCGACTTCTTCAACAGCGACTGCATCAAAAAGAAGACCAAGCGACAGCCTGTTGAGGAGGAGCGGGTCAGGATCCTTGACCGCGCAGGAGCCCGGCGTTTGGTCAAGGTATCAATGGCAATATCGCTGTTGCAGTCTCGATTCTTCCATGTGAACCAGCAACTACAGCTCTTGAGCGGTGAGCATCATCAGCGCCGGAACATGGCGGCGCAGCAGGTTCTGCTGGGCTCCAAGTGGGGACCGTTCGCCACAGCCGCGGCCGCATACGACCTTGCCACAATGCCGAGTCTCGATATCTGGACCGCCGCCCAAGCAGCGGCCAAAATGTGCGAAGGCGCAAAGGAACTGACGCCACTGGTGCAGGGACTGGACGCGCTGGACAAGGCGTTCGCCGAGGCGCGATACACCTACCTGACCTACCGGGGCGACAAAGCAGTGGCGGCCGACACGCCGGCTACTGCCGCCGGCGCATCTGCGCCGTCGCCGGCCGCGCCACCTGTGCCGGCGAAGTCGGCTGCCGGCCACACGCCGGCTTCAACGACTGCTCCGCCCGCCGAGGGCGGAATCGACCCCGTCAAAGTTGCGGCGATTGCCGCAGTCGTTCTGTTGACACTGCTCATTTTGCAACCAGAGCTCGGCGTCGCGACAGTGGCGGCGGCAGGCGCCGAAACCGCCGGCGCCGGCGCCGGCGTCGCCACCGCGGCGGGGATGGAGGCCGCGGGCGGAGTGTTGATGGGGGAGGCCGCCACCGCGGCCGAAGCCGGTCTGGAACTGGCAGCGGAATACGTCGCGACGGAACCGGTACTCGGCGCTGCCGCAATGTAGTTCGAATCGGGTCAACTGAGCCCTCGGACCCCTACCGATCGAGAAAGAAAACGCCCCGCCAGAATTCCGGCAAGCCGACAATTGCTGCCCGGGCTCCGACGATCAGCTGCTGGTGTGGTTGCAGTGTCGACGTGATGTCGTCCGGTTTCATCGCGCGGGACTTGGAGACATCCGCGTTCAGTCGTCCGCCCGCGCCGTCGCGGGTAGCCAGGCCGATGTCCACAAGATGGTTCGCCAGCACCGCCCTGCTCAGCACCGGCGTGACGAAGACATTCCGTATCGGCTCGCCGGACTGCTGAGTGATCCATGGAATCCAGATGTCCTGTTCCGTTCTCAGGTCGGACGGCGGTTGCTTGCCGACGTAGGCCTTTCGCAGGGCATCGAATTGTGCCGTGACCGCGTCCACTTCCTGATCGCTGCGGAAACTCGCGAGTTCAAAGCGCATCAGTTTCAGGTGCTTCTGCTGAATTTCCGCATCGGTCATCCGTCGCTTACCGCCGGCTTCGGCGACTCGGATGTCAGCCGAGATGCGTTCAGTGTCGACGATCGCGTCGGTGTACACCTGCGAACCCGTCGCCATCGGAAGTACGGCGGCGCTGAGATCGTCCAACATCTGCAGCGATTGAACTTGCCGCAGGGCAGGGGAGAGCTCGGCGGCGATCTTGGGTACAGGTACGTCGAATTTCAGATTGGCAGAGATCCCACCTTCGACGAACTCGCCGGCCACTTCGCCAACGGCCTCCAACGACTTTTCCGCAGCGAGGCCGGCTTTCGCGGCTCGTGCGATGAGAATTTCGGCGCCCAGCCCGACGCTGATTCCGATCGCGGCGCCAGACGCGTAATCCAACCAGGCCTGCTCGGTCTGCGCTTCGGCCGCGGCCTGTTTGACCACCAACTCGTAGTGGTCATAGCAGCGCCGGTACACGCTATTGAGCCACTTGTAGTACTCACGCAGCGAATTGATGTCCTGCGTGGCGTTCTTCGTGAAGGCCGACAGGTTCATCTGGCGCGTCTTCAGCTTCATGCCGAGGATCTCGGTGTCGTTGAGAGTCGGGATCAGCGGCTTTGCCGGAGTGCGCTGGACGGTCGATCGCTGTATAGGGGCAGACCCTTCTTGGCGGGGCGCGTGTAGCAGCCGCTGGGTTTCCCGGTTGCCGACCGTTCGCTGTAGTTGGACGGCGAGTCTCGAGCCTGCGCCCTGATCCCACGTCGAAGCGCTTTCGAGAGACGCTGGAGCAGTGATGTCCCCTGGCCGGTGCGTGGTGGTGGACGGCGCCCGTCCTGCTGGATTGCGCACGGCCTGAGTGGCTTCCTCACGCTGTGAAGCACGCGGGATACTCATTTGAACGATCATGCCCCACGCGTCCACATGCGGTTAGGTTCGATCGGGCAGATTTTCACTGCAGCTCAACAAGTTTCGACCGCCATCCTCTGCCATTGCCCCAACGGGCACGAATCGGTGCCCGACCGGCAGTCCGGTCGTCCCTCCCGCGCAATGGCCCGAAGGCGGAGCATCGAAGCAGCCCACGAAGCTCATCGTGCCTACCGAGGAGGCCACATGCCGACGTATCTGTCACCGGGTGTCTATGTCGAGGAGATCGATTCCGGTTCGCGGCCGATCGAAGGTGTCGGAACGGCTGTGGCTGCCTTCGTCGGTCTCGCGGAAAAGGGCCCGTTCAACCGTCCCACGTTGATCAGCAACTGGACGCAATTCACCACGAGGTTCGGCGGATTCGTCGACGGCGCCTGTCTCGCGGAATCAGTGTTCGCGTACTTCCAGAACGGTGGCGGGAACTCCTACATCGTCCGGATCGGAGACACGGCCACCAACAATGGCGCGCCGCCGAAGGCAATCGCGGCACCGCAGGGCGTCCTCGCGAACCTCCGTGTGTTGGCGCTCGACGCGGCCGCGCCGGCCGACAGCATCAAGGTCGATGTCGTCGAGTACGACAAGGACGGTGGCGAGGGGCAAGAGTCCACCAAGGCAATCAAGCTCGTGGTGTCGCGGGACGGGCAGGTCGTCGAGGAACACCTCGACGTCACGACGTCACGAGGCAAGACCAACGTCGTCAACGTCGTCAATGCCGAGTCGCGGGTGATCAAGCTCGAGCAGATCCCAGGTCGCGCGGTCCAAGATCTGCAGCCCGGTACGGAGATCGTGCTGGCGGCCCCCGCCGACGTCGCTACACCACCGCCCGCGCGGATGACCAGCGATGACTACATCGGCGATGCCGCCGACCGGACCGGCATCTCGGGCCTCGAAGCCATCGACGAGATCACCATGGTCTGTATGCCGGACCTGATGACGGCCTACCAGCGTCAAGCCATCGACCTGGACACGGTGCAGTCGGTGCAGACGGCGATGATCGCCCACTGCGAACTCATGGGCGACCGCATGGCCATCCTCGATCCGCCGCCCGGCATGAACGCCCAGCAGATCAAGGAATGGCGCGTCGACAAGGCCCGGTACGACTCCAAGTACGCCACGCTCTACTGGCCGTGGGTCAGCACCAAGGGCGGCGACAACTACCTGCCGCCCTCAGGCTTCGTGGCCGGCATCTGGGGTCGCAATGATGACACCCGCGGCGTCCACAAGGCGCCGGCCAATGAGATCGTGCGTGGCGCAATCGCATTGGAGACGCAGATCACCCGCAAGGAACACGACCTGCTGAATCC
Organism: Mycobacterium sp. HM-7; assembly: GCF_053852335.1. Classification (NCBI taxonomy): domain Bacteria; kingdom Bacillati; phylum Actinomycetota; class Actinomycetes; order Mycobacteriales; family Mycobacteriaceae; genus Mycobacterium; species Mycobacterium sp. HM-7. The sequence goes on along the minus strand of NZ_CM132657.1, from coordinate 4,095,285 downwards.
GGTTGGGATCAACTGCATTCGGGCGTTCCCCGGCCGTGGCATCAGAGTTTGGGGTGCCCGCACGCTGTCGTCGGATCCGGCCTGGCGCTACGTGAACATCCGCCGGCTGTTCAACTATCTGGAGGAGTCCATCCTGCAGAACACCGACTGGGTGGTGTTCGAGCCGAACGATCAGGCGTTGTGGGCCAAGCTTCGTCGCACCATCAGCGCGTTCCTGGTGAACGAGTGGCGAAAGGGTGCGCTCTTCGGACTGACCCCCGATGATGCGTTCTTCGTCAAATGCGATGACGAGACGAACCCGGCCGAGGGCATCGATGCAGGTGAAGTGTGCTGCGTCATCGGTGTGGCGCCGGTGAAGCCCGCAGAGTTCGTCATCTTCCGCCTGTCGCAGTTCTCCGGCGGCACCAGCTTGGTCGCCGAATAGCCACAATCGAACACAGGAAAGCAGGTAGGTCATGGCACTTCCCGAAAATGACAGCTCGGTCGGCCACTCGTTCGGTTTGGAGTTCGACGGACTTCAGATCAAGAGCATCACCGAAGTCAGCGGCCTGAAGATGGAGCAGGACGTCATCGAGTACAAGTCCAACGGGCCCGACGGCAAGTACACCATCAAGAAGCTGCCGGGACGCTGGAAGGCGGGGGAGTGCACACTCACTCGGCCGTTGACCGAAGATCACAGCTTCGACAAATGGGTCAAGGACTCGCAGTTCGGCAAGATGGGCGAAGTACGCAAGGGCGGTGCGATCATCGTCTTCGACTACGAAGGCAAGCCCGTCAAGCGATACAAGATCACCGCCGCGTGGCCGAAAAGCCTTGAGCTGAGCAGCCTCAAAGCCGGCGACACCAGCGTCCTGACCGAGAAGCTGACACTCACCTACGAGCGAATCGAACCCGAGGGTGCGTAGAGGTCACGTCCGCGGCTCGGCGGCCCTCGCCGAGCCGCAGGATGACGACTCATCACCGGCGCCGCGGCTGGAGACGGCGTTCCGGTTCGTCCTGCCGCGCGGCTATGTCGACGCGGCAGGAACCGTGCATCGCGACGGGGTCATGCGCCTGGCGACAGCGCGTGACGAGCTCGTGTCGCAACGCGACGACCGGGTGCGGGAAGACGCCGACTACCTGTCGGTCGTCCTCATCAGCCGGGTGGTGACGGAACTGGGTGGCCTCGACGACATCCATGCCGGCGTCATCGAGAATCTGTTCGCCTCGGATCTGGCATTCCTGCAAGACCTTTACCGTCGCATCAACCTTGACGGGCATACCCACGCACGGGTTGCGTGCCCGAATTGCGGCAGCGAATTCGCCGTGGATTTCGCCGGGAGTCGCCTGGGGGAATCATGACGTACGGGGCCGACCGGCTGCATGAAGAGGTCTCGTACCTGGCATTTCACCTGCACTGGTCGCTGAACGATCTGCTCGACCTCGAGCACACCGATCGACAGCGGTACCTGCGCCTTGTCAAGGAATTTGCGTTGGCAAGCGGAAGGACCGGCTGAGCGATGGCAATCAAATGGCCGTCAATCAGTTGGCTCGGGCGCCGATCCAGCTCAGCCGCGGACGAGTCCCTTTCCCCGCCGGCGGCATCCTTGGCTCCGCCGGCGCCCGCGGATGCCGGTTGGCGCGCGCTGCCGCCCGTCCAGCGAACCCTCGGCGCGATCGAACTGACCGCACCACCACGCAGTTTCACGTCGTCGCTGACCACGGCCCAGGACCCCTCATTGCTCTCGGCCGATCCGCCGAAGTTGCTCACCACGGGCGCGCCGGTTTCGGTCCTGAGGATGGCAGAGACGCAACCAAATCCCGTTGTCGCGCAGCCCACCTCGGCGCCTGGCCCGCATTCGTCGCGCCGGTGGACGCCGCCCTTGAATGTCCAGCGCGCCGGACTGGCTGCCGCGGAATCGGCATCGTCGATCGCTCCTGCGGTCATGTCGAGCGACGCGATCGAGCCGTACATCGCAACGCCGTCACACTCATTCGTCGATGCTGCCGACCCCGGCGAACCACGAACGGTTCCCGTGGTCGAGCACGTTGAGCCCAGTCTGCCGTCACCGGCGGTGGCTGGTGGACCCAGTCGGCCCGCGGTTCAGCGAGCGGTTGAAGCAAGCGCACCAACGAGATCCGCGTCGCAGGGCCGTCCGGAGGCGGCTGTCCGGCCGCTGGTCGGGTCGGCGGGCGACGCCTCGGTGGTGAGCTCGGTTCAGCGGTCAGTCGTCGATGACGCCGCTACTTCGGTCTCCGCATCCGCTACGTCTGACGCACTGCGGACCGTCCCGGTTGTCGAATTCAGTCCGCCCGAGGGCAAACCGCTGCCTGTCGTCACCGAAGCTGCCCTCGGCACGTCTTCGGCGCCCGCTGCTCCGAGAGTCGTTGGTGTGCAATCAGATGCGAACATCGTGCAACGTGTTGCGGACGATACCGCCCCGGCTGCGCCGTCGCCGTCCCTGCCCACCGCGGCGGAAGTCCCAAGCACCGCAGCGTCGACCACGAACACGCGTGCCTCGAACGCACTGCAACACAACGTTGCCCGATCGGGGATTGGGGAAGGGCAGCCTGGGCTGACGGCAGTCACTCGCACACCGGTGCAGCGCACCGCCGCCGGTGCGGATACGGCAAGAGCCACGGATGCGCGCCCGGTGGTCATGGCCGAACCATGGGCGCCGCACGTCGGCGGCTCAGTCCTGCGGGGATTTGAACCGCCGCCCGGCGGGCCCGTGGTCGCCGCACTGCAACGCGCCGTTGACGGTGGTACCGGTGCGCCTGCAGCCCGCATCCGGCCCGCCGTACCCGTGGCCACCGGCGACACGCAGACCAGCGTGACTCCGTTTGCGACAGCAGACGAGCGGCCCGGGACGTCGTCGCCGGCTGCATTCAATGCGTCGATCGAGGTCCAGCGATCATCGGCTGACGCGCACCACTCGACTCTCAGCGTGCCGTCACCCGAGTACCCGCCGAACGGTCCCGACAGCGGTGGGCCACGGTGGGCGCCGACAGTATTCGAATCGCCGATCGGTCGCCCCGAGATTCCGACCGCCCAACGGATGCCGCAGAGCGGCGCTCCAGCGAGTTCGGCCTTGACGGCGGCGCCGCACGGTTTGCCGCTCAGTGCCGCGACATCCGCCCTGCAGCGGGCCGCCCTGCCCGAAGCGGGCATGGCCGCCCCTGCCGTCCAGCGTGATTCGGACACGGAATTCAATTCCATGCCGGCACCATTCGGCACTGCGACGACCGTCTCGCCGCGGGCCGCCGACAGCCCGTCATCGCCGGGGCGCATTGTGCTGCTGCCGCCCGTCCGTACCGAGTTGAGCGAGCCCGCCGGCCACCCCCGGGAGGTTCTCGCCGACAGCAGCCGGCCAATGTCGTTGCAACGCATGTTCGGTGACTTCGCCCGACCGGCTACGGAGCCGGACCTCACCCCACTTCGGGCAACGAACGAGCCCGCGGCTGTGCAGGCTGTGACATTTGATGGGCCGACCGTACAGCGGGAAGTCACCTCCGAGCCGGATTCAATCCCCTTCGCGCAGGCCGTTTCTGAGCAGGCAGCACCCGAGCAGGCACCGGCCGGGGCAGCACCCGCCGCGCCCCACGGTCCGGCACAAGCGCCTGCCGATGTGGATGAATTGGTCGGCCGACTGTACGAGCCGTTGGCGGCCCGGCTGCGGACCGAACTCTGGCTGGACCGCGAGCGGGCCGGCGCGTTGATGGGTCTGCACCGATGATTGGGGAAAGCAATGGCCGATGACGATGCGCCGGTGGGTGTTGCATTCGCGGTCGAGCTCGACAAGACATCGATCGGGATGTTCAACAGCTGCGAGGGCCTTGGCCTCGAAGTGGTGCTCGAGCAGCGCGAAGAGGGCGGCAACAACATGATGGTCTGGCAGCTGCCGACCCGGATGAAGTACAGCAACATCAAGCTCACCCGGCCGGTCGGTCCTGACAGCCACAAGCTGACCTCCTGGATCACCAAGGCGTTGCACAGCGTGCAGCCGATCACCGCCGTCATCTCGGCGCTGACCGCGGACGGTAAGCCGGTCGCGAAGTGGTCGCTCAACGGCGTGGTGCCGGTGCGTTGGACGGGTCCGTCGCTGAACCTGGACTCACCCAAGGTGTTCACCGAGACGCTGGAAATAGCCCACCACGGATTTCTCGAGGGCGGAGCCTGACCATGGGCACGGCCATCGCGCTGACCAGCTCCGGCAGTCCCGCCGAGCAGACGGCTACGACCATCCTGAACTCTGGGTCATCGCATGACCATGCCTGCCTGGAAATGTATGAGCCCCAATCGGCCCAGGGCGGCAGCAAAACCGGATCATCCATGGGGAAGATCAGTTTTCAGTTCAACCCCAAAGAAGTCACGATCAGCAAGTCCGCGAAGTGGGAGCGTAAGAACGCCAGCAGTGCCAAGAAGTCAGGACCGCCGCAATACAAGGGCGCCGATCCCTGCAAGATGACAGTGGAGATGTTCTTCGACGCGGCCCTCAAATCGGACTTGAGCGTCGTGGATGCGGTCGAGAAGCTGTTCAGTTGTCTTGTGCCACTGGAGAAGACGCTCCCGAAGAGCCCAATGCCGCCCATGGTGGTGTTCAAATGGGGTGGCGTCAGCAGCTTTCCGGCTGTGATCACTCAAGTGAATGCCAAGTACACCCGGTTCGCTTCCAACGGCATCCCGATTCGCGCGGTGTGCACCGTCAACCTTGAAGAAATGCCGTCGGAAGCCGCCAAGCAGAATCCGACGTCCGGCGTGCTCGCGGTGGATCGGGCGCACACCATGATCGCCGGCGACACCCTGGCGCTGGTCGCCTACCGCGAGTACGGCGATCCCGCGCTCTGGCGGCCGCTGGCCATCTACAACAACATCGACGATCCGATGCGCATCGACAACGGCTCCCAGATTCTGTTACCCAACGCTGAAGTACTGGTGGGGTAGGGCCGGTAACGCCAATGCCAAGCAGCTCACGATTTCTGGTCAAGTTGAACGGCAGTGATCTGTCCGGTGAGGCGGCCGCTTTGTTGGTGTCGGCCTACGTCGACTGCAGCCTGCGGCTACCCGACGCCTTCATGCTGCGATTCCGCGATCCTGGCCGCATCGTGGTGGAGAAGTCCGGGGTGGCCATCGGCGCGAAACTCGAGATTTCGGTGACGACCGACGCATCCCCGACGCCGGAGAAACTCATTCAGGCGGAAGTGACATCCCTGGAGGCGGAGGTCGATGGGACCGGATCGTTCACCATCATCAGGGGGTACGACCCCGCGCACAGACTGTTTCGCGGTCGGCACACAGCGTCCTACACCCAGGCAACGGCTTCGGACGCCGTCAAGAAGGTGGCGCAGCGAGTGGGGCTGTCCGCGGGCGACGTGAAGTCCAGCGCGACGGTGTACGACCATATCGGGCAGTGCGGGCAGACCGATTGGGAATTCCTCGACGGCATGGCCAAACGGATCGGATACGAGGTGGCGGTCCGTGACAACAAGCTCGACTTCGGCCCCCGCCAGACGGCCGATACGGCACCGTCGCCGTCCGGTGGGCCCGGCGTCAATCCTCTTGTCCTGAAGCTGGGTTCGGACATTCTCCGGTTTCGGTCGGTGATCACCGCTGCCGAGCAGGTCGGTGATGTCGAGGTCCGAGGCTGGGACATCGCACAGAAGCGGAAGATCGTCAGTAACGTGCCGGCAGGCACCAAGACCGTGCAATTGGCCTCGGCCGATCCGGCCGCGATGGCCAAGCCGTTCGGCAACCCGAAGTACGTGGCCTCGGAAGTGGCGTACCGCACGCAGTCCGAGGCCGACACCGCAGCCAAGGCCCTCGTCGAAGAAATCGGGAGCTCATTTGCCGAGATCGACGCGGTGGCGCGGGGGAATCCGAAGCTCCGCCCCGATGTCGCGATCAGCATCGAGCATGCGGGGAAGCCCTTTGACGGCAAGTACACGCTCACGACGGTGCGACATCGTTACGAGCCGACGACCGGCTACACGACCGCCTTCGCCGTGACCGGCCGGCAAGAGCGCAGCCTCTACGGCTTGACCGGCGCGGGCGCCAAGGGGCGCGCGGGCGGCGGGGTGGTCATCGCCCAGGTCAGCGATGTCAACGATCCTGAACACCAAGGGCGGGTGAAGCTGACCTTCCCGTGGCTGTCCGACGACTATGTCAGTGATTGGGCCCGCACCGTCCAGTCCGGCGCGGGCAAGGACCGCGGCGCCATGGTGGTACCCGAGGTCGGCGACGAGGTGCTGGTGGCGTTCGAGCAACAGGATCCCTTGCGGCCCTACGTCCTGGGTGGTCTGTTCAACGGCATCGACAAGCCCAAGAGCGCCGGGATTCCGGTCGTCGATTCCGGGTCGGGCGCCATCAACCGTCGGTCGTTCATCTCCCGTAATGGGCACCGGGTCGATGTTCTCGATGAAACCGGAAAGACGGAGGGCATCGACGTACAGACCGGAGACGGCAAGCTGCGGATCGCGCTGGACGCGGTGGCCACGAAGATCACGGTACACAGTGACGGCACCGTGCAGATCGACGGCAAGAACGGCGTGGTCATCGAGTCGTCGTCGGGCAACTTGGAGCTCAAGGGACGGCAGATCAAGATGACTGCGCAGCAGGGTGTTTCGGTGACCGGTGGCACCGGACTCCTCGAGCTCAAGACCACCGGGCCGGTGACGGTGGACGGCACCACCGTCAAGGTCGCTGCCACGGCCTCGGCCCAATTCCAGGCCACCGGTCCCAACGTCATCACCGGCGCACCGGTGAAGATCAACTGAAGGGCGCCAGACGATGCCACCAGCGGCAAGGGTCGGAGACCCGACCAACCACCCCGGGGTCATCGGACCGCCGGGAGTTCCGACGGTGTTCATCTGCGGCCAACCGGCGGCGACCGTGGGTACGCCGCATATCTGTTCTTTCCCGCCGCCGGCCGTGCATCCTCCGTCAGCGATCCTGCCGCCGGGCTGCCCGACCGTATTCATCGGTGGATTGCCGGCGGCGAGGGTCGGCGACCTCGCCGGCTGCGGCGCCATCATCCTGCCCCCTGGGGCGCTCACAGTTCTGATCGGGGGTTGACGGCATGCCCGCAGATTTCATCGGCGCTGGGTGGAATTTTCCGCTGAGTGTGGACGCGACCAGTCGGGTGGCACTGGCGACTCAGGCGCGAGACATCGAACAGGCCATCGAGATCATCCTGCGCACGTCGCCGGGTGAACGTCCCATGCGTCCCGAATTCGGTTGCCGGATACAGGATCACCTGTTCTCGCCCACGAACGGCGCGACCGCGGCGGCGATCGCCGGCGACGTCCGGGCCGCGCTGGACCAATGGGAACCCCGCATCGACGTGGAGGACGTACGCGTCGGCTTTGATCAAGCCGAGCTCGGCACGTTCTACATCGACGTGGTCTATGTCATCCGCGGAGACAACGACGAACGCAATCTGGTCTTCCCGTTCTACGTCATTCCTGATGAGCCGAAGCAGATTGTTGCCGAACAGGTTTCGGCGCTGAGCGGGGAAGGGAGCTGACATGTTGGAGGCGCCGAATCTGGATGACCGCACGTTCCAGGGGCTCGTCGATGATGCGCGCAGGTTGGTGCGGCAGCGCTGCCCCGAATGGTCCGACCACAACATCTCTGATCCCGGCATCACGTTGATCGAGACATTCGCCATGATGGTCGACCAGTTGATCTATCGGCTGAACCGCGTGCCTGACCGCCACTACATCAAGTTTCTCGACTTGTTGGGTCTGCAATTGCGGCCGCCGGGGGCCGCGCAGGCCGAGGTGACGTTCTGGCTGTCCGCGCCGCAGCCGCAACCCGTGATCGTTCGTGCCGAGACCGAGGTGAGCACCGACCGCACGGATATCGAAGAGCCCATTGTGTTTTCCACGACCGAACAACTGGATATCGTGCCATGTTCACTCGAGGCGGGACGGGTGGTGACCGTTGCGCAAGGCGGCGAACCCGAAGAGCGCCGCAACGATGGCACCGGCAAGCCGTTCTCCAGCTTCTCGGCGCTGCCGACACCAGGTGACGCGATGTTGGTCGGTCTGACCGCCGCGGTGCCTTCATGCGCTGTGCTGCTGCGGGTCGATTGCCGGGTGTCGGGTATCGGTGTCGATCCGAACAACCCGCCGTACGTGTGGGAAGCGTGGACCGGAGGGGCGAACTGGGCGGCCTGCGAGGTCGAGCGCGACGAAACCCGTGCGTTCAACCGCCCGGGCGATGTGGTCCTGCACGTGCCCCGCGGCCACAGTCATGGCTCGCCCTCCGGCGTCGGTGGTCAGCCCAAGGGATGGCTGCGCTGCCGTCTGTTGGACCCTTCAGCCGGCCGCGAGCCGTATCGGGAGTCTCCGATCATCACGTCCATCACCGCGTGCACGGTCGGTGGCACCGCGCGGATCGTCCATGCGCGGGTCGTTCGTGACGAGGTGCTGGGCAGCTCGGATGCCACTCCGGGGCAACGCTTCTCCCTGCAGCAGCGGCCCGCTCTGCCCTGGCCGGGCAATGCGCTGACCGTGATCGACGGGGACTCTGCCACCGAATGGCACCAGGTGGAGAGCTTTGCGGTAGCCGACGAATCGACACCGTGCTTCACCATCAACTCGGTGTCGGGGGAGGTGCAGCTCGGCCCCGCGGTACGGGAAAGTGATGGCACGGTAAGGCAATACGGCGCCATCCCACGAAAAGGGGCGATCGTGCGCATGTCCGCGTACCGGACCGGTGGTGGACGCAAGGGCAATGTCACTGTCGGTCAGATCCGGGTGCTCAAGACCAGTGTGCCCTACGTGTCGCGGGTGCAGAATCGGCGGACCGCGGTCGGCGGCGCCGATGCCGAGACACTCGATGAGGTCAAAGCACGCGGTCCGCTACTGTTGCGAACCCGGGGAAAGGCGGTGACAGCAGAGGATTTTCAGCAGCTTGCGCTGCAGGTGGCTCCTGAGATCGGGCGTGCCGAGTGCCTGACTGCGAGCCACGAAAGCCACGCCGGGCTGGTTCGCGTGCTGGTCGTCCCGAACGTGGCCAGCGACGAATACGAGCAGGTACGTCGCGAGGACCTCACCCCGTCGCCCGATACCGTCCGGCGGATTGCCGAATACCTCGATGCGCGCCGGATCGTTGCCACCCGTGTCGCCGTCGAGCCGCCGGCATATCGCGGCCTCAAGATCGCCGTCAGATTGAGCGCCCTACCGGGATTCGATCGGGAACAGCTGCGTGACAAGGTTATCCGCTCGCTCAGTTTGCTGTTTCATCCGCTGAAGGGCGGCCAAGACGGCAAGGGCTGGCCGCTCGGCCGGGCGGTTCAACCGCACGAGGTATCCGCAGCGCTGGCCTGGGTCGGCGGAGTCGATCTCGGCGAGGAAGTCGATATCAAACTTTTCGAAGCCGACGTTGCCGGCGCGACGGCAAGCCAACCGGTGCCACGGTTGATGCTGCCCCGAAACGGCCTGGTGTTCGCGCTCAAACCGTCATTGCGCGTCGTATGAGTAACTCACCCGCCGGTCTGGCGACTCCTCATCCGCTCGGCGACACCCTGCCGGCGCTCTACCTCGGTGACGATTTCGCCCAACAGTTGTGCGCTGCGTTCGACGATGTGCTGGCGCCGATTTTCGCCATTCTGGATTGTTTTCCGGCCTATTTGGACGCGGGCACCGCCCCTGCGGACATGCTCGACTGGCTGGCCGGTTGGATCGGGTTGACGCTGGACAACGAAGGCGGTGCCGCCCGCAAGCGCGCCTCCATCACCATCGGCGCTGCGGTGCTGGCGGAGCGGGGTACGGCGCGTAGCGTTCGGGAGGCGGTCAGAGCGGCATTCAATGTCGAGACCGACGTCGTGGAGTCGGGTGCGACCTCCTGGTCCACCAGTCCCGACTCCGAGCCCGCCGGCGAGGAGGTTCCGGATCTGCTGGTGGTGATCGTCACCGATGAGCCCGACAGCATTGATCGTCGGCGTCTCGATGACGTGATCCGCTCCGCGAAACCCGCACATGTTCCGCACCGGGTCGAGTTGGTCGCGCCGGGCAGCGACGGTCCAGAGCGCTAGGAGTGATGCCCGTCCTCAAGCCCCCAACTCAGCCTGTATCTGCGCGCGCTCGTGCCGAACATGTTCGGCACCAACGTGATCGCCGGCCGCGTCGTGCAGGTCGGCGATGATGAGCCAGGACGTCTCATTCTCGGGATTGAGATCGACGGACCGGCGGGCGATTTTCATGGCGAGGTCGCTCTCACCCAACCCCTGATAGTCCGACGCCAAGGCCGCTGCGGCGGCCGCGGCGCTGCGCCGGTATCGGCGCCGCTCGGCGTCGACGTGGTCGGTGGACGGGAAGTCGGCCAGCAGATCGTCCTTGTAGAGGCCGAGCACTTGCTCCCGCGCGGCGATCCGACCCTCGATGTCGCCTTGTGCGGCACTGACGGAAGCCTTCGACAGCAAGTTGTCGAACTCGGTGACGTCCACTTCCGAGTTGGCGGGCAAGGACATTCGGTATCTGTCACCGGTGCGTTCGATGCTGATTCCGTGGCCGTCGATAGCGGTTCGCACACTGGATATCGCCACTTGAAGGCGATGTGTGGCCACGGAATGCGCGACGCCGGGCCACAGCACGTCTTCCAGGAATTCGCATCGGTGATCGTGATTGGGTGCCAGGGACAGCAGTTGCAGGACATTTCGCGCTTGGGGACGCAGCGCGGCCAGGTCGAGCGGCTGGCCGTCGACGTGCACCTGGAAACTGCCGAAGCAGGTGATGCTGACCTCTGCGGCTACCGGGTGATCGGTGGGGGCCTGCATCTGCACCTGTGCTGTGGTGCCCGGCGCCGGCCGGCGCGCCGCCATCGCCGACGCCAGCCCACGCGCGCCCCCCACGTCCACTGAATTGCTGTTCTGGATGATCTGGTGGAGGTCGTATTCGTTGTGGGTGTCGCGCCGCGACAGCAGTTCGCACCACAGCTGGAGAAGTGGTGCGCCCAGTTCGCGGAATCGCGCTGCTGCCGTGTCGAACTCGTTGTTCGCGTCGGTATGTCCGCAATGCTGACCGCTGATCGCCACGGCCACCCTCAGCAGTGCCGCGCCCCACACGTCCCCGATTTCTTCGCAGTGGGCGATGGTGCCGCGACAGCTCCTGGACCACCACGCCACATTCTCCGGAGAGATCGACGCCGCGCGGTGAAACCCGTTGGCCAACCGCGCGATCCAGGGGAGTCCCTGCTGCTCGGCCTTGGTAGCGATCTCACTGAAGTCGTATGCCGACAGTTCCGGTTCATTGACGAGCAATCCGACCACAGTGAGCGCCAGCTCCGCGCTGATGGTCGGCAGCGCGTCCCCGGGAGCGTCCTCACGGAGCATCAGCAGAATGGTTCGGGCGCAATCGAATTCGCCGGACAGAATTGCGACGAGCGCGTAGCACAAACGAGCGCCCGGTTCCTGACCGCGCGTGGGTTCGGCGATCGTCGCGAAAGCCGGCAGGTGCCTGATGGCGTCTCGCAACGACCCGCTCCAGTGCGTATACGCTGACATCCGATCAACTCCGCCGGGAGCGCCGTCACCCGGCAGCCACATGGTCACGACTCGATGCTCGCTGCGGCAGAGTTGATGGAAATTCGGTTCCTCGTAGAGGCTTTGCGCGTGTTTGTAGGCGCCGGCGGCAGACTCGAGGGCGCCTTCCCTGACGAGTCGCCGTGCGTTCGCCAGTGCCAGCCACGGATCGTGGTGCCAGGTACTCGCGGGCAATAGGTGATCGTCGTCCATGTGTGACGCATCGATACCGCTGCCGACCAATTCGCTCAGCGCTGCCCAGTCTCCCGCCTTTGCATAGGCGCGGGCCGCCGCTCGCAAGTCTCCGGCCGCCTCGAGCACCTGGCCGCTGCGGTGATACAGCGCGCGGGCCTCATCGATGCCGAAATCCTCCACCAGCGCGAGTTCGAGATGGGTTTGCAGGATCTCGTGGTAGCGGTAGAACGAACCACCGTCGTCGGTAGAGGTGAACAGCTGCGAGTCCTCGAGCTGTTCGAGAATCCGGTGACTGCCGGTAGTGTTCAACAGCTCGTCGCAGGTCGCGCCCGAAAGCCGGCCCAGGGTACAGGTTTTCACCAGAAACTCGCGGCGGTCCTCGGCGAGCTCGGCCAGCACGTTGCGGGTCAAGTAGGAACGCACGAGCTTGGAGCGACCGGCAAGGTCGAGTACCGCCTGGTGCCGCTCGGCGACGGTGCGGCCGGCCGTCGACAGATGGAACAGCTGCAAACCGGCGGCCCATCCACCGGTCCGCCGAGTCAGGGCAGCCGCGGCTTCGGGTCGTAGCGGTTGGTTGTAGATGGAAGCGAACAACTCTTCGACTTCCCACGACCGGAATCGGAGATCGTCACTTCCGATTTCTTGTACCGAGCCCGAGACTCTGATCCGGGAGATGTTCACGCCCGGCATTCGGCGGGAGCCGAGAATGAGTTGCAATCGCGGTGGGCGCAATGACACGAGGCGTTCGAGCGCGCGCTCTGCCGGGGTGTCGGCGATCTCGTGCAGATCATCGAGAATCAGAGCACCCGCCGGCCCATTCCACTGGTCCAGGCCAGTCAGGATTTCCGTCATGGACGCGGCGTCCGCCAACTCGGTGATCGGGGCGATCGCCTGCCACAGGTGGGCGACGAGCCGTTCCTCGGAGGCGTCGTCGGCGGTGACCCGGTACCAACCGACCGGCACTGCTATCTGGGCAGCGACTCGGGCCAACAGTGTGGTCTTTCCTGAACCCGCAGGGGCGACAACAACACTCAGGCCGCCAGGCGTTCTGGACATGAGCGGCTGTTCAAGTCGCTCTCGTGCCAAACCGCGCGCCTCCGGTGCGCGCAGCTTTTCCTGGAGGACTGTGCCTAGAACCATTTCGAGTGGCGGGCCCACGGTATTCGGACGGTCACGGCTGCCCCGACGCATCGTCACTGATTGTTATCTCAGCGCTTCGAGCGTGCCGGCCCGTGGGATTCTGTCGCGAATTCCTCAACGCCATGCGTGCCCCCGACGTCCGGTTGTTCGTGTGTACTAACCTCGTCATGGCGAATAACGCATTGCTTACCAATCGCCATTTTCGTGGCACCACAATATGCGGGGCGTCGACTGTTCGGGGCAGTGCCGACGTGCACATCCTTCCGTGCGCAGGTGCCAGCGGCTGCGGGACCGTCGAGGTGTCCCAGCGCGTAATTATCAACCGCCGGTCCACGCGAAAGCATGGGGACAAATTGCCTATCTTTTGGTGCAGCTTGCGACGTGCGGGACCTGCGAAGCCGGCGCTGCAGCGTCGGCGAGCCGACCTCCAGGGCCCGGCCGACGCTGTCGCCCTATCTCTTCTGTTCTGAATCGCATTTCTTGGCATCAGTCGTCTGCGGAATCGTGGCGGTAAGACCTATTCTTTTAGCTATTGAAATGGCAGCAATTGAATGCGCGTTCGGGCGGAGATCGAACGTTTCGGTGTCCTGCCCGGAAGCCGTCAGCGATATTCGCGCTGACGCCGGTGGGTTTCGGAGAGCAACAGGAGGTGAGCGGATGCCATACCCAAGGCGTGCGCGCAACCCGTCGAAGCTGGCTGTCGTTGTGATCACGGCTGCCGCCATGACGACCTCATGCACGCAGTCGATGCCCCCACCGCCGATGCCTTCGCTGACGCCGGTGTCTTCGGGAACCGCCGCCCCGACTTCGAGCAGCACGACCACGACCACGACAACGTCGGCCGAGACCACGACCACCACTACGACGACCACCACCACGACCACGACAACCACCGCCGATACGAGTTCGTCCGCCAGCACATCGTCGACATCCAGCAGCACGTCGACCACGACGACGAGTACCACCGCCGCTGCGTCAGCACCCAAGGTGATCGTCGGGGACAGCGTGCTGACCGCGAAAGGTCCGGTGCAGTGCACCGACGACGCCAGCGGCATTCGCACCATCAAAGTCGGCCCGGACAGCGAATACACCGCAGAGGTGACCTCGGACGAGAACTTCAGCGTCGTGAAAATGGATTTCGGCGTCGTCGACGGAGTGCCGATGCAGGTCCGTACCAGTGGTGGGTCGGTGCCGGCACAAGGGCACAAATCCGGTAGTTCGTACAGCATCATGGGGACCGCGCAGGGGACGGACCCGTCCACCAGACTTGTGGTGAAGAAGGATTTCAAGTTCGAGGCGACATGCCCATGAACGTGGATCGTCGGATCGCGGGCGGCGAGTGTCGTGTCCGGCGTTAGCGGTGCCGCGACGCAGGAGATGGGCGTTGTCGCCGGTGGCGACAGCATCCACGCGGATCTGCTCGCGCAGCTCGGTGGCTTGCTGGCCGACGTCGCCGTACAGCTGGGCGGCGACGCGAAAGACCGGATCCATGCACTCGGGCGGCGGTCACTGCAGCCACTGCGGATCGCGGTCGTCGGCCGTACCAACGCGGGTAAATCGACTCTGGTGAACGCCTTGATCGGCGCCCAGGTGGCTCCGACGCGTTCGACCGAGTGCACGCGAGTGATCACGTGGTACCGGTATGGCGCCAAGCAGGCCAGGGTGATTCGTCGAGACGGCACGTCCGTGCCCGTCTACACCGGTCCGCAAGGCGAGTTGCCCGACGAACTCGGCGTGCCCCCCGAGGAGATCGACCGTCTCGAGGTTTCCCTGTCGCACGCACCCCTGCGACAGGTGATCATGATCGATACCCCTGGCCTGTCGGGGGACGACGGACTGGCCGACCAGACCGAACGCCTGCTCGCTTCGGGTGAGATCGACGTGATGCTGTTCGTCTTCGGCGAGGTCGTGCACGCCGACGAAGCCAAGATCGTCAACGACTTTCGCGCGAAATACCGTTTCGCATTTGACTTCCCGAACGCCATGGGCATCTTGAGCCGTGCAGATCAGTACGGCGACGGTGATGATCCCTGGCCGATCGCCGTCACGACGGCCACCCGGCATGCCGGTGATCTGGCCGACGGACTGGCCGGCGTCCTGCCCGTCATGGGGAAGATCGCCGAGACCACGGAAACTGGTGCCTTCGACGAAACGCAGGCGGGCTCGATTCGTGCGCTGGCCGCACTCGACGAAGCCGATCTGGCCATGGCCCTGTTGTGGGTGGGCGCCTTCGAAGCCATCGACTCCCTGCCGCCGGGGGCCGCGCGGGTCCTGCTCGACCGCCTCGATCTCTTCGGTGTCCGGGTCCTGACGGAATCCACCGGCCCGGCAACGTCGGCGGCCACCATGTATGACCGGCTGCGGTCGGTTTCCGGTATCGCGGCGTTGTGGCGCCGGATCGAGGTGCTGTATGTGCGGCCGGCCGCCGTCCTCAAGGCGACATTGGTGTTGGCCGAGCTCGAACGCCTCATTGCCACAGCGGATTTGGCCAAGCCACAGCGACAGCAAGTGCGGCAGCGGATCCGGTCTCTGCGCGACCATCCGGCCATGCACGCCCTGACCGAGCTTCGGTGTCTGGCCGCGCTGTACTCGGGTCGGTGCGTGCTGCCCGACATCCACATCAGCCGGACGGCGCTGAACCTCTGGGAGGAAACGGAACCGGCTGCCAGACTCGGCGCGCCGGCTGTGACGCCGCGTGAGGAGCTGGCGCGGATGGCGCTGGAAGCCAGCAGGTGGTGGCGGGCGTATGCCAACACCGCCTCGAGTGCCCTTGTGCGCCAAGTGGCTGACACCGCGCACTGGTCGACGTACCTGTTGGGCACTGAACTTCGGGGCGATCATGACCGCACCGGCTGACCTGGATCTGGCGGCGCTGCGTCAATCGCTGCAGTCGCTACTGCCCGACGTCGGCGCCGGTGCGGCGCTTCAGCGGTTGACGGCCGGTGCCGGGACATTGGCGGAAAGCCGGGCCAACGTCGTGGTGGTCGGTGAGCCGAGCACCGGCAAGACGTCGATGCTCAACGCGCTGCTCGGCCGTTCCGACCTGCTGCCGGTACGTCCGACGGTGTCGTACATCGCGGTGGGCGGCGACCGAACCGCTTCGGTACGAGCGCATTACGGCGACGGCCGGATGATCAGCGGTGACGTGACACATCTGGCGGCATTCCTCGGGGAGAGCGCCGACGAGCGGCCCGAGCGGGTTGAACTGACGGTGACCGATCCGCGGCTGGCCGGGCTGACGCTGTTCGATACGCCCGGCGTCGGCGGAACGGACTCGGCACTGGCCCAGTTGGCGCTCACGGCGGTGCAGCAGGCGACGGCTTTGGTGTTCGTCTGCTCTGCTGCTGCGAAAATCTCTATCGCAGAACGCAAATTCCTTGCCGAAGCAGCGAGCCGCATCGATCAGATCGTGTTCGTGCTGTCCAAAACTGACAAGTACGCCGACTGGGAGCAGGTTCTCGCCGAGAACGTCGACACGATCCGTGGCGATTTCCGCCGGTTCCCGTCGGGACGCTTCGACGACGTGACGTTCGTCCCCATCAGTGCCCGGCTGGCGCATATGGCAACAGCGCGCGGCAACCTCACGCTTGCCCGGCTCAGCGGGATCGACGAGCTCTGGTCACAGCTGCTCCGCATCTCGGCGATGCACCGTGAGCTCGATGAGCTCAACACACTGCGGGCGATTGCGAGTGCCATCGACGACGCGGAAGTCATTCTGGCCGACCGTAAACAGACACTCGAATCAGTACCGGAGGACGATGAACAACTGGCCGCCATCACTCGTCAGATCACCCTGCTCACCGAGGCCAACTCGGCCTGGCGGATGGAGTTGGCGAGGGCGATCGACACCGCGCGGGACGAAGCCCGCACTCGACTGCGTCGGCGTCTGAATCAACTGCGCGACCGCTACGACGCCAAGATGCAGGAGAAGATCAAGCCGGCCATGATCCCGGAGATCGAAGCGACGATCGTCTCCGACTTGTGTGACTTGCAGGACGAGATCGATGGCGCCGTGCGGGGTTACATCGAGGAGATCACGCGCCATCTCCTCGCCGGTATCACCGGTGGCGACGATACCGCCGCCACCGTGGTCGACCGATTGCCCGCCCGCGGCGAGACTGCCGCGGAGTTCCTGCGGGAACGCACTGGGCCTCCACAGGATCCGTCGGCCACGATGATGGGGCTGACGACGGCGATGATGGGCACGAATACGGCTCGCATGTTGATCACCCCCAGTCTGGCGGCCGCCCTTTCCGTATCGGCAGGTGGAATTCTCGCGGTGGGGGTTGGGGCGGTCGCGGCATTGCCGGTCGGCGTGGTGTGGTGGCGACTACAAAAGAAGTTTCGTGAAAGAGCAAGCGATGTCATCAGCTTGCGGGGGTGGATCAATGAATGCCTCAACAGTGCGAACGGCGAAATATCTCTTGATCTGGACCGAATTTTCCGGCAGGCGTCTTATACCCTTCAGGAAACCATCGCGACTGCCATGGCGGATGCACTTCAGACCGCAACCGATGCCCGGAAGGATTTGGGCCGGGCACGTGACCGCGCGGCCGCAGATCTGCTCCGCCTCAACAAGGTGAGGACTCAACTCGATCCGCTCCGGGAGGCGTCACGAATCCGGCGCCAGGCGCTGCTGGCCGGTCCCGTGCCGGGGGCCGGTTGATGGCCTGATCGATTGTTCCGCAACGGTATTGCTTTTTCACCTTCGCGAACTCAGAGTATGACGAAGAGGTGCGTCAATGACCGAATTCATGGATTCGCACGACATTCAGAACGCGGACATGCACGATGCGTCGACGACCCCCGACGTTCATTACGCAGACCTGCACCACTCCGATGACTGGAACGCCGGGGGGCAGGGACCGCTGGCGGACCTGCCGTTGCCGCAGGTCGGCACCGACCCCCAGTCGGGACTTTCCCACGGCGACCCGTCAACGCTCAGCGACGACTGGTTCCTGCAGCGCAACAGCGGCTACTGTGTTCCCGCCGCGCTGACCGAAGTGCTTTCTCAAATCACCGGGCATCGGTTCGGTGATGAGTCCGTCGTTGCCCAGCGGTTCGCCGATTTTGGCAAACCCGTTACAGCACAAGGAGAAACGCTCAGCGATGCGGTGAAGGTGCTGGAGTCGTTCGGCGTGCAGTCGCACGTCGCGTCCAACGCGAACATGGGTGATCTCGAGCGTTTTCTGGACGACGGCCGAGCGATCGTCGTCGGCGTCAACGCGGACGAAATCTGGCACGGCCACAACACGGCGGCCAATCCCAGCGGCCGCGCCAACCACGCCCTGCTGATCACCGGAATCGATGAGGCCCACGGTCGCGTCATACTGTCCGACCCCGGAAATCCCAACGGCAACAAGGAAGTCGTCCCGCTCGAAGACTTCAAGCAGGCGTGGGCGGCAGGCGAGAACCAATTGCTGGTGACAGATCAACCGATCACGCGGCACGGTGTCACGACTCCCGGCCCGGTGGTGGTGCCCGTCGCGCTGAACGCGCACGCGCCCACCGCGGAGACGTATCTCGCCGCAGAATTCGACAGCGGGGGCGCGGGCGGCACACATGTGGTGCAACGCGGCGAAACCATGTGGAGCATCGCCCAAAGTGTCTACGGAGACCCGACGGCGTACACCAGAATCGCGGCGGCCAACGGTCTTACCAATCCGAACTTGATCGTCGACGGTCAGCGACTCATCATTCCGGACGCTCCGGCCCCGGCCCAGCACGCGCCGGGATCGCCGTCCGCCGGTGACGCGGTCCGCGGTCACCCCCAGTTCGCCGGGGCCGCCGGTAGCGCCGCATGGGGCGCGACTCCTGCCGCAGGGCCCGGGGCGACTTCGGATGTGGTGGTGGAACCGGTCGGGCACGAGGGACCGACGAAGTCAGTTGCGTCTCCCGCCGCACCGCCGCAGCCCGCTGCTGCGGGGTCGCACGGTCCGGTGGTCGTCGAGCCCGTTGGGGGTGAGACCACCGCCGCAACCGCTGATCACGGTGTGGTGCCGAGGTCCGGATCGTCGGTGTCCGATGCGATCAGCCGGCACAGCCAACCGTCGGTCGCCACGCGTAATCCGGCGCCTGCCGCCGCGGTCGCTCCGGCTGCCGCGGTGACCACGAACCCACCGTCGGCGGCGCCGCAGCAGTGGCATGCGGACTGGGCGTCCATGGCGCAGAAGGAATCCAGTGGCAACTGGTCGATCAATACCGGTAACGGATTCTACGGCGGCCTGCAGTTCACTCAGTCGACGTGGGAGGCCAGTGGCGGTCTGAAGTTCGCGCCGCGGGCGGATCTGGCGACGCCACAACAGCAGATGATGGTGGCGGAGGAGACGCTCAAGCAACAAGGGCCGGGGGCATGGCCGAATACCTTCGTGCCCCCGAGTGCCGGCGCGAACGCCGTGATCGATCAGCTCGCGAACGCGGCGAAGGACGTGACCAACGCGGTCGTGGACGGCGTCGCGAACGTGGTCAAGGCGGCGGCGGTGACCCCGGAGCCCTTTGGTGGACAGCAGAATTCGGCTGCGGTGGCGGCGGCGACCGATATGGCGCATGCCATGGCGGGCAAGCCCTACATCTGGGGCGGCCACGGTGACGGTGGTGCCGACTGTTCAGGACTGGTCTCGATGATTGTCAACGCGTTCACCGGGGCGCCTCCGACTCAGGATCGGATGGCAACTCCCAACGAAGGGAGCTGGTTGCAGGCACGGGGCGCGATCCTGGTGAACAGCCCGTCCGAAGTGCCGCCGGGCACCCTGGCGGTGGGCTGGAACGACCACCACACCTCGGGCACGCTGCCGGACGGAACCAGCTTCGAAGCACAGACCGAAGGTGTCCCGATCAAGGTCGGGCCGGGCGCAACGCCCTGGAATCACAAACAATTCACGCAGTGGGCCTACTTCCCATCGAGTGCGATCGGAGCAGCAGGCGAACCTCCGGCGCCGCCGCCCGGCATGGAGCCACCGCCGCCACCTCCGCCGCCCGGCCCGGACGTGCCTCCTGACCCCGGTGGCGAGCCCCCACCGGGTGGCTGATAGTGCTCGGCTCGGCCACCGCCTTCCCACGGACACGACAGGACACCGACGATGACGTTTCGCGATGAGCCAATGCACGACGAGACCGATCCACTCATCGGGCGTGCGAGTGAGGGCGCGGCATGGTCAGAGGCCACGTACGCGGCGTCGGCGACCCAGGTCCCGCCACACCACGAGCGTGAACCCCAGCACGATCCGGCCGGCGGGGCGATCCCGTGGGAGGAGGCACCGAAACGGTCCCGCCGACCGCCGAATGCCACGCTGCTGATCGGATTGGCGGTCGCCGGCGGCATCGTCCTGGTCATCGCCATCGTGTGGGCGACGTTCATGCGGCAGGACTCATCGTCCGGTCTCAACAGTGGCGGCGACCCGTTTGCTTCGTCGTCGAAGTCCGCGCAACCCTCGTCGACGTCGTCGGGATCGGCATCGACGTCGGCCTCCCCGGGTAGAACGGGAGCGCCGGCCGCCGTGGCCGATCCCGACGGCGCCGGGCAGCGGTGCTCAGAAGGGTTTCATGTGAAGGGCCGCAAGGGATTCGGTACTCATTCGTTCCGGGGATCAAGGGAGACGTCGTGCGCCTTCGCGAGCAAGGTTCTCGAAGCCTATTGGGAACAGGTCGGGATGCCGACCAAGGATCCCAAGCGCATCACTGCCGCGGGATCGGTGTCGTGCCGATCGACCGGCGCGGAATGCGCCGGCAACGACTTCGTGATGAAATGCGCCGCCCAGAACGATGAGGACTGGATAACGTGCGTCGGCGGCAAGAACGCCCGCGTCTATATCTACTGAGTCGGCCGCGCTGATCACAGGTCGCGATATACAGCCCAGGCGGCGGGGGCGCCCAGACACATCATCGGTTCACCGTCGGTTGACTGGGCGAGCTGGCCGGTGTCGGGACAGGGCGAGCCGAGCGTCCGCACGCCGATCACCGGTGCGCTCAATCCGTACGACGGGGCAGAGCTTGGTAAGCACGCCAGTGTCTGGCCGTCAGGGGCCAGGGCAAACACGAAAGTGATTGTGTTCGTACAGGACTGGCCCCGTGTCGCGTGGCCGAGGCCGGGTAGGTCGGCTGGTGTCGACACCCCGGCGTGACGCGCGGCCTGCTGAGCCCGCGCGTAGTCGTCCGCCGCTTGGTAGACGCCGTTGGATTGCACCAATGGTTCGAGACCGGGGCAGTTGTTCCTGACGGCGCTCGCCATGACGTACTGGGCTTCGTGGTAACTGAACGGTCGGGCGGCATTGGTGCGGCTGTCGTCGACGATTGCGGTCAGTTCGGCGGCCACACCGTCCTTGTCCGCTGCGGCCGACAGGCGATTGCACACCGTCTGCGCCGACCGACCGATGTAGTCGTCGACGTCGCCGAGCGGGTCGGCGTGCGCTGAGCCGGCGGTCGCGGCAACCGATACCGCCGCCGTAGCCAAGCAGAGTGAGTTCAATGTTCGTTTGGGGCGCATTCCGAACCCTCCCTCGTCGCATCAGACGGATTGCCAATAATCCTCCCACAATCGGGTTGTCACGATTGCCGTTGTTACAGAAGAGAATCAGGGGGAGGTGTCGCCCAGCATCATCAGTGCCACTTTCACGGCTTCGTCGGCGATCTCCTGCAACGGGATCGCCCGATGGACCGCGAAGGTCAGTAGCTCGTTCAGCGCGCCGAGCAGCATGACGACCCGGAGCAACGACATCTGGGCAGCACCGGTTTCGCGTAGCTGCTCGCTCTCCGTGAGGTTCTGGATGAGTACGCGGTAGTCCTCGGCATACTGAAAATGCAGTGCCCAGCTCTTGGGGCCCAGCGCGGCGAACTCCCGGGTCAACGCACTCGTCAGCGCCGGTCGCTGCTCGCACACGCCGATCCAGGCATGGACGGCGGCGCGGACCTGGTCCCGGCTCGACGCTTCCGGGTCGACGGCGTGACGAATGGCGTCGATGATGATCCGCACGCTCTCCGAGTACAGCGCCTTCAGGCAGTCTTCGATATCTGTGAAGTGCTGATAGAAGGTCCGGCGTGAGGTGGCGGCGACCCGGACCACGTCGGCGACGGTGGCGCGGGCGAAACCGGTCTCCACGATGCAGTCGGCCATCGCGTCGAGCAGGCGCTGACGATGTCCTTTGGCATCGGGCTCTGCGGTCGGCGAGGGACGATCTTGCACTCTTGACACCTTTCCCCATGACCGTGGTACGTTCGTGTACCGCACCACCTGGTACGAAAACGTACCACTACGCCGTCGCCGCAAGGGGAGAAGGACCGTCATGGTGGATCACGAGATAGTCGTCGTCGGCGCCGGGTTCTCGGGCATCGGACTGGGAATTCAGCTCAAGAAGGCCGGTTTTGCGGACTTCCGGATTCTGGATGCGGCCGACGGTATCGGGGGAGTCTGGCACCACAACCGATATCCCGGTGTTGCCGTTGACATTCCGTCGACCACGTACTCGTATTCGTTCGAGAGCAACCCTTCGTGGTCACGCCTGTTTGCGCCCGGAGCCGAGCTACGGCGGTACGCCGAGCACTGCGTGGACAAATACGGGTTGAAGCCGCACATTCAGCTGCGCACCAAGGTCGAGCGCGCGGTGTTCGACGAGGGCGAGAACGTCTGGCGCATCCACACCGACCGTGGACTGATCGTCGCGCGGTTCCTGATCGGTGCGGTCGGGCCCCTCGATCAACCGAAGAATCCGGACATCAAGGGCATCGACGATTTCCGTGGCGAATTGGTGCACACCGCCCGTTGGGACGACACCATCGGGATCGACCGCAAGCGGGTTGCGGTCATCGGAACCGGCGCCACCGCCCTACAACTCGTGCCGCAGCTTGCCGAGCGTGCCGCGCACCTGGACGTCTACCAGCGCACACCCATCTGGGTGGTGCCGAAGTTCGACGGCGCCATTCCGGGATGGGTGCAGGGGATGTTCGGAGTGGTGCCGGTCACGCAGGACGCGGTCAGCATGGTCACGACGGTGCTTTCCGACTTCATCTTCACCGCAGGCGTGGTGTACCACACGCGGCTGCCGTTCCTGGTCCGCGGCATCGAGCAGGTCTGCCGCCGCCACCTCGCGAATCAGGTGAAGGATCGTGAACTCCGTGAAAAGCTCACGCCGGCATATGCATTCGGCTGCAAGCGACCGTCGTTCTCCAACAACTACCTGAGCACGTTCAACCGGGACGACGTCGATCTGGTCACCGACCCGATCACTCGGATCACCGAGCACGGAATCGTCACCGAGGCGCGAGATGTGCAGACCGGCGAACGGCGCGAGACCGAGCACGCCGTCGATACCCTGGTGCTGGCAACGGGTTTCAACATTCTTCAGCTCGGCGCCATGCCGGCGTTCCCGGTCGTCGGGCTCGGTGGAGTGGAGTTGGGTGCGTTCTGGGATGAGAATCGATATCAGAACTACGAGGGAATTTCGACGCCGATCGCACCGAACTTCTGGTTGATGAACGGGCCGTGGTCGGTTACGGGTGCCTCGTGGTTCTCGATCATCGAAGCGGGGTGCCGCCACATCGTGCGATGCCTGGACGAGGCGCGGCGCCGCGGAGCCATGCGGATGGCGATCAAGCAGGAACCCCACGACAAGTACATGCGCTCTGTGCGAAAGAAGGCCGCTCATACGGTTTTCGTGCAACCCAGCTGCGCGCAGGCGAACAGTTATTACTTCGACCGGCACGGCGACGCACCGTTCGTGCGGCCGGTGTCGGGGTTGTCCATGTGGTTGGCCAGCAAGACATTTGATCTCGACAGTTATGAGTACACTCCCGCCGAGCGCAACCGGGGTCACGCCAGAGTTGCTGCGGAGCAAGGGGTCTAGCGCACCCTGGCATTGACGCCCCGGTGATAAAACCGCCGTGAGCCTGCTAGCGGTAATCATGGCAAAGTCCTGAAGAATTGCTGTACGTCGCGCAATGCGCGGCGTACGCTTTTTTCCAGCTGCGCCGGGTGCGGCCCGCCTCGGCGCAGTGCGAACGTCGGGAGCAACCATGTTGGCCCAGGGATTTGACGTCATCGTCGTCGGCGCACGCTGTGCCGGATCACCGCTGGCCGCGATGCTGGCCAGGAAGGGGCTCGACGTCGCGGTCGTAGAGCGGGCGACATTTCCCCGAGACACTCTGTCGACACACATCTTCGAGACCGACGGCCTATCGTTTCTCGACCGCCTGGGCGTGACGGACAAACTACGGTCGACTGGCGCGCCGTTCACCAGGCGGTCCAATTCCCGTGCCGACGGCTTCCAGTTCAATGCCCCGTGGCCCCTGCGCGACGGTGACGTCGGCGGTGGCGCGTCCGTCCGGCGGACGGTACTCGACCCGATTCTGGCCGAAGCCGCCGAGGATGCCGGGGCGCAGGTACGCATGGCGACCGAGGTCACCGGATTGGTGAAGGACGGCAGCCGGGTAACGGGTGTGCGGGTCAGGACCCACGGCCGTGAGGACGAGCTCCGTGCCCGATTGGTCATCGGCGCCGACGGGCGCAATTCGACGGTCGGGAATTTCGTTGCGGCCCGCAAGTACAACGTCGTCGCCGGCCAGCGATTCGCGTACTGGGCGTTTTTCACCGGAGCGCACATGTCGGCCGAGCCGTCCAACGTGTTTCACCGGTGGGACGACAAATTCGTGATCTCTGCACCTTGCGATGATGGTCTGTACCAGGTGATCGTCGTCCCCGAGCTGAGTCGACTTCAGCGATTCCGCGACGACCTCGATGGTTGTTTCATGGCTGACGCGCTGAGCTGCGAGCCCGTCGCGGAGGCGTTGGCCGGCGCCCAGCGGGTGAGCAAGTACTTCGGCATGTTGCATTGGACCGGCTTCTTCCGGGAACCGTCCGGGCCGGGTTGGGCGCTCGTCGGCGATGCCGGCCACTTCAAGGATCCGTCGGCAGGGCGGGGGATCAGCGACGCGTTCGCCCAAGTAGACGCGCTGGTTCCAGCAGTCGTTCGGGGGGTCAATGGTTCGCCGGACGAGCAAGACTCGGCGCTGGGTCACTGGGGCCGCTGGCGCGATCATGAGTTCGCCGATCACTACTGGTTCGCCAACGATCTGGGCAAAGCGGGTCGAGTCCCGGCGGTATTTCCGCAGATGGTCGCGGACCTACACGAAAAAGGGCAGATCGGACGGTTCCTCGGCCTCTTCACGCATCGCGAGAAGCCGTCTCAGGTGTTGAGTCCGGCGCGACTGTTCGGCTCCGCGGGGCGGCTGCTGCGGCACGAACGCCAAGGCCGGCGCGCGGTCCTGAATGAGGTGCGGTCCTTGGTCGGCGAGAGCGTGCACCGTCAGTTCCTCAATCACCGGCATGCCTACATCCCGGCCCGAGACGCGCTGAAACCGGCCGGCGCGACAGAGGTTGACGCCAGCAGCACGTGCTGAACGGATTTCACGTCACGGTGTACGACGTCATCGACAGCGACCCGTAGGTATAGCCGTCGACGAGCACGTGCGCAGGGGTGTCGGCGGCAGCGCACAGCCCGGCGATATAGAGCATGGGGATGAAGTGATCAGGGGTCGGCACGGCGGCGGCGAAGTCAGGATGCTCCCGCAGCCGCAGGATGTCGGCCGGCGCCGCGGTCAGCAGGCCGGCTGCCGCGTCGTCGAACCTTGTGGCCCAATCGAATCCGCTGTCGGCAAGCCGCGCGTTCATGGCCCGCAGGTTGTGCACGATGTTGCCGCTGCCGACGACCAGTACACCCCGGCTGCGTAGCTCGGCCAGTTGCGCGCCGAGGGCAACGTGTTCTTCCAGGGGCTTCTCGGCATTGATCGACAACTGCACCACCGGGATCGAGGCGTCGGGAAAGGCGTGCACCAATACGGACCAGGCGCCGTGGTCGATACCCCAGCTGTCTCGATCCGACCCGACCCACGTGGGTTTGACGGTCTCGGCGATCTCGTCGGCCAGCTCGGGTAGTCCGGGCGCGGGGTACTGCACGTCGAACAGTTCTTGTGGGAAACCGTAGAAGTCGTGGATGGTGCGGGGGTGCGCCATGGCGGTGACCGCGGTGGCGTTGATGTACCAGTGGGCACTGATCACCAGGATCGCGCGGGGCCGCGGTACCGACTGGCCGAACTCCGTCCACGCCGTCGTATAACGGTTGCGTTCTACGGCATTCATCGGACTGCCGTGCCCGATGAACGCTGCCGGCATGATGGTGGGCAGACCTGCTGGTCCGGTCATCTTGGTCGTCAACGCTACCGTGGATCCCACCGATGCGGTGACTACATGCCGGCGCGGGTGACGATCGGACCCATGAGTGTGGGCAACGTACGGTAGAGCTGAGTCACCAACCGATTCAGCAGCGGGAAAACGATGAACTCGTCATTGCGGGCGACGCCGCGCAGTATCGCGTCGGCGGCTTGCTGCGGCGTCACCTTCTTCATCGGTACCCGCTCGACTGCCGCGCCGTAGTCATATGCGGCGAGATTCGTTGCAGCACTGAAGATATTGGTGTCCACCAGCCCGGGTATGACGACACTGACATGGACGCCGTGATCGGCTGCCTCGGCCCGCAGTGAAGTGCTCAGCCCTACGACTGCGTGTTTGGTCGCCGCGTAGGCGGCCGATCGAACCACCGGCATTACCCCGGCACTGCTGGCGGTGTTGACGATGTGGCCGTGGCCCTGTATGCGCATCTGCGCATACGCGGCCTCTGTGCCGTGAACGACCCCCCAGAAGTTGATGTCGACGATGCGTTGCCAGGCATTGGGCGTCATGTCAGCGAAGTCGCCACCGACGACAATGCCGGCGTTGTTGAATATCAAGTCGAGACTTCCGCATTCGGTGACGACGCGATTCACCGCAGCGGTTACCGCATCTCGATCGGTGACGTCCATTGGCACCAGCTGGATTTGGCCGCCAGCGCCGCAATCTGCCAAACCGCTGAGGCGTTCGGTATCGCGGTCAGCGGCGTACACGGTCGCACCACGTTCGGCCAACCTCAGCGTCAGTGCACGCCCGATGCCTGATGCGGCTCCGGTGACGATTGCCGTGGCGTTCTGGTAGTTGTTTCGGTTCATCCGTCCATCCCTCGTGGGCTGCGGCGGTTCACTGTGCGTCGGTCTGCGCCACAGGCAGTTTGGTCTAGGTGCCGAGCGGGGTGCGGTTGGCCAGGTTCTTGGCGACCTCTTCGTGCCAGAGGTCGTTGGCGTGGGTGGTGTCCACTTCCTGCTCGAAGCGGGCGACCATGTCCGGTTTGACGTCGGCGACGTCGACGTAGAACTGCTCGTACCAGCGGCGATGCTGATACACCGGGCCGTCCTCCTCGGTCAGCAGCGGGTTCTCGATGCGGGTCTTGTTCTTCCAGATCTCCACATCCTGCATGAAGCCGTCCCCGAAACTGCGGCTCAACGACGCCGCCAGCTTGGCGGTCTTGTCCGCCGGCAGCGCCGGGTTGTTCTGCACCGCCACCCCCCACTGCAGCACGAACGAATCATGGGTCACCGGGTAATGACAGTTGATCAACGCGATCTCCACCGTGAACCCCGGCGCCAGATCATTGTGCAGCCAGTTGATCATGTACGCCGGCCCGAAATAGGTGGCCTCCGACCGCAGATAGGTGCCGTCCCACAGCTCCCGGGTCGCGTAATCCGGGCGCGGTTTGGACTCCATGAACTGGCTCGCGGTGTGGCCCTCGATGACGTTCTTGAAATACGTCGGATACGCATGGTGGATGTAGAAGAAATGCGCCATGTCCACGTTGTTGTCGACGATCTCGCGGCAGTGCGACCCTTCGATCAGCAGCGAGTTCCACTGCCACGGCGACCACCGGCCCTCGTCGTAGCCGTCGATGGTCGGCGGGGTCAGCTCCGGTGCCGGAGTGGAGCCTTCGGGATCGTGCCAGATCAGCAGCTGCCCGTTGACCTCAGTGCTCTGCCACGCGCGGGTGCGGGCCAGCCGCGGGGTGCGCTTGGCATAGGGCACCAGCTGGCACTTGCCGTCCCCACCCCAGCGCCAGTCATGGAACGGGCACGCCACCGCATCCCCCTTGACGCTGCCCTGCGACAGGTCACCCCCCATGTGCCGGCAGTAGCCGTCCAACACCTTCAGCGCCCCGTGCGAGTCGGCGAACACCACCAACTTGGTGCCGAACGCCTCGATCGCATGCGGCTCACCGTCACGGAACGACTCGGCCAACCCGATACAGTGCCAACCACGCGCAAACCGCGTCATCTCCACACCCGCATCGATATGCCGGACCTCAGCATCAGTCATGTTGCGCCCCTTGAGTGCTCGACTTGGCGGCGGCGCGTCCTGCTCGTCGCCCGAAGAATGAACCGGCACCCAGCTGGGTGCCGCTGGAGTACCCCTTGGCGTCTTGGGCGATGGTCGAGGCGCAGGCGCCGGCAGCGTACAGCCCGGCGATGGCGCGGCCGTCGTCGCGAAGCACTTCACCGTCAGCCGAAATCGCCAGGCCGCCAAGGGTGAAGCCGCTGTAGAACGCCTTGCCCAGGCTCAGATCGAATGCCGCCCATGGACCCGTATCTTGCGGTTCGAGATACTTGGTGGCCTTGTGGAAGTCGGGGTCCTCGCCGCGCGCCGCATTCGCGTTGTACCTGTCGAGCGAGGCCTGCAGGCGGCCGGCCGGGATGCCGAGGGCCGTTTCCATCTCGGCGACATCTTCCCAGCCGTCGATCAACTGAACCAACGGCATCGCCGGCATCTCGACGTGCCGGGAGTCGACGACCAGATAGGCGACGCTGCCGGGTTGTTCGAGGGCGAATGCGGACGTTCGTGCGTGATACGAGTCTTCTGCGACGAACCGGTCTCCGGCACGGTTCACGATGATGCCGGTGAGAAGTTTGGCGGGCGGATACACCGGGGCGGTCATGAACGCCTGATCCAGGTATTTGGTTGCGGCACCAACGGATTGGCCCATGCGGATCCCGATGCCGTCGTCATAGCTGCTACCCAGGGCAAAGACGCGCTCATCACCGAGTTGTGGCACGTACTCGGCCAGCATGTCCGGGTTCATCACGAATCCGCCGGTGCCCAGGACGACGGACTTCGCCCGCACGGCTCCGGCCTCACCGAAGTGCTTCCAGGTTGCGCCGACGACCCGATCGTCCTCGACAACGAGCGCAAAGACGCCTGTCTCATAACGGATTTCCGCACCCAACTCCGCCAGGCGCTCGACCAGAAGTTTGACGACCATGCCCGCGCCGCCGGTGTCGCCCGGCACCGGAACCTTGTGGCCGCGGGGCGCCGGCACTGCGCGATCACGGAACGGCCACACCTGCTCGTTACCGGTGTACATGAGGCCTTGGGTCTCCGGCTGAATGACGGCCTTGTGTGGGTAATAGCTGCGCTCGAACTCGAACCCCAGCGCTTCCAGCCACCGGAAATGTTCGACACTGCCTTCGCTGTAGGCGCTGATCAGCTCCGGCACAGGCTCTTTCGAGACCGCGGTCAGATAGGCAGCCATCTCCGCCGGCGAGTCAGCCTGACCGGTCGCCTTCTGCACCTCGGTGCCACCGCCCAGATAGAAGTGGCCACCCGCCATCGCCGTGGTGCCGCCGGCCACCGCGGCACGTTCGAGTACGAGCACACGCGCACCCGACGCGGCTGCTTCGACCGCCGCGCATCCACCCGCCATTCCGAGCCCGACAACCAGGACGTCGACCTCATCGGAGAACGACGAAACACTTTGTGCAGAGACTGTTTCCGGGATCATCAGGCGCCCGTGGTCGCGGTCTTGATGTGCTCGAACATCGCGCGAATCTCAGGGCTGAACTCGCCGAGTTCGATGTACGGCACTCCGGCCGACGCTCCGTCGATATAGGCGAAACGCATCAATCCGCCGGACATCTCGCCCTGCTGCACGATGGCCAGCCCCTGCTCCCGCGCCGATGCCACGGCCGCGTCGAAATCACCTGGCCCGAAGCACACATGGTGCAGACCCGGTCCACAGCGATCCAGGAATTCGGTGTAGATGCTGACGCCGCGCACTGGCTGGATGAGCTCGAGCTGCATGTCGCCCGAATAGGACATCGAGATGTGAGCGGTGAAATCCGCGGGTTCACCGTGAAGGCGGCAGGTCTCCGGCCCGAACTCGATATCGGGCAACCGGAACCACGTACCGACGCCGAACTGCTTGCTCAGCAGCTGTTCGGTTGCCTCGATGTCATCGGTGACCCAGGCGATTTGGCAGATCGGTCCGTACGAGACGGTCATAGGGTTCCTTCCGGAAGGCGAGTTGCGCCGGGAGTGAGCACCGGTCAAAAATAAGCGCACGCGCTTAAAACGTCAAGCGTTGGTGATTGCATTCTGCAGTGTGAGGGATAAACTCAGGCCTGTGAGTCGGCCCGATGCGCGTACGCAGCTACTCCTGGCCGGCGAACGCCTGATCGCGGAATCCGGCCCGGAAGTCTCGCTGCGCGACGTCGCGGTGGCGGCCGGACAGCGGAACAACTCGGCTGTCCACTATCACTTCGGATCGCGAGATGGCTTGATCAAGGCCATCATTGGTCATCGACAAGCCCCGCTGGAGCAAGCGCGACTGGCGCTGCTGGCCGAGCATGAAAGCGCCGGGGAGCCCGACGGCAGCATCACAACTCTGGTGACGATCCTGATCGAGCCGCTGTTCGACACTCCGTACTCCGACGGGTCGAGCCACTACGCCCGTTTTCTCGAACGCGTCCGCAATCATCCCGTCATGGCTGAGCTCACGCTCACATCGGAGCAGTGGCCGGCCACCCGAATCCTCACCACGCGGCTACTGCGGGCACTCGATTACCTACCGGAAGCGCTTCGCCGCCAACGCATGGCGGCGATGGCGTCGGTCATGTACACCTTGCTCGCCGACCATGAACGTCATGTCGATGAGCATCGCGACGCAACCCGCGGTGCCTTGAGTGAGGCTGAAGCGAGGGACAACATCGTCGCGATGGTCGTCGGCCTGCTCACCGCGCCGATGCCCGCACTGGTTCGGTCCCGATGAAAACAACGATGGAGGAGTGCATGTCGGCCACTGATCAGGAGTTGGCGGCAATCCGGCAGATCGAGTCGGGGGAGAATCCGACCAGGTTCGCCCGCGGCTGGCACTGCCTCGGCCTGATCCGCGACTTCAACGACGGTGCGCCCCATCAGATCGACGCGTTCGGGACGTCACTGGTGGTCTTCGCCGACAGTCAGGGCCGGCTCAACGTGCTCGACGCGTACTGCCGCCACATGGGCGGCAACCTCGCATACGGCAGCGTCAAGGGTGACTCGATCGCGTGCCCGTTCCACGACTGGCGCTGGGGTGGCGACGGCAAGTGCACGTTGGTGCCTTACGCCAAGCGGACGCCGCGGCTGGCGCGCACCCGCTCGTGGCTGACGCTCGAACGCAACGGACAACTGTTCGTCTGGAATGACCCGCAAGGCAACGCCCCGCCGCCGGAGGTCGACATCCCCGAGATCGAAGGGTGCGGCACGGACGCTTGGACCGACTGGACCTGGAACATCCAGCTGATCGAAGGTTCGCACTGCCGCGAGATCGTCGACAACAACGTGGACATGGCGCATTTCTTCTACGTGCACTACGCATTTCCCCGGAACTTCAAGAACATCTTCGAGGGTCACGTGGCGACCCAGGTGATGGACTCGACTCCCCGCGATGACATGGTCGTCAGTACATTCCACGATCCGACGTCCATTCTCTATTCGGAGGCTTCGTATTTCGGGCCGTCGTACATGATCGACCGGCTCCGCAGCGTGTCCAACGGTATGACCGTCGAGACCATCCTGATCAACTCGCACTATCCGGTGAGCCCGAACTCTTTCGTGCTGCAGTACGGCGCCATCGTCAAGAAAATCCCGAGCCTGACCGAAGAGGAAAATGCTGAGCTGGCAAGGACTTTCATCGATGGAGTCCAGACCGGCTTCGAGCAGGATGTCGAAATCTGGAAGCACAAGGCCCGGATCGACAATCCACTGCTCACCGAGGAGGACGGCCCGGTGTACCAGCAGCGCCGTTGGTACGAGCAGTTCTACGTCGACGTCGAGGATGTGACGCCGGATATGACGGACCGCTTCGAGTTCGAGATCGACACCACGCACTCCATCGAGAGCTGGGAAGCCGAAGTGGCAGGCAACCTGGCTGCCTCAGCTCCGAGCTAACTGGCGCAACAGGATTCAGCCTTCATCGGGCCGGCTGTGGCCGAGGAGCGCGGCCACCAGGTCGAGCGCGGTACCGATCTCGGGTGCTCCGCCCCCGAGGAGTGGGGCATAGAGATGTGCGTCGCACATGCGAATGAGCGCGAGGCCGAAAGTGGCGGTGGGTAGCGGCAATTCCATCCTGCCGGCGGCCACCTCGGCATCGAGGAGTTCGCCGACCAGCCGTCCTGCGGTCTGCTCCACGAGTCCGGGCAGCAGCATGAGTCGCACGATGAGCAATGGCTCGCGATGCGACACTGCCTGCAGCGGTTTCGCGTCGACGACCGCATTCAGAAAACGGTCCATGACCTTCAGGATGTAGTCGGCGCCCCCGGGCGGTTCGGCGTCGGGTCCGGCCTCGGCCGCCATGTCCGCGACGGTACGCCGGAAGGTGCGCTCGGTGGCGTCGGCGAGCACGGTCGCGAGCAGGTCTTCCCGATTGCCGACGAGTCGATAGAGGGTTGAGCGGCCGATCCCGAGTTCGGTGGCCAGCGCTGACATGTCGACCGGTTCGCCCGTCAGATAGAGCCGGGTCGCCGCGTCGACCGCGGCCTGGCGGCTCAACGCCGTCCCCAGCCGCGGGGAGGGCGTCGTCGGTTCTGCTCCGGACATCTGCCCATTATGGAACATTGCGCCGCTATGTGCCAGTGTGGCACACTTTGGCTATGTGTCCCACGTGTTGGGGCCGTGTACCGCCAACCCCACAAGGAAGTTGACATGAGCACGCGATTCCAAGGAAAGACCGCGATCGTCACGGGTGCCAGTCGTGGCATCGGCTTCGCCATCGCCCAGCGGTTGGTCGACGACGGCGCCAAGGTGGTGATCACCGCCCGGAAGCAGGAGGCGCTCGACGCCGCCGTCGAGACCCTCGGCGGCCCGGACGTCGCGCTAGCCGTGGCCGGCCGGGCCGATGACACCGAGCACCAGGACGCCGTGGTGGCCAAGGCGATCGAAACCTTCGGCGGCGCAGACCTGTTCGTCAACAACACCGGCATCAACCCGGTGTACGGGCCACTCATGGACATCGACATGGATGCCGCGCGCAAGATTCTGGAAGTCAACGTGCTGTCGGCGCTGTCGTGGGTGCAGAAGGTCAACCGGGCCTGGCAGGCCGAGCATGGCGGCGCGATCGTCAACGTCGCGTCGATCGCCGGCCTGCGGCCCGCCCCGGGAATTGCGCTCTATGGGGTGTCCAAGGCCGCGGTGATCCACCTGACCGAGGAGCTGGCCTACGAACTCGGTCCGAACATCCGCGTCAATGCCGTGGCCCCGGCCGTCGTCAAGACGCGGTTCGCGACCGCGCTGTACGAAGGGCGAGAGGAAGAGGTCAGCAAGAACTACGCGCTGAAACGCCTTGGCGTGCCCGAAGATATCGGTTCGGTGGTCGCGTTCCTGCTGTCGGCCGACGCCGGGTGGATGACCGGGCAGACGTTGACGATCGACGGTGGCGTCCTTCTGGGTGGCGGCGTCTGATGGCCCTCGACACCCACGTCGATCTACCCGGGCTGGACTTGGCCCGGCTCGGTGCCTGGCTGTCCTCCGCTGTGCCCGGTGCCGGCGCCCAGCTGACTGCGAAGTTGATCGCCGGCGGCAAGTCGAATCTGACTTACCGTGTCACGGACGGGAATTCATCGTGGATCGTCCGCCGGCCCCCCGTCGGGAAGCTGTTGGCTACCGCGCACGACATGAGCCGCGAATACCGGATGATGTCGGCGCTGGCGCCCACGGCGGTCCCGGTGCCCGCAATGTACGCCTTCTGCGACGACGTCGCGGTGCTCGGTGCGCCGTTCTATGTCATGGCAGAGGTCGACGGGTCCCCGTACCGCCGGGCGACCGAACTGGAGCCGCTCGGCGTTGAGCGCACCCGGGCGATCTCGGAGCGGCTTGTCGACACGCTGATCACCGTGCATTCAGTGGATCCGGCCTCGGTGGGTCTGGCCGATTTCGGTCGGCCCCAAGCCTTTCTGGGGCGTCAGGTCGAGCGTTGGCGCAAGCAGTTCGCGGCGGCCCGCACCCGGGATCTGCCCGCCATGGAAGAGCTCTATCAGGCGCTGGCGGCGCGGGTTCCGGCTGACTCGGCGCCCGGCATCGTGCATGGCGACTACCGCCTGGACAACGTACTGATGGACTCGCGCGACCAGCCGGCGGCGGTGCTCGATTGGGAGCTGGCCACCATCGGCGACTCGCTGACCGATCTTTCGCTGATGGTCGCGTACGGGCGGCTCGCCGCATCGGGTAACCCGGAGGTCTCTGACGTCAGCGAAGCACCGGGCTTCCTCTCCGAGCAGGAGATCATCGACCGGTACCGCGCTGGGATTGGCCGCAGTCTGGGCGATTTCGGCTTCTACCTGGGCCTGGCCTTCTTCAAGATGGCTGGCATCTTCGAAGGTATCCACTACCGCTATGTCAACGGCCAGACCGTTGGCGACGGCTTCTCGTTCGCCGGGGACGCGGTGCACTCCCTGCTGGACTTCGGACTCAATGCACTGAAGGAGCACTGACATGGAATTCGCCTACGACGCCAAGACCAAGGAAATGATTGCCGAGCTGACGGCATTCATGGACAGTCACGTCTACCCCGCAGAGAAGACGTTCCACGAGCAGCTTGCTGCTCTGGACAACCGATGGGCCTGGGACAGCGTGCCCGTGCTGGTCGAGCTGCGCTCCGAAGCGCGCCGGCGCGGCTTGTGGAATCTGTTCCTGCCCGGGCAGAAAGGCGCGGGTCTGACCAACCTGCAGTACGCACCGCTGGCCGAAATCACCGGCCGCAGTATTCAATTGGCGCCCGCGGTGTTCAACTGCGCTGCCCCGGATACCGGCAACATGGAGGTGCTCAACGAGTTCGGCACTGAGGAACAGCAGCGCAAGTGGCTGGAACCCCTGCTGGACGGCGAGATCCGATCGGCGTTCGCCATGACCGAGCCCGACGTCGCGAGCTCCGACGCCACCAACATCGAGCTGTCCATCGTGCGTGACGGTGATGAGTATGTGATCAACGGTCGTAAGTGGTGGATCACCGGCGCGATGAACCCGAACTGCAAGGTGTTCATCGTCATGGGCAAGACCGACCCGGGTTCGGAACGTCATCGCCAGCAGTCGCAGATCCTGGTTCCCCGGGACACTCCTGGGCTCGAGGTGCTGCGCGGCATGGAGGTGTTCGGGTATGACGACAACGACCACGGCGGGCACGCCGAGCTGAGCTTCACCGATGTGCGGGTTCCGGTGTCGAACCTGATCGGTGAAGAAGGTGGCGGATTCGCGATCGCCCAGGCCCGCCTCGGGCCGGGCCGTATCCACCACTGCATGCGCGCGATCGGCGTCGCGGAGCGCGCCATCGAGATGATGTGCCAGCGGGCCGCCAGCCGGGTCGCGTTCGGTAAGTCGCTGGCCGAGCAGGGTGTGATCCGCGACTGGATCGCCGAGTCTCGTGTTCGCGTCGAACAACTGCGGCTGCTGGTGCTCAAGACCGCCTGGTTGATGGACACCGTAGGAAACCGCGGCGCGCACACCGAGATTCAGTCCATCAAGATCGCCACGCCGCTCACCGTGCAGTGGATTCTTGACAAGGCCATCCAGGTGCACGGCGCCGGCGGCATCTCCCAGGACTTCCCGCTCGCCGCCATGTACGCGGGCATCCGCACGTTGCGATTCGCCGATGGGCCCGACGAGGTGCACAAGAACGCCCTCGCGCGCACGGAGCTGAAGAAGCACATGGCAAGTTGACCGCCCGGCTGCGTCCGGTTTATTTGCACCGGAAATGCGGATTCAAATAGCGTGTCGGTGTGCGGCTAACCGGTTTCAGTGACGTCGGGCTGCGGATCTTGATCCGGCTCGCCGCTGAAGACGGCCAGGAGCGGATTTCTACGCGCCAGATCGCCGAGGACATGCAGATCTCGTACACGCACGCGACCAAGGCGTGCGCGCACCTGGCTGCGGCCGGATGGCTCGACGCGGACCGTGGTCGGGGTGGCGGACTGGCACTCACCGAGGCCGGCCGCACCGCCCGCCTCGGCGACGTCGTGCGGTCGCTGGAGGACGACGGAGATACCGAACTGGTCGATTGCAGCGGGCTGGATTGTCCGCTGCAATCGGCATGCCGGCTGCGCTCGGCGTTGGCGCAGGCCAAAGCGGCGTTCTATGCGTCGCTGAACACCACCACGGTCGCCGATCTCGCGCAGCAGCCCACCCGGAACCTGCTCATCAGCCTCGGTGCGCTGGCCGCGCAGATTGATTCCCGCGCCGACTGAACCAGATGGCTCGACAGTTCGTGGTACCCGTACACCGCTGCGCAAGGGGATCACGATGCAACTGTCCGCACGCCTGCCCACCGCCCTCGCCGCGACTGCCGTTGCCGCGGCCGTCGTCGCACCGCTGGCGCCGATCGCGCCGACCGCGGAACATCCATCGCCGCCGGTCGTGATGCGCGAAATCAGTTTGGCTGCAACGGTTCCGCCGGGCGGGCTGATCGCGAGTTTCATCAAGAACCAGGGCATCTACTGCTCGATCATCTGTCCGCTGCTGGCGCAGACCGTCACGACGGGCATCACGACCACGCTGCAGGAGCCCGGGGTTTTCCTCGCGGCACTGCCGGCGAATGGTCCGCTCAAGGCGCTCGGCATGGCCGCCGCATCGATGACGGGACCGACCGCTGCGGCCATGGACAAGGCGATCGAGGCGGACGCGGCCATTCCCGCGCAGCGCGCGTTGAACGCCTTCGAGGTCGGCGTCGTCGGCCTCATGAACATCCCGCCCGCCATTCTGGGCGGCCCGGCTGCGGTCCTTCAGGCGTTCCAGCAATTCCGTCAGCAGACCTTCGATGCCCTCAACGCACCCGTCGTCCCGAACCCCGCGCCGACCGTCATGCCGCACGGTGTGTTGCAGGTGGCGGTGATCGGCGTCATCAATGTCGTTGCCGCCGTTATCTTCCCGGCCTTCAACGACGTCCTCGCCGGCGCGTTTCATGTGCCCGACGCCGTCGCCCAGGAACTGGCGAAGAGCGGTAATCCGGTGACCGCGGCCATGGCGGGCGTCCAAACCGCTGTCGGCGTGGTGACCGCGGCAGGCACTGTCATCGCGAACACCATCGTCACCGAGGTCAACAAGGTGCGCGCCGCGGCCATGCAGCCGGGCGCCTTTGCGCCGTTGGCTGCGACGAAGCCCGCCACCACGCCTGCGGTGACCAAATCTGCCAACAACACACCGGCGGTCGACGCCGCGCAGACCCCACCGAAGAAGCCGAAGAAGGCGGGGCTGACGACGCCGCCTCAGACGCCCGCGTCGTTCGCCAACCCACTGTCCGGGCTGACGAAAGGCCTGACGAAGGTCCTGCCGCCCAAGTCAAAGCCAGGCGGGAGGTCCGGCCTTCAGTCCACCGATCGCGGCGCCCAGACCGGAGTGCCCTCGCGCCCGGCCTTGCGCGCCAACCGGTGATTGCGGCCGCGAAGGAGCCGGAGCTGCAGCAGCGATTCGGTCCAGAACGCCGACCGCGGCGACGACGTCCACGTCGAGTCGAACAGTTTTTTGGTCGCCGCCAATGCGTCGGGGGAGCGCTCGATGAGCTGTGCGGCCAACGCTTCAGCCGCCGCCACCGGATCGGCGGCGACTTCCGTCACCAGTCCGTACCCCAGGGCTTCGGTCCCGGAAAACACCTCGGCAGTCATGGTCAGCCGCTTGGCCACATCCATCGGCAGGAGTTCGCGCAGCGTCACCGACCCGGTCATGTCCGGGATCAGACCCCACCGGGCCTCCATGACCGAGAGCTTGCAGTCCGGCGTGGCGATCCGGAAGTCGGCGGCCAGGGCGACCTGCAGTCCGCCGCCATAGCAGTGACCGTGCAACGCGGCGATCACCGGTACCGGCAGCTCGCGCCAAGCCCAGCATGCCTCCTGGAACAGGTTGGTCTTCTGCCCCGGAAACTTGCCGAAGTTGCGCACGGCGCTCAACCCCTGCAGTTTCGCTCCGGCGAAGTCCAGCCCGGTGCAGAACGCGCGCCCGTCGCCACGCAGAATGACGACCCGCACCGCACGGTCGCGAGCCAACCGGCCGGGGATCGCGGCGAGCGCCTCCAGCATCGGCAGGTCCAGGCTGTTCATCTTGTCTGCCCGGTTGAGCGTCGCGTAGGCGACGCCATCTCGAACTTCGACGGTGATCCGATCCATTGCCATTGGGGCAGGATAGTGCGGCCCGACCACTTACCACGGCGATGGCCGAAGCTGCGGGTATTTGAGGAAAATATCCAAACGGCCGCATGGCCGGGGGAGCCGCCCTACTGTGCTGCGGCATCCCCTTGGTGCGATATTCAGCAAACCTCCGGCGCGTGACGCTTACACGCGAGACAATTCATTCCGTTTCGCGAAGAGTGTGTCCGAAACCGGAATCGATGCGCTACTGTGATCCGCGTGACAGGCGAGGCGCGCGCGACCATGGCGGAACGCCAGCGTGCAAAACGCGCTGAGCTGGTCCGCGAGGAAGTCATCGAAGCGGCGTTGGCGGAGTTCGCTGAGCGCGGCTATCACCAGACCTCGATCAGTCACATCGCCAAGCGACTCGGGTCCGGGCATTCGATGTTCTACCGGTACTTCGAGAACAAGCGCGACATCGTCGACCACGCAGTGCGTCAGGTAAACGGTCGGGTGCTCGCGGCCATCGGTGACTCGACGCCCGGACGGCTGACGTCCATCATCGAATTCCGTGATCACCTGCTGGGGATCGGCATGGCCTATAGCGAACTCCTGGCCGACGAACCGCGGCTGATGCAGTTGATCGTGGTACAGGCGGCCGGTGTCGATCAGCAGATGACCGAGGAATTTCAGCGACTTTTCGATGACGGTGCCCGCGTCCTCGCGACGATGCTGCGCGACGGCATCAAGCAGGGATACATCCGTCCCGAGATCGACGTTCGTGCCACTGCCCAGACGATCTGCGCCATCCCGTTCGGCATCGCGCTGCGCTATGGCCAGAAGCCGAGCCGGGAAGAGCTGATCGCACAGACCCTCGCAAGCAACGAACTGGTGTGCCGTGGCATCGCCACCGAGTGGCCGGTATCCGGCCAGGAAGCGGCGGCCCGATGACCGACCAGGCACAACCCAGGGGAGTGGCGAAGTGGGGCGCCATCGCCGAGGCCATCGGGTGGGTCCGCCGATACCTGCAGAACCATCCGATCGCGTCGCTGAGCACTGCCGGCGGTCAGATCGTGCTCGGGTTACGCACGCTGGAGTACTTGTTCTTCGACATCGTCAAGGGCCGCTTCCAGGTGCGCGAGTTCCTGGACCAGGCGGCGTTCATGGCCGGAACCGCTTTCACCCCAACGGTTCTGGTGACCATCCCGATCAGCGTGACGCTGTCGATCCAGTTCGCGTTGCTCGCCGGCCAGGTTGGTGCCTCGTCTCTGTCGGGTGCGGCCACCGGCCTGGTGGTGATTCGGCAGGGTGCCCCGCTGGTCGCCTCGCTGTTGCTGGCGACGGCGGTGGGGTCGGCCGTGTGCGCGGACCTCGGATCGCGCACCATGCGCGAGGAGATCGCCGCGATGGAAGTCATGGGCGTGTCCCCGATCCAGCGGATGGTGGTGCCACGGTTGGTCGCACTGGTGCTCATCGGTGTGCTGCTCACGGGCGTCACGAGTTTCGTGGGGTACCTGGCGAGCTACATGTTCAACGTCTACCTGCAGAACGGCACCCCGGGTTCGTTCATCGCGACGTTCTCGTCGTTCTCGACGGTCGGTGACCTGGCATTGGCGATGGTCAAGGCCGTCGTCTTCGGTGTCATCGTGGCGGTGATCAGCTGCCACAAAGGGCTCGACACCCGCGGTGGCCCGGCGGGTGTGGCCAACTCGGTCAACGCCGCGGTGGTGGAGTCGGTGCTGCTGATGATGATCGTCAACGTCGTCATGAGCCAGCTGTACGTGATCATCTTCCCGAAAACGTCGATCTGACATGGCCGCTCCCTCAACATTCACCCCGCAGCTGCTGCGGCCGGTCACCGCGGTCGGCAACGGGCTGCTGAAGGCGGCCGGGCGTACCGGCCACATGATCGAGTTCTTCGGCAAGGTCGTGCTGGCCATGCCCACGATGTGGGTGCGGTACCGCAAGGAACTACTGCGGTTGCTGTCCGACATCACGTGGGGCAACGGCTCGATCGTGGTCGGCGGCGGCACCCTGAATGTGGCTGGGGTGCTGGGCGTTACCGCCGGCGCGCTAGTCGCGATCGAGGGCTACAACGCGTTGAACCTGTTGGGTTTGGGGCCGGCCACCGGTCTGGTCTCGTCGTTCGCCACCACCCGAGAACTGGCGCCGGCGATGATCGCGATGGCCTTCATCGCCCAGGCCGGCTGCCGGTTCACCGCGCAGCTGGGTGCCATGCGAATCAACGATGAGATCGACGCCCTGGACACCCTCGGTATCAACTCGGTGGCCTATCTCGTGGCAACGCGGGTGGTGGCCTCGATCATCGCTGTGGTGCCGCTCTTCCTGGCGTCGCTGGCACTGGCTTATCTGTCGTGCCAGCTGGTCAGTGTGGTGGCCGGTCAGTCCACGGGCACCTACCTGCACTACTTCG
Organism: Mycobacterium sp. HM-7; assembly: GCF_053852335.1. Lineage (NCBI taxonomy): Bacteria > Bacillati > Actinomycetota > Actinomycetes > Mycobacteriales > Mycobacteriaceae > Mycobacterium > Mycobacterium sp. HM-7. The sequence continues at coordinate 4,054,749 of NZ_CM132657.1, read as the reverse complement.
GCCTGTTCCTCGAAGGCCGGGACGTGTTGTTCGCGACCATCAAAGCGGTGGTGTTCGTGTTCATCTCCTCGACGATGCAGTGCTACTACGGCTACTTCGCTTCTGGTGGTCCGGCCGGTGTCGGCGTCGCGGCGGGCCGGGCGATGCGCGGCAGCGTCACCGTCGTGATGATCGTCAACATGCTCCTCACCATGGCGCTGTGGGGCGTCATCAGCGGCGCAAGGTTCGGTGGCTGATGGCCAACTCGTTCGATCATGACCCGCGGGGTTCGAGCAACCGCAAGCTGGGCGTCATCGGTCTGTGCTTCGGCGTGATCGCCGCGATCGCCGCGGTGCTGATGGTGGTCAAATCCCAAGGCAAGCTCGATGATTTCATCCGCGTGGACCTCAAGCTCGTCAACATCGGCGACGGCTTGCCGGAGCGCTCCGACGTCAAGTTCCGCGGCGTGATTGTTGGCATGGTGTCGGGCGTGACGCCCTCGCAGCATGGTTCGCCGAACGTGGTGCACGTCAACATCCAGCCGCAGTTCGCGCCACAAATCCCCGACAACGTGACAGCCCGGGTGGTGCCGGCAAACCTCTTTGCCGTGTCGGCCGTGCAGCTCGTGCAGAACGGCAACGGCGCGCGGCCCATCCGGAGCGGCGACGTCGTCATGGAAGACCAGACCCTGCCCACGGTGCTGTTCCAGAACGTATTGGCCAAGCTGCGGCAGCTGCTCAAGGCCGTCGGTCAGTCACCCGATGCCAACAACGTCGGTGTCTTCGCCGCCATCTCGGAGGCCACGCACGGGCGTGGGCAGAAGCTCACCGACGCCGGGCACGACGTGAATGAGATCATGCGGCAACTGAATTCGGTGGTGAAGTCCGACGACACCGGCCCGACGACGTTGTCGGCGCTCAAAGCCGCCTCCGAGAGCCTGCGGACCGTGTCACCGGATCTGTTCGCCGCGCTGGACAGCTCCGTCCGGCCGATGCGGACCTTTGCCGAAAAGCGTTCGCAGCTGACCAATTTCCTCAACGGCGGATTGAATACCACTGGGACCCTTGGTGATGCGTTCGACCATCAGACCGACCGGATGATCCAGGTCAGCACCGGCCTGACACCAGGGCTGGGTGTCATCGCAGATCATGCCGGCGAGTTCCACGGTATTTCGACACGCTTGCAGGCGCTGGCCAACAAGGCTTACGACGAGGCGTGGAACCCGGAGACCAACATGTTGACCGTGAAGGCGGTCATCTCGATGAATCCGTCCCGGCAGTACACCCGGGCAGACTGCCCGCGGTACGGCGCGCTGGAGGGGCCGAGCTGCCGAACTGCGCCGGAAACGCCGACGGCACCTGACCTCAAACCAGGGCTGGCGTCCATGGGTATGGCCCCGCCCGCCTGGGTTCCCGAGAACTACCCCAACACCGCTCCGCCGCGGTTCTCGGTGCCGATCGTGCCCGACTTTCCCGGGCCGCCGGACCCCGATGCGCCGCCGGCGCCCCAGGGCGCGCCCGCGCCCGGGCCGCAAGCCGTGCCCGCACCCGCGGGGCCACCGTTGCCCGCGGAAGTCGGTGCGCAAGCACAGATTCAGCAGCAATCTGCGCCGCTGTTCGGCGGAACAGTCGGTCCGGTTGGCAGCGATGTCGAGAAGGATCAGTTGAGCAAGATCGTCGGTGGCCCAGCCACATCCGCCACCCAGCTGTTGCTGGGCCCGGTTGCGCGCGGGCAAGACATACAGGTCACTCCGATTCCGGAGGGGCAGCGATGAAACTGAAACGCAGCACCGTCGTCTTTCTCACCTTGTTCCTGGTGTTCTCGGTCGCCGTGACCTGGATGGTGTTCGCCACCTTGCAGCGCAACATCGCCGGGCCGACCACGACCTACTCGGCCATGTTCAAGGATGTTTCGGGGCTGGCCGAGGGCGATGACGTCCGGGTCGCAGGCGTTCGGGTGGGCCGCGTCGACAAGATCGACCTGACATCCGACTACCGGGCGAAGGTCACCTTCCAGGTGCACAGCAACCAGACCCTCTACACCAACACGTTGGCCTCGGTGACCTACCAGAACATCATCGGGCAGCGCTACGTCGGCCTCAGCCAGGGCGAGGGAGAAAAGCGGAAACTGCCGGCAGGCGCACAGATTCCGGAGAATCGGACCAATCCGTCCTTCGATATCTCTTACATGCTCAACGGTTTCGAGCCGCTGTTCACCGAGTTGGACCCGAAGCAGGTGGACAACCTGACGGGCGCCATCATCCAGGCTTTCCAGGGCAACCAGGGATCGCTCCTGACGTTGACCACGCAGGCCTCGGTGTTGACGCAGACCCTCGCGGGTCCGGATGCGGCACTGGGAGATTTGATCGCCAACCTCGACAAGCTCATGACAACGCTGGCGCACCAGAGCGCGAATCTGGAGACCATGCTGAGCCAGACGTCGGCGTCGATCGCGTCGTTCAACGCCCGGCGCCAGGAGCTGCTCGCTTCGGTGGGGTCGATTACCGCGAATGTGAATCGGCTGTCGACCATCGTCAATGCGATCACTCCGAACATGCAGGAGTTCATCGCCCGCGACCCCGGATTCTTGAAGTACAGCACCACGGATGGCAAGGCCCGGTTCGGCTACATGATGGCCAACGTGCCCTTGCTCTTGAAGGGGCTGAGCCGAATGACACAGGACGGCACCTACCTGAACGCGTACCCGTGCGATGTCGACTTCGCGCTGTGGCGCGGCCTGAAGCAGTGGTTCCAGAATTTCGTCATCGCCGCCACCCCGGGTAATGGCAACGAAGTGTGGCACACGGCGGTGTGCCGATGAGCGGCATGTTCGGCGGCCCGCTCCGCCCGGCGAACATCCCGGGCGGCCGGCAGCGAGTTCTGGAGGACTACAACAAGTTCTGGCTCGGCGTCATCGGTCTGACAGTGATCGTCGCGATGGTTCTGACGGTTGTGCTGATCAGCGTGCTCGACTTCGGCAGGAAGCAGTACACCGCCGAGTTCGCCCAGGCCGCAGCCATCAAGTCGGGAAATGCGGTGACGATCGCGGGTATCAACGTCGGCGAGGTACAGGACGTCGCCTTGGCCGGCGACCACGTGGTGGTCACCTTCAAGGCCGACAAGAACGTGCGGCTGGGTACCGAGACGCATGCGGCGATCAAGCTGACCACCATTCTCGGTTCTCGATATCTGGAACTCGCCCCCGCCGGCCCCGGTGAATTGCGAAGCAACACAATAAAGTTGAGTCACACTGAAGTGCCGTATGACCTGCAGAAGACGCTGGAGGGCGCGACCAGCACCCTGGCTCCGCTCGACGCCGACCGGATCGCCGAGTCGGTGCGAGTCATGAGCGCCAGCCTGCAGGGCCTGCCCGACGCGCTGCCGCAGGCGCTGACCAACCTGAATTCGCTGGCCGGCGTGATCCAGTCGCGTCGCGATCAGCTGGGCACGCTGATCACCAACGCCGACACCATCACGGCGCTGTTGCACCGGCAGAAGGCCGACCTGGGTGCCTTGGTGCTGCAGGGCAACCAGGTTCTCGGCGAGATCACGACGCGGCGGGCGGCAGTCCAGCGCCTGCTCGACGGAGTGACCTTGCTGGCTGATCGGGCGCACACGATTCTGGCCGATGAGCCGCAACTCGACGCGTTGATCAACAGCCTGCACGACTTCGCCAAGATGCTGGCCGATCACGACGCGCTGGTGCGCAACATCCTGCAGAACGCGCCTGTGGCGGCGCGCGATTTCGCCAACATCCTGGGTAGCGGGAATGCCGCGGACGTCCAGCTGTCCGGCGGTCTCATGGTGGATTCCTGGATGTGCGCGATCAGCGGCCGGGCCCGGCAGTTCAACATCGTCGAATACTTCAAGGACTGCAAATGAGTAAGCGCACCTTGATAATTGCCGCGGTTGCCGTTGTCGCGGTGGTGGCGTTGGTGACGACGGCGGCTGTCATGGTGCCGCGATTCTGGCACCGCGACATCAGGGTGACGGCACACTTCGAGGACGCCGTTGGGCTGTATCCCGGCAACGCGGTGTCGGTGCTGGGAATGCAGGTCGGCAAGGTCGACACGGTGGAGAACAAGGGTGGCTATGTCGAGGTCACCATGGACATCGATCGGAAGGTCCCCGTACCGAGCGACGTCGTCGCAGCGACCGTTTCCGCCTCGATCCTCACCGACCGTCACGTCGAGTTGACCCCGCCGTACCGTGGTGGGCCCAAGCTCCGCGACGGTGACCTGATCGGGTTGGGGAACACCAGGACCCCCGTCGAATTCGACCGAACCTTGGCCATGATCGACAAGCTCGGGACCGCCCTGCGCGGTGACGCGAATGGTGGCGGCCCGCTGGGTGATCTCGTCAATCTGGGCTCCCAAATCTCGGCGGGCAACAGCGCCCAGATCAAGTCCACGCTGACCAAATTGTCCGAGGCGCTCAAGGTCGGCCCTGACGGTGGTGCGCAGACACAGAAGAACCTTCAGCAGATCATTCGCAGTGTCTCGGATTTGACACAGTCGGCCGCCGACAACGATGCGGCCATTCGCACATTCGGCGCGAACGTGCACCAACTCAGCGACATCCTCGCGGACCAGAACTTGGGATCTGGTCGCACCGGCGCAAAGGCGAACGAGATCCTGCAGCAGGTGAGCGATCTGCTGAATCGGCACCGTGATCAGCTCAAGGGCGCATTCGGTGACCTGGACACGATGACCAAATCGCTGGCCGAAAACAAGCGTGAGCTGACGGAAACCATTGATGTGCTGCCACTGACGCTCGATAACTTGTACAACGTGCTGGACCCGGTCGGCGGTAGCATCCGCGTCCATCTCTTGACCGACAAGGTGATTGCGAACAACAACCTGAACAAGGAAATTTGCAATCTCATGGGCCTCAAGCAACTGGGTTGTGCGACAGGCACATTGCAGGACTATGGGCCCGATTATGGCTTGGGGGCGATGTTGGACCTGATGGGCAACGGCATCGGTCCGTCTGGTCAGGGCGAACCGCCCAAACCTGGAGCTGCGACGCCCAAGCCGGTGCCCGCAGTGCCTGCGCAGGGAGGGCCGACCCGATGAGCCTGACTTTTGTGCCGCGCGGTATGCGGTGTGCCGGTGTCCTCAGCGGTGTTCTGCTGATGACCGGTTGCGCCGCGGGCCTCGACAGTGTGCCGTTGCCTTCCCCGGGATCGGGTGGGCCGACGTACTCGTTGAATGCCGTATTCACCGATGCGCTGAATCTGCCGTCGAAGGCGAAAGTACGTTTGTACGGCGCGGATATCGGTGAAGTCACGTCGATCGAGGCCGATGACTTCACCGCGAAGGTGGGTATGCGGATCCGCAAGGATGTGCCGCTGCCGGTGGGAAGTACCGCTGAACTGCGTTCCGCCACGCCGTTGGGGGATGTGTTCCTGCAGATTCGGCCGCCCAGCGACAAGGCGGACGGTGGGGCGGTGCTGCACAACGGTGACACGATCCCGCTGGCGGACACGGCGTCGGCGCCGACGGTCGAAGAACTCCTCAATTCACTGGCGATGTTGGTCAACGGTGGTGCCGTTCGGGCGCTGACCACCGATGTCAACGGTGCCGGCAGGGTGGTCGGTGGACGCGGTGAGAAGCTGGCCGGGTTGATCTCGGAGACCAACCAGTTCCTGGGCAAGATGTCGGCGCGCTCGGCGCAGTTGGACGCGACATTGCGCAGCACCTCGAACATGGCCGCGGAAGTGGCGGTCCATCAGCAGACCATCGACTCGGCATTGTCGGCCGGAGCGCCGGCGCTGTCGGTGATCTCCGACAACACCACGCAGATCATGGATGTGGTCGACAACGTGGCCAGGATCACCCGGCAGCTGGCGAAGTTCCCGTCGATGCAGGGCACCGATACTCGCAGCTTCATCGCCGACATCAATAAGTTGTCGCAGGTCTCCAATGACATCGCGTTGGACCCGAACATCACGTTGACCGCGTTCAACCGACTGATCGGCGTTGTGGTCAAGTCCACGAATTCGGCTGCGCTGCATGGACGTGCATCCGTCGAGAAGATCGCGATCGGAGCCCTGCCGGACAAGAACTACGCGGGAGACCCCGGCATCCACGGACCTGATGGCACTGACTGGCATCTGATGATCGGCAGCCTGCGGTACGAGTGGAACATGATTGTCGGTCGAGTCAACGGGGCTGACCGCCCATGATCGGCATGTTGAATTCCGTTCTCGCGCTGGTGATTCGCGTCATCAAAGCGGTGGCCAGCCGCAAGGTGCTGCTCGCCCTGGTTGGGCTGGCGCTCACCGCGGTGGTGGCCTTTGCCTATATCGCCATCGACGGCCTGCGGTTCAACCCCTTCCACCGCACCATGGCCATCCGGATCATGCTGCCGGAATCCGGTGGGCTGCTGGCCAATCAGGACGTCACCTTGCGCGGCATTCCGATCGGCCGCGTCTCGGCCGTCAACCTCACGGGCAACGGTGTGGAGGCGGTCGCCACCATCGACAAATCGGCCCGGATCCCGAAAGACTCGCCGGTGCGGGTATCGGGCCTGTCGGCGGCTGGCGAGCAGTACCTGGACTTCCGGCCGGACCAGGGTGGTGGACCGTATCTGTCTGACGGCGCGATCATTTCGGGCAAGCAGGCCAGTATCCCGGTGACTTTGCCGCACATCATCGACCACAGCCGCGGTGCGTTGGCGCAACTGGATGCCGACAAGCTCGGCAAGATGTTCAACGAGCTGCACGTGACCAAGGACGGCCCGCGCAAGCTCGCCGCGATTCTCGACGGTGCCAGCTTGCTCGCGAACACGGTCGACTCGGTGCTGCCGGAGACCACCAGCATGATCCGCAGCACGCGGGTGGTGTTCGGCACTGTCGCCGACGTCCGACCGGGTCTGCAAGCGACGACCAACAGCCTGGAAGCGGTGCTCGGCGGCGTGAACAGGATGGACGGTGGCTTCCGCACGCTGGTCGACCGCGGCGAGCCGCAGTTGGCCACGCTGGACAACCTGATCGCCGACAACCGGCAGAACGTGGTGCAGATCCTCGGGAACCTGACCACGGTGTCGCAGATCATCTATCAGCGCATTCCGGCGCTGCAATACATCTGGCGGCCGGACCGCGACTCGTTCATCGACCGGTTCTCCGCCATGGTCCATGACGGTGGAATCTGGGCCCTCGGTGACATCTACCCCAAGTACCGCTGCGACTACGACCTGCCACGGCACCCGCCATCGGATGCAAGTTTCCCCGAGCCGTACAAGTACACGTACTGTGCTGATCAGGATCCGTCGCTGTTGGTTCGTGGTGCGCGCAACGCGCCACGGCCGCCGGGCGACGACACGGCCGGTCCGCCGCCGGGATACGACCCGCATGCGGTGACCGACAAGACCCCGCACTACCCGGGCTACACCATTGACACCCCCTACGGCGGTCCAGTCATGCCGGTGCCTCTGCCGAACTGACGGGCCACGAGATACGCGAGAAGTGATGAGTAAACGAACTGCCAATGCCGACGTCTTCGAGCAGGTGCAGGACACGGAGACTGATGCCGCCGAGGCGACCGATTCGGCGGTCGAGGCTGATGCCGAGGGCGCCGAGGTGACGGAGGCAGACGCGGCCGCCGAGGCCACGGAATCGGCCGCGACATCGAAACGGCGGGTCGGCCTGGCTGCGTCGGTGTGCGCGTTGCTGTTCGCGGTGTTGGTTGCGGCGCTGGGGTTTCTGGGCTGGCGGCAGTACGAGCAGTACCGCATCAACGCGGCCAGTGACGCCGCGCTACAGGCCGCCAAAGACTATGCCGTGGTGCTGACCACGCTGGATGCCAAGAACATCGACGAGAACTACCGCAAGTCGCTCGACGGCGCCACCGGTGAGTTCAAGGATGCCTACAGTCAGGGCGCGAACCAGTTGCGGCAGGTGCTGATCGACAACAAGGCGTCCGGGACGGGCATCGTCGTGGCGGCGGCGGTGAAGTCGGCGACGCCCGACAAGGTAGAGGTGCTGTTGTTCGTGGACCAGTCGATCACCAACGCGAACAACCCGAGCCCGCGCATCGACCGCAATCGCATCGACATGACCATGGAGCGCAGCGGCGACCGCTGGCTCGCGAGCAAGGTCGACATCCTGTGAGCGACAAGGAAACTGAGATCGCCGAGGTCACCGACGTCACCGAGGTCGACATCGACGAAACGGAGACGGCCGACGTCGAGCCGTCCGTGCCGGCAGTTCCCAAGGCACCCAAGACGTATACCGTCCGGCGCAGCCTGTGCTGGGCGGTGGCCGTCGTGATCATTGCGCTGTCGGCCGCGGCCGGCACGGCGTGGGCGCTGGTGTACAGCCAGCATCAGCGCGACGCCGAGGCCGCGGAGGCGCTGACTGCGGCACGCAGCTATGCCGTCATCCTGACCACAACCGACTTGACCACCATCGACAAGAACTTCGCCGATGTCCTCGGCGGTGCCACGGGCACGTTCAAGGACACCTACGCCAAAGCCGCGGCGACGATGCGAAAGATGTTGATCGACAACAAGGTCACCACCACCGGCACCGTCGACGATGCCGCGGTCAAAGCGGTCCGCGGCGACGACGTGGACGTGCTGCTGACGGTGAAGCAGGACGTCACCAGCGCTGCGGTGAAAGACAAGAAAACCGACTATGTGAGCGTGTCCATGACAATGCGAAAGGTGGGGGATCGATGGCTCGCTGCCGACGTGATGCTCGCCGGAGCGGGCGGTAAGCGTGGCAACTAAGGTCCGTGCGGCGCTCGCCGCCGCAGCCGCCACGGTGGGCTGCCTCACCGGCATCCCGGCTGCCCACGCAGCGGTCGACAGCTTCTGCGCCCAGCTCGGCGCGGTCTGGGACGGTGGCGCCTGCACCGCGGTGGTCAAGTCCCAGCGCGAAGCGGAAATGCTGCTGTCCCTGCGGGTGCCGGTTGAGCTGATCGACAACCCGACGGCCGGGCCGGTCCTGCGTGACTACTACACCCGGTTGTTCAACGGGTGGCGGAGCACCGGCAACACCACGCCACGGGACAGCAGCGCCAGATCTGATTACGAGATCATCGGTGGCCCCGGCGGCGTGCAGTCGGTGGTGGTGCATGAGATCTTCGAGCCGTTCGGCATCCAGGCCAACAACGCCTACCGATCGTTCGTGTTCGACATGAACGCCGGACGCAGGCTCTACCTACCCGACCTGTTCCGGCCGGGAGTCAATGCCAATCAAGCAGTTTCGGCCGCTGCGGCGACGGTCTTGCCGCCCATTCTCGACGCGGTGCCCCCGCCGCACACGCCGGGCACCTACCCGTTCACCGTGCCGGAGTTCCAGCCCGACAGCGCGGGCCCGGGCTACTCGGGTAATTACCGGGCCTTCGCGCTGACCGGCGACTCGCTGCGGCTGTACATGCCGGATCAGCCGATGATGCGCGAAGACCCGACGCCGCCGGGACAGCGCGTCTGGTCCATGGACGGCGGCACTGTCGTCGCCAACATTCCGCTGGCGGCGCTGGCGGGTCAGTTGAAGCCGCAGTACGGCGGCTGAGGCCAGGTCAGTTCCCCCGGCTGTCGCCCGGGGCCTTCGCGGGCGGGTACGTCTGGAAGATGAATACCTGGCTGCCGATTCGAATGGTGTCGCCGTCGTGGAGCTCAGCTGTGGCGCGGACCCGTTCGCCATTGACGTGAACTCCGTTGGCGGAACCGAGGTCGGTGATGATGTGCGTGGTGTCGGCGTTGTTGATCACGGCGTGGTGCCGGCTCACCTTGTCGTCGGATACGACGAGGTCGTTGTCGGGGTGCCGCCCGATGCGGGTGGCTGATCCCTTGAGTCGATGAACGTGATCGTGCCCGTCCCGCAGCACCGCGGTGACATCGCTTGACAGGGTGGTCACGTCGGGTTCGAAGGCGATGATCGTTTGGGCGGCGGCCTGGGCATTTCTTTGTATGTCGAGCGGTTCCTGGCGCAGGACCTGTTCATACAAGGTGCGCAGTGCCGGCGCGGGGTCGATGCCGAGGTCGTCTGACAACGCTGTTTTGAGCCGGTGATAGGTAGCCAGTGCATCGGATTGCCGGTCGGTGAGGTAATACGCCGTGATCAGTTGAGCCCACAGCGGCTCGCGGTAGGGATGTTCACCGACCAGAGTTTCGAGCTCCCGAACGACGGTATGAGCCCGGCCACAGGCGATTTCGGCCTGGGCACGCGCCGTGTGCGCCAGAATTTTGTCCTCGGTCAACTCGTTGCGCAACGTATCGGCGAAAGCGAACTCGCGAAGGTCGTCGAGGACGGGGCCGCGCCAGTGACCCAGTGCAGCGGTGAGATGCGTGCTGGCCGATTCGAAGCGTCCGGCGGCCACGGCGCTGATCCCGGCCTGCTGCTCGGTGGCGAATCGGGCCAGATCACTTTGTACGGGAGTGATTTCGAGCCGGTAGCCGTGGGGTGCGGTCGACACGAGGGCGCGGGCGTCGACGCCCGCCTCGGTGATGATGCGTCGCAAATTCGATACGTACGCACTCACCGAGATGCGCGCGGCGGCCGGCGGTTCGTCCTCCCAAATGGCCGTGATCATGTCAGCGGCACTGACCGCGCGGTTGGCGTTTGTGATCAACATGGCGAGTACCGCCCGCTGTTTCGGCGTACCCACCTGAATCGGTGTGGACCCGATGGTCACCTGCAGTGGACCCAGCACGCCGAACTGGATTTCGGGTTCGGCTCCGCCGCGCCGGGACGCAGGCGGCGACGGTGCGTTGCCACCCATCAGTTGCTCGTCACTTGGCCGAAGCTACCCAATCGCACGGGTAGAGCGTTCCATACCCTGCTGGTCCAGGGCGGCCGAATCAGCCGGGCTAGAGGTGACGGGCGATGAGGTCTTTCATGACTTCGTTGGCGCCGGCGTAGATCCGTGAGATCCGGCTGTCGACGAACAGGCGGGAGATGGGGTACTCCTCCATGTATCCGTAGCCGCCATGTAGTTGCAGGCAACGGTCGACGATCTGTGTCTGTTGGTCGGAGCACCAGAGTTTGACTTGCGCGGCGCGCTTGACGTCGAGCTCGCCGCGAACATGACGTTGAATCGCGTCGTCGACGAACGTACGCATGACGTCGATCACGGTGACGATCTCGGCCAGCTCGAAACGCGTGTTCTGCAGAGCGAAAAGAGGTTTACCGAAGACGTGGCGCTCTTTGACGTAGGCCAGAGTGTGGTCGTACGCGGCTTCGACAGCTCCCAACGCGGCGACACCGACGATCAGCCGTTCCTGTGGCAACTGTTGCATGAGCTGGACAAAGCCGCGGCCCTCGACGCCACCGAGCAGGTTTTCGGCGGGTATGCGCGGTTCGTCGAAGAACAGTTCTGTGGTGTCCTGGCCTTTCTGGCCGATCTTCTTCAACTTGCGCCCGCGTTGGAACCCTGGAGTGTCGTCGTCGACCTCGGCGGCGAACAGCGACAACCCGGCCGCACCCTGCTGCGGATCGGTCTTGGCTGCGATGATGATGAGGTCGCATGTCGCACCGTTCGAGATGAACGTCTTCGCGCCGGAGATCACGTATTCGTCTCCCACTCGGACCGCCCGTGTCGAAATGGCCTGCAGATCCGAACCGGTACCGGGCTCGGTCATGGCGATCGCACCGATCCATTCACCGGCAGCGAGTTTGGGTAGCCACCGCAGCTTCTGTTCGGGGCTGGCGTAGGCGTTCAAGTAATGCGGGACGATGCCCGCGTGCACGCCCAACTGCATGGACAGATCACCGGCGTAGGCCTGTTCCCGAAAGAGCACTGCCTCGTGCGCGAAAGTTGCTCCACCACCGCCGAATTCCTCCGATATCGACATCAGTAGCAGCCCCAGGTCGCCGGCACGTCGATACAACGCACGGTCAGGCTCTCCGGCGGCGGCGAACTCCTCGTGGCGTGGTGCGACTTCTTTGGTGAAGAAGTCGCGGGCCAAACCGGACAGGTCCGCCAGTTCGGTCGTCGATGCTTGGGTCACCGTCTTGTTCCTCTCGTTCAACGCGTGTACAGCGCGTCGATCTGCGCTGCGTACTTTTCGGCGATGGGTGCGCGGCGCAGCTTGAGCGTCGGCGTCAACTCATCCCCGCCGGGAATCCAGTAGTGCGGCAGTACTTTCCAGCTGCGAATCTGTTCCACCCGGGACAGGCGGGTGTTCGCCAACGCCACCGCATCAGAGACGGCTTGCTGTGTCGCCTCGTGATCGACCAGTTCCTCGACAGTGGTGACGCCGAATCCGTGTCGGGAAGCGAATTCCGCAGCCGCATCGGGGTCGAGTGTGATCAGCGCTGCGATGTGCGGACGGTTGTCGCCGATCGCGGCCACCGCGCCGATCAGGGGGTTGGCCGCTTTCAATGCTCCCTCGATGTTACTGGGAGACATGTTCTTTCCACCGGAGTTGATGATCAACTCCTTCTTCCGGTCGACGACGCGCAGATATCCCTCGCCGTCAATCGAGCCGATGTCACCCGTGTGGATCCAGCCATCGGCGTCAAGAATCTCCGCAGTGCGGGTGGGATCGCGGTGGTATCCGCGCATCACTCCGCACCCGCGGACCAGAATCTCGCCGTCGGCAGCCAGTCTGATCTGCGTGCCCGGGATGGGTTTACCCACCGTGCCCAGTTTGAGCCGGTCCCTCGGGTTCACGGTCGTGACCGCCGACGTCTCCGACATGCCCCACGCTTCCAGCACCGGCACGCCGATCGCCAGCATGAACTCGAGTACGGTGACGTCGATGGGCGCTGCGCCCGACACCGCGGCGGTCAATTGATCCATCCCGAGGCGCGAGCGAATCTTCGACAGCACCAACGCATCTGCCGCGACGGCCGCCGCCTCGTCCAACAGCCCCAATCGACCGCCGGCCAGCGTGACTGCCGCCTTCTTCTTGCCGGCGGCCAGAGCCCACCGCGCGAGCGCGCCCGCAGGTCCGGTCTGCTCCGCGATGAGTGCCTCGATTCGAGCCCGAATCTTGTACCAGAGCATCGGTACCGCGACGAAGAACGTCGGGTGCACTCGGCCCAACACGTCGATCAGTTGCTTCGGGTCATCGACATCGGTGACCGTGATGCCGAAGTACATCGGCGCGTACTGGCCGATCCATCGATTTATCAGGTGTGCATCCGGCAGATAGGACAGCACGCGACCTCTGGTCAGATTGCCGACCACACTTGGAATCACCTCGAGCTGGTACAGCAGGTTGCCGTGTGTCAGTTCTACGCCTTTGGGGTGTCCCGTGGTCCCGCTGGTGTAGATGAGGGTGACGATGTCGTCGCGCTGAACCGCCTTCCAGGTGGCGTCGAAGTCGAAATCATCAGCACCACCATCACTTACCGCGTCGAGCGTGGGCACACCGTCGCGTGATTCATCGACCGAGACGACCAGGCGCACACCCGTGCCTGACGCGGCAGCGAGCACCTTCTCCAGATATTGCGCTTCGGTGATGACGACTGCCGGCCTGGCATTTTCGAACAAGTACGTGATCTGCGCCGTGGCGCTGGTGTTGTACACCGAAAAGCCAACCGCGCCAAGGTGCATCACGGCCGCGTCGACGACGTGGAACTCGGTGCGGTTGGTGAGCATCATCGCAACCACATCACCGCGCCGCACACCCCGCGCCGCCAGCCCCGCGGCCACCAGCCGAACCTGTTCGCCGTACTGCGACCACGTCAAAGCCACCGTACCGTCGGCGCGGCAAATCGCCGCGGCGTCTCCGAGCTCGGTAACGCGCCGTTGGAAATGTGCGCACAGACTTTCGCTCATCACAACCCTTCTCGCAGCACTGCCCATGGGGTCCGGACCGCTTGCGGGCCGGGCGTTGCGTTGCGGTGCGCCGCGCATGGACGGTGCTGCCGCTACGGCTAGACTGAAACAGTAGAACATATTGCGTATGATTGTTTCAATCGCATCGATGGCGTGGTCGCGCGCGAAAACATCGTTCGACGCACGCCGTGTCACGTGAAATGCCTTCCTCGACAGAAAGAGAGCCGTGATGTTGACGACTCGACGTCAATCGAGCGGCGCATATTGTCCGGTGGGCGCGCCTGCTGCCGATGGCACTCGCCCCACCAACCGGGGTGATCATGCCCGTACGGCGATCTTGACGGCGTTGCGCGTACTGCTGGATCAGAACCCGATTTCTGAGGTTTCGGTGCAGGCGATCACTCGGCAGGCCGGCGTCACTCGAACCGCGTTCTATTTCTATTTCGAATCCAAGTACTCCGCCCTGGCGGAACTACTGCATGGACGAACCACTGCCGCGATGCTCGATAAGTTGTTCGCGTTGCGGATAGCCGGGGAATCCACGCCGGCATTGATCGCACGCGTCATCGCAGGTATCCGTGCTGCCCTGGCGGCTGACGATCCGGTATGGGCGTCGTCTCGCGCATCTGCAGGGTGTGAACCCGAGATCGCCGACATCGTCGCTGACGTCGAGGAGGCGATCGCCCGCCGTATCACGGCGATTGTGTCGGACGAAGTACGTCGAGGCGCCCAACCGATCTCGGCCGATGTGCCTGCGCTGGTGCGGGTCTTGACCGCCGCGACGGTCACCGGGTGTGCGCCCGGGCGCGGCGCCGGACAATCTGACCAACTCGAGCGCGCTACGGACGCGGTGTCAGCCCTCTGGCGGAACGCGTTGTGGCCCGCGTAGCGGGAGGAGTGCCTTACCTCTCGCCCATCGTTGTCGCCCACAGCTCGCGCCCCAGGACGGACAGGCGCAGGCTGAGCCGTTCCACCCGAGCTGAATGCCGCGCCTCCTGTGCATCGGCAATGGCGCGCTGGACGTTCGGTTCCGCCATGAGCACCTCGTAGCCGGGTTCGGATTCGACTGCGCGGGGTCCGATTTCGACCAAACCGAGCTGCAACAGGTTTGCGACATAGGTTGGCACCATGGTCGGCAACGTCACGCCCGCGGTGTGGCCGACGAGACACGTGTTGGTGAGAACTGCTCGCGGCAACGACCACCACCGAGACTGCGAATAGACGTTGATCAGCGGCGACGGGGTGCCGTCTGACAGTGCACGGAGAATCCGTGCCTCGTCGGCAACAAGCTGGTCCACGATACGACTGTAGAGCTCCAATCGGGTCTGGCACGTGCTCTGTTCAAGCGAGCGGTCCAGCAGCCCGGTCATCTTGGTGTGAAGGGCAGCATTCAACTGCATCGTTTCATCCTTCTTCTCGAAAGCGGTTCTATCGGTTGGGTTTCTGTGTCATTGCTCCAGTTGTCGAATGATGCCGGCCACCGTCGGGTTGGCCGCGAGTTGCTGGTCGAGAATCACGTTGATGACACCGCGAAGCCAGGCGTAGGGAATCCATGCTCGTGGCACCGTGCTACTGGCTGTGCGCCGGCTGACGGCGTCGACAATGGCTGCGGCGGCGTCCCCGGCGTCGATACGTTTGTTCAGCGGCCAGGGCAACAGTTCGCCGATTCGTTGGCCCACCGGGTCGTCATCGAGTGTGGTCCGCGCCAGCGCGGTGTCGACGATGCCGAAGTACGAGATTCCGACCGTGACGTGGTGGGTGGCGAGCTCGATCCGCAACGCTCGCCCGAGCTGCTCGACGCCGGCCTTGCTGATCATGTACGCCGCACCGCCCATGCCCGGGGCGAACGCGGCGCATGACCCGATGAGCTGAATGTGTCCGCGGCTCGCGATGACGTGTTCTGTTGTGGCGCGCACCGTGTGCACCGCACCGAGCAGGTTGATGTCGATAACCCGTTGGAATGCATCGGGTTCGATCGTGCGTATGGTCGCCGGCGGCGGCGTGACGCCGGCGTTGGCGACCACCACGTCAATGCGTCCCCAGGTGCGCACGACCTGGGCGGCCGCGGCGGTCAAGGCTTCGGCATCGCGCACGTCGGCGACGATCCCCACGGTGTCGTTTCCCAGAAGCGCCTGGGCCTCGGCGAGTTGCTCTCTGTCGATATCGACGAGCGCAACCCGCGATCCTGCGGCAACGAAACGCGAGGCTGCTTCAAAGCCGATGCCTTGGGCGGCGCCGGTGATGAAAACCACTGCGCCAGATAGATTCATCGCTGGACGTGCGGTCATCGTCCGACCACCAACTCGGCGTCGGCGCACTCGGTTGGTGCGGTCGCATACCGGATATCGAACTCCGCGAGGCGGATTCGGCGCATTCGTTTCCGGAATGTGAAGACGAAGCCGGGCCAGAAGGTGTAGTTGCGGCCCGACGGGCTCAAGTAGTAACTCTGGCAACCACCGGAGTTCCACACCGAGTCGGCGAGACGCCGGTCGACGTGCTCGACAAAGTGGTCGAGGGCTTGGTCCGACACGTCGATGCTGCGGATCTGGCGGCGTCGCATCTGCGCGATCGCGTCGAGCACGAAGTCGAGCTGTGCTTCGATCGTCACGATCTGCGACGTGTAGACGACCGAGTTCGGGCCGAGAATCATGAACAAATTCGGAAAGCCCGGAATGACGGTGCCCAAGTGCGCCTTCATCTCTCCGCCGGCCCACACCTCGGCGAGGCTGCGACCATCTCGGCCACGGATCCGGGTGAAGCCTTCGTTGTGGGCAAGTTTGAACCCGGTTCCGAAAACGATGGCGTCGAGACGATGGTGGTTCCCTTCGGCGGTTTCGATCCCGTCCGCGGTGACGCGCCAGATCGCCGAGGTTTCCACGACGGTGTTGTCCGCCGCGAGCGCGGGGTAGTAGGTGTTGGAGAACGTCGGTCGTTTGCATCCGAACGCGTACTGCGGTGTCAGTTTGTTCCGGAGGATCTCGTCGCGAACCTGTCGGCGGAGATGCCACATCCCGACGGTCGCCATGGGCTGCAGCAGCGCGGGGAGGTGGACCAGACCGGGCACCATCGCTTCCTGGACCAGGCTGACTGCCG
The DNA here is from genome assembly GCF_053852335.1 of Mycobacterium sp. HM-7. Taxonomy (NCBI): domain Bacteria; kingdom Bacillati; phylum Actinomycetota; class Actinomycetes; order Mycobacteriales; family Mycobacteriaceae; genus Mycobacterium; species Mycobacterium sp. HM-7. Next base: position 4,037,942 of record NZ_CM132657.1, on the reverse strand, counting down.
AGCGCGCTACGCGCTGGACGAGTGGGGCCGTCCGGAACACGGACCGCAGAGCGGACCCGACCGGCCGATCTGGGTGGGGGAGGATCCAGGTGGGGGTTCGTTGGAACACAACCAGTTTGGCGGCGTCAGGCTGAATCTGTGGGATGAATTGCACGGCCGAAGCGCCCGTCCCGATGACACCGATGGCCTTTCCACGTAGGTCGACGTCGTGGCGCCACTGCGCTGAGTGGAATGCCGGGCCCGAGAAGTTCTCCAGCCCTGGGAGGTTGGGTATCGACGGCTCGCTGAACGGTCCGGTGGCGACGACCAGAACGGTGGCGGTGAAATGGTGACCGCCCGCGGCTATCTGCCACACCTGGGCCAGGTCGTCCCACGAGGCGTCGGTCACCTCGTGCCCGAGCCGGATGTGCGGTCGGATGCCGCTCTCATCGACGCATCTTTCGATGTACGACTTCAGTTCTCGCTGAAGCGGGTAGAGGCGGGTCCAGTCAGGGTTCGGCGCAAAGGAGTACGAATACAGCACCGACGGGATATCGCATTGCGCACCGGGGTAGGTGTTTGCCTGCCAGGTGCCGCCGATATCGGTGGCCCGCTCGAACACGAGAAAGTCGCTGTCGCCGGAATCTTTCAGTCGCATTGCTGCGCCGATCCCGCCGAATCCGGCGCCGATGATCACCGTGTGGACGTGGGTGTGGGTGGGGTTGGTCATGGTGTGTCCTTGTCGGGTGCCGGTGGATGACTAGAGCGCGACGGCGATCGAGTCACCCTGGGCGCGGGAGACGCAGATCATCATCGAGTCGCGGTGCTGATCGGGAGTCAGCACCCGGTCCCGGTGCTCGACAACGCCGTCCACCAGTCGCACGCGGCATGCTCCGCAGAAACCCTGCTGGCACGAGTACTGCACATCCGGTTTGACACGACGGATCGCAGCGAGCGCAGACTCGTCGGCGGCGACGTCGACTGCGACGCCCGATTCGGTGAGCTGCACTGTGAATGCTCTGCCATCGACGATCGGTGCGGCACTGAAGCGTTCGCTGTGGAATTCCGCGGTGCCGCCGGCCTCGGCCGCGGCGGTGGCGACACCTCGCGCCTTTTCGATCATGGCGGGAGGGCCACACACATAGAACGCCGTACGGGACGAAGCGGCCGCGCACAATTCAGCCAGATCTGGTGTGCCGTACTGGTCGTCGGGCCGGATCAGAACCCGGTCGTGCCCGAGTTCGGTGAGCTCGTCGATGAACGGCATCGACGAGTGCGAACGTCCCGTGTACACGAGGCGCCAGGGGGACGGGCCGGATGCTGCCTCACGCACCATCGGCAGGATCGGTGTGATGCCGATCCCACCGGCGATGAACACGTACTCGTCAGCGGGGGCAAGGCTGAACGCGTTGCGAGGACCCCGCACGCGAAGCGTCTCGCCGACCCGGACGCGATGCAGTTCGGCCGAACCCGAGCCCTCGGGAATCTGCCGCACGGCGATCCGATAGTGGACGGGATCGAATCGGTCACCCATCAGTGAGTAATGCCGTTGCCGGCCGGTCGGGGTGAACACATCAATGTGCGCGCCCGGCGTCCATCGGGGGAGCGGTGTGCGGTCGGGCCGGCTCAAGGTCAGACTGACGACGTCGTCAGCTACGCGTTCCACAGCAACAACTTCGAGCCGCGCGTCGTATCCTGCCCGGCGTACCGGGCGGACAGGTGACAAGCGGTCTGCGATCCGGCTCTCGGTGAACAGCCGCGAATAGCCACGGGCCAACTGCGCCATGGCCTTGAGCGCGGGGGTCGGGTCGTCGACAGCTGTGGTCTCGTCGAGGAGCTCGGTCATGCGTGCGCCGCCTGCGCCGCGGGCGATGTCGCCAGGTAACGCACCGCCTTGCTGATGTCGCCCATCGCCGACGGGTGAAACCCGGGGCGCAGATAGAAGTACATCTGCGAGAACAAGAAGGAGACTCCGGGCACCAATCCATGGCGGGCGGCCCGGATGTACTCGAAGGGCCACGGCCGTCGACGTTGCACCGTTGAGTCGTTGCCGTAGAGATACGATGCCGTCGAAAACCAAAGGAGCGCAAGGCCCGAACACGCGATGATGGCCGTGCGTGCGCGGCGGGCGTAGCCACCGTCGACGTACTGGTAGGCGTCGAACGCGACATTGCGATGTTCGAGTTCCTCAGCGCCGTGCCATCGCAGCAAGTCGAGCATCGTCGGGTCGATGCCCGCCCGATCGAAGGCCTCGTTGTCCAACAGCCACTCACCGATGACAGCGGTGAAATGCTCTGCCGCTGCGTAAACCCCGAGGCGCTCGCTCAACCACGCCTTGCGCGCGGGGCCGGTGATCCCGTGGTCACCGAAGATCTTCTCTACCGCGAACTCGATGCGACGCAGCACCACGCCGACCTCGACACCGTGTGCGCGCAGATAGTTTCGAAAGCCCTCATGCGAAGCTGCATGCGTCGCCTCCTGTCCGACGAATCCGATGACTTCCTCTTTGAGGCGCTCGTCATCGATGTATGGCAGGGCCTGACCGAAGACATCGGCCATGGCCCGCTCGCCTTCCGGCAAGACCAGGTGCATCACGTTCCAGAAATGAGTGGCGTACGCCTCGCCCGGGATGTACTCCAACGGGACGCCGGACCAATCGAAGTGGACGTGGCGGGCGTTGATCGCCAGTGCCTCGTCGTTGTACTCGCGCACCACTCGTCCCGGTTTTTTGCTCGCCATCACACGCCTTCCTCGACTCTGAGTCCTTCGTGCTACAGTGAAACACAATACATACAATTGTTTCAATGTTGCAGTGTCGACTATGGTCAGGTGCGTGCACATGGATCTCTTCGCTCTCGACACCTCGCGCGACGAGGGCGTCGAAGAGATCCTCGACGCCGCGTTGGACGTCTTCTCCAAGATCGGAATCCGGCGGGCGACCGTCGATGAAATCGCCCAACGCGCGGGTCTGGGCCGGGTCACGATCTACCGACGAGTCGGCGGCAAGAGCGAGATTGTCACCGCCGTACTCATCCGCGAGTCCCAGAAACTGTTCGAAGCGGTGCGCGCAGCCGCGGCACGCACAGACAATTTTCCCGATCGAGTGGTCCACAGTTTCGCCACGACGATCGAGACCGTGCGCACGAATGCCGTGTGGAACAGGCTGCTCGACATCGAGCCCGACACGGTGCTGCCTCGGCTGACCCTCGAAGGCACTCCGCTGCTGGCCGGGGCGGTCGCGGCGACCGCCGAAGTGCTCCGCGGCCCGGATGTTGCGGCGGTCCCGGAACCCGCACTCCTGGCACGAGCCGAAATCCTTGTCCGCATCACCCATTCGATCCTGCTCACGCCGACCGTGTTGGCACCACTGGAGACCTACGAGCAGATCGAACAATTCGCCCGGCAGAACCTCCTGCCGATTGCGTCAACGCCGACACCGTAGTGCCGCGAACCATCGGATCAGAAGGATCGAAACGCGCCCCGACGGCGTGACAGCTGCCGAATTACCGCAGTTGGGAGCCGATTTGGCCGGCGATCCGTCGGTGGCGACGACGCCCCTTTCACACCTTCGGGGCACCGGATCCCGTCGACGCCGGTGTTACGTTGCGGGCCGTTACGCAGGCCTGCAAGGGAAGATGGATGGTATCGGCACCCGCACGTGGTTCTGGCGCGCTCCGTTCGAGCGGCGTGCCCACAGCAGCAGCTCGGCTGCCGGCTTCGGTGGTCGCCGCACGACCCCGCCGCGACATTTCCCGCACCGCACTATTGGCGGCATTGCCGGTCCTGAGCCTGACAGCCGTGGTGGTCGGGTGGGACGCCGCGGTGCGGCTGGAACTCTATTCCGACCGGCTGCTACCCGCGCCCGCGGCGGTGGTGCACGCGGCGGCTGAGATGTACAGCGACGGAACGTTGTTCGCTGATGCTGCCGCGAGCTTTCGGCGAGCGCTGCAGGGTTTTGTCGTCGGATCGGTGATCGCCGTCGTGCTGGGCACCCTCACGGGCAGATCGCGTATCGCTCGGGGCATCCTGGAACCGGTGATCCAGATCGTGCGGCCCATTCCCGCGATTGCGTTGGTGCCGTTGGCGATTCTGTGGTTCGGTATCGGCGAGGAATCCAAGCTCTTTCTCACGAGCCTCGGCGTCTTCTTCCCGGTATGGGTGAACACGCACGCCGGCATCGCCGCCACCCGCGACGACTACTTACGGGTCGCGGCATCTTTGGGTGCATCAAAGTTGTTGACGTTCACCACCGTGGTACTGCCAGGTGCGTTGCCGTCCGTGCTGACGGGTCTGCGACAGGGCATCGCGACGTCCCTGATACTGATCGTTGCGGCCGAGCAATCCGGTGTCACAGAGGGTCTCGGGTTCCGGCTCGACCAGGCGCGGCTGTTCAGTCAGCCCGACCGTCTGTTCGTGTGCCTGGCCGCCTTGGGCCTCGTCGGTGCCCTCGCTGATCAGCTGTTCCACCAGGCGACGCGCCGCGCCGTCCGCTGGGCCAAGGAACAGTCGTGACGGCCGGCGACATCGCGGTCAGTTCGTTGACCGTGCGGTACCCCGGCTCGGACCGCGCTGTCGTGGACGGCCTTGACCTCACCATCGACTCCGGGGCGTTCCTGGCGGTCCTCGGACCGTCGGGCTGTGGCAAGTCGACCCTGCTCAACGTCATCGCCGGATTCGTCCGGCCCACAACGGGTTCCGTGACCTTCGGCGGTGAACGAGTCACGGGCCCGGGGCGTGAGCGTGGCGTGGTGTTCCAGCGCGATGTCCTGTTTCCCTGGGCCTCGGTCGGCAGCAACATCGGCTTCGCACTACGCGCGGCCAAGGTGCCGCGGCTAGCGCGGCGGGACCGGATCGCCGAGTTGGTCAGCGCGGTCGGGCTGGCGCCGGAAGTCATCGCCAAGCGCCCGTATGAACTGTCGGGAGGGATGCGGCAGCGCATCGGAATAGCCCGTGCCCTGGCGAACAGTCCACGAGTGCTGTTGATGGACGAGCCTTTTGGCGCGCTCGACGCCCTGACCCGGCAGCAGATGCAGGACCTGGTGGTCGAACTGTGGGAGCGCACCCGGCCGACGGTCGTCTTCGTCACCCACGATGTCGACGAGGCGATCCGCATCGCATCCGCCATTGTCGTGATGGATCAGACCGGCGCCATCGCCGACCACCTCAGCAACCCTCTGCCGCGACCTCGGCCCGCGAGCCGTCTCGGTGAGTTCGACGAATACGCGGCACTGCGCCGTCGGTTACACGACCTGCTGCACGGGCAGCAGTCGGCCATTATCTCGGGAGAACACGGATGAACACACCTCGGAAGATTGCGACGATAGTCGTTGCCGTGCTTGCAGTTCTGGCGGTGGTCAGCTGCAGCAATTCGCGTAGCAAGGACGCCGGTCCGGACGCCCTCACCCTGGCATGGGTGGTCGATCCGTCGTGGGCGCAGGTACCGGTGGCCAACGATCTCGGATACTTCAAACAGCATGGGGTCAACGTCAAGATCGTCCCGTTCCCGACCGGCGCAGCAGCGCTGGAGGCCCTGGCCGGCGGCGCCGTGGACGTGGCCACTGGTGGCGACGTGCCCACATCGGCTGCGGCACTGAAGAATCCGCACCTGCGCGTGTTCGCGGACGGGGCGATTTGGCCGGAAGGCCGGTTCGTCGCGCGCCGGTCGGCGGGCATCAACACGATCGCTGACCTGGCCGGCCGCAAGATCGCCGTCCCGTTGGGCAGCAGCGCGCACTACTTCGCGAGCAGGTTCCTCACCGAAGCGGATGTCAAGGCCGACCTCGTACAGACCGGGCCGGCGGAGATCGTCACCGCGATCACCAATCACAACGTCGACGCCATCGCGGTCTTCCAGCCGGCGCTGGCCAAAGCGGTTCAGGCTCTGGGTGCCGACGCAATCGAGTTGCAGGGCAAGCAGAAATACAACCAGCACAGCCTCTATCTCGCCAACGACGACGTGCTCGCGTCGAAGAAGCAGGCAATCGGCAAATTCGTCGCAGCGATCCGAAACGCGGATGCGCCGCTGTCCGTTAAGGATCCGGCGGCGCTCGCCGCGGTCGCGAAAGCCACCGGACTGGACAACAACCTGATCAACCAGGTCTCCTCGGAGTTCGTGTACCAAACGCACCTCGGCCCCGAGCTTGCAGGCGATCTCGCCGACCGGGCCCGATGGGCGCAGAGCATCGGTCGCATCCCCGCCGATCAGCGCATCCCGGACTACCAGAGCGTCATCGCGGGATCTTTCGTGACGGAGAGTAATTCATGAGCGGCGCATATCTTCTCGGCTTGGGCGGCACCATTTCGATGCACCACACTGCTCATGGCGCGGTGCCGGTCACCGGCGCGGTCGAGCTCTCGGAGACGGTTGCCGGTTTTGCCGGTGCCGAGAGCCTCGCCTTGGTGGGTGGATCCGAGGTCGACTTCGACCTGCTGGAACGCCTGGTCGGCAGGGCACGGGAGCTCGTCGCCGACGGAGCTGACGGCATTGTCGTGACCACGGGCACCGATTCCATCGAGGAGGTCGCGGCCTGGCTCTCGTATCGCGAAAACTGGTCGGTGCCAGTGGTGGTCACCGGCTCGATGATCCTGGGAACCCGACCCGACAGTGACGGGCGCGCCAACCTGGCCGACGCGCTGGCGGTGGCGTCGTCCGGCGCGGACGTCGACCCGGTGGTCGTCTTCGCCGGCAAGATTTTCGATGGCCGTGAGGCCGTGAAGGTTTCGGGTGTGGTCCGTGACGCGTTCGACGCGCCGGGGCGTGGGCCGATCGGCTACGTCGTCGGCGGTCAGGTCCGTTGGCACCGGTCCCTGGCGCGGCGCAAGAGCCACGGCGACCCGACCGGTCAGATCCGGCCCGTGCCCGTGGTGCTGGCCGCGCTGGGCGATGATGGCTCACTGGTGCGTGCCGCCGGGGACGGGCAGCGGGCGCTGGTGGTCGCGGCGAACGGCGCCGGCAATCTGCCGCCGAAACAGGCTGCGGCAGTGGAGGAACTCATCGATGGCGGCCGGCTCGTCGTACTCACCACGCGGGCAGCGGACGGCCGCGCCGCTCCGGTTTATGGCTATCCCGGCGGCGTGGCCGGTCTCGTCGAGTACGGCGCGCAACTGGCCGCCGGGATCTCGCCACATCGCGCGCGGCTGCTGGTGACGCTCGGGCTGGCGCAGGGCCGTGACAACGAGGGGCTGCGGTCGCTGATCGACAGCGAGATTCGACCGTGACAGGCTCTGTCGTCGGTTCCGCCGTGGACCGTCGCGAACTCGTCGAACTCACCACCCGTCTGGTGGCGGTAGGACAGCCGTGGTGTGAGAACAGCCTCGACGGCCCGAGCCGGCCGCCGGAAGAGGAGCGGATCGCACGCCCGGTGGGCGAGCTGCTGCGCGAGTGGGGTTTCACCGTCGAGCTGGTGGGGCGTACCCCGCAGCGGCCGAACGTGGTGGCGACCAAGCGCTTTGGTGCCGGGCCCACTCTCATGCTCAACGACCATCTGGACACGTATCCGTCCGGTCCGCCGAGTCGCTGGCGGGTTTGCGGCGGGAAGCCTTATACCGCAGTCGAATTGGATGGCCGGATCTACGCGCGCGGCACCTCCGACACCCGCGCAAACCTGGCGGCGCTCCTGACTGCGGCCAAGCGCATCGTCGACGACCCGCCACAGCGCGGGACACTGCTGGTGGTCCTGACCGTCGACGAGGAACGCAACGGCATCGAAGGTTCCAAGTACCTGGTCGACGAGCATGGGTTGCGGCCGGATGCGTCCATCACGGTCGAACCCACCGCGTGGACGCGGGACGGGCGGGGCGGCATCGCCCTGGCTGTCGCCCAGACCGGCCACGCGCTCCTCGATATCACCGCTCGCGGGCGGTCCAGCCACATCTGGCGCCCCGACACGGGTGTCAACCCGGCGCTGTTTCTGGCCGAGTTCCTGGCCGGCATCACGGCGAATCCGGTTGGGGACTGGCCTGTTTCGGTGGTGGGGCTGAACGCGGGGGAGGCCGGCATGGCGCAGTTCACGCCATTGCGGGCGACCGCGCGCCTCGCAGCGGTCAACATCGGTCCGGACGTCGTCGCAGGCCGGCTGCTCGAAGAATTTCACCGGCGGCTGACGGCGGCCGCGCCGGCCGGCATCGAGGTCGACGTTGATTTCGCGCCCGGCCCGACGTTCGTCGCCGGCACCGTGCCGCTGGCGAGTGACGACCGGCTCGTCGCCGCGATCACCGGCGCGTACCGCAGCGTCACCGGGGACGACGTCCGTACCTACACCAAGCCGGCATTCAACGACACCATCCGCTTTCGCCACGTCGGGATTCCGGCGGTGACCTTCGGTCCCGGCGACGACGGCTGGGCGGTCTACGACGAGAGCATCAGCATCGACACCATGGTCACGGCGGTGGAGGTTCTCGAAGCCGCGGTGCGGGAATATCTTTCGGACACCAACGTCACTTAGTGCGATGCCAGATGGTCATGGACGCAGGCGATGAACGCCTGGCATGCCGCCGAGCGCAGGTGCGCTCGGGGTGCCACGAGATGGACCTGGCGCTGCATCTCGACGCCGGTGACGGGGCGCAGCGCGAGCGTCGGGTCGGTGTCGGCGCGCGTGCGGGCCACCGATTCGGGAAGCAGTGCCACCCCGAGGTTCTGACGAACGAACTGGACGACCTCGTCGACGCGGGTGACCTCGAACGCGACCCGGCGCGGTACCTCGGCGAAGCCACGGTCGGTTTCGTGGCGAAGGCCGTATCCGGGCGGAAAGTCGATGAACGGCAATGCCGCGAGCTCGGTGACCGATACCGACCGGCGGCCGGCCAGCGGATGGGCGTGGGGGATCATCGCGATCAGCGACTCGGTGAACAAATGCGTGAAGCTCAACTGATCAGCGGCCCTGGAGACGTTGGAGCCGACGATGGCCGCGTCCAGCTTGCGGTCGCGGGTGGCGGTCAGCAGCACGTCGCTTCCGCCGCTTCGCAGGGTCACGCTGACGTCGGGGTAACGGGAGTGGAAGGTCGCCATCAGCGTTGCGACGTCGAGACTTTCGGACGGGACCTCCATCATTCCGACGGTGAGACGGCCGGTGACGGTGCCGCTGAGTGCCTGGGCGTCGACTTTGATCTGGTCGATGCCGGCGACCACCTGGTGCAACAGCGGCAGGAGCGCCTCACCGGCCGGAGTGAGCGAGACGGCCCGGGTGGTGCGCTCAAAGAGGGTGACGCCGAGCTCTTCCTCGAATTTCCGCACCTGCTGGCTGAGCGCCGACTGCACGACGAAGGAAGTCTCGGCCGCTTTGGTGAAGCTCTTGGCTTCGGCCAGGGCGACCACGTAATGGAGCTGCTGCAGATTCATTACTCTTCACTTTCGATGATGAATCGCATCATATCTATTAACTGGACTCCTAGGTGCGATGCGGAAAGGATGGATTGATGTCCCGCGCCATTCCACTCCGTCCGCAGCGCCCGTTGAGCAGCAACGACTGCTCGGTGGCTGCCACGCGGGACGCCATCACAGCGGAATTCGACGCAGTGCCATTCCTTGGCGAACTGACGTGCTCACACACGTCGGTGGTCGCTGGAGCGGTGGAAGAGATCGTTTTCACCTATACGGTCGGCCGCTCCGGTATCGCCGACAGCGGCTGGCTCAAATTGTGTTTCCGCTACTACTCCGACTGGGACCTGCAGACCACTGATCCCGCCGGACGCGACTACGCCAGCGCGCAGTTGGTCAGCCGATCGCTGGTGGGCCGCGCCTCCGCGGCCGGCGCGGCCACCGTGCAGCAGCTGGCCGTCCGTTATGACGTCAAGGGCGGGGAGCGGCCGTTCCAGAAATCGCTGCTCATCCACGCCGTGGACGGCTACCTCCGGCCCGGTGATGTGATCGAGATTCGGCTGGGGGACAGGCGATTCGGTGGTCCCGGTACCCGCGTGCAGACCTTCGTCGAGGACCAGTTCGAGGTGCATCTGTTCGTCGACCCGTTGGGGACGTCCCGCATGGCCCGCGCCGGCGTCACTCGGCTGGCCGTGATCCCCGGCGCGCCGGAGCGGGTGGTCGTCCAGGGCCCACGGCTGGTGCGCAGCGACGCCGGCACCGTCACAGTCCGCGCTCACCTGGAGGACCGGTGGGGCAATGCCTGCGCCGATATCGCCGCAACGATGCGTGCGCACGTCGACGGCGCCGCTGTGGCCGAGGCACACACGCCGCCCGCCGGTTGGGCAAGCGTGTCGCTGGTGGTGCCGGCGCGCGCCGCGCGGATCGAGGTCGTTGCCGAATCTCAAGCGGAGGTGCGGCCCGGCGCGACCATCCTCGACGTCGTCGACGACTATCCCGCCCCACGCGCCTTCTTCACCGACCTGCACGTACATTCCAACGACACCGTCGGCACGCAAGACACCGACTGGAATCTGCGGTATGCCCGCGATATCGGCGCACTCGATGTTGTGGGCTACACCGGCAACGACTTTCAGATCACTGACGATGCGTGGCTGGACGTGGTCGCCGCCTGCCGGGACATCTCGAACGATGGCACCCTCGTCTGCTTTCCGGGCGTCGAATGGTGCGGCACTGCGGGCGTCGGCGGCGATCACAACGTCGTCTTTCTCGGAGAGGACACCACGCTCGCACGTTCTCTGGAGTGGCATCAGGGTATGGCCAGCACTGTGCCGACGCCCCAAACCTGGCCCATCACCGAGCTTTACGCCGCCTACGAAAAGGATCCGGACTCATACCTGCTGATTCCACACGTGGGTGGCCGGCGCGCGATCCTGGACTGGCACCACCCCGAGCTGGAACGGCTGATCGAGGTGCACTCGAGCTGGGGCAGTAGCCCGTGGTTCTTGGCAGATGCGCTGGCCCGGGGGCTGCGCCTGGGCGCCAGCGCCGCCAGTGATGAGCACCGTGGGCGCCCGGGTGGCGGCGCGCCGGGAGCGAACATCTTCGGTGGATTCGGCGGCCTCACCGGCGTTCTCGCGCCGGCACTCACCAAAGCGGAGGTGGGCCGCGGTCTGCGCGCCAGACGTACCTGGGCGACCACCGGGGCACGCGCGGTGGCGCTGTTGCGCAGCGGTGACGCCTGGATGGGCGACGAAATCGACACGGAAGCAGCTGAATTGAGCGTCAACTATGCGCTCTATGGCACGACCGGCTGGGAGGAGGTTGCCGTCTATGACAGTGCGGGGCAGGTTTGGCAGCGCAATCTGCATGTCGAGAGCGGGCTGTCCGACCAACTCGTCCGCATCCGGTGGGGTGGGGCACGGCATCGCGACCGCTACCGGTGGGCGACCTGGTCGGGTCGGTTGCGCGTCACCGGTGCCGAAGTATCGAACGTAACACCCTGGGCCGCAACGCATCCGGAACAGCACTTCGATGTGGAGCACGACACGGTGCGCTGGCGCACCACGACCTACGGCTCGGATATCGGCGTCATCGTCAGGTTGGCCGATCTCGCGGCCGCCCGATTCCATCTCCAAGTCGCGGTGCACGAGGACGGTCTCAGCGCCGACCGGGAATTCTCGGGCTCCGAACTGATCGACGATGGCGTTCTGGAAACCACCATGGGGGGCCTGAACCTACGAGTGCGTGCCGAACGCGTGGCGGAGTTCTCCGCGCTGCCCACGACGGTGACCGGCGACCTCGTCCTCGATCTGCCGCACGGCGCCAGCGCGGCGTACGTGCGCGCCACCCAGTCGGATGGCCACCAAGTGTGGACCAGTCCCTTGTTCGTGACTCGTTCGAGCAGTCAGACGCGATGTCCCGAGCCGGCCTGACTCTGCGCATCTCGCCCTGCTCGACCGACACCAAGGAACAAGACCGTGCTCTCTCATCGATATTTCACCAAGCTGATCGCGTCCGGCGCCGCGATCGCAGCCATCGCCGGGGTGGTCGGGTGCGCGCCATCGACCACGCCCGCGTCGTCTTCACCTGTGCCGTTGCGGCTCGGCTATCTGACTCGCGTCACGCACGCCCCGGCGCTCGTCGGCGTCAATGACGGGTTGTTCGCCCAGCAACTCGGGCCCGGGGTCACGCTCACCGCGCAACCCTTCAGCACCGGAACCGAGGAGATCACAGCGCTGCTGTCGGGTCATCTCGACGCCGCATACGTCGGACCCAATCCCGCGTTCAACGCCTGGCAGAAATCGAACGGTACCGCCATCAAGATCATTTCGGGCGCCGCCAGCGGCGGGACGTCGTTTGTGGTGCAACCGGACATCACCTCAGCGCAGGATCTCCGGGGCAAGACGGTGGCTGACCCGGCGCTTGGCGGCACGCAGGACGTCAGTCTCCGAGACTGGCTGTCGAAGAACGGATTGAAGACCGATACCCAAGGTGGGGGCGACGTTTCGGTCAAGCCGACCAACCCCGAATCGGCGATTGTGCAACAGTTCGTCAGCAAGCAGATCGCCGGTGCCCTGGATTCCGCGCCATTCGATGTGCAGATGATCAGGGCGGGTGGTGTGCGGCTGTGGTCGGATCCGAACACCATCACCGTGCTGGTCATGCGCCAGGACTTCCTCGCCGCACATCCCGACGCGGTATCGGGGCTACTGCGTGGTCAGGTTCAGGCCAACGACAAGATTTCCGCCGACCCGAAGGCCGCCGCGCAGTCCGCCAACGCCGCTCTTGCGAAAGCCCTTGGCAAGGGGCTGGATCCGGAGGTTCTGGCAGAGTCGTTCAAGGAGACCACGTTCACCAACGATCCCGGGATCGCGTCATTGCGTGACCAGGTGAGCAAGGCCGTGGCGATCGGCTTGTTGAAACCGCTCGACATCAACGGGCTGTTCGATCCGGCCCCGCTCAACGCGGTGCTCTCCGCTTCGGGGAAGCCGGCGGTCGCCGCGTGACCCGCTGCGCCCAGCCCGGAGAGTTCGTCGTGACCGTGCCAACGTCACCTCCGGTACCGCAGCCGGCATTGAAACTGGTCGGCGTGACCAAGCGCTACGGAAAAGGCCCTGCCGCGGTAGCCGCCCTGGACCCCATCGACGTGACCGTCGCAGAAGGTGAATTCGTCTGTCTGGTGGGCAGTTCCGGCTGCGGCAAGAGCACGTTGCTGTCGATCATCGCCGGACTGGACGCACCGTCAACGGGATCGATCGACAGCTTCGGGCGCCGCGTCGCACTCATGTTCCAGGAACCGGCACTGTTCCCTTGGCTGACCGCGGCAGCCAATGTCGAGCTGGCGCTGAAGGCGCGCGCGGTACCGCGTGGCGTGCGTCGCGAGCGCGTGGCGCGGCTGTTGGCGACGGTCGGACTGAGTGAGTTCGCCGACAAGCGTCCGCATCAGTTGTCCGGCGGAATGCGACAGCGGGTTGCCCTGGCCCGCGCGCTCGCTCAGGACGCCGACGTGCTGCTGATGGACGAGCCCTTCGGTGCGCTGGATGCGCTGACCCGTGACCTGCTGCACGAGGAACTCGAGCGCATCGTCGAATCACGGGGACTGACAGTTGTTTTCGTGACCCACAACGTACGGGAGGCAGTGCGGCTGGCTGACCGGGTGATTCTCTTGGGAGCTCGGCCGGGCCGCGTCGCCGAAGAGTTCTACGTGCCCGTGTCCCGGCCGCGTCAGATCAACACCACAGACGTCGCGGAGTTGGCAGCACACGTCACCGCACGGCTGCACGAGGAAGGCAACGGTCATCGTGGTCAGTAGCGGAGTGACCGCGCCATCCAGGTCGTCACGTGAGAACGCAATTCGGCTGCGGCCGGTGCTGGCGTCGGTGTGGGCGAAAGTACTGGCAGTGCTGGTGGTTTTGGGGGCGTGGCAGCTGGTTCATCTGAGCGGCTGGAAATCGTCCGTGGTCTTTCCCGGCCCCGCGGAAGTCGGTGCCGCCCTGTGGCGTCAGCTGCACGATGCGGTGTTGTGGGAGGCGGTTTCGACGACGATGGGGAGGGCGATCATCGGTTTCGGGCTGTCCCTGCTCATCGGTACCCTCCTCGGTGGCATCCTGTCTCGAAACAAACTGCTGCGCAGTACTTTCGGTTCGCTGATCGCTGGTCTGCAGACCATGCCGGCGATCGCGTGGTTTCCCTTTGCGATCATCTTCTTCGGCTTGAACACCTCTGCCATCCTGTTCGTCATTGTCATCGGCGCGGCGCCATCGGTCGCCCTCGGGGTCATCGCCGGAACCGATCACATTCCGCCACTGCAGTTGCGGGCGGCAAAGACCATGGGATTGCGGCGGTTTGCGTTATACCGGCACGTCATTCTGCCGGCGTCGCTGCCGACCTTCGTCAGTGGATTGCGGCAGGGCTGGGCGTTCGCATGGCGCAGCCTCATGGCGGGGGAACTGGTGGTGATGGTCGCCGGGACCGCATCGATCGGGGTCCTACTGGAGAACGCGCAGAACATGAGCGACATGCCGCTGGCGATCTCGGTGATGATTGTCGTTCTGGTGATCGGCATCGTCGTCGACTCGGTGTTCGGTGCGGCGGACCGCCAAATCCGTCGGTATTGGGGCCTGGTCGACGGTGACCTCGCGTGACCGATCGGGTGCACCCGTTCCGCCTCTGGGCGTTCGGCGACGCGCATGTGGGTACCGATCGGCGGTTCGGTAGAGCCAGTCTGGCAGAGGCGATTTCGCAATCAGAGTACGGCGGGTCCGACGGTGGAGCGGCATTCGACTGGGACATCGCGGTCGACGTCGGAGACATGTCCGGTGCCCATCACCACCTGCCGGACGACGCGGAGGGCCTCGAGCTGCGGCGGCAGTTCGGAAGCCTGCGTCGCCACCGGCGCGAAGACATCTACAGCGTGTGCGGCAACCACGACCGCAGCGGCCTGGATGAACCCGAGGCCTGGTGGTGGCAGAAGTGGATCGACCCGCTCGGCCGGCACACCGAGTTTTCCGGTGTTGATTCCGCGCTTCGACCGTTTCCGGTAGACGGGACTTGGCACCACTACTCGTTCCGGGTGGGCAACCTGCTGTTCCTCATGCTGAGTGACCGCAATGAACCGACGCAGAGCGTGGGCCGCGGAACGTTGGGCGGTAACCCGGGGGGAGTCGTCAGCGGCGCGACATTCGAATGGTGGAAGCGCATGGTGCTGGCCAATCCGGATTCGGTCATCATCACGGTGCATCACTACGTGCTCAAGGACACCACGGTGGCCTCTGGAGAGTGGGAGGGCGTCCGCCGCGACGCGGACGGTCGCCTGCTCGAGCACTACCACCGGCCGTTTTCCGAGGGCACGCCGCAAGGTGCATCGTATCTGTACTGGGTGGACAGTCAGCCGGATTCCGGCGCATTCGAGCAGTTTTTGGCTGAGCATCCCGGCCGGGTACAACTGTGGATCGCGGGGCACACGCACACTCACCCCGACGACAATTTCGGCGGCAAGAGCCATATCGAACAACGCTGGGGGACATGGTTTCTCAATGTGGCCTCACTGAGCCGGCATCACATGCCGATCACGACGCTGCCGCTGAGCCGACTGCTGACATTCACCCCGGGTAGCCCGGAAGTCCGCGTTCAGTGCTATCTGCACACCGGCCAGCACGCGCCGCAAGGTTGGTATGACAAGGCAGAGCGAGTGATTGCGCTCAAGACGCCGTTTCGGTGGGCCGGTCCCAGCACGGACTGAAGTCCGCTGCTACCGCCATCCGGTTCAGCCGCACGGGACAGATATGCAGGTGGTTTGATCGCGTGACGGTGGGGCAATGCCTCCCATATGCACGACGTACTCGAACGTGAAGGCAAGTGGGACGTCGATGATCGGTTTCAACTGCCGGATCTCCAGGGCATCGTCTCGGGCGCCGAGGTTGAGCATGACACCGTCGATCTGACCAGCGACTACTACGACACCGCGGACCGTGACTTGCAAGCGCACGGTGTGGTGCTTCGTCGCCGTGTCGGCGACGATGACACGGGGTGGCAGGTGAAGGTCCCGGCGGCCGACGGCCGCATCGAACTGCACTGGCCGCCGACGGATGACCTGCCTGACTCGGCGCGAGCGCTCCTCACGGGGTTGAGCCTGGGAAAGGGCCTGTCGAGTGTCGCGACGATCCACACCGTCAGGAACCGCTACCGGATCCGGACGACCGGAGCCGGCGAACTCTATGCGGAGATCGCCGATGACTCGGTGCGAGCCTGGTCCAACGAGCGACTGCTGGCGTGGCGCGAGGTGGAGGTCGAACTGGGGCCCCACACCTCGGCTGTGCCCCGGCGTCTGGCCAAGCGGCTCACGGCCGCAGGTGCCCGGCCCTCTCGCCATCAGTCGAAGCTCGCTCACGTCCTGCCCTTGCTGCCCACGGCCGAGCCCGTGTCGCCTGCGACGCGCGCGTTGCATCGGTATCTGAGCACCCAGATCGACCAGATCGTCCTGGGGGACATCGGGCTACGGCGGGAACGGGATCCCATCCACGACACGCGCGTGGCGATCAGGCGGCTACGCAGCACGCTGCGGGTGTTCGGAAAGCTGCTGGACCAGCGTGCCGTTGGCCAGCTCGACGAGGATCTGCGCTGGTTCGCGGGGCTGCTCGGTGAGGTCCGCGATTGCCAGGTCCAGCAGCGCAGGTTGACGACGGCGCTCGACCAGTTGCCCGAGAAATTGGTCCTGGGTCCGGTGCGGGCTCGTGTGCGCAACGACCTGCAAGCCATCGAGCTTCCCGCACGAGTCCGCGTCACCGAGGCCATGGACTCGCCGCGCTACCTGGCGATCATGTCAGCGCTGCGGGCCTGGCGCACTGCACCTCCCGTGGCGCCCGAGGCCAGCGCCACCAAACTGGTCAAGCGGGCGCGCAAGGCGCAGCGGAAAGCCGACCGGCGCCTGACCGCGGCGCTTGTCACTGACGGCCGTGACGACACGATGCTGCATCGTGCGCGAAAGGCGGCGAAGCGGGCACGATATGCCGCCGAGCTCTGTACGGACCTCGGCGGATCGAAGCAGACGAAACGAACAGCCAAGCAATACAAGCGGTTCCAATCGATCCTGGGTGATCATCAGGACACCGTGGTCGCGTCGGATTTGCTGTACCGCATGGCCTTGGCGAGCGCATCGACCGCCGGTGAGAACGGCTTCACGTTCGGTCTGCTGTTCGACCGCGAGCAACGGACAGCTGACGAATGTCGAGCGAAGGCGCGAAACTTGTTGTGAATCAGGCGCGACGGATGAGTGCGCGAGTGGCCTTTTCCAGGATCGCCTGAGCCGCAGTGTCGTTGCGCTGTTTCTCCGCCCGGCTGACGGCCGCGGCGATGGTGGAACCCTTCTCGTACGCCGTCACCACGCGAGGATCGACATACGAACCACGGGCCACTGCCGGGGTATTGCCGAGCTGGTCGGCCACTTCGCGGAACACCGAACTCCGCGCCCGCCGGATGGCGGTTTTCGTGTCCGGCGCTGCGGCGCCGGCGAATCCGATGGCGGCCAGCACCGTACCGTGCCAGGTCCGTAGATCCTTGACGCTGTAGTCGGCACCGACGAGCTCCTTGAATCTGGCGTTCAGGTCTTCGGCATGCAGCTCTGCGCGACCGGACTCGGTGCGGCACCACAAGAATCGTTCGCTCGGCCCCTGACCCCGGCGCAGTGCGCGGACCGCGCGGACCACCTGTGGGTCTGCCAGTTCCAGATGGCGCCGCACGCCACTTTTGGCCGGATAGTCGAATATCACCGTCCCGGTCCGCACCTCGATGTGCTCGCAGCGCAGCGTGGCCAGTCCGCAGGAAGCGTTGTCCTGGGCGTACTCCTCGCCGCCGGCACGAAAGAACCCGCGGTCGATCAGGTGCAGGGCCAGTGCGAGCACGCGGTCGCGGTGGAGGCCGCGGCCGGAGAGCTCGGCGGCAATCTGGCGGCGCCACTCGGGCAGCAGCGACGACAGCTGCAGGACGCGGTCGAACTTCTCCTCGGTACGCTCCTGTTGCCACACAGCGTGATAGAGATACTGCCGGCGTCCGGCGGCATCCGTGCCCACCGCCTGGATATGCCCGTTCCGGTGCGGGCTGATCCAGACTTTTCGCCATGCCGGGGGGATCACCAGTTGTTGGATCCGTTCCAGGGCGGCCGCGTCGGTGACCCGTACGCCAGCGGGGTCGTAGTACGAGAATCCCGTGCCGCGCCGTTTCCGGGTGATCCCGGGCGACGTGATGTCGCTATGCCGCAACCTCATGGCAAACCTGCCCGGTATCTGTGTCGCACCGTCGGTCCTTACCCCGGATCGGCATCGGCGACACCTCTCGACTCCAATCCTGTACTGGTGCGTAACCGGTCAAAATGATGCGTGGATCACAGTGACCCGCATCACACTTTGAGCAGTCTGCTCAACATTTCGGCCGGCTGTTGACGTCGCGGGTGCTTCACGGCAGATTTCCCGTCAACCGATTGCTTGTTGTTGGCCAGAGCCACTCACGCTCCGCGTCGCCCCAGACTGCGGACAAGGCGATCGGCGGTGCAGTGGCTGGTGGCCGCGGGCGCCAATCCAGCACAGCAACAAACACATTGAGGAAATTGATGTCGCCTGCACGTCTGAACAACGCCGCCAAGGTCCGTCGCATAGCAGCCGTGATCGGCGCCACTGCCGTGGTCGCCATGGGTGCCGCCGCCGTTGCTGCCGCTGAACAACAGCCACTGGCTCCGCGGATCGATGGGGGCGCCACCACGACGTCCACGGCCCCGCCGACCGTGCCGATGACGCCCTCGGCCAGCCCGGTGGTCAAGGCGGCTCCCTACGGCAAGAGTTAGGCGCCGACGCTGAAAGGCCAACTATTGCAGTCGCTTTCGAGAAGCGAGTGCAGTAGTTGGTCGCTCGGCCGGCGAACTCAGGCGCGGGGCATGATCATCACCGGAACCGGTGAGTGACGCAGAATCTTCGCCGCTGCCGATCCGAGGAACACCCGCGCCGACTGTCCGGCCGCGCCCGATCCGAGCAGCAGCACATCACCGGATGCCCAGCCCGTGTTCTCCACGGCCTGCTGCCAATCCCGCCCGCTGCTGACGACCATGTCGACGTCGGGTACCGCCAGGCATTCACGAACCTTGTTGAGCTGCTTGGTGACTTCGTCGGCCGTGCGCTTCGACCACTGCGCGACCACCATGTCCTCGGCACCCACCTCGAGTGAGGGCCCACCGAACGCCCACGCGGGCCGCACGGTGAACGCCACGATCCGCAGCCGGGCATTCCAGTCCTGGGACAGCTCCGCGGCCGCCCGGATCAAACCGTTGGTGTCGGCCTCACCGCCGTAGGCCGCGGTGAGCCGACGGATCGGCTCGTGGCTGAAGGCATATCCGCGCGGCGCGATCGCTACCGGCACCTGCGCGGTGTGTACCAGCCGCTCTGTCACGCTGCCGAGCGCCACCCGTCCCAGCAGGCCGGACGACGACGACCCGAGCACCACGGCGCGGGCCTGAAACTCTTGCGCCAGCTCGAGCAAACCCGTTGGGATGGAGCCGGATTCGTGGACCAGTGTCGGGACGTCCGGGCGTCCGGGCAAGCCGTCGACGACGGCCTGCAAGGACTGAGATGTCTGCGCCTTCACATGTCGTAGGTACTCATCCTCGACGGGATCGTTGCGTGGCGGCCACGAGCGCTCGAGAACTGCTGCCGCGATGACCTTCTCGCCCGTGGTCTTCGCGATCTGCACGGCGAGGTTGATCGGGGCGCTGCCGTGCCGGGATGCACTGAACCCGGCGATGATCGTCACGCGACGGGCTCCTCGGCGGGCGCCATCGCGATCACATTGGTCACCGGGACGTGGTATTCGGACCGGGCGCGGTCGACCACGTCGAAGCGGTGCCAGATCGACTGCTCCGGCGGCTCCGTAGCGATGACGATCTGGTCCGGTTCGAATTCGGCGACGGCGCTTGCCAAGGCACGCAGCGGTCGATAGTCGCCCAGCTTGCCGTCAGCCTCCAGATTCGCCGAGTGCAACGCGGCCAGCGTCTGGTCAAGGCGTTGCTGGGCAAGGACTTTCGTGGCTTCCCACACATCCAGCGGGCTGTGCGACGCGGCAGCGCCGGTCTCGATCGGGCTGGCGGGTACGACGACGTGATAGATGGTGGCATTGTCGGCGCCGATCGAGCGCAGTTCGTCGAGCAGCTCCTGAGAACCGACGGTTTCGTTGGCCAGCACCAATACCCGGTGCGGCCGTTCGGTCGCGGTGACGGCTTCCGGCACGGGCCGGCGGGAGTTGAACCAGCGGTTGGCCAGGAACAGGCCGATCACCACTGCCCAGGACAGCAGGCTCAGCGTCAGGGCCCTTCTGTTGTCTCCGCCCTGGACGAACATCTGTACCAGGATCGCGGTCATTGCGATGGCCGTGATGATCGACAACACGGGGAACAGCCACATTTTCACTTTGAGTTTGTCGCCACCATTGCGGTACCGCAGCACGATCTGGGAAATCGCGATCAGCAGGTAGACGAAGAGAATGACCGCACCGCTGGAATCGAGCAAAAACTTGAAGATGAAATCGGGCGAGAAGGCCGAGGCGATGACGCCCAGGAACCCGATGACCGATGACGTGAGAATGGCGGCGGCCGGAACGCCGCGGCGGGTTACGGAGACGAGCTGGGCGGGCGCCTCACGGCGGGCGGCCAGCACGAACAGCATGCGCGAAGCGGTGTACATGCCCGAATTCAGGCAGCTCAGCACGGCGGTCAGGACGACCGCGTTCATGATGTGGTCGGCGTAGGGAATGCCCATCGCGGTGAAGGCCGACACGAACGGCGACGCGGCGAGCTGCTTGCCGTTCCACGGCAGGATGGTCACCAGCAGGAACGCCGAGCCGACGAAGAAGACCGCGATGCGCATGATGACCGAGTTGGCGGCCTTGGCGACGGCGCGCTCGGGGTCGGTGGATTCGGCGGCGGCGATGGTCGCGATCTCGGCACCCACCATGGAGAAGATCACGGTGACGACACCGACGGTGACCGCGGATGAGCCCAGTGGGAAGAACCCGCCGTGGGCGGTGAGGTTGGAGAAATCCATGGACTTGTGCGGCCATAGACCGAGCACGAAGCACGAGCCCAATCCGATGAACACGATGATCGCCGCGACTTTGATGCTGGCGAACCAGAACTCGAACTCGCCGAACGAGGACACCGAGAACAGATTCGTCGCCGTCATGGCGAGCAGCAGCAGAAGGGCGGTCAGCCATATCGGCGCCGAGGGCAGCCAGTATTTGATGATCTTGGCTCCGGCAATTGCCTCGAAGCCGACCACGATCACCCAGAAGTACCAGTACAACCAGCCGATTGAGAAGCCGGCCCAGTTGCCCAAGGCGTTGCGGGCATAGTCGGCGAACGAGCCGGTTGACGGGTTGGCCACCGCCATTTCGGCGAGCATGCGCATGACCATGATGATCAGCACGCCGGCCAGCGCATAGGTGATGAACGTGCCCGGCCCGGTGTCCTTGATGACCACACCTGAGCCGACGAACAGTCCGGCACCGATCACGCCGCCGATCGCGATCATTGACAGCTGGCGCTGACTCAGCGCCTTGTTGAGGGTGGGTGTCCCACTCACGTCGTCTCCTTCGCGCTGTCCTGACGGCAGTGTCAGGGCGTCTTCAGCCCACGCCCCACGAAGAATGTGAGCTGCACCACGTTTTGGCGTGTGCGAATACTAAGCCGCGCGACAGGGCACGCGTGGGCTGAACGGGCGCGAGCTTGTCGCAACATCCGGCCGTTCTTCCGACAGCTGTCGCAAGGCCGTCGGCGCCCGATGTCAGCGGCGACGCAGCCGGGCCAGCCGAATGCTGAGCATGAGATCGAATCGGGCCTCACCGTCGGTGAGGTCGGCGACGTCGCCACCGAGCGCCTGGGTTATCTTCTCCAGCCGGTAGTACAGCGTCGAGCGATGCAGGTGCATGGTGTCGGCCGCGCGCCGGGCATCGCCGCCCGAGGACAAATAGGCCTCGAGCGTCTGGATCAGGTCTTCGCGACCCTCGGCCAAGAGTGCGGCGATGCCGGGATGAATCAGGGCGTCGAGTTGGTGGGGAGCGTCGGCGAGGCTGTCGGCGAGCAGAGCGACCGCACGCCACGACCCGGCCGCGGTCCAGTCCAGCGCCGCCCCGGCCGGACCAGCGCCCGCGGCGGCCAGGGCGCGGGCCAGCCGGGCGTCCCGAAATGCTCGGGCGGCCTGGGCCAGGGGCAGCCGGGTACCGGACCATCCGATGGCCGGCGCGTCGTCGAAGATGGCCTGGATCGACGAGGTCACGGTCTCGGCGAGTCGCTGAGGCGGGACCCGTACATGTGCGGGGCAGAAGGCGAAGACACTCACGGGATGGCCCGGTAGGACGAACCAGGTGTGCGTCCGTTCGACAGCGGACAGCCGCAGTCGCAGTGCGATGAGGCGCTGCTCGGTCTCCGCGGCGTCCCCGGACGGGACGAACGCGAAGACGGTGAGCAGGCTGTCCGGCTGCGCCATGTCGTGGGCACCGAACTCGCGCAGCACCGCGTCGAGGGGCTCGTCGACACCGGCCGACAACAGGCGGGTCAGGAGGGCCTGACGCGCGGACTCGACGGCACGCTCGGTGGTGTGGCGCCGGTCCAGGATCGCCACCAGATCGGCCCCGGCCTGGTCCGCCAGGGCACGCTCGGCTGTGCTCAGTGACTGCTCCGGGTCGATCACCCACAAGTAGCCGAAGTGCGCGGCGGCTGACCGCACCGGCACGCAGTACCGCGCCACCATGCCGTACCGGGGCAGCGGCGGGATCGCGACGCCCGGGTCGGCGTCGTCGATGCCGAGGGCCTGAAGTTCGGCTATGACTTCGGGTTTCGTCGCGCGCTCGAGGAGGCTGTGCATCCGCACGTCGTCGACGGTCCCCAGCTGGCGGCTGAACGTCATCGGCGTCATCGCCGTGTCGTCCAGCAGCACCGCGCGATTCAGTGATCGGGCCAGCAGGTCGACGATCAGCTGAATGTGGGCACTGGGATCGGTGCCGTGCGGTTCCGCCATGCGCTCCCATTCGGATCTGTGTCGGCGGCACTGCGCTCACAGGAACCGCAACGTGTGGTGCCGGTATCGTCGCACGCACTCCGCGGCGGACGGGGCGTTGACGGTGGAGATGGACGATGTTGCCGGCAGTGTGGTCGGAAGTGCGGTGGGCGTTCACCCCGCCGCGCAGCTGGCTGCTGGGCGCGGCGGCCAACGTCGTGCTCGCGCTGCTGTGGCTCGCCGTACAGCCGTTGACCACCGGGGGACGGCATCACCACGATTGGGTGATCCTCGTCGGCACCTACTTCTCCTCGTTCGTGCTCGCGGATACCACGACGACCAATATGCTTGGCGCCGACCATGATCGGGTCCAGCAGAGGCTGGGCGATTCGGTGGCGCCATGGCGGATATTGCTGCACAAGAACCTGGCGCTGCTGATTCTCGTCGGACTTCCGACGCTTGCGGCCGCTGCCGTGCTCACCGTCTGGTTGGAGGGTGCGGCCCGGCTCGGTGTGACGATCCCGAATGTCGCGGTGCCGATCGTATCCTGGCTGGGCGTGGGCAACGCGGTGTCGGTCTTGCTGCCGGTTGCTGAAGTACCACTGGTGCAGCGGTGGGGCCAGCGCCACGACCGACGCCGTATCGCGCTCTGGCTGTCGTCGCTGGCGCTGCCTTACGCCCTGTATTTCGTCGCCGACCCGGTCGGCGGCATCGAACACCGTGAACTGTGGCGGGCGCTACCGACCGCCGTGGCCCACGTCTTCGGTCCCGTCCTTGGGCGTGACACCAAAAGTGCTGTGCACCTTGGCATCGCGGTCGTCGTGTGGATAGCCGGGACGGTGTTTGCCGATTGGTGGGTGCGGCGCCGGGGCCTGCAGTTCCGGTAACGGCTACGGAGCTGGTGCTGCTTCCGGTGCCGTGGCCGGCTGCTCCGGTCCCGGGAGCCACGGCGCGCTTGCCGGCATGTGGGCCGGCGCCGCGGTGCTCGGCGGGGTCCCCGCGGGCACGGACGGACCGCGCCCGGCCTGATCGGCGGCCTGCACCGTCGTCGATGACCACGGTGCGGGGCCGGCCAGTGCATCGGCCGCCCACCCTGCCTGCAGTTGGCTCACCGCGAAGTTGACGCCCTGGGTGACCAATCCGCCGTCCACGTAACTGTTGTGGGCGTCGAAGCTCGAGCCGTGCGCGTCGCACACCAGGTCGTTGGGGGCGCAGATGTCGTTGGTTTTGGGTTGGTACACCGGGCCGACCGTGACGGCGGGGGAGCCGATGGCGCGCATGAACCGTGGGGAGGGCTTGCCGAACAAGGCAACGGCCGCAACGTGATCCGCGACGTCCGGTGGCATGGGAGCCGGCACTTCGGCGGCGGAGATTCCGTCGGGAATGGTGCCCGCGGTGACGAAGCCCGCAACCGCGGCGCCCTGCGAGAATCCGCCGAGCACGATCTTGGTCCGGGGACAGGCCGCGGCGGTCGTCACGACCTGCCGGCGGGCGTCACGAATGCCGTCGACGGCAGTGGGGAAATCGGTGGTCGCGGGGTAGTCGACGGCATACACGTCAAGGGTTTTCGGGCTGATGGCGGTGCGTAGAGAATTGATGAACGCCGTCCCGACCCCGCCGGGTCCCGGTGCCTCATCGGTGCCTCGAGCGAAGATGACTTGGGCGTCGGGGCAATCGGCTGCGTGTGCTGTCGGCAGTAGGGCCGCGGAGAGCAATCCTGGTGGTACCACCAGGATTGCGGCCAGACTTCTGATTCGGCTTCTGCTTGTGCTTGGCCTCACCGGTCCATGCTGACACACCGGCATCTCGTCCGCCCGTTAGCTGCGCTCGGCGCGTTGAAATCGTGACATACCAAAAGTCGGTTATTTCGTGTTTGCGGCAACGAATTCGGCGATGGCGTTCCGTGTTGGTTGCGTCTCGGCGCCATTCGCACGTCGGATCACGCGGCCGTTGCGTGACTCGACTTGACGTCCAGGTGGCCGTACCGCATCATTTGAACATGTTCACTGAACACGTTCAGTCACGGGCTGCGGCGCGAGACGAGACTCGAGCGAAAGTGTTGTCGTCGGCCGAACGGCTTTTCCGTCAACAGGGTTTCGCCGCGACGACCGTCCGTCAGATCGCCACCGATGCCGGTGTCAGCACCGGCACGGTGATGGGCGTCGGGGACAAGGACGGTCTGCTGATCGAGGTGTTCGACGAGTGGATCGCCGCCGTGCACCGTGATCGTCAAACCGGCGGGGAATCACGGGATTCGTTGACCCCCGGGGGCGCGGTCGATGCCGTGATCGGGTTACTCGCACCGTTTCTCCGGTACTTCGCCGAGGATCCTGCGTTGTCGCGGCAGTACTCGTCGATCATCGTCCGCGGTAGCCATGAGTCGGCGATCTTCCGTGACCTCGCCGTCGCACTCGTCACCGAACTGCAGGATGTGCTGGCGCGCGCCGGCCTGCCCGATGTTGCCGCGGAGCGTGCGGCCCGGGTTGTCTACTTCGCCTACCTCGGCATCGTCATGACCGGTGGCAATCACGCCGCGGGCGGTGCTTCGGTGCCCGACCAACTACGCGACGTCGTCCGTTGCGTCATCCACGATTCAACACAAGGAGAAGAGCAGTGACCGGAATTCCGCACTACTGGTGGCCCACCGCGATCTTGGCGGCGGTACTTTTCGGCGATGCCTTGATGTCGATCCGTCCGCCGCAATTCATCCGCGGATGCCTTGGGGGCGTGCGCCTTCCGGAGGATTGGTGGTGGGTGCTGATCGTCGTCAAACTGCTGGCTGTGGCGGGCCTGCTGGCCGGGCTGAAGTATCCCGGCATCGGGGTGGCGGCCAATGTCGGGGTGATCGTCTACTTCCTGTGCGCGGCCTACGCGCATTACCGTGCGAACTTTCTCAAGCAGGAATTCTGGCTCAATTGCCTTGGTATGCTGGGTCTCTCGGTTGGCGTCTTCGTGCTGTCCTACGTGGTGTGACGGCTACCGGAGCATCATGACGGTGAACGCGACGACGCTGACCACGACGATGCAGGCACGTAAGGCGTTGGGTGGCAGGCGACGTCCGATCTTCGCCCCGATGTAGCCGCCGATCGTCGAGCCGACGGCCAGTAGCAGCGCCGGTAACCACGCCACCTGGCCGACAACGATGAAGATGATGGCCGCAACCGAATTGACCAGTCCCACAGAGATGTTCTTGACGCCGTTGAGGCGTTGCAGATCTTCGGACACGAACAACCCGAACAGGGCCATCATGATGATGCCTTGGGCCGCACCGAAATAGCCGCCGTACACCGCGCATCCGAACACTCCCGCGTACAGCGGCGCGGCGTGGTCGGTGGACCGCGGCGCGCCGCGCCGCGCATCCAGTGCGCGGCGCAACAACGGCTGTACCAACACCAGCACGCCGGCGAGCAGGATCAGCCAGGGCACCACCGCGGTGAATGCGCCGGGCGGAAGTTTGAGCAGCAGCACCGCACCGACTATCGCTCCGGCCAGCGAGACCACGCCGAGGCGGAGGATGCGGGGACCCTGGCCGCCGAGCTCGTGCCGGTAGCCGTAGGCGCCGGTGAAGTTGCCCGGGACCAGCCCGACGGAGTTGGACATGTTGGCGACCAGCGGGGGTACCCGACGGCCATCAGGACGGGAAAGGTGATCAGGCTGCCGGAGCCGACCACGGCATTGATCACACCCGCGGCCATGCCGGCCAGCAGCACCGCGGTGATCGCGAGGGCGGTCAGGGGCGCGTCTTACTGTGCGGTCTCACCCCGTGAATTCTTCACTGGGGTTCCTGTGGGCTTGCAGTGGCCTGGAAGAACTGTTCGACCTCGGCTGTCGTCAGTGTCTTGACGCCGATGAGCGCCAGGTCGGCGAGCCGCTCGGGAGTCACCTGGGAGGTGGCGTCGGTGACCAGCGCGGCGCGGTAGTCGCGCTCGGAGGCGTCGAACAGGGTGGCGCGGGGACAGTTCGGCAGATTGCAGCCCGCCACCACGACGGTATTCGCCGCCAGGTCGCGCAGGTGCTCGTCGAGCGAGGTGCGGTAGAACGCCGACCACCGTGGCTTGAACATGACGACCTCGTTGGCCGCGACGTGCTGGACGCCGCCGGCGAGCAGTGAGTCGTAGTCCAGGGGATGTGCCAGCAGCTCGGTGGGCACCGCGGCACCGTCGGTGTGGGGTGCGGCGATCTGCCGGCCGGACTCGATGGCGGCCCGGCGCGGTGGGTCGACGTCGCTGCCGCCGGGGACATACAGCCGCACGATGTGCACGATCGGCCGGTGCGCGGTGCGGAACGCGTCGAGTAATCGCGCCATCGCGGGCAGCCGTTCGGCGGTGCCGTCGACAGTCGACGGGCCCGCGACGAAATCGTTCTGCACGTCGATCAGCACCAGGGCGCTGCGTGCCAGGTCAGGGGAGGTGTAGTCGTGGTAGGCAGACACGATCCCGATCTTTCCAGACAAACCGCCGACGCGAGCGACTCTTGACGACCTGCCAAAAGCAATGCTAAGCAACTGCACAGCATTTGTTGCACGCCCACCCCGGGGCGCGCTGATGAACCTTGAGAGGCACGCGATGACGCTGCAGTCCGTTTTGGAGGACATCCAGAAGCGCCCCGGCACGGGTGAGCTCATCCCGATCATCGATCCGGTCAGTGAGGAGCAGATCGGCGAGTTCACCGATTGCGGCCCTGAGTTCGTCGACGAGGCCGTCGCCCGGGCCAAGTCATCCTTCGAGTCCGGCGTCTGGTCCGGCCTGCCGGGGCGCGAGCGTGCCAAGATCCTGTGGCGCATCGCCGACCTCATCGACGAGCATGCGGCTGAGTTCGCGGCGATCGACTCGGCCAACACCGGAATGATGAAGATGCAGTCCGAACTGGTGGTTCCGACCTGTGCCGAGTTCTTCCGCTACTACGCCGGCTGGTGTTCGAAGATCAACGGGACCGCCTATGACATCCGCACCAGCGGCATCGCCTCGGACGCGTATGTCGATCAGCACGGCTACACGCTGCGTGAGCCCGACGGCGTCGTCGGCCTGATCTTCCCGTGGAACGGACCGATCTTCAACGCCTGCGCCAAGATCGCCCCTGCACTGGCCGCGGGTTGCAGCAGCCTGGTGAAACCGGCTGAGGAGACGCCCCTTTCGGCGCTGCTGCTGGACCGGCTGATCCACGAGGCCGGCGTGCCCGAAGGCGTCATCAACCTGATCACCGGGTACGGCCACACGGCGGGCGCCGCCATCAGCGCGCATCCCGACGTCGAGAAGGTCGCCTTCACGGGTTCGACCGAAGTCGGCAAGGAGATCGTCAAAGCCTCGGCGGGCAACCTGAAGAAGGTCATGCTGGAACTCGGCGGCAAGTCGCCGGTGCTGATCTTCGACGACGCCGACCTGGACAAGGCCATCTTCGGTGCGGCGATGGGCATCTTCATCCATTCCGGCCAGGGATGCGTCTGCGGCTCAAGGATTTTCGTGCAGCGCGGCGTCTACGACCAGGTGGTCGAGGGCATCGCGAACGTCGCCAACTTCATGAAGTACGGCGGGCCGGAGGAAGAGGGCGTCATGAGCGGCCCGCTGATCAGTGCCAAACAGCTGAACCGGGTCCTGGGCTTCATCGATGAAGGCAGGAACGACGGCGTCGAGATCGTCGCCGGTGGCTACCGGCTGGATCGCAAGGGCTACTTCGTGCACCCGACCGTGCTGACCAACGTCGACCCCGGCATGCGCCTCTACCAGCAGGAGATCTTCGGGCCGGTGGTGAGCATCCTGCCGTTCGACACCGAGGACGAGGCCGTCGCCATGGCCAACGACACCAGCTACGGTCTGGCCGCCACGGCATGGACCACCAACGTCAGCCGGGCGCACCGCATCGTCAAGCGCCTCCAGGCAGGCAGTGTTCAGGTCAACTGCCAGTTGGTCTTTGACCATGACCTGCCCTTCGGCGGCTACAAGCAGTCCGGCTGGGGTCAGGAATTCGGCCGCGAAGGCCTCGAGGCCTACCTGAAGAACAAGAGCGTCATCGTCCAGCTCTGACCCGCACGCGCGTTGTGATGCAGGTCACGTAATGCCGTGACCTCGGACCCTTCGGCTACGCAACCGTAGGTTGGCAGAACCTACGGTTGCGTACGTTTTCACCGGCGCCAATCCTTTGTGTGTGAGCCACTACATCGCCAACCTGCGCGATATCGAATTCAATCTGTTCGAAGTGCTGCCAGTGGGCGCAGCCCTGGACACGGGGGCTACGGCGACCTCGATAGCGATACGGCGCGTTCGATGCTCGACGAAGTCTCGAAGCTTGCCGAAGGTGTTGTCGCGGAGACGTTTGTCGAAGCCGACCGCAACCCGCCGGTGTTCCTACCCGACGAGCACCGGATCACGGTGTCCGAGGACCTGGCCAAGACCGTGCGGGTGGTCAAGGAAGCCGAGTGGTGGCGTCTGGGCCTGGACGAGCGGGCCGGTGGGACGCCGGCCCCGGCGGCGCTGGTGTGGGCGATCCAGGAGATGCTCATCAGCGCGAACCCGTCGGCGACCTTCCTCTACGGCCTCGGGCCCGCGATGGCGCACACGCTGGCCGAGGTCGGCACCGAGGAGCAGCAGCGCTGGGCGCAGAAGGCGATGGACAAGGGCTGGGCGGGGACCATGGTGCTGACCGAGCCCGACGCCGGCTCCGACGTCGGCGCCGGCCGGGCGAAGGCCATCGCGCAGGAGGACGGCACCTGGCACATCGAGGGCGTGAAGCGCTTCATCTCCGGCGGCGACGTCGGTGACACCGCAGAGAACGTCTTCCACCTGGTGCTGGCTCGGCCTGAAGGGGCGGGTCCGGGCACCAAGGGGCTCAGCCTGTTCTTCGTACCCAACTTCCTGTTCGACCCGGAAACCCTCGAACTGGGTGAGCGCAACGGCGTGTACGTCACCGGCCTGGAACACAAGATGGGCATCAAGTCCTCACCCACCTGTGAGCTGACGTTCGGCGCCCACGGCAAGCCCGCCATCGGTTATCTGGTCGGCGGCGTGCACAACGGCATCGCCCAGATGTTCAAAGTCATCGAGAACGCGCGAATGACGGTCGGTGTCAAGGCTGCCGGAACGTTGTCCACGGGCTACCTCAATGCACTGGCCTACGCCAAGGAACGTATCCAGGGCGCGGATCTGACGCACATGGCGGACAAGACCGCGCCGCGGGTGGCGATCATCGAACACCCCGACGTGCGACGCAGCTTGATGACGCAGAAGGCGTATGCCGAGGGACTGCGATCGGTCTATCTGTACACCGCGGCGTACCAGAATGACGATGTAGCGCAACTGGTTTCGGGTGCCGATGCAGACCTCGCGCATCGGGTCAACGACCTGCTGCTGCCGATCGTCAAGGGCGTTGGCTCCGAGCGCGCCTACGAGATGCTCTCCGAATCGCTGCAGACGCTCGGCGGCTCGGGGTTCCTTCAGGACTACCCGATCGAGCAGTACATCCGCGACGCCCGGATCGACGCGCTCTACGAGGGCACCACTGCCATCCAGTCGTTGGACTTCTTCTTCCGCAAGATCATCCGGGACCAGGGCGCGGCGCTCGCGCACGTGTCGGGCCAGATCACGGCCACCATCGACGCTGCGGGCCCGGACCTCAAGCCCGAAACCGACCGGCTGGCAACAGCTCTGGCGGATGTGCAGGCGATGGCCGCCGCGCTGACCGGTTATCTCATGGCCGCCCAAGGCGACTCCGAGCAGCTGTACAAGGTGGGCCTGGGTTCGGTGCGGTTCCTGCTCGCGGTGGGTGACCTGGTGATCGGTTGGCGATTGATCCTCGGTGCCCAGACCGCGCAGGCGGCGCTCGATGGTGCCACCGAGCGCGATCATGCGTTCTACACCGGCAAGGTCGCGGTCGCGAAGTTCTTCGCCAAGAACATGCTGCCGCTGCTGTCGTCGGTGCGCGAGGTGATCGAGACTCTCGACACCGACGTCATGGAGCTGGAGAACTCCGCCTTCTAGGATTTGTGCACGATTTTCCGCGTCTGCCGCGGTGTCTTGTTTCGGGACATCGCTGACACATGTATGTCTCGGGACATCGCTGACACCTGAGTGAGGTGTGGACCCATCGTGGTTCATGGCCCAGAAGGTGACGGCGATGGATATTCGTGCTGCGACGGCGTTGGCCGGGCAGGTCGAGAATGTGGCGGCGTTCTGCCGGGATCAGCAGATCAGTCGACAGACGTTCTATAAGTGGCGCAAGCGGTTCGGGCAGCTAGGGCTGACCGGACTCGAAGAGCTATCACGACGGCCGGTGTCGTGTCCCGGGCAGACCGCGGCCGCGGTCGAGGAGCTGGTGCTGCGCCGCCGCAAGGAGCTATTGGAAGCCGGCCGCGACCACGGCGCACACTCGATCCACTGGGCGCTACGGCGTGAGGGCCATGTTGGTGTGCCCGCACCGGCCACGATCTGGCGGATCTTGACGCGCCACGGTGCGATCACCCCGCAGCCGCGTAAACGGCCCAAGTCAGCGACCAAACGGTTTGTCTTCGATCGCCCGAACGGTTGCTGGCAATCAGACTGGACCGAATGGGCACTGGCGGACGGCACGGCGGTGGCCATTGCGGGCTGTCTGGATGATCATTCCCGCTACCTGGTCGGGTTGGCCGCCGCAGCCGGGCCGGGCACCGGCGAGTTGGTGTGGTCGGTGATGCTGGCCGGTATCAGCGAGTGCGGGATTCCGTCAATATCGTTGTCGGACAACGGCCTGATGTACACCGGGCGGCGGCTCGGGTTTGAAACGACGTTCGAGGCGAACCTGCGGGCCCTGGGAGTGAAAACGATCAACTCGACCCCCTATCACCCGCAGACGTGCGGCAAGATCGAGCGGTTCTGGCAGACCCTCAAAAAGTGGCTCCACGCGCACCCCACCCCGGACACTGTCGCTGACCTCGACGATCTGCTCGCGGTGTTCCGACACTGCTACAACCACCAACGACCACATCGAGCGCTCGGCGGAGCCACTCCGGCAGAGGTTTTCGCGGCCACCGAACGCGCCCGCCCCGCAGACCGGCCCTTGCCGGCCCCGGTGTTTGTCACCACCGGCACCGTTAACGACACGACCGGTCGGGTGTTCGTGCCGCCCTACGTCATCAACGTCGGCCGGTATTGGGCTGGGCACCAATGCGACTGCATCCGCG
Source organism: Mycobacterium sp. HM-7 (assembly GCF_053852335.1). Classification (NCBI taxonomy): domain Bacteria; kingdom Bacillati; phylum Actinomycetota; class Actinomycetes; order Mycobacteriales; family Mycobacteriaceae; genus Mycobacterium; species Mycobacterium sp. HM-7. The sequence continues at coordinate 4,005,967 of NZ_CM132657.1, read as the reverse complement.
ACGGCGACCACATCGCCATCTTCAGCGGCACCACCTTGATCCGCGAACTCACCGCCGACCCAACCCGCCGCTATCAGCCCGGCGACAAAACCACGCGAACATACCGCACCCGCGCACCCAAACCCGCACACTGACTGTCAGCGATGTCCCGAGACATAAGTGTCAGCGATGTCCCGAGACACCACACCGCGTCTGCCGCGGAAAATCGTGCACAAATCACCAGTCGTGGAAAATGGTCCCAGACCCCACGACCGATGAGGAGACTGCGACGTGCGACGCGACACCCTGGCGTGGCTCGGTGCCCGCGCGCTGACCCGCCGCCTGGGTCTGCCGCGAGCCAAGAGCTTCCGGGTGGAACGGTCGCTTCCGGTGCCGATGCGCGACGGCGCGGTACTGCTGGCCGATCACTACGCGCCGCGGACCCGCAAGCCGGTCGGCACGTTGTTGATGCGGGGCCCCTACGGCCGCGACGGCCTGCCCAACCGGGTGTTCGCCGGGCTGTATGCGGGGCAGGGCTTCCATGTCGTGCTGCAGAGCACGCGCGGCACCTTCGGGTCTGACGGCGCGTTCGAGCCCGGTCGGCATGAGGTCGACGACGGTGCCGACACCGTCGAATGGCTGCGTGAACAGCCTTGGTATGCAGGGGAATTCGCCACCGTCGGGGCTTCCTACCTCGGCTTCACCCAGCTGGCGCTGCTGGTTGACCAGCCCGCCGATCTGACCACTTCGGTGATCACCATGGCGCCGCACGATTTCGGCCATTCCGTTTGGAGCACAGGATCATTCGCGCTCGGGGACTTCCTCGGCTGGAGCTATCAGGTGGCTTGGCAGCACCGTGGTGGCTGGATCCGTCAGATGCTCCGCGGTATGACGACACCGCGAACCCTGAAGCCGGTGCTCGAGACACTGCCGCTCGACCCGGCGGCAGCCGAACTGCTGGGCGGCCGCACCCCGTGGTTCAACGCGTGGCTCGAACAACCGGACCCGTCGTCGCCGTACTGGGCGGAGAACGGTGTGGCGGCGGCACTGGACAACCTGCGTGGTCCGGTGTTGCTGATCACCGGCTGGCAGGACGTGTTCGTGGACCAGACCCTCGAGCAGTACCGACGGCTGCGGGCCCGCGGCGTCGAGGTGGCTTTGACGGTGGGCCCGTGGACGCACGGGTCCGGCGGCACCGAGGCAATCAAGGAATCCGTGCTGTGGCTGGACGGATCCCGCCGCGCCGCGGCTCCGGTGCGTATCTGCGTCGCCGGCGGTGACTGGCTCGACATGCAGGAGTGGCCGCCACCGACCGCCGGACAGGTGTGGCACCTGCACCCCGGCGCGGCGCTTGCCGAGACCGCGCCGGACAGTGGGGCGCCGTCGACATTCATCTACGACCCGGCGGACCCGACGCCGAGTGTCGGTGGGCGCCTTCTGGTTTCCGGCAAGTCCGGCTACATCGACGACACGGAGCTGGCCGAGCGCTCGGATGTCCTGTCCTTCACCAGCCCCGTGCTGCCCGCTGATCTCGACGTCATCGGAACGCCCTACGTCGAACTGGACCACCGCACCGACAACCCGCACGCCGACCTGTTCGTGCGGATCAGTGACGTTGCGCCCGATGGACATTCGACGAACGTCACCGACGGGTACCTGCGACTCACCGGAGCCGACGCGCCCGAGGCGCACTTGCGTCTGGAACTCGATGCGACCGCATACCGATTCGCGGCCGGCCACCGCATCCGGCTGCTGATCGCCGGTGGCTGTTTTCCGCGGTTCGCGCGCAATCTGGGTACCGGCGATCCGCTGGCGACCGCGACGCGGATGGTGCCGTCGGTGCACACCATCGCGCACGGCGAGGGCGGGCAGTCGCGGCTGGTATTGCCCGTCAGCGCACGCTGACGACGACTTTGCCCTTGGCGGAACGGTTCTCCAACGACGCGATGGCGTCGGCGGCCCGCTCCATCGGATACACCTCGGGCACTGGTGGGATCACCGCGCCGGACGCCAGCAGCGGCTCCAGCTCTTCCCATTGCTCGGCGAGATAGCCGGGGTGGGTCATCGCCCACGCGCCCCAGCCGACGCCCACCGCGTCGACGTTGTTGAGCAGTAGCCGGTTCACCTTGACCGTGGGGATATCGCCGCCGGTGAATCCCACCACCAGGAGCCGGCCGCCGGGTGCCAGCGACCGCAGGGAATCGGTGAATCGGTCGCCGCCCACCGGGTCGAGGATCAGATCGACGCCCCGGCCGCCGGTCAGCTCACGCACCGAATCCTTGAACCCGTCGGCCAGCACGACATCGGAAGCGCCGGCAGCACGGGCGATCTCGGCCTTGTCCTCCGAGCTCACCACCGCGATGGTGCGGGCGGCCCCGAACGCGGTTGCCAGCCGCAGCGTGGAGGTGCCGATGCCGCCGGCAGCGCCGTGCACCAGCACCGTCTCCCCGGGCGTCAGCCGGCCACGGGTACGCAGCGCGCAGTGCACCGTCAAATCGTTGAACAGCAGTCCGGCGCCGGCCTCGAACGACACCGTGTCGGGCAGTTTGAAGACCCTGTCGGCCGGCAGCGCAACGACTTCGGCCATCGCGCCGGACAGCATGGTCAGCGCCGCCACCCGGTCGCCGGCCGCCACGTGCGCGCCCTCGGGTGCACTCCGGACGACACCCGCGAGTTCGGCGCCGGGGACGTACGGCAGCTCGGGCTTGTGCTGATAGAGGCCCCGCGACTGCAGTGCGTCGGGGAACGCGACCCCGGCGGCATGCACCTCGATCACCACGGCACCGGTGCCGTCAGGTTCGGGAATCTCGTTCAGCTCGGCAGCCTCGGGGCCGTCCAACCGGGCGATCTGAATGGCGCGCATGGTGCTCTTCTCCTCTGGGCATGCCGGTGGTCACTGTCACTTTCGCATGTCATCGTCACGGGCCGCCCCGGGCACCGAGTAAAAGGCCGGCCACCACCAATCCGATGCCCACGACCTCGCCGACCGTCGGAACCTGATCCAGCACCGTGAGACCGATGAGGGCGGCGGTAGCCGGTAACAACGCCAACAGGATCGCGAACCTCGCCTGGCCGACCTGGCGGAGGACGATCTGATCCAGGGCGTACGGGATGGCCGTCGACAGCAATCCGACGCCCAGACCGAGCAGCCAGGTGCGGGGGTCGCGGAACACCGCAGCGTTGGTGTGGGCCTGCAGGCCGATGACGACGGGTCCCAAAATGACTGCAGCGGTGGACATTCCGAGGGCGAGGGTGTCCAGGCCGCCGTGGGTGTCAGCCACCCGTTTGCCCACCAGGATGTACCCGGCCCACAGAGCTGCCGCGGCGAGCGCCCACACCACACCGGCGAGCTCAGAGGTGAATTCGATGCCGGCCAGCAGCGCCACCCCGCCCGCGGCGAGAGTCGCCGCGAGGAGGTCGCGTGGCCGGCGTGATCCGAGCGTCGCCACCAGGGTCGGCCCGATGAACTCCACTGCGACTGCGGTGCCCAGCGGTATGCGCGCCAACGCCTCGTAGAACGCGATGTTCATGCCGACGGTGATCAGGCCGAACAAGGTCGCGATCGCGAGCCGACGGCGCGTCAATGGCATCCGCCACGGCCGGCGCCAGGCCGCCAGCACCAGCGCGCCGGCAGCGGCCCGCAGCCACGCCACCGTGGCCGGCTGGGTGGTCGAGAAGAGGAACACACCGATCGCGGCACCGAGGTACTGCGACGCGGCGCCGGTGACAAAGACGAAGGGGACCGACCATCGCGGCAATTGACGGTGCGTCATCCGCGCGACGCCCGACAGTTGTCGACACCGGTCACCCGGCGCAGATTACCGTCGACCTACCATCCGTGGATGATCGACGCACGTGCCGCGGTATTGCTTCGCCCGGGTTCGGCCCCGGAACTGACCGACGTCCAGATCCGCGAGCCGCAGCGCGACGAGGTGCTCGTCGGCGTCAGCGCGGTCGGCATCTGCCACACCGACATCAGCACGGCAGCCCGCTGGCCGGAGAAACGACTGCCCATGGTCTTCGGCCACGAAGGCGCGGGCACCGTCCTGGCTGCCGGTCCAGACGCCCGGATCGACGTCGGCCGGCAGGTAGTTCTGACGTTCGCCAGCTGCGCGCAGTGCGCCGCATGCTCGTCCGACACGCCCGCGTACTGCGACAACGCCACGCGCCTGAACATGGCGGGCGACCGTGGTGACGAGACCAGCGCCCTGCGGCTCGACGGCCGGCCGGTTCGCGGTGGGTTCTTCGGGCAGTCCAGCTTCGCCACCCACGCGCTGGCCAACGCGTCCAATGTCGTGGTCCTGCCCGACGGCATCGACGCCGAGCTGGCGGCGCCACTGGCCTGCAGCGTGCAGACCGGAGTCGGCGCGGTGCTGAACACCTTGACGGCGGGACCCGACGACGCGCTGGTGGTCTGGGGCGCTGGTGCAGTGGGCCTCTCGGCCGTCATGGGTGCGCGCATCGCCGGCTGCCGCGCCATCATCGCCGTCGATCCGATCGCCGAACGACGTGCACTGGCAATCGAATTGGGCGCGACCGGAGCCGTGGACTCGGCATCGGAGACCTTGCCGGCCGAGATCATGGATCTCACCGGAGGTGGTGCGACGCTGGCTGTCGATACCACCGCGCGCGGCGACGTCATCAGCACCGCGCTGAGCCTGCTGCGCAAGTGCGGCACGCTCGCGCTCGTGGGGCTGGGCGCCCTCACCGCGGAGCTGCCCGTCGGACTGATCCTGGCGAACGGGCTGCGGGTACAAGGCGTCATCGAAGGCGACAGTGAGCCGCACACCTTCATCCCGCGGCTGGCCGGACACGTCCTCCGCGGTGAGTTGCCCGTCGACAAACTGGTACGCACGTACCCGTTCGACCGCTTCGCCGAGGCCTGGTCGGACGCCACGGCCGGTTTTGCCGTCAAGCCCGTGCTGGTTATTTAGGTAGGCTCGCTGGTACGGGATGTCCCGCCGGCAACGTCGCCGAACCCGAACGGAGCAGTATGACCGTCTTCAATCAGTCCCAACTGGTCAAACCCGGACGTCCCGCGGCCCTGCCACCAGGTCGTGCCCTGGAGATCTCAGCGGTCGACGGCACCCGACTGCATGCCGAGGTGTTCGGCCCCGAGCACGGACAGCCCATCGTGTTCGCGCACGGCATCACCTGCGCCATCGGGGTATGGGGCAACCAGATCGCCGACCTGGCGACCGACTACCGGGTCATCGCCTACGACCACCGCGGACACGGACAGAGCGCAGCACCCAAAGGCCGCCACAAGTACAACCTGGACTTCCTGGCGGCCGACCTCGACTCGGTGCTGAGCGCGACGCTGAGGCCAGGGGAGCGGGCCCTCATCGCCGGGCACTCGATGGGCGGCATCGCCATCACGTCGTGGGCGCAGCGCTATCCCCAGCGTGTCGCCGAGTGCGCTCACGCCGTCGCCCTCATCAACACCACGACCGGCGACCTGCTGAAGTTGGTCCAGCTGGCGCAGGTCCCGAACTCCTTGGCGAAGTCCCGGGCCTATGCCGCCGGCCGCATCCTGAAGACCTTCGGCGGGGCCCCGCTGGTGCCGGGTTCACGTAAAGCGGCTCGCCAGTTCGTCGCCATGATCGCGGTCGGTCGTGACGCCGACCCCGCCGTCGCCGACTACGTCTACGAGCTGTTCATGGGCACCTCCGCCGCCGGCCGAAGCGGGTGGGTCAATGCCCTGGTGGACAACCTCGATGCTCATCACATCAGCCTCGACAACCTGACGGTGCCGACACTGGTCATCGGCAGCACCAAGGACCGGCTGCTCCCGATCGCGGCGTCCCGTCGGATCGCCAGGAACGTGCCGAATCTGTGGTCGTTCGTCGAATTGGGCGGCGGGCACTGCGCGAACCTGGAGCGTCCCGACCAGGTGAATCAGCATTTGCGGGCGCTGCTCGTCGGGTCGGCCCACAGCTCGACTGGCTAGGATCGTGATGCCCTAAGGTGATACCGGCGGTACCGGATTTGATCAAGGGAGATTCATGACGGGCGACGGCGAGTTCTTCGATGTGCTGATCATCGGTGCCGGCATCTCGGGCATCGGCGCTGCGTACCGGCTGCACCAGCGGAACCCGCAGTTGACGTATCGGGTCCTGGAACGGCGGACGCGCATCGGTGGTACCTGGGATCTGTTCCGCTATCCGGGGATTCGATCGGACAGCGATATCTTCACGCTGAGCTTCCCCTACCAGGCGTGGACGCGGCCGGAGAACATCGCCGACGGCGATCACATCCGTGAGTACCTGACCACGGCTGCGCATACCCACGGCGTCGACCGTCACATCACCTTCAACACCCATGTGCTGTCGGCCGACTGGGATTCGGCGACCGACACCTGGAACGTGCAAACCGTGCAGGACGGTGAAGCCAAGTCCTACCGGGCCCGATTCCTGTTCTGCGGCACCGGCTACTACAACTACGACCAGGGTTACACCCCGGATTTCCCCGGCATCGACACCTTCGCCGGTGACGTCGTCCATCCGCAGTTCTGGCCGGAGTCACTGGATTACGCCGGCAAGAGGGTCGTGGTGATCGGCAGTGGCGCGACGGCCGTCAGCCTGGTGCCCGCCATGGCGAAGACTGCCGCGAAGGTGACGATGCTGCAGCGGTCACCGACCTACCTGATGTCGCAATGGCAGATCGACCCCATGGTCAGCCTGATCCGGAAGTTGTTGCCGCGCAATATCGCTCACCGCATCGTGTGGTTCCGCAATGTGCTCATCAGCGTGCTCAGCTACAACCTGCTCCGCAAGTTCCCCAAGGGTGGCCGTCGGCTCATCCGCAGTCGGGCCGTGGCGGCACTGCCACCCGGCTATCCCGTGGACGTGCACTTCAACCCCAAGTACGACCCGTGGGATCAACGCCTGTGCGCCGTGCTCGACCGGGACATCTTCACCGCGATCGGTGACGGCCGCGCGGAGGTCGTCACCGACCACATCGACCACGTCGATGCGGACGGCATCGTGCTGAAATCCGGTGCCCGCGTTGATGCCGACGTCATCGTGACCGCGACGGGACTGGAGTTGCAGGCCCTCGGCGGCATCTCGTTGTCGGTCGACGGAGAAGCGATCACCCCGTCCGACCGATACGTCTACAAGGAGTTCCTGCTCGAGGACGTACCGAACATGGCGTGGTGCCTGGGCTACACGAACGCATCGTGGACCCTGCGTGCCGACATGACGGCGCGCGCCTTCGCGAAGCTGGTGGAGTACATGGACACTCACGGCTACACCCACGCCTATCCGCACTTGGGTGACGTTCCGATGGACGAGAAGAAGACGTTCGACCTCGACGCCGGCTACATCAATCGCAATCCCCACGCGTTGCCCAAATCCGGTACCCACCGTCCGTGGCACGTGCGGCACAACTACGTGCTCGACGTCATCGATCACCGTTTCGACCGCATCGAAGAGTCCATGGTCTTCGGCCGGGTGCGGCAGCGGGTCTGAGCCGTCCTGGCTCAGGATTCCGGTTGCTCGGTGAGCCTGGCCGGCGCTGCCAGCCGCCAGGAGTCGACGAGGATGTCGGTAAGTTCCTGCTCGTCATCGAGGGCTTCCAGCCGAACCCGCACCCACGACGACGCCGCCTCGTGTCGCGGCACCCAGAACTTGTGCGGTTCGGCGGCGATCAGTTCTTCGCGGTCGAACCTGGGGCAGCGCACCGCAAAAGAGGTCTCATCGTCCGGCACGGTGACGAACATCTTGCGCGCCACGTCGAACGTCGGATGACCCCAACGCTCCTTTTCCGTGGTCTCGGGGAGGGACAGCGCAATGCGGCGCACATCATCGGCGTCGAGCACGGCAATCCTTCCGGACGTTGTTGATGGGACCTTGTTCGTCGAGGCAGCCTACCGTCGTGCGCCGACACCAATTGTGCTTGCGCGGGTTAGGCGAGGGCGGTGGCCAACTGGTCCACCACGGCCTCGATCTCCGCCGGAGTACGCAGCCGGTCGGGTGCCCACGCCAGCGCGATTTTCGCCGGCGCCCAGGTGCTTTCGTCGATGGGGATCAGCTTGAACTCGGGCGGCGAGAAGATGCGGCCCATCGTCGATGCCGGCGCGTAGCTGACGAGCGCGACGAGATATCGGTTGAACACGTGGCTGGCCATCTCGAGCTCGCCACCCAGCTGACCGACGGTCCGCACGATGCGCGTGACGCCCCGTTCGTTGAGGCCGCGCGCCATCTGCGCCAGCACCACGGGATTGGGGCGCGCGAAGTCGATCACGACATCGCGGTCCCGCAGGTCTTCGATGGCGATGATGTCGTTGGCTGCCAGCGGATCGTCGTACCGCACCGCTGCTGCGCCCGGATAGGTGGCCACCACCCGGTGACGGATGCGTTTGTCGGCTGCGGGCAGGTGGATCAGGCCGAGATCCATGTGCCCGGAAACGAGTTTGGCGATGACCTCCGCTGCTGACCCGGGAACGCTGAACTCAGTGGGTGTCGCGAGGCCGTTGACCGCCTGCTCGAATCTGGCCAGGAAATCCGATGGTGCATAGGCGGTCGCGCCGATGCGAATAGGGTTGGTCTCCTGCGTGATTCGTGACGCGTTGGCCTTCAGTTCCTCGACGCGCCGCAGGATGTCGCGTGCCGGCTCCAGCAGTTGCATGCCCAGCGGCGTCAGGCGCACCTCGTGGTACGTCCGCTCGAAGAGGTCCCCACCCAACTCACGCTCCAACAGTTTGATCTGCTTGCTCAGCGGCGGCGGCGTGATCATCAACCGGTCGGCGGCGCGCTTGAAGTGCAGCTCTTCCGCGACAGCGACGAAGTAGCGAAGCCGAGTGAAATCGATCTCCATGGGGTGGCGTCGGTTACCGTCCCGAATATTCTGCTGCCGCAGGCACTTCGAGAACGGCGCGGGCAATCAGGTCGTCGATCGCGGCGTCATCCAAGGCGAGTAATTCGGCCGCGACCTCGCGGGTCTGCTCGCCGAGCAGCGGTGCCTGCCCCAGCGGGGGATCGGGGATGAGGTCAGCATGGATTTGCACGTTCTCCATCATGAACGGTGCCGCCCCGTGTGGATGCAGTTCCTCCCGGAATGCCCGCCGTTCCACGTAGTAATCCCAAGTGGGCACCTCGACGGCGTGCAGCACGGCCCCCGCCGGGACGCCTGCGGCCTGCAACAGCGCCATCGCGTCCGCGGGTGTGTGCTGCGACGTCCACGCGCTGAGTGCTTCGTCGAGCCGCGCCCGCTGGCGGTCCCGTCCGGCCCGGGAACCCAGGCCTGCGTCGGTGAGGAGATCGGGTCGGTCGATCACCTGGCACAGCGCCGACCAGTCGGCGTCATCGCGGACGGTCACCGCGACCCACGCGTCATCACCCGCGCCGGGAAACAGGCCCCAGGGCGCGTCGTGAGCCGGCTGACCGCTGTGCGTACGACCGCGACGAGTGAGTACCTCGCCGGCGATGTCGTCGGCCAGGTGGCTGAGCATCACCTCGGATTGCGCGATGCTCGCCGAGCCGCCGCCACCACTACGCTCACGGCGCAGCAGCAGCGCGACGGCACTCAACGCCCCGATCCGCGCAGCCACGTGATCGGGGTACACCGTGACGGTGTCGCAGAAGGCTTCGGGATCATCGGGATAGGTCCACAGCTTGGTGAAGCCCGCCGCCGCGCGAACCAACGGTCCGTAGCCGAGCCGTTTCGCCCACGGTCCGGTGGGTCCGTAGGCCGAGCTGTCGATGACGACGATGCCTGGATTGACCTGCTGAAGCGCTGCGAAATCCATGCCGAGCGCAGCTGCCACACCGGGTTTGAAGTTGCTCAGGACGACGTCGGACTGCGCGACCAGTTGGTGCGCCAGTGCCCGGCCTTCGTCGGACCGCAGGTCGATTCCGATCGATCGCTTGTTCCGGTGACCGGCGGCGTAGGCCTGCGTCATCCGGGTGAGGCTGATGCGCAGGCCGTCGGGGAAGGCGGAATTCTCGATCTTGACCACGTCGGCACCGAGGTCGGCGAACAGGCGGCCGGTGTCGCTGCCGACGACGATGACGCCGAGGTCCAGTACGCGCAGCCCCTCCAGGGGCAGTCCGAGGCCACCACGGTCACGCGCGGTGAGAGTGGGAGCGTCGCGGAGAGGGCGGTACGACGGTGCGTCGCTGTTCAAGCTGCGGGCGTTCAGACTGCTGGCTCGGTACCCGTCGATCTCGACGACGCCGACCGGTACCGGTGCCGTCATCCCGGGGGCGAGCTCCGTCTCGCGGAAGAATCCGCGCGCGGCAACCTGTTCCGTGGACAACGCCTCCGCCAGGCTGAGGACCGCCGCCGTCGGTACCCCGTGGCGTTGCCCCGCGAGTTCCAGCTCCGCGCGGGTCTTGTCGGCACAGAACTCCTCGATGGCTCCGAACAACGTTGCCGACGCGAAACGCTCGCGGATGCTGTTGAACTTCGGGTCGGCGAATTCTTCCGGCCGCCCCATCCACTCGAACATGCCCTGCCACTGGCGTTTTGCCAGTACGCACATACGGACGTGGCCGTCCTTGCATTTGAAGATCGGATAGCGCTGCTGCTCGGCAACCCAATGCCGCTTCTGTTCGCTGATGGGCACGCCTGCCGCCGCACTGCCCGCCGTACCGAACGGTGGGTCGAGGGTCTGCATCGCTCCCTCGAGTACCGAGAAATCGATGAGATCACCTGTGCCCGTGCGTAACCGATCCAGGAACACGCAGAGGGTGAAGAAGGCAGCCTGGGCCGCGGCAACGTGATACGGCAGGTCCACGCTCGGTGGCACCAGCGGTGCCTGGCCTGGGACGCCGGAGCGTGACAGTTCGCTGGTCAGCGCGTGCAGCACGGGAGTGGTGGCCTGCCAGTCGCGATAACGGGTATCGCGACCGAAGTCGCTGATGGACAGGATGACCAACGACGGCTGGTCGGCGTGAATCTGCTTGACCGCCAACAACTCTTCGGCTGCCGATCCCGGCCGTGTGTTCTCGATGAGGATGTCGGCGGTCGCCAACAACCCTGCCCACGTCCGCTGTCCGGTCGTGGTCGACGGGTTGATCGCGATGGCGGGGATGCCGTGACGGTTGATGGCTGTACCGATCGGCACCTCGTTGATGGTCGGTCCGACAGTGTCGGCTGCCGTCACGCCGGCCAGGTGGACCGATGTGATGTTCGCGCCGAGATCGGCCAGGAGCCGGCCGACGGCCGTGATCGGTCCGGCGGTGAGATCGAGAATCTTGATGCCGGCGAGGGGTGGGTCGAAGGTCATGTCCATCAGCTGCGTCGCGCCTGGCGAAACGGGATGTCGCGGTCTGTCTCGGGTTCCTTCGCGAGCCCGAGTACGCGCTCGCCGATGATGGTGCGCTGAATCTGGTCGGTACCCCCGCCGATCGAGGTGAAGAATGCGTTGAGGGACAGGAAGTTCACGTCGTCGGCCTCGGGATTGCCGGGGCCCGCCAACAGTGATGCCGTGCCGATGATGTCGGTCTTGAGTGCGGCTTCCGAGTGCAGGATTCGCGACATCGCCAGCTTGCCCAGTGACATGATCGAACTCGATGTGCCCTGGCTGGTGGACGCCTTGGCGCGAAGGTTGTTGAGCCGGTTGAGTTCCCGCAGCGCCAGCACATTCGCCAGCCTCTCCCGCACCGCGGCGTCGTCGAGGCGCCCGTGCTCGCGGGCGAGTTCGACCAAGCTGTCGGCCTTGGACTTGTTGCGTGACCCGCGTCCGCCATCACCCATGATGGAGCGTTCGTAGGCGAGCGCGGTCTGCAGCACTCGCCAGCCATTGCCCTCTCCGCCAATGAGATTCGCGTGCGGCACGGTGGCATCGGAGATGAACACCTCGTTGAAGTGCGCCTCGCCGGTGATCTGGACCAGCGGCCGTACCTCGATGCCGGGCTGCCGCATCGGGATGATGAAGTAGCTCATGCCCTTGTGCTTGGGCACGTCCCAGTCGGTGCGCGCGATCAGCAGGCCATACTCGGAGGTCGCCGCGCCGGAGGTCCAGACTTTCTGGCCGTTGACCACCCAGCGGTCGCCGTCGCGCACCGCGGTGGTGCTCACCCCGGCCAGATCGGATCCGGCGCCGGGTTCACTGTAGAGCAGGCAGGTGCGGGCCGCTCCGGTCAGAAAGTCACGCAGCAGTTCATGTTTCAGCTCGTCGGAGCCGAATGCGAACAGGGTGTTGGCGGGGATGTTGTGCTTGTCCTGGCAGGCACCCGAGGCTTTGACTGCGCGGAACTCTTGGTGGATGACGGCGGCGAGCTTGCTCGGATAGCCACGGCCGAACCATTCGGCCGGATACGTGGGAACCGCATAGCGGGCGTCGAGAACCTTCTCGCGCCAGGCGATTTCCTCGGGCGAGCTGACCCACGGATCATCCGATGGTGGCAATGCGGTCCAGTTCTGCGCCAGCCAGGCGCGCACCTCGGTGCGCAGTTCGTCGGCATTGGTTGCGGTGGGATTCATCGTGTGCGCCCTCCTGCGCTTTTTGTTGCCAGGTAGCGCTCACGGTGATCACGTGAACTGCCGAACAGTTGGCGCCCGGTGCGAGCCCGGCGCAGGAACAGATGGGCGGGGTGCTCCCAGGTGAAGCCGATACCGCCGTGCATCTGGATCGATTGCATAGCTGTCGTGTGATAGGCCTCCGCACAAGCGAATCCGGCCAGCGCGATGGGACCGTCGGCACCTATCGGATCGGCATCGAACTGCGCGGCGGCATGCTGTGCGGCCGAGGTGGCGGATTCGACTTCCAGCAGCAGATCGGCTGCCATGTGCTTGATGGACTGGAAGCTGCCGATGGGCCGTCCGAATTGGATGCGGGTCTTGAGGTATTCGACGGTGATGTCGAAAAGGTGACGGGCACCGCCGACCTGCTCCCCGGCGAGGGCAATGACCGTGAGAGACAACGCGTGTTCGACGGCGGCCCAGCCGCCGGTACCGATGCGACGGGCCGGGGACTGACTGAAGGTGTATGTCGACAGCCGGACGGTGGGATCGAAAACCGCTGCGGCGGTGCGGTTGAAGCCGGGCGCATCCGGAGCGACCTCGAAGATCGCGATGCCGTCGTCGGCCGTCGCCACGACGATGATGACGTCGGCGATCTGCCCATCGAGTACATAGTTCGCGCTGCCGGTCAGGCGGTACTCGCCGTCGTGCTGCGCGGCCTGAACCGCAACACCGTCCGGTGCCCACGTGCCACGGGGACCGGTCACCGCGACGGTTCCGATCGAGGTTCCCGAAGCCAATGCCGGGAGTAACCGCGCCTTGTCCTCATCGGTACCGGCAGCCTGAATCAGTGCTGTGGTGAAGACCGCGCTCGAGAGGAACGGGGCGGGAAGCAGAGCCGCACCGGTGACCTCGGCGACCGCCTCCAACTCCTGCGCGCCCAACCCGACGCCGCCGTAGTCGGGGTCGACGATCAGACCAGCGACGCCCTGGGCGGCCAGCTTGTTCCAGAGGTCGCGGTCGAATCCGTCATCCGAGTCCATGACCCGGCGCACGTCGGCTTCGGTGCAATGCTCGTGGAGTAGGTCTTTGACGGCTGCGGCGAGTTCGGCGCGATCGGCCACGCTCATCGTCATGTGTTCACCCTTCTGCATGGCAGGTCTGTGCGCCGTGCCAGGTCCATGCAATGTCGTCGCCGCCGCCCTGTAAATCGCATTGTGCGACACCTACACGTTTCCATCGGGGACATCTGCGGCTTCCGAGGGCGATTGGATGTCCCAAACGCTCATGCATGGGTTTCCGTGCTGGACGTTTACAGCGCAGGCCCGGTGCCGCGAAGGTAGACGCATGCCTCTTGATCCCAGGACCCCGGTGCTCGTCGGCTACGGCCAGGTCAGCCAGCATGACGAGAATCCCGGTGGCGAGCCGGTCGACCTGATGGAGGCGGCGGCACGTGCCGCCGCTGATGCGCGCGTCCTGGAGGCGGTGGACGCTGTCCGGATCGTCAACCTCCTGTCGGTGCGTTACCGGGACCCGGGTCTGTTGTTGGCTCAACGCATCGGCGCGCCCGATGCCGTCACGCGGTACACCCCGGTCGGCGGCAATGTGCCGCAGTCGCTGGTGAACCAGGCGTGCCTGGACATTCAGCAGGGCCGCAATGACGTCGTGTTGATTGCCGGTGGCGAAACGTGGCGGACCCGGACGCGGTTGAAGGCGCGCGGTGAGCGGCTGGCGGGAACCGAGCAGGACGAGTCGGTGCCGCTCGCTCCCAGCGACCCCGAATTCACCATGGCCGGGCCCGCCGAGCTCCGGATCGGTCTGGTGGCGCCGTCGCACGTGTATCCGATGTTCGAGCAGGCGCTGCGGATCGCTGCAGGGGAGGCCCCCGATGAGCACCGGCGCCGGATCGGCGAGCTGTGGGCGCGATTCAGTCAAGTGGCCGCAAGCAATCCGCACGCCTGGAGCCACGAGGCAGTGCCCGCCGAACAGATCTGGCAACCCGGACCGGACAACCGGATGATCAGCTGGCCGTACACCAAGCTGATGAACTCCAACAACATGGTCGACCAGGGGGCCGCCCTGATTCTCACCTCGGTAGCCAAGGCCGAAGCGCTGCAGATTCCCAGGGACCGTTGGGTTTTCCCGCACGCCGGCACCGACGCTCACGACACCTATCTGATCGGGGAGCGGGCGAGCTTCTCCGGTTCGCCGGCCATCCGGATTGCCGGTCGCCGGGTACTCGAACTCACCGGGTTCGGCATCGACGACATTCATGCGGTGGATGTGTACTCGTGCTTCCCGTCGGCGGTGCAGGTGGCCGCGCGAGAGCTCGGTCTGGGTCTCGATGATCCGGCGCGGCCGCTGACCGTCACGGGTGGTCTGACGTTCGCGGGCGGGCCGTGGAACAACTACGTCTCGCATTCGATCGCCACCATGGCCGAGCGGCTGACGGCCCAACCCGGCCAGGTCGGCCTCATCACCGCCAACGGCGGGTACCTGACCAAACACAGCTTCGGCGTCTACAGCACGCAGCCGCCCGCGCACGAATTCCGTTGGGAAGACGTGCAATCGGAGGTCGACGCCGAGCCGACGGTGGTGGCCGAGGCCGATTGGTCGGGCACCGGGACCGTCGAGACGTGGACGACGCCGGTGACGCGTGAGGGCGTGCCCGAGAAGGTGTTCGTCGCCGTCCGCACGCCCAGCGGCAGCCGGGCGTTGGCGGTGATCACCGATGCTTCGCAGGCCGCGGCCAGCACCCGCGAGGATCTCGCCGGCGCGACCGTGACCGTCAAACCGGACGGTACCGCCGGGCTGGAATAAGCCCATAGCGAACACTGACGTACTGCGGGGAATAGATCGGCCACCTCGGTCGCTGAACGTGAGCACTAGTGCCGACGTTGCCCGTCACCGAGGATGTGCGATCTCAAAAGCATTGTCGGAGTTCGTGAAGGGATACCGCGATGGCTACCAACTCTGCTTCAGTTGGTTACCAACCCGCCGCGGCCGCGATGCACTGGTGGTCGGACCTGACCACCGCGTTCGTGACCCGGATGCACCTGGCCGCGAAAGTGCGCCAACCGGAGACTTTTCGGCACAAGGCATTCGAGCAGGCCGCCACCGAGCGCGAAATGTGGCGACTCTGAGCGTGTTCGCCTGACGGCATCACTTGCGTCAGTCATGCTGATTGCCGGTCTGTCGTCGTCAGGGGGTAAGCGGTGTCAGTGGCTTCCAACGTGGTCGTCGGCTTCAATGCGGTGTTCTTTGCCGGCATGGGAGTGCGAGCTCTGACGGCTCCGGCGCAGATGTTGCGTCCATTCGGAATCACCCTGGGCGAAGCAGCATCTCGGGCCGAGGTGCGTGCGGTCTACGGCGGTTTCGGGATGGCTGTGGCAGCGATCCTCGGATACGCGATCGCCGCGCCGGAGCAGGTGCGTACCGGCATCGTATTCGCGGTGAGCGCCGCGCTGGTCGGCATGGCCTTCGGACGTGTGTGTTCGGCGGTTGCCGGCGACCGAACGTCGTTCTACCCCAACTGGTTCTACGGCCTGGTCGAGGTGATCCTCGCCGCATCCTTATGGTGGGCCCGCTAGCGTCACCAAAGACGAATGTCCCCGATACGCCGTTGTATCGGGGACATCGCTATTGCTCGTGACGAGCAAAACTAGGGGGCCATGGTCAGCCAGTCCGGAAAGCCCGACGGATCGTGCCGGCCGAGTGCGCCGTGCTCGAACAGGCCCCAGCCTTCGGCCGGCGCCTTGTCGCCTTCATGGCACACCGCACGGCCAACGTGGTCGATGACGCCGAAACCGGAGCGGGCGATGATGCCGGGGTCCGTCATGTCGTAGGTGAGCCGTTCGGTGAATTTCTCGCCCTTCCACGTGCCGTGCAGCCAGTCGGCGTCGCCGCCGTAACCGCCGCCCACATGAATCGGCACGGGCAGTTTGGATTCCACGTCGAAGCGGACCGGTGTGCCGTCCAGTGCGGTCGCCTCGATGGTGGCCCCGGTGGGGATGCGGGTACCGGAGACGTAGTGAATCTTCACTCGCGGCCAGCCCAGCTGTTCGACCCGGCCGTCCTTCCAGACGCGGGTGCAGTCGTTGAGCGAGCGGAAGCCGTCGGGGGCCTCCTGGATGATCATCACGAGCGAGAACTCCTCGAACGCGAGCGGCACGTACAGCCACCACATGCCCTCGAACGGCGGGTCGGCCGGGCGGCCCGCGGGCTCGGCCTCGCCGACTGGACGGATGCCCCAGGAGCGGTCGCGCGAGCCGATCCAGGTGTCGGGGCTGACCTTGATTTCCTCGCCGTCGATGGCGAGAGAGCCGCTCCAGGAACCCAATTGGGCGAAGCGCTGGGCATTGAGGGTGACCCGGTTGCCCTGCCGCATGAGGTGCGGCTGCTCCTGCACGACGTCGAACAAACCGTTCCACGTCAGGTCGGCGGCGATACCCTCGGTCTCCTCGAGCACGATGCGCACCTTGCGCAGCGGTTCAGTGACCTCGATGCGGTAGCCACCGACGTGCTGGTTCAGCCGGTCCTGGTCGATTGCATCGGACAGGTGGACCGCGGTCTGCGTGTCACCGCGGCGTACCAGGAAGTAGGCGTCCTTGACCCCGAGATTGGGGTAATAGCCCATTCCGGTGATGACGAAGATGTCGCCGGTGCGGTCGTGGGCGTTGAAGTAGCAGCGGTCGTAGAAGTTCCGGTCGCTGGACCCGGGCCACGCGATGGGCTGCGGGACCTGGTGGATCGGGTATTCGTCCATGGGGCCGAGCATTTACGCGGTTCCTTCCAGGAGCTTCTCCAGCAGAGACTTGTGGTAGAAGAGCGACTCGAGGTCCTCGGGCTGTTCCATCTCGCCGAAGTGCACCCGGCGGGCGCCGGTGCGCATGAACACGCAACACCAGACGACGGCGGAGTAGATGTAGAACCAGTGCAGGTCACCGACCTCGACGCCGGTGAACCTCTTGTAGGTGGCGCGCACGTCGTCTTCGCGCAGCACGTCCGGCAGGCCGGGGAGCCCCGCCAGGCCGCAGAGCTCCTGGAAAACTTTGTGCGCGAAGATGATCCACGAGACATCGAACTCACGCGGGCCGACGGTGGCCATCTCCCAGTCCAGGACCGCGGACGGCCGGAAGTCCGTGTACATCACGTTGCCGATGCGCGAATCACCCCACACCAGAACCGATTCGGATGCCGCGGCGTCTTCGGGGAAGTTCTCCTCCAGCCAGCCGAGGGCGCGCTCGACGAGCGGTGAGCGGCCCAGGCCCGACGCCGCGAACTGGTACCAGTCCTTGAGCCAGCCGAAGTGGCGGCGCAATGCGGTATCGCCGGGCGGGTCGATCTCTTGCAGAAAACCGAAGGTCTTCTCGGCATCGGGGATCGAGTGCAGCTTGGCGATGGCCTCGACGGTGCTGTCCTGCAGGGTGCGCTGCTGTTCAGAGGTGGCGTCGGCGAACCAGTTGCCGCCGAAGGTGTACGGCATCACGTCCGGTGGAACCACGCCGTCGACGCAGTCCATCAGGAAGAACGGCGAGCCGAGGACCTCTCCGGTGTTCTCCAGCCAGCGGACGCGGGGGACCGGGACGTCGGTGAGTTCACCGGCGAGGCGCATGACATCGAACTGGTGGTCCAGGCGGTAGGAGGAGAAGACGGGGACGTCCTCGGTGGTCGGCGCGACCCGGGCGACCCATTTCTGCTCCACCGGCGTGCCGCCCTCGGTCCAGCGGCCCGTGAGAATGATTGTCTCGGAGGACATTCCGTTGGAGTCAACGCCGCTCTCGACGGTGATCTCGGGCTTTATGCCGTCTTCCATCACTGTGGACAGCCACTGTGACAGGATGTCCGGAACTGTTGTCACGTCGCGGCTGGAGCGCTGAATATGGTCGACGTTCGTTTCGACCGTGACGGAGCCTTCCGCCGGTTGGTTCGGCACTGAACCTTCCTTCCCGAGGTAATTACGATACGATGCGTAGCGTTATGAAATCAGACCTGCAACCGGTTGACAAGCCCTCGGGCGCTGGACGACCTCGTGACCCGCGGATCGACGCGGCAGTGCTGACCGCTGCCGCCGAACTGTTGCCCGAGGTCGGCTACGCCAATCTCACGATGGCGGCGATCGCCGAACGGGCGGGAACCACGAAGACGGCGCTGTACCGCCGCTGGTCGAGCAAGGCCGAGTTGGTGCACGAAGCGGCGTTCCCGACGGCCCCGACCGCACTGGACACCCCAGAGGGGGACATCGTCGGCGACATCCGCGCCATGATCGCCGCGGCTCGCGACGTGTTCACCAGCCCCGCGGTGCGAGCGGCGCTACCCGGGTTGATGGCGGACATGAGCGCGGACGAAGAACTCAACGCCCGGGTCGTCGCGCGTTTCCATGGGCTGTTCGACGTGGTGCGGGTCCGACTCGAGCACGGCATCGAGCGCGGCGAAGTCCAAGCCGATGTCAAACCCGAACGGCTCATCGAAATCATCGGTGGCGCAACGATGTTACGGATGCTCCTGCATCCGGAGAGTGAACTCGACGAGCTGTGGGTCGACGAGACGGCTGCCATCGTGACGCACGGTGTGATCAGCGGGGTTTGACATGCGAGCAGTCACGATCGCACTGCCCCGCTTCGTGGTTCGCGGGTTGCCGCGAGAGAACACAAATTTGAGGGAGCTCGGGTTAAAGCTCTTCAATCTGATTGACACGCCAATCGTTTTTGAGTCTGACCATATTGAATCGCAACTCAAAGTTGGCGAGAACCTTATCGCGACGCGCGGAGACCACAATGCTGGCACGTATATCTTTTTGCGACGAAAATTCGCTGTACCCTAGAATTGTGACCTTACCTTTCTTGGCTAGGTTCTCCACAATGTCGTTCCGGTAAGCCTCGCCTTTGTCTTGAATCCCCGCCAAAACATATCCAAAAGACACCCTCGACATACCGTCGATATCTGCATTGTTGTATGCAGAAAAGTAGTTCTTTATGACGGTTTCTATATCTTGCTGGTTCACACCTGCCACCGATTGTGTAGTAGTTGGCCGAGTCGCGGATTGTTCGGCCGTCTGCTGTGGAGCGTTACACGCGGCACCTAAGCACATGACCGCGACAGCGAGGGTGGCCGCGCGTCCCAACGCTCTATGGGGAAACACGCCGATCATGTTGCCAGAGCTCCTCGTGCGCATCCACCCCAGTCGTTTCGAGGTCCTTTGGTATATGTGGTCACAATGATCTTCGTGACCGGATCGAACACAACGACGGCGGTACCTCGGCCATAATCATACTGGAATGAACCCAATGCAGGATTGCTCGCCGCCTCTTCAATATTTGCATTCAACACGGCAGATACACACACAAACCAGTTTGTTGGGTCACTCCGTGGATCGTGATCCTCGGCAAGGTGGATGAAGCTCGCCTGGGTGCAGAGCACCTTGTATGCAATTTGCGTTTTTTCGAGCGTCCGCGTATTAGTCAACGTCCAACGCTCGATCTCGCCACCGTAGTCAACTGCATTAGCAGCCGCCACGACATCGCCAGGGCGGTCGCCCAAACACGAAGTCATCTTTTGGTACAGATCGGTTTTCTTGTTGGCGTCGTCGCACGAATCGAAAGGATTCAGATCACCGGACTCAAAACAGCTGGCCTTCTGAATGCGCTCGCTCCGCCGGTTCTGCTGCTGAGGTTGCTCTCGAGGCTGGTTCTGATTGGGTTGAGTTTGTGGTGTCGGCGGGGAACCTGACTGCGGCGCTTGGCGGTTGGGTTGCGGTTGTTGCGGTTGTTGCGGTTGTTGCGGTGGCGCGTCGTAGTCGGGCGGTTGTTGGCCGTTGGCGGGTTGCAGCTGTTGGGAGTTGTTCTGCTGGGAGTTGGCTTGTTGTTGGGGAGCCTGGCCGGGTTGCTCGGCCGGGTTGTTGATGTCGATTCCGTTGCCCTGGTACGGGGCCGGATAGGACCCGCCGTTGTACGACCCCGGGGCATCGGGCATCGCCGGCGGCTGTATCGGGAACGGTGGTCCGCTTCCGTTGCCACCCGAACCGCCTGATCCCCCGCCGGGGACGCTGGGCTGGGCGGTCGCCCCGGGTAATGCTGCGATAGTTGATCCGTGCTCATCGCGGGTGGTCGCGATGAGGGCTGACAACATCAGCGCAACGATCGAGAAGATGGCCAGTACGCGCCGATAGCGGGTGTTGTGGAACCGCGGTCGCGGCTTCATTGGCGTCATTGCCGAATTCCCCTCCAGCTCGATCGATCTGTGCGCGAATGATTGCGGCGCAGGGTCAGCCCGGTCCGCCGGTCATGTTGGCCTTGACCCAGGCGACCTCGTCGGAGGCGGTGCGAACGCAGGCGTCGTAGTCGTCGCCGGTTTGGCCGAACACGGTCACGCATTGGATCGACATGTGGGCCAGCAGCCGGTCGTTGCAGGAGTCCACCGATGTCCGCGTGGGAGTGCTTGCTAGACAAAGTTGTTGGGTTTGGCACGCGGCCACGAAGTTCGCCGCCCTTCCGTCGCTACTGGCGTAGGTGTCGGGGCCGCCTTGGCAGTGCCCGGAGTGGCGCTGGGCGTAGGTGGTGGTGTCAACACCGTCTGGGCGGTGCGCGCCGGTCGGGTCGGTTACATATCCGGCGGGGTTCGGTGGGGTCACCGCACCAGCAGGTGTTCCGGGCGGCAGGCCGGCCCAGTTGGTGGCTGGTGCGCCCGTGGTTGCCGCGTCGGAGGCCCGGTAGGACAGGGTGATGGTGACGGGGAACGCGAAAATGCTTGTCGGGCCGAGGTCAACGGTGAGGTTGGACTGTCCTGGCGGGAACCCCGGGCCCAGGGTGGGGGTGACGCCGACGAGGGTTTGGTTGGCGTCGGTGGCGGTCGGGATGCTGAAAGTGCCGATCACCCGTGCCGGATTGCCCGGTGCGGCATCGGTTTCCACCAGCACTACGTTGTTGCCTTGCCTCAGATGCGTCGCTGCCGGAATCTTCACACCGAAGGGGACCGTCGATGCAGAGAACACCGTTCTGCGGGTCACGGTGATGTCGACCCCGCCCCCGGCGTATGGGACAACTTGGTAGTCAACATCGTTCGAGCCGTAGACGGCGCCGCCGCCGGGCAGCCAGGCTGCCGGACCCAATGTGACTTCGCCCGGTAGATGGATGGCGATCTGCCGGTTGGGGTGCGCGGTCGGGGCGAAAATGCCGTCCTTGGCCCACATCGGCACCGTCGCCGCGCCGCGTTCGACCTGAGCGGCCAGCGGCCGTTCCATGCCGGCGGTTTCGCCTTGCGGGGTGGTGGAGGAAACCCGTGCTCCGCCAATCGGATTGACCCGTGCGGGATCTTCGGGCATGGGCCGTGACACCGGCACCGGTACGGGGGGCGGTGCCGGTGCCGCGGGGTCCGCGCCGGCGGTGCCGGCGACGTTGGCGACACCACCGACGCTGGTCATGGTGAGCAGCACCGCCGCGGTGACCGCCGCCCGTCGGGCAACTGATGGTCGCTGGCTTCCTGTACGCAATGCGGGTGCCACGCTCACAGGTCCTTCGGTTCGCCGTAGAGGGTTTGGGTGTCGTTGCCGTTGTCGGTACGCACCCGGATCGTGGTGTAGGACTGGATTTTCACCTGACCACCGCACCCGTCGGCTTCGATGTTCTGCTCCCGCAGGTTCGACACCGCGTGCATGCTGCGCAGGCTGATGCGGTCCATCGGAACTTGCGCCAGCCCACCGGGTTTGAGGAGCACTCGGAGGTAGCCACCGAGGTGTTCCTGCACCCCGAGGGTGGCCCCGGCCGAGGCCCCGCCGAATCCGCCTCCGCCGCCGCCTCCACCGCCGGCGCCGCCCTGGCCCTGGCCGTAGCCGCCGCCATAGACCTGGCCGTTGATCTGCTGGTAGGGCGTGATGCCGATATCGGCGCCGACTTCGACACCGGGGGAGGAGTCGGTGCGGCATCCCACGAAGTAGCCGGATTCGAGTTGGGCGTCCTGAATCACCGCGCCACCGGTGCCGGTGATGCGGGCTTCGGAGCGCAGCGTTACCCGCGCCTGCCAGGAGTTGGACGCCCCGGCCAGGTTGTCGATGTGGTTGATCACCTCGTTGGTGGTGTTCACATCCACCACCCAGCCGTCGTCGGTGACGAACTGCGTCCACCGATCGGGCATCGGCTGCGGATCAGCAGCAGCTGCACTCGCGCCGGATATACCCGATGCGGCGGATACAGCGAACATCATTGCCCCTGCGCTGAGGCGCAGGGACACCAAGCCAAACTCGACCATGTATGAATCCCCCTGCGAAGACCAGCACCAAGCCCCCCGGCTCGCTAGGTCTTTCACTCAATATGGCGAACAATCGCATAGACGCGCTGGCTCGTCAACCCGTAGGCTGGTCAGCAATTGTCAGCAAATCTGATAGTCCACCTAGGGAATTGCGAACGGTGCTATCGGCAGCAAATGGGGGAGATGATGGATAGGTACTGCGGCAGAGCGATGTCAACGGTCCGGATGGGCCCGCGATGAACGCAGAGTTGGCGCGCGCCAGCATCTTCCAAGACGTCGGCCCGGGTGCTTTCGCCGCCGCGCTTACGCAACTTGACTGGGTGTCGTTTCCGCAGCGGCACAACGTGTTTCGCGAAGGGGATGCCGGCGACCGGCTGTACATCATCACGGCCGGTCGAGTGAAAGTCGCCTGCACAACGCGACACTCTGACAGCCTGATCGCCGTCCTCGGGCCCTCCGATGTTTTCGGTGAACTCGCCCTTCTTGATCCGGGTCCGCGCACATCCACCGTCACCACAATCACGGCGGTGCGCGCGGCGACAATGACCCGTCCAGCACTGCTGTCCTGGATACGCCAGGAACCCCACGCCGCCGAACAGATGCTTCGTGTGTTGGCGCGGCGGCTGCGCCGAACCAACAACAAGCTGTGCGATCAGACGTTCAACGACGTCCCCGGGCGCCTGGCCACCCTGCTACTGGACCTGGCGAACCGATTCGGCGAATCGCACAACGGGACACTGCGCATCGACCATCAGCTCAACCAGAATGAACTTGCTCAGCTCGCCGGCTCTACCCGCGAATCAGCCAACAAGGCTCTGGCCTCGTTTGTCGATCGAGGCTGGATCCATGTGCGGGGCAAGGTGATCAGCATCGTTGATCCGGCGGCCCTGGCCAAGCGCGCGAGATGATCCAGGGTGAGCGGCAGCGCGTTCTGCCATCTAGTGTCCTGAGTCGTTAATTCACCTTCTCTTGTTAGGGTGGGTCATGCCCTCGCCCCACGCTGTCGAGATTGTGTTGACCGATGACGAGCGTGCGGAGTTGGTGGGCTGGACGCGTCGGCGCACCAGTGCCGCGGGTCTGGCGCTTCGGGCCAGGATTGTGCTGGCCGCTGCCGACGGCGGCACCAATGTGGAGTTGGCTGATCGCCTAGAGCTCGATCGGGGCACGATCCGTAAGTGGCGCAACAGGTTTGTCGAGCTGCGCTTGGACGGGCTGCTCGATGAGCCCCGGCCAGGTCGGCCACGGGTGGTCGGTGACGAGCAGATCAAGGAGTTGATCACCACGACCCTGGAGACCACTCCGCCGCAGGCCACGCACTGGTCGACCCGGTCGATGGCCGAGCATCTCGGACTGTCGCAATCGATGGTCTCGCGGGTGTGGCGGGCATTCGGGCTGGCGCCGCACAAGCAGGACTCGTGGAAGCTGTCCAAGGACCCGCTGTTCGTGGAAAAGGTCCGTGACGTGGTGGGCCTGTACCTGGATCCGCCCGAACGGGCGGTGGTGCTGTGCGTGGATGAGAAAACCCAGATCCAAGCCCTCAACCGCACCCAGCCGGTGTTCCCGATGCTGCCGGGAACCCCAGCGCGAGCCAGCCACGATTACGTCCGCCACGGCACCTCAAGCCTGTATGCGGCACTAGATCTGGCCTCGGGCAAGGTCATTGGGTCCTTACATGCCCGGCACCGGTCCCAGGAGTTTCTGGCGTTCCTGAAAAAGATCGATGCCAATGTCCCGGCAGACCTCGATTGTCACGTCGTGCTCGACAACGCCTCGACCCACAAAACCCCGGCCGTCAAACGCTGGCTGCTGGCCCATCCACGTTTCACGCTGCACTTCACCCCGACCAGCTCCTCATGGCTCAACCTCGTCGAGCGCTGGTTCGCCGAACTGACCACCAAGAAACTGCGCCGCGGCACCCACACCTCAGTACGTCAGCTCAACACCGACATCCGTGCCTGGATCGACACCTGGAACGACAACCCCCGCCCCTACGTGTGGACCAAGACCGCCGACCAAATCATCGAATCCATCGCCAACTACTGCAGACGAATTAACGACTCAGGACACTAGTCGGCAGCCAGCGCCCGCGACGGTCGCCAGGCCGCAAATCCGATGACGAGTCCGAGGAACGGGATCGCGGCCAGGACCGTGCTGAGCGTCGCGCTGCCGCCGGTGACCAGGGTGAAGTTCGAAAGCACCAGCCACAGGCTGCCCAGCAGACCGAGCACCGCCAACGCCGGAGCGATGCGCGTCGTCCACGACTGGCCCGTCGCAAGCTCTCGGTTACGCAGGAAGAACACCAGCACTGCCACCGAAGTGGTCAGCATCAGTAGGACCATGCCGACCGTTGCGACGCCGGCCATCGAGCCGAACACCCCGACCAGCGGATCGATGCCCAGGATCGCCAGCACGGCGACAATGCTTGCGGCGGTGGCGGTTTGCACCAGCGAGGAGAACGACGGCGATTCGTGCTGGTCGTGCACATTGGCCAGCCGTGCGGGCAGCAGGCCCTTGCCGGCCAACACGAATTGATAGCGCGCGATGACGTTGTGGAAGGACAGCACGCAGGCGAACAGGCTGCTCAGCAGGAGGACGTTGACGATGTCGCGGCCGACGGTGCCCAGCATGTCGCCAGTGGTGTCCAGCAGCATATTGCCCTCTCCGGCAAGGGTTTTCTTCGCTACGGCGGTCACCTGATCCGGCCCGACGGCCACCACGAATGCCCACACCGTGATGGCGTAGAACGCGCCGATAATGATCACCGCGGCGTAGGTGGCGCGGGGGATGGTCTGCTCGGGATCGCGGGCTTCATCACGGAACACGGCGGTGGCCTCGAATCCGATGAACCCGGTGAGGGCGAACAGGATGGCGATGCCGATGGTGCCCTGAGTGAAGGTGGTGGGTGCGAAGGAGGTGAAAGTAACACCGGCCGGGCTGGGGTTGGCGACCATCACCGCGTCCAGCACGACCACGATGCCGATCTCAAGGGCCAACGCCACGCCCAGGACCTTGGCACTCAGCTCGATGTGCCGGTAGCCGAGCACGGCAACAATCGCCAGCACGCTGAATGAATAGACAGGCCACGGGATTACCGGGCCGTGGTAGTGGGCGACAGTGTCGGAGATGGCCCATCCGATGTAGCCGTAGATGCCGATCTGGATGGCGGTGTAGGCGATCAGCGCGACGACCGCGATGCCCTTGCCCGTGCGTTCGCCCAGGCCGACGGTCACATACGAGAAAAACGCCCCAGCTTCGGGGACGTGTGGCGTCATGGTCACGAAGCCGATGCTGAAGACCAGCAGTACCAGGGCGGCGATCACGAATCCCACGGGGGCGCCGGCGCCGTTGCCCAGGCCCATCGCC
Organism: Mycobacterium sp. HM-7; assembly: GCF_053852335.1. NCBI lineage: Bacteria > Bacillati > Actinomycetota > Actinomycetes > Mycobacteriales > Mycobacteriaceae > Mycobacterium > Mycobacterium sp. HM-7. The sequence continues at coordinate 3,979,972 of NZ_CM132657.1, read as the reverse complement.
AACGGCATGTTGCCGCCGATCACGGTCAGCGGGGCGGCAGCCGCGACCACCATGAAGACGATACCGACGGGGCCCAGGCGCCCGGAGAGGCGCCGCCCCTGCGTCTCGGCCGGTGCAGTGGTCATGAGATCTCCTCGGTTGCAGAGGTATTGGCGTGCACGGCGTGACGCAGCAGATCGTGGTCGATGGCGTGGGCGGTGAAACCGTTGTGCCCCGTCATGGTGGTGGCGGCGACCATCGCGTTGACGATCGCTTCCTCGGTGGCCTCGATCGTGAGATCGAACAGCCGGGTCATCAGCTGCGGTGCGACCATCCGAAGGGGCACTTCCGGGTGTGCGGTGGAGGAGTCCTCGTCCCACGCATACGGCGGGATGCCGCGGTTACCTGTCGAGAACGCGAGCATCAGGTCACCGCTGTACTGCTCGCCGGTGCCGCCGAGGCGGCCCACCGCCAGTGCCGAGCGCTGCGCCAACCGGGTGCACTGATGGGGGAGTAACGGGGCATCGGTGGCGATGATGACGATGATGGAGCCTGATCCGGGCTCGTACTGCTTGGGCAGGTCCGGCAGCGGCACCTGGCTGGCTCCGATGAGTTCGCCGACCGGCACGCCGTTGATCCGGAGTCGTTCCCGCCGGCCGTGATTGGCCTGGACGAGCACCCCGACCGTGTACTGCCCGACGGCTGTCTCGGTGCTGCGCGATGCGGTACCGATGCCACCTTTGAAGCCGTGGCAGATCATCCCGGTGCCGCCGCCCACGTTGCCCTCGGCGGGCGGTGCCGTGGACGCTTCCTCTAGCGCTTGGCGGGCGTGCTCGGGACGGACGTGAAAGCCGTTGATGTCGTTGAGCAGGCCATCGTAGGTTTCGCCGACGACCGGCAGCGACCAGTAGAGGCCAGCGCCGCGGGCGCGGACCTGGGCGGCCACCAGTTCGTCGCGCACGACGCCGACGCTGTGGGTGTTGGTCAGCCCGATCGCGCTGGTGAGCTCGCCGGATTCGCGGATCCACTCCAGGCCGGTGAGTTCACCGCTGCCGTTGAGGCGGTGCGAACCGGCGAACACCGGCTCGGTCCAGATGCGGTCATGGGGAACGACGACGGTGACGCCGGTGTTGATGCCGCCGTCCTGCAGGGTGGTGTGCCCGACCCGCACGCCCGCGACGTCGGTGATGGCGTTGGCCGGGCCGGTGGGGTGTTCCCCGATGACCACGCCGAGATCTCTGGCACGCATTGCTTCTCCATAGTTCTTTTCCTAATTGGAAAAGAACTATGCGCCCGCGCGTTACTTCTCGCAATAGAACGGGCAAGATTGGTGCCATGGCCCGGCCCAACAAGCAGGAGGAGCGGCGTCGCGACATCATGGACGCCGCGATCGCCCTGATCGAGCGACACGATCTCGCCACTCTCAAGCTGGCCGATGTCGCCGAGGAACTGGGACTGACCACCAACGCGGTGCGGTACTACTTCAAAGACATGACGCAGTTGCTCTCCGAGTTGGCGCTGCGTTCCGATGTGCGGTTCTACGATGCGCGGCTTGAGTTGCAGAGCTCATCGGCCGATGTGCGCGAGCAGCTGGTGATGACGATGGCTGCCGGCCTGCCCACCGGGCCCGAGGACGCGGAGTGGCGCGCGATCTGGCGGGCGGTGCTGTCGGCCGGCTTCGAACTGGACCAGCGCGGCGACGTGCAGGGTATTTATCACCGGCAGGTCGGTCTGTACGCCGATCTGCTGGCGGGCGGCGAGGGGAGCGGGGTGTTCCGGCTACGGCACACGGCGCGTGACATCGCCATGACGTTGATGTCGATGGAGGACTACTTCGGCTACCGGATCGCCGCACGCGACCCGGACCTGAGCCGGGAGACCGCGCTGCGGCTGATGCGCCAGTATGCGGAGCTGGTTGTCGGGGTGCCGCTGCCCGAGATCGACTGAGCTGCAGCCTGATTAGTGTTTGGCCGGCAGCAGCATCGGTGGTCTGCGGTCGTGATCGTCATCATCGGGGTTGCTGCTGAACGGTTCTGGTATTTTCACCTGCTCAACGCCCGGCGCGTGTGTCGGCGGGACCGTCGGTCGCTGTCGAGTCGCGGCTCATGGCGTGCAGTGCCGAGTCGATGAGTTGGTCGCGCACTGTGGGCGCCAATGTCATGAGTGCGTTGGTGAGTTCGCGCACGCTCTGGTCGTGGACGACGTCCAGCCAGTCGAGGTCCGCATCGACGGCGCGGGCATAGCTGCTGTCGGTGTCGAAGTACTCGACTCGAACGCCGAAGAATTCGGCCAACATCTCCACGGTCCGAGTGGACGGGCCACTGCGAACTCCGCTGCGCAGTTGCGACAGGTACGGCGCAGACAGCTGGTAACCGCGGCCGGCCAGTGCCTCCGTCACCTCGATATTGCGATAGGGGCCGCGCCCGGGCGGATAGACAACGGCGAACAATCGATTCAATCGTTCGGTGAACGCGTCAGCATCCACCGATACTCTGCGGCGTTTCCTGACGACCATGCCTTTCCCCCTGAATACGATTGTGGTGCAGAAACTTTCGTCCCGTCCGCTCGGCGGGAGGGTCTGGTGTGTGGCGCGCAAGCGCCCGGTGACGACCGCCCGGGGGGTGCGGCTTCACATGGCTGATCGCAGACCGATATTGCTTTGGCATGCAAGTCCGAGGCATGAACATTAACTCAAAGTCGAACGAAGGTGTTGACAGCTACCCATCGCTATGAGTTGACGAGTCGGTCAGTTCGTGGAATTGTCGTGGCTATCAGTTTGAGAGCCAAGCGAGCCGGGGGGCTTGGGGCGGGCTTTCGCAAGGGGGAGGCAATGTTTCGTAGCACGCCGTGCGGTGTGCGGTCTCTTGTGTCAATGCCGGTGCGGTTCGCTGCGCCCGATTCTGGCTACCGTTCGTGCGCCAGGGTCAATGGTTGCTGGCCGGCGAACGGCTCGGGACCGTGGCCATTAGTTCGCTGAGAGCCGGCATCAAGAACTTGTCGGCGACATAAGACGCACTCCGTGAAATGCTGCAAGGCAGCCGTCTCGGCCCCACCTCACCATGCGACCGCGGCGTCACCCGTCGCGCACCGTACACCTGATGTCGCTGAGGAGGTTTCGTCGGCGGTCGAGACCCTGAGGCGCTTGGACCAGCAGCTGTCGAGCATTCCCGCAGGTGTCCCTTGGTGTGGGCTAGATCACCGTTCGGATCTGCCGCTGATTCCCGACTACACCTTGCACAAGCTCGTCAGCGTTGACGGGTAAACGGGTCGGTCTGTTGGGCAGGGGGATGTGGTCATGGGTGATTTCTCGCCGACGAGGGTGATGCCCGCTCCGCGGGACATGGAACCATCCAGGAGCTGACGTCGATGACCGAAGCATCACCTAGCCGACCCGCAGGGCCGGACGAGCACCACGATTGGGCACCCTACTCCGATTTGGCGCAAGCTGCGGAAGCCTACCTGCGTGATCCCGCCATCGCGTTGGAGGCGCTGTACCGAGTTTTGGATCCGAATGCGATCAAGGCATTCGTCATGGAACGCAAGCTCGAAGAGAAGGATTCGCGCGATTCGTTGTACCAGGAGATCGCGGTGACCGACGGCCGCACACTGTTGTTGTGGATGGGTGACGACGAACTGACCGACGACGCCGATCCTGAGCCCGGCGCACCCTTGCTGACATCCACCCTGCGATCGATTCCGTTGTCCGCGTTGACCGACCGCAATCTGAAGGTCGGGTATCGCATCGACCACAGTGGCGGACGATCACTGCACAGCGTGGAGCTGCGGCTGGTAACCACGACGGCCGACTACACCCTCGCCAAGACCCCATCGAGGACCGAGTCCTTCAGTGAAGAACTGCTATTCACGAAGTCTGTCACCGACGGCGGACGAGCACAGATGGAACGGCTGATTCAATTCGGAAGGGCACTCGCCGCACATGGCTGACTGGGCATCACACAGGCATCTTCAGCAGGCGGTAATGCTCGGCCTACGCAATCCCGAAGCGGCGCTGAACAATTTGCGCGCTTTCATCAACTTCGACACTGCCTACTCGTTCGTGCTGACGCAGCGTCCGACGTGGCAAGAAGTTGCGGTCACCGACGGCCGGCGTTTGGTCTTGTGGCACGGCTCTGAGACTGAATGTGCTGGTCACGATACTCGATTGCCGCACCCGATGTTCCAGTCCTCGGTCCGGACAATTCTGCTCTCCCGGCTCAGTGATCAGGCTCTCCACACGGACTACGACGTCCTGCCCGACGGTTCTCATGAGCTGGTGTCGGTGCGCCTGCGGCTGTACACGCCGACAGTCAACAGCACCACCCGAACCACTCCCGAGGACAGTCAGCACTACGTCGAGTGCTACCTCTTCGACAAGAACACAGACGATGGTCAGGACGAAATGAGACGACTTCTCGAATTTGCTGCCGCACTGTCGATTTCGAGTAGTGCGTGACCGGCCTTCACTCACGAAAGCAGTCGCTGGCGCGTTCGTCCGGAGCAGCTTGCGGTGGCTTCCGGACCTATGAACAAGGAGGACAAAATGTTTCGTGGTGTGCCGCAGATTCTGCGGTGTCTCGCATCAATGCCAATGCTGTTCTGGGGGACGATCACGGCTGCCGCTCGTAAGTCGGGAGGAAAGGCGGCTGACGAGAGAAGTCCACAGGATTCTGGACTGTACTTCGCCGACGATCCATGGGCGGATTGAACGGCGTCGACCACCGCCCGGCATGAGGTGCGCGCCAGTGGGGGTCGACAGTCGCGGGCTGCCGAGCCGGTGTGTCCACAGGGCAATCGCCATATTTGGCTGCGGAAAGAGGGGACATGGCCGTGCGAACGGCACCAAACAAGCTGCTGTGCGACATCATGATCGCACCCGACGGCGGCTTCGTAGTCGTTGAAGATGCTGGGACGAAAGGAATTACGGGTACCTACGTACACCCCGACATCGACCCCGAGCCCGCGACGGTACAGCGCGCACTGTGGGTGCAGACCATGAGCGCCGACGAGTGCGACGTCGTCGGCCGGCAGATTCGGGTCCGCGTGCTCTCTGGTGCGGACACCGGCGGACTCGGTGATCGAGCATTCGATGGCCACCTCAACATCGCCAGCGGACTGTTGGGCATCGGCGCCCGCCGCAACCCCGACCGGCAATTGCTGGTCGGCCCATCAGGCGTGATCGCCGTCAGTGTCTTCGTGGGTAACGACATCGAGGCCATCAGTTTCGACGACTCCGGCGTCAGCTATCCGACGTCAGGTCCTAGCGAGGTCACCGTGCTGCTGCACGGAGACTCCTGGCATACCTTCACACTGCGCAACACGATGGCCCGGTGGCGACTGCCCGCGAGCGCGCCGATGGTGCCGTAGGCCGCGACGATCTGAGTCCGATCGACCCCCAGGGCGTCAGGCGGTGTGCTATTCAAAGTCATGTTGCCGAAAATTTGTGTGCTGCCGGCATTGGCGCTGACGGTGACGGCTCCTTTGGCGCACGCCGATCGTGCCGAACCCGTGCCGCTCTACGGAAATTACGACACGTTTCTCGATCACTCGCGCCAGACCTTCAACGGCCGTCCGGACACCTCGGACCCGTCGACGCAGGCCGCCCTGTTCCGGACAGTGTGCGACGCCGGCGGCTGTATCGCGCACTGGCTGAGAGTGACTGAGCTGAAAGAGAATCCGAACGCGCCGGCACTGTTCGACTACCGGTGGGCGGGCAACCGCTGGGAGTCCTCCGGGGACTACCCGTTCCATTGCGGTCCGGATGGCGCTGCGGTGACGGCGTTCCGCTCCGACTTCTTGAAGCCCAACGGCGACGGCAGTTTCACGGGCGAGCGCACGTTCACCGTGGCTGCGCCGGGTTGCCCCGGTGACGGAGCCGGTACCTACTGGCTGCCGTTCACCTTGACGCCTACGTAGTCGACTGGGTGGACGCCCTGGTAGGGCCCCTTAGCTGGTGGGCCTGCGGGGGTGGATGAAGACACCTTCCGCGCGGACCGTCATACCTTCCGGCGTCGCGATATGCCCCACGGCAAAGGTCTTCACACCCTCGACACGATCGATATGGGCTGTGATCCTGATGGGTCCCAGTGCGGTGCCCTTCTCATAGCGGATCGTCAGCGTTCCGGTGACTGCGGGCCGGCCGGGCTTGTGCGCGGTGGCGCCCAGGACATGGTCGAGCAGCAAGGCGCACACGCCCCCATGGACCTGACCACCGGGCCCTTCGTACGCCGCACCCAATGTGGTTTCGGCCCACACCGTTCCGTCGTCATCATGATGAATGTCCAACGGGGGAGCGAGGGCGTTCCGTAAGCCGATAACCGCGTTGCCCCAAGCGAGTAACGATCCGTTGATCTCCTGCTGGACGCCAAACGACCCCGGAATCAGCGCGCGGCCGAGTTCATCTGCGGCCGCGTCGACTTTGGCGCGGACCGATTCGATGATCGTGGCATCGCATTGGCTGCGAATGGTGAAATCGACCAGTCGACGTACTGAGTCTGTGAGGGATTTGTAGAGCGTTTCGGGGACGTGGGGTGCATGGGTCTCGATCATTCGGGCCCGCTCGTGTGGCTCAGACGCGCACCACCGGTGGCGTAGCGCGCCTGCGGGCGTTGGATACCGAGTCCCATGCTTCTCCTTCGTCCACTTCGGGCATCGGAACCACTGTCACGCGGTCGGTCATCGTCGGGCAAGGCAAAATCCCGGTTGGCGGTCGAGGTGCGGCGTCTTGGCAGGCCCGATTGTTAACCTGAGGGTGTGGGAGAACCCGAGACGTCAGACATACCATCGCTGCCCGCGCTCAATTGGGCCCTGCTGGGGATGCTGTCGTACGACCGGGAACTGTCGGGCTACGACATCCGCAAGTGGATTCACTGGAGCATGCGCTTCTTCTTCGGAAGCCCCGCCTACAGCCAAATCTACGCAGAGCTGAAGAAGCTCGAAAAGCTCGGGCTGCTGAGTTCGCGCGTCGAGGGTAAAGGCGCTCGTTACCGGCGACTCTACAAAATCACCGACCAGGGGTTGGACGCGGTTTCCCGGTGGGCCAAGGAAGCGCCGATTGAGCTGCCAACGTTGAAGCATCCCGCGATCCTGCGCGTGATGTTGGGACATCTGAGTGATCCGGTCGCGCTCAAACAGCTTCTGCACGAACACGTTACGCAGATCGACCAGCTGCAGCGCGAAGCCGCCGCGGAAGCGAAGTGGGCCGGCGCTGATCCTTCGTGGGGGTACGCCAAACTTGCGCTGATTTGGGCGGATCGTTACTACACGTCGGAGCGGGAGCTTGCGCTGAACTTGATCAAGGATCTGGAGGAAGCGGAGGCGACCCTGCCGAACACGAGCAAGGGCGCTGCCATCGCTTGGCCCGATCTCAGCTACTGGTACGAGATCGAACGCAGGGCCGCTGCCGAAGACGTAGGTGGCTGACTTACCGGCGTCTCATCGCGCCTGTGCCACCAATCTGCTCTGCGCAGCGTGCTGAGCGGCAATATGGCCGAAAACCAGGCCTTGTGCGATCGTCGCGCCTGCACCCGGATATGTGCGGCCGAAGGCATTGGCGGCGGTGTTGCCGATCGCGTACAGGCCACCGATAACGGTGCCGTCCTCGCGTAGGACGCGCGCGTGACTGTCGGCGAGCAGCCCGCCGCAGGTGCCGAGATCGCTGAGCACCATTTTCACGCCATAGAACGGACCCTGGATCAGTGGACGAAGATTCGGGTTCGGCGTGATCGTCGGGTCACCGTAGTTGCGGTCATAGGCGCTCCGTCCCCGCCCGAAATCGGGGTCCTGGCCCGCGAACGCGTTCTCGTTGAATCGGTCCACCGTCGTCCGGAAGTTGCCGGCCGGAACGTGTATTTGCGTCGCGAGGTCGGTGAGATTGTCTGCACGGAAAGCGATTCCCGCGTCATACCAGTGCTGGGGAATGGGCATCCGGGGAAACAGTTCCGCGGCGAAGACGTAATTGTTGCGGTACTGCTGATCGAACACGATCCACATGGACTCGACCGGGGTGCCCGCAGCCTCCAGCTCCAGCACCCGCTGACCGAAGCTCATGTAGTCCGCCGATTCATTGGCGAACCGGCGGCCGGTCTGATCGACGATGAATGATCCGGGCAGAGAGCGTTCGGCCAGCATGACCGCGGGGGCCGCTCCCGGCAGTGGGGCCACCGCGGGGAACCACCACGATTGATCCATCAAGGCGATGCCGGCGCCGACCTCCTGACCTATTCGAATGGCGTCGCCGGTGTTGGATCGCGCGCCCAAACTGAGATTGCGTCCGAGGGATTCGGACTGGAACTTCCGTCGCATGCCCATGTCGTGGTCGAATCCGCCCGCAGCGAGTACGACGCCGTGCCGCGCGGTGATCGTGAAAGCGGCATCTGCCCGTACGACAGTCGCGCCGGTCACCTGGCCGCCGTCGTCGGTGATGAGGCCGGTCAGTGCGGTGTCCAACCAGATGGGAATGCCTGCGCGAATTGCTCCGGCGAACAGGCCGGCGGCCAAGGCCTGCCCGCCGGCGGCGTAGCGGCGACCCAGTGCGAGTCCGCCGAGTCCTTGAGCGAGCCGCTTGATGACAGTGGGTAGCCCTTTGCGTGGAATTCTGCTCATCAGGTTCAGCCAGCGGTAGTCCGCGCCGGTCGTCGGCATCGGAATGCCGACTTCCAGCACCCCGGGGCGCAGGTCCGCCAGATACTCACCGAGAATCGCGGTGTTCAGGGGGCGGCATTCGCACGTACGGCCGGCGGCTGAACCGCCAGGTGCCTCCGGGTGGTAGTCGGAATAGTCCTTGGCCCAGAACAGCTTCATCGGAGTGGTCCGGCGCAGCATGTCGACCGCCGCCGGCAGGTGGCGCAGATAAGCGGTCGAACGATCCCGCGGAGCAGAGTCGCCAACCACCGCATCGAGGTAGGTGCTCGCCCGCTGCGCCGTATCGAGGCCGCCGCACTCTTCGATGACTGGGCTCGCGGGCAGCCACAGGGCGCCGCCGGAGCGGGCCGTTGAACCGCCCACGTAGGACGACTTTTCGATCACGAGCACCGACAAGCCCTGCTCATGCGCGGCCAGTGCGGCGCCCAGACCGGTGCCGGACCCCACGACGAGAAGGTCGACTTCGGTGTCAGCGATGGTCAGACCAGCGGGGATTGTCGTGTGCGTCGAGTCGGTCACGATCAACGACATTAAAGCTGCAGGGACACATCTCTCGCCGGGAAATTCCTGTCAGCGGGAACGCCGATCTCGCGGCGAGTGGTTCGCACAGTTCAATGATGTTGTCACGATGGCGATTTCACCAATTGAAGGACGGACCGACAGATGACAGCCCAACCTGAAACCGACGACGTCCGGTTGATCGAAGCTGGCTCGGTGCCGACCAGGTTTGCCAGAGGTTGGCACTGCCTGGGGCTCGTCCGTGATTTCGCCGACGGAAAACCGCATCAGATCAACGCTTTTGGGCAGAAGCTGGTCGTGTTCAGCGGCGAGGACGGCGCCATCAGCGTCTTGGACGGATACTGCCGTCACATGGGTGGCGACCTATCGCAGGGCACCGTGAAAGGAAATGAGATCGCGTGCCCCTTTCATGATTGGCGCTGGGGCGGGGATGGCCGGTGCAAGCTGGTTCCCTATGCCAAGCGCACACCGCGGCTGGCCCGAACCGCAGCATGGCCGACATTGCAGCAGGACGGCATGCTGTTCGTCTGGAATGACCCGGAGCACAAAGAGCCACCACAGGATGTGACCATCCCTCGCATCGAGGGCGCCACCAGCGACAGCTGGACCGACTGGCACTGGTACACCACGGTCGTGCACACCAACTGCCGCGAGATCATCGACAACGTGGTCGACATGGCGCATTTCTTCTACATCCACGGCTCGCTGCCCACGCACTTCAAGAACATCTTCGAAGGTCACGTCGCGACCCAATACATGAAGAGCGCTGGACGTCCCGATCTTGGCGACCCCGAGGAGGGCGTGACGATCCTCGGGACGACGTCCCTGGCTGCCTATCACGGACCGTCGTTCATGATCGACGAGCTGACGTACCACTACGAGGGTTTCGATCAGCACACTGTGTTGATCAACTGCCACTATCCGATCGACGAGAACTCCTTCGCACTGCAGTACGGCATCGTCGTGGAGAAGAACCCGTCGATGCCCGACGAGCTCGCCGTCGAAACTGCCGTCGCTCTGGGCGATTTCGTCAAGATGGGCTTCGAGCAGGACGTGGAGATCTGGCGCAGCAAGACCCGCATCGACAATCCGCTTCTCGTCGAAGAAGACGGGCCGGTGTACCAGTTGCGCCGTTGGTACGAGCAGTTCTATGTAGACGCCGCCGACGTCACGCCGGACATGGTTGACCGGTTCGAATACGAGCTGGATACGACCCGACCGTGGGAGGCCTGGATGCGAGAGGTCGAGGCGAATCTTGCCGCCCGCGCCGCGGCGTCCGGCCCTGTCGGGTGATGACACCACTGCACGACAACCGCCTCGATGACATGCCCGTCGACGGCACCTGCTCGGACTGTGGATGAAATGGGCTGCGCCGTCGGTCACGGCGCAGCCCGTCGGTTCCTACTTGGACACCGTCACGTCCATGAGCGGAAGCCGTTCCATCGCGGTAGCCCGCGGATCTGGCGCAGCCGCGGCGGCCTCGTGGTTCTCGTCGCCTCGGGTGTAGGTCCACACGCAGAACGGTTCACCTTGGGCGAATTTGAAGTCCTTGGGCGGCAAGTTGATAGCCAGCTTGCAGCCGGGAAAGAACGGTGCCGAGATACGTTGTTCGAAGGTGCAGTTCATCCAGGCGCGCGCCGGGGGATAGAGGCCCTCGTCGGTGTATTTCTGCAGCACCTCACAGCGGCGCATGTTGAGCACGACGTGATCCGGGTTGTAGACGATGTATTCGCCGCCGTAGCCGAGGGTGCCATCGATGCTCAACACCGCCAGTTTCAGGAAGTCCACCACATGCACCGGCTCGATCTTGAGGACCTTCGCCAGTTTCGGGTACTGGTAGTCGATGATGAGCTGGTACATATCGGGTAGCCCGAGCCATACCTCTTCTTCGGGAATGATCTTCGTCCATTGGTCGATGAGGTAGTTGTGCCCCTTGAGGTACTGGTCCCAGTAGGTCTTGATCAGGCGGATCAAAGCCGGCTTCGTGAGGTCCTCGGTCTGTACGTCGAACGGAATCGCTTGGTATTGGGCGTCTTTCCAATCCCAACCGGGCGGAGCGATGAAACGTCCCATGGGCATGACCTGGCGCATCCCAGCCCGCGAGACCTGGGCGGTCACGTCCATCGCGGCGTTGATACCAACCTTCTCCGAATAGATCGTCACGTGCGCATACGGCATGAAGTTGAGAACGTCCTCGAACACGCGTGCCAGACCGAGCAGGAAGTCGCGGGAGAAGTCCTGGATGTTGCCGACCTTGCCCATGAAGTCGTGGGTATAGTCGTCGTAGTTCAATTCCTCGGTCTCCGTGGTGGTTTCTCCGGATTCGGTGGCCATGGTTCCTCCTCGGTGGGCTGCTGCGTGAGCATCGGTGGGCGCGGGACGAGTGGCGACCAACTGTTTCGCAGCCGGCGGCGCGGCGGCATCCCGCTGTCAGATTCAGCATGGATGGCAGAGTCTGACACGTTTAACGGTAGTGTTCGGGAGATGTACGTCACTACCGGATTCCCTGTCATCGGGATACCGATTCCTGTGCTCGCGACGCATCGTCCGGAACACGAAATACGATGAACCGCAACGCCGAAACCAGGAGGATGCATGCGGGCTGAGGGCAGGCCGGCGACGCTGACGGAGCGACGAGCCGAAGAGCTCCGATTGGATATCGCCATTGCCGCGCGCGACATCTTCCTCGCGGAGGGATCGACGTCGGCGACGGTGGAGCGCATCTGTCAGGCCGTCGGTATCGCGCCGCGGACTTTTCATCGGCATTTTCCGGTCAAAGAAGACGTCGTCATGCCGCTGTTCCGTCAGTTCGGCACGCTCAGCGTCGAGGTCTTGGCTACCGCTCCGCCAGACGGCGATGTCGTGGACATCCTCGTGGAGGCATTCAGCACCGAGGTGCCCAAACGTGGACAGGTCGAGTTCGACCGCACATTCATGTCGCTGGTGGTCGGTGCACCCCAGTATCGGTTGCGCTGGCTGGATTGGGGTCAGGAACTCGTCGGGCCCATCACCGAGTTTCTCAATGCCCGGATCGGCTTGGACGATGATCCGATGACGCGGGAGTTACCGGCGCAGTTGATCATTCAGGCGTGCCGGCATGCGTATGTGCAGTGGGTCGAGCACGGCGACTTCGGTCGCCTGCGTTCGGTGCTACGGATCGGGGTGGGGATGGTTGTGGGCGCCCTGCCGGGTGCCGACTCGGGATCGTGACGGACTCGTTCGGTTGGCACGGACGGGCACACCGGTTCTGCTCAGGAGGCTGTACAGAACCGGTGCGCCTGAGGGTTGCTCAGAGCGACTACGCGTGCGCGCCTCCGTCGACGCGGATTTCGGTGCCGGTGATGAATGCGCCGTCATCGGAGGCGACCATGGCGATCACCGCGGCGACAGCGCTCGGATCGCCGAGGATCGGGTTGTCGCGACCGTGCAGCAGCGGCGTCTGTTTGCTCCACAACCCCAAGTCGTAGCCTTCAGGCATCTTCTCGAGCGTGCTGTTGGCCAAAGCGGTGGAGACGCCGCCAGGCTGGATATTCACCGCGCGCAGACCCTGTTTGGAGTACTCCAGAGCCAGCGAGTGCGTGAAGCTGAGGACCGCGCCCTTACTGGCGGCGTAGGCAGCCATGTAGGAGTGCGCGAATGTCGCCGCTGTGGAGGTGAAGTTCACCACCACGCCTCTGCCCGACTCCAGTAGTGCCGGTAACGCCTGGCGCGTCATCAGAAAGGTGCCGGTGAGATTGACTGCGAGCGTGCGGTTCCAGTCCGCCAGGGTGGTCTCGTGGGTATGTGAACAGGTCTGTATCGCCGCGACGTTGACGAGTACGTCGAGGCCCCCCAACTCAGCTACTGCGCTGTCGACAGCGGCGATGACGGCGTCCTCGTTCGAGATGTCGAGTGTTGCGGTGGTCAGTCGCTTGGCCGTGCCGGCGATTTCGGCGGCGGCAGCCGTGGTCGCCAGTCCGTCAGCTGAGATGTCGTAGGCCACCACGGTGGCTCCCTCATCGAGCAGCCGTGCGGTGGTGGCCGCGCCGATGCCCGAGCCGGCTCCTGTCACGATGACACTACGGTCGGTGAAACGATCCATTTTTCAGTGCCTTTCGCGGTCTATGCGAGTTGGAACGCGCTGACAGACGCGTCGTCCGGGTAGGTCGTCGGGGCACCCAAGTCGTAGGCCGCGTTGAGTGCACCGATGAACGCTGCGTCGTGGAGGGGCTCGCTGGGCACATCGAGTTTGATGCCCTTGCCCTTGAGGTCGTCGACCATCATGCCGATCGCGCGTTCGATGGTGATGTCGTCGGAGCCGTCCATGTTCTTCTTGAGTTCGTCGTAGTCCGAGAAGACCTCGGCGGACCAGTGCACCAGGAACCTCAGCTCGTCGGTGTGATGACGACCGATGACGTCCTCACCGTTCTTCAGCAGCCATTGATCCCGGTCGTCGGGGTCTCCGGTGAACACGGTGTCGAAGGACAGCCCGGCGGGAACCTGTTGCGCCAGTGGGCCGTTGGCTTCTCCGCGGTGCATCATCATCTCGTTCTGCACGACCACCCCCCTGTTGTTGATCGGTGGCAGTACCCGTCCGGGCGCCTTGAGCGGCCCGTCGGGCCAGTAGGTGAATCCCGATTGCGCGTCGAGGGAGAACCAGGTGATGACCTGCGCCATTTTGATCAGGTAATCGGTGAACAAGCCCGATTTGCCCATCACACTGCACAGCCAGGTGGGCGCGTTCTCGTAGCGCACGCCGCGGAAACTCGGGGAGTCGAGATGACCGGGGTCGCGGTTGGCGCACGGACCGTTGATGTTGAACAGCATCATCTGCGGTTTGGCGTATTGCGCGTTCCAGTAGCTCTTGGCCTGCTCGATGAAGGCGCTGCTGTAGAAGCAGTCGTGCAGTTCCGGATACAGGACGGCGCCGTAGTTGGCGAGATAGCCGCGGAACGTCGGAGTGAGAAAGAGGTCCAGTGACGGGGTGAAACCCTCTGGGAACGAACCGCTCATCGTCGCCAAAAGTTCGTCCGCCGAGGCGAAGTGCTGCGCGATGATCAGCTTCCACGGACCGTGGTCATGCACGACGTCGAGTAGTCGCCGCCGTTGATCGGGGGTGTAGACGTCGGTGATCTCGCGCGGTGGGGCGACGGGACGGAGGACGTCGGACAGCTCGCGGCGACGCTCATCGGTCAGCATGGTGTTCTCCTTCGGTGGTGAGTGTGTCGACTGTCGACGTTGGGACAGAAGCGCTCTGGACGGTGGATCCGTTGGTGGACGGGTCGGCAGCGCAGGGATGGGCGAACTTTGCGCGGACCAGCGCACCGACCTCTGCCATGGCCAGCCGGCCGCGTGCGGTCACATCCGATCGCATCAAGAACCCGTGGTACATCCCGGGATAACGGGTGAGGGTGGTCTGCACGCCGGCCTCACGTAATCGATTGGCGTAACGCTCGCCCCAGTCCCGGATGGGGTCGCATTCGCCGGTGACCACGATTGCCTGCGGCAGGCCGCTCAGATCGGTCGCATAGGCCGGCACCTGATAGTGCGAATGGGGCCGGTCGCCACTGCGGTCCACCAGTTCGTGCATGTAGACGATGTCGTCGTGGCGCAGCATCGGTGCGTCGGGCATAGAGGTGATCGATGGCGCGCCCATGTCGCGATCCAGGCCGGGGTAGAGCAGGATCTGCACGGATATCTGCGGCCCCGCGTGGTCCCGGGCCGCCAAAGCGACTGCGGCGGCCAGTGATCCGCCCGCGCTGTCGCCGGCCACCCCCAACCGTCCAGCGTCGAGATCGAGATCATTGGCGTTGGCCGCGATCCATTCGGTTGCCGCATAGGCGTCGTCGAACTGGGCGGGTGGCGGTGACTCCGGAGCCAAGCGGTACTCGACGGCTGCGACGGCGGCTCCGCTGGCGCGAGCGAGTTCTCGCGCCAGCGGCTCGAACGAGTGGTTGGAGCCCATGACGAGTCCGCCGCCGTGGAAGTAGACCAGGACAGGGAGACGTTCCGTGGTGCTGGGCCGGTACAGCCGGACTGGCAGAGGGCCGGCAGGGCCGAGTGCGGTGAGACTCGCGGTGCTCGCCATGGACGGCATATCCGGCAGCGGTGCGGATTCGATACCGGCGCGGATGGTCGGCAGGCCGCGGGCGCGCATCGGCGGGATGTCTCCAAACGATGCGACCCGGGCGGCGGCATCGTGATCGAGTTGTGGTGTGGGCATCTCAGTTGTGACTGGGGTCGAACCGGCGATGTTCGCGCAGTTGAGGAGCCTGCTGGCTGGTCAGTACTCGGGCGCGTTCGGTCATCGCCGCGCCCACGTAGTCCGGCTGGGTGATGAGGTAGAAGCGGCCTTCGGCGGCTTGGTCGAAGACCACCTGTGCCGCGGCGAGCGGGTCCATTGCGGCGGCTTTGATATCGAGCATGGCCGCGCGTTGCCCCTCGGCGGCGTCGGTGTTCCCGGTGTCGACTCCGCCCGCGGATTCGAAGATGTTGGAGACGACGGCTCCCGGCAGCACGGCCTGGACGTGGATGTGATGAGCGTGTCCTGCCGACTGCACCTCGAGATTCAGGCATTCGGTCAGTGCCAGGACGGCATGCTTGCTCATGATGTACGGCGCCTGCAGGGGAACCACGGCGACTCCGCCGATCGACGACAGATTCCACACCCACGCGGGCGCGTCGGTGGACATCATTCGCGGGAGAAACGCGCGGATGCCGTGGAATACGCCGTTGATGTTGACGTCGACGAGCCGCTGCCAGTTGGCGAGCGGCGTATCCCACAGGTAGCCGAACTGTTCGACTCCGGCGTTGTTGACCAGCAGTCGCACGGCACCGAATTCGTCAAAGACCCTGTCGGCCAGTCGCTGTACCTCGGCGGCATCCCGAACGTCGCAGACGGCATCGACCGCGGTTCCCCCCGCGGCGCAGATCTCGTCACGCAAGACAGCAATGGCGGAAGCGTCGATGTCGGCCAACACCACCGTCATACCCAGCAGACTGGCATGACGCGCCAGGCCGGCGCCGATGCCGGCACCGGCGCCGGTGATGACGGCAACGCCACCGCCGAAGATCGTGCCAGCGTTCACGCGGACTGCCCGTTCGCGGCCGCGGTCTTCGCGGTGTGCTCGGCGAATGGGATCGAGTCCTCGGCGTCGAGCACCACCTTCATGGAGGTGAACACCAGGCCGGCGCCTTCACGGCGGATGCCGGCATCGACGACACCGCTGGACACCGCGAACGGGACGTTGTTGGTGATCTGGTTGACGTACAGGTAGAACCGCACCATGGTGGCCTCACCCTCGGTGCCGGTACGGAAGATGTTGGTCGCGTGGTGCCGGCACGGGTAGGGATTCTCATTACGATGCGCGGTCATCCAAGCCATAGTCTCTGCGCCACCGTGCAATTCGGCTGCCAACAGATGCTCGAACGGGCAGCTACCCGAATCCGAACGACTCAGGTACTCCATCTCGTCGCCGAAACGCGCGGCGACTTCGGCGAAGTTTCCCTGGTCGTAGTTGAACCAAAACTCGGCAATGAATTCTTGGGCCTCAGACAGGCTGATCGAGTTGCTCATACCGGTCAAGTCAACTCGTCGGAGTTGTTCGTCACACTGCCCGTGACCGGTCACCGGAATAATCGACCTGGTCGAATGCGGTAAGTGTCGACAGGCGACATGCAGACCGTTCTCCGTTGTCGTTGAGGCGATTTGAAGCGGTTGGGCGGCTAGTCGGTACCGGTGATCAACGGCCACAGGCCTGCGCCACCCGCCTCCGCTGCCGCGGCGGCGACCTTCCGGTCCCAGAAGTGCACAGAACCGTATTCTGAGCGCCACGCCAGGGCCGCGCGGGTCCACTCGTGCAGACGATGTTCGCGTGTCGTGCCGATCGCACCGTGCACCTGGTGAGCGTTGCGGGTCACGACCGATGCTGCATGGCCGGCGCAGGATCGCGCGACTGCGATCTGGAAGTCGAGATGGTCTGTCAGCCAGCCTGTTTGGAGTGCGGTGTGCAGTGCCGCTTCGGTCGCCGAGCGGGCGACGGCTGCCTCGGCGGCGGCATCTGCGATCAGATTCTGGATCGCTTGGAACTTGGCCAGGGGACGGCCGAACTGGATGCGCGACATCACGTGGTCAACTGATGCCGCGATCGCGCAATCCAGTGCGGCACACACCTGAATTGCCCTCACCAGCGCGGCCTTGCGCTGCAGTTCGGCAATCAACTCTGGCGCTACCATGTGTCCGGACCGGCCGGACACCTCGACGCTGACGGTGTCACGCGGTTCGCCGATCAGGTTGCGGCCCAGGGCGATGGTGATCTCCGAGGCGTCGACGTCGGCGACCCGGTAGCCGTCGTCGCCGCGCCAGACGGTGACGATCCGGTCGGCCGAGTCGGCCCAGGGCGTCAGCGTCGGGGGCCGGCCGGGGCCTGGCATCAGGTGGATCGTACGGACAGCGTCATCGACTTCCTGCCCGACGGCCTCCAGCAGCCAGCACGCCAAGAGATCATGTTCGGCCAACGGCAGCCGCACCCCGTGACGTACGGCGGCGGTGAGTAATTCAGTCGATTCGCGCCAGCTCGCGCCGCTGCCGCCGGATTGTTCCGATCCGGTCAGCCGCACCAGCCCGAGCTCATCGAGTCGTTGCCACAAGACGCGGTCACAGTCGACTCGTGCCTCCGCCGGCCCATGATCGTGGGACAGCCGGTAATCGGCGAAGACGGCGTCCATCATGGCGACCAGATCGCGGTCGACTGCCGGCGTGCTTGTCATCGCTCCGGTCGCGTTCATCGCAGGCCCAATCCCCGCGCGATGACGCCGCGCAGCACCTCGTTGGTTCCGCCGCGCAGGGTGAATCCCGGGCGCTGATCGATAGCGCGGGAGACCAGGTCGGTCCACACGGCGCCACATGAGGTCTCATCGCCGGTGCGCAGATCGGCGTAGTCGGCGATATCGCCCTCGACCGTCGTACCGAGGACCTTGACCACGGCCGCGGAGACATCGGCGGCCTCGTCGCGTTGTAAGGCGTCTGCCACCGCCGTTGATGTGTGATGCAGCCCGGCGATACGTGCCACCAATCGGCCCATCTCGACATCGCACGAAACATCTTGCGGAGCTGCCAGTTCGAGGGCGGTGGTCAGGAGCGGAAAGGTCGAGAGGAACCGTTCAGGACCACTTCTCTCGAAACTCAATTCGGAGGTCACCTGGCTCCAACCCTGCCCGAGTTCGCCGAAGACCATCGAGTCGGGCACGAACACCTCGTCGAGAATCACCTCATTGAAGTGATGCCCACCGTTCATCGAGATGATGGGCCGAACGTCCACACCCTCGGCGGCCAAATCGACGATGAACTGACTGAGCCCCGCGTGCCGGTGCGCCGCGTCCACGGGCGTGGTGCGGGCCAGGACGATGAACGCGTGCGCGTGGTGCGCGCCCGAGGTCCATACCTTGGTCCCGGTTACCGCCCAGCCCCCGTCGACGCGAACTGCGCGGGTGCGCACGCTCGCCAGATCCGATCCCGAGTCTGGCTCACTCATCCCGATGCCGAAGAAGCACTCACCGCGGACGATGCGTGGCAGGAACTCGTGCTTCTGCTCTTCGGTGCCGTACTTGAGAAGCGACGGCACAATCTGGCGGTCGGCGATCCAATGGGCAGCCACCGGCGCGCCGGCGGCCAGCAATTCCTCGGTGACGACGAAGCGGTCGTGAAACGAACGGCCGTGCCCGCCATAGCGTTCGGGAACCGTCATGCCCAACCAGCCTTGTCGTGCCAGTGAACGGGTGAAGGTTTCGTCCCAGCCGCACAACCAGGCGTCGACCGACGGCGTGAAGGTGCCGGCGGCCAATTGCTCGGCCAGGAACGCCCGGACCTGGCCGCGCAATGCGTCGGCGGCCGGGTTCGAACTGCTTGCCGGCGGCACCAGTCGTTTCAGGGTTGGCGTCATGACGTCTTCCACTTCGCAATGCGCTCGTGGTGTGCCGGGTCATGGTGGGCCAGCGGCTGCATGGCTGCGGCCATACTGAGGGTCGATTCCAATGTGCCGGTGCTGGATTCCTGAAGCAGCCGTTTGGCCATACGGAGCGCATGCGGGGGATTGACGGCGATGCGTTCGGCCAGCCCGTGCGCGTCGGCGAGCAGATCGTCATGGGCTACGACGCGGCTGACCAGGCCCCACTCCAGCGCGGTTGCGGCATCGATGCGATCTCCGGTGAAGGTGAGCTCGGCGGCGCGGGAGTACCCGATGGCCCGCGGCAGAAACCAGGTCCCGCCGTCGCCGGGGATCAAGCCGAGCTGCACGAAGCTTTCCGCGAACGATGCGCGCTCCGAGGCGATACGGATGTCACACATCATGGCCAGATCGCAGCCGGCGCCGATCGCGGCACCGTTGACCGCGGCGACGATGGGGACTTCGAGCCGGCTCATCGCACGTGGGATGCGTTGGATGCCATCGATGTAGGCACGACGCTGGTCGATGGGATCGAGGCCGAACATGCCGTGACGGTCGGCCATCTCCTTGACGTTGCCGCCGGCCGAGAAGATCTTGCCGCTACCTGTGAGGACGATCGCCCGAACTGCGCTGTCGCGGTTGGCCGCATCGATGTTGGCCTCGATCGCCGCGATCACATCCGGGGAGGATATGGCGTTGCCTACCTCCGGGAGATCGATCGTCCAGAGCTGGATCGAGCCGCTGGTGCTGACGTCGACGGGCGCTTTCACGACAGGCCCCTGAGCTGAAGCGACTTCGTTTGCAGATACTCCTCGAACCCGAATCGCCCGAGTTCACGGCCGATTCCCGACTTCTTGTAGCCGCCGAACGGCGCGATCGGGTTGTAGGGGCCGCCGTTGATGTCGACCTGCCCGGTCTGAATCGAACGGGCGAATGCGATCGCGGTGTCGTCGTCAGCGGCCCATACCGCGCCCGACAGGCCGTAGGGGGTGCCGTTGGCGATGCGCAGCGCGTCGTCGGTGTCGGTGTAGGGGATGACGGCGAGCACGGGTCCGAAAACCTCTTCCTGTGCGAGTTCAGATTCCGGGTCGACGTCGGCGAATACCGTTGGGGCGAGGAAGAACCCGACGTCACGCACCCGCTCGGAGCCGCCGGTCAGCAGGCGCGCTCCATCACGTCGCGCGCGGTCGATGAATCCACGCACGGTCTCGAACTGGGATCGCGAGGCGGACGGGCCGATCCGGGTGGCCGGGTCCCAGGGATCGCCGACGGTATAGCGACTCACCGCCGATTCGATCAGTTCGAGCGCTTCGCCGTAGCGGGCCTGCGGCACAAGCATTCTCGTCCACGCCATGCAGGTCTGGCCGCCGTTGAGGAACGCGTTGCCGACGCCGACTTTGACCGCGGTGGCCAGGTCGGCGCCGTCGAGGATGACGTTGGCCGATTTTCCGCCGAGCTCGAGGGCCACCTTCTTGACTGACCGGCCCGCCAACTCGCCGACACGGGACCCCACCCCGGTGGACCCGGTGAAGGACACGAAGTCGACATCCGGGTGACTGGCGAGGCGCTCACCGATCACCCGTCCAGGGCCGGAGACGAGGTTGATCACCCCGGGAGGCAGGCCCGCTTCGTCGCAGGCTTCGATGAACGCGAACACCGACAGTGGTGCCTCGTTGCTCGGTTTGAGCACGACGGTGCAGCCCGCGGCGATGGCCGGAAGCACCTTGGCGACCACCTGATAGAGCGGGTAGTTCCACGGGGTGATGGCGCCGACGACGCCGTACGGCTCGCGCAACACCAGCGAATTACCCACGCGCTCTTGGAATTCGAAGGTGTCCAGGACATCGGCGAAACCGTTGGCAACGGCGAGCGGTACCTGGGTTTGTACCGTCTGCGAGATCCGCACCGGGGCACCCATCTCGGCGGTGATGAGGTTGGCGATCTCCGGCAGGCGCTTTTCCATTGCGTCGATCACCCGGCGCAGCCGTTGTCGCCGGTCTTGGGCGGTGATCGCCGGGTCGAAAGCGCGGCGTGCTGCGGCGACCGCCGCGTCGACATCGGCTTCATCGCCGGCCGGGACATGGCCGATCACCGCTTCGGTGGCCGGGTCGACGACGTCGATGACACCGCTGCCGGAGGGCGCTACCCAGCGGCCGTCGATGAACAGCTCGGAACGTTGATGAGTGTGCATATTCGTCCTTTGCGAACTACGGGGTGATGCTGGCACGGATGTCGCGCTTGCCGTCCGCCGCGGCGAAGGCGCCATTGATGTCGTCGAGCGAGTAGGTCGTCGCCGCGAGCCGGTCGAAGGGCAGCGCGTGTTGGTGACGATCCAGGAAGGTCAGAGCGCGTGAGAGCACGGCGGGGTCGTACAGCGATACGCCGACCATGGTCTTGTTGCTGAAGACGAATCGCGATGGGTTGAAGGCGAATGTCTGGCCCGCGTTGATGTTGCCGATCTCGACGTAGCGGCCGAACTGCCCCAGCATCTGCAGGCCCTCTTCGATCGCCGAGGGGTGCCCGACGACTTCGACGACGACGTCGGCGCCGTGGCCGTCGGTCAGGGCGCGCACGGCTTTGGCTCGGTCCTTGGGGGTCGCGACCTGGTTGAGATCGAGCACGGTGTCGGCGCCGAAGGCGGCGGCCAACTCCAGCCGTTCGGTGATGCCGTCGATGGCGATCACGTTCGCGGCGCCGCGGGCTTTGGCGACCGCGATCGCATAGAGTCCCAGGGCTCCGGCCCCCTGCACCACGACGTGTTCACCGAGTTGAAGGTCGACGCGTTCGAGGCCGTACATCACTTGGGACAGGGCACAGTTGGCGCCTGCCGCGATGTCGTCGCCGACGCTGTCCGGAACGGTGTAGACGACGGCGCCCGCCGGCAGCAGGTAGTAGTCGCCGTAGCCGCCGACGAAATATGGTGGCTCGTCGGCACGGCCCAGCATGGCCATCTTCAGCTTGAGGCAGGCGTTTCGCCGCCCGGCCAGGCAATTACGGCAGCTGTGGCAGCTGTAGAAGTAGGGGAACACCACTCGAGTGCCGGTCTGCAACGGCTTGCCGTTGGAGTCGGTGGCGATACCGTCACCCAGAGCTTCGACCGCCCCGACCATCTCGTGGCCGAGCACCGTCGGCAGGTGCCCACCGAGACCGCGGGTTGCGAACGTGCCGTGCCAGGCGTGCACGTCTGACCCGCAGATGTTGGTGCGGGTCACGCGGACCAGGATTTCGCCCGGTCCTACTTCTGGCAGAGTGACGGTTTCGAGCTGAAATGGCTTACCGGGCTCGTCGAACCGCGCGATGCGACCTTTGTACATGTGTTGTGTTCCTTCAGTTTTGCGCGAATTCGGGGCTGAATTCATCACGCAGTCGGCGTTTGAGCAATTTGCCGCTGGGGTTCTTCGGAAGGGAATCGAGGAAGAACACCCGTTTGGGGGTCTTGAAGCCGGCGAGATGATCACGGCAGTGCGCGAGGACGTCGTCTTCGGTCAGCGTGACACCGGAGCGGGGGACTACGGCGGCGACCACAGCCTCCACCCACAGCGGGTGCGCCAGCCCGAACACGGCGGCTTCCTCGATACCGTTGTGCAGGTAGAGGATTTCTTCGACTTCGCGGCTGGCGACGTTCTCCCCACCGGACTTGATCATGTCTTTCTTGCGGTCGACGACGTGCAAGAATCCGTGCTCGTCGTAGAAGCCGAGATCGCCGGAATGGAACCAGCCGCCGGCAAACGCCTCCGCGGTCTTGTCCGCGTCGTCGAGGTAACCCAGCATCAAATGTGAACTGCGGTGGGCGATCTCGCCGACGGTTCCCGGTGATACGGGGGTGTTGGTCTCATCAAGGATGGTGGTTTCGACATTGATCACCGGTCGGCCCGCTGATCCGGCGTGGGTGTCCTGTTCCGCCGGTCCGAGGGCCGAGGCCAGAGGTGCCATCTCGGTTTGGCCGTAGAAGTTCCACAGGCGCAGACCCGGCAACCGGCGGCGCAACTCATGCAGGATCTCGGTGGGCATCGGTGATGCGCCGTAGTACCCCTTGCACAGGCTGGACAGATCGACGTCGTCGAATCCGGAGCTGCGCAGCAGACTGATCCAAACAGTGGGCGGCGCAAAGTAACTGGTGGCGCGGTGGCGCTCGATGGCGCGCAGCACCAGTTCGGGCTCGGGACGGGGCACGATGATGCTTGTCGCGCCGAGATAGATGGCGGTGGCCAGGAAGTTGTCCAGCTGCGCACAGTGGTACAGCGGCAGGGAATGGATGACGACGTCGTCGCCGGACATCGAGCCGGCGACGATGGTGCTGATGTACTGCCACATCAGGCCGCGGCTGCTGTGCATCACCCCCTTCGGCCGTGACTCGGTGCCACTGGTGTACATCACCCGAACGATCTCGTCGTCGCCGAGAAGATGGTCCGGAGCAGTGCTCGCGGTGGCGAGCCAATCGGCGAAATCCGGCCAACCAGAGGGGCATTGCTGCCCGGGCGGAACCAGCGCCGCGGTGGAGCGCACAGCGGTGCCGTGGCGCAGCGCATCCTCGGCAACCGGCGCCAGGTCTGCTTCGACGATGAGCGCGGCAGCTTTGCCGTGCTTGAGGATGTAGGCGATCTCTTCTGCGGTGAGCATGAAATTGATCGGGACCAGAACCACGCCGGCGCGGGCAGTGGCGAACGCCAGTACCGCGTACTGCCAGCAGTTCCGCGACAACAACGCCAGCCGGTCTCCCGGCCGAAGGCCGTTGTCGCACAATGCTGCAGCGGCGCGGTCAACCAGGTGGTCGAATTCGGCGAAACTCAGCGTCACCTCGCCATCGACGATTGCTGTCTTGTGCGGCTGTCTGCGTGCCGGCCGTCGTGGAATATCGGCGAGGCTGTGGCTACGGGCCCGGGCGATGACGGTGTCCAGGTCATCAGAATCCATGCGCTGAAACGTATGTAGCGCACAGGGTTGCCCGCAGGATCGTATCCCGCTCAGAGGTCAAAGCAGCGGCGGCGCGAGGACGATCCCTTCGATACTCGACTGTATGACCGCCGCGACCGAATCGTCCTCGCCCGTAGACAGTGCCCCGGATCCCGATGCCCTGCGTGCGCATCTGATGCAGGCAGATCCCGGTGTTCTGGTCGCTGTGCTCGCGCAGATGACCGGCGATCCATCGGTCGTCGATCGGTACGCTCCCAAGATCGATCACGTTCCGGATCCGCCGGAGCGGGCGGGGACAACCGATCCCGACACGATGCGCACGCTGATCGATGAGGTCGTCGTCGCTCTCGACCATTTCCGGCCGAGCGATGAGCCCGTTGTGGACCGCGTCTTGTTCACCCGGGTGCTACCGCTGGCGGTGGGCGGTCAAGTAGCTGACGAATACGTAGACCTCCTGATCGAACAGGGTGGTTTCCGCCCGTCTCAACCGACCCTGCCGCGTACGGTGCCCATTCCCCAGACCACCACCATGGCCATCATCGGAGCCGGCTTGGCCGGCATCGCAGTGGCATTGGCGGCCGCCGAAGAGGGCGTGCAGTTTCAGATTTTCGAACGCAATACGGAAGTAGGGGGTACCTGGCTGACCACCACTTATCCCGGCATCGGCGTAGATACGCCGTCGGCCTACTACTCGCTGTCTCGCGAAGTGAACCCGGAGTGGTCCAGCTACTACCCCCAGGGCGCCGAGTACCAGGAGTATCTCGTAGCGCTCGCGGACAAACACGAACTGCGCACTCATATCCGGTTCGGCACCGAGGTCGAGTCGTTGCGGTGGGATGAAGAGCGTCAACAGTGGCAGATTCATTCGCGCAGTGGCGACGGCAGCACGACGATCGACCACGCCGGCGTCGTCGTGACCGCGGCCGGCTACCTGAATCGTCCGCGTTTTCCCGACATCGAGGGGCGGGACAGTTTTGGCGGCATCAGTATTCACTCGGCCCGATGGGATCCGTCGCTGGACCTGACCGGCAAGAAGGTGGCGATCATCGGAGCCGGCTGCACGGCGGTGCAGATTGTCGATGCCTGCGTCGACCAGGTCGAGCACCTCACCGTGTTCCAGCGGCAGCCACATTGGGTCGCCCCACGGAGGCGGGTGTCCGACGAGGTACCCGAGCATCGTCGCTACCTGGGGCGCGTGCTGCCGTTCTACGCAAAGTGGCATCGGGTCAAGTCGTATTGGGCTACTGCCGACAACAACTACCCGGTCATCCTGCAGGACCCAGAGTGGTCGAAGAATCATCTGTCGATCTCGCCTGCCAACGACGTGCTGTTGCAGATGTGCACGGACTACATCAACCAGATGTTCGGCGCCGGAACAGAATTGGCACGCAAAGTCACACCCGATTTCGCCCCTTACGGTAAGCGGATCATCCGTGACCCCGGCGGCTACTACGCGGCGCTGACGCGTGCGCACGTCGACGTCGAAGCCAGCGAGCCGGCGGCTGTGAACCTCAACGGCATTGTCACCGGCGACGGTCGACAAATCGATCTCGACGTCATCATCTACGCGACGGGCTACCACCTCGACTTCTTGTCGACGATCGACATCCGTGGTCGCGACGGCCAGGCACTGTCGGCTGAATGGGGCGACAGCCCACGCGCTTACCGGGGCGGTACGGTTCCGGGTTTCCCCAACCTGTTCATCAATTCGGCACCCAACTACAGCCCAGGGCACGGCGCGGGGGCCAACTTCTCGATGGAGGTCATGGCGCACTACATCATCGAGTGCCTACAGCTGATGGCGCTGCGTGGCGTGCAGTCCATGGAGGTCACGCGCAGTGCTTACGACAACTACGTCGAGGGCATTGATGAGGCGATGCGCGGCACCGTGTGGTGCCATACGCCCAACGCCCACACCTACTACCGCTCAGGTTCAGGTCGCGTTGTCGTGGCCACGCCTTATCGCCTCGTGGACTTGTGGCGTCAGCACCGGGCTCCCATCGAGGAAGACTTCATTCTGCAATGACAGGTCTCTTGGCCGGCAAGACCGCACTTGTGACGGGCAGTAGTCGTGGGATAGGGCAGGCAATCGCGCAGAGGCTGGCCGCCGAAGGCGCCACGGTCGCGGTCACCGCGCGCGGACATGGACCCTCGGCATCGGTGCGCGCCGGCGTGAGTGAGGTGATCCCGGGCAGCATTCAGGAAACCGTGCGGCTCATCGAAGATGCCGGCGGTTCGGCCTTCGGGGTGCCGGCGGACCTGGAAGACCCCGACGCTCGTGACGGTCTCGTCCGGGCGGTTCTGCAACGCACGGGTCGCGTCGACATCTTGGTCAACAATGCCGGTTTCGCCGACTATGCCGTGGTCGAGGAGATGCCGATGGCAACCTTCGACCGGACAATCGATCACTACCTGCGCATCCCGTTCGCCTTGACGAAAGCTGTTGTGCCGCACATGAGAAGTCAGGGTGCGGGCTGGATCGTCAATATCGGCTCGGTTACCGGGGTGGCGCCGGCGCGGCCGTACCGTGACTACAACAAGACCGCCGGCGACGTTGTCTACGCATCGTGCAAGGCGGCGCTGCACCGGTTCACCCAAGGGGTGGCAGCCGAGTTGGTCGATGCAAACATCGCGGTCAACTGTGTGGGTCCGTCGACAGCGGTGCGTACCCCGGGCGCGGCTGCGCTCATCCCCGAATCGTTCCCCACCGAGCCGGTCGAGTATCTGGCGGAGACGGTGCTGGCGATGTGCCACGCCCCGGCCGCAGAGCGGACGGGTCTGGTGGCGTTCAGTTTGCACTACCCGTGGTCTCAACAGTTGCCGGTGCACACGCTGGACGGCGGCACGGTTCTGCCGCCGCTGCAACCGCCGGCAACGGCGAATCCGAATGTCCTGCCCGCCGGGGTCTAGGTTCTGTCAGCGCAGCACCGGCGTGGTCAGCTCACAGAAGCTGTGGCACAAGCGATCTCGGATGATCACGTCGGTGGTTTCCGGGTCGAACCAGCGATCGACGACCGCCCAATGGATAGGGTGCATCAAGTAGGGCCCCATCAGACCGTCGACGTCGGTGAATTCCTGCTCGAACACGTGCGTCCACGGGCTGGTACCGATGGCGGTGTCGACGCGACTGAGCTGCCACGCGGCGATGGTCGACACATACCGGGGCATCGAAGCCAATTCGCGTTCGAAGTCGGCAACGGTGTTGTCGTCGACGTCGGGATCGACGCGCAGCAGTAGCGCGCGGTAGACGGTGCCACGGCCGGTGCGTGTCGGTGCGCCGCGGTAGGTCGCGCCGTTGACGTGGGTGATCGCGGGATCGGCCAGGGTGCTGTCGAAATTGGCTTGTTGCCACGAGGTCTGGTCTGCGAAACGCAGATGGACCAGGATGTCGCCACCATTGCGTGACCCCGGCAGCGTCGGTTCCACCACGTACGCAGACGCGCCGCTGTCGCGGGCTGCCGCGCGCAGGTTCTCCAGGATGCGTGCGCGGTCGGATTCGTCGACGTCGATCAACCGGGTCACACCAACAGTCGTGCGCTCCTCGGGTCGCTGTGGTTCGAGCTCCACGACATCACCTGCGGGGGAGACGTTCTCAGGAGATGCGGCGACACTCCGGTTGCGTTCGACGATGAGGCCGCCGATGCTGTCCCACCACTGCGCCAGTGCTGGATCCCCGCGGCCCTGCCACGTCATCTGCCACCACGCCTGTGGGCTGGGCAGGGACCAGGTGATGGTGACGACGTTGGTTCGGTCGTCGAACCAGATCGGTGGACTGACCAGGATGTCCCACATGGTCATACCGCGTTCGATGGCGCCGGGTGCGTAGCCGGCGAGGTAGGCGTCGATGAACTTCTGGGCACATCCGGGCGCGGTGACGACCCGGTCGATGACGAACACTTCGTCCATGAGTCGAGGCTATGCGCCGGTGGCGGTCCACGGTTGGTCCGTTCCCGGTTACCGGGAACGGATCTTTGCTCACCGGTGGTGGTCGGCAATGGTGATCCCATGGGCGACAATCTTTTTGAACCTGCGCAGCTGGGGCCGGTGGTACTCCGGAACCGAATCATCAAAGCGGCGACCTCAGAGGGGCGCTCACCCGACGGCGCGGTCACCGAGGACCTGATCGACTTTCACCGTGCCTTCGCCGACGGAGGCGTGGGTATGACGACCGTCGCCTACTGTTGCGTCGCTCCGGAAGCTGCCAGCGCACCCGGACAGATCGTCATGAGCGCGGCCACGTTGCCGGGCCTGCGCCGGTTGACCGATGCCGTGCATGCTGCCGGAGCGGCCATTTCAGCGCAGCTCGGTCACGCTGGAGTGGTGGCACCCAAGAAGCTCACCGGTGTCACCGCGGTGGCGCCGAGCAGATTCGTCAACCCGACGTCTTTCGCCTACTGCCGTGCCATCAGTGTCGAGGAAATCGGCGCAGTCATCAAGCAATTCGGGATGGCCGCGCGAATCGCGGTGGAGGCCGGATTCGACGCGGTCGAACTTCACTTCGGGCACCTGTACCTGCCCAGCTCATTTCTGAGTCCGCTCATCAACCGCCGCAGAGATGGCTACGGTGGGTCGATCGATAATCGGTCTCGCCTGGTTCGCGAGATCGCTCAACACGTACGGCAGGTTGTCGGCGGGCAGGTCGCGGTCATTGCCAAGCTCGACATGGATGACGGTCTGCCCGGCAGCATCTGGATCGACGAGGCGCTGCGCACGGCACAACTCCTCGATGCCGACGCCACCCTCGACGCCATCGAGCTGACCCAGGGTTCCTCGGTGTACAAGCCGATGTATCTGTTCCGCGGCGATGTGCCGGCCAAGGAATTTTCGAAAGTGATGCCGGCGGCCCTGCGTCCCGCGATCCGGCTGTTCGGCAAGCAGGCGATGGGAATGTACCCCTACCGGGACTTGTACATGCTGGACGCCGCCCGCCAATTCGTCCCGCTCATGAAGAACACCAAACTCGTTCTGTTGGGCGGCATTACGAGCCGCGAACACATCGAGACGGGTATGCGAGAAGGGTTTGACTTCTTCGCCATGGGGCGAGCGCTGCTTCGGGAACCGGACCGCGTGAACACCATGATCGCGGAGCCGGATTCACACAGCCGGTGCACCCACAACAACAAGTGCATGGTGACGGTGTTCGGGCGGACCCACTGCGTCCTGGATCCGGAGCAACGCTACGGAAGTGCCCTCAAGCTCGCTGACGACCGGCGACCAGCCGCGAATTGACGGGCCGCGTGGACCGCACCTACCCTCGCGGCCAGGAGCTCGGCGGTCCAACTCGGCGCAGTGTGCGGTGGGTGACCACCGCTTTCGAGCTGGCCTGATGCGGCCCGAATTCGATGTTCCGCCAGATGCGAGACGCGGTGATCCGCACCGGCGCGGCGAGTCGCTGATCGAGCGTGATCCGGTCGATCGGGCCGCACACAGATACGGCCGCGAGCGGCTGACCCGGCAGTCCGATGGCCGCCGCCACACAGCCGATCCCCAGCAGTGATTCCTCCCGGTCGAATGCCACACCACGTTCGCGGGTCTTGGTCAGTTCGGCGGCCAACTGCTGGGCGCCGGTGATCGAAAAGCGAGTTTGGCGTGCACTGAAATCGATTTCTGTGCAGTCGCTTTCGGCAAGAATCGCCTTCCCCAGCGCGGTACAGTGCGCAGGTACCCGATTGCCGACCGAGGTATGGACGAGGTCGGACATTTGATCGCCCATTCTCTCGAGACAGATGACGTCGGAGCCGTCGATGACAGCCAGATGTACCACCAACCCTGTGGCCCGCTGCAGACTGCGCAGCAGAGGAAGTGCGGCCTGATGAATGCGGCCCTGATGCAGGGCCAGCGACCCCAGCTCGACCAAGCGGGTCCCCAGCTCGTAGTCGAAACCTTCCCGCCGAAGCCAGCGCAGGTGCACGAGTCGCTCGAGCATGCGGTGCACAGATGAGCGCGGAAGACCGGTGCGGTGCACGATCTGCACCATCGTCAGCGGTGTCTTGCCGTCAAAGGCATCCAGCACCAGCGACATCCGATCAATGGCGGCGATCGGCGTGTCGCCGTGGTTCACGACTGTCGTTGTCATGAGACGCTCCCAAAGGTCAATAGTCAAAAAAGGACTATGACTATTGTTACCATACGATGTGTGCGCTGTCACACCATGGTTTTGCGGTCGGTAGTCGCTTCGGAGCGGGTGTCCGGGCCGGTGAGCGTCCGGCCGGCTCGAGCGCTGTCTGCACGGCCTCGAGGGATGGGTGCCGGGAATGCCCGCTCAGCGGATATTCGTCACATCCTTGGGCCGGCGCCTCGTAACTTCTTGCTGGTGAACGGATCACAGCTACTTCGGGCGGTGTTGTCGCGCTCGCGGTGGCAGGCGAACCGGCAGGTACGGCGGCGAGGGTGGGTATGAAATCAATCGTCTCGGCCATTGCGTTGCTCGCCACCACATTGGTGTCGATGCCGCTGGCGCAAGCGGATATCCGCCACGGGAACTTCGAACTGAGAATGTCTGGCCGGCCGGACTTTCACACCTGGCTGTGGGCACTGTCGAGTTGCCGGGGCGATTGTGTCCATGTCCAGGCGATTCCGCAACCGGTGGCAAAGGCATTTGCCTACCAGGGCGACGCGCAGATGTACGGCGGACGTTTCACGCTCACCGTTGATGTTCCGGATGGATTACGTTGTGGGGACATCTATTACGGCCCGGTGATTCCGACCCGGGACACCTACTCGTGGGATGTGAACACGATGTCCGGGACGCTGTCGTCATCGTTCGCCACCGGCTGCGACGGCTCGCCCGCCGGGACTTCGATCTACCCGTTCGACCTCATTCAGCTGTAGTTGACCGTCACTGGTCACCGGATACCCAGCTGGTGGTGCCGTCGACGGCCACGCAGCTCAGAAACACCCCGTCGGGACTTTGGGCTACGTCGTTCACGAATTGAGGGCAGCGTGAGCCCTCGATCTTGATGCCCCGCATCGGCGGCGAACGAAAATAGCGCGGTTCATATCGCCGCGGAGAACCGCAGAATACGAGCCGTCCCCATGAGGTGGTGCCGAAGACGAAGTGAGAGGTGTCGTCGCACGGGGCCCCCAGCACGACTCCGGCGGAGATACCGGGTGTGCAGTAGGCATCCTCGCACGAGGCGGGAGCGTCAGCGGCCGCCACGGGCGCCGGGTCAAAGGTGAGTGCGCCGACGGCGATGGCCAGCAGCAGTTGCTTGCGCATTGGGCTCCCGAGGTCGTTGATGATTGTCGGATTCAGCTCTACCGAGTGCAGGGAACCCGGCGATACGTGGCCGACCGGTGAGCGGAACCTGCCGCGGCGGCGAGGTAGCGGACCGCAGAGCGTATGTGACAGCGACCACAGCATATGGTAAAAAAAGCACTATTCCTATTATGACTATCGTCTGTGACGAGCCTGGAGGGTTTCGATGACGCTGACCGCCGATGTGGCCGCCGAGACGCCGAGTAACGTAATCGATCGGGTTTCCCTGGTACTGGAAGCGTTCGATGGGTCGGGCAGTCTCACCTTGGCACAGATCGTTCGTCGTACGGGGCTGCCGCGTTCGTCTGCGCACCGTATGCTCGAGCGCCTGGTGAACTTGCGCTGGCTGAGCCGCGACGGGTTCGATTACGAGCTTGGCGTGCGCCTGGTCGAGTTGGGAAACCTTGCGCTTCAACAGGATCGAATCCACCAAGCTGCCATCCCGCTCTTGCGCGACCTCCACCGGGTCACCGGACTTGTGGTGCACCTCGCGATCCTCGACGGCGCTGATGTCGTATACCTGGAGAAGATCGGCGACGAGGTGGGGGCCGCGATCCCGACGCGCGTAGGCGGGCGTCAACCGGCGCAATGTACTGCCGTCGGCAAGGCGATCCTGGCCTATCACAACTCTGCTCTCGTTGACCTTGCGAATCGGCGAACGCGGTACTCAGTGGCCACGCGTGCTCAGCTCGCCGGTGAACTGGACCGAGTCCGGGCCCACGGTGTAGCCACCGAGCGGGAAGAGTCGCTTCGTGGATTCGGTTGCGTCGCGGCACCGATCGGGCCCGTCGGCGAAGCCGTCGCCGCGGTATCGGTGTGCGGTCCGATGACGCGGATGACGTTCGACCGGAGGTTGGTCACGCCGGTGCGGATGACTGCGACGGCCATCTGGCGCAATGCCGAAAGCGTCCGGGAACATGCGAGGCCTACGCTCCTGCGCCCCCTGCGCGGCGGTATTGCGGCGCAAAATGTGCAGCTCCGCACTTCGGCGATACGGCCCGCATGAGCCTCGACCCGCAAGTGGCCAGCCTGATCGAGGCGCTCGACACCGGATTTCCCAAAGTGTCCACGATGACCGGTGCGCAGGCCAGGGCCGCGATTCGAGCACGATTCGTGCCGAATCCGGATCCCGAGCCGGTAGCCATCGTCCGAGACGCTCGGGTGTCCGTCGAAGGCGGCCTCGTGGACATCCGGATATACCGGCCGGAAGCGCCGGGACTGCTGCCGGTTCTGGTGTATGCGCACGGTGGGGGATTCGTCTTCTGCGATCTGGACAGCCACGACGGACTGTGCCGCAATCTGGCGAATCTCATTCCAGCGGTCGTTGTTTCGGTCGCATACCGACTGGCTCCGGAGCACCGGTGGCCCACGGCTGCGGAGGATGTGTATGCGGTGACCCGCTGGGTGTCCGAACACGCGGGTGACTTCGGTGCCGATGCGCAACGAGTTGCGATCGGGGGCGACAGCGCGGGTGGGAATCTGGCTGCCGTGGCCGCATTGATGGCGCGTGATCGTGGCGAGCTGCCCATTGCCGCGCAGATGCTGCTGTACCCGGTGATCGCCGCCAAATTCGACACCGAGTCCTACCATCGATTCGGGGCGGGCTACTACAACCCGCGCGAAGCGCTGCAATGGTATTGGGATCAATACGTTCCGGGGCCGAGTGATCGCAGCAATCCGTATGCGTCGCCGTTGTCAGGTCGTCTCGAAGGTTTGCCTCCGGCGGTCATGGTGGTCGCCGGTTGTGACCCACTCAAAGACGAGGGCCTGGCGTATGCCGATGCGTTGCGGGATGCGGGTGCGACCGTTCAGCAATTGTTCTTCGCCGGCGGCATACATGGCTTCATGACGATGCCCATGTTCGATATCGCGCATGCCGCCCGCCGGCAGGCAAGCCGCGCGCTGGCCGAGTTGCTTCATCAGTAGCGACGTCAGCGCACAGAACCGGGCGCACTCCTGATGGGTGCGCCCGGGCCTGTGCGTTCTGAACGGCTATTCCGCTTGCTGATGCCGACTAGAGCGGGTCAAATGACGAAATCCGCCACGCCCCAGCGATTTTGGTGAGCCCGACGTTCACGCTGCTGGCCGACTGCGTCGGCTCAGGGCTCTCGCGACTGGTGGTGGTTTGGTTCAGGAAGATCAGCACGTGTGCGTTGTCTGCATGTGCCTCGATTGTGGCGGCACGGATGACCGATGCGACGGCGTGAATGTCTTTCTGTTTGGCAGCAGGCGCGACGAACTGGTCGGCGAACTGGCTGTAGTACGTCAGGAAGCCGCCGGTGAGATGCGAGCGCGCGGCAGCCAGGTCGTGATCCAAAGTTGCAGGCGCATAGGACAGTAACGCCACGGCGCCTTCGGACGCGGCTTTGGCAACCTGGGTTGCGGCCTCGGCGCTGGCGCGGTCGCTGCGATATGTGGTGAAGTACATCGCGCCTGCGGTGCCGGCGCACGCCAGCACGAGGCTCGTGGCGGCGATGGGCCGCCACCGGCCCGTAAGCCGCCGGGTCAGTCGCGTCGAGCGGACGGGGTTTGACGTGGTTTGCTCCGATGCGTCGGCCTGTTCCTCGTCAGCGACCGAGCACGCGTCGCCGGGCTGATCACTGTCGACGTCCCCGGAGATGGCGTCGTGATTGGGGGGCGCTGCGGTGTCTGCGGTCATGGCACGAACTCGACTTTCGACATCTTGAGCTGCGCTCCGTCTCTGATCATGGTGACGCTCAAGCGCCAGTTGCGTGGCTGTTGGTTGGTCCCCGCGGTATTGCTCACCGTCGTCGCGGCGGTTACCAGCACCACAGCAGAATCCGGCGTCATCGATTCCACGGCCGCGCTGCGGACCGTGGCCTTTGTTGCCGCTTTGGACTCGCGCGCGACCTGGGCGAAATCCTTTGCATCGGCTTGGAAATCGTCACGGAATTGTCCGGCGGAGTTGGCGATGATCTGCTTGACGTTGTCCTCTGCTTTGGTGCCGTCGATCGACATCAGTGTGACGACAGCCTGCGATGCGGAGGCCGCGTACTCTGCTTTCCGTTGCAGCTCGCTGTCGAACTGGCGGTGATAGTGGAGCATGTAGCCGATCGCCGCAAGCAGTGCGGCGCTTGCGAGGACAGCGGTGGCGGCGGCCAGCGTCGTGGTCAACTTTGGGCGACGGAGCCGCCCTCGCTTCGACGAAGGCTCTTGGGCGACGCCGGTTTCGGCGACAGCTAGATCGGCTGTCTGCGCGCGAAGCCCGTCGACTCGGGCGCGCGCTGCTGCGGCCAGTTCCTCAGCGGCGAGCGCTTCGGCCTCCGCCTCGTTGATCAGCGCCGGGTCGAAAGCCCGCGCCCGGTCGGCATCCTCAGCCGTGTCTGGTGCGTTCACCTGTGTCGCGGCATCAGAGCGGCTGAGTAACCGCATGATCCACCTCCGGTTTCTGCTGGTCTTGCGTGCTGCTGCTCATTGGCGCCATTCCCGTTCGGACGATGATCTTTTTCGACGCTAATCTCGCCGAGATTCGAATGGTGCAGGATTCCCGCCCAGCGGTTGACGGCTGTGGCTGCTCGATGAGTCACCAATTTCGCAGTGAGCACAGAGCACCGCTGGGGCCCGCAGAGCGGCTGACGACCCGGCCATCGACGGTGAGTGTGCAGCGCAGCGTCTGGCCGAGTTGTGACGGCCGGCCCGCCGTGGTGACGGTGACCATCGCCCACCGGTCGGGGTCGTCAAGGGTGGCTTCGTGAACCCACGGTCTTCCCGGTTCGAGATGGATGTCGTCTCTCGGGCTGAATTCATAAGGGTTGTGGCTGTATTCGGCCCAAGTGGGCGGTTGGGCGTCGCGGAAGTAGATGCCTGCATCGGTGGATAGATCGGCGGTGACGGTGTACGTCACGTGATGCGGCGCCGAGTCGTTGTCTGCGGATGCGGACGGAGCGGTAGCTGTACCGAAGGAGATCGCCAATACGGCGCCTGCCGCTGCCCGGCATGGTGCTCGATGCATCGCAGATGTCCTCCTCGCGGTGGCCGATCATCGATCGAAGATCCGAACTCAACGGTGACACACCGCCGACCCGCCCAGGGGTCGATGACCGCCTGGCGGGATTTTGCCTGTCGTCGAACGGGGAAAGTTGGACAGTGGTAGCTGTTCCGATTGTGCGGCAGCATCTTTCGATAAACCGAAGTGGTCGGACTCGCGCCGCCGGTGTCCACCAGCGCGCGTCAAAACGGGCTCATGTAAAAGGAGCGGGTCATGCAGATATCAACAACGTCGATCGCTGCAACGGCGGCGACCGTCGGGCTGCTGACCGGGTGGGATTGCGGTGTCGCCGTCGCATCGAACGGCTGGGGTCTCAATGGCACCTATGTCGCGACGTCCAACGGTGAGTGGGCGAAAACCAACGACATCTATCACGACGAGGCGAGCATCCGCAGCACGTGGACCATCACGACCAGGTGCAGCTACCCGACCGAATGCACCGGCACCGTGGCGACCGATTGGGGATGGACCGCGCCCATCTACATGAAAAGCGGTGTGTGGTACGTCAAGAAGACAGTGGACAACTGGCAACCGTGCGCAGATGGCAGCGCGGGTCCGGGACTTCAGGTGTTCAGGTTCTACCCGGCCACCGCTGATGGAGCCGCCGCAGATCCGGCGTCGTCGACACTGATGGGTGAGGACTCGACCACCGGCGTCAGTGGCTCATGCGGAAGCAGCAGGGTCGTCTTCATCACCATGCCCTTCAAGCTGGTCAAGGCCGTCTGACCCGGGTGCCTACTGTTTGGGGGCCGGCACATTCTGCGAATGTGCCGGCCCCAACGTCATTCACGTCAAGCCGTGAACAGGTCCCGCCACGTTCGCTCTCCGCTCTGCGGAGCCAGATCCTTCTGGCGGTAGACCTTTCCATCGGGACCCGCGTAGCGGCCGGTGGCGGGGTCATACGTGGCTATGGCGACCGACGGTCCCTTCGAAGTATCGGGGACGAAGGCGCTCGGAGCCACCGGCGTGGGCGTGGCATCACCCGGGGGAGTGTCCGGTGAGGGCTCGCCGGCCGGCGGCTGACCGGTTGCCGGCCTCGGCGTTCCGTTGAGTGGTCCGTAGATGGTGCTGTCGTGGTCGACCCGAGAATCCGGCGGGATCCCCTGGGCGAGCAGGTTCGGGTCGATCGGGTAGGGACCCAGGGCGTGCTGACGCATCGCCAGCGGCTCGAAAGGCTGCTCGCTGTCGCAGATTTCAACAGTGGGAGCACGTTTTCCGGGGTTCCCCATACATGGATAGTTTCGTGCCCCACGCACACCGATCGGCGAATCCTGCGGCAGCTTGCAGTACAAACCGTCGGGCGTGTCGATATCACTGGTGTCTTCCGGTGAGCGCCACGACGACGGTGGCAGGAAGCCGACGGTGCAGGCCGGCGGATCGCTGATGTTCAGGGTGAAATCACCCATCGCCATGCCCGTCGGGTTGTTCTTGGGTGCGCCGTAGGACTGGGTGGATGCCACTGTCGGTGGCAGCAGCACCAACAGTTGTTCGAGCGACGGGTGGTAGGTCACCGCCACCTGGCCGAGGCTTGCCAGGTTGGCCAAGAGCATCGGCAGAGTGGGCTTTACTTGGTTGAACAGGCGGGAGCCCTCGTCCGCGGCGCCCGGCCCGTCTTTGAGGAGCGTCCTGACTTGGGGGTCGTTCTGTACGAGTTGCCGGGTGATTCCCGCGACGCTGTGGGCCCACGTCCGGATGGCATCGACGGATTGGGATTGGCCGTCGAGCAAGGGCCTGCTGTCGTCGATGAGTGCTCGAGACTGATCGCTGACGCTGTTGGCGTCGGCGATCAATTTCGATGAGGAATCCAACAGGGACCCGGCATCGTAACCAGAGCCGTTGAACGCCTTGAATGTTTCGTCGAGGAGCGGACTGATCTTGTCTTTCGGGATGCTGTTGATGAGCGCGCTGGCTTGATCGAGCATTGGTCCGACGGCCTGGGGGATCGACGTTTTCGACGCCGGGATGACCGCGCCGTCGTGCAGGTACGGTCCGACTTCGCTATGGGGTTGCAGGTCGACATACTGCTCGCCGACGGCGGACACGCTCAGGACCGCAGCGTGCAGGTCTGTGGGGATCTTGGAGGCTTGGTCCAATGACAGGGTGGCGACGGCACCGTCACGCGTGGGTCGGACGTCGGTCACCTTGCCGATCTGCACACCGCGGTAGGTGACATTGGAGAACCGGTACAGCCCACCGGTGGCCGGCAGCTGCAGGCTGACCGTCATGCGCCCGAGTCCCAGGAGTGTGGGCGCCTGTAGGTAGACGACGACCATCACTGTCATGCCGATGATCGAGGCGGCCGCGAAGAGGGCGAGCTGGATGCGTACGAAACGGGTGAGCATCAGTTGGTGCCTCCGTTCGGATTCGATGGCCCGGCGGGAGCCGGAGCCGGCAGCGTTGCAACGGCTTTCGGCGGCGCGGTCAGCATCGTGCCCAGTGGATCCTTGGTGTAGTTGGCGTACCAGGGGTCGCCGGGAGCGGGAACCAACGGGGCTCCTTCCTGTCCCCAGCGGGTGCCCAGTAGAAGTCCTCGCTTGAGCCGGGGGATCGTGAAATCGAAGGTGATGAATTCGTTGAGGTAGTCGCCGCGGATGCCGCGGTCGATGAAGTTCTGCGGGTA
Organism: Mycobacterium sp. HM-7; assembly: GCF_053852335.1. NCBI lineage: Bacteria > Bacillati > Actinomycetota > Actinomycetes > Mycobacteriales > Mycobacteriaceae > Mycobacterium > Mycobacterium sp. HM-7. The sequence goes on along the minus strand of NZ_CM132657.1, from coordinate 3,942,110 downwards.
GGGGTACGTCGGCGCGAACGCCAGGACGGTACCCAGATTGGGCCCGACGTCGGCCAGGGCGCGGAGGGTCGGTTCCAGGTTGCGCAGGTTGGTGACCAAGTCGTCTTGAGTGGCGTTGATCAGCTTGGTGGCGGTAGTGCTGAACACACCGAACTTCTCCATGGCTGTTGTGATGCGGGGCTGTTCTTTGATCAGGACATCCAGCGCGGGCGGGATTCGTTGCAGGGCTTGGGTGATTACGTCGCTCTGGCCTGCCATGGTCCCGGCCAGCCGAGTGAGCGCGGTGATGGAGGCATTGATGTCGTCTCGCTGATCGGCGAAGATGCCGACCACGTTGTTGAGTCGGGTGAGCAGGTCGCGGATCTGGCCTTGCCTACCGTTCAGCGCGTTGTTGGTCTCGGTGACCAGTTCGCCGATCCGGCCGAGCCCGCCGCCGTTGACGAGGACCGATAGCGAGGACAACGTCTGCTCCGTTGATGGGTATGTCGACGTCCGGTTCAGCTCCAGGGTGGTGCCTGGGGAGAGTCGTCCCGATGGCGCCTGTCCCGGTGGTGGATCCAGCGCCAGGTGCATGGAGCCGAGCAGGCTGGTTTGCCCAACCGTGGCAACCGCGTTCGCGGGGACGACGGTGCCAGGTTTGACCGACACCTCGACGTCGGCATGCATGTTGCGCACCGCCATCTTGGACACGCTGCCCACGATGACGTCGCTGATCATGACCGGCGAATTCGCCTCCAGCGTGCCGACATTGGCGAGCTCCACATGATAAGTCGTGACGTCGGCGCCACGTCCCACCGTGCCGGGCAGCGGCAACGAGTTCAGTCCGTGGAACGCACAGCCGGTGACCGATACCAGGGAACAGGCTGCTATCGCGGCCAGGCGGGTCAGGGCCCGTCGGGTCATCACGGCGTGCCTCCCGAGTTCGGTGCCGCGCCCGCCGGTGCGGCTTCTGCCGGAAGGAGCAGGTCCCGCACAGTGGGTGTCTGTGGCGAGGACACAGTGCCGGCCGAGGGTTGGGGGATCGGCGCCCCGGGGAACAACGCGGGTGCGGGATCTGCCGGTAATCCGTTGGGCACGTAGGCCCCCGGGGGGCCCGGCGGTGCGCCCCACCCGGCGGGAGGGGTGACGTCGTTGGTACCGGTGTAGGCCGACACCGCCGGGGGCTCAGGTTGAGGCGCGGTGCCTGGACCGCCGCCTCCGGGAGCGAGTTTGGGGTCGGTGTACACCAGATTCTCCGGGCTCGGCGCCTTGCGCAGATAGACATTCGTCGGCAGCGGCAGATAATTGAAGTTGATCAGAGACAGTGCCGGGCCGAGATACTGCGCGCACAACTTCGACGATTCTGCCGCGGTGGCATTCTTGACCGCCGCGATCGCCGAGCACACGACCGACACCGGATCGGCGAAGTTCGACATTGCGAAAGCGCCGACGGCCGTACCACTATCAGGGTTGTAGATGTTGTAGCCGTTGGCGATGGCGTTGGGCGCCACGTGCAGCACATTCTCCAGCTTGAGCTTGTTGTCGACGAGGTTCTGCGTCACGTTCGCCAACCGCTGCAGCTGTTCGACGGTCTGATCGCGGGTACCCGCGACGAAGCGCCGAACCTCGCCGACAGCCGAAGCCAGGTTGGTCAGCGCGGCGTCGAGATCGGACCGCGCGCCGTCGACGACGCTCGTGACACTCGCGAGGCGGTTCTGGAACTCGACGATCTGGGTGTTGCTGTCGCGCAGTGCGGTGACGAAAGTCTGCAGATTCTTGATGATCTCGACGACATTGCCGCTGCCGTGCGCGAGTATGCGTCCGATCCCCGAAAGTTGGCTGATCGCTTGGTGGAGCTTCTCGCCATTGCCATCCATCGCGATTGCGGCGCTGTCGATGAAACGGCTCAGCGACGTGGCAGAGGAACCACTGACCGGCCCCAAATCGGTGGCCAACCGCATGAGTTGGTCTTTGACCTGGTCCCATTCCACGGGCACCGCGGTCCGGTCAACGCCCAGCTGTCCACCGTCGGCCATTGTCGGACCGGCATCCTCGTACGCGGGCGCCAACTGCACATATCGGGCGGCCACCAAGTTCTGCGCCATGATGATGGCCTTCGCATCTGCTCGGATCGGCACCCCGTGATCGATCGCAAGCGTCAGCCGGGCTTGGCTGCCGGCAGGTTCGATGCTGGTGATCGTTCCCACTTTGACGCCGGCGACGCGGACTTCGTCGCCGGGATAAATCGCTGTTGCGGACGTGAAGTACGCGGTGATGGTGGTGGGACGGAAGACGTTCTGCCGCACGAGAAGCACTCCGGCGGCGAGCGCCAGGACCACCAGTACGGCCGCTGCGATGCGGGTCAAGGGTTCGCGATGGCGAGTGATCATCAGTGGCCTCCGGGAATACCGTTGTGGGGCCAGGGGAACTCGGCGCGCGGGCCGGCGTTGTCAGCGGGCTGGCCGGCGTTGGTGCCGCGACGGAATCCGAAGGCGTAGTCGAGGAACGGTTGGATGGTCTGTGAGGGGATGAGGTTGCCGACGAAGGCGTTGTAGTACCAGCCGTTGTTCACCGATTCGCCCTGTGTAACTTGATATTTGGCCAGCCCGGCGAGGGCCTTGGCGATGTTGTCGCGGTTCTTTTCCAGAATCGCGGTGACGGAGTTGACCTTCTGCAGGGTCGGGGCGAGGTCCTTTTCGTTGTCGTGGACGAGCCCAGAGAGTTGCCGGGAAAGCGCAGAAGTGTTGGCCAGCAGATCGACGATCGCGTGGCGTCGTTGGTCGAGCACGCCGGTCAGGGCGTTGGCGTCGAGCAGCAGCGTGTTCACCTGGTTGCTGCGTTGCGCCAGAATGCCCGTCACGTCGGCCGCGTTCTTGAGCAGCGAGGCCAGGGACTCGTTGCGGCTGTTGAGCGTTCGCGACAGGCGAGTGAGTCCATCGAATGTCGGTCCCAGCTGCGGGGCCATGCGGTCGATGGTTTCCGAAAGCGTGTCGAGCGAATGGGTGAGTGCCGCGGTGTCGGTGCCGGCGGTGTTGTTGGTGAAGTCGCTGACGGCGTCGGTCAATGAGTACGGAGACCCGGTGCGGTTGAGCGGGATGGTGTCCGCGGGGCGCAAGCTGCCGGTCCCTGCGGGTTCCAGCGTCATCATCCGGGCACCGAGGACGGTGCCGGTCCTGATGTGGGCGGTGGTCTGTGTGCCCAGAGCAACTGTGCCATCGAGAGTGAACGTCACGAGAGCTTTGCCGTGGCTGAGGGTGACCGCGCTCACGGTGCCCTTGGTCACGCCAGAGACCTTGACGTCGTTCCCCGGGGAGAGTCCGCCGGCGTCGGCGAACACCGCGTGGTATCTGATGGACGTGGCCCACGACCAGAGTTTCTGCGGCTGAAGGCCGACGGCGATGACGAGGATGATCAGCACCAAACCGATGAGCCCGGTGCGCATCAGTGGTGATCCGCGATATTTCAGCATCAGGGCTCCCCGCAGCGTCCGGTGTTCTGCATGATCCACGGGAAGTACGCGGTGCGGCCCTGCAGATCCGTCACACGGACGTTCATGCCGCACAGATACTGGTTGATGAAGCTGCCGTACGCACCGAGACGGACAAGCTTCCGGTAGTTGGCGGGCGCTTTCTGCAGCGCGAGATCCATGCGGGCCTTGTCTTTGTCGTTGTCCAGCAATGTCGCCATTCGGTTGAGCTGGTTCACCGTTCCGGCGAGAGGTGGGCGGACCTGGGTCATGAGTTGCGACAGCGAACCCGTTCCGTTGTCCAGGGCGGTGATTGCCTCCCCGATCGGATCACGCTCCTGAGACAGCCCGGTGATCAGCTGTTGCAGGCGCGTGACGGCGCCAGAGAATTTGTCGCCGTCCTTGGCGACCGTCGCTACGACGGAGTTCAGATTGTCGACCAACTGCTGAACCGTCTGCCCGTTGTCGGCCAGTGCGGTCGTGAATGAAGTCGTTTGAGCCATGAGCGATTCCATGGTTCCGCCCTGGCCCTGCAGAATCTGGATCAGGGAGTTGGTCAGCGCGTTGACGTTCTGGGCGTTGAGTCCCTGGATGACCGGTTTCAGCCCGCCCAGTAGCAGGTCGAGGTCCAAGGCGGGTTCCGTGCGGTCGGCCGGAATCTGCGTGCCACCCTGCTGGATTTTCGTCGACCCAGGGTTGCCCACGAGTTCCAGGTAGCGATTGCCCACCAGATCGAGGTAGCGCACAACGACTTTGGTGCCGGTGGTCAGTACGACGTCGCGATCGGCGTCGAAGCCTACGACCACCGTGTTGTCGGGCCGCAGCGCGATGTCGTCGACCGTTCCGACCCGGATTCCCGCGACTCGTACGGAGTCACCGACTTTGAGGCTGGAGGCGTCGGTGAACACGGCTGAGTAGCTGTTTGTCGAGCCTGTTCGATACTGGCCGAGGATCGCGAACAGCGCTGCGGTCACCAGGAGCATCGTGATGCCGAAGGCGCCGAACTTCAGAGCGGTCGAGTTGTGGCGCGTCATCCGGGTTGCCCTGTCTGAGCAGTGTTGCGAGGCGGTCCGTCGAGCGGGCCGAACAGGGCTTGTTTGAGGGCGTCGGAGTTCAACAGGATCCCTTGATTTCCGTACTGTGCCGGGTTGGCGTTGATGTCGGTGACCACGAACGGCGGCCGCTCCCCGAAACCCACGTTGGGCAGGCCCATGCATTGGGGACCGCCCGACGCGGCGACTTTCGGCAGATTGCCGGGGTAGCGGTAGCGCTCTGTGCCGAGCAGGAACGAGTCCAGCAGCATGATTCCGGGCAACGGTTGGGGCGGTCCCATGGCAAGTGGCTCCATGCCCTTCAGTGCGCAGGTGAGCGCTTGGTTGTATTGATTTGTCAGATTGGTGGTGGGCACCAGTACGTGCATGGCATCGACGATCGCGTTGCTGTTGGTGCTGACGACGTCATTGCCGATGTCTGCCAATCCGATAGCGCTCAGCAGTACTGTGTCGAGGTCGTGTTGGCGTTCGACGATGGTGTCACTGAGCTGGGATGCATTGCCCGCCGCGCTCATCAGATCGGGGCCGGCGTCCGCGTATGCGTTGAGTACCTTTGGGGCCGTGGCGATTTCCCGGCTCATGTTCCGGAGGCTGGGATCGATCTTGGTGAGCATGGCGTCGAGATCGACCATGGTCTGGCCCAGTTCGTCGCCGCGGCCGCCCAGCGACTGCGCCATGGCGCCGAGTGTTTCGTTCAGCTTTTCTGGCTGGACCTGGGACAGCACGTCCACCAGATGCTCGAACACGGTGTTGATCTCGACGGTGACGTGGCCGGCATCGAGCACCTGTCCCGCGTGCAGCGGCTGGGCAGCTGGTTCCTCCGGCGGGACGAGGTCGACGTACTTTGCGCCGAACACCGTGCTCGACACGATCTGCACCCCGGTATTCGCCGGAATCAGCTGCAAATAGTCAGGATTCATCGCCAGATGGATGGCGGCGCTTCCGTCTGGCAGATCGTCGATGGCGGCTACCTTGCCCACTTGGGCGCCATGCAGTTTCACCTTGGCGTCGGGATTCATGATCAGGCCCACGCGTGGCGACAGCACCGTCACGGATGCAGTGCTTGTCGCACCACCGCGGAACAACACAACGGCGCCGACGACGAGGGCGGTGGCCAGGCCCATCGCAGCAAAGCCGGTGAGCAAACGTACTGAGTCACGTGACATTCGATGCCTGCTTAACCGGAGAGATTGAAGTTGCCGTTGGAGCCGTAGATGGCGAGTGAGATGAGCAACGTGATGGATACGACAACGATCAGCGACGTGCGGACGGCGTTACCGACTGCCACGCCTACCCCGGCTGGACCTCCGCTGGCGAAGAAGCCGTAGTACGTGTGCAACAGCAGGATTGCCAGCGCCATCAACACCGCTTCCAGGAATGACCAGAGCAGGTCGATGGGATTGAGGAAGGTGTCGAAGTAGTGGTTGTAGAGACCACCGGACTGTCCCAGTAGCACCACGGTGGTGAATTGGCTTGCCACGAAGGACAAGATCACCGCGATGGCGTACAGCGGCGTGATCGCGAGCATTCCTGCCGCGATACGTGTGCTGACGAGGTATTCGACAGATCGGATTCCCATCGACTCGAGTGCATCGATCTCTTCGTTGATCCGCATCGCGCCCAACTGGGCGGTGACGCCGGCACCGAAGGTGGCCGCCAGGCCGATCCCGGCGACAATGGGTGCCGAGATCCGGACGTTGATGAATGCGGCCAGGAATCCGGTCAGGGCTTCGATGCCGATGTTGCCCAGAGAGCTGTACCCCTGGATCGCCAGGACGCCGCCCGTGGCGAGGGTGAGAAATCCGACGATGACGACGGTGCCGCCGATCATCGCCAACGTCCCTGCGCCCATACTGATTTCAGCCATGAGCCGGATCACTTCGCGTCGGTAGTGTGCGGCGGCGTAGGGCACGGCGGCAATTGCCCGACCGTAGAACAGGATGTGGTCGCCGACGCCGGCGCTGATCCTCGCGGGCGCGTGGACGGCGCGGGTCAGCCGCGGGTACGCGGACCGAAGCGGCGCTGTGGTGCGGGTCATCGCGTGGTCATCTGGATACCGATGGCGGTGACCACCACATTGACCACGAACAGGGACATGAACGCGTACACGACGGTCTCGTTGACGGCGTTACCGACAGCTTTGGCGCCGCCCCCGGAGATGGTGAGTCCGCGGTAACAGGCCACCACGCCCGCGATGAGGCCGAAGAGCGTCGCCTTGACGCACGAGATGACGACCTCGGGAACACCGGTGAGCAGAGTGATGCCCGCGGCGAAAGCGCCGGGGTTGACATCCTGGACGAACACCGAAAACAGGTATCCGCCGAGGATGCCGATGATGACCACCAGGCTGTTGAGAAGCAATGCCACGAGTCCGGAGGCCAGCATGCGGGGGGTTACCAACCGCTGCACCGGATTGATGCCGAGCACCTCCATGGCGTCGATCTCTTCCCGGATGGTGCGCGATCCAAGGTCCGCGCACATCGCGGTGGCGCCGGCACCGGCCACGATCAGCACCGTCACCATGGGGCCGACTTGTGTGACAGCGCCGAACGCGGCGCCCGCTCCGGAGAGATCGGCGGCGCCCAGCTCGCGGAGCAAGATGTTGAGCGTGAAGGACACCAAGACGGTGAACGGGATCGCGACAAGAAGCGTGGGTGCCAGAGACACGCGCGCGACAAACCATGACTGGTCAAGGAATTCGCGCCATTGCACGGGCCGCCGGAACGCGAATTTGGCCGCGTCGGCCGTCATGGCGAACAACCCTCCGACCGCTTCCAACGGACCGGCGAACGATCGCTGCGGCATGACGTACTCCGTTCTCTACGGGACCTGCGAGTCGATGTGACCCGGGCCACGTCCCACCGAGGAAGACTGGCAGCCGCGCTTCGTCGCCCGCCATCACGATTCCCTCCTACCGGGATTTCGGGGATGGCCCGCCGCTTCGTTCGGTGAGTGGGAAAGACGGTTGACCCATCCCTGCGGAAGACTCGCCATTTCCCTGCGCCGTACCGCGGTGCGAACCGGTCGAGACCTCGTGGGCGCTGGAGCCGACGGAACGCCAAAATACCCGCTGCGCAGTGACTTACGTATTCTTGCGCCGAAGCGGGGGAGGAGAGGACACGGCTGTCTGAGCGCGCGCAGCTATTTCCGCCGGCTCACGACCAACGCGGTCACCCCGGCAAGGGTCAGCACTGTCAGGGCCGTGATGTCGAAGGCCGGCCTGCCGCCGAGATCCCGGTCGATCACGTGTGACACGACGTGGAGTGCTTCGAACGCGATAAAGCCGCCGAGTGCCACTTCCACGGGCGAACGCCGAGCCGCGGCCAGCAACATCGCCACCCCGACACCGATCTGCAGGACGCCCGCGTCATGCAGAAAATGTCGGTTGTACGGCTCGAAGGGCGCGAGCACCTGGAAGAAGGACATCGGCGCGACAAAGGCCCAGACGCCCAGGACCAGTGTTATCAGCCCGAGGGCCGCGCAGGTGACCAACACGATCCGCAACGAGGTCTGCGTCGTCATGCTCCGAGGCTAGGCGCGCAATGGCCCAGCGTCAGGGGCCACTTTGCAGCTGGTATCGGGTACCAGTTGCTCCGGGCGGCCGACTGCGGCGGCGATTGCCCGTACGCCGGTATCGATCTGTGACTCAGTCAGATTGGCGTAACCGAGTATCAATCCCGGCGGGGCACAGTCGGGTTCGGCGTAGCACCACGACAGCGGATCGATCCGCACACGCCGGCTTGCGGCTCGGCGCACGATGTCTTCGATGTCGCAGTCGTCGGGCAGTCGCACCGTGAGATGGACGCCGGCGGCGGCACCGAGCACCGTGGCTTCTGGCAGGTACTCGCGCAGTGCCTGCAGCAGGCAGTTGCGCCGGGCCAGATAGCGGCGGCGCATGAGCCGCAGATGTCGATCGTAGTCACCGGAACGGAGCAGGGTCGCGAAGGCGAGCTGATCCATGACCGAACTGCCGGTGTCGGCGAGACTTTTCGCCGACACCACGGGCCTGACAAGGTCCGGGGGCAGAACCATCCAACCGAGCCGCAAGCCGGGGGCCAGTGTCTTGCTCACAGAGCCGAGGTAGATGACACGGTCCGGCGCCAGGGCATGCAGTGCGCCGACAGGCGCCCGGTCGTAACGATATTCGGCATCGTAGTCATCCTCGATGACGAGGTTGCCCGCCCGCGCCCACTCGAGCAGCGCGGTGCGACGGGCAGGGGACAGGACGATGCCGGTCGGGGATTGGTGGGCGGGGGTCGTCAGCACCGTCGATGTCGTGGTGTTGGCGAGCGCCGTCACGTCGAGCCCGTCGTCATCGACCGGAATGGGGAGCGGCTCGATGCCGTGGTGACGGAAAACCATGCGGTGCAACCAGAATCCGGGATCCTCCATCGCAACGGAGCGATTTCGCAGCACGTGAGCGAGTAGTGCGATGGCCTGCGTCGCCCCGGAACACAACACGACGCGCTGTGGATCGGCCAGCACACCTCGGGTGCGTCGCAGGTAGTCCGACACCGCGGCGCGGGCGTCGGGCAGGCCCTTGGGGGAGGCGTATCCCAGAGACTGGGATTCGATGGAGGACAGCCCCTGGCGCAGCGCGCGTAACCAACTGTGTCGGGGGAAACTCGAAAGGTCGGGCACCCCGGGCGCGAAGTCCACGTCGAATGTTCGACGGTCTGGACGCGATGGTTGCGACTTCCCGGCAGTCGTGTCGACGGCGGTAACCGTGGTGCCAGAACCTTGTTGGCTCTGCAGGAAACCCTCGGCGACGAGTTGGCTGTATGCGTCGACGACGAGGCGTCGCGACACCTGGAGGTCAGCGGCGAGCACGCGGCTGGAGGGCAGTCGGGTCTTCGGCGCGAGGCGGCCGGTTCGGATCGCGTCCCGCAGACCGTCGGCCAGCTGGCGATGCAGCGCGTCGGCACCACTGGTCCGGTCCAGCTCGATGAGCAGCTCCGGACCCGAAGTGGTACCCGTTTCAGTCGAAATATTGGTTCCTAACCTGTGTCCAATGGCGACCTAGCATGAGGCTATACCGCCGCCGTCCGTTGGCAACGGAATCGAGGAGAACACGTCGTGAGAATCCTGAAGCGCATCTGGGTACACCTTGTGGTCCTGGCGAAGTCCCGCCAAAATCGTTGGGACCTACCGGGTTGGCTGATCCGGCGCCCGCTCATCGCGGTGGCGAACGGGCTCTACGAAATGGCGTTGCTGTTCAGCGGCCGGGCACCCACCGAACTGAAGCTGCTCGCGGGAATCAAGGCGGCGAGGTTGACCCATTGTGAATTCTGCATCGACATCTCTGACACGCTCGGCCGCAGTGAGGGGTTCTCGGAGGAGAAGCTCATCGCCCTGGTGAACTACCGCGACAGCGATGAGTTCACGCACCTCGAGAAGCTGTGCATTCAATTCGCTGAAGAGATGTCCCGTACGCCGGCGATCATCTCCGAAGGCCTGCGGGAGGAGCTGCTCACACACCTCAGCAAGGCGCAGTTGACGGAGATCGCTGCTGAAATCGCCTGGGAGAATCAGCGTGGCCGGCTGAACCAAGGGCTGGGCATTCGGCCAATGGACACCGCGGGCGGAACGGTGTGCCTGATCCCGCAGCTCGAGGCCCCAAGTGGCGCAAGTGATTCCGTCGAATGATGCCGTGGTTTCGTGGGCGTCGCCAGCAGAAAGTTGAGCAGCCACTGCCGTTCGCAGCTGATGTGATCACGCTCTGGCCCAGGTGATTTCGCGTCGTGACAATCGAGCCCGGCTCGGGGCAGGTCCGGTCTCCTCGTCCGACGGACGGCCCGCCGGCCCGAAAGCCGTCATCGACGTCACCTCCCACGCGGCCGGGACGTCGAACTCGCGGGCGACGGCATCGCGATCGAACGCGCGGAATTGATGCGCACCGAGTCCCATGACCAGGCCCTGAATCGTCATGTGGGCGACGGCTTGTCCGAGGTCGTATCGCGCGAACTCGGAGAACTCCCAGTCCGTGTCCTCGACGAGTACGTGAGCCATATTCACGACCAGCAGCGCGGCGTGGAGAGCCCATCGTGCTGAGCTGAGTGCCAGGTGATTCGCGATCCGCGAGTGGATCGGATCGTCACGGCGACCCACGATGAACATCCACGGCTGGGAGTTCCCGGCCGATGGCGTCAGCCGGGCGGCCTCGAGCAGTACGTTGATCTGAGCATCACTCAGGGACGCGGCCCGATCGAACGACACCGGACTGAACCGCTCCACCAAGAGCGGGTGGACTCCATCGGCAGTGGGATTCTCACACTCGGTCACACCAGCATCATGAGTGGAAACACCCTGTTTCACAACCAATGTGGCGCACCGGAAACTAGTGGTGCCCGTTGGAGCCGTTGGGCGAGATTTCGTCCTGGTATTCCTTGATGGCGGTGAGTGCCTTGTGCTCGGCGGCGTGTTCGGCGTCGGCGAGGGCGGCTTGTTCGACGGCGGAGTCGGCGAACAGGAAGCTGCCGGTGCCGGGGGAGCCAGCGGAGCCGAGCTTGTTCATGCGCTTGGGCAGTGCGGCGCCCTGGTATTCCAGCGGCAGGGGGTGGCCGTGGTCGTCGACCGGGCCGAGCGGCTGGTGCAGTTCGACGTAGGCGCCGTGCGGTAGCCGCTTGATGATGCCGGTCTCGATGCCGTGTTCGAGGACGGCGCGGTCGCTGCGTTGCAGGCCCACACACCAGCGGTAGGTGAGGTAGTAGACGATGGCGGGCAGGACCACCATGCCGATACGACCGATCCAGGTGGTGGCGTTGAGGGAGATGTCGAACTTCAGCGCGATGATGTCGTTCATCGCGGCGAGGGTGAGCACCATGTAGAACGCGATGGCCATGGCACCGATGGCGGTGCGGACCGGTACGTCACGCGGACGCTGCAGCAGGTTGTGGTGAGCGTCGTCGCCGGTGAACTTCTTCTCCAGGAACGGCCACGCGATCAGCAGACCGAACACCACACCCATGAGCAAGGCGACGCCCATGACGGCGGGGATGGTGTGGCCGAAGGGGTAGAACTCCCACGCCGGCCAGATACGGGCGAGGCCTTCGGTCCACATCATGTAGAAGTCTGGCTGGCTACCGGCGGACACCTGCGAGGGCTTGTAGGGGCCCAGCTCCCAGATCGGGTTGATCTGCAGCAGACCACCCATGATGCCCAGGATGCCGGTGACCATGGCGAAAAATCCCCCGGACTTGACGGCGAATACCGGCAACACACGGACACCCACGACGTTCCTCTCGGTGCGGCCCGCACCCGGGAATTGCGTGTGCTTGCCGAACCACAACAACACCAGGTGGACCGCGATGAGGCCCAAAATGACTGCGGGAATGATCAATACGTGCAGCGCGTACATCCGTGGGATGATCGTTTGGCCGGGAAAGTCCCCGCCGAACAGGGCCCAGTGCAGCCAGGTGCCCACGACCGGGATGCCCAGCGTGATTGACGACAGCGCCGCACGCAGACCGATACCCGAGAGCAGGTCGTCGGGCAGCGAGTAGCCGAAGTAGCCCTCGAACATGGCCAGGATCAGCAGCAGCGCCCCCGTCACCCAGTTGGCCTCACGCGGGCGGCGGAACGCGCCGGTGAAGAAGATGCGCGCCAGGTGCACCATGATCGACGCGGCGAACATCAGCGCGGCCCAGTGGTGAATCTGGCGGACGAACAGGCCACCGCGGACCTCGAACGAAATGTCCAGGGCCGACTCGTAGGCCCGCGACATCTGCACGCCGCGCAGCGGCTGGTAGACGCCGTTGTAGATGACCTCGGTCATCGACGGATCGAAGAACAGCGTCAGGTACACACCGGTGAGCAGCAGCACCAGGAAGCTGTACATCGCGATCTCACCGAGCAGGAACGACCAGTGCGTCGGGAAGACCTTGTTCAGCTGCCGACGTACCGCGCCCGACGGGTGGTGCCGCGAGTCGATCGCATTCCCCTGGGCGGCAAGGCGATTCGACGCCGGTGTCTGTCGTTGAGTTCGCAGGACCGAGCCGGCTTCCATGTCTGCCTCCTATTGCGATGAACGCCCTACCCTTGAGATGCATCTGGAGCGCATTTTGTGACAGGTCCGCGCTGTGACCTGTATCACAAATCGGGCGTCCGCTACTTTTCGGCGAGCTGCTTCAAGTTGAGCAGCTGCCGCCGCGCCATCACGAGATCGCCCACGCTGAGCAGGGGAGCGGCGAGCCGCCAGGATTGCGGCGCAGTCACTTTCAATACCAGCCGAGTGCTGTGTTCGTCGATCGGGGTGAGTTGATAGGACATGTGAGCGCCGATGATCTGCGCCGTCAACTGAACCTGATGTTCCACCGAGAGCACCTTGCCCAGTGGTCGGCCGGCGCTCGCGGTGAACGGATCACCGGGTCGGGGATCGTCCAGGTTGTACAGCTCGCGCGGAGATTCCCGGCCGAGGTTGTCGATCCAGTCGTACGAGTACGGCGCCAGGCGAACTTGAACAACCCACGGCCACAACCGATCTCGCGTGGTGTTCACGGACACTCCGCGCCACGCCTCGAGTGCGGGGCTGGCGACGTAGTTGTCGCAGCCGTAGCGCGCCATGGTCTCGGCGTCGGTGACGCCCCAGCGGTCACCGATCATCGGATGACCACGTTGTCCATCAGGTACGGGGCGGCCGCACGATGGATGGGGCCGATGGCCCGCCAGACCACCGCCGCAGCCCGCCGGTGTTTGTAGTGCAGTGCGGTGATGAGTTGGCCTGTCGAGGCATTCGCTCGCCGCAGGATCAAGGTTCCGTTCATCACCGGCGAATTAGCCTCCAGGCGAACTGCATCGGGTGTCGACTCTGCGATGCGCCACCCGAGGACATGCTGTGGTGAATCCACCGGCCCGAGCCGGAACAGCAGGAACGCCTTGTGTGCGAACCGGATCCCCTCGCGGATAGGTGGTGCGGACCGTTCGAGCGCCTCCCGCGCCAACATCTCAGGTGTGCGAACGTCGGACTCGGCGACCGTGACTTCGAAGACGTCGAGGTAGTCGGCCTGTTGGAGGTGTGGAGGCAGAGGGACATCTGCCAGGCTCACCTGGCGGGCATGCCCAACCGCCGACTCCGTCGCCATGACTACGAGGCTAGGTACTCATTGGCCGCTTGTCAGGGCCAGTTTCGTGGCGGAACCGGGTACCACTCGGGTGGGCACCGCGCTCCGAAAGTGAGTTGAGCGAGCGTTGGGACGGCGCGACGGTCGCGGTCGTCGCTCATGATGCGGTGTGTGTCTGACTCGGATCGCCCAGGGAGCCGGAAACTGGTTGCGGTTCGAACATATGTTCGATACAGTGTGTTATGGGAATCGCACCGAATCTCAGCCCTATCCTCGACCACCTACGTGACGTGGTCCTTCCCGACGAGATGGCCGGGGACGACGCACTAGAGGTAGCGCGGTGTCTGTTCAGGCTGCGGAATGTGGTCGATCATCTGGCGGTGATTCTTACCGGGGTGCTGGACCGGTGTGGGGTGGCCGCCTCACAGGGGCGGACGCTGCGGGAGCTGTTGATGTCGCTGGGCTGCGCGCCGTCGGTGGCCGAGAGGCTGGTTCGGGTCGGTGGCGCGCTGCCGTTGTTGCCGACACTGGCGGCGCATGCCGGCGATGGGGTGGTCTCCGGTGAGCATGTCGATGCGATCGTCAAGGGCATCAACCACATTCAGGCGCGTGCACCCGGTCGGGTGGATGAGGAGGCCCGGTTCGCGCAGGTGACGGATTTGTTGGGGCAGTTCTTTTCGGGGGCTACTCCGGCCGCGATCGGTGACCGGGCTCGGCGGTTGGGGAACCGTCATGCGGCCGCCGAGGGTGGGTTGCCGGCGGCGGAGGACCGCTCGATCAACACCCTCGATCACCGCGTCACCAGCGATGGACGCCTGCAGGTGCGGGCGGATCTGGATGCCGAAGTGGGCGCCAAGTTGGTGGCCGCGGTCGAAGAGCTGTCGGCGCCGCGCCCCGAACCCGACGGCACCCCCGACACCAGGTCGGCTTCCCGGCGGCGGGCCGATGCCCTCGAAACCGTGTTGGATATCGCCGCCCGCGGCGGGGACATCGCCTCCGCTCCGCGGACCCAGTTGTTGGTGACGGTGCCTGCCGACACCCCGGACCTCGCTCAGTTGGAGTTCATGGGGTCGATCAGCACCATGACCCTGGAGAGGCTCACCTGCGACACCGCGGTGACGGCGGTGATCGTGGACGGCGAACAGGTACCCCTCGATATGGGCCGGGACAAGCGCCTGTTCCCGGCGCCTCTGCGTAAAGCCCTGTATCTGAGGGATCAGTGCTGCATCAAATGCGGCGCCCCACCCGGGCGTACCCACGCCCACCACATCGTGCACTGGACCCACCACGGCGAAACATCACTGGGCAACGGATGCCTGCTGTGCCCGGCCTGCCACGCCAACGTCCACCACGACGGCTGGGACGTCGTCATGGGCCTGGACAAACACCCCTGGCTCATCCCACCCGCGACCGTCGATCCACACCGACAACCGATACCCGCCTATAACCGCCGCACCATGCGACTCGACCACGCTGCATAACCACCGCAGGTGCGTCCTCAAACCTGCTGTGCACCTTGATAATTCAACAGTGTACGGAGCTGGGTGTCGGTCTGCAGGTTGCGCAGATCGGCGGTTGGTCAGCTGCTCACCGCAGGAACTGGCCCGCGTGGTTGGCCAGGTCCAGTACCGGTTGCGGGACGGCACCCAGCGCCAGCGTCACGAAGGCGGTGAGTCCGATCATCGCGGTACTGAGGGTGCCCGACTGCACTTCTGGGCCATCCTCGACAGGATCGGTGAAGAACATCAGCACGATCACCCGGACGTAGAAGTACGCGGCGACGGCGCTGACGATCACGCCGATCACAACCAGGGATGCGGCGCCACCTTCGGCCGCGGCCTTGAAGACGGCAAACTTGCTGACGAATCCACTCGTCAGCGGAATGCCGGCGAACGCCAACAGGAACAACGCGAAGACCACACCGAAGAACGGATGCCGGCGCCCGAGCCCGGCCCACCGGCGTAGGTCGTCTTCCTCGTCACCGTCGGCGCGGCGCACCACACTCACCACCGCGAACGCACCGAGCGTGCTGAACCCGTAGGCGAACAGGTAGAACAACGACGCCGACAGCCCGTTGTCGTTGAGCGCGATCACGCCGGTGAGGATGAAACCGGTATGTGCCACCGAGGAGTACGCCAGCATGCGCTTGACGTCGTTCTGCGCGATGGCTATCACCGTGCCCACTGCCATGGACAGCACCGCGATGATCGACAGCACCGGTCGCCAGTCATTGGCGAGCGCCGGTAGCGCCACGTAGCAGACCCGCAGCAAGGCGCCGAAAGCGGCGATTTTGGTGGCCGAGGCCATGAACGCCGTCACCGGCGTAGGTGCCCCTTGATACACGTCGGGCACCCACGAGTGGAACGGCACCGCACCGACTTTGAACAGGAGACCCACGCTGAGGAGCGCGATACCGATGAGCCCGAGGGAGGCCGGTCCGCGGCCGGCGGCCACCCCCGACAGGCTCAGGCTGCCCGAATAGCCGTAGAGCATCGCAACGCCGAAGAGGAAGAACGCCGACGAAAAGGCGCCCAGCAGAAAGTACTTCAGCGATGCTTCCTGGGACAGCAGCCGATTTCGCCGGGCCAGCCCGCACATCAGGTACAGCGGCAGCGACAGCACCTCGAGTGCGACGAACATCGTCAGGAGATCATCGGACGCACCGAACAGCATCATGCCGCCGAGCGCGAACATCGCCAGCGGGAAGACCTCGGTCTGGGCCACACCGGCTTTGAGCGCCACCTGCTCGGCGGCACTGTCGGGCACCGTCGCTGCCTGTGGCGTGAACGCAGCCAAGCCGCTACCGTCCGAAACTCGTTGAGCCATCAGCAAGGTCGCCAAGAGGCTGACTCCGAGTAGCGTGCCCTGCAGGAACAGCGCCGGCCGGTCGATGGCGATGGCCCCGAGTACCGCGGGCCGGCCGATCGCCGAACCCAGGTGCAGCGCTTGGGTAACCACGGCGATCAGCGCCACCGCCTGGCCGCCGATGCTCAGGGCGACCTGGGCGTGGTAACGCGCCGCGCGCGGCGCGAAGGCCTCCACGAGCACGCCGGCCAGCGCGATGCCGAACACGATCAGCATGGGCGACAGCAGGCCGTACTCGACGGATGGCGCGGGGATGGGCGTCACCGGGCGACCCCCTGGGCGGTGCCCGACGAGGTATGTCCGACAGCGGGATTGATGATGTCCAGGGCGGGCTTGGGGTAAATGCCGAGCAAGAAGAGTAGGGCGACCAACGGCACCACCACCGCCAGTTCGCGTGGCACCAGGTCTCGCAACTTGTCGTTGCCGTCGGCGACGGGGCCGGTCATCATCCGCTGGTACATCCAGAGGATGTAGAGCGCGGAGAGCACCAGTGCGGTGGCCGCAACGGCAGTGACCGCCGGGTAGTGGATGAATGTGCCGACCAGGACCAGGAATTCGCTGATGAAGGGCGCCAGGCCGGGTAGCGACAGCGTGGCGAGTCCCGCGACCAGGAAGGTGCCGGCGAGGATCGGAGCGACGGTTTGCACGCCACCGTAATCAGCGATGGCTCGCGATCCGCGGCGGGACACCAGGAACCCGGCGATCAGGAACAGGGCGGCAGTCGAGATGCCGTGGTTGACCATGTACAGCGCGGCACCGGACTGCGCCTGCTCGGTCATCGCGAAGATGCCGAGGATGATGAAGCCGAAGTGCGAAATCGAGGTATACGAAATCAGCCGCATGATGTCCGCCTGGCCGATGGCGACGATGGCCCCGTAGACGATGCCGATGACCGCCAGGGCGATGATCAACGGCCGGAACGTCGCAGCCGACTGGGGGAACAGCTGCAGGCAGTACCGCAGCATGCCGAACGTGCCCACCTTGTCGACGACGGCCATCATCAGGACGGCGGTGGCCGGAGTGGCGTGCACGGCCGCGTCGGGCAGCCAACGGTGCAGCGGCCACAGCGGTGCCTTGACCGCGAAGGCGAACATGAACCCGCCGAACAGCGCATTGGCCAGCCCCGGGCTGATGTTCAGCGTGCCGTACCGTGCCGCGTCCGCCACGGCGCGGAAATCGAAGGTGCCGTGGGCGAATACCGGGCTGTTGGCAGTGACCACATACAGCCCGATGACCGCAGCCAGCATGATCAACCCGCCGAACAGGTTGTACAACAAGAACTTCACCGCTGCCTTCGAGGCCGCGGGACGATCCGCGCCAAAGCCGCCGATGAGGAAGTACATCGGGATCAGCATGGCCTCGAAGAACACGTAGAACAGCAGGATGTCCAGCGACACCAGAGAAATCAGCACCATCGACTCGACGGCGAGGATCAACGCGAAGTAGGCATGCGTCGACTTGGCCTGCGCGCCCGCGTCATTCCAGCCGGCGACGATCAGCAACGGCACGAGGACAGTCGTCAGCACGACCAACACCAGAGCCACGCCGTCCACCCCGAGGATGTATCCGGTCCCGAACGACGGTATCCACGGATGGTTCTCCACGAACTGGTAGCGCGCCCCCGCCGGGTCGAACCGTAGTGCCAGTACCAGTGCGATGACGAGCACCATCAGCGACACCGCGAGCGCGGTCCAGCGCGCGAATGCGCGTGCGGTGGAAGGCAACAAGATCACCGCCGCGCCGCCGGCCATCGGGACGGCCCACAATGCCGTCAGCCACCACATTCCGGTCACCACACCCTCACCGTGAGAATGGCGGCCGCAATCAATGCCGCTCCGGCCAACATGGACAGTGCGTACGACCGGGCGAACCCGTTCTGCCAGCGCCGAAGGTCCTGCGACCCACTGCGTACCAGCGCCGCCAGCTCGCGGGTGACACCTTCGACCGCGACGTCGTCGAAGTCGACCAGGTCTTTGGTGAGCCGCCGACCGGGAGCCATCAGCGCCCGTTCGTTGAACGCGTCGCCGTACAGATCGTTGCGTGCGGCGACGGTCAACCCGGAAACGTTGATCGGTGCGCTGATCGGGATGGGGTGCAGCGCATACATCCGGTACGCGACGGCGACGCCGACACCGACCACCGCAAGCGTGGCGACGGTGAGCAGCCAGGCCGGCGCGGCGTGCTCGGGCTCCTGGTGACCGACGATCGGCTCGAGCCAATGCTCCAACTTCCCGCCGACGGCGAACAGAGCTCCGGCGCCGATGGACCCGGCTGCCAGCAACACCATCGGCCAGCCCATGACCGACGGTGATTCGTGCGGATGTGCTTCGGCACGCCAACGCTTCTCGCCGAAGAACGTCATGAGCATGACGCGGGTCATATAGAACGCGGTGATGCCCGCACCCAGGAGGGCCGCGCCGCCGAACAGCAGGCCTTTGACCCCACCGGCGGCGAAGGCGGTCTCGATGATCGGGTCTTTCGAGAAGAACCCGGAAAGCGGCGGTACCCCGATGATCGCGAGATATCCCATGCCGAACGTGGCGAACGTGACCGGCATGGCGGTGCGCAGTCCGCCGTAGCGGCGCATGTCGGTCTCGTCGTCCATGGCATGCATCACCGAACCGGCGCCGAGGAACAGTCCGGCCTTGAAGAAGCCGTGGGCCAGCAGATGCAGGATCGCGAGCGCGTAGCCGGCGGGGCCCAGCCCCGCGGCCAGCATCATGTAGCCGATCTGGCTCATGGTCGATGCTGCGAGGGCTTTTTTGATGTCGTCCTTGGCGCAGCCGATCACCGCGCCGAACAACAACGTGACCGCTCCGACGACGGCGACCGCCAGCCGGGCATCGGCGGATTGGTTGAAGATCGGCGCCGAGCGCACCACGAGGTACACGCCCGCGGTGACCATGGTGGCCGCGTGGATCAGCGCCGACACCGGCGTCGGGCCCTCCATGGCGTCCCCGAGCCAGGACTGCAGCGGTACCTGGGCCGACTTGCCGCACGCCGCCAGCAGCAACAACAGACCGATGAGGGTGGTGGTCGCCGCGGCAAGGTGGGGCGCCTGCGCGAAAACACCCGTGTACGAGAGGGTTCCGGTGTGCGCGAACATGGCTGCCAGGGCCAGCGCCAGCCCGATGTCACCCACGCGGTTGACGACGAACGCCTTCTTGGCGGCCGTCGCCGCCGACGGTTTGTGCGACCAGAACCCGATCAGCAGGTACGACGCCAGACCGACGCCTTCCCATCCGACGTACAGGCCCAGGTAGTTGTCGGCCAGGACCAGCAGCAGCATGGCCGCGACGAACAGGTTGAGGTAGGCGAAAAATCGTCGTCGGGCCGGGTCGTGCGCCATGTATCCGATGGAATAGATGTGGATCAGCGCGCCGACACCGGTGATGAGCAGGACGAAGCACACGGACAACTGGTCCAGGCGCAACCCGAAGTCGACCTGGAGTTGCGCCACCGGCACCCAGGAGAACAGCGTCTGGTGCACCATCCGGGAGTCGTTGTCGCGCCCGGCCATTGCCACGAACTGGGTTGCGCCGACCAGGAACGAGCCGACGACCGTGGCACAGCCGAGGAGATGTCCCCACGCGTCGGTGGCCTTGCCGCCGAGCAGCAGAACCGCCGCGCCGGCCAACGGCAGCGCGATCAGAAGCCACAGTGATGTCGTCATGGTCACTGCTTCAGCAGGCTCGCGGCGTCGACCGACGCCGACCGCCGGGTCCGGAATATGGTCATGATGATCGCCAGCCCCACCACCACCTCACACGCAGCCACCACCATGGTGAAGAACGCCACCACCTGGCCGTCGAGCTCGCCGTACATCCGGGAAAACGTGACGAACGCGAGATTCGCGGCGTTGAGCATCAACTCGACGCACATGAACATGACGATGGCGTTGCGTCGCAACAGAACACCGGCCGCGCCGATGGTGAACAGCAACGCCGAGAGATACAGGTAGTTCGTGGGATTCATGAGGCGTTCCCGTCGTTCATCGACACACTGCGCCGGGGCAGGATGGCACTGACGGACATGTCGGCGTCCGAGCCGTCGGGCAGCTTCGCCGGGATGTCGACGGCGTTGTGCCGTGCGTACACCCCGGGATTGGGCCGTGGCGTGGGGTGCCCGCCGGCGGCAAACCGCTCGATTGCGAGCTCACGCTGGGTCTTTCGGCGCTCGAACCGTTCACGGTGCGTGAGCACCATCGCGCCCAGCGCGGCAGTGATCAGCAGCGCGCTGGTGGTCTCGAAGGCCCACAGGTAGCGGGTGAAGATCAGCGCCGCCAGGCCCTGGACGTTGCCGGCCCGGTTCGCGTACTCCAAACCGACGAACGACGTGCCGAAGCTGCCGATCCCGGCGATCACCGCGATGCCGAAGCCGATGCCGGCCACGACAGCGGCAATGCGTTGTCCTCGAATTGTTTCGATCAGCGAGTCTGCCGAATCGACGCCGATGAGCATGAGGACGAACAGGAACAGCATCATCACCGCGCCGGTATAGACCACCACCTGCACCACGCCGAGGAACACCGCGTCCTGGGCGATGTAGAGGACCGCCAGGCTGATCATGGTGCTGGCCAAGAACATGGCCGAGTACACCGCTTTGGGTGCGGCCACCATGGCGACGGCGCCGAGCACCGATACGGTACCGAACACCCAGAACGCGACGGTTTCTCCGGTCACTTGGTCGCCTCGCGCCCGGGAAGTCCGGCCGCGGCGGGCCGCGCCAGGCCTGAGGCCGTGATGTTGCCGCGGTAGTAGTCCTCGTCGGTGCTGCCTTCGGCCATGGCGTGGGGCGGTGCGGTCATGTCGGGCTTCAGCGGCGCCAGGAGCTTGTCTTTGCCGTAGATCAGGTCAGACCGATTGTCGTCGGCCATCTCGTAGTCGTTGGTCATCGTCAGGGCTCGGGTCGGGCAGGCCTCGATGCAGAGCCCGCACCCGATGCACCGCAGATAGTTGATCTGGTAGACGCGGCCGTACCGCTCACCGGGTGAGAACCGTTGTGACTGTGTTATTTCGCCCGTCGCGTCGCTCGTCCCGTCCGTGTTGTCCGCGCCCTCGACAAAGATGGCATCCGCGGGACACGCCCACGCACACAGTTCACAGCCGATGCACTTCTCGAGACCGTCGTCGTACCGGTTGAGCTGATGTCGCCCGTGATAGCGGGGCGCCACCGGACCGGGCTCCTCCGGATACTGCTCGGTGACCGGCTTCTTGAACATGGTCCCGAAGGTGACGCCGAAGCCGGCGATCGCGTCGATGAACCTGGGCCTACCGGGCATGGTGTACCTCCTTGGCCGGGATGGGCGGTACCGGGAACGCGCCGGGCTGCGGTTCGGCGACCGGCGATGGGATGCGAGCCGACTTGCGCCGCATGGCATTCCACAGCGCACCGGCGATCGCGACCACGGCGATGGCGGCGGCGAAGGCCAGGACGACCGGCCAGCTGTCGTAACCCTGCAGTCGTAACGTGCGCACGATGCTGACGATCATGATCCAGGCCAGCGAGATCGGAATGAGCACCTTCCAGCCCAGCGCCATGAACTGGTCGTACCGCAGGCGGGGGAGCGTGGCGCGCAGCCACATGAACAGGAACAGGAAGGCCCACACCTTGCCGACGAACCACAGCAGCGGCCACCACCCGGTGTTGGCGCCGGGGATGAGGCTCAGCGGCCACGGGGCCTGCCAACCACCGAGGAACAGGGTTGTCGCCAGCGCCGAGACCGTCGTCATGTTGACGTACTCCGCGAGCATGAACATCGCGAACTTCAGCGACGAGTACTCGGTGTGGAATCCGCCGACGAGTTCGCCCTCGGCTTCGGGCAGATCGAACGGCGCCCGGTTGGTTTCGCCGACCATGGCGACCACATAGACCAGGAACGACGGCAGCAGCAGGAAGACATACCAGCGGCCTTGCTGAGCGGAGACGATCTGGGACGTCGACATGGTGCCCGCGTACAGGAACACCGCGGCGAACGAAAGTGCCATCGCGATCTCGTAGGAGATGACCTGTGCGCTGGACCGCAGACCGCCGAGCAGGGGATAGGTGGAGCCGGAGGCCCAACCGGCGAGCACGATTCCGTACACCCCGATCGAGGTGACCGCGAGGACGTACAACACGGCGACCGGCAGGTCGGTCAACTGCAGCGGCGTCTCGTGCCCGAAGACATGGACGAGCGGTCCCATCGGGATGACGGCGAACGCCATGATCGCCGGGATCACCGAGATGATCGGTGCCAGAAGGTAGATCGGCTTGTCCACCCCGGCCGGGACGAGTCCCTCCTTCAGCGCGAGCTTGATACCGTCGGCCAGGCTCTGCAGTAA
This sequence comes from Mycobacterium sp. HM-7, assembly GCF_053852335.1. NCBI lineage: Bacteria > Bacillati > Actinomycetota > Actinomycetes > Mycobacteriales > Mycobacteriaceae > Mycobacterium > Mycobacterium sp. HM-7. The sequence goes on along the minus strand of NZ_CM132657.1, from coordinate 3,919,366 downwards.
CCCGAACGGCCCCACCCGGTTCGGTCCGATGCGCATCTGCATCCAACTCAGTACCCGGCGCTCGAGCAGGATGGCGACGAGGACCGTCAGGACCAGGAACACAAAAACGCCAAGCGCTTTGGCGAGGACCAGCCACCACGGGTCGAGGCCGAACGACGAGAGGTCGGGATAGTTCATGAGCCCGCCCCGCTGATCGAGACAACCGCGCCCGGGGCGACGCCGAGCGTGGCATGAACGGTCGAACCCGGAGAGTTCAGCGGCAGCCACACCACACCGGCCGGCATGTCGGTGATCTCGAGCGGCAGGGTGATGCTGCCGAGATCGGTGCTCACCGTGAGGGACTCGGACGCACCGATACCCGCGGCCGTCTCAGGCGACAAACGGGCCACCGCCGGACGCGCGGTCGCCGCCAGATTCGGTTCGCCGTCCTGCAGCCGGCCGGCATCCAGCAGCATCCGCCAGCCGGCGAGAATCGCCTGTCCAGGCCCGGGCACCGGGTTCGGCGGAGCAGTGAACTCCGGTGCGGCCGGCCGCGGTCCGGTCCAGCATCCCAACCGGCTCATCTCATTGCGCACCGTCGCGACATCGCGAAGACCCAGATCGATGCAGTGCTCGTCGGCCAGGGCCGCGAGCACACCCATGTCCGCTCGCGTTGCAGGCGCCAGCGCCGCGCCGAAAGTGCGTTGGCGTCCTTCCCAGTTCACGAAGCTGCCGGTTTTCTCGACCACCGGTGACACGGGGAACACCACGTGTGCGAGATCGGTGACGGCGCTGCGGCGTACCTCCATACTCACGACGAACTTTGCCGCACTGAGCGATTGCCGGGCCAGCTCCGGGTCCGGCAGGTCGGCCAGCTCGACACCGGCGACCAGGACGGCATCGAGGTCGCCGGCGGCTGCGGCGGTGAGGATAGCGGTGGTATCGCGGCCTGGTACGTCGGGCAGTTCGTCGACGTGCCAGGCGACGGCAACCTCGGTGCGCGACGGCAGATCGGTCACCAAGCGCCCACCGGGCAACAGATTCGGGGCTGCGCCGGCTTCCAGCGCACCGCGTTCGCCGGCCCGCCGCGGGACCCAGCCGACGTCGGCGCCCGTCCGCTCGGCCAGCCGCGCCACTGCGGAGAATCCGCCCGGCACGCCGGCCAGCCGTTCACCGGTGAGGATGACCGAGCCGGGTGGCAACACCTCGATGGCATCGAGAGCACGGGGCTCGCGACCCGGTGCGGCGGCGATCAGGGTGCCACCCATCTTCTCCAGGCCCCGGCTCGCGAACGGCGCCACCGCAACGACTTTCAGGCCGCGCTTGCGGAATGCCTTGCGCAGCCGCAGGTAGACGATCGGCGACTCGTCTTCGGGCTCGAACGCGACGAGCAGCACGACGGGCGCCTTTTCCAGGTCGGCGTAAGTCACCCGCATCGGTTGACCCGCGATGGTCGCCGCGAGGAATTGGGCTTCCTCGTGGCTGTGCACCCGGTTGCGGAAGTCGATATCGTTGGTGCCCAGCACAATCCGTGCGTACTTGGCGTAGGCGTAGGCGTCTTCGGTGGTGAGCCGTCCGCCGACGAGGACCCCGGTGCGGGCACCGGCCGCTGACAGGCCGCGCACCGCCACCGCGACCGCCTCCGGCCAGGACGCCGGGCGCTGGGTGCCGTCGGCCTCGCGGATCAGCGGAGTGGTGATCCGGTCACCCTGGGTGGCGTAGGTGAAGGCCCAGCGGCCCTTGTCGCAGTTCCACTCTTCGTTGACGTCGGGATCATCACCGGCCAAGCGGCGCAACACCGTTCCGCGTCGATGGTCGGTGCGCTGCGCGCAGCCCGAGGCGCAGTGTTCGCACACGCTGGGCGAGGAGACCAGGTCGAATGGCCGGGCCCGGAACCGGTACGCGGTTCCGGTCAACGCACCGACGGGACAGATCTGCACGGTGTTGCCGGAGAAGTACGAGTCGAATGGTTTGCCGCCGTCGGGTCCCGCGCCGATCCCGACCTGCTGCAGCGCACCACGTTCCAGGAGTTCGATGAACGGGTCACCCGCGACCTGATCCGAGAACCGGGTGCAGCGTGCACACAATACGCAGCGCTCCCGGTCGAGCAGGACCTGTGCCGACAGATTGATGGGCTTGGGGTAGGTGCGTTTGACGTCCTCGAAGCGAGAATCGCTGCGGCCGTTGGACATCGCCTGGTTCTGCAGCGGGCATTCGCCGCCCTTGTCGCAGACGGGGCAGTCCAACGGGTGATTGATCAGCAGCAGTTCCATCACGCCGTGCTGCGCCTTGTCGGCGGCCTCCGACGTCACCTGCGTCCGCACAACCATGTCGGGACTGACGGTGGTGGTGCACGACGCCAACGGTTTCCGCTGGCCTTCGACCTCGACGAGGCACTGCCGACAAGCACCGACCGGGTCCAGCAGCGGGTGGTCGCAGAACCGGGGAATCTGAACCCCGATGAGCTCGGCCGCGCGAATCACCAAGGTGCCCTTGGGCACACTGATCTGCTGATCGTCGATGGTCAGCGAGACCATCTCGACCGCAGTCGCGTCCTTCGCCGGCTCGGTGACCGTCATGCTCCCGCTCCTTCCGTGGCGAAGAGCGTGGCGGCGTGCGGATCGAAGGGGCAACCGCCGTTCAGGTGGGCGACGTACTCGTCGCGGAAATACTTGAGCGAGGACATGATCGGGCTGGCCGCACCGTCGCCGAGCGCGCAGAACGACTTCCCGAGGATGGCGTCGGAGATGTCGAGCAGCTTGTCCAGATCGGCCGCGTGGGCTTGCCCGTTCTCCAAGCGGGCGTAGATCTGTGCCAGCCAGTACGTGCCTTCGCGGCACGGTGTGCACTTGCCGCAGGATTCGTGCGCGTAGAACTGGGTCCACCGCCGCACCGCGCGCACTACGCAGGTGGTCTCGTCGAAAATCTGCAGTGCCTTCGTGCCGAGCATCGAGCCGACCCCGGCCATGCCTTCATAGTCCAGCGGGACATCCAGGTGCTCGGGCGTGAGCATCGGCGTCGACGAACCGCCCGGCGTCCAGAACTTGAGCTCGTGCCCGGCGCGTACCCCGCCGGCGTACTCGAGGAGTTCACGTAGCGAGATGCCCAGTGGTGCCTCGTATTGCCCGGGGCGGGTGACGTGACCGGACAAGGAGTACAGCGTGAAACCAGGCGACTTCTCCGAACCCATGGACCGGAACCAGTCGACGCCGCCGCGGATCACCGACGGGACGCTGGCGATCGACTCGACGTTGTTGACCACGGTCGGGCAGGCGTACAAACCGGCGACCGCCGGAAACGGTGGACGCAGCCGAGGCTGGCCACGTCTGCCCTCCAACGAGTCGAGCAGCGCGGTCTCCTCACCGCAGATGTAGGCGCCCGCCCCGGCGTGGACGATCAGATCCAGATCGAACCCGCTGCCGGCGATGTTGGTGCCGAGATAGCCGTTGGCATAGGCCTCGGCCACCGCGCCCTGCAGTCGGCGCAGGACCGGCACCACCTCGCCGCGCACGTAGATGAATGCGTGCCGGGCACCGATGGCGTACGACGCGATGATCGCGCCTTCCACCAGAGTGTGCGGTGACGCCAGCATCAGCGGAATGTCCTTGCACGTGCCGGGTTCGGATTCGTCCGCGTTCACCACGAGATAATGGGGACGCCCGTCGTCGGGGGAGATGAACGACCATTTCGTGCCGGTGGGGAAACCCGCGCCTCCGCGGCCACGCAGTCCCGAATCCTTCACCAGGGCAATGACATCAGCGGGTTTCATCCGCAGCACCGCGCGCAGCGCCTGGTAGCCGCCCTGCCGGACGTAACTCTGCAGCGTCCATGATTGCGGCTGATCCCAATGTCTACTCAGCACCGGTGCCAGGGTCATTGCGGCGCCTCCATCCCGCGCTCCCCGGCCGCACGCAACCCGGCCAGCGTGGCCGCGCCGGGTTCGCTGTCGTTGCAGCCGGGGCGTTCGTCGGGGAATCCGGCGAGGATGCGCGCGGTCTGTTTGAAGGTGCACAGGGGCGCGCCCCGCGTCGGGGTTGCCGGCTCACCGGCCCGTAGCGAGTCGACGACATCACGTGCCGAACTCGGGGTCTGATTGTCGAAGAACTCCCAGTTGACCATCACCACCGGGGCGTAGTCGCAGGCGGCGTTGCATTCGATGTGTTCCAGCGTGACTCGGCCGTCCGCGGTGGTCCCACCGGCATGGAGACCCAGGTGTTCTTCCAGGGACTCCAAGATGGCGTCCCCGCCCATGATGGCGCACAGCGTGTTGGTGCACACCCCGACGAGATACTCGCCGGTCGGCGTGCGCCGGTACATCGAGTAGAAGGTCGCGACCGCGGTGACCTCGGCCGTGCTGAGGTCCAATTGCCCAGCGCAGAAAGAGATTCCGGCCGGTGTGAGATAGCCGTCCTCGGACTGGACAAGGTGGAGCAGCGGCAACAGCGCGGACCGCGCACTGGGGTAGCGGGCGACGATCGCCGCTGCGTCGGTCGCGAGCCGCTCGCGCACGTCTGCCGAATAGGATTGCGGCCCCCGGCCGATGGGCGGCCCCGGCTCGTCGGGACGCGGTCCGAGGCGGAGTTCGATGGCCGTCACCTGTCCACGCCTCCCATCACCGGATCGATCGACGCCACCGCCGCGATGGCGTCGGCGACCATGGATCCCTCGCACATGACCGATACCGCCTGCAGATTCGTGAACGACGGATCGCGGTAGTGCACCCGGTACGGCCGGGTGCCGCCGTCCGACACCATGTGCACGCCCAGTTCGCCGCGCGGCGACTCGACCGCGACGTACACCTGCCCGGCCGGCACCCGGATGCCTTCGGTGACCAGCTTGAAGTGGTGGATCAGCGCCTCCATCGACGAGCCCATGATCTTGGCGATGTGTTCCTTCGAGTTGCCCAGGCCGTCGGGGCCGACCTTCAGGTCGGCCGGCCAGGCCAGCTTCTTGTCGGTGATCATCACCGGTCCTGGGCCGGTCTTGCTCAGTCGATCTACGCACTGCTCGACGATCTTGATGGACTCCCGCATCTCCCGAACCCGAATGATGTAGCGGCCGTAGGCGTCACACTGGTCGTCGGTGATGACGTCGAACTCATAGGTCTCGTACCCGCAATACGGCTGAGACTTGCGCAGGTCGTGCGGCAGTCCCGTCGACCGCAGTATCGGGCCCGTGATGCCCAGCGCCATGCACCCGGTCAGATCCAGGTATCCGACGCCCTGAGTCCGCGCCTTCCAGATGTAGTTCTCGTTGAGCAGGTTCTCCATGTCGCGCAACCGTTTCGGCAGCAGCTGCAGCAGTTCCCGCAGCTGCGGCAACGCGTCGTCGGGCAGGTCGGCGGCCAGCCCGCCGGGGCGGATGTAGGCGTGGTTCATCCGGAGCCCGGTGATGGTCTCGAAGATCGACAGCACCAGTTCGCGTTCGCGGAAGCCGAAGAACATGGCCGACATGGATCCGAGCTCCATGCCGCCGGTCGCCAGCGCGACCAGGTGCGACGAGATCCGGTTGAGCTCCATGAGCATGACCCGGATGACGTTGGCGCGCTCGGGAATATCGTCGGTGACGCCCAGCAGTTTCTCGACGCCCAGGCAGTACGCCGTCTCGTTGAAGAAGGGCGAGAGGTAGTCCATGCGCGTCACGAAGGTGACCCCCTGCGTCCACGTCCGGTATTCGAGGTTCTTCTCGATTCCGGTGTGCAGGTAGCCGATTCCGCACCGGGCCTCGGTGATGGTTTCGCCATCGATCTCCAGGATCAACCGCAACACCCCGTGGGTGGACGGATGCTGGGGCCCCATGTTGACCACGATGCGCTCGCCGGCGACAGCGCTCTCGCGTGCCGCGGCCACGACGTCGGCCCAGTCCTGACCGCCGACGGTGACCACACGTTCGCGGCCATCGGGTTCGTTGTCCTGAGTCATCAGTTGTAGGCCCGCCGTTCGTCCGGGGGCGGGATTTTCGCGCCGTGGTACTCGACGGGAATGCCGCCGAGCGGGTAGTCCTTGCGCTGCGGATGTCCCACCCAGTCGTCGGGCATCTCGATCCGGGTCAGTGCGGGATGGCCGTCGAAGACGATGCCGAAGAAGTCGTAGGTCTCCCGCTCGTGCCAGTCGGTCGTCGGATACACCGAATACAGCGACGGCACATGCGGATCGGAGTCCGGGGCACACGCCTCGACCCGAATCCGGCGGTTGTGGGTGATGGACATCAGCGGATAGACGGCGTGCAGCTCGCGATCCGTGTCGTCGGGGTAGTGCACCCCGGACACTCCCAGACACAACTCGAACCGCAGGTCGTCGCGCAGCGCCTGGGCCACTGCCACGAGATGGTCACGGCGTACTTCGAGAGTCAGTTCGTCGCGGAACACCACGACGCGCTCGATCGCGTCGCCGAACCGGTCGGGGCCCAGGCTCGTTGCCAACGTGTCGACGACGTCGTCGAAGTAGCCGCCGTACGGTCTGGGTGAGCTGGCGGGCAGGACCACGTCCCGGATCAACCGGCCGTAGCCCGAGGTGTCACCGCTGCCGCGCACACCGAACATGCCGCGCCGGGTCCCGATCACCTCGGGACCCGTCTGGTCGGGCGCGTCCGTCATGACCGCAGCAGTCCCTTCAGTTCGATGGTGGGACGTGCCTGCAGGGCCGCTTCCTCGGCCGCGGCGATCGCCTCGGCCCGATTGACCCCCAGCGGCATCTCCTGAATCTTGGCGTGCAGCTTGAGAATTGCGTTGAGCAGCATCTCGGGCCTGGGTGGGCAACCCGGCAGGTAGATGTCGACGGGCACGATGTGGTCGACGCCCTGCACCACCGCGTAGTTGTTGAACATCCCGCCGGAGGACGCGCACACGCCCATGGCCAGCACCCATTTGGGCTCGGCCATCTGGTCGTACACCTGGCGCAGTACTGGTGCCATCTTCTGGCTGACGCGGCCCGCGACGATCATCAGATCAGCCTGGCGCGGCGTCGCGGAGAACCGCTCCATGCCGAAGCGCGCGATGTCGAAGCGTGGACCCGCGGTGGCCATCATCTCGATGGCGCAGCAGGCCAGGCCGAAGGTGGCGGGCCACAGCGACCCCTTGCGCACGTACCCCGCGACCTTCTCGACAGTGGACAGCAGGATGCCGCCGGGCAGGCGTTCTTCGAGTCCCATGGGTCCTGTCCTCAGTCCCAGCTCAGTCCGCCGCGCCGCCAGATGTATGCGTAGGCGACGAACACCGTCAGCATGAACAGCAGCATCTCCACCACCGCGAACACCCCCAGCGATTCGAAGGAGACGGCCCAGGGGTACAGAAAGACGATCTCGATGTCGAAGACGATGAACAGCATGGCCGTCAGGTAGTACTTCACCGGGAACCGCTGGCCGGTCGTCTCATGTCCCGGAGAACCCGGCGCCATCGGTTCGATACCGCATTCGTAGGCCTCCAGCTTGGCCCGGTTGTAGCGGCGCGGGCCGATGACCAGCGCGATTCCGACCGAACCCACCGCGAACGCAGCCGCGATCGCGCCGAGTACCAGGATGGGGATGTAGACGTTCATGCGTTCGTCATGCCCTGTGCGGCTCCCTCGTCGAGCTGTCGATGTGAGCTGGCCCACAGCTTAGCTCGGTTAACGGAACGGCCGCCGCATTTTGGCTAGGATCATGATCAGTTCCTGACGTTCCCGCGTCACATCGGCGTCGACGCGAAGAGTGAACGGCCACAGGCCATTTCGTGCTGGTTAACGCACGGTTTCACCGCTGTGGAGACAGCACTGCCACCACCGCCTCGCCCAGCCGGATCGGATCGATCGGGTGGGGCACCGCCGCCTCCGCGCGCGACCAGGATGCCAGCCAGGCGTCGTCCGGGCGGCCGGTGAGCACCACGATCGGCGGGCAGTTCGCGACCTCGTCCTTGAGTTGTTTGGCCAGCCCCATCCCGCCGGCGGGTGTGGCTTCGCCGTCGAGGATCGCCAGGTCGATCCCGCCGGCGTCGACAGAACTCACCACGACGGGGGCGGTCGCCACGTCGAGGTACGTCAGGTCGGGTAGGTCCGGATGGATGCGCCGGCCCAGGGCGGTGCGCACCTGGTCACGGGTGTTCGGATTGTCGCTGTACACCAGGATCTTGAGCGCGGGGTCGGCCACCTGCCCAGGCTACGGCCGATTTGCGCCGGGAGCGGCGATTTTCGGGGACCGCTTGCGGGCCTGAGTCGGAGTGGTTGGCGTACAACGGGTTTGCGTGACGGCATCGACAATTGCGGCCACACCGGCGAACCCGGGAGCGGCGGCGATCTCGGCGGCAATGCGCACAGACGTTGCCCGGTAGCGCGGCTCATTCAGAACCGCGTGGATGGCGCGACGCAGGTCGCGCGGGCTGGGATGTTCGCTGCGGATCCGCCGTCCGGCGCCCGACCAGGCCACTCGGGCGCCGACCTCGGGTTTGTCTTCTTTGCCGCCGGTGGCGACGATCGGCACGCCGTGTCGCAGCGCGTAGTGGACGCCGCCGTAGCCACCGTTGGTTACGTAAACCGATGTGCGAGGCAGTAATTCGTCATAGGGCAGGAAGGTCGCCGCACGCGCGTTGGCAGGCAAGGGTGGCAATGTATCGAGCGGCCGTCCGCCGGTGGCGACCACCATCAGGACGTCGTCATCGGCCAGGGCCTGCAGTGTGGGTCCGATGGTTTGCGAGTAGTCGACGTTGGCGACGGTGCCCTGTGTGACGTGCACGACGGGGCGGCTCCCGTCCAGTTCGGACCACCAATCCGGCAGCGGCGGCGGCGAGCTGTGGGCGCACAGCGGGCCGACGAAGTGCAGGTTCGCCGGCGCGTCGGCCATCGGGTATTCGAACGACGGCACCGTCAGGTGAATGAGAGCGTCGGCCTGGCGCCCCCAGTTGAAGAGCGTGAACGGTATCGGTTTGCCGTGCAGCAGGCGGTGTTGTTGGTCAAGTATCTGCTGGGCGCCGCTCATGGCCCGTCGGGTGAGCGCGGTCAGCGCCCTATTGCGCGGGCGGTTCAGCACTCGCGCCGGTGGGAGGCCCAAGCCGAAAGGAGCGACGTCGGGGCTTTCGAGGGGCAGGGGAGTGATACTGCACATCACGACCGCGGGGCGTGCCACGCGCGGATGTCCGAGCAGCAGTGAGGCACCGAGGAAGCCGGTGTCCGCGAACACCACATCGGCGGGCTGCATGGCGATGGCCGCCTTGAGTGCGTCGTACTCGGCCCTGGCGGGGCCTGCGAAGACGTGTTCGATGTCGAATGCCACCGCTTTCGCGCCCTTGAGCCGGGCACGTTCAGGGTGCCGCTCGGTGAGCTGCGTGATGTCCTCGTCCACCTCTACATCGGCCGGCAACTTCAGGAACGTCGCGCCTGTGGCCTGGACTTTGTCGGCGAATCGAGCTCCGGTGAGGAACCGCACGGCATCGCCGCGGGCGACGAGGTGCTCGGCGATGGCCAGCAGCGGTCCGACGTGTCCTTCGGCGGGTAATCCGGCGATGAGGATTGAGGACATGACGCCTCCTGCTGCTTCCGGTTGGTGCATGTAGTATTCATTACTGTGACACCCAAGTCAATGTCGAAGAAGTCCGCGCGGACCTATCAATCCGCGCTGCGACGGGAGCAGGCCGAGGCGACCAGGAATCGCATCCTCCAGGCAGCGGGCGAGTTGTTCGCCGCGGACGGCTACGCGCGCACCACACTCGCGGGCATCGCGGCGGCGGCCGGGGTCTCCGCCGAAACCGTTCAGGGACAAGGACCCAAGACCGCCTTACTGATCGCGGCGCTGGACTACACCGCCTTCGGGGTGGTGGGCGAAGAGGACGTCTTCAACCTCGAGTACGGTCGCCTGCTCGTCGCGCAAGACGACGTGGCGTCGATGCTGGATCATCTGGTCGATGCGGTCGCTGACATCAATGGCCGGACGGCGCCGCTGTACCTCGCCCTGACCAGCGGGGCCAACTCTGAGCCGAAGCTGCGTGAGTACCTCGGGGAGCTGCTTGCCAGCATCACCGCGCAAGCGCGCCGGATAAGCGACATCTACCGCGAACGCGGGTGGCTCCGCGATGACGTCCCCTTCGACGAACTGGTTGAGACCAGTACCGTGCTGTGCAGTATCGAGACCTATCTCCATGTCACCGATCGCGACAGCCGGAGTGTGGACCACTACCGGCGTTGGCTGCGCCGGATGCTTGCGAGCACGGTTTTCAATGTGCCGCAGGTGAATTAGCTATTCCTGCTCGTATCGCGGGTGGTCCACATCGAGCCGGTGGCGTACCAGGCTCCGCAGCGCGGATTCGAGTTCGGGGCCGCGGTCGTCGAAGTCGCCGAGGCGAATGGCTGCCGCGAGCCCCTGCTCGTCGGTGAATCCCAACAGACTGGGGTCCGAACTGTCCTGCTGCAACTCGCGTTCGACGATCCGCAGCGCGTTCGCGGCGACGCGGGCATGAAAATTCACCGCGCCATCGGTGGCCGCGCGCACCTCGGTCTCCAGGAACTCGGCCACCGCCGCGACCAGTTCGGCCGCTGTGGGCCGGTAGTGGCTCATGGCACCTCCAACAGATTCAGCAGGTCCCACTCGGTTTCGCACACCCGGCGGCCGATGGTGGCCAACTCCACCGACCTGGTCTGGCCGGAGAGGTGGCGCTGCGCCTGGTACCGGCAGATGATGCCCCAGCGCAGGGTCGCGGACACCAGCCACCAGTGAAAGGTTATGCGGTCCAGCGTGATTCCACTGGAGCGCTCGTAGGCGGTCAAGAAGTCCTCGATACTACCCAGGCCGCCGGCGTCGAGCGTGCGCGGCGCACCGAAGCGCCACGCCCGGATGCAGAACCAGGCCAAGTCCTCGGCGCGCGAGCCCAGATGCGTGAGCTCCCAATCCAGCACCGCGGCAAGCCGGCTTCCCTCGACGATCAGGTTGCCCATCCGGAAATCGCCGTGCACCAGTACCGGGTCGCCGAAGTCCGCCGGCTGATTCCGCTCCAACCATCGGAACGCCCATTCGAAAGTGGCTGTGGTGTCTCCGATCTCATCGAGCTCATGCCGCCACGAACCCAGTTGATCGTCACTCGATAATCCGATGCCGGTGGCATCGGCGCGGTGGATGGCTGCGAGAGCGTCAGCGCACTGTTCGAGAAGGCCGGCTCGGCCGCCGTCGTCGAGCGCCCGCTGGATCTTGCGCACGATGGTCTCGCCGGGCACGAAATCGCATACCAGGAAAGGATTGCCCAGGGCCTCAGTCGAATTGCTGGCGGCCAGCACTCGCGGTACCGGAGCACCCGTGGCCGCGGCCCGGGACAGCGCGGCCGCCTCCAGTTCCATGCCGGCGTGGATCTCGTCAGGTGGCCCGACGCGCAGGATCAATTGGTGGACATCGGTTGCGCTGGTCGCGGTGAACGTCCAGGTCGTGCGGCTGGCGCCGCCGGTCAGTTCGCGCAGATTCTGGACTTCGACGTCGCCGAGGCGAGGTGCCAGTACCTGGACCAGCGCCCGGCTCATGTCACCGGCGTCGATCACTTGCGTCCGAACTTCAGCATCCGCTGGGCCACCCGACGAATCTGAATCTCTTCGGCGCCTTCGGTGATCCGGTAGCGCCGGTGGTGCCGGTAGATGTGTTCGAACGGTTCGTGCCTGCTGTATCCGACGCCGCCGTGAATCTGCATGGCGCGGTCGGCAGCCTCACACACCAATCTGTTGGCGCGGTAGTTGGCCATCGAGACCTTGTCGGAGACCTCCATATGGTGATCCCGGTCGAGGTGCCAGGCGGCGTAATACACCAGCAGCCGCACCATCTGGGCCTCGGTCTGCAACTCGGCCAGTGGCCACTGCACGGCCTGGTTCACCGACAGCGGCTTGCCGAACACGACGCGGTCGCCGGCGTACTGCGCGGCCCGGTCGATGCAGTACTGCGCGGCGCCCAGACTGCTGGCGGCCTGACGAATCCGGTTCTCGTGCAGGAATGTCTGACCGACCTCCAAGCCGTGGTCCACGTCGCCGAGCACGGCGTCATCAGGCACGCGAACATCTTTCAGCTCGACCTCGCCGTGATCGCTCGGCATGTTGAATGTCCACCAGTAGTACGGGACGGTGAAACCCGGGGTGTCGGTCGGGACCAGGAACGCGGTGATGCCCACGGCCTGACCGGGCTCACCTGACGTACGGGCGAAGATCAGGTCGTGGGTGGCCCGGTGTACGCCGGTGTTCCAGCGCTTGCGGCCGTTGATGATCCACCCGTCGCCGTCCCGGACCGCGGTGGTCTCCAGCCAGGTGGCGTCGCTGCCGTGGTCTGGTTCGGTGAGCCCGAACGCCATCGACCGCTCGCCGGTGATCATGGCTTCGACCCATTCCGCTTGCTGCGCCGCGGTGCCGAACCGGCTCATCATGATGACCTGCGGGAAGTTTCCGACGATCGACGATTCGTCCTGCAGGTCGTTGTGCAGGCCGAGTCCCTTGTGCGCCAGGTGTTCCCGGATGACGGCCATGTCCAGGTTGGTGCCGTCGCGACCACCGAACTCGCTGGGCAGCCCGTACCGCAACCAGCCGGCCGCATCGGCCCGGCGGCGCATCTCGTCGAGCAGGTCCTCCCATTCCCGGGTGGGAACGCCACCGTTCTCCAGATCGGTGCGGGCGAACTCGCGGCGCCGGTCGAAGTACTGGAGGTTCTCGCGTTCCAGCGGTTTGATCTTCTCCTCGATGAACGCGTCCATTTCGGCCAGCAGGCCCGGAAGGTGTTCCGGTAGAGCGAAATCCACAGTGATCTCTTCTTTCGGTCAGAAGCCGTACAGGGTTTTCTTCCAGATGGTCGACAGGGTGGTGATGGCGTCTTCATCGCTGATCTGCAGCCCGGATCCCGGGTTGCCGACCACCACGACAGTGAAGTTCTCGAACAGCAGCGAGATCGCGGCGGCGATGTGTTCGGGATTGAGCCCCTGCGCATGGCCTTGTTCCTGGGCATGGCGCACCGAGTCGGCGACCATGTCCATCCCGAATCTGCGGAATTCGTTTTGCACCTTGGCGAATCGGGGCTGCGTGGCGCCCAGCTGGGCGACCGCGATCATGATGCCGATGTTCTGCTTGAAGAGGTTCCAGTACCCCGTGACGACGGTGGTGAAGTAGTCGGTGTCTTCGGGGGATTCCGGCAGCGGCACGCTCATCCCCGAGGGGGTGACGATGTCGTGCAGGAAAGACTCGGCCAGCTCGGCCAGCAGGTCTTCCTTGTCGTCGAAATAGCGGTAGAAGGCCGCCGACGACTTGCCCGCGGCAGATGTGATGTCGGCCAGCGTGGTGCCATGAAAGCCCCTCTCGGCGAACAGCTTCCGTGCCGCGAGTTCGATCGCCTCGCGGGTTTGGCGGCCCTTGGCGGTCAACGTGTCGGCCGGCATGCTCAGCCCAGCAGCCGGTCACCGGCGCGCAGCAGCGCGCTGGGCAGTTCGTGGCCGACGACGCGCTGCGCCACCATGGCCGCGTCGATTACCAGGTCCAGGTTGATGCCGGTGTCGATGCCGCTGTCGCGCAACAGGTAGACCAGATCTTCGGTGGCGATGTTGCCCGTCGCGCCGGGCGCGAACGGGCAGCCGCCCAATCCGCCGACCGAGGCGTCGAGCCGGGTCACACCGGCCTGCGCTGCCGCGTAGGCGCTGGCCAGGCCGGAGCCCCGGGTGTTGTGGAAATGCGCGCCGAGCGGCAGGTCCCCGATGGCCGGGCGGACGCGGGTGATCAGGTCGGTGACGCGCCGCGGGCTGGCGGTGCCGATGGTGTCGGCGACGGCCACTCGATCTGCCCCGAATTCCCTTGCTGCCGAGGCGACCTCCACCACTCGGCTCGGGTCGGTCGGTCCGTCGAAGGGGCAGTCCCAGGCGGTGGCGATGATGACTTCTGCGCTGGCACCCGCAGCATGAGCCAGTCCGACGATGTCGGCGATCAGCGCGGTCGACTCGGCCGTCGACCGCCCGACATTCGCCTGGCTGTGGCTGTCAGCGGCCGAGACCACATATTCCAGCGACCGCATGCCCGCCGCCAGTGCGCGGCCCGCGCCGCCGGGTCCAGCGACGAGTGCAGAGAACTCCACGTCGGAAAACGCGCCCAGCGCCGCGGCCACCTCGGCGGCGTCGGCGAGGGCGGGCACCTTCGACGGCGACACGAATGCGGTCGCCTCGACCTCCCGCACCCCGGTGGCGACGATCGCCTCGAGCAGTTCGATCTTGGCGGACAAGGGGATCGGATCTTCGAGTTGCAGGCCGTCGCGCAGACAGACTTCACGGACGGTGACGTGGGTCGGTAGATCGGTCACAACACGCCCTCCTCGCGCAGTGCCGCCAATTGTCCGGCGTCGAGACCGAGCAGGCGGCCGTACACCTCGTCGTTGTCCTGCCCCGGCCGCGCCGACCCGCCGTTGCGAATGGTGCCCGGGGATTCGGACAGCACCGGGACCACACCCGGCCCCTTCACGTTGCGCTGCACGCGCTCGTCCCAGTGGTCGGCAATCATGTTGCGCGCTTGCAGTTGTGGGTCCTGCACCACCTCGGCGACGGTGTTGATGGGTCCGCTGATCACCCCCGCCTCCGACAACGTGGCGATGATGTCGTCGGGTTCGCGCTCGGCGGCCCAGTCGCCGATCAGTTTGTCCAGCTCATCCTGGTTGCGGCCCCGCGCCAGATGGTCGACGAACCGTTCGTCCGTTGCCAATTCGGGACGGCCCATGGCCTGACACAGCCGCCGGAACACGGTGTCCTGGTTGGCCGCGATCACCACCCAACTGCCGTTTGCGCTCTGGTAGATGTTCGACGGCGCAATACCTTCCAGCCGAGTGCCCGACGGGCCGCGCACCACGCCGCCGATGTCGTAGTCGGGAATGGTCGATTCCTGGACGGCCAGACACGATTCGGTCAGCGCGGTGTCGACCACCTGGCCAACGCCGGTGACGCTGCGCCGGTACAGCGCGGCGAGCGCGCCTTGGGCGGCGAACATCCCGGCGAGGCTGTCGCCCAACGACAGCGCCAGCCGCGGGGGAGGGCCGCCGGGGAATCCGTTCATGTGCCGTAGGCCGCTGGCCGCCTCGGCGACCGAGGCGTAGCCGGCCTTCCCGGCGTCCGGGCCGGTCTGCCCGTAACCGGACACCCGCACCAGGATGATGCCCCGATTGTGTTCGCTCAGAACGTCATAACCCAGGTTCCACTTCTCCAGGGTGCCCGGCCGAAAGTTCTCCACGATCACATCGGACTGCTTGACCAGATCGAGGAACAGTTCGCGGCCCCGCTCGGTGCGCAGGTCCAGGGTCAACGCCTTCTTGTTGCGCGCGTGCACCGTCCAGAAGAACCGATGGCCGTCGAGTTCGGCCTGACCCCACGTCCGCAGCGGATCGGGGGAGGACGGCAACTCGATCTTGAGCACCTCGGCACCCATGTCGCCGAGCAGCCGGCCGGCGAACGGCCCCGAGATCAGGGTGCCGAGCTCCAGGACCCGGATACCGTCCAAGGCGCCGGTCGTCACAGTGCTGATTCCCTGGTCGCTGCGCTCTCCCCCGCAAGCGGGAGGTGCCCCCAGCCCTCCGATGAAAATCCCTGCCGGTGCAGCCAATCCGTGCACACCCCGACCGCCTGACGCAGCGTGCCACGCTGATCCGGTCCGGAGTAGTAGTGGTTGGCACCGGGAATCTCGTACATCTCCTTGTCCTCGTGCCCGATCGCCTCGAACAGCCGGCGCGTGTGACTGGGGGTACACGCGTCGTCGGCGAGATTGCCGATCACCAGCGTCGGGACCGCGATATCCGGACCCGCCTTCACGGCGTCACCGTTGGCATCGTCGTAACTCCACTGCGACAGCCAGCTGCGCAGCGTGCAGAATCGGGCCAGGCCGACCGGGCTCATGTTCACCACCTGAGGATCCCCCAGATAGCACTGTCCCGGGGTGCGTTCGTTGGGATCGACCGTCGGGTCCAGCCACCGCGGGTCGGCCATGGTGCCGTGGACGACGAACGCGAACTCGTCGTCGGGCCGGCCCGCGGCCTTCAGTTCCGCGAGCTTTTCCTTGACCCACTTCGTGATCCGCCGATTTCTGGCCACCTGCGCTTCGTGGTACCGCTGCAGGAACTCCGGCGTGTAGGGCGGCTGGTTCGGGTTGTCCGGGTTGTAGAGATCGAGTTCCGGATCGCGCTTCGACGGATCGTTCTCATCGAGGATGGAGGCGTCCATCCACTTGGTCATGGTGCCGTGGCGACTGATGTGGGCGGCCAGGAGCATGAGGCCGTCCGCCGGGATCAGGCCGAGCTGGGTGAGGTCGGGTCCGTCGCCGGACGGGCTTGCGGTGACCGTCGGGTGCTGCGCCTGTTGCTGGTAGAACACCGACAGCGAGCCGCCGCCACTCCACCCGGCGAGCACCACCTTCGAATAGCCCAGCCGGTTCTTGGCGTCCTTGATGCACTCGCCGAGGTCCTCGACCACCTTCTCCATCAGCAGGGCCGAGTCGGTGCCACGGAACCGGCTGTTGCAGTAGATGACGTGGTGGCCGGCGCGGGCCAGCGCGTTGATCATGGGCAGGTAGGCGCCGCCGCCGATCGGGTGCATGAACACCAGCACGGTGTCGCTCGGCTTGGATTTCGGCTTCAGCAGATAGCTCTCCAGCACCACCAATTCGGCGACGCCGCCGTACACATCGCGGACCGCCGAGTTGTTCTGGTACGCAACCAGATACGGAATGCGGTCATAGTCGTGCTTCACAGGCGCTTCGGTCGTTGTCATTTCTAGTGCTGCCCCAGATCGTTGGCGAGAATTTCGGCGGACGGGATGAGACGCCGGCGCGTGTCGATGGCGATCACCGACCAGTCGACGCGGTCGTACTGGTCGAACTTGCGCCGTGCGCGCTCACGCGCGGCTTCCGGTGCGCCGTGGTGAACTCCCTGCGGCGCATGGGAAACCAGGCCGGGCGGCATCGGGATGCCGTACAGCGAGCCGGAGTGGAAGAACGCGATCTCGTCGTAGTCGACGTTGCGGTGATACCAGGGGGTGCGCTCGGTGCCCGGCACGCTCTCGGCGGGTTTGGGTAGGAAGTTCATCACGTAGACGCCGGTCGCCTGCATGAACAGGTGCACGGTCGGCGGCAGGTGCACGCTTTCGGACGTGATGACGGTGTAGTCCTCGATGTTGAAGCTGAACGGGAAATTATCGCCCCGCCAGCCCTCGACGTCGAGTGGATTGTGTTGGTAGAAAAGCGAAGTAGGTCCGCCTTCGTGGTAGAGGCGCACCTCGTACTCGCCACGGTCGTCGTCATCGATCGGCTCGGGCTCGGGGATGGTGACCTGTGCCGGGTCGAACGGGAAGTGCCGGCCGAGCGTGCCCGCCGGCGGCACGCGGAAATCGTCGGTGGCCTGGATCATCAGCCAGGTCGACTCGTCATCGGGCACCTGCCGGAACGTGCACGCTTTCGGGATGTAGACCCAGTCGCCCTCGCGGTAGCGCAGCGGACCGAACTCGGTCTCCAGCAGGCCGGAACCCTTGTGTACGAACAGAAGTAGATCGCCGTCGACGTACCGGACGAAGAACGGCATCTCCGTGCTCCGTCGGCTCAGCAGCACCTGGCAGTCGGCGTTGGAGAACATGAGCAGGGGAGCACCCGCCGCGTCGGCCGCGTCCGACGGCTTCAGTTCGGAGGACAGCACGTCGGTAGGACGCAGTGGGCCGACCGTGCGGTACGCGGTGGGATCGTTGCGCCGGTACATGTTGGCGGTGCGGCCGACGAAGCCGCCGCGCCCCAGTTCATCGTCTTTGAGGCCGTCCAGGTCGGCGTGAACCCGCTTGGGAGTCTTGCCTTTGCGCAGGTGGACGAAGGATTCCATGCTTGCTCCTGTACGTGGCTGGAACTAAAAGTGACGTTAGTTTCACTTATGTGCGGATGTCAATGAACCGATGCACATTGGTCGCGGCCTAACCGTCCAGCTCGACTCGCACGGTCAGCAGGTTGGTGCCGAACGTGCGTACGCCGAAGCTGTTGAACTGCGGCAATTCGCGCAGTCGCGCGGCCGCGTCGTCGTCGGGCACCAGGTGCGCCGTCCCGCTGTGCCACCTGCCACGCAACCGCACCCGAACCCGGGGGTCGGCCTGGATATTGCGGATGTACTGGGACTGCTCGCCGAATTCCGATACGAACCAGAACTGCCCGTCGACGATCTTGCCGCCCAGTGGGGTGCGACGGGGCTCGCCGGACTTGCGCCCGGTGGTCTCGAGCAGAGTCTGAAACGGCAGCCGCCGCATGACGGGATTGGCGATTCGCTTCTGGAAGAAATTGGTGAAAGCGGGCTGGGAGTTCGACATCTGGCTATTTCACACCCTCGTGTTCATCAGATCATCGACGTCCGCGGGATCTTCATGCCGAGTGCGAGTGCACCGGCGAGTTCCCGGCTGGTGTCGTAGTCGAAGACGACGTGTCCGGCCAGTACGTCGACGTCGCGCTTGAAGCGCTGCATCGGGCTGGACAGGAAATGGATGCTGGCTCCGCCGGCACCCATGAGATCGCCGATCACCGCCCGTGATTCGGCGACGATGTGCGCGGCCGCCAGTCGGGCCTGCGCGCGGACGGGCTTCTCGACAGAATCGCCGGAGACGACGATGGCCTCGATCTCCCCGACGGTGTCGGCGAGGAGTCCGCGCAAAGACCGCAACCGAACCTGCGCCCCGGCCAAGTGCGCCTGGGCAATTGGCTTGTCTTTCTGCATGACTCCTTCGTAGGGCAGCACCCGCTCGGCCAACCGCCCCGCGTAGCTCTCGGTGACCCGTTCGGCGCTGCCCAGCGCGGGCATTGCCGCGAGCAGGGCCAGCGCCGGCACCATCGGCCAGCGGTAGGTGGCGCTGTCATGCAGTCCCGCTCCGGGCGCCGTACCGGCGTAGATGTCGGTCACCTTGACCAGGCGGTGCTCGGGCACGAACACCTCGGTGGCAATCGCATCGTTCGATCCGGTGGCCCGCATCCCGTCGGTGTGCCAGACGTCCTCGACGGTGACGTCGCTGATCGGCAACAGTGCGAGAGCGGGGTAGATGCCGTCATCCGGCCCGCAGAGCGCGGCGACGATGATCCAGTTGCCGTGCATCACGCCGGTGGCCCAGGACCAACGTCCGGAAAGCCGGATGCCGCCGTCGACCGGCAGCCCTCTGCCGGTCGGCGCGAGCGGTGCAGGCGCCAGGAATGGCCGACTGTCGAACGCTTCCTGCTGGGCCTGCTCGCCGAACAGTGCCAGCATCCAGTTGTGCAGGGCGAGGAAGCCGATGGTCCAGGCGCTCGAGGTACAGCCATGGGCGAGTCGGCGCACCGGATCGAAGATGTCGGGGAACGGGGCCTGCTGCCCGCCGAAGCGAGCGGGCACCAGAAGCTCCGTGAATCCGGACGCGATCAGGTCGCGCACGGTGTCGTCCGGGAGGCGCCGGAGTTTTTCGGCCTCGGCGGCGCGTTCGCCGAGTGCGGTTACGAACCCATCAGTGATGCCGGCCTGCGTACTCAACATGCGCCGGACCGTACCATACCTTTTGGTATGGAGGTCAGGTCGCGAGCATCAGATCGAGGAATCGCTCGCTGCGGGCGGCCAGCTTCGGATGTGGCGAGTCGCCGGAAAGGTGCAGGAATCCGATGCCGACGGCGAACGTGGCGTCGGCTCGCAGCTCGGCTTCGTCGGCGTCGAATCCATAGTCCGCGAACGCGCGCCGGACCGCCGCGAGAATGCGCATGTCCGCGGCTCGGACGCTCTCGGCGACGTCCGGGTCGGAGCGGGCCCATTCGCGCATCGCGCGCTCCAGCGTCCAGTGTCGGGGGCTGACCAGCGAATTCATCATCTGGACCAGGCGGTCCCGCGGGGCCAGGGCACCGATCTCCTCGATCTGGCTGCGGTCGGCGTCGCGGAGCTCGCTCCAGCCCTGGATCAGGGCGGTCCGGTAAGCGGCGATGTTGGCGAAATGCCAGTAGAAGCTGCCTTTGGTGACCTTCAGTCGCGCGCACAACCGGTCGATCTTCAGGGCCTTGAGGCCCTCTTCTGCCAGGATCGCGTACCCGGCCGCGCGCCAGTCGTCGATACCCAATCGGCCGCCGGCGCGGGTGTCTGTCAGCTCGTCGACGTGGTCCCGATCGCTCGTCACAAACGGCAGCCTACGGCCGGATGAACGCGAAGTAGCTCTGCGTCAGGGTGGTAGCTGAACGGTACGAAGTCCGCAACAACCTGGTCTCAAGCCGGAGTCGGGGGTTCCTCGGCACGTCCGGCGCGTGTTTTACTGCCCATACCTACAACTGAATCATTCGGTGCGTTCAGTTCCCGTACCAGGCTGAGCCGCCGCACACGGCTGCGAGAAATCGCGGCTGTGCCACCAACGCCGTTCGAGCGCGTGGAGTGGGCACGATACCCGGTACCTGATACTGAAATGGGATTGTGAATGTTCGTTGACAAGCTTCGCGGCCGCTGGGCGCGCAGGGTCGCCGGCGCCATCTCGGCCGCCGCCCTGCTCCCGGGTCTCATCGGACTTGCCGGCCAGACAGCTACCGCCGGTGCGTTCTCGCGCCCCGGCCTGCCGGTCGAATACCTCCAGGTCCCGTCGCCGGCGATGGGACGCGACATCAAGATCCAGTTCCAGAGCGGTGGTAACGGGTCGCCTGCGGTGTATCTGCTCGACGGCCTTCGCGCCCAGGACGACTACAACGGCTGGGACATCAACACCGCCGCTTTCGAGTGGTACCTCGGCTCCGGCCTGTCGATCGTCATGCCGGTCGGTGGCCAGTCCAGCTTCTACACCGACTGGTACAAGCCCGCGTGCGGCAAGTCCGGCTGCTCCACCTACAAGTGGGAGACCTTCCTGACTCAGGAGCTGCCGCAGTGGCTGCAGGCCAACCGCGAGGTCAAGCCGACCGGTAGCGCCGCCGTCGGCCTCTCCATGGCCGGCTCGTCGTCGATGACCCTGGCCATCTGGCACCCCGACCAGTTCATCTACGCCGGCTCGATGTCGGGCTTCCTGAACCCGTCCGAGGGCTGGTGGCCGTTCCTGATCAACGTCTCCATGGGTGACGCCGGCGGCTACAAGGCCGACGACATGTGGGGCTCGACGGGATCGCCGGACAACGCGTGGCAGCGCAACGACCCGATGGTCAACATCCCGCGGCTCGTCGCCAACAACACCCGCCTCTGGGTCTACTGCGGCAACGGCAACCCGAGCGAGCTGGGTGGCGACAACGTCCCGGCCAAGTTCCTCGAGGGCCTGACCATCCGTACCAACCGCACCTTCCAGGACAACTACCTGGCCGCGGGCGGCAACAACGGCGTGTTCAACTTCCCCGACAGCGGCACCCACGACTGGGGCTACTGGGGCCAGCAGCTGCAGGCCATGAAGCCTGACCTGCAGCGCGTGCTGGGCGCCAACCCGTCCTCGTAACCGACACATCGACAGCAAACAGGCCCCGGGAGCAATCCCGGGGCCTGTTTGCCGTCGATGTTCGCGGCGTTCGCTACCGCGCTCCGGTAGCCCAGCAGGTGTGCCGGGCCACCGGAGCACCGGTCACTTGAGCTGTGCCGACGACAGGCCCAGCAGGCGTCGCGCGACGACGAGTTGCTGAATCTGCTGCGTGCCTTCGAAGATGTCGAGAATCTTCGAGTCGCGAGCCCACTTCTCGAGCAGGGTGGTCTCGGAATAGCCGGTGGTGCCGGCCAATTCAACGGCCTTGAGGGTGACGTCGGTGCCCATACGGCCGGCCTTGGCCTTGCTCATGGACGCTTCCTTGGAGTTCGGGATCTTGTTGTCGGCCTGCCAGGCGGCGCGCAGCGACAGCAGGTACGCAGCCTCCCAGTCGGACTCCATCCGCAAGAACTCGGCGGCAGGTGCACTCTGGGCGTGGGCCGGCTTGTCGTACGAGATCTCGATGCCCGCGTCGGTCAGGATCGCCCGCAGTTCCTCCAGGGCGGCGCGGCCGACGCCGATCGCCATGGCGGCCACCATCGGGCGGGTGTTGTCGAAGGTCTCCATGACCCCGCCAAAACCCTTGTCCACCTTCACTTCCGGATCGCCGAGCAGGTAATCCTTCGGAACGCGGCAGTTGTCGAAGCGGATGACCGCGGTATCGGAGGCCTTGATACCCAGCTTGTGCTCCAGGCGTTCGACGATGACGCCGGGGTGCTCACGCGGCACGACGAACGACTTGATGGCCGCCCGGCCGAGTGACTTGTCGACGGTTGCCCACACCACGATGTGCGTGGCGCGGGAACCGGCGGTGACGAAGATCTTCTCGCCGTTGATGACGTACTCGTCACCGTCGAGCACGGCGGTGGTGGTGACCGCCGCGGAGTCGGAACCGAAGCTGGGTTCGGTGATGGCCATGGCGGCCCACACCTTGCCCCACTTGGACAGCTGGTCCTTGGACGCGACCGCGGAGATGGCGGCGTTGCCCAGGCCCTGGAAGGGCACGGTCAGCAGCAGGGCGACGTCGCCCCAGCTGACCTCAAGGGCGTTCACGAGCGCCGACAGGTTGGCGCCGTTGACGTTGGCGTGCTTGCTCTTGTTTTCGGTGGCGGAGAACCCGGCGCCGGCGGTGGGGACGGCGTTGGATTCCTGGATGCCTTCGAACAGGCTGGCCAGGGTGTCCAGTTCGGACGGGTAGGCGTGCTCGGCCAGGTCGTACTTACGGGAGATCGGGCGGAGCATCTCCGCGGCGCCCTGGCGGCCCTTTTCCGCGACGGCCTGCAACTTGCGGGGCAGTTCCAAATTGATTGCCATGATTGGTCTTTCAGTGTCTCGAGAGTTCGATGATCGGGCGATTACCGGGGCGCGCTACAGGACCACGACACCTTCGGCGACGCCGATGGCCCGCAGGTCGCGGTACCAGCGCTCAACCGGGTGTTCCTTGGTGTAGCCGTGGCCGCCGAGCAGCTGCACGCCGTCGAGACCGATCTGCATGCCCTTGTCGGTGGCGAAACGCTTGGCGAGGGCACCCTCGCGCAGGAACGGCATGCCCTGCTCGGCACGCGAGGCGCCGCGCCACACGATCAGCCGCAGGCCGTCGAGCTCGATGGCGATGTTGGCGCACATGAACGCGACCGACTGGCGATGGGCGATGGGCTCGCCGAACGCTTCGCGCTCCTTGACGTACGGCACCACGTAGTCGAGCACGGCATGCGAGGTGCCGACTGCCAGTGCGGCCCAACCCAATCGGGCCAGCGCGATGGCTTCGGAATAGTCGTTGTCGGTGGCCTCGTCCTCGCCGAGGCGGTTGGCGAGCGGGACCGCGACGTTGTTCAGCTCGACCTTGCCGAGGGCCGCGGCACGGATGCCCATGCTCGGGTCGGCCGTGACCGTCAGGCCCTCGGAGCCCGACTCGACGATGAACAGGGCCGGCTTGCCGTCGAGCTGCGCTCCGATGATGAACACCTCAGAGTTGGCAGCGGCAGGGACCAGCGACTTGACGCCGTTGAGGCGGTAACCACTGGGCGTGCGGACCGCGGTGGTCCGCAGCGCGGTCGGGTCGAACAGGGCGTGCGGCTCGGCGATGGCGACACATGCCTGCGGCACGTTCTCGCCGGCGAACGACGGCAGGTAGGTGGCCTGCTGGCCGGCGCTGCCCCAGCGGGTCAGGGCCGACGCGACACCGCCGGGCGCCAGGATCGGCAGGGCCAGGCCCATGTCGCCATAGGCCAGGGCCTCGGCGACCAGTGCCGTGGTGACGGTGCTCTGGGAGGCGGCGATGCCGTCGAACTCCTCGGGCACGTTGATGGCGGTGATGCCGAGCTCGGCCGCTTTGGTGATCAGGTCGGCCGGGTAGGCCGCGGCCGCGTCGGCGTCGTGAGCGGCCGGCCGCAGGATCTCCGCGGAGAACTCGCGAACGGTCTCCACGATCATCTGCTGGTCTTCGTCCGGGTTCAGGTCGAAGTAGTCCGAACCGCCGGGCTTCAGGCGCGTCGGCGTGCCGCCGTTGAGCCCGGGGATGCGCTTGAACGTCCGGCCCGCGGCACCGGCGGTGGAGAACGCCGTCTTGATGCCGTACTTCAGGCCGCGGTTCATCGGGTCGCGCAGGTTGTACTTGTCCAGGAACTCCTGGCCGACAAAAGGCGTGATCAGCGCCAGACCGATGTCGGTCGCTGTCCGCTTGTGCCGTTGCAGGCCGATGGCACTCTCGGGCCCCTTGCGTACGGGGCGCTGGGAGGAACCGGCAGATGTGCCGTTCTGGGGAAGGGTGTTGGTCATTTCGACAGCCTCGCGTCGTTGGGGCAGTGCGCTATGACCGTATCTTACTCCGGAGTAAGGTACGACGCTCGTGTTATCAACTTCACATTTGGCGGCCAGCCGGCACGCGCCCGAAAACCCGCGCCTGAACGCGGGTTTTCGGGCACAGACGCCGGCGTCAGGACAGGGCGGCGAGCACTTTCTCGTGCAGCAACCCGTTGGTCGCGACGGCGCTGCCGCCGTGCGGGCCGGACGCGCCGGCCAGGTTGGTGAACGTGCCGCCGGCCTCACGGACGACGACGTCCAGCGCCGCCAGATCCCACAGCTTCACCTCTGGTTCGACGGCGATGTCGACCGCGCCTTCGGCCAGGAGGCAGTACGACCAGAAGTCCCCGTAGGCCCGCACTCGCCACACGGCGTCGGTCAGGGCGACGAAGGCGTCGCGCCGGTCTTCCCAACCGGTGGTCAGATCTGAGTAGGACAGGCTCGCCGCGTCCAGCGCATCGACGCCGGACACCGAGATCGGGCGTGTCCGCCCGCCGAACGAACTGAACGCACCTTCTCCGGTGCCGGCCCACCACCGGCGTCCCAGAGCCGGCGCGCTGACGACACCGACGACCGGCACGCCGTCCTCCAGCAGGGCGATCAAGGTCGCCCACACCGGTACGCCGCGGACGAAATTCTTGGTGCCGTCGATCGGGTCGATCACCCACTGCCGGCCCGCGAAAACCGCTGTGCCGCCATATTCTTCGCCCAGCAGGGCATCCTCTGGCCGGGCCGCGGACAAGGTCTCGCGCAGCGCCTGTTCCACGGACTGGTCGGCATCGGTCACCGGCGTCAGGTCCGGCTTGGTCTCGATGCGCAGATCGAGCGCGCCGAAGCGGTCCAACGTCACGGCATCGGCCTGATCGGCCAATTTCAGGGCGAGGGTGAGGTCGTCCGCGACATTGCTCATGCGCAATCCGCCTTCGCTACTTGCTGGGTACTCATGGCTGCAGTCCTACCATGAGTGCGTGTGGGAATTCGTCGTGCTCATCGTCTTGCTCGGAGCGCTCGTACTGCTGGCTGCCCCGTGGTTGCGGCGCACGCGTAGCGGGGAGAGCGGGACCTTACTGATCACCGGCGTCAGCCCGCGACCCGACGCGACGGGGGAACAGTTCGTCACCGTCGCCGGAGTCATCAATGGCCCCAGCGTGAACGAGCACGAGGTCTACGGCCGCATCGCGGTCGACGTGGCCGAGTGGCCCGCGGTGGGCCAGCTCGTCCCTGTCGTCTACTCGCCCAAGAACCCCGACAACTGGAACTTCGCGCCACACGCCACTTCGCCGTAGTCGGTCGGCGGCGCTCGACGCTGCGTCACCCATAGCCTGGCTGGAAGTTTGCTCAGCACTCTCTGTAATTTCCATCGAATGGGCTAGTTCGCCGGTCTCCCTGTGCTAATAGATTCGTAATGCGAATAGTCAGCTATCGCATTGAGCTTGCTAGCCATTGTGGCGTGCAGTGCTCGGAATCGACCGCAGCCAGAGTTTTTCCATAGAAGGGGACACCAACGCGCATGGCCACGTCTCAGATCTCGTTGCTCGGCAGGACTGTGAAAGTACTCGTGACGGGTCTGATGGCCGGCGGTCTGACGGTCCTCGCACCAGCGGGCATCGCACTGGCCGACAGCGGGCCGCTCGACGGATTGGGCAGCGCAGTGGGTGGTGAGCTCGGCTTTGCCCAGCACTTCACCACGCACAACATCGGGGGACTCGAGGGCATCGCCGCGATCAACGCCGGCGGCCTCCAGGCCGGTGTGGGTTCGTTGAGCTCGGGCGTCCTGTCCGGATCGACGGCGACCTCATCACTGCTCAATTCGGGCGGCAACCTGACGACTTTCGCGGTGCAGGGCATCCTGCGGCCCGGCCACTAGGCGACCCAGGGGAGTCGAGGTGCGGCAGCGCGCGGCTGGTCAGCCGTGCGCCACCCGCAGCATCTCCGCCACATCCGTCAGCTTCACGCGCGGCCGGTTCTGGCCTTCGCCGGACGACCGTTCGTGCGCGTCGATCAGGCGCCAGTGGTCATTGGTGACCAACGCGGGCTGCCGGGACAGGAACCAGGCCGCCAGGTCGTCGCTGTGGGTCGCCGTGAATTCGGCGATCTCGGCCCCGCAGACGTCCTCGATCAGGGTGTTGACGGTGTCCTGCGAGTCCTTCTTGTTGCTGCCGATGACGCCGGAGGGCCCACGCTTGATCCAGCCGACGACGTATTCGTTGCGGCTGCCCTCGACGCGTCCCGCGGTGTGCGGGATGGTCGCGGCGCGCTCGTCGAACGGCAGCCCCGCGGTCGGGACGCCGCGGTAGCCCACCGCGCGAACCACCAGCTGCGCCGGCAGTTCCTCGCGGTTGCCGCTGTCCTTGGCGACGATGCGGCCGCCGTCGTCGACCAACTCGTTATGGCCCAAC
Source organism: Mycobacterium sp. HM-7 (assembly GCF_053852335.1). Lineage (NCBI taxonomy): Bacteria > Bacillati > Actinomycetota > Actinomycetes > Mycobacteriales > Mycobacteriaceae > Mycobacterium > Mycobacterium sp. HM-7. Next base: position 3,892,801 of record NZ_CM132657.1, on the reverse strand, counting down.
ACAATTGACTCGACCCGCTCGCTGCCCTTGATCTCGATCGGGGAGGTCTGGAACTTGAAGACGATGCGGCGCGCGCGGCCGAGGGCTCCGCGTTCGGCGTAGCTGCGCAGGATCTTGATGTTCTGCCGCACAGTTTTGCCTGCGGCCTCGAGTTCCGCGTCGGTGATGCCGTCGACGTCGGCGGGATCGACGATCACGTCGACGTCGGCCATGGCCGCCAGGTCACCGAGCTCGCGCAGTTCCAGTGTCGTGAACGGGGCCTGCAGCGGCCCGCGCCGGCCGACGATCACGACTTCGCGGACCCCGCGCGCACCGAGGGCCGTTAACGCATGGTCGGCGATGTCGGTGGCCGCCAGTTCGCCCGGATCGCTCACCAGGATGCGGGCCACGTCCAGGGCCACGTTGCCGTTGCCGACCACCACCGCCCGATCCTGGGTGACGTCCGGGGCCATGTCCGCGAAATGCGGATGCGCGTTGTACCAGCCGACGAAGTCGACGGCGGCCACGCTGCCTTCCAGTTCCTCCCCGGGGATACCCAGCGGCCGGTCGGACTGCGCGCCGATGGCGTAGATGACCGCGTCGTACCGCTCGGAAAGCTCGGCGGCGTGCACATGCTCACCCACCATGATGTTGCCGAAGAAGCGGAACCGCGGGTCGTCGGCGACCTTGTCGAACTGCGCCGTCACCGTCTTGATCTTCGGATGGTCCGGAGCCACGCCCGAACGCACCAGGCCCCACGGGGTGGGCAGCATCTCGAGCATGTCGATGCGCACGTCGACCGGATCCTCGGTGGCGGCCTTCGCATCGGCGAATTTCAACAGTGACGCGGCAGCGAAAAACCCTGACGGGCCGGATCCGACAACCGCCACATGGTAAGGGCGCATATGTATGGTTTGCCTTCTTGTTCTGCTCAGTGCGCGCAAGGGGCTGTCGCGACGCGGCCGAGCGGGTTACACGGCGATGCTAAACCGGTCTATGCGATCAGGGCTCGCAATGTGAAAGTCCGTCTCACTGGTCGGTACCCTCATCCTTTGTGGACCTCGACCGTCAAGCCGACATTGCCGCCCTCGACAGCACCCTGACAACTGTGGAGCGGGTGCTCGACGTCGAAGGTCTGCGCGCGCGAATCGCCAAACTCGAAGATGAGGCATCTGATCCCAAGCTGTGGGACGACCAGGCCAACGCGCAGAAGGTGACCAGCAGCCTGTCGCACGCACAGGGTGAGCTGCGCCGGGTCGAGGAGCTGCGCGGACGCATCGAGGACCTGCCCGTGCTCTACGAGTTGGCCGAGGAAGAAGAGGGCGCCGCCAAGACCGACGCCCTCGCCGACGCTGACGCCGAACTGGCCAAGTTGCGAGAGGACATCGAGGCGCTCGAGGTTCGAACGCTGCTTTCGGGGGAATACGACGAGCGAGAGGCGGTCGTCACCATCCGCTCCGGCGCCGGTGGTGTGGACGCCGCCGACTGGGCCGAGATGTTGATGCGCATGTACATCCGCTGGGCCGAGAAGCACGGGTATCCGGTCGAGGTCTTCGACACGTCGTACGCAGAGGAGGCGGGCATCAAGAGCGCGACCTTCGCCGTGCACACGCCGTTCGCCTACGGCACGCTGTCGGTCGAGCAGGGCACTCACCGGCTCGTGCGGATCAGCCCCTTCGACAACCAGAGTCGCCGCCAGACGTCGTTCGCCGACGTCGAGGTACTGCCGGTCGTCGAGACCGCCGACTCCATCGACATTCCCGAAGGCGACATCCGCGTCGACGTCTACCGGTCCAGCGGCCCGGGTGGTCAGTCCGTGAACACCACCGACTCGGCGGTCCGGCTGACGCACATCCCGACCGGCATCGTCGTGACCTGTCAGAACGAGAAATCGCAGCTGCAGAACAAGGTTTCTGCGATGCGAGTGCTCAGCGCCAAGCTGCTGGAACGCAAGCGCCAGGAAGAGCGCGCCGAAATGGACGCCCTCAAGGGCGACGGCGGCAGCTCGTGGGGCAACCAGATGCGCTCGTACGTGCTGCATCCCTACCAGATGGTGAAGGACCTGCGCACCGAGTTCGAGGTCGGCAACCCGGCCTCGGTTCTCGACGGCGATATCGACGGCTTCCTGGAAGCCGGAATCCGCTGGCGCAACCGAAAAGACGATGACTAATTTTTCTCTGATAGCCGCGAGCCAACCGGAGTCGCTCGGTTGGTGGGCCCAGCAGTGGCACGACTTCTGGCGGGGCTCGATCGGCGAATGGATCATCACCCGCGGGCTGCGGATCGTCATGCTCGTCATCGCGGCGATGCTGATCGCGCGGTTCGTCGGCTGGATGACGCACCGGATCACCTCCCGCATCGACGAGCGGTTCCAGGAGAGCGACGCGCTGGTCCGGTCCGAGACCACCAAGCACCGGCAGGCCGTCGCCTCGGTGATCTCGTACGTGGCCATCGGCCTGGTGTCGGTGGTGGTGCTGGTCGACGTGATCGAAATTCTGGGCATACCGATCGGCTCGCTGGTCGCCCCCGCCGCGGTGTTGGGCGCCGCACTGGGCTTCGGTGCCCAGCGCATCGTGCAGGATCTGCTCGCCGGGTTCTTCATCATCACCGAGAAGCAGTACGGCTTCGGTGACCTCGTGTCCCTCACCGTCAGCGGCATCACCATTCCGGCCGAGGGCACCGTCGAGGACGTCACCCTCCGCGTCACCAAGCTGCGGTCCAGCGACGGCGAGGTCTACACGATCCCGAACGGGCAGATCGCCAAGACCGTCAACCTGTCCAAGGACTGGGCGCGTGCCGTCGTGGACATCCCGGTGCCCACGACCGCGGACCTGGGCAAGGTCAATGACGTGCTCAACCGCGTGTGTGAGCGCGCGATGGCGGACGTCCAATTGCGGGCGCTGCTCCTCGACAAGCCCCAGCTGATGGGTGTGGAGAGCATCGAACTGGACACCGTGAACCTGCGGATGGTGGCGCGGACGCTACCCGGCAAGCAGTTCGAGGTCGGCCGGCGATTGCGCGTCATGGTCGTCGCCGCGCTGGGCCGGGCCGGCATCGAGAGCCCGCGCGACAGCGAACCAGAAGTGGAGGCGATGGTGCACCCCGCCACCGTCGGTGGCGCAGAGGAAAAGACCCAAGGGCCGGGGGACGGACCACGATGAATGCGCTGTCCCGTATCGCGGTCAAACGCGCTGACCGCGCCTGGCCCGCCTACATCCTGGGGCGGGTGCGAACGTCGACGGTCGGCCTGATCGTGGCCTTTTTCGTCGCGTACTGGCTCCACCAGACCTATGCGCCGCCGCCACCCGCGCCGACACCGCCGCCCGCGGTGGTGCCGCCCGGCTTCGTGCCCAATCCCGAGTACACCTGGGTGCCGCGCACCGACGTGAACACGCGCCCCAAGTCGACGTACCGGCCGACGCCGACGGAGACCACCACCGACACGACCGATCCGACGACGACGAGTTCGACCACGACCAGCTCGACCACGTCCAGCACGTCATCGCCCGCGCCCACCACGACGGTCATCACCCCGGCGCCGGGCCTGCCGCCGATCACGCTGCCGATACTGCCCGGCCTGGCCCCGGCTCCAACTCCGGCTCCGGCACCCTCTCCGCCGCCCGGCCCGCTCCCGGCCGCGGCGCCGCCCGACGGCCCGGTCACGACCACCATCATTTCGCCCGGTGCGGCACCGGCGGCGAGCTAGCAGCGTCAGCCTCAACCGTCACACCTCAGCGTCCGACTACACTGGCGTGCCGTGATGATCACCCTCGACCACGTGAGCAAGAACTACAAGTCTTCGGCACGCCCAGCCCTGGACAACGTGTCGCTCAAGATCGACAAGGGTGAGTTCGTCTTCCTCATCGGTCCGTCCGGCTCCGGCAAGTCGACGTTCATGCGTCTGCTCCTCGGTGCCGAGGTGCCGACCTCGGGTGACATCCGCGTCTCGAAGTTCCACGTCAACAAGCTGCCGAGCCGGCACATCCCGAGCCTGCGTCAGGTGCTGGGCTGCGTGTTCCAGGACTTCCGGTTGCTGCAGCAGAAGACGGTTTTCGAGAACATCGCTTTCGCGCTCGAGGTGATCGGCAAGCGCCCGGACACCATCAACCGCGTCGTGCCGGACGTGCTGGAGATGGTGGGCCTGTCGGGCAAGGCTAACCGGCTGCCCGGCGAGCTGTCCGGTGGCGAACAGCAGCGGGTGGCGATCGCCCGGGCCTTCGTCAACAAGCCGCTGGTGCTGCTGGCCGACGAACCCACCGGCAACTTGGACCCTGAGACGAGCAACGACATCATGGACCTGCTGGAGCGGATCAACCGCACCGGCACGACGGTCGTGATGGCCACCCACGACCATCACATCGTCGACTCGATGCGTCAGCGCGTCATCGAACTCGAACTCGGCCGCCTCATCCGCGATGAGCAGAGCGGCGTCTACGGAATGGATCGCTAAGTGCGCTTCGGCTTTCTTGTCAATGAAGTCCTGACTGGATTTCGTCGCAACGTCACCATGACGGTCGCCATGATCCTGACGACCGCCATCTCCATCGGCCTGTTCGGCGGTGGTCTGTTGGTGGTCCGGCTGGCCGACCAGTCGAAGCAGATCTACCTGGACCGCGTGGAGAGCCAGGTGTTCCTGACCGACGATGTCTCGTCCAACGACCCGAACTGCGACGCGGATCCGTGTAAGTCGTTGCGTAAGTTGATCGACGATCGCAAGGATGTGAAGTCGGTTCGCTACATGAACCGGGACCAGGCGTACGACGACGCGGTCCGCCGGATTCCGGCGTTCAAGGATTACGCGAGCAAGAAGGCGTTCCCCGCATCGTTCGTCGTCAAGCTGGACAATCCGGAGCAGCACAAGGGATTCGAGGACGCACTGCGGGGCCGCCCCGGCGTGCGTCAGGTGACCGATCAGAAGGAGTTGGTCGACCGCCTGTTCGGCATCCTCGATGGCGTGAGCGCAACGGCCTTCGCCGTGGCGCTGGTCCAAGCCATCGCCGCGACGCTGCTGATCGCCAACACCGTGTTGATCGCGGCACGTACCCGCAGCACCGAGATCAGCATCATGAGGCTGGTCGGCGCCTCGCGCTGGTACACGCAATTGCCGTTCTTCGTCGAAGCGTTGATCGCCGCGCTGATCGGTGTGGTGCTCGCCGTGATCGGGCTGATCATCGTGCGCGCAATGTTCCTCGAGGACGTGCTCAACCAGTTCTACCAAGCGGGGTTGATCGCCAAGGTCGACTATGCCGACGTCCTCGTCTTCTGCGCGCCGTGGATGTTGTTGCTGGGGCTCGGAATGTCGGGCATCACCGCGTACGCCACGCTGCGCGCGTATATCAGGCGATGACGATGGCGAAGAAGAAGGACGACAAGGACAAGTCGGGCAACAACTCCGTCGTTGCCACCAACCGCAAAGCGCGACACAACTATTCGATCATCGATACCTACGAGGCGGGTATCGCGCTGGTCGGAACCGAGGTCAAGAGCCTGCGCGAAGGCCTGGCGTCGCTGGCCGATGCGTTCGCCACCGTGGACGACGGCGAGGTGTGGCTGCGCAACCTGCACATCGCCGAGTACCACCACGGCACGTGGACCAACCATGCGCCGCGGCGCAACCGAAAGCTGTTGCTGCACCGGAAGCAGATCGACATGCTGGTCGGTAAGCTGCGGGACGGCAACTACACGCTGGTGCCGCTGAAGCTGTACTTCTCCGATGGCCGGGTCAAGGTCGAATTGGCGTTGGCCCGCGGTAAAGAAGCGCACGACAAGCGCCAGGACATCGCCAAGCGGGACGCGCAGCGCGAGATCACCCGCGAGATGGGCCGACGTCTCAAGGGCAAGATCTGACCGGGGTCCTGCTGGCGCTGCTGTCGGCCCTGGGTTACGGCATCAGCGATTTCGTCGGTGGCATCGCGTCCAGACGCGTCGCGGCGCTGCGCGTGGTGCTGGTGTCATATCCGGTCGCCGGCGTGCTGCTGACGGTGATGGCGTGCGTTGTCGGCGGCCAGGTTTCGTCGAATGCGGTGCTCTGGGGCGTCTTGTGCGGCGTTCTCCAGGCGTTCGGAATCTGGTGGTTCTACGCGGCTTTGGGCTCTGGACCGATATCCGTCGTCTCGCCGTTGACCGCGATCCTGGTGTCGGCGGGGCCGATTGCCGTCGGCGTCGCCATGGGGGAGCGGCCCAGCGCGATGGCGATCGCCGGGATCGCGCTGGCGCTGGTCGCGGTGGCGCTGGTCAGCGCCCAAGCCACCGATGAGGACGAGACACCCCATCGGTTCACCGCCAAGGTCGCCTGGCTGACGGTCGGTTCGGGGTTGACGTTTGGGCTCAGCTTCGCCGTGATCCATCAGGTGCCGCACGACGCGAAGCTCTGGCCGTTGGTGTTCGCCCGCTTCGCGGCCACCGCGGTGGTGATGGTCGCCGCGGTGGCGACCCGCAATTTCGCTCTGCCAGAAGGACTTCCGCTGAAGCTCGCACTGGTCGCGGCGGCGCTCGACGTCATCGCGAACGTGGGGATGCTGCTGGCGTTGCAGGCCTCCATGCTGTCATTGGCGAGTGTGCTGATATCCCTCTATCCGGCGGCGACCGTCGCGCTGGCCATGGTGGTGCTCAAAGAGCGCGTGCGGGCCTGGCAGGCCGTCGGCATGGCGTTGGCGCTCGGCTCGGTCGCGATGATCGCCGCCGGGTAGCCGGCAGGATCAGAGCTGGTTGATCCGGATCAGATTTCCGGTCGGATCGCGAAATGCGCAGTCCCGCACGCCGTAGTCCTGGTCGGTGGGCTCTTGCAGGACGTCGGCGCCCGCCGCCTCCAGCCGGGCGAACAGCGCGTCGAGATCATCGGTGGCCAGCGTGACAGCGGCGCCGTAAGAACCCTTGGCGAGCAACTCCAGGATGGTGCGACGCTCGTCGTCGGTGATACCGGGGTCCGCGGCCGGCGGGTGCAGCACGATCGACGTCCCCGGCTGCCCGGGCGGCCCGACGGTGATCCACCTCATGTCTTGGTAGCCAACGTCTTTCCGAACCTCGAAGCCGAGGTCGTCGCGGTAGAACCTGAGCGCGGCTTCGGCGTCGGTATGGGGCAGGAATGCGTAGTGAATCGAGATGTCCATGCCCGTCACGGTAGTGGCGGTCAGTGCGGCGGTGCTTCTTGATTCCTGATCGGTCTGGTGACTTGACGGGCCAGGCAGGCGGGAATGCCGTCGGCCGCCTGCGAATGGTCGCGGCGGTACACGCTGGGCGCCACGCCGACCAGCTCGGCGAATCGGGTGCTGAATGTGCCCAGTGATGAAAAGCCAACGGCGAAACAGACATCCGTGACGCTGAGATCGCCGCGGCGGAGCAGCGTCATGGCCCGCTCGATGCGTCGCGTCATGAGGTACGAGTAGGGCGATTCCCCATAGATGCGCCGGAACTCCCGGCTGAGGTGGCCGGCAGACATGTGCGCGCCGCGGGCCAGGTCTTCGACATTCAACGGCTTGGCGTACTCCCGGTCGATCCGGTCCCGCACCTTGCGGATCACCGTGATGTCCCGCAGACGTTGCGCCTCGACCCGGTCGTCCCCCATGGGGCCATCGTCGCACGACGGAATTGGGACGCATCGCGGATTTCCCGGTGCGGAGGGGTCTGTCGTCGTACGGTCAGCCGGTGAGCAGCTCAACGCGACCCGTGACCGTCCTGGAAAAGTCCGACGTCTTGCCCGCCCTCTTCGGGGTGTGGGATGACTTGGACACATTGTTGTCCACCATCTCCGAGGCGGAACTGCTGACCACGCAGACCGAACTGCCGGGCTGGCACGTCCGGGATGTCGTCGCGCACCTCATCGGCACCGAGCTGATGCTCAAGGGCGAGCCGGTGCCGGAGGCCGACATCGACGTCTCGGAACTGGACCACGTGCACAACCCCATCGGGGTGATGAACGAGTGCTGGAACCGATCGATGGCCGCGCTCTCGAGCGCCGAGCTGTTGGAGAAGTTTCGCGCCGTCACCGACGACCGCCGGGCCACGCTGACCGCGATGTCGGACGAGGAGTGGAACACCCCGACGATGACGCCGGCCGGGCAGGACAGCATCGGCCGCTTCATGCGGATCCGCACATTCGACTCGTGGATGCATGAGCAGGACATCCGCGAATCCGTGGTGCGGGTGGCGTCGGATGCGGCGTTGCAGAAGCCCGAAGCGCGGCTGGCGCTCGACGAGATCGAGACGATGATGGGGTTCGTCGTCGCCAAGCGTGGGGGAGCACCGGACGGATCGCGGGTCGAGATCGAACTGACGGGGCCGATGGCGCGCACCATCCGCGTTGCCGTAGGTGATCGGGCGGCCGTCGTACAAGACTTCGGCGGCGCCGAACCGACCACGGTGATCCGGATGGACGGCTGGCAGTTCACCCGGCTCTGCGGTGGCCGACCGCTGGGCGTGGTCCGGCCGGTGGTCATCGAATTCGAGGGTGACGCCGAGGTCGGTCGACGCATCGTCGAGAACCTCGGTTACGTCATCTGACCTGGCCATTTGTCGCCGCGCCGGGTATTCGGTGGAGCTTGTCGGCATTACCGGTATGATGGAGTGTCCTGCCGAAAGTCGGCGGGGGTGCGAGGGGCTGAACGGTTTCGACTTCGCGCATCGAATCAAGAGAAGCGTGCCGGTGCAGGCAACTGACCACCGTAAGCGTCGTTGTAAACCAATTAAGCGCCGATTCTCATCAGCGCGACTACGCCCTCGCTGCCTAAGTAGCGACCGCGTGTCTGTCAGACCGGGAGCGCCCTCGGCCCGGACCCTGGCATCGACTAGAGGGACCCACCCACGGGGCCGGTCGCGGGGCCCGTGGGGACATCAAACAGCGACTGGGATCGTCATCTCGGCTTGTTCGCGTGACCGGGAGATCCAAGTAGAGGCATAGCGAACTGCGCACGGAGAAGTCTTGAGGGAATGCCGTAGGACCCGGGTTCAATTCCCGGCAGCTCCACAATTAAATAGCAGGTCAGAGCAGTAAAACTGACTAGAAACGCCCGCCGTCAACATCACGTCAACACGGCGGGCGTTTACTATTTCCCCCATGGCATCGGTGAGACCGCGCAGACGCAAGGACGGTTCCCCCTACTGGTCTGTGCTGTACAGGCACGCCGGCAAGCAGACGAGCAAGTCGTTTCCCGATCCCACGCAAGCAGTCAACTTCTGCAAGCTGGTTGACGTGCTCGGGCCGGACAAGGCGCTAGAGGCCGCCGGGATCACCACGGCCACGCCGTTGTCGGACCTGACCGTTTCCCAGTACCTAGAGCAGCACATTGACAGCCTGTCGGGTGTCGAACGCAGGACCATCACGGACTATCGCCGGTACCTGCGGAACGACATAGGCCCTGCGTTCGGCGCGCTGCCGCTGTCCAAACTGTCCCGTGTTGACGTGGCGGCGTGGGTCAACATCATGCACGCGGACGGGGCTAAGGCGGGCACGATGCAGAACAAGCACGGGTTTCTGTCCGGGGCGCTGAAGCAGGCCGTCAAGGATGGGCACCTGGCCGCGAACCCGTGCGACGGGGTGAAGCTGCCGCGCACCGAGGAACGCGAAACGGTGTTCCTCACGGCGGACGAGTACCAGATTCTCAAGGCGTCGTTCTCAGAGCACTACCAACCGTTCGTTGAGTTCCTGGTGGCGTCGGGTTGCCGGTTCAATGAGGCCGCAGCGCTCAAGCCGTCCGACGTGGACCGCAAGGCGTGCACAGTGCGCATTGCCCGTGCGTGGAAGCAAGACGGCACTAACTACACGATGGGCGCACCCAAGACGAAGAGGTCGAACCGCACGATCAGCGTCGACAAGAAGGTGCTGGATCAGCTCGACTACTCACACGAGTGGCTGTTCACGACGACCAAGGGCGGGCCTATCCGGCTATCGACGTGGCGCACGAACGTATGGAACAAGTCACGGGCTAGGGCCATGGCTAAGGATAAGAACAACCCCGATAAGCCGGTTCTAACCAAGTCGCCCACTCCCCACGACATGAGGCACACGTGCGCGTCGTGGATGTTGCAGGCGCAGCCGCCTGTGCCGCTACAGACTGTTCAGGAGCACTTGGGCCACGAGTCGATTACTACGACCGTGGATCGGTACGGGCATCTGGACCGGACTAGTCATGTGGTGGCGTCGAATGCCATTGCCGCCATGCTGGCCGGATAATTAAGAACTTTCTGGCAATCCATTCCGAATTCAACGTATCGGCATGTAATGTTTGACGGACCAGGTACGTAGACGATTCGCCATTAAGGACGGCGAGCCTGGCGACACACGGAATGCAATGGGTGTTCCATCGGATGACATCGTCAGTAAGAAACATCTAATGTCGACTCCCATTCTCATGGGCTATGACGAAGTATCGGCAATGACCGGTATTGCAATAAATACCCTCAAGGATTACCGCGCCAAGAATAAGCCGGGAGGCCCGCCGTCCGCTGTTGTGTGCGGCAAGGTTCGTTATCGGCGGTCTGACGTGCTGGTGTGGCTCGATGCTCAATTTGAGCAGAGTGCTAAGCGTGAACCTAAGCCCATGCCCGTGTTTACGCCGTTAGGTCGTGGAGCGCGTAAGAGCGCTTAACTGCTCTTAGCTTCCCTCTGGGGGCAACGGTTAACGCACGTCTTATCGCGGTGAAACATGAATGAGGAATCAATGAGTGATGTGAGTATTTCAACGGAAGAGTTCTTTCTGAACTCCGGTAGTGAACAGTTAGAAAAGATTCACGGGTGGGCGAGGTCACGTATGGCTGCACCGTGGGCGGTGTTCGCAGGGGTGTTGCTGCGGGTCGCGGCCAGTGTCCCCCCGCATGTGCAGCTACCCGGCGTCATCGGTGATCGTGCCAGCTTGAACCTGCTCTGTGCCTTTGTCGGGCCATCCGGGGCGGGCAAAGGGAATGCGACAAAGGTTGCAGCCCGTGCGTGGCCTACGGATATTCTCACGCTGCCCGTCGGGTCCGGGCAAGGAATTGCCGAGACGTTTACCAAGCGCGACCCGAAGGCCGACATTCCACCGGTTATCTTCGATATTCCAGAGATTGACACCATGGCCGGATTGTCGAGCGCCCACGGGAGTATCTTGTTACCGACGATCAAGAGTTTGGCGATGGGTGAGCAGCTCGGTCAGGCGAATGCGACTCGGGATGCGCGCCGAGAGGTGCCCGCGCATTCGTACAGAGCGTGCCTATCCGTAGGTGCGCAGCCGGGCCACACCGATGTCATATTCAATGATGCGACTGGCGGCACCCCGCAGCGGTTTCTGTGGGTGCCTGTAACCGACCGGAACATCGAATGCGGAGAATTTTGCGACCCTGGGCCATTGGTGACGGACATGCCGGTCTGGACGCCAGGAAAAGACGGTGTGGTTGACGTTATTTATTCAGACCCTGACATAACGAGAATCATCAAGAAGCGCCACCTCGACCGGATGCGAGGCGAGGGCGATGCACTCGACGGTCATGCCACGCTCACGCGGTGCAAAGTGGCCGCGCTACTGGCGATCATGCATCAGCGCAATGAAGTCACGGAATGGGATTGGCAGAAGTCGGCGGCGGTGGTGACGGTGTCAGATGCGACCCGTGTCGAACTTGTCGAGCACGCTGAGCGCGTCAGGCTCCAGCGGGCACGAGACGCGGGCAACACGAGAGCCGCCGAGCGTGAGGGTTACGAGGATGGTCGGTTGAAGTCAGTCATGGGTGCCATTACTGACAGGCTGGGTCGCGCCGGTGTCGATGGAATGGCCCATGGCGATCTGCGTACGAGCATTAGCAGTAGCTATCGCGGCCTGTTCGATACGGCGATTGAAAAGTTAGCTGACGACAGCGTGATCGAAGTCGTCACGGTTAAGAACGGCAAGCGCTACCGCTTGAAAGAGAGTCGCCAGGGTGGCGACCCTCGCCAGGGTATGTCTTCGCAGTTCAAAGTGGGTGGCGATGCTTGCCAGGGTGGCGCGCCCGATAACTTAGTCAGTTTGAATAGCCGCAGGTTGCAGAAAGATGGCGAGATGAAGGTCTCTTGCCAGAGATGGTTCGATAGGCACCTTGAAGAGCAACGCGAACGGGGTTATGACACGGTAGAGGCGTTTGCTGTGCGTGCAGCAGGGCAGGCCGCTGGTTACTCCCTGAACAGCTTGTACGTTGCCGCCAACACCAGGGGTCTCAAGGGTGCAACTTGGCCGCTTACGGGCTGAGATTCCGCAAAGAGAGAGCGGACGCTGGCCGTACGAGGAGGCCGGCAGCGTCGTGTTTCTGACACCCCCAGGGGGTCATGTCAGCGAGCGTGTCAGCCCGCGTAGTTGTAGACGGTCTGGCGACTGACGCCATATTCACGGGCAAGGGCGGTAACGGACTCACCGGCAATCAGGCGGGTACGAATCACACCGGCCTGCTCATCCGTCAGTGACGCCTTGCGGCCCTTGTACTTGCCAGCAGCCTTGGCGATGGCGATACCCTCGCGCTGACGCTCAAGGATCATCGAGCGTTCAAATTCCGCGACCGCTCCCAGCATGGACAGCAGCAGTGTGTTCATGGGCGAGTCATCGCCGGCAAAAGTCAGGTTCTCTTTGACGAACTCGACCTTGACGCCCTGTGCGGTCAGTTCCCTTACGAGACGACGAAGGTCATCTAGGTTGCGTGCGAGTCGGTCCATCGAGTGAACGACCAGAGTGTCGCCCTCACGTGCGTAGTCGACGGCACGGGCCAGCTCGGGCCGGTCGGTGTTTTTACCGCTGGCCTTGTCGGTGAACAGCTTGTCCAGCTCGACGCCGTCGAGTTGCCGGTCGGTGTTCTGTTCGACCGTGCTCACCCGCTGGTAGCCGATGCGCTGTCCCATGTCCGCCTCCTCTGGTGGGTCGTGCTGTCAAACTAGACCCTAAGAGTTTGATGGACATATGTCAATCAAATAGCGATTGGACCCTAGTTCGACACTCGATGATGCGGTGGTGACTGTCGAGTATGGGTGTACCCCAAATGGACGCAAGGCACCGGATGTCGCGGCAAGCCGCAGCATTCCGACTCATTGGCCCGCGAATATGCCTGCGTCGAGACGGTCGTTAGACACTTCGTCGCTGTTGCCGACCGAAAGGAAAGCGGTGTTGTGGAACTCAGCGGCGAAGATTATTCGGTAGCAACTCGCGTCGAACGCGGCCCTATGGATGCTGCAGTTTCTCGCATGAATGCGTTGCAGGCGAAAAGCTAACGGCCCGCTTGGGTTCGGGATCTAGACTTTGCCAATCATGTCAAACAGAGGTGACCGTCGTCGGAAAAAAGACAAGGCGAAATCCAAGACCGGTAACCGGCCCAGCGACCACGCGCGGCCCTTCAAGATTCCGACTGAGCTCTCCGACGATCCCCACGAGACCCTGATCGACATATTCGCTACGCTGCCCGCGATCATCGGTTCGAAGCCCACAGAAATTGCCGACGGCAGCCGGATGGCTGGGGACCGGGACGCCGCGCAGGATTTGATCGACCTGCCGCGTCTGTGTCAGCACTACGTCCGTGGGTCCATCGAGTTTCTCAGGGCACTGCACGGCATTCTTCCGGTGAGGTCGGGCCGGGTTAAGATACCCGAGTACGCGGCGTATCCACTGATCCGTGGCGTAATTGAGCACAGTGCGCAGGCTGCGTGGGTATTAGGTGGGAGCGACAGACGCGAGCGCTTTGTTCGACTGCTGCAGGCTCAAAAATCCGAGATGAACTTTGACCGCAAGTACCTCAATTCGACATCAAGCGCCACCCACTTGCGCGACGACGACACCGCCGAGACTCGCTCGGGAATCGCCAAGCTTCAGGCGAAGGAAAAGGCCGCTTGGGATCGCCGGATGGCCAAGCTGCTTGAGACCGCAGACATCTTCGGCATCGACAAGAGTGAATTCAACGGAGGCATACCCGGCGGCTACGAAGGCATCGTCTATCAAGCGTTCTACGAGGCGCAACGAAGGCAGGGCTCGGACACTGAAAACGGTGCCCACTGGATAGGGAGGTATGCGGCCAGTGTCTGGATGTTCATCAGCGGATTGACGCACCCCTCGGTGTCACGCGCATATGCGAACGCACGAGGCAATCGGCCAGATGGCAGCCTGGAGATTGTTCAGACTGCATCGAACCCCATTGTAGTTAGGGACTCGCTTCTAGTTGGGCTCAGGCTTCAGGCGCATGCGTTGGTGCTCTGGAAGTTGGGGTGCACGACGCCTGATACGGGTTAGGAACCGTTGCCCGACTTGATGACCCGAGCGACCTCGGTGCGTTCCGCGTCGACTTGAAGCCATGGCTGTCGACCGTGAAGGTCAGCGGGCCTCCGCCGAAGTCAAAAACCAGGGTCTAGCCAAATTAGATATCAGTCGTGGCCAGATTCAGGCGACTACTGGCTCGATGCCCGATTCATGTGCTTGACGGACCCGTCCAAACGCCCCACAACCACCACCGTGGCCGGTAATTTGACGCCATGTATGTGAGCATGAACCACACCGAATTCGATGTCACTCCATACGTCGACTCGTCAGCGGCGGTCGATGAACACGGCAAAGTGACCCACGAGACAATCAGCCTATTCCCCTATGGGAGTATCGACGCCCGCTACGACGCGCAGGTTGAAGAGCCCGTTCCGGTGACGATCATGATGTCAGTGGAGGAAGCCGACGTAATAGCGCGCCTGTTGAGTCAGGCCGTGGCCGACGCACGTCGGGGTCGCTATAACAGCATCGACGGGGAACGGCGGATATCTAGCGAGTAGCAATTGGGATCGCACGATTCAGCGGCGCTGACTTCGCCAGTCTGGGCAGCTTCGTAGGGCCACGCGGTTTCGCACTCCAGCCTGCCCACTCCCTGTCCGCGCGGAGCTGTCAGGCAACCTTATTCGACTTGGTCCGGTTGCACCGCCAGCAGAGAGTCTGCAGATTCTCCTGAGTCGATAAACCACCCCTGGAAATCGGGATGATGTGATCCACCTCCAGAAGGAGGTGGGGCTCTGCTGCGAGCGACACCGAACAGTATCGGCAGGTGTGGTTGTCGCGTGCCTTGATGGCGTTCCGCAGCCTGGAGGTCATCAGCGCGCGCTGGCCCGCCGCACTCTTTCGCCAGCGGATTTTCTGTGAAAGCGTCTCGATGAGTGCGTCGATTGTCGTGGTATTCAATGTGACTGTAGTGCGCTGCGAGCTGTTCCCACCGGCACTCACGTACTCGAAGACATAGACCGGGTAGGGAACCGTGATTGGCGACAACTCCACCCCGACGTGCTTCATGAACTCACCCGCGTAGTGCTTCAATATGAATGCAGGCGGGTTGATCGACTGCGTGATGCTCGCCTCTCGCTGCTGGAGGTTGTAGACAGCCTCCTGCAGGCGTGCGATGTTGTCACCAAGGTTCTCGACGTCAGCGAGATGTGTCTCATCAGCCTTGATGTTGAAGTACTTCATCACGTACTTGAGGGAATCGCCGCTGGCGTTACGCACAACTTGTAGCGAACAATTGTGCACATTCGGTGCCTGGTAATTCGCCACGTTCCGATCCCGGCGGTAGTTCCAGTTACTGGTGTTTTGGAACGACGCCAGATGCGCCTGCGAACCGGTGAACGACGCACCAAGCTGAAACGACCCACGGCTACGAATCTCGGCAATGTAGTGGGCAAGTTCGTTGTGCTCGGCGACAAAGGATGCGATGTGGTTCTTATGGTTTAAGAACTCCTCGCCAGCAAAGTACCGCTCTTTCAGGATGTAGCGACCGATTCGATACGAGGCCCAGCCCGCGATCCAGATGCAGCCGAATATCAGTAGAGCTTCCATGCCCGTTCGAAATCCCCTCGCCGATTCTCCCCTTGAGCGAACAGACTCTAACAACGCCCTGCGACAGGCTTTCGCATTTTGCGGGGGGATGGCTCGGCACCTATGAAACGGAACTCCACCGTGTTGCCGTCGACCCCCCAAGGTCGCCGTGGCTAGGCGGCGCATTGGCGACGGTTCGTTCGGCCTCGGTCGGGTGCCCGTTGACGTGTTGACGTAGGTCAACGGATCGCCCACGCCAGCCCATGTTTTCGCATGTCGCGCCATGTTGACGCATAACTGAAAAGTGCTGCTAGCCAACGTTATTCGCGGCTTCAATTCCCGGCAGCTCCACAACTGAATAAGCAGTGAAGGAAGGCCAGGGCGCAAATGCACCCTGGCCTTTTCCTATCCGCCGGGTCGTCGTACCCGACCCTGGCTCAGACGTTGCGGCTGTCTGCTTTGAGCAGGTGGGGTTCGGTATCGGTGTCGTCGATGCCGAAGCTGATGATGCGACGGGGCGTGATGCGGATGATCTCGGAGTCGAGGGCATCTCCTGCGGGGCCATGTTGTCCCGACGCTGTCACGGCCTGCTGGGCGGTGCCGCGTATCTCCAGGCAACGTACGCGCCATGGGTCACGCGAGGCGATGTCGTCAACGACGAAGGCCACCTCGTCGTGTTGGGCGAGGTTGCGGAACTTCTGACTCTTGGCCATGTTGTAGCCCGAGATGTCGATTGTGCCCAGTTCCTCGTTGTAGGTGAAGCCCACTGGGCTGACCTGCGGTGTACCGTCGGGCCGGATCGTGGCCAGTCGCCCGAGGTCTGCCGCCTTCATGTATTCGATTTCGTGTGGTTTGAAGGACATGTATTCCACGCTAGAACCTCAACCAAGGTTGAGATCAACCCTGGCGTCACGGCACCTCGAAACGGACCCGCCCCCGGCGGCCCTGGACCAACGGCAAGTCGGCTCATGTTTTCTCATGCTTCCGCAGTTTCCGTACGCCTCGTCGATCACTGGCTCGAGCCATTCGTTGCTGACATTCGGGCCAGGGGTGATGAGTCACGGCGCGAACAACGGTCAGCGTGGTGGCGGGAAGCCGCCCGTTGCCAGCGGTCCCCAGCGGCGCGGCGTGATCCGGATCAAGCACTTTCCCTGGTCGATCATCGCCTGGCGGTACTCGGACCAGTTCGGATGCTCGCCTGCGATCGTCCGGTAGTAGTCGACGAGCAGTTCGACGGCATCGGGAAGATCGATGACTTCCGCGTCTCCATCGATCTGCACGTAGGCGCCATTGAATTCGTCCGAGAGTACGAGCACGCTGGCGGTGGGTCGTCGGCGGATGTTCACGCACTTGGCTCGTTGCGGGTAGCTGGCGACGACCACTCGGCCAGACGCATCCAAACCGCCGGTGACAGGCGAGCTTTGCAGCGACCCGTCCGCACGAAACGTCGTCAAGATCATCTTGTGTCTGTCTCGGATGAAGCCGACCAGCTCCGACAGATCGACTTTGTCGGCTGACGCGAATTTCTGTGTCATGGCATCGATGATAGGTCGGATCACTTACCTCGTCGAGAATGAAATAGATTGTGGGACAATGGTTTAATCTCGATGGAGGGTAGAATATGCCCTGGTCGGGCAATTGCTTTCCGTGCATGACGTCAAACCCGGGTCGCCGCCGGCGACGCCAGCAGTGGAGTTTTCTGCCGGCGGGAACCAGGCCCTGCGGGGTAGGCCACCGGCACGTGACCCGGTTCAGCGGTGATCGCGAGTTCGTCGTAGGCCAGAACCAACTCGCCGACATCGGGATCGTGGAATCGCTTTGTGCCGGCACGGATGTGAGGCGTGCCGTCGTGCCGAAATGGCCATGTTGTTCGGTATGCATTTACAAGAACTGAAACGTGTTCTAGTGTCGCGTGATGGGCAGCTCGGCGGCGATCGAAGACATTCGTCAACTCAAATACCGGTACTTCCGAACCTTGGACCTCAAGGATTGGGACGGCTTCGGCGATTGTCTCGCTGCAGATGTCGTGACCCGTTACGGCACGCATGCCATGGGCGAGCCGGTGCACTACACCGGGCGATCGGACGTCGTCGACTTCATGCGGACGAACCTCGACAACGGAATCATCACCACACACATCGCCAGCCACCCCGAGATCGAGATCGACTCGGAGACAACCGCGCACGGTTCGTGGGTCTTCGAGGACACGGTGATCGTGCCGGGTCATGCGATGATCCGTGGCTCGGGTTACTACGCCGACACCTACCGCAAGGACGAAGACGGGTCGTGGCGGATCGCCAGCACCGGGTATGAGCGCATCTACGAGGCGCTGGTGTCTCTGGAAGACATGCCGAGTTTCAAGTTGCTTGCGAACCGTTGGGGCTAGTTGCGGCTGTAGTGGCTAGCCCAGCACCACGTTGAGGACGTAGTTGGCGTCGGTTTGATTGGGCACATCGGGCGGCACTTGCGCGGTCCCGTCGCCGTGGGCCTTGTTGTACTTCCCGGTACCGCCGACGATTGACATGGGCACCGCATCGCCTTTGACGAACAGGGCGGCCCGGTCGGCAAGGCCCTGGATCGAAACCTGGCCCCCTTCAAGGGTGAACGTCTCCGTGCAGAAGACGTCACCCGACGTGGCATCTCCGCTCATCGTTGTGCACTGGCCCGCGGTGTGCCCGAGCTTCGTGCCCCCTTTGTAGTCGAACACGTCGCCGGAGAAGATGAACTGATCGCCAGGGCCCTCTCCGGGCTCGCCCAGATCCAGGCTCGTCTGTCCGGTGTCGTGTTCGTAGAAACGCAGAGTCGGGTTCATCGACGCAGGATCGGCTTTCTGGCCGCCCGAGGAACAGGACATCGTCAGTAGCAAGACGGGAATCAGCACGGCCGTCGTCGTGCGCAACATGTTCATCGTTCTTCCTATCTGGGGGTGAGCAGCTACCGATGGGCGCGAACCATCCGCTGAGCGGTATGACCTCCTAACCCAGGCGTTCAGCTGCGAGTTCCCTGTGGGGAACGGCTGTCTGTTGAGCATCCCACTCGCGCGGTGCAATTCATAGCAAACAATTCGACGGCCGGCTGGCGTGCGAAAAGTTAGGCTTGCTCCGGTGTGCACACGAGTGATGTGGCCTGACGCCGGCGATGCGGTTCTGGTCGGCCGCAACATGGACTTTCACCGCGACCTCATGACCAACCTGTGGAAGCAACCGCGCGGCGTGACCCGCGACGACGGCGTTACCGGCACGCTCGCCTGGACCTCGAAGTTCGGCAGCGTGATCGCCGCCGCCTTCGACCTCATCTCGGTGGACGGCATCAACGAGGCCGGACTGGCCGGGCACGTGCTCTGGCTGGCTGAATCGACCTATGGCACACCGGATGCCACGCGGACTCAGCTGAGTCAGGCGATCTGGCTGCAGTACTTCCTCGACAACTTCGCGACGGTGGCTGACGCGGTCGCGTGGATCAGCGAGACCGATGTACAGGTGGTCCAGCTGGACGACCCCACCGGCGGCGACCCGCCCACCATTCATCTGGCCCTCGACGACGCCACCGGCGACTCGGCGATCATCGAGTACCTCGACGGCCGGCCGAAGGTCTACCACAGCAAGGACTTTCGGGTGATGACGAACTCGCCCACCTTCGATCAGCAGCTCGAGCTGGTCAAGAGCTTCGAGGGCCTCGGCGGCACGGAGCCATTGCCGGGCTCCACGTTGGCCACCGACAGGTTCGCACGCGCCACTTACTACGCTGACCGCCTGCCCACGCCGTCGAGCCAGGTCGAAGCGATCGCGAGCATGTTCTCGGTGATCCGCAACGCCGCGCAGCCCTTCCGGATCCCGGATCCGGGCAAGCCCGACGCCTCGCAGACCATCTGGCAGGTGGTGATGGACCTGACCAACCGGCGTTACGTCTACGAATCCACCACGCGGCCCAACATCGTGTGGGTCGACCTGGCGGACCTCGACTTCAGTGCGGGCAGCCCGCAGCTCAAACTCGACCTGATCAGTGATCTCGCTGTCGAAGGCGGTCTCGCGGGCAACGTCGGTAGCAGGTTCAAGGACGCGGGACCGATGACTTTCCTGTCGTTGTCTCTGCTGCGCGAACTGGAGAAGGCGAAGGGCCCCAATTGAGCGGCACGTCGGCAATTGCCTGACGTGCCGTTGACGCTCTGACACGCTGTGCGGGTGGACCTGATGTGGCGTGTCGTAGCGCTGACCGTCGCGACGTTCACCGTGCTGCTCGCGGTACGCCGCGTCGTCATGGTCGTCAGCGGATTGGTGTTCGCGCGCTATGTCGCCGTCGGTGGGCTGGCCGCATTCTCCGTCAACCGCGACGCGGCCGACGGCTACGCCGTGCGGTTCGAGGCCGGCGGGCCGGCGGTCTTTCACAATGTTGCGGTGGCGCTGTTCGGGGTCCAGGGCACAGCGCCGGCGCCACCACCATTGCGGCACACCATGATCGCCGGTGACGCTCCGCTCGAGTGGACCTTTCGACTGTCCGAGCAAGTAGCGCAGCGGGCGTGGGTGACGGTGACGTGGGTCCGGCCCTATCTGCAAGGCGTCGAATCCGAGTCACTCGCGCATCGGCTGCAGGGTGACCAGCTCTACGAATGGCGTTGGTACTCGGACACGAACCGCCACATCCGCACCGTCGTCCGCTTCGCGGCCCGACGGTGGTCCGTAGGCGGGGAGGCGTTGCGCGAGTTGCCGGTGCAGGGGCGGTGGCGACGCACCTCGTCGAACGGCACCGCTGATCTGCTGGGCCCGACGGCCACCCCGCCGCCGCGGGCCTAGGTCATCTTCAGGCCGGCAGTTCTTGTCGTGATGCGACTTGTCCCTCGGTCGTCGTGGAAGCGGCCGCGTCACCGCCGCCGCGGTGCCAGGATGGCCCTATGACTGTCGTTCTCGTGCATGGTAATCCGGAGACCGATGCGATCTGGGGTCCACTGGTCGACGCGCTCGGTCGGGACGATGTGGTGCGGTTGTCGCCACCGGGATTCGGCGCCCCATTGCCCGACGACTTCCCCGCGACGTACCTCGCGTACCGGGACTGGCTCGAGGCTGAGCTGGAGGCGATCGGTGAGCCAGTCGATCTGGTCGGCCACGATTGGGGCGGCGGCCACGTGTTGACTGCCGTGATGCACCGGCCTGAACTCGTCCGCAGTTGGGTGACGGATGTGGTCGGGATACTCGACTCCGACTACGTCTGGCACGACCTGGCTCAGGTATGGCAGACGCCGGGGGAGGGTGAGCAGTTGGTCGAGACGATGCTCGGCGGCAGTGTCGACGACCGCGCCGCGCAGATGGTCGCACTTGGCATGCCGCTGGGTGTCGCCACGGCCCTCGCTACCGCGCAAGGTCCGGAGATGGGGCGGGCGATCCTGGCGTTGTACCGCTCGGCGCGCCAACCCGCGATGGCGGAGGTCGGGCGTGACCTCGAGAAGTTGCGATGCAGGCCGGGCCTTGCGCTGCTGGCCACCGACGACCCCTACATCGGCTCCGACGAAATCCGTTACCGCGCAGCGGAACGCGCGGGCGCGCGCACCATGGTGCTCGACGGGCTCGGGCACTGGTGGATGCTGCAGGATCCGGCGCGCGGCGCGGCAGCTCTCACCGAGTTCTGGGCCACTCTCGACTGAACGTCAAAACCCAACTGGCTCAGGGCAGTACGGTGTGCAGCAGCATCACGTTGTACGCCGACCACAGCGACAATGTGAAGTAGAGGTCGCGGCCGTTGGACCACGGGTGCAGGTAGGGCGCATAGACGCCGCCGGGGAACTGCATGGACGAGACGACCAATTGCTCTGGGCCCCAAGGTCCCTGCGGTGTCGGGGCAGTGCGGATCACCACGTCGGACAGGTTGTTGCAATACATCGCCAGGTACTGCTTGAGGTAGGTGTTGTACTGCACCGACATTTCGCCGACCGGACCCGGAATGATCGGGGAGGCCGCACTGGGGTTGTTGGGCACCCAGGACTGGCTCTCGTTGTTCCAGTACTCGTACTTACTCATGTCCGGCAACAGGTTCTGCGGCACCCGGGACACGTAGGCGTTGCCAATCCGGCCAGAGGGGGTTCCGTACGAGTAGATGTAGCCGTCGCTGCCCTTCAGGAACGCGCCTTGCTGGAAGTTCTCGTTGCCCGGCAGGTACGCCACCCGGGACACGCTGTCGGGCGCCATCGGCCGGACGCTGCTGGGGTACACGCCCCAGTTCTGGCCGTTGTCGTTGGAGACGGCGATGGCCGAATAGTTCGTGGTCCAGGCGCCGGCGCTGTCCCAGTTCTTGATCGACATGAAGCTGGCGTATTGCGTCTTGCCCACGGCGACACCGGAAGTCGGGATGATGCCCTTTTCGACGGGTGCCCAGCGGATGGTGGGGATGGTCTGCTTGGCCAGGTTCGGCTGCCACTCGGGTGCGCCCGAATACGGGTTGGTCACCGAGCCGGGCGGGATGTGGATGCCGTGCGACAACGTGCGGTCGTTGGTGCGGAACATGGTGTTGTAACGCCACTGCTGGTTGGGGGTGGCGCAGTAGCCGTAAGTGTCGCCGAACATCATCAGCACCTGGTTGTTCGCCGGGTCGCCGTTGTCCCACATGATGCCGAGGTCGGTGCCGGAGATGCCGAAGCGTTGCAGGGTGTCGCCGCCTGCGCTCTGGTCGCCGGTCACCCAGCCGACCAGGGACGTGGTACCGGCGTCGATGGGCGGCGCGGGCTCTGCTCCGGGCTGGGGCTGCGCTGCGGCAGGGGCGGGCTGTGCCGTGCGCGATTGGACCGGCGGCTGCGGCACCCGGGGCTGGCCGGGCAGCACGCCGGCCTGCTGCTGGACGGTGCCCTGGGTGAATACGCTGAGCAGCGATCGGGACAACTTGCCGAGAGTCGGCAGCGGAGCTTTGTCGTTCGCGTTGCTCGGTCGATGGCCGCCCGACGGCGGCCGCATGACGCCGCTCGACGGCACCCCGTTCGGCGGCAGTACGCCCGCGTTGGGGCCGGTGCAGGGTTCGGCGGCTGCGCGGGGCGGCGCGACGCCGACCGCTCCACCGAGAACGACGGCGGCCGTCAAAGCCACCGATGCAAGTCGAGGACGCGGCGACACGGTCACACCTTTCGGATGGCAGGCGGCGCTCGGACGCCAGCGAGGGGCTTTTGTGACCATAGTTATCAATGAGGCTGTTGAGGTCCCTGCTGTGCGGATGGGTACCCATCTGTAACCACGTCGCGATCGTTCACCTGGCGTTTGCCGGCCGGGCGTGACCCACGTCGCAGTGCTTGCGAAAGCCCGCCAGACCTACACTCAGCGCATGACAGCCGCCCAGCGGGAACGCGCCGCACTCGTCGAATCCCTGCGCGCGCACGGACCCGACGCACCGACCCTCTGTGAAGGGTGGACCTCCCGTGATCTGGCCGCGCATCTCGTGGTGCGGGAACGCCGGCTCGATGCGGCGCCGGGCATTCTGGTGTCGCAACTGGCCGGCTACACGGAACGAGTCCAGGCGCAGGTGACCGCATCAACCGACTGGGAAAAGCTCGTCGACATGATCGCCGCGGGCCCGCCGCTGTACTCGCCGTTCAAACTGCTCGACCCGTTCGTCAACGTCGCCGAGATGTTCATCCACAACGAGGATGTCCGCCGGGCTCAGCCCACCTGGGAGCCGCGGGAACTCGACGACCGGCTCGCGTCCGCGTTGGCGGGGCAGGTGGCGACCATGGCGCGCATGGGGATCAAGAACCCGCCGGCACGGATCCTGCTGGTGACCCCGGACGGCCGTCAGCTGGGCGCAGCCGGTCGCGGCGCCGAGGTGACGGTGACCGGCGCGCCGGGCGAGCTGCTGCTGTTCGCGGCCGGCCGCGGACCTGCGCAGGTGAAGTTCTCCGGGCCGGACGACGCCGTCGCCGCGGTTCGGGGTTCGAACCGCGGATTCTGACTATCGGCGCCAATACCTGGAAAAGCACAACGCGGCTCGGTCCCGAAGGACCGAGCCGCGTTGTCTTGGCTTCTGATCAGAAGTTGTTGCAGGTGTTGGCGACGTTCAGCACCAGGTCGGTGTAGCCGGCGGCACCCGGGGTGTTGTACGCCCGCGTGATGAGGGCCTTACGCTGCTGAGGACCGGAGGCGATCAGCTGGTGCAGGTAACCGACGCCGATCGGGTTTGCCTGCAGCTCGGCGGCAGCACCCGGGTCGAGGGCGGTCAGAGCGGCGATCACCTGCGGGTAGGTGCAGGTCGAGTACATGATCGGGGTGGGGTCCGGCTGAGCGGTGGCGACTGCGCCGCTGGCCATGACCGCGACCAGTGCCGAGCCCGCGCCGACCATCATCCGAGTGGTGAAAGACATTGTGTATTCCCCTCCCGCACCAGCTAACCGATGCGACCAAAGTGATTGATGACTACGTTAGCAGTTCTATCGACCCTCTGTGGCTGAGCGTTACAGCCCCTGAACAAGCAGCCCGCAACTCATCTGAGTCGAGTTGAGTGCCGGATTGTCGACTGCCAATGCGGCCGCCGACGCGCCGGCGCGCTTGTTCATGTAGGCAAACCTAACCTAAACAAAATCGGGTAGGCTCGCCGCTGAAATGACCGAGATTGATCAGGGGCCGGCGCTGCCGCGCGAGTTGACGTCGCTGTCCGCTGAGGTGCGAGCGGTGGGCTCGCCACCGCTTCCGCAGCTGGCAGCCCCGTGGGCAGTGCGTTTCGTGGACGCCGACGCCGACGCCGAGATGCTGTCCGAATGGATGAATCGGCCGCATCTGGCAGAGGCCTGGGAGTACGACCGACCGCCGCAGTGGTGGCGGCGGCACCTGCAGGCGCAGCTCGACGGCGAGTACTCGCGGCCCTTGCTGGTGAGCTACCAGGGCAAAGCGATGGGCTACCTCGAGCTGTACTGGGCGGCGAAGGATTCCATCGCGCCTTGTTACGACGCCGACCCGTACGATCTCGGGCTCCACGCCGCGATCGCAGACGAACGTTTCGTCAATCGAGGACTGGGACCGCTGTTGATGCCCCAGGTGTTGGCGAGCCTGTTCGACCTCGTGCCGGAGTGCCGTCGGGTGATGTTCGATCCCGACCATCGCAACACCGGTGCGCGACGGCTGGTCGAGCACGGTGGCGCCGAATTCCTCGGTGAACACGACATGGCAAACCGCAGGATGGCGCTGTACGCGCTGGCGCGCCCAGCCGGCTGAGGTCGGACCCGCCCTGTATATAGAGGGAGTGGCAAAAAGGCTTCTGCTGTTGCTGGCAGTGCTCGCCGTCGTGGGGGTGTGCGCAGGACCGTGGTTCTACCGAACTCAGATGGAAGGCGCACCGGCTCCGGCCCTGACGCTGCCGTCGGCGCATAGTCCGGCCAGTACGAACCTCGACGGTAAATGGATCGTTGCCGCAGGCCCCGATAACGAGGCCGACCGGTCCCAGGCCGGTTACCGCGCCCGGCAACAACTGCTCTGGGAAACGGTGACGGTCACCGGACGGACCAACTCGGTCAGGGGCGACGCCACTGTTGCCGGTGGCACCCTGCAGGCGGCGAGCTTCGTCATCGACGTCGGGACGATGCAGTCACCGCACCGCGGCCGCGATGACAAGTTCCGCGGCCCCGACGTGATGGATGCCGCACGGTTCCCGACGGCCAAACTCGCGGTCCTCGACCCGGTCAATTTGTCGTCGCTCTCCGGCAACGGCATGCCGATGACAATGGAGGTATCGGCGCAACTCACGCTCAAGGGCGTCAGCCGCCAGGTGGCGGTGCGACTGGACGTGCAGCGGACGGGCGGCGGGGTGGTGGCCGTGGGCCAAATCCCGGTCACCTTCGCCGATTACGGCATCGTCCCGCCGGCGCCGCCGGTGGGACTGCTCGCCGTCGATCCGATCGTCACCATCGAATTCCTGGTGAATCTGGTCAAGCGATGACGGGTGAGGACGTCACCGCGTCGTACCCCTCGTAATCGGGCCGCATTCCCGCCGCGACGAGTTCCCAGAGGACCTCATCGGTGCCGCCCCCGACCCGCGCGAGTTTCATGTCGCGCCACCAGCGGCCCAACGGGGTCTCGTCCACCAGGTATCCGGCACCCCCGAAGATGTGCATGCACTCGTCGACGACCTCGACGCCGAGCCGTGCCGCGGTGACCTTGATGGCGGCGGCCGCGCGCAGATCCATGCGCCCCTGCGCGGCAAGCCCCGCCAGGCCGTAGCGCAGCAGATCGACCCGGGCCTGCAGGTCGGCCAGTCGCATCCGCAGCGCTTGATGCTCGTACAGAGTATGGCCGAACTGGCGGCGTTTCATCATGCGGGCCAACGTGATTCCGATTATCCGGCGGCAATTGGCCTCGATCTGGCCGGCGATCGACAGCCGCTCCTGCGCCAAGCCCCAGGAGATGGCGGCCAGCCCGGTACCCGCCCGCGCCACCAGTGCCTCCGCCGGAATCCAGGTGTCGATGTGAACTGCCGCGGTATCGAGCGGACCGGCGCCCACCTTGCGATAGGGAGTCCGCACCTCGACTTGCGCGGTCGGCACGGCGACGACCACGACGCTGCCGTGACGGCTCTGCCGATCGTGGTCGACGCTTCGGGCGACCACCATGATGTGGTCGGCGATGGGGGACAGGGACACGAACTTCTTGATGCCGCGGACCTCGAAACCCCCACGTGCGGAGACGACTTCGGTCTCCACGATCTGCAGATCCGAGCCGCCGGACTCTTCCGATGCGCCGATGCACAACACGGCGTCGCCCCGGATGGCCTGCTCGGTGATATCGCGCAGATAATCGGACTTGCCGAATCTGCGCAGGATTGCGATGGCCGAGTCATGAAGGCTGACCCCGACGCCGATCCCCGCGGATCCGAGTTTGCCCAATTCCCCGGCGAGCGCGAACACCTTCGCCACATCGGGATGCTGGCTCTCGCCCCACTTGGTGGCGAAAACCTCGGACCGGCCCAGATATTCGATGAGCTTGCGCGGAAAGCGTTCGGATTCTTCAGCTTCCGCCGTCCATCGCCGGACCCGGTCGTCGAATACCTCGTCCAGTAGTTCTCGATAACTCTCGGTGGCGCACGTCTCGAAGGTGGTCACGAACCCGCCGTTTCCAGGGTGCGTCTGACTTCGAGGCGCCGGAGTTTCCCCGATGAGGTTCGCGGCAGTGAACCCGGTTCGAGGAACACCACGTCCGCCGGCACGATGCCGCACTCGGCGGCGACCAGGGACACCACTTGGCTGCGGGCGGTCGACTCGTCGTACCCCTTGAACTCCGCGGCGATCACCAAACCCTGCCGGGCGCCGGTGTCTTTGGTGCCCACAGCCACGACGGCACCCTCGCGCACTCCGTCGGCGCGGGCGGCCACCTGCTCGATCTCTGCGGGGAAGATGTTGCGTCCGGCCACGGTGATGAGTTCCTTGATCCGGCCGCACACGACCAGGCCGTCCGCGGTGAAGTAGCCGAGATCGCCAGTGGCGAACCATTCTTCGCGATCGACGGGGTTCTGCCCGAGATAGCCGGCCATCATCGAGGTGCCGCGCACCTGCACTTCGCCGACATCACGGCCCGCGAGCTCGTGGGACACAGCGGTGGGGGCAATGCGCACTTCCATGCCGTCGATCGGCCGGCCGAGCACCGCGTACCTGCGCGCCACGGTGTCGCCGTCGAGGATCACGGTCACGTCGTCGCAGCGCAGTCCGCCGCCCGGGGTGGGAACGGTTACCGCGCAAGTTGATTCGGCGAGGCCGTACGACGGGCAGAGCGAGTTCGCGTCGAAGCCGAACTGGGCCATCTCGGTGGCGAAGCGATTTGTGCCGTCGCAGTCGACGGGTTCACCGCCGTTGAGCGCGAACCTCAGCGCGCCCAAGTCGACATCGCTGACGCGGCGGGCGTACTTGCCGAGCAGACCAAAGGCCATGTTCGGGGCCGCGGTCATGGTTGCCCGGCTCTCGGTCAACCACTTGAGCCAGTGGAACGGTGACGCGGAGAACGCGCTGGTGGGTGCCTGCCACAATTCGCCGCCGCCGAGCGTCATGGTGAGCATGAACGCCAAGCCCATGTCGTGATAGATCGGCAGCCACGAGTGGCCACGATCGGCGTCGGTGACGCCGATCCGGGAGACCAGTCCACGCAGGTTCGCCAACGCCGCGTCCGCCGGGATTTGGGCGGTGCGCGGTGTGCCGGTCGAACCCGCGGTGCCCTGCAGGATGCCGACGTCGGCGATCCGTGACGGCGCGAACGTTGCCGAACGTTGTTCGTGTGCAATGGTATTGACGTCGTGCAGTTGCGCAGGTCCGGTTCCGGTGCGTAGCAGGTCGAGATGCTTGCCGTGGCTGAGCACGGTGCCGATGCCGATACCGGCGAACCTGTTCAGGGTGGCGTCGGCCCAGGCGGCGGGGTCGGCTCCGCGAACCGGTCCGGGCAGGATGGATACGGCGGCGCCGGCAAAGATTGCGCCGTAGACGCCCGCCAGAAATTCCACTGTGGGCTCGCCGACCAGGCCGACGCGGCTTTGGCCGTCGACGTGCGCGGCGACGTTCTCGGCGCGGGCGTGCACTTCCTGCCAGGGATGCCGCTGCCAGTCACCGGATTTCGGGTCGAGGGTCACCAGGTTGCGCGGGGACCGGGTCATCGCCTGCGACAGGGTAGACGCGAGGTTCGAGGGACTCATGAGCGTTGGGCGCTGGGAAGTTTCGCGGCGATCGCGTCTTCGAGGTCGCCGACGGTTTCGCTGCTGAGCAGATCTTCCTCGGAAAGCGCGACGCCGAAGCGATCTTCGATTGCGACCATGCCGACGGCGAAAGCCACCGAGTCCAAACCGACATCGTCGATGAGCCGTGATTCGCGGGTGACGCGTTTGATGTCCACGCCCATGTCGTCCTGCATGATCTTGGCCAAGCCGGTGCTTACCGATTCAGTTGTTGACTCCATGTCGAGGGACCGTAGTCGACCGAAGCTGTTTAGGCTAGGCTTACCTTCTATCCAAGGAAGTTGCCTAAACTGGTACCACCGTCCCGGTTTCCATTGTCGATTGAGACCAGCGCCGGCACTCGTTCGCAGGTGACCACACCGTGGTCGATCGTCACTTCATCGATGAGATCGAAAGCGGTAGAGATGTTTTCGGGGGTGTCGACCACGATGGTCGTGACAGGGACCTGACGGCCGAGCTGAAACAACCTGTCGCCATGCGGCGTCCGTCGGTCATGGAAGCCCCAGATACCGCGCAGGACGGTGACGCCGCGAGTGGCCTCGATGGCGCGTAGCCGGCGCACGATCTCGCGGTGCACCGGCTCGCCGCTGTGCAAGGTGTCCTCGGTGGTGTACACCATGAGCTTCTGCCACAACGGAGTTCCGTCGGCGTCGTGGGCCGGAAGCGCACCGGGGCGGGCCAGCATCGTCCCAGCCTGCTTGCAGAGCTCGGCCCGCTCGACCGTCACCAACGGGTCGGGCAGTAGCCGCTCGAGTTCGGGCAGGACCGCGACAGCGCGGGCACCGTCGCCGATCGCGATGATCATGACCGGAACTTCCCTATTCCGGTTCAGGAAGCGGGCCCGCTCCCGGCGGCCGCGGACCGTGCCGTCGACCCCGAGAAAGACGGAGGCGCAGGCGAATCCGCTGCGGTGGAGCAGATCGCACACCGCGATGTGGGCCGGTCGGCCATTGATGCGGTGCTGACGACCGACATACACGGTGAGCTTGGTGTGCTCGCCGACCCTTGCGGTGGTGAGCAGGCGGGCACGTTCGAGCGTGACCAGCCCCCGCGTCGTCAGCTCCACGGTGTGCTCGGCCAGCCCGGTGATCTTGTCGGCGGTGTCCACCGCGGCGATGGCTACCGGCAGGTCCTCGGACTGACTCAGTGTCTGGTCGGTGCGCAGCTGGTGCCGTGGCCCGAATCCGGCTATGCCGCGCAGCACGACGCTGGTGGCGACGTTCTCTGCGGCATAGAGGTCGAGCAGCTCCTCGGTCAGGAAGCGGCCCTGATGTCGTTGCCGCTCACCGAAATACGTGGTGAGCTTCAGGTAGTCCGCGGAGTCGCTCACAGCAGCCCACCCATCCACAGTCCCAGCGCCGCGGCGGCCAGGCCCAACACCACACTCGCCACGATGTTGGCCAGTGCGAACCAGACCTGTCGTTCCTCGCCCAATCGTTGAGTTTCCAGCATCCATGTCGAGAACGTCGTGTACGCGCCGACGAATGCGGTACCGGCCAGCAAGGCGACATTCGGGCTCAATGCCAGCCCGCCGAAGAAGCCGAGCAGCCAGGCGCCGCTGAGGTTCACCGCGAAGGTGCCGTACGGGAAGCTGCTGCTCTTGCGTTTCGATACCGCACGGTCCACCAGGAAGCGCGTCACCGCCCCCGCGCCACCGATGAGCGCGACGCCCAGCCAGATGACCGCCGTCATGCCCGCACCCGGACCCGCCGGACCAGGACGGTCGCCAGGTACACCGCGGCCAGGCCGGTGACGATGCTGGCCGCCGTGTAGCCCGCCGTCAGCCCGTAGGCACCGTGCTCGAGCATCCGCACGGTCTCGACCTGCATGGTGCTGAACGTGGTCAGGCCGCCGCACACGCCGGTGCCGAGCAGAGGGCGCTGATAGCTCGACACCGGGAGCCGCTCCAGCAGTCGGGTCGTAAAGTAGCCGAGCAGGAACGCACCGACGATGTTGACGACGAATGTGGGCCAGGGCCAGTGCTCGGGGTGGGGTGCGGCGAAGACGGCAAGGGCGGCGCGCGCGACGGTGCCGATGGCGCCCCCGACGAAGACGGCGGCCAATTCTCGGTTGTCGTGGCCGAACATAGAGCAAAAGTATGGTGGCCGAACGCCGACAGGTGCACACCGGGGGAGAACCGGTAGCAGAATCGAGGCCATGACGGCCAACCCGCGCGCCGGCCAACCGGCCCAGCCAGACGACCTGATCGACGTGGCCCATGTGGTCACCGCCTACTACACCGTGGCGCCGGACCCCGAGAACGTCGATCAGCAGGTGGTGTTCGGCACGTCGGGGCATCGCGGGTCGAGCCTGGACGCGGCGTTCAACGAGCCGCACATCCTGGCCACCACACAGGCGATCGTCGAGTACCGCGCCGCGCAGGGCACCACCGGACCACTGTTCATCGGCCGCGACACCCACGCCCTGTCCGAGCCGGCCTGGGTCACGGCACTGGAGGTGCTGGCCGGCAACGAGGTCATCGCGATGATCGACGCCGCCGACCGCTACACACCAACACCGGCAGTCAGCCACGCGATCCTGACCTTCAATCGCGGCCGGGAAGGCGACCTCGCCGATGGCATCGTCGTCACCCCGTCGCACAACCCGCCGCGCGACGGGGGTTTCAAATACAACCCGCCCAACGGCGGCCCGGCCGATACCGATGCGACGAGCGTCATTGCCAAGCGCGCCAACGAGATTCTGCGTGACGGGTTGCGCGACGTGAAGCGGATACCCCTGGCGCGCGCACTGGGCTCGACGGAGCGGCATGACTATTTGAATGCCTACGTGGAGGACCTGCCGAATGTGGTTGACCTGCACGCCATTCGGGCTGAGGGGGTACGCATCGGCGCGGACCCGCTCGGCGGGGCCAGTGTCGACTACTGGGCCGCCATCGCCGAGCGGCACCAGTTGGACCTGACTGTGGTCAACCCGCTTGTGGACGCGACCTGGCGGTTCATGACGCTCGACACCGACGGCAAAATCCGGATGGACTGCAGCTCGCCGAATGCCATGGCGTCACTGATCGCGAATCGGGACCGCTATCAGATCGCCACCGGCAACGACGCGGACTCCGACCGGCACGGCATCGTCACGCCTGACGGCGGGCTGCTCAACCCGAATCACTATCTCGCCGTCGCCATCGACTACCTGTACACGCATCGAGCCGGCTGGCCGGGATCCACCGCGGTCGGCAAGACTGCGGTCAGCTCATCGATCATCGACCGCGTGGTGGCCGGGCTGGGGCGCCAACTCGTGGAGGTGCCGGTCGGATTCAAATGGTTCGTCGACGGATTGATCAGTGGCGCAATCGGATTCGGTGGCGAGGAGAGTGCCGGTGCGTCGTTCCTGCGCACGGACGGGTCCGTCTGGACCACCGACAAGGATGGCATCATCCTGGCGCTGCTGGCCTCGGAGATCCTCGCGGTCACCGGTAAGTCGCCGTCGCAGCGCTACACCGAGCTGACGGAGAAGTACGGCGCTCCGACCTATGCCCGCATCGACGCGCCGGCCAATCGTGAACAGAAAGCACGGTTGTCGAAGCTGTCGGCCGAGCAGGTCACCGCGACCGAGCTGGCGGGCGAGCCGATCGTCGCCAAGCTCACGGCGGCGCCCGGCAACGGGGCCCCGCTCGGCGGGCTGAAGGTGACCACCGAGAGCGCCTGGTTCGCCGCGAGGCCGTCGGGCACCGAGGACGTCTACAAGATTTACGCCGAGTCGTTCAAGGGTCCGGAACACCTGGCGCAGGTCCAGGCTGCCGCGCGGGAAGTGGTGAATACCGTCATCGCGTAATAGCTTTGCTGAGCTAACGAAACTGCACGTTGCTCCCCGGTCGATCCCCGGATTTCAGGTTCTGGCGGTTTTGCTGCCATGTTGCTGCGGCATCGCTTTGGCGGGCCTAGAGTTGTGGCTACCACGAGGCTTCATTTGCGAGAGGAGCAATCGTGAGTACTACCACTGCTGTTCCGACACTCACCCGTGCGGGCCTGATCACCGGCCTGAGCGTCATCGTCGCCTTCCCTGCCCTCCCGGCGCCGTGGTACTGCATGCCCTGGGAAGATCCGGTGTGCCAGGGGATTCCGCCGGTTTGCTGGTGTGTGGCACATCGCGATCCGGGCATGGCGACAGACGAGTTGACACCGGCGCCGCCGGTTGCCCCGTCGAAGGTCCCTGGGGGTCCGGTGACGCGAGGCGCGCAGTAGCAACTGCCGCACGGGGACGGCCGCAACGGGACTCGGCCGTGACGGTGGCACGCGACTAATACAGTCATAGCGTGAGTGCTGTCACCGAAGACGGTCGTCGCCCGACTCGGCTTCCCACCGAGATCTGGGTCCTGGCCGGCGCCAACGTCGTCATCGCACTCGGTTATGGCGTGGTGGCCCCAGTCTTGCCGGCGTACGCCCGCAACTTCGGTGTCAGCATCGGCGCAGCGACGTTTGTCATCACCGCGTTCGCCGCAATGCGCCTGGTCTTCGCACCGCCGAGCGGACTGCTGGTACAGAAACTCGGCGAGCGACGCGTCTATCTCACCGGTCTGCTGATCGTCGCGGTGTCGACGCTGGCCTGCGCGTTCGCCCAGACGTATTGGCAGCTGCTGCTGTTCCGGTCGCTGGGCGGTGCCGGCTCGACCATGTTCACGGTGTCGTCCCTGGCGCTGATGATCCGGTTGTCGCCGTTCGACGCCCGCGGCCGGGTGGCCGGGCTGTTCTCCAGCGCGTTCATGATCGGCGGTGTCGCCGGGCCGGTACTGGGCAGCCTGACCGCCGGCCTGGGTCTATCTGTGCCGTTCGGCATCTACGGGGTGGCGCTGACGGTCGCCGCGGCCGTCGTGTTCGTCAGTCTGCGGCACTCGCCGCTGGCCGCTCGGGAGGAGGCAACCGGGCCCACGGTGTCGGTACGGACCGTGCTGCGCAACCGTGCCTACCAGGCCGCGCTGCTGTCGAACCTGGCGGCCGGATGGGCGGCACTGGGCCTGCGCGTGGCGCTGGTTCCGCTGTTCGTCGTCGACGTGCTGCATCGCAGTGCGGGCATGGCAGGTCTGGTGCTGGCCATGTTCGCGGTCGGCAACGTATGTGCCGTGATCCCCAGTGGGCACCTGTCCGACCGGGTCGGCCGGCGCAAGTTGATGATCGTCGGGCTGGCGGTGTCGTCGGTTTCGACGGTGCTGCTCGGCTGGACCACGTCGCTGCCGGTGTTTCTGGCGATCGCATTCGTGACCGGCGCGGCGAGCGGCATCTTCATCTCGCCGCAGCAGGCCGCCGTTGCGGACATCATCGGCAACCAGGCTCGGGGCGGCACCGCGGTGGCGACGTTCCAGATGATGTCCGACCTGGGCACGATAGTCGGCTCGCTGGTCGCCGGGCAGATCGCCCAGCACGTGTCGTTCACCGCTGCATTCAGCGTCGGCGGGGTGATCCTGCTGGCGGCCGCGGTGGGCTGGTTGCTGGCCCCGGAAACCCGTCATTCCGGTGACGACGAGGAGACGCCGATCTGTCCACTGGGCCACGAGCCGATGGAGGGGTCACTCTGACCTGCCGTTTTGTTCCCGATGGGACCGGTGGTGTAGCTTCATCAGGCACCACTTAAGGGGCTATGGCGCAGCTGGTAGCGCACCACACTGGCAGTGTGGGGGTCAGGGGTTCGAGTCCCCTTAGCTCCACAAGTAAACCCGTTCTGACTTCGGTCGGGGCGGGTTTTTTCTTGCCGACGGACAAGTCGCGTCTGGTGTGCGGGCGGTCGCCGAACTCGATGGGCTGCGGGCCCTCGAAGATCGATTCGAGAAAAGTGTCCCCTTTTACGGGGCTTGGTGCTCCTACCTGTGTCCAGGTGCCCAACCAGGACTCCGATCACATCGAAGGAGCACATTGATGATCAATAACGTCAACCCCCAGCAGCCGACTGACAGCGTCTCATCTGCGTCCGCGGCGGAACCGACGTCTGCGCGAAAGCAGGGCCGACGACTCGCCGTCGCCGGCGTTTCGGCGATCGCTGCCATGGCCGCCGTGGCCGTGAGCCTGTCCGGTGTGGCCTCGGCGGCCACACCGACGAAGACCAACTGCACGTTCACGACCGCCGATGGGCACTATGTGACGGCAGTCAACAGCGGCGGGTTGACGGGACTCGGCCAACCACCGTTCGACGTAATCCACACAGATGCCGTGCGGGTCGGGTCATGGGAGACCTTCACGCTCGTGGACGCCGGCGACGGAACCCACTACGGCATCCGGGCCTTTGATGGGCATTACCTCACTGCCGTGGGCGGCGGCGGACGGACCACCGACGTCATCCACTCCGATGCCACGCAGTTGCGGGGTTGGGAGAAGTTCACTGTCACAAAGATTCCATCGGCTTCGGGCGGCCAGGTCATGTATTCGATCGGCACCATCGACGGGCACTTCCTCACCGCCGTGGGCGGTGGCGGACGGACCGCTGACGTCATCCATTCCGATGCGACGGTGGCCAACGGCTGGGAGAAGTTCCATATCCACTGCGCAAACTGAGCGCACGCCGCGATATCGAGCAGCGGATGGCGGCAGTTGGCTGGGCCTGGCATCAGTCCGTACTGCTGGATCATCCGCCGGATCGGTCCCAACCGAGTCGATAGTTGTTCTGTTGGGTCCCCGTTTGAAACCCGCCCCGACTTCGGTCGGGGCGGGTTTTCCATGTGTGCACTGTGGTCGAGCGCCATGATGTCCTGATTCCGTCCTACGGGCGATGGGATCGCAGTCGTGACGGCGGTGAGCCGGTGACACCGACGGAGCGTTGCCGGCTACATGATCATCGCGCGCGGCGCCGGCTCTCGTCGGCGGAACTTACCGCGCGGTAAGATGCCCCGCATGACTCAGCGCAGCATGCCGACCGTCGATGGCGTGACCCATGAATATGTGCAGGCCGGCGACGTAAAGATCCACGTGGCCGTGGCCGGACCGGAGGGCGGGCGCCCGGTCGTGCTGCTGCACGGCTGGCCGGAGAACTGGTTCATGTGGCACAAGATCATCCCGGCGCTGGCCGATACCGGCTACCGGGTGTACGCCATGGACCTGCGCGGCGCCGGCTGGAGCGAGGTCACTCCGAAGGGCTACGAGAAGGAGCAATTCGCCTCCGATGTGCTCGCCGCGGCGACCGCGCTGGGGCTGGAGTCTTTCGAACTGGTGGGCCATGACTGGGGTGGCTGGACCGCGCAGCTGGTGGCGCTGAAGGCGCCGACGCGCGTCAAGCGGTTGGCGATCCTCAACATCCCGCCGGTGTGGCAGGAGCCGGGCCGGGTGGCCCGCCATGCCCACAAGCTCGCGTATCAACTCGTCGTGGGCGCGCCCGCGGTCGGACCCCTCTCGCACCTGTCGCCGACGCTCTGGTGGTTCATCCGCCGCAGTGGCATGCCGCAGGAGTCGGTGGACTTCTTCCGCAGCTGCTTCCGGGACCGGGACCGTCGCGTGGCGGGCTCGAAGATCTACCGGTCCATGGTCGGCAAGGAGTTCGCGAAACTGGCGCGCGGTCCCTACGACGACCAGAAGCTCGCGATGCCGGTGCGGGTGCTGTTCGGTCTCGACGACGTGGCAGTGCACCCGTCGCTGCTGGAGGGCTTCAAGGATCACGCCGACGATCTGAACATCACCGAGGTGCCCAACTGCGGTCACTTCATCATCGACGAGCAGCCCGAACTTGTGATCAAGTGGCTCTCGGACGTGCTCGCCGAGCCGCAACGGAGTTGACGGTATCGGGCGGTTCCGGCAATCCGACCCAACCGCCGCGGCTGGATGCCGCGTGACCAAGAATGATCGGATGGCGAATTCCGAGCTCGTACCGTTCGGCGAGCTGTCCACTGAGCTGGCGGAAATAGCGGTAGTCGAACCTCCAGGGCTTCCGGGCAGCAACCCGACCCTGGCGCTGCAGCACATGGAAGCTGCACTGGTTCGCGCCGATCTCGACTGCCCCGACGCGCTGAGCCCCGAGCAGTTCCGGCGCCTGCGCTATCTCTTGAGCTTCGCGCGGTTGACGGTGTTCGAACCGGGCGCAGCTGGGCCGTTCGGTACGCGCGGCCGCGGCGATGTCACGGTCGGTGACGAGATCGCCGGCTTCCGGCAGCGCGTGATCGACGCGCTGTACAACCCGCTCCGTGGGCGCACCACCGCGCAGGAGCGACTGGATGCCGCGAAAGCCGTCCTCCTCAGCTTCGCCGAGGACGTGGAGTACGAACGGTCGGTCCTCCTGGAGCGGCACCGCAACGACTTCTCCGCGGCCGAACTGGACGCGGAACTCGGCTACAAGACGTACGTCGCGGTCCTCGGCGGCGGTGGCGGTGCCGGCTACGTCTACCTGGGCGGTATGCAGCGCATGCTCGCAGCGGGCCTGCCGCCGGCTTACATGCTCACCAACTCGTTCGGCGCCATCGTCGGCAGTGTGATGGCTCGCGCGTTACCCGTGCCCATCGAGGACTATGTGGCGTGGGCGAAGACCGTCACCTACCGCGGCGTCCTGGCCCCGGCCAGAACGCGGCGCCGCCACGGGCTCAACGGACTGTTCTCGTTGCAGTTCAACGAGTTCGCCAAGGAGATGTTCACGCGCGAAGACGGTGAGCCGATGCGGCTGACGGACTTGGCGATCCCGTATGAGACCGTCGTCGCAGGCGTCCGGAAGCAGTCGTTCGACCGGCTGCCCGGACAGTTTCATCCGTCGCACTTCACGATGATGGGGGTACGGGCGCTCGAACACCTCAAACTGGGGTACGCGCCAGGCGTCGTCAACCGCCTGTGGCAGGTCGCCGCGTTCATCGACTCCCGCGTCGTCAAGCCCATCGTGCTGGGTGGCGACGATCTCACCGCTGACTTCAATGTCGTTGACGCCGCTAGTTTTTCGTCGGCAATCCCGGGCATTCTGCACCACGAGTCCAGCGATCCGCGAATGTGGGACCTCCTCGACCAGCTGCTCGTGGAGAAGGACGTCGCCGCATTGGTCGACGGCGGCGCGGCCAGTAACGTCCCAATCGAGCTGGCGTGGAAGCGAATCCAGGACGGTCGCCTTGGCACGCGGAACGCGTGCTATATCGGCTGGGACTGCTTCCACCCCCAATGGAATCCGAGACATCTTTGGCTGCAGCCGATTACGCAGGCATTGCAGCTGCAGATGGTGCGCAACGCGCCGTTCGCCGACCGCGTCATCCGGTTCAGCCCGACGTTGTCGCCGGTCACGTTGGCGGCCGCGCCGGAAGCCATCGATCGCGCGATCGAGTGGGGCAACGCGTCGGTCGAGAGTTCGGTGCCGTTCGTGCAGCGGCTCACCGAGCCGGTGTGGTGGGAAGGGGACCAGCCGCCACAGGTCGGTCGCACGCCGGTTCGCATTTCCGCCCCGCTGCAGCCGATGACCACGATTCTGGACGGAGCCCGACGGGCCGCCGAATATGTACCGCGGGTCACGCGGGTACGGCGTCGGGTTGCGGCTGTCGGGCAACGCATCCGTCGATCGCCGTGAAGAATGACGCAGGGAAGGGCTTCGCTGATGTGCGTGGTACCGAAACGTTGCTGATTGCCTGCTCGCACACGCGCGTGCCGCCTAGGCTTGATCTCTACGAAGCGTGTCGTTTGCCACACTGGTGATCGGAGAAAAGTGCGCGGATCTACCGGCGGGCGGATCATCGTGGTATCTGCGGCCTGCGTGAGCTTCTGCGCGATCACTGTCGGGCTCGTGGGAGTGGGAGTGCATTGGTGGCCCGTAGCTGCGGGCTTCCCTCCGGTGGCGGCGATTCTCGCGGCTTGTACGTTGGCCGTGGCGGTAACGACAGCACTCGGCCGTAACCGGCCGGCGCCGGCGGCTGTTCCGGTCAAAGAGCAAGTCGCCTACGCACTCGAAACGCTCGCTACCTTGGTTCAAGGTGTGTGGCGGGACGAAGCACGACTTCGGGGACTCGATGAGACCATTCCGGTGCGGTGGAAATCGGCACCGCGGAACTTGGTTGACCACCGGCACAAGGTGCGCGCCGGCTCAGAACTTAGTGCTTCCAGCGACAACATCGATGGCTTGGCTAACCGGTTCCGCGCCCTACCGGCCAAGCGGCTGGTTATCCTCGGGGAGGCTGGGTCGGGCAAGACTTCGCTTGCCGTGCAGCTGTTGCTCGAAATGCTTCGGCAGCGTCGCCCCGGCGATTTCGTGCCTGTCTACGTCACGATCAGTGAGTGGGATATCGAGCAATTTCCCCGTCTCAAGGACTGGGTCGCCTTTCGAATACGAAACGACTTCGCAGAACTGTTGGACATTTCTGCGGGTGTTGTTGACGAGCTCGTTTCACGTAATTACATATTGCCCGTAATCGATGGGCTGGATGAGCTTGAAGTGCCGCATCGGTTGGCAGTCTTTCGAACTATTCAGGAAACTCTTGATCCAGATGGGGCATTGATTCTGGCATGTAGGACGGCGGAATATCGGCACCTCGTACGCGAATTGCACGTGATCAAGCGTTCCGCGGGGATCGAATCTCAGGCGCTGACCGTAACCCAGGTCATCGGGTATTTGACCGACTGCTTGCCGCCGGAACTGGATCCAGATTGGCAATCGGTGTTCAACGCGACGATCGAAGGGAAATGTCCGGCACTGGCGACGGTCTGCTCGACGGCGTTGGGCCTTTGGCTGGTTCGTGTCGTCTATGTCGAACAGAAGCGCAGTCCGCTGGAGTTGTTGACAGACGACTATCGTGCGGTAGCGGACCTCAAGAGGCACCTGTATTCACAGTTGGTTCCGGTTCTCGTTGCGCTAGGGGATCGTCGGCGTCGTGAAGGCGACAGCCCGTTCGCTCCGAAGCGTACGTGGAGTGCGCCGGACGTCACCCGTTGGCTGGGATTCCTTGCCGGGGGACTTGGAGCGGAGCGTGACTTCGCGTGGTGGCGCCTACCCACTGCCGTTAGCGGCACGGCCGTGCGCTGGTCGGCAGCATTTCTTGGCTGGCGCGTAGCGGCCCTGACTATCGGGATCGTGTGGTTCGTGTGCGGACTATCGGCCACCCTGGGACATTTCGACGTGGTGGCCAGTGTGCTTTCGAGCTCCATAGTCGCCGTAGTCCTGAGTCTCGTCGCGTTCATCCCGTTCTATTTCGTGGTGGTCAAACCCAAGAACGTGCGATTCACGAAGCGCCCGTCAAAAGTAAATTGGCGGTTGCGAGGGCGCGTTCAGCTGTTGGGTAGGCGCAGTGTCGAAGCTTTCCCGGGCGTCGCCGAGGTCGCCGTTGTCACGGCGGTCGTGGGTGGGTGCGCGGCCGGTCTGTTCTACGGCGTATGGAGCGCAGTCAAAGTCGGGCTCGTCGTATTCTTGGCTTTCGTCGCCATCCTGACGGCCGCACTCGGAATCATCAACTGGGCGGCATACTCCGATACCGAGACTGCAGTCCTGACACCAGACGTCGAGTACCGCAACGCCCGCCGATCAGCGCTGATCGAAGCAATCTCGTTAGGTGCCGGCTTCAGTCTGACGTTCCTCATCGGCGGGATGGTGGCGCAACCGGTCTGGCTGTGGATTCCGGTATCACTCAGCTTTGGACTGATGATCGGATGCCTGAGCGCCGCTGACCCAACTTCGTCGCCGTGGGTGGCGTACTTGGCCGCGGAGCGGGTGCTTGCACGGGAAAAACAAATTCCACGTCGATTTCTGGGCTTCCTAGGCGACTGCCGGGCTCTTGGGTTACTCCGTGCGGCAGGTCCGCTGTTCGAATTTCGTCATGCGGAGCTGCAGGACTATTTGTCTCAATCGGCCGAGTTCGGCACCAGAACTTCGCTCGCACCGCCCCCGGTCGGTGAGTGGCAGGTCTCGCCGCGATCCAATCGGTTGTCGAATGGGGAGATCGCAGCGGCGCTTCTGCTTCAACAGAACTCGATGGAAGAGATACGCGCGAAATACGCGCTTGTGGGTCCTGGCGTCTACATGGGTGTGTTGACGCGGATGGTGATCCTGTCGCGGGACGATGCCTGATTCGGCCGAGCCGAGTTCCGTATCGGAGGCGACGCTCGGATGCCCTCGGTCTTTCGTAACGGCCGGTGCCCGCGAGACCGGACGCATCTTTTTCAGAACGGACGCGCGCCGTAGGAGCGCAGGAATGTCTGCGGTCGACCGATGTGCGACTTCCAACGCATTTCCAACTGGACTTGGCTACGTTCCCGCTATGACTCGCATTCCTGGCCGTATCGGGGCGGCACTCGTAATCGGACTCGTCACGCTGCAGCTGAGTGCGTGTACCTCGACCATCAAGCCCGAAGGCGCCGCGCAGTCGGTGACCGACATGGTCAGCAGCAAGACCGGATTCCATCCGACTGATGTCAAATGCCCGTCCGGCGTCGACGCCAAGGTCGGCGGTGAATTCGACTGCACCTTCACGGGCCCGGAAGGGCCGTACAAGGCCCACTTGAAGATCACCAGCGTGGATGGCGAGAAGGTCGGCTTCGACATCAAGACGAGCCGGAGCTGAGCGCCGGCCGATCTGCCTGAGAATCGCATTATCCGATAGGTAGAACATCCCTTCCCGTCGCGGTATGGTGATGCGGTCATGGCCGAGTGGTTCTTGTTTCTGCCGCAGGTGCGGCTGAGTATCGATGAGATCGTCGAGCGCGCGCAGGTGGCCGAGGGGTCGGGCTTCGACGGCATTGCGTTCATCGACCATCTCGAGGCGCCCGGTGCGCCTGACCGCGGCATCTGGGACGCCACGGCCATCGCCGCCTGGGTCGCGGCGCACACCCACCGACTGCGCGTCGGGCATCTGGTGCTGTGCGACGGCTTTCGGCATCCGGCGGTGCTCGCCAAGCATGCCGTCACGATGTCGGCTGCGTCGGGCGGGCGTTTCGAGCTCGGCCTGGGTGCGGGATCGATGCCGAGCGAATTCGAACGCTTCGGCATCGACAACGCCGATGACGCACCGGCCCGGGTTCGCAGGCTGGAACGAGACCTCGCGCTGATCCGCCAGTATTGGGGCGACGACGGAGACACCGCGCAATCGCCGCGCCGCGAACATCCGATACCCTTGGTACTCGGCGGCGTCGGCAAGAAAACCCTGGAATTGGTTCGCAGACATGCCGATTGGTGGAATCTGCCGTGCAATCACCTCGATCGGCTCGAGCGGTTACGCCCGCAGGTGGGCAACGCGCGGGTGTCGGTGCAGCAGATGGTCGGGTTTGTCGGGTCCGGTGCGGACCGCGCAGGGGTCACCGAGACGAGCACCCGTCGGTTCGGATACCTCGGCGACGGGCTGACCTGCGGGACGGCAGACCAGTTGATCGACCACTTCGGGCGGATGAGCGACCTTGGCGCCGAGCGGTTTTACGTGTGGTTCGCCGATTTCGCCCAGCCGGATACGTTGAGAGAATTCGCCGAGACGGTGGTGCAGGCGTCATGAGTTTCGTGGACCGCCCCGACTACCGCGTCGATATCCATCGCCGCCGCAACACGATTACCGCAGAGCACGACGGACGCCTCATCGCCTCGACCTCCGACGCCCTGCTCGTCGACGAGCAGGATCACGGCCTGGTGTTTTATTTCCCGCGCGCGGACGTGCGCATCGAACTGCGCAGCGACCCGGACGCGACCAGTCGCTGCCCGTTCAAAGGACAAGCCACCTATTGGCGATTCGACGGAGACGGGGACGAACCGGTGTGTTGGAGCTACGAGGATCCGGCTGAACAGGTGGCGCAATTGCGTGACCACGTCGCGTTCTATCAGGACCGGGTGATCGTGCGGGTCGGTCAGGCCCACCCCGCTGTCCTCGGATACGGCCACGCATGACGATGCCGTCCTCCGTTACCGGAATGCTCGAGGTGTTCGATGTCCAGCCGAATGGCGTGGGCCGGTTTCGCGGCTTCAGCGATGGTGGTGAGCGAGCCATCGTCGATGGCACCCAGCTGCTGGCGCAGTCGATCGTCGCGGTCGCAAAACAGTTGCCGACCAAAGCGATTCGCTCCGCGCACGCGATCTTCGGCCGGGCCGTGCAGGTGGACCTACCGGTCGACTTCGTCGTCGACGTGGTCAACGACGGCCGCAGCTTCGCTGCCGTGGTGGTGGCGGTGGAGCAGGACGGCCGCCGCTGCGCGACGGTGACGGTGCTGGCCGATACCCCGACGCATGACGTGATCCGGCACCACGCGGACCGCCCCGATATCGCGCCGCCGGCCGAGGCGATTCCGAGCCACATGCCGATGATCGGTCGCGAGCTTCGCCTCGTCGATGTCGTGGACGTCAACAGTCCCGACGAGGTCGGCCCACCGGTGTTGCACGCGTGGCTGCACTATGACCCCGTTCCTCAGCGCGACGACCTGGCCAAGGCGCTGCTCGCACATTTCACCGGTCACCTGTCCATCTCGACAACCATGCGCGCCCACGCCGGCATCGGCACCAGCCAGGCGCACCTCACCGTGTCTACGGCGCCGATGACGGTGACGGTCACCTTCCACGAGCCGGTCGGCTGGGACGGCTGGCTGTTGTACTCGCACGAGAGCACCCAGGTCGGCGCCGGAATGTCTTATGTGCGTGGGCAAGTCCACACCGAGGACGGCCGGCTCATCGCCTCCTTTACTCAGGAGGGGATGATCCGTCCGTTGCGTACCACCGACACTGCCGTCGCCGCGACGGCGCGCTTGTAGTCAGGAGTGGGTCAACAATTCGCGCAGCGCGGCGACGTCGACCTTCCCGGTGGACCCTCGGGGCAGCTCATCCTCGGAGTTCAGCAGCCGCCATACGGTGGGAATCTTGAACGAGCTCAACCGCTTTCGTGCCGCCGCCCGCACCTCGTCGACGGTCATGGTGCGTGACACCACGACTGCCGCCACCGCGCCGGCGACGTCCGTCACCGCCGCGACGTCGACACCGTCGATGGCGCGCAACGCCTGTTCGACCTCGCTGGGGTAGACCGTCGCGCCGTTCACCTTGAACATATCGTCGGAGCGACCGTGGTAGAACAAGAAGCCGTCGGCATCGACGTGTCCGAGATCGCCGGTGGGGTAGTACCCGTCCGTCGTGAACAGATCTTCGTATGTGCGCCCGCAGATTCCGCTCATGAGATACGGTCCGCGAATCTGGATCATG
The DNA here is from genome assembly GCF_053852335.1 of Mycobacterium sp. HM-7. Lineage (NCBI taxonomy): Bacteria > Bacillati > Actinomycetota > Actinomycetes > Mycobacteriales > Mycobacteriaceae > Mycobacterium > Mycobacterium sp. HM-7. The sequence goes on along the minus strand of NZ_CM132657.1, from coordinate 3,849,347 downwards.
CCGATCTCGCCGGCCGGCACCGGCACTCCGGTGTGGGGGCCGACGATCCGAACCTCGGTGCCGGAGAACGGTTTGCCGCAGCTTCCCCATTTCGGGGGCGGCATGTCGGTGTCCGCCGGATACCCGCAGTACGGGCCGAACGCCTCCGTCATTCCGAACAGTCTCGCTCGGGCGCCTGGTGCCGGGCGCTGCGTGTCCGGCAGGAGCGCGGGCAGACTGCCCGCGCGTAGGGCCGGCGGGGAAACTCCTATCGAATCAGCATGGCGGGCAATCGCTTCAGCCTGGTCCGGCCAGCCGCGAAAGAGCGTCACGCGCTCGCGCCGCAACAGCCGCAGCGTCGACTCCGGTTGCGGGGTCTCTTCGGTGACCAGCGTGGCGCCGGCCAACAGCGCCGTCAGGATGCCACTGCCGAATCCGCCCACCCAGAAGAAGGGCATCGGCAGGTACAGGCGGGTCTCGCTGTCGACGCACCGCGCGGTCAAGCCCGCCCGCACCGCGCCGAGCGCGCCGCCGTGAGAGTGGATGACGCCCTTCGGCGGCCCGCTGCTGCCAGAGGTGAACATGATGGCCAGAGTGTCTGCCGGTGTGACGGTTTCGGCCATCGCATCGACGGCGTCGGTATCTGAACCGATATTCAGTTCGGTGTCCGGCCACACCTGGAGCAGCTCCGTGAGCTCCGCATTTTCGGCGCGCAGCTCGTCGAGGTACCGGTGGCCGCGGAACTCGTCGACGGTGATCAGATGCTGCACTGCGGCGACACGCAGTTGTGCGACCAGTTCGGGCCCTCGCAGCAGAGTGCTCAGCGGAACCAGCACCGCGCCGATACGTGTCACCGCAACGGCGATCCGCACCCACCTGACGTTGTTGGGCATGATCAGCCCGACGCGGGTACCCACGCCGATCCCGGCGTCGATGAGAGCCGCGGCCAGGCGGCGGCTCGACGCGTCGAGTTCGCGGTAGGTCATCGAGTCGGCGGGGTCGATCACCGCCGGCTTGTCGGGGTATGCCGCACCGCGTTCCCGCAGCAGGCGGTCGATGGTGTTATCGGGCATGTTCGTCGGCGAAGAACCGGCGGACCTCGCCGAGATCGGCCTTGCCGGAGGGCGTGCGGGGAATCCGGTCGACGATCGCGATGGAGCTGGGAATCTCATAGCGCGCCAGCCGGGTTCGGAGGTAACCGACGATGTCGTCGACCTCGGCAGCGGCCCGCAGTTCGACCATGGCGACCGGGGTTTCGCCCAATCGCGCATCGGGAGAGCCGACGACAGCGGCACCGGCCACCGCGGGGTGAGCTTCCAGCGCGGCGCGGACGTCATCGGGCAGCACCTTGAACCCGCCCCGGATGATGGCCTGGTCGGCGCGTCCCAGGATCCACAGGAATCCGTCGGCATCGATGCGGGCCAGATCGGTGGTGCGCATCCAGTTCGCGGATGGTCCGAGCTGCCCCGGCTTGACCTCGAGCAGCCCCGGCTCGTCGTCGGGTAATGGGTTGCCGTGTTCGTCGACGACACGCAGGGACGCGCCGAGCGTGGCGCGCCCGACGCTGCCTCGCTTGTCTTTCCAGAACTGGTGGTAGTCGGTGACCGTCCAGCCTGCGACACCGCCGCCGAATTCCGTTGCCGCATAGGAGGTCAGCACCGGGATGCCGAACTTGGCGGTGAAGGCGTCGGCATCGTCGGGGGACAGGGGCGCCGTGCCTGACGTCACGGCTTGGATACCGGCCAAGTCGTCGGCGCACAGATCCGAATGCAGGACGGTCCGCAGCGCCGCCGGCACCAGGGATACCGCGCCCGGCCGGTGCCGTCGCACCGCGTCGGCCCAGCGGTCCAGATCGAACCGGTCCAACAGCGCGAACGACCGTCCTGCGGTGACGCACTGCAGGATCCGGAACACCCCGCCGATGTGAACCAAGGGCGCGTTGACGATCGCCACCCCGCTTCGCAGCGACGTCGGCGCCGGACCCATCAGACTGCGGGCCAGCATGTCGTAGGTGAGGTCAATTCGCTTGGGCGGCCCCGTTGTTCCGCTGGTCAGCATGCGCACCGCCACTGTCGGCCGGGTTTCGGCCGTGCCGTCGGTTGTCCAGATTCGCAAGGCGGCCACCGATGCGGTGGGCTCGGTGTCCAGGTCGGGTGCTTCGCCGATGACGGTCGACAGGTCGAGCGCGGCGAGATCGGCGCGGGTCCGATCCTCGCCGCGGGACGGGTTGATGGTGACGATGGTGCCACCCGCCAGCAGGACACCGAGCAGCGCCGCGACATGGTCGGGCCGGTTCCGCAGCAGCATCCCGATCTGGGCGCCGGGGGAGATGGCGGCGATCGCCTCGGCGATATCGGTGATGTGGCGCCATGAATGCCATCGGTCCTCGTATTCAATGGCATTCGCACCCGGATCGAGGCGCAGCACCTCGGCGATGCGCGTGCTCAGCGGATGGGTCACCGGATCCTCGGTGGGTTGCGCCGGGCCGGCTCGGCGCCGAGTTCGGCCGTGCCCAAGGGATTTCCGAGGCGGGTGTAGATCAGATTCTGTTCCATTGCGGCACGGTAGGGCTTGTCGAGTGACTCCCAGATGGCCTTGACGGTGCCCTGGGTCGCCGATGGCGGCTTCGCCGCGATACCCGCGGCGATGGCGTGGGCGCGGGCCCAGAGTTGATCGGCGGGCACGATCTCCGACACCAGTCCGATGCGCAGTGCGGTCGCGGCTCCGACGCGTTCATCGTTGCCCATCAACGCGATTCGCAGGGCCTCGGCGAGGCCGATCCGTCGCATCAGCCCAACGGGCTCCAGCGCACACACCAGACCCGCGCTCACATGGGAATCGAAGAACGTCGCGTCTTCCGCGCAGATCACCACATCGGCTTCGTTGACGAAGTAGAACGCGCCGGCGGTGCAGATGCCGTTAACCGCGCAGACCACGGGCTTCCACATCTTCTGCCATTTCGGGCTGAGTGCCTCGCCGGGGTCCTCGTGGTTCCACACGTTGTCCGGTTGTCCATACGGCGTTTTCACGTCGAGGCCCGCGCTGAATGCCCGGTCGCCGGCCGCCCGCAGCACCACGGCGTGGACGGTGTCGTCGCGTTTGACTGCCTGCCACGCCTGCCTCATCTCCTCGCACATGGCGCGGTTGAACGCGTTGAGCGCCTCGGGCCGATTCAGCGTGATGGTGGCGACGTGGGCGTCCGGCTCCACGTCCAGGGTGATGGTTTGGAACGTCATCGGCACTGCCAGTCCGGTGCACGTTTCTCGACGAACGCCCGGGGTCCCTCGAGGGAATCCTCGGTGTGCAGGTTGCGTTCGCGGAAGGCTTCGGCGAGCATCTCGGCTTCGTGGAGGGGCAGGTCCAGACCCTTGAGGATCGCCAGTCGCGTTCCGCGAACGGCCAGTGGCGCGTTGGAGTTGATGATGTCGGCGATCTCGTGGGCCCGCTCGAGTAGCCGGTCGTGTTCGACCACTTCGCTGATCATCCCGAGCTCGAATGCCCTGGCCGCGTTCAGCCGTTCGTGCTTACCCAGCAACGCCATTCGCAGGGCCACCGACCTCGGCAGGACCCGCGCCAGTCTGACGACCTCCCGGCCGGCCACCAGGCCGATGCTCACGTGGGGGTCGAAGAAGGTGGCTCGGTCCGAGGCGATGACGATGTCGGCGGTGGTCACCCAGTCGAGGCCGGCGCCACAGCAGATGCCGTTGATGGCGGCCAGCACGGGCTTCGCCATCCGCCGAAACGGTGGGGTGCCCTCCTGCGGCGCTTCCCACTGGTCGTACGTGGACAGGTAGGGGCGTTCGGCGACGACCTTGCCGTCGCCGGGAATCTCCTTCACGTCCGCGCCGGTGCAGAATCCGCGGCCGGTGGCGGTGACGATGAGCAGCCACACGGCGTCATCGTTCTCGGCCTGGTCGTAGGCGATACGCAATTCGGTGACCATGTGCGGACTCAGCGCATTGAGCGCATCCGGTCGGTTCAGCGTGATGATGGCCTTGTGGCCTTCGACCTCGTACTTGATGGTGTCGAACACGGTTACCGTCCGCCGAACTGAGGCGGCCGGTGCTCGCGGAACGCAGCCATGCCCTCCTTGAAATCAGCGGTGCGACAGGACAGTTCCACGTGGTACAGCTCCTGGTTCAGTGCCTGCGACAGCGTCGCGTGCTGGGCTTGATGGATGGCTTGCTTGGCCAGACCGATGGCCACGGTCGGGCCCGCGGCCAACCGGTCCACGAGGGTGGCAGCGGTATCGTCGAGGTCGTCGGGGGGGACCGCGCGGTGGATCAGGCCCCAGGTCGCCGCTTCGGTCGCACCGACCTTCTCGCCGAGCAGCAGCATCTCCCTGGCGCGGGCCAGCCCGATCAGGCGCGGCAACAGCCAGGTGGCACCGGAGTCCGGGGTGAAGCCGCGCGCGGCGAACGGTTCCCAGAACGTCGCGTCGTCGGCGGCGACGGTGAAGTCGGCCGCCAGCGCCAGGTTGCAGCCGAGTCCGACGGCCCAGCCCCGGACGCTGCACACCACCGGAAGGTGAATGGTCGCAACAAGTTCGATGAGGCGGTGCGCGGTGTGAGGAATGCGCCGCAGCAGCTGGCCTGCCCGTGGTCGCGTCCCCGCTTCGTTGGTCGCGACCCAGTCCGCGCCGCTGCAGAAATCCGGGCCCACCGCGCCGATGTGCACAGCGCGCAAGGAGTCGTCGCTCGCCGCCTCGGTGAGTACGGTGACCAACCGGTCGATCATCGAGTGGCTCAACGCGTTTCGACGCGCCGGCCGGTCGAGAATGAGGCTCAGGACGGGGCCGTTGCGATGCACGGTGATCGAACCGTCATCGCTCACCGTCGGAGTCCTCTCTCATGCCGTACCGTTATGCCAACAGTATGTACTACGATTGCATTCGGCAAGCGGGAAAAGAGGCATATGTCGACGGTCCGGTACGGCGAACGCCCGCTCGCTCAGACGGTCGCGGCAGCCGGGGCGATGCGGCGCCTGGCCGGCCTGCTGCTGGCGCTGGAGCGGGACCATCCGGTGGTGGACGACATGCTCGCCCGATTCGCGGAATGGGAGGGTGTGCTGGCCGCGGCGGGCCCGGCGGATCCGACGCCCCGCATCGGTGCGGACGCTGGCGATGCCCAGCGCATCTACCTGGACCACGCCTTCGACATCGGCGCCTACAATCCGTGCTTCCCTGAATACGCCTTCGACCACCTGGACGCGGAAACGGCGAGCGGCCGCGTGACCTTCCCTCTGGTGTACGAAGGACCGCCGGGTCTGGTCAACGGCGGGTTTCTGGCGGTGTTCTTCGACTGTGTCACGCAACATCAGAGCTGTGCCGTGCAACGGACCGGCAAGACTCGGGCGCTGACGCTGACCTTCCGGCGGCCGACACCCATCCTCACCGAATTGCGCTTCGACATCGTGCGCGCGGAGTCCGACGGCACGGTCGTCTCGACGGCGCGATTGGTTCGTGACGGGGAGGTGCTCTGCACCGGTGAGTTCAGCACGGTGGCCTCGCGGCCGGCTCAGCTCAGCGGCTTCCAATTCAGCAAGCGGCGCAACGGATTCGAGGAATGATGGCAGACGACCGCGTTCTCTTCTCGCTGGCTGACGACCATCGCGTCGCCACCATCACCCTCAATGACCCCGCCAAGCGCAACTCCTACGACGCTGCCATGCGCGATCAGTTGGCCCGGTACCTCGATCAGGCCGCAGAAGACGACGACATCACCGTCGTCCTGCTGCGTGGAAACGGGGGAGTCTTCAGTACCGGGGCGGATATGAACAACGCCTACGGCTGGTATGGCCGGGGTGAGGAGAAGGCCGAGCGCCGGCCGAGCCAACGCCGGCGACTCACGGTGGACCGCAAGTCATTCGGCTTCTATCACAATCTCATGGGGTTTCCGAAGGTCACGGTCGGCGAGATCAGTGGATACGCGCTCGGCGGCGGCTTCGAGATGGCGTTGATGACCGACATCTCGGTCATCGCCCGCGACACCCGGATCGGGATGCCCGCGACGCGGTTCCTGGGGCCGGCACTGGGCAGCCTGCACATGTTCTTCCACCGCCTCGGCCCGGTGCTGGCGCGCCGGCTCCTGTTGACCGGCGACATCGTCGAGGCGGGAGCGGTCGAACATCTTGGGATCTTCACCGAGACCTGTGCGCCGGATGCGGTTACCGCGCGAGCCCGGTACTGGGCCGCCAAGGCCGCGAAGATGCCTGCCGACGGCGTCGTCATCGCCAAGGAGGCGTTCCGTCTCGTCGAGCAGAGTCAGGCCTACCAGGGTGAGGAAGTCGCGAGCTACCTGTTCCACGCCTATGGGACGAATCTGCAGTTCGCGCCCGGTGAGTTCAACTTCGTCAAGACGCGCGCCGAATACGGCACCAAGGAGGCATTCCGGCTACGCGACGAGCACTTCCAGGTCGATGAGCCCGGCTGACCGGTCTCGTATACTGTGAAGTCAACAGTAACTGTTACAACCCGAGAAGCCGAGGTCGAGCATGCCCACACCCGTCATCGTCGGTGCCGTCCGGACAGCCATCGGCCGGTCCTTCAAGGGGACCCTGGTCAACACCCCGCCCGAGACACTGATCACCACGGTGCTGCCCGAGGTCGTGCGCCGCGCCGGCGTCGACCCCGGTGTGATCGACGACCTCATCTTCGCCGAATCTCACTACGGCGGTGGCGATCTCGCACGGTACGCGGCTGACGCGACCGGCCTGCAGCACGTGCCCGGACAGTCGGTGAACCGGCACTGTGCGGGCAGCCTGACCGCGATCGGCAATGCGTCCGCTCAGATCGGCTCGGGTATGGAGCGCGTGCTGATCGCCGGTGGCGTGCAGTCACTGTCGATGACGCCGCTGGTGAATTGGCGCATCCCGGGGCCGGAGCTGAAGTTCGAGGAACGGTGGATGCCGCCGACGCACGTCGAGACCGCGGATGCGCCGGCAAAAGACATGTCGATCACGGTCGGCTGGAACACAGCGCAGGCCATGGGCATCACCCGCGAAGAGATGGACGCCTGGGCCGCGCGCTCGCATCAACGGGCCGTCGCCGCGATCGACGCCGGCAAGTTCCTCGACGAGATCGTGCCGCTGAAGGTGCAGCTGCCCGACGGTTCCGTGGTCGACTTCAGCGTCGACGAGTTTCCCCGTCGCGACACCACCGCCGAGAAGCTCGCTCAGTTGAAGCCGCTGCACCCGGAGATCGAGGGCTTCTCGATCACTGCCGGCAACAGCAGTGGCACGAATGATGCCTGCGCGGCGGTGGCGATCGTCGATGCCGCGTACGCCGAGGCCGAGAACCTGACGAAGATGGCGACGGTGCGCGCGTGGGCAGCCGCTGGCGTCGCGCCGCGGGACACCGGCCTCGGTGCGGTGCGGGCCATCGGAAAGGTGTTGCAGCGGGCAGGATTGCAACCTTCTGATGTCGCGCTGTGGGAGATCAACGAGGCGTTCGCCTCGGTGCCGATCGCTGCCTGCAAGGAATTCGGTCTCGACGAGGAGTTGGTCAACTTCTCCGGAAGTGGTTGCAGCCTGGGCCATCCCATCGCGGCCTCGGGTGCCCGCATGGTGACGACGCTGGTCTACGAACTGCGGCGCCGTGGCGGTGGCATCGGTGTGGCCGCGATGTGTGCCGGCGGTGGCCAGGGCGGCGCGGTCGTTGTCGAGGTCTGACCTGAACTAGGAGCGCGGCGCCTTGCGTGCGCGGGGCGCCGGCTTCTTGTCTGCCTCGATCAGGCGTTCGGCCTGGTCGAGGATGCACTCGAGGCCGAAGTCGAAATTGTTCTCGTCCGCGGTGCCGAGGTGGTGGCCCTGCTGAACGGCGCGGGCGAGCAGAGGCGTGGTCTCGGCATCGATCGTCATGGCGTCCTGGATGTCGCCCGCCCCTTCGCCGTCGGCCTGCTTCTTGTCCCGGAGCCGTTGCAGCACAGCTGATCCACGGACGTGCACTGACACCGCCGAATAGATGTCGAAGGCGTGCTCGGGCGACAGGCCGGCTTCCACCAAGCTCGCGATCGCCTTCTCCACTGCCTGCACGCCCAGTCGGGCGGCGCGCGGGCTCAGTGCGGAGCGGATGAGGATCAGGTCGCACAGGATCGGGTTGCCCACGAATGTCTCACGCATCGTGCGCGCGTGATTGCGGAGCGTCGAACGCCAATCTTTGGCCTCGACATACGGCGTGGCGAACACGTACTCGCGCAGGGCGCGGTCCGTCATGGCGTTGAGTAGGTCGTCCTTCTTGCGGAAGTACCAGTAGATGCTCGTGACACCGACGCCGAGGTGTTTACCCAGCAGCGGCATGCTGAGGTTGTCGATCGAAATCTGTTCTGCGAGTTCGAATGCACCGTTGATGATGTCATCGGGGTTGATCGAACCCCGTTCACGCCGCTGGCGCTTTTCGGCGGTTGCCACCTTTGCCACTGTGGGCACCTCCATCACGATCGATGCTGCGCAACTGTTGAATCTACCGTGTGCTGCTCTCTCGACTGGCACGTCTGTCTACTGTAAGACATATAGTAAGTGTTTCTGTGGGCTATGGAGGGCAAGCGGTGGCAGACGAAGTTCTCGTTGAGCGGCGGGGCCGCATTCTCGTCATCACGATCAACCGACCGGATTCACGTAACGCGGTGAACCACGCGGTGAGTCAGGGGCTTGCCGACGCGATCGACGAACTCGACTCCGACCCGGGTCTGTCGGTCGCGGTGATCACCGGAGCGGGTGGAAACTTCTGCGCGGGAATGGATCTGAAGGCGTTCGTGGCCGGTGAGCGGGTCGACATCCCCGGTCGCGGGATCGGTTTCACCGAACGGCCGCCGCGCAAGCCGCTGATCTCAGCTGTCGAGGGCTACGCCCTGGCGGGCGGAACCGAGGTCGTACTCGCCACTGACCTCGTAGTCGCTTCGCGCACTGCGAAGTTCGGTATTCCTGAGGTGAAGCGCGGTCTGATCGCCGCCGGCGGCGGGCTGTTGCGACTGCCGCGGCGCATCCCGTTCCAGAAGGCGCTCGAGCTGGCGCTCACCGGGGACAGCTTCACGGCCGAACAGGCGGAGGCGTGGGGTTTCGTCAACGTGCTGGCCGAGCCTGGGGAAGCGCTGGCCGAGGCGATCAAGCTCGCGGAACGGATCACCGCCAACGGGCCGCTGGCCGTCGCGGCGACCAAAGAGGTGCTGGTGAAGGGTGCCAACTGGACCGACGACGAAATGTGGTCCAAGCAGCTCGAACTGATCATTCCGGTCGTCACGTCCAATGATGCCAAAGAGGGGTCCATCGCGTTCGCCGAGAAGCGCGCCCCCAATTGGACGGGCACGTAACGCCTCATGGACCTGGGCGTTCGCGATGCTTCCGCGGTGATCGTCGGCGGCGGTCGCGGCATGGGGCTGGCCACGGCCCGCTGCCTGGCCGACGACGGCGCGCGCGTCGCGGTGGTCGGCCGTACCCGGGAGGCACTGGACGCGGCTGCGGCGGACCTCGCGCGTCGCGGCAGTCCGGACGCGATCGGACTGGTCGCCGACATGTGCGACCCCACCCAGGTCGGCGATCTCTTCACGGAGTTGAGCCTGCGGTGGGGCGGCGAGCTCAACATGCTCGTCAACGCCGCCGGACCGACAGTGGTGGGCAGCTTCGAAGATCTGTCCGACGACCGGTGGCGTGCCGCCGTCGACGACGGCGCCATGGGCATGGTGCGATGCGTGCGCGCGGCACTTCCGTTGCTGCGCAAGGCGTCGTGGGCCCGCATCGTCAACTTCTCGGCGCATTCGACTCAGCGCCAGAGCGTCATCCTGCCCGCCTACACCGCGGCGAAGGCGATGGTGGCCAGCATCTCGAAGAACCTGTCGTTGTCGCTGGCGCCCGACGAAATCCTGGTCAACGTCGTCTCGCCCGGAAGCATCGCCTCCGAGGCACTCGTCGGCTGGGCTCAATCGGTCGGCGTCGACGGTGCCGATCCCTACGCGCTCATGGCGGCCGTCGGCGAGCACTTCGGGCATCCCGCGCACCTGCCCCGCGCTGGCATGCCGGACGAAATAGGCGCTGTCGCTGCGTTTTTGGTATCTCGACGCAATTCCTACATGACCGGCGCGAACATCAACGTCGACGGCGGCAGCGACTTCATCTGAGCGGTATCGGCGAGATACTGATAGGTGTACAGTATGGCCATACAAATGGCGGAGTAACCGAGGAGGCCCAGCCGGTGACGGTTCCTGACCGCGTGACGGCCGACGTTCCGAGTGCGGTGGTGCTCTACGAGGTCCGCGAGACCGGCGTTGCGGTGGTGACCCTCAACCGGCCCGAGCGGATGAACGCCTGGGGGGACGGTCTCGCCGCCGCCTTCTACGCTGCTCTCGACGCCGCGGAGGCTGACTCTGTGGTGCGGGTGATCGTGCTGACCGGCAGCGGGCGCGCGTTCTGTGCCGGCGCCGACATGGGCGACCTGTCGTCGATCAGCGGTGCCACCCTCAACGGTGACACGAATGTCGACGAGCTGGTGGGGGAGCGTCACCCGCTTTTCGTCACCACGTTGCGCAAGCCCGTCATCGCCGCCATCAACGGAGCCTGCGCCGGCATCGGGATGACGCAGGCGTTGATGTGCGACGTCCGCTTCGCCGCCCGAAGTGCCAAGTTCACCACCGCATTCGCCCGCCGGGGGCTGATCGCCGAGTACGGCATCTCCTGGATCCTGCCGCGACTGATCGGCGTCAGTGCCGCGCTGGATCTGCTCTTGAGCGGCCGGAAGGTGGGCGCCGAAGAAGCGGTCGCACTCGGGTTCGTGAAAGAGGTTGTCGCCGACGCTGATCTGTTGTCGCATGCGATCGCCTACGCCGAAGACATTGCCGCGCACTGCTCGCCGAGCTCGCTGGCGGTGATCAAACAGCAGGTCTATTCGGATCTCGTGCGCGACGTCGTGAGCGCCAGCAGCCGCGCGGAGACGCTCATGCACGAGTCATTGCAGCGCCCGGACGTCATCGAAGGCATCACCAGCTTCTTCGAGAAGCGCCCACCGCAATTTCCGCCGTTGAAGGGGCAGTGCTGATGGATTTGGAGCGAGAAGCGAAGCGGATCGCGCGTCCGACTCTGGACTACCAGGCAATCGACGTCGACAACCACTACTACGAACCCGTGGATTCCTGCACCCGGTATCTGCCCAAGGAGTTCAAGCGGCGCGGCGTCCAGATGGTCCAGGACGGGAAGCGAACCTTGGCCGTGATGGGCGAGAAGGTCAATCACTTCATACCGAATCCCACCTTCGACCCGATCATCGAACCGGGATGTCTGGACCTGTTGTTCCGCGGTGAGATTCCCGACGGCGTCGACCCGGCGTCGCTGATGAGGGTCGACCGGATGGCGGACCATCCCGAGTACCAGAATCGCGATGCCCGGGTCCAGGTGCTCGACCGGCAGAACCTCGAAACCGTTTTCATGCTGCCCACTTTCGCGTGCGGCGTCGAGGAGGCGCTCAAAGGCGACATCGAGGCGACGATGGCGACGGTGCACGCGTTCAATCTCTGGCTCGACGAAGACTGGGGCTTCAACCGGCCCGACGGCCGGATCATCTCGGCACCGATCATCTCGCTCGCCGACCCGGACGCGGCGGTCGCGGAGGTCGAGTACGTGCTCGGTCGCGGCGCCAAACTCGTGTTGGTGCGTCCGGCTCCGGTGCCGGGGGTGGCCAAACCTCGGTCACTGGGTGACCCCCTGCACGACCCCGTGTGGGCGCGGCTCGCCGAAGCCGGCGTACCCGTCGGCTTCCACCTGAGCGACAGCGGCTACCTCGCGATCGCCGCCCTGTGGGGCGGTAAGGCGACGTTTGAGGGGTTCGGCAAGAAGGACCCGCTGGACCAGATTCTGCTCGACGACCGGGCCATCCACGATGCGATGGCGTCGATGATCGTCCACCAGGTCTTCACCCGGCACCCGACGCTGAAGGTGGCCAGCATCGAAAACGGTTCGTACTTCGTCTACCGCCTGATCAAGCGGTTGAAGAAGGCGGCCAACAATGCGCCGTACCACTTCGAGGAGGACCCGGTCGAGCAGCTGCGCAACAACGTCTGGATCGCGCCCTACTACGAGGACGACGTCAAGCTGCTCGCCGAGACCATCGGCGTGGACAGGATTCTGTTCGGCTCCGACTGGCCGCATGGTGAGGGACTCGCCGACCCGATGTCGTTCACCGCCGACATTCCGCAGTTTCCCGAGTTCAGCGCCGAGGATACCCGGAAAGTGATGCGCGACAACGCCTTGAACCTCCTCGGCGTCAGCGTGGAGGCGGCGGCGTAGCCGTCTTTCCGATGAGCGAATGGACTCTCGGCGCCGTGCTCGACGCCATCGCCGATGTGGTACCGGACCGGCTGATGACGGTGTGCGGTGACCGCCGCAGCACGTATGCGCAGGTATCGGACCGCACGCGGCGGCTGTCGAACTTCTTGGCCGGCAGGGGCTTTGGCGTGCACCGGGAGCGGGAGAGCCTGCAGCGCTGGGAGTGCGGTCAGGATCGGGTCGCGCTGATCATGCACAACGATATGTACCCCGACATGCTCATCGGCTGTCTGAAAGCGCGAGTCGTTCCGGTGAACGTCAATCACCAGTACACGCCGGGAGAAGTCCGTGAACTGCTCGACTATCTGAAGCCGCGCGGGGTCATCTACCACCGATCGCTGGGCGCCAAGTTCGCCGACATCCTCGCGGTTGTCGGCGCCGATCTACTGATCTCGGTCGACGACGGCAGCACGTCGCCCGAACTTCCCGGTGCCGTCACGCTGAATGACGCACTCTCCCAGGGAGATGCCGACGCCGGCATCCAATCGCGCGCCGACGACGTACTGATGATCTGCACCGGCGGCACCACCGGGCGGCCGAAGGGGGTGATGTGGCGACAGGGTGACACCTACGTCGTGTCGATGAACGGCGGCGACCATACGTCTGTCGCGGAAATCCACGAGAAGGTGCGCCACTGTGGCCGGCCCTGGTTCGCGGTGTCGCCGCTGATGCACGCCGCCGGCCTGTGGACCACGCTCGCCGCGGTACTCAGTGGCCAGACGGTGGTGCTCTACGACAACCGGGCCGCGTTCGATGCCCGCACCGTTCTGGAGGCCGCCGAGCGCGAAGAGGTGGGCTTGATGACGATGGTCGGCGATGCCTACGTGGGGCCGTTGGTCGGGGAGCTCCGCCGGCGCCCTTACGATCTGTCGTCGCTGTCGGTGGTCGCGAGCGGTGGCGCGGCAACGAATCCGAAACACCAACGGGCGCTGCTGGAACTGCTGCCCGGGATCACCATGGTCAATGGGTACGGATCGTCGGAGACCGGGAACGTCGGATTCGGCCGCAGCCGGCGCGACGATCCCAAGGACACCTTCGAACTGCGGGCCGGGGCGTCGGTGGTGTCGGCCGACCTGCGCCGCTTCCTCGAGCCCGGCGATGCGGAGATCGGCTGGGTGGCCCGCGAGGGGCGTATCCCCCTCGGGTACTTTCGCGATCCCGATGCCACCCGCGCCACCTTCCCCGAGGTCGACGGTCGCCGCGTGGTGATCTCCGGTGACCGCGGTCGACTCGCCGCCGATGGCACTCTCGAGCTCTTCGGCCGGGACTCGTTGGTGGTCAACACCGGTGGGGAGAAGGTGTTCGTCGAAGAAGTCGAAGAGGTGCTGCGGGCGCAACCGGGTGTCGTCGACGCAGTGGTGGTCGGCAGGCCCAGTGAGCGGTGGGGTGAGGAGGTCGTCGCACTCGTCGCCGTTCAGGACCACGTCGAGGTGACGCCGCAGGCCTTGCAGGCGTCGTGCTCGGAGCGTCTGGCGGGATTCAAGATCCCCAAGGCGTTCCTCTTCGTCGAACAGGTACACCGGCTGGGCAATGGCAAGGCCGACTACCGCTGGGCCAGAAGGGTTGCCGACGGGCGGGTGTTGACATGACACGAGCTATCGACTGCCTGGTGAACGTGCACTTCGGGGAGACCGAACGGCAGCCCTCCTGGATGGTCAAGGTGCGCGACGACTACTTCAAGGGCCCCGAATCCATGTTCGCGCCCGTCGAGCTCTCCCAGCTCCTCGACGAGATGGACGCTCAGGGAGTAGCCAAGGCCATCCTGATGGACAACCTGGCCACGCCGTCGGTGACCGCACGCAAATTCGTCGAAGCCCAGCCTGATCGGTTCGCGCTGGCGCTGGGTGGGGTGAACCTGCTGCGTCCGATGCCGTCGCTGCGTGAACTGGCCGCCGCTGCGGCGAACCTGCCGGTCGCGTATGCGGTAGTCGGACCGAGCTTTTGGGGCGATGGACAGTACCCGCCCAGCGACGCCGTGTATTACCCGCTCTATACCAAATGCGCCGAGCTCGAGTTGCCGCTGTGCGTCAACACCGGGCTCCCCGGGCCGCCGATCCCTGGCGAGGTGCAGAACCCCATCCACCTGGACCGGGTATGTGTGCGCTTCCCCGAACTGAAGTTGTGCATGATTCACGGTGCGGATCCATGGTGGGACATCGCAATTCGACTGCTCATCAAATATGAGAACCTGCGCCTGATGACGTCGGCGTGGTCGCCGAAGCGGTTGCCGGACAGCCTGCTGCACTACATGCGCACCCGCGGTCGCGACAAGGTGATCTACGCATCGGACTGGCCGGTGCTGAAGATGAGTCGCGTCATCCCCGAGGCGCGGGCGCTCGACCTGCCGCCGGACGTGCTGGAGCGCTATCTCCACGACAACGCGAATGACTTCTTCTTCGGAAACCGGGAGGGCTGAAGCCGTGGACCGTCACGAGTTGCGCAGGCTGGACTACAGCCTGTCGCCGGATCACCAGGCGTTGCAGGGGGCGTATCGCGAGTTTTTCGCGGCTCATTGCCCCATCGGGGTGGTGCGCTCCGCCGAGGAGTCGGGATTCGATAAAAGTCTGTGGGAACGGCTGTGCGCCATGGGCGCAACGACAATGGCCGTGCCCGAATCTGCCGGCGGCGACGGCGCGACGCTGGTCGACCTGACGCTGGTGGCAGAGGAGATCGGGCGCGTGGTGGCGCCGGTACCGTGGATCGACCATGTCTGCGCCGCGCGTCTGCTCGGCCGGCTCGGCGCGCTGGACGCCGACATCGTCAGCGGACGGCAGCTCGTCTCATTCGACCCGGGCCAGGAGAACAGGCCCGGCGCCAAGCTGATTCCGAGTGGTTCGATCGCCGACCATGTTCTGGTGCGTGACGGTGAGCAGATCGTGCGGCTGACCTACGGCATCCGGCCCGAGAAGGTCGAGAACATCGGCCGGCTGCCGATGGCCTGGGTCGACCCCGAGGCCGCCGACACCAGAGCTGTCGTGGCGCGCGGCGCCACCGCTTGTGCGGAATACCAACGGGCACTAGATGAATGGCGACTGCTGACCGCCGCCGCGCTCGCCGGACTGGTCGAGGCGACCATGACCATCGCGGCGGAGTTCGCCAAGACCCGCTTCACCCTGGGAGTTCCGATCGCGTCGTTGCAGGCGATTTCGCATCCACTGGCCAACATCGCGATCATCGTCCAGAGTGGCCGGAACCTCGCACGCCGCGCCGCGTGGTTCCTCGACAACGAACCCGACGCCAGAGCAGAGTTGGCGCCGGCTGCCTTCGTGTTCATGGCTGATGAAGCTCCTCGCGCCGCGACCATGGCTGTGCATGTGCAGGGTGGACTGGGGGTATCCGATGAAGCTGCCGCCACCGCCTATCTGGTGCGGGCGCGCGGGTGGGCGCTGGCCGCAGGCGATCCCGGCGCCAGTGCCAAGCGCATCGGTGAGATTCTCGCCGCGCGGGAAGGGCGCTGGGGCGAGCGCAGCGACGGGAAAGGGCGGAACTGACATGGATTTCTCGACGGTGGAATTGTCCGACGAAGACCGGACGTTCCGCGACGATGTCCGAAAGCTGTTGCGCACCATCGTCACCGACGAGGTGATCCGGCGTGACCGGGAAACCGGCGACAACTTCGACGAGGGAGTCCACCTGGCGTTGGGCGCCGCCGGGTACCTCGAGGCCGAATGGAAGTCGGAAGCCGAAGGCGGTTTCACCCCGGTGCGTCGCCGAATCTGGCAGCTGGAGAAGCGCCGCTACCACGTGCCCTGGGTGACCTGGGGGACGACGGCCATGGTGGCGCGTTCCGTGGCTACGTTCGGCTCGCCCGAACTGCGTGACGAGGTGCTGCCCGGCGTCTTCAACGGTCAGGTCCGGCTGTGTCTGGGATACACCGAACCCGAGGGCGGCTCCGACGTGGCGACGTGCAAGACGCGTGCGGTGCGCGACGGTTCCGGGTGGATCATCAACGGGTCCAAGATGTTCACCACCGGCGCGCACAACTGCCGCTATGTCTTCCTCATCACCAACACCGACCCCGATGCACCGAAACACAAGAGCCTGACCATGTTCCTGGTGCCGCTGGACACTCCGGGCATCGAGATCCAGGGCATCCGGACCGTCGACGGCGACCGCACCAACATCGTGTACTACAGCGACGTGCGCGTCGACGACCGCTACCGGCTCGGTGAGGTGAACGGCGGCTGGACGGTGCTGCGGGAACCGCTCAACACCGAACACGGCGCCGTCGCAACCGATCCCGATGGCCTGCAGGACGTGTCGATCATGATGCACCAGGCCGGGTTCATGGCCACCGCCGTCGACAAAGCCGCCGCACGGACCGCGGCGGAGGGTGCCGACGGGCGTCGGCTCATCGATGACGCGTCGGTGGCATACCGCCTGGGCCGCAGCGCCGCTCGCATGGAGGCGGCGTTGAGTGCCCCGAGCATCTTCGGCCGCGTCGCACTCGCGCAGGCGATGCGCGACATCTCCCCGGACCTCATGGACATCCTCGGTGCGGCGTCGGCATTGCCCGTCGGCACCGAGGGCGCGGCCGACGACGGAGCGGCCGAATACGTGTACCGGTTCGCACCGCTGGTCGGCATCTACGGCGGCACCCTCGAGGTGTTCCGCAACATGATCGCCCAGCACGTTCTCGGGCTCGGAAAACCGGCGTACGCACCCCTGGGTGCACAGAAAGGATGAAGTGACAGAACAGATTGCCAGTGACCGAACGGCGCACGTTGTATTGATCACCGGAGCCTTCGGGCAAGTCGGAAAGCGCTGCGCCGACATTCTGCTCGGGCGAGGACGAACCGTCATCGCGATGGACCTGCAGAACGACAAGACCACCGCCGTCGCCGACGAGCTCGCGGCCCGATCCCACGCCGGAACCCTCGTCGTCGCGTACGCCGATCTGCTCGACGCCGACGCGATCGCCGAATGCGTGAGCCGGCATCGGCCCGCGGCCATCGTGCACCTGGCGGCGATGCTGGCCCCTGCGTCCTACCGAAACCCCGTGCTGGCGCGCAAGATCAATGTCGAGGGCACCCACAACCTGGTGGCCGCGGCGCGTGCCCTTCCCGAACCGCCACTGTTCGTCGACGCGTCGAGCGCGTCGGTCTATGGCTCACGCAATCGGCACACGCATCCCGAACGCATCACCGCGGAGACTCCGGTGAACCCGATTGATCAGTACGGCGAAGACAAGGTGCTCGCCGAAGAGGTGGTACGGGCCAGCGGATTG
This sequence comes from Mycobacterium sp. HM-7, assembly GCF_053852335.1. NCBI lineage: Bacteria > Bacillati > Actinomycetota > Actinomycetes > Mycobacteriales > Mycobacteriaceae > Mycobacterium > Mycobacterium sp. HM-7. Next base: position 3,831,835 of record NZ_CM132657.1, on the reverse strand, counting down.
CCATATGCACTGCTGCGGCTGGGCGGGGTGATCTCGACCGACGTTTCGATGAACTTCAACACCGACTACCTGGTGCTGATGCGCGCGACACCGCGGGACAACCAACTGCATACCGTCGACGCCCGTGACGTGGCACTCGCGTTCGCCAACGCCGTCGACCGTCGCGATGCGGTCAACGGCAAGATGCTGCTGATCGGCGGCGACGACACGCATCTGCATTCTTTCCGCGACGTCGAGGACGACATCATGCAGGCGGTCGGCCTCGGGCGGCTCGGCCCCTCGGCGAGTCTGCCCGGCGACCCCGATGACGACCGGGGCTGGGGCTTCACCGGTTTCTTCGATACGAGCGAAGCGCAGGCGTTACTGGAGTTCCAGGAGCATTCGTGGTCCGAGACGCTGGCCTGGGTGGCGGACTCCCTGGGACGGCTCCGCCCGGTGCTGCGGTTGCTCGGACCGTTGATACGTCCGGTGCTGCGGACCGTCCTCGCCGTCCAGCGCAAGGTCGAGCACCGCGGACGGTATGCCGACCCGTGGTCGCTGATCGAGAAGAACTACGGCCCGGGGGCTTTGGCGACCGGTCAGGCCAGATCAGGGGCGGGTGATCTCCGCTAGCTTCGGCGGCTGCGTTGCGGCGGGATCAGGGTTGGCGATGGGTAGCCCCATGAACCGGCGTGCGTTGTCGCCCATGAAGTCGTAGGTGCGGCGCTCATCCATGCCCTCGGCATAACGCCAGAAGCCTTTCGGTTCGGCAAGGCCTTCGGGATGGGGGTAGTCCGACCCGAACATCACCCGGTCCCAGCCGACGGTGTTCACGACGTCGGCCACGCAGCCCTCCCAGAAGGGGCTCACCCAGATGTTGCGCCGGAAAACGTCGTGCGGATGTTCTGGAAAGTTCTGCGGCATCTTCTTGTACAGGTCCGCGAAATCGTGGAACAACGGGTAGATCCACGCGCTGCCGTTCTCGACGCTGGCGATGCGCAGTTTCGGGAACCGGGTCAGGGTGCCGTGGCAGATCAGGCTGGTGATCATGTCCGCGATCTCGCGGTGGCCCAGGACCATCCAGCGGAAGGCGCTCTGCGCCATGAAGCTCTGGGTGTGCGGCGGCTCCCACTGGTTGACGTACGCGTCCAGCGGCGGGTAGCTCGCGTGCAGCACCACCGGCAGACCGGCGGCCTCCAGGTCGCGCCAGAACGGGTCGAACTCGGGGAGTGCGGGGGAGCGCCAGCCGCGAATACCGTTGACCGGACCCGGTTTGATGAGCGCGACGCGGACGCCGCCCGTCAGCAGATATTCGAGTTCGCGTTGCGCGCCGTCCACCTCGGACAGGTTGATGATCGGTGTGGAATAGACCCGGTCCTCGTAGTTGTAGGTCCAGTGCTCGAGCATCCATTGGTTCAGCGCGTGGATCACCGCCAGCGACAGTTCGGGATCGTCGGCGGTGGCGTGTTCGATGAGGCTGGCCAGCGTCGGGTAGTTCAAGGCCTCGACCACGCCCTGCCGATCGAGTTCCTGGACGCGGTCGGCGGGATTGCGGGTGGCCTCGGGTGCTTCGATTGCGGCGCCCTGCAATTCGCGCAGCGTGAGGCCCTCCGTGTTCTCGCCGGCGAAGAATTTCTCGTGGGCCCCGGGTGCGGCGACGCGCTCGAAGGTCGGGTTGGGGATGAAGTCGTTGACCCGCCCGTTGATCACGATGCGGGTCTGCTTCCCGAACTTCGCGAATTGCACGGCCCGTGAGTATTTTTCGGGCAGGTACTTGGTCAGCGCCTCGGCCGTTTCGTACATGTGCTGGTCGGCGTCGAAGATCGGCGACGCGGTGAAGCGCGTCATGGCAGCGTTGCCGTCCCCTTGGACGCACCGCGGGCGATCACCTTCGGCATCGACGTCGACGAACTGGTGCTCAGGATTGTCTGCACCACGTTGACCAGATCTTCGACCGGCATCAACTTTCCGGGCAGACAGCCGCCGGACATCCACAGCGGCACCGCCTTCGCGGCCAGTTCCATGTCCCAGCCGGCGTTCATCCCGGTCTGGCCGTCGCCCGTGCCGCCACCGCATTCGCCGACGACCAGACAGGTGAAGCCGATGTCGGGATGCTCGGCCCGCCAGGCCTCGACGAGCCGCTCGAGCGCCGCCTTGCTCACGCCGTAGGCGCCGAGCCCGGGCCACGGCGGCCCGAAAGTGCCTGCGTCCGAAGACAGGTACACGGCCTTGCCGCTCGCGGCCGTGAGGTGCGGGATGGCCGCCGTCGTGGCGAGCGACGCGCCGATCACGTTGGTGTCGAAGATGCGCCGCCACACGTCGGCGTCGGTGTCGACGAGTCGCACCACCGGGCCGATCGCGGGGGTGTAGATGAGGTTGTCGATGCCGCCCAGGGCATCGGCGGCGGCGTCGATGGCCGATCGGACGGAAGCTTCGTCGGTGACGTCGCATTCGAGGGCGACCGCCTGGGCGCCAGCCTCTTTCGCGGCGTTCTCCAGTCGCGCCAGCCGCCGCGCCAGTAGCGCGACCTGGGCGCCGCGCTGCGCCAGGCCGACGCCGATACAGCGGCCCAGCCCGCTCGACGCGCCGATCACTACGGTTCTCGACATCATGGTCACCTCGTGAGGATCGTGGCGGCGGCGGTGCCCGGCGCACCGTACAGCTGCGCGAAGCCGACTTTCGGTTCTCCGGGTACCTGGCGGTCCCCGGCCTGTCCGCGTAGCTGGCGGACCAATTCGTGGATCTGCCGCAGCCCCGATGCGCCGATGGGCTCACCGTTGGCGATCAGCCCACCGTCGGTGTTGACCGGCATGCGGCCGCCGATCTCGGTGGCACCGTCGGCGAGGAGCTTCTCCTGGTCGCCGTGCCCGCAGAATCCGCACTCGGCCATGTGGATGACCTCCGCGCCGGCATCGGTGTCCTGCAGCTGGATCACGCCGACGTCTTCCGGCGCGACATCGGCTTTTTCGAAGGCGGCGCGGGCCGCGTACACGGTAGGTGCGACGTCTTCCGCTACCGGCGCGCAGGTGGTGTTCACCTCGTATGCGCCGTAGGTGCGCGTCCGGATTTCGACGGCGCGCAGGTAGACGGGCTTGTCCGTGTAGCGGTGGGCGATCTCGGCGCGACACATCACCACCGCCGCGGCACCCTCGTCGGGTGCGCAGAACATGTATTGCGTGAGTGGGTAGTTCAGCATCGCCGAACCCAGGATGTCGTCCTCTGAAATCGGCTTGCGCCGGAACGCATTCGGATTCAGCGCACCATTGCGAAAGTTCTTGGCCGCCACCCTGGCCAGCGTCTGTTGCGAAATCCCGTGGTCGTGCAGATACCGGTTGGCCTTCATGCCGAAGAACTGGGTGGTCAGATACTGGCCGTTCTCGGCGTACCAGCTCGGCATGCCGACCAGGGCGGGGTCTTCGGTGAAGGCGCCCCGGGGATGCTTGTCCAGTCCGACAGCGATGCCGATCTCGTAGTCGCCCAGCCGGATTCCGTCAGCACAGGCTTTGACCGCGCTGGCCGCGGTCGCGCACGCGTTGAAGACGTTGGTGAACGGAATGCCGCTCAAGCCCACCATGCCGACGATCGCATCGGGATTCGCGACGGTCCAGCTGCCGCCGGTCGCCGCACCGATGTCGCGCCATTCGACGCCGGCGTCGGCGACGGCGGCGAAGATCGCGTCGACGCCCATCTGCATCGCTGACTTGCCCTCGAACCGGCCGAACGGGTGCAAGCCGACACCGATGATCGCGACGTCGTGCCTCACGCGATGGCTCCCGCCTTCTTGAGCGTTTCGATGCGGTCCCAGCCGATCCCGAGTTCGGACAGGACCAGCTCGGTGTGCTCCGAGGCCTGCGGGGCGCGGGTCGTCCGCAACGGCTCGTGGTTGAACTGCACCGGCCCGCGGACCACCCGGAACGGCTGCTCGCCGGCGCCGGCCTCGACTTCGACGATCATGTCGTTGGCGATGGCCTGTTCGTCCGTCGCGAGGTCGAGGAAGCTCTGGAACGGTGCCCATTGACCTTTCATGGTCTTGAGGTGCCGTCGCCAGTATTCGAACGGCTTGCTCCGGATCGACGCACCGATGAGTTCTGCAGCGGCCGAGGCGTTCTCGATGAGCGGCAGGACGTCGTTGAATCGCGGGTCGTCGGCCAGCTCGGGCAGTCCCAGGTGCTCGAAAGCGTCGCGGATGTACCCCGTCGGGCTGACGATGCACAGATTGATCGTTTCGCCGTCCGACGTCAGATAGTTGGCCATGAAGGGGTTCACACTCGGACCCGTGGCGTCCGGCATCAGCGAGCGCATCGTCTCACCCGTCTCCATCCCTTGCGTCATACTCGCGCCGGCTGCCCACCAGGCAGTGCTCAGCAGGGAGACATCGAGCTCGACAGCCTCGCCGGTGCGTTCGCGGTGGAACAACGCCGCCGAGATTCCGCCGGCGATGTTGGCGCCGCCGATCGAGTCACCGAATGCCGGAATGCCTTGTGACAACGCACCACCGAGACCTTCGGGCGTCAGCGAATGACCGACCCCGCTGCGGGTCCAGAACGCGGTGCCGTCGAATCCGCCGACGTCGCGTTCGGGGCCCTTGTCGCCGTAGGCACTGCCGCGGGCGTAGATGATGTTCGGGTTCACGGCGCGGATGTGTTCGATGTCGAACTTGTTCTTCTGCCGTTGCGCAGGAAGGTAGTTGGTCAGGAAGACATCGGCCGTCTTGGCGATCTCGTAGAGGACCTCCTGGCCGCCGGCGGTCGACACGTCGATGCCGACACTGCGCTTGCCGCGGTTGGGGTGCTCGATCAGGGGGTGCCGGTCGGGGTCGAGCTGGAACCCGCCCATATTGATGAAGCCGCGCTGGGTGTCGCCGCGCAGTGGGTGCTCGACCTTGATGACGTCGGCGCCCCAGTCGGCGAGGATCGCGCCGGCGGCCGGCACGAACGTGAACTGCGCGACTTCGAGGACGCGGACGCCCTGCATCACCTTGACCATGTCATCACTCCGCTGCGCTGAACGTGACCGGCAGCGCCGTGGGCGAACGGAACGGGTTGCCGGAGATGTGCGGGTCGCCGGCGGTCACGAGTTCGATGTCGTCAAGGCGGGTGAGCAGGCATTCCAGCGCCACCCGGGTCTCCATCCGGGCCAGGTGCAGGCCCATGCAGGTATGCTCGCCCGCGGCAAAGGAGATGTGCGGCAGGCGTTTCCGGAAGATGTCGAATTCCTCGGAGCGCTCCCACCGGCGTTCGTCGCGGTTCGCCGAGCCGATGCACACGTCGATGACGGCGCCCGCCGGTACCTCGACGCCCTCGAGCTCGGCGTCCTCGGCCGCATACCGCTGCACCGTGGTCAGCGGTGTCTCGAACCGCAGGCCTTCCTCGATGGCATCGGCGATGAGGGCGTGATCATTCTGCACGGCCTGGAACTGATCTCGGTGAGTGAGCAACAGGTACAACAGATTTCCCGACGAGCGGTAGGTGGTCTCGAGCCCCGCGGGCAGCAGGAGACGCAGGAACGAGTAGATGGCTTCATCCGTGAGCTTCTCGCCGTCGATCTCCGCGGTGACGAGGTCGCCGATGATGTCTTCGGTCGGATTGCTGCGCCGCGCGTCGATCTGCTGCAGGAAATAGTCCTTGAGTGCGGCCGATGCCTCGAACGCCCGCTGGTATTTCACCGAGTAGCTGATCAGTTCGACCGCGCGCTGCCGGAACCAGGGGAGGTCTTCTTCGGGCAGCCCCAACAACTTCGAGATGACGCGGGTGGGGAATTCCAGCGTGAAGTCGGCGACCAGGTCAGCGGTGCCGGTTTTGATGAATTCATCGACGAGCTCGTTGACGACGGGCCGCACGATCTCGGGTTCCCACCGCGCCAACGACTTCGACTTGAACGCGGCGGACACCAGATTGCGGTGTTGCCAGTGGGTCTTGCCTTCCATCGCCAGGATGGTGGGCCCGATGAACAGCCCGATGGTGCTGTCGTAGATGTGCGAATTGAAGACGCGGCCGTCCCGGAACACCCGGTTGACGGCGTCGAAAGACACCGCGGCGTACAGGTGCTGGGGTTTGAAAGCCTCGGGTGTGCCGGACCAGTCCATGACGCTGCCCTGAAAGGCACCGCCCTCCTTGCGCTTCTGAGCGAAGAAGACGTACGGGTCACGGAGGAGATCGACACCCTCGTCGACGTCGGCGTCCTGAACGAGACTCACCACCTCAAACTGATGGGCATCCGGCTGCTAATACCGTAAAGCTTACAGTAGGTGTCGTTAGGGCGTGAGGTGGTTTCCTGAAGTGCTACTGTCCGCCCATGGGTGACGGTGGCGAGCCGGAGCAGTTGCGGGCGATTCTGGACCGGCAGCGGCAGGCCTTCCTGTCTGACGGATACCCCGAGGCCGCGCTGCGCCGCAACCGCATCGACCGACTGGTGGCGCTCGTACTGGACAACGCCGATACCTTCGCCGAGGCGATGGCGGCCGACTACGGCACCAGGGCCAGGGCCGGATCGTTGTTCACCGAGGTGCTCGGCATGATGTCCGTGATCGAGCACACCAGATCGCATGTGCCGCAATGGATGCGATCGACCAAGGCGATGCGCGCAGCGCGGGTGCTGGGCCTGCGTGCCGAGGTGGCGCCCTGCCCGTTGGGGGTGGTCGGCGTCATCGGGCCGTGGAACTTCCCGCTCAATCTTGTGGTGCTACCGGCGGTGGCCGCCTTTGCTGCCGGTAATCGGGTGATGATCAAGATGTCGGAGATCACCGCCCAGACCGCGGCGTTGATGATGGCACTCGCCCCGAAGTACTTCGATGAGGCGGAGCTGGCCGTCGTGACCGGCGGACCCGAGGTGGCGGGAGCCTTCTCCGAGCTGCCGTTCGACCATCTGTTCTTCACTGGCTCGCCCGCGGTGGGTGCCAAGGTGGCGGAGGCCGCCGGCCGCAACCTGGTACCCGTGACGCTCGAGCTCGGGGGCAAGAATCCCGTGGTGGTGTCGCGAGCGGCGGACCTCCACCGCGCGGCAGCCCGGATCGCGCAGGGACGGATGATCAATGGGGGACAGGTATGCGTCAGCCCGGATCACGTCTTCGTCCCCGACGAGCGGCTCGGCGAGTTCATCGAGGTGGCGCGAAACACGTTGCGGTCCATGTTCGGATCGATCGTCGGCAACGGTGACTACTGCTCCTCGGTCAATGACGCCAACTTCGACCGGGTGCTGGCACTGATCGACGATGCAAAGGAAAAGGGCGCGGTGGTCGAGGCTGTCGCTCCGCCCGGTGAAGCACTGCCCGACCGGCACACCCGCAAGATCGCTCCGACCATCGTCCGCGATGTCGACGACCGGATGCGCATCAGTGCCGAGGAGATCTTCGGTCCGGTGCTGGTGGTGCGGGCGTACTCGACCGTCAGCGACGTGGTCGACTATCTCAATGGGAAGCCCGCGCCGCTGGTCACGTACTGGTTCGGACCGGATGACGATGAATTCCGGGCCTTCGTGCGTGCCACGCGCAGCGGCGGAGTGGCCCGAAATGACTTTGCGGCCCAGATGATCCCGTCGGCGCTGCCGTTCGGCGGTGTCGGCACCAGTGGCATGGGCGCCTACCACGGCAAGGCTGGTTTCGACACCTTCAGTCATCACCGTTCGGTGGTGGGCACCGACCTGCCGTTCAGCGTCACCGGCCGTGCGGCGCCGCCCTTCACAAAGCCGATGCGGTCGGGCACAGACCTGTCCCTCTGGCTGGTGCACCGGAGAAACCGGCGCCGGCTCAGGCCGGGTCAGGCCGGCGCCTCGTAGAACTGCGTCGCCCATTTACGCATGGCCATATAGGGTTTCGCATCTGCCTTCGACAGCGCCGGGTGCTCGATGTACTCCTGGTGGCGCCAGATGTCGAGGTCTTCCCACACGGTCTGCAGGAAACGTTTCTCGACATGCTCACGCACCTCGTTCGGCGGTACGTCTGATGTGTCATCGGGCCGGCGGGGCCACCAGATCGAATAGAACATGTCCGAATAGCCGTCCTCGACGGGCGTGCAGGCGAAGATCAGCCGGTGGTTGGACGAGCCCTCGAACGCGCTGACCGCGAAGCCGAGACCGGAGAAGTGGCTGTGGATGTAGAGCGCCATCTTGTCCGGATCGTCGCTGCGGGTATCCGGCCAGCCGGTGAGGAATCGCCATTCTTCTTCGACGACCTCCCAGCTGAGGCACACGGGCGTGACGGTGGCGCCGTGCACGTAGTGAAAGTGCGCGCTGTCCGGTCCGTTCTCGGCGACGATCTGGGGGTGCACAGGCTCGTGTTCGGCGCGACGCGAAAACTCCGGGTACGGACGGTAATACGCGTCGCGGTCGGTGGGGAACTGGGGGAATTTGCCGAACAGGTCAGGCAGATCCCATTGCGGCTCTCTGCCGTCGGGCTGATACCAGGCGAACACGCAGCCGTACTGTTCACGGACCGGAAATACCCGGAGCCGCAGCGCCTTGTTGGGCCGGTCCGGCTGGTACGGGATGTAGCGATTGGTACCGTCGGGGCCCCACCGCCACCCGTGGAAGGGACACTCCACGCAGTCACCGACGACCTTGCCGCCGTGGCCGATGTGGGCCCCGAGGTGCCGGCAATGCGCCGAAAGCAGATGCAGTGCACCCGATTCGTCGCGATATGCGACCAGATCTTCGCCGAAATACCGCAGCGGCCGGACCTCTCCCACGGCGAACTCCGGCGACCAGCCGATCATGAACCAGCCGGTGACCTTCCAGGTGAACGGGACTCTCACGTTGCCTCCGCAATGACGGATTCGCCGAACTCCTTGATGTAGTCGACCGCAGCGCCGACGCTCGATCCGTCGACGTGGACGACGGCCCAGGTGGCGCCGTAGCCGGCCAGTTCGTCGAGCAGGTCGCGCGTGCGCCGTACCGAGAACTCGTCGTCGAGATCGACCTCGGGGCACAGGATCTGGACGTCCAGGTCGTTCGGGTCGCGCCCGGCGGCCTCGAGCCCGACGCGCAACTGCTCCACCGCGGCGCCGAACTGGCGCGCGTCGCAGATGGCGACGGTGCGCATGCTCGCCGCGTATTCCGGGGGTGAGATCACCGGCATCCAGCCGGACCCGTACTCGACGACTCGGCGCATCGCGGCGCGACCGTTGCCGCCGATCCAGAGCGGCGGGTGTGGCCGTTGCGCGGGGCGTTGGAGCCAGAGTTCATCGACAGCAGCGAAATTCGTGCCCGACACCGGAATCTCGGGGTCCATCCAGATCGACCACAGCGCGGCGAGGGCATCGTCGAGCAGCTCGGCGCGGCGATCGAAATCGACCCCTAGGGCGGCGAATTCGGACCGCAGGTATCCGGCGCCGACACCGGCGATGAGCCGGCCGCCCGACACCAGGTCCAGGGAAGTGAGCGCCTTGGCGGACAGATACGGATTGCGAAACGGCAGCACGAACAAGTTGGTCAACAGCCGGATCGTCGACGTCACACCCGCCATGAACCCGAGCGCCGCGATCGGATCGAGGGTGTCGTGCCCACCGCGGCGGCGCCATTTGGCCGAGGGCGCCGGGTGTTCGCTGAGTGCCACAGCGGAGAACCACGACGCCTCGGCTTGCCGGCATACCTGCCGGATGGCTTCGGGGTGCAGAAAATCATCTGTGGCCGTGGGTGATTCGAGGGGATATTCGAGGGTGTACTTCACTGCTGCCAGCTCCTGGGAGGTCTGTTACGGCATGATCGTGGTACGCGACACCGGCTCGGGTGCGGCCTGCCGGGCGCGCACGCCGCGCTCGAGTGCGTGCAACAGGGCATCTCGCGTCTCGACCGGCGAGATGAGTTCGTCGAAGCCGAGATGGCCTGCGGATCGGAACGACGCTTCCAGTTCCATGCGGCGTAACTTGGCCTCGACATCTTCCTGGGCGTGGGACGCCCGGCTGAGTGCGGCCGCGCTCATCGCGCCCATGGTCGCCCCCGGATAGGCGAATGTCGCGCCCTGGTTGTCGAAACCCAACAGCGACATCACCATCGAGCCGAAGCCGTAGGCCTTGCGCAACGTCAGGTGCAGCTTCAACGTCGTCGCCGCGGTCTGGGCGGCGAACATGCGGGCGCCGCTGCGCAGCACCCCGGTGCGCTCGGAGCGGCTGCCAGGCAGCATCCCAGGGTTGTCGGCCAGGAAGATGATCGGCAGGTGGAACGAATCGGCCACCGTGATGAAATGGGCTGCCTTGTCGGCGGCATCGGCATCGATCGATCCGGCGAGCACGTTCGGTTGGTTTGCGACAACGGCGACGGGATGACCGCCGAGGTGGGCCAGCGCGCAGATGATGGCCGGCCCGAACTTGGGCTGCACCTCGAACCAATCAGGGGCGTCGAACACGACGTCGAGCACGCTGCGCATGTTGTACGCGCGGCGGTTGTCGCGCGGCACCAGATCGAGCAGTTCAGGCGTCGGCCGTGGCGCGCATCCGTCGTTCGCCGGCAGCGTCGGCGGATATGACCAGGCGCTGGAGGGGAAGTAGGACAGGTATCGCCGGATGTCGTCGAGGGCGGACTCGTCGTCGGCGGCGCCGTTGTGGATGACGCCACTGGCGAGCGCGACGCCGGGGCCGCCGAGCTCCTCTTTCGAAATCTCCTCGCCCGTGGACTCTTTCACGACGGGCGGACCGGCGGTGAAGATCGCGCCCTGCTGACTCATGACGGTCCAGTCGCACACCGGCGCGACGAGTGCGCCGTGTCCGGCGGAGGGGCCCAGTACCGCGGAGATGGTCGGTACCCGGCCCGAGCAGCGGGCCTGTGCGATCAGGTCGGTGGGCGTGCGGCCGTAATGTTCGCCACTGGGCCGGAATCCCGCGCCTTCCAACAACATCACGAGCGGAATGCGGTCGTGCAGAGCAAGTTCGGCGAGACGGTACCGCTTTGCGTTGCCGCCCGGTCCGATGCTGCCCGCCAGCGTGGTGAAGTCCTCTGCGCCCACCATGACCGGTGCACCGTTGATGAGACCCGAGCCGGTGACGATGCCGTCGGCGGCGATCTCACCGCCCACCAGAGTGCCGAATTCGTGGAATGTCCCGGGGTCCAAGAGGTGCTTCAGTCGTCCCCGGGCGTCGAGCTTGCCCTTGTCGTGTTGCTTGGCCAGTCGCTCCGGGCCGCCCATCGCACGGGTCCGTTCCCGCAGTCCCTCGAGGTCCTCGAGAGTTTGCTTCCAGTCGGGCCGATCCGTCATCGCAGTTCCTCACTGATGGCTTGTCACGTTGACCATACTGAATTGCTTACTGTAGCGTCTACAACATGGTTGGCGACCGCGTTGGCCTCACGGTCGACGGGGGCGTGAACTGCGCTCTCGCCGACGTGCCGCAGGCGGCAAGCACTCTGGAGCGGCGTGGTTACGGCGGCTGCTGGACCGCTGAGGTGAACCACGATCCGTTCCTGCCGTTGGCACTGGCCGCCGAACACACCTCCAGTATCGAGCTCGGCACCGGCATCGCCGTGGCTTTCGCCCGGTCGCCCATGACGGTCGCCAACGTGGGGTGGGACCTGCAGGGCTATTCCCGGGGCCGGTTTCTCCTCGGTCTCGGGTCGCAGATCCAGCCGCACATCGAGAACCGGTTCAGCATGCCGTGGAGCCACCCGGTCCGCCGCATGCGGGAGTTCATTGCTGCGCTGCAAGCGATTTGGACGTGCTGGCGCGACGGTGGTGCCCTCCGGTTCGAAGGTGATTTCTACACGCACAAGCTGATGACCCCGATGTTCGTCCCGGAACCGCACGAGTACGGATTTCCGAAGGTGTTCGTCGCCGCCGTCGGCGATGCGATGACAGAGCTGAGCGCCGAGGTGTGCGCCGGTCTGGTCGGTCATGCGTTCACCACCCGGCGCTACCTCCTGGAGGTGACCGAGCCGGCGGTGCGGCGTGGGCTGGAGCGGGCCGGCCGCGACCGCGGCGAGTTCGAGCTGGCCTTCCCTGTCATGGTGGTCACCGGCGGTGACGACGATCAGATGGCCGCGGCTGCGGTACGGGCTCGCAAGCAGATCGCCTTCTACGCTTCGACTCCCGCCTACCGCCGGGTCCTCGAGCTGCACGGCTGGGGCGACCTGCAGCCCGAGCTGCGTCAGCTGTCTCTGCGCGGCGAGTGGGATGCGATGGCGGACCGCATCGACGAAACGATGTTGGCCGAGATCGCCGTCGTCGCGCCGGTGGCCGAGCTGGCCGCCGCGATCCGCGAACGGTGCGCCGGCGTCATCGACCGGGTCACCATCGGTCTGCCGCCGCAGCTGTCCGAGGAGACCGTCAAAGCCGTACTCGCAGAATTGCATCAGTGAGGAGCCGCCCATGAGTGCCCCGACCACCGCCGACGCAGCCGGTGTGTTCGCTGACCCGTCTGCCTATGCCGATGAGCCGAAACTCCATGCGGCACTGTCTTTTCTGCGGGCCAACGCACCCGTTTCGAAAGTCGATGTCGCCGGTTACCGACCATTCTGGGCGATCACCAGACATGCCGATGTCATGGCGATCGAACGTGCCAACACACTGTTCACCAATTCGCCGCGGCCGGTGCTGATGACCGCGGAGGCGGACGAGCATCAGGCCACGCTCGGCATCAGCACCCTGATCCACATGGATGATCCACAGCATCGGCTGGTGCGGGCGATCGGCGCCGACTGGTTCCGGCCGAAGGCGATGCGAGACTTGCGTGTTCGTGTCGATGAACTCGCCAAGCGTTACGTCGACCGGATGATGGAGTTGGGCGGCGAGTGCGACTTCGTTCAAGAGGTGGCGGTGAATTACCCGTTGTACGTGATCATGTCACTCCTCGGGCTGCCCGAATCCGACTTTCCCCGGATGCTCGCGTACACCCAGGAACTGTTCGGCGCCGACGATTCGGAGTTCTCGCGCGGCGTGACGCCCGAGGAGAAGGGGGCCGCGCTGTTCGAGATGTTCAACTATTTCACCGCGTTGACCGCCGCACGGCGCGAGAACCCCACCGACGACCTGGCGTCGGCCATCGCCAACGCCCGACTCGATGGCGAACCGTTGGGGGACATCGACACCGTCTCGTACTACGTCATCATCGCGACCGCCGGCCATGACACCACGAGCGCCGTGGTCTCCGGTGGCCTGCACGCGCTGATCGAGAATCCGGATCAGCTCGAGCGGCTGCGGGCGAACCCCGAGCTGATGCCTCTGGCCACCGAGGAGATGATCCGGTGGGTGACGCCGGTGAAGGAGTTCATGCGCACCGCGCGCGAGGACACCACAGTGCGCGGGATGCCGATCGCGGCGGGGGAGTCGGTGTTGCTGTCGTACGTGTCGGCCAACCGCGACGAAGATGTCTTCGCCGATCCGTTCCGCTTCGATGTCGGTCGTGAACCCAATAAGCACGTGGCGTTCGGCTATGGCGTCCACTTCTGCCTCGGCGCGGCGCTCGCGCGCATGGAGGTCACCAGCTTTTTCTCGGAGTTGATCCCGAGGCTGCGGTCGATCGAGTTGGCGGGCCCGCCACAGCACGTCGCGACCGTCTTCGTCGGCGGCCTCAAGCACCTGCCGATAAGGTACTCACTGACTTCTGGGAAGTGACGTTCTCCTATCTGATAATGTGCTTCTCATGGTCAAAACAGGTAGTCGCCTGCGGAGTCAGGTGTGCGACACCCAGGTGATCGTCGTCCGTACCGGTGACAGCCTGGACGACCTGCGGTGCGGAGGCGCCCCGATGGTGGCGCTCGATGCCGAGGTCGGCGATGCGGTGGCTCCGGATCCCGCGCTGTGCAGCGGCACCGTGATGGGTAAGCGCTATGTCGACGACACCGCGGCGGAGGTGCTGGTCACCAAGGCCGGCGCGGGCACGCTCAGTGTGGGTTCGACCCCGCTGGTGCTCAAAGAAGCCAAACCCCTCCCAGCGAGCGATTAGGAGTGACGATGCAGAAGGCGCTTGCCCCCGAGATATCCACCTGGCCGGACGCGGAGCCGCAGCTGATCGGTAGCCGGTGCGGTGCCTGTTCGGCGACGACGTTCCCGCGCCAGGACCGGTGCCCCAAGTGCAGCAAGGCCGAGATGTCCGAGGTGCTGTTGCCTCGCCGCGGCACGGTGATCGCCTGGACCACACAAGGATTCCCGCCCGGCGCACCGTACGCCGGTCCCACCGGCAAGGATTTCGTGCCGTTCGGCGTCGGGCTCGTGCAGCTCGGTGACGTGATCCGCGTCGAGGGGCGGCTCACCGAAAACGACCCTGCCAAGCTGGAATTCGGCATGGAGGTCGAGCTCACGATGGCGCCCTTCGGCACCGATGCCGACGGCGATGAGCTGGTCACGTTCTGGTTCAAGCCGGTGGCGCAATGAGCAACGACGTAGCGATCATCGGTGTCGGTATCCACCCGTTCGGCCGGTTCGACAAGACCGCCATGGAGATGGGTGCCGAAGCGATCCAGAGTGCGCTGACCGACGCCAAGCTGGAGTGGAAGGACATCCAGTTCGGCTTCGGCGGCAGCTATGAGGTGTCGAATCCCGATGCGGTCACCCGTCTGGTGGGGCTGACGGGCATCACGTTCACCAACGTGTTCAACGCCTGTGCCACCGCAGCCAGCGCGATACAACAGACCGCCGACACCATCCGGCTGGGGAAGTACGACATCGGTATCGCCATCGGTCTGGACAAGCACCCGCGTGGCGCCTTCACTGACGACCCCGCCAAGCTCGCGCTGCCGCAGTGGTACGCCAACAATGGTCAGTTCGTCACCACGAAGTTCTTCGGGATGAAGGCCAACCACTACATCAACAAGCACGGCATCTCCGAGGAGACGCTGGCGCGTGTCGCCAACAAGAACTTCCGCAACGGCATCCTGAACCCGAATGCGTTCCGGCGCAAGGAGATCACCGTCGAAGAGATCATGGCCTCGCCGGTGCTCAACTATCCGTTGCGCCAGTACATGTTCTGCGCACCCGACGAGGGTGCCGCCGCGGTCATCATGTGCCGGGCAGACATCGCCCACCGTTACACCGACAAGCCGGTCTACGTGCGCGCCAGCGAGATTCGTACCCGCACCTACGGTGCCTACGAGGTGCACGCCACGTCCGCTCCGCTCGACGAGGATGTCTCACCCACCGTCTACGCGGCCAAAGCTGCTTACGAAGTCGCCGGTATCGGACCGGAAGACGTCGACATCGCGCAGCTGCAGGACACCGACGCCGGCGCCGAGGTCATCCACATGGCCGAAACCGGATTGTGCGCCGACGGCGAGCAGGAGAAGTTGCTGGCCGATGGGGCGACCGAGATTCACGGGTCGCTGCCGATCAACACCGATGGCGGATTGATCGCCAACGGGGAGCCGATCGGGGCATCGGGCCTGCGCCAGATGCACGAGTTGGTGCGCCAGCTGCGCGGCGAGGCAGGGGAGCGGCAGGTGCCGGGTAATCCGCGCGTCGGCCTCGCTCAGGTGTACGGCGCGCCGGGCACGGCCTCCGCGACCATCCTGTCTCTCTAGTTTTTCTCGCGAGCAGACGCAAAACTGTCGCATATTGCGAATTCTTGACAGTTTTGCGTCTACTCGCGGAGTAAGGAAAGGTGCCATCTGTGACCGAGTACAAGTACGTCACGTACGAAACCCTCGACGAGGGCACCATCGCCCGGATCATGTTGAACCGTCCGGACACCCGCAATGCGCAGAGTCGTGGCATGCTCACCGAGCTGCACGAGGCGTTCCTGCAGGCCGAGGCCGACGACACGGTACGGGTCGTCATTCTCGGCGGCCTGGGTCCGATGTTCTCCTCCGGTCACGATCTCGGCTCGTCGCAGTCCCGGGCGGAACGCATGCCCGGTCCCGACCAGCACCCGAGCTTCCGGATCAACGGCGCCACCCGTCAGGGGGCGGAGATGCTGATGCTCCAGGAATGGCACTACTACTTCGAGAACACCCGACGGTGGCGCAATCTCCGCAAGATCACGGTCGCCCAGGTACACGGTGATGTCTACGCCGCCTCGCTGATGCTGATGTGGGCGTGCGACCTGATCGTCGCGGCCGACGACACCACCTTCGCGGATGTGGTGGGCACCCGCTTGGGTATGTGCGGCGTCGAATACTTCGCGCACCCGTGGGAATTCGGTCCCCGCAAGACGAAAGAGCTGATGCTGACCGGCGACAGCCTGTCGGTGGACGAGGCTCACCGCATGGGCATGGTGAGCAAGGTGTTCCCTGCCGACGAACTCGCCGACCGCACAGTGGAATTCGCCCGCCGCATCGCTGCCGTGCCGACCATGGCCGCGCTGCTGATCAAAGAATCGGTGAATCAGACGCAGGACAACATGGGCTTCTACAACTCCCTGAATGCCTGCTTCACGTTGCACGAGCTCAATCACAGTCATTGGGCGCAGGTGCACGAGAACGGATTCCCGGTGGGCCTGGAGGAAGACGGTCTGCCGAACTGGCGCACCGCACCGCCCGTGGTACCTGCGGTCAAGGACCAGGTGCGCGGCGGAGACTGATCACACTGGCGCTTGCAACGCGGCGAAGTTGACGGTTGCCGTCGCGGCGAGATCGCCGTTGCCGCGGAGGATTTCGACCTGAACCACAGCTGAGCGGCGCCCCTGGTGCACGATCCGGGCCACCGCGCGAGCCGGTCCGGTGTCGATCCGGCGTAGGTAGCGGATGTGCAGATCCGTGGTGGTGATGCCGTTTCCGAACGACGAGGTCCGCGAGACCAGGAGGCCGCCGGCGACGTCGGCGATGGTGGCGATCAGTCCGCCTTGTAGTCCACCGTTGGTGTTGACGACAGCCTGCGTCACCGGAAGTTCCATTGCCAGTGTGCCTTCGGGGGAATCCGCCTCGGCCAGGCCGAGGTGATCGAACAGTTGCTTCAGCGTCGTCAGGCGGGGTGATACATCGTCGACGGTACTCACAGGGGCAATCTCCTGGTCTTGATATGCACATTGTGCGCTATTGAGAGTGGTATTACCGAAAACGGAGAGTGGAGACAGGGTACGCTCACCTGATGCGGCGATTTTCGTGTGCGGTGGGTGCGTTGGCCCTTCTCGGATTGCACTGGCCGGCGGCTGCGTCGGCCGACCCGGTTCGGTGTGATGACCCGTCGTGCGTACCGGGAATCAATCGTGTTGTCGGGCTGGGCGCCGACTGTGACAACGTCACCTACTTCGTGTTCGCCACGACGGACTGGGGTCGGGTCGTCTTCTGTGATTCGGCGCGCGGGTTGTCGCCGCGCTACTTCCGGGCGCTGCCCGTCGTCGGTATCCGCGAATTCGGCACGCCCTGCGATCAGCCGTTCAACCAGATGGCCCAGGCGCCCGACGGGCTGTTCCTGTTCTGCGGCCCCAAGCTGGATCGCAGTGGCACGGGGACGTCGCGGTGGATTCGCGGCGACAACTACGACAACCCCAACTCGAACTTCTAACCGAGGAACAGATCCGGGATCGGGTTGGCTCCGCCGCCGTAGGGGGCCAGGTCCCGGCCCGCCGCGGTGAGTACGTCGGCGTCGATGAAGCAGCCCCCTGTGCAGTCGGTGGCCCGACGGGTCACGATCTGGACTGCCGCGTCTCCCATGATCGCGGGGCTGCGCGACGAGTCCAGCAGCGCCGTGCCATCGGCCATGTTGGCCACCGCTGACGTGGCGATATAGGTCTCGGGCCACAGGCAGTTGAACGCGATGCCGGCATCGGCGTATTCGGCGGCCCAACCCATGGACAGCAGTGTCATCCCGTACTTCGACAGCGTGTACGAGGGGTGCGCACCCAGCCAGCGCGGGCTCAGGTTCAACGGCGGCGCGATGGTCAGCACGTGGGCGTTGTCCGACTTGCGCAGATGTGGCAGGGCGGCCTTCGTCAGGAGGAAGCTGCCCCGGATGTTGACCTGTTGCATGAGGTCGAACTTCTTGGCGGACAACGTCTCCGTCGGCTCCACGCCGATGGCACTCGCGTTGTTGACGCAGATGTCGACGCCGCCGAACCGCTCGACCGCCACGTCGACGGCGCGATTGACGTCATCCTCTGAGCGGATGTCGCCCACCACGGCCGCGGCTTTACCGCCGGCGGCCTCGATGTCTTCGGCGGCCGTGTAGACGGTGCCGGGCAGCCGGGGGTGCGGCTCGGCGGTCTTTGCGAGGAGCACGACGTTGGCGCCCTGTCCGGCGGCGGCGATGGCTATCGCGAGTCCGATACCCCTACTTGCGCCGGAGATCACCATGGTCTTGTCGGCGAGTGCGCGGTCCGTCATCATCCTCCTCAGGAGCTGTTACCGGGAATGGTATTGGCATTCTCTTTTTTTGCAAGTACGTTATCCATTGATGGATAACGATGGCCAGACTCCGTCCGGAATACCGCTGAAATCGGTCTACGGACCCGCGGATCGACAGGTCGATCCGCCCCAGCCGGGTGAGTTCCCCTTCACCCGGGGCAATTTCGCGTCCGGGTACCGCGGCAAGCTGTGGACCTTCCGCCAGTACTCGGGCTTCGGCACCGCTGAGGAGTCGAATCAGCGCTACCGCTATCTGCTGGGGCAGGGCGGGACCGGGCTCTCGGTGGCGCTGGACCTGCCCACCCAGTGCGGCTACGACTCCGACGACGAGGAATACGGCGAGGAGGTCGGCCGTGTCGGTGTCGCCGTCGACACCTTGGCTGACGCCGAGGTCCTGTTCGACGACATCCCGCTGGACAAGATCAGCACGAGCTTCACGATCAACGGCACCGCGGCCATCCTGCTGGCCTTCTATGTCGCCGCTGCGGAGAAGAAGGGTGTGCCGCGCGAAAAGCTCACCGGCACAATCCAGAACGACATCCTCAAGGAGTACGCCTCGCGCGGCACCTGGATCTGGCCGCCCGAGCCGTCGCTGCGTCTCATCGCCGACACCATCGAGTTCTGTGCCGCCGAGGTACCGAGGTTCAACGCGATCTCGGTGGCGGGTGCGCACTTCCGCGATGCGGGCGCCAATGCCGTACAGGAGATGGCGTTCACGCTGGCCGACGGCGTCACCTACTGCGACACCGTCGTCGAGCGCGGGCGCATGACCATCGACAAGTTCGCGCCGCAGATTTCGTTCTTCTTCTACACCCACGGCGACTTCTTCGAGGAGATCGCCAAATACCGTGCCGGACGGCGCCGTTGGGCCACTATCGTGCGTGAGCGGTACGGCGCCGGCTCGGACAAGGCTTCGATGTTCCGCTTCGGCTGTGTTTCCGGTGGTGCGTCCCTGTATGCGCCGCAAGCGCAGAACAACCTGGTCCGCGTCGCCTACGAGGCGCTGGCATCGGTATTGGGCGGCGTGCAGTCCATGTTCACCGCGGCATGGGACGAGCCGTTCGCGCTGCCCAGCGAGGAGTCTGCGACGCTCGCACTGCGGACCCAACAGATCCTGGCCTACGAGACCGGCGTCGCGAAGGTGGCCGATCCGTTGGGCGGTTCCTATTTCGTCGAAGCGCTCACCGATGCCACCGAGGAGAAGATCATCGAGATCATGCGCGATCTCGAGTCCCACGGCGGCATGGTCCGCTGCATCGAGGACGGCTACCTGCAGGGTCTGATCGCCGACGAGGCATTCAAGATCCACCAGGAAACGGAGTCGGGGGAGCGGCCCGTGGTCGGGGTGAACAAGTTCGTCGTCGAGGAACCGGCGCCGGATCTGGCCACCTACGAACTCGACGCCGAGGGCCGCGACAAGCAGCTCAAACGGCTGGCCAAGGTCAAGGCCGAGCGCGACGACGTCGCGGTCAAGGAAACCCTTGCGGCACTGGCACGTTCGGCCGATGGGGACGACAACCTGATGCATCGCCTCATCGACTGCGCGAACGCATACTGCACGGTGGGAGAAATGGTGTCGACGTTGAAATCGGTGTGGGGCGAGTTCCGGCAGCCGGTGGTGTTCTGATGCTGCGCACACGAGGAGCAAACTGATGGCAGTTCGGGTTCTTGTGGCCAAGCCGGGCCTGGACGGACATGACCGGGGCGCCAAGATCGTCGCCCGAACCTTGCGGGACGCCGGCTTCGAGGTGATCTACACCGGCATCCGGCAGCGGATCGAGGACATCGTGTCGATCGCCTTGCAGGAGGACGTCGCCCTCGTCGGGCTGTCTATCCTGTCCGGCGCGCATTTGGCGTTGACGGCCCGGACCGTGGACGCCCTGCGCGCCGCGGACGCCGGTGACATCGCCGTGGTGGTGGGCGGCACCATCCCACTGGGGGATGTGCCGAAACTGCTGGAAGTCGGTGCGGCGGCGGTATTTCCGACCGGTACTGGCCTGGACACCCTGGTGGCGGAAGTGCGAAAGCTGACGTCGGAAAGTGCGGTGGGCTGAGATGCGTCTCGGTGTGATGATCGGGGCCGAGCGTGGCGACATGGCGCGCAAGGTCTCCAAGCTGGTCTCCGATATCCAGTGGGCGGAGAGCGCGGGGCTGGACAGCGCGTGGATGCCGCAGGTCCCCAACGACTTCGATTGCCTGACCATGGTGGCCCTGATGGCAGCGAACACCGCGCGCATCGAGCTCGGCACGGCGGTGGTACCGCTGCAGGCGCAGCACCCGGTCGCCCTTGCCCGCCAGGCGCTTTCGGTACATGCCATGTCGGGAGGTCGGCTGGCGCTGGGCGTCGGGCCCTCGCACCATTGGATCGTGCGCGACATGCTGGGCCTGCCCTACGACAAGCCCGCCGCCTACACCCGCGACTACCTGCAGGTGCTGAACACTGCGATCGCCGGACCGGGACCTGTTGACGTGGAGAATGATTCGTTCACCGTGCACAACCCGACGGTGCTCGCCGCCGACACCCCGATGCCGGTGCTGGTGTCCGCGCTTGGTCCCGTGATGCTCCAGATCGCCGGCGAGCAGGCGGACGGCACCTCGCTGTGGATGGCCGACGAGAGGGCGATCGGCGAGCACATCGCCCCGAAGATCAACAAGGCCGCCGCCGAAGCCGGCAGGACCGCGCCGCGCATCGTTGCCGGCATCCCCGTCACGCTGTGCGCCAACTCCGAGATCGACGCCGCCAAGGACCGGGCCAACCGGATCCTCGCCGAGGCGGAGACGTCGCCCAACTACCAGAAGCTGCTGGATCGCGGGGAAGCCCGCAGCGTCGGCGACCTGTGTGCGGCCGGTGACGAAGAGTCGATTCTCAAGCGGTTCAAGCAGTTCGCCGATGCCGGCGTCACGGATCTGTCGGTACGGCTGCTGCCGATCGGGGAGAACCGCGACGAGCTGATCGCTTCGAAGAATCGCACGCGGGACGTGATCGCGGAGCTGGCAAAGCAGGTACGGTGACGGTCATGACCGGACCGCTTGCGGGTATCCGCATCCTCGAGGTCGGCGTCATGCTTGCCGGCCCGTACGCGACGATGCTGCTGGCAGATCTGGGCGCCGAGGTGATCAAGATCGAGCCGCCCGGTGGCGAGCTCTCCCGGCAGGTCAGCGACAGCTACTTCGCCAGCCTCAACCGCAACAAGACCAGTATCAATCTGGACCTGACGTCGGAGGCCGGTAAGGTGCGGCTTCACGAGCTTGTCGCGGAATCCCATGCGCTGCTGGTGAATATGAAGCCGTCGGTGATCCGCCGGCTGGGGCTGACCTATGAGGCGCTGAAGGAATTCAACGAGCGCATCGTCTGCGTGGCGATGACGGGCTTCGGGCTGGACGGTGGCGACGACCCCGCGTTCGACTACGTCATCCAAGCGGCGACCGGGGTGGCGGCGATGACCGGCGACCCCGACGGACCGCCGACGTTGCCGGGCTACTCGTCCGCGGACAATTCCACGGGTCTGGCCGCCGCACTCGGCCTGCTGGCCCAGATCGTGTCCGGTCGCGGCGGTCAGGTCGAGGTGTGCCTGCGCGATGTGATGCTGTCGCAGCTGAATTACCATGGGGCTGCGTACCTCAACGACGGCAAGCATCCTCGCCGCCATCCGAACGGCGCGCATTCGTTCTACGTCCCGGCGCAGCTCTTTGCGACCGCGGACGGCTACCTGGCGTTGTTCATCACCCACGATGGTTTCTGGAAATCGTTCGTGGGGGAGGCGGGTATCGGCGGCGATCCGATTCCGTTCGCCACCATGGCCGAACGGTCCGGACGCCGGGACGAGGTGCTCGCGGTGGTCGAGAAGGCGCTGTCCACCGATACCGCCGCAGGGTGGGAGAAGCGGCTGCAGTCACTCGGGATTCCCGCGGCCGCGGTCCGGACGCTACCCGAGGCGCTGGAGGCCACACCTGAAATGGTCGTGGCTGCAGGAGATTTCCGTCTGGTCGGCAGCCCGATCCGGATCGCCGGCTATCGGCCGCAGTACCGGCCTCCCCCGGCTCAATCGTCGTAGACCACGGTCACCGAGCCGGTGTCCGGGACCGCCTGGCAGGTCAACACGTAGCCTTCTGCGACTTCGTCGTCATCGAGGGCCTCGTTGTTGCGCATGGTCGCGCTGCCCTCGGTGAGCTTGGCGATGCAGGTCCCGCAGTTGCCGGCTTCGCACGAGAACGGTGGGGCCAGTCCGGCCCGCCGCGCGCTGTCCAGGAGTGTCTCGTCGCCGACGCGGTCGACCGAGACTTTCTGCCGGTCCAGGTAGATGGTGATCGTGCCCGTGCCCGCGTCCGTGCCGGTCTGAGCCGTTGTCGAGGCTGGCCCCATCGTTGTCCTATCGTCGCGTATTGTCGTTCTAACTATAGGAGAATATGATTCTCGGTATCAACCGGAAATCCTCTCACTACCGAGAAAGGGGCGGGCGCGACGTGGCTGACGGTGCGGTGCTCGCCTTCGATCAGCGGGAGTACAGCCGGGGGGAGCTCGACGCTCTCGCCGGCGGGCTGGCCACCGTCTTGGCGGCTCGTGGCGTCGGTGCCGGCGACCGCGTCGCGCTGATGTCCTCGACCCGCCCGGAATTCGTGGTCGCGCTGCACGCGATCTGGCGCCTGGGCGCGGCCGCGGTGCTGCTCAGCCCGTCGTGGCGCCAGGCCGAGGTTGAGCACGCGCTGGCGCTGACGGGGCCGTCGTACGCGATCGGTGACAACACGGTGCTGGCGCAATTGATGCCGATGGTGCATCTCGACGAGCCCATCGTCGCCGGGGACCCTTCCGCCGTCGCACCCGCGCTGGATTCCGATGCCGTGCTCGCCTTCAGCTCCGGCACCACCGGGATGCCCAAGGCGGTTCGCCACACGCACCGAGGGCTGGCCGCGGCAGTGCGGCAGTGGCGTGCCGCGCTCGGGCTGTCTGCCGCGGACCGCCTGCAGGTGATGACTCCACCGTCGCACATCCTCGGCCTGCTGAACATCATGACCGTTCTGGACACCGGTGCCTGGCTCCGACTGCACCCGCGATTCGACGTCGACACCATGTTGCACCACATCGAATCCGACCGGATCACCATCGAAATGACCGTGGCGCCGATCGCTTTGGCCCTCGCGGCTCACCCACGGCTGGAAACCTACGACCTCTCGTCGCTGCGGTACCTCATGTGGTGCGCCACGCCCGTGACCGTCTCCGTCGCCGAGGAGGTGACGCGCCGGACCGGCGTGGGCTGGGTAACCGCATATGGGGCAACTGAATTGGTTGTCATTGCCTGCGATGACCTCAGCGGCGGACAGCTGGACACCGTCGGCAGGCCGGTCGCCGGCGTCGACGTACGCATCGGGGAGGCAGGTGAGATTCAGGTGCGCTCGGAGGCAGTGATGGCCGGCTACCTGCCCGCGGCGGAAACTTCGACGGTCATCGTCGACGGCTGGTTCCACACCGGCGATATCGGACATCTCGATGCGGCAGGGCGGCTGCGGATCACCGACCGCCGCAAAGAGATGATCAAAGTGCGCGGTTTCCAGGTGGCACCCGCCGAGATCGAGACGGTCCTGCACTCGCATCCGGCCGTGGCCGACTGTGCGGTGTTCGGGCTGCCCGACCCCCGCGACGGTGAGACGGTGGTGGCTGCGGTATCCACGAACGCCGCTGTCTCCGAAGGCGAATTGATCGACTTGGTCGCCGGCAGGCTGGCCTCCTACAAGCGGCCGAGCCGTGTTGTGTTCGTACCCGAAATCCCGCGGCTGCCTTCCGGGAAGGTGTTGCGCCGAGTGCTCAAGGAGCGCCTGTGGACGTCCGTCTGACCGCCGAACAACGGCAACTCGCCGAATCAGCAGCTGAATTGGCCGCTGACTTCGGCCTGCACTCCGTCGCCGATCTCGACGACGCGAATCGTGTTGCGCAACTGGAGAAGGCCGTCGACAGCACAGGCTTTCGCACCCTGCGGTCCGACGGGGCCTCCGGCGTCGAGGTCGCCGTCGTCGCCGAGGAATTCGCCCGGGGACTCGTGGACGTGCCGTTCCTGGGTCCGGTCCTCGTCGATGAGCTCAGGCGTGTACTCGGCCGTGAGCCCGGGGTGGCAGGCGGGCGGCCGGATTCGGTCGACCTGACGGGATGCGTTGCGGGGGTGGCCGAATCGCCGCCCGAGTTGAGCGAACTGTCCGCCGAGGATGCCGGCCGCTGGCAGGCACTCGCCCTCACCGTCACGTGCGCCGACCTCGTCGGTGCCGCGCGCGGGGCGCACGCGCTGGCCGTCGACTACGCCAAGGTGCGCGAACAATACGGTGCGGCCATCGGTGCCTACCAGGCCGTCGCACATCTGCTGGCGGAAAGCCTCGCGCTCATCGAGGGATCGACCAGCGTGCTGCGGCACGCGGCCTGGGCCGTCGACGCGCTGCCCGCTGCGGAAGCGGTCGAGGCGGCACGCATCGCCAAGATCTACTGTGCGCGTGCGGCATCGACGGTGTGCGAGACGTCGATCCAGGTGCACGGCGGGATCGGCAACACCTGGGAATGCCTTGCGCACGTGTATCTGCGCCGTGTACTGACGGCCACCGAACTGTGGCCCGCCAAGTTGGAGGAGCTGACCATTGGACTTTCGTGATTCGCCGGAGGAAGCCGCCTTTCGGGACCGGCTTCGCGCGTGGCTGACCGAGCAGAAGGGTAAGTTCCCGACCTCGGGCGACGAATACTGGGCCGCCCAAGGTGATTGGCACCGCGCGCTCTACGGCGCCGGCTTCTTCGGCACGTCGTGGCCGAAGGAATTCGGAGGGCAGGAGCTGCCGCCGGTGTACGACGTGATCGTCGACGAGGAGATCGCGAAGGCGGGTGCGCCGGCGCGGCCGAGCCTTGGCTACCTCGTGGTGGGCCTGGGCCATCACGGCAGTAAGGAACTGCAGCAACGGTTTCTGCCGGGGATGATCAACGGCACCGAGCGCTGGTGCCAGGGGTTCTCGGAGCCCGGTGCGGGTTCTGACCTCGCGTCGCTGACCACCACGGCCACCCAGTGTGGCGACGACCCCAATACCTACGTCATCCGCGGACACAAGGTCTGGACGAGTTATTCCGATGTGGCCGACTGGTGTCTGGTGCTGGCCCGCACCGACAAGGACGTGGCCAAACATAAAGGCATCTCCGCGTTCATCGTGTCGATGCACCAGCCGGGCATCGAGCAGCGGCCGTTGAAGATGATCAGCGGTGTCACCAAGGAATTCGGCCAGGTGTTGTTCGACGGCGCGCGCGTGCCCGTGGAGAACATGGTCGGCGCGCCGGGGGAGGGCTGGAAGCTGGCGATGACGGTCGTCAGCCACGAGCGCGAGCCCTCGACGTTGGGGTTCTCGGCGCGGTATGGAAAATTGGTGCGGCAGTTGGCGGCCCGGGTCGACGGCACACCGCCGGAAGCGCTGTCCTGGGCCTGGGTGCAGACCGAGATGCTGCGTCTGCACGTGCGTAGGCGGTTGTCCGAGCAGCTCGACGGGATCACTCACGGCCCGAACGGATCACTCGACAAGCTGCTCATGACGTGGACCGAACAGTCCGTCGGCCACGCGGCACTGGCGACCGTGGGGACCAGCGATCCCGAGCTGTTCGGCGCCTACATGTACAGCCGCGCACAGAGCGTCATGGGCGGCACCTCGCAGATACAGAAGAACATCATCGCGCAACGCATCTTGGGTTTGGGATTGTGATGAGCGCTTGCGCGAAGAACGGAAGGAACTGACTTGTACGGCATGCCAACCGAAATCGACGTCCGCGCCGAGGGTCCGCTGCGGATCATCACACTGAACCGCCCGGAGGAGCTCAACGCGGTCAACGACGCGCTGCACGTCGGCCTGGCGAGTATCTGGGAGGCACTCAACGAGGACGCCGACGCGCGCGCCGCGGTGATCACCGGTGCCGGCCGCGCCTTCTCGGCGGGCGGTGACTTCAACTATCTCGACGAGCTGCGCAGCGATGAAGCCTTGCGGCAGAAGACCATCAAGCACGGCCGGGACCTCGTCATCGGGATGGTCCGCTGCCGCATCCCGGTGATCGCCGCGGTGAACGGTCCGGCCGTCGGCCTGGGGTGCAGCCTGGCCGCGCTGTCGGACATCGTCTACATGGCCGAGAACGCGTTCTTCGCCGACCCGCACGTGCAGATCGGGCTCGTCGCGGCCGACGGCGGCCCGTTGGTCTGGGGTTCGCAGATAAGCCTGTTGCAGGCCAAGGAGTTTGCCTTGACGGGCGTGCGCATCAAGGCGGCCCGTGCCCTGGAGCTCGGCTTGGCCAATCACGTCGTCGCTGATCCGGTGGCCGAGGCCATCGCCTGTGCCAAGCAGCTCGCCGAGCTGCCGAAGCAGGCCGTCGAGGCCACCAAGCGCTTGATGAACATCCAGTTGGAACGTTCGGTGATGGCGTCGCTCGACTACGCGAATCTGGCCGAGTACGTGTCGTTCGGCACCGCCGACTTCAACAAGATCGTCGACGGGCTGATCGCCAAGGGCTAGTGTCCTGAGTCGTTAATTCGTCTGCAGTAGTTGGCGATGGATTCGATGATTTGGTCGGCGGTCTTGGTCCACACGTAGGGGCGGGGGTTGTCGTTCCAGGTGTCGATCCAGGCACGGATGTCGGTGTTGAGCTGACGTACTGAGGTGTGGGTGCCGCGGCGCAGTTTCTTGGTGGTCAGTTCGGCGAACCAGCGCTCGACGAGGTTGAGCCATGAGGAGCTGGTCGGGGTGAAGTGCAGCGTGAAACGTGGATGGGCCAGCAGCCAGCGTTTGACGGCCGGGGTTTTGTGGGTCGAGGCGTTGTCGAGCACGACGTGACAATCGAGGTCTGCCGGGACATTGGCATCGATCTTTTTCAGGAACGCCAGAAACTCCTGGGACCGGTGCCGGGCATGTAAGGACCCAATGACCTTGCCCGAGGCCAGATCTAGTGCCGCATACAGGCTTGAGGTGCCGTGGCGGACGTAATCGTGGCTGGCTCGCGCTGGGGTTCCCGGCAGCATCGGGAACACCGGCTGGGTGCGGTTGAGGGCTTGGATCTGGGTTTTCTCATCCACGCACAGCACCACCGCCCGTTCGGGCGGATCCAGGTACAGGCCCACCACGTCACGGACCTTTTCCACGAACAGCGGGTCCTTGGACAGCTTCCACGAGTCCTGCTTGTGCGGCGCCAGCCCGAATGCCCGCCACACCCGCGAGACCATCGATTGCGACAGTCCGAGATGCTCGGCCATCGACCGGGTCGACCAGTGCGTGGCCTGCGGCGGAGTGGTCTCCAGGGTCGTGGTGATCAACTCCTTGATCTGCTCGTCACCGACCACCCGTGGCCGACCTGGCCGGGGCTCATCGAGCAGCCCGTCCAAGCGCAGCTCGACAAACCTGTTGCGCCACTTACGGATCGTGCCCCGATCGAGCTCTAGGCGATCAGCCAACTCCACATTGGTGCCGCCGTCGGCAGCGGCCAGCACAATCCTGGCCCGAAGCGCCAGACCCGCGGCACTGGTGCGCCGACGCGTCCAGCCCACCAACTCCGCACGCTCGTCATCGGTCAACACAATCTCGACAGCGTGGGGCGAGGGCATGACCCACCCTAACAAGAGAAGGTGAATTAACGACTCAGGACACTAGTCACCGACCACCGCGAGCAGGCGCAAAACTGTCGAATTCTCCCGTGGGAGATGACAGTTTCGCGCCTGCTCGCGCAAGTGGTGCTCGGGCTACCGCGGCGGGAAGCGCAGCGCGCCGTCGAGCCGGATGACCTCGCCGTTGAGATAGTCATTCTCGATGATGCTCTGGGCCAGCTGCGCGTACTCCGTCGAGCGGCCCATACGCTTGGGGAACGGGATCTGCGGGGCCCAGTACTTCTCGAGTTGGTCGGCCGACTGACCGTAGGCGGGCGTGCTGATGGTGCCGGGCGCGATGCTGACGACCCGGATGCCGAGCGGAGACAGGTCGCGCGCGGCGACCAGCGTCATGCCGAGCACGCCGCCCTTGGCGGCGGAGTAGGGCAGCTGGCCGATCTGGCCCTCCATGCCGGCGATGGACGCGGTGTTGATGATGACGCCGCGGGCGCCTTCCTCGAGCGGATCGGTCTTGGCGATCGCGGCCGCCGCCAGGCGCATCACATTGAACACCGCGGTCAGATAGAACTTGATGGTCGTCTCGAAGCCGTCCAGTCCGAGCGGCGAGCCGTCCTTGCCGATCAGGCGTCCGCCGGCCGCGGGACCACCGTGTGTGTCGACCGAAATACGGAGCGGGCCAAGCGATTCAGCTTCCGCAATGGCGGCTTGCACCGACTCCTCCGAGGTGGCGTCGGTGTGGACGTAGCGGATGCCCAACTCGTCCTGCAGCGCCTTGCCCTTGTCGTCGGCGACGTCGGCGACCACGACCTTCGCGCCCGCGGTGACGAGGCGCCGCACTGTCGCTTCGCCGAGTCCGCCGGTGCCCCCGACGACGATGGCCGAACTTCCGCTGATCTCCATACCGCCTACCCTTCGTGCAAGGAATACTCTCTTCATTGGAGAATAACATTCTCAATCAAGGGGGTGGGTCGGATAGAGTTCGGACGATGACGGTCGATGAGCTCATCGCGGCGGCCCGCGGCGGTTCCCTCCGCGCCGCCGGACGGCTGCTGAGCCTGGTCGAGAGTCCGCGCCGGAGTGAGGTTCTCGACGCCCTCGGCACCGCGTCCCCGCCACGGGTGCTGGGTATCACCGGGCCCCCCGGCGCCGGCAAGTCGACGACCGTCGGAGCGCTCGTCGGTGCGTACCGAGAGCAGGGGATGCGGGTGGCGGTGCTGGCCGTCGACCCGTCTTCGCCCTACAGCGGTGGCGCATTGCTGGGTGACCGGATCCGGATGGCCGCCCACATCAACGATCCGGACGTGTTGATCCGGTCGGTCGCCACCCGCGGTCATCTCGGCGGTCTGGCCGCCGCGGTGCCGGCGGCCATCCGGGTGCTCGCGGCGTTGGCCTATGACCTGATCGTGCTCGAAACCGTGGGCGTGGGGCAATCGGAAGTCGAGGTCGCCGCCATCGCGGACCCGACGATCGTGATCCTCAACCCCGGTGCCGGCGATGCGGTCCAGGCTGCCAAGGCCGGGTTGCTCGAAGTCGCCGACATCGTCGTCGTGAACAAGGCTGATCGGGACGGCGCCGATCAGACGGTGCGTGATCTACATGCCGAGACCGCGGCGCCGATCCTCAAACTCGTTGCCGCGCAGGGTAAAGGATTGCCCGAGCTGGTCGAAGCGATCGATGCGCATCACCGCGCCGACAGCCCGGGCCGGCGGGCCGCCCGTGCCCGCGCGCAGATTCTGTCGCTGGCGCTGACCCGTCTGCACAACCACGCCGACCTCGATCGGCTCGCCGCCGCGGTCGCGAACGGCGACGACGACCCGTACTCGGCCGCGGAACGACTGTTCGGCGGCGAACCCTAGAGACCGAGCATTCGTCGCGTCATCTCCAGGAGTTGCGTGCGCAGGGTGTCGTCGTCGATGTCCGCGACCAACGGGTGCATCACCGCCACGCTGATCGCGCTCGACAACATCGCGGCGTGCAGCCTGGCTGCGACACTGTCGTCGGTGCCCAGGAGTGCGCCGTAGAGGCGCTCGACGAACCGCTGAAACGGTTCGTGTTCGGCCTGCAGGCGGATGATCACCGGGTCGAATTCCAGCACGTTGAGCGCGCCACGGCGGTCGATGGCCAGGTCGATGACCCTGCCCAACAACACGTCCCGGGCCTGGGTGGCCTGGCCGGTGGCCTCGGCGGCGTCCAGCGCGTCCTCCAACTTGCCGAGTTCGCGCTCGGTGATGGCGACGACGATCTCTTCCTTGGTCTTGAACTGCTTGTAGACAGCGGCTTTGGTCACGCCCATGGCGTCGGCGATCATCTGCAGCGACGTGCCGCTGACGCCGTGCTCTGCGATCAGGGCCAGCGCGGCATCGAGCACACGGGTCTGTGCCGCGCTGCGTGTGATGTCGCTGAATCTCCCCACACGTCAAAGCGTAGCGGAGCATTGACCGCAAGGTTGCCGATCGGCTACCGTCCGAAGTAGCCGATCGGCAACCGGTTGGTGGATGGAGGGAGTCCGGGTGGACTTACGGCCCCAATGGATAAGCCTATGGCTGGTGCCGCTTTTCGGCGCCATCATGGCGATGGCGTTCGTCGCCTTTCCCGGTTTCCTGCCGCCGATGCCGCCGAGCATGACCGCCGTGCAGGTCGCCGACTTCTACGCGCAACACACGGCGGCCATCCGGTTCTCGATGGTGACGTTCAACCTGTGCGCGATCATGCTGATCCCGTTCTTCATGACGATCGCCGTGCAGATGAAGCGAATGTCGTTGCCCAGCCACGTCTTGGCGTACAGCTACCTCGGAGCCGCCGCGACCGGCGCGACGCTGTTCGCCATCGCCGACATCTTCTGGCTGATCGCGGCCTACCGGCCCGGGCGGGACCCGCAGCTGATCCTGCTGCTCAACGACATGGCCTGGCTCGTGTTCACCGCGCCGGTGGGTGCGGTCGTCGTGATGAATCTCGCTCTGGGACTGGCGGTTTATCTCGATCGTCGACCGGTACCGGTCTTCCCACGCTGGGTCGCCGGCTTCAACGTACTCACCGCGGCGGCCATGACACCTGCGGTGTGCGCGGTGCTCGTCACTGACGGTCCACTGGCCTGGAACGGTGCCGTGTCGTTCTGGCTGCGGCTGGGCGCTTTCGTCCTCTATCTCGTCGTCATGTTCGCGGTGGTGCG
Source organism: Mycobacterium sp. HM-7 (assembly GCF_053852335.1). Taxonomy (NCBI): domain Bacteria; kingdom Bacillati; phylum Actinomycetota; class Actinomycetes; order Mycobacteriales; family Mycobacteriaceae; genus Mycobacterium; species Mycobacterium sp. HM-7. The sequence goes on along the minus strand of NZ_CM132657.1, from coordinate 3,800,902 downwards.
GTCGGCAATCAGTGCCCAGGCCAGGGAACCATGACGGTGGCCCCGGTGTGGACGGCGCCGGCGTGGACGCGGAAGCCGAAAATCGACCAATGGATCGCGTGGTGGACCATCCCGGTCTTCTACAACATCTTCGGGCTCATCTTCGTGGTGCTGACCCGCGTGATGCCACCGCCGCGGCCCGACATCACGCAGACCCAGATCGTGCAGTTCTTCGTCGATCACTCGCTGACCATCCGGATCGGCTTCGCCTTGCTGATGTTCTTCATCGGTTTCGCCAGCGTTGCGAATGGACTGATCGCGCTGCAGATGAAGCGGATGTCGGTCAGTCCCGTGTTCGCGTATGCGTATATCGGCGCACTGGTGGTCGGCGGCCTGCCGGGCTGTCTGATTCCGGCGTTCGCGTTCGTGGCGGCGGCGCTACGACCCGACCGCGACCCGCAGATCATGGTCATGCTGTACGACTGGTGCCTGCTGTCGTTCGTCGGCTCGCTCGGGTGCTTCTGCACTCAGAACATGGTGCTGGCGCTGGCGATCTTCCTCGACCGTAACGACATCTTGCCGAAATGGCTTGCCTATATGTCCATTTGGATGATCGTCACCGAATTGCTCGCCAGCCCGGTGTTCGTCTTCCGGTCCGGGCCCCTGGCCTGGAACGGTTCCATCAGCTTCTATCTCGGCACGGTGGTTTTCGTGGTGTGGGAGTTCTGCATGATCCGCCTGCTTTACACAGCCATCGAGAAGCAGTCCCCGAATGAACAGATCCAGGACTGAACCATGACTGCTAGGTCGGCTACCTCGGCTCCCTCGGTGCCGAGGCACCTGCCCGCCAACAAGGACCTCTGGGTCTTCGTTCTGGGCGACTTCGTGATCTTCGGCAGCTACTTCGTCATCTTCATGGTCTCCCGCCACCAGGAGCGGGACCTGTTCATCGAGTCGCAGCGGCATCTGAGCCTGAACATCGGTGTCGTGAACACCCTGGTGCTGCTGGCCAGTTCGTGGTTCGTGGCGCGGGCCGTGCAGCTGACCCGCGCCGGCGAATTCGAGCGGGCCCGGACGATGATCGTCGGCGGTGGGTTGTGCGGGCTCGTGTTCATGGTTATCAAGGCCTACGAGTGGTCAGCGAAAATCGCTCAGGGACAAACCTTTCCGAGCAACAACTTCTTCATGTACTACTACATGCTCACCGGCGTGCACCTGTTTCACGTCGCCATCGGCCTGGTGTTCCTCGGTGTGTCCTACTTCGAACTGCGCCATCGCAGACGAGTCGGACCGGTCGAGACCGGAGCGACCTACTGGCACATGGTCGACCTGCTCTGGGTCGTCATCTTCGCGCTGCTCTACGTGATGAGGTGAGATGACTGCTGCCGTACGCACCACCGCCGTCTGGGCCGGACTATCGGCGATCACGGTGGTGTCCTGGTTCCTGGCCCCTGCTCATCACGCCCAGCCGGTCGCGGCGAGCACACCGATAACCCTCGGGGTGCTGGCGCTGGCGGTCATCAAGACCCGCCTCATCATTCAGGAGTTCATGGAGGTGCGGACCGCACCATTGTGGCTCCGGCTGGCCACCGACGGCTGGCTCGTGGCGCTGTTCGGTGCGATCGTTGTCAGCTATGTCTGGTGAATGCGTCACCGACCCGGCCGCCTGGGCCGACGTCGAAGCCATCAAGCAGTTGAAAGCCCGGTACTGCCGCTTGCTGGATACCAAGGACTGGGTGGCCTGGCGGGGCCTTTTCGCCGACGACTTCGTCAGTGACACCAGCCAGGCGGGCGGCAAGATCATCAGCGGTGCAGACGAATTCGTGGCCTTCCTGCAGCGTACGCTGGGCAAGCCATCGCAACCGACCGTGCATCAGGTCCACACTCCGGAGATCGAACTGACATCACCGTCGACCGCGACGGGGATCTGGGCGCTGAACGACGTGGTGCGGCTGGCGCCGGGAGTGAACCTGCAGGGTTACGGCCACTATCACGAGACGTATGAGAAGTCCGACGGTCAGTGGCGGATCAAGACGTCGAAGCTGACCCGGCTGCGTGAAGATGTCTTCAATGGTGTTTTCTCGTTACGGATCTCGCCGCGTATCCGTGATGCCGCGGGCCGGTGGCTTCGGGGCCGTTAGCCGTCGACCAGCGGTTCGCCCCATCTGGCGCGAATGGCAGTCCACGGTCGGTATATCGGCCAGGTTGGCCACGAAACGCGTCGTTGCGCTTCATGACCGCTCGAGCCAGAGGTGCGGCCAAGCGCAGGGGATAGTGGGCCCAGCCGACTTCCCGCCGGTAGTCGGCGATCATCTGCTCCCACGAAATATGTTGGAAGCCGAGGGCTTCTTGCGCTCTGCTGGTGTCCATCCAGTCGGCGGCCGGATACCAGTCGTCATCGCTGTCGGGATTGCCGGGCCGGCCTGGCGGCGGCGTGCCGCCCAGCCCTGCGGCTCGCATCATCGCCGCACTGACTTCGCCATTGAGGATCTTGTGGGATTCGTCGCCTGCGACCAACAAGGTCTCACCGACGACGTCCGCCGTCGTGGCTGCGGCCAGCGCCCACGCCGCATCACGCGCGTCGATGGTGTGCAGTCGGCTGTCGGTGGGTAGCAGACTCGAAAAGTAGGCATTGTCCGGTCCCCTCCCCATCGCGCCGGGCTCGTGGCTCAGTACGCCCCCGAGTCGCAGTATGGTCCAGTGCAGCTGCGAGGAGCGCACGATCTGTTCGGCTTCGGCCTTCTGGCGCCCGTAGGTTTCGAACGGCCGCAGGGGAGTGTCGGTACGCAGCAACTCGTGACAGCGATGTGGATTGCGTGGGCCGTACACGCCCATGCTCGACGCGTGGACGAAACGTGGGCGGTGCGGCAGTTCTTCCGCGGAGCGGACGACGGTGCCGGTGGCCTCGACGTTGACGCGACGGGCCAGTCCTGGGCTGCGGTAGATGTCGGGCGGGATGACGGCCGCGAGATGGATGATGGCGGCAGGTGCCACCGCCACGATCATCTGCCGGGTGGCTTCGGCATCGGTCAGGTCGGCCCAATAGACCGTGACGTTGGGCGGAAAGTGCCGTGCCGCTTTGCGATTGGCCTTCGAGTCGCGGCTGGTTGCCACCACCGGCCGGCCACACGCCGCGACCCGCTGTACGGTCTGCCCGCCCACCAGGCCGAAGGCGCCGGTGACCAGTACGGCGTCGGACGTCATTGTCCGGACCCTCGCGAATGCCTACTTCAGGCAGCTACCGGCATCGACCGGCAGCGTGACACCGGTGATGTAGCGGGCGTCGTCGGAAGTCAGGAAGAGCGCCGCATTGGCGATGTCCTCGGCGTAGACCCACGGAATCGGCAGGGTGTGGAACATCTGGCAGATGGGCGCCATGTCGTCGGCACCCGGGTTCTCCAGGTCGGGCCGGAACATCTTGAAGGTGCCCTCGTTGTGCAACATGTCGGTCGCGACGTGGGTGGGGTGCACGGAGTTGACGCGGATGTTGTGGGATCCCAATTCGACCGCGAATCCCCGCATGAGGCCGACGACTCCGTGTTTGGCGGCCACGTAGTTGCCGCACATCGGGTATGCCTTCAATCCTCCGACCGAACTGGTGAGCACGATGGATCCGCCACGTCCGCCGGCGATGATATGTGGCACAGCCGCTTTCACGGTCTTCCAGACGCCTGAGAGGTTGGTGTCGATCATCTCATCCCAGTCCAGCATGCTGGTTTCGTGCAACAGGTTGCCACCGTTGCCGATGCCGGCGTTGGCGATGATGGTGTCGAGACGTCCGAGTTCTTCGACTCCTGCATCCACCGCGGACTTCAGCGCGTCGTAATCGCGCACATCGACCTGTGCGGTGAAAACCCGGCGGCCGAGGCCCTTGACCAACTCTGCGGTCTGGGCGAGATCTTCGGGCGACGACGGCGGGATGGCGGACTCTTCGCCCGGCCTGATCGGCCCGCAGATGTCGACCGCGATGATGTCGGCGCCCTCCGAGGCTTGCAAGAGCGCGTGCGCGCGACCCTGGCCGCGGGCCGCTCCGGTGATGAACGCGACCTTGCCTTCGACTCTTCCGGTCATGTGATGCCTCAATTCCTCACTTGCAGTGGATATTTACCGTTTGTCGGGACCGGCACTAGAGCCGGAGTAGAGCTTCCTGCGCATAGGAGGCGACCAGAGTGCCCCCGGCAGTCAGGATGTCGCCGCGACCGAAGCAGCGACCCTGCGCTGCCAGCGGGCTGTGCTGACGCAGCAGCAGCCAGTCATCGGTGCGGAACGGGCGATGGAACCACAGGGTGTGTGATGTCACCGCGGACGTGAAGGCGGTTCCGTTGCCGCGCTGGCTCACACCGTCCAGGGGCCGGATGGCGGTGCCGATCAACGTCAGGTCGGTGGCGTACGCGGCCAGGGCCGGGGCGAGTTCGGTGTCGACGGCGGGGGTGCGCATCCAGAGCGAGTACTCGGCCGGGCCGACCGCGGTCGTGTCGAGACTGTCGGCGGAGCGGGTCTCCCAGGGGATCAGATCGATCGTTGCCTCGTACTCGGGTCCCAGAACGGTTGGGACGTCGTCGACGAACTGCTGATCGTGTCCGTCTTCAGGGGCGTGCATCGAGACCGACGCGGTCGCGATCGCGCCCTTGCTCTGCGAGGCGACGAGCGACAGCGTCGCGAACGAGCGGCCTTCGTGGTGGCGCGTCACCTGGTAGGTGACCGGCTCGTCGGCACGACCCTCACGGGGAAACACCGTATGGATGGATTTGATCGCCTTGTCGGGTGTAGCCAGGCCGGCCGCGCGGACGAACTGTCCGAGTAGCTGGCCGCCGAAAACCCGGTGGTACTCCAGCGTTTGGTTACGTCCGGTGAAGTGGCCGGCGTCGTCAGGCGACTGCGGAGCCAGATTCAGACAATCGAGAAGATCGGTCCACAGGTCGGGCACCTACGCAGTGTAAGTCAAATTCTTGAAAGCGAGAACCCTATTCTCACTTTTGCGCCGCAAATCCGTTCGCGACGAAGTCCCAGACTTCGTCGGTGGCGATGGGGTGCGTGGTTGCATCGTCGGCGCCACCGCTGGACTGCGCGATGAACATCACCGTCTGCATGGCCATCGCCGCCATGCGTCGAGGGTTGACGGTCGAGCGCAGTTCGCCTGCGGCGCTGGCACTTTCCATCAATTCGGTGAGCAGCGCCAGCAATGGTGCATGGGCGATCTTCACCTCGGCCGGGTGGGTGACGAGCAGGCGGGGCGCGAAGTCGGTGAACAACGGGCGCTTCGCCGCCGGGTCCGGTCGGCACAGTTCGTAGAGCAGTTCGATGGCGACCTTCAGCCGCTGCAGCGGGTCGGTCTCGCCCTCGGTGGCGGCCCGGATCTGGTCGGCCGAACGGCTCAGCGCGTCTTCGAACAGCGCCAGGAGGAGTTCATGCTTGCCGTCGAACTGCAGGTAGAAGCTCCGCAATGACTGTCGCGAGCGGTCGACGACCTCCTGGACGGTGAAGTCCGTGCTGCCCTTTTCGATGATGATCGACTGAGCCGCGTCCAGGAATCGTTGGACTCGCTGGGCCGCCCGGAGTTTCGCCGTCTTGATGGAGCGTTCGACGGCGCGCTGCTTCCAGGCCGGATCTTCCGTCGGGCTGGTCACAGCGCACCCATGTCATCAGCGGAGAACATGCATGAACTGTACCTGAGAAGGGCCTGGTAACTGCTCGCCACGGGCCTTCTCATGCTCCGTGTCAGAGATTGTAACTGTCCCATGAAGAGAATGGTATTCTCAAGTGCTGGTTGCTGGAAGGGGTTTGCTGAGATGCAGTTGACGTTCGATGCGGATGTCGAGGCCTTCCGATCGGAGTTCATCGGCTTTCTGGAAGCGAATCTGCCTTCGGAGGCGGAGTCCGTCGAACGGCCACGGTCGACCGCGCACATCCCGGACTGGGCGCGCCGGTGGCAATGCCTGCTGTTCGACAACGGCTGGCTGCTACCCGGCAATCCGCCCGAGTTCGGCGGACGCAACGCCACCCTGCTGCAGCAGTACGTGCACCAGGAGGAGATGTCCAAGCGCCGGATCCATCACAGCTTCAACCCGCAGGGCGTCGGCATCATCGCGGCGTCGCTGTTGACGTTCGGCACTCCGGAACAAAAACAGCGTTGGGCTGTACCGATTCTTCGTGCCGAGATGACGGCCGCGCTGGGGATGAGCGAGCCCGGCGCGGGGTCCGATCTCGCGTCCGTTTCCACGCGTGCGGTCCGCGACGGGGACCACTTCGTGCTCAACGGGCAGAAGGTGTGGACCTCCGGCGCGCACGATGCGGACGTCATCTTGGCCTTCGTCCGTACCGACCCGGACGCACCCAAGCACAAGGGCATCAGCGTGCTGCTGGTACCGACCGACACCGAGGGTGTGGTGCGGCGGCCGTTCGCCTCCGCTTGCGACGTCGACGATCTCGACTTCAACGAAGTGTTCTTCACCGACGCTCGGGTCCCCGTCGAGAACCTTCTCGGGCCGCTGAACGAGGGCTGGCGGGTCGCCAATGGCTCACTCGGTCACGAGCGCACGATGTTGTGGATGGGATTCGCCGACCGGCTGCAGGACTTCGTCGAGGACCTCGCGCCGGAGACCGAGCGGGATCGCTCCCGGTTCGCCACCCTGATCATGGACAACCAGTCACTGCGCCTGCTCGGATCCGCGGCGCTGGCGCGCGCCGCACGGGGCGAGGAAGATGTGGCGCGGATGTCGGTGCTGAAACTCCTGGGCTCGGAAGCGGTACAGACCGCATCCGAGCTCGCGATGGACATCGCCGGCGCCGACGCACTCGTCCATCCGGCGATGACCTCGCCGCACGTGCCGCTGAACCTCGACCCGCATGCCGGGAGCTGGTTCGACCGCTACGTCCGCAGCTTCGCCGGCACCATCGCCGGCGGCACCTCGGAAATCCAGCGCAACATCATCGCCCAGCGGGTGCTCGGCCTGCCAAGGTGAGCGACTGCGTTGACTCTGCGGCGGTGGTGCGAAATGCCGAGTAGGGGAGGCCCAGGGTGCAGGATCAACTCACTACAGCTGAGCCAGCCGCGGCGCTGAACCTCGAGCCCGGAGTCCGCCGCCGGCTTTCTTGGTGAGTTCTCTTGAGCTGCCCAATAATCCGTCGAGCACGAGTACGCGTTTCACGTGGTGATGCAGATCGTGTTCCGCGGTGAAACCGATGCCGGCGAGCACCTGCTGACAGTTCTTCGCCGCGGTCAGTGCCGCCTTGCCGGCCGCAGCCTTGGCGAGGAGCGCGACCAGGTCCGCGCTCTCCGTGATCGGCAGGGCCAGGGTCGCTTCGGCGCCTTCGATGGCGACAAGGGTCTCGGCCAGCCGGTGCCGGATCGCTTGGAACGATGCGACGGGCCGGCCGAACTGCACCCGGTCCAGCGCATGTTGACGGGCGAGCGACAGCATGGCCCGGGCCGCACCGACCAGCCACCACCCCACGGCGATGCGGGCTTCGGCGACGCGGATGGGGTAGCCCTCGTCCTCGCGCCGCAATGGCAACCCACCGAGTGTCGTATCCACTCTCGCAGCGGACCGGTCCCACACCACCCACGTGTTGCCCGCATAGGGGAGCGGCAGTTCGACGGTGTCACCGATGGTGTTGCCGGTGGCATGCAGTACCACGTCCATGAGAACTGAAGCGTGTGAACCGGTTTCGCCGAGCAGCCGGAATACCAGCGGTACCGCCACCTCACCCGTGTCAGACAGCATCTCGGCCCAGCCGAGTTCGGTGAGCGCCGCGTCCAACTCGGGACCGGAGCACGACAGCATCGTCTTGCGCAGCGTGTCTTCCAGCAGCGCGAGCGACTCGGCATCGAGGTGCACGGACATCTCATTCCTTCCCGAGGTCGAGCAGACGGCGAGCGATGATGTTGCGCTGCACCTCGGCGGTGCCGCCGTAGATGGTGGCGGCTCGCGAGTACAGATATTCGGTGCGCCACGGGGTTTCGTCGAGTTCGACGGTCCCGGGCAGTAGATCGCGGACCGCATCGAAGAGACGCTGTTCAGTGCTCGCCAGGAGGACCTTGTCGATCGAGGTGTCGGGCCCCAGCTTGTGCCCGTCGGCCAGGCGATGCTGGGTGGCGCGGGACCGGCAGCGCAACGTGTGCAGGGCGAGAAACACCTCGCCCAGATCGGATTCGACGGATTGTCCCTGATTCTTGACCTCGTGGATCAGAGCGTCGAACCGCGAGTAGAGGTAAGCGATGCGTTGCCAGAAGCAGGTCGAGCGTTCGTAGGGCAGCAGGTCCATCGCGAGCTGCCAGCCGTCGCCGGGCTTGCCGAGCAGCCGGCTCGCGTCTACCTCGACGTCGTCGAAGTACACCTCGCAGAACTCGTCGACGTCGTGCATGGTGCGCAGCGGGCGCACCGTGATCCCCGGGGCATCCATGTCGATGAAGAACGCGGTGATGGCTTGATGGTTCGGGGTGTCCGCGTCGCCGGTGCGGGTCAGCAAGATGCAGCGCTGCGAGTGCTGCGCGAAGCTCGTCCACACCTTCTGGCCATTGATGACCCATTTGTCACCGTGCTGCACGGCTCGGGTCGTCAGTGAAGCAAGGTCGCTGCCCGAGCCCGGTTCGGAAAACCCTTGGCACCATTGTTCTTCACCGCTGAGCAGCTTGGGCACCATCTCGGCCGCCAATTCGGCAGACGCGTAGTCGATCATCGTCGGCGCCAGAACTTCGAGCATCGAGTACGGGCCCGGCTCTGCCAGTCGCCGGCCGACGACCTCTTCGCCGACGATGGCCCGCAGCATGGCCGGTCCACCGAGGCCGCCCGCGTGTTCGGGCCAGCCATGACGGCTCCACCCGGCGTCGTAGAGGGCCTTCTGCACCCGGGCGAACTGGCGAAGGTGGCCGTACAAGGAGTGATCTGGGCCCGGAGTGAGGTCGTGTTCGTCGAGCCAGGCAGACAGATCGGCGCGGAACTCAGCTATCTCGGTCACGGGCGTGGGCGACCTACCGCGTGCGGCTTGCCGGAGTCGTGTTCGCCACTGCGCCGGATGAATGTCATTGCCCGGGTGCGCAATCGCCAGCCGTCGTCGGTGCGGACGTAGGTGTCTCGGTAGTAGCCGATGCGCATGTCGTGGCTGGAGTGTTCGACGAAGCACAGGGGCTGGGTTCCGGTCGCGGTATCGCCGTCGAGGTCGACGAGCGCGGTGCCGGTCATGAACAGGCCCTTGGGCGCCGCGTCGACCAGTTCGGGAAACCGGTCCAGCGGGTAGGTGTCACCGAACGCACTGTAGGTGCCGTCGGGGGTGAACACCGAGACGAGGCCGTCGATGTCGCCCTGGGTGATGGTGACCGCGTACTTGGCGAGGAGCTGTTGGATCGCGACGATCTCGTCAGTTGTTGACATAGACCTTTCCCCCTTTCATCACGAAGCTGACGTGTTGCGTAACGCTGATGTCGGACAACGGATCCGACGGTACGGCGACGATGTCCGCCAGGAGGCCCTCGGCGATCCGGCCGCGGTCGGTGACGTTGAGCAGGTCGGCCGCGGTGGAGGTGGCGCCTCGCAGCACCGCCAGCGGCGGCAGGCCCAGCTCGACCAGGGTGACGAGCTCGTCGGCGTTCTTGCCGTGCGGGATGGCCGGCGCGTCGGTACCGACGGCGACCTTCACGCCGGCCTCGTACGCGGCGAGGATCGACTTGCGGGCAATGGGGAACATCTCGGCTGCCTTGGCCTGCAGTTCAGGTGGGGCGTGTGAGACGTCCATGGCATCGGCCAGCCGGCGGGTGCTGACCAGGAAGGTGCCGTGCTCGACCATCGAGGCGATGGCCTCGTCGTCGATCAGGAAGCCGTGCTCGATGCAGTCGATACCGGCATCGACGGCGTGCATCACCGCTTCTGCGCCGTGTGTGTGCGCAGCGACGCGCAGGCCACGCCGATGCGCCTCGTCGACGATCGCGCGGAGTTCCTCATCCGAATAATGCTGCGCGCCAGGTGGTCCGGTCATCGACATGACACCGCCCGAACAACAGACCTTGATCAGCTGGGCACCGTGCTTGATCTGGTAGCGGACCGCCTTGCGGATCTCGTCGACGCCGTTGGCGATGCCTTCCTCGATGGTCAATTCCAGCGTGTTGGGGGCGAACGCGGCGAACATCGTCGGGTCCAGGTGGCCGCCTGTCGGGGTGATGGCATGGCCGGCGGGCACGATCCGAGGCCCGTCGATCCAGCCGGCATCTATCGCCTTGCCCAGTGCCACGTCGAGCAGGTAACCGCCGGTCTTGACGAACAGGCCGAGGTTGCGCACCGTGGTGAACCCCGCCCGCAGGGTCCGGCGGGCGTTGCCGACCGCACGCAGTACCCGGGTCGGCGGATCATCTTGAACCTGGGACAGGCCAGGGTTTTCGCCCCGGCCGCCCATCAGGAGGTTGACCTCCATGTCCATCAGGCCGGGCAGCAGGATCGCATCGCCGAGATCGATCACCTCACCTTCGACCGGACCGCCGACGCCGACAATGCGGTCGCCGTCGACGCGGACGATGCCGGGGCGAACGATCTCCCCGGCGTCGACGTCAAGCAGCCCTGCGGCTTTGAGAGTGAGCACGGTATGCGATGAGTCGCTCGCGCGAAGAGCCGACAACTCAGACCACCGGCTCCCGCACCAGTTCGACCCACGCCGCCCCGCTGTCGAGGACACGCGGTTGCTTCCACACCTCGACGGGGAAGGACACCATGACGACCGACTGCATCAGATGCATCAGCCGCTTGGCATCATCGGGCATGTCGTGCAATGGGAATCGGGCATCGAGGTAGACCATGACTTCTTCGAGCCGCGCCATGCCCACGTCATAGAGGTCCTGCATCTCGGCCATGCTGGACGCCAGCCGCTTGGCGTAACGCTCCGGCTCGGTCGCCAGAATCCAGTCGGAGAATCGCTCGAGGTCGGCGAATTCGGCTGGGAGCAAGGGGGTCTCAGACATGTGCAACTCTCCCGTTGGTCTTGGCGGACTGTTCAGACTTGAACTGGTCGACGTACTTGTGCGCGGTGTGGTGCAGGTGGCGCAGCAGAATCTCCTGATCGCACAACGGGAATTCGGTGACGGCCCGCGTGCCGATCTGGGTCTGGGTGGCCTCCAGGGTGTTGGCGTCCTGCAGCGCGTACTCCTTGAACGTCACTGCTGCCAGCTCTTGCGACAGCCGCTGCCGGGTGTTCTTCGGAGGGACGAAGTAGAGGTTCGCCTCGAAGATGTGGCTGTCGACGCCCGTCGGCCAGTAGTTGTAGGTGAGGTACCAGCCCGGCACCCACAGCAACAGGGTGAAGTTGGGGAAGAACTCGAAAGAGTCCTGGCCCCAGGTCTTCTGCCGCGCCGGGTTGACGGCCGGTGGCAGCTCGTCGGGCAGGATGCCCTTGATGTCGGGCCGGTCCCACGGACCGAACAAACCGCTGTGCAGAATCCGTTCGATCGGCTTGACCATATTGAGGTCCTTGGGCGGGCTCATGCCGCCCCACGACGAGATCATCGAGTGGTCGCCCTTGATGTCGTAGTGCAGCGCCTCGAAGCCGACCTTGGCGAGCTTGTCGGCCTCCTCCTTCGTCGCCTGCTTCATGTGCAGGATCGGCGCGTGGTAGAACTCGACGAACGCGTCGATGAACAGCTTCCAGTTCGCCTTGATATCGGAGCGGTAGCTGTAGACCTCGGTCATCTCATGGAAGGGGTAGCCCTCCAAGCCTTTTGCGAAATCGCCGAGGTATTCGTTCAGCGGTGCCGCGTCGTCGTCGAAGTTGACGAAGACGAACCCCTCCCACACCTCGCAGCGCACCGGCTTGAGCGGGTAGTCGGCTTTGTCGACGTCGAAGAACTCCTGCTCCTGCTGGATGAACGTCAGGTCGCCGTTGAGCGCGTAACGCCACGCGTGGTACTTGCAGGTGAACTGCCGGCAGGACCCTGACACCTCCTCGCCCGGATAGTCGTTCCACACCAGCTTGTTTCCGCGGTGCCGGCACATGTTGTAGAACGCGCGGACGGTCTCATCCTTGTCTTTGACGATGATGATCGAGGTTCCGGCGCCGACCGAGGGCATCTCCCGGGTGAAGTAGCTACCCACCTTGGGCAGCCGCTCGACGCGGCCGACATGCAGCCAGGTCTTGCGGAAGATGGCTTGCTGCTCCAGCTTCCACTGCTCCGGGTCGATGGAGTCGGTGTAGTCGACCGGCGCTGTGCCCAGTTCGGGCCAGTTCTCGGTCCAGCTGCCTGCAGCGGGTTTGGGGAAGTGGGCCATATGTTTACGTCTCCTTGTCGAGCTCTAAGCCAAATGTGTTGAAAGCCATTGCCAGCGCCGCATAGGTACCGATGGTGAACATCAGGTCCATCAGCTGACGCTCTTCGAGCCGCTCGCTCAGCGCTGACCAAGTGGCATCGGAAAGGTTGTATTTCTCGAGCAGCTCGTCGGCCGCGATCAGCACGGCTCGCTCGAAGTCGTCGCCGGCCTCTCCGCGGGTGACCGCGTCGATCTCGTCGTCGGTCAGCCCGGCCTGCCGGCCGATCTTGACGTGCTGGAACCACTCGTACTCGCTGCCCGTCTGGTGCGCGACGCGCAGAATGGCGAGCTCCCGAATCCGCTCCGGCAGCGTCGAGGAGTACAGCAGATAGAAGGTGTACCGAAGGTACGGCCGGGCGAGCTTGGGGTGGCGGGCCAGCGTGCCGATCAGATTGCTCACGCGTTCTGGATCGCGCTGCTCGTCGGATACGAGGCCGGCCAACGCTTTGTCGACCTCGTCGTCCCAGCGGTCCGCGGGAAGCGGGGGAAGCCGCATCTGGCCTGTTCCTCTCGTCGATGAGAATGTGATTCTCATTTCTGACTAATAGATTTGCACGTTTCGCCGCCGGGGTCAACGCCGGACCGCATTTCGACTGTTGTGTTGCCTGGTGGGCTGGCATTTATCGTTGTGAACGTTGATTCTCGCAAAGAGAGAAGCTAGTTTTCATTCATAGAGAACTGAGCGGGAGGAAGGGCTGTAATGAAGAAGGAAGACATGATCCTCATCAGCGTGGACGACCACCTGGTCGAGCCGCCGGACATGTTCCAGAACCACCTCCCCGCGAAGTACCTCGAGGACGCGCCCCGCCTGGTGCACAACCCCGACGGCAGTGACATGTGGAAGTTCCGCGACGTCGTCATTCCCAACGTCGCGCTCAACGCGGTCGCCGGCCGGCCCAAGGAGGAGTACGGGCTGGAACCGCAGGGCCTCGATGAAATCCGGCCCGGCTGCTACAACGTCGACGAGCGCGTCAAGGACATGAATGCCGGCGGCATCCTGGGCTCGATCTGTTTCCCATCGTTCCCCGGTTTCGCGGGCCGACTGTTCGCCACCGAGGATGAGGACTTCTCGCTGGCGCTCGTGCAGGCCTACAACGACTGGCACATCGACGAGTGGTGCGGCGCCTACCCGGCCCGCTTCATCCCGATGGCCATCCCGGTGATCTGGAATGCCGAGAAGTGCGCGCAGGAGGTGCGGCGCGTCGCGAAGAAGGGCGTGCACGCCCTGACGTTCACCGAGAACCCGGCGGCCATGGGATACCCCAGCTTCCACGATTCCTATTGGAATCCGCTGTGGGAAGCGTTGTCGGACACCGGAATGGTGATGAACATCCACATCGGCTCCTCGGGCAAGCTGGTCATCACCGCGCCCGACGCCCCGCTGGACGTCATGATCACCCTGCAGCCCATGAATATCGTGCAGGCTGCCGCCGACCTGCTGTGGTCGCGGCCCATCAAGGAATACCCCGACCTCAAGATCGCGCTGTCCGAGGGCGGCACCGGGTGGATTCCGTACTTCCTCGAGCGTGCCGACCGCACCTACGAGATGCACTCGACCTGGACCAAGCAGGACTTCAAGGGAAAGGTGCCCAGCGAAGTATTCCGTGAGCACTTCCTGACGTGCTTCATCAGCGACCCGGTGGGTGTCGCGCTGCGCAACGACATCGGCATCGACAACATCTGCTGGGAAGCCGACTACCCACACAGCGATTCGATGTGGCCGGGAGCGCCCGAAGAACTGTGGGAAGTGCTGTCCGCCAACAGTGTTCCCGACGACGAGATCAACAAGATCACCCACGAGAACGCGATGCGCTGGTACAACTTCGATCCGTTCCAGCACATTTCGCGGGAGCAGGCCACCGTGGGCGCGCTACGCAAGGCGGCCGAGGGGCACGACGTCTCCATCCAGGCGCTCAGTCATCACGCCCAGGGCGCTCGCGGCGAAGCGCTGCACGCGGCTGCGGAGGCCAACAGTTGATGTCATCCGGCATGAACTTCGCGCTGTCCGAGGATCAGGAGCTCATCAGGTCATCGGTGGCGCAGTTGGCGGCCAAGTTCGACGACCACTACTGGATGGAGAAGGACCAGGCACACGAATTCCCGCAGGAGTTCTACGACGCCATCGCCAAGGGCGGTTGGCTGGGTATGACCATTCCGGAGGAGTACGGCGGGCATGGCCTGGGCATCACGGAGGCGACGCTGCTCCTCGAGGAGGTCGCCCGGTCCGGCGCGGCGATGAACGGCGCCAGCGCCATTCACCTGTCGATCTTCGGTATGCAGCCGGTCGTCAAGCACGGTTCCGAGGAGATGAAGAAGGAGACGCTGCCGCGGATCGTCAACGGCGATCTGCACGTGTGCTTCGGCGTCACCGAACCCGGTGCCGGGCTGGACACCTCGCGGATCACGACGTTCGCGAAGCGTGAAGGTGACAAGTATCGCATCAACGGCCGAAAGGTCTGGATTTCCAAGGCCATCGAGTCCGAGAAAATCCTGCTGCTGACCCGCACCACCCCGTATGACGAGGTCACCAAGAAGACCGACGGCATGACGCTGTTCCTGACCGATCTCGACCGCAACCACGTGGACATCCGGCCGATTCGCAAGATGGGCCGCAACGCCGTCAGCTCCAACGAGGTCTTCATCGACGACCTCATCGTGCCGGAGGCGCACCGGGTCGGCGAGGAAGGTCAGGGGTTCAAGTACATCCTCGACGGGCTCAACCCGGAACGGATGCTCATCGCCGCCGAAGCACTCGGTATCGGACGCGTCGCGCTGGAGAAGGCCGTCAAGTACGGCAACGAGCGCACCGTGTTCAACCGCCCCATCGGTATGAACCAGGGGCTGCAGTTCCCGCTGGCCGACTCGCTGGCCCGGCTCGATGCGGCCGAGCTGATCCTGCGCAAGGCGACGTGGCTCTACGACAACGGGAAACCTTGTGGGCGCGAGGCGAATACCGCGAAATACCTGTGTGCTGACGCGGGATTCGCCGCCGCCGACCGGGCCCTGCAATTGCACGGCGGCATGGGATATTCCGAGGAGTACCACGTATCGCGGTACTTCCGGGAATCCCGCCTGATGAAGATCGCACCGGTGAGCCAGGAGATGATCCTGAACTTCCTCGGCGAACACGTGCTCGGCCTGCCCCGTAGTTATTGAGATGGAGTGCTACTGATGAGGACGTATTTCGACCTGACCGGCCGCGCGGCACTGGTCACCGGCGCAGCCGGTGGCATCGGGTCGGCGGTGGCGGGCGCCCTGGCGGCCGCGGGAGCCGCCGTGCTGGTCACCGATCTCGACAAAGATGCGGCAGCGGCTGTGGCCGAACGTATTTCGGAGTCCGGTGGCCGCGCCGAGTCTGCCGCGCTCGATGTGTCCGACCGTGACTCGGCGGACGCCGCCGTTGCGCAGGCGGCGGCGCTGGGCGACGGAAAGCTGCACATCCTGATCAACAACGCCGGCGTCACCAAGCCGGCGATGTTCGAGAAGACGACGCAGGACGCCTTCCGGCTGCTCTTCGACATTCACGTGATGGGGGCGTTCAACGTCACGCAGGCGGCATTGTCCTACCTTCCGACGGACGGCACCGGACGCATCGTCAATGTCACGTCAGCGGCCGGGCTGACCGGAACCCTCGGCCAGGTGAACTATTCGGCAGCCAAGGCCGGCATCATCGGCTTCACGAAATCGCTTGCGCGCGAACTGGCGATCAAGAGCATCACGGTCAACGCGCTGGCCCCGCTCGCGGCCACGCCGATGACCGAGACCATCCGCACCAACGAGAAGTTCGCGGCGAACATGATGAACCGTATCCCGATGAAGCGCTGGGCCGACCCCGACGAGGTCGCCGGTGCGTTCGTCTTCATGGCCTCTGATGCCGCGTCGTACATCACCGGCCAGGTGCTGCCGGTGGACGGCGGGATGGTGATGTGACCCCCGGGGGCAGAAGCGAACCGACCGGGAGGTCAAACCCAGCACCACTTTCGGGCGTGACGGTGATCGCCCTCGAACAGGCCGTGTCGGCGCCGATGTGTACCCGGACCCTCGCAGACTTCGGCGCGCGCGTCATCAAGGTGGAGAACCCCAACGGCGGGGACTTCGCCCGCCACTACGACGATGTCGTGAACGGCCAAGCGGCGCATTTCGTCTGGGCCAATCGCGGCAAGGAATCGGTGACACTCGATCTGAAGACGGATGGCGGCCTGGCCGTCTTGGACCGGCTCCTGGACCGCGCCGACGTCCTGGTGTCCAACCTGGCCCCGGGTGCCACTGCGCGACTGGGTATTTCACCCGCCGACCTCGCGCAGTCGCATCCCGACGTGATCGCCGTCGAGATCGACGGTTACGGGGCCGGCGGACCGCTGTCCCATAAGCGGGCCTATGACCTGCTGGTGCAAGCCGAGTCGGGGACATGTGCGATCACCGGACAACCCGGCGCGCCGGCCAAGCCCGGCCCGCCCGTGGCAGACATCTCATCGGGGCTGTATTCGGCGCTATCGATTCTGGCGCTGCTGTTTTCGCGTGACGGCCGGTCGCGCCGCGGCGCGGCGGTGAACGTCAGCCTGTTCGACACCATGGCCGAACTGATGGGGTATCCGCTCACCTATACCCAGCATTCCGGCATCGACCAGCAGCCGCTGGGCATGAGCTCGCCCGCGGTGTCGCCCTACGGGGCGTTCGCCACGGCCGACGGCCAGACCGTGGTGCTGGGCACCACCAACGACCGAGAATGGCAGCGCCTGGCGCGTGACATCATTGTGCGCCCCGACCTCGCCGACGACGCCAGATTCGCCACCAACTCCGGGCGGTGCGAACACCGCGAGGTGCTCAACGAAGCGATCGGATCATGGTGCGCCACCAACGATCTGGCGGACATCCAGAAAATCGCCGACGACGCCGGCATCGGCAACTCCCGCTACAACCGGCCCAGCGAGGTGCTGGAACACCCGCAACTTTCCGAGCGCGACCGCTGGCGTCGGGTCGATACCCCCGCCGGGCCCATCGACGCCATCCTGCCGCCGCCCATCATCGAAGGCTTCGAGTTCCCGATGGGTGCGGTGCCCGGTCTGGGTCAGCACACCGACACCATCCTGGCCGAACTCGGGTACACCGGTGAGGAGATCGCCGGGCTGCGCGGGTGCGGTGCGATCGGATGAGTGTGCTGCTGTGCGAGAACCGGGATGGCGTGCGCACTTTGACGCTGAACCGTCCAGAACGCAAGAACGCCATCAACCCCGAGCTGTGGGTGCGCCTGGCCGAGGAACTGCGTGCCGCGGACCGTGACCCCGGGCTGCGGGCGGTGGTACTCACCGGCGCCGGGGGCGCGTTCTGCTCGGGGGCGGACATCTCGGAGCCCGAGGACATCCACCCGCTGCGCAAACTGCAGAAGCTCACCGATGTCGCCGTGGCGCTGCATGAGCTGTCGCTGCCCACCATCGCCAAGGTGACCGGCGTCGCCGTCGGCGCGGGCTGGAACCTGGCGCTCGGTTGCGACTTCGTGGTCGCCACCCCGGAATCGCGGTTCTCCCAGATTTTTTCGAAGCGCGGGCTGTCGCTGGACCTCGGCGGCTCGTGGCTGCTACCGAAGATCGTCGGTCTGCAGCAGGCCAAGAGACTTGTGCTCCTGGCCGATACGATCGACGCCGATGAGGCGCAGGCGCTGAACCTGGTGACCTGGGTGGTCTCCGGTGCGGAGATCGACGGCTTCGTCGATGATCTCGCGGCACGTTTGGTAGCGGGTCCGCCGGTCGCACTCGGCCAGGCCAAGGCCTTGCTCAACCAGGGCGCCGACGCCACGATGCGCGAAGCACTGGCCAACGAATCCCGCGCTCAAGCGGTCAACTTCGCCACCGCGGACTCCGCGGAGGCGTATGCGGCCTTTGCCGCCAAACGCGAACCGACGTTCACCGGCCGATGGGCCGTGCCCAGATTGGAGTCTTGATGCGCCGCGACCTGTTCACCGAGGACCACGAGGCTTTCCGCAAGTTGGTCCGTGACTTCGTCACCAAGGAGGTGGCGCCCTGCTTCGCCGATTGGGAGAAGGCCGGCCAGATGCCCCGTTCGATCTTCGAGCAGATGGGCGCGCTGGGCATGCTCGGGATGGCCATCCCCGAGGAGTACGGCGGCTCGGGCCTGCCCGACTACCGCTACAACGTGGTCCTGCAGGAGGAGGCCGCACGCGCCCTGGTGACACTGTCGACGGTGCGTACGCAGCTCGACGTGATCCTGCCGTACTTCCTGCACTACGCCAACGACGAACAGCGCGCCCGGTGGTTTCCGGGCCTGGCGGCCGGCACGCTGCTGACGGCCGTTGCGATGACCGAGCCCGGCACGGGCTCCGACCTCGCCGGGGTGCGCACCACCGCGGTCCGGGACGGCGACAGCTACGTGCTCAACGGCGCCAAGACTTTCATCACGGGCGGGCTGCTGGCCGATCTGGTGATCGTGGTTGCCCGTACGTCGACCGACCCGGAGAACCGGCGGAGGGGACTGTCGCTGATCGTCGTCGAGGACGGCATGCCGGGATTCGAAAAGGGCCGTGTACTCGACAAGATGGGCTGCAAGGAGCAGGACACCGTCGAACTCGCCTTCACCGATGTGCGGGTGCCCGTCACCAATCTGCTGGGAGAGGAAGGCGAGGCGTTCGGCTACCTCGGCCACAACTTGCCGCAGGAGCGGATGACGGTCGCCGTCGGATCCGTGTGCCAGGCGCGCGCCGCGGTGGCGACGACCATCGATTACGTCAAGGAGCGCAAGGCATTCGGTACCCCGGTGGCCTCGTTCCAGAACACCAAGTTCGAGCTCGCCGCGATGTCGGCCGAGATCGAGGCGGCCCAGACCATGGTGGACAAGGCCGTCTCCGAGCTGAATGCGGGGGAGCTGTCCGGTGCCGACGCCGCCCGGGTGAAGTTGTTCTGTACCGAGGTTCAGGCCCGTGTGGTCGATCGCTGCGTCCAGTTGTTCGGTGGCTACGGATACATGCTCGAGTACCCGATCACGCGCCTGTACATGAACGCCCGCGTCGCACGTATCTACGCAGGTACGAGCGAGGTGATGAAACTGATCATCGCCAAATCGCTCGGGCTGTGACCGCTCGCCGGAATCAATTTCGCTGAGACCCTTGTCACACCGCTAAAACCAACCTACTGTGTGTTCACTAGGTTGGTTTGGTCGAAGGGAGCGGGCGTGACGGAGCCTCGCCCCTATGCCGCGCTCTTCGCCAAAGGTGACGACCGTAAGGCGCGCATCCTCGAGGTCGCGCAGCGCCTGCTTGCTCGAAATGGTTGGCGCAGTACATCGTTGGCGCAGATCGCCCGCGAGGCGGGGGTGACGCCTGCCGGCCTGCTGCACCATTTCGAATCGAAGGAGCAGCTGCTGCACGCAGTGCTCGACGCCCGCGACGCCGACGATGACGCCCACGCCGATCGCAGCGGGGACCTGATCGAAGAACTGATGCATGTGCCGGAGCGGTTCGAGCGCTCGCCGGAACTCGTCGGCACCTTCGCAGTGCTGTTGATCGAGAACATCCTGCCCGACGCCCCGTTGCACGATCGCATGCTTCGGCGCTACCAGGCCGCGCTCGGAATCCTCAGCGATGGCATCCGGGAAGCCCAAGAGGCAGGCCGGTATCGCAGCGACATGGACCCCGCCGTCAAGGCGGTGCAGATTTTGGCCTTTGTCAACGGAATGGAGACATTATGGTTACTCGATCCTTCGATGCCCGTGACCGACGTGTTCAAGGACTACGTGCAGTCGTTGCGCCGGGAGCTCGCTCCGACGGTCCCCTGATGAGGTACCGCCTCGACGTCGTGGCCGCTACGGTCGCGGAGGCCGTCGAGAATGCCGGCGGCTGGTTGTTCGACCGGGTGACCGCGGGCTGGGACGTCACTGTCTTGATCGCTGATTGCGACGAGGATGACCGCCCACTGCAGATCCTGGGCGTCCGGGCCGCGGATCTCGAGTCTGCGTTCATCGAGGGCGTGACCCGCCCGCACCCGCAGACGGTGGCCGTCGCGGCCCACCTGTTCGACACCGACGCCCGGGTGCGCGGGGGAGTCCTGGCGGCCCTGGCGGCCGGCCAGACCGAGGTGACGCTGTGGGGCGAGGCGTGCCCAGACGAGTTGCACGGCATCGACACCGTCCATCATGAGTTGAGCGCTGCGGCAAGAGCATTCAAGTCGCAGGCACTCGCCGCCTGTGGCATCCGGCGGGCGGTGAACTCTGTCGAGACGTTCCGCATCGGCATGATGGCCTCGGTCGCCGCCGACCTGGTCCCGGCGAGTTAGTCGACCACCTGGATGAGCACTTTGCCGACGGCCATGCCGTCGGCGACCAGGCGGAGAGCCTGGGCGGCGTCGTCGAGGGGGTAGACGGCGCCGATGTGAGGGACGATCCGCCCACCGGCCAGGAGATCGGCGAGTTCCGTTCGGTTGCGGTCGAATTCGTCGGGTGGGATGTCGCGGAGCTGGAATCCGATGACGTGTGCGCCTTTGATGAGCACCAGGTTGAGCGGGATGCGGGGGATGACTCCCGACGCGAACCCGACGGTGACGAAGCGGCCGCCGGGCCGCAGCGAGCGCAGCGCCGCTTCGGCCAAGTCGCCTCCCACCGGGTCGATGACCGCGTGCGCGCCGTCCGGGACGGCGTCACGCAAGGCGCCGCGCAGGTCGGAAGTACGGTGATTCACCACGTGAGTGGCGCCGTATGACGCTGCTACCGAGAGCTTTTCGTCCGACGATGCCACCGCCGTGACCGTCGCGCCGAGGAGAACTCCGAGTTGCACAGTGGCCAGCCCGACGCCGCCGCCGGCACCGAGGACCACCAGGTCCATGCCTGGGCCAACCTGGGCCGCCGATCGCAGCGCGTGGTAGGCGGTGCCGTGGGCAACGCCGAAAGCCGAGGCCGTGCGGTCGTCGATGTCGTCCGGGATTCGGGTCAGTCCGTGCGTGGGTGCGGTCACTTCCTCGGCGAACGCACCGTGCAACGCTGCGCCGCAAACGCGGTCGCCGACCACGAAACCGCCTGCGGGATCGGCTACTTCGGTGACAACGCCGGCGAATTCGCTGCCGGGAATGAAAGGTATCGGCACGCTGACCTGGTATTGGTTCGCGATGAACAGCACGTCGGGGAAATTCACCGCGGCCACGTGAACCCGGACCCGGACCTGTCCGGCGGACAGGGTGGGCGCCGGGACGTCCTCGACCCGGATCACCTCCGGTGGCCCGTAGCCGGGGCAGACGGCGGCCTTCACCGGTAGTCGCTGGACTCGGCGAGCTCGGCCGCTTCCCGCATCAGGTCGATGATGACGGGCCCGTAGGCGAGGAGTTTCTGGTTGTCACCCGCCCGCTGGAAACCCTGCTCCAACACGATCGCCAGCTTCCATTTGGCGAGCACCACGTAGTAGTCCAGATCGTCGACCTGGCGCCCGGAAACCTCGGCGTAGTGGTCGACGACCGCTGTCCGCGAGGGCATTCCACGCATGTCGACGTAGTTCATCGCCGATGGCATCTCGGCGTTCTCCGGCCAGCTCTGCACCATCCACCCGAGATCGAGCTTGGGGTCGCCGACCGTACCCATCTCCCAATCGACAATCGCGGCCATCGCCGCCGGTGCGCCGTGCCGGTACATCACGTTGGCGAACTGGTAGTCACCGTGCATCAAGCCGGGGATGAAGTCGAGAGGCCGGTGACCGCGCAGCCACTCGGTGGTGATGTCGAGACCGTCGATCTCACGGCCTTTGATGCGCTCGAAAAAGGCGGTCCAGCGATCGACCTGACGCTCGTGGAAGCCGTCGGGGCGGCCGAGATCGGCCAGCCCCTTGGCTTTCCAGTCGACCTTGGACAGCAGCGCAATGCCTTCGGCCAATTGGTAGGACAGTTCGGCACGTGCTGCCACGTCGCTGTCGAAGGGCTCTGGCCATGTGCCGTGTTGGTCCATCGGCGACCACCCGTCGACGTGACCCATCAAATAGAACGGCCGGCCGAGCACGGTGGCGTCCGCACACACTCCGACGGCCGCCGTGTGCGGCACATCGGTACCGTCGAGGGCTTCGATGATCCGCCATTCCCGCAAGATGCCCTTGTCCCGGTCGGCCGGCGCCTCCGGTGGAGGCATGCGGAGCACGCAGGTGTGGTCGCCACGGTCGATCCGATAGATGACGTTCTGAGTACCGCCGGACAGGTACGTGGCCTCGAGCGGTTCATGCGCGCCGGGAAGCTCCGCCCGGTCCATCCAATCGGCCAGGCGCGCAACGTCGATCACAAATACCCCACTCATTTGCCCTCATGACGCGATAGTCGTCCATCTAGTCATATCGCACCACGAGACAAATGTTAAGTACTTGATATGCTTAACTGCCGGCCGGCTTCGGTGCGGCCAGCTCCCGCAGGGACGACAGGAACAACTCATCCATCCGCGGGCTCAGGTCTGCCAGCGTGCCGGCGCTGGCGAAGCTGGCGGAGCCGAAGACCCGTTCGAGCGACTCGGTCTCGCTCGCGCCGCCGATCGAAAGGCACAGGCAGGCAACGCCGTCCATGCGCAGCTCTTCGAGAGCCTTGTGTGCGTCGGATTCGGCGTAACGGCCTTCGTAGCCGTCATCGTAGGGAAATCCGTCGGACAGGACGAGGAGCAGCCGGTTGGGCGTACCCGCTTGGTCCTTGAGGATCTCGCCCGCACCCCGGATGGCGGCGCCGAGCCGCGTATAGCCGGACGGTTCAAGCTGATTCAGTCGCGCCCGACCCACGGCGCCGAACCGTTGCTCGAACGGTTTGATCGCGGGTAGGTGAACCGCATGCCGACCCTGGGACCGGAAACCGTAGACCGCCACGCGGTCACCGAGTTCTTCGAGCACGGCGGCCATGGTGGCAGCCGCACGGCGTTGGTGTTCATGAACGGCCAGGCCGTCGGCGTCGGTTTCGGTCGCCGAACCCGAGGCGTCGACCAGGATGAGCACGCCCAGATTACGGGAGAGCTTGCGCTGCTCCAGATACACGTGCTCAGGCGGGGAGAAACCGGAGCGCAGGTCGACGAACAGGTCGATCAGCGCTTCGATGTCCAGCTCGTCGCCGTCGGCCCGAGCTCGAAGAACTTTGGGTCCGAGGCCGATTCGCGACAAGCGCCGCCGCAGCACGTCGTCGTGCGGCACTCCGGCCGCCGACACGTCGGCGGCGGCGGTCAACGGAAAATCGATGACCCGGCACCAGTCCTCTTTGTACCGACCCGCGAAGACGTCCCACTCGGGGTGCAAGGCGCCCCCGACTCCCACGGTGGCACCGGGGCGACGGTCGTCGGTGAACCGGATTTGCGTGGGCAGCGGGCGTGCGTTCGGGCCGGCCGTACCGACGCGCCGCACGCTGCCGATCTGCATCTCGGCGCCGGCAGCGTCGTCGCCCTTCGACTTCGAACTTCCGAACAGTTTGGACAGGAAATCGGACACCAAACGGGAGCCGACCACCGGTGCCTCGAACAGCTTGAGAATCTTGCTGTCCTCGGATTCGCCTTCTTCGTCTTGGTCTTCGTCGTCCGGTTCCTCTCGGAGATCCGGAACTTCGAACGTCAGCTGGAGGTCGTTGTCGGTGGGTCGCGCGCCTGGACCCACCGGCGAGGCCAGCAGCCGAGCAGGTTTGATGACGCCAAACCAGTCTGGTGCATCGTCGACGGTCTTGCGGCCCTTCGCGATTCGCAGGGACTCGTCGGCGTTGGCCGTGCTGGCTTCGCCGGGGTCGAGTTCGGCAGCGAGTGGGAGCTCGGTGGCCAGCTCGGCCAGGACTCGGCGACCTTCCAACGCCAGGTAGCGGCGTGCGACGGCGGGGCGGCCGCGGATGGCCTTCAGCAGCGGTGCATCGAGGCTGCCCGCGCCGAGCAGCGCGCTCTGCACCAGCACCTCGTTGCGCTGCTGTGCCGGCGGCGCCGCGGAGACGTAGATGACCTGGCCGTCGGTGTACGCGGCGTCACCCGCTCGCGCCTCGGCGGTGTCGACCGGTCGGCCCGCGACATGTGTGGCGAGGAGCCGAAACTGCGCGGGGCCGGTGGGATCGGTCACGACCGGGGGAGGACGGCGTCCGCGAGCTCGCCGAGGGCGCGAACGATGTCGTGGTCGTCGGAGAGCACCTTGACGACTGCCGACTGGACAGCGCTACGCATGCTGAGCCCCTCGGCGACGAGTTCGCCGGCCAGGATCAACATGCGGGTGGAAGCGACTTCCCGAAGGGGTGAGCCGTCCAGGTTCCGGATGGCGCTACCGAATTTGACCAAACTGCGCGCTGTTTCGGCGTCGATACCGGCTTCGTGCATCACGATTTCCGTCTCGGCAGCAGCCGGCGGGAAGTCGAGTTCGATGGCGACGAACCGTTGCCGCGTCGATTCCTTGATGTTCTTCAAGACGCTCTGATAACCGGGGTTGTAGGAGATGACCAGCTGGAAACCCGGTGCCGCGGGCAACGTGACGCCGAGCCGGTCCACCGGCAGTTCACGGCGGTGGTCGGCCAGCGGATGGATGACGACAGTGGTGTCCTGGCGCGCCTCCACGATCTCGTCCAGATAGCAGATCGCACCTTCACGCACCGCCCGCGTCAAAGGTCCGTCCACCCAGACGGTTTCGCCACCCTTCAACAGGAACCGGCCGACCAGGTCCGCCGATGTCATGTCTTCATGCCCGGCGACGGTGATGAGGTCCCGTCCGAGCTCGTGCGCCATCGCTTCGACGAAGCGCGTCTTACCGCATCCCGTCGGACCTTTCAGCAGCACCGGCAGACCTCGCCGAGCAGCCGCGTGGAAGACCTCCACCTCGTCACCGACAGCGCGGTAGAACGGCGCGTTCGGCACCGGTCTGACAACTGCGGAAGTGTTGTTCAACAAGTCATTTGCCCTTCTCGACAGGAACGAGTTTCGGAATCGTGACGCCGTCCGGGATCACCAAGTGGCCATGGATGTCGACGTAACTGGAGTTCTGCAGCGGAATCGGGATCGAGGGATCAGGACAGGCCCGGTCGGTGCCGTCGCCGCAGACGCCCATGAGGAAGTACGAGCGCTTCAACAGATCTTCCGGCCAGGGGTCCTGGTGCATGGCGAACCACTGGGCGGGCAGGTTGTACATGACGAAGAAGAACGCGCTGCAGGCGGCGAAGATCGCCAGGAAGCGCGTGATCTGTTGCCTCACAAAGCCGCCGCGGACGCTGTCCAGCCCGCGTTCGACGAAGGTGCGGCCGCGGTCGTCGGTGAAGTACCGCAGGCAGCACAGGCCCGCCTGCACGCCGCCCCACATCAGGCCCTCGTACACGGGCCACTGGTAGTAGGTGCCCGGATTGACCGACAAGGCGCGGATGGCACCGGGATAGGTGAACAACCCCATCGGCATGAGGAACAGTCCCTCGATGACGAAGTCGAAGAAGAACGTCCACACGATGACGACGCCGATGAGGCCCAGGGTATTGATGTTGGGCCACTTCGCCTTTGCCTTGCGCATCACCCAACAGCCGAGCATGGTGCACAGCAGCACGAAGCAATAGCCCGGCGCGTTCATCAGGAACGGCTCGGCCATCATGCGGCCGGGCTCGCCGAATGACATCCAGCCGGGAATGTCCTGCACCCACGAACCCCGGTTCCACATCCAGGTGTTGTAGGTGCTCCATGTGTTGACGTAGTTCAGCAACGGGTCCTGGAAGAACAGCAGGCCGCAGGCGATCAACAGCATGCCGTCGAGCGTGATGCGCCGCTCGCGCCGCCAGGGCCGGATGATGAACCACCACACCGCGACCGGCAGGCCGACGATGATCACGCCCGTCCAGGTGAACAGGATGGCCTTCATGTACGTCGGCGGGTCGCTCGGGCCCGCCGGTACGCGCTCGAAGTTCGGTCCGGTCACCCACCGGGTCCAGACATAGAGCTGGAACGCCAGGATCAAGCCGCCGACCGCGGCCCAGATGCGTACGGGCGTGACCTTGCTGGGCGACCCGAGGGCTGCCCCACTGAGCGGTTCGGTGACGACCGCCTTCTTCTGCGACAGATCACTCATGTGGTGTCACTTCCCGATTTGTACGAGAGCGTCCTTGGGCATGTCTTTACCCGGTGGGAGGACGAGCTTGCCGTCGACGTCGATGTAGCCGGAGCGCTTGGTCGGTATGGGCAGCACCGGGTTCGGGCAGGGCGTGTGCTCGTCGCAGACACTCTGGCTGAAATACGAACGCTTCTGGACGTCCTCGGGCCACGGATCGGCGTGCAGGCCGAACCACTGGGCGGGCACGTTGTAGAGGAAGAAGAACGCGGCGCTGCAGGCGGCGAAGATCGCCAGGAACCTGACCCCCTGCTGCCGGAAGACGCCGCCGCGGACGTTGTCGAGTCCGCGTTCGACGACGGTGCGGCCGCGGTCGTCGGTGAAGAACCGCAGACAACACAGCGCGGTCATGACGGCGCCCCACATGAGCCCTTCGTAGACGGGCCATTGGTAGTAGGTGCCGGCGTTGAACGACACTGCTCGAATCGCGCCGGGGTAGACGAACAACCCGATCGGCAGCAGGATCAGTCCCTCCATGACGAAGTCGAAGAAGAAGCAGAACGCGTATGTCGCCACGATCAGCCGGAAGTTGCTGATGTTCGGCCAGCGCGACTTGATCTTGCGCATCGCCCAGCAGCCGACCATAAGGGTGACCAGGACCAGTCCGTAACCCGGGAGGTTGATCGGAAGTGGTTCGCCCACTTGGTGTCCCGGCGATTCAGGAGAGACCCAACCCGGGATGTGTGACGTCCACGAGCCTTGGTTCCAGAGCCACATGTTGTACGTGCACCACGTATTTGTGTAGTTGAGCAGCGGATCCTGGAAGAAGAACAGGGCGCATGACACGAAGAGCATGCCGTCGAGCGTGATGCGCCGCTCGCGAAGCCACGGCCTGATGAGGAACCACCACACGGCGGCGGGGAAGCCCACCACCATGAAGGCGCAGTTCACCATCAGCATGACCTTCATGAACGTGGGCGGGTCCGTCGGTCCACCGGGTATGCGGACGAAATAGGGCCCGGTGACCCAGCGGGTCCAGACGTAAATCTGGAGCAGCAGCAGGGCACCGCCGAAGAACGCCCAGATCTTGACGGGCTTCGACGGGGCTTGGTTGCCACCGAGATTCGCGGTTCCGCCCAGCGACTCGGTGACAGTGGATTTCTTGCTCAGCATTTCACTCACGAGGCCTCCTCGAGTTCGTGTCGTCTTGAAGATACCCACCGGTATCTCAGTTTCCAATAGGAATCTTGGAATCTGTGGCAGAATTTTTTCATGGTGGAGCGTTGGACGCGGGAGCGACGACTGGAACACACGCGTTCGCTGCTGCTGGATGCGGCTGAGGACGTGTTCGCTGAAAAAGGTTTTGCGCCTGCGACTCTCGATGAGATCGCGTCGGTGGCCGGCTACACCAAGGGGGCGATCTACAAGCACTTCGCCACCAAAGAGGATCTGTTCCTGGCGGTCAACGACCGCTACTGGCGCCAGTACTTCGACAAATTTGCGGAAGTGATGTCGAGGTCGGAGCGCGTCGGAGCGCACGAGCGCGACGAGATCGCCGAGCGCTGGCTCGAACTCAGTCGTGGCCGTGGCGCCGAGCATGCCGCCTTGGGATACGAGTTCACCTTGTACCTGCTGCGCAACCCCGAGGTGCGGGAACGGTTGGCGGCCAGGCGATGTGAGGTGGTCGACGCGTTGGCCGGCTTCATCGTCGAGGGTGTCGACCGCTTGGGTGGGACACTGCTGATCCCCGCATCCACGTTCGCCCAGATTCTCCTCGCCACCAGCGATGCAATTGTCTTGAGCAACGAGCTCGACGGTATCGACCTGTTCCGGCCGGTGGTGGACATGTACGTGTCTGCGATCAAGTTCCCCTGACGCCGCCGCCCGGCGACACGAGTATCAACTACTTGTCATTGAGGCATCGGGCAGATACCGTCGGCTGTGTAGTGACGTCGATGAGGAGTGCGCCATGGCCCGGTTCCCCAAGCCACCCGAGGGCAGTTGGACCGAACACTATCCGCGGTTGGGAACCGATCCGGTCTCGTACGGGGACTCGATCAGTCCCGAGCAGTTCGAGATCGAACGCAAGGCGGTGTTCAAGCGAGCGTGGCTGAATGTCGGTCGCGTTGAACAACTCCCGCGCAAGGGTAGTTACTTCACCAAAGAACTCAAGGTGGTGAACACCTCGATCATCGTGGTGCGCAACAACGCAGGCGAGGTGAAGGCCTTTCACAACATCTGCCGGCACCGTGGCAACAAGTTGGTGTGGAACGACATGCCGCTGGAGGAGACCAAGGGCTTCTGCAAGCAATTCACCTGCAAGTACCACGCGTGGCGTTACGACCTCGATGGCAACCTGACGTTCGTCCAGCAGGAGGGCGAGTTCTTCGACCTGGACAAGGACCGGTACGGGTTGGTGCCCGTGCACTGCGATGTCTGGGAAGGCTTCATCTTCGTCAACTTCGCACCCGAACCGGAGCAGTCGCTGCGCGATTTTCTCGGCCCCATGATCTTGGGCTTGGAAGGGTATCCATTCGAGAAACTGACCTCGAAATTCACCTATCGCTCTGAGGTCAAAGCGAATTGGAAGCTCTACATGGATGCGTTCCAGGAGTTCTACCACGCACCGGTACTACACGCGAACCAGTCGCCGACCAACTATTCGAAGGCTGCGGCCCAGGCCGGGTTCGAAGCGCCGCACTACCGCATCGACGGACCACACCGGCTGGTCAGCACCTCCGGGGTGCGGGTCTGGGAGATGGGCGCCGAGATGCGCAAGCCCATGGAGGACATCTGCCAGAGCGGCCTGTTCGGGCCGTGGGATTCGCCCGATCTGGGGGAGATGCCAGTCGGCCTCAATCCGGCGAAATGCGATCCGTGGGGCCTGGATTCGTTCCAGTTGTTCCCGAACTTCGTCGTGCTGTTCTGGGGCCAGGGCTGGTATCTGACTTATCATTACTGGCCGACGTCGTACAACACCCATCTCTTCGAATGCACCCTGTACTTCCCGCAGCCCCGCACTCCACGCGAACGCATCGGGCAGGAACTCGCGGCGGTGACGTTCAAGGAGTACGGCCTGCAGGACGCCAACACGCTCGAGGCAACGCAATCCATGATCGAATCCCGCACCGTCAACGAGTTCCTGTTGTGCGACCAGGAAGTACTGATCCGGCACCTACACCACGAAACTGCCGCCTGGATCGAGGACTACCAGCGCAAGACCGCGGGGGTGTGACCGTGACTGTGCGACTGCCGGCCGAATTCGCCGACCTGGAAACGTTTTCCGAATGGTGCCTACCGACCGAAGCCCAGCGCTACGCCAAGCGCCTGGGCAGCTCCATGCCAGAGATGCAGGCGTTCTACGACGCGATCACGCCGCGGGCCGAAGATGCCATCGCGTTCTGTGACAAGTTCAGCCTCGATGACATGCCCGAGGACGTCCTGAACCTCATGCACCTGCTCTATTCCATGATCATGGTGTCGTTCCCCGTCGAGTGCTGGAAACAGCCTCGAGTTCCCGACTCGGGGGCCACCAAGCTCGACTGCGTCTACGAACCGGTCCCATGACGGTACTTACTGTTCTGCGGGCCGCCCGCTGGGCCGACGTCGACACCGGCGAAGTGCGGTCACCGGCCGTCATCGTGGTCGAGGACAACCGCATCAAGGCCGTCAATCCTGATGAACCAGTGCCGGATTCGGCGGAAGTTCTCGACCTCGGTGACGTCACGTTGCTGCCGGGACTGATGGACATGGAGCTCAACCTGCTCATCGGCGGCCCCGGTGGGCCGGAGGGACTGCCGAGTCCGATGCACGGCGTGCAGGACGATCCGGCGTATCGCACGCTGCGCGGCGCCGTGAACGCCCGGACCACCCTGGAGGCCGGGTTCACCACCGTGCGCAACCTCGGCCTCATGGTCAAGACGGGTGGGTATCTCCTGGACGTCGCGCTCATGCGGGCCATCGAGCAGGGCTGGCACATCGGTCCCCGGATCTACCCGGCCGGGCATGCGGTGACGCCGTACGGCGGCCATCTCGACCCGACGGTGTTCCAGCGCCTGGCGCCGGGCATCATGCCGTTGTCCGTCGGAGAGGGCATCGCCAACGGCGTCGACGAGGTCCGGGCCTGCGTGCGTTACCAGGTCCGCCACGGCGCCAAGTTGATCAAGGTGTCGGCTTCGGGTGGGGTGATGTCGCACAGTACTGCTCCGGGTGCGCAGCAGTACTCCGACGACGAGTTCGCCGCGATCGCCGACGAAGCGCACCGTGCGGGAGTGCGGGTGGCCGCACACGCGGTGGGGGACAGTGCGATTCGGGCCTGCATCCGCGCCGGGATCGACTGCATCGAGCACGGCTTCCTCGCGACCGACGACACGATCCAGTTGATGGCCGACACCGGCACATTCTTGGTTTCGACCACCTATCTGACCGAGGCCATGGCCATCGATCGGATCGCACCGGAGCTGCGCAAGAAGGCCGAGGTGGTGTTCCCGCAGGCGCAAGCGATGTTGCCGAAGGCGATCGCGGCCGGCGTCCGCATCGCCTGTGGCACCGACGCGCCGGCCGTGCCGCACGGGCAGAACGCGAAGGAGTTGTGCGCACTTGTCGCCCGCGGCATGACGCCCATGCAGGCCATCCGCGCCGCCACCGTCACCAGCGCCGAACTCATCGACGCCGACGACGATCTCGGGCGCCTGGCCCCGGGCTACCGTGCGGACATCATCGCCGTGCCCGGCGACGTGTCGCGCGATATCGCCAGTACGCTGGACGTGCGCTTCGTGATGAAAGAAGGGCAGATCTACAAGCAGGTCGATGGAGGTGCGTAGTGGACCTGGACCAGAACCTCCTCTGGCACCTCAAGCAGGCGTTCTACTTCTCCCTGACTTCGGTGAACGAGGCCGTCAGTAGCCACGGCGTCAGCACGGCGCAGATCGGTGTGCTGCGCCAACTTTCCAACGAGCCCGGCCTGTCCGGTGCCGATCTGGCGCGCCGCTTGCTCATCACCCCGCAGGGCGTGCAGTTGGCGTTGAAGTCGCTCGAGGACCGCGGGCTGGTGGAGCGCAAGCCGGATCCGCAACATGCCCGGATCCTGCAGGCATTTCTGACCGAGCAGGGGCGAGAGACCGCGTCCGCGGTCGTCAGTGATGCTGTCGAAGCGCACGAAGCGGTGTTCGGTGTCCTCACCTCCGATGAGCAGGAAACGCTCAAGCGCCTGCTGACACGCGTCGTCGAGCAGGGCACCGGGCACAAGCTCATCGACGATCACGTCGGGGACTGAGCTCATTTCTCATTGAGCCTGCGCTCACGGCGCCCCTCACTCGTCTTTTTGCACCCTGGCCGCGGGATCAACGGAATGAGTATCAACCACTTGATATCAATAACAAGTACTTGATACTGTCGAGGGGATGGCTGATCTTGTGGACGACTTCGCGTCACTGCGTATCAAGCGGGTGGTGCGGGAAACCGGTGACGCGGTGTCGCTGGTTCTCGACATCCCGGCGGACTGCGCGCCCCGATTCCGTTACCAGGCAGGGCAATTCCTGACCTTGCGGGTGCAGGTGGCCGGGGACCAACACCGGCGGTGCTACTCGATGTCGTCGTCCCCGCACAACGGGGACGACCTACAGATCACCGTCAAGCGGGACGGCGGCGGGCTCGTCTCGAACTGGCTGAACGACACCGCCGCGGCCGGTGACCGCATCGATGCCGCCCCGCCGGAAGGGCGATTCGTCCTGGGTGAGGGGGAGTGCGACATCATCGCCTTCGCCGGTGGCAGTGGCATCACGCCGATCTATTCACTGATCGGCGCCGCGTTGGCGGGGACCTCGCGCCGCATCCGGCTGTTCTACGCCAATCGCAGTCGCGACTCGGTGATCTTCGCGGATTCCCTTGGCGCGCTGGCGGAATCGCATCCCGACCGGCTGACGGTGCGTCACCACCTCGACGACGTCGACGGCGTCGTGCAGCCGGAGGCCATCGCATCCTTCATCGCCGATGCCGGCGATGCGGAGTACTACATCTGCGGGCCGGCACCGTTCATGGACGCGGTGGAATCCGCCGTCATGCAGACCGGAACGCCGCGCAGCCGAATTCACCTGGAGCGCTTCCAGGTCGCCGCGGTCACCGCTGCCGATGCGGCCGAGTCGGTGACCGAGGACATCACCATCGAACTCGACCGCCGCACGACGACCGTGGCCTACCGGGCGGGCAACACGCTGTTGCAGACGGCCCGCATCGCCGGGCTGCGTGCGCCGTCATCGTGCGAAACCGGTTCCTGCGGAACGTGTATGGCCCGCATCGTCGAAGGCAGCGCGCGCATGCTCAACAACGATGCGCTCGACGACGACGAGGTCGCCGACGGCTGGGTGCTGACCTGCCAGTCTCTGCCCACCAGCAAGACCGTTCGAGTGGTTTACGAGTAGGAGTGCACATGACACGCGTGGCTGTGGTGACCGGTGGGGCGTCGGGCATGGGGGAGGCGACCTGTCACGAGTTGGGTCGGCGGGGACACAAGGTCGCCGTCCTGGACCTGAACAGTGCCGCGGCGGAGCGGGTTGCCGAAAACCTGCGCGCCGACGGGGTGGAGGCGCTCGGGATCGCCGTGGACGTCGGCGACCGTGCGTCGGTGGAAGACGCCTTCGCCAAGGTGCGCAGTGAATTCGGGCCTGTGCACATCCTGGTCACCAGCGCCGGCGTGGTGGACTTCGCGGCGTTCACCGATATCACCGTCCAGTCCTGGCAGCGGCTGATCGACGTGAACCTCACCGGCACGTTCCACTGTTGTCAGGTCGCGGTACCCGACATGCTGGAGGCGGGCTGGGGACGCATCGTGATGATCTCGTCGTCCAGTGCGCAGCGTGGGTCGCCGGGGATGGCACACTACGCCGCATCCAAGGGCGCTCTGCTGTCACTGACGAAATCGCTTGCCCGCGAATATGGCCCGGTGGGCATCACCGTCAACAACGTGCCGCCGTCGGGCATCGAGACACCCATGCAGCACCAATCGCAGGCGGCCGGAAATCTGCCGCCCAACGAGCAGATGGCGGCCAGCATCCCGGTGGGCCACCTCGGTACCGGCGACGACATCGCCGCGGCGGTCGGCTTCCTGTGTTCGCCAGAGGCCGGCTTCATCACCGGGCAGACCCTCGGTGTCAACGGCGGGTCAGTGATGTGACGGAAGACGATGTGACGCAACCACTTCGAGGAGGAAATCATGGCTAAGTGGCCCAAGCCGGCAGAAGGCAGCTGGACCGAACACTATCCCGAGCTCGGCACCGGGCCGATTTCCTTCCGTGACTCGATCTCGCCGGAGTTCTACGAACTCGAACGTGAGGCGGTCTTCAAACGCGCGTGGCTCAACGTCGGGCGCATCGAGGAGGTGCCGCGGGTCGGCAGCTACTTCACCAAAGAGATCGACGCGGCGAGGACATCGGTGATCGTGGTGAAGGGCAAGGACGAACAGATCCGCGCCTTCTACAACATCTGCCGCCACCGCGGAAACAAGCTGGTGTGGAACGATTTCCCGAACGAAGAAACCAAGGGCGGCTGCCGGCAGTTCACCTGCAAGTACCACGGCTGGCGCTACGACCTCAAGGGCGAGCTGACGTTCGTCCAGCAGGAGGGGGAGTTCTTCGGGCTGGACAGTTCCCGGTACGGGCTCAAGCCCGTGCACTGCGACGTGTGGAACGGCTTCATCTTCATCAACTTCGATCCGGAGCCGCAGTGGAGCCTGCGCGAGTTCCTCGGCCCGATGATCACGGCGCTCGACGACTACCCGTTCGGGTTGATGACCGAGCGGTACGACTTCGCGGCGGAGAACAACAGCAACTGGAAGATCTTCGCCGACGCGTTCCAGGAGTACTACCACGTACCGTCGCTGCACTCCCAGCAGGTGCCGAGCGCGGTGCGTCAACCCAACGCCTCCTTCGAATGTGGGCACTTCCAGATCGACGGCCCGCACCGGCTGGTGTCGACCGCGGGGACCCGCCGCTGGAAGCTCGACCCCGACTACATGTATCCCGTGGAACGGGTCACCCGCAGCGGACTGGTCGGGCCCTGGCGCACCCCGGAAACCCATTTCTCGGCCGGCCTCAACCCGGGCGGTATCGAACCATGGGGCATCACCAACTTCCAGATCTTCCCCAACCTGGAGATCCTGATCTACCACGGTTGGTATCTGCTGTACCGCTACTGGCCGACGTCGCACAACACCCATAAGTTCGAGGCGTACAACGCATTTCACCCGGCGCGTTCAGTGCGCGAGCGCATCGAGCACGAGGTCGCCTCGGTGGTGCTCAAAGAGTTCGCACTCCAGGACGCGGGCATGCTCGGCGGGACCCAGGCGGCGCTGGAGTACGACATCGTCGATGACTACCCGCTGTCCGATCAGGAGATCCTGGTGCGTCATCTGCACAAGGTGTCGGTCGACTGGGTCGAGGAATACCAGGCTCAGCGCGCCCCGGTGGGGGTGTGATCATGGCGAGAGCGAAACTGCCCAGCGCGTTCGCCGAGTTCGAGTCGTTTGCCGAGAAGTGGTGCCTGGCAACCGAACCCGAACGCTGGGAAATGCGCCTGAACACCCCGATGGTCGAGATCCGGGAGTTCTACGACGCGTTCACCCCCCGCTTCGAAGAGGCGATCGATTACTGCGACAAGTTCGGGCTCGACGACCTGCCGGAGGACGCCCTCAACCTGCTGCACCTCATCTATTCGATGGTCATGGTCTCGATGGCGGTCGAGATCTTCGGCACGCAGAAGCCCGCCGACTCCGCCGATGCCGTCATGAATCGTGTCGGGGCGCCGGTGCCATGAGTCTGCTGACGCTGGGCAAGCTCACTTCGGCAGTCGGGGCCGAGGTGACCGGCGTCGATGCGGGGCGATTGGCGGCCGATGACACACTGGCCGCAGCCGTGCTGGATGCCTTGGAGGACAACGGTGTTCTGGTCTTCCGGGATCTGCAACTCGATCCCGAAGACCAGGTCGCGTTCTGTCGCCGGCTCGGTGCCGTCGATCATTCGTCGGACGGCCACCATCCGATCGCGGGCATCTATCCGATCACCCTCGACACGTCCAAGAACGCCTCGGCGGCGTACCTGCGCGCGACCTTCGACTGGCACATTGACGGCTGCACGCCCGTCGGGGACACCTGCCCGCAGAAGGCGACGGTGCTCTCGGCCGTCGCGGTGGCGGCCAGCGGCGGCGAGACGGAGTTCGCCAATTCCTATGGTGCATATGACGCGTTGAGCGACGACGAACAAGCCCGCTTCGGGCAGTTGCGCGTGGTGCATTCACTGGAGGCGTCCCAACGCCGCGTCACTCCGGACCCGTCGTCCGAGATGCTGGCGGCGTGGCGAGCCCGGCCGACGCACGAGCACCCGCTGATCTGGACGCATCTCAGCGGCCGCAAGTCGCTGGTTCTCGGTGCGTCCGCGGACTACATCGTGGGGATGGATCTGGACGAGGGGCGCGCCCTGCTCGCCGAACTCCTCGAGCGCGCAACGGTTCCCGACAAGATCTACAGCCACACGTGGTCTGTCGGGGACACCGTCATCTGGGACAACAGTGGCGTGCTGCATCGTGCGGCGCCTTACGACCCGGAATCGCCGCGCGAAATGCTGCGAACCACTGTGCTCGGTGAGGAACCGATCCAGTAACAGGGGAGCTGCATTGACGCCGGCGAGCACCTGTGGAAATCTAATCATCAAGAATGAGAATGCTATTCTCATCGGAGTCTGCTTGGAATGGAGGACGCGTGTCGGAAGACCTCACCGCGGTCGATTTCTTCCGGGATGATCGGTTGACCGACGACCCGTACCCGTTTTACGAGGCACTGCGCAACAAGTGCCCGGTGGCCCGCGAAGAGCACTACGGCGTCACGATGGTCACCGGCTGGCAGGAGGCGGTCGACGTCTACAACGACGCCGACACGTTCTCGTCATGCATCTCGGTGACCGGTCCGTTCCCGGGCTTTCCGGTGCCGCTCGAGGGCCTGGAAGGGGAAGCTGTCACCGAGCTCATCGTGAAGCACCGTGACGAGATTCCGTACAGCGACCAGTTGCCGACGCTGGACCCGCCGACGCACACCAATCACCGTGCGCTGTTGATGCGGTTGATCACCCCGAAGCGCCTCAAGGAGAACGAGGACGCGATGTGGCGGATCGCCGACGACATGCTGGAGGAGTTCCTGGCTCCCGGCGCGGGCGAGTTCATCAAGGGCTTCGCCGGGCCGTTCACGCTGCGCGTCATCGCCGACCTGCTCGGTGTTCCCGACGAGGACTGCCCCGAACTGCTCGAGCGCCTCGCGAAGGGCACGCATGGTGGCGGCCTCGGCAGCACCGACGACAAGACGCTCTCCAAAACGCCTTTCGAGTATCTCTACGAGGCCTTCGCCGTGTACGTGGAAGATCGCCGCCGCGAGCCTCGCGACGATGTGCTCTCGGGCCTTGCCAACGCGACGTTCCCGGACGGGACCATGCCGACGGTGGACGATGTGGTGCGCGTGGCGACGAACGTGTTCTCGGCCGGGCAGGAGACCACCGTCCGGCTCCTCAGCACGGCACTGAAGGTGCTCGGCGAGCAGCCTGACATCCAGGCCAAGCTCCGCGGCGATCGCAGTCTGCTCCCGAACTTCATCGAGGAGTGCCTGCGCATCGAGAGCCCGGTGAAGGGTGACTTCCGGCTGTCCCGCGTGCCGACCACCATCGGTGACGAGCCGATCGGCGCCGGCTGCACGCTGATGGTGATCAACGGTGCGGCCAACCGCGACCCGCGGCGGTTCGAGGATCCCGACACCTTCGACGCTGAGCGCAAGAACGCCCGCCAGCACCTGGCATTCGGACGCGGCATCCACAGCTGCCCCGGTGCGCCGCTGGCGCGGGCCGAGACGCGCGTGGCGCTGGAGCGGCTCCTGGACCGGACCTCGGACATCCGGATCTCCGAGGCGCATCACGGCCCCGCGGGAAACCGTCGGTACCAGTACATCCCGACCTATATCCTGCGCGGCATCATCGATCTCCATCTCGAATTCGATCCCGCCGGGAGTGCGTCATGAAGGTTGTCGTCGACGAAGACCGGTGCCGTGGCCACGGCATGTGCCTGACGTTGTGTCCCGATGTCTTCAGCATGACCGACGACGGTTATGCGGTCGCCGATCCCTCGGAGATCGGCCCCGGCCTCGAGGACGCGGTTCGCGATGCCATGACGAACTGTCCTGAACAAGCAATCGTCGAAACCAACGACTAGTCAAGGAGATTCGAGTGGCAAAGGGATACGTGATCCTCACCGAAGACGTCAAGGACCCGGCCGGCATGGCGGAGTACGCCAAGCTGGCGGGCAAGGCGATGTCGTCCGCCACGATCGTGTCGGTGGACCAGAATCCCCAGGTGCTGGAGGGCAGCTGGCACGGCAACCAGACCGTGGTGCTGGAGTTCGAGTCGGTGGATGCCGCGCGGGCCTGGTACGAATCCGACGCGTACCAGGCGGCGGCGAAGGTCCGTCAGTCGGCCGCGGACTGCAACGCCGTGATCCTGTCGGGCTTCGGGGCCTGACAGGTCCGGGCTGCCGGCGGGCCTCAGCCCGCTGACCACCCGCCGTCGGCCGCCACGATCGCGCCATTGACGAACGCGGCGGCGTCGGAGGCCAGGAAGACGATCACGTCGGCCATCTGCTCGGGGAGCGCGATGTTCGGGGCCGCCGAGATGATGGGCGTCAGGCGGGCCTGACCGGTCTCGTCGAATCCGCTGATACTGCCGGTGATTCCGGTCAGGGTGGGGCCGGGCAGGATTGCGTTGCACCGGATCCCGTCCTTGGCGTAGGACCAGGCGATGTTGCGGGTCAGACCGATCACGCCGTGCTTGGAAGCGGTGTACGCGGCGCCGGCAGAGCCGCCGCGAACTCCGGCGGCCGAGCCGGTGTTGACGATGACGCCGCGCTGTTGGTCCAGCATGTGAGGGAGCACCGCGTGCGTCACGATGAATGTGCCGGTCAGGTTGATCCGGATGACCCGGTCCCATTCGGCGAGCGTGGTATCGGCCGGTAGCGCCATCGTGTCGATGACGCCGGCGTTGTTGGACAGCACGTCGATATGGCCGTAGGCGTCGAGGGTCGTGGTCACCACGCGCACCACGGATTCTTCGTCGGCGATATCGGCGGTGATGGCGATGGCGGCGTCGCCGATCAGGTCGGCGGTTTCTCCGGCCGCGTCACCGTTGATGTCGGTGGCGACGACGCGGGCACCGGCCTTGGCGAACGCCAGGGCGGTGGCGCGTCCGATACCCGAGCCCGCGCCCGTGATCAGCGCGACCCGGTCCTCGAATCCTTCTTTCATGCACGGCCTTTCATGCTTGGCAAGGTCAGTGGCAGGTCATTGTAGGTGGCGATACCAGGCGCGGCCGCGACAACGCCGGAATCGCGTCGACTGCGGGTACAGCGGTCATGATCTGGCCGAGCCGAGGCGTCGGTGGCGACGCGACATCGAAACTCCCCAGGGTCGTTTACGAGGGTGCTCGCCATCGTTTCCGGGCCCCGGCGACGGCGCGCCAAGCGATACGATGGGGTTGACCGTTCGCCAGATCGATGATCGAGTCCGCGACCGGCCAGGACATCTTGCCGTCGCTCATCAACACCAACTGCTCAATGCTCTGGTATGCGGCCATACCGACGAACATCGCGGCGTCACGGTCGGTGGTGGCAGTCTTCTTGGCCTGCCTGGCGACGATTCGGTTCAGCAGCCGCCCGACCGGCGAGGCGGTGAGTTCGTGCAGGGTCGATTGGCGCGTGAAATGTGGACGCGAGGGTGGCGGGACCGCAGCACTCTGTGCAGGCGGCGAGGCCGGTATCAGACGGGTCCCGATGGCTGGGAGGTCGGAGTAACCGACGATGCCGGGCCGCGCCGCGACGACGGCCGGGATGGCGTTAACAACGGGCATCGCCGTAATCACTGAACCGATGCCGACCATCTCGTCCATCGTCATCGAGCCGAACTCGGGTAACACTCCGGCGCGGAGGGTGACGTTGGGGTGGCCGCGGATCTCGATTTCGTAGTCCATCGTGATGTCCCATGCTGGGACGAGGTCCGCGGTGATAGTCCACTTCACCGCGGTCTCCACGACATCGAGACCGCCCGCTGAGCCGATCCAGCGTGCGTAGATCCCTGCGACGGTGCCTGCGCGAACGTCACGTCCGGGGATATCGAGATCTTTGCTTGCGTAGGTGAACTCCACATCGCACCGAATTCCGTCGACGGAGACGTCTAGCAACTCGGCCAGGGCCTCGCAGGCGTCGCCAAACGGGATGGTGGCGTGCTTGATGTCCGCCGCGTGGTTCGGGTCACCCGCAGGACGCCCCCAGCCCAGCTCGTCCTGGTTCGCGTCCCCGGCCCAGGGCCCGATGTCGAACGACTCAAGGATTCTGACGTAGCTGGCGGTACGACACACGTTGGTCGCGACCGACGCCAGATGCTGCACGTATCCGGGATTGATGCCGCTGCCGAACATGCTGGCACCACCTTCCACGGCGGCGGCCTCGAGCCGCGCTCGCGCCTCCTCGCCATAGGCACGGCCGGTCATGAAGTGCGCAGTCGTCGCGACGTTGATGCCCGCTCGAAGCAGCGTCTCCAGATGTTCGATTTCAGGGTGCAGCGGCATGTAGACGACGCAGTCCGGCTGCAGCGCAACGATGTCCTCGATGCGATTGGTCGCCGCGACGCCGAGTGTGCAGTCGAGCCCGCACAGCTCGCCGAGGTCCCTCCCGACTTTGTCAGCGCTGTAGGCGAAGACACCGACGAGTTCAAGGCCAGGGCGTTCGAGGATGCCCTTGACCGCTTCACGCGAGACGTTGCCGGTCGTCCACTGCACCAGACGGATTGGGGGAGAAGTCATTCAGTGCTCCAGGATCTAGCGCGATGAGGGTGTAAGACCAGCGGCCGGGCTCCGAGGACGAGCCAGGCTGAGGCGGCGGAGCCGCGAGTACCCCGGGTTGTCGGCTGAAGCGATGCCCTGCCCGAAGAGGGCGGCGGCTTCAATCCGAGAGCTGATCTATTGTGCGGCAACGGCTTTGGCCGAACTCGCCCCGACGTTTCCGGTCGTCCATTGGGCGACGCGGTAGGGCTTCATGCGGGATCCTCCATGATCGAGATGGCCTGGCGGGGACATTGGCGGACGGCTTCGAGGATTCGGTCCCGGTTGGCCGGCGTCACCTCGTCCGCCAGGATGTGCAGGTAGTCCTGGTCGTCGAGATGGAACACCTCGGGGATGATGCCGTCACAGACGCCGTTGCTCTCGCACAGGCCGAAGTCGACGCTGACCTTGCTCATCGCAGCACCCGTACCGGGATGTTCTGCCAACCCATCACGTTCTGCATGTGGACGCGTTGACAACCGTCCCAATCGATTTCGTAACGCGGCATGAAGTCGAGCAGCGCCTCCAGTGCGATGGCGCTCTCCATCCGCGCCAGCGCTGCTCCCAGGCAGCTGTGGATGCCGTACCCGAATCCGAGGTTCTGGGCCTCGGTGTGGTTGCGGTCGATGTCGAACGTGTCGGCGTCGGTCCACGCCTCGGGGTCGCGGTTGGCGGATCCGCCGAGCAGGAAGACCGGGCTGCCTTCTGGGATTGTGGTGTCGTACAGCCGGACATCCTTCATCGCGCGACGCACGTTGTACTGCGATGGCGCCTCGTACCGCAGGAGTTCCTCGACGGCGGCCGGAATCTTGCTGCGGTCATCGCGCAGTTTCTGCCACTGGTCGGGAAACCGGGCGAAAAGATACACGGCGTTGCCGAGAAGCTTGGTGACTGTCTCCGCGCCCGCACTACCCAACAGCGATGCGTAGCCCGCGATTTCGATATCCGCCAACTGGGTTGGCGACCCGTCCTCACGGTCGACCTCTGCGGCGATGAGCTTGCTCAATAGATCATCGCCCGGGGTGGCCCGGCGTTGTTGTACGACGTCGAGATAGAACATGGCACTTGTGATGTTGGCCTGCAGGGCCTTCTCGGAGGGGTCGACCTGACCGACCTCGCGGTGCAGGCCTTCGTCGATCCAATGCCGGATTTGTTGCGCGTGTTCTTCGGGTACGCCCATCATCTCGGTGATCACCTCGACAGGGAACGGTCCGGTGAAGTCCTGCACCGCGTCGAACCCGTTGGGGTCGAGGTTATTCAGGAATTTGTTGACCTTCGCTTCGACAGTCTCGCGTTGCGCTTGGATCGCGCGTGGCGTGAACACCTTGTTGAGCAGGCTGCGGATGTGCCGGTGTTCGGGTGGGTCCATGAAGATGATCATGCGGAGGTCGCCCGCCGGCGGCTGGTCGGCACGCACCATGGACAGGTCAGCTCCGTACGCCGAGCTGTAGGTGTCGAAGTCGCGGTACGCCGGGGCCACGTCGTGATGACGTGACAGCGCATAGAAATCGTGCTGGTCGCTGTAATACACCGGAGCCTCCGCGCGCATTCGCCGGTACGTCTCCCATGGCCCGTTGAAGAAGTCCTCGGAGAACGGATCGAACACGAGTTTCGTTGCGGTCATGCTGGATTACTCCCTCCCGTCGGCGCCATGCCGGTGTCGATGATGGTGTCGAGCACACCCAGGCCGGTGCTCAACTCAGCTGCGATGGCTCGGATCGCCGCGACGTCCTTGTGCAGGAACTCACCGACGACCGCGCGGAACGAAGCGGCCGAACCCGCTCGCGCGATGCTGTCCAGCGCGCGACTGCCGGCACTGGCGTGGGGCAGGGCGGCCAGCAGTGTTGACTCCGGAATGTGGAGCCTTTCGCCGAGTTCGACTGCGGCGCTGATCAACCCGATCTGGGCGGCGAACACCGCATTGTTGACCAGCTTGACCCGCTGGCCGGCACCGGGTGGCCCGGCGTGAATGATCGGATCCGCATAACACGACAGCACCGGTCTGGCCCGCTCGACCGCGGTGTCGGACCCGCCGACGAACAACGTCAACCGTCCCGCGGAGATGTCGTGCGGGCCGCCGCTGACCGCCGCGTCGATGACGTCGACCCCGCGGGCGGCGATGGCCTCTGCGGTGTGCGGGCTGCCGGTGGTGTGAATGACCAGGACGGTGCCAGGACTCAGGTCGGCTACCAGGGCATCGGCGACCTCCCGCACCTGCTCATCGGTGAAGACGCAGATGGCGACCAGGTCGGCACCTGCGCAGACGGCGGCCAGATCGGTGACCGGTGTCGCGCCGAGTTCGGTGATGGCAGCACTCTTCTGCGGTGACCGCGCCAGGGCGTTCACCTCGTGACCGGCCGCGACGAGGCGGCCGGCCATGGCACCACCCATGCGTCCCGCACCGACGAAGCCGACCGTGCTCA
Organism: Mycobacterium sp. HM-7; assembly: GCF_053852335.1. Taxonomy (NCBI): domain Bacteria; kingdom Bacillati; phylum Actinomycetota; class Actinomycetes; order Mycobacteriales; family Mycobacteriaceae; genus Mycobacterium; species Mycobacterium sp. HM-7. The sequence goes on along the minus strand of NZ_CM132657.1, from coordinate 3,758,337 downwards.
CCGGGTACGGCCCATCAAACCCAGTGCGGCATCCGCGGATTCGAGTACGGCGCCCGGCTCGGCGCCGGCGGTCTCGGCCAGGTCGGCGATCAGGCCGACGTCTTTGCGCAGCAGGTCCGCCGCGACGGATTTGAGCACATCGAGGCTGCCGCCGAATTGGGCGATGCGGCCGAGCGCGAAGCTGTTCGCCGACCCCTGGGTGATCACCTCGGCGAGGCGGTCCACCGAAACGCCCAGTGCCTCACCGAGGTCCAGCGTCGACTTCGCCGTCGCGATGTTGGCCGTGAACAGTAGGTTGTTCAGTAGTTTGGTCACCTGACCGGAGCCGACATCTCCGAGGTGGACGACCGGCTCGGCGTAGGTGGCGAACACCGGCCGACAGCGCTCGACGACGTCAACGTCGCCGCCGACCATCACGAGGAGGCGGCCGGCCGCGGCGGCCGGCCCACCGCCACTGACCGGCGCGTCGACCACTGAAATGCCCTTGACGGCAGCGGTTTCGGCGAGTTCACGGCACGTGTCGGGGTGCACGGTGCTGTGGATCGCGACGGTGCCGCCCGGTGCCAGTCCGGCGAAGATGCCGTTCTCGCCGGTCAGCACCTGACGCACGTCGTCGTCTCCGACCACGCACACGCAGACGAGGTCGCTGACGGCAGCCAGCTCGGCGGGGGTCTCGACGACCTTGGCCGCGGTGTCGGCGAACGGCTCGACAGAGGCGGCCCGCCTGGCCCACAACGTCAGCGGATAGCCGCCTTCCACGATCCGACGCGCCATCGGCGCGCCCTGGCTGCCGAGACCGATGAACCCGACGCGCACTAACCGACCTCCAATGTGACCGTGTTGCTGTGCTGGGCGGCCAGACATTCCTCGATGAACGCCAGGACCGTGAGGTGGTAGGCCGCGGCCCCCACCGAAACGCTGATGTTGTGGCCCGCCCCGACCTGGCGGTGAACCGTCATCCGTGGTGCGGCGGTGAACAAACCGCTGATGGCCGAGACGGCGTCCGGGTCCGACTGCCAGACCCGTTCGTGCTCGGCGACGGTGAAGTGCACGGGCACCCGGACTTCGGCGGCCAGTGCCGGGAAATCGGTGCGGGGCCAGTCTTGGACCATCGCGGCCTCGTACCGTGCGCCACTGCGCGCATTGGGGGTGTTCGTCAGTGGCGGATAGAGTTCCGCCGGTTGCCACAGCAGCTGGCGCAGCCCGGGCGGGCGGTGGGTGACCGAAGCCGACTTGAGCATCTCCATGGCAGCGGCCTCGTAGCGCAGGCCCGTGCCTGCCAGCGCGATACCGAAAACCTCTGTCTCGCGGGCTCGTTCGTCGACAGCCATGCGCAACGCCAGTTCGCACCCATTGGAGTGGCCGAGCACGAAGACGCCGGCCCCGCGATCCCGGGACCCGAGGATTGCCTCGACCGCGCCGTAGGCCAGGGCGATCCGCTGCTCCGGGCGCGCGATCGCATCGGGGTAGGCGTCCGACGCCCCGTACCCGGGCCGGTCGAGTGCGACGACGGTGTAGCCGAGTGCGGCGGCGGTGCGCATGAGCGACAGTCGTGGGTGTCCCGGACAATCGAAATACGCTGCGCTGCTGCCACCGCCGTGTACCGCGACGATGACGGCGCGCGGCGTGTCGGCTTCGGCGATCAGCCCTGACATCATGACGTCGCCGACCCGAACCATCCGCGGCACCGGGCTGATGGGTGATCCGGATGTGCTAATCGCCGCGCTCATGAGTCGGTCCGCAGGAGAAGTACCCCGCTCGGGGTGAGGCCGCCGCTACTGACCACTGCCACGCGGGCATCCGGGACCTGACGGTCACCGGCTTCGCCGCGCAGCTGCGAGATGGCCTCGTGCACCAGGCCCATGCCATGGGTACGGCCATGAGACAACTGACCACCGTGGGTGTTGAGGGGCAGCACGCCGTCGCGGGCGATGTTGGTGCCGCCGTCCAGGAAGTCCTTGGCTTCGCCGATACCGCAGAACCCGAGCGCCTCGATCCAGGACAGACAGTTGAACGTGAATCCGTCGTAGAGCTCGGCGACGTCAACGTCGTTGGGCGTCAAGTTCGTTCGGGTCCACAGGTGGGCGGCCTGGCCGAGGACCTGCGGTTCGTGGGTGAGCGTGCTCTGGTCCCACTCGATCGGTTCGAGGATCTGTGTGCCGACCGCTTCCACCCGGATCGGCGGCTTGGCGAGGTCACGGGCCACGTCGACGGCCGACACGATGACGGCGATGGAAGCATCGCACGGCACGTCGCAGTCGTAGAGTCCGAACGGAGTGGTGATGGGCCGGGCGTTCAGATAGTCGTCCATGGTCATCGGATCGCGATAGATCGCGGTCGGATTCAGGGCAGCATTCGCGCGCTGGTTCAACGCAATCCAGCCGAGCGTCTCCCTCGTGGTGCCGTAGCGGTGCATGTGACGTTGCGCGTTCTGCGCCAAGGTGTGCGCGGCCGACGTCGCACCGAACGGCAGCTGCCAGCTGGTGGTCCGGGTGCCGCCCATCGGTGCGGCCCTGCCCTGCTTCATGAGTTCGTCATAGGTGGCCTGCCACAGGGTGCGGAAGCACAGCACGTGGCGGGCCAGGCCGCCGGCGACCGCCAGCATGGCGGCGATGACCGAGCCGCCGGGCCCGAACGTCTCCGGGCCGCCGTTGTACCAGGTCGGTTTGAGGCCGAGGGCGGTTTCCAGCGCGGTCACCCCGCCTTCACCGAACGGTCCGGGCAGGCCCGCGCCGGGCCACGTCGACAGCCCGTCGATGTCATCGATGGTGAGTCCGGCGTCAGCGATGGCGTTCTCGCACGCTTCGATGGTCAGCGCCAGTGGGTCCAGCATCAGCCGGCGGCCCATCTGTGAGGCGCCGACACCGGTGATCGCAGCCTTGTCTTCGAACTTCTCGGTGGTGATCATCGGCCGCACGTGTTTGGCGTAATCCTGCGGCTCGATCTCGTCGGTGGGCAGGGGGGCCAGTGCCGGTTGGTCGGCGACCGGACGGAACAGCGGCAGCCAGACGTCTTCGTGCTGCTCGAAGACGACCTCCATCTGCTGGCCGAGCTCCAGCTGCGCCGGGTCGCAGTCGATGATGTTGGTGGTCAGGCGAACTCGCGGGTCTTCGACGAGCGCGACCTGGGCGACCACGTAGGGTGCCGGCAGCCCCGGAATACTGAATCGCTCGTTGATCGTGAATCCGATCAGCGTCGCGAGTCCAGATACCGTGCGGATGGCCGTCTTTCGCTCGCGGCAGTGTCGGCAGGCCGGCGCCGGCGGGTGGATCAACGCGTGGCAGTTCTCGCACTCGGTCACGCGCAGTTTGCCGTCTGCTCCTGCGGTCCAGAAGAATTCGTTCTCCGGTGTTACCTGTGGCAGCGGTGTGCGGGTCAATGGACAAATCCCCATTCTGCTTCGTTGGCGTCGGTCTCTGGATGTGGCTCGGGCGCCTCCCCGAGAATCGCAGCGGGTATGGGCACCGCGAGTGGACCGCCGGTCATTTCGATGATGGCGTGCACCGGGCAGTCCAACAATGCCCGTGTGACGGCGGGCTGGTCTGCTTCGGCGATTTCGCCGTTGCCGACGAGTGTCGCGTAGCCCCAGTCGTCGAGGGAGAAGTACGACGGCGCGTGCTTGGCGCAGACTCCGAACCCGTCGCACATCGTCCGGTCCAGGCGGATCTTCATGCCATCATCACCGCCTCCACTTCGTAGGGCCGCAGCGTGATGAATTCACCGGATTGGCATGCCGGGCAGCCGTTCTCCAGATGCCGCGCCACTTCGGCGGGGAAGTGGTCCAAGAGGCTGGCCGCGATGTTGGCGGCGCCGTCCAACGTCGCGCACGCACCGCGCCCACGCAGCTCCCGGGACCACCGCCGTAGTCGTCCGATGTCGTCATCCGTTGCGACACCGTCGCGCAGGCCCGCTGCGGCGGCGGCCATCGCGGCGGTGCCGTTGAAGCACGACCCGCACTGTCCGGCGTTCTCGCGGTCGAAATACGCCAGTACCGACGCGGCGACCGCCACCGGGCAGTCGCCGTTCAGGATCGAGATGGCGCCGCAGCCCAGGCCGCTGCCCAAGCCCCGCAGGGTTTCGTGGTCCAGTGTCGCGTCCAGCACACCGGGGCCCAGGAGACCGGCGAAGTAGCCCCCCATCAGAGCGCCCGTGGCCATTTCGCCAGGCACGCCGTGGAGTTCGAGCACATCGGCGAATCTGACGCCGTGCGGCAGCTCGTAGAGGGCGGGCGCTCGGCCCGCGCCGGTGATGGTCGCGAGGAACGTGCCCGGGGAGTCCGCAGTGCCGACCGATCGGAAGTCCCGGCCGCCGTGCGCGTGAATGTAGGGGAGATTCGCCAGGGTCTCGACATTGCTGACGAGAGTGGGCAGCGTGGCGACACCCTGCTCGAACGGGCGCGGTGGTTTGTCGGTGGGCTTGGCCGGTCCACCGTTGATGGCACGGACAGCGGCGGTCTCCTCGCCGGCGACATAGCCGGGCGCGACCGTCACCACCTCGACGGGCGGTCCCGGGTTCCCTTGTGCGACAGCGGCTGCCACGCTCGCGGCCGCAGCGGGATCCGAGACATAGACGTACGTCCGCTGGGCGCCGACGATGGTCGCAGCGAGCCGCAAGCCGTCCAGCACGAGGTGGGGCCGGTTGCGCAGCAGCCAGCGGTCTTTGCTGGATGCCGGTTCACCCTCTTCGCCATTGGCGACGACGACTGCTCCGCCCCGGTCCCGGCCGCCCGTCCGGACTGAACGCAGCTTGACCGCCATCGGGAACGCGGCGCCACCGCGGCCGCGCAGTCCGGCGTGTTCGACCTCGTCGAGTAGGTGCTCCGGGTCCGTGAGATCGCGATAGCCTCCGGACGCTACGTATTCGGCGTAATCCTCGCGGGACGCGCACAGCAGTCGCGGGGTGAGCCCCGGCCAGGCGGCCACCGTTAGGCTGTGCGGCATGCGCACGGCGGTGGTGCGGGTCGATGTCGACCCTGCGGGTGTCCTCACCCCTGACCAACTAGCGGACGGCATGGCAGTCCTGAAGGAGTTCGCCGCCGCGGCGGACATGGACGTGCTCGATGTGGATCTGGCCGCGATGCCGCCTCGGCGTCGCCAGGTGCAGCTGCTCGTCGCGGGAGGTGAGCCGGAATCCGTTCTTTCGCTGTGCGCCAGGGCTTTCGGAACCGTGCCGCAGCTCGGCGTCGTCACCTACGTCAGTCGCGGCACCGATGATGACGCGCACGGCGTGCTGGCGCGGTTCGGGATCGCCGGTGACGTCGCACGTGACCCCGGCTCCGAAGGCTTCGACATCGTCACCGTGACCTTGTCGAAAGTCGACCTGGAACGGATACCGGAGAGCCGCATCCACACGGCGCTGGAAGCGTCGCTGAACTGTGAGGTGCACATCCGCACGGTGTGAACTCATCGGCGGAGGAACTCCAGGATCGGCGGCGCTGCCTGTACCCAGGTGTCGAACATGTTGAAGTGCTTGACCTTTCCGGAGGCACGGGCCTCGTTGGCGCGCTCCCAGGCGTCTTCGGGCCACGGCGGGTCGATCAGTTGCGAACCTTCGATGAGACAGCTGACTTCGAGTGACGTCCGCTTCGGATGGTCGAGGTCATTCTCGCCGCCGCGGATGATCAAGGTCGGCACCGTGATGTTGTCGAACATCTCGTCCTCGACTCCCGGGATCGTCTGGCCGGGTTTGGGCACGAATGCATTGAGCCACCGGAGCATGAGTTTGAGGAACTCGTCGTCGTCGTAGGACTGGAGGCGACCGGCATTCGCCGGGTTGTCCGCGATGCGGTCGCGCCATTCATCCACTTGAGCAACGCCTTTCATTCCGGCGCCCCGGACGGCCAGGATGCTCGGCACGATGTAGTACGAGCCCAGGACGAAGGAGCCGTAGACGCCGCCGACGATGTTCCAGACCACCAGCTTGGTGACGATCTCGGGATAGAGCATCGCGGTGAGCATCGAATCCCGGGCGCCGCCCGAGCCGCCGGCGAGGATGCAGGGTCCGATCCCGAGCTTCGAGATCAGCGTGTACAGAGTTTCGGCGCGCATGTGGGATTCGCTCTGGCCGTAGAACTGCACATCGGACTTGCCGCAGTTGGGCCGGTCCCACAGCAGCACCCGGTAGCCGCCCCTGGCAAGCGCCTGTGCGAGTGGCCGCAGGCCCGGAATGTCCTTACTGAACCGGCCTCCGGGCGTCAACGCGATGAAATCGCCTATTTTGCCGAGGATCTCGTACACGACGTTGCCGCCGTTGATCTCGATGACCTTCTCGCCGCGCTTGAGCGTGGGGCCCGGCTTCGCGGGCGCGCTCACGATTCACCTCTACGAGCGTGCGCAAAATGCCAATAAGAGGCGGCGTGTCGTGTGCAAACACGCGCGCTCGCGGAAAAGGGGTTTGTCATGCCTGCACCCATACCTCGTCGCCGATGACCCGTACCGGGTAGGTCCGGATGCTCCATTCGGGCTTCACAGCTGTTGTCCCGGTGGCCAATTCGAAGCCCCACTGGTGCCACGGGCAGTAGATGAACTCCAGGTCGCGCACCATCACGGCGTCACCCGGCACACTGTCGTCGACGACTGTCCGGCCGCGCGGGCGGCCCGAGCACAGCGGTCCGCCTTCGTGCGGGCAGTAGTTCGCGATGGCGTAGAACGTGCCGTTGACGTTGTACACGCCGACGCCGTGCCGTCCGATGGGTACCAACTTGTGTGTGCCCGGCGGGATTTCGTCGACGGTGGCGACGACGTGCTCGCGTCCCTGTGCGAGACGGGGCTCTTTCGGTTCCGTCAACTCAGAACACCCGGACCTGGCCCTCGAGCGCCGGCACCGTCGTCGGGAGCCTGTACGTCTCGATGCCATTGCGGAACATCACCGCTTCGCGTGCGTGCTCGGGCAGATGCTTGACCAGCCAGCGGGGATCGTCGAAAGTCCAATGCGGATAGTCCGAACTGAACAACAGGATCTTCTCGCACTCCATCCACTCGAAGGCCCGCGTGAGTTCGGTTTTGTCCTCGGGGTAGTCCAGCGGCTGCGTGGTGAACTTGATGTGGTCCTTGACGTATTCGCTCGGCTTGCGCTTGATGTCGAGCCACGGCTTGCGGGCCTCGTAGAGCTTGTCCATGCGCCACATGAGCGGCAGGATCCAGGTGAACGCGTGCTCGACGAAAACGACTCGCAGCGTGGGGAACCGGTCGAACAGCCCGTCGAAGATCATGCTCATCACCTGGTTCGCGGCAAGCAGCGAATAGGTGACCATGAAGTCGTGGTTGTAGCTGGGCATGCCGACGGGTGGCATGGGCAGTTCTTCGTGGTGGCTGCGCGACAGGTGACAGCTCACCGGCATGTCGGCCTTGGTTGCGGCGGCCCAGATGGGATCGTATTTCGGGTCGCCCCAGGCGGGACGCGGTTCGGCCTTGATCAGGATCTGGCCCAGGAAGGGGTGGCCGGCCAGCCGGTCGATCTCCGCGGCGGCCGCGTGCGGTTCTTCGATCGCCACGCAGATCGAGCCGCGCCAGCGTTCGTGCCAGTTGTTGTGGCTGTCGAGCCAGTGATGCAGCTGCCACTCGTTCAGCGCCACATTGAGGGCATGATTGGCGCCACCGATGCGCGCGGGGTACGCGGCGGGCTCCAGAATCGCGATGTCGGCGCCGGCCTGCATGATCAGTTGCTGGAAAGCCAGATCAGGGTCGCTGCAGGCGAATTCGCCGTCCGGTGGGAAGGCATCGACGCGCATCGCGAACGTGTGCGCGTAGTCGGGGGCGTCGTAGTAGATCTGTTCGCCGACGTTACGGCTCAGGAAGTACTTGCTGCGCCAGGGCTCCGGAATGTACTGGATCAACTCACCCCGGCGCGGGGCCGGGTGTACGTCGGAGTCGACACACCGAACAGCGATGCGTTCGGCGGCCGGCTTGCGCTCGGTAACAGTCACAGTCATTGCGATCCTTCCTGCCTCACACGCCGACCGGCACCGCGATGCCGTACAGTTCGGCGGCGTTTTGCCAGCACAGCTTGTCGCGCTGTTGCGCGCTGTAGGAGTCGGGCACCGTGAGGTCGTTCAGCTGCCAGTGCGGGTAGCTGGACCCGTACATGACCATGTCGTCCTTGCCGGTGAAACCCAGCCACTCGCCGGCGAATTCGGCGTCGCCGGGTCCGTCCAGCGCGCCCTGGATGAAATACACGTGCCCGGGTAGATAGTCGCTGGGCATCTTCGGCGCCCACGGCGTCTGCTCGAGATGCGGCCTCCCGAAACAGTCCATGCGCCACATGAACGGGGTCAGCAGATCGGCGGCACCGTCGGCCCAGACGAACTTCAGCTCGGGCATCCGCTCGAAGACGCCCTCGGCGATCATGTTCATGAGGTGGTACAGGAAGTTCAGCGCCATGAAGCCGGCGTACTGCTCGTAGGTGTTCGGTACGCCCGACGGCGTTGGCGCGGACGCGATTCCCGCTCCTACCTCGATGTGCGCGGCCACCGGCAGGTTCGCGTTGACCGCTGCCTCCCACAGCGGCCAGAACTGCGGCTTGCCGAAGAGTTCGCGCGACTGCAGCGGGATGCCCAGCTGCACCACGCGGGGGTGGTCCTTGTACTTCGCGATCTCGCGCAGCGCACCGGGGATATCGTCGGGGTTGATCCGGATGGTGCCGCGGAAGCGGTCCCCGTATTCGGGATGTTCCAGCCAGCGTGACACCAGCATCTCGTTGTGCGCGGCGGCCAGTGCGCTACCGAGGTGCCGGTCGGGCATGATGCCGCGCGACATCGGGTGCAGCACAGCGACATCGACACCGCGGTTCTCGAAGAGGTGGGCGGCGACGGTCTCGGGATCAGAACCGGGGTACTGGCCGTCGGGCCCGGCGGTACCCGCGGCGTACTCGCCGCCGGGCGCGCCGTACCAGTCCATTTCGTAGTCGGGGAAGCCCCGGCTCTTGAACGGTTCGCGCAGCACATCGCGAAGGTCGCGGTTCGATCCGAAGAAAATGTGCACGCTGGCGTCGATGACGGGCGTACGCGTCCCGTCGTCGTGGTCGATCACAAGGCTGCCCTCCCGAGCTCTCGACTCAGTGTAAATCTTAATTACCTCAAAAGAGAATGCTATTCTCACTTTCGCGACCGATTTAAGCCGTAGGAGGCGCCGCATGCTATTGGAGTTCGACGCTGATCAGCGGTTATGGCAGGAGACCGTCCGGGATGCCGTAACCAAGCAGTGCCCGCCGACATTGATCCGGGCCGTCGCCGAGTACGACGCCGACCCGGCTCCGCTCTGGGGAACCTGGGTGGATGCCGGCTGGACGGAGATGGCCGACCCCGAGAACGCCGTGGAGTTGGCGATCGTGCTCGAGGAGTTGGGACGGGCCACGGACCCGACGCCTTTCCTGGCCACGATGACCCAGTTCGCCCCGCTGGCTGGGGAACGGTTTGATCCGCAGCAAGCCGGTGCTGCTGTCTATCAAGGGGTTTCGGCGCGTCGGGACGGCAGCGGCTGGGCGCTGGACGGCACCGCGCGCTACGTGCTCGACGGCGACCGCGCCGAACGACTGGTCGTGGTGACGGCGGCCGGCGTCTTTCTCGTCGACGCCTCGGCGGTAGGTGTGCGCCGGGATCTCGTGTTCGACCCGGTGCTGCACGTCGCCGACCTGTCGTTCGACGGTGTGCACGTGACCGACTCCGAGCGCCTCGGGACCGATGTCGAGCGCGGCCGGCACGTCGCGCTGACCGGCATGGCGATCACCATGGTCGGCGCCTGCCAGCGCATCCTCGACCTGGTGCTGGAGCACATCAAGGAACGCCATCAGTTCGGCGTCCCGATCGGCTCGTTCCAGGCGCTCCAGCACAAGGCCGCGGATATGCACGTCGCCATCGAACGGGCTCGCGCGCTGTCGTACTTCGCCGCGCTGACGATAAGTGTCGATGATCCGCGCCGACGGCTGGCGTCGGCGATGGCCAAGGCGTCGGCGGGGGAGTGCCAGGCCCTGGTGTTCCGGCACGGTCTGCAGTCCTTCGGCGCCATGGGATTCACCTGGGAGAACGACCTGCAGTTCGCGCTCAAGCGCGCCAAGGCCGGCGAGCTGATGCTCGGCGGCGCCGCAGAACACCGCGCAATGATCGCAGAGGAGTACCGTGCAACTCTCGTATGACGCCGACGTCGAGGCCTTCCGCGCCGAGTTCGCGGCGTTCCTCGATGAGCACCTGCCAACGGAGACAGAGACTTTGGAGCGGCCCCGGTCGGTGTCGCATATGCCACAGTGGGCGCGGGACTGGCAGCGGCTGCTGTTCGACAACGGCTGGCTGCTGCCGGCTCAGCCGCCCGAGTTCGGCGGCCGTAACGCCTCGGTGGTGCAGCAGTTCGTTCATCTAGACGAGCTGTGCCGCCGCCGGATTTACCACAGTTTCAACCCGCAGGGCGTGAATATCATTGCGGCGTCGCTGCTTACGTTCGGCACCGACGAGCAGAAGCAGCGGTGGGCGGTGCCGGTGCTGCGGGGCGAGAAGACCGCGTCGCTGGGCATGAGCGAGCCGAGTGCGGGATCGGACCTGGCCTCGTTGCGCACCCGCGCCGCGCGGGACGGTGACCACTTCGTCGTCAACGGCCAGAAGGTGTGGACGTCGGGCGCACACGATGCGGACTTCCTGCTGACGTTCGTCCGTACCGACCCCGATGCCCCGAAGCACAAGGGCATCAGCGTGTTGATCGTCCCGACCGATACCCCCGGTGTGGTGTGCCGGCCGTTCGCGGACCTGTGCAGCCAGGAAAACCTGGACTTCAACGAGGTCTTCTTCACGGACGCAAGGGTTCCGGCGGAAAACCTGGTCGGCCCGCTGAACGGCGGCTGGGGTGTGGCCAACGGTTCGCTCGGCCACGAGCGCACCATGATGTGGCTGGGGTTCGCCGATCGGATCGCCAACATGATCGCCGACTTCCGGCCGCGCACGGCACTGGAGCGCGACCAGTACGCCACGACCATCATGGACTATCACGCGTTACGGGCCATGGGCTCGGCGGCGCTGGCCCGCGCCTCGCGCGGCGAGATGGACACCCAGTCGGTGTCGGTGCTCAAGCTTCTCGGGTCCGAGGCCGAGCGGACTGCGCTCGAAAATGCGTTGTCGGCAGCGGGAATCGAGGGTCTCAACCACCCGTCGACCTCGGGGCGGTATGAGCACATGAACCTCGACCACTACTTCGTCAGCTGGTTCGAGCGTTATGCCCGCAGCTTCGGCGGCACCATCGCCGGCGGTACCTCCGAGATTCAGCGCAACATCATCGCGCAACACGTACTGGGCCTGCCGCGACCACGCTGACGCCGGCGCGCGCCCGAACCGGTCAGTGGCCGGTTCGGGCCGCGTTCGCGTGGATGGCGTCGCGGCAGTAGGCCGCAAGCCCTGGGAGACCGAATGTTTCGTCGTAGGTGGCGACGTACCTCGGATCACTGACGTACATATCTCCCAGATTCCGGTGGAAGTCCGGCGGGCAGTCGTAGAACCACCGGTTCACGTGTAGCCGGTGCTGCTCCGCCGCGTCCATCGCCTCGTCGGAGTCGGCCGGGAGCCCGGCGCGGAAGGCGTCTGACAACGCCTTCTCGACAGCCTCGCCCTCGCTCTTGATCTGTACCCAATCCGCCTTGGAGTAGGCCTTCGCCCGGCGCTGCGATTCCTTCCACTCGGCAGTCTCGCCCCACTTCTGCTCGGCTTCGGCCTGATAGTCGTCGAAGCTTTCGCCGAAGAGCTCGCGCATGTCGTCGTCGGTCATGGGGGTGTTCGTCATCGCCTTCTCCAATGCCTGATCGATGGCCTCGACGAGCGACTTCATCTCGTCGAGCCGGGACATGACGCGTTCGCGCTGGCGAATCAGGTGGCTGACCTCGTCGCCCTCATCGAGCAGGCTCGCGATTTCCTCGAGAGGAAACTCGAGCCGGCGGTACACGATGATGTGGGACAAACGCGTCAGGTCCGCCGACGTGTACACCCGGTAGCCCGAGGCGGCACGCCGACTGGGGGTCAACAACCCGATGTCGTCATAGTGGTGGAGCGTCCGGACCGTGATGCCGAATCGCTCAGCGACCTCGCCCACGGTGAGTACGTCCACCGGCATCTCCTGCGTCACATCGATAAGGCTGGCGCCTCACGTCGCGTGAGGGTCAAGTCCCAACCTAGACGACGGATCTAGATGACGGCCGCTTCCTTGCGCTCGGTGATGGGGCGGGCCAGCTCCTGCTCGTTGCAGATGCGCTGCAGCCTCTCCAGTGTCTCGTCGAGGCCCGGGCCCAGGCGCTTGCCCGGGGTGAAGTTCGCCGGCAGATTCCGCATGCCCTGGATGACGCCGATGCTGTCGTAATGCACGGTGCCCTCGGGCTCGCACGCGTAGTCGGGCATCCGGTCCAGCACGGCGGTCAGCATGGACTTGAACACCGTGCGTGCCACATTGGATCCGACGCAGCGGTGCACGCCGATGCCGAAGCTGAAGTGCCGGTTGCCCTTCCGGTCCATGATCAGCTCATTGGGCTGATCGAACACCGCCGGGTCGCGGTTCGCCATCGCCCATGACAACCACAGCCGCTCGTACCGCTTGAATTGCCGGCCTTCTACCTCGACGTCGTCGGCGAAGGTGCGGCCGTCGCCCGGCGCGGGGGTGAAGAACCGGAGGAACTCCTCGGTGGCGGGGTTGAGGAGCGTGGCGCGGTCGCGGCTGAGCCGCTCGCGCTCGTCGGGGTGTTCGCCGAGCCACTCCAGGGCGTGGGCGGTCAGTGCTGTCGTGGTGTCGAACCCGCCGCCGATGATGAGTCCCAAGTTGCCCAGGATTTCCAGATCGGGCGCCGGTTCGCCGTCGATCCGCAGCTGCAGCATCGCGTTGACCAATCCGGGCCGCGGGTTCTGGCGGATCTCCATCATGTTGTTGATGATGTCGATGCCCATCTCACGGTGCTGCTCGTTGATCTTCTCGCGTTCGGGCGCGTGTTCGGGGGTGTACACCGAGGCATGTGTGGGCTCGCTGTAGACGTTCCACTTCTTGAGCTCGATACCCATCATCGCCAGGGTGAACACTGCCGGCACCACGTTGGCGAGATGCTCGACGAAGTCGATACGGCCCGACTCGATGTGCTCGTCCAGTGCGGCGCGGGTGATCTCGTCGACGAACGGTTCCCAGCGCTTGATCGCGGCGGGGGACAGGTAAGGGTTCAGCGCGCCGCGGTAGGTGCTGTGCTCGGGCTCGTCCATCTCGAGGATGCCGCCCCGAACGGCGGTGGCGCGGCTGGCTTTTGGAATCGTGATGCCCTGGAACGGCGTTTCGCCGCTGACGTCGTGGTGGTTGGATACCGCGGGGCAGCGCGCCAGCTCGAAGACATGCTTGCTGTCAGCGGCCACCCAGTGGCCGCTGTAGGTGTCCGTCCACGCGACCGGGCACTTGGCCTGCATCTCCTCGGCGATCTGCTCGAACTGCAGGCGGTACTCCGGGGTATGCCGGTCGAAGTGGTAGGTGTCCTTCTTGCGCTCGTCCTGGACGCTCAAAGTTCCTGTCTCCCTGCTGGTCTCATGTGGGATCCGCTGTCGCTTCCCGCTAGCCTTCGATCGTGATGGCCTGTTCGGGGCAGGAGTGCGCGGCCTCACGGACCGCGTCTTCGAGCCCCGGCGCGACGACCTCGTCAACCGGTGACGACGTGCCGTCGATGTCGTTGAGCACGAACGCATCCGGCGCGATCATCGCGCACAGCGTGTGGCCCTGGCAGCGCTGCCCGTCAACCCAAACCTTCACTGTCTCTCCCGATCAGACGTGGTAGTCGTACCACTTGAGGTAACCGCCGGCGTCGACCCGCAACTGGGTGCCGGTGATGTAGCGGGCCTCGTCGGAGACCAGCCACAGGATGGCGTTGCTGATGTCCTCCGGTTCCACGAAGTTGATCTTCATGGCCTGCTGGATGCCGAAGGCGGGCTCGGCGTCTTCGCGCGTCGGGTTCGGCAGGTCCGGCCGGAACGATTTGTACATCGGCGGGCTCTGCAGCATCGCGGTGTTGACGTTGGTCGGGTGCACCACGTTGAGCCGGATGCCGCGCGGCGAGAGCTCGGTGGCGAGGTCGTGGGCATATTGGGAGAGAAGGCGTTTCGACGTCATGTAGGCGAAGCCGCCGATATCGTTGCCCGGATTCATCTTGAGATGGGCGTCCATCAGCGCGGCAGTGGAGCCGGTGGCGACGATCGCGGCGCCCTCCTGCAGGTGGGGGAGGCAAACCTGGATGGCGTTGATCGTGCCGATCAGGTTGGTGTTGATGGTGTCGATCCAAGCCTGCAGTGGGACATCGCTTTTCATGCCGGCGACACCTGCCTGCGCGAGGACGATGTCGACCTTGCCGAATTCGGACAGCCCGGCGTCGAGGGCGGTTCGCAACTGCGTCACCTCGCGGACGTCGGCCTGCGCGGTGACACAGCGCTGGCCGGTCTTCTCGACGAGGTTCTTGGTTTCTTCGAGGTCCTCGGGTGTGGCCATCGGGTAGCCGATGGACTCGATGTCCTCGCACAGGTCGACGGCGATGATGTCAGCGCCCTCTTCGGCCAGCCGGACCGCGTGACTGCGGCCCTGGCCGCGTGCCGCGCCGGTGATGAAGGCGACCTTGCCCGCTACTCGTCCCACTGAAGTCATTGAAAAGCCTTCCTCCACTATGTGTTTCGTCCGCCGTTGACGCCGAGAATCTGCCCGGTGATGTAGCCGGCCTCTTCGGAGATCAGGAACGCGCAGGCCGCGGCGATGTCTTCGGGGCGGCCGATGCGCCGCACCGGTGTCGCTTCGATGCTCTGCGGCACCTTCAGGTATCCGCGCTCTTCGGACTTCCGCAGCATCGGGGTGTCGATGAAGCCGGGCGGCACGGCGTTCACCGTGATGCCCGCCGGCCCGTACTCCAACGCCAGCGACTTCGTCAGTCCGTTTACGGCCGATTTGGCGGCCACATAGGGCGACATGTAGGGCTGCCCCGAGTGGGTGCTCGACGACGAGATGTTGACGATCCGGCCCCAGCCCGCTTCGAGCATGTCGGGCAGTACCGCCTGGATGCAGTGGAAGACGCCGTTGAGATTGACGTCGATCACCCGCTGCCAGTCCTCGAATTCCAAATCGGTGAACCGCTTGAACTTCTCCAGTCCGGCGGAATTCACGAGGACTGTCACCGGCCCGAGCTTCGCGCGGATGCCGTCGAGCGCGGCATCGACCTGCGCGCGGTCGGTGACGTCGGCGGTGAAGCCGAATTCGTCGTCCGATGGGTTGAGATCAAGGGTCGCGACGTTGAGGCCGTCGGCCCGCAGGCGCGCGACGATGGCGCGGCCGATGCCGGACCCACCTCCGGTAACGACGGCATTCTTCACGATTGGCTACCGATGTAGATCACTGAGAGAAATCTCCCTTCCGATTTTGAGAACGATACTCTCCATCTTCGATGTCCCGCAACAGAACCGCCAATAACAGGGTCCACCTGCCTCTACGGTCCAGATGGTTGCCGCGGACAGTCCGCCGGTCGACGGTTTGATGGCCGATTGCATATCGGAAAAGGCGCGGTATGCGAGTAGCATTACCGAAATTGAAGAATGGTGTTTCCCAAACAGAGGAGGTCGGATGGGGCCCTTGGATGGTGTCCGAGTCCTGGAGGTCGCGATGTACGGATTCGTGCCGTCGGGCGGCGCGGTGCTCGGCGAGTGGGGTGCCGACGTGATCAAGGTCGAGCACGCGGTGACCGGTGACCCGCAGCGGGGCCTGCGGCAGACCGGCACGCTGCGGGTCGAGGGCGACCCCAATCCCAACATCGAGCACGCCAACCGCGGCAAGCGGAGCATCGGGCTCGACATGGCGGTCCCCGAGGGGCGCGAGGTCCTGCTGGAACTGGCACGTCGGGCCGATGTCTTCCTGACCAGCTTCCTGCCCGGCCACCGCAAGAAGTTCGCGATCGATGTCGACGACATTCGGGCCGTCAACCCGGCGATCATCTATGCGCGCGGCAGCGCGCTGGGTCCGCGCGGTGCCGAGTCCGAAAAGGGCGGGTACGACATGACGGCGTTCTGGTGCCGCGCAGGCACCGCCGCCACCATCACGCCGCCCGGCATGCCCGGCATGATCGCGCCGCCGGGACCGGCCTACGGCGACACCATTTCCGGGACGAACCTGGCCGGTGGCATCGCGGCTGCGCTGTTCAAGCGTGAGCGCACCGGCGAGCCCTCGATCGTCGACGTGTCGCTGCTGGGCAGCGGGCTGTGGTCGATGGGCCATACCGTCGCGCTGACCTCTCACCTCGGCCAGTTGATGGAGGCGCCGGCCCCGGGGGTCCACGGTTCGCCCATCAATCCGCTTGTGGGCCTTTATGAAACGTCCGACGGACGCATCATCTCGCTGGTCATGATGCAGCCCACCAAGTTCTGGGCCGACGTGTGCCGGCACATGGAACTGGACGAATACATCGACGATCCGCGATTCGTGACGGCGCAGGACATCGCGGCCAATACCGCGGCGGCCGTGGAGATTCTGGGCAAGGCGATGGCGACCAAGACACTGGCGGAGTGGAGTGAACGGTTCGCCACCCTCTCCGGTCCGTGGGCGCCGGTACAGGACACACTGCAGGCCGCCAAGGATGCCCAGATTCGGGCCAACGACTACCTGGTGCAGGCAGGCGAACTCGAATTGGTCGCCAACCCGGTGCAGTTCGATGTCGCGCCGCCGGAGACGGGCCCGGCGCCCGGCTTCGCCGAGCAGACCGAAGAGATCCTGTTGGAACTCGGGATGGACTGGGACCGCATCATCGAACTCAAGTCGGCCGGCGCGGTCACGTAGAGGCACTCGCCAAGCGCAGATGTCCCCCAAAACAACGGTTTTGGGGGACATCTGCTTTTCTCGCAGGCTCAGGCCTTGGCGGCCAGCGGGGTGAAGTTGATGCTGAGATCGGTGACGCCGCGCAGGACGAACGTCGGCTCGTAGTTGTAGTGCCGGTTGCCATCCGGACCGTGGGCGGCCTCGTCGAGCTGGATGTCGCCCAGGCGGTCCAGAATCCGCTCGAGCGACACTCGTCCTTCGACGCGGGCCAGTGGTGCCCCCGGGCAGGAGTGCACACCCCGGCTGAAGGCCAGGTGCTCGCGAACGTTCTTGCGATCCAACTGGAATTCGTGGGGCTGGTCGAACCGGCGCGGATCCCGGTTGACCGCGCCGGGGCTGATCATGACGACGGTGCCGGCCGGGGCGTCCATGTCGCCGACCTTCGTCGACTTGCGTACCAACCGGTGCAGCGTCTTGACCGGACTTTCCATGCGCAGGCATTCCTCGACGAAGTTCGGGATACGGCTGCGGTCATCGCGCAGCCGCTTCTGCAGCTCTGGTTGCTCGCCGAGGAAGCGCATCGCGGCGGTGAGCAGCTTGGCCGTCGTCTCCTGGCCGGCGCCGAAGAGGAACGTCGCGGTCTTGACGACGTCGCTGATCTCGGGCGTCGATCCGTCCTCGTACTTGGCCGTGGCCAGTGACGTCAGTACGTCGTCGCGGGGGTGGCTGCGGCGTTCTTCGAGGTACTGGCCGACCTTCTCGTCGGCCCATTCCAGCGGATTGGACGCCAGCGGCTCGTGGTCGAGCGCGCCCACGCGGCTGCCGGGGCGCTCGGCACCGAATGCCTGACGGAAGTCCTCGTGGTCCTCCTCGGGCACGCCCAGCAGGTCGGCCACGACGAGCAGGGAGAAGGGCCGTGCGTAGGACGCCAGGAACTCGCATTTGCCGTCGGCGATGAACTCATCGATGTGGCGGTCGGCGAGCCGCCACATGAAGTCCTCGTTCTCCTTGAGGCGCTTGGGTGTCAGGAGCCGGGACAGGAGCGAGCGGGCGCGGGTGTGCTCGGGCGGATCCATGGTGATCATGTGCTCGAACATCGGGATGGCGGTGCGGTTTTCGGCGAGCTGGGCGCAGATGTCATCGCCCTCGGGGGTGAACGGAAGCGGGGTGAACGGACCCGTGACTGCGACACAAGCGGAGAATGAGTCGGCATCCTTGTAGACCGCGTTGGCCTCTTCCCAGCCGGTGACCGCCACGACGCCGTAATGGTTCTCCCTGGTCACCGGGCACTTGTTGCGCAGATGGTCAAAGTACGGGTGCGGGTCCGGCACCAGTGACTGGTCGGTGTAGTAGTCGACCTCGTCGAAGTTCGTCATGTGTGGGCTGGCCTCCAGGCGTCGATTTGCAACCAAAGTGCTGGGCACTTGCTTAGCATCTGGATTGTGGCGTGGTCAAGGTCACACGGCGGGATGCGGACAATTACGATCGGCGCGGCAGCGATCGAGAACGGACTGTGACGGCATGGCATCGGAGCGAAGGATCGGCGGACCCGAGGCGAAGAACCGCGGGGCTCTACTCGACGCTGCGGAAGCGTTGATGCTCGACGAGGGCTACGCGGCGGTGACGTCCCGAAAGGTCGCCGAACGGGCCGGCCTCAAACCGCAGCTGGTGCACTACTACTTCCGCACCATGGACGATCTGTTCCTGGCCGCATTCCGGCGCCGGACCGACCAGGGATTGGCGGCGCAGTCGTTGATCCTGCTGGCGCCGAACCCGCTGCGGGCGCTGTGGACCTTCCTCATCGAGAACCGCGACACCGCGCTGATCATGGAATACGCCGCGCTGGCCAACCATCGCAAGGAACTCGGGTCCGAGATCGCGGGTGCGGCACAGCAGTTCCTGGAAGGGCAGGCCGAGCTGGTCGGCACGGTGCTGGCGAAATACGGCATCGATGCCGAAGAGCTGCCTCCGATCGTCGCGATCTCACTGATCGTCGGCATGTCGCAGCTGCTGACCATGGAGGCCGCTCTCGGGGTTTCCGTCGGTCATGACGAGATCCTCGCGTACTTCGACCGCCACCTCCGCAAGCTCGATCCGGCGCCCGACAACTAGGGCTCGGCCGTCGGCAACCAGCCCTCCGGCCGCGAACCACACGGAAGCGATTGCGTGTTCGCGCCATATGAGAATAAGATTCTCACGAATCGCGAAGGAGAATTTCATGGGACAACTGTCGCATCGGGTTGACATTCCGTTTCCGCTGTTCGACGCGGACAACCACCTCTACGAGCCGCCGGAGGCGCTGACCAAGTACCTGCCGAAGGAGTACAAGGACGTCGTCCAGTACGTCGAGGTCAACGGCCGCACCAAGATCGCGATCCGAGGCCAGATCAGCAACTACATCCCGAACCCCACGTTCTCGGTGGTGGCCCGGCCGGGTGCGTGGGAGGAGTACTTCAAGTACGGCAACCCCGAGGGCAAGACCCGGCGCGAACTCTTCGGCGAACCGATGAAGGCCATCCCGGCTTTCTTCGAGCCCGCGCCGCGGCTCGAGCTCATGGATCAGCTGGGCCTCGATCGCACGCTGATGTTCCCGACGCTGGCCAGCCTGATCGAAGAGCGGCTGCGCGACGATCCGGTCGCGATCCACGTCCTCATCCACTCGCTCAACCAGTGGCTGGACGAGGTGTGGGGTTTCAACTACAAGAACCGCATCTTCACCACCCCGGTGATCACCCTCCCCATCGTGGAGAAGGCCATCGAGGAACTCGAGTGGTGCGTCAAGCGCGGCGCGCGCGCCATCCTGGTCCGCCCGGCGCCCGTGCCCGGCTTCCGCGGCCCGCGGTCTTTCGCGCTGCCCGAGTTCGATCCGTTCTGGCAGAAGTGCGTCGAGTACGACGTCTTCATCGGGATGCACTCGTCGGACAGTGGCTACTCCCGCTACACCTCCGAGTGGGACGGCGCGGCACAGGAGATGCTGCCCTTCCAGACCAATGCGATGTCGATCCTCAACGAATGGCGGCCGATTCAGGATGCGGTTGCCTCGTGGGTTATCCACGGCGCGCTGTTCCGCCACCCCAAGCTGAAGGTCGGCATCGTCGAGGCGGGGTCGAAGTGGATGTTCCCGTTGCTCGATCAGATGTCCGAGGTCTACAAGAAGGCGCCCGAGGCCTTCCTCGGTAACCCCATGGAGGAGATCAAGAACCGCATCCACGTCAGCCCGTTCTACGAGGAGGGCATCGACGACCTGATCAACCTGGTGGGCGTGGACCAGGTGCTCTATGGATCGGACTGGCCGCACCCCGAGGGCCTGGCCGAGCCGACGCACTACGTGACCGCGCTGCAGCACCTGCCGGTCGACGACCAGGCGAAGATCATGGGCGGCAACCTCGCCCGGCTCGTGACGGTCTGACACCACGAGATGGCGCCGCCGGCAATGCCGGCGGCGCCATCGTCGTCTTATGCGGTTTTCTGGTCGTGCTGCTGAGTGTCGCGCGTCAGTTCCGCGGTAACGGGTTCGGCGGCCAGGCGCGCGCCGGCTGCACGATCAGTTCCTGATCCGCCGGCGGCACCTTGTCCATGAAGAACCCGGGGCACAACGACCTGGTCGACAGCGCGACGAAGAACCGGGCGTTGCGCTGTGACCACCAGCCGGGCGGCCCGATGCGTCCGGCGACCTCGTCGGCGTAGGGCACGCCGGCGGCCCAGTCGCCGCAGATGTCGTAGCCGATGCCCAGGATTTCCGGCTCTCCGCCCGGTGCCATCCACTTCAGGTTCGTCTTGCGCAGCTCTTGCAGGAGGTAGTCCTCGCCCTGGTCGGCGCTCGCGGACGGGGCGGTCAGCGCGGCCGTGGCCAGGCCGGCGGTGAGGCAAACGGCGAACGTGAGTCCGCGGAGGTGGAGGGCGATCACCGGCAGCTCCGTCAGGTGGTAGGCCGACCTGCCGCTGGGCAGGTTCTCAATTCATGAGAATAACATTCTCGCTCTAGTCGGAGAGTCGAACGCGGCGCATCAGGGGGTGGTGAGTGCCGCGACCCGCGCGTTCAGCGCATCCTCCGTCATCGGTGCGGTGATGTCGTTGATGAGGTAGCCGTCGCCGTCGGGGCGGATGAACGCCCACGCCGGTGGCCACGGGACGAAGAAGGCCTGCCACAACTGGCCATTGGCGTCCGTGAGGTTCGGGAAGTTCAGATGATTGTCGGCGACCACGCCGCGCATGTCGCCCACCGCTCCGCGACCGGCGACCCCGAGGAAGCTGACCTGCGGATTGGCTGCCGCCACCCGGCCGACGACCGAGGCTTCGGCCAGGCAGATCCCGCACAACGACGGCGGCGACCAGAACCAGATCACTGTCGGTTTCCCGATCAAGGTGCGGCCGTCGAACAGGGCGCCACCCAACTCTGTGCCGTAGAACTTCAGGCGCTGGCTGTTGTCGCCCAACGGCTTTTCGTCGGCAGTGGCATTCGCCGCGGTGGCGATCTGTCCGAAGCCGGCCACGACGGTGGCGGCGGCAAATGTTGCGAACTTCTTCGAGACGGTCCAGGCTCGCGTCGTCATAGGCATACGGTAGAGCCTCGAAGGCAAATCCGTACGCACAATCTCGTTCACATTCTCGCTTCTGGAATGTAATGTTTCCACGAAATGAGAATGGCATTCCCGCGAGCGAGGAGGACGGATGCCGCAGGACATCGCTGAGGCGGTCGGCACGAGGCAAGGCGACCCGGCACCTGGTGCCGCCGATCGACGACTCCTGATCGACGGCCGGCTACTGAACGCTGAGCGCACGTTCGCCTCCCGGAACCCCGCGACCGGGGCAGTGCTCGGCCATGCCCCTGACGCCACCGTGGCCGACGCCGAGGCGGCGGTGGCTGCCGCGCGCCGGGCATTCGACACCACCGACTGGTCGACCAACGCCGAATTCCGGGTCCACTGTCTGGAACAGCTCCATCGCGCTCTGTTGGAGCACCGCGACGAGTTCGCCGCGCTCACGACCGCGGAGGTCGGCGCGACCGCAGCGCTGTGTGCGGGAGCGCAGCTCGACCAGCCGATCGACATCGTGCGCTACTACGCCGAACTTTTGAAGACGTATGCCATGACCGAAGACCTCGGCAACGTCGAGGTCCGCGGTATGCAGCACCACCGCTGGGTGGAGAAGGAAGCCGGCGGGGTGGTGGCGGCGATCATCGCGTACAACTACCCGAACCAGTTGGCGCTGGCCAAGTTGGCGCCCGCGCTGGCCGCCGGCTGCACCGTCATCCTGAAGGGCGCGCCGGACACCCCGCTGGTCACGCTGGCGCTGGGAGAGTTGATTGCCGAGCACACCGATATTCCGGCCGGCGTGGTCAACGTGCTCAGCGGCACCGCCCCCGAAGTCGGTGCGGCGCTGACCAGCAGCCCGGACGTCGACATGGTGACCTTCACAGGTTCCACGCCCACGGGCCGGCGAATCATGGCGGCCGCCAGTGACACCCTCAAGCGCGTGTTCCTGGAGCTCGGCGGCAAGTCCGCCGCGATCGTGCTCGACGACGCCGACTTCAACACGGCGGCACTGTTCACCGCGTTCAGCATGGTCACGCACGCCGGCCAGGGCTGCGCCCTGACGTCGCGGCTCCTGGTGCCGCGGGCCCGCCAAGACGAGATCGTCGAGCTGGTCAAGAACAACTTCGCCATGGTGCGGTACGGCGACCCGGCCGACCCCACGACGTACATGGGCCCGCTCATCAGTGAGAAGCAGCGGGACAAGGTCGACGGCATGGTCAAGCGCGCAGTCGAGGCCGGTGCGACGCTGGTGACCGGTGGCGAGAAGGTCGACCCTGGCTACTTCTACACCCCGACACTGCTGACCAACGTCGACCCGGACAGCGAGATCGCGCAGGACGAGGTCTTCGGTCCGGTGCTCGCCGTGATCGCGTACGACGATGACGACGATGCCGTACGGATCGCCAACAACTCCATCTACGGCCTGTCCGGTGCGGTGTTCGGCAGCGAGGACCGGGCGCTGGGTGTGGCCCGCCGCATCCGGACCGGAACGTTCTCCATCAACGGCGGCAACTACTTCAGCCCCGACAGTCCGTTTGGTGGCTATAAACAGTCGGGCATCGGCCGGGAGATGGGCACCGCCGGACTCGAGGAGTTCCTCGAGTCGAAGACGTTCGCCACGGTGGTCTCATGATGCGCTGCGCTGATGCCTGACGTCCGGTCCGGCGCCGCCGATCACGGATGTGCATTTGGGCCCGAACGGGTGGCTGCGTGAGGAATACTCGCTCCACATCGGGGGTCCCGACGTTACCGACAGGTGAGGGGGACGCGTGAGAAACGTCGCCACCGCCGGCGCACGAATCGGGTTGGCCCGCAACTTCGGTGGGCCGGCAGCAATGTCCGCGGTGACCGTTCCGGAAGGGCCCGCCGATGGCCACGAATAAGCATGGACAGGACCACTGGTCGTCCGGGTTGCCGGCGCTCGGCCGTGGCTTCGGCAAGCCGATGCAGGCCGTCGGTGGCCTGTTCTCCATGGGTGCCGACGCCTTCGGCTTCATCTTCCAGCGCCCGTTTCATCTCCAGGAGTTCCTGAACCAATCCTGGTTCATCGCAAGGGTTTCCCTGGTCCCGACGCTGTTGGTGGCCGTCCCGTTCACCGTGCTGGTGAGTTTCACCCTCAACATCCTGCTGCGTGAGCTCGGCGCCGCCGACCTGTCGGGAGCCGGTGCGGCGTTCGGTGCGGTCACCCAGGTCGGGCCGATGGTGACGGTGCTCATCGTCGCGGGGGCGGGCGCCACCGCGATCTGCGCGGATCTGGGTTCCCGCACCATCCGCGAAGAGATTCAGGCGATGGAGGTCCTCGGTATCAACCCGGTCCAGCGGCTGGTGACGCCGCGGATGCTGGCCTCCGGCATCGTGGCACTGCTGCTGAACAGTCTGGTCTGCATCATCGGAATCCTTGGCGGCTACGTGTTTTCGGTGTTCGTCCAAGATGTGAACCCGGGTGCGTTCGGGGCCGGTATCACGCTGCTGACGGGAGTGCCCGAGCTGATCATCTCGTGTATCAAGGCGGCGCTGTTCGGCCTCATCGCCGGGCTCATCGCGTGCTACCGCGGCCTGACGATCTCCGGAGGTGGCGCCAAGGCGGTGGGCAATGCGGTCAACGAGACGGTCGTCTACGCCTTCATGGCGCTCTTCGTCGTCAACGTCGTGGTGACCGCCATCGGTATCCGGATGACGGTGAAGTGAGGCTGTCATGTCGACAGAGGTGATTCTGCGCCACCGGTTCCCGAGGTTCGTGCGGCTGTTGCGCAAGCCGGCCGACATCCTGGGCGGCATCGGCGACCACGGCATGTTCTATTGGATGGCGCTGGTGGGTGCGCCGTTCGCCGCACTGCGCTACCGGCGCGAGACCATCCGCCTGGTTGCCGAGATCAGCATGGGCGCAGGCACGTTGGCGCTCATCGGCGGAACCGTGGTGATCGTGGGCTTCCTGACCCTGGCAGCCGGTGGCACGCTGGCCGTGCAGGGGTACAGCTCACTGGGCAACATCGGCATCGAGGCGTTGACCGGATTCCTGGCGGCGTTCATCAATGTCCGCATCTCCGCGCCGGTGATCGCCGGCATCGGTTTGGCGGCGACTTTCGGCGCGGGTGCGACGGCGCAACTCGGCGCGATGCGGATCAACGAGGAGATCGACGCTCTGGAATCCATGGCGATTCCATCGGTGGCGTACCTGGTCGGGACGCGCATCGTTGCCGGCATGGCCGCGATCGTGCCGCTGTACGCCATCGCGGTGATCCTGTCGTTCCTGGCCAGCCGGTTTGTGACGGTGTACCTGTTCCGCCAGTCCGCCGGCCTTTATGACCATTACTTCGCCACGTTCCTCAACCCCGTGGACCTGCTCTGGTCGTTCTTGCAAGCAATTCTGATGGCGCTGGTCATCCTGCTGATCCACACCTACTACGGATTCTTCGCCTCGGGCGGACCGTCCGGCGTGGGGGTGGCGGTCGGCAATGCCGTGCGTACTTCACTGATCGCGACCGTCTCGGTGACTCTGCTGGTCTCGCTGGCGATCTACGGCACCAACGGCAACTTCAACTTGTCGGGGTGATGAGCGCATGTGCGAAGAACAGACGGTGGAGGTGGGATGACGAAAAACACTGCGCGGGTACTTGCCGGGGCGGGGGTCGTCTCGGTGATCGCGGCCCTGGTCGCCTTCGCGCTGGCGCGGTTCAGTGGAGAGTTCACCGGCTCGGTGCCGGTGACGGTGCTCGCTGAGCGCGCCGGCCTAGTGATGAACCCGGATGCGAAGGTGAAGATGCGCGGTGTGGAGGTCGGCCGTGTCGACTCGATCGACGAACGGCCCGATGGCAAGGCCGAGCTGCACCTCGAGTTGAACCCTGACCAACTCGGGCTCATCCCGGCGAACGCCACGGTCGACATCGCGTCGTCCACCGCGTTCGGCGCGAAATTCGTCGAATTCAAGGCTCCCGAAACCCCGTCGCCGAAGAGCCTGGCGGCCGGGGCCGTGGTGTCGGCCGACCACGTCACCGTGGAGATCAACACCGTGTTCGAACAACTGACCTCGGTACTGGCCGAAGTCGAGCCCACCAAGCTGAACGAGACCCTCGGTGCGCTCTCGCGTGGAATGTCCGGGCGCGGCAACGCTTTCGGAGAGACGCTCGTGAACGCGGACAACCTGCTCGCGACGATCGAACCGGCCCTGCCCACCATGCAGCACGAGATGTCCACCGCGCCAACGGTGCTCGACGCCTACAACGCGACCGCGGGCGACCTCGTGCAGATCACGCGCAACGCAACCCGGATCAGCAAGTCCATCGTCGACAAGCAGAAGGACCTCGACGCCACGCTGAAGAGCATGAGCACGTTTGCCGACACAGGCAACGCGTTCTTCGGCGCGAACCACCAGGCGCTGGCCAATGTGATGCGCCTCTTTTTGCCGACGACCGGGCTGTTCGATCAGTACAACCCCGCCCTCACATGTGCATTCAAGGGCTTGGCGGACTTCGGGTCTCAGCCTCAGGACCCTGCCCCCGGCGGCTTGCCGCTGTCGGCGAGCTTCCTGTGGGGCCATGAGCGGTACCGCTATCCGGGCGATCTGCCCAAGGTGGCGGCCAAGGGCGGCCCGCGCTGCGAGGTCCTGCCGGTGGCGTTCGAGCAGCATCCGAACTTCGTGGTGACCGACACCGGCACCAACCCGTTCAAATACGGCAACCAGAACATCATTCTCAACAGCGACGGGCTCAAGCAGCTGCTCTACGGACCCATCGACGGCCCGCCGCGCAACACCGCACAGATCGGACAGCCCGGACGATGAACGCACGTGGGGCGGCGCTCAAGTTCGCCATCTTCGCCGTGGTCATGATGATCGCGTCGGGATTCCTGTTCATGGTCCTCGGCGAGACCCGAACCGGAACCACCAAGGAATACAAGGCATTGTTCGCCGATGCGTCGAGCTTGCGGGCCGGCAACTCGGTCCGAGTCGCCGGCATCCGCGTCGGCACCGTGACCGGACTCGAGCTGGGGGACGACCGCAAGGTCACCGTCACGTTCGACGCCGACAACGCCATACCGGTCACGGCCGGCACCCGCGCCGAGGTGCGCTACCTGAACCTCGTCGGCGACCGCTACCTCGACCTTGTCGACGGGCCCGGCCCCACACAGGTCCTCCCGGCCGGATCCACCATCCCACTGGATCGGACGGCGCCCGCGCTGGACCTCGATCTGCTGCTGGGCGGCCTCAAGCCCGTCGTGCAGGGCCTCAACCCGCAGGACGTCAACGCTCTGACGTCGTCGCTGTTGCAGGTATTCCAGGGACAGGCCGACGGGATCAATTCGCTGATGGCACATACGTCTTCGTTCAGCGGCTCGCTGGCGGACAACAACGAGGTGATCAAGCAGCTGATCGACAATCTGAAGCTGCTGATCGGAACCATGGCGCGCGACGGTGACAAGTTCTCGACCTCCGTCGACCGGCTCCAGCGACTGGTGACCGGGCTGTCGGAAGACCGTGATCCGATCGGTGCCGCCATCGACTCGCTCGACAAGGGCACCGCCACGATCTCAGATCTGTTGAGCCAGACCCGGAAGCCGTTGACCGGCACGGTGAACCAGCTGCTGAGGCTCGGGAACAACCTGGACCAGGACAAGCAGACCCTGGACACCGCACTGCAGCGGGCACCGGAGAACTACCGCAAGGAAGCGCGTACCGGCGCGTACGGCAGCTGGATCCAGTACTACATCTGCGACCTGACCATCCGCGTCAACGACCGCGAAGGCCGGGTGGTCGTCATGCCGTGGATCAGGTCCAACGCGGGGAGGTGCCAGTAGATGCTGAAGTACGGCAACGCGCGCCTCATCCGGGTGGGCATCATCGGTGTCGTGACCGTCATCCTGGTCATCCTCGTCGGCCTGTCGCCGGACAAGTTCCGGGACTGGGCCAGTTCGGTGCGGTACTCGGCGGTCTTCTCCGAAGCGGGCGGCCTGGAGGTCGGCAACAACGTCGTGGTGTCGGGTATGAAGGTCGGGACGGTATCGAAGGTGTCGCTGAAAAACGGTGATGCTGTGGTGGATTTCACGGTCGACGGCCGGGTTCCGCTGGGCTCGGACACGTCGGCCCACATCAGGACGGGCACGTTGTTGGGAGCGCGCACCCTGGCCCTGGTATCGGCGGGGGACAAGCCGCTCAAGCCGCGAACGGTGATCCCGATCTCGCGGACGTCGTCACCGTATTCGCTGACCGATGCCGTCGACGAGTTGACGAAGAACACCGCCGGGACCGACACCACACAGTTGGGCCAATCGCTGGATCTGTTGTCGCAGACCCTCGATCAGATAGCGCCCCAGCTGGGACCGACGTTCGACGGCGTGTCCAGACTGTCGCGGACCCTCAACGATCGCAACCAGTCGCTGTCGGAACTGCTGAAGAGTGCCGCCGACGTGACAAGCATCCTGTCGCAGCGCAGCGACCAACTCAATACCCTTATCCTCAACGCGAATTCGCTGCTCGGCATGCTGGTGGAGCGCCGTCAGGCCATCGTGACACTGCTGGCCAACACCTCGGTGGTGGCCAAGCAGCTGTCGGGCCTGGTGCACGACAACGAAGCACAGCTGGCACCGGCGCTCGACCGGCTCAACTCGGTGGTGGCCGTGCTGGAAAAGAACAAGGACAACATCGCGAAAGCGATCCCGGGTCTGAAGAAGGTCGTGATGACCCAGGGCGAGGCTGTCAACAACGGCGGGTACTACAACGCGTTCGTCGCCAATCTGATCGACGGACACGAGATGCAGCCCTTCATCGACGCCGCGCTCGGTGTGCAGCCCCGCACGCTGTTCCCGTGGCCGAACTGCGGTGGCGAGCGCAACGGATTCAAGCCGCCCTATAGCTTCGACCATTGCTACAACCGCGAAGAGACCGAGGGACCGGCGGTCGGGCAGGTGCCGCACTGATGACACGACGGATGTTGATTCGAATCCTGGCGGTGGCGCTGGTGGGCGCCGCGCTCGCCGCCGGAATCTATGTCGGTTACCGGAACCTGTTCGGTCCGAGGACCTTCGGGGCCATCTTCACCCGCGTGACGGGTCTCTACACCGGCGATGAGGTGCGGGTGTCCGGCGTCAAGGTCGGCACCGTGTCGGACGTGCAGCCGCAGGGCACGACGGTGAAGCTGACGCTGAAGGTGGATCGGGACGTGCCGATTCCGGCCGACGCCAAAGCGCTGATCGTGCAGCAGAACCTGGTGGCCGCCCGCTACGTTCAGCTCACCCCGGCCTACCGCTCCACCGGACCGACGCTGGCAGAAGGCTCGGTCATCCCCGTGTCGCGCACCGCGGTCCCCGTCGAGTGGGACGAAGTCGAAGCGCAACTGACCAGGCTGGTCAGCGAGCTCGGACCGGCCAAGCCGGGGGACACGTCCGTGGCCGGGCGGTTCGTCGACAGCGCGGCAAATGCCATGGCCGGCAACGGTGATCGACTCCGGGACACCCTCGCGCAATTGTCGGGGGTGAGCCGGGTGCTGGCCGACGGCAGCGGGAACATCGTCGACACCATCAAGAATCTGCAGGTCTTCGTTACGGCGTTGCGCAACAGCAATACTCAGATCGTGCAGTTCGAGGACAGGCTGGCGACGCTGTCGAGTGTCCTCGATTCGAGCCGCTCGGACCTCGACGCAGCGCTGACGGACCTGTCCGTCGCGGTCGTGGATATTCAGCGTTTCATGTCGAGCGTCAACAATCGCACCGTCGAGTCGGTGGCCCGCCTCACCGACGTCACGCAGACCCTGGTCGGGAACAAGAAGGAGCTCGAAGAGCTCCTGCACGTGTTCCCCACGGTGATGTCGAACTTCTACAACATCTACGATCCGGTGTCCGGTACCGCCAACGGCATGTTTGCCGTCAACGGCTTCTCCAACCCGGCCCAGTTCGTCTGCGGCGCCATCGCGGGCATTCAGGGCGGCGATCCGGCAGAAGGCGCGAAGAAGTGCGCCGAGTACCTCGGCCCGGCGCTGCGGCTGTTGAACTTCAACTACCTGCCGATCCCGGTCAACCCGTTCCTGGGCCCCACGCCGCGTCCTGATCAGCTGATCTACAGCGAAGCCAAACTCATGCCCGGCTACACCGGCCCGGAGCCGCCGCCGCCGGCCACCCTGCCGGGGATGCTCCTGCCAGCCGAAGGGCCCGCCTCATGACGCGCGCAACCACACGCCGGGTTTGGCGGCCGCTCGCTCTGGCGGTGTGCGCGATGGCGCCGCTGAGCGGGTGTGCGTGGCAGGGCGTGAACTCGCTGCCCCTCCCGGGCGCACCGGGGCGCGTCGCGGGGGCGACGGTCTATCACGCCGAGTTCGCCAATGTCGGGACACTGGAATCGAATTCGCCGGTGTTGATGAACGACGTCGAGGTCGGCAGCGTCGGACCCATGAAGGTGGTCCGCGGGCACGCCGAGGTCGACATCTTGATCAAGCCCGGTGTGGTGGTGCCCGGCAACGTCGTGGCAAAGATCGGGCAGACCAGCTTGCTCGGTTCGACACACGTCGCACTCGACCCCGTTGCCGGGACGGCGCCGGCCGGCCGACTGGCACCGGGAACGACGATCCCGCTGAACAAGTCGTCGACCTACCCGTCGACCGAGCGCACTCTTGCCGCGCTGGCGACCGTCGTCGACGGCGGTGGCGTCGGCCAGATCGGTGGCATCATCCACAGCTTCAACAACGCCTTCGACGGCCGCCAGGAATCGATCCGCGACCTCATCGGCCGCCTGGACCGGTTTGTCGGCACCATCGACGATCAACGCGACGACATCGTCGCCACGATCAAGGGTCTCAACGGCCTGGCCGGTACCTTCGCCGGTCAGCGCGACGCCATCACCGAGGCGCTGCGGGTCATGCCGGAGGCGCTGGAAGTCATGGTGGCACAGCGGCCGAACATCACTGCGGCACTGACGAAATTGCGGACCTTCAGCGACACCGCGACGTCGTTGATCAACGACACCCAGGCCGACCTTGTCGAGAATCTCCGTCACATGGAGCCGATCACCCGCTCACTGGCCGACGTGGGCATCGTCATCGACAAGTCGATCGCGATGGCCACGACATTCCCGTACGGGCAGGCGGCCATCGACCGCTACATCAAGGGCGATTATCTGAACTTGTCGGCGACGCTCGATCTGACGCTGCCCCGCATCCGGCGCGAACTGTGGATGGGTACGCGGTTCGGTGACCCGACGCAAGGGATTCAGGCTGCGATCGGTGATCCGGGATACGCCGAACAGACAAAGGACCCGCTCGGCATCGGGGTCGCGCCGCCGCCTGCGGTGATCGCACCCCGTCCACCGGACGTGGCCCCGCCGCCATTGCCGGGACCAGCCCCGGCCCCGGCCCCGGCCCCGGCACCGGATCAAGGGGGACACTGATGTTGTCGCGCTTTGTCCGCATCCAGCTGGTGATCTTCTCGATCGCCTCTGTCGTCGGTGTCTTCGTGATGGCCTTCAGCTACATGCAGTTGCAGTCGCTGGCGGGAATCGGACGCTACGACGTCACGCTCGAACTACCGGACACCGGCGGGTTGTACCGCTTCAGCAATGTCACCTACCGGGGTGTGCAGGTCGGTCGGGTGACCGACGTCGAGCTGACGAAAACCGGTGTGCGCGCAAAGATGTCGCTCGACTCGTCCATGGAGATCCCAGCAGATCTCTCCGCTGTGGTGCGCAGTGTGTCCGCCGTCGGCGAGCAGTACGTCGATCTGTTGCCGCGTACCGATGTCGCGCCCTATCTGCATGACGGTTCGGTGGTGCGGGGTGGCGCCGAGGCCGTGCCGCCACCGATCGGGCCGATGATGGACCGTGCCAGTGAGCTGGTCGCGTCCCTGCCGAAGGACAAATTGCACCAGCTGCTCGACGAGACATACAAGGCGTTCAACGGTGCCGATTACGACCTGCAGTCGTTGGCGGACTCATCCGGGAAACTCGTCGGGGGCCTGAACGAACAGCGGGACAAAGTCCGGGACCTCATCGAGAACAGTTCGCCGCTGCTGGATTCCCAGGCGCAGAGCGCGGATTCGCTGCGGGTGTGGTCGCGCAGCCTGACGGGCGTCACCGGTCAGTTGGTCACCAACGATCCCCAGATCCGCAGCCTGCTGGACCATGGGCCCGCGGTGGCCGACGATGCGACCAAGCTCTTCGACAAGCTGAAGATCACTGTCCCCGTACTGCTGGCCAATCTGACCTCGTTGGGGCAGCTCGGCGTGACGTACCGCCCCGGGCTGGAGCAGGCGCTGGTGCTGCTGCCGCCGGTGGTGTCGACGGTGATCTCCTACGGCACGATCCGCAATGCCGGCGGCCTCGGCATCGGCAGCTTCCGGATCGGGGCGGAGGACCCTCCGCCATGCACGACGGGATTCCTCCCACCGTCGTCGTGGCGGCCGGCCTATGACACCACCACAATCGATCTGCCCGACGACGTCTACTGCAAACTGCCGCAGGACGCCCCCGTCGGGGTCCGCGGCATTCGCAACACTCCGTGCATGGGGAAGCCGGGCAAGTACGCACCGACCGCCGAGATCTGTAACAGCGACCGGGAGTACGAGCCGCTGTCGCAGCGGATGCCGGTCGTCGGCCCGTATCCGCGCGACCCCAGCTTGGAAAGGCAAGGGGTGCCGCCGGATTCGCGGTGGTTCCCCGACCAGGGGCTGTATGCCCCGGTCGGCGAAGGGCCCGCCGCCGGTGTCCCGCCTGCTGGACCGCCGCCGAACAACCCGGTGCTGCCGCCGCAGAATCCGATCACCACTCCGGGTGCGTCAGGCAATGCCGGTAGCGTCCCGCCGATCCCCGGCGGTGACCCCGTCGAGCCTCGGCCGGCCGAGGTCCCGCCCGTCGAACCCGGTGCCGCGCCGAGCGCATTCAACGGAGGCCTCGGGTACGCGCAGTACGACCCGCGCACAGGCGAGTACATGGCACCCGACGGTCAGCTGTACCGCCAGGCCGATCTGGCCACCGGGGCGGCGCCCAAGACCTGGCAGGCCATGCTGACGTCATGAAAAACGGGTGACCGCGGGCATTTCGCTCGCGGTCACCCGTGACACATCCCGGGCTACCCGTGCCCGAGCACGCTCTTGGTCTCCAAGTACTCGTGGAAACCTGCCTCGCCCCACTCGCGGCCGTTGCCGCTGTGCTTGTAGCCGCCGAACGGTGCGTTCATGTCGAAGGCGTGGTTGATCGAAATCCAGCCGGCGCGGATTCGCCGGGCCACCGCGCGGGCGGCGTCGACGTCGGCACCCGAAACATAACCGGCCAGGCCGTATTCGGTGTCGTTGGCGATGTCGACAGCGTCGTCGATGTCGTCGTATCCCAGCATGCACAGCACCGGCCCGAAGATCTCCTCGCGGGCGATGGTCATGTCGTTGGTGACGTCGGCGAACACCGTTGGGCGGACATAGAATCCACGATCCAGACCGTCCGGCCGTCCCTCGCCCCCGGCTACCAGGGCGGCGCCGTCGGCGACCCCCTTGGCGATCAGGCCCTGGATACGCTCGAACTGGGCGCGCGAGGCGACCGGTCCGATGGCCTTCGGGTCGTCGACGTCCCCGACCCGCACGCCCGCGATGGTCTCCGCGGCGATCGAAGCGGCTTCCGCCATCCGGGCGTTCGGCACCAGCATGCGTGACGGGGCGTTGCAGCTCTGGCCCGAATTGGGCATCATCGCCGAGACTCCGGCGGCCACGCTGGTGGCGAAGGCCTCGTCATCCAGCACGATGTTCGGGCTCTTGCCGCCCAGCTCCTGGCTTACCCTCTTGACGCTCGACGCCGCGGACTTCGCGACTTCGATACCGGCCCGCGTCGAGCCCGTGAAGGACACCATGTCGATGCCGGGATGGCTCGAAATGGCCGCTCCCACACCGGCTCCGTCACCGAACACCAGGTTGTAGACCCCGGCGGGGACGCCCGCGGCCTCGATGACCTCGGTGAAGATCTGTGCCGAGAACGGGGCGACCTCCGAGGGCTTGAGCACGACGGTGCAGCCGGTCGCCAGCGCCGGAAACACCTTGACCGCGATCTGGTTGAGCGGCCAGTTCCACGGCGTGATGAGCCCACAGACCCCGATCGGCTCGCTGGCCACCAACGTGTTGCCGAGCTGGCGCGAGAACTCGAAATTCTTCAGCACCTCGATGGCGGTCATCAGATGACCGATACCGAGCTGCACCTGCGCGCCGGCGGCAAGTGCCGGCGGCGCGCCGATCTCCGCACCGACCGCTTCGGCGAGATCGCCCTGGCGCCTGAGGTACTCGGCGCTGATCGCCTGCAGCACATCGAGGCGTTCGGCGCGGCTGGTCTGCGACCACGAGCCGAACGCGCGTCGCGCGGCCTCGACCGCTTTGTCCACGTCGGCCGCCGAGCCTAGGGCGATGCGGCCGGCGACCTCTTCGGTGCTGGGGTTCTCGACATCCAGCGGGTTCAGCTCGACCGGGTCGACCCACTGCCCGTCGATGTAGAACTGCAGATACTCGCGCATTGCCTCTCCTTCACTATGTGCCCTCGAAGTCTTCACTGGGTGCCCTCGGCGTACCAGGTACGGAATCGGTCGTACTTGGGCATCTCTTCGGAGTTTGCCTTCGGATCGATGCACACGTGCACGACTCCGACCTTGCCGCTGGCGTAGGCCCGCGCGATAGCCGGGCCGATCTCGTCTTCCTTCTCGACGTACTCGCCGTGGCAGCCGAAGCCCTCGGCGATCTTGTCCATCCGGACGTCCTTACTCCAGTGCACGCCGGGCTGCGGCGACGGCTGTTCGAAGGTCCGCTTGTAGACGCCGACCTCCAGGCCCCACTGATGGTCGACCCCCACTACACATACCAGCGGAACCCCCTCGCGCGCGGCGGTTTCCAGCTCAGCGATGTGGAACAGGAAAGCCGAGTCGCTGGTCAGTAACATGACCGGGCGTTTGCGGCCTTCGGCGATCGAGGCGCCGACGGCGTAGGGGAGACCGGTGCCCAGGTGGCCGAAGTTCTGATTCCAGATGACATCGCGCGGTTTGGACTGGGAGTAGGTCCACTGGAAGATGACGGTGGCGCCACCGTCGCGCACCATGATGCCGTCCTCGAGTTCGTTGAACGCTTTGGTGGCCTCGACGACGTAGCGCGCCGAATGGATCGGTGCCCGCCCGGAGGGGGCATTCGCCGCGAGTTGGGCGAGTTCAGTGGAGTCGGCCGTGATCAGCGTGTCGAGGTTCGCCGATGGCGTGCGCGGGGTGTCGCGCAACTGCTCGACGAGTTGTGGGACAACGCCGCGCAGGTCGCCGACCAACGCCACGTCGAACGAACGATTGACGCCGATGGCGGTCGGATCCTGTTCCACGTACACCCACTTGCGGTTCGCGTTGCCTGCCGCCCAGTGCTGGGTCCGGCCGTAGTGCATGGGTTCGCCGAGTTCGGTGCCCAGCGCGACGCACAGGTCGGATTCCTCGACGGCCTGGTTCGCGGCCGGTGAGAACAGGTACGGGAACGTCCGGTCCTGCAGGCCGGGGATGAAGGACGTGCCACCGGAGGTCTGGATGACGGGGCAGTTCATCAGCTCGGCGAGTTCTTTGACCTCCTGCTGGGTGCGTGATGTGTGCACGCCGTGACCGACCAGCAGGATCGGGCTCTCGGCCTCCCGGATCAGCTTCGCGGCCTCGGCGACCTCATGCGCGCCCGCGCCCTGATTGACCAGCCGGTAGGTCGCAGGGCTCGGTGCCTCGGCGACGTCGAGTTCGTCGAGGATCACGTGCGATGGGAACTCGACGTAGGCCGGGCCCGGGGTGCCCGACATCGCCCGGCGGATCGCCTCGTGGATGATCTCGTCGGTCTGATCCGCGTACTCGATGGAGCTGCTGTATTTCACCGAGGGTGCGAAAAGAGCTTCCTGCTGGACGAATTGGATTCGTCCGCGGCGCACGCGGCGTTCGGTGATGCGGGCGCGCTGTCCGCCCAGGAAGATGACCGGCGAGTTCTCCACCAGCGCACACATCATCGCGCCGGCGATGTTCGCGACGCCCGGCCCGAGCGTGCCGATGCACAGACCCGGCTTCCCCGTCATCCGCGAGGCGGCCTCGGCCATGAAGCCGGCGCTCAGTTCGTGGTGCGGCGCCACGACGGACCAGCCGCGGGCTTCGGCCTCGGTGAACATGTGCACGAAGTTCGGGTCCGGAATGCCGAACAGCGTGTTGACGCCCTCGGCCTCGAACAGGTCGAGAATGCGTTTGTAGACCGGTACACCCATGTGAAGCTCCTTCTATCGGTAGCGCTTGGCCAGTTGTCTGCGATGTGCCGCAGGAGAGCCGAACAACGAACGGTTGAGTGCGGCGCGTTTGAGGTAGACGTGGAGCCCGCTTTCCCACGTGTAGCCGATGCCGCCGTGTAGTTGCACGGCCTTGCCCGCGACGTCGACGGCCATGCCGGTGACATACGCCTTGGCCATCGACGCGGAGGCGTCCGCCCTGCCCCGCACCACGGATTCGACTGCGGCACCGACGAGTTCACGGGCCACCGCTACCTGGACCAGCATGTCGGCGCAGGCATGTTTGACTGCCTGGAACGAGCCGATCGGTCGGCCGAACTGCCGGCGCACCTTTGCGTACTCCACTGTCGCGGTGAGCATCGCTTCCGCGATGCCGAGGCTGTCGGCGGCGACCGCCACCGCGGCCCGATCACGCAGGAGGCCGATCGGGTTGGTGGCGCCGGCAGCGAATCGCAGGGTTTCGGCCGGGCCGTCGGGGACCACGGTGGCCAGGCGCCGCGTCTCGTCGAGCACGGGCCGGCGCGTGGCATGCGCCTGCACGACGGAGACGCCGTCAGTG
This sequence comes from Mycobacterium sp. HM-7, assembly GCF_053852335.1. NCBI lineage: Bacteria > Bacillati > Actinomycetota > Actinomycetes > Mycobacteriales > Mycobacteriaceae > Mycobacterium > Mycobacterium sp. HM-7. Next base: position 3,722,247 of record NZ_CM132657.1, on the reverse strand, counting down.
GTGACGAGCAGGACGTGGTCGGCGCCCTCGGCGTCCGGGATGAAGTCGTGCGAATCCATCGCGACGGCCGGCCGGATGCTGCCGGACGCCACGCGGGTGAGCAGGTTGTCACGAATATCGCTGGGCGCCAGGGCCTTCAGTACTCCGACCGTCAGCACCGCGCTGCCCAGGTAGCTGGTGCCGCCGGCGGCGCGACCCATTTCCTCGCAGATGACGGCCACCTCGGCGAACGTCGCCCCGGCGCCGCCGAGTTCCTCGGGCACCTCGAGACCGACCCAGCCCGCCTCGACGAGGGACGACCACTCGACGTCGCGGCTCTTGGCCAGCAGATCACCGGCCACCGAACGCAGCTCGGCATGGAACTCGGTGAAATCGGTCATGGCGTACTCGCTTCTCGCGGCAGGCCCAGACCACGCTCGCCGATGATGGTGCGCTGAATCTCGCTGGCCCCACCGGGAATGGTCCACTCCCACGACCCGATGAAGTCGAGCAGCCACGAACCCGACTCCCAGCCACTGGACATCGGCTTCGCCAGATCGGTGTGGACATCCAGACCACCGGCTTCGACGCCGAAATCGGTGAGTCGTTGCAGCAACTCGCTGTAGAACAGTTTGACGATCGACGCGTCGGCGGGATTGCTCGCGCCCGCTCCTTCATCATGCGCGTTCTCGACCAACCGGCGGCACAAACCGCGCAGACCGGTGATCTCGATCTCCAGCTGGGCCAGCCGGTCGGCAACCACCGGATCGTCGGTGGGGCACATCGCGACGAGCCGGCGGAAACCGGTGTGGGCCAGGCGCTCCGACAGTTCCAGCATGGTCAGGCCACGCTCCGCCCCCAACGTCTCCTGCGCCACCTGCCATCCGGTGTTTTCCGCACCGACGAGGTTCGCCGCAGGGATGACCACATCGGTCAGGAAGATTTCACAGAAGTGCGAGTCGCCCATCGCATTGCGGATCGGCCGCACCTCGATGCCGGGACTGCGCATGTCGAGCAGAAAATATGAAATACCTTGACGTTTGGGCGCATCGGGATCGGTGCGCGCGAGCAGCAGGCACCAGTCCGCGTGCGCGCCGCCGCTGGCCCACAGCTTCTGGCCGTTGACGATGTACGCATCACCGGACCGGCGTGCGGAAGTGCGCAGACTCGCCAGGTCCGAGCCGGCTTCGGGCTCGGAGAAGCCCTGCACCCAGATTTCGCCGTCGAGGATCGCCGGAAGATGTTGCTGCCGTTGTTCTTCGGTGCCCGCGGCCAGCAGAGTCGCTGCCGCGTGGTGGATGCCGACGAATGCCAGGACCAGCCGGGGCGCATCGTGCGCCGCCAACTCCTGGTACAGCACGATCTGGTCGGCCACGCTCATGCCGCCGCCCCACTCGCGGGGCCAGTGGGGAACGGCGAACCCCGCAGCGTGCAGCTCCGCGAACCAGGCTTTCTGGAAGCGCACGAATTCCGTTTCCGGGACGCCGGTCTGAGCGCGTCGCCAGTCGCGGGGGACATGCTCGTCGCACCAGGAGCGCACGTGTTCGCGGAAGCCGGCGGTCACGACATCCTCCGTGTCAGTTCGGCTTTCGTCGCGGAGAGCCCCAGCGGCAGTCGGCGCAGCGGCTGGCTGTACCGCGACAGCCACGAGAGGGTGGTCTCGTCACAGAAGCCGACGGCGCCGTGCAGCTGGTGGCACACCCGGAAGACGACATCAGCAGCTTCGATGGCCGACATCCGGAGTGCCAAGGCATCATTGGCGGCATCGGGCCGGCCGGCGCCGACACTCCACAACGCATGTTTGGCCAGGATGTCCAGCCCGCTACGTTCCACCTCGGCATCTGTCAGCTGGAACTGCACCCCCTGGAACGACGAGAGGGGGACGCCGAACTGCTTGCGCATCGTGACGTGCGCGACGGTGAGTTCCATCGCGCGGTCCAGCATGCCCAGGAGCGTCCAGCACGGCAGTACCAGAGCCAGCGCGACATCGGCGGCGCCGCGGTCATCGACGGCCGACAGCTCGAGTGGGGCCACGAACCCCGGGGCGGCCGGCCCATGTCCGATAACTGCGCTACGGATGCCGGCGATGGTGACGGTTGCCCAGGGTCCCTGGATTCCGGCGACGGGCGCGGCTGGGTTGACGTCGGCGACGACCGACAAGCCCGAGACATCGAGATCGACCGGCCGGGACAGTATTTCCGCCACCGGGTAGGGCAGCGCCCAGTACCCGGCGCTGCGGCACAGCGTTGCCGCCGCCTCCAGCTCGTCGGTGTCGTCGCGCGCGTTCAGGTCCCAGGCGCCCAGCTCTCGCAGCACGCTGTCGACGAGCTCGGCCCGCGTGTCCGGCTTGGCCTCGGCCTGCTGCACGAGGGCGTCGCCGCCGGCCGCTTCGAACGCCCGAAGCGCCTGTCGGCCGAACTCTGCGGCCTGTTCGTCGACATCGAGGATCATCCTGCCGCCAACAAGGCGCGGGACAGCAGAATGCGCTGCATCTCGATACTTCCGGACGACACCGTCGACGCCTGCGAGTAGCGCCAGTGGTCGGCCACCTCGGCCTTGAACCACCGGGTGTACGTGCTGTCATCGGTCACCTCGGCGGCCAGATCGGTCAGCACCTCGGCGCTGTCCTGGTCCAGACGGGTGACGGCGATGCGGTATGCCGCCGCATCGCGCGGTTGCACCTGTCCGGTGGCCTGAAGAGCGACCACCCGGTACGCCATCAGGCGGGCCCGTCGGCAGTGCGTCATCATGCGGACCCACCTGCTGCGCAACTCATCCGGCAGCGACTGCCACCGGTCACCCAGGGCCGTCGGCGCCGCCGCCAGGAGCCGCTCACACCGTGCGTAACGGGCGATGCCGACCCGTTCGAAGGACATCACGTCCTGCACGATCGACCAGCCGTGATCGACCGTGCCGAGCACGTCGGCGGGGGTGACCCGAAGCTCGTCGATGAACACCTCGTTGAGGTGGTGGGGCCCGAGCATGGTGCGGATGGGTCGCACCTGGATCGCCGGATCATCCATGGGGACAAGGAAAATCGTGAGTCCCTGTTGCTTCTTCTCCTGACGGGAGGTCCGCGCCAGCAGGAAACACCACTGCGCCATGGTGGCGTAGGACGTCCAGATCTTCTGCCCGGTGATCCGCCAGCCGTCGCCGTCGGGCCGTGCGGTGGTGCGTAGCGACGCGAGGTCCGAGCCTGCCTCCGGTTCAGAGAAACCCTGGCACCAGATCACCTCGCCGCGGGCGATCGGCGGAAGGTGCTGCTGCCGTTGCTGTTGGGTGCCGTGGCGCATGATGATCGGGCCGACCCAGTTGACGCCCATGTACTGGGCACCCCGCGGCTCGTGGTGCGCCCACATCTCCTCGCGCACCACGGTCTGTTCCCACACCGAACCGCCACGACCGCCGAACTCCTCCGGCCAGGCCAGGCACAGCAGCTCGTGGTCGGCAAGCACACGGCAGAACCGTTGTGCCACCGCGAGGTCCGTCGGATCATCGGTGAAGGCGCCCAGGAAGTCGTCCGGCACATGCTCTTTCACCAGGTCGCGGAGTTTCCGGCGCAATCCGTCTGCGTCGGCGCCCATCTCGAAATCCATGGTCATCGGTGGCTGCTCACAGTTCGCTCAACACCTCGTCGGTATCGGCACCCAACATTGGTGCGGGACCTGCGACGCGGCCGGGGGTGCGGGAAAACCAGGTGGGGACACCGGGAAAGCGCACCGGGCCGTGTGGGGTGTCCACCGTTTCAAACAGGCCCACCGCGTTGAGATGGGGGTCGTCGAACAATGCGTCGGGGGAGTTCAGCGGTGCGGCCGGGATTTCCAGGGCGCGGAACAGACTCAGCCATTCTTCGGTCGTGCGTTCCTTCATGGTCTCGGCCACCAGCCCGTACACCGTGTCGATGTTTCGGGCGCGTTGTTCCAGCGTGGCGTACCGGTCGCTGGCCCACGGCGGTTGCACGGCATCGATGAATGCCGTCCAGTGCCGGTCGTTGTAGATCAGCGCGGCGATCTCGCCGTCGCTGGTGCGGTAGGGACGGCGGTTGGGTGCCACGGTGCGCGGGTAGACGGCGGGGCCGAGGGGTGGGTCGAACATGGCGCCGTTCGCGTGCTCGACGAGCATGAAGGAGGCCATGGTCTCGAACATCGCCACTTCGACCTCCTGCCCCTCGCCGGTACGTTCGCGGTGGAACAGCGCCATGGTGGTGGCGTAGAGCGCGGTGAGCCCGGCGATCTTGTCCGCCATGATGGTGCCGACGTAATCGGCCTGTCCGGTGAGCTGCGCCTGGACGGCGGGCAGCCCACATTCGGCTTGAATGGTGTCGTCGTAGGCGGGCCGGTCGCGGTCCGGTCCGCGGCGCCCGTATCCGTAGCAATTCGTGTACACGATGCGCGGATTGAGCGCGGCCACGTCGTCATATCCGAAGCCCAGCCGGGCGATCGCCTTGGCGCGCATCGAATGGATGAAGACATCGGCCGTATAGCACAGTGCTCGCAGCGCCGACCTGCCGGCGTCGGTGCGCAGGTCGAGTACCACGCTGCGCTTGCCGCGGTTGACGTTGACGAACACCCCGCTCATGCCCGGTGCCGGACCCACCGAGATGAAACGCGTGTCATCACCTTGCGGCGGTTCGACTTTGATGACGTCGGCGCCCATGTCGGCCATGATCTGCGTGCAGTAGGGCCCCATCACCATGGCGGTGAGGTCGACGACGCGTAGGCCGTGCAACGGTCCACTGGCCGGTCCACGGGCCGGTCCACGGGCCGGCCCGCTAGCCATGAGCGGCCATCGCGAAGCTGTAGCGGATGTGATCGCCGTGTCCGTCGGGGACGACGGGGAAGCTCACCGGATCACCGGCGTGCCGGATGGTGGCCGACTGCGCCGCCACGTCCTCGATGGACCACGACGGCCGGTACACCCCGGGGGTTTCGGAGACCACGGCCCGCGCCACGCGGCCGGCCAGTGCGACGAAGATTTCTCCGGTGACCGGGCAGGATTCGTGGGACAGCCAGCCGACGACCGGGGCCACGAGTTCGGGTGACATCGGGGGATAGGCCGACGTGTCGATGCCATCGGCCATCCTCGTGACCGCGGCGGGCACGACGACGTTGCAGTTGACCCCGTCGGCAGCCCCCTCCAGCGCAACGACATTCGACAGGCCGATCACACCGGCTTTGGCGGCAGCGTAATTCGCCACCTCGTGGTTTCCGTACAGTCCGCCGATCGACGAAGTCAGGACGATGCGGCCGTAGCCCGCATCGCACATCACCGGAAAGGCCGGCCGCACAACATGAAACGCACCGCGCAGGTGGACGTCGAGCACCGCGTCGAAGTCGTCGGACGTCATGTCCCGTAGCCGCGCCCGCCGGACGTTACCGGCGTTGTGGATCAGGATGTCGAGGCGTCCGTAGCGTGCCAGCGCGGCATCGATGATGGCCCGGCCACCGGTCGGGTTGTCCACCGAGTGGGTGCACGCGACAGCCATGCCGCCGGCGGCGGTGATCTCCCGCACCACGTCGTGGGCCGGACCCTCGTCGACCCCGTGACCCGATATGGTGCCGCCGGAGTCGTTGACGACGACGCTGGCTCCGCGCGAGGCGAGCAGCAGGGCGTACGCGCGCCCCAGCCCTCGTCCCGCACCGGTGACGACGGCGACGCGACCGTCGAATCTCAAGTCGGACATCTAATTTCCCAGCACCAGGCCGTCGAGGTCGCCGGCGTCCCGCCACGCCTTCAGCAGATCGTCGAACGCGTAGAAGCCGGGCGTGTAGACCTCGCCGAGGAATGAGCGCGTGGCGTCGCCGAAGCCGCGGCCCTCATTGTTGTAATAGCCTGGCGTGCAACTGTTGTCGAAGGCTGTGTTGTCGAAGGCGAGCTCCCGGATGGTGGCCACCCACGCGTCCTGGCCCTGCTGGCTGGGTTCGACGGTGGCGGCGCCGCGGTCGATGGCCTCGGCGATGATGTAGGCGATGTGCTCGGCCTGCTGCTCGAACATCGCGGTGGTGTTCGCCGACACGCCACCCTGGATGAAACCCGTGTGGAACTGGTTCGGGAAGCCGCGGCTCGTCATTCCATGGAGCGTCTGGTAGCTGTCGCGCCAGTGGTCGAACAGCGATACCCCATCGCGGCCCTCGACCGCATCCATCGCGTAGCGGCGGCTGATCTCGGTCGAGATCTCGAAGCCACTGGCGAAGATGACGCAATCCACCTCGTACTCAGCACCGTTCGCGACGATGCTGGTCCGGGTCAGCCGTTCCACACCCTGTGATTCGGCAACGTCGACCAGCGTGACGTTGGGCCGGTTGAAACTCGGGAGGTACTCGTCGCTGGACGTGGGCCGCTTGCACATGAAGCGGTAGTACGGCTTCAGCGCCTCTGCGGTGCCGGGATCGTCGACCAGGTCGGCGATGCGGCGGCGCAGCCGTTCCATGATCTTGTAGTCCTCCTCTTCCCGCATCGCCATGATCTGTTCGATGCCGAGGGCGGTGGGGTCAGGGCTTGCGGCGATGCGAGCCGTCAGATTGCGGCCGAGTTCGGTCCAGAAATCGCACACCTGGTCGGCCGCGTCGAACACCACGCCCTCGAAGGGTGACCACCGGTGGAAGTTGCGTTTGCGCTCGGCCTGCCAGCCCGGCTGCAGCGACTCGGCCCACGCCGGATCGGTGGGTTCGTTGCCGCGGAAGTCGACCGACGACGGCGTGCGTTGAAAGACGTAGAGGTGCCGGGCATCCCGACTGAGGTGCGGGACCAGCTGCACGCCCGTCGCACCGGTGCCGACCAGGGCGACGCGCTTGTCGGCGAGCTTGTGGAGCCCACCGCTCGCGTCACCGCCGGTGTAGTCGTAATCCCAACGGGCGGAGTGAAAGACGTGCCCCTGAAAGTCCTTGATGCCGGGGATGCCCGGCAGTTTCGGCCGGTTGTAGGAGCCCTGGGTCATGACGACGAAGCGGGCCCGGATGTCGTCGCCGCGGTTGGTGGTCAGCCGCCACCGCTTGATGTCCTCGTCCCAGCACACGGTGCGTACCTGCGTCGAGAAGAGGGCACCGTCGTACAGCCCGAAGTGTTTCCCGATGTGCTGGCAGTGCGCGAGGATTTCGGCGCCGTCGGCGAACTTCTTCGACGGCATGAAGTCCAGTTCCTCCAGCAGCGGGATGTAGCAGTAGGCGTCGTTGTCGCATTGGATTCCGGGGAAGCGGTTCCAATACCACACTCCGCCGAAGTCGCCGCCTGCCTCGATGACGTGCACGTCATCGACGCCGGCCTTCGTCAGGTAGGCCCCTGCCAAGAGTCCGGCGATCCCGCCGCCCAGGATCACCACCTCGAGCTCCGCGTCGATCGGCGCGCGCGGGGTCACGGGGGTGTGCGGATCGGTGTCCGAGAAGTCGGCGTAATCCCCAGCGGCTTCGAGGTATTGGGCTGAACCCTCGGGACGAACTCGCTTCGCGCGTTCCTGTGCGTACTTCTCGCGCATCGCGTCGATGTCGACGTCGGGCGTCTGGGTGGGACCGCACGGCTGGTTCATCGCAACTCCTGTGGTTCTCCGGTGCCCATGTACTTCGAGAGCTGGTGGTGCAGATTCACGGTGCTGCGTTCGCGGTAGGGGTTGGGCTTGGTGCCGGGGAAACCCGCCGATTTCATGCCCTGCTGTACCGCGGCCATGTTCGAGAAGTCCTGGGGCAGCACCGACAGCCAGTTCGGGCTGTCCTTCGGTGTGTACTCCCATTGCGTCTGCGGCTCTTCGCCTTTCGGGTACAGCTCGAACACCGCGACTTCGAAGATGCACTTGTTCGGGTCATAGGTCGGATCCGGTCGGGCCGTGTAGCACAACGCACTGGTCAGCCCCTGGCCGATCTGGAAGTTCGGGAACAGTTGCCACGCCGTGCCGCTCTGGCCCAGCACGTCGGCGGGGATCGTCGGCCAGACGACCCCACGCGCCTCGTCATCGCGGCGCGCTGAAGACAGCCAGTGCTCGAGAACCTTGTCGGCCGGGGTGTCCTCCGGCAGTTCGTCGACCAGGCGCTTGGCGGCGTCCACGAGCGTCTGCGTGGTCGTCGCGTTGGTCTCTTCCATTGTGTAGACCTGCATTTCGGCGGTCGAGATGCGCGGGTCGCCGATGCCGAGCCGGATCTTGGACTTGGTTTCGTCGAGACCCTTCGGTGCGTCGTAGCCGATGTTGCTGTGCCGGCCCTGCGCTTTGGCCCACCCCTTGAACTCACCGAACCGGTTGAATTCCGGATGGGTGGTGAAAACGTGGTAGGTCTCGTTGAAGGCCTCCATCGCGACTTTCCAGTTGCAGTCGAAGTTCAGCCACTTGCGCCACTTGTAGCGCATGTTGTCCAGCCGGAACGGGTCGAGAATCTTGGCTGCCGGAAAGAGGTAGTCCGCCAACGGTTCACAGTCGGCGTCCATGTTGATGAACACCCAGCCGCCCCAGGTGTCCACACGCACCGGCGCCAGGTGCGTGTTCTGTGGGGTCAGCGCACCCTGCCAGTCATCCTGTTCGCGGATGTGCGTGCACGCGCCGTCGAGCCCGTAGGTCCAGCCGTGGAATCCGCACACGAAGCTCTTGGGGGTGCGTCCGCTCGTGTTCTTCGCGCCCTCGGGGGTGTCGATCAGCCGGCGGCCGCGATGCATGCAGACGTTGTGGTGCGCAGTGAATGACGAGGATGAATTCCCGGTTTCTGTGCGGACCACGATGATCGAGTCGTCGAGGATGTCGTACGTCAGGTAACTGCCGATCTCCGGCAGTTCCTCGACCCGTCCGACCTGCTGCCAGACCTTGCGCCACAACCGATCCCGCTCCGCGCGGGCATACTCGGGGCTGACATAGGCGGCTACGCCGATCGTTGTCGGCTGTGACAGTTCCTCCATCACATCTCCTTGATCGTCGTGCGGAAGGTCTCGTCCTTGAGGAACAGCGAGGTGTGGTCGGGGCCGAGGTGGCTCCACTTGAGATTGAGGCCGCCGTCGACCAGCAGGGTTTGGCCGGTGATGTAGCTCGACAGGTCCGACAGCAGGAAAAGGATTGCGCCGGCCTGTTCTTCGGCGTTTCCGCGGCGGCCCATCGCGATGGCCGCGCGATCGCGGCCAGGGTCGTCGTCGACATAGGTCGCCGAGGCGGCGGTCTGGGTGACGCCGGGGGCGACGGCGTTGACTCTGATGTCGTGTGCCGCGAGCTCGACCGCCATGGTTCTGGTCATCGCCACGACCGCCGCTTTGGCCGTGCCGTACGCGATGTGAAAGGGCGCGGTGTTCATGCCGCTGACCGATGAGATCGAAACGATGGACCCCGGACGCCCTGCGGTCCGTAGCTCGTTGGCCACGGCCTGGCTCATGAAGAACGCCGTCTCGAGATTGCGGGTGAACAACTCTCGCCAATCTGCCCGGGTTACCCGTGTCGAGGGCATCCAGGTGTGCGGGTCGGCGCCGCCCGCGACGTTCACCAGGCCGTGCAGGTCGCCGTCGGTCCGACGCGCCTGGTCGATGACCGCGGCGATACCGGCGTCGGTCGACACATCTGCGGCGACGGGGATGACCGCGAGGCCGTTGGCCGCCAATGGCGCGACGTGCTCGTCGAGGTTCGCCTGCGAACGGCTGACGGCGATCACCGTCGCTCCTGCTTCGGCAGTCATCCGGGTCACCGTGGTGCCGATGCCACCGCCGCCGGCGCCGGAGACGACGACGACGCGGCCGTCCAACCTCAGGAGTTCTGTGGCCGACATACTAATTGTCCGGACAACATAGCGTGTTCTGCATATTGGAGAACACTATTCCGCAGGGAGAATCGGCTCGTCAAGAGGTTCGGCGCGAAGATGTCGCCCTATTGTCTGGACTACTGCGAGTTGATAGCGTCGCCGCTCATGAGCCGCTACATCGCGACGGAGCCGAGCGTTGCGCAGGGCTGGCGTCTGGACCGCGTGACCGCGCCGAGTCGGCTTTTCGGTGCCAATGGCCTGCGCACCGGCCCCGATGGGCGCATCTACGTCGCGCAGGTGACCGGCAGTCAGATCAGTGCGCTGGATCCGGTCACCGGCGAGCTGCGGACCGTGGCCGCGAAGGGCGGCGACATCATCGCGCCCGACGACGTCGCGTTCGACGAAGCCGGGAATCTGTATGCCACCGAGGTGATGGACGGCCGGGTCAGCGTGCTCGACACCGCAGGCCGGACCCGGGTGCTCCGGGACGACCTGCCCAGCGCGAACGGCATCACCGTGCATCAGGACCGGTTGTTCGTCAACGAATGCCGGGACGGCGGGCGGCTGCTGGAACTCGATCGGGGCGGTGCCGTGGTACGGGTCGTGCTGGAGAACCTGCCGTCACCGAACGCGATGGAGGTCGGGCCGGACGGGATGCTGTACTTCCCGGTGCTCACCGCCAACGAGATCTGGCGGGTCGATCCGAATGGCGGTGAACCCGAGCGGGTTGCGGCCGGTCTCGGGGTGCCCGACGCCGTTAAGTTCGATGCCGACGGCTTCCTCGTCTCGACCCAGGTGGCCAGCGGACAGGTGCTGCGGATCGATCCTCGTAGCAGTGAGAAACAGGTGCTGGCGCAGCTGACACCAGGACTGGACAACCTGACCTTCGTCGGAAATCGTTTGTTCGCCTCAAATTTCACCGGTGAGATCACCGAGATTCTCCCCGGCGGCGGCACCCACGCACTGCTGCCGGGCGGTTTGAACTGGCCCTTGGACCTCGCGGTCGGGCCTGACGGCACACTGTATGTCGCGGACGGCACGTACCTGTACGGCGTCGGCGCCGATGGCGCGCTGCAGACGGTCGGGATGCTGTTCTCGCCGGGCTACCCCGGTTTCCTGCGGGGACTGGCGCTGTGCGGTGCGGGGGAGTTCGTGGTGACCACCTCCGGCGGTCAGATCAGCCGGTACGCGCCCGCCCGCGCCGAAACCGAGGTGCTGGCTGACGGATTCGATCAGCTGTACGGTGTCGCGGTCGACGGCGACGCCGTCATCGTCGCCGAACTCGGTACCGGTCGCGTGCTGGCTGTGGCGGCCGGGGCGGTCGAGGTCCTCGCCTCCGGACTGCTCGACCCGGTGGGGGTGGCGCTCGCGCCCGACGGCGGAGTGCTGGTCGCGGAGTCGGCAGCCGGCCGGGTCGTGAAAGTGAAGGGTGCAGCTGTTGACATCGTGGTCGACGGGCTGGGGTGTCCGCAGGGCATCGACGTCGCCGACGGGCAGCTTTACCTCGTCGATGCCGGCGCCAAGGAAGTCGTGATGTTCGATCTGACCAGCAAGGCCCGCAACATCATTGCCGCAGATCTGCCCATCGGTGCGCCACCCGGCGTCGAACCGAAACCACTCAAAGGGTTGCCGCCGTTCTCCGGGCCACAGGGCCCGTTCGCGGGCATCGCCGTCGGGCCCGACGGCACGCTCTACGTCTCGGCAGACGGCGACGGCAGCGTGCTGGCGCTGCGTCCGGAGCGCCCATGACCGCCCCGGCCACCGAACACCGCTATCTGCAGGTGGCCCGCGCCCTGCGTAAGGAAATCGTCGACGGGGTGTACCCCGTCGGCTCTCAACTGCCCACCGAACACGAGCTCTGTGAACGATTCGCGGTGTCCCGCTACACCGTTCGGGAGGCACTGCGACGACTCCGCGATGACAATCTGGTCGAGTCGAAGCCGCGCGCCGGAACCTTGGTGGTGCCCAGGTCGACGGCGAGCGCCTATGCGCAGGACGTGATGTCGATCGACGATCTGCTGGCCTTCGCCGAGGGTGCGCAGTTCGAGATCACGTCCACCGCCATGGTCACCATCGACGCTGACCTCGAGAACAGGACCGGTCTGGTGGCCGGTTCGCAGTGGCTGGCCGTGGCTGGTTTCCGCAGCGGACACGACGCGCCGATCTGCCGCACCGAGTACTACGTCAACCGGGAGTTCGCCGCGGTGGGCCGGTTGCTGCACCGGCACTCGGGGCCGATCTTCCCGTTGATCGAGGATCTGTTCGGGGTGAGTATTGCCGAAGTGCACCAGGAGATTTCGGCGGTGGTCGTCACTCCGGAGCTGGCAGCGGACCTCAAGGTGGAGGCCGGGACCGCCGCCTTGCGGATGCGGCGTACCTACCGGACCTCGGATGGCGACGTCGCTCAGGTCACCGTCAACACCCATCCGGCAGCACGGTACCGGCATTCGATGACGATGCGGCGGGTCAAGAGCTGAGACGGTGATGCACACAGTCATCGATGGGCTCCGCGAACTCGCGGATGACAACCGAACCGTCCTGGTCGACGGCACGCACCGCGTCGCCGGTGCCACGTTGCACGACCAGGCCCGTGGGCTCGCCACTCACCTTGCCGGACGTCTGCCGCGCGGCAGCGTGGTCTCGTTCATGCTGCCGAACTGGTCTGAGGCCGCCGTCGTCTACCTCGGCGCGTTGCTCGCAGGGATGGTGGTGAACCCGATCCTGCCGTCGCTGCGCGACCATGAGCTGGCATTCATCCTCGCCGACGCGAATTGCCGGATGATCTTCATCCCCGAAGAGTTTCGCGGCCACGACTATGTCGCCATGCTGGCCCGGGTGACGGCGGCGATGGACACCCCGCCGGAGATCGTGGTGGTGCGGGGCGATGCGCCGATGACCGGCGCGGTACCGGGCGATCTCCCGGCCGTCGCACCCGCCGACCCTGCTCTGCTGCTCTACACCTCGGGTACCAGCGGACGGGCGAAAGGTGTGCTGCACAGCCATGATTCGATCGGTGCGCTGATCGGCCAGATTCGGGACCACTGGTTGATCGAGCCGGGCGACACGTTCCTCGTCCCTTCGCCGATCGCCCACATCGGTGGCTCGATCTACGCCTTCGAGTGCCCGCTCCTGCTCGGCACCACCGCCGTCCTGATGGACCGCTGGAATGCGGACGACGCGGTGGCCCTCATGGTCGCCGAGCGCTGCACCCACCTGGCCGGCGCGACGCCGTTCCTCGAGCAGATTCTGGACGCCGCGGAGCGCGCCGGCACGCGTCTGCCCGATCTGAAGGTCTTCATCTGCGGCGGCGCCTCCGTGCCGCCATCGCTGATCCGCAGGGCCACGGCCTATTTCGACCGCGCCAAAGTCAGCCGCGTGTACGGTTCCACCGAGGTTCCGGTTACGACTGTCGGGGCGCTCGGCGATCCCGACGCCGCCGCGGACACCGACGGTCGCCCGGGGATCGCGGACATCAGGCTCATCGACGGCGAGATCCGGGTGCGAGGGCCCCAGATGCTTCTGGGCTATCGGCACGGCGAGGACGAATCCCACGACGGCGACGGCTATTTCCGCACCGGGGACCTCGGCCGCTGGGACGGCGACTGCCTGGTGGTGACGGGGCGGGCGAAAGACCTCATCGTCCGTAACGGCGAGAACATCGCGCCGAAAGAAGTCGAGGACATCTTGATCGGTCACCCCGGAATCGCGGAGATCGCCATCGTGGGGTTGCCCGACGAACGGACGGGGGAACGTGCCTGCGCGGTCATCGTGCCGTCCTCCGGTCCGCGGCCGGGGCTCGCCGAGGTGCGAACCTTCCTCGCGGACAAGGGGATCGCCCGGTTCAAGATTCCCGAGCAGGTCGAGACGTGGGATGCGTTGCCGAAAAACGACGCGGGCAAGGTCCTCAAGCACCAGATCAGAGCGAGGCTGACATGCAGGTAGCGATCGTCACAGGCGCCAGTAGCGGGATCGGATTCGGTTGCGCGACAACGCTGGCCGCGGCCGGTATGGCCGTCCTCGGCACCGGCCGGGACGAAACCCGTCTGGCGGAGCTCCGACAGAGCAACCCCGGCCGCATCGCCACCGTCGCGGTGAACCTCACGGACGACGATGCGCCGGCCCGCATCGTCGAGGCCGCGCTGAGTCGGTGGGGCCGCGTCGACTTCCTGGTCAACAACGCCGGGGTCGGCAGCCCGAAACCGCTGCACGAAACCGACGACGAGGCGCTGGATCAGGCACTTGATCTGATGCTGCGCGCGCCGTTCCGCCTGGCCCGCGAGGTGATCCCGCAGCTGGCGCCGGGGTCGGCGATCATCAATGTCACGTCGACCTTCGCGGTGGTGGGTGGGCTGCGCGGCGGCGCGTACTCGGCGGCCAAAGGCGGGCTCACCGCGTTGACCACGCACATCGCGTGCCAGTACGGTGCGCAGGGAATCCGGTGCAACGCAGTGGCGCCCGGCGTCACGGTGACGCCGATGGTCGCGCACCGGTTGGACGACGAGCGGTTCCGCAAGATCAACGTCGAGATGACGCCGCACCAACGGCTCGGCCGGGTCGAGGACATCGCCGGCACCGTGGCGTTCCTGTGTTCGGACGCGGGCAGTTTCATCAACGGTCAGACCATCGTCGTCGACGGCGGGTGGAGTTCCACCAAGTACCTGTCGGATCGTGCGCTGGACTCGGAGTGGGTCGCGCCGTGAACATGTTCGCACTGCTGGACTCCGCGGCCGCCCGGTTCGGTGACCGCGGCGCGGTGTATCGCGGGCTGTCTCAGCTACACACGTGGAAGGAGTTGCGGGAGCGCGCATTACGCCTGGCCGCCGGCCTCGGTCCACCCGGCGCGCGGATCGCGATCGCCAGCGAGAACCGCCCCGAGATCGTCGAGCTGTTGTTCGCGATCTGGGCAGCGCAATGTGTGGCGGTCCCGATCAACTACAAACTGCACGCCCGCGAGATGGCGCAGATCCTCGACGACAGCGGCGCGTCACTGGCCTTCGCATCACCGGCCATCGCGGCCCGACTCGAGCGTCCGGTCGAAGTCATCGGCGCCGAACACTATTCGCGGAGGTTGTCCGCTCCGCCCGTGAGTCCACCGGACACCGACCCGGCGGCACTGGCCTGGTTGTTCTACACCAGCGGCACGACGGGACGCTCGAAAGGTGCGATGCTGTCCCATCGCAACCTGATGGCGATGACGCTCGCCCACCTGGCCGATCTCGACGATCCCGACGAGAACTGCAGCCTGCTGCACGGGGCGCCGATGTCGCACGGTTCCGGGCTCTACATTCCGCCGTACGTGCTGCGCGGCGCGCGTCAGGTCGTACCCGAGTCCGGCGCGTTCGACCCGGACGAGTTCCTGGACCTCAGCGACCACCACCCCGGTAGCAGTGCGTTTCTCGCGCCGACCATGGTGGCGCGTCTCGTCGGCACCGGCCGTGCGCGGCCCGGCAATCTGCGTGCCGTCATCTACGGCGGCGGGCCGATGTACCTCGACGGGCTGAAGAAGGCGATGGCCGCGTTCGGCCCGGTGTTCGCCCAGTTGTACGGCCAGGGGGAAGCGCCGATGACGATCACCGGCCTCCGTCGCGCCGACCACGAATCCGGTGACGACGCGATTCTCGGCTCCGTCGGCCATGCCCGTTCAGGTGTGGAGGTGGCGGTGCTGCGGCCGGACGGCACGCGCGCAGGCACCGGTGAGATCGGCGAAATCGTCTGTCGCGGAGACGTTGTCATGGCCGGGTACTGGAACAACCCCGCTGCGACCGCCGACACGTTGCGGGGCGGTTGGCTGTACACGGGGGACATGGGGTCCTTCGACGGTCGCGGCTACCTGACGCTGCGCGATCGGTCGAAGGACGTCGTGATCAGTGGCGGCAGCAATATCTATCCGCGCGAAGTCGAGGAAATGCTGCTGGAACACCCCGACGTCGCAGAGGCTGCCGTGGTCGGGGCGCCCGACGCCGAGTGGGGCGAGGTCGTCGTCGCGTTCATCGTCGGTACTGCATCAGCCGGCGAGTTGGATGCGTACCTGCTCGACCGCATCGCACGCTTCAAGCGGCCCAAGCGGTACGTGTATGTCGACGAGATGCCCAAGAACAGCTACGGCAAGGTCCTCAAACGCGAACTACGCGCACGGCTGGCCGAATCGGCTCAGTAACTCGACCATTTCTTCTCGTACGGCACCCAGGTCCGCGTTTCCGGCGGCTGCATCCAGTTGCACACCACCAGGTGGTTGTCGGGCGTGGCCGAGAATTCGAACGGCTGCACGTCGTCGTCGACTCCGCAAGGGGAGCCCGCCGCGTGTACCCCCTGGGGCGGTTGGCCCATACGAGTCCAAACGTTGCCGTCGCACAGGATGGTGCCGATGACCGTGCCGACATCGGTGTCGTCCCACGCTAGTTTGTTGCGGTCATTGCAGGCGTTGCCCCAGCGTGGAACCCCATTGGCTGCCGCCGTCGTCTGATCGCAGCCCATCGGGAGCATGTAACCCGTGATGATGCAGCCGGTGGGGGCGGGCGGTGGCGCGGCAGCGGCCGAGGAAGCGACGCCGAGCGCCGCGGCGCCGGCCGTCGTCGCGGCAAGCAGCAGACGAAACACGAAGGCTCCCTTCAGGCTGAGCGTCCTGCGTCAAGACTCTGCACCGGTTTGGTGCGGTTGTCGACAGCCGCCCAATGCTCGTCCGAAACCCAGTGTCGGGCGAAGGCGTCGACGGCGTCGGCGGGCGGCAGTCCCCGGACGACGCGCTTGATATCGCGTACCGGGGCGGCGGTCAGGGCCTGGGCCACCTGGCGCCAGCCGTCCTCGAAATGTGACCGCTCGAAGACCTTGTCCACCAAGCCGATTCGTTCGGCGTCGCCAGCGGAGAGGATTTCTCCGGTACCCGCGAGCAGCAGCGCCCTGCCGGTACCCACCATGGCAGCGAGGCGTTCGGCACCGCCCCACGCCGGCATGATCTGCAGGGTTACCTGGTTGAACCCGATCTTGATGTCGTCGGCCGCCAGCCTGATGTCGGCTGCGGTGGCGAACTCCGCGCCGCCGCCGAGCGCGTGGCCATTGAGCGCCGCGATGACGGGCCCGGGGAAGTGCACCAACCGATCGCAGATCGCGCGCATCCGCCATGCCATCTCGGCGGCACCGTCATGCGTGGTGATGGCCGCGAGCTCCTTGAGGTCGCCGCCGGAGACGAAGGCGCGGTCGCCCGCGCCCTTGACCACGAGCACCCGGGCCTCGGCCACGGTGTCCAACGCCGCGTTCAGCTGATCCATGGTGTCCAGCGAAATGGCGTTTCGGGCATGCGGGCGGTCGATGGTCAGTACTGCCAACCCGCCGTCGAACTCCACGTTCACCGAACATGACCCGTCGCTGCGCTCGCCCTGCATTCGCTACCTAACTGATAGTGGCATTCTCCATTTCAGAGAATAGCATCACCGCAGCATCGGTAGCGGGCAGATGGCGGAGCTCAGGAGTCGCGGACGGCGATGCCGCGCACCATGGTGTCGCGCGCGGTGACGAGCGCCGCGCGTTTGCCGCCGGCGGCGACGATGTTCTGCGGCATCCACAGGGCGTCCATGACGCAGCGAGCCAGCAGCCCGCGATTCGGGCTCTCGATGCGGATGTCCCCGGCGCGCAACCCGTCCGACAAGAGGCTCTTCAGTTGCCGCATGCGGGTGGTGAACGCGAGGCCGATGGCGGGCGTGTCCGGGGGCGACTGCCGCATCCAGGCCAGCTGAATCTTCCACTCGTCCGGAAACCGGTCCAGCGCGTTGATGTTGATCCAGCTCAATGCGTCGAGCTTCTGCACCGGCGTCGCCTCCGTACGCAGGACGCGCTCGAATCCGTCGCCCACCTTCGTGCCGAAGGACGCCATGATCGAAGCCAGCAGTTCCTCCTTCGACCCGATCAAGCGGTACACGGTCCCGATCCCCATGCCGGCCGCCGACGCGATGTCCCGGATCGTGGTGACTTCGTAACCGCGACGACCGAACTCGGCGCGTGCCACGGCGCGCACGTGAATGGCCCGGGCGCTGCCATTGGAGTCTTCCGAAACCCCTTCGTCCGACCAGGTTTCGATCGCGGCCTCGGCGACGGCAAGGGCAGGGGAGCGGTCGAGTTCGACGTCGGTGGGCAGCCGGCCGGCCAGGCCGCCGAGCATGATCCGGCACATCACCGTGGCGGCCTGGTCGGGCGACGCGTTGTTCCGGATCACGTCGAGGCCGACGTGCATCATCGATTGGCAGATACGGTCGGCAATCGTGGGCAGGTCGGAGATCTCCGGCCGGAGGTAGCCTGCCCATTTTCCGGCGCGCAGGGTGTTCAGCATGGCCTGTTGGACGGCGGTGTGTGGCTCGCCGAGCAGTTTGACGAGTTCGCGGTTGTCGCTGGGGGATTCGTAGAACGACATCTGGAGTGCGGCACCGTGCTGTACGGCGCACCGCGCGATGGCGGACCCGAGCGCGACGATCTTCTCCGGGAACGGTGCGGCGTCGGGTCCGTCGAGCCGCTCCTGGGCGTCAGCGCCGATCCGATCGAGATCGGCGTGGAAGCGCCGGATCAGCTCGACGAGGATCGCTTCTTTGGACTCGAAATGGTGGTACAGGCTGCCGGGCAGAATGCCTGCGGCGGTGGAGATTTCCTGCAGCGAGGTACGCAGTCCGGTGGACGCGATCAGCGCCGCGGCGGTCTGGAGGATTTCGGTCCGGCGGCTGCCGTCGTCATATGCGTGAGTCAGCAGAACCCTCCCTCCGGACGTGCGCGATCGGTTGCCGCGCTCCACACAATCTAGCGTGGAACGGAAGTTCGGGGTCCGGCTCTGATCACGGTCTAGAACACCTTGACGCCCAAGCGGTCGCAGACCCCGAACACCTCCTCGAAGATCGATTCCGGTACGGCGAACGGTTCGGTGGCGCTGATCTCGTCGAGATGAGCCACCATGTCCTCGACCACGGGTGTCACATCGGTGCCGGCCAACCAGCCCTCGCCCAGTCCGACGAACACCCGCGCGTAGCGTCCCGCACACGCCGAGTAGTTGTGGTGGGTGACCGCGCAAGCCCGGCTGGCCAGAAAGACCGCGATCGGCACCACCAGCTCCGGTGAGATCAGCTTCAGGAAGCCGGTCTCCTCAAGCGCTTTCGGGTCGCCGACGGTCTCGGTCACCATGCGCGAGAAGCCGAACGGCAGCACGGTGTTGGAGAGAATGCCATGTGCGGCGCCCTCGATCGCGATGACATTGGAGAGCCCCACCAAGCCCGCCTTGGCCGCTGCGTAATGCGCCTCCATCGGCTGGCCGAACATGCCGCCGGATGAAGAAACGAAGACGAATCGTCCATAGCCCTGGGTCTTCATCACGCGATAAGCAGGCTGGCTCAGGTAAAAAGCGCCGTCCAAGTGCACACTCAGCATCCGGCGCCAGTCGTCGGCCGACAGATCCTCGAATGCAATGCTGTTGAAAATACCCGCGTTGCTGATCACCGCGTCCAGCCGTCCGAATTTCTCAACCGCTGTCGCGACGATCGCGGCACCGCCTGCCGGCGTGTCGACGGAATCGTGCGACGCCACCGCCTGCCCGCCGGCGTCCCTGATCTCTGCGACGACATCGTCGGCCACGCGGGGATCGCAGCCGTCGCCGCGCATCGAGCCGCCCAGGTCGTTCACCACGACTGCCGCGCCGCGGCGGGCCAGCTCGAGGGCATATAGCCGGCCCAATCCGCGGCCGGCGCCGGTCACGATGACGGCCTGTCCTGCAAAGTCAATCACGTTCTGCTCCTGATGAATTCGCGGCGCCTCTGCCAAATCGATTGACGGTGCTCGGAACCGGACTCTATGGTGGAACAGATATTTGGTCAAGGTATTGGCGAGGCATGACGGATTTCGCGGACAACGACGCAACCGGTGATGGATTACGCCGCTTCGGCCTGTTCGCATCCGCTCTGGCAGGCCGCCCCGTCGACGTGGTGGCAGCCGCCCCTGGACAGCGTGCCTGGACCGACGGCGACACCGTATTCGTCGATGCGTCCACCAATGCGCACGACCTCCGCTGCGCGCTCGCGGTGCAGTCGTCACTGCTGGCGGCCGGCAGCCTGGAACCCGATATCGTGCGCCGCATCGGTCGGCGCACCACGGTGGCCACCCGGTATCTGGCCGTCGAAGGGCACCGGGCGCTGGCGCAGATCGAAGGTCTGCTTCCACCCACGGTGCGGGCCCTCATCGACACCGACATCGCCGCACGTGGCGACTCGCCCGAGGCGTCGCTGGCCCTGGCTCTGGGCCGTGAACCGCTCGCCGAGCCACCC
This sequence comes from Mycobacterium sp. HM-7, assembly GCF_053852335.1. Lineage (NCBI taxonomy): Bacteria > Bacillati > Actinomycetota > Actinomycetes > Mycobacteriales > Mycobacteriaceae > Mycobacterium > Mycobacterium sp. HM-7. The sequence continues at coordinate 3,702,284 of NZ_CM132657.1, read as the reverse complement.
GCGGTCTTCGGCACCGTCAAGGTGCGAAATGTCCTGGCGGCGAGCAAGAACGCGGACGGACACCACGCTCCGCGGGGCGGGCGGCAACCCCAACTCGTCGATGTACCTGATGATGCCGACGAAGACGCGGATGACGTGATCGACATCTTCACCAGCCCTGTCGGTGGTGGTGGCGGACTGGGCAAATTGCTGGCCAAGATGCTGTCGATGGCGCGCAAGCTCGGCGACGGTGGGATGCCTGGCGCCGATACGCCGACACACCGGGTCCGGTCCGGGCCTGCCGGCGGCGGCCGTGCCGTGGTCTCGATGGCCACCGCGGCCGAGGAGGGGAGTGCCGGGGGCGCTTGTGGATTCAGCTATCCGGAGTGGGACATCCATCGCCGCGGCTACCGGGCAGACTGGTGCACCGTCCAGGAAGCCGAACCTGAGCCCGACCAAACCGGCATGCCTCCGGTGCCCGACACCCACGGCCTGCGCCGGCCGCTCGCGCGCCTCGGCGTTGGACTTGATCGCTGTCGCCGTCAGCCGCAGGGCGACGACATCGACATCGACGCGGCAGTGGAGGCCCAGGCGGAGTTCCTGGCGGGGTCCGCACCCGACGAGGCGGTGTACATCGACAGCCTCCGCCGCCGCCGCGACCTGTCGGTTCTGCTGCTGCTGGACGCGTCGGGCTCGGTCGGGCAGCCCGGCACCGCGGGTCGGACGGTGCACGAACACCAACGGGCCGCGGCCGCCGCGCTGATGGTCGCGCTGCACGACCTGGGTGATCGCGTGGCCCTGTATGCCTTTCAGTCGCAGGGGCGTTCGGCGGTGCGGATGATGCCGGTGAAGCGTTTCGGCGACGACGTGAGCGCGGTGGTGCTGCGCCGGTTGCACGGTCTGCGCCCCGGCGCCTACTCGCGGCTCGGTGCGGCGATCCGGCATGGGTCCGCGGTGCTGAAGCGCGATGGCGGTACCGCACGACGACTGCTGGTGGTGCTGTCCGACGGGCTGGCTTACGACCACGGCTACGAGCGGGCCTACGGGGCGGCCGACGCCCGCCGTGCGCTCTCCGAAGCGCGGCGCCAGGGGATCGGCTGCCTGTGCCTGACGGTCGGCGCGGGCACCGACACCGAGGAACTGCGCAGGGTTTTCGGCAGCGCAGCGCACGCGACGCTGCCGCGACTCGATCAGCTCAGCGCCACGATCGGCCCGCTGTTGCGCTCGGCACTGCATTCCGCTGACGTGCGTCGGCGGATCCCCGAAGTTCCCGACCCGAAAGGAATGCCTGCATGACGGCAGGAGCCCGGCCCTACTACGTGGCAGTCGGCAACGAAGAACAGGTTTTCAAAGCCTCCTTCCGGCAAGGTCTTTCGGTCGTGCTGAAGGGTCCGACCGGATGTGGGAAGACCCGTTTCGTCGAGGCGATGGCCTACGACCTGGGCCGTCCGCTGATCACGGTGTCCTGTCACGACGACCTGACCACCGCCGATCTGGTCGGGCGATTCCTGTTGCGGGGCGGCGAGACCGAGTGGGTCGACGGACCGCTCACCCGGGCCGTGCGGGAGGGCGCCATCTGCTACCTCGACGAGGTGGTCGAGGCGCGGCAGGACACCACCGTGGTGCTGCACCCCTTGGCTGACCACCGACGGCAGCTACCCATCGAGCGACTCGGCGTGACCCTCGAGGCCGCACCGGGTTTCGGCCTGGTGGTGTCCTACAACCCGGGCTATCAGAGCGTGCTGAAGGACCTGAAGGATTCGACTCGGCAACGGCTGGTCGCCATCGAATTCGGTTTTCCCGCGGGCGAAGTCGAGGAGAAGATCGTGGCGCACGAAGCTGGGGTCGGCAGTGATGCCGCGGGGAGGCTGGTCGCGTTCGCACACGCGATCCGCCGGCTGGAAACTGCTGGGCTGCGTGAGGTGGCGTCCACCCGGGTGCTCATCGCCGCGGGACGATTGATCGCCGAGGGCCTGACGGCGCACGAGGCCGCGCGGGCGGCCATCGCCGGCCCGCTCACCGATGACCCGATAGTGGGGCGGGGTCTCGGCGAAATGATCGACGTCTACCTGCGCGATTGACCCATTCGTAGGTGGGGTGATTGACGCTGAGCAAGTGCTCAGCTAGTTTCAGAACAAATATTAGGTTCAATATCTCCTGGCTGGTTCCAATGGAGGTCTCATGTCGTACGAGAGCACCGCGCAGCCCATCAAATTGGGCTACCTGATGGATTTTCGGTTGCCCGACGCCTATCCGAAAGAGATGAAGGACGACCTTTCCCAGTCGTTCGAGCTCGTGTTCAAGGCGGCATTGGCAGAAGGCGTCATCGACCGCCCGGTCGAGATCATCTACAAGGAAGTCGAGGGCCTGCCCAAGGGCACCGTCAAGACTGTCGTCGACGCCTTCGGTGAACTCGTCGACGAGGGGTGCCTCGCGGTGTTCGGGCCGCACATCTCCGACAACGCGGTACCCACCCGCGAAGCCATCGAGGAGCGGTTCCGGATTCCCGCGATCAGCGTCAGCGGCAGCGACGACTGGCTGGGCGAATGGACGTTCTCGTTTCCGCAGGGCTCGCTGACGGACGAACCGATCTTCTGGGCCGATCAGCTGGCCAAGGCCGGACACCGGGAGGTCGGCGTGCTCATCGAGCACTCGCTGGTCGGTGACACCTATCTGAAGCACTTCCGGGATGCCTGCCGGCGCAAGGGTATTCGCATCATCGCCGAGGCGAAGATCGCCCAGACGGCGCAGAACATCCACGAGGTCGTGAAGACCATGCACGACGCGAAGCCGGATGCGCTGGTGCATTGTGGTTTCGGATTCGGCATCGTGTTCCTCAACGCGGCGCTGCAGGCCCTCGACTGGGACCCGCCGCGATACACCAGCACCGCCTTCCAGAACGCGTGGATCAACCCGATCATGTGGCAGGCGTTCATGGGATGGACCGGCGTCGATCAGTACGACGAGGCCAACCCCGTCGGTCAGCGCTTCCTCGACGATTACGAGAAGGCCTACGGTCGTAGGCCCCAGTACTGCGTTCCTGTCGTCAACCGCGACGTCGCGACCGCCTTGCTCCGCGCCTTCACCGATGCCCACCCGCTGAGCCCCCGTGGCGTCAAAGAGGCGCTGGAACGCGTCAAGATGATGCCCGCCGCCGCGGGCGCGCCCGGCACCCGCGTGTCATTCGGCAAATGGACCCGCCGAGCCTGGATGGGCGCCGGCTACCTCGTCGCGCGGCAACTCGATGCCGACGGCATCAATTCGCATCTTGTCGACCGCTTCGGTGAGGAGTGACGCATGACCGCACTGGAAACGAAACCCGCTCCGCGGCAGAGCCGTTCACCGTGGCCCTGGGTGTGGTCGGCCGTCATCGTCGTGCTCGTCGCGGTGATCGCCCACTACGCGCGCCGGGGCGCGGTGTCACCGCGCATTCGCAACCCCGAGGTGGAGGGCGCGCCCCGTCCCGTCGATTTCCTGTTCGGCTTCAGCCACTGGATCACCGTGTGGGAGGCCTTCACCATCTTCTCGGTGCCGGCGCTGATCGCCGTCTGCGTCTGGGCGTGGCGGCGTAACCCGGGCAGTCCGATCGTGCTGATGGCCTTTATCACCACGGCCATCGTGTGGCAGGACCCGTACATGAACTGGTCGCCGTATGCGGTCTACAACCCGGCACTGTGGCACTGGCCCGAGGACTGGCCCTGGGTATCGCTGTCGCCGACCGTCGAACCGTTCATCGTCCTGGGCTACGTCATGTTCCAGTTCGGGCCGTACTTCCCGGCGGTGTGGATCCTGCGAAAGATTCAGGCCCGCAAGCCCGTCGACTCGTTCGTCTGGCGCCACCCGCTGGTGACGCTGGCCGGGTTCATCTTCGTCGTCGGCTTCCTGTTCGACATGATGCTCGAGCTCACCTTGGTCCGCACCGGGCTGTACATCTACTCGCAGGTGATCCCGTTCGGCTCCATCTTCACCGGCACGACGTTCCAGTTTCCGCTGCTGTGGGAGTCGACGATGGTCACCTTCGTCATGATTCCCGCGGGGATCCTGGTCTACCGCGACGACACCGGCCGTACCGTGGCCGAGAAGCTGGCGCAGCGGGCGCGGTTGTTCGCCGGCCGCCCGCTACTGGGGATGTTCACGGTCATGTTCGTGATCGTGAACATCGCCTACTTCTGCTATGGCGCCGGGTTCACGGCCATCCGCATGTCGGGTCTCGCCACGTCGGTGGCCTGCCCTTGGCCGTATCCCGAGGCCAAAGTCTATGACCCGCAAGGCTATTACGAAGAGAACGGGCAGCAGGGGCCGTATGGGGTCGGCATCATGTCGACCTGGATGACGGGGCAGCCCGACGGCCGCCCGGACGTCCAGCTGGGGTCGACGAGCAATCGGTGCGCGGAGCAGGGACAACATGGCTGAGCCGGGGGCGAGCGAAGCGACGGGAAATGTGAAGCGGACCGTCGTCATCACCGGAGCCTCCCGGGGCCTGGGCTTCGCCTCCGCTGTGCGGCTGTACCGAGACGGCTGGCGGGTGGTCGCCGCGATGCGGACCCCGGACAGTGGAATGCCACGACTGCGGGAGGCGACCGGTGCGCCCGAGGACGACCCGCGCCTGATCGGTGTGCCACTCGATCTGCAGGACCGGGCGTCGATCGCCGCGGCGGCCAAACTCATCGAGGACGCCGTCGGCGCGCCATATGCGCTGGTGCACAACGCGGGAATCGCCGCTGCCGGGATGGTCGAAGAGACGCCGATCGAATCGTGGGATCAGATGCTGGCCACCCATGTCACCGGTCCGGTGGTACTCACCAAGGCCTTGCTGCCGTCGATGCGGGCGGCGGGCCAGGGCCGCATCGTGGTGATCTCCAGCCAGGGCGGGGTCCGCGGGATGCCCGCCATCGCAGCGTATTCCGCGGCCAAAGGTGCCCTCGAGCGCTGGGCGGAGTCACTGGCCGGCGAGGTCGCACCGTTCGGGTTGGGCGTCACCGTCCTGGTCACCGGCACGTTCGACACCGACATCATCACCGACGCCGGAACGACCGATCACCGTGACTTCGAGGGCCCATACGCTCCGCACCACCGCAACATCGACAAGCGTGGCCGGGCCGCGATGCGGCTGGCGCAGCCGCCCGAACGGTTCGCGCGCGGACTCGCGGTGGCACTGGGGGACAAGGCACCCTTCGTCAAACACCCCGTCGGTCTCGATGCCCGAATGCTGGTGATCTCCAACAAGATACTGCCGAGCCGCCTGATGCATCGGATCATCCGACTGGCGATGGGAATCCCGAAACATGTCTGAGTCGCGCATGCTGATCGACGGCAAGCTCGTCGACGGTGAAGCGGGTACGTTCGCCAACATCAACCCGGCCACCGAAGAGGTGATCGGGGAGGTCTCCGACGCGTCGACAGCCGACATGGTGCGCGCCATCGACGCCGCCCGACGGGCGTTCGACGAGACCGATTGGTCGGCCGATCTCGAGTTGCGCAAGCGGTGCCTGCAACAACTCAATGATGCGCTCGAACGCGAAAAGGAAGCGCTGCGTGAGGAACTCATCCTCGAAGCCGGCGCTCCGCGCGCCATCACGTACGGCCCGCAGTTGGACGCCCCGCTCGCCGACGCCCTGAAATACCCCATCGAGCTGATGGACGAGTACCCCTGGGAGACCAACCTGGGTGACGCGTTCGTCGCCTTGACCGGGCAGCTGACCACGCGCAAGGTGTGGCGGGAGTCCGTCGGCGTCGTCGGCGCCATCACGCCGTGGAACTTCCCATTCGAGGTCAGCATCCACAAACTGGCGCAGGCGTTGGCCACCGGCAACACCGTCGTCCTGAAACCGGCACCGGACACCCCGTTCCATGCCACCCGGCTCGGCCGGCTGATCGCCGAGTCGACCGACATCCCCGCCGGCGTCGTCAACGTCGTCACCGCCTCCGATCACCTGGTGGGTGAAGAGCTCACGCTGTCGCCGAAAGTCGACATGATCTCGTTCACCGGCTCGACACCGGTGGGCAGGCGGATCATGGAGAAGGGCGCCGCCACCATGAAGCGGCTGTTCCTTGAGCTCGGCGGGAAGTCGGCCACCATCGTGCTGGAGGACGCCGACTTCGGGCTCGCCTGCGCCATCGGCATCGCACCCTGCATGCACGCCGGACAGGGCTGCGCCAACCCGACGCGAATGCTGCTCCCGCGCAGCCGCTACGCCGAGGGGGTCGCGATCCTCAAGGCGATCTACGAGAATGTCTCTCCTGGTGATCCGCAGGACTCCGCCACCCTGTGCGGCCCGGTGATCTCGGCCAAGCAGCGCGACCGGGTGCTCGGCTACATCCAGCAGGGCATCGACGAGGGGGCCACCTGTCTGGTCGGCGGGACCGAGCCGCCCGCCGGATTCGACAAGGGTTTCTGGGTCCGGCCAACCCTTTTCGTCGACGTCGACAACGCGATGACAATCGCGCAGGAGGAGATCTTCGGGCCGGTGCTCGCGGTGATCCCGTTCGACGACGAAGAGGACGCGATCCGCATCGCCAACGACAGCGTGTACGGCCTCGCCGGCAACGTGATGTCCGGATCCGTCGAGCATTCGGTGGCCGTCGCGCGGCGGTTGCGGGTCGGTTTCGTCGGCCTCAACGGGACGTCGGCATACGGGGCCGAGGCGCCCTTCGGCGGCTACAAAGCCAGCGGCGTCGGCCGGCAGAACGGGACCGCCGGATTCGACCAATACACCGAGATCAAGTCCGTCTCCTATCCAGCCCAAGGAGCTTGACCCATGCAGCTTTTCGACGACCTCGAGGATTTCGGCTCGTTCGACGACGTCGTGTCGGGCAACGTCCGCGATCCGTACACCGAGATGGCGAGGCTGCGCCGTGAGGAGGGCATCCAGCGCATCGACATGTCGGTGATGCCAGGCGAAGAAGGCAAGCCGCTCTTCATCGTGTACCGCCACGAGGACATCGCCACGATGCTGCGTGACAACGAGACCTTCTCGTCGGCCATCGTGATCCAGGCGTTCGGGGAGGTGCTCGGTCAGCGAGTGATGCTGGGCATGGACGAGCCCGACCACGGCAGGCACCGGGCGCTGGTGTCAAAGGCCTTTTCGCAGAAGGCACTTGCCCGGTGGGAGGAGAACCTGATCGGCCGGGTCGGCAACGAACTGATCGACGGTTTCGCCGGCGACCGCAGGGTGGACCTGGTCAAGGACTTCACTTTTCCCTATCCGACCCGCATCATCGCCGGCCTGCTCGGACTGCCCGAGGAGGACTATCCGCAGTTCCAGCGATGGTCCATCTCGCTGTTGTCCTTCACCATCAACCCCGAACGCGGGAAGGCCGCCTCGAAGGCGCTCGAAGAGTACTTCGCGCCCATCCTGGCTGCCCGTCGCGCCGACCCACAGGATGACCTGATCAGCAGCTTGGCCGCGGCGGAGATCGACGGCGAGAAACTCGACGACGACGAGATCTTCTCGTTCCTGCGGCTGCTGTTGCCCGCCGGTGTGGAGACCACCTACCGGTCGCTGGGCAACCTGCTGCTCGGACTGCTGACACACCGGGACCAGCTCGACGCCGTACGGGCCGACCGAGCGTTGATCCCACAGGCCATCGAGGAAGCGGTGCGCTGGGAGGCGCCGCTGCTGACCATCACGCGGGTCGCCGCCCGCGACGCTGTGCTTGGCGGAGTGGACATTCCGGCGGGCTCGTCGGTGATGCCGATGCTCGGGGCCGCCAACCGGCAGGACGACCGCTATGCCGATCCCGATAGCTTCGACATCTTCCGGCAGGCCCGCACTCCCATCTCCTGGGGGCACGGCGCGCACGTCTGCCTGGGTATGCATCTCGCCCGGCTGGAAATGCGCGTGGCGCTGAATCTGCTGTTCGACCGACTGCCCGATCTGCGGTTGGACCCGGCGGCCGAGGACCCACACATCCGTGGGCAGGTCTTCCGGTCGCCGACCGCTCTGCCCGTGCTGTTCGGCTGAAATCAACCAGGAGCCTCTGATGAGCAATCTCGACTCGACCAATTTCTTCGCCGATCCAGAGCTGGTCGACGATCCGTATCCGTATTTCGACGAGCTGCGCGCGAAATGCCCTGTGTTGGACCAACCCAACCAGGGCGTGCTGACAGTGTCCGGCCACTCCGAAGCCCTCGCCGTTTACAAGGACAGTGCGTTCTCCTCGTGTGTTTCGGTGGCAGGTCCGTTCTCCGGCTTACCTTTTCAGCCCGAAGGCGACGACATCAGCGAGCTGCTGGAGGCGTACCGCGACCAGATTCCGATGAGCGAGCACATCGTCACGCAGGACGGTGCGCTGCACGCCCGGACCCGCGGCCTGTTGAGCCGGCTGCTGACGCCCAAACGGCTCAAGGAGAACGAAGACTTCATGTGGGAGCTGTCCGACCAACTGCTGGACCGGTTCGTCGCTCGCGGCTCCTGCGAGTTCCTCGCCGACTACGCGCGGCCGTTCTCCGGGCTGGTGATCGCCGACCTGCTGGGTATACCCCGCTCCGACCACGACGAGTTCCGGGCGGTGAACGGGACCCAGATGGTCGGCGACATCACGGATGACACCGTCACCCGCTCCCACAATCCACTGGAGTGGCTCGACGAGAAATTCACCAGCTACATCACCGAGCGTCGCCGCCGGCCGCGTGCGGACGTGCTGACCGAGATGGCGCAGGCGAAATACCCCGACGGTTCGACGCCCGAGATCATCGATGTCGTGCGGCTGGCGACGTTCGTGTTCGCCGCCGGCCAGGAGACCACCACGAAGCTGCTGAGCTTCGGGATGCAGGTGATCGGTGAAAACCCGGATATCGAGAAGCTACTCCGCGAAAACCGGGACCTGATACCGCTTTTCGTCGAGGAAGCGTTGCGCATGGAGAGCCCGGTCAAGTGTCACTTCAGGATGGCACGCACTTCCACCACCGTCGGCCATACCAAGGTGCCCGCGGGGTCGATGGTCATGCTCCTGCCTGGGGCAAGCAACCGGGACGAGCGAAAGTTCGAGCGGCCCCATGAGTTTCGCCTGGACCGGCCCAATGCGCGCGAACACATCGCGTTCGGCCGCGGGAGCCATTCCTGCCCGGGCGCCCCGCTGGCGCGGGCCGAGGGCCGCATCTCGCTCAACCGGATTCTCGACCGGATGGCCGACATCCGCATCTGCGAGGAGCACCACGGGCCGGAAGGTGGCCGGCGCTACAGCTACGAACCGACGTGGCAGATGCGCGGGCTCACCGAACTGCATCTGGAGTTCCAACCAGTCGGCTAGTCGGCGCCGCGGTGAGGCACCGTGTCGCGAAGCGCCATCTGGCGCGTATCAGCCTGTCGGACTGTCGCTTTCACCGTCTTCGCCCTCGGGTGGGTAGAGCGTCGGGTGGTGATATTGGTTAGTTCTGGGTTGGCCGACGTCCAGTAGTGGTGGTGGGGTCCAGTGGGCGCGGCCGTTTTTCATGGTGGTGCTCCAGCCGCCGGTGTCGGCCAGGACGTTGTCGCAGCCGCAGGCCAGGGTCAGGTCGGTGATGTCGGTCTGGCCGTCGTCGCGCCAGTTGGAGACCGCGTGGTGGGCTTGGCAGCGCGAGGCGGGGGCGGTGCAGCCCGGTTTGGTGCAGCCCCGATCCCGGGCGAACAGCATGATGCGCTGCCCGGGCGTGGCGGTGCGGCGGGTGCGGCCCAGATACAGCGGAATGTTGGTGTGTTGGTCGAACACCGCCAGGTAGCAGTACGACCGTGACGCCATCCGAATCAAATCCGCAATGGGCAGCGTGCTGCCGGTATGGGTGACCGCGACCCCGGCACCGCGCTGCAACTCTTGCAGGGTGGTGGTGGCCACGACCGAGACCGGCAGGCCGTTGTGCTCGCCGAGCATGCCGGAAGTCAGGGCCATCCGGGCCACCCACATCTGCGCATCATGCTGACGCTGAGCCAGGGTGCGGGTGTCGCCCGCGATCTGCTCAGCCGTCGGGGTCCCTGAGTAGCAGGGTGTCTCATCAGCCGGGTTGCACATGCCCGGCGCAGCGCACTTCTCGTAGATGGCATCCCAATACGCCCGCGCTTCGGGAGTCAAAGTCCCGGCGACGTCCGAGGTCCCATCGGATCGTTGCTTGCCATGGCTGATGCCGCGTTTGCGGTCCCGTTCAGTGTCATCGGGTTCGGGACCGTCCTGATCCAACCTGTACAGCAGATCATTGGCCGCGCGCCGAAGTTCTTCGGGCGTCTTGTACCGGGCGGCGGCGACCAGGTCACGTTCGCACTGAGCGAGGGTAACCGGGTCCACCCACAACGGCACCTTCGCGAAGAACGCCGTGATTTGCGCGACGTGCTCGATGTTGATGGCGCCTTCGGCCTGGACGGCGGCGACCAGCTCCCACACCGGGCCCAACGGCTCGCCGGTAATCGCCGACCGTGGACCCAGATGATCACAATCGCGGACCCGGCGGCGGGCCTCGTCGCGGCTGATGCGGAGCCGGATGTGCAACACCTCGGGCCAGTCTTTGGCCCCGATGTCTTTGGCGGTGGCCTGGGTTTGGGCCGCGGCCAGGATGTGGTGATCGACCGCTTCGGCCGCGCACTTCACCGTTTCGCGGCGCGACTGCAGCTCCAACAGGGTGCGCACGTCCAGGCCGGTGTGGTCCAGGGACGCGATCCGCACCGCTGCAGCTTCGTACGCGATGTACGCCTGCTCGATGACGGCCTGATCACTACCCATATATCGAACACTAGTTCGAATCACCGACAATTCGCTGTGGCGAATGTGGCCCTAGTTAGCCACTGTGACCAGCGCAAACAAAGTGACCAAAGTTTTTTCAGAGTCAACGCTCAACCGTTGATATTGGCATTCTCTATTTTGGAGAATACGATCCCCAGTGTCATGACTGGTCTTCGTAGCCCCGTAAACCGCACCGTCCCCGCCGGTCTCGCCGCCAGTTACCGAGACAACGGGTGGTGGACCACCGAAACCGTCGGTGACCTGCTGGCCGCAGGGCTGCGGGCCGCGCCCGACGCCGACTTCAAAATCCACTCCGTCGTCCGGGGATGGTCGGGCACCTACGCCGAAGCTGAACGCGTCGCCCGCCGGCTCGCAGCGGGACTGCGGGCACGCGGCGTCGGCCCCGGCGACGTCGTGGCCTTCCAGCTGCCGAACTGGATGGAAGCCGCCGCGGTGTTCTGGGCGTCGGCGTTCCTCGGCGCGGTCGTCGTCCCGATCGTGCACTTCTACGGCCGCCGCGAATTGGCGCACATCCTCGCCGATGCCGCTCCGCGCGTCTTCATCACCGCCGACAACGACGGACGCCCGGCGTACCACGCCGATCTGTGCGCAGACGTGCCGATCGTCGGGGTGGTGGGCCGCGACTTCGACGACCTGCTCGCAGAAGAACCGATGGCGGGCACGCTTGCTGTCGATCCAGCGGCGCCCGCGCTGATCGCCTACACCTCCGGCACGACCAGCAACCCCAAAGGTGTTGTGCACAGCCACCAGTCGCTGGTCTGCGAGACGCGCCAACTCAACGCCGGGTACCCCACCAAGCGCGGCAAGGAATTGACCGTCGCACCCGTCGGCCACTTCATCGGCATGGTCGGGGCGTTCCTGATCCCGGTATTGGAGGGGCGGCCCATCAACCTCTGCGACAGCTGGGACGCCGGTCAGGTGCTGGCGTTGATGAAACGCGACGGACTGGCGGTCGGCGGCGGACCGCCGTATTTCGTCACCAGCCTGCTCGACCATCCCGACTGCACCGACGAACACCGATCGCTCCTGAAAACCGTTGGCCTTGGCGGGTCTTCGGTCCCGGCGGCGGTGACACGCAGGCTGGCGGATCTCGGCGTCTTCGTCTACCGCGCGTACGGCAGCACCGAACACCCGTCGATCACGGGGACGCATCCGAGCGCGCCCGAGGCCAAGCGTCTGTTCACTGACGGTGACCCGCGGCCCGGTGTCGAGATTCGGCTGAACGAGGACGGCGAGATCTTCAGCCGCGGCCCGGACCTGTGCCTCGGCTACACCGACGATGCACTCACCGCCAAGGCGTTCGACGACGACGGCTGGTACCGCACCGGCGACATCGGATTCCTCGACGACGACGGCTATCTCACCATCACCGACCGCAAATCCGACGTCATCATCCGTGGTGGTGAGAACGTCAGCGCGGTGGAAGTGGAAGAGGTACTGCTGGGTATGGAGAGCATCGCCGACGCTGTGGTGGTGGCCGCGCCCGATGACCGGCTCGGTGAGCGGGTGGCTGCCGTCGTGCGGGTCCGGCCCGGCCATGTCCTGCCGACACTGCAGCACGTGCGCGAGCACTTCTCGAATGCCGGTGTGGCGCGCCAGAAGTGGCCCGAAGAATTGCACGAGGTGGCGGACTATCCGAGGACCGCCAGTGGCAAGGTGCAGAAATTCCTGGTGCGACAGGGACTTCGGGCATGACCTGGCGCACGATTCCGGAGATGGTGCTGAGCACCGCGGACAGGTTCGGCGACGCCGAGGCACTGGTCGACGGGCCGCTGCGCTTGTCGTACCTCGAACTGGCGGAGCGCATCCGACGTGCGGCGGGGGCGTTCCACGCGCTCGGCGTCACGAAAGGTGACCGCGTCGCCATTTGGGCGCCCAACTCGGCCAACTGGGTGTTCGCCGCGCTGGGGTTGGTGACGGCCGGAGGAGTCGTGGTCCCGGTCAACACCCGGTTCAAGGCCGAGGAGGCGGCCGACATCATCACCCGCAGCGGAGCCAAGGCGGTGCTGATCGAGAACGGCTTCCTCGGACAGGATTTCGCGGTCCCCGCCGGGGTGCCGACCATCGACGTGAAATCGGGATTCCTCGACGGCGCAGAACCTTTCGAGTGCCACGACATCGACGGCGACGACATTGCCGACATCATCTACACGTCAGGCACCACCGGCCGGCCCAAGGGCGTCATGATGAACCACCGGCAGACGTTGCGCCAGTACGCCGAATGGTGCGACAGGGTCGACCTCCGCGAAGGTGACCGGTACCTGATCGTCAACCCGTTCTTCCACACTTTCGGCTACAAGGCAGGGATCATCGCCGCGCTGATCCGCGGCGCGACGATCCTGCCGGTGGCGGTTTTCGATGCCGACAGTGTCGTGGAACTCGTTGAACGGGAACGCATCACGATGCTTCCGGGGCCGCCGACGCTGTATCACTCGCTGCTCGCGGTACCGGACAAGGCCCGGCTCGCGACGCTGCGGGCCGGCGTCACGGGCGCCGCTGACATCCCGGTGGAGTTGGTGCGTCGCGTCCTGCACGAGCTGCCGTTCCAGACGCTCGCGACAGGCTATGGGCTCACCGAGTGCGGCACGGCCACGATGTCCCGGCCGGAGGATTCGTTCGAGGACATCGCCACAACGGTGGGCCGGCCCTCGGACGGCGTCGAGGTTCGCATCGCGGACGATGGAGAAGTGCTCGTCCGTGGCTACACCGTGATGGCCGGATACCTCGACGATCCGGTCGCCACCGCGGAAGCCGTCGATGCCGACGGCTGGCTCCACACCGGTGACCTCGGATCGTTCGACGATGGCGGCCGGCTGCGCATCATCGGCCGGAAGAAGGACATGTTCATCGTCGGCGGCTTCAACGCGTATCCGGCGGAGATCGAAGGCTATCTGCTGGAACACCCGGCGGTGAACCAGGTTGCGGTCATCGGTGTTCCCGACGACCGGCTGGGGCAGGTGTGCATGGCCTTTGTCGTCCCGGCATCGCCGGTGGCCGAACAGCAGTTGATCGCATGGGGTCGAGACCGGATGGCGGGGTACAAGGCGCCGCGATTCATCGAGTTCGTAGAGAAGCTCCCGCAGAACGCCACCGGGAAGGTCACCAAAGACGACCTGGTTGCGATGGCCGGCCCGCTGTTGGAGCGTCGCGCGCATACCTGATCAGATCACAATTCGACAACTGGCGAGAATGATATTCTCGCTGATGAGTGGCCCTAAACGACGCTGATGATGCGCAGTTGTGGCAATAGTATTACCGTTTCTGATAACGTCGTTCGCATGTTTTGTTCGGAGGAGGAGGTCGCCATGTGGTCACGGCGCGGCGACGACGGATGTCGGCGTGGCACTCCACCGCGAGTCCGGCTGTGACGTGCCCACGGCGAGTGGTAGGCATAACGGAGTCCGTCGAGTCGGCGGCACTGGACTCCGACTCATGACCCCGAAGAGCGCAATGGCCGACGAGCTAGCCCACGCACTGAACGACGATCCGGCGATCCTGGCCGAGGAAGCCGAGGCGGAAGCTGAAGCCGCCGAGGCGGCTGCCGAAGCGGCGCGTGCGCGTGCGCGAGCCATCCGGCTGCGCAGGCAGGCGCAGGAGACGGCGGTTGCCGACGACGTGCCGGTCGGCGCGATCGAGACTGCTGACGCCGAAGAGAGCGACGCCGACGAGAGCGACGCCGAGACGCGTGATGCCGAGACGCGTGATGCCGAGACCGACGGCGACGCCGAGCTGGTGGCAGACGCCGAGCCGAGCGACGAGTTGCCCCGGCGGCGGTCTCTCCGCCGAATGCTCGCGGCCGGATTTGTCGCACTGTTGATCCTCGCGCTGTTGGGGATCAGCGCCGCGATCATCTGGCACCACCGCGGCGTCGAGGCCAACCGGCAGCGGGCCGACGAGTTCACCGCGGCGGCCCGGCTGGGCGTGGTCAACATGACGTCGCTGGACTTCAACAACGCCAAAGAGGGTGTGCAGCGCATCCTCGACAGCTCCACCGGTGAATTCAAAGCCGATTTCAGTTCGCGGGCAACAGATTTCGTCAAGGTCGTACAAGAGTCCAAGGTCGTGACGAAAGGCACCGTGAACCTCACCGCGATGCAGTCGATGTCCGAGGATTCCGCGGTGGTTCTCGTCGCCGCGACCTCGGAGGTCACCAATTCCGCGGGCGCGAAGAACGATCCGCGCGCGTGGCGGCTGAAGGTCACGGTGAACCGTGACGGTGGCGTGCTCAAGATGGCGAAGGTGGAGTTCGTACCGTGAGTGTCAAGAACGTGACCATCAAGAAGTGGTGGCTGCCGATCGTCCTGGCCCTGCTGGTTGTCGCATCGGGGGCGCTGGCCGGGTCGCTGTACTGGACCCAGTACCGGCCCGACAAGCAGACCGATGCCGCCGCCGAACGCACCGTGATCGACGCGGCGTCGGCCGGGGCGGTATCCCTGCTGTCCTACTCGCCCGACACGTTGGACAAGGACTTCTCGGCCGCCAAGTCGCATCTCACCGGCGACTTCCTCACGTACTACAGCCAATTCAGCCAGCAGATCGTGGCACCGGCCGCCAAGCAACGGGGAGTGAAGACGACCGCGTCCGTCGTGCAATCGGCGGTCTCCGAGCTGCGCCCCGACTCGGCCGTCGTGCTGCTGTTCATCGACCAGGAAACGCGCAGTACCGAACGGCCGCAGCCGAGCCTGGCGGCCAGCAGCGTTCGGGTGACCATGGCCAAAAGCGGTAGCAATTGGCTGATTTCGAAGTTCGATCCTATCTAAACGGAGTCCTCGTTGAGCCTTGCGATTCTGCTCGATATGGCGGCATCGGCCAACCCGGACCGTGCCGCCGTCGTCTCCGGCGAAACCCGCTGGACGACAGCTGAATTGAACCGCCTCGCCGATGGCGGCGGCGGCGTCGTCGCGGCATCCGGAGCCGGCAGCGTCGCCTACATCGGGACTGGCGGCGCCATGCTGCCCCTGCTCATTTTCGCCTCGGGGCGGGCGAATCGTCCGCTGACGCCACTGAACTACCGGCTCAGTGCCGGCGGACTGCGCGAGCTCATCGCGCGGTTACCGGATCCTTTGGTGGTCTACGACGAGGAATACGCCGACGTCGCCGAGACATGCGGCCGCGCAATGGAATCGAAGGCTTTCGTGGCCGCGGCGGCGGCCGCCGAGGCGGCCGCCGAATTCGCCGACCCCGACGACGTCGCCATCGTGCTGTTCACCTCGGGCACGACGAACAAGCCGAAGGCCGTCGAGCTCTCTCATCACAACCTGACCAGTTACGTGACCGGTACCGTCGAATTCGACTCGGCCGGTGCGCAGGACGCCACGTTGATCTGTGTGCCGCCGTATCACATCGCGGGTGTGAGCGCGGCCCTGTCGAACCTGTACGCCGGCCGGAAGATGGTGTACCTGCCCAAGTTCGACGCAGCCGAGTGGCTGCGGCTGGCGGCAGCCGAAGAGGTCACGTCGGGAACGGTGGTGCCAACCATGCTGGACCGCATCGTCGCCGAACTCGTGCGCGGCGCCGCCGCGCCGGGCAGCCTGCGCAATCTGGCGTACGGCGGATCGAAAGTGCCGTTGCCACTGGTCCGCCGAGCCCTCGAGCTGCTGCCCGAGGTCGGCTTCGTCAACGCCTATGGGCTGACGGAGACGAGTTCGACCATCGCCGTCCTGACCCCCGAGGATCACCGCGACGCGCACGAATCACCGGACCCCGACGTGAAGCGGCGCCTGGGCTCGGTGGGCAGGCCGGTGCCGGGTATCGAGGTGGAGATCCGGGCGGAAGACGGTAAGCCGTTGGGCCGCGGCGAGATTGGTGAGCTCTACATCCGCGGCGAGCAGGTATCGGGCAAGTACACCGACATCGGGTCGGTGCTCGATGAGAACGGCTGGTTCCCGACGCGCGACCTCGCCTGGCTGGATGCCGAGGGTTTCCTGTTCATCAACGGCCGGTCCGACGACACCATCATCCGCGGGGGAGAGAACATCGCGCCCGCGGAACTGGAGGACGTCCTCGTCGAACATCCCGAGGTGTGCGACGTCGCGGTGGTCGGTGTGCCGGACCCCGAGTGGGGCCAGATCATCGTCGCGGTCGTCGTCCCGGAAGCAGATACCTCACCTGACCCGGAGGCCCTACGCGAGTACGTGCGGGCGGCACTGCGCGGTTCCCGGACGCCCGACCGCGTGGTGTTCCGCGACGAATTGCCGACCTCGCCGACGGGCAAGGTACTGCGGCGCGAGCTGGCCGGGGAGTTGGGCGTGGCCGCAAGCTAACGGGGTGCCGCTCTCTGACTGCCAGGGGCCACGACTGCGGGCACGATGTCTTGACCGGCAGCAGCCCGGATCGCCTTCTTCGCCGCGGTGCGCGCGGACTGCACCTCGGTACGACGTTCGTCGATGAGGCGGCCGAATTCCCGGGACAGCAGCGGGCGGTCGGACAGCAGCCGCTGAATCTCGTCGTGTTCGATCTGCAGCAGCACGACTTCGTCGAGGGCGTGTGCGTACGCCAGGTTGGCCTGGTGGGTGAACGCGGCAACGCCGAGGAGCGCCCCCTTGTCGAGGCTGCGAACCGCGGTGACGGACCCGTCGGGCGCGGGCACCGTCAGCCGGACCCGCCCGGCGACCAGCACCGTGACGGTCTTCGGAACCTCACCGGGCGCATGAATGAGTTCGCCTGTGCCGTAACGGATCAGGCGTGCGTAGGGCACCAGGGCCTGCTGGTCGCTCTGGCTCAGCCGCAATGCCGGTGCGGCGACTTCGTCGAGCGCCTCCTCGAGACGTTTCGGTGTGGAGTAGTCGTCGGCGACGCCGTCGAGATGGAGTTTGTCGCGCCGGGCGGCGTACCAGGCCCAGCGCAGGAACGTCGCCTGCACGGCGTCGTCGTCACCGGGGGACTTCAGGCCGATGGTGGTGCGGTACTTGTGATCGCCGATGGGCACCGTCGACGGCTCGACGTCGTCGCCGCGGTGCGGCAGGTTGGTGGCGATCCGGGTGAGGGTCGCACAAACCTGGTCGGGTGAATCCGTCGCGGCGAACGTGGTGGTGACGGTGGTGTGCGAGGTGGCCAGCCGGCTCAGATTGGTGAAGGACGTGCCGGCCAGCACCGAGTTGGGGGTGATCTGCACACCGGTGCTGGATTCGATATGGACTGCCCGCCAGTTCACCTCGACGACGCGGCCGCGGGCCGCCGAGGTGTCCAGCCAGTCGCCCATGCGAAACGGCTGCTCGAACAGCATGAACAAACCGGACACGATCTGGCCGACGGAGTGCTGGAGCATGAGACCGATGACCACCGAGCTCACGCCGACCGCGGTGAACACGCCCTTGACGTTGGCGCCCCAGATGTAGCGGGAGATCACCGCCAGCCCCAGGATGATCAGCACCATGCGGGCCACGTCGACGAAGATCCGCGGCATCCGGCTCCGCCACGACGTCTCTGGGGCGTTCGCGAACATGGTGTTGCTCAGGCCGGACAACACCAGCAGCAGTGTCAGGAACACCAACACGGTGGCCACGATCCGGATGGGCATGTCGCGCGCGGGGACGACGGCCACCTTCAGCAACAGGAACAGCACTGCCACGACGGGCAGCACGTAGGTGCGCAAGAGTCCGACGGGCGCCGCCAGCGGACTGTTCCGGCGCAACAGGGACCGGCGCCATTCGGTGAGCACGATCAGGCTGGCCGGCAGGCCGATGGCGATGACGGCGACCCACAAGAACCACGATGGCCCCGACGTGTACATGGTCACCGCCGTCCCACCAGCCGCCAGACCGGCTCCTCCGCGTCACCGACGGTGAACTGCCCCGCCTGGGTGAACCGATGAGTGTCATGGACGGCGTCGCGCACCCGCGACGTGATGTAGATGCCGGGTTCGCCGCCACCGGCCTGGATCTGGTAGGCGAGGTCGACCGCGCTGCCCCACATGTCGTAGATCATCGTGGTGCTGCCGACCAGGCCGCTGGTGACCTGGCCGGTGTCGATACCGGCCCGGAAGCCGAGCTGCAGATCGTCCTCGGCGTTGAGGCGGGCCACGATGCGTTGCATCTCGATGGCGAACGCCACGGTCCGCTCGACGTTGTCCAGTCGGGGCACATTCAGGCCGCAACTGGCGGTGTAGCCGTTGCGCAGGATGCGCATGGGCTCCACGCCGTTGCGTGCCGCGGCGTCGTCGAACTGGCGGACCAATTCGTTGACCACACTGAGGAATTCGTCGGACGGCAGCTCGCCGGCGAGGGTGTCCAGACCGTCGATATCGGCGAACACCACGGCGACGTCCTGATGGCTCTCGCTGATGGTCTCCTCGCCCTGGCGATACCGTTCGGCGACCGCCTCGGGCATCAGTGACCGCAGCAACTGCGCATTCTCCTGGCGTTCGCGGCGCAGTAGATCGTCCTTGATGCCCAGTAGCCGGCTCATGTCGTTGAAAGTCTTTGTGAGATCACCGAATTCGTCCCGGGTGCGCGCCGGGATCACGTCGTCGTACTCGCCCCGGCTGACCTTCTGTGCGCCGGCCTCGAGTCGGCGGATGGGTCGTACGAACAACTGCGCCAGGGCCATGGCCGCCAGGCAGTCCAGGATGACGATGGCCGCCACCGCGACACCCATGGTTCTGGTGAAGACCCGTTCGGGCGCAAACGCTTCGGCGGTGTCGATCTTGGCGACGATCGTCCATGTCACGTCGGGACCCACGGTCACCGGCGCGTACGACTGCAGGGTTTCCTGGCCGAGGTAATCGGTGGTGATCCGCGCGCCGGTCTGGCCGCGTTGCGCCGCTCGGGTGGCGTCCCCGCCGACGGGCTGCACCAGGGTCGTGCCGCCGAGGCGCACCGCCCGCTCGGCCAATTCGGCCGGCGTTCCGGCCGCGGTGACATCGCGCTGGTATTTCTGTTTGTTCTCGACGAACAGGCGCGAATTCGACCGCATCAGGTCGTCGGCACCGGCGAGGTAGGTTTCGCCGGTGGCGCCGAGGCCGTTCTCCTGCCACTTCCCGTTGAAGGTCATCAGTGCGTTGATGCCGGTGATCGGCAGCTGCAGTGCCAGCACGCCGACCGTGCGGCCGCCTGCCACCACGGGCGCGCCCATCCACGCGACGGGATGGTCGCCGGCTGGGTGATAGGTCTGAAAGTCGGTGACCGAGACGTAGTCGACCCGATCGGCGCCCATGGCTTTCGCGTAGGCCTCGTGCAGATTGCCCTGCTCGTACGGCCCGGACAAGACGTTGGTGCCCAGGTCGGCACGCTTTTTCGCCGAGTAGACGACGTTGCCTGCCGGGTCGATCAGCAGCGCGTCGCCGTAGCCGAACAGGCTCACGATCTTCTCGAAGAACTGGTCGTAGCGGTTGGCGGCGGCCGCCCACGCGCTGGGGTCAGGGCCGGGAACCGGCCCGTCGGGCCGCGCGGCGGGAACGGTGTAGCGAGCCTGCAGATACCGAGCCGCGTTGGACGACGGCAACAGCACATCGAGATTGAGTTTGGCGCCCGTCGCCCGCTCGATCGGGTTGATGAGTTCGTTGTTGTAGTAGCTGACGATGCTCTGCTGTTGAGCGGGATCGATTGGGGCATTGGCCAATTCGTTGAAGCCGGCGCCGAACGCCTGCACTGCTTCACCCATCGCCGGTCCGCTGGTATAGACGAGAAGAGCCTTCTTCAGCGTGGAGACCTGAACAACGAATTGCCGGGACTGGGTCTCGCGTACCTGCGTGAGCCGATCGAAGGCCGCGTTGCGCAACGAAGCCTGCCCGGTTTGGTAGCCGATGAATCCCACCACGGCAGCCGACACGATGCTGGCCCCGAGCAGCATCGCGATGAGCTTCGACTGGATGCTGAATCTGCCGCGCACGCGCCGCAACCGGACCTCGGGCGCCGGCGCGGCGGCTGTGGTGGACGGGCCGGTCGGGCCATCGTCGGCCGCCGTCACGACCTCATTGCGGTCCTCCAGCGGAGGGTTGACCATCGGGCCTCCTGTCGTCGGCAGCAAGTACATCACGACGGCAGCGGGTCACCGACCGGTTACGGCAGGTAGAGGCCGAAAAACCGGGTGCCCTAGGGTCATTCGGCAGGCGGGGAGGGGCGGTCGTCAGCGCACCAGGCGGGCCGCGACCTGGGCGTAGATTTCGCCCAATTTGTGGGGATCGCGGTGGATGCGCGAGGGGAACCACCGGCAGACGTCGACACACAGCGACGAGATCGCCATGACGACATCGTCAAGGTTGTCGACGTGGAATTCGCCTGTCGCCATACCGCTTTCGATGATGTTGGCGAGCACGGCCGTGACTTGGTGCCGCAGCGGGGCGATGGTGCGGTAGTGGGCCGGCGTGAGGCCGTGCAGTTCGTACTGCACGACCCTGGCCTGTTTGCTGTTCTCGGCGTGCCAGGTGGCGAATGCCGCGACGACCGTGTGGAAGCGCTCGGCACTCGGCGCGGTGGCGTCGTCGGTGGCGCGCAGCGTCGCCAGCAAGCTGCCGTGGCCCTCCAGTGCGATGGCGTAGAGGAGCTCTTCTTTCGACCGGTAGTGCGGGTACATGGCCGTCGCGCTCATGTTGAGTCGTTTGGCGATCTGGCGGGTGGAGGTGCCGCCGTAACCGGACTCGGCGAACGCCTCGATGGCCGCGCGCCGGATGCGTTCGGCTGCGGCCGAATCGGTCGTCCGGTCGGTCTTCATGTGCACGTGATCGTACACACAGTTGACATGGGCCTGGCCGATAGGCGATATTAGCAATCGCTTAGGAAATGAGCGACTGCTAATGTCTGGCTGCATTGGAAGGTAGAACTCAGTGACTGAATTCATGTCTCGGCGCGACCTGGACTTCTTGCTGTACGAGTGGCTCGATGTCGTCGAGCTCACCAAGCATGAGCACTTCGCCGAGCATTCGCGGGATACCTTCGACGCCGTCCTCGATCTGAGCGCCGATATCGCGACCAAGCGCTTCGCGCCGCACAACAAGAAGGCCGACCACAACCCGCCGTTCGTCGACGAGAACGGCCGCGTGGTGCTGATCGACGAGATCAAGCAGGCCCTGGACGACTTCAACGGGGCGGGCCTGATGGCCAGCTCGTTCGACGAGCGCGTCGGCGGCATGCAGCTGCCCAACGTGGTTGCGCAGTCCTCGGCCGCGTTCTTCCGCGCCGCGAACCCGGCCACCTTCTCGTACGCGTTCCTCACCGTCGGCAATGCCAACCTGCTGACCGAGTACGGCACCGAAGAGCAGATCGACACCTGGGTGCGCCCGATGCTCGAGGGTCGCTACTTCGGCACCATGTGCCTCTCGGAGCCGGATGCCGGCTCCTCGCTCGCCGACATCAGCACCAAGGCCGTCAAGGCCGCCGACGGCACCTACCGGGTGACCGGCACCAAGATGTGGATCACCGGTGGCGACCACGAACTGTCCGAGAACATCGTCCACCTGGTCTTGGCCAAGGTGCCCGGCGGCGGCCCCGGGGTGAAGGGCATCTCGCTGTTCGTCGTGCCGAAGTTCCTGACCGACGGCACCCGCAACGATGTCGCGCTCGTCAGCCTCAACCACAAGATGGGCAACCACGGCACCACCAACGCCCTGCTGAACTTCGGTGACGGCAGCCACCAGCCCGCCGCTGAGGCCGGTGCGGTCGGCTACCTCGTGGGCGAGGAGCACCGCGGTCTGGCCTACATGTTCCACATGATGAACGAGGCCCGTGTCGCCGTCGGCTCCATGGCCACCGCCATCGGCTACGCCGGTTACCTCACGTCGCTGGAGTACGCCAAGGTGCGCACCCAGGGCCGTCCGGTGGGCGACAAGGACCCGTCGCGCGCGCAGGTTCCGATCATCGAGCACGCCGACGTCAAGCGCATGCTGCTGGCCCAGAAGTCTTACGTGGAAGGCGCGTTGGCGCTCGGCCTGTACTGTGCACGGCTGGTCGACCAGATCAAGATCCTCACCGGCGCCGAGCGCGACGAGGCCGAGCTGATGCTCGAGGTCCTCACCCCGATCGCCAAGAGCTGGCCGTCGCAGTGGTGCCTGGAAGCCAACAACCTCGGCATCCAGATTCACGGCGGCTACGGCTACACGACCGAATACGACGTCGAGCAGCAGTACCGCGACAACCGTCTGAACGCCATTCACGAAGGCACGCACGGCATCCACGGCATCGACCTGCTCGGCCGCAAGGTGGTCATGCAGGACGGCGCCGGCCTGAAGCTGCTGCAGCAGCGGATCGGCGAAACCGTTCAGACCGCACTGCAGTCGGAGGCCACTGCCGGCTACGCCCGCGAACTGCAGGCGCAGACCGAGCGTCTGGCCGAGGTCACCGCGACACTGTGGGCAGCCGGCGACGCCGAGACCACCCTGGCGAACTCGACCGCTTACCTGGAGGCCGCCGGCCACATCGTGATGGCCTGGATCTGGCTGGAACAGCTCAATGCCGCCGGCGGCAACACCGGCAACTTCTACGACGGGAAACGTGCTGCCGCGCAGTACTTCTTCCGTTACGAGCTGCCGAAGGTGACGACTCAGCTGGACCTGCTGGCCAGCCTGGACCGCACCACCGTCGAGGCGCAGGTCGACTGGTTCTGACCTGCCGCTCCTGCCCGGAAGTAGACGTCGGACCCGAGGTTTCCTCGGGTCCGACGTTTCGGTTCTGGGCTACGGCATGACCGGTGGCGTGCCCCAGAAGTCGTTGAGCGGTGGGGCGTAGGCGTCGTTGTTGGTCAGCGGCGCCAGCTTCAACGAATCCTCGATGGTGCGCAGCAGGCTGTAGTGATTGGCGTAGCTGGTATCGGTGAAATTGCCCGCACGCATTCCCGCGCTGACCGCGCCGGGTGACGGGATCACCACGGTGACAACGCGATTGCCGCCATTGCCGAAGCCCAGCGACAGATTGTCGGTGTCCTCGTCGAACGTGACGACGATGGCCGACTTCTGTGTCGGGTCGTTCCACACCGCCGAATTCAGGATGGTCGGGATGGTCTGCGCTGCGAACTGGTCGGCGGCCTTGACGTTGTATTGGTGGTTGGTGAGCAGTGCGCCGATGTAGTTGAGGTAGCCGCCGGGGAAGTCGAGTGGCCCTTCGCCGTTGTTGGCCTCGTTGGCCGCGAACCACGCGAAGTTCGGTGTGGTGGCCGACGACGCGAGATCGGTCGCCATCTGAGTCAGCGGATGCAGATGCGCGTCGGCGCGAGCCTGGTCGTTGTAGATGTCCTTGAACGCCAGGAACGGCAACTGGTCGGGCGCGTAATCGCTTGTCGACACGTAAGGCCCGGCCGCGGACATCCCCTGCGCGTACCCGGCCCACGTCTTGCCCGCGGCTTCGATTCTGTCGGCGAGGTTGGTGGCATCGATGCAGTTGGTCGCGCAGTTGTAGCTCAGGCCGAAGTCGGAGCCGCCGAGGATCGGGTAGTAGTTGGGGTCGCTGGGGTGCGTCAGCGCGTAATAGTCGGTCGCGACGCCGTACGTGTTGATCAGCCCATTGAGGTACGGCGCGTTGGGGCTGCCGACGATGTCGTTGTAGCCCTTGTTCTCCAGATAGACCATGAAGACGTGGTCGAGCGCGCCGACCGTGGACTTCGGCGGGGTGGGCGGCGGTGGTGCCGGCAGCGCCGCGCCGACGGTGAAGGACAAATCATCGGCGAAGGCATTGTTGTAGCCACCGGTCAGAGGGTTCGAGTCCTTCAGCGTGACGACCACCTGCGCGGTGCGGGTGCCGACAGGGATGGTGCCTTCGCTGCTGCGTTCGAGCAGTCCGGTCTGGAACCAACGCTCGAGGGGGCCGACGGGTGCGACCTTCCCGACCCCTAGTTGCGTCCCGGTGGCATCGAGGAACGTGACCTTGACCGACGCGGCCGACGGGTCGATCATGGCGCCGCCCAGGAACCCGCTCAGCTTGAACGGCGTCGTGCCGGCGTCGATGCCCGATGCGGCACCACTGAGATCGACGGTCTGGGTCAGTGTGGAGGTCGCGACATTGCCGCCGCCGAAGAACTGGGTGTCGCCCGGGGTGGGCCTGTCACTGGGGAAGTTGAAGATGGCCGGGAGTGTCGGCCCAGGTGTCGGCAGGCCCAGCGGGATCTGGCGCACGGTGTCGTACTTGATGACAGTCGGCGTGCCGGTGACGGTCCAGCCGGGAATGGACACGGTACTGCCGCCGGACAGTGATGGGTCACCGAACTCGGCGCTGGGGTTGGTCAGCAGGTTCGGGCTGGTCACGTTCCACGCGGAAACCACATGGGGTGGCAGGAGATTCGTCTCGATCTGTCTGCGTACCCACGCGAGCACCGTCCACAGGGCCGGCGAGTTCGCGGGCACGTTCGACGGCAGGACCGATACCAGTGGCTTCAGCGCGATGCTGATGAGTTGTTTTGCCGCGGTGACGATCTGGCCGATCACGTTGGTCGCGGTGGGGGCGGACACAGTGGGGGTGACGAGTGCCGCCACTGGCGCCGCCGCCGCGGTGTGGGCTGTCGAGGCGGTCGCCGGTACGGCAGCTGTTGTGACGATCGACGGTGCGGGGGCGTGGCTGACCACCGCGGCGGTGGCTTGCGGCTGACTGATCTTCTTTGTGGCGCTGCTGGATTCGTCGCTCGTGGGCGACGAGATCGATGCGGTCTTGGTGACGCTTTCGGTGTGAGCTTTGGGATTGGCGTTACGGTGCCGGTTGGATGCGTCGCTGCTCTTGTTGTTGCTGCCCTTGCCGGGCTGCTGCTTGTTTTTGGGGGCGGGGGACGGCGCGGAGTCGTCCGATGTCGATGCCGGCGTGGCGTCGGGCGACGTGGCTGTCGCCGGAGCCAATGTGTGTTTCGGCGCCGGCTTGCCGGGACCCGCTTCCGTGGCATGTGCGGTGTCCGCCGATGTCGATGTCGGTTCGGCGTAGGCGATCGTCTGCCCCGTCGTGATCGAGACGCCGACGCCGAGAAACACTGCCAACGCTCCGACCCGGCCGATGTACCGTGAGCACCCCATGGTCGTTCCCTCCGCGCGTCCGCTGTTGACTGTCCGCGGTAACGGTAGAAAGAATTGACGCCGGAGTTAGCATTTCCGCCTGGGATGCACCTGGGAGTATCCGTAGAGTTTGCGGGGACTTTGTGGATAACGGCACTACAGAGGCGGCCGCCACCCCGTCATCGCGACGGAGTGGCGGCCGCATCGTGCTTCTAGAGCCGGATGAACGAGCTGCCCTGCATGTCCCAGACGCCCCAAGCGCCGAGGGCAGGGTTCCAGACCACCTGCATGCCGGCGGCCCAGTCCGGGAGCGCCGGCGCCGGTGGGGTGCCCATCGGGGGCACCACCGGGACCAGGACCCAGGACGGCGTCGCCGTGAACGGGATGCGGTCCTGCGGCATCGGTCCGCCGTGTCCAGGAGGCGGCAGGTAGCCGTGGCCCGCCGGCAGCGGATTACCGGGCACGCCGGCATTCACGCCGGGGCCGGGGACGCTGGGTGACGGAAATGGCGGTGTCGGCATCGGACCGACCGGATCCGCCTGGGCGAGGCCGGCCCCGACGCCGAGTCCTGCCAGGCCGAGCATGCTGGTCGCGACTGCACGCGCTGCGGTCTTCTTCAAGGTCATGGGTTGAACTCCTTGCGTGTGCTCGTGATGAAAGAGGAATCGCTCTTCCGCGCTGTCCCGCGGCAGAACAACTCCACGACCCCCGCAACACCAGATACCCGGGTGCGGCGTCGCGAAACCACGCAATGTGGGGAGCTATGAATTGAATCGGCGCCGATGCGGCGCCAGATGGCCCTGATTGGACAGGTCCGGCCACGGCGGGCGCCGCAAGATCGCCAGGCAGCCGATCACCGCGGTGACCAGGCCCGTCACGACGCCGACCAACGCGATGCGGTCGGCGTCCACCGCCGGCACCCAGGTCGTCCCATCGTCACGAATCACGAAGATACCCAGTGGTTTTGCCGTCGTCCCGGTACCGGCGCGGCCCACCTTGGCAACGGGGATGACAGTCGATCCGTCTGGCGTGTGGTACGGCTCGGCGAACACTCGCCCAGCTGCGTCATCGGCGAACTGGTCGAGAAAAGCTTCCGGATTCTGCAACCTGGCCTCCGCATGCATCGAGCGATAGTGGCCAGCGTAAGGCGATCGGCCCGTGATGTGCCAGACCTTCGCCGACTACGGCCACGGGCCGCGGTATCGCTACCGTTTCGGCGCCGCGTTGCGGTGGGCACCGATCGCTTGATACCGCCGGAGGGCCTCGGCGCGCTCCTCGCCGTGATCGACGATCGGCGCCGGGTAGTTCGGCGGCGGCGATCCTGACTTGAGGTGGGGATCAGCCACGTCGGCCAACTCGGGAACCCAGCGGCGGATGTAGGCACCGGTGGGGTCGAATTTCTGTCCCTGCGCTGTCGGGTTGAACACGCGGAAGTAGGGCGCGGCATCGGTGCCGCTGCCCGCGCACCACTGCCAGCCATGCTGATTGTTGGCGACGTCGGCGTCCACCAACTGTTCCAAGAACCAGCGGGCCCCCCACTGCCACGGCAGGTGCAGATCTTTGACGAGAAAGGACGCCGTGATCATCCGCACCCGGTTGGGCATGAAGCCGGTCTGGGCCAATTGCCGCATGCCCGCGTCGACGAACGGAAATCCGGTCTGCCCGGCCTTCCAGGCTTCGAAGTGTCGCTCGGCCGTGTCGTCGGTATCGGTCTCGATGACGTCGAAGTCGCGGTTCCAGTTGTGCCAGGCGCTGTTCGGCCAGTGGTGCAGCACGGCGGCATAAAAATCGCGAAAAGCCAGCTGACGCAAGTACGCAACGTGACTGCGGTGGCGCAGGTCGAGGTCGGCGACCATGGTGCGGGGGTGAATCGCGCCGAACTTCAAGTGCATCGACAATTGGCTGGTGCCGTCGATGCCGGGCAGGTCGCGGTGTTCGGCGTAGTCGTCCAGGCCTGCATCGACGAATCGTCGCCACTGGCGCAGAGCGGCCTTCTCGCCGGCGGCGAAGCAGGCCGGCGCCCCGGTGTCCGGGTCGTCGGCGGGCTTGGCCGCGGCGGCAGTCAAGCTGCTCGGATCGATCCATTGTGCCGATTGGGGACCGGTACCGGCCGGTTGCCGCCAGCCGTGGTCACGCCAGCGCCGGAAGAACGGCGTGAAGACCCGGTACGGGCTGTCGTCGTCTTTGGTGACCCGCCCGGGCGATACCAGGTACGGGGAGCCGGTGGGAACCAGTGAGATGCCATCAAGGGCTTCCTGGACCCGACCGTCACGGCGTCGGCCGAACGGAGAGAAGTCTGCCGAGATGTGCACGGCGCTGGCATCGATCTCTTTGGCGATCAGCGGAATTCGCTCTTCCGGACGCCCACGGGTGATCAGCAGCCGGCCGTCCAGTTCTGCGCGCATCTGGCTCAGGCAGTCGCCCAGGACCTGCAGGCGGCGCGCACTCGATGACGCCTCGAGCCGCGGATCGAGCACAAAGCATGCGAGAACGTCACGGTCCTGGTCGACGGCGGCAGCCAGGGCCGGAAGGTCATGCAGCCGCAGGTCGCGACGGAACCACAGTAAGGACGGCACAGGTCCATCTTCGTATGGCCGGCGTCGCTGTGGCGAACCGATTCGCGTGCTCCGCTCGGTCGGTGTCGATACGGTACGGGCATGGTGGATTTCGCCCTCCGGTCCTGTGGCCTCCGTGGCCATGCCACATTCGCCCCGGACGAACCGGAGCTGGCTGCCCGTCTGCATGTGCAGACGCCGGTTGGTGAGGCCTGGCGATGCCTGCGGTGCGAGACGTTCGTCGTCGGGCCGCCAAGAGGCAAGGGGCCGGCGGAATCGGCACCCGAGGTGCCACGCGGGCGGCTCCTGCGTGACCGGGTGCTGATGCGGGTGCTCGCCGTCGAGCGCGTCTTCCGATTCCTGCTGCTGGCTGCCATGTCCTACGGGGTGTTCAGAGTGCGTGCGGCGCGCGTGCACCTGCGGGACATGTTCGAGAAGGACCTGCCTCTGCTACGGCCGCTGGCAGACCAGATCGGCTGGAACATCGACAGCTCCAAGATCATTCGGCACATCAACGACGCATTCACGATGTCGGGCAACACCCTGCTGTTGATCGGCATCGGCATCGCCGTGTACGCGTTGATCGAGTTGGTGGAAGCCGTCGGGCTGTGGGGGATGTGGCGCTGGGGCGAGTACTTCGCGGTGGTGGCCACCGGCATCTTCCTGCCGCTGGAAATCTACGAGCTGACGGAGAAGGTCACCACGCTCCGGGTGGCGATGCTGCTGGTCAACATCATCGCGGTGCTGTGGTTGTTGTGGAGCAAGCGACTGTTCGGCCTCAATGGTGGTGGTGCGGCGTACCGAAAAGAGCACGAGACCGAGAGTCTGATGAGCGTCGAGCGGGCAGGCTTGGCGGGGGCGACGCCCTGAACCGGCGGGTCGGTCTATTCGGTGAACTGTTCCCGGAGTTGTTGGCGCAGTGTTTGTTTGGCGATCTTACCGTTGGTCGTGAGGGGTAGCGCGTCGACGAACACGACGTGCCGGGGGCGCTTGAACGCCGCGATGCGTTCGCGCACGTGCGCGGTCAGGACGTCCGCATCAGGCCGAGTGCCGGCGGTGGGCACGACGACGGCGCAGATCGCCTCGCCCCAGTACGGATCGGGAACGCCCACGACCGCAACCTGATCCACGTCGGGGTGCGACGACAGGACGTCCTCGACTTCCCGCGAGGACACGTTCTCGCCACCGGTGATGATGATGTCCTTCAGCCGGTCCGACACCACAAGCCGACCGTCGTCGTCGAGGTATCCGACGTCGCCGGTGTGCAACCAGCCGGCGTCGGTCGTCGGCATATCTGGCCAGTATCGGGCTGCGACCTGGTCTCCACGCACCAGGATTTCGCCGTTGGCTGCGATCCGGATCTGAACGTCCGCGTGGGGCCGGCCGGCCGTGGCGAGCACGGCAGTGTCACCGGCAGCGCCCGCGCGGTGGTCCTCGGGGCCGAGAAACGTGACGTTGCCGCCGGTTTCGGTCATCCCGTAGCCCTGGTGGAATCCCACGTCGAGACGGTCGAGGGCGCGCCGGAGGAGGTCGGCCGGGATGGCTGACGAGCCGTAGGCGATGTCGCGCAACGACGGCAGGTCGCTGCCGGTCCGGTCGAGATGGGCCAGCAGGCTGTGCAGCATGGTGGGGGCCAATGAGCACGATGTCACCCGGTACCGGTTCACCGCGGCGGTGAAGGCGTCGGGCCGGAATGCCGCCACCGGCAGCACCGTCGACTGTGCGGCATGGTGTACCAGCATGTTGTACCCGGCGATGTGACACATGGGGAACGGCAGCAGGTAGACGCCACCCGGACGGACAGACCTGCCGGCGATGCTGCCCCGGACTGCCGTCGTGATCGAACGATGTGTGTGGACAACACCTTTCGGTGTCCCCGTGGACCCGCTGGTGAAGAGTAGCCAGACCGGGTCGTCTGCGCGCGGCTCCTCGGGCACGGGCCACCCGGTCGATTGCGTTGCCGCGGTCCACTGTTCGTCGTCGAACGAGATCGCGTCGGGCCGGTGCAGTGCTGCCAGATAGCGGGCGTCACCCAGGACCAGGGCGGGCGCCGCGGTGGCGAGTTGCGCGGCGTGCTCGTCGGCGCTGAGCCGCTGATTGATCAGGACGAGGATGCATCCGGCGCGGGGTGCCGCGTAGTAGAGCGTCGCGTAGTCCGGGCCGTTGTCGGCGATCACGGCGACGCGGTCGCCGGGTGCTGTCCGGGACGCGATCCAGCCGGCGACCGCCGTGATCGACCGGTCGAATTGCGCGAACGTCGTGACGGTGCCGTCTTCGGCGATGATGGCCGGACGATCCGGCACGAGGGCGGCGGAGTCGGACACCAGGTGATGGAGCAATTCACCGTGCCCCACAACGCCTCCCGTGTCTCGGCCTGAACGTTGGCCTCACGCTACCAGCCCGGCGACCGGATACTTGTCCGTCCCAAGGGTTTTGGCACAGCGTCTCAGTCGGTCTGCGTGGCGAGGATGACCTTGCCGCGGACATGCCCGGCCTCTACCAGGCGGTGAGCGTCAGCCACTTTGGCCAGCGGCAGCACCTCGGTCGCCGGCGGCCGGATCGCGCCGCTGGCACAGAGCGCGGCCAATTCCACCAGGTGCTGAGGCTGGCGCTGGACGGCGATCATGTTGGAGACGATCCGCACACCGTGTTCCGCAGCGCGCGCGACCCGCGCCTCGTCGGCGCGCGAGATGAGCGTCTCGATCTCGACGTAGCAGCCGCCGGGAGCCACGAGCTCTTCGGCGTGCGGCAGCAGGGTGTCCAGACCGACCGCGTCGAGCACCTGATTCACGCCCGATGGGGCCCAGGCGCGCAGCTGAGAGACGACGTCGCCGCCCCGGTAGTCGATGGCCAGGTCGGCGCCGAGTTCGGTGACATAGTCGAAGTTCTTCGGGCTGCATGTCACCGCGACGCGTGCGCCCAGCGCGCGGGCTATCTGGATCGCGATGCTGCCGACGCCGCCGGCACCGCCGTTGATCAGCACGGTCTGGCCGGCCTGCAGCTCGCCGGCGTCGACCATGCCGCCGTAGGCGGTGCTGCCCGCCACCGGCAAGCCGGCGGCGTCGACGTGGCTCCAGCCCTCGGGCAGCGGTGCGAGCAGCTCGGACGACGCCAGGCAGTATTCGGCGTACGTGCCGTCCGCGCCGTTGCGCTGGTTGGACATGCCGAAGACCTGGTCACCCACCTGTCGGCGAGTCACTCCGGGCCCGACGGCCGCGACGACGCCGGCCAGGTCGAAGCCAAGCACGAACGGGAAGTGGTAGTCGATGTACCCGGAGAGCTTGCCCTCGCGGGTCTTCCAGTCCGCCGGGTTGACGCTGGTGCACGTGATCTCGACCAGCACCTCGCCGGTTCCCGGAACCGGGGTGGGCAACTCGGCGGCGTGAAGCACATCGGGTCCGCCGAACTCGGTCAGCACCATTGCTTGCATTGTGTTCGGCGGGGGAGCGGTGTGCGAGGTCATTACTCGGTATTAGTCCGCCCGCGCGGCCCGTGGAAGGCTGGTTCCCACTCGGTGACACGTCGGTTGAACGGCGCCGAGGGGTTCGATTTTGGTGACCGGTGGTCCGAGTTCGGTGGGGGACAATGGGGTGACCGACTGAACGGGGGACGGTCCATGCCGTACACGGTGTCGCAGGTGGTGAATTCCGATCCGGAATCTCTGTTGACCGCATCCCTCGGTGCGAGGGCCGCAGCTCAGCGTGTCGGAGCTCAGATCGACCGGGCGCGAACACAATTCGCCCACCTTGCCGACGACTGGACCGGCACGGCCGCCGACGCCGCACAAAAGCAGGGCCGCGAATCACTCGACGAGCAGACCGCCTATCGAGACCACCTCTACGCGGTGGCCGAGCCGTTGGCGACGGGCGGTGCGCAGTTGACCGAGCTCCGGACACACCTGAAAAAGGCAGTCGATGCCGTTGCGGCGCAGTGGGACGTCGCCGACGATGGCGGGGTCACGCCCGGATTCTGGCTGCGCTGGTACGCGAGGGTTTCGCCCGTCCAGGCACTGCAGATCGCGGCCAAGCGGATCGAGGTCGAGAACGCGATCAAACTGCTGCTGGCGAAATTCGAAGCGGCGGACCGGGACACCGGTTATCAGATTCGTAAGGTCGGTTGGGAGTTGGCATGACCGCGCCGTTGACCGTCGTCGTGGCCTCGCTGCGGGAAACCGCGGCGGAGCTCGCGGACCTGGCGAGCGGCCTGTTCAACGATGCCGGTGGTCCGCAGCTCTCCGCCGCCGCGAGGCCGGTGGCGGGATTGAACAGCGGGCAGGCGTGCAGCGAGGTGGGAGATGCGTTCCTCCGCTGTTCGCAGGCGCTCGGGCAGGGCATGTCCGCCTTGGCGGGGAAGCTCGAAGCGGCTGCGTTCCGGTACGAACACGGCGATCGCGCGGCGGCCGAACGTATCCCGTTCGACGTGCCGGAAGCGAAAGACGCGCGGATCGGTGACGACCCCGGGGAGCCCGGATACGACCCCGTCAACAAGTACGAGAACGCGTTGCGCGACGCGGGGCTACTGAGCGGAACGAGTGCCGGGTACTACCGCGAGTGGTTGCAGAATGCGGCGAAAAAGGGTGTGCCGCCCCAGGTCATTGTCGACATCGCGCGGCAGCAGCACATCACGCCGGCGAGTTTCGACGTCCTCGAGGGCATGGAGCGTGTCGTCGACAACAACCGCACGAGCAGTGATCCCAGCGACGACAACACCTACTTCCTCCTGCCTGCCGGGACCAGCGCCGACGACGCCCGTCAGGTGGTGTTGATGACGTACATCCTGAACGCGGGCACCAGCTACAAAAAGGGAAACCCGACAACGGATTTCGCCGAGACGCCGTATACGGCGACCGAGGTGCGGCGCATCGTCGACCGGCAGGCATCGAACTCCTGGAGTTACGAACAGGTTCCGCGACTCGCCAACAGTGGTGGGCGCTTCGCCGCCACGCCCAACGGAATGCTGATGGGGCTGGGTGGCGGCTTTGTCCAGAACCAACTGAGCCAGCAAGGCGGGTCCACCTATGGAGACGTCTTCCTCATCAACATTGATCACCCGACGGATGCGGGCGATCAACTCCGCAAGATCATCGGGTCGGGTCGGATGTGGTACGACGAACCAGACGGCGCCAAGCCCGGTGGCCTCGACATCGATCGCATCCTGCACCATGAGGAGCGGCATTCGGAACAGTGGGCCACGCTCGGGCCGGTCGAATTCGCCAAGCAGTACGCCATCAGCCTGGGCGCCGAAAAGCTCACGGGGCGGCGCAATCCGTTCGAGACGAATGCCGGTGCGTCCGACGGGGGTTATCCGTGATTCGTCGAATTCTCTGCCTCGGTGTCGCTTTCGTGACACTGATGGCATTGTCGGGCTGTGATCCACTGGGGAAGCCGTCGCTGCCACAGGAGTTCGGTATCCGGGTGACCGACGGCACGCTGCGGATCTGGACCGGATCGCCATGTCGCGGCACGACGGCCATCGACGTCACGTTCAACACGGATCACCGGGACAAGGCGGAATTGAAGCTCGAGGCGAGCCCGTTGCCCAAAGTTGTTGGCTCTGCACATGTCCCAGCAAATCCCGGTGCCGAAGTCGAGTACTTCACCGTCGGCGGGCCGTACCCGGGGTTCGACGTGGTCACGCCGCTGCCAGCTGGGTTCGATTGGCGCACCGCAGACACCGTGTCCTTCTTTCCCACGGGCGCACCCGTGTTCGGCGGGTCCACCAGCGCGCTGGCCGAGGCGATCAGAGAGTCCGCCCGGCATCCAGCGGACAGCTACTGGTTCCCGGGCGCCGGCTGGCTTGATCCGCAGACCATCGGCGCGCAGGACGGCAAGAAGTTCTTGGCGCTCTGTTCGCGTGATCCCGCCAAAGGTCAGCATCTGCCAAGGGTTTTCGGGGTTCGCGTCACCGATGGGGCGTTGCGAATCTGGCCCGGCCGGTACTGCGGTCCCGTGGACGACGTGATCCTGACGTTCCAGCCCGGCCAGGCGGACTTGGTGCTGGCTGCCGACTCGCGGAATGCGGTGTCGTTCGACTCCATGTCTGCCACCGGGCCGTATCACGGCTTTGCTGTCGTGCGGCCGTTGCCCAGCGGATTCGACTGGCGGGCAGCGAAAACGGTGCAGTTGCGGGTCTACCGCACCAACGGCGATCCGTGGACCACGACCACCGACCTCGGTCCGGCTGTCGCCGAATCGGGCCACCATGCGCCGGATACGTACTGGTTTCAGGGATTCGGTTGGCTCGATCCCGCCGACGTCGTCGGTAAGGACGGCAAGGATCTGCTGACCGCATGTGCGCCTGAGCCTCAGCGCCGGTGACAATGTCGATGCCGGGCACAACGCGTCGTCGACTTGGGCGCGCCGAGCGGCTAGTGTGCGCGGAATGGCCACGCTGACAGACGATGTCGCCGGACTGCTCGAGGAGCGGTCGGGCCGCGTGGTCGTCGGTCTGACCGGGCCCCCGGGTGTCGGCAAGTCGACCGCGGCCGAGCGCCTTGTTGGTGAATTCAACGCCGTTGAGCGCGATTTCGCCGCCCTGCTGCCGATGGACGGATTTCATCTCGCCAATGCGCAGCTGACACGGCTCGGTCGAAAGGGTCGCAAGGGCGCCCCGGATACCTTCGACGCGGCCGGCTTTCTGGTATCGCTGGCCCGGGTGCGGGACGCCTATCGGGCCGCTGATGTGTATGTGCCCCAGTTCGATCGGAGACTCGAAGAGTCTGTCGCGGCCGGCCTGGTCGTGCCGGCAGCGGCTCGGGTGGTGGTCACAGAGGGTAATTACCTTGCGCTGCCGTCCGCTGGCTTTGCGGGTGCGCGTGAGCTGATCGACCGGCTGTATTACCTCAGGGGCGCCGACGATGCGCGGCGTAAGCGGCTGCTTGCCCGGCACATCGCCGGCGGGCGCAGTTTGATCGCGGCCGAGCACTGGGTGCGTGCGGTCGACGAACCGAATGCGCGGCTCATCGCCGAGACCGAGGGGCGATGTGATCGCACCTGGGACATGGATGCCGGCGTGCGGCGGTGATCTCGACTCTCACCGGGACTCGTGCGGCGATCGGGTGGTCTCCGCAGCCTGACGGCGGTAACTCGACGGTGACTGCCCGCTGAACTGGGTGAAGCAGCGGGTGAACGCGCTGAGGCTCTCGAAGCCGACAGCTGAGGCAGTGGCCTGCACCGATTGTCCCGGCTCTGTCAGCAAGGCCATCGCGCGGAGCATCCGGGCGTTGAGAAGATAAGTGCGCCAGGATAATCCGATGGACTCCTGGAACAGCCGGCGCAGCGACCGCTGCGACACCGCGACCGCGCGGCTCACCTGCTCGGCCGTTGCCGAGGCCAGATGGTCTTTGGTGTAGGCCATCGCCGCGGCAACGACCGGGTGTTCGGACGTCGGCAGGCTCAATGGCGCTTCGTGGTCCAGCGCCTCGGCCACGAGGTCTGCCAGGGTGCGGAAGAAGCCGTCCGAGACGGCATCGCCGTGGGGCCGGTTGATGGGCCACCTCAACGCGTAGATCATCATCTCGCGGATCAGTGGGGAAACGGCGATGATGCGGGCCCGGTCCGACCGGTCCGAGATCAGGCCGGGATCGAACATCACGGCGACGGTCTTCACGTCCGGATTCATCACCGCCTGATGCGGCAGGCCCGCCGGTATCCAGGCGGCTTGTTGCGGCGGCAGCAGGTAGTGGGCGACATCGGTTTCGACCTCGACCAGGCCGTGCAGTGCGTATTCGATCTGGTGCACCTCATGTGAGTGCCAGCCGGTGATCAGCGCTTCGCCTTCGTAGAGGTAGCTGCCGCCCAGAGCGCGACCGCCGCGGCGCAGCTCGATCACCGGCCGGTCGGCAGTCTTGGCCGTTCGGGATAAACCTCTGTCCGAAAGTGCAGAGACGGTCACGCCTATAGACGGTACTACTGAGACATGCAGACCGACGACCTCATCCTCGTGAGCATCGACGACCACGTCGTGGAACCGCCAGACATGTTCGTCAACCATGTTCCGCACAAGTACAAGCCCGAGGCGCCCATCGTCGTCACGGACGACAAGGGCGTCGACCAGTGGATGTACCAGGGTCGTCCACAGGGCGTGAGCGGACTCAACGCCGTCGTGTCCTGGCCGGCAGAGGAATGGGGGCGCGACCCCGCCGGCTTCGCCGAGATGCGCCCCGGCGTCTACGACGTGCATGAGCGGGTGCGGGACATGAACCGCAACGGCATCCTCGCGTCGATGTGCTTCCCGACGTTCACCGGTTTCTCCGCACGGCACCTCAACATGCATCGCGAAGAGGCCACCCTGGTGATGGTCTCGGCCTACAACGACTGGCACATCGACGAATGGGCCGGTTCGTACCCGGACCGATTCATCCCCATCGCGATCATGCCGACGTGGAATCCCGAGGCCATGTGCCGTGAGATCCGCCGGGTGGCCGCCAAGGGCTGCCGAGCCGTGACGATGCCCGAGTTGCCCCATCTGGAAGGCCTGCCCAGCTACTTCGACGAGGACTACTGGGGCCCGGTGTTCCGGACCCTCTCCGAGGAGAACGTGGTGATGTGCCTGCACATCGGCACCGGCTTCGGTGCCATCTCGATGGCCAAGGATGCCCCGATCGACAATCTGATCATCCTGGCCACGCAGGTGTCGGCGATGTGTGCGCAGGATTTGTTGTGGGGTCCGGCGATGCGCAATTATCCGGACCTGAAATTCGCCTTCTCCGAGGGCGGTATCGGCTGGATCCCGTTCTATCTGGATCGCAGCGACCGGCATTACACCAACCAGAAGTGGCTGCGCCGCGACTTCGGGGACAAGCTGCCCAGCGACGTCTTCCGCGAGCACTCACTCGCTTGCTACGTCACGGACAAGACCTCACTGAAGCTGCGGCACGAGATCGGCATCGACATCATTGCCTGGGAGTGCGACTACCCGCACTCGGACTGCTTCTGGCCCGACGCTCCCGAGCAGGTACTCGCCGAGCTCAACGCGGCCGGGGCCTCGGACTCCGACATCAACAAGATCACCTGGGAGAACTCCTGCCGGTTCTTCGATTGGGATCCGTTCAAGGTGACTCCGAAGGGCCAGGCGACAGCAGGTGCGCTGCGCGCCAAGGCCACCGATGTCGACGTGTCGATCCGGCCGCGTGCCGAATGGGCGCAGCTGTACGCGCGGAAGCAGATGACGCTCACCTGATCCGGCGCCGGCCGGACTCAGCCGCGGGTCAATTTGGCGTAGCGGGTCACGTGGTGGTCGGTCGAGCCGTACTCGTATTGAACGGCGGTGAGCCGTTTGAAGTAATGGCCGATGGCGAGCTCTTCGGTCATTCCCATGCCGCCGTGCAATTGCACCGCGTTCTGGCCGATGAACCGTGCGGCCCGGCCGATTGTGGCCTTGGCCGCCGACACGGCACGTGCCCGCGTGTGAGCGTCGGCTTCCAGGTTGAGCACGGCCAGATAAACCGCCGACACGGACTGTTCGAGCTCCATGTGCATGTCGACCATGCGATGCTGCAGAGCCTGGAAGCTCCCGATGGGCTGACCGAACTGCTGACGCTGTTTTGCGTATTCGACGGTGTCCGCCAGCACCTTTCGCATATTGCCGACGGCCTCGGCACACACCGCGGCGGCGCCTTCATCGCGGGCCTGGGCGAGCGACGGCCAGGCCTCGCCCTCGGCGCCGAGCAGCGCGTCGGCCGGCAGTCGAAGTTCGCGCAGCTCCAGATCAGCGGCGCGACGGTCGTCGACGGTGCGGTAGCCATGCAGGGCGAGTCCGGCGGGTGGCGTCGTGACGTCGACCAGGAACAGGGAGATGCCGTTGTCCGTGCGGGCGGTGATGAGCAGGTGGGTGGCCAGCGGCGCATTCACGACCATGATCTTGTCGCCGGTGAGCACCCAGTCGTCGCCGTCCCGGGATGCGCTGGTCTGGGCGTCCTGCCACCGGTCGCCGCTCTGGGCCTCGGCCGCGGCGAGTGCGACAACGGCTGTGCCGGAAGCGATTTCCTCGAGCACGGGGCCGGCAGCCGCGCTACCGGAGCGCAGCAGCAGACCGGCGGCGACCACCGCGGTGTCCACGTAGGGTTCGATGACCAGCGCGTGCCCCAGCGCCTCGGCGATCAGCATCACCTCCACCGGGCCGCCGCCGATGCCGCCGACCTCCTCGGGCAGTGCGGCGCCGAGAATGCCGAGTTCCTCGGCGAACGACTGCCAGATGTCGGGCTGCCAGCCGGTGCCGGATTTCGCTGCCGCCCGGCTGGTTTCGAGGCCATACCGGCCGGCCAAGAACTTCGACAGGCCGTCCCGGAGAAGTTCCTGTTCTGCGGAGAAGGTGAAGTCCATCTACAGCCCCAATTCTGCTTTGGCGAGGATATTGCGCTGAATTTCGTTGCTGCCGGCGTATATCGACCCGGCACGGTCGTTGAAGTACCGAAGAGGTGCGACCGCCTGCCATGGCTCGCCACTGACGTAACCGTCGGCGGGCGGGGTGTATTCGGCGACCGGACCACCGGGGCGGGTGGCGTGCGGCTGGTACGCGCGACCGCGGGGTCCGGCGGCTTCCATGGCCAGTTCGGTCAGGGTCTGGCTCAGCTCGGTGGAGAGCACCTTCAACATCGACGATGCTGCGCCCGGATGTCCGCCGCCGGCCAGCGCGGCCAGCACCCGGTATTCGAGAATCTCGAGCACCTCGGTACGGATCCGCGCATCGGCGAGCTTGCGGGAGAACGCGGCATCGTCGACCAATAGGCCGCCGTCAGGGCCCGGCGCTTCTGCGGCGGCGGTGGCGATCTCGTCGGCCAGCACCTGCAGACCCGGGGCCGCCGCACCGCCGCCGCGCTCGAACTCGAGCAGATACTTCGCGACGGTCCAGCCGTCGTCGATCTGGCCGATCACATTGCTCTTGGGAACCCGGACCTCGTCGAAGAACACCTGGTTCTGGACCTCTTCGCCGGACGTCATCACCAGCGGCCGGATCTCGATGCCCGGTGTGCTCATGTCGATCAGCACGAACGTGATGCCCTGCTGCTTCTTCGCGGTGCGGGTGGTCCGCACCAGCGCGAACATCCAGTTGGCCTCGGTGGCGTGGGTCGTCCAGATCTTGCTGCCCGTGCACACCAGGTCGTCGCCGTCGGCGACGGCCGCCATGGTCAGGGCGGCCAGGTCGGATCCGGCCTCGGGCTCGGAGTAGCCCTGGCAGAAGAAGACCTCGCCGGTCAGGATGCGCGGCAGGAAGTAGTCCTTCTGTTCGGTGGTGCCGAATCGGACGATCGCGTGAGCCACCATCCGAATACCCATCGGGGACAGCGACGGCGCCCCGGCCAGGATCGACTCCCGGCTGAAGATGTAGTGCTGGGTCAGGCTCCAGTCGCAGCCGCCGTATTCGACCGGCCAGGCCGGCGCCGCCCAACCACGCTCGTGGAGGATGCGCTGCCACGCCAGGCTCGCGTCGTGATCGCTGTAGACGCTGGTCATCAGGCGGCCGGCTTCTTGGATCTCCGGCGTCAGGTTTTCCTGCAGAAACGTGCGTACTTCATCGCGGAATGCCAGATCACTGGCCGACCAATTGAGGTCCATGCAGACTCCTCTGTCGCTTGGGCTGATCGCAGCCTAGCAATAAAGAAGTGAACTTAGTTAGCGATGTGGGTTTCAGGTGGCGGTGCGTTCCGCGCTGTTCGTCTGCTTGGTCGACGCGGTGGCCATGAAGGCGAGGTGATGATCGAGCCTTTCCGCGGTGACGATCGCCGGCATCAGGACCCGCCACTGTTGGGTGAAGCGGTCCCGCAGGTCCTGACCGTCGGATGCGGCGCTCGACATCAGCTCGGCGCCGAGGATCCAGGCCACCAGCGTGTTGGCTACGGCGGCGGGGTTCGCGCCCGGGCGGAGGTCGCCGTCGGCCTCGGCCCGTTTGATGTCAGAGGTGAACTGGTCGACGAAATTGACATAGCTGTGCCGCGCGGTCGGGTTGAACCCCGCGAATGTGCGCAGGAGTTTGGTTCCCGCCTGAGCGGTCCGGTTGGTCGCCAGCAGGTCGCTGGTGGTGAAGGTGCCCACGATCAACGACTCCATCGCGTTGTGCTCCGAGTCTCGAGCGGACTGGAACACGTTGTGCAGCAACACCATTGCCTCTTCGATGATGACAGTGGCCAGCGCCTCTTTGGAATCGAAGTGGTAGTAGAGCGCACCCTTGGTCAGTTCGGCGCGTTCGATGATGTCAGCCAAACCGGCGGCGGGATAACCGATCTCGTTGATCAAATCGACAGCAGAGTCAATGATCTTGCGTCGGGTCACTTCGGATCGCGGCTGGCGCCCCATTCGTCGATCACCTTCCATCAGCGCGCGGTCAATGCAGGCCCCCCGAGTCATCCTAAGGGTGCCATAACCTCAGCCGTTGATGGTGTCGTTCATTCCGAGAGTATGTAAAGTAGCCGAACGGCGAAGTCGATCCCTGCCAGTCGGATTGTTTGCAATTCGTCGAGGCTCGACTCAGGGAATCAGGTTGGATTGGGACGCAGAAGTTGACGTGCTGTGCGTCGGCGCCGGTATCGGTGGCCTGGCGACGGCCATTGCCGCGGTCGACGCCGCCGCAGACGTGATGGTGACCGGAGCGCTGCGCGTCGATGACGGACGCTGGGTGCGCGGCGGCGAAGTCCACTGCGGCACTTTGGGTGCCCTCCTCGATGCGCGCATCGAGGAGTCCGGGGTGCCGCGGGGTATCCCTGACGACGAGCCCGAGCCGGAATCCGACGGACCGGTCGGGCCCGGCGAGGTCGAGACGGTCGAGCCGGGAACCGGCGAGCCACTCGATACCACCGCCGTCTATTTCGCCGCGGTGACTGCCGAAGTCGACGTCGACGCGAGCGCCCGCCCGTCGGACGGCCGATCTGTGCCGGCGCGTGTGGTGCGTGCGCTGACCGAGTCCGAAACTCATACCCGCACCATCGAGACGTTCTTCGGTGCGGGTCTGCTCGACTGGGCCCGGGTGTGCCTGGATTCCGCAACCGGTGCGCTCTACAGCACGGTGCGCGGCTGGTCCTCGGAGACCCTGCGGGATTCGGCAGGCAAGACGCTTCGCCTCGCGTCTCTCGGCGCCATCGACTGGCACGCCGGCGACGGGCTGGACGATCTGTTCGACTGGCTGGCGGCGGCTGCTGCTGAGCGCGACATTGCGGTCAGCTCGGCCAGCACGCTGCAGTCGCTGCTCTTCGAAGACCGCCGAATCATCGGAGCGGAGCTGAATACGCCGGACGGCCTGTACTTCGTGCGAGCCCGCCACGGTGTGGTGATCTCGCCCGATTTCACCGATGTGGGCGCACCCGCCGAGACCGGCGCCCTGCCGGACGGCACTCTCGAGGTCTGTATCGTGGGCCATCCGGCAAGCCGGTTCGCCCGTGTGGAACTTGTTGCGCGGTAACGCTGTTCGGGATCACATCTCGCTGGTGAACCGGACCGGCACCCGCCCCTTGCGATACAGCGTCGCCATCTGATCGCCCGGCAGGGGCCGCGACAGCAGGAACCCCTGCGCGCGGTGGCAGCCGTGGCGCAGCAATGTCGTTGCGGCAGCCTTGGTTTCGACACCCTCGGCGACGATCTGGAGACCGAACGAGTCGGCGAGTGCGATGATCGCCCGGACGATCGCCAGATCGCCCGGGTTGGACCCGAGGTCGGTGACGAAGCTCCGGTCGATCTTCAAGATGTCGACCGGCAGCGACTTGAGGTGCGACAGCACGCTGTATCCGGTGCCGAAGTCGTCGATCGCCAACCGCACCCCGATTCTGCGGAGGTCGGCCAGTGTGGCGCGGGAGGATTCGCTGTCCTGGACGACGACGTTCTCGGTGATCTCCAGGCACACCGAACCGCGGTCCAGGCCGAATTCATCGAGGATGTCGGCGACCGACTCGGCGAAGCCGTCGGTGACCAGTTGCACCGGGGAGACGTTGACCCGCAATTCGAAGTCGTCGCGATCATCGGAATCACCAGAGCCGGCTCTGGCCGCCTGGAAGTCCTCGCGCCACCGCGCGAACTCCCGACATGCGGTGCGCAGCACCCAGCGGCCCAATTCGCCTGCCAGGTTGATCGATTCGGCGATACCGATGAATGCGGCCGGGGGGAGCAGCCCACGGGTGGGGTGATCCCACCGAACGAGCGCCTCGGTGGCGAGCAGCTTGCCGGTGCGCATGTCGATTTCAGGCAGGTAGTTGAGCAGCAGTGCACCGTTTTCGATGACGTCCTGCAGATGCAGCTCGATGTCGTTGCGGTAGGCCGTTTCCAGGGACATCGCGGTGGTGAAGACCGCGACGCGGTCGCCGCCCGCCGACTTCGCGCTCAAGACGGCCTGGTCGGCTCGGCGCAGTAGGTCCGAGGAGTTGTCGGAGCCCGGGATCCCGGAGGCGACGCCGACACTCACTGCCCGCGTGAGCCGTTCGCCGTCGATCCAGACCCGGCGCCGCAACGAATCCTGGAGCTGATACGCGAGGGCTTCGGCTTTGCTCGCGGATATCGGTTCCGCTGGGACGACGACGAACTCGTCACCACCGAGCCGGGCGATCACGGTCTTGTTGTCGACGCCCTCGGTGAGGCGCTGCGCGAAGACACGGATGAACGAATCACCGGCACTGTGCCCGAGGTAGTCATTGATGGCCTTGAGCCGATCGAGGTCGAAGAAGAGGGCGGTCACCGGCCCGGGTTGTCCTGGTTGCAACCGGGCATCGAGGTGGGCGATGAGGGCGCGGCGGTTGTTCAGCCCGGTGAGGTCATCGTGTTCGGCCAGGTATCGAAGCTGCTCCTCGGCGAGTACCCGAGACTGGGCCTGCGTCAACAGCGAAGCGATGGCCTGCAGCGCGTTGACCTCTTCGGTGAGCCATTCGCGGTTGCCGTACTTGACGAAGCCGAGTGCGCCGGTGGTGCGCTCGCCGGAGACCAAAGGCGTTGCTGCCAGTGATATCTGGGGGACGTTGCGGTCCGCCTCGATGCGGCGCTGGTAGTCGTCGGGCTCGGGGTCCGGGCGCACGATGAGCGGGGTCTTGCGATGCTCGGTCTCCGCGAAGACCGGGTCGGCATCGGCGAAGTAGACCACGCGCAGGGGGTCGGGGTCCGGAATCTCCGGCCGCAGTGGCCATTCCGCGACGAGTATCGAGGCGCCGATCTCATGATCATTGCGGCGGAGAAAGCTGACGTCGACTCCGAAGTAGTTGACGAGGATCTCCAGAACGTCTGTGTACACCTTGGTGCTGTTGCTGGAGTCTGCCGCCATCAACCGCGTCGCAACCTCTGTCACCACGCGATCCAGTGAAGGGGGAGACTCGTCGATGGACATGAGACGACCAGCTTAACCCCCGCTGACCTCAAAGGCGGTGCTCCTGCGGCTCGGTACCGAAGCCGGTGGCGCATCCGATATTCGGAGCGTGAGTGCCATCGCCTCGTCCTGTCCTTTGCTGGTCGCCGCGTCGAATGTGCCCTGTAGTCGGCGGAGTTCGTCGGCATACTTCCTGGAGAGTTCGCCGAGCTCGGTTCCGGTGTGGGCGTAGAGAAACGGCGGCGACATCGGCTGCACGGTGAGTCCGCGGGCCTGCGCCGCCATCCACACGGCAACCACGGCGGCACCGCCGCGCGCGAAGTCGCTCAGCGCTGATCCTTGGGTCAACACGGTGACGACCGCACTGCTGGCATTGATGCGGTCACGCGTGTCCTCCCCGAGTACCGTTCCGGCATCCCAGTCGTCGAGCGCCGCAACCACGTCGGTCCGGCGCAGCAGCGGCAGCACGGCCAGATCGCCGGTATCGAGTGCGAGGGAACGGACATCGATGCCGAAGTCCATGTCGTCGCCGGGCCAGCGCAGTTCCGAGATCATCTCGCGGTGCAGTCTGGGGGTGAGATAGCGAATCCGATCGGCGTCGGCGAAGACCGTTGCCGCGCGTGCGATCTCGTCGCGGTCGACCATGGTGTGCAGGCGCGCGCCGTACTGCCGTGCCACCCGCGACAGGGCCTCGACCACCTCCGGCGGCAGCGGGGCGCCCGACCCGCGGTGGCGGTTGGTCTCGCGTTCGAACACCGCGGGGTACCACCGTGCGAGTTCGGGCGCATCCCCCGGCCGCAGGCGCAGGGCGATCTGCAACGGGTGTTCGCCGTCGGGTTCGGTGTAGGTCACCTCGGTCGCAAAACCCTTGGCGGCGGCAGCAACTCGGGCGTTGAACGCCGCGGCCCCGACAGCGACGGCACTGCCTCGGAAGCCGACGTCCATGGCCGACGTCCGGGCGGGATCGATGCGGATCACGATGCGGTCGGGCGACACCGCGATCTGCCATGGTTGGGAATTTCCACCGGACGGCGCACGCATCGCGGCGTCGACGGCGGCGTCGATGACCTGACCGAGCCCGGTGGACACCGCACCGGCCGCGGGTAGGTCGACGTCACCAG
Organism: Mycobacterium sp. HM-7; assembly: GCF_053852335.1. Classification (NCBI taxonomy): domain Bacteria; kingdom Bacillati; phylum Actinomycetota; class Actinomycetes; order Mycobacteriales; family Mycobacteriaceae; genus Mycobacterium; species Mycobacterium sp. HM-7. Next base: position 3,657,747 of record NZ_CM132657.1, on the reverse strand, counting down.
GTGGGGCGGTCCCGGTCGGTTCGGCCAATTCGCCGAGCAGACCGCTGATGTCGACCTGGGTGCGTCCCGACGTCAGGGGTTCGCCCAGCCCGATGCGGCGGATGGCCTCCAAAACGGTTGCTGCTCCGACGGTTACATCGCCGACGAGTTGCGGCCACGCCGACAGCGTGCGGCCCACCTCGAGTAGGGACGCGCCCATGCGCGGGGAAACCCGTGCCGGGTCGAAGACTTGCATGAGGTACGGCAGCTTGTCTGCGATCGAGAGGCCCGCCATCGTGTCGGGGTCGATGTCGCCGAGCAGTCCGTGGAAGACGGGCCGGGTGGCATCCAGGTCGAAGCGCTCGACATCGATCAGGCCGCGGTCACTGGTGGCCATCAGCACCGGGATGCCGCGGCTCCGGGCGCCATGACGTAGATGCAGCTTCATCTCCAGCGAGTCGCACTGCTCGACCAGCACGTCGAGCCCGTCGAGGAACGGCGCGAGGGACTGGGCGCTCAACCCGGCGGTCGAATGCCGGACGGGGAGATAGGGATCGAGCTCGGCGATCCGGCGCATGGCGGCGGTCGCCTTGTTGAGGCCGATGTCGAAAACCGTTGCGGGAATGCGGTTGAGATTGGACACTCCCAGCGTGTCGAAATCGGTCAGCCGAAGTTCGCCGCAGAAACCCGCCACGGCGAGCGAATGAGCGATGAGGTGACCCGAACTGAGCCCGACGATGCCGATGCGCAGCCGGCCGAGGCGGTCCTGCTCGGCGCTGGTGGCCAGATGCCGGTTGCGGTCCAGGCGGAGCCGGCGATAGGAGCGTGGCCCGAGCAGCTTCAGCACCGCAGCGCGCCACGGGTAGTAGACCCAGCGGGCGGGCTCGTCGAGCAGGTCCGCTGTGGGTGCCGGCCGGAGTTCGGCGAGGGCGGCGAACTGGTCGGCCCAGGTGTCGATGACGTTCACCGCTGGGTCGCGCAGCAGCTCTTCGAGCGATTCCGCGTCGGCGGCAAGGTGGGGGTCGAGGATGGAGATGCGATGAGCGTCCAGAGCTGCCATCAACCGGCGACCAGCCTGGTTGATATCTCGTCGATCTCGTGCAGCGCCTTCGTAATCTGCTCCGGCTGAGAATGATTGACCATGGTCCGTCGATCCCACCACATCATCTTTGTGCGGTAGCGCTCGTCGGGGTACGGCGTGGCCGGAATGGGCGCCACCACACCGCCGCCGGATCTCCACAACTCCAGGACATGCTGGGCTGCCGTGGCCATCACGAACTGCACGCCCATCACGCTGGTCGCGTGGTAGGCGGTGCGGGCCAGGAGGTTGGTGATGGCGTGCTGGCTCGCGCGATTGTCGGACACCCAGGCGGTTTTCATCTCCATGACGCCGAAGGGCACCCGATCGCTGATCATCTTGCGCACTGTGGCCAGCCCGGGTTGGGCGTCCCACTCCACCACCGCGTGCGAATCATCGGCACAGCTGAGCGGGGCCTTGGCGCGGAGGCCGCCGACCATGTTGTCGCGGCGGTCCAGGACCGCCCAGAACAGCGCGGTGTCCGCGCCGTCGCGGATCGAGATGGCATCCACGACCGCTTCGACGCCGTGCCGGCGATAGCTTTGCTGCGCCGCATCGAGGTAGCGGTGCCAGAGTTCTGGGTCGGTGTCGGGCTGCGACAGCACCACGGTGCATCCGGTGTCGCGGTCGGGCCACGTGACGTTTTCGGCAAAGCGAATATCGACGTTGGATTCGTATTCGACATACTCCACCGACATCGTTGCCCCATTCGTTCCCAGCAGTCACTGCAACGTCAGTTGGCAGTCGGTTGCGATAAACGCATCTCGCGCGGACTGCATTCCTTAATTCAGTATCGGGGTTGTCGGGGTCCGGCATCCAGCTAGTGGTGAAACGTTGTCTGTCGACCTTCGGGGTGCCGAAGAATTGGCCATAACGAGTGTGCTGATGCGACGGACGTTGGCAATCCCAGACGTCTGTATTTTTGCAGGTTAGCGCAGACAGTACGCGAATATGGCGAACTTTGACCAGCTAACTAGGGGAGGCCGGCCCAAAATCTGGGCATTGTGCCGGCCCGGCCGAGGCGTTAGAAGTATTAGCGGCACGGCCCGGAAGGGGCCGAGCCCGAGAGGAGTAAGCGTGAAAGTCTTCGGCAATCTGGACGAGTTCGTCGCAGCAGCAGGTAGCGAGCTTGGGCCGACGGAGTGGATGGAAATCACCCAGGATCGGGTCAATCTGTTCGCAGACGCCACCGACGACCACCAGTGGATTCACGTCGATCCTGAGCGCGCTGCCGCGGGGCCGTTCGGCGGCGCAATTGCACATGGTTTGCTGACGCTTTCACTGCTACCGCATTTCACGCACCAGATGTATCGCGTCGACAACGTCGCTTTGGCCGTCAATTACGGCTATAACAAGGTGCGATTCATCACACCGGTGAAGGTCGGAGCAAATGTCCGCGCCAGTGCCGTCATTTCGAAAATCGATCAGCTCGACGGCGCCGTTCAAGCGACCATGACGATCACGGTCGAAATCGAAGGTTCGCAGAAGCCCGCTGCCGTGGTCGAGTCGATCGTGCGAATCATCGGTTGATTGCTGGAGCGGTCAGCGGCCGGAGGCCGCGCGCTGCGCGGACTTCACCAATCCGCCGCCGATGATCAACCGCTGAATCTCGCTGGTGCCCTCGTACAGCCGGAGCAGGCGCACGTCGCGGTAGATGCGTTCGACGGGGACGTCGCGCATGTATCCGCTGCCGCCGTGCACCTGCACGGCCAGGTCGGCGACCTTGCCGACCATCTCGGTGCAGAACAGCTTCGCGGCCGATGGCGCGATGCGACGGTCGGCGCCGCTGACCCAGGCTTGCGCGGCGTCGCGGACCAGGGCCCGGCCGGCCATCACCCCGGTCTGCATGTCGGCCAGCATCGCCTGCACCAGCTGGAATTCCCCGATCGCGGTGCCGCCCTGGGTGGCGGTCGCGGCGTATGCCACCGATTCGTCGAGGGCGCGTTGTGCCGCGCCCACGGCTACCGCCGCGATGTGCACCCGTCCCCGGGCCAATGACGTCAGCGCGGCGCGGTAGCCGATGTCCTCGTTACCGCCGATGAGGGCGTCGGGACCGACCCGCACGTCGTCGAACGTGACGTCCGAGGTCCAGGCCCCTTCCTGACCCATCTTCGCGTCTTTCGGCCCGACCACGACGCCGGGAGCGTCGGCGGGGACCAGGAACACGGCGATGCCGGGTCCGTCGGAGTCGGCAGGCCGGGTGCGGGCGAACACCACGAACAGATTCGCGGTGGGCGCGTTGGTGATGAATCGTTTGTGGCCGGTGACGATCCAGTCGTCCCCGTCGCGGACCGCCTTGGTGCGCAGGCCCGCGGGGTTGGAGCCGGCGCCGGACTCGGTCAATGCGAAGGACGCAACACATTCGCCAGTGGCGATCGGTTCCAGCCAGCGCTGCTTCTGCGTGTCGGTGCCGAACCCGACGAGCACCTGCCCGGCGATGCCGTTGTTGGTCCCGAACATCGAGCGCACCGCCAGCGTGGTGTAGCCGAGCTCCATCGCCATCTCGACGTCCTGGACGAGATTCAGTCCCAGGCCGCCCCATTCCTGGGGGATGGCGTAGCCGAACAGACCCATGCTCCTGGCCTGATCGCGGATGTCGTCGGGTACCCGGTTGTCGTTCGCGATCTCCAGCTCACGCGGCACCACCGCGGTACGGACGAACTGGCGGGTCGCGTCGAGGATGTCTCGGAAATCCTGATCGCTGACTTCGGTGGCGGGTGAACCAACGGGTTCGGCCATGTCGGGTCTCCTTGTGCAACACGGGGGCGCTTCTGGTTTGATGCAAGAAATATCATATTTTATGTATGACACCGGTTGGTGGGTGCCGCGGCACAGGCCGACAGCCGGGTCAATCGATCAGAAGGAGTGCGCGACCATGGCGCTGCTGGACGGACGTATCGCGGTGATCACCGGCGGTGCCCAGGGAATCGGATACGCGATCGCGGAGCGTTTCATCGCCGAAGGCGCCCGGGTCGTGATCGGCGACCTGAATCTCGACGCGACCGAAGCGGCCGTCGCCAAACTCGGTGGCCCCGAAGTGGCCAAAGCCGTCCGTTGCGACGTGACATCTGCGGCCGACGTGCAGGCACTGATCGATGCCGCCGTCGAGTTCGGAGGCCGGGGCACCATCGATGTCATGGTGAACAACGCCGGCATCACCCGCGATGCCACCATGCGCAAGATGACCGAGGAGCAGTTCGACCAGGTCATCGATGTCCATCTGAAAGGTTGTTGGAACGGCACCCGGCTGGCCGCGGGCGTCATGCGCGAGGCCAACAGCGGCGCCATCATCAACATTTCCTCGATCTCGGGCAAGGTAGGGCTGATCGGCCAGACCAACTACTCGGCGGCCAAAGCCGGCATCGTCGGACTGACGAAGGCGGCCGCCAAAGAGGTCGCCCACCTCGGGGTCCGGATCAACGCCGTGCAGCCCGGCCTGATCCGCTCCGCGATGACCGAGGCCATGCCGCAACGGATCTGGGACCAGAAGCTGGCGGAGATCCCGATGGGACGGGCCGCCGAACCCAGCGAAGTGGCATCGGTGGTCGCGTTCCTGGCTTCGGACATGTCGTCGTACATGACCGGCTGCGTCCTGGAAATCACTGGGGGACGGCACATCTAGATGACCGTCACCAGTCCTGTCATCTGCGCGCCGGTCCGTACCCCCATCGGCCGCTACGGCGGCATGTTCAAGTCGCTGACCGCGGTCGAACTCGGCGTCGCGGCGCTGCAGGGCCTGTTGCAGCGCACCGGGATTCCGGTCGAGGCGGTGCAGGACGTCGTTCTCGGGCATTGCTACCCGTCGAGTGAGGCCCCGGCGATCGGCCGCGTGGTGGCGCTCGACGCCGGGCTGCCGGTCACGGTCCCGGGCATGCAGGTCGACCGGCGCTGCGGCTCGGGGCTGCAGGCCGTCATCCAGGCCTGCATGCAGGTGGCCAGTGGCGCAAACGATCTCGTCGTCGCCGGTGGTGCGGAGTCGATGAGCAACGTCGCGTTCCACTCCACCGATATGCGATGGGGTGGCTCGCGCGGCGGCATCACGGTGCATGACGGGCTGGCGCGCGGGCGGACCACCGCCGGTGGCAAGAACTACCCGGTGCCGGGCGGCATGCTCGAGACCGCGGAGAATCTGCGCCGCCGGTACGCGATCTCCCGTGCGGAGCAGGACGCGCTGGCGGTCCGGTCGCACCAGAAAGCCGTTGCGGCGCAACGCAGCGGGGTGCTGGCCGATGAAATCGTCCCGGTGCAAGTGTCGTCCCGCACCGGCGACCAATTGATCGACACCGACGAGCACCCTCGTGCCGATACCACCGTCGAGGCACTGGGCAACCTCAAACCCGTTCTGGGCAAGAGTGATCCGGACGCCACCGTGACGGCCGGAAACTCCAGCGGGCAGAACGACGCGGCGTCCATGTGCATCGTGACCACCGCGGCGCGCGCGGCCGAACTCGGGCTGCAGCCACTCGTGCGGCTGGTGTCGTGGGGCGTGGCCGGGGTTCCGCCGAACGTCATGGGGATCGGCCCGGTGCCGGCCACCGAGGTCGCACTGGCCAGAGCCGGGCTGGCTCTTGCTGATATCGATCTGATCGAACTCAACGAGGCCTTCGCCGCCCAGGCGCTGGCGTGCACGCGGGAATGGAAGTTCACCGATGCCGACTGGGAGCGCACGAACGTACGCGGTTCGGGTATCTCGCTCGGTCATCCCGTCGGCGCGACCGGCGGCCGGATGCTCGCGACCCTGGCACGCGAACTGCACCTGCGAGATGGCCGCTATGGACTGGAAACCATGTGCATCGGAGGCGGCCAGGGGCTGGCCGCCGTATTCGAACGGATCGAGTCATGACGGACAGCGAGAAGCGAAGCGGGATCACACATGACTAAGTTGGCCCAGACCGCCGGTCTCACCGAGCTGCAGCGCGAAATCGTCACCACCGTGCGGCAATTCGTCGACCGCGAGATCATTCCCGCGGCCCAGGAGCTCGAGCACTCGGACTCCTACCCGCAAGCCATCGTCGACCAGATGAAAGACATGGGTCTGTTCGGCCTGATGATCCCGCAGGAGTACGGCGGGCTCGGGGAGTCGCTGCTGACGTACGCGCTGTGTGTCGAGGAACTGGCGCGCGGGTGGATGAGTATCTCGGGCGTCATCAACACGCATTTCATCGTCGCCTACATGATCCGTCAGCACGGCACCGATGACCAGAAGCAGCGCTATCTGCCCCGCATGGCGACCGGCGAGGTGCGTGGCGCCTTCTCGATGTCCGAACCCGAACTCGGGTCGGACGTCGCCGCGATCCGGACCCGGGGCACCCGGGACGCGGACGGCGGCTACACCATCACCGGCCAGAAGATGTGGCTGACAAACGGTGGTAGCTCGACTCTGGTTGCCGCACTGGTGAAAACGGACGAGGGAGCCGACAAACCGCACCGCAACCTGACCGCGTTCCTCGTCGAGAAGCCCACCGGCTTCGGTGAGGTCAAACCCGGCCTCATCATCCCGGGCAAGATCGACAAGTTGGGCTACAAGGGCATCGACACCACCGAGCTCATCTTCGACGGCTACCGTGCCGGCGCCGACGACGTCCTCGGCGGCAAGCCCGGGGAGGGCTTCTTCCAGATGATGGACGGTATCGAGGTCGGGCGCGTCAACGTGTCGGCGCGGGCCTGCGGTGTCGGCATCCGGGCCTTCGAGCTGGCGGTGCGGTACGCCCAGCAGCGGCAGACATTCGGCAAGCCGATCGCCGACCACCAGGCCATCGCCTTCCAACTCGCCGAGATGGCCACCAAAGTCGAAGCGGCACATCTGATGATGGTCAATGCGGCCCGGCTGAAGGACTCGGGTGAGCGCAACGATGTCGCGGCCGGTATGGCCAAATACCTCGCCAGTGAATTCTGTTCGGAGGTCACCCAGCAGAGCTTCCGGATCCACGGCGGCTACGGATATTCGAAGGAATACGAGATCGAACGCCTGATGCGGGACGCACCGTTCCTGCTGATCGGTGAGGGCACCAGCGAAATCCAGAAGACCATCATCAGCAAGAGCGTGCTCAATGAATACCGCATCTGAACCCGAATTCGCCGCGCCCGCACAGCTTTCGCACGATGTGGCCCGGTACGTCCGCCGCCGCATCTTCAGCGGTGGCTTCCCGGCAGGGGAGTACCTGCGACTGGACCAGCTGGCCACCGAACTGGGCGTCAGTGTCACCCCGGTCCGGGAGGCGCTGCTGAACCTGCGGGCCGAAGGGCTGTTGGTGCAGCACCCGCGGCGAGGGTTCATGGTGCTGGAGGTGACCGCCCGCGACGTGTCCGACGTGGCCATGGTGCAGGCGTTCGTCGGCGGTGAACTGGCGGCCCGGGCCGCGGAGAACATCACGGCCGAGCAGGTCGCCGAGCTCACTCGCATCCAGGACGCGCTGGAGCAGGCGTACCAGCACACCGATGTCGACCGCATGGTGCAGCTCAACCACGAGTTCCACCGGCTGATCAACGTCGTCGCCGACTCACCCAAGCTGACCCAATTCATGTCGGGCATAACCCGTTACGCGCCTGAAGCCGTGTTCCCGACACTGGAGGGCTGGCCGGATCTGTCGATCCGGGACCACCGCCGGGTGATCGCCGCGCTGCAGGCCGGCGACGGCGATGCGGCCCGGACGGCGATGGCCGAGCACTTCGAGGTCGGCGTCCAGCCGCTGACCGAACACCTCTCCGACCGCGGTGTGATCCGCGAGGGCCAAACCCGCTGAGCCGGTGTCGCCCGAGGGTACGGTCTGTGTGAATCCGTGAATCAGGAACCCCACGACCGATTCGTTGCCCACCGTTGGAGAGCGCAGCATGACCGCATTGACCGAGGACACGCCGACGCCGTCGGGCCGGGCGGCGACCCGCCGCGCGATCTGGAACACCATCCGGGGGTCGTCCGGCAACCTCGTCGAGTGGTACGACGTCTACGTCTACACCGTCTTCGCCACCTACTTCGAAAGCCAGTTCTTCGACAAGGCCGACCAGAATTCGACGATCTACGTATATGCGATCTTCGCGGTCACGTTCATCACCCGGCCGATCGGGTCGTGGTTCTTCGGCCGCTTCGCCGACCGCCGGGGCCGCCGCGCCGCACTGATGGTCAGTGTTTCGCTGATGGCCGCCTGCTCGATGGTGATCGCACTGGTTCCGTCGCGGGCCAGCATCGGTATCGCGGCGCCGATCATCCTGATCATCTGCCGGCTGGTGCAAGGGTTCGCCACCGGCGGCGAGTACGGCACGTCGGCGACCTACATGTCGGAGGCGGCGACGCGGGATCGCCGCGGGTTCTTCTCCTCGTTCCAGTACGTGACGCTGGTCGGTGGCCACGTGCTCGCCCAATTCACGCTGCTCATCATCCTCACGGTGTTCAGCACCGCGCAGGTGGGCGAATTCGGTTGGCGCATCGCCTTTGCGGTCGGCGGTGTCGCGGCAGTGGTGGTGTTCTGGCTGCGACGCAGCATGGATGAATCGCTCTCCAAGGAAACCCTCGAGGCGGTCAAGGAAGGTAAGGAGCCGCATGCCGGGTCCATGCGTGAACTGTTCACGCGCTACTGGAAGCCCCTGCTGCTGTGCTTCCTGATCACCCTCGGCGGCACCGTCGCGTTCTACACGTACAGCGTCAATGCACCCGCGATGGTCAAGGCGACCTACAAGAACCAACCCATGACCGCCACCTGGCTCAACCTGATCGGGCTGATCTTCCTGATGCTGATCCAGCCCCTCGGCGGAATGATCAGCGACCGGGTGGGCCGCAAACCCCTGCTGTTGTGGTTCGGATTCGGCGGCGTGGTCTACACGTACATCCTCATCACCTATCTGCCCCGGACGCACTCGCCCGTCATGTCGTTTCTGTTGGTGGCCGTCGCGTACGTCATTCTTACCGGATACACCTCGATCAATGCGCTGGTGAAGTCCGAACTGTTCCCCGCTCACGTGCGGGCGCTCGGCGTCGGCGTCGGCTACGCGCTGGCCAACTCGATTTTCGGCGGTACCGCGCCTTTGATCTACCAGGCCCTCAAGGCGCGCAACGAGGTGCCGCTGTTCATCGGCTACGTCACCGTCTGCATCGCAGTGTCTCTGGCGGTGTACCTGTTCGTCTTGAAGAACAAGTCCGACACCTACCTCGACCACGAGCAGGGCAGCGCCTACCGCTGAGGGCACGCGGGTTGTGTTCTCCGGATCAGCCCAGCGGGTCGAACCGGAAGACCGCGAGTCTGCCTGCCAGCGACTCGAATTCGTCGGGCGTGCCCTCGGTGACCATGCCGGAACTCTTGGCGAATTTCACGCCGACCGGCACCTGCACCGGGAACTCCCGCAGCACCGGGCGTGCTTCGTCGACCGTCAACTCCGTGATCTTCACGGGCCGGGACCTGCGGCCCCGCGTCAAGGTGCCGGTACCGGCGGCACGGGCATTGAGTGCCCAGTGCGCGCCCGGATAGCCGGCCACCGCATACATCGCGCCGTGGACGACGAACGGCGTCATCGGGGTGCTCCGGGGCGTCCCGGTCTTGCGGCCGGGCACGGTCAACACCATCGCGGGGCCCACCGGGATGCCGAGTTTGCCTACGGCGACAACGACTTTGTTCATCGGCTTGAGGTAGCGCGGCGGTCGGGGATCAGTCATGTCGATGCTCCTCTCAGAGTTGGGGTTGCAGAGTTCGGGCGAACACGGCGCGGTGGCTGCCCACCCAGTCGGCGAAAGTCTGCGCGGTGCGGCCGAGGATGCGGTGGACCTCGTCGCTGACCGGTGCCGGGGTGCCGACTGTTTCGGCCAGCAGGGCGGTGTAAGCGGTGCCGAATTCGGGGGGAAAGCCGATCGCGACGAACCGCTCGCGGACCTTTTCGACCGGGATTTCCTGGTAGCGCAGATCACGACCCAGCACCTGACCGACGATGGCCAGCAGTTCGGCGTTGGTGAGCGATTGCGGACCCGTCAGCGGAATCTTGCGACCGACCAGGTCGTCGGTGAGCAGGCCGTGTGCGGCGACAGCGGCGATATCCGCCTCGACGATCGGCGCGCTGGACGCGGCTGCGTAAGGGCCGGCCACGACGTCACCGGCTTGCAGCTGCCCGGCCCACATGCCGATGAAGTTGGTGGCGAACAACGCCGGCCGCAGGCTGACCCATGGCAGTCCGGAGTCGACGGCGAGCTGCTCGACTTCCTTGTTGCGGTCGCCCCGGAACCGCGAAGGCTGGCGGGAGAAGTCGTCGTCGGCGTTGATGGCCGACAGCGCCACCAGCTTGGTGACGCCGGCGTCTTTCGCGGCCTCGACCGTCCACGCGAGGTCGGGTCCGAGGGCGCGGGAATTGAGGAACACCGCGCCGGCTCCGGGCAGACCGTCGCGTACGGACGGCACGGTCTCGACGCCGGGTGGGAAGTGCGCGGATGGATTGCGGGTGACGGCACGGACTTTCACGCCTGCGGCGTGCAACTGGGCTACGAGGGGGCGGCCGACGTTGCCGGTGGCCCCGGTGATGAGAATGGTCATGAAACAAGGACGGCGCGCCGTCGGGAAAAGTTACATCGCGGGATGATGGGGCAGTGCGGTAACTTTTGACCACCCTGGATCGTCATCAACTCATGGCAGAAATCAACGAGGCCTGGCACAGCCACCACCCGTATCTGGTCAATCTCGCCTACCAGATGCTCGGTGACGTCGGCGACGCCGAAGATGTTGCGCAGGAAGCTTTTCTGCGGCTTTCTCGCACGGGGCCGGGTGAAATCGAGGATGTCCGTGCCTGGCTTACCACCGTCGCCGGCCGGCTGTGTCTCGACCTGGCGCGGTCGGCGCGGGCGCGGCGGGAACAACCGACCGGGCACGATGAGTTGCCGCCGCGGACGTCGAGCGAGCCCGACCCGGCAGACCGGGTCACTCTGGACGACGAAGTGTCGGGTGCCCTCCTGCGGATGCTGCGGCAATTGAGTCCCGGCGAGCGGGTGGCATTCATCCTGCACGACGTCTTCGGCGTCCCGTTCGAGTCGATCGCCGAGACGGTCGGCAGGCCGGTCGGCACCTGCCGGCAACTGGCGCGCCGGGCCCGGGCCAAGGTGGCGAACCCCGACCTGAAATCCGATGACATCGTCGCTGCCGAACATCAACTCGTCACCGAGAAATTCATCACGGCCTGCGCCGGCGGCGACGTGCAGGCACTGGCCGCGGTACTGGATCCGACGGTCTGGGGTGTGGGCACGGTGCTCACCGATCCGCCGATACCGCCGATCGTCAACCACGGCCCCCAGCTCGTCGCCGAGAACTTGATGCTGTACCTCGGTCCGGGAACCACCGTGGTCGCCGGCCCGCTCGGACAACCCGTACTGCTGGCATTCGCCAACCGGCAGCTTTTCGCAGTGGTGGTCCTGACCATTCGCGACGGACTCGTCGCCAAGATCGAGGCAACCGCCGATCCATTGGCGCGGTTCGGGGCCTGAGTTCTCCTCGTGAGCAGACGTAAAACTGTCATTTTCCGGGTGAAAACGACAGTTTTACGTCTGCTCGCGAGGTAGGTCGACGACGTAGGCTGGCGACATGATCGAAGTGCTGTCAGACATGCCTCAGGGCGTGACCGGCATTCGGGTTTCGGGTCGGGTGAGCGGTGACGACATCCGAGAATTCGAGCCCACCATGGACGATCTTGTCGTCGGCGGCGAGATCAGGATCGTCGAGGTCATCGCCTCCGACTACGAAGGTTTCGGGCCCGGGGGACTGGCCGAGGATCTGAAGGTCGGGTTCGGTGCACTGTTCAAGCACCACTCGGCCTTCAAGCGCATCGCGGTGGTGTCCGACAAAGCCTGGGTGGCGCACACGTTGCACGCCGTCGCCTGGATGATTCCGGGCGAACTCCAGGTCTTCGGGCTCGACGAACTCGACCGCGCCAAGCAGTGGGCTGGGAGCTAGTCAGTCCTGGAGCGCCTGCTCCTTGGCCCAGCGGTAGTCGGCCTTGCCGGCGGGGCTGCGGACGATGACCGGCCGGAACACGATGGCCTTGGGCAGCTTGTAGCGGGCGATGGATTCCGCTGCGTGGTTGATGAGCTCCGCGGCATCGACGGCAGCGCCGTCGGCGAGCGCCACCACCGCGACGACCTCGTTGCCCCAGCGCTCGCTCGGGCGTCCGGCGACGACGACGTCGACCACGGACGGGTGCGACGCGATGGCGGACTCGACCTCTTCGGCGAAGATCTTCTCGCCGCCGGAGTTGATGGTCACCGAGTCGCGGCCGAGCAGTTCGACCGTGCCACCCTCCAGCAGTCGGGCCCGGTCGCCCGGTACCGCGTAGCGGATGCCGTCGATCACCGGGAACGTCTTGGCCGTCTTGGCCGCGTCGCCCTTGTAGCCGAGCGGTACGTAACCCTCCTGGGCCAGCCAGCCGTTGCCCTCATGGCCCGGGGCCAGGAGCGCGGAGAAGTCCTCCGAGACGATCCGGGTGGCCGGACCGGCGGTGAACGTGCCGCTGGAGACGTTGGCCTTCGTCGACACATGCGACATCTGGGCGCCGGTCTCCGACGAACCCACACCGTCGATGACCATGGCGTTCGGCAGTGCCGCGACCAGCCGGCCCTTCACGGCCGGGGTGAACAGCGCGCCGCCGTTGGCGACGACGACCAGCGAGGTCGGGTCGTGGCTGCCGTCGGACATGGCTTCTTCGATGGCGGTGACGAGCGGCCGGGCCATGGCGTCACCGACGACCGTCGCGACGGCGATCTTCTCGCGGGCGATGGTCTCGACGATCTCCTTGGCGTTGAAGGCCTCGACGTCTTCGGCGAACACGATGGTCTGGCCGTTGTTGATGCCGGTCATCACGGCCCACTGTGCGGCGCCGTGCATGAGCGGCGGCAGGATCATCATCCGCATCTCGCCGGCGGCCGAGGCCCGGTCGACGATCTCCTGCGCCGACTGGGCAGGCTCGCCCGTCATCGCGTTCCGGCCGCCGAACGAGGCCATGAAGATGTCATGCTGACGCCACAGGACGCCCTTGGGCATGCCGGTGGTGCCGCCGGTGTAGAGCACGTAGAGGTCTTCGGGCGACGGCGCCACCGGCGGCGGCGGGACATCGGCCGTCACGATGGTCTCGTAATCGACGGCGCCGGGCAGCAGCCCGTTGCCCGAGCTGTCGGCGATCTGGATCAGCACCTTGAGGTTCGGCAGGTCGGGCAGCACCTCGGCCAGCGTCGGTGCGAACGCGGCGTGGTAGATCAGCGCCGAGGCGCCGGCGTCGTTCAGCAGGTACTGCAGCTCCGCCTTGACGTAGCGGTAGTTGACGTTGAACGGCGCCACCCGTGCCCGGAACGCGCCGAGCAGGGATTCGACGAACTCGGGGCCGTTGTAGGCGTAGATGCCGACCAGGTCCTGCCCGACTTCGTGGCCCGCCAGCTGATCGCGCTCGGTGTGCACGCCCAGACCCTGCGCGTGCAGGTAGGCGGCCAGCCGATTGGCGCGGGCGACGACCTCGGCGTAGGTGAGGCGGCGATCGCCCTGAATGACGAGGGTCCGGTCCGGGATGGCTGCAGCGACGGCGTCGGTGACGTCGGAAACCGTGAACAGCACATTTCTCCTAAGGCTGGTGGGGCAACAGCTGGACATCTGTCCATACACTCATTTAGTACCACGGAGTGAGGATCGTCTCTTTTGGTACCACCCGGTGAGGTGCCGGAAGCCGCATGCGTCCACTGTGCGGAAGGTTGGTCAGGCGGTCAGGCACTCGTGGAGATGGGTGACGGTAGTGATCCCCGACATCGTTCAGTCCCCGCCGACATCCATGGTCGGGAACCCGCCCTCGGGCGGCTTCGCCAGCGGCTTCGGGCGGTACTCGGGGTCCTTCCTTTCTCGGGTGATCGCCGTGGCGGACACGTATTCGTGCTCGGGATCCTTCTCGCCGATATGTCGGACGTAGCGCCCCAGCAGCCGGTACATGAGCGTCATGGAATTGTGCTTCTCGCCCAGCGGATTGGGCTGAATGCTGGTGTACGCGTCGACAATTGGCACGGTGTCGGCGGAAGTTGGGGGGACCGGCGGGTGCACGGCGAAGGCCCCGGGCTTGAAATGCAGGCCGCACCTGCGGGCCTTCTCGGTCATCCAGCTGAGCGTGATGTCGCTGAGTTCGTGGGTGAAATAGCCGCCGCCAACGTCGCAGTGGACACCGGAGAACCAGACCTGTTCGAGCTTCTGGGCCGGCGCATCCTTCGGCTGGGTCCAGAGGGTGGGCTGGAAGGGGCGACGCTGTTCGTCGATGGCCAGGGCCTGGTAGGCGAAACTGACCGTGGAGCTCAGGTCGGTGTCGTGAAACTGCCAGCGCTTGTTGATCAGGTTGATCAGCGGATTGCCCACCAATGGAATGCCCAGTGAGCCAACGGTATCCCAGACGCCGATGAAGTAGACCGACGCTTCATGCGAATACGCCTGGCGAAACAGCGTCGACTCGATGCCCCGCGGCTTGGTGGCGCTGTGGTGGCTGCGGTAGAGCGCGTAGGCCTCGTCGATCCGGTCGGCGTGCTCACGGCGCAGGATGCCGCAGTTGCGAATGAATCCCGCCGCACTACGTGCGGTGAAGGCGCCGCGGCTGAAACCGAACAGGAAAAGTTGATCCCCCGGCTCGTACATGGCGACGACGTACCGGTACGCCGACATCACGTCGCGCGACAATCCGACACCGAAAGCGCCGCCGGTGAACTTTTCGGACCGGATCGTGCCGACCCCGCTGCGGTAGTACGTCACTTGCTTTTTGCCGTCGCCCGCGCGGTCTGCCACGGCGAGGGCGAGCTTGCAGACGTTCGTCGGGCTGGCTTGGCCGTGTCGCAGTTCGTCGGGCGTATTCCAGGTGCCGTCACAACACACCACGATGCGTTTCCCCATCAGCATTCCCTCCCGTGTGCCGGACGGACGCCCTGCCAGAGATTCTGCGCGTGCGGTATGCGGTTTGTCTCGAGTTACGCGGGCGGTTCGAAAGTCAGCAGCAGCGGCCTTGCGGGTTGACGTCGGCGGCGCGGTGCCGGGCTTTCCAATAGTCGCGCTCGCTCAGCGGCGGTTCCCCGGCGTGCGTGCGACGGTGATGTTCCAGGTACCGCGCGTAGTGGTTGTCGCCCATCAGTGATGACCAGTACCAACTGAACTGGCGCGCGAGCTCGGTAGCTCGTCCCATTGCTTCTGCACCTCCTTCTCCCGGTCGGTGGCGATCAGTCCGCGCGGGGCGAATCGCCGTGACGGCACCGGCTCGTCATCGGTCAGTGGCCGGCCGCCGCCGCGGATGGCCTGCAGGGCGACGACGATGCCGACCAGGACGACGATCACCACCAGCACGGCGAACACGATGGACAGCGTGCCCTGGATGAACGTGTTCCGGATGACGGCGTCGATCTGGTCGGGGTTCTTGGCAGAGCCAAACGTTGTCCTGCCGGCGGCCTTGGCTGCCAGGTACTGCGAATGCTGTTGCCAGTAACCGATTTTCGGGTCGTGGGAAAAGATCTTCTGCCACGACGCGGTGAGGGTGACCAGGGCGTCCCAGAACAGTGGCAGCCCTGGAATCCAGGCCCATTTCAGCAGGCCTTTCTTGATCACCACAACGGTGACGACCGTCAGTGCGATGGCCGCGAGTAGCTGGTTGGCGATGCCGAACAACGGGAACAGCGTGTTGATGCCGCCGAGGGGGTCGGTGACGCCCATCAGCAGGATGCTGCCCCAACCCGCGACGACGATCAGGCTGCAGGCCCACGCGCCGATGCGCCAGCTCGGATCGCGCAGCTTGCGCAGCGGCCCACCGAGATTGCCGAGAGCGTCGGACAACATGAAGCGCGCGACGCGGGTGCCGGCGTCGACGGTGGTGAGGATGAACAGCGCCTCGAACATGATCGCGAAGTGGTACCAGAAGGCCTTCATGTTCGAGCCGCCGAACACCTGGTGCAGCACTTCGGACATCCCCAGCGCCAGTGTCGGGGCGCCGCCGGTACGGGAGACGATCGAGTGCTCACCGACATCCGTGGCTGCGGCGGTGATCTCGGCCGGGGTGATCGGCGCGCCGGCCAGGCCCAGCCCGTTGGCGTAGGTGGCCGCGGTCGCGGCGCTGGGACCCGTAGCGGCGCCGGGGGAGTTGATCACGAAATAGAGGTGCTGGTTGAGGATCGCCGCGGTGATCAGCGCCATGATCGCGACGAACGACTCGGTCAGCATGCCGCCGTAGCCGATGAGCCGTGTCTGCCCTTCCTTTTCCAGCAGCTTCGGCGTGGTGCCGGACGAGATCAGCGAATGGAAGCCCGACAGCGCGCCGCACGCGATGGTGATGAACAGGAACGGGAACAGCGCACCGGCGAACACCGGACCGTCGGACCGCGTGGCGAACTGGGACACCGCGGGAGCGGCCATGACGGGGCCGGCGATCAGGATGCCGACAGCCAGCAGCGCGATGGTGCCGACCTTCATGAACGTCGACAGATAGTCGCGGGGCGCGAGTAGGAGCCACACTGGCAACACCGACGCGGCCAGGCCGTACACGATGATGCACCATGACAGCGTCACCTTGGACAGCGTGAACCAGTCTGCACCCCAGGATGTTTCGGCGACCCAGCCGCCGGAAACCACAGCCAACAGCAGCAGTGCGACACCGATCAGTGACACCTCGGAAACCCGGCCGGGCCGTAGGAACCGCAGGTACAGGCCCATGAAGATGGCGATCGGAATGGTCATCGCGATGGAGAACACGCCCCACGGGCTTTCGGCGAGCGCGTTGACCACGACGAGCGCCAGCACCGCCAGCAGGATCACCATGATCACCAGTACCGCCACGATGGCGGCGACGCCGCCGATGGGCCCGAGCTCGTCACGCGCCATCTGGCCGAGGGACCGGCCACGGCGCCGCGTCGAGATGACCAGCACCAGGTAGTCCTGCACACACCCGGCGACGACTGCACCGACGATGATCCAGATGGTGCCCGGCAGGTAGCCCATCTGCATGGCGAGTACCGGTCCGACCAGCGGGCCGGCGCCGGCGATGGCGGCGAAGTGATGGCCGAACAGGACGCGGCGGTCGGTCGGCATGTAGTCGGTGTCGTTCTCGAGGAGCTCGGCCGGGGTCGCGTGATCGTCGCGGGGTTTGACGATCTTCATCTCGATCAGCCGCGCGTAGAACCGGTATCCGATGACATAGGTACAGATCGCGGCGATGACGAACCACACCGCGTTGACCGCCTCGCCACGGGCGAAAGCGATGACGGCCCACGCCACTGCGGCGAGCACCGCGATGACGCCGAAGATCGCCCGATGCCGGGCGGTGATGGGCGAGCGGTCGATGATCGCGACCGGGGGCAGGTCCGGGTCGGTATGCACGTAGGTGACGTCACCGACGGACTCGTCGGGGTGCGCGGTGGCTGGTGACATGCCCCACATCCTGTCATCGGTGGTTCCGGATCGCGGGGTAACCCTCAGCGTTCGTACAGCGACCGGACGGTGTCGATGGTGTCGGCCTCGTCGGGACGCTTGTCGTCGCGGTAGCGCAGTACCCGGGCGAACCGCAGGGCCATCTTGCCGGGGTAACGGCTCGAGCCCTGTACGCCGTCGAACGCGATCTCGACGACCTGCTCGGGCCGCAGCCGTACCACATAACCGTCCAGCGGCCCGTCAGCGAGCTCGGTGAACCGTGCGGTCTGCCAGTCCAGCATCGCGTCGGTCATCCCTTTGAAGGTCTTGCCCAACATGACGTAACCGCCGGTGGCCGGATCACGCGCGCCCAGATGGATGTTCGAGAGCTTGCCCGTGCGCCGCCCTGAGCCCCACTCGACCGCGAGCACCACCAGGTCCAGGGTGTGCACCGGCTTGACCTTCAGCCAGCCGGCGCCACGCCGGCCCGCCTCGTACGGCGACGCCGGGTGCTTGGCCATCACGCCTTCGTGGCCGGCGGCCAACGTCTCGTCGAGGAACTGCTGGGCGACAACCGAATCCGAGGTGACGCAGCGTCGTACCCGGAGGGGCTCGGGGACCACCTCGTCGAGTGCCCGGCGGCGGAGGTCGGCCGGCTGATCCAGCAGATCGGTGCCGTCGCGATGCAGGATATCGAAGAAGAACACCGAAAGCGGTTGTGCCCCATCGTCGGAGCGCTTGCCGATCCGTGACGATGTGACCTGGAACCGGTGCGGACGGCCGTCGGGGCGCATCGCCAGGGCCTCGGCATCGGCGATCAGGTTCGTCACCGGCAGTGCCAGCACCGCGCTCACCACGTCGGGCACGCGGGCCGTGATGTCGTCCAGGCTGCGGGTGTAGACGGACACCTCGGTGCCGGCCCGGTGAATCTGTAGCCGGACCCCGTCGAGCTTCGTCTCGAATATCGCAGCGCCACCGAGCTTTTCGAGGGCGTCGCCGACACCGGTCGCCGTCTGGGCCAGCATCGGACCCACCGGGCGGCCGACGGTGAGCGTGAAGCGCCGCAGGCCGTCGGCGCCGTCGGACATCGCCGCGGCCGCGACGGTGGCCAGGTCACCACTGAGCATCGCGGCGCGGCGTACGTCGGCGGCCGGGATGCCGGCCGCCTTCGCCACGGCGTCGGCCATCACTCCGGCCAACGCGCCCTGGCGCAGTCCGCCGCTGAGCAACCCACGAAGGAAAGCCTGCTCGATCGTGGTGGC
This sequence comes from Mycobacterium sp. HM-7, assembly GCF_053852335.1. Lineage (NCBI taxonomy): Bacteria > Bacillati > Actinomycetota > Actinomycetes > Mycobacteriales > Mycobacteriaceae > Mycobacterium > Mycobacterium sp. HM-7. The sequence continues at coordinate 3,639,067 of NZ_CM132657.1, read as the reverse complement.
CGCGCCGAACAGGGCGTGGAGCAGCTCGGTGCGCGCGGCGCCCGAACCCCGGCCCGCGACCGCCTTGATGGCCGTCAGCGCCGCGTCGACCTCGGTGACGGTCAGCGTCGGATCGTCAGCTGGTGACGGTAGCGAGCGCAGGGCTGCCCAGCCGACCCCGATCTGTCGCTGCGGCAGCTCACCGGACAGCCAGTCGACGACGATGGCGGCAGTGGCCGGATCGTCGGCCGCGGCGCCGAGCAGAGCGGCGATCCGGCTGATCTTCGCCAACCGCCCAGACACCGCGCCGACTTCGGCTGAAGTAGCGGCGACGTCGGCGAGGAGCACGAGCCCAGCTTTGCACGGGGGTCCGACAAGGATGCTCAGTCGGTGCCGAGTAGCTGACGCAGTACGGCGGCTTCCGCCTGGACCTGCTCGGCACGGTCGTCGTGGCCGGCTGACCTCAGGTGTTCGGCGGCGGCTCGACGTTCGTCGGCTTCGGCCTGGATCAGCTCGCGGATCTGGTCTTCTGTCAGACACCGACGGGCGACCTCGGCGGCGCCGAGACCGTGTGCGCTGTCGGCAATGGCGCCGGCGCGCGGCAGGGGCACGTCCGGGGTCTCGGCATTGTCGATGGCACTGAGCGCACTGCGGATCGCCGCGGTGGAAACGCTGTCCTTCGACTTGCGCGCCGCGATCAGTCGGGCCCGGAGATCGATGCGCCACTGGTGGGCGGGTTCGGTCATCCGGTCACCGTAGTGACGCGGATCCGCCCCGCCAACCGAATATTTCGGACTCCCGTCAGGCGACCGTGAAGGGCACCGAGTGCCAGCCCGTCGCGCCGTCGGGCACGGCGCCGGCGACATCGGAGGTCTGGACCGCGCCGGTGTTGTCGGTGGCACGGACGGTGATGGTGTGGCGCCCGGGCTGGTCTGCCTGCCAGGTGTAGCTCCACAGCCGCCAGGTGTCGGCGGAATATGCGGCGCCCAGCGTCGCCGGTCGCCACGGGCCGTCGTCGATGCGCACCTCTACCGTGCGGATCCCGCGATGCTGTGCCCACGCGACGCCGCCGAATGTCGCGGTACCCATCGGCACGGCGGACCCGGCGCGCGGCACGTCGATGCGTGACTCGGTCTTGATCGGGCCGTGGGCCGACCAGCCGAGCCGTGTCCAATAGGCCTGGGCCCGATCGAATCTCGTGAGTTCGAGATCGACGAGCCACTTGGTCGCCGAGACGTAGCCGTACAAGCCGGGCACCACCAGCCGCGCCGGGTAGCCGTGTTCGGTCGGCAGCGGTTCGCCGTTCATGGCGACAGCGAGCAGCGCGTCGCGGTTGTCGGTCAGCGCCTCGACGGGCGTGCCCGCGGTGAACCCGTCGATGGACTTGGACAGCACCATGTCGGCGTCGGAGTGGACGCCGGCCCGCGCCAGCAGGTCGCGCACCCGGTAGCCGGTCCAGGTGGCGTTCGATATCAGGTTGCCGCCCACGGGGTTTGACACACAGGTGAGCGTGACGACCTTGTCGATCGCCTCGAACTGGGCCAGCTCGTCGAATCGGAAGGTGACTTCGCGATCGACCATCCCGTGGATCCGCAGCCGCCAGTCCTGCCGTTCCACCTGAGGAACGGACAGTGCCGTGTCGATCCGGTAGAAGTCGGCGTTCGGGGTGATGAAGGGCGGCAGGTCGACACCGGCGGGCTGCACCTCGGGGGGTATCGGGGGGCCAGGCATCTTGGGGGCGGGTGGGGTGTAGGCGCTGCGGTCACCCGCGACCGACGACGCGGCGCGGCCCAGGACCGTCCCGATGACGCCGGCGAGTGTGCCGGCGGCCAGGAAACCCAGTGCCGCCAGCGAGCGACGCCGGCCGGGGTCGGGGGCGGCGCGGGTGTCTGTGTCTGAGTCTGCCTCCGGGGTCGGGGGACCGAGGCGATCAGAGACCAGCAGTCGCAACACCGCGATGCCGGCCGCTGCGCCGACCAGCGACGGGACGACGTCTACCGGGTGGGCGCCGGTGCGGGACAGCACGGCGGCGCCGCCCAGGACGCCGGCCAGGCCCAGGGTGATGCTGCCGAGCTTCCGGTCCTCGAACTGTGCGGTCACCATGGCGACCACCGCGATGACCACCAGTACCGACACGCTGAGGAAGAGTTTGTCGTTGGTGGCGAAGGTCTGGATCGCCCATTCCTTGACCGGCCCCGGGGTCAGGTCGATGACGACCGACCCCACCGCGGTGCGGGAATCGGAGTGTGGCCCAAGCGGAATCGCCAGGAGCGCAGCCACACCGAGCGCGACGGCTGCGGCAGCAAGGCCGGCGAGCGGTCGGTGCGGGTCCAGTCGATCTGCCACACCTTCACAGTACGACGCGCCCGGTACCCCGACCCCAAATGAAAACGGATCGTAAGAATTGGCTGCCCGTCCGGCGGATTGCGGGCCAGAATCACTGCATCATGCAGCCGACTCTGACCGACCATGACCGAGACGTTGTCCAGGACTGGATCCGCGACCAAGGGCTGGGTGAGCAACTCACCGACGTCGAGCCGCTGACCGGCGGCACCCAGAACATCGTGGTGCGGTTGCGCATCGACGGCCGGCCCGCGGTACTGCGCCGTCCGCCGCTGCATCCGCGGCCGACGAGCGACAAGACCATGCAGCGCGAGATCGCCGTGCTGCGGACCCTGGCCGGGACGTCGGTGCCGCATCCCGCATTCATCGCCGGTTGTGAGGACCCGTCGGTACTCGGCGTCGTCTTCTATCTGATGGCCGAGGTCGACGGCTTCAATCCGGGTGAGGAACTGTCGCCGGCCTACGCCGCCGACGCCGGTCTTCGGCATGACGTCGGGCTCTCGTACGCGGCGAGCCTGGCGCAGCTGGGCAACGTCGCCTGGGAAGGCAGCCCGTTGGCGGCCATCCGGAAACCGGGATCGTTTGTGGCACGACAGGTTCCGCAGTTCGTCGGCTTGCTGCAGAGTTACCGGCATGAACACTACGACCCCGAATCACTGGACGGGGTTGCGCAACTGGCGACCTGGCTCGCCGACAACCGGCCGCCCGATGGCGAGCCCGGCATCATGCACGGTGACTGCCATCTGAACAACGTCATGCTGCGTCACGACCGGCCGCAGCTGGCGGCGTTCGTCGACTGGGAGATGTGCACCATCGGTGATCCACTACTGGATCTGGGCTGGATGATGGTGTGCTGGCCGACAGCGCCCAATGCCATCGTCGTCGGCGCCGCGCTGGCCGAGGCAGGGGGCCTGGCCGGTCGGGATGAGCTCCTGGACGCCTACCTGGCGGCGGGCGGGCGGCCGGCCGGGCAGCTGGACTGGTACATCGCGATGGCGTGCTTCAAGTTGGGCATCGTCATCGAAGGAACCTGGTCGCGATTCCTGGCGGGGCTGGCCGACCGGGAGGCAGGGGAGAAGCTGCATGCCTCGGCCACCGAGCTGATCCAGCTGGGTGTGCGGGTTGCCAAGGGCGACAACCCGTTCGCTTATCGGTAGGTATCCCAACCCAATTTGACGGCCAGTGCCAGCCCGGCCACCGCGATGGTCAATCGCAGCGGTGTCGCCGGGGTGTGCCGCACCACGACCGGGCCCAGACGGGACCCCACCAGGCACCCGATGCCCAGTGGCACCACCGCAATCCAGTGCACCGGCGCGAGCGCGATGAAGCCAACGGCGGCAACACCATTGGCTGCGCCGAGGATGACGTTCTTCGCGGCATTGGCGTGGGCCATCGACTCACTGCCGCTGTGCAGCAGCAGGGCCAGCAGCACCACGCCGGCCGCGGCCCCGAAATACCCGCCGTACAAGCAGATCACGAAGATCGCGACGGTGATCAGCGCCGTCCGCGCTCGGCCGGGCTCGGTGCCGGACCCGCGCCGTTGCGGTATGGCGATGGTGACCGAGGACAGGCCGAGCAGTATCGGGACCACGACCTCGAATCCCTCTGCGGGAAGGGCCAACAGCAGTGCGGCCCCGACCGCTCCGCCGAGTACGGCGGCCGGCAGTACCCGGCGCAGCCACGGCCCCATGCCGTCGAGTTCGGGGAGCGAACCCCACACCGATCCGATGGTGTTGAAGGTCAGCGCGACAGTGTTGGTCACGTTCGCCGCCACCGGCGGTAGCCCGGCCATCAGTAGGGCCGGATACGTCGCGACGGATGCCAGCCCCGCGATACTCCCGGTCAGGCCGCCCGCGATACCGGCGGCGAGCAGAAGTAGTGCGTGCTGCCAGCTCATCGCGGCACACCCTACAACCTCGTGATTTGTGCACGAAAATCCGCGCTGACCGCGGAAAATTGTGCACGAAACGCGGAGGTAACTGTCGTTCGATAGAAATATCGGTATGGACGCGATCGGCGCCGTCGAAGAGGCGGAGGACGAGGCCGAGCTGCGCGCAGGCATCGAACAGGGCCTGCAGGCGGTGCGGGCTGCGGCGCGCGCGTCGGCTCCCGCCGGTGACGTCGCCGCCGCGTGGTCGCAGGTGCTCCGGTCCGGCGTCGCCGCGGCCGTGCGGCTGACGCCTGGCCCGTCCTGGTCGTGGTTCGTCTCGGGCAGTGTCGCGCGGGGTGAGGCGGTGGCGGGTTCCGACGTCGAGACCCTGGTCGTGATCGACGACGCCGCCGCACGGGACGAGGCGCTGGCGGCGGCCGCGGTGGTGCATGCCGTGCTGGAGCGGTGTGGGGTGCGCGCCGACGCCAACGGGGTTCTCGCCAGCCGGCCGCGGTTCTGCCGGACGGCGAGCGAATGGTCGGAGGGCATCGCGCACTGGACGGCCGATCCGCGGCAGGACCGCGGCGTGGTGATGACCGGCGTGCTGGCCGACTCCCACGCAGTCCACCTGACCGACGGGGCGATGACCGAGGATGTGCTGCGCGCCCAGGTGGTCCGGGCCGCTGTCGAGAACTATCCGGCTCGCCAGTACCTGCTGCAGGACGCCACCACGTTCCGGGCGACGTTCCCGTCCCGGCTGCGCATGCTCGCGAACCAGTCTGACGCCGTCGACCTCAAACTGGCGGCGATCGATCCACTGGTGAAGATCGCCCGGTGGGCGGCGCTGTCGGCGGGTGCGACGGCGCTGTCGACACCGGGCCGGCTCGACGCTGCGGGAGCCGCGAATGTGCTTGACGCCGATGATGTTTCGAGCTTGCGCGAGTGTTTCAGCGCGCTACTGAGATTTCGGTGGATGTCGCGGGCCGGTGGCGCTCAGGTGGTGCTGTCCGAGCTGCCGCCGCACGAGCGGGCGACGCTGCGCGGTGTGGCCCGAGAAATCGCCGGCGTCAGCCGCAAACTGACCTATCTCGCGTCGACGTCGGCGTTCCACTGATGGCGGCCGAAGCCACCGCGACGGCGCTCGCGGCGCAGCGCGCGGTGCAGCAGACGCTCGTCGCCCAGTGCATCGAAGGCTGGGAGCCCCAGCCCGCTCATATCGTCGAGCTCGGTGCACTGGCCACCGGTGCCCTCGATTTCCGCGACTACCTCGCGCGGTGTCGTGAGCAGTATCCGCCGACCCCGGCGCGGCGCCGGTTCCTCCGACGCCGGGCGCCGTACCTGATACCCGGAACATCAGTGCTGCGCAACAACTTTGGGATACAGCACGGACCGGACCTGGCGGCAGTGGAGTTTCAGGTGACAGCGGGCCGAATGGTGCTGTGGCACAGCAGGCAATCCGCGGCGGAGTCGGAGATCGACGTCCGGGCCCTGCACCGCGAACTGTTCGGCGACGTGTACGAGTGGGCGGGTGAGTTGCGTACCGTCGACATCCGCCGCGGTGACTCGGTGTTCACCTGGCAGGTCGACGTCGCTGCCGGGCTGGCGGAATTCCAGCTCGCCGCAACGGCGTTGGCCGACGTCGGAAGCGGGTTCGACAACCCGAGGCTGGCCTGGGAGCTGTCCCGGCTGTATGCCCGGTACAACCAGATTCACCCGTTCCGGGAAGGCAACGGACGTACCGGCATGCTGCTGTTGCACGCGCTCGTCGGCCGGTGCGGGCGGCAACTGGACTTCACCGGCGCCACCCGTGCCGCCTGGTACTCGGCCGCGCGGGACAGCATGCCGCTGCACCGGGATGGGCGGCCCAGCCACCGGCCGTTCCTGTGGTTGCTGGGCCGCGCCGTCAAATCGCCTTGACCCGGGGCGCGGTCGCGGACTAACCTCGGCGACCATGCTTCACATGCTCGTAGTAGCCAGCACCCACAGCGGGGTCTGATCCTGACCGACCCCTCGCTGTGGGTCGGACGCTACTACCTGTCGGTCACTTCTTTCGAGCAGAAAAGACCGACGCATGTTCACCTCCACCGCCATCTCCACCACGTCGCGTTTCGCGGAGCTGTTTGACCGCCCCGTGCCGCGTGAACTGCGCGAACACGCCGACACGATGTGTCACGACACCTTCCTCGACCACTACGGCCACGAGCGTGGGCCGGTCCGCCTGGGCAGTTGGGACAGCATCGGCGACGACGGCCCGCGCCGCGGCAGCACCGGCGCACGCCGGTATCGCGCGAGCATCGCCGTCGGCGACCGCATCTCGACCGCCACCGCCGCCGCGACCGGCCCGGTCGCGGCCCTGACCGCGATGCTGCACGAGCGCGGCATGGCCGTCGAGATGATCAAGTTCCATCAACTGCCCGCTGTCGGCGGCGGCATCGCGACCTTCATCCACGGCAGTGACGGCGTGCGCGCGGAGTGGGCCATGGGGTGGGCCCGCGACCCGGTCCAGTCAGCCCTGCGGGCGATGATCGCGTGCGCCAACCGGTTACACGCTTAGCTGAATGCGGTGAATCAGCGCAGCGGCCGCAACACGATCGGCATACCGTCCACCGGCACGGCCATGCCGCCGTAGTCGTACCACGGCTCGTAGCCCGGACGGGTCAGCTCCAAGCGGTACTGGCGCAGCAGTCGGTGCATCACGGTCTTGATCTCCAACTGCCCGAAGACCATGCCGATGCACTTGTGCGCACCGCCACCGAACGGGGCGAAAGCGTAGCGATGCGACTTGTGCTCGTTGCGCGGTTCGGCGAACCGGTCGGGGTCGAACCGCATCGGGTCGGTCCACAGTTCGGACAGGCGGTGGTTCATGCCGGGCCAGGTCACCACGTCGGTGCCGGCCGGAATGTAGTAACCCAGCAGCTCGGTATCGCGGACAGCCCGGCGGAAATTGAAGCTCAGCGGGGTCTGCAACCGTAGCGACTCGTTCATCACCAGGTCGTAGGTTTCCAGCTTCTCCAGGGACTCGATGTCCAGCGGTCCGTCACCGATGCGCTCGGACTCCTCGCGCAGCTTGTCCTGCCACTGCGGATTGGCCGCCAGGTGGTAGGCCATGGTCGTCAGCGTCGATGTCGTGGTGTCGTGCGCGGCCATCATCAGGAAGATCATGTGCGCGACGATCTGGTCGTCGGTGAAGCTCTGCCCGTCTTCGTCCTGCGAGTGACACAGCACGCTGAACATGTCGGTGCCGCCGGAGCGACGCTTCTCGGCGATGGAACTGGAGAAGTAGTCCTCGAGCGTCTTGCGGGCCTGGACGCCACGCCACCAGGCGAAGGGGCGCACCGGCTTGCGGATGATGGCGTTGCCGGCGCGGGTCGTGGTGGTGAAGGCCTGATTGATGGTGGTGACGAGCTTGTGATCGGTGCCCGCCGGATGGCCCATGAAGACCTCGGACGCGATGTCGAGGGTCAGTTCCTTGACCGCGGGGTGGAACAGGAAACGCGGGTCGTTGGGGACCCAGTCGTTGGCGAGCACTTTGGTGGCCACCGAATCGATGTGGGCCACATAGCCGGTGAGCCGGGACCGGGTGAAGGCCTCCTGCATGATCCGGCGGTGGAACATGTGCTCGTCGAAATCGAGCAGCATCAGGCCACCTTCGAAGAAGGGGCCGATCACCGGGTCCCACGCGCGTTGGGAGAAGTCCTTGTTGCGGTTGGAGAACACGGCCTGGGTCGCGTCCGGACCCAGCGCCATGACCTGGGACAGTGCGGGGGTCTGCGCGAAGTACAGCGGGCCGTGCTTGCGGTACAGATCCAGGACGTAGTCGGGGCCGCCGCGGAACACTTCGATCAGGTGGCCGATGATCGGCAATCCGGCGTCGCCCATGATCGGCTTGAGACCGCTGCCTGCGGGCGGTTGCGAGAGCACGAACTGGTCCCAGTCGGTGGCCCTCAGACGCCGTTCGATGATGCCCATTCCCGGCACGGTGACCGGCGTGGGCTTCAGGCGCCGCATGGCCTGATCGAGGAGGTAATTCGGGGTGCTGATAGTCGCCATCCAGGGATTCCTGTCTGCTCTCGAGACATGTATGTGGTGAAAGTCACCACCTGTTGTCATCTTGGCTGCCATACTTGACGCGTGTCAAGTTTTGAATTGGTGTGTCGGCGATGACATCGTGAGCGCCATGAGCGCTGAAGTCGAGACGGCCGACAAGGGCCGCAGTCGCGGCGACAAGCAACGCGACGCGATCATCGAGGCCGTTCGCGAACTGCTGGAGGAGCGGCCGTTCGCCGACCTGTCCGTCAGCACCATCAGTGCCCGGGCCGGCGTTGCGCGGTCCGGCTTCTACTTCTACTTCGACTCCAAGTACTCCGTGCTGGCCCGGATCGTGTCCGAGGCGATGGAGGAACTCGACGAACTCACCCACAACTTCGCGCCGCGCGAACCGGACGAGACGCCGGCGTCCTTCGCCAAACGGATGGTCGGCAGCGCGGCTGCGGTCTATGCCATCAACGACCCGATCATGGCGGCGTGCACCGCCGCGCAGAACACCGACGCCGAAATCCGCGACTTGATGGCCGACTTCGAGGATGGCGTGATCGACAAGATCGTCGGGCTCGTCGAGCAGGACGCCGGCCGCCGCCCGATTTCCGGCGACCTGCCTGCGTTGGTTCGCATCTTGGTGTCGACGACCGCGTACACGCTGTCGCGCGACAGTGCGTTCATCGGACGCGACGGAGACCCCCAGCGCGCCGTCGACATCGTCGAACGCCTGTGGCTGAGCGCGTTATGGGGCGGTGGAGACCTGCCTGTGTAGGGTCGGGCCATGACGCGATGGAGCGGCTACGCAGGCAAGCGGTGTTTCGTGACGGGGGCGGCCAGCGGCATCGGCCGGGCGACTGCGCTCAAGCTGGCCCAGCAGGGCGCGGTCCTGTATCTGACCGACCGTGACGCCACCGGGCTGGAACAGGCTGTCGCCGACGCCCGTGCGCTCGGCGGTGCGGTGGCCGAATACCGCGCGCTGGACATCTCCGACTACGACGCGGTCGCGGCCTTCGCCGCGGACATCCACAGCCGGCATGAGGCCATGGATGTGGTGCTCAACATCGCCGGTATCTCGGCGTGGGGCACCGTCAGCACCCTGACCCATGAGCACTGGCGCTCGATGGTCGACGTCAACCTGATGGGGCCCATCCACGTCATCGAGACCATGGTCCCGCCCATGGTGGCCGCCGGGCGCGGCGGGCGGCTGGCCAACGTGTCCTCGGCGGCGGGCATCGTCGCGCTGCCATGGCACGCCGCCTACAGCGCCAGCAAGTACGGTCTGCGCGGGGTCAGCGAGGTGCTGCGCTTCGATCTCGCGCGCCATCGCATCGGGGTGTCGGTCGTGGTGCCCGGCGCGGTGAAAACGCCGCTGGTGCAGACGGTTCAGATCGCGGGTGTGGATCGCGACGACCCGCAGGTACAGCGCTGGGTGGCCAGGTTCGCCGGGCACGCGGTGTCGCCCGAGCAGGCCGCGGACAAGCTGCTGTCCGGTGTGGCCAAGAACCGGTTCATGATCTACACGTCTCCCGACATCCGGGCGCTGTACCTGTTCAAGCGGCTGGCCTGGTGGCCCTACAGTGTGTCGATGCGCCAGGTGAACGTGTTGTTCACGCGTGCCTTGCGGCCGAAGCGGGTGGAGTCCCGACCCCGCTGAGCCTCAGCGCTTTCCCCAGTCCCATGGCGGCGCGCTGAGCATGGTCTGGCCGTCGATCTGGGTCTCACCCCACTGCTTGACCAGCTCGACTTCGCTCGCGTCGCACGCGGCCAGTCGCTCGCGCAGCCGTGCCGAATGGGTGACGACGACAACCTGCGTCTTGCGTGCGGCAGCGGCGATCATGTCCGCCAGCGGGCCCACCAGGTCGGGGTGCAGGGACGTCTCCGGCTCGTTGAGCACCATGAGCGCAGGCGGCTGCGGCGACAGGAGGGCGGCACCCCAGAGTAGGAATCGCAGTGTGCCGTCGGATAATTCGGCCGAGCGCAGCGGACGGAGCATGCCACGTTGGTGCAGCTGTAGTTCGAACAAGCCGCCGTCGGAGCTCACCGATATCTCGGCGCCGTCGAAGGCATCGGCGACCGCTCGTGGTAGATCGTCGAACCCGGCCTCGAGGATGGTCTGGACGGCGGCGGCCAGGTCGTTACCGTCGTTGCTGAGCACCGGTGTCCTCGTACCCACCTGGCGCCGGCGGGCCGGCGCCTCCCGATCGACTCGGAAGCCGTCGTAGAAGCGCCAGTCGCGCAATCGATCCCGGATCGCCGCCAGCTCGGGCAGCGCCTCGGGATTCGCGTACTCGGCCAGGACGCTGCGGTAGCTGGGCAGGGCGCGGGTCAGTTCGTCGAAGCCGCGGCCCGAGTCGGAGGCCACCTCGGCGTACGTCCGGGTCCGGCGGATCAGCGCGCTGCTGGGCCGCGGAGACGGTCCGGCGAACACTGTCTCCCGCTTGATCTCGGGGTCCTGACCGAACATCGAGTTGTGGCCGGGGTCCTGCGGCAGCCCGAGGTCGATGAAATAGCCGAAATCGGTTGCCGCAAAGCCGAGTTCGAGTGACACGGGCCGGGTCCGGCTGGTGCCTTCGGTGGTGCCGGTCCGGCGCGCGCCACTGGTGTTCTCCGGGCCGGCCCACAGCACCGACTGCAATCCGCCTTCGCGGGCCAGGGACCCGATGACCTCGCCGCGTCCGCAGTCGGCCAGCAGTCCCAGTGCCCGGTACACCGAGGACTTGCCGGTGCCGTTGGCTCCGGTCACCACAGTCAGCTCCGACAGTGGCAGGACGATCTCGCGCAGCGACCGGTAGCCCCGGATGGCGATGGTGGTCAGCACTTGGCGGGCATCTCCAGTTCCAGCCGGACCCCGAGTAGCCGCACCGGCCGGTCCAGTTCGAAGTCGTGCAGCAGATCGATCGCGGTCCTGGTGATGGTCTCCGGATCGGTACCGGCCACCGGCAACTTGCGAATCTTGGTGCGGGTGAAGAACGTTTTGGTGCGAAGGGTCACCGCGACCCGGGTGACTTCGCGGCCCTGCTCGACGACCTCGGCCAACGTCCGCTCCGTCAGGTCGGTGACGGCGGCTTCCATGTCAGCGGTGTCGGTGAGGTCCTGCGGGAACGTCACGACATGACTGCGTGAGCGCGGCACCCAAGGTTCTGCCGTCACGGTGCTGTCGCCACCGCCCTTGGCCAGCAACAGGATCCACAACCCGGTGGTCGGCCCGAAGGTCGAGGTGAGGAGCTCGGCGTCGGTACGGGCCAGCTCCGCGACGGTGGTGATGTCCAGCTCTGCCAGCTTCTTCGCGGTTTTCGGGCCGACACCCCAGAGCGCGTCGACCGGCCGGTCGGCCATCACCGTCATCCAGTTCTCGGCGGTGAGCGCGAAAACCCCGGCCGGCTTGCCGAATCCGGTGGCGACCTTGGCGCGTTGCTTGTTGTCGCTGATGCCGACGCTGCAGGACAGGCCGGTCTCGGCCGCGATCACGGCGCGAATCTTCTCGGCGAGTTCGAACGGATCAGCCACGGCGGCACCGACATACGCCTCGTCCCAGCCCCACACCTCGACGGGGTGTCCGAGGTCGCGGAGCAGGCCCATCACCTGTTCGGAGGCTTCGTCGTAGGCGGGCGCATCCGACGGCAGGAAGACGGCATCGGGACATTTACGGGCGGCGGTGCGCAGTGGCATCCCGGCGTGGACGCCGAACTCCCTTGCCTCGTACGACGCGCAGGTGACGACCTTGCGGGGTTCGGTGGGATCGCCGCTACCGCCGACGATGACCGGCTGCCCGACCAGCTCCGGGTGGCGGCGCAGTTCGACGGAAGCCAGGAACTGGTCGAGGTCGACGTGCAGCACCCACGTCATCTCAGGTCCCACAAAGCTTGTGCGCCAGGCTTTCCCAGGCGTCGCCTTGCGCCTGCAGACTGTGGCCGAGGTCGTCGTGCTGGTGGCCGACGTAGTCGGCTTCGAGCAGGGCCAGCAGGGCGTCGGTCTGTGCGTCGAGGTCTCCGCTGGTGCCGGCGGACTGCAGCAGCATCCTGACGTGGGTGCGCTGCACCGACGCCGCGGCGCCGAACCGGCTCTGCGGGTCGCGCAGCGCATCGGACAGCAGGGCCCGGTGCTGCCAGGTGAACGTCAGCCGTTCGCGGCCGTAGGCGATCAGCCGTTGCAGCGGCGGCGCGCCGGGGCCCAGTGGGGGCGGGCCGAACATCAAGGCCGCTTGCAGGGCCTGCTCGTCCTCGTCGAGGAGCACGAGCATCAGGCCGGACCGGCTGCCGAACCGTCGGAACAACGTCCCTTTGCCGACACCGGCCTCGGTCGCGACGTCATCCATGGTGACGGCCTCGGCGCCGCGCGCGGCGATGAGTCGGCGAGCGGCATCGAGGAGAAGAAGCCGGTTGCGTGCCGCGTCGCCGCGCTCGACCGGCGCCGTGGCGGTCATCGGCAGGCCGGCCATGGGCAGGTTAGTGGGCCGCAGCTGCGCCACCCCGTCGCTCATGAAAAAACTTTAACTCAGCCGGAATGAATCGGACCGTGGTCCGGTTGACGTGTGCGAGGATCGGTTCGCCGGAACCGACCACACACACGCTAAAGGGGATAGAAAATGGCAGACACCAAAGTCCTGGTCCTGGTCGGCAGCCTGCGCGCCGCGTCGCTGAACCGGCAGCTCGCCGAGGTAGCCGTCGAGGCGGCGCCGGAGGGCGTGACGGTGCGGGTGGCGGACGGCCTGGGCGACCTGCCGTTCTACAACGAAGATCTGGACAACGAGTCGGTATCTGATGCGGTGGTCGCGTTGCGCCAGATCGCCGGCGACGCCGATGCCATCCTGGCTGTCACTCCGGAGTACAACGGCACCATTCCCGCCGTCTTGAAGAACGCGATCGACTGGCTGTCGCGCCCCTACGGCGCCGGCGCCGTTTCCGGCAAGCCGCTGGCCGTGATCGGTACCGCACTCGGACAGTACGGCGGCGTGTGGGCGCACGACGAGACCCGCAAGTCGTTCGGCATCGCCGGTGGCGACGTGGTGGACGTCAAGCTTTCGCTGCCGGCCTCGACATTCGACGGCAAGCATCCGCGCGAAGCGGCCGAGGTGGTCGACGGCGTGCGTGGCGTGGTCGCCAAGCTGGCCGCCGAGGTCGGCTGAGCACCTCGAATGAGCATCGGGGCCGCCGGTATCCGTGAACGGATATCGGCGGCTCCGATGCTGTGTGGACGCTGAACGACCACCGCGGCGAAATATCCGAGCGCTGTCGTCCTTCGGGGACAAAAGGACTGACGACGAACTACGGTTTGGGAGTGACCGGGAAAACAGGCAGCTGACGTGGCCGGTGGCGCAGACCCCACCGGCGCGGGTGACGCGCTGACGCACGCGGTGGCCGGAATCGGCACGCGATTGGACGCCCGGCTCACCGACATCACGCGCACGGTCTCAGAGCTGCTGGTGGCCGATATCGCCGAGCTGCGCGACGAAGAGCAACTCCAACAGGTCCTGGCCGATTCGGTCTCGGCGAACATCGATGCGTTCTTCGCCGCGGCCCGGCATGGCATCTCGATCGACCTCCTGCATGCCCCCGCGGCCGCGCTCGAGCATGCGCGCCGACTTGCTCAGCGGGACATCTCGGCCAATGTGCTGGTGCGGTCCTACCGCCTCGGCCACCAAGGCGTACTGAAAGCCGTCCTGGAGGAGATCCGGGCCGCGGGCCTCGAGCCCGGACTGGCGTTGGACGTCTTCGACGTGATGTCGACGATCTCGTTCAACTACATCGACAGGATCGCCCAAGAGGTGGTCGAGGTGTATCAGCAGGCTCGGGAGAGCTGGCTGGAAAACCGGAACAGCGTGCGCATCACGGAGATTCGCGAGCTGCTGGCCGGGGGTGACGTCGATATCGACGCCGCGGCGGTGGCGATCCGGTACCCGTTGCAGCGCACCCATCTCGCGGTGCTGCTGTGGTGCGATGACTCCGAGGATCGGCTGGCCGAGATGGAGCGGCTCATCCAGCAGTTCGCCGCGTCGATCGGCGCGGCAGATTCGCCGTTGTTCGTCTCGGTCGATCGGGCCACCGCATGGGCCTGGGTGGCGGTGCCCGCGGCTGCCGTCGGTGAGGCGGTGACATGGCTCGGGAGTCTGGTACCGGCCGAGGGGCCGTACGTGGCCGTCGGCACCCCGCAGTCGGGCGTCGCCGGTTTCCGGTTGTCACACCGGCAGGCCGAGGATGCCCGCGCCGTCGCGGTGGCGTCGGGTCCGCAGCGGCGCCGGTTCACCGCGTTCGGCCACCGCGGTGTCGCCCTCGCGGCGCTGCTGGGGTCGAATGTCGATGCGCTGTCGGCGTGGGCCACGGAAGTGCTCGGCCCGCTGGCCTGTTCGACCGTCAGCGATCAGCGACTGCGCGAGACGTTGCAGGCGTTCCTCAAGGCGGGTGGCAGCAACAAGGCCGCGGCCGAAGAACTGCATCTGCACACGAACTCGGTGAAGTACCGGGTGCAGCGGGCGATCGAACGCCGGGGCCGGCCCATCGAGGACGACCGCCTCGATGTGGAAGTGGCGCTGTTGCTCTGCAGTCAGTTCGGTGACCGGCTCCTGGACCCGGCGGACGACGGCGGGTGAGAGCGGCAGATGATGTCGCCTGCGGCGGATTCGTGTAACCCCGATGGCTATCTACTTCTCGAAGTGGACCCGGGGCGTGCCGGGCCGCACCGATGAGACGGGGCCGATGTGTCTGCACAGCGTGATCCTGTGCACCGACCCCCGCTGCGCGTGGTCTCGTCGGATTCCCGGTATCCCGACTGGGAGTCCGTCTACCAGGACAACGCGAAGTGGGTGTACCGCACGATCTACGCGCGGGTCGGCAACCAGGCCGACGCCGAGGACCTCACTGCCGAGGTGTTCCTCGCCGCGCTGCGGCCGCTGCGGTTGACGGCGAGTGCCGCAGAGGTGCGGTCGTACCTGCGGAGCACCGCACGCACGGTGCTCGCCGCGCATTGGCGCGAGACGATGGGGCGGGAGATCACCTGTATCGACCTCGATATCGAAGCGCCGCCGGAAGCCGAAGAGTCCATCAGTACCGCGCCGGACCGGGTCGCCGCGGTATTGGACGCCCTGCCGGACAACTATCGACGCATACTGGAGCTGCGATTTCTCCAGACCAGGTCGATCAAGGAGTCCGCGGCAGAGCTCGGTGTCACCGTCGCCAACGCAAAGGTGTTGCAACACCGGGCCTTACGGCTGGCGGCACAGATCAACGAGAAGGGCGAGCCATGAACGCGCGCGGGTTGCGTCGGTACCTCGACGATCTGCTGCGCGGGCGCAAGCCGTCCGGGTTCGCCCCCGACGACTTCGACGCGGCGCAGATGCGGACCGCGATCGACCTGCAGGCCGCCCGGCCCGGCGCCGATGAGCCGCGCCCGGAATTCCTTGCCGATTTGCAGAACAGGCTCGCCGCCCAGTTCGACGGCGACGAAGCGGCGGCGCCGAAGCCGGGTTGGCTGCGCGCCAACCGCCGTCAGGTGATCGTCGGGACGTCGGCGGCCGCCAGTGCCGCGGTGGCCGCGGTGGCCGTCGACCGGGCTTTGGTGGGCCGCAGCGGGCCTGGCAAGCAGGACACCGCGAGCCAGGAGTTGGTCCCGTCGGCGGGAACGTGGCAGAAGGTCGCCGACAGCTCCGACGTGTCGGAGGGGGCGGTGCATCCGTTCGACCTGGGCTCGGTCGTGGGGTTCGTGCGCAGGGTCGACGGGAACGTGCAGGGCATCTCGGGGGTCTGCACACATCAGGGCTGCCGGCTCTGGTTCGACGGGCCGGACGACCGGCTGCGCTGCCCGTGCCATTCCACGTCGTTCGCCACGGACGGTCACGTCCTGACTCATCAGTTGCCGATCGCGCCAAAACCCTTGCCGAAGTTCGATGTTCGCGAGGTGGGTGGCGTGATCGAGGTGTTGGCGCCGACGCCGCCGAGTCAGCCGGCCTGAGGCGTGTAACCCGCCGCCGTATCTGTTGGTGAGGGTGCGCAGGCGCACCCGTACCCGACGACTACGGAGGTTCCCGTCGTGTCGCGACGATCCCTGGTGGTGCTCTGTGGCGCCGCCCTGCTCCTGGCCGGATGCACCTCGACAGCGCCGCAAAGCACCACTGCAACACCGGTTTTCAGCTCGGGCGTCACGCCCGGTATGGCCGGCTCGGGTTCCGGACCCGGCCCCGCCATGGGGTCGATGACCATGGCCCCGCCCGAACCGGGGCATCCGGCGCCGGCGCCTGCGGGCCCCAACGCCGTCAACATCGACAATTTCGCCTTCGCGCCGGCTGAGCTGACGGTGCCGGCCGGGACGACCGTGACCTGGACCAACCACGACGAGGATCCGCACAACGTCGTCGCCGAAGGTGGTCAGTTCCGTTCTCCGACAATGGGTTCCGGTGCGACCTTCAGCTATGTCTTCGCGACGCCGGGCACCTTCACCTACGTCTGCGGGATTCACCCCTTCATGCACGGAACGGTGGTCGTCAAATGAGCGACTCTCAAGCCGACCCGCAACAGATGAACCGTCGCCAATTGCTGCGGCACACGGCATGGTTCGGTGCCGCTGTCGGGTTGTCGGTGGTCGGTGGGGAAGTGCTGTCGCACGTCGCGGGCAGTTCGTCCGCCCCGGCGCAGCAGCCGACGTTGCGCTTCGCCCAGGTCAGTGACAGCCACATCGGCTTCACCGGGGCGGCCAACACCGATGTGGCCGGCTCGTTCACCCACGCCATCGACACCGTCAACAATCTGGGCTACACCCCGGATTTCGTGATCCACACCGGTGATCTGACACATCTGGCCACCCCGGAGCAGTTCGATCAGGTCCGGCAGATGATGACCGGTCTGCACACGCCGCACGTGTTCACCGTTCCGGGCGAACATGATTCGGCCGACGATGCCGGCGCCAAGTACCGCCAGGTCTTCGGGGCGGGCACCCGTGGCGACGGTTGGTACAGCTTCGACATCGCGGGCGTGCATGTCATCGCGCTGGTGAACACGCTGAACCTGAAGAAGCTCGGCCATCTCGGGGTCGATCAGCTCGAGTTCGTGGAGAAGGACGTCGCCGGGTTATCGAGTGATACGCCGATCGTGGTGTTCAGCCACATCCCACTGTTCGCGATGTATCCCGATTGGGGCTGGGGGACCGACGACTCGGCCCAGGCGTTGAGTTACCTGAAACGGTTCGCGTCGGTGACCTGCCTCAACGGCCATGTGCACCAGGTGTTTTCCAAGACGGAAGGCAACATCACCTTCCACAGCGGCACGACCACCGCGTATCCGCTGCCGCATCCCGGTGACGGTCCGGCGCCGAAACCCCTGACGCTGCCGGCCGGCAAACTGCACGACGCGCTCGGTATCCGTGAGGTCAGTTACCAGTCCGGTCAGCACACTCTCGCGCTCAAAGAACGGACCCTGCAGTGAATCTCGTCTACCGCCTGATCATCGCAACGGCCATGGTTGTCAGCGGCGGTGTGCACGCCTATCTCTACCTGCACGGCTACGGTCACATACCGACGGTCGGCGCCGGCTTCCTCGTCCAGGCCGCGGTGTTCTGCAGCGTGGGCGTGCTGATCTTGGTCGGCGGTCCGTCGTGGTTCCTGTGGGCCGCCGGGTTGTTCTCGGCCGGCGCGCTCGGGGCGTTCGCCCTGTCCCGTACTGTCGGTTTGGCCGGATTCGTCGAAAAAGGCTGGGAACCAGCGCCTTACGCACTGGTGAGCGCTGTTGCCGAAACTGCGGTCGTGCTGGCGGTCGCCGCCTGGATGGTGCAGACGCGTCGGCAGGGGCCGGGCGAATGAGGACCCGACCGATTGACGCCTACAGTCGGCCGGCGGCGAACTGCGCGGCTTGGGCGACCATGCCGTTGGCGATATAGGAGTTGTGCGCGGCGGTGGGCTGCCCTGGGGGAGCACCGTTACAGATGGTGTCGCCGCTCGCACACTGATCGATCGTCTTGGGCGTGTACAGCGGGCCGATGGCGATCTGCGGCGCGCCGGCGTCGCCGAGAAACCGATTCGAGGGTTTCCCGAACAGCGTCACGGCTGCGACGTGACCGGCAACCTCGGGCGGCATCGGCGGCGGCACGAAGGCGGCGGGGACGCCCGGTGGGATGTCGGCTGCCGTGGTGAAGGCGGCGACCGCTGCGCCCTGGGAAAATCCACCGAGCACCATCTTGGTGGCGGGGCACGTGGCCGCCACTGCCTGAATGTGGTTGGTGGCGTCGCGGATTCCGTCGATGACGGTCATCGCGAACTGGATGCCGTCGCCGAAGTCGGCACTGGCCTGGTAGTTGACCGGGTACACGCTGACCGATCTGGTACCGCTCTTGGCCCGCACGGCATCGACGAATGCCTGGCCGATGCCGCCGACACCTGGTGGCTCGCCGGTCCCGCGGGCGAATATCACCTCGGTGTCGGGACATGGGTCGGCGGCGGCCGTCGGAGCCGGCGCGGCTATGAGGGCCAGCGTGCCGGCCATCAGGGTGAGCACGCTCGTGAGCCTGCGGTTGCTGCGCCGGTGGGGCACCGTGGGGGCGTCAGCGCAATCGAAAGAGTGCATGGCGAACCTCTGCGTCGTTTCGTCGTTTCGGGATGCCGATTGCCTGATTGCGATAGTACGCAGCGAGTTGGAGCCGACTCTGGTCATGCGGGATGCGCGCAGGCCGCTCTGGCCGTGGTGCCGGTCGAATACAGCCGGGCTGTCGCGAACGGGCGATTGTTCGGATTCGTGGAGACGGGCTGGGAGTCGGTACCGTATGCAGTCCTCAGTGCGGCCGCCGAAGTGGCGGCCGTACTGGCGGCGGGGGTGTGGGCAGTACGCGACACGCGCGGGTGAGAAGTCGCATTTGTCACGTTCGTCACGCGTGTACCACAGCTGTGGCTTCCGTCGCGCGGAAATCGGCGTAGCTGGTGACTTCCGTCGGGCCGACGCCCGGCGCGTCGCAGGCGGCGCGTCGCCGCAACTTGTCGGTGGCTGGTGCTAAACCGGTAGTTGGAGCACGACACGCCCCTGGGTGTGATGTGCGACACGCCGAGAGGGTGTCTCGGATTCGGCCTTGCGACCTGGGAATTTCACGAATGTTGTTCAGAACATCTTGTATCTGTTCGGTTTGTCGCCCACTAGGTGTAGTGTTTGACGGACCGACAGGCCCCCAACGAATTGAGGGTCGGCCGGGGCCGGAAAGTCAGCCGGACGGGGATTTCGAGTGATTCTCCGACACGCTGACCAGGCGGCTCGGGACGACCGGAGATGCGGGAATTTCAAGGGTTGCCGGGCCGCTGATCCGGATGGGGATATCAGCGGAAAGCGATACCCCGTCAGTTGCCAGCCATGTTCAGTTCAGCTTCCAGGCCTTCGAAGAGGAGTCGTACCGAGATGACCGTCACCGTGTACACCAAGCCGGCATGTGTGCAGTGCAACGCCACCTACAAGGCGCTGGACAAGGCGGGCATCGCTTACGAGAAGGTCGACATCAGCATCGATGACGAAGCTCGTGAGTACGTGCTGGCGCTCGGTTACCTGCAGGCCCCGGTCGTGGTGACCGACAGCGAGCACTGGTCGGGCTTCCGCCCGGACCGGATCAAGGCGCTCAGCACCGTGGCGGTCACCGCCTAGAAAACAACCAGCCGGGGGAGGAGAAGGAACAGTGAGCAATCTCGTCTACTTCTCCAGCGTGTCGGAGAACACCCACCGCTTCGTCCAGAAGCTGGGGATACCGGCAATTCGCATCCCGATTCACGGACGTATCGAGGACGGGGTCATCGACGAGCCCTACGTTCTGGTACTCCCGACCTATGGCGGCGGACGTGCCACCCCGGATATCAACGACGGTGGCTACGTCCCGAAGCAGGTCATCGCCTTTCTCAACAATGAACACAACCGGTCGTTGATCCGCGGCGTCATCGCCGCGGGCAACAACAACTTTGGTGCTGAATTCGCCTACGCGGGCAATGTGGTCTCCCGTAAGTGCGGTGTTCCGTACCTCTACCGCCTCGAACTCATGGGAACCCCGGACGACGTCATCGCTGTTCGTGAGGGTCTGGAAGATTTCTGGAAGGAACTGTCGTGCCACCAACCGTCACAGCTGCAGAACCGGTAGCCGCCACCACGCATGCGCTGCCCGGCGAGAGCGACTACCACGCTCTCAACGCGATGCTCAACTTGTACGACGCGGACGGCAAGATCCAGTTCGACAAGGACGTGCTCGCAGCGCGGGAGTACTTCCTGCAGCACGTGAACCAGAACACGGTGTTCTTCCACAGCCAGGACGAGAAGCTCGATTACCTGATCGAGAAGGAGTACTACGAGCGCGAGGTGCTCGACCAGTACAGCCGCAACTTCGTCAAGCAGCTGCTCGACCGGGCCTTCGCCAAGAAGTTCCGCTTCCCGACGTTTTTGGGCGCGTTCAAGTACTACACCAGCTACACGCTGAAGACCTTCGACGGTAAGCGCTACCTGGAGCGTTTCGAGGACCGCGTCGTCATGGTGGCCCTGACCCTGGCCGCCGGCGACACCGAGCTGGCCGAGAAGCTGGTCGACGAGATCATCGACGGCCGGTTCCAGCCGGCCACCCCGACGTTCCTCAACTCGGGCAAGAAACAGCGCGGCGAGCCCGTGTCGTGCTTCTTGCTGCGCATCGAGGACAACATGGAGTCCATCGGCCGCTCGATCAACTCGGCGCTGCAGCTGTCCAAGCGCGGCGGTGGAGTTGCGTTGCTGCTCAGCAACATTCGCGAGCACGGCGCGCCGATCAAGAACATCGAGAACCAGTCCTCGGGCGTCATCCCGATCATGAAGCTGCTGGAGGACTCGTTCTCCTACGCCAACCAGCTCGGTGCTCGCCAGGGCGCGGGTGCGGTCTACCTGCACGCGCACCACCCGGACATCTACCGCTTCCTCGACACCAAGCGCGAGAACGCCGACGAGAAGATCCGCATCAAGACGCTGTCGCTGGGTGTCGTCATCCCGGACATCACGTTCGAGCTGGCCAAGAAGAACGAGGACATGTACCTCTTCTCGCCGTACGACGTCGAGAAGGTCTACGGGCTGCCGTTCGCCGATATCAATGTCACCGAGAAGTACTACGAGATGGTCGACAACGGCGCCATCCGCAAGACGAAGATCAAGGCCCGCGAGTTCTTCCAGACCCTTGCCGAGCTGCAGTTCGAGTCGGGCTACCCGTACATCATGTACGAGGACACGGTGAACCGGGCGAACCCGATCGACGGCAAGATCACGCACTCCAACCTGTGCTCGGAAATTTTGCAGGTGTCGACGCCGTCGTTGTTCAACGAGGATCTGTCCTACGCCAAGGTTGGCAAGGACATCTCGTGCAACCTGGGCTCGCTGAACATCGCGAAGGCCATGGACTCGCCGGACTTCGCGCAGACCATCGAGGTGTCGATCCGCGCGCTGACCGCGGTGTCGGATCAGACGCACATCTGGTCGGTGCCGTCGATCGAGCAGGGCAACAACGACTCGCACGCCATCGGCCTGGGGCAGATGAACCTGCACGGCTACCTGGCCCGTGAGCAGATTTACTACGGCTCCGACGAAGGCGTCGACTTCACCAACATCTACTTCTACACCGTGCTGTTCCACGCACTGCGCGCCTCGAATCGCATTGCGATCGAACGCGGTACGAAGTTCGGTGGGTTCGAGAAGTCGAAGTACGCATCGGGTGAGTTCTTCGACAAGTACACCGAACAGGAGTGGACGCCGAAGACCGACAAGGTCCGCCAGATCTTCGCCGATGCCGGCATTGACATTCCGACGCAGGACGATTGGCGTTCACTGAAGGAGTCGGTGCAGACGCACGGCATCTACAACCAGAACCTGCAGGCTGTTCCGCCGACGGGCTCGATCTCGTACATCAACCACTCGACCAGCTCGATCCACCCGGTCGCGTCGAAGATCGAGATCCGCAAGGAAGGCAAGATCGGCCGGGTTTACTACCCGGCGCCGTATCTCACCAACGACAACCTGGAGTACTACCAGGACGCGTACGAGATCGGCTACGAGAAGATCATCGACACCTATGCCGCGGCCACACAGCATGTGGACCAAGGGCTTTCGCTGACGCTGTTCTTCAAGGACACCGCCAGTACCCGCGACGTCAACAAGGCCCAGATCTACGCCTGGCGCAAGGGCATCAAGACGCTGTACTACATCCGCCTGCGTCAGATGGCGCTGGAAGGTACGTCCGTGGAGGGTTGCGTCAGTTGCATGTTGTAGTGATTGTTCGCTGACAGCGGATTTCATGACTGGTAGGACTCCGACCGGAGGCCTGATCTATGGGGTCAGGCTCCGGTCGGAGTCCGTTTATCGCTATGTCGGCCTCACGACGAAAACGGCACAAGTACGCCTGCGGCAGCATCTGAAAGTCGCTTGGGACGGGAGAAAAACGCCGTTCTATGACTGGTTGCGAAAACAGCAGCGCGACGATCTGATCGTGGACCCGCTGGACTGGACAGACGGGCTCGACGAGCTAGGCGAGGCCGAGATTGCGTGGATAGCGCTTCTTCGGCAGGAAGGGCATCCACTGCTGAACCTCTCGGACGGCGGACTCGGACCGACGGGCGTTGTGTGGACCGCGGAGATGCGGGAGGCAGCGAGGATTCGATCGACCGGTCGAAAGATTCCCAGCAGATTCGGTGAAGAGGCGTCGTTCTATCGAGGGCAACACTCCGCGGAGCAACGAGCGAAGTGGTCGGCCGCACGTAAGGGCACGAACGTTGGTGCTGACAATCCGAATTATGGGAAGTTTGGTGCTGACCACCCCAGTTTCGGTCATGTGATGTCGGAAGAGGCCAAGGCCAAGCTTTCCGAAAAAATGAAAGGTGCTGGCAACCCGAACTTTGGCCGAAGTGCCAGTGCGGAAACACGAGCCAAAATGTCGGCGGTTCGGAGGGGCCGGCCTATGCCGTCGAGCAAGCGCAGTGCGCATACGAGGTACCACACAAATCGCGGAGTCAAGAAAGACACCTGCCAGTACTGCATTGAAGACTCGACTTGAGTCGACCGCACCTGATCGACCGCAGTGGCCAGCGGTATCCCGCTGACCAACCCCGCTGGCGCGGTGACGACGGTAGCCCGCTGGTCTTCGAACCGCTGCCGGGCCTCGGCCGCGAGCAGATCGACACCGCGATCAACTCGCAGTGGCGCTACCGCGCAGCGCTGCCAAATCCCTTGGCGCACATCGAGCCGGCGACCCTTGGTGAGGGCCGGACACCGTTGATCAACCGGACCATCGAGGGCATCGACGTCGGCTTCAAAGTCGAGTCGATGAACCCGACCGGCAGTTTCAAGGATCGTGGCGTCGCGGTGATGGTGACCGCCTTGCGTCATCAGAGGGTCGAGCGGGTGCTCGAGGACTCCAGTGGCAACGGCGGATCTTCGGTCGCCGCGTACTGCGCGGCGGCGGGCATCGAAGCCCACATCCTGGTGCCGGCCGCGACGTCGCCGAACAAGATCGTCCAGAGCCGATGGCACGGGGCCCACATCGAATTGGTCTCCGGCACCCGGCAGGAGGTAGCCGACGCGGCCGTGCGCCGCGCCGACACCACGTTCTACGCCAGCCACAACTGGCACCCATATTTCCTGCAAGGCATCAAATTGATCGCCTACGAGATTTGGGAAGACCTCGGATTCCGTGCTCCCACTGCGGTTCTCGTTCCGGCGGGTGCCGGCAGTCTGGTTCTTGGTTGCGCCATCGGCTTCGGCGAGCTGTATCGCGCCGGCGAGATCGAGCGCGCACCAAGGATTCTCGTCGCTCAGCCGCAGAATTGCTGTCCGCTCGTCACGGCCATCGAACAAGGCCGGCGCGAGGTCGCCGAACGCCAGTGGTCGCCAACCGTCGCCGAGGGCACGGCCATCGCGAAGCCGGTGCGGGATCATGAAGTGCTGCAAGCGATCCGGGGCACCAACGGAACGGCTGTCGCGGTCCCGGAAGACGAGTTACTTCCCGCGGTGGGCGAGCTCGCCAGGAGCGGGCTGTTCGTCGAACCCACCAGCGCCCAGGTTGTGCCGGCGCTACGTCAGTTGCGGGCAGTCGGACAGATCAGTGCCGCGGACACCGTCGTCGCCGTTCTCACCGGATCAGGGTTGAAGGCCGGTCACCTGCTCACGCCAGGGCATAACGCTGGCGAGGACGGCCGGCAGAGCCATACTGCAGGGCCATCGTGAGGGTCCCCGCCCGCACCAGATCCGCGAGGTAGCGTCGCGCGGTAGCCGGGGCGATGCCCACCAGTTGCGCGATCTCGTCGGCCAGCAGTGGTTCACTCGCCTCGCGGAGCGCGTCCACGATCAGGCGCTCGGTCAGCGGCGCGCCGTCGTCCTTCTTGGTTGCCGGCCGCTCGGACCGCAGCGCCGAGACCGCCGAGTCCACCTGCTCCTGAGTCAGGTGTGGGCTGTCGAGGATTCGCCGATACGCCGTGTAGGCGGCCAGGCGCCGTGCCAACTCGGTGTTCGGAAACGGCTTGATCAGATAGTGCAGGGCGCCTGCGGCGAACCCGGCCCGGATATTCGCCGCGTCGTCGGCGGCGCCCAAGATGAACGCGTCGCAACGCAGGCTGCGTACCAGGTCGATGCCGGAACCGTCCGGCAGGTAGACGTCGACGAGCGCCAGATCCACCGGCGCCCGCGCGGTATCGGCAGCGGCCACGATCGACCTGGCTTCCGCGATGGTTCGCGCCGAGCCGACCGTGACCAGTCCGACCATCGAGTCCACCACCGAGGCGTGCAGCGCGGCGACCCGAAAGTCGTCGTCCACCACCAGGATTCGCAGCTCACGCGTCATCGCCCAGAACACCTCCCGGAATCGTGGCCAGCACCGTGGTCGGCTCGCCGTCCGTGCCGCCGCGGGCGGCGATGGTGACGTCCCCACCGTGTCCGCGCGCCACTTGCCGTGCGATGGCCAGACCCATACCGCGCCCGCCCGGCACTGTCGGGTCGGACCGAGTGGTCACCCCCTCGAGGAAAGGGTCGTCGACGGTGAACCCGGGTCCGGTATCAGTCACCACGATCACCAGATCATGTCCGTCGCGCAGCAGGTCCAGCTCTACCGCCGGGACGTGCGTGTCCGGCGTTGCGTTCTCTGCCGCCGCGTCGATTGCGTTGTCGAGGAGATTCCCGACCACCGTGGTGGTGTCCACCGGGTGGGCGAGCGTGCCGACGAGTGCCGTCTCTTCGCCCACCCGCAGCACGACGCCGCGCTCGTGTGCGCGGGCGGCCTTGGCTCCGACGAACGCCCGCATATGCGGTTCGTCCAGGCGTTCCAGACCCGGCACGGGGGCCTCGCCGGCTCGCCCGGTGATCTCGTCCAGGTACCGCAGCGCCTCGGCGGTCCGGTTGTCGCGGAGCAGGCCCGCCACCACGTGCAGGCGGTTCGCCGACTCGTGGCGTTGTGCCCGTAACGCCGAGCTCATCGCTTGCACCGAGTCCAGTTCTCGCGTGAGCGCCTCGATGTCGGTGCGGTCCACGGCGGTCAGTACCGTGCCCAGATCGACGCCGTCGCGGTGCACTCGTCGGGATGACACCAGCACGACGCGTTCGTTGACGGCCGCGGCGACCGGCACCGTCGTCGGCTCCGCCGCGACCGCGGACACGCGGGGCGTGAGGCCCAGATCGCGCAGCGGCGTCCCCGGCGCGGCGGTGATACCGAGCAACTCCCGAGCCCGCTCGTTGATCACCCGGGCGATGCCTTTCGCATCAATCGCGATCACTCCCTCTGCGCCCGAATGCAGTACCGCGTCCTGCTCGCGGATCAGCTCGGCCATCTCCTCCGGTTCCAGGCTCAGAGTGAGGCGGCGCCACCGCCTGGTCAACAGAGCCGAGCCGATCGCGCCCACCGTCAGTGCAATCGCCACCAACGTCACCATGAGCACCAGGGTGCGGTGGGTGGCCTGATTGACGGTGTCCATCGCCACGCCGACACTGACGAGGCCGACGACAGTGCCGTCCGGACCGCGGATCGGTGCCTTCGCGCGGACCGAATCGCCGAGGGTGCCCTGCTGCACGGTCAGCTCAGACTCGCCACTGAGGACCGCGGACGGATCGGTGCTCAGGGGCCGATCCAGCTGCGTCGGGTCTGGATGTGCGATGCGATAGCCGGCGTCGTCGGCGATCACCACGAACAACACCCCGGTGCGGGCGGTGATGGCCGCGGCCTGCCGTTGCAGCGGGGCGGCGGCCAGCTCCACTGCCGAAGCCGGGTGCCCGGCCCGACGCGCCGCGGATTGGGTAGCGGCACCGGCCTGGACCTCCTGATCCGAGGCCACCGTCTCCGCGATGGCCTGGGCGCGACGCGCGAATTCGGTCCGGGTCTGCGTGTCGGTGCGGTGGATGATGATGCCGAAACCGGCGGCCAGGCTGGCGGTCACGATCACCATCTGCAGGATGAGGATCTGGGTGCGTAATCGGATCCTCGGCATGACGGTCGAGGCTAATCGGGTCGACGCCGGATCGGCCGCAGATCGGCGCGTCAGAGCGGTATCTGGCCGAGGGCAACGCCCACCACCAGCATCGCCAGCGAGACCACCGCCGCCCGCCATAACACCTTCTTGTGATGATCGGCGAGCCCGACGCCGGCCAGCGCAACCAGCAGCAGGATCGCCGGGACCAGCGGGCTCTGCATGTGGAACGGCTGCCCGGTGATCGAGGCCCGCGCCATCTCGGCCGGGCTGATCCCGTAGTGGCTCGCGGTCTCCGAGAGCACCGGCAGGACGCCGAAGTAGAAGGCGTCGTTGGACATCAGGAAGGTGAACGGGATGGACAGCACACCGGTGATCACACCGAGGTGCGGGCCCATCGACTCCGGGATGATCCCGGTGACCCAGGTGGCCACCGCCTCCACCATGCCGGTGCCCTTGAATACTCCGGTCAGCACGGCCGCGGCGAGCACCATGCCCACCACCGACACGATCGACGACGCATGCCGGGTGATCGCGGCCTGTTGGTCGGCCACCTGCGGGAAGTTCGCGATGAGGGCGACCGCGGCGGCGATCATGAAGAGCACCGGGATGGGCAGGATGTCCAGGGTGAGCACCGCGAGCAGTGCGGTGGTGACGATCGCGTTGAACCACAACAGTTTCGGCCGGGCGAACTCACCGGAGATCGCGCCCGAGTCGTCGGCGGCACCCTCGAATGCGTCGCCCCCGCTGAGCCCCACTGGTTCCAGCCCACCACCGGAGCCGGCCAGGACCCGCTCGCGAACCACGATCGAACCGATCCGCTTGCGCTCCAGCACTCCCAGGTGCCAAGCGAACGCCAGCACGATGAACATCCCGGCGATCAGCGACGGGATCATCGGGACGAACACCTCGGACGGAGAGATCTTCAGTGCAGCCGCCGCGCGCGCGGTCGGGCCGCCCCACGGCAGGATGTTCATGGTGCCGTTCGCCAAGCCGGCGACCACGGTGAGTACCACCGGGCTCACCCCCAGCTTCAAGTAGAGGGGGAGTAGCGCGGAGACCGTGACGATGAAGGTGGTCGAACCGTCACCGTCGAGCGAGACCACCGCCGCGAGCACCGCGGTGCCGACCACCAGTCGCGCGGGATCGTGATCCACCATGCGGATCACGGTGCGAATCACCGGGTCGAACAGTCCGACATCGATCATGATGCCGAAGAACACGATGGCGAAGAACAGCATCGCCGCGGTGGGCGCCAGGTCCTTGATGCCGTCGGTGATCATCTTCCCGATTCCGCTGCCCGCCCCGGCCAGCAGGCCGAAGGTCACGGCAACGGCGATCAACGCCACGATGGGCGTGGCGCGCTTGGTCATGATGACGACCATGAAGGCGGCGACCATGGTCAGGCCGAGGGCAACCAACATCAGCTATCTCCTGAGGGTGTGACTGGTGCAATCTCAGAAGGGTCGCTGTAACCGGCATCACAACGCGAGCTTGTACGTATTAGTCGCGCTTTTGCGCGTTTCGCTCGGTATCGCGCTCCGGCGCGCCTGCGGTGACTAGCGCACCGCGTGCCGGATCGCGGCGGCGACGCGGTGCACCGCATCGCGGGCGGCGGGGCTGATCTGGGTCATGGAGACATACCCGTGCACCAGGCCGCCTTCCCGCAACAGGCGAGTCGGGACGCCGAAGTCCTTGAGCCGCTGGGCGTATGCGATCGCCTCGTCCCGCAAGGTGTCGAAACCGGCGACGGTGATGAGCGTCGGCGGCACCCCGGAGAGGTCCTCCGCAAGGATCGGTGACATCCGCGGATCGGACCGGTCGGCAGGTTCGGGCACGTAGAGCTCGGACAGCCACTCGATCTGCTTGGCGGTGAGGGCGGGGTTGTCCGCGAACTCATCGCGCGAACGGTAGTTGCCCGCGCCGTCCACGACCGGATACATCAGCGCCTGCATCCGCGGACGAAGTGCCTCGCCCTGAAGTTGATTCGACAGCACCGCACAGAGATTCGCGCCGGCACTGTCACCGAGCAGCACGATGCGCGCCGGATCGACTCCCCAGTCGGTGCAGCGCTCGACGGCGAATTGCCATGCCTCCCAGGCATCGTCGACCGCAGCGGGAAACGGGGCTTCGGGAGCCAGTCGATACTCGACCGACAGCACATTGACGCCGGCGCGGGCCGCGATGAGGCGGGCGGGGGAGTCGTAATCCTGGCGACTGCCGAGGACGAAACCGCCGCCGTGCAGGAACAGCACGAGGCCGCTGGAGTGCACCTTCGGGCGATACAGGCTGGCCCGATTGCCGTCGGGGAGAACGATATCGGGGTCCACATCCACGGCCGCGTTCGCGGATTTGTCCGCGAAGACCCGGCAGTCGTTCGCCATGATGGCCCGTGCCTCGGTCACGGTGCCGTCGCTGAAATCAGGCCCGTCGGCGGCAACCCGCATCATCAGTGCGATCTCCGGTGCCATCACGTCGCCGTCGGCGTTGACGGTCGGCGGGACGAGCCGGCGGAGGACGGCTTGCGGAACCCGGCCCAGAGCAGTGAACAGCGTGCGCTGCGCCAACTCGCGGCCAGTCAATCGGCGGTCCGGTGACGTGGACTGCGTGATAGTCGTCGTCATGAGGCGACTCGTCCGGAAGCTGCCTGGCTGATCTCAGCGCGGCGAGTCTCGCTTTGCGTGCCGCCGACGGCGAGTTCGCGTTCCAGTCGGGAGCTGAAGCGCAGGTTGTCGTCGATGATCGACCCCCGGTACATCTTCCGGTCCTCCAAGAACACGTTCCGCATCTGCCACGGCATCGCGTCGCCCTGACGCGGCAGGGTCCGCTTCGCGCGTTGCATGTATCCGGCATCCAGATCGAGGATCGAGCGGGAGCCGACGCCCTCGGCCGCATACGGGGCGACGGTGTCGTACCCGTGGGTGTCCATGTACCGCAGCAATTCGATGAGGCTCTTGCCGAGCAGCGAAATCTTCAGCGTCCAGGACGATTTGGTGTAGCCGACCGCCATCATCCAGTTCGGGATACCCGACAGCAGGGCTCCTCGGTAGACCACACTGTCAGAGAGCTCGACGGGGCGCCCGTCGATTGTCAGGTCGATACCGCCGAACAGGTGCATGTTCAGCCCGGTTGCCGTGACGATGAGGTCGGCCTGCAGGTGCTCACCGGACTCGAGCTCGATGCCAGTCTTGGTGAAGCGGCGGATCCGATCGGTCACCACCGATGCGCCGCCCTCGCGGATCGAGGCGAAGAAGTCGCCGTCGGGTGCGAGGCACAGGCGCTGGTCCCACGGGTCATACGGCGGGTTGAAGTGACGGTCCACGTCGAACCCCGCCGGCAGTAGCTTTTTGTTCAGGTGGCGGATGACGCGCCGCGCGGTCTTCGGGAACCTGGTCATCAGTTCGACGACCACCCAGTCGAGCAACACGTTCTTCCACCGGGTCGCGAGGTAGCCGCGCCGTTCCCCGAGGAGACGGGTGAGCTTGAGGCTCAGCGTGTCGACGCGCGGTAGCGACATGACGTACGTCGGCGTGCGCTGCAGCATGGTGACGTGGTCGGCAGTGCCGTCGCCCTTGAGCAGCGACGGGACGAGCGTGATTGCGGTTGCGCCGCTGCCGATTACGACGACCTTCTTGCCGGAGTGGTCGTAGCCCTCGGGCCAGAACTGCGGGTGGATGATGTCGCCCTCGAAGTCGTCGCGACCCTCGAACTCCGGGGTGTATCCCTGGTCGTACCGGTAGTAGCCTGTGCCGGCGTAGACCCATCCGGCCTTGATCACCTCGCTGTGCACCGCGCCGGTGGCATCGGTGACCTCGACGGTCAGCACCCATTCCGCGTCGTCGCTCGACCACGCGGCGGCCACGACGTGGTGGCGGTACCTGATGATCTTGTCGAGGCCGTATTCCTCGACGGTCTCCTTGAGGTAGTCCAGGATCAGCGGTGCGTCCGCGATCGCCTTCTCGTCGCGCCAGCTCTTGAACTCGTAGGCGAAGGTGTGGAGGTCCGAGTCGGACCGAATGCCGGGGTACCGGAACAGGTCCCACGTCCCGCCGATCGCGGCGCGCCCCTCGAGCAGTGCAATCTTCTTCGCCGGGAACTCTTTCGTGAGATACGCCGCCGCGCCGATGCCCGAGATGCCTCCGCCGATGATCACGACGTCGTAGTACTCCGGGTTGGGTGCTGGGATGCTCATCTGTCGTTTCCTTCCTGCGCCGGCACTGGCGCGCGTTGCGATGTGCCTCAGATTGCCGGGGTCGGCGTGGTGCGCACCACACCGAAATGCAACAACCTGTACTCGGTGGTGGTGTGATTCGCACCGCGTTGCGGGCTGCCCGGATCAGCACTGGCTGATCCGGGCGGTTTGGGCGATACTCCCTGGACGTCGGCGAACCGGAAGGGCCAGCAATGAACGCGAAGCGTCGCGGAGAGTCGTTCGAAGAGTCCGATACCGCACCGGAACGGCGGCCATCCGGCTCTCGGTCGAAACGGGCATTGTTGTTGTCGCTGAAAGTGTTCGGTGCCCTGGTGGTGGTCGTGCTGGTGCTGATCGGTGGGGCCGTCGCGGTGATCTACTACCAGGGCAAGCGGGCGCCTGCCGGCAACCATGACTACGTGGCCGTCGGTAGTTCGTTCGGTGCCGGCCCGGGCGTCCCCGACCGTGACCCGACGAGTCCGTCCCTCTGCATCCGGTCCGGCAACAACTACGCACATCAGCTTGCTGCGCTGCGTCATCTGAACCTGACGGATATGACGTGCTCGGGCGCAACGGCGCAGAACGTGCTGCACGGTGGGCAGTTCTTCCAGCCACCCCAGCTCGATGCGGTCCGGGAGAACACGACGCTGGTCACCATCACCGCGGGCGGCAATGACATCTACTACCTGCCGAACCTGTTCGCATGGTCATGCGCGACGGATCCCGGTGCGTTGTCGTGGGCGTGGCGGCTCGGCGTGTGCGACGCGAAGTCGGACGCCGACGTCGATAAGGCTGTCGCGCAGGTGGGTGCGAGTTTGACGGAAGTGGGTGCCGAAGCGCATCGGCGGGCGCCGAAGGCGACGGTCGTGTACGTCAACTACACGACCGTCCTGCCCGACGCCGGGTACTGTCCTGCCAGGCTACCCATCACCGACGCGCAGTTCGACAGGGCTCGACAATTGGCGAAAACGCTTGTTGCCAAGACGGATGAGGCTGCACGCGCGACGGGATCTCTGCTGGTGTCGGCAGCCGACCTGACCCGAGGGCACGACATCTGCGCGGCCGATCCGTGGGTTTACGGCTACACATTTTCCGCGAGTCCGCTGAATTACGGGCCCATGGCCTATCACCCGACGCTGCGGGCCATGACCGAAATCGCCGCGCAGATCAACAAGACCCTCGGTTCGAGGTAGGACTCGGGGATCCGCGCTGACGCGACGCCCCTCGGATTGAGCAGCGGCCGAAGGTGTTTCGCATCGGTCAGTCTGTTCGTACCCGAGGGGCGTGCGGAGTTTACGCGGAGGCGCCTTCCACGGCGCCCAGTCGTTGCGCGATCTGATCGGCGGTGTGCAGACCGGTCAGGATGGCGCCGTTCATGGTCCCGACCCACTCGCCCGCGGTTTCCGTGCCCGCCCAGTGGATGCGCCCGTGTGGCGTGGTGAGGGCCTCGCCGTAGCTCACCGTTGCGAAGGGCGGTGCGGCCGGATGCGGGCCACCCGGGGCGAAAGGTTCTGTGCCCCAACAGTGATCGATGTAGTCGATGGGGCTCCCGGCCTGTTCGCCGTACAGGTCGATCAACTGGTCGAGCACCAGTTTCCGCCGAACGTCCGGACCGAAGCCGTCGTACACCCGAGCGGTGCAGAAGACCATCAGGATGCCCGGCCCGTCAGCGCTGGGTGACACGTCGAAGGTGATGAACACCGGCGCGGTATCGGTCACTGCCTCACCCGAAAGCCCCTCAGACCGCCAGAAGGGCTTGTCGTAGGCGACGAACGCCTTGCTCAGCGCGCCCATTGGAAAACTCGTCGTGAGTCCCTCGATCTTTTGCGGCAAGGCCGGTTGGTACTCGATGTAAGCCCGATGCTGGGGGGCCGCCGCGACGATGGCGTACTTGGCATTGATCACCGCCGTATCGGTGTAGACCGTGACGCCGTGATCGTCTTGGGAGATCTGACGGACCCGGGTGTCCAACACAATTCGGTCGCCGAGCTGCTCAGCGAGCCGCTTGGCAATCTCTTGAGTGGTTTCGGTGACTCGATACTCATTCTGCCCGCCTTCGACGGCGAGCATGTGATCGAGACCGCCTACGGCCTGGATATAGCGCAACACATGCAGCAATGACACGTCGAGTGGGCTGCAGCCCCACTGCACCTTGGTGACGATGAACATCAGCGCGCGAGTGCTGGTCACGGCCTGCTGCTGGTCGAGCCATTCGCCGAACGAGATCGCGTCGAGTTCGCCGGCGTTGGGTGAATTCCACGCGGCATTGACATCGATGGTCTCCAGCAGGTTGGTCATCTCCCCTTGGATGCGCCCCAGATCCTCCAAGTCGACCGGGTCGACCATCGGAAGGGTGCCCGTCCAAGGGCGACGCTGCCCGGCCATCCACAAAAGGTTGACGCCTTCATCGAACTGAGGGGTCAGCGAACACCCCAAGCGCTCCATCAGGTCACGGATCGCGGTGTGGCGCTCGGCAACCCACGTCGCACCCAGGTCGACCTTGACTCCGGCCACCTCTCCTGAGTATGAACGGCCACCGACCCGGTCACGGCCTTCAATGACGAGAACTGATACACCCTGACTGGAGAGCCGATCCGCGGCGCTCAAGCCGGCGAAGCCCGCACCGACAACCACCACATCGACCGATGCGACTTCGGCGTCGCCCTCATGGGATTTCGACAAGGTCTGCTCTTTCACGGTTTCCTCCATCGCACTCGCGGTTGAGATGATGCGAGATGCAGCGGACGGCAGTGTCGATCAGCGCCTGTGCAATGATGAACTGCCGCCCGCAGCGGATTACCTTGGCAATTCCCGCATCTCGCTACTGACAGATTCAGTGTCGCCAGCGGTCGTTGGGCGCGGCCACAACAACGGCCACCGACTTCCGGCGCGAAGGGGTGCACGGTGCACCCCTGATCATCGGCGAGAGGGTGATGTGACGGCTCTGTTGGGATCGGTCGGTGGCGGTGGTGAGGTGAAGGGCGGAGCTTCGGGAGGCCGTATACCTTTCTCTGTGGGGTGGACAGTCTCTGTGGGGTGGACAGGGGAGGTGCTCGTCGGTGCAGGAGAGCTGGGAGCCGGTGGGTTGTCGTTGCCGCAGTCCGCGGTGAACAAGCCGATGACGAGAAGAACTGCCGCCGCCCGGATCCGGACTGAGCTGAGCATGGTGGCCATCGCTATTGCCCCGGTGCCGCGGGCTGCTCACTGGGTGCGGGCTGAGTCGGTGGCTCCAGTTGCGGATAGCTCGGCGGGGCCGCATTCGTAGCCTCGCCGGTGGGCACCCCGGTCTTCGGTGGTGTCCCGGTGGGGCTTTCCAACAGAGACTGCGGCCACGGCCCCGCGCTGGAGACCATGCCCGGTAGCGTTCCGGTGTCGGACTGCAGGAGGGCCGAGGTGCTGTCGGGTGGCACGATGCCGCCCTGCACCCCGTAGCGCATGTTCGTGTAGTTCAGGATGAACGATTGATTCGGCGCTGACGGACCGGGCTTGCTGTTGGGCAGGCTCACGCTGGTCTGCGTCGGATCTGCTGTGGGTCCGCTGGTTCTCACCCCGCGGGTGTCGGTCATGTGCGGCGGATATGTGTATGCGCCCGTGCCGAATTCGTAGGTATATGCCCCTGGATAGGGGGCGGTCGGCGTGCCCGGGAGAAACGGCAGAATCGGGTCCGCGCTCGCGACACCGCTGCAGACTGAACCCATCGTGAGGATCATCGCGCCGCCCGCGACGAATCGACCGACTCGGAGTTGTGACACAGAGCTCTCTTTTCTCGGGACAGGTCAGATCTTGATCGGGTCGCCGTAGATGGCGTACGAGAAATGGCTGGCGGCAGTCGAGATCCGCAAGTATGCGTACGAGCGGATGTTGACGTCGCCGCCACAGGCGTCGGCTTTGATGTGCAGGTTGTCGACGCCCAGTGACGCGGTGTTGCCCGGGCTCAGTGCCATGTTGGTCATCGGCAGATCGACGATGACGCCAGGCTGCACAATGGTTTCCAAGAATCCGGCAGCGCCGATGGTGCCGCCGACGCCGGACGGCACGCCGGCCGAACCCGCGACGCCGCCGGTGCCGCCCATCACCAGACCTGCCGAAACGTCCGATTGGCAGCCCAATTGATAGCCGAGGATGAAAAGACTGTCCTGGATCGGACTTCCGCCTCCGGTCGCCGTGGCGGTCGCGGTGGCGGTGACGAATGCTTCACGGGAGTTGGCCGCCGCGGCGAGATTGGGAACGGAGTTCACGACCTCGTTCTTGATCTGCAGATTCAGATGCCAACCATCCGGGGAGACCTTGTCGTAGACCTGCGGAGCCATGTCGACCGGTGCGGCATGTACCGCGGGTGCCATGCACAGGCTCGCCACCGACGCAGCGACTGCCGCAGCGGCAAGGGCGGGAGAGGGTGCAACCTTCAATCTCATTGTGTTCCTTTCATTTTGGGTATCGAAATCATCCGAAGCTGTGCCGGAGGTCTGCTCGTTGACTCGAGCTCGTCTGTGTGCCCGCGGCCACGTTGGCGGAATGCAGTGCACGGTAGGCAAGAAGGTAGATGACCCCCTGGGCGCCCCACGTCGCCAGCGCGGCGGTGTAGAAGAGCGTGCGGTTCTGGTCGTCGAAGGGGAGCGGGCAGAAGTCGTAGGTGATCGCGATGGCCGTCGCGGCCGCAGTGACCAAACCTGTTGCGATGGCGAGCTTCTGGGCGCCGGCGTCCCAGACCTTCTTGACGAAGTACGCCAGGAATGCTGTCGTCAGCAGATTGGCGATCAGGTAGAACGTCGCCGGTCCGACGTGGAGAGTCTCGTCGTGGAACTTCCTCAGGAACATCGCGGCGACGGCGGCCAGTCCGAAGACACCGACCTCGACAGCGACCGTCGGCTTGTACCGGTGGGTGACCGCCATCAGGCCCATGACGAGGATCAGGGTGAAACCGACCGACCGGGAGAACGCGTCGAGGAAAAAGGAGACGTCGAAGGCGATCCCGCCCTCCGTGGCGCCGAGCAGCGACCCGACGAGGAAATTGGTGGCAGAAACTCCGACGATCAAGGACTCCAGGCCGAGCAGGTAGTTGCCGTAGTCGCGGATGAACTTCCATCCGATGTAGTAGCCGACAGCCGCCAGCCATACAGCGGCCGCCAGGAATACGAGGTCCTTCATGATGGTGATTCCTCTCGAAGTGCGGTTGATGGCGGGACGCCGGCAAGTGACGGGAAAGACTTCCCGGCGTTTCTCGTCAGGTGGTGGACTACTGTCGCCGTCTGGTGAGCTGGGTCACAACGACGGTGCTCACCCCTTTTGGTCCCGGAGTGGTGCATGGTGCACATATCTGAATTCCCGCTGTGTGGCCCACTTCTGGTCGGCGGCCGCCCAGGTGCTCAGGGGGCAGCTTCGTGGCGCTGTAGTCGGTCGAACCAGCGAAGCGCCGGCATTGCCATGAGGGTCGCCGCGGCCAGAGTGAGGAAAGCTGTCGCCGGATGCGTGACGAGCAGCCCGACGACGGTGGCGATGACGACGCCGCCCAGATTGCCGGCCATCCAGATGAGTCCCGCGGCGGTGCTCTCGGCATCGGGGGCGTGGCGCTCACTCAGGGCCAGCACGATGGGCAGCGCCGGCAGCAATACGAAACCCACCCCGATCAGCGTCAGGAAGGCCATCGTCGTACTTGGTGCCAGTGCCAGGTGCAGGCACGCCACCGCGGTGAAACCGATTCCGACGCCCATGATCTGGACTTCCCGGCGGTGTCGATCGGCCCACACCGGTACGACGGCGCAGCCGATGACGCCGGCGATCATAGTGACGGCCAAGACAAGGCCGGCGGTCGATTCCGAGACGCCCGAAGGCTCCAGCAGTGGCTGGACGAACGTCGCGAGCGCGATGAACGTGCCCATCGGGATGGCGACGACCGCGCACAAGCGCCGGAGATAGCGGTTGCCGAATGCGGTGCGGAAGGCCCGGATTCCTCCGGTCGTGCGAATGGACTCTGGACCGCCCAGTGGCTGTGCGAAGCGAAGCGCCGCAAGGAGACACAGCCCGGCGTCGAGGGCGAGCAGCGCAGTGATGACGGTCAAGGTGTGGACGTGGTTTTCGCCCGGGAGGCACGCGCCGAGCAGATATCCCACGACCATCCCGCCGAATGTGGCGGAGGACGCGACGGCGATGCCGGTGGCGCGGTCCTTTATGGCGAGGTAGCCAACGGCGAGGCCGGGAATCGCGTTGAGGACGAAGGGCTGGCCCACCGCCGCGACCACCTGCCCGATCAGTGTCCAGGTGAAGTCACCGGCGACCAGTCTCAGGAACGCGCCGGCCGCGGTGAGCACCGCGCCTGCGATGAGGGCCGGCCGGAAGAACCGATCGAGTGCCAGGCCAGCGGGAATGGCGAGCAGCACGTAGATCAGCGGGAAAACCTGTGACAGCCAACCGATTGCGGCGATCGACACGCCGAAATGCCGGGCCGCGTCGCCGGTCACGGGCGCGTAGTTCACCACGAGCGCCTGGGTGGCGGCGGCCAGGAGTCCGTATGCGGCGAAGACGGACCACCGGCTCTTCGCGTGCGCCACGATGCGGGAGCTTTCGAGCCTGTCCTGAGCGCCGTCGGAACTCACTCGTTCCTGCGTGACATTCATCGGCCACGCGGTATGTGCATGAAACGTATTGCGCTGTTTGGTATTACGTCGAATCACGACCCACGCGACGGCACCTGCGGCGGCGACACGCGTGGCCGCCAACTCGGGCAGACTCATCTGCTGTCCTTTTGTTGATCAAATTCGGATTGCGCCCGACTACGCCGGCGGACTGCGGGAGAGTGACCGAACGAATATTCGTTCGTATGAGTGACGTAGGTTACTGCCGCGCGAAAGTCATGTCAACGGTTGGTTTGATCCAGTGATGGCGACTCTCGGTGAGGTCCACGAATAACGCTCGCGCCCTTGAGATTTAGGGGTGCGGTGCTGGTTCGCCGCGATGAGATGGATGACGGGCGGCCCGCTTGCTCTGACGGCAAAGCGGACGTGGAATCGCCTCGGGTGGCTGACCCGGGCGGACGGTACGGTGACCGTCGCTGTTACGAGTGATCCGGACCCAGTCCGACCAGCATGGCGCGAATGAGCTGCCAATGCAGCTCGGCCAGTTCTTCGGGGCCCAGGGCACCGCCTGCCGGGAACCAGTTCGCGACACGATCACACATCGCGATGATCGCCATGGCGGCGACGGTGACCTTGGTTTCCGGCACGTCGGGCGCGAAGGCGGTAACGCGATCGCGCACCAGATTCAGGTGGGCACTCTGCAGGGCCAGCAATCTGTCGTAGTCGTCGGTCGACAAGAACTGGCCGGCGGAGGCGGTGTAGAGAACCAGATCCGCCACGCGGGCGATGTGCATGTTGTGCATTTGGTAGAGCACGTGCTGACGCACCGTCTCGCGCAGGTCTGCTTCGGGATCGACACCGTCGACATGCGTTGAGTTGTCCAGGAAGTCGGCCAGTACCCGGGAGACGGCCTCGGTGAGGATTGCCTCCTTCGACGGAAAGTGGCTGTAGAGTCCGGGCGCTTTGATGCCGGCGACGGCCGCGACTTCCCGGACTGTGAAGGCGCCGAATCCGTGGTCGGCGACGTTGGTGATGGCCGCCGCCAGGATGCGTTCGCGCATGACATCCAGATCGAAGACCCGGCCGAGGTTCGCGATGTCGGCTGAGTGGTCGAGTTCCGAAGCGCTCGAGGCGGGCCGAGCCGAGGTTCCTCGTGCGGCGGTCATCTGTCCTCCTAGTCAGCAGCTGAGTCCAAGGTTACGGCGCTCGAGTGCGTACCCGGCTCACCGGTGTGCCCAGTGTCGTCGGTCTGTGTGCTGGGCGGATGTTCGCCTGCCGCGGCGGTTGTCGCGGTGTCGTGGGCGGGCTGTCGGCAATTGACTCGGCGCCACCTATTGACGGAAGCCATGGCCAACGCTAGCTTAACGAATGTTCGTTCGCGCAGGTCTGGCAGGTGAACCTGCCGTATTGGAAGAGGTTCGACATGGTGTCAGTGGGTATTGCCGGCCTGGGGCAGATGGGGAGCGCCGCGCTGCGGATTCTGCTCGAGCAACTCCCGGATGCACAGTTCCTGGCGATGGATCGGGCGCCCGAAGCTGTACGGCGCGCGGAGTCGCTCGATCCGGCGCGCGTCCGGGGGCGCGTCGTCGACGTCACCGCGGAGTCGGTGGACCTCGACGGTGTCGACGTGGTGCTCAACCTTTCCGGACCGTTCTTCGCCGGATCCGACGGACTGGCACAGGCCGCGCTGCGCGCGGGTACGACGTACATCGATATCGGTGACGACCTCGAGGCGACCGAAACCGTCTTGGCCCTGGATGCCGAGGCACAGCGCGCCGGCGTCGCGCTCATCAGCGGTGCCGGCTGGTCGCCCGGCGTGTCCAACTGGTGCGCTGCCCGCCTGCTCGACGAATTTCCCGACAGCGACGGCGTCCAGGTGGTGTGGGCAACACACGAGCGCGATCCGGGAGGGCTGGCTCCGCTGCGCCACATGCTCCACATGGCGGTGACGCCGTGCCCGGTGTGGCGCGACGGCCAGTGGGTGCAGTCGCCGGGCTTTGTGCCGGAAACCGTAGGTACATTCACCTTTCCCGAACCACTCGGTGTCATCGATGCCTTCGACACCGCGCACCCCGAGCCGCGCACGCTCAGCAGATTCTTCCCCCAGCTGCGCAACGCGAGCTGTAAGGGATCGCTGCGGCCCGACTGGGCCAACGCGGCATTTTCGACGTTGGGTCGCATCGGCTTCGGCCACAACGACGTCCTGGTGGATATCGCCGGCCACGATGTCGAGCCGGCCGAGTTCCTCTGGAAACTGATGTGGGCCCGCCACCAGGCCTCCTCCGCGCCCAAGGCCGGTAAAGCGTTGACAGCGCTGCTGATTCAGGTTCTCGACGGCGCTCGCGTTCAGGGCGCGCTCGCACTCATCGACGACGCCCCGATGTCCCGCGGGACCGGCCTCGGCGCCGCGGTTGCCGCACTTGCCGCGCTGCGCGAATGTCCGCCGCCGGGGGCGTGGGGTCCGGAGGTCCTTCCGTGGCAGTTCGCGCTCAGCGAGTTCGAGCGCATCGGACGGTCGCTGGGCGGGTTCGGGCCGGGTATCCAAACCCTGACCGAAGTACGCCGATGATCCGCTCACCGCAAACCGGACACACCAGCCTGTCGGGCGCTGTTGCTCACTGGGCTGACACGCAGCCGGATGCCACCGCACTACGTTGCGGCGAAACGACTTTGACGTGGTCGGAACTCGACGACGCGATGACGCGCTTCGGCGTACTGCTCCTCGATCGCGGCGTGCGCATGGGTGATCGCGTGGTGCTGCTCGGCGAAAACAGCCTGGAATGGGTTGTCGCGTTTCTCGGGTGTCAACGCGCGCACGTGATCGTCGTCCCGATGAATACCCGTCTCGCGCAGAGTCAGGTCGTCGCGCAGGTCGTGAAAGTCGATGCCCAGTTGGTGCTTCACGATGCCGGCCTCGGGGGAACCGATCTCGCCACCCTGACCGGTGCGCAGTGCCTGGAGCTGTCGGCGCTGCTGCGCGAAATCAGCCGCAGCAGTGCCGAATCGGTTGCCGCAAGCGACCATTCAGAGAAGGGCGACATCCCTGCCCTCATCAGCTTCACCTCAGGTACCACCGGAACTCCCAAGGGCGCGGTCATCAGCAGCGCCGCGATGGCCGAGCTGGCATACGCGTTCTCGGACTACTTCGAAACGGGACCGGCCGACAGCACCCTGATCGTCGTACCCATCTTTCACAACACGGGCTTCGCGGATCAATTGGCGCACATGGTCGCGTCCGGAGGGACCACCAGTCTCCTGCGGCGCTACCGGACTGGTGACGCGGCAGCAGAACTGATGGCGCACCCGGCCACGTTCCTCGCCGCGGTACCGAGCATGCTGCGAATGCTGATGCTCCACGACGAGGCTGACGCGATCTTCAGCGGCGTCCGCGCAATCATGTACGGCGGCAGCGCAATGCCCGAGGCCTGGGTGCAGGAGCTGCAGCAGCGGTGGCCGCACCTGAAGCTGGTGCACGCGTACGGACTGAGCGAGTTCACGTCAGTGTGCACGTTCCTGCCCAGCGACCTGGCGGCGACGAAAGCCGAGTCCGTGGGACTGCCGTTGCCCGGCGTCCAGCTACGCATCGTCGACGAGTCGGGCGATGACGTGGCGCCGGGCGGGTTGGGCGAAGTGTGGCTGAGTGGGCCGACGCGCATGCTCGGCTACTGGGACGAGCCGCGGCTGACGGCCGAGAAGATGACCGGGCAGTGGCTGCGCACAGGCGATGTCGGCCGGATCGACGGCGACGGCCTGCTGTGGCTGCACGGGCGGGCGGATGATGTCATCAACCGCGGCGGCGAGAAGATCATGCCCACGTTCGTCGAGTCCCACATCGCTCGCCACGAAACAGTCGCGGCGGCATGCGCTTTCGGGTATGCCGACGACATTCTTCAGCAGCGTGTCGCCGTCGCCATCGAGACGCGCGCCGGCGTGGCGTTCGATGAGCAGGAACTCGTCGGGTTTCTCCGCGCCTGCCTGCCCGACTATGCGATTCCCGACCGCTGGGTCGTGTACGACGCTCTTCCCCTGAACGCCTCCGGCAAGTTCGATCGCAAGGCCCTGCGTGCGGACTTCGAAGCAGCACTGCAACCGAAATCGATTGAGCACGAACAGGAGCCCGCGAAATGAACGCACCCTTGTATGCCGTGACCGACCCGGCGACCGGCGAAGTGGTACGCGAGTACCCGACAGCGACAGCTGCGGCCGTGGAGGCCGCCCTCGCCGCGGCCGCGGACGCGTACCGGAACTGGTCACGGCAGGTCACCGTCACTCAGCGTGCCGACCTGCTGAGGAATGTTGCCGCGCTGCACAACTCGCGCAGCGGCGAACTCGCGGAAATCATCAGCCGCGAGATGGGCAAGCCCGTCGATCAGGCTGTCGGCGAGATCGAGTTCAGCGCAGCCATCTACGAGTACTACGCCGACAACGCCGCCACGTTCCTCGCGGACGAGCCGATCGAGCTCATCGAGGGGGAAGGGACTGCGTTCATCCGCCGCCAGCCGATCGGCGTGTTGCTGGGCATCATGCCCTGGAACTACCCGTACTACCAGGTCGCCCGATTCGCCGCACCCAATCTCGCCCTGGGGAACACCATCGTGCTCAAGCACGCGCCGCAGTGTCCGGAGTCAGCAGCCGCCCTGCAGCGGATCTTCATCGACGCCGGCTTTCCC
Organism: Mycobacterium sp. HM-7; assembly: GCF_053852335.1. Taxonomy (NCBI): domain Bacteria; kingdom Bacillati; phylum Actinomycetota; class Actinomycetes; order Mycobacteriales; family Mycobacteriaceae; genus Mycobacterium; species Mycobacterium sp. HM-7. The sequence continues at coordinate 3,597,009 of NZ_CM132657.1, read as the reverse complement.
GAAGGCTGCTATGTCAACACCTATGCCACCAATGAACAGGTCGCCGGTGCCATCGCCGACCCCAGGGTGCAGGGTGTCTCCTTCACCGGTTCCGAGCGCGCCGGCGCGGCAGTCGCGGAAACGGCGGGTCGCAACCTGAAGAAGGTGGTACTCGAGCTGGGTGGCTCGGACCCGTTCATCGTCCTGTCATCCGATGACCTCGATACCACCGTCCAGGCCGCAATCGATGCCCGATTCGAAAACACGGGTCAGGCGTGCAATGCCGCGAAGCGCATCATCGTCGCCGATGAGCTCTACGACGAATTCGTCGACAAGTTCACGAAACAGGTTCTGGCCCAAGCTGAGCCACTGGCTCCGCTGTCCTCGGTCGCCGCCGCCGAGCGCCTGGAACAGCAGGTCCGGCGCGCCGTGGACGCCGGTGCGACACTGGTCTGCGAAGGCGCGCGGGAGGGGGCGTACTTCCCGCCCGCCGTTCTGACCGGCGTAGAGCCGACGTCGCCGTCCTCCACCGAGGAGCTGTTCGGTCCCGTGGCGACCGTGTATCGAGCGGCGTCCGAAGACGAGGCTGTCGAGCTGGCGAACAACACGCCCTACGGATTGGGCTCGTACGTCTTCACCACGGACCCTGAGCAGGCGCTGCGGGTCGCCGACCAGATCGAGGCAGGCATGGTGTTCGTCAACGGCGTCGGCCTCGACAGCATGGAACTGCCGTTCGGCGGCGTCAAGCGATCCGGCTTCGGGCGCGAACTCGGCCGGGCCGGCATCGAAGAGTTCGCCAACAAGAAGCTCATCCGCACTCTTCGCGGCTAGCCGCCGACCGTCACCGCCACATCTGATCCACCACATCCACCCCTCAAGAGGACACCTGCCATGACCATCGAATTCGACGCCGCCGTCTTCAGGACGCCGAACGCGCCGCTGACCATCGAAACCGTATCGCTCCCGTCGACCCCGCCGCCCGGCGACGTACTCGTGCGGCTCAAGGCAAGTGGAGTGTGCCACAGTGATTTTCACGTTCTTGCCGGTGAATGGGACGTCCCCACCCCGATGATTCTCGGCCACGAAGGCGCCGGCGTCATAGAGAGCGTGGGCGACGGGGTGACGACCCTGAAAAAGGGCGATCACGTCGTGCTGTCCTGGACGCCCTCCTGTCGCCGGTGCCGGTACTGCATCAGTGGCCGGCCCGTCCTGTGCGACATGGTCGCTCAACATTCGGCCAACCACCTGTCGTTCGACGGCCGGTCCCGGATCACCACGGCTGACGGCGCGGACGTCCTCAGCTTCGCCGGCGTCGGCACCTTCGGCCAGTACGTCATGGTGCCCGAATCGGGTGCGATCGCGATCCGCGAGGACGCCCCCTTCGAACAGTCGGCGCTGATCGGCTGCGCCGTCACCACCGGTGTCGGCGCAGCGGTCAACACCGCCAAGGTGCGCCCGAGTGACACCGTGTTGGTCATCGGGTGCGGCGGCGTCGGGCTGAACGCGATTCAGGGCGCGCGCCTGGTCGGTGCACGGCAGATCATCGCCGCCGACATCTCCGACGAAAAGCTCAAGCAGGCACGGGTTTTCGGAGCCACCGACATCATCAACAGCGCCCAGGAGAATCTGGCGGACCGGATCGCGGAGCTCACCGACGGGCGTGGCGTCGAGGTCGCCGTCGAGGCCATCGGCCTGCCGCAGACCATCGAAGCCGCCTACGCGGTCTTGGCCCGAGGCGGCACCGCTGTCGTCGCGGGGCAGGTGGCCGACGGCATGAAGGTCACGATCGATCCGTTCGTCATGTCGGATCAAGAGCTTTCCCTCATCGGCTCGAACTACGGCTCGAGCAAGCCCGCCACCGACTTCCCGCTGCTCGTCGAGCACTACATGCGGGGTCGCATTGATCTCGACTCGCTCGTGACCCGCGTCATCGACCTCGCAGAGATCAACGACGCGTTCGACGAGATGAAGCGCGGCGTCGGCATCCGCTCGGTGATCAGGTTCTGATGATGGACATCACCACCAGCGCGAACACCGCTGAGCCCGGTACTACGCCCCGCCTGAGCGGCAAGCTCGGCGTCGGCTCGATCTCCCTCATGATCATCGCCGGGGCCGCCCCGCTCTGCGTGGTCGGCGGGCCGATGGTGCTGGGCCTGGCCTTGGGGAACGGCGCAGGCCTGCCCATCGGCTACGTGGCGACCCTCGTTGTCCTGCTGCTCTTCGTCATCGGTTTCACGACGATGACGCCGTTCGTCCGCTCGGCGGGGGCGTTCTACTCCTACGTGCACGCGGGCCTGGGCCGAGCTGCCGGGATCGGCACCGGCTATCTGGCCATGTTGTCGTATACGTGCATCTTCATCGGGCTGTTCATTCTGTTCGGGACCGGTGTCGACGCGCTGGTGAAGTCCTACGGCGGACCGGCATCGCCGTGGTGGCTGTGGGCCGGGGTGGGACTGGCGCTGACGTTGTTCCTGGGCTACCGGGACGTCGAGCTGTCCGGCAAGGTCCTGGGTGTCCTCCTGGTCGCCGAGGTGAGCATCGTTCTCGCGCTGGACTTTTGGATCGTTGCGCGCGGCGGTGGACCGGAAGGCCTGTCCGGTGGGATGTTCTCCCTGAAGACGATATTCAGCGGCGCACCCGGGGTCGGCCTCATCTTCGCCGTACTGAGCTTCATCGGCATCGAGGCGGCGGCGGTGTTCCGGGACGAGGCACGCGATCCCGCCCGGACGGTACGCCGAGCCACGGTCATTTCGGTGGTCGTGGTGGGACTCTTCTACACGTTCACCTCGTGGGCGGTGATCAGCGGAGTCGGCGACAGTCGAGTTGTCGAAGCGGCGACAGCCGACCCTGAGGGCCTGTTCTCCGCTGTGGCGCTGCAGTACCTCGGACGCGTCGGTGCCGACCTGACCGTGGCGATGTTCGTCACCAGCACCTTCGCGGCCGCCTTGACGTGGCACAACATCCTCGCCCGCTACACCTTCTCCCTGGCATCCCGGGGTCTGTTGCCGACCCCGCTGTCGGCGAGCCACCCGAAGCACGGCTCGCCGCACCGCGGAGCGGTGGCCGTCGCGGTCGTCACCGGCGCCGTGCTGGCCGGCGGCATCGTGATCGGGCTGGACCCGATGAGCGAAATCTACACGTGGACATCGGGTCTGGGGTCGATCGGATACGTCGTGCTGCTCATCCTCACCTGCTCGGCGGTGCTGGCGTTCTTCCGTCGCGAGCCGCACGGGGCGCCGGTGACTCGGACACTGATCGCGCCACTGCTCGGCATGGCGGGGCTGGTCGCCATCCTGGCGATCATGCTGCTCAATCTCGATCTGCTCGCCGGGAACAGTCGCGTGGTCTCGGTCGTCATCATTGTTTCCCTGATCGCCGCCTTCGCGCTCGGACCCGTTGTGGGGAAGCTCCTGCCGGCCTCGGGCCGGCAGGAATAGCGACACTGCCGAACCACGAATCCCACTGAAAGACAGCGAAAAATGACACAACGAATCGCGATGGTAGGCCTGGGCGCCACGGGCCGCGCCATGGCGCAATCCCTGCTGCGTCGCACCGACGTCGAGATCGTCGGTGCCGCCGACCGCAATCCCGCGGTGATCGGCACCGACCTCGGCACGCTCGTCGGCAGCGCGGTGACCGGCGTGACCGTCGTCGATGATCCCGCGAGTCTGCCTCCGGCCGACCTGGCGATCGTCGCGACGACGTCGGATCTGAACCACGTCGCCGACACCCTCGTGCCGCTACTTGAGCGTGGATACAACGTGATGAGTATCTGCGAGGAACTGGCGTACCCGTGGTCGAGTCACCCCGAGATCTCGCGTCGTCTCGATGACACCGCCAAAGCGCACGGCGTGACCGTGCTGGGCACCGGCGCCAACCCCGGCGTTCTCATGGACACCCTGCCGCTGCTGCTGACCGCTCTCGCTCAGCGCGTCGATCGCGTGATCATCCGCCGTCGCACCAACATGTCCCGGTACGGAGCGATCCTGTCGAAGTTCGGCATGGGACTGACGCCCGAACAGTTCAGTGCCGCACAGGAATCCGGAGAGGTGGTCGGCCACTACGGTTTCGAACAATCGATCAGCGCGCTGGCGAGCGGCCTTGGCTGGACCCTGGACGCGATCGAGGTTGGCCGGGTGTCGCCCGCGGTGGTCAGCGAGATCACTCGCGTCGGCGAGCACGTCACCGTCGAACGTGGCCAGATCGCGGCCGTCACCCACGCCGCCCGCGGATTGTGCGGCGGCCGTGCGGTGATCGACCTGGAGATCATGTTCGGCTTCTTCGACCCGAGTGACTCACTCACCGCGGGTGACGATTACCGCATCGAAGGCGCAGATCAGGTGATCGAAGTGACATCGCTGACCGGCTTCGAGTCCTTCGTCAGCACCATCGCGGCGGCGGTCAATGCCGTGACGGCGGTGATCGACGCGCCCAGCGGATTCCTGTCCATGGGAGACCTGCCCGCCCGCACGCTGGCATCGAAAGGTGCGCGGCTGCTCGAAGCACCTGCACTCTCGCCGATGGTGCAACATGCACCGCCCGCCCGCTCGATTGGTTGAGAGGTGCCATGGCACACCACCGGCGAAACGGCGATAGTGAGATGAACGCCACACCAGCAGCTCGGCGTCTCCCCAAAGTTCAACTTGCAGAAAGAGATAACGCGATGACCACCGCTGTTTCGAACCTCAGGAAGCTTCCCCACACCGCGGACGTCGCGGAGATCCGCGCTGTCGTCGCCGAGGACGGCGGGGTGATCATCGAGGGCCTGCTGACCCCTGAGCAGGTCACCCGATTCAACGCCGAGATCGAAGCCCCCCTCACCGCGCTGACTCCCGGCGGCAAGCACGAGCTCGAGATCGTCAACGAGTTCCACGGCGCCAACACCAAGCGCCTGACGAACCTGGTCACCCACAGCCCGGTCTTCCGGAACGAGATCATCAACCACGACCTGGTGCACGCCCTGTGTGATGCGACCTTCCTCGAGGAATCGGGCACATACTGGATGACGACCGCCCAGGTGATCGAGATCGGCCCCGGCAACCGCCCGCAGTTCCTGCACCGCGACCTCGAGAACTGGTACCCGTTCGTCGGCATGGGCCCCGCCGGCCCGGAGATCACCCTCAACTTCCTCATCGCCCTCACGGACTTCACCGAGGAGAACGGCGCCACCCGCGTCATCCCCGGCAGCCACAAGTGGCCCGATTTCCAGGATCGTGGCACGCCCGAGCAGACGGTCCCCGCGATCATGAACGCCGGCGATGCCCTCTTCTTCAGCGGCAAGACCGCCCACGGCGGTGGCGCCAACATCACCGCGGATGAATACCGCCGCGCGGTGTCCTTCGCGTTCAACCCGGGCTTCCTGGTCGGGGAGGAGGCCTACCCGTTCCTGGTCGATCGCGAAGTGGTGAAGACCCTCCCGGAGCGCGTTCAGCGCATCCTCGGCTTCCGCTCGCAGTACCCCACGGGCTCGCCCGGCCTGTGGATGGTCGACTACCGCGAACTCGCCGATCACCTCGGCCTGTAGCGGGCGCTGCGATGTCGCACCGATGTCTCCGGTCATCGCGCGGGCCGGAGACATCTTCGGGGGTTCCGTGACGTCGGGACGCGGCTACGAGCAGAATCCGGGCATGGCGCTGGATCAGCTATGGCCCGAAGCATCCGAGCCTGTTCGGCGGTTGATCCGCGGACTGGCCGAGACGATGCTGACGAGGTCCGGGGAAGTGGTCGCCGACTTGACCGCGGCGTCCCTGCGCGACTCGCGGTACCGGGCGATCGCCGACGACCCGGTACTCGCGGAGGCTGACGCAAGTCTGACGGTCGCCAATCTCAAGCATTGGCTGACGTCCAACATCGCCGAACCGGGCCGCCGGGTCGCTCCCGCGACGGGAAGCGCCATGCGCACCTACGCACGTGATGTGGTCCTGCGTGGCCTGACCACCGACGATGTCGCGTCATGGCGATCCGCTCAACGTGTCGGTTGGAAATGGTGGCTGGTTGCCTGCTTCGAGGCGACCGACGATGCGGAGCAACTTCGTGAACTCATCGAGATCACGGGCAATTCGCTTGCGACGTTCGTCGACGATTCCATCGAGGAACTGGCGGCACACGTGGGCCGGGTCCGAGAAGAGTTCGCCGGTGGCTCACAGCTGCAGCGCTACGCCACTGTCGAACTGCTGCTCCAAGGCGCGGACATCGCACCATCGCGCGCTGAAGCTCAGCTCGGCTACGCGCTGACCGGTTCGCACATCGGCGTAGTGGTCTGGGTGGATTCGGAGCAGGACGTCGGCTTGCTCGAGCGCGCCAGTGAACAGGTGATGCGGGCGTGCGACGCGGACCGGCGGCTGACGGTGGTCGCCGGGACGGCTGCGTTGTGGCTGTGGATACCAGCGAAGGCAACGCCGACAGCTGCTGATCTTGCCGAGCGCCTGGGAAGACGGCCTGGTGTGCGCGTGGCTCTGGGCCGCCCGGCCGCGGGCATGAGCGGCTTCCGGCGGACGCACATGGATGCCGCTGCGGCGCAACGGCTTCTGGCCCGCCTGGACTCGGGGCTGTCGATCGTGCGCTACGAAGACGTCCACCTCGTGGATCTGTTGTCCACGGATCTGTCGTCGGCCGACCAGTTCGTCGCGGACGTGCTCGGTGAATTGAAGGACGCCAGCCCGGTGTTGCACCAGACGGTGCTTACCTACGTGGACGAGGGACTTAACCGCACCAGCACCGCCGAACGGCTGTACACCCACCGCAACACCATCGACCGGCGTCTCGCCCGCATCGACGAACTGCTGCCGAAACCCTTCGCCCGCAACCCGATCGAGGTGGCTGCCGCCCTCACATTGCTAAGTGTGCGCGGGGGCCACTGAGGCCATTCGGCGTTCAGGCGGCGGCGGGATCCATCCAAAAGATCTGCCAGGAGTGGCCGTCGAGGTCGTGGTAGCTGCGGCCGTACATGAAGTCCTCGTCGTCGGTATCGCCCGGTGTGGCGCCCGTGGCGATGGCGCCGTCCACGAGCCTGTCCACGCACTCGCGGCTGTCGACACCCAGACAGACGACGCACTCCTTCGTCTTGGACGCGTCGGCAGTCTCGGCAGGGTGCAGGGAGTCGAAGACATCGCGCTGCGTCAGCATCGCGAACTGGTTCTCGCCCAGCACCAGGGTCACGGCGTTGTCGCTGCTGAAGGTCTCATTGAGCGGATAGCCGAGGCCGGTGAAGAACTGCCGCGAGCGTGCGACGTCGGCGACGGGCAGGTGGACGATGATCATGGCGTGCATCGGGCAGCTCCTGGGGTCTGCGGCGCCTGGTCGCAGGTGCCGTCACAGGGTTAGACAGCCGGTCTGCGTATAACTCATCGCATGCGTGACGAAGTACCGACGTCGACGGCCTTCAGGCCATCTTCAGGGGAAGGCGTACCGCACGACGACGGGCGCGTGGTCGGAGAGCCGCGCGCCGGGTTCGGCTTCCTTGTCGACGGTCACCGACACGGCGGTCCGCCCGAGCCGCGGGGTGGCCAGGTGGTGATCGATCCGCCAGCCCACGTCCTTGACGAACGACTCGCCTGCCCAACTCCACCAGGACAGCGGCCCAGGGCGGTCGCCGTGCAGCGTCCGCACCACGTCGACGAGCGTGCGCGGCCCGATCTGTGCGTCCAGCCAGGCCCGTTCCTCAGGAAGGAAGCCCTCCATCTTCTGTGCGGGCCGCCAATTGGTCACGTCGTGCGGAAGATGGGCCAGGTTCAGGTCGCCGAGCAGGAGGAACTCGCGGCCCGCCGCGAGTGCCGCGCGGCGGTTCCGGCTCAGTTCACGCGCGAACGCCCCGAGGAAGCGCATCTTCCGGTCGTACTTGGCGCCGCCGTCAGGCAGGTCGCGCATGCCGCCGGGGCGCTGCAGGTGCGCGGGCAGGCCACCCTTCGGCAGGTAGAGGCACGCCACTGTGAGGGGAGCGTTCGAGAGGTCGACCTCGAGGTACCGTCCCTCGTTCGCAAATGTCCCGAGGCCCCGGGTGCGCGGGGGATGCGAGATCCAGCTCCGTACATCCGACGGCGCTTCGCGCGTCAGGATCGCGATGCCGTTACGGCCGGGGATCGAGCCGCAGTCGGTTGCCGCGCGATAACCGTCGAACGCGCCGACCTGCTCGGGCGGGCAGCGCAACTCCTGCAGGGCCACCACGTCGAGCCCGCGGTTGGCGAGCCACGCGTCGAAGCCGCGACGGCGCGCCGCCCTGATCCCGTTGACGTTGAACGTGGCGATGCCCAGCGGAGAGTTCGGAGTGTCAGCCATCGGCTCTACCAAAGCAGACCAGCGTGGCCCCGGCGGGTCCGGGATGTCCACCGATCGGTGGAAAGCGATTCCTCCGGTAGATGGCCTGATCGGGGGAATCCGACTCGTCGCCATTCGCGGCATAGTCGTCGGTGTCAGAGAGACGGACCAACCGCCTTCTCGGATAACAACATTCACGCGCAGGAGGCCCCATGAAAATCACGACGGCTCGTATCGCCGCCGCCGGAACAGGGATCGCCGCCGCGCTGTCCCTCGCCGCGATCGCCCACGCCGGAACCATGCCGGTCACTCATCCCGGTGAGCCGACCATCGCGATGACGATCACCAACCACACCGACAAGGTTCAGTTTCTGCTCAATGACGGGACGAGTCCCAACGGCTCCTGGGTTGACGGACCCCGGAAGCTCCTCGCGCCCGGTGCGACCGAGACCGTGACAGCTGTTGCCCCACAGGGCGATTCACTCGATCTGCACCGCCTACCGGGTCGGCGTCGGCGGCCCCACCGCCACCTACGAGGTCAACAACTCGAAGACCAACACCGATGTCGCAAACACTGGCGTCACCGGCTTTCTCGCCAAGAACTACTGGATCAACCACAACTTCAGCAGCCACCATCCCAACACCAACGTCGGCTTCGACCTCTGGTGAGTATCGCGGTGAGGACCGGTGGCCGGTGGCTACCGGTCCGTCAGCCTTCGCGAGCCTGATCCGCGTGCAGCGCCTTGATCCGCCGCTGCTCGCGCAGCACCTGCTGGTAGCTCTCTCGTTCGATGATCAGCCAGTCCGGCTTCTCCTCGATCAGCGCGTCGATCTCCTCGGTGGTCAGCGCCTTCTCGACGCCGCCGCGCGCGAGGCCGGCGATCGAGACGCCCAACTTGGCCGCCACGAGGTTCTTGGGGTGCGGCCCGTTCTTGCGGAGGTCCTTGAGCCACTCGGGCGGGTCGGCCTGCAGGGCCGCGAGCTCGGCGCGGGTGATCGCGTTCTCCTGGAACTCCGCAGGCGTCGCGGGCAAGTACACGTCCAGCTTCTTCGCCGCGGTGGCGGGTTTCATGGACTGCGCGTTGGGCCTGCTCATGGGCATCAGCCTATCGGTACGTCGATGCGGTAACCCCGTACGATCCGCGAGATGGAGTTTTCGACGCTGGATCTCGTGATGGTCGGAGCGCCGAGCCACATCAACGACAGGCACTCGGCGTAGCGCAGCCCCGACACCCCGGCCGGGCTGCGGTGGTCGACGCAGCAGCGGCACTGTCGCCGTGACGGGCATGTCGACGAGATGGAACGTGAAGATGCCGAGCCCGGTCATGCCTCAATTATCGGTGCTGACAATGACCCACCCGACGCGCGTTTGGGTAGCGTGATGCCGTGACACCGTCCTCGTCGGCCTCATTGACTCTCGGGTACGTCCCCGGCGGGACGCCCGCGAAGTGGGCGCGGATCTGGACCGAGCGGTATCCGGAGGCAGCGCTGGTGCTGCACCCCGTCACCGCGGCAGACGCGGCCGACGCGCTGCGTGCGGGCGCCGTCGACGTGGCGCTGCTCCGGCTGCCGGCGGATACGACCGGGCTGGCCGTCATCTCGCTGTATGAGGAGACGACGGTGGCGGTGGTGCCGACCGATCACGTGCTCACCGCGGCCGACGAGATCGCCGCCGCGGACCTCGCGGGCGAGCCGATCCTCGTGCCACGCGACCACGTGGTCGCGTGGGCAGACGCTCCCGGCCTCCCTGTCGACCACCGGCCCGAAACCACCGAGGGCGCAATAGAACTCGTCGCCGCGGGGATGGGGGCGCTTATCGTGCCGCAGTCACTCGCGCGGCTGTATCACCGCAAGGACCTCACCTACCGGCCGATCACCGACGCTCCCACCTGCCCCGTCGCACTCGCCTTTCCGGAGGGGCAACAGCCGGAGCTGGTCGAGGAGTTCATCGGCATCGTGCGGGGCCGCAAGGCCAGTTCGTCTCGCGGCCAGGCCGAGCCGGCGCCGAAACGCAGCGCGCGGGAGAAGACCCTCGCCAAGCAGGCCGCGCGGGCCGCGGCGGGCAAGGTTGCGACAGGCAAGGTTGCCCGAAAGCCGGGCAAGGCGCAGCGTGGCCGACGCTGAGGCGGCGTAACCCGTCGCGTTTGCTCAGCGCCACTACACTCCCAGGCCATGGGCAGACCGTCGGCGGGCACAGACAAAGGCACCACCACGGCACGATCCGCGACATCGCGGGGCCCGCGCACGATCCGCGGTCTCGACGCCGAGCAGCGCCGAATCCATCGCCGGGAACAACTGCTGGCGTCCGCATTCGAGCTGATCGCCCGCGACGGTTACGCGAACACCTCGATCGAGCAGATCTGCCAGAACGCGTTCGTGGGGAACAAGGCGTTCTACGAAACCTTCGAGAGCAAAGAAGACTGCTACATCGAGTTGCTCCGTCAGATCGCCGAGCGAATCGAGCGGCGCGTTGTCGAGATCCTCGAGGACTCCGCCGCTGACAACGACGAAATGGTCGAGCGGCTGCTGTCGGCGTTCGCCCACGCCCTGGTCGACGACCCTAGGATCGCGGTGGTGGCGTTCGGCGAATGCGCGGGCATCTCCCCACGGGTCGAGCGTCAGCGCCGCGAGAATCGGCGTTGGACCGCAACGTTTGTCGAAGAATTATGGCGACGTCGCGAGTTCCCGGAGATCGCGGACAACGCCATGCTCGACTTCCACGCGCTGGCGGTCCTGACCGTCGGCGGTCTGTTCGAGGCGGTTGCCGACTGGCTGCACGACTACGAGCCCGACGCTGAATCGCGGCCGAGCATCGACACTCTCATCGGGAATCTCACGAGCTTCATGGCGGTGGTCAGGGCGGGGATCACCGCCTCGTTGCGCTGATCGAAATCTGGGCCATACCTCGGTGCATCCTGTTCGCGCAGCGGTTTGACAAGAGTTCTTGTTTTTAAAAAGAGGTCTTGTTCGGAACCTGTGATTGCTATAGCGTCCTGCGGCTATGGGGGTCAACTCAACACAACAATGGCAATCATCGCGGTGGACGACCACGGTCTTGGCGAGGGGTGTCGCGGTCGGTATCGCCGCGACGGCAGTGGTCGGTGTGTCGACGCCGGCCGCTCCGATCGTGTCGCAAGCCGCGGTACGGCTCGTCGACACCACGATCGGCATCGGGGGATCCTTCGACCCCTTCGGGCTGAGCATCCCGCTGTTCTTCTACGGAACGACTGTCCCGCAAGGAGATTCATTCCATGTCGTGCCATACCCGGGGCAGATCAACATCGAATGGCCGATCATCTCCGCGCTGCCGGGTTTGTCTGGCGTTCCCTACTGGCCGCACTCGCTGAAGCAGTCCGAACGCATAGGTGCCGGATATCTCGAGCAGGACATCGCCAAACAGGCATCTGGTCAGAAGATCACCATCCTCGGCATGTCCCAGGGCGCGGAGGTCGCCGAGATCGCGCGCGCCCACATGGCCAAGGACCCGACCTATGTTGCCCACGCGGGCGACTACACCTTCACCCTCATCGGCGACCCGTACCAGCCGAACGGCGGAATCCTGTCGCGCTTCACCGCGTGGAATCGCATGCCGATTCTCGGTGATCTGTTTCCGTTCGGGCGACCGGGGCCGTCTGACAGCCCATTCCAAACCACGGTCTACCAGAATCAGTACGACGGATTCGCTGATTTCCCTGCGTATTTCAACCCGCTGGCCGTCGTCAACGCCGTCCTGGGCATCATGTTCGAACATGTCCTTCCCGGCTATGCGTTGGAGCCCAAGACCAGTTCCAACACGGTCAGCACCACCGTCGGCAACACCACGTACGTGACCTTCCCGCAGCGCCTGCCGCTGCTCGCGCCGCTGCGCCTTGCCGCGTCCCTGATCGGGGCACAGCGCCTTGTCGACGCCATGGACCCGGTCCTGCGCGTCATCATCGAAAGCGCTTATGACCGCACCGCGGATCCCAGCCAGGTCAAACAGTTCAGCTGGACCACGCCACAGGCCAAGATCACTGCCGCTCTAAAAGAACTGCCCGGGGCGTTCGCGCAGTCAATGCAGATTCTCCGTACCGGCAGCTACACGCCGACCTTGCCGCAACCGACGGTAGATGCCACCGAACCGGCCACACCCACCACCGATCACCCTGCGAAGTCCGTAGACAACTCACCGCTGAGCAAGGCGATTCGGCAGTCGGTGGTCAACCTGACTGCGGCGCTGACGAATGTCACCCGTCCGGTGGCCAAGCTGTTGCAGGTGGTCGGGGGACAGAAGCCGACGTCGGCGACGCCGCCGAGCACCGCACTCCCGTCCGTCGTCTCGGCGGTAACACCCCAGGTGTCGTTGCCGACCATCGGAAGTCGCCTCTCGGTGACGACAACTCGGCTGGCACCGGCGAAGTCGGTGAACTCGGAGGCGGGTTCCGTCTCGGTCTCGGCTTCCGCCGGGGCGACGGCAGCGGCCCCGTCGTCACCAGTGGCCTCGTCGTCACCGGGCGCCTCGCGCGGGAAACCGGCGAAGCGCGGACAAGCGGCGCGACCAGCGGCAGACTCCGTCGCGCCGGTGCGGCAGACCCGCGGGCAGCGACAGCAGCCCGCCGGACCTGGTCACGCAGATACCAACGCCGCGCCGGCCGCGCCCGCCGCACCGGCCGCCAAAGCCGATGAACGGCGAAGCGAATCCACCGGGGGCGCAACCAAATCCAGCACGCTTGCCAGCGCGAAGGCCGATCACGCGCAGTCGGGGAAGGGTGCCCGGCCGGCGGCGTAGTCAGGTATGTGCCGGCCCCTCGGCTTTCTTGTACAGCGACTTCAGCAGCACATCGCGAAAGACACGGCTGTCGACCGCTCTGCGGCCGGCGTCGGCCACCCACGGAATACCGGCGAGCTTGTGGAAAAAGCGGCCACGCCGGTATTCGCGGCCCCACGCGGCCTCGATCCGCTGCTGGTAATTGGTGAAGTTGTCGGGACCGGCGTTCAGGAGTGTCGCGACGGCGCATTCACCTGCGGCCAAACCGGATTCGAGTGCCTTGGAGATGCCTGCACCGGAGGCCGGCTTGCCGGCGCCCAACGCGTCGCCGGCGAACAAGATGCCGGGCCGCCACGGTGGCCATGCGGTGAAACCCATCGGCAGGCGCCAGGCCCGGACACTCCTGTTCTTCTTCAACTCGTCGATCGAGGGCAGCGCCCAGTCGCGTGGCAGCGTCTGCAGGAAGTCGCCGAGAAACCGGGTGGCGTTGATGGCCTGCCAATTCCGGTAGCTGTTGACGTAACCCAGCCCGATGTTGAAGGCGCCGTTGCCCATTGGGAAAACCCAGCCGTAACCGGGAAGCTGATCACCGTCGAACATCAGCTTGAGATAGATCTCGAGGGCATCGGAGTCGGCGCGGTCGGCCGGCATCTCGGCGCGAATGGCGATGGCGGAATAGCCGTGGAAGTCCGACTCGACGTGCAACGCCCGTTTGAGCGGGGAGTAGGCGCCGTCGGCGGCGATCACGGCGTCGCCGTGAACCGGCTCGCCATCCTTGAGGACCACACCGGTGACGCGGCCGTCGCCGTCAAGCAGCGGGCCGGCCACCTCGGCGCCCTGTCGCACTTCCACGCCCGCGGCAGCGGCATGACCGAGCAGCAGGGCATCCAAGTGAGTACGGCTGACGGTGCAGCCGTGGTCCGGCATGCCAGGCCGGCGCGGGAATGACAGCTCCCATCGGTGTGGGCTGAACACCGTGACTCGATCGATCCGGTGGAACTCGGCGACCTGTTTCGCGAGGCCCATGTTCTGCAGATAGCTGACCCCGCGGGCGGTCAGCCCGTCGCCACACGGCTTGTCGCGCGGGAACGTGGCCTTGTCGAGGACGAGCACGCTCGCGCCGGTCTGTGCGGCCTGCCATGCGGCAGCCGATCCGGCCGGACCTCCGCCGGCGACGATGACGTCGTACCGCTGCGCCATGTGATCAAGTTCCCTGTCCGGCCGGTACTTTCAGGCGGTGCCTGAGGCCGATGCTACGCGCGAAGGCTGGCTGTCGGCTGGGTGCGATCACGCGCCGGCGAATGTGAGGTTCGCCGCGCCGAGCGGTCTGAGCAGGTCAGATTTGCCCGGCCCGGTACAGTGGCGGGGTGCGCAGGCCATCTCTTCCACGCACCGGCATCCAGGCCGGGGTGAAAGTTCCTGGTGTGCCGGGCGTGAATGTTCCGTCGGTCACCGTGCAGGTGAAGGTCAGTCCGCCCAAGGGTGCGCCCGAAAAGGTGGACGCCCGCAGCGAGCGCTGGCGCGAACACCGACTCAAGGTCCGCGAAGAGATCGTCGACGCCGCGTTCCGCGCGATCGACCGGCTCGGCCCCAACGTCAGCGTGCGGGAGATCGCCGAAGAGGCCGGCACCGCCAAGCCCAAGATCTACCGGCACTTCGCCGACAAGTCCGACATGTTCTCGCAGATCGGCGAGCGGATGCGGGACATGTTGTGGGCGGCCGTCATTCCGTCCATCGACATCGAGAACGATTCGACCGGGCAGATCATCGGCCGGGCCGTCGAACACTATGTGGACCTGGTCGACCAGCATCCCAACGTGGTGCGATTCCTGCTGCAGGGCCGGTTCGCCGACCAGTCCGCCGCCGCGATGACGACCGTCAACCGGGGCCGCGACATCACCCTCGCCATCGCCGCCATGATCAGCGGTGAGCTCAAGGACATGGACCTGGACTCCAGCATCTTCGAGCTCGCGGCGTTCACGCTGTTCGGTGCCGCTGCGTCGGCGACCGACTGGTGGCTGGGCGGCAGTGACGAAACTCCGCGTCGGCTACCTCGCGACCAGTTCGTCGCGCACATGACCACGATCATGATCGGCGCCATCAACGGCACCGCCAGGCTGCTCGGTATCCGGTTCGACCTGGACCTGCCGGTGCACGACGCGGTGCGACGCGAAGAGTCGGTTGGCTGAGCCGTCCTCAGCAACCTTGGTGCGTTGACACCCGGGCGGCCTGACCGGACACTGTGAAATATCCGGTACCGCCGTTCCCAGGAAAGAGGAGGTTCATGACGGTCTCCGAGCAGTCTGCCGACATTGAGGTCCGCACCGAGCCGATCGTGACGCGGGCGGTGATCATCGGGTCCGGCTTCTCCGGGCTGGGCATGGGCATCGCACTTCGCAAGCAGGGCTTCGGCGCGCGCGACTTCCTGATTCTGGAGAAGGCCGACGAGGTCGGCGGCACCTGGCGTGACAACACCTACCCCGGCTGCGCATGTGACATCCCGTCGCACATGTACTCGTTCTCGTTCGAACCGAAGGCCGACTGGACGCACATGTGGTCGTTCCAGCCCGAGATCTTCGACTATCTCAAGAGCGTGACCGACAAGCACAACCTCCGCCGGAACATCCGGTTCAACACCCACGTCGACCGTGCCCACTGGGACGAAGATGAGCGGCGCTGGCACATCTACGACGGCCACGGCCAGGAGTACGTCGCGCAATTTCTGATCTCCGGGGCCGGCGGACTGCACATCCCGTCCGTGCCCGATATCGAGGGCAGCGACCAATTCGCCGGTGCCACTTTCCATTCCGCGCAGTGGGACCACAGCGTCGACATCACCGGCAAGCGCGTCGCGGTCATCGGCACCGGCGCCAGTGCCATTCAGATCGTGCCCGCGATCGTCGACCAGGTGTCCGAACTGCACCTGTACCAGCGCACCCCGGCCTGGGTCATGCCGCGGCCCAACAACGCCTTCCCGGAGTGGATGAAGAACGCCTTCCGCCGCGTGCCGGGCACCCGGGCGCTGATGCGGGACGCCATCTACTGGATTCACGAAGGCGTCGGCTTCGCGATGACCAAGCAACCGCGACTGCTCAAAATCGGTGAGCTGCTGGGTAAATGGAACATCAACCGCAGCATCAAGGACCCCGAGCTGCGTCGAAAGCTGACGCCGAACTACGTGGCGGGCTGCAAGCGAATCCTGAACTCCGACAACTACTACCGTGGTATCGCCAACCCGAAGACCCAGGTTTTCACCGAGGGCATCGAGCGGATGACGGCCGACGGCATCGTCACCCGTGACGGCGTCGAACATCCCGTCGATGTGGTGGTGTGGTGCACCGGTTTTCACGTCACCGACTCGTACACCTACGTCGACATCAAGGGCCTCGGGGGAGAGGATCTGGTCGACCGGTGGAACCGCGAGGGCATGGCGGCCCACCGCGGCATCACGGTGTCGAACATGCCGAACCTGTTCTTCCTGCTGGGGCCGAACACCGCGCTGGGGCACAACTCGGTGGTGTTCATGATCGAGTCGCAGATCCGCTACGCCGCGCAGGCCATCGCCGCCGCCGACAAGGCGGGCGCCGCCGCGCTGATGCCGAGCCGGCGCGCACAGGACGAGTACAACGCCGAGTTGCAGCAGAATCTGGCCGGCACGGTGTGGAGCACCGGTGGTTGCCACAGCTGGTACATGGACGAGCACGGGGTCAATCGCACCCTGTGGAGCGGCATGACCTGGCAGTACTGGCTCGAGACCCGGAAATTCCGGTCGTCGGAGTACGAATTCATCCGCTGAATCGGTCCGGTGAACGCGACACGAAAACACCATGTCTTGCGGTGTTCGGCGACGGCAGGTACCAGGGGTAGTGTCGGTGGTGCCGATCCGGCAAACAGAGTTCCAGCTTGAAACGGGGTCACGGTGTCTGAAGGTATGAAGCTGATCGACCGGGCCTCCGCGATCAACTGGAACCGCGTGCAGGACGAGAAAGACGCCGAGGTCTGGGACCGGCTGACCGGTAACTTCTGGTTGCCCGAGAAGGTGCCGGTGTCCAACGACATCCCGTCGTGGGGCACGCTGACCGACAGTGAAAAGCAGCTCACCATGCGCGTTTTCACTGGCCTGACGCTGCTGGACACCATCCAGGGCACCGTCGGCGCCGTCAGCCTGATCCCCGATGCGCTGACCCCGCACGAGCAGGCCGTCTACACCAACATCGCCTTCATGGAGTCGGTGCACGCCAAGAGCTACAGCAACATCTTCTCGACGCTGTGCTCGACCGTCGAGATCGACGAGGCGTTCCGCTGGTCGGAGGAGAATCCGAACCTGCAGCGCAAGGCCGAGATCGTCATGAAGTACTACAAGGGTGACGAGCCGCTCAAGCGCAAGGTGGCCTCGACGCTGCTCGAGAGCTTCCTGTTCTACTCCGGCTTCTACCTGCCGATGTACTGGTCCTCGCGGGCCAAGCTCACCAACACCGCCGACATGATCCGGCTGATCATCCGCGACGAAGCGGTGCACGGCTACTACATCGGCTACAAGTACCAACGTGGTCTGGCGATGGTCGACGAGGCCAAGCGGACCGAGCTCAAGGACTACACGTACGAGCTGCTGTTCGAGCTCTACGACAACGAGGTCGAGTACACGCAGGACCTGTACGACGGCGTCGGGCTGACCGAGGACGTCAAGAAGTTCCTCCGCTACAACGCCAACAAGGCCCTGATGAACCTCGGCTACGAAGCGCTGTTCCCGCGCGACGAGACCGATGTGAACCCGGCGATCCTGTCGGCGCTGTCGCCGAACGCGGACGAGAATCACGACTTCTTCTCGGGCTCGGGTTCGTCGTATGTCATCGGCAAGGCCGTCAACACCGAAGATTCGGACTGGGACTTCTAAGAACCCGCTTGTTCGCGAGTGCAACCGCACGGCGATTTTCGGGCCGGTTTGCCGCCACCGCGTTGCGGTCGCGGCCGGTACTCGGTCCGGACCACGGCCGTCAGGCCAGCGGCGGCACCGGCTGGATGGCGAAGCCGAACTTGGTCAGCGGCTCAAGGGACTTGCGGGCCTCAGGGCTGGCCACCGCGAAGGTGATGATCGCGGTCTGATCGCTGACCGCGGAGGCGAACAGGGCCATGAAATTGCGCTGTAGTGCCGAGGTCATGTCGCTGTTGGCGGTCCATTGCGAGATCCACAAGCCGTTGGTCAGCCCGGGGTTCACCGCGCTCGCGCAGGTGCCCGCACGGACTGCGCCCGGCCAGTCGCGGGCGGCGATGGCGGGATCGTCCTGGTTGAAACTGCCTGGCGCACATACGGCTTTCTGCCAGTCATTGAGGACGCCGGTGACGCCGGCGGACACGGGTACCGGAGCTGGCGGCGGTTCCGGATCGGCATGCGCGACGCCCGTCGGCAGCAGGGCGATGGCCACGCCGGCAAGGGCCAACTGGGTCAGCGGAGCACGGCGGCGAGTGGACGTCATGATCAAAGTATTAGTGCGTGACGGTAAATTCCGTCAACCGGGCGGGTCAGTCCGCGTTGGACTCCCGGTCGCCGACGAAGGCGAGCAGTGCGGCGTCACCGGAGCGGATCACGTCGACGCGTTCGCCGCCGTCGCACTGGAACAACCCGATGGTCAGTTCGTGCGCGCTGCGGCCGATGATCCGCCAGATGCCACCGGCGAGCTCCCAGCGTCGCAGGACGTCTAGCGGCTCGTCGGACATGCAGGTGATTGTCGCCGGTTCGTCGAGAGCAGACGCGAAAACCCGCCGATCCCGTGAAGAGTCCTTTCCTCGTCGGCGAGTGCTATCGGCCCCGCGCGGGTTGCGCAGCCGTCGACGCCGAGGACGACGGCACAGTCGACGGGCGCTCGATGATCGTCGAATTCGGGCCGCCCACACGGTAACTGGCGCCGCGGTGCTCGCGGGCCAGACGATCCCCGTTGCCCAGCAGCTTGTTGCGCAGGCTGCCCGGCTCATATTCCGACTGGTAGGCGCCGCGCTCGGTGAGCACCGGCACGACATGTTCGATGAACTCGGCGAACGAGCCGGGCGTGATCGCATATGCCAGGTTGAAGCCGTCGACGTCGGTTTCCTCGACCCACTCCTGCAGGGTGCCCGCGACGTGTACGCCGGATCCGACGATGCGCGGTCCCATGCCACCGATCTCACCCCACTCGGCGATATCGCGCACCTTCCACTCGCCGCCCTTGTCCGAGGCGGACTGAAAGGCCTTGACCGCGGACAGGATCGCGTTGGAATCGACGTTGCCGATCGGCTCGTCGAGTCCGAATTGCGCCAGGTCGACACCCATCCACCCGGACATGAACACCAGCGCGCCTTCGGGATCGCCGTACGCCAGATACTCGGCGTGCCTGGCGTACGCTTCTTCGTCGGTGGCGCCGGTGATGATGGTGGTGAGGTTGAAGATCTTCGCCGAGTACGGATCCCTGCCCGCCCATTCGAGTTCGGCGCGAATCGTCGAAACCGTCTCGCGCAGAATGGCTTTGGTGGGGGCGGCGGTGAAGATGGCTTCGGCGTTCTCCGCGGCGAAGCGGACCCCGCGCGGCGAGGAGCCGGCCTGGTAGATGACCGGTGTGCGCTGCGGCGAGGGTTCGGCCAGATGGACGCCGGGGACGCTGAAATGTGTTCCGGCATGGCCGATGTGGTGCACTTTTGCCGGATCGGTGAAGACCCCGCGTTCGGCGTCGCGAACCACCGCGTCGTCCTCCCAGGAGCCCTCCCACAGCTTGTAGAGCACTTCGAGGTACTCGTCGGCATGGTCGTAGCGCGCATCGTGCGCGGGCTGATCGGTCTGGCCCATGTTGCGCGCGGCGGCAGGCAGATATCCGGTGACGACGTTCCAGCCGATACGACCGTTGGTCAGGTGATCCAGCGTCGACATCCGCCGGGCGAAGGGATATGGATGCTCGAATCCGGTCCCGGTGGTGATGCCGAACCCCAGGTTCTCGGTTACGAGTGCCATCGCCGACACCAGCAGCATGGGGTCGCCCACCGGGATCTGTGCTGCCTGGCGGATGGCTGCTTCATCGCTTGCTCCGTACACGTCGTACGTGCCGAGTACGTCGGCGATGAAGAGGCCGTCAAAACGACCGCGCTCCAACAACTTCGCCAGTTCGGTCCAGTAGGTGATGTCCTTGTACCGCCAGGACTGATCTTCTGGATGGCGCCACAGGCCGGGGGACTGGTGGGCGACGCAGTTCATGTCGAAGGCGTTGAAGCGGATAACGCGGGTCACTGTGCCGAGGATGCCGGGACGGCGGTGCCTGGCCACTGGTTGTGCTCAGTGGGATTGTTTCACCGCCCAGATGTCGGCGCGTCCGGTGGTGAGTTGACCCGGCAACGGCGAAAATTACCGGGTGTCGACGAAGTCGCTGCTGATCTCGGTTCTGAATTGGCTGCGTGCCGGCTACCCGGAAGGGGTCCCGGGTCCCGACCGGGTACCGCTGCTCGCGCTGCTGCGGGCCACTCCGCTCACCGAGGAGCAAGTCGCCGACGTGGTGCGCAATATCGCCGAGGCCGCAGCACCCGCAGACGTCGACGATCCCATCGAGCGCGACGACATCGCCGAGTTCATCGCCGACGTCACCCACCATGACGCCGGACCGGAGAACATCGCGCGGGTGGCGGCCAAACTGGCCGCCGCGGGGTGGCCCTTGGCCGGTATGGACCAGTTGCCCGACGTCCGCCCTGGCGCCGACGGCCGATAACGCGTTACGCCGAGGATCGCGGCCAGTATTTGACCGCAATCCTCGGCGCTGACGAGAGAACCCGCGGCTAGATGGTCGCGGTGTCGATCACGAAGCGGTACCGCACGTCACTGGCGATCACACGCTCGTAGGCCTCGTTGACGTAGGACGCCTCGATGATCTCGATCTCCGGGGTGACGTCGTGCTCGGCGCAGAAGTCCAGCATTTCCTGGGTCTCCGGGATGCCGCCGATCAACGAACCGGCGAGGGTGCGACGCATGCCGATCAGCGGGAACACCGGCACTTCCAGCGGCTTCTCCGGGGCGCCGAGCTCGACAAGCGTGCCGTCGGACTTGAGCAGGTTCAGGTAGGCACCCATGTTGAGGTTCGCCGACACCGTGTTGATGATCAGGTCGAAGGTGCCGGCCAGCGTCTTGAACGTCTGCGGGTCGTTGGTGGCGTAGTAGTGGTGCGCACCGAGGCGGAGGCCGTCTTCCATCTTCTTGAGCGACTGGCTCAGCACCGTGACCTCGGCGCCCATCGCGACGGCGAGCTTCACACCGACGTGGCCCAGTCCGCCGAGGCCGACGATGGCGACCTTCTTGCCGGGGCCGGCGTTCCAGTGCCGCAGCGGCGAGTACAGGGTGATGCCTGCGCAGAGCAGCGGCGCGGCCTTGTCCAGCGGGATGCTGTCCGGGATGCGCAGCACGTAGTTCTCGTCGACGACGATGGCGGTGCTGTAGCCGCCGTAGGTGGGGGTGCCGTCACGGCCGGTGGCGTTGTACGTGCCGATGTTGCCGCCCTTGCCGGTGCAGTACTGCTGCAGGCCGGCCAGGCAGTTCTCGCACTCGCGGCAGGAGTCGACGAAGCAGCCGACGCCGACGTGGTCGCCCGCCTTGTACTTGGTCACCTCGGAGCCGACGGCAGTGACGACACCGGCGATCTCGTGGCCGGGTACGACGGGGTAGTTGGCCGGGCCCCATTCGGACTTGACGGTGTGGATGTCCGAGTGACAGATGCCCGCGAACTTGATGTCGAATGCCACGTCGTGCGGGCCGATGTCACGGCGCTCGATGGTGGTCTTGGTCAGCGGGCTGGTCGCTGAGGTCGCGGCGTAGGCGGAAACGGTCGTGGTCATGCTTGTCAGTCCTCTTCATTCTCGGCTTGCCTAGCGGCGGTTACCCGCTACAAAGATTAGCGAAGGTAACGAAATGTGGGGCAATACGTCTGGCCCTGACCACACTCAACGGCGGCCGGCGCCGAACTAATCCCGGATCCGGCTGTGAATTTCCGGCTAGAGCCCAGCGGCGCGGAAACCGGCATTGAAGCTCACGCGCTCGTAGGAGGCGACGCCGGCGTGCACATACGGGTCGCCGGCGGTGAGCGCGTCGGCCTCCTCGGCTGACATGTCCGAGGCGATCAGTACGGCGCCGCCCTGGGACTCCAGTCGGCCGGCGAGCAGGATGCGGCGCTCTTCGACCAGCTTGCCGAGCCATTCCAGGTGCGCCGGGCGCGACTGGTCGACGATGTCCAACGGTTGCGTGTAAGTGATGTTCAGTACGTGAAACACACTATGAGGCTATCGGGGGCCGATGTGCAGCTCGATGACCTGCCTGGTTCGTCGGCGTAGCGCCGGTGTCTCGGCGTCGAGGACGCCCAGCACGCGCACGCCGGCATCAGCGACCTGCATGGGCAGGTCGGACCGATCGGGCCCATGCGGCACCGACCACATGTTGACGAGCGATTCGACCAGTCGAAACGGCAGATCGGCGGCTGCCGGATGGACGCCCGTCCGCTGGAGTACTGCGCGGCTCAGCATCAGATAGTGCTGTCGCAGGCGTTCGCGGTCGGACCAGAACGGCTCCAGGCGATCGGCACGCAGTTCGGGAAGCAGGTAGAGCGCTCCCAGATTCCAAGTGCCACCGAGTAATTGATCTCCGTCGAAGGCGGCCAGGGCGTGGAGGTGTTCGGTGGCGGTCAACGTCGGCATCGCGCTCAGCAGGCTCGGGATGAATGTCAGTGTCGGCGTGACGGTTTGGCCCAGCACGGCGCACAGAATGTCGTCCTTGGTCTTGAAGTAGTGGTACAGCGAGGCCTGTCTGATGCCGACCGAATCGGCGATGGTTCGCGTCGACGTACCCGTGTATCCCAAGGTGGTGAACAATTCGCTTGCCGCATCGAGGATTTCGTCTCGTGCGGTGATGCCCGGGCGTCGCTGTGTCCGCAGTCGAGGCCTTCCTGTGCGGGTAGTCGACATCCATTCATCGTGGTCCACGGCGGCGGTCATCGATACCGGCGGCCAGTATCTGTCACGCGACAGAAACCTGCGATATGGGCCGGTTACCTACGGCCGTCAGTTGCTTACATCGTGCTTACTTCGGCGACACCATGCGGGCTGATCCGGGGGGAAAACTGTCAACTGACAGGCCAGCGGTGACGTACTTGCCCAGGCATGGCGATCAGAACGCAGGAGGGCACGCATGGGCACCGCGGTATCTGTGGTGGACGCCTCGCAGGTGGCTCCGTCGCCGTCGTCGCAACTCGACGCGGTGGCGACCGTGGCGGCCTTGCATGTCACGTTCCAGCGCAGCGGGCGTGCGGTACATGCGCTGCGCGGCGTCTCGCTGACGGTCGAGCGCGGCGAAATCCTCGGTTTGGTGGGTGAATCAGGTTCGGGGAAAAGCGTATTGGGGTTCGGCATGCTCGGGCTGCTGCCGGCGTCCGCCCGGATCGACGGCAGCATCTCGGTCGCGGGCTCGGACATGGTGCACGGTGACCCGAAGGCGTTGCGCAGGGTGCGCCGTCTCGAGCTGGGCGCGGTGTTCCAGGATCCGATGACGTCCCTCAATCCGACCATGCGGATCGGGAAGCAGGTTGCCGAGGCCGCGGGCAGCGACGACGAAGCGCTGCGCCTGCTGACCGCGGTGGGCATCCCCGACCCGGCTCGGCGGATGCGCGCCTACCCCCACGAACTCTCTGGCGGCCTGCGGCAGCGCGTGATGATCGCCATCGCGATCGCCGGCTCGCCGGACCTCATCATCGCCGACGAGCCGACCACCGCACTCGATGTCACGGTGCAGGCCCAGGTACTCAGGCTGCTGCAACGACTGCGCGACGAAATCGGTTGCAGCATCGTCTTCATCACCCACGATCTCGGGGTGGCGGCGCAGATTTCCGACCGCATCGCGGTGCTCTACGCCGGCCGCATCGCCGAGATCGGTCCGACCGGCGAGGTGCTGGGATCGCCCGCTCACCCCTATACGCGCGGACTGCTGCGGTCACGGCTGACGCTGGAGACCGCCCGCGACCGACGGCTGGCGGCGATGCCGGGTTCGGTGCCGAGTCCGCTTTCCCCGCTGCCCGGATGCGCATTCAGTCCGCGGTGCGACCAGGCCATCGACAACTGTGAGAAATCGTCACCCGAGCCGACTTCCGTCGGTGTCGGACGGGTCAGCGCCTGCCTGCTCACTCCCGAGCAGCTGATGCACGATCCAGCGGCCGGCCCCGAGGGCGGAGCGGAACCTGTTGCCGCACAGCCGATCATTCCGGCTGCCACGGAACAGCCCGCCGCCGTCACGGTGACCGACGTGACCAAGACGTTCACCGTGGCGCCGCGCGGCAAG
Organism: Mycobacterium sp. HM-7; assembly: GCF_053852335.1. Taxonomy (NCBI): domain Bacteria; kingdom Bacillati; phylum Actinomycetota; class Actinomycetes; order Mycobacteriales; family Mycobacteriaceae; genus Mycobacterium; species Mycobacterium sp. HM-7. The sequence continues at coordinate 3,572,707 of NZ_CM132657.1, read as the reverse complement.
CTCCAAGCGCTGCGCGGGGTGACGCTGCGGGTCGGACACGGCGAGTCGGTGGCCCTCGTCGGCGAGAGCGGTTCGGGAAAGTCCACGCTGCTGAGGGTGATCGCCGGTCTGGAGAAGGCGACCGCAGGGACGGTCGAGGTGGCCGGGGAACAGCGACCGCAGATGGTGTTCCAGGACGCGGGCGCCTCACTCACACCCTGGCTGTCGGTTGGCGAGTTGATCGCCGAGCGTCTGCGGGGCCGGAAACTCTCCCGCGCTGCGCGGCGCGACGCCGTCATCGAAGTTCTCGAGCGGGTCGGGCTGCCGCCAGAGGTGGCGAAATCCCGCGCCGGCCAGCTTTCCGGTGGTCAGCGCCAACGGGTTTCGCTGGCCCGCGCCACCGTCGTCCCACCTGCTGTGCTGTTGTGCGACGAACCCACGAGCGCACTGGATGTGTCGCTGGCCGCCTCGGTGCTCAACCTGATCAGGGACCTGCGCAGCGGTCTGGACATGTCCGTGGTGTTCGTGACGCACGACCTGTCGGTGGCGCGCGTGGTGGCCGATCGCATCGCGGTGATGTACCTGGGCCGCATCGTGGAGATCGGGCCGGCCGAACAGGTCATCGGGAACCCGACGCATCCGTACACCCGCGCGCTGGTAGACGCGATCCCCGACCTCGGCCGCGAATCACGGGTCCTGCCAGGCGAACCCGCAAGCCCGCTGTCACCGCCGACCGGGTGCGCGTTCCATCCGAGGTGCCCCGTCGCGGTCGACGCCTGCAGTGGCGACGAACTCGACGTCCGGCTCGTGGGCAACGCCGGTGGCGCACACCAGGTTGCGTGTATCGAAGAGAAGGTGCGCTGATGGCCATCGCGATCCCTGCCCCGAGCCTGACCCGAGGCCGGGGCCGACTGCGCCTGGCCCTGCCGCAGCCGCGCTCGACGATCCTCAACAGAGCGGGCTTCGCCCTGGTCATCCTGCTGACGCTGGCGGTGATCGCGGTGCCGCTGCTGGCTCCGCACGACCCGCTCATCCCGGTCGGGATGCCGCTGCAGGCGCCAGGTGAGCACGGGTTCCTGCTCGGCACCGACAGTGTCGGCCGCGACATCCTGTCCCGGGTGCTCTACGGCGCGCGATCGAGTTGGCTGGCCGCACTGGCGGTGGTGGCGCTGGGCCTGCTGCTCGGCGGACTCGTTGGCCTGGTCGCCGGGGCGACCGGTGGCTGGATCGATTCGACGTTGATGCGCATCACCGACGGATTCCTGTCACTGCCCGCTCCGGTACTGGCGATCGCCGTGGTCGCCGCGCTGGGGCCGAGTTTCCTTCACACGCTCATCGCGGTGTCCATCGTCTGGTGGCCGTTCTACGCCCGGCTGGTGCGCGGGGAGGTGGCGCGGCTGGCCGCACGCCCACACGTCGAGGCCGCAAAACTGGCCGGCGTCAGCCGATTTCGGCTCGCCGGACGGCACCTGCTGCCGGGCGCGGTCCCCAACGCGCTGGTCGCCGCCAGTCTGGACATCGGCACGCTGATCCTGACCCTGGCCGGCCTGTCCTTTCTCGGGCTCGGGCAGGCCGCGCCCGCGCCGGAGCTCGGGGCCGACTCTGCGCGCAACCTGAGTTACTTCCTGCAGCAGTGGTGGATTCCGGTCATGCCGGGACTGGGCGTGCTGGTGCTGGCCCTGGTCGCCAACATCTCAGGCGATTGCCTGCGCAACTTGATGAAGACGACGTAGGCCGACGACCCGGTGCTGGTGATGAGCGCATGAAGACAGGTGGGTGAAACATGAAGACCTTCGTGGCCTCGCGGTTGGGGTCGATGGCGGCGATCCTGGTCGCCCTCACTGCAGTGATGTTCGTCCTGCAGAACATCTCGCCGCTGGATCCGGTGAAGGCCCAGTTGGGCGCGCAGGCATCGGCCGACGCGGTGGCAGCGCGTCGGGCGGCGCTGGGGCTGAATGACCCTGTGCTGGTCCAGTTCTGGCACTACCTGGCAGGCGCCGCGACCGGCGACCTGGGCACGTCGTACCGGACCCGGCACGCGGTGATGTCCGACCTCGCGTCGTTCGTCCCCGCGACCTTGGAGCTGGCACTCGCCGGCCTGCTGATCGCCGTCGCCCTGGCCGTGCTGCTGGCGTTCAGCACGACCTTGAAGTGGCGCGGCGCCAATGTGCTTCGGGCCGTGTTGTTCACGGGCTCCTCGGCGCCGATGTTCCTGCTCGGCATCCTCGGCCTCATCGTCTTCTACCAAGACCTCGGGTGGGTACCGGCAAACGGCCGCAGTGCCGTGCCGAATCCACCGACCGGTCCGACCGGCCTGCTGACCGTCGACGGGTTGCTCCACGCGCGGCTCGACGTCGTGGCCGACGCCGCGCACCATCTCGTCCTGCCCGCATTCGTCATCGCGATCGGGCCGGCCGTCGCGATCGGCCGCGTGCTGCGCAGCAGCCTGCTGGCCGACATCGACAGCGACTACGCGCGGACGGCCCGCGCCAAGGGGCTGTCCGAAACCCGAATCCTGGCCAGGCACGTGCTGCGCAATTCGGTCGGCGCCGCCCTGTCGATGACGGGGCTGCAAGTGGGCCTGATGTTTTCGGGCGTGTTGGTGGTCGAGCAGGTCTTCGGCTGGCCCGGCATCGGGCAGTACGTCGCGCAGAGCATTCCCGTGGCGGACTTCCCGGCGATCGCCGGCGTCACCCTGATGCTCGGCGCGCTCTATGTCGTCATCAACACGGTTGTCGACCTCCTGCAGGCCGCCGCCGATCCACGTATCGCAGTCACAGGAGGTTAAGTGCCGAAACAGCCGCTCATCGTAGGTAATCCAGTCCTCGTCGTCGTCGACATGCAGGAGTCCGGCGGCATGCCGGCCGAGTTGGTCGGCATCGAGCACATGGCCGGTTACGACGACCGGATCGCCCGGGCGCAGCGCCTCATCGCGGCCGCCCGCGCCGCGCGAATCCCGATCGTGTTCTTCCAGGAGGTGCACCGCGCCAACGGGATCGACTTCGGTCGCGAACTCGACGGCGCCGAGGGGGAGCACTGCGTGGACGGCCGCCCGGGCACGCCGCTGCATCCAGCGCTGCTGCCCGACTTCGATGGGCCGAACCACGAGTTCCATATCGTCAAACGCCGCTATTCCGGTTTCATCGGAACGGATTTCGAGATCGTCCTGTCCGGCCTGAGGGCCTCGACGCTGATTCTCATCGGCGGACTCACCGACGTCTGCGTGCACTACACCTTCGCCGATGCGCACCAGCGTGACTTCTACGTCCGGGTCGTAACCGACTGTGTCGGCGGCTCGTCGACCTACCGCCACGACGCTGCCCTGGATGCCATGGAGTACCTGCAGGCCGGTGCCATGCGCACTACCGAGGAGATCATCGCCGCCTTTTCCGATATGTGTCGGCCCGAATTGTCCAACCCCGCCCTCGAAGGAGCTGCCCGATGATGAAGAGCCACAAGGTCCCCGGTCGTGCGCGCGGAGGCTGGCGGGTCGCCGCTGCCGGTGCCGCCGCGATGTTGGCGTTGAGTGGTTGCGGTGGTTCGAATTCCGGTGGCGGCACGCCCAACGCCGCGCCCACCGACAAGGTGCTGCACCTGTCGTTCCTGCAAGACCCGGGGCAGCCGCCGGACCCTGACATCTACTACGCGGGCCAAGGCCTGTTGCTGACCACCAACACCTACGAAGGGCTGCTGCAATACAAGGCCGGTGTCGACAAGGCCGTCCTGGAACCGCTGCTGGCCACGAGCTGGACGGCGTCACCCGACAACAAGGTGTTCACGTTCAAGCTCCGCGAGGGCGTCAAGTTCCACGACGGCACCCCGTTCACGTCGGCGGCGGTCAAGGCGTCGTTCGATCGCCGGGTGGCCGTCAACCAGGGCCCGGCCTACATGGTCAAGGACGTGGAATCGGTGACCACGCAAGGGGATTACGGGGTGACCATCACCCTGAAGGCGCCCAACTCGGCGTTCCTCGATTACCTCGCTTGTCCTTACGGCCCCCGCATGCTCAGCCCCGAAGGCCTGAAGAAGAACGCCGGCACGGACAACGCGCAGGGCTATCTGACCGCCCACGATCTGGGCACGGGGCCGTTCGTGCTGACCGACGCCCAGGTCGGTTCGCACTACGCGCTGGCCGCCTTCGGCGAATACTGGGGCACCAAGCCGTATTTCGAGAAGGTCGAGCTTCCCGTCATCACCGACGTGTCGGCGCAACAGCTGCAGTTCAACAACGGCCAGGTGGCGGCGATCCTGCACGACCTGCCGTCCTCGGCGGTGCAGTCGTACCTGAACAACAAGTCGTTCGCCAACTACTCGCTGCCGACCATGATGTCGAACTACGCGTACATCAACCCGCGCAAGGGCATGATGACCGATGCCAAGAACCGCGCCGCGGTGATGCAGGCGATCGACGTCGACGAACTGGTGAAGCAGACGTACTTCGGGCGCGGCAAGAAGGCCGAGCAGATCTACCCACCGAACATGATGGCCGCCGAGTACGGCAAGCAATCGGTCCCGTATGATGCGTCGGCGCTGTCCGGTATCGCCGGCACACTGCCTGCCGATCAGAAGACCGTGACCATCGGCTACGACTCGAGCAACCCCGATAACCAGTTGATCGGCAACCTGATCCAGACCCAGTTGGCCGCGGCGGGACTGACCGCCAAGGTGCAGGCGTACCCCACGTCGGAGATCTACGGCTGGGTCGGCACCGACGGGCAGGCCGCGCCGGAGATCATGACCTATCTCGGCTGGCCCGATGCGCCGTCGCCGTACACCTGGGGCCACATCTCGTGGGATGCCGACGGCGGCCTCAACTTCTTCGGGTGCTCGGCGCCGCCGGTCACCGCAGCACTGGCCGCGGGACTGCCGACCGATTCGGAGGCCGACTTCTCCACGGCCGGTGTGGAAGCCGTCAAGACCGGATGCTGGCTGAACATCGCCGACGTGAACGACTTCATGGTGGCCCAGCCCTGGCTCAAGGGCGTCGAACAGGCACACGTGGTCACCAACCCGAATTCACTGCGCTTGAATGCCCTTTCGGTCGGCTGATGGCCACCCTGGTCGGCAAGCCCGGGGTGCGGCGGATCATCCTGCTGACCCTGGGCTGGGAGGAGCTGCCGAAGTCGGTGTCGGTGTACGGCGCGCCGCCCGAGGAGCGCATGCGGGAGCCGGTGCCCGGGGTGCTGCTGCAGACCGACGGCGGTTGGGTACTGCTCGACACGGGATTCAACACCGCGCTCGTGCGGGACCCGGCGCTCTACCGGCGGTTCTTCCCGACTGTCGAGTACCGCCCGGTGCTGCCCGGACCGGGCGAGCCGATCGAGCAGCGGCTGGCGGAGGTCGGGGTGGATTTCGACGAGATCCACACCGTCGCCGTCAGCCATCTGCACCATGACCATGCCGGCGGACTCAAGCTGTTCGCCGGCAAGGTCCCGGTGCACGCGCAGCGTCGTGAACTCGAGTACGGGCTGTCGAATCACCCGGAGCCCGAACGCAATGCGATCAATCGGATAGATTTTGACGACCCGAACATCGAATGGCTCCTGGCCGATGGGGAAGCCGAGATCGCCCCGGGTATCACGGCGGTACCTACCTACGGGCACACACCGGGGCACCAGAGCTTCGTCGTCGAACTCGACCAGTCCGTCGGCGGTGACGGTTTCGTATTCGCCTTCGATGCCGCCGACCTCACGGAGAACATCGAGCACGAGCTCGCCATCGGCGGCTTCATCGGCGTCGACCCGCAGGACACCATCGAGCCGATCCGCCGACTGAAGAAGCTGGCTGCCGACAAAGGATTTCAGCTGATTCCCGGCCATGACCCGCATGTGTGGCCCGAGCTCACCGAGCATTTCCACCACAGATTCGGGGCACCGTGATGGAGTGCGTACTGCGCGCCGGCAGGGTGCTCGTCGATGGTCACCAGGTCCCGGCTGCGGTCGGCATCGACGGTGGGCGCATCGCATTCGTCGGTGAGGTCGATGCCGATTGCGCTGCGGCAGAAGACCTCCGGTTGCCCGAATCGGTGGTGCTGTTGCCGGGTTTCGTCGATACGCACGTCCACATCAATGACCCGGGTACCGACTGGGAGGGGTTCGAGACCGCCACCGCGGCAGCTGCCGCGGCCGGCATCACCACCGTGGTGGACATGCCGCTGGACTGCGACCCCGTGACCACCAGTGTCGCGGCGCTGGACACCAAAAAGGCCACGGCAGCGGGTAATTGCCGCGTCGACGTCGGATACTGGGCCGGGGTGGTGCCCGATAACCTGGATGGTCTGGCCGACCTGGCGCAGGCCGGGGTGCGCGGTTTCAAGTGTTTTCTCGCGGACTCGGGCAACCCGAATTTTCCGCACCTCAGCCCGGCACAATTCCGCGACGCCATGCGGCGCATCGCCGAACTGGGATCGGTGCTGCTGGTCCACGCCGAGAGCAATCGGATTATCGACGCGGGCCCACCGCCGACGGGCCGGAAATATCGGTCGTTCCTGACGTCCCGCCCGGACGCCGCAGAGGACGATGCCGTGGCACTGGTGATCGACGCCGCAGCAGCGACCGGGGCCCGGGCGCACATCGTGCACGTCTCCAGCGCCACGGTGCTGTCCCGCTTGGCCGAAGCGAGGCGGGCCGGGATTCCGGTGACGGCCGAAACCTGTCCGCATTACCTGACATTCGCCGCCGAGGCCATCCAGGACGGTGGCACCGAATTCGCCTGCTGCCCGCCCATCCGGGAGGGCGCCAACCGCGAATTGCTGTGGTCCGCGCTGCACGACGGCACCCTGGACCTGGTGGTGTCGGACCACTCGCCGTGCGCGCCGCGACTCAAGAGCGCCGGAGATTTCGGGCGGGCATTCGGCGGGATCAGCTCATTGCAACTCAGCCCGCGCGCGGTGTGGACCCAGGCCGCCGCACGGGGCCTCGGGCTGGCCGACCTGAGCCGGTGGATGTCGGAACGCCCCGCCGCGCTGGCCGGCTACGCCGACCGCGGCCGGATCGCGGTGGGACTGCGGGCCGACCTGTGCGCCTTCGATCCGGGGGCCCTGGACACCGTCCGGGCGGCGACACTGCGGCACCGCCATCCGGTGAGCCCGTACGACGGTGTCACGCTGCGCGGTTCGGTGCTACAGACCTGGGTTGCCGGCGTCCCGGCGTTGGTGGGGGAGCCGGTATGAGAATCCTGGTGCTCAACCCGAACACCTCGGCCGCGATGACTACCGAGATCGCGGCCGCCGCGCGGTCCGCGGCGCATGCGGATACCGAGATCGTCTGTATGTCGCCGTATTTCGGCGCGGCGGCCATCGACTCGTCCGCCGAGAGCTACCTTTCCGCGGTCGGGGTGATGGACGTGGTGGCCCGGCTGACCCGGTCAGGCGACTTCGACTTCGACGCCGTCGTGCTTGCCGGATTCGGCGAGCACGGCCGCGACGCCCTCGCCGAGATGCTGACGGTGCCGGTGTTCGACATCGCCGAATGCGCCGCGCACGTCGCGCATCTGATCGGACGGCGGTTCTCGGTGATCACCACGCTCGCCCGGTCGATCCCGCCCATCGAGGACCGGTTGCTGCTTGCCGGCCTGAACGCACATTGCGCCTCGGTGCGCGCCTGCGGCCTCAGCACGGCAGACGTGGACGCCGACCCTGCTGGCGCCGTGCAGGCGATCGTCGACGAAGCGGCGCGCGCCATCAGCGCGGATGGCGCCGACGTGATCTGCCTGGGTTGCGCCGGGATGGCGGGAGTGACGGCGGCGATCTCGGCCAAACTCGGCGTGCCCGCGGTGGACGGGGTGGCCGCCGCCGTGGCTCTCGCGCAAGCCGTTGTCGGACTGGGGCTGTCCACCAGCAAGGCCGGCGTGTTCGCGCCGGGGCCGGACAACCCACGCAGCTACTGGCCGTTGTCGGAAGCCATTGACTCTTCGCGCAAGCGCTCATCGGAAGCGCTGGGCCTATGACCGACGTCGATCTCGCCTCACGCCGCGTCGGCGGCAGTGTCGTGGCCGCCAGTGACGAATCGTTCGGATTCAAGGAGCGTCTCGTCGACCCGGCCGAACCCGCGTTCGTACCCGGCACTTTCGACCTGCGTGGCGAAGTGGTCGACGGCTGGGAGACCCGCCGCCACGCCGGCCGCGCCGGCGACTGGGCGATCATCCGGCTGGGCACACCCGGCCGGCTGCACACCATCGACGTGGACACCCGGTTCTTCGCGGGCAATCACCCGAGCGCCTGCGCGGTGGACGCCTGCGTACTGGCGCGCACCGAGGATCCGGCCGGTGCCGCCGTGGTCTGGACGCCCATAGTGGAACAGACTGTGCTCAAGGCTGATTCGCACAATCTGCTGGCCGTCGCGGACCCCCGGCGGTGGACACATCTGCGGCTGCGGTTGCAGTCCGACGGCGGTGTCGCACGGTTGCGGGCGTATGGCGAGGTGGTGCCGGACCCCGCATCCTGGAGCGATATCACCGTCGAGGTGTCCGGTCTGGAAAACGGAGGCCAGGTCGAATGGTGCAGCGACAGTTTCTATTCCAGCGCCACGTCGCTGATCGTGCCGAACCGGCCGCACAACATGGGCGACGGCTGGGAAGCGCGCAGGCGCCGCGATGTGGGACCGGACACCCATGATGCGGTGATCGTCTCGTTCGCCGTGCCCGCCGACCTGCGCCGGATCGAGGTCGACACCTCGTACTTCGTGTTCAACGCCAGCCTGGAGGTGTCGGTGCTGGGTAGCCGTAGCCGTCCCGATCGTGAACATGGCTGGGGGCTGGTCGCTTTCGATGTTCCGGTGCTGCCCCGGACGCGGCTTGTCCCTGATGCGCGCCAGGTCTTCTCGGTTGACGTGGCCGATGTGGCGGCACTGCGCGTGCAGGCCTACCCGGACGGCGGGATCGCCCGGGTGCGGGCAGTCGGGGTGCCGACCGCCCAGGGGTTACGAATGCTGCAGCGTCGCTGGGAGGAATCGTCATGACACCACTGCTGACCGAGTGCGCCGGCCTGTGGCGCCGCACCCTGTTGATCGAGACCGACGGCACGCGCGATACCGAGCCGGGTGTGTTGTGGTTGCAGGGGCCGACGGCCTACGTGGACTCCCGTGGCTTCGCCGGCACCCTGCATCAGGAGGCCGATGTCTTCGAGTGGCTTCGCGAGTACGACGCCACGACGCCCGGACCGCATCCTGATGCCGGTGTAATGCACTGGGAGGGCGACATTCTCGTCGAGACGGGAGTGTACGAGCACTATGTCGAGCACTGGGTCCGCGACCCGGCCGAGGCGGGCCCGACGGGCGCGCTGCGGCTGGCCGGGGCCGCCGGCGCGTCGGCGCTACTGGTCCGCGCCGGCGCCGTGTTCGGCTGGGCCGACCGTACTCGAGTGGTGCTCGGCACCGTGGGCGGCGCCGAGCAGCGAGCTCTCGGTATCGACTTCGCCGGCGTCGTTTCTGCCGGCGACCAAATCCAGGCCAACGGCGTGCGCTGGACGGTGGACGAATCGGAAGGGAATGTGAATTCATGAGTGGCGTAACGTCATTCACGTCGGTGCCGATCATCGACATCAGCGGATTGTCATCGCCCGAGCGTGGCGAGCGGGACCGCGTCGCCGGTGAGATCGGCAGGGCGGCAGCCGAGGTCGGCTTCTTCTACATCAGTGGCACCGGTATCGACGAGTCGTTGTTCGGCGCGATGCTGGAAGCGGTGAAGGAGTACTTCGCGCTTCCGGTGGCAGAAAAGATGCGGGACTACATCGGGCTGTCCCGCTGCCACCGCGGGTACGTGCCGGTCGGGGAGGAGGGTCTGGAGGGCACCGTCCCGGATCTGAAGGAGGCGTTCGACACCGCGCTCGATCTTCCTGACGACGATCCGGACTACCTGTCCGGCAACCCCATGCTGGGTCCCAACGCCTGGCCGGACCTACCCGGGTTCGCCGACGCGGTGACCGCCTACTACCAGGCGGTGCTGGTCGTGGGGCAGCGGCTGCTGCGGGCGTTCGCCGTCGCCCTCGGTGAGGACCCCGAGGTCTTCTCGCGCCATGCGACCAAGACGCCGAGTCAGCTGCGCCTCATCCACTATCCGTACAACCCGGACGCACATGACAGCGTCGGGATCGGCGCGCACACCGACTACGAATGCTTCACCTTGTTGAAGCCCACGGCCCCCGGCCTCGAGGTGCTCAACGGCGCCGGCGAGTGGATCGACGTACCGCCGGTGGACGGGACGTTCGTCGTGAATGTCGGGGACCTGTTGGAGCTGTGGACCAACGGCGCGTTCGTGGCCACCAGCCACCGGGTCCGCAAGGTCGCCGAGGAGCGGTATTCGTTCCCGCTGTTCTTCAACGTCGACTATCACACCGAGGTGAAACCGCTGCCGCAGTTCGCTTCGCCAGATGCCAAGCCCCGTCCCGCGCTTCGCGCGGGGGAGCATCTGTTCGCCCAGACCGCGCAGACGTTCGCCTACCTGAGGCAGCGCATCGAGTCGGGTGAACTGGTCCTGCCCGATGGCTCGTTGGAGCTGGGACAGTTCGGCCAGCAGGCGTTACAGGGTGTCGAATGATCAGTTGATGGGCGCGTTGAGCCAGTGCAGGTCGTCGAGCATGCCGCGCGCGGCCACGATGCCCTGACCGGTCTGCCACACCTCGTTGTTCACCACGAACACCCGGTTGTCGCGGGTGGCGGCGAGCTTCTTCCAGGCCGGACTGTCGAGCAACGCGGCGGCCTTGTCCTTGGCGGCCGGGGACTCGAACGACAGGTAGACGATGTCACCGTCGGCGGCCGAAAAATCGGTGCCGGACCGCAGCTTCGAGATGTCGATCTCGCGGTACGGCTTGTCGGTGAACCGTTGTGGCGCAGGGCGATCCGCGCCGACGCGGGCCAGTACGCTGCCCGGGAAGTTGTTGGCGCCGAAGATCCGCATGGTGCCCTCGGTCAGCTGCACCACCGACACCTGGAAGTGTGAGGCGTCGTTCTGCCCGCCGACCCTGGTGGCGTCGGCGTTGAACCCGTCGACCAGTGCGCCCGCCGCGACACCGCGCCCGGTTGCCGCGCCGACCATCCGCAGATCGTCTTCCCAGGCGGCGCCGGACGGACCGGTGAGGACCGTCGGCGCGATCGCCGACAGCGCGCCGTAGGTGTCTGACGTGGCCGACGCCTGCGAGCCGATGATCAGGTCGGGGTTGGCGGCCTTGACCGCCGCCATGTCGGGTGCGCCGCGCGTGCCTGCCGCGGACACGTTGTGGATGACGGTGCCCAGATATGACGTCTGGCCCGACGAATCGGTCGGGGTCGCCGCGGCGACGACGCGGGACTGCAGCCCCAGCGCGCACAGCGCGTCGAGCGCAGTGCCCGAGAGCACGACGATGCGCTGGGGGTCGGCCTTGACGTCGGTGTCGCCGGCCGCGTGGTGCACCGAACGGGTGGGCGGGCCGCTAATCAGGTCGGGGTCGAGTGCGGCCGGGGCGGGCGCGCACGAGTCGTCGGGCCGGCGCTGGTTACCCAACACGCCCGCGGTGGCGATACGGGTGGTGCTGGTGATGGGTGCTGAGTTCGCTGCCGGCGGGTCGCTGGTGTGGCCCGAACAGCCCGTCAGGACGGTCGTGGCCGTCGCGCAGAGGGCGGTGAGGACCGCTGCGCTCGCGCTGGACAACCGGGTACGGGGAGTCGGAAACTGCACGTGGCCGACGGTAACACCCGAGCGGCCCGCCCCAGATGAGGCGCGGTCGCGGCCGCCGGCGCCACGCCCGGGCAAGCGGCCGGTCCAGCCAATTACGACAGTTTGTAGGACCCTCGCCGCAAGGCTCTGCAATGGGGGATAAGATCACCGGCAGACAACATGGGATGCCCCGTGTGCTCGAACTATTCGCCCGGAACATTTGGAGGATCTGTTGGTAGCCGAAGCGCCCCCAATCGGAGAACTCGAGGCTCGTCGCCCGTTCCCGGAGCGTATGGGCCCCAAGGGCAACCTGATCTACAAGCTGGTGACCACCACCGATCACAAGCTGATCGGCATCATGTACTGCGTCGTCTGCTTCGTGTTCTTCTTCATCGGTGGCCTGATGGCGCTGTTCATGCGCACCGAACTGGCAATGCCGGGACTGCAGTTCCTGAGCAACGAGCAGTTCAACCAGCTGTTCACCATGCACGGCACGGTGATGCTGCTGTTCTACGCCACCCCGATCGTCTTCGGCTTCGCCAACCTGGTACTGCCGCTGCAGATCGGCGCGCCGGACGTCGCGTTCCCGCGGCTGAATGCCTTCTCGTTCTGGCTGTTCCTGTTCGGCGCGATGATCGCCATCGCCGGCTTCATCACCCCCGGTGGTGCCGCTGACTTCGGCTGGACCGCCTACTCGCCGCTGACCGACGCGATCCACTCGCCCGGTGCCGGTGGCGACCTCTGGATCGTCGGCCTGGCGGTCGGTGGTCTGGGCACCATCCTCGGTGCCGTCAACATGGTCACCACCGTGGTCTGCATGCGCTGCCCGGGTATGACGATGTTCCGCATGCCGATCTTCACCTGGAACATCCTGGTGACCTCGATCCTGGTGCTGCTGGCCTTCCCGTTGCTGACCGCCGCGCTGTTCGGTCTGGCGGCTGACCGCCACCTGGGCGCGCACATCTACGACCCCGCCAACGGCGGCGTCCTGCTGTGGCAGCACCTGTTCTGGTTCTTCGGACACCCCGAGGTGTACATCATCGCGCTGCCGTTCTTCGGCATCGTGTCGGAGATTTTCCCGGTCTTCAGCCGCAAGCCGATCTTCGGTTACACCACCCTGATCTACGCGACGCTCGGTATCGCCGCCCTGTCGGTCGCCGTGTGGGCGCACCACATGTACGCCACCGGCGCGGTGCTGCTGCCGTTCTTCTCCTTCATGACGTTCCTGATCGCGGTCCCGACCGGCATCAAGTTCTTCAACTGGATCGGCACCATGTGGAAGGGCCAGCTGACCTTCGAGACGCCGATGCTGTTCTCGGTGGGCTTCCTGATCACATTCCTGCTCGGTGGTCTGTCGGGCGTGCTGCTGGCCAGCCCGCCGCTGGACTTCCACGTGACGGACTCCTACTTCGTCATCGCGCACTTCCACTACGTGCTCTTCGGCACCATCGTGTTCGCCACCTACGCGGGCATCTACTTCTGGTTCCCGAAGATGACGGGCCGGCTGCTCGACGAGCGCCTGGGCAAGCTGCACTTCTGGCTGACCTTCATCGGCTTCCACACCACCTTCCTGGTGCAGCACTGGGTCGGTGACGAGGGCATGCCGCGTCGGTACGCCGACTACCTGCCCACCGACGGCTTCACCACCCTGAACGTGGTCTCGACCATCGGCGCCTTCATCCTGGGCCTGTCGACGCTGCCCTTCGTGTGGAACGTCTTCAAGAGCTGGCGTTACGGCGAGCCCGTCGTGGTCGACGACCCGTGGGGCTACGGCAACTCCCTGGAGTGGGCCACCAGCTGCCCGCCGCCGCGGCACAACTTCACCGAGCTGCCCCGGATCCGTTCGGAGCGCCCGGCGTTCGAGCTGCACTACCCGCACATGGTCGAGCGGATGCGCGCCGAAGCGCACATCGGTCGATCGCACCACTAGGAATCAGCCGACCCGCCCGCGCCTAAGGCGCGGGCGGTTCTGCGTTAGGGGACTTGACAGATGACGCAGGCAGGAATGCCAAACGGATCAGTGCTCATCACCGTCACCGGTCTCGACCAGCCGGGCGTGACGTCAACGCTGTTCGGCGTGCTGTCGCGGCACAACGTCGAGCTGCTGAACGTCGAGCAGGTGGTCATCCGTGGCCGCCTGACACTCGGCGTGCTGGTTGCGGTGCCGCCCGAGGTGGCCGGCGAGGTGCTGCGAGCCGACGTGCAACAGGCCATCGGTGAACTCGGCCTCGATGTCGCGATCGACAGCAGTGACGATCAGCCCGTCCTGACCGAACCGTCGACCCACACCATCGTGGTGCTGGGCCGGCCCATCACCGCCGAGGCGTTCACGGTCGTCGCCCGCGAGGTCGCCGCGCTGGGGGTCAACATCGACTTCATCCGCGGCGTCTCCGACTACCCGGTGACGGGGCTGGAGCTGAGGGTGTCGGTGCCGCCGGTGGGCGGCGCGTACACCCAGCTGCAGACCGCGCTGGCCCGCGTCGCCGTCGACGAGGGCGTCGACATCGCGCTCGAGGACTACAGCCTGGCCCGCCGGGCCAAGCGGCTCATCGTGTTCGACGTCGACTCGACGCTGATCCAGGGCGAGGTCATCGAGATGCTGGCCGCGCGCGCCGGCGCCGAGGCCAAGGTCGCGGCCATCACCGAAGCCGCCATGCGCGGCGAACTGGACTTCGAGGAGTCGCTGCGCGAACGCGTGGCCACGCTCGCCGGGCTGCCGGCAGAAGTGGTCGACGAGGTCGCCGACCAGATCGAGCTGACCCCGGGTGCGCGAACCACGCTGCGCACGCTGCGCCGGCTGGGCTACCACTGCGGTGTGGTGTCCGGCGGGTTCCGTCAGGTGATCGAGCCGCTGGCCGAGGAACTGATGCTCGACTTCGTCGCGGCCAACCACCTGGAGATCGTCGACGGCAAGTTGACCGGCCGGGTGACCGGCCCGATCGTCGACCGCCCGGGCAAGGCGAAGGCGCTGCGCGATTTCGCCAACCAGGCGGGTGTGCCCATGGAGCAGACCGTCGCGGTGGGCGACGGTGCCAATGACATCGACATGCTGTCGGCCGCCGGGCTCGGAGTGGCGTTCAACGCCAAGCCCGCCTTGCGGGAGGTCGCCGACGCGTCGCTGAGCCACCCGTACCTGGACACCGTGTTGTTCATCCTGGGCATCACGCGGGGCGAGATCGAGGCCGCCGACGCCGTTGACGGTGTGGTGCGGCGGGTCGATATTCCGTAGGGGATTCCCTACCAGGGCACGTTCGAGCCGCTGTCACGTTACAGTGGTGACTGTTGATATTGATTTGCTGCGTAGGCCTGTGGGAGATGGTGACATGAAGCGTGCGGTTCTGGTCGGTGTGAGTGCTGTCGCGTTGGTTGCCGGCCCCTTGTCGGTCGTCTCGCTGACGGCGGCCGCGCCGGCCTACGCGTGCCCCTGGGGCACCGTGCCGAGCCATTTCGAAGGCGTGTGCGTCAAGGGCACGGCGAATGGCAGTGGCCCGCAGGCGGTGCCGCCGCAGACGTCCAACAGCGGCACCGGTGCGCAGATCACCCAGTCGGTCGGCGGATTGCAGACGGTCAACGGCATTCCCTGCACGCCCGAACATATCGGCACCTGCATCGGCCTCATCCAGAGCCAGCAGTAAGTTTCCGGACCGCTTCAGACGACGAGGGCGTGCGCGTCGGGCGTACTTGCGCCGGTGACGCTGCGCCACGCTTGAGCCAGTACCGCAACCGAATCGTGCAAGCGCTCATCAGGCTGGGTGAAGGGCACCCGGATGAATCGCTCCAAGGTGCCGTCGACCCCGAATCGCGGACCTGCCGGGATCACGAGCCCCATCCGCGAAGCCGCGGCGGACAGCGCTGAACTCATGGGTGCGGGCAACCGCATCCACATCGACATTCCGCCCTGGCACGGGCTCGCCGTCCAGTCTGGAAGTTGTTCCCGCAGAAGCGAACTCACCAGTTCCCGGCGGGCACGCAACATCTCGCGACGGGCGGGCAGCACGGCGTCGGCCTGGCGGAGCAGGTCGGCCGACGCCAGTTGCTCGACGATGGCGGTGCCCAGATCGATCGTCGGCCGCACCGCGGCGATGGCGGCGAGCGTGGACCGCTCGGCGCGAATCCAGCCGACCCGCAGGCCACCCCAGAACGACTTGGACATCGAGCCGACGGTGATCACCAGCTCGCGCCGGCTCTCCAGGTAGGAGGCCAGCGGCGGCGGTAGTGGCTCGTCCAGCCAGATGTCGCAGATCGTCTCGTCGACGATGGTGCGGGTCCGGGTCTCGGAGATGATCCGCGCGAGGCGTTCGCGCCCCGCCGCAGGCAGGGTCAGCCCGGTGGGGTTGTGGTTGTCGACGATCAGGTAGGCCAGATTGGGGGCCAGTTGCCGCATAGCGGCTTGCACGGCGTCCAGTTCCCAGCCGTCTTCGGCCATGCTGACGGGCATCGGGCGAGCGCCGGACGCGGCGATCAGGGAGATGGCTCCGTGGTACGTCGGCTGCTCGATCAGTACCCGGTCGCCCGGCCGGGCGTAGGTGGCCAGCACCAGATTGATCGCGTGTAGCGCCCCGGTGGTGACCATGATTTCGTCGGCGTCGGTGGGAAGCCCTCTGGCGCAATATCTTTCGGCAATGGCCTGACGAAGTTCGGCGACGCCGGTGAGTTCGATGCCGATGTCGTGCAAGTGTGGTCCCAGGCGTTGCGCGGCGCGGGTGAAAGCTTCGAGAGTGGCAGCCGCCGGCGCGGAAGGCGCGGCATCAGCCAGGCTGAGGGTGCCCGTCCTGGCGGAGGGTGCCGGCCCGCCGGCGGGCGCAGTGTGCGGCAGTGCCGTGATGCTGCGGGCGCCGCGACGGGCGTTGAGGTAGCCGTCCTCGCGGAGCTGGGCGTAGGCCGCGGTGACGGTGGTGCGCGAGACGCGCAGGGCGTCGGCCAGCGCGCGTTCGCTCGGATACCGGGCGCCGACGGGGAGGCGGCCGTCGACGATGAGCAGCCGGATGGCGTCGGCCAGGCCCAGATAGGCGGGGCCACTGAGGCTGGAGGTGCGCCAGTTGCCCAATTCGCGTGCCAGAAGGACTTCGTCAAGTGATCTGGCTGACATCTCGATCGACATTGAAGCCAGTATGGGTCAACTGGCTATTGAAGGGCAAGCCAGTTCGTCGAGAAACTGGTGTCATGCGAACGAACTGGCTATCAAAACTGGCCGAGAAGCGCGTCCGGTCGCGGCGCGACAACCGCGCCGACATCCGCGACCTCGACGCCGCCCGCGTGCGTCACGAACTGGACGCCATCCGTGCGCGTTTCCAGGACCACCGGTGAAAGCGAAGTCCACCGTCGTCCGCTCCGCCCTGCTGCTGGCCGGGCTCAGCGGCTACGGGTTGTCGATGGCGT
The DNA here is from genome assembly GCF_053852335.1 of Mycobacterium sp. HM-7. Taxonomy (NCBI): domain Bacteria; kingdom Bacillati; phylum Actinomycetota; class Actinomycetes; order Mycobacteriales; family Mycobacteriaceae; genus Mycobacterium; species Mycobacterium sp. HM-7. The sequence continues at coordinate 3,555,721 of NZ_CM132657.1, read as the reverse complement.
TCTTCGTGCGGGCCGGCCTGGGCCTGGACCCGTGGGACGTCTTCCACCAGGGCCTGGCGAAGCACACCGGGCTGACCATCGGCGGCGCCACGGCGCTCGTCGGAGTCGTGGTGCTGTTGGGCTGGATCCCGCTGCGCAACCGGCCGGGTGTCGGCACCGTCGCGAACGTCATCGTCATCTCCATCACGGTCGACGCCTTCCTGATGGTGCTGCCGCAGCCCACGACGCTGCCGGTGCGTACGGCGATGATGGTCGGCGCTGTCGTCCTCAACGCGGTGAGCACGGTGATGTACATCGGCGCCGGGATGGGGCCGGGTCCACGCGACGGACTGATGACCGGGCTGGTGGCCCGGACCGGATGGTCGGTGCGGTTGGTTCGCACGGGCATCGAGGTCACCGTGTTGGCCACCGGCTGGCTGCTCGGCGGCACCGTCGGCGTGGGAACCGTGGTGTATGCCTTGGGGATTGGGCCACTGGTGCAGCTGGTGCTGCGGTGTACCCCGGGTCGCTGGCTCGCGGCCAGCGGATGGGCGCACGTGGTGGGGGACCGGGCCGGCCAATCGGATGCTGAACCGGCCGTGGCTACGATGAGCGAGTGCCCGGCGCCCTCAACGACACCACCTCAGAACGCGACGTTGAGCCAGATCCAGACCTCCTGATCCAATTCACCGGCGTCACGCTGCGCCGCGGCGGAGCCACCCTGGTCGGTCCGATCGATTGGCTGGTGGAACTCGACGAACGCTGGGTGGTCCTCGGCCCCAACGGCGCGGGCAAGACGTCATTGCTGCGCATGGCGGCCGCCGTCGAGCATCCGTCGTCGGGCACCGCGTTCGTCCTCGGCGAACGGCTGGGCCGCACCGACATGTCCGAGCTGCGGTCGCGCATCGGCCTGAGCAGTTCGGCGCTGTCGCAGCGGATACCCGACGACGAAGTGGTGCGCGACCTGGTGGTCTCGGCCGGTTACGCGGTGCTGGGCCGGTGGCGCGAGCAGTACGACGACGTCGACTACAACCGCGCGCTGGACACGTTGGAGAGCATCGGGGCCGAACACCTCGCCGACCGCCGCTACGGCACGCTGTCCGAAGGCGAGCGCAAGCGGGTGCTGATCGCCCGGTCGCTGATGACCGACCCGGAGCTGCTGCTGCTCGACGAGCCGGCCGCCGGACTGGACCTCGGGGGTCGGGAAGAACTGGTGGCCCGGCTGGTGGACCTGGCGGCCGACGCCGACGCGCCGGCCACGGTGCTGGTGACCCACCACGTCGAGGAAATACCCGAGGGCTTCACGCACTGCCTGTTGCTCGCCGAAGGCCAGGTGGTCGCCGCCGGTCTCCTGCCCGACGTGCTGACTTCCGAAAATCTCTCCCAGGCCTTCGGCCAGTCGATCGCCCTGGAGTACATCGAAGGGCGGTACTTCGCCCGTCGTACCCGCAGTCGCGCGGCGCACAGGAGGCGTATATGACCCAACCCGACCCGCTACATCCCAAACCCGCGGCGACGGTGATGCTGGTGCGCGACGGTGCGTCGGGCATCGAGGTCTTCCTGATGCGCCGCACCATGTCGATGGACTTCGCCGGCGGCATGACGGTGTTCCCCGGCGGCGGTGTGGACGAGCGTGACTACGACCTGTTCGTCGCCTCCGGCGACGGCGACGCAGATATTGCCTGGACCGGGCCCGAACGCAGCTGGTGGGCCGAGAAGTTCGGCGTCGACCCGGTACTGGCCGGTGCGCTGGTGTGTGCGGCCGCGCGCGAGACCTTCGAGGAATGCGGCGTGCTGTTCGCGGGGCCGGCAGGCGATCCGGACGGCATCGTCTCCGACGCCGCGGTGTACCACGACTCGCGGGTCGCGCTGGAGAGCCGTGAGCTGTCGTTCGGCGAGTTCCTGGCGCGCGAGAACCTGGTACTGCGGGCCGATCTGCTGTGGCCGTGGGCCAACTGGATCACGCCCAAGGAAGAACGCACGCGCCGTTACGACACCTTCTTCTTCGTCGGCGCCCTGCCCGCCGGTCAGCGCGCCGACGGCAACAACACCGAGAGCGACCACGTCGCCTGGCGGACGCCGACGGCCGCGCTGGAGGAGTTCGCGCAAGGCCATTCGTTCCTGTTGCCGCCGACCTGGACGCAATTGAGCTCGCTCGATGGCCGCATGGTCGCCGAACTGATGAAGGACGAACGCACCATCGCGCCGATCGAGCCGGTCCTCACCATGGGCGAGGGCACCTGGGACATCGAGTTCTTCGACGCCGAGCGGTACAAAGCGGCGCGCGGCGGCCGGGCGCAGTGATGACGAAGCGAGAATTCGCGGCAGAATTTGTCGAAATCCATGTCACCGACGGGGTCGGCACCCTGCTGCTGGCCAGGCCGCCGCGCAACGCGCTGACCCGCCAGATGTGCCGGGAGATCGCCGCGGCGGCCGAGGAGCTGGGTCAGCGGTCCGACGTCAGCGCCGTCATCGTGCACGGCGGCCACGAGGTGTTCTGCACCGGTGACGACGACCACGAGACCAGCACGCTCGACGCGGTGGAAGCTCTTGTCGCGGGCTCGGTGTGCCGCGCCGCCGTTGATGCCGTCGCCGCCATTCCGCGGCCCACCGTCGCGGCCGTGACCGGTTACGCGCTGGGCAGTGGCCTGACGCTGGCGCTGGCCGCGGACTGGCGGATCAGCGGTGACAACGTGAAGGTCGGGTCGACCGAGATCCTGTTCGGCCGGGCACCGGCCGAGGGCGCGGCCGCGCGGTTGGCGGCGGCCGTCGGCGACAGCCGAGCGAAGGACCTGGTGTTCAGCGGGCGATTCGCCGGCGCTGAAGAGGCGGTATCTCTCGGTCTGATCGATCAACTGGTGGCGCCCGACCACGTCTACGACGAGGCGCAGAATTGGGCACGCAGGTTCCTGGATGCTGCGCCCGAGGCGCTGGCCACAGCAAAGGCGGCGTTCGGGGTTCGCTGAGCCCGCGCCGGAGCGGTGTACACAACCGTGGATGTGAACTCCCGGTGACCGGGCAGTTAGGCTGACCTGCATGACGAGTACCGACCAGACGTCCGAGGTCGCCGCCGCTGACGCCACCCAGGCGTCCGACGTCGTTGACCAGGCTGTTGACCAGGCCCCCAACCCGCACGCGACTGCCGAACAGGTCGAGGCCGCCCGCCACGACACCAAGCTGGCGCAGATCCTGTATCACGACTGGGAAGCCGAGAGCTACGACGACAAGTGGTCGATCTCGTACGACCAGCGGTGCATCGACTACGCCCGCGGCCGCTTCGACGCCATCGTCCCCGACGAGGTCCAGCGTGAGCTGCCCTACGACCGGGCGCTCGAACTCGGCTGTGGCACCGGCTTCTTCCTGCTGAACCTGATCCAGGCCGGCGTCGCCCGCCGTGGCTCGGTCACCGACCTGTCCCCGGGCATGGTCAAGGTGGCGACCCGCAACGGCCAGGCGCTCGGTCTGGACATCGACGGCCGGGTCGCCGACGCCGAGGGAATCCCTTACGAGGACAACACCTTCGACCTGGTGGTCGGGCACGCGGTGCTGCACCACATCCCCGATGTGGAGCTGTCGCTGCGCGAGGTGGTCCGCGTGCTCAAGCCGGGTGGCCGGTTCATCTTCGCCGGCGAGCCCACCACCGTCGGTAACTTCTACGCCCGTCGCCTCGCCGACCTGACCTGGAAGACCACCGTCGCGGCCATGAAGCTGCCCGGCCTGGAGTCCTGGCGCCGGCCGCAGGAGGAGCTCGACGAGAACTCGCGTGCCGCGGCGCTGGAGTGGATCGTCGACCTGCACACCTTCGATCCCGCCGACCTGGAGCGCATGGCCACCAACGCCGGTGCCGTCGAAGTCGCCACCGCCAGTGAGGAATTCACCGCCGCCATGCTGGGCTGGCCGGTGCGGACCTTCGAGTCGACCGTGCCCCAGGGCAAGCTCGGCTTCAAGTGGGCCAAGTTCGCGTTCGGCGGCTGGACCACGCTGAGCTGGTTCGACGCCAACGTGTGGCGCCGTGTGGTGCCGAAGGGCTGGTTCTACAACGTGATGATCACCGGGGTCAAGCCGTCCTGACGGACCTGACGCTCCGCACGTGAGCGGTTATGCCTTCACACTCGATGATGTCGCCTACCTGACCGGAGCCGGTCAGGAGGCGCTCGCCGAGGTGGCCGCGCGGCCGTTGACCGATGCTCATCGGGTATCCGACATCGCCTGGGCGCGTTCGCGTTTCGGCGATCGCGCGGCGGTGCTGGTGGAGACCGTACTGCTGCGGCGCCGGGCCGTCGCCAAGCTCGCCGAGCTCGGCGACGTCACGGCCTGGCTGTTCACCGACGAGGCGCTGCAGCAGGCGACCGCAGGGGCCGTCGCGGTGCATCGCGCGCGGCGCCTGTCCGGCCGTGTCGTGCACGATGCGACGTGCTCGGTCGGGACCGAACTCGCCGCGCTGAGTGATTCGGGTGCTTCGGCGTCGCTGCTCATCGGCAGCGACCTCGACGCGGTCCGGCTGGCCATGGCGCACCACAACGTGGGCGACCGCGCGCAGCTGTGCCGCGCGGACGCGCTCCGCCCGGTCACTCGGGACGCCGTGGTGGTCGTGGACCCGGCCCGGCGCAGTTCGGGGCGCCGCAAGTTCGATCCCCGCGACTACGCGCCGCCACTGGACGAGCTGCTTGAGGTGTACCGGGACCGCGACCTGGTGGTGAAATGTGCGCCCGGCGTCGATTTCGGCCAGCTGGCCGAACTGGGATTCCGCGGCGAAGTGCAGATCACGTCGCTGGCCGGCAGCGTCCGGGAGGCCTGCCTGTGGTCGCCGGGGCTCGCCGCATCCCGCGTCACGCGCCGGGCCACCGTACTGGACAAGACCGGCCAGGTGGCCGAGGAATTCACCGATGCCGACCCCGACGACTGCCCCGCTGCGCCCGTGGGGCGGTGGATCGTCGACCCCGACGGTGCGGTGGTTCGGGCCGGCCTGGTACGCCACTATGCGGCGCGGCATGGCCTCTGGCAGCTGGACCCGGCGATCGCCTACCTGTCCGGCGACGAGCTGCCCAGCGGTACAAGGGGTTTCGAGGTCGTCGAGCAGATCGCCTACAACGAGAAGCGGCTCCGCCACGCGGTGTCTGCGCACGGGGCATCCGCCGTCGAGATCCTCGTTCGAGGCGTCGATGTCGACCCGGATGCGTTGCGGGCCAAGCTGAAGCTACAGCGTGCGGGTGTCCAGCTGTCGGTGGTGATCACGCGCATCGGCACCGGGGCCGCGGCCCGGCCGACGGCCTTCATCTGCCGCCCGTCGCGCTGAATCATCTGATCGCAGTTCCTGCCCGGTAGAGGTAGGGCTGACAGGTACGCTGGAACCGGCGGCGACGTGCCGCCATTCATTCATCCCCGGAGGATTCCCCAGATGCGCCTTCCCGCTCTCGCCGCAGTGATCGCTGCTTCAGGCGCGGTCGGTTGGCTCGGCGTGCCTCTTGCGGCCGCGACCCCGGCGAAGTGCTCGGACCTGGCCGGTGTCGTCGACGGCTCGCGGATGTGTCAGATCCGTGACACCTCACGCGGCTATTCGCTCAACATCAGCTACCCGATCGACTACCCGGACCAGCAAGCCGTCGTCGACTACATCACGCAGACGCGCGACGGCTACGTCAATGTGGCGAAGATGCCCGGGCCGCACGAGACGTCGTACGAGCTGGACACCGCCGCGACCCAGTACAGCGCGGCGATCCCGCCCCGTGGCACGCAGTCGGTGGTGTTCAAGACGTTCCAGGACGTCGGCGGCGCCCACCCGCAGACCTTCTACAAGTCCTTCAACTGGGACCAGGTGCAGCGCAAACCGCTCACCATCGAGAACCTGTTCGCCCCTGGCACACAACCGTTTCCGGTGATCCTGCCGATGGTTCAGGGCGAGCTTGTCAGGCAGTCCGCGCAGCCGCTGCTGCTGCCGCCGGCGGTCGGGCTGGACCCCGACACGTATCAGAACTTCGCGCTCACCAACGACTCGCTGATCTTCTTCTTCAGCCAGGGCCAGGTGTTGCCGGAATCCGCCGGTGCGGTGCAGGTGACGGTGCCGCGGGCGCCGATCGAGGCGATGCTGGCCTGATCAGGCCGGAGCGAACGCGTAGACCTGGCCGTCGCTGGTCGCCGTGATGACGCGCTTGTCGTGCCCGACGGACACGCCGACCGGCCATCCGGTGGCCCCCGGCAGCGGGTAGCTGTTGACGGTGTGGCCGTCGGCGGGGGAGAAGACCAGCAGCGACTGACCGTGATCACCGTCGCGCGCCACGACGTACCCGACGTCGCTGCCGGCGCGCGTAGACGTCGTCAGCGGCTCGACGTCGGTGCGCGTCCATGCGACCTCGCCCTTGTCGCCCTTGTCCTTGACCGCGGTGAGCTTGGTCTGTGGCCCGCCTCCGGCCACCACCAGGCCGTCCGGCGTCACAGACGGTGGCGTCTGCGGCTGGAAGCCGAGGCTGACCGACCACTTGGCCTTGCCGTCGGCGGAGTTCAGCGCCCACAGATGCTGGTCGCGCCCGTTGACGTAGACGGTCTTGCCGTCGGCGGACAGCACCGGGCTGGCAATCGGGCCGGCCCCGTGTTCACCGCCCACCGCGGTGCTACTCCATTCGCGGGTCAGCAGCGGCGTCTGGCCCTCGTGGTAGCGCAGCCCGACGAGGGCGGGCGCGTCGGCGCCCGGCTGCCACAGCCCCAGCACCACCATGTTGGTCTGCGGGGAGTACGCCGGGGCCGCGGAGATGGGGCAGCCGGCCTTGGCGGGTTGGCAATCGGCCAGGCCGCGCGCTGAATCGGCGGGGTCGACACCGCTGACCAGATCGAGCGGGGCGCCGACGGTCTGGCCACGGTGCGCGTCGAACACCAGTACCTGGCCCAGATGCGTCACCACGAGGAGCTGGCCGGGCGCCAGGATGCGCGGTGTCGTCGGCATGCCGATCACCGGCTGGCGCCAGCGGATCCACTGGGTGGGCGGGAACGACATGATCGCGCCGGGCTGGCCGACATACATGTTGTCGAAGCCGTCGAAAAGAGGACTGGCCATGCCGCCGCCCTGCCACAGCCGCGTGCACCAGCGCTGGCGGCCGTGCTCGTCGCTCTCCCACACCATCAGTGAGCAACCATTGGCCGACTGCGCGTTGATGGCGAGGTAGTTACCGGAGCCGAGGATCACCTGCGCGCCGAGATTGCCCTTGGCCGACCGGGCCCAGTCCTGCTTGAGGCTGCTCGCCCCGGCCAGCGCGGTGTAACTGCTGTTGGCGGCATCGCCGTACTGTGCCGGCCAGCCGTCCGAAGGATGCGCCTTGACCCAGGAGTCGGTGTTGCCGCACCCGGCGACGGTCAGGGTGACCACGGCGACAGCAATGACGGCGAGGCGGCGGATTCGGTGTGCAGGCATCGAGTCCCGAGACTAGCCCGAGACCGGCGAATGTCCGATTTCGCCTCGCGTAGGCTGTGCGGCCATGACGACGATGTGGGGCGCACCGATTCACAAACGATGGCGGGGTTCGCGATTGCGCGATCCGCGGCAGGCGCGCTTCATCACCCGCGAGTCGCTGAAGTGGGTGCTCGACAACAAGGCGTACACCCCTTGGTACCTGGTGCGGTATTTCCGGCTGCTCAAGTTCAAGCTGGCCAACCCGCACATCATCACGCGCGGCATGGTGTTCCTCGGCAAGGGCGTGGAGATTCAGTGCACACCTGAGTTGGCGCAGATGGAGATCGGCCGCTGGGTCCACATCGGCGACAAGAACACCATTCGCTGCCACGAGGGCTCGCTGCGCTTCGGCGACAAGGTGGTGCTGGGCCGTGACAACGTCATCAACACCTACCTGGACATCGAGATCGGTGAGTCGGCGCTGATGGCGGACTGGTGCTACGTCTGCGACTTCGACCACAAGATGGACAGCATGGAGCTGCCGATCAAGGACCAGGGCATCGTGAAGGGCCCGGTCCGGATCGGTCCGGACACCTGGGTCGCAGCGAAGGTGACCATCCTGCGCAACACGAGCATCGGCCGCGGCTGTGTGCTGGGTGCCCACGCGGTCGTCAAGGGCGAGATTCCGGACTTCTCCATCGCGGTCGGTGCCCCCGCCAAGGTGGTCAGGAACCGCAAGCTGGACTGGGAGACCTCGGCCGCCGAGCGCGAGGAACTCGCCCGGGCGCTGGCCGACATCGAGCGTAAGAAGAGCTCCCGGTAGTCCTTCTGCGAGTGCACCTCACTCGTAGGCGAGGGTCGTCATCATGCCCGCCTCCTGGTGATAGGCATTGTGGCAGTGCAGCATCCATTCGCCGGGGTTGTCGGCGACGAGCGCGACCCTGAGCTTCTGCTTGGGCAGCACGATGAGCGTGTCCTTGCGCGGGCCGCGCCGGACTTCACCGTCGCCGGACTGCAGTACCTGGAAGGTGTGCCCGTGCAGGTGCATGGGGTGCCACATCGTCGTCGAGTTGGTGAAGGTCATGGTGGCGCGCTGTCCCTGGCGGATGGTCAGGGCCTGACGGTCGTCGAAGCCCCGCCCGTTGATGCCCCAGTCGTACTTCATCATCGAGCCGGTGAGTTCGGCGGCCAGCGTGACGTCCGGCCTGATGGGGCCGAGGTCGACGGCCGAGGTGGCCGTGAAATCGGCGACCGTGCCGACCCGCCGGTTGAGCTCTGCCGGCCGGAACGCGGGGTCCGGCGCGCTGCCCGCGCCGGTGGACAGTAGGGCGCGCGCGGCGCCGTCCTTGCCCTCTGCCACCGCGACCAACGGGAAAACCCCGGAGCCCGCGGTGACGATGACGTCGTAGCGCTCGCCCATGCCCAGCAGCAGTGCGTCCACGTCCAGCGGTTCGACCGGGAAGCCGTCGGTGTGGGTGACGGTCATGCGGTGCCCGGCCAGTGCCACCCGGAAGGCCGTGTCGGCGCCGGCGTTGATGATGCGCAGCCGGATGCGCTGACCCGGCTTGGCGTTGAAAACGGTTGGTGCGGCAGGAATCCGGCCGCCCGCGAGGAAGTAGGGGTACTTGACGTCGCCGGCGTCACCGCCGAGCAGTGTGCTCGTCGCCATGGGCATGTCGCCCATGCCGCTCATGTCGTGCCCGCCCATGCCGGCCATCGCGCGCAGGCCGTCGTAGATCTGCGGTGGCGACTTTCCCGCGCCCGATGTCCAATCATCAAGGACCACAATCCATTCCGCGTCGTAACGGCCGCTTTCGGCTGGGTCGTCGATGATCACCGGTAGGTACAGCCCATAGTCCGCGTCGAGGCCCGTGTGTGGATGCGCCCAGTAGGTACCGGCGTGCGGGACTGAGAAGCTGTAGGTGAAGTCGTTGCCTGGCTTGATGTTCGGTGTCGCGGGCGCCGCGCCGTCCATGTCGTTGCGCAGCGCGATGCCGTGCCAGTGCACCGACGTGTCATGGTCGAGTCCGTTGGACACGCGGACCGACAGCTCGTCGCCCACCGATGCGCGGATCAGCGGGCCCGGCACCTGGTCGCCGTATGCGAGCGTCTGCACGGCGACACCGCCGAGGTCCACGGTGGCCGGCTGCGGGCGCAGCGCCACCGAGACGGTGCGTCCGGTGTGCGGGCGGGCGGCCTCGGCGGCGGCGATCGCCTTCTGGATGGCCTTCTGATCGATGCCGCCGGCCGCGACGGGGGCCGGCGCCTTGCCGCAGGCGGCGACGCCGGCCAGCGCGGACGCGCCCGTGACGGCAGAGGCGATCAGGAAACTACGGCGAGTGAACACCCTGCCGTTTGTACCCCCGGGGGGTATATCCGTCAAGCGGTGGCACTCGCGCAAGCGCGCGCGGGAAACTCAGCCGCGGTCGGGCAGCGGCCGTTCGACGATGGGACGACGCGCATGCGGCAGGCGCTCGCCCCGCTTGGCGGCCAGGTAGACGTCCGCTGTCTCGGCGGCGACGGTCTGCCAGGAGAAGTCGTGGTTCAACCGGTCCCGGGCGGCCAGGGCGCGCTGCTGCGCGGCCGGCGCGTCGTCGAGCACCTTGCGGACCGCGGACGCCAGTGCGCCGACGTTGCGCGGCGGACAGGAGACGCCCGTCTTTCCGTTGATCACCGCTTCGCCGAGCCCGCCGACGTTCGACGTCACCAGCGGTGTGCCGGCCGCGGCGGCTTCCAGCGCGACGATGCCGAACGGCTCGTAGTGGCTCGGCAGCACCGCGGCATCGACCCGGTGCAGCAGTTCCAGTAGCCCTGAATGGTCAACGCGGCCAACGAAATTCGTCACCTTGGTGACCTTGTGCTTGCGGGCTTCCTCGACCAGCCAGTCGTACTGGGTGCCGTCGCCGGCGATGGTCAGTGTCGTGCCGGGATGGGTCCGCCGGATGCGGGGCAGCGCGGCGATGACGTCGTGCACGCCCTTCTCGTACTCGAGCCGGCCGACGAACAGCAGCTCGGCCGGGCCGTCGTGCTTGCGGCGCATCGCAAACGGCCAGCCGGCGGTGTCGATGCCGTTGCAGATCACACTCACGTCGGGCAGCTCAGGCCCGAACAGCTCGGTGATCTCCTCGCCCATGGACACCGAGCAGGTGATGAGCGAGTCGGACTCGTGCACGAGCCACGACTCCAGCGAGTGCACCTGCCGGCTCACCGGGCCCGACAGCCAGCCGGAATGCCGGCCGGCCTCGGTGGCGTGGATGGTGGAGACCAGCGGCACGTCGAAGAACTCGGCCAGGGTCACCGCGGGGTGCGCGACCAGCCAGTCGTGGGCGTGCACGACATCGGGGGTCCAGTCGCGCAGACTCAGCCCGGCGCGAATCATGGCGTGGCCCATGGCCAGCGTCCACGCCATCATGTCGGTGCCGAATTTGAACTCGTTCGGGTCGAGAGCCGCGGAGATCACCCACACGCCCTCGTGCACCTCGTTGGTCGTGGGATGCGTGCTGGGGTCGGTGTCCGCGGGACGGCGGCACAGCACCACGACCTCGTGGCCGAGAACGGCGAGCTCGACGGCCAGATGGTGGACGTGGCGTCCGAGGCCACCGATCACCACGGGTGGGTACTCCCACGAGACCATGAGGATTTTCATCGTTGCCTTCTGCTCTTCGCGCAAGCGCTCATCGGTGCACTCTGCTCTTCGCGCAAGCGCTCATCGGTGCCTTCTGCTCTTCGCGCAAGCGCTCATCGCGGCAACCTCCGCGCGTCCAGGGCGCCGAACAGTCCGTCGGCGCGGTTCCAACCCTCCGCGAGGTTCTGGGCCTGATCGCGTCGTCCAGACGCGAGGGCACCGGCGATCTCCCGGGTGGCGTGCGCGTGTAGGTGCGCGCGATAGCGAGCATATTCCGCCGCGGTGTCTTTGCTGACCATGAAGGGCCAGTCGCTCGAGACGGTCAGCAGGGCTTCCCGCAGGATCTGGTCGGCGACGCGGTCTCGCGCCGGGTAGGCCGAATCCTGGGCCAGGGCCTTGTCCACCGTGGTCAGCGCGGTATCCACGACCTCGGCGTTGAGCGTCACGAAGTCGGCCACCTGCTCACCGGACCAGACCTGCCAGTCCTTGCCCGAGCCCCACGAGCTGGGCGGCAGTTCGACGGGGGAGCCGACAAAGCCCTTGCTGATCGCGTCCGACAGAGTGCCGACCTGGACACCGGCGGCCGGCAGCGCGCGCAATACGCGCCCGAGCCACTCCGGTCCCTCGTGCCACCAGTGCCCGAACAGTTCGGTGTCGAACGCGGCGACGACGTGGGCCGGGCGACCGGTGCGCTCCGACTCCGAGATGAGCCGTCGCCGGACGGTGTTCACGAAATCCGCGACGTGCGCGTCGATCGCGGCGCCGGCCCGATCGGGCTCGTAGGGGGCCTTCGACTCCGACGGGATGGTGCGGCCCGTGACGCGGGCCGGCTTGAGGCCCGTGAGGTGGTCGTAGGTGTGGAAGTCGCGGTAGGCCGGGTGCCCCGGGTAGCCCGACTTGGGGGACCACACGCGGTAGCTGACCTGCAGGTCCCGTCCGAAGGCGACGACGTCCGACTCGCCGACCGGGCGGCCGAGCGCGGTGTCACCGTGCAGCGACGGGCCGTCGACCATGAAGTGGGTGACGCCGGCGGCGGCGTAGCCGGTCTCCATGCCGGGGGCGTAGGCGCACTCGGGTGCCCAGATGCCGCCGGGGGTGTGCGCGAACCGGGCGCCGGCATCGGCCAGGCCCTCGCGCAGCGCGAACTCCCGTAGTCGGGGGTTGAGCAGCGGCTGGAACGGATGCGACAGCGGACCGCCGAGCAATTCGATGGTGCCCGCGCCGATCAGCTGACGCAGCACCGGGCTGCCGCCGTGCTGCCAGTGGTCGGCGAATTCGGCGAGTGCCGCGCCGGCCTGCTGGTGTTCGTGAATGCCGAAGGCGCGCAATGCTTCCGGTGAATTGAAGGTCTCGGGCGCGCCGCCACCGTCGCGGACGGTGGTCGCTTCGAGGGCGCGCAGCTGCCAGTTGGACAGCCACTGCTGCATGCCGGCCAGGCAGTACGGGTCGTCGAGCTGAGCGGTGACGACGGGCGTCATCCCCAGGGTCAGCAGGTGGCTGCGACCCTCATCGGCAAGCGTGCGCAGCACGCGCGTCAGGGGCAGGTAGGCCGTCGCCCACGACTGGTACAGCCACTCCTCGCCGACCGGCCAGCGGCCGTGGTGCGCCAGCCACGGCAGGTGGGTGTGCAGTACCAGGGTGAACATCCCCGGTACTGACGTGGACGAATCACTCACGGCCGCACCGCGATTGCTACCAGGTCGAGGCTGTCGTCAATCTCGGCGTCATTGGCGTCCAGTAGATCGAAGTCGTCGATCGTCACCGCGGCCACATCGGCCAGCAGGTCCGCCGGCCAGGGCGCATCGGCGACAGCGCGGTCGATCTGGGCCTGGATGATGGAGCCCCCGTGGCGTGCGTCGAGCTCGCGCAGCCCGGCGCCGTGATAGACCCCGAGCATGGCCTCCATGACGAAGCCCTGCTCGGTCAGCAGTTCGGTCATCTCGGCGGCGTTGAGTTCCCGGGTGTGGAACGGGTTCAGCGGGGTGTCGCTGCCCGGGGTGAAGGTGATCCGGTTGGGCGTCGACATCAGCAGCACGCCACCCGGGCGCAGCACCCGAAGACATTCGGCGACGAATTGGCCTTGGTCCCAAAGGTGTTCGATGACCTGGAAGTTGACCACCACGTCCACGGCGGCGTCGGGGAGCGGCAGGGCGGCCAGGTTGCCGTGCAGCATCTCGACCCTGGGGTAGCGGGCGCGGATGTGCGCCACGGCGGACTCGTCGTAGTCCAGCCCGATGACCCGGCGCGCGACGTCGGCGATGAGGTTGGCGCCGTAGCCCTCGCCGGCACCGGCCTCCAGCACATCGCGGCCGCGGCAGCGCTCGACCAGGCGCCGGTACACCACCTCGTGGCGACGGAACCAGTAGTTCTCCTCGGCCAGATCCGGGACGGTGCGCTCACCGGTCAGTGGCATGACTGGCAAGAGCGTCTCAGCCGGGGCCTCGGTCGTCGCCGGCTGGGTTTCGGGAAAAGTGCTCATTAGATAGGCAGGCTAGCCCAGAGTGGTACCGCATGATCCCATGCCTGATCGGTTGGGCCGTCCCACCTGCTGGTTCTGCCATGTTGCCGAACCGCCTCAAGTGTGGTCAAGAAAACAAAAAGGCGGCATCCTCGGGCCGCGTTCGACCAGCTATGGTGTTCCTGCGCCATGCCACATAAGTTACCGAGTAGTAACATGTTGGTCGTTGCGTTAATCGTGAATGCCAGGCCGACCGCCGGCCTCATCGAGGAGGACGAACCACACCCATGACGAACATCGTGGTCCTGATCAAACAGGTCCCTGACTATGAGTCGGAGCGCAAGCTCAACGACGGCGACTTCACCCTCGACCGCGAGTCCGCGGACGCGGTGCTCGACGAGATCAACGAGCGCGCCGTCGAGGCCGCGCTGCAGATCAAGGAGAAGGAAGAGGCCGCCGGCGGCGCCGGCACCGTCACCGTGCTGACCGTCGGACCGGAGCGGGCCACCGAGGCCATCCGCAAGGCTCTGTCGATGGGCGCCGACAACGCGGTGCACGTGAAGGACGACCAGCTGAAGGGTTCGGACATCGTCCAGACCGGTTGGACCCTGGCCCGCGCGCTGGGCACCATCGAGGGCGCCGAGCTGGTCATCGGCGGCAACGAGTCCACCGATGGCGTGGGTGGCGCGGTTCCGGCCGTCATCGCCGAGCTGCTGGGCCTGCCGCAGCTGACCTCGCTGCGCAGCATCTCCGTCGAGGGTGGCAAGGTCACCGGTGAGCGTGAGACCGACGAGGGCGTCTTCGGCCTGGAGGCCGCACTGCCGGCCGTCGTGAGCGTCAACGAGCGCATCGGCGAAGCTCGTTTCCCGTCGTTCAAGGGCATCATGGCCGCCAAGAAGAAGCCGGTCACCGTGCTGACCCTGGCCGAGATCGGTGTCGAGGCCGACGAGGTCGGTGTCGCCAACGCCAGCAGCAAGGTGCTGTCGTCGACGCCGAAGCCGGCCAAGGCCGCGGGCGAGAAGATCACCGACGAGGGCGAGGGCGGCAACAAGATCGCCGAGTACCTCGTTGCCCAGAAGCTGATCTAGCCCCCACCCCACCGAAACTTCCACGAAAGACACAGAGGCAAATACGCATGGCTGAAGTACTTGTGCTCGTCGAGCACGCCGATGGTGCCCTCAAGAAGGTGAGCACCGAACTGATCACCGCCGCTCGTGTGCTCGGTGAGCCGGCCGCCGTGGTGGTGGGTGCCCCGGGCACCGCCGCCCCGCTGACCGACGCACTCAAGGCCGCCGGCGCGGCCAAGATCTACGTCGCCGAGTCGGCTGACGCGGCCAACTTCCTGGTCACCCCGACCGTCGACGTGCTGGAGGCGCTCGTCGAGTCCGCCGGCCCGGCCGCGGTCCTGACCGTCGCCAGCACCGAGGGCAAAGAGGTCGCCGGTCGGCTGGCCGCCCGTCTGGGTGCCGGCCTGCTGGTCGACGTCATCGACGTCAAGGCCGGTGGCATCGGCGTGCACAGCATCTTCGGTGGCGCTTACACCGTCGAGGCGCAGGCCAACGACGTGCTCCCCGTCATCGCCGTCCGTCCGGGTGCCATTGAAGCTGAAGCGGCTGCTGCCGCCGGCGAGGTCGTCAACGTCGAGGTTCCGGCCCAGGCCGAGAACGCCACCAAGATCACCTCGCGCGAGCCGGCTGTCGCCGGTGACCGTCCGGAGCTCACCGAGGCCAGCGTCGTGGTCGCCGGTGGCCGTGGTGTCGGCAGCGCCGACAACTTCTCGGTCGTCGAGGCCCTGGCCGACTCGCTCGGCGGTGCCGTCGGTGCGTCGCGTGCCGCGGTCGACTCGGGCTACTACGGCGGTCAGTTCCAGGTCGGCCAGACCGGTAAGACCGTTGCCCCGCAGCTGTACATCGCCCTGGGTATCTCGGGCGCCATCCAGCACCGTGCCGGCATGCAGACGTCCAAGACCATCATCGCGGTGAACAAGGACGAAGAGGCGCCGATCTTCGAGATCGCCGACCTCGGCATCGTGGGTGATCTGTTCAACGTCAGCCCGCAGCTGACGGACGCGATCAAGGCTCGCAAGGGCTAGTTTCCGTTTGGCAGGAGCGCCCCGGAACTTCGGTTCCGGGGCACTTTTGTGTCCGGGCAAGACTGCTGACAGCAACTAGATACGGTGGTGCCGATGTCGAGTCAGGATCGTGGGCCGGTCTTGCGCGGCCGCGACAAAGAGATCGTGACGCTGCGCGGCCTGTTGTCGGCCGCGCGATCGGGCAGTAGTCAGGTGCTGGTCCTGCGCGGTGAGGCGGGGGTCGGCAAGACCGCGCTGCTGCAGCACGCGATGGCTGCCGCCGACGGCTTTCGTTGTGTCCAGGTGACGGGCGTCGAGTCCGATATGGAGTTGGCGTACGCCGGCCTGCAGCAACTGTGTGCGCCGCTGCTGCATCACCTCGATGAACTGCCGACGCCGCAGCGCGAAGCACTGGACGTGGCCTTCGGCCGTGGCGCCGGGGCGGCGCCGGACCGCTTCCTGGTGGGGCTCGCGGTACTCAGCCTGCTGGCCGCTGCTACGGACGATCAGCCGCTGTTGTGTGTGGTCGACGACGCGCAGTGGCTCGATCAGGTGTCGGTGCAGACCCTCGCCTTCGTCGCGCGCCGGTTCCTCGCCGAGCCCGTCGTGCTGCTGTTTGCGGCCCGCGACGCCGGAGCGGAGGCGCTGGGCACCCTGCCGGAACTGACGGTGACGGGTCTGTCGGATGCCGATGCCCGGGATCTACTGGACTCGGTGCTGTTGGGGCGCGTCGACCCGCGGGTGCGCGACCGTCTCGTCGCCGAGACGCGAGGGAACCCGCTCGCGCTCCTCGAGGTTCCGCACAGCGTTCATGCCGCCGAACTCGCGGGCGGGTTCTGGAGCATGGGCACCGGGCGCAGTGTGACGAGCCAGGTGGAGGACAGCTACCGGCGTCGCGTGGAGTCGCTGCCACCGGCCACCCAGCAGCTGTTGTTCCTCGCCGCCGCCGACGCGGTGGGGGACGCCGCGCTGTTCCAGCGGGCCGCAACGGTTTTGGGACTGTCCGTCAGCGCGCTGGCGCCGGCCGAGGCGGCGGGATTGATCGAGTTCGGCGCGCGGGTTCGTTTCAGTCACCCGTTGATGCGTTCGGCTGTCTACCGTGCGGCCGATGTGAACGAGCGCCGCGCGGTACATCGGGCGCTGGCCGAGGCCACCGATCCACGGCACGACCCCGACCGGCGCGTCTGGCATTTCGCCCACGCGGCAGCAGGGCCCGACGACGCGGTGGCCGCGGACCTGGAGCGCTCGGCCGGACGGGCCCAGCGCAAGGGCGGCGTCGCGGCGGCAGCGGCCTTCCTGGAACGTGCGACGGTGCTGACCGCGGACCCTGCCCTGCGTGCGGCCCGGGCGCTTGCGGCGGCACAGGCCAAGCGCGACGCCGCGGCACCGGCGGCGGCGTACGAACTCCTGGCGGTCGCCGAACTCGGGCCGCTGACGAATCTGCAACGGGCACAAGTGGATCGGTTGCGGGCCCAGATGCAGTTCGCCCGCAGTCGAGGCGGCGGGCCGGGCGTGCCCCCGCTGAGCGATGCGGTGCAGAAGCTGCTTGCCGCGGCCAGAGATCTCGAGACGCTCGATGACGGACTTGCCCGCGAGACATACCTCGAGGCGCTCGCCGCGGCCATGTACGCCGGCCGGCTGAGCCGGCCCGACACGCTGCCGGAGGTGGCAGCGGCCGCGGCGGCTGCCCTCGGCGATGCGGCGGAGTTGCACCGGCCGGTGGATCTGTTGCTGAGTGGCGTGGCGAGCCGGATCGTCACCGGTGGCGGTACCGAACAGATGCGCGCCGCGCTGGAGCTCATCTGTCGGCACGCGCAGGACGCCGACGGGCAATTCCTGCGGTGGATGCCGTTGGGGCTGGCCATCGTTCAGGAATCGGCCGTCGGCGAGATTTGGGACGATGGCATCCACCGGCTGCTGGCCACCGCCGCGATCCGCCAGGCGCGCGATGCCGGTGCATTGGCGGTGCTTCCGTCCGCGCTCGCCTTCGGGGCCGGCGTGCATCTGCTGGCAGGCGAATTCGATACGGCGGCAGCACTCATCGCTGAGGCTGCCGTGATCTCAGCGGCAACCGACTACGCCCCGTTGCGGTACCACTCGCTGTCACTGGCGGCGTTTCGTGGGGTCGCGGGTGACGCAGTCGGCCCCCTCGACTCCGCAGCGAGCGATGCGGCGGCACGCGGCGAAGGCCGGGTGCTCGGCGTCACGGGGATGCTTTCGGCTGTTCTCTACAACGGGCTCGGGCGTTACGCCGAAGCTTTCGCCGCGGCCAGGAACTGTTGTGAGTACGACGATCTGGGCTTCTACAGCTGGGGTCTGGTCGAGCTCGTCGAAGCCGCAACGCGCATCGGAGACAAGGAAACTGCGCAGTGGGCGGTCCAGCGGCTCGCTGCACGTGCGGGCGTGAGCGGCACCGACTGGGGTCTGGGGGCAGTCGCACACGCGCGTGCCCTGGTGGTCGACGACGAGGATGCCGACGTCCTGTACCGCGAGGCCATCGAACGGCTCGGGCGCACCGGTGTCGTCTTCCTCCTGGCCCGGGCTCATCTGTGTTACGGGGAATGGCTGCGCCGCTTGAATCGTCGCGTGGCAGCGCGGGAGCACCTCGGCACGGCGTTCGAGATGTTCAACCGCATGGGAGCCGAGGCGTTTGCGGAGCGGACCCGCCGCGAGCTGATCGCGGCCGGCAAGAAGGTCCGCAAGGAGCCGGTCAGTTCCGGTGACGAGCTGACGACGCAGGAGGCCCAGATCGCCGAACTTGCCGCCGGCGGTCTGACCAACCAGGAGATCGGTGCGCAGCTGTTCATCAGCACGCACACCGTCGAATGGCACCTGCGGAAGGTCTTCGTCAAGCTCGGCATCACGTCGCGGCGACAGCTGCGCACGCTCTTCCCCTCGAGCTGAACTGGACCACAGACCACGAACTTCCAAGGGTTCACTGCGATCGGCGATCGGCCATGCTGATCGCACCACGCGAAAACCCTTGAAGGGAAATGAGTTCTGTGTCCCGCATCCTGTTGCAGACGACGATCACCGCGTGCGCCGACGATTGGGACGTCCGCCGGTTTTCGATGGTGGCGGACGAACTGCGGGCGTGCGGCCACCACGTGACCGCGCGTAACCGGTCATATAGCACCGACGACCCGGTGCTGAGCCGGCTGGATGAGCTGGATTTCGACCAGGTGTGGCTGCTGGCGGTCGACGTCGGCGACGGCCTGACTGCGGCCGACGCCGAAGGCATCCGGCGGTTCCGCGAGCGCGGCGGCGGTGTGCTCACCGCGCGCGATCACCAAGACCTGGGATGCTGTCTGAACCGCCTCGGATTTCTCGGGGTCGTCAACGAATTCCACGATCCGAACCTCGATCCCGGTGACCTGTGCGACGACCAGGACAACCCGGAAATCTCCTGGCCCAACTACCATTCCGGCGCCAATGGCGACTACCAGCCGGTGTTGGTCGACGGCGAGCCGCACGAACTGTTGCGTACCAACCGCACCGCCAGCGGGCACATCGAATGGTTCCCCGCGCATCCGCATGAGGGCATGGTGTCCGAGAATCAACCGCTCGCCCGCGCCATCGCAAAGGGCCGCAGTACCGCGACCGGCCGGCACTTCAATCTCGCGGTCGTGGTCGACGGTGAACGATGCCCGGACGGACGGCTGATGGGCCGCGCGGTCGCCGAGTCCACGTTCCACCACTTTGCCGACTACAACTGGGATCTCACCGCCGGAGCGCCGTCGTTCGTGTCCGATCTTCCCGGCACTCAGATCGCGGCAGACCCGGCTCGATTGGCGGTCTTCAAGGAGTACGTCGCCAATATCGCGCAGTGGCTCCATCCGCTTTCGACTACGGGCTTTCAAGGGTCCGATCAGGCTCTGTCGCGGCGAGGCTGAAGACCACCGACAGGGCCGTCCAGGCCACGTCCAGTGACAGGGGAGACGACATGACGCTTCAGGCAGTGGAATCCAGCGCACCGGGCGATGGCCGGGAGCCCGATCGACCGGTGCCGTCGTACTACGCGCTGACGGTCGGGGACATCGACGTCGTGGTGATCAGCGATGGCGTGCTACCGATGGGGGCTCCACAATTGGCCACCAACGCCGACCCGGACGTCCGGGCGGCCTGGCTGGACGACATGTTCCTGCCGTCCGACGAACTCGCTCTACCGCTGAACCAGGTTGTGGTCAGGCACGGGGCCCAGACCATCCTCATCGACGCCGGAGTCGGCGTCGACTACCTAGACTTCACGCCACGGGCCGGCCGTTGGGGTGAGCGTCTGGCGGCCGCCGGCGTCGACCTCGCCGACGTGACCGACGTGGTGCTCACGCACATGCATTTCGACCACGTCGGCGGTCTGCTCGTCGACGGGGTGAAGGATCGGCTGGGCCCGGACGTGCGAATCCACGCCGCCGCCGCCGAGGCAGAGTTCTGGGAGTCACCCGATTTCTCCCACACCAACGTGAACGAAGCGATGCAGGACGCGATGCGATCCTCCGCCACAAGGTTTCTAGATGAGTACCGCAATGTGTTGCGGCCATACGAGACGGAGTACGAGGTGGCGCCGGGGGTGCTCGCTCGGCGCACCGGCGGGCACACTCCCGGCCACAGTGTCGTTCGGCTGGCGTCGGGCGGCGACCGCCTGACATTCGCCGGGGACGCCGTGCTACAGGCGGGCTTCGACCATCCGGACTGGTTCAACGGTTTCGAGCACGATCCCGAGGAAGCGGCGCGCGTGCGCGTCCGGCTGCTGCAGGAGCTGTCGTCGACCCGCGAGGCGCTGGTGGCGACACACCTGCCGTTCCCGTCGGTCTGCCATGTGGCAACGGCGGGCAACGCCTTCAGGTGCGTGCCGGCCGTGTGGGAATCCTGAACCCGCATGCCGTGAATATCACTGAATTCAACTGAGGAGCAACAATGTTCGATAGTGCCGACCTGATGAAGGCCATCACGACCATCCAGACCGTGACGCCGCCGTTCATTCCGGCCGATGCGCACGTGATGACGTCCATAATCGAGTGGCCGGCGGGAAGCGCGGGCGCGCCGCCACACCGGCACCCCGGAGGACCGTCGTTCGGTTATGTCTTGGAGGGCGAGATGCTGTTCGAGTTGGAGGGTGAAGCGCCGCGGGTGATCAAGGCCGGCGAGGCGTTCTGGGAGCCGGGTGGCGACATCATCCACTACTCGGACGCCAACAACCGCACCGATGTGCCGCTGCGGTTCCTCATAACGATGATCTGCACGCCGGGCGTGCCGATGCTCGTCGTCGTCGAGGACGACGAACTCGAGGCCCGTAAGGACCGGCGAGTCCGATGACGACCGGGTTCGGCGACATCGTCCGGGCGCGCCGGTCGGCCCGGATGTTCTTGCCGGACAAGCCGGTTCCGCGGGAACTGCTCGACGCGGCGCTGGAGCTCGCGATCCGGGCGCCGTCGAACTCCAACACCCAGCCGTGGCACGTCTACTTCGTCACCGGCGCGCGGCGCGCACGGTTGGTCGACGCGCTGCTCGCGGCCGTCGATGCCCACCCGCCCGAGGTCGGCTCGGCGGGTCTGCCGCCCCGGTTCGCGCACCTGCGCCGCGAGAGCGGTGCCCTGGTGTACGGCGCGATGGGCATCGACCGGGGCGATGCGGCAGGCCGCTGGGCGGCCCAGCGGCGGAACTGGGAGTTCTTCCGTGCCCCGGTCGCCGGGGTGGTGTGCATGCACCGCGATTTCGGCACGGTCGACGCGATGGGTGTCGGGATGTTCCTGCAGACGCTGATGCTGGCATTGACCGAGCGGGGCCTCGGGAGTTGCGTACAGGTGTCGATCGGTTTCTACCCCGAGGTGTTACGTGCGCAGCTCGACATTCCGGAGGAGCTCACCGTCCTGTGCGGAATCTCCATCGGTGACCCCGACCCGGCTTTTCCCGCGAACCACCTTGACACGCCGCGTAATCCGATCGGCGACAACGTGGTGTTCCTGGACTGACGGCCCACGGACTACGGACTTTCCGGGGTCCGCCGGCCCGCGGTGACTGCCAGTGTGGAAGCCGCACAACCGAAACAAATCGAAAGGGTGTGTCTGATGAAGATCACTGTGATGGGTGCCAGCGGCCAGATCGGTTCGAAGGTCGTTGCCCTGCTGGGCGAGGCCGGGCACGAGACCGTGGCGGCGTCTCGGGACTCGGGCGCCGATGTCCTCACCGGCGCGGGCCTGACGGACGCGCTGGCCGGCTCCGACGTGCTGGTCGACGTCGTCAACTCGCCGGACTTCTCCGACGGACCGGTGCTGGACTTCTTCACCAAGTCGGCGACGAATCTGACGGCCGCAGCGAAGACCGCGGGTGTCGGCCACTACGTCGCGTTGTCGATCGTGGGGTGCGACGGCCTGCCCGACAGCGGGTACATGCGGGCCAAGGTCGCCCAGGAACGCATCATCGTCGAGTCGGGGCTGCCGTACACCATCGTGCGCGCCACCCAGTTCCATGAGTTCGCCGAGGCGATCACCGCATCGCTGACCGTCGACGGTGAAGTGCGCGTGCCCGAGGGCCTGATCCAGCCGATCGCCGGAGCCGACGTGGCTGCCGAAGTGGCTCGCGTCGCTCAGGCCGCACCGGTCAACGGCATCGTCAACATCGGCGGACCGGACAAACTGACCTTCGCGGGTCTGGCCAAACTTGCGCTGGCCCACCGCGGCGAAACCCTGCCGATCGTGGTCGACCCGGCAGCCGTCTACTTCGGCACCAAGGTCGGTGACACCGGGTTGGTCACCAGCGGCGACGCCATCATCTCCGACCTGCACCTGGCGGACTGGCTGGCCACCCGGTGACGGAGCTGACCGGGCTGACCGCGCTGGTGACGGGCGGGACGGCCGGTATCGGGTTCGAGACGGCGCGCCTGCTGGCGGCCGAGGGCGCGTCGGTGATCATCACCGGACGCTCCGCCGATCGTGGCACAGCGGCGGCCGCCGAACTCGGGGTGCGATTCATCGTCGCCGACCTGGCCGACCTCGAATCGGTGAAAAGCCTTGCCCGCCAATGTGGTGATGTCGACATCGTGGTCAACAACGCCGCCAGCTTTCCGGGCGCACTCACCGTGGAGCAGGACGTGGCGACATTCGAGTCGACCTTCGACACCAACGTGCGCGGCGCCTACTTCCTGGTGGCAGCGCTGGTACCGGGCATGTTGCGCCGGGGACGGGGGAGCATCGTCAACGTCACCTCCATGGTCGCGTTCAAAGGCGTGCCCGGGGCCTCCAGTTACAGCGCGTCCAAGGCGGCACTGGAATCGCTGACCCGCACGTGGGCAACAGAATTCGGGCCGCAAGGAGTACGCGTCAACAGCGTGGCTCCCGGGCCGACGGCGACGCCGGGGGTGGCGGCCGAATGGGGCGACACCAACGATGAACTGGGGCGTGCGCTGCCGCTGGGCCGCACGGCACAACCGGCCGAGATCGCGCAGGCGGTGCTGTTCCTCGCGTCGCCACGGTCGAGTTTCATCACCGGGTCGACGCTGCATGCCGACGGCGGCGGAGCGGCTGCCTGACTGCCCCGCAGCATCGAAAACGGCCCCCGGACAACAGGTCCGGGGGCCGTTCTCGTGTTCAGCGGTCAGTAGTCCCAGGTCGCAGGCACGCAGCGGAACGCGTCGCCGACAGCCGCGACATGGCACACCGACGGGAACGGCAGGTGAGTGGCGACAAGGGCCTCACCGGTCGCCGAGATCTCCCGAAGCAGGCGCGTCCGGACACGCGCCGCCTCCTCGGGGTCGTGCTCGAAGCCGTTCTGCCACTCCGGATTATCGAAGCCGGGGGCGAAAACGGCGTCGCCGGCGAAAGTGAGCTTCTCGCCACGCGACTCCAGGCGCACCACGCTGTGCCCCGGTGTGTGTCCGCCGGTACGGCTGAGGAGCACGCCCGGCGCGACCTCGTAGTCCGTCTCGAATGTCCGCAGTTGGCCGCTGTACTGGTCCAGGAACTGCGTGGCGCAGCGGCGCAGCACGTCCGGGATGGGCCCGGGCATGACGGTGTGGGAGAAGTCGGGTGCCGCCCAGAACTCGGCCTCGGCGGTGGCGGCGTGGACGCGCAGGTCCGGCCGGAACCGTTCCTTAACGCCCTCGGTGATCAGCCCGCCGACGTGGTCCATGTGCATGTGGGTCAGCACGACATCGGTCACCGAGCCGAGATCGACACCGGCGGCCTCGAGTCGCTGGACGGTCTGTCCGGCGCGCGGAAAGTCCGGAAATTCCAGACCCAGTCCGGCGTCGACCAGGATCGTCCGGTCGCCGCTGCGGACCACGACGATGTTGAGCGGCCAGTCGACGATCTCGGGTGGCAGGAAGTTGTCGTCCAACCATTCCTTCAGTTCGGCCGGGGGGACATTGGTGCCCAGCGTCGACGCCGTGATCGGCAGAACGCCGTCACTGATCACCAGTACCTCGATATCGCCGACCGGCACCGCGTAGCGCGACGGGACCAACTCGTCGAGTCCCGTCCGGTCGAGATGGGAAATGCTGTCCAAACTCACGTTGTCTCCTTCTGGCGCATCATTCGGCAGCGTCATGGATTTGACCCTGTGCGGGGTTGAACGCGGGCCGGCGCGCGAAGTCATCCATCGCACGGCGCACTACGGATTCCGATGCCGACCACGTACTTCCAATGGCTCGCCACCGGCGGCTTTCGGCGAGTCTGAGTTCGGCGGCGCATCCGGTGCTGTCACAGGTGAGGGGAGTCTCGATCGTGACGGCAGCGCCGGTGCCGGACGCTGACCTTGCGGCCCGGTTTGTCGCCGACGCCGTGCCGCTGCTCGACGCCCTCGGCCGCGGCGCCCGTCGGCTGACACGCTGCGAAGCCGACGCAGAAGATCTCTTGCAGGACACCCTGTTACACGCGTACCAGGGGTTCGGGTCGTTTCAGCAGGGCACCAATCTCAATGCCTGGCTTTTCCGGATCTTGCACAACCGGTGGGTAAGCAGACATCGCCACCGGGCATCGCGCCCACCGGAGGTGCCGCTGGAGGTGATCGCCGCGGGTGGCCACGAGAAGTCGACTGCCCGCCGTTCGGCAGAGGTCGAGCTGCTCGACCTGATGACCGACGGAGATGTCGAGGCCGCGTTCGGGGAGCTGTCCGAAGGCGCCCGGACCGCCATGTTCTACGTGGAGGTTCAGGGCTACACCTACGCCGAGACCGCCGGGCTCATGGGAGTGCCCACGGGTACGGTGATGTCGCGGGTCTCCCGCGGCCGGCGGCAGCTGCGTGTTGCGCTGGCGCATCGGCAAAGTGCCTGAACCCTTGCCAGAAACTGAAACGTGTTCCAGTATGCATCGATGACGCATGGCGGCGACAGCGTGACATTCGACCCGGATGTACTGCGGCAGCGGTACGCCGAGGAACGTGCGCGCCGGCTGCGGTCCGACGGCATCGGGCAGTACGTGGAGATCGCCGGCCGGTTCGCGGAGTTCGGTGAAGACCCCTGGGCGGAAGCGGGTTTCAGCCGAGAGCCGCTGACCGACGAGGTTGATGTCGCGATCATCGGCGCCGGTTTCGGCGGTCTGCTGACCGGCGCCCGGCTGCGGGAACTCGGGGTGGCCGACATCCGGCTGATCGACAAGGCCGCCGACGTCGGCGGCACCTGGTACTGGAACCGGTACCCCGGCATCGCCTGTGATGTCGAGTCGTACGTGTACATGCCGCTGCTGGAAGAACTGGGCTACGTGCCGACCGAGAAGTACGCCAAAGGCGCCGAGATCTTCGCGCACTGCCGGGCCATCGCCGAGCACTACGACCTGTACCGCAACGCCTGCCTGCAGACCGAGGTACGGGAAATCCGTTGGGACCAGTCCGATTCGCGGTGGGTGATCGCCACCAACCACGGCGACGCCATCCGGGCCCGATTCGTCTCGATGGCCAACGGCTATCTGCAGAAGCCCAAATTGCCCGGCATCGAGGGCATCACCGAATTCGCGGGCCACGCCTTCCACACCAGCCGCTGGGACTACGGCTACACAGGTGCTGCCCTGGAGCACCTGGCCGACAAGCGCATCGGGATCATCGGGACCGGCGCGACGTCGATCCAGTGTGTGCCGCGCCTGGCGCCGGCGGTCGGGGAGCTGTTCGTATTTCAGCGGACACCGTCGACTGTCGACGTGCGGGCCAACGCGCCGACCGATCCGGCCTGGGCGGCGGCGCTGGAACCCGGTTGGCAGCAGCGCCGCATCGAGAACTTCCAGATCCTCACGGCGGGTGGCCAGGCCGACGAGGACCTGGTGGCCGATGCCTGGACCAGCCTGGCGAAGGCCATGCCGATCGCGAAGGAAGGTACCGACCCGCGTGCGTCTGCGGCCGAGCTGGCGGACTTCGCGAAGATGGAGCAGATTCGGGCGCGCATCGACGCGCTGGTGACCGACCCGGCCACCGCGGACGGCCTCAAGCCCTGGTACGGCTACTACTGCAAGCGGCCGTGTTTCCACGACGAGTATCTGCAGACGTTCAACCGGGAGAACGTCACTCTGGTCGACACCCGCGGCCGCGGCGTCGAGAAGATCAGCGCTGCCGGGGTCGTGGTGGACGGTACCGAGTACCCGCTGGACTGCCTGATCTTCGCCACCGGCTTCGAGGTCGGCACCGACTATGCCCGGCGGGCGGGCTTCGAGGTGATCGGCCGCGGCGGAAAGACGTTGAGCGACAAGTGGTCCGACGGCGTGCGCACCCTGCACGGCCTGCACGTCCATGGTTTTCCGAACTGCTTCATCGCCAGCATCGCGCAGTCGGGATTCACGGTGAACTTCCCGTACCTCATCGACACCCAGTCCCGGCACACCGCGTGGGTCATCGCGTGGGCACTCAAGAACGACCTCGGGGAAGTCGAGGCATCGGTCGATGCCGAGGCCGCGTGGGTCGACACCGTGGTGGCGCGTTCCGGGGTGATCTCCGGCCGGCGCGAGGCGTGTACGCCCGGCTATTACAACCGCGAAGGGCAACCCAGCGACCGGCTGAACCAGGACAGCTTCTTCTTCGGTGGCCCCACCGAATACGCCGACATCCTCGCCGCCTGGCGGGACGCGGAAACCCTTGAGGGGCTGGTCATCACGTGAGCACCGCCCTGCTGATCGATGGGCAGCTCGTGCCCGGGCGCGGCGGCGAGTTCGCGACGATCAACCCGGCCACCGAGGAGACGCTGGGGTACGCGGCGGATGCCGACGCCGTCGACATGGATCGCGCCATCGCCGCCGCCCGTACCGCATTCGACGACACCGACTGGTCCCGCGACACGGCGCTGCGGGTGCACTGCCTGCGGCAGCTGCGCGATGCGCTGAATGACGAGATCGAGCACCTGCGCGCCATCACCGTCGCCGAGGTCGGCGCGCCCGTGTCGCTCACCCACGGCGGCCATCTGCAGCTGCCGGTCGACGGTCTGGGCTATGTCGCCGACCTTGCCGAAAACTATTCGTGGACAACCGATCTCGGCGAGTCTGCACCGTTCGGTAAACCGACGCGGCGCACCGTCGTCCGTGAGCCCTGCGGCGTGGTCGGTGCGGTAAGCCCCTGGAACTTCCCGCACCAGATCAACTTCGCCAAGCTCGGCCCGGCGCTGGCCGCCGGCAACACCGTCGTGCTCAAGGCCGCGCCGGACACCCCGTGGTGTGCGGCCGAAGTCGGGCGAATCATCAATGAGCGCACCGACTTTCCCGCGGGGGTCGTCAACGTCGTCACGTCCGGCGATCACCGGATCGGGGCCCAGCTCACCGAGGATCCGCGTGTGGACCTGGTGTCGTTCACCGGCTCGACGGCAACCGGCCGGGCCGTCATGATGGCGGCATCGCAGACCATAAAGAAGGTGTTCCTGGAATTGGGCGGCAAGTCGGCGTACATCGTGCTCGACGACATCGACCTGCCCACGGCCTGCGCCGCCGCAGCGGCCGGTGTCGCGATGCATGCCGGCCAGGGCTGTGCCTTCACCACCCGCCTCCTGGTGCCCCGCGCCCGGTATGACGAGGCCGTCGCCGCGGCGGCAACTGCCATGTCCGGCATCGGTTTCGGCGATCCCACCGACCCTGCCACGTTGTGCGGCCCGCTGATCTCCGCGCGACAGCGCGACCGGGTCGAGGACTACCTGCGGCTGGCGATCGAGGAGGGTGGCCGGTTCGCGTGTGGTGGCGGACGCCCGGCAGATCGGACCCGAGGCTTCTTCATCGAACCGACCGTCATCGCCGGCCTCACCAACGACGCCCGCGTGGCCCGCGAGGAGATCTTCGGGCCGGTGCTCACCGTGCTCGCCCATGACGGCGACGCCGACGCCGTGCGCATCGCCAACGACTCGCCCTACGGCCTGTCGGGCGCGGTCGTCGGCACCGACCAGGACCGCGTCGACTGGGTGGCATCGAGGCTGCGCACCGGAACCATCAACGTCAACGGCGGTGTCTGGTACTCGCCGGATGCGCCGTTCGGCGGCTACAAGCAATCCGGGATCGGCCGGGAGATGGGAGTGGCCGGCTTCGAGGAGTACCTGGAGACGAAGTTGGTCGCCCGGGGCATCGCCGGCGCGCGTTGACTCTGCAGCTGTGGCGGGTTCGTGCGAGTAACGACAGCCCTGGTTACAGGCTCAACGTTGGGTGGCGCGCGAAAGGCGTTGACCCTGTAGCTGGGGCGTATTTGTGTGAGTGGCGACTGCCCTGGTTACAGGATCAACGCAGTCCCGGGCTAGGTGAAATCAAGGACGGCCCGGATCACCCGGCCGCCCAGCAGATCGTCGAAGGCCTCGTTGATGTCATCGAGCCGGTAGCGCCGCGTGATCATCTCGTCGAGCTTGAGCCGGCCTTCCAGGTAGAGCTGTGCCAGCGCGGGAACTTCGGTGGTCGGGTTGCACGAGCCGAACAGCGTGCCGCACAGGTTCTTGTTCATCAGGATGAGGTCCTGCAGGTCGAGCTGCACGGCCCCGGCCGACGGCGCCGCCATCCCCGTCAGCACGCAGGTGCCCCCTTTGCGGGTCAAGGACAGCGCATCGGCGACGTCGCCGTCACCGATCATCGACGGTGACACCACGACGGCGTCGGCCATCACGCCGCGCGTCAGATCCCGCACCGCCGCAACGGCTTCGGCGACCGTCGCCGCGGTGTGCGTGGCCCCGAACGACTGTGCGGAATCCCGTTTGAATGCCACCGGGTCGACCGCGACGATCTGTGCCGCACCGCTGAGATGCGCACCCTGAATGGCGGCGGTGCCGATGCCGCCGACACCGATGACCACGACGGTGTCACCGGCGCGTACCCCGGCGCGGCGCACCGTCGACCCGTAGCCGGTCGGCACCGCGCAGGACAGCAGCGCGCTGGGCACCAGCGGCAGCGACGGGTCGATCTTCACGAGCGAATCCGCCGCCACCACAGTGTGTTCGGCGAACGCACCGATCTTCGAGGTGTGCCGCAACTCCTCGCCGACCAGGCTGTGATGGCGGAAGGTGCCGTCGGTCGGCATGCCGGGTATCAGGGTGCCGGCACCGACGTCGCACAGGTACTCCATACCGCTTGTGCACCAACGACATTTCCCGCACACCGCGAGGAATGACGTCACGACGTGGTCGCCGGGGGAGAACCGGGTGACGCCCGGCCCGACCTCGAGCACCACCGCCGAACCCTCGTGACCGCCGATCGTGGGCGGCATGCTCGGCACCGCAGCACCTTTCGGCGCGGTCAGCTGGCCCGACCGGATGTGATCGTCGGAGTGGCACAGCCCGGCCGCCGCCATCTGCAGCAACACCTCACCGGCGCGCGGTGGGTCGAGCTCGAATTCCTCCACCGACCAGTCCCCGCCGACCTCTCGGACGATCGCGGCGCGGCTTCTCATCGCGGCATCATGGCCCGAATGTAACGGACCGTGATGTTTCGCAACCGGTCATCAACGCGTTACGTGGTTGATGCCGCCGCGCCCAACGGCTCAGTCACCGTGCTGAGCATGAGCACTAGTTCTGTACTCATCGCCCCTGACGACACCAGTTCATCGACCGACACCCCGCGCTACACGCTGCTGTTGTCGGCCGACTCCGAACACATCGAGGCCGCGCAACGGCTTCGTCACCACGTGTTCACCTCGGAGCCGGGTTACACCCTCACCGACGACAGTCCCGGTTTCGAAAGTGGCCGGGACGCCGACCGATTCGACGAGTTCTGCGACCACCTGCTGGTCCGCGAGGACCACACCGGCGAGTACGTCGGCTGCTACCGGATGCTGCCGCCGCCCGGCGCCATCGCGGCGGGTGGGCTGTACACCGCAACGGAATTCGACGTCAGCGCGCTCGATGCCCTGCGCCCCTCGCTGGTCGAGATGGGCCGCGCCGTGGTGCGCGCCGACCACCGCAACGGCGCCGTCGTGCTGCTCATGTGGGGCGGCATCCTGGCCTACCTGGACCACAGCGGCTACGACTACGTCACCGGCTGCGTGTCGGTGCCCATCCAGGGCAGCCCTGACGAGGCCCCGGCCACCCAGATTCGCGGTGTGCGCGACTTCGTCAACAAGCGGCACGCCTCGGAGTACAAGGTGCGCCCGTACCGTCCGGTGATCATCGACGGCAAGCTGCTCGACGACATCGAGCCGCCGGCCAGGGTCACCGTGCCCCCGCTGATGCGCGGCTACCTGCGCCTCGGCGCGAAGGTGTGCGGCGATCCCGCCTACGACCCCGACTTCGGCGTCGGTGACTTCCCGGCGCTGCTGGACAAGCGGGAGGCCGACGTCCGCTACCTGACGCGCTTGCGTTCGGCCGCCGCCGCGACCGACAAGGCCGGGCAGTGACCACGCCCGTGACCGTGCAAGAGCACCCGTGGCTGCCGAAGGCGTCGTGTGACGCCAGCTGCATCCGGGTGGACGCCGCACAGATCAGCCGTCCTGTCGTGGTCGCGCTGCGGACGACGGTGCGGCTGATCATGACGGTGTTGCTGCTGCCCACGCTGCCGCTGCTGGCGGTGCCGATGCCGGGCCGCTCGCGGATCCAGCGGGCGTACTGCCGGCTGGTGCTGCGGTGCCTGGGCGTGCGGATCACCGTCTCCGGCGGTCCCATCCGAAACCTCAGTGGTGTGCTGGTGGTGGCGGGCCACGTCTCGTGGGTCGACATCTTCGCCATCGGCGCGGTCATGCCCGGGTCCTTCGTGGCGCGTGCCGACCTGATCGAGTGGCCGGCCCTGGGTGCGCTCGCCCGGCTGCTCAAGGTCATCCCCATCGACCGGCACAGCCTGCGTCGGCTGCCCGACGTCGTACGCACCGTCGCGGACCGGCTCACCGCGGGCCAGACGGTCGTCGCGTTCCCGGAGGGCACCACCTGGTGCGGCCTCGGCCACGGCACCTTCGCTCCGGCCATGTTCCAGGCCGCGGTCGACACCGGCCGGCCGGTCCAGCCCCTGCAGCTGACCTACCGGCACCGGGACGGAGCGCAGTCGACCATTCCGGCGTTCATCGGCGACGATTCGCTGCTGACGTCGATCAAGCGCGTCATCACGGCGCGGCTGACGGTGTGCCACATCCAGGTGCAGTCGCTGCAGTTGCCCGGTACCGACCGTCGTGATCTGGCGGCCCGTTGCCAGGCCGCCGTGCACCAGGTCGGTCCGCTGCCCGTCCCCGCTGTTCACGGGCACGCCAAGGCGGTTTGGCAGGCCGCCTGACCGGTTTGGCCTGGCCGGTATCCTGGACAGGCCATGAGCCCCGCATACCTGGACCACGCCGCCACGACCCCGATGCACCCTGCTGCCATCGAGGCGATGACGGCGGTCCTGGCGGCCGGCGGTAACGCGTCCTCGCTGCACACGTCGGGGCGGACCGCGCGGCGCCGGATGGAGGAGGCCCGCGAGTCCCTGGCCCAGCAGCTGGGGGCCCGGCCCTCGGAGGTGATCTTCACCGCCGGTGGTACCGAGAGTGACAATCTGGCCGTCAAGGGCATCTTCTGGGCCCGCCGGGACAGTTGCCCGGGGCGCCGCCGGATCGTGACGACGCCCGTCGAGCACCACGCGGTGCTGGACGCCGTCGAGTGGCTGGTCGAGCACGAGGGCGCCGAGGTGGCCTGGCTGCCCGTGGACTCGGCCGGCGCCACCTCCGCCGACGCTCTCCGCGAGATTCTCACAACCTACGACGACGTCGCGCTCGTCAGCGTGATGTGGGCCAACAACGAGGTCGGCACCGTTCAGCCGGTCGCCGAATTGGCCGCTGTCGCAGCAGAATTCGATGTACCCATGCACAGTGACGCCATCCAGGCGATCGGTGCGGTGCCGGTCGACTTCGCCGTGAGCGGGCTGTCCGCGATGAGCGTGGCGGCACACAAGTTCGGTGGCCCCACCGGGGTGGGTGCGCTGCTGTTGCGCCGCGATGTCGCATGCGTGCCGCTGTTGCACGGCGGCGGCCAGGAGCGTGACGTACGTTCGGGCACACCGGATGTCGCGGGCGTGGTGGCCATGGCGGCCGCCGCGTGCGTCGCGGTGGCGGGCCTGGAGGATCACCGGACCCGGATCGGCGCCCTGCGCGACCGTCTGGTCGACGGCGTGCTGTCGGGTATCGGGGATGTCGTGCTCAACGGCGGTACCGGCGAAGACCGGCTGCCGGGCAACGCGCACTTCACTTTTCGTGGCTGCGAGGGCGATGCCCTCCTCATGCTGCTGGACGCCAAGGGCGTCGAATGTTCGACGGGGTCGGCCTGCACGGCAGGTGTCGCGCAGCCGTCGCACGTCTTGATCGCGATGGGCGCCGATCCGGCGAGTGCCCGCGGATCACTCCGATTTTCATTGGGGCACAACAGTTCTGACGCCGACATCGATGCCGCGCTGGCCGTGCTGCCGGCCGCGGTCGAGCGGGCGCGTCAGGCCGCACTGGCCAGTGCCGGGTTGGGAAGGTAGTCATGCGGGTTCTGGTAGCGATGAGCGGGGGAGTGGACTCCTCGGTGGCGGCGGCGCGCATGGTCGACGCCGGACATGACGTGGTGGGCGTGCATCTGGCGCTGTCCACCGCGCCCGGCACCTTGCGCACCGGGTCGCGGGGCTGCTGCTCCAAGGAGGACGCCGGCGACGCTCGTCGCGTCGCGGACATCCTGGAAATCCCGTTCTACGTATGGGATTTCGCGGACCGCTTCAAGGAAGACGTCATCGACGACTTCGTCGAGTCGTATGCCCGCGGTGAGACGCCGAACCCCTGCGTGCGCTGCAACGAGAAGATCAAGTTCTCGGCGCTGTCGGCGCGGGCCCTGGCGCTCGGTTTCGACGCCGTCGCCACCGGGCACTACGCCCGCCTGGAGGACGGCCGGCTCCGTCGCGCGGTCGACGCGGACAAGGACCAGTCGTACGTGCTCGGGGTGCTGACGGCCGAACAACTCAGCCATGCGCTGTTCCCGATCGGCGACACCCCCAAGCCGCAGATTCGGCAGGAGGCCGCCGATCGCGGACTGGCCGTCGCGGACAAGCCGGACAGTCACGACATCTGCTTCATCCCGTCCGGTGACACCCGGGCTTTCCTCGGCGCGCGTATCGGCATCCGTCCCGGCGCGGTCGTCGATGCCGGCGGCACGAAGCTCGCCGAGCACGACGGCGTGCACGGCTTCACCATCGGCCAGCGCAAGGGCCTGGGCATCGCCGGTCCGGGTCCCGACGGCCTGCCGCGCTACGTCACGGGCATCGACGCAGAGACCGGGACCGTGCATGTCGGAGGTGCGGAGGACCTCGAGATCCACGCACTGACCGGCGAGCGCCCGGTGTTCACGTCCGGTACCGCACCAGAGGGCCCGGTCGAATGCCTGGTCCAGGTGCGGGCGCACGGCGGACTGGCCGACGCGGTCGCCGAGGTCCGGGACGGAGTGGTCGACGTGCAGCTCCGCACGCCGCTGCGCGGTGTTGCGCCTGGTCAGACGATGGTGCTGTACCGCCGCGATCCGGACGGTGACGAGGTCATCGGTAGCGCCACGATCGTGCGCTGACCCCAATCGAAGGCAACCAAATGGTTGCGTATCGTGCCGTCCAGTCGTAGCGTGATAGGCAACCAGGAGGTTGCTTATGTGTTCCGATCGCATCGAAAAAGAAGTCACTCTGCGTGCGCCGCTGGACCGGGTGTGGCGTGCCATCGCCAACGCCGACGAGTTCGGGCGCTGGTTCGGTATCAGATTCGACGGCCCGTTCGTCGCGGGCGAATCGGTGACCGGTGTGATCACCCCGACCGAGGTCGACGACGACGTCGCCGCCGCACAGGAACCACACGCCGGGAAAGCCTCGGTATGGCAGATCGTCGCGGTCGAGCCACCTCGGCGACTCGCATTCCGCTGGCACCCGTACGCCGTCGAACCGGGTGCCGACTACGACGACGAGCCGACCACGCTGGTCGAGTTCACCCTGACCGAAACCGCCGACGGTGTGTTGTTGCAGATCGTCGAATCCGGGTTCGACAGCATCCCGGCCGAGCGCCGCGCCGCGGCATTCGAAGCAAACAGCGGCGGCTGGGAAGCCCAGACCAAGCTGGTCCGCAAGTACCTGGCCGAGTTCGTGTGAGTACGGCGGCCGATACCCGGGCGCCGTTGTTCGACGCGCTCGGCGACCCCAACCGCCTGCGTATCGTCGCCCGGCTGTGCGAAGCGGGTCCGAGTTCGACTTCACAAGTGACACACGTGATCCCGGTGACCCGGCAGGCTGCCACCAAACATCTGCTGCTCTTGGAGGCGGTGGGGCTGGTGACCAGCAGCCGGCACGGGCGCGAGCGCATCTGGCGGATCCAGCCGGACCCCCTCGCCGAGGCCAGTGCGTACCTGACGGCGCTCTCGAAGCGTTGGGACCGGGCGCTGGACCGGCTGCGGAGCTACGTGGAAGATCCTGCCGAGGAACCCATCGAATAGTGTTGGCCGCGTGACTGTTTTCGCCCAGGCAACCGGTATCGGCTCGTGGCCGGGGACGGTCGCCCGCGAAGCGGCGGCGGTCGTGGTCGGTGAACTGCCCGCCCTGCCGCACCTCGTGGAACTCCCGGCCCGCGGCATCGGCGCCGACATCATCGGACGCGCCGGTGCGCTGCTCGTCGACATCGGCATCGACACCGTCCCGCGGGGATACCGCATCGCACCCGGCCGCAGCTCCGTCGTGCGTCGCGCCACGGGCCTGCTCGACGAAGACGTCGACGCGCTCGAAGAGGCGTGGGAGAAGGCCGGGCTGCGTGGCAGCGGGCGCACCATCAAGATTCAGGCTCCGGGTCCGGTGACGCTGGCCGCCGAACTCGAATTACCCGGCGGCCACCGGGCCATCAGCGATCCCGGCGCCCTGCGGGACCTGGCCGGTTCGCTCGCCGAGGGCGTCGCGCACCATCGCGCCGAGGTCGCCCGGCGCTGCGATGTCGAGGTCGTGGTGCAGTTCGACGAACCGTCATTGCCCGCTGCCCTGGCCGGGCGTCTCGCCGGCGTCACCCGGATGTCGCCGGTGGCACCGGTCGACGCACTGTTGGCCGCGAGCCTGCTCGACGAGTGCATCGCAACCGTCGGGGGACAGGTGAGCATTCACGTGTGTGCTGCGGAAGTACCATGGAAAACCTTGGCGCGCACCGCTTTCAGCGCGATATCGGTCGACGCGGCCAAGCTGACCGCGGTTGACCTCGACGGCATCGGCGAGTGTGTCGAAGGCGGCCGGACGATCATGCTCGGCGTGCTGCCGGGCGTCGCGCCGGAGCGGCCGGTGCCGGTCGAGAAGGTCGCGGCGACGGCGGCGAGCGTCACCGACCGGCTCGGATTCCCCCGCGCCGTCCTGCGCGACCGCATCGGACTGACGCCCGCGTGCGGACTCGCCGGCGCGACACAGACGTGGGCCCGCACCGCGTTGACGTTGCTGCGCAAGGCCGCCGACGGCATTGCGCAGGACCCGGACGCCGCGTGAGCTCCGGCTTCCCCGACCTGCCGCGCGAACTGCGAAATCGTCAACCCGGGCGTGGTGACGTGCCATGATGAGGGTCCGGAGTGGCAAGGGGGTTGCCACTCAGCGGAAGTGATCGGGGTCGGACGTGCGCGGTGACGATGCGTTGCTGACGGTGGCCGGACTGTCGATATCGGCATTTCTGATGGTGGCCGGCCCCTCGATGGCGATCGCCGCCGCCGATCCCGGCGGGTCTCACGGCAATGGTGGCAACAGCAGCTCCGGCAAGGGGAGCGCCGGCCAGAGCAGTTCCCCGCGCGGCAACGCGGGCAACGGCAATACCAGCAACGGTGGCACCGGCTCGCGCGGCAACTCCGGTGGCAATGCGTCGGTCTCGGGCCAGACGAACACCGGCAATTCCTCGAACGGCAAGAGGAACGGCAACACCGCGCCCGGTGCCCAGTCCAACAGCGGTTCAGACAATCCCGCCGCGACACCGATGTTCACGCCGCCGAACCCGCCGGTGCCCGTCGTCGTCGCCGAACAGCACACCGGCACCACAGCGGCCCGGACGTGGTCACTTGCCTCCGGCGCAGCGCTGCCCACCGTCGAGGTACACGCACCGTCGGCCTCGAGCCAGGAGGGCGCCGCGGACCTGCTGTCCGCCGACCACCCCGGCATCCCGTTGTGGGCCGCAGCCGAGCCGCTCGAGCTGCGCGGCGACCTGTTCGGGCTCGCCGGTTTGGTGTTGATGCCGCTCGTCGGGCTCGCGGTCGGATACCGCCAGGCCAAGGCCGCGCGCGATGTCGGCCTGACGATCCGGCCCTAGACTTCGCGGATCTCGCGCAGTTCGCGGCGCAGAATCTTGCCGGCCGCGGACTTCGGGATCGCATCGATGAACGCGACCTGCCGGACCTTCTTGTACGGGGCGACCTGGCCGGCGACGAAATCCATGATCTCGTCACCCGACAGCGGGGTCTCCGGTTGCAGGACGACGAACGCCTTGGGCACTTCCTCGCCCGAATCCCGATCGCGGACCCCGACCACGGCCGCGTCCGCGATACCGGGATGCGTGAGCAGCACCGCCTCGAGCTCGGCCGGCGGCACCTGGTAGCCCTTGTACTTGATGAGTTCCTTGAGTCGGTCGACGATGTAGATACAGCCGCTCGCGTCGACCCGGGCCAGATCACCGGTATGGAGGAAGCCGTCGTCGTCGATGGTCTCGCGGGTCGCCGCGTCGTTGTTGAGATAGCCGGCCATGACGTTGGGTCCGCGGAAACACAGTTCGCCGACCTCGCTCAGGCCGTGCTCGGGCCGGCTGATCTCGGCGCCCGTGTCAGGATCGACGATCTTGCTGACGGCGCCGGGCACCGTCCAGCCGCACGAGCTCAATGGCGCGACGGCGCCGACGAGTTCGCGGCCGCCGTCGAACGGCATGCAGTGGCTCACCGGGCTCAGTTCGCTCATGCCGTAGCCCTGGACGATGGGGCAGCCGAGCCGGTCGGCGACCGCCATCCCGAGGTCGTCATCGAGCGGCGCCGCGCCCGACATCAACCCCTTGAGGGAATCGAGCCGGTAGGAGTCGACCATCGGGTGCTTCGCCAGCGCCACCGCGACGGGCGGCGCGATGAACGCGAACGTGCACTTGTGGTCCTGGATGGTCTTGAGGAAGAGCGCGAGGTCGAAGCTGGGCATGATGACCAGCCGGGCCCGGGCGTGCAGGACGGAGTTGAGCAGCACCGTCATGCCGTAGATATGGAAGAACGGTAGTACCGCCAGCACACGGTCGTCCGGGACCAGGCCCTGGATCGGCCGAATCTGTGCCACGTTCGCCGCCAGATTCGTGTGGGTGAGCATGACGCCCTTGGGATTTCCCGTGGTGCCCGAGCTGTAGGGCAAGGCCGCGAGATGAGTCGCCGGGTTGAAGGTGACCTGAGGGGCGGGCAGCGCCGCGTCGAGTAGTTCGGCGGCGTTCGGATGACCGTCGGCCGCGGTGCCGGGACCGTCGAGGACGACGATGCGGTCGGCGGCCAGCCCGACCTCGCCGGCCGCCTGCAGTGCCTGCGGCGCCAGCACACTGACGGTGATCAGCATGGCGGCGCCCGAATCGGTCAGCTGCTTGGCGATGTCCTTGGCGGTGAACAACGCGTTGATCGTGGTTGCCGTGGCGCCGGACCGCAGAATGCCGTGGAAGGCGACGGCGAATGCGGCGCTGTTGGGTGCCAGCAAGCCCACCACGTCGCCGACCCCGACGCCGCGGGCGGCCAGCGCGCCGGCGAACGCCTCGATCCGGGTCGTCAGTTCGCGGTAGGTGTACTGCGCGCCGGTCGCGACCTCGGTGATGGCGATGCGATCGGCATCAGACTCGGCCAGATCACCGAAGATGTACTCGTGGACCGCGGTCGTCGGGATCTGGACCTCGGGGAAAGGGCTCGCGATAGTCATGGCGTCTTAGATCGAACCATGCCGGGGTGACGTGCGTCATGCCGGTTGGTTGCCGGTGCCGGGCCAGGTTGTGGGGTCGCGTTACATCTCGTCGGCCAAGCGCAACGCCCCGGTCGGACAGGCCGCCACCGCCCGTCGCAGCACCAGCACATCGACGTCGGTGGTGTCACCGATGTCGACGGTGCCGCTGTCGCCGACCTGGAAAACCGTGCTGTCGATCGACTCGCACATGCCCATGCCGATGCAGACCTCGCGGTCGACTTCGACCCGGCTCATGGCTGTGCCGTGAACGGAAGGTGCGTGGGCCGGCGCACGTAGCTGCCTTCGGCGTACTCGACGGCGTCGGCGTCGACGTCGAAATCCGGGCACCGGGTCAGCAGTTCCTCGAGCGCGACGCGGGCCTGCATGCGGGCCGCCGCCGCGCCGAGACAGTGGTGATTGCCGTGGCTGAACGTGAG
Organism: Mycobacterium sp. HM-7; assembly: GCF_053852335.1. NCBI lineage: Bacteria > Bacillati > Actinomycetota > Actinomycetes > Mycobacteriales > Mycobacteriaceae > Mycobacterium > Mycobacterium sp. HM-7. The sequence continues at coordinate 3,517,487 of NZ_CM132657.1, read as the reverse complement.
GATCTGGGTGGGGCGGCGCAGCACGTTCAATTCCTCGGCGTCAGGACCGAACTGCCGGTGGTCGCGGTTGCCCGAGCCGTACAGCAGCAGGGTCTTGCGATGGGCCGGAATGGTGGTGCCGTCGACCTCGACGTCGCGCGTCGTCGTGCGGGCCAGCCCCTGCACCGGCGAGGTGAGCCGCAGCAGTTCCTCGACGGCGTCCGGGATCAGCGCCGGATCGTCGATCAGCAGCTGACGCTGGTCGCGGTGCGCGGTGAGCAATTGCACTGCGCCGCCGAGCATTCCGGTCGTGGTGTCGTTGCCGCCGGTGATCATCGTGAACGCGAAACCGAGGATGGACAGGATTCCCGAGGTGTCGCCGTTAGCGCCGAAGCCCGCCGCCACCAGATGCGAGACGGTGTCGTCCTCGGGGTGTCCCTGGCGGTAGGCGATCAATTCGTTGAAGTAGCCGAAGATTTCGGCAACTGCCGGTCCCGCGCCCGCCTGGTGGCCGGTGGCGTTGGCGGCCACGATGGCGTCGGTCCACGCGTCGAAGCGGTCCCAATCCTTCTCCGGGACACCGAGATAGTGCGCCACCACCATGCTCGGCAGCGGCTTGAAGAACTCGGTGATGATGTCGCCGGTGCCTTTGGCGCGCAACCTCTCGATGCGATCGACGACGAATTCGCGAACCTTGGGTTCGACCGCAGTGACCTGCCGCGGGGTGAAGCCCTTGGCCACCAACCGCCGGAAGGTGGTGTGGACCGGGGGATCCTGCATCACCATCGGCGGATTGTCCTTGATGCCGACGGCTTCCATGTCGTCGTAGTTGAAGGTGAGACCCTCGGCCGACGAGAAGGTGCCGTGGTCTTTCGCCGCCGCCGAGATGTCGGCATAGCGCGACAGCACCCAGTAGTCCTTGTCGGGCGCGTGCTCGGGGATGACGTGATGAACCGGATCATGTTCGCGCAGTGCGGCATACATGGCCCAGGGGCTGCGCCAGGTGGCGGCGGAACCGGGGATGAAGGTGACGGCGGTGGCGGTCATGCGGACTGTGCTCCTGTGGTGATCTGGGGGTAGGGGCCGAAGCGGTCGTTGTAGCCGTCCGAGCGGGCGGCGAGTTGGGCCGCTCGTTCGGCGTCGGTGACGTACTTGGTGCCGTCCGGCAGCACGGTGCCGAGCTGATCGAGGGTGACGACCTGCTGCGAGACGATCGCCGGTGCCGCAGTGGAATTGGGGTCCAGAGCCTGGAACCGGATGTAGAGGGTGCCCTGGTTCAGGCCACCGGTGGAGACCCAATTGGCCACGCCGGGGTCGCCGGGGGAGATGACCAGCGTGTAGGTGCCGTCCGGATTGGCAACCGACTGCACGTTGTTGAGGCTCGTCTGCGCGGTGCCGTCGCCGGGTGACAGTTCCCAGTCGTTGGTCACCGGCACCACGAAATATCCCGCGTTGCCGGGGTTGATCGTGATGACCATGGCCTGGTTGTCAGCCAGCTGGAAGTACCCGAGGCTCTGCTTCTGCGACACGAGCGTGCCCGGGAAGTTGAACGGCTGGGTCAGCGTGTTGGGCGGCTTGAGCTGGCCGGTCTGCAAGTTGACGGTGACGATGTCGAGTGCTGTGTTGTGTGCGCTGGTGCCGAAATTGGCCAGGATGTCGGTGGTGTGCGCGACCATCTCGTCGAAGCTTTCCGCGCGCGACCCCTCCGGGCCGCTCGTCCGGGTGACGGTGAGGCTCGGCGCGGACTCGGCGTTCCAGTCCGCCATGGTGTACCGGACGAAGATCTGCTGGGCGTCCGGTGGCAGGTAGATGTGGTTGGTCTGTCCCGGCTGGGTGGGGTTGCCGTCGACGGTGATGGTGAACGTGCCGTCGGGGTTGACGACGAGGTTCTGCGCCAACAGATTGCCGATCGGTTTGGCGTCGCTGATGTCGGCGTAGACGCCGAAGTTTCCGTCGACGGGCACGCCGCCCAGGTACTTGCCGCTGATCACGTACGTCGAATCGCTGCGCACCGGGATGGTGCGGTAGATGGTGTCGGGGTTGTCGTAGATGAACCGTCCGCCGGGGGTGTCTATGCCGTACCAACTGTGTCCGCGCATGTCGACGGCCATCACCAACGGGTTGTCCGGATCGTTGTTGACCACCGTCATCGCGGCGTTGAGCGCCTGCTCGCGCGCCGCTTGGTCGAGCAGCGCCAGGTTCTCGGCATCGACGCCGCCGACCAGGCCGAATCGCTGTTGGGCGTGCGCCAGCCAGGCTTGCTTGAGCGCTTCGATGGCGGCCTGCACCTGTGGGGTGTTGACGATTTCCTGGGCCTTCTGTTCCAGCGCGATCTGGTCGGCGGTGCCGAGCGGGCTCGTCGGTTTCACCGTGACCGCTATTTCCTGCGTGGTGGTCGCGCCGCCGTCGGGTGCGAACAACTTCAGCAGATTGAGGTGGAACGGATTGCCCGGCCGGTCATCGACCTTGACGGTGAATGAGTCGGTCCCACCGGTGAAAGCTGTTGTGTCGGTCGGGGTGTAGGTGAAGGTGCCGTCGGGCCGGATCGTCACTGTGCCGTTCTTGGGGCCGCTGGTGACGGTGTAAGTGAGCTTGTCGCCATTGGCGTCGGTGGCGTTGAGGTTTCCCGTGATGACCCCACCGAAGGTCTGGCTGATCTCGGTCTGCTTGTAGGCGATCTTCGGTGCGGCGTTGAAGAAGGTGTTGCCGATCTCGCGGCGTATCCAGCCGAAGAGGGTCCACAGCACCGGCGCCTGCGGCGGAGCGGCGGGACTGGTGCCGGCGTGCGGGACCAGTCCGATGGCGCCGAGCAGGCTGGACACCACCTGGGTGACGACGTTTCCGCCCGTTGCGGCCGTCGACACAGGTTGTGTCGTGGTCGTGATGGAGGTGGCCGCAGCGTTCAGGGCCGACGACACGGTCGTGACGGCAGATGAGACCGAAACATCCTGAGCTGCAGCTGGTTTCGGTGCAGTCGCCGCTGACGTCGGTGCGGTTGCGGTGGCTGTGATGGGCTTGGTGGGCTGCCGCGGGGCTGCGGCGGCGGGCTGCGCGACCGTGGCCGCGGGCTTGGTCGCCTCCGGGGTGCGACGCCGGCTCTGGCGTGCCTTCGTGGTCGCCGCGACGGCGGTCTCGGATGCCTGTGCGGGCAGTGGTGTCGTCGCGGCCGGCTTCTCATCCGGGACGGCGGTTGCCGGTTGTTCCGCGGCGGCTGCGTCGGCGGGCTTGGGCGCCGCACGACCATCTGCCTTGTCCGGCGTCGTGGCAGACGACGTCGTCTGGTCGTTCTTTTTCGATGAATCCTTCTGCCGCTTAGGCGTTTTCACCTTCTTGGCGGGCTTCTGCTTGCCGGTTGACGACGGGTTGTCCGCGGACGACGCGGACGCGGACGTGGCGGTGTCGGCCAGGCAAATGCCGGGACTGTTGGCGACGGCTACGCCGATGCCCAAGGCAACCGCCAGTGCTCCGATGCGACCGACAAACCGGGCATGTCCCGATCCGGCCGAGCTTCCAATGCGATGCAGCGTCGTTGCCGTGTCCATCTACGCTCCCAATGATGACGAATAATTGTCAGTTTATTGCCAAATAATTGGCGACGGGCAGATGGTATGCATCCGGATCGTGGCGGCGCAAGCATTGATTCCCGGTGAGTGGGTCATCGAAGTGCCCGCCGGGCAGCCGACGGGGCGCGGGTTGGCGATGGCTAGTGCTGGCTGAGCTTTGCTGCGGCCGAGCACAATTCGTGGATGTATCGCGCCCGATCGGCGGCACTGACCGACGGATTCAGTGGTCCGAGCTGAATCTCGTAGGCGGGATGGCCGGCGGCGTTGTCCACGGCGGTGCTCAGATAGCTCACGGCGAGCGGCTCGGGCGATTCGAGCTGTGCTGTGCTGTAAGGCTTTCCGCCCAGGCTCACCAGTGTCTCGAAAACCCGCTGCCGGAGCGCACTGCGCCGCGGGTGTTCGGAGAGCAGCTCGGCGACGTCGCCGAGCACCCCCAGCACTTCAGGGTTGGAGTCACCGAAATCGAATATTGCTACGCCGTCCTTGCGCAGCTGATCGAGCATGTTGCCGAAGTCGGGGCGCAACTCTTGCGGTGCGCCCGCGAGCCACTGCTGTTGACTGGCCGCGTCGCGGCGGGCGATCACCGATGCGCCCGCCGGCGGCGTCAATGGCAGTCGCACACCGACGCCGACACCGCCCGGGATGTGGCCGACGCCGCGCACCACGCTCACGAACGTCATCTCGGTGGTGCCGACCATGGCCAGCGACACGCCACACTTGGTGGCGTGGGCCAAGTCGTGCAGGACCTCGGTGTGGTTCTCCGGTAGGGGCAGGGCGTTGTGCACGGCCGCGGCAACCCCGAGCATGCCCGGGCCGAGTGTGTAACTCCGATCGGCAAGGCGCACAACCCAACCGGCGCGCTCCAGGGCCAGCAGGATCGAGGTCACGGTCGCGCGGTTGAGCTCGAGTCGGGACGCGATGGAGGCCACCGAACTGGGTTCGGACTGTTGCGCCAGGAGTTCGATGATGCTGACGACGCGGTCGGTGGGCGGTGAGCCCGCCCGTGCGCCGTCTTCCAGCGGAGTGCCGCGTGACATCGATGCTCCTGCCGGTCTGGGGGACGCTGAGCATCTTATGACGAATAGTTGTCGCAGTTGTGGACCGTAGCCCGTGTAATGGTCGGTTTGGTGAATGGCTGCGGTCTCGGTGTCGCGACTGCGAACATTTCGCCGACCGGGTGCTGGCCGTCGATCAGGTTGGTCTTGTCCTGAGCGGTCGCGCGCCAAAAAACTTTAATCACTTTGTTCGCGCTGGTCACAGTGGTAACTAGCGTCACGCTTCCCGGTGTTTTCTTGTCGGTGGTTCGAACTATTGTTCGAATATGGCTACCGACCGCGCCGCTGTCCTGACCGCCTACGCGGTGCTCGAGGACGCGGTCGCGGCGGTGAACAACCTCGATTACACCGGCCTGGACATTCGCACTTTGTTGGAGGTGCAGTCCCGCCGCGAAACGGTGAAGTGCGCCGCCGAGGCGGTCGATCAGCAGATCCTGGCCGCTGCCCAAACTCAGGCCACGGCGAAAGAGATCGGGGCCAAGGATTGGCCTGAGGTGTTGCACATCCGGCTTCGCATCAGCCGGGAGGAGGCTCGCCGCCGGGTGCGGGACTGCGACAACCTCGGTCCGCGCTCGGCCATCACGGGCGAACCGTTGGGCCCGGTGTGGGAGTTGGTCGCCGCCGCCCTGGCCGAGGGTGCGATCAATGGCGAGCACGTGCAGGTGATCACCAACTTCTTCACCAAGGTGCCGCTGTGGGCGGCCGATCCGGTCACGGTGTTGCAGTGCGAGACGGATCTGGTGGCCGATGCCAGGGTCAAAACCCCCGAGGATTTGCGCCGCGCTGCGCAGAAACTTTTGTATGAGTTGGATCAGGACGGGCCCGAACCCAACGACGACGAGCCTGACCCGAAACGCTCGTTTGTCATGGGTAAGCAGCGGCCCGACGGCCGCACCGACGTCACCGCCCAACTCGACCCGGAAGGGCGGGCCTACTGGGAGGTGTTGTTCGACAAGTACGCCGCCCCGGGGATGTGCAACCCCGCCGATCCGCAGCCTTGCTTCTCCGGGACGCCGACGCAGGAACAGATCGACAACGACACGCGCACTGTGGCGCAGCGGCAGTACGACGCCTTCAAATTCGTGGGCCGGATGATGCTGGCCTCCTCCTCCGGGGTGCACAACGGCTTCCCCGTCGCGGTGGTCGGCACCTGCACCGTCGCCGAGTTGGAAAAACGTGCCGGAGTGGCTTTGACCCACACGGGAACGAAACTGCCGGTGAAGGATTTGGTACGGATGGCTGCCCAGGGGTCGGACAACTACCTCGCGGTGTTCGACGACCACACTGGCCAACCGCTCTATCTGGGCCGGGCCGCGCGCACCGCCAGCACGGCGCAGCGGCTGGCCCTGTTCGCCCGCGACCGGGGCTGCACCCGCCCCAACTGCACCGCCCCCGCCTCCCGGTCGCAGGTGCACCACATCACCAACTGGCGCGACGGCGGCCTCACCAACATCGACACCATGACCCTGGCCTGCGGCTGCGACAACCGGCTCGCCGACACCGGCGGCTGGCGCACCACCATGGGCCCCGACGGCCGCACCCACTGGACCCCACCACCACTACTCGACGTCGGCCAACCCCGAACCAACCACTACCACCACCCCACGCTCTATCCGGCGGAGAACGGAGACGATGGCGGCGAAAGTGACAGTCCTGCAAGGTGATACGGCGTCAGTGACGCACAATGACACGACACCACGTCGCGACGGCGGTGCCGCATGCGCTGCGGCTGCTGCGTGCCGCGGGTTCTGCACGTATTAAGGTCAGTGCGTCGACTGCGGACCGGCACATCCGTCGTCCGGAACCGTTGGAAAGCAGAGCGATTGCGCTGGGCGTCGAACCGTCACCACGATCGGCAGGTCGCCGGAGAAGAACCTGAAAAGTTGACTAAGCCTCGCCGCGGTCCAGTAGCTCGCTGGAGCCGAGGACGCGCTCGACCCGGACCTCGATCACGACGCGCCGGGGATTCACGCGCGGGGTGCGGTAGCGCTGCGCGTACCGCAGCTCGGCGTCGCGGACGTCGTCGACGTCATTGCTGACCGTCGACTTGCCTTCGAGAGACAACCACCGGGCGCCGTCGACCTGACTCAGAACGGCGACGCCACGCTGGGCGGCGTTGAGTGCCTTCTGTGAACCGCCGGTGGTGATGACGCGCGCGATGTGGGTCTTGGGGTCGAAGGTGAAACCGACAGCCACGACGTGCGGTGAATTGTCGGACCGCAGGGTGGTCAGCATCGCCAGATGACGCTCGGTGAGGAATGCCAGCGCGTCACTGGTGAGCCGTGTCGTTGCCTTCGCCATCATGGTCAAAAGTAGCGCAGGTGATAATCGCAGCCGTGAACGACACGGCGGATACCGGCGGCGAGGTCGTCGTCATCTTCGGCGGCCGCAGCGAAATCGGCCTGGAACTGGCCCTCCGGCTGGCGCCGGGCAACACGGTGGTGCTCGCCGCGCGCCGGGCCGATCAGCTGACCGACGAGGTGCGGGCGGTCCGCGCGGCAGGCGCCGCCGAGGTGCAGACGTGCGAGTTCGACGCCGACGACCTGGAGTCGCACGCCGCACTGGTCAGCGCGATCGAAGCCGAACACGGGCCCATCGGCACCGCGGTCCTGGCTTTCGGCGTCCTCGGTGACCAGGCGCGGGCCGAGGACGACGCGCCGCACGCGGTGGCCGTCGTGCACACCGACTACGTGGCCCAGGTGAACCTGCTGACGCTGCTCGCGCAGCGCATGCGCGCCGCCGGCCGGGGTCGGCTGGTGGTGTTCTCATCGATCGCCGGGGCGCGGGTCCGCCGCGCCAACTACGTGTACGGGTCGGCCAAGGCGGGTCTGGACGGCTTTGCCTGCGGGCTGGCCGACGCGCTGCACGGCACCGGCATCCAATTGCTCATCGTGCGACCCGGCTTCGTGATCGGGCGGATGACCGAGGGCATGGACCCGGCGCCGATGTCGAGCACTCCGGCGCAGGTCGCCGAGGCGGCCGCGACAGCACTGCGAAAGGGCAAGTCCGCCGTCTGGGTACCGTGGGGGATCCGGCCACTGATCTTCGCGACTCGTTTTGTGCCGAAGGCGATCTGGCGGAAGATGCCAAGGTGAGCGGGAACGAAGGCAGGATCACGGTCGTCGGTATCGGCGCCGACGGCATGGCCGGGCTCGGCCAGGCTGCGCGCGACGAACTCCTGGGCGCCACAGTTATTTTCGGCGGCCCTCGGCAACTGGACCTGCTGAACGCGGCCGTCACCGCCGAGCGCCGGGCCTGGCCGTCGCCGATGCTGGCGGCGTTGCCGACGGTGTTCGACGGGCTGGGGGATGTCCACGCGGTGGCATCCGGCGACCCGATGCTGCACGGCATCGGCGCCACCCTGATCCGGCTGTTCGGTCGGGATCGCGTCACGGTGCTGCCGCACGTGTCCTCGGTGACCCTGGCGTGCGCGCGGCTGGGCTGGAGCGTCCAGGACACCGAGGTGATCAGCCTCGTCAATGCCGCACCCCACACCGCGATGCGACTGGGCGGACAAGCCATCGTGCTGTCGAAGGGAGCCGACACCCCACGGGCACTGGCCCGCCTGCTCACCGAAGCCGGCCGCGGTCAATCGGAATTCACCGTGCTGGAACAGCTCGGCGGGCCGGCCGAACGCGCCACCGCCGTGACCGCCGAGGACTGGGACATCGCAGACCCGGAAGTTGACGCGCTGAATGTCATTGCGGTGCGGTACGTCCCCGATCTGCGGGTCGGAGCGGCGTTGCCGGACAACGCTTTCGCGCACGACGGGCAGATCACCAAACAGCACATCCGCGCGGTGACCATGGCCACGCTGGAGCCCCGCCCGGACCAAATCCTCTGGGACGTCGGCTCGGGCTCGGGCAGCGTGGCGATCGAATGGTGCCGGGCGTCCGGTGGTCGCGCCATTGCGTTCGAGAGCCACGACGTGCGCCGTGAGCGGATCGCCGCCAACGTCACCATGTTCGGCGTCCGCGTCGATGTCCGTGGCGCGGCGCCGGAGAGTTTCGCCGACGTGGCCGGCCCGAACACCATCTTCATCGGTGGCGGCCTGACCCAGCCCGGGCTGTTCGAAGCCTGCTACGACGCCCTCGAATCCGGTGGCAGACTGGTCGCCAATGCGGTGACGGCAGAGTCGGAAGCCTTTGTGGTGCAGCTCTATTCGAAGCTGGGTGGCGATCTGCGCCGTTTCCAGCACTATCACGGCGAACCGATCGGCGGCTTCACCGGTTGGCGCCCGGCATTGCCGATAACCCAGTGGACGGTGGTCAAAGAATGACGGTGTACTTCATCGGCGCGGGGCCCGGCGCCGCGGATCTCATCACCGTGCGCGGGCAGCGGCTGCTGCGGTCGTGCCAGGTCTGCCTGTACGCCGGCTCGATCATGCCCGACGATCTGCTGGCGGAATGCCCGCCGGACGCGCGGGTCGTGGACACCGGTCCGCTCAACCTGGAACAGATCGTCGGTGAGTTGGTCGCCGCGCACGAGGCGGGCCTCGACGTGGCGCGCCTGCACTCCGGGGATCCCTCGATCTACAGTGCCGTGGCAGAACAGTGCCGCCGGCTGGACGAGCTCGGAATCGCCTACGAAATCGTCCCTGGTGTACCGGCTTTCGCCGCCGCGGCCGCGGCACTCGGGCGCGAGCTGACGGTGCCCGGCGTGGCCCAGACCGTCACCTTGTCCCGGGTGGCGACGCTGTCGACCGCGATGCCCGACGGCGAGGACCTGGTGTCCCTGTCCAAGCCCGGTGCCACCCTGGTGCTGCACTTGGCGGCCGCGCAGATCGACAACATCGTCCCGCAGCTGATCGAGGGCGGATACGGTCCGGAAACCCCTTGCGCGGTCGTGGCTTTCGTGAGCTGGCCGACCGAGCAGGTCATCACCTGCACGCTGGCCGAACTGGCCGAGCGAACGAAGTCGGCGGGTATCACCAAGACCGCGGTCATCTTCGTCGGCGACGCACTGGGCGCGCAGGGTTTTGCCGAGAGCTACCTGTATTCCAGCGGCCGCCGCCGCGGGACGCGGCATTGATGACGCCGCCGCGGGACGCGGCATTGATGACGAAGCCGGGGGATCGCTCGCCGATGAAGCTGCTGCTGCTGGGCGGGACTTCCGAAGCGCGGGCACTGGCCAAGCGACTGCACCCCGACGTCGAGTTGATCAGCTCCCTGGCCGGCCGCGTCCCCGACCCGGCGCTGCCGGTCGGCGCGGTGCGGATCGGTGGCTTCGGTGGCGTCGCCGGCCTGCGAACGTACCTGCAGGACAACGAGATCACCGCCGTCGTCGACGCCACGCACCCGTTCGCCGCCAACATCACGGCCAACGCCGCCCAGGCGTGCGCCGGCGTGGGGGTGCCGCACCTGGTTCTGGCCCGGCCGGCGTGGCCGCACGGTGACGCGATCGTCGTCGCCGACGACCGGCACGCCGCGCAGACCGTCAAAGACCATGGCTACCAACGAGTCTTCCTCACCACGGGACGTTCGGGCACCACGGCCTTCCGCACCTCGGACGCCTGGTTCCTGATCCGCGCCGTCACCCCGCCGGAGCCCGAAACCCTGCCGCCCCACCACGAAATCCTGCTGTCCCGCGGACCGTACGGCTACGACAACGAGCTCGCGCTGCTGCGTGATCACCGCATCGACGCCCTGGTGACCAAGAACAGCGGTGGCAGCATGACGCGCGCCAAGTTGGACGCTGCTGCGGCGCTGAAGATTCCGGTGATCATGGTGGACCGGCCGCCGCTGCCCGCCGGGGTGGCGACGGTCGCCACCGTCGACGACGCCGCGGAGTGGGTCAGAGCGCGCTGACCAGTTCCATGGCCCCGAGCTCCCGGATCGCCTGACAGCTGCGGGCCGTCATCACCAGCATCATGTCGTCACCGCGCTCGGTCGAATTCGCGAACGCGGTGCCCAACACGATCAACAATGGCGCCTGGAGCAGACCCAGTCGGTAGTCGTGCCAGCAGGTTTCCCGGTCGTAATCGGTTATCCCGTAACTCATCAACTCGTCGTGATAGGCGTCGACCAACTGGCGCTCCGCCGCCGCGCGTACCTCCGGTGTCAGGCTCGTCGCGGTGAAGTAAGCCAGGTCGCGGGCCGGCAACCCGTTGCCGATGGTCTGCCAGTCGACGATCGTGACCTCGGTACGGCCGGGGTTGAACAGCATGTTGTCCAGCCGGTAGTCGCCGTGCAGCAGCGCATGGCGATGGGGCTCGGTCATCAGCCACGGCGTGACCATCGACATCGACGTGCGCAGGGTGTCCCGATCCGCGTCCGACATGCGGGCACCGAGTTTTTCGAGCGTGATCTCGGTGGCCATCTTCGCGACTTCGCCTAGCCCGTCGGCGAAATCCTGAGTGGCCTTCGGCATCGAGATGCCCGGGAAGTCGGCCCATTTCGGTTCGCACCAGCTGGGCCCGTGCAAGCCGGCCAGTGCCCGGACCGCGAGCACGGCTTCTTCGACAGTGCACCCAGCCAACTGGTCGCCCTGCTCGGCCGGTGCCAGGTCGCCGAGCAACAGCGCGAAGTCGGCGCCGTCGTTGTCGATCTCGCAGTAGTGGCAGACCGGGACGGGGATGGCGACGTGCTTCGCCATTTCGGTGTAGAACGCATGCTCCGAGCGGTACCCGATGGCGACCCGATCCCGCACCGATTCATCCTGCGACGGCAGTTTGATCGCGAAAGTTCCCGGAAGAGAGCAACTTTGGCGGTACTGCACCGTCACCCGGTAGGTGGCCCCGGTCTGGCCGGTGCCGATCGGGCTGATCGCGACGTCGTCGACCTCGACGCCCAGCGCATGCCTGAGCCAGAGTGCAGTCACGTCCTCGGGGCTGCGCGGGATGGGAACCACGGCCGTCATCGCGCGTTACGCTAGCCCCTCGTGTTGTAACGCGTCAATGACTGCTGGGGTACGTCCGCGGTGTGAACACCCGGTCGCCGTCGGGTGTGGCATGCCACACCGTCTGCGACGACCCGACGATCAGCATGCAGCGCATGTCGATCTCGGCCGGGTCGAGCTCGGCCAGGCGCACCACCCGCACCGATTCCTTCGGTCCGGCGACGTCGCGGCCGATGACCACGGGGGTGTTCGGGTCGCGGTACTCCAGCAGGAGGTCCTGCATGGCGGCGACCTGCCAGGTTCGGGTCTTCGATGCCGGGTTGTAGATCGCGAGCACCAGGTCGGCGCGGGCGGCCGCGGTGAGCCGCTCGGCGATGATGTCCCACGGCTTGAGCCGGTCGGACAGCGAGATCACCGCGTAGTCGTGACCGAGGGGAGCGCCGACGCGGCTGGCCACGGCCTGCGCGGCCGTCATCGCCGGGATCACCCGGACGTCGACCCCCGGCCACTGCCGGGCCTCCTCGAGCACCGCGGTCGCCATCGCGAACACGCCCGGATCGCCGGAGGACACCACGGCGACCGTCCGGCCCTCCTGGGCCAGCTTGCAGGCCAGCTCGGCGCGGGCGCGCTCGTCGGTGTTGTCGCTGGGGTGGCGCTGCTGACCGGGTCGCTCGGGCACCCGGTCCAGGTACGGGCCGTAGCCGATCAGGTCGGTGGCGGCCGCCAGTTCCCGACGGGTCTGGGTCGTCGTCCACTCCGGGTCGCCCGGGCCGAGGCCGACCACCCGAACACTGCCGGCGCTATCGGCCTCGCGTCGGACGCCCGGCAGGATCGCGATCGAGAAGTACGGCACCGACGCGTCGTCGACGTCGGCGGCCGGCAGTACCCGCTGCGCCTCGGTGCTTGCGCGCTCCACGTAGAACGCCTCGTCCAGCCGCCCGGCCGACGAAAGTGCCTGCCGCACAGCCGGGTACGAACGGCCCAGCTTCATCACCACGGCCGCGTCGGTGTCGGCCAGACGGCGCTGCAGCTCGCCGGCGGGCAGGGTGCCGGGCAGGATGGTGAGTACCTGCTCGCCCTGCACCAACGGCGTCGAGATCGCCGCCGACGCGGCGCTGACGGAGGTCACGCCCGGCACGATGACGGCGTCGAACCGTTCGGTCAGCCGCGTGTGCATGTGCATGTAGGAGCTGTAGAACAGGGGGTCGCCCTCAGCCAGCAGGGCGACGTTGCGGCCCGCGGCCAGGTGGGTGGCGATCCGCTCGGCGGCCTCGGCGTAGAAGTCCTCGATCGCGCCGTCGTACCCACCCGGGTGCGATGTGGTCTCGGTCGTCACCGGGTAGACGAGGTGCTCCTCGATCTGGCCGGGACGCAGATACGGTTCGGCGATGCGGCGCGCGATGCTGTGGCCGTGCCGTGCGCTGTGGTACGCCACCACGTCGGCCTCACCGATCAGCCGCGCGGCCTTGACCGTCACCAGTTCCGGGTCACCGGGGCCGAGGCCGACGCCGTAAAGAACTCCTGCTGTCATCGTCTACCTTCTGCTCTTTCGGCAAGCCTCACTCGCGCTCACTCGCAATCGCGTTCACCGCGGCAGCGGCCATGGCGCTACCGCCACGCCGCCCCGTCACCACCAGATAGTCCATACCGCGCGGCCGCGCGACCAGTTCGTCCTTCGACTGTGCCGAGCCGACGAACCCGACCGGACCGCCCAGGACCGTCGCGGGGACCGGGGCACCCTCGTCCAGCAGCTCCAGCAGCCGGAACAGGGCGGTCGGCGCATTGCCGATGGCCAGCACGGCACCACCGAGCCGGTCCGCCCACAGATCGACGGCGGCCGCGGACCGGGTGCTGCCCAGTTTCGCCGCCAATTCCGGCGCGCGCGGATCGGCGACCAGCGACACCACTTCGTTGTGCGCGGGCAGCCGGGAGCGCGTGATGCCCGCCGCCACCATCGACGAGTCGCACAGGATCGGGGCTCCGGCGGCGAGTGCGGCGTGCGTGCGCGCCACCACATCGTCGGTATAGGCGACGTGCTCGGTGACGTCGACCTGGCCGCAGGTGTGGATCAGGCGCACGACGACGCGGGAGACGTCGTCGGGAAATCGCGCCAGATCCGCCTCGGCGCGGATGGTGGCGAACGACTGCCGGTAGATCTCCGCAGCGTCGCGGACGTAGTCGAGCACGCGCTAACCCTACGGGTGGCGCGGTTCGTACCCCGAATTGGTCGCTACCAGCACCTCGCCGATCGGCGGACTGCCGCACGCGCGCTCGCAGCCGACGAAATGCCGGCGCCCGGCGGGCTCGCCGGTCTCGGCGGCCGCCGCGGCGTCACTGCGGACATCGGCCAGTGACTTGGCGCACCCCGGGCTGCCGGTGCAGGCGCTGATCGCGAGCCAGGGGGAGTGCTCGTCGAAAATCAGACCCAAGGGCGCCAGGACCCGCAGCGCGGTGTCGGCAATGCCCTCGTCGAGGTCACAGATGAGTAACGAGCGCCATGGAGTGACCACGATCGGTGCGGTGATGGCGGCCACAAACTCGGCGGTGCGGGCCTGCAGCACACCCAAGGGGACAGCCGCGCCCAACGTGATCCGGCCGTCGTCCTGCGTGATCCAGCCGACCGGCGGGGTGTCGACCGGTGCCCACGTGGCACCCGACGGTTCGGTGGGACGGAGCCCGGTGGTGGCCAGCAGCTCGTCGGGGTTGTCCAGTTCGCTTGTCCGCCAACGGTTCCCGCGTATTCTCAGGAACGTGCCGGCCAGGTCCAGCAGCGTGTCGGCGGCCTGGGGGGCGGGAATCCGCACGCCGGTGTCGCGGCCCGCCACCAGCACGGCGGCGGTGTCCGCAGAGGTGAGATGGGTGCTCACATCGGTGGCCAGGCCCGAGATGTCGCCGCGGCCGTCGTCGACCCCGAACCAGAACCGCCCGGGCAATTCGGCCAGGTCAGGGCGTTTTTGCAGACCGGAATCGAGGTCACGCACGACGTCACGGATGTCACCCAGGCCGCCACTGCGGCCCGACAGCGGGGACGCCACGATGTTGCGGACGCGCTCGTGGGTGGGCGAGGGCAGCAGGCCCGCCGATTCGACCGCCGTGGCCAGCCCCGCGGCGTCGTGGATGCCGCGCACCTGGATGTTGCCGCGGGAAGTCAGTTCCATTGCCGGCGAACCGAATTCGGCGGCCGCATGGGCCAGTGCCTCCAGTTGCGCAGCGGTGATCATGCCGCCGGCCAGGCGGATGCGGGCCAGCCCACCGTCGGCCGCCTGGTGCACCTGCAGGGCACCGGGGCAGGCGTCGTCGTCACGCGTGCGAATCACCTTGTCCACGTTACGTTGTACCGCAGATTATGAGATGGGTCACTGTCGTTTCCGGGCTGTTCCGTGCCTTACAAGTCCCTTGTGTTGGCCGCCTGGGTCCGTACCGTGGAACGCGAACTTCCGTTTGCTACATCGCATTCGGATGACATAAGGAGGGACGCAATGTCCGATTTCGCTCTCTACGCTGGTGGCGTCTTCGCGCTCATCGTGGCCGCCGGACTGCCTTACCAGGGCAAGACGTGGTACTCGCGCTGGCAGACCACCGAGCGCTGATCCAGCGCCGTAGTTGAAGACCGCCGACGGGGCGGGTTGCACAGCAACCCGCCCCGTTGCGCTTTTTCCGTCCAGGCAAGGGCCGGGACCGCGCGACCCTGCCCGTGCGGTACGAATAGTCGGTGCCGACCGTACTGCTGCTCTCGACGTCCGACACCGATCTGATCACCGCCCGCGCCAGCGGGGCTGACTACCGATGGGCCAATCCGTCCCGGCTGATCGCCGGTGAACTGCAGGAACTGCTGGCCGGCGCGGACCTGGCGATCGTTCGGGTACTGGGCGGCTACCGCACCTGGCAGGACGACATCGACGCCGTCGTCGCCAGCGGCATCCCCACGGTGGTGCTGTCGGGGGAGCAGGCGCCCGACGCCGACCTCATGAGTCACTCGACCGTCCCGGCCGGCGTCGCGCTGCAGGCACACGTCTATCTGGCGCAGGGTGGCGTGAGCAACCTGGTGAATCTGCATTCCTTCCTGTCGGACACCGTCCTCATGACCGGGTTCGGATTCGGTGAACCCGAATCAGCCCCGAGCTGGGGGCTGCTGGACCGGCAAACCGAGGCGACCGGACCGACCGTCGCGGTGCTCTACTACCGGGCCCAGCAGCTGGCCGGCAACACCGCCTACATCGACGCGCTGTGCCGGGCCCTGGAAGACGCAGGCAGCCGTCCGTTACCGATCTTCTGCGCCTCACTGCGCACCGCCGAACCCGAACTCATCGAGCTACTGGGGACCGCCGACGCCCTGATCACCACCGTGCTGGCGGCCGGCGGCGCCACACCGGCCACGGCCAGTGCCGGTGGCGACGACGACAACTGGAACGTCGCACACTTGGCCGCGCTCGACATCCCGATCCTCCAGGGCCTGTGCCTCACCAGCTCGCGCGCTCAGTGGGACGAGAACGACGACGGGCTGACGCCGCTCGACGTCGCGTCGCAGGTGGCGGTGCCGGAGTTCGACGGGCGCATCATCACCGTCCCGTTCTCGTTCAAGGAGATCGACAGCGAGGGCCTGATCTCGTACGTCGCCGACCCCGAGCGCTGCGAGCGGGTCGCCCGGCTCGCCGTCCGGCATGCCCGCCTGAAGTACATCGAGCCCGCCGACAAGCGCGTCGCCCTGGTGTTCTCGGCGTACCCGACCAAGCACGCCCGCATCGGCAACGCCGTCGGCCTCGACACCCCGGCCAGCGCCGTGGCGCTGTTGCGCGCCATGCGCGACGCCGGCTACCGCATCGGCGACATCCCCGGCGTCGACGCCGGCGACGGTGACGCCCTGATCCACGCCATGATCGAAAAGGGCGGCCAGGATCCCGACTGGCTCAGCACCGAAGCGCTGGAAGCCAACCCCGTCCGGGTGTCGGCCAAGGACTACCGTGCCTGGTTCGCCACCCTGCCGGCCGAGCTGACCGATGCCGTGACCGAGCACTGGGGTGCGGCCCCTGGGGAGTTGTTCGTCGACCGCTCGCAGGACCCGGACGGTGAAATCGTCATCGCCGCAATGGTTTCCGGCAACATTGTGCTGATCGTCCAGCCGCCGCGCGGATTCGGTGAGAATCCCGTCGCGATCTACCACGACCCCGACCTGCCGCCGAGTCACCACTACCTGGCCGCCTACCACTGGATCAACAAGCACTTCGGTGCCGACGTGATGATCCACCTGGGTAAGCACGGCAACCTGGAATGGCTGCCCGGCAAGACCCTGGGCATGTCGGCGGCGTGCGGCACGGACGCGGCCCTCGGCGACCTGCCGCTGGTATACCCGTTCCTGGTCAACGACCCCGGCGAGGGCACCCAGGCCAAGCGCCGGGCGCACGCCGTCCTGGTCGACCACCTGATCCCGCCGATGGCTCGTGCCGAGACGTACGGTGACATCGCCCGACTCGAGCAGCTGCTCGACGAGCACTCCAACATCTCGGCACTGGACCCCGGCAAGCTGCCGGCCATCCGCCAGCAGATCTGGACCCTGATGCGCGCCGCCAAGATGGACCACGACCTGGGGCTGGAAGACCGGCCCGACGAGGACGTATTCGACGACATGCTGTTGCACGTCGACGGCTGGTTGTGCGAGATCAAAGACGTCCAGATTCGCGACGGCCTGCACATCCTGGGTCAGGCGCCTGACGGCGAGGCCGAGCTGGACCTCGTGCTGGCCATCCTGCGGGCCCGCCAGCTGTTCGGTGGCGAGCAGTCGGTGCCGGGGCTGCGTGAGGCGCTGGGCCTGGCCGAAGACGGCAGTGCCGAGCGCGAAGCTGTCGACACCGCCGAGGCGAAGGCCCGCGAACTGGTTGCCGCGCTGCAGTCGTCCGGTTGGGACGCTTCTGCCGTGGACCGCATATGTGCCGAAGCGGTGGACGGCATCAACAACGCCGAGGTCGCCGCGGTGTTGCGGTTCGCCGCCACCGAGGTGGTGCCGCGGCTGCGCGCGACGAATCGCGAGATCGATCAGATCCTGCACGCCCTCGCCGGCGGGTTCATCGCGGCCGGCCCATCGGGCTCACCGCTGCGCGGCCTGGTCAACGTGCTGCCGACGGGCCGCAACTTCTACTCCGTCGACCCCAAGGCCGTCCCGTCGAAGCTGGCGTGGGAAACCGGTGTGGCGATGGCGGATTCACTCATCGAGCGCTACCGCACCGACTACGGCCGCTGGCCCGAGTCGGTCGGGCTCTCGGTCTGGGGCACCTCGGCCATGCGCACCGCCGGCGACGACATTGCCGAAGTGCTTGCGCTGCTGGGTGTTCGGCCCATCTGGGACGACGCGTCACGCCGCGTGGTCGGGCTGGAGCCGATCGCACTGACTGAGCTCGGCCGTCCGCGCATCGACGTCACCGTCCGCATCTCCGGCTTCTTCCGCGACGCCTTCCCGCATGTGGTGACCATGCTCGACGACGCCGTCCAGTTGGTCGCCGCGCTCGACGAGTCGGCCGAGGACAACTACGTCCGGGCCCACTCGCAAACGGACATCGCCGACCACGGCGACCAGAGGCGCTCCACCACAAGGATTTTCGGGTCCAAGCCCGGAACCTACGGCGCCGGCCTGCTGCAGCTCATCGACAGCCGGAACTGGCGCGACGACGCCGACCTGGCCCAGGTGTACACCGCGTGGGGCGGCTTCGCGTACGGCCGCGGCCTCGACGGCGCGCCGGCGACCGACGACATGAACCGGGCCTACCGGCGAATCTCGGTGGCGGCCAAGAACACCGACACCCGCGAGCACGACATCGCCGACTCCGACGACTACTTCCAGTATCACGGCGGCATGGTCGCGACCGTACGGGCGCTGACCGGCAAGGACCCGGCCGCCTACATCGGCGACAACACCCGGCCCGATGCCGTGCGCACCCGCACGCTGTCCGAGGAGACCACCCGCGTGTTCCGGGCCCGGGTGGTCAACCCGCGCTGGATGACCGCCATGCGCCGGCATGGGTACAAGGGCGCCTTCGAGATGGCGGCCACCGTCGACTATCTGTTCGGGTACGACGCCACCGCGGGTGTCATGGCGGACTGGATGTACGAGCAGCTGACGCAGAGCTACGTGCTGGACCCGGAGAACCGCAAGTTCATGTCCGAGTCCAACCCGTGGGCGCTGCACGGCATGGCCGAGCGGCTCCTGGAGGCAGCGGGTCGCGGCATGTGGTCGGCGCCGGAGGCCGAGACCCTGGACGGGCTCAAGCAGGTGCTGTTGGAGACCGAAGGCGAGCTGGAGGGCTAGGCGTTTCGCGGCCGGCGAACCATCTCAGAGCGCTGGGCACCCGACGCCGGACTAGCCTGATCGCCATGGCCCTCACCTTCGCCGATGTCGCCACCGCGAACTACATCCTGCTGACCACTTTCACCAAGGACGGTCGCCCGAAGCCCACCGCCGTCTGGGCCGTGCCCGACGGGGACCGGCTACTGGTCATCTCCGAAGCCAAGGCCTGGAAGGTCAAGCGGATTCGGAACACCCCGCGCGTGACGGTCGCCAAGTGCGACATGCGCGGCAACCCGAAGAGCGAGGCCGTCGAGGCCAAGGCGGCGATCCTGGACCAGTCGCAGGTCGGCGCCGTCTACGACGGCATCGGCAAGCGCTACGGGTTGATCGGCAAGGCCTTCAACTTCTTCTCCAAGCTGCGCGGCGGCATGGAGAACAACGTCGCGCTGGAGCTGCGGGCGGCGTGAGTCAATTCCCTGCCGGCGCGCCAAAGTTGCCGCGCCACAAGGACATCGGCCGGCTGCTCTTGAACTGCCCGGACCGGCGCGGCGTCATCGCCGCGGTGTCGACGTTCCTGACCCGCTCGGGCGCCAACATCATCTCGCTGGACCAGCACTCAACGGCCCCGGAAGACGGCGTCTTCCTGCAGCGCACCGTCTTCCATCTGCCGGGCCTGGCCGCCGCCCAGCCCGAACTGGAACGCGAATTCCAGGTAGTGGCACAGGAATTCGACATGGACTACCGGTTCACCGATGCGTCCAAACCCAAACGCGTGGCGATCATGGCGTCGACGGCCGACCACTGCCTGCTCGACCTGTTGTGGCGGAACCGCCGCGGCGAACTCGACATGACCGTGGTGATGGTGATCTCCAACCACGCCGACCTGGCCGAGCAGGTCCGGGCCTTCGGGGTGCCGTTCGTGCACATCCCGGCCACCCGGGACATCCGGGAGCAGGCCGAGCAGCGTCAGCTCGATCTGCTCAAGGACAACGTCGATCTGGTGGTGCTGGCCCGGTACATGCAGATCATCACGCCGGAGTTCCTCGACGCCATCGGGTGCCCGTTGATCAACATCCATCACTCGTTCCTGCCGGCGTTCGTCGGCGCGACGCCGTACCGGCGGGCCAAGGAGCGTGGCGTGAAGCTCGTCGGCGCCACGGCGCATTACGTGACGGCGGACCTGGACGAGGGTCCGATCATCGAGCAGGACGTGGTCCGCGTCGACCACACCCACAGCGTCGAGGAGTTGGTGCGTCTCGGCGCCGACGTGGAACGGGCCGTGCTGTCCCGAGCCGTGCTGTGGCACTGCCAGGACCGGATCCTGCGCCACGGCAACGAAACCGTGGTCTTCTAGAGCCATGGCTCCGACGTTCGAAGACGTGTACCGCGAGAAATACCTGCTGCTGACGACCTTCACGAAGGACGGGCGGCCCAAGCCGACTCCGGTCTGGGGCGTGCCGCACGAGGGCAAGCTGCTGATCAGCACCGACGACGGCTCGTGGAAGACCAAGCGCATCAAGAACACGCCGCGGGTCACCATCCGGAAATGCGGTGCGCTGGGCAAGGTCAAGGGGGAACCGGTCGAGGCCATCGCCCGCAACCTGCCGAAGTCCGAGACCAAGCGCGTCTTCGACATGGTGACCAGGCGCTACTGGTGGCATGCCTGGTGGTGGATTCCGCAGGCCATCATCCGCGGCGGCGTCGAGAAGGTGCACGCCGCCATCGAGGTGGAGCCGGTTCCCGGCGCTTAGGAACCAATTCCGGCGTTTCGGCGTTGTCCAGTGCATGGCGATGCGACTATTTCTCGTTTATGCCTTGGTCGAGGTCGCGGTGCTGGCCGCCCTGGCGTCGACCATCGGTGTGGCGTGGACGTTACTTGCGCTGCTGGCCACATTCGTTGTGGGCCTGGCCATCGCGGGTACCCAGATCACCCGGCATTTCAGCAGGTTGGCGGAAGCGCTGAGCGCTCGATCCGCCGATCCCACGCTGGCCACGGACAGTCTGCTGGTGGCTCTCGGTACCGTCCTGGTCGTCCTTCCCGGGCTGGCCAGCTCGGTGCTGGGGGCGCTCATGCTGGTGCCGTTCACGCGGCGTGCGGTGCGGCCGGCGGCCAAGGCACTGTTCAGCCGGCAGCTGACCCCGATGGACTTCCCGACCCAAGTGATCTACATCAACCACGATGAGCGCTACCGCGGCCGCGGTGAGTACATCGACGGGGAAGTGATCGAGGTCATCGACAGCTCACCGGTCGCTGTGCACCGTCAGGCGGGCTGAACGGACTAACCTGTCACCCTCGTGACGACCTTTGCGACGACGCTGCTGCTGGGCGGTCGTATCCATAGCCCGGCCGCGCCCGACGCCACCGCGATCGCGATCCGCGACGGTGTGGTGGCCTGGCTCGGTTCCGATGACATCGGCAGGGCGCTGCACCCGGACGCCACCGTCGTCGATCTCGAGGGCGCGTTCGTGGCGCCGGCGTTCGTCGACAGTCATGTGCACCTGACGGCGACCGGGCTCACGGTGGTCGGACTGGACCTGCGCACCGCGACGTCGCTGCCGCACCTGCTGACCCTGCTGGCCGACCACGCCGCGCGGCACCCCGACGGCGTCATCTGGGGCCACGGCTGGGACGAATCAGGCTGGCCCGAGCGCGCCATCCCGACCACCACGGACCTCGACGGAGTGCTCGGCGGACGGCCTGCGTACCTGGCCCGGGTCGACGTGCACTCGGCCATCGCGACGACCGGCCTGCGGCAGCTGGTGCCCGGCCTTGCCGACTCGGCGGGCTTCTCCGCGCAGGGGCCGCTGACCGCCGACGCCCACCACCGGGTACGGGCCGCGGCCCGCAACCTGCTCAGTGCCACGCAACGCCGCGACGCCCAACGCGCCGCGCTCGACCTCGCGGCGCGCAACGGCATCGTCGCGGTGCACGAGTGCGCGGGTCCCGAGATCGGCGGCCTCGACGACTGGGCCGACCTGCGCACGACCGATCACGGCGTCGAGATCGTCGGCTACTGGGGCGAGGCCGTGAGCAGTGCTGCTGCCGCGCGCGATCTGATGGCCCAGACCGGCGCCCACGGATTGGCCGGTGACCTCTTCATCGACGGCGCGCTGGGCTCCCGCACCGCCTGGCTGCACGACCCGTACACCGATGCGCCGGGCTGCTGCGGCAACACCTACCTGGATGCCGACGCCGTCACCGCCCATCTGCTGGCCTGCACCGAGGCCGGCATCACCGCGGGATTCCACGTCATCGGTGACGCAGCCGTTGCCGCTGCCGTCGACGCCCTGGACCGGACCGTGGCGGCTTTCGGGGCGCCCGCGGTGGCGCGCTGCGGTCACCGCCTGGAGCACCTCGAGATGGTGGACGCCGAACAAGCGCGCAAGCTCGGCTCGTGGGGTGTGGTCGCCAGCATGCAGCCGAATTTCGATGCCCTGTGGGGCGGCGCCGACGGCATGTACGCCCAGCGTCTCGGGGTCGATCGAGCGCAGGGTTTGAACCCGTTCGCGCTGTTAGCATCGCAAGGCGTGCCCCTCGCCTTCGGTTCGGACAGTCCTGTCACCAGCATCAATCCGTGGGAATCCGTGCGCGCGGCCACCAGCCACCGGACGGCCGGGAGTGCCATCTCGGCCCGGTCGGCGTTCCTGGCGGCCACCCGCGGCGCCTGGCGGGCCGGCGGCGTCCGGGATGGCATGACCGGCACACTGGTGCCGGGGGCCGTCGCGTCGTACGCCGTATGGAAACTGCCGGGAGGTGCCTCGACATTGGACGTCACCGCCCCCGCCGACGCCGTGCAGCGCTGGTCGACCGATCCGCGGTCGCGGGTCCCGGCGCTGCCGGCACTGGCGCCCGATGACGAGCTGCCGACCTGTCTGCAGACCGTGCACCGCGGTGAGCTGATCCATGGCTGAGGGCACCGAAGAGGTACAGGACGAAGTGCCGGACGAAGCCCAGGCCGAGGCCGAGCCGGACACGCCCGAAGCACCCGGCGAGCCGCAGGGACCCGGGCGCGGTGCACGGATCCTCATGGGTCTGCGTCTGTTCTTCGAGCCGCGATTGATCCGGCTGGCGGCCGCCGTCGTGGCCGGCCTGCTGCTGTGCGCGAGCTTCCCGCCGTTCGACCTCTGGTACTTGTCGCTCGTCGCGCTGGCGCTGCTGGCCTGGGTGCTGGTCGACGAACGCACCACGCCCGCAGGCGGTTTCGGCTACGGCATGCTGGCCGGGATGGTGTTCTACGCGCTGCTGCTGCCGTGGATCAGCAATTTCGTCGGGCCGTTTCCGTGGCTGATGCTCGCCGCCCTGGAGGCGTTCTTCACCGGTGTGTTCGGTCTCACCGCGGTCATCGTCCGGCGCCTGCCCGGCTGGCCGCTGTGGTTCGCCGCACTCTGGGTGTCTGCCGAATGGCTCAAGTCGACGGTGCCGTTCGGCGGCTTCCCATGGGGCGTCGTCGCCTTCGGCCAGACCGACGGCCCGCTGCTGCCGCTCGCGCAGCTCGGCGGTGCGCCGCTGGTGTCGTTCGCGGTGGCGCTCATCGGTTTCAGCGCAACAGCCATTGTGCTCGAGGCGGTCAGGCACTGGCGTCACGACCACCGCACGGGTGCCGCCGCCCCGCCGGAGGTCTTCATCCCGGGCATCTGCATCGCCGTGGTCCTGCTGCTCACCGTGCTGGCCTGGCCGCATGTCCGCAAGGCCGGTGCCGGTGCGGGTGATGACCCCGCGATCAACGTCGCCGCCATCCAGGGCAACGTGCCGCGCCTCGGACTGGACTTCAACGCCCAGCGCCGCGCCGTGCTCGACAACCACGTGCGCGAAACCAAACAACTGGCCGAGGAAGTCCGCGCCGGCCGCGCACCACAACCGACGGTGGTGATCTGGCCGGAGAACTCGTCGGACATCGACCCGCTGGTCAACGCCGACGCCGCGGAACTGATCTCGGCCGCGTCCGCCGCGATCCACGCGCCGATCCTGGTGGGCACCGTGCTGACAGCGCCGGAGTACACGCCAGAGCACCCGGTGACCACCAACTCGGTGATCGTCTGGAACGGGACGGATGGACCGGGGGAGCGCCACGACAAGGCCATCGTCCAGCCGTTCGGTGAGTACCTGCCCTGGCGCAGCTTCTTCCGGATGCTGTCGCCGTATGCCGATCGGGCCGGCTACTTCGTACCGGGCCACGGCACCGGCGTCGTCACCGCCGCAGGTGTACCGATCGGGGTGACGACCTGCTGGGAGGTCATTTTCGACCGCGCCGCCCGGCTGTCGGTACTGAACGGTGCGCAGTTGCTGGCGGTGCCCGCGAACAACGCGACCTTCGACGAACCGATGAGCGTCCAGCAGTTGGCGTTCGCCCGGCTGCGCGCCGTCGAACACGACCGCTACGTCGTCGTCGCGGGAACCACCGGGATCAGTGCGGTGGTCGCTCCGAACGGCCAAGTCCTCGAGCGCACCGAGTTCTTCCAGCCCGGTTATCTGGACCGTCAGGTGCGGTTGAAAACCGATCTGACCCTCGCGACGAGGTGGGGGCCGGTCATCAACAGCGTGCTGATCGGGGTCGGCGTTTCGGCTCTTCTGGCAGCCATGTTGCACAATAGGAAGCTCGTGCGCCGCCGCCAGGCGGCGACAGGGCATCAGGACGGCAGCGCAGCCGGGTCTGACACCGACACCGACACCGCGAACGAACAGGGGTAATGACCATGGGCGAGGACCGTCCGAGTCAGCGCACGCTGGTCATCATTCCGACCTACAACGAGCGCGAGAACCTGCCGTTGATCGTCGGCCGGGTGCACGCCGCCCGTCCGGACGTCCACGTGCTCGTCGTCGACGACGACAGCCCCGACGGCACCGGTCAGCTGGCCGACGAGCTGGCGCTCGCCGATCCCGACCGCCTGCACGTCATGCACCGGGCCGGCAAGGGCGGTCTCGGCGCCGCGTACCTCGCCGGGTTCGCCTGGGGCCTGGGCCGCGGCTACAGCGTCCTGGTCGAGATGGACGCCGACGGCAGCCACGCGCCCGAAGAGCTGTACCGCCTGCTCGACGCCGTCGACAACGGTGCCGACCTGGCCATCGGTTCGCGTTACGTCCCCGGCGGCGCGATCCGTAACTGGCCCCGGCGCCGGCTCGTCCTGTCGCGCACCGCGAACACCTATGCCCGGGTGCTGCTGGGCGTCAAGATTCACGACATCACGGCCGGTTACCGCGCCTACCGTCACGACGTGCTGGAGAAGATCGGCCTCGACGATGTCGATTCGAAGGGCTACTGCTTCCAGATCGACCTGACCTGGCGCGCCATCAACGCCGGGTTCACCGTCGTCGAGGTGCCCATCACGTTCACCGAGCGCGAACTTGGTGTGTCGAAGATGAGCGGTTCGAACATCCGTGAGGCCATGTCGCAGGTGGCGAAGTGGGGCATTCGCGGCCGGCTGGACCGGGCCCGCGGCGTCGTCCGTTAGTCACCGCTCGCAGGCAACAGAAAAGCCCCGTGCACTGCACGGGGCTTTTCTCGTAGCTCAGGCGATCAGCCGCGGCGGCGGGTCTTGATCAGCTCCAGCCGCTCCTTGAGCAGCTCTTCGAGCTCCTCGACGGAACGACGCTCGAGCAGCATGTCCCAGTGGGTACGCGGCGGCTTGACCTTCTTGGGCTCCGGAACGTCACCCTCGAGCAGGGTGCCTTCCATGCCGTTCTTGCACGCCCAGGTGCCGGGGATCTCCGCGTCGTCGGCGAACGGAACTTCGAATTCCTCGCCGTTGTCGGTGCGGTAGCGGGCCACCTGCCGCGGCGCCAGGTCATGGTTACGGTCGGTCTCGTAGCTCACAGCTCCGAGGCGACTGCCTCGCAGGACACGATCAGCCATCGTCAATCACTCCCTTGGTATAGCGACAGGGAATCAACGCAGGCCAGCGCCGTGAAGTTCCCGACTCGATTGTCCATGATACCGGGGTTCTGACCGTCGCCGGATACAGTCACGACCGTGAGGCGGACATGAGGCGCTCGAAGGCGCAGCCGTGCCGGTGGTGCGGCCGGGAGGTGGCCGACGCGGGGATGGGTCGTCGTCGCCAGTACTGCCGTCAGTCGTGCCGGCAGCGGGCCTATGAGCAGCGGGCGATGGTCAAAGGGACCAACCTCGCCGAGGACTCGGTGGTGCTCAGCGCCGACGAAGCGGCGGCGCTCTCCGACCGCGTTTATCAGGTACGGTGTGCGGCCGAGGACGTCGCGACGGCTGTCGCCGAAGGCGCCGGTCCGACCGAACTGAAAGAGCTGTGTGATGTGCTGCTGCAGGCCGCGAAAGACGCCGATGGTTGGCGTTAGGGCGAGCGCGGCGACTCGACAGGGCTGACGGCGCGCGCAGCGACGGGAAAGAACTGGTGTATGACTGACGACCGTCGGCGGATTCACAAGCCGACCAAGTTCCTCGGCCGCGGCTTCGAGGCGTTCCACGATGTCGAGGATCCTGTGCAGGACAGCCGCATCGCCCACGAGACCGCCGCGGCGCTGCTGGAGCGGGTCCGGAGTTACCCGGATCCGGACGTGGTGTCGCGGCTGGTGGCGTACACCGACGAGCACGGCATCGAGACCATCGCCGAGTTGTGGGCGGGCGCCGGCGCGCGCAGTCTGCCCGGTGCCCTGTGGCGGGTCTATCTGCTGCGGCTGTCGATCCGCGACGACCCGTATTCGGCCAGTCTGATGTTCGGCCGTGGCACGGAGGTGCTGCACTCGATCGACCCCGTGGTTGCCGGTGCGGAGACGCCCGTCGGGCCGACCGAGATCCGCGAACTGGCCGATCGCATCCTGCGCGGCGTTTTCGAAGGGGATTTCGCCGTCGCGCTGGAGCGGGCGGCGGCGTACTGCCGGGTGAGTGCCGCCGGCTGCACGAGCTTGGCCGAGGATGCGACGACGACGGCGCCGGAGCGTGCCGCGGAGTTGACCGACCGCGCTGTGACCTTTACCCGGATCGCCAACGAGCTGCATGCCGCGGCCGGGTTGTGGCGCAGCAATTCGCTGGATTGATGCTGTCGCCGACGATGTCGGCGGAATGCACCTGAGAAGTTAAAGCCAGACCGCAGAACGCCTCTCGGCGGTAGGCCGCTCGTGGCGGCGAAATTTGGGGCCCGGGGTTACTGCGGCCTGGCGGTCTTCACTCTAGCCGATGTTCTGGGGTGGCGAGCAATTCAGTGACGGGCGGCACGGGCGTCGATGCCACCTGTTGGTGTAGGGGCAGGGCACATCGCTGTGGTGCTGGAGAACTCGTACGCGGATTGACCCGTATGACCGCAGCACATCGGCTCGGCGGGGCTTAGTGTGTCGGCGTGGGAAACGTCGGCGGTGGCCTGCAGCAGTGCTCACCAGAGGAACTGAAGGCACTGTTCCTCTTCGAGTCGTTGACGGATGAGCAGCTGGCGCAGCTCTGTCACGCCGGCCACATCGAGGTCTTCGGCCCGGGCTCGGTCATCACCGAAGGTGACCCCGTCACGCCGCTACGGGTCCTCATCGACGGCGAACTGGTGCTCTCGAAGCGTGCCGGTGGCAGGGAACTCGAGATCGATCGAACGTCGCAGCCCGGCGTCTATTTCGGTGCTCGGTCGGCGTTTAGTCCCGTCGGGCACGACCGGAACCGGTTCTCGGTGCGGGCCACGCGACCGAGTCGGTTTTTCGTCATGCCTGCCGGCGAGTTCGGCGACTTCGTCAAGACCCAGTTCCCGATGGCGGTCCACCTCATCGATGGGCTGGCGGAGACCGCGGAGAAGCAGCACCGGGTCGCCGACGAACGGGACCGGATGCTGGCACTCGGACAGCTCTCAGCCGGACTGACGCACGAACTCAACAACCCGGTGGCAGCCGTTGTCCGTGCCGCGACCGACCTGCGCAGCCGCTTGGATGCTCTCACGGTGCCGCTGATGGACGGCGAATTCGACAGCGCGGCACTGACTTTCCTGGCGGCGGCGCAGGCCGACGTGGTCGCGAAGGTGGCCGCCGCGCCCGAGCGGCCGCTGTCGGCGATGCGGGCGAGCGACCTGGAGGACGAGGTCTGTGAATGGTTGTCCAGTCGAGGTATCGCGGACGCCTGGGACATGGCGCCGACGTTCGTCGAGATCGGACTGGATTGTGCCTGGCTCGGACAGCTACTGCCGGGTGACCAGCAGCCGGACTGGGTGCCCCGTGCCATGAAGTGGCTACGGCACCGGGCCGAGGCCGAACTGCTGACGCATCAGGTCAATGATGCCGCACAGCGGATTTCGGGCCTGGTCGCCGACGTCAAGCAGTACACCCAGCTGAACAGCGCGCCGTTCCAGTTCGCGGCGGTCGACGCCCTGCTGACCAGTACCCTGCGAATGTTCGCCGGACGGATCGGCGCGGGTACTCCGGTAGAAGTGATCACAGACTTCGATCCGTCGACACCCGAATTGCTCTGTTATCCGGCCGAACTCAATCAGGCGTGGACGCACATCATCGAGAACGCGATCGACGCGATGCGACCGGCCGGCCCCGGGACGCTCACGGTGCGCAGCCGTTTCGAGGACGATGCGGTCCGGATCGAGATCAGTGACACCGGCACCGGGATTGCCGCCGACGTCAGCGGCCGCATCTTCGACCCGTTCTTCACCACCAAACCGCTCGGTGAAGGTACCGGCCTGGGCCTGCATCTGGCCCGGCAGATCGTCGTCAACAGGCACGGCGGGGAGTTGTTCGCGGTCTCTCAGCCGCGCGACACCACCTTTGTCATGCGGCTTCCGCTACGACCCGCGCCGGAGGACGGCGAACGACCATGACGACGGCGTTCGTGCTGTCCGGTGGCGGCAGCCTGGGGTCCATCCAGGTGGGCATGCTGCTGGGTCTGGCCGAGGCGGGCATCAAGCCGGATCTGATCGTCGGCACCTCTGTCGGTGCCCTCAACGGCGGGTGGATCGCCGGGCGGTCCGACCACGACGGGGCCCTGGCGCTGGCCGATCTGTGGCGGACCCTGTCCCGTCGCAAAGTGTTCCCGACCAGCCC
The DNA here is from genome assembly GCF_053852335.1 of Mycobacterium sp. HM-7. NCBI lineage: Bacteria > Bacillati > Actinomycetota > Actinomycetes > Mycobacteriales > Mycobacteriaceae > Mycobacterium > Mycobacterium sp. HM-7. The sequence continues at coordinate 3,488,789 of NZ_CM132657.1, read as the reverse complement.
GAGTATGGGGCTGCTCGGGTTTCTGGGGCGTCGGCCGCATCTGGTTTCCGACCTCGGGATCCGCAGTCTGTTGCAGCAGAATCTGCGTTTCCGGCGACTACAGGACGCGCCGACACCGCTGCACGTGGTGGCCACCGACGTGCTGTCCGGGCAGGACGTCCTGCTGTCTTCGGGTGACGCCGTCGACGCGATCGTCGCCAGCGCCGCCATCCCGGCGGTCCTGCCGCCGGTCCGGATCGGCGGACGCGATCTGGTCGACGGCGGCGTGGTGAACAACACACCGCTGTCGTATGCGGTGGAACTCGGCGCGACCGAGGTGTGGGTCCTGCCGACGGGCTACTCGTGCGCCATGCCACAACCACCGCGGGCCGCGTTGGCCATGGCGATGCACGCGTTCACCCTGGCGATCAACCGGCGGCTCGCCACCGACGTGGAACGGTTCGAAGGATTGGTCGAACTGCATGTGGTCCCGCCGCTGTGTCCGGTGCGGGTGTCGCCGGTCGACTTCTCCCACTCGGGCGACCTGATCGAACGGTCCCTCGAGTCGACGCGACGTTGGTTGCCGACCGCCCGTCCCGAGGTCGGGCAGGCCGAGTTGCTGGAACCGCATCGCGACTGCAGCTGAATCCGCCGTGCGCCTCGCGTGTGCGGGCCTACTTCAGTACGTTGACGGCGCGGGCGATGACGAGTGCGGTCGTCGAGATCGACACCATCGACTGCAGCGTCATCATCATCTTGGCCCACCGCGTCAGCGGCATGGTGTCGGTGGGGGAGAACGCCACGACGTTGGTGTAGCTCACGTACAGGTAGTCGACGAACGTTGGGCGCCAACCGGGTTCGGCGTTCTGCGGATCGCTCATCTGGGGGAACTGGAAGTCCGGATACGGGTCCTCGCCGGCCCGCCGGGCGAACGGCCCGCCGCGGTCCAGCTCCTAGAACCAGATGCCGAACACGATCACGTTGGTGATGAAGATCGCCGCGCCACTGCCCAGCAGTAGCCCGGCATTGTTGGAGACCTGGCCGGACAAGATGTGGATGTCGAGCACGATCGCCGACGTCGTGTTGTCGGCGGTGATGGCCGCGGTGAGCAGTCTCATCGCCCATTTGCCGACGGTGGTCTCGCGCGACATCCGCAACGGGTTGATGATCACCAGCACCACCACGAGCAGGAGTTCCAGGCCGATCAGCGGCCATCGGGGCACCACGGTGTACTGCTCGGGGACCGCCCACTGCAGTGTCACCGCGCCCAGGATCGCGAAGATCACGGGCAGCCGGTTCTCCGGGGCGCCGGGCCGCAGCCACGACGGCACGTGGTGTTCGGCACTGTGCGTCAGACGCTGAGCCCGCTCGACGAATGACCTGACCGCCGGGGGCAACGGTTGTGGAGTGGGGTCCATGCGCTCAGTTTTGCACCGAGATGACACCATTAGACGGTGTCTGCCGAGCTGAGCCAGGGAACCCACAGGACGTCGCCGCTTGCCGCGGCTGACATCGATGCGGCTGCCCGGCGAATTTCCTCGGTGGTGACCCGCACGCCGCTGCAGTACAGCGATCGGTTGTCGGCGCTGACCGGCGCCCAGGTCTACCTCAAGCGTGAAGACCTGCAGGCGGTGCGGTCCTACAAGCTGCGCGGCGCCTACAACCTGCTGATGCAGCTCTCCGACGAGGAGAAGGCCGCCGGCGTGGTGTGCTCGTCGGCGGGCAACCATGCCCAGGGATTCGCGCTGGCCTGCCGCTCGATGGGAGTGCACGGCCGCGTGTACGTCCCGGCGAAGACGCCCAAGCAGAAGCGCGACCGTATCCGCTACCACGGCGGCGACTTCATCGAGCTGATCGTCGGCGGCGCCACGTACGACCTGGCTGCCGCCGCGGCGCTCGAAGACGTCGCACGCACCGGCGCCACCCTGGTGCCGCCGTACGACGACCTGCGCACCATGGCCGGACAGGGCACCATCGCGGTCGAGATCCTCGATCAGCTGGACGTCGAACCCGACCTCGTCATCGTGCCGGTGGGCGGTGGCGGCTGCATCAGCGGCATCACCACCTACCTCACCGCGCACACCAAGGCGACTGCCGTGCTCGGTGCCGAGCCCGCCGGTGCGGCGTCGATGATCGCGGCACTCGCCAAGGGCGAGCCGGTGACGCTCGAGCATGTCGACCAGTTCGTCGACGGCGCTGCGGTGGCGCAGGCCGGGGCGCTGACCTACGCGGCGCTCGCGGCGGCCGGCGACATGGTGTCGGTGACGACGGTCGATGAGGGCGCGGTGTGCACCGCGATGCTCGACCTGTACCAGAACGAGGGCATCATCGCCGAGCCTGCGGGCGCACTGTCGGTCGCGGCGTTGATGGAGAACGGTGTCGAGGCCGGGTCGACGGTCGTCTGCCTGATCTCGGGCGGCAACAACGACGTCTCGCGCTACGGCGAGGTGCTCGAGCGGTCGCTGGTGCACCTGGGCCTCAAGCACTACTTCCTGGTGGACTTCCCGCAGGAGCCCGGCGCGCTGCGGCGGTTCCTGGACGAGGTGCTCGGGCCCAACGACGACATCACCTTGTTCGAATACGTGAAGCGCAACAACCGGGAGACCGGCGCGGCGCTGGTCGGCATCGAACTCGGTTCGGCCGCGGGCTTCGATGGGCTGCTGGACCGGATGCGCGATTCGGGCATCCACGTCGAGCCCTTGGAGCCGGGGTCGCCGGCGTACCGGTACTTGACCTAGATCCGGCGTAGCACCGCGAAGCTGTGGCCGGGCAGTGTTGTGGCGCCCGTTCCGATCTGCGGCTCGGCCGACGACAGCACCATCTCGCCGGTGACGGGTACCGCGACGGGCTGCTCGCCGAGATTGCACGCCACGGCGAATGCCCCGCGGTGCATGACGATCCAGCGGTCGGCTTCGTCGAACTCGACGTGTAGGTGGTCCAGCCGCGCGTCGGCGAAGTCGGGTTCGGTGCGCCGCAACGCAATCAGGTCGCGGTACAGCTGCAACAGCCGGGCGTGCTCGCCCCTGCCGGCCTCGTCCCAATTGAGTTTGGAGCGCTGGAACGTGGCGGGGTCTTGGGGATCGGGGATGTCGTCGGCGGCCCAGCCGTGGTCGGCGAACTCGGCCTTGCGGCCCTCCGCCGTCGCGCGCGCCAGTTCGGGTTCGGGATGTGCGCTGAAGAACTGGAACGGCGTCGAAGCGCCCCATTCCTCGCCCATGAAAAGCATTGCTGTATAAGGCGATCCGAGGACCAGCGCAGCTTTGACGGCAAGCTGTCCGAAATCGAGGTTCTGTGACGGCCGGTCGCCGATCGCGCGGTTGCCCACCTGATCGTGCGTGCAGGTATACGCGAGCAATCGGGTGGCCGGAATCTGCGTGGTATCCAGCGGCCGGCCATGCCGGCGGCGCCGGAACGACGAGTAAGTGCCGGCGTGGAAGAAGCCGCGGGCGAGCGTGGTGGCGAGCGTCTGCATCGAGCCGAAATCGGCGTAGTAGCCCTGTCGTTCGCCGGAGACCGCGGTGTGGATGGCATGGTGGATGTCGTCGTCCCATTGGGCGGCGAGGCCGTACCCGCCGTGATCGCGCGGGGTGACCAGGCGCGGGTCGTTGAGGTCGCTCTCGGCGATCAGCGACAACGGCCGGCCGAGTTCGGTTGCCAAGGCGTCGGTTTCGGTGGCCAGCTCTTCCAGTAGGTGCACGGCCGTGGTGTCGACCAGCGCGTGCACCGCGTCCAACCGCAGGCCGTCGATGCCGAAATCCCGCATCCAGCGCAGGGCACAGTCGATGATGTACCGGCGCACGGGGTCGGAGTCGGCGGCGGCGATGTTGATCGCCTCGCCCCACGGGGTCCGGCCCACCGTCAGGTACGGCCCGAACTTGGGCAGATAATTCCCTGACGGGCCAAGGTGGTTGAACACCGCGTCGAGCAGCACACCCAGGCCCCGCCGGTGGCAGCCATCGACGAAACGCACCAGACCCGAAGGGCCGCCGTAGGGTTCGTGCACCGCGTACCACAGCACACCGTCGTAGCCCCAGCCGTGATCCCCGCTGAAGGCGTTGACCGGCATCAGTTCCACGAAGTCGACACCGAGGTCGATCAGGTGGTCCAGTCGCTCGATGGCGGCGTCGAAGGTGCCGGCCGCGGTGAACGTGCCGACGTGCAGTTCGTAGATCACTGCGCCGTCGATGGCACGGCCGCTCCAGGGGGCCGGCGGGTTGGACGGCCACAGCTGCGAAAGCCCGTGCACGCCATCGGGTTGCCGCGGCGAACGGGGGTCGGGCAGCGGTTGGGAGCCGTCCAGGACGTAGCCGTACCAGGCATCGGCCGGTACGTCGGCGGTGACGCGCCACCAGCCGTCGCGGGCGCGGGTCATCGGGTATCTGCGCCCGTCGGCTTCGAGAGCGACGTCGTGCGGAGTGGGCGCCCAGACCGAGAATTCGTGGTCAGGCACGGGTTTTCTCCAGCAGCACACCGGGCAATTCGGCGAACAGCGCATCGGCGGTCACGGTCCCAGACCAGGTTCGCCCCGTCAGCCGGTCGGTCCAGTCGCCATCGGGCAGTGGGATGGCCGTGACGGCGCAAGCGGATTCGTCGAGCTTCAACGTCCACCGGGGCACGACCACCAGCACATCGCTGCCGCGCCGGAACGCGATCACGTGGTCGGCGGCAGGTCCGTCGGCGATAACGGGTGTGTAGTCACCTGACAGGTACGTGTCGGGCCGTTCCCGGCGTGACCGCAGCGCTGCCGCGACCACCCGGATCTTGGGGTGGCTCAGGGCGTCGAGCTCGCCCTGGCGGAGTACGAAATCAACCGGTCGACGGTTGTCCGGGTCCACCAGGCTGTCGTCGAACAGCTCGGTGCCCTGGTAGATGTCGGGTATGCCCGGCACTGTGAGGGCCAGCAGCTTCTGAGCCACCGCATCGCACCGCGCGGCCTCGTCGAGCTGTCCGACGAACGCGGTCACCTCATTGGCCACCGGCCCGTCGAGCAGGGCGTCGATCCAGTCGCGGACCGCATCTTCGAATTCCCGGTTCGGCTGCTCCCAGTCGGTGCGCAGCTCGGCTTCGCGGATCGCCTTCTCGGCATAGGCGTGCAGCCGTGCGCGGACGGTGTCGTCGACATCGCCGGCGGCCGGCCACACGCCGATGATGTTCTGCCACAGGAACAATCCGGTGCCCTCGTCAGGTGGTACACACACCGTGTTCCAGCGGCGGACGCGCTGCGCCCACAGCTCGGCGCACTGCGACAGCACCGTGATCCGGGCCCGCACATCCTCGCCGCGCTTGGTGTCGTGGGTGGACAGCGTCACCATGGCGGCGGGCCAGTCCCGTGCGCGTGCGGCGGCGCGCTGGTGGAACTCGGCGGTGCTCATACCGAAGCGTTCCGGAGTGCCGCCGACCTCGTTCAGCGACACCAGGCGGGCGTCGCGGTAGAACAGGGTGTCCTCGATCGCCTTGGCCGTCATCGCACCGCACAACTGCTGCAACCGGGACGCGGGTTCGGGCTGCTCCAGGGCCGTCACGATCAGCTGCAGAGCCGATGCCAGTTCTGGTGCCGCGCTGATGGTTTCGTTGATGGCTTCGGGCAGCGCCGCGGACAGGACGGCGTAGTCGGTGCGGTACACGCCGACGCGGCTGAGCAGTTGGGCGACGGCGGTCGGGAGCGCGGGATCGTCGCCCCCGGCGGCCCGCGCGATCGCACGACACAGCCGGGCCAGCTCGCTGGCCAGCGTCTCGGTAACGACCTTGATCTTGAGTTCCCGTTCGTCGCAGCGGGTTTCGCGGGCCAGGTTGGTCAGTGCGGCGGCCCCGTCGGGGTCGACGAAGAGCCCGCCGATCTCCCGAAGCACGTCGTAACCGGTGGTGCCCGCAATGGGCAGACCGGGGTCCAGCGGCTCGTCGGCGGCCAGGATCTTCTCGGCGACGATCCAGGCGCCGGGCCCGGCCAACTCGCGCAGCCGGGCGACATAGCCTGCCGGATCGGTCAGCCCGTCGATGTGGTCGACCCGCAACCCGTCCACCCGGCCCTCACGGAACCAGCGCCCGATCTCGGCGTGGCTGGCGTCGAACACGTCGGGATCCTCCTGGCGCACCGCCGCCAGTGAGGTGATGGAGAAGAACCGCCGGTAGCCGCAGAAACCGGACTGCCAGCCGGTCAATCGGTATGCCTGCCGGGCGTAGACCTCGGCGGCCGTGCCCGCGGCGGTGCCGGGCCGGATCGGCCAGGTCCGATCACCCAGCCGCAGCACGTCACCGTCGACGGCGAGATCGTCGACGTCGGAGTCGGAACCCAGCACCGGCAACACGATTCGGCCGTCGGGGTCCAGGTCCCAGTCGATGTCGAAGAAGCTGCCGAACCGCGATGCCCGGCCGTAGGTCAGGACGTCCCACCACCACGGATTCTGCTCGGGGTGTTCGACGCCGACGTGGTTCGGCACGATGTCGATGACCAGCCCCATGCCGCGCGCCCGCGCCGCCGCCGACAGCCGGGCAAAGCCCTCCGGCCCGCCCAGCTCCGCCGAGATCGCCGTCGGGTCGGTGACGTCGTAGCCGTGCGTCGATCCGGCCGCCGCGGTCAGCACCGGCGACAGGTAGAGGTGCGAGACACCCAGCTCGTCGAGGTAGGGCAGCAGCGCCAGCGCGTCGTCGAACGTCATTCCGTCGCTGCGCATTTGCAATCTGTACGTGGAGATAACAGGCAAGACCGGCATCGTGTTCACGCCGTCTTACGCAACACCAGCAGCGAACGGGCCTGCAGCGAGATCGTCTCGCCGGCTGCGGCCAACTGTTCGGTGTGGCCGTGCGGGTCCGCGGTGTCCAGGGCCGCCGCCCAACTCGCGCCGTAGTCCGGGCCGGGGATCACGAAGTCGAGCGCCTCGTCGTGGGCGTTGAAACACAACAGGAACGAGTCGTCGGTGACCCGCTCACCGCGCGCGTTGGGTTCGGGTATCGCGTCGCCGTTCAGGAACACCGAGATGCTCTTGCCGAAACCGGAATCCCAGTCCTCCAGCGTCATCTCTTCGCCCGCGGGGGTCAGCCACGCGATGTCGCGGACCTGCCCACTGCTGCGAACCGGCTGCCCGGCCAGGAACCGGCGCCGCCGGAAAACGGGATGCTTTCGCCGGAACGCCACCACGGTGCGGGTGAATTCCAGGAGTGCCGCGTTGGCGTCGCAACTGCTCCAGTCCATCCACGCCAGCGGGTTGTCCTGGCAGTACGCGTTGTTGTTGCCCTGCTGGGTGCGGCCGATCTCGTCGCCGTGGCTGATCATCGGGGTACCTTGCGACAACATCAGCGTGGCAAAAATGTTGCGCCGCTGTCGTTCCCGCAGTTCGATGATCTCGGGATCGTCGGTCGGGCCTTCGACGCCGCAGTTCCACGACCGGTTGTGGCTCTCGCCGTCCCGGTTGTCCTCGCCGTTGGCTTCGTTGTGCTTCTCGTTGTACGACACCAGGTCGGTCAGCGTGAAGCCGTCGTGGCAGGTGACGAAGTTGATGCTCGCGCTCGGCCGCCGGCCGGTGGCCTCGTACAAATCCGAGGAGCCGGTCAGCCGGGAGGCGAATTCGCCCAGGGTTGCGGGCTCGCCCCGCCAGTAATCGCGCACAGTGTCGCGGTATTTCCCGTTCCACTCGGTCCACAAACCTGGGAAATTGCCGACCTGGTAGCCGCCCTCGCCGACATCCCACGGCTCGGCGATGAGCTTCACCTGGCTGATCACCGGATCCTGTTGCACGAGATCGAAAAATGCCGAGAGCCGGTCCACGTCGTAGAACTCGCGGGCGAGCGTCGACGCGAGGTCGAAGCGGAAGCCGTCGACGTGCATCTCCAGAACCCAGTACCGCAGCGAATCCATGATCAGCTGCAGGGTGTGGGGATGACGGGCGTTGAGGCTGTTGCCGGTCCCGGTGAAATCCTTGTAGAGCGACGGGTCGTCGTCATCGAGCCGGTAGTACGCGGCGTTGTCGATGCCGCGGAAGTTCAGCGTCGGGCCGAGGTGGTTGCCTTCGGCGGTGTGGTTGTAGACGACATCCAGGATGACTTCGATGCCGGCTTCGTGGAACGACTTCACCATGGTCTTGAATTCGGCGACGGCGCTGCCGGCGTGCTGGTTCCACGAGTACTGGTAATGCGGTGCGAAGAAGCCGAACGTGTTGTAGCCCCAGTAGTTTCGCAGGCCGAGGTCCAGCAGCCGGTGGTCGTGCAGGAACTGGTGCACCGGCATCAGCTCGATCGCGGTGACGCCGAGGGATCGCAGATGCTCGATGATCGCCGGATGGGCGAGTCCGGCGTAGGTGCCGCGCAGCTCCTCGGGGATCGCCGGGTGCGTCTGCGTCATGCCCTTGACGTGAGCCTCGTAGATGACCGTCTCGTGGTACGGCGTGCGCAGCACCCGGTCGTTGTCCCAGTTGAAGAACGGGTTGATGACGACGCTGGTCATGGTGTGCCCCAACGAATCGACCCCGGGCGGCTCGCCGGTGGCGGACGGCGCCGACATGTCGTAGGAGTACAGCGCCTGGGTGAAGTCGAAGTCGCCGTGAAAGGACTTGCCGTAGGGATCGAGCAGCAGCTTGCTCGGATCGCAGCGGTGCCCGCCCGCCGGGTCCCACGGGCCGTAAACCCGGAATCCGTACCGTTGTCCGGGCGTCACCGCAGGCAGGTAGCAGTGCCAGACGTAGCTGTCGACCTCGTCGAGGTTTACTCGTTCCTCACTGCCGTCCTTTGCGATCAGGCACAGTTCGACGCGCTCGGCGACTTCGGAGAACAGCGAGAAATTGGTGCCGGAACCGTCATAGGTCGCACCGAGGGGATAGGCGCTACCCGGCCAGACGCCAACAACCATGAAGGCAGCTCACCACCAGCCGGTGGCAGCCCCGACCTGGCGGCCGAGTTCGGCGGTCATGGTGCGCATGTAGGTGGCGGACAGATGATGAGAGTCGTGGTACAGCAACACATTTCCCTCCACAGCGCGGCAGATGTCAGGGCGGCACACCGCGTCACTCATGTCGAGCGGTTTCAACAGTGGGAACTGCGCGACGAAATCGAGGGTCGGGTTGTGGTCGGACAGTACCTCGGAGCGGGCGATACCGCAGGACGTTGAATTTCCGCCGCTGGCAAGGCAGTCGGCGGGGAAGAACGGTTTACCGTCCCGCACCAGCCACGGGGTGTCGCGCATGGCCAGTATCGGGATGTTCGCATCGGACAGTCGCTGCCAGATGCCGATGTACGTGCCGGGCATGACGTCACCGGACTTGATGTTCCAGGGTCGCGTGGAGGTGGTGAAGACGAAGCTCGGGCGGTCGGCCACCAGCTTCGGCATGACCAGCTCGTTCCACTCGTAGCACTTCGGGTAGGGCCGGTTGTCGCCCATCACCAGTGGGTTGGGCTCGGTCGACAGCGGGCAACCCATCTTCAGATAGGTGACGACCTTGAAGTGGTAGCGCTTGCCGAGGATGTCGAGCGCGGTGATCCAGTGTTCGGCGTGCGAGCCGCCGGCCAGCGCGATGGTGCGGGCGGCGGCGGTGTCGCCGTACGAGCAGTTGCGAATGGACAGGTCGTCGAAGTCCGCGATACAGCTGTCGGCCGTCGTGGCCGGCACGTCGTCCTTGGCCTCGAGCACTGTCGGGCGGAACGGTAGCTTCGGCACCTTCAGGTGCCGAAGCAGCGAGCGCGCACCCGGATAGTCGACGGGGTTGAGGGTGGCGAGCTCCTTGCCGTTGGCCCGCTCGATGTTCATGTGCTCGCGCCAGGTGAACGCGGTGGCGGTGAGCGTCACACCCATCAAGGCGACGAGCGTGCCCAGCACCGCGGTCGGCCGCCGCAGCACCGCCCACCCGGCAGCACCGGATCCGGCCTTCGACGGCCGGCGCAGCGGGTTCTCGACGTAGCGGGTGGTGAGCCAGGCCAGCACCCCGGAGACCAGCAGCACGGCGGCGCCGTCGACGAAGTGGGCTCGGCTGTGGCCGCTGTAGGCAAGCCAGAAGATCAGCAGCGGCCAGTGCCAGAGATACAGCGAGTACGACATGGTGCCGAGCGACAGGAACGGCCCCGTGGCCAGCAGCCGGTTGGGTGCCGGTAGCCGGTCGGTGTGATTCGCGGCACTGAGGATGAACAGCATCGTCGCGCCGACCGGAACCAGCGCCCACGGCCCGGGGAATTCCCGCACACCGTCGATCAGGGCGCCACACGACAGGATGGCTGCCAGCGCGACCATCGACACCACGTTGCGCAGCCACATCGGCCACCGGACGGACGGCACCACCGCCCCGACGAGGGCGCCCAGCAGCAGCTCCCAGGCGCGCGCGAAGCTGTTGTAGTAGGCGCTGACCTGGTCGGCCTGGTGCGCGAAGATCGCGTAGACGAACGAGGCGACGGTCAGCACGCTGAGCAGCGCGATGAACGCGGGTCGCAGCCGATTGCCCAGCCGGCGCCGGCAGAGGTAAGCGAAGCCGAAGATCAGCGCCAGGAATGCGACGTAGAACTGCCCCTGAACCGACATCGACCACAGGTGCTGCAGCGGACTGACGGATTCGCCCGCCCGCAGGTAGTTCGACGCCGTCTCGGCGAGCTCCCAGTTCTGGTAATAGCCGAGGCTGGCCAGGCTCTGGTCGGCGAAGGTCTCCCAGCGTGTTTCGGGCTGGATCACGATGGTCAGCACCGCACCCGCGGCGAGGACCACGATCAGGGCGGGCAGCAGACGACGGACCAGGCGTCGCAGCTGCGGCCCGGGGGACAGCGGCGCGTCCGGCGTCAGCGCGATCCGGAGGAGTTTGCCGCCGAAGAAGAATCCGGACAGCGCCAGGAAGACGTCGACGCCGCCGGAGACCCGGCCGTACCAGACGTGAAATGCGGCGACCATGGCGATGGCGATGCCGCGCAGACCATCCAGGTCGTGGCGGTAGAACGCGTTCGGCGCGTTGCGCGCAGCGGCGTCCGCACCGCCGTCGGTGACGCGCGCGGCGTTGCCCGACCCGGGCGGCGACGCCGGCCGCGGTGCTGCAAGAGTCGTCATGGTCGGCTGTCAATCTACCCAAGATCCAAGCCGCGTTCATGTAGCGGCGAGTCGTCCGCGTGCTGAGTACGCCGGTTCCGGCGGGGTGGGACGCCGATTAGGCTCGGTCATCGTGCCAGCGCTCAACCCTGCCGAAATCTCGGCGATCGACACCGCCCACATCTGGCATCCGTACAGCACAATCGGCGTGGAGGCTTTGCCGGCGGTGGTTGCCACCGAGGCGCACGGCATCATGTTGACCCTCATCCATGAGGGTCGACCGGTGCAGGTCATCGACGCGATGAGTTCGTGGTGGACGGCGGTGCACGGGCATGGACATCCGGTGCTCGACGCCGCGATCACGCGACAGCTGAGCCGGATGAACCACGTCATGTTCGGCGGCCTCACCCACGAGCCCGCGGCACGGTTGGCGCAGCTGCTCGTGGAGATCACCCCGGCCGGCCTGGATACGGTCTTCTTCTCGGACTCCGGTTCGGTCTCGGTCGAGGTCGCCGCGAAGATGGCGCTGCAGTACCAGCGCAGCCTCGGCCGTCCCGGCCGGCACAAGCTGATGACGTGGCGCGGCGGCTATCACGGCGACACTTTCACCCCGATGAGCGTCTGCGATCCCGACGGCGGCATGCACTCGATCTGGACCGACGTCCTGATGCCCCAGATCTTCGCGCCGCGCGTACCGACGGAATTCGACCCGGCCTATGTCGAGGCTTTCGAGGCGCAGCTGGCCGCGCACGTCGACGAGCTCGCGGCCGTCATCGTCGAGCCTGTGGTCCAGGGCGCGGGGGGTATGCGGTTCCACGACCCGCGTTACCTGACGGCGCTGCGTGACATCTGTACCCGTCATGACGTGCTGCTGATCTTCGACGAGATCGCGACCGGTTTCGGGCGGACGGGCGAGCTGTTCGCCGCGGACCACGCCGGCGTCAGCCCCGACATCATGTGTGTCGGCAAGGCGCTGACCGGCGGTTATGTGACGCTGGCGGCGACCCTGTGCACCGCCGAGATCGCGCGGGTGATCAGTTCCGGCGAGCCGGGCGCGCTCATGCACGGGCCGACGTTCATGGCCAACGCGCTGGCGTGCGCGGTGTCGGTGGCGGCCGTCGAACTGCTGCTGAGTGGGAACTGGAAAGCACAGGTGGCGGCCATCTCGGACGGGCTGCGGCGCGGGCTGGCGCCGGCGGCGGAGCTGCCGTCGGTGGCCGACGTGCGGGTGCTGGGCGCCATCGGCGTCGTCGAGATGAAGGAGCCCTTGAACATGGCCGGCATGTCCACTGCCACCGTCACCGCGATCGAACACGGGCTGTGGCTGCGCCCCTTCGGCAAGCTGGTGTACGTCATGCCGCCGTTCATCTGCACACCGGCAGAGATCGACCGGATCACCTCTGGTGTGGTCGCCGTCGCCCGTGCGTTAACCTGAACACCGTTCAATAGCCTTGGAGTCAGGAGCGCGCCGATGACGGATCACTCGCCGCTGGCCTGGCTCGCCGATGTCGAACGCAAGCGCCGGGCCGCGGGCCTGCGCCGGTCACTACGGGTCCGGCCCGCGGTGGCCACCGAACTGGACCTGGCGTCCAACGACTATCTCGGCCTCTCGCAGCATCCCGACGTCATCGCGGGCGGCGTGACGGCGCTGCACACCTGGGGCGCGGGCTCCGGCGGTTCGCGCCTGGTAACCGGCAACACCGAACTGCACGAGGACTTCGAGGCCGAGCTGGCCGGCTTCATGGGCGCCGAGTCGGCGCTGGTGTTCTCGTCCGGCTACACCGCCAACATCGGTGCGGTGGCCGCGCTGTCGGGGCCGGGCTCGCTGGTCGTGTCCGACGCCTACAGCCACGCCTCGCTGGTGGACGCCTGTCGCCTGTCCAGGGCGCGCGTGGTGGTGTCCCCGCACAACGACGTCGGCGCCGTCGAGACCGCGCTCGTCAGCCGGTCCGAGGAACGCGCCGTGGTGATCACCGATTCGGTGTTCTCCACCGACGGTGCCCTGGCCCCGCTGCGCGCCCTGCACGAGGTGTGCCGCCGGCACGGCGCGCTGCTGATCGTCGACGAGGCCCACGGCCTGGGTGTGCGCGGTACCGGTGGCCGCGGCCTGGTGCACGAGGTCGGTCTGGCCGGCGAACCCGACATCGTGGTGACGACGACGTTGTCCAAGTCGCTCGGCAGCCAGGGTGGTGCGGTGCTCGGCCCCGCCGCGGTGCGCGCCCACCTCATCGATGCCGCACGCACTTTCATCTTCGATACCGGTCTGGCTCCTGCTGCCGTCGGCGCCGCTCAAGCTGCGCTGCAGGTCCTCATCGCCGAGCCGTGGCGGGCGCAGGCCGTGCTGACCCACGCTGCGACGCTGGCGCGGTTCGGCGGCGCCGTCGACACGCCTGATTCCGCTGTCGTGTCGGTGATCTTGGGTGACCCCGAGATCGCGCTGGCCGCGGCGTCGGCCTGCCTGGACCGCGGGGTTCGTGTCGGTTGCTTCCGGCCCCCGTCGGTGCCGGCCGGCACGTCGCGTTTGCGCCTGACGGCGCGCGCGTCACTCGACGACACCGAATTGGATTTGGCCGGGCGGGTTCTCGGCGAGGTGCTCGCGCTGGTGCAGTCGTGACGCTGCTGCTGGTCGCCGGGACTGATACCGGCGTCGGCAAGACCATCGCCACCGCGGCGCTGGCCTGCGCCGCGCGGCAGGCCGGTCTGGACGTCACGGTGTGCAAGGCGGTGCAGACCGGCATCTCGCCGGCTGCCGGCCACGGTGACGACGATCTGGCCGAGGTGGGACGCCTGGCAAGCGTCGATTCGCTCGTGCCGGGCTGGCGCTATCCCGAGCCGCTGGCGCCCGTCGCGGCGGCCGAACTCGCCGGGATGACGCTGCCGTCGCGCGACGACTTGCTCGGTCTGATCCGGAATGTCGATCGCGCCGGCCAGCTGACCCTGGTGGAAGGTGCCGGGGGACTGCTCGTCCAGCTCGGCGCCGACGGTACGACGCTGCGGGACCTGGCCGTCGAACTCGGGGCGGAGGTCCTGGTCGTCGTCGCGCCGGGTCTGGGCACCCTCAACCACACGGGCCTGACGGTCGAGTCGCTGGCGGCGCACGGCATCGCGTGCGCCGGACTGGTGATCGGCAGCTGGCCGCAGGAGCCCGGGCTCGCGGAGACGTCCAATCGGGGTGCGCTCGAGGACATCGCCGCCGTGCGCGCCGTGCTGCCGGACGGCGCCGGTCGCTTCTCGCCCCGGGATTTCGCCACCATGAGTGCGAAAGCGTTTGATCCGCAATGGGTTTCGAGCCTGGTCGGCTGACATGGTGCACTCGGTCGAGCTGCTGTTCGACCTCGACACCGAGGCCTTGATCAGACGCGCCTGGGACGAGTTGCGCGACAACGGAATTGCCGCTCCACCGCCCTCGGCGCGCCCGCACGCCACCTTGACCGTCGCGGACCAGATCGATGACGCCGTTCTGCCTGCGCTGGCCGGTCTCGCCGGGCGGTTTCCGTTCCGGGTCCACGTCGGGGCGGCCCTGGTGTTCGGACGAAAAGCCGCGATCCTGACCCGCCTGGTGGTGCCCAGCATCGAATTGCTCGACCTGCACGCCGAGGTCTGCCGGCTCAGTGCGCCGTACCTGCGGCCGGGCCCCATGCCGCACACCGAACCGGGCGACTGGACGCCACACGTCACCCTGGCGCGCCATGTCCCGGCGGACCGGCTCGCCCGCGCATTCGGCGTCGCCGGCCGGCCTGCCGAGATCAGCGCGACCGCCAGTGGGCTGCGACTGTGGAACGGTAACGAGCGCACAGAGATTCAGCTCAGCTGACTCGCCCCCGTTGGTGCAGAGAGCACAGGCCTGGCCTGGATCTCCCTGGGTTCATCACGGGGCATCGGCACCCACACTTATTGAAGCCAGGGACTGTAGCAGGCTGTCAGGCGTCCCTGAGTGCAAAAACCATCGCCACATCCGTACCGTGATCGCAACCACGTACTTGCTGGGGCGCGTCACTCAGTCGCGCCGGCTGATGGCGTGCGCCGCGAGCCCGTCGACCAGCAGGTCCAGGCCGAAAGTGAAACGGCCGCCGGCATTTTCGGTCCACACGGTGTCGCCACCGGCGACTTTCGCGCCGGCCGCGTCCCATTGGATGCGGGATTGCTCGTCGGCGGTGAAGCCCAATACGTAGTAGACGATGGTGCGAGCCGCGAGGTCGGCATCGTGCGCGGTGAGTCCCGATTCGACGCACGCGTCGGTGAGGGCCGCCACGATGCGGCTCAGCTCGGCTGATCGGCCGGCGGAGAAACTCGCTGAGACCAGTTCGGCGCCGTCGGTCGCGGACAGCAGCGCGTCG
This sequence comes from Mycobacterium sp. HM-7, assembly GCF_053852335.1. NCBI lineage: Bacteria > Bacillati > Actinomycetota > Actinomycetes > Mycobacteriales > Mycobacteriaceae > Mycobacterium > Mycobacterium sp. HM-7. Next base: position 3,473,486 of record NZ_CM132657.1, on the reverse strand, counting down.
CGCAACGACGAGCACAGGGCCACGATGCGGTCGGGCCACGCGCCGGTGACCGTGACGGCGGCGGCGGTCGCCAGCAGCCGATCGGCGACAGCGCCCAGGAGCTCTTGCTTGTCGGCGAAATGCCAGTACAGCGCGCCGGGGCTGACGCTCAGTTCACGCGCCAGCCTGCGCATGGTCAGGTCGGCGATCCCGTAGTTGTCCAGGATCTCGGCGGCCTTGGCCACCACGTCGCTTCGGTGCAGTTGCACGTCTGTATCCTAAACACCGTTCAAGTTGTAGGCCGCAGTCGGCCTGGAGTAAGGAGTGCCGATGACTCAGGCCACGACCGATGTATTGGGTGTAGCCCGCGAGCAGGTGCTCGAGCGTGGCGAAGGCCTCACCCAGGAACAGGTGCTCGAGGTTCTGCAGCTGCCCGACGACCGACTGGAAGACCTGCTGGCCCTCGCGCACGACGTGCGCATGAAGTGGTGCGGTCCCGAGGTCGAGGTTGAGGGCATCATCAGCCTCAAGACCGGCGGCTGCCCCGAGGACTGCCACTTCTGTTCGCAGTCGGGACTTTTCGCCTCGCCGGTGCGCAGCGCCTGGCTGGATGTCCCGAGCCTCGTCGAGGCCGCGAAGCAGACCGCCAAGACCGGTGCCACCGAGTTCTGCATCGTCGCCGCGGTGCGCGGGCCCGACGAGCGTCTGCTCGCCCAGGTGGCCGCCGGCATCGAAGCCATCCGCAATGAGGTCGACATCCAGATCGCGTGCTCGCTGGGCATGCTCGACCAGGAGCAGGTCGACCGGCTCAAGGCCATGGGTGTGCACCGCTACAACCACAACCTGGAGACCTCGAAGTCGTACTTCCCCAACGTCGTCACCACCCACACCTGGGAAGAGCGCTGGAAGACGCTGGAAATGGTCCGCGAGGCCGGCATGGAGGTCTGCTGCGGCGGCATCCTCGGCATGGGCGAGACCTTGGAGCAGCGTGCGGAGTTCGCCGCCAACCTGGCCGAGCTCAACCCGCACGAGGTGCCCCTGAACTTCCTCAACCCGCGCCCGGGCACCCCGTTCGGTGACCTCGAGGTGCTGCCGGCCGCCGACGCGCTGCGCGCCGTCGCCGCGTTCCGTCTGGCCATGCCGCGCACCATGCTCCGGTTCGCCGGTGGTCGCGAGATCACCCTCGGCGACCTCGGCGCCAAGCAGGGCATCCTCGGTGGCATCAACGCCGTCATCGTCGGCAACTACCTGACGACGCTGGGTCGCCCCGCGGAGTCCGATCTGGAACTGCTGGACGATCTGCAGATGCCGATCAAGGCTCTGAACGCCACCCTGTAGAACTGAACGTGATGACCAGAGAATTGCCCGCACCTGTCAGTGCCGGCAAGTTCAACGTGTACACCGGTGTCGCGGCCGACGCCGTCGACGGCGCCGTCATGCCGACCACGGCGCAGCTCGGTCTGGAGGCACCCCGGTGGTGCGCCGAATGCGGCCGGCGCATGGTGGTGCAGGTGCGCCCCGACGGTTGGTGGGCCAAGTGCTCGCGGCACGGGGTGGTGGACTCGAAGGACCTGGAGACCCAGCGGTGACTGACGGCGTCGAACGCGCCAAAACTCTTGAGCGGCCGAAGCTTTCGCGTGGTGCCGCGGCGCTGCGGGTCGTCGTCGGCCTGACGCTGACGGGCGCGCTCGGTGGCGTGCTGTGGGCGTTTCTCGCCCCGCCCGTCGATGCGGTCGTCGCGTTGACCAAGAAGGGTCAGCGCATTCACGGGTACTTCGGCGACGAGTCGGACCGGGTTTTCCTGGGCGGTGCGCTGGCCGTCGGCCTGCTGACGGTGATCGCCGTGGTGTCCGCGACGGCGGTGTGGCAGTGGCGGGCGCATCGCGGACCGGTCCTGGCCGGCGCGCTGGCGCTCGGCAATGTGGCCGCCGCGGGCGCATTCGCCGGCGTCGGCGCCGTCGTCGCTCATTGGCGTTACGGGACGCCCGATCTCGCGGGTGCGCCGCTGTCTCCCGAGCACCGGGTGGGCTACCTCGTCGAGGCGCCGCCGGTGTTCTTCGGCCATTCGCCGTGGATCATCGCGACGACATTGTGCTTTCCGGCCGGCATCGCCGCGCTGGTGTATCTGTTCTGCACGCTGGCGACCAGGCGCGACGATCTCGGTGCGTGGCCACGGGTGGAGCCGGCGCCTGTCCGGCTACCGGCCACCGTCGCTCCTGCGGCTACCGACGTCCAATCGGAAGTCCCAGCAGAACCTTCGTGCTGACCACGCCCAGCTTGAGCAAGCCGAGGTAGGTCGCCGGGTTCAGCAGGGCCGGCCACGAGGTACGTACGGTCGGGCCGAGCGGCTTGCCGTCGAATCGCTCGGCGAGCCAGTTCAGCGCCATCGGCGCAGCCAGCGGGTGCAGCGCGATGTGCTCGCTGAGGATGTCGCGGTGGTAGGTCACATGCGAGCCACCCATGACGTAGGTGTCGGTGAGTTCATCGATGTTCCCGACGGCGATGATCTGGTCGTACACGGCCTGCATGATCAGCAGCGGCGGGGTCGGCGCGGTCTTGCCGAGCTTGATGCTCTCGAAGACGTGCTGCACCTCCGGGGTGTCCAGCACCTCCTGCAACGGCGACTTCAGCAGGCTGTCGAAGTCCAGTCCGGCGTGCCGGAAGACTGCCTCGGCGGTCGTCATGCCCTCGATGTTGCGCAGCATGGCTTTACCGGCTTCGGTGGCGTGCTCATGGATGACGCGCTTGAGGCCGGGGTAGATGTGCATGAGCGCCGCGATCACGGTGGCGGGCAGGCCTGCCTTGGCGGTGCCGTTGAGCTGGCGGAACACCTCGGCCAGGTCGCCGACGGGGGAGCCGAGAGCAGCACCGACGACGTTGAGCTCGGGTGCGTAGTTGGCGCACTCCTCAGCCGCCCAGGCGCTGGCGAGTCCGCCGCCCGAGTAGCCCCACAGGCCGATCGGCGCGTCGGCGTAGAGGCCGAGGGACTCGGTGTTGATGGCGGCGCGCAGGCCATCGAGGATGTGGTACCCGGGCTCGTGCGGGGCGCCCCAGATGCCGTCGGTGCCTTCGTGATCCGGGATGGACACGGCCCAGCCCTGCGCGAGGACGGCGGCCACGAGCACGTATTCGAGCTGTGCGACCGAGCCGAGGGCCCGGGCGCGGCGCCGCAGCGCGTAGGACGGGAAGCAGGCGTCGGAGACCGCGTCGATGGCGCACTGATAGGACACGATGGGGCAGCGGGTGTCCGGGGTGTGGCCGACGGGCAGCAGGACCGTGGTCACCGCGGCTTGCGCGCTCCCGTTGAGGTCGGTGCTGCGATAGAGCAACTGGGTGGCGGTGACGCCCTGGGGGATGGCGCCCATGAACCCGAGTTCGACGTCGCGTGACCGCAGGACGGTGCCGGGTGCGGTCAGTTCGAAGCCGACGGGCGGCACGTAGAACGTGTCCTCGCTGGGCCGCAGTGGGCGGATGCCGGATCGGAGTTCCTCGTGGTACGGCTGGCCGATCCACTCGGCGTCGAACGCCCTGGCTGCATTGCCCATGGTCATCGGGAAATCATGTCTTAAGGAACCCTTAAAAACCAATTCTGGCTCGCAAAATGTGGCCGGAAAGTGACCTACGTCACGGCCCGTAGGTTAACCAGGTGGGCGTAGCGCGGCGAACTCGTCCGTAACCCGGTATGTCGAGTCGGTGAATCGGTAGAGCGCGGCGGGGCGACCGCCGCTGCGTCCGGAGCGGGCCGTCGTGCCGGTCGGGGTGATGACGCCGCGCCGGGCGAGCACGCGCTGCAGATTGGTCGGGTCCACCTGGTGTCCCAACGTGGCGGCATAGATGTCCCGCAGGGTGGTGAGAGTGAATTCCTTTGGCGCCAGGGCGAATCCGATGTTGGTGTACGACATCTTGGCCACCAGCCGGGTGTGGGCATGGGTGATCATCGGGCCGTGGTCGAAGGCCATGGGCGGCAGCGCCGACACCGGATGCCAGCGGGTGTCGCTCGGCAGCTCGGGTGTCGCCGGGGAGGGCACCAGGCCCAGGAAGGTCGAAGCGATGGTGCGCGGGCCGGGCACACGTTTGGGTTCGGAGAAGACGGCGAGCTGTTCGAGATGGGTCAGCTGACGCAGGTCGACTTTCTCGGCCAGTTGGCGCCGGACCGAACTGACCATGTCTTCGTCGTGCCGTAGCTGACCGCCCGGCAGGGACCATGCGCCACGTTGCGGCTCCATGGCGCGTTCCCAGAGTAGGACGCTGAGCTGCGGTCTTTTGCTGTCGAGGGCTCGCACCTGGAACACGACGGCGAGCACTTCGTGTGCAGTACCCACATCCGTCACGTTTTCGATTTTAAGTCGAAAACGTGGGAGATCAAAAGCGGCCGGCGGGGGAAGTGGATTGCAGGTCGTCGGGGATTGCTGTCGGTCGAACGGATGAATTGCAGCAAACTATTGAAAGTGTCAAACAGGTTAAAACAATACTGCTATATTGCTGTGACTTACCTGAAAGTACTGATCACGAGGCATGAATCGCCGTCGCGGGGCGGTTTCGCACTGGCCGCTCTCTCATTCTGCTGACAGGTAGCAACGAAAATATATTGTCGGGGGTAGGAACTGGAATGGCGCTTAGGTACAGGAGGACGCCCGCGTGGTTGGTGCCCGCTCGTCGCTGGATGATCGACATGATTCCGAAGCGGCTGATGCGCCGCGTGCTGTATCGGACAGTGATGGGGACAACCGGCAACTTCGCCGATCCGCAGACATTCAACGAGAAGGTGAACTGGCGCATCCTGCACGACAGGCGGGATCGAATCGTCAAAGCCTGCGACAAGATGTGGATGAAGGAGATGGCCCGGGAGGCGTACCGGGGCGCGGATTTGCGCATCGCGAAGACCTTGTGGTCGGGCACCGACCTGCGGGACGCCCCCGACCTGGCGACGCTGCCGCCGTGGGTGCTCAAACCCAACCACAGCAGCGGACATGCATTGTTCGGTCCGGACTCGGCCGTGAATCTGCCTGAGCTCCTGAAGAACACGGAAACCTGGCTGCACGAGACGCCGATGGAGCTCGGGGAATGGGGCTACAGCCAAGCCCGTCCTTCGCTGCTCATCGAGGAACGCATTCCGACATCGGACGGCAAGCCACCGACGGACTACAAGTTCTTCGTTTTCGACGGCCGGATCGAGCTGATTCAGGTCAATCGCGGCCGATTCGGCAAGAATCTGACCGCCACCTTCCTGGACGCCGAGTGGCGACAGTTTCCGGTGCGCCAAGGCGACCGACTGGTCGTCGATGAGCCGCGCCCCCAGGAGCTGGAAAAGATGTCTGATATCGCCCGTGCCCTCGGCGCGGGCTGGGATTTCATTCGCATTGACCTCTACGCCGTCGATGGCGATGTGTGGTTCGGGGAATACACGCCCTATCCCGGCAGTGGACTGTTGCCATACAAGCCCATGAGTTTCGATCTCGAGCAGGGCATGCTCTGGAAATTGCCGACGCTGGACGAGGTTCAGCCCGGTCGCCCGTAGGCGTCGGCAGGAAGAAAGTCCGCCCCGCCGTTAGACTCACGCTCGAATGCAGCAACTCTTCGTGTTCGTCCCGCGGGGAAAGGCCGGTGGGCGTCATGCGCAATATGGGCATTCTGCCAACGGATCCGCTCGGGTGGGTATGCACCCTCGCGGAGCTGGGCGCACTTGCTCCGCGACTACTTGTGAGAAACCTCAGGTCAGATGAGCTGGTCGTCGGCGCTGCTGCCGCAAACGTGTCGTTGACGAGTTACGGCAAGCGGATTTCCACGGTGTGGCAAACAATCGAGACCATCGGTGCCGGTACCGTCAAGCCGCGCCGGCTGATCCTGTGGCTGGATGACCACGACGCGTACCTCGATCCGCCGGCAACATTGAGACGATTGCAAGCACGCGGGCTGGAAATTCGTTATTGCCGCGACTACGGACCGCACAAGAAGTACTTCCCGTATCTCAGCGAGATACTGCCGGACGAACCCGCCCGCACTCTGGTCACGGCGGACGATGACGTCTACTACCCGCCCACCTGGCTCGCCGAGCTGCTCGCCGCACACCGGCCCGGCGAGGTCACCGCTTTCCGTGCGCGTATCCGCGGCGACGGCCCGTACCGCACCTGGCCGATGTGCACCACGACCGAGGCCTCTGAAACGGTGTTTGCGACGGGCGTATCGGGCGTCGCCTACCCGCCGGAACTGCTTGGGGCGCTACGGGACCGGGGCGAAGCGTTCGCTCAGGTGTGCCCCCGCGCGGACGATTACTGGCTGCACTACGCCGCCGTGTCCATGGGAATCCCGGTCCGCCAGGTGCGCGACGTCGCGGCGTACTTCTGGCCCATCGTGCTGGTCGCCAGTCGGGGACTGTGGGACGGCAGCGGAACCGCGAATGACGCCATCGCCGTCCGGACGCGACAGACCTGGCAGAACTACCGGAATCGCTCCGAGTCCGCCGCTGAGTGAGGTTCAGCCGGGCCGGTCGCCGCCGTCTTTGCTGGTCGAGCGGGTCGGCGTGGTGATCACCTGGCCATGGGAGTGCGGCTCGAAGCGGGCCGGCAGCCACGCACTGCGCCTTTGCCTGCGGTACACGAAGGTGAACATTTCGTGTGCAGTGCTAGTATGTGGCATGTTTTCGATCATAAGTCGAAAACCTGGCCAGGTTCAAAGGAGACGGCCATGACGGTTCTGGACCGCACCATCGAGCCCGAAGGCTCGGACTGGATTGCCGCGTACGGCAACGTGGTCGCCGACGCGCAGTGGGCGGACGAAGTGCGCCGCCTTGCCAAGGAACGCAACGCCACAATCCTCGCGCACAATTACCAGCTGCCCGAGATTCAGGACATCGCCGACCACGTGGGCGACTCGCTGGCGCTGTCGCGCATCGCCGCGGACGCCGCCGAGGACACGATCGTGTTCTGCGGCGTGCATTTCATGGCCGAGACCGCCAAAATCCTCTCGCCGGCCAAGACCGTGCTGATCCCGGACCAGCGGGCGGGCTGCTCGCTGGCCGATTCGATCACCGCCGACGACCTGCGGGCCTGGAAGGCCGACTACCCGGACGCGGTCGTGGTGTCCTACGTGAACACCACCGCGGCCGTCAAAGCACTGACCGACATCTGCTGCACGTCGTCCAACGCCGTCGAGGTCGTCGCCTCGATCCCCGCGGACAAGACCGTGCTGTTCTGCCCGGACCAGTTCCTCGGCGCGCACGTACGCCGGATGACCGGACGGGACAACCTGCACATCTGGGCCGGGGAATGCCACGTGCACGCCGGCATCAACGGTGACGAACTCGCCGACCAGGCCCGCTCGCACCCCGACGCCGAACTGTTCGTGCACCCCGAATGCGGTTGCGCCACCTCGGCGCTGTATCTGGCGGGCGAGGGTGCCGTGCCCGACGACCGGGTCAAGATCCTGTCGACCGGCGGCATGCTCGACGCCGCCCGCGCGACCCAGGCCAAGCAGGTCCTGGTCGCCACCGAGATCGGCATGCTGCACCAGTTGCGCCGTGCCGCACCGGAAACCGAGTTTCTCGCCGTCAACGATCGGGCCTCCTGCCCCTACATGAAGATGATCACACCGGCCGCGCTGCTGCGCTGCCTGCGCGACGGTGCCGACGAAGTTCACGTCGACGAAGATGTCGCGGCCGCAGCTCGGTTGAGCGTGCAGCGCATGATCGGGATCGGGCAGCCCGGCGGCGGGGAGTAGCGGTGAGTGCCTCCACGTCCAGGAGGCTGGCCGCCTGCGGTGGCCGTGGCTACTGGCGCCAACGGGCTGACGTCATCGTCGTCGGCACAGGGGTGGCCGGCCTGGCGGCGGCGCGCGCGGCGCAGTCGGCCGGCAGCCGGGTCGTGGTCGTCGGCAAGTCCGGCGAGACGGCGACCGCCTATGCACAGGGTGGCATCGCGGTCGTCATCCCCGATACCGACGACTCGGTGCAGGCGCACGTCGCCGATACCGTCGCGGCCGGGGCCGGCCTGTGCGATGTCGACGCGGTCACCTCGATCGTCGCCGACGGCTACGCCGCGGTTCGCGAATTGGTCGGTGCCGGTGCAGCTTTCGATGAGGTCCGGCCCGGTGACTGGTCCCTGACCCGCGAGGGTGGGCACAGCCGCCGCCGCATCATCCACGCCGGCGGCGACGCCACCGGCGCCGAGGTTCAGCGGGCCCTGGCCGCTGCGACCCAGACGCTGGATATCCGGCCCAATCACGTTGCGCTGCAGGTGCTGCACCACGACGGAGCGGTCAGCGGGCTGCTGGTCCTGAGTCCCGAAGGACCCGGTGTGCTGACGGCGCCGTCGGTCATCCTGGCGACCGGTGGACTGGGGCAGCTGTACACCGCGACGACCAACCCGGACGGTTCGACCGGCGACGGCATCGCCCTCGCGCTGCGCGCCGGATTGCCGCTCCGTGACATCGAATTCATCCAGTTCCACCCCACCATGCTGTACACCGGCGCGGCCGGCGGCCGGTGCCCGTTGATCACCGAAGCGCTGCGTGGCGAAGGAGCCATCCTGCGTGACCTCCGTGGTGACTCCGTGACCGACGGCGTGCACCCGATGGGGGACCTGGCACCGCGCGACGTCGTGGCCGCCGCCATCGACGCCCGCCTCGCGGCCACCGGCGACGACTTCGTCTATCTCGATGCCCGCGGCGTACCCGACGTCGCCGCCCGGTTCCCGACGGTTACCGCCGCCTGCCTGGCCGCCGGTATCGACCCTGCGCGCCAACCGATTCCGGTGGTGCCCGGCGCGCATTACAGCTGCGGTGGGGTGGTGACGGACGTATACGGCCGCACCGAGATGGCCGGCCTGTACGCGGCCGGTGAGGTCGGACGCACCGGTATGCACGGCGGTAACCGCCTGGCCTCCAACAGCCTGCTGGAAGGCCTGGTGGTCGGTGGCCGGGCCGGTCGCGCGGCGGCGGAGCAGGCCCGCGAAGCGGGTGGAAACCGCGTACCGGAACCGGATCTGGGCAAGCGGCCCGCATTGGATCGGGATGCACTGCAACGCGGTATGACGAAGTACGCATCGGTGGTGCGCGACGCCGCGGGACTGGGGCAGCTGCGCGAGATGCTCACCGGGGCCCGCGATACCGCCATGTCGGCCCGCACTGCCGTCGAGGACGCGGCCCTGACCGTGACGGCGTCCGCGGTGGCCGCGGCGGCGGCTGCGCGGGCCGAATCACGCGGCTGCCACCACCGCGGCGACCGACCGGACCGCGATCCGGCGCTCGGGGTGTCGATCGATGTGCGGCTGGACGCCGCCGGGCGCGCAGTGGCCGCCCTGCCGATAGGAGTATGTAACTGATGGCATTGACAGCAGCAGAATTGGCCGACGCGCACGCGATCATCGACCGCGCGCTCGATGAGGACCTGCGGTACGGGCCCGACGTCACCTCAGTGGCGACGGTGCCCGCCGACGCCACCACCGTCGCATCGATGGTGTCCCGGCAGCCCGGCGTCATCGCCGGCCTGGACATCGCGGTTCTGGTGCTGGACAAGGTGATCGGCGAGGGCGCCTATCGGATCCTCGACCGCGCCGAGGACGGCGCCGAGGTCAAGCCCGGCGATGCCGTGCTGACCGTCGAAGCCCCGACACGGTCCCTGCTGACGGCCGAACGCACGATGCTCAACATTGTTTGCCACCTGTCGGGTATTGCGTCAGAAACCGCCCGTTGGGTGCAGGAGGTGACCGGTACCGACACGGCCATCCGGGACACCCGAAAGACGTTGCCAGGATTGCGGTTACTGCAGAAGTACGCGGTGCGCGTCGGCGGCGGCGTCAACCATCGGCTGGGATTGGGCGATGCCGCGCTGATCAAGGACAACCATGTCGCGGCCGCCGGGTCGGTACTCGCGGCACTGCAGGCAGTCCGGGCGGTCGCGCCGGATCTGCCGTGCGAGGTCGAGGTGGATTCGCTGGAGCAGCTCGACGAAATCCTCGGTGAGAACGTCGAATTGGTGCTGCTCGACAACTTCCCGGTCTGGCAGACACAGATCGCGGTACAGCGCCGCGACGCCCGGGCACCCGGCACCAAGCTGGAATCTTCGGGTGGGCTGAGCCTGGATTCGGCCGCGGCCTATGCCTCGACCGGGGTGGACTTCCTCGCCATCGGTGCGCTGACGCATTCGGTGCGGGTGCTCGACGTCGGCCTCGATACCTGACTCGGCCGCTACTATCACGAGCATGGCGGAAGACGAGAAGACCGAAGACAAGACCACCACGCTGAGCAAAGCCGCAAAAGACACCGACGAGACGTCGGGTTCGACGTCCGTCACCCAGATCATCGCGATTGCGGCCGTGGTCATCGGCCTGATCGCCGCCGCCATCGGCGGCTACGCCCTGTACGAGGTCAAGCACCAGGCCAAGACGTACACCGAGGCCGAGCAGGACACGGCCAAGATCGCGCTCTGTGACGCCATGAAGACCGTCAGCAAGGGCATCGCGATCAACACCAACCTGGCGGTCCCCGGCGGCCCCGACGACACGACGGGTGCCCTCGCAGTGGCGGCCAACGCCCGCCTGGCGCTCATCACCGGTGGCCAGTACCTGTTGAACCGGATCGATCCGGCCGCCCCGGCCGACCTCGCGACGGCGGCGCGCAAGTACGCGAACACCCTGCTGGACATCGGGGCCGCGGCGACATCCGGCTCTCAGACCGACGACCCGCAGCAGAAGGTGCGCCTGGACGACGCGGGCGCCGACAGCAAGCAGATCAACGACATCTGCAAGTAGCCGTCGACGGACCGGGGGCCACGCTGAGCTTCAGCGTGGCCCCCGGTTTGTCAGTGGGCGATATCGGCGACGAACACGCCGGTGCGCTTGGCCGCGATCCGGGCGATCCGCGGCAGCGACGGGTCATCGGTGCCCGCGGGAAGCACACGGGGGTTGACGAGGTGCAGGTCTTTGCGCGAGACATGGATGTCGGCCTCGCCGGCGGCCAGCACGTTCTTGACCCAGTTGGTCTTGCCATGGGCCAGCGCGACCGCCAGCACATCGCCCTTGCGGTACGAGGTGACGATCGTCTCGAATTGCTTGCCCGACGTGCGGCCACGGTGCTTGATGACCGAGAACCCGGGGAGCTTCTTGGACAATGGGCGCAGAGCCGGGTTGATGTACTTGATCTGGAAGTTCTCCAGCCACACCGGGAAGATCATCGGCACGCCGGCGGCGTTGTTGGGGTGGTCCTGACGGCTTGACATTGACGCCTCCGTATTCGATTTGGCTTGCTCTGGGAGAATAGTGGGGTGAACAGTGCAGTGAAGCTCGCGCGTATCGATTTGCGAGGTCAGCAGCTGTCCGCGGCGCAATTGCGAGCGGTGCTGCCCCGAGGCGGTGTCGACGTGGATTCGGTGCTGCCCAAGGTACGCCCGATCGTCGACGCCGTGGTCGAACGCGGCGCGGTGGCGGCACTGGAGTACGGCGAGTCGTTCGACGGCGTGCGGCCGGCGGCCGTGCGCGTCCCCAGGGCAGAGCTGGATGCCGCGCTGACCCGGTTGCCCGCCGACGTACGGGTGGCGCTCGAGGTCGCGATCGAGCGGACCCGCGCCGTGCACGCCGACCAGCGCCGCACCGATACCACGACGACCCTGGCACCGGGCGCGACCGTCACCGAGCGGTGGGTGCCCGTGGAGCGCGTCGGGCTGTACGTTCCGGGCGGCAACGCCGTCTACCCGTCGAGCGTCGTGATGAACGTCGTCCCGGCCCAGACCGCCGGCGTCGACTCCCTGGTGATTGCCAGCCCGCCGCAGAAGGACCACGGCGGTCTGCCGCACCCGACCATCCTGGCGGCGGCGGCCCTCCTCGGGGTCGAGGAGGTGTGGGCCGTCGGCGGTGCCCAGGGCATCGCGCTGCTGGCCTACGGCGGCGTGGACACCACGGGCGAGGAGTTGGCGCCGGTCGACATGATCACCGGGCCGGGCAACATCTTCGTCACCGCTGCCAAGCGCATCTGCCGCTCGCAGGTGGGCATCGACGCCGAAGCCGGCCCGACGGAGATCGCCATCCTGGCCGACCACTCGGCTGACGCGGTGCACATCGCCGCCGATCTGATCAGCCAGGCCGAGCACGATGAGATGGCGGCCAGCGTGCTGGTCACCACCAGCGAGAAGCTGGCCGACGCCACCGATGTCGAAGTGGCCGCGCAGGTTGCCACGACGCTGCACCGCGACCGCGTGACGGTTGCGCTTAACGGCAAGCAGTCGGCCATCGTGCTGGTCGACGACCTCGACGCCGGGGTACGGGTGGTGAACGCCTATGCCGCCGAGCACCTGGAGATCCAGACCGTCGACGCCTCTGAGATCGCGGGCCGAATCCGTTCGGCGGGTGCCATTTTCGTCGGCGCCTGGTCGCCCGTGAGCCTCGGCGACTACTGCGCCGGGTCCAACCACGTACTGCCCACCGCCGGCTGCGCCCGGCACTCCAGCGGCCTGTCGGTGCAGACGTTCCTGCGTGGCATCCATGTCGTCGACTACACCGAGGCGGCCCTGAAAGACGTTGCGGGGCATGTGATCACGCTGGCCAATGCCGAGAATCTGCCCGCGCACGGTGAGGCTGTGCGTCGGAGGTTCGAAAGGTGACGAAGATTTCCCTGGCAGACCTCCCACTGCGGGAGAACCTGCGCGGCAAGTCGCCGTACGGCGCACCGCAATTGGTGGTGCCGGTGCGGCTCAACACCAACGAGAACCCGCACCCGCCGACCCAGGCGTTGATCGATGACGTCGCCGCCTCGGTCGCCGAGGCCGCTGCTGAATTGCACCGGTACCCGGACCGCGACGCCATGGCGCTGCGCACCGATCTGGCTGCGTACATGCAGGCGCAGACGGGTGTCGCGCTCACGGCGGAAAACCTGTGGGCGGCAAACGGTTCCAACGAAATCCTGCAGCAGCTGTTGCAGGCGTTCGGCGGGCCGGGCCGCAGTGCCATCGGTTTCGTGCCGTCGTACTCGATGCACCCGATCATCTCCGACGGCACCCAGACCGAGTGGCTGTCGGCGACCCGGGCCACCGACTTCGGACTGGACGTGGATGTGGCCGTCGCGGCGATCCGAGACCAGCAGCCCGACGTGGTGTTCGTGACCAGCCCGAACAACCCGACCGGGCAGAGCGTGCCGCTCGACGACCTGCGGCGGCTGCTGGATGTCACTCCGGGTGTCCTGATCCTGGACGAGGCGTACGGCGAGTTCTCGTCGCAGCCCAGCGGTGTCGAGCTGCTGGCTGAATACCCGGCCAAACTGATCATCAGCCGCACCATGAGCAAGGCGTTCGCCTTCGCCGGTGGGCGGTTGGGCTACCTGGTGGCGGACCCCGCGGTGATCGACGCGATGCTGCTGGTGCGGTTGCCGTACCACCTGTCGGTTCTCACCCAGGCGGCCGCACGCGCGGCGCTGCGGCATGCAGACGAGACGCTGAGCAGCGTCGCCACCTTGGCGGCCGAGCGGGACCGGGTGGCAGCGGCGTTGTCCGACTTGGGTTTCCGGGTGATCCCCAGCGATGCCAACTTCATCCTGTTCGGGGAGTTCGCGGATGCCGCGGCGACCTGGCAGCGCTACCTGGATGCCGGCGTGCTGATCCGCGACGTCGGGATTCCCGGATTCCTGCGCACCACCGTCGGTCTGGCGTCGGAGAACGATGCCCTGCTGGAAGTCAGCGCCAAGCTCGCCGCATCGGAACCAGCCCCACAAGGAGTTTCATGACCCGCCGCGCCCGCGTCGAACGCACCACCAAGGAATCCAGCATCGTCGTCGAGATCGATCTCGACGGCACCGGCCAGGTCGACATCAGCACCGGGGTGCCGTTCTTCGATCACATGCTGACCTCCTTGGGCACGCACGCCAGCTTCGATCTGACGGTGCACGCCAAGGGTGACGTCGAGATCGAGGGCCACCACACGGTCGAGGACACCGCGATCGTCCTGGGTCAGGCGCTCGGCCAAGCCCTCGGCGACAAGAAGGGCATCCGGCGGTTCGGCGACGCGTTCATCCCGATGGACGAGACGCTGGCCCATGCGGCCGTTGACGTTTCGGGCCGCCCATACTTTGTGCACACCGGTGAGCCCGAGTCGATGGTGTCCTTCACCATCGCGGGTTCGTCGGTGCCGTACCACACTGTCATCAACCGGCACGTGTTCGAGTCGCTGGCCTTCAACGCCAAGATCGCGCTGCACGTGCGCACGCTGTACGGCCGCGACCCGCACCACATCACCGAGGCGCAGTACAAGGCCGTGGCCCGGGCGCTGCGCCAGGCCGTCGAGCCCGATCCGCGGGTGGCCGGGGTGCCGTCGACCAAGGGCACGTTGTGACACCGCAGCCTTCTGTCCGGCTCCGCCGGAAGCAGCTCGTTGTGCTGGACTACGGTTCGGGCAATCTTCGGTCGGCGCAGCGTGCCCTCGAGCGGGTGGGCGCTGACGTCGAGGTGACGTCCGACGCGGCCGCCGCCGCCGCCGCGGACGGACTGGTGGTGCCTGGCGTCGGTGCCTACGAGGCCTGCATGACCGGTCTGCGTGCGATCGGCGGGGAGAAGATCATCGCCGATCGCCTCGCCGCGGGTCACCCGGTGCTGGGCGTGTGCGTCGGTATGCAGATTCTGTTCTCGAAGGGCGTGGAGTTCGGCGTGCAGACCGAGGGCTGCGGGCAGTGGCCCGGCGAGGTCACCCGGCTTGATGCGCCGGTGATCCCGCACATGGGCTGGAACACCGTCGACGCCGCGGCCGACAGCACGCTGTTCAAGGGGCTTGATGCGGGCACCCGGTTCTATTTCGTGCATTCTTACGCCGCCCAGCAGTGGGGCGGCCATGCCGATGCGAAGGTCACGTGGGCCACGCATCACGTGCCGTTCATCGCTGCCGTCGAGGACGGCGCGTTGTCGGCGACACAGTTTCATCCGGAGAAGAGCGGCGACGCAGGTGCGACGCTGTTGGCGAATTGGGTTGAGGGGCTATGAGTTTGATTTTGTTGCCGGCCGTTGACGTGGTCGACGGCAAGGCAGTGCGGCTGGTGCAGGGCAAGGCCGGCAGCGAGACCGATTACGGCTCGGCGCTGGAAGCGGCACAGACCTGGCAGCGCGACGGCGCCGAGTGGGTGCACCTGGTCGATCTGGACGCCGCGTTCGGGCGGGGCAGCAACCGGGAACTGCTGGCCGAGGTGGTCGGCAAACTCGATGTGGCGGTGGAGCTTTCCGGCGGCATCCGCGATGACGCCTCGCTCAAGGCGGCCATGGACACCGGCTGCGCCCGCGTGAACATCGGCACCGCCGCGCTGGAGAGCCCCGAATGGTGCAAGCGCGCCATCGGTGAATACGGCGACCGGGTGGCGGTCGGTCTCGACGTGCAGTTCGAGAACGGCAGCTGGCGCCTGCGCGGCCGCGGCTGGGAGACCGACGGCGGCGACCTGTGGGAGGTGCTGGAACGCCTTGATGGTGAGGGGTGTTCGCGCTACGTCGTCACCGACGTCACCAAGGATGGCACGCTGACCGGCCCGAACCTGGACCTGCTGAGCACCGTCGCCGGCCGCACCAAGGCACCGATCATCGCGTCGGGCGGGGTGTCGAGCCTGGACGACCTGCGGGCGATCGCGACGCTGACCGGGCAGGGCGTCGAGGGCGCCATCGTCGGAAAGGCCTTGTACGCAGAGCGGTTCACGCTGCCCGAGGCCCTGGCCGCGGTGAAGTGATCGAATCGGCGAAGTTGGCAGAGCTGGTCGCGACCGCGACCGGCGTCCTCGACGACGCTGTCGCTCCGTTCATCGCCGGCCACCAGGCCGATGCGGCAGTTCGGAAGAAGGGCAACGACTTCGCCACCGAGATCGACCTCGCCATCGAGCGCCAGGTCGTCGCGGCGCTGACGTCGGCGACCGGGATCGGTGTGCACGGCGAGGAATTCGGCGGCGAGCCCATCGATTCCGAACTGGTGTGGGTGCTCGACCCGATCGACGGCACCTTCAACTACGCGGCTGGTTCGCCCATGGCGGCGATCCTGCTGGGCCTGCTGTGGCGGGGGACGCCCGTCGCGGGGCTGACGTGGCTGCCGTTCATGGGCCAGCGGTACGTCGCCACCGTGGATGGGCCGGTCCGTGACGGGGAGGCGGTGTTGCCGCCGTTGGCGCCGAGCACACTGGCCGACTCGATCATCGGAATCCAGACGTTCAACATCGATTCGAAGGGCCGGTTCCCGGGGCGGTGGCGCAACGCGGTCCTGTCGAGTCTGACGCGGGAATGTTCGCGGGTGCGGATGCACGGCGCCACCGGCCTCGACCTGGCCTATGTCGGCGCCGGCATTCTCGGCGGCGCCATCAGTTTCGGCCACCACATCTGGGACCACGCCGCGGGCGTGGCGCTGGTGCGGGCCGCCGGCGGAATCGTCACAGACCTCGCCGGGGCGCCCTGGACAGTGGAGTCGAAGTCGGCGTTGGCCGCCGCGCCCGGCGTGCACGAGAGGATGCTGGAGATCGTGAAATCCGTTGGGGTTCCGGAGGATTACCTGTGAGCCTGGCAACCCGAGTCATCCCGTGCCTGGACGTCGACGGCGGCCGGGTGGTCAAGGGCGTCAACTTCGAGAACCTCAGGGACGCCGGTGATCCCGTCGAGCTGGCCGCCGCGTATGACGCGGAGGGCGCCGACGAGCTGACGTTCCTCGACGTGACCGCGTCGTCGTCGGGCCGCTCGACCATGCTCGAGGTGGTGCGCCGCACCGCCGAGCAGGTGTTCATCCCGCTGACCGTCGGTGGCGGGGTCCGCTCGGTCGAGGACGTCGACACCTTGCTGCGGGCCGGCGCCGACAAGGTGTCGGTCAACACCGCGGCCATCGCCCGGCCCGAGCTGCTGTCGGAGCTGTCGCGGCAGTTCGGTTCGCAGTGCATCGTGCTGTCGGTCGACGCCCGGACCGTGCCCGAGGGTGCGGAAGGCTCTGCGCCGACCCCGTCCGGATGGGAGGTGACGACCCACGGTGGTCGTCGCGGTACCGGCATCGACGCCGTCGAATGGGCAACGCGCGGAGCCGAACTCGGGGTCGGGGAGATCCTGCTGAATTCCATGGATGCCGACGGCACCAAGGCCGGGTTCGACCTGGCGATGCTGCGGGCGGTGCGGGCCGCGGTGAGCGTGCCCGTGATCGCCAGCGGGGGAGCCGGCGCCGTCGACCACTTCGCACCCGCGGTGCAGGCCGGGGCCGATGCGGTGCTGGCGGCCAGTGTGTTCCATTTCCGCGAGCTGACCATCGGTCAGGTGAAGGCAGCGATGGCGGCCGAAGGGATCACCGTTCGATGAGCGAAGCGACATCGGCGAATGGAGGTCCCGTTCGATGAGCGAAGCGACATCGGCGAATGGAGGTCCCGTTCGATGAGCGAAGCGACATCGGCGAATGGAGGTCCGATCCGATGAGTGCTTTGGATCCTGGAATCGCTGCCCGCATCAAGCGCAACGAGGCCGGGCTGTTCACCGCCGTGGTGCAGCAGCGTGGCACCGGTGACGTACTGATGGTCGCCTGGATGGACGACGACGCGCTGGCCCGCACCCTGGAAACCCGTGAGGCGACGTACTTTTCCCGCTCCCGCGGCGAACAGTGGGTCAAGGGCCTGACGTCGGGCCACACGCAGCACGTGCACTCGGTGCGGCTGGACTGCGACGGCGATGCCGTGCTGCTCGAGGTCGATCAGGTCGGCGGGGCGTGCCACACCGGCGACCACAGCTGCTTCGACGCCGACCAGTTGCTCGCCCCCGAGGCCTAACTCGGCGCGAGCAGGTGCCGCTCGACCAGGGCCCGGCCCTCGGCCCGTAGCGCCTCGTCTACGTCGACGCCAAGTACCCGCAGCGCGGCATCGGCGATGGCTTCTGCCACTCTTTCTCCGGCCACTTCGTCGCCGGAGATGTCCGGGTCGTCGACGCGCTGCGCGATGACGGTCTCGGTCAGGCGCACCGGCAGGCTGCAGCGGAAGTCGTCGACGCCGCCCACGATGTCGACCGCCAATTCGCGGTACACGGCATGCAGCTCGCGGCGGCGGCGATGAAAGCCCTCGATGCCGTCGACCTCCGGCAGCAGATAGAGCCGGCCCAGGTTCCACGGCACGGACAACAGCTTGGCCGCGTCGCCGGCCGTCACGGCCCACAGGGCCGTCCGCGGATCGTCGACAGACCGCGTCACACGCCGCGCGAACTCCAGCGACGGCACCACCGTCGCGTCGAGCAGAGCTTCGAGAATGGCTTCCTTGTTGGGGAAGTGGTGGTACAGCGACGCCTGACGGATGCCGACCGCCTCGGCGATCGACCGCGTCGAGGTCACCGTGAAGCCTTTGGTCACGAACAGTTCGCCTGCGGCGTCGAGAATCTGCTCGGCAGCGGTACTGCCGGGGCGGAGGGCGTCGCGATGGCGGGGGCGGCCTGGGCGGCTCATGCCATCACTGTGCCATCTGCGCTCATTCGCGCACGGTCGGCTCGCGCGAAACCCAACTGTTACACCGCGACCCACACCGGAAACGTTGGTGACCCATCCGCGTCATGGGCACACCCAATTCTGTCAGTTGACAGGTATTAGCCTCTCCAGAATCGGGATCGGATGACATTGACCAACACGTCGCCGGCAGATCACGACGATCTTGCCGAGTTCGGCTACGACCAACAGCTGCACCGCTCGCTGGGGAAGTTCGCGTCGTTCGCGGCCGGCTTCTCGTTCGTCTCGATCCTGACCACGATCTTCCAATTGTTCGGCCTCGGATACAGTTTCGGCGGGCCGGCCTTCTTCTGGACCTGGCCGGTCGTGTTCATCGGACAGTTCGCGGTGGCCCTGTGCTTCGCCGAACTCGCGGCCCGCTACCCGATCTCCGGAGCCATCTACCAATGGGCCCGCCGCCTCGGCGGTGAGGTGGTCGGTTGGTTCGGCGGCTGGTTCATGATCGTCGCCCAGATCATCACGGCATCCGCCGCGGCCATCGCGCTGCAGGTCGTGTTGCCGTCGGTCTGGTCGGGATTCCAGATCATCGGCACCGATACCGCCCTGACCTCTGCTGACGGTGCGGCCAACGCCGTGCTGCTGGGTACCGCGCTGCTCGTGCTCACGACCACGATCAACTGCATCGGGGTCCGTTGGATGTCGCGCGTCGCGACCATCGGTGTCTGCTGCGAGATCGTCGGTGTCATCGCGGTCGTCGGGGTCTTCTTCACCCACGCACAGCGTGGTCCCCAGGTCGTGTTCGACACCGGCGCAACGGGTCCGGGTTATGGCTGGGCCTGGATCGCCTCCGGATTGATGGCCGCGTACGTGATGGTGGGCTTCGGCTCTGCCGGTGAACTCGCAGAAGAGACGCGCGACGCACGCCGCGTGGCGCCGCGCACCATCCGCTCGGCACTCACCGTGTCGGCGCTCGGCGGCGGTCTGATGATCATCGGCGCACTGATGGCGGCGCCGAGCCTGACCGACGGTCGGCTCGCAACCGAGGGCTTGCCCTACGTGCTGGGTGCCGTGCTGTCCTCGCCGTGGGGGACGCTGCTCCTCGTCGACGTGGCGATCGCGATCTTCATCTGCACCTTGGCGATCCAGACCGCAGCCACCCGGCTGATGTTCTCGATGGCGCGTGATCAGCGGCTGCCGTTCTCGTCGATCCTGTCCCGCGTCAATCCGGCTACCGGTACGCCCATTCCGCCGGCGATCGTGGTCGGTGTCGCGTGTGTCGGTGTGCTCTTGGTGAACGTCGGCAACTCCGCGATCTTCGCGACCCTCGCCAGCGTGTGCATCATCGCGATCTACATCGCCTACCTACTGGTGACCGCGCCCCTGCTGGCGCATCGGCTGCGTGGAATGCGTTGGGACGCATCGGCTACCGACGCCGGCGGTCGGCCACTGTTCTCGCTGGGCCGTTGGGGACTGCCGGTCAACATCTTCGCGGTGGCCTACGGCGTGGCGATGGTGATCAACCTGGCCTGGCCACGGCCGGAAATCTACGACCCGACGGGCACGATGCCGCTGCTGGTCTGGGCCGGGCCCTTCACCATCGTCGCGATCGTCGCACTCGGTGCGCTGTGTTTCCCATATCGCCGGGCCCATCCGAACCCCGTCGGAACACTCTGATCTCTACCAATCAGCCACTGCCGAAAGGATTCTCATGAGTTCTTCGTCCACCTCGACCACGTCGACCACCGCAGCCGCCCGCGCGCACGCCCGCGCACAGGCGGGCGCACACACCGCGGCCATGCCCGTCGTACCGGCATCGCTGTGGCCGGCCCCGCCCGCCGGCGTCGAAGCCGAACGTCTGACCTGGGCCGAGACGGTGCCGGGCGGGCGCTACACCCACAAGGTGCTGGATCGCGGAACCCGGTTGCGGCTCACCGACATCGACGGCCGTGCGTGTGCGCACCTGCTGCTGTGGCGCGCCGACGCGCCCTGGGAGCGGCTCAACACCGCCGACACCGTCAAGGTGCCGTGGCAGGCCTACCTCGGGACCGGCCATCCGCTGCTGGATGACCAGGGGAGAGTCCTGGCGACCATCGTCGCCGACACCTCGGGACACCACGATGCACTGTGCGGCACCACGACCCGGTCGCAGAACGAAGCCTGCTACGGGGCCGGCACCGCGCACTCCGACAGCCCGGCGGGCCGGGAACTGCTGGTGCTCGCCGCGCTCAAATACGGACTGGGTCCGCGCGACGTCGGCCCGGGCGTGTCGTTCTTCCACGGTGTCCGAGCCGACGACGCGGGCCGGCTCGTCTCGACCGGTTCGGCCGGAGCCGGCGCGACGATCGAACTGCTCATGCACTTTCCGGTGATCGTGGCGATCGCCAACACCGCACACCCGCTCGACGAAGCGCCGACGTTCGACACTTCCGATCTGGAGGTGCTGGCCTGGTCGGCTCCCGCCGACCTCGACGAGCTGGCGGCCCGCGCCGACACGATCGGGCCCGAATACGAACGCGCACACCGCAACACCGAAGACGTCTGGACCGCACTGCATCTCACCGAAGGAGCCGGCCGATGAGCACGGGCATGAGCACCATCACCACCGTCCCCGCGCTGGTGCCCGGCGCGACCATCCTCGACGAGATGGTCGAGGCCCGCGGGCCCTGGTCCGCGGTCGTCGCGGCAGGCGACGTCCTGACCATCGTCGACCTGCACGGCAACCAGGCCGTGGACACCCTGATCTATGGGGCCCACGACACCTCCCGCCGCTACAGCGCCCAGACGACCATCACGGCGCAGCGCTCGCTGTTCGTCAGCACCGGCACGGTGTTGCGGGACAGTGACGGCGCGGCACTGATGACCGTGGTGGCCGACGAGGTCGGTAATCACGACACCGTCGGCGGTGCCTGCTCGCAGGAATCCAACACGCTGCGCTATGGCCACCACACCCGTCACCAGCACGCCTGCGTCGAGAACTTTCTCATCGAAGGCGCCCGGTACGGCCTCGGAAAGCGTGATCTGGCACCGAATCTCAACTTCTTCATGAACGTGCCGGTGGAGGCCGACGGCACGCTGGGCATCGTCGACGGGCTGTCGGCACCGGGATTGCGGGTAGCGCTGCGCGCCGACACCGACGTCCTCGTCCTGGTCTCCAACTGCCCGCAGATCAACAACCCGTGCAACGGCTTCGATCCCACGCCGGTGCGGATGGTCGTCACCCGCCCGTCCTGATCCAGGTCTCTCGTACCGCGTTCTCGAACAAAGGAATTCGCGCATGGCGCTACCGACGACCACCGGCCTCCGGACCCTCACCGTGCTGCGGCCCGGGCCGAGCACCACCGTTCAGGACTGGCCGGGCCGCATCGGATACTGGCAGGTGGGAGTGCCCCCGTCGGGTCCGATGGACGATCTGTCCCTGCGGCTGGCCAACCTCGCCGTCGGCAATTCCGAAGGGGCGCCGGGCCTCGAGGCGACGATGGCCGGTCCGACACTGGGATTCGACGAGGCGACCGTCGTCTGCGTCACCGGCGCACCGGTGTCGGTGACGCTCGACGGCGTTCCGGCGCGGCAGTGGGCACCCATCGCGGTCCCGGACGGGGGCGTGCTCGAGATCGGCGCCGTGCAGGGTGTCGGGATGCGGATCTACATCGCAGTGGCCGGCGGCATCGAAGCAGAGGCGTACCTCGGTTCCCGCTCGACGTTCACGCTCGGCGGATTCGGTGCCGGTGGCCGGGCCCTCGCGGCCGGCGACCGCCTGGATCTGGGTGCCACGGTGGGACGGCCGCGGCGGCTCACCGAAGAGGAGGTGCCGTCGATCGGCCACGAGTGGCGCCTGGCGGTCACGGAGGGACCGCACGGTGCGCCGGAGTTCTTCACCCGCGCCGACATCGAAAGCCTCTATGAGGCCACCTATCTGGTGGACCACAACCTGGACCGCACCGGTATCCGCCTCGTCGGCCCGAAGCCGCAGTGGGCCCGGCCCGACGGCGGTGAGGCGGGCCTGCATCCCTCCAATATCCATGACACCCCGTATTCGGTCGGCGCGCTGGACTTCACCGGGGATACCCCGATCCTCCTCGGCCCGGACGGACCCAGCCTCGGCGGTTTCGTCTGCCCGGTGACGGTGACGTCCGCGGACCGGTGGAAGCTCGGACAGCTCACACCCGGCGACCGGGTCCGCTTCGTTCCGGTGCGCGCCAGTGCGGCAGCACCTTTGGCGGCCCTGGGCACCTCGCGGCGCGCGGCATCGCCGGTGGTGCGCAGTCCACGCGGGGACGGCGACGACGGTGTGCTGCACCGCGGCGTCACCGGGGACGGCACGACGTCGATGACCTTGCGCCGCAGCGGTGATGACAACCTCCTGGTCGAATACGGCACGATGACACTGGATCTGGTGTTGCGGGCGCGGGTGCACGCGCTGCACACCGCGATCGACGCACACCGGCCTCGCGGGATCATCGACCTGACGCCGGGAATCCGCTCGCTGCAGGTCAAATTCGACGCGGCGCTCACCGATCACCAGACGATGACGGCGTTCGTGCTGGACATCGAGTCTGCGCTGGGACCCGTCGACCAGTTGGTGCTGCCGAGCCGATCGGTACGGCTGCCGCTGAGCTGGGACGACCCGACTGTTCGGTTGGCGATCGACCGGTACCGCAACGGTGTGCGCGACGACGCCCCGTGGTGCCCGAGCAACATCGAGTTCATCCGCCGCATGAACGGCCTGGAATCGCACCAGGACGTGTTCGACATCGTCCACGCGGCAAGCTATCTCGTACTGGGCCTGGGGGACGTCTACCTGGGTGCCCCCGTCGCGACCCCGGTCGATCCTCGCCACCGCGTGGTCACCACCAAGTACAACCCGGCCCGCACCTGGACACCGGAGAACGCGGTCGGGATCGGCGGTGCCTACCTGTGCATCTACGGCATGGAAGGCCCGGGCGGCTACCAGTTGATGGGCCGCACCACCCAGGTGTGGAACCACCGATTCCCGCTGTCCGCACCGGGTTTCGAGCCCGAACAGCCGTGGTTGCTGCGGTTCTTCGATCAGGTGTCGTGGTATCCGGTGTCCTCCGAAGAGTTGACCGATCTGCGTGCCGACGTCGCCGCCGGCCGCGGCACGGTCGAGATCACCGAGGGGGAGTTCCGCATCGCGGACCATCTGGACTTCCTGTCACGGGAGGCCGACGACATCGCCGCGGTGCGACAGCGGATGACCGCCGCCCGCAATGAGGAGAGAGCCCGCTGGGAGGCCAGCGGCGAGATCGGCGCACGCAAGAAACCCGGGAGCGCGACGATCAAGCGGCGAGGAACGAGCCGCGATGTGGGGGCACCTCCCGCTTGCGGGGGAGAGTGCGACCAATCAGATTCAGGCGCCACAACAGGACAGGCCACAACAGGACAGGAAGTCGCATGACGGACCGGATCAGCGCCGCATACGCGGCCATCGCGCTGCGACAGGAAGCCTTCATCACCCTGCGGGACGAGGATGCGGTGCGTCGTGAGGTCGCGCAGGCCCAGGGGCCGCTGGCCGGTCAGCTGGTGGCGGTCAAGGACAACGTCGACGTCGCCGGCTTGCCGACCACCGCGGCCTGCCCCGGTTACGCCTATACCCCGGGCGCCGACGCGCCCGTCGTGGCGGCGCTGCGCGCGGCCGGCGCCGTGGTGATCGGCAAGACCAATCTGGACCAGTTCGCGACCGGGCTGGTCGGTACCCGCAGCCCGTACGGTGCGGTGCGCGACGCACGTCGGCCGGACCGGATTTCGGGTGGCTCGTCGTCGGGTTCGGCCGTCGCGGTGGCCATCGGGGCGGCCGACCTCGGAATCGGCACGGACACTGCGGGATCCGGCCGGGTTCCTGCTGCGTACCAGGGCCTCGTGGGGATCAAGGGCACGATCGGTCTGGTGTCGACGAAAGGCGTCGTCCCGGCGTGCCCGAGCTATGACTGCGTGACGATCCTCGCGCGGGACCTCGCGACGGCGGAGAGCGCCATGGCCGTGATGGCAGCCACGACGCAGCGGCCATGGCCGGCGTCGACCCGTTTCGCCGCCCCTGCGGACCCGGTGCTGGCGGTACCCGCCGAACTGCCGGCGATGGCGCCTGGCTGGGACGCTGCGTTCCAGCGCGCGGTCGATGCGGCGCGGGCCGCCGGGATGCGGATCGTCTCCATAGATCTGACGGACTTCCTGGCTGCCGCCCGACTGCTGTACGAAGGCGCACTGGTTGCCGAGCGCACGGAAGCGGTGGGGGAGTTCATCGCCGGCGCCGGTGACGGCGCCGGCCTCGATCCGACGGTCGCGGCCATCATCTCCGCCGGCGCCGCTCACACCGCGACGGGGTTGCTGCGCGACCGGTGCGAGTTGGATCGCCTGCGGGACCGGGCATTCCGTGCGTTGGGGGAGTGTGACGCGCTGTTGGTCCCGACCGCGCCGCTGCAGCCGACGCTTGCCGACGTGGCGGCCGACCCGGTCGGCGTCAACGCGAGGATCGGCACGTACACCAATTTCTGCAATCTGTTCGACATGTGCGGCGTCGCGGTTCCGGCCGGCGAGGTCGTGGAATCCGATGGCACCACAGCCCAATTCGGGGTCACGGTGCTGGGCCGCGCCTTCGATGACGCCGTGGTGGCCGATATCGCGGCTCGCCTGAGCGGCAGTGAGCGCGGGGCGGCTTCCTGGCCGGAACGCGCGGGAGCCGAGGCGGTGACGCTGGTCGTGGCCGGCGCGCATCTGCGGGACCAGCCGCTCGCCGGTCAGCTGCATGACCTCGGGGCTCGGTGGGACGGGCCGGCCCGTACGGCCGAGCACTACCGGATGACGGCGCTGCCGTCCGGCAAGCCCGCGCTGGTGCGACTGCCCCACGGCGGGCGGGCCTTCGAGGTCGAGCGTTGGTCTCTCTCACCCGCGGCGCTCGGGAAGTTCCTGGTCGCCCTGCCGACGCCGATGGGGCTGGCAGCGATCGAACTCGACGACGGAACCTGGGAGACCGGCTTCGTGTGTGCCGACGAGGGCGCCATCGCGGCGCCCGATATCTCGGAATTCGGCGGTTGGCGGGCCTACCTGCGGGCCCAGGAGTTCGCCACCCAGTGAGCCGGCGGCGGCTACGCTGCACCGAATATGACGAGCACACCTTGGACCCTGGCCGACGCGGGCCGTCAGGACGGGCGCGTCGCGGTGGTCACCGGCGCGAACAGCGGTATCGGCGCGGAGATCGCGAGAGGCCTGGCCGGGCTCGGGGCGACGGTGGTGCTGGCGTGCCGCAATGCCGAAGCAGCTCGGCAGGTGCAGGCTTCGATGCCGGAGGCGACAACCGAATTCGCGGAACTGGACCTCGCGGACCTGGCGTCGGTGCGGCAGTGCGCCGAAAGTCTCCGTACCCGGCACCGCAGAGTCGACCTGCTGATCAACAATGCCGGCGTCATGCATCCCGTGCGCACCGAGACCAAGGACGGTTTCGAAGGGGACTTCGGGGTGAACTTTCTCGGCCACTTCGCCCTGACCGGGTTGCTGCACGACCGCGCTGAACGCATCGTGATGGTGAGCAGCCTGACCCACCGCCGCGGCGTCATCGACTTCGAGGATCTGCACGGCCGCACGAAGTTTCGCAGCGCCAAGGCGTATGCCAATTCGAAACTCGCGCAATTACTGTTCATGAGCGAGTACAACCGCCGGCACCGCGCGATGTGCGTGGCGGCGCACCCGGGCAGCGCCCGCACCGCGATTCTTCGGGACCAGGGCTGGCAGAAGCTGGCGTACCACCCGCGGTTGCGGTTCTCGACGTCATGGTTCGTGCAGGACGCCGATGCCGGAGCGCTGCCGATCCTCCGCGCGGCCACCGACGCTGACGCCGAGGCCGGTGACTTCTACGGCCCCGGGGGGCGTTTGCAGATGACGGGCGCGCCGGTGAAGGTCGAGCTCGCCGCTGTCGCGCGTGACCCGCTTGTCGCGCAGCGCCTGTGGGAATCGGCGGAATCCTTGACGGGCGTGCGGTTCTAGCGCGGCACGGCGGGCATGACATCGTCCACGACGCGGTGCAGATACGGCCAGGCGATGTCCGGCGGTAGGCCACCACAGAGCGGATGCAGGGAGAGCACGCCGTCCCGCGCGATGGCCTCGATCGCCTGCTCCACCGAATAGATGCGGTGACTGCCGTTCTCGGCACGCAGCGCGTCGACGGTCCGCGCGGTGGAGAGGCTGACGATGTGGGGGTCGTGATGGCCGTCGGCGTAGGTCATCGCATCGTGGAGCAGATACGGGCCGATCTCGTCCCAGGCCCGGTCCACGTCGTCGGCCACGAAGACCGTCGTCGGGAACCCGGGCCGGGGCTGCTGCATTCGCCCGGGTACGCGGCCCTGCCGGGCGCACTCGTCGTGATAGGCCTCCGCCAGCTCGGGCAGATTGTTCTGCGCGTTGAACCCCAACCCGAAACGGGCCGCGCGCCGGGCGGCCCGCGGGGTGCCGCCGCCATAGGACAGGCGCACTTTGCGCTCGGGTGCGGGACGGACCAACACGCCGCGGTCGTGGTCGAAAAAGCGGGTCCCGTCAAGGGCTTTCAGCAACACCGTCAGATGTTCTTCGGCCAGTTCGCCGCGGCGGTGATAGTCGACCCCGAGTGACTCGAACTCTTCGGGCCGGTAGCCGACGCCCAAGGTGTACGAGATTCGTCCGCCGCTGAGATGGTCCAGTACGCCGATGTCCTCGGCGAGGCGCACCGGGTTGTACAACGGCAGGATGAGGGCGCTCACCGCGATGGGCACCGATGTGGTTCGGGCCGCCAGCGCCGCGGCCATCGGCAAGGGGCTCGGCAGGTAACCGTCTTCGGCGGCGTGATGCTCCGACACCACCAGCAGGATCAGACCGCGGGATTCGGACCACGCCGCCATGTCGAGCGCGGCGGGATACAGCGACGACGCCGGCGCGCCACCGGCCGGGGCCCGCATATCGAACCGCAGGGTGAACACGGAACCCTAACTCGCCGAGGCCAACAGAGTCGCGAGCTCGGCCTCGATCCCCGCGGTGATGGCGGCGGCATCGGAGACGTGCCGGGCGTCCGCCGTCACCGACAGGCAGAGGTTGTTGTTCCAAGACATGGCGATGACGCTGGGTCCCATACCGTGATAGAGCGGCCCCGCCGGATGGAAGCGCAGCGCCGGCAGGTTGAGGAACACCGGATCGTCGACCGCGATGCCGCTGGCGTTCGACACGATGACGTTGCAGGGCCACGAAATCCGTTCGGCCAGACCGAACCGCTCGATGGTCCGGAACAGCAGGTTGACCGCACGGCCGGGCGCGTACTCGTTCCACTGCCGAAAGAGGTTGACGCCGCGCTGTTCCTGTACTGCTTTGACCGCCCGGGCATGTTCGGCGACTGCGCGAAGACGTCGTACCGGGTCCGTCACCGTCGTGTTCAGGTTGACCCGCAGCACCGTGGTGGTGCCGACGCCATCGGTGACGTAGTCGGAGGTGTCGGCCGTGCGCATCGCATAGGGAACGGCCGCGACCAGGGGCTGCTCCGGGCGTTGGCCCTGCCGGTCCAGCACGTTGTCCAAGGCGGCGCCCACGCAGCTCAGCAGAATGTGGTTGATGGTGACAGAAAAGCACTGGGCCACCGTCTGCAGATCCGCGAGCGGCAGGACGGCCACAGCGGCGGTCGAAGAACCGGAAAGTGAGCAATTCAGCGCCGTCTTGGGCGCTTTCACGTCGAGGTGGCGGGCGGCCCATTTGCCGCGCGCGACGCGCGCCGAGGTGGCCACGAGCCGGGGGAGTCGGCGGAGCCGCTGCGCCTTGCGCGTGACGGCATCGCGCAGGATCGCCGTCGGCCGCGTCGGAAACGTCGACGACTCGGGGATGGCCCTGGCCGGCCGGGCACTCAGATCCCCCGGGGTCATCAGGCAGCCGGTGACCTCTATCGCCGAGTCACCGTCGACGAGGAGGTGGTGCACCACGGAGATCAGGTACGCCAATTCGGTGTCGTCGTCGTCCAGAACGTACATGTGCCACAGGGGTTTCCGCCGGTCGAGATGCATGGCACGGACCGCAGCCAGCGCCTTGGCCGCGCCGACAGCGCCACCGGGCTCGGGCATCGGCAGCGCCGTCACGTGCGCCGAGACGTCGATCCGCGGCCGGGCCACCAGCATGGGCCGGTCCAGGTTGAACCACGGGTCGTAGAGCACCTTGCGGTACGCGGGCATCAGGTGCATCCGGTTGTTCAGGGCCGAAACCACGTAGTCCCGCAGGTTTCCGAGCACCGAACTACGGTCGACGAGGATCAGTGACATGCCGTTGCCGACCTGCAGGCCGGTCTCCTGATAGAGCTGCCAGGCGTCCATCCCGCTGACCCGCTCCGCGCGGGGCATCGCCGTGCTCATGCCGCCGGGGTGTAGAACTGCCGAACCCAGTGGCGGTACTTGCCGATCGGCCCGTCGCCCGGTGTCAGCTTGGGATGCTCGAGGTACACCTTGTCGTCCCAGATCAGCTGGTCACGTTGCACCTCGTACGCGACGACCTGAAGCACGATCCAGCCTGCCAGGCGTTCGATCGGTGCCAGCAGTGCGCCCAGAAGCCGGTTCCGCACATGCCTTTTGGCAGCGATGCCGATGTAGATGTCGACATTGCGTTCGGCGACCGGGGTGGGCAGCACCATCTGGCGGACCGTCAGGCCGCCCTGGATGGCGATCTCCACCAGGGAGAAGCCGAGGCCGACCAGAACCGACTTGAAGTGGAAGCTGACGCCGCCGATCACCGGAATGGGTTTGGTGCCACCGTATTCGGTGTAAATCCGGGGGCCGTCGATCTCCATCGGCTTGGGCACGACGAAGTCGCGGAACTTGTGGATGGTCGCGAAATGCGCGTGGTCCAAACCGTTTTCATTGACCTCTTGCGGATGGGTCTTGAAATGCAGCTTCTTGGTCGCGATCGGGTGCCAGCCCGGGTCGGCCGCGGGCAGGTCGAGTTCGAATGTGGGCTGCTGACCGGGCGGGCCGTGGTAGACCATGATCATGCCCAGGTGATTGCGGACGGGCAGGGTCTTGAGCGCCGCGCCCCGCGGCGGCTCGCCGGTCGGCGTCGAGACGCAGGTGCCCGACGGAGCGAATCTGAACTCGTGGAATGGGCAGACGACGGCCTCGCCGTCGACCCAGCCGCGTTTACCGATGTGTGCGCCCAGGTGGGGGCAGTACGGCTCGGCGGCTGACAACTCCCCGGATGCGGTCTGGAAGATGATGATCTCGCCGTCGAGAAAGCGCCGCGTCAGCACCGTCCCGGGCTTGAGTTCATGGGCGAACGCCACCGCGTACCAGCTGTAGGGGTAGGGCGGGAACGCGTCACCGGCGCGGCTGAGGCTGGTCACTTCCGTCGTTGAGGTCATCGAAGCCCTTTCGCTGGCCGCGCGGTGGAGTCGAATCCGAAACAGGTGACGCGCGGACAGCGCCGGCGAAAGACACGCGGGAGCTCCGCACGTGTCCGTAGATTTCCCCGACTACGTTCCCGCGTCCACGTCGTTGTGGGTGGCTGGTAGAACATGTTCTAGTTCGCAGTAGACCACTAGTTCGACAACTGTCGCAAGTGAACCGAAAGACTCTGTCGCGCACGTAAATTAACGACTCGGGTCGGGAAACCGGGCAGTAATACTGCCAATAGCCGGACAGGGCCCGGCGCGTGTGTTAGGCCGTGACTCGGCCGGCTTTCGCGCGGGCTGACCAGCGGCCGTGGTCATAGCCGACTTCGACCGGATGTGAAAACGCCTCTGTCACATGATCGGTCGTCACGGTCTCGACGGCCCGGCCCGCGGCAACGGTGCGGCCGCCGGCGATCAGGAGGGCGTGTGACGTGGATGTCGGCAGCTCCTCGAGGTGATGCGTCACCAGGATCGATGCCATCTCGGGGTGTGAATGTTCCAGCGCGTCAAGGGTTTCCAGCAGCTGCTCGCGGGCGGCGACATCGAGGCCGGTGGTTGGTTCGTCGAGCAGCAGCAGTCGCGGCTCCGCGATCAGGGCGCGGGCGATCAGGGTGCGGCCACGCTCGCCTTGGGAGAGCGTCGGCCACACCGCATCGGCCCGGTGGGTCAGCCCGACGGTGCCGATCAATGCGTCGGCGCGGGCGATGTCCTCGGTGGTGGGAGTCCAGCGGGCCGCGAGGTCGATGGTGCCGGTGATGCCGGTCAGCACCACCTCCCGCACGGTCAGGGGGTACTGCAGCCGGTGCCGGGGGTTGACGTGGCCGATGGACCGGCGCAGCGGTGCCAGGTCGGTGCGCCCCATCTGCGCGCCCAGCACGCGCACCGTGCCCGACGTCGGAAACGTGACTGCGCCGCAGAAACCGAGCAGCGTGCTCTTGCCCGCACCGTTGGGGCCGAGCAGCGCCCAGTGCTCGCCCTCGTGCACCGTCAGTGAGATGCCGTCGATGATCTGCTTGCCTTCGCGCCGGAAGGTCACCGTGTCGAGTTCGAGGACCGGGGTCATGTGAACGACTCCTTCAAAGCGCTCAGGTGGGTGCGGCTCGCGGCGGCCGCGGCGTCGGGATCGCGCGCGACGATGGCGTCGGCGAGTTGCCGATGCAGGTCGTGGTCGCATGGCTCTGACGTGATGGGGCGAATCTTGAGCATGTCGATCATCGCCAGCCGAAGTCGGGGGAGGAACGCGTCGAACAACTGGATCAGCACATCGTTGTGCGACGCGGCGATCACGGCGCGGTGAAACGCCATGTCCGCGTCCACGTGGTCGGATACCGACTGGCCCGTCACGCCGCGGGCGGCAAGGGTGCGCCGGATGGTGCGCAGGTCGGCGGGCGTGCGCCGGCTCGCCGCCAGTGCTGCACCTTCCGCCTCGATGGCGATGCGGGCCTCGATCACCGACGCGATGTTCGCACTGCGCAGGACGGTGTCCCAGTCCTCGGTGACATCAACGGCGGTGACGAAGACGCCGGCGCCCTGGCGGCTGTCGAGGACGCCCTTTCCGGCCAATTCCCGGATGGCCTCACGCAGCGTGGAGCGGCCAACGCCGAGCTGGGCGGCCAGCGTCGTCTCGCCCGGAAGCCGTTGTCCCAGTGACCATTCGCCGTCTTTGATGCGCGTCAGCAGTAGTTGCGCGGCTTGTGCCGCCAGGGGTTGACGCGATACCTGCGAGACCATGAAACCTCTCTACTTGTCTGAGGAGTTGTGTATAGTCTAGCCATCATGACGCGCGTGCTTCTCCTTGGCTGCCGCGGCGGGGTCTGACACGACCGGCCCCCTGCCGTGGGGCTCTGTCGCGACCGGTCACCTTTCTCACCCGACCGAAAGCGCACCACTCATGAGCACCTCCTGGAACCGTCAACAACCGTCTCCCATGCCGTGGCATCGCTACACCGATGTCTTCAACCGGGTGGACATTCCTGTCACCCAACGGGATTGGCCAGGCAACCGAATCACCGCCGCACCGCTGTGGGTGCCCGTCGACCTGCGCGACGGCAACCAGGCCCTGGCCGAGCCGATGGACCCGGCCCGCAAACGCCAGTTTTTCGAACAGCTCGTCGTCATCGGCTACAAGGAGATCGAGGTCGGCTATCCGTCGGCTTCCCAGACCGATTTCGACTTCGTCCGGTTGTTGGCCGAGACCGATATCGCGCCACGGGATGTCACCATCGCGGTGTTCACCCCGGCGCGCCGCGACCTGATCGAGCGCACCGTGGAGTCGGTGCGGGGTATGCGCAACGACGTCGTCATCCACATGTACACCGCGACGGCGCCGACGTGGCGGAACACCGTGCTGGGCAAGGACCGCGACGAGCTGCGCAGTCTGATCCTGCACGGCGCCCTCGACGTCTTGAGCTTGACGGAGAACATGCCGAACATCCGATTCCAGTTCTCGCCGGAGGTTTTCAACCTCACCGAACCCGACTACGTGCTGGAAATCTGCGATGCGGTGACGCAGTTGTGGGATGCCACCGAGAGCCGGCCGGTGATCCTGAATCTGCCCGCCACGGTCGAGGTCGCGACGCCCAACGTCTACGCCGACCAGATCGAGTACATGCACCGGAATCTGGCTCGCCGCGATGCGGTGATCCTCTCGGTGCACCCGCACAACGACCGGGGGACCGGGGTGGCCTGCGCCGAGCTGGCCGTGCTGGCCGGCGCGCAACGGGTGGAGGGCTGCGTCTTCGGCAACGGTGAGCGCACCGGAAACGTCGACATTGCCACCCTGGCGCTGAACCTGTACGCCCAGGGCGTCGACCCGATGATCGACTTCTCCGACATCGACCGGATCGCGCGCACCGTGGAGCACTGCACCCGGATGGCCATCCACGAGCGGCATCCGTACGCCGGCGACCTGGTGCACACCGCGTTCTCCGGTACGCATCAGGACGCGATCAAGAAGGGTCTGGCCGAACATCGCGTCCGGGCCACCGCGGAGAACAGGTCGGAACGCGAAATCGATTGGCGGGTGCCGTATCTGCCGATCGATCCCGCCGACATCGGGCGCAGCTATGACGCGGTCATCCGGGTGAACTCGCAATCCGGCAAGGGTGGTATCGCCTACCTGTTGCACACCGGCTACGGCATGGACCTGCCGCGGCGGCTGCAGATCGACTTCGCCCGGCATGTGCAGGCCCACACCGACGGCAGTGGTGCCGAGGTGACCGCAGCCGAGCTCTACGACCTGTTCGAGGCGGCCTACCTGGGTTCGGGCGGCGCGGTCGAATTGAAGGACTGGCACACCAGCAGCGATGAGACCACCGAGATCACGTTGACCGTCAACGGGGTTGCGCACACGACTGCGCATCGCGGCGTCGGACCGGTCGAGGCGCTGACCCGGGCCCTGGCCGACGTGGGCCGACCGGTCGAGATTCTCGGCCTGACCCAGCAGTCCATCGGCGACACGGCCGTCACCTATCTGGAGCACCGCGGCGGCTGGGCCTGCGGCCGCAGCGACTCGGTGCTCACCGCGTCGCTGGCGGCCGTGGTGCGGGCGGCTAACGCGCCCTGAGCACCTCGAGCGCCTTGTCGGCATGCGAGTCCATGCTGATTTCAGAGGCGATGACCTCGAGGATCCTGCGGTCGGTGTCGATGACGAACGTGGTCCGCTTGACGGGCATCAGCTTGCCGAGCAGGCCACGTTTGACACCGAACGCCTCGGCCACCGCACCCGAGGTGTCCGACAGCAGCGGGTAGTCGAAGCTGTGCTTCTCGGCGAACTTGTCCTGTTTTTCGACCGCGTCCATGCTGATCCCGACTCGCGACGCACCGACGGCCGCGAACTCGGCGGCCAGATCCCGGAAGTGGCAGGCCTCCATGGTGCAGCCCGGCGTCATCGCGGCGGGATAGAAGAACAGGACGATCGGTCCATTGGCCAACAGTTCGGTCAGGCTGCGGTTCGTCCCGGTCTGGTCGGGGAGATTGAACTCTGCGACGAGGTCACCACGTTTCATGGGTGCCACGCTACTTCTGGGAGGATGACCCCGTGAAGACGACCTCACGCGAGGAATTCCAGGCGCTGGCCGCCGAGCACCGCGTTGTGCCGGTGACCCGCAAGGTGCTCGCCGACAGCGAGACGCCGTTGTCGGCCTACCGCAAGCTGGCGGCGAACCGTCCCGGCACGTTTCTGCTGGAATCGGCGGAGAACGGGCGGTCCTGGTCGCGATGGTCGTTCATCGGCGCGGGCGCACCGTCGGCGCTCACGATCCGGGACGGTGAAGCGGTCTGGCTCGGCACCACGCCGCAGGACGCACCCAGCGGCGGAGACCCGTTGCAGGCCGTGCGCGACACCTTGGCGCTGCTGCAGACCGCGCCCGTGCCGGGTCTGCCACCGCTGTCGAGCGGCCTGGTGGGGTACTTCGCCTACGACATGGTGCGGCGCCTCGAACGTCTCCCTGAATTGGCGGTCGACGACCTCAAGCTGCCCGACATGGTGCTGCTGCTCGCCACCGACATGGCTGCCGTCGACCACCACGAGGGCACCATCACGCTCATCGCCAACGCGGTGAACTGGAACGGCACCGACGAGCGGGTCGACTGGGCCTACGACGATGCGGTCGCCCGCCTCGACGTCATGACCAAGGCGCTGGGGGAGCCGCTGCCGTCGAGCATCGCGACCTTCGACCGCCCGCAGCCGCAGCCCCGCCAGCAGCGCACGGTCGAGGAGTACACCGCGATCGTCGAGAAGCTGGTCGGCGACATCGAGGCCGGCGAGGCGTTCCAGGTGGTGCCGTCGCAGCGGTTTGAAATGACGACCCCAGCAGATCCTCTTGATGTCTACCGGATGCTGCGGGTCACCAACCCGAGCCCGTACATGTATCTGCTCAACGTGCCCAATGCCGAAGGCGGCCTTGAGTTCTCGGTCGTCGGCTCGAGCCCGGAGGCGCTCGTCACGGTGAAGGACGGGGTGGCCACGACGCACCCCATCGCCGGTACCCGGTGGCGCGGAGCCACCGAGGAGGACGACATCCTGCTCGAAAAGGAACTCCTCGCCGACGACAAGGAGCGCTCGGAGCACCTGATGCTCGTCGACCTGGGCCGCAACGACCTGGGCCGCGTCTGCCGACCCGGGACGGTGCGCGTGGAGGACTACAGCCACATCGAGCGCTACAGCCACGTCATGCACCTGGTCTCCACCGTCACCGGCCACCTCGCCGATGACAAGACCGCACTGGACGCCGTGACGGCCTGTTTCCCGGCGGGGACGCTGTCGGGGGCGCCGAAGGTCCGGGCCATGGAGCTGATCGAAGAGGTCGAGCTGACCCGGCGCGGCCTGTACGGCGGCGTGCTCGGGTATCTCGACTTCGCCGGCAACGCCGACTTCGCCATCGCGATCCGTACGGCGCTGATGCGCGGCGGTACGGCCTATGTGCAGGCCGGTGGCGGCGTCGTGGCGGACTCCAACGGGCCGTACGAATACAACGAGTCGTCCAACAAGGCCAAGGCCGTGCTGGCGGCGATCGCGGCGGCCGAGACGCTGAGCGAGCCGTGAGGACCACCCGCACCGCTCAGGTGCTCCTGCTCGTTGCCGCGCTGATGTTGTGGGGCGCCTCCCGGTTGCCCTGGGTCGACGTGTCGTCGTTCGACGGGCTGGGTCAGCCGAAGACGACGACGCTGTCCGGTGCCGCCTGG
Organism: Mycobacterium sp. HM-7; assembly: GCF_053852335.1. Lineage (NCBI taxonomy): Bacteria > Bacillati > Actinomycetota > Actinomycetes > Mycobacteriales > Mycobacteriaceae > Mycobacterium > Mycobacterium sp. HM-7. Next base: position 3,438,038 of record NZ_CM132657.1, on the reverse strand, counting down.
TCCACGGCGCTCCTTCCATTGGCGCTGCTGGCCGGCGCCGCCGCGGTGGCGGCGCTGGCCGTGCGGGGCTGGGCGCTGCGGCTGCTGGCGCTGCTGGTCGCCGTGGCGAGCGCGGGGATGGGATATCTGGCCATCAGCCTGTGGGCGGTCACCGACGTGTCGGTGCGTGCCGCCGACATGGCGCAGATCGCGGTCATGTTCCTGGTGGGGACGCAGCGGCACTACTGGGGCGCGGGGGTGACGCTGGCGGCTGCCGTGTTGACGCTGGTCGGAGCCGTTCTGCTGATGCGGTCGGCCGGTCGGGCCGCGGCGGCGCCGGCCGCCTCCAAATACGCCGCCCCGGCCGCGCGCCGCGAGGCGGTGCGGGAAGAAGATGCCGACGGCATGTCGGAACGGATGATCTGGGACGCCATCGACGAAGGTCGCGATCCGACGCAGGTCGAGGGTCGTGACCCCACCCAGAACGACGGCGGGAGCAAATGAGTGTGGCCCGGTGGCAGTCTGCGCCGTCCCGGCGACTACCCTTCGAGATGATCATCTGGCTTGCCGAACCGGCACGGAAGGACGACGACGCGCTATGACTTCGGGGACCGTGCTCGACTCCATCATCGAGGGAGTTCGCGCTGACGTTGCCGCCCGCGAAGCCGCGCTGAGTCTGACCGAGGTCAAGGAGCGGGCCAAGAAGACGCCGGCGGCGAAGGACGTACTCGCCGCGCTGCGGGAGCCGGGCATCGGCGTCATCGCCGAGGTGAAGCGGGCCAGCCCCAGCAAGGGCGCGCTGGCGCAGATCGACGATCCCGCCAAGCTGGCCAAGGCGTACGAGTCCGGTGGTGCCCGGGTGATCAGCGTGCTGACTGAGGAGCGTCGCTTCAACGGGTCGCTGGCCGATCTCGATGCCGTGCGCGCCGCGGTGTCGATTCCGGTGCTGCGCAAGGACTTCGTCGTCACCCCGTACCAGATTCACGAGGCTCGCGCCCACGGCGCCGACATGCTGCTGCTGATCGTTGCCGCGCTGGAGCAGTCGGTACTGACCTCGATGATCGACCGGACCGAGTCCCTCGGGATGACCGCGCTGGTCGAGGTGCACACCGAGGAAGAAGCCGACCAGGCCCTGCAGGCTGGGGCCAAGGTCATCGGCGTCAACGCCCGGGACCTCAAGACCCTCGAGGTCGACCGCGACTGCTTCGCCCGCATCGCTCCCGGCCTGCCGAGCAACATCATCCGGATCGCCGAGTCGGGGGTGCGTGGCACCGCTGACCTGCTTGCCTACGCCGGTGCCGGCGCCGACGCAGTTCTGGTCGGTGAGGGCCTGGTGACCAGTGGCGATCCCCGCAGCGCTGTCGCCGATCTGGTGACCGCCGGCACGCACCCGTCCTGCCCGAAACCAGCCCGCTGAGCTGCGGGCTCCTGCGCGAAGAGCAGTTGAGTTCTCATGTCTGATCGCACTGGTACCGAATTGCCGCGGATGAGCGCCGCGGTCGCCGAAGCCACGAGCCATGACCCCGACGCCAAAGGGCACTTCGGTGCCTACGGTGGCCGTCTGGTGCCGGAGGCGCTGATGGCGGTCATCGAGGAAGTCACCGCGGCCTACGACAAGGTCCGCACCGACCAGACCTTCCTCGACGAGCTCGACCGGCTGCAGCAGCACTACACCGGCCGCCCGTCGCCGCTGTACGAAGCGACGCGGCTGTCCGAGCACGCCGGCGGCGCCCGGCTGTTTCTCAAACGAGAAGACCTGAACCACACCGGTTCTCACAAGATCAACAACGTGCTCGGTCAGGCGCTACTGGCCAAGCGCATGGGCAAGACCCGCGTCATCGCCGAGACCGGCGCCGGCCAGCACGGCGTCGCGACCGCGACGGCCTGCGCGCTGCTCGGCCTCGAGTGCGTCGTCTACATGGGTGCGGTCGACACGGCCCGGCAGGCACTGAACGTGGCCCGGATGCGGCTGCTCGGCGGCACCGTGGTGTCGGTCGAGGCCGGCTCGGCGACCCTCAAGGACGCCATCAACGAGGCGTTCCGCGACTGGGTGACCAACGCGGACGACACGTATTACTGCTTCGGCACCGCGGCCGGGCCGCATCCGTTCCCCGTCATGGTGCGTGATTTCCAGCGCGTCATCGGCATGGAGGCGCGGGTCCAGGTGCAGGAGCAGGCCGGTCGTCTGCCCGACGCGGTCACCGCGTGCGTCGGCGGTGGATCGAACGCCATCGGCGTATTCCACGCCTTCATCGACGATCCGGGCGTGCGCCTGGTCGGCTTCGAGGCGGCCGGTGACGGCGTCGAAACCGGAAGGCACGCAGCCACTTTCGCCGGCGGCTCGCCGGGCGCGTTCCAGGGCTCGTTCTCGTACCTGCTGCAGGACGAGGACGGCCAGACCATCGAATCGCATTCCATCTCAGCCGGGTTGGACTACCCGGGTGTCGGCCCCGAGCATGCGTACCTCAAGGACGTCGGCCGTGCCGAGTACCGGCCGGTGACCGATACCGAGGCCATGGACGCCTTCGGGTTGTTGTGCCGCACCGAAGGCATCATCCCGGCGATCGAATCGGCGCATGCCGTCGCCGGTGCGCTGAAATTGGGTCAGGAACTCGGTCCGCACGCGGTGATCGTGGTGAACCTGTCCGGCCGCGGCGACAAGGATGTCGAGACGGCGGCCAAATGGTTCGGTCTACTGGACGGGGAGACTGGGGAAGCGTCATGAGCCGACTGGCTGGATTGTTCGAATCGTGCCGGGCCGAAGGGCGTTCGGCGCTGATCGGGTACCTGCCGACCGGCTACCCGGACGTGCAGACCTCGATCGACGCGATGGTGGCGATGACCGAATCCGGTTGCGACATCATCGAAGTCGGGGTCGCCTACTCCGATCCGGGGATGGACGGGCCGGTTATCGCGGCCGCGACCAACACTGCCCTGCAGGGCGGGGTGCGCGTGCGCGATGCGCTGCGGGCCGTCGAGGCGATCAGCAACGCCGGCGGTCACGCCGTCGTCATGACCTACTGGAACCCGGTGCTGCGCTGGGGCGTTGACGCCTTCGCGCGCGACCTGGCGGCCGCCGGCGGGCTCGGACTGATCACCCCGGACCTCATCCCCGACGAAGCCGACGAGTGGTTCGGCGTCTCCGACGCCCACAACCTCGACCGCATCTTCCTGGTGGCGCCGTCGTCGACCCCGGAGCGGCTGTCTGCCACGGTGCAGGCGTCACGCGGTTTCGTGTACGCCGCGTCGACCATGGGCGTCACGGGTGCGCGCGATGCCGTGTCGAACATGGCCCCGGAATTGGTGTCGCGGGTTCGGGCCGTGTCGGACATCCCGGTGGGTGTCGGGCTCGGTGTGCGCTCCCGCGAACAGGCCGCCGAGATCGCGTCGTACGCCGACGGGGTCATCGTCGGCTCCGCGTTGGTGTCCGCGCTCGGTGACGGCGGCATCCCTGCGGTACGAGCTTTGTCCGAAGAACTGGCCCACGGAGTACGACAGAAAGTTTCCGCGTGACCACATCGTTGCTGGCATACATCCCGAGTCCGGCCCAGGGCGTCTGGCACTTGGGGCCAGTACCGATCCGGGCCTACGCGCTCTGCATCATCACCGGCATCATCGCCGCACTGATCATCGGCGATCGCCGATGGGTCGCGCGCGGTGGTGAAGCGGGCGTCGTCTACGACATCGCGCTGTGGACGGTGCCGTTCGGTCTCATCGGTGGTCGCCTGTACCACCTGATGACGGACTGGCGCACGTACTTCGCCGAGGGCGGCGCAGGCATCTCCGGTGCTGTCCGGATCTGGGACGGCGGCCTCGGCATCTGGGGTGCCGTCGCGCTCGGTGGCGTCGGCGCCTGGATCGGCTGCCGCCGGCACGGAATTCCGTTGCCCGCGTTCGGTGATGCCATCGCGCCCGGGATCATCCTGGCGCAGGCCATCGGCCGGTTGGGCAACTACTTCAACCAGGAGCTGTACGGCCGGCCGACCGACCTGCCGTGGGGCCTGCAGATCTTCCAGCGCAGCGACGGTTCCGGTGTGGTGAACCCGCACCTGCTCAACGGCGTCTCGACCGGGCAGGTCTACGAAGTCGTCCACCCGACGTTCCTGTACGAATTGCTGTGGAACCTCTTGGTCTTCTTCTTCCTGCTCTGGGCCGACCGCCGGTTCAAGCTGGGCCACGGCCGGCTGTTCGCGCTGTACGTCGCCGCCTACTGCGTCGGTCGCTTCGGCGTCGAACTGATGCGCAGCGATACCGCGACGCTGATCGCCGGTATCCGGGTCAACTCGTTCACCTCGACGTTCGTGTTCATCGGTGCGGTGGTCTACATGATGGTGGCGCCGCGGGGTCGCGAAGATCCGTCGACGCTCGGTGGCCGACAGGCCGAGGATCGCGACGAGGCCGAGGCCGGGGTTGAGACCGAGGCTGAAGCGGCCGTGCCGGCCGTCCCCGTCGCCGTCGCAGCCGGTGCTGCTGTCGGCGCCGTGGCAGCCGATGACGAGTCGGCCGACGACGCCGCCGAAGTTGCCGACGAGGCCGACGCCGTCGAAACCCAGCCCGACGAAACCGTTGCTCTCGCTGAGGGGACCGTCGACGCCGATGACGAGGCCGAGGACGAGGACGCGGCCGAGGACGAGGACGCGGTCGACGCCGAGGCGGCTGTGGAGGAATCTGCCGACGAATCCGCCGAAGAGCCAGTCGATTCCGACGAGGTGGAGGAAGAAGACGAGTCCGACACCGAGGCCGAAGAACTTGCCGCCGACGAGCCCGAGGTCGACGCCGTCGAGGTAGCCGAGGAATCTGAGGGGACAACCGAATCGGACGAGTCTGCTGACGAGGCGGCTGCCGAGACGGAGGTCGCTGACGCCGACGACAGCGCCGATGTTGAGGACGCTGCGGAGGATGAAGCCGCCGCGGAGGACGAAACTGCCGAGGTGGCCGTTGCGGAATCCGTCGACGAATCCGAACTTGCCGCTGACGAGCCTGAGGTCGACGCCGTCGAGGTGGCCGAGGAATCCGAGGGGACAACCGAATCGGACGAGTCTGCTGACGAGGCAGCTGCCGAGACGGAGATCGCCGACGCTGACGACAGCGCCGATGCTGAGGACGCCGCGGCGGACGAGGCTGCCGAGGAGCCTGGTGTCGAGGACGAGGCCGTCGCAGAGGACGCTGTCGAAGAATCCGACGCCGATCCCGAGCCGGTGGAAGAAGCAGCGCCGAAGGTGGAAACCACCGAAAAGGTTGAGCCCGTTGGGGTTCCAGTCTGGGAGCCGCCGGCTCCTCGTCGTCGTTGGTGGCGCCGCCAAGGCTGAGTCCCGGCGGAGGGCGCGAAGTGGGCTCGCAGTGACGGTTGACCCTGAACTGAGGGCGTGAAAGTCCGAGTGGCGTAGGCCGTAGGCGCAGGCTCAACGGGGCTGGGCGGTCCTCACATCCGTCCCGTGGCAAAAGTGTGCACAAGCTGCACTTTCATGCGATCGGTATGTTCCTCACTCACCGGTCGTGATGGCTTGTGCGGTGGTTGGATGTCCCCTGTGGATGACATAGCCGACGGAGCGCAGTTGCAGCAGTCTCGGCAGGACCGCATCCTCAATGCGGCGCTACAGGTGTTTGCGCAACGCGGGACGTCCGATGCGACGTTGCAGATGGTGGCCGATACCGCAGGCGTTTCGGTCGGGCTGGTGCAGCACCATTTCGGCACCAAGGACGGTTTGATCAAGGCCGTCGACGACGTGGCCATGAAGCTGATCAGCGCCACCATGTTCGCCGCGCTGGACAGCCCGGGCCCCGACTCGGTGGCCGCGATCGGCCGGGCGGTGCACGGTCTGCTCACCGACCATCTGGTGGTGATGGATTATCTGGGCCGGGCGGTGGCCTCTGAAACACCAAGTGGCATAGCGATATTCGACGCGATGGCGCGGATCGGCATCGAGCGGTGGCAGCGCATGATCGACAGCGGGGACGCGGCCGAGGGGCTCGATGTGGTCTGGGCCGGGCTCAATCCGTTGGTCCTGACACTGGGCTCGATCATCCTGCGCCGGCACCTCGACCGGCATCTGCCCGCGTCGTTCACCTCTGATCCGGAGTTGGCCAGGTGGGAGGAGTCGGTCAACGAACTGATCCGGCATGGTCAGTTGCGCCAATAAACCCCACTGCGTTTGCCCGAACCGTTACAATACGGCAATATTGTCGCTGATTCGCGGCGAACGTCGGTGTCGAGGGGTCACCGACGTTCGCAATGCACGCCGCAACGCATCGTGAGTTCTCTGACGTACCCCTCTCAGCGTCCCGCATCGAGTTCAGCCAATCGGCGGTCACGGGGCATCATGGACTGATGACGTCAGTCGCCAGGGTCGCGCGCGTGGCCGGAGTGGTCGGCACCGGAGTCGCCGCGGTGGGTGCACTGACGTACATCGGAGTCGCCGACCCGCACCGTCCCGGATTCGGGTTTCCGCCTTGCCCGTTCAAGGCCATCACGGGGTGGAACTGTCCGCTGTGTGGCGGGCTGCGGATGACCCACGACGTCTTGCACGGCGACTTGTCGGCCGCCGTGGTCGACAATGTGTTCGCGCTGGTCGGCTTGCCGCTGCTGATGGCCTGGCTCGTCGTGTGCTGGCGCCGCCGACTGTCGCCGGCGCCGCCGCTGGTGACGGCAGTGGTGGCGATGGTGGTGTGGACAGTGGTCCGGAATCTGCCGGCCTTCCCCCTGGTGCCGACGTTCACTCAGCCGTAGCCACCGCTGCGCCGCGGTCACTGCGCAGCAACTCCCTGTTCGGCTGATGTTGACGTGCCCGCGGCGCTCCCGGCGGGCCGTTATCTGAATCGATCCACTATGCTCATGCACTGTGAATAGGCGCGGAAAAATCGTCTGTACCCTCGGCCCGGCTACGTCGACCGACGAAACCGTGAGGGCGCTGGTGGAAGCTGGGATGGATGTCGCACGGCTGAATTTCAGCCATGGTGCGCACTCCGACCATGAGGTGGCCTACAAGCGCGTGCGAGCGGCGTCTGATGCCGCTGGCCGTGCGGTCGGGATTCTCGCCGACCTGCAGGGCCCGAAAATTCGGCTCGGCCGCTTCGCTGACGGTCCCACCGAGTGGCGCACCGGCGAAACGGTGCGGATCACCGTCGAAGACTGCGAGGGCTCCCACGACCGGGTCTCGACCACCTACAAGCAGCTGGCCGAAGACGCCGTCGCCGGTGACCGCCTGCTCGTCGATGACGGCAAGGTCGGTCTCGTAGTCCAGAAGATCGACGGCACCGACGTCGTCTGTACCGTCACCGAGGGCGGTCCCGTCAGTAACAACAAGGGCCTGTCCCTGCCCGGGATGAACGTGTCCGTCCCGGCGTTGTCCGAGAAGGACATCGCCGACCTGAAGTTCGCTCTGAAACTCGGTGTCGACCTGATCGCGCTGTCCTTCGTCCGGTCGCCGGCCGACATCGAACTCGTGCACGAGGTGATGGACGAGGTGGGCCGCCGGGTCCCGGTGATCGCCAAGCTCGAGAAGCCCGAAGCGGTCGACAATCTCGAGGCCATCGTGCTGGCCTTCGACGCGGTCATGGTCGCTCGCGGTGACCTGGGCGTCGAGCTGCCGCTGGAAGAAGTGCCGTTGGTGCAGAAGCGCGCCATCCAGATGGCCAGGGAGAACGCCAAACCCGTCATCGTGGCCACCCAGATGCTGGAGTCGATGATCGAGAACTCCCGGCCCACCCGCGCCGAGGCCTCGGACGTCGCCAACGCGATCCTCGACGGCGCCGACGCCGTGATGCTCTCCGGTGAGACGTCGGTCGGCAAGTACGCGCTCGAGGCCGTGCGGACCATGGCGCGCATCGTCAAAGCTGTCGAGGCGAATTCCACCGACGCACCGCCGTTGACCCACGTGCCGCGCACCAAGCGGGGCGTCATCTCCTACGCGGCCCGCGACATCGGGGAGCGACTGGACGCCAAGGCGCTGGTTGCGTTCACCCAGTCGGGCGACACCGTGCGCCGGCTGTCCCGGCTGCACACGCCACTCCCGCTGCTGGCCTTCACCGACCTGCCGGAGGTGCGCAGCCAGCTGGCGCTGACGTGGGGGACCGAGACGTTCATCGTCCCGCAGATGGACAGCACCGACGGCATGATCCAGGAGGTCGACAAGGCGCTGCTGGAGCTGGACCGCTACAAGCGCGGTGACCTGGTGGTCATCGTCGCGGGCGCGCCGCCGGGCACAGTAGGCTCGACCAACCTGATCCACGTACACCGGATCGGGGAGGAAGACCACTAGCTGGGAGTGCCAGCGGCGGGCGAAGCGACGGGAAAACGAGACGCGTGACGACAGCGGATTTCGAGGAACTGCTCAAGGTTCTCGACGTCACCCAGGTCGATGACGACACTTTCACCGGTGGTCATCCGAGCCGCAACCCGGTCCGCACCTTCGGCGGCCAGATGATGGCGCAGGCGTTCGTCGCCGCCAGCCGCACCGTGCCGCCGAAGCTGCCACCGACGACGCTGTCGACACATTTCATCGCCGGCGGTGACCCGGAGCGCGACCTGGAGTTCAAGGTGGTCCGGCTCCGCGACGAGCGGCGCTTCGCGAACCGCCGCGTCGACGTCATGCAGGGTGACACGCTGCTGGCGACGGCGCTGGTGTCACACCTGGCCGGCGGCAAGAGCCTCGAGCATGCCGTCAAAGCGCCGTCGGTGCCGGATCCGTTGTCGCTGCCCACGATCGACGACTTGCTGAAGGGCTACGAAGAGACCGTTCCGCTGTTCGTCGAGGCGCTCAAGCCGATCGAATGGCGCTACACCAACGACCCGGCCTGGGTGATGCGCGACAAGGGCGGCAAGCTCGACCACAACCGCGTGTGGCTGAAGACCATGGGTGCCATGCCCGACGACCCGGTGTTGCATGCCGCGGCTCTGGTCTATTCGTCGGACACGACGCTGCTGGACTCGATCATCACCACCCACGGCTTGTCGTGGGGCCACGACCGGATTTTCGCGGTCACCATGAACCACACCGTCTGGTTCCACCGGCCCATCAGGTTCGACGAATGGGTGCTGTATTCGACGACGTCGCCGGTGGCCGCCGACTCCCGGGGCCTGGCGTCCGGCCATTTCTTCGATCGCGCCGGTCAGGTGCTGGCGACGGTCACCCAGGAAGGCATCGTCAAACACTTTCCCGGCTAACGGTTTACGAGCCCGTCAGCCTTCGACCTTCACGCCGAACTCCTTCTCGATGCGGCTCCGGAACTGCTCGACACACGTGCTCTGAGCGTTCTGGTCCTGTCCTGCGCGCGTCATGCAGTCGGTGTAATCGCTGAAGCCGACCTGGCGGTAGAAGCCGATCACGACGAAGACGAACACCACGGCCAGCACCGTGGCCAGCGCGCCGAGTGCGACGCCCGCGCCGGCCACCACGGCGTTGTCGGCGAGCCCCTCTTTGACCCGGCCACGGCCGAGGATGCCGCAGACCACGGCGCCCAGCCCGAACAGCAACCCACCGACCACCGACCACGACGTCAGCAGTCCCACGATGCCCAGGATCAGCGCGGCCGTCCCCAACCCGTTGCGCGGCGCCGGCGTGTACGGCCCGTAACCCTGGTTGGCGTAGGGCGGCGGTGGTGGCGGGGGATACCCGCCACCGGGATACATGCTCATGACTGCGCAGGGTACCCGTCGTTGCTGAGGTCCAGCACCGTGCAGTGCAGGTCCGGCGGCAGATGGTGTGTGGCCACCACGACGGCCCGGTCGGCGCCGAACAATGCGCCCGGAGTGAGGAGTTCGGTGAGCAGGCGATGACTGTCGGCTGCGTCGAGGTGCTCGGTCGGTTCGTCGAGGAGCACGACGGGAAAGTCGGTCAACAAGGCGCGGGCGAGCAGCAGTCGGCGCCGCTGGCCGGCGGACACGGCCGCGGACCCGCCGGCGAGCGGGGTGGACAAGCCGTCCGGCAGTGTCGCGAGCCAGGGCCCCAGGCCGACCTGTGCCAGGGCTGCGGTGAGTTCGCCGTCGGTGGCGTCGCCGCGGGCCACCAGGAGGTTGTCCCGCAGCGTGGTGTCGAACAGGTGGGCATCCTCGGCGAAAAACCCTGCCGGTGAATCGGTTTCGCGGAGCCGGTCCGCGGTGGACAGCAGCAGGGTCGTCTTTCCGCGACCACTGGCGCCCAGCACGGCAACCCGGTCGCCGGTTGCCACCTGCAGTGGCGTGACGGCCGCGAGCGCGCGGTCGTCGGGGTTCTCCGTCAGCATTCCGGTCAGCCGGGTGATGGCGATGCGAGCCCGGGTGAGCTGCACCGCCGCGGCCGGCAGGGCGCCCGTTGCCTCGAACGCGGACAGCGGCAGCAGCATGAGCACCGCCAGCGTCGTGGGTGCGACGGACCCGGTGAGCGAGATGGCGGCGACCATCGCGGCGATGGCGCTCGCGCCCGTCGCCAGGATCGGCACCGCAGCGGCCAGGGCGGCGGGCCGGGCGGCACGGTCGACGGCGTCGCCCCAGCGTCGGTGGTCCACGGTGGCTTGCGCGATGACATCGGTCAGGCGGCCGGCCACCGCCAGTTCCGCGGCATGGTCGAGTGCCAGCATGACGGCCCCGTCACGATCCGAATGATGCGCTGCGGCAAGGTGCTCGGTGTCTTCCGCGGCACGGGCCGCCTGCCATGGCGCCCATACTCCGGCGACGATCAGCCCGGTCGACAGGGCGAGCGCTGCGGCGGGCGAGATGACGGCGATGACGATCACCGTGGCGGTCGACAGCACCGTCGCCACGGCGATGGGTAGCGCGGAGCGCACCAGGGTGTCGGCCAGATCATCGACGGAAGCGCCTGCACGCGAGACCAATTCGCCGCTGCTCAGCCGCAGGACCGTCGCCGGCGGCGCAGCCGACAGCCGCCGGTACAGCTCGGTGCGGGCCCGGCCCGCGGCACGTAGGGCGACGTCGTGCGACGCCAGGCGTTCGCAATAGCCCAGTACCCCACGGGAAATGCCGAACAGCCGGACCGCCACCACCGCGACGGTCAACTCCAGAATCGGCGGTCGCTCCCACGCCCGGGTGATCAGCCACGCCGACACCCCGGCCAGGGCGAGGGCACTGCCGAGCGCCGCGGACCCGAGGAAGACCGCCAGCGCCAGGCGCGGGAGCCGGGGCCGGAGCAGGTCGAGCGCGAACCTAGCTGTGGACACGGATGGCTCCTTCTGATCCGACCACCCGGACAATCTCGTCGCCGATGTCCAGCACCGCGTCGCGGTGTCCGACGACCACGACGGTCGCGCCTGCCGCGGCGCGGGCCCGGATCGACTGGAGTACCTGGATTTCCAGTTCGGCGTTCAGATGCGCAGTCGGTTCGTCGAGCAGCAGCACCGGGCTGGGTCGGCCCAGTACCCGCGCCAGCGCGAGCCGCTGCCGCTGGCCCAGCGACAGGCCCGAGCCGCCGCGGCCGAGCACGGTGTCCAGTCCGGCGGGCAGGGTGGCGAGTACTTCGTCGAATCCTGCTGCGCGGCAGGCATCGTCGAGATCGGGCAGGGCACCGAGCAGTTCCAGGTTCTCCCGCACGGTGCCCGGGACCAGAACGGGCCGTTGCGGCAGCCAGCCGATCCGTTGCCACCAGCGCTGCCGGTCCAGCGCGCCGACGTCGAAGCCGTGTTCGTCATCGCTGACCAGCACCCGGCCGCCGTCGGGTGTCGTCAGCCCCAGAATTGCCTGCAGCGCTGTGCTTTTCCCACTGCCATTGGGCCCGGTCAGCACGGTCACCGTGCCGGGCGCCGCCCGGAGCGTCAGATTGTGTGGCGCCGGGCCGTCGCGTCCCTCGATGCTGACCTGGTCCAGCTCGATGGTCGGCCGCGCCCCGATCTGTGCGGTGCCGGATTCCGGTCGGCCGGCGTCTTCCAGCAGCCGGTACGCCTGCCCGAAGGCGACCTTGCCGTCCTGTGCCGCATGGAATTCCACGCCGACGCGGCGCAGCGGCCAGAACACCTCGGGCGCCAGCAGCAGGACTGTCAGGGCAACCGGCAAGGTGACTCCGCCGCTGACGAGCCGTAGACCGACACCGACGGCGACCAGCGCCACTCCGAGCGTCGCCAGCAATTCGAGGACGAGCGCCGACAGGAACGCGATGCGCAGCGTGGCCAGGGCCGAATGCCGGTGTGCGTCGGACAGTTCGGTGATGCGCGGTGCGGCGCCTTCGGCACGGTTCAGGGCGCGCAGGGTCGGAATACCCGCGATGAGGTCGAGCAGTCGCGACTGCAGGGTGGCCATGGCGGCCAGTGCGGCCGCGGACCGTTCGGTCGTCATGACACCGATCAGCACCATGAACAGTGGGATGAGCGGCAGTGCGATCAGCACCACCAGCGCGGATTTCACGTCGTACCAAGCGATCACGATGACGGCTGCCGGAGTCAGCAATACGGACATGACCACCGCGGGCAGGTACCGAGTGAAGTACGGTCGCAGCCCGTCGAGGCCGCGGGTCAGCAGGATCGCGGCCTCGTCGTGCACGGCCTGACGACGGTGCGGCGGCAACGCGGTGACGGCGCTGAGCACCTGGGCGTCGAGGTCGGCGATCATCGCGGTGGCGCCGTGCTGGCTCAGCCTGGCCTGCCACCACTGGGCTCCGGCGCGCAGAGACCAGAGCGCGGCGAGCGCCAGTAGCTGAGGAATCCAGTGCGACAACGGTGCGCCGGTCGTGATGACCCCGGCCACCACCTGCGCGGTGAGTACGGCTGCCGCCAGCGCTGCGCCGGTGATGACGACCCCGCTGCCGACCGTGGCAGCCAGATGCCGCCGCAGACCGGCGGTCATGCGGGGATTGGTCGACGAACGCGTCAGTGCGGCCCGCCGTTTCGGGACAACCCGATGGAGGCGGGGATGTGCGCGGCCGAAATCCGTTGCCGGAAGACCCAGTACGTCCACCCCTGATATCCGATCACCAGCGGCGTGAACAGCAGCGCGGCCCAGGTCATCACCTTGAGGGTGTACGGCGAGGACGACGCGTTGTGGATGGTCAGGCTCCACGCGGGGTCGAGAGTCGACGGAATCAGATTCGGGTAGAGGCAGCTGAACAGCAGTGCGACCACAGCGGCCACGACGATCGCCGTCGCGGCGAACGCCCAACCGTCGGCACGGCGCGTCCATACCAACCGGACGGCCGAAAGCTGTGCCACCACAGCGACTCCCAGTGCTATCCAGGTGACGTCGTTGCCGTAGGCCAGCTGGGTCCAGATGCCGAACGCGGCGACGATCACGGTCACCGGAACGGTCAGTCGGGTGGCGAAGCGGCGCGCGTCATCATGCACGGCCCCTTCGGTTTTGAGCGTGACGAACACCGCGCCGTGGAACGCGAACAGGCCCGCCGTGGCGATACCGCCGAGCAGCGAATACGGGTTCAGCACGTCGCCGGCCGACAATTGAATCTGATGGTGGGCGTCGACGGGGAGGCCGCGCAGGATCGAGGCGAATGCCACGCCCCACAGTACGGCGGGCAGCCACGACCCGAGGGCGATGCCGATGTCGGCCCACCGGCGCCACCGCGGATCGTCGATCTTGCCACGCCATTCGATGGCGCAGACCCGCACGATCATGCCGACCAGGATCGCCAGCAGCGGCAGGTAGAGGCCCGAGAACAGGGTGGCGTACATGCCGGGGAACGCTGCGAACATCGCCGCGCCCGCGGTGATGATCCAGACCTCGTTGCCGTCCCACACCGGCCCGATGGTGTTCAGTGCGGCACGGCGGTGCTGCTCCGCGTTCTCCTCGTCACCGCCGGCGGCACGGCCGAAGAACGCCATGAGCATGCCGACGCCGAAGTCGAACCCCTCCAGGACGAAGAAGCCCAGGAACAGCGCGGCCAGGATGATGAACCAGAGATGCTGAAGTGCCATGGCTGCCCCTCCTAGTACGCGAACGACAGTGGGGCGACGTCGTCGCTGTCGGGTGGGGTGGGTGGCGCCGGTTCGGCGTCGTGTTCCAGCGGCCCTTCCAGCGTGTAACGGCGGATCAGCCAGAACCAGACGGCGGCGAGCAGGGCATAGAGCGCGGTGAAGGTGATCAGTGAGATCCAGACCGTGCCCGCGCTGTGCGCCGAAACGCCCTGCCGGATGGTCAGGTGCAGGTTCGGGTCGCCGGTCGGGTTGGCGGCGACCACCCAGGGCTGCCGGCCCATCTCGGTGAACACCCAGCCGGCGCTGTTGGCCAGGAACGGCATGGGCAGTGTCACGAGGGCGAAGATGCTGAGCCAGCGCTGGGTGGGGATCCGGCCGCGGCGCGTCAGCCACAGTGTGGTGAGCGCGAAAAGCCCTGGGAAGGCCAGCAATCCGATCATCATGCGGAACGACCAGTAGGTGACGAACAGATTGGGCCGGTAGTCACCGGGACCGTACTTGGCCACGTACTCCTTCTGCAGATCCTGCACGCCTTCCAGGCGAACGCCCTCGAACTTGCTCTCGGCCAGGAAGGGGAGCACGTACGGCACCTCGATGACGTGTGTGACGCTGTCGCAGTTGTTGTGGGTGCCGATGGTCAGCACCGAGAAGTCCGGGTCGGTCTCGGTGTGGCACAACGATTCTGCCGAGGCCATCTTCATGGGCTGCTGGACGAACATCAGCTTGCCCTGGGCGTCGCCGGTGAGCGTGAGCGAGGCGGCCGCGACCAGCGCGACGCAACAGCCCAGCATGGCGGCGGGGCGGAACATGGTGCGTGATTCCTCGGTGTTGCCGCTGCGCACCATCCACCAGGCGCTGATGGCCGCCACGAAGGTGGAGGCGGTCAAGATGGCGCCGCCGACCGTATGCGTGAACGCCGCGATACCGGTGTTGTTGGTCAGCAGCTCCCAGATGCTGGTCAGCTCCGCCCGGCCGGTCTCCGGGTTGTAGTGCGCGCCAACGGGATGCTGCATGAACGAGTTGGCCGAGATGATGAAGAACGCGGACGCGTTCACGCCGAACGCGACGATCCAGATGCACGCGAGGTGCACCAGGCGGGGCAGCTTGGTCCAGCCGAAGATCCACAGGCCGATGAAGGTGGATTCAAAGAAGAACGCCGCGAGGCCCTCCAGGGCCAGCGGTGCGCCGAACACGTCGCCGACGAATCGTGAGTACTCACTCCAGTTCATCCCGAACTGGAATTCCTGCACGATGCCGGTGGCCACGCCGAGAGCGAAGTTGATCAGGAACAGTTTGCCGAAGAACTTGGTCAGTCGGTACCAGGCCGGATTACCGGTCACCACCCAGATGGTCTGCATGACCGCGAGCAGCGGCGCGAGGCCGATGGTGAGCGGGACCAGGATGAAGTGGTAGACGGTGGTGATCCCGAACTGCCACCTCGATACGTCCAGTGCGTCCATGGGGCCTTCCCCGAGCCGGAGGGATTGGTCTACGACTTACTGTAGTAGTTCATCTGTGCGACGGTCCAGACCTGGAGTGCAGCGAATTGTGTGGCCAGGCGCACACGTGCGCCCGGCCACCCAATCGCAGGCGGTCAGCGGACTCAGGCGTTGGTCGGCGCTCCGTTGATGGCATTGTCAACGGCCTTGGCGCCCTTGCGGATTCCGAATGCGGTGATCACTTCGGCGATACCGGTGACCACCAGCCAGATGCCCGTCACCAGCGCCAGCGTGCCGATCGACTCGATCGGGGAGCCCAGCACCACGAAACCGGCGATCAGGCTGATGATGCCGAGAAAGATGTTCCAGCCGCGGCCGGGCAGGCCGGGATCACTGATCGCCGACACCGTGGTGGCCACCCCGCGGAAGATGAAGCCGATGCCGATCCAGATCGCCAGCAGCAGTACGGCATCGCCGATATGGCGGAACGCCAGCACCGCGAGCACCAGTGACGCGGCGCCACTGATGAACGCCAGTACCCGTCCACCGGCCGCGACGTGCAGGCTGAACGCGAACACCACTTGGCCGATGCCGGTGACGAGCAGGTAGGCGCCGAAGAAGATGGCCGCCACCGCGACCGAGATGCCAGGCTGAGCCAGCACGGCTGCGCCCAGGACCACGGAGATCAGGCCCGCGATGAGCTCGGCTTTCCACAGGTGCTGCAACAAACTTGGCGGAGTTGGGGTCGTCATTGACGCAGTCTCACATATTTGACGGTGGCTGCAACCGGGTTCGGACATCACTGTTTTTCGTTGGTTCCAGAGGTGGACAACTGACGATTGGGCTGCTTGTGGACCACGGTGCCGATAAGGTGCTCCCAACGCGGGCGCTCCGATGCGCGGTGGCGCTGCGGCATGGCAGGCGTGGTCGGGACAGAGTGAAGCACTAAGAAAGAGGCAACGTGTCAGGTGTGAGTCAGTCCGTTCGGGGCACGACGTGGCGCATTGCGGTGGTGGTGGCTGCCAGCAGCGCGGTGGCGCTGTCGGGCTGCACGAAGAACACCGAATCCGCATCGCCCGCGTCCAGTTCGTCGGCGGCTCCCGCCGCCAAGGTCGAGTCGATCGCCAACACGGTGCCCGAGGCCATCAAATCCAGCGGCAAGCTGATCGTCGGCGTGAACATCCCGTACGCGCCCAACGAGTACAAGGATCCGAGCACCGGCAAGGTCGTCGGATTCGACGTCGACCTGATGAACGCCATCGCCCAGACGCTCGGTCTGACGGTCGACTACCGCGAGGAGTCCGACTTCTCCAAGATCATCCCGGCGATCCAGGCCGGCACCTACAACGTGGGGATGTCGTCCTTCACCGACAGCAAGCAGCGTGAGCAGCAGGTCGATTTCGTGACCTACTTCTCGGCAGGCAGCCTGTGGGCGCAGCGCGCGGGCGGCCAGATCGACCCGAACAATGCCTGTGGCAAGAAGGTCGCCGTCGAATCGACCACGGTGCAGGACACCGAAGAACTGCCCGCCAAGACCAAGGCCTGCACCGACGCCGGCAAGCCGCCGATCGATGTGGTGAAGTTCGACAACCAGGACCAGGCCGCGAACGCCGTCGTCGTGGGCCAGGCTGACGCCATGTCCGCCGATTCGCCCGTGACGCTGTGGGCCATCAAGCAGACAGGCGGCAAGCTCGTGCAGGCGGGTGAGGTGTTCGACTCGTCGCCGTACGGCTGGCCGGTGAAGAAGGGTTCGCCGCTGGCCCAGTCGTTGTTGCAGGCGCTGCAGCACCTCATCGACAACGGCACCTACAAGCAGATCGCTTCCAGCTGGGGTGTGCAGGCCGGGATGATCGACAAGCCGGTCGTCAACGGGGCCACCAGCTGACGTGATCAAAGCTGAGTCGGCGGCAGACCCGCACGGTCCAGCTGCCATCGACGCGGTACCGCTGCGACATCCGTGGCGGTGGGTGGGGGCCATTGCGATCCTCGTCATCGCCGGCCTGTTCGTCTACGGCGCCGCGACCAATCCCGCGTACGGCTGGCAGACCTACCTCAAGTACCTGCTCGACGAGCGGGTGGCCGAGGCGGCGTGGAACACGGTGCAGCTCACTGTCTACGCGATGGCGATCGGCTTGGTGCTCGGTGTCCTCCTGGCGGTGATGCGGCTCTCGCCCAACCCGGTGTTCCGCGCGGTCGCGTGGGGCTATCTGTGGATTTTCCGGGGCACCCCGGTGTACGTGCAGCTGGTGTTCTGGGGCCTGTTCCCGTCGATCTACCAGAGCATCCAGATCGGCGTGCCGTTCGGCCCGTCGCTCTTTCACATCCAGTTGCAGGGACTTTCGCTGGCCTTCGAGATGGCCTTCATCGGCCTGGGTCTCAACGAAGCCGCCTACATGGCCGAAATCATCCGTGCCGGAATCATTTCCGTCCCGGAGGGGCAGACCGAGGCGTCGGTCGCGCTGGGCATGTCGTGGTCGATGACCATGCGGCGCACCGTCCTTCCCCAGGCGATGCGCGTCATCGTGCCGCCCACCGGCAACGAGCTCATCAGCATGCTCAAAACCACGTCGCTGGTCACAGCGGTGCCGTACACCCTCGAGCTCTACACGCGCACGCGCGACATCTCGGCGGTCATCTTCCAGCCCATCCCGCTGCTGCTGGTGGCCGCCACCTGGTACCTGGTCATCACCAGCTTGCTGATGGTCGGACAGTTCTACCTGGAGCGGTACTTCTCCCGCGGCGCTTCCCGCAAGTTGACCTCCAAACAGCTTGAGGCCCTTGCCCTCGCGCAGCTAGGTGAGCACGGAGGGGTGCCCGCATGACGCCCATGGTGCGCGCCGAGCAGGTGTGCAAGAGCTTCGGTGCCCTGGATGTGCTGAAGGGTGTCTCACTGGAAGTCGAGCGGGGACAGGTCCTCGTGCTCGTCGGCCCGTCCGGCTCCGGCAAGTCGACATTCCTGCGCTGTATCAACCACCTCGAGCAGGTCAGCGCCGGGCGGTTGTACGTCGACGAGGAGCTGGTCGGTTACCGCGAGCGGGGCGGCAAGCTGCACGAACTCCCGCCCAAGGACGCCGCCCGCCAGCGCCGTGACGTCGGCATGGTCTTCCAGCATTTCAATCTGTTCCCGCACCGGACCGCACTGGAGAACATCGTCGAGGCGCCGGTCCACGTCAAGGGTGTCAAGCGCGATGCGGCGGTGCGCCGTGCGCGCGATCTGCTCGATCAGGTCGGGTTGTCCAGCAAGGCCGACGCGTATCCGGCTCAGCTGTCCGGCGGCCAGCAGCAGCGGGTCGCCATCGCCCGCGCGTTGGCGATGGAACCCAAGCTGATGCTGTTCGACGAACCGACCTCGGCGCTCGACCCGGAACTCGTCGGCGACGTCCTCGCGGTCATGAAGAATCTTGCCCAGCAGGGCATGACGATGGTCGTCGTCACCCACGAGATGGGTTTCGCCCGCGAGGTCGCCGACCAGCTGGTGTTCATGGACGGCGGCGTGGTGGTCGAGCGCGGCATCCCTCGTGAGGTGATGGCCGACCCGAAACATGAACGCACGAAGGCATTCCTGTCCAAAGTGATGTAGTGGCTGTGGACCAAGCTGCAGAACCGGACTCAGCACCGGACCCGGCCGCCCCGCTGTGGCGGGCGGCGCAGGGCTTCCGGTTGCTCAGCTGCCTGTACGCATTGGGCTTTCAGCTCGCGGTGAATGACGATCTGCGGCACCCCGGCGTGACGTGGGTACTGTTCGGGGTCCTCATGGCCTGGAGCCTGGCGTGTGCGGTGGCCTATCTGAGAGGCTTCGGCCGGCGGAAGTCCTGGGTGCTGGCCGAGGTACTGGTTGTCGTCCTGCTGGTGTTGTCGACCGAACTGGTGGCGTCCCCGGCGTGGATCGCCGGCAACCAATCGTGGCCGACGACGTTGTGGGCCACCAACGCGACGTTGTCGGCGGCCATCCAGCTGGGCCCGGTGGCCGGCATGGGCGTCGGCCTACTGGTGACGGCGGCAGGCGCGGTGCTCAAGGGGTACTTCGACCCCAATCTGGGGCGACAGGCGACACTCGTCATCGAGTTGGCAGCGGGCCTCGCGGTCGGGATGGCCGCGCAGACCGCCCGCCGGGCCCACGCGGAGTTGCAGCGCGCGATCCGATTGGCGGCGGCGACCGCCGAGCGCGAACGGCTGTCGCGGCAGGTGCACGACGGCGCCATCCAGGTGCTGGCGCTGGTGGCTCGTAAGGGACGGGAAATCGGCGGCGAGACAACGGAACTCGCACAGCTGGCCGGCGAGCAGGAACGGGCGTTGCGCCGGCTGGTCAGTTCCGGCCTGGACGAGACGACGGGTGGTCTGGTCGACGTCGGGGAGATGCTCCGCGCCCGTGCGGGTGATCGCGTCGCGGTGAGTGTGCCGCCGGATCCGGTGCTGCTCGATGCCGCTGTCGCGGGCGAACTCGATGCCGCGGTCGCCAACGTGCTGGGCAACACGGCCGCGCACGCCGGCCCAGAGGCCCGGGCCTTCGTTCTTGTCGAAGACCTGGGGGAGCAGGTCGTGGTGAGCATCCGCGACGATGGGGTGGGGATCGCCGACGGACGGTTGGCGCAGGCTGCGGCGGAGGGGCATATGGGCGTGACGAAATCCATTGTGGGACGGATGGAATCACTCGGTGGTGGGGCCGAGCTGACGACATCGCCGGGAGCGGGCACGGAGTGGGAGCTGACAGTGCCGAGGACGGCGGCCGCAGATGTCTGAGCCGCAGCTGACGGTCATGGTGGTCGATGACCACCCGATCTGGCGGGACGCCGTCGCCCGTGATCTCGAAGACTCCGGCTTCACCGTGGTGGCCACCGCCGACGGCGTCGCCGCCGCGGGGCGTCGGGCCGCGGTGGTCAAGCCCCAGGTGGTGGTGATGGACATGCGGCTGTCCGACGGCAGCGGTGTCGAGGCGACCATCCAGGTGCTTGCGGTGTCGCCGGCCAGCCGGGTGCTGGTGCTGTCGGCGTCCGACGAGCGCGACGACGTGCTGGAGGCCGTGAAGGCCGGTGCCACCGGGTATCTGGTCAAGAGCGCGTCAAAGGCGGAGCTGGCCGACGCGGTGCGCGCGACCGGCGACGGACGTGCGGTGTTCACCCCGGGGCTGGCCGGGCTGGTGCTGGGGGAGCACCGGCGCATGGCCAAGGCGCCGGGCGCGGATCCGGCCGCGGGCCTGACAGAGCGGGAGACCGAGATCCTCCGCTACGTGGCAAAAGGGTTGACCGCCAAGCAGATCGCCGAACGGCTGACCTTGAGCCACCGCACCGTCGAGAACCACGTGCAGGCGACGTTCCGCAAGCTGCAGGTCGCCAATCGGGTGGAAGCAGCGCGCTACGCGATCGAGCACGGCCTGGACTGAGCGCCGTCGGCCCGTGACGAGCCGGCCGCGGACAGCCGCCCGACGAGGTACCAGGTGTGCATCAGCCCCTTGCCCTTGACGTCGATCTCGCCGCGCTCCTCGAATTCGTAGGCATGCTGGAGGCGTTCATATACGTTGTGCGGCACCTGGATTCGTCCGGCGACGTCGGTGCTCTCCATGCGGGACGCCACGTTGACGGCGTCGCCCCACACGTCGTAGAAGAACTTGCGGGACCCCACCACACCGGCGACCACCGGCCCCGCGGCGATACCGATGCGGACCGGGACGGGGCGTCCCTTGGGATCGGTCAGTTCGCGGACTTCATCGGCGAAGTCCAGGGCCAGGCAGGCCAGTGCCTCGAGGTGATCGGCGCGGCCGTGCGGTATGCCGCTGACCACCATGTAGGAGTCACCGCTCGTCTTGACCTTCTCCAAGCCGTGCCGGTCGACCAGCGCGTCCAGGCCGGTGTACAGGGTGTCCAGGAACTGGACCAGATCGGCGGGAGCGGTGTCGCTGGCGCGTTGGGTGTATCCGGCGATATCGGCGAAAAGAACTGAGGCATCATCGAATTTGTCGGCGATCACCGTGTGCGCCGGATCCTTGAGTCGCTGCGCGATGGACTCCGGGAGAATGTTGGCCAGCAGCGTCTCTGACCGGAGATACTCGGCCTGGATGGCGCGTTGGGCGATGGCGTTCTCGCGCAGGACGGACCAGACGGTCGCCATCACGATCAGACAGCCGGATACCGCCGTGATGACGAACGACACCCGGCTTTCCAGCTCGGTCTGTGCGCCGGTGTGTGCCGGCACCGTGAATTCCAGAATGGTCGCGGTGACGATGCCGACCGCGGCGACGACGGCGGCGAATGCGAGGTGTTCCAGCCCCACGATGAGCAGCGTGATTGCGCCTGCCACAGCGAAATACAGCAGGATGCCGGAACCGGTGCCGATATCGATGGTCACGACGGTGACCGAGGTGTAGGCGATGAGGACGAACGCCGCTGGGGCGACCAGTTCACCGAACCGGTAGAGCGTCGGGACGAGCAGGAACAGCGCTGCGCTGGCCAGGTTCACCCCGCTGATCCACATCGCATGCGGCCCGGTGGACAACGCCTGGAAGGCGAAGAAGACGCTCAGGATGGTGCCGAGCCGGCTGGTGCGGGTGAGGATGCGTCGGCTGCGGGCGACAGTCGGGCTCAGGGTGTCGGCGTCGGGGCGAAGGCACTCGCGGACCGTCGCGGTCGGCACACACACGGAACGGCGCACGGCAGCGACCAACTCTGCGCTGGCCGGGTTCGCGGTACCACCGGCGAGGCGAGCGTCGCCCATGATCGCCATGGATCTAAGGGTAGACGTGCAGGGCCGGATTTGATGGTCGCCTGCGGATACTCCGCTGACGGCGAAACCGCGGGCCGCCGTGGTCCCTCGGGTGCGGCCGTCGGGGTCGTGGCGGGACCCCGTAATGGCCAGTTGCTGTGGCCATTACGGAGGCTTCCCGGAGTGCGACATTCAACGATGTCAGGTGTTTCTTCGCCGTCACCGAAAAATGGGTACGACACCGATCAATATCAAAATTGCCAAGTATTCTACAGTTGCGTCGAATGGTGTCTTCTTGCTTCGCGGTTCGCATCTGAACTGGGTAAATGGCTGAAAAATCCTTGCTTATAGCGAATTTGCAAACCGATATTGATTAGCTGTATGAGAACATACCAAAAGTATTTAGGGTAGCTCTATATTTGCCTGAAATGCACGGCCAGATTATTTCTATGAGATTTCGGATTTGCATGTATTTCGTTGTTGTCGCGGCAGTAAATTAACTGCCACGAGTCATCGCCGAGGGGCGGCGGCAGGGCGGAAAGGGGACTGCGATGAAACGTCTGGTCCGTGCTCTCATGTTGAGGGTCGTTGTCGTATTGATGCCGTTGGCCGTCATCTGCACCTACAGCCAAGTGACGCCGGCGTCGCCCCGGTCGGTCGCGGTCGACGTCACACCCACCGCCGAGATCGACCCGAATTCGTCGAGCATCGGCATCGCCGATTCGAGCCTTTATGGACTGTCTCCGGCGGACATCGACAAGACCTTGACCCAGCTGCAGAGCATCGGTGTGCAGAACGTCCGGGTCTTCGTCCCGTGGGCGCTGATCAAGATGACGGGTCCGAATGATCTGGCGAATGACGCCAACTGGACCCTGATGAACAACGTGATGAATGCCGCTCGCGCCCACAACATGGGTGTGCTGGCGGTCATCAGCCACACGCCCCTATGGGCGGCGCCGAGCGGCACGATCCCGGGTGCAGGCGCGCCCGATCCCGCGGTCTATGCAGACTTCGTGAAGCAGGTGGCGACCCGGTATGGCGACGTCATCTCCGCGTACGAGGTCTGGAACGAGCCCAACAGCGCCAGCTTCTTCCAGCCGATGGACCCCGTCCGGTACACCGCCATCCTGAAGGCCGTCTACACCACTCTCAAGGGTGTCAACGGGACCGGAGGTGTGGACCCGACGTCCACGGTCATCGCCGGCGCGCTGGCTCCGCTGCAGGACTTCTTCGGTCTCACGTCGTCACCGCAGACCTTCCTCGCCGCGATGTATGCCGCTGGGGCCAAAGGCTTTTTCGATGCCATCTCGGTTCACCCGTACGAGTTCAACCAGGTGCTGAAGTTCTCGCAGGGCGGTGCCTTGAATCCGTTCTCGGCGCTGTACCAGGTCCAGCAGATGCGAGCGATCATGGTGCAGAACGGTGATGGTCAAAAGCTGATCTGGGCCACCGAGTATGGCTTCCAAACCGTGCTCGACAAACTCGGCGTCGTCGACCCGACCAGTAACCAGCAGCAGGCCGATTTCATCCAGGACTTCATCACCACCTGGCGGGCGCTGACCTACACCGGACCGTTGTTCATCTACACCACCCGCGACGGCGTGCCTGGTACGGACACCGGCTACGGCATCTTCCAAGCCGACTGGACGGCGAAGCTGGCCGTGAAAGTGATCTCTGACGCCATCGGTCTGCCGCCCGTCATCGTCGCGCCGATCGTGACACTGGCCGAATTGATCCAGAAGGCGGTTGCTCAGTTCCAGAAGGCATTCGCATCGTTCACGACATCACTGCAGACCGCGTTCAGCAACGCTGTCAAGGCATTCCAGAGCCTGCTGTCGGGAATCTTCAAACCGGCTGCGGCGCAACCGACTACGACCGCCGGCCTGGCACCTGCCGCCGCCTCGATCAGTGTGGATTCTCTCGCGGCCGCCAACCGGGCCGCGACCGAGCTCAAATCTCAGGTGGGCGATTCGAAGGGCACTGTCGACCACGTGAAAGCCGGCGACAAGTCGGAGTCCGACGTCAAGGCGGTCGATGCCGTCGAGCACGAAGCGGCCGGGGCAGTCGATACCGCGGCAGTCGATACGAAGGCCGTCGATACCAAGACCGTTGACACCAAGGCCGTTGATACCAAGGCTGTTGATACCAAGACCGAAGACAAGACAGAGACCCCGAAGGTCGACGAGACCACCCCCGACGTCAAGGTCGAGACCCCCAAGGTGGAGACGCCGAAGGTTGACCCGCCGAAGGTTGACACGCCCCAGGCCGAAACCCCGAAAGCCGAAACGCCGCAGACGGATTCGCCTGCGTCGACGGAGCCCAAGGTTGCCAACGAGTCCAAGAAGCCGGCCAAAGACGGCGCGGCCCAGGACAAGTCGACCGATGGCAAGGCCGGCGACAAGCCGGGCGCCAAGGTTAAGCCGGGCAAGAAGCCGGGCAAGGCGAAGAAGCCGGCCCCCGCTGCCGCCGAACCGTCGAAGCCGACGGGCCGGTCCGACAACGAGACCGGTGGTAAGACCTCGTCCACCGACGCCAAGTCACACCAGCATCAGGGCGCATAGTCCGGGTCTGGGCGGAGCCTCCCTGGCGCGTCATGCGCCGGGGAGGCGCTCACGCTGAACGGCGCAGGCCGGCAGCTCAGACCGAATAGATCGGGGCGCCGATCCCGGACATGGTGGCCCGCAGTCGGTGCGCGATATCACGGTCCAGCGCAACGAGATTCGCGGCGAAGTGCCGGATGTCAGCGGAGTGGTCGTCAGCCAGCGACTCGCGTGATTCGCGTTCCCTGGCCACAAACCGGTACCGGACTTCGTTCACCGACAGGTCTTCGGCGACGGTGAACTCGTTGGTGCGTGCTTCGTCAATTGCGTTGAGCGCCAGACGTTTGACATCGGACAGCGACGACGCCCCCGTGTGGGCGATGTTGGCGGCGGTCCGCAGAGCGTCGGCCGATCCGCGGACCTTGACCAGATCGCGCCAGGCGATGTCTTGCGCGTTCTCCGCGGCGCTGCCTTCCCACGTGGTGCCGCCGGGACGCAGGGTGCCCTGCCAGACGTCGTGGAACGAGTTCTCCCAGAGGTCGGCGGTCTTGTTCCATTCGGCAGCAGCGTCGACCAGGTGCTGGACATCCCAATCGGTGATCTGTGCGAGTGTCGGCAACTCGAGTTCGGCCATCAAGGCTATTCCGCCAATGCTGCCGAGGCGGAGCTGTCGGAGGCGGTATAAGCACGTCCGGCGGCGGTCAGGGAGGACGCAACAGACCAGATGCGTTCGGCGTGTGCGGCGGATGCCGCATCGACGCGCGACTGGATTTCGGCGACGACATCGGCGGTGGACTGGCCGTCGGGCAGCACGGCGCCACTGATGACGTGTGCCGACAGCGCTTGGGCATGCTGCTCGAGTTGACCGGCAACGGCGAACAGTCCATCCGCAGTGACTCGCAGTGCCCCCATGCGTGCAGTTTAGCGGCGAGATTTGGTGCCCTCGGTGAGATTCGAACTCACACTGCACGGGTTTTGAATCCGTTTCCTCTGCCAGTTGGGATACGAGGGCGTTTAGCGGTGCGGTGTACCACCATAGTTGATGTGATTCTGGCGGCCACGCCGCGCCCCGAGGTCGCCTCATCGGCCACCTCACGCGACAATATGGGGATGACCGGGCCAACAACTGATGACGTCACACCGCGCCGTGTTCTCGTGGCCGAGGATGAGGCGCTCATCCGGCTGGACCTGGCGGAGATGCTCCGCGAGGAGGGCTACGAGATCGTCGGCGAGGCCGGCGACGGCCAAGAGGCCGTCGAGCTCGCCGAGCAGCTGAAGCCGGATCTGGTGATCATGGACGTGAAGATGCCGCGCCGCGACGGCATCGACGCGGCGTCGGAGATCGCCGCCAAGCGCATCGCACCCATCGTTATCCTGACCGCGTTTTCGCAGCGTGAGCTGGTTGAACGGGCCCGTGATGCGGGTGCCATGGCCTACCTGGTCAAGCCGTTCTCCATCACCGACCTGGTGCCGGCCATCGAGGTCGCGGTCAGCCGCTTCGGTGAGCTGACGGCTCTGGAGAACGAAGTCCTGTCGCTGTCCGACCGGCTCGAGACCCGCAAGCTCGTCGAGCGGGCCAAAGGCATCCTGCAGACCAAGCAGGGCATGAGCGAACCCGAGGCGTTCAAGTGGATTCAGCGGGCCGCGATGGACCGCCGCACCACGATGAAACGGGTGGCCGAGGTCGTCGTCGAGACGCTGGATCCGCCGGCCGCGGAAGCGACAGAGCCGTCAGCCGACTGAGTCGCCAAGGCGCCTCCCGTTAACTCTGTGTTTCGGGCCGCAGCATTTACACAGGTCCGCCGGAGACAACGTTGGCGAGCATCGCTCAACAGCGAGTATCGCCGCGCCGTGTTGGTTACTGTCTACGCGAAGTAGCGGACGTCGGGCCCACCTGCGAAGAGTCAGGTCGACATCCGGTGCCACGTAACCATGACCCGGAGGTGAAGCGTGCGCAGTCGCGTAGCTCGGAATGCTCTTGCAGTCGGCAGTGCCGGTCTGATCGTGTTCGGTGTGGCTGGCTGCAGCCAGTCTGATCCGAAGCAGAGCGGCGCGGCCGGCTCGAATCTCAAGATCGTCGAACAGGTGCAGATCGACGAGAACGGCGCGGAGATCAAGGCCGCCGGCGGCGCGACCCCGGCGGATCCCGCCGGTGACGGCAAGGCCACGTGCCCGCCGGTCTCCATCGCGATGGCCGGTGCGCTGAACGGCCCCGATGCCGCTCTGGGCATCAACATCAAGGACGGCGTGCAACTCGCCATCGACAAGCACAACGCGGCGAACCCCGGCTGCCAGGTGACGCTCAAGACGTTCGACACCGAGGGCGACCCCCAGAAGGCGACGGGCATCGCGCCGCAGATCGTCGACGACAAGTTCACCATCGGCCTGGTCGGCCCCGCCTTCTCCGGCGAGACCAAGGCCACCGGCACGGTCTTCGACCAGGCCGGCCTGGTCGCGGCCACCGCCTCGGCCACCAACGTGACGCTGAGCGAGAACGGCTGGAAGACCTTCTTCCGCGGCCTCGCCAACGACGGTGTGCAGGGCCCGTCGGTCGCGAACTACCTGAAGAACACGCTCAAGTACAAGAAGGTCTGCGTCGTCGACGACAGCACCGACTACGGCCTGGGCCTGGCCACCGCTGTGCGTACCACGCTCGGACCGGTCGCGGATTCGGCGTGCAACATCTCGGTCAAGAAGGGCGACAAGGACTTCTCGGCCGCGGTCACACAGATCAAGGGCGCGGCGCCGGACGCGATCTTCTACAGCGGGTATTACGCCGAGGCCGCGACGTTCGCGCAGCAGCTCAAGGACGGCGGCGTGACCGCGACGTTCGCCAGCGCCGACGGCACGAAGGACCCCGAGTTCGTCAAGCAGGGCGGCGAGGCCACCAAGGGCGCCATCCTGTCCTGCCCGTGCGGCCCGGCGAGCAAGCAGTTCGCCGAGGAGTACACCAAGAAGTTCGGCCAGGAGCCCGGCACCTACAGCACCGAGGGCTACGACCTGGGCACCATCCTGGTCAAGGGCATCGACTCCGGCGCCGTCACCCGGCCCGCACTACTGGACTTCGTGACCAAGTACGAAGGTCAGGGCGTGGCGCGCAAGTACCAGTGGAACAACAAGGGTGAGCTGACCACCAACCTGATCTGGATCTACAAGGTCCAGTAGGAACCTGCAGGCGACGACGCGTCCGGACCCAGTGCCGGGCGCGTCGTCGTTCCTGGACTGTCACCACCGCGATAACCGAGGAGCCGCCACCCGATGACATCCGACTGCGTCGGCCAATACGTGTGCACCGCGGCCAACATCAATTTCAACGTCGACAACCTGGTGAACGGGTTCTGGCAGTTGACGATTGACGGGCTGTCGTGGGGCGCCATCTATGCCCTCGTCGCGGTCGGCTACACGCTGGTGTTCGGTGTGCTGCGACTGATCAACTTCGCGCACTCCGAGATCTTCATGCTCGGGATGTTCGGCGCGTACTTCGCGCTGGAGATCATCCTCGGTTTCAAGCCGAGCGGTAATGCCTACAACCTCGGCATCGGGTTGACGGTCGTCTATCTGGGCGTGGCGGCTCTCGTCGCGATGCTCGTGTCGGGCGCCGCCGCCGTCGGACTGGAGGTCGTGGCGTACCGGCCGTTGCGCCGCCGCAACGCGCGCGGGCTGACGTTCCTCATCACCGCGATCGGCATGTCGTTTGTCCTGCAGGAGTTCGTGCACTTCGTACTGCCGAAGATTCTCAAAGGATTTGGTGGCAGTAACGCCCAACAGCCCATCATCCTGGTGCAGCCCAAGACGCAGTTCACGCTGTTCAGTGCGAACATCTCGAACGTCACCATCGTCATCGTGGTGGCCGCGATCGTGCTGGCACTGCTGACCGATATCGCGCTGGGCCGCACCAAGTTCGGCCGTGGCATCCGTGCCGTCGCGCAGGACCCGACGACCGCCACCCTCATGGGCGTGTCCCGGGAGCGCATCATCATGACGACGTTCCTCATCGGCGGCCTGCTGGCGGGCGCCGCCGCGCTGCTCTACACCCTGAAGGTGCCGCAGGGCATCATCTACTCGGGCGGATTCCTGTTGGGCATCAAGGCATTCTCGGCCGCGGTGCTCGGCGGCATCGGCAACCTGCGGGGCGCGCTGCTCGGTGGGCTGATCCTCGGCATCATGGAGAACTACGGCCAGGCGTTCTTCGGCACCCAATGGCGCGACGTGGTGGCATTCGTCCTCCTCGTGCTGGTGCTGCTGATCCGTCCTACCGGGATACTCGGTGAAAGTCTCGGGAAGGCACGAGCATGAGCGCTCAGCATCGAAACGATGGCCGTGCCAGGTACCTGCTGGCACCCGGTGACCAGATCCGGCAATGGTGGGATCAACAGTCGAGGCCGGCGAAATGGTGCTTCGGCGTCTTCGTGTTCATTCTGGTGGCGTACCTGCCGCTGCACACCCCGTCGTTCCTCAACACGCCCGGCATCAGCTTCGGTGGCACCATGGCGCAGTTCGCCATGGTGGCGATCATCGCGATCGGCCTCAATGTCGTTGTGGGCCAAGCTGGATTGCTCGATCTCGGTTATGTCGGGTTCTACGCCGTCGGCGCCTACACCGTCGCGCTGCTAACCAGTCCCGACAGCCCCTGGAACCAGGTCGGGGTCAACGGATTCCTCGACAAGGACTGGGCCTGGCTGGCGTGCGTGCCACTTGCCATGGCGGTCACCGCCATGGCGGGCCTGGTGCTGGGTATCCCGACGCTGCGCCTGCGCGGCGACTACCTCGCCATCGTCACGCTGGGATTCGGCGAGATCATCCGGCTCCTGGCCGACAACCTCTCCGACCTCACCAACGGTGCCCGCGGCCTCAATCAGATCGCCTATCCGCGCGTGGGGGAAAACGCGGCCCTGCCCAACGGCGTGTTCTCCAGCGGTAACTCGGCCGGTCAGGCCAACTACGGCACCTGGTGGTTCTGGCTCGGCCTGGCGCTCATGGTCGGCATCCTGCTGCTCGTCGGCAACCTGGAACGCAGCCGCGTCGGGCGCGCGTGGGTCGCCATCCGCGAGGACGAGGACGCCGCGGAAGTCATGGGCGTCAACACTTTCAAGTTCAAGCTGTGGGCATTCGTCATCGGCGCGGGCATCGGCGGCCTGTCCGGCGCGCTCTATGCCGGCCAGGTTCAGTACGTCGCGCCGCCCACCTTCAACATCATCAACTCGATGCTGTTCCTCTGCGCGGTGGTCCTCGGTGGGCAGGGCAACAAGCTCGGCGTGATCCTCGGTGCGTTCATCATCGTCTACCTGCCGAACCGGCTGCTCGGGGTGCATGTGCTCGGCATCAACCTCGGTGACCTCAAGTACCTGTTCTTCGGCCTTGCTCTGGTGGTGCTGATGATCTTCCGGCCGCAGGGCCTGTTCCCGGTACGCCAGCAGTTGCTGGCGTACGGGAAGTCGGCGCGCCGGCTGCTGCGCAATGCCGACGAATCGAAGGCGGCGGCATGAGCGACACGGTCGAGCCGGCGCCCGACGAGGAGCTCGCCGCCCTGCACCGTGACGTGCAGGTCGCCGAGGGTGAGAAGCTCTTGGCGACAACCGATCTCACCGTCAAGTTCGGTGGGCTCACCGCGCTCGACTCGGTGACGTTCGACATCCGGCGCGGCGAGATTCTCGGTCTCATCGGGCCCAACGGCGCCGGCAAGACCACGTGCTTCAACGCGATCACCGGCGTGTACCGGCCGTCATCCGGCTCGGTGACGTTCGACGGCGCCCCGCTCGGCAAGATCAAGCGCCACGAGATCACCCGGCGCGGCATCGCACGCACCTTCCAGAACATCCGGCTGTGGGGCGAGATGACGGCGCTGGAGAACGTCGTCGTCGGCACTGATGCCCGGCACAAGACGTCGGTCCCCGGCGCGCTGCTGCGCACCACGCGGCACCGCCGCGAGGAACGCGACGCCATCGAACGTGCCGCTGCGCTACTGCAATTCGTCGGGATCGCACACCGCGGCGAGGAGAAGGCGCGGAACCTGTCCTACGGTGACCAGCGCCGTCTGGAGATCGCCCGGGCCCTGGCCACCGAACCGAAACTGCTGTGCCTGGACGAGCCCGCGGCCGGCTTCAACCCGAGCGAGAAGTCCGCGCTCATCGAACTGATCCAGGCCATCCGGGACGACGGCTACACCGTGCTGCTGATCGAACACGACATGCGGTTGGTCATGGGCGTCACCGACCGGATCGTGGTGCTGGAGTTCGGGCGCAAGATCGCCGAGGGCCTGCCGGCCGAGATTCGCGAGGACCCGAAGGTCATCGCCGCTTACCTGGGGGTGCCCGATGACCAGCTCTGAATCCGCCGATCTCGACCCGCGGCCGGTGCTGCTGGAGGTCCGCGACGTCGTCGTCCACTACGGCAGGATTGAAGCGCTGCACGGTGTTTCGCTCGTCGTGCGGGAAGGTGAACTGGTCACCCTGCTCGGCTCGAACGGCGCGGGAAAGACCACCATGATGCGGGCCATCTCGGGGTTGCGGCACCTGACGTCGGGGTCGGTGTGGTTCGACGGTCAGGACGTCTCCAAGGTCAAGCCGCACCAACGGGTGACTCGGGGGCTCATCCAGGCCCCCGAAGGCCGCGGCGTCTTCCCTGGGATGTCGGTGCTCGAGAACCTGGAAATGGGCTGCTACGGAAGAAAATTCGAGTCCAAGCACGACCACGACGAGCGTCTCGACTGGGTGCTGACGACCTTCCCACGGCTGGCCGAACGCCGCAGCCAGGTCGGTGGCACCCTGTCCGGTGGCGAGCAGCAGATGCTGGCGATCGGCCGCGCGCTGATGGCGCGGCCCAAAGTGCTGCTGCTGGACGAGCCGTCGATGGGTCTGGCACCCATGGTCATCTCGCAGATCTTCCGGATCATCTCCGAGATCAACACTCAGGGCACCACGGTGCTGCTGGTGGAGCAGAACGCGCAGCAGGCACTGAGTCGTTCGGATCGGGCTTACATCCTGGAGACCGGCGCCGTCACCCGCAGTGGCAATGCGCCTGATCTGCTGAAGGACGACAGCATCCGAGCCGCGTACCTCGGTGTCGCCTGAGCCGTCTTCCGGCGAATATGAGCTTGTGTTCGAAGAACCTGTGAAATTTCGGACGTCAGCTCATGTCCGGCGCAACTGAGCGTCGATCCGGTTGTGGATGTCGTCGTCGAAGGCCACCAAGCGGATGTCGTCGACTTCTATGGAGGCCGATGAAATCGTTTCGGCGGCAATCATGATCGCATCGTGCAACGGCCACCCGTAGATACCCGCGCTGATCAACGGGAAGGCCACGCTTCGCGCACCGAGCTCGGCCGCGACTTCGAGGGAACGTCGGTAGCAGGACTGCAGCAGCTCCGGATCGCGTTGGCCCGCCCGGTAATTCGGTCCGACGGTGTGGATCACCCAGCGGGCCGGCAGCTCCCCGGCGGTCGTCCAGCCGGCATCGCCGGTCGCCAGGCCGTGCGGGAAGCGCTCGATGCAGTCCTGGAGAACTGCCGGTCCGCCCGCCCGGTGGATGGCGCCGTCGACACCGCCGCCGCCACGCATCGCGTTGTTGGCGGCGTTGACGATCGCGTCGACGTCCTGTTGCGTGATGTCGCCGAGGACGGCGGTGATGCGTGGCATGACTGCAGTATCCGCGCTATTCGTCGATCCGGAACCGCTTGATCCGCGCCGCCGCGCCGGACACCAACTCGACCCGTGACTTCGGCACCTCGAAATGCTCGGCCAGCACGCGGATCACGGCGGTGTTGGCCTTGCCGTCGACCGCCTGTTCGCGGACGTACACGACCAGCGTGCCGTCGTCGTCGGTCTCGACCAGCGGCCCCCTGCGACTGCCCGGCTTGACCCGGACCGAAATCATCACCGGCCCAGCGTGCAGAAAATCCCGGGGAATCGGAAATTCCCCGGGATTTTCTTCACGTTCAGCGGCTCGGAAACTAGCGCGCGACGATCACCGACGACCCGTGACCGAACAGGCCCTGGTTCGCGGTCACGCCCACCCGGGCGCCTTCGACCTGGCGGCCGGTGGCCTGACCCTTGAGCTGCCAGGTGAGCTCACACACCTGCGCGATGGCCTGGGCCGGGATGGCTTCACCGAAGCAGGCGAGACCGCCCGACGCGTTGACCGGGACCCGGCCACCGATGGTGGTGGCGCCGGAGCGCAGCAGCTGCTCGCCTTCACCCTTGGCGCACAGGCCCAGGTGTTCGTACCAGTCCAGCTCGAGCGCGGTCGACAGGTCGTAGACCTCGGCCAGGCTGACGTCGTCGGGGCCGATGCCGGCCTCGGCGTACGCGGCATCGAGGATCTGATCCTTGAACACCCGGTCCGGTCCGGCGATGGCCGCGGTGGAATCGGTTGCGATGTCCGGCAATTCGGGCAGGTGTTGCGGGTATTGCGGCGTGACGGTGCTGATCGCGCGGACCGACGGCACACCCTCCAGTGAGCCGAGGTGCTTGCGTGCGAAGTCCGCGCTGGCCACGATCAGCGCGGCGGCGCCGTCCGAGGTGGCGCAGATGTCCAGCTGCCGCAGCGGGTCGGACACGACGGGGCTGGCCAGCACGTCCTCGACCGAGGCTTCCTTGTGATACCGGGCATTCGGGTTGTTCAGGCCGTGCTTGGAGTTCTTCACCTTGATCTGGGCGAAGTCCTCAGAGGTGGCGCCGTAGAGGTCCATGCGGCGACGGGCCAGCAGCGCGAAGTACACGGGGTTCATCGCGCCGAGCAGGTGGAAGCGCTGCCAGTCGGGGTCGTTCTTGCGCTCGCCGCCGACGGGAGCGAAGGCACCCTTCGGTGTGGTGTCGGCGCCGATGACCAGTGCGACGTCGCAGAAGCCGGCCAGGATGTGGGCGCGGGCGCTCTGCAGCGCCTGCGAACCCGATGCGCAGGCCGCGTATGACGACGACACCGGCACGCCGTTCCAGCCCAGCTTCTGGGCGAACGTCGAGCCGGCGATGAAGCCGGGATAGCCGTTGCGGATGGTGTCGGCACCGGCGACCAGCTGAATCTGCCGCCAGTCCAGTCCGGCCTCGGCCAGCGCGGCGCGCGCGGCGACGACGCCGTATTCGGTGAAGTCACGACCCCATTTGCCCCACGGGTGCATACCCGCACCCAGGATGTAGAGAGGTTCCGGAGTGCTCATCGCGCAATCTCCCAGGCGTAGGTGGTGCGCTCGACACCGTCATCGTCGGTGTACAGCGGCATGGTGGTCAGTTCCATCTCCATACCGACCTTGAGGTCCGCGGCGAGCGTGTCCTCGACGACCTTGCCCAGCACGATGAGGCCCTCGGCCTCCAGCTGGACGGCGGCGATGGCGAACGGCTCGAACGGATCGGCCGCCGGGTACGGCGCCGGCGGGGGATAGCGGTTCTCGGTGTAGCTCCACACCGTGCCGCGGCGCGACAATGCGACGGGCTCAAGCACGTCACTGTCGCAAGCCGGGCTGGGGCAGTTGTTGGCGCGGGGCGGGAAAACGTATGTCCCGCACTGTGGGCACTTGGCCCCGATCAGGTGTGGTGCACCGTTTTCGTCGGTGTCCCACCAACCTTCGATTGCCGGCTGACTCCCGGCGTCCGTCACTCCTGGCACCAGCTCAGCGTAGCTGCCGACAGGCGAGAAACTGAAACGTGTTGCAGTTTCTTCCCGGCAGCCGGGAAAACCCGTTGAAGTGTACGAAACGGTTTCGTACACTTCGGTCATGGTTCGAGGAATGCGCCGAGAACAGGCGGTGCTGACTGCTGCAGCTGAATTGCTGGTCGAGCGGGGCTACGCGGCGTTGACCATCGATGCCGTGGCTGTGCGGGCGGGCGCCAGCAAGGCGACCATCTATCGCCGCTGGCCGAACAAGGCTCAGCTCGTCCGCGCCACGCTCGATGCCGCGGACGCCGCCCGGAACGCGTCGATGCCCGATACCGGGGCGTTGCGCAGCGACCTGTTCGCCGTGATGGACGTGGTCGCGGCGAACGTCGCCGACCCGTTGACGCGGGTCACGGCGGAACTCGCGACGCTCATGCGCCACGACGAACAACTCGCCGAGGCCATCCGTCAGCATCTGGACAAAGAGGAGCTCTCGCCGTTCCATGACGCGCTCCATCGCGCCATCGCGCGGGGCGACGTCGCCGCGGATGCCGATGTCGAGCTGATCCACGACGTGGCCGAGGCGGTGATCCTGCGGCAGGTCCACCTGGACCTGCCCGTCGACGCGGCGTTCAGTGCGCGGCTCATCGACGACGTACTGATGCCCCTGTTGGGCGGTGGCCGGTGACCGTTGTGATCGCCGGCGCAGGTCCCACTGGACTGACGCTCGCGATCGAGCTGGCGCGCCGCGGCGTGCCCTGTCGAGTGCTGGACCGGGCGCAGACGTTGTTCCCCGGATCGCGTGGGAAGGGACTGCAACCGCGCACCCTCGAAGTGTTCGACGACCTGGGCGTCATCGGTGCGGTGCTGGCAGCCGGCGAGGCGTTTCCACCCATGCGGCTGTACCGCGCCGCAGAGGTGGTCTGGACAAAGCCGATCTACGAGCTCTTGGGCCTGCCCGAACTCACGGCCACTCCAGCGGTGCCGTATCCCTTCACCTGGCTGATCCCGCAATGGCGCACCGACCAGATCCTCGCGGCACGGTTCGTCGAACTCGGGGGCGTCATCGAATTCGACACCGCGGTAACGAGTTTCATTCAGGACCACGACGGTGTCACGGTGCAGACCGATCGGGGGCAGATTCGCGCCGACTTCCTCGTCGGTGCCGACGGGGGTCGTAGCACCGTGCGCAAGGTGTCCGGCGTCGAGTTTCTCGGTGGCGCGCTGACCGAGGAACGCATCGTCGTCGGCGACGTGCGGGCCACTGGACTCGACGGTCGCTGCTGCCACCTGCTGACCCGTGACGGCGACCGGTCCAAGCGGTTCTCGCTGTGGAACCTGCCCGGCACCGAGCACTTCCAGCTGGTGGTGACCATGGCGCCGGGTGAGGACCCGCCCGTACTGACGCTTGCCGCGATGCAGGAACTGCTCGAACGGCGCTCGGGCCGGACTGATGTGGTGCTGTCGGATCTGCGCTGGATTTCGGAGTACAGCGTGAATCTGCTGATGGCGCAACAGTTTCGGATGGGTCGGGTGCTGCTGGCCGGCGATGCCGCCCACGTCCATTCGCCGGCCGGGGGACAGGGCGTCAACACCGGCGTGCAGGACGGGTACAACCTCGGCTGGAAACTGGCCGCCGTGCTCGCGGGAGCGCCCGACGACCTGCTCGACAGCTACGCTGCCGAACGGATGCCGGTCGCGGCCAACGTACTTCAGCTCAGTGGTGCGCTGCACCATCAAGGCTTTGCCGCGGCCGGGGCGGCCCCGTCCGCCATCCATCAGCTGGATATCAATTACCGGGGTGGACCCCTTGCGGGGGAGTCGCACGGCGTGGGCGCACTGCAGGCTGGTGACCGCGCACCCGACGGTCTGCTGCCGGACGGTCGCCGGCTGTTCGACGTCTTCCGCGGGCCGCACTGGACGGTGCTCGAATTCGGCGGAGCTGCTGTTGATTTCGGCGTCCCGCGGCTGCGCCTGACGCCCGGCGCCGACTATGACGTGCCGGCCGGTTCATACGTGCTGGTCCGGCCGGACGGGCACATCGCGGCGATCACGGACCGGGCGGAGACGATCCGCGAACAGCTGCGTCGCCTCGATCCGGTTCGACCGGCCGGCACGTCATGACCGGGTGCTTTTCGCGGTCTCGGTCCGGTACTCCGTGGTGACCCGAGCCAACTCCGCCGGTGTCCGCGCCGCCCCCGCGACATGCATCTCGCGGTTGGCGGCGATGACGTCTGCGGTCTCGGCGCGCCGGGCCTGCTCGTAGCTGCGTAATCCGGCGAAGCCGTGCGTCGCCAGTTCGTCGGCGAGCACCCGGGCATCCACGATCGACTGCGATGCGCCGTTGGCCCCCACGGGGTACATCGGGTGGGCGGCGTCACCGAGCAGTGTCACCAGGCCGTCGCCCCAGTGGGGCAGAGGGTCCTTGTCGACCATGGGATAGCTGAACAGCGCCGGGCTGTGGCGGACCAGTGCATCCAGGTCGAGCCAGTCGAGATTCCAGTCGGCCACGTGCGGCAGGACATCGTCGGCGGTCGCGGGCGCGTTCCACTCGGCGTCGCCCTCCAGCGGACCGGGCTGCCCGGTCGGGACCTGGAGCACCCAGTTCACCTGACCGCCTCCGATGGGATACGAGATGAGGTCAACTCCGTTGTCGGCCTTGATGATTGCCATGGTGTGACCGTCGAGGAACGGCGTGATGTCACTGGCTCCGCGATACATCGTGATGCCGGAGCAAAGCAACGGGTCATGGCCGCGATGCAGCGCCGCGCGCACCACTGAATTGATGCCGTCGGCGCCGACCAGTGCGGCACCGGAGACCTCGCCGGCGGGGGTGTCCACGACGACGCCGTCGGCGCGCTCCCGGAATCCCGTGACTCCGCTGCCGGTGCGGACCGCGTCGGCGCCGAGGCGTGCGCGCACCGCATCGAGCAGCATCATCTGCAGTTGCCCACGGTGCACCGACAGCTGTGGGTAGGCGTCGCCCGCGGCCAGTCCGCGGGGTTCGGTGAACAGCAGCTCGCCGCGGTGGGTGTAGAAGCGGATCGAGGACGGCGCCACGGCCATGGCCGTCAACGTGTCGCCGAGGCCGAGTGCGGTGAGTTCGCGCACCGCGTGGGGCAGCAGGTTGATCCCAACTCCCAACGGCTGCAGAGCATTTGCGCGTTCGAGCACGATTGCGCGGATTCCGCGCGCGTGCAGGGTCAGGGCTGTGGTGAGCCCGCCGATACCGCCGCCGGCGATGAGTACTGGTGTCATGAGTCCAGCCTCGGCGCGGTGGAATCATAAGTCCAATATCAATGAATTCCAGAAACTATAATGATTGCTTATGGAACTTCGCCAGCTCGAGTACTTCGTCGCCGTCGCTGAGGAAGCCAACTTCACCCGCGCCGCCGAACGCATCCACGTCGCGCAGCCGGCAGTCAGCGCACAGATCGCCCGGCTGGAGCGGGAACTGGGGGAGCCGCTGTTCGACCGCGCCCGGCGGGAGGTTCGGTTGACGGCAGCGGGGCAGGCGGTGCTGCCGCATGCGCGGGCGGCCCTGGCCGCGGTGGCCGACGCGCGCACCGCGGTGGCCGAATTGACCGACCTCGTGCGCGGCTCCGTGACCATCGGCACGGTCACCGCGCACGACGTCGACATGCCGAGCCTGCTGGCCCAGTTCCACGAGGCGCACCCGCGCGTCGACATCACGCTCGGCACCGCCAACTCGGACGCGTTGATCGAGGGAATACGCACCGGGCAGTTGGACGCCGCCATCGTGTCGGTCGGCACCGAGCTGCCGTCCGGGCTTGCCGCCGTCGTCGTCACCGACCAGCCGATCGTGGCCGCGGTCGCGTTCGGCGATCCGTGGCACCGCCGACGCGCGCTCGGGTTGGCGGAGCTGGCGGGCCGCGCCGTCATCGCACTGCCCGTCGGCACCGGCATCCGGCATCAATTCGACCAAGCCTGCGCCGACGCCGGAGTGGACGTGCACGTCGCATTCGAGGCCAGCACCCCGCACGCCCTGGCCGACCTCGCGGCGCGGGGTCTGGGCGTCGCCGTGCTGCCGCAATCGATGGTCCGCTCACGCGTCGATCTGCACCTCATCAAGCTGACGCCGGCGCTGCGCGGGCGTCTGGTGTTCGCGTGGCGCGCCGGCGGGCCGATGAGCCCCGCGGCCCGTGAGTTGGTGAACATGGCGCGGCGGTTACTGGCTGTCGGTGCACCTGAATAGAGTTAGGGCCGTGAGCCCCACCGCAACGGACGCCCCGCCCGCCACCAAGCCCACTTTGATGCTGCTGGACGGCAATTCACTGGCGTTCCGGGCGTTCTACGCGCTGCCTGCCGAGAACTTCAAGACGCAGGGCGGCTTGACCACGAATGCGGTCTACGGCTTCACCGCCATGCTGATCAACCTGCTGCGCGACGAGAAGCCGTCGCACGTCGCCGCCGCTTTCGACGTGTCGCGTAAGACGTTCCGCAAGGAGAAGTACCCGGAGTACAAGGAGGGGCGTGCCGCCACACCCGACGAGTTCCGCGGCCAGATCGACATCACCAAAGAGGTGTTGGGCGCGCTCGGCATCGCGGTGCTGGCCGAAGAAGGGTTCGAGGCTGACGACCTGATCGCCACGCTGGCGACCCAGGCGCAGGCGGAGGACTTCCGGGTGCTGGTCGTCACCGGCGACCGCGACTCGCTGCAGCTGGTCAGTGACGACGTCACGGTGCTGTACCCGAAGAAGGGCGTCAGCGACCTGCACCGCTTCACTCCCGACGCCGTCGTCGAGAAGTACGGCCTCACCCCGACCCAGTACCCGGATTTCGCGGCGCTGCGCGGCGACCCGAGCGACAACCTGCCCGGCATCCCCGGCGTCGGGGAGAAGACCGCGGCCAAGTGGATCAACCAGTACGGCTCGCTGCAGGCCCTGGTCGACCACGTCGACGAGGTCAAGGGCAAGGTCGGCGACTCGTTGCGCGCCAACCTCTCCAACGTCATCCTCAATCGGGAGCTGACCGACCTGGTCAAGGACGTGCCGCTGGCGCACACCCCGGAGGGTCTGCGGGTGCAGCCCTGGGACCGTGACCGCATTCACCAACTGTTCGACGACCTGGAATTCCGGGTTCTGCGTGACCGCCTGTTCGACACCCTGTCGCCCGTGGAGCCCGAGGTCGAACTCGGCTTCGATGTCCGCGGCGGCCTGCTCGAGCCGGGCACCCTCGCGGCCTGGCTCGCCGAGCACAGCAACGGCAGCCGTTTCGGCATGGCGGTCAACGGCACACACAAGGCGTTCGACGCCGATGCCACCGCGGTCGCCATCGTGTCGTCCAATGGCGAAGGCGTGTACATCGACACCGCACGACTGGATGCCGAGGACGAAGCGGCGCTGGCGTCCTGGCTGGCCGACCCGGGCCCGCCGAAGGCGCTGCACGAGGCCAAGCTGGCGTGGCATGACCTGCTGGGCCGCGGCTGGCCGCTCGCGGGCGTCACCTCCGA
This sequence comes from Mycobacterium sp. HM-7, assembly GCF_053852335.1. NCBI lineage: Bacteria > Bacillati > Actinomycetota > Actinomycetes > Mycobacteriales > Mycobacteriaceae > Mycobacterium > Mycobacterium sp. HM-7. Next base: position 3,398,481 of record NZ_CM132657.1, on the reverse strand, counting down.
CACCGCGCTGGCCGCGTATCTGGTCCGTCCCGGGCAGCGCAGTTTCGCCCTCGACGACCTGTCGGTCCGTTACCTGGGCCGGGAACTGCGCGCGGAAAGCAAAGAGGAGCAACAGCTCTCCCTGCTGGACGATCCTGATGAGGTCGACGACGCGGCGGTTCAGGCCCTGATCGTGCGGGCGGCGGCCGTCGGCGATCTGGCCGACGCGCTCGACGTGGAACTCGCCAAGATGGATTCGCTGGCGCTGCTCGGCCAGATGGAGCTTCCGGTGCAGCGGGCGCTGGCCGAGATGGAGAACGCGGGCATCGCCGTCGACGTCGAACTGCTGGGCCGGTTGCAGAGCCAGTTCGCGGACCAGATCCGCGACGCCGCCGAGGCGGCCTATGCGGCGATCGGCGAGCAGATCAACCTGGGCTCGCCCAAGCAGCTCCAGGTGGTGCTGTTCGACAAGCTGGAGATGCCGAAGACCAAGCGCACCAAGACCGGCTACACCACAGATGCCGACGCGCTGCAATCACTTCTCGACAAGACCGGGCATCCGTTCCTGCAGCATCTGCTGGCGCACCGCGATGCGACCCGGCTCAAGGTCACCGTCGACGGACTGCTCAATTCGACAGCCGCGGACGGTCGCATCCACACCACCTTCAACCAGACCATCGCGGCCACCGGCCGGTTGTCGTCGACCGAGCCGAACCTGCAGAACATCCCGATCCGCACCGAAGCCGGCCGGCAGATTCGTGAGGCCTTCGTCGTGGGCAAGGGCTTCGCCGAGCTCATGACGGCCGACTATAGCCAGATCGAGATGCGCATCATGGCGCACCTGTCGGGCGACGCGGGCCTCATCGAGGCGTTCAAGACCGGCGAGGACCTGCACACCTTCGTGGCGTCGCGGGCCTTCGGCGTACCGATCGAGGAAGTGACCGCCGAGCTGCGCCGCCGGGTCAAGGCCATGTCCTACGGCCTGGCGTACGGGTTGTCGGCCTACGGGCTGGCTTCGCAGCTGAAGATCTCGACCGAAGAAGCCAAACAGCAGATGGACCAGTACTTCGACCGGTTCGGTGGGGTGCGCGAGTATCTGCACTCGGTCGTCGAACAGGCCCGCAAGGACGGGTACACCTCGACGGTTCTCGGGCGTCGGCGTTACCTGCCGGAACTCGACAGCAGCAACCGCAACGTCCGGGAAGCCGCCGAGCGGGCCGCGCTCAACGCGCCCATCCAGGGCAGTGCCGCCGACATCATCAAGGTCGCGATGATCAACGTCGACAGCGCCATGAAGGACGCCGGGCTCAAGTCACGGATCCTGCTGCAGGTGCACGACGAGCTGCTGTTCGAAGTGGCCGAGGGCGAGCGGGACGCCCTGGAGACCTTGGTGCGTGAGCAGATGGGCAGTGCGTACCCGCTCGACGTGCCGCTGGAGGTGTCGGTCGGCTACGGCCGCAGCTGGGACGCCGCGGCGCACTAGCCACCCAGAGCGGTCGCGGCAGCGTGGTCGTGGCTCGGCACGATGCGCATCTGGTCCCGGACGGCATGGAGTCGGTGCAGGGTCCGGAACGCTTCGTCGCGGTTCTCGTCCACGAGTGCGCCCGGGTAGCTGGGCCGCTGCCGAAGCTGTTCGATCTGCACGTGATGCCATGCCGCGTCACCGGAAAGTAGGACCGGGCCCATTGCGGTGGTGGCCAAGATGCCGATGCTCCCCGGAGTGTGACCGGCGAGGTCGACGAGCACCACCGAGCCGTCGCCGAACAGGTCGTGGCTGCGGCTGAAGGTGGCCACCGGCGGTCCATCCAGCTCGTAGGTCGTGGTCGGGCGGTCGATCAGAGACGAGCGCACGCCGCCGACGGGCGACACCGGACCGCTTGCGGCCCAATCGAATTCGGTCTGATGGAGCGTCAGTGGCAGCGTCGGCAGGTCCAGCAGTCCGCACACGTGGTCCCAGTGCAGATGGGTCGGCAGAGCAAAGTCGAGGGTCACGCCCGGCATCGTTCGGGCCAATGCGTCCCGCGTGGTCACCACGTCGGCGGGAGGTAGGACGGCGGGCCGAAGCACCGCCGGCAGTTCGGAGATGGCTCGCCGGCGCACGTCGTGGCAGATGCCCGGATCGACGACGAAGCGGGCTTGCGGATGCTCGACCACGAAAGCCGTTATCGCGGCGTCGACTCGGCGAGGGTTGCGCACGCCCTCGGCGACCCCGGCAGCCGGCACGGACTTGGCGACCTGCGGTAGAACGCGGATGTCGACGGTGCGTCGGGCGCGCGGTAGCCCGGCGTCGATCAGGGAGCTCAGGAACCGGCGGTCGGGTCGCCGTGGGCGGAAGAGCCCGACGGGCGCGTGGGCGACTGCGCTGCAGCAGGCCATCAAGCTGAGTTGACGGACTGCGGCGGTGGGGGTTTGGGACGTCGGCTTGGTCATGTGTGCGAAGCTAGAACTTGAGGTCGACCTGAAGTCAAGGGAGGTTTCCCGTGGCATCGAACATGTCCGTGGGAGCGGCCGCGGCAGCGGCCGGCGTCGAGGCCCACGTTCTTCGGCACTGGGAGGGCGTCGGCGTACTGGTCCCGCACCGCACCGCCACCGGTCACCGTCGATACACCGACGAGCACGTGACTCGGGCCAAGATCATCCGGCTCTGCCAGGGTGCGGGTCTTTCCCTGGCGGACATTCGCGAACTCGGAGGCGCTGACCGGTCGGCCCAGGTCGCGCTCATCGCCCGGTCGCAGGAGCGAATCCGCGCCGAGCTGACGGGCCTGCGGCGCGCCGACCGGTTCCTGTCACATGTGCTGCACTGCGTGCATCCGCTGCTCTCCGAATGCCCGGAGTGCAGCGATTTTGCCCGCGCCTCGCGCCGCTGACGTCGCGCCGATCAGGCGTCGGCAGCCAGGCCGAGGCCCAGCGCGACCATGATCGCGCCCATGACGCGTTCGATGCGCTGCCGGATGTGGGTGCGGCTCAGCACGTTTCGGGCCCGATCGGCCGCCAGGACGACGCCGACGCACCACGAGGTGTCGATGACCAGTTGGAGGGCGGCGAGCGCCAGCAGCGTCGGCAGCACCGGACCTGTCGCCGGCAGGAACTGGGGGAGCACCACGATGCCGAAGGCCGCGGCCTTCGGGTTGGCGGCGATGGACAGCAGCGCCGCGCGGAACGCCGCGGCGGGCGTGCGCCCGCGCGGCGGCAACGCCACCTCGACGGCGCCCGAACCCTTGGCGCTGCGCCAGGCGCTGATGCCCAGCCAGATCATGATCGCGGCCCCGACGACGTGCAGCCCCAACGACAGCCAGTGGTTGGCCGTCAGCAGGATCGACAGCCCCCCGCCGCCGGCCAGCGTCCACCCGCAGACGCCGATCTCGTTGCCGACGACGGCCGCCAGGCCGGCCTTGCGGCCGTCGCGGACCGAGCGGTGCAGGAACAGCGCCGTCGCCGGTCCGGGCAGTGCGGCGAGGATCACCGACGCGACCAGGAACGCCGGGAGGACGTCGAGAAGGTGCGCGAGCATGCAAGAAGTATCGCTGACCCGCGCAAATCCTTAAGTCACAGTGCCCGGTAGTTGGTCAACCACTGCAGTACCGGCGCCTGGGCCCGGGTGGCGGTCAGCCAGTACGCCTCCTCGGCGTGCAGTTGATAGGTCCGCTGATCGGCCAGGCCGCGGTCGATGCGGTCCCGGACGAACGCCAACTCGACGACCTGTACGGCGAACTCCTTCACCGATTTCCCCGCCGCCGCACCGCCGATCCGGGACGCGGTGGCGATCGCGCCCTTCCGGGTGCGCATCGATCCGAGCCACGTCGCCTCGTTCGGGGTGATCAGGCCGGAGGCGATCAGCCCGGGCAGCTTCTCGGCGACCACCCGCTGTTCGCGGCGGCGGCCCACCACGCCCGTGACGATGGCCAGCGTGAAGATCGGCACCATCCAGAACAGGTAGACCGCGAAATAGGCCCCGGCCCCGACGACGGTCGAGCCGTTCCACAACATGTGCATGACCACCGCGGCGAGGTAGCCGAGCCCGATGTACAACACCTTCGCGCCGGCGCCGCGGTGCTGCAGCGCGAGGTACACACCGATGCCGGTCATGCTGGTGAACAGCGGATGCGCGAAGGGGCCCATGATCAGCCGCAGCGCGGCGGTGAGCAGCGAATGCGCGATGGTCTCGCCCATCGCGATGTAGAAGATGTTCTCCAGCCACGCGAACCCCGCGGCCACGAAACCGGCGTAGACGAGGCAGTCGGTCAGCGAGTTGAGTTCGTTGCGGCGCCGGCCGGTCATCATCAGCAGGAGGAACACACCCTTGGCGGCCTCCTCGATGACCGGTGCACCGATGGCCATGGCCGCGAAACCGTCCTTGCCGAGCAGCGGCGTCGACATCGTCTCCAGGATCACCGAGATGACGACGCTGATCGATGCGCCCCAGATGAACGCGAAGATCAGCAGGCGCGGCGGCTCGGGTTCCCAGCGGTCGAACCACAGGTAGGTCAGCAGCACCACCGCCGTCGCGATGCTGGCCAGCACGAACCCGATGGTCATCCCGATCGGGTTGGTGAGGGTGGTCAGGATCAGCACGCACCCGATCAGCACACCCAGCCCGATGATCACGCCCAGTGGCGCACCGACCTTGCGGATACGCCGCGGCATCGGCGCCAGGTACGGGTATGGCGGCGGTACGGGCGACGGGGCGGGATACACGTCACGCAGGATATCGGCCCGGAACGGCATTCCCCTGCAGTGGAGTAGACCGCGTTTGGCCTGCGACTACGGGTCTAGTACCCTCAACAAGTACCTGTGTCCACATGGGCTATGGGTGCGCGTGAGACGTCAGGCGGTAACGCACCGACGCGTCACGGAAAAACAACCAATTGTCCCTACGATTTAACCTGTCCGGAGCATCCCACCACATGCCAAGTCCCTCCATCACCTCGCCGCAAGTAGCCATCAACGACATTGGCTCGGCCGAGGACTTTCTCGCCGCTATCGACAAGACCATCAAGTACTTCAACGATGGCGACATCGTCGAAGGGACCATCGTCAAGGTGGACCGTGACGAGGTCCTGCTCGACATCGGCTACAAGACCGAAGGTGTCATTCCTTCTCGCGAACTTTCCATCAAGCACGACGTCGACCCCAATGAGGTCGTTTCCGTGGGCGATGAGGTCGAAGCCCTCGTTCTCACCAAGGAGGACAAGGAAGGCCGCCTGATCCTCTCCAAGAAGCGGGCTCAGTACGAGCGCGCCTGGGGCACCATCGAGGAGCTCAAGGAGAAGGACGAGGCCGTCAAGGGCACCGTCATCGAGGTCGTCAAGGGCGGCCTGATCCTCGACATCGGCCTGCGTGGCTTCCTGCCCGCTTCGCTCGTCGAGATGCGGCGCGTCCGCGATCTGCAGCCGTACATCGGCAAGGAGATCGAGGCCAAGATCATCGAGCTCGACAAGAACCGCAACAACGTGGTCCTGTCGCGTCGCGCGTGGCTGGAGCAGACCCAGTCCGAGGTCCGCAGCGAGTTCCTCAACCAGCTCACCAAGGGCGCCATCCGCAAGGGTGTCGTGTCCTCGATCGTCAACTTCGGCGCGTTCGTCGACCTGGGCGGCGTGGACGGCCTGGTGCACGTCTCGGAGCTGTCCTGGAAGCACATCGATCACCCGTCCGAGGTGGTTCAGGTGGGCGACGAGGTCACCGTCGAGGTGCTGGACGTCGACATGGACCGCGAGCGGGTTTCGCTGTCGCTCAAGGCGACTCAGGAAGACCCGTGGCGCCACTTCGCCCGTACCCACGCGATCGGCCAGATCGTCCCGGGCAAGGTCACCAAGCTGGTGCCGTTCGGCGCGTTCGTCCGCGTCGAGGAGGGCATCGAGGGCCTGGTGCACATCTCGGAGCTGTCCGAGCGCCACGTCGAGGTCCCGGACCAGGTGGTCCAGGTCGGCGACGACGCGATGGTCAAGGTCATCGACATCGACCTGGAGCGTCGCCGGATCTCGCTGAGCCTCAAGCAGGCCAACGAGGACTACACCGAGGAGTTCGACCCGTCGAAGTACGGCATGGCCGACAGCTACGACGACCAGGGCAATTACATCTTCCCCGAGGGCTTCGACGCCGACAGCAACGAATGGCTGGAAGGCTTCGAGAAGCAGCGTGACGAGTGGGAGGCCCGGTACGCCGAGGCCGAGCGTCGCCACAAGATGCACACCGCCCAGATGGAGAAGTTCGCCGCGGCCGACGCCGAGGCAGCTGCCCGTCCGGCGACCAGCGGTTCCTCGCGTTCCGAGGAGTCGACCGGTGGCACCCTGGCCAGCGACGCCCAGCTGGCGGCGCTGCGCGAGAAGCTCGCAGGCAACGCCTAAGTAGCAACACGTAGTACAAGAGAACTCCCCGGCTCATACCGAGCCGGGGAGTTCTTTTGGTTGACACGTGCGTATGTATCTATTTGACAATAATTTTCATTAAGCGCTTGGCTGTGCGGCGTGCTCAACCGCAATGGATTCCTGGCCGCACTGTTGGCGACGACGCTCGTGGCCGGGTGCTCACAGAGCCCCAGCGCCGCTCCGGTGGAACAGTCCGCGCGCACCCCGCGGCTGGCCCTGAGTTATGACGGCGGGGTGTTGGTACTCGATGCCAAGACACTCGAACAGGCCGGTGACATACCGCTCGAGGGCTTCCTGCGGCTCAATTCCGCCGCAGACGGACGACATGTACTGGTGTCGCAATCTGGCGGCTTCGCTGTTCTCGACCTCGGCACCTGGACTGACGACCACGGCGATCATGGGCATCACTACACCGCCACCCCACGGTCGACCGGTATACGATTCAGTGGCACCGAGCCCGGCCATGCGGTGGCTCATGCCGACAAGCTCACCCTGTTCTTCGACGGCAGCGGCGCGGTGGACATCGTCGACCCGCACTCACTGGCCGCCGGAAAAGCCGACGTAGCTTCGCATTTCGCCGTTCCCGCCCATCATGGCGTTGCCGTCGCGCGCGCTGACGGGTCCGTGGTCGTGAGCCGCGGCGACGAGCACTCGAGGTCCGGTCTGGAGATCCGCGATGCCGGGGGCAAGCCGATCGCGATCAATGACGAGTGCCCGGGTCTGCATGGCGAGGCCGCGGCCGCCGACGGCGTCCTGACGTTCGGCTGTCAGAACGGCATTCTCATCGTCCGCGGCAACACCATTGAAAAATCTGCAAGTGCCGATCGGTACGGGCGCATCGGCAATCAGGCGGGCAGCGCGGAGTCGGCGGTTGTGCTCGGCGACTACAAGACCGAAGCCGGCGCAAAACTCGAACGCCCCCAACGATTTACCCTCACCGACACGCAGACCGGCCGGATCACGGTGGTACCGCTCGATGCCGGCTACAGCTTCCGCTCGCTGGACCGCGGGCCGCGTGGTGAGGCGATCATCCTGGCCACCGACGGCGCGCTGCACATATTCGATGCGCAGACCGCCCGACGTATTGCGCACATCGGCGTCATCGCACCATGGCGTGAGCCGGACGACTGGCATGAGCCGATGCCGAATCTGCATGTGCAAGATGGCATCGCATACGTCAGCGATCCGCACGCCCGCCGGCTGGTGGCTGTCGACCTGGCGGGCGGTGCGGCTGTCGCCGAAACCACGTTGGCGCGGCCGGTGATCGAGATGACCGGAGTCCGCGGCTGAGGTGGGTCGGGCACCTGACACACTGAAGCCGTGCTTCGTATCGGACTGAGCGGCGGCATCGGCGCCGGAAAATCCACTGTGTCATCGACCTTCGCGACCGCCGGCGGCATCATCGTCGACGGTGACGTCATCGCCCGTGAGGTGGTGGAGCCCGGTACCGAGGGGCTGGCCGCCCTGGTGGAAGCCTTCGGGAAGGACATCCTGCTGCCGGACGGTTCGTTGAACCGGCCGGCGCTGGCCGCGGTGGCGTTCAGCGACGAGCAGAAGCGGCAGACCCTGAACGGCATCGTGCACCCGCTGGTCGGCAAGCGCCGGGCCGAGCTCATCGACGCCGCGCCGGTGGGTGCTGTTGTGGTGGAGGATATCCCGCTCCTGGTCGAGTCCCAGATGGCGCCGTTGTTCCCCTTGGTCGTCATGGTCCACGCCGACGAGGATGTGCGCGTCGCGCGGCTGATCGAGCACCGCGGCTTCTCGGAGGAGGACGCCCGCGCCCGGATCGCGGCGCAGGCGACCATCGAACAGCGTCAGGCCGTTGCCGATGTCTGGCTGGACAACCACGGCAGCCCCGACGAACTGGCGGCCAAGGCCCGGGAGCTGTGGGAGCAGCGGATCGTCCCGTTCGCGCGCAACGTGCAGGCCGGCGTACCGGCCTCCGTCGCGCCGGCGGTGGTGTCTTACGACGAGACGTGGCCCGAGCAGGCCCGCCGGATCGTGGCCCGGCTGCGCACCACGTGCGGGCACCGCGCGGTGCGGGTCGACCATATCGGGTCGACGGCGGTTCCGGGTCTGGACGCCAAGGACGTCATCGACATCCAGGTGACCGTGCCGTCGCTGGAGGTGGCCGACGAGCTCACCGACCTGCTCCTGGCCGCCGGCTATCCGCGGACGGACATCACCGAAGACGTGGCCCACACCGACGACAAGGCGCTGTGGCAGAAGCGGTTTCACGCCTCGGCCGATCCGGGTCGGCCGACCAACGTGCACATCCGAGTCGACGGCTGGCCCGGCCAGCAGTTCGCGTTGCTGTTCCCGGCGTGGCTTGCCGCCAACCCGGACGAGCGCGTCGAGTATCTGGCGCTCAAACACGATGCGATGGCGGCCGCGCCGGCCACCAGCGGCGAGTACGCCGACGCCAAGGAGCCCTGGCTCGCTGGTGCGTACCGGCGGGCCTGGGCCTGGGCCGACGAAACCGGTTGGCGCCCTTAGGCGGTGGGTGCCGGAGCCGGGGTTGCCGGCGTGCCCGGCACCTCGGCGCTGTACTGCTGGCTGGGATCGAAGTCGGTCACCGAACCGCAGCTGAGCACGCCGTACCCGGGGTCCTGACGCTGCGGCGTCAGTCGTGGGGCGACGAACTGGTCGGCCTGGGCGACGATCTCGTCGTCGACCAGGATCTCGCAGTGCAGGCTCGCCGAGTACGGCCACTGGATCGACACCTGCATGCCGGCATTGGCCGAGTTGTTGAGCACCGCCGAGGCTTCGAACGGCTCGCCGGGCAGCAACGACGGCGTCGCCGAATTGAGCTGGGTATCGGTGAGCCGATAGGTGACGAGTGTCCCGCGGGAGACGCCGTCGATCCGGGCCCGGTAGGTGACGTTGTGCGGTCCGGGGCTCGGCGGTGCGTTGTCGCCGGCCGGAACTGTCGGTGCCGGCGGGGCGGGGGGTGCCGGATCGGCAGCCGCCGTCGCGGCGAACAACAGGGAGGTGCTCGTGGCCACAGCGGTGACGCACGCCAGCGATGCCGCGGCCAGGTGTCCGCGCCTGATCGATGTCATAGTTGTTGACATTACCTGTCGCGCCAGGTCAGTGACATACCGAGACTGGCTAGCCAATTGCCCAGCTGGTAGTTGTGCTGGGCCAGGCCCTCGATGGCGGCCGTTGCTCTCGTGATGGCGCGCTTGCCGTCGTCGGTGCTCAGCAGGTGGTGGCGTACCGCGTCGAGCAGTTCGTCGACATCCTCCAGTTCGACACTCTTGCCCGACCGGACGACCAGATCCAGATAGTGGTCCTCGGACGTCCAGGACCGCTCGCCGGTGGTGAACCGGCCGACATCGAGGTAGAAATCCTGGTCACGCTCGTGCCCCGGATTGAAATGGAAGATGCTGGCCCGCAGACCGATGGTCGGCAGCAGCCACGACTCCAGGTAGTGGAATTGCGGGCGGCCGGGGGTGGGACGCGCCATGTAGAGGCCCCACGGCTCGACTCGGTACACATCGACGGCCCGCACGATGCCCTTGGGGTCAGTGTTCGTGCGGGCGGCCAGGTCGAACGTCTCGTGCTTCGGTGGGTGGATGGCGTCAGCGTACGCGCTCGACGTGCGGTCGGCAGCGCCTGTCGGTGCCCGCCTCTACCCTGGTACTCATGGCCTTCGCGACCGAATACCCCGTCCTCGCGCACTCGGAATACCGGCCGATCGACGCCATGGTGCGCGCCGGCGGCAAGTTCGAAGTGGTCAGCCCGTACGACCCGGCGGGTGACCAGCCGGCCGCCATCGACGAACTCGAGCGCCGCATCACGGCGGGGGAGCGCGACGTCGTGCTGCTCGGGGCCACCGGTACCGGCAAGTCCGCGACCACCGCCTGGCTCATCGAGCGGCTGCAGCGCCCGACGCTGGTCATGGCACCCAACAAGACCCTGGCCGCGCAGCTGGCCAACGAGCTGCGGGAGATGCTGCCGCACAACGCCGTCGAGTACTTCGTCTCGTACTACGACTACTACCAGCCGGAGGCGTACATCGCGCAGACGGACACCTACATCGAGAAGGACAGCTCGATCAACGACGACGTCGAGCGGCTCCGGCACTCGGCGACGTCCAGCCTGCTGTCACGCCGCGATGTCGTCGTGGTGGCGTCGGTGTCGTGCATCTACGGCCTGGGTACCCCGCAGTCGTACATGGACCGCTCCGTCGAACTGAAGGTCGGCGACGACGTGCCGCGCGACGGGCTGCTGCGCCTGCTCGTCGACATCCAGTACAACCGCAACGACGTGGCGTTCACCCGCGGCACGTTCCGGGTGCGCGGCGACACCGTCGAGATCATCCCGTCCTACGAGGAACTGGCGGTGCGCATCGAGTTCTTCGGCGACGAGGTCGAGGCGCTGTACTACCTGCACCCGCTGACCGGCGACGTGGTGCGCAAGGTCGACTCGCTGCGTATCTTCCCGGCCACCCACTATGTGGCCGGCCCGGAGCGTATGGCCATGGCGATCTCGACCATCGAGCAGGAGTTGGAGGAGCGGCTCGCCCAGCTGGAAGGCCAGGGCAAGCTGCTGGAGGCGCAGCGGCTGCGGATGCGCACCAACTACGACGTCGAGATGATGAAGCAGGTCGGGTTCTGCTCGGGCATCGAGAACTACTCGCGGCACATCGACGGCCGCGCCGCCGGTTCAGCTCCGGCCACGCTGCTGGACTACTTCCCCGAGGATTTCCTGCTCGTCATCGACGAATCGCACGTCACGGTGCCGCAGATCGGCGCCATGTACGAAGGCGACATGTCCCGCAAGCGCAACCTGGTCGACTTCGGCTTCCGGTTGCCGTCGGCGGTCGACAACCGGCCGCTGACCTGGGAGGAGTTCGCCGACCGCATCGGCCAGACGGTCTACCTGTCGGCGACGCCCGGGTCCTACGAGATGGCACAGTCCGGCGGCGAGTTCGTCGAACAGGTCATCCGGCCGACGGGCCTGGTCGACCCCCAGATCGTCGTCAAACCGACCAAGGGGCAGATCGACGACCTCATCGGGGAAATCCGCAAGCGCACCGAGCGCGACGAGCGCGTCTTGGTCACCACCCTGACCAAGAAGATGGCCGAGGACCTCACCGACTATCTGCTGGAGACCGGTATCCGAGTGCGGTATCTGCACTCCGAGGTCGACACCCTGCGCCGCGTGGAGCTGCTGCGCCAGCTGCGGCTCGGCGACTACGACGTCCTGGTCGGCATCAACCTGCTTCGCGAGGGCCTGGACCTGCCCGAGGTGTCTCTGGTCGCGATTCTCGACGCCGACAAGGAAGGCTTTCTGCGCTCCACGCGAAGTCTCATCCAGACCATCGGCCGCGCGGCGCGCAACGTGTCCGGCGAGGTGCATATGTACGCCGACAAGATCACCGACTCCATGCAGGCGGCCATCGAGGAGACCGAGCGTCGCCGCGCCAAGCAGGTCGCCTACAACGAGGAGAACGGCATCGACCCGCAGCCACTGCGGAAGAAGATCGCCGACATCCTCGATCAGGTCTATCGCGAGGCGGAGGACACCGAAACCGTCGAGATCGGCGGTTCGGGCCGGAACGCCTCCCGTGGTCGCCGGGCCCAGGGCGAGCCGGGCCGGGCGGTCAGCGCCGGCATCGTGGAAGGCCGCGACACCGCGAACATGCCGCGTGCCGAGCTGGCGGACCTCATCAAGGACCTCACCGCCCAGATGATGAACGCGGCGCGGGATCTGCAGTTCGAACTGGCGGCCCGCATCCGCGACGAGGTGGCCGACCTGAAGAAGGAACTGCGCGGAATGGATGCGGCCGGGCTGAAATGAGCGCACCTTGACCTCAACCACGGTTGAGCCCCTACCGTCGCCGACGTGACCCAGATGCGCGCCGAAACCGTGACCACCGGCAGCTGGCGGGAACTGCTCGGTCCCAAGTATCTGGGTGCGTCGACCGTGTTGGCCGGTGGCGTCGCGCTGTACGCGACCAACGAGTTCCTGACCATCAGCCTGCTGCCCAGCGCGGTGAGCGACATTGGCGGTGGACGGCTTTATGCGTGGGTCACCACGGTGTACCTGGTGGCGTCGGTGATGGCGGCGACGACGGTCAGCGGCATGGTGGCGCGCTTCGGTCCGCGGCGGGCATATCTGCTGGGGTTCAGCGTTTTTGCGCTCGGCAGTGTCTTGTGTGCCCTGGCGCCGACCATGGAGGTGATGCTGGCCGGGCGCGTGGTGCAGGGCGCCGCGGGCGGCACGCTGGCCGGGCTGGGCTATGCGGTGATCAACACGGCTCTGCCGCAAGCGCTTTGGCCCAAGGCGTCAGCACTGGTGTCGGCGATGTGGGGGGTCGGGACGCTGCTTGGCCCCTCGTCCGGGGGATTGTTCGCGCAGTTGGGCGTGTGGCGCTGGGCGTTCGGCGCGCTGGCGCTCCTGACTGTGGCGGTCATGGTCCTGGTGCCGTTGAGTCTGCCGGGCAGGTCCGGGGACCGGGAGCGCGAGCCGCTGCGGATTCCGTTGTGGTCGTTGGTGATTCTCGGATCGGCGGCGATGGCGATCAGCGTCGCCGGCATCCAGCGGAGCGTGCCACTGATGGTGGTGCTGCTGTCCGCGGGGGTGGCGCTGGTCGGCGTGTTCATCATCGTGGACCGGCGGATGCCGGTGAGCGTGCTGCCGCAGACCGCCTACGGCCCGGGCCCATTCAGATGGATCTATGTGACCCTCGGCGTGTTGATGGCGGCCACCATGGCCGACATGTACGTGCCGCTGTACGGCCAGCGCCTGGCCGGCCTGGTGCCGTTGACGGCGGGCTTTCTGGCCGTTGCGCTGAGCGCCGGCTGGACGGTCAGCGAGATCGTCAGTGCGTCGGTCACCAGGCCTGCGCGGGCGGCGCGCATCGTGGCGGTGGCGCCGTTGGTGATGGGTGTCGGCCTTGGCGCCGCGGCGCTCAGCCAGGTCGATGGCGCATCACCGGCCGTGGTGGCGGTCTGGGCGTTGTGCCTGTTGGTGACCGGAGTCGGCGTCGGGATGGCGTGGCCGCACCTGTCGGTGTGGGCAATGGGCCGGGTCGACGATCCGGCGCAGGGCACGGTGGCCGCCGCGGCGATCAACACCGTCCAGTTGATCAGCGGGGCGTTCGGGGCCGGGCTGGCCGGCATCGTCGTCAACACGGTTGATCGGCCCGACGCCGTCGGGGCGAGCTGGCTGTTCGCGGTTTTCGCCGGGTTGGCGGTACTGGGTTGTGTGGCGTCGTTCCGGGCGAGCAGGGGAGTGGCTTAGTCGGGTGGTGGGACGTCGGCACCGGCGTCGGTACAGTCGCATTGTGTCGATCCTCGCCAAACCGGTTGTGGCAGATGCCGTTGCGCGCCTGTTCTCGTCCACCATCAATCCGGCGCCGAAGCCTGGCGTTCGCTTTCCGCAGATCCCAGGGAACACAACGACGGTGGTGATTCCGACCCGCCACGGGGATACCGCGGCGACGGTGTACTGGCCGCAACCGAGTGGCGTCGCACCTGGCGTGTACGTCAACGTCCACGGCGGTGGCTTCGTCGTCGGCCACCGCGAGCAGGACGATCCATGGTGCCGCTACCTCGCTGCGCACGCGAATGTCGTTGTGGTCAACACCGATTACGTGCTGGCTCCGCGGTATCGGTTTCCGGCGCCGGTCGAGCAGGTGTACGACGTTCTCGTCTGGGCCGCCGCCGCCGAACGCCAATGGGACGGCAGCAAGCTCTGTGTGGGTGGGCAGAGCGCGGGCGGCAGTCTGTCCGCGGCCGCGGCGCGGCTGGTGCTGGAACAGGGTGGCCCCGACCTCAGGTTGCAGATGTTGCACTATGCGCCACTGGATTTGGTGACGGCGAGCAAGGACAAGAAGTCTCCACTGGGAGCCAAGGCCGTGATGCGACCGTGGATGAGCGAGGTGTTCGACACGGCCTACATTCCGGACCCCGCGCAGCGTACGGATCGGCTCGCCTCACCGGCGTGGGGCAGCAACGCCGACGGCATCGACGGGATCGCGCCCGCGCTGGTCGTCACCGCGGAGTACGACAGGCTGCGGGATGAGGCATGGCGCTATGCGCAAAAGCTCGACGCCGTCGGTGCTTTGGCCGAGTACTACGAGGTGCCCGACGTCGATCATGGCTACAACATCATGAGCGACGCGACCGACGTCACGCGCGGTGTCTACGAGATGATCGCCGGACACGTCAGCCGGGCGCTCTCGGATTGACCGGAGCCGACTCGTGGGCGCCTAGCCGACTGCCGCGGGTTGACGCTCTTCGTGGCGAGCGGCCTCCCGCGCCAGCAGCCGGTCGCGTTGTTCCTCGAACCTGCCGGCTTGCTTCTCCATCGTCTCCAGATAGGCGGCCAGTTCTTCGCGGCGCTTCTCGCCGCGGGCGGTGAAATCGGTTCGATCGAAGATCTTCCACTGACGCAGCGGCGGTAGGACGACTTCCTCCAGGTGCTGGCGCAGATCGTAAATGCCGTGCTTGGCCATCAGGACGCCATAGCGGCGGAAGTTCGGCATGCCGGTGCCGGGCATCCGGAACTTTTCGATCACCGAGGCGATCGAGTGCAGGGTCTGGTCCGGCGCCAGATCGAGTGCGGCTGCACTCATCTGGCGGTAGAAGATCATGTGTAGGTTCTCGTCGGCCGCCACCCGTTGCAGCAGGCGGTCGGCCACCGGGTCGTGGCACACCTTGCCGGTGTTGCGATGGCTGACTCGAGTGGCCAGTTCCTGGAACGTCGGATACACGATGGCCATCAGCACCCCGGCGCCGATGGCGTCCTCCTCGTCGGCGGTCGGCTCAAACCCGTTGGTTACGTGCTCCATTCGGGCCTGCTCCAGCGCCACCGGGTCCACCCCGCGGTTCACCACCAGATAGTCGCGCAGGGCGATGCCGTGCCGGTTCTCTTCTGCGGTCCAGCGGTTGACCCACGTGCCCCACGCGCTGTCGAGCGACAAATGGGTCATGGCCTCGCGGTGGTAGGACGGCAGGTTGTCCTCGGTGAGCAGGTTGGTGATCATCGCGGCTTTGGCGAGTTCACTCAGCTGAGACTGTTCCGGGTCCCACTCGTGGCCGCCTGTCGCCACGAAGTTCTTGCCGTTACCCCAGGGCACATAGTCATGCGGATACCAGAGAACGGATCTCGACAGATGCTGGTTGAGCGCGTCGGCGGCTGCTGGCTCCAGCTCGGCTAGATATTCAGCATTTGTCAGGTCGCGCATTGTCCGTCCCATCCCGTGTCTTGGGGAACGTACAGGAACGGGAACTTACGACTGCGTCACACCGCCCGTCAGTCGGGGTCTTCTTCGAGTTGTCTGACCCCGGTGACGCCCTCGACCTGAGCGAGGAGGTTCGCCGCACGCAGGACTCCGGTACCGGCGAGCGTCACCTGAACGCCGACGTGACCAGGTGGTGCTTCGAGCGGCTCCCCGGGAGGGTCGGTCTCGAGGTCGGTGATCTGCCAGTCGCGCCGGCCACACGCCTGCAACACATCCCGTAGGACGCCTCGATCGTCGGCGTAGGTGATGTGCAGTCGCACGGACCCGCCCAGTCGCGAAGCCAGCCGACGGGCCAGCGGCATGAACCCGATGATGATCAGCAGGTGCATCGCGGTCATCACGGTGGCCAGCAGGAGCAGTCCGGCCCCGGCGGCCATGCCGATCGCCGCTGATTCCCACACTGAGGCCGCAGTGGTCAGCCCGTGCACCGAACCCCGGCGCACGATGATGATGCCCGCGCCGAGGAATCCGATGCCCGAGACGATCTGGGCCGCGACCCGCGACGGGTCGACGACCACCAGGCCGGGGGTCAGCACATCGCCGAAGCCGTACTTGCTGACCAGCATGATCAGTGCCGCCGCGGTTCCGACGATGGTCTGCGTGCGCAAACCGGCACTCTTGCCCTGGATTTCGCGTTCCAGCCCGATGAGCGCGGTCAGGCCGAACGCGACGACGAGTTCGATGACCTGCCGCGAGCCCTGCCCGGGCCCGCCGAAAAAGGCGGGATCTGCCAGCCATTCCATGAGGGACAAACTAACGCGCGCCGATGACTTTTGGCGGCAGTCGAAGTCTGTCTTTGTATAGGCCGATTTTCTGACGAGGAGTGATGCCCATGTCCACGCAACCAACTGCGTATCCCGATGTCGTCACACGGGAGGAATGGCGCGGGGCTCGTACGAAGCTGCTGGCCCGGGAACGGGAGGCGACGCATCTCCGCGACGCGGTCAACGCCGAACGCCGTCGGCTCCCGATGGTGAAGATCGAGAAGGACTACGTCTTCGACGGCCCGGACGGTCCCGTCCGTCTGCTGGACATGTTCGACGGCCGCAATCAGCTCTACATCCACCACTTCATGTGGATCGACGCGATCGACGCCGGCTGCCCGAGTTGTACTGCCGCAGCTGACCTGACGTTCACCGAAGGTGATCGAGAGCTGTTGCACGGCAAGGGCGTCACGTTCGCGTGCGTGTCCCGGGCGCCGTACGAGAGCATTGCCCGGTACCGCGACCAGCACGGCTGGACGTTCCCGTGGTACTCGTCGCGCGATGGCGACTTCACCTACGACTTCCATGTGACGCTCGACCCGGCGCGAGCGCCGATCGAATACAACTACAAGTCGCTCGAGGAATTACACGCCGACGGCTGGACCGACGACGACCTGCGCGGAGACTGGCCCGGCGCAAGCGTTTTCCTGCGCCAGGGCGACGAGGTGTTCCACACGTATTCGGCGTATGCCCGTGGGCTCGACCACTCGGCGGTGGGTTACCCGTTCCTGGATCTGACGCCGTACGGCCGTCAGGAACCGTGGGAGGACTCGCCGGCCGGCTGGCCGCAAGGTGGTCCCGCGGTGGGCAGGCCGGTCGGGGACTGCTGCGAGGGGTAGCAATCACCGCGATCGCAACTCTGGGCGCCTGCCGGCTCGGCTGGCACTGTGGTCATCAGTGCGGGTGTGGCTGAGTGGCTAGGCACCGGCCTGCAAAGCCGTTCACACGGGTTCGAATCCCGTCACTCGCTCGCTGATCAGAGCCCATTTTGGCTCTGTGTATGGGCCTTCGTGCAGCGCGGAGGTCCGCCGCAGGTCCGCAAGTTCAGCGCGGGTCTACCGCTTGAACGGAAGGACGTTGTTCGCCGCCGATGACGCTGAGGCCGCTGCTGCGAGCCGCGCAATGAGTGGCCCGATGCGCTCGGCTGCGCGACAGGCGGCGTCCGCCGCGTCTACCGCGTCGTGCAGCCAGAAAGGCCAGAGGTCGGTACGAACCCGCACCGTTGGTGTAGACGGCGTGAAAGTCCCGTCGTCGCCGATGGCAAAGCTAAGGTCCCTGATTTGGAGGTCACCGCCAAAGCTCCATACGCCCTGCCAGGTCGGCTGGGGCGGCGGGTCATCTGCGGTCACGCGCCCATTCTCCCAGCGGCCACCGACACTCTTGCGCCTCTCAAGCGCGCCCGCGTGTCGCCGTGTGACCGGTGGTGCTGTTGGGGCCTATGGGGTTTTGACTGCTGGGTTTAGCTGCCGCTGCGCCTCTTCAACAAACGCACGCCGAGCGGTCGCAAGCGCCTCTGTCGCAGCGTCGAAGGTCGTCAGAGGACCCGCGATTAACTCTGCGTGAACCGCCTTCTCATGATCTTCGATCTCTTCTGGTGTGTTTGCGCCGAGCTCGCTGAGTTCGTCAACGTCTGCTGACATTTGTTTGGCCATCTGGGCTTTCGCCCGACTGAGCACGACGTAGGTTTCTAACACAGTCTTCGACGCCTCGAATACTTCTCCGCTGAGCTTGCTCAGCTGAGTCGCCCCAACAAGTAGTAGGTGGTCGGCGAGGTCTCGCAGGAGCTTGATCGCGTTACGCAGGGTATCCATGTCATCGGGATCGACTGTCTCGTCGGACTTCCTATCTCGCGCATTTCGCATAGCTATCGAGAATTCGACTGCGGCAACGTTCGCCTCGGATGCAAGCTTCAGCAACGTCTCTCGCCGCCATTTCGCCATCTCGCGGTTGTCGGCAGCGGTGATCGCGGCCTCATTCGTTGCGTTGCTCTTGCGAATGCCGAGATATGCCACACCCGACGCGACAAGCGATGCACAGAACAGCAAGAGAGGCCCGAGCCACGCCCATAGGCTTGCGCCGTTGGGTTGCACAGTGACCTCAATCGGCCACGGGTAATAGCAGTAGTAGTCCCAACAATCCACCCGGCCATCGTCCCAGCGGGCGTTGCCAAGACAAGCACGCCGCGCCGTGCAGTGGTCAGGCGTCAGACACCTTAGCGCGGCCCGCCTTGCCGGTCGGTGCCTGCGCGGGGGTCGGTGCAGATTTGGGCGCTGGCTTCGGTGCGACCTTCGCCCCTGCCTTGGGCGTCACGGTGCAGGACTCATCGCAACGCCAGCACGTAAACGAAGTGTCCGCGTCTCGAATGTCGGTTTCGGCACCGCAACGCAGGCAGATAAAGCGCCGCCGTCCCTCCGCGACCTTGCGCTTGGCCTGGGCAGGCGGTAAGCGGTCCAACTCACCGCGTGTCGCCAGCAGCGCTACACCGACCCCGAGCGGCCCCAGGAAGAAAAACGTCGCGGCTGCGAAACCGATGCCGCTGCGCCCGCGTTCTTCGGCGATAGCACCGGCGACAATCGCGCAGATAAACCATACGAACAGCCAAAAGAAGAGCCAAAGCCAACTGAAGGCGGCTAGGGCAGCGCCAAAGCCATCGTTGTTGTCGGCTGCATAGTTCATCGCGATTCCTCCCCCTTCACGCCTGTGCTTGGCGCACAGCATCTTCCCAGCAGGCGTTGCGCTCGTCTAGCAGCGCGTCCAGTAGTTCGGTAGACGGCACTGCGCCGTGCTCCGCGCACACCTCGCGCACAGCGGCAATCAACCTCAGTTCGGCATCAATCGCGGCGAGGTTGCGCATGGAACAAGCCTATGGGCTGCGGTCCGCATACGGTCCGCAAATCCTGCGGTTGCTACCGGCGACGAGTGCGCAGATCACCGTACTGACAGTCGGCATCTCACCGGGCCTATCAGGGCTAACCCTGAAAAGCCCGGTAACCGCTGGCAGCCAAGACGTTTGCGCGGGGGAGTGCGTAATCATCCTGCAAAGCCGTTCACACGGGTTCGAATCCCGTCACTCGCTCCACTACTGGAGCTCGGGTAGCTGCCACCAGCGCCCGAGCTCCAGGTCGAATGTCGCCGGTGAGTACTGCGCCAGACCGCTGACCGGGTAGGCGGCCGTCTCGCCGAACCACACCTCGCCGTCGACGTTGTAGAGGTCGACGCGAAGGAAGTCGAAACCCGCGCCGATTCGTTCGGCAGCAGCCAGCATTTCGGGCAGTTGGGGTGGCGGCGGGACGGGCGGTGCCTCTTCGGATCCCGGCCGGGTGGCCACCCTGGTCCACGTCCGGTCGTAGTACGTGGGACGCGGGTCGGCGGCTTGCTCATCGACATGCAGCACATAGCGTGCGACGCCGTCGAATACGTAGATCTTGTAGTCGGTCGGGAAACCTTCGCCGTTGCCGATCCGTTCCTCGACGAGAAACGTAGCGGTAGCGCGGCTATAGGCCCATTCGCCCATGACGTGCCAGTTCTCGTTGAACAACCAGCCGTCGGTGCGGGCGGTCAGCCACCCGATATCGGGAATTCCCTTGCCGGCGAGCATCTTCCCGTACCAGTGCGTGGGTTTGAGAATCCACTGATCGGGCAGTTCGACGGAGGCGAGTTCCGTCAGGTCGGTGCCCGACCACAGGGTGCGGGGAATACGAACGGAGTCGCCGGCCGTGCGACGGGCCAGGTCCTTGACGGCGAGTTTGTCGCAGGTCGGGCTCAGCAGCTCGCGGCGGTCATACAGAACGCGCCAATTGACCTTGTCGCTGAAGCGCTTTGGTTCGGTCAGCACGGGCAGGCGCCGATGTCGGCGTGTGTAGAGCAGGAACCTGCGCCACCTCAGCGGTACCGCATGTGCCACCAGACTGCTGAACTTCTGCATCGCTGCAGCACCCGATGGCATCGCGCCAGCCTAGATGAGCGGATGGCGTCGGCTGCCGTAATTCAGGTGTCCGCTGTTCGCCGAGCCCAGCTGGCGTTGAACACGCGTGAATACCCCTCAAAGTCGTGCTCTTTCAGGGGTATAAACGTGGCCTCAGACCGGTGGCGGGATGTCGGTGTCCATAGCTGGGTGCTGTTCGGCTGCGCAGGCAGCTTCCCGTTCTTTGCGTTGGCGCGCAGCGGCTTCCTGCGCGGCCTCTCGAGCGTCGATATCGGCTTGGTTGAGAGCACGTTCGCAGGCATTGCGCTGGGCGAGGTTTGGGCGCGGGTGCGGTGCCGGATGGGCATCATGATGCCGCGGCCGGGCGACGGTGGGTGTCGAGATCGGCCAGCAGCGTGCGCCTGTGGACAGCTCCCAGAGGGCGCCGACGGGTGCGTCAACGACTCAGGCAAGATGCCTCAGGTGACGTACCGTTCGCCGACCTTGTCCGATCTCGTGAACACGCTGCTGGTGGATCAGACCGATGACCACCACTTCAAGGCCACCCAGCTCGACAACCCCAGCCACCACATCGCGGGCGGACATCTCGCCGGCCAGGTGCTGGTGGCGGCGAGCCGGACCGCGCCGGGCCGCAGCGCGCACAGCCTGCACGTCTATTATCTGCGGGCAGGGGATTCCCGGTACCCGGTCGAGATCCAGGTCGATGCGGCGCGCGACGGCGGCACACTCGCCACCCGGCGCATCACTGCCCGTCAGGACGGCGAGATCCTGCTGGAGGCGTTGGCGTCGTTCAGTGCTCCCGTCGACGCACTCGACTATCAGAACGTGATTCCCGATGTGCCCGAACCACTTTCGGTGCCGACCATGGCAGAACACCTCGCGGACTACGCTGACGAATCGGACGGTTTCTGGGTGCGTGACCAACCGTTCGAGCTGCGGTACATCGATCCGCACCCGCGGCTGGCCAAGGATTTATCGGACCCACACGCGCATCTGCGGATGTGGTGGCGGCCGACCGACGCCATCCCCGACGACCCGGCCCTGCACGCCGGGCTGCTCGCATACCTGACCGGCACCACCATGCTGGAGGCGGCGATGATCCCGCGCGGCGCGTTGCCGGCCCACACTTTCTCCGCTCTCATCGACCACGCACTGTGGTTCCACCGGCCGGTGGATCTGAGTGATTGGGTGTTGTCCGACCAGACCTCGCCGAGCGGTATCGGCGGCCGCGGCCTGGCGAGCGGGACGATGTACAACCGCGCCGGGCAGCTGGTGTGCGTGGCCACACAGGAGCTGTATTTCGGTCGTGGCTAACGATCGGGGGCTCGAAGCGGTCCCGCTCACCGGGCGAAACACGCGACCGTTTCGTCACCATTAGCAGGCCCGCTGCGGCGGCTGCCGCTAACATCAGTGCCGGTAAAGCACATTTTTCACGGTGTCCCCGGCGAACTTGTGTGGTGAAACCGCACCAATGGCCACGATTCAGCGGCTACTGTCTGCGGGGATGCCGGACAGAACGCCGGATACACAAACCTGCATAACGGGAGGCCATTGATGAGCGGCTACCAGACCGTGGTCGTCGGTACGGACGGATCGGATTCGTCACTGCGCGCCGTGGAGCGCGCTGCCCAGATCGCCGCGGGGGCCAATGCGAAGTTGGTCGTGGCAACCGCCTATTTCCCGCACGCCGATGATCAGCGTGCGGCCGACGTCCTGAAGGACGAGGGCTACAAGGTGCACGGCGACGCGCCGATCTACGCGATCCTGCGTGAGGCCCGCGACCGCGCCGAGGCTGCCGGTGCCACCCAGGTGGAAGAGAAGGCCATCGTCGGTGCTCCCGTCGACGCGCTCGTCGATCTGGCGGAGAATTCCAACGCGGACCTGCTGGTCGTCGGTAACGTCGGCTTGAGCACCATCGCCGGTCGTCTGCTGGGCTCGGTGCCGGCCAACGTGGCCCGCCGCGCCAAGGTCGACGTGCTGATCGTCCACACCTCGTAAGATTCGGATTTTTCACTGCGGCCCCCGGTAGTACACCGGGGGCCGCAGTTTTTTTCGTGCCCGTAAAGTTCCAGCCATGGCCCGAAGAAGTCTCGTCCGTGCGTCCTGCGTGACGCTGTCACTGGCTGCAACGCTGGTCGCCGGCTGCGGCGCGAACAATCGGACCGCGACACCGGTGACGACGTCTGCCGCGTCGTCCGAGACCGAATCGACCATCCCGGCCGTCGCCCCGCCGGACCCCAACGTGGCGCAGCATCCTGCGGTGGCCGCGGCGCAGGCGAGTGTGGTGCGCGTCCACGGAGTCGCCCACAGTTGCCGAAAGCGGTTGGAGGGCACCGGGTTTGTGGTCGCTCCCAAGCGGGTCATGACCACAGCGCACGGCGTCGCCGGGACCGACGAAGTGTCGGTCGAGGTCGACGGCGCGAAGTACAACGGCCAGGTGGTGTCCTTCGATCCGAACATGGACATCTCGATCCTCGCGGTCCCGGACCTGCCGACGGCTCCGTTGATGTTCTCCGAGGCACCTGCCGTCAGCGGTGCCGACGCGGCCGCACTCGGGTTCCCTCATGGGGGTCCGTACGAAGCCAAGCCCGTCCGGGTCCGCGAGGTCATCAAGCTCCAGGGCCCGGACATCTTCCGCGCCGGCACGGTGACGCGCGAGGTGTATGCCCTCAGAGGTGCTGTGCAGCAAGGAAATTCGGGCGGGCCGGTGGTCGACCTGGATGGTCGGGTGCGTGGTGTGGTCTTCGGTGCAGCGCAGGACGATCCCGACACCAGTTTCGCGCTGACCGCGAAGGAAGTGGGACCCCATCTGGCGCTGGTCGGCAACACCCAGCCCGTCCCGACGGCTCAGTGCGTGGGCTGAGTTACCAGCCCCGCGCCCGCCATTCCTCGAGATGCGGCCGTTCGGCGCCGAGCGTGGTGTCGTCGCCGTGCCCGGGGTAGATGACCGTCGAATCGGGGTAGACGTCGAAGACCTTGCGGGTGACGTCGCCGAGCAACCGCTCGAAGTCGCCGTCCTGCCAGGTTTTGCCCACGCCGCCGGGGAACAGGCAGTCGCCGGTGAACAGGTGGGTGACCGCACCGTCGGCGCCGCGCAGTGCCAGAGCCACCGAACCCTCGGTGTGCCCCTGCAGGTGGATGACGTCGAAGGTCAGCTCGCCGATGGTGATGGTGTCGCCGTCGGCGAGAATCCGGTCGGGCTTGACGGGCAGTGGCTCGGCGTCGAGGGCGTGGGCCGCGGTGGGCGCACCTGTGGCCTCGGCCACTTCGGCGAGCGCTTGCCAGTGGTCGAAGTGCTGGTGGCTGGTGACGATGAGTTCGACGTCCGGGGCCTGCGACCTGATCAGCTCGACGAGCGCCGGTCCGTCGTTCGCGGCGTCGATGAGCAGCGTCTTTCCGGTCGCGGAACAAGTGATGAGGTATGCGTTGTTGTCCATCGGTCCGACCGATGCCTTGACGATCGTCGCGGCGGGGAGGGTGCGACGTGCCGCAGTGCCCGCATCGACGTGGCCGGTGTAGGTGTCATTGACGACGGTCATGCCGCCACCGTATCCGGACTTGTCGGTGGGGGCACATAGCATGGCGCTGTGGTGTCTGGACTGCCCAGACTCATCTGTGAAGGGATACGTGTGTCGGACCGTCTGATCGTCAAAGGTGCGCGCGAGCACAACCTGCGCGGAATCGACCTTGACCTGCCCAGAGACTCGCTGATCGTGTTCACGGGCCTGTCGGGATCGGGCAAGAGCTCGCTGGCGTTCGACACCATTTTCGCCGAGGGACAGCGCCGTTACGTCGAGTCGCTGTCGGCCTACGCCCGCCAGTTCCTGGGCCAGATGGACAAGCCCGACGTGGACTTCATCGAGGGCCTCTCGCCCGCGGTGTCCATCGACCAGAAGTCGACCAACCGCAACCCGCGGTCGACCGTCGGCACCATCACCGAGGTCTACGACTACCTGCGTCTGCTCTACGCGCGGGCCGGTACCCCGCACTGCCCGGTCTGTGGCGAGCGCATCGCCCGGCAGACGCCGCAGCAGATCGTCGACCAGGTGCTCGCCATGGACGAGGGCATCCGCTTCCAGGTGCTCGCGCCGGTGGTCCGCACCCGCAAGGGCGAGTTCGTCGACCTCTTCGACAAGCTCAACGGCCAGGGCTACAGCCGTGTCCGGGTCGACGGCGTCGTGCATTCGCTGACCGACCCGCCGAAGCTCAAGAAGCAGGAGAAGCACGACATCGAGGTGGTCGTCGACCGCCTCACCGTCAAGGCCAGTTCCAAGCAGCGGCTCACCGACTCGGTCGAGACCGCGCTGGGCCTCGCCGACGGCATCGTCGTGCTCGAATTCGTCGATCGCGACGACAACCACCCACAGCGCGAGCAGCGCTTCTCGGAAAAGCTGGCCTGCCCCAACGCGCACCCGCTCGCCGTCGACGACCTTGAGCCACGGTCGTTCTCGTTCAACTCGCCGTACGGCGCCTGCCCGGAGTGCACCGGCCTGGGCATCAAGAAGGAAGTCGATCCCGAGCTCGTCGTACCGGATCCGGAGCTGACGCTCGGCGAGGGTGCGGTGGCGCCGTGGTCCATGGGACACAACGCCGACTACTTCACCCGCATGATGGCCGGGCTCGGCGAAGAGCTGGGCTTCGACATCGACACTCCGTGGAAGAAGCTTCCGGCCAAGGCGCGCAAGGCGATTCTGGAAGGCTCCGACCATCAGGTGCACGTCCGGTACAAGAACCGGTACGGCCGTACGCGCTCCTACTACGCCGACTTCGAAGGCGTGCTGGCGTTCCTGCAGCGCCGCATGGAGCAGACCGAGTCCGAGCAGATGAAGGAACGCTACGAGGGCTTCATGCGGGACATCCCGTGCCCCGAGTGTGCCGGCACCCGTCTCAAGCCGGAGATTCTGGCCGTCACCCTGTCCGCGGCTGACGAAGCGAAATCCATTGCGCAGGTGTGTGATCTGTCGATCTCGGACTGCTCCAAGTTCCTCAATGCGCTGACCCTGGGCTCTCGCGAACAGGCCATCGCGGGCCAGGTGCTCAAAGAGGTGCAGTCCCGGCTGGGCTTCCTGCTCGACGTCGGCCTCGACTACCTGACGCTGTCCCGGGCCGCGGGCACGCTGTCCGGCGGTGAGGCACAACGTATCCGGCTCGCCACGCAGATCGGTTCGGGTCTGGTCGGCGTGCTCTACGTGCTCGACGAGCCGTCCATCGGCTTGCATCAGCGGGACAACCGCCGGCTCATCGACACCCTGGTCCGGCTGCGCGACCTCGGAAACACGCTGATCGTCGTCGAGCACGACCTCGACACCATCGCGCACGCCGACTGGGTCGTCGACATCGGCCCCGCCGCCGGTGAACACGGTGGCCAGATCGTGCACAGCGGCACCTACAAGGAACTGCTGAAGAACGCCAAATCGCTTACCGGCGCCTACCTTTCGGGCCGGGAGCAGATCGAGGTGCCGGCCATCCGGCGCCCGGTGGACCGCAAGCGGCAGATCACCGTGGTCGGCGCGCGCGAACACAACCTCAAAGAGGTCGACGTGGCGTTCCCGCTGGGTGTGCTGACGTCGGTGACAGGTGTCTCGGGTTCGGGCAAGTCGACGTTGGTCAACGACATCCTCGCGACCGTGATGGCCAACAAGCTCAACGGCGCCCGGCAGGTGCCGGGCCGGCACACCCGGATCAACGGGCTCGATCAGCTGGACAAGCTGGTGCGCGTCGACCAGTCACCGATCGGTCGCACCCCGCGGTCCAACCCGGCCACCTACACCGGTGTGTTCGACAAGATCCGCACGTTGTTCGCGGCCACGACCGAGGCCAAGGTTCGCGGCTACCAGCCGGGCCGGTTCTCGTTCAACGTCAAAGGTGGTCGCTGCGAAGCATGTTCGGGTGACGGCACCATCAAGATCGAGATGAACTTCCTGCCGGACGTGTACGTGCCGTGTGAGGTGTGCCAGGGTGCCCGGTACAACCGGGAGACCCTGGAGGTGCACTACAAGGGCAAGACCATCTCGGAGGTCCTCGACATGCCGATCGAGGAGGCCACCGAGTTCTTCGAGCCCATCAGCTCGATCCACCGGTACCTCAAGACGCTCGTCGACGTCGGTCTGGGTTACGTCCGGCTGGGTCAGCCCGCGCCGACGCTGTCCGGTGGTGAGGCCCAGCGCGTGAAGCTCGCCGCCGAACTGCAGAAGCGGTCCACGGGGCGCACCGTCTACATCCTCGATGAGCCGACCACGGGCCTGCACTTCGAAGACATTCGCAAGCTGCTCAAGGTGATCAACGGTCTGGTCGACAAGGGCAACACGGTCATCGTCATCGAGCACAACCTCGACGTAATCAAGACGTCGGACTGGATCGTGGACATGGGTCCCGAAGGCGGCGCCGGCGGCGGCACCGTCGTGGTGTCCGGCACGCCGGAGGACGTCGCGGCCAACGCTGACAGTTACACGGGGCAGTTCCTCGCCGAGATGTTGCCGGCCGTCGTGCCAGAACCGCCGAAGACCAGGCGGCGCAAGGTGAGTGTCTAGGGTCAGCGGCAGAGGGCCTGGCTAAGAGGGGACGGAAACCGTGGCTTGACGCGGACCCCGTCGAGCCAGTCTGTCAGCGCGGAAGCCTTGCGCTGCAGAACCTTCCGCGCCGGCGCTCCGACGTCTTCGACGAATTCCAGCTGCACTCGGCCATCGGCGTCCTGACCCCAGGCACCGACGACGCGGCCGTGCCACCACACCGTGGGACCGGCATTGCCGGAGCGGTCGAACAGCTGCCCGGCGTGCGGGCCCAGGTACCACGATCGGGCCTGCCAGCCCATCACGGTCGGATCCAGCCCGGGTAGCAGCGCACCCCAAGGGGCAACCGGGGGAGTGTCGGCGAGATCATCGGGGAGGACGTACCCGGCCTCGTCGCAGCCTTCCAACGCGACCTCGGCGGCATCGAGGTCGCGCAGCCCGTCGCGGGCCCACGACAGAGTCTGGCCGAACCACCACTTGATATCGGCGGCGGTGGCCGGACCGAAGGTGCGCAGCCAGGAACGCAGCAGTGCCGCGCGGGCATCGTCAGCCGTCACGGCGGCGGCGGGTTCGGGCAGCCAGTGTGCCGCCGCGGCCCACAATGGGCGCGATGTCGTCCAGGTGCCGTCGTTGGGTCCGCGCAGCACGTGTCCCTGGGCAGACAACACCGTCAGTACCCGGGGCGCGACGGGAGTGCTTCCGCCCCAGGTCTTTCCGGGTGCCGGGTCCCAACTGCCGGCCAATTCCGGCAGCGTTGCGCGCAGGGTCGCGGTGCCGGCGTGTACACCGTCCGCCAGGTGCTTACGGATCGCGACCGACGCGAGCTCCAGCCATTCCGCGCCGTCGGCCGCGATACCGGCCTTCTCGACGTCACCGATCAGTCTTTTGCGCTCGGTGGCGGCCACGCGATCGCTGGCCGCGGCCTGGACGGCGGGCAGGTCCGCGGTGTGCACGATCCAGAGCGTCCGGCGCATGGCCATGTGCTTGACCAGCTGCCGGTCCTGATACAGCGCCGCGTCGAGATCAGCCCCGGCGAAGCTCGGCAGCCGGGCCCACAGCGACAGGTACGGGGTCGCGGGATCGGTGCCGTGCAGGCCCACCAGTGACCGGATCACCTCGTGCTGGTTCGAGGCGGGATCACTCAGGAAATGACGCTGCGCCAGGCGATCGCGACGCTCGGCGATGGTGAAGGTGCGCAACTCAGCTGTCGTGCATCGATCGACGGATCTGCTCGAGGCGCTCGGCAGCCGCCTTCTGCCGGGCTTCGTACTGTTCCTCGACCGACCGACCTTCGGGTGTTTCCGCCGCCAGCTCGGCCGAGCCGATCGCGGTGCCGTACCGGTTCTCGATCTTCTCCCGCACCGACTCGAACGTCGGCACCCCGCCGGGCGTGTAGCCCGGATCGATCGGCGGGGACACCGGCACCGGCGGCGCGGGCGCGGCAGCCGGAGCAGGCTCCAGCGGCACGATCTCGGCGTCGATCGGCTGCTCGGCGGCGGTTTCGTCGGCCATGGCTTCACCGTACAAGGCTGGAGTCCGGGGCAGGAATGTTGGGATCGGTAGCCGCGGCGTCCGCGTGTACTTACCGCACGACGACGCCACCGGGGCGTCGGACTGAGGAAGGAAAGCTCCCGCACATGAAGACCAATGCGATGAACATCAAGCGCACTCTGGCCGCCGGTGTCGGCTTGCTGGCCGTGGGCGCCACCCTGATCGGCTGCTCGAGCGACAAGGACGCGGGCCCGAAGGCTTCCGGCCCGGGTTCGGTGACGGGCGGCGGCAACACCGTCGTCAAGGTCGAGGGACAGGACCTGGCCGGCCTCGACCTGAAGTCGGTGACCTGCGTGAAGCAGGGCGGCTCCATCAATATCGCCAGCGCACCGATCGGGGGTGGCGCGCAGGGCCTCGGCGTCGTGATGACCGATGCCTCGCCGCCGAAGGTGCAGTCCCTGGGCCTGGTGGTCGACGGCAACACGCTCGCGGTGTCGGAGATGGGCGGCATGAAGACCGGCTCCGCTGACGTCAAGGTCGACGGCAGCACCTACACCATCACCGGACAGGCCGCCGGCGCTGACATGAAGAACCCGATGGCCGGGATGATCTCGAAGAACTTCGAGATCAAGGTGACCTGCGGCTGACATGAGTCGCTCAGGCGGCGGGTGCAACCGGTACACCGGATGCACCCGCTTCCGGGCTTCGCGTCGCTGCGCTCGCCGGCCTTATGATGCGGCCGTGTCGATCACCGGCGAACTCGCCCGCGCCCGCGCGCTGATGTTCGCCGCCGACGAGTTGACGGCCAAAGAACTGCTGCTGTCGCTGCTGCCCGCCATCGAAGCTGCCGACCGCGATGACCACATGCTCGAGGTCTGTGCCCAGCTCGGCGAGATCTATCTGATCCGCAGCGCCCTCGACGGGGTACGCGAATGCATCCGGCGGATCGACGACTGCCTCGACATCTACGCATCGATCCTGGCCGGCCGCGCGCCGGCAGAGATCGTGGCTCAGATGACCATGACCCCGGAGGACGCGGACCACATGCTCAGCCGCTACCGCCGCCGGGCCACTTTCCTGCGGACCGGCCTTTCCGCCGCCATCGGTGACCACGAGGGGGCGGCGCGGTCCCTGGCCGGACTCGATGCCGCGTCCCGGTACGCCGATCTGGAGGGCGAACACATTTACCTCCTGACTCACGCCCGCATCCTGTGCGCGCTCGCGCTCTGCGACGACGACCTGCACGTCCGTTCGGTGCCGTTGTGGGAGCAGGTGCTGGCCACGATCGCTTCGCCGGCCGCCGACCCGGAGCGCGAGTATCTCTGGGTCGCCGGCGCGCTCGGCTACGCGCGGTTCTGCATCGAAACCGGCAAAGTGGACGAAGCGTTGCCGTGGTTACGCCGCGCGGAGGCCCGGGCACAGGCCCGGGGCTGGGAATTGGCCACGGCCCGGGCGCAATTGGAGCGGGCGGCGGTGCGTTGGCTGGCCGATGACCAGCAGTCCACCGAGGCGCTGGTCACCGCCGCGTATCCCGAGATCGCCCGGCAGGCGCGGGCCCATGAGGTGTCTCGCTGCTGGTTGTACTTCGGGCTCACCCGCTTGGCCGTCGGGGCGCTGCAGGCCGCCGACGAATGCTGGGGGCACGCCGAACGGCACTGGCGCGAGCTCGGGAAACCTCTGCACGTGCACCGCATCCTGTTGCAGCGCAGCTGGATTTCCATCTTCCGGGGCCGATACGACGAGGCCCGGGCACTGATCGATCAGGCCCGGGCGTGCCTGGATTCCTCGCCGCGCAGCAGCTGGCTGCAATACGCGCGCCTCGACGATCAACTCGGCACCGTGTGGCGAGCCGAGGCGTTGGCAGACCTCGGTTTCGATGCCGCGGGTAGTCCCACCGACAGCTGGGCACAGGCCGAAGCCCGCTACCGCGACGCGCTCGGGACGTGGTCTGCCGAACCGGACACCGATCAATACCGTTCCGGCATGGCCAAATTGGCCACCGCAGCCGACTTGAAGCTGCCCGCCGCCCTGGCCGTCGACTCGGTGCGGTACTCGATCACCGACGCCGACGCCCGCGCCCGCTGGGCCACCGGCGTGGCCGCGCCACTGTTGGCCGGGGCGTTCGCGGTGGCCTGGGAGTCGCAGAATCCGGCCCTGGTCGGCGAACTGATCGAATATCACAGCGCCCGAGGGGCGTTCAGCGTCGATGCGGCGAAGGGCCCGACGATGGAATGGGCCCGGGCCACCACGACGGCCGCGCCGGTCCTCGACGTCGACGAACTCGCCTCGGTTGCTTCCGGACCGGTCGTGGTCGGCGCCGCCGGCCTCATCCGACTCGGACCCTTGCCGCCGCTGCAGATGGAGCCCGACGGCGAGCCGGTCCTGGCGCGTTACCGGCAGCTGGCCCAGGTGCGCTACGGCCGTGCGGTCACCGCGGATCAGGACGCGTGGTCGACATGCCCGTAACCAATTCCACCGCACCGACATTGGTGCTGCGGTTCGCCGACATCGGGATCGCGATCTACGTCAGTCTTCGGGTCGTCGGGGAGCCCGACCGGCTGGTCACCTGGGTGGTGGCCGAAGATGTGCTGCTCGCCGTGACCTCCGCCCTGGCCGAGGCGTTGCCGGATCCGCTTGACGGTGAACAGCTTTCCGAAGCGCTGATCCGGTCACTGGCCGCCGGTCCCTTCGCTGTCATGGAACGGGAGCGGGAACTCGCCAGGCTCCTGGGGGCGTTGCTGCCCGATGAGGCCTGGGACCTGCTGCGGCAGTGCACCGGCGCTCCCGAATTGCCAGTGCTCTTCGTATCGCCGAGTGCCCGGCTGAGCCGGGTGCCGTGGGGACTGCTCACGCAATCCACCGGCACCGACGACGAGCGTTTGATCGAACTGGCCGATGTCCTGCTGACGGTGCCGCCGAACATCGCGAATGCGCCGCGCCGGCAACCGCATCCGGCCGACGGACCGCCTCTTTTGCTGCTGGACCCCAAAGTGCCGGGACAGCGGCCGGATTCAGCGCTCGGCTCGGTATTGGGCCGACCATCATCGGACACGATGCTGGCCCGGCACTTCGGCGAGCGGCCCGCATTGCCGACCGTCACCGCCCCGGTGGAGCTCTTCCGCCGAGCCGACGCCGACCGGCAGTGGCTGGCCGAACAATTGGCGCGGCAGCCATCACGGCTTGTTTACGTCGGGCATGCCAGTGCTGCTCCCCACCGCGACGGATCGGCCGACCAGGCGGCCTTGCACCTGGCTGAGCCCGAGCCGCTGACTGCCGCCGACATCATGGTGATGGGCCTGCGGATCCCGCCCCGTGTCGCCTTGCTGGCCTGCGCATCGGGCGCCGACTATCGCTTCGACGAAGCCACGGGTCTGGTCGCTGCGATGATTCTCGGTGGCGCACAAGTGGTTACCGCGACCCTCTGGTCGCTGCCGACGACCGCCGGATACCGGGTGGCCACGGCCTGCAGTGGCGATCCGATGTCGGACGTGATCATTGCGGTCGATACCGCACATGAGGCAACGACGCCGGCTCGTGCCGTGAACAGCTGGCAGCGAGACTGCCTGCGGCGCTGGCGAAGCGGCGACGCGGCGCTGAGCCCCGTGCATTGGGCCGCCGTGATGACGTTCACCGTTGACGGGGCACGCTGATGACTACCGGGCCGCAGCCACGTCGCGCCGTGATCGACGCCGCGTGGCGGGAGATAGGCCCCGGTCTCGAACTGCTGAGCAGCCCCGACGGCGGCCCGCTGAGCCGCGCGGTGAAGCGCATCATCGATCCGCTGGTACTCCGGTTGCGGGCACATCCCGAGTACTCGGCACCAATCGTCGCCGCCGAGGTCGCGGACGACATGCGCCAGGTGATTCTCGACCACGCCGAGCAGTTGCGCGCCGCAGCAGAGTGGTTCGCACTGTTGAAGGCGCAACGCCGACGGGACCGGATCACCACCGGCAACGCCCAAGAGCTCTACTTCCCGGTGTGTTTCGAGTTGGCCGCGACCAGAGGCGAACCGGGACAGGATGATTCAGGTATCGTCGCCGAGGCGCTGCGCGACGTGCACGGTGACCGGGACCGCACCGCGGTGGAGCGGCTGCACGAATACCTCGCCGACCCCGCGGTGCTGGACGCGCTGTCGCGTCAGCTCGACGCCGGTTGGGACGACGTCAGGGCCGGAGGCGAGCCGTCCGCGCCGTTCCTGGCCGGCCTGACGACGGTGCTCGGCCCGTCGGGCGGCCACAACGCCGATGCCGCCCGGCAGCGGGTCTGGACCGCGTTGATCGGAGACGCCACCCCGTACAACTTCGGTGCCCAGCTGCGACACGTCGCGGCCGCCGCGCCGTGGTCGGTCGACCAGATCGGATTGTGCGCTGCCGCAACGCAATCGAAGCCGGCGGTCGCCGCTTCCCGTACGACAGGACGTCCACTCGACCGCAGCATCGTCGACCGGGTCCGGGCGACGCTGCGCCGCGCCCTGGACCGCGACGAGCTGCCCGACCTGCCGACGCTGTGCGCCGAAGAGGCCGATCGTGCGGCCTCGCCGTGGGGCCTGCTCGCCGAGGACAACCAGGCCACTCTCGTCGCCGGTATCGAGGTCGGGGTGGACCTGGCTCCGCTCGAGGTGAACCACCGGACGCGCTACCACCTCTCCGGCCAGATTCAGGCCCGGCTCCGCAAGGAGGCGTACGTGCTGCACGCCCGCCGGTACCTCACCGACGGCGGTCCGGTGCATCCGCGCCAGCAGCAGGTGGTCGACGACCTCGCGGGGTTCGTCCGTCCCTATGTCGCACGGTTGTGGGCACGACTACATGGACGTGACGTCTGGCAGGAATCCTGCGACGACGCCGGCGAGGTGCGCGGCCTGTTGGACGGGGTCGCCCGGTCGGTGAGCCTGGATCACCGCCAGCGCATCAAGGCGATGCTGGAGTTGGAGGCGACCGGATGAAACTCACTGTCGATTCCGGATTGTGGGCCTTGGGGCCCGACGTCGACGCACCGCCGGAGGTGGCGGTCCTCGAGGTCAGCGGCGCCGTCCTGGCATGGACGATCCACGACCCGGCGCAGGCGGTCCGGATCACGTTCACGGATCTGCCCGCCGCCGACTGGTTGTGGCGGCTGGTCGGTGAGGCCGGGCACGTTGCGGTCGTCGCCGCTGCCGAAGCCGCGACCGAACTCGACCTCACCGAAGTACTGCCGCTGCCCGAACCCCTTGCCGCCCTTCGCCGTCTAGCCGTCGGGCACTGGCTGCGGCGCTGGTGGCCGGCGAGTGCCCGCGACGGCATCACCCCGCTGGACGCCGCTGTGCTCGACGCGGAGGTGGCGCTGTCGACCGCGGCGCTGGAGGACTACTTCACCCAGGACACGTTGGATTCGGACCTCGCCGGACTGCTGCAGCCGCACCGTCAGGCCTTGTCGGGTCTCGCGGCGACCGGTGAGCCGAGGGTGCTCGACCTGGTCCGCGGCTGCGTCGGCCTCGCGGACGAAGCCGGGCTGGGGGACTGGTCGGAAGCCCTTGCGGGCCAAGGGCCGCCGCGACAGGACGACTACGCGCTCGCCGCGGGGCAACCCGGTGCCGCTGCCGACGACGCCATCGCCGGCGGCGTCGCCTCGGTCTCGTGGACCGCGGTGCCACCACGGACCTTCGACGCAGCCGAACGCACCATCGACTGGTCCGTGCGGGCGCGTGACGGTGCGGTCGTCGCCGACATCCGCGTGGCCACCATCGGTCCGGCGGACGGGATTCCGGTACGTCTGGACTCCGGTTCGATCGCCGGCGGCGGCACGCTCGACGTCGACGGAAACGCCACTCTTCCGTTGCCGGCCACGGAAACCCAAGCATGGGCACACGATTGGACCGGCACCACGGTCACGGTGGGCGCCCGGACCGGCGAGACCGAAGCGGTTCGGGACCGGGTCCGGCGCTACGTGCGCGCCCGGATCGCGGCGCCGGGCCCCGATGCGTTCCTCGCCGAGATCCTGGCTGCCGAGGCCGATTACTAGGTCAGCGGCGAGACGCCTCGACAGGCATGGCCGGCGCCGTCGCACCCGGCAACGGCTGCCGCGGCACGTCGGGCGTCCCGAGCTGACCGGCCAGCCACGGCAGTCCCGCCGCGAACGCCTGCGCGGCGAACGGCCAGTCGTGCTTGCCCGGTCGCTCGACCACCGCACACCGGATGCCACGGCTGCTGCCGGTGCCGCACAGCGAATGTGCCGCAACGGTTTGTGCGGGCAGCGGGTTGCGGGAGAGTTCCGGTCCATTGATGTCGTACCAGGCCGCGATGTCGTCGTAGGTGCGGCGGGACATCACCGTCACCGGGTCCCAGTCGGCGTATTTGGCGGTGCTGCCACCGAACAGTCGTTGAACGGTCTGGGGCCGGTCACCGGCATTCGGTGCGATGTCCCCGGCGATGTCCTGGAACGCGCTGAACAGATCGGGATGCATCACGGTCAGGTCCACCGCGCAGGTACCGCCCATGGACCAGCCGACGATGCCGCGGTGACGGCGGTCGCTACTCACGCCGTAGTTTGCCGTCATGAAGGGCAGCACGTCCTTGATCAGGTGGTCGGCGGAGTTGCCGCGCGGCCCGTTGACACACTCGGTGTCGTTGTTGAAGGAACCGCCGGGATCGACGAACACCAACACCGGCGCGTTGCCGTGATGGGCGGTCGCGAAATCGTCGACCGTCTTGATCGCGTTGCCGGCCCGCAGCCAGTCGGCGGGCGTGTTGAATTCGCCGCCGATCATCATCACCATCGGCAGCCGGGGTGGCGGGTTGCCGGCGAACCACGCCGGCGGCAGGTAGACGTATTCGTCGCGGTGTTTGAATCCCGATGCGGCCGAGCCCGTTTGGACCGCGACGACGCTTCCCTTGCTCGGTATCTGCCGTGCCTTCTGCATCGCGACCACGGTTTCGGGCCGTGTCTGGTTGGGCAGCGGCGCTGAATTGGCCTGTTCCCAGGCGGTGTCGAGATTGGGGAAGTACCCGACCCAGGTGTTGAGCGTCAGCCCGGTGGACAACACGCACAGCGGCACCGACAGCATCGCCAGCGCGCGGCGCCACCAGCGGGTGGCGTGCCAGCCGACGATCAGCAGGACTGCCGCGGCGCCCGTTACCGCGGTCCAGATCCACAGCCGGGTCGGTGCGGGTTCGTCGGACCAGCCCTGCGATGCCATGATCCAGCGCGCGGCGGCAGCCAGTAGCAAGCCGGACGCAGCGGCGACGGGCAGCCAGACGGTGCGCCACCGGCCGTTACGCCAGCCGATCGCGAGGAGCAGGACTGCCACCGCGAGGGCCTGGACCGTGATGGGCAGCCACCCGTGTGTCAACGAAACATGTTGCTCGCCATAGAGCTCGGCGTTCGCTGCCCCGATCGTCACGAGGCCAGGGTGCCGCGCAAACCTGGGAGGCTCCTGTGTTCAGCGCGGCTTCGCGAGCGGGAACGGCAGCGTCTCGCGAATGCTGCGCCCGGTGATCAGCATGACCACGCGGTCGACCCCCATGCCAAGACCACCGGTCGGTGGCATCGCGTATTCCATCGCTTGCAGGAAGTCCTCGTCCAGCTCCATGGCCTCGGGATCGCCGCCCGAGGCCAGCAGCGACTGTTCCTCGAGCCGCCGGCGCTGTTCCACCGGATCGGTCAGCTCGCTGTAGGCGGTGCCGAGCTCGACACCCCAGGCCACCAGGTCCCACCTTTCGGCAACGCCCGGGATGCTGCGGTGCGGCCGGGTCAGCGGGGACACCGAGGTGGGGAAGTCCTTGTAGAACGTGGGTGCTTCGGTGCGGTCTTCGACGAGGTGCTCGTACAGCTCCAGCACGATCGCCCCGGCGTCCCAGTGGGTCCGGTACGGGATCGTCGCGGCGTCGCACAGCTTGCGCAGGGTTGCCACGGTGGTCTCCGGCGTGACGTGCTCGCCCAGCGCCTCGGACACCGCGTCGTGCACCGTCTTGACGGGCCAGAGTCCCGAGATGTCAACGGGCGCAAGGTTGCCGTCGGGCCCTGGACGCATGACGACCTGAGCGCCGTTGGCCGCCGCCGCGGCGTTCTGGATGATCTCGCGGCACCCGTCGATCCAGACGTTGTAGTCGGCGTGCGCCTGGTACGCCTCCAGCAGGGTGAATTCGGGGTTGTGGCTGAAATCCACACCCTCGTTGCGGAAAGCGCGGCCCAGCTCGAAGACGCGCTCGACGCCGCCCACGCACAGCCGCTTCAGGTACAGCTCGGGTGCGATGCGCAGGTACAGATCCAGGTCGTAGGCGTTGATGTGCGTCTCGAACGGCCGCGCATTCGCGCCGCCGTGGATCTGCTGCAGGATCGGGGTCTCGACTTCCAGGAATCCCTTGCCCACCAAGGTTTCCCGGATGGCGTGCAGCACCCGGCTGCGTGCCGTGATCAGCTCCCGCGACTCCGTGTTGATGGCCAGGTCCAGGTACCGGGTGCGGACGCGGGCCTCGGGATCGGTGAGGCCCTTCCACTTGTCGGGCAGTGGGCGCAGGCACTTGCCGATCAGGCGCCAGTCGTGCGCGAGGACCGACACGGTGCCGTTGCGGCTGGCACCCATGACGCCGGATACCTCGATCAGGTCGCCCAGGTCGATGGCTGCCGTGAAATCAGTCACGGTTCCCTCGGTGAGGAGCGAATTGTCCAGTAGCAGTTGGACTTCGCCGGACCAGTCGCGCAGCTGGGCGAACAGCACGCCGCCATAGTCACGCAGGCGCAACACGCGGCCGGCGACGCAGACCGCGGTGTCGGGGGTGGACTCCAGTGCTTCGGCGATGGTGTGGCTGGGCGCCTGTCCGACGGGGTAGGCGTCAATGCCGCCCGCCTGCAATGCCTGCAGCTTGGCCATCCGGACCCGCACCTGGTCGGGCAGGCGGCGGGCGTCGGCGGTGTCGGACACTCCGGCTGCCAGATCGGCCACATCGGGTGCGCTGCCGTCGGGATGCAGCCGCCCAGATTCGATCAGGTTTTTGGGGGCCGCAGTGTGGTGGCCGGTGTGGGGTTGTTCGTCGCGCCGGGAGAACGGCAGCACCAGGAAGCCCTCGGCGATCACCGAGGCGACGCCGACACGCGGGATCAGCCGCGCGTCTTCGTAGCAGGCGTAGCGCGGCACCCACTCGGGCAGGTACTTCATGTTGGAGCGGTACAGCGTCTCGAGCTGCCACCACCGGGAGAAGAAGATCAGCAACGCGCGCCACAGCCGCAGGATGGGTCCGGCGCCCAGCTGTGATCCTTGCTCGAACGCCGAGCGGAACATGGCGAAGTTCAGCGAAATGCGGGTGACGCCAATCTCTTCCGAACGCTGGCACAGCTCGCTGACCATCAGTTCGATCGTGCCGTTGGGAGAGGCGGGGGAGCGGCGCATGAGATCCAGCGACACCCCGTTGTTGCCCCACGGCACCAGCGAGAGCATCGCCACCACCTGGCCGTCCCCGGCCGCGGCTTCCACCAGCAGGCAGTCCCCGTCGGCGGCGTCCCCGAGCCGTCCAAGCGCCATCGAGAACCCGCGTTCGGTCTCGGTGTCGCGCCAGGCGTCGGCATGCGCGATGACCCGAGCCATCTCGTCGGCACTGATGTCGCGGTGCCGCCGCATCCGCACCGTCAGACCGGCCCGGCGGGCGCGGGTGACGGCCTGGCGGACTGCCCGCATGTCAGGACCCGACAGCCGGAAGTTCTGTGGATGCAGGATGGCTTCGTCCCCGAGTTGCAGCGCGTTCAAACCACCCTGGCGATAAGCCTCCGCCCCGGTCGAGCTGGCGCCCATGACGCCCGGTGCCCAGCCGTAGGTCTGGCACAGCGCGAGCCAGGCGTCGATGGCGGCCGGCCAGGCCCGCGGGTCGCCGACGGGATCACCGCTGGCCAGGCAGACGCCGACCTCGACCCGGTAGGTGATGGCCGCACGGCCGTTGGGCGCGAACACCACTGCCTTGTCGCGGCGGGTGGCGAAGTAGCCCAGTGAGTCGTTCTTGCCCCAGAGTTCGAGCAGGCCCCGGATGGCGGACTCGTCCTCACCGGTGAGGGCGTTCTCGGCGCGCTGGGACTGGAACAGCACGATCGCCGCCACCATCAGTGCCAGTGCGCCGAACAGACCGAACAGCGCGTTGAGGAGGGCGTGCGGATGGCCGCCCTCGAACGCTTCTTTGCCGACGGCGGCGAAACCGCTGACCCGGTTCACCGCGTAGGCCAGCCGGTAGTCCGGGTCCAGCGGGGGCCGGCCGGGGAACATCTCCAGTAGGCCCCAAGCCGCCAGGATGCCGACGGCCATGCCGGCGACCAGGGTCAGGGCGGCCTTGAGCAGCGCCCCGCGGCGGACCTTGGCCCAGAACTGCTTCCTCGACAGCAGCAGCACGATGATGACGCCGATGTGGAACACCAGACCCAGTGCCTCGCCGAAGTCCTCGACGACGCTCAGGTCGACGACCGGGCGGTTGCCCGAGAGCAGCCCGTAGACGTTCCAGCCGATGGCGCCGACCATGTAGCTCAACAGGATCCACCAGGCGATCCGCTTGCGTGCGGCCAGTGCCGCGGCCAGCAGGACCAGCACGAACGACCAGGCGAAGCTGGTGTCCGGGAAGTTGAACAGGTAGTCGTTGACGAACTCGCGGGGAATGCGGATGATCCAGCGGATCAGCGGCGACAGGCTGGCGAACAGCGACAGCGTCGCGACGACACCGACGGCCCAGCCGGCCGCTGCCGGAACCCACCCCAATGTCGTCGGGCGCTGCTGCGGTCTGCTCGGCGTCAACGTCATGAGTTCGGACAATATGCGGTGAAACCTGGAAGTGTCTGCAGGGCCCCGGACTACCAGACGGGGCCGGTGTACTTCTCGCCCGGACCCTTACCGGGCTCATCCGGCGCGACACTCGCCTCGCGGAAGGCCAGCTGCAGGCTCTTGAGGCCGTCGCGGACCGGGCCGGCGTGCAGTCCCAGGTACTCGGCCGAGGCCTGAACCAGGCCGGCCAGTGCGGTGATCAGGCGGCGGGCCTCGTCGAGGTCGCGGTGCGGGCTTTCGTCCGGATCGGCGTCGGCCAGCCCGAGCTTCTCTGCGGCGGCGCTCATCAGCATGACGGCGGCGCGGGTGATCACCTCGACGGCGGG
Source organism: Mycobacterium sp. HM-7 (assembly GCF_053852335.1). Lineage (NCBI taxonomy): Bacteria > Bacillati > Actinomycetota > Actinomycetes > Mycobacteriales > Mycobacteriaceae > Mycobacterium > Mycobacterium sp. HM-7. The sequence continues at coordinate 3,359,095 of NZ_CM132657.1, read as the reverse complement.
GATCTCGGCCAGCTCCCGTACCTGGGCTTCCTCAGCTGCGGTGTCGGCGTCGCGCATTATGTTCGGGTCGGTCATGACTGCTAGAGTGTCATGCGCGACCGTCCTGGCTTACGTCAGGACAGCAAGTGGAGTCCCACTCCCACCGTCGGCCTCACGGCTTGGCGGTCCGGTCACAGGCACATTGTGCCTGTTCTGCGTTGTGCGCAGGCGGCGTGAGCCGTGATCGGTCGGCAATGGGCCCTGCTATATGCAGGGCTTTTCTGTTCGTGTGAACAGATGGCTGAGCCGGGTGTGACCTCTACTGGACAAGTAATGGAACAACCCGGGAGGCCCCATCAGCACTGAGACACGCGTCAACGAGCGCATTCGAGTACCTGAAGTTCGGTTGATCGGACCGAACGGCGAGCAGGTAGGCATCGTGCGCATCGAAGATGCCCTCCGCGTCGCCCAGGACGCCGATCTCGACCTTGTCGAAGTTGCGCCAGGCGCCAAGCCGCCGGTCTGCAAGATCATGGACTACGGCAAGTTCAAGTATGAGACGGCTCTGAAGGAGCGCGAGTCTCGCAAGAACCAGCAGCAGACCGTCGTCAAGGAACAGAAGCTGCGACCCAAGATCGACGATCACGACTACCAGACCAAGAAGGGCCACGTGGTCCGCTTCCTGGAGGCCGGGTCGAAGGTCAAGGTGACCATCATGTTCCGCGGACGTGAGCAGTCGCGGCCCGAACTGGGCTACCGACTCCTGCAGCGGCTGGGCGCCGACGTCGCCGAATACGGCTTCATCGAGACGTCCGCCAAGCAGGACGGCCGCAACATGACGATGGTGCTGGCACCGCACCGCGGCGCGAAGACCCGCGCCAAGGCGGCGCATGATGCCGACGCACCGGCCGGCCGGCCGGCGCCCGAGGCACCTGAATCTGACGCAACCGCGTAACAGCAGTCGCGCTTGCCCGCAGCGGCCTCCAGCCGTCGCGAGCAAGCGCATGGAAAGAAACTGAGGACACATGCCCAAGGCCAAGACCCACAGTGGCGCATCGAAGCGGTTCCGCAAGACCGGGACCGGCAAGATCGTGCGCCAGAAGGCCAACCGTCGCCACTTGATGGAGCACAAGGCCACCAAGCGCACCCGTCGTCTCGACGGTCGCGCCGTGGTTGCTGCCAACGACACCGCGCGTGTCGCCAAGATGCTGGCCGGCTAGTACCGCCCGCTCCCTAAGAACATCGAAGGATAGGAACACCTCATGGCACGCGTGAAGCGCGCACTGAACGCTCAGAAGAAGCGGCGCACAGTACTGAAGGCCTCGAAGGGTTACCGCGGCCAGCGCTCGCGGCTCTACCGCAAGGCCAAGGAGCAGCAGCTCCATTCGTTGACCTACGCCTACCGCGACCGTCGCGCCCGCAAGGGTGACTTCCGGAAGCTGTGGATCACGCGTATCAACGCGGCGGCCCGCGAGAACGGCGTCACCTACAACCGCCTGATCCAGGGTCTGAAGCTGGCCGGTGTCGAGGTCGACCGCAAGAACCTGTCGGAGATCGCCATCAGCGATCCGGCCGCGTTCACCGCGCTGGTCGAGGTGGCCAAGGCCGCTCTGCCTGCCGATGTCAACGCTCCGTCCGGAGAGGCTGCCTGAGTCTGACTACAGACTCAGCGCTCACCGAGCGATCTGCCCGGGTGGTTGCCGCAGCCAAGCTGCAGCGCCACGTCGGGCGCAAACGCGCCGGGCGCTTCCTTGCCGAGGGACCCAACCTCGTCGAGGCAGCGCTTCGGCGCGGTCTTGTTTCTGAGGTCTTTGCGACCTCCAGCGCCCTGGAACGGTTCGGCGCGCTGCTGACTGGTGCCCCGGTTTCGGTGATCACCGAGAAGGCCGCCAAGGCGTTGTCGGAGACCGTCACTCCGGTTGGGCTCATCGCGGTGTGCGCGCTGCCTTCGGTGACGCTGGAGGACGTGCTGGCCGCAGAGCCACGGCTGTTGGCGGTGCCGGTCGGCATGTCCGAGCCCGGCAATGCCGGCACGCTGATCCGTATCGCCGACGCCATGGGTGCCGACGCCGTGGTGTTCGCCGGTCACAGTGTGGACCCCTACAACGGCAAGTGCCTGCGATCCTCGGCAGGCAGCATCTTTTCCCTGCCGGTCGTGGTGGATCCCGATGCGGCCGCGGTGGTTTCGGCGATGCGGGACAGCGGCATCGAGGTGCTCGCGACCGCGCTGGACGCATCCGTCGACATCCGGTCCGCCGATCTGTCAGCGCGCACCGCGTGGCTGTTCGGACCCGAGGCGCACGGCCTGCCCGCCGACGTCCTGGCGCTGGCGTCGCAGCGGGTGCACATCCCGATGCGGGGGAGCGCCGAGAGCCTCAATGTGGCTGCCGCCGCATCGATCTGCCTCTATGAGAGCTCTCGCGCCCACTCCTGATTTATGCCAGCAACCCCTTGGCGACGTGGGTGATCTGCACTTCGTTGCTGCCGGCGTAGATCATCAGCGACTTGGCGTCACGCGCCAGCTGCTCGACGCGGTACTCGGTCATATAACCGTTGCCGCCGAACAACTGGATGGCATCCATCGCGACATCGGTGGCGGCCTGCGAGCAGTACCACTTCATCGCCGACGCCTCCGCCAGCGGAATCTGGCGGCCGGCCTGGCCGGACTCGATGACGCGGAACAGCATGTTGCGCACATTCATTCGCGCCACTTCCATGCTGGCCAGCTTCAGCTGGATCAGCTGGAACTGCCCGATCTCCTTGCCCCACAACGTGCGGGTCTTGGCGTAGTCGACGCACAGCCGCAGACATTCCTCGATGATGCCCAGCGACATGGACACGACGCCGACGCGTTCGGCCGAGAAGCTCGACCGGGCGCTGTCGCGGCCATCGCCCGCTTTGTTCTCTTCGGTCTCGCCCAGCAGCCGGTCGCGGCCGAGCCGGACGTTGTTGAAGAACAGCTCGCCGGTGCGCGACGAGTGAATGCCCATCTTGCGGAACGGCTTCGACTGGACGAAGCCCTCCATGCCGCGGTCGAGTACGAAGGTCAGTACCTTGCGGTCGCGCTTGTCGGCCCCGTCACCCTCGTCGAGCTTGGCGTACACGACGACGACGTCGGCGTCGGGACCGTTGGTGATGAAGGTCTTCTGCCCGTTGAGGATGTAGTCGCCCGAACCATCTGCGGCACGAACCACATAGGACTTCATGCCGCCGAATGCGTCTGAGCCCGAGTCGGGTTCGGTGATGGCCCAGGCGCCGACCTTCTCGTACGTCACCAGGCCCGGTAGCCAGCGCTCTTGCTGGGCCAGGGTGCCGCGGCTCTGGATGGTGGGCACCGTCAGGCCCAGGCTGACGCCGACGCCGGTGACCAGACCCGAACTGACGCGGCACAATTCGCTGATCAACACCATGCCCATGCCGGCCTGGTCGGGTCCGCCGCCGAACATCCCGCCGGACGCCCGTGGCTTGCCGTCCGAGGCCTCCCCGGACCGCAGGCGGGATAGCCGCCGCTCCAGCGACTCCCGCGCCATCACATCGATTCCGAAGGTGGCGAACAGCTTTCGGATGATCGGGTACGGCTCCATGTCGCCGCCCTCGAGCTCGTCGAGGTGCGGGCGGATTTCCTTGTCCACGAATTCGCGAACAGCATCGCGCACGGCGATATCGACGTCGGACCAGTCAAGCATGTATTCAGGCAGCCTCTCCGGAAACTGAACGGTTGCGCGCGGGACGCAGACCGGCCAACGAGAACGTGGTGTGTACCAGTGACCCAGCGCGTTCCATCAATGATTTGTGACGTGGCACATAATGCATCGGCAGGCCCCAACGATCTTTGGGCGGGGCCATGAATCCCGGTGCCTCGACCAGCGGCGCATCGGTCGGTACCCGCCCGGCGGCTCGGCGGTAGGCGGCCAATGCTCTTGGGTGCAAACGGATTTCATCGGGGACGGCGAGGAAGGCCAGCTCGACGGCTTTGCCCAGTAGGCGCAGCACCACCTCGTCGCTGGGGGTCCAGCGCATGCCGGCCCGCTCCCGGACGGCGGGTTCGAACACCCCGGCCGCGACCCAGCGCTGCGCCCCCACCAGTGGCCGGAACATCTGGTCCCACACCGGCGTGGGCATCAGCACGAACCACGGCTTGGGGATGCGGATGGTGAAGATGTCGAGCGTGGCCCGGTTGATCTCGAGCTCTTCAGAACACTTGTGCTCCCAATAGGTTTGGAAGTCCTCCCAGGTCTCCGGGACCGGGCGCATGCTCATGCCGTACATCGCGTACCACTGCACGTGCTCGTCGAACAACTGGCGCTTCTCGGCTTCGGTGAGACCTCCGCAGAAGTACTCGGCGGTCTTGAGGATCAGCATGAAGAACGTCGCGTGCGCCCAGTAGAACGTTTCGGGGTTCAGCGCGTGATAGCGGCGGCCATCGTGATCGATGCCCTTGATGGTCTCGTGATAGCCGCGGATCTGGGCGCCGGTGTCGGCGGCGCGGTCACCGTCGTAGACGACGCCCATGATCGGGTACACCGAGCGCGCGACCCGTTGCAGCGGCTCCCGAAGCAGGATCGAGTGGTCCTCCACGCCGGCGCCGAGTTCGGGGTACATGTTCTGGATCGCGCCGATCCACACGCCGAGGATTCCGGTGCGCAAGTCGCCGAAGTACTTCCAGGTCAGCGAATCCGGGCCCAATGGTTCGGCGGCGGGCTTCGTTCGTGCAGTCATGGTGTCCCCGCTCAACGTTGATACCGAGGGTTCTGTGTCGCCACGATAATCGTGACAACGTATGTTGTCCACGATTTGCGGCCGGTGTCGCCGGCACTGTTACGGAGCGTCCACCTGGCCGGTATAGCTCGGTGACCAGCCAGTTCTCCGACGCGCGGCCAGGATCGTTGCCGGTGCCGCGGGCCGCCACCTAGGGTGGCGTCGTGGAAGTCGAATCGTTCGAAGAACGATCCGACGGTGTCGGAGAGATCGGCCCAGCCTCACACGCTGCGCCAGGATCAAATGGACCGTTGGGGTGGTTGCAGAACACCAATCACAGTCCGGCTGTCGTCGGATTCATCCGACGGGCCCGCCGCGCACTACCGGGGGACCCGGAATTCGGTGACCCGTTGTCGGTCGCCGGCGTCGGTGGGCCCAGCGCCGCGGCCCGTGCCGCCGATCGGTTGCTGCCACGCGGTGGGGCGTCGCACGAGGTGAGTCTGGCGGGGCTGCAGGTGTGGCAGGCCCTCACCGAGAGGGTCTCCGGACGCCCGGCGAACCCCGAGGTGACCATCGTCTTCACCGACCTCGTCGGCTTCTCCAAGTGGTCGCTGAGCGTCGGAGACGAGACCACGCTGCGGCTGCTGCGCCGCGTGGCGCAGGTCTTCGAGCCGCCGTTGCTGGAATCGGGCGGTCACATCGTCAAACGCATGGGTGACGGGTCCATGGCCGTGTTCAGCAATCCGGTCACCGCGCTGCGGTCGGTCATCCGGGCGCTCGATGCACTCAAAGAAGTCGAGATCGACGGCTATCACCCCAAGATGCGTGCCGGCATCCACACCGGACATCCGCAGCGCATCGGGTCGGACCTGCTCGGCGTCGATGTCAACATCGCGGCGCGGGTGATGGAGCGGGCCACCAAGGGCGGGCTGATCATCTCGCAGGCCACCCTTGACCGGATCGACCAGCAGTACCTGGACGCCCTCGGCGTGACGCCCAAGAAGGTGCGCAAGCAGTTGTTCGCCGCGAAGGCGTCGGGGGTGCCCGAGGACTTGTCGATGTACTGGATCCGGCAGCGCAAGGACGCGGGCACCGAACCCGACGACGGGGAGCTCGCTGAAGCCTAGGGTCGGCCCGGTGCGGCACCGCCTGCCCCGCGTCCCGGTCACCGTCGGCTACGCCGCGCTGCTGGTCGTGATCACGGTGACCTTGGCGGCGCTCGGCCCGGCGGTGCATGACCGGGTGGTCGGGTACGCGAGTACCAATCTGCACAACCTCGGTGAAGGCCAGGTCGGCACGCTGCTGGCCAGCGCCCTCATCGCTGACGACGGCCGGTTCTTCCTGTGGTTGCCCGGGCTGATCTGCCTGCTCGCGGTCGCGGAATTGCTCTGGCAGAGCCGCCGACTGCTGGTGGTGTTCCTCGTCGGCCATATCGGCACGACGCTCGTCGTCGCGGCCGGATTGGTGGCCGCCGTCGAGCTGGGGTGGCTGCCGTGGTCGATCAGCCGGGTTGCCGACGTCGGGGTGAGCTACGGGGTGTTGACAGTGGTCGGAGCACTGACCGCCGTGGTGCCCCCACGGTTGAAACCAGCCTGGCTCGGCTGGTGGCTGGCCGGTTCGGTCGCGGTTCTGGCAGTGAGCGACGAGTTCACCGAAGCCGGTCATGTGGTCGCTCTGGCGCTGGGTGTGGTGCTCTCGACGCGACTGGAGGCGCCGTTGCGATGGCCGCGCGGACAGGCTGTGGCGTTCGGGATCGGCGTGTGTTTCGGGTATGCCGTACTGGTCCATACGCCGGAGCTGGCGGCGGTCGGGATCCCTGCGAGTGCGGTGGGCGCCGTGCTCGTCGCTATGATCTCCGGGTGGCTGAGCAGGGTGAAGAACTATCCGAAGTAGCACTGACCGCGGCGGTCGATGCCGCCCGTCTCGCCTTCGACCAGGCCGCTGACCTCGACGCACTGGCGCGCGCGAAGACCGAGCACTTGGGGGACAAGGCGCCCATCGCGCTGGCTCGCCAGGCGCTGGGCACGCTGGCCAAGGAGGACCGGGCCGACGCCGGCAAGCGCGTCAACGTCGCCCGCGCTGCCGCGCAGCAGGCGTACGACGACCGCATCGTGGTGTTGCGTGCCGAGCGCGACGCCGCCGCCCTGGTGGCCGAGCGCATCGACGTGACGTTGCCGACCACCCGGCAGCCCATCGGTGCCCGGCACCCGATCACGATCCTCGCCGAGAACGTCGCCGACACCTTCGTGGCGATGGGCTGGGAGCTGGCCGAAGGCCCCGAGGTCGAGACCGAACAGTTCAACTTCGACGCGCTCAACTTCCCGCCGGACCACCCGGCGCGCAGTGAGCAGGACACCTTCCACATCGCCCCCGAGGGTTCGCGGCAGGTGCTGCGCACGCACACGTCGCCGGTGCAGATCCGTGCCCTGCTGGAGCGCGAACTGCCCGTGTACATCGTCTCGATCGGCCGCACGTTCCGCACCGACGAACTGGACGCCACCCACACCCCGGTGTTCCACCAGGTCGAGGGTCTGGCCGTCGACAAGGGCCTGACCATGGCCAACCTGCGTGGCACCCTGGATGCGCTGGCGCGCGCCCAGTTCGGCCCCGAGGGCCGTACCCGGTTCCGTCCGCACTTCTTCCCGTTCACCGAGCCGTCGGCGGAGGTCGACGTCTGGTTCCCGGACAAGAAGGGCGGCCCCGGCTGGGTCGAGTGGGGCGGCTGCGGCATGGTCAACCCGAATGTGTTGCGGGCCTGCGGCATCGACCCAGACGAGTACTCCGGATTTGCCTTCGGCATGGGATTGGAGCGAACCCTGCAGTTCCGCAACGGAATTCCCGACATGCGCGACATGGTGGAGGGTGACGTGCGCTTCTCCCTGCCGTTCGGGGTTGGTGCCTGATGCGTATTCCCTACAGCTGGCTGCGTGAAGCTGTCCAGGTCGGAGCCCCCGGTTGGGATGTGTCGCCGGCCGAACTGGAAGAGGCCTTCATCCGCATCGGGCACGAGGTCGAGGACGTCATCGCCGCCGGGCCGGTCACGGGTCCGCTGACCGTCGGCCGCGTCGTCGAGATCGAGGAACTGACCGAGTTCAAGAAGCCCATCCGGGCCTGCAAGGTCGACGTGGGTGAAGCGCAGCCGCGCGACATCGTCTGCGGGGCACGGAACTTCGCCGTCGGCGACCTGGTCGTCGCGGCGCTGCCGGGTTGTGTGCTACCCGGCGAATTCAAGATCGCCACGCGCAAGACCTACGGCCGGGTGTCCGACGGCATGATCTGCTCGGCCGCCGAATTGAACTTCGGCTCCGACCATTCCGGCATCATCGTGCTGCCGCCGGGCACTGCGGAGCCGGGCGCCTCGGGCGCCGAGGTGCTGGGCCTGGACGACGTGGTGTTCGACCTCGCCATCACCCCGGACCGCGGCTATTGCCTCTCGATCCGCGGCATGGCACGCGAGATCGCGTGCGCCTTCGACCTGGATTTCGTCGACCCCGCCGACGTGCCGGCCCTGCCCGCCGAGGGTGAGGCCTGGCCGCTGACGGTCCAGCCCGGCACCGGCGTGCAGCGTTTCGGGCTGCGTCCGGTCGTCGGCATCGACCCGACGGCGGTGTCGCCGTGGTGGCTGCAGCGGCGCCTCCTGCTATCCGGTATCCGCGCCATTTCGCCGGCCGTCGATGTCACCAACTACGTGATGCTCGAGCTCGGCCACCCGATGCACGCCCACGATCGCAAGCTGATCACCGGTGGTTTCGACGTGCGGTTCGCCAACCCGGGGGAGACGGTCGTCACCCTCGATGATGTCGAGCGCAAACTGGATCCGGGCGACGTGCTGATCGTCGACGACGTAGCCACCGCAGCTATCGGCGGCGTCATGGGCGCCGGCACCACCGAGGTCCGCGACACCACCACCGACGTGCTGCTGGAAGCCGCGGTGTGGGACCCGGCCGCGGTGTCGCGCACCCAGCGTCGCCTGCACCTGGTCAGCGAGGCCAGCCGCCGCTACGAGCGATCTGTCGACCCCGCGATTTCCCGGGCCGCGCTGGACCGCTGTGCCGCGCTGCTGGCCGAAATCGCCGGCGGCGCAGTCGAACCCACGCTCACTGACTGGCGCGCCGAGCACGCCGCCCCGGACTGGTCGCAGCCGCCGGTGACCATCGCCGTGGACCTGCCCGACCGGATCGCCGGCGTCAGCTATGCCGACGGCACCACGGCCCGTCGCCTCATGCAGATCGGCGCAGTTGTGAGCGTGTCCGGTGCTGAGTCCGGGACTGTGGCCACTGTCGTGCCGCCGAGTTGGCGACCCGACATGAAGCAGCCTGCCGATCTGGTCGAGGAAGTGCTGCGGCTCGAAGGTCTCGACGCCATCCCGTCGGTGCTCCCGCAGGCGCCCGCAGGCCGCGGTCTGACGGCCGCGCAGCAGCGTCGTCGTGCCATCGGTAAGTCGTTGGCGCTCAATGGCTTTGTCGAGGTGCTGCCGACGCCGTTCCTGCCTGCGGGCGTGCTCGACGCGTGGGACCTGCCGGCCGACGACCCACGCCGGGCCACCATCTCGGTGCTCAACCCGCTCGAAGCCGACCGGCCCGCACTGGCCACCACGCTGCTGCCCGGCCTGCTGGAGGCGTTGGTGCGCAATGTGTCCCGCGGTGCGGCCGATGTCGCGCTGTTCGGTATCGAGCAGGTGGTGCAGGCGACGCCGAATACCAAGGCCCTGGCGCCGATCCCGGTGGACCGTCGCCCGACCGATGCCGAGCTGGCCGAGATCGACCAGGCCCTGCCGTATCAGCCGCTGCATGTCGCGGCGGTCCTCACCGGCCTGCGTGAGCCGGCCGGTCCGTGGGGTGCGGGCCGGGCGGTCGAGGCCACCGACGCCTTGGAGACCGTGCAGATCATCGCCCGGGCGTGCGGCGTCGAGGTGACGCTGCGGGCCGCTCAGGAACTCCCGTGGCATCCGGGGCGCTGCGCCGAGGTGCTCGTCGGTGACACGGTGGTCGGCTATGCCGGCCAGCTGCACCCGGCGGTCATCGAGCGCACGGGTCTGCCGAAGGGCACCTGCGCCGTCGAGGTGAACCTGGACGCCATCCCGGTTATCGAGCGCGCCATCGTGCCGTCGGTGTCGCCGTACCCGGCCGTGTTCCAGGACGTCAGCCTGATCGTCGCCGACGAGGTCGCTGCCGCGGCGGTTGTCGACGTGGTGCGTGAAGGTGCGGGCGGTCTCCTCGAGGACGCCCGGCTGTTCGACGTGTACACCGGCCCGCAGATCGGGGAGGGGCGCAAGTCGCTGACCCTGGCCCTGCGGTTCCGGGCGCCGGACCGGACGTTGACCGAGGACGAGGCCAGTGCCTCCCGCGACGCGGCGGTGGCCCTGGCCACTGAGCGGCTGGGCGCGGTTCAGCGCGCCTGACGGGCCCGCACCAGCTCGACACCGTCGCCTCGCAGCTGCGGTAATGCGGCTACGGCGCGTCCGGTAGCCAGCAGGAGCAATGCGGAAACCGGTGCTTCGATGGGGAGCCCGTCGCCGGCCGTCCATCCGGTGTCGACCGCGTGCAATCGCAGGCCGGTCAGCCGGGTGGTCGCGCGAAACGGGAAGCGGGCGGTCCAGATTCGTTCGATCGCCAGTTGCGCCGCTGCGGGCGGCATCGCGTGATGAATGCCGAGCGGAATCGCGATGTCTTGCCCGTGCACCAGCAGATCCATCAGCCGGTCGGCCGGCGTGGTGCCGAACGGGGTGAACCGTGACCCGACGGTGCTGCGGAGTTCGTCCAGCAACTGGAAGTCAGTGCGGCCACCGGCGTGGCGGGTCGCGGTTTCGCAGGCCATGCGGTTGATATCGCCGCGGGCCCGGATCAAACCGAGTGCCAACTGCGACGGGGTAGCGCGGGCGGACAGGACGATGTGTGCGACCACGTCCCGGACCTGCCACCGGTCGCACAGGCTGGGCCGGCTCCACTGCACTTCGCTCAGCTGCGCCAGGAGTCCCTGCAGGCTGTCCTTTTCGGCGTCGACCGCCCGCCAGATGTCTTCGGCGTTCACGGTTGCTCCTTTCGGGTCTACGCCTACGCTAGAAACTCCAGTCGGGTGGAGGTTCAAGTGGCTGTGACGCGGCGCACAACCATCGGGGAGTTGTCTCAGGCGACGGGTGTGCCGGTGCGGACAATCCGGTTCTACTGCGACGAGGGTCTGCTCGACTTCGACCGCAGCTCGGGTGGACACCGCGTGTTCGCCGCCGGTGCGGTTGACGCGCTGTTGTTGGTCCGGCGATTGCGCGCCCTGGGTCTCGGTCTGGAGGTGATCGGCGACATCCAGGCCACGCGGATCTCCATCGACGAGGCTGTCCGCGTCGAGCAGGCAGCGGTGGATGTCCGTCTCGCCGCGCTGGTCGACCGCCAGGCGGCCCTGGCCACTGTTCAATCGGTGGTCCAAGACGGTCCGGGCGCGCGGCACCGACTTGTGGAGTTCTGGCGGCAGCTGTTCGACGGCGCGTCTCCGCCGGGGGCATTCGACGGCTTCGTAGCGATGACCGTGCCGCCGGCGCCGGCGCAGCCGAATTTGGCATGTGCCCTCGCCTTCGCGGAGCTGGTCGCGCTGGCCCGGCAACCGGACTTCGGCTTGGTCATGGCCCGGCAGTTGTGGCGCTTCGACCCGTCGAGGATCAACGATCGTCGCGGACTGGTTACCGGCGTGGCGCAGGCATGCGATCTGGCGCTGCCGTTGGTATCCGCCGGCCGGCCACCCGCTGCCGGGCCGGCTGTCGACAGGTTCGTCGAGGCGCATGCCAGGTCGCGTCGTGAGGCAGATACACCGCAGTTTCGGCAGGCGCTGATCGACAACGGCGGTGCCGACCACGATCCGCGGGTTCGGACATACTGGGAGCGGGTCACCGAGATCACCGGTGAGGCCACCAACGTCGGCAGCCTGCAGCGGTGGCTGTACGAGGCGCTCAGGCAGACCGCCTAGCCCTTAATGGGTTTGCAAGTTGATGCATAACCATGCAGAATCGGTGTCATGACTTCTGTGGCGGTGGCCGGCGCCAGTGGGTATGCCGGCGGCGAGATTCTGCGGCTTCTGCTTGGCCACCCGGCCTACGCCGACGGCCGCCTCACCATCGGTGCGCTGACCGCCGCGGGTAATGCCGGAACCACGGTCGGCGAGCACCATCCGCACCTGCTGCCGATCGCGCAGCAGGTGCTCCAGCCCACCGAGCTCGACGTTCTCGCCGGGCACGACGTCGTGTTCCTGGGTCTCCCGCACGGACATTCCGCCGCGCTGGCGCAGCAACTCGGCCCCGACACGCTGATCGTCGACTGCGGCGCCGACTTCCGGCTCACCGACGCCGCCGCCTGGGAGAAGTTCTACGGCTCCGAGCACGCCGGCAGTTGGCCCTACGGTCTGCCCGAGCTGCCCGGCGGCCGGGACAAGCTCGTCGGCAGCAAACGTATTGCGGTGCCGGGCTGTTACCCGACCTCGGCCCTGCTGGCCCTGGTGCCCGCCGTCGCCGCCGGGCTTGTCGAACCGAACGTCACCGTCGTGGCGGTCAGCGGCACCTCGGGCGCGGGCAAGTCGGCGAAGGTCGACCTCTCGGCCGCCGAGGTCATCGGATCCGCCCGGGCCTACAACGTCGGCGGCGCACACCGGCACACCCCGGAGATCGCCCAGGGCCTGCGGGCCGTCACGGACAAGGACGTGACGGTGTCGTTCACCCCGGTGCTGATCCCCACATCGCGCGGCATCCTCGCGACCTGCACCGCGCGCACCACGGCGTCCGTCGAGGAAATCCGGGCGGCGTACGAAAAGGCCTACGCCAGTGAGCCGTTCATCCACTTGCTGCCGGAAGGTCAGCTGCCCAAGACCGGTTCGGTGATCGGCAGCAATGCCGCGCAGATCGCCGTCGCGGTCGACGAGGATGCGAAGACGCTCGTCGCGCTGTGCGCCATCGACAACCTGACCAAGGGCACCGGCGGCGCGGCAGTACAGTCCATGAACATCGCGCTCGGCTGGCCGGAAACCGAAGGACTATCCACCGTGGGAGTAGCACCGTGACCGACACTCCGTCCCTGCATCGCAACCAGGGCGTCACCGCGCCGGAAGGCTTCCGGGCAGCCGGAATCGCCGCCGGTATCAAGGCTTCCGGGAAACCGGACCTGGCCCTGGTGTTCAACGAGGGACCCGACCTGTCGGCCGCCGGGGTGTTCACCCGAAACAAGGTGCGGGCGGCTCCGGTGCAGTGGAGCGAGCAGGTGCTCAAGTCCGGTCGGTTGCGGACGGTGATCCTGAATTCGGGTGGCGCCAACGCGTGTACCGGTCCGGGGGGTTTCCAGGACACCCACCAGACCGCCGAGGCATTGGCTGCCGCGCTGAGTGACTGGGGTACCGAGACCGGTGCCATCGAGGTCGCGGTGTGCTCCACCGGGCTGATCGGCGACCGGCTCCCGATGGACAAGGTGCTCGCCGGCGTCACCGAGATCGTGCACGAGATGGCCGGCGGCCTGTCGGGCGGGGACGAGGCCGCACGGGCCATCATGACCACCGACACCGTGCCGAAACAGGTTGCGCTGCACCACCCGGGCAAGTGGACGGTCGGTGCCATGGCCAAGGGTGCCGGCATGATGGCGCCGTCGCTGGCGACCATGCTGGTGGTCATCACCACCGACGCCGTCGCCGATGCCGAGGCACTCAACCTGGCGCTCAAGAACGCCGCTGGGCGAACCTTCGACCGGCTCGACATCGACGGTAGCTGCTCCACCAACGACACGGTGCTGCTGCTGTCGTCCGGCGCCAGCGAAATCCGGCCCAGCCAAAGCGAATTGGACGAAGCCGTCTTCGCCGTCTGTGACGACCTGTGTGCACAACTGCAGGCCGACGCCGAAGGCGTCACCAAGCGCATCGCGATCACCGTCAAGGGCGCGGCCAGTGAAGACGACGCCCTCGTGGGCGCCCGGGCCCTGGCGCGCGACAGCCTCGTCAAGACCGCGCTGTTCGGGTCAGACCCCAACTGGGGCCGGGTCCTCGCCGCCATCGGCATCGCGCCCATCGAACTCGTTGCCGACCGAATCAGCGTGTCGTTCAACGGTTCTGCGGTGTGCGTCGACGGCGCTGGTGCACCGGGTGCCCGCGACGTCGACCTGACCGGTAAGGACATCGACGTCATCGTCGATCTGAAGATCGGCGAGCACGAGGCGACCATCCGGACCACCGACCTGTCGCACGCCTACGTCGAAGAGAACTCGGCCTACAGCTCATGACGACGGCCGGGCTCTCCACCCACACGAAAGCGGCGGTATTGGCCGAGGCCCTGCCGTGGCTCAAACAGCTGCACGGCAAGATCGTCGTGGTCAAGTACGGCGGCAACGCCATGACCGACGACACCCTCAAGGCGGCCTTCGCCGCCGACATGGCGTTCCTGCGCAATTGCGGCATCCAGCCCGTGGTCGTGCACGGTGGCGGACCGCAGATCAGCGCGATGCTGAAACGCCTTGGTATCGAAGGTGATTTCAAAGGTGGCTTCCGGGTCACGACGCCCGAGGTGCTCGAGGTCGCGCGGATGGTGCTGTTCGGCCAGGTCGGTCGCGAGCTGGTCGGCCTGATCAACGCCCACGGCCCGTACGCGGTGGGCATCACCGGCGAGGACGCGCACCTGTTCACCGCGGTGCGGCGCAGCGTGACGGTCGACGGAGTGCCCACCGATATCGGTCTGGTCGGCGACGTCGAGCACGTCAACACCGATGCGCTGCTGGATCTCATTGCCGCGGGCCGGATCCCGGTCGTCTCCACCATCGGTCCCGACGCGGACGGCGTGGTCCACAACATCAACGCCGACACCGCGGCGGCCGCCCTGGCCGAGGCGCTCGGCGCCGAGAAGCTGCTGATGCTCACCGACGTCGAAGGCCTGTACACCGATTGGCCGGACCGCAACTCGCTGGTCACCGAAATCGACACGGCCGCATTGGCACAGCTGCTGCCCAGGCTCGAATCCGGCATGGTGCCCAAGATTGAAGCCTGTCTGCGGGCCGTGGAGAACGGTGTCCCTAGTGCACACGTCATCGACGGCCGTGTCGAACACTGCGTCCTGGTCGAGCTGTTCACCGACGAGGGCACCGGAACCAAGGTGGTCACCCCCACATGACGGAAACGGAAGCAATGCAATCCCGTTGGCAAGCAGTGATGACGAACAACTACGGCACGCCGCCCGTCGTTCTGGTCAGCGGCGACGGCGCCGTGGTCACCGACGCCGACGGCAAGAGCTACGTCGACTTCCTGGCCGGTATCGCGGTGAACGTGCTGGGCCATCGGCATCCCGCGGTGATCGAGGCCGTCACCACTCAGCTGAACACGCTGGGGCACACCTCGAATCTGTATGCCACCGAACCGGGTATCGCGCTGGCCGAAGCCCTGGTGGCCCAGATCGGTGCGCCGGCCCGGGTCTTCTTCTGCAACTCGGGTGCCGAGGCCAACGAAGCCGCGTTCAAGATCAGCCGGCTCACCGGCCGCACCAAAATCGTTGCGGCCCAAGGGGCTTTCCATGGGCGCACCATGGGATCCCTGGCGCTGACCGGCCAGCCCGGTAAGCAGGAGCCGTTCCTGCCGCTGCCCGGCGACGTCACTCACGTCCCGTACGGCGACGCCCCTGCTCTCGAGGCGGCTGTGACCGACGAGACCGCCGCGGTGTTCCTCGAACCGATCATGGGCGAAGGTGGCGTCGTCACCCCGCCGGCCGGTTACCTGGCCAAGGCCCGCGAGCTCACCACGAAACATGGTGCGCTGCTGGTACTCGACGAGGTCCAGACCGGTATCGGCCGCACCGGCGCCTTCTACGCCTATCAGCACGACGGCATCACGCCCGACGTCATCACGCTGGCCAAGGGCCTCGGCGGCGGGCTGCCCATCGGCGCCTGCATCGCGATCGGCGAAGCTGCCGACCTGCTGCAGCCGGGTATGCACGGCAGCACCTTCGGCGGCAACCCGGTGTGCACCGCCGCGGGCCTCGCAGTGGTGAAGACCCTGGCCGACGATGACCTCGTGCACCGGGCCGACGCCGCCGGCAAGACGCTGGCGCACGGCATCGAGGAGTTGGGCCACCCGCTGGTCGATCACGTCCGGGGCCGGGGTCTGCTGCTCGGCGTCGTCCTGACCGCGCCGCAGGCCAAGGCCGTCGAAAACGCCGCGCGCGACGCGGGCTTCCTCGTCAACGCCGCGGCTGCCGACGTCGTGCGGCTGGCGCCGCCGCTGGTCATCACCGACACGCAGATCGACGCGTTCCTGACCGCATTACCCACAGTTCTCGACATCGCAGCAGGGGAGTCCCAGTGATCCGCCATTTCCTTCGTGACGACGACCTGACCCCCGAGGAACAGGCCGAAGTGTTGGCGCTGGCCGCCGAACTCAAGACGGCACCGTTCAGCCGGCGGCCGCTCGAGGGCCCGCGGGGCATCGCCGTCATCTTCGAGAAGAACTCCACCCGCACCCGGTTCTCGTTCGAGATGGGCATCGCCCAGCTCGGCGGGCACGCCGTCGTCGTCGACGGTCGCAGCACGCAGCTGGGCCGCGAGGAGACCCTCGAGGACACCGGCGCCGTGCTGTCCCGGTACGTCGACGGCATCGTCTGGCGCACGTTCGCGCAGGAGCGCCTGACGGCCATGGCGTCCGGCGCGACCGTCCCGATCGTCAACGCCCTGTCCGACGAGTTCCACCCCTGTCAGGTGCTGGCCGACCTGCAGACCATCGCAGAGCGCAAGGGCAAGCTGGCCGGACTCAACATGTCCTACCTCGGCGACGGTGCGAACAACATGGCGCACTCGCTGATGGTCGGCGGCGTCACGGCCGGTATCAACGTGACCATCGCCGCGCCGAAGGGGTTCGAACCTGACCCGCAATTCGTCGAAGCCGCCAAGAAGCGTGCGGCGGAGACGGGCGCGACCGTCACCGTGACGACTGACCCGCAGGCCGCCGCCGATGGTGCCGACGTCCTCGTCACCGACACCTGGACCTCGATGGGTCAGGAGAACGACGGGCTGGACCGCGTGCGGCCGTTCCGTCCGTTCCAGGTCAACGCCGCGCTGCTGGGCCGCGCCAACGATGACGCTGTCGTGCTGCACTGCCTGCCGGCGCACCGCGGGGACGAGATCACCGACGAGGTGATCGACGGCCCGCAGAGCGCGGTGTTCGACGAGGCCGAGAACCGACTGCACGCCCAGAAGGCCATGCTGGTGTGGCTGTTGGAGAAAAACACCTGATGACCGCACCGACCCGGGCCGGACGGCAGTCGCGCATCGTGGCACTGCTGTCGTCGAACCCGGTGCGCAGCCAGACCGAACTCGCGGCCCTGCTGGCCGCGGAGGGCATCGACGTCACCCAGGCCACGCTGTCGCGTGACCTGGAGGAACTCGGTGCGGTCAAGCTGCGCGGCGCCGACGGGGGCACCGGCGTGTACGTCGTCCCCGAGGATGGCAGCCCCGTCAAAGGTGTCTCCGGCGGCACCGAGCGGTTGTCCCGACTGCTCGGCGAGCTGCTGGTGTCCACCGACGCCAGCGCCAACCTGGCCGTGTTACGTACGCCACCTGGGGCGGCGCAGTACCTGGCCAGTGCAATAGATCGGGCGGCTCTGCCTTATGTTGTGGGCACGATCGCCGGTGATGACACCCTTTTGGTTGTCGCCCGCGAACCGATGAGCGGCGCCGAACTCGCCGCCACCTTCGAGAACCTGTAGCAGTACTAGAACAAGGAGATTGACACATGTCCGAGCGCGTCATCCTGGCGTATTCCGGCGGTCTGGACACTTCGGTCGCGATCAGCTGGATCGGCAAGGAGACCGGCAAGGAAGTAGTGGCCGTGGCCATCGACCTGGGCCAGGGCGGCGAGGACATGGAGGTGGTGCGTCAGCGTGCCATCGATTGCGGCGCCGTCGAGGCCGTGGTTGTCGACGCGCGTGACGAGTTCGCCGACGAGTACTGCCTGCCCACCATCAAGGCCAACGCGCTGTACATGGACCGGTACCCGCTGGTGTCGGCCATCTCGCGCCCGCTCATCGTCAAGCACCTGGTCGAGGCGGCCCGCAGCCACGGCGGAACTGTCGTCGCGCACGGCTGCACCGGCAAGGGCAACGACCAGGTGCGCTTCGAGGTCGGGTTCAACACCCTGGCCCCCGAGCTGGAGGTCATCGCCCCGGTCCGCGACTACGCCTGGACCCGCGAGAAGGCCATCGCCTTCGCGCAGGAGAACGACATCCCGATCAACGTCACCAAGAAGTCGCCGTTCTCCATCGACCAGAACGTGTGGGGCCGCGCCGTCGAGACGGGCTTCCTCGAGGACCTGTGGAACGCCCCGACGAAGGACGTCTACGACTACACCGAGGACCCGACGGTCCACTTCAGCACCCCTGACGAGCTGATCATCAGCTTCGACAAGGGCCGCCCCGTCGCCATCGACGGCCGCCCGCTGAGCGTCCTGCAGATCATCCAGGAGCTCAACTCCCGCGCCGGTGCGCAGGGCGTGGGCCGCCTGGACGTCGTCGAGGACCGTCTGGTCGGCATCAAGTCGCGCGAGATCTACGAGGCCCCGGGCGCCATGGTGCTCATCACCGCCCACACCGAGCTCGAGCATGTCTGCCTGGAGCGCGAGCTCGGCCGCTACAAGCGTGGCGTCGACCGCAAGTGGGGCGAGCTGACCTACGACGGCCTCTGGTACAGCCCGCTGAAGGCCTCGCTGGAGGCGTTCGTCGAGCACACCCAGCAGCACGTCTCGGGCGACATCCGCCTCGTCCTGCACGGTGGCCACATCTCCGTCAACGGCCGTCGCTCGAACGAGTCGCTGTACGACTTCAACCTCGCCACCTACGACGAGGGCGACAGCTTCGACCAGAGCTCCGCCAAGGGCTTCGTTCAGCTGCACGGCCTGAGCTCCAAGATCTCTGCCAAGCGCGATCTGGGCCTGTAACAACCACTTCCCGCGAGCGGCCGTGTTTGTACACCGACACACCGTGTTCAGCTGTACAAAAGCGGCCGCTCGCACTCGACGAGGGGCACGTTAATGAGCACCGGTGGGACCAACGAAGGCTCGCTGTGGGGCGGACGGTTCGCGTCCGGGCCTTCCGAAGCACTTGCCGCACTGAGCAAGTCGACGCACTTCGACTGGGCGCTGGCGCCGTATGACGTCACGGCGTCCAAGGCACACGCCCGCGTGCTGCACAACGCCGGCCTGCTCACCGATGAGCAGCGCGACGGCCTGTTGGCCGGGCTGGACAGCCTCGGGAACGACGTCGCCGACGGTTCGTTCGGCCCGCTGGCCTCCGACGAGGACGTGCACGGCGCGCTGGAGCGCGGCCTGATCGACCGGGTCGGTGACGACCTGGGTGGCCGGCTGCGTGCCGGCCGGTCCCGAAACGACCAGGTCGCGACGCTGTTCCGGATGTGGCTCCGCGACGCCATCAAGGTCGTCGGCAACGGCGTGCTCGACGTGGCCGCGGCGCTGGCCGAACAAGCTGCCGCACACCCGACGGCGATCATGCCCGGCAAGACGCACCTGCAGTCGGCGCAGCCGGTGCTGCTCGCCCATCACCTTCTCGCGCACGCGCACCCGCTGCTGCGCGACGCGGATCGGCTGCTCGACCTGGACAAGCGGGCGGCGGTGTCGCCGTACGGATCCGGTGCGCTGGCCGGCAGCTCGCTGGGCCTGAATCCCGATGCCATCGCGGCGGATCTGGGATTCAATGCGGCTGCGGACAATTCGATCGACGCCACCTCCTCGCGGGACTTCGCCGCGGAGGCCGCCTTCGTTTTCGCCATGATCGCGGTGGATCTGTCGCGGCTGTCCGAGGACATCATCCTCTGGAGCACAACGGAATTCGGCTACGTCAAGCTGCACGACTCGTGGTCCACCGGCAGTTCGATCATGCCGCAGAAGAAGAACCCCGACATCGCCGAACTGGCCCGCGGCAAGTCGGGTCGCCTGATCGGCAACCTGGCCGGCCTGCTGGCCACGCTCAAGGCGCAGCCGCTCGCCTACAACCGGGATCTGCAGGAGGACAAGGAGCCGGTCTTCGACTCCGTGGCCCAGTTGGAACTGCTGCTACCCGCGATGGCCGGGCTGGTCGGCACCCTGACGTTCGACACCGACCGGATGGCCGCGCTGGCGCCGCTCGGCTACACCCTGGCCACCGACATCGCGGAATGGATGGTGCGCCAAGGCATTCCGTTCCGGATCGCGCACGAGGCCGCCGGTGCCGCGGTGAAGGCCGCCGAGGCCAGGGGAGTCGGACTGGAAGAACTCGCCGCCGACGAGCTCGCCGGTATCCATCCGGGTCTGACCGCCGAAGTACGGGAAGTGCTGACCATCGCCGGCTCGGTCGAGTCTCGCGACGCCCGCGGCGGCACCGCACCGAGCCGGGTCGCCGAGCAGCTCACCATCGTTCGGGATGAGGCGGCACGACTGCGGTCGCACCTGGGATAGACGCCGGTGGACGTCGAAGCGGTGGTGCAGCGGGCCCAGTTGCTCATCGACGTCGGCCGCTGGCAAGCCGCCGCGGACCTGCTGTCGTCCGCTCTCGCCGAGCACCCACACGATGGCCGGCTGCTCGAGGCGTTCGCCGTTGCGTCGTACAACACCGGTGATCTGGATCGTGCGCGCGCCGCGGCAGAGTCGGCGATGGTGCAACAGGGGACGTCGCTGTTGGCGTTGCAGGTCCTGGCGCGGGTCAGCCTCTCGGTGAGCCGCCCCGCCGACGCGGTCAGATATGCCCGCCGGGCGGCCGAAGCGAACCCCCGTGACGCGGACGCACACATGCTCCTGGCGACCTGCCTGGCGCAGGTACCGGATCGGGCTGCCGCGTCAGCGGCCCTGGATCGCGCGTTGGAACTCGAATCCCAGGACCCCGAGCTGTTTTTGGCGGCGGCACGCGTGGCGCGCCGGTTCGGCGACGACCGTGCTGCGCAATTCATCGCCGCCGGGTTGGACCTCGATCCATCAAATGCCGATCTGCAAACCGAGGCCGCCTCGGCTCGGACTTTCGCCGGTGAGCGCGTGGCGGGTCTGTCCGCGGTTCTGGTCGACGAACCCACCCACCAGGCAGCACGGCACACTCTCGCCCAAACCGTGTGGGGCACCATCGCCCGGCTTGCCAGCGGTGTGTGGATCTATACGTTGGCGGTGATCCTCTTCTCTGCCTGGGTGCCGCCATCGGCGTTGCGTCACCTGGCGCCGGTGTTGATGGCGCCGCTGCTGGTGGCCTGGATTCGCACCTTCTTTCGGGTGCGCAAGCAGCTTCCGCGCGGCTACCTGGCCCGACGGCTGCGGCGCAGTCCGATTGTGTTGGCCGGCATCGGTTTGGCCGCGTTGGCCGCCGTCATCGCCACCATGGCACCGGCTCTGGTCATCGTCGGATGGAGCGCGGACGGGGTACGCCTGGGGTACGACGCACTGATCGTCGCGTGCCTGCTGGCCGGGGTCGCACACGTCATGGTGACCATCGGGCGCCTCCGCAGCGACCGCGACGTGAGCCTGGGCGACCATCTGGCCGAACAATCGGGTTACTGGTTGGTGTGGCTGCTCGGCCTGGGGCTGCCGGTCGCCCTCGGATGGGCGTGTTACCGATTGGCGGCGCAGCCGGGTGCGCTGTGGTTCGCGCTGATGGTGGTGCCGATCGTGTTCGGGGTCCGCTGCGTGGAGTACGTCGTGGCTCTGGCCGGTCGGGGCCTGCGGTGGCCGGGGTTCGTCGTGGCGGCACTGTTCCTCGCCGGTTGTGCGTGGCTGGTGCTGTGGTGTGGTTACCGGGCGGCGAGCGTCGATTTCAAGTACCAGCCGGGTCCGTTGTCACCCGGCAACATTCAGGTGCCGTCGTTCACCCCATTGCGGCCCGTACCGACCTTCACGGTGCCCGCGATACCCGGCCGTTGAAAGAGCCGACACCGCCCGATCGGCTGCGGGCCCGCCTGCACGGCTGAGCCTGCCCGCGGCCGTAGGCTCATGCGGTGCCAGCGAGAAGCCGCGCCGCGGTCTACGCCAGACGTCGTAAACGTCGGATGGCGAAGGTCGACCACGACCTGACAACGCAGCAGTGGGCTGTCTTGCAACAGTTTTGGGGTGGTTGCGCCTATTGCGGGGCCGACGACACCGATCTGCAGAAGGACTGTGTTCAGCCCATCTCCCGCGGCGGGCGATACACGCTCGACAACGTGGTGCCGGCCTGCCGGTCGTGCAACGCGAGCAAGTGCAATGCCGAAGTCACCGGTTGGTTGCGCCGAAAGAAGTTGGACGAAGGCAGGTTTCTGCTCAGGAAGGCCCTCGTCGCCAGGGAACTGGCCGACCACGAGGACAACTCGAGTCAGTCCGATTCCGAATCCTGACGGCGCCCGGCGCCTACGCTGAGCCGATGGCCGGTACCCAGACGCCCGAAGTGCGCCTGGCGGAGTTGATCGCCTCGCTGTCGCTGGCCACCGATCTCGGTCTGGGACAGCCGCAGGAACACGTGCTGCGCCAGACGGTCATCGCGACACGTCTGGCCGCCGCAGCCGGGATGACGCCCGGGCATCAGGCCGCCGCCTTCTACGTGTCGCTGCTGGCCTGGATGGGCTGCGTCGCCGACTCGCATGAGCTGGCGCACTGGTTCGGCGACGACCTTCAGCTGCGCGCCGACAGCTACCACCTCGACAAGGCCGGCCCCGGCATGGCGCGCTTCCTACTCGGGCACCTCGCGCAGGGCCGGCCGGCGCTGCAACGCATCACCATGGTCGGCCGCTTCCTGGCCCAGGGCGCCGCCGATATGCCGAAACTGTTTGTCAGTCACTGTCAGACGGCCAGCGACATCGCCGACCGGCTGGACCTGCCGCCCGAGGTGCACACCGCGCTGTTGGACGCCTTCGAGCGCTGGGACGGCAAGGGCGTGCCGGGACGGGTGCGGGGGACCGACATCCAACCCGTGATGCGTGTCGTGCACATCGCCGACGACGCTGAGGTGCACCACCGAACCGGCGGGGTCGAGGCTGCGCTGGCGATGCTGCGCAGCCGGCGGGGAACCGAGTTCGACCCCCAGCTGGTGGATCTCTGCAGCGGTCGGTCCGAGGAGATCTTCGGAGGATTGGACACCGTCGATGCGTGGGGCTCGGTGATCGACGGCTGCGCATCGCTCGACTGCACCATCCCCGACGCCGAATTGACCGCCGTGCTGCGGGTCTTCGCCGACTATGCCGACCTGAAATCGCCCTGGTTCCTCGGCTGTTCACGCCGGGTCGCGGAACTCACCGCCGCGGCGGCCAGATCGGCCGGGCTCAGCGCTGACGACGTCGCCCTCGCCGAGCGCGCCGCCCTGGTGCACCGGATCGGGGCCATCGGAGTCTCTACGGGTATTTGGAACAAGCCGGGTCCCTTGACCATTGCTGAACGCGAACGCGTCCGCACGGTCCCGTATCTCACCGAACGGGTGCTGTGCCGCCAACCCCGGCTGTGCGAGATCGGCACGGTCGCCGCGGCCGGTTACGAACGGATCGACGGCAGCGGATATCCACGCGGCCTCAGCGGTCCGGCCATACCCATGACCGCCCGGCTGCTCGCCGCCGCAGCGGTCTATCAGGCACTGGGAGAGGACCGCCCGCACCGGCTCGCGTACACCCGGGCCGACCGTAGCGCGGCCCTCCAGGCCGAGGTCACCGCCGGACGGCTCGACGCGGCCGCCGTCGGCGCGGTGCTCACGGCCGCGGGCTGCCGGCCGGGTCGACGAACCCGCTCGGTCGCCGGTTTGACCGGCCGCGAACTCGAAGTCCTCGAGCTGCTGGTCCGTGGTTCGTCGAATCGCCAGATCGCCCAACATCTTTCGATCACGCCGCGGACCGTCGGCACCCACGTCGAACACATCTACACCAAGATCGGGGTGTCGACCCGCGGCGCCGCGGCGATGTTCGCCATGCGTCACGGCCTGGTCAGCGCGGCTCGATAGATCGGGTATTCACCCGATGTGCCCGAGTACCGGTGGGCCGTAGAACCGATACATGAGCAATGACACCGACCTGGGATGGGCGGTGGCCGGCGCCTTCCTGGAGGCCTTCGCCGGCCAGGATTTCGCCGCACTGGCCGGATGCCTCGATCCCGACGTACATTTCCGCGCCCTGATTCCGCCCGGTCTCGTCGATGTGACGGGGATCGACGACACCGTCGGCCGGTTCCGGTGCTGGTTCGGCGCCGACAACTTCGAACTGGTCGACGCCTCGGTCGGCCGGGTCGGGGACCGCATCACCCTCAGCTGGCGCGTGCGGACCTCGCCGCCGGGGGACCCTACCGTCATCCGGCTCGTCGAACAGTGCATGTTCGCTGCCGCCGACGACCGCATCCGGTCAATCGACCTGCTGTGCTCAGGATTTCAGCCCGAACAGAAAGAGAACCGCTCATGAGCTCGAAAGTGGCGATCAGCCTCACCACCGGTCTGGAAGACGCCGAGAAAGTCACCATCGCCCTGCTGATGGCCGTCGGCGCCGCCGAACAGGGACATCCGACGATGATGTTCCTGGCCAAGGAAGCGGTGCGACTGGCCCAGCCCGGCTTCGCACTCGGCGTCGCCTGCGACGGGTGCCCACCGTTGCCGGACCTGATGACCCGTTATGAAGCTGCCGGCGGCAAGTTCCTCATCTGCCCCATCTGCTTCAACGCCAAAGCCCTTGACGCAGCCGAAATCTTGGCCAACGCCGACCTCGGCGGCACCATTCCACTGTGGCAGTGGATCGGCGACGAGCCGGCCACCACGTTCAGCTACTGAACTTCCTCGGAGAGTTCCATCCAGCGTTCCTCCAGCTCGGTCACTTCGCCTTCGAGTTCGCGCAGCGAGGCCGTAAGACGTTGCAGCCCTTCGTAATCGCCCTGATCATGTTCGGCGAGACGCTGGTGTGCGGCGTCGATCTGGCCCGCGAGCTTCTCCAGTCGCCGCTCGATCGCGGTGAGTTCCTTCTGCGCCGCGCGCAGTTCGGCCCCTGACAGCCCCTCAGACGCGACGACAGCCGGTTTGGTTGCGGCGGTACCGGTCTGGGCCGCGTGCGAGGCGCGCAGTCGCAGGTATTCGTCGACCCCGCCGGGCAGGTGCCGCAACCGGCCGCCCAGGATGCCGAATTGCTGATCGGTGACGCGTTCGAGGAAGTACCGGTCGTGGCTGACGACGATCAGCGTGCCCGGCCAGGAGTCCAGCAGGTCTTCCATGGCCGCCAGCATGTCGGTGTCGAGGTCGTTGGTGGGCTCGTCGAGGATCAGCACGTTGGGCTGTTCCAACAGGATCAGCAGGAGTTGCAGTCGCCGCTGCTGCCCACCGGAGAGGTCCTTTACCGGGGTGGACAGCTGGGCGCTGGCGAAGCCGAGCCGTTCCAGCAGCTGACTGGGTGTGAGTTCCTGTGCCTTGGAACCGGATCC
Organism: Mycobacterium sp. HM-7; assembly: GCF_053852335.1. NCBI lineage: Bacteria > Bacillati > Actinomycetota > Actinomycetes > Mycobacteriales > Mycobacteriaceae > Mycobacterium > Mycobacterium sp. HM-7. Next base: position 3,334,048 of record NZ_CM132657.1, on the reverse strand, counting down.
GAAGCTGTAGGTCGTCGCCAACCGGCTCAGCACGACCCGCACGGGCTCGTCGAGATGCTCGGCCAGCTTCTCCACGCCCTGGGTGAGCGCGGCGACCTGCACAGTCTTTCCGTGCTTGACCCGGCCGCTGGTCGGCTCGACCGTGCCGTCGATCAATCCGAGCAGTGTCGACTTGCCGGCGCCGTTGACGCCCAGGATGCCGGTGCGCTCGCCGGGTGCGATCCGCCACTCGACGTCCTGCAGCACCTCCCGCTCGCCGTAGCTCACCGAGGCGTCCAAGATGTCGACGACCTGCTTGCCCAGCCGGGTCACGGCCAGCGACTGCAGCGCCACCTTGTCACGGATCTCGGGCACATCGGCGATCAGCGCGTTGGCGGCATCGATCCGGAATTTCGGCTTCGATGTCCGTGCCGGGGCCCCGCGCCGCAGCCAGGCCAGCTCTTTGCGCGCCAGATTCTGCCGCCGTGCCTCGCTGGCAGCCGCCTGCCGGTCCCGCTCCACGCGCTGCAGGATGTACGCCGCGTAGCCGCCCTCGAACGGTTCGACGATGCGGTCGTGCACCTCCCAGGTGGCGGTACATACCTCGTCGAGGAACCACCGGTCGTGGGTCACCACCAGCAGGCCACCGGCAGTGGCGGCCCAGCGCTTCTTCAGGTGTGCGGCCAGCCAGGTGATGGCTTCGACGTCGAGGTGGTTGGTCGGCTCGTCGAGGATCAACACGTCGTGGTCACCGGCGAGCAGCCGGGCCAGCGCCACGCGGCGGCGCTGGCCGCCGGACAGGGTGCCGACCACCGCATCCCAGTCGAGGTCGCCGAGCAGTCCGGCGATGACGTCGCGGCCGCGGGGGTCGCCGGCCCACTCGTGCTCGGGCACGTCGCCGACGACGGTGTGCCCGACGGTGTCGGTGTGGTCGAGGGTGTCGGCCTGGTCGAGCATCCCGATGCGAACGCCGCCGCGCACCGTCACGCGTCCGGAGTCGGGCTTCAGTCGCCCGCCCAGCATCGCCAGCAAACTCGATTTGCCGTCGCCGTTGCGGCCGACGATGCCGATTCGGTCGCCCTCCTCGATCCCGACCGTCAGCGAATCGAAAACCACACGGGTCGGAAACTCGAGATGCAGGGCCTCGGCCCCCAGTAGATGCGCCATCAGGCGCCGATCATAGGCGTCCGCCGCAGGGCTTCACGCCACGCCACAACACCGAGGTAACCAGCGCGTTGTGCCATGATGGCGTCGTAATCAGGGGGATTTGTACCGATTTGACCAAAAGGGAGCACCCGGTGGTGGACTTTTCAGCGATCACCGGGCCGGTGGAGCGGTTGGTAGCTACCGCCCAGAACGGCCTGGAAGTGCTGCGCTACGGCGGGCTGGAGACCGGTGCCGTCCCGTCGCCGTTCCAGATCGTCGAGAGCGTGCCGATGTACCGCCTCCGGCGCTACTTCCCGCCGGACGCCCGTCCCGGCGCGGCGCCCGCGGGCTCACCGGTGCTGATGGTGCACCCGATGATGATGTCCGCGGACATGTGGGACGTGACGCGCGACGACGGTGCTGTCGGCATCCTGCACGCCGCGGGCCTGGACCCGTGGGTCATCGACTTCGGCTCACCGGATCAGGTCGAGGGCGGGATGGACCGCAATCTCGCGGACCATGTGGTGGGGCTCAGCGCGGCCATCGACACCGTCAAGGCGACCACCGGCAAAGACGTACACCTGGCGGGCTACTCGCAGGGTGGCATGTTCGCCTACCAGACCGCCGCGTACCGGCAGTCCCGCGATCTGGCCAGCATCGTGGCCTTCGGCTCCCCGGTCGACACGCTGGCCGCGCTGCCCATGAACATGCCGGCAAATTTGGCATCCGGCGTCGCCGACTTCATGGCCGACCACGTCTTCAGTCGCCTCAACATCCCGGGTTGGTTGGCGCGCAACGGTTTCCAGATGCTGGACCCGATCAAGACCGCGCAGTCACGGCTCGACTTCCTGCGCCAGCTGCACGACCGTGAGGCCCTGCTGCCGCGCGAACAGCAGCGCCGCTTCCTGGCCAGCGACGGCTGGATCGCCTGGTCCGGCCCGGCCATCGCCGAGCTGCTCAAGCAGTTCATCGCGCACAACCGCATGATGACCGGCGGTTTCGCCATCCACGGCAACCTGGTCACGCTGTCCGACATCACCTGCCCGGTGCTGGCCGTGGTCGGCGAGGTCGACGACATCGGTCAGCCCGCCGCGGTGCGCGGTATCAAGCGGGCCGCGCCGGAGGCGGACGTCTACGAATACCTCATCCGGGTCGGACATTTCGGTCTCGTCGTGGGTTCCAAGGCGGCCGGCCAGAGCTGGCCGACGGTGGCGTCCTGGGTCAAGTGGCTCGACGCCGGTGGGCCGATGCCGGCCGACGTGGTGCCGATGCCGCTGCAGTCCGATCTGCCGCGCGAGTCGGTGCCGTTGGCGACGCGCGTGGCACACGGCGCCGCGGCCGCCACGGAAATGACGTTCAGCCTGGCCAGCACCGCGGCGGACGCGGTGTTGACGGCGGGCAAGTCGGCGCGGGCGCTGGCCATCGAGACGGTTCGTACGTTGCCCCGGCTGGCCCGTCTGGGGCAGATCAATGACCACACGCGAATCTCGTTGGGCCGCATCATCTGCGAGCAGGCCCAAGGCGCGCCGGATGGTGAATTCCTGCTCTTCGACGGCCGCGTGCACACCTATGAGGCGGTGGATCGCCGCATCAACAACGTCGTGCGCGGTCTGATCGAAGTCGGTGTGCGACAGGGCGTTCGGGTCGGTGTGCTGATGGAGACCCGGCCCAGTGCGCTCGTCGCCATCGCGGCGTTGTCGCGTCTGGGCGCGGTGGCGGTGCTGATGCCGCCCGATGCCGACCTGGCCGTGGCGGCCCGCCTCGGCGGCGTCACCGACATCATCTCCGATCCGGCGAACCTCGATGCCGCGCGGCAACTGCGGACCCGGGTGCTGGTGCTCGGCGGCGGTGAGAACCGCGACCTGCACCTGAACAGCGATTCGTCCGCCGCCGATGACGTCATAGATATGGAGCAGATCGACCCCGCGGTCGTCGAGCTGCCCGGCTGGTACCGGCCCAACCCGGGCTACGCGCAGGATCTGGCCTACATCGCCTTCGCGAACGTCGGCGGCGAGCTCGTGGCCAGACAGATCACCAACTTCCGTTGGGCGCTCTCGGCATTCGGCACCGCGTCGGCGGCCAACCTCGGCCGCGGCGACACCGTCTACTGCCTGACTCCGTTGCACCACCAGTCCGGTCTGCTCGTGTCGCTGGGCGGGGCGGTTGTCGGCGGGGCCCGTATCGCGCTCTCGCGTGGCCTGCGACCCGACCGCTTCGTGCACGAACTGCGGCAGTACGGCGTCACCGTGGTGTCCTACACCTGGGCAATGTTGCGTGACGTCATCGACGATCCGTCGTTCGTGATCAACGGAACTCACCCGGTGCGGCTGTTCATCGGCTCGGGAATGCCGGCCGGGTTGTGGCGCCGCGTCGAAGAGGCGTTCCAGCCCGCGCACATTCTGGAGTTCTTCACGACCACCGACGGTCAGGCCGTGCTGGCCAACGTGTCGGGCCTCAAGATCGGCAGCGAGGGCCGGCCACTGCCGGGCGGCGGACAGGTCGCATTGGCCGCCTACGACGTCGACGACGATCTCATCCTCGAAGGCGACGACGGCTTCGTGGCGATCGCCGAGCCCAATGAGGTCGGCGTGCTGCTGGCCAAGCCGCGTGGACCCGTCGACCCGACGGCATCGGTCAAGCGCGGCGTCTTCGCGCCGGGCGACACCTGGGTGTCCACCGAATTCCTGTTCCGCCGGGACGACGACGGCGACTACTGGATGGTCGACAACCGCCGTTCGGTCATCCGCACCCCGCGCGGTGCGGTGTTCGGCAAGGAGGTGGGCAACACGCTGGGCCGTCTCGACGCCGTCGACATCGCCGTCACCTACCGGGTGCCGGTCGGCGACCGTGAGCTGGCGGTCACTGCATTGAGTCTGCGTCCCGGCGGCAGCGTGCTCGCCGCCGACCTCCGTGAGGCGTTCGTCGAGCTGCCGGTCGGGGTCGTGCCGGACCTGATCCACGTGGTGCCGGAGCTGACGCTGAACGCGTCGTATCGCCCGGTGCTCGCCGAGTTGCGCGCCTCGGGTGTGCCCGAATCGTCGGACAACTCGTGGCAGTTCGACGTCGACAGCGACACGTTCGTGCCGTTCACCCTGGCCGCCCATGCCGAATTGACCGGGACGAGCGGTCTGTCGTGACAGCCTGCCGGCGCCGGTCGGCGCTGTTAGGCTGCGCATGGTCATACCTGAATGGAGGACGCATGACGTCACACACCAGCCGTCGCCGGCGCGGTGTTGCCGGCGCGATTCTGGCGGGCGCCGTGGCTGCCGGAATGATGATGAGTCCCGCCGCTGCGCACGCCGACGTTCTCGATGACCTCGACGCCCAGTACGACATCGGTGCCAGCGGCGGTGACCTCTCGAAGCTGCTTCACACCGCGCTCAAGCTGCGTTCCCAGGGTTTCGGTCCGTCGAGGGGCAACCTCGCCGATATCGAGGCGGCCCTCGACCAGCGCCCCAACCAGGTACCGCTGATCCACGCCTTGCAGGACACCGTGAAGTTCCAGAAGCGCAATCAGGCCCGCGCCGCCGGTGCGAAGCCGCAGAACCCCATCGTCATCGGTGGCCCGGGTGGTCTGCCGCCCGGCCTGGTGCCGGGTACCGGTGGCTCGCAGATTCCGTTGGGTGGCTGACGCACGATGATCGACGAAGCGCTGCGCGCGATTTTGGTGTGCCCGCAGGACCGCGGTGAGCTGCTGCTGGTCGGGGACGAATGCCTGTACAACCCGCGGTTGCGTCGGGCCTACCGGATTGACGGTGGGGTACCGGTGCTGCTCATCGACGAAGCCGTCGACGTCACCGACGACGCCGAGCACCAGCGACTGCTCGACGCCGCCCGGCGCTAGCTCAGTGCCGGTAGGTCGCCGGTGAGGTAGCGCTGCAGGTTCGGCCCGATCGTTTCCACGATCTGTTGCACCGGAAGCGATCTGAACGGCTCGAGTTCCAGGATGTAACGCGCCATCACGACGCCGATCAGCTGGGAAGCGACGAACTGTACGCGGATTCGTCCGGTTCCGGCTGGATTGTCAACGCGCGCACCGACTTCGGTGGTGATGACGTCTTCCAGGAAGATTCGCATCAGGTTGACCTCGTCGCCGGCCAGCATCGAACGCAGTGCCGCGATGAATCCGACGCCGAGTTCGGAATCCCAGATCGGTAGCAACAGGGACGGCAGGGTGCGGCCCAGCTCATCGACGGGGGTGTTCCGCAGCGGTCCCAGCACCACCTGCGGGTCGATCGGAATGTGCACCGCCGCCGCGAAGAGCTGCTGCTTCGTCCCGAAGTAGTGGTGTACCAGCGCCGCGTCGACGCCGGCAGCCGACGCGATGGCCCGCACCGACGTGTTGTTGAACCCATTGCGGGCGAACAGATCCCGCGCACAGGTCAGGATCGTCTCCTTGGTGTCCGAGGGGCCGGTCGGCCGGCCGGGGGGCTTGCGGCGGGGCCGCGGTCCGGTCGCGGTCATGGGGTCCGACGGCGCAGGGTCGCGGCGGCCAGACACATGGTGACGACCGCGAACGCGATCACGATGACGATGTCCCGCACCGTCGTGCCGGTGATGTCGGCGTGGTCGGCCACCCCTCGGAGTGCCTCCAGAGCGTAGGTCGCGGGCAGCGCGTTGCTGATCCACCGTAGCCAGTCGGGCAGTACCTCACGCGGAACGATGATGCCGCACAACAACAATTGCGGCACTATCACCACCGGCATGAACTGCACGGCTTGGAACTCGGTGCGCGCGAAGGCACTGCACAACAGACCGAGGCCGACGCCGAGCACCGCATTGATGATCGCGATCAGGAAGACCAGTGCGGGACTGCCGGCGGTGTCGAACCCGAGGAACCAGAACGACACCAGACAGGCCAGCGTCGCCTGGGCGGCCGCGGCCACCGAGAACGCCGATCCATAGGCGGACAAGAGCTCCAGTCGGCGCAGGGGAGTGGTCAGGATCCGTTCCAACGTGCCCGACACCCGCTCGCGCTGCATGGTTATCGAGGTGATCAGGAACATGACGATCAACGGGAAGAGACCCAGCAGGATCAGGCAAGCGTTGTTGAATGGCGACAGTGTGCCGGGGCGGTGTGGCAGATCGTCGAACATGAAGTACATCAGGGTGATGACGGCGCTCGGCACCACCAGGATCATCGCCATGCTGCGGTGGTCGGCGGCGAGCTGACGCAGGATGCGGGTGGTGGTGGCCAGGTAGGGCCGCAACGTCAGGCGGTTCTGGCCGCGGTGCTGCGCCGGATGACGGTCAGAAACGCTTCCTCCAGCGATGAACATCCGGTGTCCTCTCGTAATTGGGTGGGCGTGGTGTGTTCGAGCAGGCGGCCTTCGCGCATCAGCAGCACTTCGCCGCAGTGGTCGGCTTCGTCCATCACGTGGCTGGACACCAACAGCGTGGTACCGCCGCGGGCAAGTCGGTCGAACTGCTCCCAGAGGTCGACGCGCAGCACCGGATCCAGTCCGACGGTCGGTTCGTCGAGCACCAGCAGGTCGGGTTGGGAGACCAGTGCGCAGGCCAACGAAGCCCGGGTTCGTTGACCGCCGGACATGTTGCCGCAGAACGCTGTTCGGTGATCTTGCAGCCCGACGGCGGCTATCGCGTCGTCGGCCGCGGTCTTGCCGGCGCCGGTCAGTGCGGCGAAGTAGCGCACATTGTCGATGACGCGCAGGTCGTTGTAGACCGTCGGGTCCTGGGTTACGTAGCCGACCCGACGGCGCAGATCCGCCGATCCGCCGGGCTTTCCGAGGACGGTGACGGTGCCCTTGGTGATGATCTGGGTGCCGACGATGGCCCGCATCAGCGTGGTCTTGCCGCAGCCCGACGGGCCGAGCAACCCGGTGATGCTGCCGCGCCTCACCTGCAGCGACACGTCGTCGATTGCGCGTCGGCTGCCGCGGACGACGGTCAGGCCGTCGATCCGAATCGCGACGTCAGGGGCATGATCCGCTAATTCATCAGCCGATGAACTCATCATATGATGAATAATCCGCTCGCGGCGTGGACATGTCAATGATCGGCTGCCGAACAGGCAGAATTACGGGCCATGAGCGCCGAGCACCTCGCCGTCGACCCGGTCACGGCGGCTCGCCGCCTGCTGGGGGCCACGCTGTACGGCCGTGACGTGGTTGCCACCGTGGTGGAAGTCGAGGCCTACGGCGGGCCACCGTCGGGACCCTGGCCGGATGCGGCAGCGCACTCGTACCGGGGCCCGACCGTCCGCAGTGCGGTGATGTTCGGGCCGGCCGGCCGCCTCTACACGTATCGCAGCCACGGAATTCATGTGTGCGCCAACGTGGTCTGCTGCACCGACGGGGTGGCGGGTGCGGTGCTGCTCCGCGCCGCCCGCGTGATCGACGGCGGTGACGTCGCGGAGGTTAGGCGGCGAGCCGGCATCACGCCCGTCGCGTACGCCCGCGGGCCGGGAAATCTGTGTGAGGCACTTGGAATCGCATTGGCGGACAACGGTATTGACCTGATGGATCGCCGGTCTCCGGTTCGGCTGGAACTCAATTCGCCGCTAGAGGGGAGCGCCGGCCCGCGCGTCGGAGTCAGCCAGGCCGCCGACCGGGCCTGGCGGTTCTGGTTGCCCGGTACCCCCGAGGTGTCGAACTACCGACGCAGTCCCCGGGCGCCGGCGCCGGGCGAGAGCGACTGATGGCGGTAGTCGATCTGCTATAGGGGAAGATCGACGTCGTGAGTACTGGCATCCTCGACGAACTGGACTGGCGCGGACTGATCGCGCAATCGACCGACCGCGAAGCGCTCGCCGCCGCGACGACCGATGGGCCGCTCACGCTGTATGCGGGCTTCGACCCGACCGCGCCCAGCCTGCACGCCGGACACCTGGTTCCCCTCCTCACGCTGCGGCGATTCCAGCAGGCCGGGCACCGTCCAATCGTGCTGGCCGGTGGTGCCACCGGGATGATCGGTGATCCCCGGGACAACGGGGAGCGGACGATGAACACCGCCGACACCGTCGCCGACTGGGCTGAACGTATCCGCGGCCAGCTGGAGCGATTCGTCGAGTTCAACGACTCCGGCAACGGTGCGATCGTCGAGAACAACCTCAGTTGGACAGCCGAGTTATCCGCTATCGAGTTCCTACGTGACCTGGGTAAACACTTCTCGGTCAACGTCATGCTCGACCGCGACACCATCAAACGCCGGCTCGAAGGCGACGGCATCTCGTACACCGAGTTCAGCTACATGCTTCTGCAGGCCAACGACTTCGTCGAGCTGCACAAGAAGCATGGCTGCAGCCTGCAGATCGGTGGCTCCGACCAGTGGGGGAACATCATCGCCGGCGTCCGTCTGGTGCGCCAGAAGTTGGGCGCGACCGCTCATGCACTCACGGTTCCGCTGGTCACCTCGGCCGACGGCAAGAAGTTCGGCAAGTCGACCGGCGGCGGCAATCTGTGGCTCGATCCCGAGCTGACCAGCCCGTATGCCTGGTACCAGTACTTCGTGAACGCGGCCGACGCCGATGTCGTCGGGTATCTGCGCTGGTTCACCTTCCTGTCCGCCGATGAGCTCGGTGAACTCGCGACCGCGACGACAGAACGTCCCCACGAACGGGCGGCGCAACGCCGGCTGGCACGGGAACTGACCACTTTGGTGCACGGCCAGGCCGCGACCGACGCCGTCGAATTGGCAAGTCAGGCGCTGTTCGGCCGTGCCGAACTCGGGGATCTCGACGAGTCGACGCTGTCGGCGGCACTGACCGAGGCCAGTAATGGCCAGGTCGCGGAGCTGACGCCGGGTGGTCCCGACGGGATCACCGACCTGCTCGTTGCCACCGGGCTGTCCAAGAGTCGTGGGGAAGCGCGCCGGACGGTCGCCGAGGGCGGCGTCTACGTGAACAACGCGCGGGTGGAAAGCGACGAGTGGGTACCACAGCCGACGGATTTTCTCGGTGAGCGCTGGCTGGTGTTGCGGCGTGGCAAGCGCCACATCGCGGGGGTGCGGCGGGTTGCCGGGTCTGGTCAGGACCAGCGACCCCTCTGACCAGGGGAAACGATCCGCTGACCTGGCGATTTGACTCGCTGTTAGCCCTGCCGTAACTTATTCCAGGTCAGAGCGACACGGACAAGCGCCGGAGAGCGAAGACCAAATCCGAGAGTAACACCCATTAAGTTGGGAGTTCCTCACTGCCCGCAGTACGGACCGCGGCTTTTAGCCGCGGGTTTGTTGCGCGGTCAGGCCGGGCGTGTTGTTTGAGAACTCAATAGTGTGTTTGGTGGTTTTTGTTTGTTGTTTTTTGACTGCACTCCGTGTTTTCCCGTTTGTGGGGTGTGGTTGTTTTTTTTGATGCCAGTTTGTTTGGTGTCTTTTGTTTGTGATCGGATTTTTCTGATTCGAATTCTGCCTGTCTTTGGATGGGACGTTTTTGTTTGGAGAGTTTGATCCTGGCTCAGGACGAACGCTGGCGGCGTGCTTAACACATGCAAGTCGAACGGAAAGGCCCTTCGGGGTACTCGAGTGGCGAACGGGTGAGTAACACGTGGGTGATCTGCCCTGCACTTTGGGATAAGCCTGGGAAACTGGGTCTAATACCGAATATGACCACGCTCTTCATGGGGTGTGGTGGAAAGCTTTTGCGGTGTGGGATGGGCCCGCGGCCTATCAGCTTGTTGGTGGGGTAATGGCCTACCAAGGCGACGACGGGTAGCCGGCCTGAGAGGGTGACCGGCCACACTGGGACTGAGATACGGCCCAGACTCCTACGGGAGGCAGCAGTGGGGAATATTGCACAATGGGCGCAAGCCTGATGCAGCGACGCCGCGTGAGGGATGACGGCCTTCGGGTTGTAAACCTCTTTCAATAGGGACGAAGCGCAAGTGACGGTACCTATAGAAGAAGCACCGGCCAACTACGTGCCAGCAGCCGCGGTAATACGTAGGGTGCGAGCGTTGTCCGGAATTACTGGGCGTAAAGAGCTCGTAGGTGGTTTGTCGCGTTGTCCGTGAAAACTCACAGCTTAACTGTGGGCGTGCGGGCGATACGGGCAGACTAGAGTACTGCAGGGGAGACTGGAATTCCTGGTGTAGCGGTGGAATGCGCAGATATCAGGAGGAACACCGGTGGCGAAGGCGGGTCTCTGGGCAGTAACTGACGCTGAGGAGCGAAAGCGTGGGGAGCGAACAGGATTAGATACCCTGGTAGTCCACGCCGTAAACGGTGGGTACTAGGTGTGGGTTCCTTCCTTGGGATCCGTGCCGTAGCTAACGCATTAAGTACCCCGCCTGGGGAGTACGGCCGCAAGGCTAAAACTCAAAGGAATTGACGGGGGCCCGCACAAGCGGCGGAGCATGTGGATTAATTCGATGCAACGCGAAGAACCTTACCTGGGTTTGACATGCACAGGACGCCGGCAGAGATGTCGGTTCCCTTGTGGCCTGTGTGCAGGTGGTGCATGGCTGTCGTCAGCTCGTGTCGTGAGATGTTGGGTTAAGTCCCGCAACGAGCGCAACCCCTATCTTATGTTGCCAGCGCGTTATGGCGGGGACTCGTAAGAGACTGCCGGGGTCAACTCGGAGGAAGGTGGGGATGACGTCAAGTCATCATGCCCCTTATGTCCAGGGCTTCACACATGCTACAATGGCCGGTACAAAGGGCTGCGAATCCGTGAGGTGGAGCGAATCCCTTGAAAGCCGGTCTCAGTTCGGATCGGGGTCTGCAACTCGACCCCGTGAAGTTGGAGTCGCTAGTAATCGCAGATCAGCAACGCTGCGGTGAATACGTTCCCGGGCCTTGTACACACCGCCCGTCACGTCATGAAAGTCGGTAACACCCGAAGCCGGTGGCCTAACCCTTGTGGAGGGAGCCGTCGAAGGTGGGATCGGCGATTGGGACGAAGTCGTAACAAGGTAGCCGTACCGGAAGGTGCGGCTGGATCACCTCCTTTCTAAGGAGCACCATTTACATGCCCTTCGGGGTTTCCCCCATCCCCGTACAAATTGCGGGAATTGGTGGTTGGGATTGTCGCCGGCGCCTGTAGTGGGCTTGTCCGGCGGGTGCATATGACAACGAACGCTGATCAGCTGGGATGACACGTTGATCGAAGAAATTGCCAGACACACTGTTGGGTCCTGAGACAACAGGCCCGTTCGCTTCTGCCCTGGTGGGTGGGAGACACCGTCCCGTTGGGGGTGGTGGGGGTTGTTGTTGCCTCACCGGTTTTGGTGGTGGGGTGTGGTGTTTGACTTGTGGATAGTGGTTGCGAGCATCTAATGCACGCAGAATGATGCGCCTGGAGGCTTCGGTTTCCGGGTTGTGTGTTCTGGGTGTGTTGATGTGCAATTTTGATTCTTGTTTTCAATTGGTTTTTTGTGTCGTAAGTGTTTAAGGGCGCATGGTGGATGCCTTGGCATCAGAGGCCGATGAAGGACGTAGGAGGCTGCGATATGCCTCGGGGAGCTGCCAACCGAGCGTTGATCCGAGGATGTCCGAATGGGGAAACCCAGCACGAGTTATGTCGTGTTACCCACGCCTGAATATATAGGGTGTGGGAGGTAACGCGGGGAAGTGAAACATCTCAGTACCCGTAGGAAGAGAAAACAATTGTGATTCCGTGAGTAGTGGCGAGCGAAAGCGGATGAGGCTAAACCGTATGCATGTGATACCGGGTAGGGGTTGTGTGTGCGGGGTTGTGGGACCTATCTTTCCAGTTCTATCCGGCTGGAGGGCAGTAAGAAAATGTCGTGGTTAACGGAAGTGGCTTGGGATGGCCTGCCGTAGAGGGTGAGAGTCCCGTACGTGAAAACCCGATGTCTGCCTTGATGGTGTTCCCGAGTAGCAGCGGGCCCGTGAAATCTGCTGTGAATCTGCCGAGACCACTCGGTAAGCCTAAATACCTTCTGATGACCGATAGCGGATTAGTACCGTGAGGGAATGGTGAAAAGTACCCCGGGAGGGGAGTGAAATAGTACCTGAAACCGTGTGCCTACAATCCGTCAGAGCCCTCCTTCGTGGTGGGGTGATGGCGTGCCTTTTGAAGAATGAGCCTGCGAGTCAGGGACATGTCGCGAGGTTAACCCGTGGGGGGTAGCCGTAGCGAAAGCGAGTCTGAATAGGGCGTATCCCGTAAGGGTGTAGTGGCGTGTTCTGGACCCGAAGCGGAGTGATCTACCCATGGCCAGGGTGAAGCGCGGGTAAGACCGCGTGGAGGCCCGAACCCACTTAGGTTGAAGACTGAGGGGATGAGCTGTGGGTAGGGGTGAAAGGCCAATCAAACTCCGTGATAGCTGGTTCTCCCCGAAATGCATTTAGGTGCAGCGTTGCGTGTTTCTTGCCGGAGGTAGAGCTACTGGATGGCCGATGGGCCTCACCAGGTTACTGACGTCAGCCAAACTCCGAATGCCGGTAAGACAAAAGCGTGGCAGTGAGACGGCGGGGGATAAGCTCCGTGCGTCGAGAGGGAAACAGCCCAGATCGCCGACTAAGGCCCCTAAGCGTGTGCTAAGTGGAAAAGGATGTGCAGTCGCGAAGACAACCAGGAGGTTGGCTTAGAAGCAGCCACCCTTGAAAGAGTGCGTAATAGCTCACTGGTCAAGTGATTGTGCGCCGATAATGTAGCGGGGCTCAAGCACACCGCCGAAGTCGCGGCATCCGCAAGGATGGGTAGGGGAGCGTCCTGCATCCAGTGAAGCAGCCTAGTGATGGAGCTGTGGAGGGTGTGGGAGTGAGAATGCAGGCATGAGTAGCGAATAGGCAAGTGAGAACCTTGCCCGCCGAAAGACCAAGGGTTCCTGGGGCAGGCCAGTCCGCCCAGGGTGAGTCGGGACCTAAGGCGAGGCCGACAGGCGTAGTCGATGGACAACGGGTTGATATTCCCGTACCCGTGTGTGTGCGTCCGTGATGAATCCATTGTGCTAACCATCCAAATGGCACGTGATGATCCTTTCGGGGATCACGTGTTGCCGGCTGCGTGGGACCCTGGTGGGTAGTAGTCAAGCGATGGGGTGACGCAGGAAGGTAGCCGTACCGGTCAGTGGTAATACCGGGGTAAGCCTGTAGGACGAACGATAGGCAAATCCGTCGTTCATATGTCTGAGAGGTGATGCATAGCCGAGTGAGGCGAATTCGGTGATCCTATGCTGCCAAGAAAAGCCTCTAGCGAGTGCACACATGGCCCGTACCCCAAACCAACACAGGTGGTCAGGTAGAGAATACTAAGGCGTACGAGTTAACTATGGTTAAGGAACTCGGCAAAATGCCCCCGTAACTTCGGGAGAAGGGGGACCTCCATACCGTCAAGGCCTTCGCGGCCGGCAGCGGGAGGGGGTGGCACAAACCAGTGAGAAGCGACTGTTTACTAAAAACACAGGTCCGTGCGAAGTCGCAAGACGATGTATACGGACTGACGCCTGCCCGGTGCTGGAAGGTTAAGAGGACCTGTTAACTCCTTCGGGGGTGAAGCGGAGAATTTAAGCCCCAGTAAACGGCGGTGGTAACTATAACCATCCTAAGGTAGCGAAATTCCTTGTCGGGTAAGTTCCGACCTGCACGAATGGCGTAACGACTTCTCAACTGTCTCAACCATAGACTCGGCGAAATTGCACTACGAGTAAAGATGCTCGTTACGCGCGGCAGGACGAAAAGACCCCGGGACCTTCACTACAACTTGGTATTGGAGTTCGGTACGGTTTGTGTAGGATAGGTGGGAGACTGTGAAGCGCACACGCCAGTGTGTGTGGAGTCGTTGTTGAAATACCACTCTGATCGTATTGGGCTTCTAACTTCGGACCGTATATCCGGTCCAGGGACAGTGCCTGGTGGGTAGTTTAACTGGGGCGGTTGCCTCCTAAAATGTAACGGAGGCGCCCAAAGGTTCCCTCAACCTGGACGGCAATCAGGTGTTGAGTGTAAGTGCACAAGGGAGCTTGACTGCGAGACCTACAAGTCGAGCAGGGACGAAAGTCGGGACTAGTGATCCGGCACCCCCGAGTGGAAGGGGTGTCGCTCAACGGATAAAAGGTACCCCGGGGATAACAGGCTGATCTTCCCCAAGAGTCCATATCGACGGGATGGTTTGGCACCTCGATGTCGGCTCGTCGCATCCTGGGGCTGGAGCAGGTCCCAAGGGTTGGGCTGTTCGCCCATTAAAGCGGCACGCGAGCTGGGTTTAGAACGTCGTGAGACAGTTCGGTCTCTATCCGCCGCGCGCGTCAGAAACTTGAGGAAACCTGTCCCTAGTACGAGAGGACCGGGACGGACGAACCTCTGGTCTACCAGTTGTCCCACCAGGGGCACCGCTGGATAGCTACGTTCGGACAGGATAACCGCTGAAAGCATCTAAGCGGGAAACCTCTTCCAAGACCAGGTTTCTCACCCTTTTAGAGGGATAAGGCCCCCCGCAGACCACGGGATCGATAGGCCAGACCTGCACATCTAGCAATAGATTCAGGGAACTGGTACTAACCGGCCGAAAACTTACACACACCAAAAAAGAACCAGTGTGTAAACCAAGAACATTCGCACATCAATGCGCGCAACCACAATCCACACAACAGTCGAACAGACCACACCCCACCACCAAATAACACCCCAAAAGGGTGTTACAAGGAACCGGTGGAGGCGTAATTAAATAGAGTTACGGCGGCAACAGCGGCAGGGAAACGCCCGGTCCCATCCCGAACCCGGAAGCTAAGCCTGCCAGCGCCGATGATACTGCCCTGCACGGGCGGAAAAGTAGGACACCGCCGAACACAAATTAGGAATCACCCCCCACATTTATGTGGGGGGTGATTCTATTTGAGGGATTTCCATTTCTCGGCTCGGAAATATGCGCCGTGCCGGCGACGTTCGGTTCGGCGCCGGTGCTCGGATGGCAAGTTTCGCGGCTTGGGGCCGTATTCTGACCTGAGATTTCGTAGGGAAAGGTTCCAGTGGTCGACAACAGGCAGGGCGGCGATCGTCGCCCCTCGCGCAGAGACGACGGCGACGGACGGCGGGGACAGTGGCCTCAGCGCGACCGCGCGCAGGCGCCCAGACGGCCCGGCTCCGATCGGAACGGTCGGCCGCCTCAGTCGCGTGATTCCGCAGCACCGTCGGATCGGCCGACTGGTCCCAGGCTGCCTGACGACGTCGAAGCCAAGCAGCTGTCACCCGAGGTGCGCCGTGAATTGACGACCCTCGACAAGGCGACGGCGGATTACGTGGCCAAGCATCTGGTCATGGCCGGCGATCTGCTGGACGAGGACCCGGAAGCGGCTCTCGAGCACGCACGCGCCGCACGCGGCCGTGCTTCGCGGATCGCGGCGATCCGCGAAGCCGTCGGTATCGCGGCCTATCACTGTGGTGACTGGGCGCAGGCCCTGTCGGAGCTGCGTGCCGCCCGACGGATGGGGAGCAAGTCACCGCTGTTGGCCCTCATCGCCGACTGCGAGCGTGGCGTCGGCCGTCCGGAGCGCGCCATCGAGTTGGGTCGCAGTCCCGAAGCCGAGCAGCTCACCGGTGACGATGCCGACGAACTGAAGATCGTCCTCGCCGGCGCCCGGTGCGACCTGGGCCAGCCGGCACAGGCCTTGGCGCTGCTGTCGAATCCGCCGCTCGATTCCACCAGGACCGGCCAGACCGCGGCTCGCCTGTTCTACGTGTACGCCGAGACCTTACTGGCCCTCGACCGCACGAATGACGCACTGCAGTGGTTCCTCCATGCGGCAGCCGCTGACCTGGAAGGCGTCACGGACGCCGAGGACCGCGTCGCCGAATTGGGCTGATGTGACGACGCTGGCTCAGCTGCACGACTGTCTGCTCCTGGATCTCGACGGCACGGTGTTCCGTGGTCATGAGGCCACCGAAGGGGCGGTCGCCGCGCTCGCCGCGGTCACATCGCGGAAGCTCTACGTCACCAACAACGCGTCGCGAAGCCCTTCCGAGGTGGCTGACCACCTCGATGCGCTGGGCTTCTCCGCGCACGCCGACGATGTGGTGACCAGTGCCCAGAGCGCGGCACACCTGCTGGCATTGCAGCTCCCTGCTGGAGCGAACGTGCTGGTTATCGGGACCGATGCACTGGCCGCGGAGGTCATCAACGCCGGGCTGAACCCCGTTCGCCAGTTCGCCGAAGAACCCGTCGCGGTCGTGCAGGGACATTCGCCCCAGACCGGCTGGGCCGATCTGGCCGAGGCGGCTCTGACCATCCGAGCCGGTGGCCTCTGGGTCGCGGCGAACGCCGACAAGACGCTGCCGTCGGAACGTGGACTCCTGCCGGGCAACGGGTCGATGGTCGCTGCGCTTCAGACCGCGACCGGACAGGTGCCGCAGGTCGCCGGCAAGCCGCAGCCCACACTGATGAACGACGCCCTGGCCCGCGGCCGGTACGAGGCCCCATTGGTCGTCGGGGACCGGCTCGACACCGACATCGCCGGAGCCAATGCCACCGGTCTACCGAGCCTGATGGTGCTCACCGGGGTGAACAGCGCGGCCGACATGGTCCACGCCATCGCCGCCGAGCGTCCGGACTATCTGGCCGCTGATCTGCGCTCGCTGGACGCCCCGGCAGACACATTGCGGATCGGGCCGCACCCGGCCTGGCAGGTGGAGACATCGGGCAACGACGTCATCGTCCACGCCACCGGTGAACCCGTCGACGACGACCTGTCGGTGGTGCGCGCGACCGCCGGCGCGGTGTGGGCCGGTGCCGACGGCCGCGTGCGGATCGCGGCGGGGGACGACACGGCACGCGCGGCATTGGATCGGTGGTCGCTGCTCGGCGGCACCCATCCGCTAGCGTGAACATCGCTATGAGTACCGATCCTGACCAGATCCGCGAAGACATCGCGGTCCTGCTGTCCCACCTCCCGGATCTGTCCGGCGAAGGTGACGAGACGCCGGACCTCGAGGCTGTCGCGGCGGGTTTGGACCACGCCCACAATCTGCTGGTCCGGGCCCTGGAATCGGTCGAGAAGGGGTGATCGCACGTGACGCGACGCGCACGTGTTGATGCCGAACTCGTCCGGCGTGGGCTCGCCCGGTCTCGTCAGCAGGCCGCCGAACTGATCGAGGCCGGCCGGGTGACGATCGACGGCATGCGGGCATCGAAGGCTTCGACCGCGGTTACGCCCGCGGCCAACCTCCTGGTCGCCGAATCCGCGGAACGCAGCTGGGTTTCCCGTGGTGCGCACAAGCTCATCGGCGCCCTCGACGCGTTCGGCGTATCGCCAGAAGGACGGCGCTGCCTCGATGCCGGGGCTTCCACCGGGGGATTCACCGAGGTGCTGCTGGATCGCGGCGCGCGCGAAATCGTCGCGGCCGACGTCGGCTACGGCCAGCTGGCGTGGTCGTTGCGGTCCGATGATCGCGTCATCGTCATGGAGCGGACCAACGTGCGGGAGCTCACCGCCGAAGCCATCGGCGGTCCCGTCGACCTCGTGGTGGCCGATCTGTCGTTCATCTCGCTGGCCACCGTCCTACCGGCACTGACCGCATGTGCGTCGACCCAAGCCGATATCGTTCCCATGGTGAAGCCGCAGTTCGAGGTGGGCAAGGATCGAGTCGGAGCCGGTGGTGTGGTCTCCGACCCGGAATTGCGTGCCGACGCCGTGTTGACGGTGGCGCGGCGGGCAACTGAACTCGGCTGGCACGCCGTCGACGTCACGGCCAGCCCGCTGCCCGGTCCGTCCGGCAACGTCGAGTACTTCCTGCGGCTGCGCGCCACCACCGATGAGCCGCTGGCAGGCGATGCTCTCGTCGCCGCCGTCGGCCGCGCGGTTGCCGAGGGACCCCAGTGATGCGCGAACGCACTGTCCTGCTGGTCATCCACACCGGCCGCGACGAAGCCACCGAAACCGCAACCCGGGTCGAGAAAGTGCTGGGCGACAACGGAATCGGATTGCGTGTGCTCGCCGCCGAGGCCGTCGACCGTGGCACCCTGCACCTGGCGCCGGACCACATGCGGGCAATGGGTGTCGACATCACGGTCGTCGACCCGGACCAGCATGCGGCCGAGGGCTGCGAACTGGTCCTGGTGCTCGGCGGTGACGGCACGTTCCTGCGGGCAGCTGAGCTGGCCCGCAATGCCGAGATCCCCGTGGTCGGGGTGAATCTCGGCCACATCGGGTTCCTGGCGGAGGCCGAGGCCGAGGCAATCGACCACGTCCTCGAACGCATCATCGACAAGGACTACCGCGTCGAAGAGCGGATGACGCTCGACATCGGGGTGCGCGTGGACGGCGAGATCGTGCAGCGCGGGTGGGCCCTCAACGAGGCGAGTCTGGAGAAGAGCAGCCGGTTCGGTGTGTTGAGCGTGGTGCTGGAGGTCGACGGCCGCCCGGTGTCGGCGTTCGGCTGCGACGGTGTATTGGTGTCGGCGCCCACCGGCTCGACGGCGTATGCCTTCTCCGCGGGCGGCCCGATTCTGTGGCCGGATCTGGAAGCAATCCTGGTGGTACCCAACAACGCTCACGCCCTGTTCGCCCGGCCGATGGT
This sequence comes from Mycobacterium sp. HM-7, assembly GCF_053852335.1. Taxonomy (NCBI): domain Bacteria; kingdom Bacillati; phylum Actinomycetota; class Actinomycetes; order Mycobacteriales; family Mycobacteriaceae; genus Mycobacterium; species Mycobacterium sp. HM-7. Next base: position 3,315,490 of record NZ_CM132657.1, on the reverse strand, counting down.
GACCAGCCCCGACGCATCGATCGCGATCGAGGTCGAGGCAGGCAACAATGACGCCATGGTGTTCTGCGACGGCCGTCGCCAGATGGTGGTCCCGGCCGGTGGCCGGCTGGAAGTCACGCGCTGCGATGTCTCGCTGAAGTGGGTCCGTCTCGACAGCGCCCCGTTCTCGGATCGTTTGGTGCGCAAATTCCGGTTGCCGGTGAAAGGGTGGCGCGGCCAGTAATGCTGACCGAGATTCGCATCGAGGCGCTGGGCGCCATCAGTGCGGCCACGGCCGAATTCGGCCGTGGTCTGACTGTGCTGACCGGGGAAACCGGCGCCGGTAAGACCATGGTGGTCACCAGCCTGCATCTGCTGGGTGGGGCGCGGGCCGATCCCAGCCGGGTACGTTCGGGCTCCGCCCGCGCGGTCGTCGAAGGTCGTTTCACCACAACCGAACTCGGCGACGGGGTATCCGAGCGGGTCGATGGGATTCTGGAGGCCTCGGGCGCGGACCGGGACGACGACGGCAGCGTCATCGCCGCGCGGTCGGTGAGCAAGGACGGGCCGTCGCGGGCGTACCTGGGCGGCCGCAGCGTGCCGGCGAAGTCGCTGGCGACATTCACCACCGAACTGCTTGCCCTGCATGGGCAGAACGACCAGCTGCGCCTGATGCGTCCGGACGAGCAGCGCGGAGCCTTGGACCGCTACGTCGACGTGACGGGACTGCTGGCGAAGTACCGCAAGCTGCGGGACGAATGGCTCACCGCCCGAAGAGATTTGATCGACCGGCGGAACCGCGCCCGGGATCTCGCCATGGAGGCCGACCGGCTGCAGTTCGGTCTGGGCGAGATCGACGCCGTCGCGCCGGAAGCCGGCGAGGACGAGGCGTTGGTGGCCGATATCCGTCGGTTGTCCGAGCTGGACGCGCTGCGGGACGCGGCGCAGACCGCCCGTGCCGCGCTGTCCGGAGAGCTCGGCGACGGGCCGTCGGACGACGCCGGCTCTGCACTCGATGCGGCGGCGCAGGCCAAGTCGGTGTTGTCGGCGACGGACGACTCGGTGCTGCAGGCCCTTGGCGACCGGCTGAGTGAGGCGTTGGCGGTGTTGGGCGACGTGTCCGGCGAACTGGGCGATTACCTCTCCGAGTTGCCCAGTGACGCAAGCACTTTGGAATCCAAGTTGGCCCGGCAGGCCGAGCTGCGCAACCTCACCCGTAAGTACGCCGCCGATATCGACGGGGTGTTGCAGTGGGCGGCCGACGCCCGGCAGCGGCTGTCGCAGCTCGACGTCTCCGAAGAGGCGTTGGCCGAACTGCAGAAGCAGGTCGACGAACGGCACGACAAGGTGGTGCTGGCCGCCGCCGACGTCACCAAGGCCCGGACCAAGGCGTCCAAGTCTCTGGCCAAGGCGGTCACCGCCGAGCTGGCGGGGCTGGCAATGGGCGGCGCCGGATTCAGCATCGCGGTCTCGCCGCTGGAGGCTCGCGCCGACGACAGCGCGCCGCTGACCTTGCCGGACGGCACTGCCGTGCATGCCGGCCATGACGGCGTCGACGCCGTGGAATTCGGATTCACGCCGCATAGCGGCTCGGACGTGCTGCCGCTGGCCAAGAGCGCGTCGGGCGGTGAGTTGTCCCGCGTGATGCTGGCGCTCGAAGTGGTGCTGTCCGCGTCCGCCGAGGGCACCACCATGGTGTTCGACGAGGTCGACGCCGGTGTCGGCGGCCGGGCCGCCGTGCAGATCGGTAAGCGTTTGGCCCGGCTGGCTCGTACCCACCAGGTCATCGTCGTGACGCATCTGCCGCAGGTCGCGGCCTACGGCGACGTGCACCTCGTGGTGGAGAGCGGACCGAAGTCGAGCCGCGTGGTCCGCCTCGAGGATGATGAGCGGGTCGCCGAACTGGCCCGCATGCTGGCCGGACTCGGCGACACCGACAGTGGTCGCGCGCATGCCCGCGAGCTGCTGGCGGCGGCGCAGCAGGAGCACGCCGCACCGTAACGGTCAGGCGGGGTTGGCGGGCGAGAGCTCGGCCCGGCCCCACCGCAGTGGGCTGACGTCGGTCAGCTCGATCACCTCATCCACGGTGAATTCGACGCAGCACTGGGGTCCCTCGCCCCAGATGATCTCGGCGGTGCCGGTCAGCTGCAGGGTGGTCCCGGTCTCCCAGTCCGGGATCAGCAGTCCGCAGCGCGGGTGGGCGCTGATGTTGCCCAGCGTCATGAACATCGAGTTCCCGCGATAGTCCGGCCACCGCAGCCGGTTCGGCGAAAGCACCTGCAGGAAGCCGGGATTGCCACCGCGGTGCGAAGCATCGGCGTTGCCGTCCGGATCGGTCGATCCGATGAAGAAGGTGTCGGCGCGTTCGATGAGCTGCTGCGTGCGCTCGTCGAGCACGTCGGCGCCACGGACGATCGGGTGAGACGCCACTTCCGCGACCTGGTCGATGTGCCTGCGCGAGATGTACTTCGGGCAGTTCGAGTACACCTGGTCGGGATGGATCCGCAGCCCGGCCGGGATGTCCGCGCCGGCCGGTTGGGCGATGCCGTTGACCCGCATGCGGCGACGGGTCTGCGGTTCGATGGCGATCATGCCGACCTGTTGGTCGGGGCGGCGGAGGATGTCGTGGAGCGGGTCGCCCGGGACGGGCAGGGCGTCGACCGCGATGGTCTGGTCGTCGTCGGCATGCACGAAGCCGGCGGGGCCGGTGACCAGACTGGCCCACACCCGACCCGCGTCGTCGGTCGCGGCGAGCACGATCATCGGCTGCTCGACCAGGAAGGCCGCCGCGGCGGCCGGAATCTCCGTACGGATCATCCGGCCGACGCGGGCAGCGATCTCCGACTGCCCCATGCGCCGCTGCACTGCCACCTCACCGGCGTGGTAGCCATTCATGGCGCGACTCAGAAGAATCCGCAGGTGGGGGCGGCGCCGCTCGGCGCCGGTGCGGTCTCCGCGCCATTCGGTGCGTAGATCTCCAGCCGGATGCCGTCGGGGTCGGTGAAGAAGATGCCACCCGATGCGGCGCCCTCTCCGTGCGCCACCACGCCGTCGTGGGCGAACGTCACACCCAGTTCTTTGAGCGCCGACTCCACGGTTTGGACCTGCTCGATGGTGTCGACCTGGAACGACAGGTGGTGCAGGCCTGGGGTCTTGGCGGAGAACGCGCCGTCGCTCTGCTGCCACAAGGTCAGTCGCAAAGTGCCTTCGGAACCCAGGAACGCGAAGCGGTGATCGCCCTCGTCGCTGATGCCCAGTTGTTCGAAACCCAAAGCCCGCCGGTAGAAGTCGACGGACCGCGACAGGTCGGTGACGTTCAACCCGACGTGTCCGGGCGCGAGCTTGGGTGTGATGGCGGTGGTCATCGGTTCCTCCGTTGTAACTAGTTAAGTGACATTTGAAGGTTAGAATCGGAGTCGCAAGGTGTCAACCACCAAAATAGAAATAGATGGTTAGCGGACTGTCGGGAGGCTGTCGATGCAGGAGAGGCGGTTAATCTCAGTTATGCGTGATCCGCGCCCGCATGTCGGCGAACCCCTCGCGCTGGACCTGCTGAACACCCGGTGGATGTCGGCGGACGGGCCTCAGGATCTCCTGACCGATGTGGCGGGGCTCCGATGTTGGCTGGTGGCCAACGATCTCGGTGACCGGTGCGCTGCCGACGAGAAGACCCGCGCCGCGGTGGTGCGCGCGCGGGAGGCGATCTTGCGAGTGGTCACCGGCGGCCCGGCCGATGACGTGAACGAGGTCCTGGACCGCGGGCGCATCCGGCGCAGCCTCGCCGACGGCGAGCCGCGGGATGACGTGGATGTGCCGCGACCCGAATGGCTGCCCGGGTGGCTCGCCGCCGACAACCTGCTGCAACTGCTCGCCGAGTCGGCCGGCCGGATCAAGCAGTGCGCGCATCCGCACTGCGTCCTCTGGTTCTACGACACGTCGAAGAACGGCACCCGGCGCTGGCACTCGATGACCACGTGTGGAAACCGCGCCAAGGCGGCTCGGCACTACGCAGCGAAGCGAGATTGAGACCATTCGGCTGTTACGGATGTGACAAAAGAAAACTTCTGAGGCTGATGTTACGGCGCGCCTCCACCTCAACTTGAGGGTTCGTCGACAGAATCGACGCATGAAGATGGCAGCGCTGCTCACCCGAAATGCCGGACCGAAGCCGGGCGTGACTGGAACCGCCCGCGTTGACCGCGACATCGACCGACTGCTGCGCCGCGTCGGCCCGGGGGACATCGTCATCCTCGATGCACTCGACCTGGACCGCATCACCGCCGACGCGCTGGTGGAGGCCGAGGTTGCGGCCGTCGTGAACGCATCGTCGTCCATCTCCGGCCGCTACCCGAACCTGGGCCCGGAAGTGCTTGTCGCCAACGGGGTTACGTTGATCGACGAAACCGGCCCCGAGGTCTTCAAGAAGGTCAAGGACGGCGCCAAGGTGCGGCTGCACAACGGCGGCATCTACAACGGCGACCGTCGGCTGGTTCTCGGTAACGAGCGCAACGACGAGCAGATCCACGAGATGATGCACGAGGCCAAGAGCGGCCTCGTCGCGCACCTGGAGGCCTTCGCCGGCAACACCATCGAATTCATCCGCAGTGAGAGCCCGCTGTTGATCGACGGCATGGGTATCCCGGACATCGACGTCGACGTGGCCCGCCGGCATGTCGTGGTCGTGACCGACGACCCCAGCGCCGAGGGTGACCTCAAGGCCATCAAGCCGTTCATCAAGGAGTACCAGCCGGTGCTGGTCGGTGTCGGGGCCGGCGCGGACGTGCTGCGCAAGGCCGGCTACCGGCCCGCGCTGATCGTCGGTGACCCCGAAGAGATGAGTGCCGACGTGCTGCGGTCCGGCGCCCAGGTGGTGCTGCCGGCCGACGCCGATGGCCACGCGAAAGGCCTTGAGCGGATTCAGGATCTGGGCGTCGGCGCCATGACCTTCCCGGCTGCCGGCTCGGCTGCGGACCTGGCGCTGCTGCTGGTCGACCACCACGGTGCCGCGCTGATCGTCACCGCCGGCCACCGCGCCAACATCGAAGAGTTCTTCGACCGCACCCGGCAGTCGAGCACCCCGTCGACGTTCCTGACCCGCCTGAAGGTGGGGGAGAAGCTGGTCGACGCCAAAGCCGTTGCGACCCTGTACCGCAGCCGCGTCTCCGGCGGCGCCATCGCGCTGCTGGTGCTGGCGATGCTGGTGGCCGTCATCGTCGCGCTGTACGTCGCGCGCGCCGACGCCACCGTCCTGCACCTGGTGACCGACTACTGGAACCGCTTCCTGCTGTGGGCCCAGGGTCTGGTGAGCTAGCTCCGGCGATGATTTCCCTACGCTCGCACGCGATCTCACTGGCCGCGGTGTTCCTGGCACTGGCCATCGGGGTGATGCTCGGTTCCGGTCTGCTGTCCAACACGTTGTTGTCGGGGCTGCGTGACGACAAACACGAGTTGCAGAACCAGATCAACACGCTCACCGATGAGAAGAACGCACTGAACCAGAAGCTCAGTGCGGCAGGCGAGTTCGATGCCCAGATGTCGCCGCGCCTGGTGCGCGACGCGCTGGCGGGGAAGTCGGTCGTGGTGTTCCGCACCCCGGACGCCGTGGGTGACGACGTCGACGCCGCCGCGAAACTGGTTGCGGCAGCTGGTGGTTCGGTCACCGGCACCATCGCGTTGACGCAGCAGTTCGTGGACGCCAACGCCTCGGAGAAGCTGCTGTCGGTGGTGAACTCACCGATCGTGCCGGCCGGACGTCAGTTGAGCACCCGGACCATCGATCAGGGGTCGCAGGCCGGCGATCTGCTGGGTATCACCCTGCTGCGTGATCGCAACCCGGCGGTCCTGCCTGTCGACGACATGCAGCGCGACACCGTGCTGGCCACGCTGCGCGACACCGGTTTCATCACGTACGGCACGCAGCGCATCGGGGTCGCCGACACCGCGTTGGTCGTCACCGGCGGCGCCTTGGGCGACGACGCCGGTAACCGCGGGTCCACCGTGGCCCGGCTGGCCTCGGGTCTGGCGCCGCACGGCGCGGGCACTGTGGTGGCGGGCCGCGACGGCTGCGCGTCGGGCACGGCGGCGGTCGCCGTCGTGCGCTCGGACGCCGGGCTGTCCGGCGCGGTCGGCACCGTCGACGACGTCAACAGCCAGGCCGGCCGCATCACCGCCGTCCTGTCGTTGCAGCAACTCATCGCCGGCGGTCACCCGGCGCAGCTCGGCATCGGCCGCGGTGCCAGTTCGGTGACGGTCCTGCAGTAACGAGTCGTGGTGACCGTCACCGGCGCGTCAGTCCCAGCTCGGGCCGGTCGGTGATAGGGTGAAATTCCGTGGGTCGGCAGGCCCCAGGTAGCTCAACCGCTACGTTGCCCCATCACCACGGAGGTCGTTCTTGGCATCGCTACGCAGGCACCCACAGGCCGCGACGAAGCACATTTTTGTCAGCGGCGGGGTCGCTTCTTCGCTCGGTAAGGGTCTGACCGCCAGCAGCCTTGGCCAATTGCTCACCGCGCGTGGTTTGCACGTGACGATGCAGAAGCTGGACCCGTACCTCAACGTCGATCCCGGCACCATGAATCCGTTCCAGCACGGCGAGGTGTTCGTCACCGAGGACGGCGCCGAAACGGACCTGGACATCGGCCACTACGAGCGCTTCCTGGACCGCAACCTGTCGCGGTCGGCAAACGTCACCACCGGTCAGGTGTACTCGGAAGTCATCGCCAAGGAGCGCCGCGGCGACTACCTCGGCGACACCGTCCAGGTGATCCCGCACATCACCGACGAGATCAAGAGCCGCATCCTCGAGATGGCGCTGCCCGACGCCAAGGGCAAGCGGCCCGACGTGGTCATCACTGAAATCGGCGGCACCGTAGGCGATATCGAGTCGCAGCCGTTCCTCGAGGCGGCTCGCCAGGTCCGCCACGACGTCGGCCGGGAGAACGTCTTCTTCCTGCACGTGTCGCTGGTGCCGTACCTGGCGCCGTCGGGCGAGCTGAAGACCAAGCCCACGCAGCACTCGGTGGCTGCGCTGCGCAGTATCGGTATCACCCCGGACGCGCTGATCCTGCGCTGCGACCGCGATGTGCCGGAGCCGCTGAAGAACAAGATCGCGCTGATGTGTGACGTGGACATCGACGGCGTCATCTCGACGCCGGACGCCCCGTCCATCTACGACATCCCCAAGGTGCTCCACCGGGAGGAACTCGACGCCTACGTGGTGCGTCGGCTCAACCTGCCGTTCCGCGACGTGGACTGGTCCGAGTGGGACGACCTGCTGCGCCGGGTGCACGAGCCCAAGGAGACGGTGCGAATCGCCCTGGTGGGCAAGTACATCGACCTGTCCGACGCCTACCTGTCGGTGGCCGAGGCGCTGCGCGCCGGTGGGTTCGCCCACCACTCGAAGGTCGAGATCCGCTGGGTTGCCTCGGACGACTGTGAGACCGAACAGGGCGCGGCCGCCGCGCTCGGCGACGTGCACGGCGTGCTGATCCCCGGCGGCTTCGGCATCCGCGGTATCGAGGGCAAGCTCGGTGCGATCAGCTACGCCCGTCGTCAGCGGCTGCCGCTGCTGGGTCTGTGCCTCGGGCTGCAGTGCATCGTCATCGAGGCCGCGCGGTCCGTCGGCATCAGCGGGGCGAACTCTGCCGAGTTCGACGAGCACACGCCCGACCCGGTGATCGCCACGATGGCCGACCAGCTCGACGCGGTGGCCGGCGAGGCCGACCTCGGCGGCACCATGCGCCTCGGCGCGTATCCGGCCGTACTGCAGGCGGATTCGATCGTGGCCAAGGCGTACGACGCGACCGAGGTGTCCGAGCGGCACCGGCACCGCTATGAGGTCAACAACGCCTACCGCGACCGCATCTCCGAGAGCGGGCTGAAGTTCTCCGGCACCTCGCCGGACGGACAGCTGGTCGAGTTCGTCGAGTATGCCGCCGACCAGCACCCGTTCCTGGTCGGTACGCAGGCGCACCCGGAGCTGAAGAGCCGCCCGACGCGTCCGCATCCGCTGTTCGCGGCGTTCGTCGGGGCGGCGCTGGACTACAAGGCTGCCGAACGGCTGCCGCTGGAGGAGATCGACTCCGAGGTGCACGCCAACGGATCGCATGCGGAGGGTTCGGACGCGGATGCCGAGCAGCTGCAAGAATCCCGTGGCTGAACACGATTTCGCCACGCTCTCGAGCGAAACCGTCTATGTAGGAAAAATTTTCGCGTTGCGGGCCGACGAGGTCGCGATGCCCGGTGGTGGTTCGGCGCGCCGTGAGGTGGTCGAGCACTACGGGGCGGTCGCGATCGTCGCGCTCGACGAGGACGGGAACCTGGTACTGGTGTACCAGTACCGGCACCCGATCGGGCGGCGGCTGTGGGAGCTGCCCGCCGGGCTGCTGGACATGGGCGATGAGGCCCCGCACCTCACCGCCGCGCGCGAACTCGAAGAGGAAACCGGCCTGGCCGCCGCCCACTGGCAGCCGCTGATCGACGTCGACTCGACGCCGGGCTTCAGTGACGAGAGCGTGCGGATCTTCCTGGCCACCGGGCTGACCGAGATCGGGCGCCCGCACGCGCACGACGAAGAAGCCGACCTGGTGGTCGAGCGGGTGCCGCTGTCAGACGCCGTGCAGATGGTGTTCGACGGCGAGATCGTCAACGCCCTTGCGGTGGCCGGGATTCTGGCCGCGGCTCACCTGAAGGAAGTGCATCGGCCAACGCAGCTGCGCCCGCTCGACGCGCCGTGGATCGACCGTCCAACCGCGCTACGCACCCGGCGGGAAAACGGCTGATGACGCCGGCCCCGGCAGGTGTCCGTTCGCGGCTCGAGGAGCAGGTCCAGGGTTACCTGAACCACCTCAGCATCGAGCGGGGCGTCGCGGCCAACACGCTGAGCTCCTATCGGCGTGACATCCGGCGGTACACCGCCCATCTGGCGGGTCGCGGCATCGACGACCTCGGCGCCGTGACCGAGACCGACGTCAGCGAGTTCCTCGTCGCGCTCCGCCAGGGCGATCCGGACAACGGCGTCGTCGCGTTGTCCTCGGTGTCGGCCGCGCGGGCCGTCATCGCGGTGCGCGGGCTGCACAAGTTCGCCGCGGCCGAAGGCCTCGCGGACATTGATGTCGCCCGCGGCGTGAAGCCGCCGACGCCCGGCCGACGCCTGCCCAAGAGCCTCAGCTACGACGACGTCATCGCGCTCCTGGACGGCGCGGGCGGCGACAGCGACGCCGACAACCCGCTGACACTGCGCAACCGGGCGCTGCTGGAACTGCTGTATTCGACCGGCGCGCGGATCTCCGAGGCGGTCGGCCTCGACCGCGACGACGTCGACACCGAGTCCCGGTCGGTGATGCTGCACGGCAAGGGCGGCAAGCAGCGGCTCGTGCCGATCGGCCGGCCCGCTGTCACGGCACTGGATGCCTACCTGGTGCGGGGCCGTCCCGACCTGGCGCGCCGCGGCAAGGGGACACCCGCGATCTTCCTCAATGCGCGCGGCGGCCGGTTGTCCCGGCAGAGCGCGTGGCAGGTACTGCAGGACTCCGCCGAGCGGGCCGGCATCACGGCCGCGGTCTCGCCGCACACGCTGCGGCACTCGTTCGCCACGCACCTGCTCGAAGGCGGTGCCGACGTGCGCGTCGTGCAGGAATTGCTGGGCCACGCATCGGTCACCACGACGCAGATCTACACGCTGGTGACCGTCAGCGCGCTGCGCGAAGTGTGGGCCGGCGCGCACCCGCGCGCCAGATAAGGATGGCGGCCGGCCGGAGTTAGCATCCGGTGATGGCCTTCTACGACATCATCGAGACGACCGGCAAGGTGATCGACGCCGTCGGTGTCGCGGTGATCGTGGGCGGTGCCGTGATCGCCTTGGCCGCCACGGTCGGTCGGGTGCGCGGTACTGAGGGTGGTGCCTACGACGCCTTTCGGCGCCAACTCGGCCGCTCGATCCTGCTGGGCCTCGAATTCCTGGTCGCGGCCGACATCATCCGCACCGTCGCCGTCACGCCGACCGCGCAGAGCGTCGCGGTGCTGGCGGGCATCGTCGCGATCCGGACTTTCTTGAGCTTCTCACTGCAGGTCGAGATGACCGGTTCGTGGCCGTGGCAGCGCCCGGTCAAGCCGGTGGACGCCCGTCAGCCCAAGTAGTCGGACTCGAGCACCAGGTCGGGCAGCGTCTTCTGGTATTCGACGTGGGTCGGGTGTTCCCGCGTGTGCCAGTGCTCACCTTCTTGGTCGCGCATGTACGCGCGGTAGGCCGGGGCGCCGGGCACCTTCACGTTGTCCGCCACGACCACCGCGCCGGGCCGCAGCCAGCCGCGCGCCAGGACCGACTTCAGGTCGCCGAGGTAGGCGCTCTTGTCGTGGTCGATGAACATGAAGTCGAGGTTGCCCGGCCCGAACCCGTGGCTAGCGAGGCGGTCGAGCGTTTCGCCGTTGTCGCCGATGGTGCCGACCACGCAGGTGATGCGGTCGGCGACGCCGGCGTGGGTCCAGATGCGCCGCGCGATCTCGGCGTTGTCCGCCGACAGTTCGACGGTGAAGATGTGCGCGTCCGGCGCGGTGCGAGCCATCAGCAGCGCGCTGTAGCCGCAGTAGGTGCCCAGTTCGAGAACTCGCGACGGCTTGGCCCGGATGAGCGCGGACTCCAGGAGTCGGCCCTTTTCGTCGCCGACATTGACCAGCATCGACTGTTCGCGGGCGAAAGTGTCGATGGTCGCGAGGACGTGATCGACGTCGCCCCGGCGGGCGTTGGCTTCGACGTATGCCGCCGCGGCGGCTTCTCGGCCGTCTCCCCATTGGCCGGTCTGGACGAACTTGCGCATGCCGAGTGCCATGCGAACGAGGGACCACCGCTGCTTCCAGCTCATACCAGTGAGATTAGGACAGCGGGTCTGCCGTCGTCAGCGGCGTGGCACCGTTAAACTTGCCCGGATGTTCGCTATGGGAGTCACGCCGCTGATCGGCGACGCATGACCGATGTCCCCACAGGCTTGGGGGGCCTGAGCCCGGTGGAAGCCGATTCGTTCACGCTTGATGCCGCCGGTGCGGCTGCGTCCGCGGATCCTGAGCCGGTGCTGGGGCTGACCGGACGTCCGGCGCGATACATCCCGGAGCCCAAACCCAAGAGCGTGCACGGCCCGGCCAAGGTCATCGCGATGTGCAACCAGAAGGGCGGCGTCGGGAAGACCACGTCGACCATCAATCTGGGCGCCAGCCTGGCCGAATACGGCCGTCGGGTGCTGCTGGTGGACCTCGATCCGCAGGGTGCGCTGTCCGCCGGTCTCGGCGTCCCGCACTACGAGCTCGAGCACACCGTGCACAACCTGCTGATCGAGCCGCGGGTCTCGATCGACGACGTGCTGATCAACACGCGGGTCAAGGGACTGGACCTGGTGCCCAGCAACATCGACCTGTCCGCTGCCGAAATTCAGCTGGTCAACGAGGTCGGCCGCGAGCAGACGCTGTCGCGCGCGCTGTATCCCGTGCTGGACCGCTACGACTATGTGCTGATCGACTGCCAGCCGTCCCTCGGCTTGCTCACGGTGAACGGTCTGGCCTGTGCCGATGGCGTCATCATCCCGACCGAATGCGAGTTCTTCTCGCTGCGTGGCCTCGCGTTGCTGACCGACACCGTCGACAAGGTCCGTGACCGGCTGAACCCCAAGCTCGACATCAGCGGCATCCTGATCACCCGGTACGACAACCGCACCGTCAACGCGCGGGAGGTCATGGCCCGGGTCGTGGAACGCTTCGGCGATCTGGTGTTCGACACCGTCATCAGCCGCACCGTGCGCTTTCCCGAGACCAGCGTCGCCGGTGAACCGATCACCACCTGGGCCCCGAAATCCGGTGGTGCCCAGGCGTACCGGGCGTTGGCTGCTGAGGTCATCGACCGGTTCGGCGCGTGATTGCGGAGGCCGACGTCGCTGGCGGTGAAGTGGCCGGGGACGCGGCGCCGGCGGATCCGGCGTCCGACCAGCCGGATGAGAAGAAGGCCGGGTTCCAGGTCCGGCTGACCAACTTCGAGGGACCGTTCGACCTGTTGCTGCAGCTGATCTTCGCGCACCGGCTGGACGTCACCGAAGTGGCGCTGCACCGGGTGACCGATGAGTTCATCGCATACACCAAGGAGATCGGCAGCCAGCTCGAGCTGGATGAGACGACCGCGTTCCTGGTGGTCGCGGCCACTCTGCTGGATCTGAAGGCCGCGCGGCTGCTGCCCGCCGCAGAAGTCCACGACGAGGACGACCTGGCGCTGCTGGAAGTGCGCGACCTGCTGTTCGCCCGCCTGCTGCAGTACCGCGCGTTCAAGCACGTCGCGTTGATGTTCGCCGAGCTCGAAGCCGCCGCGATGCGCAGCTACCCGCGGGCCGTCACTCTGGAGGACCGGTTCACCGAGTTGCTGCCCGAGGTGATGCTGGGCGTCGACGCCGACCGGTTCGCGCAGATCGCGGCGGCCGCGTTCACGCCGCGTCCGGTGCCGTCGCTGCGCGTCGATCACCTGCACGTGCAGGCGGTGTCGGTGCCCGAACAGGCCATGAAGTTGATGGGTCTGCTGGAGAATCGTGGCGTCGGGGAATGGGCGTCGTTCACCGATCTGGTCGCCGATTGCGACGGCGGGATGGAGATCGTCGGTCGGTTCCTGGCGCTATTAGAGCTCTACCGTGCCAAGGCGGTAAACTTCGAGCAGATTGAACCGCTTGGAGTGCTGCAAGTTTCGTGGACCGGTGAGCGGCCGACGAACGAGCATCTGGCAGCGGCGGTGGAAGAAGACCAATGACAGACAACGACGCGGTGATTACCGCGGATAGCAGTGTGGGCGAGGCCGTCGACCCGGTTGCCGGTGTGACCGACGAAGCCGCCGGCACCGATGGTGACGAACTCGACACCGAGGCCGACGACGCCGCCGACGGCGACGAGATCAACACCGAGATCACCGATGACGAGCTGGGCTCGGCGCTGGAGGCGTTGCTCCTGGTCGTCGACACCCCCGCCCCGGTGGATTCCCTGGCGTCGGCACTGGACGAGACGATCGAGCGGGTCGAGGACAAGCTGCGCCGGATGGCCGCCGAGTTGGCCGAGCGCGGCAGCGGCATCGACCTGCGCGAGGCCGGTGGCGGCTGGCGGATGTACACCCGTGCCCGGTACGCGCCGTATGTCGAGCGGCTGATTCTCGACGGCGCCCGGTCGAAGCTGACCCGAGCAGCGTTGGAGACGCTCGCGGTGGTCGCCTACCGGCAGCCCGTGACGCGGGCGCGCGTGAGTGCGGTGCGTGGTGTCAACGTGGACGCGGTGATGCGGACGCTTGCGGCACGCGGCCTGATCATCGAAGCGGGCACCGATGCCGACAGTGGCGCAACGACTTTCGCCACGACGGAATTGTTCCTGGAGCGGTTGGGGTTGACCTCGCTGGCTGAGCTGCCGGAACTCGCCCCGCTGTTGCCGGATGTCGACGTCATCGACGACATCACTGAAACGCTCTCTGAGGAGCCGCGTTTCGCCAAACTTGGCGGAACCCCTGCGCCGGCGTCGGAGCCGGCCAAATTCGACGTAGATCGGGACTGAACATGGTGGCCAACGAAAACGAAGCCGAAGGCGTGCGCCTGCAGAAGGTGTTGTCGCAGGCGGGAATCGCCTCCCGCCGGGTCGCCGAGCGGATGATCATGGACGGCCGGGTGGAGGTCGACGGCCAGATCGTCACCGAACTCGGCACCCGCGTGCACCCGGATCGGCAGGTCGTCCGCGTGGACGGTTCCCGCGTGCTGGTCGACGAGGACCTGGTGTACCTGGCGTTGAACAAGCCAAAAGGTATGCACTCCACCATGTCTGACGATCAGGGCCGGCCCTGTATCGGCGACCTGGTCGAGCACCGGGTGCGCGGCAACAAGAAGCTCTTTCATGTGGGTCGGCTCGATGCCGACACCGAAGGCCTGATCCTGCTCACCAACGACGGCGAGCTGGCGCACCGGCTGATGCACCCGCGGTACGAGGTGTCCAAGACCTATCTGGCCACCGTGCAAGGGACCGTGCCCCGTGGGTTGAGCAAGAAGATGCGCGAGGGTGTGGAACTGGACGACGGCCCGGCCTATGTCGACGAGTTCGCGGTGGTCGACATGGCCGCCGGCAGGTCGTTGGTGAAGATCGTGCTGCACGAGGGCCGCAATCGCATTGTGCGCCGCCTGATGGCCGAGGTCGGTTTCCCCGTCAAGGAACTGGTGCGCACGCACATCGGCACGGTGGCGCTGGGGGACCAGCGCGTCAACAGCCTGCGGGCGCTGACGCGCAAGGAAGTCGGCGAGTTGTACCAGGCGGTGGGCCTGTGAACGCCCTCGTAATTGCCATCGATGGCCCGGCGGGTACCGGAAAATCTTCGGTGTCAACGGGTTTGGCGCACGCGCTGGGCGCCAACCACATCAACACCGGTGCGATGTACCGGATCGTCACGCTGGCGGTGCTGCGAGCGGGTATCGACCCTGCCGACGCCGACGCGGTCGTCTCGGTGTGTGAGAAGACCGACTTCTCCGTCAGCTTCGACCCGGACCACGACACGTCGTACCTTGCGGGCGAAGACGTTTCGGACGAGATCCGTGGCGACGCGGTAACCCTGGCGGTGTCGGCCGTATCGGCGATTCCGGCCGTGCGGACCCTGCTGGTGCAGCGGCAGCGTGAGCTGATCGCGGAGGCCGGTTCGGTTGTCGTCGAGGGTCGTGACATCGGCACCGTGGTGAAGCCCGACGCCGATCTGAAAATCTTCCTGACCGCCTCGGCCGAGGAGCGCGCCCGTCGGCGCAATGCGCAGAACGTCGCAAATGGCCTGGGCGACAACTATGAAGCGGTGCTGGCCGATGTGCAGCGCCGGGACAATCTGGACTCGACGCGCGCGGTGTCGCCGCTGCGGGCCGCTGATGATGCGGTCGTGGTCGATTCCAGCGATATGACCCAGGCTGGTGTGGTGGCACATCTGCTGGATCTCGTGCAGCAGAAGGTAGGTGTGCGTCAATGAGCGACGACGATGGTGTGTGGTTCGACGAAGGTGACTGGGAGGTCGGCTCGGAGGGATTCGAGGCCGAGCTCGAGGAGTACGCGGGACCGCCCCCGGTGGTGGCTGTCGTCGGGCGTCCCAATGTCGGCAAATCGACTCTGGTGAACCGGATTCTGGGCCGCCGTGAAGCGGTGGTCCAAGACATCCCCGGCGTGACCCGCGACCGCGTTTCGTACGACGCCCAGTGGGTCGGGCGCCGGTTCATGGTGCAGGACACCGGCGGGTGGGAACCCGATGCCAAGGGTCTGCAGATGCTGGTCGCCGAGCAGGCCACCGTTGCCATGCGCACCGCCGACGCGATCATCCTGGTGGTCGATGCGGTGGTCGGGGCGACCTCGGCCGACGAGGCCGCAGCCAAGCGCCTGCAGCGCTCCGGCAAGCCGGTTTTCCTGGCGGCCAACAAGGTTGACAACGAGAAGGTGGAATCCGACGCCGCCGCGCTGTGGTCACTGGGGTTGGGACAGCCGCATTCGATCAGTGCCATGCACGGCCGC
The DNA here is from genome assembly GCF_053852335.1 of Mycobacterium sp. HM-7. NCBI lineage: Bacteria > Bacillati > Actinomycetota > Actinomycetes > Mycobacteriales > Mycobacteriaceae > Mycobacterium > Mycobacterium sp. HM-7. Next base: position 3,299,983 of record NZ_CM132657.1, on the reverse strand, counting down.
GGCGTGGCAGATCTGCTCGACGCCGTGCTCGAAGTGCTGCCGACGGTGTCCGAGATGTCCGGCGGGACTGGCGGCCCGCGCCGCGTCGCGTTGGTCGGCAAGCCCAACGTCGGCAAGAGCTCGCTGCTGAACAAACTGACCGGCGACGAGCGGTCCGTCGTGCACGACGTCGCCGGCACCACAGTGGACCCGGTCGACTCGCTGATCGAATTGGACGGCAAGACTTGGCGTTTCGTCGACACCGCCGGTCTGCGCCGGAAGGTCGGCCAGGCCAGCGGGCACGAGTTCTACGCCTCGGTGCGCACGCACGGCGCGATCGACGCTGCCGAGGTCGCGGTCATGCTGGTCGATGCGTCCCAACCGCTGACCGAACAGGACCTGCGGGTGCTGTCGATGGTGATCGAGGCCGGGCGCGCGCTCGTCATCGCGTTCAACAAGTGGGACCTGGTCGACGAAGACCGGCGCTACCTGCTGGACAAGGAGATCGAGCGCGAGCTGGTGCAGGTGCAGTGGGCGCCGCGCGTGAACATCTCCGCGAAAACCGGTCGGGCCGTGCAGAAGTTGGTGCCGGCGCTGGAGACCTCGCTGGCGTCGTGGGATGCCCGCATCCCGACCGGACGGCTCAACACCTTCCTCAAGGAGATCGTGGCCGCCACGCCGCCGCCGGTGCGCGGTGGCAAGCAGCCACGCATCCTGTTCGCCACCCAGGCGGCCTCGCGCCCGCCGACCTTCGTGCTGTTCACCACGGGCTTCCTGGAGGCCGGCTACCGCCGATTCCTGGAGCGCCGACTGCGTGAAGAGTTCGGCTTCGAAGGCAGCCCGATCAAGATCAATGTGCGGGTGCGCGAGAAGCGCGGGACCAAGCGCTGATCGCCGCCGCGCCGCCGGACCCGTTTAGGGTCCGGCGGGAGGTCTGAGGTAGGCTTTCCAACCGTTGCCGGTTCGTCCGGTGGCGCCGCGGGCTGTGGCGCAGCTTGGTAGCGCACTTGACTGGGGGTCAAGTGGTCGCAGGTTCAAATCCTGTCAGCCCGACAGATGAAGTAGCAGGTCAGAGGCGGTTTCCGAGAGATCGGAAGCCGCCTTTTCCGTGTCGGGATGAGGCCAGGACCTTCATGTGCTTCCCGGGAACGGCGTCGTATGGCGGTGCCTACGCAAAGGCTGTGGGCGCGAACGCTATTGAGCGTTGCCGTAGATGCCGTTCAGCCAGATGTGGGTCAGGGTGTCGACGACGTCGTCGTGGGCGACGGCGCCGGGCTCGCCGGCCAGGGTGGCCATGATCATGCGCTCGTTCATGAGGTTCAGCGAGGTTGCGAGGTCTCGGGCGGGCAGCGTTTCCGGCGCGGCGCCGCGTGCGCGTTCGGCGGCGATCAGGGCGGCGGTGAGGTTGATCCACTTCTGCATGAGGCCGGCCCAGAATTCCCGGAATTCGGGGACTGTTCTGACGGCTTCGACGCCGGCTCGGGCGGTCGCGGGGTGCGAGCCGAACGAGCTGAAGAAGATCTCGATGCCGTGCCGGATGGCCTGTTTGGGGTCGGCCGGCATGTCTTCGAGTGCGCCGTCGAATCCGGTGTCGGCCCGCTTGATCAGTGGATCGAGCAGTGAGAGCAGTACCGCTTCCTTGGAGGGGAAGTAGAAGTAGAAGGTCGGCCGCGAGATGCCGGCGCCTTTTGCCAGGTCGTCGACCGAAATCTCGGCGAAGGTGCGCTGCTGCAGGAGGGTGGTCGCGGTGGCCAGGATGGCCGCTTCGCGGTCGTCACCGGATGGGCGGGCCGCGCGACGGCCGCGGGGTGCGCGGCTCGCGCTGGCGGTGGTCATACCGTCGATGGTAGCCGGAAACCACAGTTTTCGACAGACTGTTGACGTTGTCGACATGGTGTTGATACCGTCGGTACCATGATCGAACACTTCGATGTTGTCATCGTCGGCGCCGGGATCTCCGGCATCAGCACCGCCTGGCACCTGCAGGACCGCTGCCCCACCAAGAGCTATGTGATCCTGGAGCGCCGGGAGAACATCGGTGGCACCTGGGACCTGTTCAAGTACCCGGGCATCCGCTCGGATTCGGACATGTTCACCCTCGGTTTCCGGTTCAAGCCGTGGGAGTCGGCCAAGTCGATCGCCGACGGCCAGTCCATCTGGAACTACATCAACGAGGCTGCCGACGAGAACGGCATCCGCCAGCACATCCGCACCGGCCAGCAGGTCACCTCGGTGGACTGGTCGGATGCCGACAACCGCTGGACCATCAACATCGTCGCGGGTGGCGAAGACAAGCAGATCACCGCGTCGTTCCTGTCGGTGTGCAGCGGCTACTACAACTACGACGAGGGCTACTCGCCCGAGTTCCCCGGCGCGGCCGACTTCACGGGCCAGATCGTGCACCCGCAGCACTGGCCCGAGGATCTCGACTACACCGGCAAGAACGTCGTCGTCATCGGTTCCGGTGCCACGGCCGTCACGCTGATCCCGTCACTGGTGAACGGCGGCGTCGGGCACGTCACCATGCTGCAGCGCTCGCCCACCTACATCGGCGCGCTGCCGCTGGAGGACCCGGTCGCCAAGCAGACCAACAAGTACCTGCCAAAGCACCTGGCGCACTTCGCAAACCGCTGGAAGCAGATCGGCTACAGCACCGCGCAGTACCAGCTGGCCCGTAAGTTCCCCGCGGTGTTCAAGAAGGCGCTGCGCCAGATGGCGACCCGCAGGCTGCCCGAAGGCTTCGACTACGACAAGCACTTCAGCCCGCGCTACAACCCGTGGGACGAGCGAGTGTGCTTGGCGCCCAACGGAGATCTGTTCAAGGCCATCCGCTCGGGCAAGGCGGGCGTGGTCACCGACACCATCGAGACCTTCACCGAGAACGGCATCAAGCTGAGCTCCGGTGAAGAGCTGCAGGCCGACATCATCGTCACCGCAACAGGTTTGAACATGCAGCTGTTCGGCGGCGCGGTCGCGTACCGCAACGGCGAGCCGATCGACCTGCCCAAGTCGATGACCTACAAGGGCCTGATGCTCTCGGGCGTGCCGAACATGGCGATCACCTTCGGGTACACCAACGCGTCCTGGACGCTCAAGGCCGATCTGGTGTCCGAGTTCATCTGCCGCGTGCTGAACTACATGGACGCCAACGGATTTGACCGCGTCGAGCCGCAGCACCCCGGTGACCGAGTCGACGAGCTGCCGTTCATGGACTTCACTCCCGGCTACTTCAAGCGGGCCATGGACAGCCTGCCGAAGTCGGGCTCGGAAGCGCCGTGGAAGCTCAAGCAGAACTACTTCTTCGACATGCGGACCATCCGGTACGGCAAGGTCGACGAGCAGGCCCTGCAGTTCACCAAGCACCGGGTTGCCGTGAACGCCTAGTTCTCCGCCGAACACATACGGAACTGCCCCTTTCGACACAGAAAGGGGCAGTTCTGTGTCTGGTCAGCCAGGTGCTCCATCGCAGGCGGCACGCGCGCGATTCATTCTTTCGGACTGTCCCTGGGGCGCTCGGGGAGTCCGGCCGCCCACAATGCGGCCGCGACGAGCAACGGCTGACCGAACAACCGAAGTAGGCGTTTGGCGTCGGTGTCGAGACCGAATGCACTGGTGCCCTGGACGTACTGCGCGATGTTGCCTGGGAATATCGCGACGAAGAATGCGGCAAGCGCAAGCCCGACGATCCGCCGCTTGCGGGGGAGACTCAACAGCGCAAGGCCGAGTGCGATCTCGACGACGCCGGAACCGAGTACCGTGAGATCGGCGTCGAGGGGGAACCAATTGGGCACCTGCGCTTGAAAATCTTTGCGCGCGAAGGTCAGGTGTGCAATCCCCGCCAACGTCATCACACCGCCGAGTGCGACCCGGGTGACCCGCTGCGACGTGCGTTCGGATGACGGGCTGGTGAGCGTAAACATGCAAAACTCCCTGGGTGTCAGCTTCTCAGACACGCGCTGCGATTCAGTCGGCGCCGGCCGTCGCCGGCTGCGGCGATTCGTCTGATTTTATTGCGCGCAGCCGGATGATCTCTGCGTTGAATTGTTCAAATGCCTCCATGTTGATGCCATGGCCGATGCCGGGCAACGCGATGACGGAGTCGAGATAGCCCGGTTCACGCAGTTGTGCGACGACTCGATCTGCAACCGGTGGCGGTACCAGTGAGTCGCTCGTCCCGTACAGGAAGGTGGTGGGGACGGTGAGGGCAGGTACGCCCGCGGACACATCGGTCGTCCGAAGCGCGCGCGCCCATCCGACACGTGAACGCGTCGGACACTGATAGACAATGTGCTGGACCAGCGAAACCAGGTCCGACGAGGCCGATTCGGAAAGTGCCGCTTGCCGGAATGCCCTGCGACTCAACCGCTTCGGCGGATTTGGCAGCGGCATCATTGACACCTTGGTCATCGCGCGCTGGAGCCAGCTCTGCTCGGCTACCGCAGTAGCGTGTTCGCGCGCGACGTTCGCACCGGTTGATGCGAGCAACACCGCGTTCGTGTAGTTGCGCACCTGGTCCGGATACTTCTCCGCCCAGGCCATGATCGTGATGCCGCCCATGCTGTGCCCGACCAGGGTGGCGGGTCGGGATACGGTCTCGGCCAGCACCGCCGCGAGGTCGTCGGCAAGGTGTCCTGCAGCGAACGGCGGACCACCGGCCTCGCTGCGGCCATGGCCGCGCTGGTCGTAGGCGATGACCCGACAGTCCGCTGACAGCCGGTTGATTTGCGCGTACCAGACCTCGATCGAGCACGACCAACCGTGGATGAGCACGATCGGTGGTGCGTCAGAGGGACCGTACTCCCGCACGTGCAGGCGGGTGCCGTCCAGCGTTTTGACGGTCCGCGCAGAATACTGTGCAGGCGCAACGAACGGGCCGAACGCGTAGCTTTCCGGCGCTCTCCCGCGTCGTCCGCGCGACGCGCGGTGCGCGCATGCCCACCCGCTCGCTGCAAGTGCCGGTGTTGCTACGGTCAACACACGAAATAATGTGTGGGACAACGTATCCTCCTCGTTCAGCTTCGGTATGCGGCCACGACGGCACGGAGTTCCGACGGTGACGCTCCGTGCATGATGACGCGATCGGCGCCGAGTGCGAACTGGCCTTTGACTGCATCGGCGCATTGTTGTGGGCTTCCGGTCGCCGAGGGTGCCAGCCACTCTGGCGGGATCATCCCGGCTATGTGCTCGATCTGATCGGAAGTCGCGACAGTGTCGATCGGACCGTTCATGCCCGCGACCACCGAGTCGGCGCGGAAACGGTCCAGTACGGCGATATCCCAGTGGTTGGTGTTGACGAGCAGATCGCCGTACGCCTGCAGATAGGTTGCCAGTCGGCCGACAGTCTTGCGTAGGCGCTGCTCTTCGGGAATATCGTCGCTGATGGTGGCGAAGCACGACCACACTCTGACCGAATCCGGTTCGCGCCCAGCCTGTTCCGCGGCGGTCTTGACCGTCTCGACGCACCGCTTCAGGGTGTCGTCGGCGAAATAGGTATGCAGGATGACGTCGTCGAAGAGCCGCCCACCGAGCCGCAGCGAGCGCGGCCCGAACGCGACGAAAGCCATCGGGATGTCCTCGTCGAACGTCGGGTCGAGCCTTAGGAGTGGGAACCGCCCGACTGGGCCGTCGTGGCCCACCACGGTTTCGCCTTTCCACAGCCTGCGCATCAAGCCGACGAAATCCTCGAGCTGTGCGGTGGTGATGTGGGGGAGCCCGAGAGCGTCGAAGAACCAGTCAGCCCCGCGTCCGATCCCCAGCGTGAACCGCCCATCCGTCAACCGGTGCATCGTGGTTGCGTACGCGGCCGTGACGAGTGGGTGGCGGGTGTTGTGATTGGTTGCGCCCGTGATGATCCGAAGGTTTTCCGATACCGCGGCCGCGGCGCCGGACAGGGTCACCGCTTCTTTGAGGTTCAGCCGCTCCGAGATGAATGTTGCGCCGAATCCAATGTCCTCGGCGTCACGGATCTCATCGAGCAGCGCGCGGGGGTTCGGGGCATGCCCAGCCAGCAAGTAGAAACCGAGCTCCTCGTTTTGCGTCATGCCGTCACCGACGCCGCATCGAGGTCCAACGCGTGCTTGGCATGGCGGTCCGCCATCGCCATGAACATGTGGTCGCCGCGCTCGGTGCGCCGCGCCTGCATGGAGGCGAAGATGGCCACCGACAACCCCGCCCAGGTGTGGCGCCGGTAGTCCGTCCAGCAGCGATCCCAGCTGTAGTCGGCAATGCCCGCGGCTACCAGCTTGTCGAAATAGTCACGCACCAGCCGTTCCTCGTGGGCGCGGCGGTCGTCGGGCAACAGACCCCCGCCGATGAAGTATGCGACGTCGAGCATGGCGTTGCCGACCGTGCAGGTCTGCCAGTCGAGCACGGTGATGTCGTGTGTTCCGTCGGGCGTCGGTGCGATCAGCAAGTTATCGAGGCGATAGTCGCCGTGCACCACGGTCCACGGCTGATCGTCGGCACGAACGTAGCCATTGAGCCCGGCTATGAACTGCTCCCCGGCGCGCACGGTGTCATCGCTGAGCCGGTCGGCGTAGCGCTCTTTGAATCCGGCCCACATCGTCGGCATCACGTCGACGCGCAACCGGCGCTCGCGCTCCTTGTCTCCATACAGCCACGGCCGCTCCGCCAGCGACGCGTCGCACCACAATGGCGCGTGCAGCCCGACGAGTTCATCGACGGCTGCGGCAGCGAGCGGCACTGAGCACCCGGCGATCTGATCACCCTGGTCCGCATGCGCCACGTCCTCCATGAGGAGCACGAAAATGTATGCGTCGGTGTCGATGTCGGCATAGTAGACCTCAGGCGTTCGCACTGAGAGCAACGGCTGCAGCTCCTGGTAGAAGGACACCTCACGCTCGTAGGCGAGGTGGCGCTTCAACGCCGCACGCATGGCGACGTCCGTCTCACCGGTCTTGGCCACTATGGTCAGGGGCGCATCGGTCGGGCGGTCATAGGTGAGCGTCAGCCGCGTGGAGATCGCAATCTGACCGGTACCGATCGCGACCGCTTCAACGTCCGTCACGCGGGCGCCGCCTAGGCGTCCCGTAGATTCCAGCGCGGCGGTAAGCCAGTCTGCGGTGAGTTCGTCGACCGTCTCTACGATGCGAGGTTTCCCGTTCGTGGCCATGCGACTCCTAAGCAGTCCCGTGTCTTGAATGATCAATCAGAAAGTCTGTGCTGGCGAGCTCTCAGTGTCCGAACACGCCGAACCAGAGCGAACGTCCGAGGGTGCGGGTGATCGCCTCATCGACGTCGCGATCTCCGTGCTGCAAATGGTCGACCAGTGAAGTGAATGTGGTGCGAATCATGAAGCGGGCCAAGTGAATTGGCTGTAGTTCTGAAGTGGCCAAGTTCTGGTCCTGCAGCACGATAATGCGTTGTGCCACCATTGCTGCGTGGCCTTCCATGGCTCCGCGCAAGGCTTCATCGACGTCTGGGTCCGCGGCTGCGGCATCGAAATATGCTTGCCACAGTTCGGTATTCGCGCGTCCGATAGTCAGCATGTGGGCAACTGTCGCGGCCAGGCCATGCCAAGATGAAGCTGGCATGCCGTGCCACCAGTCTGTTGACGCTTGTGCCGCCTCGCCAATGCTCGGCTCGGCGAGGCGCAGAACCAGCGCGGCCTTGTCGGCGAAGAACTTATAGAAGCTCGCCCGCGACACGCCTGCCAACTCAAGGACCATCTCGACCGTCAGATCGGAGAACCTTGTGCCGCCGACAAGTACGGCGGCTGCGGCTTCGAGAATGCGGTGTTCGGTGGTAGTCCGACGCCGCGCGATGGTTGAGGGGCGGTCGAAGACTATGTATCCGGCGGACATTCGCTAAACATACAGTTTATTCAATTAACGGGGAAGCGATTGGGTGAATATTTTCCGCTTCCACTCTCGATGTCTGTTGACTACGCTGAGTGTGCGCTCAGTTATCTAGAGGAGGACCCACGGTTGCTCTGGATTCTGCAGTGCCGCCGGAGCGTTCACGATGCCGTACTGGGCCCTGCCCGTTGGTGGGCCGGAAGCGCTGTTGCGCTGGGGGATTTCCCGACCATCGAATCGGCAGTTCTACGAAAGAGCGAACCCGCATGAAGAAGCGCATGACGTTGCTGGACTCGGGCTTCATCCGGATGGAGCGGCACGAATCGCCTCAGCACGGCACAATTCTGATCATCTTCCAGGAGCCGGCCGGCTCACCGCCGGACTACATGCAGCGACTCGCCGCGCACATGCGGGGGTTCCCGGTTACCCGCACGCGCTTCAATTGGCGATTGTCGAAGTCGTTGACGGACAAAGCGGTTCCCGCATGGGACGTGCTGGCGCCCGACGACATCGATCTCGATTATCACTTTCGGCACTCAGCATTGCCTCGGCCGGGCAGTGAATTGGAACTTGCCTTGGTGGTGTCGCGCCTCGCTACCCACCCGATCGACTTGAGCCGACCGCCTTGGGAGGTCCACCTCATCGAGGGACTCCAAGAGGACCGCTTCGCGTTGTTCGTCAAGGTTCACCATTCCCTCGTCGACGGCATGACCGTCCTCAAGATACTGCGGAGTTGGTTGTCGGAAGACCCGACGCAAACCGATGCTGCTCCGTTATGGGTCAGCGCGCCGGCACTTAAATCCAAAGCACCACAACGAAAGCGCGGTAAAGAAGACGAGACGTCGCTACTCAGAAAGGTCGTCGGCGCGGCGCAGGGGGCCGTCGACGTGGCTGTGGGCGTCGGAGAATCGGCCGTGTCGATCGGCGGTGCCGTGGCCAAGACCGTTGCCGCGGGTTTCGGATCGGGCGACGGTCTCGTGGCGCCGTACTCTCCACCCCGGACGCTCTTCAATGATCGGATAACACAGCGTCGACGGATTTCCACTCAGCGTGTCGAGCTCGCCCGACTCAGGTCGATCGCGAGGCGCATCGACGGTACGTTGAACGACGCGATCGCGACGGTGTTCGGCGGGGCGGTTCGACGCTATCTGATTGAGCACGATGCGCTGCCGGATCGCACCCTCGTCGGCGGCGTGCTGGCGTCGTTGCGGGCAACCGTTGATGAGGCTGCGTCGGAAGATGCCGGGAACGTCATCAGTTTCATCTTCGCCGACCTGGCCACCGACATCGATGACATCGATGAGCGGGCGAAGCGGGTGGTGCGGTCCACGCGTGCGGGCAAGGATCACCTGCTGGGGCTGAACAAAGACGCGATGAACTACAGCTCGTTGATGTTGTTGCCGTTCCTGGCAACGACGCTCACCGGCACGGGCCATCTTTTGCCGGCATTCAACGTGGGATTGTCCAACGTGCCCGGGGTTGACGTGCCGATGTATTGGAACGGAGCCCTGGCCGAAGCGCTGCATGCGACCACGATCATCACCAACGGCCAGGCCTTGGTGGTGACTGTCACCAGTTGGAACGACCACCTCTGCTTCACGTTCACGGCATGCCCAGACGCGGTTCCGCATTCTCAGCGGCTGTCCGTCTATCTGGTCGAGGCCCTGGAGGACGCGGAGAAGGCGCTATTGAGCTGACGGCCGACGCGGAACTCAGGCTGACACTGTTTGGGCGGACTCCAGTTGTGCATCCAACCGAGCCACCGCGGCCACGACCAGTTGCGCATACAGCGCCGGATCTGCAACGACGACGTCGTGGTCAAGGTCGAGTGCGGTCGTGTGCGCGCCCAATAGGTCAGCAAGCTCCTGCTGCAACTGCGGATGGCACACGCGGTCGCGATTCAGCAGCAGGTATTCGCTCGGCCGTTTGGCCCCTGCGGCCAAGCGGGGCCGCAGATCGACATTCTGGGCGTGGCCGCTCACTGATGTGATGTCCGACAACCGATTTCGCATCAGTTCGCCGAGCATCCATCGCTGCCGTTGCATTGCCGTGTCGGTCCTACCGCGGGCTCCGGCGAGCACAAGCGGTCCTGGGGGCGGATCGATCCCGACCGCTAGTAAGGGTTGGAGAGCGTTGAGTCCGGCGAAGATCAGTCGGTCGCGCCAGCGGGTCCGGTAGCAGGCCGCGCTCGCTGCGACCACCGTTCCTGCGACTTGTGCGGGATGGCGCGTGACGATGTCGGCGGCGATGACGCCGCCCATGGAGAACCCGCATATGATCGTGCGCTCGATCCCGAGCTCATCCAGTAACGCGATCACGTCGTCGGCAGCGTCGGTGACGGTGAACCCGCGGTCACGGGGACCTTGCCCGTGCATTCTGATGTCCGGTGCGATGACGCGGTGCGTGGCCGAAAGCGGTTCATACACATCGACATAGTTCACATCTGCGGTCATCCCCCAGCCATGGAGCAGCACGATCGGAACTGAGTCGGGCGGGCCGGGAACGTCACGCACGAACGTTTTTCCGCGTCCCTTGAGCTGGATCATTCTGCCGCCGGGCAGCAGTGGTGTCACTTGCGTGTGGCCGAAGCTCAGGCACTGAGCGAGGAACTGAGACAAACGCTCATGGCTGGGCAGCATGGTCACCTCATTGTGGTTGCTTGGTCGGGCGCCTATCGGCACAGGCTCAAGTATGGTTACTAACTGTGCACTCAGTCAACCAGAACGCGACAAGACCGGGCCACGATTCGCGCCATGGTTACTTGTTTGCCAGGACGCTGACAGCCGGGTCACGACCCTTCGCGCCCGTCTTGGAGATGCGTCTACATACAAGCGATATCGCGGGCCTGAGAGACCAACCAGAGGGGTATGGCCAATGCCGAGCAGTGCTGCGGGGATCTATTACGAAGAGCGTGGGACCGGCGGTGACCACCTGGTGTGGATCCACGGGTTCGGCTCGTCCACGCGCGGCCATCAAGGGCTCGTTGAGGCATTCGGCGACTACCACTCGATCCTCATTGACCTTCCCGGCTTCGGCCGGTCGGCGGCCGCAGGAAACGACTGCCGAATTCCAGCACTCGCCGCCGCTGCCCACAGTGTCCTGGACGAGCTGGGTATTGACCAGTATTCGGTGATCGGTGCATCCATGGGCGGCGGCGTGGCACTGCGCATGGCCCTGGATCGCCCAGAGGCGGTGCGGACGGTGATCGGCATAGTCCCGTTCCCGGCTCAGGGAGTGATCGATGACGGGACGGAAGCCATGAGCGCGGCAATGGCGCGCCTGCACGGCAACTCTGAGGCCCTGCGCCTGGCCTACGCAGCGACGAGCAAGAATCCGCCGATGGCCGCCATAGACAACTTGGTTGAGGACTCGTGCAGTGCAAATGTGGATGCGTGGACGGACTGGCTGACCGGCGGTGGCTCGAAGTTCTCTCAGTTCGACGAGCTGGGGTCGCTGTCAGTGCCGGTCTGCTCAATCATCGGTGCCGATGACATCGTGCTGTCGGTCGCCGACCAGCTGGCGACCGCCGCCCGAGTACCGCGCGGCCGCGCCATCGTGCTCAGCGGTGTGGGGCATCTGATGTGGGCGGAAGATCCTCAGCGTGTGATCGATGAGATCCGTGCAAGTGTCGACCTCTTGGGGGCCGACAACCGCGTAGCGGTCAGCTGTTGCGCACCGCAATCGGAGGAGGGTGCAACGACTGACCGCTAGGGCAGACCGGTGGACTGACCTACCTGCCCGTGTATCCGGGCGGGTCGGGGGTGTCGACCCACAGGTCGACGCCGAGTTCGCCGCCCTGCACGCAGTTGTACACCGACAGGTCGGTGACGCCGGAGTCCAGCAGCACGTCCTCGCACAGCAGGCTCTGTCCGGTGTATTCGCGGGCCGGCTTGTTGAAGACGGCGTAGGCGGCGTCGGAGTACACCTCGGGCTTGCGGGCCTTGGCCATCGCCTCGTCACCGCCGAGCAGGTTCTGTACTGCGGCGGTGGCGACCAGGGTGCGCGGCCACAGGGTGTTCGAGGCGATTCCGGCCTCGCGCATTTCTTCGGCGATGCCCAACGCGCACAACGTCATGCCGTACTTCGCCATCATGTAGGCGGTCGGCTTGAGCCACTCGGACTCCAGTCGCAGCGGTGGCGACAGGGTCAGGATGTGCGGATTCTCGCGGCCTTTCATGTGGGGGATACAGGCCTGCGAGACGGCGTAGGTGCCGCGGATCTGGATGCCGTTCATCAGATCGAAGCGTTTCATCGGCACTTCCTCGATGGAGCCGAGGTTGATGGCCGACGCGTTGTTCACGCAGACGTCGATGGCGCCGAACTGCTCGACGGCCTGGGCCACCGCGGCGGTGACCGAGTCGGGGTCGCGCACGTCGCCGACGATCGGCAGCGCCTGGCCACCGACCTCTTCGATCTCCTTGGCCGCGGTGTACACGGTGCCCTCGAGTTTGGGATGGGGCTCGGCGGTCTTGGCGAGCAGGGCCACATTGGCGCCGTCAGCCGCGAACTTCTTGGCGATGGCCAGGCCGATGCCACGGCTGGCACCGGAGATGAACATGGTCTTCCCGGACAGTGTCATGCGCACACCCTATAAAACCTGACCGAGCGCATAGTCGGTCAACTGCTCCGATAGTGATTGGCCGGAGTTAGTATCGAGTCGATGCACAGTCAACGTCATGGGAGGTACGGTGCCTCGACCGTCGGGCAGGCGTAAGGAAATCCTCGATACGTTCATTCGGCATGTTGCCGAACGTGGTTATCACGCAACCAATTTCGGTGATATCGCATCGGAGTTGGGGATGTCACAAGGGACAATCGTTTACCACTTCGGTTCGAAGGCTCAGCTGTTGCGCGAGTTGGAGGAGAACTGCACCGCCCGGCACATCGCACATTTCGAGGAGATGCGCACGCGACTGACCCGAGCTGACGAGCGTGTTGCTGCCGTGGTCTACTTCGCCGCAATGCTGTTCACCACCGACCGGGACCTGACTGTTGCGAGCCAGCGCGAAGTGGCGAAACTGGCCTTCGACCCGGACTTCCAGAAAGTGCGCGATAGCCGGCGAGCGCTGGTGAGAATGACCGAAGAGTTCATTCGCCAGGGCACAGAGGACGGCATTTTCCGGCCGGTGAACGTCGATTTGGCGGCCATACAGCTGTGGAGTTCGCTGCAGCTGATGTGGGTGTGGTTCGATCCCGATGGCGAGCTCACGGCGCAACAGGTCGGTGCGGCGTTCGTCGACACCTTTCTGGGTGGGTTACTGGTCGATCGATATGGTCTTGCGACCCTCACGGACCCTGCAGGTCACGTCGCGACAGTCACGCGCGACGTTCTTGTCGGGCTTTACGAGGACACTGACGCTGCGGCGAGCTGATTGCCGAACCGGATCGGTGGGTCCGGTCTATCCGAAGCTCCAGTACGCGACGTCCTTCGGACGTGACCGATAACAGTCGGTCCACCCTTTACTTGCTTCGTCGTGGTCGAGGTCCGTCGAGGTAACATTGCGGCCGAAAGATCCAGTAACGCGCTGCGCTCAATTCCTTTGCTGCGCATCGCCAACTCCGGCACCGTCGCGGCTGAGCCGCGATCGCTCGGCCATACGGGATCGAGCCGTATGGTTCGATTAAGGTCATTGACCGGGTACTCAGTCAATAAGCGGTCATGTGTTTATGAGGGGCAGGAGATCCATGACGCACTATCGGTCCAATGTTCGCGACCAGCTGTTCAACTTGTTCGAGATGCTGGGCCTGGAAAACGTCTTGGCTACAGGTGAATTCGTTGACCTCGACGGCGACACCGTCCGCACTATGATCGGTGAGGTAGCGCGCCTGGCCGAAGGTCCGCTCGCGGAATCGTTTGTCGAATCGGACAGGTGTGCGCCGAGGTTCGATCCAGCGACGCACACCGTCACGCTCCCGGAGAGCTTCAAGGCATCGGTGCGCGCGTGGATGGACGGGGGCTGGTCGAGGATCGGTATCCATGAGGACATCGGCGGCGTTCGCACCCCGGCGGTGGTGACTGCGGTGGTCACCGAACATCTCGTCGGTAGTTTGCCCGCCGCGTTCTTCTATCTCGTGGGCCCCGCGATGCTCGATGTGCTGTACCGGGTGGGCAATACTCAGCAGCAGCACTGGGCGCAGCTCGGCGTGGAGCGCGAATGGGGTGCAACCATGGTGCTCACCGAACCTGACGCGGGTTCAGACGTCGGCGCTGCGCGCACGAAGGCGATCGAGCAGAGCGACGGAACCTGGCACATCGAAGGCGTCAAACGGTTCATCACCTCGGGCGATTCGGACGACCTGTTCGAGAACATCGCACATCTGGTCTTGGCCAGGCCCGTCGATGCGCGTCCAGGGACCAAAGGGCTCAGTCTGTTCTTCGTGCCGAAGTACCTGCCGGATGTGCAGACCGGCGCCCCTGGCCGACGGAACGGCGTGATCGTGACGGGTCTGGAACACAAGATGGGACTGACGGCGTCAGCGACCTGCGAGTTGAGTTTCGGCATGGCCGGCGAGCCCGCGGTCGGCTGGCTGGTCGGCGACCAGCATGACGGTATTGCGCAGATGTTCCACATCATGGAGTTCGCCCGGATGATGGTGGGAATCAAGGCAATTGCCACCTTGTCGACCGGCTATCTGAACGCGCTGGAATACGCCAAGACACGTGTGCAGGGCACCGATCTGGCCCGCTCGGGAGACTCGACAGCACCTCGTGTTCCCATCATCGCCCATCCGGATGTGCGTCGGTCGCTGCTGACCCAGAAGGCCTATGCCGAAGGGCTGCGCGCTCTGTACTGCTATGCCGCCGCGCATCAGGATTCGTCAGTGGCCCAACGAGTTTCGGGTGCCGACAGCGAGTTGGCCGGCCGGGTCAACAGCCTGCTGTTGCCGATTGTGAAAGGTGTCGGCTCGGAGCGCGCCTACCAATGCCTGACCGAGTCGCTGCAAACGCTGGGCGGGTCGGGCTATCTGCAGGACTATCCGATTGAGCAATACATCCGCGATGCCAAGATCGACTCGCTCTACGAGGGCACGACCGCGATCCAGGCGCAGGATTTCGTCTTCCGAAAGATCATCCGAGACCAAGGTGTCGCTCTTGGGCACCTGCTCAGTCAGGTGCAGAACTTCGTCGACGGCCCACCGCCAGAGCAGCTCGACGCAGGGGTGGAGCAGCTACGCACTGCGCTGGCGGAGGTTCGCGCGATGACGTCAACCCTTGTCGACTATCAGCAGCAGTCACGAACGAATCCGCAGGACGTCTATCGCGTCGGGATACAGTCTGTGCCTTACCTGTTAGCCGTGGGCGACCTCGTCATCGGCTGGCTGTTGTTGTGGCAGGCGGATGTCGCTCTCGGTGCAATCGAGCGTGGTGGCCGCGATCAGGAGCAGGCGTTCTATGACGGAAAAGTCGTGACGGCAATGTTTTTCGCATCGAACATGCTGCCCCGGCTGTCCGCGACAGCGGTGTCGATCCAGCGTCAGGCACTCGACGAGATGGAGCTGGCGGTCGAAGCATTCTGAACCCGGCCCGTCCGCTGGGTACAGTTCAACCCGCGCTCAAGCGGTCATCCAACCGTGCCACCGCGGCCACGACCGATTCGGCAAAACGCACCGGATCGGTAATCGGCACGTCGTGGCCGACAACCAGTGGGGTGACCTGCGCGCGCAGCAAGTCGGCGAGTTCGCGCTGCAACTGCGGGTGGCACAAGTGGTCTCGGGTGAGCAGAATGTACTCGCTGGGACACTCCGGCGCCTTGTCGAGATGAGGCCTGAGATCGACCATGGGCAGCTGAGCGTTGACCGCCAAGATATCCGACAGTTTGTTCTGCGAGCATTCGCGGAGCATCCATGCCTGACGTTGCAACGCCAACTCGGTCCGCCGGCGCGTCATCATCAGCAGCAGCGGCCCGGGTGAGGGGTCGACGCCGACGGCCACCAGTCGCCGCAAGGCATTCAAACCCGTTACGAGTCGTCGGTCCCGCCGCCGCGCCGAATAACACGCTGCGGTTCCGGAGATCACGCAACCGGCGACCCGCTGCGGGTACCGCGACACCACATCCGCGGCGATGCCGCCGCCCATCGAGAACCCGCACAGGATCGCGCGGTCGATATCGAGCGCGTCGAGTAATGCGACTACATCGTCGGCAGCGCTTTTCAAGGTGAATCCGCCTTCGCGTGAGCTGCGGCCGTGCATCCTGACGTCCGGCGCGACGACCCGATGGGACTGTGAAAGCGGTTGATAAACATCGACATAATTCACATCGGCGGTCATGGACGCCCCGTGTAACAGGACGACCGGAATCGAGTCGGGCGGGCCGGGCAGCTCACGCAGGAAGGTCTCACCGTCGCCGAGCCGGATGATCCGGCCGTTCGGCAATGGTGGCGTCACCTGGACGCTGCCGAAGGCCAGACACCGGGCGAAGAGCCGAGGGAAACAATCGCGGTTGGGCACTACCGTCACCTCAAGGTCGTTGAACAACGAATTGATTCTGCAGTGCCCAACAAACCCAGCAGCTGCAGGTCGGTTGCGTACTTGACGATCATCTCCGCGGAAACGTGTGGGATGTCGTTCTCAGAACCCACTTTTGCGTTCCGCACTGCCGTGCGGAACCGAGCAGTCGGGGCCAGTGCACCGCAGAGGGGTACCTCGGGACGTTCATAGTTGTGCAGGAGCGGCAGCAGGGAAGCCTGGCGTTGGTGCTCCGGTAGGGACCGCAGCGCGGTTTCGAAACGGTGCAGCCACTCCGGGTATTCGGAGATGCGCTGGATTGGGTAATCGGCGGCGATCAGCCAATCGACGAATTCATCGAGCCCGATGCCATCGTCGTGGGGATTGGAAACGTTGTAGGTATGGAAACCATCGGTCGTCTCCGCGCCGAGCGCGCTAATCGCGTCGGCGACGAAGTCCACCGGCAGGCCGTCGAAATGGGCGCGTTGACGGCTTCCGTTCTGATCCGTCAGATAGAACGACTGGGGCGCGAGCCCCGTGGCCACCAGACTCAGCACCCATCGCGTCACGACGTCCGGGACGTTGAGCTGACCGGCGTACTTGGGCTCCGCCAGGATCATGTCGCATCGGAACACCGAGACCGGTAATCCGCACAGCTGATGCGCTTCGCGGAGCAGGACCTCTCCCGCCCACTTGCTGTTCGCGTAGCCATTCGCGTAGCCGTCGTCCAGTGGGCGGGTCGAACTGATGGCGCGAATGTCGGCTTCCTCGGTCGACGTTTCTGGAACGATCCCGACAACTACGCCGATGGTCGAAACGTAGGTGAACTGCTTGAGCTTCGTGGTGATCGCGAGGCGGATCAGTTCCGCGGTACCAACGACATTGGGGCCGAAAAGGTGGGGGTAGGGCAACACATGATTGACCAGAGCAGCTGGATCGACGATCAGATCGACGGTGTCGGCCAACCGCTGCCAGGCGCTCTGGTCGAGACCAAGGTCAACTTCGCTCTTATCCCCGGCGATGACGTCGAGATGCTTCGCGGCCAGCGTCTGGTACTGCTGGAGCAGTGTGGCGTCGCCGCTGTCGAAGACCTCGTCGAGACGTTTGCGCGCGGCGGCATCATCGGTCGCGCGAACCAGACAGATCAACGTGCCGTCGACAGCTTCCAGCCGTGCGAGCCATTCCAGGAGCAGGTAGCGTCCGAGAAAGCCGGTCGCGCCGGTCAACAGAACAGTTCTGATCTCGCGGCGCGGACGCGCCAAAGTCGCTGCAGCGATGAGTGTTTGCGAGTCGATGAACTTGTCCAGGGTGAGATCGCGGGCCTGTATCTCGCTGGCGTCGTGGCCATGGACCGCTGCTGCCGTCGTCCCGCTCGCAGCACAGTTCTGCTGCGAGTGGATGAGGTCGGCGAGTGCGCGGATATCCGTTGCCGGTGAGACGATGACACCAACCGGCACGTCGACATCGAATATATCGCGCAGCAGGCTGCCGAATGACAGTGCGGACAGGGAATCTCCGCCGAGGCTGCTGAATTGCGCATCGGGAGAGACGTCGTCGGCGTCCACGCCCAACACGGCGCTCGTCGCGCGACGGACGGTCTCGAGGACCGGCCGTTCCGCGGCGCCGTCGCGAAGCACCTGCAGCTCTTCGTATTGACGCTGGGCCAGCTCCTCGTACAGCAGTTCCAACCGCTCGCCATAGCGCTCCTTCAGCCTCGGCCGCGCCAACTTTCCGATGCCGGTGAGGAGGCCCGCCTCGGTCGTGAATGGTGTTGGCTCGACAATGAAGTCGCGGGGGATTTCGTACGGTTGAAGGCCGGCCGCCTTGGCGGTGTTCCGGAGTGATAGGCCGATCAGTCGCGTGAGCTCGTCGGTGTTGTACCGAAATATTGCTTCTGCAGTAGGCACGACAACGGCCAGGAGGTACGACTGCGCACTGTTGCCGTAAACGTAGATCTGATGTACCAGAGCGCTGTTGACGTACAACGCCTCCAGCTTCGAGATGGTGACAAACTCGCCCTGTGCGAGTTTGAGGACGTTGCGACGCCGATCAACATAGGCGAGCTGGTCTGGGCCTATTTGTGCCATCACATCGCCGGTTCGGTAAAAGCCCTCGGCGTCAAAAGCTTCGACGGTCGCTTCGGGTTGCTTGTAATAGCCGTCAAAGAGAATCGTCGACTTGACGAGCAGTTCTCCCCGTGGGTAGGGCCGGTCAGTGCGGAAGTAGCCGAGTTCAGGTACGTCCATCAACTTGTAGTCGATCACCGGCGGGCGGCGGATGTAGCCATCGAGCATCACGGGCCCGGTCTCGGTCGCGCCGTAGCCGTCAATGAGATCGATGTCGAGTAACGCTTCGGCAAACTCTTTGACTTCGTTCGATATGGGTGCCGAGCCGGTGATCGCGGTCGTGAACCGGCCACCGAGAACCTTCTCTCGCATCTCCTTCAACGTCGCGCTTTCGATGTCGGCCGTATCTGCCTGGCCGGACGAGCGGCGTTCCACCGCGGTGCGGAAGTTGTGGTAGAGCATTTCCCAGATGCGTGGCACGAAGCTCAATTGGGTTGGACGCGCCAGCGCGACATCCTCCAAGAGTGTCGAAAGATCGCGTTTGGCAATGAAATAGGCGATTCCGCCGTTGCCGAGCGTGCCATACAGCAGACCGCGGCCACCGCCATGGCTCATCGGCATGAAGTTGAGGGTGATCGACGGCGGGGGACATTCCTGTGCGAGCGTCGCCATGATGGCACCGCGCCACAGATTTGACACCAGTCGCTCGGGATACCTCGCCCCCTTCGGGGTGCCGGTGCTTCCCGATGTGTAGATGAGCAGCGTCAGCGGATCGTCGTCGGGTACGAATATGGGCGCCGGTTCGGCGTTTGCACGGTCCAGCGCGTCGGGCAGGGTGTGCAGCACTTTCTCCGTGCCCGCTTCCGCCAGGCGCGAACGGGCGGCCTCCACCGCGTCGCGTTGGTCGTCGACATCCGGGTGATAGTCGAACACGATGAGCTGTCTCGCAGAACTGTTCGTCACCAGCTCGACGGCATCGGCCAGATCGACAACGCTCGTGGCAATTACGGTGGGCTCGGTCTCGGCGACCACCGCCGCCAATTGTGTCACCTGCGCGCCGGTCTGGAGTGGAACCGATACCGCGCCCCGCTGGATCAAGGCCAATTCGACAATTGTGTAGTCAATGCTGGCAAATCCCAACAGGCACACTCGATCTCGAGGTCGCACCGCCGGGTCTGGTCCGCAGGCCAGCGTGGTCGCGAGCCGGCTTGCGCGGTTCCACAGCTCTTCGTAGGTGATGCTCTCGAACCGCGGCAGGAGTTCAAGTGAAACCCGCCCAGTCGTTGGGTCGGTCACGTGTCGCGCAGCCCGCTGGGCGAGGGCGGGGCGCTGAGCGTAGCCCTCCATAACGATTTGGACGAGTTCGATAAGCCGCAGTGTTGGTTGTGCAATCCGTGCGGCGATGGTCACGTCAGGCCGGGCCGCGGCAAACTGATCGTCGTCGGCGTATAGATCGGCGATCAGGTTTGCAAGTCGCGCGTTGCAGTCGTCAGACGACATCGATTGTCCTCCTGGCAATTTGGTTTGGAATGTCGGCCTGTCGGTGGGCCAGGTCCTGTTTTGAGCTGGCGGAAAGTGGCTGTGCCTTTGTGCGCCGGACGTTGGCTAGAGCCGGGGCGGCTCTGCGATCGATACGATCTTGGCGACGGGATGGTCGCGCCACACGACCCATAGAGTTTCGCCGTCTGCGACCCGATCGAAACAACGTCCTGCGTGAATCCGCAAGTCCTGAAGGCTTATTCGTCCGCCGCCAGCCACCACGGCCCGTTCAACGGTTGGGAGGTTCGTTGTCACGAGGTTGTCGGTGGCCGAAACGATCCTGGCGACGCGCCTGCCCTGTCGGACTACTTCGAATGCTTCGCCGGATAGGACCCGTTCCAGGTAGCCGACCGCGTGGCTGCGGAGTTGGCCGAGGCAGATCGGGGCGCTCATCGTTCCGTCCGTGGCTGCCCGTGACCTGTCATCGCGCGAACAGTTCCATGAGTTGAACCTGGATTTCACCGACGAGGCCGCCGAGGATCGCGCCCACCGCGATCACCAGTGGCTCGTCGTCTTTGAATACCGGACGCAGAATCGACTCGTACTCATCATTGGTGAGTTGACCCATCTTGTCGATGATGGTGCCCTCCAAGTCGATCACGGCCATGGTGTAGTCCTGCGCCTCAGCCATCGTGGTAGGAATTCGTTCGAGAACGAGCGCTATGACCCGGTCTTTGAGCCCTTGGTACCTCGCCGTTCCGACGACAAGTGTTGTGAGCGGCTTGGCAAAACCGGATTGGGCGTCGATCGCGCCGTCAACTTCCTTGGCTACCAACGCGAACAGCTTGTCCGCACCAGGGCCGTTGAGAACGGCGTCCATCATGAGCTCAGGCGAGAAGAGGTCTTGGGCGAGGATCTTCGCGTAGCCGCGGGTGATCTTCTCCCGCTGGGCGTGCAGCAGTCCCTGAAACGGAATGAACCCGAGGTACTTGGTTGGTTGCACGGGCCGGAAGAGCATGTTCAATGCGATGTAGTCGCTGATGAAGCCGACGGCGAAACCGAACACCGGCATGATCCACGGATTGTGGAACAGCCCCCAGGCGAACATCTGAATCACGCCGATACCCAGTCCGAAGTAGACGCCTGTGCGGCGCATGAACTTCATGGCGTCGTCGGCCACTGACCGCATCAGCTTCACCAGGCTGGCCTTGTTGCGTACCAGAATGGTGACCGCCATGAATTGCATATCGACGTAGCGGCCGAGGTCCGCTTTCATCTCGTCGACCATCTTTTCGACAATGGCGGGCGATTGGGTGGTGACCCGCTTCTGGATGGCGTTGCGGCCGGCCTGGGGGAGCGAATCCCACAACCCTGGCCGGATTTCTTCGCAAAGGTCGCGGGAGATTTCATCGACCGCCCGTGTCAGGGGCACGCGTAGCGCCTCGACGGCCTCGCGTGCGTTTACCCGGTCAAGCAGCTCTTCGGGTTTGAGCAAGTTGGCGGTGAGCAGCTGGATGGTCTTGGAGCCGACCTTGCCGGCCCGGCGCGGCACGATGCCCTGCCAGCCGATTGGACCGATGCCGACGAATTCCAGCGGCTTGTACACCATTTCCAGCGCCACGATCTTGGTGCCCCACCCGACGAAGGCGGCCACGATGGGCATCGACAAATAGATGATCCAGTTGAGGCCGAAGTCGTGCTTGATCTGGTCCCAGGTTTGGATGGCCAGGACTGTACCGGCGCTCATCGAACGTCCCCCTCCATCGTCGCCGACCACAAATCCCCACCCATTCCGGACAGCCTGACGGTCAGCTTTTCCACTCGCGCGGCCAGCGGCCCGCGCGAGGCGTGCTTGATGGCGTCGAGCACCATGGTCTCGGCCATCAGCACTTCGTATTCGGTCTTGAGTGCGGGATCTTCGGGGCCGACCTCGAGGAGGCCGAGGTTCAACAGATGTCCGATGTAGTGCGGACACGACTGTGGCAGTGCGATATTGGCGGTCCGGCCGATCAGCGAGGCATTGGCCAGCACAGTGTGGCCGGAACCGATCGCCTTGGTCCACGCGTGCACGTTGACCAGTGGCGAGGCCGAGCCATCCGACAGCGCCCCGATGATACGGGCTTCGTCGGCTACCAGTTGGTCGAGCAGCCGGTGATAGAGCTCAACATGGCTGTCATGAGTGCCCTGATCAAGGGCCCGATCCAGCAGCATGCGCATTTTGGTGTGCAGCGATATTGCGGCAGGACCTGTGGTTGATTCGCTCGCCTTCGAGATGGGCTCGATTGCCGCAAGTCTGTCGCGCAATATCGTCAGAGCCTGATATTCGCACCAGCCGGCGACCCTGACACTCAGCCGTGCGGCGTCAACGGCACGGTCGGCCAGCCCGAATGGATCCAGGCGGTTGGTCATTTGCCCTCAGCTCACCCGCATGATCGGGGCGAGAGCAGCGAGCGGTACCCGCACGATTACCGCCCCGCCGTCCATAGACCATTGCAGTCGGTCCTGGGGATAAGGGTTTTCGTGTCTCATCGGCCAGCCGGGTAGGTAGAGCACGAATTCGGTGTCGGTGACGGCGAAGGCGCGATAGTTGTCGGCGTAGCCGGAGCCGTCGGCTTGCGGTTCGAATTTGTCGGGCGTGAACGGATAGGTGCCGGGGTCGTGCGGGGGCTGAGCGCGATCGAGGGCATCGATGAGGAAGGGCCGCACCAGTGGTGGTAGCGCAGTCAGCGGATCGATACCCGGTCTGAACAGATCACCCAGCTGCAACTGTCTGTTGGAGCCGACGTTGAACGTGAAGGTTCGGTAGGAGTTGTTGGGCGTGCTGCCGACTGTCTGTTCAACTTCGTGGACCACCAAGGACTTCAGTGGTCCATGTGAGAACGATTGAATGTCGATACTGGAGTCGCTGGCCCGGATCATGGTGGCGGCTTTGGTGCGCCAGCTGCCAGCACGGGAGCGGAGGTAGTCCCGAACCGGCGTTTCGACGACGCCGGGAGGAAGGGACACCGACATCGTCATGATCGCCTCGCGTATCGAGGTGACCGCCGACGTGCACACTCCGTCGTTGAAGTTCCAGTCTCCACCGATCGCATCGGTGCAGGGGTTGGTCGCATGCGCTGTCGCGCCGCCAGTCACAATCGACGTCGAGATTGCCGTACCTGCAGCGATGAGCGCCGCGGCGGCGCGAGTCCGTAACAGGTTCATGGTGTTACTTGATGTCGACTTTGCTTGCCAGCCAATGATTGTCAATCTTCTCCATGGTTATCGCGACCCGGCTGCGGTCGATGCGGGGCTGAGGGTTGGCGCTATTGCTGATGGACTGATCGACGAAGATCAGGATTGCGACCCTGGTGGGGGTCGCTGACTTCACCGCTGCGTCGACGACGGTGCCATGGCTTACGGCCTTGTTGTCGATCAGCAACTGACGGAGCTGGGCGGCCGATTGGCTGTACATGTCCTTGAATTCGCCTGTTGCTCCGTTGAGTACCTGCGTGAAGTTGCTGTCGAGCGTGGCGTTGTCGACGCTGGTGAGAGTGACCGCGTAGGCACGCGCGACGTCGAGCGCGGCCCGCCCAGCCGCGGCGACATCGTCTTGCTGCTTGAGGCGCCAGCCGAAGAAGCCGGCGAGCCCGACCGCGCCGATGAGGATGAGACCAGCCAACGCGCCGGCCAACACTCGGATCAGCCGACGGTGCCCGGTTCGTCGCGGTGATTCAGCCGAATTACTTGGTGCATCTGCATCGACGGGTTCGTCGGAAGCAGGTCCATCGTTTTCCTCGATCTGATCGCCGAGGTCCGTGACCTGTTCGTCGATGTCCGAAGAGCTCTCGATGTCAGATGGGTTTGGCACATTCTCGCTCTCGGTGTTGCCTGCCCGCGTGATTTCTTCGGCGACGATCTCGTCGAACACGTCGCGTGATGCTGATCCGTTGCGCATGGTGATTTCTCCTATCAGTGCGTTCAATTGGGGGGCTGGAACGGCAGCTGGGGACCACCGACTGTCAGAGGGACGGAGTGCGGGCCAACGGGAGTTGGATCGGTCTTGGCCAGCGGGTCGTAGCCCGGTGGTGGGCCGGCGGTGTCATCGCCGGGCGGCCGCGGTGCGTTGCGGGCGCCGCGTATCAGCACTGCGGGGTCAGGGTTCTCGCAGTACGAGTAGCGGTACGGCTCGGGGAAATCAGGCGTGGATGTCGGCAGGTGCGGCCGGTTGTAGTCACACGAGTAACGGGGGTAACCGTCGGCGATGCCCCAAATTCCGCCGTCGTGTACGACCAACGCGATCCCCTCCAGGACCGAGGGCCGGTCGGCGGGAAACAGCGCCTTCAACGCGGGCACCCGCACGTAGGACAGCTGGGCGACGGTGGTCAGGTTGCCCAGCAGCGCAACCATCGTGTCGGAGTTGTCGGCGATGATGTTGTCGATTTGCTGGAGTGCATGGGGCGCGGTGTCGACCAAACGCCGGAAGCCGCCATCCATCCGGTTCACGCCGTCGAGGACCTGCCGGAGGTCGCCAGCGGTTGCTTGGAGCCCGCGGCGGGTGTCGGTCAGTGTGGTGAACACGGTGCGGCTGGAGCGGATGGTGCTTACCGTCTCGGGGAGGACGGAGTCCAGTGTCGAGATGAGGAAGGTACCGCCCTCGACGATTGCTTCGAGTTTTTTGGGGCCTCCCGGGCTCACGTGCAGTTCTCTGATGATGGTGTCGACCTTGGCTGGGTCGACCTGGTTCAGCAGCCCTTCCGCGTGGTCGAGAAGCAGATTGAATGGCACCGGGACGTTCGTGCGGTTTTCTGCGATGGTGGCGCCATCGCTCAGGTACGGGCCGTAGTCGTCTGTGGGCCGCAAATCAAGGTATTGCTCGCCGGCGGCGGTGAGAGCCGAGACTCGTGCGGCGGTGTTGGCGGGGATCTTGGTATCAGAGTCGATGGCCACCACGGCGGTCACGGTGTTTCCCGAGAGATTGACCGATTGGACCCGTCCAATCGGCACGCCGCGGAGCGTGACGTCCTGAGCGGGTATCAGGCCACCGGATTCCCGCAGCAGCACCTTCACGGTGTATTCCCCACGGGCGGGGTTGATCCGCAGCGAATCGATCATCACGTACGCCAGCGCGAGCACAAGCGTGAGGGCCAAACCTATTAGCGCCACTGGCATCCGGTGGCGCGCCAATGTCTTTGTGACGTCGACGATGTGCCGCAAGACGAGTTCGAACGGATTTGCTGTCATCGGTTCGGCCCGTAGATCTTGTCGAGCATGAGGTTCCATTCGTAACGCAAACTGCCGATCATCGCGTGCCAGTCGGTGCCGTCAGGACCGTGGAACATGGGGTCTCCGGGATAGTTCTTGTCGGGTAGCGAGCCCAGCGCGAGCTGGGTGACTTCCGCGATGCCGTGGATGGCCGGTGAGTTGGTGATCTTCATCGCGATCGGGATGAGTCGGTTTATGTCGGTGAGAGACACATTGGGATCGGTCGTGATGGAGTTGAATGCCTCGGACAACCGATTGATGTCGGCTATCAGACTGCGTGTGTCCGTTCCCTGCAGCGACGGGAACCGCGATAGCTGGCTGGTGATGCGGGCGGCGGTGTTGGTGAGGGCGATGATCTGGCTGGTGTCCTGGTTGAGCACATCGGTGGCCGGGGCCAGCGCCTCGAGCGCGTTGTTGAGGCTGTTCTGGCGAGCAGACAGCGTCTTGGCAAGCTCTGAGGTGTTATTCAGCGCGGCCTTGATCTCAGTGGAACGACCATTGAGCCGGGCGATGAGGGTATTCGAATGGTCAAGCAGGCCTTTGAGATTCGCACCTTTACCACCGACGGCTGCACCAGCACCGTTGATCAGCGAGGTGACGTTGCGGATGACACCGCCGTTGACCAGAAGGGCCGCGGAGCTCAGAGCGTCTTCGATGGTGGCGCCACCGCTGGTGGCTTCCAGCCCGATGGTGGCGCCATTGCGCAACGGCAATTGGTTGGCCTTCGGGTCGGGGCTGCGGTGCACCGCGATGAAAAGGTCGCCCAGCGGGGTAGCGGACCGCAATTCGGCTGTGGTGCCCTCCGGCAGCGTCACATCGTCCCGGATCTTCAGGACTGCGTGCGCGGTGTAGTTGCTAGCGGTGATCGATTGGACCTCGCCGATGTCGGCGCCGTTGAGTTTGATCTTCGCCTTTGCCGGCAGGTTCAGGGCGTTGGCGAAGACCGCGTTGAGGGTGTAGGTGCCACCGGAGCCGGCTCCGGGCCCGGCCAATGGCAGTGCCTCCAACCCGACGCCACAGGCGGAAACACTGGTGGCCACGGTGACCGCGGCAGCGCCGCGCATTAGTGCGCTCGTGCTCTTACGGTGCTGCATGGGGTTCACCTGCCATCAATTCGAACATTCCGTTAAGGCCGAAGTCGGGTCCGTAGTCACGGATCGTGCCGGTCGCGCAGCCGAGCTGCTTAGCGCCGATCAAGTTGCAAATCTCTTTGCCGAACTGGCTCTGCGTCATGAGTTTGTCGGTCAGTGCGTGGACGCGCAGACCGGGGGCGTTGTAGTCGATGACGTTGGAGAGGTTGTCGATTGTCATCGGCGCGATGTCGAAGAATTCGGCGACTTCACGCTGGTAATCGATCAGCGATTGAGTAATTATCCGGAAATCGCCGGTGGTGACTTTCAGGTTGTCGCGATTCTTTTCCAGCAGCGTGGCAGTCCGCGTGAGAATTTCGTTGATCTGGGCTCCGGTGCGGCCAGTGCCCAGGTTTTCGTCCGCCAGGATGTCACTGATCTGCCGCACATTAGAACCGAAATTCCGGATGGTGGTGTCGTTGTCGGCGGCTTCTTGAGTGAGCGTCGCCAGGCCGGCGGCGATCGCCTGGATGTTCTTTTTGCTTCTGTCCCCGTGGTCGTCGCCGAGCTTCAGCGCTGCAGAGAGCTTGTCGAGGGTTTCTTTGATCCGGGTACCGTTCGCAGAAGTGATCTGGTCGCCGACGTTGAGTAGGTCGGCGACCGGACCATTGCCTTTGCCGTCACCACGAAGCGCGCTGACGAGCTTGTCGACCATCGACAGGGTGCGGTCGAATTCGACCGGCGTGCGTGTGCGGCCGAGGCCGAGGACGTCGCCATTGCCGAGCTTGGCGCCCCCCTTGTACGGCGGCGTGAGCTCGATATGGCGATCGGTCAGGATCGACGTCGACACGGTGACCGCGGTGGCGTCAGCAGGAATGGTGACGCCGGGGTTGATGACGAGTTTGACCTCGATGTAGGTGGATTTCGGAGTAATCGACGCAATCGATCCGACGGGCATGCCCAACACCGAGACCGAGTTGCCGGCGTATAGCCCGATGGTGTCTTCGAATTGGGCCGTGACCGTAATCGGTTGCGGCTTGGTTCGAGGTATGACGAATACGGCCACGGCCACCGCGATCGCGGCCACTACGGCGGTGGCGATGATCAGTTTTCGTTTCATTTGCAGTCCTGGAAGTATTCGACGAGATGAAATTGCTGAGCGCGCCCGCTGATCGCGCACATCCAGGAATCGACCAGAATGCCGTTGACTGCGGTGGCGTCGACCGAGACGCCGCTGCCCGTCGCGTTGGCCACGTTGCGCAGTGGTACAGGCAGGACCTGGAGCAGATTCCGGAATCTGTCGTCGTGGTCGGCGATCAGGGCTGAGAGTCGACGAGTGCTGGTCAGCAAGTCATTGAGTCCTGCCTGATCACCGACGATGCGGTTCACCGTGCCGACCATGGCAGTGGTGCTGGCGAGCAACCGTTGCACCTGGGCGCGCCGCGTGGTGAGTTCGCTGAGCAGCTGATTGCCCTGACCGATCAGCGCGCCCAAGTTGGCTTTCTGGTTACGGATCAAGGTGGTGACGGTGTCGGTGCTGGTCAGCAGCGTGCGCAGCTGGTCTCTGCGATCGGCGACGATCGCAGATAGCGCTTGCAGGTTCGTCAACGCTTCTGGCAAGGCCTCGGGGACTCCGGTCAATCCTTGATTGAGCGTCGTCAGCGACGTCGCGATGCGGTCGGCGTCGACCCGTTCGAAGGTGGTGGTGGCGTCGGCCAGGGTTTGCTGCAGGTTGTAGGGCACGTCGGTGTTCGCCAGCGCGATGGTGCCGTGGTCCAACGAGCTGGGCCCCGCAGGGGACAGCTGCATGTAGCGAGACCCGAGCAATGTGGTCATCTTGATTGACGCGCGGGTGTCGGCGCCGAGGCGCACGTTGCTGTTAACGGTGAAGCTGACACGCACTCGATCGCCGGCGAGTTCAAGACTCTTGACGCTGCCGACCGGAACCCCGGCGATGGTGACCTGGTCACCGGAACGCAGCTCCGCCGCCTGGGCGAATTCTGCACGATAGTCGCGCTGACCCAAGTCCAGCGCCGTGATTCCGAAGACGATCGCGATTGCGACCACGATTGCCAAGAGCGCGGCGATACCCAGGGTAAGTGGGTTGCGATCCTCGAGCGGAGGCCTATTTGTCTTACTCATCGTGTTCACCTGCACACCGCCGAGTGGTTGATGACGTTGCCCGGGGTCGCCGCAGCCACATACGCGGGGATCAGTGTTTTCAAGAAACGGAAAATGCTGACATTGACATCGCATATATAGATGTCGGTGTAGGCCCCGGATTGCGTCATGCGGGCCACCCCTTTCAAGAGATAGGGCAGGTTTGCCGCCAAGAATGCAAACCGGTCACGGCCGGGGCCGGTGAGGTTGCTCGCGAACCCGGGCTGACGGGTGACCAGCGCGTTGAAATCCGGGTAGATGTTGTTGGTGATGGTCGATAGTCGACCCAACGCGGAGTTGATCGAGCCGACTGACGCGCGCAATTGCTCGCGGTGAGTATTGAGTCCCACCAAGATGTCGCGTGTCCGGCCGATCACGTTGTTCAAGTTCGCGCTCTGGCCGGCCAGGTTGGTTGTGACCGCGTTGAGGTTGGTGATGACCTGACCGAGTACGTCGTCGGGGCCGGCGACCAGGTCGGCCAATGCCGACGTCTGTGTGATCAGGGACAGTACGGTGCCGTTTTCGCCTTGAAGCGCGTCGATGAGCGCGTTCGTCAGGTTGT
The DNA here is from genome assembly GCF_053852335.1 of Mycobacterium sp. HM-7. Taxonomy (NCBI): domain Bacteria; kingdom Bacillati; phylum Actinomycetota; class Actinomycetes; order Mycobacteriales; family Mycobacteriaceae; genus Mycobacterium; species Mycobacterium sp. HM-7. The sequence continues at coordinate 3,271,160 of NZ_CM132657.1, read as the reverse complement.
CAACCTGCTTGGGGTCCAACAGCGTCAGTAGTGGTTCGAATCCCTTGAGCAGGTAGGTGATGTCGAACGATGGCTCGGTGTGCTCGACCGGAATTCGACCGTTATTGGGCAGGGCCCGCTGGTCGGCGACCTGCCCGCGGGACAAGCCGAGGTAGCGCTGCCCGATGATGTTCTGGTAGCGGATCGCGGCGATGGTATCGGCAAACAGCTTCTGGTCCTTTTGCACCTGGAACGTGACGTTCGCTTGAGTGCCGTCGAGTTCGACGGCGTCCACTCGGCCGACCCGAACCCCGGCAACGCGGACGTCGTCGCCCTCATGGAGCCCGGTCACATCGGTGAACACCGCCGAATACGTGTTGGTGCTGCCCGATATCTGCCGACTGAGCGTGTTGAAGACCAACCACGTCACCACCATCGAGATCACCAAGAAAATGGCGAGACCAATCATCGGCTTTCGGTAACTCACGATCCGCCTTCCGTATCCGGGCTAACGGTGACCGTGGTGCCGCGCACCACCGGTCCGAGGAGAAGAGCCGTCGCTGCGTTGGCATTGCCCCCGGTGATCTTGCTCAGTTGAGCTAGCTCTTCGGGGCTGCCGACAGGCCCGACGTTGCCGCCGACGGTGGCCGATTGCTGCGTTACCTCGGCAGGAAGTGGGGGACCTGGTACTGCGGGCGGCTGTTGTACCGCAGGCGAATCCGGTGCCGGCCCCGGCAACGGTCCAGGTTCCTGAGGTGCACCCGGCACTTCGCCGGCGTGCCGAGTGGAGTCACGTGGCGGAGCGAAGTTGGGCCGATTCTCGGTTGCGACGCGGGGCGCCGGGAAGCCCATCGAGCCGAGCGCCGGATACAACGCGGGAGCAGTCGGAACTTCGGGGGCCGTGTGGCAGCTGGGCCCTTCGAGTTCGCCATACCGAGGACAATCCGCACGCACATAGACCCGTGACGGGGTCAAACTCACTGCCGCCTTGACCGTCAGATTGTTGGTTTCTGGGTCCCAGGCATCCATGACTTGATTGGATACCCGCCGAATGCGACTGGTGATCAGAGGAAAGGCGCCGGCGTTGTCGGCAAGTACTCCGACGACGGGGGTCATTCGTGCGGTGATGTTGATCAAGCGGTCTGTCTGATGGTCGAACGCATCGGCCAACGTTCCGACGGTCTGCTGACCGGCCGACAACAACCCGGACAAGGCACTGCGCTTTTCAGCCAACGTCCGCAGTGGGGTCACTGCTGAATCAAGAGCGTCGAACAGGTCGGGGGACACTTGGCGCAGCGCGGCTGATGCGGTGGTGAGCGCCGAAAGGGTCGATGGATCATTGCCGTCGCCGACCACATGGTTCAGTTCGTTGACGATCTGGTCGAGATCGTGTCCCGCCTGTTTGATCGCCTGGCCGCGTCCCTGTGTGGCCTCGGTCAGCGCGGCGATTGCGCCCACACTGTTGCCGGTGGGTTGGTGTCCCAGCGCAGCGAATACCTGCCGGAACTTGTTGAGTGTGTTCTGGAACATCACCGTCGGCAGAGATTTGTCCTCTGGGATCGTTGCCCCGGCACGAAGTCCATTGGGGCCGTTGTCGTGACCGACGAGCTGAATGGAGGACACCGCGAACACGTTGGAGGGCACCACCCGCGCGGTCACCGTCGACGGAATGCCGGGCGCGTGTTCTGGCTTGAGGTCGACGTGCACGAGGTTGGGTTGCCCCGCGGGAGCGGTGACGACATCGGCGACCTGGCCGACAAGGACGCCGTTGAATTTGACGTCGGACTTCTCCGGCAGTCCGTCGCCGACGTTCACCAGGGCGACGGTGACACGCACGATGTTGTCCAGATCGCCCTTGGACTTCGCGATGGCAGTCACCACGACCCCGGCCGCGACCAGAATGAAGCAGAGGCCCGCCACGACCAGTGCCCGGTTTGAGGGCCCGCGGCCGTTGACGTCGTATTGATTCGGCATTCGTTACCCTCCGAACCGTGCGCCGGAATCCACGCCCCATAGGGCCATGGTCAGCAACATGTTCAAGACGATGACAACGGTGATGGCCGACCGCATGGCCCGGCCAGCGGCGACGCCCACGCCCGCAGGTCCGCCACTTGCGTAGTAGCCGTAGTAACACTGCACGGTCGATGTCGCGAAGACGAAGACCACGGCTTTGATCGTGGCGAGTGCGACGTCACGCCCGTTGACGAACATGGAGAAGTAGTGCAGGTACGTGCCGCCGGACTGGCCGGCAGAAATTCCGACGACGCCCTGGCAGGCGATGTAGGCGATGGCCAACGTGCACAAGAACAATGGCAGCGCTGCAGTGACGGAAGCGGCGACTCGCGTGGTCACCAGATAGGACACTGAGTTGATGCCGAGTACGTCCAGCGCATCGACTTCCTCGTTGATGCGCATTGCGCCGAGTTGCGCGGTGAACCGGCATCCGGCCTGCACGGTGAATGCGAGACCGATCATGATCGGCGCGAGCTCGCGGGTTCCGACGAACGATGAGAGCAGGCCCGTGGCTGGGCCCAAACCGAGCAGATTCAGTGCGTTGTAGCCTTCGACCCCGATGAGTGCACCGGCCGTGGCGCCGAGCACAAGGGCGACCCCAATTGTGCCGCCGCCCACCACGATTGAGCCGTTGCCCCAGGAGATGTCGGCAAGGATTCGCAGATATTCGTGTCGGTAGCGACGCACGGCTATCGGCATGGAGGTCAAGATGCGGCCGAAGAAGAAGACCATGTGTCCGAGCTTCGCCGTGCCCTGAGTGGGAGCGGCCGCGGCCGCGGCAACCGGCCGCAATGCAGCGTTGAGGTAATGAGTGGGAGTCGCCATGGTCACAGGCTCGCTCTGGGGAAGATCAGTACGTAGAGCTGCGTCATGATGACGTTGACGGTCATCAAGAGCAGGATCGATTCGACAACGGCGGCGTTCACGGAGTTCGCGACCCCGGCGGGGCCGCCGTGGGTGTCCAAACCCTTGTGGCAGCACACCACGCCGACAATGGCGCCGAACACCACCGATTTGACCAGTGCCAGTAGCAGGTCATCGACAGTCGCGAACGAGGAGAAGGTAGCGACGAAGGACCCTGGCGTGCCGCTTTGCATATAGACGTTGAACGCGTAGCCGGCCAGGAATCCGACGAAACTCGTCAGCCCGGTGAGCGCAATGCCGATCAAGATGACGGCAACGAACCGTGGCACCACCAGGCGCTGGATGGGCGAAACGCCCATGACTTTCATCGCGTCGATTTCCTCGCGCATTGTGCGCGCTCCGAGATCGGCGCAGATTGCTGAACCGACGGCTGCGGCCAGCAGAATCGCCGCCACGAGCGGAGCGCCCTGACGAATCACCGCCAGGCCGGTGGCGGCGCCGGCCAGGGACGTCGCGCCGACCTGGCCGGCCAGCAAACTGAACTGGATTGACAGCGTGACGCCGATCGGGATCGTTACGAACAGAGTGGGAACCACCGCTGTGCTGGCCATGAAGCTGGCTTGATGAATGAACTCGCCGAACTGAAATCGGCGGCCGATGATGTCTTGGACCAGGCACTCAATGGTCCGTATCGCCAACACCACCTGGCCGCCGACCGTACGCAGGGACAACAGTGGGTGGTTGTTCAGGTAGGAGCGGCCCCAGTCACCAACTTCACGCGTAGCTGAACGTGGTTGTGCCACTGCGCTAATAGTCATTTCATCGCTTGTTGTCACCGGAACGCGGCCTCCATGTCGGGGAGTGGAACATTCGCGATTGACTTCCGCTGATGGATGAAGCCACCGTGCAGTGACCCGCTGGTGGCAGTGGTGTCGGTTTGCTGCATCGGGGTCACCGGGTCGCCCGCCGCTCTGCGGGTCGGCCGAAGGTGACGCCGGCGTGGTCTCCGGACTCCGCTGCGCGGCCCGACATCTCGCGGACCAATGTGTCGTGACGTGGTCAAGTCAAATCCTCGGCGTTGGGTCGTAGTGAGCAGGCGTTCGTCCAGAGCGAGCATAGGGCTGTTTGTGATTTCACTGAACAGGCCGTTGAGTATAAGCACACCGTGCGTCAGATCGTTGGGAGTTTGCCAGGATTGCAGATATTGCGTTCATTAGCAGCTGGTTTCGCGTTGTTGAATGGTTCTGTAGGCGGTCGGTACGGCCTTGGTTGGAAGCTAGACCGCATGCTGAATGATGATCGAATCGTTTACTTAAGCGACACAGTGTTCATCATCGGACGGATATGGCGCGCTTAGCCCGGAAGCGAGACACGCGACAGCCGACTCGCTGTCGGAGCTGCATCGGGTGGTGTCGTGGCGGTGTTTCGGGGCGAACGCTGGGGTTGCACCGTCGGTGATGCTCGATCGAGCCAACTGCTCCTGATAGTGGTTTGCGCTGGCCCCGCTAGATGTCCACCATCGCTACCTCCTCGTAGATGAGGACTAACGCTAGCTACCTGTGATCGTGCTTACATCGCGCCGAACGGCCAGATCTCGTAGACCAACGGCTACCGGTCGAGGATGGCGATGTGAGGTGATGTGCCGGCGCGCAGCCGGCCAGGCCGAACGGCATCCCTATCGCTTCGATGTCAATTTTGCTTGACACTGTGTTGTGCAAGTAGATAGCGTGTCGACCAATATTGGGCGTATGTGTGGACCGCCGGAATCCTGTTGCGTACTTCCTTCCTCGATTCCGGTTCGAGATGTTCAAGGGTGTTGGTCTGCCTGCGGCGAGAGAACGCGAAATGCTTTGGCAGAAAGTGGAACTGGCTTCAGCGAGATCATTCGGTCTCGCCAGGTTCTTGTCTGAAGGAGAGGTCTAAGAATGACTACCAGCCCGAAGGTCGTTGATCTGGGAGCCGCCGGTGTGCGGGAGACGGAGCTCGACAAATCGATCGAGTCGTCCTTGCCGCCGAACCGGGCCCCGGCACCCTGGATCGGTGGGGGCCACGGAATCTGGTGGGGCCGCCGCGTCTCTGCGGACGGCGCAGCTGTGCTGAAGCGCCAGCTCCCGGAGACGATCCAACGTGATGCGACTCCGGTGGCCGTTCTGGGGTTTCTCCTCAATTGGACGGATACGCCGGTCGGTCAGTACGGGGAGATCGGTGCGCTCGTTGTCATGCGCCGCCGGTACTCGGTTTTCGGCCATGTACCGTTCATCGCCGTTGATTCACCGGCCAGCCTGGTCGGGGGACGGGATAATTGGGCGATTCCGAAAACCCTCGCAACATTCGACGGCGACCCGGGTCGGGACGCTGTCGCGTCGACGCACGGCAATGGCTTCGCGATTCGGACCGAACGACGAGCGATGGGCCCGGTATTGCCTGCGGCTGCGGCGAAAGTGCTCAGGCTGGTGCAAGCCCGTCCTGATTGCACACTGCTGAGCAGCAGGCCGACGACCGCCATGATGTGGCGACCAGCGCGCTTCGCCGTCGCGATTGAAGCCGGTCCAGAATTGTCGTCCTGGTTTCCCCAAGGTGAGTGCAGTGGCATCGTGGTACGGGCGATGCGCGCATCGACAGGTTAATTCCACGTCGACAGTCGCCCCGTCGTGCGCGAGCGCTGTTGTCTATCGGGTTTGGCGCGCCGGTCGCGGACACATGTTGCCGTGATTCGATGGGCCGGTTGGCCCTCGGCCGAAATTAATTGTGTGTCATGGACATTCCCTGTTCAACAACAGGCTGTGTAGACGCCGCCAATATGGTCGGCCGAGCGACTTCGCAACACTCGCCTGCGCACGGTTGGCAGCACGGGGCGTGCTGCTGCGTGCTCTGCACCATCATGATCAATTCGAGAGGCTCGTCATGTCCTTGAAACCGCTGCCGCGCAGTATTTTTGGACCCGAGCACGACGCATTTCGTGCACTCGTGCGAGCGTTCGCCGAACGTGAAGTTGTGCCGTATCTGGCCTCGTGGGAGTCGTCCAACGCGATCGACCGACAGTTTTTCAAGAAGGCTGGGCAAATCGGGCTCCTCGGGAGCGATGTTCCCGAGCGCTTCGGCGGCGGAGGTGCTGACGACTTTCGGTTCAGCGCGATCGTCGCCGAAGAGCTTTGTGCCGCAGGGGACTACGCGGTCGCAATGAGCGTTGTGGGCATCAACGACCTCGTGATGCCTTACTTCAGGGATCTCGGCACCGAAGCTCAGAAGGCGCGGTGGTTGGCTCCGTTGTGTCGTGGTGAAGCAATCGGCGCCATCGCGATGACCGAGCCCTCGACGGGTAGCGACCTCGCGGCGATCTCGGCTACCGCAAGGCCTGATGAGGGCGGTTTCATACTGAACGGCAGTAAAACGTTCGTCACCAACGGCTCGCTCGCGGACGTCATCATTGTCGTAGTCAAGACCGATCCCGCCACCGGCAGAAAGGGCGTTTCGCTGCTGGTCGTCGAAGCGGGCATGGACGGTTTTACTCGGCACGGACCGATGGATAAAGTCGGCCTCAAGCTGCAGGCAACCGCGGAGCTGTACTTCGATGAGGTCTTCATCCCGAATGACAATGTTCTCGGTGATGCAAACAGTGGATTCGAATATCTTCGACGCAACCTGGTGCGGGAACGGCTCAGCATCGCGTTGAGCTCCATGGCCGCGATGACCCGAACGCTCAACGAGGCGATCGAATATGGCTCGGCACGAACGGCGTTCGGCCAGTCGGTGAGTAACTTTCAGGCGAACCGGTTCTACCTCGCCGAACTGGCCACCGAGATTCAGATCGCACAGACCTTCGTCGATCGTTGCATCCTGGAAGCAACCCAGGGTGGACTCGACGAAGCGCACGCCGCGATGGCGAAGTGGTGGACCACCGAGTTACACCTGAAAGTCGTCCACCGTGCGGTGCAACTGCACGGAGGCTACGGATACATGCGCGAGTACAAGGCGGCACGGGACTACCTCGACTCCCGTGCCGCGACGATATTCGGCGGGACCACCGAAATCATGAAGGAAATCATCGGGCGGAGGCTGGCGACACCGTGACCACTGGTGGCCATCGAGGTCCCCGGCGAGTCTCCGTTGTTAGCGTGCAACCGCTTTCACCCCTCCGATCGCTCGAACCGGCTTCGGCTGTCAAACGGATTGTCAGTCTCGTCTGATCGCTAAGCCCTCGGAGAATGAGGCAATCGTGAAGTCTGTCAGAGCGACGGATGTCAATTTGCGACCGCGACTCCCCGGGCTCAGAGCCCAACGCGGCATGAACTCGCTCCACATGCCCACCAGTAGCGTGGCCCGCACCTCGGCTGCGGCCGCGGGGACACCGCGCTCTTGAAGCGCATTGCGCAAGTTTCGTACCTGGCGGGCAAACATGCCGTCAGACCACTTCTTGAGTGTCGGTTCGGTCGCAGCTGCGTCGCGCGCGTGACGCCAGATCCGGCCGACTTGATTCCAGACCGTGAGCGCATGGTCGTACATCGCTTCGATGTCGGCGCGCGTCTGGGCTGCACCGAGTTCCTGAAAGAGTGAGAGCTCGTCCGGCTCGAGGCTCTCCAGCGCGGCGACCAGGATTTCAGCCTTGCTGTCGAAATGGAGGTAGATCGTGCCACGGCTGAGGTTGGCGCGGACGGCGATGTCGTCCATTGTGGTTGAGGCGAAATCTCGCTCGTCAAATTCTTCGAGTGCCGCCTCGATCACGCGACCACGAGTGAGTGCCTTCTGCATCTCGCGCAGCGAGGGCGGCGCTTTGACGGACTCATCGTCGGGCTTGTTGGCAGCGCGGCGCCGTGGTGTCGGGGTCTTAGCCAATTCGACCGGCCACCGGGTGCGAGTTCATCGGGTCATTATTACAGTCAGCGCGGAACGAAGCCCGGAACCGGCCTTGGCCGGACGTGGCGGCCTTTGTGCCTATCTCACGCCCATGCCGATGCATCCGACGTTTCGGGCGCGCCGCGGTGCGGTCATCGCGTGAATTTGAGTATCTCGTTGGCGATGAGATTTGGTAGCTCGAGTTGGGGGCAGTGCCCGGCGCCGGGAATGGTAAGCGACTGCGCGTTGGGTAGCTGGTTGAGGTAGCGCTCCATCTGGTCCGCCGTCGCCGCCGTGTCGTGGTCGCCGCGGATCAGCAACGTCGGTGCTGTGATCTGGCCCGCGTCATCGAGGCGCGGCATCGTCCCGTCGGCTGTGCGCATGGCGGTATGTAGCGCCGGCGCGTCGCATGTGGTGCTGGCGTGGAAGAGGTGGCGTGCCAACGCGGTTGGCACGCGCTCACCGCGAACAACACCAGCGCGCAACAGGATGCGACGCACCCGGGGAATCGCCAGCACCGGAAGTACTGCCGACTTTAGTACGCGCGCGACGCGGTGTGCCTGCACGACGCGGCTGGCAATCGCGAGCCCTTGCCGGTCCGTTTGCATGCCCATTGCGCCGATGGCCACCACGCGGCGGACCCGGCCGCGACGCGCGAGTTCAAACGCGATGAATCCCCCGAGGGAGTTGCCGACGATATCGGGGCACTCGAAGCCCGCGGCATCGAGCTCGCGCTCGGCCGCGTCGGCGAAGTCGCCGATCGTCACAGGCGTATCGGGCAACGGCGGACCCCCGAGGTGTGCCGGCAACGTCGGTGCGAGCACATCGCGGTGCGCCGCGAGCAGAGGGAGCACAGGCTCCCAGATGCGCCACGTCATCCCTGCGCAGTGCAGCAGCACGAGTGGCTGCCCTTCTCCGCCGCGAAACAGACCGCGGGGTCCCGCGGCCCGAATGCGATCGGCGGCCGGATCCGAGGCCGGCGTCACGCGGATAGCGCTTGTTCGAGCTCTTCGAGTGCCTCGCCGGTGTACACGGCCAGGCGCTGCAGGCTGGGGAGTCGATCTCGGTCTCCGGTGAAGCCGACGTTGAAGCGCCCCGCCATCGAGCCTGCGGTGATGCTCAATGCGGCCCCGTGGGAGATGATCGACAGGCCCCAGAGGCCCTCTAGGCGTGCGCCGCGCAAGTACAGCGGATCAGGCGGGCCCGGGACGTTGGAGACCGGGACGTTGAACGGCGGCAATGTACGTCCGGCTAAACCGGTGAGTTGGGCGACGGCGATGGGACTAAGTACAAGCGGACCGTAGAGGTCTCCGGCGGCGGTCGGGAGCTCACGTAGCTTCTCCTTGGAGCGCCGGGTGCCACGCGCGATCGCGGCGATGCGTTCCACGGGGTCGGCAATTTCGGTATGCAGGCTGGCGAATGCGACGCTGATGGCGTTGCTGGATTCCTCGTCGCTCGCGTCGCGGATCGAGACCGGGATGCCGACCGTCAGGCTGGCGGTGGGCAGCTGGTCGAGTTCGCCGAGGTAGCTCCGCAAGCCGCCGCCGCAGATCGCGAGGAAGACGTCATTCACTGTGACGTCGAAGCCCTTCGCGACCGTGACCAGTCGCGCCAGGTCGTAGCTCTGCGTCGCGAACCGGCGCTGCTGCCCGACGCGACCGTTGAGGACGGAACTCGGCGCCGAGTACGGCACGACCCAGTCCTTCTCCGCCGCCACGACCCGTTGACTGACCATCTGTCCAGTCGTGAGCGCGAGCGAGGCGGCGGCGACGGCGCCGTCTCGCGCTGTCCCGAGGGCGCGTTCGAAGCGCTGTTGCAGCGACGGGGCAGTCTTCGCCCGTTGCCGTCGCGATCGGACGGGGAGCGACCAGATTGCGCGCAGTTCGCCGGACTCGGGGTCGGTGTCCATGAGCTGGCCAAGTCGGCGCATCCCGCCGACGCCGTCCATCACGCCGTGATGAACCTTGAAGAACCAGGCGAAGCGGCCGTTGTCGAGACCCTCGATGAGATGGACTTCCCACAGCGGGCGCTGCGGATCCAGTGGCCGCGAAAACAACCGTGACACCAGGACGCCGAGCTCGCGCTCACCGCCGGGCGTCGGCAGCGCCGAAAAGCGGAAGTGGTAGTCAAGGTCGACCTCGTCGTCGGCGAGCGCGGTGAAGGAGGGTGCGAAACGCCGCAGGCTGGGGTTGGTCAGTCGGTAGTTGAACGGCGGCGAGAACGTCCGCACTGAGCGCAGGTCATCGGCCAGGCGGCGCACATAGTCCGGCGGCGCACCCTCGGGAAGTTCAAAGGTTGCCATGACCGCCACGTGTGTGGGTACATCGTTGTTGTCGACGACAAAGAACCAACGGTCGGCGAGGTTTGGCATGGGCATGATGAACAGTTTGCTGTCGGACTGGACGCGCCGTCAAGTGACTAAACGGAGTGACTTATTTGTGGTTTGACGACGGGGTGCCAGGAATCGCCACGCTCCTCAAAAATGTGTTGCGGAACAAGAGTTTTGGGTTCATGCCAGCTCCGCTGGTTGTCCGACGCGGAACTCAGGCCTCAGATCGCCCGCATATCGTCAGGTCACCACGTGCGAAACGCGCGCGCAGCACCTTCTTGTCGAACTTCCCGACACTGGTCTTCGGCACTTCGTCCACAAACGTCCAGCTGTCGGGTATCTGCCATTTCGCGACCCTGTCGGCCAAGTAATCGCGCAGCTCGTCGACGGTCACCGATGTGCCCTGCTGTGCTACCACGGCGACCAGCGGCCGCTCGTCCCACTTATCGTCGGGCACACCGATGACCGCTGCTTCGGCGACCGCCGGATGCGCCATCACGGCGTTCTCCAGTTCGACCGACGAAATCCATTCACCGCCCGACTTGATCACATCTTTCGACCGGTCCAGGATCGTGAGAAATCCATCGACGGTGATGGTTCCGATGTCGCCGGTGCGCAGCCAGCCGTCACGGAACTTCTCCGGGTCGATGGCTGAATCGTCAGGGGAGTAGTACGTCGCCGTGATCCACGGGCCGCGAACTTCCAACTCGCCCGGCGAGTTTCCGTCGCTGGGCACAATCGCTCCATCACCGTCGACCAATCGGGCCCGCACCAGGGACGGAAACCTGCCTTGCGTGTAACGATATGCCCACCGATGCCGGCCCTCGGCGGACGCAGGCGGTCGCGCGACACTGCCCAAGGGGGACGTCTCGGTCATGCCCCACGCATGCAGGATCGGCACCCGGTAGCGCTCTTCGAAAGCGTGCATCAGCGCCGGCGCTGCGGCGGAACCACCGACGACGACCTCTCGCAGGTGGGAGATGTCCTGCGGATGTGCGTCGAGGTGCGCCAGCAATCCGTTCCAGATGGTGGGTACCGCAGCGGCGAAGGTCGGCTTCTCTGCGGCCATGATCGTGGTGATCGGTTCAGGCTGCAGAAACCGGTCGGGCATCACTAGCGAGGCGCCGACCATGAGTGCGGCATGCGGTATGCCCCATGACATTGCGTGGAACTGGGGCACGATCACCAGTGCCTTGTCCGCCTGTGAGAGCGCCATTCCATTGGTCGAGGTGACCTGCATCGAATGCAGGTACATCGATCGGTGCGAATAGGCGACGCCCTTGGGGTCGCCCGTTGTGCCGGACGTGTAACACATTGCCGCTGCCGAACGTTCGTCGATGTGCGGCCAGGTGAAATGATCCGCCTGACCATCCAACAACTCGGCGTATGAATGCACCGCTACACCTTTGGGCGCCTCCAGCGCCGACGCATCACCATTGGCAACGATGACGTGGCGCACCGTCGGCAATGACGGCAGGTACTCGATGAACATCGGGACCAACGATGCGTCGACGATGATCACCTTGTCCGCGGCGTGATTGACGACGAAGATCAGCTGCTCAGGGATCAACCGGATATTCAGGGTGTGCAACACCGCACCCATCGCCGGCACCGCACCGTAGACAACCATGTGCTCGTTGTTGTTCCACATGAAGGTGCCGACGAGGTCGCCCTCTTCGATGCCCAAGCCGCGTAGCGCATTTGCCAGCCGAGCTGCCTCCACACCGAGGTCGCCGTAGCTCATCGGCCGGGTTCGGTCACCGGTCCAGGTAGACACCGTGGCTTCCGCGTGCACGGTGGTTCCGTATCTGAGAAGTGTTGCAAGCGAGAGGGGCTCGTCCTGCATCGTGCTCAGCATCTGCCTAATTCTCCATTCGAGCAGTGGGTACCGGCGCCGGTGCCGAGTCAGTGATCAACGGGCGTTCGCAACAGTCAGTTCGTTGAATCCGTCGTAGTCCTCAGCTGCGACGGCGTTGCAAATCGCTTGATAGCGGGCGAATCCACCGAGGTAGATCGAGAAGCGCCGGGGTTTGCCGGGGACGTTCGCGCCGGTGTAGTACGAATTCGGGGCCGCTGCGAAGACGCTGCGCTGCGCTCGCTGTTCGACCTCCTCGGTCCAGCGCTGCTGTGCTTCGGGGGTCGCCTCGATGGCCTGGACGCCGCGAGCGTCGAGGTCAGTGATGCAATCGGCGATCCACTCGATGTTCTGTTCGGCCAACGCGACCATCATGGTCAGTCCGAGTGGCCCGCCGGGGCCGGCCACGGTGAACAGATTCGGGAAGCCCGCGATCGCCAGACCCAAGTAGCTTGTGGGGCCCTGCGCCCAGGCCTCGCGAAGCCGAATTCCATTGCGGCCCTGGATATCGATGCGCAGTAGCGCGCCGGAGATGGCGTCGTAGCCGATGGCGTAGACGATGATGTCGACGTCGATGAACGTGCCGTCGGCGAGCCGGATACCGGTCGGCTCGATCGCAGCGATCGGATTGTCTCGTACGTTGACGACGTCGACATTGTCGCGGCACAGGGCCTCGAAGTAACCGTGGTCGACGCACGGACGCTTGCCGGCGAAGGGATGGTCGGTTGGCGTCACCAGGTCGACAAGCTCGGGATCGGTTACGCGCGAACGGATGTCAGACCGGATGAAGTCGGCGACGACCCGGTTGGAGTCGAGGTCGGTCAATACGTCGCGGAACGCGCCCACGTATGTGAGGGCGCCACCTTCTGCGGACCGGCGGCGCAGTTCTTCGAGTTGCTCGTCCGGCGTGCATTCTGCCGCGCGGCGGAGATGCGGTTCGGTGCTCGTCCCGCCATAGGATGCGCGCTGTCGCTTTCGCCGCTCGGGGTAGGTCGCCTTCTGCTCGGCGATTTCAGTGGCATCGAGGTCGCGGTTGCGGCCGAGGACGCTGAAGTTCGGGGTGCGCTGCAGGACGGTGACATGCGCTGCATCGGCGGCGATTTCGGGTACCGACTGGATCCCGCTCGCGCCGGTGCCGATCACGGCAACCCTCTTGCCTTTGAAGTCGACTCCACCCTGCGGCCACGTCGCCGTCATGTACGACTCGCCGGCGAACGTCTCCGCACCATCGAACGGCGGCGCCAATGGCGCTGACAATCCGCCGGTGGCGAACACGCAGTAGCGCGCCCGCAGCGTCCCGGAATCGGTGGTCAGTGTCCATTCAGCGGCGGTTTCGTCGTAGGTCGCCGATTGGACGGTCGTGTTGAGCAGAATGTCGTCGCGCAATGCGAATCGGTCGGCGACGTGGTTGAGGTAGCGCAGGATTTCCGGCTGCGCGGCGTAGCGCTCACTCCATTCCCATTCCTGGTCCAGTTCTGGGGAGAACGAGTAGGAGTAGTCAGCGCTTTCGACGTCGCAACGTGCGCCCGGGTAGGCGTTCCAGTACCAGGTGCCACCGACCTCGGGTGCCGAATCGAGCACCCGAACCTTGAGCCCTCGGCCGCGCAGGAGGTGCAGGGCGTAGAGACCGGAGAATCCCGCTCCGACTACGAGAACATCGAATTGCGGCGAATTGCTTTCCATACCGCCAGTCTGACCGATCGTCCATTGACGGTCAACACCGTGTTCAGTAAGTTAACGTATTGACTCGTTTAGAGACTCTGTGTTGGAGGTTTGGTGGGTGCCGTCAGTCAGGAACACGATTTCGACTGGGTCGTGATCGGCTCGGGGTTCGGCGGCAGTGTCTCGGCACTGCGCTTGAGCGAACGCGGCTATTCGGTGTGCGTGCTGGAGAGCGGCCGCCGGTTCGCTAGCACCGACCTTCCGACGTCCGGCTGGAAAGTCCGGGACTTGCTCTTCGCCCCGCGACTGGGTCTGCGCGGCATCATGCGGATGTCGCTGTTCAGGGACGTCGCGATCCTCAGCGGCGCCGGTGTCGGCGGCGGCAGTCTGGTCTACGGCGCGACGCTCTATCGCGGCAGCGAGGAGTTCCAGTCCCGCCTGACCGACGCAGTCGGCGAGCATGTCGACCTCGACCCGCATTACCGGGAGGCCGAACGAATGCTCGGAGTCGTCGACAACCCGCGGCTGACCCCTCGCGATGCGGTCGTCAAGCGTGCGGCCGACCGACTCGGCTACGGCGATACCTGTCACCCGACTCGGGTCGGCATCTTCCTCGGTGAGCCCGGCGTAACGGTGCCCGATCCATTCTTCGGCGGCCAAGGGCCGGATCGGACAGGCTGCCTCGGCTGCGCGGAGTGCCTGATCGGCTGTCGCCACAACGCAAAAAACAGTCTGGACAAGAACTATCTCTGGCTCGCTGAACGCCGGGGCACTCGGGTGGAACCTGAAATGCAGGTATCGGAGGTCAGGCCGATCGGTGCCGCGGACGGCTCGGACGGCTACGCGATCGTTGCGCACCGCCCCGGCGTGTTCGGCTGGCGGCAGAGGCGCGTAATCCGTTCTCGTGGCGTGGTTTTCGCCGCTGGCGCCATCGGCACCAACAAGCTGCTCGGTGACTGCAAGGTGCGCGGCATGTTGCCGCTGCTGAGCGATCAGGTCGGCGAGCAGGTGCGCACCAACTCTGAATCGCTGACAGCGCTGACGCCGCGTGACCGCAACGTCGAGCTCGGCCTCGGCGGCGTGTCGATCACCGGCAGCGCGCACCCGCTGCCGAGCATGCATATGGAGACCGTCGCATTCGGCTCGGGAGGCGATTCGATGAAGTTCCTGTTCGCGCCTCTCACGCCCAACGGGACCCGAGTGACCCGTCCGCTGAAGATGCTGGCCGCCATCATGCGCCACCCGATCGACGCGGCCCGCGTCACCAACCCGGTCGGCTGGTCGCGCCGTTCAATGGTCTTTGGCGCCATGCAGGACATCGAGGGCAAGCTCAGCTTCGAGACACGTAAGCGCCGCCTCGGTCTCGGCACTCGCATGAACACTCGCCCGGACCCACTGCACCCGATCCCGACATTCATTCCCGAAGTGCACGAAGCGATCAAGCTGATGGCCGAGGAACTCGACGCCGTCCCGCAGACCCTGGTGCCGGAGGCCCTCCTCAACACCACGGTCACCGCTCACATTCTGGGCGGCGCCGTGATCGGGACTTCGCCGGACAACAGCGTCATCGATGGCAACCACCAGGTCTGGGGCTACCGCAACATGCTGGTGTGCGACGGCTCAACAGTGCCGTGGAACGTGGGCGCCAACCCGAGCCTCACCATCGCCGCGATGACAGAGCGTGCGATGTCGGCGGTGCCGGCGAAGTCGGTCGAGCAGGCTGGATCGGCGTCAGGGCAACTCGTCTGACACCGTGGCGCCCGTGGCTGCGAAGAAGAAGTCGGCCAACGCAGCTACGGTCGCCCGACGATCGGCTGTCGTCCGGTCGCACACGTTGGCCACGAAGTCGTTCCACATGCAGACCAAGAGCAAAGAGCGCGCATACCGGCGCTCGTACGGTTGCACCCCGAAGTGTTCGAGGACTTCGCACACCCTCAACACCTGACGATCGACGAATTCGTCCCGCCAGTTCCGTACCGCCGGATCGAGCGCCACGGCGTCGCGCATGTGCCGCCAGATTCGGCCCAGGCCAGTGACCCAGACCTCGACAGCGTGATCCATGATCGTCTCGAGTTCGCTTCGCGTGGTGGCGGTTTCGGCGGCCGCGTAGATGGCCAATTCCTCTGGCGCGAGGGCGTCCAGGGCGGCGTGGATGATGCCCGATTTGTCGGCGAAGTGGAGATAGATCGTGCCACGGTTGAGATTGGCGCGCGCCGCGATGTCGTTCATGGTGGTGGGGCCGAAGCCCCGCTCGCCGAACACCTCCATCGCGGCATCGATCACCCGTTCGCGGGTGAGCTGCTTCTGCACTTCCCGCAGCGGCAACCGCTGTTCGGCCGCCGATCGGCTGTGTGCCGAATCGGCTTCGGGAACCGAGGCGTCCGCCATCCCTACCGGGGGAATCCGTTGGTGACGTATTTTTCGGAAAGATTGCGGCGCAGCAGTTTTCCGCTTGGGAGCCGCGGGAGCTCGTCCGCGAAATCGACTGAGCGGGGGCATTTGAACTTCGCGAGCCGGGCCAGGCAGTAGTCGATGATCTCGGCTTCCATCGGCGCGCCGGCGACATGGCCAGGGGCCAACTGCACAACCGCTTTGACCTGCTGACCCATTTCGTCGTCGGGAACTCCGAGAACGGCAACATCGGCAATCGCCTCATGCAGCACCAGGGTGTCTTCGATCTCGCGCGGATAGATATTCACTCCGCCGCTGATGATGAGATCGGTCCGCCGGTCCGACAGGTATAGATAGCCCTCTGCGTCGAGGCTACCCAGATCGCCGAGAGTGCTCCAACCGCGTTCGTTGTAGGCGGCGGCGGTCTTGGCGGGCTCGCCGTGGTATTCGAACCGGTTACCGTTCTCGATCCAAATCTCGCCGACTTCGCCGACGGGCAGCTGGTTGCCGTCGTCATCGAGGATATGCGGGGTACCGACCACAGCCCGCCCCACCGAGCCGCGATGTGTCAGCCACGAGGCGCTGTCGATGACGAACAGCGAGTTGAACTCGCTGGCTGAATAGAACTCGATCACGCACGGGCCGAGCCATTCGATCATGCGCTCCTTGACGTCCGGCGGACACGGCGCAGCTGCGTGAAACACCAGTCGCAAGCTCGACAGGTCGTAGCGGTCGCGCACGTCCTGCGGCAACTTCAGCATGCGTACGAACATTGTCGGAACCATCTGGACGTGCGTCACGCGGTATTGCTCGATCAACGCAAGGGTCTGCTCGGCGTCAAAGCTGTCGACGATCACCGTCGTGCCCCCGTGGGACTGCGTGCCGAGCGACCAGCCTTGCGGCGCACTGTGGTAGAGCGGGCCGAGGCTGAGGTACACGGTATCTTCGCCAAAGCCGAACTGCGCCTTCAACAACGATTCAATGGGCAGTCCGGCCCCGAACGGGGCGTCAGGGACCGCGGGCATGATCCCCTTGGGCGAACCGGTCGTGCCCGAGGAATAGAACATGTATGCGCCTTGGCGCTCGTGCGAATCCACGCCGGGCGCGACAGAGTCCAGGGCCACCTCGTAGTCGTCGAATCCGGGGATGCTGCCGTCGACGGCAAGTGTGACGGCAAGCTGGGGATTCGACGCGGCGACGACTTCGGCCAGTGATGTGAGCTCGGCCGACGCGATGAGTGCCTTCGCGCCGCTGTTGGACACGATGTAGGCCGCCTCGGCGGGGCCCAGGTGCCAGTTGACCGGAACGAATATCAGCCCGCTGCGCTCGGCACCCCAGCTGACATTGAGATAGCCGGGAGTGTTCTTCAACAGCAGAGCGACAACGTCGCCTGGCTGCAGCCCACGGGCTGTGAAATACCTTGCCAACAGCTGTGATTCGGAGTCCAGTTCGCCGAAGGTCACGACGTCGCCGGTGCTGCCCGAGATGGTCGCCGGCTTGTCGGGGAATCGACGGGCAAAGGCAGATATGGCCGGCAAAGGCGATAAGGACACTGAGTTCTCCATTGGTCAGTCATCGATCGGAACGCCGTCACGCAGCAGCTCGATCGCTCCGGACGGACAGGTACCGACCGCCGATCGCAACTGCTCAAGTGTCAGCGCAATGCCACCATCGATCGGCTCGGCAAGTTCGTCGGCGTCCAACCGGAACGTTTCGGCGTAGTTGGACACGCAGATACCGGAACTCATGCAGATGTCTTTGTCGATGCGAGCGGTAACTGTCATGCCCATCCCATCCCATTCCGTGTGATCGCAGTAGCCAGCATTGCGGTGCGGCGGCGGTATGTCAACACTCTTGCTAGTCAATCAACAGCATGTACACTCAATATACGAGCAGCCTACTATCGCATAGGCCGTGAGTGGGATTACATTCACAGTCAAGGCGTTTCGCCTTATCGAAAGGACGACCATGCCGTATTTCGCCGACGCGGGCGAGGTGTTCAGGTATATCGGCGGAGCATTCCGGCTCGCGAACGACCATCCGGAGGCGGGTCCCAAGCTGCGCGCGGCCGACATGGTTCTGCGTTACGAGTTCCACGAACCGTCCGCGGCGCTCACACTGGTGCTGCGCGATCCGGCGATCGAGGTTTTCGAGGGTGACACCGACGTCGTACCGGATGTCACGATGCGGATGTCGGCCGACGACGGCGATAAGTTCTGGCGCGGCAAGCTGAATGCCGCGGTTGCGCTGGCACGCGGCCAGGTGAAGGTGGAAGGCGCAGTCGCCAAGGTGCTCAAACTGATTCCGGCGGCCAAGCCGGTGTACCCGTTGTACGAACAGCTGACGGCGGAAAAAGACGCCGCAACACCGTCGGCGTGACGCCGCGTACCCAGGAGAGCGAAGTGCAGCAACAGACGATCACCGACCTGTCGGACTACGGATTCTGGTCGCAGGATCCCGACACCCGCGCCAGGATCTTTGCCGAGCTCCGAGCGGAGCAGCCGGTGCGCTGGGTGCGTCAGCCGGCCACGCCGGTGTTCCCCGAACCGGACCCGGAGGACGGATTCTGGGCAGCGCTCAGCCACGCCGACATTCGGCGCGTCTCGCGGGATC
Organism: Mycobacterium sp. HM-7; assembly: GCF_053852335.1. Taxonomy (NCBI): domain Bacteria; kingdom Bacillati; phylum Actinomycetota; class Actinomycetes; order Mycobacteriales; family Mycobacteriaceae; genus Mycobacterium; species Mycobacterium sp. HM-7. The sequence goes on along the minus strand of NZ_CM132657.1, from coordinate 3,252,621 downwards.
ACGAAACCTTCTGCTCGTCGCAGGGGATTCACCTCGACAGTCTTCCGCCCGAGATGCTCGAGGCGGCGGCGTCGTTCCTCGGTATGGACAATCCCCGGCATGCGAGTGTTCGTGGGCTGGTGCAGAAGGCGTTCAGCATGCGTGCCGTGCGCCAGATCACGGACCAGATCGAACACGACGCGCAGGCCGTCGTCGATCAACTCGCTGAAGACGAGGGCGGCGACTTCGTCCAGCGGGTATCGATGCGCCTGCCGGCGATGACGATCGCGCGCATGCTCGGCGTCCCCGAGGCCGACCGCGAGACGATGCTGACCGCGGTGGAAGACATGGTGTCCAGTTCGGACGAGGAATACCTCGAGGGCAGGGAAGGGTTGGAGGTGCTGTTCGGCGGCGTCGTCGTTCTCGCCACCTACGCGATGGAGATGGCCGAGCACCGGCGCACCCATCCGGCCGACGATCTGATCTCGGCGCTTGTCGAAGCCGAGCTCGATGGCGAAAAACTGAGCGACGCCGAGATCGGGGCGTTCTTCGTGCTGCTCGCCAGCGCGGGCAACGACACCACCCGCCAAACCACGTCGGCGGCGATGTACGAACTCACCCGTAATCCCTACCAGCGCGCTCTACTGCTGGCCGACCTGCCGGGCCGGATCAACTCGGCGATCGAGGAATTCGTCCGTCATTCCACTCCCGTGATGACGTTCGCCCGGACCGCGACCTGCGACACCGAGCTCGGCGGTCAGGCGATCCGGAAGGGCGAAAAGGTCGTGCTCTTGTATTCGTCGGGCAATCGCGATGAGCAGGTGTTCGAGAATCCCGACGCGTTCGACATCCTGCGCAATCCCAACGACCATCTCGGTTTCGGCGGGGGAGGTGCCCACTACTGTATGGGCGCCCCGATTGCGAAGGCACAATTGCGCGCATTGTTCACCCGGCTGCTCACGACGTATCCGGAATTGACCGTGGCTCAGCCCAGCTACATCCCGGGCCACTTCATGAACGCGATCCGCAGCATGCCCATGCACACGGGTCCCCGCGCGTAACTGTCAGCGAAAGAGACCCATCCCGTGGAGAGCGAAACCCTGGCTGCAAGCACCATCGTGGTACGAAACCCCGCAGACGGTCGGATCGTCGGCGAAGTCCCCATCGAGACGGCAGAGTCAATCGCGGCCACGGTCGCCGACCTTCGTGCTGCGCAACGGGAATGGGAGGCCATCGGACCGAGGGGGCGTGAACGCTGGCTGCGCCGATTCCAGAATTGGCTGTACGACAACGCCGAACGTATCGGCGATGTCCTGCAGTCGGAGACCGGTAAGCCGCGCCTGGAGACCAGTTTCGAGGTGCCGATGGCGACTGATCTCATCAACTATTACGCGACAAGCGCGGCCGGATTCCTACGTGACACGCACCCGTCGGCCCACAACGCGCTCGGAAAAGTAAAGCGGCTCACGACGATCTACCGGCCGTTCCCAGTAGTCGGCGTCATTTCGCCATGGAATTTCCCGATGCTCATGCCGGTCTACGACGCGATCCCGGCGTTGGCGGCCGGCGCGGCGGTGCTGATCAAGCCGTCAGAGGTGACGCCACTGGCAGCGCTGGAGCTCGCCCGCGGCTGGACCGAGATCGGGGCGCCGAAGGTGCTCGCAGTCGTCACTGGTGGGGGCGAAACCGGTGCTGCCGTAGTGGATTCCGTCGATTACGTGGCATTCACCGGCTCGGTGGCCACGGGCCGGGCGATCGCGCGTGCGTGCGCCGAACGGCTCATCCCGTGCAGCCTGGAGCTGGGAGGTAAGGACCCGGCGATCGTGCTCGCCGATGCCGATCTGGACCGGGCAGCCAACGGCATCACCTACGGCGCACTGTTGAACGCGGGCCAGGTGTGTGTGTCGATCGAGCGTGTGTACGTGGAGGACTCGGTCCATGACGAGTTCGTCGCCAAGGTCGTGCAGTGCGTCCGGGAGCTGCGGCAGGGACAGGACGGACCGAAACCGGAATTCGACATCGGACCGATGGCCACGATGGCCCAGCGCGACATCGTCGCGCGCCACGTCGACGAGGCCGTCGCCGCGGGTGCGCGTGTGCTGACAGGTGGGAAACCCACCGGCACCGGCACGTTCTACGAGCCAACCGTTCTGGTGGACGTGCAACAGTCGATGTCGTGCGTCCGAGAGGAGACTTTTGGACCGGTGTTGCCGATAATCCGGGTCGCCGACGAGGACGAGGCCGTCACACTGGCCAATGACTCGCGCTACGGGTTGTCTGCCACAGTCTGGAGCGGCGACAAGGCCCGTGCCGAGCGAGTTGCGCGGCGTATCGAAGCAGGCGCGGTGAACATCAACGACATGGGGTCCAACTTCTTCGCTTTCGCGCTACCGATGGGCGGCTGGAAAGAGTCGGGCATCGGTGCGCGCTGGGGCGGAGCCGACGGTATCCGGAAGTACTGCCGCAAGCAGGTCATCACGACGCCCCGCATCCCGACCCAGAAGAAGGAACTCATCTGGTATCCGTACTCGCCGGCCAAATTCAAGATCGCGACGACGATCATGCGCGCCCTGGCCGCGCGCGGCGGGCGTCGACTCGGAATCAGCGACGGAGGCAAGTAGATGTCGGACAACGCAATTCGCGACAAGGTCATCGTGATCACCGGAGGCGCACGGGGCATTGGGCTCGCCACCGCCGGCGCGTTGCACCGGCTCGGCGCACGCGTAGCGATCGGTGACATCGATGAGCTGAAGGTCAAGGACACCGGCGCCGAGCTCGGACTGCCATTGGCCGCGAAACTAGATGTGACCGACTCCAATTCGTTTGCCGAATTTCTCGACCGCGTCGAGCGGGAACTCGGGCCCATCGACGTGCTGATCAACAATGCCGGAGTCATGCCGGTCGGCAAGATCATCGACGAACCCGACGCGGTTACCCGCCGCATTCTCGATATCAACGTGATGGGCGTGATCATCGGCAGCAAGCTTGCCGCCCGCCGCATGGTCGCCCGCCGAAGCGGTCATGTGATCAATGTTTCTTCGCTTGCCGCGGAAGGGCCGGCGCCGGGGCTGGCCACGTACGTCGCTAGCAAGGCCGCGGCATTACAGTTCACCCATTGTGCGCGTTTGGAGTACCGGACTTCGGGCGTGAAATTCTCGGCAGTGCTGCCCGCGTTCACCAACACCGAACTGATTGCGGGGACCCACGGGCCGAAGGGGCTGAAGAATGCCGAGCCCGAGGACATCGCCGATGCGATCGTGGGCGTCATTCGCAAGCCCAAAGCGCGGGTAGACGTTCCTCGGGTCGCCGGTCTGCTGGTGGCGACGTCGAGATTCGTACCTCGCGGCATCTACGAGGCGCTCACCAGGGCTCTCGGGAGCGAAAAACTGTTCGTCGACGACGTCGATGTGGCTCAACGCAAGGCATACGAGGACCGCGTGCGTGGCGTCGAAGGACCTGCTTGAGACATCGCTGGACGATGACCTGCTGAGTAATCTCAAACGAGCGGAAGAAATCGAAGGATGGGTCGAAGTCAGTGGGGGAGATGACTCGCAGTGCCCCTCAAGGTCGCCGCCGGCCGCGGTCCGCAGCCGAACGCCCCGCACAAAAAACGTCACTGCGGCAGTTGCAACGGGAACTGACACGCCGCAGGGTGATCGAAGCGGCTCTCGACGTCTTCGATGAGCGCGACTTCGCCGGCGCCACAATGGAAGACATCGCCGGACGCGCAAATCTGAATCGCGGCACCATCTATCTGCACTTCGACAGTAAGTCGGAGATTCTCCAGGCGGCGCTGCGGGACCTCCTGCCAGGTGAACTCGAGCTCTTCCGCGAATTCGCCGCAGCAAACACACGTGCCGAGACAGAGGCTGCATACGAGCACACGCTCACCGCGTGGCGCAAGCTTGGCCGAATCTGGAACCATGCTCAAGCGGCTGCTGCCGTCGATCCTGCTGTTCGGCGCTGGGCCGATGCAGTTTTCGTGCGTCAGGTCCGCAAGGTGCGTAGGTCTCTCGAGAATTCCGGCATGAAGCCGGCAGTGGCCGAGATTCGCGCAACACTCTTGGTCTGCATGTGGAGCGAGTTCCTTCCCCGGTGGGCTGCCGGCGAGAGCAGCCGCGGCCGCAAGGCAACCGCCGCTGCCCTCACCGACTTTCTGGAAGCTGCCCAGAAGATGGTGTGATCAGAGCGCCACGAATCTCACATCACCAGAACAGGTTTGACGACCGATCCGTCGATCGATGCGGCTTCGGCATCGTTGATGTCGGCGAAGTCGAATGTGGTGATCAGCCGGTCGTACGGCAGACGGCCGGCAAGTCGCAGCGCGATCAGTTGCGGAATGAATTGTTTTGGGGCGGTGTCACCTTCGAACAGGAAAGCAATGCGTTTGGTCGCCATGGCGCCGGTGGCGAAACTCAACTTGGGGGCAGTGCTGCCCACGATGCCAAGCATGCCCCTACTACGCAATGTGGTCAGTGCCGTGTTCATCACCGCCGGCACTCCGGTGGTGTCGAGCGCGAAATCGCATCCGCCCGTGACAGCACGCACCTGCGCCGCCAATTCGGGGTCGGATCCGTCATACACGCGTGTGGCGCCAAGTTCCAGCGCCAGCTCGCGACGACTTTCGTGGAGGTCGACCGCGATGACCTCGCGCGCACCGCTGGCGTGCGCGGCCATTACTGCCGAAAGGCCGACCGCTCCAGCTCCATACACCACAAGCGACTGGCCGAAGCGGAGGCCGAGCGTGTGCACTACGGCGCCGACGCCGGTCTGCACACCACAGCCCAGCGGCGCCAGCTCGCTGAATGGCAGCTCATCGCCGACCTTGACCAGACATCGTTCACCGACGATGGCATGAGTCGCAAACGACGACTGCCCGAACCAGCGACCGTTGATCTCCTCGCCGTCGCACCGCAGTGGCGACGAGCAGCCGAGGCCACGGCCAGTCATGTTGCGGCCGAAGAATTCTGTGCAATATCCGGGTTGGCCGGTGTGGCAGTTGTCGCAATCGCCGCACGAGTCGTAGGTCAGCACGACCCGGTCGCCCGCCTGCACTGCGGTAACGCCCGAACCGACGGCTTCGACGACTCCCGCGCCCTCGTGTCCCAACACAACCGGGAATGCGAGCGGTATCGGCGAGTGCCGCGCCGTGATGTCGGTGTGACACATCCCGACGGCCCGAACGGCCACCAATACCTCGCCCGGGCGCGGCTCGCGGACCTCGATGCCGCGCACCGTGAATTCGGCAGTGGGACCGTCCAATACGGCTGCCTGCGCCAGCATCGTTGCCTCCTCGATTGGGATAATCCGACGCTATCTGTCCGCCATCCACGGCGGCATCGCATCAACTGGCCAGATTTGGTGACCGAACGGCTAGCGAATGGTCAACGGTCTGGTCCCGCGATGCCGACCACGGGTCTACTGACAGGTATGAAGCTCAGTGTCGATCGAACGCGGTGCGCCAGCATCGGACTCTGTGAATCCTTGCTGCCCGAGATTTTCCAGATCGATGACGACGGCGTACTGACTCTCGCCCGCGAGGATATCGCCGACGACGAACAGGCCCAGGTGCAGACGGCGGTCGACAATTGCCCGACCGGCGCCCTTCGACTGCAGGAGTGCTGATGTCCGACGACAAGGCGGCGTACGACGCGCTGTTCATCGGTGGCCAATGGGTGGAGCCATCGACATCGCGGCGAATCGAGGTCTGTTCGGCCAGTACCGAGGAACCGCTCGGTGCGGTTGCCGCCGCCGAGGCCACCGATGTCGACTGGGCGGTAGCAGCCGCACGCCAAGCCTTCGATGATCCGCAGGGCTGGGCCCACTGGGAGCCATCGCGGCGTGCCGAAAAACTGGATCGATTCGCCGATGAACTGGTCGCACGCGCCGATAGCATCGCGCGGGCCGTCAGTAGCCAAAACGGCATGCCCATCCGGATTTCCCGCCAAACCGAGGCGAAGGTCCCGGCAACACTGCTGCGCTACTACGCAGATTTGGTGCGTTGCAACGATATCGAGGAGCGCAGGGCGTCACTGGTCACCGGCACCACGGTGGTGCGTCGGGATCCGATCGGCGTTGTCGGGGCTGTGGTCCCGTGGAACTTCCCGCAGACGCTGTCGTTCTTCAAGTTGGCCCCCGCGCTGGCGGCGGGGTGCACCGTGGTGCTCAAGCCGTCGTCGGAAACAGTGCTTGACGCGATGCTGGTCGCCGAAGCCGCTCTCGCGGCAGAGCTTCCGCCCGGTGTGCTCAACATCGTCCCCGGCTCGGGGCGCGGCGCCGGGGCACACCTCGTCGCTCATCCAGGAGTGGACAAGGTGGCATTCACCGGCTCCACAGGCGCCGGCCGCACCATCGCCGAAGCTTGTGCGCGACTGCTGCGACCGGTCACGCTGGAGCTGGGTGGTAAGTCCGCGGGCATCATCCTCGATGACGTCGATCTGAGCGTCGCGATGAAGGGCATGTTCGCGAGCACCCTGCTCAACCAGGGGCAGAGCTGCTACATCAGCACCCGAATTCTGGCCCCGCGCAAGCGCTATCGGGAGATCGTCGATGCCTTCACCGCGTTGGCGTCGTCGCTGCCCATCGGCGATGCGCTCGACCCGGGCACTGTGATCGGGCCACTGGCCAGCGCCCGCCAACGTGAGGTGGTGGAAGGCTACATCGCCAAAGGAATAGCCGAGGGCGGCACCATCACCACGGGCGGGAACCGGCCTCGGGGGCGCGACAAGGGCTGGTTTGTCGAGCCGACGATCTTCGCCGATATCGATAACGACGCCACCATCGCTCGTGAAGAAATCTTCGGGCCGGTGCTGGCGGTGATTCCATACGACACTGTTGACGATGCCGTGCGGATCGCCAACGATTCGGAGTTCGGTCTGGGCGGCACGGTGTGGACCAGTGACCCCGGTCGGGGTATGGATGTCGCGCGACGGGTTCATACGGGAAGTGTGGGAGTCAACGGGTTCACGATGGATCACGGCGCGCCCTTCGGCGGGGTGAAGTCCAGTGGCCTCGGTCGCGAGCTAGGTCCCGAAGGGCTACTCGCCTACCAGTCCACCAAGTCCATCTACCTGCCCGCCTGAGCGGAATCGAGCACAATGGAGTGCAAACAAATGCGAATTCATCTGCTGAAGGCGATCGGACGGACCGTCCGGCTCCTGCAAGACCGAATGGAGCCGAAGGGCTTTCAGCTGGCATTGCTGCGGCGCACCGCCGATGGCGCGGGGCTGTTTCGTAAGCCGTGGGCAGCTCAAGTCGACCAGGACATCGCCGGTGGAGCGCCGCAGGGTACGTGGATCATCGCGCCAAGCGCGTCGGCAGACCGCGGCGTCGTACTTTATCTGCACGGAGGCGGATTCGTCTTCGGCTCAACCCGGTCGCACCAGGGCATGGTCCGACGCTTGTCGGAGGCCAGTGGGATGGCAGTGTTCCTCTTGCGGTACCGGGTGGCACCCGAGCATCCGTTTCCGGCCGCTGCTGATGACGCGCTCGCGGCGTACCGGCACCTCCTGGCCCACGGATACGACTCGAGCAGGATCACGCTCGCCGCCGACTCGGCGGGCGGTCATCTGGCGTGTTCGGTGCTGAATGACGCGGCTCGAAGCCGACTTCCGATGCCCGCGGCCGCAGTGCTGTTCTCGCCATGTTTGGACCTCAGCGGCGCGAGCGCCGTGCAGCGCGACGCGCTACAACGGGACCCGATCTTGTCTCCGAAACTGGGTTGCAAGATGTTGCAAGCCTACGTCGGCGCAGCAGCTCTGGACGATGCCCGCATCGCCGTTCTGGATGCGGACCTGCGCGCTTGGCCGCCGGTGCTGATCCAGGTGGGCGACACCGAGTGCCTGCTGACGGATTCGCAACGTCTGGCGGATGCATTGTCTCGGGCCGGGGTGTCGCACCGATTGCAGGTGTGGCCGGATCAGATCCATGTGTTCCAAGCACTGGCTCGGTTCTCGCAAGCCGCTCGAGAGGCACTGTGGGACGCGGGCTGGTTCCTTGCGTCGAATGTTGACCGGCAGTCCAGCTCAGACGGACGAAGGTCAACTGGCTGATGGACCTATCCCGTTCGGGCACAACCGATCGCCAGCTGTCGCTCGGGCCGACGTACACCCGGACTATCACCACGCCACCGAACTGACGAGGGACCAGAACATGCCGCAACCCCAGACCTTGCCCCAAGCGTTCCAACAGATGGTCGCTGCCCGGGGTGATGCCGTCGCGCTTCGCAGCGCGGACGGAGCTCGCACCTACACCTGGCGCCAATACGCCGACGAGGTCCGAAGGATCGCCGGCGGCCTCGCGGCCCTGGGGTTGCGACGCGGGGACACCTTCGCCGCACTGCTAACCAATCGGCCGGAGTTCAACCTGACCGAGGCAGCCGCCTCCCATCTGGGTGCGACAACCTACTCGATCTACAACACGTGTCCGACCGAGCAGATCGAATATCTGCTGACCGATGCCGACACCCGCATCGTGGTGACCGAGCGTCAGTACGTCGACAAGGTGAAGGCGGCCCAGTCTCCGGTCGAGCACATCCTCGTGATCGAGGACGACGATATAACTCGGCTGCGGCCTGACGACTACTTCGACTTCGAGGCCGCGTGGCAGGCGGTGCACCCCGATGATGTGCTGTGTTTGATCTATACGTCGGGAACCACCGGACCTCCCAAGGGCGTCGAACATACGCACCGCAGTGCCATGGCGATGGCCGAAGCCGTTAATGCCTTCTACCCGTATGCATCCGGCGATACGTTCATCTCGTACTTGCCATCGGCACATGCGGCGGATCGATTCTTCACCCACTACTTCGGCGTGCTTGCCGGTATCGAGTTGATCACCTTGGCCGAAGCCAAGCTGCTGCCGGCGGTGTTGTCGCAGGTGCATCCCTCGCTTTTCATCGCCGTTCCGCGAACCTGGGAGAAGCTCAAGACTGGCGTTCAGTTGCAGCTGAATGCCGATGACCGCCTCAAAGCCAGTTTCGATGGCGGCGCACCCCACGTCCTCGATGCGATCAGGACGCGGCTCGGGCTTGATCGACTGAAATGGGCGCTATCCGGCGCTGCGGCCATCGCACCCGACGACTTCGCTTTCATCCAGAAACTGGGCATACCGGTCAGCGAAATGTGGGGTATGTCCGAGTGCGGTCTCGGCACCGGAGCTCCGCCGTCGATGGCTCGGCAAGGCACGGTCGGTATGGCGCCGCCCGGTGCTGAACTGCGGCTTGCGGATGACGGTGAACTGCTCTTGCGGGCACCGTCGGTGATGAAGGGCTATCGCAACAATCCCGTGAAAACCGCCGAGGCCATTGACGCCGACGGGTGGCTGCACTCGGGCGACATCGCCGAGATCGACGACGAAGGCTATGTGCGCATCGTCGACCGGAAAAAGGAGCTGATCATCAACGCGGCCGGAAAGAACATGTCGCCGACCAACATCGAAGGCGCTATCGCTTCATCCTCACCGTTGCTTGGCCCGGTGGTTGCCATCGGCGACGGGCGCCCGTACAACGTGGCGTTGATCACCCTGGATCCTGATGCTGCAACCACCTTCGCCGCCGAATTGCAGATCAGCGCGGACCCGGCGGTCATGGCCGCCGAGCCCAAGATCCGCGACATCGTCGCGAAGGCTGTCGAGGCCGGCAATGCGAAGCTTGCACGCGTCGAGCAGATCAAGCGGTTCACCATCCTGCCGACGTTCTTCGCTCCCGGTAGCGATGAATTGACCCCGACATCGAAGCTGAAGCGCAAACCGATCGCCGCCAAGTACGCCGCCCAGATCGAGGAACTCTACGCGTGACGACCGCAGAAGCAGCCCCGGCCCTGCTGCGCCGAGTGGGCCACGTCGCCGTCATCACGCTGAACCGTCCGCACGCGATGAACGCGATCACCGCAGCGATGTCGCTGGCCGTGCAGGATGCGATCGACGAACTGATCGCCGATCCGGACTTGCGCGTTGGGATACTCACCGGCGCCGGCGATCGTGCCTTCAGCGCCGGCGCAGACCTCAAGGAGGTAGCCGCCGGCCGGCCGTTGATCGACCCGTCGCAGCGGGAGCGCGGCTTCGGCGGATTCCTGAAGTCCGGACTCTCCAAGCCGTTGATCGCGGCGGTGAATGGATACGCCCTCGGCGGCGGCACTGAGCTGCTGCTGGCATGTGATCTCGCGGTCATGAGCGAGTCGGCCACCCTCGGCCTGCCCGAAGTCACGCGCGGGATCATTGCCGCTGGCGGCGGCCTGCTTCGCTTGTCGAAGCGGATTCCGCTGTCGATCGCGCTCGAGATGACCCTCACCGGAGCGCCGATGTCGGCGGATGAGGCTCTGCGCTGGGGACTGGTCAATCGCGTGGTCGCACCGGAGCAAGTGCTCGATACGGCACTGGAACTCGCCGAGGTGATCGCCGCGAATGCGCCGCTGGCAGTTCGGGCCAGCAAGCAGGTCACCTACGCCGCGCGCGACGCCGGCTCGGATTTCGGCGCGGCCGCGTGGGCACTGTCTGATGGCGAAGCCAAGACAGTGATGCGCACCAACGACGCCAAGGAAGGGCCCCGGGCATTCACCGAAAAGCGGGCACCGATCTGGAGCGGTACATGACCGCCGCCGCGATCGCCGGCCTCGGTCTGACCGACGTCGGAAAAGTCTACGGCCGAAGCGCGACCGACCTTGCCGCTGAAGCGGTTCGGCTCGCAGTAGCGGACGCCGGGCTGGACCTGGGTGACCTGGACGGACTGCTTGTCACGCCGGGAACCCAGGGCGCGCCGAAACTCTCGCTCCAGAAGGTCCTCGGGCTACGTGATCTGACGCTCCTGGCAGAAGTCTCTGTGCTCGGCGCCAGCCCCGCCGTGATGATCGCCTACGCCGCAGCCGCCATCGCGGCCGGCGAAGCATCGACAGTGGCCTGCGTATTCGCCGACGCCCCGCTGAAACAGACCGGCTCGGGCCGGGATGCCTTCGGTTCGCCGAAAACTGGAAACCGCAGGGGGCCCAGTGGTTTCGCCGGCTACCACGCGGGTATCGGCATGGTGACGCCCAACCTCTTCTACGCGCTGGCCGCCCAGCGCCATTTCGCCGCCTTCGGCACCACCAGTGAGCAGCTCGGCGCCATCGCGGTCGCACAGCGCAGTTGGGCCGCACTCAACCCGAACGCGCAATATCGTGAGCCGATAACAATCGAGCACCATCAGGCTTCGCCGATCATCGCCGAACCCCTGCATCTGTTCGATATCTGTCTCGTCTCCAACGGTGCCGCAGCAGTGATCGTCACCAGCAGCCAACGTGCGCGCGATCTCGCCCGGCCCCCGGTTGACATTCTCGGCTGGAGTCAGGCCCACCCAGGTCGAATCATGGAGCATGACAGCGACTTTGGGTTGCGCACCGGCGCAGCCGCTGCCGGGCCCGCGGCCCTGCGCATGGCGGGCGTCACGACCAGCGACGTGGACCTGCTGCAGCTGTACGACTGCTACACGTTCACCGTCCTGGTGACGCTGGAGGACTACGGGTTCTGCGGGAAGGGCGAAGGAGGCGCGTTCGTGGCTGACGGCGCGCTCGGGCCCGGTGGTGTCCTACCGTGCAACACCGGCGGTGGGCAGCTCTCGGCGTACTACCTCTCCGGATTCACACCGATCGTCGAGGCCGTATTGCAGGGCCGCGGAATGGCCGGTGGGCGCCAAGTCGAGAGGCGAGATGTCATCATGGTAAGTGGGAACGGCGGCGTGTTAGAGCACCATGCCACGCTGATTCTTGGTGGGGCACAATGACAAACGCATGGCCACCGATCGATCGGGACGCAAAAAGTGGCGAGTTCTTCGACGCTGCCGATGACGATCTATTGCTATTGAAGACCTGTGACGTCTGCACTCACGCGTCGGCACCGGAAGCTCAGGTGTGTACTGCCTGCCGCGGCACCCAACTGTCGTGGATGCCCGCGAGTGGTGCAGGGGCTCTCGTGTCCTGGACGGTCGTGCACCGGGCACCCAACCGGGCGTACACCGACGTCGTGCCCTACACCGTCGGAATTGTCGAATTGTCGGAGGGGCCTTGGGTTTATGCGCGAATCGTCATCGACGAACCCCGCTGTGGCGTGGCACTGAAAGCGGAGTTCGTGCACCCGGAGGACGGCGAAAGCTATCCGATATTTGTTGAGGCGGCATCGCAATGATTGAGCTGGACCTAGGTAATCCCGCCACCTATGAGCGCGGCTACCCACACGAGCTGTTCACCCGCCTGCGCCGGGAGAACCCGGTGGCATGGTCGGCCGAGCCCGCTGACGGCGTCTTTCCTGGCGGACCAGGATTCTGGGTGGTCACCCGACACGCCGACGTCGTAACCGCGGGTAAGCGGCCGGACGTGTTCAGTTCCTATGCGGGCGGCACGTTCATTCGCGACAGCCCGCCGCACCTGTTGCGTGAAGCGCGCAAGGCGATGCTGAACCAGGATCCGCCAGAACATTCCACGATGCGCCGTATCGTCGGCAAGGCGTTCACCCCGCGGGTCGTACGCGACATGGCTGATTCCATGCACAACCATGCGCGCCAGATTGTGGAATCGCTTGAGCCTGATACTGAATTCGACCTTGTCGACCGGTTTTCCGCGGAGATGCCAGTCCTGGTGTTGGCCGACCTGTTGGGAGTGCCGTCCAGCGATCGACGCCTGCTCTATGACTGGACGAACGAGATGGTCGGCGGCGGTGACCCCGCCGCGATCACCAATCCCGAGTCCTACGGCAAGGCATTCATGGAGTTGTTCGCCTACGCCGCCGAGCTGACAAAGCACAAGCGCGCGCATCCGGGCGAGGATGTCTGGAGCACCGTGGTGAACGCCGAAGTCGACGGTGAGCAGCTCGATGACGAGTCGTTGCGCAGGTTCTTCCAGCTGCTCGTGATCGCTGGAAATGAGACGACACGAAACCTGCTGACAGGCTTTGTGCTGCTCATGGGCGAGCACCCCGACCAACTGCGCTTGTTGCGCAACGATCCGGAACTGTGGCCCACCGCTATTGAAGAAGTGCTGCGCTATCACTCACCGGTGACGCAGTTCCGCCGTACTGCTGTGGCCGATTTCGAGTTGGGCGGCCGGCAGATTGCGACGGGCGACAAGGTCGTGCTGAGTTTCGCGTCGGCGAACCGCGACGAAGACGTCTTCGAGGATGCCCAGCGATTCGACATCGCCAGGACCGACAATCCACATCTGGCGTTCGGCGCAGGCCAGCATTTCTGTCTCGGTAATGCCGTCGCGCGCGCGGAGGCCAGAACCATCCTGCCGGCCCTCTATGAGCGGTTCGGATCGGTCCAGATCACCGGCGCGCCGGTGCGGCAACGCTCCAATTTCATCAACGGCATCGAAGCCCTGCCGGTCAGGGTATCGGTCAAGGAAGGTATTTCGGCATGACGCCATGGGCCACGGCAGAACGCCGTGAATTGCGTCAACTGGTCGGCGATTTCACCGACCGCAGGATTGCGCCCTACCTGGACGAGTGGGAATCGGCCGGGCAGGTCCCGCGAGATCTGCACCGGCAGGCCGGTGAGCTCGGTCTGCTCGGACTGGGTTTTCCCGAATCGGCGGGCGGTGCGGGGGAGTTCCTCGACTTCCTGATCCTCAACGAGGAAGTCATTCTGCACGGGGGGAGTGCGGGACTGTGCGGCGCTCTCATGACGCACGCTATCGCCACTCCACACATCGCGGCAGCGGGCGACCCCAGCCAGATCGAACGCTACGTCAAGCCGGCCCTTGACGGTGCCAAGATCGGTGCGCTGGCGGTCACGGAACCCGGCGGTGGGTCTGACGTTGCGGCACTGCGGACGAGCGCCGTGCGCGACGGTGACTCCTACATCGTCAATGGGGCCAAGACCTTCATCACGTCCGGGTGCCGTGCCGATTTTGTGACCGCTGCAGTGCGTACCGGCGATCACCCGCACAAGGGCGTCTCGCTGCTCGTGATCGACACCGACAGCCCAGGTTTCGCCGTCACCCGGAAGTTGGACAAGATGGGCTGCCTCTGCTCGGATACCGCCGAACTGAGCTTCACCGATGTCCGGGTGCCCCTTGCCAATCTCGTTGGGCCAGAAGGCACCGGCTTTATCCAGATCATGCAGCGGTTCGACAGTGAGCGGCTGTTGATGTGTGTTCAGGCGTGCGCGATCGCTCAGCGGTGTGTCGACCTCGCTACCAGTTGGGCTCGCGATCGTGTCACCTTCGGAGAGCCGCTGATCAATCGACAGGTCATCCGGCACAAACTTGCCGAGATGGCACGGCAGGTCACCGCTGCTCGCGCCTTCGTCCGAGATGTCGCGGCGCGCTATAACGCAGGAGAGCGAGTCAGCACCGAGGTGGCAATGGCGAAGAACACCGCGACTTTCGCGTGTGAATTCGTGGTTCATCACGCGGTTCAGATCTTCGGTGGCATGGGCTACATGCGTGAGACCGAGGTCGAGCGACATTACCGCGATGCGCGCATCATGGGCATCGGCGGAGGCGCCACGGAAATCATGAACGAGATCATCGCCAAAGGCATGAATCTGGCCTAGCGAGCGACATCCCGTTCAGCACATGCGGAGCGCTGGACGATGCGCGACTGAAGTATCCACGGGCGCCGAGACTCGACCGCTCTGACGAGTCGCGACGTCGACCCGGCTCGTTCGATGCTCGCAGGGCGAACACCAAAAATGAAAGGAAGCATTGCGCACATGGAAATCAGGGACTCGGTGGCTGTAGTCACGGGTGGGGCGTCGGGACTCGGCCTCGCGACAACCAAACGATTGCTGGCGGCGGGGGCAAGCGTCGTTGTTATTGACCTCAAGGGTGAGCAGGTCGTGTCCGATCTGGGGGAGCGGGCAAAGTTCGTCGCGGCCAACGTCACCGATGAGGACGATGTCAACCGGGCGCTGGATGTTGCGGAAACGCTCGGGCCCGTACGCATCAACGTCAACTGCGCCGGCGTCGCCAATGCCATCAAGACCTTGGCCCAAGCGGGTCCGTTTCCACTTGCCGATTTCCGTAAAGTTGTCGAGATCAACCTCATTGGCACGTTCAACGTAATCAGACTGGCGGCTGAACGCATTGCCAAGACCGAACCGGTCAACGGTGAGGAGCGCGGAGTCATCATCAACACGGCGTCGGTCGCCGCCTTTGATGGACAGATCGGCCAGGCGGCATACTCGGCGTCCAAGGGCGGTGTCGTGGGCATGACGCTGCCGATTGCCCGTGACTTGTCGCGCAGCCTGATCCGAGTTTGCACCATTGCGCCGGGTATCTTCATGACACCCATGCTCGCGTCCTTGCCCAGTGAGGCCCAGGCATCTCTCGGTGCGCAAGTACCGCACCCCAGTAGGCTCGGTGACCCCGACGAGTATGGTGCGCTGGCCGTGCACATCGTTGAGAACCCGATGCTCAACGGCGAAGTCATTCGCCTCGATGGCGCCATTCGGATGGCGCCCCGATAGGCACATTTGCGACGGCGGGTGGCTGGGCTTCCCGGCCACCCGCCGTCGCTTGTCTGGGTATTGTCGCGCGAGTCGATTAGCCCCGGCGGCTATAGCAGCTCGAGGATGGTGGCGTTGGCCTGGCCGCCGCCCTCACACATGGTCTGGAAACCGTACTGAATGTTGTTGTCCCGCATGTGGTGCAGCAGTGTGGTCATGATGCGCGCACCGGAACCACCGAGCGGGTGTCCGAGGGCGATGGCGCCGCCGTTCGGGTTCAGCCGGCTCTCGTCGGCGCCGATGTCCTTGAGCCACGCCATCGGAACGGGGGCGAAGGCCTCGTTGACCTCGAACACGCCGATGTCGCCGACACTCAGGCCGGACTTGGCCAGCGCCTTCTGCGTGGCGGGGATCGGGGCGCTGAGCATCATCACCGGGTCGGCACCGGCCAGGACACCCGTGTGCAGGCGAGCAAGGGGCTTGAGCCCCAACTCTTTTGCCTTCTCCGCGGACATGATCAGCAGCGCGGCCGAGCCGTCGGAAATCTGCGACGAGTTGCCGGCGTGGATGACGCCGTCTTCCTTGAAGGCCGGCTTGATCGCGGCCATGGACTCGACGGTGCCACCGCGGCGGATGCCGCCGTCCTCGGACACGATATTGCCGTCCTGGTCCTTGATGGCCACGATCTGGTCCTTGAAGGCGCCCGCATCCTGTGCGGCAGCGGCCTTTTCGTGCGACCGCAACGAGAACTCGTCGAGCTGGGTGCGGGACAGGCCCCACTTCTCGGCCATCATCTCGGCGCCGGTGCCCTGGCTGGGGGTCTTGTGGTCATAACGGGCGAGGAAGGGCTCCGGGTAGGGGTGTCCACCGTTGGCGAGCGAGGAACCCATCGGGGTGCGCGACATCGATTCGACGCCACCGGCGACGACGACGTCGTAGTGGCCGGCGACCACACCGGCGGCGGCGAAGTGCACCGACTGCTGGCTCGACCCACATTGGCGGTCGACGGTGACGCCAGGGACGGTCTCGGGCCAGCCGGCGGTCAGCACCGCATTGCGGGCAATGTCGACCGCCTGCTCGCCGGCCTGGCTGACACAGCCCCAGATCACGTCGTCGACGAGGGCGGGGTCGACGCCGGCGCGCTGCACCAGGGCATTGAGCACCTGGGCCGAGAGTTCGGCCGGGTGTACACCCGACAGGGCGCCGTTGCGCTTCCCGATGGGCGACCGGACCGCCTCGACGATGACAGCTTCAGCCATACGAAAACTCCTTCGATTCCTGGGTTTGATCCCGCCGTATGCGGGCCTACGTCGTTAGGCGTGGGCGTCGAGCCAACGCCCAGCATTGGCGAAAAACTCTGGGTGACAGTAGTGCTCGGCCTGAGCCGGCGCCTCGATCTCGGATATTGCGGTTGGCAGATCCGCCGATGCCGACTGCCGAAGGGTGGCCTTGATTCTGCGACTGACATGGTCGGGCACTGCGGCGAACCGCTGCGCGAGCGTGATCGCAGCTGCAATCGGATCGTCGCTCACCTGAGAGACAATGCCTAGCTCTAGCGCCTCGTCGGCGTCCACGGTCTCTGCGGTGAGGAGGAGTTCAAGTGCCTTGGCGTGCCCAACCACACGGGGCAGAGTGTGAGACAGTCCCGCGTCGGGCCCCATCGCGATCTTGACGAACGTAGCGGCGAATCGGGCCTGCGGCGAGGCAATCCGGATGTCGCTGGCCAGCGCGAATCCAAATCCGCCGCCGATCGCAGGACCGTTGATGGCCGCGATGGTGGGTTGCGGAAGCTCACTCCATGCGACGGCGCCTTTGAAGAGTTCGCGCATCCATTCGGTCGCCTGAGGAATGTCCTGAGGGGGGAATTCCGCTCGGGCGGACAGGTCCATACCTGAGCAGAACCCGCGGCCGGCTCCGGTCAAGATGACTGCGCGGGTCCCGATATCTTCAGACACCGACGAGATAACGTCGATGAAAGCCGAAACTGTCGATGGGCGAACAGCATTCATCTGTTCTGGGCGGTTGAACGTAATCACCGCCACGCCGTCGCAGGGGCGGTCCAACAGCACCTCGGTGCTCGCCATTATGTTTGATCCATTCGCGTATCCGATTCGGTGCTCCCAGGGCATCACGCGAGGAACACCGTGACAAGGTGCGGTGCCTAGGTCTGGCCGGACGTCAGAGGTGATTCGGCATATTGGCTATAACCAGGCCGTCCTACCAAGTCGACCCTCCGAGGTCGTTTAATGAACTGTGGCGATCATGAAAGACACCGTGATGAATGCAGAAGAGCGACGAGGCAAGGCGATTGCCGTTGTCAAAGCCGCCCACGTCGCCATGAGCGGATCGGTTGAGCTACCAGACGGTGACTTGGAGGACTCGCTGGTCGAGCAGCTCGTTGATGAGGCCCTTCATCGACTACGCGACATTCTCTCCAGTCGGTCGGGGACCGTAGACGTAGGCGTCCTCGCGCTGTTGGCGTTCGAGCTCTCCGAGATCCATGGGCAGATGGTCGCGGGCACCCTAGACCGCCGACTCAACGGATTGAGCAATGTGCAGCTGGCACTGGGCAAGCTGCGTGCAGTGCGCTCGACAGAGGAAATGATGGCCCGCGCACCGCGCGCATTGTGCGATGAGTGCGGGTTCAAGATCGCCACCTTGATGAGGGTCGACGAAGGTGGACGGGTAATACCAGTCAGCGGTTTCCACGCCGAAAACCCGGACTGGGAAACGACATTCAAAGACACGATGCTCAATAGCCTGCCGGTGTATCTGAACGCTAGTCTGATCGAGTCAGAAATGATCCGCCGCCGCTCGGCTCTGATCGTGCACGACGCCTACAACGATCCACGCGTCACCACTGAACACCTGCGGATGGCCGGTGCACCGTCCTACGTCGCGGCACCCATCATGCCCGAAGGCCGTGTCATCGGCTTCTTGCACGCGTCACACGGATCCACGGTCGACATCGTGGACCGCGACATCCTATGGGCCTTCGCCGAAGGCTACGGATACGCACTCGAGCGCACCATCCTGGTGGAGCGACTCTACGAACACGGCGAGCGGATGAGGGAACTGATGCGCTCTACAGACGCCGTCCTCGAACAATTGCGTGAGGCCGACCTCCAGATTATCAGCGCCTACGGAGGCGAGATCTCCACCAGCAAGGTGCCACGCGTGGCCAGCTTCGCCGCGCCGTTGTCAGCGATCCACGACCTCCTCACGCGCCGCGAGATCGAGATCATCGAACTGATGGCACACGGGGACACAAACCGCCAGATCGCCGATCGCCTCATTGTCTCGGAGGGCACAGTCAAAGCCCACGTCGGCCAGATCCTCCGAAAGCTGAAGGCTGCCAATCGAGCTGAGGCCGTCTCGCAATACACACGTATGTTGCATGGGCGAAGCTGACTACTTCACCCAGTACGGCAGAGAATCTCGGTGTCAGCCATCTTGTAGCCTGATTTTGACGGCCTAGTCTTCGACCTTTGTGCGTGCGCCGGCGGAAGCAGTCGCTGCTGTGGCCCACGAATAATCAGGTTTGCCGTTGGCGTGCCTGCGCACGGTGTCGACCGGGATGAACTGCTTAGGCACTTTGTAGCCAGCAAGGGTCACCCGGCACAGAGATCCGAACTCGTCTATGACCGCGTCATCTGTGACGTGTACCAGGGCAACGACCTCCTGGCCCCAGACCTCGCTTTGCCGACCGACAACCACGGCGTCAAGTACTCCGGGCAACGACCGAACGACAGCTTCGACCTCGTCGGCGTAGACCTTCTCACCACCGGTGTTGATCGTCGTCGCATCTCTGCCAAGGAACTCGGCGCTGCCGTCAGTGAGCAGTCGCGCGCGATCGCCGGGAACGGAGTACCTGTTGCCGTCTAAGGTGACAAAGGTCTGCGCAGTTTTCTCGGGGTCGTCGAGATAGCCCAGAGGGATCGGCCCGCTTGACGCCAACCAGCCGACCTCGTCTGCGCCGGGTGCCAGCAGACGGGTCCGGTCTTCGGACAGCACCACAGCTCCACGGCGCGAGTCGATCCGACTGCCATTTGTGGTGTCTTTGCTCCCGACCATCCCCTCGGAAGACGCGACCAAGTCGGTGACGCGTGTCTGGGGGAGCAGTTCGCGCAGTCGGTCCTTGAGCTGTGGCCGCAGTGCGGCGCCGGCACTAACTATCAAGCGTAGATCGGGCAGAGCCAGTTGCCGCTCTTCCAGATCGGACAAGATCGGCGCAGCGAACGCGTCGCCGACTATGCACAGTGACGTAACTTGTTGGTGTGCAAGGGTGTCCACCAACACTCGGGCATTGAAGCGCTCTGGCTCCGGTTGGATGACGACTGTCGCGCCGCCTAGCCAGCCGCCCATCGCCACTGCCATGCCTGCCCCGTGCATCAGCGGTGGAGCAGGGAGAACTCTGCCGCGGAGGCGCCTCGCCCGTGCCACTGCACCAGCCAAATCCATCGGTGATCCGTCTTTTCCGCGGATTCCGAATGGACCGCTGACCATGTCGCCACTGCGCCAGATGACACCTTTGGGCTTGCCCGTGGTTCCGCCCGTGTACAGCAGACTGCGATCGTCCGGCGACGGGTCGAATGCCTCGGGGGCGGTTGATTCGAGCGCTGACGCGTAATCGACCGCCCCGTTGAGCAGCTCACCGCCGACCTGAATCAGGAATGGGCGATGGGGCAGTGTTGGTAACACCTCAGCGAGTATCGGTGCGAACGTACCCCCGTAGATGAGTGCCTTGGGTTTGGCATCGAGCAGGAGGTAAGTGAGTTCGTCGGCCGTATACCGATAGTTGATGTTGAACGGTACGGTTGAGGCTTTGTAGGCGCCTAGCAGAGACTCCAAGTACTCAGTGGAGTTGTACATCAAGATGCCCAAGTGGTCTTGGCCGGTTGTCCACGGTGGACACGACACCGGTGGACGGGTGCTACCAATACCGTTGGCACGCAACAGGGCAGCTAGTCTTCGGGTGCGGTCGGTGGTTTGCGACCACGTCCAGATTCGGTCGGCGATGATGCATGGATCGTCGGCGAATTCCTGCGAAAGCGCTTCGTGCAGGGAAGCGATGTCCAACTGAGTCGTCACTTGCAGCCGATCCCGCCGTCGTGCACGGCGCTGGTGTTGTCGGGAACCTTGGGGTCGTGCAGGGATGTTCGACGCCGGCGCACCCACGTCACGGCGCGTGGGCTATCCCCGTGTATCGGTCGGTGCGGTCGGCGGCGCCGCGAAGCGCGAACGTCAATCACAAACCGATCCGATGTCACCGAGGCGTGAGGTGGTCGAATGGTTCGTGCTCGCGTTCATCAGACTCAGCTCAGCAAGGTCGCGTACCGACTTCAAGGTATGTGGGGAACTGCTGGACGAAAGGCATAGAAGGTCTGGCGGGTCGGACAGCGCGGTTGGATGGAACCCATGGTCGGTCGCTGGGTGCTAGGCGCGCCGGCCTCGTGCAGCTTGAAGGATCGGGACAAAGTACGTTTCTGCGATCACCCGCGACTGTTCCGGCGTGCCGATCGGCAGTCGGGATGACGGCGAAGTCATCAACGTTGCCAAGGCCCGCAGGATGAGTTCGGCGGCCTCGGCCGCGTTGTCGAGGGGCATATCGTCTCCCGCGAGAACCATCGCGAACGCTTGTACAAGGTGTTCGAACATCTCGTCGTCCTGGATCAGCGTCAGTAAGAACTCGCTTTCATGCACGAGGGCAGCCTGCGCCAGGTCGTTCCGCAGCCACTCGGAGGTCGACAACGTTACGCATGCCACCAGGCGTTCTTCGGGTTTGGCGAGGCGTCCGACCACGGCGACACTCATATCCAAGAAGTTGGCGACCTCGCGGGTGACCACCGCGCGAACGATCTCATCCTTATCGCCGAGTCGCCGGTAGATCGTCCGGCTGGAGACGCCGGCTCGACGCGCGATGTCGTCCATGCTCGTGCGCCGGAAGCCGTATCGGATGAACTCGGCGCGCGCAGCGTCGAACAGGTCGTCGGTGGACGCCTTGCGACCACTCGTCGAGGTCGCACTCACGGTCGACAGAGCAATTCTCCCGTCGTCTAGCAAGCCTGCCACCAGCGTGGCATACGCAGCCGCGGAGCCGGTGCGGTGGGTGTCATCGGCGCGCCTCTCCGAATCGCCCGGGACTCTTGACCCGGGTGTCATAGTGGCATAGTTTTCTGACAAAGTGACATCAATGGAGGCAACATGAGGCTGCGTGCTGACTATCCCGCAATCGATCTCGACGGAGCCGTCGTCGCGATCACCGGCGGCGCCCGAGGCATCGGCCGCGCAACTGCGCGGGCTTTCATCGCCCGCGGTGCCAAGGTGGCGATCGGCGACTTGGATGGCGCCGTCGTCGACGCAACCGCAGCAGAGGTCGGCGCAATGGGGTATGTGCTCGACGTGACCGACCGGGCGTCGGTCGACAACTTCGTCTCCAGCGTCGAGCGCGACCTCGGACCCGTCGACGTCTTCGTGAACAACGCCGGTGTCATGCCGGTGATCCGCTTCCTCGAGGAGGACGACCGGGTCAGCGCCACCACACTGAACGTGAACCTGTGGGGGCCTATCAATGGGATGAGGGCCGTTCTGCCCGGCATGATGCACCGGGGCCGCGGCCACGTCGTCAACGTGGCCTCACTGGCAGGTAAGACGCACGTGCCGGGTGCGGCGGTCTACAACGCAAGTAAATTCGGCGTCGTCGGGCTCAGCCTCGCTGTGCGGGCGGAGGTCGAGAACTCGGGCGTGAGCGTGAGCACCATTTTGCCCAGCGGAGTCAGGACGGAGCTCACGTCCGGCATTTCCGCGAAGGGGGGTCTCATGGTTGAGCCCGAAACGATCGCGCGGGCGGTCGTAGACACGGTGCACACCCGGCGAGTCGAAACAGCAGTGCCCAGGTTGATGGGCACTGCTGTAACGGTGGCGAATCTACTTCCTCATCCTGTCAACCGCCTTCTGCGCAAGGCGCTCAAGGACGACCGAGGTGTCGAGGCGGTCGACGCAGTCGCGCGCCAGGCCTACCTGCAGCGCGTCAGCGATCAGGCCGTCGGCCAATCGGTGAAACGCGGCTGACCGCGGCGGGAGCCGGCCCCCAACCCGTCTAGTACGTGATGATTCCGCGAATGTTCTTGCCTTCCCGAAGGTCCTGGTAGCCCTGGTTGACCTCTTCCA
The DNA here is from genome assembly GCF_053852335.1 of Mycobacterium sp. HM-7. Classification (NCBI taxonomy): domain Bacteria; kingdom Bacillati; phylum Actinomycetota; class Actinomycetes; order Mycobacteriales; family Mycobacteriaceae; genus Mycobacterium; species Mycobacterium sp. HM-7. The sequence goes on along the minus strand of NZ_CM132657.1, from coordinate 3,230,060 downwards.
GTGTGTATCTCGTGGTCACGAGCTCGTCGAGTTGGAGCTGGCCGTCGTTGTAGAGCCGGAGCAGTCTGATGATGTCGTACTGCGGGTTGGCCGAGCCGAACAACGAGCCGCGAATGGTCTTCTCGAACAGGGTCAGCTCCAGGCCCGAGACGTGAATCGTCAGCTTCTCGGGGTTGGCCATACCGATGACGACGACCGTCCCGCCCTTACCGATGGCGTGGAACGCCGACGTGACGACGTCCTCGTCCACCGTTCCGACGCAGATGATGGCCTGGTCGGCGCCCTGCCCCCAGGACAGTTCGGTGATCTTTTCTGCGGCCGCCTCGGCACTCGCAAAGACATGTGTGGCACCGAATTTCAGTGCGGTATCACGTTTGAACGCCACCGGGTCCACTGCCACAATGTATTTCGCGCCGGCGTGCGCGGCGCCCTGGACTGCGTTGATGCCGATGCCGCCGATGCCGTAGACGACGGTGATGTCACCCGGGCGCACGCTGCCGGCGTAAGTGGCGGCGCCCCAGCCGGTCGGCACCCCACAGCCGACCAACACGGCGGTCTCCAGCGGCAGCCAGTCGTCGACCTTGACCACTGAATGCTGCGAGATGGTCGCCTTCTTCGCGAACGTTCCCAGCATGCACATGGCGCCGAAGTCTCTGCCGTCCTTGTGGAATCGGAACGAGCCGTCCGGCATGGAGCCCTCGAGGATCGTGGCTCCCATGTCACAGAGGGCCTGCCGGCCGGTCGAGCAGTACCGGCAGTGGCCGCAGCTCGGAATGAAGCTGCACACGACGTGATCACCCGGCTTGACCTTGGTGACGCCGGGGCCGACGTCCTCGATGATGCCGGCGCCCTCGTGCCCACCGACGATGGGATAGCGCGGTGGGAGGTCACCGTCGGACAGGTGCAGGTCGGAGTGACACAGTCCGGCGGCGGTGTAGTTGATCAATACTTCACCCGGCCCTGGGCCGTCGAGATCGAGTTCCATGATCTCGAAGGGCTTGCCGGGCTCCAGCAGTACGGCTGCGGTGGTCTTCATCAATGGATGCCTTTCAGGCTGAGTGGTTTTCGTGTAGGTGTCCGCGAGCCGGTGCCAGATCACGTTTGAGGAAGTCGAGCTGATCGGCCAGCACCCGCTGCTGCCACGAACCGTTGTAGAAGTCGAGATGGTCTGCGGGGTATTCGCGCAGCTGCGCCCAATAACCCGCGCGTCGCGCCGCCTTACGGGCCGCCGCCGGTGGCGCGACGCGGTCACGGGTGCCGGGTTGCACGAGGATCGGGCATGTCAGCTTGCCGGCTTTCGTGATCGGCCGGTTGACCGCGACCCCGACGGCGTGCCGACCTCGAACTTCGTTGCGCCACGACGGCCCGGCGACGGGGAGCCAAGCCTCTGCCGAACCGGACGTCGCGATCACCGCGTTCGGCCCGCCTACCACCGGAACCATGTGCGCGGGCCGCCCCAGGGCACTGCCAACCACATCCCGCAGGGCATTTGCCGCGGAGCGCACCAGATATCCGGCACCGCAGGTGCGAACAAGGTGGGCCAGCGTCGCCAGTCCGTCGACCGCCGGATTCATCGAGATGACCGCCGCGATGCGCTGGTCTCGGGCCGCCACCGCGATGACGTGGCCGCCGGCGTACGACGTCCCCCACAGTACGATCCGGTCCGGGTCGACCCCGGGCAGATGGCGCGCCGCGGCGATGGCGGCGTGGTAGTCCTGCCGCTGGCGGCGAATCGAAACGTCCTGTCGCGGAGTGCCTTCGGACTGTCCGAAGCCCCGGTAGTCGAACACCAGCACGTCCAGTCCGGCGTCGGCGAAGGGCTCGGCGAAGCTGAGCAGGGCGGTGTCCTTCGTCCCGCTGAAGCCGTGCGCCATCACGACGCACGGCTGGCCGGATTCACCGGCCAGTGAATCGGTGGTAGCGGTCAGATGCCAAGCGGCACAGCGCACTCCGTGGCTGTAGAAGTAGAGCTGCTTCATGAATGATCTCCCTACGACGCGTATGCGACGGTCTTGACCGACGAGAACCGCAGGCCCGGGTCTTCGATGGGGCCGCCCCGCAGCCGCTCGGCGTCCATCTCGTAGGCGTGCTTGACCAGCCACGAACCGCTGTCGCCACTGCGAGGGAATTGCTGGATGCCGCGCTGGACATAGCCGGACGACAGATCCATCAGCGGACCGCGTGCCATGTCGGGATTCTCGACCACCGGGACGACGACATCATGGCCGTGGGCGTCCATGTGGTCGAGCATCCGGCAGAAGTGCTCGCAGACCAGGTCGACCTTCAGAGTCCAGGCGATGTTGGTGTATCCCATCGCGAACGCCATGTTGGGCACGCCGGACACCATCATGGCCTTGTATACCGTGTGGTCCGGCATGTTGAGCGCCTGACCGTCGACGCTCAGCGCGATCTTGCCGAACAGTGACATGTTCAAACCCGTTGCCGTGACGATGATGTCAGCCTCCAGCTCCTGCCCGGACTGCAGCAGGATGCCGCGCTCGGTGAAGCGCTCGATCTGGTCGGTGACCACCGACGCCTTGCCGGCCTTGACCGCCTTGAACAAGTCGCCGTCGGGCACCATCGCCAGGCGCTGCTCCCACGGGTTGTAGCGCGGCGTGAAGTGGGTGTCGACATCGAAGCCCTTGGGCAGCTGACGGGCGACGTTGGCGATCAGCAGCTTTCGCATCACCGTCGGGTATTTCCGGCACAGCTTGTACAGCCCGCGGGCGGTCGCGATGTTCTTGCGCCGCACGATCGGGAAGGCGCGCTCGTGACCCAGCACTTTGTTGAGCGCGTTGGTGATCGGGTCGGCCGCCGGCACCGACAGCACGTAGCTCGGCGAGCGCTGCAGCATCGTGATGTGGCCGGCGTTATCCGCCATCGACGGGATCAGCGTGACCGCCGTTGCGCCACTGCCGATCACGACGACCTTCTTGCCGCTGTAGTCCAGATCCTGCGGCCACAGCTGCGGATGGATCACCTGACCCGCGAAATCCGCCTTGCCCGGGAAGTCCGGGATGAACGGCTTCTCATAGTCGTAGTACCCGGTACCGAGGAACAGGAAGCGGCCGGTGAACGTCGTCTCGTCATCGCCCTGGGTAGTGGTGACGGTCCAGCGTCCGGTGTCGGAATCGAAGTTCGCGTTCTGCACCTGCCGGCCGAAGTGGATGTGCTCGCCGATGCCGTTCTCGTCGACGGCCTCCTGTAAGTAGTCGAGGATGATGTGGCCGTCGGCGATCGACTTGCGGTGTGTCCACGGCTTGAATCCGAAGCCGAAGGTAGGCATGTCGGAGTCCGAGCGGATGCCGGGGTACTTGTGCAGGCTCCAGGTGCCACCGATACCGTCCCGCCCCTCGATGATCAGGAACGACGTACCCGGGCGGTTCGCCTTCAGGTGGTACGCCGCGCCGATGCCGGAGATGCCGGCACCGATGATCAACACGTCGACGTCCCGCGTGTCTGGCCGTGAGGTTGAGGTGACTACGGAGTTCGGCACGGTGCGGCTCCCGACGAGTGGATGGTTTGTGATGGCAATCACGCTAAGGACGCCGCGAGCCGCAAAACAGGTGCGATGGCCCACTACTCGACCGCCGATATGTGCGGGGGCATACTTCGTGGATGGCCGAGACACCTTCGCCTGAGGTCATCAATCTCATGGGCGACGTCGCCGAGCTGATGCTGGCCGAAATCGACGACCTGGTCGCCGAGATGGATGCCGCCGAGGTCGCGCTTACCCCTGCCGCCGCCTCAGACGCCGCCGTCTTGGCGGACACCTCGGCCAGTAACCGCGCCAACGCCGCCCGGCTGCTGTCGATGTACGCCCGACGCGACGCCAAGATGGCGCCCATCGACGTCCCGCCGGAGGCCCTCGACATTGCCCGCACGGTGGCCCGACGCGGCATGGACCTCGACGTGATCTTCCAGTCGTACCGGCGCGGCCAGAACGTCGCGTGGCGGCGCTACATGGCGCACGCCACGCAACTCGTGCCGTCAGGCCCGCTGTTGATCGAATTGCTGGAAGTCGCGTCGGGGCGCATGTTCGAGTACGTCGACCACGTAATCGCCAACGTTATCGCCGCAGCGCAACGTGAACGCGAGGAGGTGCTCGGCGGGGCCATCGCCCGACGCGCCGAGACCATCCGGCTCATCCTCGACGGCGCCGTCATCGACGCGGGCCGGGCCGGCGAACGCCTGGGCTACGACCTCCGCCAGCGCCATACCGCGCTGGTCCTGTGGACGCCACCGCACGGCGACGTCCAGGGTGCGCTCGAATCCGCCGCGGCGATGCTGGCCCGCGCCGCGGGCACCCGCCCGCCGCTGACGTTGTCCGTCGGCCCGTCGACGTTGTGGGCGTGGCTCGGCAGCAGCTCCGAGCCGGCGGTCAATGCCCTATCTGACGCGATCAGTCAGGCGCGGAACCATATTCGCGTTGCCGTGGGTCCGACGCGGCCGGGCGTCACCGGTTTTCGCCGCTCTCACGAGGCCGCGTTGTCGATCCAGAGTCTGCTCGCCGGGCACCCCGGTGGCGCGCGCGTGGCATTGTTCCGTGATCTCGAGGTCACCGCGCTGGCCGCCCAGAACACCGACCGCGCAGCCGAATTCGTCGCGGCGACGCTGGGACCGCTCGCCGAGGACACCCCGGCCGCGGCCCGGCTGCGTGACACTCTGCGGGTGTTCCTCGATGAGGCCGAGAACGCGCCTCGGGCCGCCACCCGGCTGCACACCCACCGCAACACCGTCCTGCAGCGGGTGGCCCGGACCACCGAACTGTTCGGCTACCAGCCTGGCGAACGGCGGCTCGCCGTGGAACTCGCCCTGGAACTGGCACACCAACTTGGTCCCCGCGTGCTGATCGGAGCGCGGACCGGCAGCTGAGCGATCAGGCGTCGGTATCGCAACATCGAAACAAGATTTCCTAAGGGCGCGCCGGTCGGGCCCCGATCGCGTTATTACCTGGACAGGTTCGCGGACTCGGCAGGGCGGTGCGCGCCCAACGGTAATTACACAGTGTCATTGACATAAAGTAATTATGAGCGCAAGCTGGTGCCATGACCACGGCAAAGAGAATTGTTTTCATCGGGGCGGCGGGTGAGATGTGCCGCGTCGCCATCGAACGTTTCGTCAAGGCTGCCGACGACGGCGACTGGACACTCGAGCTCTACGACATCCGGCCAGAACTCCTGCACGACTTCGCCGCGAAGCTGCCGGCCGGCTCGGCGAGGGTCGGCTCGTTCGACCTGTTCGACGGCATCGCGCTGCGCAACGCGATCGACGGCGCCGACCTCGTCGTGCTCGGGGCGGGGCCGTACAACCGCACCGCCGAGCCGGTCATGGAGGCGTGCATCGAGAAGCGGGTGGCCTATCTCGACCTAGACGACGACGAGGCGAGCACGCGGGCGGCGCTTGCGCTAGATGCCCGGGCCAGGGCCGCCGGCGTGCCGATCTTCATCTGCTGTGGTGCCTCACCCGGATACACCAATGTGATGACCGCGGACGCGGCGCGCGATATGGATGTTGTTGAGCGCGTTGACATCTGCTGGGTGACCGGCGATGAGGGGCCGGTGCCGTTCGGGCGTGCGGTGCTCGACCACGCCATCCGGGGCTTCGCCGGCCCGTGCTGGACCTGGGAGAACGGGCGCGCCGTTCAACATCAGACGTTCTTGGAGACCGACGTGTTCGATGTCGGCAACTCATTGGGCGACGCCTACCGGTTCTACGAGTGCGCGCACCCGGAGGCGGTGACGCTGCCGCGGCGCTGGCCCGGAGCGGATCGGATTCGCGTTCTGGGTGCGCTCGACCCGCCGCCCACCAATGGCATCATGCGCGGCGTCGCAATAGCCGTGCAGGACAACAAGATCACCATGGACGAGGCCATCGACTTCGTCAACGACCTGCTGACCGACAAGAACGGCTCGCTCAAGGTGTGGCGGCACGCGTTGTCGGGGCTCTGGGGCACGATCCGTCGCGGCGAGATCGGGGCGGTCGAGGTGCTGAAGTTCATGGCCGCATCGGCGGCCAAGAAGCACCCTCCGTTCCGGGGCACCAACTATGTGCGGGTGACCGGCACCCGCGACGGGCATCCGGTGGTGTCGGTGCGGCGGGCACCGGTGAGTGGTCCCGGAACCCCCTGGACCACCATGGCGTCGCTCACCGGCTCGGCCACCGCGGCCTTCATGCTGCTGGCCCTGGATCACCAGCCCGGACAGGCCGAACATTCCGGCGTACTGGCGCCGGAGGACTGGGCGGATCCCGAAACCTTCTACAACGCGCTGGCGGCTACTGGAGGAGCATCGCTGCACCAGGTGGTCGAGGCGGTCGTCACGCCGAGCACCGCGGTGACCTCCAGGAAGGCGGTCTCGGCATGAACCTGTTGACCGAAACCGGTTGGGCCGGTGGGCCGGTCGCCGAACCTCCGCTCGCAGGCGAGGTGACGTGCGACGTCGCGGTCGTCGGGGGCGGCGTCGGCGGGATGACCGCCGCGCTGCGTCTGGCCGAATCGGGCGCCGACGTCGTGCTGCTCGAAGCGCAGACCTGCGGTTGGGGCGCGAGTTCGCGGAATGCGGGTTACGTGACCAACTCCATCGCCGCCGACCCCGCCCTGCTGGCGCTGTTGTTCCGGCGGGAGAAGGTCCGCGCGCTGTTCCAGTTCGCCGAGTCTGCAGTCGAATTCACGCAGGACGCCATAGCGAGCCGGGGCATCGACTGCGACTTCGAAAAGGTCGGCATCGTGCAGGCGGCGGTGTCCAAGGGGCAGCTGCGCAAAGCCCGGCGGAATGCGAAGATCATGGCCGAGGCGGGGTCGTCGGCCGAGTTCGTCGAAGGGCCCGGGGCAGGGCTGCCCGACGGATTCCTCGGCGGTATGCGCGAAGGCATCGGTGGGACACTGAACCCGGGGAAGTATGTGGTCGGCCTGCGCGACGCGGTGCTGGCATCGGGGGCAAGGGTTTTCGAACGCACCCAGGTGCGTGGCGTCAGTGCCACTGCCGCCGGCGTGACCATCGAAACCGCCGCCGGGCGGGTGCGCGCCAAACAGGCGCTGCTGACCACCAACGCCTACGGCAAGGACCTCGCGATCACGCCGCGCCGGCTGGTGTCGCCGGTGTGGACGTCCCTCGTGGAGACCGAGCCCGTCTCCCCGGAGCGCCTGGACGCCATCGGGTGGACCAGTCGCGCACCCATGGTGACGGCACACATGATCCTGGAGAGCTACCGCGTAACACCTAGGAACACCATCGTTTTCGGCACCCGGCGACTCGAGACCTCCCGGGGGGCGCTCGCGGCGCGGACCCCGTCCGCACCCGTCGTCGACGACCTGGTGCGCGGCTTCCGTGAGCGGTTCCCCGGCCTGAGCGACGTTGCGCCGCAACGTGCCTGGGGCGGCTGGATCGGCATGAGCTCCACCTGGCTGCCGGTCGCGGGGGAGGCAGCGCCGAATGTCCTGTATTCGTTGGCATGCAACGGACATGGCTTCGCCCAGGCCCAGTACGTCGGCAGCATGCTCGCCGACAGATTGTCCGGCGCCCGCATGCCGGACGACCTCAAGGCCATCTGGCATGACGGCCGATTCTGGCCCAGCTTCGTCAACCAACCGGCGCTGACCCTCGGTTGGTTCGGTGACCGGGTTCTCGACCGCCTGGCCCGGATCTAGGCAGAGGACCAGAACATGGAAATCATCGGCACGTTGTTTGCCCTCGCTGATCTGTTCATGATCTTCGCCGGCTTCACCTTCGGCTGGAAGTTCATTCGCAATCATCAGAACTACCTGCTGGGCCTCGAGTGGATCATCGTCGCAACCTCCGGGGTCAACTTTCTGGTCTACGGACTGCTAAGGCTCAGCCAGAACAGCCCGAGCTTCCACGTCGCGATCTTCTTCGACGCGTTCTCCAGATCGGTCGGGATCACCTTGATCCTGGTACTGGGCCTGATGGCCGTGACCCACGGATACAAGCCGTCACGCGCCGTCGACATCGGCGTCTTCGCGCTTGCCGGTGTGGTCGGCCTTGGCCTGACGTTCTACGCTCTGCGGACGGCATCACCCACCACGCACCACATCGGGCTGGCCGGCGCCGTGTTCCTCGTCGCGGCGAACGTCCTCACCACCGTCTTCCTGATCTACTTCGCGACGCGGCTGTGGCGCATCGGCGAGCCGAAGCACGCGGTGCTCGTCGCCCTCGCCACGGCCATGGGGGCCGTCATCGCGGTGACGTATGACTTCTATTCGGTACCTGGCGACGACGCGAACCGGACCATCTTCTACACCGCGGCGCTGACGACCTGGGCGGTGCAGCTGACGGTCTACTACTACGCATACCGGGCGATGGACAACCACCGCCGAGCGGTTGTGATGAACTAGGGACACGATGAGCAGGCGTCCCAAGCACGATCCCAAGGAGTCCGAACGCGAGATCCTCGTGGCCGCGGAGGAGTTCTTGCGGGAGCGGCCATTTCGCGAGATGACGGTCGACGCGGTGATGAGCCGCACCGGACTCAAAAGGCCGGCGTTCTACGTACACTTCCGCGACCGTCATGACCTCGCCTTGCGCGTCGTCGAGCATCTCGGGATGGAGATCGGAGAGATGGTCGACCGGTGGCTCGTGGGAACCGATCTGGTCAACGACGCCCGGTCGGCCTTCAAGGGACTGACCGAGGTCTACTCGCAGCACGGACGCGTCTTACGCGCGCTGTCGGATGCGGCGGGCTCCGATGAGAAGGTCGAAGCCGCCTACGCACAACTGATTCAGCAGTTCATCGACGCCACCGCCAAGCGTATCGCCGATGATCAGGCGGACGGGCGGATCAAGGCCGACCTGGACGTGACGGAAACCGCGCGGGCCCTGGTGTGGATGGACGAACGCTATCTGACACAGTCCTTTTCGGCTGAGCCCTACCCGGACCCCGATGTCGTCGTCGAGGTGTTGTACAACATTTGGATGGCAGCGCTATACGGACCGCGGTAGTCATGCGCGTCAAACTCCAGATCTGACGTAACGATGTAACGCTGAGCTGGCCTTTTGCAAGCTACGTGCTGGGTCCGGAGAATGCGGCGGTGTAGCTCATCCTCGCCGGCGCGTATGCATCACGCCACGCAGGGCCTGTTGAGCAGGTGCCACGCCCGTTTATGCACCGTTAGCGGTCAAACCGGCATCAGCAGCGGCCGGCTAAGGCCAGGTCAGCAGGCGCTGACGTGGACCCAGGTGTTGTTGACCGCCGCTGTCCCGGTGAACGAATCGACCAGTGCCGGATCATGCAGGTCATTCACATTCGCGCCGGGCAGGGTGTTGGCATGGCGCCAGCCGGTGTTCGTGTGGCCCCAGCCATGGGGCACTGCGACGGTGCCTGACCGGATGTCGTCGCTGATGTCCAGCGGCAGCTCGATGGACCCGACGGCAGAGGTGACCTGAACCATGTCGCCTTGGGCGAGTCGGCGAGCATTGGCATCGGCTGGATGCATCAGCACCGTGCATTTGTTGGACCCGCTGGTCATCGATGGCACGTTGTGCAGCCACGAGTTGTTGCTGCGCAACTGCCGCCGCCCGATGAGCTGCAAATCGAACTCGCGGTCGGACTCCTCGGCGGCAGTGTCGAGCAGCCGGCGGGCGGCTGCGAGGAACTCGGCAGGCGCTAGCGCAACCTTGCGGTCGTCGGTGGCGATCACCTTGTCCAGCCGCGGTTCGAGCGGGCCCAGGTCGAGGCCACCTGCGCTGGAGCGTAGGTCGTTCATCGTCTTTCCCTTGCGGCCCTTGCGGATTCGGCCGTAGGGTCCCGTCGCCAGCGCAACTGAGGCCATCCGCAATGGGTTGGCGAACTGGATCAGCGGGCTGCGGAGCGGTGCGGTCAGCTGCCGCAGCGGAGCCGGGAGCAGCTCGAAGGTCAGGCGACTGAGAATCTCCCAGTCCTCCAGCGCACCGGCGGGCGGGTCGAAGGACCGGTGTTGATAGCGAATGTTGTTGCGCACGCTGAAGATCGTGGTCAGCAATCCGACGTCTTCGCGCTCCAGCGGCGACACCGGCGGCAGGATGAAGTCCGCGTGCCGGGTGGTCTCGGTGACGTACATGTCCACCGCCACATACAGATCCAGCGATGCCAGCGCCTGGGCCAGTCGGCCCTTCTGGGGGATCGAGGACACGGGATTGCCGGCGTAGGTGATCATGGCCCGGATCTGGCCGTCGCCGGGGGTCAGGATTTCGTCGGCCATCGCGACGGCGGGCAGCTCGGCGCGGAAGGACTTGTAGCGGCCGGACCGGTCGGTCCACGCTCCGTGTCCGACCGGGACATGTTTGGCCACCCGCGGCAGGTCGATGATCGGGGTGGAGAACATGGTGCCGCCGGCACGGTCCAAGTTGCCGGTGACGGTGTTGAGCACCATGACCAGCCAGCTCACCAGGGTTCCTGTCTGCTGCTGGCAGATCCCGATCCGGGCGTAGATGGCCGCCGATTCAGCGGCCGCGTGCTCGCGGGCCAGGGTGCGAATCGTCTCGGCGTCCACACCGGCGCGCTGCGCGACGGCCTCCGGGGTGGCGTCGGCGACCAAGTTGACAAGATCCTGTCGGCCGGTCGCCAACTGGTCGAGAGTAGCTGTGTCGCAGAGGCTTTCGTTGAGCAGCACGTGCAGCATGCCCAGTAGTAGGTACACGTCCCCGGCGGGACGCACCGACACATGCTGATCGGCCATCCGGGCGGTCTCGGTCCGGCGCGGGTCGATGACGACGACTTTCCCGCCGCGCTCGCGGATCGCTTTGATTCGGCGTTTGGCGCCCGGCATGATCGACAACGAACCGTTCGACACCGCGGGATTGGCGCCGATGATCACCAGCCGCTGGGTGCGGTCGATGTCGGTGATCGGCACCAGCACGTTGGAGCCGAAAACCCGCCACGCCGCGTACTCGTGAGGCATCTGGTCGATCGTGGACGCCGAGAAGAAGTTGGGCGTGAGCAAGGCCGCCCGCAGCATCAGGCCGTAGAACGCGCCGGAACTGTGCGCTGCCGGGTTCCCCAGGTACATCCCGAGCGATCGTGATCCGTGCTCGCTGCGGATGCGACGCAGCCGGGCTCCGATCTCGGTGAACGCCTCGTCCCAGCCGACCGGCTCGAAGCTGTCACCTACCCGGCGCATCGGGGTGCGCAACCTGTCCGGATCGTGGTGGAGGGCTCCCATGGCCGTGGCTTTCGGACAGATGTAGCCCTTCGAGAAGACGTCGTCGGGATTGCCCTCGATGCGGCTGACCTTGCCGCCGGTGACCGTGACATGGATGCCGCAGTGCGCCTCGCACAGCGTGCACTGGCTGACGTGCGTGGCGCTTGCCGTTTCGTCCGCACTGCCGCGTACTCCGGGCATGGGCATGTCAAGGGCTGTCATCAGGCCTCCAAGACGTTCTGGTCACGTGCGTGACCAGACTAGCCTCGACGGTGCACTCCAGGCCAGAGCCTGCCGAACGTTAGTCCGCCGTAAACGTCCACGTCGCCGAAAAGGCGACCGAACTCGGTGGAACCTCGGGGGAGAACACCTACCCGGTGTCGCCTGCGACGTCCCGTCCTCCGCCAGCGGACGCGCAGCTTTTCCAGCGGGTGCGGCGTACTCAGAACGTCTAGCCTGGCGCCATGACCGTGAACTCGCAGGTTTCGCGCTCCTGGCTCCTCGTCAATCCGTCCCGCGAGCCTGATCTCGGGGCACTGCTATCGACCACGAGTTCCGACGAGGTGATTCTGGATCTCGAAGACGCGGTCGCTCCCGACGAGAAGGAGGGGGCCCGTGATCGAGTCATCGAATTCCTGAACTCCGGGGCCCGGGCGTGGGTCCGGGTCAACGACGCGTCGAGTGATTTCTGGTCCGCCGACTGTCGTGCCCTGGCCGAGTGTCACGGCCTGAAGGGCGTCGTGCTGGCCAAGACGGAGGGCGGTAATCACATGTGGGATACCGCGAATCGCCTCGGTGGTGAGTCGCCGGTGATCGCGTTGATCGAGACCGCGCGCGGGCTGGCGCGCGTGCATGACATCGCTGCCGCGCGACCGTGCTTTCGCATCGCGTTCGGCGTCAATGACTACACGCTGGACATCGGGGTGGAGCAGGACCCGTTGGCTCTCGCCTACAGCCGTTCCCAGCTGGTCATCGCGTCGCGCGCGGCGCACATCCCAGGGCCGATCGACGGGCCGACCCGCGATCCCGATCAGCTGGCCGAGGGCGTGGCGCTCACCCGTCAGATGGGTATGACGGGCAAGCTCGCGCTGCGTTCGTCCGACGCCGAGACCATCAACGCCGGGCTGAGCCCATCCGAATCCGACATCAGCTGGGCGCGCGAGTTCGTCGAGCAGTTCAATGCCCGCGGCGGAAAACCCAAGGACGGCAGCGACTTACCTCGATTGAACCGCGCCCGGATCATTCTGGAGAAGGCGCGTCAACTCAAGCTGATACCGGACTGAACGCCGCCTGCCGCAGTCGAGGCAGGGGGGAGCGCCGCGTCAGGTCAGTGGCACCCATCCACGCGGGTCGACGTCCGTGGGTACGGCGCGGACGTAGTAACAGTTGCTGAAGCCCATTGCACCTTCGCAATGGTTGAAGATGCCGTTGTTGTCGGGTTGCCCGTCGCAGAATCCGCCCCAGGGGGTGTTGATGCACTGTCCTGGTGTGGCGTGGGCTACGCCGATGGGACTGAACGCGAGCGCGGCGGCGGCAGTTGCCAGTGCGATTTTCATCAGCCCATCCCTCCTTCTGTCATGAGGTTTGATCTGTCGCGCGGCACCGGTGGGTTGCCCTCACCAGGCCTATAAATGTCGATGGTAGGCCGACTTCTCGAGCGCTGGCATCGTTATGTGCGCAGGCGAACAGCCGTCCCGGTGGACTTCCGAGACCGGTGTGACGCATGAGGTAGATGGGCATGTTGTGCACGCCGCTAGCGGGCAATTGCCCACGCCACCACTAGGTTTCGCCGCGGCGGGGTGTGCCGCACGATCAGCTGAGCGCTTCGGTAGCGCCCCCCGCCACGACCTACACGGAACCCGCTACCACCGGGTCGCGTACGTTCCTAGAGAATTGCAGCCAAGAACCCACGCAGCACTCGACGAAAGCCATCATGTCTCAGGATCAGAACACCGACGTTCCCCCGAATCACCTCTCCATCGATCCGCGCAGCCCCTTCTATGACGAAGAGGCGCTCATCCGTGGCGTGGGTATCCGCTTCAACGAAGCCGAGAAGACCAACGTGGTCGAATACGACGTCGCCGAGGGCTGGGTGCGTGTCGAAGTCCCTACCGCCAAGGACCGCCGCGGAAACCCGATGGTCGTCAAGCTCACCGGCACGGTTGAACCCTATTTCCGCACCTAGCAACTAGCGGAACCTCCGTGGATACCTCTGCGGCGCCGACGATCACCGCAGCGGTGCCTGGCTCCTTCGAATGGGATGTGTTCCATGGCCGGCACCCAAAGCTGATTCGTCAGGTCCTCGACTCTTCGCCGTACACCTCGACCGAAGAGGCGAAGCTGCAACAGCTTCTCGCCGAGAGCACCACTGGCGTCATCGAGCCGCTGCCCGAGACGGCTCATGACTGCGCGGATTGGCTCGCCTGGGGCGAACAGAAGTACGGACGGCCGTGGGGTGAGGTGCCGTTCCTCTGGAGCGAAAGCTATTTCTACCGGCGAGTGCTCGAGGCTGTCGGCTACTTCGGGGCGGGCTCCTGGTCGGGAATCGACCCGTTCGCGCCGGTCAAGAACGCCGAGTTGACGGGACCAGAAGCCGACCAGGAACTGGGGGCGTTCGCCGACTTGGCCGACGGCCCGGAGGACCGGCAGCACGAGGCGCTGCTGGTCGCCGCACTCTGGGGTAACCGCGCGGACCTCAGCTTCCAACTCCAACGGAACGCAGGCGCCGCAGAAGCCCGGTCGGAGGGCATCCTCGTCGACGACAGCGCGCTGCTGTGGTCTGCTCTGAGGTCGCAGGACAACCCGATCGTCTGCGTTGTCGCCGACAACGCCGGACGCGAATTGCTGGCGGATCTCGTCCTGGCCGACAGTCTGCTCAGTCGGCGCTTGGCGGCCGAGATCGTGCTGTACGTCAAGCCGTACCCCTACTACGTCTCGGATGCGACCATGGCCGACGTACTGGCGGTCATCCGGCGCGTGAGGGCCGACCCACGTCCACAGATCGGCGGCATCGGCGACCGACTCTGGGACGCCGTGCGCACTGGCCGACTCAAGGTGCGCACACACAAGTTCTTCTGTGCGCCACTGGCGTTCCACGACATGCCTGACGACCTGGCTGCGGAGTTCGCGACCGCCACGATGACGGTGATGAAAGGCGACCTCAACTACCGGCGCCTCGTCGGAGACCGATACTGGCCCGCCACAACACCGTTCGACGAAACCGTCGACTATTTTCCGTCTCCGGTCACGGCCCTGCGGACGCTGAAATCGGAAGTCGTCGTGGGCCTGACGTCCCAGCAGCTCGCAGAACTCGATGCCAGCGGACAGGGTTGGCGGACCAGTGGCGGGTACGCGTTGATCCAAGTCCGCACCTAGAGAGTTTCTTCAGACGACTACCGGCCTGGCCCGCGGAACCGGAACCGATCCGCTGATGAGTCGTTCCCGCATCCACCGCTCACCGCCCTTGAGCTCGAACGGCGCATAGTGCGGGTTCGGGTTACTGGCCAGGAACACCGCGCCGCTGATCATCGCCTCGATCACGGCGAACACCTCCTCGAAGGGCGCGTGGAGCGTGAACGCGATCTGCCCGGCGAGGGAGAACGGATTGCTGATCCAGTCGTTCATCACCGCCTCATAGACGGCGGCTTTGACCGCACTTGCCTGGTCGTCTTTGTTCTCCGCGAAGATGTCGCCTTCGCGGTAGACGTCCATCCAGTTGTCGGGCTTGGCAGGGAAACCGGGCATGCCGAACCGCTTGAGCGGGTCCAGGCCGTGCGTACCCGTCGCGGTCACTCCGGATCTGGCCCACGGCGCGATGGAATCGGTCTGCCGACACGGGTTGGCGTACGCCAGAACGCCTTTGAGATCCGGAGTGCGCCAGGCCAGCGGTTGCCCGGGCTGTAGGAACCGGAAGTAGAAGTAGGACCCGACGATCGCGCCCTGGGAGTAGATGCCGAGCGACCAGGGTGTGCCCTCCGGGAACGGCACGCCGTTGTCCATCTGGGTGGCGCCGAGCAGCCGGGCGAGTTCGTTGACTCCGCTGTCGTTGTCGAACGGCAGCGCCCCGTTGTTGTAGCCGACGGGTTGATGATGGCAAAGGCCTTCCGTCTCAAGGGTTGTCGCGGTGTCGGCCACCGGCCCCCTGAACATGTCCGACAGGTGCCCCTCGACCGTGAACATGATCGGACGCAAATTCGGCGGCGGGGGAGCGTAGTGGGCGGCCTGCGCCGTCGTGTCGTCGAAGATGCCGGTCTGAGGCAACCCGAGGCGCCGTTGCATTTCGCTGACCGCGGCGACATCACTGTCGCCGTAAACCCGATCCTTGGCCGGCGCGTAAGCGCGGTATTCACGCCGGAACCAGGCTTGCCAGTATTCGATTTCTGTTCCGTGGGCTCCGGGCCCGTACGGTAGCGGCATCGGTGTGCTCCCTTCATGGCGTTTGACTACTCGTTCGTCCTGAACATGGTTGACAGGCAACGTGATTCAGATGGCGAGGTGTACTCGACGATCATCTCGACAACGGGCGGCTCTCGGACCGGGCCCTTCGGGCCCGTGGTGTGGCGAGCGAGACGTGGAAGCGTCGATCCGGTTCCGGCGCAGCACGCACGTCATCGTCGTGGCTGAGCCGGGTGGCGGTATGGGCGACTGGCGGTCTGCTGGAGTGCTGCTGCCACATTCCCAGAGCGACGAGATACGCGCCCGTCCCGCCGACGACGACGAGCCCCAATAGTCCCAGGATGATCGAGCCATGCAGCGCGGCTGCGGCGCCGACAACGAGAAGCGCTGCGCCGAGAATGAGTAGCGCTGCGCCGAGAACGATGATTCGGTGAGTGTTGCCTTTTGCCCACCAGACGGCGCGATACGCACCCACGGCCATGATCCGTGCGACCGTCAGTGGTGGCTTGAGAACGCTGGGTAACTGTTCGACGGAACCGGCCGCGGCGGTCACCGTGGCCAGGGCTTTGGCGATGGTGCGTGACATGAGTGGGGAGTCCCCGTCAGTGGCGAATGTTTCTGCGGCAATGGGATTTTCGGGTAGGAATCCGTATTTGGCAGCGGCAGAGGCGGCCCGGACCGATTCGGCCCAGCTGAGAGTTGTTTCGGGGCTCCAGTCCGGGGATGCTCCCGGTCGCGGGTCGAGGACGGCGTCGGCGAGTGCGTCCAGTTCGTCGTCGAGGACACTTCGCTGCCACGAGTGCGCCAGCCACATGGATGTGTGGGGGAGGCTGGTCGGCATTGGCTGGTCTGGGTTGTCGAGGAATTGGAGTTCTGTGAGCACCTCGGCAGGCGTCGGGTCGGCGCTCGGAATGTCGGGCGCCCCAATCGCTTCGAGCTTGTTCACGAACCACTGCGCCCGGCTGACTGCCCCGTCGGCTGCGGGTGTCGGGACGATCCACTGCACGCGTCGTGGGTCGAGAAGTGCGTGTACGAGCCAACCCGCGCCGTCGAGTCGGCCCCACATCCAGTCGTTGGCACGCCATGACCGTTTGTAGAAGGCGCCAAAGTGGTGGAATTGCATGCCGGTGAGCTTTTGTGCGGCCGTCTGAAAATCGGGCGCGAGCCGGCAGCGTGTGTCGGCGCTGACTTGGATCAGTTCCAGCGACTGCTCGACGTCCGCGTCGGTGGGGAGCATCGCCCGCTGCGCGGCGGCGAGATCGAACAGCTTCGTGGCCACGGCCTCCGCTGTGGGTTCCTGCCCGAGGTAGGCGAGGTAGGTCGTCAGCTGATCGAGGTGCTGACTATCGGGCAGGCGGACGGCGTCGGCTGCCTGCCCGATAGTCAGTGGCCGGGTGGCGATCGTGGTCAGCTTTCGATGTCCGTTGACGATGGCGGAACCCAGCTTTTCCCATGCCTTTTCGTTGACGTTGAAGTGCTCCAGATACGCCGCGGCGAGGTCCTGTGCGGCCTCGCCCAGTGCTCGGCCCCGGGTCTGTGCGTTGGTGCAGACCCTATTGATGAGGTCGCCGAGATCGAACGGTGCGGGCGGTGCGCAGGCAGCCGAGATGTCTCTGGTGATGTGTGCGACGGCCGTCATGTCGGTCGGGGCGGTCGCGAGCTGACAGGCCGCCCGGACGATGACGATCGCGGAGGCTTTGGCGAGGTCGAATGCCGGCCGGCAGTACCGGGCAAGGTCCGCAGTGCTTGCCGGTGGCGGTTGGCCCGGGGGCGACCACCTGTTTGCGATGAAATCGGTAATGGCTGTGCGGCAGAGGGTTTCGGCGTTACCGCCGATCTGCAGATTGGCCTCCCATTTCCGGGGAATGCTCTGTGGTGAACCGTCCGACGCGGGCCAGGTGCTGAGTTGGCGAAGCAGGGCGGCGGTGATGATCTGGGCATGCCGGGCGGCTTCTTGGCGCGTGTAGTCCGCCAGCAACTGCGGGGTGAGTAACCGCTCCGGTAGACCGGTGGCGAGTTGTGCCAGATGCAGTAGTGTGTTGATGCGCGCTTGCATGCGGTCCTGGTGGGTGCGGATGGCGCGGAGGTCGGCTGCGATCGATTGCGAGGTCATCGCGGTGAGGTCCTTGAGGAGAGCGTCGAGCAGGCCGAGTGGTTCGTCGGGCCGGTCCTGCGGGCCCACGTCCACGGTCGGTGTCGGTCCCGACGACGGCACGACGAACAGGAGCACCCGGCGGACCGGTCGCTGGGCAGGCCGGTCGAAGATTCGTTGCAGCAGAACGTCAATGGGCCGGTTGTCCAGCATGCCACCGTCGGCGACCCAGTGCGGGCGCGTGAAGTTGGTGAAAGGTGCCATCGGTGGCCGAGCCGGCAGCTCCCCGTTCCCGACTGTTCTTTCCGTGAAGGGGATGAAGGACGGTTCGAATGCGACGGGGAAGGAGGCGCTGCTGCGGGCGGCCAACGCCAGCGCCGATGCGGCATCACCGCTCGTGAGGTTGGCCTCTGTGAAGGTGAAGACGCCGCGTCGGTCGACGTCCTGTACCTGGGTGCCGAATGAATCGGTGAACCTGCTGGTCTCGCCGTTGAGCAGCGTCGTCGTGATGTAGAGCGTGGTGGACGGCAGTTCGTTGTTGCCCGCGGTGGAGGGGATCGAGAACGGCCCCTTGGTGAAGGTCGGAATCTGGGCGTCGAGGTTCTTGAACATGCATTTGTCGCCGTAGAGAAGCGACGGCGTGCCGGCTTCCGTGGGATCGCGCAACAGGTCGGTCAAGGACCCCAGGTCGAGCCAGAGTTCGCGGAGACTGCCGAGGTCGGCTCCCTTGACGCGGGACCAGGCAAGGAACGCTGCGTTGATGCCGCCGGCGCTGGTCCCTGACAGCACGTCGACGTCGACGACGACATCGAGCAGATCGATCAGCTCGGCATAGAGTTTGAGGGACGCTTCGGCCGCTGTGGTCAGTGTGGAGGCGGTGAGGTCGCCGCCCCTCAGTCGCCACTGCGACGCTTGGGCAAGCAAATTGATCTCCCGCGTCACCCCGGCCATCCAGATCGCGAGGCTGACACCGCCGGTCATCGTGGTCGCCAGTCGCAGTTCCTGGGTGGATTCCGATGCCCGGGACGGACTCTGAAATGCCATCGCGCACCTCCCTTTGCTGGATTCGAAGCTAATGACGGCGGCGGGTACCTGTATCGAGTAGTCGACTACTCGAATATTCGAATTCAGGTGTCATCAATCGGAATTCGCCATGGCTACGGCACAATTCCCGTGCCCAGGAACGGCGCGTGGACAGTCATCAGAATCGCTCCGCCGACGGACGTCGATCCGCTGCAATGGCAGGACGACCGAGTCGCCGCGTCAGCTCGCGACCCAGTTCGCCTACGCGCCAACGACGTTGCGGCTCTGGCAGCTCGGACGCCTGCGTAGCCGGCTACTCGACCGTGGCCGCGTGCCCCCGACATTCGGTGCCCGATGTGTCGCGATTCGAGTAGTGCGCTACTGGTGCTTCCCTGCCCATTTCGTCGCGACACTGGGTCTCCCATCACTTCATCAAGGAGGGACTGATGACTGTCACTCGCGGCGGCGTGGAGTTCGCCAAACGCATATTCTTCGACCGGCTCGGCGATGACTACGTCTACGGCGGCACCTGGGATCCCGGTGATCGCAGTGTGGGCTGTGACTGTTCGGGCCTGGTGACCGACGTGCTCTCAGCGGTGTTCAACGGAGACCAGATGGTATGGGGCAGGCAAGGACTGTCCACCGAGTCGTACCGCTACAAGGCTGTCGGAGAGCAGCACGTCGGACCGTTCGATCTGATGCATGTCGCATCGTTGAGCGACGTGCCCGGCGACGCGCCGGTGGTGATCAACCTCCACCATGAAGGCGACGGCGGTCCGCACTCGCACATGAACTGCGTGGTCGACGGCGTAGCGATGGAATCGTCGGGCTCGTGGGGGTGCTGCACCAACCCCAAAGCCATTCCGTCTGACAGCAACTACTGGAACGACCACTGGTACGTCGCCGGCCCGATTGTCGAAGACGGCACACCGCCGGCCCAGGGGCACGTCGACAGCTTCTTTGCCGACGTGTCCGAATTCCAAGTGCCGGTCGGCGATTCCTACCCGTACAAGATTCTCTCCATCCGCGTGTGCGACGGCACCCACCGGGATTCCAACTTCGCGCAGAACTATGCGTGGATGCGCAATGCTCTGGACACCGGGCGGTTGGAATGCGGCATCGTGTACACCTACGTGCGCCCGAATTGGCAGGACAATGCCGACACGGTGCGGCAGACGATCGACGCCAACGGGGGACTGCACCCCAGGGTCGTATTGATGCTGGACGTCGAAAGTGGCGGTAATCCTGGCGGCGACGGATCCGCCTGGATCAACGCCTTGTACGACAACCTCGCCGAATATGCCGGTAACCCGGCGCGCATCATCGGCTATGCCAATCAGGGCGACTTCAACACGATGTGGGTGTCGCGGCCCAAGGGATTACGGGTGATTGCCGCGTCGTACGGCTCCAACCCGCTGCTGCCGGGCCAGATCGCCCACCAGTACACAGACGGAGCGTACGGCGCCAATCAAGGCCTGCCGATGGGCTGCAATCCGTTTGGCAACTGCGACATGAATGTGGCAGATGGATTGTCGCCCAATGATTTCGCCGCAGCATGCGGCATCGGAAGCGCTGTCGGTGCAGGACCGGTAGCCGCCACCCGGACGACAGGAGTGATCACCATGGCGCAGACCCAGGACATCGTGAACATGCTGAACGGCACCAACACCGACGGCACGCCGCTGATCGGCCCCGATGGCGCGGACTACCGCATGGTCGACCTGCTGGCCCCGGACACCGAGCCGCTCGACGAAAAGCAGAACACCACCCGCTCGGTGTTCGACCAAATCACGACGTTGTCGAAAGTCCTCACCAGGACCCACAACAACAAGACGTTATTCGACATGGTGTCCGATCTGCACGACAAGATGTGAGGTCCGATATTTCGGGCCGGACGTTAGCTGCCGGCCCGAGAAGCGGTCCCGATTTTTCACTGTCATAACGCCTTCAGCAGCGGAAACCGGCCGGTAGACTCATCCGCTGTGGCCCAAAACTGGCCGGTCGTTCACCGCGACAATGAATTCTCGGTGATTCGCGGGGCGCTGCTCGGGGAATCCGGCGATTGCGGCATCGTGCTGGTCGGGGACGCGGGTGTAGGCAAAACCACGCTGGCCCGGTTGGTCACCCAGTCGCTGCCGGTGCGCGCGCACTGGGTGGCGGCGACAGAGTCGGCCCGGGGAATTCCGCTCGGGGTGTTCGCTCATCTCGTTCGCAGCGCGACGTCGCGCGATCCAGTGGCGTTCCTGTCCGCGGCGCGCGAAACGATTCTGGCCGAAGGTCATTCGGTGATCGGCGTGGACGACGCGCATCTGTTGGACCAGCTGTCGGCGACTCTGTTGCACCAGCTGGCATTGGACGGGTCGGTGCGCATCGTGGCCACGGTCCGTGCCGGTGCGCCGGTCCCCGACGCGATCACGTCGCTGTGGAAGGACCGATATCTCCAGCGGTTGCACTTGATGCCGTTCAGTCAGCAGCAATGTGTCGGCCTCATCGAGGCAGCACTGGGCGGACAGGTGGAAGGGCTGTCCGCGGAGCTGATGTGGCAGGCCTCGGGCGGGAATGCGCTGTTCGTCCGCCACCTGGTGGAGGGGGCCATCGAGGCGGGCACGCTGCGGCAGGTGCGGGGTGTGTGGCAGCTGCGCGGTCGGGCTGCCGTCACCTCGGAGCTGGCATCGTTGCTGGATTCCCGGGTCGATCAGTTGCCCGACCCGGTGCTGCACGCGCTGCGGTTGCTGACCTTCTGCGAACCACTCGACCTGGACACCCTGACGGTGATCGTCGGTGCGGAAGTGGTGGAAGACGCGGAGAGCCGCGGCCTGGTGCGAGTCGGCGAGGAGCCGGGCGGCATCGACGTGAGGTTCACCCATCCCTTGTTCGGTGAGGTGATCCGTCGTCGGCTGGGGATGGCCGCAGCGCGTCGGCTCCGTGGCGAGCTGGTGCGCGCGATGCGCGACCGCCCGCTGAGTAGTCCGGCACATCGGATCCGCCTGGCGGAGCTGACCCTGGACAGCGACGAGGTCCCTGAACTGGACCTGCTCGTCACAGCGGCGAGAGAGGCGATCGCCCTCACGAATGTGACGTTGGGTGAGCGGTTGGCGCGCGCTGCCACCAATCGGGGCGGTGGCCTGGAGGCCGGTGAATTGCTGGCGCGTTCGCTGTTGTGGCAGGGCAAGGCGACCGAAGCCGAGGAGACGCTCAGCGCGTTCGACCCCGAACAGATGACTGAGCTGGAACTGCTGCGGTGGGGATGGGCGCGTATCGCGAACCTGCACTGGTCGATGGGCGATGCCGAGGGGGCCGACGAAGTACTCGCACTGCTGCGTGAGCGGATCACGAGCCCCGAGCTGGTACCGATCATCGACGGCACCGCGTCGGCAACGCTGACCTTCGAGAACCGACTGCCCGAGGCCGTGGCGACGGCCGAGCGGGTGCTGGCCGACCCGATCGCGCACCCAGTCGCGGTGCAGTGGGCGGCCTTCGGTGGTGCGCTCGCGTTGGCGTTGATGGGACGCAGTGACGAGGTGGAGATAGTGGCTCGCCGCGGTCGCATGGCGAGCGCGAAGGCGGACGGTTTACTCCGCTACCTCACCGCGTTCGGGGAGGTGCGTGCTCTGGTACTCGCCGGAAAATTCGATGCAGCGAGCAGTCGCTCCGCTGTCATGATGCAGATCACCTCGTCGGGCCAGTATCTGGCGTGGGGAATGGCGAACGTGCTGGCCGGCACCATCGGGCTGGCTCGCGGCGACTTCATCGCGACGGTGTCGCGGATGGAGCAGACGGTGGCTGCGCTGACCGCCGAGTCGGCGGCCTCGTGGAGTTTCCCGGCCCGCCTGCTGCTGGCACAGTCCTACTGCGCGTTGGGCCAGGTGCAGCCCGGAGCGAAGATGGTCGCCGAGCTGAAGGTCCGCTCTGGCCGGCACGTCGCGGTGTTCGGCCCGCAGCTCAGGATTGCCGAGTCGTGGCTCGCCGCGGCCGAGGGAAGCGTAAGCGCCGCTATCGAATTGGCCTTAGATGCCGCCAGGTTGGCCGACAGCTCCGGGCAGAGTGCGGTGTCCATGTTGGCGCTGCACGATGCCGTGCGATTCGGTGACCAGAGCGCCGCGGAGAGGTTGATCGATGTCGCCTCCAGCGTCGGCGGCCGCCTCGCGGCGGTGATTGTGGCGCATGCCCAGGCAGTCAGTGATCGCGACGGTGCTGGATTATTCGCCGCCGCAGAGCAATTCGAGCAGGTGGGTGCGTTGTTGTCGGCTCTCGACGCGGCGGCGCAGGCATCGGCGGCCTTTGCGGCGGCCGACGACCGGCGGCGCAGCGCGCAGGCGGCAGCCGTCGCCAACCGGTTGGCCGCGCAGTGCGGTGGAGTGCGAACTCCGGCACTGGAATTGGCGACGCACCCGTTGCCGCTGACGGTGCGCGAACGGGAGATTGCCAACCTGGTCGCCGCGGGATTGAGCAACCGCGAAATCGCCGACCGGTTGACCGTGTCGGTGCGGACGGTGGAGGGCCACCTGTACCGCGCCTGCACAAAGCTCGACATCTCCGACCGTGAAGATCTTGCCGGGCTGATCCGCCAGGGCGCTGCGAGTCGCTGAACCTCTCTCAACCTTCGCAACGGACAACGGCGTGATGGCCTTCCCATACGCTGGCCGACATGAACGGGAACGACAACGAGGACGACGGCGAGCTCCAGATCAGCGGCCCGGTGCAACTTCGCCGTGATCGTTGCGCCACTACGACCGCCGACCAGCGCCTGCTGGGCCGGCGCGGCCCCGCCGATTGGGTCCACACCGATCCGTGGCGAGTGATGCGCATTCAGGGCGAGTTCGTCGACGGCTTCGATGCCCTTGCCGAGATGCCCAGGGCTGTCACGGTTTTCGGCTCCGCTCGTACGACGCCGCATTCTCCCGAGTACCGGTTGGGTGAGGAATTGGGCACCGCGCTGGTGCGGGCGGGCTACGCCGTGATCACCGGCGGCGGCCCGGGCACGATGGAAGCGGTGAACCGCGGTGCCAGCGAATCCGGCGGCTTCTCGGTCGGTCTGGGAATCGAGCTGCCGTTCGAGCAACGCCTCAACCACTGGGTCGATCTCGGGATCAACTTCCGCTACTTCTTCGTGCGCAAGACCATGTTCGTCAAATACGCGCAGGCATTCGTGTGTCTGCCCGGCGGATTCGGCACCCTGGACGAACTGTTCGAGGCCTTGACCCTGGTCCAGACGCGCAAGGTCACAGCGTTTCCGATCGTCATGCTGGGCGTCGACTACTGGTCGGGCCTCATCGACTGGATCCGCAACACCATGCTGGCCGAAGGCAAAATCTCCGAATCCGACCTGGAGCTGATCCACTGCACCGACAGCGTGGCCGAAGCAGTCGACATCATCGTCGCCTCGGCTCGATAGCAGGAAGCTCGATAGCTGGAAGTACGCCGCCCGGTGCACTGTGCACCGGCCGCCCGCGGATTGTGCGGCGTATTGATGTGGATCGGCCCGCACCCGGCCGCAGATCATCGAGACCTGCATCACAGCAGGTGGCAAAGGTGAGACAAGCCACTGCCAGGACGATCTGACGCCCATGGAGGCCGGAATTGACGAATCCACCGAACGCGCACCGGCGGCGTCGCCCCAGCTTGAAGGCGCTGTCGGGAGCGCTGGGCGTCGGCGCTCTACTGACGATGGGCGCGGTAACTGTTGCCCACCCGACCAGTGCCATCGGCACCGGTCAAGATCGTTGGACGGCTGATCCGAATCTCACGCTGATTCCGGTCACCCGTGCGGAGTCGTCGGCGAGACCGCAGTACGTCATCAATTTGTGTGCGTGGGCAACTGACCACATGAGAATGCACCACAACTGCTGATGGCTATTCCTCGCCACGCCGCGACCATTCGATGAAGGAGAGAATCGATGCAACACACGAGCTTTCAGCGGCCTCGTCGCAGCGGGAAGTCGGCTCTGGCGGCGCTCGGCGTCGGTGCCATCATCGCGATGGGGGCGCAAACGCTTGTCTACCAACCCAGTTCGGCCAGCACAAGCTCCGATACCTGGAATGCGAACACCACGAGCACGATGACGACGCAACCGGTGCCGG
Source organism: Mycobacterium sp. HM-7 (assembly GCF_053852335.1). Taxonomy (NCBI): domain Bacteria; kingdom Bacillati; phylum Actinomycetota; class Actinomycetes; order Mycobacteriales; family Mycobacteriaceae; genus Mycobacterium; species Mycobacterium sp. HM-7. The sequence goes on along the minus strand of NZ_CM132657.1, from coordinate 3,205,335 downwards.
TCTCCTTTGCCCCGACGATCAAATCGGCGTATTGCGGAGACCACAGTCCGCACGCGTGGGCCGATGGCTGCCCGTGGTAGCGGCGATGGTGTCGAGTCTGGCCGGGGCGCAACAATAGTCGGCCCAGTTCAGTCACCCGAGCGCAAGGTTCATCGGTCAGGAACAGGCGCGTCTCAGCCGAGCAGTTCCACAGACCTCTGGAGATCGGTCAGCCGGCGCGACGCCCGCCTACCGGAGGGACTCGGCGCGCGTCTTGACCCCGTCGGTCATACCGCTGAAGCCCTTCGTCAGCGCACGGCCCAGCAGGCCGGCGACGATCGGCGCCACCGGGCCGAACAACTGGAAGTGTGAGTCGTATCGGGTGCGGCCGTCGGGCAACGGGGTCAGCCGGTGCGAGCGCTCACTGCGCAGCAGTCCCAGCGGGGCGGGCTTCATGTTGTAGCTGAACTCGACGCCCGGGGTGAAGGTGTTGATGAATTCGCGCTGCTTCTTCGGCGGACCGATCAGCACCACCTTCATGTCGATCGGGCTGCCGGGCTCGAACGTCGACGAGCACTCGATGCAGAACGGATTCCACTCGCCGTAGCTGGCCCCGTCGGTGAGCACCTGCCAGACCAGCTCGGCCGGTGCGTCGATCTCTACTGACCTGTCAATCGCGAAACTCACAGACACACCGTACGGGAGGGGGTGAACACCTGGCGACAACTGTCCACTGATCGCACTGGTCGGGGCCATCCGCCGGGGCGTCGGCGCCGAACCACTTTTGACGACCTGATGAAACGGGAAGGTGGATTGTCGGCGCCCCCGCCGGTGTCACACGCCCCCAACTCACCCATAGGAGCCTCAACCGATGAAGCTGAAAACCATTGGCGCCACCGCCACCGGTGCCGTTGTCACTGCCATCGCGGGAGGGGCGGCATCGGGCCCGGCCGTCGCCTCACCGTGGTACGCGCGCTTGCGCAAGCCGAACTATCAGCCGCCACGGCAGGCGTTCCCCATTGTGTGGCCGCTGCTGTACGCGGACATCGCTCTCGTGTCCGCCGACACGCTCGACCGACTGAGCGATGCGGAAGACACCCGTGCCGCCCGCCGTTTCGGCGCCGCACTCGCGATCAATCTGGGGCTCAACGCCAGCTGGTCATGGGTCTTCTTCAATCGTCGCCGGCTCGGGGCGGCGGCACTGACCGCTGCCGCGCTGACCGTCAGCAGCGCCGACCTGACGCGTCGCGCGGTCGCGGTTCGACAACTGCGGGCGGCACCCCTGGCCGCCTATCCCGCCTGGTGCGCTTTCGCGACCGTACTGTCGACGCACATCTGGTGGATCAATCGGCGCAGCTGACAACGGGCGGCAGTTGCTAGCCGGTACGTGCCCGTTCCTTTTGCGCTTCCGCCGCGATGTTCTTGATCATGCCCGTGAAGATGATGCCGTGAAACGGCATCAGCGCGTACCAATACAGCCGTCCGGCAAGGCCTTTGGGGAAGAAGATGGCGCGCTGATGGAGTCTGGTGCTCTTCCCGCGGGCCTGCAGTTCCCATTGCAGCCACGCTTTACCCGGGGCGCGCATCTCGGCGCGCAGGCGCAGCAGATGCGGGCGTTCGATGCGCTCGACGCGCCAGAAATCGAGGGCGTCACCGGTATAGAGGGTGTTCGGGTTGCGCCGGCCCCGCGCCAAGCCGACACCCCCGGTCAGTACGTCGAGCCAGCCGCGGATCGTCCAGGCGAGCGGAAACGAGTACCAGCCGCGTTCCCCGCCGATGCCTTCGACGACCCGCCACACCTGCTCGATGGCGGCGTCGGAGTCGAGGCTGCGGTCATCGGTGTAGATGGCATCGCCGGTCCAGCTGGGATCGGAGGGGAGAGGATCGGCGGGCGCGCCGGTCGGCGAAGCGTTTGCCCAGGTGGTTTCTACCTCGCCGTTCTTGATGCGACGCAGCGCCAGCCTGACCGATTCGCGGTATCCGGTGGTCCCGCCCGGCGGCGGCGGGACCACCGCGTCGATATCGTGCTCGGTGACCACGGAGTCGGTGCTCAGCGACTCGATGAGGGCCCGGCCGATCTGCGGTGGAACCGGGGTCACCAGCCCGATCCACAACCCGGCCAGTTTGGGGGTGAGCACGGGCAAGACGAGGATTCTGCGCTTGGACAGCCCGGCGACGTCGGCGTAGATCTGCATCATGTCGCCGTAGCGCAGGACATCGGGTCCGCCGATGTCGTAGGTCCGCGAGTTGGGCAGTTCGGCGGTGGCGGCGGCCAGCAGGTAGTAGAGGACGTCGCGGATGGCGATGGGCTGTATGCGGTTGTTGACCCAGCGCGGCGTTGTCATGACCGGTAGCCGGTTGGTCAAATGGCGGATCATCTCGAAGGACGCCGAGCCGGAACCGATGACCACACCGGCCTGCAACACGATTGTCGGGACACCGGAGTCGACCAGGATCTGTCCCACCTGGCTGCGGGACCGTAGGTGGGTGGACAGCCGATCCGATTCGGTGTGCAGGCCGCTCAGGTAGACGATGCGTTTGACGCCGGCAGTGCGCGCCGCCGACGCGAGATTCTCTGCGCTCCGGCGTTCGGCTTCGGCGAATTCGCCAGGGTTACCCATCGAATGCACGAGGTAGTAGATGACGTCGATGTCGCGGCAGGCGTCGCCGAGGGTGTCGGCATCGGTGAGGTCACCGTGCACCACCTCCACGTCGGCCGCCCAGGGCACGTCACTGATCTTGTCCGGGTTACGCGCCAATACGCGCACCCGGTGGCCGGCTTCGATGACGCGTGGCACCAAACGCCCGCCGACGTATCCGGTGGCGCCGGTAACCAGTACCCGCAAGGTGCGTTGATTCACATCTGTCACAGATTCTCCTCGGCTGCGGCTTCACGCTGACAGTTACGGCATTTCCCCAAACCGCCATTTCCTACCCAGTGATTCGGAGGGAGGCCGCGCCCGGATGGCCGGCAGTCGATGCCAAATTGTTTACTTCGAACGCGGACGGGGCATTCGGTGCGGACATGCCGTATGCGCGGTGTCCGTCTCGGAAAGGTCCGGCTACATGACGATCGATTACGACAGCCCGCACCCGCTGGTTCGTACGCCGCAGCAGGTCAATGAATTCATCTGCACCCGTTGCATTCTCGTTCGAGAGCTCAGCGATCTGGCTGCCGATCGATCGCAAGGCCGCATTTGTCGCGACTGCGCTTGATGCCAGATCGGTCACTGGGCCGACTCCTTCCGCCCGCGCTAGCCTGGCGACCATGTCCAGCACGTTCTTCGACAACCCGGTCGCCCGCGCCCTCAACAAGGCCGCGGTTGGCCTGACCACCGTCCCCGTCCTCGGCGGCATCGTCGGCCGCAGCCTGGTCGAGATCCGGTACACGGGGCGCAAGTCGGGGCGCAGCTTCCAGACCCCGGTGAACTACCGGCTCTCCGGTGATGAGGTCGTCATCAGGGTGATGACGCCGGACTCCAAGAGTTGGTGGCGCAACTTCCTCGGCGCGGGCGCGCCCATCACGCTGGTCAACTTTCGCGGCACCGACCGCGCCGGGCATGCGATCGCGACGCGTGACGACCAGGGTCGCGTGACCGTGCGGGTCCACCTCGACTAGTGTCCTGAGTCGTTAATTCGTCTGCAGTAGTTGGCGATGGATTCGATGATTTGGTCGGCGGTCTTGGTCCACACGTAGGGGCGGGGGTTGTCGTTCCAGGTGTCGATCCAGGCACGGATGTCGGTGTTGAGCTGACGTACTGAGGTGTGGGTGCCGCGGCGCAGTTTCTTGGTGGTCAGTTCGGCGAACCAGCGCTCGACGAGGTTGAGCCATGAGGAGCTGGTCGGGGTGAAGTGCAGCGTGAAACGTGGATGGGCCAGCAGCCAGCGTTTGACGGCCGGGGTTTTGTGGGTCGAGGCGTTGTCGAGCACGACGTGACAATCGAGGTCTGCCGGGACATTGGCATCGATCTTTTTCAGGAACGCCAGAAACTCCTGGGACCGGTGCCGGGCATGTAAGGACCCAATGACCTTGCCCGAGGCCAGATCTAGTGCCGCATACAGGCTTGAGGTGCCGTGGCGGACGTAATCGTGGCTGGCTCGCGCTGGGGTTCCCGGCAGCATCGGGAACACCGGCTGGGTGCGGTTGAGGGCTTGGATCTGGGTTTTCTCATCCACGCACAGCACCACCGCCCGTTCGGGCGGATCCAGGTACAGGCCCACCACGTCACGGACCTTTTCCACGAACAGCGGGTCCTTGGACAGCTTCCACGAGTCCTGCTTGTGCGGCGCCAGCCCGAATGCCCGCCACACCCGCGAGACCATCGATTGCGACAGTCCGAGATGCTCGGCCATCGACCGGGTCGACCAGTGCGTGGCCTGCGGCGGAGTGGTCTCCAGGGTCGTGGTGATCAACTCCTTGATCTGCTCGTCACCGACCACCCGTGGCCGACCTGGCCGGGGCTCATCGAGCAGCCCGTCCAAGCGCAGCTCGACAAACCTGTTGCGCCACTTACGGATCGTGCCCCGATCGAGCTCTAGGCGATCAGCCAACTCCACATTGGTGCCGCCGTCGGCAGCGGCCAGCACAATCCTGGCCCGAAGCGCCAGACCCGCGGCACTGGTGCGCCGACGCGTCCAGCCCACCAACTCCGCACGCTCGTCATCGGTCAACACAATCTCGACAGCGTGGGGCGAGGGCATGACCCACCCTAACAAGAGAAGGTGAATTAACGACTCAGGACACTAGCCGTCAAACCGCGGCGGAAATGGCATGATCCGGGTGTCGACATCCGCAGGAGGCGAGAACGTGCCGCTGGCTCACCGTGAGGCGAAGCCCTGGGTGTCCATTGCCTGACGAACTGAGGGGCGTCGACCTCGCCGATGTTCCGGGTGCCGGCGGCCTGGTGATCGGGGTCGGAGACCCGTCCGGCGATGGCGCCGAGGTCTGGTTGCGGGACGCGACTTTCACGCTGGTCGACCGCCCGTGTGCGGACCGCAGAACCGTGCAGGTAGCCGATGTCGACCAGGCGCTGGCGCAGATCAGCGAACGGGTCGCGACCTGGCCACAGACGGCCGCCGTGTGTGACGACGTGCTGCGCGCGTTCGACCCCGCGGCGCCGACGTTCGCCGGGGTGGTCACCGAATCATTGGCTTATTCGACCCTGCAGTCCGGCCGGGAGTTCGCGCGCTGGCTGGCCGAGCGCGGCCCGAAAACCGTTCCGCTGCTCCCAGATCCGGTGGTGTCGCAACGGGATGGCGACACTCTCCGTGTGGCGTTCAACCGCTCGCAGCGGCACAACGCGTTCTCGACCGATGCGCGGGCGGCACTGCTGGAGGCGCTGGAGGTCGCTCGTTTGGACACCTCGGTGACCGCGCTGGTGCTCTCCGGGAACGGTCCGTCCTTCTGCAGCGGAGGAGACCTCGCCGAATTCGGGACCTTCGAGGATCCGGCGTCGGCGCACCTGGCCCGCACACGTTTCAGCCCGGCCCTGGTGCTCGACGAGATCACGGCGCGACTGGGCGCGGCGAGCCAGGCCGTGGTCCATGGCCAAGTGTTGGGCAGCGGGCTCGAGATGGCGGCGTTTTGCGGGCACGTGACCTGTCACCCGGATGCCGCCCTCGGGCTGCCTGAGTTGGCGCTGGGGCTGATCCCCGGAGCGGGCGGCACCGTGAGCATCACGCGGCGGATCGGTCGATGGCGCACAGCGTATTTGGTGCTGTCCGGGGCGACGATCGACGCGGCGACGGCGCGGGACTGGGGCTTGGTCGATGCGGTGCGTGCGTGAGTGACGAGGCGGTGCGGGACTGGTCGGCCAGCGGGCTGGCCGCGCTGACCGGCATGCCGGACGGACCACCGGACCTCAGTCGCGCCGCGGTGTTGAGCCGGGCGCGGGCAATCGCATCCGAGCTGTCCGGCCAACTGGGCATCGAGGTCGATGCCGCGGCACTTCTCGCGGGCCGGGCCGCGCTGTCAGGGCTGCACCGGCAAGGCCGGATCAGCGCTGGTGGCGCTACGCGGCTGCTCGCCGGCCGGGACGGCTGGCTCGCGCTGACGCTGGCGCGGCCGGATGACGTCGGCACGGTGCCGGCACTGCTGGAATCTGATGTGCCGATCGACTACCTATGGTCGGCGATCACCGAGTGGGCCGGCCGCCGGCAGGTCTCCGCCGTCGCGGAGCGCGCGCGTCTGCTCGGACTTCCTGTCGGCGTGCTGGGGGAGACCGCTGCCGCCGCACCGGTGGTCCGTCGATACGGCAACCGAAAACCGTTCCAGGACCATGCCCGCCTACTGGTGGTGGACTTGTCCTCGATGTGGGCCGGCCCGCTCTGCGGGCACCTGCTGGCCCGGGCCGGCGCGACGGTGGTTAAGGTGGAGAGCCCGTCGCGGCCAGATGGGACCCGACAGGGAGAACGTCGCTTCTTCGACTGGATGAATGCCGGAAAGCTCTGTTACACCGCAGATTTCGGCCATCCTGACGGTCTGCGGCAGCTGTTGTCCGTGGCCGATGTGGTGATCGAATCGTCGCGCCCTGATGCCCTGGCGAACCGGGGACTGGGGCCGAAAGGCGTTGCGGCCCGGGATGGCCGGGTGTGGCTGCGGGTCACCGGGCACGGAACCGTTGGGGCCCACGCCCACTGGGTCGGGTTCGGCGACGATGCCGCGGTTTCCGGTGGCCTGGTCGGCTCCGACCCGGCGGGCACCGGGCCGGTGTTCTGCGGTGATGCCATCGCGGACCCGCTGACAGGGCTGCACGCCGCGCTGGCGGTGGCAGAGTCGCTGCGACGAGGCGGCGGCGAGATCATCGAGATCGCTCTGGCGGCGGTGGCGGCCGAATACGCCGCGCTGCCGTTGACGGGCGGTGACGGCGTAGGTCCGGTAGCCGAGCCGGTGGCGCCCGTGGTGTCGTCGAGGGCCGGTGCGCTGGGCGCCGACAACACGAGGGTGCGGGACATCGTGCGAGAAAGGATCACGGCAGCATGCTGATTCAACGAGCCACACTGCTCGACGGCCGGACCGTGGATATCCGACTGGACCGGCGAATCGAGGCCGTGGCGGAACGTCTCGAGCCGAAGCAGAGCGAGGACGTCCTCGACGCGGCCGGTGGCACCGTCATTCCTGGGCTCCACGATCACCACGTCCACTTGCGTTCGGCGGCAGCGGCATTGACGTCAGTGCGGGTCGGCCCGGGGGAGGTGCGCAGCCGCGACGCGCTGCGTACGGCACTGGGGCAGGCCGCCGTCGGCGAGGACGGCTGGATTCGGGCCGTCGGTTACCACGAGGCGGTGGCCGGTCCGCTGGATCGCACTGCGCTCGACGACGTTTCACCGAACGTACCCGTTCGAATCCAGCACCGCAGTGGGGTGCTGTGGACCCTGAACTCCGCGGGGTTGACGGCCGTCGGGCTGCCCGACCATCCCGACGGCCGGCTGCGCAGTGCGGACCCGAGCTGGACCCATGCGTTGCAGCGCAGCGACGCCGGGCTCGGCGAGATCAGCCGCCGCCTCTCGGCGTTCGGCGTCACCGGCGTCACCGACGCGACCCCCGATCTCACCGCCGAGGACGTGCTGGACTTCGCCGAGGCGCGCCGACATGGCGAACTGCGCCAGCGCGTCGAAACCTTGGCGCCGGCCAAGCGCATTCTGCACGACGACGATCTGGACCTCGACGTGCTGGCGGATTGGATCGCGGCGCGACACGGTCAGGGCGGAATCGTTGCGCTGCACTGTGTTACGGCCATGCAGCTGGTGGTGGCGATTGCGGCGCTGAAGCACGCGGGATCGCGCGCCGGGGACCGCATCGAGCACGGCGCCGTCATCCCCGACGACTGTCTGGCCGACCTGCGCGACCTCGGTGTGCTGGTGGTGACCCAGCCGAACTTCGTCGCCGAGCGCGGCGAGCAGTACCTCACCGACGTGCCCGCGGACGAGCACTGCCAGCTGTGGCGGGTGGCGTCGCTGTGTAGTGCCCGGATACCCGTCGCGCTGTCCACCGACATGCCGTTCGGCGATGCTGACCCGTGGGCGGCGATGCGTGCCGCGGTGCACCGCAGCACACCCTCCGGCAGCGTGCTCGGCGCGGATGAAAGCATCGACGCCACAACGGCATTGGGCATGTTCCTGGGAACACCCCAGCAGCCGCACACCCCCCGCGAGCTGGTGGTCGGATCGCCGGCCGATTTGTGTGTGTTGTCGGTACCGCCGGCCGAGGTGCTGGCTGCGCTGGATGCCTCGCTGGTCGCCGCGACCATCTACGACGGTGCGGTGGTGTACCGAGCCGGTTAGTGCACCGGCTGCAGCATGTCGTCGTCGAGCGTCCGGTTCAGCAAGTCCTGGCGAGCCTCGACGTACTGCGTCTTCAAGGTCTCCACCAGTTGCGCCACGGTGAGGCGTTCCTTGATGCTGCCCACGCCTTGACCAGCGCCCCAGATGTCCTTCCACGCCTTCGCGTCCGTATTCCCGCCGGAACCGAAATTCATTGCGGAGGCGTCCGATTCGGGCAGGTTGTCCGGATCGAGACCCTGGGCGACGATGCTGCCGCGCAGATAGTTGCCGTGCACGCCGGTGAACAGATTGCTGTACACGATCTCCGATGCGCTGGAGTCGACGATCATCTGCTTGTATTCGGGAACCGCGTTGGCTTCATCGGTGGACAGGAAAGCTGAACCGACATAGGCGAAGTCAGCCCCTGCGGCCAGCGCGGCAAGCACAGATCGTCCGTGGGCGATGGCGCCCGACAACAGCAGTGGACCGTCGAACCACTCGCGGATCTCGCGGACCAGCGCGAACGGGGACTGGGTGCCGGCGTGGCCGCCGGCGCCGGCCGCGACGGCGATGAGGCCGTCGGCGCCCTTGTCGATGGCCTTGTGCGCGAACTCATTGTTGATGATGTCGTGCAGGACGATGCCGCCGTAGGAGTGCACAGCGTCGTTGATCTCGGGTCGTGCGCCGAGCGAGGTGATCACGATGGGGACCTTGTGCTCGACGATCACGTTCATGTCGTGTTCGAGGCGGTCGTTGGAGCGATGCACGATCTGATTGACCGCGAACGGCGCGACGATGGCGTCGGGGTTGGCGAGCGCGTAGGCGGCGTTGGACTCCTGGATCTCATCCAGCCAATCGCCGAGCAGGCTGGAGGGGCGGGCGTTCAGCGCGGGGAACGACCCGATGACACCCGCCTGGCACTCCGCCTTCACCAGTTCAGGGCCTGAGCACAGGAACAGCGGCGATGCGACCACCGGCAGGGACAGACGCTGTGCGAGGACGGGAGGCAGGCCCATGGTGGTGATAGCCCTTCGAGTCGGAAACCGTGGTTGGACTGGACTTTAGCGGCGCTTCTGTCATTATGCAACTAGTGGCATAAACGTGCTTTGGCAGCTGGTCGCGCATTGCCGTGATGCTCGAACCTGTTGGGAATTGGTTAGATTTTGGCGGCGGTCAACGATGAGCCCGACTGTCGACGAGGTTTTATGCAACAGATTGGATAACATTCGTGACGGGACGTCTGCCGCTGTGCTCCGCCAGCGGAAGCCCCATGGGACCTACGATCACGCCATGTCGCTGCAATTCGCCATCCTGACTGCGCTCACCGAGCGGGCATCGACGGGTATCGAACTCACCCGCCGGTTCGATCGGGCATTCGGCTACTTCTGGCCGGCGACTCACCAGCAGATCTATCGGGAACTCGACAAGCTCAAGACCTCCGGACTCGCCGAGGCCTCGACTCCTGATCGCCCCGAGCGCGGGCAGCCCAAGCGATTCAGCATCACGCCTGCTGGGCGGCTGGCTTTGCGTGAATGGCTTTGTGGCATTGACGATCCCGCACCGGAGCGAATGTCCGTCGCTGTGCGTGTGCGCGCAGCCGCTGCACTGGGTGAGACGGGCGCCGTGCATGCCGTGATCGCCCACCACCTCGCTGCGCATGAAGCGATGTTGGCCAACTACCGCGAGATAGACGCGCGCGATTTCGCAGCCCCGGTCGCCGACGCCGACGTACTGCGCCATCTTGTGTTGAAGGCGGGACTGCGTACGGAGCAGGCCTGGGTGGACTGGTGCCGCGAAGCCCTGGACGTGCTGGACAGACTTACGTCGTCGTCCGGCAAAGGTGCGATCTGATCACGAGCTGAGCAATGTCTGGAAGATGTCCTGGTAGTACAGGTGCGCCAGGAAGTGGCCGCCCGGTCGCATATGCAGTGTCGCCTCCGGTATCCGGTGCGCCAGTTCACCCGGCCACGACGGGTCGATGAGTTGATCGTCGGTCCCGCCCCAGATGTCCACCGGCAGCTGAAGCTCCTCGGGCGTGAAGCCCCATGGCCGAGCCATGACGCGATACTCCTCGACGACGCCCTGAGGTTGTCGGAGCGCTTCTCGCGACATGTGCGCGAATGTGGCGAAACCCTCGGCCCTCAACACCGCGGCATCCGCCGGCCCGAGATCCCGCGCCGCAAGCCGGCCGTAGAGTTCGGGCGCGCACGTCGCGGCAAGCGCCATCGCGCGAAAGCCGAGCCGGGCTGCCCACGGTGCGCGATGTGACAAACGGATGTAGGTGCGGTCGATCTGTGGCAGTCCCTCGAACGCGCCGGGTTCGGTCAGAGGTACGGCGCCGGCGATGATGGCGGTCCGTGTCACGCGTGGCCGCAACGCGTAACCGACCGCGGCCGCGTACTGGCCACCGAGAGACCAGCCCATCACCGCGAACTGGTCGGCATCGAGCTGGTCGAGTAGCTCGGTGACGTCGCGGGTCCAGTCGAGGATGGTCCGGTCCGGCTGTGGATCCGACCGCCCGACGCCGGGTCGGTCAGGGGCGATCAGCCGGATGCCGCACGACTCGGCGATGGACCCGGCGGCGGCGACATCGAGCCGGCAGGCCAACCCGCCGTGGGCGCTGACGATCGGGAATCCGTCAGGAACGCCGTACTGCGCATAACTCATGCGGCGCCCGTCCTGCAGACGGATCACGTGGCAGGCCTCGGTTGCGACGTGATCGGGCACGGTCGGCCTCCGCGAGTGAGAGCGGACTTGCTTGCCTCGTCATCGTTGCACCATCAGCCAGGGGCGAGGGTCGGAATTGACGTTGCCGACGATTCCTACGCGCCGTGTAGGGCTACCGGGCCGGCTTCTGCCACACCAGCAGGTAACGCCAGAAGAGCAGGCGCCGCACGCGGGCACCCGGCAGCAGAGTTGCTGCCTGCGCGGCGACTTCGCGGGTGGTCAGCGGTGGGTCCAGGACCACGGGCATCGCGTCGTGATCAGGCGTCTTCGCGAAGCCGCTGCCGGTTCGCAGCAGGCGTTCTGCGCGAAACCGGACACCGAGCACGCGATGCCCGAGCGTGGCGGCGAGCTCCTGAGGCCACTCCCGCCGCAGGTCTGTCCGAGGCAGCGCGATCGCCGCCAGGACACCTCCGGGCCGAAGCGCAGCGGCAAGCTGGGGCAGCACAGTACCGAGCGGCATGTGGTGCAGTGCGCTGATGGACACGATCGCGTCGTAATCCGTCGCGGGCAGCGCGTCGGTCAGAACGTCGGCCTGAATGCAGTCGACATTCGCGGCCGTCCGTCGGCGGGCTTCGGCGACCATCGCGCCGGACCGGTCAACCGCGTCGACGTGGTCGCTGCGTTGCGCGAGTTGAACTGCAAAGCCGCCGGCGCCACAGCCGACGTCCAACACACGTTCGCACCGCGGCGGCAGGTGCCCGAGCAGCAATCGGTGGTAGTAGGCGTTGTGGTCCCAGTCGAGCATGTTCCGAACTCTGGCCACCGCCGGCGTCACACCCGCGCGGCGACCCGAACCGGGATGGGGCCTTTCGCAACCGTCGTGTACGGCGACTCGAGGGGAAAGTCGTCGCTCAGTGACTCGATCCGGTTCGAGCGCACGATGGTGGCCAGCGCGAGCGTCGTCACCAACATCGCGAAGTGCTCACCGATGCAGGACCGCGGACCCGCGGCGAACGGGATGAACTGCCAGCGGTCGCGAGTCTTGGAGTTCTCCGGGCTGAACCGGTCCGGGTCGAAGGCCAACGGGTGGTCCCACAGCGTCGGGTCCCGATGCACGGCACTGATCCCGATGGCGACGATGCTGCCGGCTTCCACGCGGTAGCCGTCCACCACGATGTCCTGTGTCGCGGTCCGCCCGACGCCGGCTGCCGGCGGGCACAGTCGCAGCGACTCGTTGAGTACCTGAGCGGTGTACGCGAGCCGGGAAACGTCGTCCGGCGTCAGCTCCCGATCACCGATCGCGGCGACCTCGGCAGCGACCCGGTCCTGCATCTCGGGATTGCGCCCGAGCTGCCACAAGGCGTACGTCAGCGTCGTCGCTGTCGTGTCGTGCCCGGCCAGCATGAAGATCAGCAGGTCGTTGCAGATGTCGTCGTCGGACAGCTTCTGGCCGGTTTCGGGGTCGGAGGTCGCGAGCAGCGCCTTGACCAACGGCGCATCGCGGTCCGGATTCGCGCGACAGTCCTGCAGGACGGCCATGGTCATCTGCCGCATCCGCGCGACGGCGGTGCGGGCGCGACGGCGTCCCGGCGTCGGGAGCCACTGCGGCGCCTTGATCGGACGCAGAGCGCGATCGGCCGTGTAGCGGGAGGCCACGTGCATGTTCTCGGCGATGGTGTTGCTGTGCTCGTTGATGTCGAGCCCGAGGATCGAGTAGCCCAGCGACCGCATGGCGAGCCGACGGCACTCGATGTCGAGATCGACGTCACCGGCATCGCGCCAGCAGTCGGCGCTGGTCTGCGCGGCCTGGGTCATGTGTCCGCCGAAGCGGTCGACGTGCTGTTTGGTGAAGACCGGCTGCAGGGCGCGCCGGCGCGGCGGCCAGGCGCTGTTGGGCAGGACGAAGAGGTTGTCGCCGACCACGTTGCGCACTTCTTCGTGGATCGTGGAGCGCTCCGCGAGGTTGTCGGTGCGGCCCAGCACGTCCCGGATCCCGCTAGGGGAGGTGACGAGCACGACGGGCGGCGCGACGCGCTTCGGCGCGACCGCGATGCGGCTGACGGGGCCGCCGACTTCACTCAGCAGAACCAGCCCGGCGTGCAATTGCCGGGTGGTTAGCAACTGCCGTAACGGCAGCGGGTTCTTCGGCGCGAGCGGCAGCGTGCCCACGTCGCGGGCGTCGATGGTTGCAGTCATGTCAATAAGAATTATGCCGTGCCGGATGCACATGGTCGAGTGATTCGAGTGACTTTTGGCCGTAGCACCGGGCAGTCGACGTCCGTACCGTTGAAGGTGTCGGATTTGCATCTTCGTCTGGAGCGGACATCATGACCGAGTTATCTCCTCGCCCTTACATTTTGGTCGGTATCGACGGCTCACGCTCCTCGCTGGAGGCGTTGCTGTGGGCGATCGGCGAGGCGCAACTGCGTAACCTGCCCCTACGGCTGGTTCACGCCGTCGACTATGGCAACTTCGTGATGGGGTTCAATCCGGGCGCTTCGGAGAGCTTCTTCAAGTACGTGGAGGCATCGGGCCAGAACTTCCTCGTCGAAGCCGAGGAGCGGGTGCATGCGCTCGCGCCCGAGGTGGAGGTCTCCATCCACAATCTTGTCGGCCGTCCCGCACAGCTGCTGGAGGAACAATCGAAGGACGCGTTCCTCACCGTTGTCGGATCCAGTGGGCTGCATGGATTCACCGGGCTGCTCGCGGGCTCGGTGGCGGTGTCGCTGACCGCGCACGGCCACAGTCCCGTCGTCGTGGTCCGGGCGCCGGGTCAACATGCCGGTGGACCCGTCGTCGTTGGCGTTAGCGGTACACCCGACAGTGAGGAAGCCATCGGCTGGGCTTTCCAAGAGGCGTCACTGCGGGGTGCGAAACTGCTTGCCGTTCTCGTATCGAGTTATGTACCAGCCTATTTCGACTACATAGAACCCACTTGGGAAGAGCTGCCCGGGCCGGCCCGGGAGGACCAGCAGGCGATGCTGTTGGCGGAACGGTTGGCCGGGTGGCAGGAGAAGTTCCCCGAAGTCGCGGTACGCCGCGCGGTCGCCGCCGGTCACCCAGGGCACGTCCTGTTGGGCTATGCGCAGCGCGCGCAGTTGATCGTCACCGGGACCCGCGGACATGGCAACGCGGCCGGGTGGTTCCTCGGGTCGACGAGTCACCGGCTGGTGCAGCATGCTGAGTGCCCGGTGCTGGTTGCCCGCCCGCAGGCTCGGTAGTCAGACCGTTGATTGGGCAGGTGACCGTGCGCGGTCACCTGTACCTCATGCCCGCGTACCCTCAGGCCCGCGCGACGAGCACAGAAGGATTGTCGCAGTTCGAGTCGGCATGTGAACCCACAATTTTCACGAGCGAGGCAGCTTCGCGGGCACCGACGACGACGAGGCTGATCGGTTCGGACGTCGTCTGGAGGAACCGCACGAAACTGGTCGTGATAGGTACCGCGGTGATGTACACCTCGGGGTAGAGGTCCTGCCATACCGCACTACGGCGCAGTAACTCCTGGCGGGCGCTCATCCCCGTCTCGGGCGGACAGACGCCGACTGCGATGACGGGCCGTCCACGCAGTTGCCCCTCGGCGACCGCCGCGGCAAACACGTCGTGATTCTCTTCCCCGTCATTGACTTCGACGACGATCGAGCCTGCCGGTAACCTTCGGCGCGGTGCGTAACTGCGGACGACTGCGGCCGGACATTCCGCCCCCTCGGCCACCTCCGCCGCGGTCGATCCCAGCAGTGCTTTCGCGAAGCGGCCTATCCCGACGGATCCGACGCACACCATCGCAGCGTGGCGGGATTCGCTGATCAATATCGCCGTTGGGTCGCCGACTACAACGGCGGTCTCGATCTTGACCTGCGCGGCGGTGTCGTCGATGGCCGCGTGAGCAGCTCGCAGGCAGGTCCTGGCGTATTCGGTGGACATCCGATCTGAGCGCTGCGGGCCTTGTACGCAACTCACCAGCCGTAGCGGTACGTCTCGGAGCATTGCTTCGGATACTGCCCAGTGCGCGGCGTACACGGCAGCGGTCGAACCATCGATGCCGACCACGACAGAATCGCCAATCCGCGTTTCGATCATCTTGTCTCCCCGGTCTTTTCGCGTGCCCCACCACCGCGGTATCGAGCGGGTGTCCCAGCGGTGCCGAGATCTGCCCTCGTGTGCGGAAGCGTGGATGTGTCATCGAATCCTCACGCGGGTACGTACCGGGAGTCGAGGGCACAAAGGCCCTGGAGCCGCCGCATGAGTCACCACGGAACGACGGCCTGGCGTGGTGGCGAGTGGTCACTCAGGAAGTGACTTTCGGCCATGGCAGCCGAGGGGCCGTGCTCGTACCGTCGTGGACATCGGATAGGCCGATTCATGGGAGGACATCGTGACCGAATTACCGCCCCGCCCTTATATTTTGGTTGGAATCGACGGATCGAGCTCATCCCTGCTCGCCCTGAACTGGGCCGTCAACGAAGCGCAGTTGCGCAATCTTCCGCTCCGATTGGTGCACGCCGTGGACTTCGAGAGTTTCGCGATGGGCTTCAATCCGGGCGCCTCGGAGAGCTTCTTCCAGTATCTGGAGACGGCCGGCCAGCGTTTCCTTGACGAAGCTCTGGATCGCGTGCAGACCCTGGACCCCGATCTCGAGGTGGCGTTGACCAGAAAGGCCGGCCGCCCGGCTCGGGTGTTGATCGATCTGTCGGAGGGTGCATTCCTGACCGTCGTGGGTTCCAGCGGACTCAACGCGTTCAGCGGTCTGCTGGCCGGGTCGGTCGCGGTGGCGCTGACGGCGCGCGGGCACAGCCCGGTGGTCGTGGTCCGCGCACCGGGAGTGCCCGTGACGGGCCCTGTTGTCGTCGGGATCAGCGGTGCTCCGGACAGCGAGGATGCGATTGCCTGGGCCTTCGAGGAAGCCTCCATGCGCGGGGCAGCGCTCACCGCTATCCTGGTCTGGGGCTACTTGCCGGCGCATTTCTACGATGCACAAGGTCCCTGGAACGACCTGACCGGCCAGGCTCGTGAAGAACAACAGGCGATGCTGCTGGCCGAGCGGTTGGCCGGATGGCAGGAGAAATTCCCGGAGGTCGCGGTCCGCCGCGTTGCGGCGATCGGCAACCCCGGGCACGTTCTCCTGAGCCATGCCCAGCGCGCCCAGTTGGTCGTCACGGGAAGTCATGGTCGCGGCGACGCGACCGGACTGTTCCTCGGTTCCACCAGCCATAAACTCATTCACCAGGCAAATTGCCCGGTGCTCGTGGCGCGGCCGCACGCTCGCGAGTCCACCCGATGACCAGCGCAACTCGTTCGGTGAGTGTGCCGTTGCCAGCGACACGCCGGCGAACAGTCGACGCATATTGGCGCGCGGCGAACTATCTCACGGCCGGTCAGATTTATCTGATGGGCAACCCACTGCTGCGAACACCATTGGAGCGCCAGCACATCAAGCCCCGACCGTTGGGGCACTGGGGGACCTCCCCGGGGCTGAATTTCATCTACGCGCATTTGAATCGCGCCATCATCGACCACGACCTCGACGCGATGTATGTCATCGGTCCCGGTCACGGCGGGCCGGCGCTCTTTGCGAACGCCTGGCTCGAAGGTAGCTACAGCCGAACACGTCCCGATATCGCCCGCGATGAACACGGCATGGCGACGTTGTTCCGCGAATTCTCCTTTCCCGGTGGCGTTCCCAGTCATGTGGCACCGGAAGTTCCGGGCTCCATCCACGAGGGCGGCGAACTCGGGTATTCCCTGGCGCACGCCTACGGCGCAGCGCTCGACAACCCGAATCTGTTGGTGGCGTGCGTAATCGGTGACGGTGAAGCCGAGACGGGCCCGCTGGCCGCCAGCTGGCATTCCAACAAGTTCATCAACCCCGTCACCGATGGTGCGGTGCTGCCCATCCTGCACCTCAATGGATACAAGATCGCCAATCCGACGGTCCTGGCACGGATCACCGACGCTGAACTCGATTGTCTGTTGCGTGGATACGGGCATTACCCGATCTACGTCAGTGGCGACGACCCCGACCTGATGCATCAGGACATGGCTGCGGCACTCGACCAGGCAGTAGCCCTGGTGAGCGACATCCAGAGTGATGCGCGGACGGCAGCGTCGACACCTCCGCGACCCCGGTGGCCCATGATCGTATTGCGGACGCCCAAAGGCTGGACCGGACCACGATGGGTCGACGGTCTGCCGGTCGAGGGCACATGGCGCTCGCATCAAGTGCCCATCGCCGACATCCGTACCCAACCCGAACACCGTCGACAGTTCGTCGACTGGCTGGACTCCTATCGCCCTGATGAGCTGTTCGACGAAATGGGTTGCCCGACAGCGCTGGTCACCGACAACGTGCCGGCTCCCGAGCGTCAGATGGGCGCAAACCCGCATGCCAACGGCGGCCTGTTACTGACGCCGTTGCACCTGCCGGCCGCCAAGGAATTCGCCGTGTCCACCGTCAAGCCG
The DNA here is from genome assembly GCF_053852335.1 of Mycobacterium sp. HM-7. Classification (NCBI taxonomy): domain Bacteria; kingdom Bacillati; phylum Actinomycetota; class Actinomycetes; order Mycobacteriales; family Mycobacteriaceae; genus Mycobacterium; species Mycobacterium sp. HM-7. The sequence goes on along the minus strand of NZ_CM132657.1, from coordinate 3,187,968 downwards.
GGAAACACCACGGCGGAGCCGACCAGGGTGCTCGGGCAGTATCTGCGTGAGGTCATGGTGCGCAACGCGTGCTACCGAAACTTCAGGCTGTTCGGACCCGACGAGACCGCGTCGAATCGGCTTGCCGCGGTGTACGACGTCAGTGACAAACAGTGGAACGCGGCAGTACTGCCGAACGACGAGCATCTGGCTCGTGACGGGCGAGTGCTCGAAGTCTTGTCGGAACACATGTGCCAGGGCTGGCTGGAAGGTTATCTGCTGACGGGCCGGCATGGCCTGCTCAACAGCTATGAGGCGTTCGCTCACGTCGTCGACTCGATGGTTAACCAACATGCCAAGTGGCTCAAGGTGAGTCGCGAACTACCGTGGCGTGCGCCGATCGCATCCTTGAATTACCTGATCACGTCACACGTGTGGCGCCAGGACCACAACGGCTTCTCGCACCAGGATCCTGGCTTCATCGACCATGTGGCCAACAAGCGCGCGGAAATCGCCCGCATCTACCTGCCGCCGGATGCCAACACATTGCTGTCGGTGGCGGCACACTGCCTGGCCAGCAGGGACTACATCAACGTGATCGTCGCCGGGAAGAACGACGCACCGGTGTGGCTGACCGCCGAGCAAGCCGCGGTGCACTGCGCGCGCGGCGCGGACATCTTCGAATGGGCCAGCACAGACGGGGGTTCGCTCCCTGACGTGGTGCTGGCCTCTGTCGGCGACGTGCCCACCATCGAGGTGCTGGCTGCCGTATCGATACTGCGAAAGCACCTGCCTGAGTTGGGAATTCGCGTTGTCAACGTCGTTGACCTGTTTCGTCTGCAGTCCAACACCCAACACTCGCACGGCATGACCGATGCGGAGTACGACATGTTGTTCACCACCGACCGGCCGGTGATCTTCGCCTACCACGGTTACCCGTCGTTGATTCACCGGTTGACCTACCGCCGGCGCAACCATCAGCACATGCATGTGCGCGGATATTTGGAGGAGGGTTCGACGACCACACCTTTCGACATGTTGGTGCTGAACAAGATGGACCGCTTCCAGTTGGTGATCGACGCCATCGATCTGGTGCCCGGACTCGATGGTCCCGCCGTACGCGCGTTGCGCGCCGACATGGTCGCGACTCACGATCGCCACCGGGACTGGATCCGGACGTACGGCGAGGATCTGCCCGAGGTCAAACACTGGCGTTGGGAACCGGCCGGTGAATGACGATGCGCGGGTGGCCGCGTCCGGCCCATGGCGAACTGCGGTTCGGCGTGGAACTGAGATTCAGTGTGGAAGTGAATTGGCTACTGATCGTTGAGCGGCCAACTTCGTGGCATGCACGACGGCGAGTGTCAGCATCAGGAGAAACGCGCTGACGACGGTTACGTGCAAACGCTCGAACAGCCCCGTCGAATCTGTGTCCGCGAGCGCAGTCACGATTTCGGCGCCGCCGAGCACCGCTCCGATCGCCGCGCACGTGAGCCCTACCAGTCCCAGATGATGAGTGCCCGGCTGCCTACCGAGCGCGGCGCCATATGCCGCCATCGCGATCAGCACCGCGGTGAATCCGACTACTCCAGAGATGGTGTGCAATTGAGACAGCTGGGTCGATAGCGAGGCGTGATCGGCTGCCCGGCATTGGAAGTCAATCGACGGGGCGCAGCTCATGGGTGACAGGGCGTCGACGATCGAAGTCGCGGCGCCCACCGCCAGCGCGGCGCTCCCGAGCCGCATCGGTGCTGACGGGCGCCAGATGACCAGGATGCCGGCGAGTATCGCGAGGCCTATGCCGGCGACGAGATCGCCGATCCGGAAAATCTGGTAATACGGTTGCCCGTCGACCGCGAGCTCACTGATGTAGGACCGGGTGGGGCTGAGCGGAGACCCGATGATCCACTGAAGCGGGTAGTCGCAGTAGCCGATGAGCCCGATGAGCACGGCGACAGCCCAGGGTCGCGGTGCCGGACGGAACCTCGTGTAGGTCACCGATGAGGCCATACCCTGCACCTGAACTCGAGAAACATCTGCTGCTAGGACATTTGGCGTGGCTGCTCGTGGTCAGGCCGCGGGCTGCGGGGTCAGCGCCGGCAGCGGCGTCGCTTCCGCCCGCTCCTTGATCCCGAGCAGCATGCCACGCACGGTCAGCGATACCAACGGCCCGGCCGCTTCGGTGACGAAGACCTGGCCTGGGTGGCGGAGCCCCGCCCTGGTGCGGACCAGCAGGCGGCACTGGTCGTCCCAATGAGGCTCGAGATGGAGTGACCACACTGCGTCCCAAGGGAATTCCGGAGGTGTCCCACGCAGCACGATCGATTGCCTGTCGACGATGTGCGCAACCCGCAGCAAGACACCGCCGCGTCGGCCGAGCCAGCCCGGCGCTGCGAGGCGAATCGGATCGCCCGGTCCGAGCCGCTGCCAGTCTGGACGGATGGCATGGTCGCCGTGGTAATCGCGACTGAGCAGGCTCTCCAGCGCCTCATAGGTATAGAAACCGGCGCGGTCTTGGCCGAGCTGCACCAGCCAGGCCCAGACCACACTCACCGGTGCGTCGATCAAGATGCCCTCGGTCGACTGCAGTGCCGGCGACCGAACGAGCTCGTCACCCGGCAATCGTCTTCCGCATTCTTCCTTCGTCGTACCCCAATTGCGGTAGTACCGGCGTGCCGCATACAGGAGCGCCGCGCCCACCGCAGCTTCGCCAATATGTGTTCTCGTCATATGACGACTCTGCCCTCAGGGGCTGCGGGTGGCTAGGGTCTTGGGTCCTCAGACTGACCGCCACTTGCGATCCACTCCTTGGCGTGCTCGACCTGGCCCGCGGGGAACGGCCGGATCTCCGCCGCGATGAAATGTGACACCAGGTGCTGTGCGACGCCGGCAATCGGCGAATCCGTGACGATAGCAATCTTTTTCACGTGCCGGTGATGGTCGTGGACGAACCGGATGTGGGCCGCCATCGCGCCGAAACCATCCCACCCTGGAAAATGTGGCGCATCGATGATCAGACCGGCAAGGTTACTGCCTTGCTCGATCGTCGGGTCGACAGTACGGGCGAGCGCCACGAAATCACCCGTGCTCAAGGGAGATTCGGGACGAATGGTGAGGACCGAGTTGTGTGCGTCCCATTGCTGATCGATCATGGTTGCTCCTTTGCTCCTTTGCTCCTAGCCACTGAGCAGCAGCAGGTTGCCCAGCCGGCGGGTGTGCGTCGCGGCCGACGCGACAGCGACCAGGTGAGCGATCCCGTGCTCGATGCCGCGGGCGAGATCGTGCGCGTCGAGCTCAGCGTCGTAGTCGCCGATAACGCCGAAAGTCAGGCGGTCGGCGTAACTCATGATGGCGATGCCGGTGCGCATACCCATCGCAATGGGCGGCACCGGTACGAGCGCGGCGATCTGGCGGCCCATCAGGCGCATTCGCCGGCTGGGGCCGGGGACATTCGTCGTAACGGCAACTACACCGTGTTGCGGCAGCCGGCCCAGCAGGCGCACGGCAGACGCCATGATCGGAAATGGAATCAGGTTGGCCGCGGCAACCACCAACGAGCCGGCTTGCCGCTGTCCACTGCTTTTCGCCGTCGTCAGCCGCTTGTGGACCAGCCGAAGCTGTTCCAGTGGATCCGGTCGATCGACGGGGAGGGCCGGCAGCAACACCGAGACCCGGTTATCGGGCACATGGAGCAGTTCGGCCGGCCGGACGGACACCGGTACCACGGTGCGGATCGGCCCGGCCGACGGTTGCATATCGTGCTGCAGCATCGCAGACCGGAAACCGTCGGTGATGGCTGCCAGCGCGACATCGTTGACGGTGACGCCGAACCGTTTGGCGACCATCTGGACATCCCGCAATGACACCTCGACAGCGCTGAACCTGCGCATATCGCTGAGTTGGCCGTTGAGGGGTTGGGTCGATGTGGTGAGCACGCCGGCGACGAGTTGAGCGGCCCCGAACGCCATGCGAGCCCCACTGCGCGCGGTGGATGTCACCATCCGCCAAGCGTCGGTGCCGAGGGTGATCGGATTGAAGCCGCGGAGTGGACTTCGGTCTGATCCCGAAGGGAGGCTGGGGATTTCATCGCGGAGCGCCCACTGGTTGTCGCAGATGCCGGCGAGCATCGCGGTCGCCGCGACGCCGTCGGCGATGCAGTGGTGCAGCTTCACGACGATCGCCCAACGACCGTCGGCCAGACCGTCCAGCATCCAGGCTTCCCACAGGGGACGGGACCTGTCGAGGCGGCGCTCCATCAAGTTCGCAACCGCGCGATGGACCGCGGTGTCATCACCTGGAGCCGTCACGGTGAGCCTGCGGACGTGGTGGGTGATATCGAAACTGTGGGCCGGCACCCATTCTGGAGCGCTGAGGTCGAGCGGATAGGAGTGCAACACCTGTCGGCAGCGTGGCAGGGTGGCCGACCGCTCGTCGAGCACGGTCTGAAGTTCGGCGAAATCCGGTGCGGGACCTTCCATGATGGCCAGCACTGCGACGGCAAGATTGGCATGACTGTCAGAATCCTCAGCCTGCAGGAAACCGGCATCGAGAGCCGTGAGCTGGTTGTCGTTCATCGGTGTCCTTTACGGGCCGGCCCGCGGGCGGTGCGGTATTCGCAAATGATGTTGCGCTGCTCGGCGGTGCGAGAGCAGGGCTGATGGACCGCGGTCCTAGGGACCTTCGGCACCACCCGCGCAGACGCGTGGAACGGAGGGTGGCCTTCCGGCGAGCTGTCAGAGGACTTTTGGCCCGTGTGGCCCGCAACTGCGCGGCGCACCATCTAGGGGCGCCCGCTGAAGTCGTGATTCCCAGGGAGGACTCTCCGATGGTCGAACGTGCCGTTGAGGACCGAGAAGCGCAGTCCGATGCCGATGACGACATGTGGTTGTCAGTCGGGGCTTGCTGAACTCGAATCACCTGGCCGGCCGAGCCGAATACCGTTGGAAATCTTCAGGAGTCGGATGACACGGTGCCGGATGATGCCGATCGACGATTCGGAACCCATCCGACCGCAGTGAGATAGAGCCCGACCAGTCCGCTGGCGATCACGCTGGCCTGCCACCACGGTGCGGCGGCCAGCACGTCGTGGCCCATCGTCAGGTACGCCCCGGGAAACGACATCAAGGCCGCTCCTTTGAACACTGTCAACCACCCCAACACCGACACGGTGGCGGCGGCAGACCCGCGCCAATACGGGTGCAGTGTGACGACCACCAGACCCATCGGTAAGACGAATGCGCCTGTGATCCAGGGCCATACAGAGTTGTCACCGAATGTCAGCATCAGTGTCTTGACGTAGTCGGCTCGGGCGACGAGCGAGGCGGCCGCGACGACGAGGTAGGGCCCGAGCACCCGAGCGAACAGTCGGGTGCGGTGCTCGATCATCGATCCGCCTCCTCGTCGTCAGCGGGATGTGAACCCAGCACCGGATCCTCTTCGTGCAGAAGGGAAACAACGTCCGTCAGCGCCCGGCGCGGTGTCGCGGGCAGAGGGTCGGCATTGAGGGGTGCCCAACCGACCCGGATGAGCATCTGCGGGAACAATTCGTCGCCGAAGACGTCCGTCCGCACGATGGCTCGGCACTCGGGATTTTCCAGCGCTTCCGTGACGGGGCAGGTGGACAGCCCCTGTGCGGTCGCAGTGAGCAGAACCGCGCTCGTTGCTTCGCCGGCCCGCAGTCGATCAATCGGAGCATCGGTGGAGGTGCCCAGCGCCAGCAGCGATCCATTGTCGTCAGTGGCCGTCGTACCCGCGGGCTGGCCGAGCACGGGGCCGGCGAAGATGCGGCCGGGGAGGACGGCGCTGTGATCAGGCGAGGGCGTACTACGAGCAGGCACCCCGGCGACCGACGCGTAGCGCCCGCTCCAGATCGTCAGTTCGGTGAGGTAGTCCAGATCATGCACATGTTGCGAAACTGCTTGGCGCAGTGCGGTGGTGAGGACATCATTGAGCTTTGCCCGGCGTAGCCCGATGCCGAGACGGGCGGCGCGGGCAGTCATCAGCGCGATGTCCCCGAGCGGCACGGGCCAGCCGCTGTAGTACCGCCGGTCGGTTCTGCGCCGCGGAATCGCCGCGGCAAGGGCGATGTCGGGCTGCTCCGGGGTGCAGGGGGTCAATTCGATCGCGGCGAGGTGATCAGGCTCGGCAGGGTTGGGGAATCTGCGTACGGTCGACTGCCAGCCCAGGGCATGGAAAGCCACGGTCGCGTGGTGCAATGCCGCACCGCAACTGATCAACAGGTCGCGGCCGTCGGGATCGGTGTGGATCAGGTGCAGTGATGATTCGGCGTACAGATGCACACTGTTCGAGCCGATCCGCCACCGCCACGGTTGCGTGTTGTGGACAGAGGGGGCACGTGTTGCCAGCGCCATGGCTGCGCACACGGTCTGATGGTCGGGGAAGGTCTCGGACATCTGATTCACCTCACAACACCTGTGGTCGAGATCGACGCCGGGCGCTCAGATCGCGCACGTTGCTCGGTTCTCATACAACGATCCTGCAGGTGATTCGACATGACCGACAGAGCACTACGTCACTTACTGAAGGGCTTTGCCGCATGTCCGCGGATCAGGGCAGCGGCGCCCACCACCGCAGGACGGTGCCGGCGTCGACGCCGGGTTCGACGGTCATGTCACCACCGGTGTCTCTCGCCCGTCGGCGCAGGTTCGCCAGGCCACTCTCGGTGATTCCGCCGGGTAGTCCCCGGCCGTTGTCGGCCACCTCGATGCGCAAGTCGTTGTCGACGTTGACGGTGACGCTGACAGCGCCGGCCTGGCCGTGCCGGACGGCGTTGCTCACCGCTTCCCGAACGACGGCCTCGGCGTGATCGGCCAAGTCCGGCTCGATGACCGAGAGGGGCCCGTCATAACGGACGGTGGTGTGCAATTCGTGGCTCGAGAAGGAGGCGACGGCGGCGTCGAGGCGCTGTCGTAGCCGGGTCGTGGAGGCGGTGCTGCCGTGCAGATCGAAGATCGCCGTGCGGATTTCGGTGATCACTTCCTGGAGGTCGTCGACGCAGTCGGTGATGCGACGCTGCACATCGCTGGACTTGGCGCGCGGGATCGCGCCCTGGAGCGTCAGACCAACCGCGAACAGCCGCTGAATGACGTGATCATGCAAGTCGCGGGCGATGCGGTCACGATCTGCCAGCACATCCAGTTCACGCTTCTGACGCTGGCTGGCGGCCAGCTGCCAGGCGAGCGCAGCCTGGTCGGCGAACGCGGCCATCGAGTCCAGCTGATCGGGTGTGAATTCCTGCCGGCCCGCACGTCGCAGCGCGATGAGGATTCCGATGACGGTCTCGGTGGTGCGCAGCGGCAGGACCAGTGCCGATGCCATGTCGACCGCTATCGCTTCAGGTAGCTCCGCTGCCCGGCAGATCACGGGCGTTCGATCATGAAAGGCCTGGCCGATGGGCCCGTCGGCCGCCGGCGCCTCCAACGATGATGTGCGGACATCCCCGACGACATCGATGACCTGGAGTTCGGTGACCTCGTTGCGCGGAGCATCGTCGTCCTCGGGAACCGCTATCAGCGTCACGTCCGCGTCGGTCAGAGAGCGTGCTTCCTCGGCGATCTGACGGAACACCCGCGACGGCTCAGTGCCGGACAGCAGGGCAGTGCCGATATCGCGGGTCGCCTCGATCCAGGCCTGGCGTTGCTGCGACTGTCGGTAGAGCCGTGCGTTGTCGATGGCGATGCCGGCCGCTGCGGCCAGCGCTTGTGCGAGCACTTCGTCGTCTTCGCTGAATGGCTGCCCGGATGCTTTTTCGGTCAGGTACAGGTTGCCGAAGACTTCGTCACGGATGCGCACCGGCACACCGAGGAACGTTCGCATGGGAGGGTGATGATCAGGAAACCCCACCGAGGCCGGATGAGTGCGAATGTCTTCCAGCCGAATGGGTTTCGGTTCGTCGATCAGTGCGCCGAGCACACCGCGACCTTGGGGAAGGGGGCCGATTTTGCAACGCGTCTCCTCGTCGATGCCCTCGTAGACGAATTCGACGAGCTCGTGCTCGGTGCCCCGAACTCCGAGGGCGCCGTACCGTGCGTCGATCAGCTCGATCGCGGTGTGCACGATGGTGCGCAGGGTCTCGTCCAGTTCGAGGCCGGAGGTGACCGTGAGCATCGCCTCGACCAGACCGTCGAGCCGGTCACGGCCCTCGATGATCTGTTCGACGCGGTCCTGCACTTCACTGAGAAGCTCACGCAGTCGTAGTCCCGATAGCGGCGCGCGCAGCGGATGCTCGGCGCTGCTGTCTTGGCGTGTCACATGGGTGATTCTGCCACCGCGGCAGCGGCACGCCAGGCATTTGAGACCGGGTGCAGATCAGTCATCGGAGCGCCGCGGCCGGTCCAGTTTCGACACGAACACCGCGGCCTGCGTGCGTCGCTCCATACCGAGTTTGGCGAGCAGCCGCGACACGTAGTTCTTGACCGTCTTCTCCGCCAGGAACATTCGGGCGGCAATCTGCTTGTTGGTCAGTCCCTCACCGAGCAGATCGAGAAGCACCCGCTCCTGATCGGTCAGGCCCGAAAGCGGATCCGACCGCTCGGCCGCGTTGCGGAGCTTCGCCATCAATGCGGCGGCAGCGCGATTGTCCAGCAGGGACCGTCCGGCGCCGACGGCTTTGATTGCCTCGGCCAGCTCCATGCCCTTGATGTCTTTGATGACGTAGCCGCTCGCCCCGGCCAGGACCGCGTCGAGCATGGCCTCGTCGGAGGTGAAGGACGTCAACATCAGGCAACGTAGGTCGGGCAGGCGCGACAACAGATCGCGGCATAGTTCGATGCCGTTGCCGTCCGGCAGACGGACGTCGAGGACTGCGACATCGGGCCTGAGCGCGGGGATCTGGGCCATCGCATGCGCCACAGTGCCGGCTTCGCCGATGACCTGCAGGTCGGCGTCCGCGCTCAGCAGGTCGATGAGTCCTCGGCGCACGACTTCATGGTCATCGACGAGAAATACTGTGACCATTCACTTGCCCTTCTGAACGCCGCCGGCGTGCTTGTGAGTGTTGATGTTCTGCTATGACGATAGGCCAGGCTTCGGCTACAGACGCTGGTTATGTTGGCAAATCAGTGCCGTGCAGTTCACCTGAGGCGAGGCCGAGCGTGCCGTTCCCACGATCTCACCCATCCCGGGCCTGCGATGTCTACCGATGACCAGCAATTGGATCGAATTGGTTTGGCGTTCAAGATAATTCATGGTGGAACCGCAGACAGCGACGGGGTTGAACTCGACGTCCGGATTGGCCACGCGGTGCCGGGCGAGACGTTTGTCCAGACGCGCCCGGACGCCCTCGTCTCGAAGTTTGTCCGGACCGTCCGCCACTGAGTGCTGCCGTGTGGTGAGCACCGTCAGCGGCGCTCCGCGTAGTCGGGCCTCGCTGATCCCGGCCTCGAGGACGACGGCGCTGTCCGGACTTTCGTCGACTTCGACAACGACGTGCCTGGGCTGCATCGCCCCGTGGTTGTTGCCGCTCCGGACGATGGCCACCGGACACGGCGCGGAAGTGGCCAATGTCGCAGCGGTGGAACCGAGCCGGTGCCCGGTCGCATGCGCGATACCGAGCGAGCCGAGGCACAGCAGATCGGCAGTTCGGCTCGCGTCCAGCAAGACCCGGGAGGGATGCCCTTGCAGTACTTCCCATTCCACCTTGACCGGCTTCTCGGTGGACTCGACAGCGACCAGCGCGCGCCTTATGGAAACGTCGGCGCACGCCAGATCTTGAGCTTCCTGCTGGGGATCGACCGCACCATGGCCGCGTGGTTCGACCACGTAGAGCAGGCGCAGGGGCACATCGCGACTGACTGCTTCATCGACCGCCCACAAGGCAGCGTCGACCGACCACCGTGAGCCGTCGATGCCGACCACGACGGCCGACGACGGTGAAGCTGACTTGTACATCTTCACACTCTCCTGACATCACGAGCTGACTATTCGTCGACGGTAGGTGTGATCGGGCCGCCGGCGGCAGGGGCATTGGTCCCTAGTCACCTGTCACAGTGACCTGTTGGACCAGGCCGGTTGGCTGCGACCCTGGGCCCATGTGCCCTAGCGAACGGCCTTGGTGACTCGCCATCGTCGATCACATGAAGAAGCAGTTGGCAACCGGTATCGCCCTAGCGGCCGCGCTGTGCGCAACGAGCCGACCGGTGCGGAAGTGGGCTGCCGCCAGACGCGCATCCAGTGCTCCGCCGTCAATCCCGATCGTCAGGGCGATGTGGCCGGAAGCAGAAAACATCCGCCAGTTGGCGTCGCGGTGTCGGTGGCGGGACATCCTCCAGAGCTGGAGCGGTGCCGATGCGGACCAACACCTGCGGCAGCGGGTGGCCGGTGAGCGTGCTGATGATGTCGCGGGTGGCCGAATGCTCGGTCAGATGGGTGAGTGTGCAACTGGCCAGACCCGCAGCGGTGGCCTCCAGTAGCACTGCCGACAATGTCTCGCCGCACGCCAGGATGTCCGCACGGGTGTCGCCGAGTGCGGAGATCACCACGACCGTCGCCTGGTCGTCTCCGGCGTGTTGGCGTCGCTCGCGGGTATGCGTCACCGGGAACGAGCGTCCGATGTCCACCCGGTCACTTTCTGCCGCCGACACCAGCGCGCTGTCCGGAATGCCGATCATGGTGCCAAAACCCGAAGTCCACCAGTCCAATTCGGCATGGTAGGCGGCGTCGTACATCCGTAGCACCTCGGTGAGATGCGAGGCCTCGGCCAGCTCGGTGCGTTGTTGGGCGGCCAGGATGTCAATCCGGGTTGGGCGATTGCCCACGGCCAGCTGCAGCAGTTTGTCGAGTGCCGAACGATCATTCACCGCACCGAACGGCAGGCGGTCGGTGCGTCGGCTCAAGATTGCGTCCGCTGCCTGCCGCTGTGCCGGACTGACGCCGGCGGCCGGCCGGAACTGGAGGTCGGCAAGGTGCTCGTGGTCGTCAGGATCGGGAAAGCGGTCGACCTTGGTGGTCCAACCGGTTGCGGCCATCGCCACGCGGAGATGGTCCAATGCCGCACCGCAGCTCAACAGTGCCTGGCGCCCTGAACCGTCGGTGGTGACCAGCCAGTCGGTATCGAGATACAGCGTCAGCGTCGCGGATTCGAGAACCCACTTCCACGGCTGACTGTTGTGGAATGACGGCGCCCGGCAGGCCAGCAGTACCGCATCCTCGACTTCCTGAAATGGAATCCGGGTTTTGGTCATGAGATGCCCTTCTCGGCAGCGACGACGTGCAATCTGACCCTGCCCCGCCCTGGACGCCTCGCACAGGGCCGGAAGTCACCAGTCGCTCAGCCGTTGCGAATGTGCCGCCACAGCTTCCTCGACGCGGGGGATTTTCGCGCTCCGCGAGGGACCTTCGGCACTATGCCCGATTCCCGCGGCGAGGTCAGATGACAGCGGAGATGGAACTCCGGACCGAGCGTCGCAGCCCTCGCCTCGGAGCCACAACCTCGGGCTGCGTGACTACTACCGCACAAGGACTTCCGATGAACTACCCAGCGCCAGTCGAAACGGTCGTGGTCGGTATCGATGGTTCCAAACATGCGCTGCGCGCTGTGCGCTGGGCTGCGCTCGAAGCGGCGAGCCTCGACGCCACATTGCGTCTGGTCTACGTCATGGGCTCGGACGATGCTGATCGTCACGAGAACATCGATCGCGCGCAGCACGCGTTGCACAAGGCGTGGAAAGCGGTGGCCGCCGCGCACATCGACGTCAAGCTCGAGTCGGAAATTCTTTCCGGCAGTCCGGCTGAACGCCTTGCCGAAGAGTCCCGTCGTGCGGCGGTCGTCTGCGTCGGCGACCGTGGAACCCATGACACGCCTGATGGTCCGCGCGGGTCCACGGCTGTCGAGGTAGCCCGGAAGGCGTCAGGCACGGTAGCGATCATCCGTCGGACACACCGCGAGTTCGACCATCGCAAATGGATTGTGGCCGTGCTGGACGAATCAGCCTCTGCCACGGCCGTACTGAAGGCTGCCGAGGCGGATTCGGCGTGGCGTGATGCGCCGATCCTGATGTTGGAGCCCTGGTCGCATTCGGGTGAGCCGGTCGATGCCAGGCATCCGGTGCATGCCGCCCTGGAGCGGTACTTGACGGCCGCGGACAACAATCACCTCGAGTCGGTCACGCTGGCGATGCCGGGGCATCTGAGCAACTTGTTGCGGCAGAGTGCGTGCATCGACCAGCTCGTCATCGTGCCTGGAGACGATCGGGAATTGGTGGCGGAGCTGACCGGGGACGACATGCGCAGGACATTGAAGGGTTCCGACTGCACGCTGTTGTTCGTTCGGCCGTCTCGTTGCGCGTCGAACGATGATGTGGCCGCCGGCCAACGGAATTCGATCGAGCTATTGACGGCAGCGCAGTCATGACCCGGGTACTGACCGACTACGGGAAGGGGACGGTCCGTGACACCGTCCGTGCCGACTGGGTTGCCGGGGTCGCGGCGAAACTCACTCTTCGTGAGGGGCGCCACGATATTGCGCGGGACATGGAGATCACGCGCTGGTGTCGGGAGGCCGCGATGCAGTTCGCGGACGCTCGGATTCAGGCGTTCGTCCCGTTGTTGGTCGAGCGCATCGTGGGTGACCGTATCCGGCGTGAACGCAGGCAGAGCGGGAATATCGCTGTGGCTACTGAAGTTTCCGCACTCCGTCAGTCGTGTCGGTCGGGGTGTTCGTGACCAGAAGTCTCAGCCGGGTTCTGCCCGCAAAGCCGAGGAACCGGCGCAGGACCGGCCGCGCCAGCGCGTAGCCGGCCATGCTGACCACAATGCCCAGAGCAAGACCCGCGAGGACATCGCGCGGATAGTGGGCACCTACGTACACGCGCGCGAACGCCATCAGCGCTGTCGCCAAGGCCGCCACGATGCCCAGGCGCCGGTCCACCAACCACAGTCCCGCGGTAACCGCCGCCGCGATGACGACATGGATACTGGGAAAACCGCCGTCGGTATTGCAGTGCAGAACCACAATGTCGTGCAGCGCGTTGCACGGTCGCGCCTCATTCACCGATACGGCGATCGGATAGTAAACGAGCAAGGCGGCAAGTACTCCCAGCGGAGTCCACACCGCCGCGACCATGGCTGCCGGGTCGGTGCTCTTGCGGGCGAGCCACCACCCGGCCAACAGCAACACCAGGAACACGAGCAACCCGTCGTTGGCATAGGCGGCCATCAACGGATGCAGCCACGGGGTATCGCGAGCAAAATCGTTGATGCTGTGGAAGATTCGTAGGTCGAGATTCATGGCCGATGCTTTCGGGTCGCCGCATTGTCTGATGTCCGGAGTCAATAATGATCCTGCGCACGGTTGGTTGAACCGGTCTTGGCGATCATCACAGCCGCGAGCATGAGCTTATGTGCCGAATTCGGTCGTGATTTGGCACGCAAGCTCAGTCTCGACACCGGCAAAGTCGCGCGGATGCGATGTCGACGGGTCTACCGTCTTGGCTAACCGTCAACCGGAGGAGGCCGCGATGCCACTCAGCCCCAGGGACTCCTTCGATGCGGTACGGGACGTCGCCGTACATTCCGTCGAGAAGGCGTCCGATATCGTCGACAACGCCGCAGACATCATCAGAGGTGATGTGGGCGAAGGAATTTCGGGAATTGTCCACAACTCCGTCGACATCGGCACGCATGCGGTCGCGACGGTGAAGTCGATCATCACCGGAAATGATGCCGATAGTGACGCCGAAGCGTGATCCAGTTTTCCAGCGAATAGCCGCGGGTCGGGGATAGGGTGCGGGCGGCGATGCGGCCCAGCGACCTTGTCAGGGTCGTCGCCACACCAACGATGGCCGGCGAGTCCCTGGGAAGGATGGCTGATGAAGGTTCTGGTGACCGGGGGCACGGGCTATGTTGGTGCGCATATCGTTGCCGCGCTGATCCGCGACGGACACGACGTGCGGATGCTGGTTCGGCGCGCCGAGCAGGTGCCGAAATCGCTTGATCCGCTGGGGGTTTCGGTAGACGACCTCGTCATCGGTGACGTGCTGGACCCCGAGGTGGTGGCCGCGGCGCTCGACGGTGTCGACGCCGTGGTGCACGCTGCCGCGGTCTTCAGCCTGGACGCGCGCCGGGCGGCGGAGATCACCCGGACCAACCTGCGCGCGACCGAATTGGTCGTCGGCGGCGCGGTCGAGCGGGACCTCGACCCCATCGTGCACATTTCGTCGACGGTGGCACTCACATGTCGTGACGGCGGCGGACCGGATCTGCCACTGGGTGACGTGGAGCTGCCCTACGCCAAGTCGAAACGTGAATCAGAGGTGCAGATTCGGGCGCTCCAGTCGATCGGGGCGCCGGTGGTGTCGGTGTACCCCGGCGGTGTGCTGGGGCCACACGATCCGTATCTGGGGACCCAGGCGGAGCTGTTCATGTGGATTGTCAAGGGGCGCTTGCCCGTGTGGCCGACGGGCGGCGCGCACTACGTCGACGTCCGCGACGTCGCCGACGTCGTCGCCGCCTGCCTGGTGCCGGGTCGAGGGCCGCGTCGTTACGTGGTGCCCGGTCATCACCTCGACGGTGACCTGATGCACGGCACCCTGCACAAGGTCACCGGACGATGGCTGCCCTTCGTCAATACGCCCACCATCGTCGCCAAGCCCTTCACACAATTCGCCGAACTGGTGAACAAGGTGCTGCCCGACAGCATGCACCTGCCCGCCGACGTCGAGACCGTCGAACTGGCCGCGCGTGACACGCGCTTCGACACCTCGCGCACCACCGAAGAACTCGGCATCGCCGCTCGCCCCTTCGAGGAGACCGCCCGCGACACCCTGCTGTGGCTCATCGAAATCGGCGCGCTGGCAAGCAGATACGCCGGCAACTTACGCTGAGCTATGTCGTCACGGTCGAGGCCGCCGCCCGGTCGGTGAGCAGGTCGTAGATCGGGCGCGACCCGAGAGCGATGGCTACCAGCAGCGCCGTTGCGCAGGCACCGAGCATCGGCGGCAGTTGGTTTGTGCTGCCGGTGAGTTCGGTGGCGAGGATGAGCCCCGTCACCGGTGCCTGGACGGTGGCGGTGAAGAACGCGGCCATCCCGATGAGGGCGAGTGCGGCGGGGCTGGGCGCGGAATCCGGCGCGAATTGCGTCGCGATCAGTCCGACGATCAATCCGACGTCGGCGCCGAGGACGAGCATCGGCGCGAACAGACCGCCGGGCGTGCCCGCGGCATATGAGAGCACGCCGAGGACGAAACGCAGCACCAGCACCGCGGTGACGGCACCGATGGCGCCGTGCCCGAGCAGTGCCTCCTGCGTGAGGTGGTCGCCTCCGCCCGCAAGGTCGGGGGAGTACCAGACGAGCACCCCGACGCCGGCGCCGATGAGCGCGGCGCGGACCTCGACGGGCCACCGGCTGGTGTCGGCGGTGCGGAGACCGAACATGATCGCCTTGTTGTAGAGCACGCCCAGGACACCGGTGAGCACGCCGACGGCCAGCACCCACCCGGAGCCGGCCAGCTGGGGATCGGCCAGCGGGGGTACCTGGAATTCACTGCCCGAGTTGACGAACGGGTAGGCCGCCATGAAGCCGGATGCGGACGCGACCAGCGTGGCGACCGTGGTACGCGGGTCGAAGCGCTTGACGAGTTCCTCCAAGACGAACACGCCGCCGGCGATGGGTGCGTTGAATGCGGTCGCCAAACCGGCGGCCGCTCCGGCTGCGGCGAGGACGCGCAGATCAGCCCGGGAACGTCGCGTCGCCGAAGCGACGATGATGGCGATGGAACCACCCATCTGGACGGACGGCCCTTCGCGTCCGAGGGCCAGTCCGGAGCCGAGGGACAGCAGCCCGCCGACGTACTTGATCGGCAGGATCCTGAAGCGGCCCGGTTCGGCGCGGCCGGCGACGACCGCCTCGACGCGGGGGATACCGCTGCCCTCGGCGTGCGGTTCGACGCGGCGGACCAACGACGCGGCAGCCGCCGTGCACACGGCGCAGATGACGACGACGACGATTGGGCCCCACCAACTTCCGTGGGACCAGTGCGACAGCGATGCCCGCCATTGCGTCGCGTGATCGAGAAGCAGCCGGAAGCTGGCCGCGGCCAGCCCCGTCAGCGCACCGACCACGGCCGCGGCGAGGACGAAGCCGACGACGTTGCCGGCGCGTCCCCTATCCATCACAACCCACCGCGGGCGACCAACTGCGCTGCGATGACGTTGCGCTGAATTTCGTTGGTACCTTCGCCGACGATCATCAGCGGGGCGTCGCGGAAGTAGCGTTCGACGTCGTATTCGGTGGAATAGCCGTAGCCACCGTGGATTCGGACAGCGTTGAGCGCGATCTCCATCGCGATCTCGGATGCGAACAACTTGGCCATGCCCGCTTCCATATCGCAGCGTTCGCCGCTCTCGTAGCGTTCGGCGGCATACCGCGTCAGCTGTCGCGCCGCGGTGAGTTTGGTGGCCATGTCGGCCAGATAGTTCCCGACCGACTGGTGCTTCCAGATCGGCTGTCCGAAGCTCTCGCGCTCCTGGGCGTATTTGAGCGCGTCCTCCAGCGCCGCGGTGGCGACGCCGAGTGCTCGCGAGGCAACCTGAATGCGGCCCGTCTCAAGGCCTTTCATCATCTGCCCGAAGCCCTTACCCGGCTCGCCGCCGAGGATCGCCGATACCGGCGTCCGGTAGGCGTCGAACGTCAGCTCGCAGGATTCGACGCCCTTGTAGCCCAGTTTGGGCAGATCCCGCGACACGGTCAAGCCGGGGCCATGCTCGACGAGCACCACCGAAATACCTTTGTGCCGTGGTTCTGCGGTGGGATCGGTCTTGCACAGCAGGGCGATCAGTCCGCTGCGGCGCGCGTTGCTGATCCACGTCTTGGAGCCGGTGATCACGAGGTCGGTGCCGTCCCGGCGGGCGGTGGTGGACATGTTCTGCAGGTCCGAGCCGCCGCCGGGTTCGGTCAGCGCCATCGTGGCGCGTAGCTCGCCGGTCGCCAGGCGCGGCAGGTAGGTCTGCTTCTGCTCCTCGGTGCCGAACAGGCCGATCAGCTTGGCCACCACGGTGTGGCCGCCCATGGCTCCGGCGAGGCTCATCCAGCCGCGCGAGAGTTCCTGTGTCACTTCGACATAACACGGCATCGACACCGGCGACCCGCCATACTCTTCGGGGATGGCGAGACCGTAGATGCCGATCTGCTTCATCTGCTCGATCCACGCCTCCGGGTAGGCGTTGGCGTGTTCGACGTCGCGCACTGTCGGCTTGACGTCGCGGTCGATGAACGCGCGCACGGTCTCGACGAGCATGACCTCTTCGTCGGTCAGGTGAGTGGACACGGCCACTACCTTGCCAGGGTGATGCCGCTCTCGACGCCGGTAGGCCTAGGCGAGTTTCCGGTGCGCCGCCTGCTCGACGAAGAGTGGGATGAAGTCCCGCACCGCATGATCGTGGAAATCGGCGTGAATGCGTCGGACGACGGCCGTCACGGTCCGGGGATCGATGCTCGGGTACGTGATTGTCAACTGGGCCACCAGCGCGTCGATGGCGGCGTACTCGGCTGCCCGCGCGGTGGCGGGATCGAGTTCGACGTCGACGTCGATCCCGGTTCGGTCGGTGTCCTCGTGCTCCATCGCGAACGCGTCGAATGCGGCGACCACGCGCTCCGGCATGGCGTTCGGGTGCTCGCGGGCCAGTGTGTCGATCGCAATCCAGCAGGTCGGGCCCAAAACGGTGGTGGGTGGTGGCCGGTGTCCCCGCGTGATGGCCGCGGTGAGCAGGTCCCGGAAGGTCTGCTCGGCGAGGCTCGTGGGTTCTTCGGACATGACAGCGACTGTACGGATCGTTGGTTACCTCCAGGCGACGCGCACGTGAGATCGACTTTTCGCGCCACGCTGTGGGACAACCGTGATCACCCGGCGCCGGCTGCCGCCAGAATCCGAGTGACTGTCAACGAAGGAGCTCGGATGTACCTGCACATCGACCCAACCCAGGTCCCACCCGGCCTGGAGGTTTGCGAAGCGGACGATTTCACGGCCTTCAAGGTGGTCATCGACGTGCCCGAGCATGCCTGGATCGACCCGGAGACGCTGGCCGAACTTGCCGGTCGCGGGGGAGACGATGAGTGGCGGCGGAATCTTGCCGGCATGCTGGCGTACGCGGCGAGCAAAGGCTGGTGCGACGAGGCCGGACGGGTTCGGGCCCACATCGAGGTGACTACCGCAGCACCGCACCAGGATTGAGGATGCCCCGGGGATCCAGCGCGTCTTTGATGCGCCGGGTGAGGGCCATGACGTCGTCGCCCAGTTGATTGGGCAGCCAGTCCCGCTTCAGGCGTCCGACGCCGTGCTCGCCGGTGATGGTGCCGCCGAGGCCGATGGCCAGCTCCATGATGCGGGCGAAAGCGCGCTCGGCGCGGTCGGTGGCGTCAGGGTCGGTGGCGTCGTACACGATGATCGGATGGGTATTGCCGTCGCCGGCGTGCGCCACCGTATAGATCTGCACGTCGCAGGTCTCGGCGATGTCCTCGACCCCGGTGACCAACGCGGGTAATTGCGGTATCGGGACACCCACGTCCTCGAGCAGCAAGCTGCCGAGCTTTTCGACCGCGCCGAACATGGCGCGGCGGGCCGCGGTGAACGCGGCTCCCTCCGCGGGATCGTCGGTGGCGAAAACCTCGGTGGCGCCACACTTCTCGCAGTTGCCGACCATCGTCGCCACTTCCTCGGCCGCTGCCCCCGGCGCATCGGACTGTAGCAACAACATGGCTCGGGCGGACCGGTCCAGACCCATCCGCAGGTGGTCTTCGACCGCGTTGATACTCGCGTGGTCCATGAATTCCAGCATCGCCGGACGGATTTCACCGGTGATGGCCACCACGGCGTTGGCGGCGTCGGCGACGGAGTCGAACAGCGCGACCACCGTCGACGCAGGTGGCTGGGCCGGGATCAACCGGAGCGTGAGCTCGGTGATCACCCCCAGAATGCCCTCCGATCCGATGAACAGCTTCGTCAAGGACAGTCCCGCAACATCTTTCAGCAGCGGACCACCCAGCCGCAGCGCGGTGCCGTCGGCCAGCACGACCTCCATGCCGAGTACGTAGTCACCGGTGACGCCGTACTTCACGCAACACAGGCCACCCGCGTTGGTCGCGGCATTGCCGCCGATGGAGGAGATGTCGATGGACGAGGGGTCCGGCGGGTACCACAAACCGTGTTCCGCGGCCGCGCGTTTGACCTCGGTGTTGGTCGGGCCGGGCTGCACCACGGCGGTCCGGGTGGCCGGATCGATCCGGATGTCCCGCATGCGTTCGGTGCTGAGCACCACTGATCCGTCGACGGCGTCGGCCCCGCCGGACAGCCCCGATCCGGCGCCGCGCGGCACCACGGCGACGCGGTGCTCGGAGGCCCACCGCAACACCTGCTGAACGTCGGCGGTACTGACGGGCCGCACGACGGCGAGCGGGGTACCGGCGGCGGGGTCGGCAGCGGAGTCCCGGCGGTAGCGCTCGATGATGTCGGGGTCGGTGATCATGGCGCCGTCCGGCAGGGCATCGGCGAGACGGTTCAGCGCGGCGGCGTCCATGGTCGGACTGTATCGAGACCGCGGGCGCGATGGACCGAACTCGTCCGCTGGGCGGATTTGTCGACGTTGCCTGCGCAGGCCCGACGGTGGGCCTACGATTTGCCCGTGTTGCTCACCGAGGGTCAGGTTTTCGCCGGTTACACGATCCGGCGGAAACTGGGCGCCGGCGGGATGGGCAGCGTCTACCTCGCGTCGCACCCGCGGTTGCCGCGGCTGGACGCGGTCAAGGTGCTGTCGGCCGATCTGACATCGGACCCGGAGTACGGACCGCGTTTCCTGCGCGAAGCGGACCTGGTGTCCACCCTGTCGCACCCCAACATCCTGGGCGTCCACGACCGGGGCGAGTGCGACGGTCAGCTCTGGATCTCGATGGACTACGTGGCCGGGACCGATGCCGCGCAACTGCTGCGTGAGCACTATCCGGCCGGAATGCCGCCGGAGGTGGCGCTGCCGATCATCCACGCCGTGGCGTCGGCGCTCGACCACGCGCACCGACGGGGTCTGCTGCACCGAGATGTGAAGCCGGCCAACATCTTGCTGGACGCCGAGACGTCACGTATCTACCTCGCCGACTTCGGGATCGCCCGGCCGATGAACGACTCCTCGGGTCTGACCGCCACGAACATGGCGGTCGGGACCGTGGCCTACGCCGCGCCGGAGCAACTCCGTGGTGAGGGGATGGACGGCCGCACCGATCAATACGCCCTGGCGTGCACGGCATTCCAGCTTCTCACCGGAAATCCGCCGTACGCCGACAGCAATCCGGCGGTCGTCATCACCAAACACGTCACCGCACCGGCACCGTCGCTGGGAGACCAGCGCCCCGAACTGCGCGGCCTGGACCCCGTACTGGCCCGGGCGATGTCGAAGACGCCCGCGGCACGCTTCGCCACCTGCGGTGAGTTCGCGCAGGCCCTCCAGCAACAGGCACATCGTCCAGCGCCAGTGGCGCCCAACGATTTTCGAAACCAGCCGACCGTGGCCGCGCCGGTGCCCTCGCCGCCGCCGACGCGATCGTCGCGCTCGGGGATCCTCATCGCGGTCCTGGCGGTGGTCGCCCTGCTGGTCGTCGCCGGCGGGGTGTTCGCCGGAGTGCAGCTGCTGGGACGCGACGATCGTCCCACCGCGAGACCGGCCGCGCCGAGTCCGGCCGCCAATGCGGCGGGCAGCGGTTTCAGCGGCCGGTACCGCGCCGAATACGGACCGGCCACCGACCTGCAAGGCGCGGCGATTCCCGGCGGGCCGGCGATCACGGGACAGTGGGACGTGCGCTCGTCCTGCGGCGCCAACGGGTGCATCGCGAACGCGTCGTATACCGGCAAGAGCGCAGTGCCCGTGGTGTCGAACATGACGTTCGATCAGATTTCCGGTGACTGGGTCGCGGTCGGGACCGGGGCGGTGAAATGTACTGACGCGCCCGACGAGGCACCGACCGAAGTGTGGGTGGTCTTCACGTTGACGCCCAAGCCGGACGGCACCTTGGCCGGTGAAACCACCCGGAGCGCGGTCAACGGGTGCAGCAGTGTCAAACGAACGGTCACGTTCACCCGCACCGGCGACGGCGAGTTGAGCGGTGTGTCCGACCCCGCTTCACTGCCGCCGCGAACCACCTCACCGGCGTCGACACTGCACGGCCGCTATCACGAGAACATCGTGTACTCGGTCGGCGGCTTCGCGCCCGGTGCGGCGGATCTGCAGGTCCGTACGCAGTGCCTGCGTACCGGAGATCGGTGCATCAGCGCCTTCCACGCGATGGATGGTGTGGTCACGCTGATCTTCGCCGCGGGTAAATGGACGCGTACCGAGGAGGGGACCGTCCCGTGCGCACTCGGCGGGACCACGCACCTCAACATCACCGCCGAATACCCGCTGCCGGCGGACCTCCAGGATCCGATCCCGACACTGGAAGGCCGAGGCACCAATACCTCGACCGGCGGCGAGTGCAAGGGTGGCGATTTCACCGACAAGTTCGTCCGCACCGGAGAGTGACGGACTGCCAGTCGGATAGTGCGGATCGGAGGCGGATCGGTCCGCCCCGAATTAAGCTGACTGCCAGCGATTTCGCCCAGCTGATCCGGGCGCTGCGTGGTGACGACTTCTCGGGGAGCTGACCATGGCTGAGCCGCCGGTGATCGAGATCCGCGAATGGGGCCGGCCGGCCCGCCGGTTGACGCTGAGCAGGCCACTGCAGTTCGGCCGCGAGTGTGACGGCATCAACCTCGGCGACAGTGAGGTGTCCCGCCGCCATCTGCGCCTCGTTCCGACCCCGACGGCGCTGTCGGTCGTCGACCTCGGGAGCAGCAACGGCAGCACCGTCAACGGGGTGGCGCTGACCGGGCGGGGCACGCTGTCGACCGGCGACGTGATCCGGCTGGGCCGTACCGAGATCATCGTGCTGCACGCCCCGAAACCGTCGAGCGCGGAGCAACCGCCGATCGCGGCGGCCGCCGCCCACGACCCGACCCGGACCATGCAGGTGATCAAGCTCGCGGACGTCCCGGTCCCAGCGGCCGCAGCGGCGGAGGTCCGGCCGGCGGGGCTGCGGCTGGCCGAGCGCGCACTGGGCATCGATCCCACCGGCACCCGGGACCTGTTCCCGTCGTACATCGAACTGCCACACAGGATTTCGCGCCAGGTCTGGCTCGCGGTCCGCGTCGGCACCGTGCTGGCGTATCTCGCGGTGGTGGTGCTGCTGTTCGTGCGGCCCGCTGCCGGACTGTTCGTCTTCTTCCGGATCATCGTGGCGCTGTGGCCGGCGCTGTTCTTCATCGCACCGGGTGTGTGGCGCAACATCTGCCCATTGTCGGCGTCGAATCAACTGCCCCGGGTCGCCGGATTCAGCCGGGCTGCCACCGCGCCCGGCTGGTGGACACGCAACGGGTTCCTGATCGCCGCGGCCCTCTTCTTCGGTATCGCCGGGGCACGGCTGGTCGGTCTCGATCGCAACGGCCCCGCGATGGGCGTGGTGCTGGCCGTGATCATCGCGTCCGCGTTCGCCGGAGGTCTGGCGTTCAAAGGCAAGAGCGGTTGGTGCTCGAGCATCTGCCCACTGCTGCCACTGCAGCGCACGTACGGGCAGACGCCGTACGTCACCTCACCGAACAGTCACTGTGAATCCTGTGTCGGCTGTGCGAAAAACTGTTACGACTTCAAACCCCGAGCGGCCTGGCAGGCCGACATGGCGGATCCCGAACCGCGGTGGAGTGCGCCGCGCGTGCTGTTCGCCGCCGCCCTACCGGGATTCATCATCGGCTTCTTCACCGTGCACGCGCAGCAGGGTGGCACGGCGACCGAGAAATATGGTGTCCTGGCGCTTTTCGTGTTGGTGAGTGTCGGGCTCTGCTACGTGCTGCAAGCCGTCACACCACTGAGCCAGTCGATGGTCACGGCGATCTTCGCCGTAGTGGCGATCAACGCCTACTACTGGTTCTCCGGTCCCATCATCACCGACTCGCTGCGCCAGATCACCGGTGTCGACGCCCCCTGGCTGCGATGGCTCATCACATCGGTGATGGCACTGCTGACACTGTGGTGGCTGGCCCGCACCCGCGTCAGCGAACTGCAGTTCGCCTATGTGACGGGAGCACGTTCCGAGCCGGTACTGCTGAACTCGCCGAAGATGCCGGCCCGCGCTGCCGGTGCCGGCGGCGAAACCAGTGCTGTACGAGTCCGTTTCGAATCAGACGCCGAACCTGTCGGAGCCGACATCGGGATGAGTCTGCTCGATGTCGCGGAAAGCAGCGGGCAGTCGATCGAGGCCGGCTGCCGGATGGGGGTGTGCGGTGCCGACCCGGTGTCGATCGTCGAGGGGATGGGCTGCCTGTCGCCGGCGGAGGCCGACGAACTCAAGACGCTGAATCGCCTCGGTTTGGGCAAATCCAGCAGGATGGCATGCTGCGCGCGGATCCAGGGCGGTGACGTGACGGTGTCGCTGACTCCCGAGCGTGCGGACACCACGGCGAGCAGGCC
Organism: Mycobacterium sp. HM-7; assembly: GCF_053852335.1. Classification (NCBI taxonomy): domain Bacteria; kingdom Bacillati; phylum Actinomycetota; class Actinomycetes; order Mycobacteriales; family Mycobacteriaceae; genus Mycobacterium; species Mycobacterium sp. HM-7. The sequence goes on along the minus strand of NZ_CM132657.1, from coordinate 3,164,493 downwards.
GGTCAACTACGACCGCTCGATCGTCAGCGTCGTGGTGATCGGCAACGGCATCGCGGGAGTGACAGCTGCCGATTTCGTGCGCCGCGGCCACCCCGACTGCGAAATCCATGTGGTGGGGGCCGAACCGCACGGGCTGTACAACCGGATGGGCATCTCGCGACTGGTCTACGGCCGGTCGGCGATGCAAGGGCTGTACCTGCTGCCCGAACAGTGGTACGACGACCACGGTGTCACCGCCTGGCTGAACACGTGGGCGTCCTCCATCCACCTGCGGTCGCGGGTGGTGCGCCTGGGCACCGGCGAGACGCTGCCCTACGACCGGCTGATCCTGGCGATGGGGTCCAGTGCGGCGGTACCCGACATCCCCGGACTGAACCGACCCGGAAGCGTCGTGCTGCGGTCGGCTGCCGACGCGATGCGGATCCGCGCGTACGTGCAGGAACGTCGGGCCCGGCACGCGGTGGTGGCCGGTGGTGGCCTGCTGGGTCTCGAGGCGGCGTACTGCCTGCATCAGCTCGGACTGCACGTGACCGTGCTGGAACGCGGCACCCGCCTGCTGAGCAAGCAGATCGACGCGCGCTGCTCACAGCTCGTGGCCGAGCACTTCGCCCGCGCGGGCATCACCATTGCCCACAAGGCGGAAACAGCGGAGGTGCGCGGCGACCCCGCCGTGACCGGCGTGCGGTTCAAAGACGGCCGCATACTGTCGTGCGAGGTGTTCCTGGCTGCCACCGGCATCCGGCCGAACATCGAATTGGCCAGGGACGCGGGCCTTCCCGTCGGCAAGGGAGTGCTGGTCGACGACCGCATGCAGACGCGGGTGCCCGGTGTCTACGCCGCGGGTGACGTCGCCGAGCACGGCAGCCGGGTGCTCGGCCTGTGGCCGGTGGCGACCGAACAAGCCGAGGCGGCGGCGGTCAACGCGCTCGGCGGCGACCGGACCGTCCCGGTCGAGACCCCGCCGACCATTCTCAAAGGTGTTGACCTGGAACTGTTTTCGATCGGTCCGGTGGATCCCGGGCCGGGCGACGACGTGGTCGTCATCGACCGGCCTGCGGTGCCCTCGTACCGCAGGCTCGTGGTGTCGCGGGGCCGGGCGGTCGGGGCGACGGTACTGGGGCACCATCCTGCCGACCTCGCGGCCGCGCAAAAGGCAGTCCGGGAGCAGCGGCGGGTCGGGCCGACGGCACTGGGGACGCTGCGGGCAGGGAACTGGGAGATTCTGTCCGACGCCGACAGACTCGCCTACTGATCCTGGGGCGGCACCTGATAGGTGAGGATCTTCTGGCCGATGCGCAGGTAGCAGCCAGGTAGCAACTCGGCGGGTTGGTCGCCGATCTGGGTCCAGTTCTGGTCTCCGGGCGACGCGATGTAGGTCCCACCGGCGGTTTGCGCGTCGCGGACCAGGACCATGCCGCCGTTGACGGTGACATACGCGTGGACCCTGGACACCTGCGGGTCGTCGGGCAGGCTGATCGGCGAGGCGGCGCCACTGACGACCGCGGGGTCGATCATCGGATTGCGGCCGATGATGTACGCGCGGTCCAACGGATACACGGCGCCGTCGTCGGCGGTCAGTGATCCGGTGACGGGACGAGCACGGGTGGTCGCGGGCGCTTGGTGTGGTGCCTGCTGTGCGGCCGACCGCGCCGTTCTCGACTGCAGTACGAAGCCGCTGCCGGGGACCACACCGGCGATGAGATCGGTGTCCGCGCAGGGTACGAATGTCGTTGTGGCGCCGCAGATCGTGATCCGGTCGAACCAGGGAGCGACCGGCTCGTCGGCCAGCGGCCGGCCCCCGCTGCCGACACGCCGCTGACCGCCGCCCGCCTCGATATCGGCGATCACCTCGCCGCGCACGATGAGGTGTAGACAGTCACCGGTCGGTACCAGCGCGCCGAAGGGCGACACCGTGTCGGATTCCGGGCCGTACGCCAGTGCGGCGAGCGCCTGAGGCAACGCCGGCGGCGCGACGGTGGTGGTGAGCACCCGCAAGAGGGGACGCGCTCGGGCACCGTCGGCGATGTATGTCAGCACGTCACCGAATCGGGCGACCAGACCTTCTCCGCGGCCGATGGCCACGTAGTGCCGCTTCTGTTCCACCTTGTCGCCGCCTCGGTAGGTTGCCGCAGATGCTGATGATAAGTCAGCGTCCGACCCCGTGCCATGCGGTGAATGGGTAGAGTCGGCTTACCGAACGGGGTGAGCGAATATGCGTCGTCGAGGGACCGGCCTGCCACCTGGGCCGCGGCTGCCTGCGGTGGCTCAGGCCGCACTCCTGCTGCGGGACTGGCCGGGTTTCGTCGGCCGATGCGAGCGGCGATACGGCACCATGTTCACCCTGCGGATCGCCTCATTGGGGACTTTCGTCTATCTGACCGAACCTGATCACATCAAGCGGGTCTTCGCCGGCGATCCGCGCACTTTCCATGCGGGCGAAGCGAATTCGATGCTCAAGGGGTTGGTGGGGGAGCAGTCGGTACTGGTGGTCGACGACGAGGTGCACGCGGACCGGCGGCGCTTGATGCTCAAACCCTTCACCCGCGGTGCCGTCGACCGACAGGCCGGCACCATGGCTGCCATCGCTGCGGAGTCCATCGGGAACTGGCCACTGCGAACAGAATTCGCGGTGGCACCGCACATGTCGGCGCTCACGCTCGAAGTGATCCTGCAGACCGTGATCGGCGCGACCGATCCCGACCGGCTGGCCGCATTGCGCACGGCGATGCCGAAGCTACTGGACCTGAATTGGGTTGCGGCACTGTCGATTGCCCGTCCGGAGCTTTATCGGGTCTGGCCCTGGACCGTCGTGAAAAAACGGCTCGCGGAAGCGGACCAGCTGATCTACGCCGAGATTGCCGAGCGGCGGGCCGACCCGGGGCTGGCCCGGCGCACCGACGTTCTGGCGATGCTGATTCGGGCCGCCGACGAGGATGGCCGGCACATCACCGATCGCGAACTGCGCGACCAATTGATGACGCTGCTGGCGGCGGGCCACGACACCACCGCGACCGCCCTGTCCTGGGCGCTGGAGCGCCTCACCCGGCACCCGGACGTGCTGGAAAAGGCAGTGGCAGCCGCTCATGCGAGTGCTGCCGGAGTTGACGCCGGCGACGAGTACCTGGACGCCGTCGTGCGGGAGGTGCTGCGCATCCGGCCCGTGGTCTACGACGTCGGCCGGGTCCTGACCGAGCCCGTGGAGATCGGCGGATACCGGCTGCCCAAGGGGGTCATGGTCGTGCCGGGCGTCGGCCTGGTGCATGCCAGCGCCGCGCAGTACGCCGACCCGGAGCGCTTCGATCCGGACCGGATGCTCGGCACCGTTCCCGGCCCGACCACGTGGCTGCCGTTCGGCGGCGGGAACCGGCGCTGCCTGGGTGCGACGTTCGCGCTGGTCGAGATGCGCGTGGTGCTGCGCGAAGTGCTGCGCCGAGCCGAGCTGGAGACGACCACCGCGGATGGTGAAGGCCAGCGGCTCAAGCACGTCACCCTGATCCCCGATGAGGGCGCCCGCATCACCGTTCGCGCGTGCGGCGCGGCGCGGCCCGATGTGGTCAGGCGATGAGGGCGCGGATCGCGTCACCCGACAGATCGAGTTTCGGCAGAAATCTCGGTGGCGAGTCCGTCAGATCGGCGACGGGCAGTTCGGTGAAAGTCGAGGTCAGGATCGCCATGACGGCGGCGGTGCCCGTGTGGGAGTGCAATTGGGCGACAAGGTCGAATCCATTCTCGTCGCCGAGGTTCACATCCACCAGCGCAATGTCCGGCCGAAGGCGTTCGACGGTGTGCATCCCATCGGAGACCGACCGCGCCGTTCCGACGACCTCGATACCGCCCTGCTGCAGAAGTGCGGTCGCGGCGGCCAGGTAGTCGGTGTTGTCGTCGACGATGACGCAGCGCAGAGATCGGCGGTTCGTCATGTACTGAATTGTCGCGCGCAGGACCCCGTCGAGGCATTCCTGCTAGCTGCCATTTGTGCCGACGGCGACGGCTTCTGCCAGTGGCATCTCGGCGACCAGCGTGGTGCCGCCGCCCGCGGAGCCGGTGAGGCGCAGCTTGCCGCCGAGCGCGGCGACCCGGTCCTCGAGACCGCGCAGTCCACTGCCGGCGTCGAGGTTCGCGCCGCCGATCCCGTCGTCGGCGACCGAGATGCGCAGTGACGTTTCGTCGGTGTCGACGGTCACGGTGACCACCGAGGCCTGCGCGTGCTTGGCAGCGTTGGTGAGGGCTTCGGCGACGGTGTAATACGCGGCGATCTCGACGGCCTCGGGCAGTCGCGCCGGGACCTCGACGTGGACCTCGACCGGCAGGGGTGCGCGTCGGCCGAGGTCACGCAGCGCCGGGCGAAGTCCGCCGCGCGACAGGATCGCGGGATGTACGCCGTGTGCCAGCTCGCGCAGTTCGTCGCTGGCGGTGCGCAGGCCGTCGCCGATGCCGGCGATGCGGGACCGCAGTTCGGCGGGATCCTCCGGGATCGCCATCTGGAGCGTGCGAACCTGCAGGGCCAACGTGACAAGGCGCTGCTGGGCGCCGTCGTGCAGATCGCGTTCGATGCCGCGGCGGGCGTTGTCGGCGGCGGTGACGATGCGGGCGCGGGAGGCGACGAGCTCGGCGCGCGCGGCGTTGGCCTCCTGCCAGCTCCGGTGCGCGTCGCGGGCCCGGTTACGCAGTTGCCAGCCAAGGATATTCGCGATCCCGGCGATGGGCAGGAACACCGAGAGGGTGAGGACATCGATCGGCTTGAGGGGCAGGAGCGGGCCGCCGTCCAGATGCACCTGCAGATAGGCGACGGCGCTGGCGACCGTGGTCAGTAGCGACAGGCCCAGGCCCCAGCCCGCGCTTATGACCAGCACGCCGAACATGAAGACGATGGCGTAGGTGCTGTGCGGCGGCGGGTCGCGCAGCAACCGGACCACCGCGACCTCGGCGGCGATCAGGCCCGCGGCAACCAGCAGCCCGACGTACCACGGCGGGGTGGAGACGGCCGGATTCCATCGTGCCGGATTCATCCGCCGCCTCCCGCCAGGTCGCCTGATCTCGTCACGACCCTAACCGCGGTCAGGGCGCCGCCGACGGCGAGTTGGCCGAAGCGTCAGAACGACTGATCGACGTGGCCTGCCGGTGCGTTCGAGCCGTGGTTGCCGTTCTGGTACTGGCTGTAGGTGTCGGTGCCGGATGGGACGGTCGGGTTGGTGTCCGCGGCGGCGACGGGTGCCACCACGAGGGCTCCGCCGACCGCCGCGATGGACAACCACACGGTGACGCGCTTCAGGGTGTTCTTCATGATCGGTGCTCGCTTTCGGGTCGGACGGGTGGGTACAGGTGGGCTGGGGATCAGGTCAGTGGTTACGGAACAGCAGGAAGCCGTAGTCGCCGCCGAACGGCTGCTGCAGTTGACCGGCTTCCTGGGCGGCCGGGCCCGGGGTGGCCACGATCTGCGCGTTCCCGTTGCTCTGGGTGACGGTGGATCCGGTGGGCAGGGTCGCGGCCGCGGCGGTCGGGGCGGCGATGATGGCCAGGGCCGCGGCGGCCGTCGCAGCCAGCGGGATGATCCGGGTGCGGGTGATATGCATTGTCCTCTACCAGCTTTCGACGTTGTGATGACTTCGGTTGGCCGCGTGCGGCTGTTCTTCAGAGTGCTCGGGAACGTCGTCGGTGTCGTCGCTGCCAGCGCCCAAGTTCGGGGTAGGGCTAGCTGCAACACGAGCCCCCTGCCAGCTGGTCAGGGGCTCATTTACAGGACGGTGCGCGATGCCCGCTGACCGCCAGGCAAGATGAACCCGATGAGCGGCACGTCCGGCGTCTGACGGCACGGCGGCCATGGGTCGAGACGAACAGGACATACGTGGACGCAGTAGGCGCACGGGAGGCGACGCGTGTCGTCGTCGCCGACGATGACGTGCTGCTTCGGGAAGGGGTGGCGAGCCTGCTCACCGGGGCGGGTTTCACCGTCGTCGGGCAGGCCGGTGACAGTGGCGAGCTGCTCACTTTGGTCAGGGAGACGGTTCCCGACCTGGTGGTGACGGACATCCGGATGCCCCCGACGCACACGACCGAGGGCCTGGACGCCGCCAAGGTGATCCGCGGCGAGCTACCGAACGTGGCGATCCTGGTGTTGTCGGCGCACGTCGACGTCGAACATGCGATGGAGCTGCTCAGCGGCGGCCAGCGCATCGGATACCTGCTCAAGAGCCGCGTCATCGATGTGACCGACTTCTTGGAAACGCTTCACCGCATCACCGGCGGCGCCTCGGTGGTGGACCCCGCCCTGGTGCAGGAACTGTTCGCGGCACAACGCCGGGAAGACCCGTTGGCCGTGCTGACCGAACGTGAGCACGAAGTACTGGCCCTGATGGCGGAAGGCCGGTCGAACGCCGGCATCGCGCACCAGCTGTGGGTGACCGAAGGCACCGTCGAGAAACACGTGCGCAGCATTCTCAGCAAGCTGAACCTGCCCGACACGGGTGAGGATCACCGCCGGGTGCTGGCGGTCATCACCTTCCTGGATTCGCGCTGAACCGCAGACCGCTCAGCGCCCAGATGACCAGGTAGGCCAATCCGAAGAACGCGGCGACGGCGAGTCCGACCCCGGTGGACTGCACGTATGACAGCGGTGAGCGCACCCACTCGAACGTGGCCGCCACGACGGCGTGCGGTCGGGTGACCAGGTCCCAGGAGTTCCACCGCTGAAACCGGCCGATCACCACACCGATCGCGCACAGTCCCACGGACATGACCACCGTCAGCCAACCCCAGATGGGGCCGAACTCGCGATCGATGCGCTTGTGCACCAGCAGCAGCGACACGGTGCCCAGCAGGATTCCGGTCCACGCGGCGAACCCGTATTGCAGGACGTGGCGCCACAGCTCGTCCTGCTCGCCCAGATGCACGAGGTCGGTGACGAGATACGGCGCGTTCGGCAGGAACGCCAGCCAGCCGAGCCCCAGCGGAAGCAGCCACCCGCGCCGCGCCACCGCGGCAAAGGCGGCGGCGAACAGCATCGGAATCCAGGCCAAGAACATGTTCCAGACCAGGAACCAGGTCGGATAGGACAGCGGCGCCGCCGGATCGGTGATTCCGAGTGCCAGGGTCAGGGCAGTGGTGGCGAGCAGGGCGGCGACCAGCAGGTGCCCGCGGAAATCGATCACCTGACAAGTGTGCCTGCGATTCGGCCCGAGTTTGCGGCCCGAGGTTTATCTCGGCCGGGTGCTGGGTACGGGTAAGGACGAGGGCAGCGGGTGTGCCCTCGGCTGACCGGGCGGAGCCATGGAGGGGAGCAGTCCTTGACGGACGCGAGCGATAACTCAATACGTTGGATTCGGCACGTGGCGGCGACCGGCGCGGTAGCGACGACGGTGATGGTCCCCGGTGCAGATTCCGCTTGCCATTCCACTCGCCAATAGGGCAGTGGCACAGACATTTTGACGAGGTTAGTCGGCTACCGCACAGGGCGGTAGCCGGCTAACCGGACCTGGCCTCACGAAATCGATTGGAAATCAACGAGAAAACCCAGATGACACTGCCGGAGCGGGGTACGCGGACCGGCCATTTTCCTGGCCGTCAATCGGATCGCTGCCACCCTGGCGAGCAAACATAGTGCAGCAGAGCATATTTGAATGATCGTTACGTCTGCGGTGAACATCGGGTACGGTGGAACCGGAGACGTCCACCAAGGGAGCTGACTTCCAACCATGTGCGGCATTGCCGGCGAAATCGCCTGGGGCCGTGGTGCTGATTTGGCGGCAGTTGCTGCCATGACCGACCGGATGGCACCGCGGGGCCCGGACAGTAGCGGATTGTGGGTACGGGACGGGGTGGCGCTCGGCCACCGGCGTCTGGCCATCATCGATCTGTCCAGTCACGGGCATCAACCCATGCACGATCCGGAGCTCGGCCTCACCGTTGTCTTCAACGGGTGCATCTACAACTATCCCCAACTGCGCCAGGAACTTTCGAGCAAGGGGTATCACTTCTTCTCGCACAGCGACACCGAGGTCGTGCTGAAGGGATATCAGGAGTGGGGTGAGCGGGTCGTCGAGCATCTCTACGGCATGTTCGCGTTCGCCGTCGCGGAGATGGAGTCGGGCCGGGTGTTGCTGGCCCGCGACCGGCTGGGGGTCAAGCCCCTGTATTGGTGTGAGTCCGCCGGGGGAGCCCTGCGCTTCGCATCCTCGCTGCCGGCTCTGGTTGCCGCGGGCGGAGTCGACACCGAACTCGATCCTGTTGCGCTGCAGCACTATCTGAGCTTTCATTCGGTCGTGCCCGCCCCGCGCACCATTCTGCGTGGTGTGCAGAAGCTGCCGCCGGGCACGGTCATGCGTATCGAGCGCGATGGCAAACGCACGGAAACGACGTACCGGGAACCGGTTTTCGAGCGGTCGGTCGAGCGCGCCGACTGGACCGAGAACGACTGGCGGGACGCGGTGCTGGCGGCACTGCGCACCGCGGTCGAGCGCCGCCTGGTCGCCGACGTGCCGGTGGGTTGCCTGCTGTCCGGTGGGCTGGACTCCAGCTTGATCGTCGGTCTGCTCGCCGAAGCCGGCCAGCACGGCCTGGCCACGTTCTCCATCGGATTCGAGGCGGCAGGTGGTGAGGAAGGCGACGAATTCAAGTATTCGGACGTCATCGCCCGCCAATTCGAAACCGACCACCACCAGATCCGGGTCGACTCGTCACGCATGTTGCCCGCGCTCTCCGGCGCCATCGACGCCATGAGCGAGCCGATGATGAGTCACGACTGCGTGGCGTTCTACCTGCTGTCGCAGGAAGTCAGCCAACACGTGAAGGTCGTACAGTCCGGGCAGGGCGCCGACGAGATCTTCGCCGGCTACCACTGGTACCCGCCGATGGCGGGCGCGGTGGACAACGATCCCGCCGACGCGCTGGGTCGTTACCGCGCCGCATTCTTCGACCGCAGTCACGATGCCGTCAACCGGCTCCTGCAACCGCAGTGGCGACTCGACCACGATTCCGCGGGTGCGTTCGCGCTCCAGCACTTCACCCATCCCGGAGCGGCCACCGCGACCGACCGGGCACTGCGGCTCGACACCACCGTCATGCTCGTCGACGACCCGGTCAAGCGCGTCGACAACATGACCATGGCCTGGGGTCTGGAGGGTCGCGTGCCCTTCCTCGACCACGAGTTGGTCGAGCTCGCCGCGACGTGCCCGCCGGAGTTGAAGACCGCGCAGGGTGGCAAAGGTGTGCTGAAAGACGCTGCGCGCAAGGTCATTCCGGCCGAGGTCATCGATCGGCCCAAAGGCTACTTTCCCGTCCCCGCGCTCAAGCATCTCGCCGGGCCCTATCTGGACCTGGTCCGCGATGCGTTGCACAGCCGCGCCGCGCGCGACCGCGGCCTGTTCGCACCGGAGGTGGTCACGCAGATGCTCCACGATCCAAACGGCAGTCTCACCCCGCTACGCGGAAACCCGTTGTGGCAGATCGGGTTGCTGGAACTCTGGCTGGCCCAGCACGTCGACGGGGCGCGGCGATCATGACCATGGACACCGGCGGCACAGCCGAGGGTGTCGTACAGGACATGGGTTGGGGACGGCTGGTTTTCGGTCAGACCTTCCACGACCCCGACGAGTTCGGCACGGCGCTCCGCGAGGAGGGCAGCGGGCGCCGTGACATCGGGATGTACCTCGATGCGCCGCACGTCTTCGTCGCGCTGCATCCCCACGAATTCTTCATCGACCCCAGCTTCACCTACCGGCTCGACCTGACCGTGCCCGCACAGTACCGACCGCCCGATGTCCCGGGACTGTCTGTGCGGCCGGTCAATTCGTTCGAGGACTGCGTCGCGATCAATCACATCTACCTGCGCAATCACATGGTGCCCGCCGACGGCGATCTGATGTGGTCCAACAGCCAGAACGCACCCCAGGTGGTGTATCTGGTGGCGGTCGACGACGAGACCGGTGAGATCGTCGGCACCGTCACCGGCATTGATCACAGCCAGCTGTTCGGAGACCGCGAGAACGGCTCCAGCCTGTGGTGCCTGGCGGTCGAGCCGACCGCGGCCCGACCCGGCGCCGGCGGCCTACTGGTGCGCTCGTTGATCGAGGAGTTCATCCGCCGTGGGCGGTCCCAGATGGACCTGTCGGTGCTACACGACAACGACGGCGCCATCGCGTTGTACGAGCGCATCGGATTCACCCGCGTCCCGGCAGTTCTCGGCATCAAGCGCAAGAACGCGATCAACGAACCGTTGTTCGCGCCGATCAAACCGGAAGAGCAACTGGCGCATCTGAATCCGTACGCACGCATCATCGCCGACGAAGCGATCATGCGCGGCATAGCGGTGGACGTACTCGACGCTCCGGGCGGTTACCTGCGGCTCACCCACGGCGGCACCAGCGTGGTGACCCGCGAATCCCTGTCCGAACTGACCAATGCCGTCGCGATGAGCCGGTGCGATGACAAGCGGGTGGCCCGGTCGGTGGTCGCCGACGCGGGTATCCGGATTCCGGAAGGCTGCACCGCGACGTTCACCGACGAAGACGTCCGTTTCCTGGAGAAGGTGGGCACAGCCGTCGTCAAACCCGCGCGTGGCGAACAGGGCAGGGGCATCACCGTCGGCGTCACCACTGCTGACGAGCTGTACCAGGCGATCGGCCTCGCGCGGCAGCATTGCCCCGACGTATTGATCGAAGAGCGTTGCGAAGGTGAGGACCTGCGTGTCGTCGTCATCGGAGGCAAGGTGGTCGCCGCGGCCGTCCGCCGGCCACCGGAAGTGATCGGTACCGGCAACCACACCGTTCGCCAGCTGATCGAGGCGCAGAGCCGGCGTCGAGCCGTTGCCACGCACGGGGAGTCGGAGATCCCCCTGGACAGCATCACCGACGACACCGTGCACAAAGAAGGTTGGGAGCTGCAGGACGTCCTGCCCGCCAACGAACACCTGATCGTTCGGCACACGGCGAATCTGCATACGGGCGGCACCATCCACGACGTCACCGACGAACTTCATCCCACGCTGGCGAGGGTGGCGGTGGAGGCAGCGGACGCCATCGACATCCCGGTGACCGGCATCGATCTGATCGTGCCCACGGTGCACGGTGAGGACTACGTGTTCATCGAAGCGAACGAGCGTCCGGGGCTGGCCAATCATGAGCCGCGCCCCACCGCGCAGGCGTTCATCGACCTCCTGTTTCCGCGGACGGCGGCCACCCCGTGGGCCTGGCACCCCGACCCGATCGAGCATCACTGAATGGCTCGACGAGATCGAATGTGCTTGTTGAACACGGAATTGCTGCACTGGAGGCATGATGACTGAGCCCGACGATGCCCAGAACGTACATATGTCGCCGGAGGACCGCGGCTGGATGGTCGACACGCTCCTGGCGCTGTTGCAGACGCCGAGCCCGTCGGGGCGCACCGACGCCGTGATGCAACTGATCGGCCAGATCCTGACCAAATTGGGTGTGCCGTTCACCCTGACCCGCCGCGGCGCACTCATCGCCGAGCTGCCGGGGCGGTCGCAGACCACCGACCGCGCCATCGTGGTGCACTCCGACACCATCGGTTGCATGGTGCGCGAACTCAAGGACAACGGCCGGCTGGCGCTGGTGCCCGTCGGCACGTTCTCGGCACGCTTCGCCACCGGCGCGCGAGTCCGGATCCTGCCCGACGACGCGGATCGGTTCTTCACCGGAACGGTGATGCCGCTCAAGGCGAGTGGGCACGCGTTCGGCGACGAGATCGACACGCAGCCGACCAGTTGGGACGACGTCGAAGTACGGGTGGACCGCAATGTGTCGACGCGCGCGGACCTCGAGCAGTTGGGCTTGAACGTCGGCGACTTCGTCGCATTGGTGGCCAGCCCAGAGCTGACGGAAGACGGCTTCGTCGTCTCTCGGCACCTCGACGGCAAGGCCGGCGTGGCCGTTGCCCTGACGCTGGCCAAGGTGGTCGCCGAGCGCAATATCGTGCTGCCACACCGGACCACGCTCATGGTGACCATCACCGAGGAGGTCGGCCACGGCGCCAGTCACGGCCTGCCGCCCGACGTCGCGGAACTGGTCTCGGTCGACAACGCGGTATGCGCGCCCGGCCAGCATTCCCTCGAGCACGGCGTCACCATCCCGATGGCCGATATGCACGGGCCGTTCGATTATTACCTGACCCGCAAGCTGTGCCGGCTGGCCCAGGAAAAGGGCATCACATACGCCCGCGACATCTTCCGGTACTACCGGTCGGACGTTGCGGCGGCCATCGAAGCCGGCGCGGCCACCCGCGCGGCCCTGGTCGGATTCGGCCTCGACGGTAGCCACGGTTGGGAACGCACGCACCTCGATTCCCTCGAAGCGACGTACCTGCTGCTCTACAGCTGGCTGCGAACGCCACTGACCTTCGAGATGTGGGATGCGCAGCCGTTCGGCGATCTGGAAGATTTTCCCGCCGAGCAGGCCGCCGCCAGCGAGCAGTGGGTGCCGCTGTCGCGCGGGGACTTCGCCGACCCGGGTGCGGTGTCACAGGGGCATCATTGGCCACCGGACGAGGGCGTCGGCGACGGGCCCCAGGAGTAACGCGGCGTTTACCTCGCCGCGCGCTGGGTAGCAGTACCTGGATACGCCCGGCAGACAATCTTGGAGGGGATCCCATGACACTTGTGTCGACGACCGCCAACGATGACGTCATCGACTACGTGAAAGCCCAGCACCTGACGACGCGCAAGTTGTTCGCCAAGACGCTGGACGCGGCGGACGTCACCCAGCGTCAGCAGTACTTCGCCGAACTGCGTGCGGCATTGACGGCGCAGGAAGTCACCGAGGAGCTGCTGGTGCATTCCAGAGTGCGGCGCGCGCCCGTGGTGGAGTCGTTGCGCGACGAGGCCGACGACACCAAGGAGCAGCTCGACCACGTGGAGCAGCTGGACCTGGCGTCAGCGGAATTCGAGAACGCGCTGACCGACTTGCAGCAGGCGACCGAGGACCACACGCAGCGCGTCGAAGCTGAAGAATTTCCGCTGTTGACGGACCGCTGATCAGCGCGGCGCGGCCTGCTCGACGCGGGGTTGCCCAGCGGGACGGCCGAGCTTGCTCATGACGAATTGTGCTGCCTGGTCGGCCATTCCGTTGTCGGCGTACGCCATGTGGGCGGCGTTGTCGCCGCCTCCCGCCGCGCAGATCGGGTCATCGGCGATGCAGAGGTCCAGAGTCTTGGACGCATAGCGCGACCCGACGGTGATCGGCGGCGCACCCGTGTACACCATCTGCAGGAAGCCGGACGACGGCTTGCCGAAGAGAACGACCGCCGAGACATGGTCCGCGACGAATGCCGGCATCGGGCCGGTGATGCCCATCGGCAGGGTGACGCCCGCGGGGACGGCGTCTTCGGTGATGTAGGCCGCTACCGCGGCGCCCTGGGAATACCCGCCGAGCACGATCTTGGTGGTGGGACAGACCGAGGCGGTGCTCTGGACCCGGTTCGTCGCATCGACGACGCCGTCCGCCGCGGTGGCGAAGTCGAGCGAGGCCGGGTAGTTCACCGGGGCCACGTCGACGGTCCGGCCCGCAGCCCGTGCGGTGAGCGCGTCGACGAAGGCCTGACCGACCGTCCCCACTCCCGGCGGTTCCATGGTGCCGCGCGCGAATACCACTTGAACATCCGGACAGGGTTGCGTGGGTGCGCCGCCGGCCGGCACAGCCAGTATCAGCGCGGTCAACGGCACAGCCGCGGCAGTGCAGTACGTGATTGTCTTCATGGCGGAACCACCGATCCTCGGCTCACCGGTCGGGTCGCTGCATTGCGGTCGACGAATACGGCGTGGTTACCCCGCACGCCGACGGTCAAACCAACCTGGCGTCACTCGCGCGGGAACGAGTTGATCGTCCGCTCTCCGAACTGCCAACGGTCGGTATTCGCCGACGGCTTGGCAAGGTGGTCGCCGGCTTGCGCGCAATGATCGCAGCAGTACTGGCGACCATCGATTCGCAACGCGTGGCCCAAGATTCGGCATCCGCAGTGGCGGCACATCGGAGCCACCATGGTGGCCATGCATTCGATGCAGTCGAAGCTCGCGCTGCGTCCGTTCCAGTTGACGGTGAACGACTGGTCGCAATCTGTTCCGCAGGTAATGCACACTGCCATCGAAAAAGGCCGTTCCTGTCAGGGTTTTCAGCTGTTCGCTATGCCGCTGGGGGGCATACCCTGGGCCGTTGCCGGCCAAACCTGTTCTGCCAGATATGTTTTTTGTCGTCTGACCAGCCGTTATGGTGCGCCGGCGGGGCGCTGCGGTGGTGCCCCGTTCGGTTCGGCGGTAAGGTCGGTTACAGCGCCCATATGGCGCAGTTGCTTAGACCGAAGCGACGGAAGCTGAGAGCTACCTGTCGGGTATGCGGCCGCGGTCCAGATTTGGGCGCGGCTGTATAAGTTGCCGTAGGTGGCGATCGGTGACGGCAGATTGCCGGTCCACCTGACTGGTGGAAACAACGCGCATGCCGCGGCGCCGAGGCGATGCTCGGGGAGCCGGATCTCCCAATGCGTGTTGTGGGCCTGGGGAAGGCACGTTCATGTCAACTTCGTTGCTGGAGAAGCGTTTACCCGGAGGGGTCCGTTACGCCGACGAGTATGCGGACGTTCCGGACATGGTGGCCAAGCTACGCACACTTTCGGCAGAATCCGACGAATTCGTTCGGCAGCGCGACCACATCGTGCTGCGGTGCTGCCCGCTGGCGGACCGGCTGGCTCGCCATTTCGACGGCAGGGGCGAGAACCTCGACGACCTCGTCCAGGTGGCCCGGGTCGGCCTGATCCAAGCGGTCAACCGCTTCGATCCCGACAACGGGGCCGGCTTTGTCGCCTTCGCTATCCCTACCATCATGGGTGAGTTGCGCCGCCATTTCCGTGACTATGGCTGGAAAGTCCACGTGCCAAGGAGCATTCGCGACATCCGTCAGCAAATCAAGGGCGTGACAACGGAATTGACGCAACGCCTCGGCCGCACGCCGAATACCCGAGAACTCGCCGAGGCGTTGTCCGTTACGCCGGAACAGATCCTCGACGGACTGTTGGCGGCCAACGCTTATCAACCGCAATCGCTCGACACGCCCGTCGTCGACAACGATGACAACCCGCAGTCACTCGCCGAACTCCTCGGTGATGTCGACGACGGTTTCGAGCGGATAACCGACCGCGAATCGGTCAAACCGGTGCTGCAGTCGCTGCCGGTGCGCGAACAACGGATCCTCTACCTCCGGTTCTTCGCGTCGAAGACGCAGCGGCAGATCGCGGACACGATCGGGGTCTCGCAGATGCACGTCTCCCGCATCCTGGAGCGGACCCTGCGGGAGATTCGCGAGCAGGTCGCGCAGCCCTGACGGGTACGGTCAGGCAGGTCCGGGCCAGCCGCTCAACTGCTGGATGCGCTGGTGCGCCAAGGAATTTCGGGTTTTCCCTGACGCACCAGCGCAGTCGACAGGTTGCTCGTCGCGCGGCCGGGGTTGGCGACGTCTAGCCGTGGCCGCCGCCGCAGCCGACTCCGGGAATGCAGCCGCTGCCGCCGGGAATCCCGCCAGGACCGGCGTTCGCGCCACCGGAACCACAGGCCGTGCCCCATTGAGTGGGCACGCAGCCGGCACCTCCCGGGCCGCCTCCGGGTCCACCGTTCACACCACCGGAACCACACTGGCCGTTGACGCAACCGCCGCCGCCCGGCCCGGGGCCGGGATCATCGGCGGGCTGCAGCGGGTAGCTGGTCAGCACCGGATGGGCGCCCACGGTGCTCGGCACGATATCGGCTGACACGAATGAGGCGGCCACGCCAGCCGATGCAAACGCTCCGGCCGCCAGGAGGGGAATCAACTTGTCACTGAACATGTCTAGTTCATTGCCGCCCTGCGGCGTGGTCAAACATCGGGCTGATGGATTCGCGGAATCGGAGCCAGGGTGGCGCGGCCCCAGTGGTACTACGTTGTGTCGTAGCTCACTGTTCGTAATACTTGCATCGATGATGCTGATTTAAATAGCGTGGTGGGCAGGTGAAGGACGGGCATCGGAAATCTCGGTCCAGGTCGCGCTAACGCATTCACGACGAAGTGAAAGGTTCTGCCATGCTGTCTACGTCCTCGTTGTCACGGGCCCAGGCCGAGGTTGTCAAGGCCACCCTGCCGGTTGTCGGAGGTGCGATCGGCGACATCACACCGGTTTTCTACCGCCGGCTGTTCGCGGCGCATCCCGAGTTGGAGCGGGATTTGTTCAACCGCGGCAACCAGGCAAACGGGTCGCAGCAGAAGGCCTTGGCCGGTTCGGTCGCGATGTACGCCACGCTGCTGGTCGATCCTGAGGCTCCCGGGATGGAGGTCATCGAGCGGATTGCACACAAGCACGCGTCGCTGGGCGTGGCGCCGGAGCAGTATCCGGTGGTCTATGAGCACCTGTTCGCGGCGATCGTCGAGGTGCTCGGTGCCGATGTCGTGACTGCGGAGGTGGCGGATGCGTGGACCGCGGTCTATTGGTCGATGGCCGACACGCTGATCGGCCGCGAACGAGAACTGTACGAGGCGGCGGGAACCGGTCCGGAACACGTCTGGATGCCGGTCAAGGTGGTGGAGCGGGTGCAGCAGTCGCCGCTGACCGTGGCCTTCGGGCTGGCCGCCGCCGACGGCGGCAAACTTCCGGATTTCGCTCCGGGACAATATATTTCGGTGGCGGTTCAGCTGCCGGACGGTGCCCGGCAGATTCGGCAGTACAGCTTGTCGCATGCCGGTGCGGATGATCGATGGCGCATCTCGGTGCGCCGTGAGGGTGCGGTGTCGTCGTACCTGCACGAGTATGTGTTCGAAGGCGACGAGTTGCAGGTCTCCCACCCGTTCGGCGACATCACCCTCGACAGTCCCGCGGAGACCCCGCTACTGCTGATCTCGGCGGGCATCGGGATCACCCCGGTGCTGGGCATGCTCTATTTCATCGCGGCCGAGCAGCCGGCCCGCCCGGTGACCGTGGTGCACTGCGACCGCACCCGCGCAAGTCACGCGCACCGCGCCGAACTGGCCGATCTGGTCTCGCGGATCCCGGGTGCGAAGCTGCACACGTGGTACGACGGACTGCCGGACGGCTATCCGCTGGTGGAGCCGGACCGACGTGGCCGAATCGATCTGAGCGCCATCGATTTTCCGTCGGACGCCAACGTCTACATCTGCGGCCCGACGCCGTTCATGGAAGCGGCCGTCGGGCAGCTCGGGGCGGCCGGCGTACCGCGAGACCGCATCTGGTTCGAAGCGTTCAGCCCACTGGCCGTCTAGCCTCGCCTGCGATGAGTACTCCGACAGCGGTCCAGGTTGCCGTCACCTTCGTCTGGTTGGGGATGGTGCTCGCCATCTCCTTCCTGGAGGCTCCGCTCAAGTTCCGTGCGCCGAACGTCACCCTGCCGATCGGCCTCGGTATCGGCCGCCTGGTGTTCCGGGCGCTCAACGCCGTCGAGCTGGTGTTCGCCGCGGTACTTGTGCCGGCGGCCTTCCTGAATCAGCCGTCGGCGGCCGTCACGACTGCGTTCGTCGTGGTCGTCGGCGCCTTGGCGGTGCAGCTGGTGGCCGTGCGTCCCGGGCTGAACCGCCGGTCCGATGAAGTGCTGGCCGGACGCGTCGGACCCCGCTCTCGCGGTCACTACGTGTACGTGGCATTGGAGTTGATCAAGGTCGTCGGACTCCTGGTCGCCGGCGTCTGTTTGCTCTAGCCGGAGTGTCGGTGGGGCTACGTAGCCTGGGGTGATGGAGCAGCGACTGCACTTCTTCACCCTGGCGACGGTTGACCTCGATGCCACCCGGCGGTTTTACGACGCGCTGGGCTGGACGCCGACGCTCGATGTGCCGGGGGAGATCATCTTCTACCAGACGGCACCGGGCCAGCTGCTGGGCTTCTTCCTCGCCGAGAAGTTCAACGCCGATCTTGCACAGGCGGCCGATCACTCGCAGGTCAGCGGAATCACGTTGGCGCACAACGTGGACAGTCAGGCCGAGGTCATCGCGTTGGCGACCGCCATGACCGGCGCAGGCGGTACCACTCTCAAACCCCCGCAGCCCGGGCAGTTCGGCGGGGTGTTCCACGCGCACGTCCAGGATCCGAACGGCGTCATCTGGGAGATCGCACATAATCCGGGCTGGCGCATCAACGCCGACGGCACCGTCAGCCTGGGTTAGTCGCCCGCGACGAACGGGTGACTCCTACCGCCCTACATCTTGATGGCAGGGAGGAGCCGGATCAGGTTCCAGGTCCGGTTACGGCGGGCACACAGACTCGAAATGCCCAGTGAGCCGATCCAGATGCATGCCAACACAATGATGGCCTGCCACAGCCGGCCGTCGATACCGCCGAGGATCAGCTGCCGAAGTCCGTTGACGCCGAACGTCATCGGGTCGAACGTGTGGAGGACCTGGAATGGTCTGGACGTCGTCTCGACCGGGTACATACCGCCCGCGCTAACCATCTGCAGCATCAGCAGCGCCATGATCAGCACGCGCCCGACCGCCGGACCGACCAAGGCGTTGATGGCCTGCGTCGCGGCGACGAAGGCCAGCGAGATCAGCATCATGAAGCCCAGCATCGCCACCGGATGCGACACCTGCATGCCGAGGCCGAACCGCACCACGCAGTACAGGATGACCGACTGGAACAATGCGATGACCGCCGCCGGAAGATAGCTGGCGAACACCACGCGGATGGCCAGTACCTCGGCCGCGATCGGACGGTTCTGCAAGGGCCGCAACACCATCCACAGCACGAGCGCGCCGAAGAACAGTGCCAACGTCAGGAAGAACGGGGCCATGCCGGTGGCGAAGTTCGGGGCGCCGTTCTCATGCGAGGAATCCAGGTTCACCGGCCCGCCGATGGTGTCGGCGATGGCCTGCTTCTGCTGCTCGCTCCACGTCGGCACCTGCTTGGCGCCGTCGCCGAGCTTGGTGGCCAACTCGTGGGAGCCGTCCTTGAGCTGCACGGTGCCGGACTTCAACTGGTGGGCTCCGTCATCGAGTTGCACGATGCCGCTGGACAATTGCGCGCTGCCGGTGGCCAATTGCTGGGCGCCGTTGCGCAACTGGTTCAGCTTGTCGGTCAATTGCTGGCCGCTGCTCCCCACCTGGTCGAGAGCGGTCCGTAGCGGGCTGCCGGGGGAGCGCAGCGTCTCGGTCATCGAGATCGCGGCATTGCGCCCATCGGTGATCTGCTGACGGATCTGTGGCGTGAACTGATGGCCGTTCAGCTGATCCTGCACACCGTGCAGGGTGTTCACCGCGCCGACCGATACCGGGTCCTGGTTCACCGAAAGTTGTTGGATCACCGAACCGATCGCCGCGGCTGCCGTGTCCTGCGCGGTGGCCAGCGCGCCGGCCTGATCGGCGGCCTGCTCCAGCGCGGTCGCGCTCTGCTGCAACTGCTCGGTGCTCCCGCCCACCTGTGACAGGGCCTTGGTCACCTTCAACAATGGGTCGGTGGCCTGAGTGATGCCGCTGGACAGCTGCTTGTTGCCGGCCGCGAGTTTGGCGGCGCCGTTGCGCGCGTCGTCCAGGCCGCCGGCGAGCTTGCCCGCGCCGGTATCGACCTGAGCCGCGCCGTCGGCCAGTTTCTGTGCCCCGTCGGCGGCCTGCTTGATCCCGGCGCCGGACGAAACCACCACGGACAGAATCTGATTGACCGCCTGCCCGGAGATCCGCGTGGACACCGCGTTGAGCACCTGGCTGGTGGCGGTGCGGCCGATGGTCGAGGAGATGTAGTTGTTGGCGTCGTTGTACACCGCGATCAGCTGGGCTTTTTGCGGATCGCCGCTGACGGGTGAGGCGATGGCCTCGCTGAAGTTCTCCGGCAGCTCCAGCATGAAGTAGAACTTGCCGTGCTCGACGCCGTCGCGGGCCTCTTTGTCGCTCACCACATGCCAGTCGAGGCTGTGGTCGGCGGTCAGGCTCTTGGCGATCTCGTCGCCCGCGTTGACGTGCACGCCCTCGACGACAGCTCCGCGGTCGGCATTCACCAGCGCCACCGGCATCTTGTTGACCTGGCCGAACGGATCCCAGAACGCCCAGAGATAGAGCGCGCCGTACACCAGCGGCAGCAGCATCAGCACCACGATCGCCGCGCGCGTCATGCGGCTGCGGCCGAATCGCTTGATCTCCGAGCCGAATGCGAGTCCAGCAAGCATGGGTCAGGCCCTTTCGGTTTGGGTGCGAAGGTCGTGCAGAGCGTGCGACGGCGCGTCGTCGCCCAGCGGGTTGGTCACCCCGACGACGACGGTCCGGTGTTCGGCGAGCGCGCCGAGCCGCTGCACCGCGAGGTCGCGGCGTTCGTTGTCCCGGACCTGCTCGAGGTCCCCGACGATGAGCACCGGCCGGTCGGACATCAGCGCAAGGGTGATGCGCAGCAGGAAGAGTTCGAGATCGGACAGCTGGATGATGAAGGTCTTCGGCGACAGCAGGGGAACGTCGCCGAACACCGCGGCCATCTCCGGTACGTCCGACTGGACCGGCACCCAGGCCGGGAATGGTGACACCCAGCGGCGCTGCTCGGTGAGGACGGTCTGGACCGTGACCATGTCCTCCAGATCGTCGATGTCCTCGAAGGCCGCGATCGCGCAGTGCTTACGGATCGCACGCGGTCCCGTCGCCCCGTTGACGGTGACGGTGCCCTTGGTGGGCTTGAGCCGGCCGGCCAGAGTCAGTAGCAGCGTGTGCTGAGCGGGCCCGCCGGGCATCTGGATGGCGTGGAACCCAGGCTTGAGTTCCAGATCGACGTCGGAGTAGAGCGGGCCGTGCTCGCCGACGACGCCGAGGCCCTGCGCGGTGATCACCGGCGGGGTCTCCGCTGTGTCGGGGGCGGCCGTCGTCTCGTCGTCCATTGCTGCTCATCTCCGGGGTCGAAGTAACGATGGCCAGTAAATCAGCGCGCCGGGGCAGAAACTCCGATAGCGGCGTTCTCGCAGGTGTGATGTCATGCGGAATCGGCGGCGATATGCCGTGACGGACACATCGTGCTCGCAGACTTCGCGGATCGCTTGTGGGTAATCTCTGTGTGGCTCACCACTCGACGTCTGTCAAGAACAAAATTCTCAAATTCGAATAGCTCTGATTTCGTGTACGAGAGTCCCATTGTTATTGTCCCGTTATGCATCGCTTCGGGGGCTTTCTGGCAGCGTGTCTGCTCATCGGTTCATTGCTTGCGGGAATGCCTGCGGCCCATGCCGACGGCGACGAGCCGCAGTACGCCGAGTTCTATCTGCCCCCGGACCCGCTGCCGCCGGGCCGGCCCGGCGACCTGATCCGCACCGAACCGTCGCGGCTGGTGCTCGAACCGTCCGGCCAGCTCGGCGCCATCATGGCCACCGGGACGCGAATCATGTACCGCAGCACCGATGCTCGCGGAAATC
The DNA here is from genome assembly GCF_053852335.1 of Mycobacterium sp. HM-7. Classification (NCBI taxonomy): domain Bacteria; kingdom Bacillati; phylum Actinomycetota; class Actinomycetes; order Mycobacteriales; family Mycobacteriaceae; genus Mycobacterium; species Mycobacterium sp. HM-7. The sequence continues at coordinate 3,143,141 of NZ_CM132657.1, read as the reverse complement.
CCGTCGCCGTGACCGGCACGTACTTCGAGCCGTACAACGACTGGCCGGGCAAGGGGCCGCGGCCTCTGATCAGCTACGCGGTGGGTACGCAGGGCCAGGGCAACCAGTGCGCGCCGTCGCGGCAGTTCAACCAGGGCATCCACTATTCGGGTGGCTGGGACATCATGGTCAACTACGAAGAGGCGTTCATCGCCACGATGGTCGCCCGCGGTTTCGCGATCGTGATGACCGACTACGAGGGCCTCGGCACTCCGGGGATGCACACGTACGTCAACCGCGTCGCCGAGGCCGCCGCGGTGCTCGACGCCGCGCGCGCCGCCAAGAAGCTCCCAGGCACCTCACTGGATCCGGATGGGCCCGTTGCCTTCTGGGGCTACTCACAGGGCGGCGGTGCGGCGGCGTCGGCAGCTGAGCTGGCGTCGTCCTATGCGCCGGAATTGCACGTCGTCGGGACCTACGCCGGCGCGCCGGTGGCCGACCTCAAAGAGTTGTTTCCGTACACCGACGGCAGTGCGCTCGTCGGCGTGGTCGGCTACGCGCTGAACGGCGAGATCTACGCCTACCCGGAGTTCGCCGACCTGATCCGCTCCAAGCTGACGCAGCGGGGCAAGGACATGCTCGAGAGCGTCTCGCGGCAGTGCGTCGGGCAGACGATCGTCGACTTCATGTTCCGGCACCTGCAGCCGTACTTCACCGAGGACATCAATGTGCTGATCGAGGAAGAGCCCTTCAAATCATTGTTCGAGATGCAGAAACTGGGCAAGTACAAGCCCAATGCCCCGGTGCTGATCAACAGCAACCGATACGACCCACTCGTGCCGTGGACCGCCGCCAATCAGCTGGGCCGGGACTGGTGTGACAAGGGCGCCGACATCGAGTTCCGCACCAACGAGGAACCGCCGTTCCTGAACAAACTGGTGATCAACCACGCGTTGCCGATGCTGGTCGACGGCGAGCCGGCGATGCAATGGATCGCTGCCCGGTTCAACGGCGAACCGACGACACCGAACTGCGGGACGTACTGAGTCGACGACTCAGTCGCGGCCGCCCGCTGCGGACGCGCGGATCACCCGGTCGCGACCGCGGCTCTTGGCTTCGTACATCGCCACGTCGGCGCGGCGAATGGCAGACCGCAATCCGGCCTTGTGCCCGAGCTGCGACACCCCGATACTCACCGTCCCCGCGAGCACGACGTCATTGTGGCTGAACGACGCGGCGGCGAACGCGACGCGTAGCCGGTCGGCGATGACCGCCGCCTGGCTTTCGTCGACGCCCGGCAGCATGGCGCAGAATTCCTCGCCGCCGATCCGGGCCAGCAGGTCGCCGCTCCGCAGGTTCGACCGTGCGACGCAGGCGAATTCGGTCAGCAGCCGGTCACCCGCTTCGTGCCCGAAGACGTCGTTGACGGCCTTGAATTCGTCCAGGTCCATCACGATCACCGAACATCGGAGCTGCCGCGCGACGCATTCCTCGGCGAGTCGCTGCGCCTGGATCATGAAACCGGCGCGATTCAGGGTGCTGGTGAGGGAGTCCAGCATCGCCGCGTCGGCCAGTTGATCCTCGAGCCGTTCCCACCCCATCAGGGACAGGCACAGGTTGATGGCCATCACGGCGAACGCGAAGAACAGCATCGGCATCGACACGGCGGGGGTCGTGGTGGCGAATTGGACCGCGCCCGCGTCGAGATGCAGGCTGACCGAGCGGCCGATGGTCGCCGCGGCCGCCACCACATACAGGACGATCAGGATGCGGCGCGAAGCCAGGCGCTCGACGCGCTGGGCCTTGATGCCGTCGACGACGCTGACCGTGAAGTACCCGGCCAGCACGAGGGCGGTCAGGGATACGCGGGCCGGGATGCTGGTCGTGAACGGCGGTATCAACTGGAACGCGGCCAAGACCGCCAGCGGTCCCGCTGCCATCACCCGGCCGCGGACAGGCTGGCCGTTGAAGGCGCACAGCCCGCCCCAGATCAATGACCAGCAGGTGACGATGAGGACATTGGACACCGTCACCGACCACACTTCGGGCACCAACCCGCGGGCGCTCAGCAGCCCAGCGCCGACCGCACCTGCGAAGTTGCCCGCGCCCCAGAGCTGGACCGCCGGATGCCGCCGCTTACCGGCACCAACCCAGACATGCAGCAACCCGAAAACCAGGGCGGTCATCGAGACGACCATCCACAGGGTGCGCACGTCTGGATTCATGTCGCGCTATCGGGTACGTCGGCAGGCGAGAAGGGTCGGGTGCGGCTGCGGCATAGCGCAAACTTACTCGCCGCTGCCCACGACTGTCGGCAGCATTGGGTAGGGTCCAGCCCGTGAATTTGAGCGTCAAGTCCGTGAACACCCGCCTGGCCGAAGAGTTGGCCGTCGCCGAAGGTCAGGTCGACGCCGCGGTACGGCTGCTGGACGAAGGCGCGACGGTGCCGTTCATCGCCCGGTACCGCAAGGAAGTCACCGGCAGCCTGGACGACGGCCAGCTCCGCACGCTGGAGGAGAGGCTGCGGTACCTGCGCGAACTGGATCAGCGACGGGACGCGGTGCTGGCCTCGATCGAAGAACAGGGCAAGCTGACCGACGACCTGAAGGCGGCGCTGCTGGCCGCCGACACCAAGGCGCGCGTGGAGGACATCTACCTCCCGTACAAACCAAAGCGGCGCACCAAGGCGCAGATCGCCCGTGAAGCCGGCCTGGAACCCTTGGCCGACCGGCTCCTTGCCGACCCGACGCTGACGCCCGATGAAGTCGCCGCCGAATTCCTCGGTGACGAGGTGGCCGACGTCGCCGCCGCGCTCGACGGGGCGCGCCACATCCTGGTGGAGCGGGTATCCGAGGACGCCGAACTGGTCGGCGCCGTGCGTGAGAAGTTCTGGTCCGACGGCGCCCTGACCACCAAACCGTGGTCCGAGGAAGCGGCGAAAAGCCCTGCCGCGCAGAAGTTCCGCGACTACTTCGAATACTCCGAGCCGCTGGAGGACATGCCGTCGCACCGCGTCCTGGCAGTGTTGCGCGGGGAGAAGGAAGAAGCGCTGTCGCTGAACTTCGACGGCGGCGACGAGACGCTGTACCAGGCGATGATCGCCCAGTCGCTCGGCGTCGACATGAGCGCCGGCGGCGCCGCCACCCCGTGGCTGACCGCGACGGTCGCCTGGGCGTGGCGCACAAAGCTGATGTTCTCGGCCGCTGTCGACGCCAGGATTCGGCTGCGTCAGCGTGCCGAGGAGGACGCCGTCGCGGTGTTCGCGAAGAACCTCAAGGACCTGCTGCTGGCCGCGCCCGCCGGGACGCGGTCCACGCTGGGGCTCGACCCCGGTTTCCGCACCGGTGTGAAGGTCGCGGTGGTGGACGGCACCGGAAAGGTCGTCGACACCTGCGCCATCTTCCCGCACCAGCCGCAGAACAAGTGGAACGACGCCAAGGCGACGCTGGCCGCCCTGGTCGCGCGGCACAACGTCGAGCTGATCGCCATCGGTAACGGCACCGCGTCGCGCGAAACCGATGCGCTGGCAACCGAACTCATCGCCGACCTCAAGGCCGCCGGGGCCGCCGGGCCCACCCGGCTGCCGACCAAGGCGATGGTCAGCGAGGCCGGCGCCTCGGTGTACTCGGCGTCGGCCTACGCTGCCCACGAACTGCCCGAACTGGACGTCACGCTGCGCGGCGCCGTCTCGATCGCCCGTCGCCTGCAGGACCCGCTCGCCGAGCTGGTCAAGATCGAGCCGAAATCCATCGGTGTCGGGCAGTACCAGCACGACGTGACCCCCGGAACGCTGGCCCGCAGCCTCGACGCGGTCGTCGAAGATGCCGTGAACGCCGTCGGCGTCGACCTCAACACGGCCTCGGTGCCACTGCTGGCGAAGGTCTCCGGCGTGACCGAATCGCTGGCCGAATCGATCGTGTCGCACCGCGACAAGACCGGACCGTTCCGCAGCCGCAATGGACTGCTCGACGTTCCGCGCCTGGGGCCCAAGGCCTTTGAACAGTGCGCCGGCTTCCTGCGCATCCGGGAAGGCGACGACCCGCTGGACGCCTCGGGCGTGCACCCCGAGGCCTACCCGGTGGTGCGGCGCATCCTGGACCGTGCCGGCGTCACCCTCGCCGAATTGATCGGCGACGAGCGCAAGCTGCGGGCCCTCAAGCCGGCGGAGTTCGCCGACGAGCGTTTCGGCATCCCCACGGTGACCGACATCCTTGGCGAACTGGAGAAGCCGGGCCGCGACCCGCGGCCCGCGTTCTCCACCGCCACCTTCGCAGCCGGCGTGGAGAAGGTGTCCGACCTCAAGGTCGGCATGGTCCTGGAGGGCGTGGTGACCAACGTCGCCGCCTTCGGCGCCTTCATCGACGTCGGTGTGCACCAGGACGGATTGGTGCACGTCTCGGCGATGGCCGACCGCTTCGTCTCCGACCCGCACGACGTGGTCAAGTCCGGGCAGGTCGTCAAGGTCAAGGTGCTCGAGGTCGACACCGAACGGCAGCGCATCGGGCTCAGCCTGCGGTTGAACGACGATCCGCAGCGTCCCCGCGACGGCAAGCGGCCCGAGCAGGGCAGCGGCCCCCGGCGTGACGGCGGCGGACAGCCACGCGGGCGCGACGGCGGCAACCGTGGCGGCAACGGCGGTGGTAACGGCGGCCGTAACCCGCAGCGCGGCAACGGAGGTGGCCGCCGCGAGGCTGCGCCGTCGGGTTCGATGGCCGAGGCGCTGCGCAAGGCGGGCTTCGGCAAGTAGGGCCGACTTGACTCCGCGGCCAGGGCGCGAAAGCTCGAGTGCGCAGCGCCCTGGCCGCAGGCTCAACGTGGATGAAGAAGAGATCAGGAATCGAGAAGCGACGTCGATCGGCCCCCGGTTAGCGTGTGGGTATGCCCAGCAGAACGCATGCCGCTGACAGTCACGATCTGATTCGCGTGGTCGGTGCCCGCGAGAACAACCTCAAGGACATCAGCGTCGAGATACCCAAGCGGCGCCTGACGGTGTTCACCGGCGTGTCCGGTTCCGGCAAGAGTTCGCTGGTGTTCGACACCATCGCCGCCGAATCGCAACGGCTGATCAACGAGACCTACAGCGCGTTCGTCCAGGGTTTCATGCCGTCGCAGGCCCGTCCCGATGTCGACGTGCTGGAAGGGCTGACGACCGCGATCATCGTCGACCAGGAGCGAATGGGTTCCGACCCGCGCTCCACCGTCGGCACGGCCACCGATACCGGCGCCCTGCTGCGCATCCTGTTCAGCCGGGTCGGCGAACCGAACATCGGCTCACCGCAGGCGTTTTCGTTCAACGTCGCCTCGATCAGCGGGGCCGGCGCGGTGACCATGGAACGCGCCGGACGCACCGTCAAAGAGCGTCGCGACTTCAACATCGTGGGCGGCATGTGCCTCCGGTGCGAGGGTCGCGGCGCGGTCAACGATATCGATCTCACCGCGCTCTACGACGACAGCAAGACGATCAACGAGGGCGCGATCACCATTCCCGGCTTCAGCATCGACGGCTGGTACGGCCGAATCTTCAACGGCTGCGGCTTCTTCGACCCAGACAAGCCGATTCGCAAGTTCACCAAGAAGGAACTCGACGCGCTGTTGCACAAGGAAGCGACCAAGATCAAGGTCGACGGGGTCAACCTCACCTACCTGGGGCTCATTCCGCAGATCAAGAAGTCGTTCCTGAGCAAGGACGTCGAAGCGATGCAACCCCACATCCGGGCCTTCGTCGAGCGGGCGGTGACGTTCACGACGTGCCCCGAGTGCGAGGGCACCCGGTTGTCGGAGTTGGCGCGGTCATCAAAGATCAAGGGCGTCAACATCGCTGAGGCATGCGCCATGCAGATCACCGACCTGGCCGAGTGGGTCGGGGCGCTGGCCGATGACAAGCGCCTCGGCGCCGGCGTGACACCCCTGTTGGCGACGTTGCGGCACACGCTCGACTCGTTCGTCGGGATCGGGCTGGGCTACCTGTCCCTCGCGCGGCCGGCGGGAACGCTGTCCGGCGGAGAAGCGCAGCGGGTCAAGATGATTCGCCATCTGGGTTCGGCGCTGACCGACGTCACCTATGTGTTCGACGAGCCGACCATCGGCCTGCACCCCCACGACATCACCCGCATGAACGAACTGCTGATCCAGTTGCGGGACAAGGGAAATACCGTGCTGGTGGTCGAGCACAAGCCAGAAGTCATCGCCATCGCCGACCACGTGGTGGATCTGGGTCCCGAGGCCGGCTCGGGCGGGGGCCAGGTGGTCTACGAAGGCACCGTGAAGGGGCTGCGTGGCAGCGGCAGCGTCACCGGCCGGCACCTGGACGACCGCGCGGCGCTCAAAGATTCGGTGCGAGAAGCCAACGGCGCCTTGCCGATTCGCGGGGCAAACACCAACAATTTGCGGGACGTCGACGTCGACATCCCGCTCGGTGTACTAGCCGTGATCACGGGCGTGGCGGGCTCGGGCAAGAGCTCCCTGATCGACGGCTCGGTCGCCGGCCGCGACGGCGTCGTCACCATCGACCAGGCGCCGATCCGGGGATCCCGACGTAGCAACCCCGCCACCTACACCGGGCTGCTCGACCACATCCGGAAGGCCTTCGCGAAGGCCAACAACGTCAAACCCGCACTGTTCAGCTCGAATTCGGAGGGCGCGTGCCCCGCGTGCAACGGCGCCGGAGTCATCTACACCGACCTCGGGGTGATGGCGACCGTCGAATCCCGCTGCGAAGAATGCGAAGGCCGGCGGTTCGGCGCCTCGGTGCTCGAGTACACCGTCGGCGGGCAGAACATCGCCGAAGTACTCGCCATGCCCGTCGCCGACGCCGAGCGGTTCTTCGCCGACGGCGACGCAAAAGTGCCGTCCGCGCAGAAAATCCTGGCTCGAATGGTCGACGTCGGACTGGGCTACCTCACGCTGGGACAGCCGCTGACCACGCTGTCCGGCGGAGAACGGCAACGTCTCAAGCTCGCCACGCAGATGGGGGAGAAGGGGGAGGTCTACATCCTCGACGAGCCGACCACCGGCCTGCACCTCGCGGATGTCGAGCAACTGCTCGCGCTGCTGGACCGGATCGTCGACGGCGGCAAGTCCGTCATCGTCATCGAACATCATCAGGCCGTCATGGCGCACGCCGACTGGATCATCGACCTCGGTCCCGGCGCAGGTCACGACGGTGGCCGGGTGATCTTCGAGGGTTCGCCGGCGGACCTGGTCGCGGCCGGCAACACCCTGACCGGAGCCCACCTCGCCGAGTACGTCAAATAGCAGTCAGGGCTGCGACCGGTCGTCGATCGCAGCCCTGACTGTGAAACAGAGGGGTTCTCGAAGGGTTAGACGGGCATCTCGGGGCCCTCAGGGGCCGGAGCGGGAGCCTCGGGAGCAGGCGCCGGAGCCTCGGGAGCCGGCGCAAAGTTGGCGGCCTCGACGATCTCAGGGGCCGGGAGGTCGGCCGGACCGGCCGGAGGTGCCAGCGGGGCGTCCAGAGGGCCATCCAGGGGCAGATCGGCGGGGATCTCGTCGCCGGGGGCCATGGGCAGGTGCATGTGGTGGGTGAACTGGCGCTGGAAGGCGCCGCCGCCACCTACGCGGACGCCGCCGCCCTCGCCACTGGACACCGGGGTGCCGTCGGGCAGGGTCGCTGCAGTGTGGCCGCCGTTCCAGCCGACGTTCAGGGCGCCGGGCGCGGTGCCGGGGAGGAAGCCACGGGCGCGCAGCGCCGCCTCTTCGTTACCGGTGTTGAACCGGTCGCCGTAGACGGGCCGGCCGGTGGCTGCGTTGGCCACCCAGGACACCAATCCGGAGCAGTCGGTGCCGTGTGCTGTGTCGCCGCCGGAGATGTACGGCGTACCCGAAACCTGGTTGACCAGAGCCAGCAGCGATGCGGTCGCAATAGCAAACATGACGATGAACGCTAGCAATGGAAAATCGAGAGCGTCAAAATGCTGTGTCTGCCATCACGTTTCGCGAATCCTGTGGTGTGCGTTACATCCACGTTTATTCGCATCATGATGGGGCAGAAGTGATTTCGCGTATTCGCAGGTGAATGCGCAAAACATACTGCCATACACAGCTTTTGCGCAAATGCAAGGTTGCAACCCTCGTTGCGAGGTCGTGACCAGCTAATTCCGAGACGGTGCTCTGAGGCCCTTGCGCGGTTTCGGCGCCGATTTTGGACCTCGGCATGGCGGCTCATGACGGCAATTCGGCGGATACGGACTGACCTTCTGAAACGGTCAAGTTACGGTGGATCGATGTGGCTGTCCCGGTCCCGATTCGAGCTGCGTGAAGCGGTGCCGGGCGCGCCTGAAGACGTTCGCACCTTCTATACAGATCTGGCGAACATGAAGCTGGTGCATCCGCTCGTGGTGGCGGTGGATTGCGTGGACGACCGGCAGGATGCGCGAGGCCACTTCCGGGCGTACCGAGTGCGGGATCGCATCCCGCTGGGCCCGCTCAGCTTGGCTGTGACCTATCGCGCGACGGTGCTGATCGCGCCAGGCGGCGTCGTGCATAGCGAGGCGCGCCAATTTCCCCGGGTACGGCTCCGCGGCACGGTGACCTTCGCGCCGGCCGGCGCCGGTACCACCGTCATAGAGGCGGTAGATATAGAAGCGCCCCGGCCGCTCGCGGCTTTCACTGCCGCGGCGGCGGAGAAAGCGCATGCGGCGATGCTGGCGGCGATTCGGCGCCACTTCGAGGAAAGCGCGGGCTGATCGGCCTGCTGGACGGATGGCGCGGCGTCTTCCGAAAAACTTTGGTCACTTTGTTCCCGCTGGTCACGGTAGGCAACTGAGGCCGCATAGGTCACAGCGAATTGTCGGTACTTCGAACTAGTGTTCGATACATGGGATTGACCGATCCGGCTGTCATCGAGCAGGCGTACGCCGCGTACGAAGCTGCCGCGGCCACGATCGCATCCCTGGACCACACCGGCCTGGACGCGCGCACCCTGCTGGAGCTGCAGTCGCGCCGCGAAACGGTGAAGTGCGCGGCCGAAGCGGTCGATCACCACATCCTGGCCGCCGCCCAAACCCAGGCCACCGCCAAAGACATCGGGGCCAAAGATTGGCCCGAGGTACTGCACATCCGGCTGCGCATCAGCCGGGAAGAAGCCCGCCGCCGGGTCCGCGACTGCGATCACCTGGGGCCGCGGTCGGCGATCACCGGGGAACCGTTGGGTCCGGTGTGGGAACTGGTCGCCGCCGCCCAGGCCGACGGCGTCATCAACGGTGAGCACGTGCAGGTGATCACCTGGTTTTTCCAGAAGCTGCCGCTGTGGGCGGCCGACCCGGTCACCCTGTTGCAGTGCGAGGCCGATCTGGTGGCCGACGCCCGAGTCAAAACCCCCGAGGACCTACGGCGCGCGGCCGCGGACTTGTTGTACCGACTCGATCAGGACGGGCCCGAACCCGACGATGACGAGCCCGACCCGAAACGCTCCTTCGTAATGGGTAAGCAGCGGCCCGACGGCCGCACCGAGGTCACTGCCCAGCTCGATCCGGAAGGGCGGGCCTACTGGCAGACACTGTTCGACAAATACGCCGCCCCGGGGATGTGCAACCCCGCCGACGAGGTGCCGTGCGTGTCGGGCACGCCCACCCAGGAACAGATCGATGCGGATACCCGCACCCTGGCCCAGCGGCAGTACGACGCGTTCAAAATGGTCGGGCGGATGATGCTGGCCTCATCCGCCGGGGTGCGCAACGGCTTCCCGGTCGCGGTGGTCGGCAGCTGCACCGTCGCCGAGTTGGAAAAACGTGCCGGGGTCGTTTTGACCCACACCGGCACCAAGCTGCCGGTCAAAGATCTGATCCGGATGGCCGCACAGGGGTCGGACAACTACCTGGCCGTCTTCGACGACCACACCGGCCAACCGCTCTATCTGGGCCGGGCCGCGCGCACCGCCAGCACGGCGCAGCGGCTGGCCCTGTTCGCCCGGGACCGGGGCTGCACCCGCCCCAACTGCACCGCCCCGGCCTCGCGCAGCCAGGTGCATCACCTCACCAACTGGCGCGACGGCGGACTGACCAACGTCGATGTCATGACCCTGGCCTGCGGCTGCGACAACCGGCTCGCCGACACCGGCGGCTGGCGCACCGCCATGGGCCCCGATGGCCGCACCCACTGGACCCCACCACCACTCCTAGATGTGGGCCAACCACGCACCAACCAGTACCACCGCCCGACGCTGTACACCGCAGAGCGCGGCGGAGACGCCGACGGCGATGGTGAAAGCGACAGTCCCACAAGGTGATACGGCACGCCGAGCGTGCCGGGCCGGCGGCCGGCCCCACCGACTACTGGCGGTTTACGACTACCGCGGGAGGCGAAAATGTTGCGCTGCAGACGAATTGGCTGCGAACGACTGCCGGAGGTAGACGGTCGACGCCCCGCCGCAGTGGTCACCCCGTGGTGGCGCGGCCCGCTCGGTCTGTGGGGCAGCGGGTCAGGCGTGGCGGGTCAAGCCGTAGCGGTCAGCTCGGGAAGAACCCGTCGCCGGTCTTGAAACCGGGCTGCCAGCCCTGCGGGCCGAGGCACAGCAGCGGGCGGCCGTCGGGGGCCTGGGCCGCGGTCTGCGGACCCGGGCACGGAGAACCGATGTCCTTGACGCCCTGGATCGCATAGGAGTAGCCCCAGAATCCGGTGTCGACCGGCGGCCACTGATTGGGGATCCAGTGACACGCCATCGACGCGCCGCCGGGGCCGCGGCCGAAGATGAAGATGTCGTGGCTGTCGCACGGTGCGCCGTTGACGGCCTGGTAGTTCATGCCGGGGACATCGGTGGGGTAGCGGCCGGGATCGTCGTTGCCGCCCAGGGCCGGATCGGCACTCGCGAACGGGGCCAGCCCGATGGCGGTTCCGGCGATCGCTGCGGCCACCGTCAGTACCCGAAACATCCTGGTCATCTCCCCTCGCACTACTGCCACACGACAATGTGGCAAAGCGTAGCGTGTCAGCCGCGTCGCCGGGGATATTGTCGACAGGTCAATATCAGTGCGGTTCGTGCCGCGGAGCTTGATCGTCGTCTGCCGGCGGCGTCGCGGTCTGCTCGGGCGCGTCCAACACACTCACCCCGATGCCGTAAGGCAGGAACCTGACCTTGCGGGAGGGGTCGGTGTTGTTCTTGTTCGCCCGCAGCGCCTCCAACTCGGAGGGGTAGACCTCCTCGACGTGTGCCCCACCGTCCGCGGCCACGGTGTACACCACCCACACCCCGTCGCCCGTGTCACCCGTCGTCTCGGGCTGCGTGGCATGCCGCGGCGTCCGGGTCAGGTCGTTCATCACGTTGGCCCAGGCAGCACCGCGGCCGAGGCGGTCGAACACGCCGCGGATGCCCTCGCCCGTCTCGCGCAGGACGCGATCGAACTCTTCGGGATCGATGCCGAACGGGCCGTTGTTGCTCATACCGACCAGTGTGCGCGACATCGGCGACATCTGCCACGACCATCCGGCCGGCCATCCCCTCGCAGCCGAACTCGGCGGTGGTGGACGATGGAGACATGCCCGCACCGCAATCGCCGACCCGCGATGACCTCCTGGCCACCGTCGAGCGCTCGCCCGCCGCCACCGCGGCGCATGACAAGGCGGCCTGGGTGGGTCTGTTCAGCGCCGATGGACGTGTCGAGGACCCGGTCGGCTCGCGGCCGCACGTCGGGCACCGCGCGATCGGACAGTTCTACGACACCTTCATCGGGCCCCGCACCATCGTGTTCCACCGCGACGCCGACATCGTGCTCGGCAACACCGTCGTGCGTGACCTGGAACTGGAAGTGCACATGGGCGCCAATGTGCAGCTGCGGATTCCGGTCTACCTGCAGTACGACGTGGTGACCGAGGGCTCCGATCCGTCACTGAAAATTTCTCGGCTGCAAGCGTTTTGGGAACTTCCGGGCATGGTCGCGCAGTTCGTGCGCTGCGGTGCCGCGGCCCTCCCGGCCGGATTGGGACTGTCGGGGGCACTGTTGCGGAACCAGGGACCCGGTGGCGCGGTGGGATTCCTCGCCGGCCTGCGCACCGGCGGAACCCGGGCAAAACGGTTGCTCACCGCGCTGCTGGCCGACGCCGCGACCGGTGATGCCCTGGCGGTCAAGCGGCGGCTGAGTGAGCCATCGCAGATCACCCGCGGCTTCGATGTCCGCCTCAGCGTCTCCGAACTCGTCGAGGAGCTGACGGGAACCCGGGTGGAGAAGGTGATAGCCGCAGGCCGGTACGTCCTGGCCGGGGTCCGGCGCGACGGCTACCGCGGGGTGGTCATCGCGGAGTTGGCCCTCGGGAGTCGGGGTATCAGCGGCCTGCGACTCTTTGCCGAATGAAGCCGCCAGTTGCCGCGGCTTCCGTCCCCGACATGAGAACGTAGTCACACCATGCCAGTGCAACCACAACACGAATACATGTCCTACGAGGAGTTCGGTCGACGATTCTTCGAGGTCGCTGTCAGTGAGGAGCGCGTCGCGGACGCGATCGGCGGCATCGCCGGTGAAGCCTTCGACATGGGTCCCATCGCCCAGGGACCCGGCGGGCTCGCCAAGGTCACCGCACGCGTGCAGATCAAACACCCCGTGGTGGCCAGGACGCTCGGTGAAGAGATCACCTTTGCGATCCGCATCCCGCTGGAAATCGACATGACGCTCGACCTGCGCATCGACCGGCCGCGGTTCATGGTGTTCGGCGAGATCAACCTGACCGCGACCGCGCGGGCCGCGCACCCACTGCTGCTCGTCATCGACGTCAAGACGCCGCGGTCGTCGGACATCGCCATCCACGTCACGTCGTCGTCGATCCGCGCGGAGCTGCTCCGGATCGTCGCCAACGTCGACGGCGAGATCCGGCGGTTCATCGCCCACCATGTGGCAGGCGAGATCAACGGCGCAGATGCCAAGGTCATCGACATCGGAACCCGGATCGCGAGCGCCTGGACCGGCGTCTGAGACGGCCGCGAGGCGGTATCGGCAATTTGATTCCCGTACGATGCAGGGATCATGAAGAGCACATTCGGTACCGCCATCGCAATCGCAGCAACCACCGCCGGCATCGTCGGTAGCCTGGTCACGGCCGGTTCGGCCAGCGCAGATGCGGGTGTCGACGCCTTCAACAACGCGCTCGGCAACGCCGACATGATGCTGCCGAACGGCTCTGACCCGGTCGCGTTGGGCCAGTCGGTGTGTCCGATGCTCGCTCAGCCCGGCCAGACCCTGGCCGACGCCGCAGCCAAGGTCGCGGACACGTCCGGCATGTCGCTGGGCCCGGCCACCATGTTCACCGGCTTCGCGATCTCGTCGTTCTGCCCGGGGGTCGTCGGTGCGCTCGGCCGTGGCGAATCGCCGCTGCCCATGGGACTACTCGGCCTCGGATAACGCCGACTGCGCGTCGAGTGGCGTCATGACCGGGCGTTTCGGCTCGAGACCCTTTCCCCGGGAACTGCCCAGCGTGTGCCGCCACACCCAGGGCATCAGCATGTTCTGGGCCCACATCAGCTGCGAGTACATCCGCTCGCGCAGTCGCGGCAGAACAAGTTCGCCATCGACCTCTGCCCAGCGGTGGTCACTGCCCGGCAATCCCAGCGCCTCGGCCGCGGCATCGGCGAACAGTTGATGACCGTGCGGGGAGCCGTGCACCCGATCGACGGCCCAGGTGGCGGGATCGAGCATCGAGGTGGCCGCCGACAGGTCGACCAGGCGGAATCCGAAGTGCTTCGAATCGGCCCGGATCACCTCGTTGATCCGGCGCAGCCGGCCGCTGAGCAGCCGTCCGACCGGCAGGATGCGGGCGATATCGGGAAACGTCGTCGTGACGACGGTCGCGCCGGTCGCGGCGAGCTCGGTGTGCACGCGCCGCATGTCCGCCAGCGCCTGGTCGAAGCTGCGCACCGGCCGCGTGACGTCATTCATGCCGATGCAGCTCGTGATCAGGTCAGGGTTCATCGTGCGGGCGAGTGGCAGTTGCCGGTCGAGTACGTCACTGATGCGCCGGCCCCGCACCGCGAGGTTCGCGTAGTGAAGCCCGGGCTGCAACGCGTTGAGCCGCCAGGCCAGGCGGTCGGCGAATCCCCGAATGGCGTTGTCGTCTGTGCCGTCCACGTCCAACAGGCCTTCGGTCTGGCTGTCGCCGAGCGCGACGTATCGGGAGTAGCCGATGGTCACGACCGTGACTGTAATGAACGATCGGCAGATCTTCAGCGCAGGCGGTCAGCCCGGCCAGATCACGTCGAGCGGGCGGCCCACCACGCTGAGTTGGTTGATCAGTTCGTCCAGCACGGCGCGGGGTAGATCGAACTGCCATTCCGGCAGCATCGCGCCGACCCGCACGACGCCCGGACCGAGTTCGACCGAGGTCAGGGTCATGCCGAACGGCAGCTCGGGCAGCCGCACCGGGTAGGCCGGAGCGAGGCCGGGCACCGGCACCCGGGTGGAACCCACCGTCAGGCCGCGGGGCTTGAGCCACAGCGTGTTGCCATGCAGCTGGGGATCGACCTCGACGGACCCGGAGCGGAAGCGCGACAACCGGATTCGGGCGACGCCGTCCACGCCGATCTCGGTGCTGACCCGAGGCTCAGCGGCCCGGATCAGCTCGTCGAGCGAGTCGGAAGGGACCTCGACCATCAGCTGCACGGGCGCGGCGGCCAGCATCGGTGGAACCGACGGCCGGACATGCAGGTTGTGCAGCTTCGCCGTGATCGAATTCAGCACGGTGCCGGCCCATTTCACCTTGTTCGCGGTGATGTTGACGGTGCCGATATGGCCGACGGCGAAGATGCTCGCGTCCCACCGGGAATCGAACTCGGCGACGGTCAGAGCCAGGTCGCTGGTACTCAGCCGGACCGTGATCCGGCGGCCGATGACCAGCGGCCGCACCGTCAGCAGCGCCGTCCGATACGCCGCGGCCGCCCCGGTGCTCACCGGCAGCACCGCGGCGGTCGACACCACCGAGGTGAACAGATCGAACGGTCGGAGCGGGTCCCACCGGCGCGGCGGACGCGTCATGGGCTCCAGCATGCCTGGATCTGCCGCCGGTGCACCAGTCGGAGTCGGGGGCACGGTCTCCCGGTAACGTCGAGTCGTGGCTGAGTCTGATGAGCTGTACCGGCAACGCGACCGCGCTGATTCCTTCGGCGGTGCCGCCCGTGCCTATGACCGGCACCGGCCCCGGTACCCGGAGCCCATGCTCGACGAACTGGTCGGCCCGGCCTCGGTCCGGGTGCTCGACGTCGGCGCCGGAACCGGGATCGCGTCCCGCCAGCTGATTGCCCACGGGGCGGAACTGGTTGCGCTGGAACCGGATCCGAGAATGGCCGAGATCGCCGCCGAGCACGGCGTCACGGTAGAGGTGGCCACGTTCGAAGATTGGGACGACGCCGGCCGGACGTTCGACGTGGTCCTGTTCGCCCAGTCGTTCCACTGGGTCGACCCGGCGGCGGCGCTGCCGAAGGTACGCCGGTTGCTGGCCCCGGGCGGGCGGCTGGCATTGGCGTGGAACCGGCTGTTTCCCGTCCAGCCGTCGCGCGCGGACTTCGCTGCGGTGTACCGCGACTTCCTCGACGCCGCTTCACCTTTGGTGACCGGGACACCTACCGGCGGGACGGGCTCGGGGATGGACAGCACCGACCTGGTGGCCGACCTGGAAGCCGCCGGTTTCACCGTGCGGCAGCACACGTACGAGCGCGGTGAGCAGTACAGCCGTGAGCAATGGCTGGACCTGGTGTTCACCTACTCCAACCACCTGGTGCTCCCCGCTGACCGCGCCGCGGAGCTGCGCGCCCGGCTGGGCGCGGTGATCGGCGACGGTGGCGTGCAGGTCGGCGGCGACACCCTGCTGATCGTCGCGCAACCTGCCTAACTCACCGCTGGTCGCGGAGGCGGCGGACGGGCCGGGTCTCGATGGCGTTGAGCGTCAGGGCGCGGCGCCGGATGCGCCAGCGGTCATCGGTCTGGACGTACTCGTCGTCATACCGCAGGTGCCACACCAGATCGGTGAGGTCGGAGTCGGCGCCGCGGGTCCAGTGGTGGGCGACGCAGGTGATGCGCCCGCGAGCGTGGTCCGCGGCGTCGGTGTAGACCTCGCCGACGATCTCGTGCTGGGTGCGGGCGACGCCGGACAGGGTGGCCATCGCGGCGCGCACCCCCTCGTGCCCAAGCTCGGGCCGCACCGGGTCCAGTGCTCGCGGCGGATCGGGGAGGATCAATTCCGCTGTGCTGGTGAAGAGTTCGACGACATCGTCGAACCGGCGGTCGTCGACGGCCGCGGCGTAGCGGTGCACCAGGTCGGTCAGCGCCAATCGGTCGGCCACCGTCAGCGACATGGCGTGAGCCCGAGTCGTTCGGCACACGCCGACAGCATGTCCTTGGCCTCGTCGATGTCGGTGACCGGCGGCATGGCGAGCACCACGCGGTCGGCGCCGAGCTCCGCGAGCCGGCCCGCCCGGTCGGCATCGACCTTCGGCACCAGGTGCCCGAGGGACAACTCCAGGGCGTCAGGGTCCCGGCCGGCCCGCTCGGCCGACTCTCGCATCAACGCGATCAACCCCGCCAATTCCGCGCCGGCAACACCGAGAGGCTGCAGACCGTCGCCGCGCCGGCCGGCCCGGCGAGCCGCGGCCCGGCTGTGCCCACCGATGTGGATCGGTATCGGCGAAACCGGCTTGGGATAGCAAGCGGCATTGGCGAACTCGAAGAACTCGCCGGCGTGGTCGGCGCCTTCCTGGTCGGACCACAACAGCCGCAGGACGTCGATCTGCTCGTCGGCGCGCCGCCCTCGCGCGTCGAACGGGGCGCCGCACGCCTCGATCTCCTCACGCAACCACCCCATTCCGACGGCCAGGCGAATCCGCCCGCCGGACAACGCATTCAGCGTGGCGACACGTTTGGCCAGTACCACCGGATGGTGGTTGGGCAGGACCAGTACCCCGGTCGCCAGGCCCAGTGTGCTGGTCTGCCCGGCAAGGAATGCGAGCAGGTCCAGCGGATCCGGGACCGCGCAGTCGGCCGGGATGTCTACCCGGCCGGAGGCGTCGTAGGGATACACACTCGAATACTCGGTCAGTAGCACCGTATGTTCCACGGCGACAATGGATTCGAAACCGCAGCTCTCCAGATGGCGGGCGAACTGCGTCATCCAGACCGGATCGGCGGTGACTCCGGCCGCCACGGGCGCGACCACGGCGAACTTGGGTGGCATCAACGCCTCCGCTCGCTTCGGCGAATCTCTTCCCAGCACTGCAGCCGTGTCATCCCCGTCCGTTCCATGCACTCTCGGATCGGTGTTTCCTGTTCCGGCACAGGCGCTTCCGTAGTACTGGTCGTCGGCGGGGCGGTGGTGGTCTCGACCGTGACCGTACTGGTGACGGTCGGCTCGGTGGGTGCCGCGGGCGCCTCGGGCGCTTCGGCGGGCGGCGACGTGGTGGTGGCCGGCGGAGCGGTCGTGGTGGAGGTTGCCGCGGGACGCTGCGGCGCGGGCTGTTCGTCCTTGGCGCGCGTGAATTCGATGGCCGCGAAGACAAGCGCGGCGATCAACAGGAGGGTGAGCACGACGGGCAGAACCAGCGAGCGGCGGGACCGGCTGATCTTGTCGGGTTGCAGGACCTGCGTCTGGCCCGGCTGTGCGGGAGCCAAGATGGTGGCATTCGCGCCGGCCACTCCCAACCCGTGCTGCAGGGCCCGGGCGAAATCGGCACACTTGTCGAACCGGTCCTTGGGATCTTTGGCAAGGGCCTTGGCGAGCACCGGATCCAGCGCGGCGAGATCGGGCCGGCTCTGCGAGAGCGACGGCGGGGGAGTGCTGAGGTGCTTGCCGATGATCACCGCGGCGTTCGAGTTCTCGAACGGCGGCGCGCCGGTGAAGAGCTGAAATGCGGTGGCCGCAAGAGCGTATTGGTCGGCACGGCCGTCGATGACGCTGCCGGTCAGCTGCTCGGGGGCGGCGTAGAACACCGTGCCGACGGTCATGTTCGTGGCGGTCAACCCCGCGGAGTCGTTGGCACAGCGGGCAATGCCGAAGTCGGCCAACTTGATTCGCTTGTTAGCCGGATCGGTTTCACTGATCAGGATGTTGGCCGGCTTGACGTCGCGGTGCAGCAGGTCGTGTTGATGGGCATAGTCGAGGGCGTCGGCGACGGCGCTGATGATCGCAACCGCTTGACCGTCGGATACACCGCTACGGCTCCGGAGCAGGCGGCTGACATCGGTACCGTCGACGTACTCCATCGAGATCCACAACTGGCCGTCGAACTCGCCGCGGTCGTACACCCCGACGATGTTCGGGTGCGACAACGCGGCGGTCAGATCCGCCTCGCGCAGGAACCTTTCGCGGAACTCCTGGTTGGTGGACATCTCCGGGCGCAGGACCTTGAGCGCATCCTGCCGGGGCAGTCGCGGGTGCCGGGCGACGTAGACCTCACCCATGCCGCCGGAGCCCAGGCATCGGATGATGGTGTATCCGGCGAAGTCGGTCCCCTCGGCCATTGGCATTGGGGCATCGTAAACCGAGCTCGCGAGCAGCCCCCGCAGGCGGGGGACTGCTCGCGGCGGAACGTCAGAGGTCCAGCGTCAGCGGGCCGTCGCCCTGGGCGCGCGACACGCAGATGAGCGCCTGCCCGGCGGCGCGTTCGGTCTCGGTCAACAGGCCGTCCCGGTGGTCGACCGCACCGGCGAGTACCTTCACGCGGCAGGTGCCGCAGAAACCCTGCTGGCACGAATACGGTGCGTGCACACCGGCTTTGATCAGCGCCGTCAGCAAGGTTTCGTCGGCTGCGACGGCGATGGTCTGGCCCGTCGACGCCACCGCGACCTCGAACTCGCGGCCGTCGATCACCGGGGGCGCGGCGAAGCGTTCGAAGTGCAGTTCGATGTCGTCGGCGTCGACCAGGCGGGCGCGGATCGCGCCCAGCATGGGCGCCGGGCCGCAGGTGTAGACGGCGGTGCCGGCCGGGCAGTCGCCCAGCAGGTCGTCGGCGGTGGGCAGGCCGTGGACATCGTCGGTGCGAATCGTGACGCGAGAACCGAATTGGACGAGTTCGTCCAGGAACGGCAGGGTGTCCGTGCCGCGACCGGTGTAGATCATCGACCAGTCGATACCCAGCTTCTCGGCGCGGTGGAGCATGGACAGGATCGGTGTGATGCCGATACCGCCGGCGATGAACCGGAGCCGTTGTGTGGGTGACCCGAAGCCCGGGACGGTCATCGGGAACGCATTGCGCGGGCCGCTGGTGGTGATCACGTCACCGACCGCGAGCGTGTGCGCCTCGACCGAGCCGCCGCCGCCATCGGGTATGCGGCGCACGGCAATTCGGTACGTGCCCTGCTCGTCGGGGTTTCCACACAGGGAGTACTGCCGAATCAGACCACTGGGCAGATGAACGTCGATGTGGGAACCGGGGTGCCAGGCGGGCAGCGCGGTGCCGTCCGCCGAGCCGAACGTCAGCGCCACCACGTCCTGGTCGTGGGCGACCACCTGCCGGTCGAGCAACCGGAGCCGAACCTGCCGGTCGACGGTGGCCAGCGGCCGGGTGCGCCGGATTGCCGTGGTCACCGCGAGCCCGCCGCTGATGACGGCGTCGGCGACGGTCACCACGATGTCGTGGCGCGTCAGCCCGAACACGCTGGGCGGTGCGAGCCGCACCCGGGGACGGGTGCGCATCAGTGGTGCGCCGCGCGAGCGGCGGGGGAGTTGGCGAGATACGCGACGGCCTGAGCCGTGGAACCCATGTGTTCGGGGCTGTAGCTCGGTTTGAAGTAGGCCAGCGTCTGCACGAACAACAGGTTCCAGTACTCGGGCAGCAGACCGAGCTTGGAATCGCGCATCCGCATCCGCTGCATCTGCCACCACGTCAGCTGCAGCTGCGGGTCGCTCTTGACCAGGAACCGCATGCCGCGCTGGAACAGGACGTACAGGCCGGTCCCGGCCACAGCCATGGCGCGTACCCGGGTCAGGTAGCTGTCCCGGAAGTAGGTGGCGACGTCATGAGCGACCGAACGGTGCTCGACCTCTTCGGCGCCGTGCCAGCGGTAGAGGTCCGTCAGCGTCGGGTCGGCGTCGTAGTCGTCCCACGTGCAGTTCAGCACGAAATCGCCGAGTACCGCGGTGAAGTGTTCGATGGCGGCGATCAGCCACAGCCGTTCGATGAGGTGATTCATCTTCCGCCGCGGATTGGTCGTCTTCGAGGGAGCCAGGACCTTCTCGAACACGAACTCGATCTGGTTCAGCAGCGGGGCCACGTCGACGCCGGAGGCGATCATGTAGTCGTGCATCACGGTGTCGTGGGCCTCGGCGTGCATGGCCTCCTGGCCGATGAACCCGCGGACGTCCTCGGCCAGCTTCGGATCGTTGATGAGGGGCAGCGCCTCGTTGAAGACCTCGACGAACCAGCGCTCGCCGGCCGGCAGCATGACGTTCAACAGGTTCACCAGATGCGACGACACCGGGTGGCCGGGAATCCAATCCTTCGGCTTGTCCGCGGTCGCGAAAGCCACGTTACGGGCCTGGATCTGCACCGGACCCGGGTCTACTTCGTGGGTGAATCGTTGTGGGCGCAGCATGAAACAGCTACCTCCGGATCCTCAAGCGTCGTTGCTGGTGGATTCAGTGTAAGCGGATTATGTGGGAACGGCGGTACTGGGTTTTGCCGAGAAATGCCGAATCGGCATCCCAGCTGCCAAAAATCGAGCGTTGGCCTGCTGAAATGCCGATTCGGCAAACAATTACATTCCGGGGACCGACATGCCGGGCTGCGGACCGACAGGCGTCGCCTGCACCGTCGTCACGCCATTGGAGCCGACGTGCGGACCCTGCGGGGCGCCGGGAGCCCCGGCGGGGCCGCCGCCACCGGCCGCGGGCGCGCCGGCCTGGGCATTCTCCACGGCCTTGGTGGTGCAGTTCAGCATCAGGATGACGCGGCCATGGCTGCCCATCTTCTCCTGATCGACGATGCACTGCGCCTGTGGCACATCACTGCCGACCGAGCCGCCGAACGTGGCCCGCACGCCCTGGCTCTTGAGGATCGAGACGGCCCGGGCATAGGACTCGCCCACCACATTCATGGAGTTCGAACCGCCGGGATCGGATGCGGCCACCGACGAGCCGAACATCGCGGTGGCACCCACCGCCACCGCACCTGCTGCCACGGCACCTGCCGTCAGCATCTTCAGCTTCTTCACCTGACCTCCTCGAGTACAGCGAAGATAGCGCAGATGGCGGGGTGGAGAAACTCGAATCAAGCCAATCCTGGTGTCACTGCGTCGGCCATCACCTGCGCCAACGCGGCCGCGCGCGCATCGGAAAACAGGTCTTCGAGGAGGATTTGCCGGCCGTCGGGGCCGGCCAGCGGCACCCGCCAGTTCGGGTATTCGTCGGTGGTGCCCGGCTGATTCTGGGTCCGCACGTCGCCGACGGCATCGGGCAGGGCCAGCGCCAGTAGCCGTGACGGGGTACGGGTGAGATAGCGGTACAGGGCAACGACGGTCTGGTCGGCGTCGATCGCGTCGGGCGCGTTCGGCGGCAACAGCCCCGCTGTCCGCAGGACATCCAGCCAGCGCTGCTGATCGGCGTGATCGGCCGCGGCCTCCTCCTCATAGGGGCGGGTCAGCAAACCGAGGTCCCGGCGCAGGCGCAGGTGCGCACCCGCCAGGTAGCCCGCCGTCGGCGGCAGATCGTGGGTCGTCACCGCCGACAGGCAGTACTCGCGCCACCGGGGCGCGGGCAGCGGTCCGCCGTCCCGATCAGCCTCGAACCACAGGATCGAGGTGCCGAGCAGGCCGCGGTCGCGCAGGTAGTCCCGAACCCACGGCTCGACGGTGCCGAGGTCCTCACCGACCACCACCGCGCCGGTCCGGTGTGCCTCCAGCGCCAGGACGCCGATCATCGCCTCGTGGTCGTACTGGACGTACGTGCCGTCGACGGGCGTCGCACCGTCGGGGATCCACCAGAGCCGGAACAGGCCGATGATGTGGTCGATGCGGACTCCACCCGCATGGCGCAGCACCGCCCTGACCACGGCGCGGAACGGCTCATAGGCCCGCTCTACGAGTTGGTCCGGTCGCCACGGCGGCTGCGACCAGTCCTGGCCGAGCTGATTGAACTCGTCCGGTGGCGCCCCGGCCGAGACCCCGGTGGCCAGCACATCCTGCAGCGCCCAGGCGTCGGCGCCGCCCGGATGCACGCCGACGGCCAGATCGTGGACGATGCCGAGCGACATCCCCGTCTGCACCGCGGTCGCCTGCGCGGCGGTCAGTTGGTCATCGAGTTGCCACTGCAGCCAGCGATGGAAATCGATACGGCTGCGGTGCTTTTCGGCGAAGACCCGGACCGCTGGGTGGTCCGGGTGCTGAAACTCCGCCGGCCAGTCGCGCCAGTCGTCGCCGTGTTTCTCGGCGAGCACGCACCACGTGGCGAAGTCGTCGAGCGTGCGCCCGGTCCGGCGTCGGTAGCCGTCGTAGGCGACGGACCGGCCGGCCGAGCGGTTGGCCCGATACACCTCTTTGAGCGCGTTGCGCTTGGACTTCCACGCGGCGTCGCGATCGATGAACTCGTTCTTGTCGGCGCGGGACTGCGCGTCGGCCCGCGCTTTGCGCAGCGTGGCCGGCGTGCGGACGGCGGTGTATTCGGGGATGGCCTGCACCCGCAGATACAGCGGGTTGGCGAATTGGCGAGACGTCGGCAGATATGGCGACGGCTCCATCGGGGCCACCGGCCCGGCGGCGTGCAGCGGGTTCACCAGGATGAAATCGGCCCGGTGTTCGACGGCCGACCACACCGCCAGGTCTGCAAGGTCGGTGAGATCGCCGGTACCCCAAGAGTTTTGCGAGCGCACGCTGTACAGCTGGGTGGCCAGACCCCAGGCCCGCCCGCTGCCCAACCGGCTCGGCAGCGTCAACGCATCCGGGGTGACGATGAGTACGGCTTCGGCGTCGGCCGCGGCACCGGCCTGGACATGCAGCCGGTGATAGCCGAGCGGGAGGTCGCCGGGCAGCTCGAAAGTGGCCTCGCCGATCAGGCGGCCATCGAGGCTGAACGGCGGACGGTTGTTCTCCAGCTGGCGCAGCCCGGCCCGCACCGAGCCGTCTTCCAACCGGATCCAGACGCCGACGGGGGCGCCGTGGGTGACGTGCACCCAGAAGCTCGACGGCTTTCCGGACCGGGCGACGATGGTGGGGGACAGCGTCCGCTGCCAATACGCGCGTTCCTGATCGGCCAGTGCCGCCGCGCAGGCTTCCTCCGAGTCGGCCGGTACCCCCAGCGCCGCCAGCACCGCAACCAGTGTGGTGGCGGCGACGGCATGCTGCGCGCCGCTCCAGTCGACGTACTCGGTAGCCACCCCGTGGCGTCGGGCGAGCTCGACGAGTGACGCGGTCCGATCAGTCATGCGCGCCATCTTGCCGCGATTCGGAGCACCATGGGTGGTGAGCGCGGACTGTCCCGAACAGGACGTCGCGACGGCATTTCCGGCCGGCGGACGGTGCGCGTCCGGATACGCTGCGCGCGGAGGTGTCGAACGTGAGTTCCGATCTGCTGTCCGACGTGCTGCCGACGATGCTGCACGACCCGGTCTCGTACGCCATTCCGTTCTTCGTCGTGGCGCTGCTGCTGGAGTGGGGCGCGGCCCGCAAGCTCGCGCACGACGATCGGCAGCGGCCGCCGTCCGGCGCCTACCTGCGCGCCGATGCCTGGGCCAGTATCTGGATGGGCGCGACGTCGCTGTTCACCAGCGGGGTGCTGAATTTCCTCGCGCTGGTCGGCTATGCGGCCCTCTACGTGTATGTCGCCCCGTGGCATCTGCCGGGTGACGCCTGGTACACGTGGGTGATCGCGATCCTCGGCGTCGACCTGATCTACTACACCTACCACCGCATGGCGCACCGGGTGCGGCTGTTCTGGGCCACCCACCAGGCACACCATTCCAGCGAGTACTTCAACCTGTCCACCGCATTGCGACAGAAATGGAATCCCTCCGGCGACCTCGCGATGAAGGCGCTACTGCCCGCGCTCGGCGTGCCCCCGTGGATCGTTTTCGCCAGTTTCTCGCTGAACCTGGTGTACCAGTACTGGATTCACACCGAGCGTATCGGAAAGCTATGGCGGCCAATCGAATACGTCTTCAACACCCCGTCGCACCATCGTGTGCACCACGGCCGCGACCGGCAGTACCTCGACAAGAACTACGGCGGCATCCTGATCATCTGGGACCGGATGTTCGGCAGCTTCACGCCCGAGGCCGCGCGGCCGAACTATGGATTGACCAAACCTGTTGGCACGTACGATATCTGGAAACTGCAGACGCACGAGTACGTCTCGATGGTCCGAGATGTGCGTCAGGCCAACGGGTTCGGTGACCGAATGGGCTATGTGTTCGGCCCGCCGGGATGGCAGCCCGCGGGTCCGGAGTCTGTGTCAACGCGTTGACAGGGGTGTCAACGCTGTCGTCGGTGCACCGGAATTTCCTCGCGATAACTCATTGTTTGCCAACTGTTTTGATTCGGGCGAGCGTAAACGGTGGCGGTCCCCGGAACCGGCGGTACTGTCGATGGTCGACAGGGTGAACCGAGAACCAAAGGAGCTGGACATACATGGGTGACACACTTCAGAAGGGTGAGAAGCTCGAGGTCGGTCAGTCGCTGACGTCGAACAACGGTGCCTACCGTCTGGTCCTGCAGGACGACGGCAACCTGGTGCTGTACACCGGGGAGCAGTCCGTCTGGTCCACCGGCACCAACGGTCAGGACGTCCAGCGCGCCGAGGTGCAGGAGGACGGAAACTTCGTGCTGTACACCCCGGACAAGCCGGTGTGGCACAGCGACACCAAGGGCGCCGAGAACGTCCGGCTGGTGCTGCAGGACGACCGCAACCTGGTGCTGTACAGCGGTGACGATGCCAAGTGGTCCTCGGGCACCCACACCGACGAGGTGCCCGCACCGCCCGTCGCGGCTGCCCCCGAGCCCGCTCCGGAGGCCGCGCCTGAGCCCGAGGTGGCTGCCGAGCCCGTCGCCGCCGAGGTCGTTCCCGAGCCCGCGCCCGCCCCGGTGCCCGAGGCGCCGGCGGCTCGCACCTACACAGTGCAGTCCGGTGACACCCTGTGGGCCATCGCCGAGCAGTTCTACGGTGACGGCAACCGCTACCCGGAGATTGCCGGTGCCAGCGGAATCGACAACCCCGACCTGATTCAGCCCGGTCAGCTCCTGACCATTCCCTGACCTCGACGGACTCTGGCGGCCCGGATCGAAAGATCCGGGCCGCCAGTGTGTTTCAACGTCCGATTTCAGGGGCAGTTTGTTTGCTGGTGCGGAGCGGGCGGCGGTGGCGTCGCGCGGGGCTTACCCGTCCCGGGTTCTGGTTTGCGGGGTAGGCTGGCGCGACGTCCGTCCCGAGGTGATGGGAGCAAGGTCATGTTTGTGGGGGGTTTGCGGGCCGCGGCAGCAGCCGTGGTCGCTGTGCCGATGTTCGCTGTGGGCGGCCCGGCGCCGGTCGCGTCGGCTGATCCTGGAGTGCTCGTCTACCCGGGCATGGAGATTCATCAGGGCACGACGCGCTGCACCCTGGGCTATGTCGACCCGGCGGCGCGGACCGGCTATACCGCAGGTCACTGCCGCGGCAACGGACCCGTTACCGACAAGGACGGCCGCTTCATCGGCACCATGATCACGTTCCGGGACAACACACCGGACGGCGCCACCATCGCGACCGACCATCAGATCTCCGACTGGGAATCGATCAACATCGCCGGCGACGTCATGGTGAACAACATCCTGCCGGGCGGGCGGATGCTGGTCACCGATCCCGCGGTCAATCCGCAGAGCGGCGCACCTGTGTGCCACTTCGGCGTCGTCACCGGCGAGACGTGCGGCACCGTCGACGCGGTGAACAACGGCTGGTTCACCATGTCCAACGGCATCGTCAGCCAGAAGGGTGACTCCGGCGGGCCCGTCTACACCATCACCCCGGACAACCGAGCCGTCCTGGTGGGCGTCTTCAACAGCACGTGGGGGCATTTCCCGGCGGCGGTCTCGTGGAGTGCCACTGATCAGCAGACCAATGACGCCGTCGTGCAGCAGGCTGCCGGCAGCTGACGGACCGCGCTCCGGCGCGCGCCGCCGGCCCCGACTCGTCGAGGGCCGGCCTCGCTGGGTGAAAGAAAACTAGAACACGTTCTAGCCATGGTGCCGTCTCGACGTTATTGTCTAGTCGATCATTGATCAGACACGTGTCCAGGTTGCCGGAAATCGACCGCCCTGGGCACCACCGAGACCGGCCCAGGAGAGACGATGCAAACAGTTCCCGAGACCGTCAACGCCGCCGACGTCACCGAATGGTCCGACGAGGCCGACGTCGTGGTCATCGGCTTCGGTATCGCCGGTGGCTGTGCGGCGGTGAGTGCCGCGGCGGCCGGAGCCAAGGTGCTGGTCCTGGAGAAGGCGGCCGGCGCGGGCGGCACCACGTCCATGGCCGGCGGCCACTTCTACCTCGGTGGCGGCACCGCGGTGCAACTGGCGACCGGACACGACGACACCGCCGACGAGATGTACAAGTATCTGGTGGCCGTCGCCCACGAACCTGAGCACGACAAGATCCGCGCCTACTGCGACGGCAGCGTCGAGCACTTCAACTGGTTGGAGGACTTGGGTTTTCAGTTCGAGCGCAGCTACTACCCGGGCAAGGTGGTGGTGCCGCCGGGCACCGAGGGACTGTCCTACACCGGCAACGAAAAGGTGTGGCCGTTCTGCGAGCAGGCCAAGGCCGCGCCCCGCGGGCACTCGGTCCCCGTGCCGGGCGAACTGGGTGGCGCGGACATGGTCATCAAGCTGCTGCTGAAACGGGCCGACGAACTCGGCGTCGAACTGCGCTACGAGACCGGTGCGACCAACCTCGTGGTGGACGAGCAGGGCGCCGTCGTCGGCGTCCGCTGGAAGAACTTCGGGGTGACGGGCGCCGTGAAGGCCGGTGCGGTTGTCATCGCCGCGGGCGGCTTCGCGATGAACCCGGAGATGGTGGCCGAACACACGCCGGCGCTCGGTCAGAAGCGAAAGACCAAGCACCACGGCGAAGTTGAGCCCTACATCCTGGGCAACCCGAACGACGACGGGCTGGGCATCAAGCTCGGTGTGTCGGCCGGCGGCGTCGCCAAGAACCTCGACCAGCTGTTCATCACCGCTGCCGCCTACCCACCGGAGGTTCTGCTCACCGGCGTCATCGTCAACCAGAACGGCCGGCGCTTCGTCAACGAGGACTCCTACCATTCGCGCACCTCGGCTTTCGTGCTCGAGCAGCCCGACCAGGTGGCCTACCTGATCGTGGACGAAGCGCACACCGAGATGCCGGCGATGCCGTTGATCCGGTTCATCGACGGCTGGGAGACGATCGCGGAAATGGAAGAGGCCCTGGGCATTCCGGCCGGAAACCTGGCCGCCACCCTGGAGCGCTACAACGCCAACGCGGCGGCCGGCAACGACCCCGACTTCCACAAGCAGCCGGATTACGTTGCGGCCCAAGACAATGGGCCGTGGGCGGCATTCGACCTGTCGCTCGGCCGCGCCCTGTACTCCGGATTCACCATGGGTGGCCTGTCCGTCAGCAGCGACGGCGAGGTGCTGCGCGCGGACGGTAGCGCGGTGCCGGGACTGTACGCCGCGGGCGCCTGCGCGTCGAACATCGCGCAGGACGGCAAGGGCTACGCCAGCGGCACCCAGCTGGGTGAAGGGTCGTTCTTCGGCCGGCGCGCCGGAAAGCACGCCGCGACACGCTGATCAGACGCGGGCGGGCGCGTCGTCCTCGTCGTCGATCCGGGTGAGCCGCCAGTTGCCGTCGCCCAGCAGTTCCAGCTCCTGCTGGTGGTGCTGTTCGACGGTGCTGCGGTGGCTGACGCTGACCACGGTGGTATCCGGCAGTTCGGTCCGAACCAGTTGGTACAGCATCATTTCCAGGCCCTCGTCGAGTGCTGATGTGGACTCGTCGAAGAACACGGCCTTCGGCCGCGTCAGCAGCACGCGGGCGAAGGCGACGCGCTGCTGCTCGCCGGGGGAGAGCACCTTGGCCCAGTCGTCCACCTCGTCGAGGCGGTTGGCCAGATGTGGCAGCGCGACCTTGCCCAGGACTTCCTGCAGTGCGGCGTCGGTGTGGGTGCCGACCTTGCTCGGGTACGACACCACCGCGCGCAGATCACCCAGCGGCACGTAGGGGAGTTGCGACAGGAACAGCGTCTCGTTCTCGTCCATCGGGAAGTGCATGGCGCCGTGACAGAAGGGCCACAGCTTGGCCAGGCTGCGCAGCAGGGTCGTCTTGCCACTGCCGGACGGGCCGGTGACCACCAGTGCTTCGCCGGGGTACAGGCACAGATCCAGCGGAGCGATGAGTTCGCGGCCGTCCGGCGTGCTCACCGTGACCTTCTCCAGCGTGATGGTGTCGTCGGGGCAGTCCTCGGTGGCGAGCGCGGGCAGGTGCCGGGCCGCGTCGTTGGCGGTCACCAGGCCGTGCAGACGGATGATGGCGGCGCGATAGCCGGCGAACTGGTCGTACACGTTGCGGAAGAACGACAATCCGTCCTGGATGCTGCCGAACGCCGACGCGGTCTGGTTCATGTCGCCGAGCTTGATCTCACCGGCGAGGAACCGCGGGAACTGCAGGACATACGGCAGGGGCACGATGATCTGGCTCATCGACAGGTTCCAGCCGTTGAGGCCGATCATCCGGTTGACGTACCGCTTGTAGTTGTCGACGACCGGGGCGAACAGCCGCCGCAGACCCGTCCGCTCGGCGATCTCACCGTGGTAGAAGGCGACGGCCTCGGCCGCGTCGCGCATCCGGACCAGCGCGTAACGGAAGGCCGCGTTGAAGCGTTCGTTGTCGAAGGACAGCCAGATGATGGGACGGCCGATCCAGAAGGCCACCACCGACGCGATCAGGACATAACCGAGCCCGATCCAGAACATGGCCTTGGGGATGGTGAGCCCGGCGATGGTCAGGGTCCCGGACAGGTTCCACAGAATCGCGGTGAACGAAAGCATCGAGGCGATGGCGTTGATGGCGCCGAACAGCAACGTCGAGGTGGTCATGTTGTTGGGCGTGTTGGGCAGTGGTCCCACGCCGGCGGTGAAGATGTCGATATCGCTCTGAATGCGCTGGTCCGGGTTGTCGATGGTGTCATCGATGAATCGCGACCGGTAGTACGCCTTGCCGTCCAGCCAGTCGCCCGTGAGCCGGTCGGTCAGCCACGCGCGCCACCGCAGGATGAACCGCTGCGTCATGAACAGGTCGAGCATGATGCGGCAGACGTGCAGCACGGCCAACAGCGAGAAGATGCCGATCGACATCCAGAAGCCGTGGGCGCCCGAGTCCTTGACCGCCTGGTCATGACCGGCCAGACCGGAGGCCACCACCTGGAAGCTCGTCATCAGATCGTTGCTCTGATAGCTGAAAAGCACCGTGAGCCGAACGCCGGTGATCACCGACAGCAGCAGCGCCGCCAGCCACAGCCACACCTTGATGCTGTCGCGGCCGACGAAGTACGCGCCGGAGATGCGCCAGAACTGCCTTCCCCAGACCGTGAACCGGCCGATGGCGGTCACCACCACCAGCGTCGATACCGCGGCGATCAGCCAGGCTTTCGCGATCCACCACAGCGAGGTCGTGAGCTCACTGCCCCATTCGAGGGTCGGGGTGAACAAATCCATCCCCGCAAGGTACCCGTGCCCTATTGACGTTCGCGCTGCGACAGGCGCGGAGGTGAGACGGTGGTCACCTTCCGTCGGCCTCCGGCAGGTGGACGGTTGCAGAAGAGCCGCCGGACCGGACCGGTACCTTTGACCTGTGGCGAAAACCAGCACCGCGAAATCCGGCCGGCTGAGCAGCAAGTTCTGGAAGCTGCTCGGTGCGTCGACCGACAAGAACCAGAACCGATCGATGAATCAGGTTCAGGCATCGGCCGAATTCGACGAGAAGGCCGCCGGGCTGGACGACGAGCAGATCACCAAGGCGGCCAAGCTGCTGCAGCTGTCCGACCTCGCCGACGCCGCCGACATCCCACAGTTCCTGGCCATCGCCCGGGAAGCCGCCGAGCGCACCACGGGCCTGCGTCCGTTCGACGTGCAGCTGCTCGGCGCACTGCGCATGATGGCCGGCGACGTCGTCGAGATGGCCACCGGTGAGGGCAAGACCCTGGCCGGTGCGATCGCCGCCGCCGGTTACGCGCTGGCCGGCCGGAACGTGCACGTCATCTCGGTCAACGACTACCTCGCGCGCCGCGACGCCGAGTGGATGGGACCGCTGCTGGCCGCGATGGGCCTGACGGTCGGCTGGATCACCGCCGAGTCGACGGCCGCCGAACGGCGCGCTGCCTACGAATGCGACGTCACCTACGCCTCGGTCAACGAGATCGGGTTCGACGTGCTGCGTGACCAGCTGGTCACGCACGTCGACGACCTGGTGTCTCCGCGGCCCGACGTCGCGCTGATTGACGAGGCCGATTCGGTCCTGGTCGACGAGGCGCTGGTGCCGCTGGTGCTGGCCGGCACCACCCACCGCGAGACACCACGTATGGAGATCATCCGGCTGGTGGGGGAGATGACCTCCGAGAACCGCGTTGACGACTCGCTGCAGTACTACGACACCGACGCCGACCGGCGCAACGTGCACTTGACCGACGCCGGCGCGCGCAAGCTCGAGAAGGCTCTCGGCGGCATCGACCTGTACTCCGAGGAGCACATCGGCACCACGCTGACCGAGGTCAACGTGGCCCTGCACGCGCACGTGCTGCTGCAGCGCGATGTGCATTACATCGTGCGGGACAACGCCGTTCACCTGATCA
The DNA here is from genome assembly GCF_053852335.1 of Mycobacterium sp. HM-7. NCBI lineage: Bacteria > Bacillati > Actinomycetota > Actinomycetes > Mycobacteriales > Mycobacteriaceae > Mycobacterium > Mycobacterium sp. HM-7. The sequence goes on along the minus strand of NZ_CM132657.1, from coordinate 3,112,396 downwards.
ACGCCTCCCGTGGCCGCATCGCGTCGCTGCAGCGCTGGCCCGACGGTCTGCAGGCCGCGGTCGAGGCCAAGGAAGGCATCGAGACCACCGAGACGGGCGAGGTGCTCGACACCATCACGGTCCAGGCGCTGATCAACCGCTACCCGACGGTGTGCGGCATGACCGGCACCGCGCTGGCCGCCGGCGAGCAGCTGCGCCAGTTCTACCGGCTCGGGGTGTCGCCGATCCCGCCGAACACGCCCAACATCCGCGAAGACGAGACCGACCGCGTCTACATCACCGCGGCAGCCAAGAACCAGGCCGTCATCGAGCACATCCAGGAGATCCACGCGACCGGGCAGCCGGTGTTGGTCGGTACCCGCGACGTCGCCGAATCCGAAGAGCTGCACGCGAAACTGGTCAAGGCCGGGGTGCCCGCCGTCGTCCTGAACGCCAAGAACGACGAGGAAGAAGCCGCCGTCATCGCCGAGGCCGGCAAGCTCGCCACCGTCACCGTCTCCACCCAGATGGCCGGCCGTGGCACCGACATCCGCCTCGGCGGATCGGACGAAGCCGACCATGACGCTGTCGCCGAACTCGGCGGCCTGCACGTCATCGGTACCGGCCGGCACCACACCGAGCGCCTCGACAACCAGCTGCGCGGCCGCGCCGGGCGGCAGGGCGATCCGGGATCGTCGGTGTTCTTCTCCAGCTGGGAGGACGACGTCGTCGTCTCGCACCTGGAGCCCGAGAAGCTGCCGATGCAGACCGACGAGGACGGCCGGATCGTCAGCGACCGGGCCGGCCAGATGCTCGAGCACGCCCAGCGCGTGGCGGAGGGCCGACTGCTGGACGTGCACGCCAACACCTGGCGCTACAACCAGCTCACCGCGCAGCAGCGCGCGATCATCGTGGAACGCCGAGAGACGTTGCTGCGCACCACAACGGCGCGGGACGAGCTCAAGGAGCTGGCGCCGGACCGGTACCAGGAACTGGCCAGCCAGATTGGGGAAGCGGGTGCCGAGGACGAGCTCGAGCACATCTGCCGGCTGATCATGCTGTACCACCTGGACCGTGGCTGGGCCGACCACCTGGCCTACCTGTCCGACATCCGCGAGAGCATCCATCTGCGCGCCCTGGGCCGCCAGGACCCGCTCGACGAATTCCACCGCATGGCGGTCGACGCATTCGCGTCGCTGGCGGCCGACGCCATCGAGGCCGCGCAGCAGACCTTCGAGACCGCCAATGTGCTCGAGGACGAGCCCGGCCTGGATCTGTCGAAGCTGGCGCGCCCGACGTCGACGTGGACCTACATGATTCACGACAACCCACTGGCCGACGACACGATGGCAGCGCTGAGCCTGCCCGGGGTGTTCCGTTAGGTTTAGCCGATGAGTACCAGTAGCGCGGAAGCCGATTCCGGCGACCGGGTGCTGACGATCCCCAACGCGCTCAGCGCGTTGCGGTTGCTGCTGGTCCCGGTGTTCCTGTACCTGCTGCTGTCGGCGCACGCCAATGGCTGGGCCGTCGCGATCCTGATGTTCAGCGGCTTCTCCGACTGGGCGGACGGCAAGATCGCGCGGCTGGTGCCGAACCAGTCCTCGCGGCTCGGCGAGCTGCTCGATCCGCTGGTCGACCGGATCTACATGCTCGTCGTACCGGTCGCGTTGGCGATCGCGCACGTGGTGCCCTGGTGGTTCGTGCTGACCCTGATCGGCCGCGACCTGGTGTTGGCCGCGACCCTGCCGCTGGTGCGGAGCCGAGGTCTGACCGCGCTGCCGGTCACCTACATCGGCAAGGCCGCGACCTTCGCGCTGATGTCCGGGTTCCCGCTGGTGCTGCTGGGGCAGTGGCCGGACGCCTGGAGCCGGGTCGTGCTGGCCTGCGGCTGGGCATTCCTGGTGTGGGGCCTGGCCATGTATCTGTGGTCCGCCGTGCTGTACCTGATCCAGGTGACCATGGTGCTCAGAGAACTGCCGCCGGTGGCGAGGTCCGCGGCGTGACAGAAGCCGGGACACCCCGGGACCGGGCGCTGGGTGGCTACTGGCCGGAGGCCGGCCGCAACAGTCACGTCGCCGACGAGCCGGTCCGGATTCCGGTGCCGTCACTGCTGCGCTCGCTGCTCACCGATCACCTCGATCCCGGGTACGCCGCCGCGGCCGAACGTCGCAAGGCCGATGACGAGGGCGCCCGGCGCAGCGGCTCCCGGTTCGTCGACGGCGCCTGGCTACTGGTCGGCGTCGCCGCCGTGTCTGTGGTGTTCGTGACGGCGGCACAGCACGCGGTGTCGATGGCCCCGGCCAACGACCAGACTCAACACGTGCTGTCGGCCAACGCACGCACCGCCGAAGAGCGCACCCGGGACAGCACCGCCACCCGCGACGCCCTGGCCGGCCAGGTGGAGGCCGCGCGCCGCAGCCGGCTGGCCGGCGACGAGAAGGGCCGGGAACTGCTCGCCGCCCTGGAGCAGACCGAGTTCAGTGCCGCCGTGACCGCCGTGACCGGCCCGGGCCTGACCGTCACCGTCACCGAACCCCCGCCGAGCCCGAACCTGTCGGACGTGTCCAAGCAGCGGGTGGCAGGCAGCCCGCAGATCATCCTGGACCGGGACCTGCAGCTGGCGGTGAACTCGTTGTGGGCGGCCGGTGCCGAGGCGGTGTCCGTCGGCGGGGTGCGGATCGGGCCGAACGTGACCATGCGGCAGGCCGGCGGTGGCATCCTCGTCGACAACCAGCCGGTGGCCAGCCCATACGTCGTCGTCGCGATCGGGCCGCCCCACGCCATGCAGGAGGTGTTCGAGCAGACTCCCGCAATGCAGCGGCTGATGCTGCTCGCCCAGTCGTACGGGGTGGGAGTCAGCGTCCAGACCAGGGACCGGCTCACGGTGTCGGCCGCGTCGGTACGAGATGTCAACTTCGCCAAGGAGATTGGACCAAAGTGAGCAGGGGCACATGATCGGGATCGCGGCACTGGTGGTCGGCATCGTGGTGGGGTTGATCTTCCACCCGAGCGTGCCGGAAGCAGTTCAGCCCTACCTGCCGATCGCCGTCGTGGCGGCGCTCGACGCGGTGTTCGGGGGACTGCGGGCCTACCTGGAGCGCATCTTCGATGCCAAGGTCTTCGTCATCTCGTTCGTCTTCAACGTTCTCGTCGCCGCGGTGATCGTCTACGTGGGTGATCAGCTGGGCGTGGGCACGCAGCTGTCCACCGCGATCATCGTGGTGCTGGGTATCCGGATCTTCGGCAATGCGGCGGCGCTGCGGCGCAGGTTGTTCGGGGCGTGACGGTGGACGGCGAGCAGCACGCGGAAGAGGAACACCACGGCCGGCACGAGTTGCCCGACGGCGTTCCGGCTCGGCTGCCGCGCACCCGGTCTCAGTTGATGTTCGGTGCGCTGGCCGTACTGCTCTGCGTCCTGCTCGGGGTCGCCATCGCGACACAGGTCCGTCAGACCGAGTCGGGTGACGCGCTGGACACCGCCCGGCCCGGGGATCTGCTGGTGTTGCTCGACTCGCTGCAACAGCGCGAGGCGTCCCTCAACACCGAGGTGGCCGATCTGCAGAAGACGCTGTCGTCACTGCAGGCATCGGGCAACAGTGACCAGGCCGCCATCGAGAACGCACAGGCGCGGCTGCGCGCCCTGTCGATCCTGATCGGCACGGTCGCGGCCACCGGCCCGGGCGTCACCATCACCATCGAGGACATCGCTCCGGGCGTGTCGCCCGAGACCTTGCTCGACGTCATCAACGAGCTGCGCGCCGCGGGCGCCGAGGCCATGGAGATCCGGTCCGGCGGGGGTGATCAGCAGACCGCGGTGCGGGTCGGGGTCGACACCTGGGTGACCGGGACGGCGGGCGCGCTGGTCGTCGACAACATCACCATGAACCCGCCCTATTCCATTCTCGCCATTGGTGATCCGCCGACCCTCGCGGCCGCGATGAACATCCCTGGTGGGGCGACGGACAGTGTGAAACGGGTGGGCGGCACAATGACCGTGCAACAGGCCGACACGATCGATGTCACCGCCTTGCGGCAACCGAAACCACGCCAATACGCTCAGCCCGTCAAGTAGACGCCGGGCCTGATCGTCGAGCCGTATCGTATGTACCCCACCAACACACCGACCTGAAACTGCAAGGAGCGTCGTGAGCGAAACGCCAGCCGATCTGCTGTACACCACTGAGCACGAATGGGTGCGCCGAACCGGCGAGGGCACCGTGCGCGTCGGAATCACCGATTTCGCGCAGGGCGCGCTGGGTGACGTGGTCTACGTCGATCTGCCCGAGGTCGGCACCACCGTGGCTGCCGGCGACGTGTTCGGTGAAGTCGAGTCGCCCAAGACCACCTCGGAGCTGTACGCCCCGATCTCCGCGAAAATCGTTGCGGTCAACGGTGATCTGGAAGGCTCGCCCGACCTGGTCAACTCCGATCCGTACGACGCGGGATGGCTCATCGAACTGCAGGCCGACGCGGCCGAACTGGACAGCCAGCTCGCGGGCCTGCTCGACGCAGACGGCTACCGGGCGACCTTGGACGACTGACGACTTTGTTAGGGTGCTGCGGTCCGGTTCGGCCGTGGCGACACCAAAGTCGGCTCGGCGGATCCGGCGGTGGCGGGCACACTGACCCGCGCCGCGCGGTACGGTCAATAGTGGGACGTATGCGACATCGATGACTGCTGGCAGCACTGCCGGCTGGTCGTGCAAGAGAGCGCCACAGCAGCCAGTAGAGGAGCAGCGCGTGACGGATAACGACAGCGGTTCGGGGACTGATTTCGGGTCCGAGGAGGCAACGGTGGAGACCACATCGGTCTTCCGCGCGGACTTCCTCAATGAGCTCGACGCCCCGGCTTCGACGAGCGGCACCACTGCCGTCTCCGGAGTTGAAGGACTGCCGGTGGGGTCAGCCCTGCTGGTGGTCAAGCGCGGGCCGAATGCCGGCTCGCGATTCCTGCTGGATCAGCCGAGCACCTCGGCGGGACGTCACCCGGACAGCGACATCTTCCTCGACGATGTGACGGTGAGCCGTCGCCACGCCGAGTTCCGGCTCGAGTCCGGTGAATTCCAGGTCGTCGACGTCGGCAGCCTGAACGGCACCTACGTCAACCGCGAGCCCGTCGACTCGGCGGTGCTGGCCAACGGGGACGAAGTCCAGATCGGCAAGTTCCGCCTGGTGTTCCTGACCGGCCCCAAGACCGACGACAGCTCGGCTGGCTAGAGCCGGCGGTCAGTCCATGACGCAGCCCGACCGCAGTGCAGTGGCCGGGATGTCGATCGGAGCGGTGTTCGATCTGCTCCGACCAGACTTCCCGGATGTGACCATCTCCAAGATTCGGTTCCTGGAGGAACAGGGGCTGGTCACGCCCGAACGCACTGGGTCGGGCTACCGTCGTTTCACGGCCTATGACTGTGCGCGCCTGCGGTTCATCCTGTCCGCGCAGCGTGACCAGTATCTGCCCCTCAAGGTCATCAAGGCGCAGCTGGACGCCCAGGCCGACGGCGCACTGCCGACGAACGGATCCGCTTACGGCGTACCGAAATTGGTGCCCGATCTCGACAGCGACGAAGCCGGCGACCCGGCGGACGTCGGACCTGCCCAGGTCCGGCTCAGCCGCGAGGACCTGCTGCAGCGCTCCGGCATCAAATCGGAGCTACTGGCCGCGCTGGTCAAGAGCGGCGTGATCATTCCCGGCCCGGCAGGGTTCTTCGACGAACATGCCGTGGTCATCGCACAATGCGCGCATGCGCTGGGCGAATACGGTGTCGAACCGCGGCACCTGCGGGCCTTCCGGTCCGCCGCCGACCGGCAGTCGGACCTGATCGCCCAGATCGCCGGTCCCATCGGCAAAGCCGGCAACGCCGGGGCCCGCGACCGGGCCGACGAACTGGCCCGCGAGGTCGCGGCGCTCGCCATCACGCTGCACACCTCGCTGATCAAGTCTGCGGTGCGCGACGTTCTCGATCGCTGAGGACTAGACTCGAATTCGTTGATGGCACACGGATTGCGGAGGGCAGACGCAGATGGGCGAGGTTCGTGTGGTCGGCATTCGGGTGGAACAGCCGCAGAACCAACCCGTGCTGTTGCTCCGCGAATCCGACGGTGACCGTTACCTGCCGATCTGGATCGGGCAGTCCGAGGCTGCGGCCATTGCGCTCGAGCAGCAGGGCGTCTCGCCGGCTCGGCCGCTGACGCATGATCTGATCCGGGATTTGATTGCCGCGCTTGGTCATTCGCTGCGCGAGGTGCGCATCGTGGACCTGCAGGAAGGCACCTTCTACGCCGACCTGGTGTTCGAGCGCGACATCACGGTGTCGGCGCGGCCGTCGGATTCGGTGGCGATCGCCCTGCGCATGGGCGTGCCGATCTACGTCGAGGAAGCGGTGCTGGCCGAAGCCGGTCTGCTGATCCCGGACGAGGGCGACGAGGAGTCGTCGGGCACCGTGCGCGAGGACGAGGTCGAGAAGTTCAAGGAGTTCCTCGACAGCATTTCGCCGGACGATTTCAAGGCCACCTGACGCGGTCCGCGGCGCGTCCGGACGGCCGTTGTCACGGATGCGTCTCAGTTAGGTCAGCGCGTGTCGACACTCGGTGCGCCGTTTGCGGATTCGCTGAATTCGCGCCACATACTTTCCTCGTTCTGGCAACAGTTCGATCGGCGGGTCACCGCCGATGGGCTGAAGAGGCCCGGCGGGAAGCGTATGCTCGACACATTCGAGCAGCGGACATGCCCGCCGAGCAGCAGTGGCCGCCAGGCGGGGTTAGTTCGATCGGCGAGAGGATCAGGCAGTGGGCGACGACACGCCACGTCAAGAGCAGTTGGACCTGACGACCAACGGCGCGCCTGAGCAGGCCGCCCCGATGCCGGCTCCCGTGCCGGTGCAGGCAGGCCTGTTCCCTGACGAGTCTGTTCCCGACGAACTGGTCGGCTACCGCGGGCCGAGTGCCTGCCAGATCGCCGGTATCACCTACCGCCAGCTGGACTACTGGGCGCGCACCTCGCTGGTCGTCCCGTCGATCCGCGGCGCCGCCGGCTCCGGCAGCCAGCGCCTGTACTCGTTCAAGGACATCCTGGTCCTCAAGATCGTCAAGCGACTGCTCGACACCGGCATCTCGCTGCACAACATCCGCGTCGCGGTCGATCACCTGCGCCAGCGCGGCGTCCACGACCTGGCCAACATCACGCTGTTCTCGGACGGCACCACGGTGTACGAGTGCACGTCCGCCGAAGAGGTCGTCGACCTGCTGCAAGGCGGCCAGGGCGTGTTCGGCATCGCGGTCTCGGGTGCCATGCGCGAACTGACCGGCGCCATCGCCGACTTCCCGGGCGAGCGGGCCGACGGCGGCGAGTCCATCGCCGCACCCGAGGACGAGCTGGCGTCGCGACGTAAGCAGCGCGACCGCAAGATCGGCTGACCCCAGCAACGTACGAGCAACGGCCCCTTTCCGCGCGGAGAGGGGCCGTTTGCTGTCTATTCGCGGCCTTTTGTGACCGACCGGTAGACTGGCGCGCGCATCGTCCCGACGCGGGAGAGTTCTGTGGCCGCCAGCCATGGACGCCGAAGGAGCAATACCTCTCCATCAACCTCTCAGGCCCCCGGACCGCGCCGGAGCCCGATGCCTCTGGAAAGCGGCGAGCTGCGACTCGCCCGCCCATGGGGAAAGGCCGACCATTGTCGGGCCGAATCTCTCAGGCACCGACGACAGAGGGGGAGGGCAGCCCCTAACGTCTGGAGAGGCCGTCATGACCGACAGCACGTCTCGTTCCTCTGCTGAGCACCACCAGCTTCGCTTCGTCGACCGGCACATCGGTCCGGACGCCGACGCGGTGGCCACCATGCTCGGGGTCATCGGCGTCGACTCCCTCGAAGAACTCGCCGCCAAGGCCCTGCCCGCGGGCATCCTCGACGCGCTGACCGGTGCCGGCCTGGCGCCCGGCCTCGACGAGCTGGCCGCCCCGGCCTCCGAAGAGCAGTCACTGGCCGAACTGCGCGCACTCGCCGACACCAACACCGTCGCGGTGTCGATGATCGGCCAGGGCTACTTCGACACCCTGACCCCCGCCGTGCTGCGCCGGAACATCCTCGAGAACCCGGCCTGGTACACGGCCTACACGCCGTACCAGCCCGAGATCAGCCAGGGCCGCCTCGAGGCGCTGCTCAACTTCCAGACCATGGTCACCGACCTGACCGGCATGGAGATCGCCAACGCCTCCATGCTGGACGAGGCCACCGCCGCCGCCGAGGCCATGACGCTGATGCACCGCGCCGTCAAGGGCGACTGCCGCCGCCTGGCCGTCGACATCGACATCTACCCGCAGACGGCCGCCGTGCTCGCCACCCGCGCCGAACCGCTGAACATCGAGATCGTCACCGCCGACCTGCGGGACGGCCTGCCCGAGGGCGAATTCTTCGGCGTCATCGCCCAGGTGCCGGGCGCCAGTGGCGCGGTCAACGATTGGTCCGCGCTGATCGCGCAGGCCCACGAGCGTGGCGCGCTGGTCGCCGTCGGCGCTGACCTGCTGGCGCTGACGCTCGTCACCCCGCCCGGCGAGATCGGCGCCGACGTCGCTTTCGGCACCACGCAGCGGTTCGGCGTGCCGATGGGCTTCGGCGGCCCGCACGCCGGTTACCTGGCCGTGCACGGCAAGCATGCCCGGCAGTTGCCCGGCCGTCTGGTCGGTGTCTCGGTCGATGCCGACGGCGCCAAGGCCTACCGGCTCAGCCTGCAGACCCGCGAACAGCACATCCGCCGCGACCGGGCCACCAGCAACATCTGTACCGCCCAGGTGCTGCTCGCGGTGATCGCCGCGATGTACGCCAGCTACCACGGGCCGCGCGGGCTGACCGCGATCGCGCACCGGGTCCACGGCCACGCCCTCGCGGTGGCCATGGGTCTGAAGGAAGCCGGTGTGGAGGTCGTGCACTCCGGGTTCTTCGACACCGTGCTGGCCCGGGTGCCCGGTAAGGCCGCGCAGGTGCAGGCGGCCGCCAAAGAGCGCGGCATCAACGTCTGGCTGGTCGACGCCGACCACATCTCGGTGTCGTGCGATGAGGCCACCACCGCCGAGCACGTCGACGCGGTGCTCGCCGCGTTCGGCGCGACGCGCGGCGGACACCACTGGGACGGCCCCGAAATCCACACCCGCACTTCGGAATTCCTGACCCACCCGGCGTTCTCGCGGTACCGTACCGAAACCGAGATGATGCGCTACCTGCGCTCGCTCGCCGACAAGGACATCGCGCTGGACCGCAGCATGATCCCGCTGGGCTCGTGCACCATGAAGCTCAACGCGGCTGCCGAGATGGAACCCATCACCTGGACCGAGTTCGCGCAGCAGCATCCGTTCGCCCCGGCCTCGGACACCCCGGGCCTGCGCAAGCTGATCGCTGACGTCGAGTCCTGGCTGGTCAGCATCACTGGCTACGACTCGGTGTCACTGCAGCCCAACGCCGGCTCGCAGGGGGAGTACGCGGGCCTGCTGGCCATCCGCGCCTACCACGAGGCGCGCGGTGAGACGGGCCGCAACATCTGCCTGATCCCGTCGAGCGCGCACGGCACCAACGCCGCGTCGGCCGCGATGGTCGGCATGAAGGTCGTCGTCGTGGCGTGCCGCGAGAACGGCGACGTCGACCTGGACGACCTGCAGGCCAAGGTCGCCGAGCACGCCGGTGACCTGGCCGCGCTGATGATCACCTACCCGTCCACGCACGGCGTGTACGAGCACGACGTCGCCGACATCTGTGCCGCAGTGCATGACGCCGGCGGTCAGGTCTACGTCGACGGCGCCAACCTCAACGCGATCGTCGGGCTGGCCCGCCCCGGCAAGTTCGGTGGCGACGTCAGCCACCTGAACCTGCACAAGACCTTCTGCATCCCGCACGGCGGTGGCGGTCCGGGCGTCGGCCCGGTGGCGGTCCGTTCGCACCTCGCGCCGTACCTGCCCGGCCATCCCTTGGCCGCCGAGCTCGCCGACGACCACACGGTGTCGGCGGCGCCGTACGGCTCGGCGTCGATCCTGCCGATCACCTGGGCGTACATCCGGATGATGGGTGCGGCCGGGCTGCGCGCCGCGACGTTGACGGCGATCGCGTCGGCCAACTACATCGCCCGCCGACTCGACGAGCACTACCCGGTGCTCTACACGGGCGAGAATGGCATGGTCGCGCACGAGTGCATCCTGGACCTGCGGGCCATCACCAAGGCCACCGGCGTCACCGTCGACGACGTGGCAAAGCGCCTGGCGGACTACGGTTTCCACGCGCCGACCATGAGCTTCCCGGTGGCCGGCACGCTGATGGTCGAGCCCACCGAGAGCGAGAGCCTGACCGAGGTCGACGCCTTCATCGCGGCGATGATCGCCATCAAGGCCGAGATCGACCAGGTCGGCTCCGGTGAGTGGCCGGCGGACGACAACCCGCTGCACAACGCGCCGCACACCGCCGAGTGCCTGCTGGTCGACGAGTGGAAGCACCCCTACACCCGCGAGCACGCCGCCTACCCGCTGGGCAAGGGCTTCCGGCCCAAGGTGTGGCCGCCCGTCCGCCGCATCGACGGCGCGTTCGGCGACCGCAACCTGGTGTGCTCCTGCCCGCCGATCGAGGCGTTTGCCTGATCCATCTCCCGCGAGCGGCCGCGTCTGTACCCCGACACTCCGTGTTGGGTGTGCAGATTGCGGCCGTTCGGCGTTGGTGAGCGTGCGCAAACTGCACGCGACACACCGCGAGCGGCCGTACAGACACGGCCGCTCGCGGGTGGTGAAAACTAGCTAGGGCAGGGCGGCCGCGACCGCGTTGGCCAGTTCCGGCGCCGCCGAGGTCGGCAGGCTGGTGAACGTGCCGCCGGTGAGCTGCGAGACGGCCTGCCAGGTCGAGCCGTCCGAGTCGGACCCGATGTCGATGACGTTGACCGCCACCGGGCGACCCGGATCGAACGCCGACTTGATGTAGTCCTGCAGGCCCTGTCCGTCCAGCGACTGGTCGGTATGCGGACCGGAGGTGATCACCAGGATCGAATTGGCCTGGCCCTCGACGTATTTCGACATCGCGTCGCCGTACAGCATGCGCAGCGTCGTGAACGAGACGTGACCCCCGCCAGAGGAGCTCTGGCTGTTCAGGTTCGAGCTCAGCTGCGCCGAGTGTGCCTGCTCGCTGAGCGGGGCCACCGGAATCTCGGCGCGGCCGGACACCCCGTCGAACGTCCACAGGCCCACCGCACTGTTCGGCGACATCGCCTTGAGCCGGTCCATCAGTGCCGTCGTCACGTTGCCCAGGCGGGTCTTGGCGCCGTCGCTCATCGGCATGGACTGGTCCAGCAGGATCGTCACCGCGCCGCCTTTCGACGTACCGCCGACGGCGTTGGCCAGCGTGGCGCGCGTGCCGGTATCGCCGATCGCGAGGGCATCGGGCAGTGAACCGAGGTTCACCACGTCGTTCTTCGGCGGATTGCCGCCGCTGACGCGGAAGCCTGCCTTGGACAGCTCGGCAAGCTGCTCGGGCTTGCGCAGGAAGCGTTCGAACTCGCTGGCCGCTGTGACCTCTTCGTGCGACAGACCGTCACCGGCGAGCAGCACGGCCGGGTAGTCCGCGACGGCCGGTGCGCCGGGCGGCAGCCAGGCCGCAAGCTTGCCCTTGACGTTGTCGGTGTGTTGCGACCGCTGGTAGAGCTGCTGTTCGGTGGTGACGACCGCGTGCACCGGCGCGGTGGCCGGGTCGCTCGCGGAGATCAGCGCATCGAGCGCGGTGGCGGCCTTGGGGTCGGCGAGCTTCGGCTGCGCGGCCGTCAACCGGTGCACGGCGCCCGCACCGGCGTTGACCGGTCCACCGTTCGCGGCGGCGGAGGCGACGGCCTCGGCCGCCAGGAAGGCCGCGTCACTGTTGTCGACGGTCGGCAGGGCCAGCCGCAGCGAGCCCCAGCCCGGCAGGCTCAGGCCGTCCAGCGCCGTCGGCGCCGTCTGCAGTGCCGGCAAGGTGCCCCAGTTCTGCTGGGCCAGAGCGTCTTTGAGCTGTGGGCGGACGGCCAACAGCACCGGCGAGGTGGCCAGTGACTTCGCTTCACCGCTGATCGCCTGTTCGCCGGCGCCGGCCACCAGCCGGGCCGCCGACACCGAGCTGGCCGGAATCCACAATGCGGGGCGCGGCCCCAGATTCGACGGCCACTTGTTCACCACGCCGTCGACGACGGTGTTCGGATCGGCCGCCTTGACCTCGACCTTGACGCATTTGTCGCCGACGGGGGCGGCGGACTGGCTGTACTTGCCGGCGAGTGTGTTGAGCTGGTCGGAGATCGACGGGTCGGCCAGCACGGGCACGCTGACCGAGCCGGATACGCACCGCGCCGACGCCTCCCGGCTGCGGTCCGACAACACGCTGCCGAAGAAGCGCCAGAGGATCACCGCGGCGACGACGACCACGACGGTCACGAGCGCGGCGATGACGCCGACGCTGACGCCGCGGCGCTTGGTGGCGATGGCCCGGTGGCTGCCGGTCCATTCGCCACCCTCCCAGTCGCCGCCGTGCGAGCGGACCGACGCCCGGCGCGGGACAGACGGGAACGCCTGGGTGACGCTGTCGGCTCCGGTGAGGTCGGGCTGGTCCGAGTAGTCGGTATCGCGGTAGTCGGAGTCGGGATCGTCGGTCTGATACCGGTCATCGGGGCCGGCAGGAGGAGGTGGGGCAGCGGCAGCTGGGGTGGCGGCGGGCGGCATCCCGTGCATCTCGGCCCAGTCGTCCGGGACACGGAACCCCGGGGCGCCGGTGGCGGACTCGTCGGCTTCCGGGATGTCCGGCGACAACGCGTCGAAGTGGGAGGTTTCGGCGTCGTTCGATTCGTCCGCGCGTGTCTCGTCGGCGTTTGATTCGTCGTCGTCGGGAGCTCTGTGCCTACCCATTGGTGTCTGCTCCTGGTGTCGGCGTGCAATCGGCGGACCCGTGTCGAGTGACGCGGGCCCGCCGAATTTTAATCAACGATGATGGGGGAGTTGCCCGTTCACGAACCGGCGTGTGCGGCCTTGAACTCCCGCCGGCGCCGATGCAGGATCGGCTCGGTGTAGCCGTTCGGTTGGCTGCACCCCTCGAGGATCAGTTCCTGCGCGGCCTGGAAGGCGATGCTGCCCTCCGGGTCCGGGGCCATCGGCAGGTACGCCGGGTCGCCGGCGTTCTGCTCGTCGACCACCGCGGCCATCCGGCGCAGGCTCGCCTTCACATCGTCCTCGGTGATGACGCCGTGCCGCAACCAGTTGGCGAGCAGCTGGCTGGAGATGCGCAGCGTGGCGCGGTCCTCCATGAGGGCGATGTCGTGGATGTCGGGCACCTTCGAGCAGCCGACACCCTGGTCGATCCAGCGCACCACGTAGCCGAGGATCGACTGGCAGTTGTTGTCGACCTCCTCGTGGATCTCCTCGGGCGCCCAGGCCAGTTCCTTGGCCAGCGGGATGGTCAGCAGTTCGGCGCGGGTGGTGCGCTTCTTGCCGGCCAGCTCTTCCTGCACCTCGCGCACGTCCACCTGGTGGTAGTGCATGGCGTGCAGGGTTGCGCCGGTGGGCGACGGCACCCACGCGGTGGTGGCGCCGGCCTGCGGCTGGGAGATCTTCTGCTTGACCATCTCGGCCATCAGATCGGTCATGGCCCACATGCCCTTACCGATCTGGGCGCGGCCGGCCAGACCGTCGGCCAGACCGGCGTCGACGTTGGCGTCCTCGTAGGCCTTGATCCAGGTCTGGCTCTTCATGGCGCCCTTGCGGACCATCGGGCCGGCTTCCATCGAGGTGTGGATCTCGTCGCCGGTGCGGTCCAGGAAGCCGGTGTTGATGAACACGACGCGGTCGGCCGCGGCCTTGATACAGGCGTTGAGGTTGACCGTCGTGCGGCGCTCCTCGTCCATGATGCCGACCTTGAGGGTCGCGTCCGGCAGGCCGAGGACGTCCTCGACGCGGCTGAAGAGCTCGCAGGTGAACGCGACCTCGTCGGGGCCGTGCATCTTCGGCTTCACGATGTAGACGGAGCCGGTGCGGCTGTTGGTCAGCTCACCGTTCTCCTCGGTCGACTTCAGGCCGTGCATGGCGATCAGGCCGGTGAACAGCGCGTCCTGGATGCCCTCGGGAATTTCGTTCCCGTCGGCGTCCACGATGGCGTCGTTGGTCATCAGGTGACCGACGTTGCGCACGAACAGCAGGCTCCGGCCGGGCAGGGTCAGCTCACCCTCGCCATCGGGCGTGGTGAACACGCGGTCCGGGTTCAGCGTGCGGGTGAAGGTCTTGCCGCCCTTGCTGACCTCTTCGGACAGGTCGCCCTTGTTCAGGCCCAGCCAGTTGCGGTAGCCGAGCACCTTGTCGTCGGCGTCGACGGCCGCGACCGAGTCCTCGAAGTCCATGATCGTGGTGATCGCCGACTCCAGCACGACGTCCTTGATGCCGGCCTTGTCGGTCGAACCGATCGGCGACGAGGGGTCGACCAGGATTTCGATGTGCAGGCCGTGGTGCACCAGCAGCACCGACCACGCCGAGTCACCGAGCTTGCCGGTGTAGCCGACGAACTCTTCGGGGTTGGCAAGTCCGACCGAGAGCTCGTCGCCCAATTCTGCAACGAGCTGGTGCGCCTCATCTTCCGAGTCGATCTTGAGGCCGGTGATGTCGGCCCACGAGCCGGACGCCAGCGGGACGGCCTGGTCCAGGAAATTGCGGGCGTAGGCGATCACCTTGTCGCCGCGCACCTTGTTGTAGCCGCCCTTGCCGGCTTCGGCGCCACCCTCGTCGGAGATGACGTCGGTGCCGTACAGCGCGTCGTACAGCGAGCCCCAGCGGGCGTTGGCCGCGTTCAGCGCAAACCGCGCGTTCAGGATCGGCACCACCAGCTGCGGTCCCGCGGTGCTGGTGATCTCCGGGTCGACGCCCGAGGTCCGGATGCAGAACTCCGCGGGTTCCGGCTGCAGGTAGCCGATCTCCGTGAGGAACTCCTGGTACGAGGTCTTGAACTCATCAGTGTCGACCGGATCGATGACCCGGGCCCGGTGCCACTTGTCGATCTGCGCCTGCAGATCGTCGCGGCGGGCCAGCAGGTCCTTGTTCTTCGGGGCCAGGTCGGTGATGACCTTGTCCACTCCGGCCCAGAAGCTGTCCGGGTCGACCCCGGTGCCGGGCAGAGCCTCGTTGGTGATGAAGTCGTGCAGTACGCGGGCCACCCGCAGATTTCCCACCGTCACACGATCAGTCATTTTCTTCTTCCTCCTAAGCAGCCCACACGGCGACCATCCACTTTACCCGTGGGTAACCGCAGCTCACCGCCGTGTCGGCCAATGAGAACCCGGTCACACCGTCATTGCGGTGTTGCGCCGGGCAGGCCGATGGCCGGGACGCCCGGCGTGTGCACCCGTCCGGCCAGCCACGGCAGCGCCGCGGCGAATACCTCTGCGGCGCTGGGGAACGTGTGGTCACCGCCGTGCGGGACCACGGAGCACTCGATGCCGGCGGCGCTGACCAAGGCGCACATGTAGGTCGCGACGGCCGTGTGGCTCTCCGGGTTATCCGGCGGTTGGACGTTCGTCGCCGCACCGGGCTGCGCAGGTTGATGGACCACCGGCCCGTTCTCCGACACGGCGAACCAGCCGGCGACGCCGGTGTACGGCCCGTGCTTGCGGACCACGGTCGCCGGATCGAATTGGGCGAACGCCGCCGCGTCACCCCCGAACAGGCGCGCGATGGTCTGGGGCTCGGACCCGGCGTTGGGCCCGACCTGGCCGTCCATGTCGACGAAGGTCTGGAAGAGCTCCGGGTGCATCACCGTCGTCATCACCGCGCAGGTGCCACCGGCCGACCAGCCGACGATGCCCCAGCGGGACGGGTCGCTGCTCGCCGAGAACGTCGAAGTGACAAATGGCACAACATCTTTGGTGAGGTGGTCGGCAGCCATGCCGCGCGGCCCGTTGACGCATTCGGTGTCGTTGGAGAACTGGCCGCTGGTGTCGACGAACACCAGGATCGGCGCGTTGCCACCGTGGGCGGCCGCGAACTCGTCGGCGGCGCGCTGGGCGCCGCCGGCCGTCGGCCAGTCGGCGGGCCACCCGAACTCGCCACCCACCATGACCACCGCGGGCAGCTGCGGGGCATCGTGGGCGAACCAGGCCGGCGGCAGGTAGACCAACTCCGGGCGGGTGCGGAATCCGGACGCGGTGGTGGGAATCTGCACCGACACGAGCACGCCGCGGTCCGGACGCTCGCCGGAGCGGCGCATGTTCAATGCGGTCTCCAGGTCGATCTCGCCGCGCAGTTCGGCGCCGGTGGCGCGCTGCCACAGCGCCTCGACGGTCGGCAGGTAGCCGGTCCAGGTGTTCACGGCCAGACCCGCGCACACGGCGCAGAGCGGCACCACGGCGACGGCCACCGCGCGGCGCCACCAGCGCAGGCCCGGCCACCCCGCGATGGCCACCACGAGTGCCACCCCGGTCAGCACGATCCACACCCAGAGCGAGGTCGGCGCCGGACCACCCGCGAGACCCTGGTCGGAGATGAACCAACTGCTGGCCAGTGCCAGGACGACACCGGCCCCGACCGCAACCGGGAGCCACAGCCGCAGCCAGCGCGGCGACCGCCGGCCGACGGCGACGAGCAGCGCCAACACCGTCACCACCTGGATCAGGGTGGGCAGCCAGCCGTCGAGCAGGCCGACGTTCATTCGCCGTCCCCGAGGACCGCCGGCGGCGGGGGCGCGGGCTGTTCGTGGTGAGACGCCGGCTGCTCGGTGTCGGAGGAAGGCGGCTGGGCGGTCGAGGTCACCTCTTCGGTGTCCGAACTCTGGGTGTCGGATTCGTCCGAGCTCGAACTGGCCGTCGTCGTCGGTGTGCTGGACGTCGGGGCGGCCCCGGGGCAGGTGTTCGGCGCGGGCACCCCGTTGAACCGATCGGTGATCCAGCCGAGGGCGTCGGCTTCGTCGGGTTGGACGTAGTCGATCACGTCGCCCATGGCGCAGGCCCGTTCGACGGCGGCGGCGGTCTGCTCGGGCGGCACCAGCCCATCGGGCGCTCCCGGCGTGATCAGCATCGGCGCGGCGGCCGGCGCCTGCGGCAGCGTCGCCTTGCGCAGATAACCGCGCAACGCGTCGGCGGCGGCCGGCGTCGACGGACCGAGGTCATTCGGACCCAGAGAATCCAGTACACCGCTGCGGTCGGCGACCGCCGGGCCGCGGCAGGCCGACAGCGTGTCCCAGTGGTCGCGGGCGGCGCCGCGGCGGTAGTCCTCGATGGGGAATCCGGGATAGGCCTGCGGCATGATCGCCAGGTACTGCTGCAGCATGAGCTGCTGGTCTCGGTTCAGGTTCCCGGCTGCCGAGGCGTCGGCCAGCCATTCGAGCGCCGCGGTCGGGGCCAGCGCGACCGCGCCCTGCGGGCGGAGTCCGCCGCCGTAGTCGGTGGCCAGCTCGGCGGCCGCCCAGGCCGCTTGCCCGCCCTGCCCGGTGCCCACGGCGACCCAGCTGGTGGACGCGGCGGAGACCAGTTTGCGCGTGGCCCGCGCCAGATCGATCAGGTTGAAACCCTCGGTCGTGGAGTCCAGATACGGGTGATAGGTCTCGTCGAGCCCAATGCCCTGATAGTCGGTGATCGCCACCAGATAACCGGCGCCGACCATGAGCCGCACGGTCGGCAGCAGGCCCAGCAGGCTCGGCGACGACGACGGCGCGCAGTCGGACTTGATACCGCTGCCCGGATTGGCCAGCGCGATGATGCGCCAGCCGCCTTCGGGCGGTTTGCCCTTCGGCAGGAACACCGAGCCCGTCACCTTGGGGTGGCTGTCGTTGATGCCCGAGGTGGAGACGTACGTGATGCGCGCCGAGATGGCGGTCAGCCCGGCCAGTTCGGGGTCGACGGTCGTCAGCGGCTGCGCGGCGACGAGCGTGCCGGGGCCGGCGCCGCTGTAGTCACCCGGCAACACCTGTCCACTGTGCTGGGTGCTGCGATCGGACCGGTCGTCCGAGCAGCCGGCGACGGCCAGTACGGCGGCCAGGGCGACGGCGGCGACCCGGAGCACCGTACGGGCCGTCACAGCGTGCCGCCGTCGCTGTCGTGCGCGAGCAGTGCCAGGCACTCGGACAGCAGTGATTCACGCAGCGGCACAGCGAGATTGGCGATGTCCTGCTGGCGACGGACATACTCGGCGCGGCCCGTCGGGTCCTCGATGGCGATCGGCTCGATGCCGTAGTCGCTCAGGTCGTACGGGCTGGCCCGCATGTCGAGGACGCGTGCGTCCGCCGCGAGGTCAAGGCAATCCATCAACAGATTCGACTCCAGCAAAGGTCCGAGCTTGTAACTCCATTTGTACAAGTCCATATTTGCGTGCACACAGCCCGGCTGCTCGGTGGCCGACTGGGCGTGTCGGGTGAGGGTTTCTCCGTTACGCGGTACGGCCGCCGCGGTGAAGAACCGGTAGGCGTCGAAATGCGTGCACCGCAGGGGCATCGACTCGACCACGGCATCGGTGTCCGCGGCGCTGAGCCGCAGCGGCACCTGGGCGTGCCGCACCTCGGGAGCGCGGTACACCATGGCCCATTCGTGCAGGCCGAAACAGTTCAACCGCGCCGGGCGGGCCGCCGTCGCAGCCAACAGGTCGGCGACGAACGTGACAGTCTCCCGGCGGCCCGCGAGGTACTCGGCGGTCACCGTCACGGCATCACCCCGGCGGCCGTACCCGGCCCGGTCGGTGAACCGCAGCGCGCCGGCGCCGGTCAGCACACGGCCGAAACCCGGATGCCAGCGCCGCAGCTGGCGGGGTTTGAGGCTGTAGTACGTGAACAGGAAGTCCCACACCGGATGCGGCTCGCCGGCGCGCATGCGTCGCTCATGTGGGGCCAGGAACGCGTCGACGCGGTCCAGGTAGCGCTGTTCGCCTAGCGCCCAGTCGCTCTCGGCCAGGACCCGCATCGGCGCGCACACCGTCTCAGACACGGTGGGTACCGTCACGCACCACGCCGACCAGGTCTTCCACCAGGTCTTCCAGCGCCACCATCGCGGTGACGTAGCCGTCGGTGGTCACCAGCGACAGGTGGCTGTTGTTGCGGCGCAACCACGACAGCGCGTCGGCCACGGGCAGCGTCGAGGCCACCATGGGCAGCGGGCGCACCATGGACCGGTCGAGCACCGCGTCGTTGTCGTCCATGCACGGCAGCACGTCCTTGATGTGCAGGTAGCCGAGGTAGGCGCTGTGCCCGTCGGTGACGGGAAACCGGGAGTAGCCGGTCTCGCGCAGCGCCTGGGCCACCGCACCCACCGTGGGTCCGGTGCCGGGCGCGGCGATCGGCACCGCGCGGATGTCCTGCAGCGGTATCGCCACGTCCTTGACCGTCCGGGTCCGGATGTCCAGTGCCCGGGTCAGGCGGACGTGTTCCTCGGCGTCCAGCAGGCCCTCCGACAGCGACTCGGTCAGCATCTCGGACAGTTCGACCGACGAGACCGTGACGTCCAGCTCGTCCTTCGGCTCGACGCCGAGCAGCCGCAGCGTGCTGTTGGCGCACCAGTTGTAGAAGATGACGAACGGCCGGGCGAAGCTCATGTAGACCAGGTACGGCGGGATCAGCAGCATCGCGGCCTTCTCGGGCCCGGCGATCGCGATGTTCTTCGGCACCATCTCGCCGAGCAGGACGTGCACGATCACCACGATGGCCAGGGCGACGGCGAAGGCCACGGTGTGCAGCACGGTTTCTGGCACGCCGAGCGCGTCGAAGGGTTCTTCCAGCAGGTGCGCGACGGCCGGCTCGCCGATACGGCCCAGCAGGATCGAGCAGATGGTGATTCCGAGCTGGGCGCCGGCCAGCATCATCGACAGTCGCTCGCCGGCACGCAGCACGGTGACGGCACTGTGCTTGCCCTGTTCGGCCAGCGCCTGCAGCCGGTCGCGGCGAGCCGAGATCAGGGCGAACTCGGCGCTCACGAAGAAGGCGTTGGCACCGAGCAGTGCCATGGTCAGCAGAATCCCGAAGACGTCATTCATCGCCGGCTCCCGACTCGTCCGCACCCAGTTCGGTGAGTTCGAGCTGATCGATGCGCCGGCCATCCATCCGGATCACCGTGGCCTTCCAGTGCACCGGGTCCAGTTCCGGGTTGTCCGGGTCGAATTCGGTGAGTACGACGGTGTCGCCGACGTCCGGGATGCGCCCGAGTTTCTCGAGGACCAGGCCGCCGATGGTCTCGTAGTCGCCCTCGGGCGCCCGGAACGGGGTCTCGGTGTCGACCTCGTCGATGCGCATCAGACCCGAGACCAGCCAGCCGTCGCGCACCTCGACGACGTCGGGGGTGGCGTCGTCGTGTTCGTCGCGGACGTCGCCGACGATCTCCTCGATGAGGTCTTCGACGGTGACCATGCCGGCGGTGCCGCCGTACTCGTCGACCACCAGGGCGGTCTGGACACCGTTGGCCCGGATCTGGGTCATCACCGCATCACCGTCGAGGGTCGACGGCACCGTCGGGACGGGCCGCGCCAGCTGGGCCAGGCGGGTGCCGGCGCGCAGCTCGGTGGGGATCGCGAAGATCTGTTTGACATGCACGATGCCGACGGTCTCGTCGAGGTCGCCGGCGACGATCGGAAAGCGGGAGAACCCGGTGCGGATGGCCGTCTCGATGAGGTCGGCGGCGGTGTCGGTGACTTCCAGCGACTCGATCATGGACCGGGGCGTCATGAGCTCCTCGGCGGTGCGGCCGCCGAATTGCAGTGAGCGGTCGATCAATTCAGCCGTCTGTGGATCCAGCGAGCCGCTTTCAGCGGAGTTGCGCACCAGTGCCAGCAGCTCCTGCGCCGACCGCGCCGAGCGGAGTTCCTCGGCGGGCTCGACCCCGAGCCGGCGCAGCACCCAGTTGGCGGTGCCGTTGGTCAGCTTGATCACGGGGGAGAAGACGAGAGAGAAGAACCACTGCAACGGCACGGTGGCGCGCGCGGTGGGGACGGGCTTGGCCACGGCGAGGTTCTTGGGTACCAGCTCACCGAAAACCATCGACACCGACGTGGCGATCAGCAAGGCCAGCGTGAGGGCCACCGGGTCGATGAAGTTGTCGGGCAGGCCGACGGCGCGCAGCGGACCGTGCAGCAGTCGTGCCACGACGGGCTCGGCGAGATAGCCGGTGATCAGCGTGGTGATCGAGATGCCGATCTGCGCGCCGGACAACTGGAACGACAGGCTGCGGTGCGCGGTGCGGATGATGCTGTCGCGGCGGCCGCCGTCGCGGGCGTTGGCCTCGACGGTGCTGCGTTCCAGCGCGGTCAGGGAGAACTCGGCGGCGACGAAGATCGCCGTCCCGAAAGTGAGCAGGATGAACGCGGCCAGGCTCGCGATGGTCAGCGCGGTGGTCACCGGGCACCACCGCTCGGGGCGCCGGGCCGACGGCCCGGCCCGCTACTGGGAGGTTCGGAGTCGATCGACTCGGGGCTCGGGTCGGGGAGCGCGTGATCGGCCTGGCACGCTCCCGCCTGGCTCGGGGCGGTCGACGCCCCAACGGGTGCCTGCGGCACGTGCTCCCTTTCGCTGAATCGATATCGACGGCCGACCGACGCCTACTGCGATCTCCGGCTGTAGGGCAATGGTAGCTGGTCGGCCTCGTCGGGCCTGCTCACCAACCGGTCGGCAGCGGGTGTCCCTCGGCGAATCCAGCGGCCGACTGCACCCCGAGCACCACCTTCTCGTGCAGTTCGGCCAGGTTTGCCGCGCCGACGTACGTGCAGGTGCTGCGGACGCCGGAGGTGATGTGGTCGAGCAGGTCCTCGACGCCGCCGCGCACCGGGTCCAGCGCCATCTTCGACGACGAGATGCCCTCCTCGAACAGGGCCTTGCGGGCCCGGTCGAAGGCGCCGTCGCCGGCCGTGCGGGCCGCCACCGCCCGCTTGGAGGCCATGCCGAAGCTCTCCTTGTAGACGCGGCCGTCGCGGTCCATCAGCAGGTCACCGGGTGACTCATAGGTGCCGGCGAACCACGAGCCGATCATCACGTTCGAGGCGCCCGCCGCGAGAGCCAGCGCGACGTCGCGCGGGTGCCGGACGCCGCCGTCGGCCCAGACATGGCCGCCGAGTTCCTTTGCCGCCGCAGCACATTCGACGACGGCGGAGAACTGCGGACGGCCCACCCCGGTCATCATGCGGGTGGTGCACATGGCACCTGGGCCGACGCCCACCTTGACGATGGACGCGCCCGCGTTGATCAGGTCCCGGGTACCGGCGCCAGACACCACGTTGCCGGCGGCCAGCGGCAGGCCGAGATCCAGGGCGGCCACTGCGGACAGTGCGTCGAGCATCTTTGATTGATGGCCGTGCGCGGTGTCCACGACCAGGACGTCCACGCCGGCTTCGGCCAGGGCCCGGGCCTTGGCGGCGACGTCGCCGTTGATGCCGACGGCGGCCGCGATCCGGAGCCGGCCCTGCGCGTCGACGGCGGGGGTGTAGATGCCGGCGCGGATGGCCCCGGTGCGGGTCAGTACGCCGGCGAGCGAGCCGTCGGCGTTGGTCAGGACCGCAAGGCCCGTCGGGGAGTGCTCCAGGAGGTCGAACACCTTGCGCGGTTCGGTGCCCGCGGGCGCGGACACGAAGTCGGTGGTGGTCACGTCGCGCACGCGCGCGAACCGGTCGACCCCGGCACAGCCGGCCTCGGTGACGAGGCCGAGCGGACGTCCGTCCTCGAGGACCACCGCCGCACCGTGGGCGCGCTTGTGCAGCAGCGCGAGGGCGTCGGAGACCGCGTCGTCGGGGGCGAGCACCACGGGGGTGTCGACCACGAGGTCGCGGCTCTTGACGAAGTCGACGGTGCCCCGGACCACGTCGATCGGCAGGTCCTGCGGCAGCACCACGATGCCGCCGCGGCGGGCCACGGTTTCGGCCATCCGGCGGCCGGCGACCGCGGTCATGTTGGCGACGACGATCGGGATGGTGGTGCCCGTGCCGTCGGTGGTGGCCAGGTCGACCTCGAAGCGGGACGTCAGTTCTGAGCGTCCCGGCACGACGAAGACGTCGTTGTAGGTCAGGTCGTACGGAGGCCGGTGGCTGTCGAGAAACTGCACACGTCCAGCCTAGTGGTCCGGTTCCCTCGCGAGCAGACGCAAACCTGTCGTTTTCCGCGCCGCAATCTCCAGGTTCACGTCTGCTCGCGAAGGGACGTCAGGCCTCGACCTCGGTGCGGTCGCCGCTCCAGAGGGTGTGGAACTTCTGGCCCTCGGGCGCGTCGGTGCGGCCGTAGGTGTGGGCGCCGAAGAAGTCGCGCAGGCCCTGTGTCAGCGCGGCGGGCAGCCGTTCGGTGCGCAGCGCGTCGTAGTAGGACAGCGACGATGCGAAGCCCGGGATCGGGATGCCCAGCTCGGTGGCGGTGACCACGACGCGGCGCCAGCTGTCGATGGCCGACTCGACCGCGGTGCGGAAGTACGGCGCCGCCAGCAGGGTGGCCAGCTCGGGTTCGGCGTCGAACGCGTCCTTGATCCGGTTAAGGAACTTGGCGCGGATGATGCAGCCGCCGCGCCAGATGGTGGCCAGGTCGCCGGGTGTGACGTTCCAGCCGTACTCGGCGCTGCCGGCCTCGATCTGGTTGAAGCCTTGGGCGTACGCGACGATCTTCGACGCGTACAGCGCCTGCCGCACATCTTCGACGAACTTCGTGGCATCACTCGGCTTCTCGCCGAGGTGGCCCGAGGCCAGGCCGACGGTCGCGCGGCGCTGCGGCACCGAGCCCGACAGGGCGCGGGCGAACACCGCTTCGGCGATGCCGGTGATGGGGATGCCGAGGTCCAGCGCGGACTTGACGGTCCAGCGGCCGGTGCCCTTCTGTTCGGCCTCGTCGACGATGACGTCGACCAGCGGCTTGCCGGTCTTCGCGTCGACCTGCTTGAGCACCTCGGCGGTGATCTCGATCAGGTAGCTGTCCAGGTCGCCCTTGTTCCACTCGGCGAACACGTCGGCGATCTGCCCGGCTGCCATACCCAGGCCGTCGCGCAGCAACTGGTAGGCCTCGCCGATGAGCTGCATGTCGGAGTATTCGATGCCGTTGTGCACCATCTTGACGAAGTGCCCGGCCCCGTCGGGGCCGATGTGCGTGCAGCACGGCACGCCGTCGACGTGCGCGGAGATCTCCTCGAGCAGCGGGCCGAGGCTCTTGTAGGACTCGGCGGGGCCGCCGGGCATGATCGACGGTCCGTTGAGCGCGCCCTCTTCGCCGCCGGAGATGCCCGCGCCGACGAAGTGCAGCCCACGCTCGCGGATGGCCTTCTCGCGGCGGATGGTGTCGGTGTACAGCGCGTTGCCGCCGTCGATGATGATGTCGCCGGGCTCCATGGCGTCGGCGAGTTCGTTGATGACGGCGTCGGTCGGGTCGCCGGCCTTGACCATGATCAGCACGCGGCGCGGCTTCTCCAGTGCGTCGAGGAATTCGGCGATGGTTTCGCTCCGGACGAACTTGCCGTCGGCGCCGTGTTCGGCGAGCAGGGCGTCGGTCTTGGCGACGGATCGGTTGTGCAGCGCGACGGTGTAGCCGTGGCGGGCGAAGTTACGGGCGATGTTGGAGCCCATCACTGCCAGGCCGGTGACCCCGATCTGGGCGGTGGCGGTGGTTGCGGACGGTTCCGGATTTCCCGACGAGCTCACGGCTGGCCCTTTCGTTGTTTGGTTGTGGCGCACAGTCTTTCGGGCCGGCCACGGTACCGCTGAAGAGCCGGCACGGCGTGTCCGCCGCCACTGCTGATGCTGCCAGTCGCAAAGTCTACGAGAAGAACAACCGGTGCAATTCGGTGAGCCAGGGCACAGCCACCGCGACGGTCGGAACGACCAGGACGGAGGCGGCGGCCAGGTAGGCGCCGGCGGCCACCCATGGGCTGTTGGGTTCGCCGGCCAATCGCTGTACCCGCAGGACGGTGGTCGGCCCGCCGGCGGCGAGTGCGCCCTTGGGCGCCCGCCCGGACGCGCAGGCCACCAGGGCGCGGGCCAGCGGCGTCGGGCCGGTGGCGCGGACGGCGGCGTCGTCGGCGAGCAGTTCGATCAGGAGCCGGACCGCGTCGAGGGCGCTGGCGCTCCGGACGAAGCGGGGGAAGGCGGCGTGCACGGCGATGAACATCTCGAGCACCAGGTCGTGCCGGGCGCGCAGGTGGGCGTGTTCGTGGCTGAGGATGGCGGCGATCTCGCTGTCCTCGAGGTGCTTGAGCGCACCTTCGCTGAGCACGACGCGGCTGCGGACGCCGGGCAGGCAGTAGGCGAGGGGCTGTTGAACGTCGAGAATGCGCAGGCCGTGGCCGATCAGATGGCGGGCCTGCGGTGCGGGGGCGGTGTCCCGCGAGCAGTCCAGCAGGTCGACGATCATCCGGTGGTGGGCGCGTCGGCGCCGCGTCGCGATGGCGACCTGGACGAAAGCGATGGCCAGGCGTCCGCCGACGACGAGGGTCAGCGCGAAGACCGCGACGTGGGTGATCCAGAGCGGCCAGCCCAGGACGCTGATTTCGCTGGTTGCGGTGGTTGTCGGCCGGCCGTCGGGGCCGGGTGCGAAGAGCCTGCTGGCGACGGCGATGCCGGCGCTGAATGCGGACAACACGGCGGCGATCGCGACGGACTGCCACAGCACGATCGCGGCCCGGGGCGCCCGCTGCGGCCACGAAGCGCGTGCCAGCAGGGCGGGGACCGGCCCGACCAGCAGTAGCGCTACGAAGGAGAAGGCCAGGGCGGACACGCGCTAAGTGTCTCTCAGTCGGTGCCGGAATTGCCAGTCGCCGGCGGGATTCGGTGCTTGGCTTCCAGTTCGTCGAGGGCCCGGCGCAGTGCATCGGCCTCGTCGACACCGACGCGTTCAACGAAATGAACCAGTGCGGCGACGCGGCTGCCGGAGTCTGAGGCCTGGTCAAGGGCGTCGACCATCAGGCCGGCAACCAGCTCGTCACGGCCGTGGGTCGGTGCGTATCGGTGCGCGCGGTCGTCGCGATGCTGGACGACCAGATTCTTCTTCGCCAGGCGCTGCAGCACCGTCATGATCGTGGTGTAGGCCAGGTCCCGGCGCGTCGCGAGAGCTTCATGCACCTGACGCACGGTTTGCGGCTCGCGCGAGGACCACAGGTGGTCCATCACTTCGCGCTCCAGCTCGCCCAGTCGCGTCAATTTCGCCATGTCCTATTTCACTCTTTCCGCAGTGTTTCCAGGGTACTACGCATTTACTACCGTGCGTCGTATCCATTTCGGATGTTCCCCCCAACGCCCCGGTCGGGTGTCGCGGTTCCCGGTCAGGGCCGTTTTTTCGCTGTTTGTGAGTCCGGTCACAGCGGTTTACATCTCGTGGGTCGCCACTATAGTAAGGCTAACCTAACCTAAGGATGTGTTCATGCCCTCCGCTGTGATTGACCCGCTGATCGCCACGATGGACATCCGTCGGGTGCTTCCGGTGCACGAATCGAGCCGTCGTCTGCGCGAGCTGTGCCCCAGCGATCCCCGGGTTTACGGCGTCGCGGTGATGGACGACATCTCCCGTCGCCGGTGGTGGCCGCTCGCCGAGGCGGTGACCGGCGACCGCTTGCGGGCGATGTACGACACCGCGCTCGCGGAGACCGGTAGTGAGTCCGTCGCCGCGCAGCAGGTGGCGGCGATGCTCGCGCACGTCGTGATCGGCCGGGTGGTGCCGTTGCTGGCCCTGGAAGGGCGCGCGTGGGATCCCGGCCTGGAGAATCTGTGGGTTCATGTCGACTCCGAGGGTGGCATCGACTGGGTCGGCGTCGCGGACCCGACATTGCGGGTGCTGCCCGATGATCCGGTGTTCGGTGGCTGTGGAGTGCCGGCGACCCGGCGGATCGGGGAGGGTGTCGTCGCGTTCCCGAGCGAGGAGGCGCTCGCCACCTGGCTGGCGCACCGGTGCCACCGTGCGCTGAACCCGCTGTTCGCGAAGCTCTTCGAGGTCAGCGGTGGCGTCCTCGCGGTGTGGTCGATGTGGCACATCGTGGGTGCTGCCGTGGTGGGCGCCGCGACTCAGGTGCCATTGCTCGCCGGGGTGGGTGAGGCCGACGGTATGCGCCGGGCGCAGGCCGTCCTGGACACCCTCGTCGGGTTCGGCGCGCCGGTGCGCGGACTCGATCGGGTGAATCTGGCAAGGGCTTGCTAATTAGGCAAGCCTTGCCTACTCTTTAGGAGTCGAAAGACCAACGGACCGCGCCGGAATCCTGAGGGCTGCAGTGATTCCCGGTCCATTCGAAGAGCAGGCCCCGCACCATCGGTGCGGGGCCTGCTCGCTTTCGTGCTCGGGTGGGCTGCTCAGTGGGTGTCGAACTCGTCCCGCCGGCGCTCGTGTAGACACCTATTCGTGACGACATCTGTGCCCGAAGGTCTCGGCAAGGGCTTCGACAGCGAAATCGGACTGACCTACCTGGAGGTCACCCCGGACGGCGGCCGAGCCGAACTGACCATCACCGACAAGATCCTGCAGCCGTGGGGGATCGTGCACGGCGGTGTGTACTGCGCCATCGTCGAGGGGCTGGCCAGCGTGTCCGGGCACGTCTGGCTCGCCGAGCACGGTGGCGGCACCGTCGTCGGCGTCAACAACAACACCGACTTCCTGCGTGCGCTCAAGGCCGGAACCGTCACCGCGACGTCGACGCCGATCCACCGCGGCCGCCGTCAGCAGCTGTGGCTGGTGACGATCAATGACGAGGACGATCGTCCGGTGGCGCGCGGCCAGGTGCGGCTCCAGAATCTGGAGGGCTGAGTCCCCGCGCGCGGTGAGGGGCTGAAAACTGCCGCCCGACATGCCATTCCCGGCGTGTCGTGGCAATATCGCCCCTTATGCGTTTGACGCCGCATGAGCAAGAACGCCTGCTGATTTCGTACGCCGCCGAACTGGCGCGACGACGGCAGGCCCGTGGGTTGCGCCTCAATCATCCCGAGGCGGTCGCAGTGATCACCGATCACCTGATGGAGGGCGCCCGCGACGGGCGGACGGTCGCCGAGCTGATGGTCAGCGGCCGCGAGGTGCTCGGTCGCGACGACGTGATGGACGGTGTCCCGGAGATGCTGCCCGACGTCCAGGTCGAGGCCACCTTCCCGGATGGCACCAAACTCGTCACCGTCCACTACCCGATCGCCTGAGGCCCGACCATGACTGAGCGTGCGACCGGTGCGGGGTCGGGGCTGATTCCCGGCGAAATCCTCTATGGCGACGGTGATATCGCCATCAATGCCGGTGTCGAGCGACTGACCCTCGACGTCGTCAACACCGGTGACCGTCCGGTGCAGGTCGGTAGCCACGTGCATTTTCCGCAGGCCAATTCCGCGTTGGACTTCGACCGCACCGCGGCGCACGGGCACCGGCTCGACGTGCCGGCGGGCACCGCGATCAGGTTCGAACCCGGTGTGGCCCAGCGGGTTTCCCTGGTCCCGTTGGGCGGGACGCGGGAAGTGTATGGGCTGTCGCTGAATCCGCCCGGAAAGCTGGATCCCTCATGAGTGCACTCTCCCGCGCCCG
Organism: Mycobacterium sp. HM-7; assembly: GCF_053852335.1. NCBI lineage: Bacteria > Bacillati > Actinomycetota > Actinomycetes > Mycobacteriales > Mycobacteriaceae > Mycobacterium > Mycobacterium sp. HM-7. Next base: position 3,083,990 of record NZ_CM132657.1, on the reverse strand, counting down.
GTATGCGGCGCTGTTCGGGCCGACGACGGGCGACCGGATCCGCCTGGCGGACACCGATCTGCTGATCGAGATCACCGAGGACCGCAGTGGCGGCCCGGGCCGGTCCGGCGACGAGGCGGTCTTCGGCGGCGGCAAGGTGCTGCGTGAGTCGATGGGTCAGGCGCGCGCAACCCGGGCCGACGGCGCGCCGGACACGGTGATCACCGGCGCGATCATCATCGACTACTGGGGAATCATCAAGGCCGACATCGGTATTCGGGACGGCCGCATCGTCGCGATCGGCAAGGCCGGCAACCCCGACATCATGTCCGGTGTGCACCCCGACCTGGTGGTGGGGCCGTCCACCGAGATCATCGCCGGCAACGGCCGCATCCTCACCGCGGGCGGCATCGACTGCCACGTGCACTTCATCTGCCCGCAGATTCTCGAGGAGGCGATCGGCGGCGGCATCACCACGATGATCGGTGGTGGCACCGGACCGGCCGAGGGCAGCAAGGCCACCACCGTCACACCCGGCGCCTGGCACCTGGGGCGCATGCTGCAGGCGCTCGACGGCTGGCCCATGAACATCCTGTTGCTCGGCAAGGGCAACACCATCAACCCGGCCTCGATGTGGGAGCAATTGCGCGGCGGCGCAGCCGGTTTCAAGCTGCACGAGGACTGGGGCACCACCCCGGCCGCCATCGACGCCTGCCTGCGGGTCGCAGAGGAAGCCGACGTGCAGGTGGCCCTGCACTCGGACACCCTGAACGAGATGGGATTCGTCGAGGACACCCTGGCGGCCATCGCCGGCCGGGCCATCCACGCCTACCACACCGAAGGGGCGGGCGGCGGCCACGCGCCGGACATCATCACGGTCGCCAGCCACCCGAATGTGATGCCCAGTTCGACCAACCCGACCCGTCCCCACACCGTCAACACCCTCGACGAGCACCTCGACATGCTGATGGTGTGCCACCACCTCAACGCCGCCGTGCCCGAGGATTTGGCGTTCGCGGAGAGCCGGATTCGGCCGTCGACCATCGCCGCCGAGGACCTGCTGCACGACATCGGCGCCATCTCGATGATCGGCAGCGACAGTCAGGCCATGGGGCGCATCGGTGAAGTCGTGATGCGGACCTGGCAGACGGCGCACGTGATGAAGAAGCGCCGCGGGCCGCTGCCCGGCGATGGGCCGGCCGACAACAACCGGGTCCGGCGCTACGTGGCCAAGTACACCATCTGCCCGGCGGTGACCCACGGCATCGACCACGAACTCGGCTCCGTGGAGGTCGGCAAGCTCGCGGACCTGGTGCTGTGGGAGCCCGCGTTCTTCGGAGTCCGGCCGCACCTCGTGATCAAAGGCGGCGCGATCGCCTGGGCGGCGATGGGCGACGCCAACGCCTCGATTCCGACGCCCCAGCCTGTTCTCCCGCGGCCGATGTTCGGTGCCCATCCGACGGTGGCAGCCGGCCTGGCGGTGCATTTCGTGTCGCCCACCGCCATCGAAGACGACCTCGCGGCACGACTCGGCCTGCGTCGCAGGCTCGTTCCGGTCAAGAACGTCCGTGGCCGGGGCAAGGCGGACCTGCCGCTCAACGACGCCATGCCCGACATTCGCGTCGATCCGGACACCTTCACCGTGCGTATCGACGGCGAGGTCTGGCAGGAACAGCCGGCCATCGAGCTGCCGATGGCGCAGCGGTATTTTCTGTTCTGATGGCGCATCCTACGATCGCCGGCCTGGCCACCCTGCTCGCACTGGCAGATTCGCGACTGCCGACCGGCGGGCATGTGCACTCCGGTGGCGTCGAAGAGGCCGTGACCAGCGGTCTGGTCAAGGATGTGGTGACGCTGCGCGCGTACCTGCGCCGGCGCATCCGGACCCACGGACTGGTCACCGCCTCCATCGCGGCCGCCGTCCACAGCGGGCTCGACCCGGTGGCCGCCGACCGCGAAACCGACGCGCGCACACCGGCTCCCGCGGCCCGGCAGGCGTCCCGGGCGCAGGGGCGTGGGCTGGTGCGGTTGGCGCGCCGCGTCTGGCCCGATGACCACTGGCAAACCCTGGGCACCCGTCCGCACCTCGCGGTGGCCTCGGGCGTGGTGGGTCGGGTCAGTGGACTCGATCCCGAACAGACCTGTGCCACCGTCGTTTACACCACCATGACCGGCTCCGCGACAGCGGCGCAACGCCTGCTCGCGCTCGATCCCGCAGACGTCGCCGCGCTCACCTTCGAGCTGTCGGCGCTGTGCGACGCCACCGCCGCCGAAGCGGCGAAGGGCATCGCCGACCTCTCTGATCCACTGCTCGACGTCCTGGCGCAGCGACACGCCGGCCGCGACCGCCCCCTGTTCGCCTCCTGAACCGAAAGGTCCATCATGCCACCACATTTCATCGACGGTCAGCCGCATCATCACCACGACCGGCCCAAGCGCGAGCGGCAACCCGGTGAGCCGCTGCGCATCGGCGTCGGCGGCCCCGTCGGATCCGGCAAGACGGCGCTCGTCGCGGCGCTGTGCCGGCAGCTGCGCGACGAACTGTCCCTGGCGGTGCTGACCAACGACATCTACACCACCGAGGATGCCGACTTCCTGCGCCGGCACGCCGTGCTGCCCGACGAGCGGATCGCCGCGGTCCAGACCGGCGGCTGCCCGCACACCGCCATCCGCGACGACATCACCGCGAACCTCGACGCCATCGACGACCTCATCGAAGCCAACGACAAGCTCGACCTCATCCTGGTCGAGTCCGGGGGAGACAACCTGACCGCGACGTTCTCCTCGGGCCTGGTGGATGTGCAGATCTTCGTCGTCGACGTGGCCGGTGGCGACAAGGTGCCCCGCAAGGGCGGACCGGGCGTCACCTACTCGGATCTGCTGGTGGTCAACAAGACCGACCTCGCGCCGATGGTCGGTGCCGATCTGGACGTCATGCGGCGCGACGCCGGGCAGGTGCGCGGTGACCGCCCGACGGTGCTGATCTCGCTGACCGAGGATCCGGCGGCGTCGTTGGTGCAGGCCTGGGTGCGTGAACAACTCGCCGGCGCCGGGGTCACGAACGCCTGAGCCATGCACACCCAGGTTCTGATCGTCGCGGCGCCCGGCCGCGGCCCGCGCATCGAGTGCGTCGGCGGTGTGGCCGCGCGCCGCACCGCGCCCGACGCCGTCCACCTGGTGTCCACGGCCGCAACGCCGCTGGGCGGTGACAGCATCGATGTCCGCGTGATCGTGGAGGCCGGTGCGCGGCTGCTCGTCCGCAGCGTCGCGGCCATGGTGGTACTGCCCGGCGCGACGACGACGCAGTCCCGTTCGGCCTGGGACCTCGAGGTCGCCGGGCAACTCGATCTGGATCCGGAGCCGACGGTCATCGCGGGTGGTAGCAGCCATCAGGCGACGACGCGGCTGCAGATCGCGGACGCGGGCCGGGTGCGGCTGCGCGAGCGGGTGCAGGTCGGGCGTGCCGGCGAGCAGCACGGCTTCTGGGAGGGCACACTGCACGTCGACCGCGACGCACTTCCGGTGGTGCGGCACCGTGTCGAGCTCGGCGCTGGTGCGGTCAGCGACGACGAGATCGCCGCGCCGCGCGCGTATGTCAGCGAGTTCTGTTACCCAGAAAGCGATTTCGGCGTGATTCGGACCGCTGAGCGATCCGAATCACGCCGAGATCAGGTGGTCATGGCGCTGGCCGACGGGGGTTGCCTGTCGGCCTGGCAGGGACCGCGGCTCTAGTCAGGATGCCACCGGGCTTGGCGTGGCTTGAACAGAGGATGCGATCTCCTCGAGTTCACCGATCCGGGTGCGGGCATAGGCCTGCTGCTCGGTGATGGTCAGCTGACCGCGCTGACGGCTCATGAACGTCACCGTCCAGGACAGGAGGGTGGCGATCTTGGTCTTGAAGCCGACCAGGTAGATCAGGTGCAGCCCCAGCCAGGCCAGCCACGCGAAGAAGCCGCCGAATTCGAGCTTGGACTTCCCCCCGAGCGGGATCTGGGCGACGGCGTTCCACTTGGAGACCGTGGCCATCGAGCCCTTGTCGAAGTACGAGAACGGTTCGCGCGGCTTGGGTTTGGTGCCGTGCGCGCGGGCCTTGGCCTCGTTCTTCAGGATGGCGGCGACATGCTTGCCGCCCTGGATGGCACCCTGCGCCATACCCGGCACGCCGTCGACGAAGGCCATGTCGCCGACGACGAACACGTTGGGGTGGCCCGGGATCGACAGATCAGGGTTCACCTTGACGCGGCCGGCCCGGTCGATCTCGGTCTCCGACTGGTTTGCCAGGTCGCGGCCGAGCGGGCTGGCCTGCACACCGGCGGACCACACCTTGCAGGCCGACTCGATGCGCCGGATCGTGCCGTCTTTGTCCTTGACGGTGATGCCGTTGCGGTCGACGTCGGTGACCATGGCGTTGAGCTGGATCTCCACGCCCATCTTCTCGAGCCGGTTCTTGGCCTTCAGACCCAGCTTCTCGCCCATCGGGGGCAGTACCGCGGGCGCGGCGTCCAGCAGGATGACCTTGGCCTCGGTCGGGTCGATGTGCCGGAAACTGCCCTTGAGCGTCTGGTCCGACAGTTCCTGGATCTGGCCGGCCATCTCGACGCCGGTCGGACCGGCGCCGACGACCACGAAGGTCAGCAGCTTCTTGCGGCGCTCCGGGTCGCTTGAGCGCTCGGCCTGTTCGAACGCACCCAGGATGCGGCCGCGTAGCTCGAGCGCGTCGTCGATGGTCTTCATGCCCGGCGCCCACTCGGCGAAGTGGTCGTTGCCGAAGTAGGACTGACCGGCCCCGGCGGCGATGATCAGGCTGTCGTACGGCGTGCTGTAGGTGTGCCCCAGCAAGACCGAGTCGACCGTCTGGTTCACCAGGTCGATGTGCGTCACGTCGCCCAGCAACACCTGGGCGTTCTGCTGCTTACGCAGGATCAGCCGGGTCGGTGGGGCGATCTCACCTTCGGAGATGATGCCCGTGGCCACCTGGTACAGCAGCGGCTGGAACAGGTGGTGGGTGGTGCGGGCGATCAGTTTTATGTCGACATCAGCGTGCTTGAGGGCTTTGGCACTGGTCAGGCCACCGAAGCCCGAACCGATGATGACGACCTTGTGGCGATCCGATGCCGTAGCTCCGGGGTGGACCATGTTGAGGGGCTCCTCGACCTACTACAAGACTGTTTACCCCCACCAGGTTAGTCGTAGCTGAATCGATCAATGCAGTGAGATGCCCCACCGAACCGGGTCAGGCGCCGATCACCGAGTGCAGGGCGGCTCCGAGGGCCGAGATGACGCCCGGTACGTAGCCCGTGACCTGCGTCGGGATGTTGACGATGACGCCGTCGAGGCCGACGTCGAACGCCTTGGCCTTCAACTGTTCGGCGATGCTCTCGGCGCTGCCGGCCAGCATCCGCTGGGCCATTTCGGCAGGGACCACGTCGGGCGTCGCCTTCTGGTCGACGAACGCGGTGAGCAGCATGCTGGTCTCGAGAGTGGCCGGGTCGCGGTCGATCTTCTCGCAGGCATCGCGGACGACGCCCAGTTTGTGCGGCAGCTCGTCGAAGCCGCCGATGATGTTCAGGTGGTCGAAGTGCCGCGCCGCCAGCGGAATGGTCTTCTTCTCGCCGCGGCCGCCGATCAGGAGCGGGATATGGTCGCGGAAGCGGGGGTTGGCCATGGCCTCGACGGTGCGGTAGTACTCGCCGGTGAAGGTCGGGCGCTCGCCCTTGAGCATCGGCAGCACGATCTGCAGCGACTCATTGAGCCGGTTGAACCGGTCGGTGAAGGTGCCGAAGTCGTAGCCGAGTTGATCGTGCTCGAGCTCGAACCACCCGGTGCCGATACCGAGGATCGCCCGGCCCTGGCTCATGACGTCGAGCGTGGTGATGGCCTTGGCCAGCAGCGTCGGGTTGCGGTAGGTGTTCCCGGTGACCATGGTGCCGAGTTGCACCTTCTGGGTCGCGGCCGCCAGACCGCCGAGGGCCGTATAGGCCTCGAGCATCGGCTGGTCGGGGGTGCCGAGCATCGGCAGTTGATAGAAGTGGTCCATCACGAAGACGGAGTCGAAGCCCGCGGCCTCGGCCTCACGTGCCTGGGCGATGACGGTCGGGTACAGCTCGCCGACGCCGGTGCCGTAGGAGAAGTTGGGGATCTGCAAAGCGAATCGAATCGTCACGATTCGACACTAGTCACCAACCACGTTGGCGTGTCGCGCATTTCGCCGGGCGCGAAGCCAGCACGAATTGGGAATAAAACTGCCCAGAAGTGAAAGGTCAGGCGAAGGTCGCGAGCGCCCCGGCGCTCACGTGCAGCGTCTCGCCGGTGATGTGGCGGGCGGCCGGCGTGGTGAGGAAGAGCGCGAGCTTGGTCAGCTCCGAGCCGACGGTCGCGCCGCTCGCGTCGATGCCGTCGTAGCCCGCTTCGGACCCACGGCCGGCGGCGACGACGTTGATCGTGATGCCGCGGATCCCGAAGTGCTCGGCCTGTCCGGCGGTCCAGTTGGACACGGCGGCCTTGATGGCGGCGTCCGGGGTGCCGTCCTTGGGGCACTCCGGTACGACGGTGACGATGGCGCCACCCGAACGCATCTGGTCGCCGAGGATCTGGACCGTCAGCACGGCCGACAGCAGCGACGAGTCGAGGGTGTTGCGCCACACGGTGGCGCGCTCGGCCAGCGTGTAGGTGCGCGGGTCGCCCGCGGACCAGATCGGCGCCGGGACGTTCACGATCGTGTCGAGGTGCTGCGGCAGCTTGTCGCGCATCTGCTCCAGCGCGGCGCCGTCGGTGTTGTCCAGGACGACCGACTCGAGTTCGAGCTCCTTGGCGGCGACGTCGAGCTCATCGCGGCGGGCACCGGCGATGACGACGTTGTGTCCGGCGTCGCGGAATCCCTCGGCGATGACGCGGCCGAGATCGGTATCGCCTCCGGTGACCAGAACGTCCATGAGCAGGGCCTCCTCGTGTGCAACGCTGAACGCGGTTGCGGCCATGTTACTGGACAGTAGCTAGCTGACGAAACTCGCCACGCGGAGGAAACGGCCATAGGGTTTTGCGAATGTGGCTCATGCGCAAGGTGATGCGTGCGGTGGCGGTGTTGGCCCTGCTCGGCGGAGTCGGGGTGTTGTCCGGCTGTGGTTCGGCCCACGAGAAGTCGGGCCCCGTGGTCAACGTGTACGCCGCGGCGTCTCTCAAGCAGGCGTTCACCGAACTCGCCGACCGCTACCGGAAGGACAACCCCGGCGCGGACGTGCAATTCAACTTCGCGGGCTCGTCGGCCTTGGTCGAACAGTTGACGCAAGGTGCGAAGGCCGACGTATTCGCCTCGGCCGACGCCAACAACATGACCAAGGCGGCGAAGTCCGGCTTGCTCGCCGGCACCCCGGTGAACTTCGCCTCCAACACGCTCGTCATCGTGACCCGGCCGGGCAATCCGAAGCACCTCAACAACTTCGGTGACCTGGCCCAAGCGGGACTGAACGTCGTGGTGTGTGCGCGTCAGGTGCCGTGCGGTACGGCGACGCGGAAGGTGGAGAAGATCGTCGGCGTCGAATTGGAGCCGGTCAGCGAGGAGACCTCGGTGACCGACGTCTTGAACAAGGTCACCAGCGGCCAGGCCGACGCCGGCGTGGTCTATCAGACCGACGCCAAGTCGGCCGGCGACAAGGTGACCAAGGTCGACTTCCCGCAGGCGGCGTCAGCGGTGAACATCTACCCGATCGGGGTGCTGAAGTCGTCGGCGGACGCGGCGGCCGCACAGCGGTTCGTCGACCTGGTGACGAGCGACGCGGGCCGTCAGACCCTGGCCCAATTCGGGTTCGCAAAGCCTTGAACCCCGGACTGCCGCGCTGGATCTATGTCCCCGCGGCGCTGGGTGCGCTCTTCGTCGTCCTGCCGCTGATCGCGGTCGCGGCGAAGGTCGACTGGTCGCGGTTCCTGGACCTGATCAGCAGCGAGTCGTCGGTGACCGCGCTGGTCCTGAGCCTCAAGACCGCCGCCGCCAGCACCCTGCTCTGCGTGGCGCTGGGTGTACCTATGGCGCTGGTCTTGGCGCGCAGTGGCTCTCAGGTGGTGCGCTGGACCCGCCCGCTGATCCTGCTGCCGCTGGTGTTGCCGCCCGTCGTCGGCGGTATCGCGCTGCTGTACGCCTTCGGCCGGTTGGGACTGATCGGCAAGTACCTGGACGCGGCGGGGGTGCACATCGCGTTCTCGACGACGGCGGTCGTGCTGGCGCAGACGTTCGTCTCGCTGCCATTTCTCGTGATCGCGCTCGAGGGCGCGGCCCGCACGGCTGGGACGCAGTACGAAGCGGTCGCCGCCACGCTGGGCGCCCGGCCGACCACGGTGTGGCGGCGGGTCACGCTGCCGATGCTGGCGCCGGGACTGGCATCGGGTTCGGTGCTGGCCTTCGCGCGGTCGCTGGGTGAGTTCGGCGCGACGCTGACGTTCGCGGGTTCTCGGCAAGGGGTGACGAGGACCCTGCCGCTGGAGATCTATCTGCAGCGTGAGGCCGATGCCGACGCGGCGGTGGCATTGTCGCTGGTGCTGGTCGTGGTCGCCGCCGTGGTGGTTCTCGCCATGGGCGGCGCCCGGTTCGGGCGCGGGCCGTTCGAGGCGGAGAGCCGGCAGTGACGGGCGGCCTCTCGGTTCGTGCGGTCATCGATGCCCGTGGCATCGACGTGGATTTCGAGGTCGCCGCCGGTGAGGTGGTGGCCGTCATCGGACCCAACGGCGCCGGAAAATCCAGCGTGCTGCACCTGATCGCGGGCCTGTTGCGGCCTGACGTGGGCACGGTGACCGTGGGACAACACCGTCTCACCGACAGCGCGTCCGGACTGCACGTCGCGGTGCACAACCGGCGGGTCGGCCTGCTGCTGCAGGACCCGGCGCTGTTTCCGCACCTGACGGTCGCTGCCAACGTCGCTTTCGGGCCACGTGCGCGGCAGCACCGTCGCCGGGGCACGCACACCGAGGCGCGGCAGATGGCCGAGCGCTGGCTCAACGAGGTCGGCGCCGCTGACCTGGCTGGTCGTCGACCGGGACAGCTGTCGGGTGGCCAGGCCCAGCGGGTCGCATTGGCCCGGGCGCTGGCGGCCGAACCCGACGTGCTGCTGCTGGACGAACCGCTGTCCGGCCTCGACGTCGCGGCCGCCTCGGCGATGCGCCGCCTGCTGCGTGGCGTGCTGGCGATGGGTGGACGCAGTTCGGTCCTGGTCAGCCACGATCTGCTCGACGTCGTGACGCTCGCGGATCGGGTTGTTGTCATCGAGGGCGGACGCATCGTCGAATCGGGCGCCGTCGCCGATGTCCTGACGGCGCCGCGGACGGCATTCGGTGCGCGGTTCGCGGGCGTGAATCTGGTGAGCGGGCGTGCCGGGGACGACGGGGGTTCGGTGCTGGCCGCGGGGCAGAGGTGGCGCGGCATCTCCGGGCCGGACCTGACTCCTGGTGGTGCCGCGATCGCGGTGTTCGCTCCGGCGGCGGTCTCGGTGTCCCGGGAACTGCCCGCGGACGACGTGAACGTGGCCGCGGTGGGTGTGGCGGAACTTGATCACCGCGGCCCGGTCATCCGCGTGCGCGCCGAGGCGCCCGACGACGGCAGCGGGGGCCTGGCGGCCGACATCAGCGCGGAAATCGCGGCCGGTCTGCGGCTTATTCCGGGGGAGCAGGTGTACTTCCGCGTGGACCCGCGGGACGTGGCGATTCGGCCCGCGTGACGGCACGCCCGGCCCGTCCGGGGCCTGGGCGCGGCGCTGCGGCGCCTCAGCAACCGCGCAATATCGCTGTGGTCTGTCGGGATGCCGGAACCGAGCTAACCGACACTGGAGGGAATTAGCCGCAACTCGCACTTGCGTCACGCCGGTAACACTGTATTTTCGTCCCCATGCGACACCCGGATGCGCGGACAAGTGCCCGCAAACGTCTTCCGAAATCACTGACTGCTGCTGTGGCCGGTGCGGCGGCCGCGGCCATCGCGCTGCCGAGTGCGATCTCCTACGCCGATCCTGTGCCACCGCCTCCCGCGCCCGCCCCGGCTCCTGCTCCGGCACCCGTCCCGGCCGGTGAACCGGCGCCTGCCCCGGCGCCGGCGGTCGACGCTCCGCCGCCGCCGCCCGCAGCGGACCCGGCCGCGCCGCCGGCCGACCCCAACGCACCGCCACCACCGGCCGCTCCCGGCGCACCGGCGGCGCCCGCGGCGCCAGGTGCCGCCCCCGCGCCGCCGGCTGAGCCCGGCCGCGTCAACAACGACGCCGGCGGCTTCAGTTACGTTGTGCCGCAAGGCTGGAAGATCGCCGACGCGACGCAGCTGTCGTACGGTCAGGCGCTGCTGACCAAGGTCCCGGCCGCGGGTTCGGAGCAGGCCCCGAGTGACACCAGCGTGCTGCTGGGCCGGCTGGACCTGAAGCTGTTCGCCGGTGCCGAATCCGACAACGGCAAGGCCGCCAACCGCTTGGCCTCGGACATGGGTGAATTCTTCATGCCTTTCCCGGGCACGCGTGTCGGCCAGGAGACCACCGCACTGACCGCCGGCTCCCTGCCGGGTGCGGCTTCGTTCTACGAGGTGAAGTTCACCGACACCGGTAAGCCGAACGGCCAGATCTGGGCCGGGGTCGTCGGCAACCCGCCGCCGGACGCCACCATCCGCAGCCAGCGCAACCCGCAGCGGTGGTTCGTGGTGTGGCTGGGGTCGGGCAACCACCCGGTCGACAAGGCCGCCGCGGTGACGCTGGCGCAGTCGATCCGTCCGTGGAACCCGCCGCCTCCGCCGCCGGTCGACCCGAACGCCCCGCCCAAGCCCGCCGATCCGGCCCACCCGATGGTCGGCGTGCCGGTGCCGGTGACGAACGCGCCGCCGGAGATGGCCCCGGCCGGATAGTCGCCCAAAGAATGAGGACCGTGCCCGATCGGGCACGGTCCTCATTCTTTTCGGTGCGGGTTCTAGGCCGAACTCTTTGACTTCACAAAGCGGTAGATCAGCACCAGGATGATCGCGCCGAGGAGTGCACCCCAGAAGGAGTGCTCGATCGGCGGGCGGAAGTCGAGCTTGTGCGGCGCGTAGACGACGCTGCTCAACGTGCCGCCGACGTAACCCCCGGCGACGCCCAGCACGCACGTGAGAATCCACCCCATCTCGTCCTTACCAGGAACGACGAACCGGGCGATGGCCCCGACGATGAGGCCGAGTAGAAGCAACCAAACGATATGCATCATTGCCATGACCTTTCGATTGACTGATACAACTCGAGGCTAGCCCCGTTCGGCGAGCCGCAACGACGTCTGAAACGCAGCGATCTGGTGACGGTTAGGGGGCCAATCCCCGGCTGCCTAGCTGAAGTGCCAGACCGCGGCCGCAGCGAGTGCGCCCATGCCGTTCAGTGACCAGTGCAGAGCGATCGGGGCGAGCAGGCTGCCCGAGCGGCGCCGCAGCCAGGTGAAGACGAATCCCGCGGCGGCCGTGGCGACGACCGCCATGGCGACTCCGGCGACCATGCCGGCCACCCCGCCGCCGAGCACGCGGGTGAATCCGACGTTACTGCTGGTCAGCCCCAGCGAGGTGGCGATGTGCCAGAGCCCGAACAGCAGCGAGCCGGCGGCGGCGACACCACGGAAGCCCCAGGCGCGGTCGAGTGTGCCGTGCAGGACGCCGCGGAACGCCAGTTCCTCCGGGATGACGGTCTGCAGCGGGATGACGATCATCGAGGCCAGTAGGGCGCCGGAGACGGTCGCGTAATGGTTGTTGAGGAACATGGGCCGGGTCCAGGGCAACAGGACGCCCACCGCGACGATCGATCCGACGAGCAGAATCGCGCCGAGCGCGTAGCGCATGCCGGTCCGCCAGTGCGCGCGGCCGAGGCCGAGCTCGGTCCAGCCGAGGCCTCGTTTGCGCACCAGGGCCACCAGCGCGAGCGCCGCCAGCGGCACCACGACGATGTTCGCCCAGGGGGTGGTGAAGTGGGCGAGCAGGTTGGTCGCGACCAGGACGGCCACGACTACGGCCACGTCGATGTACACGCGCGGATGCCGCACGGCTGGGGAGCCGGTCGGTAGGCATGGTGTGGCGGCGGCTGCCGCGGCGTCGATCATCTGTGGCGAGTGTACCGATCCTCGACAAAGGCCAGGTCACAACCGTTGGCGACGACCCACTAACGTGGGGTGTGGGGCCACTCACAGGGCCCGCAGCCGGAGAGGAATCCCTCAGTGCCCCTTGATCCCAGAACGCCGGTGCTCGTCGGCTACGGCCAGGTCAACCAGTACGACGAGAATCCGGGCGGCGAGCCGGTCGACCTGATGGTGGCCGCGGCCCGCGCCGCTGCGGACGCCCGCGTTCTCGAGGCGGTCGATGCGGTGCGGATCGTCAACGTGTTCTCGCTGCGCTACCGCGACCCCGGCCTGCTGCTGGCCCAGCGCATCGGGGCGCCCGATGCCGTCACGCGGTACAGCCCGGTCGGCGGCAATGTGCCGCAGTCGCTGGTGAACCAGGCGTGCCTGGACATTCAGCAGGGCCACAGCGGCGTGGTGCTGATCGCGGGCGGGGAGACCTGGCGGACCCGGACGCGGTTGAAGGCCCGTGGTGAGCGGCTGGCGGGAACCGAGCAGGACCAGTCGGTGCCGATGGCGCCGAGCGACCCCGACGTGGACATGGTGGGCCCGGCCGAACTTCGGATCGGTCTGGTGGCGCCGTCGCACGTGTATCCGATGTTCGAGCAGGCGCTGCGGATCGCTGCAGGGGAGGCCCCCGATGAGCACCGCCGCCGGATCGGCGAGCTGTGGGCGCGATTCAGTCAAGTGGCCGCAAGCAATCCGCACGCCTGGAGCCACGAGGCAGTGCCCGCCGAACAGATCTGGCAACCCGGACCGGACAACCGGATGATCAGCTGGCCGTACACCAAGCTGATGAACTCCAACAACATGGTCGACCAGGGGGCCGCCCTGATCCTGACCTCGGTAGCCAAGGCCGAAGCGCTGCAGATTCCCAAGGACCGTTGGGTTTTCCCGCACGCGGGTACCGATGCGCATGATCCGTACGTGCTGGGTGAACGCGGCAGTTTCTCCGGGTCGCCGGCCATCCGGATCGCCGGCCGTCGGGCGCTGCAACTCGCCGGCCTCGGCATCGACGACATCGACGCGGTCGACGTGTACTCGTGCTTCCCGTCGGCGGTGCAGGTGGCCGCGCGAGAGCTCGGTCTGGGTCTCGATGATCCGGCGCGGCCGCTGACGGTGACCGGTGGTCTGACGTTCGCGGGCGGGCCGTGGAACAACTACGTCTCGCATTCGATCGCCACCATGGCCGAGCGGCTGACGGCCCAACCCGGCCAGGTCGGCCTCATCACCGCCAACGGCGGGTACCTGACCAAACACAGCTTCGGCGTCTACAGCACGCAGCCGCCCGCACACGAATTCCGTTGGGAAGACGTGCAATCGGAGGTCGACGCCGAACCGACGGTGGTGGCAGAGGCCGATTGGTCGGGCACCGGGACCGTCGAGACGTGGACGACGCCGGTGACCCGAGAGGGTGCTCCCGAGAAGGTGTTCGTCGCCGTCCGCACGCCCAGCGGCAGCCGGGCGTTGGCGGTGATCACCGATGCATCGCAGGCCGCGGCCAGCACCCGCGAGGATCTCGCCGGCGCGACCGTGACCGTCAAACCGGACGGCACCGCTGGGCTGGATTGACGTGCTCGCGCGGAATCAGTGACGGCGCTTCCACCGCCGATACTCCTCGGGTAGGCACACCGCGCACGGGCGGTATCCCGCAGCGACGGCATCGGTTTCGTCGGCGAAGAACACCCGGTTGGCGCGGTAGCCGCCGGCGGCGATGGCCCGCAGTGCCGACGGGCAATCGAGTCGCCCGTAGAGCTTGTTGCGCCGGTGGCCGCCCAGGCGCCCCGGTGTCGCACTGGCGTAGGGCCGGCCGTGGGCGTCCATGAGCGTGTACCGGCTCACGCGGCGTCGTGGAAGATCAGGCCGAGGGTCATGCGGGATCCCGAGCGCAGGGTCGAAACACCGTGGCGTACAGGGCCGACGGCCCACCCTCTTTTCGATGCCACCGGACGTTCGCGCGTGGTGATGACGAGCCCGTGCCCGAACGGGATGGAGATGGCGGAGCCGCGCGACTGAGCGCGGGGCCGCTGCTCGTACAACAGGAATTCGCCCCCGGTGTAGTCGACCTCCGGGCGGGTCAGGTTGATGACGACCTGAAGCGGAAAGACCAAGTCCCCGTACAGGTCCTGGTGCAGTGCGCACCAGCCGCCGGCACCGTACTTCAGCAGCAACGCGGTGGTTCTCGTTTGGCCCGCTCGGTGGCAGGTCTGGAGCCAGTCGTCGAAACTGTCGGGCCATGGTGGATCGCGGCGCAGCCTTGTCCACCAGTCGCGGGCAATCGGCAGCAGCCGAGGGTAGAGCGCGTACTTGAGCTCGGTAACGAGCTCGGGGTAGGGCCGGTGGAAGTAGCGGTACTGGCCTTCGCCGAACCGGTAACGGGCCATGTCGATGGTCGACCGGAATCGGGCCGCATCGGGGTAGATCGCCGCCAGCCCGGCGGCCTCGGCCGGGGTGACGAGAGGTCCGGTGAGTGCGCCGCCGACGGTCTCGAGTTCGGTGCGGACGGCGCCCCAGTCGGTGCCGGCGACGCGCTGCTGCCAGACGCTCACGCCGCGGCCTCCAGATCCAGCAGGAGACGCTTGGCCGCCGGGCCGCCGAGGTAACCGCCCATCGCACCGTCGCTGCGGACCACCCGATGGCACGGAACCACTACGGGCAGTGGGTTTTTCGCACATGCCGTGCCGACGGCGCGGACGGCCTTGGGGCTGCCGGCCAGCGCGGCGACGGCCGCGTAGCTGGCCGTCTGCCCGTAACCGATCTCCGGCAGATGGTGCAGCACGGCGGCGCGGAATCCGGCGGCGAGCCGCCAATCCAGCGGGACGTCGAAGACTCGGCGGGCCCGGGCGAAGTACTCGTCGAGTTCACGGGCCACCGCGTCGAGTCGGGCCGGCGCCCGCAGGATGCGCGGGCTCACCTTGTCGGCAAGCTGCTGCAGCACGGCGTCATGGTCTTCGGCGGCGTAGGCGACACGGACCAGGCCCTGGTCGGTGGCTGCCAGGAGCAGCGGTCCGACGGGGCTGTCCACGGTGCGGTAGGCGAGGTCGAGGACCCCGTCGCGCTGGGCGGCCGCGGTCAGCTGGGTGTGCAGTTCGGCCATCCGGTCCGGGTCGATGCCGGTGCTGCGCTCCAGGTCGCTGGTGATGATTTCGCCGTTGATCATTGCGGGCTCCTTCCGGTGTTCCGCGGCGGCGCGGCAACTTCGACGAGTTCGGCGAGGTAGGTGCGTCGGAGCGTGGCGATGCCGTCGCTGGCGGCGCGGCGTGCGGCCGCGGTGGTGCCGCCGAGAATCTCGGCGATCTCGTTGTAGGGCAGTCCCGCGAGGTAGTGGTACGCCACGGCGTGCTTCTGTTTGGACGGCAGCCCGTCGACCGCGGCGGCCAGGTCATCGAAGTCGCGGGTCTCGCCGGGCCGCGATGGCTCGGGTACGACGTCAGTGGGAATCGGCCGGCGGGTCCGGGCTCTGGTGATGTCGATGGCCTTGTGGTGTGCGATGGTCACCAGCCAGGCCTCGAGATTCGCCGCCACCGGTAGATCGGGATAGGCCTTCAGGGCTGCCAAGAACGTCTCTGACCAGGCGTCGTCGGCGTCGTGCGCACCGACAACGGCGCAACAGACCCGAAAGACCGTGGGGCCATGGTCGCGCACCACGGTCTCGAAGGGCGGTTTGGCTTTCACACCCAGTAGACGCTCCCTCGTCGGCATTTGTGAGGTGGCGATCCTCACAGCTGTACCGATGCTAGGTGCGCGGGAAGCTATGCGGCGGAGGTGGTCCTACCCACTCAACGTGGACAACGAAACAGACTGATCGGCGAGCACCCCGACGTCGACCGGTCGCTGCGACCGGATGATCTTCTTGATGTCGTCGAGGCCTTCCCACACGTTGACGTTCATGCCGGCCAGCACGCGGTGTCCGCCGTCCAGCCAGAACATCGTGAATTCGCGGGTGCCGAGATCGCCGCGGGTGACGACCATCTGGTACTGCGGTGCGTAGCCGACGTACTCCATCCCGAGATCGAACTGGTCGGTGAAGAAGTACGGCAACTCATCGTAAGTGCCTGGCGTGCCCAGCATTCCGGCCACGGCGACCGCCGGCTGCTTGAGGGCATTGGCCCAGTGCTCGGTGCGGATCGGGACGCCGAACAACGGATGCTCGGCGGCGGCGATGTCGCCGACGGCGAAGACGTCGTCGTCGCTGGTCTTGAGTGATTCGTCCACGGCGAGGCCGCCGTCGGCGATCACCAGCCCGGAGCGTTCGGCGAAGTCGACGTTCGGCTGGGCGCCGACCGCGACGAGGACCGCGTCCGCTTCGACGGTGGACCCATCGCCGAGTCGCAGCCCCGTGGCCCGGTGATCGGCGGTGGTGATCTCATCGACCGTCGTGTCCAACCGCAGATCGACACCGTGGTCCCGGTGCAGGCCGACGAACACCTCACCGGCTTCCCGGCCCAGGGAGGCCTGCAGCGGCAGCGCAGCGGATTCGACTACCGTGACGTCGGCGCCCAGCCCGCGGGCACTGGCCGCGACCTCGAGCCCGATCCAGCCGGCCCCGACGATCGCCAGCCGCCGGCCTTCGGAGAGTTGAGCCAACAGTTCGGTGGCGTCGTCGATGGTCCGCAGGTAGTACACGCCGTCGGCGTCGGAGCCGGGGATCGGTGGCTTGCGGGCGCGGGATCCGGTGGCCAGCAACAACTTGTCGTAGTGCTCGTGATCGCCGGAATCGAAGGCAACCATGTGCGCGGTGCGGTCGATCGTGGTGATCTCGGTGCCCAGACGGAGGTCGACGTCGTGTTCGGCGTACCAGCTCTTCGGCTGCACGGTGAACTCTTCGACGGTCTTCTTGCCTGCCATGAATTCTTTGGACAGCGGCGGGCGTTCGTAGGGCAGTCGGTCTTCGGCGCCGAACAACACCACCTGTCCGCCAAAATCCTTGCTGCGCAGCGATTCCGCGGCCTTTGCGCCCGCCAGCCCGCCGCCGATGATCACAAATGTGGGTGAGCCGGCCATGTCGAGATTCCCTTCGTCGATGTGAATGTGTGCTTGCGGAGCTAGGTTTCGATACGCCGGCGCAGGTCGTCGTCGAGTGACGCGCGGACGAGTGCGGCGGCCAGCCGGGCATTCCGGTTCGGGGCCAGACCACCAAGCGTCTGCGCGTCGGTCGGCAGGCCCAGCGACTTCGCGGTCGAGAGCGCTCGATCATCGAAATACGGTTGCGCCCAGGTCCAGACGTCCTGGATTTCGCGCAGAAAGATGTCGGCGCCCGTCCGCCCGATCCCGTCGAACTCTTGCAGGGCCTTGCCGGCCGCCTTCACGTCGTGGTGGGCCCTGACCCGCAGGTTGCGCAGGTCGCCGCCATACTCGTCGGTGACCCGGGTCGCGATGCGCGTCATGCGGGTGGCCGAACTCTCGTCGTACCTGGCATATCCCGCGCGTCCGAAGGCGCGGATCATCTGCTTTCGGTCGGCATCGAGAACGGCGGCAGGGGTACGCAGCCCGGCGCGGAACAATTCGCGCGCCGCGGCGACCGCGACGTCCGCGGCGATGGGCTTGCTGGCGAGCATGCACAACGACAGCAGCTTGAACAGCGGCATCGGCTTGTCGCGGAGCGTGATCCCGGCGTCTTCGGCATACGTCGTACCGGCTGCGTCGAGCAACCGCGCGACGATCTGTCGATCCCGTGCCATATCCCATGGCATACCCGGCCGCGCGGTGCGCAAACGCCTACTTGGGCGGCAGCGTCCCCGCGTAACCGATGCCCCGGTCGACCCAGCCCTGAAGCTGCCGTTTGGTTTTCAGGCCGTCCGGCGCCACGCGCAACCAACCGCGCAGCTCGCGGCCACCCATCACCATCAGCTCGACGTGGTCGCGTCCCAGCAACTTGTCCGTGTCGTCGGGCGCAACCCGGACCAACAGGCCACTGTCACGACTCGCCGCCACTGACATGTGGCCGTTGAGAAGAAAAGCCAGCCCGCCGAACATCCGTTTTTCTTCGATGCCGCCAACCGGACCGAGCAGCTCACGGATCCGGTTGGCCAGATCCTCGTCGTAGGGCATGTGGTCAGTCTGGCACCGATCAGGCGGCACCGTCGGCTTTGGCTATCTTGCCGCAGCACGGTCAGCGAACACGTTAGATTCCACAGGTGCTGATCGCGGCGGTGCGGGACCTGCAGTGGCGGCGCCGCCGATTTCTCATCGCGGTCGTCGGAACTTCCTTCGTGTTCGCGATGACCCTGGTGCTCACCGGCCTGGCCAACGGGTTCCGGGTGGAGGCCAGTAACACGGTCAACGCCCTCGGCATCGACTACTTCATGATCCAGAACGGGGCGGCCGGACCGTTCCTGGGCTCGTCGCCATTCGCTCAGACCGAAGTCGAACGCGCACAGAAGCTTCCGGGCGTCCAGGCGGCGGCCGCGGTCGTCTATGCGGGCACGACGGCGCTCGACAACGGCACCCCGCGGACCATGAACCTGTTCGGCGCCCCGACCACCGGGCCCGGCATGCCGGCGATGTCGCAGGGCCGCCCGCCCGCCACACCCGACGAGATCGCGGTGTCGTCGACGCTTGGTCGCCGGATCGGCGACCAGATGCACATCGCGTCGCACACGCTGCAGGTGGTGGGAATCGTCAACAACTCCACCGTGCTGGCGCAACAGCCCAACCTGTTCCTGACGACCGTGGGCGCGCAGCGCCTGGTGTACGGCGGGCAGCCTGTCATCGCGTCGGTCGGCATCCGGGGCCACCCGACCAAGGCGCTCGACGGTTACCGGTTGGTGGACCGCCGCGGTGCGATCGACGACATGATGCGGCCGCTGAAGGTCGCAGTCGATGCCATCAGCATCATGGCCGTCCTGCTCTGGGTGGTGGCCGCGACGATCATCGGCATGTTCATCTACATGTCGGCCATGGAACGCACGCGGGACTTTGCGGTGTTCAAAGCCGTTGGGGTGAAGACGAATTCGATGATGGCTGGGCTGGCGATGCAGGCCGTTTTAGTTGCCGTTTTCTCCGCGGCAATCGGGGTGCTGCTGGCGATGGTGCTCGGCCCGATGTTCCCGATGCGGGTGGACGTGCCGGCCGGGGCCTACCTGTTGTTGCCCGTCGTGGCCATCACCATCGGGCTCGTCGCCAGCCTGGCGGGCATGCGTAGAGCAGTGACAATCGATCCGGCGATGGCATTCGGGGGGCCATAGACCATGAGCGGCTTACAGATTCGCGACCTGGTGGTGGAGTACGGCAAGTCCGCGGACAAGGTCAGGCCCATCGATGATTTCGAACTCGAGCTGTCGGCCGGATCACTGGCGATCCTGTTGGGGCCCAGCGGTTGTGGCAAGACGACACTGCTCTCGTGCATGGGCGGGATCCTCAAGCCCACGTCGGGCCAGATCCTGTTCGACGGCATCGACGTCACCGCACTCGGACCCAAGGCCCTCACCGACTACCGCCGCAACACCGTCGGCATCGTGTTCCAGGCCTTCAATCTGGTGCCCAGCTTGACGGCCGCGGAGAACGTGATGGTGCCGATGCGCGCGGCGGGGATGAGCCGCGGCGCGGCCCGGCAGCGCGCCGCGGAACTGCTGGACCGCGTCGGGCTGTCACATCGGATGACGCACCGGCCGGGCGACTTGTCCGGCGGGCAGCAACAGCGGGTTGCGGTGGCCCGGGCCATCGCGCTGGATCCGCCGCTGATCCTCGCCGACGAGCCGACGGCGCATCTGGACTTCATCCAGGTCGAAGAGGTGTTGCGGCTCATCCGGGAACTGGCCGACGACCGCGTCGTGGTGGTCGCCACCCATGACAGCCGCATGCTGCCGTTGGCGGACCGCGTGGTCGAACTCGTCCCGACCGTCTCGAGCACGGAACGTGAGCCCGAGGTCTTCGAGCTCGACGCGGGTGATCTGGTGTTCGAGCAGACCACCATCGGCGATCTGATCTACGTCGTCAAGGAGGGCCGGTTCGAGATCACCCGTGAGATGCCCGATGGCGAGACGATGCTGCTGTTCACCGCCGGACCGGGCGAGTACTTCGGCGAGATCGGGCCGCTGTTCGGCATTCCGCGCACGGCGACGGTGCGTGCCGTCACGGACGGGGTCGTCGTCGGTTACACCGTCAAGGACTTCCGCGCCCGGCTCGGTCCCGACCGCATCCACGAACTCATCGAGCACCGCGCGATCCACCTGGCCGACGTCCCGCCGTCGGCCGACATCGCCTGAGAATCAGTCCAGGTCGACGCGCACCGACAGCAGGTCGGTGCCCATCACCCGGACCACGGCGCTGTTCAGCTGGGGGAGTTGCCGCAGCCGGGCAACCGGATCGTCGCCGGGTACCAGGTGGGCGGTGCCGCTGCGCCAGTCACCGTTGATGCGTACGCGCACAGCGGGATTCGCCTTGATGTTGCGGACGAAGTCGGCGTGGTCGCCGTGCTCGGACACCAGCCAGAACGCACCGTCGATCACCCGGCCGCCGATCGCGGTGTGCCGTGGTTCGCCGGACTTGCGCCCGATGGTCTCCAGCATGGTCACCGGCAACTGCCGGCCCACGGGGTTGACGAGGCGACGCTGGACAGTGTGGACCACGCGGCGTTTCACTTCGTTGAGGTTGGGCATGTGCTCATCTAACGCGAACAGGCCCAAATGTCCTACCACCGTGAGGTGAACAGGAGCATTTGAGCCCGCCCGCGTCATTCGATTGTCAGGCCGCCACCGTGGCTGTCTCCGCGGCCGGCTCCAGCGCCAGGGCGATGATGTCGGCCACGTCGGTCATGGGCCGCACATCGAGTGCGTCCAGGACCTCGGCCGGCACGTCGTCCAGATCCGGCTCGTTGCGCGACGGGATGAAAACCGTTGTCAGCCCGGCACGTTGGGCTGCCATCAGCTTCTGCTTGACCCCACCGATGGGCAGCACCCGCCCGTTCAGCGTGACCTCGCCCGTCATCCCGACGTCGGAGCGAACCTGGCGTCCGGTCGCCATGGAGACCAGCGCGGTCACCATCGTGACGCCCGCGGACGGACCGTCCTTGGGCACCGCGCCCGCGGGCACGTGGACGTGGATGCGGCGATCCAGCGCTTTCGGATCGACACCCAGCTCCGCCGCGTGCGACCGCACGTAGGACAGCGCGATCTGCGCCGACTCCTTCATCACGTCGCCCAGCTGACCGGTCAGCTGCAGACCCGGTTCGCCGTCGTTCGAGCCGGCCTCGATGTAGAGGACGTCGCCGCCCATGCCCGTGACGGCCAGGCCGGTCGCCACGCCCGGCACCGCGGTGCGCTCGGCCGACTCCGGCATGAACCGCGGACGGCCCAGGTACTCGACCAGCTCCGGTTCATCGACAGTGACCGCGTCGACCCCGGACGCCAGCCGCGTCGTCACCTTCCGCAGTGCCTTGGCCAGCAGTCGCTCGAACTGTCGCACGCCCGGCTCGCGGGTGTAGTCGGCGGCGATCTTGCGCAGCGCCGCGTCCGTCACCGTCACCTCGTCCGTGGTCAACGCCGCCCGCTCGGCCTGCCGGGGCAGCAGGTAATCCCGGGCGATGGCGACCTTGTCGTCCTCGGTGTAGCCGTCGAGCGTGATCAATTCCATACGGTCCAGCAGCGCGCTGGGGATGTTCTCGATGACGTTGGCCGTCGCCAGGAACACCACATCCGACAGGTCCAGATCCAGGTCCAGGTAGTGATCCCGGAACGTGTGGTTCTGCGCCGGGTCCAGCACCTCCAGCAGCGCCGCCGCCGGATCGCCGCGGTAGTCCGAGCCCACCTTGTCGATCTCGTCGAGCAGCACAACGGGATTCATGGAACCGGCCTCGCCGATGGCCCGCACGACGCGGCCCGGCAGTGCGCCGACGTAGGTGCGCCGGTGCCCGCGGATCTCGGCCTCGTCGCGCACACCGCCCAGGGCGACGCGGACGAACTTGCGGCCCAGCGCACGTGCCACCGACTCGCCCAACGACGTCTTGCCGACGCCGGGCGGACCGGCCAGCACCATGACGGCGCCCGAACCCCGGCCGCCGACGACGGCCATGCCGCGCTGGGCACGGCGGGCCCGCACCGCCAGGTACTCGACGATGCGGTCCTTCACGTCGTCCAGTCCGTGGTGGTCGGCATCCAGGATCGCCCGGGCGGCAGTCAGATCCGTCGAATCCTCGGTGCGCTCGTTCCACGGCAGGTCCAGCACGGTGTCCAGCCAGGTGCGGATCCAGCCCGCCTCGGGTGTCTGCTCGCTGGACCGCTCCAGCTTGCCGACTTCACGCAGCGCCGCGTCCCGCACCTGCTCGGGCAGCTCGGCCGCCTCGATGCGGGTCCGGTAGTCGGCGGGCTCCTCGGCCCCGGCGCTACCGTCCAGCTCGCCCAGCTCCTTGCGGATGGCATCCAGCTGCTGGCGCAGCAGGAATTCCTTCTGCCGCTTGTCCATTCCGGACCGGACATCCTCGGCGATCTTGTCGTTGACCTCGACTTCGGCCAGGTGCGTGCCGGTCCATTCGATGAGGTTGCGCAGCCGGACCGCTGTGTCCGCGGTCTCCAGCAGCTCGCGCTTCTGCACATCGGTCAGGTACGACGCGTAGCCGGCGGTGTCGGCCAGCGCCGATGGCTCACTGATCTGGTTGACCGCATCGATGATCTGCCAGGCTTCCCGGCGTTGCAGCACCGCCAGCAGCAGCTTCTTGTATTCGGCGCCCAGCGCACGGGTCTCGTCGGTGGCCGCGGGCTCTTCGACCTCGTCGACCTCCACCCACAGCGCGCTACCCGGTCCGGTGGTGCCGGAGCCGATGTGCGCGCGACGTTCGCCGCGGACGACGGCCGCCGCACCGCCGCCGGGCACCCGGCCGACCTGGACGATCGACGCCAGGACGCCGTGCGTGGGGTAGCGGTCGTCGAGGCGGGGTGCGATGAGCAGCTTGCCTGCCTCGCCGGTGGCGGCAGCGGCCTGGGCCGCATCCACCGCGGCACGCGCCGCCTCATCGAGCTCGATGGGCACGACCATGCCCGGCAGGACGATCGGCTCGGTGACAAACAGGACGGGAACAGCGATGGGCGCTGCTGTGGCGTCAGACATCCGTACCTCCAAAGTTGAATCTCCTGCGCTCAACCTTTGGGGTCGGTGATTTGTTCCGCGGTCTCCAGGACAGCTTCGTCCCGCTCGTCCCACCTGGTGCGGGCCCGCTTGCCGACGAGGAACGTCGCGGTCATCAGCACGCCGGTGGTTGCGAGTGACAACGCCGAGGCCAGGGCGTTGGCGACGTCCACCGACGTGGCGAAGATGACCACCAGCTGCACCCCGGTCCCGAGGATCAGGCCGACGCCCCACATCGCTGAGAGCAGAATGTGCACCCGGCGGCGATATGTGACGGCAGTCGCACTGGTGTCCTGCGGTCCGCCCTGAAGCCGTTCTCCCACGACCTGCGTGAGCGGCGTGCCGATCACGCAACTGCCGAGGAAGACCAACCCGCCGATTCCGCCGACCAGTGTGGTGCCGGCGAGCAGCAGCCGGGCGTCCGACGTGCTGAGCCCGACGGCCAGGCTGAGGCCGAAGTTCAGCATCAGATAGCCGGCGAACGGATCGAGGCGCCGGGTCCGGATCGCGTCATAGGCGACCTTGGTGCCGGCCAGCACGGTGGCGGTGAGCAGGGCGACATATTCCGAGATGCCCGCGGCGCGCAGTCCGTAGTAGGCGATCAGCGGCGGAGCGATGTCCAGGAGGATGCCGCGGATGATGGGTCTCATGGACTGTGCCTCGCTCACGGCGACGACATTATGCGGCGGTCCCGCCCTGCGCACGAGAGCGGGAGCCTGCCGTCTCGGGGGTAACGGCAGGCTCCCGTGGTTACCAGTGAAGCACCGCGACGCCACGGTTCCATGGACCGATGCCGAAGAGAGACATCGCAATTGGTTAACGATTACGACTCGGAACAGGGCTCAGGGCCGGAAGCACGCTTCGTACAGGTCCTTCATGGTGGCGGCGAGTTCGTCGACCGGGCCGTCGATGGGCACTCCGGGTGCAACTGCTGAAATCGGCAGCGCCGCAACGGGGGAGGGTGCGACGCCCCATTCGGCGAGCCAGGCGCCCAGTTGCGCCGACGACGTCGCGTAGACGATGCGGCCCAGACCCACCCAGGCATGCGCGGCAGAGCACATCGGGCAATGTTCGCCGGAGGTGTATGTCACCGCGGCGGCCCGCTGCACGGGATCGAGATTGGTTGCCGCCCAACGGGCGATGGCGAATTCGGGATGCTGCGTCTGGTCGCCGCCCGAAACCCGGTTGCGGTCCTCGAAGACCACGACACCGTCGGCGTCCACCAGTAGCGAGCCGAACGGCTGGTCGCCGTCCTCCAACGCCTCGCGGGCCAGTTCGACGCAGCGATTCAGGTGGCGCAGATCATCGGCGGTGACGGTCATGGCGCGAAGTTTACGGAGTCACAGATCGTCGATGCTGATGATCCGATCTTGAATGGCCCGCGCGACCAGCGCGGCTTTGGTGCCGGCCGGGCGGCCGGCGGCGATGTACTTGGCCCGGATGCGCTGCAGATGGGTGCGGACGGTGCTGGGTGCGAGGAACAGCTGCTGGGCGACGAGTTCCTTGCTGTCCGTTCGGAACCACGCCAGCAGCACCTCCTGCTCTCGCGGCGCCAGGACCGGGCGCAGGCAGAAGTTGCGGTCGTCGAAAGCGGCCGCCACGTTCGGGCCCACGTACGGGAACGGGGTGACGGCGGCCCGGATGGCCTTGAGCAGGTGCTCCCGGCCCTCGGTTTGGAACAGGTAGGTCCGGGCGCCCGAGTCGATGGCGGTGCGAATCACGTCGCGGTCGGTGAGATGCGAGTACACCACGACGTGGTATCCGCGATTGGTGAGGTGGCGCACGGCGGCAAGGCTGTTCGCGTCGTCCGCGGTGAGGCCCAGTACGACCACTTGGGCGTCGTCGTCGGGAACGGGGTGGCTTCGCAGAAATTCTTCGGTGTCGACGTAGTACGACGCGGTGGTGGCGCAGAGCGCGCGGTCGTCGCGGAGCCAGGCCGCGATGCCCGCGTGGACGACTTCGTACGAGTCGACGACAGTCACGCGTGAGACCTGGCATCCAGCGAACGGATCGAGCCGCATCGGTCTGAACTCCTTAACACCGGACCCACCGGCGTGCCCGCAGTGTTCCGGATCGCATTGCCCTTGTTTTCATCGATGTTTGCTGCGTATTCACCGACGGCACCTGTGTCGAGACTTTAATCCGCGGGCGCGGTGATGTACAGCATTCCGGCAGAAGGTGCGAATGTTTGGCAAATGTGGGGCGGGGCGATTTGGCAATGTGGTAGAGCGTCAGTCTAGGCAGCTGGTAGATGGCGTTTGGGCGCGGTTGTCGAGGCGGTTCCGCGAGTGCTCGCACGGCGGTGCGCGTCGTCGCTCCGCGGGTGTGGCGTGGCGGACCGTTGGTCTCGGTAAGTCGGGTTTCGGGCCTTTCAAGTGATATTTGCTGAGCTCGTATTCCTTGGTTGCTGACAGCGTCGCGATCCAGGGCGTCGATTTCCTCTCCGAGAACCGCCGCGGTCGTCTGAAATCTATTGGCGCGCAGGCAATGGGACCCCACTCTCGACAGCTCGATTAGAACGTGTTCTAGTTCAATGGTGGTCGAAGACACTTTGCAGAAGCTGAGCGCCGACGAGGTGGCGCGAATGCGGGCCGTCTACGAACCGCTGACGCAGTCGGTACGCGAGCTCATCGATGCCACGATCCGGACAGAGGTCGGTGCCGAGGCCATCGCCGCCGTGCAGGCCGAGATCAACGCCGCCACCGCCCAGCTCCGAGCCCAGCAGCTCGAGGGCTCGTTCGGCATCAGGTTCGGGGCGCAGGGCAGCGAAATGCCTTGGGGCAACGCGGTGATCGGCGTGCGTAACCCGATTGCGCCGCCGGTGGTCCTCATCCGCGCCGGCGACGGCAGCGTGTCCGCCGACTTCCACCTGGGCGCGGCATACGAGGGCCCACCCGGCCACGTCCACGGCGGAGTGTCGGCGATGATCCTCGACCATGTGCTCGGCGAGGGCGCCAGCCTCCCGGGCAGCCCGCGCCTGACCGGCACGCTCACCATGCGCTACCGGCGCATGACGCGGCTCGGCGACCTGCACACCGAGGCGCGCATCGTGCGGACCGAAGGCATCAAGACGTACGCCGTCGGCCACATCGCCGATGCCGAGGGCATCACGGTGGAGGCCGAGGGC
The DNA here is from genome assembly GCF_053852335.1 of Mycobacterium sp. HM-7. Classification (NCBI taxonomy): domain Bacteria; kingdom Bacillati; phylum Actinomycetota; class Actinomycetes; order Mycobacteriales; family Mycobacteriaceae; genus Mycobacterium; species Mycobacterium sp. HM-7. The sequence goes on along the minus strand of NZ_CM132657.1, from coordinate 3,057,739 downwards.
GTGTTCATCACACCGCGCTGGGCGCGGGACTGACCGGGAGATTCGATGGAGAAGGTCATGGTCACGCTGCGGCGTGACACGGCGGACGACGCCTGGTGCGAGCGTCTGCGCACCGAGGTCGCCGACGAGCTGCTGGCGCTGGGTGTGCCCGGGTTGGCGGTCAACGTCAAAGATGGCGCGGTCCGGGACTCGCTGATGTTGCTGACCACGCTCGACCCGCCGGTGGTCGCGGTGATCAGTGTGTGGACGCAGCAGTACTACGGCACTCAGATGACCGCCGCGCTGGACCGCTTGCGTGCCGAATGCACCGATCTGGCCGCGTATCTGGTCACCGAATCGGTCCCGATGGCCGGTCCGGCCAGTGTTCTCGGTGCGCGCACCACGGGCCTCGCGAACGTCGCGCTGCTGCGCCGTCCCGACGGGATGGCTGAGCGAGAGTGGTTCCGCCGCTGGCACATCGACCACACCCAGGTGGCGATCGACACCCAGTCCACCTTCGGCTATACGCAGAACGCGGTGGTCCGTTCGCTGACGCCCGACGCCCCACAGCTCGGCGCCATCGTCGAGGAGCTGTTCCCCATCGAGGCGACCGCGAGCCTGCACGCCTTCTTCGGCGCCGCCGACGACGCCGACCTGGCCGACCGTGCGGGCAAGATGGCCGCCAGCACGTCCGCCTTCGGCGCCAACGTCGACGTGGACACCGTGCCCACCAGCCGCTACATCATGCGAAACCCGTTTGGAGACAACCTGTGACCGATCCCGCCGCGCTCGTCCAGGTCGACGACACCAACCGGGTCCGGACCCTCACCTTGAACCGGCCCGACGCTCTCAACGCGTTCAGCGAAGCGCTGTACGACGCGACGACGACCGCCCTCAAAGACGCCGCGGCTGATCCGGACGTCTCGGTCGTCCTGCTCACCGGCTCCGGCCGCGCTTTCAGTGCCGGTAACGACCTGGTCGAGATGCAGGAGATGGTCACCAACCCCGAATATCAGATGGGGGAGTACGGCTTCCCTGGCCTCATCGAGACACTGACGGCATTTCCGAAGCCGCTGATCTGTGCGGTGAACGGCGTTGGCCTGGGTATCGGCACCACCATCCTCGGCTACGCGGATCTGGCGTTCATGTCGACCACCGCGCGGCTCAAATGCCCGTTCACCAGCCTGGGTGTGGCTTCGGAGGCGGCGTCGTCCTACCTGCTGCCGCGGTTGCTGGGCCGGCAGAATGCCGCCTGGCTGCTGCTGTCGTCGGAATGGGTGAGCGCCGAAGAAGCGCTGCGCATGGGTCTGGTGTGGCGGGTATGCGAGCCCGACGACCTGCTGCCGGAAGCGCGTCGGCACGCGGAAATCATTGCCTCGCGGCCGCTTTCGAGCCTGATGGCCGTCAAGCACGCGATGGTCGAACCCACCCGAGAGGCGACCGTCGCGGCAACGCAGCGCGAGTCCGGCCAGTTCGCTGAGCTGCTCGGCGGGGCTGCCAATGCCGATGCGCTGAGCGCGTTCGTGGGGCGCAAGGGCTAGCTGTTTCGGGTAATCCGTTCAGGATCGGGACGCGCCGGTCTCGGCGCGGCGCCGGTTGGCGCGAATCTCGTTGTGGTGGGCGGCGGCCCAGCCGATCAGCTGCTTGACGATGTCGTTGAGGCCATGGCCCAGCGGGGCGAGGGTGTACTCCACGCGGGGTGGAACTTCCGCGTAGGCGGTGCGGGTGATCAGTCCATCCTGCCGGAGTTGACGCAGGGTGTGAGTGAGCATGCGTTGGGAGATGCCGGGAATCTGTCCTTGCAGCTCGGTGTAGCGCAGCGCGCCGTCTTGTAGAACGGCGACGATCAACATGCTCCACTTGTCACCGACTCGGTCGAGTACTTGACGGATGAATTCCATCTGCTCGGCCGGGATGCTCGCGCAGGGACCGGCCGCGGCCGCCATTGCTACTGCCGCCCCATCCTGCATGGCGCCCATCCCTTTCCGTCACGCACATCGCTGTGCCTTTTGTACCCCTCCCGATTCTGACGCAACATGTTGTTACGAACAAATGGTAAGAATTGGAGTTGCTTCAACATGTCGTACCTGCCGCATATCGATTCCTCGTCGTCGCCTGACCCCGCTGAGGCGAATCCCGTGACCAATCTGCTCGTTCTCGGCGGCAGCGGCCGCACCGGAATCCACGTACTCGCCCAGGCCGCCGAACGCGGCCACCGTGTCCGCGCCCTGGTGCGCAACCCCGATACTGTCCAAGCCCCGCCCACCGTGGAACTCGTCCAGGGCACGTCCACGAACATCGACGACCTGCGCAGAGCTGCTCAGGACACACAAGCCGTCATCAGCGTCCTCGGCAACGCCAGGGCGTCCGACAACCCATGGGCCAAGCCCACCAGCCCGCCGACGTTCATGACCGACGCCGCCCGCAACACGCTCGCGGTGATGGGCGAACAAGGTATCCGGCGGATCGTGCTGGCCTCCACGCAAGGCGCCGGCGACGACTGGAACCGGCTCAACCCGGTGGTCAAGGCGGTCATCAAGCTGTCCAACCTCAAGGTCGGCTTCGCCGACCACGACGCTCTCGACCACCTCGTGCGCGCCTCGGGCACGGATTGGACATTGGCCCGCGCCGTCGCACTCAGCGACAAGCCGGCCCTCGGCCCCCTAAGGGCGGAGACCGGCAACGTCAAGCCGGGCCCCCGCGTCAACCGCGCCGAGCTGGCCGGATTCCTCCTCGATGCCGTCGAACAAGGCAGCTGGATCCGGCAGGCGCCCTTGATATGGAACGCCCGAGGCTAACCCGCCCTGTGCACCGGACAGTCGGTGCGGGCCGATTCGATGATGGCCCGCACGGTGCGGCGGCAGCGGCCGCAGTCCAGGCCTGCGCCACATTTCTCGGCGATCTGCTTCGACGTGGTCGCGCCACCGGCAACGAGTTCGGTGACGACCTGGCTGGTCACCCCGGTACACAGGCAGACGAACATCAGCCGGCCGCCTCGTCGGTCGGTTCGTCGGCCGGTTCGATCGAGGTGATGTGCGCGAGCGTGCCCACGAAAACCGTTGGGTAGACGCCGAATCCGGCGGCCGACATCCATTCGGCGGCGGCATCGGGGTGATCGATCCAGCGACGTGCGGCGGCTTCGGTCTCGATTTGTTGCAGGATCAGGACCTCGTGGCCGTCGTCCAAGGCGCGGTACACCCACACCTTGCACACGCCGGCATCCCGGAAACGGTCGGCCGCGTCGTGCACCTTGTCCATGAGGGCGGGCACGTCCTCGACCGCGGTCACGACGCCGACGACGACGGACGCGACGGCATGTTGTCCGGGCGGAGGTTCGGCGAGTTCGATCTTCTCGACCACTTCGCCGGCGAAGATCGCGGGGATGTCGTCCACGCCGGAGGCGTCGAAGAATTCGAATATCGCCGGCGAACGCAGAACTTCGCGGACCGAATTCGCATTGTGGATACCGACAGTGGCCAGCACGCGGCCCGGTTCCCACAATGAGGAATACACGACGACGTGATGGGCGGAGAGCTCCGTGAGAATTGATCGGTGCGATTTCAGCCGCTCCCACATCGATTCCACATCGTCGACGCGATAGTCAGCGGCAAGAATGAGCGAGTGCAACGGGTGCTCGCTCATCGGGTCCTGCCGTTCTGGGTCGCTCGGGACCGCGGACGGGTGCCGCGGTGGTTAGTGCAGTCTAACCTTACTTAGGGCAGCCAGTCCATAGCTGCTGGCCAGCGATGACGTCGCGGATCCCGAACTTCGGGATCTGGGGTCGAACCGGGCCGGGAAACACCGGCCGAACCGGTCGCTCACCGGGGATCGCTCGACTACGTTTGGTGAAGGCACGTTGTTGTTCCGCGCCAGTGACACTTGACCCAGCCCGATGGTGTTTAAAGGAGCCGAAATGCAAGGCGACCCCGAAATCCTCAAACTGCTCAACGAGCAATTGACCAGTGAGCTCACCGCGATTAACCAATACTTCCTGCATTCGAAAATGCAGGACAATTGGGGCTTCACGGAATTGGCCAAGCACACCCGTGAAGAGTCGTTCGAGGAAATGCGCCACGCGGAGACCCTGACTGATCGCATTCTGTTACTGGACGGTTTGCCCAATTACCAGCGGCTGTTCTCGCTGCGTGTCGGCCAGACCCTTCGCGAGCAGTTCGAGGCGGACCTCGCCATCGAGTACGAGGTGGTCACCCGGCTGAAGCCGGGCATCATCATGTGCCGCGAGAAGGGCGACGCCACGAGTGCCAACATCTTCGAGGCCATCCTCGCCGATGAGGAAGGCCACATCGACTACCTGGAAACGCAGCTGGAGTTGATGGACAAGCTGGGCGAGCAGCTCTACGCGGCACAGTGCGTGTCGCGCCCGCCGTCGTAGGCGGTCCCGATCGGACACGGCCTCGCCCCTCGGGGCGGGGCCGTTGTCGTACCGGGTGGAATTCTCCGCCGAAAAAACTAGAACTTGTTCCAGTTTTGGCGTAGCGTGCGAAAAGTGAGCCGAATCGGAGATTTCACCGACGAAGACGTAACCGCCTGGGTGGTCAAGTCACCCGACATCGGCACGGCCATGGCGGGTTTCACCAACGCCGTCTACACCAAGGGGCGCTTGCCGCTCCGGGTTCGTGAACTGGCCCGCGTGGTGATCGCCCTCGACAACGAGTGCGTGGTGTGTCAGAACACCCGTGATTCGGCGGCTGAGGCGGAAGGCGTCGACGAAGACCTGTACAACCACGCCGGCGTGTGGCAGACCTGGCCCGGCTACTCCGACCAGGAGCGCATCGCTGCCGAGTTCGCCCAGCGCTTCGCCTCCGACCACACCGGGCTGCGCGACGACGAGGACTTCTGGGCCCGTGCCGCAGAGCATTTCAGTGATGAGCTGATGACCGACCTGGCGCTGTCCTGCGCGATGTGGCTCGGGATGGGGCGGATGCTGCGCACGCTCGACATCGGTCAGGCCTGCAAGATCACGCTCTGAGGGCGAATCAGACCAGACCCGTCGCGTCGAAGATCCACGACATGTCAGCGGTCGCGAAATTCTCCAGCCACGACGGTGGGGCGAAGTTCGAGAGCGCACTCATGTCCCAGTAGTCCTTCCACAGCGTCACCTTGCCGTTCTCGACCCGGTGCACCGTGACGAACTTGAGTACCGCCGATTCGCCGGTCTCCCAATGCCATTCCTCGTGGTGCTCATACATCGCGTCGGCGCCGTTGGTCAGCAACAGGCCGTCGAAGTTCTCATATGAGGCCAACGGCTCCAGTCCGATCTTCAGGCGTTTGACGATGTCCTCGGGCCCCCGCGCCGCGGCGGCCGGGCCGACCGGCATGTCCAGGTAGATGCAATCGTCGGACACGAAGTCCTTCAACCGCTCCCAATCCCGCGCCGACAACGCCTTCCACAATCCGTGGATCGTATCCTCAACCGACACTGGCGAACTCACCTTCCTTGGCGACGGGCAGAGCGGGGGTCTGGCGCGCGAACCGCAGGAAACGGCCGGTGCGGGTGGTGCCGACCAGCTCGGTCGGCACACCGTCGCGGACGACCTGTTGCCCGCCGACGAACACCGCCGCGACGGTGGCGTCGTTGCGGTTGACCATGCGGGACAGCCCGCCGTACTGCTCGACGGGGTCTTCGGCGTAGGCGTCGAGCGAATCGTCCAGGCGCTCCGGGTCGATGACGACCAGGTCGGCCCGGTCTCCGACGCGCAGATGTCCGGCGTCCAGGCGATACCAGTCGGCGAGCTCACCCGTCAGCCGGTGCACGGCCTGCTCGACGGTCAGGAAGGGCGTGCCGGCGCGCTCGGCGTCGCGCACGTGACGCAGCAGGCGCAGGCCCATGTTGTAGAACGCCATGTTCCGCAGGTGGGCGCCGGCATCGGAGAAGCCGAGCTGGATACCGGGATCGCGGGCGAGCTTCTTCAGTACCTCCGGTCGATGATTGGAAATCGTTGTGCGCCAGCGGATATCGCGGCCATATTCGAGCACCAGGTCCAGGAAGGCATCCACCGGATGCAGCCCGCGGTCGACGCCCACCTGGCCGAAGGTCTTGCCGATGAGGGCTTCGTCGGGACAGCCGACGATCTCGGCGTCGAAGAAGTCGCGGTGCCACACCCGGATGCCGAACTTGTTCTCGTAGTCCTTGCGGAACTGGCGGCGATACTCGTCGTCGCGCATCAGGTCGTTGCGCTCGACCTCGTCGCGCAGGTGCAGGGCCGCTGCGCCCGAACCGAATTCCTCGAACACCACCAGGTCGATGCCGTCGGCGTACACCTCGAACGGCACCGGCAGGTGCTGCCACCGGAAGTTGCCGCCGAGCTTGTTCACCAGGCGGGCCACCGGCCCCATGATGGTGATGGCGTACGGGTTGGCCTTGATGTCGGCCGCCGACAGCAGGCTGGTCTTGAGGTTCTCGCGGAACAGGCCCAGCGACTGGGCCAGCTGCGACACCAGGTTCAGCGGGTTCTCCAGGTCCGGGCCCGACTGCAGGATGCGGCCGGAGCGACGCAGCTGCGTCTTGAGCCGGCGCAACTCCCGTGCCTTGGCGTAGGTGGACGGCAGGGTGCGGGACCGGCAGGTGTCGCCGTCGATCTTGTCGAAAAGCAGCTGCTGCGAGGACAATCCGACGAATCCGGCCTGCAGCGCGGCCGCCAGCATCTGCTCCATCTCGGCCTGCTCGCCACGGGTGGGGCGGACGTCCTTGCGGGTTGCGCGGTCCAGGCCCATGACTGCGGTGCGCATATCGGAGTGGCCGATGAACGCGGCCACGTTCGGCCCGAGCGGCCGGTCCTCGAGTGCGCTGACGTATCCCTCCGCGGTGTCCCAGGTCTTGTTCCCGTCGACGGCGGCGATGACGTGGTCGCGCGGGATGGCCTCCACCCGGCCGAACAGGTCGCCGGCGTCTTCTCCGCCGACGTGCACCGTCGAGAGCGAGCAGGAGCCGAGCATCACGGTGGTGACGCCGTGGCGGAGCGACTCGGCCAAGCCGGGACCGGCCAGTACCTCGACGTCGTAGTGCGTGTGGATGTCCAGCAGGCCGGGCGTCACCCATTTGCCGGTGGCATCGATGACGTTCGAGCATCCGGTGTCGTCCAGGTCCTCGCCGATCGCGACGACGTGCCCGTCGCGGATTCCGATGTCCCGGACCGCGGAAGGCGCGCCGGTTCCGTCGAACCAGCGGCCGCCCTGGATGATCGTGTCGAACGTTGTTGCAGAGGTCACCTAACTATAGAAGCGTGCCGGTCAGGCCTATGTCAATGAAAAAGTGAACACTTTCTTGAAATTGTCTACTCGTCCTGGGGAAACCTTGGGGCAGCGCTCAGGATCGGGGCGGATACTGGCTCAGGTGACCCCCTTGCAGCGGTACATCGCCGAGGAAATCGCCACCGATCACGTCGACGGATTGCTGTCCCGCCGCGAAGCTCTGCGCCGTCTCGCTCTGTTGGGGATGGGCACCGCGGCCGCGACCACATTGATCGCCGCGTGCGGCGAGAGCCGCGGACCGACGGCGTCCGGTACACCCGCGTCATCGAGCAACGCCTCGATCGCGCCCGGGCCACCGCCGGGTATGGAGAACGCCGTCCAGCCCGCGCCGATCACCTGGGCCGACGGCGCGCTGCAGGGGTCGTGGGCGCCGGCCGCCCAGCCCCGCGGCGCGGTGCTGGTGATCCACGAGAACAAGGGTCTGAATGACTGGGTGCGGTCGGTCGTCGGCCGTTTCGGCGGCATCGGATACTCGGCACTGGGCATCGACCTGTTGTCGGCACAGGGCGGCACCGCGGCCTTCACCGACCCCGCCGAAGCCACCGCCGCGTTGGGCAAGATTCCGCCCGACCGGTTCATCGCGGATCTGCGCTCCGGGCTCGACGAACTGCAGCGCCGGGCGCCGGGCATGAAACTCGCGGTGCTCGGCTTCTGCTTCGGCGGCGGGCTCGCCTGGCAACTGCTGGCCGCCGGTGAACCGAGGCTGGCAGCAGCCCTGCCGTTCTACGGGCCGCTGCCGGACCCACACAACTTCAGCGGCTCGAAACAAGCTGCGGTACTGGCCTTTTACGGTGCCAAGGACCAACGGGTGACGGCCGGCAAGGACGCGGCGGCGGCCGCACTGGAGCAGGCCGGCATGGTCCATCAGATCGTGGTCGAACCCGACGCCGATCACGCCTTCTTCAACGACTCGGGTCCCCGGTACAACGCCGCGGCAGCCGCCGACGCCTGGGAGCAGACGCAGTCCTGGATGGCGAGGTACCTGGCATGACGACTACACGCGTATCGGCAGTGGTCGTGGCGCTGACACTGGTCATCACGGGCGGCGCCGGGTGTTCGGCGCCGGGGCCGAACAGCACCCCGACGACCAGTGCGGTACCGGTGACCGGCCCGGTGCAGGGCCCGGCGATCACCATCACCGCGCTGAACTTCGGCGACCCGCTCACCGTGCCGCCCGGCGCGAAGATCACCGTCGTGAACAGCGACGACGTCGCGCACACCGTGACGTCAAAGGTCAAGGGCCAGTTCGACGTCAAAGTCGGCGGCAACACGCAGGCGACGTTCACCGCACCCGCGACCCCGGGCCGCTACCCGTACTACTGCGTGTACCACCCGGGAATGGTCGGCGTGCTGATCGTCCAGTAGCCCGTCAGCGTGGTGGCGTCCAGCTGACCGGCAAGCGCTTGATGCCGTGGATGAACTGCGACCACAGCCGGTCGGGCTCGTCGGTGGCCCTCAGGTCCGGTACCCGGCGGTGGATCTCCTCGAACGCCACGGCGATCTCGCGGCGCGCCAGATTCGCGCCCAGGCAGAAGTGTGCGCCACCGCCCCCGAAGCCCAAGTGCGGATTGGGATTCCGGTGCACGTCGAACAGCCAGGGCCGGTCGAATTTCGCCTCGTCCCGGTTTGCCGAGCCGTACCACAACGTAACCTTCTGCCCGGCTTGCATTTTCACTCCACTGAGCTCGAAATCCTGGGTCAGGGTCCGGCGCATGTAGACGACGGGGGAGGCCCAGCGGATGATCTCCTCGACGGCGGTCGGCGCCACCGCGTCGTAGTCGGCCCACCACTGGTCCCGCTGCTCGGGGAACCGGCTGAGCGTCAGCACCCCGTGGCTGATCGCATTACGCGTGGTCTCGTTGCCCGCGACCACCAGCAGGATGAAGAACGATGCCACCTCGCTCGACGTCAGTCGTTCACCGTCGACCTCGGCCTGCACGAGGGCGGTGGTCAGGTCGTCGTGCGGGTTGACGCGGCGATCGTCGGCCAACGCGGTCGCATAGGCGCCGATGTCCATGGCGCACCGGAAGAATTCCTCGTAATCGGTGGTCAGGTCGGGATCGCCGAAGCCGAGAATGATGTTGGTCCAATGGAAGATCCGCTCGTGATCCTGCTCCGGGATGCCCATCATGTCGCAGATGATCTGCAGCGGCAGGGGGCCGGCCAGGTCGGCCACGATGTCGCCGTGGCCGTCCGGGTGGCGTTCGATCATGGACTCGACCAGGCTGCGGGCCCGGTTGCGCACGGAGGCTTCTGTCCGCGCCACAACTTTCGGCGTGAACGCGCTGCGCACGATGTTGCGCAGGCGCGTGTGCCGCGGGTCGTCCATGACGATCATCGAGCCGAAATACTCCGCCAGTTCGGGGGTTTGCTCGGGGATCGTGATGCCCTCGGCGGAGCTGAAGATGTGTGGGTGGCGGCTGGCGAAGAACACGTCGTCATAGCGCGTCAGCGCCCAGTGCCCGGGGCCGGGTTCGAACCCTTCCTGGCCCAGTTCGGCGTGGAAGGAGATGGGTGCCTCGCGCCGCAGCGTGGCGAACGCGCCGTCCCGGATCTCGTCGTTCCGGCCCCAGAACCGGACCGAACTGAGGTCCACGTCGGAGAGTGCGAGGTCTGCCGGCGGTGCGCCGTTGTCGAGTAACGCGATGGCCATCTTCGGAGCGTAAGGCGCGGTCGGGCGCTACCGCGGCGGAATCGGCTGCGAAAATTCGGCAGAACGTGATAGTTCCTTGTGGTGCGCAACCCACATGCAGGACAACCGTTTACGGCCTCCGACGAGGAAATCGCCCGTGCTCTGATGGACGTCAGCATCCCCACGCTGATGCTGTCGTTGGTGCACATGTCGGGCGATCCCGAGCTGATCCGCGGCGCTCTGCGCCCTGCCGGACTGTTCCTCAACGAGGTCCAGGGCTACATGTCCGAGGACGACAAGGCGGCGGTGCGCACCCTGGCCCTGACGGTCATCGCGGACTACCGCGACCGCGGCTGTCCGGAGCCCGAGCCGATCAGCGCGGAGCTGCTGAAGGAGATGATGGAGTGGCTCGTCTGCGAGCCGGTGCCCGACGAATATGTGCCGATGGTGCTGGAGGAGATGGAGCTCGACGGGAACGATCTCCGGGGCGGCGCTTCCGGCCGTGACGCGGAATCGGCGGCTGATTTTCCGGTGCTCGTCATCGGGTGCGGCGAATCGGGCTTGCTGGCCGGTATCCGCCTGAAAGAAGCCGGGATTCCGTTCACCATCATCGAACGCGGCGCCGGTGTCGGCGGCACCTGGTGGCACAACAGCTATCCCGGCGCTCGCGTCGACGTGGGAAATCACTTCTACTGCTACAGCTTTGAGCCCAGCGATCACTGGACGCAGTTCTTTGCCGAACAACCCGAACTGCAGGCCTATTTCGAACGCATCCTGGACAAGTACGGCATCCGGCCCCACGTCCGCTTCGACACCGAGGTCACCGGCGCCACGTGGGACGAGGGCACCGCGACATGGCAGGTGAGCGTCCTCGGCGCCGACGGGACGGCCGAGACGGTGTCGGCGCACGCGGTGATCAGCGCGGTGGGGCAACTGAATCGGCCTTACCTACCGCCGATCTCGGGACGCGACGATTTCGAGGGTCCGTCGTTCCACTCGGCACTCTGGGATCACGATGTCGATCTCACCGGAAAGCATGTCGCGATGGTCGGCGCCGGTGCCAGCGGCTTTCAGATCGCGCCGTCTATCTCCGGTGAAGTCGCCTCGCTCAACATCTTTCAGCGAACCGCGCAATGGATGTTCCCCAACCCCAACTACCACGCCATGGTCGGCGACGGTGTCAAATGGGCACTGAAGCATCTGCCGTTCTACGGCCGCTGGTACCGCTTCCTGCTGTTCTGGCCGGGTTGCGACAAAGGCCTGGCGGCGGCTCGCGTCGACCCGGACTATCCCGATCAGCAACGTGCGGTGAGCGAGATCAACGACGTCACGCGAATCATGTTCACGGAATGGATCAAAGGGCAGATCGGGGACAACCCGGACCTGCTGGCGAAGGTCATCCCGGACTACCCGGCGACCGGCAAACGGACACTGCAGGACAACGGCAGCTGGCTCCGGACGCTCACGCAGGATCACGTCGAACTCATCCGGACGCCCATCGCACGCATCGAACATGACGCGGTCGTGACGGCCGACGAGCGACGCCATCCCGCCGATGTGATCGTGTACGCCACCGGATTTCACGCCGGGAAGGTGCTGTGGCCGATGACCGTGGTCGGCCGTGACGGACGGGTGCTCGCGGAACAGTGGGGTGAACGGCCGACGGCGTATCTCGGCATCACGATCCCGGGATTCCCGAACTTCTTCTGCATGTACGGGCCCGGCACCAATCTCGCCAGCGGCGGCAGCCTGATCTTCCATTCGGAATGCCAGATGCGTTACATCTCAGCATGTTTGGACCTGCTGCTGGCCGGCTGCGGCCGGTGGATGGAACCGCGTCCGGAGAAGCTCGACGACTGGGTGCGGCGCAGCCAGGCCGAGATGCGCACGATGGTGTGGTCGCAGCCGTCGATCCGGCATTCGTTCTACAAGAACGCCGACGGCGACATTTACACCCTCAGCCCATGGCGCCTCGTGGACTACTGGAGCTGGACGCGCGCTGCCGACCCGGAGGACTACACCTTCGGGTGAACGGCCGGCGCGGTCAGTTGTCGACGGTCTCGTCGTCCGGCAGGTCGTGCCGGACGACCCGTACCCGCCCGTGGGGCAGGCACGCGGCGTAGCCGTGGCGCTTGCCGTAGAGCTCCCACGAGGTGTGGTCCTCGTCGGTGGGTACGTCGATCCGGTGTCCGTCCGCGAACGCCAGGTGCAGGCTGCCGTTGGTGTCGTCCCATTCGGCGTGTGTGCACTTCTGGCCGGCGAAATCGAACAACGGCCGTTCCTGTTTGCGTACGTCGGCCGGGTTGATCGCGACAACTTCCTGCGGGTCGGTCTCGGTGGCCGGCAGGGTAAGTGCCAGGGGCGCCGAGATCACGAGCTCGTTGTAGTCCTCCATGTCCAGCACCAGTCCGTCGCGGAAGGAGATCCGCTGCACTGCGCATCCTTTTATCCACTGTTCGGTCATAACCCACTGTGTTACGACCGCGGCCGCTGCGCAACATTGCGTCACGAGGCGCCGAGAAGTGTGCGAGCTACCGGTTGACGAGCGGGAATGCCGGCGCGCAGCCCGATTCGATGGAGTGCGCCCAGGCGTCCTGTTCGGCAGAGGCCCTCAGGTGCCGGGGGCGTGCGGTCCAGCCGCAGGTGCAGGTCGCGTACGAGCAGCCGAGGCCGCGAACGTGGACGCCCACCTCGCCCTGGAACACCACGGTGGGCGGGGTGAGTGGCGGTGCCGTCATGATGCTGACCTCCTGGCCGGTCTTCTCCATAATTCTCGCGCCGCCCCATCACAGGATCCAGCAGCGACAGGTCACAACTAGGCCACTGGATTACCGCAACCGCCTGCGTTCAAACTTCGCGGTGCGCGGGCGGGCCACGCCACGGCCGCGATCAAGATGGCAAATGCTGATAACGGTTTGAACACAGGGCCGTGGGATGCTGGCAAATCATCGCAGGTCGGTGGCTTGCGGACGGGTGCACTGTGGCCCAGGTAACGGGTAAAGTCACCGGTCAAAGGTGGCTTGTCTCACCACGAATCCGGATTGTTTCCGCCCGCTGAAGCGCGCGTCGCCAGGATCGTGGGATGCCGCGATGCGGTTCTGAAGGGGTTGTTTGCGTGGACGCGGTGCTCGGTTTGGCCATGACTCCGTCGTCCATCGGCCTGGTCCTGGTCGAGGGCAATGACGTCGACGGATTCACCATGGACCACGACGCCGTGGAGATCATGAACTCCGAAGACGCCACCGCTGCCGTGCTGCGCAGCGAGGCCCTCGCGGCGACGCGCGGGCTGCGGCTCAAGTCGATCGGACTGACGTGGAGCGACGACGCCGGCGCCGAGGCCTCGATCCTGATGCAGTCGCTGTCGGAGTCCGGATTCGACAACGTGGTGCCGGTGCGCTTCCCGGAGGCGAACGAGGCCGTGGCCCGCGGCATCGCCGACGCGTTGGGCTGCGGGACCACCGCGGTGTGCACCATCGAGCCCGAATTCGCGATCACCATGATCGTGCATGCGGCCAGCGGCGCCGTCCTCACGGCCATGAATCACTCCATCGGCTCCCGGTCGGGGCTGACCAGCTGGCTCAGTGCCGTCTTCGCCCGCGCGGACTGGCAGCCGGAGGCGCTGGTCGTCATCGGCTCCGCCGGCAATTTCGAGAGCATTCTGCCGGGGCTGCAGGAGGCGCTCGCGGTGCCGGTTTTCACGCCGGAGGAAGCCGACCTGGCCCTGGCCCGCGGCGCGGCGCTGGTGTCCGTGCGGTCTGGCGACTCCGACCTGTCCGAGCCGTACTACTTCGGCGATGTGCCGCGCCCCGACGAATGGGCCGGCCAGGACTTCGGTTGGGACCCGGCCTTCGACGCTTTCGAGGCCGCCGAGACGTTCGAGCGCACCGCGGCGGTGGCACCGGTCGGACGGCACCGGTCGGGTGGTTCGCCTCGATGGCAGCAGGTGTCGAGCTCGCCCGCGCTGCCTCTGGCGATGCTGGCCGTCGGGTCGACGGCGTTCGTGGCGTCCGTGTCGATGGCCGTCACGCTGCAGTTCCTGCCTTCGCGCGGCACGGCACCGACATCCGTCCCCAAGAGCCCGCGCCCCGCGGCCGCCGAGCAGGCGGTAGCGCCGGCCGAGCCTGCGACAGTGCACGTGGCGCCCGCCGCCGAGCCGTCGGCAGAGGTGTCTGCACCGGTCGAGGCCACACTGCCCGACGCACCGATCGTCGAACCTCAGGCGGCTCCCGTCGTCGAACCGGAACCGGCAGCGCATCCTGACGGCCTGCCTGCCGCCGACGTGCCGCCCGCCGCCACGGACATCCCGCCGGTGGAGATGCCGGCGAATGCGGTCGTCGTCCCCGCACCGGCCGAGCCCCTCGCTCCGGCGGTTCCGGCGCCTGCCGATGTCGCGCCGCCGGCGGAGCCCGCCGCGCCGCCGCAGTAAACCCTGAGGTCGTTCCGCACTCGCCGGGTCGGTGGCGTGCGGCTGACCGTAGTAACGCCCGACGCCGAACTACGATATGTAGTGAACGTATCTCGGACCGGAGGATGGACCCCTTGCCCAAAACTGTGCGTTATGCGCTGGCCGTCGCCGCATCTGCGGTGATGATGCTGAGCGGCTCCGTGGGTGCTGCTGTCGCGGCGTTGCCCGAGCCCCTTCCGGTCGCCGCGATCACACCGAGCGGCGGACCCGCCGTCGGTGTCGGAATGCCCGTCACGGTGACGTTCAGCCGGCCGATCGCAGACCGGGGACGCGCCGAGCGGACCATCGAGTTCTCGTCGCCGAAGATGACGAAGGCCCCCGCCGGCACGTTCGCGTGGCTCGCGGACAACAAGATGCAGTTCACGCCGAGCACGTACTGGCCCGCGCATTCGTCCATCATGGTGTCGGTCGGCGGGGTCAAGCAGTCGTTCGAGACCGCCACGGCCACCCTCGGCGTCGCGAGTATCAGTGGGCACACCTTCACGGTGAGCATCGACGGCCAGGTCGTGAAGACCATGCCGGCGTCCATGGGCAAGCCCAAGCATCCGACGCCCGTGGGCTCGTTCACGGCGATGGGCAAGGAGAATCCCGTCGTCATGGATTCCCGGACCATCGGCATCCCGCTCAACGACCCCGAGGGTTACAAGTTGACGGTGTACTACGCGGTGCGGGTCACCTCAGGTGGGGTCTACGTGCACGCGGCACCGTGGTCTGTTGCGCAACAGGGCAATTCGAACGTCAGCCACGGCTGCATCAACCTCAGCACCGACAACGCGCAGTGGTACTACAACCAGGTGAACATCGGCGACCCGATCGTCATCAACTCGTAGCACTCGTTCGGAGGGCCTGCGCCGTCGTCTCGTCGGCGGGCAGGAAGGCTTCGATGCTCAGTTCCACGGCAGTCAGATCCAGCGCCGTGCCGAATGTGGTGACGGTGCTGAGGAAAGTCAGTACCTGGCCGTCCGGCCCGTCGATCTCCAACGGCACCGCGACGCCTCCGAGATCGGACGATGCGACGTCTCCGCCGGGGTAGTCCTCGATCTCGGTCAGCAGGTCGTGGAGTTCGGCTGACGCACTACTGGCCACCTCGCGCCGCAGCCGCCCGATCACGTGGTGCCGCCACTGCCCGAGATTGCGGATCCGGGGCGCAAGTCCATCCGGGTGCAGCGAAATGCGAAGGGCATTCGGCGATTCCAGCAACGGGGGAGCCACGTTCTGGAGCAGCACCGCGATGCCGGCATTGGCGGCGACGATGTGCCACAGATGGTCGACGGCCAGGCATGGGAACGGCTCGTACGCGGCGAGGACGCGGTTGATCCCGGTGCGCACCGCGCTCATCTCCGGATCGTCGAGTGACCGCTCGGCGTACACGGGCGCGTGGCCCGCGGCCAGCAGCAGCCGGTTCTGTTCCCGCGCAGGAACATCCAGCACGCTGCCGAGCTTGAGCACCATGGCCCGGCTCGGCGTCGAACGACCGGTCTCGATGAAGCTGAGGTGACGCGCGGACACGTCGGCCTCGATCGCCAGGTCGAGTTGGCTGATGCGCCGCCGCTGGCGCCACTGCCGCATCAGCGTCCCGAAGGGTTGCGGCGAGTGTGGCGGGGCGGCAGCGGTGACGGTCACGACACAAGTGTCGCCGCTGCCCGTCCCGGTGGCGACTACCTGCCAGGTAATTGCGGCAATTACCTGGCAGGGACAGGCTCGAATCGTCCGGCAACGCACCAGGAGGCGATCGAGATGCGCACCACCCACCCCGCCACCGACCCGTCGGCGCAGGCACCGCCCGTTTGGCTGCGGGCGGTGATGGCGGCCGACCGCACCGGCTCGGCCTGGTACGTCGGTACCGGTTTCTTCTTCGCGCCGGCACTCATGGCGGTCTCGCCGTGGCTGGCGCTCACCACGGTGCTGTGGGTGATCATCGCGCTCACCGGGCTGTGGCTGGGCCTGCTCGGCGTCGCGATGGCGACCGGGTTGGCGATGGTTTTGCGCTCGGGCCGGGAGCTGTCCGACGACTACTGGCAGTCGCTGCTCGACTACCCGGACCGGCCGAAGGTCACTGCGCGGCAGCTGATTTCGCGTTGACGCCCGTGTAGTCGACCTGCCAGTGCTTGATGCCGTTCAGCCAGCCGGACCGCAGTCGTTCCGGTTCGCTGAGCGGGCGCAGGTCCGGAATGTGGTCAGCGATCGCGTTGAACATCAGGTCGATGGTCATCCGGGCCAGGTTCGCCCCGATGCAGTAGTGGGCTCCGGTTCCGCCGAAGCCGACGTGTGGATTCGGGTCGCGCATGATGTTGAACGCGTAGGGGTCGTCGAACACCTCTTCGTCGAAGTTGGCCGACCGGTAGAACATCACCACCCGCTGGCCCTTCTTGATCGGCACTCCGCCGAGTTCGGTGTCCTGTGTCGCGGTGCGCTGGAATGAGGTGACCGGGGTTGCCCAGCGGACGATTTCGTCGGCCGCTGTCGCCGGACGCTCCCGCTTGAACAGTTCCCACTGGTCCGGGTGCTCGGCGAAGGCCATCATGCCCTGGGTGATGGTGTTGCGGGTGGTCTCGTTGCCCGCGACCGCCAGCAGGATGACGAAGAAACCGAATTCGTCGTCGGAGAGCTTGTGACCCTCGACGTCGGCCTGGACCAGGCGGGTCACCAGGTCATCGCGCGGGTTGGCGCCGCGGTCGGCGGCCATCGCCATGCCGTACATGATGAGTTCGACGGAGGCGGTGATGGCGTCGTTGCCCGCGAATTCCGGATCCATGTCGCCGACCATCTGATTGGACCAGTGGAACAACTTCTTGCGGTCCTCCTGCGGCACACCCATCAGCCCGGCGATCGCCTGCAGCGGCAGCTCGCACGACACCTGCTCGACGAAATCCCCATAGCCCTTGGCGGCGGCCTCTTCCGCGATCTGCTGTGCGCGCTTGCCCAACTCGTCCCGCAGCAGCTCGATGGCGCGCGGGGTGAACATCCGCGAGATAATCTTGCGCAGGTGGGTGTGGTGCGGCGCGTCCATGTTGAGCAGCACGAACTTGCCCCGCTCGATCTGTTCGGTGACGGTGCCGTCCTGATACCGGGGGATCGCCGTCTTCTCCTGGCTGGAGAACACGTCGCTGCGCCGGGACACCTCTTTGACGTCCTGGTGCCGCGTCACCACCCAGTAGCCGCCGTCGTCGAAGCCGCCCTTGCCCATGGGCTGTTCGTTCCACCAGATCGGCGCGACCTGCCGCAGTTCGGCCAGCTCCGCGACCGGCAGCCGCTGGGCGTAGATGTCGGGGTCGGTGAAGTCGAATCCGGCGGGGATATTGGGTGCCGACATGTGGCGCTCCTCACTCTGCAACGTGTTTCAATTTAGTACCGCGTGCCGGACTGGGCCGCAAGGTTATGCCGATAATTCGGCTCAGATTCTGGGTGAATGCCGGTGCCCGCCGATTTACGCAGGACTATTCGTCGTAGCAAATCCGCCCGGGGGCGCGCGGGGGGTGCGGCGGTCGCGATCGCGGATTCGTACGGCCGCACCAGATTGATCCGGCAAATTCCCAGCCATACCGCAGTTACCTGTAGCACCATTGGTTACTGCAGATGGACGGGAGGGCAACACATGAGAATCCTGGACAGCGTCAAATTCCGCGCCGTAGGGCTGGCCTGCGCAGCGTTGCTGCTGCCGGTCGGGTCGGCAGCGTCGGCGTGGGCCGACGAACCGGCGCCGGACACCAAGTCCAGCGACACATCGGCAGTCGACCACGCGGCTGCTCCCATCGATCCGCCACCACCCGCGGAGCCCAAGCCGGCACCGGCCGGCAAGCCGGTCCCGGTGGCAAACGCCGCCCCGGTACCGCACCTGTCCAGTCCGGAGAATCTGCCGCCGTACACCACGACCACCGCGGAAGGGTCTCAGGACACCGACCAGTTGTCGTATCTGCGCGACGTCTGGCATGCCGTCCAGGAGCGTGAGATCAGCCCGAAGCAGGCCCTCGTGCTGCTGGCGCAGCGCCCCATGGATGCCGACGCGGCCCCGCCCGCGGGCATGCCGGCCGGTCCGCAGGCGTCGGCCCCGGAAGCCCCCATGCCGGCGCCGCCCGTGGACGTCCCGACGGGCTAGCCGTCCTGGCCGGCGTCGCGAACCGCCGTCAGCGCCTGGTCGACGACTTGGTAGCACTCACAGGCGATCTGCCGGAGTGCGACGCGGTCGACGATCTCGATGTTGCCGCGCCGGTAGATGATCATGCCCTCGCGTTGCATCCGCGCCGCCGTCTCGGAGATGGTCGGGCGCTGTACGCCAAGCATCTGCGACAGGCTTTCGTGAGTGCTGGAGAACTGTTGGCAGTCGTATCGGTCGTGTGCGGCGAGCAGCCAACGGGCCAACCGCGCGCGGACCGAGTGCTGACTGGTACACAGCACGTTCTGGGCCATCTGGATGAGCAGGTAGTCGGTGAACCGGTCGATGGCGTCGTGCCAGGGGCCTGCTTCGGTGGTCACCTGCAGAAACTCGGCGACGGGGACGTAGGCGGTGTCGCCGGCGCACCAGCAGACGGCGGTCTGGCGGCTGTTGCGCGCGCCCAGGTGACCGGCGATGCCGACCAGGCCCTCTGATCCGACGGTCCCCACTTCGACCCCGACGCCGTGCGTGGATTCGGCCAACACCGAATACACCGAGTCGAGTGGGAAATGGACGTGGCTCAACGGGTGTCCGGCCCGTTGCGCGATGTGGCCGATCGGGCTGGCATCGATCTGGATGTGGGGCAGCAATCGATCGAGGCGGGCCTTGTCGAAGGTGGCGAGCACCGCATTGCGGTGCAAATCGCTCACCGCAACGCCCATGCCCACTCATGCAAGTTACTCGACCTGTGCGGCGTCCGATGTGAACAGTCGCAGACACGCGTGATTTGCTATGTCAGAGAGCTGACATAGCGGCTATCATTTGCGGGCCGGTGGTCAGCAGAGCACGGCGTAGCCCTCATAGAGATCAACGATTGGGTTTCCGTATGTCTGATGCGCTGGCCGATGACGCCGATGCCGACACCGCCCCCGAGCACTGGGAAGTCGCCGCGGTCCTGGCCGGCGGCGATTCGCCGAAAGCCGGCGGCTTCAAGTTCTTCGTCGCCGGTCAGCGGTGGGTATGGTCCGACGAGGTGGCCCGGATGCACGGCTACGCGCCGGGGCAGGTGGAGCCCACGACCGAGTTGCTCCTTTCACACAAGCATCCCGACGACCGGGCGCGCGTCGCCGAAATCCTGGAACGCGTGCGGTCGGGAGGGCTGTACAGCAGCCGGCACCGGATCATCGACGTCGACGGCAAGACCCATTGGATGGTGGTGGTCGGTGACCACTTGGCCGACGAGTCGGGTGCGGTGGTCGGAACCCAGGGCTACTACGTCGATGTCACCGACACCATGCAGGCGGACCTGACGTCGGGGATCAAAGAGGTCGTGAAATCCCGTGCCACCATCGAGCAGGCCAAGGGCATTCTCATGGTGGCGTACGGGATCGATGCGGACCGCGCGTTCGACATCCTCACGTGGCGTTCCCAGCTGACCCATGTCAAGGTGAAAACTGTTGCGGCACAATTTCTTGCGGCGGTGACGCAGCAAGGGCTGTCGGCCGAGAGCGTCAGCACCATCGACCGCCTGCTGCTGCCGAACGAGCCCGTGGCCCCTTAGTCAGGCGGTCAGGGCCTCGATCCGGGCCGGCACGTGCTTGTGCCACGGAGTCCCGGCGAACTCGTCTCGCCAGTCCGCCGAGGTGAGATTGTTGGGCGCCACACCGGGTACGTGCTTCCCGCCGTCGGCATCGGTGAAGTCCAGTCCGAAACCGTTCGGCAGTGCGGCGTGCCCGGGCAGCATGACGTCGGTGATCTCCACCGAGGCTTCGGCGGTGCCGGCGGCCGTCGTGATCCGGGCCCGCCCACCGTCGACCAGCCCGAGTGCCGCAGCGTCTTCGACGCTGACCCTGAGTGCGCCGTCGGCGTCGCGTTTGCGCCAGCCGGGATCGCGGATGATGTCGTTGGCGGTGAACGCGCGCCGCTCGCCGGCCGACAGCACGATCGGGTACTCGTCGGAGATCAGCGGCGGCCGGTCGGTGGCGAGCGCTCCGAGCTCGGCGAGCATCTCGGGAATCTCGAGGACGAACCGGCGGTCGGGATGAGTGACCAGGCTCCAGTCGTCCGCGTATTCGTGCTCGGTGAACGTCACCCCGGACCGGCCCTGCAGGATGGCGGTGAACAGCGCGTTGCCGTCCGAGTGGCCGGCCCGCCGCACCGCTTCGGGATACGTCATCGCAGTCTTCTGCGCCAGCCCCCACAACGCGGCCGCTCCGGCCAGTCCGTCCGGCAGCGTCGGACCCAGGGTTTCGTACAGCACATACGGCAGCACGCGGCCCAGCGACGGGTTGGCGCCGACCGCACCGAAGAACGCCCCGAGGTATGCGTCGAGGCCGTCGCGGGCGGCCCGGCGCAGCGGGTCGAGTTCCGCGTCGTCGACGACGCCGAGCGCGCGGACCAGTCGTGCCCAGATTTCGGGTTCGGGCAGGGTTCCGGGCAGCGGCGTCATGAGGGGATGCCGCAGGTGGAAGGTGTTGTGCGGGAACTCGAGATTGAAGAACGTGGCCTCGGGCTTCTCGAACTGACTCGCCGCGGGGAGCACGTAATGAGCCAGGCGCGCGGTCTCGGTCATCGCGACATCGACGACCACCAGCAGTTCCAGCGCGCCGAGCGCTTCGCGCACCGCGTTCGAGTCCGCGATGGAGTGTGCCGGGTTGCTGCTCTCGACGATCATCGCGCGGAAGCGGTCCGGATGGTCGGTCAGGATCTCCTGTGGCACCACGTTGGACGGCAACAATCCGGCGATGATGGGAGCTCCGGTCACCGGCGAGCGGCCGACGCCGCCTGCCGCGAACAGCGGAGCGAACGACGAATGCAGATGCTGTCCACCGCGTTTGGCGAAATTGCCGGTCAGGATCCACAACATCTTGTTCAGGTAGGAGCACAGGGTGCTGTTGGGCGCCTGCTGTACGCCGAGGTCCTCGAACACCGAAACGCTTGCCGCTGCGGCAATGCGGCGCGCGGCGGCCCGCAACAGCTCGGCGTCGACGCCGCACCGCTGAGCGAATTCGTCGACATCGACGGCGCCCAGCGCGGCCCGTACCGGCTCGACGCCCGTGACGTGTGCGGCGAGAAATGCTTCGTCGCACAGGTTTTCCTGGACCAGGACCGCGGCGAGCGCCGACAGGCACCACGCGTCGGTCCCGGGCCGCACACGCAGGTGGAAATCGGCCATTTTCGCGGTGTCGGTCAACACCGGATCGATGACGATCATCGACCGCCCCGGATCCTTGGCGATGTCCTGCAGCACGGTCCGGGCCCGGGGGAAGCTCTGCGACATCCACGGGTTCTTGCCGATGAACACCGACACCTCGGCGTGCTCGAATTCGCCGCGGGTATGTCCGCCGTAGAGCTGCGCGTCGACCCAGAATTCACCGGTTTTCTCCTGCGCGAGCGCATTTGACCGGTACCGGGCGCCGATAGCCTTGAGGAAGGCGCCGCTGTAGGCGCCGCCCAGGTGATTTCCCTGGCCACCGCCGCCGTAGTAGAAGATCTTGTCGCCGCCGTATTCGTCGCGGATCCGCGCGAAGCCGTCGGCGATCTCGGAAATCGCGGTGTCCCAATCGATTTCCTCATAGGTGCCGTCGGGCCGGCGGCGCATCGGCGACGTCAGGCGGTCGCGGTTGTTCTGATAGTGATCCAGCCGGAGTGCCTTGTTGCACGTGTAACCCTGTGAAGCCGGATGTGCTTTGTCCCCACGGATTTTCGAAAGGGACCGGCCGTCGAGCTGGACGACGATGCCGCAGTTGCACTCGCACAGGATGCAGGCGGTGGACTGCCACTCCGGGGTTTGGGTCATGACGACGCCTTTCGTTCCGAGTCGGTTGCGGCAGACACGAGGGTGCGCAGCTGCCGATGCACGAGGTCCAATGGGGTGACGGAGCCGGTGGTCCGGGCCACCAGCACGGCGCCTTCGATGGCGGTGGTGGCGAGCATGGCCAGTTCGGCGGCGTGTTCGGCCGAAGCGCCGTCGGCCCGCAACTGCTCTTCGAGTTGGCCGAGCCAGCGCGTGAAGGCCGCGGCGGCGCGTTCGATCACCGGCGGATTGTCTGCCTCGACCGCGACGGCGACCACCGGGCAACCGGCCCGGAATCCGGTGTCGGTCAGCTGCGTGCGGAAGCCCTCGGTCAACAGGTCGAGCGCTTCGAGTGCGCTGCCGGCCTTGGCTATCCGGCGGGCGATGTGTTCGCTGGCGAAATCGATTGCCTCGCAGAGCAGTTCGGTGCGTCCGCCGGGAAAGTGGTGGTAAGCCGAGCCGCGCGGTGCCCCGCTGTGCGCGAGCACGTCAGAGATGGCCGTTGACTGTGCGCCCCGCTCGCGGATGAGCAATGCCGCGGACACGATCATGCGTTCGCGAGGACCAGACATGCGCGCCCTTCCATCGATTATGTATGCAACCATACATAATCGGTTGGCGGCGGTCTAGGCACGAATTCGTGCGGGTCTGCGGGCTGCGGCTGCGTTGATCCTGAGCGTAGGGCGCAATAGGTCGAGTGGACCGCGCCGTCACTGCAGGATCAAACCCCGACGGACGCCAGCACGGGTCCCGGCTATTCGGCCGACCTGTGGTAACGCAGTACCTGAACGTCGAAGGTCAGGTCCATCCACAGGACGGCGATGAGGAACCCGCTGCCGGCGGCCTCGATCACACGGACGCGGCTTCGTTCAGTTCTTCGAGCCGGCCGGTGGCCTCGAGGTACTCCTGCACCCAGCGCTCGATGACGGCAGCGGTCTTCTCCACCTTGGTGAACTGACCGACCACCTGGCCGACCGGGTTGAACGCGACGTCGACGCTCTCGTTGGGGTACTTGTGGGTGGCGGCCACCGCCATACCGGAAACCATGTACTGCAACGGCATTCCGAGCGGCTTCGGGTTGCCTTCCTGCTCCCAGGCCTCGGTCCAGTCGTTGCGCAGCATGCGCGCCGGCTTGCCGGTGAACGATCGGCTGCGCACGGTGTCCTTGCTGCTGGCCTTGGCGTATGCGGCGTGCTGCTGCTCGGAGTGTTCACTCTCCTCGACCATCACCCACTGAGAGCCGGTCCACGCGCCCTGGGTGCCGAGGGCGAGGGCCGCGGCGATCTGCTGGCCGCTGCCGATACCGCCCGCGGCCAGCACCGGCACCGGTGCGACCTCCTTGACCACCTGGGGCCACAACACGATCGAGCCGATCTCACCGCTGTGCCCGCCGGCCTCGCCGCCCTGGGCGATGATGATGTCGACGCCCGCGTCGGCGTGCTTGCGGGCCTGCGACGGCGAACCGCACAGCGCGGCGACCTTGCGGCCCTCGGCGTGGATGTGGTCGATCATGTCCTTCGGGGGAGTGCCGAGCGCGTTGGCGATCAGCGTGCACTTCGGGTGCTGCAGCGCGACCTCGACCTGCGGGGTCGCCGTCGCCTCGGTCCAGCCGAGCAACTGCAGGGCATCGTCATCGCTGTGGTCGACCGGCACGCCGTGGTCGGCGAGAATCTTCTTGGCGAAGTCCAGGTGCTCCTGGGGCACCAGGGCGTTCAGCTGCTTCTTGAGCACGTCGGGATCCAGGTCGACCTGGTCCATGCCCTCGTACTTGTTGGGGATGACGATGTCGACACCGTAGGGGTGGTCGCCGATGTTCTCGTCGATCCACTTCAGCTCGATCTCGAGCTGTTCGGGGGAGAAGCCAACAGCGCCGAGGACGCCGAAGCCGCCGGCTTTGCTGACCGCCACGACCACGTCGCGGCAGTGGGTGAAGGCGAAGATGGGGTATTCGATGCCGAGTTGGTCGCAGATAGCGGTGCGCATTGGGGTTCCTTGTGCTGGGGCCGAGGCGAAAGCGGCAAAACTGAAACGTGTTCTAATTTAGTACCGCGTGTCGGTCCGGCGCGCAAGGCCACGCGCGGATTCGGGTCCATATTCCCGACGAAGGCCGTTCCAGAAGATCAGCGGCGCACGACGCGTCGTAACCAGCCGGCCCGGTGGCCGGGTGGGGCCGCCGCGCGCACGACCGTCCAGCCGAGTCGCTCTGCCTCCGCCGCCAGCCCGGGACGGGGATTCACCGGAATCGGGTGACCCACGACGCGCATCAACGGCAGATCCTCGTCCCCGTCGGCGTAGAAGTAACTCTGCTGCAGGTCAACCTGATTGGCCTGGCTGAACTCCGCGACCGCCGCGGCCTTTCGATGGCCCCAGACGATGGGCCGCACGATGTCACCGGAGAGCGTGCCGTCCGCGTCGACGGTGAAGTGATTGCAGATGACGTGCTCGACACCGAGGTAGCGGGCCAGTGGCATGACGTGCATGGTCAACGCCGACGAACTCAGCACGACCGTGTGGCCGGAGCGCTGATGGTCGCGCACGACCTCGCGCATCGTCGGGAAAATCCTGGCCTGAACGTGGCTGAGGAACAGCTGCTCGCCCAGTGACTCCTGCTCGGCCAGCGACTCGCCCCGCATATAACCTGCGGCCCGCACCAGCAGCCGCTCGAACTCCATACGGCGCAACTTGTATCGGACGGTCGCCTCGAGGATGCCGGTCAATTCGCCGAAGGCCGCCTGCCGCTGCCGGAACCGGTGGGCGGCGTGCACCGTGGCGATGAAACCGGACACCAGCGTGCCGTCGACGTCGAAGAAGGCGCCGACGTTAGGACTCGTCGCGCCAGGGTCATCGGCGTCGACCGCAGTGATCGGCCCTGTGATCGGCCCGGCGTTCGGCGCAGACATGCTGACCAGTATGCCGGGATTCTCCCCGTCGCTCCGCTCGTCCCGACGGATCTGTCGCGCGGCTCCCGACTCGCCGTCAGCCGGGCGGTACCGTGACCCGTCATGGGACGCGTGGACGGAAAAGTTGCACTGATCACTGGTGGCGCTCGGGGGATGGGTGCGGCGCACGCCCGGATGCTCGTCACCGAGGGCGCCAAGGTCCTCATCGGCGACATCCTCGATGAGCCGGGCGAGGCTCTGGCCGCCGAACTCGGGGACGCCGCGCGCTACGTGCACCTCGACGTCACAGACGCCGATCAGTGGGCAGCCGCGGTCACCACCGCCACCGAACAGTTCGGTCTGCTCAACGTCCTGGTCAACAACGCCGGAATCAGTGCCCTCGGCAAGATCGGCGAGTTCGACATGGCCAAGTGGCAGAAGTGCATCGACGTCAACCTCACGGGCACGTTCCTGGGCATGCAGGCCGTCGTCGCCTCGATGCGGGCGGCCGGCAGTGGCTCGATCATCAACATCTCGTCCATCGAGGGCATGCGCGGTGCGACCCTCCTGCACGCGTATGTCGCATCCAAGTGGGCCGTGCGCGGCCTGACCAAGTCGGCCGCCATCGACCTCGGCAAGGACAACATCCGGGTCAACACGGTGCTGCCGGGCTTCATCCGCACGCCGATGACCAAATATTTTCCCGACGACATGATGACCGCACCGCTGGGCCGGCCCGGGCAGTCCGACGAGGTAGCGACCTTTGTGGTGTTCCTGGCCAGCGACGAATCGTCGTTTGCCACCGGCAGCGAGTTCGTCGTCGACGGCGGTCTGACGACCGACGTGCCGCACAAGTTCTGACCTCAGCGATTCCGGAACTGCCGGTCTGACGGGGCACAATGAGATGCCCCCACATCGCGCATTCGGTTGTAGAAGCGCGTTCAGATGCTGACGTTTCCGGAGGGAGCAGGGCTATATCAACCGAGTTGCGCCGCGGTGCAGTGCTGGGTGCGGTCATTTCCCTGGTGCTGCTTTTCGCGTGCACCGGTGATCTGCCGCGCCTGCTGAAGCCCATGAGCCCGGCCGGCGAGGTCGAGCTCGCGCAGGGCTGGCAGCTGGCCTCCGCGCAGGGCATGGTGGCCACCGGAGCGCAGCTCAGTCTCGACGCTTTCCCCGCCTCCGGCGCCGGCTGGCACCAGGTGCGGCACATGCCGGCGACGGTCCTGCAGGCGCTCCAGGACGACGGCACCTACCCCGACCTGTACTACGGCGACAACCTGCTGACCAAGGTGCCGCAGGACCTGTACAAGCAGGACTGGTGGTACCGCACGACGTTCGTCGCACCGTCCGGGCACTCCACCTACCGGTTGAACTTCCCGGGCATCAACTACCGGGCCGAGGTCTGGCTGAACGGACATCAGATCGCCGACAGCCGGCAGGTTGCGGGCATGTACGTCGACCACACCCTGGACGTGTCGAGATGGATCGACCGAGGCCGCACCAACACACTCGCCGTCAAGGTCACGCCCGAGCGGGCACTGCAGGACGTCGACGGTGTGGAGTTGGCCGACAGCTGGTTCGACTGGATCAACTGGAACTACCTCGGCTATCAGGGCCCGGGCAAGAACCCGGCCAACGGCAACTCGTTCGTGTCCGACCGCAATGCCGGCATCTTCAAGCCGGTCACCCTCAAGATGTCCGGCGACGTGGCGATCACCGATGCCACCGTGAACAGCCAGTTGCCGTTGCCGCGGACCGACAGCGCGCAGCTGAGCGTCCGGTCGGGCCTCACCAACTATTCGGGCGAACGGGTCAACGGTGTCCTGCGCGCGACCATCACCCGCGCGGGCAAGGCGGACATCGACATCGAGCGACCGGTGTCGCTCGGGCCGGGGGAGAGCCGCGACGTCACGTTCAGCCCCACCGACTACGAGGCGCTGCGCGTCTCGCATCCCGACCTGTGGTGGCCGTACACCATGGGCAAGCCCGACCTGTACGACCTGCGGCTGCAGTTCCTGCAGTACGGGCAGGCCACCGACGAGTTCAAGCAGCGGTTCGGCATCCGGTCCATCGAGCAGGGCCGTGACGGCAGCGAGGAGTTTCCGCAGCTGGGTTCCGGCGGCAACTTCTACCTGAAGGTCAACGGCCGCGACTTCCTGGCGCGCGGGGCCACCTACACCCCGGACCTGCTGTACCGCGACGATCCCGACCGGGACACTGCGATTCTGCGCTACGTCAAAGATCTGGGTCTCAACATGATCCGGATGGAATCGAAGATTCCGGGTGCGCGCTTCATCGAGCAGGCCGACGAACTGGGCATCCCACTGATGGTGGGCTGGATGTGCTGCAACCAGTGGGAGAAGTGGCCGCAGTGGGGCCAGGAAGACCACCGGGTCGCGCAGGACAGCCTGCGCTCGCAGATCATGATGCTGCGCTCCCATGCGTCGGCGTTCGTGTGGGCCAACGCCAGCGACGGTCATCCGCCGGCCGACATCCTCGCGCAGTACCACGACATTCTGCGAAAGCTGCACTGGCAGAATGCCGTTGTCGACACGGTGTCGTCCTACACGACCGATGCGCAGGGCAACCGGCTCTGGGACGGCATCCAGATGGCCGGTCCCTACACATGGCGGCCCCCGTCGTACTGGTTCGACGGCGACTACGCCGCCGCGCGCGGCGCGTCGGCCGAGCAGGGCGACAACGAGCACATCCCGCCGTTCGCGAGCCTGCGCAAGTTCATCCCGCCGGACAAGCTCTGGCCGATCAACGACATGTGGTACTTCCACGCCGGTTCCAACCCGGGCAACGAAGCGCTCGCCAGCATTCGGAACGCCGTCGTGCAGCGCTACGGATCCTCGAGTGGCGCTGAAGAATTCACCCGCAAGGCCCAGCTGGCCCATTACGAGGCGACGCGGGCACAGTTCGAGTCTTTCGCCGCGCTGGGCTGGGCGGACCACAAGATGACGATCTACTGGATGCTCAACAACCACTGGCCGTCGTTCTTCGGCAACATCTTCGACTACTACCTGCGGCCCGGCGGCGCGTACTACGGCGCGAAGAAGGGCCTGCAACCGCTGTCGGTGACCTTCGACTCGTATGCCACGGGCGACCGCAGCACCGCCAAGATCAGCATCACCAACCAGAGCCCGGAGAACGCCGTCGGACTGCGGGTTCGTACTCGGGTGTACGACCTCAACGGGAACGTTCGTGACGACCGCACCAGCGATCCGTACGACGTCGTCTCGGGTGCTGCCGCGGTGGCGATGACGCTGCCGCGCGAAGTGCCCGACTCCCGCGTGTTCTTCGTCCGGTGCGAACTGTTGAACCCCGTCGGTGAGGTCATCGCCGACAACGACTACTGGCAGTCGCAGCAGGACGACATCGGCGATCCCCGCAAGGACGTGGCCTTCGAGCTGCACCAGACCGGCTGGGCCGATATGACACCGCTGAACTACATGACCAAGTCCCGGCTGGAGGTCAGTGCCGCCGGTTCGGTGAACGGCGATGGCCAGCAGGTCGTCGACATCACGCTGCGGAACCCGACCAAGCAGGTCGCGTTCTTCGAGCGGGCGGAACTCACCACCGCTCCCGACGCCGACGAAATCCTGCCCATCGAGTACAGCGACAACTACGTGACGGTGTACCCGGGCGAGACCGCGCATGTCCGCGGGCTGGTGCCGAAACCCGGCGTGAACGCGGGCTGGGTGCGGGTCGGCGGCTACAACACGCCGCCCGTGACGGTCCCGGTGACGGGCGGTCCCGCACCGCGGGATTCTGCCGACGCGGCCGCGCGGGCCGCGGTCGCCGACCCCGGTCTGGCCGAGCCGGATGTGCGGCCCGCTGCGCCCGATGCGGTACCGAGGGTTCCGCGGCCGGGTGCATGAGACAAGATGGTGAGCCGACGCGAAGGAGAAATAGATGGCTGACGAACGCTCCGCACTGGCCGAGCGCACCGCGGAAAGCGGGTGGCAGCGCCACACGGACGACCGCGTCGACGTCTACCTGCGTGGTGCGTCCCGGGTCCGCGTGATCTGGCAGGGCGACGACGCGATCAGCGGCGGCTCGCGCTTCCAGGACGACATCATGGAGAACTACACGCGCGACCTCGACACGGTGCGCGCCTGGCTGGCGGGCTGACTCACTCCGCGGCGCCACGCCGCGGCGTCGTACTGTGATCGCCATGGGCGTGCGTGCGGGCATCGTGGTGACCGGGACCGAAGTTCTCACCGGCCGGGTCCAGGACCTCAACGGACCGTGGCTGGCGGATCGGCTGCTGGAACTCGGCGTCGAGCTCGCCCACATCACCATCTGCGGCGACCGGCCCGAGGACATCGAGTCCCAACTGAATTTCCTTGCGGCGCAAGGCGTCGACCTGATCGTCACCAGCGGCGGCCTCGGGCCGACGGCCGACGACATGACGGTCGCGGTGGTGGCAAAATTCTGTGGCCGCGAACTGGTGCTCGACGAGCCTCTCGAGGAGCGCATCGCGGAGATCCTGCGGTCTTTCATTGGCCGGTTCCCCGGCGCCGATTTCGACGCCGTGCGGGCGGCCAACCGCAAACAGGCACTGGTGCCGATGGGGGACAGCGCCGACGGCGTCGAGATCCTGGACCCCGTCGGCACCGCGCCCGGCGTGGTGGTCACGCGGACCGGGGGTGCGCCGACGGTGATCGTGCTACCCGGGCCGCCTCGCGAGCTGCAGCCGATGTGGACCCGCGCCATCGAGACCGCGACGGCCCAGCGTGCGATCGCCGGGCGCACCGTCTACCGGCAGGAGACGATCCGGATGTTCGGGCTGCCCGAGTCGGGGTTGGCCGAAACCCTCCGGGAGGCCGAGACCCTGGTACCCGGTTTCGGGGGCCTGGAAATCACGACGTGCCTGCGACGTGGCGAATTGGAGATCGTCACCCGTTACGAACCGGGCGCCGCCGAGAGCTACCGGCAACTTGCCACGCTGCTGCGTGAGCGTCATCCGCACGATGTCTTCTCCGAAGACGGTGCGCTGGTCGACGATCAAGTGGCGCAACTGCTTTCGGGCCGGACCATCGCGACGGCGGAGTCGTGCACGGCAGGCCTGCTGGCCGCGCGGCTGGCGGACCGGCCGGGCTCGTCGGCCTACCTGGCCGGTGGCGTCGTGTCGTACTCCAACGAGGCCAAGGCCGAGTTGCTGGGTGTCGACCCCGCACTGATCGCGACCCACGGCGCGGTATCCGAACCGGTCGCCGAGGCCATGGCGGCCGGTGCCCTGCAGCGGTTCGGCGCCGACGTCGCCGTGGGCATCACCGGGATCGCCGGCCCCGGCGGCGGCAGCGACGAAAAGCCCGTCGGCACAGTGTGTTTCAGCGTGCGACTGGCCGGTGGCGGCAGCCACACCAGGACCATTCACCTGCCGGGCAACCGCGCGGACATCCGTGAGCGGTCGACGACCGTCGCCATGCACATGCTGCGCCGGGTGCTCAGCGGTCAGCCTGTCACCGTCTGACCACGGCCGACGGCCCTACTGCGCGGCCCGGTCGGCGTCCCAGACCTCGAGAATCTTGGTCAGGATGTCCTCGGGCACACCGAGACCCGCCAGGTGACTTTCGCCCGGCAGCGTGTACATCTGGGCATCGGCAATGCGCGCCACCGCGTGCTCGCCGTGGGCGTAGGGCACGATGTGGTCGGCATCGCCGTGCCACCAGCGCACCGGCACCTTGATGTCCTCCAAGCGGAAGCCCCAGTCGCGGGCGAACACGACGATGTCGGCGAACGGTGCCGCGAGCTGTTTGCGGCTGCCGTTGAGCAGGTCGTCGAGGAACATCGCCTTGAACTCCGGACGGCTCAGCAGGTTCCGGTCGCCGTCCGGCGAAATCCGGGCGTACAGGTCGAGGGCGGGGGAGCCGAACGGCCCTATCAGCTTGATCAGCGACCCGGCCACCCAGCGGATGGGGGTGTCGGCGACCTCGATGATGGGCCGGACGATCTTGGCCAGCTCCATCAGCCCGCTGCTGATGCCGTCCTCGCCGATCAACGGCGCGACACCGCCGAGCACCGCGGCCATCACCACCCGGTCGGGCATGGCGGCCGCGGTGGCCAGCGTGTACGGGCCGCCGCCGGACAAGCCGATCACGGCGAACCGGTTGATGCCGAGGACGTCGGCGATGGTCCGTAGGTCCTCGGTGAACCCGAGCACGTTCTCGTACTGGTACGGCGTCGAGGACCCGATGCCGGGTCGGTCGATGCCGATCAGCCGAATGTTCTTGCGGGCGGCGAAGGCACGGGCCTCGGTCGGGATCTGCCGGCGCGCGCCGGGCGTCCCGTGCAGCCAGAACACGGCTCGTCCCTGTGGATCCCCGAACTCGGCGAAACCGATCTGGCGGTCCTCGCCGACGGCGATGTTGCCTTCCAGCTTCGGGCGATCGATCGACATGACCATGTCCGAATTGTTGCACGCAGATTTCCGCCGCCGACCGGCGGCGGCCTGCGACTAGCTCGCGCTGCGCGCGTCGGCGCGCGTCTTCCACAGGCTCGCCACCGTCGTCACGATGAGCGTGACGATGATGACCGCAAGCGACAGCAGCGTCGGGATTTGCGGCACGTGGACAGGCTCGCCACCGTTGATGAACGGCAGCGTGTTCTCGTGCAGCGCGTGCAGGACCAGCTTCACGCCGATGAAGGCGAGGATGAAGGCCAGGCCCTGCGACAGGTACACCAGTCGTTTCAGCATGTCGCCGAGCAGGAAGTACAGCTGCCGCAGACCCATCAGTGCGAAGACGTTCGCGGTGAACACCAGGTAGGGCTCCTGGGTGAGGCCGTAGATCGCCGGGATCGAGTCCAGCGCGAACAGCAGGTCGGTGGTGCCGAGCGCGATGATGACCAGGACCATCGGGGTCAGGACCCGCTTGCCGTTCACCACGGTGTGCAGCTTGCTGCCGTCCCACTGGTCGGAGGCTTTGAGGTACTTGCGGGCGAACCGCACCATCGAGTTCTCTGCGTCGTCGTCGTGCTCGGTGTCGCGCATGAGCTTTGCGGCCGTGTACACCAGGAACGCGCCGAAGAGGTAGAAGATCCACGAGAACTGCGAAATGGCAACGGCGCCAAGGGCGATGAAGATGCCGCGGAAGATCAGCGCCAGGATGATGCCGATCAGCAGGACCTCCTGCTGGAGGATTCTCGGCACCTTGAAGCTGGCCATGATGATCAGGAAGATGAAGAGGTTGTCGACCGAGAGGCTGTACTCGGTGAGCCAGCCGGCGAAGTACTCGACGCCGTATTGGCCGCCGTGGAACTGCCACACCCAGATACCGAAGGCGACCGCGAGGCCGATGTAGACCGCGAGGTAGCCCGCGGTCTCACGTGTCGTCGGTTCGTGTGGGCGGCGGCCGATCACCACCACGTCGAAGAGCAGTACGGCGATCGTCACCCCGAGGGTGATCGACCATTCGAGCGTTGAAACATTCATGCGAGGGTGCCTCCGGGCGTCAGAAAACGACCGAGGTCTCTACCACCGCCGCAGCGGCCCACAGCACCGGCTGCCCGACGTTGGACAACGTGATGACGACACTGTGGCGAAGGAATACTCCCCTCGGGAGCCATTATCGCAGACGGCTGTCGTGCCTGCCGCACAGCCACGGTCACGCAGTGACCAAGACGGTCAGTTGCGCGCCGTCGCGTTCGACGCGCATCCCGGCGCGGCGCGCGACGGCGGCGACGGCAGCGGCGTCGTTCGGCTCGGCCCGGCTGCCGGCCAGTGCCCGCGCCAGCCGGCCTTTGTGGGCCTTGTTGAAGTGGCTGACGACGGTCCGGCGGCCGTCGGCGTGTTCGGTGTAGACGTCGACCGTCACCGCACCGGGGACTTTGCCGAGCGCTTCGTACGAGCCGGACCGCAGGTCGACGATCAACTCCTGCTGCTGAAGCTGGTCCAACACCGGTTCCAGGGCTGGCTTCCACCTGCTGGCCAGGGTGCCGCCGGCCGGCAGCTTCGACGAGGCCGACAGCCGGTATGCGGGAATCATGTCGTCGGCGCGCAGCAGCCCGAACAGCGCAGATCCGACGGCGAGGCGGGCCCGGGCACGCGTCGCCGTCGCGCCTTTCAGCGAGCCGACGTCGAGCGCGTCGTACAGCACGCCGGTGTAGCGCTCGATTGCCGGCATCGTCGCGGCGTTGCGCAGTTGCGCGTTCCGCTCGATCTCGGAGTCCTGCGAAGCGGAGATGGCGAGGGCCCTGCGGCTGGCTTCCGGGTCGGCTGCCAGCTCGACGAGCTCGTCGACCAGAGCCGTCCGCAGTGGCGTGAGTTCCGGCACACACAGCGTGCCCATCTGCAGCGGCGGTCCGTCGCCACCTGGGCGCTTGGTCTCCGAGGGCGGCAGCAGCACGATCACGGCGAAGACGGTAGCCGACGCTCATTGGTACGACGCGTACCATCTACCTGTCAATCAGGGGTGTTTGCTTTGCCGCTGTGGTCGCGGTGGCCTAAAGTTCGGTACCTACTGACGTCGGGGCAGAGGTCGGTGGGCCGAGGTTCCGTACCTGCGGTGATTACCAGAAATGCTGGGGTGGTTATGGGTAGGAACGCCAAGTTCGCCGTTGACATGCGGGTTCGCGTCAACCGTGGCGACGCCAAAGACGTGCGTGGGGTGATCGTCGAGGACTACGGCGATCATGCGGGCTATTCGGTCGATGTCGGCGAGAACCACATTGTCGACGCGGCGCGCCGCTGGGCCGTCCTGCTGGACAGCGGAACTCTTGTGTTCGCCGACGACGCGCATCTGAAGCCGGAATAGTCCGGCTCCCTTCTCCATCAATCGAGTCTGCGTCAACCGAATCTTCGCCGGCCGAGCGCTCAACCAACAGCGATGAGCAGTGGGACCAGCTGCTCGGCATCTGTCCACGACCCGTGCTGGCCGATCAGGGCGGATTCCATGGGCTCGACCGTCCGACGTACCAATCCGGCGTTGTCGCGGGCTGCCGCCACGACGTCGCCGATGCGGCTCCTGGCCGCGTCACCGACCCGCGCGCCGAACCAGCCCTCTGCGATGGCCTGTTCCTTCGTGCGGACCCAGGCCTTGGCGCCCAACGTTTCTCGCCACCTGTCGGCGACCGATTCGGCTGCGCCGTCGGCGACGTAGACGTGCCGCGCCCGGGCCTCCCCGGCGACGGCGACGACACCTTCCAGTAGGTCGGGACGGGAATCGATGTCGACGACGTCGGCTTCGGCGAGGTTCACCATGCCGTGGTCGGCGACGACCGCCAGCAGGCCACCGGCCGGCAAGGTGTCGACGATCGATTCCACCAGCCGGTCGACCTGCCGCAACTGCATCCGCCACGCCGTCGACCCCGCGCCGTACAGATGGCCGAGCATGTCGAGGTCGGCGTGATAGCCGTAGCAGAAACCGCCGTCGGCGACGGCCTGCTGCACGCGGGCGGCGAGGTCTCCGAGCCGATGTACCCCGACGTACTGCCCGCCGCGCAGCACCGCCCGGGTCAGTCCGGAGTTGGTGAATTCGGCACCGGAGATGACGCTCACGGACATGCCGGCGGCCGTGGCCTGACCGAAGGTCGTCGGCAGGGGCTGCACATCCTCGGGCACGAGCACGTCGCGCAGATCGGCGCCGAACGGATGTGGCGTCCAGCGCAGCGCGTTCACCACGCCGTGGTCGGGAATCCGGAACGAGTAACCCACCAGGCCGTGTTCGCCCGAGCGTCTGCCGGTGCCCACCGCCGCCAGACCCGCGCTGGTGGTCGAGGGGTAGCCGACGCGCAGGTGACGGCCGCGAAGAGCCGCGAGCACGGGCGCGTCGTCGGCGTAGGTGTCGAGCAGTTGGGCGCCGAGGCCGTCGATCAGCAGCACGCACGCGCCACGGATGCCGCCGGGCAGATCGATGTGGTGGTGTACCCCGTCGAGTTGCGCGCCGGCGACACCCATTGCCGCCAGCACGGCCGGCACGACGTCGGCCAGGTGCAGCGCATCGGGCTGCGGGCTCGGGAGATCCATGGCCGCGAGCTTAGGGATATCCCGTGCGATGTAAATGCAATTACCGAACGGGAATCGGCACTCGCATCTACCGCGTATTCCTATTCGGCGCCGTGAATAGGCACAATGCGCCTATCGGGCGACGCGAGCAAATGCGCCGAGTAGGGCTATCCGCCCCAGCCGCGATTGCCGTCCCAGCCGCCGCAGATGCCGTTGAAGCAACCGTGTCCGAAGCCGCCGGTGCCGGGGCTCCAACCACCGCAGCCGCGCCAGTTCGCGCCGTCGCCGCAGCCACCGCCGCCGCCCTGACCGTCAGGTCCGCCGTAGCCGTTGTCGGCAACCACAGTTCGGTCCGGGCCGAAGCTTCCGGAGAGCGTGATCGCCGCCGCCGGAGCGGCAACTATCGCTGCTGTGGCGGCCACCGCGGCGACCGCTGATGTCGTGAATTTCC
Source organism: Mycobacterium sp. HM-7 (assembly GCF_053852335.1). Taxonomy (NCBI): domain Bacteria; kingdom Bacillati; phylum Actinomycetota; class Actinomycetes; order Mycobacteriales; family Mycobacteriaceae; genus Mycobacterium; species Mycobacterium sp. HM-7. Next base: position 3,022,220 of record NZ_CM132657.1, on the reverse strand, counting down.
GCCTAATTAGCATGTCTACAGAATGCTCTCCGGAAGCTGGATATTCCAGCCTCAGGCAGCCTCGAACCGATTTCTGTGAGGAGCGTTACGGCTGAACGAGCCTTTTGGTCGACAACCGAATTGCGGGCCGGTATCCCGCGGATCGGGGTGTCATCCAAGAAAGTCACAGGTTTCCGATCAGGGCCCGGGTCGCTGTCGCTGTTACCCTTTTCCCCGTCATGAGTGTTGTGCCGAGCGGTGAGATCAAGGCACTGTCCGGCCTGCGCATCGTCGCCGCAGTGTGGGTGGTGCTGTTCCACTTCCGTCCGCTGTTGAAGCAGGCGTCACCGCCCCTGAGCGACGCGCTCGCGCCGATTCTCGATTGCGGCGCGCAGGGCGTGGACCTGTTCTTCATCCTCAGCGGCTTCGTCCTGACGTGGAACTACCTCGAGCGCATGGGACCGGCCTGGTCGACCCGCGCGACGCTGCATTTCCTGTGGCTGCGGCTGGCCCGCGTCTGGCCCGTCTACCTGGTCACCATGCATCTGGCCGTGGCGTGGATCATCTTCACCCTCAACGTCGGCGACTTCCCGTCGCCCGAGGCGGCCACCCTCACCGGTCCCAATTACCTGCGCCAGCTGTTCCTGGTCCAGCTGTGGGTCGTGCCGTACTTCGACAACTCCAGCTGGGACGGCCCGGCCTGGTCCATCAGCGCGGAATGGCTGGCCTACCTGTTGTTCGGGCTTCTGGTCATCGTGCTCTTCCGGGTCGCGCGAGCCAGCCGGGCGCGCTCCCTGCTGTGGCTGGCGTTCGCGGTCACGCTGCCGCCGCTGCTCTTCCTGGCCGCCACGGGCGAGTTCTACACCCCGTGGAGCTGGCTGCCGCGCATCGTCCTGCAGTTCACGGCCGGCGCACTGGCATGCGCGGCGGTCCGCAAGCTGGATATGACCGATCGTGCCCGGACCGTCGCCGGCGTCCTGTCGGCGGTGTTGCTGGCCCTGATCGTGGGGCTCGTGTACTGGTTCGACGCGCATCCGATCCCGACGATCCGCGACGACTTCGGCCTCGTCGACGTCTTCTTCCTGCCGTTGGTGGTGGCCTTGTCGGTCGGCACCGGAAACCTGCCCGCGCTGCTGTCGACCCGCGTCATGGTCTACGGCGGCAAGGTGTCGTTCGGCCTCTACATGGTCCATGAGCTGGTGCACCAAGGCTGGAACTGGGCCGCGGCGCAGTACCGCATCGAGATGTTGCCGAGCTGGGGCACCAAGTTCATCGTGATGGCGCTGCTGGCCGGCTCTCTCGCCGGCGCGGTGGTGCTGTTCCACTACGTCGAAGAACCGGCTCGGCACTGGATGCGCCGCATGGTAGGCCCGGCAGACGACTCGAAAGTTGTTGCGGGACAACGTAAACTGCAGGCGATATCTGACGACGACGAAGACGTCGAGCGCGCCGAGCGGGCGGGCTGACCGGAATCCGTCGTACCACCAAGTGATCATGGGAGAGTAGTGCGCCATCTGACCACCTTGTTGCTGACCGCTGCGCTGTGCGCGGTGTCCGTGGTGAGTGCGCCCGGTCCGGCACACGCGTACCGGAACGTGCGCCCGGGCGCGACGCCCGACCGCGTGGCGGTGATCAGCGACTCGTACACCAACGGCACGAACTTCGGCGGCCAGGGTCCGCGGAGCTGGACGACGCAGGCGCGGCGGAACCTGGATGCCTGGGGGGTCCCGATCACCGAGGACGTGGCCGCCGAGGGCCGCGCCGGGTACGTCGTGCGCGGCGACCACGGCAGCATCTTCCGGGACCTGACCACGCGGGCCGTGCGTCCCGACGACGCGCTCGTGGTGTTCTTCGGCTCCCGCAACGACCAGGGCGTCGATCTCCTACAGCTGTCGGGCATGGCGCACGACGCGTTCGCCCAGGCGCGCGCGACGGCCCCGGGCGCCAAGCTGCTGGTGATCGGCCCGCCCTGGCCGACAGCCGACGTGCCGACCGCGGTACTGCAGATCCGTGACGTGCTCGCGATGCAGGCCGGCATGACCGGTGCCACGTTCGTCGACCCGATTGCCGAGCGCTGGTTCGTCGACCGCCCGGACCTGATCGCGCCCGACGGTGTGCACCCGACCGACGCCGGCCACGACTACCTGGCCGGCCTCATCGCGCCGCGGATCAGGTCCGAACTGCCTACTCGTTGATCGGCAGGTCGTCCCGCACGTCGTAGCGGACGTCGTTCCCGCCGTCCTCGCGGGCATGTTCCATGGCGGCTGCCGCGGCGGCCAACAGCGCGTCGATGACGATCTCGGGCGGGTGCACAGTCAGCGGGGCCAGTGGTGTGACCACCACCCCGATGCTCGCCGTCACCCTTGACGGGGTGGACTTCATGGCGCCCTGGATGCGGTCGATCAACGGCGACGCATCGGGTGTGGTGAAGGTGTCCGCGACGATGAAATCGCTGTCGGAGATGTGCGCGGCTATCGCGTTGCGGCGCACCGTCTCCCGCAGTGCCTGACTGACGTCGATGCGGGCCCGGTTGGCGCGGCGCGGCCCGGACATCGAGGTCAGCAGAGGGAAGCTGTCGATGCTGACCACGGCCAGCACCATGTGGCGATCGTCCTGCCGGTTGCGGGCGGCGAGCAGGTTCGCGGCGCGCGAATACAGGCCGTCGGTGTTAAGCATCCCGGTCAGCGGTTCGATCTCGCTGTGGTGGATGTCCGTCGAGCTCAGTCCGATCGCGACCCGGCAGGTGAAGAAGACGAACACGTTGAGCAGCACGATGATCACGACGGCGCAGGCGGCCAGCGCCGGGTCGTCCGCTCCGATCCGAATCGCCAGGTACCCCAGCGTGAGCCCGCCCAGCGTCCACGGACCGGCCAGCACGCTGGGGCGGTGCAGAAACGCCACGTAGCCGCTCGAGAAGATGAATGCACTGGTCGACAGGAGCCCGAGCATGGGGTCCGACATGATCAGGCACGCCGCGCTCATCGGGATCGAGCCGAGGGTCACCGAGATCGCGGAGAACCGCTGAGACGGCCAGGAATGGCGGAGCCAGACAGCACCCACGCCGAGTGCGAAGACCCCGATGGCGATGGCGACCGCCTGCCGCACCGGTCCGTGCGGGCCCGCCGGACTGACCATCAGCAGCACAGGAACCATGCCGAGCACGGCGTTGAGCGCGGCGATCACGCGGCAGGTTCTGGTCTGCAGGCCGCGGGTCGCGAGCAGCGAGGTGAGCCAGTAGTAGTGATTCAGTCCGGCAGCGGTCATGCGGGTACCCGGAGGTGTCCCGCGGCAGCCGGCCGGCGAACCGGGCGACACGTCACGCTGCGTTGCATATGCAGCAGATTAACAATCGGACGGCGTGGTTTTGGCGGCCGTCGGCAAACTCTGTGTAGATGCTCAGCCTGAGGTGCTGCGTCCGTCGGCGAACAAAACGCACCAGTTGACGGGTTTGACCGATTTCGCTGCGGGTGCGTGCAGGGTCGCTTAAAGTGTCTGCGGAACAACGGCTTTGACCTCGGTGAATGGCAGCCGTGCCGGCCTTCCCGCCACGAATTCGCGTGACACACATCACCAACAAGTCTTGACTCAGTCCAAAAAAGCGCGTAGAAGTGGACACGTGACGACCGACTACACGGAGCAGCTGCGTTCCGCAGATCTCCGTGTGACGCGGCCCCGCCTCGCGGTACTCGAGGTGGTGTCCGGCCGTCCGCACGCCGATACGGAAAGCGTCTTCGACGCTGTCCGCGCGATCCTGCCCGACGTATCCCGCCAGGCGGTGTACGACGTGCTGGCCGCGCTGACCACTGCCGGGCTGATCCGCCGTATCCAGCCCTCGGGTTCGGTGGCCCGGTACGAAACCCGGGTGGGCGACAACCATCACCACGTCGTGTGCCGTTCGTGCGGCACCATCGCCGATATCGACTGTGCCACTGGGGAAGCGCCGTGCCTGACGCCCTCGGACAGTCACGGCGTGCTCGACGGTTTCGTCGTCGACGAGGCCGAAGTCATCTATTGGGGCGTCTGCCCCAACTGCGCGGCAGCCACAAGTTCACGATCACATCCGTGATCGCAGCTCAATTCACCTCGAAAGGAAGTGCAGTGCCTGAGGAAACTCACCCTCCGATCGGAGAAGCACAGACCGAGCCCGCCGAAAGCGGTTGCCCGATGCGCATCAAGCCGCCTGTCGAGGGTGGCAGCAACCGGGATTGGTGGCCCAATGCCGTCAACCTCAAGATCTTGCAGAAGAACCCGCCGGCGATCGATCCGACGGACGAGGGCTACGACTACCGCGAGGCCGTCAAGACCCTCGACTTCGAGGCCTTCGAACGCGACTTCGATGAGCTGCTGACCAACTCGCAGGAGTGGTGGCCCGCCGACTTCGGCCACTACGGCCCGCTTTTCGTCCGCATGTCGTGGCACGCCGCAGGCACGTACCGCGTCGAGGACGGTCGCGGTGGTGGCGGTCGGGGCATGCAGCGCTTCGCCCCGCTGAACAGCTGGCCCGACAACGTCAGCCTGGACAAGGCGCGTCGTCTGCTGTGGCCGCTGAAGAAGAAGTACGGCAAGAAGATCTCCTGGTCCGACCTGATCGTCTACGCGGGTAACCGGGCCATGGAGCACATGGGCTTCAAGACCGCCGGTTTCGCCTTCGGCCGCCCGGACTTCTGGGAGCCCGAGGAGGACATCTACTGGGGCGCCGAGCACGAGTGGCTGGGTTCGCAGGACCGCTACGCGGGCACCGACCGCACCAAGCTGGAGAACCCGCTGGCCGCCAGCCACATGGGTCTGATCTACGTCAATCCCGAAGGCCCCGAGGGCAATCCGGATTACCTGGGCGCCGCCATCGACATTCGCGAGACCTTCGGCCGCATGGCGATGAACGACGTCGAGACCGCCGCCCTGATCGTCGGTGGCCACACCTTCGGTAAGACCCACGGCGCCACGGACATCGAGAACGGTGTCGAGCCCGAGGCCGCGCCGCTCGAGGCGATGGGCCTGGGCTGGGCCAACCCCGGCGTCGGCAACGAGGCCGTCAGCAGTGGCCTCGAGGTCACCTGGACCCACACCCCGACCAAGTGGGACAACTCGTTCCTGGAGATCCTCTACGGCAACGAGTGGGAGCTGACCAAGAGCCCACAGGGTGCCAACCAGTGGAAGCCCAAGGATGGCGGCTGGGCCAACTCGGTGCCGATGGCACAGGGCACCGGCAAGACCCACCCGTCGATGCTGACCACCGACCTGTCGATGCGGTTCGACCCCATCTACGGCGAGATCACCAAGCGCTGGCTGGATCACCCGGAGGAGCTCGCCGAGGAATACGCCAAGGCGTGGTTCAAGCTGCTGCACCGCGACATGGGTCCGGTGGTGCGCTACCTCGGCCCGCTGGTGCCGAAGCAGACGTGGCTGTGGCAGGACGTCACCCCGGCCGGTAAGTCGCTGTCCGAAGCCGACGTCGCCACCCTCAAGACCGCCATCGCCGAATCGGGCCTGTCGGTGCAGCAGCTGGTCAACACCGCATGGAAGGCGGCGGCCTCGTTCCGCTCCAGCGACATGCGTGGTGGCGCCAACGGCGGCCGCATCCGGCTGCAGCCGCAGCTCGGCTGGGAGGTCAACGAGCCCGACGAGCTGGCTCAGGTGATCCGCAAGCTCGAGGAGATCCAGCAGGCGTCGTCGACCGGTGCGTCGTTCGCCGACCTGGTGGTCCTCGGCGGCGTGGTTGGCGTCGAAAAGGCCATCAAGGCAGCTGGTTTCGACGTCGCGGTGCCCTTCACCCCGGGCCGCGGCGACGCCAGCCAGGATCAGACCGACGTGGAGTCGTTCGCCTACCTGGAGCCCAAGGGCGACGGATTCCGGAACTTCGTCGGCAAGGGCGACACCCTGCCGTCCGAGTACCGGCTGATCGACCGCGCCAACCTCCTGGGCCTGTCGGCGCCGGAGATGGCCGTGCTGATCGGTGGTCTGCGCGTGCTGGGCGCCAACCACGGTGGTTCGGACCTCGGCGTGCTGACGCAGAACGTGGGTCAGCTGACCAACGACTTCTTCGTCAACCTGCTGGACATGGCCACCAAGTGGGCCCCGTCGCCGGCCGATGACGGCACCTACGTCGGCACCGACCGCACCAGCGGCGCGCCGAAGTGGACCGCCAGCCGGGTCGACCTGCTGTTCGGCTCGAACTCGCAGCTGCGGGCGCTGGCCGAGGTGTACGCCGAGGACGACAACAAGGAGAAGTTCGTCAAGGACTTCGTCGCAGCGTGGACCAAGGTGATGGACGCCGACCGGTTCGACGTCCAGTAACAACCTGATTCAGTACCCCGTGAGCCGCCGGGCTCACGGGGTACTGTGCTTTCGTGCTCCTGGATGAACTGCGCTGGTTCGTCGTCCTGGCTGAGACCGAGCATGTCACCGACGCCGCCGCTGAACTGGGCGTCGCGCAACCGACGTTGTCGCGGGCCCTGGCCCGGCTGGAAAATCAGGTCGGCACACCGCTTTTCGACCGCACCGGCCGCCGCCTCCGGCTGAACGGCTACGGGCAGATCATGCTCGAGCATGCCCGCCGCAGCATTGCCGAGATGGCTGCGGCACACAGCCGGATCGAGGCCTTGCTGGACCCGGACAGTGGCCTGGTGCGGTTGGCTTTTCTGCATTCCACGGCGAATTGGTTTGTGCCGGAAGTACTTCGGCAGTTCCGGGCGCTCGCGCCCGCGGTGCGCTTCGAGTTGTTCCAGGGTGCGGCGCACGACATCGCGGAGCGGCTGCGCACCGGTCAGGCCGACGTCGCGATCACGTCTCCGCGGCCGGCTCAGGTGCCGTGCGCCTGGCGCGTGCTGTACGTCGAACGGCTGTGCCTGGCGGTGCCTGCCGATCATCGTCTGGTGGGCCGCGCCCGCGTGCGCTTGAGCGAGGTGGCCGACGAGACCTTCATCGCGCTCGGGGCGGATTTCGGGCTGCGCCAGCTGACCGATCAGGTGTGGGCCGAGAGCGGCATCACGCCCGAGATCGCGTTCGAGGCGATGGAGATCCCGACGATGGAGGGATTGGTCGCGGCGGGATTCGGCGTCGCTGTCGTACCGGTGCCGCGGCCCGGCCGCGGTGCTCCCTCGGTGACCTACATCCCACTGTCCGATACCCGGGTCAAACGCGAGATCGGCATGGCGTGGGTCAAGGGCCGCGAATTGTCGCCCGCCGCAGCACGATTCGCCGAGTTCGTCGGTGCCACCGCCATTGATGCGCATAATGCATGAATTGACCACAATTAATGTATTGGACACATGAATAAGGCGCTTCCTAGCCTGCTTTTGTGACTGTTGAAGCGCCTGTCTGGAGCGGCCATGCGCGCGGATCCACCGACTACCGCAGGCTGCTCGGTGCACTGTTCTGCGCGGGCGTTGCGACGTTCGCGCAGCTGTACTCTCCGCAGGCCGTACTACCGCTGATCGCCCGCAGCCTCGATACCGGTGCGGCCGCGTCAGCGCTCATGGTGTCGGCGTCCACCATCGGTCTGGCCCTCGGGGTCATCGGCTGGTCGACGCTCGCCGACCGCATCGGCCGGGTGCGCGCGATGTCCTATTCCGTCTGTGTCGCAACAGGTCTGGCGCTGTTGGTGCCGTTCGCGCCGACGTTCCAGCTGTTGCTGACCGGCCGATTCGCCGAAGGGTTGGCGCTCGGGGGAGTGCCGGCCATCGCGGTGGCCTATCTGACCGAGGAGATCGAGGCCGGCCACGCGGCACGGGCTGCGGGGACCTACGTCGCCGGCACCACCATCGGTGGCCTGCTCGGCCGTCTGGTGGCCGCACCGGTCGCCGAGTTCACCGACTGGCGGTGGGCCATGTTCGTCGTCGGATTGCTGTGCAGCGCAGCGGCTATCGGGTTCATGCGGCTCGCGCCCGAACCGCAGGGGTTCGTTCCGGCCCGTGGGGAAACCGAGGGCTCGCTGGCACACCGGCTGGCCGTCAACCTGCGCAACCCCAGGCAAGTGGTGCTCTATCTGCAGGGCTTCCTGCTCATGGGCGGGTTCGTCGCGATGTACAACTTCCTCGGCTTCCGGTTGAGCGCGGCGCCGTTCGGGCTACCGCAGACCGTCGTCAGCCTGATGTTCGTGGCCTATCTGGCGGGTACGTGGGCGTCGGCGTGGGCCGGCGCCGCGGCCGGCCGGTTCGGCCGCCGCCCGGTGCTGCTGGGCAGTGTCGCGGTGATGGGTGTCGGTGTGGTGATCACGCTGAGCCACAACGTGTTCACGGTCCTCGCGGGTCTGCTGGTCGCCACCGCCGGCTTCTTCGGTGCGCATGCGACGGCGTCGGGCTGGACCGGCCAGTTGGCCACGGTGGGCAAGGCGCAGGCCGGCTCGCTGTACAACCTGGCGTACTACGCCGGTTCGAGTGTGATCGGTTGGGTCGGCGGGATCGCCTTCGATGCCGCCGGCTGGTCGGCCGTGGCCGCCGTCATCGTCGGGCTGCAGATCGTCGCGGCGCTTGCCGCGGCCGCCGTGCTGCGCGACTAGTGCTGGTTCGCCCGCTGGTGGACGCGGTCCTTGATCGCCTCCGGCAGCGCGTCGGCCGGGAGTAGCCGCGGCAGCAGCTCCGGTTCGAGGGTCAGGGCGCGGAACACCAGCGCGACCGTGACGTCGTGCGACGGGTGCGAGACCACGGTGATCGGGGCCCCGGCACGGAGCACGCCAGGCGTCACGACCCGCAGGTACGCGCCGGGCAGGGCCTGCTTGGTGAAAGTCTTGACCCAGCCCCGGATTTCGAGCCACTCGGCGAAGGTGCGGCACGGGATACGGGGCCGGCTCACTTCCAGGAGCGGGCCGCCGTCACCGATCTGCCAGCGCTCGCCGATGACGGCGTCGTTCACCTCGAGCCCTGCGGTGGTGAGGTTCTCGCCGAACGAGCCGTTGGCCAGTTCGCGGTCGAGGCGCACCTGCCAGTCGTCGAGGTCTTCGCGTGCATAGGCGTACACCGCCTGGTCGTCACCACCGTGGAACTGCTGATCGCCGATGGTGTCACCGATCAGGCCGCTGCCGAGGCCGCCGTGCATGGGCCCGGGCGCGCGAACCGCCACCGGCTCGGACGTCGGTCGCTTGTCGATGCCCGTGCTCAGCCGATCCTTGTCGGGGCTGGGTTGTGGGACCGCCAGATTCACCGTCAGGATCGCCGCCATGAGGGCAAGCCTAGAGGTGCTCTCGAGCCACCTCGGCGGCAAGTGGCGCGGGTCACCGGCCGCGCCGAGATCTGTTGCCTGCGATCACCATTCGATCACATTTTCGATAATAATCCCGCGCTGACCTGCATTTATGTGGGATAAGGCGCGGGTTTGGGGTAAAAGTGACGTTAGTGAAATTTGTGACGAGAGGGACCTCCGGGGTCACGACCCCCGCGTAGACAACGCGGCGTCGTGTGTCCCGGTGGCGCACGACGAGAGGTGGCCGAAATGCGACGGATGATTGTGACAGTGGCGAGCGCAGCACTGCTGGCGACGCCCATGGCGGTGGCGGCCCCGCTGGTATCGGCGCCCGTCGCATCGGCCGACACCACCTGGACCGGCGGCACCCACCGGCAGGCCATCGACTTCGTCATCCAGCGCGCGCTGTCTCAGCGCGGGGTGCCGTTCGTCTACGGCGGCGGCAACGCCAACGGCCCCAGCCTGCCGCCGGCCAGCGTCACGACAGCGGCGGCCCCGGTGGCCCAGCCGGCGCCTCAGGTCGGCCTGCAGCCGTTGGGCGTCACCCAGCCAGTCGCCGCACCGCAGTCCAATGCCGTCATCCCGGGCCTGTCGGGCCTGTTCGGCCCGTCGCCGGCCGCGGGCGCCAGCACGCCGGCACCGACGACGCCGGGCTTCGATGCCTCCGGTCTGGTGCAGTACGCGTTCGCCGGCGTCGGCATCAAGCTGCCGCGGTCATCGGGTGAGCAGTACAAGGTCGGCCGCAAGATCACCGCTGACCAAGCACTGCCCGGCGACCTGCTGTTCTACGGGCCGGCCGGCTCGCAGAGTGTGGCCCTGTTCGTCGGCAACGGCCAGATGATCGAGGGCACCGAGCCGTCGGTGTCACTGACCCAGGTGCGCACCAACGGCATGGACCCGTACCTGAGCCGCATCATCGAGTGGCAGTAGGCGGCGCAGCAGCACCCCCGCGCTGCGGACGTGACGCGGTCTTGACAGACTGTCGGGTATGGCACAGATAACCTCAGTCAGGTGTGTAACCGGTAATCGCTGTTGACCTGCAGAAATAGTGTTAATACTGTAGATATAACACACGCATAACGTTGCAACTGTAGGATATCTGGCGTGGGTACTCCTTTGCTGGATGATGACCTGTCGGAGCTGATGGGTTCCTGGTTGACCGTGCTGAAGGGTCGGCGCAAGTCTCCGGCGACGCTGAAGGTCTACCGGATCAATGTCCGCAACTACCTGACCTGGTGCGAAGCCGAAGGCCTGCCTGTCGAGCTGACGAAAAAGAACGTCATCGAACACATGGCGTCCATCGCCGCCGGGGAGCCCAACACGGGCAAAGTCCGCCTGAATGCTCTGAAGCAGTTCGCCAAGTGGCTTGCCGAGGAGGAGGGCATGGACGTGGACGGCGTGCTGACCGTGAAGCCACCCAAGGGCGACGGCAAGGTGGTTCCCCACTTAGCCGATGCCAGCGTGAAAGCACTGATGGCGGCGTGCAACGGCCCAGAAATGATGGACAAGCGCGATAAGGCGATGGTGGCGCTGTGTGTCGATACCGGCATGCGCGCAGCGGAACTACTCGGCATCGACCTCGAAGACCTGACCATCGCGGACTGCATGGTGACGGTCCGTCGCGGCAAGGGCGGCAAGGGTCGGCGCTCGAAGTTCAGCGCGCAGACCGCCGAACACATCGACCGGTACCTACGCCAGCGCAAACGCTGCGGGTTCCCGCTAAAGGGTCCGCTATGGCTTGGGTGGCGGGGGACACGCCTGACCTACTCCGGATTGGGGTACGCCATGACCAAACGCGGCAACGCGGCCGGGATACCAGGATTCCACCTGCACCAACTGCGGCACACCTCGGCGGTCCGCTGGCTGTCCGCTGGCGGGTCGGAGACGGGTCTGATGGCCCAGTCCGGGTGGGCTGACCGGCGGATGGTTGACCGCTACGTCGCGTCAGCGCGTGAGACATTGGCGGCGGAAGAGTTCGACCGGCTCGGGCTAGGTGTCGAGTCGTAGAAATTGCTACTCGCACAGACCGGCGGAGCGGTGTATGTTCTGTTGGTCCCCCGTAGTCAGGTGGAGTAGCCCCGTCGCGGCTCTCAATCGCTGCCACCTGCCGACAGTGTCGGCGCGCAGGACATTCGAACCAATCCCCTTGTGTCATGGGAGTTTTCGTTGTCTGCATCCATAGCCGAGCGCCGCCTGTGCGCTCAAAAGGCCGCCCACCTGTCTTGGGCAAATACCGCTGACCGCAGTGCACGGACGCTGGCCGCGCGTCGTGGCCTCTTGGACAAGTTCGACAAGCAAGTCGAGCATCTACCACCGTCTGCACGTGCCGCCGCGTCGGAGTCACTGCGCAAGGCGTATTACGCCGGGCTGGCCGCCAAGTCGGTCGCCGCCCGTCGCCGCCGCAAAGGCATGGCCAGGCGGCCGGGGGAGTACCAGCCCGACGCCGAGAACGTCGAAGCGTGACATCGCCCGTGCGGTTCCTCGTACCCCCGGTTGGGGCGTTGGCCAGCCCGGTATGACAGCGGAGCTGTTCTGTGTGGTCGGGCTTCGGTTCGGGCACCCAGTCGGCCTGCCGCCCGCGATCCCGGCCCGCTGGCTACCCGTGGCCGTTGCTGGTGATCGATGCGCCGACTGTGGCAACTGCCTTTGGTCAGTAATAGGCGCGCAATTTCCGCTGGTCAGACGCCGGTGAATTGCTAAGGAGCGATTCCGGTATGCCGCCAGTAAACTTGATAGTAAGAGGGAATGTCGCGTCAGCGTCCTACCGCACCGAGTGAAGCCGGGACGAAGGAACGGCTGAACGAATGCGGCACATCACGGATGTGATGAATGCACCCCGTGGGGAAACCCCGACGGCTGGTGAGGGTACCCCGCAAAACACACAAAAATTCTTGCGCGCGCTTTTCGCCGGGAACGTCGCCTACAGGAACGTGCCCAGCAAAACGCGCGCCTAAAACAAACTCCGAAACGTCTGCACGGCACCTAGGTGATTGGTCACCCGCTGGGGTTGCGTTACGGAACTATCGGAAAGATATGCGCGAGGCGAAACGCGCAAAAAGGGGAGATGGCACAAAAGCGTTATCCGCGCAGACTCATTGACGGGTTGCCGGACAGTTGGGAAGTAAACGAGGCCGGCCACATATTCCACCACCGTCGCAAACAATCGGTGGAAATGTTTGGCGATATGCCCGCCGTGGACTTCAAAGGTGAATATCTCGGCTGGGTGCCTATGTGTAGTGCGCGGCCTAACAATCACGATATGCGGGGCGAACCGCACAACTATGGTCCCACATTCGAAAAGAACCGGACAGAAGCTAATCTCGAGTTGGTAAGACTTAGCCGGTTCCGGCTTGTTGATGAGATCGTTTGTACTTCATTTCATGGTCTACCGAAATCGTGGGCGACGGCAGACGTGGTGCACATCGATGGCGATATGGGTAATTGCGCTGCGGAGAACCTGCGATGGTCTGAAAACGCCGACGCAATCTACAACAAGCAACTGAAGAAGTTCGCGACATATCACACACCCACATACGGAAAGCAAGGAACCGCCAAGCGTATGGGCAGGTTCGATCCCATTTACACGCCTGCGCAGAATCCGTTGATATTCGTCAACGGGTATTCAGTCGCCGACTACCAACCCGTTTCCCCGAAAGGATCAACAATTGCTTAAGAACCGCACTCCACTTCTCGTTGACGAGATGGACATCATTCCTGGTCACGCTGGCACTGCGCCTGTGGCGTCCGTGCGTCTCGGCACCACATCGCATGGCGAGCTCGATTGGATTGTCACGCCACGTCAGGCGCGCATGATTGCCGAACGATTCGAACGGTACGCACAGTCTGAACTGCCGACGCGGCGCCGGTCGCGTGCCTGACCGGCCAGCCGTGCTGGCGTCTCGCGCCGACGGTTCCATCCTGTTCATGTGCGGATGCGGTGACACAACGTGGATGTCACCGCACCAGGTGAATCAACTACTCGACGTCGCCGCTTTGGAGACGTCAAGCAAGCTCGGGCGAATCGAACGCTTCCCGGTCGTCGTTAACGCCGGGGGCGGCCAGAATCCCTAGGCGCGAATCCAAAATGACCGCGCGGTGGGCATTTCTGTGCGGTGACAAAATGGAGCTTTTTGTCGGATTCGGCCGCATGGTGACCACTTTACACGAATTTCCCACCCCGTTGACTGATATGGCCCATAATGGCCTCTATTTTCGATTGTGAGACATGAAAACACTTACCGACGGGGATATGCCCCGAAACTTCGCCAAGCGCGTTACAGACGCTGTTAGGTACCCGATGGGATCTGACTGGTTCGAACTTCAAGATTCGTCCTTTGAATTCCTGTCCGCTACTTTCGGCCCACGTGACGGTTTGGATGATGCGGAGTGCGAGCGTATCGATTACGCACGCGCTTTGGCGTATGCCGCTTTCGATTGGTCTTTCAGCCAGTCGGATTCGGACTACGTAAAGATGACCAACGCCTATTACACCAACGTGATGCTTCACGGATTGCGATAGGTAGCCGTCACGGGTTAGTTAATCACCCGCCGCGTTTGACGCTAGTTCCGCTCATAACCGAATATCGGCTATGCCCCGGATGATGACCCTCGAATACGGCCGCTGAGGCTAACCCAACCAGCCGCACACCATATTGGGTGTCCCGTTGGTGTTTCACAAAGACAATTGAATATATAACTGAATAGAGACAACAGAATATGAATCAATCTCAGATTCAGTTCCGCGAAAGGCAACTCGCTGAGTGGGCCAAGGAACTGAAGGCCAAGGTCCAGGTAGCGCGAACTAAGTCGGTTGGTGCTGCACAGGACAAGGCTCTGGATGCCGTCGGCGACGAGTACGAGGAATTCAAGGCCGAACGCGCTTATCTCGAAGAGCAGAAGGGGCAGCTTGTCCGGTCCGAGGCCCTGATGGCCCGGATGCGCGGCGAGGGCGCAGGCCAATACGACGGCCCTACCGACGTCAACCAGACCGATAGCTGGATCGCCCCGTCACCGCTGAACCTCCCGGCCGAAGCCTACGAGCAGTTGTTCGAAGCGGCGTCGAAGAAACTGCCGTCGTTCCGAATGGAATTCTCCGGCAAGGACTTTAAGCGCGCGCAGGTCAAGTCGCCCATCGCCGGCGGTGCGCCGTCGATGGGTTCAACTGGACTCTTTCCGCCGGTACAGGTGCCGAACCTGACGCAGGCCCTGCCGTACGAGCCGAACCGCCTGTTCACCGAGTTCATCGGCGCATCTATGGACGGTCCCGCTGTGGAGTACCTGGCACATTCGGGCAACACGAATCCCGCCGCCTATGTCGCGGAGCTGGGCCAGAAGCCCGACCTTGGCATGCAGCTCACCAAGCACATCGTGACGCCCACCAAGGTCGCCGCGTTGGCCTCTGTATCGACTGAGGCCCTACAGGACTTCCGTGAATTCCTATCGTTTGTGCCGTCGGAGCTGTCCCGCGCCATCGTGGACGCTGAGACGAACCTGGTGGTCAACGGCACCGGGGCGACCGGCGTCCTGCCGGGCATGACGGGCATCCTGAACACCTCCGGGACGCTAACGCGGGCGGTTGCGTCCGGGCAGACACCTCTGGATTGCATGCAGCTTGCGTTTAATGACCTGCGGATTGGTACGTCGTTCGCTACCGCGAATCTCGTGGCGATGCATCCGACTACGTGGACGTATCTGCGTAGCCAAAAGGATTCGATGGGCCGCTATCTGCTGGCCGCCGATCCGGCTACCGGGCAGGTGGACACCATCTGGGGCGTCCGCATGGTGGTGAACACCTACATCCCGGAGGGCACGGCGCTGGTGTTCGACACGTCCAAGGCGGTGCTGGCGTGGACGCGTCAGGGCATGTCGCTGGAAATCAACCAGAACGACACCTACTCATGGCAGAACAACGCGGTGTCGTTCCGCTGCGAGGAACGCATTGCTATCGGTGTGCAGCGTCCCACGGCGGTCAACATCGTGACCGGTCTGGAAGCGGCCTAACAGGTTTCCGTACCGGTGAGGTTTTCCTCTAACCCCTCGTGCCTTGGGGTGGCATAACGCTTCACCGGTCGGATTGGTTGCACACGCCCGTTTGTGTGCCGGTTGGTTTCCGTCTCAACCAATGAGAGAAAACAAATGAACTCGTCCTCGCCTGTTTTCTCAAACGCCCGGCGGGATACCATCCGTATCCCGCCGGGTTAACATACTTGCCGATATAGCAACTTCACCACCATCGACTTTCGGCTTGGCTTGGTGTGCTACGGGCTGCCCGGCATGGCATATTTATGAGCCTTATCTGATTCGCCATCATCCGATGGCTTGGGCTTGCCTGCAAGTGAATCGCTGAGCAATAGGTATCCGATGATATTGCCGATAGCTTCGATATATGCGTCGGCTGCTTCTTTTGATATTTCCGCTTCGTGGCTGTGTGCGAGTTTGTTGCGGATTCGGCTCAGTTGTAGTAGTGATCGACCGATGTCCGGCGGGAGTATTTCGCTTTCGATAAAATCGTTGACGATATATGGAAAAGGGGGGAACGATTGGCGTCCGGGCCTGGGGAACCGGTCTTGGTGATAGCGTCGCAACAGGCCTTCGAGATGCGAAAATCCCACGAGAACAGCAGCTTTGGGGTCCAACTCTGCCAGTCGTTGGTACTTGCCTAGACGATCCTCTGTAGGTTCGGTCGGGGAGGTGGCAGCCTCGGGTTCGCTGTCGTCCGCCTCTCTGAATCCATCAGAGCCCGAAATTCGTACATTTGGCTTTGATTTCTCTGACCCGCCTAGTTCGGCCTTGAGTTCGGCATCGGCCGCTATCTGATTCTCCGTGTCGGCAGCTACCTTCTTGATTTCATTTTCGAGTTCGACCGATATCCCAGCAGCCTTGATTGACTTTATGTCTGCGAATCGCTTGATCAGCGCATCTGCTGCGGTTTTGATCTGCTTATGCATGACGACAACGAGGACTAAGACGACGACCGGCCAGGCCAGCGATGACACGAGGCTGGCCGCTAGTTCAGTTCCCGACACGTTGTGCACAGTATCGGACGGTGTGGACCATTGGCGCCCGTACTTCCTAAGTGTCGCCGTCGAATCTAGCGCCGAGGTGGGCAGCAGCCACGCGGACCCGGCTAGCTCGGCCCGCTGTGATTCGCTATATCTGTTCCCGCGGCGTCGTGTCCACCAACGCTGCGGTTCCGGGCCGTTGGTAGATCACCATCGCATCGTTAGACCGCCATTGATGCACGATGATCTGATTTAGATGCTTTGGCCTGAGCGACAGTCTGCCGGCTGAGAGAAGCTCTTTCACCTTGTGATAGATGAAGTGGTCGCCACGTACTACATATCCCTGGCTGTCAATCAGCCCGGTGGTAACTAGGAGAATTTGGTTGGCGGCGACATCCTTCGCGTCGATCCGATCCGTAAGTCGTTTGACGAGATCAGTTTCGTTGAATCGAAGTTGAATATCTGCGGTGACCGACGGTGGAGCGCTGGGGTCCTGGTGTGAGCGATGTACTGTCAGCTCATACTCTTCGATTCGGCGCACACCCAGTTGGGCGATGTGCGACGGAATCTCCCTTGCGTCGTTGTATTCAGTCGGCCATTCGAAAGCGATGCCGAAATCAGATTCGAGCGCTTGGGCCAGGGCTTCGGCCAACGCAGCACGCTGCGATGGGTTTCTTCTGCGTGGGCGATGGGCATCGCCCGCGTGTTCGGCCAACGAAACGGTGCGCCCGACAAGGTGCATGAACTTGCCCGGCTCTTCAGCGACCTTCGCGGCCACATCGCGACCAAGCCTGCGGATGTCGTTAAGCCGTTGGCGGGAGACATCTGTGACGGACAGAGTTGTCAGTTCCACTGCTAGCGGCGCGCCGCCAGCCGGCGTGACGATGAAGTCCGGCGGGTCGCCGCCGGGTTCGTAGCTTTCAAGATCGGAGATCGCCCCGGTAGCGTGCGCGACGCGCAGGAAGTCCGAAAGCTGTTGAAATTCATAATCTGACTTTTCGATGGGACCGGGAGCCAGCTTGGTCTCCAATGGCATCGTTCCGAAGTCCCATACGCGGTCCCCGCTGGCAGGATCGACACCGCCGAGCCAGAAACCCACCGTCACCAACCCCCGACCATGAGTGCCAAGCTACATTTTGGCCCCGCCGTCTGGGCTCGGTTGGCGTGACTTGCGCGCATCGGACGCGACAAACCTAATGGCCAGCAAAATCGTGGTTTGGCGAACCAGCGCTCGCATGCGGCTCACAATGCACCCATGGGAAACGTAAAGACGGGCTCGGTAAGTATCTTGATCTTGACTTCCTTGGCCGCGTCAATAGTTGCGGCATGTTCACATTCCGAGTACGCGGCCCCAAGCTCTTACACCGTCAGCAACGAAGCTGTAGTTAAGACGGTCGAGAACGCGCTCGGCGACGGGCGACCTTCGGGCGCTACCAAACTGGCTGGCGCTGCATCGGCCGCTTGCACCGGCGAAACATCGTGCAAGGTCTACTACGCGGTCGAAGAATCGACAGGGATCGACAACGACATCGAGCTGGTACAACCCACTAGGCAGATATGGAAGACGCTGTTCGCTGACCCGAGCTTCGAAACCGGAACCATCACGGTCACCGGACCGACCACAAGCGTCGGCGGCGTTCAGCACATGTCAACGCTGTTCGAGCTCACGTGTGATCGCAACGTCATCTCGCAGATTGACTGGGACAACATCGATGCCCACGGCCTGAAGGCGTTGTGCACGTATACGCCCAAGGTCAATGGGATGTGAGTCTGGGGTTGCCCGCTTCTCGAAAAGTCTGACTTCAATCAGTCTTTCACTGAGATTGACGCTACTTGCGGGTTTGCTTGAGCGCCTCGATTGCCTTTTCCAGGACGGGTAAGACCTGCTCGGGCGGAATGCCAACCGTACCGTCGGCGTTGGTTGTGGTCCCCGGTTCAGAGAATGCTCGTTTTCCGAGCGTGGCGATGATGTCTTGTTGCACCTCAGTTGGAAGCGGTTCTACATAGGCTTTTACAGAATCAATCTGAGCGACCAGCAGTTTCATGTGTTGCGCCATCTTGCGATGCTGGGCGGAGATGCGACCGCTGTACGTTGCGAGGGCAAACATGGGTAGGCCGATGAGTGCCTTCATGAGCACGCCGGTAGTTGTCGAAGGTGTGCCAAGGATGTGGCCACCAAGAACAATCGCGATCAGCGGCAAAACGATGCCGAGCGCTACGAATGCCATGACAAGCCTGTTCCAGTTCGTCGCGCTGGTCGTTTCCTCCGTGGCACGGGCCTCGAAAGTCTGTGCTAGGCGCTCTTTTCCGCCCTCACCCGCCGCTTGCTTCAAGTTCGCAACTGCCGTTTCGGCCTGACGTTCAAGGCCGCTGATTCGGCGTTCGTGCTGGTATGCGCTTAGAACGTTTTGCGCACGGGGGGGAAGGCCAATCCGGAAGCCGGCCAGCTTGGCTCGGAGTTGAAGGTCATCGAGAACACTGGGAATGATTGAATCGACCCATGCCTGGAGGAGTGGAACCAAACCGTGCAGAGTTGGTCCGGCCTCGTTAGGTCGATGGTTGAGTTCGACTGACGCGTTGTTGACCGCGTCGCGTAGGTAGTCTAGGTCGTAAGCGCGCACGAATAGCGATAACTCGACAAGCGAATTTCGGCGCGAATTGTGCAACTCAATTTTTGATGTCAGAAGTTCAAGGATTGTCGTTGTGAGATTATCTGCATGTATCAGTCTGTCGCGCGCATCCAGGGAGATTTCGCCCCTGACACGAGCTTTCGACATGTTTTGGCTGAACTCACCAAGCGCGGTCAAACAAGCTGCCGCGCTTTTCTGGTTCTCCTGTATTTGTCCAGGGCTAATCAGCAGGATCTGGAGCGGTTCGCCGGTCTCGTCGAGTTCTGCCGCATCGCTAGGCACGGGCGGACCATCGTTTGGCATCGATCAACCTTCCAGCCAGCGGCATTGGTCCCCCTCAACGCACTTATTCTTGATTTCCGTTACGAGGACGAAGATTAGCAAGGCGCGGGGAATCGACTAGAATACGAACGTATGTTCGAAGAATGGGTCAGTCAGCCCGGTGTCGAGATTTGTCGCCGCGTGGATCGGCCCGTGCAGGTGTTCGGTACCGGGTTGTGGTGCCGACCAGGGCTGTCGAGTCTGTCGCTGGCTCCGGGCGATGTTCGCGCGCACGGGCTGACCATCGGCGCATTCCATCCGGGCCAACAGGTAGCGTGGGTGCGCACATCGTCGGGTGGCTGGCTGGCCGTCGTGCAGGTGGATCTATCGACAGCCGACGGCTGCAACACCGTCGGTACTGTGCTGTGGTTGCAGCCTCACCAGTTACGCCTACCGAGATAGGTGGAACCGTTCGCCGCCGATCAACGTCTATGTAGGTGTGCGCGATCTAGACACGATTGACCGAGAGTTGTCCCTGCTGGCGTTCATCCGCAGGTGCGGCTATGTGGGCACGCCGAAGGCGATGAACCGGCTGTTGGACGAAAGACTGGCATCTGACCGGGTATTGCAGGACACTGATTCGTGAAATCTGTTGCATACCAATCACCTTCAATCAATGGTTAGATGATTCGCGGCAGAGTGCCATAGGGTTTGGCGGGATAGGACACGCCCGGACCGACCAAGCGCGCGACACGTGAGCAGATTGTTTGCTGACTGTAGGTTATAACGACCCACAACGTTCGCCGGTACCTACCGAGAATACCCAGTGAGCACACTGTTTAATGGTTCCTATGGCACAGATAACCCTGCGTGGAAACCCCATCAACACCGTCGGCGACCTGCCCGCTGTCGGGTCGGCGGCTCCGGCGTTCGCCCTGACCGGCGTCGACCTCGGTGCGGTCACCAACGACCAGTTCAGCGGTAAGCCCGTGGTGCTCAACATCTTTCCGTCGATCGACACCCCGGTGTGTGCCACCAGCGTGCGGACCTTCAACGAGCGGGCGGCGGCCGACGGCGCCACTGTCGTGAACGTGTCGAAGGATCTGCCGTTCGCCCAGAAGCGTTTCTGCGGTTCCGAGGGCATCGAGAACGTCTCCACCGCGTCGGCGTTCCGGGACGGCTTCGGCGAGGACTACGGCGTCACCATCTCCGACGGCCCCATGGCCGGCCTGCTCGCCCGCGCCATCGTGGTGATCGGCGCTGACGGCAACGTCGCGTACACCGAACTGGTGCCCGAGATCGCCCAGGAACCGGACTACGACGCGGCCCTGGCTGCCGCCAAGTAACACCGGCTCTTCGACGGACGGGGTGTGTGCCAGGGGCACGCACCCCGTCCGTGTTTTCGCATCGGGCATGATGACTTGGTGCAGTTGCGATTACCGATACCGGCTTTGTCGTTGCGAGCCATCGTCGTTGTCGCCGCGTTATCGGTGGTCGCGACGGTGCTGATCATCGGAACCTGGGTGTGGATCGGTGTCACCAACGACCAATACAGCCAGCTCGACCGCCGGCTGGACTCGCTGAGCAGCCTGCCGGACGTCAATACGTTGCTGAGCATCGCCAGGCAGAGCCCGACCGGCACGCCACAATCCGAGGGCTCACTGGTGCAGACCGTCCGCATCGGTGCCGCCACGGTCTCGATGCCGGCGGATATCGTGCTGCCGCAGTTCGACGCCGGCTATGCCAACACCACGATCAATGGAGTCGAATACCGCGTCCGCACCGTCACCACGGGATCGGCGTCCATCGCCCTCGGCGCACCGCTGGCCGAGGCGCAACGTCAGATCCGCACGCTGCACATCCGCATTCTGGCCATCTGCAGCGGCGTCATCCTCGGCACGTTCCTGGTCGGCGGCTCGATGTGGTTCGTGATGATCAACCCGTTCCGGAAGCTCGCTCAACAGGCCCGGCAGATCAACGCGCAGTCGAAGCCCGAAGAGGTCCACGTGCGTGGTGTCTCGGAGGCGGTGGAGATCGCCGAGGCTGTCGAGGGCATGCTGGCGCGCATCGGCGAGGAGCAGGAACGGACCAAGGCCGCGCTGGAGTCCGCCCGCGACTTCGCGTCGGTGGCGTCGCACGAATTGCGGACGCCGTTGACCGCGATGCGTACCAACCTCGAGGTGCTGTCCACGCTGGACCTCGAGGCGGAGCAGCGTGCCGAAGTGATCGGTGACGTCATGCGTACCCAGACCCGCATCGAGGCGACCCTGACGGCGCTGGAACGCCTCGCTCAGGGCGAGCTGACCACGGCCGACGATCTGGTGCCCGTCGACATCACCGAGCTGCTCGACCGGGCGGCCCACGACGCGGTGCGGGTGTACCCCGACCTCAACGTCGCCCTCGTGCCGTCGCCGACGGTGCTGATGCTGGGGCTGCCCGTCGGGCTCCGGCTGGTCGTCGACAATGCGATCGCCAACGCGGTCAAGCACGGTGGCGCGACCCGGGTGCAGCTGTCAGCGGTCAGCTCGCACGACGGGGTGCAGATCGCCATCGACGACAACGGCACCGGCGTACCGGAACACGAACGTGACGCGGTGTTCCATCGATTCGCACGTGGGTCCACCGCGTCACATTCGGGTTCCGGCCTGGGCCTCGCGTTGGTTGCGCAGCAGGCTGAACTGCACGGTGGCACAGCGTCTTTGGCGCAGAGTCCACTCGGCGGCGCCCGGCTTTTGCTGGAGCTGCCGGCACCGCGTCCGCACGCGGACTGAGTCAGATGCAGGCGGCGAAGATGCAGAATCCGCCGTCGGGTTCCCAGCCGCCGTTCCAGGTTCCGGGCGGGTTCCAGCCCCATGCCGGAGGCGGTGGCGGCGGCGGACCCCAGCCCGGTCCCGGACCGTTCCAGCCGGGGCCGTGGCCCCAGCGGGCCGGGACCGGAGCCATACCGGCGTCGGCACCGGCAGTACCGGCGCCGAGTCCCACGGCTCCGGCAGCGACGCCGCCGGCGATGGCCAGACCAACAATGAGCTTTATCGATTTCATAGCTATCCCATTCCTCGACTCAGGTGAACGCCGCGGAAGTTGCGACGGTCACTGTTTCTCGGTCTGTAGCCATTCTCGTTAGCCAAGCTATGTATGGCCTGTGCCCGTCTTAGGGATCGGCTTTCGGTCCTCAGATGCAGGTGCCGAACAAACACACACCGCCGTCCGGCTCCCAGCCGCCGTTCCAGGTGCCGGGCGGATTTCCATCAGGTGGTGGTGGCGGTCCCCACTCACGTGGGGGTGGCCCCCAGTTGTGGTCGCGTGGCGGCGGTCCCCAGTTGTGGTCGGGTGGCGGCGGCCCCCAGCCAGGGCCGGGCGGGGGCGGCGGCGGACCCCAGTCGGAAGGCAGCGGGGCGGTGCCGATTCCGGGGTCTGCGGTGGCGACGCCGGCACCCAGCGTCACGAGGCCGGCGCCGAGGCTGCCGGCGATCGCCAACCCGGCAATCATCTTGGTGGGTTTCATGATCGATCGTCTCCGTTCGTGGCGGACTGTCCGACCATGGAACGGCAGTAGCTTGTGGATCAGCTATGCCTGACGTAAGTGCCAGGTCTCGGTTTGGCGTCGTGCCGCTCCCTACAATTGGCCTCCCTACAATTGGCCGATGCCCGCCAATCCTCGGTTCGCCCGTTCCGGAGCCGCACAATGCTGATCGGCGTCATCGCGGCGTTGGTCGCCTGCTTCAGCTACGGCACCGCGTCGGTTCTGCAGTCCCACGCCGCACGTCGGGGCGGCGAAGTTGCCGTCACCGCCCCGACGTTCCGCTCGACGGTGACGGCGATGCTGGCGCCGCTGTTCCTCGCCGGCATGCTCCTGGACGGGCTGGGATTCCTCGGCAGTCTGGTGTCGGCGCGGCTGATCCCGTTGTTCCTGTCGCAGACGATCATGAGCGCCAATCTCGCGGTGACCGCCGTCTTGAGTGTGCTGGTGCTGGGGGTGCGCCTGCGCGCGCGGGACTGGGCCGCGATCGCGATAGTCCTTACGGCACTGTGTGTTCTGGGTTTCAGTGCCGGTGAACTCGGCACCGAGGTGCCGGGGCGGCACATGCACTGGAGCGTGCTGGTGGCCTCGGTGCTCATCTTCGTCTTCGGCGTCGTGCTCGTCCGGGTGCTCGGCAAGAAGGCCGCGGTTCCGGCCGGGTTGATCGCCGGCATCCTGTACGGCGCCATGGCCGTCGCGGTCCGGATCACTCACGGCCTTGACCCGTTTCAGTGGCACGCACTGATCTCCGACCCGGCGGCGTGGGCGGTACTGGTCGCCGGCGGCGGTGGCTTCTACCTGTTCACCGTCGCACTGCAGATCGGGTCGGTGAACGGCGTGGCCGCCGCACTCGTCATGGGCGAGACGGTGATTCCCGGCATCGTCGGCGTCCTGCTCCTCGGCGACGTGGCCAAACCGGGACTCGGGTGGCTGGTGGGGGTCGCCTTCGCCACCGCGGTCGCCGGTGCGGTGGCGATCGCGATCTTCGGCGCGGCAGAGGAGGAACCGGCGGCGGTCCCGGTCTAGTCCTCCTTGCGGATCAGGCGGCCCAGCGCTTCGCGGTCCGGTGCCAGCAGCTCGTCGATGCGCGGCTGGTTCACGTCGGCGACGATGATCTCGCCGACCTCCTGGTAAACGTTGCTGAACAGGCCGTGCGACTTCATCTTCTCGGTCTGGTAGATGTTGTCCTCGGTGGGCGTCACGTAGTAGACGATCTCCGACTTGAACCGGTGGATCAGCCACACGTGGATCAGGTCCATCAGGCGCTTCTGCCGCAGCTTCTCGGCGAAGGTGTTCTGGTCGCGCACCGTCAGGATGTTGCGGCCGTGCCGGTCCTTGATCGGGTCGACCACGACGTTGGCCAGCGGCTCGTCGCCGCTGCCGTAGATGCCCAGATCCAGGACGTCCGAACCGGCGCGGCGGGGACGCAGCTGCACGTGCAGCTTCTCGCCGATCTGGTAGTGGTCGCTCCACATGGCCAGCCACTCTTCGAGCAGCTTCTTGGGCACCTCGGTCTGGACCAGGTGCTGGTGCTGGGTGGAGCCGGCGCCCATCGCCTTGGTCGTCGCCGTCCGGCCCGACGACGCGGCCAGCGCGGCATCGCTGCGCGGCCCGCCGACGAGCGTCTGCGGTGTGCGGTAAGGAGATTCGACGAGACGCATCTTGCGTTGCAGCCGGGCCAGTGCCAGCATGCCTTCCTGCCGCAGCGACGTCGCGAACTCCTCGCACGCCACACCGTCGACCTGGTGGCCGCCATAGGTGATGAAGTTGAAGACAAAGCCCATCTTGCCGAGTTCTTCTGGGAATGCCCGCATTTCGTCATCGGTCATGCCGGTGGTGTCCCAGTTGAACGACGGCGACAGGTTGTAGGCCATCATCTGGTTCGGGAATTCGGCGTGGATGGCTTCGGCGAATTCGCGGGCCTCGGCCAGATCGGCGGTCTTGGTCTCCATCCACAGAATGTCCGCGAAT
Organism: Mycobacterium sp. HM-7; assembly: GCF_053852335.1. Classification (NCBI taxonomy): domain Bacteria; kingdom Bacillati; phylum Actinomycetota; class Actinomycetes; order Mycobacteriales; family Mycobacteriaceae; genus Mycobacterium; species Mycobacterium sp. HM-7. The sequence goes on along the minus strand of NZ_CM132657.1, from coordinate 2,997,681 downwards.
GGCGCGGCCGCAAGGGATTTCGCGATGGCGTACGGAATGCCGCCGCGCACCTGGTAGTAACCCTCGGGGGTCTTGGCCAGCTCACTGTCCCAGGCCACGTCGGCACCCAGTTCGCGGGCCTTCTCCCGGGCGGCGTACAGCGAGGCGCGCGCGGCGAACGTGCGCCACTCATCGGGGCTCATGGCCGCGGCTTCACCTTCCTTGGCCCGGAACTGCAGCACTTCGGCGACGGCCTCGCAGTACGTGTTCAGGCCCGAATCTGCTTGCCAGGCCTCGACGAATTTCGACTCGACCTTGTCGAAAACCGAGTCGACGGCCTGCCCGGAATTCGGGTCCCACGCCGCGGCCGCATCGTCGATGAGGGCCGCGATGCCGTGGCTGTCCAGCCAGGCGTCCGCGGTGTCGTACTGGCCCTGGGGCAGCGCGTAGAGCAGGTGTCCGCGCAGATCCGTGACGCCCTTGTCGTGGAACCGGCGCACCATGGCCAGGAAACACGACTTGTACGACGGGATCTTGAGATTGGTGGCGCCTAGCAGGAACGGTTGGTCGCGCTCGTCGGCGGCGCTGTCGATGAGGTTGGCGGCCTCGGCGTCGGTGCGCGCGACGATGATTCCCGGTACCCCCATCATGTCCAGCTGGAAGCGTGCGGTGTTGAGCCGCTTGAGCTGTTCATCAGAAGGGACCAGCACCTTGCCACCCTGGTGGCCGCACTTCTTGGTGCCGGGCCGCTGGTCCTCGATGTGGTAACCGGGCACGCCGGATTCGACGAAACGGCGAATCAGGTTGCGCACGTGGGCATCTCCACCATGGCCGGTGTCCGCATCGGCGATGATGAACGGCCGATAGTCGATGGCGGGGGTGGTCGCCCGCTGTTCCTCGGTCATCTGCAGGCGCAGGTACTGCTGGTTGCGATCGGCGGTCAGCAGGGCGCGCACCAGGCCGGCGGCTTCGTCGGGCACCTGGCTCAGCGGGTAGCTGGCCAGGTCGGGGCCGGGGTCCTCGCTGATGGAGCCCTTGGCCGAAGTGGCCCAGCCGCCCAGGTAGATGCCTTCGATGCCGATCCGCTTCATCACCACGGCCTGGCCGGGGGAGTACGGCCCGAACGTCGTGATGCTCTTCTTCTGCGCGAACAGTTCGCGCAGTCTCGGATAGAAGGCTTCGGCGGCCTGCCTGGCCACCGGATAATCGGCCGGGATCGTGCCGCGCTGTTCGACTACCTGGCGGGCGGTGTACAGCCGCGTGATGCCGTCGAAACGGGGGCTGTCGAAATACTCCTGCACGGCGGCGACGTTCTGCTCGAATGACGTCGCAACTGCTTCGAGAGTCATGGACTGCTCCTTGCTGAGCTTGTTTCCGATGAGCTCTCCGAGCCTATCGCCGCGGGGCGGTCGGGAATACGCGATCAGACATTCACATCGAACCCGAGGTCGACGTCGGCGGCCGCCTGCCCGCCCCGGACACCCCAGTTCTCCAGTGCGCTCTCGCGGAGCAGGATCGTGATGTGATCGGCCGGAATGTCGAACGCGCCGAGTCGGTTGACGATCTCCAGGTAGAGCGCGCGCTTGGCGTCCACCGACCGGCCGGCGAAACAGTCGATCGTCACCAGGGTGTAGCGCTCCGGGTACGCGAGGTGCGGCGCGTGCGAAAACCGGTGGGGTTCATGGACCACCAGCCGGACGTGCTTGTCGCCGACCGGGATCTGGAACGCGGCGACCAATGCGCCGTGGACGGCATCGATGATGGCGACCTCGTCGGACCGGCCGTACTGGCGTCGGACCTCGATCAGTGAACTCGGCATGCCGGTGATCGTCACACCCGACGGGCCGTCACCGCACCTGAATTTCCGCAGCGGTGGCCGGCTCGAACCGCACGCGGTAGACCGTCGGCCAGTACTTGCCCGTGACGAGGAACTGTCCGTTGCCGTTCGCCCCGCCGAGATGGGCGATGCCGTTGAGCACCCCGACCTCACCGGGCCAGCCGGCCGCGCGGAGGCCGGTGGCGTACACGACGGCCGTGACAACACCGGTGGCGGCATCGATCTCGATGATCTGATCGGTGGGGAACACGTTCGCCCGGATCCGGTTCCCGGCGCAGTCGAGGCTGTTGAGCCCCGATACCTGAATTCCGTTGTAGGTCACCGCCATGGTGCCGGTTTCGCCCATGTCTTCGAGACGATGGATGCGCAGGACGGCGGAACCGTCACTGCGGATCAGCCGGTCGCCGGCCCGGCACAAGCCCCAGCCCTGACCATCGAGCGGGACCTCGCGCAGCATGCTCAGCGTGGCCTTGTCCCACTCGATGGCGACGCCGTTCTCGTAGGTCAACTGCCACAGGTGTGCACCGGCGTCGGCGATGCCCTCGCCGAAATAGGTCGGGGGCAGTGGCACGGCGCGGCGCACCTGCCCGGTGCCGGCGTCGAGCTCGCGCAGCTCGGACTTCCCCTCGAGGCCCGTGCTCTCGTAGAGCGTCCCACCGTCGACGAACATGCCTTCGGTGAAGGCGACGGGGTCGTGGTCGAACTGTTCGAGGACCACCGGGCGGAGCGTGGCGACCGGATCGGCAGCGGCGGTGGAAATTCCCGCCACCACGACCAGCAGCGAGCCGACGGCCGTCAGCGTCACCGCGGTGATCGCGGCGGTGTGTACCTGCACCCAGTGGCGCATCCGCTCCAGGCCCGTCTCGGCGTATCGCGAGGCCACCAGGTGCGCGAGGATCGGCGCGGCAGTGGTGGATCCGGCCATCACGACGAAAAAGCCGACCGCGCCGGCCTTTTCGGCCGGTACCGTCAGCAGGGCATCGATGGCAACGCCGCCGGCGATGCACGCCAGGATGAACTTCGGGTTGGCGACGGCGAACACCAGCCCGGTGACACCCGTGACCAGTGGCGACGCCGACTGCAGCCGGGTGAGCCAGCCCGTCGCCTGCGCGTAGTGCTTGCGCCGCAGCCACGTGGCGACGCCCAGCACGATCAGCGCGATGCCGATGCCCAGCTGCAGGCGTGAACTGGTGGCAGCGGCGTGCGACTGACCGACCGGTGAGACCAGCACCACCGCGCCGATGACCGCGGTCATCCCGGCCAGCCACCCGAACAGGTAGGTCAGACCGGCGCTGCGGGGCCGGTCCGAGTACAGCAGAAGCAGTACCGGCGGCAGGACCGCCATCGGGGACAGCGCCACGATCAGCGCGTCGGGGATCAACCACGTCACACCAGCCATCCTGACATCAGCGATCCCAGTGCCCGCCCGCCGCACATGTCCGGTCTGTCAGTGGACCCGAGCCGGCTGCTGCTTTGGGGGTGCCTCTCGTTGATGCGTGACCGGCGTCACACTTGACGGTGTCACGATCCGACTGGCGCGTGGTGTCTATATAGCAGGGCCGCGATTTGAGGGGGAGCGAGGTGACTGCTGCCGACGCCACATTCATCGAACATCGGTCGCTGCTGTTCACCATCGCCTACGAGATTGCCGGAACCGTCGTCGACGCCGAGGACATACTGCAGGAGGCCTACCTACGTTGGATCGATGTCGATCAGTCCACAGTCCTGAACCCGCGCAACTATCTCGCCCAAATCGTTGCCCGCCAAGCGCTCAACCGCCTTCGTTCATCACAGCGCCGCCGCGAATGCTACGTCGGCAATTGGTTGCCCGAGCCGGTCTCGACGGGCCGCGGTATCGACGTCGATCTGGACCTCGCCGATTCGGTGTCCGTCGCGATGATGGTCGTGCTCGAATCCCTTACCCCGGACGAGCGGGCAGTGTTCGTACTGCACGAGGTTTTCGGGTTCGCACTGACCGAAATCGCCGCGTTCACCGGTAAGTCGGAGGCGGCGGTTCGGCAAATCGCCCGTAGATCCCGATCCCACGTCCAGGCGCGCCGCCGCCGTTTCGAAGCACATCCCGATCGGGCTGACGAGGTGGTCGCACGGTTTCTGGGCTCCGCGCGCTCCGGTGATCTGCAATCGCTGATGGACTTGCTGGCCCCGGACGTCGTCCAACTGTCGGACGGTGGCGGCAGGGTGGTGGCCGCGCGGCGGCCCGTGACGGGCGTCCGGGCCGTGGCTCAGTTCTGCATCGGTGTCGCGGGTAAGGCGCCGCGCTTGCGCGTGCAGCTCACCCGGTGCAACGAAATGCCGGCTGTGGCGTGCTGGGACGGAGAAACCGCCTACCAAGTAGTGCTTTTCGATATCGCAGACGGGCTCATCCACGGCATATATGCGGTACGGAACCCGGAGAAGCTGACCAACATCGGCCGAGTATTCAACCTGTCGCGCTCATAGAGGGAGACCATGACAATGGAGACGATCACCGTGCAGCGCCGCATCGCGGCTGCGTCGGAGGCAGTATTCGATTGGTGCGCCGACAGCGCCAACTACGAGGCAACCGTGTGGGTCCTCAGCGACAAACTGATCTGTCCCGGGCAGGACGCGCCGTATGGGCGCGGTGCGCTCCGGGTTCACACGTGGCTGATCGGGCGGTTCCATGAACGGATTACCGCATACGAGCCGCCGCACTCGTTCGAATACGTTGTCGATCAAAGCTTTCCCCCGTCGAACCATGACGGCGGGTCTATGACGTTCGAGGTCGACGATGCAGGCCATACCGTGGTCACATGGACCACGCGTGTGCAGATGGCGGTTCCGTTCGCCGCCGGCGCAGCGACTCGGCTCATCGTAAAGCCCGTTCTCCAACACGTGTTTCGACGCATCCTAGCGGCGTGCGCGCGCGACCTCGAAACGCTGCCCGCTGCTTCGGGTACCCGCGACTGAGCATCGAAACCATGACCGCATCGTTGGGCAGCGAGTTCCGCAGCAGCCGCCGCGTTGACGCCGTCGCGGCAACCGATCTGGACGGTGACCAGCCCAGTCGGCGATAGCTGCCGCGCGTCAGGCAGGCTTATCCCCGATGCCAGTCCTACCGTCCCGCCCGAATTCTTCGGGGTCGCTACTTCGCGACCCCGCCGACCTGACCGCTCTGCGCGCCACGGGCGACGACGCCGACGAACTGCTGGCGTCGTTCGCTGCGTGGGCCGACGCGTCGGGCACCGCGCTGTACCCCGCACAGGAAGAGGCGCTGATCGAGCTGGTCAGCGGCGCCAACGTGGTGCTCGCGACGCCGACGGGCTCCGGCAAATCGCTGGTGGCCACCGGCGGGGTGTACTTCGCCCTTGCCGCGAACCGGCGCAGCTACTACACCGCGCCGATCAAGGCCCTGGTCAGCGAGAAGTTCTTCGCTCTGTGCGACGTCTTCGGCGCCGCCAACGTCGGCATGCTCACGGGCGACGCAGCGGTCAACGCCGGGGCGCCGATCATCGCGTGCACGGCCGAGATTCTCGCGAACATCGCGCTGCGCGAGGGTGCCGATGCGGACATCGGGCTCGTGGTGATGGACGAGTTCCACTTCTACGGCGACCCGGACCGCGGCTGGGCCTGGCAGGTGCCGCTCCTGGAACTGCCCAAGGCCCAGTTCCTGTTGATGTCGGCGACGCTCGGCGACGTGACGGTGTTGCGCGAGGATCTCACCCGCCGCACCAACCGGCAGACGGCGCTGGTGGCCGGAGCCGAGCGGCCGGTGCCGCTGTTCTACAGCTATGCCACGACCGCGATGCACGAAACCATCGCCGATCTGTTGCAGACCAAGCAGTCACCGATCTACGTCGTGCACTTCACCCAGGCTGCCGCGCTCGAGCGGGCGCAGGCGCTGATGAGCGTCAACGTCTGCACCAAGGAGGAGAAGGCGGCCATCGCCGACCACATCGGCGGTTTCCGCTTCACCACGGCGTTCGGTTCGACGCTGTCGCGGCTGGTCCGGCACGGCATCGGCGTGCACCACGCCGGCATGCTGCCCAAGTATCGACGTCTGGTGGAGCAGTTGGCCCAGGCCGGGTTGCTGAAGGTCATCTGCGGCACCGACACCCTGGGGGTCGGCATCAACGTGCCGATCCGCACCGTCGTCTTCTCGGCGCTGTCGAAGTACGACGGCACCCGTACCCGCCTGCTCAATGCCCGCGAGTTCCATCAGATCGCCGGTCGTGCCGGGCGGGCCGGCTACGACACCGCGGGCACCGTCGTCGTGCAGGCCCCCGAGCACGAGGTCGAGAACCTCAAACAGTTCGCCAAAGTCGCCGACGACCCCAAGAAGCGCCGAAAGCTAGTGCGCCGCAAGGCTCCCGAAGGCATGGTGCCGTGGGGTGAGAACACCATGGCCCGGCTCGTCGACGCCACGCCCGAAGCGCTCACGAGCAACATGCGCGTGTCCACGGCGATGATCCTCGACGTCGTCGACCGGCCGGGCGATCCGTGCCTGGCCATGCGCCGGCTGCTGGGCGACAATCACGAGCCGCGCAAGCGGCAGCTACGGCACATCCGTGAAGCGGTCGGTATCGCGCGCTCGCTGCTGCAGGCCGGGGTGCTGGAACGCCTCGCCGAACCTGAGCCCGACGGGAGGCGCTACCGGCTGACGGTCGACCTGCCGCCGGATTTCGCCCTGAACCAGCCACTGTCGACGTTCGCGCTGGCCGCGGTCGAACTGCTCGATCCGGCATCGGAAACCTTTGCGCTGGATGTGGTTTCGGTGATCGAGGCGACGCTGGAGGATCCGCGCCAGATCCTGGCGGCCCAGCTGAAGAAGGCCCGGGGTGAGGCCGTCGCCGCGATGAAGGCCGAAGGTATCGAATACGACGAACGCATCGAACTCCTCGACGACATCACCTACCCGCGCCCGCTCGATGAACTGCTGACGCACTGCTTCGAGGTGTACTGCCGAAGCAACCCGTGGGCCGCTGACGGGCACCCGGCGCCGAAGTCCGTCGTGCGCGAGATGTGGGAGCGGGGCCTCACGTTCAAGGAGTACGTCAGTGCCTACGGCTTGACCAGAACCGAGGGTGCGGTACTGCGCTACCTGTCCGACGCCTTCAAGGCGCTGCGGTCCGGGGTGCCGGCCGCCGCTCGTACCGATGAGCTCACCGACATCGTCGAGTGGCTGGGCGAGCTTGTCCGCCAGGTTGATTCGAGCCTGCTCGATGAATGGGAGCAGTTGACGAGCGCCGATCAGGTCGACGAGGTGGCGGTCATGGCGCCGGTGCGGCCGCTGACCGGCAACGAGCGGGCCTTCACCGCGATGGTCCGCAACGCGCTGTTCCGGCGGGTGGAGCTGTGGGCCCGGCGCCGCTGGGACGATCTCGGGTCACTCGACTCCGGATCGGGTTGGACGGCGCCGCGTTGGGAGGCGGTGGGGGAGCAGTACTTCGCCGAGCACGCGGACATCGGCACCGGGGCCGACGCGCGCGGACCCGCCATGTTGATCTTCGACCGGGCTCCGGGGGTGTGGCGTGTCCGGCAGATCTTCGACGACCCGGCCCACGACCATGACTGGGGCATCGACGTGGAGGTCGACCTGGCCGCGTCCGACGAGGACGGCGCACCGGTCATCCGGGTCGTCGATGCGGGCCTTTTCGGTAGCTGAGCGCCGTTCTCGGGCACACTGGGCGCATGACCGCCCCTGCCCCCGCGCCTGTCAGCGGCACTAGCGGGTTCCTGCCTGCGGTGGAGGGGCTGCGGGCCGCCGCGGCAATGGGCGTTGTGCTCACGCATGTGGCGCTGCAGACGGGCCACACCGAAGGCGTGTTCGGCCGGCTGCTGGCTCGCTTCGACCTGTCGGTGGCGGTGTTCTTCGCGTTGTCGGGTTTCCTGCTCTGGCGTGGCCATGCCGCCGCAGCGCACGGGTTGCGTGCCGAACCCGAAGTGGCGCCGTACTACCGCTCCCGATTGGTCAGGATCATGCCCGCCTATCTGGTGACGGTGGTCGCGGTGCTGACGCTGCTCCCGGACGCGCATGGCGCGGGCCGGTCGGTGTGGATCGCCAACCTGACGCTGACCCAGGTCTTCGTCCCGAAGACCCTGATCGCCGGGCTCACGCAGATGTGGAGCCTGTCGGTCGAGATGGCGTTCTATCTGATCGTGCCTCTGTTGGCCGTCCTTGCCGCGAAACTACAAGTGCGGCTACGGGTTCCGGCGATCGCAGGCGTGGCCCTGCTCAGCTTCGGCTGGGGTTATCTGCCGATTCCGGCCTATCACGGGGCCAATCCGCTGACCTGGCTGCCCGCCTACGCTTCGTGGTTCGCCGTCGGGATGTTGCTGGCAGAGTGGATGTTCCGGCCCTACGGCCGGCTGCATCAGCTGGCGCGGCAACGGTCGATCCTGCTGCTGGTGGCGGTCGCGGCGTTCGTGCTGGGTGCGTCTCCGCTGGCCATGCCGGGCGGCCACCAGCACGCCACGCTCGGCCAGTTCATCGTGCGAACTGCGCTCGGCGCCGTCATCGCCGGAGCACTCTTGGCGCCACTGGTCCTCGATGCGCCGGACACTGGGCACCGGGTGTTGGGCAGCGCGCCGATGGTGACGCTGGGTCGATGGTCGTACGGCCTGTTCCTGTGGCATCTGGCCGCTCTGGACATGGTGCTCGCCATGGTCGGACCGGCGTCGTTCCCCGGTGCCCTGCCGGTGGTGATGGTGCTGACGACGACGTTCGGATTCGCGGTGGCCGCGGTGAGTTACGCGCTGCTGGAGGAGCCGTGCCGGATGGCGCTGCGGCGCTGGGAGGCCAGGCGGCAGGCCGTTGCGCAGGCGGCCTGACAGGCGGCCGCCTCAGGTCTTCGAGTCGGGGATCGTCGGTTCGTCGCCGAAGTCGGGATCCGGGCTCTCGCCGCCGGGGCCGCTGACGGTTTCGGTTTCGTCGGGCCCGGTGGGCTCAGGGGGCCCGGTGGGCCGACGTTGATCTGTTGGCTCGGTCATCTGATTCGTCTACCCGCGCCTGGGCTCGCGAAACGCGACTGACCGCTCAGCCGGTGGCGCGGATGCCCGTGAGAACCGTCTCGACCTAGAGTTGCAATGTGCGATTCAGGCGTCACGGGCCACTGGACCAGATGAACGCCGCGGTGGCGGATCTCGAATTGCCCGCCGCGGTGTACAAGACTTGCCCTTGGCAGCCACGGGAACTCGTCGAGGAAGGCCTGCGGCAGTGGTTGCGGTGTTGTGGGGCGGCCATGCGGGACGGGCAGGTGATCGGGATGCCGTCGCACGCCGTCGACGAGGCCTGGCATGGCCTGATCCTCTGCACCGCAAGGTATTCGGCGTTCTGCGACGTGGCCTACGGCCGGTTTCTGCACCATCATCCCGAAGGCGGGGCGCCGGCCGATGCCGTGGCCGAGCCGATGCACGAGCAACTCCGGCGGACCGTCATCGCGTGGGAAAAAGTCGCCGCACCCGACGAGGTGTGCGCGCTGTGGGACCTCGACCAACGCGTCGGCGTCGACGAACCGTGGGGAATCGCTGCGGCGCGCGTCGACGAAATCAAGTCGGCGTACCGGGCTTTGCAGGTCCGAACGAGATGACGCGGACCGCTACACGCGATAGCCTGACCCGTTACGGACGCCGGTGAAAGGACAGACGAGCATTTTGAAGACCGAGCGACAGCGTTTCCAGCCGCCAGTGATCGTCGGCGGCATTCTGCTGGCCGGTGCGCTCGCTGCTGCCGGTCCGGCTGCGGCGGACCCTGCCACACCGACGACACCCGCACCAGGCCAGCCGGTCGTGGAACCCGCGGGCGGTCCCAGCGGCCCGGTGGCCGCGCCGCCGATCGGTGCTCCGACGGTTCCCGAGATCCAGGATCAGACCTACGGCGCGGGAAGCACTCCGGGCCAGCTTGGTTACCTTCGGGACATCTGGCACACGTTCCACAGCGGCAACCCGATCGAAGCGCTGACCATGGAGCCCGAGGAGGCACCCGGAGCACCGCCCGGTGCGGGCCCGGCGCCGAAACTGCCACCTGGCTTCATTTCGCTGACCGACCCCGCGTCATCGAACCCGATCGTCGACACCGGCCCGAAGACCGGTGGACCGGCGCTGCCCCCGGGCTACTACCCGCTGAACGGTCCGCCACCGCCCGGGTACTACGACGCCCCGGGTTCGGCTCCGGTGACTCCGGCCCCGGGCGGTCCCGACGCGCCACCGCCACCGGCCGCCGGATTCGCACCCACCCCATCGCACTGAGCACCTCGGGGTAATGTGATTACATACGCTAAGTAATCGCAGTTTGAGGAGCATGCGCATGTCGACTGTCAGAAAGACCTTGTCCGCCGCCGCCGTCGCGGGTTCGCTCGCCGCAGCCGCGCTCGGTTTCGGCATGCCGCTGGCCGCCGCTCAGCCTCCGCCGCCGGCACCCGGGCTGGGTGAGGAGCCGCCACCATGGGCCCCGAAGAAGCCGGCTGAGGCGTGGGACGGTCAGCCCGTCGTGTGGACGTCGGCCTGGGGTGGACGCTGGGGCGTCTGGATCAATGACGGCTTCATCCCGCTGACGTCGAATCCGGTCACCAACGGCGGATAGCCGTCTGCGTCACCATCGCGCCGCGACGTTGGTGCCGATCTGGTTGGCGATCTGGACCGCCGTGTCCGCCGGATTGGGACTGCAGGTGTTGATGTCGATGATGACGTTGTTCTTGTGTGCCAAGGCGCGGCCGCACCCCCAACCGGGCGCGGCCGCGTCTTGTTCTGTCGAGACGACGCTGAGGGTGTCGTGTGCGTTGGTGATGGGCCCGACGGACCACTGCGACTGACTCTGCGTGTGCGTGTACTGCTTGCACGCCGGCCACAGCTGCGCTGACGCGTTGAAGAACTCCTGCGCCTTGTCCTGCGTCGGGAACAGGACCACCGCCTGCTTCAGGTAATGGGTGAACTTGTCCCCGTCGTTCATGCTCTGCTCACGCTCGGCCCAAAAGCCGCTGCTGGCGTACACGGCGGCTTCCGCCGCGCCGTCGATGACGAGGCACTCGGGCGGCGCCATGGTGGCGCTGTTGTCCGACATCGTGGACTGGGCGCTGAGCACCGTCATGGCCGCCGACCCCATGGTTGCGTTCACCTGATCGGGGTTGAGCAGCAACCCGTCGAGTTCACGTTCGACCAGGGGCCGGGCGACCAACGGCGGGGTGGTGACCGGCACGGCTTTACCGGGGGTACTGCCGCATCCCGCGGCGAGAACACTTGTCACGACGACGGTGACCGTGGCGACTGTGCTGCGCATATATCCTCCCGTCGCAGCAGCGACGAACTACTGACGCGCCGCGCTGTCCTCCCCAGCGCGGCACTGCAACGTTTCCATTGTTGCGTCAGTTCAGTTCGTGGCCACCATTTCTCGACGGTGTTTCGCGGTAACGATGAACGATGTTCTTGATAACAGGTTCGCCGAGAAACCGCAGCGCAAAGATCAGTTCGATACGTCGAGGATCTTGATCGCGAACACCAGCGAGTCGCCCTTCTCGATGCCGGCGCTGGGCTGGCCGTCGGGGTAACCGTCGGCAGAGGTCATCGCGACCGCGACGGTGGAGCCGACCTTCTGACCAGCGATGGCCTTCTGGAAGCCGGGCACGACGCGCATGAGGGAGAACGTGGCCGGGGCGCCGCGATCGTAGGCGCTGTCGAACTTCGAACCGTCCCGGCCGTTGAAGCCCGCGTAGCAGACCGAGACCGTCGCGGTTTCGGGGACGACAGGTCCGGTGCCGGCCTTCAGCGTCTGGACCTGCGTCTGGTTCACGCTGAACGGGCCCTTGACAGTGACGACGGGGGCCGCGGTATCGGTCGATCCGGTGACGGCAACGCTGCCGGTGGCGCCGTTGAGCGTCCACTCGGGTGCGCCGGCCTGTCCGTCGGCCATCGGGCAGCTCCGCGCGGCCGCGGTCGACGAGTTGTCGAGGGCGGTCACGGGGCTCGGGGTGGTGGTCACCAGCGGCGCCTGGGTGGTGGTCGCAGCGGCGGGCTTGTCGTCGGAGCCGCACGCGGTGAGCGCGACGGCGAGTGACGCGGCGCAGGCGGTCAGTGCAACGGAGGAGGACACGCGAGAGAAGTTCACCGGTGTCACGCTACCCGGGCGGGATCGGGATCAGGACTGCGACCAAGAAGTCGGATTTGTCGGTGAACAGCCGCAGATCCCACGTGGACAGCAGCAGCTCGGGGGTGAGGCCGGCTTGGCTGGCGTCCTGCAAGAACTGGTTGAACTCGTAGTCGCGACCGGCACCGAAACCGATCACGACGCGGCCGTCGTCGGCCAGATGGGCGCGAAGCCGGGAGAGCACCTGCACGCGGGTGCTCGGGGCGACGAACGTCATGACGTTGCCGGCCGACACGATCACGTCGAACGGCTCCGGAATGCCGCGGGCGGGCAGGTCGAGTTCGGCGAGGTCGCCCACGAGCCAGCGTGGTCCGGGGTGATCCTCTTCGGCGGCCGCGATGAGCGCCGGGTCGACATCCACCCCGACGACGTCATGCCCGGCGCCGGCGAGGTATGCGCCGACCCGGCCGGGGCCGCAGCCGGCGTCGAGGATGCGGGCCCCGCGGGCAGCCATCGCGTCGATCAGGCGGGCTTCGCCCACGAGGTCTTCACCGGCGTTGGCCAGCGCCCGGAAGCGCTCGATGTACCACTGCGAGTGGCCGGGATCGGCTTCGACTTTCTGCATCCACAAGCTCTGCTCGACCATGCGCCGATTCTTCCACGTTCAGTGCGCCGCCAACTCCGCTGGCACGGCCAAGCCCAGCAGCCTCAGCAGCTCCGCGAGCTTGCCGTCCAGCTGCCGGCCCACCGCGGCGATCTGCGGGTCGCCGAAGCTGGCGAATTTGCTCGACGGTTGGTCGATGCTGAGACGCACTGTGCCGTCGGCGTCTTCGTAGATCGCCGTGCGCAGCGGCGCATAGAGCATGACGCCGGGATCGTGGCGGAACATGGTTTCGGCGATCACGTTGTTGCCCATCATGTAGGTGACCGCACGGGTGCGGTTGCCTGCCAGCGCCATCATCGGTGTCGGGTCGAACGCCCAGAAGTTGACGAAGGAATGTGGTGCGCGCGCCGCGGTGTAGCGACGCACCGCCTCCAGGTCGCCGGACTCGATGACGTCGGTGAGTTCGGCGAAATCGACTGTAGGTATGAGGGTTTCGAAGCGCTGTCGCAAGCCGTCGAATGTGTCGTCCGTGTCAAGGACGAAACGGTTGACCTGGTGCGTGATGGTCGTGGTCATGTCAGGCTCCGATCAGGATCGACTCGGACGTCGCGGGTGCGGACGCCGCGAGCTTGCGCAATGAAACGACGTGCAGGGCCGCGGCAAGTGGGACCAGGGCGGTCGGAATGAGGACGAGCGGCAGGAGCCCGATCTGCTCGGTGGACGGCGACAATTCGAGGACATGCGCGAGCCCCGGTGCCGCGATGACGCCGAGTACCGTCGCGGCCACCAGATCGAGCAGTCCGAGAATGTTGAACCACAGCAGGCGCCGGTCGGCGCTCGCGCGCCGAATGCTGCGGGCCAGATAGAAGGCGCCGAAGCCGATTGCGATGTCGCCTAATCCGGCCGGCAGCGCGAATCCGGCCGGCAGTTCCCCCAGTGCCATGACCATCAGGAAGGCGATGCCTTCGACCCGGAAGATCTGCGCGATCGTCAGCCACCACTGCATGCCCGGTTGATCGAGGATTCGCGACACCGCGGGTGTCCGGGTCGCCAGCAATACCGCGACGAATGGCACGGTCATCGCCAGTGCGAGCCAGGGTTCGACCTTCGCCGGCGCAAACCGATAGACGTCGGCACTCGCGAGACGCGCACTCGCGAAAACCCATGTAGTCCAGCCGATTCCGAACGCGGCCGCGATGGTGATGGCGGTCCGTCGCCCGAGGTCGGCTGTGATGGCACCGCGGTACAACAACACGCAGATCGTTGCGATGGTGCCGACCAACCCGGCAACCACGATCACCCATGCATAGCTCATCGCTTTCTCCGATTCATTCATCCTGTCGAACACTTGGTTAGTTTCCGAACAGCATGTTCAATTGAAGGAAGATTGCGGAAATTCCGTCAACAACCAACGGGGGCGAGATGTCCAAAACCGAACATGCTCCGAAATCTGTTCGGAATTCGGGAGATCGTGGCACATCGATCAGCGATCGGCGGGTCAGGCGCACCCGCAAGCTGCTGCACGCCGCCTTCCTGGAACTGGTGATGGAGAAGGGCTACGACAAGATCACCATTCAGGACATTCTCGACCGGGCCGATGTCGGCCGGTCAACGTTCTATGTCCACTTCCGCGACAAGGAAGCACTTCTGACCGCGAGCTTCGATGACATGCGTGGCCAGCTCGAGGAAGCCCTGGCGGCGATTCCCGTATCGCAGGCCATCGACGTAACCCTGCCTGCCACACTGCTTTTCGAGCACGCACATCGGCATCAACAGATCTACCGTGCGTTGTGTGGACGGCACGGCGGCGATGTCGTGCAGCGTTATCTGCGCCGGCTGATCGGCGACGTCCTGCGTACGCATCTGCGGCCCCAGTTCACGGCCGCCGAGCCGGCGGTGCCCGCCGATGTCGCCGCCGAGTTCCACACGTCAGCGACACTGGGCCTGTTGGCGTGGTGGATCGACCACGATTTCTGCAATGGGCCGCAGTGGCTCACCGCGACGTACCGCACGCTCGCGGTGCCCTGACTTCTGGCCGCACTCCTACATCGTCAAGGCAGGCACCGGGTGGACTCGACGATCTCGGCACCCATGTTGCGCTGCATCATCTTCAGCGCCGCCGCGCCGAGTTGTGGGTCGATGTGCGCGACCGCATCAGGCGGGACGATGACCTGGTAGTGCCGCAGGTATCCGTCGAGGGCGCTGTAGAGGATGCACTGTTCGGTGACCTGTCCCGTAAGGATCAGCGTGCTGACGCCGAGCTGCCGCAGCAGATAGTCGAGTGCGGTGGCGTAGAACACGCTGTGCCGCACTTTGGTCAGGAAGGGGCTGTCGTCGGTCGGTACGAAAGGCTCGACCAGTTCGGGGTGACGTCCCGACAACGCGATGTCGACGATGCCGCCGGCGCCGGCGCGGAAATCTTCATGGTTGTCGTTGACGTACAGCACGTCGACACCGTCGTGGGCCCGGGCCGCTGCGAGCAGTCGCTGCAGCGGGTCGAGAATTTCGGCGACATTCGCCGCGAGCTCGTCGCCGTCTTCGTGCCGGTAGTCGTTGAACATGTCGATGATCAGCAGAGCGGTGTCACTCATCGACGGTCTATACCCGCAGGCGGCGGCCGATACACCCTCATCCTGCAGCGTCGCGCAAGATCTGCTGGAGCCCTCGCAATGGGTCACTGCGGTCAGGCGGCGGGAGGGGCGGCGGAGGCGTAGACGTGGCGCTCTCGGCGACCGGGGGCGGCGGCGCCGGCGGTGTCAGCTCGGGTGGGGGCGGCGGCGGCACGGTCGGTGGTTGCCCAGCCGCGGTCAGCTTCGCGTCCAGCCGCGGCACTGCCTCGGCCCGGATCTGGCGACGCTGTGGATTCGCGTCGACATTGCCCGCGAAGCAGTTCGCGGGCGCTTGGGTAGCCGCGTCTTTTGCCGCGGTGTACTGCCGGACGGCCGTGTCACGATCGTCCGATGCGGCCGCTCGATCGCCGAGTGTTTCGCGAACCAGTTCGAGATTGACCCGGACCGGGCATGACTGGTCGTGCGCGGTGCGAGCCAGGACCTGACTGAACGCGCTGTCGGCGTCGCGGAGCCGATTCTCGAGCACGGCGAGGGCTGCGCCGGCGTACGCCGTTCTGCCCGGTTCGACGAAATTGAGCTGGCGCAGGATCGCGACGTCGTCGGAGAGCGCCGCGGTGTCGCGGGCCGCGTAATCGCTCGCCGCCGACTCCCCGACCACGGCGACCGACGCCATCTTGGCCGCGACGATCAGCGCCGCCGCCACCACGGGAGCGGACCCGAGAAGTAGCCGGGCGCGGTGCGTCTTCACAGCCGGACCCGATCCAGCCGGGTGCGCGCGGCGGCACGCAACGTCAGAAACAGCTCGATGAGCAGCAGGATGGCGGCTGGGCCGGAGAATGCCCAGTAGAGCTCCGTTCCGCTGTCGGCGGGCGCGGCGGGCCGCTGGATGGGCCGGGCGACATCAGTGAGCGCTTCGGCCGGCACGCCGGCCCCGGCGCGTTCTACATACGGCACCCCGATCTGCTGCGCCACGGCGCGCAGCGCGGAAACCCCGTCGCTGCCGTAGCCGATCACCGCGCCGCCGGCAACCAGGTGCTCCGGCAAGTCGAATTCTCTTTGCGGCGTGGTTGATTCGGGCGTACCGGCGCCGAGGTAGTAGACGAGGTTCTTGGCGTCCGGATACTGCTGCGCCGCGCTGAGCAGCTGATAGCGCAGCACGGTGCTCGCCGCGCCGGCGTCGGCCATCTCCTGCACCGGGTAGGTCACGGACGTCGTGACGATCGGCTTCAGACTCCACACATCAGCTGACAGCGGCCATTCCAGTGCTGGGCCAGAAGCGAATCCGACGACGGCGAATCGGGCGTTCGGGTAGCGGTCGATCAGCTGCGCGAGGTCCGAACTCAACGCGGCCGCACGCGCGCCGCCGTCCGGTCCCGGTGCTGCCATGTTGGCCGAGCGGTCGACGACCAGGAAGACATTCGGGTCGAGCGCGCCCGCGGTCTGAGGCGGCGGCACACTGGTACCGATCGTCGGGCGGGTGGCTGCCGCGATCAGCAGCAGTGCGGCCAGGCCGAATCCGGCCCAGTGCCACGTCTTCCATCCTGCGCGTTCGGGACCCCGGTACCGCCACCAAGCGGCGCCGCACACCGCGAGGAGCGCCACCAGCAGTGCGATATCCGGCGTCTCGATCGGTCTGACGGAATTGCTTGCCGAATCCCGCTGGGGTGGATGGCTACTGATGTCGCGCAGCGACGCGACGACATCGGTGGCAGCAGGATGTGACCGGCCGCCGGTTCCGCGCACGAGTTCGGACACCGTGCCCGCGCTGTCGCCGACGATGAGTGCGTTGACCTGGATCTTGTCGGTGGCGGCCAGGTCGCGAATCCTGGCGCCGCTGAACAGCTGGCCGTCGTTTCCGTTCGGCGCTTCGGGCCCGACGTAGATGAGCGAACGGCGCGTCGGCGATGTGCTGGTGACGGAAGGGAATCCGGTCATGCAGAGCGCGAGCAGATCATCGATGTTCGGGGTGTACTCGGCGTACCGGACCGGCGCCACGAACGGTTTGGGGTCGCTCCGCTTTACCTGGCGTGCGTAGGCGACGAACTCCGCGGCCGCGTACTGATAGTCCCGCGTCAAGGGGATGACGCGGCGATTGGCCGACGTCAGCCCGATCCGTTCTGTGCGGAATTCACGGGCGGAATCGGCGAAGTACTGCAACGCCGTGCGCACCGCGGCATCGGAGAGCGGGGCGCCGACGCAGACCATGATGTCCTGTGGCGCAGCGGCTTCAGATTGGCGATCCAGTGACGGCAGCCCGCTCGGTCGTGCCGTGGCCACCACGGCGGCGCCAAAGCCGACCACGAGTAGCGCGATCGCGGACCAAACCGAGATCGCGTTCCGGCGTTGTGCGCGAAGATATTCGGGCAGCTTGGTCAGACGGCCGGTGTTGGCGAGCGGCCTCAGTTCGCCAGCTTGACTCCGGTGCGGCCACAGCACGGCGAACGCCACGCACGCCGCGAGCGCGACGCACCCGATGATCGCGGCGATCGGCCAGCTCAGCTCCATTGTCTGACCAGTCCTTCGGCCGTCGCGCAGGCATCGGCGACATCGATATCCGAACGTGGATTGAATTGCACGTCAACGAGTTCGGACAGCAGCGGTGCGGCTGCGGCCAAGGGGCCTGCCGCGATGGCACCGATGTGCATGTATTGGACATGGAGCCCACTGACCGAACGCAGGAACCGGCGGACCTCTCGGCTCAGTTCGGCGCCCGCGGTCGGTGCCGAGAGGTCGCCCGATCGATGGCGCCGGGCTATGCGCCGAATGCCCTGGACCGCACGGAGTTTGATCATTTCGTCCCGCGCGACGCGGACCAACGGGAGGTCGCCTCTGTGCCGAGACTCGGACGTCGCCGTGAACAGCCAGGTGTACCAGCCGATCACACCGAGAAACAGTGTGGCGGATACCCACGGCCACCACGCGGAATAGGGCTCCGGGCCGATCAGGTAGCGCAGCAGATCGTCATCGGGCACGTGCGTAGGTCCCTGTCATCGTCGTCAGCGCGGACCGGATCTCCGTGCTCCCGCCGATTCGCGCATGTGGTATGCCCGAGACGGTCAGAAACTCCGAAAGCTGCTGTCGCCGCACTTGTTCTGACCGTAGGTAAGCTTCGGTGACAGCATGATCGAGCGCACTGGGCGGCAGGAGGAACTGCCCGTCGGCGGAGTCGTAGCTCCTGCCGCCGTCGAATCCCACCGGGGACATATCGGTGACCAACGCCCACAGCACGTCGTGCCGGGCAGTCAGAGATCGCAGCACGTCGCGCAGGGCATCACTGATGTCGGGCTCGTCGGACACGATGACCACGAGTAGTCGATGCCGGTAATGTCGTGCCAGCCAGCGGAGTTGGACGAGCGGATCGCTGCGGGCGGGGGCTTGGTCGGTCAGCTGGAGAAAGTGGTGCAGCATGCGTTCGATATGGGTTTCGCCACGGCGCAGCCGGGTGTCGACGCAACCGCGGCGATCTCCGGTGACCAGGCCTATTTCGTCGGATCGGCGCAACGTCATGAGCCCGATGGCGCCGATGACATGCATGACGATGTGCTTCTTGAGCTCTCCTGATGGCGCGAGTGCCGACATGTTTCGGCCGGCATCGGCGACCACCACAATCTTGTGGTGCTTTTCGGAGACGAACTGTTTGATCAGGGTGTGACCGGAGCGGGAACTTGCCTTCCAGTCGATGTCACGGACGTCGTCTCCGGGTACGTAGGGGCGCAGTTCGTCGAATTCGAGACTGCGGGTGTGGATCAGCGCGTAGCGGCCACCTTCCAGGAGGCTGCTCGGGTCGCGGCCAATGTGAGTTTTCGCGGCGTCCAGGTGTTTGGCCATGTCGTCCTCACGGCACCGGGACCGTCTGCAGCACCGCATCGACCACTGTGTCAGGTGTGATGCGGGCACTGGCGGCCTCGAAGCCGAGGAGCAGCCGGTGCCGCAGCACGCGGTGGGCCAGCTGCGAAATGTCTTCGGGCACCACATATCCGCGGTCGTGGATGACGGCGAGCGCGCGGGCGGATCGACAGAAGGCGATGGTCGCGCGCGGGCTGGCGCCGTACTCGATGAGTCGGGCGAGGTTGGCCGGCAAGTGTTGGGCGGGCTCACGCGTGACGCCGACCAGCCGGCTGGCATACGCGACGAGCGCCCGATCGAGATGAACCGAGCGCACGATCTCCTGCACCCGACGTACGTCATCGAGGGACACCACCGGAGCCGGATGATGGTCGCGGTCATAGCGACCGGCGTCCATGCGGTCGATGATCTCGATCTCGTCGGTCGTCGACGGGTACTGCACCAGCTCTTTGAGCATGAAGCGGTCGGTCTGGGCTTCCGACAACGGGTAGGTGCCTTCCTGGTCGACGGGGTTCTGGGTGGCGATGACGAGAAACGGTTCAGGTATCGGGTATTCGACTCCCGCGATGGTGGTCTGGCGTTCCTCCATCGCCTCGAGCATGGCGCTCTGTGTCTTGGCACTGGACCGATTGACCTCGTCGAGCAGCACGATGTTTGCGTGTACCGGGCCCAGTTGGGTGGTGAACGAGTTGGTGTCGGCCTCGTAGATCTGTGTACCGATGATGTCGCTGGGCAGGAGATCCGGCGTGCACTGGATGCGGCGGAAGCTGCCGCCGACCGATGCGGCCAGCACGCGCGCGGCGGTGGTCTTGGCCAGGCCGGGAACGCTCTCGATCAGCAGGTGGCCACCGCCGAGCAGCGCGACAAGCATCGTTTCTCGCAGCTGATGCTGGCCGACGACCTGATGCGAGAACGCCGAGGCCACGGCGCCCATGATCTCTCGGGCCTCGGCGATGTCGCGTTGGCCGGGCTGCACTCGAGGTAGCGTCATCGGTCCTTACCACCCATCACGGTTTGAGCATCACCTTCACCGCGCCGTCCTCCTTCTTCTGGAAGATGTCGTAGGCGTGGGGCGCATCATCAAGGGACAGAACGTGACTGGCGAACGTGTCGACACCCAACGGATCGTCGTCGACGAGCAGCGGCATGATGTCGTCAACCCATTTCTTGACGTTGGCCTGGCCCATTCGCAGCTGAATCTGCTTGTCGAACAGTGTCAGCATCGGCAGCGGATCCGACATGCCGCCATATACGCCGATCACCGAAATGGTGCCGCCGCGGCGGACGATGTCGATAGCCGAGTAGAGCGCGTGAAGTCGATCCACCCCGAAGTTCTGCAGCATGGGCTTCGCCAGCAGGTCAGGCAATGTCGCCGTGATCCGCTGAAGTGTTTGTGCCACCGGCGAACCGTGGGCTTCCATACCCACCGCGTCGATCACGGAGTCGCTGCCGCGACCATCGGTCAAGTCCCGGATGATGTCGCCGATACTGCCGTCGACCGCGTCGAGATCGACGGTATGAATGCCGCGCTGCGCCACGCGCGCCAACCGCTCCGGAACCCGGTCGACGGCGATCACACGATGTCCGAGGTGCTGGGCGATCCTGGCGCACATGTCGCCGATCGGCCCGAGGCCCAGTACCGTGACGCTTCCGCCGTCGGGAATGTCGGCGTAGGCGACCGCCTGCCACGCGGTGGGCAACACGTCCGATAGGTAGACAAATCGCGAATCCGGCGGTCCCTCAGGCACTTTGATGTGGGTGAACTGCGCTTGTGGCACTCTGAGGTACTCGGCCTGGCCGCCCGGAATCTGACCGTACAGTTCCGAGTAGCCGAACAGCGCAGCGCCTTTGCCGTGGTCGCGGACCTGCGTGGTCTCGCACTGCGTGTAGAGCTTCTCGTTGCACATGTAGCAGTGCCCGCAGGAAATCTGGAACGGTACGACGACCCGGTCACCTACAGACAGGCCGTCGACGTCGCTGCCGACTTCGCGGACAATGCCCATCGGCTCGTGCCCGAGGATGTCGCCCTCGTGCATGAACGCGCCGAGCACCTCGTACAGATGCAGATCCGATCCACAGATGTTTGTCGAGGTGACCTCGATAATGGCGTCGGTCGGCGTCTCGATCTCAGGGTCGGGCACCGTGTCGACCCGGACATCGCGTCGACCATGCCAAGTAACCGCCTTCACGCCGAGACTCCCATCTCTGATCTCGACCATCGACGGAGCACGTGGCCGGTTTGCAAGAATGAGCTGTGGCTACCCCAACTGCGGTGTCCCAAAACCGCTCGGAGAACCCCTGATGAAGCCGGACGATGTGTTTGACGATTTCGTCGGACTGCTCGACTACCCGATGTTCGTCGTCACGGTGCGGGCCGACGGCCGCAACGGCGGCTGCCTGGTCGGCTTCGCCACGCAAGCCAGCATTGACCCGCCGACGTTCCTCGTCGGGCTGTCCCGGCAGAATCACACGACGTCCATTGCACGGACGGCAACCCATCTCGCGGTGCACCTGGTGCCGCGCGATCAGCTGGCGCTGGCGGAACTGTTCGGCGGGGAAACGGGCGATGCGACCGACAAGTTCGCCCGGTGTAGCTGGCATGAGGGCCCGGAGGGGATCCCGATTCTCGAATCAGCTCTGGCGTGGTTCGTCGGCAAGATCACGCAGAGGTTCGATATGGGCGATCACATCGGTCACCTGCTGGAGCCCGTGGCCGGTGGCACCGCTGATTCCGATCGCCGCCCGGTGTTCTTCGCCGACGTGAAGGATCTCAGCCCGGGGCACGGCGCTTAGGCAGCGTTGAACTGAAGTCGTCCTGACGCTAGCGCGCTGACAACCTCTGCGCGATCTCGCCGTACCGCTCGAAACGGTCCGATCCACCGAGGGCGTTGTAGAGGACGACGCGCGTGGCGACGCCCTCGTATTTGACAATCAGCTTGTCCGCCAAGTCATCCCAGCTGGACTCGGTGGCGAAGGCGGCGATGTGGTCGTCGGTGATCTGCGCCATCATGCCCGCCATGTCGCCGGCTTTCTGCTTCTCGCGCAGGCGCGCGGTGGTGCCCTCGAAACCGGCCTCGTCCCAGATGAACGCGTAGTTCGGGGTGCTGCCGTAGAAGCTCATGCTCGCGCGGACGAACTCGCGTTCGTTGTGGCGTTCCTCGTCGCTGTCTCCGACGATCGTCATGGCCGGGATGATCGTGTCGATATCGGCGGGGGAGCGGCCCGCCTTCTCGGCGCCTGCTGCCACATTCGGGAGCACGTGGCGGGCGATGTAGCCCGGCTCGCCCAGCGGATGAATGTGGACACCGTCGGCAACCTCGCCGGCCATGCGCAACATCCACGGGTTCACGGCGGCGATGTCGACTTTGGGGTCGGGTGCGTCGATGGGGCCGGGGCTCCACTGCGGGGTGATGAAGTCCAGGTCGTAGAAGTCGCCGTGATGGTCGAGCTTGCCCGTCCGGAAGGCGGTGAAGCAGGCCCTCACGGCGCGCACGTAGTCGCGCAGTCGCGGGCCGGGTTGTTCGAACGGCATGCCATAGCGCCGCACAACGTGCGTGCGGACCTGAGTGCCGAGCCCGAGCCGGAACTTGCCGCCGGTGGCTTCCTGCAGTTCCCATGCAGAGGCCGCCGTGACGAACGGGCTGCGCGGGAACGCCACCGCCACACCGGTGGACAGTTCGAGCCCCGGGGCGGCCTGCGACGCGACGGCGGCGCTGAGATAAGCCGTCCTCCCGGTTTCCGTGAGCAGCAGGCCGGAGAACCCAGCGGCCTGCGTGCGCTGGGCAAGCGCGCTCATCTGTGCCAATGGCTGGGGAACGGTCATCACGGCGACGTGCACGCTGGCAGCCTACGTCTGCGGCGCTCGACGACGGTGAGATACCCAGCACCACAGGCAAAGTCGCCGCCACTACCAGCCGACCGACACCCCGGCCTTGCCGGGCCGAATCCGGTCGAACAAACTGTGGCACTCGTCGGTGGGCGCGTGTCTTGCGTCAAGAAGTTGGCAGGTTTTGTGGGTTCGGCGAGTTTAGGTAGGCCTGTTTGGGGGTGCGGTCGCCGAGGGCTTGGTGGGGTCGGATGGTGTTGTAGATGGTTCGGAAGTGGTGGGCTTCCATGTCGAGGGCGTCGCCGTCGCCGATGTATCCGCGAAATAGGTGTTCGTATTTGAGGGTGCCGAAGAACCGTTCGATGACGCCGTTGGTTTGTGGGGATTTGATCCGGGTTCGCACGTGCCGCAGCAGTGGGTCGGTGTGGTCGGCGAACAGTGCCCCGAAGTCCTTGCCGCGGTAGCAGGGGCCGTTGTCGGTGACGATGGCGATCGGTGCGGGTGTCTGGCCGATGACGTTGTCGTGGGCGTCGAGGACGTCCATCAGGGCGCGGTCATCGTGTAGGTGGTCGAGTTCCAGGATGCGTTGGGCTTCGTCGATGGCCAGTTGTATGCAGCGCACGGCATCGATGCCGCGGCTGGTGGGGGTGACGGTGATCGCCAGGCAGTATTTGGTGGCGTAGTCGATGACGGCACTGATCCTCCAGATGCCGCCGTTGGTGGTTTCGAATTCGGAGAAGTCGGTCTGCCAGACCCGGTTGCGTTCGGTGGGTGGGTCGCGGAACACTTTGCGGCGCAATATCGCCCAGGATTTGCGGTCGGCGCGAAATCCCTGGGGCAGCAACAAGCCGCGTCGTTTCAGTGCTCGTTGCACTGAGGAATTGGTGACGTCGTGGCCGTCGGCGCGCATCATGGCGGCGATCTTGCGGTAGCCCCAGGCTGGCCATGCTTCGGCGTATTTGGCAGCCAGGCCTTCGATGCGATCAACCACCGGCGCCGGCCACGGACCTCTATCCGCGGCGCCATGACGCAATCGGGCCAACCGCCGCCGATAGGTGCGTTCGGGGATGTCTGCCAGTACCGCGAACCTCGAAACCGGCAGCCCCGCCGCCTCTCTTAGGGCTTCGAGGTCTTGGAAGGGACCTGATCGATCAGCGCCGCACCGCGCTGCCAAATCCGAAGCTGCACCGTGGCTTCGGCCAGCGCCAGTTTGAGTTGTTCGTTTTCGATCTGCAGGCGCCGCTGTTCGGGTGTGCCCTTAGCCCCGGCCGGGCCGCTGGGCACCTCCTCAAGCCGCTCGGCGCCAGCGGCTAAAAACTGATGCTTCCACTTCGTCACGGTTTCACGGCAGACCCCGCTGCGGCGTGCGGCCTCCCCGCACGTCATTTCGTTGGCCAACACGGCCAGCACCAGTCGGGTCTTTTCTTCGGCAGGGATCTTCGTCCGTCGCGATCTGGCCATGACTCACTCAACCTCCTCAACCCTGGCCTCGTTGTGGATAACGCGACCCTGCCAAAAAGTTTGAGTCAGTAGACGCGGGTATATTCGAACGTATGAGCGAAGGCGTCGTGATGCTCGACTCCAACGCCGATGAGTCGGCGTTGTTGGGTCGCATGGCTGAGCTCGAACGCGGGAAGTCGGCTGCGGCGGCGGAGCAGGCCCGGTTGGCGGCCGCGTTGGAGGCGAAGCGGGTGGAGGCGGCGCGTGCGGGTGGGCCGCGGGTGTCGCGGGCGGCGCTGGGCTCGGAAGTGGGATTGGCCCGCCACGAATCTCCGCATAAGGGTGAGCGGCTGATGGCGATGGCCCGCATCCTGACCGCGGATATGCCGTGCACGCTGGCGGCTCTGGAGTCGGGCGTGCTCTCGGAGCATCGGGCTGAGCTGATCACGAAAGAAGCGGCGTGCCTGTCGGTGTTGGATCGGCAGCTGCTGGATGTCGAGTTGTGTGGAGACCCGGGCCCGTTGGCGGGGTTGGGCAACGCCGAGGTGTCGGCGGAGGCCGCGCGGATCGCCTATGAGCTGGATCAGCAGAGCGTGCTGGAGAAGATGGCGCGGGCGCAGGCTACGCGGCATGTGCGGTTCCGGGTGGCCGGTGACGGCATGATGTCGATGACGGTGCGGCTGCCGGCGGACCAGGGTCAGCTGGTGCGCCAGACGCTGTCGCGTGAGGCGGCGTCGGTGGTGGCGGCGGGGGTGGGGCGCAGTCGTGCGCAGGTGATGGCTGACGTCGTGGTGGAGCGGGTGACGGGCCGCGATCCGGTCGAGTCGCCGGTGCCGGTGGCGCTGAACCTGGTCATGTCGGATGAGACGCTGCTGACCGGGGGCGAGGAGCCCGCCCAGTTGGACGGGTATGGGCCCATTCCGGCGGCGTTGGCGCGGGATCTGGTGCTGGCCGCGGCGGCCGACCCGAAGGCGGGAGCAGCGGTGCGGCGGTTGTATGCCCAGCCCGGGACGAGCAAGTTGGTGGCGATGGAATCGAAAGCCCGGGCGTTCCCGAAAGGCTTGGCCCGGTTCATCGCGTTGCGGGACCAGGTTTGTCGGACCCCGTTCTGCAACGCCCGGATCCGGCACACCGACCACATCACCCCACATCGCAATACCGGGCCGACCAGTGCCCACAACGGACAAGGTCTCTGCGAGCACTGCAACTACGTCAAAGAAGAACCCGGCTGGCAGGCGGCCGCGACCTATGACCGGCACGGCCGGCACACGGTACAACTGACCACGCCGTCGGGAGCGGTCTACCGGTCCACCGCACCACCGGGTCCCGAAGGGCTACGCATCTTCACCCGCGACGTCTACATCGCGCGCATCAACCCCGCGGCGTAAACGCAGGTTCCTGACCGTCGACTGTGTTGCCGTACTAGCGTCAGCGAGCGGCAGTTCATTTCCGAGGGGGTAGGCGTCATGCGGGTGCTGGTCACGGGTGGTACCGGATTCGTCGGTGGTTGGAGTGCGAAAGCCATTGCGGACAAAGGACATTCGGTCCGCTTCCTGGTGCGCAATCCTGCCCGGCTGCAGACCAGTGTGGCCGAATTGGGTGTCGACGTTTCCGATCACGTCGTCGGCGACATCACCGACCGCGACTCGGTGCTCCGCGCGCTCGACGGCTGCGACGCCGTGCTGCATGCAGCGGCGCTGGTGGCCACGGATCCGAGCCGGACTGCGCAGATGCTGAGCACCAACATGGACGGTGCGCGCAACGTGCTGGGCGGCGCCGCCGAACTCGGCCTCGATCCGATCATCCACGTGTCGAGCATTACCGCACTGTTCAATCCCGACGTGGACAGGCTCGAAGCCGATCTCCCGGTGTTCGGGGGCACCGACGGATACGGACGGTCGAAAGCCCAGGTCGAGATCTACGCCCGCGGCATGCAGGACGCCGGCGCACCCGTGAACATCACCTATCCAGGCATGGTCATGGGCCCGCCGGTCGGGAACCAGTTCGGTGAAGCCGGCGAGGGCGTGGCGCAGGCACTTCAACTCGGGGCGATTCCCGGTCGGAGCGCGGCGTGGACGGTGGTCGACGGCCGAGACTTGGCCGATCTCCACGCGGCGCTGCTGGGGCCTGGAAAGGGACCTCGCCGGTACATGGCCGGTGGCCATCGCATTCCGGTGGACGAGCTGGCGCGACTGCTGACCGAGGTCGGCGACAAGACGATGTTGTCCGTTCCGGTGCCTGACACCGTCCTGCGCATGGCCGGACAGGTGCTCGATCGGCTGGGGCCGTTCCTGCCGTTCCAGACCCCGTTCACCGAGGCCGGCATGCAGTACTACACGCAGATGCCGGCGTCGGACGACTCACCGAGCGAGCTCGAGCTCGGTGTCACCTACCGCGACCCGCGAATCACGTTGGCAGACACCGTCGCCGGGCTTCGAAACCTGGACCGCTGAGGCGAATGATGGCTGCCGTCAAGAAGTTTCAAGTCACCTTCGACTGCGAGGTTCCCGAGCGCATCGCGCGGTTCTGGTGCGATGTGCTGGGGTACGTCGTACCGGCGCCGCCACCGGGATTCGCGTCTTGGGACGACTTCGATAGCGCCCTGCCACCGGAACATCAGGGTTCGAAGTTTGCGTGCGTGGATCCGGAAGGGATTGGTCCGCGCCTGTTCTTCCAGCGCGTTCCCGAAGGCAAGGCAGTGAAGAACCGGGTGCACCTCGACGTGCGGGTCGCCACCGGGCTGGTCGGGGAGGAGCGCCTCACGGCACTCGAGGCGGAGTGCACCCGGCTGGTCGCACTCGGCGCGGTCCGGGTACGGCTGCTTCCGGCGGACGACATCAACGAGTCGTGCATCGTCATGCGGGACGTGGAGGGCAACGAGTTCTGCCTCGACTGACCGCAGTCGCTCGCTCAGTAATTGCCAGGAACTCCTGATAGTTTGCGGGCCGTGTCCGTGCTGAACCGAAGAGCCTTTCTGGCCGGTCTCGGGGCAGTCATCACAATTCCCCCTGCCGTGGCGACCATCGAGGTGGCACGAACGGCGCTGTCCACCTCCTTGACGGCACCGCATGCCGCGGCGGCACCACCGCACACGCCCGAACTTGCCGGTACGGCGGTCAGGCCGGGCCTGCCGGCTCTGCTGCCTCCGCCGCCGGCCGCAGCGCGCGTCGCGCTGCCCGGTACCGGCGTCCTGACCGTCCTGCCGGGCCAAGGCGACCTCCTCGCCCTCACCGTCGATGACGGCGTCGACACCAACGTGGTGCGGATGTACACCCAGTTCGCCAAGGACACCGGCATCAGGCTGACGTTCTTCGTCAACGGCACCTATCGGTCCTGGACCGACAACGCGCGCTTGTTGCGGCCGCTGGTCGAATCGGGCCAGATCCAGCTGGGCAACCACACCTGGTCGCACCCGGACCTCACCACGCAGTCGCCGGCGCAGATCGCCGACCAGATTCAGCGCAACCATGCGTTCCTGTCCGATACGTTCGGCGTCGATGCGAGGCCCTATCTGCGGCCACCGTACGGCCGCCACAACGCAACCGTCCGGGCGGTCGCTGCCGACCTCGGCTACACCCTCACGACCATGTGGACCGGCTCGCTGGCGGACTCGACGGTCATCACCGAGGACTACATCGTGAAGATGGCCGACACACATTTCCGGCCGCAGAACATCGTGCTCGGCCACCTCAACCATGCCCCGGTGACCCACGTCTTCGATCGTCTCGCCGAGGTCGTCCGCAAGCGAAATCTGCGCACGGTGACCTTCAACGATGTCTTTCTCCCCACACATCCGACGTCCTGAAACTCAGTTCGTTCTTTCGACTGCCGCACCCGGGTATCCAAAAGAAATGCGGCGACCGGCTCAACGGCGTAGATGTTGTGGTGGCCGGGTTGCGACGACAAAGGGGTTCCATGGTGAGGCGACGGGTTGCGACAGGTGCGGTGGGCACCGCGGTCATCATCGGGTTTGTCGGTGTCGGCTGCACCAACGAGAAGCCATCATCGGAGACGACGAGTTCGACGAGCAGTTCGGTGAGCGGCACGGCCACCAGCACCAAGACGACGTCAGCGACGTCCAGCACGGCGACGTCGCCCACCGGATCCGCTACCGGCAATCCGCCGGCCGGCCAGGCCGAGGTGACCGTCGACGGCGTACGGCAGAACATCACCGGCAACGTGGTTTGCACCAACGCCGTCGGCAACTTCAACATCGCTATCGGCCAAAAGGTTTCAGGGGTCGCGGTGGTGCTGACGCCGGACGGTGCGACCGTGCATTCGGTGATCCTGGGCAACATCAACGGCGTGATCCTCGGCTACCAGCAGGGCATGTCGGGCGGCCAGGCGACGTCGACCAAGGACGGCACCACCTACATCATCAGCGGTAGCGCCACCGGGGTGACGGCAGCGCTACCGCCGGTGATGGTGACGAAGCCTTTCGAGATCCGCGTTACCTGCAGCTGAGCGTCATGCCGCGATCTGGGTGACGTTGAGGTGCTTGTGCGCCTCGTTCTTCCGTTGCGCCATCATCGAGTGTCGCCTGCCGTAGGCGAAGTAGAGCACCACGCCGATGGCCATCCAGATCAGGAACCGCAGCCACGTCTCGACTTCCAGGTTGAGCATCAGCCACAGGCAGGACAGCGCGGCCAGGATCGGGACGAGGGGCACCAAGGGCACGCGGAAGCCGCGCTTCAGATCGGGCCGGGTGCGGCGCAGGATCGGGACGCCGATCGCCACCAGGATGAAGGCGACGAGCGTGCCGATGTTGACCATGCCCGCGAGCGTGCCGAAGTCCACGAACGCCGCGAGGACCGCGCAGACCACGCCGACGATGACCGTCAGTCGCACCGGCGTGCCGTGCTTGCCGGTGTGCGCGAGCTTCCGGGGGAGCAGGCCGTCACGGGACATCGCGAACAGCACGCGTGTCTGGCCGAGGAACATCACCATGACGACGGTCGAGAGCCCCGCCAGCGCGCCGATGGAGATGATGTTCTTCGTCCAAGTAGCGCCGTGGAGTGCGAATGCCGTTGCGAGGGTGGCATTTTCTCCCTGCAACTGCGTGTACGACACCATGCCGGTGAGCACGAACGAGACGGCGACGTAGCAGACCGTGACGATGGCCAGCGCACCGAAGATGCCGCGCGGAACATCGCGCTGCGGGTTGCGGGTCTCTTCCGCAGCCGTGGCGACCACGTCGAAACCGATGAAGGCGAAGAACGCGATGCTGGCCGCCGTCAGCAGACCCAGCCATCCGAAGCTCGTGCCGCCAGTTCCGGTGAGCCAGGCCAGCATTGACTGGTGCACGCCGTCGGCCTTCGCCGACGGCTGGGCCGCGGGAATGAAGGGGGTGAGGTTCGACGCCTTGAAGTAGCCGGCACCGACGACAAGGATCAGGACGATCACGGAGAGCTTGATCGCCACGGCGACGGCCGAAACCCGCGATGACAGTTTGGTTCCGGTC
Organism: Mycobacterium sp. HM-7; assembly: GCF_053852335.1. Lineage (NCBI taxonomy): Bacteria > Bacillati > Actinomycetota > Actinomycetes > Mycobacteriales > Mycobacteriaceae > Mycobacterium > Mycobacterium sp. HM-7. The sequence continues at coordinate 2,968,061 of NZ_CM132657.1, read as the reverse complement.
GCCAAGAGGACCCCGACGATCGCGATGATCACCAGTGCGCCCCAGTCGAACTTGACCGACCCGAGGTGTACGACGGGCGACACCGCCCCGAGTACCTCACCGAGGTATTGCGACCAGCCTTTGGCGACAACGGCTACCGCGAGCGCGAACTCGAGAATCAGGTCCCAGCCGATGATCCACGCGACCAGCTCGCCGAAGGTGGCGTAGGCGTAGGTGTAGGCACTGCCGGCGACGGGCACGGTCGAGGCGAACTCGGCGTAGCACAGCGCGGTGAGCCCGCACGTGATCGCCGCGATGACGAAGGCGACCGACACGGCCGGCCCCGCCATGTTGCCCGCGGTCTGAGCGGTAAGGGTGAAGATGCCGGCGCCGATGACGACGGCAACGCCGAAAACGGTGAGATCCCTTGCCGTCAGGTCTTTGCGGAGCTTCGAGTCGGGTTCATCGGTGTCCCGAATCGACTGCTCGACCGACTTGGTGCGGAAAAGCCCGCCGCCGGCGCCCATCAGATGGTCCCGTCGAGCCGCTGCTCGGCGAAGAGGTTGGCGGCCGCGCCGATGCTGATGCCTGCCTCGCGCGCCGCGGCGATGATGTCGCGACAGCGGTCGAAGATGCGGGTGACGTCGGCTTCGACGGCTGCGCGGTCCGCGCCGTGCAGCTCACCGGCGACCTGGATGAGGCCGCCGGCATTGGCGACGAAGTCAGGTATCCAGGTGATCCCGCGACGGCCGAGCAACAGCTCGACGTCCGGGGTCGCGAGCTGGTTGTTTGCGGCACCGCAAATCAGCTTCGCCTCGATGGTGTCAGCGCTCATAGGCGTCAGAGTAGACCCGAGGGCACACGGAGCATAGACATCGACCGGGGCGTCGGCAACCGAATTGAGGAGGCGCACCGAGGGGTGCTCGTTCGACAGGCGCAGCAGTGCCGCGGCGTTCACGTCGGTGGCGTATACGTCCGCGCCGTCCGCGAGCAACAGCGCGATGAGTTCGCCACCGACCTTGCCGACGCCCTCGACACCCACGGTCCGGCCAGCCAACGTCGATGCGCCCCAGACGGATTCGGCGCCCGCACGCATGGCGTTGAACACGCCCAGCGCGGTCAGGCGGGCGCTGTCGCCTGAGCCACCGGCCACGGCGCTGCGGCCGGTGACGTGCGGGGTGTACCTACCCATGATGTCCAGGTCGTCGGTGTTGGTGCCAACGTCACCCGCGGTGACATACCGTCCACCCAGGGTGTTGACGTAGCGGGCGAACGCGGCGAACAGCGCTTCGCTCTTGTCACTGTTCGGATCGCCGATGATGACGGACTTGCCGCCGCCCAGGTTCACCCCGGCCGCCGCGGCCTTGTACGACATGCCCCACGACAGCCGCAGCACGTCCTCGAGCGCCTCGAACTCGTCGGCGTACGGGTACATGCGGCAACCACCGAGTGCGGGACCCAATGCCGTCGAGTGGATGGCGATGATCGCCTTCAGGCCGGACTCGGCGTCCTCGCAGAACACGACCTGCTCGTGGCTCCGGGAGCTCAACTTGTGCGAGCGGCCGAAGACTCCGGCGGGGGTGGACACCGGTGGGTTGGACACAGCGGTCACTACTACTTCCTTTCTGGTGCCGCATGTTTGGCGGCATGGGTGGTACTGCCGCAGCGCGGCACGGAGTGTACTGCCGCATGTTCGGCGGCGGGACAGATATGGGTGACGGGCAGTCAGGCCGTGATGCCGAGGTCGCGCAGTCGCGCCCAGTACTGCTCGACGTTGCCGAGCTTGACGTCCTCATAGCCCCGCACGATGTCGGGCAGGCCGGCGGCCTCGACAGCCGTGGCGTAGTTGTCGACTGTCAGCTCGGCCGCGAGCCGCAGCACCATGTCGGTGTAGTGAGACAGCAACTGCCGCTCCACTTTCCGGACATGGGCGTAGCCGAACGGGTCCAGCTTGGTGCCGCGCAACACCTTGGCCTTGGCGAGGACCTTCAGTGCCACATGAGATTTGGGGCCGAAACCGACTTTCTTCGTGCGGCCCATCGCGCGCAGGGCGGGCGGATGCAGTTTGTAGGTGAGGTTCTCCCCGCCGGGCACCTGCGCCTGGACGTCGGCCAGGAACGCCGGGTCGACCAAGAGTCGCGCGACTTCGTACTCGTCCTTGTAGGCGGTGAACTTGTGGAGCCCGCGTGCCACAGCCTCGCTGAACGCGGTGTTGTCGGTGATGGTGCGCTCGAACTGCCAAACCGCGTGCACGGTCTCGACGTAGCGCCGGGCGACCTTCGAGTTCTGGTACCGGACCAGTTCGCCGGCCCGCAGTTCAACCAGTCGGCGGACCTCGCCATCGAACGTCGTGCTCGCCAACAATTCCGGGCTCGCCACGGCGGCTACGGCTTTCGGCCGTGCGGCGTCGACCGCGGCGGCGAACGCGGCCGGATCGGCGACCGCGACGCGGCCCCAGCGGAAGGCCGCCACGTTGGCGGCCACCGCGACACCGTTGATGCCGATGGCCTCCTCGATGCTCGCCTCGGGCAGCCGCAGCCCACCGTTCTGGAAGGCGGCGCCGACCACGAGGAAGTTGGCCGCCGCGGTGTTGCCGAACAGGGCCTGGGCGGCGGCGAGCGCATCGAAGTGGGTCAGTGCACGGGTGGTCGCGCTGAGCCGCTCCAATAGCGACGAGGTGTCGGGGTAGGCGATGGACTTGTCGTACACCATGTCGCCCGTCGGGGTCTGGCTCGTCGAGGCGACCGCGATGGTGCGTTCGGCATTGCCGTAGGCCAGGTTCCGGTTGTCGGTCGCGGTGAGCAGGTCGATCGCGATGATGCAGTCGGCGCTACCCGAGGTGAGCCGGTTGGACGGCTCCAGGACGCCGGTCGAGAACCGCAGGTGCGACACGACCGGTCCGGCCTTCTGACTCAGGCCGATCTGGTCGAGGCTCTCCACTTCGTAGCCGGCGCGCAGTGCGGCGGTGGCCAGAACCTGGTTGACGGTGACGATGCCCGTACCACCGATGCCGGCGAGCAGCACGTTCTGGGTGCCGGTGGGAACGCCGAAACCCGGGTCCGCGACACGGGGCGGGTCTGTCTGCTTGCGCCGGGATGTCTTGCGGCCCTTCTTGTCCGGGGTCAGCTCGACCGTGACGAACGACGGGCAATCGCCGTCCAGGCACGTGTAGTCGGTGTTGCACGATGTCTGGTCGATGCGTGTCTTGCGGCCGAATTCGGTGTCGACCGGCTGCACCGACAGGCAGTTGGACTTGGTGCCGCAGTCGCCGCAGCCCTCGCAGACGGCCTCGTTGATCACCACGCGGGTGTTGCGGGTGGGCAGTGTGCCGCGCTTGCGCTGGCGGCGCGCGTCGGCGGCGCAGTGCTGGTCGTAGATGAGGACCGTGACACCCGGGATCTCGCGCAACACCTTCTGCGCTTCATCGAGCCGGTCGCGGTGCCACAGCAGCGTGCCCTTGGCCAGGGCTTTCTTGTTGTGCCGCTTGGGTTCATCGGCGCAGATGATGATCTGCTTGACGCCTTCGGCAGCGAGTTTGTGGGTGAGCCCCGCGACGACCAGTCCGCCCTCGACGTCCTGTGCGCCGGTCATGGCGACGACCTCGTTGTAGAGCAGTTTGTAGGTGATGTTGACCCCGGCGGCGATGCAGGCCTGCACCGCGAGCTGTCCGGAGTGGAAGAAGGTGCCGTCGCCGACGTTCTGGAAGAGGTGCGGTACATCGGTGAACGGGGCCTGCCCGATCCACTGGCTGCCCTCGCCGCCCATCTGGGTCAGGCCGACCACGGCGCTGTCACTGCGGCCGGACATGGTGACCAGGGTGTGGCAGCCGATGCCGCCGCCGCCGATCGAGCCCTCGGGGATCGCGGTGGAGCGGTTGTGCGGACACCCGCTGCAGAAGTACGCGGTTCGCTTGGCGGACAACACTTCCAGCGACAGCGGCGGGGGAGGCGTGCGCTTCAGCTCGACGCGATCGCGCAGTACCCGGCGCAGCGGCGCGAGGAGGCGCGCGGCAGTGAGCTCGCCGCCGAGCGGGAACAGCGGCGCCCCGGCGGCGTCATGCTTGCCGACGATCTGCGGCGCATCAGCGGTGCCGTAGAGAATTTCGCGGACCTGGGTTTCGATGAACGCGGTCTTGTCCTCGACGACGATCACCTGCTCGAGTCCCCGCGCGAACTCCCGGACGGACTGTTGGCCAACGGGGTACGGCATCCCGATGCGCAGCAAGCGAATTCCGGCGCGGTGCAGCGCCGCGTCGTCCACACCGAGATCGAGCAGCGCCTGCCGGACGGCGTCGAAGGTGGTACCGGTGGCGGCGATGCCGACCGTCGCGCGGACCGGGTTCACCTCGAGCGCGTCGAGATTGTTGACCTCGCCGAAGGCACGCACGGTCTCCCAGCGCGGACCGTAGAGGTCGGCCTCGGCGAGCAGGCTGTCGGCCGGGGCGGCCATCGGCCGTTGGAGGTAGGTGAACGGCTTTCCATCCCAGAGGATTTCGGGCACCGTGATGGACAGGTCAGCTACGTCACCGTCGACGGTCCAGGCGCCGTCTGCGACGTCGGCGACGATCTTCATCGCCACGACGCAACCCGAGGCCCGCGACAATGCGACGCCCTGCATGCCCATCGTGATGATCTCTTCGGCGTTGCGCGGGAACAGCACCGGGATCCCGAGGGCTGCGAGGGACCGCTCGCTCACGGCGGGCACCGTCGACGATTTGGACGCCGGGTCGTCGCCGACCAGCAGCAGCACGCCGCCGCGGGGGTTAACTCCGTACATGTTGGCGTGGCGCAGCGCGTCGGTCGCGCGGTCGACGCCGGGCCCCTTGCCGTACCAGATGCCGATGACGCCGTCGTGGGTGGCTTTGCCGGCGGGCAGGTCGGTCTGGCTGCCCCAGACCGAGGTGGCAGCGAGTTCCTCGTTGAACCCGGGTGTGAAGACAACGTCATGCTCGGTGAGGACAGTCGGCATGCCCAGCAGCATCTTGTCGACGCCACCGAGCGGACTGCCCTGGTAGCCGGAGACGAAGGTCGCGACGCGGCGGCCGGCGCGGAGGTCACGGACGTGCTGCTCGACCATCATTCTGGCGATGGCCTGCACGCCGGTCAGGAGAACGGGGCCGGCGCCGGAGCGGTAGCGGTCGTCGAGGTCGTAGGGCGCGGCGGGTTCCGTCGCGGTGAGTTCGGATCGGGAGAGAACGCTGGTCACTTGAAACAACCTCCACACTTGCCACAACTCAGATCGTGAGCTGCAAAGCGAGAACTAAAAGCAATCGGTGCAGCGAAATCTGCCGTGGAGTGTGATCTACGTCAACAGTCGGCGAAAATGTTGATCAAACTGCTCAATTGTGACGTGGAGCACTGTGACGCACGCATCATTTTGTTCGGCCATGCGTCACGTACTGCACAAGGGGCAGTGATCGGTATTCGACGGGAGTCGCCATCGCGAGCATGGTCTCGGAGTGCTTGACCCCGTCGATCCGGTGCACTCGCTGGATGACGCTGAGCAGTTCTTCCTGCGTCTGGGCAGCGATCCGGACCAGCAGATCGGCCCGCCCGGTTGTTGCATGGACTTCCAGTACGTGCGGGATATCCCGCAGTGCCTCGATGATCGCGTTCATCTTGGTCTGGTCGGTCTCGACGAACACCAGCGCGTGTACGGCGAACCCGAGCTCTGACAGGTTGATGTTCGGTGGATAGCCACGGACCAGGCCGGATTCCTCGAGCCGTTTCATGCGCGCCTGCACGGTGTTGCGGGCGACCTTCAGCCGCGACGCCAGTTCGAGGATCGGGGTGCGCGGGTCGATCGCCAGCGCCGACAGCAGCGCCGAATCGAGCGCGTCGATCTTGATGGCCATGCGGCATTTTCCCACGGCGGCACCGTGGGTCACGCCGATTCGGCGACGCTCACCTGCGCTTCGCACCGAACGTCGAAGTTGACGGAATTGGCGATGAAGCACAGGTGATGGGCCCGCTCGTGCACGCTCGTCAGTGCCTCGCGGTGCCGGACGTCGGTGATCTCGACGACCGGACGCAGCACCACCTCGGTGAAATATCCACCGCCGTCCGGGGTTTGGGCCATCGTGCCCGACGGATGGTCGGTGTACCCGGTGACGACGATGCCCTCCTGGGAACACAGGGCCAGGACCCACAGCATGTGGCACTGCGACAGAGAGGCGACCAGAAGTTCCTCGGGGTTCCAGCGCTGTGGGTCACCGCGGAAGGCGGGGTCGGCCGAACCGGCGATCGTGGGCTTACTGCCGGCGCTGACGTCGTGCGCGCGGTCGTACTCGCGATAACCCGAGGTCCCGGTGCCGGTATTGCCGGTCCACGTCACATCGAGTTCGTAGTGGTGCGTCTTCGCCATGGCGGGCGTCCCCTTCGTCGGTGCAATCGCGTACCTCTGTTCTAGCGCACGCGCCCGACGGTCAGTCTTTACTGTGGCTTTTACTGTGGTCGTGGTCGCCCTTCTCCTTGGCTGTGGCTTTCTTGGGGGTCGCGGCCTTGGGGGACGATTCGTCGCCGTTCGCCGCGCGCTTGGACTTCTTGGTGTGCTTGGCGTCCGATTTGTGCTCGGAGACGGACGATTCCTCCCGCTTCCCTTCGGATTTGGCGCGTTTGGCAGCGGCAGTGCTCGGTTTCGCGGCGAGTTGCGAAGCGGCGGCGGTTGACTCGGCGGTAGAGCCCGTCGAAACCGACGAGGCCGGCCGCGGGGGATGGGTGAGGACCTTCGCCAATCCCTGGACGGATGCCACGACGTTGGCGACGGCGCTCACGGGGTTCTGCCCACTCAACACTGTGCCGATGCCCGTGGTCGACAGCGTGGCGACGGCGTAGTACACGCCGACCGCTGCCCTGGCCACCCTGACGACGTAGATCACCGGGGTCAGCGGTGCGAGGTGGGGCGCCAGCGTGGCTGTCACGGTCTTCGTGGCACTGGCGGCAGCGGCACCTGCCGATCCGATTCCGCTGACCAGCTGCCGCACCTGGGGTGACGACGATGCGCCGGGAAACGCGGTGACCGCGCCGACCAGACTCTGCAGATGCGCCGTCGTCGACGTCACCTTCTGCACGGCCTCGTACTGACCGGTGCTGGAGTCGACCTGTGCGCTCAGCACCAGCAGCGGGAAGTCCGGTGTCTGCCAGTAGATTACGTCGGTGGCGACGGCCTGGGCCGCACCGCCGACGTTGCCGACGTACCGAATCGGGTTGAATGCGGCATCGAAGGCCGCGGCCGTCAGCGCGTATCGGTACTCGGCGCTATGCGTCGGCGTCGGCGCCGGGGGAACCGGCGCGGCACTGGTAACCACCACGACGGCGGCCGAGCACACCACGGACAGCGTTACGGCCTGCGTCTTGACCCACATCAGAGCTACCTCCTCTAGTCCCCGCCGCGGCGAGGTTTCCGAAAACCGAACCCCCGCTGGGGCTTCGGTGCCTTCTCTTTGCCTTCTTTGGCGCTGCTGGACTTGGTGCTGCCGGACTCCTTGGCGCTGGCAGCTGGTTTCGCGGGCGCCGGGTTTGCCCGGCCCAGAGCCTTCGCCGCCAGAGCGACGATCGACGGCCGGGGAGCGGGATCGCGCGGTGCGACCTGTGGGCGGCGAACGTAGGCGCGGTCGATCTGCGGGCGCAGCAGGGCGTCGATGAGGGACGTGTTCAGTCCGGCATCACGCAACGGTTCAGTGATCGGCAGCCGGGCCGTGGGCACGACGTAATGCGTGGTCGTGCCGCCTGCGGAGTTGGTGCGGACGGTCTTCAGCGTTCCCGGTGTCGTCGGGTTGGCCGCCGACCCGTAATCGGTGTGCACGAATCCGATACCCATCACGGCGTTGAGGACGGCCAAACGTGTCGGCTTGTCCGGCCAGTCCGAGAATCCGTCGTACTCGCGAACGATCTCGGTGGTGGGGTATGCGCTTGCCCGTGGCACGTTCGGCGCGAACAGTTGCAGTGCCGGATTCTTGGTCGTGATACCGCCTGTGGCGTTCTGTGGATCACCGAAGGTCACGAATTGCAGATTGTCCGTACTGCGCCTGCCGAACGAATCCTGCAGCGACCGAGACAGTTTCACGTAGTTCAGGACGATGGCGCCCTGGCTCAGGCCGGCGAGGGTGACGGCCGAACCCGCGGGCACCGTGGACAGGGTCGCGTTCACCTTGGTGGAGCCGACGACGGCGTCCGCCGCGAACAGCAATCCGGCCGGGTACCCGATGCCGTGGATTGTGCCGCTGGAGTCCAGGTATCCGTCGGCCAGGCCAAGGGCCTCCTGGGCGGTCGGCGACACGTCGCACAAGCAGGTGCCCTGCAGGTAGAAGGTGAGGGCGGAGTTTTCATCCGAGGCGGCCGCAGACGGCTGCACGCCGAACGTCGCGCAGAGCGCGACAACGAAACTTATTGCACTGCAGCGGTTCAGGCCGGCCACGGGGCAGTTTCCAATCTGTGCACAGAAATCTGATTGATGCGCAGCGCATCACCATGCGAGCGACGATGTCGCTGTGGTGACTTGCCGAGGATTTCGCTGATCAGTCAGCGCGGTGATGGCGGCATCGAGCGGAAGACTCTCGCCGGCGCGTGTGATAGGCCCTGCCGTCCCCGACTACCCCCGTTTGGTGCCCCAGTACAACTTTGACCAGGGAAAATTAACACCGTTGCAGCATCCCCGCATGCGATGAGACGCAGGTCACCGCAACCCCTCAGTGCCGGAACACCACCCATCGCATCGCGGCGTACATGTAGACCGCCTCGCAGATGCCCGCAGCCATTCGAGCGACGTGGTATTCGACTCCCAAGGCCGACAGTCCGGTGGACACGCCCAGGATGAATGCCAGGTAGTTGACCGCGACCACGACGAGGTAGAGGGCGAGCTGGGGGCCGACCGCGCTGTGGGAGCTGAAGTTGAAGACCCGGTTCAGGACATAGCTGAGCCCGAACGCGCAGACATACGAGACCGTGACCGCCACTGCCAGGGGCAGTCGCAACCCGTCCCGCAATCCGGTGAGCAACAACAGGTCGATCGCGAAGGTGCAGCCGTTGATCAGAGCGAAGCCCAAAAATGTCGGAGCGACAATGGATTTGAGCCCGAACGGTAACCGGCTGACCGTCAGTTCGCAGCCGCGGTGGAAACGGTCGACGGCGCGCTGCAGGCCACTCGCCGCGTCGACGGTCACGCGGGCACTGTGTCATGGGCCGGCGTCGACCAGGTGATCGCCAGGCGAACTTTGCGGTTCCGGCTCGGCAGCGTCCCGTAATGTCCACGTCGATGAGCCTGGCCACGATCACTCAAGCGATCGCGACCTTCGCCGTCACCAACATCGACGACCTCGTGGTACTCGCGGTGTTCTTCGGCCAGACGCGTGGCCACCGAAGGGCGGCCACGCGCGTGATCGCCGGGCAGTACCTGGGCTTCGCCGCGATCTTGCTGGTGTCGATCGGTACCGCACTTCTCGGTGCTGCACTGCTCCCGGCCACCGCGCTGCCCTACCTCGGACTGTTGCCAATCCTGTTGGGGCTCAGGGCCGCCTGGGTTGCCTGGCAGAGCCGTGGTCGCGAACCGTCGGAAGCGGAGGATGCGCCGGCGTCGTCCGCGCCGGGCCTCTGGCAAGTCGCCGGCGTCACCTTCGCGAACGGCGGCGACAACGTCGGTGTCTACGTACCGATGTTCGCGGTCGCCGGCGCCGGCACGGTCGCGCTGTACGTCACGGTGTTTCTCGTCGGGGTCGGGATCTGGTGTGCCGCCGGCCGGTACGTCGCTTCCCACCGGATCGTCGCCGATACGTTCTCGCGGTGGGGTCACCTCATCCTGCCCGTCGTCCTGATTGCGATCGGGACCACGATCCTCGTCGAAGGCGGCGTGTTCACGCGGTGACCGCAGTAAGTTCACCCGGGTGACCAGCAAACGACTGTCGCCGCTCGATTCGATGTTCCTGGCGGCCGAATCTCCCGAGACGATGATGCATGTCGCCGGGCTGATGCAGTTCCGCCCGACATCTGGCGACGCGGGGGACATCCTCGATCAACTGCGGGACGAGATCTACGGGTCGAATGAGATCGAGCCACCGTGGAACATGAAGCTGCAGACGCCGTGGTTCCTGCTGAATCCGCTGCAGCGATGGGTCGAGGACCCGAAGTTCGACGTGATGTATCACGTTCGACGGTCCGCCTTGCCCCGTCCCGGCGACCAGCGCGAGTTGGGAATCCTGATCTCCCGCTTGCATGCTCGGCAACTGGACCTGACGCGACCGCCGTGGGAACTGCACATCATCGAGGGCCTCGACGACGGCAACGTCGCGCTGTACGTGAAGATGCACCACTCGCTCGTCGACGGCTACACGGCCATGAAGACACTCATCCGGTCGATGTCCACCGACCCGTCCGACACCGACACCCCGCTGTTCTTCCGGAACCCGGTGCCCAAGCGGGAGCGGAAGAAGGACGAGAAGGACAGCGGCCGCATCCCCGACCTGGGCGGGTTGCTGCGGTCCGTCACCTCGGAGTTGTCGGCGATCATCGATCTTCCTGCCGCCTTCGCCAAGCTGGCGGTAACCGCGGTCAGCAAGAGCAATCCGCTCGTCGGGCCCGGCCAGGCGCCGCACACCATCTTCAACGGCCGCATCGGTCGCAGCCGCCGGTTCGCCACGCAGCAGTACGACATCGCGCGCTTGCGTGCCGTTGCCGATGCCGCCGGCACGACTCTCAATGACGTCGCGCTCGCCATCTGTGGCGGCGGACTGCGTGACTATCTGCTCGGGCTCGACGCTCTGCCCGAGAAGTCGTTGATTGCCATGCTGCCGGTGAACATTCGGCCGAAAGACGATCCCGGCGGCGGCAACGCCGTAGGCGCCATTCTCGCGACGCTCGGCACGGACGTCGCCGACGCCCGCGAGCGGATCGAGACGATCGGCGCGTCGACGAAGGCAGCCAAGGAGCAGTTGTCGGGCATGACCAGCACCGCGATCCTCGCTTACACCGCGGCACTGATGGCGCCGTTCCTCGTGCAGACCGGTGCGGCCACCGTGGGTGCTCCGAAAGTGGCTCCGGCGTCCTACAACGTCATCCTGTCGAATGTCCCCGGGCCCGACTATCCGCTGTACTTCCGGGGCAACGAGCTGGTGTCCACCTATCCGGTATCGATTCCCGTCCACGGTGTCGGTCTGAACATCACCTGCCAAAGCTACTCGGGTACTTTGAATTTCGGCTTCACCGGCTGCCGCGACTCGATGCCGCACATGCAAAAGCTGGCCATCAAGACCGGCGAGGCATTGGTGGCACTGGAGGAGGCCTACGGTCTGCTGTGAAAACAGTGTGTAAACGCAATTGACTCAAGTGCTGAAACGAGCCGTCACGACGGGCGCAAGGGTGCTACCTTCACCGAACCAGATAGCGCCGGAGAATGGGTGTGAAATGAGCGCAACGACCACGCGATTCGCTCGCATGTCAATGGGGGCAGCAACGTTCGGCGTCGCATCCGCGGTGGCTGCCCTGATCAGCATGCCGATCGCGAATGCCGACGAACTCACGTGCGGGGACGGCCTGGTCGCGTCCGAAGGCACCTGCGTGCCCCCGGCGGATGGCCCCGCGGCCCCGGAGGCGGCGCAGGGTCCGTTCAACGCGCCGGAATCGTCGCTCGATGATCCCAGCTTGTTCACCCCGCCCTTCGAGCTCACCGAAGGTGAAGTCGCTTCGCCCGGATACAACGCCGGAGGCGGCGGCCGGCGGTAAGCCACTCATGGCCGAAACCGGGCACCCGAGCCGCCGTGGCGTACTCCTCGGCGCGGGTGCTGTCAGCGCCGGGATGGTGCTTGCCGCCTGTGGCGGGAAAGAGTCGCCGCCATCGGCCGGCCCGTCCGGAGGCAGTGAGACCACTGCCAAGGCTGCAGCCCCGTCGGTGAAGGCTGCGGATGTACCCGTGGGCGGGGGCGTGGTCCTCACCGAGGCCAAGGTCGTTGTCACTCAGCCGACGGCCGGTGCGTTCAAGGCGTTCACCGCCGTGTGTACGCACCAACAGTGCACGGTGTCGAAGGTCGCCGACGGCACCATCGACTGTCCTTGCCACGGAAGTCGATTCAGTGCTGTCGACGGGTCTGTCGTCAAGGGGCCGGCGGACCAGCCACTGGCGCCGAAGACCGTGACGGTCGCCGGGGACACCCTGACCGTCGCCTGACCGCTACACCGAGCCATCACAGCTGCGGATCCCTGCGGCGACCGGCAGGCCCGGGGGATCAGGCTGCGGGTTGAAGCCGTGGATCACCCCCGGATTGGTGACCTGCGAATGGCCGACAGTCACGGGCTTGGTCGGGGGTTCCGGCTGTGGATTGAACGCCTGGGCCGTGCCCGATGCCAGTCCGAAGCCGATCAGCGTCAGGCCGCTCGACAGCAGAGCCGCGCCCGCGACCTTCTTGATGGTGGTGGTGAACATGGTGTCTCCTTCTCGCTGTTTCGGCCTGCGGCGACCGCTGACAGCAATGGTGAGCCGCCGCTCTTGGCGAATTCTTGGCAGATTCCTGCGGCTGACGGGTATCGCCGCCACCCGCTGTGTGTCAGCATGGAACAGGCCGGTCGCAGTTAGCTGGCGCAAGACGCTGGAGCTGATATGGACATCATCAAGCTGTTCCAAGTCAGGCGGTTACCCCACCTCGCCGGGGTCGCCATGGTCGTCGCATCCGCTTTTGTGAGTGCCCCGGCGCCACCGGCGTCCGCCGATCCGTGCCCTGATGTCGAGGTGGTGTTCGCCCGCGGCACCAGTGAACCCCCGGGTATCGGAATGGCCGGCCGCGCGCTCGTCGATGCCCTACAGGCACAGGTGGGGAACAAGTCGGTCGCGGTGTATCCGGTGAACTACGCGGCCAGCAGCGATTTCGGTAACCGCCTCGAATTCGTGCAGAGCGTCGTCGACGGCGTCAAGGACGCCGCCACGCACGTCGAGACCACTGCGGCGAATTGCCCGAACACCAGGATCGTCCTCGGCGGATATTCCCAGGGTGCCGTGGTTTCGGGATTCACGACCGCGAACGCGCTACCGAAGGAAATCCCGGCAGATCTGGCGGAGTACACCTCGTACGCGCCCAAGCCGATGCCACCAACTATCGCGAATCACGTTGCGGCACTTGTCTTGTTCGGAAAGCCGTCGACTCAGTTCATGACAGACATCGGTGCGCCGCCGATAGCCATCGGCCCCGCGTATGTGGCCAAGACGATCGAGTTGTGCGTGCCCGACGACACCATCTGCGACGGCGCGCCTGCCGGCGGGCCGTCGTTCGCCCACATCACGTACGGATCGAACGGAATGGCCGACCAGGCCGCAACTTTCGTCGTCGGAAGGCTGTGACCGCGGCACCCATGACGACATTCCTGCTCGTACCGGGTGGCGGCTGCGACCCTTCGTACTGGCGATTTGTGGTGCGCGAGCTCGCCACTCGCGGACATCGCGGTATTGCCGTGGACCTGCCCTGCGAAGATGATTCGGCCGATCTGAACACGTATGCCGACGCGGTCGCGGCTCAGCAGGACGACGATGGCGAACCGCCGGTGATCGTGGCACATTCGTTCGGCGGCTTCACCGGAGCGCTGGCCTGCCCGCGGGTCGGCGCGGCGGCGTTGATCTATGCCTCGGCGATGATTCCCCGCCCGGGCGAATGTCCGGGGGATTGGTGGAGTGCCACCGGATGCGTTGCCGCGCAACGGGAAGCGGCCACCGCCGACGGGTACGACGTCGACGACGCGGTCGCGCTGTACTACAACGGAGTCGACCGTGCGGTGATCGACGAAGAGATCGAACGCGCGCAATCCGAGACTCCCTCGCTGAAACCGTGGCCGGCTGAGGCACTTCCACACATCCCGACTCGGTTCCTCCTGTTTCGCGACGACCGATTCTTCCCCGAACGCTTCATGCGGGGCGTGGTCGCCGACCGCCTCGGGATCGAACCCGAGGTCATGCCGGGTGGCCATATGGCGATGCTGTCGCATCCGGTTGAACTCGTCGACCTGCTGACGGTCCCGCATTGACGGCCGAGACTGGTCAAGCGTCCAAGGCGTCGCGAGTGCGGCGCAGGTAGGCCTCTTCGATGACGTTCGCGGTCAGACCGGCCGCCCGGTCGTAGGCGTCCGCGGCCTCGGCTGTTCGACCGAGGCGGGACAGCAGTGACGCCCGCACCGCGTGGTAGACATGGTAGTCCGCGAGGTCGAGCGCTTCCACCAGGTCGAGGGCCGTCTGCGGGTCCTGCGCCTCGGCGACCGCAACGGCCCGATTGAGGGCGACGACGGGAGTCGGCGCAACCGCCATCAGCTGGTCGTACAGCGTGAGGATTTGGCGCCAGTCGGTGGCGGAGGCACTCGGTGCGTCAGTGTGGACGGCGTTGATCGCGGCCTGGATCTGGTACGGCCCGGGCTGGTTTCGGCGCAGGCATTGGCGTACGAGCGCCTGCCCCTCGGCGATGAGGTCGTGGTCCCACTTCGTCCGGTCCTGGTCGGCGAGAAGGACGAGATTCCCCTGCGCGTCTGCCCGCGCCGTGCGTCTCGCATCGGTCAGCAGCATCAGCGCGAGCAGTCCCAGCACCTCCGGCTCATCGGGCATCAATGCGGCCAGCAGCCGGCCGAGACGAACGGCCTCGGCGGTGAGATCGGCCCGTACCAGAGCATCACCGGAGCTGGCGGTGTGTCCCTCGTTGAAAATGAGGTAGACCACGGCGAGCACCCCGTGCACGCGCTCGGGTAGATCGCCGTCGTGTTGCACCCGGTAAGGGATGTGCGCATCGCGGATCTTGCGCTTCGCGCGGACAAGCCGTTGCGCCACTGTCGTTTCCGGGATCAGGAAGGCGCGGGCGATCTCCCTGGTGGACAGTCCGCCGAGCAACCGCAACGTGAGCGCGATGCGGGCCTCAAGGGCCAGCGCGGGGTGACAGCAGATGAAGATCAGGCGTAGGTGGTCGTCGCGCACGGGACCTTCTTCGAGCAGCTCGTCATCGTCAACTGGATGGAGCAGTGCCGCCTGCGCGTGTCGTTCACCGCGAATGGATTCCCGGCGGAACCGGTCGACGATCGTGTGCGCTGCGGTGGTGATGATCCACCCGGCGGGGCTCGGTGGTGGGCCGGTCTGCGGCCAGCGGTCCACCGCCTTGGTGAAGGCGTCCTGGACCGCGTCCTCGGCGAGGTCGATGTCGCCGAACCGGCGGACCAGGGCAGCCACCGCTCGCCCGTACTCCCGCCGGAACACGACGGCGATCTCGGCGGGCGGCGTCTGCGGCACGGTCGCGTTCAGCCCCTCAGATCGCCCCGGAACGGCCGTACCTCGATGGGCAGGAGCCGCACGGCTTCCGCCTGCCTCCGCGCCCACTCCAGCGCAGCATCCAAGTCGGCTACATCGATGATGGTGAAGCCGCCGAGATGCTCTTTACCTTCTACGTACGGCCCGTCCGTCGTCACTGTCTCGCCGTCACTGACCCGCACCACGGTCGACGCGTCGGGACCGTGCAATCCACCGGAGAACACCCACACGCCGGCGGCCTTCATGTCGTGCTCGACCCCGTCCAGCGCATCCATGATCGGTCCCAGCACCTCCGGCGGCGGCGGATCGCCGACTGGCTGATGCATGGCAAGTAGGTAGTGCATACCCGTCACTCCTCGATCTGGGGCGGCCGACTGCCACCCTTCACCTTCTACACGAACGGCGACCCCGGATTTCGACAGATCCGGGATTACCCTCGAGAAGCGTGACTTCCGTGCAGCGGCAGGTGCCGCCCATGAATGCCGACGAGCGCACCACACTCGAAGGTTGGCTGGACTTCTATCGTGCGACGTTGGCGTCGAAATGCGAGGGTCTCGACGACGACCAGTTGCGCACTGCGTCAGTGCCACCATCTGAGCTGACGCTGCTGGGGTTGCTGCGGCACGCCGCGGAGGTGGAGCGGAACTGGTTTCGCCGGGTGCTGACCGGCGAGCAGGCACTGCCGATCTTCGGGCCCACGGATCACCCCGAGGGCCACGACGGCGGGTTCGAGCTGTCCCCGGAGTCGTCGTACGAGGTCGCGTTCCGGATCTGGCAGGACGAGATCGCCCATGCGCGCGCCAACTGCGCGGTGCGTCGGCTCGAGGAGGTCAGCCCGTCCATGGGTGGCGAGGTGAGTCTGCGCTGGATCTACACGCACATGATCGCGGAGTACGCCCGCCATTGCGGACACGCGGACGTCATCCGCGAACGCATCGATGGTGCGACAGGTGTCTGAAACACCAGTTAGAGCACGTAGAGCATCTCCTGATAGGTCGGCAACGGCCACAGGTCGTCGGCCACGACACTTTCCAGTGTGTCGGCCGCGGCACGGACTGCCTCCATGGCGGGCAACAGCGCAACTTGAGCGTGTTTGGCCTCGTCGTAGGCGGACGCGGCCGAATGATCTGTCAGCGCCTCCGTCAGCGTGGCCAAGGCGTCGCTGAGCGCGCTGATCGGCTCTGAGATCGATTGCAGCAGCGTCAAACTCGGTGTCATACCAGCCGCCGTCAATGCTGCGACGTTCTGCGCGAGCTCGGTTTGGTAGCGCAGAGCGGCCGGCAGAATGGTGGTGGAACCGATCTCGAGCGCCAGCTTGGCCTCCACGCGGATCGTCAGCGCATATTGCTCCAGCCGCACCTCATAGCGACTGTGCAGCTCGCGCTCGTTGAAAACGCCGTACTTCTCGAAGACCGCCACGGCCTCGGGCTTGATCAGTTCTGGGATCGCGTCCAGCGTGGTCTTCAGATTCGGCAGTCCACGGGCGGCCGCCTCGGCTTGCCAGTTCTCCGAGTAACCGTCGCCGTTGAAGACCACCGCGCCGTGCTCGGTGACGATATCGGTCAGCAGTTTCTGCACCGCGGTGTCGAACTCTTCACCGTCGGCGGTTGCCTTCTCCAAAACGGTCGCGCAGTAGTCCAGCGAGTCAGCCATGATGGTGTTGAGGACGATCATCGGCACCGCCACCGTCTGACCTGAACCCGGGGCCCGGAACTCAAATCTGTTGCCGGTGAACGCGAACGGGCTGGTGCGGTTACGGTCACCGGGGTCGGTCGGCAACACCGGCAGGGTGTCGACGCCGATGATCATGCTGCCCTTGCCCTTTGATGAGGTCGCAGCGCCTTTCGCGATCTGCTCGAAGACGTCGGCGAGCTGATCACCCAGGAAGATAGAGATGATCGCGGGTGGTGCCTCGTTGGCGCCCAAGCGATGATCGTTGGTCGCCGAGGCGACCGAAACCCTGAGTAGCCCAGAGAATTTATGCACGGCACGGATGACGGCGGCGCAGAACACCAGGAACTGGGCGTTCTCGTGGGGCGTGTCGCCCGGCACCAGCAACGACCCCAATTCGGCGTTGCCGACCGAGAAGTTGACGTGCTTGCCCGAGCCGTTCACTCCGGCGAACGGCTTCTCGTGGAACAGGCATTCCATGCCGTGCTTCTTGGCGATGGTCTTGAACACGGTCATCAGCAACTGCTGGTGATCGGAAGCGATGTTGGCGCGCTCGAACATCGGGGCCACTTCGAACTGTCCCGGGGCGACCTCATTGTGGCGGGTCTTGGCGGGGATGCCGAGTTTGAATAGCTCCCGCTCGGTGTCCATCATGAACCCCAGTACTCGGTCGGGGATGGCACCGAAATAGTGGTCGTCGAACTCTTGCCCCTTGGGCGGTTTGGCGCCGAACAACGTACGGCCGGAGTTGATCAGGTCGGGACGGGCGAGGAAGAAGTGCCGGTCGATCAGGAAGTACTCCTGCTCGGGACCGCAGAACGAGACGACCTTCTCCAGATTTTTGTGGCCGAACAATTTCAAGATGCGTTCTGCGTGGATGCCCATGGCCTGTTGGCTGCGCAGCAGTGGTGTCTTGTAGTCCAGCGCCTCGCCGGTCATCGACACGAAAACCGTTGGGATACAGAGCGTGTTGCCGTTCGGGTTCTCCAGGATGTACGCCGGGCTGGTCACGTCCCAGCCGGTGTACCCGCGGGCCTCGAACGTGGACCGCAGGCCGCCAGACGGAAAGCTCGATGCGTCGGGCTCACCCTGCACCAGGGTCTTGCCGGCGAACTCGGCCAGTGCCTGTCCGTCAGAGACCGGTTCGAGGAAGCTGTCGTGCTTTTCGGCAGTCAGGCCGGTCATCGGATAGAACACGTGCGCGTAGTGCGTCGCGCCTTTCTCCAGCGCCCAGTCCTTCATCGCGGCCGCAACGGCATCGGCAACCGTCGGATCGAGCTTGGCGCCCTTCTCGATGGTGGCCACCACCGACTTGTAGATCGCCTTCGGCAGACGAGCCTGCATCTCGGCCTTGGTGAACACGTTCGTGCCGAAGATCGCGCCGGGCGCCTCAGCAGGGTCGAAGGTGCACGCCGGGGGCGTATAGGCCTGGACGCCTGCGATCGCGCGCAAGCGGGTGGCGTTTCCGCTCAATGGAATTCCTCTCCCCACGTGAATGACCGCTTCACCTTAGGGACGCCTCATGGCAGGAGTGTTACGTCGATGTCAAGGGCGGCGTTCAATACACGTCAGGCCCGGCGGCCGACATCCTGACTCAGAATCTTGGGCCAGGTCTCGACATCCTCAGGGGTGTGAGCGAGCGTCAGTGTCGACCGTGGCATCAGCGCGGCAAGTGATTCCGCGGTCGAGACCGGATGGGCCGGGTCGTCGATCCAGGCGAGGATCGTTGTCGGCACCTCGATTCGCGCGATGGCTTCGGGCGCCGGCAGGTCACTCAGTGCGGCGCCGCGAAACAATGACGGCAGCAGGGCGTCGGCGACGTCGGGAACTGTTTCGGGCGCACCCACGGTGGCCGGCGGCCGTGTCGCGCCACGGGTAGCGGCAATGAACGCCCCGACCCCCTCGGTCTCGATGAGCGTGGCCGCCACCTCGTAGGTCGCAGCCTGCGCGCGTCGGGTCTCCCAGGCCGTGGCCGGCACCATCAAGGTCAGGCCAGTGAACCGTTCTGGTGCGCGGGACGCCGCGTGCAGCAGCGTTCCCGTGCCCATCGACGGGCCGACCCCGTGCACCGGCTCACCGGGAAACCACCGGTCGAGCAGCTGCAGCAGGTCATCGGCGAGCTGTTCCCATCGGTAGTCCTCGGGGACCTTCCGACCCGTCGACTTGCCGTGGCCCCGTGCGTCATAGCGCAGCAATCGCGTGCCACTGAGCCCCCGGCCGAGGTCGAGATTGAGCACCCGATCGCGTGCGCGGCTGGAGGTGAGTCCGTGTAGTTGGACAACCGGGTGGCCACCTTCGTCGCTCAGTTCAACCGCAAGCTCGGCTCCGGGAACCGCGAAAGTAGGCATCAGGCAACTCTTTCCGTAACCGGTCGCCGCGCCGTGGACTCGACCTGCCGACCGAGCATTCAGGCTATCTGGGGCGCTAGGGTACCGCCATGCGGCTCACGAACGTCTCGCACCTGCGACTCCCGTTCGGGCGTCTGTGGGGCTATGACGTGACGGTGTCCGCACCGGGCCGACGCCTCCCGGTGTCCTTTGACCAGCGGATTCACGTGGCGGCCGGGGCCCGCCCGGGTTCTTGGATGGCGTTGTCCATTCGCCTGCCGGCGCGGGTGAGCCGGGACTCCCTGGCCGAGGCATGGCTGGCAGTGGTCGCCCGCCACGGCACGTTGCGGACCGCATTCTCGGCGGGGCCGGACGGCGATCCGCAACTGCATGAGATCGGTGTCAGTCCGGGCCGATGGGTCGAGCACGAGATAGCTGCCGGCCAGGCGGTGAACGATGCGCTGCAGGGCGTTCTCGATGCGGCCTGTTCGCCGTACCAGCAGCCCTCACATCGATTGTGTCTGTTGGAAACCGCGGCGGCCTTGACCGTGGTGATAGCCGCCGACCACAGTCACGTCGACATGTGGTCGATGCTGGTGATCGCCCGGGATCTGCTGGCGCAACTCAGCGATGCGCGCTTCGGACGGGCTACTTCGCTGCCGCCGGCACCCGCGTTCGTCGAACACACCCAGGCTCTGCTCGATCGTCCCGCGGCGCCGGCTCACGTCCGGGAGACCTGGGCGCGCATCATCGCCGACAGCGGAGGGGTGATGCCGCGATTTCCGCTGCCCCTGGGCGAGCCCGAGCTGGGGCCGGAGCGCGTCGAAGTCCGCGATGTGTTCGATGTCGATGCCGGTGCGGCCTTCGCGGTCCAAGCCCGCAACGACGGGGTATCGACGCTGGCGCTGGCGGTGGCCGCGATGACCTCCGTGACCCGGGAATTGGCGGATGCGCCACTTCGCGCGGTTTTCCCGGTGCACAGTCGCTTCGATACCAACTGGCACGACTCCGTGGGCTGGTTCATCACCAATTCGGTGCTGGAGTCGACCGTCGCCGATCCACTTGCCGCGGCCAGCGCGGTCAAAGAAGCGGTGCAACTCGGTTCCTGGCCGTTGGCGGACGTGCTGTCGCCGTGGGGCGGCATGCCGATGTCGCCCGGCATGTTCGCGATCTCGTGGCTGGACCTGCGGCGGCTTCCGGTCCGCATCGATGACGTCGGGCTCGACGCTCAGTACGTGAGCGCCGCCATCCAGACCGACGGTGTCATGCTGTGGTTCATCCTGGACGAGTCCGGCCTGCATTTGCGGTGTCGCTATCCCGACACGCACGAGGCGCGAACGAATGTCGGGGCGTGGCTCGACCTGTTGGTGACGCGTCTGCAGGCGCAGGCACGAACGTCGGTTCGGGGACTGCTGCGGGTGGGGGACCGCAGTTTCCGGGTGGAACGCGCGGGCCGTGACGACGTCGCGTCGATCGTGGCGCTGCTGTCCGACGACCAATTCGGTCAGGCTCGCGAAACCGCGGACCTCGAAGACTACGAGGCGGCTTATGACGTCCTTGTTCGTGATCACTCCAACTATCTCGGGGTTGTCCGCAATTGTTCCGACGTGATCGTCGCGACCGTGCAGCTGACCGTGATTCCGGGGCTGTCCCGTGGTGGTTCGACCCGACTGCAGATAGAAGGATTGCGGGTTACCGCTGCAGAGCGTCGACAGGGTCTGGGTACCGCCCTGGTGCAGTGGTCACACGAGTACGGCCGGGCACACGGTGCTCGGTTGGCGCAGGTGGCCACGGACGAAGCCCGCGAACAGGCTCGTGCCTTCTACGACGGCCTCGGGTACCACGCCGCTCACGTCGGACTGAAGCGCTCCATCTGAGTTGGTGTCTCGTTGGCCTCAGCGATGGGGATTCGATGAGTGCCGTTGCAGGAACGCTGTTTCGACGCGCACCACGTTCTCGTGGTCACGTCCACCAGCGTAGACGTCGTAGTGTCCGCCGCGGCTGCGGTAGAGCTCGCCACGAGGCGCAGCGGTGGCCACCGTCAACGCCGGTCCGGTGGGTGCCATGGTGTCGTGCTCGGCGACCACCATCAACAGCGGACACCGCGCATTCCCCGCCCGACGCACCGGTCGGTGCACTGAGATGTCGAGCAACGAACGCGCGGTGATCTCGTTGGACCACGAGCCATCGCCAGGATCGAGTCGGTCCATGCCCTCGATTGCGTCGTCGGTGGCGATCACGCCGAGCTGCCCGGTGGGCACACTGATCGGCAAATATGTTGGGCGCCTGCCGAACACGGACCCAGCGAGGTCGGCGAGCGCGTACCCGGTGAGCTTGAGGGCGCGAGCGGGCGGGATTTTGGTCAACCCGGCTAACCCGTCAACCAACGGGCATTGGGCGATGGCACCGGCCAGACCGGGTTCACTCGCGGCCAGCTCGACGATGTGCATGCCCGCAAACGACGTGCCCCATACGAACATTCGCGTCGCATCGAATCCGTCCTGGCCGCGTGCCCACGCCAGAGCAGTGCGGTAGTCCTCCACCTGGCGATCGATCGACAGGAATTGCCTTGGTACGCCGGTGGATTCACCCCAGTGGCGATAGTCGAACACGACTGCGGCGAAACCGCTGCCGGCAAAACGTTCGGCGAACGGCGCCAATCCGCCGGCCTTGATGCCGCCGATGCCATGCGCCATGACGACAACGGGAACAGGCCCCGGCACGTCAGGCAGGTATACCCAGGCATCAAGCTCGTCACCGCCGGGTGCCGGGATCCGCAACTGGCGACGGTCCGTGGTCTGGCCGGTCACGATGCCACCGAGCCCGCGGTGATGATCTGAGCGCCGGCATCGCGCGCCAAATCGGCGCCGAACAGCGCTCCTGGAGTGAGAGCTCCCGGCCGGCCCAGTCCGTCGCTCAGCCGCATGGCAGTGAATGCGGCGACCTTGGCGGTGAAGCTGTAGCCCTCGCCCGTGCGGAGCCAGGCTTCGCGATGGGTGCCATCGGGCCACTCGAGGCGCGCATACGCCCACGAGACATCGCCGGACTTCGCAGGCGGAGTCAGCCTAGTGCGGCTGATCAGGCGCTGTACCCCGGCGTGTATCGGGCGTGTCGATAGCAGCGCCGAAAGCGCCGGGAGCGCGGCGCGTACGGCGCGCCCGCTTGGCACCTCACTGGAGAAGGCCAGTACGTCGCCGGCGCCGGACGCCCGGCGGGCTGCTTCCAGTTCGCCGGTGGGGACTGCTATGGCCTGGATTGCAGGCAAGTCCGGCAAGGGAATCCACGCGTGGTCGGCGCCCAAACGAGTCCGCTGCAGCTGCCCTTGGCGATAGCGCCGGCCGCCGTAGGCGACGGCGTCGACCACGCTGGCCAGCACCGCGGAGCCCAAACCGTCCACTGTTGGCATTGCCGCCACCGTCGCGCGCGACGCGGCAGGGTGGCCGTCGGCCAGTTCGAGGACGAGCGCTTCGGTCGCGAGCACTCCGAAGCCGGCTCCGGTGACGAGTGTGACGCCTGCGCGTTGCGCGTCAGCGTCGAGGCCGAGCAATTCCTGCACCGGCGGAAGCTCATTGGCGAGGTCCACGTAGTGGCTTCCGGCGGCCACGCAGGCCCGCGCGAGCGGGCCGGTGGTCTCGCCGAACGGGCCGATGGTGTTCACGACGACCGTCGGGTTCTCGGCTGCGATTCGAGTGGCCAGCTCTGCCGGTCCGGAAGCAACCAGCGTCCGGCTCCGGCCGCCCAACGAAGACGCGGCGGCGGTGAGTCGGCCGTGGTCACGCCCGACGAGAACCACATCGGCAGTGGTGGAGCCGATCAGTTCAGAAGCGATGGCGCGGCCGCCTTTGCCGGTCGCACCGAGTACCCAGATTGTCTGCATTCATTTACGGTACAGTGTGCATCGTTAATTGGTCAACGCTAAAGTTCGGACGAGCACATGTCTGGTCTTCGAGGTCGCCCACGCGACGCAATCCTGGACACCGCCATCGCGAATGCGACTGAGACGGTGTTGCTTTCACATGGCTACTCGACGGTGAACATCGATCGGGTTGCCAAAATGGCGGGTACCACCCGGGCCGCGATCTACCGCCGCGCGAAGACCCCGGGGGAGCTGGTGGTCGCGCTACTGGTCAGCCGTTTCGGGCTCGACCCCGCTTCCGACAGTGGCAATCTGCGCGATGACCTACGCGCGATTCAGGAGCTGCAGCGCCACTTCTTCACCGATCCAATGGTGCAGGCTGGTTTGGCCGGCGTGCTGAGCGACCTCAGAAACGACGACCAGCTCGCCGAGGTGTTTTACGCACGGTTCATGGAACCGCGGCGCCGCTCCGTCGCAGCTCTGCTCGCCCGCGCGGCTGATCGCGGCGAGATCCCTCAACCTGCGCACCCGGGCGTCATCTCCGACCTGCTCACCGGTCCGCTGCTGCTGCGGGCCGCGCTGCCGCCCATCGGACCGATCGATGACGTCCTCATCGAAGCCACCATCGAGGCGGCGCTCACGACATGCGGGGCAGTCGACCAACAGTGAGCAGCGCGGCGATGAGAAGTGCTGTGCCGCAAGCGCCGATGGTCATCGCCCAACCGAATGAGGTCACCGCCGCCGCACCGAATGCCGTGCCGAGACTCCCGCCCACGAAGTAGACCAGCATGTAGGCGCTGTTGAATCGGGCAGGCGCAGACGGGTCGATCGCCAGGATGGTGGACTGATTCGCCACCTGCGCGGCGAACAAGCCGGCGTCGAACACTGCGAGAGCGGCCATCGTCGCCGCGGGGCTGTTCAACCCGAATGCGAGGACCGGGCATGCGGCACCCGCGGCTGCGAGGCCCACCACGATCACCGGCCGGAACCCGAAGCGGTCCGTGCATCCACCGGCAATGCGCGTCGCGAAGATGCCGGCAATACCCGCCAGCGCGTAGAGCCCGATCTCCTTGGCAGACAGCCTGAATGGCTCCTGCGCCAGCGCCACGGCGATTCCCGACCAGACCGCGCAGAACGCGAAGAACCACAGCGAGCCGCGCAGCGCGCCGCGGCGCAATACCCGATCACGAACGAGCAGTCCGGGCACCGACGCCAATCCGGCGAGGTAATTCCGCTCGACTGCGCCGGCCGCGGTCGGCAGGAACCACAGGCAGGCGGCGGCGACCCCGAAACTGGCCGCAGCCACCGCGAGAAGCATTGCGTGCCAGCCGATCAGGTCACTCAGCCAACCGCCGACGATCCGCCCGGCCAGAATCCCGGCCGAGATCCCGGCGGTGACGATGCCCAGAATGGTCGAGCGCCGGCGCGCGGGTGCGAGGCGTCCGACAACGGAACTCAACCCGGCCCCCACCGACGAGCACGCGCCGGTCAGCAACAGCCCCACTCCGATCAGCCAGACGGCGTTCGCAGCGGCGGTCATGATCAGCGCGCCGCCGAGGGCCGAGAACTGCAGTGCGACCACACGCCGCGGCGAGAACCTGTCCACCAGCGGGACCAGGAATGCCAGGCCCAGCAGGTAACCGATCGGACCACAGGCCAGCGCGGCACCGACGACCGCCGGCCCGGACTCCAGCGCTCGCGCGATGTCGGCGATGGCCGGCTGTAGCGGATAGATCGTCGCGGTGCCCAGGGCCGCAGCCAGCGACATGAAAAGGACTGTGGTGTCGGTGATTACCGAATCTTTGTGCGCAGTTGTGGTCACGCGTCGACGTTATTGGCCCCGCCGCGTGCGGCGCTGGCGGAAATCCGCCATTGCAGTCGACTAGCTCTTCCAGACCACCTTGTCGGTGCCACCGGCGTCGCGGTACACGACGCTGTCGGGCGCGGTGCCGTTGCGGACGTCGAAGTAGATTCGACCCGTCGCGTAGCTGCCCGACGCGATCGGTTGGTTGGGCAGGCCGTCCACCTCATTGCCCTTCATATCTGCGTAGGTCGAGCTGTTGACCGCACGCGCATTGAAGTCGGAAAGGTTCGGCGTCGGCGAACCACTCACGGCCCGAGCGGTCACGTCCGAATACCAGATGCCGTCGTTGTGGCCGCTCGGTTGCAGGTTGACCACGGTGTACTCGATCGCGCCGCCGGGGCTGGGAATTTCTGCCCGCTGGCCGAACATCACCGCTGTGGGATCCGCGATCGCCGGTGCCGCCGCCAGGATTCCCGCCGCCGCGATACCGGCCGCAGCCGCCATTGTCTTCGATGTGATGTGCGAAAACGCCACGTCAAACTCCCTCCATCGGGTTCCTGGCAACCAGGAACCAGCGTCGTTGGTTCTCCTGAAGGTGTATCCGGCCCGGACCTTTCCGAAACCGCACACATGCCAGCGTGAAAATCTCGCGACGGTTGCAATTGCGCAAAGGTACGGCTGCTCACCTGCGCCGATGGAGTGGACGTCGCCGAGTGGGACCTAATCTTGATTCCGATGACCGGACTGGACTCAACGGTGAAGCGCTGCGGTACAGCGCTTCATGTGCTGATGTCCGCACTGGCGGTCGTCATCCTCGGATTCGCCGGCACTCCGGTGGCTCATGCAGCTGCAGCCGGTGCGCGCTTGGTGGTGCAACACACGTGGCAGGACGGTTTCATCGCGCGCTATGTCATCACCAACTACAGCACGGTGCCGATGACGGACTGGAAGCTCGAATTCGACATGCCGATGGGACAATCCATCTCGCACACGTGGAGTAGCACGTTCACCCAGTACGGCACCCACTACGTCATCACCCCCGCGAGCTGGAATCGAATGATTCCACCGGGCGGTTCCGCCAATGGCGGTATTCGCGGCGTGCTGAGTGGGACCTACACGCCGCCGTCGAATTGTGTTCTCAACGGCCAGGTTTATTGCTCCTAGCGTGACGGGGTCTGATGACGAGCGAAGCCGTGACGGACTGGCTGTTGGAATCGGACCCGACGTTGCGCTGGCAGGTCGAGCGTGATCTGCTCGACGCTCCACCTGCGGTTTGGGAGACGACGCGGTCACGGATCGCGACCGAGGGCTTCGGCGCACGGCTGCTCGCCCTGCAAGATGCCGACGGCCAGTGGGCCGGCGGTGCATTCTTCCCTGCGGACTACGACTTCGATGACCCGGACAGGGCTGACGACGGCCAGCCCTGGACCGCTACGACATGGACGCTGAATGCACTGCGCGAGTGGGGCCTTGACGGAACGGTGTTGCGGGAACGCCGGACTGCGGAGCGGCTTGACGAACACTGCCGCTGGGAGTACGACGACCTGCCCTACTGGTCGGGTGAGGTGGATTGCTGCATCAACGCGTGGACCCTGGCGAACGGGGTCTGGCTGGGCGCGAACGTAAATGGCATCGCGGACTGGTTTCTGGAGCATCAGCTGCCGGACGGCGGGTGGAACTGCGATTGGGTCGAAGGTTCGCGCCGCTCGTCGTTCCATTCCACGCTGAACTCGCTGAAAGGCCTACTCGCGTTCGAGGCCGCCACCGCGGGCAACGCCGACATCCGTGCGGCGCGTCACCGTGGGGAGGAGTACCTGCTCGAACGACGGCTGCTCAATCGGCTCACCACGAATCAGCCAGTGGGACACTGGATCAACGATTTCAGCTATCCGATGCGGTGGTCCTACAGCGCCCTCAACGCATGTGAGTATTTCCGCCGGGCCGTCCTGCAGGACGGCACCGCGCCGGATCCCCGGATGCGCGACGCGATCGATATCGTGCGGGCTGCCTGGCAGCCGGACGGCACCTGGTTGCAGACCGGTCGGCAGCCAGGCCGAGTCTGGTTCGAGGTCGACGTGCCGGCCGGTCAGCAGTCGAAGTGGCTCACCCTCTACGGGACACGGCTGCTCAACTGGTGGGACTCTGTGTCCTGATCGTCGGGATGCGCGGCTGGGCAAGACTCTTCGGACGGCCCCATCAGACGCGAGACGCGCGGAAGGCCCGGGGGCTCATCCCGTGCCAGCGGCGGAACGCCTGCGAGAAGCTCGACAACTCGACGTACCCGAGTCGACTCGCCGTCTCGGCCACCGTCAGGCGTCCTCCGATCAGCATTTCCTCCGAGAGCCGCTGCCGGATCTCGTCGAGGAGTTCACGATAAGACGTACCTTCGGCGCCGAGCCGGTGGCGCAACGTCCGCGGACTCATCAGCAGGGTGTGGGCGATATCGTGTGCGCTCGGCGGCCGCGCCGGTGATGCCAGCAGCAGATCGCGAACCTGCCCTGACAGCCCGGTCCGGCTACGCCGTTCTTCGAGGAGATTGCGGCACTGCTCCTGTGTGGCCGCGGAGTTGTACGCGTTGGCTTGGGGCAGTGGGAGATCCAGCAGTCCGACGGGCAGAATCAGCAGATTTTCCGGCGCATCGAACTGCGGTTCGGTGTCGAACGCCGCGACGTACCGGTCGAGGTTGGCCGGGCGACCATGCCTGAACTGAACACCGAAGGGCGGCAGGTCCACCGACAGTTCCCGTTTGATCACCGAGATCGCCGTGGCCAACCGGTCGATATCGAACCGCCGGACACGATCCGGTGTGCCGGGAGCATCCAGAACGAACTGGAATTCGTCACCGACGACTCGGGTGCGGAAGGTAGAAGAGGCGAATGTCAGGTCGAGATACCGCAGTCCGACATCGATCGCGCTGCGTAGATTCGGACTGCTGATCAAGGCGAACCCGTAGATTCCGTAGGTGGCGAGCCGATAGCGGAGTCCCACCTCGACGCCGAGATCGTCGGGATAGTCAAGTGCCTCAAGTAGATTCGTCACGACAGTCAGTTCCTGGCGTGCGGTGACCTCAGCGTTCGGACTCTGCAGACCGCGGACGGTCAGGCGAGAGCCCGCCAGGCAGGTTTCCGGGCTGACGCCACGCTCGCCGGCCAGGCCGAGCAGCACACCGACGCTTGCCGGCGTGCGAGGGATGTCCCAGTCAACCACGTTGCCAAATCTAGTAAGTCGCTGAACGGAGATCGGTCAGTTCATCGAATTGGTGCCGCCGAAGCTTGCCATACCACTCCTGACATTGCCACTTCGAGTAAGTATTCGGCCACTCAGGGTATCCCAGCTGCAGCTTTTCATTCGTAGCGTGATTGCCAGCGAATAGTCATAAAGGAGTAGCAGCTCATGAACATTCTCGATCAGGCACTCACCAAGGCGCAGGAAGCGATCCTCGATCCCGTGCTCAACCGGGCGCAGGCGACGATCCCAATGCCGTTGCAGATCAAGGGCATGCACCTCTATCAGAAGACGAAGAAGTCTGTGGTCGGCGACAAGTCGCCGGTCTTCGTCGAACGCCCGATTCCCCCTGTCGAGGAAGTCGAGCTGGCTGACATCGACGTCAGCAACCCGTTCATGTTCCGCCAGGGCCGCTGGCAGTCCTACTTCAAGCGGCTCCGCGACGAGGCGCCGGTGCACTACCAGCCGAACAGCCCGTTCGGGCCCTTCTGGTCGATCACCCGGTACGACGACATCGTCACCGTCGACAAGGACAACGAACGGTTCTCCGCGGAGCCGCAGATCATCATCGGCAATACGCCCGAGGGGCTGGACGTCGAGATGTTCATCGCCATGGACCCACCGCGTCACGAACAGCAGCGCGGAGCGGTCCAGGGCGTGGTGGCGCCCCAGAACCTCCAGGAAATGGAAGAGCTCATCCGGACCCGGGTGCGAGAGGTCCTCGACGGGCTGCCGGAGGACACGCCGTTCGACTGGGTCGACACCGTTTCGATCGAACTGACCTCACGCATGCTGGCCACCCTGCTCGACTTTCCCTACGACGAGCGCCGCAAGCTGGTGTACTGGACCGACACCGTCGCCGGCAGCGCCTCGGCCACCGGCGGCGAAGCCGACATGGACGAGATGTTCAGCGCAGCAGCCGATATGGCGCGCGCTTTCAGTGCCCTTTGGTACGACAAGAAGGCGCGGCTGGCGGCAGGTGAAAAACCTGGCTTCGACCTCATCGCGCTCATGCAGTCGTCCGAGGACACCAAGGACCTGATCGAGCGGCCGATGGAGTTCCTCGGCAACCTGATCCTGCTGATCGTGGGCGGCAATGACACCACCCGCAATTCGATGACCGGTGGTGTGCTCGCGCTGAACCAGAATCCCGACGAGTTCGCGCGGCTGAAGGCCGATCCGGGCCTCATCACCAAGGCGGTCCACGAGATCATCCGCTGGCAGACCCCGCTGGCGTACATGCGCCGCGTCGCCAAGCAGGACACCATCCTGAACGGGCAGTTCATCCGCAAGGGCGACAAACTCGTCATGTGGTACGCCTCGGCCAACCGCGACGAGCGCAAGTTCGAGAATCCGGACGACTTCATCATCGGTCGCCACAACGCCCGCCATCACCTGGCATTCGGCATCGGCATCCACCGCTGCATGGGCAGCCGTCTCGCCGAACTGCAGCTCAAGATCCTGTGGGAGGAGCTGCTGGCGCGATTCGAGAACATCGAGGTCGTGGGCGAGCCCGAGTACACGCAATCCAACTTCGTGAAGGGCTACGCCAAGATGATGGTGAAGGTCACCAGGAAGCAGGCGGCCGCCACGGTGTGATGGGAGACGGCGATGGGCTCGTTCGATGCACTGCTGGGCGACGAACGGGCCCAGTTCAACGCTTTCCTGGAAGACTATCGCCGGGCCATCGAGCTGACTCTCGACGGCCTCACCGAGGAGGAGTCCCGCCGGCGGCTTGTGCCGTCGGCGACGACGCTCCTCGGGTTGCTCAAGCACGTCACCTGGATGCAGCGCGTGTGGTTCGAGGAATGCGTCGGCGGCAGCTCCCGACAGGCCCTTGGCTTGGTGCAGAGCGTCGACGAGTCCTTCCAGCTCGGAAGCGACGACACGATCGCCACCATCCTCGCCGCGCACCGTGACGTCTGTGAGACAGCGCGGGCAGCGGTTGCCGACCTCCCGCTGGACACCGTCGTCACGGGACACCGGGGCGGGCCGCGAACCTTGCGATGGGTCATGCTGCAAGTCCTGCGCGAGCTGGCGCACCACTGCGGGCACGCCGACATCCTGCGCGAACAGGTGCTTGCCAGTCGCGAGTAATCAGCGCGCATATCCTGGTTGATAGACGCCGCTCTGTGCGACGCCCGGACCTCCGGGAGGCAGCGATGTTCGAGGAAGCGCAGCTGTACGCGCCGGTGACGCGCTCGGAAGATGGGGTCACCGTTCATCTGGCCGCCGATCATCCCGGCGCTGTCGACCCGGAATACCGTGCCCGCCGCAACGCAATTGCCGCGCTCGCCATGGATTGGCAGGCAGGGACGCCACCACCCATCGCGAGTTACACCGACGACGAGCAGGAAGTCTGGCGCATCGCCTGCGCCGAGCTGCACCGGCTGCACCAGCGCCGGGCCTGTGCCGAGTACCTGCAGGGCAGGGAGCGGCTCGGACTTCCCGAGGATCGGATCCCGCAACTCGTCGACGTCAACGAGATGCTGGGGCCCCTCACCGGCTTTCAGTACGTGCCTGCCGCCGGTTTGGTGCCGTTACGCGAGTTCTACGGACTCCTCGCTGACGGAATCTTCCACTCCACCCAGTACATCCGGCACCATTCCGTGCCGCTCTATACGCCCGAGCCCGATCTGATCCACGAGGTGGTGGGCCACGGCAACTGCCTTGCACATGACCGTTTCGCGGCGCTGTACCGGCTTGCCGGCCAGGCGGCGCAGCGGGTGAAAAGCACTGAGGCACTTGAGTTCATCTCGAAAGTGTTCTGGTTCTCCCTGGAATTCGGTGTGGTCCGTCAGCACGGCGAGGTACGCGCCTATGGCGCGGGCCTGCTGTCGTCATTCGGGGAGATCCAGCAGATCGATGTGGCCGATCTGCGACCACTGAACATTGCCCGCATGGGTGTGCAGACCTACGACATCACGCGCTACCAGCCGATTCTATTCTGTGCCAGGGGATTCGATGAGATCGAAGACGTCGTCGGTGGGTTCTTCGCCGACGTCGACGACAACATGGTGGAGCGCCTGGCGCACGACGCGTCTCAGGTCACGGGTAGGTGATCGCCGACTGGACGACGGCGACGCATTCACCGAAGCCGATGGCGGCTGCGCCGGGGCGCTGAGCCCGGGCCGTCAGCATGACTTCGTCACCATCTTCGAGGAACGTGCGGGTTTCGCCGTTGGGCAGCGTGATTGGGGCAGTGCCGCCACGACTGAGCTCCATCAGGCTGCCTTCAGAGCCGGCCTCCGGCCCGGACAGAGTGCCGGTGCCGAGCAGGTCACCAGGCTGGAGATTGCATCCGTTGCTGGTGTGGTGAGCGACCATTTGCGCGACGCTCCAGTACATGTGGCGACTCGATGAGCGTGAAATCCGGTATGGCGGGCTGCCGTCTTCGCGCATCTTTGCGGTACGAATGAGGGCCTGCAACTCGATGTCGAGACCACCACCGGCACGGTGTGGCGGACTGTCGAGGTAAGACAGAGGAGCGGGGTCACCCTCGGGACGATCGACCGGAATCCGGAACGGCGCCAAGGCGTCTGGAGTGATGACCCAAGGCGATACCGTGGTGGCGAAGCTCTTGGCGAGGAATGGGCCGAGGGGCTGATACTCCCAAGCTTGCACGTCGCGGGCGGACCAGTCGTCGAGCAAGCAGTATCCGGCGACGTGCGATTGCGCCTCGTCGAGACGCACCGGTTCGCCGGGACGATTTCCCGGGCCGATCCACACCCCGAGTTCCAGCTCGAAGTCCAGCCGCCGGGTGGGCGCCAGCACAGGTGCCGACATCTCGGCGGTCTTCAGTTGCCCATGCGGCCGGGTGACCGGAGTGCCGCTGACCCGCACGCTGGAGGCACGCCCGTGATAGCCGATCGGCACCCATTTGTAGTTGGGCAGCAGGGGAGCGTCGGGCCGGAACAGCGCGCCGATGTTG
Organism: Mycobacterium sp. HM-7; assembly: GCF_053852335.1. NCBI lineage: Bacteria > Bacillati > Actinomycetota > Actinomycetes > Mycobacteriales > Mycobacteriaceae > Mycobacterium > Mycobacterium sp. HM-7. The sequence continues at coordinate 2,936,016 of NZ_CM132657.1, read as the reverse complement.
CTGGCGTGATGGATGCCGACGTAGAAGTCGGTGTAGTCCCCGATGCGGGCGGGCAGCAGGACGTCGACGTCATGCAGCGGGGTCAGGAAACCGGCCACGGTCTGTTGGTGTTGTGCGCCCGCGGCGAGCAGTACGTGCAGGGCTCTGCGCAGAGCTGCGCGCGGGCCGGATCCCAAGGCGAACAAGGCGTTCAGCGTTCCCTGGGCCGCAGCTTCGGCAGCCACCTGTGCTTCGCCGGTAAGCAGCCCCGATGCCGCCAGTCCGCTCAGATCCAGGACCATGTCGCCGATCCGCACGACGCCGGACGGGTCGGCGTCAGGACCGGCCACCACACCGAACGGGAGATTCTGCAGCGGAAAGTCACTGTCGGAGCCCGCGGAGGCGACCCAACTACGTCGCCCCGGGTCATGAGTGAAATCCAGTGCCGGCGTCACGGTTTGCCCGGGTCGAATCGTTTGGCCAGGCCACGCCAGCAGTCCGCGTAGTCCTGTTGTCGCTGAGGATGATTCGCGGCGTACGCGGTGACCTTCTGCGGATACCGGGTTTCGAACATGAACGCGAGGGTGTTCCCCTGCTTCACCGGTTTCAGTTCTTCGGTGCTCGCGGCGTGAAAAGCGTTGGCGTCGGGCCCATGTGGGGTCATGCCGTTGTGCAGGCTGACACCACCGGGCACGAAGCCGTTCGGTTTGGCGTCGTATACACCGTGCACGAGTCCCATGAATTCGCTCATGACGTTCATGTGGTACCAGGGCGGCCGGAAGGTGTCCTCGGCGACCATCCACCGCTCGGGGAAACAGACGAAGTCGACGTTGGCGGTTCCCGGTGTCTCACTCGGCGAGGTCAGCACCGTGAAGATCGACGGATCGGCATGATCGAACAGCACCGGGCCGACGGGGGAGAAGCGCCGCATGTCGTACTTGTAGGGTGCGTAATTGCCATGCCAGGCAACGACATCCAGTGGCGACTGGTTCACTTCGGCCCGCCACAACGTCCCGCCCCATTTCACATACAACGTGGACGGGACGTCGCGGTCTTCATAGGCCGCGACCGGCGTCAGGAAGTCTCGCGAATTCGCCAGACAGTTGGCGCCGATCGGGCCGCGCTCCGGCAGAGCGAAAGAGCCGCCGTAGTTTTCGCACAGGTAGCCACGGGCCGGACCGTCGGGCACCTCGATACGCATTTTCACGCCACGCGGAATCACGACGATCTCGCAGGGCTCGGCGTCGATGACGCCGAACTCGGTCCAGAACCGAACCTTGTTGTGCTCCAGGACGAACAGCATTTCGGCGTCGCCGTTGTAGAAGTAGGCGTCCACCATCGACGACGTGATGGAGTAGATGCTGCAAGCAAATCCGGTACGGGTGCTGGTGTCTCCACCGGTGGTGATGGTGCGGACTCCGGTGATGAACGTCGTGTCCTCAACAGCCGGATCCGGCATCGGCAAGGGGTTCCAGCGCATTTGGGCGACGGGAACCGGTGGTGCGTCATCGGGAGCGGAGCGCCAGTGTTCGGTGGGAACGGCTGTGAAATTGCCCCAGTGGGCCACGCTCGGCCGGATGCGGTACAGCCAGGATCGCTTGTTGGCGGCGCGAGGCGCGGTGAACGGTGACCCGCTGAGCTGTTCGGCGTAGAGGCCGTAGGCGCACTGCTGCGGAGAGTTGCGGCCGACGGGCAACGCGCCGGGCAATGCCTCGGTTTCGAAGCTGTTGCCGAAGCCGGACTGGTAGGCGGCCATCACAGGTTCCCGCGCTTGTCCTGCTCACGTTCGATGGACTCGAAGAGCGCCTTGAAGTTGCCCTTGCCGAAACCCAGTGAGCCGTGGCGTTCGATGAGTTCGAAGAAGACAGTCGGACGGTCACCGAGCGGCTTGGTGAAGATCTGCAGCAGGTACCCATCCTCGTCGCGGTCGACCAGGATGCCGCGCTGCTGCAGTTCCTCCACGGGCACGCGCACCTCGCCGATGCGGGCCCGCAGTTCGGGGTCCTCGTAGTAGGTGTCCGGGGTGTCGAGGAATTGCACGCCGGCTCTGCGGAGTTCGTCGACGCTGCTCAGGATGTCGTTCGTGGCCAATGCAAGGTGCTGAACGCCGGGGCCGCGGTAGAACTCGAGGTACTCGTCGATCTGAGACTTGCGCTTGGCCACCGCGGGTTCGTTGAGGGGAAATTTGACGCGATGGTTGCCGTTGGCGACCACCTTCGACATCAGCGCCGAGTAGTCGGTGGCGATGTCGTCGCCGATGAACTCGGCCAGGTTCACGAACCCCATGACGCGGTTGTAGAAGCCGACCCACTCGTCCATCTTGCCGAGTTCCACATTGCCGACGACGTGATCCAAGGCCTGGAAAAGCCGCGGGAGAGCATCGTCACGTTTGACATAGCCGCTCCTGGCCGGCTGATAGCCCGGCAGGTAGGGACCGTCGTAGCGGGCGCCGTCGACCTCGCGCTGCACCAGCGTATGTCGCGTCTGGCCGTAGGCGGCGATCGCCGCAATTCGCACGGTGCCGTACTCGTCAGAGACGTTGGCGGGTTCTTCGAGGACGGTGGCGCCCGCCGCCTTGGCCTGCGCGATGCACTTGTCGACGTCGGGCACTTCCAGCGAGATGTCGACGACGCCGTCGCCGTGGCTGGCGTGGTGAGCCACCAGCGGGCTGTCGGGGCGCACCGCGCCCTTCAGGACGAACCGCACGGATCCGGAACGCAGCACGAAAGCCTTGTGGTCGCGGTTGCCGTTCTCCGGACCTGAGTAGGCCACCAGTTCCATCCCCCACGCGGATTGGAAATAGCTCGATGCCTCGGTGGCATTGCCGACCACGAAAACGATCGCGTCCCAACCGGTTACGGGGAAGGGGTCGTTACTGGGGTCGTACTCCACCAGACCGACCAACTGTTTGAGCTGGTTGACGTCGAGCCGGGCCTGCTTCTCCTGGTCGGTCAGGGTGCTCTGGTTCGTCATGTACATATTCTTCTCCCGATATCGGGAGAAGACGACGAATTCGCGGCCGTGTTGTGTCAGCGGTGGCCGCCACGCTCGCCGGCGGGGACCTCGGCGAGTGCGCAGTGAAAGTGGTGGGCGGGAGGTTCCTCGCTCGGCGCTTCATCGAGCAGGTCATTCGAGATGGTGGCGAAAGCGAGTATGCCGCCGGCGGCGGCAAGTCCGGCCGAGATCAGCATCGCGGTGTGAAAACCGGCGGTGATCGCCGTCGGCGACTGGAAGGCGTCCCCCGTCAGTCCCGCGAGGGGAGGTAGCAGCGCGACGGCGAGGAGTCCCGCGGTGCGCGCGACCGCGTTGTTGACTCCGGAAGCCACACCCGCGTGCCGTTCGTCGGCGGCCGCGAGAGCGGCGGCGGTGACCGGTGCGACTGTGGCAGCCAGGCCCAAACCGAAAACAACCACCGCGGGCAGGATGACGGCGCCGTACGACGCGCCCGGCCCGATGCGGGTCATCAGCACCATGCCGGCCGCGATGACGAGCGGCCCCACCGTGAGCGGCAGGCGCGGGCCGATGCGCTGAGCGAGAGCACCCGATGCCGACGAGAGGGCAAGCATGATCACCGTCACCGGCAGCGAAGCGGCGCCTGCGGCGACGGGCGAGTAGCCGAGGGCGGTTTGCAGGACGACCACCAGGAGAAAGAAGACCCCGCCGAGGGCGGTGTAGACGACGAAGGTGACCGCGTTCGCGCTCGTGAACTGCCGTGCGGAGAAGATATCCAGTGGCAGCATCGGATTCGCGGTGCGCCGTTCGATGAGCACGAACGCGACGACCGCGATGACGCCCAGGGCCCCGGCCATCAGCACCACAGCCGAGTTCCAGCCTCGGTTGGGCCCTTCGACAATCGCGTAGGTCGTACCGGCCAGCCCCAGCGTCGCCGACGTGGCTCCGGCGTAGTCGAGCCGGCCGCCGGCCGACGGATCACGACTCTCCGGCACATGACGCAGTGCGAGCCAGCCGACCAGGCAGCCCAGCGGCACATTGATGAGAAAGATAGTGCGCCAACTGAGCGCTTGCACCAGATAACCACCGAGCAATGGACCGATCGCTGCAGCGACGCCGCCGAGGGCCGACCAGGCGCCGATGGCCTTCCCACGGTCGCCCGGCACGAACGTGGCCTGGATGATGGCGAGGCTGCCCGGGGTCAGCAATGCTCCACCGATACCTTGCAAAGCCCGTGCCGCGATGAGCATTTCGGGATTCGGCGCTGCCGCGCAGAGAGCCGAAGCGACCACGAACCACACCACGCCGACAACGAATACCCGCTTGCGGCCCACGCGGTCACCCAGGCTGCCGGACAGCAATATCAACGCCGCGAGGGTCACTGCGTAGGCACTCACAACCAGCTGCAGTCCGCTGGTTTGAGCGCCCAGGTCGCGACCGATCGCCGGCAACGCAACATTGACCACGGTCGCGTCGAGCTGAGCCATGCCAGAGCCCAGAACTGTTGCGGCAAGAACCCACCGTCCTGCGGCAGTGTCGAAACGTACGCCCGACGGCGTGTTTGCGAGCATTCGAGTTCCCCACTGAATCGCTGTCGTGCTGTGAGTACCGCCTAGGTACGGTTTAAACCTTCGCACACAACGACGGGCGCCGGATAGCTTCGCAGCGTGGCCGCGCCCACGCCGGCAGACGCCTTGGCGGGGAAAGTGATTATCTTGCAGGGTGTTCCACGCGCCTGCGCTGTCGACCTGCCGGTGACGCCCAGCGGGCGGGGATCGTGGACGCGTTACACCAACCAGCCATGTTGTTGCGTCCACCATGCTCTAATGGGTGCCATGGCAGGTCTGACGGAGGGGAGCTTCGATCCGGCGTTCGCCGCTGTGCGAGATGTCTTCGAAGCGAGCTTCGCCGACGGGCAGAACTGGGGCGCGGCGGTCTCTGTCGTGGTCGATGGCAGACCGGTGGTCGATCTGTGGGGCGGGATCGCTGACGTGCGGACTGGCCGCAGCTGGCAACGCGACACAGCTTGCGTCACCTTCTCGTGCACCAAGGCGGTAACCGCCACGGCCGCGCTGATGGTGGCCGAGCGCCACGGTATCGACCTGCAAGCGCCGGTGGTGAGTTGGTGGCCCGAGTACGGCGCGGCGGACAAGAGCGAAACCACGGGTGAGCATCTGCTGTCACACGCTGCCGGCCTACCGGTTGTGGAGCGCCCCGTTTCGATCGAGCAGGCTGCTGATCCGGAACTGATGGCCGGTCTGCTCGCAGATCAGGATCCGTTGTGGGAACCGGGTTCGAAGCACGGCTATCACGCATTCACATTCGGGTGGCTGGCCGGCGAGATCGTACGCCGGCACACCAAGATGACGGTGGGCGATTTCGTTCGATCGCACATCAGTCGAGAGCTCATGATCGGCGGCAGCGCGGCCGCGCTCGACGGCATCGCCCGAACCGGCTTTCCCGACGCCAGCGAACAGCAATGGGCAACGGACACAACCACCATCCCCGCAATAACAGTTGAGCGTCTCGTCGCGGCTTATCGGGATCCGGACTCCTTGTTCACCCGCGCCACCGCCAATCCACCTGCGCGGTACAACCATCCCGACGTGTTGGCGGCCGGCTGGCCGGCGAGCGGGTTGATAACCACAGCGCGCGCACTGGCCGACTTCTACGCGCGCCTCAGTGCCGGCGAGCTGTTGCGTCCGGAGAACCTGGCCGATGCAATCCGCGTGCGGCACAGCGGTTCTGATGCCGTCATGGTTCTCGATTCCAGCTACGGTCTGGGGTACATGCGACCGTCTCAGCTGTTCGATTTTCCCGACAACGCGGGCCCTGGAGCTTTCGGGCATCCTGGTGCCGGTGGCGCGTTCGCCTTTGGTGACGTCGACAATCAGCTGGCGTTCGCTTTCGTGCCCAACCTGCGTCGCGACGCTCTCGCCGGGGATCGTCGGGCAATCGATCTGATCGAAGCGACCTATGCGGCACTGTGAGGCAACCGCCCCGACGTCAGTTCGGACTCACCCTTGACGGCCCAAGGGCGACCGGGAGATAACTGATCCCTCGCAGGAGCGTGCTGTCGTTCATGGTCGGCGTGCCGGCAGTGGTCAGTCGAGGGAATCGTTCGAACAGGGCTTGCAGGCCGATCTGCAGTTCCATGCGCGCCAACGGCGCACCGAGGCAGACATGGCTGCCTGTGCCGAAGCTGACGTGATCGCGGGCATTGGCGCGCGTGGAGTCGAACTGGCCGGGGCATTCGAAGACGGCTGGATCGCGATTGGCGCCGGCGAGGAGCAAGAAGACCGCCGTCCCCTCCCGCACGGTGTATCCACCGACCTGAACTTCCTCAGTCGCCACTCTGACGCCGATCTGGGAGACCGAGTCGTAGCGCAGCATCTCCTCGACGGCGTTGGGCCAACCCTCCGGATGCGTCTGGAGGCGGGCCAGTTGCTCGGGATGACTGATGAGCGCCACGATGGCATTGCCGAATTGGTGTGCGGTGGTGAGGAATCCGGCGCCCAGGAGCAGACCGGCGAAAGTCCGGACCTCGAAGTCGGAGAGATCGGTGTCTTGGACCACCGCGGACAGGATGCTGTCGTCGGCGTCATTCCCGCGGAGCCGCTCGATATGCCGGGCGAGGTAGATTTCGAACTCACGTAGACCAGCGATTGCGGTCTGGAAGTTCCGCCACGACGGCGCTGTGGTGGTGATCAGTTTGGAGGCCAGTTCACCCATTCCGTGAAGGTAGGGCGCCTCCGCGCGGGGAATTCCCAGCATGTCGGCAATGATCTCGATGGGGATTCGGGAGGCGTAGGCGGCCGCCAGATCGCAGTCGCTCCTGCCGTCCTCGAGTTCGTCCAGTAAGCCTTCAGCGACGTCGTGGATGCGTTGTCGCAGCCCGTCGATCGCTTTCGGGGTAAATGCCCGCGATACCAGGCGGCGCAGCCGTGCGTGTTCGGGTTCGTCGACCATCAGCAGCGACGGCGGCTCTACGGGGTTGATCACGCGGGGATTGGTCTTGTCGAACAGTCGCTGGACAGTCCGGAACGGCGACCGATCCCGCGGCTTGGCTGTACGGAACCTGCTGTCGCGCAATACGTCTCGAACGAGCTGCAGATCGGCGGTGACCCACGCGTTGCCCCCGAACGCCGGCGCCATCCGGCCCTGCCGGCGAATCTGCGCAATCAGGTCATACGCATGCTCATGCTGACCGTCATCGAGAAGTAGCTGGGCGAACGGGTCGCCCCGGCGTGCGAGCACCTTCAGTGTTGCGCGGGGGAGCCCGTAGCCCAGAAGCCAGTGCGCCCGGGTCTTGATATCCACATTCACGCTGTTCGCCCCCCACGAATCGGCTACCGCCTCAGGCTAGCCTCGAATGCGGCAGGTCGGTGCGTGGATTCGAGATCACCGGTGATAACTGTCTTCGGCCAGGATCGCGACCCCGCGCCACCCCCAGTAGACGCGGTGAGCCTGGATCAAGCCGTCTTCGATCTCCATGACCTCGACAAAGTCCATCTGCTCGCCGTCCGGCGTCTGCCGCGGATACTCCCAGGTGGCGCGGTGGCCGTCGGTGAAGAAGCCGGCGCGGTAGTACTGCCGCTCGTCCGGGGTACGCGCCACCACCTCGGCCAGGAAGGGCCGCAGTTCTTCATGGCCACGACACACGCCCCGCCCGCCCAGGATATGCGCCGCCACAGGGCTTTCCAGAGTCGCATCGACGGCGTAACAGGCCAATAAGGCATCGGCATCATGGTTGGCCAAGGCCTCTTCCCACGTGCGCGTGACCGCCTCGATGGTCGCGACGTCGACTTCGTCAGAGTTTTCATCAGCACTCATGTCTTCAGGATGCGTCGCCAACACTTCGGCGACGATCGAAGCATTTCGCTTCTATCGTCGGTGTGTGGGTCCAGCGAGTGGTGGCGAACCAGATTTGGCAGCAGTAGCTGCTGCATTCGCAGATGCACGGCGCATCCGGATCCTGCTGGCGTTGGCTGATGGACGCGCGCTTCCGGCCGGTCGACTCGCCCAGGAAGCCGGCGTCGCCGCCTCGACAACCAGCAGTCACCTCGCGCACCTGCTCAGCCATGGGTTGCTCACCGTCGAAGAACATGGCCGGCACCGCTACTACCGGCTGGCGACGCCGCATGTCGAAGGCGTTCTCGAGGCGCTCGCACGCCTTGCGCCGCAACGGCCCATCAACTCTCTACGGGCACATACCCGCGCCCATGCCCTGCGCGCAGCGCGGACGTGTTACGGCCACTTGGCCGGTCAACTGGGTGTCAGCATCTTTCACGGCATGATCGCCCGCGGATGGGTGAGCGGCGGTGACGGGCGGCATCACCCCGAAGAGGGCATCGATCGCCTGTCCGCATCCGGTACGGGGCATCACTACCGCCTCAGCGACGCCGGCGCCGCCGCGCTCGCCGATTGGGGCCTGTCCACGCCGCTGTTGGCCACCGACACCCCATTGCGGTACTGCGTCGACTGGACCGAGCAAGCCCACCACCTCGCCGGACCTCATGGCGCTGCGCTGGCGAACCACCTGTTCGAACGCGGATGGGTCACCAGAGGGAAAGCGCCCCGCTCTGTCACCATCACCGAAGCCGGGCAAGCGCATCTGGAACGGCTGACTCGCCTGGGCTGAAGGCACCGAAACTCGTTGGCGGTCAACGGGTGACCGCTGCTACGTTTCGGGAGGCCGTGCGAAAAGACGAGGAGGTGGGACCCGTGAACATATCGACGTGGGTGCTCCTTTTCGGGGTCACGGTCGGACGATAGGTCGTCCGGGAGCACCGCTCAGCGAGCACTCCCGAAAGGCACGACCATGCACTTCAGTTCCGAACAGCGCCTCGACGACGGCAGCCTCGAACGCGCATTTGCTCTCGACCACATTCCGGGCATTCTGTGGACGCCCAGTTCATCACCGGCCCCGCTGATCTTGCTCGGCCATCCCGGCGGTCTACGCCAGATGTATCCGCGGCTCGCGAACCGTGCCCGGAGCGCCTTGGCGAACGGGTTTGCCGCGGCCACCATCGAGCTTCCCGGTGGTGGTGACCGCCCTCGGTCAGCTGCTGCCGAGCAGGCCCGTGCCGATCTGCACCGTGCGCTGGCAGCCGGTGAGCCCGTCGATGAGATCGTCGACCGGCTCGTCATTCCCCTGGTCGAGGCGGCGGTCCCGGAATGGCAACACGCCCTCGACGAACTTCTCTCACTGCCAGAGCTGAGTGGCCCAATCGGGTACTCGGGCGGGGTGATCGCGATCGGCATCCGTTTGGCGGTGGTCGAACCGCGCATCGCGGCTGCTGGTTTGTTCGCCGGCAGTTTCGTGCCGCGTTCGATGTTCGGCGAGGCTCGCCGGGTCACCATTCCGCTGCACGTCCTGCTGCAGTGGGACGACGAATCAAATGATCGCCAGATGGCGCTCGACCTGTTCGATGCCTTTGGCTCCCAAGAGAAAACACTGCACGCCAACATGGGCGGACACACAGGCGTCCCGCAGTTCGCGGGGGAGGACGCGGCCCGATTCTTCACCAGGCACCTGATGCCGGGCGGTCAGCGCGCGCGGCCCTGAAGTGGCTCGGGTTATGGTCGTGACCGGGTCGGGGGATCAGACGCAACATGACGCACACCACAGGAAACGCGAGAGGAAACCTATGAGGACGATCGCATACCGCCAGGCAGCAGTCGTCGGGCTGGCCGCCGCCGCACTGACCGCCACGGGCTGCAGCAGCGGCATGAATCTCGATGTCTCGGCACAGCCGCAGGTCGCATTGGTTGTTACGTCGGAGGTCCCGGCACCGCCGGCCGAGGTGAAGCTCACCGGGGAGCGGGACGTCGAGGTCACGCTGACCGGCCCGATCGCCGCCAAATATTCGTCGGCGACCGACAAGCAGAAGGCAGCACTCGGCAAGCCGCTGACGGGTGATCACAACGCGGGAACCCGCGACAGTGGCGTCGTGTTCCAGCAATTCCAGGGCGGCGCGATCGTGGCCAAGAACAGCCAGGCAGGCACGCCCGCCTACATCATCTGGGGCAAGATCCGGCAGGCCTGGAACATCCAGCGCGATGCGAACGGCGTGCCATCGGCCACCGGCACCAACGGTTCGGCAGGTCCCTTGGGGGTGGTCACCAGTGACGAGACTCCCGCCGGCGATCAGCTCGTTGCGACTTTCGAGCACGGCAAGATTGCTTACAACTCAACGACCGGTCAGGTCGAGGTGACGGTCAATGGCAAGGTCGTTCCGTCCGGGTTGTAGCCGGCGACGAACGCAGAATCTCAGCCGGTGCCACGGTGGGAACGAATGCGCTTGCGGCTGAGGCCAATTCCTGGTCTGAAGTCGCCAGCGCATCGGCCTGCAGCTGAGTCAGTGCGATGAACTCGGCTCGGTAGGTGTCGGGCCAGTCCAGCTCGGCGGCTATTCGCCATGCGTGATCCTGCAACGATCGGTCGCCGAGGAGCCGGATTCGCAGCCCACGGATCCGGTCGAGCACCTTTCGGCCCGCCCGTTCGTCGATCTCACCGCCGCGCACCGACTCGTACACGAGGGCAAGGACCTGCGAGCGCAGGAGCGTCGGCGCCGCCAGGTTGTGTTGTGACGGAATTGAAGCTCCCGTCGTGGCAAGAAGGATGGCCACCGGCGCATCGATGACGAAAGTTGTCATTTCAGCACCATCGCATGGATTCGCGGCACACCGCGCGGCAATGCGGCTTACGTCAGGATCGCCCGCGCAGCGCGCTCGGCGATCAGCATGACCGGCGCATTGGTGTTCCCGGAAGTGATGGTGGGCATCGCCGACGCATCGACGACTCGAAGGCCAGCGACGCGATAGACACGACAGTCGGTGTCGAGGACCGTCGCTGCTGACCGCGGAAGACCTTGTGTGTCAAAGGCTCCCATCGCGCAGGTGCCCACCGGGTGGAAGATCGTCGTGCCGAGCTCACGTGCCGCCTGCTGCAAGTCCTCGTCACTCACCACTTGCGGGCCCGGCAGTAGCTCGTCCGGGTGGTAGGGGGCCAGCGCAGGCGCAGCCATGATCTGCCGCGTCATGCGCAGGCCCTTGATCGCGGCGTGATGATCGGCGTCGGTGGACAGGTAATTACACGAGATTTTCGGGTAGACCAGCGGATCCGCGGCGGCAATGCGGACGTGCCCACGCGAGGTGGGACGCAGATTGCAAACCGAGGGAGTGATGGCGCCAAAAGAGTGCAGCGGATCGCCGAACTTGGGCAAGGACAATGGCTGTACGTGCCACTCCAGATCCGGACTAGCCAGTGCCGCATCGCTTTTCGCGAAAGCACCCAACGTCGAGGGCGGCATGGTCAACGGTCCGGAGCGCAGCGCCAGGTACTGGAGACCCATGCCGCCACGGGTGAGCCAATTCCGGTACAGCGTGTTCACCGTCCGGGCGCCCTGGATGCGGTACACCGTTCGCAGCTGCAGATGGTCCTGAAGATTCTCGCCGACTCCTGGCAGATCGACGGCCACCGGCACGTGATGCTGGGCGAGCAACTCGGCCGGGCCCAGTCCCGAGGCCTGCATGAGCTGGGGTGACCCGATGGCGCCGGCGCTCAGAATCACCTCGTGACGGGCTCGGACGTCAACGAGTTCGCCATCTTTCAGCAGCCGCACACCGGTGGCACGGCGCTGCGCCGTGGTCCAGGCACCGCGACGCTGATGTTCCTGAACCTGGTCATCCAGCAGCAGCCGCACGGCCTGAGTCTGGGTGTAGACGGTGAGATTGGGTCGGTGGGCGACGGGATGCAGGAAGGCATCGGCCATCGACCAGCGACGGCCACGCTTTTGGTTGACGTGAAAATACGCGCTGCCGGAGTTGTCGCCCCGGTTGAACTCGTCGATCGGGGCGATGCCCACCTGCGCAGCGGCGGCCTGCCAGGCGTCCAGGATCTTCCAGCGCACCCGTGGCTGCTCGACGCGGATCTCGCCACCGGCGCCGTGCCAGTCGTCGGCGCCGCCGAAGTAGTCCTCCAGCTCCTTGTAGATCGCCAACGTCTCGCCGGGACCGTCAACGCCACCCCACAGCCAGCGTTCGTCGCCGGTGGCCTGCGCCCAGAGGGCGTAATCGGAGGCCTGGCCGCGCATGTGGATCATGGCGTTGATCGACGAGCAGCCGCCGATGACGCGGCCCCGCGCGTAGTGAATGCTGCGGCCCGCCAAGCCTGGGTCGGCCTCGGTCGTGAAGCACCAGTCGGTGCGGGGATTCGCAATGGTGTACAGGTAGCCCACCGGCACCTTGATCCAGAACCAGTTGTCTTTGCCGCCGGCCTCGATCAACAGCACCCGATGATCGGGGTTGGCGCTCAGCCGGTTGGCGAGCAGGCAGCCCGCACTGCCTGCGCCCACGATGATGTAGTCGAAGTCGGCGGCGGGGCTCATTCTGGGTATCAATCCTCCATGGCGGCGAACGGCGTGTCCTAGTGTGCGCGATGACGGCCCGGTGCGTGCGCATTCCTATCCCGCGTGTGGGGAATCAGGGTTGGCCGGCCCCGCGCGCGTCGACGGGGTTCACCCGGGAAACCACCAGTGGGTCTGCGGGAGTGAACGGAAACGCGGGCAGATCATCGATGTGGGTGTTGAACGTGGCGGCCAAGACTTCTCGGGAATAGGCGGTGGCAGAGGCCTTGAAGCCGATGTCGGCGGGGAACGGCTGGTCGAAGAAGATCAGGAAATGCCAGTCGTCGGTGCCGATGTTCTCGATGTGGTGGGGGTAGGCGCGGGGGATGAAGTACATGTCTCCGGTGGTGAGGTGCCAGGTGTCCAGGGTGCCATCCGGGTTCATGATGGTCATGCGGGCGTCGCCGTAGTGCACGTAGCCCATCTCAGCGGTGACCGGATGCCAATGCGGTTCGCGCATACCGTTTTCGGCGACGCGCAGCGAGTACATCGAGATGTCCTTCAACGCAGGCCAGAACTGGTCTCGGGCGAAGCGTGCGTTACCACTGGCGAAGTTGAGGCCGGGTGCCTGCGCTTCGATGTCGAATTTGTGCGGATCGTTGAAGCGGGCTGCGGCGGGGATACTCGCGTTGCCCACGCGGGCTGCCAGTTTGTGGTCGACGGTGCTGCGGCGGATGTTGGCGATGTCGGAAGACGGTAGGTCGTAGGTGTTGCCCAGCACGGCGTCGGTGAACGCTCCGAAGCTGGCGCCCAGGCCGAAGTCCTCGGGCCGCTCGTTGCGGAAGGCGATGATGAACTCGGCGACATCGGTACCGACGTTCTCGATGTGGTGCAGCGCGCCGGACTCGATGTGGAACATCTGTCCTGCCGTGACGATGAAGTTCGAGAACACACTGTGGTTGTCCAGGACGGAAACGAGGGCGGTGCCCGAGACGCAGTAGGTGAGTTCGTTGGCGTTCGCGTGCCAGTGTGGCGTGCGCATGGCCCCGGGGTTGAGCAGTAACCGCTTGATCGACAAGTTCTTCAGAATCGGCAGGGCATCAGCGGTGACGCGGCGCATCGAGCCGAGTTCAGATTCCTCGACAACCTCGCCGTTGAGTAGCGAGACGGTGTGGCTGCTGCGGGCGATGGACGTGGTCATGCGGTGCCTCCTCGTTGGTCAAGCCGACAGCAGTCAGTGTTGTCGGTTGAGAGCCTGCCGTCATGGACGCCGGCGGTACTGCGTGGTTACGGCAAGCGGTACTTCATTCATTCCTGCTGGCGGTAAGGGCCGTATCAGCCGGATTGAGCAGAACCCTTGGTGACGGCCCTCCGACTTGCTAACTTCCGGCGGTGCGCTACATCCGAGGAGCCATCCTGCCGGTGCTGCTGCTCGTCGCCTTGCTATTGGCGGCCTGCGGGTCGCCGGGTAACAACAATGGCGAGAATCCGGTCAAGACGGCGGGCGTGCTGCGCGTCGGTACCGAAGGCGTCTACTCACCGTTCAGCTACCACGACCCGGCAACGAACAACCTTGTCGGGTATGACGTCGACGTCGCCAGGGCGGTCGCCGACAAGCTGGGCGTCCGTATCGAATTCGTAGAGACGCCATGGGATTCGATCTTTGCCGCCCTGGAGGCCAACCGATTCGACGTCGTCGCCAACGAGGTGACGATCAACCCCGAACGTAAGGCCAAATACGACCTCTCCGAGCCGTATTCCGTGGGAGAGGGAGTCGTCGTCACGCGCGCTGACGACAACTCCGTCAAGTCGCTCGACGACATCAGGGGCAAGGTCGCCGCCGAGAACGCGACCAGCAACTGGGCGGAGGTGGTCCGAAAGGCGGGGGCCCGCATCGAGACGGTGGAGGGTTTCACCCAGGCCATCAAGTTGCTCAACCAGGGGCGAGTCGACGTCGTCGTCAACGACAGCATCGCGGTGTATGCCTACCTTGCCGAAACGGGAGACAAGTCGGTCAAGATCGCCGCCAACACCGGTGAGAAGAGCGAGCAGGCCTTCGCCGCCAGGAAGAACAGCGGACTGTTGCCAGGCCTGAACACGGCCCTCGACGAACTTCGTGCCGACGGAACCCTGGCCCGGATCTCGCAGAAGTACCTCAAGGCCAACGCATCTGGCGGGCCGGACGCCGACCGTGCACAGCACGCGCCGCGGTCGACATGGGAGCTGATCGGGGACAGCCTCGTGCCCCTGGCGAAGGCGGCGATCACCAAGACCATCCCGTTGACGGTGATCAGCTTCGTGATCGGCCTTGTCCTCGCGCTGGCGGTGGCGCTGGCACGGCTGTCATCAAATGTGGTTCTTGCCAACGCGGCGCGGTTCTACATCTCGATCATCCGCGGCACGCCGCTGCTGGTGCAGCTGTTCATCGTGTTTTTCGCGTTGCCCGAACTGGGCGTGAAGATCGCGCCATTCCCCGCGGCCGTCATCGCGTTCTCCTTGAACGTCGGCGGATATGGGGCCGAAATCATCCGCTCGGCGATCCAGAGCATTCCCAAAGGCCAATGGGAGGCAGCCGAGACCATCGGCTTCAATTATGTTGGCGCGCTTCGACGCATCATTCTCCCGCAAGCTGCTCGGGTGGCGGTGCCGCCGCTGTCGAACACGTTGATCTCGCTGGTGAAAGACACGTCTCTCGCGTCGACGATCTTGGTCACCGAACTGCTGCGGCAAGCTCAGATCATCGCGGCGCCGACGTTCGAGTTCTTCGCGTTGTACGGCACCGCCGCGGTGTACTACTGGGTGATCTGCCTGGCGCTCTCCTTCGGCCAGGGTCGCATCGAACGTCGGCTGGAAAGGTACGTTGCGAGATGACCGAAAACCGTGTGGTGGCCGATGGTGTGCACAAGGCCTTCGGGGAAAACAAAGTGCTCAAGGGTGTTTCGTTCACTGTCGAGCAGGGGACAGCAACGGCCATCATCGGGCCATCCGGATCGGGCAAGACGACGCTGCTGCGGACGCTGAACGCGCTCGACCGGGCCGACGCCGGGGTGATCCGAGTGGACGACGTCGAAATCGACTTCTCAACGCCGACACCGAAACCCGAGGTGCGCCGGTTCCAGTCGCGCAGCGGCTTCGTCTTTCAGAGCCATAATCTGTTCCCGCACAAGACGGTCCTGCAGAACGTGACCGAGGGGCCGGTCATCGTACAGAAGCGGCAGAAAGAAGAGGCCGAAGCCGAAGCCCTGGCATTGCTGGACCAGGTCGGCCTTGCCGCGAAGAAGGACCAGTACCCGTATCAGCTGTCCGGCGGGCAACAGCAGCGCGTCGGCATCGCCCGCGCGCTGGCCTTGAAACCGAAGCTCGTGCTGTTCGACGAGCCGACGTCGGCGCTGGATCCCGAACTCGTCGGCGAAGTGCTCGCTGTGATCAAGGATCTCGCAGTCGAGGGTTGGACGATGGTGATCGTCACCCACGAAATCCAGTTCGCCAGACAGGTTTCCAATCAGGTGCTATTCACCGATCGGGGCATCATCCTGGAGCGGGGCACACCGGACGAGGTGCTCGGCAACCCGAAAGAAGAGCGCACCCGGCAGTTCCTGGACCGCATTCTGAATCCGCTATAGCGCGAATCAGGGCACAGATCAGGGCTTGCGTCGCCGCCGGCCCAGCTGCTGGTAACCGGGATGTACCGCCGGCGTGAGTTCCTGCTGGTCGGCCACCTTGGCTAGAAGTTCGTCGAGTGTTTTGCGTTCGGAACCGGTCAAGCCCGCCGTCAGCGCTTGCTCGTGCTCGCGCGCGATTTCGGACAGCGTCGCCATCAGTTTCTCGCCTGACGCTGTCAGATACAACGCGTACAGCCGCCGATCGGTCGGGTTGCGCCGGCGTTCGACCTCGCCGCGCGCCTCGAGTTCATCGACGTAGGTGACCACGCGGCTGGGCAGCAGGCCCAACTGGCCGCTCAGTTCCTGCTGGCTGAGCCCCGGGCGGATGGCGATGATCCGCAAGATGCCGGCGTGCGGCGGCGTCAGCTTCACGGCGCCAAGACGTTCGCCGAACAGCTGAGCGGCGTGATGGCCGAGCTGGGCGAGCATGAAGGCAACTCCACCCCGGTCTGGAGCGCTGGACGGTGACGGCATGGACAAATACTACCGGTGGCAAACCATTTTCTTCGTGAATCATGTTGACGTATCTAATTCATGACGAATATCGTTCACCTTATGAACGATTACCTCGATGATCGGCCGTCAAACCGCGACCGAGCCCGGCAGCAGGCCGGCCCACCGCTGTGGCTGCTCGGCGCGGTCTCGCTCGGCCTGCTCCTGGTCGGCGTCATTTTGCTTGCGGCACTGGGCGGTACGCCGCCGCTGCCATACCGCGAACCCGCTGCGGTACTGGACTACTTCCGCGCACATGCGGTGGCCGCGCAGGTGAGCGCCGTCTTCGTGTTCGGATCGTCGGTCCCACTGGCGATCTACGCAGCCACCGCCAGTGCGCGGCTGCGACAACTCGGCGTCACTGCGCCGGGCGCCACCATCGCGCTCGCCGGCGGCGTGCTGGCAGCCGGGGGACTGGGCCTGTCGAGCCTGCTGCTCTGGACGCTGTCGCGGCCGGAGATCATCGCCGGTGGCCCGCTGGTCAACGCGCTCTACTATCTGACCTTCCTCACCGGTGGGGTCGCGCACGTCGTGATGCTCGGCCTGTTGACGGCCGGGGTTGCGGTGCCGGCGTTGATTCTGCACCTGGTCCCGCGGACGTGGGCATGGATCGGACTCGGGATCTCCGTGATCGCCGAACTCACCACCGCGGTACTCATCTGGCCGTCGATTGCGCCCCTGCTGCCGATCGCCCGATTCGCCGCGCTGATCTGGCTTGTCGCCGTCGGCGCTCTCTTGCCGAAGCGCCGCGCGGGACGGAACCAACCGGCATGAAGCTCAGCGTCAGTATCACCAACTTCTCGTGGCCGGCGGGGCCGACCGGGATTCACGCGAATCTGACGGCACTGTCCGAATTCCTCGACGGCACAACCGTTGACACCCTCTGGGTGGCGGACCACCTGCTGCAGGCCGATCCGGCCAGCCGTCCCGATGAGCCCATGCTCGAGGCGTACACCACGCTCGGGTTCCTGGCGGCCAAGACCACACGACTGCGCCTGGGGACCCTGGTATCCGCAGCGACGTTCCGCGAACCCGCGCTGTTGGTCAAAGCTGTCACGACCCTGGATGTGCTGTCCGGCGGACGCGCATGGCTCGGACTCGGCGCCGGCTACAACACCGACGAGGCGGAGTCGCTCGGACTTTTCCTGCCACCGGCAGGGGAGCGATTCGACCGCATGGCCGAGCTTCTGCAGCTGGCCAACCGCATGTGGGATGGCAACGAATCCCCATTTGCGGGCGACCACTACCGTGCCGGACGGCCCATCGGCCGGCCACTGCCCACCACACGGCCGCCGGTACTGATCGGTGGCACCGGGGAGCGCCGAACGTTGCGCCTGGTCGCCGAGTACGCCGATGCGTGCAACCTCTTCGATATCCCCAATGGCGAGAACGTGATTCGCCGTCAACTCGCTGCGCTCTCTCGTCACTGCCGCGAGCTCGGACGTCCCGGTGAGGACATCGAGCGGACCGTCACGACGGCCCTGGCTCCTGGGGAGTCCGCTGATCAGCTGGTCGAACGCTGCCGCCGACTGGCGGATCTGAGTCTCCAGCACGTCGTCCTGATCGCGCGCGGGCGGCCGTGGACCCACACCGAGCTCGCGGTCGTGGTCGCCGCGGCGGATCAGCTGATGACCGTCGAACCCACTCTGCTCGGAGAGGCCCTCGATCGAGGGGAGATGTGATGGCGATCGCACCGGATATCGCCTCGAAGTGCTTGTCGCACGGAATGTTTCGTCAGACCGTGGCCTGCGCAGGCGGCGCCGGTCGGCGGTCGGTTTCGGCCACCGCCTCCCCGGGTACCCAGCCGAGCGGTGCCGCCAACGTGGTGGCGCAGGCAAGGAGTTCACGATGCGTGCTGAAGAAGGCGATGAATCGATCGCTGAGCTGGCCGATTACGCCGAGCAAGCCGAACAGAACCTGGATGAGAGCATCGCACCACTCGAGGGCAAGAAGGTAGCGATCCTGGCCACCGATGGCGTCGAGCGCCGCGAGTTGCAAGAGCCCCGCGACGCGGTACAAGCCGCCGGTGCCAGCACGCAATTGGTTTCGCTGCAAGAGGGCTCCATCGACATGCGTGACAACGACCTGAATCCGGGCGGCACCGAGCCCGTCGAACGTTTGGTCGCCGACATCACGCCCGACGATTTCGACGCTCTGCTCATTCCGGGCGGCACGGTGAATGCCGACAAACTGCGCAGTGACGACAAAGCGGTGAAGTTCGTCCACGACTTCGTCGAATCAGGCAAGGTCGTGGGCGTCATCTGCCACGGACCGTGGACGCTGATCGATGCCGGCGTCGCCAAAGGGCGCACGCTGACGTCGTATCCGAGTCTTCGTATCGATCTACAGAATGCCGGAGCGACGGTGGTCGACCGCGAAGTCGTCATCGACGGCAACGTGATCTCCAGTCGTGGCCCGGATGACCTCCCGGCGTTCTCGTCGGCTGTCGTGGATGCGCTTGCGCGCGGCGCCTGAGGCGACGACCGTTCAGCGTCCTCAGCCGTTGTCCCGCCAGGCGAGCACCTGTTTGAGGGACTCGAGGTCATATCCGTTGTCGGAGGTGAGCTCGATCTGGAACAACGTGACCCCGGCCTCCCGGAAGGAGTCGGCGCTGTCGGCGTTCTGCCACAGCGTCGAGCGCTCGATGTCGGCGCCGTTGCGGCCGAACGTCGCCGCCAGCTCATCGACGCGGTCGCTGGACCGGCGGAACGCGTCGAGCTCCTGGAACGCGTGCCAGATGTCGGCGTGCCGGGCCACTGCGGGCAGTGAACGTTTGGGACCTGTGCCGCCGATGAGGATCGGTACCTTGCGGACGGGTGGCGGGATCAAGGCCGTCAGCCGGTTCTCGATGCGAATCAGGCTCTCGTCGAACAGATCAAACCGCGTGCCGAAGGTGCCGAAGTCGTAACCGTAAGTGGTGTAATCCTTTTCGTACCATCCGGCACCGAGGCCGAGGATGAGCCGGCCGCCGCTGATGTGGTCGACGGTGCGCGCCATGTCGGCGAGCAGGTCCGGGTTGCGGTAACCGACGCCGGTGACGAGGAGCCCGATCTCGGCGTGCGAGGTGATCTCGCCCCACGACGCGAGCGCAGTCCAGCCCTCGAAGTTGGCGACGTCGGGCTGGTCGGCGAACAGGACCGGCTTGCCGTCGACGATGCCTTCCATCGCCGGACGGTGGAAGTGGTCGTAACCGAAGATCACATCAGTGCCGAGATCGTCTGCGGCCAGGACGGCGTCGCGCCATGTGCGGTAGTCGGGTGTACCGCCGGGCTGGATCTGCACGGCGACGCGAACATGACGGGTCATGGTTGCTCCTGAGTCGGGAAGAGGCGACTCAGGAGGCAAGTTGACCGGGCGCGAGTTTATTCCGGGTGATTCTGGTGCGTGCCGTTGGCCACCAGACGGATCGAAGGTAAATCTCTGCGCCTGGGCGGGGAGTGGGGAGGCATCTCGTTGCTCAAGAGGCCGCTGCGCCCAGAGGCCGCCAGACATCGGCCAGGGTGCCCAGTGGCAGTCCGAGTGCGTCACTGAGGCCGACGATGGTGCCGAAGGCCGGCGAGGGCAGCCGGCCGGTTTCGATCTTGCGCAGCGTCTCGGGCGAGATGCCTGCGGCGCGGGCGACGTCCTCGAGCGTGCGGGCGCCGCGGGCTGCGCGGAGTGCCGCGCCCAGACGGCGGCCTGCGGCGACCTGTGCAGGGCTCAACGGGGTGCGAACCATGGGATCACTCTATTCCGGGTATTTAAATACCGCTACACTCGTCGAGGTATTTAAATACCGGACAGGAGCAAGCATCGTGATCGAACTCAAGACCGGCGCCGAGATCGAGAAGATGCGGACCACCGGACAATTCGTGGCACAGGTGCTCAGCGAACTCGGCGCACTCGCCGCCATCGGAGTGAATCTTCTCGACCTCGAACACCATGCCCGCGACATGCTCAAACGCCGTGGAGCACAGTCCTGCTACTGGGACTACGACCCGTCATTCGGCCGCGGCCCGTTCCGGAATGTGGTCTGCCTCTCGGTGAATGACGCTGTGCTGCATGGGCTTCCGTTCGACTACGCGTTGCACGACGGCGATGTGCTGAGCCTGGACCTCGCGGTCTCGATCGACGGTTGGGTCGCCGACGCCGCCCGCACCCTGATCGTCGGTACTCCCGCCGACGAGGACGTACGACTGATCCGCGCAACCGAGGAGGCGCTCGCCGCGGGCACCGCCGCCGCGCAGCCCGACGGGCGGCTCGGCGACATCTCCGCGGCGATCGGCGCCGTCGCCGACGCGTACGGATACCCCGTCAATCTCGAATTCGGCGGTCATGGCCTCGGCCGGACCATGCATGAAGACCCACATGTACCCAACCGGGGCCGAGCTGGACGCGGGTTGCGATTGCGACCGGGGATGACGCTGGCGCTCGAGCCGTGGCTGGCGCGTACCACCGACCGGATCGTTTACGACCCTGACGGCTGGACCATCCGTTCCGCCGACGGCTCGCGCACCGCGCACACCGAGAACACCATCGCGATAACTGCCGATGGTCCGGTGATCCTCACCAACTGACCGGCGGACGCAATCTCGCTGCATCCGTTCGTGAAAGAGGGCGCTACGGCCCGACGTTCGTCATGTTTTGCCGGTATTGGGTCGGGGTGACCCCCAGTCGATCCTTGAATGTGGTGGCGAAGTGGCTCGGTGTCGAGAAGCCCACGCTCGTACTGATTTCGGTGATCGTCAGCCCTGTGGTGGTCAGTAATGCCCTGGCTCGCGAAATGCGTTGCGCGATCACGTATTGGTGCGGGGTGGTGTGGAAGGCATCACTGAAAGCCTTGGCGAACCGGTTGACCGGCATGCCGGACAGCTGGGCCAATGCCTGGAGACTGATCGCGGAGTCGAGACTGTCTGCCAAGTATTCGCGTAACGCGGCGACGGCGGCCTCGTCCAGTCGCTTGGGTGAGTCGACGATTTGGGCCGCAGCACGAGGCGTGTATTGATCGTGCAGGTGCAAACGCACAGTCTCGGTTAACGATTCGTATAGCAGCCGCGCGGCGACATCGGTTCGACCACCGATGTCATGGATGCGCTGCACCAGTGCGTAGAGGAGCGGATCAGACCCGACGGTCGGCTGCACGGGATTGGTGCCCAAGGCTGTAGTCGGAACCGTCAGCTGACAGTAGTGTGCTTCGGAGTTGCCACGAGCCAGTGCGGCGCCGCGGTGTTCAGCAGGCAATACCCATGTACTGCCCGCCCTAGGTGTCTCGACACGACGCCCGCCCATGCCTTCGACGTCGTATTCCTTCGCGGCCACGCGTCCATGGCGATACACCATCACGACGTGATGGGGTTGATGATATTCGCAGTCAGCGGACCCACTGAGGTGCTGACTGACGAACGCGAATTCAACATGCGCCACCGCTCCAGGCTGCCAGAACCACGCATATTGCGACAGCCGGCAGTTCCAGGTCGGCGTGCCGGGCCGGGAAATTTCGCAACCCAGTCGGAATTCGAAGGTGGTGGCCGCGACCAGCGCCATAACGTCTCATCGCCGCGGTTGTGGGGGAGCGGCGACAGGCAGCAAAGCTGTCTGTTCCGCAGGCGCCGACCAGCGGCTACTCATTCATCGAGCGCGAATCCGCAGATATAGGAGCATGTTTTGAAGGCAGTTGTGATGACGGGAGCGAACCAGCCGTGGGTGGTTCGTGAGGTTCCGACTCCCGAGGCCGAACCCGGCCAAATCCTGGTCAAGGTGCATGCCTCGGGCATGTGCTTCACCGACGCATGGGCCACGCAGGGGTTCGGTGGCGATATCTATCCGCAGACACCGGGGCACGAAATCGTTGGCGAAGTCGTCGAGGTGGGCGCCGGGGTGCGGACACGACAAGTCGGCGACCGCGTAGGTGCCACCTGGGTTCAGTCCGCGTGCGGCCGCTGCGACTATTGCCTCGAATGCCGGCCGCTGACCGGCCAGACCGCGATGAACTGTGCGGCACCGCGAACCTCGGGATTCTCCGCCCAAGGCGGCCATGCCGAGTATGTGGCCCTTTCGGCCGAGGGAACCGTGCTGCTGCCTCAGGGCCTGTCATACGAAGCCGCCGCGCCCATGATGTGTGCCGGCTACACGACGTGGAGTGGTCTGCGTGACGCCGCACCGCAACCGCACGAGCGCATCGCCGTGGTCGGTATCGGCGGACTCGGACATGTTGCGCTGCAACTTTCGAAGGCCAGCGGCTTCGAAACCGTCGCCGTCACACACTCGACCGATAAGCATGACCTTGCCATGCAGCTCGGCGCCGACGCAGTCGTCGCGAACGGGGAGCAACTACGCGCCCGCGGCGGAGCGGACATCTTGTTGGTCACGACCAATTCCTTTGCCGCCGCCCAAGATGCGATGACGGGCCTGCGGGTGGACGGCCGGCTCGTTCTGAGCGGGCTGGATTTCAACCACCCGTTCAGCATCTCTTCGGAGGGGGTGCCCTTCCACATGATGCGTCAGCGAGTGATCGGGTCCACTCACGGTGGTCTGCACATGCTCAGCGAGGTGCTCAACCTCGCCGCGACCGGCAAGGTCAAGCCCCTTGTGGAGACGTTCACGCTCGATGAGGCGACTCACGCCTACGAACGGCTGGTCTCGGGTGCGATGCGCTTCCGCGGCGTATTCACGCCCGCACGAGGCTGATTCCGACCGCGCGCAGTCCCACAGCAGCGTTTCGAGTGGGGGGAGTCGCCCCCGCTGGGTGCGCGTCACCCAGCGGGGGCTCGCACCGCGCTATTGACATGGCATCGGCGCCGCCAGCACAATCTGAGAACAGACGTTCTCAGATTTGGAGGCCAACGTGACCATGCCCGTCCGTAGACACGTCGGTACTCGTGCGGCGCGAAACAGCCGAAGCCCTCGGGAGCTGCGAGACCTGTTGACGACCGTGGGTCTGGCCAACGGCGTGGCGAACATCATCATGCAGTTGTCGTTGCCCCCAGTCGGGCACGGAGTCAGCGAAAGCCGCGTCCGATCTGGCAGCCCGCGCAGGTATCCGCTCAAACGAGCGCGTACCACGGGGCAGTACTTGGCGCTGTCGGTGATGGGCGGCGACGACGATCGCGAGGTCATGCGCAAGGCGGTCGCCGACGTGCACATCGCGGTGCACTCCCGCGCTGACAGCCCGGTGAAGTTCAGCGGGAACAGCCGCGAACTTCAACTGTGGGTTGCGATGTGCCTCTTCAAGTACTACCTCGACCAGTACACGCTGCTGCACGGCCCATTGGACGAGGATGCATTGGATATCCTGACGCGTGCAGCCGCACCGCTGGCGACCGGCGTCAATGTGCGCTCATCGGAGTGGCCACAGTCGTACGCAGAGTATGAGCAGCGTTGGGCCGCAACAGTTCCGCAGCTGGCGATCGATCCGATAGTGCGCCGAGAGTTCGAGTCGCTGTCCAACCTGACTTTTCTCGGCGAGGCATGGGGTGCCCTCGGGTATGCGTTGGCACGTATTGGCGGCCCGGCGTACCAGTTCATGACGCGCGCGACGCTGCCTGCCGAGTTTCGCGAACTCATGGGGTGGGACTGGACGCCGGCCGATGAACGCAAGTTCCAGCGAATCCTGAAGGTAGTGCGCTTCATTGACGCCTTGATCAATCCTTTCGTATTGCAGCTTGTGTACCGCCTCTACATCGCCGACTTTCGGCTGCGGCGACGCTTCGGCCGGCCAGTGCTGGGTCGCCTCGAGGTCATCGACGTGCCAATTCGCGACGGGGGCGGACTGCGCTGGTTGACCAGGCGGCGTTCACGCACATCCGCTACAGACCGGCTGCGCTAAAGTCACCGCCTCCTCTGCGATCAGAGGTGCTTCTTGAAGAACGGGATAAGTGCTTCGAGCGCAGGTCCGACAGCCTCGGGTTGGTCGTACAGGTCGTAGTGCGACACATCGGGAATGACGAGAATCTCTTTGTCCTTGGAGGCTGCGAGGTCGAAGACGGTGTATGCGTCCCGATAGGCGCCGAATTCACCCGGCTTGTTGCCGACGACGAGCAACAATGGCTGCGTCAGTAGCTTGTCGGCAAGGTGGTAGGCATCGAACCAGACCGTGGGTGCCAGCGACGAGAACGACCACAGGTTCGTGCCGTGGGGGTGCGCCCCGCGCGGTGTCTTGTAATACTCCGTGGCTTCGGCCACGTCGATGTGAAGTGGCGGGACGAGGCCCAGTTCCTTGGCCTTCTCGACCGAAGGGGGTAGTGAGCTGTCGAGTCGCTGTTCGCCTCCACGAGCTTCGATGGTGCGCTGTTGGGCGATGGCTTCAAGAGTCTTGATGGCCGCATCGGGGGACATGTCGCCCTGGCGCAGCAGCCGGCCCAAGTTGACTCCGGTAACCGTGGCGACCGCTTTGAATCGCCGTTCGGTCATCGCGGCGGCCCAGGTATAGCCGCCGCCGGCGCACATGCCGAACACGCCGATGCGATCCTCGTCAACGTAGTCAAGTGTCACGAGATGGTCAGCCGCACAGCGGAAGTCTTCGACCCGCCATGTCGCATCCTCGAGCTGGCGCGGTTCACCACTGCTGGCTGCTTGAAAAGCTGCGTCGAATGCGAGCACCACGAATCCAGCTTCAGCGAAGGCCTTCCCGTAGACGGTTCCCGATGTCTGCTCCTTGCAACTGCCGACTGGATGGGCACTCACGATCGCCGGGTACTTGCGAGCGGGGTCGAAATCGGGGGGAAAGTAAAGGTCTGCTGCGACGTCCACATGCTTGTTCTTGAAACTCACTGTCTCCACCAGCAATCCTCCTCGCGTTGGGCTTTGAACTGTTGACGTCACGACGGCCAGCCACCGCTAGGACAGGCCGGCCGCGAATTTTGCGCCGAGCCGTTCTGTTCAGTTGCCACCCTGCCACGCGGACCAACGGTGGGGCAGGTACAAATCCATACCCTGTTACCGCCTGGCAGCCGTGCAATCGGCTGGCTGAAACACTCGACGACGGTAGCGTGATCGTGTGAGTAGCGATGCCCTCGGCAGCGAGTTGGGGAGGTTCCTGAAGTCTCGACGGGCGGCGCTGACCCCTGCTGAGGTGGGATTGCCCGAAGACGGGCAGCGCCGACGAGTCCCCGGCCTTCGTCGCGAGGAAGTCGCGCAGCTTGCCTCGATCAGCGACCAGTACTACACCCGAGTCGAGCAGGGTCGGCTGCAGGCGTCCACACCCGTGCTCAACACTCTCGCCGAAGTGCTGCGCCTCAATGACGACCAACGCAACTACCTGTTCGAGCTAGCCGGAAAATACAGTCCACCTGCGGCGCCGCCCCGGGCGCAAACGATCCGGCCCCAAACGAGGCGCTTGCTCGATGCGCTCGCATTCCCCGCGATAATTCTCGGCCACCGAATGAACATCCTGGCCTGGAACCAGCAAGCGGCCATTCTGCTGACCGACTTCTCTCAAATTCCGGAGGAGCAGCGGAACTACGCCCGGTTGGTCTTCTCTGATTCCGAGATCAGATCGCGCTACGCAGACTGGGACAGCGTCGCCCCTGAATGCGTCGCCTTTCTCCGCATGGAGGCCGCTCACATCCCAGACGATCCGCAGCTGGCCGAGCTCGTCGACGACCTCTCGGCCAAGGATGCCCACTTCCGACAATGGTGGTCCGAACATGAGGTCGCGACCCAGACCGGTGGCGCCAAGACAATCCGTCATCCGATCGTCGGCGAACTCACTCTCGACTGGGAAACCCTGGATGTCACAACAGATCCGAGCCAACAACTTGTGGTCTGGACGGCTGAACCAGGTACGCCCAGCCACGACAGACTCGTCCACTTGGCCTCTCTGGCCGCCGGCGAGGACAAACCGGGGCCTGGGCCCGATTAGAAAGCGAACGCGCGGGTCAAGACGTGCAGGCGTGAATATTGCGCACGGCGCTATCGGACGCCGATGAGTTTCCGGTGACACAGCGGTCTTATTGAACAGAGTCAACCGATGAACCGACGGAACGGAACTTGACGTGGCGCGAACCAACCTTTCGATGTCGATCTCAGCCGACGGCTATGTCGCCGGGCCCGATCAGACCGAACAGAATCCGATAGGCGTGGGCGGGCTCGCACTCCACGACTGGCATATCGGTCCCAGCAGAGAGCACCCTGTCAACCGACAGGTGATGTCCGAGATGCTGGACGGCATGGGTGCGACCATCATGGGGCGCAACATGTTCGGACCGGTTCGCGGTGACTGGGACGGTTCGGATTGGCGAGGCTGGTGGGGCGACGCCCCGCCGTATCACTGCCCGGTCTTCGTCCTCACGCACTACGCCCACGACCCGATCGAGATGAACGGCGGTACGACGTTCCATTTCGTCACCGACGGCATCGAATCCGCGTACAAACAAGCTGTGGCGGCCGCCGACGGGAAAGACATCTCGATCGCCGGTGGCGCGTCGTGCGCACGCCAGGCGATCAAGGCGGGCGTGGTCGACGAGATCGATCTGCAGGTGTCGTCGGTGATCCTCGGCTCGGGTGAGCGCCTACTGGACGGATTCCAGCCCGGCCAACCGCAGTTGGAGCTCGTGCGTGTGCTGCACGCCCCAGGCGTCGCTCACCTCCGTTACCGAGTCGCTCGGTGAACGGCGGTGGATGAGATGTCAACTGCAGAGTGGGAGGGCACCGTCGTCAAGAAGTACCGCGCACTACTCGACGGGGCGAACCTGTACCGGCGCATGCGCATTCGGCTCGACGACGGGCGAACGATCACTGTGCGCGTCGACCGCGCGACGTGGAAGGCGTTGTCGGTCGGAGACGCGGTGATCAACACAGCCGAGGGCGGGTTACGACGGGCCTAGGGGCGACGAACGAACGAGGTTATTTGCGTCTATTCAGGGCATTGCGCAGTTGTTTGGCCAAGTCCCGGTTCTCAATCGGCTGGCCGAGGAAGGGTGCTATTGCTCGCGCGATCCGCACGACCGCGAGGGGACGCGGCGGGATTTTGTAGAAGTGGTGGCCGACGATCAGCCATCCGCCACCATCACCCGCGACACCGCCGAGTATGTCGCCGACCAGGTCGGGCACGTCGGGGAAGTGGCGAACGTGGTCGCCGATCACCGACACCGAATCGTCGCCGAGATTGGTGACATAGATGCGCTTTTCGTCGGAACTGACCGCCAGAGCCCAAGCGTCTTCGCCGACGTCGAGAGTGTCGGTGACATCATTCGTGGCGGCGTTGATCACCTGCAAGCAGCCGGGTCCAGGGTAGCCACGGTTGGTGATGTAGACGCGGGCGCCGCTGGGGCCGACCGCAACGCCGATGGGTGAGTTGCCGACAGGGATCGTCTCGGTGACCGTATTTGTCGTCGTGTTGATCACCGAGACCGTTCCGATGGGCGCCGCGTTGGTGACGTAGACGCGGGAACTGTTGGGGCTGACCGCAACACCGCTGGGCAAGTCACCGACCTGAATGGTCTTGATCACGGTATTGGTGGCGGTGTTGATCACCCACACGGAGCCGTCCAGGTTCCAGTTCGTGACGTAGGCGCGCGTGCCGTTCGGACTGACCGCGACGGCGTTGGGATGTCCGTCGACGGGGATGGTCGCGGTGACCGTGTTGGTGGTCGTGTCGATCACCACGACGTCTCCGGACGTGGCCGGACTATGTGCCGCAGCGACATACGCACGGGCGCCGTTGGGAGTCAGCGCGATTCCGCCCGAGAAGTCACCGACGGGAATGTTCGCTGTGATGGTGTTGGTGACGGTACTGATCACCGAGACCGTGCCTGCGTTCTCGATCGTGACGTAGGCACGCGTGCCATCGGGGGAGATGGCCACCGAGTCTGGCAAGTCGCCGACGGGGATGGTGGTGGTGACCGTATTGGTCGCGGTGCTGATGACCGAGACGGAGTCGCCGCCGCCGTTGAGGACGTAAGCGCGGCCACCATCGGGAGTGAGTGCCACCCGGCTCGGGGAGCCGCCGACAGGGATGGTCTTGATGACTTCGAGCGTCATGGCTTGCCTTCCGGTCGAATCGAATTGACCTGACCCAGCCCCAGTTAAGCTACAACAGGCCGATGCACACAACACCCGAATCGCAATACTCGTGCCGTGGCGCGGGGCACGCGTAGCTCAATACTCGAAATCCTTTGCGATACAAGGGGATCGGTAATCAGCTTTGTCGCAGTGCCCGCTGGTAGCGCACTTCGTGGACGAGATGGTCGCCGATGCGGTCGGTGCGTTGGGTGCCGTCGCTGTGCCACCCGGCCGATTCATAGAAGCGACGGGCCTGGTCGTTTCCCGATAGAACCCAGAGTGAGGCCATGTCATAGTCTCGACTGCGCAGGTGAGCGCAGCCAGCGGTGATGAGGCAGTGTCCGATCCCGCCGCCCCACCTGGGCGGGTCGACGTAGAGTGCCCAGATCTCGCCGCCGCACGCCAGGTCATCGTCTCGGCAACGGCCGGTGGTCACGTGACCGCAGATCGTGTTCCCGTCGATCGCGACCTGGGTGAAGGGTCCGTCGGGGTGCATCTGCTCGAAGCTATACCGACTAGCTCTGTCTTCGGGTCGCAAGCCATCGAGGTACGCCGCCGGAAGCAGGCCGCGGTAACCGACTTGCCACGACCGCACATGGGCCTCCGCAACAGCCATCGCGTCCGCAGCCGCGGCGTCCCTGATGTTGACGGGCATGGGGCAATCGTGACAGCACGGCGGTACTGAAATCAAAGGATTTTCATCCTTGGGAACGGCTCCGATCTTGTTGCGTCTTTAGAATCGAGGCCGAAGCACCTGGCTGGCGTTCGGGGAGGACCAGCATGAGCGAGACCAATGAATGTCACAGCCGGAATGGCAGCCTTTTTGAAGGCACCGCCTGGTACTACGCACGTTATCGCCCCGGTTACCCGGCGGTCGTCATCAACGAGTTGCTCCAGCACGTGGGCTTAGATGGCACCGGTCGTCTGCTCGACCTTGGCTGTGGGACTGGTCAACTCACATTGCCGTTGGCGGGCCACGTCGCCGAAGCGGTCGGCGTCGACCCCGAAATCGACATGCTCACCGAGGCTACCCGGCAAGCCGAAGAGCAGGGCATCACCAATGTGCTTTGGAAACAAGGGAGTTCATCAGACATCCCGACCGGTCTGGGTCAATTCAGGGCGGTCGTCATGGGACGTTCTTTTCACTGGATGGACCGTGCACAAGTCCTCACCGACCTCGATGACATGGTCGATGACGATGGCAGTCTGATCATCGCCAGCGACACAAACCTTCTATTGCCGAGCTCGCCGTGGCAACAGGCCATCCAAGACGTCCAGCTCCGCTTCGTCGCGACGCATCGCCAAGCTGTTCGTGCACCATCATTTGATGACCGCCGGACTCATGAGGAGATATTGGCGGATTCACCTTTTTCGGAGGTGAGCCGGGTGGTCCATGAATTCCGCCGTTCGTGGACGATCGATCGAATCATCGGCTTTCTGTACTCGACCTCACTGCCACTTCGCCAACTGCTCGGCAACGGTCAGAGCGCATTTGAGGAGGCGCTGAGCACCGCCCTGCTGGCGGTCAATCCATCGGGGCGCTTCATAGAGTCTGTCGCTCTCGAAGTCTTCATCGCAACGAAGACTCTGTGACGGCGGCGTGGCTGAGTTGATCTCGCTTCCGCCGTACGTCAAGCTGTTCTATGGCACAGATAGTCGAGGGCGTATCCCGCACATTCAATGAATTCTTGCTCCTGCCCAATAGAACATCGACTGAGTGCCGCGCTGACGACGTGCAACTCGTTGCGCCGCTGGCGCGCCACGCCATCGGGGAGCCTTCGCGGCTTCAACTGCAGGTGCCGTTCACTTCGGCGATCATGCAGGCGGTCAGTTCACCGGAGTTGGCGATCGCGCTGGCCCGCCACGGCGGGTTGAGCTTTCTGCATCACAATCGTCCGACTGCGGAGCAGGTCGCCGACGTCCAGGCAGTAAAGTCCTTCGACGCAGGATTCGTCGCCAGAGACACCAACGTACGACCCGCTACCTCTCTGGACTGCCTGCCAGTCGTGGACTCTGATAAACAGCTGCAGCACTTGGACTTTCGTCCTGATTACACCGATGGCGAGCGCTATCCCCATCAGTTGCTTGACGCCGAAAAACGTTTGCGGGTAGGTGCGGGCATCAACACACACGACTACCGCGAGCGCATTCCCGCACTGCTGGACGCCGGCACGGACGCGCTGTGCCTGGACTCATCGGACGGCTACAGCGAGTGGCAGGCCCGCGCGCTCGACTGGGTCAAAACCCGTTATCCCGATGTGGTGATCGGAGCGGGCAACGTCGTGGACGGGCGTGCATTCGAGTACCTGGCCGATGCCGGGGCGGACTTCGTCAAGGTCGGCGTTGGTGGGGGATCGATCTGCATCACCCGCAACCAGAAGGGTATCGGCCGCGGTCAGGCCACCGCAGTTCTCGACGTCGCGGCAACGCGGGATGCCTACGCACAACGCACCGGTCAATACGTGCCGGTGTGCTCCGACGGCGGCCTGCAGCAGGACTATCACGTGGCGCTCGCCTTGGCCACGGGCGCGGACTTCGTCATGATGGGCCGCTACTTCGCCCGCTTCGATCAGGCGCCCGGAGCGAAAGTGGCCACGGCCGACGGCTACGTCAAAGAATATTGGGGTGAGGGCTCCTACCGCGCCCGCAATTGGCAGCGCTATGAACAGCCCGGAACCGGACTGACCTTCGAAGAAGGTGTCGACGGCTACGTGCCCTACGCCGGCGATCTCAACGAAGGCCTCGCGGCGACAATCGCCAAGCTAAAAGCCACCATGACATCTTGCGGCGCAACCACACTCCGACGATTCCACGACAGCGCCCGGCTGACCCTCGTCTCCGACCAGGGCTTCCAAGAAGCGCATGCCAGCGTAGAGATCCGCTCGGCGTTTGACTGACGTCAATGTCCGTTTCCAGTGGCGATCCAGACGAGGCGAGTCGCCAATTGAGCCATTGAGGATTGGAAGTCTCAATCTCGGGGAATACCGCTACGACAGCCGAGAGGGAGGCAAACATCACCATGAGATTGACAGCTGACACGACCATCCGCCCGCAATCGCGAGCATCGTGGCGTAGGCACTCGGCCTGGATCGGCCTGATCGCCGGCGTCGCGGTACTTCCTCTCGCCACGGGATGCGGCACCGATGAAGGCAGCAAAACGACGACCACCAACTCGACGACCACGACAGTGACGACGCCGACTTCGACCATGTCACCGACAACCACGTCACCCGGCTCCGCCCCAGGTGGGGCCACTGGTGGTGGTGGCTCTGAAGGTGGCGGCGGTTCAATCCCGGGCGGACCAACCGGCAGCGGGGGTCCCGGCGGCGGAGGCGGCAGCGTTCCCGGCGGACCGACGGGCGCCGGCGGCCCCGGAGGCGGCGGTGGCTCAATTCCGGGCGGACCGACCGGCGCTGGGGGGCCCGGAGGCGGCGGAGGCAGCATTCCCGGGGGTCCGTCCGGCGGCGGTGGCCCCGGCGGCGGCGGAGGTTGTGTGCCCGGCGTAGGTTGCGTCTCGGTTCCTTGATCCGAGGTCGTCAACGGGTGTCAGCGCAACCAGCGACGGCATAAGGACGCGGTCACGGTACGCGAGCAGCGCTCACGTACCGTGACTCATGCGCCTGGCTGACGAAACTCGTTGGTGTCGCGTGCTTTTCGTTCTTCCGCATCGACCTGTTGGGCGCCAAGATCGCGTCGCTGGATGTGGCTGGCGCTGCTGACGAGTGAGTTTGGGGGGACATCCGTTGCCACCACGGCGCCCGCGGCAACGACCGATCCCGAGCCGATCGTGACGCCAGGAGCGATGGTCGCGTTGGCCCCGATCCACACATTCGTCCCGACATCGATCGGGGAGACCGTGATGCCGTCGAACCGGGCCGCCGGTTCCACGGGATGGCCGGCGGTGCAGAGCGTGACCCCTGGCCCGATCATGGTGCGGTCACCGATTGTGATGCCCCCGAGGTCATAAAACGAGCAATTCTGGTTGACGAATACCCGGTCGCCCAGACGCACGTTGAGGCCATAGTCGCAATAAAACGGCGGATAGATCGTGGTGGTCTCAGGCAGCGACTGTCCCAGGATTTCCTTCAGCAACGAGTTGCGACCATCCACGTCCGAGTGCCGTAGAACGTTCAGCTGCGACGTCAGGTCCATCACAAGCTGAACCCGTTCCACCACGTGGCGCGATTCGTCGGTACCTCTGGGGATCAGCCGCGCCGAGTTCTTCTTCATATCTCGATCCTGGCATCGGCCGCAGGCATCTCGTATGGCGACGCGCCTCACTGCCAAACTTGGCAACGCGGTTCGGTGGTGATCGGCGGAAAGCGCTACACGGCAACCGAAACCAATGACAGGACTGGTCGCTCGGCGCGAACGCTCACATCAATGGCTCAGGCGTGAAGGTGACGTCGACTCCGCCTACGGTCATCGTCACCTGACCTTCGATCACCATCACCTGTGCCGAGACCCGGCGGTCGACACTCTGCGCCAGTTGCTGCACCGATGCGTGCGGTATCTGCACCACCGACAGGTTCGGCAGCCCTGCCACTTTGGGACCGACGGTTCGCCACCACGTCGCCACGCCCGCTGCGAACGGGAAGAGCAGCACCTGCTCGGCCTGGCTGGCCGCCTTGCCCAAGACCCGTTCGTCGGGCTGGCCGACGTTGATCCACTCCAGGATCCGGCCGGTGTAGTCGGCGAGCCGCAAGTCTGGTACGCCTGGAGTGGACAGGCCCGCCCCGAACACCAACTCACCGTCGACGTCACTGAGTCGGTGTGCGCGCAGCCCAAAAGCCAACAGGCGCACCACCATCCGCTCATCGGTCTCACTGGGATGACGGGCCACGGTCAGCGCGTGATCGGCGTAGTAACCGTGATCGACATCGGAGACGCCGAGTTCGACTTTGAAGACTGTTGCAGAAAGGGCCACGCCATAGTGTCCACCCAGTTGGTGCCCGTCTAGCAGTCGGACCGCGTTGAGTGGTCAGCCCGCCCAGCCGGAGACAACGCGGACTGTGAATTCGCTACAGGGGAGAGGCGCGACCTGGCGCGTCTACGTGGGCTTCTTTGCCGGGCCTAGCCCACTGGAGGTTGTGAGCCCGACGGTCCGTACGGGCCGTTCTGACTATTCCCCCCGCCCGAGGCACCGCCGCCACCGCCGTCGCCACTGCCACCGGCCTGCTCGGGCGGCGTGGCGATGACATTGGCGTTTCCCGGCGACTGGCAAACGGTGGCACTGCCTTCGTCCGCACACGGGGCGGACCCCCCGTCTGCGTACGCACCCGGCGCAAGTACCACCGCGGCGGTCGCGCCAGCGACGGCGATCATCGACGTGAGCGAGATGTTCGACAACATAAGTTCTCCTGTGGTGGCTGCGCATACGTGCCGCAACGGGCCGACCCAAGATGTTCGGGCCCGCCTCGGAGCGGTCAGAGCTCTGCGGCTTTCTCCTATGGGTTGGCTACCCGTGCCCGACCGACGACAAACGTGGCGCCGACGAGTGCGTTCGCGATTCATCCTGGTGCAGACCCAGTCCCTTACTGATCACCCCGCAATATTCGGTTCCGGCGTATTCCTGTCGCCGGCGACACGTGGGTCAGCCATGGCGGATCGCACGATGGGTGAAGGTGGGCGCCGTGCCAGGGTTGAGGCGAGATGGGGTTAGCTCGCTGGAGGGGAAGAACTGCAGGAATCGTGAATCCCGTTGTGAGACTTCAGCGATGGTCTTCTCAATGACGAGGGAATTGTACTGCTCGTAAGTGGTCTCGATGGTGTTTGCGTTGAGTACGACCTCGTGTCCCCACGACCGTGCCGAGCGCGCGAGGCCGGGAATGCGAGAGTGTTCGGGAGTGAGACATTCGCTAGCGATGGCATTTTCGCTGATGGCCCAGATCCCGTTGTCCGTGTTGAGGATCAAGGTCTGGTTACCCATCGCGTGGCCGGGAGTGGAGATCAGCGCGACGCCGGGCCCGAGCAGCACGCTGCCGTCCAACGGCTGGATCTTCTCCGGAGGCACGTCGACGAACGTGGTGGGCTGATACCAGGGTCGCTGGAACGGATGTAGGTCGGCCATCGCGTTCAGCTCGTCGCGCTGGGCGAGCAACTTGGCGTTGGGAAAGGCGGCCTTCACCGGCGCTCGCGGACTGATGTCGGGTTGGGGTCGTGAGGTGCCCAGCCAGCGCCGGACATCCTGCGTGTGGAGATGGTCGAATGCGATGTAATCAACTTCGGTTGGACAGACACCCGCGGCCATGCAGGCGGTCAAGACATCGGTGTGCTCGTGTACGAACAGGCTGCGTAGCGGACCAGGTGACAACCGCTGCAACTCGGCAAAATACGGTGTGTTGGCATCGAGTTGATGATCGCTCGGCTCGAACAACAGGGTGCGGCGCGCGCCATCGCTGTCTGTCCAGCGGATGATCAGCATTCTGTTGGTGATGGTGACGAAGGGTGTCGGGCTAGCAGCGGCCCGGAACAAGCCATATCGGGTCGGGTAAGGCAACGAGATCAGATCGTGGGTTCGGACTGAATCTGGTTGGCCCGTTGCGGCGAATTGACGCCGGAAGTCCAGGGCTGCGGTGCGGCAGGCGCGTAGGCGAGCGCCGTAGCCGCCGGGGGCGGTCAGTGCTTGGTCAAAGGTGTCGATGCGGGGAAATGACGCAGTGAGTTCCGGTCGCGGAATAGCAACCGGTGCGGTGGTAAGACGTTCGGCGATACCCACGGTGGTCACAGCGTCCGAGGCCGAAGGCGAGTCATCGCAAACAGAGGAGTCAAGGGGCGCAAGGGGATCGGGGGCATCCATCCGCTTGCCAAATCGACCCGGTGCAACCGCGCCTCGGTGACACGTCCAATGCCCATCTGGTCGATCGGATCGCGTTCGGACCCGTGGACTTCGAGCGAGAAGTCGTCGATGCGCCGGACCTCGATCACCCGTTCGCGGGGTGTGAATGCCACCACCCAGGAAGGGAAGACTCCCGCAAGCCCGGTGACGTTGCGGTGCGGGCGAGCCAGGATGGGAGGCGGATCGGCCATGACCTCGCCGAGACGCCCGCTCATGGTGAGTAGTTTGTGACCGCGTCTGGCGGCTACAGTGCTGATCTCAGTGTCGGTGAGCACCCAATTGATGTCGCCCATCTTCTTCGGATAGCCGAGTAACTCCCGACCGAGGATCAATGCGACATCGTCATCAAGAATCATCCACGGGCAGTGAATTCCTGTGCCCTGCATGGTCTTGACGTGTACGAATAGCCCGGCCTCATGGTAAATCGAGCCGTAGTTGCAGTCCGGGAACCACGCCACGAATAAGTCAGCGCGGGCCGGGTCGGCGAGCCGGACTCCTGCTGGCAGCCACCGCTGCATCTGCTCGGGATCGATCTCGACGGTCGCGCTGAAATAGTGGGCGTCGCGGTAGAGGCTGCGGCGCGGATCGGCGAGCGTCCATGCACGCCCCACGTCACCCACGAACGAGCGACCGGACGTTCGGGTGACTGGTTCGAAGCTCATGTCACTTCACCTTTCGGTAAACGGTGCGCAAGATCGGACCGATCAATCCGCGCGGTGTGTATTGACCACCGAGGGTCTGCAGCTTGGCGAACGAACCCGGCACCACGCGACGGCGGCCGGCGCCCATGCCCGCAATTGCCGCGGCTGCGGCCTGTTCGGCAGACACCCACAGCGGGCCAGGCACCATTCGCTCGAGGTTCGGCGCTTGTGCTGCCTCGGCGTACTCGGTACGTACCGGACCCGGCGCAAGCAACGTGCATTGCACACCAGTGCCGGCGAGTTCACCGTGCAGCGATTCGGCGAGGGTGTTGGCGAACGCCTTGGTGGCGGCGTAAGTGGCATTGTGCGGACCCGGCTGGTTGCCGGCGGTAGATCCGGTTATCAGGATTGCCCCGGTGTTGCGTTTGATCATGCCCGGCAGGACCGCCATGGTGAGTTCGTGCACTGCCACGGCGTTCAGCTCTACTTGCTCGCGCTCGCGTGCGGGATTCGACCGGGCCAACTCGCCATATGTGGCGAAACCGGCGTTGTTGCAGAGCACTGCGATATCGCGATCGGCCAGTTCGTCGCACAGTCGGTCGCGCGCATCACCATCAGACAGATCGGCCGCGCGGACCTCGACCTCGATCGAATGCCGTGCCATCAGCCGGTCGGCCAATTCGCGCAATCGGTCCTCGCGGCGCGCCACCAGAATCAACGGATATCCGCGCCAGGCAAGAGCGTTCGCCAGCGCGGCGCCGATACCGGAGGAGGCGCCGGTGACCACGGCGCGGGTACCCGAACTGGGAGTGGGCAGACTCATGGAAATTCTCCTTTGATCAGAATTGCGTGAGCGCGTGCGCAGTCACAGTGGAACCGGCGGCGAGCAGAGTGCGGACCACGCCCGGACCGCTGACTTGCGTGGCGCCCCGGGCTATCCGCCTGAAATGCGCGGCGTGCCAAGCCAGCTGCAAGTAGGAGTTGACGGGCACGGCTTCGGGGATCGGGATCCGTGGCGCGGTGGGTAGTGTGACTGGTTCCCGGCAACCGGTCAGCAGTCCGGTGGCGACGTCAGGGCGGATCGCGAACGGCCGGCCCAGACCGATGACGTCGACCGTGCCGTCACGCAGCATCCTGTTCATGAAGCTGAGGGTCCGCATACCACCCGTGAGCATCACCGGCATGGTGGATCGGGACCGCAGTGCCTCGGCGTACCGCAGGAAATATGCCTCCGGTGAACGATTGGGGTTGACCACAACACCGGTCATGGCGGGGGCCTCGTAGTTGCCTCCCGATATCTCGAGCAAGTCGATACCGGCTTGTTCAAGCGAAAGCGCAATATCGAGGGATTCGCGCTCTTCGAGCCCGCCGCGCTGAAAGTCCGCCGAGTTGAGCTTCACCGACAGAATCGCGTTGCGGCCGATGGCTTTCCGAACGTCGGCGACGACCTCCAACAACAGACGCCGGCGGTTCTCAGCGTTACCGCCATAACGGTCATCGCGCTGGTTGGCGATAGGGGAGAGGAACTGTGAAAGCAGATAGCCGTGCGCGGCATGCACTTGTACACCCGAAAAGCCTCCGGCCACAGCGAGTTCAGCTGTTCGAGCGAAGCGCCGCCGAACATCGGCGATGTCGTCGAGCGACAACGCGCGTGGCTTGCGCAGGTTGAACCCGACTGCCTGTGGCCGCAACGCCGAGGGCCCAACCGGGCGCCGGTGCAGCGGGCCCACCGCGACTCGACCGGGGTGGTTGATCTGCATGACCATCACGGCACCCTCACGCGAACCGGCACGCGTCCAGTTGCCGATCGCCTCGAGGTGCCGGTCGTCCTCGACGGTGACATTGCGGGGTTCGACGTAGGCACGGCGATCGATCATGACGTTGCCGGTGACAAGAAGGCCCGCGCCGCCCCGGCCCCAGGCACTGTAGAGGCGGATCAGCGTTTGGCTGGGGCTGCCGTCGGTGTGGGCGAGTTGTTCGCTCATCGCCGCTTTGGCGATCCGGTTCGGCAGCGTCACGCCACACGGCAGCGTCAACGGGCTGCCCACTGCAACCACGCGGGACGCATTGCTGTTCGTCATGACAAGACTCCTGCTCTCTGGCAATCGAATTGAGGATCGGATTGGTCCGCGAGCGCGATGACGCGCGGGGATGGTGCTGTTGCAGACAGAGTGCGAGATGCCAGCGAGCGCACGGTTTTCGACCGGGCCATCATGCGCACCAGCCATGTACCGCGCAGCATTTCCCATCGCAGCTCCGGACCGCCGGCGAGGATCTCGCTCGACGGCTTCGCGACGTGCCCGTAAAGGTCACCCACCGGGGTTTCCATTCGAGACTGCAGCACTGCGGCCTCGGCGAGCAGCCGGGAACTGTTCATCAGCAGTCGGCCTGCCCCCGAACGTGGGGCGACCAGGCCGGCGAAATATAGATTTGCCAAGCCCGGCGCAAAGGTGTGCGCGATCAGGCGCGGTTGGCCGTGCTCCCACGTGAGCAGTCCGTCGCGCAGGAAGGGAAAGGTGGTTTTGAAGCCCGTCGCCCAAACGATGGTGTCGTACTCGCAGCTGCTGCCATCGGTGAAATGGACCGTGTGCCCCTCGAAGCGGTCGATTTCCGCGCGGACCGTGATCCTGCCGTGTTTGAGGAAGTACGGCAGCTGCTGGTTCACAACCAGGTCCTGGTCGAAGATCCGGTGTTTCGGCTTCTCCAGACCGAAACTGCCGAATCTGCCCATCCCGAGCGCAACGATGGCGCGAAATACCGCCTCTTGCAATACTTTCGGAACCGGGATCGATCCGCGGTCGAACGCGCCGCTGGGTATGCCGAAGACATATTTCGGGATGAACCAGTAGCTGCGGCGCAGTGAAATCTCTGAGTTCCCGAACGTCAGCGCTGCCTCGACGGCCAGATCGCAGCCGGAGTTCCCAGCACCCACGACCAGCACCCTCGGGCCGGCGAGATCGGCGGGCCGCTTGTAGTTTTTGGAATGGATTTGCCTGCCGCTGAATTCCCCCGGATACGAGGGAACGTTCACATCCCAATAGTGACCGTTGGCCACCACGACCCCCGCGTACTCACGCATGGCGCCGTCGGCGAACTCGACACGCCACCCGGCCAGCCCCGAGTCGTCCAGTGGCGCCACGCGGGTGACAAGAGCGCCAAACTCGATACGCCGCTCCAGGCCGAACTCGCACGCGAAGGACCGCAGATACTCGCGCATTTGCGCCGCACTCGGAAAATCCGGGTAAGCCGCCGGCATCGGATAGTCGGGATACTCAGTGACACTCTTCGAGCTGATCAGATACGTCGAGTCGTACACGCCGTGCGACCAGTTGCCGCCGATCGCGTCGGTTGCCTCGACCTGGTCGTAGTCCAGCCCTAGATCCGTGTACGCCTTCGCCACGGCGAGGCCGGTGTATCCGGCTCCGATGATGCAATACCGACGCGGCATGCGC
Organism: Mycobacterium sp. HM-7; assembly: GCF_053852335.1. Classification (NCBI taxonomy): domain Bacteria; kingdom Bacillati; phylum Actinomycetota; class Actinomycetes; order Mycobacteriales; family Mycobacteriaceae; genus Mycobacterium; species Mycobacterium sp. HM-7. Next base: position 2,896,671 of record NZ_CM132657.1, on the reverse strand, counting down.
CCTCCCTTGAATCTACACTCTATGTAGCTACAGTGACTGTAGTATTTACAGGGCGGTGCTTCATGTCAAGGCGGGTTGCGATGCGGGAAAGGGGTCGGCCGTTATGGTTGGACGGATGGGCCGCACGTACGCACCGCGCATGGCGCCGGAACTCCGTCGTGAACAAGTCCTCGATGCGGCGTTGGACGTCATCGTGAAAGACGGCGTCCACAAGGTCTCGATCGATACTGTGGCCAAGGAGGCCGGCGTCAGCCGTCCGGTCATCTACGGGCTGTTCGAAGATTCCAAGCAATTGCTACGTGCGTGCCTCGATCGAGAGGAAGCCGCTGCACTTGCCCAGCTGGCCGAAGCTGTGCCGAGGACGCCTACCGACGACCCGGCCAAAGCCGTGTCCGAATGCCTCGCAACCTTTCTCGCCGCCGTGCACGATGCCCCCAATCGGTGGCGGGCGATCTTCATGCTGGCCGACAGCAGCACTCCAGCCTTCCGGCGGCGCCTCGAGAGCGGTCGGCAGGCCATGATTGCGGCACTGACGACATTCGTACGCTCGAGCACGCCAGTCAAACGGCACGGCGACGTCGACGTGGAACTCACCGCCCGCACCATCTACGCACTCTTCTGGGACGCTGGCCGGCTCGTGCTTGCCGAACCCGATGATTTTCCGCCCCAACGAATTAGCCGCCACGCAGAGACCGTTTTCCGTACGTTGCCGGCCTTTACCAACAGGTGAATCAACCGGTCACGCGGGGCCGAGGCGCCGGCACTGGATTGCAGCACAGCGCGTAGGTCGGGCTCTGCATGCCGATCGGAATGAGCAAAAACGGTCGATGCATCAGATGCAGCAACCGGAGACCGATCGAAACCCGGGAATCAGCATTCGGAACTGGTTGCACCAGCGCAATTAATAGCGATGGCGCGCCCGAAACAAATCCGCCGCGTCGAAACATGCTGCAGTGCGACATTTCATCTGATGAAAACGGCGGGTTTTGCGGGTAACCCGGGCTGTCCGATCTGGGTGCGCTCCAGTTATGGCGAGAGGTTCAGCGGTTTTGGGTGCCGTTGGCGAGGTTGGTCATGGCTTTGGTGAGGAGGGTGTGCAGGGTGCGGAGTTCTGCGGGTTCGAGGCCGAGGAGTTGTTGCTCGAGGTCGGCGGCGACGTGTTCGATGTCGGCGAGGCGGCGGCGCCCGGCTTTGGTGATCAGTACGTTGTGTCTGCGGCGGTCTTCGGGGGCGCGTCGGCGTTCGATGAGCCCTTCATCTTCGAGGCCGTTGAGCAGGGCAACGACACCGGTGGCATCGATACCCAGCGCTTGAGGCAGTTCCGACTGGGGTTGTTCCCCGAGGTCGCGCAGCAGGGTCAGAACGACGGCATGACGCGTCTTCATTCCGTGGGGAAGCAGGTCCCGGTCTGCTTCAGCCTGCATGCGGCGAAGGATGTAGTTCATCATCACGCCCACCATGTTTTCCGGTGATTTCAAGTCATTGCCGCCGCTCGAACTGCTCATGAGGGCGAGGTTACCGGCAAGTCTTGACAATCCCATCCCTCCTTCAATTTGCGTTGTACAAATCGTTGCTGTCGGAGTCTGACGGTCGGCGGCAGTGCGGGCTTATGGCGCCAGCGGTCCGGTCAGCCCGAGCGAGCCGGCGAGGGCGGTGAGGGCGGGCACAAGGTCGTCCGGCTCGGTGAGTACCTGGATGGCGACGTGGTTGGCGCCGGCGGTGATGTGTTCGCCCAGTCGTGCGGCGATCTGGTCTGGGGTGCCGTAGGCGATCATCGCGTCGACGAGGGCGTCGCTGGCGGTCCCGTCCATGTCGGCGTCGGTGAAGCCGAGCCGTTTCCAGGTGTTGCGGTAGTTGGCCAGCGGCAGGTAGACGGCCAGTGCGTCGCGGCTCTGGGCGCGGGCCTGCTCGACGTCGGTGGTCATCACGACTTTTTGTTCGGGGGCCAGCCCGGCGTGGGGGCCGATCAGGTCGCGGGCCTGGGCGGTGTGCTGCGGTGTTGTCAGGTAGGGGTGCGCTCCGCCGGTGCGACGGGCGGCGAGTTGAAGCACCCGCGGCCCTAGGGCGGCCAGCACGCGGCGTTCGCGGGGGACGCCCTGGCGGTCGAGTTCGTCGAGGTAGTCGTTGAGGGCGTCGTAGGGCTTGCGGTAGGTGCTGACGGCTTCGGGATGCCCGGCGCCGATCCCCAGGACGAACCGGCCGGGGTACGTGTCGGCGATGCGGTGATAGGACCGCGCCACCTCGGTGGCGTCGGCGGTCCAGATGTTCACGATGCCGGTGGCCACGTGCAAGGTTTCGGTGGCGGCCAGGATCGGGTCGACCCAGGACAGGTCAGCCGGCGGTGAGCCGCCGGCCCACAGGCCGACATAGCCCAGCGCCTCGATATCGCGCCACTGCTGCGGACCCAGATCGCGGAACATCTCGTAGCTGCCGAACACGCCATAGGACGGCGGGATGCATGGGGAGCGGTCGTTGTTCTCAGCTATTTCTCTCATGGAATCAACACTACGGGAATATCTCGATGATATGTACCACTATGATAGTTTGCATTCCGCAAACGACTTTCGTTCCCGTTCCTCAACTGGAAGGCACCACCATGAGCCACCTTCTGCACATCGACTCCTCCATCCAGGGTGACGCGTCCATCAGCCGGCGGCTGACCGCACACGCCGCCCAGCGCTGGGCGCAGGCCCATCCCGGAGGCACGGTGGCCTACCGTGACCTGGCTGCAGAGCCGATTCCGCATTTCGACGCCGTCAGTGGTCTGGCCCGCAACATCCCCGCCGAACGGCACACGCCGGCCCAGGCCGAATCCTTCGCCCTGTCCAAGCGGCTGATCGACGAGATCAAGGCCGCCGACACCGTGCTGCTGGGCTTGCCGCTCTACAACTACGGCGCCCCCAGCATCGTGAAGGCCTGGGTGGACCACCTCATCGCCGCCGGACTGTCCTTCGACCCGGCCACCGGCGCCGGCCTGCTCGGTGACACCGAGTTCATCGTGCTGGAGAGCCAGGGCGGCGGTTACGGCGAAGGCACCCCGCGCGCGGGCTGGGACCACGCCGCCAAGTGGATCGTGGCCGGTGTGTCCCCGACCGGACTGGCGCCGCGCGTAATCACGGCCGAACTGACCATGGCTCCGGTCAACCCCGCCATGGCCGACCTCATCCCGCTGCACGAGAAGAGCTACGCCGACGCCATCGCCGAGATCGACACCCTCTGGCCCGCAACCGAAGCCACCGCCTAACCACCACCGCCCACACCCACCACCACACATTCAACGCCCACGCCGCCGACACCGCACAGGGGAGGCCACGATGAGGATTCGGTCTCATCAGCGCCGGTGAATTGGGCAGAACATCAAAGAGGAGACCACCATGAAGATCGGCTTCATCGGCGCCGGCATGATCGGCAAAGCCGTCAGCACCCAACTGGCCAAGGCTGGCCACGACGTCCTGGTCAGCAACAGCCGCGGCCCTCAAACCCTCACTGAAACATTCGATCCGCTCGGCATCAGCGTCGGTACCGCGGCCGAGGCCGCGGCCCGCGGCGTCGTCTTCGTCGCAGTGGCCTGGCGCGACATCCCCGCCGCATTGGCCGATCTGGACCTGTCGGGCAAGATCCTCGTCGACACCAACAACCCGATCATCATGCCCGGCTTCACCCGAGCCGACACCGGCGGCAAAACCTCCAGCGAGGTCATTGAGGATCTCGCGCCCGGCGCGAAGGTAGTCAAGGCGTTCAACCACATGCTGTCCACCAGCTACGACGAAGGCCCCACCGTCGACGGTGCGCCCAAGGTGTTGTTCCACTCCAGCGACCACGACGACGCCCACGCCGTCGCTGCCCGGCTCATCGAAGACCTCCGCTACGTCCCGATCAATCTCGGCGCCCTCGTCACCGGCGGCGTCCTGCACGAATCTCCCGGCGAGCTAGCCGGCCGCGTCTTCGTGGAACCCGCGGCCGCGAAGTAACATCCGATCACAGGTTGCGTTCTCTACTTGGACGTCCCGTCCTAATTGACTCATCTGGGCGCATCATCTCAAAGCGCCGGCTTTTCACCACCTGCGCCAAATTTCTTGCGGCACAATAACGTACAAACAGCCCAGCGCCTATCGCCTCTTTTGAAGAGTGAAATAGATTGTTGCACAATATGTTTGACAACGCACAACTAATACCGGCAACCCGTCATATTCCTGCCGATGATGATCCGATGGACGCAGGGGAGCGTGAACCTTCGGCCGATCCTCGTATCGCAGCGGTGGCCAGCCACCAACCTAAGTAGGTCTGGTGGAGGCCGTGGACGCGGTTCCCGATGCCAACTAAGCAGTCTGATCTGTCCATCACGACGTACCGCGGGAGAGCGGGGCCCGTTCAACGTGACTCCGACTCGTCAGTATCAGAGCTGCTTCGTTGTAGGGGAACAATCGATAGATAAGTCGGGGTGCCGGTGTGATGAGGGGTACGGCATCGCTCTTGCTGACCACCCGCGGACTCCCAACTGCGACACCTTTGCCCCTTCGGTGCAGCACTGTCGGACCGCCGGCCAAAACATTTTGAAGCCAGTCCGATTCAGGTCCGTAGCCGATGAGAATGGCGAAGCCATCGCGGGTCTTGAATACCAACAGGGGCGTTCGATAGCGCCGGCCTGACTTCCGTCCGGTGTGCTCAAGCGTGCCCAAGCATGGGAGCCACGGGGTCACCGAGCGGGCCACCGGATTGGTGATGCGGCGGTTGAATTGTGCGACAGCACGAGGCACCCGCATGAGATTCCTTTCTCAACGATGTTCAAGTGGCCGGCCGATACGCGGCGATCGCACTAGGCCCGGGCGCGACCGCCATACCGTCGGAGTGAGGTGGTGCGCCGGTGAGCAGTCACATCTGTCACCGTCTCACGGCAAGTACACCAACCGGCCCAGAACGGTGGCACTGACAGCGGTGCTGAGATCACTGCCTTGATCGAAGCGGTCGGGGCCACGCTGCGTTGCACAAACATGTTGCAGCACAGGGTTTCGCCTCATGAAGACGGCGCCGGTTTAACTGACATAATGTACCTTATCGGCGTTTAGCTTCCAGCAGGTGCGCGACGGCACGTTCCGGCGTCAGATCCATCGCTTCGCCTTTCCGGCAGATGCCTCGTTGGAGTATTGACCCCTCCGACCATCGCCCGTCACGCTCCTGCCACGGATGCGCACTCGGCGAGAGTCGCACCGGCGCTGGCCATGCCATGAATTGCCCGGTTGTCGCGCGCAAGGCGCCTTGGCTACGCGCGGGAGGTACTCGCGCCACCCACTCGGCCGCGACGCGACTTGGGTCAAGCCTACGGGCCCCGACCCGACAATACGTCACAGTGACGTTTTATCTGCGCCTCGCTGGCTGTGTGAATACGCCTGTCCGCGAGAACTTTTCGGTGACAGGTTAGCTAGCGACCCAAGTGCAGCGTCGGATCGAGCCCGGGACTGTTCTGGGGCAGAGTGCGGCATACCGCGGGCCTCTGAATGACCCCCCTCTCCACCGACAAGGGACGAACTACTATTTGTCACAGTGACGAATAGTGTTGAGGTGCGGCTTCTTTCCGCTTCCCTTCGACGACGAACTTCGCACGATCTTCTACACCGCCGCGCTGACGACGTGGGGCGCTCAGGGCTTGGTCTACGTCGGCTACCCGGGGACCTTCCTCCGCGCAGCGCGAGTTGGTCATTGCGGCGCTTCTGGAGGCTGGTTTCGTCCCGCTACTGGCAGCCAAGACCTTTGCCACTCGCTCCCGGTTCGCGCCGGGCTTCGCCATTCAGCTCGGCGAGCAGCCGACCGCGGCCGAACTTCCCGAGACCAGGCTGGCGCCGGAGCTGAACACTTATCCCGTCACATTGCCGATCGCCGCATCGCGCGTCTCAGACACACCGCAGCAGGGTGTCCGACGACATCTACCGGCATTGTCGGCAACGAACCGCCGCACTGGCGAATTCCTGACCGCCTGTCGCCACCAACCGGCTTATCGTGCCGTAAATCCGCGGCTGCAATTGACGCAATTAATGCCTTATTATCGAATGGCGATTCACCATATTCACCTAGTGCAATTCATCGATTGCACATAAGATCAACATACGCGGTCTTATACCGAACGAGATTTCCCACGTTTCCAGTCGGGCCTCGCTGCACCCAAGAATGTTTGACAGCGGTGCCCGGCCGCACTGCAGTCACCGTGCATTGCTCGATGGGCGCGTTACCGACCTTGTTGAGTATCGGCCGCACCCCTCGGGCTTCCAAGTCACTGATCGTCTCCTGCGCCGATGCCTGCACTTCAGAAGCGGCCATTGACGGTGCCGACGTGCCCACGCTCAGCACGGTCGCGACGAACGCAACCACAACGCTCTTGAAAATCCTGCCGCTCAGCAAGGCAATTTCCCTTCGATATTAAATCCTGTTTGCAGTGTTATCTGTATTCCAATTCTAGCCAGGATCGAACGCGCGTCGAGATATTCATATCCGACGCATAATGATCTGCATGCCAATTTCATAATTGACTCATATTCATTTCAGACATTGCCAGTTCACGGCATATGGATCAGTTGGTCATGCCACCAGCACGTGCCAACAAAGTCGCCCGGCTGGATCCGGGTACGAGCCCGCCAGGCACGCTGCCCGCGGACTGACCGGCGCAGTTGCTTACGCTCCGCGCATGTCTGAGTTCGACGTCACGGCATCGGAATCCGAGGCGGCGACGGAATCGCAGGCGGTGACGGGATAGCGGGTGGTGACGGAATAGCGGGCGGCGCGGGCATTGCCGGCGGCGCGGGGACCATCGGCCCGCCTGTCTCAGGCGCAGGCATCTGCGGTGCAGGCGATTCGGTGGCCGGTGCCGACGAGTCCACCGTCGGAGCACCGGACGTCGGAACCACTGTGACCGTCGATGTTTCGGTGGGCGATGTCGTCGTCGTGGTCACCGACGTCGTCGACTTGTCGTTCGAGGCTTTGTCGCCACATGCAGCAAGGCTGAACACTGCCAGCACCAATGCGCCGGCACATACTGTGAGCCGACCTGGGTTCAGCGGATTCGGGTGGGTAGCCATGGTCCAATCGCTTTCTTCCGGCAATGTCGTGGCCGGCAGATACCCGTATCCAACCAGCGCAAACGTGTTGGTACGCCGCCGCTGCCCGCATGCAAGCTCGGCGTTCGGCATCGTGCCGTGGGCGGTGTGCGATACCTACCCCGGGCGGTCAACGCCCGAGTCGAAATCTCCGACCGCCGCACGATCCGTCGAGGCCTCATCGTTCATACGCTGATGAAAACAAAGTGCCACAAGGTGTCTCGTAGTCACTGCCGACGAATACCCGGTACCATCCGCGAGAGCGAGAACGCTCATGCCCAGTCCATCTCACTCGCCGAGCGCAGCCGGCCGACAGCTGGCGGCAATCGCGCTGACCGCCGCGGCGGTTGTCACGGCCGCGACCCCGGCCGCTGCCTCCCCCGTACATCGAATGTTCCTGCTGCCCAACATGCATACCTGTGACTTCCAGCTGGTGACATCGCCATTGGGTCGGGCAGGCGCAAAGTCGTTCGCCGAGATCCGCTCCGACGGACGGGCAGTCGTTGCGCACATCGACATGACGAACGGTGCGGACCGCACGCGGTATGTCGTGCGGATGATTCCCGCTCCGCATGCGCGACTCGGCTGCCTGGCCGGCGACCGTGGCATCACCACCGGAACACTCGACACCGACGAATTCGGGAACGGCAGCCTCACTCTGCAGGCCCAGATTTCGTCGCGGATCACCGGCATCTGGCTTGCCGTCGATCTACCGGGCACCCAATCGCAAGTCCCACGAGAGTTCTACAGCAGCAACTACATCGCCTCGGTGTGACCGTCCCATCACGCGGACGTCGTGAGGCCTGGCTACGTCAGTGCGACGCGGCTACGCCGGCCCCGCCGCGAACCGCGAAGGAGGCCGCCGCGATCACGATTCCGAGAATCGCAACGGGAATAGACCATGTCCGGCGGCCGGACAGTTCCGATTCACACAGTGCCACGTAGTCCGTATGCGGGACAATCTCATTGAGGATGGGTACGCCCGCGACGCTCGACGCGTTCGCCGAGCGAGCCTGGTCCAGGTCCTGGAATAGCGCGCTCCCGCAGCCGATCTCCTTGCCATCACTGGTCGAGGCCGAAACCGGGACCAGGAGGCCGATCACGCCAACCAGTAGCAGGATGACGCCTCCGAGCAAGATCATTCGTCGAACTGACATGGTGGCTCCTTTGCCGTGGTGCTGACTGTTATTGACGCCAAATGTCATTTGGCTCAAGACTTCTTCGAGGGGATGACGATCACGACGATCAACGTCAGGATCGAGAAGAACAGGCCGAGGACGCCCCAGCCGAGAGCACTCCGGCCCTTCGTGCCGGCGATCACCGCACAGATGATCGCGGCGATGACACTGCCGATCGCGACAAAGATCCCCTTGATGCCCCGCAGGATGAAGCCGGCTGCTTCGGGCTGGCTTTGTAACGCGAATACCAGTTCGTGGACCATTTCGATTCCTCACACTGAGTGACGCGCCGACGGCATCAGCTGACTCACCTATTCCCTGTCGTCGGTCATTCCAAACGTCGCCATCCGGCCTGATGTCCCGGCATTTGAAGAATCCGGAATAGATACGGGGTCAACAGCGTTGGCCACCCCCGTGCACACGTTTGGTGTCGGAAGCGCGACGGTCACGCAACTCACGGAGTTGGATATCTGGCCGATCGCGCCCCGGCTCTGGTACCCCACTATCAGCGACTCACAGCTGCATGCCGCGCAGCAGCTGTTCGCACCCTCCGCCATCACCGATGACGCCGGCACGATGCTGTTCGCGATCCACAACTACGTCGTCGAGATCGACGGCACTGTGATCGTCATCGACACCTGCTCCGGCAATCACAAGAACCGACCGTACTTCGCGGACCTTCATATGCTCGACACCGACTATCTGAACCGGCTTTCGCGGGCGGGGTTCCATCCCGCCGACGTCGATATCGTCATCAATACCCACCTACACCTGGACCACTGCGGCTGGAACACCAGTCTGGTCGACGGCGAATGGGCGCCGACTTTCCCGAACGCCACCTACTTGTTTCGCGGCGCCGAGCTCGAATACCTGTACGCACAATGGAAGTCAGCCCCGGCGGGGCAATGGCGGAGCGACGCGGGCTGGGTCTACCAGGACAGCGTGTTACCCATCCTGCAAAGCGGCGCACACCGCGATGTCAGCTCGGGTGACGTCATTCATTCGAGCGGCGGCACACAGATCAGCGCGGTCGACGCTGCGGGACACACGCCCGGACATCTCGCTGTCGAGATCGCCGGCCCCGGAGGCGGTCTACTCATCGTCGGCGACGCCTTGCACCACCCCGTGCAGGCGCTCTATCCCGACCTCGTGTTCTTCGCCGACCACAACCCACAGCGGGCGATCGACACGCGCCGCGCCATCCTCGAGCGCAGCGCCGACGAAGGACTCGGACTGGTGACGGCCCATTTCCCTGCGCACGGCCCGCTGTACGCCGGCCGGAACGGTGATGGCTTCCGCTGGCAAAACTACCTCGATGCAGTTCAAGTTTGCTGAGACGGCCAGACGAGGGGTGATCCGTTGCCCAGCGAGCTCAGCCGGTGCGTTTGGTTTTGGCGATCTGTACAACCGCGCGGGCCGCAACGATGTTGCTGGTACCCGCGGTGGCCCGGGCGATGTCGGCAAGGGTCGCATCGATGGCGGAGACGACATCGGCGAGGCCGGCCGGGTGCGCCGTCGTGACGGTCAACTCCACTGTCGACGTGCCCCGCTCGGCGAGCGTTTTGCCCTTGGCGGACTGCACATTCGAGTCCTGCGCCAACGCGGCGGCGGCCGCCGAGGCCACACCGTCGAGGTTCACCGTGAGGAATCCCGGGTCGGTGGTGCCGGGAACGCGCAGGACCTGCGCCTTCCGGACCGGCACATGCGCAATGAGCCAGACCAGGCCGACCACCACCAGAATTGCGCCCGCTCCGGCCAGTTCCCAGGGCCACCACGTCGAGGTGGTGGCACGCACGGCCGGCCCTGCGCTGATGCGTTCGGGAGCCACACGCACCAGATGCGTCGGCCACAGAGCGGCCGCGGCCCCTAGACAGGTCACGACTATCCCTGCGACGAATGTCGCCGCACGATCCACGAAATCAGTCGGCAGCAGGCTCATGCAGCCCCGCTCGTGCCGACGCGCACGACGATTCGCGGTGCGGGGATGAGAATTTCGGTCGCGCTGCCCACGGCGGCGGCGATCGCGCCCTTCGCTGCGGTCTCGGACTCGATACCGGTGATTCCGACATACATGGTGACTTTGCGGCGGGTGGCCGCCGAGTTCAGCACCTCGACGCCAGGCACGCAGGATGCCGCGTGTGACGCCAGTCGGGCGACGTCGCGCGGGCGCATCCACACCGATCCCCCGGTGTCGACGGCAACGACCGTCTTACGTCGGGGCCGCAGAGCGACGACAACCAACCAGATACCCAGCAACAGTGCGACGGCACCGGCGGGCATCATCCACCACTGACTGCGCAGGCCGTCGAGCGCGGTGATGGCCGTCCCGATCCAGGGCGTCCCGGCGACCCAGCCCAGCTCGACACCGGCTTCACGCAGAGACACGACCCCGCCGCCCACGACGACCAGCGCCAACGCCACCGCGACGTATCGGGCGGTGGCAGCGGCGACCGGGGACCGGCCGGGTGCCGGTAGTGCAACGTCGTCGGCGGTCATCATCGGGTCCTTTTCGTGTCTTTGGTGACGGTGCTGAACTGCTCGACGGTGACGTCCACGCGGTCGACCCGCAATCCGGCCATGTTCGACAAGGTCTGCGCGACGTTGCGCTGGACCGCACGTGCGACCTCCACCGCCGGCGCCGGCCACGCCACGGTCACCTTGAGGTGGGCTGAGACGCGGTCGCCGGTGACGGTCAGCTGCGCTTGCGGCAGAGACCGACCTGGGAGCTTCGTGCGACCTTCCGGGAATGGCAGCACGTCGGGTGTATCGAGCGCGGCCCGGACCGCAAGCCGTTGCGCGACCTTCTCACGAACGGTCAGGGTGCCGCGGGTGGCACCGTCATCCTCGGAATCACCTTGAGCAGCATCGGCTTCGGTCGCCTCGATATCAGTCACGGTCTCGGCCCCGCAACAAGGCGGCCAGATCGAGTTCGCCGTCGCGGTGGGCGCCGATCAGGTAGCCCGCCGCGCCGAGCAGCAGCGCGATGAGGAAACCGCCAAGTCCGCCGGCGGCCGCCGCAATGCCGAGTAGCAGACCCGCAACCAGACCCAGTGTCGATGAGGTCATGAAGTGAACCTTCCGCAGAACGAAGTTGTACTGGCACTTACGAGTTCGCTGCCCATGGTGTGGCGGCGCGCCCCTCGTCGCGCCGCCGCACCACGGCGGTCTACTGCAGCCCGCGATCGGGCGTTGGCGTCACCGGCACGAGATCTTCGATCGTGACGTCGACAGGCAACTCAGTCAGGTGAGCGACAGCTCGCTGAATTGCGGTTGCGGTGGGCCGCACGGGCACGCCGAGCACCAGACTCACATGCACGTCGACACGGTCCGCCGCGATCCGAATGCCTGATACCCGCCGTCCGGGCAGATAGGTGGCAACCTCGCCGAACATGCCCGGGTGCAAACCGGCCACGCCCTCGACGGCACTCACCGCGGCGGCGATGCGTTCGGTGGCATCCTCGAGAACCCCGTCCCCCGGCGGGGCATCACTGGACACGGGCAGGCGCGGCGTCGGCATCGTCGCCGCCATCACCGTCAAGGTGCACGTCGTGCACGGTGATGTTGACTTCGGTGACCTCGAGGCCGGTCATGCGTTCGACCGCGGCGATGACATTCCGCCGGATGCCTGCGGCCAGGTCGGCGATCGCCACGCCGTACTCGGCCACGATGTCGATGTCGACCGCTGCCTGCTTCTCGCCGATCTCGACAGACACGCCCTGGCTCTGGTTGACACTGGCGCCAGGTATCCGTTCACGGATGGCGCCGACCACCCGTGAGGCCCCGCCACCCAGGTCGTAGACACCGCTGACCTCCCGGGTCGCAATCCCGGCGATCTTGGAGACGACCACGTCCGCGATGGTCGTTTTGCCCTGCGAGCTCACCAAAGGTGCCCCCTGGTAAGGGCTGACTTCTTTGCCGGACGGCTCCACATCGGCCTGTGCGCTGGTCATCACCGCTCCCCTTTCGACGTCGATATATGGGTAGTCGTTACTCAGAACTCGAACCGAACGTCCCTCTTGAGTGATTCAGGACACATCGCAAATCTACTCAGCTGAACACGCCTCAGACAGCCCAGACGACCGCCAATTCTGGTACGAAGGCCTATATTTCAGGAGCGGTGGAGCGTAGCTGAGAGCGGAGTGTGGTGACAGCGCCAACCGGTGGCGACCTACGCGACGCTGACGACGAGGCCTTACGGGCCTCGGCGGTCGTCGGCGATCGCGAAGCGTTCGACGCCATCGTCAACCGCTATGGACCCGTGCTCTACCGGTACGCGCGCCGCATGCTCGCCTACGAGGCCGACGTCCCAGATGTCGTGCAGGACACGTTCGTTGCCGCGTGGCAGCAGATCGGTGCCTTCCGCGGCAGCTCGTCACTGCGGACGTGGTTGTTCGCGATCTGCTACCGGAAGATCGCCGACACGCACCGCCTCAAACGCGCACGGCCGGTTGAAGATTGGGTGCTGGAACCGTTGGCGGGGCCCGACACGTCAGCGGACCCCTTCACCGCGGCGTCCAATGCCGCCTTCCTGGATGCCCTCGAGTTGGCGCTCGGGGAACTGCCGGTGCGCCAGCGCGCGGTGTGGATGATGCGGGAGGTCGAGCAGATGACGTTCCCAGAAATCGGCGAGGTGCTGCACCTCAGCCCCGATGCGGTGCGCGGTCACCACCTTCGGGCTGTCAAGACTTTGCGTGTTCTGTTGAGGAGGTGGCAGTGACAGAGCCTGATCCCTTCCTGCACCGCGCAGCTTCGTACCTGAGGACTGTGCCCGAACCCGGCTGGGACGCCATCAGCAACAGAGTGCGTGCCGCGGTGCACGCGGCGTCCCGCGCGGGTTGGCCGATCCGGGCGTCCCGGGACACCGGTGCCGGAGTGGTGTACATCAGTGACCACGCCCTGCGCAGCCTGCTGGCGCGGGAGCTCCGCCGCAGATTCGTCTGCCAGCCGACCCGAATTGCTTTCACCCTGGAAGGCGCCGTACTGCGCGCCATCGACATCGACGTCACCGGAAGCTACGGAACTCAACTGCGCGATCTGGGCGACGACATCCGTCGGTTGGTGCTCGACACGATCCGCACCATCCTCGATGACCTCGATCAGAACGGCGAGCATCCGGCCGGACCGATCGACGTGACCATCACGGACGTCGTCGAAGGCGACCCGCTGGGGTAACAGCGGTTCTGCTCAGATCAGCCTGCCGCGACAACCACACTGGTGTCGGCAAGCCCAGCGCGCTTTGCTTCGCGGTCGGCCATTCCCAAAACCCGCCGGAGACGACCAGCGGCTGCGTGCTTCGTCAGCGGTGGCTCGGCGAGGCGACCCAGGTCCTCCAACGACAGGTCAGGATGCCGGATCCGCAGACGCGCGATCTCGACGAAATGAGCGGGAGCCTTGTCGCCGAGGATTTCCAGCGCACGTTGCGCCCTGACCGCAGTCGTCATCGCCGACTGCTGTGCACGACGTTGGTTGGAATCCACCAATGCCGCGCCGACGGTCCCGGTGTTCGCGTGATCGCGATGAAGTTGCCAGACCGCTTGAGTCTGTTGGGCACCAATCAGGTTCAACAACGAGGAGATGGTGTCAGCGTCGCGCACCGTGACGCGATCGGCCCCGCGCAACTGTCGCGCCTTCACGTGCACGCCGAGCCGGCGTGCCGCTCCGGTGAGCGCCAGGGCAGCTTCCATGCCCGGGCATTCCACCTCCAGACCCCGGGCACGCCCCGCCAGTGACAGCGACCCGCGAGCGAGAAACGCCCCACGCCAAACCGCTTCGGCTTCGGCTCTGCTGCCGCCGACGATCTGTGCGGGCATACCCCGGACCGGCCGCCCCCAGCGGTCGATCAACCCGGTCCATCGGGCCACATCTTCTGCCTGCTGGGCGACGTGCACCAGATAGCGACTACGCGAACCGATGCTCGGCAGTACACGTACCTCCGCCGCATACCCGGACAAGTCCTTGAGGTCCCTGCACACGCGGCTGGCAACGGACTCCCGGTCGACGTCGGCGTCGATCACCACACGCCCATTCGCCACCCGCAGCCCGCCCGCGAACTGAAGCAGCGCGGTCACCTCGGCTTTGCGGGCACTGGGCAGATGCACGACCGTCCTGGCCAGTTCGTCCTTCACCTTCGGCGTCAACACCACTAATCTCCCACCACACATTGGTTCCGTACTCGCCGTGGCCAGGTATGCAGCGTGTCGGCAAGTGGCTCCGGGACCGAAAGCCGTTCACGTTCAACCACTGTCATCAACGCCTGGATCACCGAATCGAACCTGCTCGCGCGGACGGCCGCGCCGCGCGCTGGGAGTACCCGGGCACCGTGGCGATGAGCCGGCGGAGGTAGTCCCGCTGGTCATAGGTCAAGCGTTGAAGGAAGTTTGCCAGCGCTGACGCCTCGGTGCCGTCGTCGGGCATGTTGCGGGGAAAGACCACCCACAATGTCTCATCGCCCACCACCCCGATCTCCGCGATGAAGCCACCACCGGCGAGCTGCTCCCCCAACGCACGCAGTCGCCAGCCCTGCGCTTGGAGTGCGTTGGCCCACCAGTACGCCACCCGAACCGGACGTGGCGGTTGGCTGATCATGCCGGGGATATGTGCGGAGTTGCGCGCCGCGGAACGCGGCTGCTTCAACAGCTGCGAGCCGCGTAACAGAGCCACCATCCCCGTGGTCTCGTCAGCCCACTCTGTGCAGTCGTGCCGGGAGCAGTCTTGCCGTCCAACAGAATTCATTCGAGTCTCCCTATCGTCCGCGGCGTTTCCGTGACGTGGTAAAGCAGCAGCATGATGGCGTCGGGGCCAGATGCCCACGAACGTGCACCACCCGATGCAAGGCGGCACGGAGCGCGACCCCGAGCCAAGACCGGCTACCGCCGAAGCTCGCCGGTGTGGTGCTGACGTGGTCGTCCAGCGCGACGATGCGCGCGGTCAATCCCGCGAACGGAACCCAGCAACCACCGAACCCGACAACCTCACAGTCGGCGTTACGGCAATGTGAACAACGCGAAAGTCGACACGAGACACCGCGATACCCGCGGCAGAACACGAAACACTGCATCCCCCTTGAGAAGACCGGCCCCAAGCCCCCCGGCTTTACTGGCACTCAACTGATGTCACGAGAATTCCACGAACCTACCGACGCGTCAACTCTTCGCAAATATTAGCTGTCGTTGCATTCACGGAAATGTGAGCTAACGTTCGTCGTGACGGGCGCACGCCCGCACACCGTCCTGCGGCAGCTCGCCCAGGTGCCGCACCCCCGGGCGGTCATCACCAGGTCACTTCGGCGCCACGATCGAGCCGGCATCAACTGGCACACCGTAAGTCACTGCACCACTACATGATTCAAGGGGGAATCGCGTGGCCAGCAACAAGCAACGCCAATATTCAGCGGACGCAGCGGCTTTCGCCGAACGCCTCAACCGACTGTTCGCCGTCATTCGCCCGCCCGGGCGGGGGCCGTATCGCAGCTTCGAGGTTACCGAGGCCCTCGCCCGTCGCGGGTACCAATTGTCGGCCCCATACCTGTCGCAACTGCGCTCAGGTACTCGCAAGTGCCCGTCTCCGCGCACCGCGGAGATGTTGGCCGGATTCTTCGGCGTAGAAGCCGCGTACTTCGACGCCGACACCCGTTATGCGCGTGCGCTCGACGTCGAATTGGACTGGCTCCGACTGGCCCATGACGAGACCGTTCGTGAGCTCACGACGGCACTCATGACACTGAAACCCCACCAGCGCGACGAACTGCTCGAGCGGGCAGACCGATCCCAATTCGACGGCGTGGCAACCATCGCATGACCATCCGATGGCGCGAAACCGGTTCCGGTAAAACCTGATTCGCTGTCACGGAGCCACCCAGCCGGCGGGCCGTACGGGCCGGGTGTGCTCAGGTCTGATCTCGTCGCCATCGGGCGATTGATACTGCAATCTCGGCAATGGCACGCCGGTACGCGAATCGACGTACGACGTGCAGGGTTCGCCGTCGGTGAATGTGTTGTCGGCACCCCATTCCCGCAGTGCGACGATGAGATGAAACAGCTTCTCCCCCTTGGGAGTGAGTACATATTCTCGATAGGACGATCCGCCGGCGTCGGGACGCGACTCCATCACGCCGGTTTCGACCAGGTGCCGCAGACGTCCCGACAGGATGTTCTTCGCGACACCCAGGCTGCGCTGAAACTCCGAGAACCGCGACAACCCCTCGAAGGCGTCGCGAAGGATCATCAACGTCCACTTGTCCCCCACGATGTCGACGGTGCGCGATACCGGACAAGTGGATCGAGCCAGCTGACTGCTCATGACACCCCTCGAGTCGCACTGGTTGCAATTTGCAACCAGACTGCTTATGGTCTGGTTGCAATCTAGTACCACTTCGTCGGATGCTCCAGAGGGATGGCCCACCGAATGTCGTGCACGACCGAACCCGACTCCAGGCAGAACCAGACAATTGGCACATCGATGGCGTTGCTTCTCGCCTTCGTCAGTGGCGCGGCGGTGGCCAATGTCTATTACGCCCAACCACTCCTGGACAACCTCGGCGTCGAGTTGCACATGTCAACGGCTCAGTTGGGCTGGGTGACGACGGCGACGCAGGGCGGATACCTCCTGGGTCTGATCCTGGTGGTGCCGCTGGGCGATCGCTTCGACCGACGCCGCGTCATCCTCGTACAACTGGCCGTGACCGCGCTCGGACTGCTCGGCGCAGCTGTGGCGCCGTCGGCGTGGACGTTCCTGGCCTGCAGCACAGCTTTCGGTGCGGCCTCGACGGTTGTCCAGGTGATCACCGCCTTCGCCGCGGCGACCAGCCCGCCGGATCGGCGCGGGCGGGCCGTCGGCATCGTCACCACCGGAGTCGTCCTCGGAATCCTGTTGGCCCGCACGGTGTCCGGGTCGATTGCCGGCTTGTGGGGGTGGCGCGCAGTCTTCGTCATCGCGGCACTTGTCATGATGGCGGTCTGCGGTTGGTTGGCCGTGACCCTCCCTCGCGACACCATCGAGAAAGTCGCCGTGCCCTACCGTCATGCGATCGCCTCTGTCGTCACCCTCACCCGGTATGACAACGCATTTCGCGTACGAAGCCTCATCGGAGGGTTGATGTTCGCCAGCTTCGGAGCCGCGTGGGGGTCATTGGCACTCCCGCTGGCTACGGCACCCTGGAACCTGACCGTGACGCAGATCGGGCTGTTCGGCATCGTCGGCGCCGCCGGAGCGCTCGGCGCGTCGGGTGCGGGCCGTTGGGCCGACGCGGGTTACACCCAACGTGCCACCGGTGCCATGCTCGTCGTGTTCCTCGCCTCCTGGCTGGCGATCTCCCAAACGCCGACCTCGCTGATCCTGCTCGGAATCGGTTTGGTCGCACTCGATTTCGCGGGCGAAGCATTGCACGTGATCAACCAGCACATCATCGTCGAGTCCGACCCCACCGCGACCACGAGCCTCATCGGCGGCTACATGGTCTACTACTCGATCGGCACAGGCCTCGGAGCCATCGCCGCCACGGTCGCGTACGCGCATTCGGGGTGGACCGGTACGAGCGTGGTAGGTGCGGTGTTCGCGCTGGCCGCCCTCGGCGTGTGGATCGGCGACCGCGTCAGATGATCGACAGCACGCTACCGGCGCCCCGTGAGGCTGGGTAGCAACACGTCGTCGACCAAGATTCGCACCGTGTCATCGGTCGGTGGCCGGTCGGAGACGAGCGCCCGAAAAACCAGATACCCCGGCAGCAGATCGAATATCTCTTCATTGATGGCGGCGGCAGCGATCTCGCCGCGTTCGACAGCCTCGGCAAGGACGCCGTCGAGCACCAACTTGCGCTGAAGGACGAACTTCTCCTGCATCACCGCCTGCAGGCCCGGACTGTGTGACATCTCGTTCAGCACAGCCCGCATGGTCGGCGTGTGCTCCTGAGCGTGTTGACACGTCGCCCGGCCGATCTCCAGGAGATCGCCGCGCAGCGAGCCGGTGTGGGGTGGCACCGCGGAACTTCGGGTGCCTTCGATGAAGGCAGCCAGCACCAGATCCGCTTTCGACGGCCAGCGCCGGTACATCGTCGCCTTACTGGCCTTGGCCTTGGTCGCCACCGCTTCGACACTCAGCCGGTCATACCCGTGCTCCTGCAACAGCTCGAGCGTGATCGCCAAGAGTTCGGCCTCGCGCTCACTCCACGGGCAGCTCGAGGCATCGCAGGTGTCATCAGACATCACCACACCTCTTCCTGATCGCACACAGATGGAATACCAGAGTTACACCACGGTGTTGCACTCGGTTACGGCATTGAGCGCAGACTTTCGCACATATGTCAACTCGGTTGCGATCGCGCGTACGGTACCGTACCGTTCTCCTTTGCGGGACGATTTGACGGAACAGCTTCGGCCGTTCGTCAGCGGGGGCGTCGAAAGGCTTTGGCTTGAGCAAGTTTTCGGTGAGCAGGTTGGCACGGCGGCAGTGGATCGCCATCGTGGCGATCGTGGTGGTTGCCCTCGTCGGGTTCAGTGTCTACCGATTGCGGGGCATCTTCGGCTCCGACAACGAGTTGTCGCGGCCCGGTTCAGAAGCCCTGGAGAACACCGGTTACAACCCCAAACGGGTCCTCTTCGAGGTGTTCGGTTCACCCGGCTCCACGGCGACCATCAACTTTCTCGATATCAATGCGCAGCCACAGCGGGTGGAGAACGTCACCCTGCCGTGGTCACAGGCGCTGACCACCGACGACCCGACCATGTACGCCGACCTGCGCGCTCAAGGTGACGGCAGCATCATCGGTTGCCGCATCACCGTCAACGGCATCGTCAAGGACGAAAGGTCCTCCAACCACGTGAACGGATACATCTCGTGCCTGGACAAGACCGCATGAGCGAGCATCAGCGAGGAGTCGATACCGCCGTCGAGGGCTCGCTTCCGGCGCGCCTCATCCGCAAGCTGTCCCTGCCGATCCTGCTGATCTGGATCGGTATCGCCGCCGTCACCAACACCATTTCGCCCCAGCTCGAAGTCGTCGGCTGGGAACGATCCGTCGGGCAGAACGCAGCCGACGCGCCCGGCATCCTCGCGATGCGGCACATCGGCGAGGTCTTCCACGAATTCGATTCGGACAGTGCGGCGATGCTCGTGATCGAGGGCGATCAGCCGCTCGGGCCCACGGCACACAACTACTACGACGGCTTGGTGAAGCGGCTTCAGGCCGACAAGGAGCACGTCGAGCACGTCCAGGACTTCTGGGGGGACCCGCTCACCGCCGGCGGCTCGCAGAGCAAGGACGGCAAGGCCGCGCTCACGCAGCTGTATCTGCGCGGTAATCAGGGCGAAGCGATGTCCAACATCTCCGTCGACGCCGTCCGCAAGATCGTCGCCGCCGATCCGCCTCCGCCCGGTATCAGGGCATACATCACCGGCGCATCGCCGTTGGTGACCGACAACTTCGAGGTCGGCAGCGCCGGTACCAACGAGGTCACCGGTATCACCTTCCTGGTCATCGGCATCATGCTGCTCTTCGTCTATCGATCACTGGTGACGATGCTGATCGTCCTGCTGACCGTCGCTGTCGAACTGGCTGCTGCCCGTGGCGTCGTCGCCTTCCTCGCCCACGCCGGCGTCATCGGTCTGTCCACCTATGCGACGAACCTGCTGACGCTTCTCGCCATCGCGGCGGGCACCGACTACGCGATCTTCGTCGTCGGCCGCTACCAGGAGGCGCGCGGCAAGGGCATGGACCGGATCTCGGCCTACCACGACATGTGGCACGGCACCGTTCACGTCATGGTCGGCTCAGGCCTGACGATTGCCGGCGCCGTCGCCTGCATGAGCTTCGCCCGACTCCCCTACTTCCAGACGCTCGGAATTCCCGCGGCCATCGGTGTTCTCGTGACGTTGGCGGCCGCGCTGACGCTGGGACCGGCGGTGTTGTTGATCGCCACCCGCTTCGGACTCATGGAACCCAAGGTCGCTCAACGGGCGCGGGGCTGGCGCAAGATCGGCACGGCCATCGTGCGCTGGCCCGGACCGATCCTGGTGGTGACCGGCGCGATCGCACTCATCGGGGTGTTCGCACTGCCCGGGTTCGAAGTGAGCTATGACAACCGCCCGTACATCCCCGCCAGCGCACCTGGCGTTGTCGGCATGGAAGCCGCGGAGCGGCACTTCACCGAGGCCAGGATCAATCCCGAGCTGCTGATGATCGAAGCCGATCACGACATGCGGAATCCGGCGGACATGCTGATCCTCGAACGCGCCGCCAAGGCCGTGCTGCACACGCCGGGAATTGCTCTGGTGCAGTCGATTACGCGCCCGCTGGGCACGCCGATCACCCACAGCTCCATCCCGTTCCAGATCAGCGCATCCAGTGCGAGCCAGATCATGAACCTGGGCTACCAGAAGGACCGGGCGAACGATCTGCTCAAGCAGGCCAACGAGATCGACAATACGATCGGTGTGCTCAAGCAGCAGCTGTCGCTGCAGAAGCAGAGCGCCGCGGCGACCCATGAACAGGTCGAGGCGTTCCACGACACCGTCGTCACGGTCAACGACCTGCGGAACAAGCTCGCCGATTTCGACGACCAGTTCCGTCCGTTGCGCAACTACTTCTACTGGGAACCGCACTGCTTCGACATCCCCATGTGCTCGGCATTGCGGTCGGTGTTCGACTCCCTGGACGGAATCGCCGATCTCTCCGACAAGTTCGGCAACATCACCGCCAGCCTCGACAAATTGGATGCCCTGCAGCCGCAATTGGTGGCGCTGATCCCGCCGCAGATCGCCATCCAGGAACGCAATCGCGAACTGACGCTGTCGAATTACGCGACCACCGGTGGCACCAACTCCCAGAGCGATGAAGCGCTGAAGAATGCCACCGCCATGGGCAAGGCCTTCGACGACGCCAAGAACGACGACACGTTCTATCTGCCGCCCGAGGCCTTCGACAACGCCGACTTCAAGCGCGGGCTCAAGCTGTTCCTGTCGCCAGATGGCAAGGCCGCGCGAATGATCGTGACCCACCAGGGCAACCCCGCCAACCCCGAGGCCATCCCGCACATCAACGCGATCAAGGACGCGGTATTCGATGCCCTGAAGGCGACACCGATGTCGGACGCCAAGATCTACGTCGCCGGTATCGGCGCCACCAACAAGGACATTCAAGAGGGCACCAAGTACGACCTGTTGATCTCCGCGCTGGCGGCAGTCGCACTCATCCTGCTGATCATGGTGATCGTCACCCGCAGCATCGTGGCCGCGGCCGTCATCGTCGGTACCGTCGTGCTGTCGCTGGGCGCTTCGATCGGCTTGTCGGTTCTGGTGTGGCAGTACATCTTCGGCATCCATCTCTACTGGGTCGTGGTGCCGCTGGCGATCATCCTGCTGCTGGCGGTCGGCGCGGACTACAACCTCCTGCTGGTGTCCCGGTTCAAAGAGGAGATGCATGCCGGTCTCAACACCGGCATCATCCGGTCGATGGGCGGTACCGGAAGCGTCGTCACCGCAGCCGGTTTGGTGTTCTCCGCGACGATGGCAGCGTTCATCTTCAGCCCGCTGGTGATTCTCGGGCAGATCGGTACGACCATCGGTCTGGGTCTGCTGTTCGACACATTGGTGGTGCGGTCGTTCATGACGCCGTCGATCGCCGCGCTGCTGGGCAAGTGGTTCTGGTGGCCGCAGATCGTGCGCCAGCGCCCGGTGCCCGCGGCCTGGCCCGCACCGGTGGACAAGACGGAGGACGACGATCTGGTGGGATCGAGCGAACGCTGACACCGGTGTTCACAGCGCCGGCATGAATTCGGCCAGAGCGAGGATCATCGACACCACCAGCGCCAGCCCGATCAAGCCGCCGGCGGGAATCATCATCCCGCACACCATGATCCAGACCAGAAGTCTGGGACACTCAAACGGCTGGTTACCCACCACTCCACCGCGACGGGCCCGCAGCAGGTGGTAGGACGCCCAGACGGCCGCCCCCAGCGTCGCTACTGCGATGATCCGTAAACCGACGGGTGTGCCGGCCACGGCGATACCTCCCATGATCCCCGTGGCCGCCACCCGCGCCCATGTCACCGTTCGAAACTGAGTCGTCCGGGTGAATGGGTGGCTGCGATCGGGCTCGCCGCGGTAGCGCGGCACCCGGCCTTCGATACCCAGCAGACGCCACACCCATCGCGACCAGACCGTCCGCAGACCGAGGTCTTCGG
This sequence comes from Mycobacterium sp. HM-7, assembly GCF_053852335.1. Classification (NCBI taxonomy): domain Bacteria; kingdom Bacillati; phylum Actinomycetota; class Actinomycetes; order Mycobacteriales; family Mycobacteriaceae; genus Mycobacterium; species Mycobacterium sp. HM-7. The sequence continues at coordinate 2,874,234 of NZ_CM132657.1, read as the reverse complement.
CAACGCGCCGGACATCGGCGGCCGATTCCGCCAACATCCGCCGCGACCGGGCGCTGCGCCAGTAGGCGGCCTTGAATACGTGCCGCGGAATCCCGAACTGCCGGGCGAACGTCCGCGGCGGAGCGATCATCTCACCGATCAACCAGCGCAGATAGATGGGAAATGCCAAGGCGTACAACACCCGCCGGAACCGACCCACGCCGGCGATCGCCTGCGCCAGATAGTGGCTGGCGAACGAGATGTGCCGGGCCTCCTCTGCGAGATGAATCGAGGTGACCTTGTTCAGCAGCGGGGGCACGGCGGCCGCGCCACGATGTTGCAGCGTCTGCTGGAAATGCAGCGGCTGCTCGCCACACAGCACTCCGATGAACAGGAAGATGTTGGCATAGCCACCGATGAAGCCCAGGATCGGCCCGAAGAACCGGGAGCCTCTGCGCATCCCGGGAACGTCGGCGCCGGTGCGGTTGACGAATTCCTGGAACATCTGGATGTGGTGGCATTCGTCAGTCAGTTCGTGCAGTAGATAACGGAACACCGCGGAGCCGTTCGGCAAGGTGCCGGCGTGGTGAATCACGCCGCGAATCAGCATCATTTCGAACTGCAGCGTGACCTTGAGAATGTTCGCGGTCAGCCACCGACCCATGGCAACGCGCTGCTCGAGAGGTTGCCGCGCATACCAGTCGGTCGCCGCGAGCGGCGCGATATCGGAGTCCAGCTGCCAACGCGGATCGTCCTCTTGCACCGTATTTTCCGGTGCATCCCAGTCGATGTCGACAAACGGATCGAAACGCCGACGGGTACTGGCATCAGAGAGCGCCGTCGCGATGTCGGCGTTCAGTTCACCCAATGCGTCGGCGGCCGGATGTGGTCCGCACCACTCACTGGGGGCAACTGAGGTGGATTCCACTGTCATGACGTGACCTCCGTTGGTATCGAAGGGAACTGGGTGCCGACGAGCGTGCGGCCAGGCCTTTGCGCGACGGTGTCGGTCACGTTGCGTCGGTGGCGATTCGTGTGGGAAGCGTTGTCCCAGTGCGGGATATGTTGGCGACACGGGCGGGAAACCTTGAAGAAACAGGAGAGTTCCTATACTCGGCGATGCTCGTCTCTGACCAACCGCTGCCGCTACGAGGCCTGGGCCCGCGGACCCGCCTCGGCGGGTTGGACAAAGGGGCGTTGGGTGCCGCGGATGTTGCGGCACAGTCCGTTTCCGCGATGGCGCCGTGCGGCGCCGCGACCGCGATCCCCGTACTCGTCGCCGCGCAAGGCGGTCCCGTCGTGGCGAGCATGGCTACCGCGTTTGCCATCACCCTGGTGGTGTCGTGGCTCGTGCGGGGGTTTGCCCGGCGCGTGCCCGCTGCCGGTTCCCTCTACACTTGCGCTGCCATCGGTGTCGGACCGATGTCCGGATTCCTCACCGCCGGCGCACTGTTGCTCGGGTACCTCGGCACGGGAATGTTCGCCGTCACGGAATCGTCGTCGTTCGCGTTGCGCTTGGCGTCCACGGCGGGGATGACGGCGCACGGATGGCTCGTCGCGGTCGGCGCGCTCGGATTTGCGGTGGCCAGTGGGCTGGTACTGGTTCGCGGAATCCGGCTGTCAGCGCGGGTTTCACTGGTGACCGAAGCGGTGGCCGTACTACTCGTGGTGGCAGTGTCGTTGTGGCTGCTCTGTCACGGTGACGGACACATCCTGCAGGAGGCCGCGCTGCTTCCCGTCCCCGATATCGACCGACTGGCCGGCGGTATCGCGGTGGCGATGACGGCGTTCGTCGGTTTCGAGAGCGCCACAGTGCTGTCGGTCGAGACGCGCGCCCCGCTGCGTACGGTGCCGGCAGCCGTCCGTGGTTCACTGTTGGTGGGCGGGTCCGTTGTGCTGCTTGCGACCCTGGCACAGGCCGAATCGCTCAGTGGCGCGACGCCCACTTCGTGGTTCCAGACACTGGCGGCCAGTCCCGGCGGCCGGATGCTGGTGCCGGCGGTATATCTCGCGGCGACTCTGTCGTTTTTCGCCTGCGCGTTGGCGTCCACGACTGCGGCGGCGCGCGTCTTGTTGTCCCTGGCCCGTGAAGGCGTGCTCCCAGAAGTCCTCGGCCACACCGATCTCCGCAGCAAGGCGCCGACGGTGGGGATCGCGGTGTGCACGGCGGCCGTGTTCGGGGTGCCGTTCGCGGTCAGCGCGTTTGGTGCCAACCCGACAGCGGTGTGCGGATCCTTGGTGGTCGGGGCGGTCTGTGGCTACCTGCTGGCGTATGCCGCGCTCGCCGGCGCGATGCCGTTGATGCTGCGGCACCTTGGTGAACCCAGTCGCGTGGTGTGGGTAATCGGACCAGCGTGCGCGGTGGTCCTCGCCGCAGTGGTGGCTGGGTTCTGGGGTTTGACGGTCGCCGGTCCATCGTGGTCCGGCGCGGCGGTGTCGGCCGCGTGGATGCTGCTGTGGGCCGCCGTCGGCTACTGGGTACGAGCCCGCCGCCCGGATGCTTTCGCATCGATTGGCGCGCACTCCGGAACAGTCCGGTCCGCGGTCTGGCGCGGCTATCTGCGGGGCTCGCCATGACACGCGCGTTGCGGCCGGATGCGGGATCGCGCTCCGCGCTCGCCGCCCTGGCCATCATCGAAGAAGTGGCGGCTGCGGGGCCAGGAGTCACGGCGTTGGAGATCACCTATCGGTTGCGGATGTCGCGGTCGGTTGCGTACCGCTTGCTCGGGGTCTTGGTCGAGAGCGAATACCTGGTCCGCACTCCCGATTTGGGTGGATTCGCACTGGGACGCCGGATCGATCGGCTCGTCGGCATCCCGTCCACACCCGCGGACCGGGTGCGCGAGGCGGTGGACGCGGTACGCGCCGAAGCCCGGTTCGGGATACACCTGGTGCTGCATCGACCTCTGGCTCCCGCCACGCAGCCGGTACTGGAACTGTTCGACATCGATCCGGATTTCCCACTGTCGGATCCCGACCGCATCGTCGCCGAGCCGGATTGCTCGGCCATCGGACGCATCGTCTCCGCGGACGCGCGCGGCGAGCGCCCGGCATTCGCCTCGCAGCGCGGGCTGCTGGTACCCGGCCACGGCTGCCTCGCCGTCCCGATCCGCGGTCAGGATTGCCGTCTCATCGCCGTGCTGGCCGCCTCTGCACCCACGCACAGGGTCGCGGACTCGGAGACGTTGGTTGCTTTCCTGGCTCCCCACGCGCAAGCGCTCGCGGTCGCATGCGCCGGCCGCTCAGCGTGATCAGTTGTGCCGCTTCCGATCTCACTGAGCAGAGATGGACGGGTGCCGGACGGCATGCGCTGCGGCCCGCCGTCCTGAGTACACGCAATCGGCCAGCGATAGTCCGCTCACATATGAGTTGGCGCAGATGCCGATCGCCGTGCGCCCTGCCGCGAAGAGGCCGTCGATCGGTTGTCCCTCCGGAGTTTTCACCGCGCCCGTCTCTTCGTCGACGATGAGGCCGCCGAGGGTGAACATCGGACACGGATTGATCAGGCTGCGCTTGATCGAGATCGCGATGAGCGAGAACGGCCCCCGCTCGACGCGGTGGACGAACTCGGCCGGCTTACCCATCGGATCCGGGCGTCCCGCGGCCGCGGCGTCGTTGTGTTCGGTGACGGTCTGGTGGAGTCCCACTGGGTCGACACCCGCTTTGGCGGCCACGGCTTCGATCGTGTCCCCCTCGACACGATCGGTCCGCAACATGGCCTCCATCTGCAGGCGCTGAAACCAAATCGCTTGCTGTGGCATTTGTTTGCGCGCCTGCTCGAGCAGCGTCCGGTCCGCCAGAATCCATCCCCGACCGTTGTGGCCTTGAACCATCGCGTTGCCGATCGCTGCGCCGTACCGGGTTTCGTCGATGAAGCGCTGCCCTTGTTCGTCGACGACCAGCCCGCCGAGCATGGCACTGGGCGGGGTGATGAACCGCCACGCGGACACGTTGTCGAGCCGATCGGCGGCCGCGCCGACATCGACGGCGAGCTGCATGCCGCTGCCGTCGTCCGCACTGGTTCCGAGCTGAAGGCCCTCGCGATATCCGGGAGCGTGGTGTTCGATCAACTCTCGATTGGCGATATAGCCACCGGCACAGAGGATTACGCCTTTACGGGCATGGACGTCGACCGTTTGCGCGTACCGGCGCTCCAGGGCGGCCAGGCGCCGATCCATCACCGCGCGCAGCGGCGGGTAGTAGATGCCCGGTTTCACCGCCAGCGCGGCGTACGTCGCGTAGCGTCGCTGCACCCACGCCGGGGCGTGTGCGAGGGTGCTGGTGCGGACACCCACCACGCGCCCGGTGGCGTCGGTCAGAAGGGAGTCGGCTCGGGTGTGGAACATCGTGCGCACCCCGGCACGAGTCGCCGAGGCCGCCAGTGGCTGGTAGATCTTCTTCCCCGACGCGCCCGGCCCCTTGGCGCGGTGGCCGCGCTGGACCGGCGGGGTGAGCGCCCGGAACTGGCCGGAGTTCTCGCTGCCCGAGTAGTACAGGTAGTACTTGTTGTTCGGGTACGACGTCTTGTACGGGCACACCGACGCCTCGAACGGCACGCCGTGTCCGGTCAACCAGTCGATCATCGCGGGGCTGCCGTCGACGAACCGCCGTAGCGTTTCCGGGCGCACCGAGTCGCCGACCTCGGCGTGCAGGTAGGTGTACATCGCGTCAGCGCTGTCGTCGATACCGGCCTGACGCTGCACCCAGGTGCCGCCACCGGCGTAGATGATGCCCCCGGACACCTGTGTCGCACCACCCCCGTTGAATCGGTCGATGGCGAGGACATCCGCTCCCTGAGCTCGCGCTTCGAGTGCGGCGCATACGCCGGCAGCTCCGTAGCCGACCACAACCACGTCTGCGGTGACGCTGCTCATGGTGATCCCTTCCGACACGCATCTAGTACTGACGGTTTAGACTCTGAGTACAACATATCAGTTTGAATGCGGGTTCCACGGTCGCGGAATTCCACCCGCCAGCTGCTCGTAGACTTCGATTCGTGGTTGAACAATCGGGACGGACAGTGCCCGCGGCAGTGGCGAGCAAGCTCTATGCCGCAGCCGATCTGATCGCCACCAAGGGCCTGGAAAACACCAAGATCGAAGAGATCGCGGCCGCGTCCGGCGTGCCGAAGGCCACGCTGTACTACTACTTCACCGGCAAGGACGACATCCTCGGCTTTCTACTGCGGGATTCACTGGGCGACCTTGCCCGCGACGTTGCCGCTGCCGCCGATTCCGTCGGCAGCGGCAAGGAACGGCTCGTCGCCGTCATCACCGCGCAGGTCGCTCATACGATGAACCGCCCGGGGACCAGCATGGCGCTGGTTGGCGACCTGGGACGGGCAATCCGACTCCCCGACCTCGCTTCCGCCGTTCAGCACGCGTTCTACGAACCCATCGCTCGAGTGCTCGAGGCCGGCGCCGCGGACGGCACCCTGCGGCACGTCGCGGATCCGCGCAGCGACGCGATCAGCATTTTCGGCGCGGTCATGATGACGGCGCTGTTGCACAATGCCGTCGGCTCGGGCAAGACAGAACGCGATGTGGCCGGCGAGGTCATCGACTTCGTCTTGAACGGCGTTGCGCCTGCGGGCTGAGCCGCGCCATGGCGCGGGCGGCGCTATCGCCTCACCTTCGTCGTCGCGATCAGATACCGGTCCACGCGCTGGCGATCCGCTTACCGATGTCGACAACCTTGGCCGACTGGGCCTCGGGCGCTTCGATGCGGCGGCCCACCTGCTTGGCGATGACGCGTTTGATCTCGGAGTCGACGTCCGCGACGATCCGCAGGAGTTCGCCGCGGAACGTCTGCGACGTCACGTTCACGGTGATGTCTTTGCGCTCAGGCTTCGGAATGTCGATGATCAGCAGCAGCGGCTCGGCGGCGCGGGCAGTGGCGATCAATGCGATCTCGCCCGTGACCTCGAAGCGGGAACGGTCCACCCGCAGATCGATCAGCAGATCGATGTCGAGGGGAATGCGGACATCGAAGGCGATCATGTCGCCATCCCTGCGCGTCACTTGCGGCTGTTCGATACTGACCCGGGCGGTCACCCGCGCTATGCCTGCCGGACCAGCTGGAAAGGGCCCCAGCTCGAAGGTGTCGCCGGCCATCGTGCCGAAGCCCTCGGCAACGCGGTCAGCTGTGACCGCGACCTCGAAGAACTTGCGGCCGAATTCCTCGTAGGTCGCAAAGTCGTGCGTGGACATGGACATCAGGTTCCCATGGCGGGTCGCCTGGCAGCGAGCGCTTCGCCAAAGCCGCGAGCAATAGTTAAGTATTTACTTGACCAACCCGAACCCGAAGACGATACTTAAGTAGGTGCCTAACCAATCAGGGATTGACGACGTCGGTCGCGTTTTTCACGCACTCGCAGACCCGACCCGTCGGGCCATCGTGAGGCGGCTTGTGCAACAGCCGACGCCGGTCAAGACCCTGGCCGAGCCATTGGCGATGTCTCTGCCCGCGGTAATGCAGCACCTCCAGGTACTGGTGGACGCGGGCGTCGTCGTCACAGAGAAGGTCGGACGGGTTCGCAGTTGCCGGATCGAACCGACGAGACTGCGCGCGGCGGAACGCTGGCTGCGCGAACAACGCACGGAATGGGAACGGCAACTCGATCAACTCGACGACTACCTGAAGGAGCAGTGATCATGAACGTCACGCATTCGACTTTCACGCTGGAACGCCACTATGCGGCCTCGGTCGAGCGAGTGTTCGACGCGTGGGCGAATCCGGACGCGCGCAAGCGCTGGATGGCCCAAGGCGCAGAGCACTCGCAGGACTTCGTCGTCGGCGGCCTCGAGACGGCCAGAGGGTTCGACGGACAGGGTCGGTCGCTGACCTTCGAGGCAAAGTACGTCGAGATCGCCACAAACGAACGGATTCTCACAACGTCGACGCTGCGTACCGGCGACGTGTTGTCGACCGTGTCGGTTACCAGCGTCGAGTTCCACAAAGAGGCTGCCGGCACCCTGCTGGTGCTGACCGAGCACGGCATGTATCTCCCCGGCCAGGAGCAGCCGAGCTGGCGGGAACATGGAACGGCGCAGCAACTCGACGCGCTTGCCGCGGAGTTCGACCCGACCACCACGACGTAGCGAATCGCCAAAGATGCTCTGTCGCAGATGGGTTCGCAGTCTCGCGCGGTCAGTCGACGGTGTGCACGATCAGGATGTCGATCTTGGCCTTGCGGGCGACGTCGGCGGGGACCGAACCCAGCAATCGCCCGGCCGTTGAGTTCAGCCCGACATCGCCGACGACGAGCAGCTCTGCCCCGACATCTGCGGACAACCTGACCAGCGCCTCGACGGGCGCGCCGATGACGGACCGCTCCTCCACGTCCTGGGCGCCCATGCCGCGCGCGAGTTCGCCTGCGTCGCGCAGGATTTCATACACGTGGGCGTCACCGTGCACCCGGTACCCACCATCGCGTCCCAGTGCGTCCTCGGCCCGGCGATCACTTGCCTTTTCCGGTGCGGCCGGCCGTGCCCACCCGCCCTTTTCGACTTCGTGGAGATGCGCCGTCGCGATCACCAGCTTCGCGCCCTGCTGCGCCGCGAACACCGCGGCGTGCTCGACCGCCTTCATCGACGATTCTGAGCCGTCAGTTCCGACGAGGACGGTCCGGTAGCTGCCCATGGCCATAATCTCCTTACGGGAGTGAAGTCGTGACGACACTAGCGCGGACAGGCCGGTTGACGTGGGTATTTGGCGGGCATGGCCGGGCGGCCACCGTCAGCGGCTCCCCCGATCGGTGGACATCGATTTCCTCCCCACATCGGCCGGTCGCCCGACAGACCCGCGGCCGGCCGAGCGGGACGCTGTAGGCATCGCTGAACTGCGACCCCACCGACTCGTCCGGGAAGGACATCACCATGACCGCCATGTCGATCGACACCATCGAACCGGAGCCGGTCGACCGCCCGGGCGCCGACGGATCGGCCGCCAAACGGCGCGCGATCATCCGGACCGTTCTCGAGGTCGGAACGCCGTTGGTCGCGTTCTACGGACTTCGCGCCACCGGGCATTCCGAGTACTGCGCACTGCTGGCCGCCAAGATCGTCGCCGGCATCCCGGTGGCGTACGGGCTCGTGAAAGCACGCCGGCTCGATCCGTATTCGGGGTACCTGATGTTGATGTTCGGCCTCACCCTGGCGGTTGCGTTGATGACCACGGATCCGCGGCTGGTGCTGGCCGGGCAGACACTGGTCGGCGGGGTGGCCGCCGCGGTCTTCCTGGCGAGCTGCGCCATCGGCAAGCCGATGACGCAGTTCGTCGCGGCGCGATTCATGCCCACGACCACCTCGCTCACGCCGACCGCCGCGTTGCATGCATTGCACACCAGGCTGAGTGGCGTCGTCGGCGTCGGCCTGGTGCTGCAGGTGGCCGTCCTGCTCGGCATCATCTTCACGTTCCCGTTCGACGTTGCCAACGGACTGGTCAATGTCGTCGGTTCGGTCGTCGTCCTGGCCATCGGCGCGGTGGTGGCCCTCATGGTCCGCCGCTTCAAGCAGTCGCCGGCCGGCTGACCTGATCCGCCCCGCAACAGCGTACCGGCGCGCCGTTCTGCGTCATGCGCTGCCGCCCAACAGGTCTCGTGACCGGAGCGCCAGCCATAGCTGAGCGATATCGGCGGTATCGGTCAGATGTGCACCGGTCAGTTCTTCTACCTTGTGAATGCGGTAGAGCACTGTCTGCCGGTGCACGTTGAGCGCTTCGGCCGTGCGCTGCCACGACCGCTGGTTGGCCAGAAATGCCTCCAAGGTTTCGACCAGCCCGGTCCGGTGTTGCGCATCATGCTCGATGAGCGGGCCCAACCACCGTTCCACCATGGCCTGGGCATCGTCGACCCCACCGACTCCCAACCATGATGTGGCACTGCCGTACCGGACCAGTTGCTCCTCTGTGCGTTGCGCGGTGCCCAGCGCCCAGGTCGCTTCTCGTGCCGACTCCGCAGAGCGGCTCATGGATTGCATTGCCCGGCTGACACCGACCCTGGCGCTCGGACCGAGCGAACCGACGATGGCCTCGACGGCGTCGTCGGTACCCGGGATGACGGCGTGGGCAACACCCGACCGGAATGCCGTCACGTGCGGTATTCGACGGCGCCACAAGGCAACATGGAGATCCCGCAGCCGTCGTTCATCGGCGCCGGTCGCCGAGACGAAGACCGAGTGCGTCGGATCCAGTCCCAGGGAAAGCAATTGACGGCGTCCGCCCCGCCGGTCGATGCTGCCGTCCATGAGCTGCGCCGTGAGCTCGGCGCCGGAACGACGTGTGTGTTCGAGTGCCAGGTGCGTCTGGGACAGCTCGAGTGCCACGACGGTCGCGGCATGCTGGACGAGGACGCCGTCGAGGGCGACGCTGCCCTCGCGGATCACGGCCAGTACCGCGTTGTCGTGCGTGGGTACCTCGCCGACCAGGACTTCCACGCCGCCGGGCGTCAGCACCGAGCGGGCTCCGGCGACCAGCGTGCCCTGCGACGCCGTCCGGACAGTGGCTTTCACGTCTGCCGGCGGATGCGGGCCGTCGGGGTGATACGCCTCCGCGGTCACGCGGTCGCAGACGAAGACCGGGCACCGCAACTCCTTGGTGAGCGCATCGGCGGTGCGGGACCGGGCCACATCGCCTCCGGTCGTGCGGCGCAGCGCGTCGTAGATGCGTGCCGTGCGCATGAGGCGCTGAGACTGTTCGAGGAGTGTGGCCTCGGCAATGGCGCGTGAAATCGCCACGAATGGCATGGGATAGCGGATCCAGAGCACCGGTAGCCCGAGGCGTTCGCTCGCCTGGGTGAATCGCCCTGTGAGCTTCGGGCAGTACATCTGTTCGCCGATGGCCAGCCCGCTGGCGCCGATCCGGTGCAGCTCGTCGAGCAGGTGCTCCTGGCCGTCGGCATCGGCCGGAAACGACATGCCGTTGGTCATCAACAACTCGCCGCCACTGACCCATTGCCAGGGCTCGGGCAGGTCCGACGTGTGCGTCCAGGTCACCTGGCGGTCCAGGCCGGCCTTGCCCGAGTGCAGTCGCAACTGCAGGTGCGGCATGTCCAGCAATTCGCGAACCGTGATGCTCACCGGTCAACCGTATCTCGCGACGAGATCACCGAACGCGATTGCGGACAACTGGCTTATGGTGCCACCTCGGCGGCGAGTGCACTCTGTACCTGACCGGGCGCGCGCACCCGCCACAGCTTGATCAGGCCGAGGTAGATGAAGAACGTCCCGACTGTACCGACGATCCATGCCGTGTCGATGCCACCGATCTCCTTGGCCACCCCGCCCGTATAGAACGCCGTTGACATGAAAGGGATTTGGATGACGAAGCCGAGGAAGTAACTGAGCACCGCCGGGACGTTGAAGGCGCCGTACCCGCTCTTCGGGTCACTGAACGAGGCGGCGTCGTAGTGCCCCTTCTTGATGACGTAGTAGTCGATCAGGTTGACGATGCTCCACGGGATCAACAGGTAAATCAGGATGCTGATGAAGTTGGAGTACTGAACGAGGAAGTCGTCGGAGAATCCGATGGCGGCGACGAAAACGACCGCCGCGATCACCGTCGCCGTGATGTTCCTGGCCGAGGACTTCGGTGACCACTTCAGCCTGAAGGCCTGGATACAGGTCAGGGTGCACAGCGACGACCCGTACATGTTGATGACGCCGGCATCGACCGCACCGAAGAAGAACACGAGCATCACGAAGACGAACAGCGGTCCCGGCATGATGCGCGACAGGCTCGCCAGTGACGCGTCAGAGCCGAGGCCCGCGACGAGGAGAGCACCCACGATCATGGCTCCGACGGCACCCACGAGGGTGCCGAAATACGTGTACCAGAAGGCCGAACGCGGAGTCGTCGAGCTCGGCAGGTAGCGGGAGTAGTCCGAGACGTACGGCGCGTACGACAGCTGCCAGATGCCGGCGACCGATGCCATGCCCAGGAAGCCGATCCAGTTGAACGAGCCGGCCGAACCGCCACTGCCGGTGCCGCCGTGCATCACGGCGACCGCGGTATAGCCGAGGGTGAGCAGCAGGGCGAGACCCGAGAGCCAGACCATCACCCGATTCATCCGCAGGATCAGCTGGTAGCCGACGACGACGGTGACCAGGGTGGCGAGCGTACTGAAGGCAAGCGCGACAGTGGTATTCAACGATGGGAAGACCGCGACCAGGGTCTGCTGCGCCAGCACCATCAGCGAGACGATCCAGCCGACGTAGGCCAGGATGACCACGACGATCACCAGCAGCGAGCCGTACATGCCGAACTGTGCGCGGGCCTGAATCATCTGCGGCACACCGAGACCCGAGCCCTGCACCGAATGCAGCGCCATGAACACGGCACCCACGACGCTGCCGATGATGATCGCGATGACCGTGGAGGTGACGTCGAGCTTGTAGATCGTCGGTCCGAGCAGGCCCGTCACCACCGCGAGCGGGATGATCTGGACTGTGAACCAGAACGAGAACAGGTGTCGCACCTTTCCGGTGCGCTGAGATTCCGGCACCGGTTGAATGGTCAGATACTCGACCCTCGAGCCACTGTCATGCGGCATGGGACACGTCCTTACACGTTGGTGTGGTGATGATTTCAGAATGTTCGGTGAAGAACGGCAGGATCAGCGGATGACGAAGCCGCGGTCGACGACGTGCTCGAGCATGTCGATGTAGGTGTCCATGTCGTCGCGGGCCGCGCGGGGCGCGCCGTCATAGGGCATGGCGGATTTGACTGCGGGACTGAGGAAATAGGCACCCGCCGCCAGGACGGTGAGCGCCTCGAACTGCTCGGGCTGCCCGATCGCGAGGTCGTCGAGCGCGGCTTCGGCATCCTTTCCGGCACTGGCGTCGAGTGCCGCGGTGAGATCGTCGACGAGATCGTGCCGGTAGCGCAGGACCTGATCGAGCAGGACGCCGGAGACGTCCGCTGTGGTGGCCGACGGCATGGTGTCGCTCGCGGGAATGAGAGCGTCGGCCAAGGTGGCGAACACCTGGCGCTGTGCGGAAGTGAGCATGGGTCGTCCTCAGAATGCCGTCGGGATACTGGAGCGGGTTTCGGCCAGATGCCGCATGGAGCGCAGCGCGACGGCCATGATCGTGGCGGTGGGATTCATCCCGGTGGACGTGACCATGGTGCTGCCGTCGATGACGAACAGGTTCGGGATGTCGTGCGTGCGGCCCCATTCGTCGACGACAGAGGTCGCCGGGTCGGTGCCCATCTTGGTGGTGCCGAGCAGGTGCCAGGCGCTGTGCCGAACCACCGGAACCGGGTGCGCCTCAACGGCACCCGCGGCCTCGTGGGCCTCGACGGCCCGCGCGACGTTGAAGTCGAGCATCCGCCGGCAGTTCTCGCCGATCTCATAGTGGATCTTGGCGGCGGGGATGCCGTCGGAGTCGGTGACGTCAGGATCCAGTGTGACCGTGTTGGATTCGTCGGGCAGGTCTTCGGTGGTGATGCCCCACTCGGTGTAGCGACCGAAGGTGCGCGCCAGGCGCGGATGGAAGTTGGCACCGAAATTGTCGCGCCAGTTGCTGCCCGGCTCCCACAGGGTCTGCGCCAGCGGGCCGCCGGTGGGCATGAGGTTCCACTTGGCGCCGCGCACGAACCCGCGGCTGGTGTCGGTCTCGTAGAACTGCAGCGACTGCAGCGCCTGGCCGGCGGGACCGAGCCAGGTCTCCAGGTCTTCGTCGTAGGCGCCGTAGACCGAGGCGTACGGGTGGGTCATGAGTCGCTTGCCGACCAGGCCCGAGGAGTTGGCCAGACCGTCAGGCGCCGAGTTCAGCAGCAGGCGTGGGGTGCCGATTCCGTTGGCCGCCAGCACCGTCACCCGCGCGCCCTGATGCTGCAGGGCGCCGCCCGAGTCGATGTATTCGGCACCGGTGACCAGGCCCCTCTTGTTCACCGTCAGCCGGCTGACGCGGGCGCCGGTGACCAGCTGTACACCGAGCTTGATCGCGTCACGCCAGTGCGTGATGTCGGTGCTGGCTTTGGCGCCGACCGGGCAACCGGATTCGCAGGCGCCATAACGCTGGCAGCCTTCTTGGTTCTTGTACTTGCGGGACGCGATGGCATTGGGCGCGGGCCACCAGTGCCAACCGAGCTTGTCCATACCTTTCGCGGCGACCAGCCCGTACTTACCGATCGGCAGCGGCGGCAGCGGGAAGGTGTGCGAGTCGGGATAGGCCGGGTCGCCTTCCAGTCCGGAGGCGCCGATGTGGTGGGTGACCTCATCCAGGAACGGCCGCAGGTCGTCGTAGGTGAACGGCCAGTCCTCGGCGACCCCGTCGAGGGTCTTGACCCGGAAGTCCGACGGCATGGGACGCACCCAGTGCCCGGAGAACATGATGGTACTGCCGCCAACCCCGTTGAACATCAACGGTTCTACCGGGCTGTCGCTGCTGTCGATCGGGTAGTCGGCCTGGTTCTGGCGCACGTTGGGGCTGGCATTCCACTGCTTGAGCCGGGTCAGCTCCCACTCCGGCTTGCCCGCGGTGAAATCGTCGGGCAGGTTCCAGCCGCCCTGCTCCAGGCAGACGACCTTCAGGCCATGCTGAACCAGTTCGAGGGCCGCCACCCCACCGGAAGCTCCGGCCCCGATGATCAGGACGTCGGGCTCGTCGTCGATGTTTTGTGTGTTCACCAGTCGCACTCCAAGTCGGTCACTTCCGTTGGTCAATGATGCGTGGATCACACCCGTCGAGCGGCCGCGAATCCGCACAAGCCCATGAAGTCGCCTTGTGCAATCGCACAAGGACAGACAACGAGCCTCGACAGTTCACTCGTTGCCGCCTGTAGCGCGGCGACGGCAGTGTGATCAGCACGGCAAACGCCAAGGAAAAGGAAGACAACGATGACCACACTCGTCACCGGCGGCCGCGGCTTCGTCGGCCGCCACCTGGTGGACCAACTCCTGGCCGACGGCGAGCGGGTCATCATGTACAACCGCGACTACTCCGTTGACCCCCGAGCCGGAGTAGTCGCGGTCCTTGGCGAGCTGTTCGACATTCCGCGCCTCGCCGACACCCTGCGCACCTACGAGGTGGATCGCATCATCCACACCGCCGGGCAGAGCCACCCGGCGCTCTCCATCGAACTGCCGGTCACCACGTTCGCCGCGAATGCCGATGGCACGCTTGCGGTTTACGAGGCAGCGCGGATGACGGGCGTCCGTCGCATCGTCTTCTTCTCGTCGGAGTGCGCGCTGGGCAACATCTCCGAACCCGGGCCCATCACCGAAGACGTCAAGCCCGCACCTACCACGGTGTACGGCGTGACCAAGGTGGCCGGCGAACTGCTCGGCAGCGCCTACAACTCGCTGTACGGCATGGAGATCGTCTCCCTGCGCATCACCGAGGTGTATGGACCTGGGCTGTGGATGCCCAGCCTGCTCGGCGACATGATCCGGGCCGGCCTGCGCGGTGAGACCTTCACCCTCGAGTCCGGCGGCGACCACGGTTTCCAGTTCGTGCACGTCGAGGACGTCGCCACCGCGGCCCGGCTGGCCGCCAACACCAAAACGCTCACCCAGCAGGCCTACTTCGTCTCCGGCGGCGATCGGATGACGGTGTGCGAAACCGCCGAACTGCTCGCGAAGTACCTGCCCGACGCTCACTTCGACATCGGCCCGGGCTACCTGCCCGACTGGGACCGGCAGGTTCAGTTCGATCTCTCCTGCTCCACCCGCGACCTCGGCTACGAGCCGGCATGGGAGCTCGAGAAGGGACTGCAATCGCAGATCGAATGGATCCGGTCCACTGAGCAACGCTGACGAAAGGGACAACGCGCTCATGGGAGAGATGACCAACCGCATCGCACTGGTGACCGGAGCCTCGTCCGGGATCGGGCTGGCCACCGCCGCGACGCTGGCCCGGGAGGGCGCCGACGTCGCGGTACTCGCGCGGCCGGAAGATGACCTGTCCGAGGCCGTGCGCCAGGTGACGTCGCATGGCCGTCGGGCCCTTCCGGTGAGTGTCGACGTACGCGATTCCGCCGGGGTACGAGCCGCATTCGAGCGCGTCGAGGCCGAGTTGGGGCCGATTGACGCCGTGCTCAACAACGCCGGAATCTCCCGTGTCGCACCGCTTGTCGACACCACCGACCAGGATTTCGACGATCTCCTGGCGATCAACGTCGCCGGATCGTTCTACGTGCTGCGCGAGGCGGCCCGGGTCATGCAGCCCCGAGGTGCGGGCGCCATCGTCAACACCGGATCAGAACTCGCCCTCATGGGTCAGCCCGGCTTCGTCGCGTACACCGCCACCAAGGGTGCCATCGTGGCGATGACGCGCAGTGCCGCAGCGGAATTGGTGTCCTGGGGCATCCGGGTCAACTCGGTTTGCCCCGGCACCACCCGGACGCCGCTGCTGATGGTCGAATTCGAGGACAGCGCAGACCCCGAAGCCGAAATCGCCGAGATCGCCTCCAGCGTCGCGGCCGGACGCTTCGGTGAGCCACAGGAGATCGCCGAAGCCGTGGTGTTCCTGCTGTCCCACCGCGCCAGCTACGCGGTGGGCACGCATGTCGTCGTCGACGGTGGACGGTCCACGTGCATCCCCGCCGGCAACATCGGCGTCTCCCAGAACGTCTGACCCGCAAGGAGTTTCACATGACCGAGCAGAAACCGTCCCGACTGTACCGGGAGATGACGTGGCCAGAGATCGCCGAGGCCGCCCGCGCCGACATCCCGGTGGCCATTCCGATCGGCTCGACCGAGCAGCACGGCCATCATCTGCCGGTCTGTACCGACTGGCTCATCCCCGAGAAGCTGCTGGAAGCCGCCAGCGAGCGGACCGATCTGATCGTCGGACAGTTCGTCCCCTTCGGCTATCGCAGCCGCCCGGGAAGCGGTGGCGGACAGCATATTCCGGGAACTTTGTCGCTGCGCGCCACCACGTACATCGCCCTGCTCGAGGACATCCTGAGCGAACTCAAGCGCGCCGGGTTCCGTAACATCGTGCTGTACAACTGGCACTACGAGAACAGCGGATTCATCTACGAACCGGCGTTCCTCATCTCGGAGAAGCACCCGGAGCTGAAGATCCTCGTGATGGAGGACGCCAATCCCGACTTCACCGCCGATCGTCAGCAGGCCATCTGGCCCGACGGTTTCCCGGGTCTCGCTCTCGAACACGCCGCCGTCATCGAGACCTCGCTGCTGCTGCACCATGCGCCGCACCTGGTGCGGCCCGAGCACATCGCGGCCGACGCGCCCGAGCGGGTGGTGAACTACGACGTGCTGCCCATCGATACCCGCATGTCGACGGCCAGCGGAGTGCTCTCCTCCCCCGAAGCCGCGAGCGCCGAGAAGGGCAAGATGCTCACCGAGTGGATGGTCGACCGGCTGGTCGCGATCCTTGACGAGGAGTTCGGGGACCGCCGCGGCTGAGCCGCGCTATGGGTGAGATGGGTGAGCCCGGGCGTGTCGGCTGTTTCTGGCACATGTCGCGCTGGGACCTGTCAGCAACAGCTGACATTGTCACCATGTGCTGACAGTGTCAGCACATGGTGACGGGTCCCAGCGCGAACCACGCCTGAGAGAGGTCATGGCGACGCTGCTCCCGAACCTCCACCGCCCGGGCCGACGGCGCCGCCACGGTGCCGCCTCACCCGTGCAGGTGCAACGGCGCCCCGGACACTGCCATCAGCGCCTCGCCCAACGCCTCGTTCTGCGTCGGGTGAGCATGTACGAAACGAGCGGCCTCGGCGGCCTTGACGCCCAGGTTGTACAGCAGCTGGGCTTCGCCGATCAGCTCGGAGACCCCGGCACCGACCATATGCACACCGACCACCGTGCCTGCCGGGTCCACGACGAGTTTGACCGCGCCGGACGCCTTGAGGATCTGACTGCGGCCGTTGCCGGCCAGGTCATAGGTGACGGTCTCGACGCCTTCGCCGTACTGTTCACGCGCGGCATCTTCGGTCAGGCCGACGGAGGCGATCTCCGGGTCGCAGTAGGTGACCCGAGGAATGCCGAGCTCCGGCACGGCCTCGGGTTCCCGACCGGCAATCTGCTCGGCCACGAAGAGGCCCTGCTGAAATGCCCGGTGCGCCAACTGAAGTCCGGCGACGATATCGCCGATCGCGTACACGGTCGGCACGCTGGTGCGGAGCTTGGCGTCGGTCAACACAAAGCCACCGTCGAGCTGCACGCCCGCCTCTGTCAGGCCCAGATCCGCGGTGCGCGGACCGCGGCCGACAGCAACCAGCAGCACGTCGGCGGTCAGCACATCGCCGGATTCCAGGGTGACCCGCACGGACTCGTCATCAGAGCTCACCGCGGTGACCAGCACCCCGGTCTTGGCGGTGATCTTGCGGCGGCGGAACAAGCGCTCCAAGTAAGCCGAGATGGCGGAGTCCTCGTTGGGCACCAGCCGGGGAAGGGCTTCGACGATGGTCACCTTGGCGCCCAGTGAGGTCCACAGGCTGGCGAATTCGACGCCGATCACACCACCGCCGAGAATGATGGCCGACGACGGTATGCGGTCCAACTTGAGCGCCTTATCACTCGTGAGCACCCGGTCCGAGGTCTGGATCATCCCGGGAACCTTGGGCGCCGACCCGGTGGCCAGGACGATGGCCCCGCCGGTCACGGTGGTGCCATCGACGTCAACGGTGGTCGGCCCGGTCAGCCGGCCGCGGCCGTTGATGACCGTGATGCCCAGCGCGGCAATCAATCCCGTGAGGCCCTTGTGCAGGCGGGACACGACAGTGTTCTTGAAGGCATGCAACTTGGCGGTGTCGACACCATCGAACGACGCCGCGATACCGAATTGCGCTGCGGTGCGGGCAGAGTCGGCTACCTCCGCGGCGTGCAACAGTGCCTTCGTCGGGATGCAGCCCCGGTGCAGGCACGTGCCGCCGACAGCGGCCTCGTCGATCAGCACGACGGATCGACCGAGCTGTGCGGAACGGATCGCGGCGGCATAGCCGCCCGGCCCGCCGCCCAGGATGACGACGTCCGCTGTGGTCATGACTGACTCCTCTGCTGTTGGATGACGGTACGGGCCTGCGCATACAGCTCCCCCGCCCGATAGGACGACCGCACCAGCGGTCCGGACATGACACCGAGAAATCCGATCTCGCGAGCAGCGGTGTCGAGATCGTCGAATTCGGCTGGGGTGAACCACCGTTCGACAGGGTGGTGACGTGGCGTGGGCCGTAGGTACTGCGTGATGGTGACGAGCTCGCAGCCGGCTTCGCGCAGATCCCACAACGCCTGCAGCGCTTCCGCCCTGGTCTCCCCCATACCGAGGATCAGGTTCGACTTCGTGATCAGGCCCGCGCCACGCGCCCGCTCCAGCACACCGAGCGAGCGGCCGTAGTCGAAGCCGGGACGGACGCGGCGGAAGATTCGCGGCACGGTTTCCAGGTTGTGCGCCAACACTTCTGGCGCGGCGCCGAACACCTCGTCGAGCTGGGCCGGCGTCCCGGTGAAGTCCGGGATGAGCAGTTCGACACCGGTGCCTGGGCATGCGGCATGGATCTGACGGACCGTCTCGGCGTACAGCCAGGCACCGCCGTCGGGCAGGTCGTCGCGGGCCACGCCGGTGACGGTGGCGTAGCGCAACCGCATCTGCGCGATCGATTCGGCGACGCGGCGGGGTTCGTCGCGGTCCAGCGGTTGAGGGCGGCCGGTGGCGATCTGGCAGAAGTCACAGCGCCGCGTGCACTGGTCACCACCGATCAGGAACGTCGCCTCGCGAGATTCCCAGCACTCGAAGATGTTGGGGCAACCTGCTTCCTGACACACCGTGTGCAGATCGTCGCGCTGCACCAGCGCGGCCAGCTCGCGGTACTCGGGACCCGTTCGGACCCGGGCCTTCATCCAGGGTGGCTTGCGTTCCACCGGGGTCTGCGCGTTGCGCACCTCGAGCCGCAGCAAGCGGCGCCCGTCCGGGGCAATGGTCATGTCAACTCAGCATTCGACGACGTTGACCGTGACGGCGAGGCCACCGGTCGAGGTTTCCTTGTACTTGGAGCTCATATCCATGCCGGTGGCGCGCATCGTCTCGATCACCTGGTCCAGGCTGACCCGGTGGGTACCGTCGCCACGCAGCGCCATCCGGGCGGCGTTGATGGCCTTACCCGCCGAGATGGCGTTCCGTTCGATACACGGGATTTGCACGAGGCCGCCGATCGGATCGCACGTCAGCCCCAGGCTGTGTTCCATCGCGATCTCGGCGGCGTTCTCGACCTGTTGCGGTGTCCCACCGAGGATTTCGGCAAGTCCGCCCGCCGCCATGGATGCCGCGGATCCGACCTCGCCCTGACAGCCGACCTCGGCGCCGGAAATGGATGCGCGTTCCTTGTACAACGATCCGATGGCACCGGCGGTCAGCAGGAACCTCACGGTGGCGTCGTCGGGATCGGCTTTACCGGCAGAGGTGTAGTGCAGGGCGTAGTACAGGACAGCGGGGATGATGCCGGCGGCGCCGTTGGTCGGTGCGGTGACGATGCGTCCGCCCGAGGCGTTCTCCTCGTTGACGGCCAGCGCGACCAGGTTGACCCAATCTTCGGCGAACGCCGGCTCCCGGTGCGGATCTTCGGCATCGAGGCGCAGGAACCAGTCCTTGGCCCGGCGGCGCACCCGCAGGTTGCCGGGCAGATAGCCGTCGCGGGACATCCCGTTGGTCGCGCAGGCGATCATCACGTCGCGGATGTGCAGCAGCCGCGCACGCACCTCGGTGTCGGTACGGCTCGTGGACTCCTGACCCATCATCGCTTCACTGATGGAGATGCGCTCGCGGTCCGTGAGAGCCAGCAGTTCTGCCGCCGACGTGAAAGTGTCGGCGCCACAGCCCGCTTCGGGTGGATGGGCCATCTCCGCTTCGGTGGCCACGAAGCCACCACCGACCGAGAAGTACGTTTCGCGGTAGAGCACCCCGCCGTGCGCCGATGTCGCGGTGACCGTCATCGCGTTGGGATGCCGGTCGAGCTGCTGCGCCGGATGCAGGGCGATGTCGGACTCGGTGATGGCGAGCACGATCCGGCCGCCCAGCCGGATCGTGCCGTCGGCCCGGATGACCGCCAACCGCTGTTGCATCTCGTCGGTCTCGATGGTCTCGGGACGGTAGCCCTCCAAGCCGAGCAGGATGGCCGGCATCGTGCCGTGACCGCCGCCGGTGGCCGCCAGCGACCCGTACAGGTCGACACGGACATCGGTGACATGGTCGACGACATCGCGCGCGATGAGTTCATCGACGAACATGCCGGCCGCCCGCATCGGACCGACGGTATGCGAACTCGACGGCCCGATCCCGACCGAAAACAGGTCGAACACGCTGATCGCCATTACAACTCCGGGTAAAGCGGGAACTGTTCGGCCAGCGTACGCACCTGCGCGGCAAGATCTTCGGTATCGGCAGCACTGTCTGCGATGAGTGCCGCGGCGATGATGTCGGCGACCCGCGCGAACTCGTCGTCACCGAACCCGCGCGCGGCCAGTGCCGGAGTGCCGATGCGGAGACCGGATGTCACCATGGGCGGCCGCGGGTCGAACGGCACCGCGTTGCGGTTGACGGTGATGCCGACGGCATCGAGCCGGTCCTCCGCCTGTTGTCCGTCGATGGCGGCGTTGCGCAGGTCCACGAGAACCAGGTGCACGTCGGTGCCGCCGGTGAGGACAGTGATGCCCGCGGCTTTCACGTCCGGCCGGCTCAGCCGGTCGGCCAGGATTTGCGCGCCCCGCAGCACACGCTGTTGGCGTTCGGCGAATTCCGGCTGCGCAGCCATCTTGAAACCGACTGCCTTCGCGGCGATCACGTGCTCCAGCGGCCCGCCCTGCTGACCCGGAAACACCGCCGAGTTGATCTTCTTGGCGATGTCAGCCTCGTTGGTCAGGATGACGCCGCCGCGCGGACCGCCGAGGGTCTTGTGTGTCGTCGAGGTCACCACGTGGGCGTGCGGTACCGGAGACGGATGGAGCCCGGCCGCGACGAGGCCCGCGAAGTGCGCCATGTCCACCATCAGGTATGCGCCGACCTCGTCGGCGATCTCGCGGAAGCGGGCGAAATCGAGCCGGCGCGGGTACGCCGACCAGCCGGCGATGATCAACTGCGGCTTGTGTTCCCGAGCCGCCTCGGCGACTGCGTCCATGTCGATCAGGTAGGCCTCTTTGGAGACCCCGTACGCAGCGACGTTGTACAGCTTGCCGGAGAAGTTCAACCGCATGCCGTGCGTGAGATGGCCGCCGCAGTCCAGTGACAGGCCGAGGATGGTGTCGCGCGGTTTGATCAGTGCGTGCATCACCGCCGCGTTGGCCTGCGCACCCGAATGTGGTTGCACGTTGGCGAATTCGGCCCCGAACAATTCCTTCACCCGCGCGATGGCGAGCCGTTCGATGACATCGATGTGCTCGCAGCCGCCGTAATAGCGGCGTCCGGGATAGCCCTCGGCGTACTTGTTGGTGAGCACCGAGCCCTGGGCCTGCATCACGGCCAGCGGTGCGTGGTTCTCGGAGGCGATCATCTCCAGCCCGAGGCGCTGCCGGTGCAGTTCGTCCCCGATCGCAGCGGCGATCTCGGGGTCGAAATCGCCGAGTCGTTCATCCAGGATGCTCATCGCTAGCCCTCGTTCCGTGTTGCGTATTCCGCTGCGGTCAAAAGGTTTCCGGTTGCGGTCGCCTGCACTTCGAAGAGCCAGCCCGCGTCGTAGGGGTCGGCGGTGATGATGCTGGGGTCGTCGACGGCGTCCGCGTTGACAGCTGTGACGGTGCCGCTGACCGGTGGGTACAGCTCGGAGACGGTCTTGGTCGATTCCACCTCGCCACAGCTTTCGCCGGCAGTGATGGTGGCCCCGACCTCCGGCAGGTCGACGTACACCAGATCGCCGAGGGCCGCGGCCGCGACCGCGGTGATTCCCACCCGCACCGGGGTATCGGGAAGTGCGGCACCAGGCACGACGAGCACCCACTCGTGTTCCTCGGTGTAGCTGCGGTCGGCGGGAATGGTGTTGGTGGCCATGGTGATCCTTGTCTGAAGTAGGGGTGTCAGGAGCGGCGGTAGAACGGCGCCGGGGTGACTTGGAACTGCTCTTTTCGCCCGCGGACGTCGACCTGCACCTTGGTGCCCGGCTCCGCCAACGCGGCGTCGAGGTAGGCCAGGGCGACGGGGTACCCCAGGGTCGGCGACAGCGTGCCCGAGGTCACGGTGCCCACGACGGCCTCGTCGTCGTGGTGGATGGTGTACCCGGCCCGCGCGGCCCGTCGGGTGTCACCCTTGAGACCGACGAGAACCTGCTGGACGGTCTGCTCCGAAAGCTGCTGCAGTGCATCGCGTCCCACGAAGTCCTTGGTCAAGCGCACCACCTTGCCGAGGCCGGCCTGGAAGGGGTTGGTTGCCATGGTGAGCTCGTGCCCATAGAGCGCCATGCCGGCCTCCAGCCGCAGCGTGTCGCGGCAGGCCAGGCCCGCGGGCACACCGCCGGCCGCCACGGTGGCGGCGAGTAGCGTCTGCCACAGTGCCACGGACCGTTCGTTGGGCACATATAGCTCGAAGCCGTCTTCACCGGTGTAACCGGTGCGCGCCAACAGCACGTCGATACCTGCCACCTGAGCATCGGCCACCGCGTAGTACTTGAGCTCGGCAACCGTGGCGCGCTGGTCCTCGGGCACCAGCGAGCTGACGATGGCCTCGGACGCGGGTCCCTGCACCGCGATCAACGCGGTCGCCAGTGACTGGTCGTCGACGACCACGTCGAATTGCTCTGCCCGGCTGGCCAGTTCCCGTGCCACCGTCGGCGCGTTGGCCGCGTTGGCGACGACGAGGAAGTGCTCCGCACCCAGCCGGTACACCACGAGGTCATCGATGACGCCGCCGTCGGCATCGCACATCAGCGAGTACTTGGCCCGCCCGACCGCAATTCTGGAGGCCTCACCGGCCAGCGCGAAGTCCAGGGCAGCGGCCGCCTGCGGTCCGGTCACCGCGATCTCACCCATGTGCGAGAGATCGAACAAGCCGGCGACCTCGCGCACCGCTCGGTGCTCGGCGAGCTCGCTGCCGTACTTCAGCGGCATCTCCCAGCCGGCGAAATCGGTGAAACTGGCTGCCAGGGAACGGTGTTCGTCCAGCAGCGGGGATGCGGGGGCGGTGGTCATGCAAGAACTTCCTCGAGGATTTCGGCGGATTCGATCTGGAACGCTTCGGGCGCGGGGCAGGAACAGGCGAGGTTGCGGTCACCGTGGGCGCCGTCGATGCGACGGACCGGTGGCCAGTACTTGTTGCGCCGCAGTGTCGCAACGGGATACGCGGCATACTGCCTGCTGTACGGCAACGTCCAGTCGGCGTCGGTCACCTGCTCGGCGGTGTGCGGGGCCTGGCGCAGGGGGCTCAGCTCCAGCGTCCACTCCCCTGATCCGACCCGGCTGATCTCGTCGTGGATCCCGATCATCGCCGCGATGAACCGATCCAGCTCGGTCAGGTCTTCCGACTCGGTGGGTTCGACCATCAGCGTGCCGTTGACCGGGAATGACAACGTGGGAGCGTGGAAACCGTAGTCGATCAACCGTTTCGCGACGTCCTCTGCCGTCACCCCGGTGCGCTTGGTGATCTCGCGCAAATCCAGGATGCACTCGTGGGCAACCAGGCCGGTCTCGCCGGCGTACAGCACCGGGTAGCGGTCGCCGAGCGACGCCGCCAGGTAGTTGGCCGCCAGCACGGCGGTCTTCGTGGCCGCCGTCAGGCCGTCCGGACCCATCAGCGCGAGGTAGGCCCAGGTGATCGGGAGGATGCCCGCTGATCCGTAATTGGCCGCGGATACCGGACCTGGACCGTCGACGGCCAGCGGATCGCCGGGCAGGAACGGCGCCAAGTGAGCGCGCACCGCGACGGGGCCTACGCCCGGACCACCGCCACCGTGCGGGATGCAGAACGTCTTGTGCAGGTTCAGATGCGATACGTCACCGCCGAACTCACCCGGTTTGGCCAGGCCGACAAGGGCATTCAGGTTGGCGCCGTCGACGTAGACCTGGCCGCCGGCGTTGTGGACGAGGTCGCACACCGTGCGGACGTCGGCTTCGTACACACCATGGGTGGACGGGTAGGTCAGCATGATCGCCGCAACGCGGCCGTCATGCTCGGCGAGCTTCGCCTCAAGATCGTCGTGGTCGATGTTGCCGTTACCTGCCGCGTTGACCACCACCACCCGCATGCCCGCCAAGACCGCCGAGGCGGCATTGGTGCCGTGCGCCGACTGTGGGATCAGGCAGATGTCGCGGTCGACGTCGCCGCGGGACCGGTGGTAGGCGTTGATGGCGAGCAGGCCCGCGAGCTCGCCCTGCGATCCGGCGTTGGGCTGCAACGAAACCCGGTCGTAGCCGGTGATCTCGGACAGCCAGTCCTCCAGGTTGCCGATGAGCTCGAGGTATCCGGCGGTCTGCCCGGCCGGCGCGTACGGGTGAATGCCGGCGAACCCGGGCCAGCTGATCGGCTCCATCTCGGCGGCGGCGTTGAGCTTCATGGTGCAGGAGCCCAGCGGAATCATCGTGCGGTCCAGCGCGAGGTCCTTGTCGGACAGTTCGCGCAGGAAGCGCAGCATCGCCGTCTCGGACCGGTGGGCATGGAACACAGGGTGCCGCAGGTATTCCGAGGTGCGGAGCACCACCGCCAGAAGTGCATCGGCGATGTCAGAGGCGACGGGTGTCGCACCGAAAACCGCGAGCACCTGCCGAATCACGTCGTCGGTGGTGCACTCGTCGCACGCGATGGCGACCTGATCGGCGTCAACGAGGCGCAGGTTGATCCCCGCGCGGTCTGCGGCCGCCACAATCTGAGCTGCCTCACCAGGAACCCGCACCAGCACCGTGTCGAAGAAATGGTCGTGGACGACTTCCCGCCTGGCGGCCCGCAGCCCCGCAGCCAGCGCGACAGCATGTCCGTGTACCTCAGATGCGATGGCGCACAGCCCTTCCGGGCCGTGATACGCGGCGTACATCGCGGCGACATTCGCCAACAGCGCCTGCGCGGTACAGATATTGCTCGTCGCCTTGTCACGGCGGATGTGCTGTTCGCGGGTCTGCAATGCCAGCCGGTAGGCAGGCTTGCCGTCGACGTCGACCGAGACACCGACGAGACGTCCCGGCAGCATGCGCTCGAGACCGGATCGCACGGACATGTAGCCGGCGTGCGGGCCGCCGAAGAACAGCGGCACCCCGAACCGCTGGGCCGAGCCGACAGCGATGTCGGCGCCCTGCTCGCCGGGGGCGGTGAGCAGGGTCAGAGACAGCAGGTCGGCGGCGACAGTGGTGAACATGCCGCGGTCGTGCGCGGCGGCGATCAGCGGGGCGAGGTTGCGGATGACGCCGCTGGCGCCCGGGGACTGGAAGACGACGCCGAAGGCAGCACCGTCGGGCAGCCCCTCGCTCAGCTCGGCGAGCACGACCTCGATGCCCACCGCCGCGGCGCGCCCGCGCACCACCGCGAGGGTCTGCGGCAGGCAATCCGCGTCGAGCACAACACGATTGGACTTCGAGGACTTGTTCGCCCGGCGCATCAACAGCACGGCTTCCATCACCGCCGTCGCCTCGTCGAGCAGTGAGGCGCCGGCTACCGGCAGACCGGTGAGGTCTTCGATGAGCGTCTGGAACGTCAGCAGCGCTTCCAGCCGGCCTTGCGAGATCTCTGGCTGGTACGGCGTGTAGGCGGTGTACCAGGCCGGGGACTCCAGCATGTTGCGACGCAGCACCGGCGGCGTGATGGTGTCGTGGTAACCCAGGCCGATCATCTGGACTCGGGACTGGTTGCGGTCCGCCAGGACGCGCAGCGCATCGAGCACCTGCCGCTCGGAGCGCGCGGCCGGCAGGTGCAGACCCTGCGTGCTGCGAATCTGTTGGGGCACTGCGGCATCGATCAGATCGTCGAGCGACGAGTAGCCGAGGACGTCGAGCATGTGCCGCCGGGCGGCGTGGTCGGGACCGATATGACGGTCAGGAAAAGACATGAGGTGACTCCGGTTCGCGGGGCGTCGCTGACTGCTCGACGCGTCGTTGGGTAGCACCTCCCCGCTCTGTCCTGACACCTGAGAGCTTTGACGCGTGCGCGCCGTTCACCTTCGGTAAGCGTGGATCGACGGATCCGCGCTGTTCTCCAGAGTTGCCTCGACGCTGCGGTATTTGAGCCTGAGAGATTCCCGGGGAGGACTTGCTCCTACGGCGCCCCCGTTTCCGGAGGTTCTCCCACAGCGCGTTGTCGGCATATTGAGTTGTCTGCGCAATCGTAGCCTGTCAGGTCAACGCGTTCGCAACCTGACCATTGACTGGCAGGGCGGTGCGCGCGCCGGCGGCCATCAGCGAGATGATGTCGAACACCAGCGTTGCCGCTGCGACACAGGTGATTTCGGCATGATCGTAGGCGGGAGCCACCTCGACGACATCGGCTCCGACGATGTTCAGCCCGGTCATCTTGCGCAGCATCTTCAGCAGCTCACGTGACGTCAGGCCGCCCGCCTCCGGCGTGCCGGTGCCGGGCGCGAAGGCCGGGTCGAGCACGTCGATGTCGATGGACAAGTACACCGGCACGTCCGCGACCCGGCGACGCACCACGTCGATGGCCGCGTCGATGCCGATCACGTCCAAGTCACCGGCACGGATGATCTTGAAGCCCATGCGCGCATCGTCGTCCAGGTCGAGCTGGTCGTAGATCGGTCCGCGGATGCCGACGTGGATCGAGTGGTCCTCGATCAGCAGACCCTCCTCGAACGCGCGCCGAAAGATGGTGCCGTGGGTGACGGGCGCGTTGAAGTAGGTGTCCCAGGTATCCAGGTGGGCGTCGAAGTGCACCAGCGCGACCGGACCGTGTTTGGCGTGCAGCGCACGGAGATTCGGCAGCGCGATGGTGTGGTCGCCGCCGATGGACACGATTCGCCGGTCACCACCGCGAAGGATTTCGGCGGCGTGATCCTGAATCTGTTGGCAGGCCTCGTCGATGTTGTACGGCGTGACGGCGACGTCGCCGGCGTCGACCACCTGCAGCTCTTGCACCGGGGCGACGCCGAGCTCGACGTGGTAACCGGGGCGCAGGGTGCGCGCCGCCTGCCGGACCGCCATCGGGCCGAACCGGGCGCCGGGCCGGTACGACGTGCCGCCGTCGAACGGCACCCCGAGGATCGCGATGTCGTAGTCGGACACCTCGTGGATGTCAGCGATACGGGCGAATGTGCCCTTCCCCGCGTACCGGGGCACCTTGGTGGCGGGAACTGCGCCGATGATGTCGTTTCGGGTGCTCATCTGTCGTGTTCAGCCTCTCGACTCGCGGGGTGTTCGATTGCCAGCATCGCTTCCCGCGAGGGCAGGTTGCGAGCAGTTTCTGCCATAAGCCGACGGGCTTCGTTTGAGCATTCGCACAACCGGAGTGTTCACAGTCGTTCGCCGACGGGTTCGGTGATGCGGTTGCGGCACCGTGCGTACACGACGACGCCGACGGCCCCCAGACTGACCAGGCTGATCACCATGCTCCAGTTCACGAACCACGGCTGGCCCGGCTGCGTACGGGGCCAGAGGACGTTGATCACCTCGAACGCGAGCCACGCGGCCGCGGCATAGGTCACCGGCGCACCCCAGCGCCCGAGCGAGAAGACGCCAGGCACCCAGCGCCCAGCGAGGCGGGTGAAGGCAGCGGCGAAAACCGGTACGGCGAAAGCGATGTAGGGCCCCATCACCGAGAAGTTGACGAGCACGTTGTAGAGGTCGGAGCCGGCGAACAACAAGAAGAACGCGGCCACGACCGCCGTCAGGCCGATGGCCCGGATCGGCATACGTTCGGGGCCACCGAGTTTCGAGAGGAATTCCGCGCCGGGAAGGGCGCGATCACGGGCCATCCCGTATACGGCGCGCGACACTGCCGACTGCACGGCCAGGCACGCGGACATGAAGCCGATGACGAACATCAGCAGCAGCGGCTTGGCGATGGATGAGCCGAGCTGGGCCGTCAGTGTCGCCGACACCGGATCACCGCTCTGTGCGGTCAGCACCGCAGACAGGTCGGGGATCGCAAGAATGACCGCGGCGGCGGAGTACATCACGATGACGCCCACGAGGAGCAGCGCGAAAATGATGGCCTTGGGCACGTTGCGTTCGGGGTCTTCCACCTCTTCGGCGATCGAGCCGGCGGATTCGAAGCCCAGGAATGCCCAACCCACGAATGCGACCGCGATGAGCATCGTGCTCATGGTGCTGCCCGAGCTGTCGGGCAGGCCGTCGAACAATGTGGAGATCGGGTTGACGCGGTGGAACAGCAACAGGACGGTGCCCAACCCGACCGAGCCGACGATCTCGCAGATGATGCTCGCGACGATCATGACCTTGAGGACTTGTCGGCCGATCATGTTGGCCGCTGTGGTGAAGCAGATGACGCCGATCGAGACTGCGGCCAGGAGCCAGCGGCTGGGTGACGCGACACCGATCACCTCGAGGATGAATCCCGCGGCGGCGTACGCCATGGTCGACAGCGTCAGCGTCAGGCCCCAGATGTACGCCCATGCGGCCGTCCACCCCCACGTCGTACCTTTGGCATGCCGGGCCCACTGGTAAACGCTGCCGGCGTACGGGAAGCGCGATGCGAGCTCACCGAAGACGAGCGCGACCAGCAGCTGCCCGCACAGCACGATCGGGAAGGCCCAGAAGAATCGGGGGCCCGCGGCGAACAGACCCAGCGCGAAGATGGCGTAGAGGGCCACGATCGGTGAGATGTCTGCGAACGCCAGCGACAGGGCGGCGCGAAATCCGAAGCCGCGGTTGAGAATGTCGTGACCGCGTTCGCGGGGTTGGGCCACCACCACTTCTTCGGCTGTGTTGTCCAGGCTTGGAATTCCCACCAGCGTCCTTCCGGTTCGTGCGCAAGTAGCCCAAGCCTGCTGAGCACCACTTCCGCGGAACACCCGCCAATAGGTAGATGCGCAGCCACCTTCTTTGTGCGAACGTCTAATCCCGGGGCAGACAGGAGGTGGGCAGGTGCGCCGATGGATTACCGCGCTGGCTGTCTCGATTGTGGTCCTGGTTCCCGCCTGCAGCCCCAAGGTCGTCGGCGGCTACTACGTCGAGGGCGGCAAGGTCTACTGGACGGGCGGCATCGACTCGTCACCACGGGTGGTCGCCGACGCGGACCCCGACTCGTTCCAGAAGCTTTCCAGCGGCTACGCCCGCGACAAAGCCCAGGCGTATTACCGCGGAGCTCCGATCGCCGGCGCCGATGTCGCCACCTTCGACTGGCTGAATTACGGCTGGGCCAAGGACCGCAACCACATCTGGGCGGGCACCCAAGCCATCAGCGACGACCCCGACCATTTCGTGATGATCAACGGCGATCTGGCCAAGGACGCCGGGGCGGTGTTCTGCAAGGACCGGAAGATTTCGGACGACCCGGCACACTTCGAGATCCTGCACTTCTCACCCGACGACCGAAACCTGGACTACGCCAAGGATATTCGAACGGTATTCTATCGGTGCGCGGCCATCCCGGGCGCGAACGCGGCGACCTTCCGTCGGCTCAATGACAGCGTCTTCAACTATGCGGTCGACGATCAGCGGGCCTACTACCAAGACCGGGTGATCGCCGGCGCTGATCCGCACACCTTGCGGGTACTGTACGACGCCGCAAACGAAGGCTGCGCCGCCGATGCCGAGCACGCGTATCGCTGGGACAGCGTCATCCCGGACGTCGATCCGCGGGGCTTCCCTGCCGGCAAGCCGGTGACGGGATGCGACGCGAACCAGGTTACGTTCGGGCCATGACCAAGCGGCAACTTCTCGTCATCGCCACCGCGTGCGTGCTCGGCGTACTGGCGGCGATTGCCTGGAAAACACACGGTTTCGGCCTCGTGGACCCGCCGCCCCGTCTGGCGCACGACGTGGCCCGCGACAGGTGCGAGGCCGATGTGCGCAAACAACTGGCAGCACCCGAATCAGCCAAGCTTTCGGCTGTACGTGCGGTGGCGGGCGCGCTGGAGGCCGACGGCCAAGACATGTTCGCACTGATGACGGACGAACCGCTGAAGGGCATGGACCACTCCCGCATCACCGTGTGGAACGTGTCGGGAACTGTTGACGCCCAAGCCGAAGCCGGCGGGACGATTCACGATCCCTTCACCTGCCGCGCCTATTTCGTCGACGGCAACCTGGCCGACACGTTGGTTCTGTTCGACCATGCGCACTAGCTAGCAGATTCACCGCGGTGGTGGGATGTCTCGCTGTTCTGCGGCCTGGGCGGCTCCTTCCGCTTCGCGGGCGGCTCTGAGTTCTTCGCGGCGTCGGTCGGCAGCTTCTTGCGCGGCCGCTGCAGCTTCGAGATCGGCTTGGTTGAGGGTGCGCTCGTACGCGATCTGCTGCGCCAGGTTCTGGGCGCGGGTGCGGCCCCGGATGGGCATCATGAGGCCCCGGCCGGGAGCCGGCGAGGTATCCAGATCGGTGGTGTCCGGTGGTGGATTCGGCAACGGTGTGTCAGTGACCTTGCGGGGAAACAGGATTCGGCTTCCGGGCACGCTGATGTAGGTGTGGCCGGTGGGTGCGGTCCACACGATGGTGCCGTCGGGTTGTTGACGGTCCTGCCAGCCGTCGGGCCCGCCGTAGAAGGTTTTGAGTAGGTGGTGTTTGCGGCATTTCGGGCTCAGGTTGCCCGGATGGGTCGGCCCGGCCGGCCACGGGATCGTGTGGTCAATATCGGAGGCGGTGGCCGGGTGATCGCAACCGGGGAACATGCACGTCATGGCCCGCATGCGGACGAATTCATCTATCGCGACCGACGGCCGGTACCGCGGCACCCCAGCCAGATCACTGGCGGAGGCAACGGTGCGGACTTTCGCGCCGCGGGCCACCAGATCAGCCAACACCGCCGGAGGGACGACGCCGCCGCCGAGGACATAACCGACCGGGGTACGCACCGGCGCCGGAGGCTTCGCGGAGGTCCGCCTGGGAGCTGACGCAGGTGACGACGGCGCTGGCGAGGGTGCGGACTCCGCCGCCGGCGCAGGAGTATGTGTACGCGTGGCCGCTGGCGCCGACCCGGACGTGACACTCGACGCGGGCTCAGGCTGGGGTTCGGGCGCAGGCGTGGGCACCAGCGGCGCGGCCGGATCCCCGCTCAGCAGCGGATCAGCCACCGGCGCCGGCAGTGCGCCGGTCAGCACATGAACCAACACCGCCGCCGCCCGCGCGTCAGGCCCCGCGGCCGGGCAGTCCGGGACGCCGCACTGGCAGACCAACCGATCCCCACGCACCGCCAACACCCCCAACGCATCGGCACGGCGTTGCCCGAAGGTACGTGGATCGTTGTCGCACACCTGCCGGGCCATCTCGGTCAGCACCCGATCCAACAACTCCGCATCGGTGGCCAGCAGCGCACCCCAGATCGACGCCACCCCGGTCTCATCATCAGGCTTGCCCACCCCGACCCCACGGCGACGGGCAGCCGAGCGCACCTTCAAGACAGCGGCGGGATCGAACTTCTGCACCCAGCCGTCGATCTTCTTCTCGATCTTCTTGCGCGACAACCCCGCCCACTCACACAACGCCCCCGCCAACGCCGCGTCGATCACCGCCAGGGTGTTGGGGTCCTCCACCAGACGGGTACGCCAGCAGATCGCGCCCACCGTCCGCGCCGACACCCCACCATCGGCGAACACCGCCGCCACCCGAGGAAGGCGGAACCGCAACGCGACCGAAATCGACAACTGCCCCGACGCTTCACGAGACCCGATACCCAGCGCCGCCCCGACTTCAGCCGCCGCGACATCCCAGCCATCACACGCCCACCACTGCCGCTCACCCTGATCGTCGACACGTAGCGCAACCAGGTCGGCAATCGCACCGAAGCGGATGTAGGCAGCCCGCGCTTCCACCCGGGCGCTGTGAGTGATGACGTCGACCACGGAGGCGTCGTGTACCAGCGTTCCGCCGGCCCCGATTCCCACGTGTTCGTACATATGTTCGATTATGCCAGATGGGTCCGACAAGTGGGGTGTCTCAGGACATCGGTGACACTTCCGCCCGGGGCCCCGTGCACAATCGGTGCGTGACCGGCCGACCACTCAAGCCCTGGCACTTCGTCCTCGTCTTCGGCATGGTGAGCCTGCTCGCCGATATGGTTTACGAGGGCGCCCGCAGCATCATCGGGCCGTACCTGGCCACCTTGGGCGCGTCAGCTGCCATCGTCGGATTGGTCGCCGGTGCAGGCGAATTCATCGGATACGGGCTGCGCGTTGTGGCCGGCTACGCCGTTGCCCGCACCCAGCACTACTGGGCCTGGACCATCACCGGCTACGCGTTGACCGTCTTGAGTGTGCCGCTGATCGGCGTCACCGGCTCCCTGGTCCCGGCGCTGCTGCTGTACGGAACCGAGCGCCTGGGCAAGGCCGTCCGCTCGCCGGCCAAGGACACCTTGCTGTCGCATGCTTCGACGAGCACCGGGCGCGGCAGCGCGTTCGGCGTGCACCAGGCCCTCGACCAGACCGGCGCCATCGCCGGGCCACTGCTGCTGGCCGCGGTGTTGAGCGTCCACGCGGGCGACTACCGAATGGCTTTCGGGGTACTGATCGTTCCCGGTGTCCTGGTCCTGATCCTGCTGGGCTGGCTTCGCTTTCGGGTTCCCGACCCGCGGAGCTACGAGAAAGAGGCCGTTCGCGAAGCCACGGAAGCCAACACCGGCCACGCGGTACCGAAGCGATTGCCCGCGCAATTCTGGCAGTACGTCGTCACGATCGGGGTGTTGTCGTGCGGCGTCGCCTCGTTCCCGTTGCTCGCATTCCATGCCCAACGCACCGGACTGCTGTCTGACGCCCAGGTCCCCGTCCTCTTCGCGGTTGCGATGGCGGTCGACGGCGCCGCTGGTCTCGTCATGGGTCGGGTGTACGACAAGCGCGGGCCCGTCACTCTGGTCGCGGTCCCCATTGCCGCCGCATTCTCCGCGATTGCCTTCACCGGAGACCGGACGCTGGTGTGGATCGGCGTCGCAGTGTGGGGCATCGTCAACGGAGTTCTCGACTCGACCGTGAAATCCGTCGTCACCGAGTTGGTCCCGGCTAACACGCGGGCGGTTGCCTTCGGATGGCTGGCCCTGTTGCGCGGTGTCGCGTTGCTCATCGCCGGTGGGCTGCTCGGTGTGGTCTACGACATCTCCCCCACGTACACGATCGCGCTGATCGTGGTGGCGAACGTCATCGCCCTCGTGGGTCTGGTGCCCATCCTGCGGCGGATACAGCCTGCGACGCGGCCGTAACCGCTGGGTGAGCGCCTGTTGGGGCGGCTGTCAACCCCTACGTGCCCTGCCAGCGGGAGCAACCTGCAGAGCCGGAAATGCCGATCGCTAACATGAATGCGCTGCTCAGCGCGATCGGCCAAGCGACCCGTAGGACAGATGAGTTGAATACACCAGAACTTGCCAATTGGAACACCCAGGAAGCCCTGGCGGAGGCGATGATTCCGATCGTCGGCACCTTGCACCGCACGCGCGGCGTCACCGTCTTGCTGCACAGCCGGTCGCTGGTGAACAAGTCGGTGATCAGCATCCTGCGTACGCACCGCTTCGCCCGGCAGATCGCCGGTGAAGAGCTTTCGGTGGTCGAGACCTTCCCGTTCCTGGAGGCACTGGCGAACCTCGATCTGGGCCCGGCCAAGATCGACCTCGGTCTGCTCGTGCACGCCTACCGCGCCGACGAGCGCGGCCTTTCCGTCGCGGACTTCGTCGCCGACGCCCTCTCGGCAGTCACCGGTGAGAACAAGGATGAGCCGCAGGGTCCCCGCGATGTGGTGCTCTACGGTTTCGGTCGGATCGGCCGCCTCGTGGCCCGACTGCTGGTGGAGAAGGCCGGCGGCGGCAACGGCCTGAACCTGCGGGCCGTCGTGGTCCGCAGCGGTGGCGCCGACGACCTCAAGAAGCGCGCCTCGCTGCTGCGCCGCGACTCGGTTCACGGGCACTTCAACGGCACCATCAAGGTCGACAAGGAGAACAACCTCCTCATCGCCAATGGCAACGTCATCAAGTTCATCTACGCCAACGACCCATCCGAGGTCGACTACACCGCGCACGGCATCAACGATGCGATCCTCATCGACAACACCGGCAAGTGGCGTGACCGCGCCGGCCTCGAGCAGCATCTGCGTCCCGGCATCTCCAAGGTCGTCCTGACCGCACCGGGCAAGGGCGACGTGCCGAACATCGTGCACGGCGTCAACCACCTCGGCCAGGACGTCAGCCAGCAGATCTTCTCGTGTGCATCGTGCACCACCAACGCGATCGTGCCGCCGCTCAAGGCGATGGACGAGAAGTTCGGCATCATCCGCGGCCACGTCGAGACGGTCCACTCGTTCACCAACGACCAGAACCTGCTGGACAACTACCACAAGGCCGATCGTCGCGGCCGTTCCGCGCCGCTGAACCTGACCATCACCGAGACCGGTGCCGCCTC
The DNA here is from genome assembly GCF_053852335.1 of Mycobacterium sp. HM-7. NCBI lineage: Bacteria > Bacillati > Actinomycetota > Actinomycetes > Mycobacteriales > Mycobacteriaceae > Mycobacterium > Mycobacterium sp. HM-7. The sequence continues at coordinate 2,839,878 of NZ_CM132657.1, read as the reverse complement.
GGCAGTCGCCAAGGCGCTGCCGGAGCTCAAGGCCAAGATCACGGGTAACTCGATCCGCGTTCCTACCCCCGACGTGTCGATCGCCATCCTGAGCCTGCAGCTCAAGAAGGAGACGACGAAGGAAGAGGTGCTCACGCACCTGCGCGAGACTTCGCTGTCGGGCCCGCTGAGCCGCAACCTCGACTACACCGCCGCGACCGACGCGGTATCGAGCGACTTCATCGGTTCCCGTGCGGCGTCGATCATCGACGCGAACGCGGCGATCGTCGACGGCGATCAGGCGATCCTGTACTGCTGGTACGACAACGAGTTCGGGTACTCGTGCCAGGTCGTCCGCGTCGTGCAGTTCCTCTCGGGTATCGAGTACCCGACGTACCCCCGCAGTTGACGTGAATACCTGCTTGGGTGCCGCGTGGGTGCCCAAGCAGGTGTTACGGTCACGAAATGACCGACACCCCGATCGACGCCATTCATACGTACCTGGATGCGTTCAATGCCGGTGATGCAGACGGCATGTCGGCGGTCTTCTCCCCCAACGGTTCGATTCTTGACGGCATGGCACCGCACCAGTGGCTGGGCCCGACGGCCGCGGCGGACTGGTACCGCGACGTGCTCGCCGAGGGTGAACATCTCGGAGCGTCGGGTTATCACGTGACCGCCGGCGAGCCGCTGCACAACGACATCAACGACGACGCCGCCTACGTGGTGCTACCGGCGTCGATGACGTTCAACCTCAAGGGAACTCAGATAACCCAGACCGGCGCGGTCCTGACCTTCGCCATGCGCCGGGAGGGCATCAGCTGGCGGATCGCGTCGTGGGCGTGGGCGAAGGGCCAGCGTGCGACCTGACGGCGCGCGGGTCTAGGCCGGCTCCGGCGGTAGCCCGTAGTGCGCCGCGATACCGATGAGCAACAACGTCATTCGATGCTGGAATGCCTTGTCGCCGAACGGGTCGTCGGCGGACTTCGCGATGGCACGCAGCGTCGGGTACTCCGACAGGGGACGCTTGCCGGTGAGGGCAAGAATCCGGGCCAGCCACGGCTGCCCATTCTCGGAGTAGAGGTATTCGCGGTGGGCTTCGGTGACGCTGCCGACTGCCATCGTGCTGACCGACGCCCACACCGCGAGGGCGTCGCTCGGTGACAAGCCTTGCGCGGCAAGCGCTTCGACCGCTTCCGCGGTGTACTCCATCTCTACGTCGTGGCCGACGGCGCCACTGACGAATTTCTCCACCAGCGCGGGTTCCGAGGCCAGCACCGTCCGGATGTACGACGCGTAGTCGCGCAACCAGGTGGCCCAGTGCCCGCCGGTGTATCGCGGCGGCGGCGAGTTCGTCAGAGCGCTCACGGTGGCCAGGCGCAGCAGGTCGTGTTGATTCTTCACATGATGGTAGAGCCCGGGCAGGCTGACACCGAGGTGCTCGGCGACCCGGCGCATGGTGGCGTTCTCGGTCCCGATCTCCAAAACCGCTGCGGCGATGGCACTCTCGTCAATGCGCGGCGGCCGCCCCCGGCGGGGCGCTGCGTTGTTGACGCTCATCGGGCTCTCCTGGCGACCACTTTCACATTCGGGGTTGACGATAACCGAGATGAGTTTTAATAATCAATATGAAAACTCGCCGGCACCCCACAGAAACGACACGATGAACCGAGAAAACCGTCAGATCCTGCTGCGGCGCCGCCCGAACGGTCTGGTCTCCCCCGACGACACCGAGATGGTGACGGTGCCGGCGCCGGTCCCCGCCGAAGGTGAAGCACTGCTGCGGACGACCTATGTCGGCATCGACGCCGCCGCCAGGACCTGGCTGGACGGTGAGCCCGGTTACCTACCGGCGCTCGAACTCGGCGACGTGGTACGCGTGGCCGGTATCGGCGAGGTCGTCGAATCACGCTGCGACGCCTACAAAGTCGGCGATCTCGTGACCACCCTGACCGGGCTCCAGGACTACGCGATCATCCGCGACGATCTGTTCAGCACGCCCGTTGTCGGGTACACGGATCCACTCGCGGTGATGTCGATCTACGGACCCACCGGAGCGACCGCCTACTTCGGGATGACGGGAGTGGGCAAGCCCCAGCCCGGCGAGACGGTGGTCGTCTCGGCCGCCGCCGGCGCCACCGGATCGGTGGCCGGGCAGATCGCCAAGATCGCCGGCGCGCGCGTCGTCGGCATCGCGGGCGGTCCGGAGAAGTGTCGTGTCGTTGTCGAAGAATTCGGTTTCGACGCCTGCGTCGACTACAAGGCCGAAGACTTCCCCGCGGCGCTGAAGGCGGCATGTCCGGGCGGGATCAACGTCTACTTCGACAATGTCGGCGGCGACATCCTCAACGCCGTGCTGGGCAACCTCGCCCACCGGGCACGCGTGGTCATGTGCGGCATCATCACCACATACCTCAACGGCGACCACCCCGGTCCGTCCAACTACGTGAACCTGCTCTCCACGGCTTCGACGATGCAGGGCTTCATCGCTCTCGAAGAGTGGGCGCGCTTCGACGAGGCCTTCGCCGCACTGAGCGGCTGGGAGCAGCAGGGGCTGCTGGTGCATCGCGAAACCGTCTACGACGGACTGGAATCCAGTATCGACGCGCTCAACGGCCTGTTCACCGGAGCGAACATCGGCAAGATGCTGGTGACGATCAGCGAACCGGGACAGTGACGCCACCGTGCTGACTCCGTTTGACGACTACCCGGTCCACTCCTCGGCCGACCCGGTGGGCGTGCCGGCCAGTGGCGACCCCAACCACTACGACCGCTACTGGTTCAACGGCCACCAGCGCGACGGCGACTTCTACTTCGGTGCGGCCATGGGGTTCTACCCCGTTCGCGGCGTCATCGATGCCGCGTTGAGCGTGGTGAAAGACGGTGTCGAGCATTCGATGTTCGCTTCCGGGGCGATGCCCTTGGACCGATCGGCGACCATCGGCCCGGTCCGCATCGAGGTGGTCGAGCCGCTGCGCACCGTCCGGTACGTGGTCGACTCCAACGAACACAACATCTCCTGCGACCTGACCTTCCGCGCCACCACCGTGGCCATCGAAGAGCCGCGCCAGCAGCGGCGCACCGCTGAAGGCATTGTGCTGACCGATCACACCCGGCTCACGCAGTGGGGGTCGTGGGAAGGGACGATCACCGTCGACGGCGAAGACCTGACGGTCGAGGCCGGCGCCGTGCCCGGAACGCGGGATCGGTCCTGGGGTGTCCGGCCCGTCGGCGAACAACTCGCCGTGCTGCGGCAGCCCATGCCGTTCCAGGTCTTCTGGCTTTGGGCGCCATTGCATTTCGAGGACCGGTTCACCCACTACGCGTTCCACGAGCACGAGGACGGGCGCCGCTGGCTGGAAACCGCCGAAATCCTGGACCCGTTGCCGGTGGGCGCGTCACCGTGCAGCCGGGTCGGGGTGCGCGAGTGCTATGACATCGGCTACGAACTCGACTGGAAACCCGGGCGCCGCGAGATCCAGCGGGCTCACCTGTGGTTCACCGACCCCATCGAGGGCGAGACTCACATCGAGCTGGAGACGCTCTACACCTTCAGGATGCGCGGCATCGGCTATTGGCACCCACACTGGGGCCACGGCTCCAACCACGGGCAGTATGAAACAGGCCGGGAATCGATCCGTTTGGACGATTTCGATCCCACCGATTTCGCGTCCCTGCATCTGCAGAACGTCGTGAAGGCGACCATGGGTGAGCGCACCGGGATCGGCGTCGTCGAACAGATCGCCATCGGCCCGCACTCCCCGTCTGGTCTCACCGGGTTCCTGGACGGTTACCGGGGCTGAGCAGCCACGGCACACACCTCGCCCCGCTGACGTGACCGTAAGTGGCGTGCGGCACAGTAGACGCCAGGTTCGGGAACATCCTTTTGCGGTCATCTGCGGAAATGAGGGGTCGAGTTGTCTGAAACGCGTGACGAAGTGGTGGCACCGGTGTTGCCGAACGGTGGCGTGTTGCCCTTTCCACCAGTGCCGTCCGCCAGCATCGCCGGCCGGACGCTGCAGGAGTCGACGTACCAGCCGCGCTCGGTCCCCAAGCGACTGCACCACGACTCCCCCAACATCGTCATCGTCCTCATCGACGACGCGGGCCCGGGCCTGCCGTCCACGCTCGGTGGCGAGGTGACCACGTCCACGCTCGACCGGGTGTGCGCCGAAGGCGTCTCCTACAACAGGTTTCACACCACTGCGATGTGTTCGCCGACGCGGGCCTCGCTGCTGACCGGTCGGAACCATCACGAGATCGGTAACGGCCAGATCGCCGAACTCGCCAACGACTGGGACGGGTACGCGGGCAAGATTCCGCGGTCCAGCGCCACGGTCGCCGAAGTCCTCAAGCAGTACGGTTACGCCACATCGGCTTTCGGCAAGTGGCACAACACCCCCGCGGAGGAGACCACCGCGGCCGGCCCGTTCGAAAACTGGCCCACCGGTTTGGGTTTCGAATACTTCTACGGATTCCTCGCCGGTGAGGCGTCTCAGTACGAGCCGAACCTGGTGCGCAACACCACCGTGGTCGCCCCGCCGAAGACCCCCGAAGAGGGCTATCACCTGTCCGAAGACCTGGCCGAGGACGCCATCTCGTGGCTTCGCCGGCACAAGGCCTTCAACGCCGACAAGCCGTTCTTCATGTACTGGGCGAGCGGCTGCCTGCACGGCCCGCACCACATCATGAAGGAATGGGCGGACAAGTACGCGGGCAAGTTCGACGACGGCTGGGATGCCTACCGGCAGCGGGTCTTCGAGCGCGCGAAGGCCAAGGGCTGGATTCCTCAGGACTGCGAACTCACCGAACGCGATGAGACCCTGCCGGCGTGGGACGACATCCCCGAGGACGAGAAGCCGTTCCAGCGGCGCCTGATGGAGGTCGCCGCCGGCTACGCCGAGCACGTCGATGTGCAGGTCGGCCGGATCAGCGACGAACTCGATGCTCTCGGCTACGGCGACAACACCCTGTTCCTGTACATCTGGGGCGACAACGGTTCGTCGGGTGAAGGCCAGAACGGCACCATCTCGGAACTGTTGGCGCAGAACGGAATTCCGACCACGGTCCGCCAGCACATCGACGCACTTGATGAACTCGGCGGGCTGGACGTCCTGGGCTCTCCCCTGGTCGACAATCAGTACCACGCGGGTTGGGCCTGGGCCGGCAGCACGCCGTACAAAGGCATGAAGCTGTTGGCGTCGCATCTCGGCGGCACCCGGAATCCGTTGGCGGTGCGGTGGCCCGCGAAGATCGCGGCCGACACCGTGCCGCGGGACAACTTCCTGCACTGCAACGACATCGTGCCGACGATCTACGAAGTGGTCGGCATCGAACCGCCGCGCACCGTCTACGGCGAACCGCAGATGCCGCTGGCCGGCGCCAGCTTCGCCCGCACCCTGGCGGACCGGGACGCTCCGGGCGGCAAGAAGACTCAGTATTTCGAGATCATGGGCAGCCGGGCGATCTATCACGACGGCTGGATCGCGTCGGCCCGCGGGCCGCGGTTGCCGTGGGTGCCGGGACAGCCCCCGGGCATCGCGACGTGGACTCCCGATCTGGATGTCTGGGAGCTGTACAACCTGGACGAAGACTGGTCGCAGGCCGATGATCTCGCGGCGCAGATGCCGGAGAAGCTGGCACAGATGCGCGAAATGTTCGCCATCGAGGCGGCTCGCAACGCTGTGCTGCCGATCGGTGGTGGGCTCTGGGTTCCCGTCTACCACCCGGAGTTGCGCATCGCGCCGCCGTTCAGGGAGTGGCAGTTCTCCGGCGACATGATCCGCATGCCCGAGTTCTGCGCGCCGGCGTTGGGCAACAAGAACAACGTGGTGACCATCGACGCCGACGTGCCCGAGAACGCATCGGGCGTGCTGTACGCCCTGGGCAGCGGCGCAGGCGGCTTGACCTGCTACCTCGAGAACGGGCAGGTGCACTATGAGTACAACCTGTTCATCCTGCAGCGCACCAAGATTCAGTCCGGAGCCGCCATCGCACCGGGTCGTCACACCATCACGGTGACCACCCAGTACGCCGAAGTGCGACCGGGCGGCCCGCTGGACATCACCGTCGCCGTGGACGGCGAGACGGTGGCCACCGGACAGGTGCCGGTCAGCGCGCCGCTGCTCTTCACCGCGAACGACTGCCTCGACATCGGCACGTGCCTCGGGTCACCGGTGTCGATGGACTACCGCGAACGTGCACCGTTCCCGTTCGAAGGGCACATCCACCGAGTTCACGTCACCTACACATAGGCAGACGCCGTCCTGCCACGGCCGGCACCTTTGCCGACCGTGGCAGGACGCCCGTGCGCCGCGTCAGGTCACCACGTCACCGACGTCTCGACGTGGCCGATCTCCGACTTCTGCTTGCCACTGGCGTCATGGCAGGACAACACGACGTTGTAGGTGGAGAAAGTCGGGGCACCGCTGAAGGTCTCGGTGTGATTCCCGTTGGCAGGGACGGTGAACTGCCGGGTGGTTTTCGGCGGGACCAACGGATTGATCGAGTTGGTGGTGGCAACGTAGTTGCACGTCGCGCTCAGCTTCGAGGTGTTGGTGACGTTGAAGGCAATGCTCGTCGCACCCGGAGCGCCGAACGATGCCTCGATCGCATTGGTCACCTCGGGAATCGCAGCGCACTGCTGACCGGCCGGAACCGTCGGAGTCGGCGACCCGTCGGGGCACTTGATATCGGCCAATGGCGCTGCCTCGCACTGCTGACCGGCCGGAACCGTCGCAGTCTTTGATCCTGGTGGGCATTTCACCGGTGGTTGTGGCGCCTCCGGCTTGGCCGGCGGGGTGTAGTTGTAGTCGGCCCAGGGCCCGCACCAGTCGCCCTCGAGGTCCTTCTTGCGGCAGCCCTGAACCGCGATCTTGAATGCCTTGCCGCCGTTGTCGTGTCCCCACCGCGCGGTGGCGCCGTTGATGCACTTGAAGTCGTATTCGGATTGGATCCCGTTCCACATGACGTGCACGGCGTCGATGACGTAATCGCCGTGCACCCGGGCGCATCCGCCGATGATGCAGGTGACATGGACGTCGCTGTCGGGAGTGCAGGACGCGGTGAGCCCGTTGGACAGCGGGTCGGCAGCGGCCGACGGTGACAGCACCAAACCGAACGCACACAGACACGCGACCACTGTCGAAACGACACATCGTTTCAGGCTTCTCATTCGGACGGGCATGGCATCTCCTCGGCACTGGAATTGGCAGATGAAATCGCGATGTGCTGGCCAACCTCAACCACGGTTCGACGCTACGACCGGACCGCGATCCAGCAAATAAGGGATCTCCCTATGATGTGCCGCTGATCTGCCGCCGCCGTCAGCTTCGCGGCTGGTTCGCGGCTGGTTCGCGGCGGCCCTACCTGCTGATCGAGTGCACCAAGTCGATTGCCGCGCCGAGCGTCGTGAACCGCTCCTCGAGGGTGTCACCCGCCGGGTAGACGCGCACGGTGTCGACGCCGGCATCGCACCACACCTGCAGGCGGTCGCGCACCATGTCCGCGGTGCCGATCAAGGTGGTGGCCAGGATCATCTCGTCGGTGATCAGCGCCGCCGCGCCATCGCGGTCACCGGACTGCCAGCGTTCGCGGACCGCGGCCGCGACCTCGGCCCAACCCTGGCGGCTGTACGCCTGGTTGTAGAAATTGGTTGAGGCCGAACCCATTCCACCGAGGCTGAACGCCAACTCTGACTTCCGGGCGTCGATCATGGTTTTGAGATGCGCCTCGTCACGCGCGAATGACACTTCCGCGCCCTGACAGATGTCCAGATCGTCGCGGGTGCGTTGTGAGCGGGTCAACCCCTCGTCGAGGTGCGCGAAATACGCATCGTCCGCGCCCTCGGGCACGAAGCTCGTCCCGAGCCAGCCGTCGGCGACCTCGCCGGTGAGACGCAGCATGGCGGGCGTGAGACTGGCGATGTACAGCGGGATTTCGTGCTCGGCCCGCATCGACAACCGCATGGGCTTCACATCGCCGCCCGGCAACGGGATCTGGAACTGCTTGCCGGAGTATGAGACCCGATCGCCTGCGACCGCTTGCCGGATGATGTCGATGGTCTCCCGCATCCGTCCCAGCGGCTTGGCGAACGGTACGCCGTGCAGTCCCTCGATTACCTGGGGCCCCGATGCGCCCAGGCCCAGCAGGAAGCGTCCGCCCGACAGATTCGACAGCGTGATCGCGGCCTGGGCGATGGCCACCGGCGTGCGGGTGCCGAGCTGAATGATGCCCGAGCCCAACAACATCCGCTCTGTGCTCGCCGCGTAGAAGCCCAGTGCGGACGGTGCGTCGGAGCCCCACGCCTCGGCGACCCAACAGATGTCGAGCCCCATCTTCTCGGCCTCGGAGACGAACGTCCGTTGGTGGTTCCAGTTTCCGAGGCTGTCGGCCTCGACCGTCGTCGCGGCCCGCATCAGTTTTCGGCCCGCTGCTTGATGTACTCGATGGCGCACTGCATACCGGCCTCGAATTCGCGGAGCCGGTTGAAGACGATTTTCTGCTCTTTGTCCGGCATCTGGGCGATCGCGATCGAGAGACCAGAAGGCGCGGGGCCCATCTGAACCCATTGCGCGAGCCGGGTTCCAGTGCCCTCGGGGTTCAGGCTGAGCCGCCAGGTTGCGGTCGGATTCGTGGCATCGCCGATGGCCCAAGCCATCACCTGCTGCGGTTCGTACTCGACGATCTCGGACTCCGTCGACCATTCACCGAGTGCGGGGTGGCTGTTGTAGCCGACGAATCGCGCACCGAGACAAGGCTTGTCGCAGCCGCCGAGCCACTCGACCCGCTTCAGCTCCGGGCTGCACTCGGGCATCACGGTGATGTCCGAGGCGAGTTCCCACACCCGTGCCACGGGCGCGTCGATCCACGTCGAAACCTCGACGGTCGGGGCGTCGGCATACACCGCACCGGTCCACTCCATGATTTCAACTTCCCTTCGGGGTAGTTTCGGCGGCGGCAAACAGGGCCCGGGCTGTCAGTAGGAGCTTGAGCTCAGCGTTGACGTCGTCGAGCGGCTGCGAGCTCCCCGTGGCCCGGCACATGGTGATGGCACCTTCGATGGCGCCGAGCGACATGGTCGCGAGGCGGCGGGCGACTGCGGTGTCGAGGCCGTCCGCCACCAGACAGTCGGTGACCAACTGATGCCAGGTGCGGAAGATCTGACTCGCGTGCCGGACCAGGGCGGTGTCCGGCGCGGCGCTGACCGCGATGGAAACCACCGGGCACCCGACAGCAAAGTTGTTCTGGCGCAGCAGCTTCCGCCAGAATCCGGTCACGGCGTCGACAACGGCGGCAGGTCCGTCAGGTGCCGCTCGGGAGATCAGCCGGGAGATGGCATCACCACTCAGCTGCGCGGCCTCGTCGATGATCTGCGCGCGCCCGCCCGGAAAGTGGTGGTAGATCGACCCCCTGGGTGCGCCGCTACGGCTCAGCACGTCGTCGAGCGTGACACCGTCGACGCCGCGCTCGCGCAGCAGCTCGACAGCGGCGAGCACCATCGACTGACGAGTGTCGGGCGGCATCTGGCGACTCCTGACGGTCGGATCAATCGTCCCGAATTATGATGGGTTTCATATCAGGGAGTCAATACCGCACGTCACTGCCGGGAAAACGCGCGCCATAGCTGCGCCGAGCCCACTGGATTATGAAGAACTTCATAGCGCAGCGGGTCGCCGATGGCCCGAACGGAACTACAGCGTGCCGTCGAGGTAGGCGGCGCGGCAGGCGCGGCGTGCCAGCTTCCCGCTCGTGGTGCGCGGGATACCGCCGGCCGGCAGCAGCCGTACGTCGGCGACGGTCACACCATGACGCTCGGAGACCAGAGTGCGGACCGCGGCGAAGGCGGGCTGTGGGTCACTGCGCGCCGTGCCGGCGGCGCGTTCGGCGATGATCACCAGTTGTTCCCCAGTAGCTGCCGGCACGGTGAAGGCCGTCACGTAGCCGCGCCTGACCAGAGGCGACGCGTCAGCGGCGGTGATCTCGATGTCCTGCGGGTAGTGGTTCTGTCCGCCGATCGTGATCACGTCGGCCAACCGGCCCGTGACGTACAGTTCGCCGTCGAGGTAGAAACCCAGATCGCCGGTGCGGAACCAGAATCCGTCGATATCAGCGCCGTCGGCGTGGCTGTTCTGTGGCAGGACACGTCGTAGTCGAGCGTGGAAAACCGCTTGAGTTTCCTCCGGCAGGCCCCAGTATCCGCGGCCGATGTTGTTGCCCTGCAGCCAGATTTCACCGGTGCGCCCGTCGGGCACTTCGGTCCCGGTGGCGGGGTCCACCAGCACCACCCAGAGACTACTGGCCGGCTGGCCGCAGGACACCTGCGCAACCGCAGACGGTGCGCCCTCGGACACCGGCACGGCTACCCCGGACGCCAGTTGCTCGCGGTTGAAGTACCGTACCGTCGCCTCCGCGTCTGGCGCGATGTTGGACACGAAAAGCGTTGCCTCGGCGATGCCGTACGACGGCTTGATCGCCGTCTTCGGGAGTCCATACGATTCGAAGACGGAGTTGAAGCTCTTGATGGCGTCCATGCTGACCGGCTCAGAACCGACGATCATCACCACATTCGCCAGGTCGATGTCGTCACCCGGGCCCGGCGCACCACGCTGCGCCGCCCATTCGTAGGCGAAATTCGGAGCGGCAGTGACCACTCGGCCGACCTTCGAGCCGTCCGACAACGCCTGAATCCACCGCAGCGGCCGGCGAACGAACGCGGTGGGTGACATCAACGTCGAGTGACCGCCGTACACCGTGGGAAAGCCGATCATCGACAGCCCCATGTCGTGATACAGCGGCAGCCAGCTGACGCCGTGCGTATTGCGATCCAACATGTCGATGGACAGGATCATCTGAATCAGGTTGGTGCCCACCGCTTTATGGGTGATCTCCACGCCGACGGGCGGGCGGGTGGCCCCCGAGGTGTACTGCAGGTGCGAGACGTCGTCGATCTCGAGGTGGACAGGTTCGAACGAAACGCCCGCCTCGTCCGGCACCTCGTCGATGGCGATGACTGCCGGGCTGCCCAAGTCCTGGTGCGCGCAGAGGAACTCGGTGACGGCCGGCCGCGCCGCGGTCGTCGTCAAGATCGCAGCCGGGCGCGCGTCATGGAGCGCGGTGTCCAAACGTTCGGCATGCCCCGGTAATTCGGGCGCGAACAGCGGCACCGCAACGGCGCCGGCCTTGATCGCCGCGAAGAAGCCGGCAACGTAGTCGAGTCCCTGCGGCGCCATGATGGCAACTCGATCGCCGCGCTCGGTGACGGCCTGTACCCGGGCGGCGATGGCGGCCAGGCGCACCCCGAGTTCGGACCAGGTCAATTCAAAGGTTCGCGGTTCAGTGCCGGAGTAGTCCAGGTAGCGGTATGCCACGGTGTCGGGCAGATGTGCCACATTCCCCTCGATCAAGGCGATCAGCGTCGCGCCGGGCGGGAGCGTCACCGTCCCCGCTTCGTCGATGCAGTCCTCGATCTGGAAAAGGCCGCTGCCCGGAGTCATGGGTCCAGCCTAGGCATGAACACCAGTCACTGGCTGTGGCGCTCACCACGACTCGCGCAGACGCGTCAGCGCGCTTTGAAAATGGCTGCACCGCTGCGCAGGAGCGCGCCCGGTCCGGTGGCCGTGGGTTATCGGACGCCGCGGACCAGACGGCCGGGACGTGCGCCGGTGTCGATGCCGTGCCGGCGGGTGACGGTACCGCTGACGATCGTCGCGTCGTATCCACTTGCGCCCTGCACCAACCGTTTTCCGCCGGCCGGGAGGTCATGCACCATCTTCGGCGCATGCAACGTCAGCGCCTCCAGATCGATGACGTTGAGGTCGGCCTTCTTGCCCACGCTGATGACGCCGCGGTCGGACATGCCGTAGAGCTGGGCGGTGTCGTGCGACTGCTTCCGGATGACGTACTCCAGCGGCAGCTTCTCGCCGCGATGGCGGTCCCGGGCCCAGTGCGTGAGCAGGAACGTCGGGTACGACGCGTCGCAGATCATGCTGCAGTGCGCGCCCCCGTCGGACAGCCCGAGCACACCGGCCGGATGGGTGAGCATCTCGCGGATGGCGTCATGGTTGCCGTCGGCATAGTTGAACATGGGGTACATGAGCATGGCGCCGGCCGGGGAACCATCGCTGGCCTCGAGCATCAGGTCGTACATCGCGGCCAATGGATCCAGGCCGCGCCGCTGCGCGATCGCCGCGACGGTGCGCTCGACGGTCGGTTCGTAGTCCGGCGGTTCGCCGATGTGGTACAGGCGATTTGCCGCATTCTGGGCCAGCATGAACATGCCGTCGAACAGCTTGGTGGGATCGATCGGCAGGTCGTCTTCCGCCAGGATCGCGGCCCGCACCGCGGGTTCGGCCAGCTTCTCGGCAAGCTCCTCGCGCGTGCATTCGGCGACCAGCCGGCGGTAGGTCGGCCGGTGGGTGAAGGCGTGGTGGCCGGGGAAGCCGAGCAGCATGCCGAACGGCCGCGCCGCCACCTGCGGGAACAACCTGCTGCCGGCCTGGTGTGCCGCAGCCGACAGGTCGAGCTGCTCGCGCCACAGGTTGGGATCGGCGTCGACCTGGATGAGCGCGAAACTCAGGGCGCAGTCGATCTCCTCGCCCAGCCGGCGCATCCAGTCGAGTTCCTTGCGTGGCGCGATGATGTCCTCGCCGGCCGCGCCCTGCGGCGCCAGCTCGAAGACCGCCGCCCCGCCGGCCGCGGTGGCCCGGCCGAGAGCGAACAACTCGTCCTCGGCGGCGAAGGTACCGGGCACCGGTTCGCCGTCCATGGCGCGGTGGGCCAGTGTCCGCGACGACGAAAAGCCAAGGGCGCCGGCCTCGATCGCTTCCTGGACCAGCTTCGCCATGGCTTTGATGTCGTCGGCATTGGCCGGTTCGTTGCGGGCGCCGCGCTCCCCCATGGCGTAGGCGCGGACCGCGCCGTGCGCGATCTGGGCACCCATGTCCACGGCCAGTTCACGCTGTCCGACGACGTCGAGGTACTCGCCGAAGCTCTCCCAGCCCCAGGTGATGCCCTCGGTCAGGGCGGTGCCCGGGATGTCCTCGACGCCCTCCATGAGCGCGATCAGCCATTCCTCTTGACCGGGTCGCACGGGCGCGAAGCCGACGCCACAGTTGCCCGCGACCACCGTCGTCACGCCGTGGTTGCTCGACGGCTCCAGCACGCTGTCCCAGCTGACCTGGCCGTCGTAGTGGGTGTGGATGTCTACGAACCCGGGAGCGACGATCTTGCCGCCCGCGTCGATGGTCTCGGCCGAATTCCCGGCCAGCACAGGGTCATTCGGTCCGCGGCGATGGACCTCGACGATCTTGCCGTCCTTGATCGCGACGTCGGCGGTGAACCGGTCGGCGCCGGTGCCGTCGACGACAGTGCCGCCGGTGATCTTCAGATCGAACACATCTGCTCCCTTGTCGCTGCCCGCGATCGTCCGTCAGCGGCAGTACTGTAACAGTGTTACACCGTGATGCGACGGAGATCTAGCGACTGGTCACGATTGGGTGTGATTAGGTGTTCGGCAAACCGGAAGGAGGTGGCCATGGCCGAGGCAACCCAACGCGGGTCGGATGGCACGTCGAAAACTGTTGACGCTCAACTGATCCTGGATACCGCTGCGGCGCTGTTGGAACGCGACGGCGTCGAGGGCTTCTCCATGCGCAGCCTGTCCGAGCATCTCGGCGTCGCCGTCACGTCCATCTACTGGCACGTCGGGGGCCGCGACAAACTGTTCGACCATCTGATCGACCGACTCATCGAGGTGATGGCGAGCCTGCCCGCGACCGGCGACACTCCGGCGGACCGCATCGCCGCGCTGGCCCGCGCACAACGCACCGCGCTCATCGAACGCCAGCATCTGATGGCGATCGCGCACGAACGCGACCGCACTCCCTCGCTGTTCCAGCCGGTGCAGCAGACCCTCGCCGCCGAACTGGCCGCGCTCGGCATCACCGGCAACCGGGCGGCCCTGGCGTTGCGGTCCATCGAGGTGCACGTGATTTCGTCTGCGCTGATGCAGTTTTCGGCCATCCGCAGCGGTGAGCACGAGGAAGAAGACCCTTCGCTGTGGGGTGACGACTGGCCCGACCAGCATCTGGTCGAGGCCCTGCGTTCGCCCACCGACTACGACGCGGTGTTCGAGTACGGTCTGGCCGCGCTGCTCGCCTCGCTGGAGTGAGGTGTCACTGGGTGGCGAAGCGGCGGGCGCGCAGTTTCGGGACGGCCTGCTCGCTGAGCACCCGGGCCCGTTCGGCCATGGCGCCGGCGACGGCGTCAGGGTGCGTGGTCAGGTAGAACCCGCCCGCGGCCGACTGGTCGAAGATGGCCTCGGCGGCCGCGAGCGGATCCATGGCGGTGAGCTGATGCATCGCCGTCCGCTCCGATTCTGAAGCGTCAGCCCCTGCACCCCCGCCGTTGTCCACGCCACCGGCCGCGGTGAAGATGTTCGACTGCACGGGACCGGGCAGCACCGCCTGCACACAGATGTGGTCGTCGTGACCTGCCAGTTCGACCTCGACGCGCAGGCACTCGGTCAGGGCCAGCACGGCGTGCTTGCTGACGATGTACGGCGCCTGCAGCTGCACCGTCGACACCCCGCCGACCGACGACATGTTCCACACCCACGCCGGCCGGTCCGACGCCAGCATGGCGGGCAGGAAGGCCCGGACACCGTGGAAGACGCCGCTGACGTTGATGTCCATGACGCGTTCCCAGTTGGCGACGGGGGTGTCCCACAGATAACCGAACTGTTCGATGCCGGCGTTGTTCACCAGTAGCCGCACCGGCCCGATCTCACCGTTGACCCGGTCGGCCAGGGCCTGCACGGCCTCGGCATCGCGGACGTCGCACACCGCGTCGACGGCGGTCGCACCGGCGGCGGTCACCTCGTCCCGCAGAGCGGCGATCGCCGCGGCGTCGACGTCGGCCAGCACCGTCGTCATCCCGAGCTGGGCCGCGTAGCGGGCCAGGCCGGCCCCGATCCCCGAACCCGCGCCCGTGATGACCGCGACTCCGCCGCCGAACAGTTCTCGTGCACCCATGACCGAAGTAAAGCGCAGGGCGCCGGCCCGGACAGGTGGAACGTCCGATCAGTGGAATGCCGGTCAGGCCGGCTGGACCTCGGCCTCGGCTTTCGGGGCCGCACGCAGCACGCACCGCGCGTAGCCGATCCAGGTCACCACACAGGCCACGAGACCGATGGCGATCATGGGAGTCACCGCCTGACCGAGAACCACTGCGACAGAATCACTTCCGGCCAGCCGCCGGTCGACAGCGCCACCCGTCATCAACGGCAACAGGCTGACGACGAAGCAGGCGATCGCCGCCGCCAACGCGATGCCGAACATGGCGCGCACCGCCGCGACGATCATCGTGCCGGCCGCGAGCACAATCAGCACGGCGAAGGGCAGCGGCCGCAGCTCGGCGCCGAGGTTCCCCGTGATGTCCCAGATTCCCCAGCCGCTCATGGCACCGCGGCCATGGTCGTTGTGCGCCGTGTACCACGGCAGGACAGCGGCGACGACGATCATCGCGAAGGCAATGACGCCGATCGCCCAGCGCGTCAGTACGTTCTCGATCTCGACTCCTCATACCCCCGTGAACGTCGGCTGCATCAGCGTCAACATGGCCATCGCCAAACTGATGAGCAGACACAGACTCAACACGATCATCGCACCCACCAGGAGCCAGCGGCCCATCCGGCGGCGAATGCGCGTCAATTTTGCGCTGCGGCGATCCTCGACGTAGCCGACCGCGACCATCGCGAATGCGACGTCGATGTGTTCATCCCCGACCGTGGCCGCGCCCGCCGCGATCTCCTGTAGGCGTCCGGGTTCGATCTGCACGCCCGCGACGGCGAAGCGCCGACTGAGTCGCCGCGCCTGCCCTCGCGTGAGCGGGTGGTCGCACACGTGCACGTGGTGTCGCGGGGCTGCCACTTGCGTCATTCCCTCGATTCGGGCACCTCGCCCGAGCCGGAAAAATGTGGAAGGCGCCCGACAGTGAAGTTACTCCGACGGGCGCCTTCGCACAGTGCGACAGCAGATTTAGAGGCCCATGTCCTTGGCGATGATCATCTTCATGACTTCACTGGTGCCGCCGTAGATGCGGCCGACGCGGTTGTCGGCGTACAGGCGGGCGATGGGGTACTCGTTGATGTAGCCGTAGCCGCCGTGCAGCTGCAGGCAGCGATCGATCACGCGGGCGGCCGCATCGGTGCAGAACAACTTCGCCTTGGCGGCGTCGGCCGCGGACAGCTCGTCGAGGTCGTGGGCCTCCATGGCGCGGTCGACGACGGCTTCCATCGCGTCGACGTCGGCCTGGCACGCGGCGAGTTCGAACTTGGTGTTCTGGAACGACGACACCGGCTTGCCGAACACGGTGCGGTCCTTGGTGTACTGCACGGCGAACCGGACCGCGGCCTTGGCCTGCGCGTAAGCGCTGACGGCGATGCCGAGCCGCTCGCGGGGCAGGTTCTGGCCCAGGTAGTTGAAGCCCTGATCGGCCTCGCCGAGGATGTCCTCGACCGGGACCTTGACGTCGGTGAAGTTCAGCTCGGCGGTGTCCGAGCAGCGCAGACCCAGCTTGTCGAGCTTACGGCCGACCGAGTAGCCCTCCAGCTTGGTGTCGACCACCAGCAACGAGATGCCGAAGCGACGGTCGTCTTCCTTGGGGGCCGAGGTACGGGCGCAGACGATCACCCGGTCGGCGTGCACACCGCCGGTGATGAACGTCTTGGAGCCGTTCAGGACGTAGTGGGTGCCGTCCTCGGAAAGCTTTGCGGTGGTGCGCATTCCGGCCAGGTCCGAACCGGTACCGGGCTCGGTCATCGCGATCGCGAACATGATCTCGCCGCTGAGCATGCCGGGGAACCAGCGCTTCTTCTGCTCTTCGTTACCGATGTCGCGGATGTAGGGCAGACACAGGCCGACATGCACGCTGGAGCCACCGAAGGACACCGCGGCCCGGGCCAGTTCCTCGGTGAGGATCGCCTGGAACTTGTACGAGGTCAGACCCTCGCCGCCGTACTCGGTCGGGATCTCCGCGCCGAAGATGCCGAGTTCGCCGAGCTTGTAGTAGAACTCGCGGGGCACGATGCCCTTCTCGAACCACTCGTCGTACACCGGGGTCACCTCGGCCTCGACGAAGGCCCGGATCATCTTCCGGTAATCCTCGTGCTCTTCGGTGTAGACCTCGCGTTTCACAGACATCTCCTCAGAAGTGGTGAACAGTGTTAGCTTGTTGCTGTCACCATAAGCTAACGACGTTCGCTAATTCAAGGGAGAAGCAGATGGGTAGGCCTCGCGTGCCGCTGCTCAACCGCGAACTCATCCGTGACACGGCGCTGGGGTTGATCGACCGCGACGGTCTGGCCGAAATGTCGATGCGCAAACTCGCCGCCGAACTCGGCGTGCAGGCGTCGTCGCTCTACAAGCACTACCCCACCAAGGACGATGTGCTCGATGCCGTCGCGAGCCGGGTCGCCGGGGAGATCGATACGTCCGGGTTCGACCGCGGTGACGACTGGCAGGACGCGCTGGCGGCGTGGGCGCGTTCCCACCGGGCGGCGCTCGCAGCCCACCCGAATCTCGTGCCCTACCTGGCGACCGGACCGGGCCGTCGCGACGTCAGCCTGCGGATCGCCGATGCCGTGCACGGCGGCCTCGTCGGCGCCGGCTGGCCACCCCGGGAAGCGACGTTGATCGGCGCGGCCACCCGGTCACTGGTGCTGGGCTCGACCGTCGGCTCCTTCTCCCGCGGGTTCACCGACGACGTGCAGGTCTACCGCGACCGGTACCCACACATGGGCCAAGCGCACCTGCTGCGCGGCAAGGCCGACCAGATCGACGCTGCCGGTTTCGAACTGGCCCTGACGTCGTTCATCGACGGGCTGGCCATCCGCTTCGCCGCGCTCCCCTGACAATCATTTCGCCGGGGGCGGCGGCTTTGGTGCGCCGAACGGGTTCAGCCTCGATACCCCCGGAATGTTCGACAGCAGCCGGAACACCTCGTTGCCGGTGTTCACCAAGGCTTCGAGTTGCGGCAGCAGCGCGTCGAGCGTGCGGAACATGGGATCGGCCATCGCCATGAACCGCTCGGTTCGATCGATCGTCGTGTTGAGCCGCTCGGTGGCCACCGCCAGGTTCTCGATGAGATCGGGTACCTGCGCGGCGAGTTGGACGGAGGCCGGCGGAATGCGCAAAGCACCGCTGGCCACCGCCTGCGTCATCTCGACGGCGGACTGGGCGGCATCGACCGCGGACTGTGCCGCGGCCTTCAGGTCGCTGGGCTTCGGAATCATTTGACCGGCCATACAGTTAACTGTGCCGCACCCAGGGCCGCCTGTCCCGCGATCGACACGGCTACACGTCGGTAACGCTGCTCACGATCAAGACGGGAGTACCAGGATCTTGACGTGCTCGTCGGGATTCCGCAGTGCCGAGAAGGCATCTGCGATGCCGTCGAGCCCGGTACGTCCGGTGATCAGCGCCTCGGCGTCGATCTCACCGGCGGCCAGACGGGCCAGCACCTTCTCGTAGGCCTGCTCGTACGGGCCGTGCCCGAAGTTGATCGCGATCTGCCGCATCTGCGCCACCACCGGGATGATCGTCTCCTCGGCGAACGGCGAGGCCACCACCTGAATCCGCGACCCCCACGGCAGCGTGTGGGTCAGCGTGTTCAGCGTGCCGACCCGGCCGCTGCACTCGTAGGCGATCAGCAGACCGCCACCGGTCTTGCCACTGCCCAGCAAGTCGTTGTAGACCTCGATCGGGTCCTGCTCAGCGGGGTCGACGACGATGTCGGCCCCCATCTTCGCGGCGAGCTCACGTCGCTTCGGCGACGGCTCGGAGGCGATGACGAGGTGTGCGCCGGCAGCCTTGGCGGCCAGGATGGTGCCCAGGCCGATCGAGCCGCAGCCGATCACCAGCGCGGTGTCCGCGGGCGTCAGCCCCGACTGCTGCATGTGCATCTCACCGACGTGCAACGGCTCGGCCAGGGCGGCGTGCTCGAGGGACAGGCCGTCGGGCACATGCCGCACCCAGAACGCGTCGACGACGATGTACTCGCCGAAGGCCCCGTGATAGTCGTTGGAGTAGCCGATGATCGTCGGCATCCCGTTCTGCTCGGTGGTGATACCGAGGCCGGTGACGCGGTCGCCGATCTTGAAATCCTCGACGCCCGAACCGGTTTCGACGACGACGCCGGCCCATTCGTGGCCGAGGACCACCGGCCGGGTGGCGTCGAAGACGGCGAACGGGAAGCCGGCGCCCGCGGCGACGGACACGAACCGGCACGGATCCTTGGACATGCTCAGATCGCTGCCGCAGATGCCGCAGGCGGCCACCTTGATCCGCAGCTGGCCGGGGCCGGTGGCCGGTGGCTCCGGCACATCGGTCACGGTGAACCGGCCGTCGATGAACTGTGCTGCCTTCATGCCTTGGCTCCTACGGTGGTCAGGTCAGTGGCGGGCGCCGGGGTGGCCGGCAAGTCGGTCGGCTTGCCGTAGTAATCGGTGTAGGCCTTGGTGATGGCGCCGACCAGGTTGCCGATGAGCTGCTCGGAGTTGTCCTGTGCGAACTGCAGGCTCGCCTGGCGGCCGGCATTGCGCCGGCGGAAGTGCGGGATGACCTCCGAGGCGAACAGCTCGTAGCTGCGCTTGGTGTTCTCCCAGTCGGCGAGGTCCACGTGCATGATCAGCAGGGTGCCGAACCCGCCCGTCTTCTCGATCAGGCGGTCGATCTGGGCGATGGCGTCCTCCGGCGTGCCGATGATCGCCTGCCCGAACTCACCGAGCGACTCGTTACGCCAGTAGTCGATGATGCCGGCCGGGGTCTGCGCCCATTCGGGGTTGATGTTCTGCTGCCGGTTGACGTACTCGGCGATGGCATGGATCCGGCGGCTCACCGCACGCTCGGCCTCCTCGCGCGTCTCGGCGATGAACATCGGGTTGACCAGGCGCCACGTCGACCGGTCGGCCACGTAGCCGTTCTCGGCCGAAACCTGTTCGTACACACCCCAGTTGCGGTCGAGCGACTCGTAGCCGGCCTGCGAGCTGGCGGCCAGCGACAGCAGTGACAGGCCGTGCTTGCCGGCCAGCACCGAACCGTTGGGCGAAATGGTCGACGCGGTGGCCACCTCGATGCCCGCCGGGTTGTAGGTGGGCAGCTGGGCGCGGGCGTCGCGCAACGTGAACCAGTCGGTCTCCATGTTGACCACCTCGCCGCGCAGCAGGCGCAGCACGGCTTCCAGCGCCTCGCCCTGCATGCGGCGCTGGTTGGTGGTGGTGATGCCCATCATGTGCGCGTCGAGCGGGATCTTGCCGGGGCCGGTGCCGACGATCAGGCGGCCGCGGGTCTGCAGATCGAGCTGGGTGATGCGGTCCGCGGTGATCAACGGGTGGTGGTACGGAAGCGACATCACGCCGGTACCGAAGCGAATGCGTTCGGTGCGCTCGGCGGCCGCGGCGATGAACACGTCTGGGGCCGGGACGATCTCGGCGCCGGTCGAGTGGTGCTCCCCCATCCACGCCTCTTCGAAACCGAGGTGGTCCAGGTGGGTCATCAGGTCGATATCGCGGCGCAACTGCAACGCCGGGTCCGCGTCGAGCGGGTGATACGGAGCGAGGAACGCCCCGAATTTCATGGACGTCGGGCTCCACTGGGCAGCGCTGCTCACGGTGGTCTCCTGGTTCTCGGTGAGGGATGTCTCGGGCTTGCTCGGCCGACTGTAATCCGATCAACTGATTGGATCAAGTGATCCATAAATATGGGTACGCTCACCAACCGCGAGGGTGACGAAATTGCACGCGGTTCGCGGCGTGTTGCCGTACAAACTCCCCCGCAAGCGGGAGGTGCCCCCAGGCCGGCTCGCGGGAGTTGGGGCTAAGAGTTGAGCAGGCGCTCGGTGCCACCGACGACGAACGTCACGAGGTCTTCGTAGAACGCTTCCAGGGCAGGCGCCGACAGTTTGGCGCGGTCCCATTCGTCTGCGCGGCTCAGGCCCTGGACGAAGCCCATGATCGACACCGCCCACCGCGCCTCGAGCCGGTCCTCGGCGGCGTTCGGGAAGGTCCGCCGGACCTCCGCCAGCAGCGCGACGCGCAGCTTGGGCTCGATGTTCTCGTCGGCCGGCCCGGCCTGCGTGATCTGGGCCATGATCTTGATCCAGCGCATTCCCCGGGTGCGCTGGCGGCGCAGCAGCTCCAGGTAGGGCGCCGTGACGGCACGGACCAACTCGTCGGGCGTCGCGGCAGTCGAATTGGCAGCCAGCACATCCACATTGGCCTGAATGGCGGTGCCCACCGCCGCACCCAGATCGAGGACCACCGCGCGCAGCAATTCGTCCTTGGAACCGAAGTGGTAGTGCACCGACGCGGCGCCGAGGCCCGCCGCGGCGTTGACCGAGCGCACAGATACGGCGTCCACGCCCTGCTCGGCGAACAGCTTCTCGGCCGTCTTCACCAACTTGGCGCGGGTGGCATTGCCCTGGCGGTTCTGCGATGTGCCCGACACGGTCAGAAGCATGTCACAGCGGTGCGCCGCCGCCACCGAAAGCGTTGCGTGTCTCCAGGATCAGCAGCGCCACGTGCAGCGAGGTCGCCGACTCGCCGTCGGCGAGATCGACGCCGAGAATCTGCTCGATGCGGTTCAACTTCGCGTAGAGCGACGGACGGCTCAGGTGCAGCCGCGTGGCCAACGCCGACTTGTTGCCGCCGAGTTCGAGGTATCCGCGCAGCACATCGAGGAGCCCGTCACCGGCGCTTTCCATGTCGTGCAGGATCAGCGCACGCAGCTCCCCTTCCGCGAAGCGCTGCACCCGCGGATCGGTCCGCAACATCGACAGCAGCCCGCGCAGCCGGATGTCGGCGACCCGGAAGCAGACCCGCTGCGAAGCAGGCAGCGACAGCGCCGCCTCGGCGACGTGGGCGGCGTCCGTGATGCGGTGGATCGCGTCGATCAACCCCGGCGCCGGCGTGCCGATGCCGAGCACGAGGCCGTGCGCGTCGACGGCGCGTTCGGCATCGCGGCGTAGCGCCCGGCCCAGCGGTTCGAGTCCACCTCCCGGGCGCATGTCGAGCGACAGCACCATCGCGATCTCACCAGGCCCCCGCAGCGAGAACAATCCGCTGTGTCCCAACGCTTTCACCGATCGGGTGACGACGTCGAGGAGGCGTGCGCTGCGCCGTTGTTCGGAGACCGGGTCGGCGTCCGAACCGGGCTTCGGGGCCCAGCCGGCGATCCGCAGGGTGGCGGGCAGATACTGCGCCGCCGGGCGCAGGCCCAGCGCGAAGGCGCGCGCGGTCGCTTCATCCTCGAATCGGATACGTTCGCGTGCAACGTCTTCCAGCAATCCCGCTTGCGCCTGGTGCTCGATGTCAGTGCGGCCGCGCTCGGCCATGCGGTGCAGCACCAGCGCCTGGGACGCCCGCTCCAGCACCATGGTGAATCGCGTTGCCTCCGCCGCCGCACCCAGGGCGATCAGCCGGCCCCACGCCTCGTCGCCACGACCCACCTCACTGATCACCCAGTCGTCCGTCCGCTCGGCCCCGGTCTCGTGCTGCCGCGATCGACGTTGCCAGTCCCGCAACACATCCGAGGTGGGATGCCCGGCCGTCGCCACCGCAATCGCCTGGTGGGTGAGGTCCTCGAGGACGACGGGCGCACCAAGCAGATTCGCCGCCGCCTCCGCGATCCCCGTGGGCGTCGCCCGGCGCATGCTCAGATCGGTGAACACCTCGTGCGTCTGCCGCGCGAAGTCGACCTCCTGGTACTGGTCGGCGACGATCACGCGGTGCACCTGTTCGGTCACCTCGACGAACTTGATCACCCGGCGTACCGCGACCAGGGCCAGTCCGAGCTCCTCGGCGATGGCGCCGACATTGACCGGCAGCGGCACGGCACCCGCCCCCAGTTCCACGATCACGCCGACTGCGTGCGCCGCGGCGACCGACCGCAGATAGTCCAGGGGCGCGGCCCGCAGCGCGGCACCGGTCGTCAGCACCAGTTCACCGCCCTGCAGCACGTCCGACAGGTCCGGGACGTCGCTGACGTGCACCCAACGAATCGGGCTGTCGAAACCGTGCGCACAGAGAATCTCGGGCTCGCCCTGCTGAATCACCGGGAGGGCGACGATCGCGGCGACGGTCGGCATTTACAAAGTGTAAATCGAGAATGGAAACTTGATACAGATTGTCGGGCGATTCAGGTGTCTGGCCGGAGCAAGCTGAGTGCACACCCGCTCCGACCAGGAAGGCCAATCGAGACGATGACTCAGACCATCTCCCACTGGATCAACAACGACATCTTCACCGGATCCTCGGGACAGGCCGCGCCGGTCACCAACCCGGCCACCGGCCAGGTCACCGGTCAGGTCGCGCTCGCCAGCGTCGAGGACGCGCAAGCCGTCATCAACGCCGCCGCGGCCGCTTTCCCGGCCTGGCGCGACACCTCGATCACCAAGCGCGTGCAGACCCTGTTCGCCTTCCGCGAGTTGCTCAACGCCCGCCGCGAGGAACTGGCAGCGATCATCACCGCCGAGCACGGCAAGGTGCTGTCCGACGCCATGGGCGAGGTGGCCCGCGGCATCGAGGTCGTCGAATTCGCCTGCGGCATCCCGCATCTGCTCAAGGGCGGCTACGCCGAGAATGCCTCCACCAACGTCGACGTCTACAACATCCGGCAGGCCCTGGGCCCGGTCGCCATCATCGCGCCGTTCAACTTCCCGGCCATGGTGCCGATGTGGTTCTTCCCCATCGCCATCGCTGCCGGCAACACCGTCGTCGTCAAGCCGTCGGAGAAGGACCCGTCGTCCTCGATCTGGATGGCCGAACTGTGGAAGGAAGCCGGCCTGCCCGACGGCGTCTTCAACGTCCTACAGGGCGACAAGACCGCCGTCGACGAGCTGCTGACCAACCCCGCCATCAAGGCCGTCTCGTTCGTCGGCTCCACCCCGATCGCGCAGTACGTCTACCGGACCGCCACCGCCTCCGGCAAGCGCGTGCAGGCCCTTGGCGGCGCCAAGAACCACGCGGTGATCCTCCCCGACGCCGACCTGGATCTGGCCGCCGACAGCATGGTGAACGCCGGCTTCGGCTCGGCCGGTGAGCGCTGCATGGCCATCTCGGCCTGCGTCGCGGTCGGTCCGATCGCCGACGACCTGGTCGCCAAGATCGTCGAGCGCGCCGCCGCCATCAAGACCGGTGATGGTGCCAAGGACTCGGACATGGGCCCGCTCATCACCAAGGTGCACCGCGACAAGGTGGCCTCCTACATCGATGCCGGCGAGGCCGAGGGCGCCAAGGTCGTGCTCGACGGCCGCAATGTCGGTATCGACGACGGCACTGGTGATCTTGCAGACGGCTTCTGGCTGGGTCCGACGCTGCTCGACAACGTCACCCCCGAGATGAGCGTCTACACCGACGAGATCTTCGGTCCCGTGCTGTCGGTCGTCCGCGTCGAAACGTACGACGAGGCACTGGAACTGATCAACAACAACCCCTACGGCAACGGCACCGCGATCTTCACCAACGACGGTGGCGCGGCCCGCCGGTTCCAGAACGAGGTCGAGGTCGGCATGGTCGGCATCAACGTCCCGATCCCGGTTCCCATGGCGTTCTTCAGCTTCGGCGGCTGGAAGGCCTCGCTGTTCGGCGACACGCACGCCTACGGCCCTGAGGGCGTGCAGTTCTTCACGCGCGCCAAGGCCGTCACCCAGCGCTGGGCCGACCCCAGCCACGGCGGCATCAACCTGGGCTTCCCCGAGAACAACTGATCGCGAAACCCAGACAGAGGACCTGACATGACCCTCGCCGCAGACCACGTCCTGCCCGCCGGCCACACCATCGACTCGATGCGTGCCGAGGCCGAGCGCGCCTACCAACTCGACCGCGCCCACGTCTTCCATTCCTGGTCCGCCCAGGCCGCACTCAACCCCATGACCATCACCGCGGCCGAAGGCAGCTACTTCTGGGACGGCGACGGCAACCGCCTGCTGGACTTCTCGTCACAGCTGGTCAACACCAACATCGGCCACCAGCACCCGAAAGTCGTTGCGGCGATTCAGGAACAGGCCGCCAAGTTGTGCACCGTGGCACCGCAGCACGCGAACGCCGCACGCTCCGAGGCCGCCCGGCTGATCGCCGAGCTGACCCCCGGCGACCTGAACCACATCTTCTTCACCAACGGCGGGGCCGACGCCAACGAGCACGCGGTCCGCATGGCACGGCTGCACACCGG
This sequence comes from Mycobacterium sp. HM-7, assembly GCF_053852335.1. Taxonomy (NCBI): domain Bacteria; kingdom Bacillati; phylum Actinomycetota; class Actinomycetes; order Mycobacteriales; family Mycobacteriaceae; genus Mycobacterium; species Mycobacterium sp. HM-7. The sequence goes on along the minus strand of NZ_CM132657.1, from coordinate 2,814,673 downwards.
CAAGCACAAGGTGCTCGCCCGCTACCGCTCCTATCACGGTGGCACCGACCTCGCGATCAACCTGACCGGCGACCCGCGGCGGTTCGCCAACGATCGTGGCGCGGCCGGCGTCGTCCACTTCAACGGCCCGTTCCTGTACCGCTCGGTGTTCCATGCCGAGAACGAACAGCAGGAATCCGAACGGGCCCTCGCCGAGCTGCAGCGGGTCATCGAGCTCGAAGGCGCCTCGACCATCGCGGCCATCATCCTGGAGTCCATCCCGGGCACCGCGGGCATCATGGTGCCGCCGCACGGCTATATGTCAGGCGTCCGGGCCCTGTGCGACAAGTACGGCATCATGTTGATCGCCGACGAGGTCATGTCGGGCTTCGGCCGCTCCGGAAAGTGGTTCGCCATCAACCACTTCGACGTCGTCCCGGACCTGCTGACGTTCGCCAAGGGCGTCAACTCCGGCTACGTGCCGCTCGGTGGCGTCGCGATCAGCGACGCCATCGCGCAGACCTTCGCTGAGCGCGCCTACCCGGGCGGTCTGACTTACTCCGGGCACCCATTGGCGACCGCAGCGGCGGTCGCGACGATCAACGCCATGCGTGACGAAGGCATGGTAGAGAACGCGGCCCGCCTCGGCAGGGAGATCATCGGACCGGCTCTGCGCGAGTTCGCGCAGCGTCATCCCAGCGTCGGTGAGGTGCGTGGCGCGGGCGTGTTCTGGGCCGTCGAACTGGTCAGGGATCGGGCCACGCGGGAACCGTTGGCGCCCTACGGTGGCACCAGCGATGCGATGAACGCCGTCGTCGCATTTTGCAAGGACAACGGCCTGATGCCGTTCACCAACTTCAACCGCATCCACGTCGTGCCGCCGTGCAACGCCGGCGACGACGAGGTCCGCGCCGGGCTCGCGATCCTGGACCGCGCCCTCGACGTGGCGGACCGGTACGCACAGTAAGGGTACTGTCGGCCGGTGCGGATAGCCCTGTTCGCGACCTGCCTGGCCGATGCCATGTTTCCGGCTGCCGCCATCGCCACGGTGCGGCTCCTGGAACGGCTCGGCCACCGCGTGGAGTTTCCCGCCGGGCAGACCTGTTGCGGGCAGATGCACGTCAACACCGGCTATCTGCGCGAGGCCGTGCCGTTGGTACGTCGGCATGTCGACGTGTTCACCGGTTTCGACGCCATCGTGGCGCCGTCCGGCTCCTGTGTCGGCTCGGTGCGTCACCAGCATGCGATGGTGGCGCGGCGCGCCGGTGACAGTCAGCTGGCAGCCGAGGCCGAAACACTTGCGGCGCACACCTTCGAGCTCTCCGAGTTCCTGGTCGACGTACTCGGCATCGACGACGTCGGCGCCTACTATCCACATCGCGTCACCTACCACCCGACCTGCCATTCGCTGCGGATGCTGGGCGTCGGCGACAAACCGCTGCGATTGCTGCGCAAGGTCCGGGGCCTGACGCTCGTCGAGTTGCCTGATGCCGAATCCTGTTGCGGTTTCGGTGGCACCTTCGCCTTGAAGAACGCCGACGTGTCCACGGCCATGCTCGAGGACAAGATGTCGAACATCGCGGTGACGGCCGCCGAGGTGTGTACCGCGGGTGACTCGTCGTGCCTCATGCACATCGGCGGTGGCCTGAGCCGCGCCGGCAGCACCGTCCGCACCGTGCATCTGGCCGAAATCCTGGCGGCCACACCATGACCGCGGTGTTTCTCGGACAACCCGGCGTGGGCAACCTGCGTGGGGACCAGAGTTTCCCTGTTGCGGCGCGCACCGCACTGGCCGATTCGCAGCTACGTCACAATCTGGGCCATGCCACCGGCGCCATCCGCGCCAAACGTCTTGCCGCCGTTGCCGAATGCGACGACTGGGAGCAGCTCCGCGCCGCCGGCAGCGCACTGAAACAGGACGTGCTGGCCCGCCTACCGGAACTGCTGGCGGAGTTGGAAGCCAATGTCACCGCCCGCGGCGGCCACGTGCACTGGGCGCGCGACGGGGACGAAGCCAATCGCATTGTCGCCGAACTGATCCGGGCCACCGGCAGCGACGAGGTCGTCAAGGTCAAGTCGATGGCGACGCAGGAGATCGGGCTCAACGAGTACCTGGAGGCCCAGGGCATCACGCCGGTCGAAACCGATCTGGCCGAACTGATCGTCCAACTCGGTCACGACAAGCCGAGCCACATCCTGGTCCCGGCGATCCACCGCAACCGCGCGGAGATCCGCGCGATCTTCGAACGCGAGATGCCCGGCGCCGGGGACCTCACCGACGAACCCCGGGTGCTGGCGATGGCCGCCCGCGCACACCTGCGGCGAAAGTTCCTGTCCGCCAAGGTCGCCGTAAGCGGAGCCAACTTCGGGGTCGCCGAGACCGGGACGCTGGCCGTCGTCGAATCCGAAGGCAACGGTCGGATGTGCCTGACCCTGCCCGAAACCCTCATCACGGTCATGGGCATCGAGAAGGTGATCCCCCGGTTCACCGACCTCGAAGTGTTCATGCAACTACTGCCCCGGTCCTCGACCGCGGAGCGGATGAACCCGTACACCTCGATGTGGACCGGCGTGCACCGCGGCGACGGCCCGCAGCAGTTCCACCTCGTGCTGCTCGACAACGGCCGGACCCGGGTGCTCGCCGACGAAGTGGGTCGTGCTGCGCTGCACTGCATTCGGTGCAGCGCCTGCCTGAACGTCTGCCCCGTCTACGAACGCACCGGCGGGCACGCATACGGCTCGGTCTATCCCGGCCCCATCGGCGCGATCCTGAGCCCGCAGCTGACGGGCACCACCGGTCACGACGATCCGAACGCGAGCCTGCCGTATGCCTCGTCGCTGTGCGGCGCCTGTTTCGACGCCTGCCCCGTCCTCATCGACATCCCGTCGATCCTGGTGCATCTGCGTGCGGCCCAAGTCGATTCAGAGCGCGGCGGGTTGCCGAGCGGGCAGGATCTGGCGATGAAAACCGCAGGATGGGCCATGGGGTCCGCGGCGCGGTTCGGATTGGCGGAGAAGGCTCTCGGCGCGGGGCGACTGCTCGCGGGCAGGGACCACCGCATCAGCCGGCTACCGTGGCCGGCGTCGAAATGGACTGCGAGCCGCGACATTCCGGCTCCACCGGCGGAAACGTTCCGGCAGTGGTGGGCCCGCAACCGCGGCGGCGACCGATGAGCGACGCCCGCGCGGTCGTGCTCGGCCGCATAAGCGCCGCACTGGGATCCGATGTGCCGGCCGCGGTACACGTGCCACGCGAGTACGAGCGGCAACCGTTGACCGGCAACGGTGACATCGCGCTGTTCGCCGAGACGGTCGAGGACTACCGGGCGCAGGTCCACCGCGTGGGCGCGGGCGAGGTCGCCACGGCGATCGGGGCGCTTGTCGGCACCGGGTCCGCGGTGATCCCTGCCGACCTACCGCCGGACTGGGTGGCCGGCATGCGCACCGTCGTCGACGACCCACCTGTCGGAATCGATGTGTTGGACAGCGTGGATGCGGTGGTGACCGGCTGCGCCCTCGGGATCGCCGCGACGGGCACCATCGTGCTGGATGCCGGTGCGGCCCAGGGCCGTCGTGCGTTGACGCTGGTGCCCGACCATCACATCTGCGTCATCCGGGCCGACCAGATCGTCGACACCGTGCCGCAAGCCTTCGCGGCGCTCGACCCGTCGCGTCCCCTGACCTTCATCTCCGGGCCCAGTGCGACGAGCGATATCGAGTTGCAACGCGTCGAGGGTGTGCACGGCCCGCGCATTCTGAACGTGGTGATCGTCGAGGGTGCCCGGTGACCGAACCCGTCGCGACCCGGCCAAGCGCCACCTCCATCGCGCTCCGCTACACCGTCGGATTCACCTTCGCGTACCTGCTGACCACCGCCGAGGTCGTCGCGACCGTGGTGTCGCTGTGCGCCGAAACGCACAGTGCCGCCAGTTCGTTGCTGAGCCGGGCGAACCTGCTGCCGCTGGTCGCCGTGGTCACGCTCGGCACGCTGGTTGTGGCGATCGGCAGTTATCGCAGCATTGTCGACAGCGCCCGTTGGTACGCCGCCGCCGCGATACCCGACCAGACCCAGCGGCGCCGCGCCGTCACCGTCGTGCAGCGGCAGGCGGCCCTGTCCGCCGTGGTGTGGGCCATCGGCGGTGCCACCCTGATCACGACCAATCATCAGCCGATACCGGCGACGCTGCTCGCCATGACCGCCATCTTCGGCGCCATGTCGACGCTCAGCACCGGCATGCTGTTCACCCAGCGCGGCTACCGACCCCTCGCGGCCGCGGCCACTCAGGACTATCTGGGCCGGACCGGCACGCCCGGGGTGCTGGCGCGCCTGGTGATCATGTGGGTGATGAACAGCGCGCTGCCGAGTCTGTTCATCGCCGTGCTGATCATCTGCCGCCACATGGGCTGGTTCATGCCCAAATCGGCGTCGGTGGACATTCCCGTCGTGGTCGTGGCAGCGGTGTCGGTGGCACTGGGGCTGCGCGCGCTGATGGTGGTTTCGCTGTCGATCTCCGATCCGGTGCGCGACGTCGTCGACGCCATGGCCGAGGTCGAACGGGGTCACATCGGCCGCACCGTGCCCGTCTACGAGCAGTCCGAAATCGGCCGCCTGCAAAGCGGATTCAACCGCATGGTGACCGGACTGCTCGAACGCGACCGGCTCCGGGACCTCTTCGGCCGGCACGTCGGCCCGGACGTGGCGCGACTGGCGCTGTCGTCCGACGAGCCGGTGGCCGGCGAGGTGCGCGATGTCGCGGTGCTGTTCATCGATCTGACCAACTCGACCCGGATGGCCGAAACCATGGCACCCGCAGATATCGCCGCGGTGCTCAACGACTTCTTCCGGATCGTGGTGGCCGCCGTCGACCAGCACGGCGGCCTGATCAACAAGTTCCAGGGTGACGCCGCGCTGGCGATCTACGGGGCTCCCCTGCGCTCGGACTCCGCGGCCACCGATGCCTTGGCGACAGCTCGCACGCTCGGCGTTGCGCTGCAGCAGCTTCCGGTGGTCGACTTCGGGATCGGGGTCAGCGCCGGCAGTGTGTTCGCCGGCAACATCGGCGCCGAGAACCGGTACGAGTACACCGTGATCGGTGACCCGGTGAACGAAGCCGCCCGGCTGGCCGATGTCGCCAAGAAGGAGCCCCACCGGACCCTCGCCTCCGACGCGGCGATCAGCCTGTGCGACAACGCCGAACGGCCGCACTGGCGAAGCAGCGGCAGCCGGATGCTGCGTGGTCGGTCGAGCCTCACGCACACCTCCGTACCGATCGAATAAGAATGGATACTTGTGACTGACATCGTGCCTTTTCAGATCGCCGTGTCCGACGAGGTGCTGGACGATCTGCACCAGCGCCTGACCAACAGCCGCTGGCCCGAGGCCGAGTGCGTCGACGACTGGAGCCAGGGCATCCCACTGAGTTACACCCGCGCGCTGGCCGATTATTGGGCGGACGGCTATGACTGGCGGGCTCGCGAGGCCGCACTGAACCGGTTCGACCAGTACGTCACTGAAATCGACGGCCTGGACATCCATTTCATCCATCAGCGGTCGCCACATCCCGACGCGCTGCCACTGGTCATCACGCACGGGTGGCCGGGGTCGATCGCCGAGTTCCAGAAGATCATCGAGCCACTGACGAATCCGACGGCCCACGGTGGACGCGCCGAGGACGCCTTCCATGTGGTGTGCCCGTCGCTGCCCGGGTTCGGGTTCTCGGGCAAGCCGGCCGCGACCGGCTGGGGTGTCGAGCGCATCGCGCGGGCGTGGGACGAGCTGATGGTGCGACTCGGCTACACCCGCTACGGCGCCCAGGGCGGCGACTGGGGCGGTGCGGTGACGACGCAGATCGGACGAAACGTCGGACACTGCATCGCGATTCACACCAATATGCCGATGGGCCGTCCCCCGAAGGGGGCGACCGAGTTCACCGCGCAGGAGCAGGCGGCCTTGGCGGCGCTGCGGCATTATCAAGACCACGACTCCGGATATGCCAAACAGCAGTCCACCCGGCCCCAGACCATCGGGTACGGCCTGGTCGATTCACCAGTGGCGCAGCTGGCGTGGATCGTCGAGAAATTCTGGTCCTGGACCGACCACGACGGCGATGTGGAGAGCGCGCTGAGTCGCGACGAGATGCTCGACGACGTGATGATCTACTGGGCCACCGCGACGGGCGCGGCGTCGGCCCGGATCTATTGGGAGAGCTTCCGGGTCTTCGGTGGCGGGGCGGCCAAGGTCGAATTGCCCACGGGCGTCGCGTCGTTCCCGAAAGAGATCGGGCACCCACCGCGTTCCTGGTGCGAGGCCAACTACAACATCACCCACTGGACCACGATGTCGCGCGGCGGTCATTTCGCCGCATTCGAGCAGCCCGAGTTGTTCGTCGACGATGTGCGGAAGTTCTTCGCGACGGTGCGCTGAGTCACGAAGCCCTGAACCGCCGGTAGCCGCCGTAGACCGCGAGTGCGACGAAGAAGTTCACGAAGTACGCCAGGTCGGCACCATGCCACGCCACGGCAATGGGTCCCTGCAGCAGCGTGGTGTTCATGAACGGGATCGCGGCGCCGTATGCGACGACGAATGCGACCAGCGCGGCCACGGCGTCCTGCCGCGGTGTGGCCTCTGCCGCCGGGTCCACGGCCTGCCGGCCACGGCTGCGGCGCCGCCAGTCGACGATCACGATGGCCGCGAACGCCGGAATCCAGTAGCTGATCAGCAGCAGCACATTGGTGAATCGCGTTGCAGTGTCGCCGGTGTGGAGCCAGAGGATCAGCCCGAACGCCAGCGCCGTCACCACCAGTGACGAGACGGGCCGTCGCACGCGCACCCCGAGTGTCTGCAGGGCCAGGGATCCGCTGTAGTCGTTCATCACGCCTGAGCCGACCGAGGCCAGCGCGATGATCCCCAGCGCGACGGCACCCAGTACTCCCCCGCCCATCACCGACCGGACCCCCTCGGCGGTCTGGTCGGTGATCAGGCTCCCCGCGGCGATGCCGATGGTCTCGACGAACACGTACGCGGCAGCCAGCCCGGCGAAGCTGAAGGCGAAAACCTTGCGCGGCGCGGAATCCGCCGGAAGGTAGCGGCTGAAGTCCGCAGCGTAACTGGCCCAGGACACGGCCAGGCTCAGCGCGATCGTGACCGCCAGCACGAATGCGCCGGCGAGGTCGGCACCGTGCGCGCCGGCCGGCGTCACGACCTGGTGTCCGCCAACAAGTTTGACGGCGAACACGACGAACGTCACGAACAACACCACGGTGAGTACGGCCTGCAGCCGATGAATCAGCTCATAGCCGATGAAGCCGACCGCACCCTGTACGCCCAACACGATCAGCACGGCGACCCAGAACGGGATATCGAGCAGCACTGCCAGCGCTTCACCGCCGAACAGGCCGACCAACGCGTCCCACGCCACCGACGAGAGCCATTGCAGGACAGCGGGAACCACGATCAAGCCGCCGAAAGCCATTCGCGCACCGGGTAGTTGCGCGGTGCCGGTACGGGGGCCGAGAGTGGACAGGTAGCCGACCACCAGCGACCCGAGCACGGTGCCGACGACCATCGCCAGCAGCGCCAGCCAGAAGCCCAGGCCCAGTGCGCCGATCATCGCGCCGGTGAAGACGCACGTCATATTGATCTGCGGCGCGAACCACACCGTGAACAGCCGGCCCGGCGTCCCGTACCGGCGATCTGCCGGAATGGGGGCGATGCCATGGGTCTCCACCGACATGTCCCCGGCGCCGCTGGGGGTGCGGCCGGTGAAAGGTGAGGCGGTGAGCGCGGTGGCCGGAGGCGTCATTCCCCTATTCGACCACGAGGGCCGGTTCGTGTTGGCCAGCCTCCGCTGCGGGTCGGGCCCCGGCGCGCGCGGCGCCGACACCGGCCAGCACGACGAGCGCGATACCGGCAACGGCGGGCAGACCCGGCACCTGATGCAGGATGATCAGCCCGAGCATCATGGCGAACGCCGGCTCGAGGCTCATCAGCGTGCCGAACGCCGCGGCGGTCAGACGGCGCAGCGCCAGCATCTCCAGCGTGAACGGGATGGCCGGCAGGAGGATGGCCAAGCCCAGGCCGGCCAGCAACAGGTGCGGCGTCAGATGACCGATGACGGACGGCCCGGCCACCATGGTGACGACCAGGCCGGCGACGGGCATGGACACCGCAAGACCGGTGATGCCGGTGACCGCGTCACCCACCCGCTGGGTCAACAGGATGTAGGCAGAGAGGCAGACGGCTGCCCCCAGCGCGGCCAGGACCCCCACGGGGTTGACGGCGGCCGCCCATGGCTCGGTCAAGAGCACGACGCCCGTGCCGGCCAGCGCCGGGAACAGCAGCCGCCCGCGTCCGCGTCCCGTGGCCACCGCAACGGCAAGGGGGCCAAGGTATTCCAGGGCGCTGGCGGTTCCGAGCGGAATGCGGGACACCGCCACCATGAACAGCAGCGTGAACCCGGCGGTGGTGATTCCCAGCAGCACGCACGACAGGAACGCCGAGCGGGTGAACGACGCCGGCCGCGGCCGGACGAACAGCAGCATCAACGCACCGGCCCAGGCCAGGCGGAGCCAGGCCACCCCGGCCGGACCGATGCCGTCCATCAGCTTCACGGCCAGGGCAGCACCGAGCTGCACCGACATCATGGACGCGACGGTCATGAGTGCGCCGTTGCGCGCCGCTGCGGTGGTCATCGTTGTATTGAACGGGAACCAGAATGTTCATGTCCACGTGATAATCATGGACATATCGTTCATGATTTATGAATGAAGCCGTTGCTGCAAGACTGCAACAACGGCCCCTTCGTGGTCCGGATCAGAAACCGAACCGATCAGAACGTCGGAACGAACGTGCCGTTCACCCAGACGCCCCAGTGGTTCCATCCGGCGTCCCAGACCTGGGCATTGCCCATCGCCCACATCGGGTAAGCCGGCTTCGGGGGTGCCCAGGCCGGCGGCGCCGCCACGGTGGGTCCAGGAGGCGGAATCGGTGCCACGGTGGCCCCGGCCACGCCTGTGCCGACTCCTGCGGCGCCGGCGAACAGTGCACCGGCAACGGCAGTGGTGACAGCTGTTTTCTTCATCCTCATCGCGATCCTCCAATCAGATGATTGCGGGGTGTCCACCCCACGGATTGCTCGGACAGTTGTTGGTTACCGCAGGAGTCCCAGCGCTAAACCTTCAGCAGCACTTCACAATCGGACGCGCTAGAGTTCGCGCCTGATCCGATCGGGGAACCGGCTGTGGCCGAAGTCGATCTGCGCGGCGGGATTGCTGACCGCAGTGGTCAGGCCGGTGCCGATCGGCCCGGCGCTGTCATACAGCGTGGTGGCCCCGACCGCGATGCCGTGGGCCGCCCAGTGCGTCTCGGCCTCGACGCCGACCCAGTCACCCTGCGGCAGCCGCGTCAACGCCACCGTGAGGTCGCCGTTGATGTAGCCGATGCCCGCGGTGCCCAGGTTCGTGACCATGCTGGTGCCCTCGGCCGCTACGGCAGCCCGGACGAACGGCGTGTTGACCTCGCCTTCGATGACATCGATGGGCTGGTTGACGTAGCGCTTACGGGCCGCGTTCTGATGCTCGGCGATGGTCCGCGTCCAGCCGACACCGTCACTACTGATGTACGGTGCCAGGCCACCATCGATCGCCGCCGGCGGCTCGAAATCGGTTGTGCCGAACCACTCCTCACCAGGGGGCGCCTCGGCGAGCCGATACTGCACCAGAGTGGCCCTGGCGACCGTCACACCGTTCTGCACCACGTCGCACTCGGAGTTGCGCACCCGCCGTCCGTCCCGGACCAACTTCACCTCGGTCGTCGTCGGCACTCCCCGCGCGGCGCGGAACAGATCGACCGTGAGCCGGGCCGGCAGAAACTCGGGCAAGCCGAACGCGGCCTCCAGCGCATGGGCCGCCAGCCCCACCACCGCCGGACCGTTGAGGTGGTCTTCACCCCACAGGCTCTGGGCGAATCGGGTCGGCTGAACCCGGTCGGCGTCGATCGGGATGAAGTGGGCGGGGCGTGCGGTCATTTTCGGATCGTCGCACATTGGCTAAATATTCATAACTTCGGGCCAGATCACGCGGAATCGTGCAGATTTTCTGGACAATAGTGGGATGGACACCCGCCGGCTGCGCCTCCTGCTCGCGCTGTCGCGCCTGGGGTCGATGCGGGCCGTCGCCGAGAACCTCGATCTGACGACGTCGACGGTGTCGCAACAGATCGCCGCGCTCGCCAAGGAAACCGGGACCCAGCTGATCGAACCGGAAGGCCGCCGGGTCAGGCTGACGCCCGCCGGACAGCGCCTGGCCGACCATGCGGTGACCATTCTGGCCGCCGTGGACGCCGCGCGCCTCGACCTCGACTCCGGCGCCGAACCCGTCGGCACCCTGCGGATCGGTGGCTTCGCGACCGGCATCCGCGTCTCGCTGCTACCGATCCTGACGGAACTGACCCAGGAGCATCCCGGAATCGACGTTGCCATCAGCGAATACGAGCCCATCGAAGCCTTCGCGTTGCTCACCGACGACGACCTGGACCTGGCCCTGACCTACGACTACAACCTGGCGCCGGCCTCACCCAGTCCGTTGTTGGAAGGCTTTGCGCTGTGGTCGATTCCGTGGGGACTGGGCTTGCCGGCCGACGAGGCGAACGGACCGGCCGAACTGTCCGCGTACGCGGACCGGACCTGGATCGTCAACTCGCGCAACACCGCTGACGAGGACGCCGTCCGCACGCTGGGCGCGCTCAGCGGATTCACGCCGCGCATCGCCCATCAGATCGACAGCCTGGAACTGGTCGAGGATCTGATCGTCGCCGGCTACGGCGTCGGGCTGCTGCCGCTGGAGCGGCCCACCAGCGCGGGCATCAAGGTGGTGCCGCTCGCCGGACCGACGGTGATCCACACCGCCTATGCCGTGACGCGCAAAGGCCGTACCAACTGGCCGCCGTTGCGGGCGGTGCTCGACCGACTACGACCGGGCAACGGGCCGGTGCCGCTGCCGAAGTGGCCGCGCCCAGAGGCCGTCTGAACCGAATGACATTCACCGAGATCTGGGAGGCTACCGGCGTGAAACTGCTCAGGGCGGTACTGGTCGCGACACTGCTGACCGGTCTCACCGCGCCGGCCGCGCCGGCCGCGCGGGCCGAATGCACCGGCGCCTGCGACGCGCAACAACGCATCGCAGCGGCAGACGCCTACCTGGCGAGCCGGCCCGGCGCCGTCGGTTACGTACTGCGCGACCGCAAAACCGGTGCGGTGTACCGCAATTCGCACGCCGGAGACATGGTGTGGACGGCCTCGACCATCAAGCTCGGCATCGTGGTGGACCTGTTCGCCCGGCAGAGCGCCGGGCTGCTGCGGCTCACCGACAACGACATCGCCCTCATGGGCAAGATGCTGCACACCTCGGACAACGACGCCGCCGACACCCTGTGGACGCGGTACGGCGGCCCCGACCACACGATCTTCAACAACGACTTCCCACATTTCGGCATGACGCGGGTACAACCGCAACGCGGATTCGGAGACATGTTCCCCTACTGGGGTTTTCAGAAGTCCACGACAGACGACCTGGACCAGATGGTCAACTACATGCTGACGCGGCTGCGCCCCAACGAGACCGCCTGGATTGTGAACGCCATGCAGAACGTCGACCCGATCCAGCAGTGGGGCGTCTGGGGCGCCGGCCCGAACATGGCGCCCGGCAACAAGGACGGCTGGTCCGACGAACAGGGCGGCTGGGTGACGAACACCGTCGGATTCGCCGGGCCCGGACAACGTTTCACGCTGGCCGTCATGAATGCCTTGAACGGTGCCGGCGGTAACGCGGATGGCCAGGCCACCACTACGCGGCTAAGTCAGATATTGCTGGCCGGTCGGCAGTAGATTGGCGCCATGACCTATGGCGAGAACTACCCTGCGTCAGGCGCTTACGGCGCACCCACCCCGGTGCACCCCGGCGACCTGCTCCCCCGATTCTTCGCGCGGTTCATCGACGGGCTGATCGTCGGGGTGCTCGCCTTCTTCGGCGCCTTCTCGATCGGCTCGATGTCCGACATCATGGTCACCGGTCTGTTCTCCGGGCTGGGCACCTTCCTGTACTTCGTGCTGTTCGAGGTACTGGCCGGCGCGACGCCCGGCAAGATGCTGCTGGGGCTGAGTGTCCGTGGGCCCCATGGCATGCCGAGGCCGGACTTCAAGCAATCGGCCATCCGCAACTCGTTCACCCTGCTGACGATCATCCCGTGGGTCGGCGGGCTGCTGGCGTTCATCGCGTACATCTTCATCGCCGTCACCATCAGCTCGAGCCCCTGCAAGCAGGGCCGGCACGACGAACTCGCCGGCGGCACTCAGGTCGTCAAGAAGTAGTGCCCTAGCCGTGCACCAGCGAAAAGCCTTCCCAGGCTCGACGCTGCTCGGCCCGGGGATCGAATTCGACGCGGGTATTGCGGTCGAACACCAGCACCGCCCGGTCGGCGGCCTCGTATTTCGGCCATCCCTCGCCGGGGACGCCCGTGCGGGCGAAGGCCCGCCAGCGGTTCTGGACGTCATTGCTGATCCGCAGCGCCGGCTTGCGGTCCAGGGCGGCCGTCAGCACCGAACCCAGCGGCGTCCGGTACACGTCGAACACCGCGAGCAGTTCGGTGGCGTGGGTGGCGCCCAGACCCGTCCAATGCAGTGCCGGCGGCGCGTAGTCGTACCGGTAGGCGTAGGTCGGCGCGTTGCGCATGTGCGCGCCGGCAATCTCCCATGACGCCGTGCCGAAGGCGAAGTCGCCGCCGAGCTTGATACAGGCGTCAGCCGACCGCGGGTAGCCCGGATACGCACCGGTGATCCGGGCCCGCTGTTCCGCAGGGAGGTGAGCCAGGATGCGTTCGATCATGGCCTCGTTGGTGGGCAGCAACTGCATGAACTTGGTGAACAGGCGACCCTCGTCGGCATTGCTGCCCACGATCAGCGGCACCTGGTGGGCCCGGCCCTCGCGCATCGCGACGATCGGGTCTTCCGGCAGGAACTCGGTTCCGTACGCCGGCCCGGCAGGGAAGGCACCGGGCATCTCGCCCACCGCACCGTGGATGACGCGGTCCAGCGCGGCCAGCAGCTCAGCCGGCTTGGCCGACATGAGTGCGGCGGCGCCGTCGCGCGTGCCGGCACCCAGCTGTGCGGCGAACTGCGTCGCGAACTGGGCGGCCGCCTCGGGTGAACGGACCATGCCGCTGGCCGGACTCTCCGCAATCGCTCGGTGAAAGAGGCCTTTCGCTTCCGGCACGGCCAGCAGGGTAGCGACGGCGTGGGCGCCGGCGCTCTCGCCGAAGATGGTGACGTTGCCCGGGTCTCCGCCGAACACCGCGATGTTGGCCCGAATCCACTTCAGCGCCGCCACCAGATCGCGCAGGAACAGGTTGTCATCGAGGGGGTGTTCGGCAGTTGCCAGTGTCGACACATCGAAGCAGCCGAGCGCACCGAGCCGGTAGTTCGCGGAGACGAAGATGCAGCCGCGCCGGGCCAGTGCGGCACCGTCGTAGATCGGGGTGGCAGAACTGCCCAGGATGTAGCCGCCGCCGTGGATGAAGAACATCACCGGCAGCGGCTCGCCGGTGGGCTGCTCCGGCGTCACCACGTTGAGGGTCAGACAGTCCTCGCCCATCGGCTGGTACTTGCCGACGCTCAGCATCGTGTACTTGCGCTCCTGCGGCGCGCAGTAGGTGAATCCGTGGCAGTAGCGCACGCCGCGCCAGGGCTGCACCGGCTGCGGGGCGCGGTAGCGCCACGGCCCCACCGGCGGCCGCGCATAGGGGACGGAACGCCAGCGGTGCACGCCGTCGCGCGTGAAGCCCTCGATGGTTCCACTGTCGACGGTCACGCGGACGGTACGTTCGTGCATAACTGGACACTATCGAAAATGTGTCGCCTTCGGGGTGCCTGAACCGCGTGTTGGGTCAGTGCCCGTTACCCTGGCGGGCATGCGACTCCCGGTGGTCCTCGCGGCATGTGCCCTGGTTGCGGGTTGTGCCGCGACGTCGGACCAGCACGGACGGCCCGGCGTGGCGATCTCCGAGCCGTCCCTGTCGGTCGCCGCTCCACCGAGTCGTCCCCCGGCCCCGACGCCCAAAGCCGCACCCGCCACGCCGCCACCGGCGGGCGCGCCCGTCGCCGATGTCATCGCCTGGGTGGAGGCCGGCACGCCGGCGGACCCAGCCGGTTTCCATACCGCGACTCGTGAGGGCGCACCCACAGATTTGGGTACCGACATCGCGTTCACCACGGCCTCGGGCGCCAACTGCATGACAGACAAGGCCTTCAACGGCACGCTGGCCTGCCTGATGCATCTGACCTCCCCGCCGCCGCAACCTGCCGACACCTACGGACACTGGGTGGCCGGCTGGGTCGATTTCGAAGGGCCCACCGCCGAAGTCGGCTCGGTGCACGGGGATCCGGGGCGGTTCAACACCGGTACCGGACCCAAACTGAAGGACGGACAGAGCCTGCGGTTCGGCGACTACCAGTGCCGCGCCGATGCCACGGGTCCGGTCTGCGTGAACTACGCGCGCCGCACCGCGGTCCGGTTCAGCAATGCCGGCATCCAGACCTTCGGTTGCCTGACACCGGTGCTCCCGGCGCCGGAAGGGACCGGACTCAAGTTCGCCTGCACCACTGCGTGACCTGCGGCGGGGAAGTCAATTCTCCGCGCCGACAGTCGCTTTCGGTTCGTGCACGGCCGCGCTGAGTTCGGGCGCGTAAAGGGCGTCGATCTGCGCGGCGTACTTCTCGGCGATGGGGCGCCGTTTGAGCTTCATGGTCAACGTGATCTCGTCTCCCCCGGGCTCCCAGAACGCCGGCAAGACGGAGAACCGCTTGATCTGCTCGACGCGCGACAATTCGGTATTGCCCTGCGCCACCCCGGCGGCGATCTGGGCGATCAGTTCGGGGTCGGCGGCGAGCGCCTCGGCCGACGCGTCGACAAGCCCGCGCTGCTCGGCGTACGGGCCCGCGGACTCGGCGTCGAGCACGATGAGCGCGGTGTTGTACGGCCGGGCGTCGCCGATGGCCATGACCACGCCGATCAGCGGACACGCGGCCTTGATCGATTTCTCGATGTTGGCCGGTGACATGTTCTTACCGGCCGCGTTGATGATCAGTTCCTTCTTGCGGTCGACGATGGTCAGATAACCCTCGTCATCGATCTGCGCGACGTCGCCGGTGTGCAACCAGCCGTCCGCATCGAGTGCTTCCGCCGTCTTGGCCGGTTCTTTCCGGTAGCCCTTCATGACCAGTGGCGCCCGCACCAGGAGCTCGCCGTCATCAGCGAGCCGGCATTCGACCCCGGGCAGCGGCCTGCCGACGGTGCCCAGCTTCGCGTCCCGCGGATGGCTCACCGTCGCAATGCAACTCAGCTCCGACATGCCCCACAGTTCGGTCATCGGAATCCCGATCCCGACGAAAAAACCGAGCGTCTGCGCCGGAATCGGCGCCGCGCCCGAGACGGCCCACCGCACCTGGTCGAGGCCCAGTCGTTCGCGCAGTTTGGACAGCACCAGCTCGTCGGCGGTGGCCCATTCGGCCGCGACGTCGTCGGACACCGGTTGACGGGCGAGCAGCGCCGCCGCCTTCTTGGCGCCGACCGACAGCGCCCACTGCAGTGCCGCCCGCTTCGTCTCGTCCGCCTCGCCGGCGACCGCGAATTCGACTGCGGCCTTGAGCTTTTCCCACACCCGGGGCACACCGCCCCAGACCGTCGGCCGGACCTCGGGCAGCGCCGCCGCCACCGCCCGAGCGTCCGCGACGGCGGTGATCTGCGTGCCGAAGACCTCCTGTAGATACAGGCCGGTCAACCGGTCGGCGATGTGGGCCGTCGGCAGGTAGGACGTCCCGCGGTCGCCGAACCGCAGGCCGAGCACCTCGTCCACCCCGAACGCCTCGAACAGGATGTTGGCGTGCGTCATCTCCACGCCCTTGGGCTTGCCCGTGGTACCCGAGGTGTAGATGAGCGTGACGATGTCGTCGGGCCGGACCGCGCGCCACGTGCTGTCGAAGTCGAAGTCCGCGGGCGCGGCCGACAGCAGCTCCTGGATGCCCAGCGTGCCGTCCGGAGCCCCGTCGATGCAGATGATGTGGTCGATTGGCGCACCGCTCGCCCGGATGCGGTCGACGTATTGCGCCTCGCACATCACGACTTTGGTTCCCGCATTGCCGAAGACGTGCGCCAGATCGGCTGCGGGCAGCGTGTTGTACACCGAGAACGACGTGGCGCCGACGTGTTGCGCGCCGACCTCCAGCGGATAGAACTCCACCCGGTTGGCCATCATCAGCGACACGGTGTCGCCGCGGGCCACCCCGAGTCCACTGAGCCCGGCAGCAGCGGCGCGCACCTGATCGGAGTACTGCGCCCAGGTCAGTGCCGGGCCGCCACCAGCGGTACGCAATGCGACCGCGTCCGGATCGAGCGACGCCGTGCTCTGGAACGCTTCGCACAAGGTGGTCGGCCGCAGCTCTTCAGACATTCCGGTGTCCCTCCTCGACGGGCCTCATGATCGAAGCACATCGCGGGCGTTTCATGGCGCCGCGGCGCGAAATCCACAGGGCGCTAAACGTTTTGGGAAAACTGTTCAGCGCAAATGATGGCGTATGGTCGGAACAATGGGAATAACTGTCACGTCGCTGACGCCTCTGGAACGGACCGCCCTGCTGACCGTGTACGCCAGGGCCCTGGACAACCGCAAGCCCCGCTCGATCCTTCGCGACACCTGGGCAGATTCCGTGGTGGCGGCGATCGACTACGACTTCGCCGCACTCGGGGTGCAGACCAGCGTGGTCTGCCAGACCGCGCTGCGCGCCAAGATGCTCGACGACCGCGTCCGCGCATTCACCGCATCACATGCCGATGCCGTCGTCGTCGATCTGGGCGGGGGCCTCGACAGCGGCTTCCATCGGGTGGATCCGCCACCGACGGTTGATTGGTACACCGTGGACCTGACCGGTATCTGTGCGGTGCGTGAGCAGCTGTTGCCGCCAAATCCGCACTCTCACACGGTGGTGGCATCAGTGGCCGATCCGGACTGGGCCGCCGGGATTCCTGCGGACCGTCCCACCATCCTCGTGGCCGACGGCCTGTTCGCTTTCCTGACCGAGGCCGTCATCGCCCGGGTTTTCCGCAGCGTCACCGAACACTTCCACCGCGGCGAGTTGGCGTTCAACGACTACGGACAGTTCGGACCGATCAGCCTGGCCGCTTTCAAGTACCTGCCGCAGAAGATGTTCAAAGACGTTGGCAGCCAACTTGGTTATGCGGGTTTCAAAGATGCGCGGCACCCCTTGAGCTGGAATCCCCGAATGGAGCTCGTCGAGGAAGCCAGCCTGACCCGTCAGCCCGAGGTCGACCTGTTTCCCGGAGTTCTGCGGGTCGCCACCCGGCTTTCGGCGCATACCCGCGCCGGTGCGCGGAAGGCCAGGATCCTGCGCTACCGCTTCTGAACCGGGACTAGCCTCCGAGGCAGCCCGGACCCAGCAGCGCCTTCAAGTCCCCCATCAACGCCGACGACGGCGTCACGCGCAATGTCTGATCGAGCTCCAGGGTGGTGATGCGGTCCCCACTGATCAGCCGGAGGTGCACTTGCGAGGTGCCCGGGTGGTGGGCCAGCACCTGCTTGAGCGCGCTGACCTTTTCCGGGGTGCACTGCCGGGTCGGCAGGCTCACCGCGAGCGGACGATCGGCCTGTGCATTCGAAAAGTCCGGCACCACAAGGTCACTCGCGAAGATCGACACCCGCTCGTCTTCGACGCGGGCTTTGCCGCTCACCAGCACGATGGCGTCGTCCATGATGTCGGCACCGAACACGGCGTAGGTCTTCGGGAAGAAGTTCACTGTTACCGAACCATTGAGATCTTCCAATTGCGCTGAGGCCCAGGGCAATCCCTGCTTGTTGACCCGTCGCACCACCCCCGCCAGAATGCCGCCGATGCGGACCTGGGTGTCGTTGGCGACAGCGCCTTCGAGGATGGCCGTAATTTGGGTGTCCACCTGCGCATTGAGCAGGTGCGCGACACCGTTGAGCGGATGGCCGGAAACGTACAGGCCCAGCATCTCGCGCTCCAGGGCCAGCTTGTGCTTGTCGTCCCACTCGTCGTCGGGCACCCTGATGGTGAAGGCCGCGTCACCCGCATCCCCGGCATCGCCGCCGCCGAACAGATCGAACTGACCCATGGCCTCGGCCTTCTTGGTGCCGAGCACCGAGTCGACGGCATCGGCGTGCACCAGGAACAGGCCCTTACGGGCATGGCCGAGCGAGTCGAAAGCACCTGCCTTGACCAGAGATTCGGTGACCCGCTTGTTGCAGGCCGTGATGTCGATCTTGCTGAGGTAGTCGGAGAAATCGGTGTACTTCCCCTTGTCCGTACGGCCCGCGATGATGGACTGCACCACGTTGGCACCGACGTTGCGCACGCCGCCCAGCCCGTAGCGGATGTCCTTGCCGACCGATGCGAAGTTGTGCACAGACTCGTTGACATCCGGCGGCAGCACCGTGATTCCCAGGCGGCGGCAATCAGCCAGGTACACCGCGGCCTTGTCCTTGTCGTCCCCGACCGACGTCAGCAGACCGGCCATGTACTCGGCCGGGTAGTTGGCCTTGAGGTAGGCGGTCCAGAACGACACCAGGCCGTACCCGGCAGCGTGCGACTTGTTGAACGCGTAGCCGGCGAACGGCAGCACCGTGTCCCACAATGCGGTGATCGCCGCCTGCGAGAAGCCGTTGGCCTTCATGCCGTCGGCGAAGCCGCCGTAGGCCTCGTCGAGGATTTCCTTCTTCTTCTTACCCATCGCGCGCCGCAGCAGGTCGGCTTGGCCGAGCGAGTAGCCCGCGACCTTCTGCGCGATGTGCATGATCTGTTCTTGGTAGACGATCAAACCGTAAGTCTCAGAAAGAATGTCACGCAGCGGCTCTTCGAGCTCCGGGTGAATGGGCTTGATCTCCTGCAGCCCGTTCTTTCGCTTCGCGTAGTCGGTGTGTGCATCCACACCCATCGGACCTGGCCGGTACAGAGCCAGCACCGCCACGATGTCCTCGAAGCCCGTCGGCCGCATCAGTTTCAGCAGATCGCGCATCGCGGACCCGTCGAGCTGGAACACGCCGAGCGTGTCACCGCGCGCCAGCAGCTCATAGGTTTTCGGGTCATCCAGACCCAGGTGATCGAGATCGAGATCGACGCCGCGGTTGGCCTTGATGTTCTCCAGCGCGTCCCCGATGACGGTGAGGTTGCGCAGGCCCAGGAAGTCCATCTTCAACAGACCGATGGCCTCACACGACGGGTAGTCCCAGCCGGTGATGATGGCGCCGTCCTGGGCGCGCTTCCACATCGGGATCGCGTCGATCAGCGGCTCGGAGCTCATGATCACCGCGCAGGCGTGCACGCCCGCATTGCGGACCAGGCCCTCGAGCCCCCGCGCGGTCTCGTAGATGGTCCGCACGTCGGGGTCCGTGTCGATCAGCGCACGGACCTCGGCGGCTTCCTTGTACCGCTCGTGGGTGGGGTCGGTGATTCCCGCCACCGAGATGTCCTTGGCCATGATCGGCGGCGGCAATGCCTTGGTGATCCGGTCCGCTATGGCGAAGCCCGGCTGCCCGTAGTGGACTCGGGCCGAATCCTTCAGTGCCGCTTTGGTTTTGATGGTACCGAAGGTGATGACCTGGGCGACGCGGTCACTACCCCACTTCTCGCTGGCGTAGCGCACCATCTCGCCACGGCGGCGGTCGTCGAAGTCGATGTCGATATCGGGCATCGACACGCGCTCGGGGTTGAGGAAGCGCTCGAACAGCAGACCGTGCGGGATGGGGTCGATGTTGGTGATGCCCATCGCCCAGGCGACCAGCGAACCTGCCGCCGAACCACGGCCCGGGCCGACCCAGATACCGACTTCGCGGGCGTGGCTGATGAGGTCACCGACGACGAGGAAGTACGCCGGGAAGCCCATCTGCACGATGACGCTGATCTCGTAATCAGCACGGTCGAGGTACTCCTGAGGCGGGCCGGCCGGAAAGCGCCGGTCCAGGCCGCGCAGCACCTCTTTGCGCAGCCAGGTGGCCTGCGTCTCGCCCTCGGGCACCGGGAAGACCGGCATCCGGTCGTGGAACTTCCAGACGTCGGCATAGGACTGGACCCGCTCGGCGATCAGCAGCGTCGAGTCGCAGGCACCGGGTACCTGGTGGTCCCACATGGCGCGCATGTCGGCGGCCGACTTGAGGTAGTAGCCGTCTCCGTCGAACTTGAAGCGGGTGGGGTCCGAGAGCGTCTTACCGGTCTGGATGCACAGCAGCGCCTCGTGGTTGTGCGACGCCTCGCGCGTGACGTAATGGCAGTCGTTGGTCGCCAACGGCGGGATGCCCAGCTTCTTGCCGACATCCAGGAGACCCTCGCGGACCCGGCGCTCGATCTCGATGCCGTGGTCCATCAACTCCAGGAAGAAGTTCTCCTTGCCGAAGATGTCCTGCCACTTCGCCGCGGCTGCGAGGGCTTCCTGCTCGTGCCCGAGCCGCAGCCGGGTCTGCACCTCACCCGACGGGCAACCCGTGGTGGCGATGATGCCGGCGGAATGCTCGGCGATGATCTCGGCGTCCATGCGGGACCACTTGCCGAGCTGGCCCTCGAACGACGCCAGCGACGACAGCTTGAACAGATTGCGCAGACCGGTCGCGTTCTCCGCCACCATCGTCATGTGGGTGTACGAACCACTACCCGAGACATCGTCGCTCTTCTGGCTCGGATCACCCCAGGTGACGCGCTTCGTGTTGAAGCGGGACGCGGGCGCGATATACGCCTCGATGCCGATGATGGGCTTGATGCCCTCTTTGGTCGCGATGTTGTAGAACTCGCTGGCGCCGAACATGTTTCCGTGGTCGGTCATGCCGATGGCGGGCATGCCCAACCGGATGGCTTCCTGCACCATCGGCTTGACCTTCGCGGCACCGTCCAGCATCGAGTATTCGGTGTGATTGTGGAGGTGCACGAACTGGCTCATAGGGCTGCCAGTCTAAAACGGGCCACCGACACGGTTCGGCGTGTCGGGCGCTGTGTCGTCGGGAGAGCTGGATCTGATTGGCCGCACTCCTCATCGCGGCTCGTCCCTCGCCGCTTGATCGTCGTGCGGCTACGACTGATTGGCCGCACTCCTCATCGCGGCTCGTCCCTCGCCGCTTGATCGTCGTGCGGCTACGACGACGCCGTGGCGCCCGCGGGCACCCGGTCTGCGGGTGCGCCGACTTCCGTTGCCACGGGACCCACCAGCAATCCCTCGCGCAACACCCGTTGCAGTTGCTTAGTTACCGCTTCGACGCGATCTCGGTCGGCGACCAGCCCGGCGTAGAACCCGAGTCCCCACACCATGGTGTACAGCAGATCGGCAACAGGGGCCACAGCCGTCTCGGCGGGCAACTCGCCGCGCGCCACGGCGTCCCGCACGGCCTGGTCCATGAATTTGCGGACGGCAGCCTTCGCGTCCCGCCGCGGCGCCGGCAGGCGGTCGGCCTCGAGGTACGAACTGACCAGCAGTGCCACGCTCTCCGGCTCATGGACGCCGGCATTGCGGAACTCGGTGATCAGCACCGAAATCTGCGACGGAAGCGACGATTCCGCGCCGGCCCGCGCGATGCAGAGGTCGATCGTCGTGGCGATCTCATTCAGCAGGCAGTGGTAGATGTCCTCACGCGTCTGGAAGTGGTAATGCAGCGTGGGACGGCTCAATTCGGCGATCTCGGCGATCGCCTGGATGGTCGTGGCGTGGTAGCCACGGACGGCGATCACCTCGCGCGCGGCACCCAGGATGCGTGCCCTCGTCTGAGCCGAATCGGTACCCGCCGGGCGACCTCTGCGGCGTGTTGCCTTCACTGGGAGAACATCGAGATGCACCATGCCACGTCCTCGCACAGAAAGGGATATTTACGAATTCAGCAAACTCTAAGACATTGCTGATACGTGGTCAACCGCTACCTCGTCAACACTCAGCCAACTTGCTCAGGGATCCCGCCTCCATCGGTCGATGCAGTCCGATGACCGGCACAGACGGCGTCACACCGGACGCTCGACCGGCGGCCCGTTCCGCGGCGCCGACGCACGCCGCAATTCATTTGCCCGAAAATTTGTCGCCGACGCAGAGATTGGGCAACCGATCCGAGGTCCGCCGGACGCCCCCGACGGGCGTCGCATAGTGATGATGTCCACATCGCGGCGGGTGCTGTGCGAATTGAATGCACGGTCGCTCTCTGTATCGTATGAGTCCGTGATCGAGCTCATTAACGTCGCCAAGACTTTTGGCGGGTCCGTGCCCGCACTCCGCGACGTGAGCTTTTCCGTCCCCACGGGCTCGGTGTGTGCGTTGCTGGGACACAACGGCGCCGGCAAGACGACGACGGTCAAGATTCTGTCCACCTTGCTCAAGCCGAGCGCGGGACAGGCGATAGTTGCCGGCTACGACGTGGCAAAGGAACCGGCGAAGGTCCGTCAGGCGATCGGCGTCACCGGACAGGACGCCGCCCTCGACCTCCGGCTGACCGGACGGGAGAACCTCGTCCTGTTCGGGCGGCTGCGCGGACTCCGGCGCGGCGACGCCCGCAGCCGAGCCGACGAGCTGATCGCCCAATTCGACATGGGCCACGCCGCCGACCGTCAGGTCAGTGGGTACTCCGGCGGCATGCGGCGCCGCATCGACATCGCCGTGTCCCTCGTCGTCCCGCCGAAGGTGCTGTTCCTCGACGAGCCGACCACCGGCCTGGACCCGCGCAGCCGACGCGACGTCTGGAATCTGGTGTCCTCGATGAAAGCCGAGGGCATCACCGTCCTTCTGACGACGCAGTATCTCGAAGAAGCCGACATCCTCAGCGATTCCATCGTCATCCTCAACGGCGGCCAGATCGTCGCCCGCGGGACGGCCGACGAGCTCAAGCGCCAGACGGGCTCGAGCTACTGCGAGATGACCCCGCTCAACCCGGACGACCTGCCGCGGATCGCCACGGCCCTGGCCGACTTCGACGAGATCGAGGTCGATACCGACGCGACGACGGTGTCGGTACCGGCGCCGGGCGGCGTCGCGACCCTGACCGAGGTCTTCCGCCGGATGGACGAGATCGGCGTCGAACTCATCGACATCTCGCTCCGCCGCCCCTCGCTCGACGAGGTGTTCCTGCACCTCACCACCCCGGTCAAGTCGAAGTGACGGCTTTCGGACTCCTGACGGCCCGCATCCTCCGCAAGGGCTGGCTGGACCTCGTCTTCGCCGCACTGGTGCCGGTTTCCACGTTGATCGGCCTCACGTTCATGCTCGGTGGCGTCATCGCCACCGGCGATATGAGCTACGTGCAGTACATCCTGCCCGCGGTCGTCGTGCAGGCGATGTTGTTCGGTGCGCTCACCACGACCGATCGGGCTGCCGGCGACAAGGCCAGCGGCCTCGGCTCCCGGATGCGCACGCTGCCCATCTCTCCTTATGCGCCGCTGCTGGCCCGGATGGCCTACTGCCTGATCCGCGGCCTGCTGGCGTTGGTCGCATCGGTACTGGCCGCGTACCTGCTCGGATTCCGGCTCACCACCGGAATCGGTCATGCGGCAGCCTTCATCGCGCTCGCGCTGACGCTGACCCTGGCGGTGTCTTTCGGCGCCGACGCCACCGGCTCCAAGGCGGGGCGTGCCGAGGTGGCCAGCCAGTTGCTGCTGATCCCCCAGCTGTTCCTCGTGATGCTGTCGACCGGGCTGGCCCCCGTCGAGGCCTTCCCCACGTGGCTGCATTCGTTCGTCCGCTACCAACCGGTTTCGCTCATCACCGACGCGCTGCGCGGATTCACGAGCGGCCACATCGATACGGGCATTCTCGGCGCCAGCCTCGCGTGGACCGTCGGGCTGCTGGTCGTCTTCGGCACTGCGGCCGTTCGACTTCAGGAGCGATCATCGTGAATCCGACCAAGCAGCACCAACATTCACGGCTCACCGAGAGTTGGATCTTCGCCAGTCGGCTGTTCATCCAGTGGCGCCGGTACCCGATGGTGCCCGTGCAGGCCCTGGTGTTCCCGACCCTCCTGCTGCTCATCTACGGCATCCTGGTCGGCAAATCGATGGTCCGCGTCACCGGCAACAGCGGACTGGATGTCCTGATCCCCGTGTGCACGCTGGCCGGCGCGATGTCGGGTGCCATCGGGGCCGGGCTCGCGGTACCCCACGACCGCGACAGCGGTCTGCTCACCCGACTGTGGATCATGCCGGTCCGGCGGACATCTCCCCTGACCGGCGCACTGCTGGCCGAGGGCCTGCGCACCTTCCTGGCGTCGGCGTTCGTGGTGGCGACCGGTTACCTGATGGGCTTCCGATTCGCGGGCAGCTGGATCGCGATGCTGGCCTATCTGTTGATCCCGGTCGCCATCGTGCTGGTGTTCGCGACCATCGTGATCACCCTGGCCCTGCGACCGCAGGGCCGGATGATCCTCACGTGGACCAACACCGCGTGCATGGGCCTCGCGTTCGCGACATTGATTCCGCCCGCGAAGATTCCGGCCGCGCTGCGACCGATCGCCGACTACCAGCCGGTCGCACCCGCGGCCGAGGCCATGCGGGCGCTGTCCAACGACGGTGCGTTCTGGCAACCCCTCGCCGTGGCCTTGCTGTGGCTCGTGGTGATCGCGGCGGTGGTCGTCCCGATGGCGCTGCGGTCGTACCGCGCCGCAGTCGAAGGCGGCAAAGTAGACGGTTGAGCCGGCTACTGGGACACGTCGAAATGCACCGGCATCTCGAACTCTTTGCGCTTGAGTTGCGCGGCGAAATAGCCGTACTGGAAAGCGATTCCGAGGATCGCGGTCGCCGCGAGCTCCGACGGCGGACGCCGCAGTTCGGCGCGCAGCGTTGTCCAGGCCTCGGCCGGTGAGAGTCGCGTCGACACCTGGGCGCCCTTGCTGACCGCGTCATTGCGGTGGGCCCAGCGGATGTACGCATTGCTGTTGCCGTACCGCTTCCACTGGCTGGCCAGATCGCGGATCGCCGTCCGGGGCTCCCATTCCATCAGCACCCGGGTGTCGGTGGCGATGGTGCCGAGCGACTGATCCTGGATGCGCCAGCAGATATCGAGGTCGCCGCCGCCACGCATCGCCCGGAACCCGTCCACCTTCTCGAAGGCGATCCGGTCGATACCGAGATTGCAGGTCGGGTAGTAGTCGGGCCGCGGCGGCACCATGCCGACGACCGCCTTCATCGCGCCACCGCCGCGGGGCAGCATGAACGGCTGCATCTTCGCGGCCATCCGGGCGGCCACGGTCGGCCCCGACAACGTGCGAACGTTGGTGCACGACAACGCAACTCCCGGCCGCGCTTGCAGTGCCCGGTGGGCGTCGAGCAGACCGGGCAGGGGCCGGCAGCGGCCGTCGATGAAAAGCAGGATGTCGGCATCCGACCGGCTCGCGGCAACCTGGCGCGCGTAGTACGGACCCCGGCTGTTGGTCAGCGTCACGACGTGAGCGCCCAGTGAACGCGCGACCGCTGCCGTGTCGTCGACCGATGCGTCGTCGACGACCGTGACCCGGTCGCCGTCGGACAGCTGATCGAGCAACGGCTGGAGCAGCCGCGGAAGGTGATCACCCATGTCGCGGACCGGAATGATCACCTCGATCGTCTGATCCGCCATGGATCAATCCCCCCTATCGCAAGTTCGTCGAGCAGCGGCGCGGCCGCGGATCAAACGTGCAATCCGCCACGACCGAGGGAATACACCTGCCACCCCGCACGCGACCAGGTCTCCCGGTCGATGACGTTCCGGGTGTCCAGCAGGCGCGGCTCCTTCACCAGCGAGCGGAACGCCTCGGGATCGATGTTGGTGTACTCGTCCCACTCCGTTGCCAGCACGATGAGATCCGCTTTGCGGCAGGCATCCTCGGCGCTGTCGAAGTAGCCCAGCGTCGGGAAGCGGGCCTTGGCGTTGTCGATCGCCTTCGGATCGTGGACGCGGACGTCGGCGCCCTTCAAGTGCATCGCGGCGGCCACGTTCAACGCCGGCGAGTCCCGCACATCGTCGCTGTTGGGCTTGAACGCCGCACCCAGGACGGCAATGCTCTTGCCGAGGAATTCCCCACCGACGATCGCACGCGCGACGGACACGGCCTTCTCGCGCCGGCGCAGGTTGATCTTGTCGACCTCGTGCAGGAACCTCAGCGCGTCCGAGGCACCCAGTTCGCCGGCCCGGGCGCTGAACGCCCGGATGTCCTTGGGCAGGCAGCCGCCACCGAAACCCAGACCCGCGTTCAGGAACCGCTTGCCGATGCGATCGTCGTATCCCAGCGCACGGCTGAGCACCGTCACGTCGGCGTCGACGATCTCGCACACCTCGGCCATGGCGTTGATGAACGAAATCTTGGTCGCCAGAAAAGCATTGGCCGCGACCTTCACGAGTTCCGACGTCGGAAGATCCGCCGTCAGGTAGGGCGTGCCGCCGTCGAGCAGTGCGCCGTACACCTCCTGCAGCGTCTTCTCGGCGTACTCGGAGGTCACCCCGAACACCAGACGGTCCGGTTGCAGCGTGTCCTCGATCGCCTTGCCCTCCCGGAGGAACTCCGGGTTCCAGGCGACTTCGAGACCGGACGACGTCTTGGCAACCTCAGCAGAGAGGCGCTGGGCCGTACCAACCGGAACGGTGGACTTGCCGACGATCAGCCCGTCGCAGTCAGCGTTGGCGACAACCGCACGGAACGCACTGTCGACGTACTCGATGTTCGCGGCGTCCGAGCCGGCCAACTGCGGGGTTCCGACGCAGACGAAGTGCACGGTGGCGCCGGAGACCGCTTCCTGCGCGGACTGGGTGAAGCGCAGCCGTCCCGTGGCGAGCACCGTCGCGAGCAACTCGTCGAAGCCGGGCTCGTAAAACGGCGAGGTACCGGCCGACAAGGCGGCGATCTTCGACGCATCGGTGTCGTACGCGACGACCTCGTGCCCGATGTGTGCCATGCAAGCGGCGTGAACGGCACCCAGGTAGCCCGTTCCAATCACGCTCAATCTCATATAGCCGAACTCCACGTCGTCGCAGTTACTTTCCGACCACCGAAGGGTCGCCGGTCGATCATTCTCGGCGCGCTCAACGCACGGTCGGGACGCACGGACCCGGGGATTATTCGAGAGCAGCAGCCGTCGCAGCTAAGTACACCACACTGCGCCGCCGGGGCTTCGCCGAGACGCCGCGAACTGAGGTCCGGCCCCCGGAGGGCACCGCTCCGCACCGCCGACGTTGCCGCCGACGCCGGGAGCCGGCATCCGGGCATGGCCACGCACCATTTGCTCGATCGACGCTGACGGGTCCGAATCGGCCCACCCAGAAGTTGCTGGAACGGTGCTGCAAATGCGATGTCGCCGATTATCGCCCGAAAACGCATGATATTCGGCCACACGTGATTGCCGGCCGGACTGAACGAGGACAAACCATCCAACCGACCGTTATTTGCCAGATATATGCGGGGCAACGCAATTGCCCGTGTCGTCAGAATTGCGGTCGAGAACACCCTCCGACCACGCCGGATGTAAATCGCCGTCACTCGTATCGCAAATCCCCTGGCCACGTTCGGAATAATCGTTTGCATTGGTAAGCAAAGAAATTTCCCGCGCCCGAGTTAATTCACAGTTGTATGGCAGATTTGCGGTGCGGAACTGTAGAGTCCGCGGCATGGCTCGTTCGCTAACCCGGCCTGCACAGCCAATTCTGGATGCACCTGCCGCCAAGGAAACAAAACCGATTCGAGTCGCGGTGTGGCCGCACTGGTTGGACAACCCGTATCTACCCAACATGATCAATGGGTTACGCGGCGAAGGCCTGGAAGTCTCTGCGCCGCATATTCTGAGCATCGAATCCGCTCGCCTCCACGACGGCGATTGGTTGCACCTCCATTGGTCCACAGAAGCGCATACCAGCCATGTGCGTTGGATATACGAAGCTCGTGCCGCGGCGTTCAACCGCCAATTGCACATACTCAAACGGCGCGGCGTTCGCATTGCCTGGACGGCGCACAACCTCGTGCCGCACGACGACCCCC
This sequence comes from Mycobacterium sp. HM-7, assembly GCF_053852335.1. Classification (NCBI taxonomy): domain Bacteria; kingdom Bacillati; phylum Actinomycetota; class Actinomycetes; order Mycobacteriales; family Mycobacteriaceae; genus Mycobacterium; species Mycobacterium sp. HM-7. Next base: position 2,786,658 of record NZ_CM132657.1, on the reverse strand, counting down.
ACCCCGAACTGGGTCGCAGCATCCGCAAGGACCTGCTCACGCTCGTCGACCACGTGTTCATCCACTTCCCCAGCGCCCAGGAAACGCTGGCGAAGGAATTCGGATACACGGGGCCCTGCACCGTGGTTCGGCACCCGCACTACATCGACTCACACCCGACACCGCCGTCGCAGTTGGAAGCGCGCACCAAGCTGGGCCTGCCCATCGACGGCTTCGTCGCCCTGTCCTTCGGACTGCTGCGTCCCTACAAGGGAATCAGCGACATCATTCACGCCTTCCAGAAGGTCGCCAGAGAACAGGACCGCTTGATCCTGGCCGGCAATCCTCAGGGTGACGTCTCCGCCGACCTCGCACTCGCGCGCGAAGACCCGCGAATCCTCGTGTGCGCGAAACGGATTCCGAAATCAGACGTCCCGTTGTACTTCGCCGCGGCAGACGGCGCCGTCATCGCGCACCGCGGCTTCTTCACCTCCGGCAGCGCCCTGCTGGCGCTGAGCATGGGTTGCCCCGTCATCGGGCCCGAGGTCAACCACCTGGTCGACCTGGCCGGCGGACAGCGCCTCTATCCGGTTGAACTCGGCGTGGACGGGCTGGCGGTCGGCCTCACCGAAGCGCGCGAAAAGGCCGGTAGCGTCGACCGTGAGTCGATGCGTGATTGGGCCGGCAATTACAGCAACTGGAGCGAGGCGGCCGCGCGCACCGCCGCGGTATTCCGCGACCGCAGCTACAGCCACTGAAACACGTCACCGATCCCGTAAAGAATGCAACGAATAGCGAACATGTTCTCCCCACACGCCGTCCGCGCCCGCCAGCTCGTCAACTGGGAGCTGCGCAAGGGTGAACCCGAACTCAGACTCCTTGCGATCCTCAAGGATTCGGGGCGGGATTTTCTCGACGTCGGCGCCAACGCAGGTGTCTATTCGTTCTACGCACTCAATCGCTTCCGCAAAGTAATTGCCGTCGAAGCGCATCCGGCCATGGCGTCCGGATTACGCCGGATCATCAAGCCCGAAAACCGCGTTCTGCCGGTGGCATTGTCCGACCGCATCGGCGAGACGACCTTTCATATCCCCACCCGCCGCGGTCGCGACGTCCTCACCCGGAGTTCACTGCAGCAAGATGCCAATCCGGGTTTCGATCTGCGCACCATCACCGTGCCGACAACGACCATCGACGAACTCGAGCTCAGTCGAATCGGTGTGATGAAGATCGACGTGGAAGGCCACGAGTCGGCCGTTCTGCGCGGCGGCGTGCGAACCTTGGCGGCAACCAAACCGACATGCATCGTCGAATGCGAAGAGCGGCACAACGCCGGGGGTGTCGCACAGACCTTCGCGTTTTTCGACACGCTGGGTTATCAGGGGTATTTCCTGCACCGCGGCGCACTCCGGCCCGTCGCCGACTTCGACACCGCGGTGTTGCAGCGGCCCGACGCGGCGAAATCGGTCGGCGGTAAGCGCTCACCCGACTACGTGAACAACTTCATCTTCATCCACCCGGACAACGCGGCGCAGCTGGCGAGCATCCGTCAGGTGTTCAGCGGCCGCTGACCCCGGCCGCTACCGCCGACACTCCAGCAACCCGCGCAAATGACGAATTCGTCAATAGTGGCGCCATCGCCGACGCCCGTAGCGGCGCGGGCGAGCTAACCCCAGACGGGCTTCCCGGGCCGGCACCGACGCCGTCGGCGCGCGAGATCCGGACCCGTGGGGCTATCCGCGCATCAGCCGGTACACGTCCGCACCACCGAGTTCCGGGTCGGTTGCGGAACCCGAAGGCAGATATCCGCGATCAGCGAACTCCTTCAGAATCCGTTTGCGTTTGACGACTGAATTTCCGTACGGATCGGCGGGCAATACTCTGCTCACATAAAAGACCATTCGGCCGGCGATTCCGGAGAGGTCCGGAAAATGTGTGAGCAATTCGTCCTGACTGGCGACATACGTCACTGCGCCGGCTGGAATCGACCACAGTGCAGCGGGTACGACTCCACGCCGGTCGGAGTCGATGATGATCGCCGCGTTTTCCCCCGGCAGCAGCGCGGCCCTCTGCGTGTAGCGATAACCGGAATGGAAAGTCGCTGCCGTCACCCCGCAGAGTTGGAAAACCAGGAGCAGCGACAACACCGCGGTCACCACCCGGGACTGTCGAGCCGCCACCGCAAGCCCGACAAAGAGAAATGGGGTGAGGAAACATACATGGAGCGGGCTCATGGAATGCACCGGCATGATGAAAAAGAGGTACAGCACGATGGTGCTCAGCCAACAACCGAAGAACAGCAACAAGGGCACCGTCGGCGCAGTCGGAATGAATTGATGCCACCCGCCGCGAACCCGAATCAACCACTTTGCGCCGATCCACAGAATCGGCGTGACCACCGCCAATGTCAGACCGCCGCCGAGCACGGCGCCGACCTTGACGCCGTACAGCTGATAGGCGGGATCGATCGGCAGAAACGTCTCATACACCGGGCGGAGCACCGCGACGATCCGGATCGCCAACGTGGACCAGGAGAACTGCTGCGCCTGCTCACCTCCGCGGTGGAAGGACTCCCAAAAACCGGGGTTGCCCAGGCCAAACGCACTGATGGCAACGATGCCGACGGCGACCAAGAGCGCCAACTCCCGATACCGCCGCCGGGCTACGGTCGCCACACCGATGAGCAGCAACGCCGCCCCGGCCGGAACGACGAACAAGTACTGAGTGAGCAGCCCCAGCGCGATGACCGGGGCGAGTGCCAACAGATATACACATCTGTGCCGCGTGAACCACAAACTTACGAGCAACAACAGCAGCGCCGACCACAATCCGAGCAAGGCATACTGGCGGATCGCGAAAGTACTCGAGCGGACCGCCATCGTGAGCGCCCACGTCACAATAACCACGCAACGCAAATCACTTGGCACGTCGAGCACCCCGCACACCGCATAGAGCACATGCGCCGTCATGACGATGATCAGCACGTTCAGCGTCACTGCCGCCGGTATCGACACACCGAAAATCGACAACCAGATGTGCAATAGCCAGAAATACAGCGGCGGATGGATGTCGGAATGCGCCAGGTCGGCGCGAATCCGTTCGAAACATCCCGGATTACGCAGGCTCCAATAGTCCTGCCAGAATTGAACCGATACCCACCGCCCGGTCGGAATGGACTGCGCGTAGCGGCCCTGATTACAGGTGGCAGACAACATGGTGATCCCGTCATCGTGTGATAACGAAGTCGCCAACATTGCGCGTACCAGAAAGAGCGCGAGCAATATCCCGACCAGCGAGACCGCAACTGTGGGCGTCGGCCGATATGCGGCAAATTTTCCGAGCAAGCGGTCAGCCCGTCGATGTCCGTGCTCGGTGAGCGTGCTCAAATTGCCATCCCCCGATAGCCCTCCATCGGTGTGACCCGATCTCCAGACGGGACAGTACCCCTCTGACCAGGCGCGGAAGCCTTTTTTCACACGAAGGCCGGCAAAGAATCCACGCGGGTGCGCACCGACCTCAGGGGAAATGTCCGTAAGGGCAGTTGAATGCTGACAGCTACCTGTTAGTGTCCTGGACATCCTCACAGAGACGAGAATTTTCTGGCACCGGGGATGCCGAAGGGGGTAGGACATTGGCGCGAGTTTTCCTGTCCACATGGGGAGATAACGGCAACATCGGCGACTCGATCCTCCGGCGCGGCATGTTGCGGACTTTTCACGGGATCGACGGTGCGCGACTGCACGTGCTCGTCGGCCGCAGGCTCATGCCGATCCCCAACGATGACAGGTATCTCGCCGCCGTCGGGCTGCGCGGCGACGAGGTCGTACACGACACCGCTATCGGCTGGCTCAGTCGCTACGCGACGAGCGCGATGGCTACTCGCACCGTCATGGTGATGCCGGCGGGCGAGATCGTGTATCCCGAACGGACTCGCTCCTACTGGGGCTGGTGGACGGCACTCTGTGCGCTGCTGCCACTGGCCCGCCGTGGCACCGCGGTCCAGGTCGGTGCCGGCGTGCGCCTCTCGACGGTCGGGAAAGCCGCAGCCCGCGGCACCCGGCGAGTCCGCAACTCAGTCGATGTGCCGATGATGGAGCGCTACGCACGACGCAAAATGGCGGTGGTGGCCTGGCGCGATCCCGGCACGCTGGGCTCTTTCGGCGTCGGCGACGTCGCGCCCGACTGGGCGTTCGGCGAAGGCCCCGATCCCCTGACCGAAGGGCTGGGAGCCCCGCCCCGCGAACGCAAAATCCTGGCGGTATCCACTCGGTGGGACCGAGACACCCTGAGCGCGAGCAAGATTCGCCTGCTGCGCGACATCGCCCAAACACGTGGGCTGCGGATTCAGGTGTTCAGCCAGGTTCGGGACGATGACGAGGCCATGGCCAAACTCGCGCAACAGCTACATCCCGGTACCGAGCCGCTGCTGTTCGGCAACCAGTCTCATGCCGAGTGCGAGGACAAGGTTCGCGCCCTCCACCGGCAGTCCGCGATCGTCGCCAGCGACCGGCTGCATGCGCTGATCATCGGCGCCACCGAGGGTGCCGTCCCGTTGGCGGTGTCGAACTGGACCACCGAGAAGACCATCCGCACCCTGAAACCCGGTGGCTTCGCGTTGCCGGCCGATGAACCAGCTGCCATCAACGCCTACCTCGACGAGATGCTGTCGGACAGCGAGTCCGTCACGTCGCGCGTCGCCGCGGCGCGCGCGGAGCTGGACCAGCTCCGCACCAGGCTCCGCAGCGTCGTCGACAACCGCCCGGTACCGCAGCCGAGCAACGTCGCCCGGCCCTACGACTTCCGGCACGCCGCGGCGTCCTAGCAGCACCTACGTCGCGATCGGATCCTTCTGCGGAGCTTCCGGTACCGGCGCGCGACGGGCGCGCAACACCGCGTCGGCGGTGAACACCGCGAGCGCCAGCCAGATCAGGACGAAGCCGGCCCACCGGCCCACCGGCATCGGCTCATGCCCGACGACGACGCCGTACGCCATCTGCAGCGCCGGCGTCAGGTACTGCAAGAGACCCATGGTGACCAGCGGAAGCCGTTGCGCCGCACCGGCAAACATCAACAACGGCAGCGCCGTCACCGGGCCGCAGAGCATCATCAGCAGCGTGTGGCCTGCGCCCAGTGCGGGAACCGTCGCCTGCCCCGCAACCGTGAGGACGGCGAGGTAGGCCAACGCGAACGGGGCAGCCACCCCGGCCTCGACGCCGACGCTGACCCGCGGGTCGGCGCGCACCACCTTCTTGACCGCGCCGTACACCCCGAACGACACCGCCACGCCGAGGCCGATCGCCGGGATTTCACCCGCCTGGACTGCCAGCACGACCACCGCGACAATGGCGATGGCCAGCGCTGCCGCCTGCGCGCGGTTCAGCCGCTCGCCGAACAGCGCGACGCCCAACGCCACGCTCACCAGCGGGTTGATGAAATAACCCAAGGCCGCGTCGACCACGTGGCCGTTGTTGACCGCGTAGATGTAGATGCCCCAGTTCAGCGAGATCAGGGCGGACGCGCACACCAGCAGGCCCCAGGTGCCGCCCGACAGCCGCCGGAGGTCACCCAGGCGGCGACAGACAGCCAGCACCACGAACATCAACAGCACGGTCCACACGATGCGGTGGGCCAGCACCTCGAACGCGCTCGCCGGCTTCAGCAGCGGGAAGAACGCGGGAAACAGACCCCACGAGCCGTAGGCCCCGAGCCCGAGCAGCAATCCCCGGTTCTGATTCGACGTGGCCGTCGCGGTAGTGGTCACTGCCGATGCAACACATCCAGGGCGTGCTGCAATTCCGGCGGATACTCGCTGGTGATCTCGATCCACCGGCCATCAGCCGGATGGGCGAACCCCAACGAGCGCGCGTGCAGCCACTGCCGTTCCAGCCCAAGCTTTTTCGCCAGCGTCGGATCGGCACCATAGGTCAGGTCACCACAGCACGGGTGGTGCAGCGCGGAGAAGTGCACCCGAATCTGGTGGGTGCGGCCCGTCTCCAGATGCACGTCGAGCAGGCTCGCCGCCACGAACGCCTCGACGGTGTCGTAGTGCGTGATGCTGTGCCGGCCACCCTCGGTGACGGCGAACTTCCAGTCGTTGCCCCGGGCCCGGCCGATCGGCGCGTCGATGGTGCCGCTGGACGGATCCGGGTGGCCCTGCACGAGGGCGTGGTAGCGCTTCTCCACGGTGCGGTGCTTGAACGCCCGCTTGAGGACGGTGTACGCCCGCTCGGACAACGCCACCACCATGACGCCGGACGTGCCGGCATCGAGACGGTGCACGATGCCCTGTCGCTCGTGGATACCCGAGGTGCTGATTCGGAAACCGGCCGCGGCCAGCCCGCCGAGAACCGTCGGGCCGGTCCAGCCCAGCGAAGCGTGTGCCGCCACCCCGGCCGGCTTGTCCACGGCCACGATGTCGTCGTCGGAGTAGAGGATCCCCATGCCCTCGATCTCCTCGGGCGTGTTCTCCACCGGCGCCGGCGCCTCCGGCAACCGGATTTCCAGCCAGGAGCCCGCCACCAGTTTGTCCGACTTCGCCGCCGGCGCGCCGTCGATGTCGACCCCGCCCTCTTCGGCGATCGTCGCCACCGCGGTGCGCGACAACCCCAACAGCCGAGACAGGCCCGCGTCCACCCGCATCCCGGCCAGTCCTTCGGGGACCGGCATCGATCGGCTACTCATCGGCCGGTTTCGGCGTCGTCGGCGGCCGCAGCGGCCGGCGCCGGCGACGTAGACGAATCCTGTTGCGTGTCAGCGACTTCCGGTTGCTTGCGTTCGGTGTCGAAATCGATTCCGAACATCGAGAGGCCAACCAGCAACACCGCGCCACACACCACCGCGGAATCGGCGACGTTGAACACCGGCCACCAGCCGACCGAAAGGAAATCCACCACGTGCCCGCGCAATGGCCCCGGCGAGCGGAAGAACCGGTCCATGAGGTTGCCCACCGCGCCGCCGAGGATCATCCCCAGGCCGAGCGCCCACCACAGTGAGACCAGCCGCCGCCCCATCCAGATGATGCCCAGCACCACGCCGGTGGCGATCAACGTCAGCACCCACGTGTAACCGGTCGCCATCGAGAAGGCCGCCCCGGAATTGCGAACCAGCGTCCAGGTGATGGTGTCGCCGACGATCTCGACCGGCTGCCCGGGCACCAGCAGCTTCACCGCCAGCACCTTGGTCAACACATCCAGCCCCAGCACCAGCGCCGCGACCATCAGCAACAACCGCAGCCGCCGCGGGACGGGCTGCGCCTGCGGCGTCGCGGTCACCGGAGATTCGGCGCTCTCAGTCGTCTCCGGCTCCGCCGGCTCAGTCGTCTCCGACACCGCCGGCTCGCCCGTCTCCGGCCCGGTGCCCGAGGTCGCCTCCGGCTCCGTGGATTCATCAGTCACTCCCCCATCATCCCAAAGACACCGTGAGGAACAATTCCGCCCATGACTCGCGTCGTCGTGATCGCCACCGGAGGCACCATCGCCACCAGCACCGACCAACACGGAATAGCCCGGCCGACACGCAGCGCCACCGACCTGGTGGGTGCCCTCGGTGCCGGCGTCCAGGTCGACACCGTCGACCTCATGTCGGTCGACAGCTCCGAGCTGACCCCGGCCGATTGGGACCGGATCGGGGCCGCGGTGCGCGCGGCCGCTGACGCCGACGGGATCGTCATCACGCACGGCACCGACACCATGGAAGAAACCTCTCTGTGGCTCGACATCACGTACGACGGCACCGTGCCGGTGGTCTTGACCGGCGCCATGCGCAGCAGCGACGCACCCGACGCCGACGGCCCGGCCAATCTGCGGGACGCGATCACCGTGGCCGCCAGCCCGTCCGCCAACGACCTCGGCGTGCTGGTCAGCATGGCCGGCCGGGTGTGGCAACCCCTGGGCATGACAAAGGCCGGGCACGGCCTGGTCGGCACCGCAGTCGGGTCGATCAGCGACGGTTCGTTCGTTGCGGACACCGCCAAGCGGCGCCCCGTGCTCGCCGCGCTGACCGCGGCGACGGCACCGCGCGTGGATATCGTCGCCGCCTATGCCGGCAGCGACGCACTGGCCATGGACGCGTTTGCGGCGGCGGGGGCAGGCGGCATCGTGCTCGAATCACTGGGCTCGGGCAATGCGGGGTCCAAAGTTCTCGACGGCGTGCAGCGCCTGTGCGCGGCGGGTGTGGCAGTGGCGATTGCAACGCGGGTGCCCGGCACGCGCGTCACGTCGAGCTACGGTCCCGGACGGGCGTTGCTGGACGCCGGAGCGGTGTCAGCGGGCGGGTTGCGCGCAGCTCAGGCTCGGGTTTTGCTGATGGCGGCACTGGCCGCCGACATACCGGCGTCAGAACTGTTCGCTGAGTGGGCGTAGTCAGACTGTCCCACTGGATGGACGGCTCACGGTTTCAGGACGCGCGCAATTGACGAACCAGTGATAATTTCCCCTCGCCAAACTTCCCGGGAAAGGCACCGAGCTGACGGCGACAAGTAGCCAGCGCAAACAACCAAAACGCCTCGACATCCAGGGCCTGCGTGCGATCGCCGTGGCCCTGGTCGTGCTGTTCCACGCCGAGATACCCGGCGTGGGCGGCGGCTACGTCGGCGTCGACGTCTTCTTCGTGATCTCCGGCTTCCTGATCAGCACCCACCTGTTGAGCGAGCTGCGCGACAGCGGGCACATCCGGTACGGCGCGTTCTATGCGCGGCGGGTTCGACGGCTGCTGCCGGCCGCGTTGACCGTCATCGTCGCCACGGTGGCGGCCGCCGCGTGCTGGGTGTCTCCCCTACAGTTCGGGTACGTCGTCAAGGACGCGATCGCCGCCACGTTCTACGTCCCCAATGTCGTGTTCGCCTACCGCGCCACCGACTACCTCGCCGACAAGACCCCGTCGTTGTTCATGCATTACTGGTCCCTCGGCGTGGAAGAACAGTTCTACCTGCTGTGGCCGGTACTGCTCGTGTGGCTGTTCGGGCTGTTCACGCAGCGCACCCGCAGGGTTGCAGCTATCGCCGGGATCATCGCGATGTCGTTCGTGCTGTGTGTCTGGCTGACGGGTTTCTCCCAACCCAACGCGTTTTTCATCCTGTTCCCGCGGATGTGGGAATTCGGGCTGGGCACATTGGTCGCGTTCGCGCTGCTGAACCGCGACCGGATCTTCGGCGACCGCATTGGCGCCATCGCGGGCTGGACCGGACTCGCGGCGATCGTCGGCAGCGGCGTGCTGTTCTCCACCGCCACCGAGTATCCGGGCGACGCGGTGGCGGTGCCGGTCATCGGCACGGCGCTGCTCATCGCCGCCGGCCCCGTGCGTTGGGGCCCCGCGGCGCTCCTGAGCCTGCGTCCGCTCACCTGGGTAGGCGATATTTCGTACTCGCTGTACCTCGTGCACTGGCCACTGCTCGTCCTACCCGTCGCCGCCACCGGCTACATGCACACCTCGCCGATGTGGCTGCGTGGCGCGATCGTGGCGACCTGTGTCCCGCTGGCGTGGCTGCTCTACCGGTACGTCGAGCAACCCGGCCAGCACCTGGCATGGCTGAACGCCGCGCGTCCGCGCCGGACGCTCGCCGCGACCGCGGGCGTCATGGCCGCCGTCTGCGCCGTCGTTCTCGCAGTCGCCGTGGTGCAGTCACCCAGGCGCGATACCGGCCGTACTGCGCTTCACACAGCGCTCAGCGTGAAGCCCGCCGGGACCCCGTACGTGCCGAGCAACCTCACCCCGGAGCTCTCCGACGGCGCCGGCGGCGAACCTGTCATCTACGCGAACGGCTGCCACCGCGGACAGTGGGCCACCGACCCGGCGGGCTGCACGGTGGGGACCAACCCGCAGGCACCGCTGGTCGTACTGTTCGGCGATTCCCATGCGGCGCACTGGTATCCGGCGCTTTCCGCGCTCGCCGATCAGGGCCTGATCCGCCTCGACACTCGCACCAAGAGTCACTGCCCCTCGGCGCATATTCATATCGCCAACTATCCGAGGTGTGCCGAATGGCGCGAAAACGTCCTCGCCAGCCTCGAAGCAGCCAAACCGGCACTGATTCTCCTCGGAGCTTGGGGGTCCAGCTACATGCTGAACGATGCCGACCCGACGACGCACTGGGGGAAAGCCCTCACGGACACCGTCAGTGAGCTGCCGTCGCAAGCGCGCGTCGCGGTGTTCGCCGACACCCCATCGATCGGTGTGGCGCCCACCTTCTGCTTGGGTCTATTCCCCGACGACGCCCAGCGGTGCGCGCTGCCTCGGGCCAAAGCACTGAACCAGGCCGTCCGCCAGGCCGAGAAGCAGCTGGCCACCAGGGGCGCATTCAGCTATCTGGATTACAGCGACTACCTGTGCAACGACACCGTCTGCCCCAGCATCCTCGGGGACACGCTCGTCTACCGCGACGGCCACCATCTCACGGTGAACATGAGCGCCGCGCTGGCCCCGATCGTCGACGCGGATGTGATGTCCCTCCTCGCGCCGGCCGACAAGTCCGCCACCGCGGACAATCGGCAAGGCCGGGCGGCGCTGGTCACCAGCGGTAGCGGTACGCCGAACCTGCCCCGCGGGCTTCAACCCCACAGAGGCTAGCGTCAGGCCGCGCCGTCGTCGGTCGGCAACTGCGCCAGGTAGTCCTGCCAGTCGAGGCTTTCGACGGGATCGGCGCGCGTGATCTGCGGATCATCGGCCGCGACGGTGCGGGCCACCCCCGGTCCGCTGGCCCGGGTTTCGAATCGCACCGTCATGACGCCGTGCCCAGCGCCCTGCACCCAACCGTGGCCGTGGTCCGGATGCCGGACGTCGTCGCCGATGCGCCACGGGGATTCGACCGGCGCGGCACTGGACGGCACAGCCTGACCCGCCGACATCGGCACGTCCGGACCGTCAACCAGCTCCAGCTCCGGGAATAAGGACTCCTGCCGGGCATCCGTCAGACCCGAAAACCCAACGCCCACAAGACGAATCGGGCCGATCTCAACGGGGTCGAGGAGCAGCCGACGGGCCGTCGCCGCCAAGGTCGACGGGTCGGTTGTCGCGTACGGCAGCGTGGCCGAACGAGTCAGCGTGCTCATATCCGACTTCTTCAGCTTCACCGTCACCGTGCGGGCACCGCGGCCGTCGCGCTGCAGCCGACGATGCGCGTGCTCGGCGATGGGCCCGATCTTCTCGCGCAACTGCTCAAGGGTGGTCAGGTCGACCTGGAACGTGGACTCGGCGCTGATCTGTTTGGCCTCGGCACGCTCGACCACGGGCCGGTCGTCGATGCCGCGCGCCAGCCGGTGCAACGCCGGGCCGACAGTGCCACCGAGGACGTCGGCGGCCTCGGCATCACTGAGCGCCGCCAGCGCGCCGACGGTCTCGATGCCCAGCCGGTGCAGCTTCTCCTCTGCGACCGGCCCGATCCCCCACAGCTTGCGGACCGGCAGCGTCGCCAGGAGCGACCCTTGCTCGTCGCCGCCGATGATGCGGACTCCGTCCGGCTTGGCGAGGCCCGATGCGATCTTCGCGACCTGCTTGCCCGAACCCGCACCGACCGAGGCGACCAACCCCGTCTCGGCGCGGACCGCAGCCCGCAGGTCCTCACAGAACTGACGCGCCAGGTCGAGGTCGGCGCCGACCAGCTCGGCCGGCTCACCGAACGCCTCGTCGAACGACAGCTGCTCGAGCACCGGCACCAGCGCGCGCACCGCATCCAACGCCCGCCGACTGGCCACCGAGTACACCGCACCGCGGGGCGGTAGTACCACGGCACCCGCACCGACCAACCGGCGCGCCTGATGCATCGGCATCGCCGAGCGGGCGCCGAACTTGCGGGCCTGATAGCTCGCGCCGGCGACCACGCCACGTCCGCCGAGACCCCCGACCAGGACCGGACGGTCCTGCAACGTGGGCCGGGTCAGCTGCTCGACCGACGCGAAAAATGCGTCCATATCAAGATGTATGACCCAGCGATCCACAGTGGCCAATGCTAGGTGGCTACCCTTCTCGGCATGAACGACGTGCCGATCCGCGACGAGTCGATCCGGCTGGGCCAATTCCTGAAACTGGCTTCACTGATCGACAGCGGCGCCGATGCCAAGGCGGTGATCGCCGACGGCTTGGTCGAAGTCAACGGCGAGGTCGAGACCCGCCGTGGTCGGCAGCTCAAGCCCGGCGATGTGGTGGCGTTCGCAGGAAACCGAGCGAGGGTTGCCAGCTACGACCAGTAGCGTCCCGGCCCGTGTGGGCCACCGTAGTGATGTTCGCCGTCATGGCGATGTGGGATCCAGTCCGACTCGGGGTGGCGGTTTTCGTCGTGATGCGCAACCGCCCCATCCCCGCCCTGTTCGTGTTCTGCCTCGGCGGTCTCACGTCGAGCCTGCTCGTGGGCCTCAGCGCCGTCTACCTGCTGCACGGCACGACCAAGCGGCTCATCGCCGACATGAACTCGACCACCGACGCCATCGATGCGGCGGACGCCAAACTGGTGATCGGCGGCATGGTGCTGCTGGTCGCGGTGGCACTGCTGTTGCGGGCCGGGACCAAAACTCCGGTGCCCGTGGCGGTGCCAGCCGGCACTGCCGGCCCAGTCGGGGAACTCGACCAAGAAGTCGAACCGGAGGCGCCGGCGTCGGCCTCGTCCCTGACGGCGTGGTTGACGACCTGGGCACGTCAGCTGATGCGGAGTCAGTCGTTGTGGATGTCGTTCGTGGCCGGCTTGTGGGCGGGCCCAGGACCGCACGTCGAATTGATCGGCGCACTCGGCGTGATCCTGGCGTCCGGCCAGTGCAAGTCCACCCAGGTTGCCGCGGTGGTGACGTATGCAGTCGTGTCGTTCGCGTTCGCCGAAATCCCGTTGCTGTGCTATCTGATAGCGCCCGCCAAGACCCAGCAGTATCTGGCGCACGTGCCGAATTGGCTACGGGCGCGGCGGATCTGGGTGATGGCGACGGCGTTGACGCTGTTGGGTCTGTATCTGGTGTTCTCTGGCTCGCTGTCGTAGCCCGAAGTGAATCATGGTGCTGTGTGGCAACTTTGAGTTCGCTGAGAATCGCGCCGACGGGTGTGACGGCTCCCAGCAGTTTCACCGGGACGATCGAATACCCGATCGATATAGTCGGCCGGTGACCGCCGGGCCCATCTCGACAACGCGTCCGGAGCTGTCGCGTTGGCAAACTCTGGCGCCGCTGATCCTCGCCGTCAGCGCAACGCTGCGGGTGGCCTCGACGATGGGCTATTACCTGGTCAAGGGCGATGCCTTCTTCGATCTTCGGGTGTACGTGCTCGGGGGTGCGACGCTTGGGCACCCTGACGGCCTGTACGACTTCTTCTACGTCGACCCGACAAAGGGCGAACATCTACCGTTCACCTATCCACCGTTCGCGGCAATCGTGTTCGCGCCCTTGCACTTTGCGCCGTTCTGGCTCGTCGCGCTCGCCTGGCAGGTCGCGCTGATGGCTGCCGTCTACGGGGCGGTCAGACTCAGCCAGAAGTTCATCGGCGGTGGCAGCCCGCGCACGGCAATGCTGTGGACCGCGGGGGCGCTCTGGATGGAGGCGCCCAGTAGCAGCATCCAGTCCGGGCAGATCGGCATCTTCCTGATGCTCGCCGTGCTGTACGCCGCCTATGACTCGCGGTGGTGGCTGTCCGGGTTGCTCATCGGAGTTGGCGCCGGCGTCAAGCTGACACCCGCGATCACCGGCTTCTACTTCGTCGGCGTTCGACGCTGGGGCGCCGCGCTGTTCTCGGCCGTGGTGTTCTTCGGGACCGTCGGCCTGGCGTATCTGGTTCTGCCCGACGAGACCCGGCGCTACTTCCCGCACCAGATGGCCGAGGCCGGAAAGTCGCTGCCCGTGGGCTCGTCGTGGAACCAGTCCTGGCAAGGTGGGCTGTCGCGCATCGCGGGTCACGACATCGGTATGTCTCCCTTGGTGATCGGCGCGATCGTGGCCACCGCGGTGCTCGCGGTGCTGGCGTTCCGAGCGCTCGGGGGCGAGCGCGACCGCCTCGGGTCGCTACTGGTGGTGCAACTGTTCGGGTTGCTGGCCGAGCCGGTGTCCTGGACGCATCACTGGGTATGGGTGCTGCCGCTGATGATCTGGCTGCTCTACGGCCCGTGGCACGACCGGGTGGGCGCCCGGTTCCTGGGCTGGGGCTGGGTGGCACTCATGGTGCTCAGCGTCCCCAGCCTGCTGTCGTTCGCCCAGCCGAACATCTGGCAGGTCAGCCGCCCCTGGTACCTGGCGTGGGCCGAGATTGTGTACATCTTCGCGGCGCTGGCGACCATGATCTGGATGGTCAGGACCGGTCGGCGTGCGTGATCTGACGGCGCAGATCGACCGCCATGGGTGGTTGGCGCCGATGCTGCTTCTCCTCAGCGCCGCAGCCCTGCTCGCGGTGAGCATCCCCAGCCCGCCCAATGTCGTCGATCTGCACGTGTACGTGATGGGCGGCGCTGCGCTGGAGCATCCGAACACCTTGTACACGTTCACCTATGCCGGCCAGTCACCCATGCAGGGACGGACACCGACCGAGCCGCTCCCATTCATCTACCCGCCCTTCGCGGCGATGCTGTTCTATCCGCTGAGTCTGCTGCCGTTCGGGATGACGGGAATCCTCTGGCAACTCGCGATTCTGGCGGCGGTCTACGGGATCGTACGGATCAGCCAGTTGCTGATCCGTAGTGGCAATCACCGCGAGGCGATGATGTGGACAGCCGGCCTGATCTGGCTCGAGCCGGTACGTGTCTGTCTGAACATGGGTCAGCTCGGAGTGTTTTTGACACTTTCGGTGCTCTATGCCGTCTACAGCAAGCGGTGGTGGGTGTCGGGGCTGCTGGTCGGGCTGGCCACCGGAGTGAAGCTGACCCCGGCGATCGCCGGCTTCTACTTCGTCGGCGTGCGCCGGTGGGCAGTGGCGGTGTGCGCGGGGCTGGTTTTCATCGCCACATTGGCGGTGTCGGCGCTGGCCTTTCCGAGCGAAACGCATTTCTATTTCACCGGTCTGATCGGTCGTTTCGCGGTCCCGGTGGGCACCGCGATCAATCAATCCTGGAGTGGCGGCATCTCCCGAATCCTTGGCCACGATGCCGGCCACAACGCGCTGGTATTGGCCGCGATCACCGCAACGGCGGTACTGGCCGCGCTGGCGTGGCACGCGCTGGGTGTGCACGCGGCGCCTCGCGACCCGTTGGGGTCGCTGCTGGTGGTCGAACTGTTCGGCTTGCTGGCGTCACCGATTTCGTGGGTCCACCATTGGATATGGCTGGTGCCGCTGATCCTCTGGCTGTTCCGCGGATGCTGGCGGGACAAGCCGGGAGCACGCGCGCTCGGTTGGACCTGGGTGGCCATCACCGCTCTCGGCATTCCCAGCGCACTTGCCCTCGCCGAACCGAGCGTGTGGCAGTTCGGCCGGCCCTGGTACCTGGCCTGGGCCGGGTTGGTGTACGTCGCGGCAGCAGTGGTGACCCTCGGTTGGATCGCGTCGACCGGCCGCCGCCTGCGCCCCGCGAACGTGCACGCTGAAAAGCAAGCCGGCACGTTCGCGGGGGGCTGAGTCGGCTCAGGCCTTGGCGATCGCGGCCCGGACACCGTCGCCGACGTCGGCGCCGTCGGCCAGGGCCGCGACATCCACGACGGTGAAGCCGGTGGCCAGGATCTCGCCGGCGATCAGGTCGGCGTGCGTGGTCGCCCACGCCTGCTTGTCGGCCGGTACGGCGAACGTCACGGTGATCCGGTCGGACACGTCGAGCCCCGTGGCCTTGCGCAGGTCCTGCAGTTCACGGATGCGGTCCTTGGCCCAGCCCTCGGCCTCCAGCTCGGGAGTGACGGTGGCGTCGAGCACGACCAGGCCCGCGCCTTCCGGCAGCGCCGCGGTGAATTCCGGCTCCGCCGCAACGAGTTTCGAGCTGTATTCCGCCGGCAGCAGCACGGCCGGGCCGGCGGTCAGCGTGCCGTCGGGGTTGACGACACCCGCCCCGGCCTTGACGGCCTTGATCGCCGCCTGCACGTCCTTGCCGATCCGCGGGCCGGCGACCCGCGCGTTGACACTCAACTCGAACTTGCCATAGGTGTCGATGTCATCGGTGAGCTCGACCGCCTTGACGTTGAGCTCGTCGGCGATGAGATCCTTGAAAGGTGCGAGTGCCGACGGGTTATCCACCGCCACAGTCAGTTTCGGCAACGGCAGCCGCACGCGCAGCTTCTTGGCCTTGCGCAGCGACGAGCCCGCCGAGCACACCTCACGCACGCGGTCCATCGCCGCGACCAGCTCCGGGTCGGCGGGGACCACGCCGGCCTCGGGCCAGTCGGTCAGGTGGACCGAACGCTCGTCGGTCAGCCCACGCCAGATCACCTCGGTGGCCAGCGGCAGCAGCGGCGCGGCCAGTCGGCACGTCACCTCCAGCACGGTGTGCAGGGTGTCGATGGCGTCGGCGTCCTCTTCCCAGAACCGCGAACGGGACCGTCGGACATACCAATTGGTGAGCGCCTCGGCGAACTGGCGCAGCTGCTCGCACGCCCCCGAGATGTCACAGGCATCGAGCGACTCCGTCAGCGTGTCCCGCAGATCGGCAAGCTTGGCCAGGATGTAGCGGTCCAGCACATGCGTGGAGTCCGTGCGCCAGGTGCCCTTCTTCGGCGCGTACAGCGCCAGGAAGGAGTACGCGTTCCACACCGGCAACAGCACCTGCCGGACACCGTCGCGGATGCCCTGCTCGGTGACGATCAGGTTGCCGCCCCGCAGGATCGGCGAGGCCATCAGGAACCACCGCATGGCGTCCGAACCGTCGCGGTCGAACACCTCGGACACGTCCGGGTAGTTGCGCAGCGACTTGCTCATCTTCTGGCCGTCGTTGCCCAGCACGATGCCGTGCGCCACACAGGTTTTGAATGCCGGGCGGTCGAACAGCGCGGTCGCCAGGACGTGCATGGTGTAGAACCAGCCGCGGGTCTGGCCGATGTACTCGACGATGAAATCGCCCGGGAAATGGGCGGCTTCGTTCGCGCCGCCGTCGAACCAGTCGGCGTTCTCGAACGGGTAGTGCACCTGCGCGTAGGGCATCGAGCCGGAGTCGAACCAGACGTCGAACACGTCCTCGATGCGGCGCATCGTCGACTTGCCGGTCGGGTCGTCGGGATTGGGCCGGGTCAGCTCGTCGATGTAAGGGCGGTGCAGGTTGTCCGGCCGGACTCCGAAATCACGCTCGAGCTCGTCCAAGCTCCCGTAGACATCGATGCGCGGGTACGCCGGATCGTCCGACTTCCACACCGGAATCGGGCTGCCCCAGTACCGGTTTCGCGAGATCGACCAGTCGCGGGCGTTGGACAGCCATTTACCGAACTGGCCGTCCTTCACGTGCTCGGGGTACCAGGTGATCTGCTGGTTGAGCTCGACCATCCGGTCCCTGAACTCGGTGACCTTGACGAACCACGACGACACCGCGCGGTAGATCAGCGGGTTGCGGCACCGCCAGCAGTGCGGGTAGGAGTGCTCGTAGGTCTCGTGGCGCAACAACGCCGGAGCATTGACCGCGGCCGGACCGGTGCCGTTCTTGAGGTCCTTGATGATCTGCGGGTTGGCCTCGAAGACCTGCTGGCCCTGGTAGTCGGGCACGGTCGAGTCGAAGCGGCCCGTGGAGTCCACGGGCGTGACCGCGACGATCCCGGCGGCGTCACACGTGGCCTTGTCGTCCTCACCGTAGGCCGGCGCCATATGGACGATGCCGGTGCCGTCCTCGGTGGTGACGAAGTCGCCCGGCAAGACCTGAAATGCGTTCTCCGCCTTATCAGAATCGACGAAGAACGCGAACGGCGGCAGGTAGTGCGAGCCCAGCAGCTCGGCGCCGAGGTAGGTGCCGACGACGACCGGCTCCTCGCCGAATTCGCGCGCGTAGGCGGCCAGCCGCGCCTCGGCGATGACGTAGTTCTGCTCGTCGGGACCCACCACCTGCACGTAGGTGACCTCGGGGTTGACGGCGACGGCCTGGTTGGACGGCAGCGTCCAGGGTGTCGTGGTCCAGACCAGCAGGCGGGCACCGGCCGCCGGGCCGTCGGTCGCGACGAATCCGACGGTCAGCGCCGGGTCCTGCCGGCTCTGGTAGACGTCGTCGTCCATCCGCAGTTCGTGGTTGGACAGCGGGGTCTCGTCGTTCCAGCAGTACGGCAGCACCCGGTTGCCCTCATAGGCCAGGCCCTTGTCCCACAGCTGCTTGAACGCCCAGATCACCGACTCCATGAACGTCAGGTCCAGGGTCTTGTAGTCGTTGTCGAAGTCGACCCAGCGGGCCTGGCGGGTGACGTAGGACTGCCACTCGTTCGAGTACTTCATGACCGAGGCCCGGCAGGCGTCGTTGAAGGCCCCGATGCCCATGGCCTCGATCTGCGCCTTGTCCGAGATCCCGAGCTGACGCTGCACCTCGAGCTCGGCAGGCAGGCCGTGGGTGTCCCAGCCGAACCGGCGCTCGACCTTGTAGCCGCGCATGGTGCGGTAGCGCGGAACGATGTCCTTGACGTAGCCGGTCAGCAGGTGGCCGTAGTGCGGCAGGCCGTTGGCGAACGGCGGACCGTCGTAGAAGACGTATTCGGGGGCAGCGCCATCAGGACCGGAGTCGCGGCGCGCGATGCTGGCGCGGAAGGTGTCGTCGCGGGCCCAGAAGTCCAGGACCTCGGTTTCGAGGTCGGGGAAATTCGGTGTGCCGCTTGCGGTCTTGGGGTACGCGCTCACGTCAGGGTCTCCAGTGCCGTCAGCACCGATCAGGTGCTCAGTTCCAGGCACGGGGACGACGATCTCGCGTCTGGACGCGAGCGCCGCGGTACCACCCCGCTTGCGCGCGGCCGACCAGGGAAGATCACGCACGTGCGCCGCTCAACTGCAGGCGATGACGGGCCCACCCGTTCGGTTCTACTGAGCCGCAGCCTCGATGGCCCCGGCCGTTCTTCCGAATGCTCCCCGGTGATGGCCGGATCGATGCGAATGCAGCGATTCTAGCGGGCGCGGGCGGCCGTGGATCACGCCGGACTACTCCGCGACCGGCATGGCCTCCGAGGCGAGCTCGATGACGGCGTAGGAGAACTGCTCGGCGAGTTCTTCCACGGTGTAGGGCTCGAACTGGTGCCGCGCGTACCACCAGTCGACGTGCAGTGCGTCGTCGGCGTGGAACGCGCGGACCTCGAGCGTGTGGGCCGGGCCCGGGTGTTCGCCGTCGATCGCGGACATGCCGTAACTGAACAAGACATCGGCAACGTCATTCGGGTCGGCGGCGGCGTCCACCAGGGCGCCGCGCACTGCCTGAACCATCGCCGTGGCGTCCACGTCGGATGCCGAGACCGCGTCGATTTCGAGCCGTCGGATGACGGCCAGCCCGCCGCCCGAGCGTTCCTTCGCTGCGGCCACGTCAACCGCGGCCCGGCCGGGTCCGATCACCCGCTCGATCGCGCGACCGAGGGCTGCGATCAGCAACACCTCGGCATCGACCCCCAGGTATTCGACAGCGCCCTCGAGCTCGGCGGTGATCACCGGCGACAGCGGAGCCTCGAGGCGCCGCATATCGACCGCAGTACCGGCGGTGTCGAACCCGCCGAACTCGTAGTCGGCGACATGAATTGTCGCCGCAGCAGCAGAAGGGAGAACGGCGTCGAACTCACCGGCGTACGCAAGAGTCATGTGATGCACACTACAACACGATTCCCAATTTTGGGACATAGCTCCCGAAACTGTGACGCCCATGTCAATTACGGCTTATGTGTCGCAAAAACAGTTGCTAGCAACCAAAGGGGGGAAGGGTCTATCGTGACAGAGTGCCCCGAACAGACCAGAACGGCAGACAGCTCAAAGCGCTGCTCGACTACATCTTCGACGGCGACGTCGAAGCGAGGGAGATCTACGGTGCGCTCGGAACCTCGAGCAGTACGTACTACCGGAGGATCAAAGAAGTCGACTATCCCAACGCGGAAGAGCTCCGCCTGGTAGCCGATCACTTCCGGTTGAGCTACCCCGACCTGCAAGTTCGGTTCGGCTTGATGAGCCATGACGAGGTCATCAACTACATCCAGTCGGCACCCCTCGCGGTTGCCACGGCGGCGCCGGCGGTCCCCAAACGCGCCACGAAGTTGTCGGAAATGACGCGACGTGCTGACGCACCGCCGCTGTGACAAGTAAAATCTGAGCGTTCGCAGGCGCCGGCAAAGGCTTCAACCATGGCTATCACATTTCTCATCACCATCACTCTCGCCTGTATGGCGTGGAGTCTCTGGATCCGTCGCGTCACGTGGTCCTGCCGCTGGGAAGTCGCGGCGACCCTCAACATCGCGCTGCAGGCTGCTGCCGTCGCCCTGATGTCCCCGATGGCCGCCGACACGCTGGGCCGCGCCATCCACTCGATGACCGGCGTCTGGAACCTGCCCGCCTACCTCGGACACGACTGCTACATCGTGGCCGCCTCCGCCATCGTCTACAACGCCATCGGCCGTCTGGCCGACGATTCCGCCATGCAGAAGATGTTCACGCAGTACATCGAGCGGCCCGCCACCCTGTGCATCCCGATCCTGCTGGCCCTGTTCTCCATGAGCGTCGCCGGACGCGAGTACTCCCCCGACCTGTTCACCATGCCGACCGACGGCTGGCTGGCCGCCTACTGGCTCGTGCTCTGCGGGACCCTGACCTACCTGTTGGTGTTCGGTGCGCGCGCCCTGCTGGTCCTGCGCAAGAACGAAGACTCGCGGCGCATCGCCAATATCTACCTGTTCGCCACCGGCAGCGGCATCCTGGCCTGTGCCACCCGCATCCTGACTTCGTTGGTCCCGGAGCTGCAGCCCCTCGAAGACGGCAAGTTCGTCTGGGTGTTCGCGTGCATGTGCGGCGGGGTCTTCGCGCTGGCCTCCGCGCACTCGTGGCTGATCAAGACCAAGTGGTTCTCGAAGGCGGCCCGCTGAGCCTCCGCCGCGGACCGTCGGCGACTCGTCAGCAAAAAGCCTGATACGTCAAAATCTGCGCGTATGCCTTACTCTGCTATCCGGCACCCGGTGTCAGTTTGACTGTGTTCAACGGCCTTCGACGACACCCGGCCTACCCCCCTGCCGAACATCCCCGAGGAGGAAGTGTCCGTGATCGAGTCGTCTCTGCCGGCCGTCCTGCGCGAACGCGCCAGCCTGCAACCCAACGACCTGGCGTTCACGTTCATGGACTACGACACCGACCCCGATGGTGTGGCCAAGACCCTTACCTGGGCTCAGCTGTACCAGCAGAGCGTCGCCGTGGCCCACGAACTGCGCCAGCACGGTGAGATCGGCGACCGCGTGGTGATCGTCGCCCCGCAGTGCCTCGAATACGTCGTCGGATTCCTCGGCGCGCTCGAAGCCGGCATGATCGCCGTCCCGCTGACGCAGCCCATCATGGGCCACCACGACGAGCGCGTTATCTCGGTCATGAAGGACGCCCAGCCCGTCGTCGCCCTTACCACCGCGGCCAGCAAGGACGCCGTCGCGCAGTACGCGACGCCGAACGACGACGGCCGTAGCCCGACCGTCCTGGCCGTCGACGAGCTGGACCTGGAAACCCGCCGGAAGCCGTTCTCCCGCCGCGAAGTTCGCCCGGAGACCGCGTACCTGCAGTACACCTCCGGCTCGACCCGCACCGCCGCCGGCGTGATGGTGTCGCACCGCAACGTGTCCGCGAACTACGAGCAGATGATCGCGGTCTTCTTCTCCGAATGGGGCAAGGTCGCGCCAGCGGGAAGCACCGTGGTGACCTGGCTGCCGCTGTACCACGACATGGGCCTGCTGCTCGGCGTCTGCACGCCGATCCTCGGCGGCTGGCACACCGTGATGACCAGCCCGATCTCGTTCCTGGTCAAGCCCGCGCGCTGGATGCAGCTCATGGGCAGCCACCGGAACGTCATCACCGCCGCGCCGAACTTCGCGTTCGACCTGGCCGCTGCGCGCACCACCGACGAGGACATGGCCGGCAAGGACCTGAGCACCGTCCTGACGGTCTTCAGCGGCGCCGAGCGCGTGCAGCCGACCACCGTCAAGCGCTACATTCAGCGCTTCGCCAAGTTCGGCCTGCCGGGCAAGTCCGTCCGGCCCAGCTACGGCCTGGCCGAGGCAACGCTGTACGTGGCGTCCCGCGAATCCGGTGAGCCGCCGACGGTCGTGGACTTCGATGCCGACAAGCTGGCCGACGGCATCGTCGAGCGCGTCGAGTCGGGTAGCCCGCTGGTGAGCTACGGCTTCTCGCCATCACCGCTGGTTCGCATCGTCGACCCGGAGACCCGTCGCGAGGTCGCCGAGGGCACCGTGGGCGAGATTTGGACGCACGGTGAGAACGTGTGCGCCGGGTACTGGAACAAGCCCGAGGAGACCGAGAAGACCTTCCGCGGCGTGCTCGTCGACGCCCCCGAGGGCATCCCGACGGACACCTGGCTGCGTACCGGCGACCTCGGCTTCATCTCCGAAGGCTCGCTGTTCATCATCGGCCGCATCAAGGACCTGCTGATCATCCGCGGCCGCAACCTGTACCCCGACGACATCGAGGCCACCGTCAGCGCGGTCTCGGGCGGCCGCACCGCCGCCGTCGGCTTCGAGGAGGACGGTGTCGAGCAGTTCGCCGTCGTCATCGAGATGAAGAAGCGCGGCGACACCGAGGACGAGGTCCGCGAGAACCTGGCCCAGGTCAAGCACGACATCACCTCGGCCATCTCGCAGGTGCACGGCGTGAACGCCGCCGACCTGGTGCTGGTCGGCCGGGGCTCGATCCCGATCACCACGAGCGGCAAGATCCGCCGGCAGGCCTGCACCGAGCTGTACCGCAAGGGTGAACTGGCGCGACTCGACGCGTGATCCGCCTCCGGTCCCGGGCCGCGTGCCGCAGCCCGGGACTCGGAGGTGGACGACGCCGGCGCTATGCGCGAGTCAGGAGAATATCGGTCCGCCGTGCCGGAGCCGCATGTAGCTGATTGAGCGGACCCTCTTTCCATTTCAGATACCAGGCATTGCTGTAGCCGTTCTCCACTTCGTAAGCCACGAAGTTTTGCTGAATTCGTTCGAACAGGTCATTGAATGCGGCTCGGTCGTCTTCGGGATTGGCCTCGAAGATGATGCTCATATCTTCGGAAAACGCATCAATGTGGTCGAAAATATCATTGAGAATTGTAGTTTCAGCACCTTCGACATCCATCTTGATCAGCCGTACACGTGCCAATTCTTCGGCCGACAGAATGTCCAGCAACGGAGCCGCTCCGACGGTCGCGCATTTCTTTCCGTTGCGGGACGGCAACGTCGTGGTGGCGCCGATGTTGCGGGGGCCGAAGTCATACAGGTCGAGTTCGCCGACATGGTCGGAAACCGCAACATTCACCGGGCGGATGCGACGCGCGAGCTCAGGGTTGCGGTCGAGATTGTGCAGCATCTTCCGGTAGATGTGGGGCGCCGCCTCGATGGCGATGACGTCGGCCCGGGTAGCCGCGAGCATGGTGTCGTAGCCGATGTTCGCGCCGATGTCGACAAACAGATCTCCCGGCGTGAGACGGCTTTCGATGATTCGCGAAATGGCGGGTTCCCACACGCCGTAATAGATGATGCTCCGCTGAATTGAATCGACCGGGTCGCAATGAAAGGTGGCACCGTAATAGGTGGTCGCGTCCCGCGGCTTTCTGAGCCCGAGCTGATACCAGTCGAGAATGCCACCCCCGATCCATCCTGGCAGTGGCCGCAATGCTTCAGTGAATTTCCGGAGATCCATCGGTGATCGAATATCCCGTCCATCTAGAGTCGCGGCGCGAGCGCGTCGGGCCCTTCGCACAATCGACGTCTAAATCCCCCACCGGACGTCAGGAATTCAACCAGGTTTATTGACGAGATAGTTCAATTTCTCGGAAATTCGATATCGGCTCAGCCGAAGAAGCCGCGGTGCTGCACCGCTCCGGCGGCCTCGAAGGCCGTCGTCATCTGACACGCGTCGCAGGTCGCCGCGTAACCGCACTCCGGGCACGGCTCGACCTCGTCGGCCTCCCGACGGGCCTTGCGCTCGGCCAGCAGCCGTTCGGTGGCGGCCAGCGCCTCGGCTTCCTCGGCCTCTTCCCGCTTGCGGCGCGGCGACTTGGACGGCCACCAGTTGGCGTCACCGAGCAGTGCCGCCATCGCCGGCACGGTCACCGTGCGGACGATGAAGGTGTCCAGCAGCAGGCCGACACCGATGATGAAACCGAGCTGCACTGCGCCCAGGATGCTGCTGACCGTCATTGCGAGCATCGACGCCGCGAAGATCAGGCCGGCTGAGGTGATGACGCCGCCGGTCGCGGCGACCGTCTTCACGATCGCCGAGCGCACGCCCCATTTCGCTTCGTCACGTATTCGGGATATCAGCAGCAGGTTGTAGTCGGCGCCGACCGCCACCAACACCAGGAAGGCGATACCCGGCACACTCCAGGAGATGTCGTAGCCCAAGATGAACTGGAAGAACACCACCCCGATGCCCAGCGCCGAGCCGTACGACAGCACCACCGACAGCACCAGGTACAGCGGCGCCACGACGGACCTGAGCAGCTGCACCAGGATGAGGAACACCACGATCAGCGTCACGATGACGATGTACTGGATGTCGCTGTTGTAGTAGTCGCGTATGTCGCGGTTCACCGCGGACAGACCGACCATCGACACCTTCGCATCGGACAGCGTCGTGTTGGGCAGCGCCGTCTGGGCCGCCTTGACGATCGCGTTGGTCTGGTCCATGGCTTCCGTGCCGAACGGGTTCAGCGCGGTCTGCACCAGGTAGCGCACCGTGTGGCCGTCCGGGGAGACGAACAGCGTCGCAGCCTTCTCGAACTCGTTCCGGGTCAGAATCTCGGGTGGCACATAGAAACCGGCCATCTGCGGGGTGTTGGCGTCGCGCCGCATACCGAGCAGGAACGACGATGCCTGGTTCAGGCCGCCGCCCATCCCCCGGACCTGGTCGACCAGCAGCTTCACGCCGTCGGCGAGCTGCTTGCTCGAATCGGCCAGCAGGTTGACGCCGTCCACCGCCTGCTGCAGGCGCCGCTCGAGGTCCGCGGTGTCGTACAGGCGCAGTTGCTTGAGCAGGCTGGTGATGCCCTCGATGTTGGTGCCCATCCCGCGCACCTTGTCGTCCATACCGGGGTCGCTCTTGTACTGCTGCAGCATGTGGCCGAGGTTGATGACCTTCTGCACAGTCTCGGGATCGTTGCCCTCGTTGACGTTCTGCAGACCGATCTTCAGGTCGTTGCACGCCGGGTAGTAGTTGCAGAACGGCGTCGCGTTCAGCGTCTCGAGCGCTTTTCCGGACCACTTGTAGACGTCACCGACCCGAACCAATTGCCCGCCCACGGCGTCGCCGAGCGACGTCATCTGCGACACCATCTTGGCCGACTTGTCCAGATCGTCCAGTGTCTTGGAGCCGCCGTACTGCTTCTGCAGCGCGGACATCTGGGTGAGCATGGACCGGACCGGGCCGATGGAGCCGAGCACCTGCGTGCGGATCTGGTTCAACGCGTCTGCGAGCTGGTACTCGCCATCGACCAGCTTCTGCAGCAGGGCGTCGTTGCCGTTGATGAGGTTCGAGGCGTCCTTGAGCTTGCTGCCGACCTCACCGGCCTGATACGTGGCCTTGGCCTGTTCCAGGACGTCACCGGTGGGACGTGTGATGCCGCGGACCGCGTCGATGTGCGGCAGCTGGGCGACGCGTTGCGCCATCTGTTCCATGTCGGCGAGCGACTTCGGGGCACGAAGGTCGCGCGGCGACTGGATCAGGATGAACTGCTGCATCGTGGTGCTGACCGGGAAGTGCTTGTTCAGCGCTTCGTACGCGATGTTGCTGGCCGCGTCGGGGTCGAGGTCTTTGCGGTTGTCGTAGTTGTAGCGAACCATCGTCGCGCAGCCCGCAAGCGCCAGCAGCACCGCGAGGCTGCCTGCCAGGTGCGTCACCGGGCGGCGCACGATGTTGACGCCCGAACGGCGCCAGAACCGGCCCGTCATGTCCTTGCGCGGCTTGATCCAGCCGCGTCGTCCGACCAGGACGATCAGGGCGGGCAGCATCGTCACCGACGCAAAGAACCCCACCAGCACGGTCACCGACAGCGCCGGCCCGATGGTGGCAAACACGCCCAGGGTGGCGAATGACAGCGCCAGGAACGTGATGGCGACAGTGCCGGCCGAGCCGGCGATGACTTCGCCGATCGAGGTGAGCGCAGAAATCAGCGCTTGATCGCTGGCAACGCCCTGCCGGATGTACTCCTGATATCGGCTGAACAGAAATATGGCGTAGTCGGTCCCCGCGCCCAGCATCATGCCGGTCATCAGCACCAGGGTCTGTGGCCCGACCGCGAGCCCCAACAAACCCAGGCCGGCCACGAGCTGTTGCGCCACGATCAGCGAGACGCCGATGGTGACAAGAGGCAACAGCATCGCGATCAGACTGCGGTACACGATCATCAGGATCGAGAACACCAGGATGCCGGTGGCCGCTTCGATCATGTGCTGATCGCGGGCGCCGATGTCGTTGATGTCCTGGAACGTGGCCGACGCGCCCACGATGTTCAACGTCAGATCGCTGCCCTTGACCACCTCTTGGACGGTCTTCTGGGCGTTGCGGTACGCCAGCTGGCCCGGCCCGGTGCCCATGCTGCCGACAAGGCTGACGGGTAGCTGGACCGCTTTCCCGTCCTTGCTGGCCATCACCTGGCGCAGCTCGGGAATGTGGATGAAGTCCTGCGTGGACTTGACGTTGGTCTTGTCGGCGTTCAGTTTGTCGACGAGGCGGCGGTAGATCTCTTCGTCGGCCTTGCTGAAGCCCTTGTCGTTGGTCAGCAGGACGACCGCGATGT
This sequence comes from Mycobacterium sp. HM-7, assembly GCF_053852335.1. NCBI lineage: Bacteria > Bacillati > Actinomycetota > Actinomycetes > Mycobacteriales > Mycobacteriaceae > Mycobacterium > Mycobacterium sp. HM-7. Next base: position 2,759,894 of record NZ_CM132657.1, on the reverse strand, counting down.
TGCCGGCATCGGCTTCGCGGAACGCGTTCTTCATCGCGTTGCTGGCGATCAGCGTCGACGCATCGTCCGGCAGGAAGGGCGGTGGGCGCCGGCTGGCAACGTCGACCAACGTCGGAAGCGCGAGAAACAGGACGACCGCCACACCGACCCAGGTCGCCAAAACCATGACGGGGCGCCGCACCACGAACTTGCCGAGTGCGGCGAAACCCGCATGTGCCAAAGCACCGCTTGGCCTGGCACGTTTCAGCATCCCCGACAGGCTACACGCCGCAAACCGATCTGATGCACCGACCGGCACCACAATATCCGTGCCGTCAAAGAGCCGCAGATCTGTCGCCATGCTGTAATCGGGTGTGCCAGTGATGAAGTCACCCAACCCCCTCTGCACCCCCGGGCGCCGCACCTTCCCGTTGCCATCGGTGCCCCAGCAATGCGGAGATCAGCGGCAGACCGATATGCTTGACGTCCTGTGAAGTTTGCTATCGCGATCCACGGCACGCGTGGAGACATTGAGCCCAGCGGCGCCGTGGCCCGAGAATTGCTGCGCCGCGGCCACGAAGTGCGGATGGCCGTGCCCCCGAATCTGGTGTCATTCGTCGCTTCGGCCGGTCTTCCGGAGCCCGCCAGCTACGGCGTCGATTCTCAGCAGCAACTGGATGCGGACATCTTTCGCGACCACCTGAGCCTCAAGAACCCCGTGAGCGTGGTCCGCGAACTCAGGGACTACATGACGCAGGGCTGGCAGGAGATGAGCGCCACCCTGACCGAGGTCGCCGCCGGCGCGGATCTGCTCCTTGCCGGCACCACCTATCAAGAGGTGGCGGCCAACGTCGCCGAGTATTACGACATCCCGTTGGCGGCGCTGCACTACTTCCCGTTCCGCCCCAACAGCCTGGTGCTGCCGGTACCGCTGCCGCTGCCGCTCATCCGCCGCGGCTTCGCGGTCGGCGAATGGTTCCACTGGCGCATGCTGAAGGAAGCCGAGGACATCCAGCGACGCGCCCTTGGGCTGCCATCTGCCGACGTACGGGCGGTCCGCCGGATGGAGGACCGTGGCGCACTGGAAATCCAGGCGTACGACGAGGTGCTGTTCCCCGGGCTGGCGGCCGAATACGGCGACGCCAAGCCATTGGTCGGGTCCATGTCGATGGAGCTGCAGACCGCCACCGACGCCGACGTGATGGCGTGGATCGCGAACGGCAAGCCGCCCATCTATTTCGGCTTCGGCAGCATGCCGGTGGACTCCCCCGCCGAGGCCGTCGCGATGATCGACGCGGTGTGCGCCGAACTCGGCGAGCGGGCGCTGATCAGCTCGGGCGTCTGGGACCTGCCGGACACCCCGCTGGGCGACCACGTGAAGCTGGTCGGTGCGGTCAACCACGCCGCAGTGTTCCCGCTGTGCCGGGCCCTGGTCCACCACGGCGGCGCCGGCACCACCGCGGCGGGGCTGCGCGCCGGTGTACCCACGGTGGTGCTGTGGGTCAGTGCCGATCAGCCGGTGTGGGCCGGACAGGTCAAGAAGCTGGGGCTCGGGGCGTCACGCCGCTTTTCGAAGACCACACCGGCATCGCTCAAGGCCGCGCTGCGCACCGCGCTGCAGCCGGAGTGCGCCGCACGGGTGCGGGCCGCGGCCGCGCGCATGACGAAGCCCGCGGACAGCGTCGCACGCACCGCGGACCTGTTGGAGAAGGCCGCCCAGGCCCGTTAGAAGCCTGGGCGGAAACGCCCGTCAGTAGATGACGAGCGGCGTGAGGTCGAATTCCTCGAGCGTCTCCTGAACGAGCTCGCGGAGCATGGCCCGGGTGTTCTCGGTGCCCACCTGGTAGCCGACGATGCCGAGGTTGACCCGGCCGTTGTACCGGCCGGACGCCACCACGAGGAGGCCGCCGGGCCGCTCGATGTCGGCCCGTTTGACCTTCTGCTCGACGCCCCAGCAGTTCAGGAACGTCGCCTGGTTGACCCCGTCGGGGCGGCACATCAGGTCCGGCAGTTCGGCGAAGTTCGAGCACGTCACCGGCATGTCACCGAGCACCAGATCAGCCGTCTTGTTGACCGCGCGCAGCGGGATGAACGGTGTCAGCGGCAGCAGGACGAACGACTCGTCCGGCTGCTCCTTGGCGGTGGAGAGCGACGTACGCAGCGCGCCACGCAGATCGGTCAGGTCCTTGGCCACGTGCGTCGGATCGACGGTGAGGTTGGCGAACGCCATGGCGTTGGCGCGGGTGTCCTCCATGGAGGTCCGGTCGTTGACCGCGACCATGAGGGCGATGTTGTTGTCGTGCTTGCGGTGCCGCTCCATCCGTACCCCCAGGCGGGCGGCGAACGCCGCGGCCAGCGAGTAGGTGTTGCCGCCGAGAGTCGCGCACTTGGCATCCCACTGCTCGACATCGATGTGGGTGCCGGCGAACGGCAGCAGGACGTATTCCTCGGGGTTGGCGGCCGTCACCGACGGCCGGGTGGCACCCGAATCGGAGAGTTCGTGGCGCCTGCGGTGGAGCATCTTCGCGGCGGCCACCACGGTGCGCCGCACCTCGGGCCAATCGCGCCGGGCCTGGCGCAGATCCGCGCGCAGACCCTGCCAGCGCGTGCGGGTCCCCGGCTGGGCGTAGCCCAGATCGCGGGCCTGACCGAGCACCGACTCCATGATCGCGGCGACCGCCCCGGTGCCGTCGATCAGGCAGTGCGACAACGCCAGCGCGACGCCCGTCGAACCGTCGCTGAACTTCTGGACACCCAGGTGCCAGCCGGGACCGTGCTCCGGATCGATCGGGATCTGCGAGCGTTCCTCGAGCCAGTCGGTCAGTTCCGAACGCGGACGGGCGGTTTCGACGACATCGAGCGGGCGCTCGACGGCCGGTGCGGCCACCCAGCGGGCCCGGCCGAACGGCAGTGGCGAGCGCTCGATGCGCCGCGCCGCCAGACTCCGGCCGAAGTTCTCGTGGAAACGGCGCAGGCCGTCGAGGTCGACGGGCCCTTCGTAGAACCACAGCGCCAGCATGACCTGCACCCGGCCACTGGCCCGGTACGACAGGAAGGTCGCCTCGTCCATGTAGTCCAGACGGTCCTGCGGACGGTCCAGCTCCTGTGGCAGCTTGCCGAACCGGCCGCGGCCGGTTCTCTTCGACCGGGTATCAGTGGACAAAATGGACCTGGCCCTTCGCTTCGGTTATTCGGTTGTCGAACTTGGGATTACGCGGATTATTCGTAGACCGCGGACAGGCCGAACTCGGCCAGCGTCTCTTCCACGTACGCGCGGAGCGTAGCCTTCGTATTCTCGGCGCCCGGCTGGTAGCCGATGACCGCCATCGAAACCCGCCCGATCATCTGCATGGAGATGACGGTCAGAATGCCGTTGCGGTGCTCCAGCACCCCACGTGGAACCTGGCCATCGACACCGCGTGCCATCACGTACTCGGCCGGCGTTCCGTCAACACGTGCCAGATCATCCGGCAGCACCCCGAGGTTCGAGCAGAACACCGGAAGTTCACCGAACCCGACCGCGATCTCGGCGGCCTGCGTGACCGCTCGCTTGGGGATGAACGGCGTCAGCGGCAGGAGCTCCAACTTCTCGTCGGGCTCTTCGCGCATCTTGCGCAGCGCTTCCTTGATGATCGCCCGCGTTTCCGTCAGGTCCTCGGCCACGCCCTTCGGGTTGACCCGGGCATCACCGATCAGCACGGCGTTGGCGCGGGTGTCCTCGAGTGTGCGGTCGTTGATCGGCACGACCAACGGCACCACGCCTTCTGCCTCGCTGAACCGGCCCATCCGCTCGGACAACCGGGCGGCGAACCCGGCGATCAGCGCGTAGCTGTTTCCGCCGAGCGCTTTGGCCCGGGCATCGAATTCGGCAGCGTCGATGAACGCGAAGATCGCCGGTACCACCAGGTTTTCGTTGGCGGTGGCCGAATCCAGATGGGCCGCCGCCGACTTTCCGGAGCGCCGCAGCTCGCTGCGTTTCTGGTAGGCCTGCTTCGCCGCCGACTTGATCGAACGGCCGAGTTCCGGCAGGTCACGGAAGGTCTGGCGCAGGTCGGCACCGACGGCCCCCCACCGAGACCGGGAGTGCGGCTGCGGCAGACCGAGGTCCCGCCGCTGGCCCGTCACCGACTCGAAGACCGTCAACATGGCGCCGCCGCCGTCGGCGATGCAGTGCGAACCGACCAAGCTGACCACGGTGGCACCGTCGTCGAGCGGTTGCACGCCCATGTGCCAGGTCGGACCGAACTCGGGGTCGACCGGGATCTGGGCGTGCTCGTCCAGGAAGTCGCCCAGTTCCGAACGGGGACGCACGGTCTCATACATCCGGATCGGCGCCGGCGGCCCGAGTGCCGACACCCAGCGGTGCCGGCCCCACGGCAGGACCGACGGCTCGATCTGGCGTCCGCCGAGACCGTGACCGAAGTTGTAGTGGAAGCGGCGCAGTCCGTCCATGTCCACCGGGTGCTCGTAAACCCAGCCGAACTGCATGACCGCGGCCTGACCGGTGGCCCGCAGGCCCAGGAACATCGCCTGATCGACATAGTCGAGCACACGGCCTTCGTCGTCGCTGCCCGCAGCCAGCCAGCGGCGCAACAAAGGCACACGCGACGGACGCGTGGAGGTCGTCACAACTCAGCCCTTCACAGCTCGAATCAGTTCGCTGCGGCATCCGTTGTGGCGCAAGGCGTCTGAGCGCCCCGCACCAGAACCGCCGTCGGCGACGCGCAGATACACGGCACGCATCGCGTGCAGGTACTTGTCCACCGATTCGCGGGCGATCGGGTTGTCCGGGTAGGCGATCGTGACCGAGGTTTCCTTCTCGGAACGGTTCACCCAGATGCCGATCTGGTACGCCGAGCGGGCATCGCTGTAGACGCGGCCGTTCAAGCGTTCCCACTCGTTCATGATCGCCGGCGACAGCGGCGGCAGGTTCGTATCGAGATACGACACCATCGGCACGCCCGGGTCCGCCTTGCGGATCGAGGCCACCTTGCCCTCGGCCAGTTCCAGCACCCGCTCGAACGGGACATGCGCGAGATCCATGCCGGCGTCGAACGCCTTCTGCATGGCGCGGGCGGTGTCGCCGAACGACTCCGGCACCACCGGGACACTGATCGGCACGACGCCGGTGAACCAGCCCGTCGTCATGAACTCGGCCGGAGTGCGGCGCGTCGTGGTCGGGGTGATGACGTTGTAGATCGGCCGGCCCGTCAGCTCGTGCTCGGCGAGCGCCGCGCACGCGATGACGCCACCGATCACGCGGGCGCCCGCGGACAGGCAAACCGACTCGAACCGCTCCGACTGGTGCTTGTCCATCAGGCGGACGGTGAGCATCTCACCGCCGCACGGCACCGACGGGTCGCCGAGCGGCAGCGGGAAGCACGGCAGGGTGCCGTCGTTGGCCTCGGCGAACTTGATCCAGTCCTTGACCTCCGGCGACTCCAGCGTCAGCGCCCCGGTGAACTCGGCCTGCTTGACGCAGTAGTCGTCGTAGCTGCCGGCGTCGGCGAGCGGGATCGGCGGGGCACCGCTGACCAGGGCCGCGTACATGAGGTGGATCTCGACCAGCACCAGTCCCATCAGCAGCGCATCGGTGTGCACGTGGTCGATGCTGAAGTAGAAGGTGAAGTGGTCGTCGCGCTGGATGATGCCGAAGTGGAAGCAGTCCCACTGCAGCGGATCGGGCGTCGCGAGCACGTGGTCGCGCCACTGCTGGGCGTTCATCTCGCCGTGCTCGGTGGCCACCAGCTTGATGTCGCGCGGGCTCTTCGCCGTCCGGCGGACGACCACGTCGTCCTCCGACAGCTCGAACCAGCTGTGGAACGTGTCGTGCCGGCGGACGTACGCGTTGATGACGTGTGTCATCGCCCGGACGTCGCACTTACCCGGCATGTCCCACGCCGCGATGTTCAACCGGGCCATGTCCGTGCCGTTGCGCTCGTGCGAACGGAAGGCGCGGATGTGCTGGCTCTGCTGGTAGCTCACCGGCACCGGGCTGACCGGCGCGTTGCGCAGCTTGGTGAGCGACGCAGCTGAAGGGTTCCAGGAAGTCAGAACACCCGAGGAACCCATCCAGTCATGGATGGTCCTAATCGCAACCATGTTCACTCTCCTGTGCTTCGGTGAATTCAGCGCGCGGCTTCTGTGACGCCCTACCCTGACCCGTCATGTCGAAATCGCCGTCGAAATCGCCTCCCCCAGGCGTTCTGCCAATGCGCGAACATTCGTGATGTCCGAGGAACCGATCCGGACTCCCGTCTCGGCCTCGATACGTGTCCGCAGTTCCAGCGCCCCGAGCGAATCGAGGCCGTACTCGGCCAACGGACGGTCGGGATCGACAGATCGCCTAAGTATCATAGACATAGCGTCGGTGATCAGGCGCCTCAGCCGAGCCGGCCGCTCCTCCTCCGACAGGGCGTGGAACTCCGCGAGGAATTCGCTGGTACCCGCACCGCCGCGCCCGATGTTGGCAAACGACTCCGCAAACTTGCTGGTCTGGGCGAAAGCGACCAGCCAGTCCGCCCCGGCCACCGGCGCGTAGCCGGCGTAGGCGCGGTCGTGACGGATGATCGCGTCGAACGCGTACGCGCCGTCCTCCGGATCGATCGCCATCGTCTCGTCGGCCGCCATGCCCTGCCCGGCGCCGATCTTGGCCCAGGCACCCCAGGCAATGGCCGTCGCCGGCAGGCCCTGCGCGCGGCGCCACTGGGTGAACGCGTCCAGCCAGCTGTTCGCCGCGGCGTAGGCGCCCTGTCCGGGTGAGCCCACCATGGCGGCGGCCGACGAGAACGAGCAGAACCAGTCCAGCTCGGACCCGGCCGTCGCCTCGTGCAGGTACCAAGCGCCGTACACCTTCGGCGCCCAGTCGCGCTCGATCAGCTCGTCGGTGATGTTCGGCAACGTCGCGTCCTCGACCACCGCGGCGCCGTGCAGCACGCCGCGCAGCGGTTTGCCGGTCGACTCCGCAGCGGCGACGAGGCGCGCGGCGGTGTCGGCGGCAGCAATGTCACCGAGCACCACCTCGACCTCGGCACCCTTGCTCCGGACGGCCTCGATGGCCTTCGCCGTCGCGGCACTCGGCTCCGAACGCGCGTTGAGCACGATGCGTCCGCAACCACCGGCGGCCAGTTTCTCGGCCAGGAACAGGCCGAGGCCGCTCAGGCCACCGGTGACGATGTAGGAGCCGTCGGCCCGGTACACCGGCGCGTGTTCCGGCGACAGCACCGCCTGGAACTCCCCGGTGTGCGGGATGTCGAGCACGAGCTTGCCGGTGTGGCCGGCCGCACCCATCACGCGGATGGCGGTGGCGGCGTCGCTCAGCGGGTAGTGCGTGGTGTCCGGCACCGGCAGCACGCCGTCGGCGATCTGCCCGAAGATCGTCTCCAGCATGCCGCGCGTGACGTCGGGGTTGGTCAACGTCAGCAACGCCAGATCCAGCGCGTAGAACGACAGGTTGCGGCGGAACGGGAACAGGCCCATCCGGGTGTCGCCGTAGATGTCGCGCTTGCCGATCTCGACGAACCGGCCGCCGAACGTCAGCAGGTCGACACCGGCCTTCTGTGCCGCGCCGGGCAGCGAGTTCAGCACGACGTCGACGCCGTAGCCGTCGGTGTCGCGGCGGATCTCCTCGGCGAAAGCCGTGCTGCGGGAATCGTAGACGTGCTGGATTCCCCAGCTGCGCAACAGGTTTCGACGATCGTCACTACCGGCGGTGGCGTAGATCTCGGCGCCCGCGGCCCGCGCGATGGCGATGGCGGCCTGTCCCACACCACCGGTGGCGGAGTGGATCAGCACCTTGTCGCCGGCCTGGATGCGGGCCAGGTTGTGCAGTCCGTACCAGGCGGTGGCGTGCGCGCTGGGCACGGCCGCCGCGCTGCCCTCGGGCAGGTCGTCCGGAATCTTCACGGCCAGGTTGGCATCGCAGGTGACGAACGTCTTCCAGGCACCGGTCAACGAGATGCCCGCCACCCGGTCGCCGATCTGATGATCGCCGACACCCGGGCCGACGGCGGTGACCACACCGGCGAAGTCCGCGCCCGGCTGTGGCAGCCGGCCCTCGAAGCTCGGGTAGCGGCCGTACGCGACCAGCACGTCGGCGAAATTGAGGTTCGACGCCGCGACCGACACCTCGATCTGGCCGGGTCCCGGAGCGACGCGCTCGTATGCGGCCAGTTCCGCCGATGACAGGTCACCGGGGGTCCTGATCTGCAGCTGGACGCCGTCGGTCTCGGGCCGCACGACGGTGGTGCGACGTTCCTCGGGCTGCAGCTGGCTCAGGTTCAGGCGCGCGTTGAACCACTCGCCCGACCGCCACGCCGTCTCGTCCTCTTCGGAGCCGGACAGCAGTTCCGCGGCGACGTGTGCCACGTCGGCCTGCACGTCGAGATCGATCTGCGTCGGCCGCATCGCCGGGTACTCCATGCCGATGGCCCGCATGAAGCCGCGGATGCCGCCCTGTTCCAGGTTGGCCACATCAGCGGACAGCACGGTGCGGGCACCCCGGGTGAGCACGTACAGCCGCGCGGGCTGACCCGGCACGTCCGGCAGGCCCCGCACGATGTGGACCAGCTGCTCGACCTGTGTCACGCCGCGCTGCGCGGTCGCCGCCGAGGCAGAAGCCGCCGGCCCCTCCGACGCACCCGTGACAACGACGACGCCCTTGAACGGCTTGGCCGTCAGCGTGGCCTGCAGCGCCTCGAGGTTCGACGCATGGTCGGCGTCGGCCGGCCACGCCATGGTGGAGACGTCGGCCTCGTCGGACTGCAGGACCTCGGACAGCTTCTCGGTCAGTCCGTCGGCGTCCGCCGCGGCCGAGATCAGCAGCCAGCGGCCCGGATCCACCACATTGGCGACGGGCGCGTCCTGGCTACGCCATTCGATGTTCAGCAGGCGCTCGTTGAGCAACCGCTCCCGCTGGCCCTCCTCGGACACCCCGGTGCCGAGACGCAGCCCGCTCACGGCGAGCAGCACCGCGCCGTGCTCGTCGAGCACGTCGATATCGGCTTCGACCGCAGTCGGCGAGAGGCTGACCAGCTTGACGTAGCAGTAGTGCGCGTTGCGGGTCGACTCGTAGGCCCGCAGCTTGCCCACACCCAGCGGCAGCATCAGCGCGCCGGTGGTGTCGCCGTGCAGATCGGGATGCGCGGCCACGGCCTGGAAGCAGGCGTCGAGCAACGCCGGGTGCACGGTGTAGGCACTCTGCTGCGAGCGGATGGCACCGGGCAGCGCGACCGCGGCGAGCACCGTGGTGCCCGCGGTCGTGTGGGCCGCCGTCAGACCGGAGAAGGCCGGGCCGTACTGGATGCCGCGCTCGGCGAACCAGGTGCGCAGGTCGCCACCGTCGACGTCGTCGGTGTGTGCGGCGACCAACTTGGCCAGGTTGTACGCCGGGCGGGCCGCATCGTCGTCGATGGCGTGCAGCGTCGCAGCGGCACGGCGCACCTGCTCGCCGTCCTGGTAGGTCTCGACAAGGAAGTCGATGTCACCGGACGGAACCGCGGTGGCCACCGCCGACACGGCGGTCTCCTCCTCGAGCAGGAGCATCGCCTCGAAGGACACGTTGCGGACCTCGGAAGCCTCGCCCAGCACCTCGCGGGCCGCGCCGAGCGCCATCTCGCAGTACGCGGCGCCCGGCAGTGCCGCGACGTTGTGGACCTGGTGGTCCCCCAGCCAGGGCTGCAGACCCGTGCCCACATCGGACTGCCAGACGTGCCGCTCGGGCTCCTCGGGGAGCCGGACGTGCGCGCCGAGCAGCGGGTGCACCGCCAGCGAGGCACCGCCGGGGGCCTGCTCGTGCGGATCCCGCGTGAGGATCAGATGGCTGCGGGTCCACGTCGGCAACGGCACGTCGACGAGTACGCCGTCGGGGTACATCGCCGAGAAGTCGATGGCGGCGCCGGCCGTGTGCAGGTCGGCGACGACCTCACGCAGACCGTTCGGCACATCCTGTTCACGACGCATCGCAGCCAGGGCGGCGATGCCGATGTCCTGGCTCGCGGCGTTTTGGTTGACCGCGTGCACCAGCAGCGGGTGCGGGGCCAGCTCGATGAACACCCGGAAACCGTCGTCGAGCGCGGCCTGCACGGCGGCACCGAAGCGCACGGTGTGGCGCAGGTTGTCCACCCAGTAGTCGGCGTCGTAGTCCGCGGGGTCGCGCGGGTCGTACTGCGTCGCCGAGTAGTACGGCACGGTCGGCTCGTCGGGCTCGAGGTCCTCGAGGGCGTCGGCCAGCTCGTCCAGGATCGGGTCGACCTGCGGCGTGTGCGACGCGACGTCGACGGCCACCTCGCGGGCCATGACACCACGCTCGTCCCATTCCTTGACCAGAGTGCGGATGGCGTCCTTGTCGCCGCCGACGACGGTCGACTGCGGCGAGGCGACGACCGCCAGCACGACGTCGCTGACGCCGCGGGCGCCGAGCTCGGAGAGCACCTGCTGGGCGGGCAGCTCGACCGAGGCCATGGCACCCGAGCCGGACACCTTGAGCATCAGGTTCGATCGGCGGCAGATGACCTTGACACCGTCGGCCAGCGACAGTGCGCCCGAGACGACGGCGGCGGCCGACTCACCCATCGAGTGTCCGATGACCGCGCCGGGCTGCACGCCGTACGACCGCAGGGTCGCGGCGAGCGCCACCTGGATGGCGAACACGGCGGGCTGGATGCGGTCGATGCCGGTGACGGTCTCGGCGGCGGTGATGGCCTCGGTGATCGAGAAACCCGACTCCGCCTCGATGAGCGGTTCGATCTCGGCGATGGCGGCCGCGAACGCGGGTTCGGCGGCCAGCAGGCCGGCGCCCATGGCCGCCCACTGCGAACCCTGGCCCGAGAACACCCACACCGGGCCACGGTCACCCTTGCCCGCGGCAGCCTGGTACGGGGTTTCGCTGTCGGCGACGTCGCGCAGCGCCTGGATCAGGCTCGCGGCGTCCTCGGCGAGGACCGCGGCGCGGACCGGGCGGTGCGCGCGGCGACGCGACAGCGTGTAAGCGGTGTCGGCCAGGTCGAGGGCCTCGCCCTGGGCGACGGCCCAGTCGGCGAGCTTGCCCGCGGTGCGGCGCAGTTCCTCGGCAGAGGTCGAGGACACCGGGAACAGGAGTTTGCCATTACCGGCCAGGCTCCCCCGGCCTTCGGACTCGACGACGCGCGGCGACGATTCCGCCGGCGCCTGCTCGACGACGGCGTGGACGTTGGTGCCGGACAGCCCGTACGCGGACACCGCGGCGCGCCGCGGGTGGTCGGCGGTCGCCGGCCACGGCACCAGGTCCGTCGGGACGAACAGCCCGGTGGTGATGGCCGCCATCTCGGCGGGCATCTCGTTGAAGTAGAGGTTCTTCGGCACGACGCCGTGCTGCAGGGCCAGCACGGTCTTCATCAGGCCGACGGCGCCCGACGCTGACTGCGCGTGCCCGACGTTGGTCTTGACCGAGCCGAGCACGACCGGCCCTTGGTTGCCGTAAACCGTTGCCAGACTTGAGTATTCGATCGGATCGCCGACCGGCGTGCCGGTGCCGTGCGCCTCGACGTAGCCCACGGTTGCGGGATCGATGGCGGCCAGGTCCAGGGCGCGGCGGTAGACGGCGACCTGGGCGTCGGCCCCCGGGGTCGCGATGTTGACCGTGTGGCCGTCCTGGTTGCTCGCGGTACCGCGGATGACCGCGAGGATGCGGTCGCCGTCGCGCTGCGCGTCGTCCAGGCGCTTCATCATGAACATGACCGACGCCTCGGCGGACACGAAGCCGTCGGCGGCGACGTCGAACGCGTGGCAGTGGCCGGTCGGCGACAGCATGCCCTGGGCCGAACCCGAGGACATCTTGCGCGGCTCCAGCATGATCGACACGCCACCGGCGAGGGCGGCGTCGCTCTCCCCGTCGTGCAGGCTGCGGCACGCGTTGTGGATGGCGAGCAGGCTCGACGAGCAGGCCGAGTCGACCGTGTACGACGGGCCGTGCGCACCCAGGTGGTACGAGACGCGGCCCGAGGCGAGGCTGAAGTTGTTTCCGGTGAAGCCGTACGGGCCCTCGATGGCGTGGGCGTCGGCGGCCAGCAGCTGGTAGTCGCCGTGGGTCATACCCACGAACACCCCGGTGAGCGAGCCGGCCAGGGCGGCCGGATCGATGCCCGCGTGCTCCACGGCCTCCCAAGAGGTTTCGAGGATCAGGCGGTGCTGCGGATCGATCGCGGTGGCTTCGCGGTCACTGATGTTGAAGAAGTCGGCGTCGAAGCCGGCCACGTCATCGAGGAAGCCGCCCCACTTGGATACCGACCGCCCGGGCACACCGGGCTCCGGGTCGTAGTACTCCTCGGCGTCCCACCGTTCCAGCGGAACTTTGGTAACCAGGTCGTCACCGCGCAGCAGGGCTTCCCACAGCTCGTCCGGCGAACTGATGCCGCCAGGAAGCCGGCATGCCATGCCGATGATCGCGACGGGTGTCGTCGGTGACCCACCCACTTAGCTACCGCCTCTCCGTGCAGTCCGGCCGAACCCCGACACGCTGTGCCGGGTGGCTTTGCAGACCGCGCTCAAAATCTCTGCGAAATCGTCTTTGCCGCTTTAAACAAACTGGCTCGAAATCCTACCGGGTCAAATTAACTGATCCGACGATTCGGGGCTACCCGTTTCGGCCGAATCGCTATCAGATGACCGTCAGCACCGGATATCCGCAGCACACTCGCTGCGGAAGGCCCAACCCGCCCGGCGCGCCGTTGCGCAGGGGTTTGGTTCGGAGCCTTTTCGAACCAGCCACGGGGCGGAAGCATAGCGGTCCGTAGCGAACATCGTTCACCCCAGCACCGCGCGCAGACGAGGGGTGCGACAGGGCAAATGTTTGCGCAAATATCGAAATTAGAAACAGAGCAACATTTCAAAAATCCGATATCCACTGGCTGTGGCCATAAAGCCGTATTTCCGGCAATGGTCGATACGCATGGTATGAAATACCTACTGTGACGAACTCCGCTCGATACGGGCAAAAAATCAACACGCCAGACATCTGCGCGTATTCGAAAGTCCGGTGCTGAGGGCGGTCCGCACCGTTTCCGATGCGGCCGCATATCTCGCGCGCGCAAACTCTGTCAGCCCGCAACAGGCGCCGGATCGGCGTAGGGAGAGCCGAACTCCGTCACCCGGCAGAAACCGTTGCTGCGGGCCTGCGCGACCCCGTGTCGCACCATTGCCGCGAGTGCCACGAAACCGGCCTGATCGGCAACCATCAGTGGCGTCAACAGGCGGTTGTGCACGAACCCGAAAGCCAGGCCCCGATCGGGGTCGGCCCACCCGAGCGACCCACCGAGACCGACGTGCCCGAAGCCCGGCATGATGCCCGGGAACGGCACGCCGTGATACCCCAGATTGAAATCCATCGGCAGACCGAGACCCAGGTCGGGAAATACGCTGCCGGTGCCCCGCAGCTGCGCCACGGTGCCCGCGGACAGGAAGCGCATACCGTCGATCTGGCCACCGTTGGCGATGGCGCCGTAGAGGCGGCCCAGCGATCGGGCCGTGGCCACCCCATTGGCGCCCGGCATCTCGGAGTCCAGCAACGGCGTGTCCCCCTGCGCCATGGAGCGCATGCCGGTGAAGTACATCGAGCCGAAGCCGCCCGAGAACGGCAACTTCGCCACGTGCGGCGCCACGGCGTCGAACAGCGGGTTGCGGATGCGGAACTGCGGGCCGATGATCTGCGCGGGCTGCGTGGGCGCATCGGCCGATGGACGCCCGAGGTGCAGACCGTCGATGCCGAGCGGCTCCGCCAGCTCGGTGCGGAACAGATCCCGCATGCTCTGCCCGGTCACCGCACGGGCCAGGCCGGACAACAACCAGCCATAGGTGATGGCGTGGTACGCCGGCCGACCCTTCATCCAGCTCATGGGCGCCGCGGCCAACCGCTGCTCCATGAGTCGATGGTCCATCAGCTCGTCGCGCGTGGCGCCGTTCAGCTGCGACAGCCCGGCGCGGTGCCGCATCAGCTCCCGCACCGTCACGCCGGCCTTGCCGTTGGCCGCGAAGGCGGGCCAGTAGTCGGCGACGGGCGCGTCGTAGGCGATCAGTCCCCGATCGGCCAGTCGGTGGATGACGGTCGAAGCCAGCCCCTTGGTCGCCGAGAACACCATGGCGCCGGTGTCCGCGTCCCACCGCCGCCTGCCCCAACGGTCGGCCCACCCCGTCCACACATCGACGACCGGAACGCCGTCGAGGTACACCGACAAGGCGCCGCCGCCGAGATAGCGGCTGGGGAACATGGCGGAGAAGGCCCGCACCACACTCGCGAAGTTCGGGTCAGCGGCACCGTGAACGCCCTGCGGGAGAGGCCCGCCGGCGGACCGGAGAGGCGCGACGTTGCGCTCCCGGCGAATTGCGTTGGTCATTACCAAATGATGACCTGCGCCTGCCGCGGATCATCTCCGACGTTATCAATCTGTTAGCTAAATAGTCTGGATACACAGGTTGCGAAGCAACGGTAAACCCATTTCAAGATCGCACTTACGCCGACGTAACACGTTGCGATGTCCACCGTCTACAACCGATTTCGCATGTCAGAACATATAACCGGCGAAATGCTCAGCTAGCCACCCACGGGCGGGAGCATTTTCCTTCGTACGTCGGGCCGGCCGCCGACCCCTCCCTAATTTGGTTTCGCCAGAGCCCAGCCCGAATACCCGCCGGGTCCGGTCTCGTTATTGCGCCGGCAAAATCCACCGGCAATCCCGGACCGAAACCCGGGCCGTCAGTTCGCGAGGTCGATGATGCGCTGTGCCGCCAGCGCGGGCGTCAGCTCGCCCTCGCGCACCTGACGTTCCACCTCGTCGCGATGCGCCTTGACGGCCGCGTTCGACAACACCCGGTCCAGCACGGTGTCGCGCACCATGGTCCAGGTCCAGTCGACCTGCTGGGCGCGCCGCCGTGCTTCGAATTCGCCTGCCGCACTGAGGGTTTCACGATGCTTGAGGACGGTGTCCCACATCGCGGCCAGACCGTCGCCGGTCAGCGCGCTCATGGTCAGTACGGGTGGCCGCCACAAGGTGTCGCGGGGGTAGATCAGCCGGATCGCGCCGGCGAGTTCGCGCGCCGCAGCCTTGGCCTCGATGGCGTGCTCACCGTCGGCCTTGTTGACCACGATGACGTCGGCAAGCTCCAGGACGCCCTTCTTGATCCCCTGCAATTGGTCGCCCGTGCGGGCCAGGGTCAGGAAGACGAACGTGTCCACCATGTTGGCGACAGTCACCTCGGACTGGCCGACGCCGACGGTCTCGACCAGCACCACGTCATAGCCGGCCGCTTCCAGCAGCACGATGGTCTCGCGGGTGGCCTTGGCCACCCCACCGAGCGTGCCCGACGTCGGCGACGGTCGGATGTACGCCTCCGGCTGCACCGCCAGCTGCGCCATGCGCGTCTTGTCGCCGAGGATCGAACCGCCGGTTCGGGTCGACGACGGGTCGACGGCCAGCACCGCGACGCGGTGTCCCCGCTCGATCAGGTGCATGCCGAGGGCTTCGATGGTGGTCGACTTCCCCACCCCGGGCACCCCGGTGATGCCGACGTGCAGCGCGCTGCCCGCTTCAGGAGTGAGTTCGAGCAGCAACTGCTGCGCGGCATCGCGATGATCGGACCGGGTGGACTCGACCAATGTGATGGCCCGCGACAGCGCCGCGCGATCGCCGGCCCGGATCTTGGCTGCGAGCTCGGGAACCGGCGTAATCAAGTCCGCGTCCTCAGAGCTTGTAGCCCAGACGATCGGCGAGCTTGCCCAACAGGCCGATCGCGGCGTCGGCGATGACGGTGCCCGGCGGGAAGATCGCCGCGGCACCCGCCTCGTACAGCTCGTCGAAGTCGCCCGGCGGAATCACGCCGCCGACCACGATCATGATGTCCGGCCGCCCCGCCTCGGCGAGTGCGTCGCGCAGCGCGGGCACCAGCGTGAGATGACCGGCCGCCAGCGAGGACACCCCGACCACGTGCACGTCGTTGTCCGCCGCCTGCCGCGCCACCTCGTCGGGCGTGGAGAACAGCGAGCCCACGTCCACGTCGAAGCCGATGTCGGCGAACGCGGTGGCGATCACCTTCTGGCCGCGGTCGTGTCCGTCCTGGCCCATCTTGGCCACCAGGATGCGCGGGCGACGGCCGTCGGCCTCGGCGAACTTCTGGACCAATTCCGTCGCGGTGCTCACGTTTCCGGCCTTCCCCACCTCGTCGCGGTAGACGCCGGCGATGGTCCGGATCTCGGCCTGGTGCCGGCCGTAGACCTTCTCCAGGGCGTCGGAGATCTCGCCGACAGTGGCCTTGGCGCGGGCCGCGTTGATGGCGAGCGCCATCAGATTGTTGCCCAGGCCGTCCTCGCCGGCGTGGCCGGATTCGCCTGCCGCACGGGTCAATTCGGCCAGCGCGGCCTGGGTGGCGGCCTCGTCGCGGTCGGCCCGCAGCCGCTCGAGCTTGGCGAGCTGCTCGGCGCGCACCCGGCTGTTCTCGACCTTGAGGACCTCGATCTCCTGGTCCTCGTCCACCTGGTATTTGTTGACGCCGATCACCGTCTGGGCGCCGGAGTCGATCCGGGCCTGGGTGCGGGCCGCGGCCTCTTCGATGCGCAGTTTCGGGATGCCCTCGCCGATCGCCTGCGCCATGCCGCCGTGCTCGGCGACCTCCTTGATATGGGCGCGGGCCTGCTCGGCGAGCTGGTGGGTGAGCCACTCGACGTAGTACGACCCGCCCCACGGGTCGATGGGCCGCGTGGTGCCCGACTCCTGCTGCAGCAGCAGCTGGGTGTTACGCGCGATGCGGGCCGAGAAGTCGGTCGGCAGCGCCAGCGCCTCGTCGAGGGCGTTGGTGTGCAGCGACTGCGTGTGACCCTGCGTGGCGGCCATGGCCTCGATGCAGGTGCGGGCGACGTTGTTGAACGGATCCTGCGCCGTCAGCGACCAGCCGGAGGTCTGCGAGTGGGTCCGCAGCGACAGCGACTTGTCGCTCTTCGGGGAGAACTCGGCGACCAGCTCGCTCCACAGCAGTCGGCCCGCGCGCAGCTTGGCCACCTCCATGAAGAAGTTCATCCCGATGCCCCAGAAGAAGGACAGTCGCGGCGCGAACTTGTCGATGTCCAGACCCGCGTCCAGCCCGGCCTTGATGTACTCGACGCCGTCGGCCAGCGTGTAGGCCAGCTCCAGGTCGGCCGTCGCACCGGCCTCCTGGATGTGATAGCCCGAGATCGAGATCGAGTTGAACTTCGGCATCTTGGTGCTGGTGTAGCCGAAGATGTCCGAGATGATCCGCATCGACGACTTCGGCGGATAGATGTAGGTGTTGCGGACCATGAACTCTTTGAGGATGTCGTTCTGGATGGTCCCGGCCAGCTTCTCCGGCGGCACGCCCTGTTCCTCGGCGGCGACGACGTACAGCGCGAGGATCGGCAGCACCGCGCCGTTCATCGTCATCGAGACGCTGACGCTGCCCAGGTCGATACCGTCGAACAGCTGACGCATGTCGAGGATGGAATCGATTGCCACACCGGCCATTCCGACGTCACCCGCCACGCGCGGGTGGTCCGAGTCGTAGCCGCGGTGGGTGGCCAGGTCGAAGGCCACCGACAGGCCCTTCTGCCCGGCGGCCAGGTTGCGGCGGTAGAACGCGTTCGACTCTGCGGCGGTGGAGAACCCGGCGTACTGCCGGATGGTCCACGGCTGGTTCACATACATGGTCGGGTACGGCCCGCGGATGAACGGCGGGGTGCCCGGGAAGCTGTCCAGGGGGTAGCCCGCGGCGGCCACGGCATCGCGATCCTCGGCGATGTACACCGGCTTGACGTCGATACCTTCGGGCGTCGACCAGGTGACCTGTTCCGCGGTGTAGCCGTGCGCCTGTGCCGCATCCGCGACGTGGGTGCTGACGGCGTCGGCAGTGGGCGCGGCAGCGGCCTCGCCCTGCAGCGGGACGTCGGCGAAACTGCCGATCGTGGTTACGTCAGAAGCGGTCATGGTCATGCCCCCAATCGGGTGAGCAGGGTCGAAAGCGCTTCGACAGCATCGATTTTCATGGTCAGGAACTCGTCCGGCTGGTCAGCGGCAGCTGCCACTGCCTTCTCCGGACCGGCGAGGTAGACGTGCCTGACGCCGGCGGCCCGGGCGGCCTTGATGACGTCGCTCGCCTCGTCGGCGTACCGGGCGTCGGTGCCGCAGAGGACAGCAGCGACATGTCCTGCGCTGGCGGATGCGGCGGCTGCAACATCAACGGTGCCGGGGTTGACGGCCTCGATGCCACCAGAAGCCAGCAGGTTCGACGCGAACGTCGTGCGGATGTTGTGCTCGGCGAGCGGCCCGACGGGCAGCAACACCGCCTGCGGCCGCTTCCCGGTCTTGGCCAGGTGGGCGTCGGAGCGGTTGCGCAGGGCCTCGAAAGCTGCCGCGTAGCGGACCACGCCCGGAGGCGAATCAGTCTGCGCGAGTGCGGTTTCGTCGAGATTCGGGAACTCGTTGACACCGGTGAGCGCGTTGCGCCGGTGCGCGATGTCATCCGCGCGACGGGCTGCAACCTCGGCGATCTGGGTGCTCAGGTGATCGCGGGCCGCGACGAAGCCGCCCAGCGACTCCAGCTCCTGGAACTTCGCCCAGGCCTGCTGCGCCAGCTGATCGGTGAGATCCTCGACGAACCACGAGCCGCCCGACGGGTCGACGACCCGGCCCAGGTGCGACTCCTCCAGCAGCAGCAGCTGGGTGTTGCGGGCCATGCGGCGGCTGAAAGTGACTGCGGTACCGGGCAATCCGCCGTTGATGGCGGCGTCGAACGTCTCGACCAGCACGGTGTCCGCGCCACCGACGCCCGCGGCGAACGCGGCGAGCGTGGTGCGCAGCATGTTCACCCACGGGTCGCGCTGCGACATCATGGCCTTCGAGGTGACGGCGTGGATCGTCGCGGCACCAGAGTCCGGTGCACCGACGACCTCGGCAACCCGGGCCCAAAGCCGGCGGGCCGCACGGAGTTTGGCAATCGTGGCGAACTGGTCGTCATCGGCGGCGAAGCGGAAACTGATCTGCCGGAACGCATCCGCGGCAGACAGGCCGTTCTCCGTGAGCAGGCGCAGGTAGGCGACCCCGGCAGCGATGGCACCCGCCAGCTCCAGCGAGGCGCTGGCGCCGAGGTTGTGCAGCGCGGCGGCGTCGACCGTGACGGCACGCACTCCGCCGTCGTATTCGGTGAGCTTCGCCGCGGTGGCGACGACATCGGCTTCGGTCGCGGCAGCACGGCCGGACAGCGGCGCGGTCAGCGGGTCGGCGCCCAGATCGATCGACAGACGGGCACGCTGGTCGGCGTCGAACGGCTTGACCAGGGTCAGCAGCTGGTCGGCTGCACCGCCGATGTCGGCTCCGGCATCAAGGATCACGGGAACCAGATCCAGGAAGACGCCCTCGAACACGCGGTCCAGCTGGTCGACGGGCACGCCCGCGGCCCCGACCCGGACCTCGAGGGCACTGGTGCCGTCGGTTAGGGCGAGCAGGATCGCGCCGTTGACCGTACGGACGTCAGCGGCATCAACATCGCCGGCGATCGGGAACGACTCGGTCACCTTCCAGCCGGCGAGGACATCACGGTGCGCGTCACCGCCACGGGTGAACGGCCAGTGTCCGGGCAGCGCGGGCTCCGGCAGGCCGTCCAGGCTGGTGTAGAGGGGACGGACCGGGAAACCGTCGTAGGTGGGCGAGTCGAGCAGACGCTCGGGGTCTGCGGGAAGAT
Organism: Mycobacterium sp. HM-7; assembly: GCF_053852335.1. Classification (NCBI taxonomy): domain Bacteria; kingdom Bacillati; phylum Actinomycetota; class Actinomycetes; order Mycobacteriales; family Mycobacteriaceae; genus Mycobacterium; species Mycobacterium sp. HM-7. The sequence goes on along the minus strand of NZ_CM132657.1, from coordinate 2,740,202 downwards.
CCTCGACTGCCTTGCGGGTGCTCTTGGCGAGCACGCCTGCGACGTTCTCTTGCCACCGCGCGTAGCGGTCCCGAACGGTGGACGCGTCGACAGTCACCGGCGACTCCCAATCTTTCGGCCATCAGAAATATGGCACTGCATGCAGAAATGCCTATCACATTCGATTTTCAGGCTAAATCACACAGGTCGCTACTACCCAGTAGCTCCACGGCACACCGACTGTCCATACCTCTGACGACGACGGACTGCCCCGATCGACCGCATCCTGGACAGCTCCTGACGGCGGCGATCAGCTGGTCGCCCCGTACCCTTGGAAGACGTGAACTCCGTTGTCAGCGCGCTGCGCACGGTCCTGTCTGCGGTGCAAGCCACTGCGGCGCAGATGCCGTTGCGAAGGGCCGTGGGCATCGGAACGGCAATTGTGATTCTCGTCGCAATCGCGATCTGGGTGCCGTTGCCGAACGCGGTCCAGATGCGCGACTGGGCCGCCGCGGCCGGTCCGTGGTTCCCCCTGGCCTTCCTGGTCGCACACACCATCGTCACGGTGCTGCCGTTCCCGCGCACCGCGTTCACCCTCGCCGCGGGCCTGTTGTTCGGTTCCGCCCTCGGCGTCACACTGGCCGTCATCGCCAGCACGCTCAGCGCGTTGATCGCGCTGTGGCTGGTCCGGGTGCTGGGCTGGCAGTTGAGCAAGCTGTCGCACAAGCACATCGACAGCCTCGACGCCCGGCTCAAGGACCGGGGCTGGGCCGCGATCCTGTCGATGCGCATGATCCCGGCGGTGCCGTTCTCGGTGCTCAACTACGCGGCCGGGGCGTCGTCGGTCCGCGTGGTGCCCTACGCGTTCGCGACGTTCTTCGGGCTGCTGCCCGGCACCGCGGCCGTCGTCATCCTCGGCGACGCGCTCACCGGACAGATTCGGCCGTCGCTGCTCGTCGTATCGGCCTGCACCGCGACCATCGGGATCTGCGGGCTGCTCTACGAGATTCGGCTCCATCGCCGCGCCCACGCCGCGCAGCACCCGGTGGACGCCACGTCGTAAGCGTCACTCGCGCTCGGGCAGCCCCTTCGCCGTCATCGCGGTGAACAGCGCCAGGAACAACACGGCCGGCGCCGCGTTCTGCGGCTTGTCGTGGGCCCTGATGTGTGCGGTGACCGCGAGCGTGAAGTACAGCACCAACATCGCAGTGGTCAGCCGAGCCAGGGCTGAATTGCGTTGTCCGGCAAGCAGACCCACGGCTGCGGCCGCCTTGGAGCCGACGAGGATCCACCGGTACTCTAGCGGGAAGTTCACCCCGTTGAGCGCCTTCTCGATGGGCGCGACGGGGACGGCACACGCCGCCGCATCGCCGGCCATCAGCAATGCCAGCGCGGTGTAGGTCTTCGGGGAAGTCAGTGCACTCATCGTCACCTCGCGTGTAGTCCGGGCGGATCGATCTCAGGGTTTGGACGGGCCTGGAGGGGCTGTGTCGGTGGCGCCGGAGGCGGCAACGGCTGGGCGCTGTAGCCCGGCTGCTGCACCGGCGTGCGGGCCTCGGCCTCGGCCTTCGCCACCGCCTGCGCGATGGCCGGATCGGCCTGGGTGGAGAACCAGTCGGCGACCTCGTCGTCGTCATCCTTGACCGGGGCGTCGTCGACCGGCGACGGCGTGTACCTGAACACCCCGTCCTCCCCCGGCGCCCCGAGCATCTTGGTGAAACCCTGTAGCGCAGAGCCGAAGTCGCTCGGCACCACCCACACCTTGTTGGCCTCGCCCTTTGCCATCTGCGGCAGGGTCTGCAGGTACTGGTAGGCCAGCAGCTCCGGTGTCGGCCGGCCGGCCTTGATGGCCGCGAACGTCTTCTCGATGGCCTTCGCCTGGCCCTGGGCATTCAGATACTGGGCGGCACGTTCACCCTGGGCCCGCAGGATGCGGGACTGCCGGTCCGCCTCGGCGGCCAGGATCGCGGCCTGCTTGGCGCCCTCGGCCGACAGGATCTGCGACTGCTTCTGGCCTTCGGCCTGTTTGATCGACGCCTCCCGGCTGCCTTCCGCCATCAGGATCATGGCGCGCTTCTCCCGGTCGGCCCGCATCTGCTTTTCCATCGACTCCTGGATCGACGGCGGCGGGTCGATGCTGCGCAGCTCCACGCGGGCCACCCGCAGGCCCCACCGGCCGGTGGCCTCGTCGAGCACGCCGCGCAGCTGGGCGTTGATCTGGTCACGCGAGGTCAGCGTCTGCTCCAGCGTCATGCCACCGACGACGTTGCGCAACGTGGTGGTGGCCAGCTGCTCGACGCCGACGATGTAGTTGCTGATCTGGTAGACCGCGGCCTGCGGGCTGGTCACCTGGAAGTAGACGACGGTGTCGATGTTGACCGTCAGGTTGTCCTCGGTGATGACGGGCTGCGGCGGAAACGAGACGACGCGCTCACGCAGGTCGACCCGAGCCCGAATCTTGTCGACGAACGGCAGCAGCAGCGTCAGCTGCCCCGAGACGGTCTTGCTGTAGCGGCCCAGGCGCTCGATGACCGCCGCCTCGGCCTGCGGAATCAGCGCCACCGATTTGACCACCACCACGATGGCGAGCGCCACCAGCATCAGCAGAAGAACAAGTGCACCAGTCAATTTCAGCTCTCCTTGCGTTTCAGATGGTCCGGAAGACCACCGCGGTCGCGCCGTCGATCCGCATCACGGTGACGTGATCGCCGGGCTCGAAGACATCGTCGTCCGCCATCGGACGCGCCGTCCAGATTTCGCCGTCGAGTTTTACCTGCCCTTCATGGCGGGCCACCCGTTCCAGCACCAGGGCCGTCTTGCCTTCCAGCGCCTTCACCGGTTCGGGCAGGCCCGCGGCGCCCAGTCGCTTGCGCAGCGTCGGCCGCACCAAGACCAGCAGCAGCACCGACACCATGAGGAAGGAGGCGCCGTCGGCCCAGATCGGCCAGTCGGTGGCCCAGCTCAGGCCCGCGGTCGCCAGCGCCCCGCCGGACAACATGAGCAGGAACATGTCACCAGTCAGCGCTTCAGCGCCGGCAAGCCCGATCGCCAGGATGAGCCACAGCAACGGCACCGGCATGCGACCAGAGTAGCGCCTTGCAGGCTTTACCGGCCGGAGCGAATTACACTGCGTGCATCATGTGGTGTCCGAGTGTTTCGCTGACGGTGTGGGCCAATGCCTGGCATGCCGGCCTGGCCGCGCCCGACGATGTCCTGGATGCGCTATCGCCGTGGGCGCCAAGGCATTCCATTGCCGCGTACGACGCCGTCGCGGCCAGCCGAACCGGCCTGCCGTGGCCGGACCTGACCAACTACGGCGGCGTGACCTTGCTGCAGACGCTGCGACACGCGGCGGGTGCCGCGCGGGCGGAGCCGGCCCTGAATCTGGTACTCCCCGTACCCGGGGATGTCCGCGGCCTGACCCCGGGCACCCAGTTCCAGCAGGACGCCGTCGACATGGGCGAAGCCATCGTCGTGACCTCCAACTACGGCGAGGCCGTGGGGCTGGTCCCCGATTTCGAATACGAGGACGACACCGACGACGCCGAGGTCAAGGCGCTGTCCTGGACGGTGTACTCACTGCCGAGCGCACCGGTGGCCGGCCACTTCGACCTCGGCGAAGAGGAGTACCGGCTGCGCGACGCGGTCCGGTCTGCGGCCGACGCCCTCGGCCGGCTGCGGGCCGAACCCGGTTCGGACATCGATGATCCGCGCGACATGGTCGAGCAGTTGCTCGAGGCCGGGCATCTGCACCGGCTACCCGACCATGCGCCCAACCGCGCGGTGCGGGTGCTGGAGACGGCGGCGCACATCGACGCGATCATCACCGTCAGCGCCGGGCTGGCACCCATCGGCCTGCAGAGCGCGTCGGAGATGCAGATCGCCACCGAGGCCATGCGGCCCCTGTCAGACATCGTGCGCTCCGCCCGGCTCGCCGCCGTGACGGCCATCCTGCATTCGGCCTGGGAGCGCTAGGACCCGTCAGGAACCGCAGCAGCCCGGCAGGCAGGATGCCCCGTTGACGCTGCAGCCGTAGCCGGGCACCAGGTCCGGGCCCTCGACCCGCGCCGGCGCCGCACCTGTCCGCAGCTCGTCGACCAACGACGCGGCCAACCGCGCGAACCGCGGGTCGGCGTTCGGAGTCGTGGTGCGCACCAACGTGATTCCGGCCCCGGCGGCCTGCTCGGCGAGCTCGTTGTCGAGATCCCACACCACCTCGATGTGGTCGGCCACGAACCCGATGGGGCAGACGATGACGGCCTTGGTGCCGGCCGCCGCGAGCGTCGCCAGGTGATCCCCGATATCCGGTTCCAGCCAGGGGATGTGGGGCGGCCCGGACCGGGACTGCCACACCTGGTCGTAGTCGTCGTAGCCGGCGGCCGCGGCGACCAACCGGGCGGCGTACCCGACCTGTCGGCTGTAGAGCCGCGGGCCGTCCCGGTCGTCGACCCGGACGGGAATCGAGTGCGCCGTGAACACGAGACGGGCCTCGTCACGCAGCTCGGCGGGCAGTTGCGCGACCGCTTCCCCGATGGCCTCGGTGAACATCTCGACGAACAGCGGATGGTCGAAGTACTGGCGCAGCTTGACCAGTTCCGGCGCCTGCGGTCCCGCCGCGGCCCGGCCGCGCGCGATGTCCTCGACGTACTGCCGGCAGCTGGAGTAACCGCCCCACGCGGATGTCGTGAACACGGCCGCCCGACGAATCCCGTTGTCCCGCATGGCGGCAACCGTGTCCTCGACATACGGCTCCCAGTTGCGGTTGCCGAAGTACACCGGCAGCTCCGGCATCGCCGCCTCGAGCTCCGACATCAGCGCCCGGTTGATGGCGTTGATCGGCGACGCGCCCCCGAAATGCATGTAGTGCTCGGCGACGGCGTCCAGGCGCTCCGGTGGCACGCCACGCCCACGTGTCACGTTCTCCAGGAACGGACGGACGTCGTCGGGGCCGTCGGGCCCACCGAACGACAGCAGCAGCAGTGCGTCGAACTCCACTAGAGCAGCTGGGTGCTGGCGCCACCGTCGGCGTAGATGATCGAACCGGTGGTCGCGGGCAGCCACTCGGACAGCAGCGCGCACACGGTCTTGGCGACCGGCGTCGGGTCCTTCATGTTCCAGCCGATCGGCGCCCGCTGGTCCCAGCCCTCTTCGAGCAGCTGCATCTGCTGACCGGCCTCGTCGCCCAGCGCACCACCGACGATGGCGCTCATCGCCAGGGTCCGGATGGGGCCTGCCGCAACGAGATTGGACCGCACACCGAATTTGCCGGCCTCGCGCGCGACGAACCGGTTGACCGACTCGAGGGCGCTCTTGGCGACCGTCATCCAGTTGTAGGCCGGCATGGCGCGGGTCGGGTCGAAGTCCATGCCGACGATGCCGCCGCCTTCGTTCATGATCGGCAGCAGCGCCTTGGCGAGCGACGCGTAGGAGTACGCCGAGATGTGGATGCCCTTGGCGACGTCCGCGTAAGGCGCGTCGAAGAAGGGGTTGACGCCCATGCCGGTCTGCGGCATGAAGCCGATGGAGTGCACGACGCCGTCGAGCTTGTTGCCCTCGCCGATGACCTCGGTGACGCGGGCACCGAGCGAGGCCAGGTGCTCTTCGTTCTGCACGTCGAGCTCCAGCAGCGGCGCCGGGTTGGGCAGCCGGTCGGCGATGCGCTGGATGAGCTTCATCCGGTCGAAGCCGGTGAGCACCAACTCGGCGCCCTGCTCCTGGGCGACCTTCGCGATGTGGAACGCGATGGACGAGTCGGTGATGATCCCGGTGACCAGGATCCGCTTGCCTTCGAGCAAACCTGCCATTGTCTGACTCCTTTTAAACGAAAGTTCGGGTAAGCCAAAGAATTCGGGGTCAGTGCCCCATGCCCATGCCGCCGTCGACCGGGATCACCGCACCGGCGATGTAGCCGGCATCCTCGGATGCCAGGAAGCTGACCGCACCCGCGACCTCTTCGGCGGTACCGACGCGCTTGGCGGGGATGAACTCGAGCGCGCCTTCCTGGATGCGCTCGTCGAGGGCGCGCGTCATCTCGGTGTCGATGTAACCGGGGGCGACGACGTTCGCCGTGACGCCGGCCTTGGAGAGCTCACGCGAGATGGAGCGGGCCATGCCGATGAGGCCGGCCTTGGCGGCCGCGTAGTTGGCCTGGTTGCCGATGCCCCACATGCCCGAGACCGAGCCGATGTAGATGATGCGGCCGAAGCGCTTGCGCTGCATGCTGCGCGACGCCCGCTGGGTCACGCGGAACGCGCCGGTGAGGTTGGCGTTGATGACCTCGGTGAACCGCTCCTCGGTCATCCGCATCAGGAACGCGTCCTTGGAGATGCCGGCGTTGGACACCAGCACCTCGACCGGACCCTGGTGCTCCTCGACCTCTTTGAACGCCCGGTCGATGGCCTCGGCGTCGGTGACGTCACATTCGACGCCGAACAGGCCCTCGGGCGCACCGGAACCGCGGTGGGTCACGGCAACCTTGTGGCCGTCCGCGGCCAGACGCTGCGCGATGGCCAGGCCGATACCCCGGTTACCACCGGTGACCAGCACGGAACGGGAAACGAAGGCGGGGCGGCCGCCGGCAGCCGTGGTGGCGCCATCGGTGGCAACAGTGTCACTCATGCTGGTCAACTTATCGTCTTTGCCGGTGGAGGCCGAAATCGGCGCGCAGGGTCAGCGCGCCGCCATGGCCCCGCGGCGACGATTCGCCACGAACCGGACGACGTCGGCGATCCAGTCCCGATCGGTACGCAGGGTCAGGAGTGGGGCGTCGCATCGACGCAGCGTGCGGGCCACTTCGTCGCGGTGCGCCTGGGCGGCGCGGGCGAAGTCGTCACGCAGTTGCTCGTCGATGGTGAATTCCTTGGTGATGCCCGACTCGGCGTCCTGCAGGACGACGTCACCGATGGCCGGCAGTTCCACGTCGCGCGGGTCGATGATCTCGATGCCCAGCACCTCGTGGCGCCCGGCGATGGCCCGCAGCGGGCGCATCCAGTTGATGGGCCCCAGGAAGTCGCTGATGATCACCGCCATGCCCCGGCGGCGCTCGGGCCGCCGCAGGGCGTCGATGGTCGCCGCCAGGTCGCCGCGGACCCCGGGTGGGGCCTTGGGCGTGGTGGCGATGGCGCGCAGCAACTCCTGCTCGTGCAGCCGGCCGGACAGCGCGGGCACCCGGCGCACGGTGTCGCCGTTGGAGATGATCGCGCCGAGCCGGTTACCGCCACCGCTGTTCAGGAACGCGATGGAGGCTGCCGCGGCGACGGCGAGGTCACGCTTCTCGCAGCCGGCGGTGCCGAAGTCGAGGCTCGACGACATGTCGACGACCAACCACGTCTCCAGCTCCCGGTCGGCGATCATCTGCCGCACGTGTGGATGCGTCGTACGAGCCGTGACGGACCAGTCCATCCGGCGGACGTCATCGCCGGGCTGGTAGAGCCGGGACTCCCCCGGCTCGGAGCCCGGGCCGGGGATCAGGCCCTGGTGGTCACCGTGCAGGACGCCGTCGAGCTTGCGCCGGACCGTGAGCTCGAGCTTGCGCAGCGCGGCCGACAGTTCGGGATCGCGAATCTGGCCGCGCTGCAACGACGGCAGGTCGACCGACCGGCCTTGCCTCGGCGAAGCCGAAGGATCGGATCCGGAGGCGGTCACCGACCAGAGGCCCCAGCTGCGCCGGCCATCACGGGCGGAACCGAATGTCCTTGCTGCGGAATGGCATTCACCTGCGGCAGCGCGACGGTCTGCAGGATGCGGTTGACGACGGTCTCGGCGGAGATTTCGTCGGCGAGGGCATCGTAGGTGAGGACGAGACGGTGCCGCAGCACGTCCGGGATGACCTCGACGACATCCTGCGGGATGACGTAGTCACGTCCGCGCACCAGCGCCAGCGCGCGCGACGCGCTGATGATGCCCAGCGAGGCACGCGGGGAGGCGCCGTAGGCGATCCACGCCTTGGCGTCCGGCATACCGAACTTCTCGGGCTCACGCGTGGCGGTCACGATGCGCACCACATAGTCGACGAGGGCGTGGTGCACGAAGGTGTTGGCGGCCACATCCTGCAGCCGCAGGAGATCCTCGGTGGTGAGAATCTGCTTGGGCTCCGGCGGCTTGACGCCCATCCGGTAGATGATCTCGCGCTCTTCCTCGGGCGACGGGTAGCCGACGTTCAGCTTGAACAGGAAGCGGTCGCGCTGCGCCTCGGGCAGCTGGTAGACGCCCTCCTGCTCGATGGGGTTCTGGGTCGCCATGACCAGGAACGGGCTGGGCAGCGGGAAAGTCTTGCCGCCGATGGAGATCTTGCGCTCGGCCATGACCTCCAGCAGCGCCGACTGCACCTTGGCGGGCGCGCGGTTGATCTCGTCGGCGAGCAGGAAGTTGACCATGACGGGGCCGAGTTCGATGTCGAACTCTTCCTTGCCGACGCGGTAGATGCGGGTACCGACGATGTCGGTGGGCACCAGGTCAGGGGTGAACTGGATGCGGGCGAACGAGCCGCCGACCACCTTGGCGAAGGTCTCCACGGCCAGGGTCTTGGCGACACCCGGCACACCTTCGAGCAGCACGTGGCCCTTGGCCAGCAGGCCGACCAGCATGCGCTCGACCAAGAGGTCCTGGCCGACGATGATGCGCTTGACCTCGAAGATGGCGCGCTCGAGGGTGTGCACCTCGGACTGCAACGTGCCGCTGACGGGCTGCTGCGCGGCGGGCGCGGCATGCGCCCCGGGCGGGTAACCCTGCGTGGGTGCCGGGCCTGGGTAGCCTCCGGCGCCGTCGGGCGGCCCACTCGGTGACGTCATCTAGCTTCCTCCCGGGTTTATTCAGACCGACTGTTCGTCTGATTCGTCGTACACAAAATCGCTGGTCTAGCGGGTAGCCGCCAATATAGCGGCGCGCCCGGACTCAACTATTCCAGGCGGTCGGGTATCCGTCGACGTTGACGCGACGGACTTAGGTGATTATCAGGTCTCGATGATGCGCGACAGGTGCGCCGACATGCCGGCCGTCCGGACCGGACTGACGGTCACCTTGCCGGCGCTGCCGGACGCCTCCAGCATCTTTCCGCCGCCGAGGTAGATCGTGACGTGCTGGCTGCCACCGGGACCGTAGAAGATCAGGTCGCCGCGCTTGGCCTGCGACGGCGGGATGGCGCGGCCGGTGTTGTACTGGTCGCCCGAGTACTTGGGAATCTGGACACCGACGCCGGCGTAGGCGTAGCGCGTGAACCCGGAACAGTCGTAGCCGATCTTGCCCGCGTCGTAATCCACGCCAGGGCCGGGACCGGTCAGGGTGCCGCCGCCCCACGAGTACGGGACGCCCATCTGGGAGCCGCCGCGCCGGATGACGTATTCGATGGCCTGCTTACCGCCGACGCGGCCGCCGGGCATCATCGCGGCACTGCCGCCGCCGGCGCCACTCGGCTTGCCGCCGATGCCCAGGCTGGACAGGAAGCTCTGGCCGAGGTTCTGGGTGGTCTGCAGGGCCAACTGGCTGGCCTGAAATGTCGCGTTGGCAATGGCCACCGGGTCACCGGGAGCGCCGGAACTGGCCCGCATGGGCAGTGTCGGATCCCACCCGCCGTCTGGGTCGGCAACGGCACTCGGCGCAGGCCCGATCGCGAATGCCAGCGCCAGCGCGCCGACGCCCGCGAGCAGGTCTCTCCGGTGAAACTCCTTGCCCTGCAATGCAATAACTCCTAGTCTGCCCGTCGCTAGCCCTGAGTCAGTATTCGATGTAACGGATCACGTACGGCGTCATGCCGCTGGTTCGTACCGGCGAGACCTTGACGTTGGAACCGGTGTACGGCGCTTCGAGCATCTGCCCGTTGCCCAGGTAGAGGGTGACGTGCTGGCTGCCACCCGGGCCGTAGAAGATGACGTCGCCACGACGGGCCTGCGAGGTCGGAATCTTGCGGCCCATCTCGTACTGGTTGCCCGAGTAGTGCGGCAGCTTGATGCCCACGCCCGCGAAGGCGTACAGGATCAGGCCCGAGCAGTCGAAGCCGACGGTGCCGGCGCCCGAGTCGATCCCCGTGCCAGGGCCGGCCGCCGTGCCACCGCCCCAGGAGTACGGCACGCCGATCTGCGACATGGCGCGCTTGATCACGTATTCGGAGGCCTGCTTGCCGTAGACGCGCGGGATGGCGCCGTTGGTGTAGCCGGTCTTGGTGACATCGGCGGGCACCAGGCCGAGCTTCTGCAGGAAGCTGTGGCCCATCTGCTGGGTCACCTGCGCCGAGGTGGCCGTCATGCCCAGCACGTTGTTGATGACGGCGATCGGGTCACCGGGGATGTTGGCGCTGGGAATCTTGGGCAGGGTCGGGTCCCAGCCACCGTCGTCCCACTTGCGGGGGCCGGCAGCAGCGGGGGCGCCGTCCCAGTTGGCGGCGTATCGGCCGGGGTCGGCCGCGGCCGCGCCGGGCGCGGTACCCGGCCCGGTGGACGCGGCCGCCCACTGCGTGCGCGCCGCATCGAGCTTGGCCTGGGCCGCGTTGCGCTGGCTGACCAGCTGATCCAGCTGGGTCTGCTGGTCTGCGAACGTGGTGCGGGCGTCGGTCAGGGCCTTGACCGCGTCGTCCTGGCTGGTCTGGGCATCTTTGACGGCCTGGTCGGCCTTCTGCTTGGCGAGGCGGGCGGTGGACTCGCGATTGGCCAATTCGGTCCGGGTGCGCTGCAGGTCGGCGATGGCCTCCTGCGAGCTGATGGTCAGGGCCTGGCCAGTGGCGGCGGTGTTGATCATCTCGCCGGGGTCGGTGGCGGTCAGGTACGACGCGGACGGGCCGTTGATGTAGGCGGCCTCGGCGTACTTGTCGAAATGCGCCTGGGCGGCGGCGATCGCGGCGTTTGCGTCGGATAGCTGACGCTGGTTCGCCTCGATGGACTCCTGCGCCGTGGCGGCGTTGTCGCGGGCGGTCTGGACATCGGCGATGGCCTTGTTCACCGATTCCTGCCGGGTCTGGATCGACGCCCCGAGGTCCTGGAGTTTCTGGTTGGCGTTGGCGAGATCGGTGACCAGGGCCGCGATCTCATTGCCGCCGGGTTGGGCCGACGCGATACCGGACGCGAAAACGGACGCGGTCATGACACCGAATACCAGCGACCCGGTGCCGACGCGGCTGCCCAGCCGGGTGGCCAGCCCACCGCTAAAGGGGCGAATGCTGCGTCCCATTGACTCAGGTCTCCTAAGGCTCCAGCGCGCTGGTGCCCGCGTAAGGCAGAAGCGGGCTCGATCCGTGGTCCCGTAAGTCGCAGAAATCACAATTCATAACAACTGCAACATGCGGTACCAACTGCACCGTACGTCACAGGTTGCACAAATGAAACGTTGATAACAAACCACACCGTTGTAATTGAAAAAGGTGTGACCGAATAGTGATATTCGAATTCGCGGCGCGCTGCGCCCAGCTACTCCGAGGAGTTCGCCGCGGCATTCACCGGAGCTGCTCCAGTAGCCGCTTTCCGAGCCCGGACCTGCAGAAACCGGGTGCCGACGGCAGCCGCCACCACACCGACGATGACCACCAGAGTGAACGACGTCCACGGAAATATCGGCGTTTCCAGCTGGCTCACAAAATTCTTCGACGACTGCACGACACTCGGCGTCTTCGCGAGGTCCTGCCCCGCCTCCAACTGCGCCCGGTCATAGATCGGACTCACCGAGCCGGCGAAGCCGGGACTGAGGGCCAACACCGTCGACTCCGGGTAGTGGTGGCCGACATCGGCGGCGATGTCACGCAGCGGGGTGTCGATACCCGGGCTGGTCGGCAGCACCACGATCTTGAGGTCGATGCCCTTGGCGTGGGCGTCGGCGACCACCTGACGGAGGGCGGCGGCCTCTTGGGCGGCCTCGGCGGCCTGCTTCGCTTCCCCCGGGGTGGCCGGCGTCTTGGCGGGCGCGATGCCCGGCGCACTGACCCCACCGTCACGCACCTGCGTGATCACCGTCGCCATGCAGACATCGACGGGAGTCTTGGCCGGGTCCTGCCCGACCGTGGCGCACACATCCGGCGGAATGAACGCCGGCAGGAAAGGCATCGCCGCGAAAGTTGTCACGCGGCAAACGGTACTGGAATTTCGTCGAACTCCCTGACGGCGCACCCACAACCCGACAAGACTGTAACCACCCCCTGGGCGCTCATAGGACAAGCGTACTGTTAGGGTAGCAACGCGCCGCTGACACAGCCCGTCGCGGCGAGATCTAGCCGGGAGTTGATGTGAGCAGCAATTCATTTGGAGCCCGTGACACGCTCGTTGTCGGGGAAAACAGCTACGAGATCTTCCGCCTCGACGCGGTTCCGGGAACCGAGAAGCTTCCCTACAGCCTCAAGGTTCTTGCGGAGAACCTGCTGCGCACCGAAGACGGCGCAAACATCACCAAGGATCACATCCTGGCCCTGGCCAACTGGGATCCGTCGGCTGAGCCGAACACCGAAATCCAGTTCACCCCGGCCCGCGTGATCATGCAGGACTTCACCGGCGTGCCCTGCATCGTGGACCTGGCCACCATGCGCGAGGCCGTCACCACCCTGGGCGGCGACCCGAACAAGGTCAACCCGCTCTCTCCCGCCGACATGGTCATCGACCACTCGGTCATCCTCGACGTGTTCGGCACCGCCGACGCCCTCGAGCGCAACGTCGACTTGGAGTACGAGCGCAACGGCGAGCGCTACCAGTTCCTGCGCTGGGGCCAGGGCGCCTTCGACGACTTCAAGGTCGTTCCCCCCGGCATGGGCATCGTGCACCAGGTCAACATCGAGTACCTGGCGCCCGTCGTGATGGTCCGTAACGGCCAGGCCTACCCCGACACCTGTGTGGGTACCGACAGCCACACCACCATGGAGAACGGCCTGGGCGTGCTGGGCTGGGGCGTCGGCGGCATCGAGGCCGAGGCCGCCATGCTGGGCCAGCCCGTCTCGATGCTGATCCCGCGCGTCGTCGGCTTCAAGCTGACGGGTGAGATCCAGCCCGGCGTGACCGCCACCGACGTGGTGCTGACCGTCACCGACATGCTGCGCAAGCACGGCGTGGTCGGCAAGTTCGTCGAGTTCTACGGCAAGGGCGTCGCCGAGGTGCCGCTCGCGAACCGCGCGACGCTGGGCAACATGAGCCCCGAATTCGGTTCCACCGCCGCGATCTTCCCGATCGACGGGGAGACCATCAACTACCTGCGTCTCACCGGCCGCACCGACGAGCAGCTCGCGCTGGTCGAGGCGTACGCCAAGGCCCAGGGCATGTGGCACGACTTGGAAGCAGAAGGAGCCCGCGAACCTTCTTATTCCGAGTACATCGAGCTGGACCTGTCCACAGTCGTGCCGTCGATCGCCGGCCCGAAGCGCCCGCAGGACCGAATCCTGTTGTCGGAGAGCAAGATCGCGTTCCGCAAGGACATCCACAACTACGTGGAGGAGCAGCACCCGGCCGACCACACCAAGCTTGACGAGGCCGTCGAAGAGTCGTTCCCGGCGTCCGATCCGGCTGCCCTGTCGTTCGCCGACGACGGTGCCGTCGACGTCCAGTCCGCCGCCAACGGCGCCGAGGGCCGCCCGAGCAAGCCGATCCGGGTCAAGGGCGAGCGCGGAGAGTTCGTCCTCGACCACGGCGCCGTCGCGGTCGCGGGCATCACGTCCTGCACCAACACCTCGAACCCGTCGGTGATGCTCGGCGCGGCACTGCTCGCGCGCAACGCCGTCGAGAAGGGCCTGACCACCAAGCCCTGGGTCAAGACCAACATGGCCCCCGGCTCGCAGGTCGTCACCGACTACTACGAGAAGGCCGGCCTGTGGCCGTACCTCGAGAAGCTCGGCTACTACCTGGGCGGCTACGGCTGCACGACGTGCATCGGCAACACCGGCCCGCTGCCCGACGAGATCAGCAAGGCCATCAACGACAACGACCTCACCGTCACCGCGGTGCTGTCCGGTAACCGCAACTTCGAGGGACGCATCTCCCCCGACGTCAAGATGAACTACCTGGCCTCGCCGCCGCTGGTAATCGCGTACGGGCTCGCCGGCACCATGGACTTCGACTTCGAGACCGATCCCCTGGGCCAAGATCAGAATGGCGACGACGTCTTTTTGAAGGACATCTGGCCGTCGGCGCAGGAGATCGACGACACCATCAAGTCGGCGATCAGCCAGGACATGTTCCGCAAGTCGTACTCGACGATCTTCGCGGGCGACGAGCGCTGGCAGAACCTGTCGACCCCTGAGGGTGACACGTTCGAGTGGGACGAGAACTCGACGTACGTCCGCAAGGCGCCGTACTTCGACGGCATGCAGATGGAGCCGGCGCCGGTCACCGACATCTCGGGCGCCCGAGTCCTCGCCCTGCTGGGCGATTCGGTGACCACCGATCACATCAGCCCGGCCGGACCGATCAAGCCGGGCACCCCGGCCGCGCAGTACCTGGATTCGCACGGGGTGGCCCGCAAGGACTACAACTCGCTGGGCAGCCGTCGCGGTAACCACGAGGTGATGATCCGCGGCACGTTCGCGAACATCCGCCTCCAGAACCGCGTGCTCGACGGCATCGGCCTCGAGGGCACGCAGGGCGGCTACACGCGCGACTTCACCCAGGAGGGTGGCCCGCAGTCCTTCATCTACGACGCGTCGCAGAACTACCAGGCAGCCGGGACTCCGCTGGTCGTGCTGGGTGGCAAGGAGTACGGCTCGGGTAGCTCGCGCGACTGGGCCGCCAAGGGCACCAGCCTGCTGGGCGTCAAGGCGGTCATCGTCGAATCCTTCGAGCGCATTCACCGCTCGAACCTGATCGGCATGGGCGTCGTCCCGCTGCAGTTCCCGGCGGGCGAATCGTGGAAGTCCTTGGGCCTCGACGGCACCGAGACGTTCGACATCGCGGGCATCACCGAGCTGAACAACGGCAAGACGCCGAAGACCGTGCACGTGACGGCCACCAAGCAGGACGGCACCAAGGTGGAGTTCGACGCCGTGGTCCGCATCGACACGCCCGGTGAGGCCGACTACTACCGCAACGGCGGCATCCTGCAGTACGTGCTGCGCAACATGCTGCGGTCGGGCAGCTAGTCCGATATCTGGCTGATTCGGTTGGGGCAGGCCCAGACTCTGGGGCTGCCCCGACCGAACACCGGTAGGAGTCCTGGTGCCCAAAGTTAGCGACGATCACCTCGCCGCCCGTCGAGCTCAGATCCTCGACGGCGCCCGACGCTGTTTTTCAGAGTTCGGGTACGAGGGCGCGACCGTCCGGCTGCTCGAAGAAGCCACCGCGATGTCGCGCGGCGCGATCTTCCATCATTTCCGCGACAAGGATGCGCTCTTCTTCGCGCTCGCGGAGGAAGACGGCGAGCGGATGGCAGAGACCGTCGAGAAAGACGGCCTCGTCCAGGTCATGCGCAACATGCTGGCCAAGCCGGAGAACTACCAGTGGCTGGGCACCCGGCTGGAGATCGCCCGGAGGCTGCGCACCGACGCCGAGTTCCGCGCCGAGTGGCAGCAGCGCTACGAGGAACTCAACCAGGCCACCATCGCCCGCCTGGAACGCAAGAAGGCCGCCGGCACGCTGCGTGACGATGTGCCCACCGAAGTGCTGCACATCTATCTCGACCTCGTGCTCGACGGCCTCATCGCCCGGCTGGCCTCCGGTCAGACCGGCGAGGATCTGGCCGCCGTCCTCGACATCGTCGAGGCGTCGGTCCGCCGAAAGCCCTAGCGGCTCAGCTCTTCAGCGGTTGGCGCTCAGCACCGACAGCAGCTCGTAGCCGACGTGCGCGGCCGCGATTCCGGTGAGCTCGGCGTGGTCGTAGGCCGGCGACACCTCGACGATGTCGGCGCCGACGACGTTCAGGCCCGTGAGCGAGCGCAGCGAATGCAGGAGTTCGCGCGACGTCAGCCCCCCGGCTTCCGGCGTACCGGTGCCGGGCGCGTGCGCCGGGTCGAGCACATCGATGTCGACCGATACGTAGACCGGACCGCCTTTGAGCCGCTTCACCATGCGCTCGCGCACACTCGCCAGCCCGTCGACCTGGTAGTCGTCGGAGCGGATCACCTGGAAGCCGAGGACCGCGTCGTCCTCGAGGTCCTTCTTGCTGTAGAGCGGCCCGCGGATACCCATGTGCAACGAGCGCTCCATGTCGATGAGGCCCTCTTCGCTGGCCCGGCGGAACGGGGTGCCGTGCGTGTACGCGGCGCCGAAGTAGGTGTCCCAGGTGTCGAGGTGGGCGTCGAAATGCAGCACGGCGATCGGGCCGTGATCGCGGTAGAGCGAGCGCAGGATCGGCAGCGCGATGGTGTGGTCGCCGCCGAGCGTCAGCACGGCACTGCCGTCCTTGCGCAGCGCCGTCACCTCGGTGTCGATGGTCTCGATGGCCTCGTTGATGTTGAACGGGTTGACGCCGATGTCACCGGCGTCGGCGACCTGCTGATTGGCGAAGGGCGACACGTCGAGCGCCTGGTTGTAGGGCCGCAGCAGCTTGGACGCGGCGCGGATGTGACCGGGGCCGAAGCGCGCGCCCGGGCGGTAGGACACCCCGGAGTCGAACGGGACGCCGAGGATCGTCACGTCGGGTGACGACACCTGGTCCAGGCGCGGCACTCGCGCGAAGGTGGCCGGCTCGGCGTAGCGCGGGAAGCGGCTCGCATCGACCTGGCCGATGATCTCGCGGCCGTCGGGTGCGGTGGTCGTGATGTACCGGTCGAAACTCATCGGTTCTCCAAAGTCGTGGCGTGTGGCTTGGGTCTCATTGTTTCCGGCAGTAGAATTATTGTCAACCTTTGTTTCCTAGGAGGAAATCGTGGGCGGTTCGCCGGCAACGCAACTATCGATCGCCGCTCGTTTGAAGGCCGCCCGCAGCGCCAAGCGCATGACCCTCGACGAACTCGCCGCGGCCAGCGGCGTCACCAAGGGCTACCTGTCGAAGGTCGAACGCGGCCAGTCGAACGCGTCCGTGGCCGCACTCATCCGCATCTGCGAAGCGCTGGAACTCCAGGTCGGATCCCTGTTCGACGAGACGCCCGTCGGCGAGGTGGTCCGCGCCGGCGAGTACCCGCGCATCGAGTTCGGCGGCACCCGGATGACGGAGTTTCAGCTGACGCCGACGGGCGAGCGACGCTTCCAGGTCCTGATGAGCGACATCGCGCCGGGCGGCGGCAGCGGGACCGACACCTACTCCCTGCCGGCCGAGGTCGAGTTCGCCATGGTCATCGAGGGCCGGCTCCACATCGATTTCGTCGAGGGCAACGGCAGCCGCATCACCCTGGACCAGGGCGACGCGCTGACCTTCGAGGCGGACCGTCCGCATGCCTTTCACGCCGACGCACAGTCCGGCGCGAAGGTGTTGTGGGTGCTGACCCCGGCCCTGGCCCACCGGCGCCTGGCCGAGGCCGCCGAGTAGCTAAGCGGCGCTCAGCTCGTCGCGGCTGCGCTCGGCGGCGGCGTGCTCGGGTGCCAAGTCGACACCGCGGGTCAGGACGTAGTACGCGAGACCGGACACCGCGAGGCCGACGATGAACGAAATATCCACTCCCCCAAGCATCTTGGCGATGGGCCCCTCGTAGAAATGCAACGAGATGAACGGCACCATCGACACCATGCCGACGATGTACGCCGCCAGTCCGCGCCACGACCAGCGTCCGTAGATCCCGTCCGGCCGAAAGATGTCGACGATCGAATAGTGGCCGCGCCGAACGAAGTAGAAGTCCACGAGATTGACCGCGGTCCACGGGATCAGGAAGTACAACATCAGCAGTACGAACGTGTTGAACGATTCGAGGTAGCCCTCGGGCAGCGACAGCGCGACGACGAACGCGATGAACGACGTGAGCGCGATGCCGATCACCCGCAACCGCACCGTCGGAGTGATCGGCCGGAACGCGTCGAGCGCACTCATGCTCGTCAGGCTCGCGCCGTAGGCGTTGACCGACATGATGGTCACCAGGGCGATCGACGCGATCACGACCGTGAAAGTGCCGAAGCCGGGCAGCAATTGGTTACCGACGGCGCGGATCGACGCGATCGCGTCGGGCGTCGGCAACGCCGATGCGAGCACCGCGCCGAGCGACATCAGCCACACCGACGACCCGGCGGCTCCGAGATAGGTCCACCAGATGACGTGCTTGGCCGAGGTGTTCTCCGGCAGGTACCGCGAATAGTCGGACACGTACACCGCGTACGAGATCTGATAGCCGGCCGCCGCGGCGAACTGCATCAGGAACACCGTCAGCGAGAATTTGCCGCCGTCGGGAACCGCGGCGTTCAGCTGCAATGTCGACAGCGCGTAGACGGTGAGGACACCGAACACGACGATCAGCACGTACGTGAGCCACCGCTGCACGACCATCATCAGGTCGAAACCGACGACGGCGATGACGATGGCGGCCACCATCAGCCCCAGGTACCAGAGCCAGTTCGGTCCGGCGAACACCGTCTTGAAACCGGAGGTGGCGAGGATGGTGTTGAAGACGTTGAAGCCGATGTAGACGAAGATGACGGCCACGAACGGGACGAGCGCGCCGCGCGAGCCGAACTGGGCGCGCGACTGGATCATCTGCGGCAGCCCCATCGTCGGGCCCTGGTTGGCGTGGAAACACATGAACAGCGTCCCGAAGCAGGCGCCCGCAACGGCGGCCAGCACCGACCACCCGGCGGACAGGCCGTTGGCGGGCCCGAGGAAGCCCGTCACCATCGTGGTCAGCACGAAGTTCCCGGTGAACCAGAACGGCGCCTGGTGGTGCACCTTGCCCTTGCGTTCCCGGGTCGGGATCCAGTCGATGGACCGCGTCTCGATTGCACCTGCCATGCCATCCCCTTTGATGTGGCTCAGATCACCGAGCCTCAGGGTAGGCACCGGCGCCGATAAAGGCAACAATTGTTTCCTAGCTCACTCCACATGTTGACAGATGGGAGTGACGTACCGCACTCTGTTACCCGAGTCACAAATCTCGTGGCGCGCCCTCCTCTCCACGGAGCTCCCCTTGGCCATCACTACGGCCCCACGGCCGGGCATTCTGCGCGCCATGAGCGCACAAAAGTCGGTGGACGACATCGTCGCCGCCAACGAAACCGCGGACGGCCCCCACCTCAAGCGGTCGATGGGCTTCGTCCATCTCACCGCCCTGTCCATCGGCGCGACGCTCGGCACCGGAATCTTCGTCATCCTCGGCGCCGCCGTGCCCAAAGCCGGTCCCGCAGTCCTGCTCTCGTTCATCCTGGCCGCCGTCACCGCACTCTTCTCGGCGCTGTCCTACGCCGAGCTCGCAGGCACCATCCCCGTCTCCGGCAGCTCCTACTCCTACGCCTATGCCACCCTGGGCGAATTCTGGGCCTGGGTGTGCGGCTGGTGCCTGATGCTCGAGTACGGAGTCTCGGTCGCCGCCGTCGCGGTCGGCTGGGGCGGCTACATCAACACGCTCCTCCAGCAGTTGTTCGGCATCGAGCTGCCCGCCGCGATCACCGGTGCGCCCGGCGAAGGCGGCGTCATCAACCTCCCGGCCATCGCGATCGTGGTCCTCGCCTCGATCCTGCTGCTCAGGGGCGCCTCGGAATCGGCCGTCGTCAACACCGCGATGGTGGTCCTCAAGTGCGTCGTCCTGGTGTTCTTCTGCGCGGTCGCGTTCACCGCGTTCAAGGCCGGCAATCTCACCCCGTTCATGCCGCTCGGTTTCCTCGGCGTCTCGGCCGCGGCATCCCAGGTCTTCTTCTCCTACATCGGCTTCGACGCGGCATCCACGGCAGGCAACGAGGCCAAGGACCCGAAACGGGACCTGCCGCGCGCGATCATGGCCTCGCTGCTGATCGTGACGGTGCTGTACCTCGCGGTCGCGCTGGCCGCGCTCGGCGCCATGAGCTGGACCAAGTTCAGCGCCGACGAAGGAGCCACCCTGGCCGTCGCGCTCAGCGGCATCACCAGCAGCAACGTGCCGGCCATCATCCTGTCGATCGGCGCCGTCATCGCCATCGCGAGCGTCGTCCTCGCCGTCCAGTACGGACAGACCCGCATCCTGTACACGATGGCCGTCGACGGCCTGGTGCCCGCGCTGTTCGCCAAGATCAACCCGCGGACCTTCGTGCCGACCTGGAACATCGTCATCTGCGGCGTCGTCGTGTCCCTGCTGGCCGGCTTCATCTCACTGGGTGAACTCGCCAACGCCACCTCGATCGGCTGCCTCTTCGCCTTCGCACTGGTCAACATCGCCGTCATCATCCTGCGGCGCACGCGCCCGGACCTACATCGCACATTCCGGCTGCGGCTGTTCCCCGTCGCACCGGTACTGGGCTTCCTCTTCTGCTGTTACCTGATGTGGGCACTGCCCATCGCGACGTGGATCGCGTTCGGCATCTGGGGTGCCCTCGGTCTGGTGGTCTACTTCGGCTACAGCATCAGGAAGTCCAAGCTGCGAGTGCAGGCTGGATAGATGATCACCGTCGGCATGTTCCAAGGCCCGCAGCAATCCGGGACCGTCGCCGAGAACCTCAGCGCCATCGGGTCGGCGGCGCGGCGGGCCGCCGACGCCGGCTGCCAGATCGTCATCACACCGGAGATGTCGGCCACCGGCTACAACATCGGCACCGAGATCGCCGAACGTGCCGAACCTTCCGACGGCCCGATCTTCCAGGCCGTCCGGAAGATCGCGCGCGACAACGGAATCGCCGTCGTCTACGGATATCCCGAAGCGGGACCGGGTAAGCCGTACAACAGCGTCCAGGTCGTCGACCGCGACGGCGAATCACTGGCCAACTACCGCAAGACCCACCTCTACGGCTTCGACCGGGACTACTTCACCCCGGGACCCCAGTGGGTCGCGCAGTTCGAGCTCGACGGCGTCACCTGCGGGCTGCTGATCTGCTACGACATCGAATTCCCCGAGAACGCCCGCGCGCACGCCGACGCCGGAACCCAGTGGCTCGTCGTGCCGACCGGACTCATGGAGCCGTGGAGTTTCGTTGCGACACACCTCGTTCCGGCCCGCGCCTACGAGAGCCAGCTGTTCCTGTCATACGTCAACCGCACGGGGTTCGAGAACGGCCTCGAGTACTGCGGACTGAGCTGCACCATCGCGCCCGACACGACCGAACTGAGTCGCGGTGGTCGAAC
The DNA here is from genome assembly GCF_053852335.1 of Mycobacterium sp. HM-7. NCBI lineage: Bacteria > Bacillati > Actinomycetota > Actinomycetes > Mycobacteriales > Mycobacteriaceae > Mycobacterium > Mycobacterium sp. HM-7. The sequence continues at coordinate 2,719,169 of NZ_CM132657.1, read as the reverse complement.
CGAGGAACTGCTCCTCGCGCACATCGATCCCACCGCGGTAGCCGTGTCCCGCGCAGTCAACACACATCTCAGCGATCGTCGCCGAGATCTCTACCAGGAGAATCAGACCCGATGACTGTCCCCCAGCCCATCGAAGAAACGCAGCTGTCCGACGAGCGGGCAGCCAAGCCCATCACGATGTTCGGACCGGACTTCCCCTTCGCCTACGACGACTACGTGTCCTCGGCGGACGGCCTCGGCTCGATCCCGGCCGAGCGCCACGGCACCGAGGTCGCCATCGTCGGGGCCGGTTGCGCCGGCATCACCGCCGCCTACGAACTCATGAAGATGGGCCTGAAACCCGTTGTCTACGAAGCCGATCAGATCGGCGGACGGATGCGGTCCATCCCGTTCGAGCACGCGCCGGACGCGATGGCCGAAATGGGTTCGATGCGCTTCCCGCCGACGTCCACGACGCTCTATCAGTACTTCGACAAGGTCGGCATCGAGACCTTCGAATTCCCGAACCCGCTCTCGGTCGCGGCGCCCAGCACCGTCGTCGACCTCAAGGGCCGGACGTACTACGCCGAGAAGCTCGCCGATCTGCCGCAGGCCTTCACCGACGTCGCCGACGCGTGGCGCCAGACGCTCGAGGACGGCGCCGACCTGCACGCGATCCAGAACGCCATCCGCGAGCGTGACACCCAGACGCTGAAATCGGCGTGGGGCAAGCTCGTTCGCGAACTCGATGACGAGACGTTCTGGGGCTTCCTGACCAAGTCGCACCACTTCAAGTCGTTCGAACTGCGCGAGATATTCGGCAAGGTCGGCTTCGGCACCGGCGGCTGGGACACCGACTACCCGAGCTCGATGCTCGAAATCCTGCGCGTCGTCCTCACCGAGGCCGACGACAACCATCGCGGTGTGGTGGGCGGTTCCCAGCAGCTCCCGCTGCGGCTGTGGAAGCGCTCGCCGCAGCGCCTCGCCCACTGGCCCGCCGGCACGTCGCTCGAATCGCTGCACGGCGGACGGACCCGCGGCGCGGTCACCGACATCCGGCGCACCCATCCGAATCGCTACACGATCACCGACGCCGCCGGGGAGACCCGCACGTACGACGCCGTCATCGTCACCGCCCAATCCTGGATGCTGCTCAACAACATTCGCTGCGATGACGACCTGTTCCCACCGAATGTGTGGTCGGCGATCGAACAGACGCACTACATGGGTTCGTCGAAGGTTTTCGTGTTGGTGGACCGCCCGTTCTGGAAGGACAAGGACGCCCGGGGCCGCGACGTCATGTCGATGACGCTGACCGACCGGATGAGCCGCGGCACCTACCTGCTCGACCAGGGACTCGACGCCGACGGCAACGAGAAGCCCGGCGTCATCTGCCTGTCGTACACATGGGAGGACGACTCGCGGAAGATCGTGCCGCTCAGCGCAACCGAGCGCATGGACCTGATGCTCAAGTCCCTGCAGGCGATCTACCCGAGCGTCGACATCCGCAGCCACATCATCGAGACCCCGAAGACGGTGTCGTGGGAGACCGAGCGCAACTTCATGGGTGCGTTCAAGGCGAACCTACCGGGCCACTACCGCTACCAGGAGACGCTGTACACGCACTTCATGCAGCGGGAGCTGGACCCGCGCCATCGCGGCATCTACCTGGCAGGTGACGACATCTCGTGGACGGCGGGCTGGGCGGAGGGCGCGATCACCACGGCGCTCAACGCGGTGTGGGCCGTGATGGATCAGTTCGGCGGGTCGACGGCTGCGACGAACCGCGGCCCGGGCGATGTCTTCGACATGATCGCCCCGGTCCGGTTGACGGACGAAATCTAGGCTGCGCTAACGGGTTACACGCGCAAGACGGTTCCGCGAATGTCCATTCGCGTCGAAAGTGGCTGGGCCGCAGATGCGTTCAGGCGATCTTGCGGCTGCGGTGATTCGGGCCGCCCCGGCTGCGCATGACCGCGCCCGATTGCACCAGCATGCTGTGCACCGACCCATAGGATTTGCCGGACGTGGCCACCAACGACCTGATACTGGCGCCGCGCTCGTAGGCGTTACGCAGCTGGGTCATCAGCTGGTCGCGAGATGCCTTGGATTGCCTCATCGCCGGTCCCCTGACTCTCCCCCGGCGGTATACCGGGCTGACGAGAATCAGCGTAAGAAACAGCGGTCCCTCGGCGCGGGCGATTCGGTGAATAAGGTCAGGCCAATTCGATGAGATCGCGGTAGGTATCCGACCAGAAGTCCTCGGTGGCGTCCGGCAGCAGCAGCACGCGCTGCGGATTAAGCGCCTCGGCCGCGCCCGGATCGTGCGTCACCAGCACCACCGAACCGGCATAACTGCGCAGCGCGTCGAGCACCTGCTCACGCGACGCCGGGTCCAGGTTGTTGGTCGGCTCGTCGAGCAGCAGCACGTTGGCGGTCGAGGCGACCAGGCCGGCCAACGCCAGACGGGTCTTCTCACCACCGGACAGGGTGCCGGCCGGCTGGTCCAGCTGCGGGCCCGTGAACATGAAGGCGCCCAACAGGCCACGCAGATCCTGCTCCCCGGTGTCCGGAGCGGCGTGCCGGATGTTCTCCCACACCGTCGCCGCGTTGTCGAGGGTGTCGTGTTCCTGCGCGAAGTAACCGATCTTGAGGCCGTAGCCCGGTTCGATACCGCCGGCGTCGGCGGTCTCCACGCCGGCCAGCAGCCGCAACAGTGTCGTCTTGCCGGCACCGTTGAGGCCGAGCACGACGACGCGCGAACCCCGGTCGATCGCGAGGTCCACGCCGGTGAAAATCTCCAGCGAGCCGTAGGTCTTGGTCAGTCCCTTGACGATCAGCGGCGTCTTGCCGCACGGCGCCGGCGTCGGGAACTTGATCTTGGCGACCTTGTCGGCCACCCGTTCGGCGTCGAGTTCGGCGATCATCCGCTCGGCGCGGCGCAACATGTTCTGTGCGGCAACGGCTTTGGTGGCCTTGGCACCCATCTTGGCGGCCTGCGTCCGCAGCGCGCTGGCCTTCTTCTCGGCGTTCGCCCGCTCGCGACGGCGACGCTGCTCATCGGTGGCCCGAGCGTCCAGGTACTTCTGCCAGCCCATGTTGTAGACATCGGCCTCGCCGCGCACCGCGTCCAGGAACCACACGCGGTTCACCACGTCAGCGAGCAGCTCGACGTCGTGGCTGATCACCACGAGCCCTCCGGTGTGGCTCTGCAGGAACGTGCGCAACCAGCCGATGGAGTCGGCATCGAGGTGGTTGGTGGGCTCGTCGAGCAGCAGCGTGGTGTTGGACCCGGAGCCCTCGGATGCGGCGAACAGGATGCGCGCCAGTTCGATACGCCGACGCTGACCACCGGACAGGGTCCGCAGAGGCTGGGTCAGCACGCGATCCGGCAGGCCCAGGCTGGCGCAGATCCGGCCGGCGTCACTCTCGGCGGCATAACCGCCCAGGGCCGAAAACCGTTCCTCCAGAACGCCGTACCGGCGCACTGCCTTGTCGCGCTCGGCATCGTCGACGACCTCGGCCATGATGGCCTGCTGCTTCTCCAGGTCCTTGAGCAAGGCGTCCAGGCCGCGGGCCGAGAGCACCCGGTCACGGGCCAGGACGTCCAGGTCGCCTTCCTTCGGATCCTGGGGCAGATAACCGACTTCACCGATCCGCTCGACCGAACCCGCGTAGGGCTGGCCTTCCCCGGCCAGGATGCGCAGCGTGGTGGTCTTCCCGGCGCCGTTGCGGCCGACCAGACCGATCCGGTCCCCCGGTTGGATGCGCAGCGCAGAACCCTCGAAGGCCAGCAGCGTGCGCGCTCCGGCGCGGACCTCCAGGTCCGTTGCGGTAATCACGCAGCTGCCTCCTTAGCTCATTTGTCGTCAGTGAAGACCGCGGGTCGCTTCTCGGCGCGCGCGGCAACCGCCTCTTCGAAGTTGGCGGTGAGCAGTCGGATGAAGAGCTGACCCAGGCCTTCGGCCTGCATGTGGCTCTCCAGACTACCGGCGTCCAGTCCACTCCAGAGAGTCCGCTTGGTCAATTCGATTCCCGGGCGGGAGAACGAGCCGATGCGCTCGGCCATGTCGAAGCACGTTTGCAGAAGCTCATCATCAGGGACACTGCGCGACACCAGCCCGATGCGCTCGGCCTCCTGGGAGTCGATGTCGCGGCCGGTGAGCATCGCCTCGAACGCGCGCGAGGTACCGATGGCCCGCGGCAGCAGATAGGACAGGCCCAACTCGCTGGCCGTGAGGCCGTTGTTGATGCCCGCGGCCCGGAAGTAGGCACCCGTCGCGGCGACCCGGATGTCGCACGCCAGCGCCAGGCAGAGGCCCCCGCCGATGGCTGCGCCGTTCACAGCGGCGATAACTGGCTGGTGGAGCTTGCGCAGAGCCAGGATGACGTCGTCGAGCACCTCCATGGAGCGCAGCGCGAACGTCGGACGCGTCAGCCCGGCCACGTGGGGCACCGAGCCGGCCGACTTGTGGTCGGCACCCGAGGAGAACCCACGTCCGGCGCCCGTGAGGACGACCGCGCGGACGTCGTTGTCGTTGGTGATCTCGTCGAGCGCCGCCTTGAGCGGGACCATGACGTCGAAGGCCATGGAGTTCATCCGCTCGGGGCGGTTCAGGGTGACCAGTGCCACGCCCGGACGCGGATGGTCGACGAGTACCAGTGGGGTCTGTTCGCTCACGCCCTGCACGCTAGCGGGTGCGGAATATCACACCTGCCCGCAGTGCGGATTGCTCAGATGTCGGTGGTCGCGCTGTCGTCGGCCATCGCGGCGTCGATGTCGAATTCCTTGATCTGGCTGATGACCTCGTCGAGCTGGTTCGCCGCAAGCATGCCCGAGTGCCGGAAGACCAGCTGCCCCTTCTTGAAAGCCATGAGGGTCGGGATGGCCTGGATCTCTGCCGCGGAGGCCAGACCCTGCTCGGCCTCGGTGTCGACCTTGGCGTGGAAGACGTCGGGGTGCTTCTCGGACGATGCGGTGAAGGTCGGCGCGAACGCCCGGCACGGCCCGCACCATGACGCCCAGAAATCCACCAGCACGATGTCGTTGTCGCTGATGATGCCGTTGAACTCGGCGGCGGTGATGTCCTTGGTGCTCACGCTTCTCCCAACGTTGCGATATACCTGCTTGTTCCCGGTATCTGGTCAGCTCAACCGCGCCAGCGCACTGGCCGCGTCGTAGCCATTGAACCCGTCCAGCGTGCCGCTGCGCAGTCGGTTCACCCAACCGGGGTCGGCGAGCAGGGCCCGGCCGATCGCAACCATGTCGAACTCACCGGCGTCGAACTGATCCACCAGCTGGTCCACCGGCCCCGGCTCGATGACCTGGCCGGGCTTCTCGGACCGGAACGCGGTCTGTAGGCCCACCGAGCCGACCGCGATCACGGGTGTTCCGGTGACCTTCTTGGTCCAGCCGGCCAGCGTGAGGGCCGGGTCGGCGTCGGGGAAGGCCGGCACATAGTGGCGACGGGTCGAGGGATGCAGCGCATCGACACCGGCGTCGACCAGCGGCGCCAGCAGTTCCTGCAGCTGCATCGGATCGTCGACCAGCGTCGCGTTGTAGTCGGTGCCCTTCCACTGCGAGAAGCGGTAGATGATCGGGTAGTCCGGACCGACCGCGGCCCGCACGGCGGTGACCACCTCGGCCGGGAAGCGGGTGCGGTTCTCGACCGAGCCACCGTATTCGTCGGTGCGCAGATTCGTTCTGGCCCAAAGGAATTGGTCGAGCAGGTAGCCGTGGGCCCCGTGCAGTTCGACAGCGTCGAAGCCGACTTCCCTGGCGTTGCGCGCCGCCGCGGCGTACCTCTGCGCGACGGCCGGCAGTTCGTCGGCAGCCAGCGCGCGGCCGATCTGTTCGCCGTGGCCGTTGACGCCCGACGGGCTGACCGGGGCGACCCCGTCGCGGTCGCCCCGCTCAGCGCCCTGGTGCCACAGCTGGGCGGCGATGGTCGCGCCGTGGCGATGCACCGCGCTGGTGACGTTGCGCCACCCGTCGAGTGCCTCGGCGCCCACGAGCGTCGGGATGTCCGGCGAGCCGGCGGCCGAAGGATCGCCCACCCGCACGCCCTCGGTGATGATCAGGCCGACACCGCCGGCGGCCCGACGGGCGTAGTACTCCGCCACGTCGGTCCCCGGGACGCCTCCAGGTGACGCCTGCCTGGTCATGGGTGCCATCGCGAACCGGTTGGGCACGGTCAGGTTCCGCAGGGCCAGTGGGGCGAAGAGTCCAGATGCATCGACGGTCATGAGCCTATGCAACACCGTGATGGCGGATCGGATTCCGCGGGCACCCACCGACCGGCCACCGCGGCGGTCACGCAGTCGACGGCAACTGCCCCGGACGGCGTGACTCGAACCGCCAGATCGCCTGGCTCAGCGCCGCCACGTCCCAGCCGGCCGCTCCCGCGACGGCACCGACCAACGCCGCCGCCTCGGCCGGCCCGCAGTCACCGATCTCGCGCGCGACATACGCCGCGACCGTCCGATCCGTGCCGGGCACCTGCGCCAGCATCAACAGGAAGCGCCACGTGAAGCCCGACCGCTGTCCGGGCACCGCGCACCATACGCGCCTGGCCTGCGACGCCAGCTCGGGATCCGCGGAGATCACGCGCAGGTCCTCGGTGGTGCGAATCCCCAGTGCGACAAGGGATTGCGCCACCTCTGTCAGTGCCAGCGATCGCAGCGGCGCATCCTTCGCAGTCGACGTCGGCCGGCGATTGCCGATCTGAGCGGCCCACTGCTGCGGCCCGCCGAGCGCCTCGACGTTGGCGAGCAATTCCGGAGCGCCGTCGGTGTCGGCGTCACCACCTTGCCCTGCCCGATAGCTGCGGTACCGCTCGATGATCTTGTCGACGGTGAGATGCCGGGCGCCGGGGGCGTAGATCGCGTCAATGATGCAGAGTGCCAGGGAATCCGGATAGCCGACGGGCGCCGGCCAGTCGACGGGGTCGCCGAGATCGCGTTCGCACGCGGCCCGCAGTTGTTCGATGTCAGCGTTCATGGTGTTTGCCTCCTGTCGTATCGGACCTGTGTGGTCCTGTTGCGCTGGAAGCTAGAGAACGCCACCGACAAGAACACCCGGGCGCGGAGCCGAAACACCGAGTTGTCCACAGCCTCTGAGTTACGAAATGTAGGGAATCCCCTTATATGCCCGGCGGTCTCGCGACCCTAGCGTCGATTTCATCAGCCGACAGAGAGGGACCGAGATGTTCGTATCCACCCGGCGCTTCGGCAGCGTGGCAATGGCGTTGATGGGCTGTGTCGGTGCCGGGGGTGTCGCTGTGGCACCACCTGCGGTCGCCGACCAGGTCGGGGAATACGTCAGGGGATATTGTTCCCCGCCCAACGGCCAGGATTGCAATGCCAGACCGTCGATCCATTTCGACGCCCACATCGCCGAGAAGGTGCTGGCGTCGTTCAACAACGACGCCAACGGCTGTTCGGACATCGTGGTGCGTTTCTACCTGGATGGCCGCCAGATCAGTGCGCCCGCGATCGCGCGGCCCGGCAGCACCGTTACGGCGCCGGTCGCCTACACCAAAACTGCCGGCGGCCATGAGTTGAGCGTCGGTGCCACCGGCGTCAAGGGCGGCTGCAACACCGGCACGCTGGAGGCATTCGGCGGGACGTTGTCTGCCGATGTCATCGAACTGCGGCAGTGATCGACGCGCGTTCTACGGCGCAGAACCAGCTAGACGGTGAAGCCCAGCGCCCGCAGCTGCTCGCGGCCGTCGTCGGTGATCTTGTCCGGGCCCCACGGCGGGTTCCACACCCAGTTCAGTTTGAGGTCGGTCACCAGGCCCGCGCCCACCAGAGCGGTCCGCGACTGATCCTCGATCACGTCGGTCAGCGGACAGGCCGCGGACGTCAGCGTCATGTCCAGCTTCGCGACAGTGCCCTCGTCACCCTCCTCGAGGGCCAGGCCGTAGACCAGCCCGAGGTCGACGACGTTGATGCCGAGTTCCGGGTCGACGACGTCGCGCATGGCCTCCTCGACGGCGTCGAGCAGTTCGGGGTCGTCTACCGCGTTGGCCGCACTGGTGGCGGCTTCAGTGGTGGCTTCGGGTGTGCCTTCAGTCATCGCTTGTCCTCCGCATTGGTGCCGACAGCTGCCAGCACGGTGTCTTTGGCGCTCGCCTCGGCGAGCGCGGCTTTGAACGCAGTCCAGCCCAGCAGCGCGCATTTCACCCGTGCCGGGTATTTGGCGACACCGGCGAACGCGATGCCGTCACCCAACACATCTTCGTCTCCCTCGACGTTGCCGCGGGAGGAAATCATCTCGGTGAATGCGCCGACGGTCTTGAGTGCCTCGTCGACACTCTGGCCGATCACCTGATCGGTGAGCACCGACGTCGATGCCTGGCTGATCGAGCAGCCCTGACCGTCGTACGAGATGTCGGCGATGGTCTCGCCGTCGTCGGAGAGCGTCACCCGCAGCGTCACTTCGTCACCACACGTGGGGTTGACGTGATGCACCTGCGCGCCGAACGGCTCGCGCAAGCCGCGGTGGTGCGGGTGCTTGTAGTGGTCCAGGATCACTTCCTGGTACATCTGTTCCATTCTCACGCGAAAAACTCCACAGCTCGCTTGACCCCCGCGACCAGCCGGTCCACCTCGTCGAGGGTGTTGTACACCGCGAACGACGCGCGCGCCGTCGCGGCAATACCGAACCGCCGGTGCAACGGCGCCGCGCAGTGATGCCCGACCCGGACGGCGATGCCTTCATCGTCGAGAATCTGGCCGACATCGTGCGCGTGCACACCGTCCAGCACGAAACTGACCGGCGAACCGCGGTGCTCGGTGGTGGTCGGCCCGATGATCCGCACCTGCGGAATCTGAGTCAGCCCATCGAGCGTGGCGGCCACCAACTCGGTCTCGTGCGCCTCCACGGCAGCCATCCCGATCGCATCGAGATACCGTGCGGCAGCGGCCAATCCGACCACTTGCGAGGTCATCGGGGTGCCGGCCTCGAACCGCTGCGGCGCGGCCGCGTAGGTCGCCGACTCCATGGTGACGGTCTCGATCATGGACCCGCCGGTGAGAAAAGGAGGCAACGCGTTCAACAGTTCACGACGTCCGTACAGCACGCCGATCCCGGTGGGACCCAACATCTTGTGCCCGGAGAACGCCGCGAAGTCGACGTCCAGGGCATGGAAGTCGATGGGCTGGTGTGGCACCGACTGGCAGGCGTCCAGGACGGTCAGCGCGCCGACTGCCTTGGCGCGCGACACCAGTTCGGCGACGGGCGCGATGGCACCCGTGACGTTCGAATGATGGGTGAAGGCAACCACTTTCACCCGCTCATCGAGCTGCAGCGAGTCCAGGTCGATGCGGCCGTCGTCGGTGACCGAATACCAGCGCAACTCGGCGCCGGTGCGACGAGCCAGCTCCTGCCACGGGATCAGGTTGGCGTGATGCTCGAGTTCGGTGGTGACAATCACGTCACGGCCGTCGCCACTCACCGCCCGGTCGAACCGGTTGTCCCCCACCGCATACGACACCAGGTTCAGCGCCTCGGTGGCGTTCTTCGTGAAGACGAGCTCGTCGTCGTCGGCACCGACGAACGCCGCAATGTCGGCGCGGCCCTGTTCGTAGGCGTCGGTCGACTCCTCCATCAGCTGGTGCGCACCGCGATGCACCGCGCCGTTGGACGTGGTCAGGAACTCGCGCTCGGCATCGAGAACCTGCAGCGGCTTCTGCGAGGTGGCCCCGGAATCCAGGTACGCCAACTGATTCCCGCCGCGCATGACGCGGCTGAGAATCGGGAAGTCCGCCCTGATTCGCGTCAGGTCGAGATCAACTGACGCGGTCACATCAAGCCTCGGCAGCGGCAGTCGTGTAGCGCTCGTAGCCGTTCTCTTCGAGCTCGTCGGCCAGCTCCGGTCCACCGGAGGTGATGATGCGGCCGTCGAAGAAGACGTGCACGAACTGCGGACGGATGTACCGCAGGATGCGGGTGTAGTGCGTGATCAGCAGGACGCCGCCGTGCTCGGCCTCGGCGTACCGGTTGACGCCCTCGGACACCACGCGCAGCGCGTCGACGTCGAGGCCCGAGTCGGTCTCGTCGAGGATGGCGATCTTCGGCTTCAGCAGGCCCAGCTGGAGAATCTCGTGGCGCTTCTTCTCGCCACCGGAGAAACCTTCGTTGACGCTGCGCTCACCGAACGCGGGGTCGATGTCCAGGTCTGTCATGGCTGCCTTGACCTCTTTGACCCAGTGGCGCAGCTTGGGGGCCTCGCCACGGACCGCGGTCGCCGCGGTGCGCAGGAAGTTCGACATCGAGACGCCGGGCACCTCGACGGGGTACTGCATCGCCAGGAACAGGCCCGCGCGCGCACGCTCGTCGACGCTCATCTCCAGCACGTCCGCGCCGTCCAGGGTGATGGACCCGGACGTGACTGTGTACTTGGGGTGACCCGCGATGGCGTACGACAGCGTGGACTTGCCAGAACCGTTGGGGCCCATGACCGCATGGGTCTCGCCCGACTTCACCGTCAGGTTGACGCCCTTGAGGATCGGCACATCGGCGCCGTCCGGTGCGGTGACCGAGACGTGCAGGTCCTTGATTTCCAGTGTGGTCATGAGTTGTTGCGTCCTTCAGTCAGTTCAAGTTCGTGTTCGATGGCGGCGGTCAGGCGGTCGCGGACTTCCGGCACGGCGATCTTCTGGATGATCTCGCCGAAGAAGCCCCGGACCACCAGGCGGCGGGCCTGATCCTCGGGGATACCGCGGGCCTGCAGGTAGAACAGCTGCTCGTCGTCGAAACGTCCGGTGGCACTGGCGTGTCCGGCGCCGACGATCTCGCCGGTCTCGATCTCCAGGTTGGGCACCGAGTCGGCGCGGGCGCCGTCGGTGAGCACCAGGTTGCGGTTGACCTCGAAGGTGTCGGTGCCGGTGGCGGCGGCCCGGATGAGCACGTCGCCGATCCACACGGTGTGGGCGTCGGGCTTGCGCGACTCCGGATCCCCTTGCAGCGCGCCCTTGTACAGCACGTTGGAGCGGCAGTTCGGCTGCGCGTGGTCGACGAGGAGACGCGACTCGAAGTGCTGGCCGTCGTCGGCGAAGTACATGCCCAGCATCTCGGCGTCGCCGCCGGGGGCCAGGTAGCGAGTGCGCGAGGTCAGCCGGACCACGTCGCCGCCGAGGGTGACGGCGACGTGCCGCAACACGGAGTCCTTGCCCAGGGTCGCGTGGTGGGTGCTGATGTTCACCGCATCGTCGGCCCAGTCGGCGATCGACACGACGGTCAGCCGCGCCGCGTCACCGACGACGAATTCGATGTTGTCGGCGTAGGTTCCGCTGCCGCTCTGGTCGATCACCACGACGGCTTCGCCCAGTTCGGCGACCCGCAACTGCAGGTGGCCGTACGCGATCTTGCCTTCACCGGGTCCGGCGATGACGATCTCGATGGGCTCGGCGACCTGAACGTCCCGGCCGACCGACACCACGGTCGCCTCGGCGAACGATGAATAGGCCTGCGCGGCAACGCGGTCCGCGGGCACGCCGCCCTGGCCCAGCCGCTCGTCGTCGCGGCCGACGGTCTCGACGGTGACGCCGTCGCGCTCCGAAACCTCGACCCGCGCAGTGCCGGTGGCAGCGGCGGATCCGTCGTGCAGACCGTGCAGGCGCTTCAGCGGCGTGAACCGCCAGAGCTCGTCACGGCCGCCCGGCACCTCGAAAGCGTTGACGTCAAAGGACGTAAACAGCTCTCCCTTATTGGCGACGATTCCTTCCGTCGCCTCGGTCAAGTTGGTCACTCGTTACTTCCCGTCGCTTCGCTCGCCCACATCAGCCGACAGCACCTTCCATTTGCAGCTCGATCAGCCGGTTCAACTCGAGCGCGTATTCCATTGGCAGTTCCTTGGCGATGGGCTCGACGAAGCCGCGCACCACCATCGCCATGGCCTCGTCCTCGGTCAGGCCGCGGCTCATCAGATAGAACATCTGATCCTCGCTGACCTTCGAGACCGTGGCCTCGTGACCCATCGTGACGTCGTCCTCACGGATGTCGACATACGGGTAGGTGTCCGAGCGGCTGATGTTGTCTACCAGCAGCGCATCGCATTTCACGCTCGACTTGGATCCGTGCGCGCCCTTGTTGACCTGGATCAGGCCGCGGTACGACGACCGGCCGCCACCGCGCGCCACCGACTTCGACACGATGTTGCTGCTCGTGTTCGGCGCCAGGTGCACCATCTTGGCACCGGTGTCCTGGTGCTGGCCTTCACCCGCGAACGCCACCGAGAGCACCTCGCCCTTGGCGTGCTCGCCGGTCATCCAGACCGCCGGGTACTTCATGGTGACCTTGGAACCGATGTTTCCGTCGATCCACTCCATGGTCGCGCCGGCCTCGGCGCGGGCCCGCTTGGTGACCAGGTTGTAGACATTGTTCGACCAGTTCTGGATGGTCGTGTAGCGAACGCGCGCACCGGGTTTCACCACGATCTCGACGACGGCCGAGTGCAGCGAGTCCGACTTGTAGATCGGCGCGGTACAACCCTCCACATAGTGGACGTAGGAACCCTCGTCGGCGATGATCAGCGTCCGCTCGAACTGGCCCATGTTCTCCGTATTGATCCGGAAGTAGGCCTGCAGCGGGATGTCGACGTGCACGCCCGGCGGCACGTAGATGAACGAGCCACCCGACCACACGGCCGAGTTCAGCGCGGAGAACTTGTTGTCACCGGACGGGATCACGGTGCCGAAGTACTGCTTGAACAGCTCGGGGTGCTCACGCAGGCCCGAGTCGGTGTCCAGGAAGATCACGCCGAGCGCCTCGAGGTCCTCGCGGATCTGGTGGTACACGACCTCGGACTCGTACTGCGCGGCGACACCGGCGACCAGGCGCTGCTTCTCGGCCTCCGGGATACCCAGGCGGTCGTAGGTGTTCTTGATGTCCTCGGGCAGTTCCTCCCAGGACGTGGCCTGCTTCTCGGTGGACCGCACGAAGTACTTGATGTTGTCGAAGTCGATGCCGTCGAGGTCGCTGCCCCAACGCGGCATGGGCTTCTTGTCGAAGATGCGCAACGCCTTCAGCCGGAAGTCGAGCATCCACTCCGGCTCGCTCTTCTTGCCGGAGATGTCGCGGACGACAGCCTCGTTCAACCCACGGGTCGCGGCGGCTCCTGCGACATCACTGTCAGCCCAGCCGTAGCCGTACGTGCCCAGGGACGCAATGGTCTCCTCCTGGGTCAACTGTTCCGGGGTGGTCGTCATTGCGACACTCCTTCTTCTTGGGTCGCGGGGTGGATGGCTATAGAAGCTGATGAGACTGCGTGTTCCGCTATGACCGGAACATGCGTGGTACACGCACAGTCCCCGTTCACGATGGTGGCCAGGCGCTGCACGTGGGTGCCGAGAACCTCGGCGAACGCTTCGCGCTCGGCGTCGCACAGTTCGGGAAACTCCTCGGCGACGTGCGACACCGGGCAGTGGTGCTGGCAGATCTGCACCCCGCCGATCGGTCCCGTCACCGGGGTCGTGGTGGTGGCGTAGCCGGCCTGGGTCAGCGCCGCGGCCACCTGGTCCGCGGTCTCGGTGATGTCATCGGTTGCGGTGACGCCGGACAGGATCGAGTCGATACGGCGACGCGCGAACGTCCTGATGGCATCGTCACCGCCGATCTCGCGCAGCTGGCGCATGGCGGCCGCGGCGAGGTCGTCGTAGGTGTGGCCGAGCTTGGCGCGCCCGGCGGCGGTCAGCCGGTACCGCTTGGCGGGCCGGCCGCGGCCGTTGTGCTGCCACGCGGCGGCGGCGCTGGATTCCGCGTCGCCGGCGTCGATGAGCGCGTCGAGATGACGCCGCACACCGGCGGCCGAGATGCCGAGCTGATCGCCGATCTGAGTGGCGGTGACGGCGCCTTCCAGCAGCAGTTGCACGATCGCCGAGCGGGTGTGACCGTCGGAAACAGCCGTTGCCGACGCCACCGCGGTCGCGGTGCCGACAGCTTCGGGAGCTCCGGACGGCAATTTCACAACACCATTGTGACGGAATTCAGAAACCGAATCTAGGAAGGTAACCCTTATCACCGAGTAGGCCGGTGCCGAAGAGACCTACGGCTAATCTGCTCTGATGCCCGACCGCCTTCAGCACCTGAGCACGGCCGTCGCGCATTGGCATGCCGACGAGCCGTCCGTCGGCTACCCGCTCAACGCCTCCGAGATCGCGTCGCTGCGCCGGACCCGGAGGTTCGGCGCCACCGGAACGGTACTGATGGCCATCGGCGCACTCGGCGCCGGCGCCCGGCCCGTCGTGCAGGACCCGACGTTCGGGGTGCGCCTGCTCAACCTGCCGTCCCGCATCCAGACCGTCTCGCTGACCATGACGACGACCGGCGCCGTCATGATGGCGCTGGCGTGGCTGATGCTGGGCCGCTACACGCTGGGCAAACGCCGGATGTCCCGCAGTCAGCTGGACCAGACGCTGCTCCTGTGGGCACTGCCGCTGCTGATCGCGCCGCCGATGTACAGCAAGGACGTCTACTCGTACCTGGCGCAGAGCCAGATCGCCAGCATCGGATTGGACCCCTACCGCGTCGGCCCCGCCACGGGCCTCGGGCTCGGCCACGTCTTCACCCTCACGGTGCCGAGCCTGTGGCGAGAAACCCCGGCGCCCTACGGACCACTGTTCCTGTGGATCGGGCGCGGCATCTCGGAGATCACCGGCGACAACATCGTCGCCGGAGTGCTCTGCCATCGACTGGTCGTACTACTCGGAGTCGCCGCCACAGTGTGGGCAACGCCACGTCTGGCCCGGCGTTGCGGCGTGGCCGAGGTCAGCGCCCTGTGGCTGGGACCCTGTAATCCCCTGCTCTTCATGCACCTCATCGCGGGCATCCACAACGAAGCGCCGATGCTCGGACTGATGCTCGCCGGCACCGAATTCGCCATGCGGGGAATCGATTCCGGCCACCCGTTCATCCCGCGGCCACTGCACTGGCCACGACACCGCGACGACTGGGCGGCGTGGTGGCCGCTGGCGATGCTGCTCACCGGCACGGTGCTCATCGCCATGTCGTCGCAGATCAAGCTGCCGTCGCTGCTGGCCCTCGGCTTCGTGTCCATGGCCCTCGCGCGTCGGCTCGGTGGCACGGTCAAGGCCTTCTTCCAGGCCTGTGTGCCGCTGGGCATCGTCGCCCTGGCGGTGATGGCACTCATCGGCTGGGCCAGCGGCCTCGGCTTCGGCTGGCTCTTCACGCTCGGCACCGCGAACGTCGTGCGGTCGTGGATGTCGCCGCCGACGCTCGTCGCGCTCGGCACCGGGCAGGTCGGCATCCTGCTGGGGCTTGGCGACCACACGACCGCGGTCCTCGGCTTGACCCGCGGGATCGGCGTCTTCGTCATCGGCGTGCTGGTGAGCTGGCTGTTGTTGTCGGTCCTGCGGGGCCGACTCCATCCGCTGGGCGGGCTCGGCGTCGCCATGGGGGCGACGGTGCTGCTGTTCCCCGTCGTGCAGCCCTGGTACCTGCTGTGGGCGATCATCCCGCTGGCCTGCTGGGCCACCCGGCCGGGCTTCCGCGGCACGACCATCGTGGTGACGTTCGTCGTCGGCGTCTTCGGCCCGACGGCCAACGGCGACCGGTTCGCGCTCTTCCAGATCCTCGACGCCACCCTGGCCAGCACCGTCATCGTGCTGCTGCTGATCGCGCTGACCCGCGGTCGCCTGCCGTGGCGCGGATTGCCGGAATCAGACAACGGTGACGCCCCTGGTAGCGCCGCTGCCAGGCCCGACGCTTACGCTGAATCCCCGTGAGTTCCGGAGAGACGCCCGTATCGCTGCGCGGCGTCAGCAAGCGCTACGGCGATATCCAGGCCGTGAACAACCTGGACCTCGAGGTGCAGCGCGCCGAGGTGTTGGCCCTGCTCGGACCCAACGGGGCCGGTAAGACCACGACCGTCGAGATGTGCGAAGGCTTCATCAAACCCGACTCCGGCGCCATCTCGATCCTGGGCCTGGACCCGACCGCGGACAACGCCAAGCTGCGTGCCCGCATCGGGGTGATGCTGCAGGGCGGCGGCGGCTACCCGGCCGCGAAGGCCGGCGAAATGCTGAATCTGGTCGCGGCGTACTCGGCCAATCCGCTCGACCCGCAGTGGCTGATGGACACCCTCGGCCTGACCGAAGCGGCCCGCACCACCTACCGCCGGCTGTCCGGCGGACAGCAGCAGCGCCTGGCGCTGGCATGCGCCATCGTCGGACGCCCCGAGCTGGTGTTCCTCGACGAGCCCACCGCGGGCATGGACGCCCACGCTCGAATCGTGGTGTGGGAGCTGATCGAAGGCTTGCGCCGCGACGGCGTGACCGTCGTGCTCACCACGCACCAGCTGACCGAGGCCGAGGAACTGGCCGACCGCATCGTGATCATCGACCACGGCGCCGCAGTGGCTGCCGGCACGCCCGCGGACCTGACGCGCGGCGGCGCCGAGAACCAGTTGCGTTTCTCCGCACCGCCCAAGCTGGACCTGTCACTGCTGATCTCCGCGCTGCCCGAGGACTACCGCGCCACTGAAGCCGGCAGCGGCGAATACCTGGTGGAAGGGCACATCGACCCGCAGGTGCTGGCCACCGTCACGGCCTGGGCCGCCCGGTTGAACGTGCTCGCCACCGACATGCGCGTCGAGCAGCGCAGCCTCGAGGACGTGTTCCTCGACCTGACCGGACGGGAGCTGCGGTCGTGAGTACCGAGACGAATCGGTTCGCCCCGGGGACGTTCACCCCGGATCCGCGACCGGCCGGCATCCCCGCGATGCTGGCAGCGCAGTACGGCCTGGAACTAAAACTGCTGCTGCGCAACGGCGAGCAGCTGCTGCTGACGATGTTCATCCCGATCACGCTGCTGGTCGGGCTCACGCTGCTGCCGCTGGGCTCACTCGGCGATCACCGCCCGGGGACGTTCACTCCGCCGATCATGGCGCTGGCCGTGATCTCGACGGCGTTCACCGGCCAGGCCATCGCCGTCGCGTTCGATCGCCGCTACGGCGCACTCAAACGCCTCGGCGCGACGGCGCTGCCGGTGTGGGGCATCATCGCCGGCAAGTCGCTGGCCGTGGTCACCACGGTGTTTCTGCAGTCAATCCTGTTGGGCGGCATCGGCATTGCACTCGGCTGGCGGCCCGCAATCCTGGGCCTGCTGCTCGGTGCGGTGATCATCGCGCTCGGCACCGCCTCGTTCGCGGCGCTGGGCCTGCTGCTCGGCGGGACGCTCAAGGCCGAGATCGTGCTGGCCCTGGCGAACCTGCTGTGGTTCGTCCTCGCCGCGCTCGGCGCCTTGACCATCGAGCACCGCGTGGTCCCCGAGGCGCTGCGCTGGGTGGCCCGGTTGACGCCGTCGGGCGCGCTGACCGAATCGCTGACACAAGCGATGACGCTGTCGGTGGACTGGTTCGGCATCGCGGTGCTGGCCGCGTGGGGCGTGCTCGCCGGGCTGGCCGCGATGCGCTGGTTCCGGTTCAGCTGACGGCCCCTACTACGCCGCGTAGTTACCACTGCTCTACGATCAGGCCGTGCTCGACAAGCTGCCCATCCCCTCACTTCGGGTCCAGCGGCTCATCGCGTTCCTGGTCATCCTGACCCAGGGCGGCATCGCCGTCACCGGGGCCATCGTCCGGGTGACCGCGTCCGGCCTGGGCTGCCCGACCTGGCCACAGTGCTTCCCCGGCAGCTTCGTGCCGGTGCCACACGCCGAAGTGCCCGTGGTGCACCAGGCCGTCGAATTCACCAACCGCATGTTCACATTCGGCGTGGTGCTGACGGCTGCCCTGGCGGTCCTCGCCGTCATCCGCGCGGGCCGCCGCCGTGAGGTCAAGCTGTACGCCTGGCTGATGCCCGCGTCGACGGTCGTGCAGGCGGTCATCGGCGGCATCACGGTCCGCACCGGGCTGCTGTGGTGGACCGTCGCCGTCCATCTCCTGGTGTCGATGGTGATGGTCTGGCTGGCGGTGTTGCTCTACGTCAAAATCGGCGAACCCGACTCGGGCACCGACCGACTCGTCGTACCGAAGCCACTGCGCTGGTTCACCGTCCTGACCGCAGTCACGCTGTCCGCGGTGCTGGTGACCGGGACGTTGGTCACGGGAGCCGGACCGCACGCCGGCGACAAGAGTGCCCTGCAGCCGGTCAAGCGTCTCCAGGTCGAGATCACCGATCTGGCGCACCTGCACTCGTCACTGTTGGTGGCCTACCTCAGCTTCGTGATCGGCCTCGGTTTCGCCCTGCTCGCGGTGCGCGCCCCCAGGCCGGTGCTGCTGCGGCTGTCGGTCCTTGCCGGGCTGGTCCTCGCCCAGGGCGCGGTCGGCTCCGTCCAGTTCTACACCGGCGTGCCGGCGGTGCTGGTCGCCATCCACGTGGCGGGCGCCGGAGCCTGCACCGCGGCAACCGCGGCGCTATGGGCGTCGATGCGAGAGCGGACCGAGGCCGAGCCGCTCCAGAGCTGACTCGACGCCGATGGCGAACTGCCGTTGCGCCAGAGCACGTTCGGGCTCGGCCAGTTGCCGCCAGCCCAACCCCGGCTCGACCAATTCCAGCTCGAGCAACCGGGGGTCCCGGCGATCGCCGATGAGGTCCACCCGGGCGTACAACAGCTCCGCCGGCTCGATGCCGAGGTGCGCTGCCGCCGCGGACAGTGTCGCGTAGCCGACGTCCCACAATTCGAAATCGGGATCGGCCGGTCGCAGCTGTTCCTCGGCATACGTCCCGGATTCGTGCATCTCCGGACTGCCACCGGGTGGCGGCAACATCGGCCCCTTGATGAATGCGTGCGACTGCTTGCCCGCCAGGAACACGAGCGCGGTCTCCCCCGCCTCTATGCGCTCGTCGTAGGGCTGGATCAGCGCGGTACGACCGTCGGCCTGCAGTGACTCGGCGTGCTCGGCGGCCGCGGCCGCATCGATGAATCGTTGCGCCCCAACCGAACCGGCACCCACCGCGGGCTTGACGACGACCTCGCCGGCAGGCACCGTCACCGGCTCCCCCGGGGCGAAGAAGCTGCTGGGCACCGTGGGCACCCCGGCCGCCGCCAGATCCGCCAGGTAGCGCTTGTCACTGTTCCACGCGACCACCTCGGGTGCGTTCAGCAGATTGCGCACCTTCCTGGTCCACGCGAGGAATTCGTCGTGCCGCTCGGTGTAGTCCCACGTGGCCCGCAGGACCACGAGATCGGCCTGCAGCGTGGCCGGGTCGTCCCAGGCCAGCCAACGCGCGTGCAAACCGCGGTCCCGCAACGCCTTGACCAACCCGTCGTCGTCGCCGTCGCCGTCGACGAGAGCCCGGCAACCAGCCAAAACGATGCGGGGATGACGGATATCGGGCCGCGCGAGTTTCACGTTGGAATGATAGGGGGCATGCACGCCATCGAAGTCGCCGAACTCGGCGGTCCGGAAGTCCTGTCCTTCGTCGAACGCCCCGAGCCCACGCCGGGCCCGGGCGAGGTCCTGATCAAGGCCGAGGCCATCGGCGTCAACTTCATCGACACCTACTTCCGCTCCGGGCTGTACCCCCGCCCGGTCCCCTACATCCCGGGCCAGGAGGTCTGCGGCACCATCACCGCGGTCGGCGACGATGTGGCCGCCCTGGCGGTCGGCGACCGGGTGGTCACCGCCGCGGCGGACGCCACCTACTCCGAATACTGCGTCGCGCCAGCCGATTACGTGGCCTACGTGCCGGAGGGCGTGGAGCCCGAGGTGGCCGCCGCGGCACTGCTCAAAGGCATGACTGCGCACTACCTGATCAAGTCGACCTACCCCGTGCAGCAGGGCGACACCGTGCTGCTGCACGCCGGCGCCGGCGGCGTCGGGCTGATCCTGACCCAGTGGGCCACGAGTATGGCGGTGCGCGTCATCACCACGGTCTCCAACAGCGACAAGGCTGCGCTGTCCCGGCAGGCCGGCGCCGTAGAGGTGCTGGACTACCCCACCGACCCGGCCGAGTTCGGCGCCAAGATTCGCGAACTCACCGACGGCGCCGGCGTCGCCGCGGTGTACGACGGCGTGGGGGCTTCCACGTTCGAGGCCAGCATCGCCAGCCTCGCGGTGCGGGGCACCCTGGCGTTGTTCGGTGCGTCCAGCGGGCCCGTGCCGCCTTTCGATCCGCAGCGCCTCAACAGTGCCGGGTCCCTGTTCCTGACCCGGCCGACTCTTGCCCACTACACCCGCAATGCGGACGAATTCTCGTGGCGGGCAGGCGAACTGCTGCAGGCCATCTCCGATGGCACCCTCAATGTGACGGTCAGCCAGCGCTATCCCCTGGCCGACGCCGCCCGCGCCCACGCCGACCTGCAGGCCCGCCTGACCGTCGGCTCGGTGGTGCTGGTGCCCTAGACCGGCTCGGCGGCCGGGAACGTCCAGCTGCCGTCGAGAATCTCGGGCCGCGGGCGGTAGAGCCGCACGGTGTAGTTCCAGCCCGGGGTGATCGGTAGCAGGTTGGCCGCACCCGTGCCGCCGAACTGGATGGTGGTGCTGCCGTCGGTCTCCGTGACGGCGGTGATGTTGTTCACCGAGTACGCGTTCTGCGCGTTGGCGGTGAAGTAGCCGTCCTTGTCGTAGACGGTGACCGACCAGAATCCGTCCACCGGAACGTCGTTGACGGTCAGCCGGTGCACCGTGGCGCCGTCGTGCTGTGATGGCACCACGGTCAGGTAGAACGCGTCACGCTCGGGATTGCCGCCCCAGGCGTTGGCCGACCCGATCAGGTGCCGCACCGGGTCCGTGTCGGCGGCGGTGCCGAACATGCCCTTGGTGTCCGGCAGCGTGGTGGCCAGCGTGATGAGCGCATCGCGTACGGTCTTCTGGCTCACCGGGTCCCAGTCCGGGACCGCGAACGTGCCCGGTACAGCCTGTGCGACGGCGATCGCATCCTGCAGCGCGTGCACGGCAGCCACGTCGTCGGCGTCGTCGGGGTCGACCAGAATCCGGACCGCTGCCGCGACATAGCGCGTGCCCGCGTCGTCGCGCGTGAGCGTCACCGCGGCGGGGGCGTACGCGACCTGAATCGTGTAGTGGTCCTCGCTGATGATCTGGAGCGACATGAACCGGTCCGCGCTGTCCGGCAGAGTGACGGTGACAGGCCCGGCGTCGAGGTCGAATACCGCTGCCGAGTAGAGGGTGTCGCGGTTCTGCCGGATGACGATCTGGTGGTCGATCGAGCTGAGTTCGCGGTTGTGGAAGAAGGCGCCGAAGCCGTTGTCGCGGACGATACCGCCGAAGTACAGATCGGATTCGGCGCGGGCGAAGTTGTCGGGGCTCACCGGTTGGGGCATGCCCCCAAGCTAGCGGCTCGGGTCAGTGGAACAGCGTCGGCAGCGCGAGCGCCGAGTCGACCGCCAGCGCACAGAACAGAACGGCGAGGTAGTTGTTCGACTGCAGGAACAGGCGCAGCGGCTTCACCGGCTCGCCACGCTTCACACCCGAGTACAGCTGGTGCGCCATCACCAGGAACCACGCGCCGGCGACGAGAGCCACGGCGGCGTACAGCCAGCCGGTGGCGAACGCCAGTGCCAGCGTCGTCAGGACCGTCGCCCAGGTGTAGATGAGGATCTGCTTGGTCACCTCGCGCTCGGTGGCCACGACAGGCAGCATCGGCACGCCGGCTGCTTCGTAGTCCTCCTTGTAGCGCATTGCCAGGGCCCAGGTGTGCGGCGGCGTCCAGAAGAAGATGATCAGGAACATCACCAGCGCGGGCCACTGAATGGTGCCGGTGACCGCCGACCAGCCGATCATCACCGGCATGCAGCCGGCGGCACCGCCCCACACCACGTTCTGTGAGGTGCGGCGCTTCAGCAGCAGCGTGTAGACGAAGACGTAAAAGGCGATCGTCGCCAGGGCCAGCAGGCCCGACAGCAGATTCGAGCTGCGCCACAGCCACAGGAACGACGTGACGGTCAGTACCAGGCCGAAGATCAGCGCATTCCGGGTGGGCACCGTCGCGCGGGCCAACGGCCGACGGGCCGTGCGCTTCATCACCTTGTCGATGTCGGCGTCGGCGACACAGTTCAGGGTGTTCGCGCCGGCAGCCGCGAGCAGGCCGCCGACCAGGGTGTTCAGGATCAACAGCGGTTTGATCGGGCCCTGGCTGGCCACCACATCGAACCGGTGGGCAAGGAGCATCGCCGGAATTGTGGTCACCAGCAGCAGTTCGATGACCCGCGGCTTGGTGAGGGCGATGTAGGCCAGCAACGTGTCCCGAACACGGTTCGGCGACTTGGTGGCGGACTCGTCAGACGCCGCAGCTCCGGGACCGAAACCGTGCGCCCCGTGGACAGAACGGCGCTCGCGAATGCTCACGCAGATATCTCCTCGGAAGTCACGGCCGCGCAGCCTCTACTACAGACGATGGTAGACCGCGCACCTGAGTGCTCCACACCGCAGGGTGCATTCAGGTGAACGGAAACCCAATCGCGGACAGGCCAAAGGTGAAGCGGTCTGCACCGCACCAGCGGCGCGCACTAGGGTAGTCATGCAGCTCGCTTGCAATTCGCCGAGCCCGAGACGTCCCCCAGTAGGAGTGCGCCCGTGACCACAGTCGAAGAGATTTCCGAACTCACCCGCCCGCACCACCCGGACGACTGGACCGAGCTGGACTCGGCCGCCGTCGACACCGTACGAGTGCTGGCCGCGGATGCGGTTCAGAAGGTCGGAAACGGCCACCCCGGAACCGCGATGAGCCTGGCCCCGCTGGCCTACACGCTGTTCCAGCGCCAGATGCGGCACGACCCGGCCGACACCCATTGGATCGGCCGCGACCGCTTCGTCCTGTCCTGTGGCCACTCCAGCCTGACGCTGTACCTGCAGCTGTACATGGGCGGCTTCGGCCTCGAGCTCGCCGACATCGAGGCGCTGCGCACGTGGGGCTCGCTGACCCCGGGTCACCCCGAGTACGGCCACACCAAGGGTGTGGAGATCACCACGGGCCCGCTGGGCCAGGGCCTGGCGTCCTCGGTCGGTATGGCGATGGCCGCCCGCTATGAGCGGGGCCTGTTCGACCCCGACGCCGCCCCCGGCGAGAGCCCGTTCGACCACTTCATCTACGTCATCGCCTCGGACGGTGACATGGAAGAGGGCGTGACCAGCGAGGCGTCGTCGCTCGCCGGTACCCAGCAGCTCGGCAACCTCATCGTGCTGTGGGACAACAACAAGATCTCCATCGAGCACGACACCGACATCGCGCTCTCCGAGGACGTCTGCGCCCGCTACCGCGCTTACGGCTGGCACGTCCAGGAGGTCGAGGGCGGCGAGAACGTGGTGGCGATCGAAGAGGCCCTGGCCGCCGCCCGCGCCGTGACCGACAAGCCGTCGTTCATCTCGGTTCGCACCATCATCGGCTATCCCGCCCCCACCAAGATGAACACCGGCGGGGTGCACGGCTCGGCGCTGGGCGCCGACGAGGTCGCCGCCACCAAGAAGGTGCTCGGCTTCGACCCGGACAAGAGCTTCGACGTGAAGCCTGAGGTGATCGACCACACCCGCGAGCTGGTGGCCCGCGGCAAGAAGGCGCACGACGAGTGGCAGGTCGCGTTCGACGCCTGGGCCACCAAGGAGCCCGAGCGCAAGAAGCTGCTGGACCGCCTGCACGCCGGCGAACTGCCCGAGGGCTGGGACGCCGACCTGACGTACTGGGAGCCGGGCAGCAAGGCCGTCGCGACCCGGGCGGCGTTCGGCAAGGTGCTCAATGACGTCGCCACCAAGCTGCCCGAATTGTGGGGTGGCTCAGCCGATCTCGCGGGCAGTAACAACACCACCATCAACGGGGTGAAGTCGTTCGGCCCGCCGTCGATCTCGACCGAGGACTACACCGCCGACTGGTACGGCCGGGTGCTGCACTTCGGCATCCGCGAGCACGCCATGGGCTCGATCCTGAGCGGCATCGTGCTGCACGGTCCGACGCGCCCGTTCGGCGGTACCTTCCTGCAGTTCGCCGACTACATGCGTCCGGCGGTGCGGTTGGCCGCGCTGATGAACATCGACCCGATCTACATCTGGACCCACGACTCCATCGGTCTGGGTGAGGACGGTCCGACGCACCAGCCGATCGAGCACCTGGCCGCGCTGCGCGCGATCCCGAACCTGTCGGTGGTCCGTCCCGCCGACCCGAACGAGACCGCCTACACCTGGCGCACCATCCTGCAGCGCACCCACGGCAACAACCCGACCGGTTTCATCCTGACCCGCCAAGGGGTACCCGTCCTCGAGGGCACCGACGCCGAGGGCGCTGCCCGCGGTGGTTACGTGCTCGGTGGCGGCAACCCGGCCGACGACGCGGACGTCATCATCATCGCGACCGGCTCCGAGGTGCAGTTGGCCGTCGAGGCACAGAAGCTGTTGGCAGACAAGGACATCGTCGCCTACGTGGTGTCGATGCCATGTCTGGAGTGGTTCGAGGCGCAGCCCAAGGAGTACCGCGACGCGGTACTGCCGCCCGACGTCTCGGCACGAGTTGCAGTCGAGGCCGGCATCGCCCAGCCTTGGCACAAGCTGGTCGGTGACACCGGCGAGATCATCTCGATCGAGCACTACGGCGCGTCGGCTGACGACAAGACGCTGTTCCGGGAGTTCGGCTTCACCGCGGAAGCGGTTGTGGCGGCCGCGGAACGCTCGTTGGACAACTGACGGCTCGCCGTCGCAGATAACCGATCCACCGACAAGGAGCATTCAGATGACTCAGAACCCGAACCTTGCGGCGCTGAGCGCCGCCGGTGTATCCGTGTGGCTCGACGACCTGTCCCGGGAGCGGCTGCAGACGGGGAACCTCACCGAGCTGATCAATACCCGCAGCGTCGTGGGCGTCACCACCAACCCGTCGATCTTCCAGGCCGCGCTGTCGAAGGGCACGGCCTACGACGAGCAGGTGCACGAGCTGGCGTCCCGCGGTGCCGACGTGGACGCCACCATCCGCACTGTCACCACCGATGACGTCCGCAACGCCTGCGACGTGCTGGCCAAGGTGTACGAAGCCTCTGGCGGCGTCGACGGCCGGGTGTCCATCGAGGTCGACCCGCGGCTGGCGCACGACACCGACAAGACGATCCTGCAGGCCATCGAGCTGTGGAAGATCGTCGACCGGCCGAACCTGCTGATCAAGATTCCGGCGACGCTGGCGGGCCTGCCGGCGATCACCGCGGTGATCGCCGAGGGCATCTCGGTCAACGTCACCCTGATCTTCTCGGTGGAGCGGCACCGCGCCGTGATGGACGCGTACCTGACCGGGCTCGAGAAGGCCCGCGAAGCCGGCCACGACCTGTCGAAGATCCATTCTGTCGCTTCGTTCTTCGTGTCCCGCGTGGACACCGAGATCGACGCGCGGCTGGAGAAGATCGGTGGCTCGGCGCTGGGTCTGCGCGGTAAGGCCGGCGTCGCCAACGCACGGCTGGCCTACGCGGCCTTCGAGCAGGTCTTCGGTGGCCCGCAGTTCACGAACCTCAAGGCCGAGGGTGCTCGCGTGCAGCGTCCGCTGTGGGCGTCGACCGGCGTGAAGAACCCGGACTACCCCGACACGCTCTACGTCACCGAACTGGTCGCCGCCGACACGGTGAACACCATGCCGGAGAAGACCCTCGAAGCGGTCGCCGACCACGGTCAGGTCACCGGCGACACCGTCTCCGGGACGGCTGCCGCGGCGCAGGCCGTCTTCGAGGAGCTGTCGGCCGTCGGCATCGACCTGGACGACGTGTTCAACCTCCTCGAGGTCGAGGGCGTGGAAAAGTTCGAGAAGTCCTGGGGCGAACTGCTCGAAGCCACGCAGGGTCAACTCGACGCTTTGCGATGAGCGCTTGCGCGAAGAGCCGAGGACACAGGCAATGAGCGACAGCAGCGGGCGGCCGGCGGATTGGGTGAACCCCCTGCGGGACAAGCGCGACAAGCGCATGCCCCGCATCGCCGGCCCGTGCGCGGTGGTGATCTTCGGCGTCACGGGTGATCTCGCCCGTAAGAAGCTGATGCCGGCGATCTACGACCTGGCCAACCGGGGGCTTCTGCCGCCCTCGTTCGCCTTGGTCGGCTTCGCGCGGCGGGACTGGGCCGATGAGGATTTCGGCCAGGTCGTCTACGACGCCGTCAAGCAGCATGCGCGGACACCGTTCCGCCAGGAGGTCTGGGACCGCCTCGCCGAGGGATTCCGGTTCGTGCAGGGCACGTTCGACGACGATGCCGCCTTCGAACGGCTGCGCGACACGTTGCACAAGCTCGACGAGGAACGCGGCACCGGTGGCAATCACGCGTTCTACCTGTCGATTCCGCCGAACGCGTTCCCCCAGGTGTGTGAGCAACTGTCCACCTCGGGTCTGGCCAACAAGCCCGACGGGTCCTGGAGCCGGGTGGTCATCGAGAAGCCGTTCGGTCACGACCTGGCCAGCGCCGAAGCCCTCAACGGGGTGGTCAACAGCGTGTTCCCGGAATCGTCGGTGTTCCGCATCGACCATTACCTGGGCAAGGAGACCGTCCAGAACATCTTGGCGCTGCGGTTCGCCAACGAACTGTTCGAGCCCGTGTGGAACGCGCATTACGTCGACAGTGTGCAGATCACCATGGCCGAGGACATCGGCCTCGGTGGACGCGGCGGCTATTACGACGGCGTGGGCGCCGCCCGCGACGTCATCCAGAACCACCTCCTGCAACTGCTGGCGCTGACGGCGCTGGAGGAGCCGGTCAACTTCTCGCCGCATGAACTGCAGGCCGAGAAGATCAAGGTGCTGTCGGCGACCCGCCTGGCCGAGCCGCTGGACGAGACCACGGCGCGCGGTCAGTACGCCGCCGGCTGGCAGGGCGGGCAGAAGGTGGTCGGGCTGCTCGATGAAGAAGGGTTCTCGTCGACTTCGACCACCGAGACCTTCGCGGCCATCACCGTGGAAGTCGACACCCGGCGCTGGGCCGGCGTGCCGTTCTATCTACGCACCGGAAAACGGTTGGGGCGCAGGGTCACCGAGATCGCATTGGTGTTCAAGCGGGCCCCGCACCTGCCGTTCGATGCCACGATGACCGACGAGCTCGGTCAGAACGCGCTGGTGATCCGGGTGCAGCCCGACGAGGGCATCACCCTGCGGTTCGGTTCGAAGGTGCCCGGGCATCTCATGGAGGTCCGCGATGTGAGCATGGACTTCTCGTACGGTTCGGCGTTCGCCGAGGACTCCCCCGAAGCCTACGAGCGGCTGATCCTCGACGTCCTGCTCGGTGAGCCCTCGCTGTTCCCGGTGAATGCCGAAGTCGAGTTGTCGTGGAAGATTCTCGATCCCGCACTGGAGCATTGGGCCGCGCAGGACAAGGACGGCGGACGGCCCGAGGCCTACGAGTCGGGCACCTGGGGGCCGGAGTCAGCGTTCGAGATGCTGCGGCGCTCGGGCCGCGAATGGAGGCGGCCATGATTCTCGATCTGCCCGACACCAACACCGGTGCCATCAACAAGAAGATCGTCTCCCTGCGCGAAGAGGGCGGTGCCATCACCCTCGGCCGCGTACTGACCCTGGTGGTGGCTCCCGACACCGAGGCCATCCTGGAAGAGGCGATCGAGGCGGCCAACACCGCGAGTCGCGAACACCCGTGCCGTGTGATCGTCGTGATCCCGGGTGACCGTCTGGCCACCGAAGCCCGCCTCGACGCGCAGCTGCGGGTGGGTCGCGATGCCGGCGCCAATGAGGTTGTGGTGCTGCGCCTTTCGGGCCCCCTGGCCGGCCATGCCAGTAGCGTCGTGACGCCATTCCTGCTGCCGGACACCCCGGTGGTCACCTGGTGGCCCGACGTGGCACCGGCGGTGCCGGCGGCCGATCCGCTGGGCAAGCTGGCGATCCGCCGGATCACCGACGCCACCAATGGTGAAGACCCGCAGGTGTGTATCAAGAGCCGGTTGGCCGGATACACATCGGGGGACACCGATCTGGCCTGGAGCAGGGTGACGTACTGGCGGGCGCTACTCGCCGCCGCCTTGGACCAGGCACCCTACGAACCGATCACCGAAGCGCTGGTATCAGGGCTGAAAGACGAACCGGCCCTGGACATTCTGGCCGGCTGGCTGGCGGCCTGCATCGACGGGCCGGTCACGCGCGCGGTCGGCGAGCTCAAAGTCGTGCTGACCCGGCCGACCGAAACCATCACGTTGAGCCGGCCACAAACCGGAGTCACCGCGTCGCTCACCCGCACCGGCCGGCCGGAGGCACGGATTCCCTTGGCCCGCAGGGAAGCACGCGACTGCCTCGCCGAAGAGATGCGCCGGCTCGATGCCGACGAGATCTACCACCGTGCCCTGCAGGGCCTGGACAAGGTCATTTATGCCTGAGCAGATCATCGAAAAGTATTCCGATTCTGACGCTTTGGTGACCGCGGTGGGCGATCGCCTCGTCGCGGCCATCAACAGCGCCATCGAGGCCCGCGGCATCGCGTACATCGTATTGACCGGCGGCGGCACCGGCATCAAGCTGCTCAAGCATGTCGGTGGACATCCGATCGACTGGGCCAAGGTGCATCTGTTCTGGGGTGACGACCGCTACGTCCCGGCCGACGATGCCGACCGGAATATCAAGCAGGCCCGGGAAGCGCTGCTGAATTCCGTTGCCATCCCGGCGGACAACGTGCACGCGATGGCCGCGAGTGACGGTGAGTTCGGCGACGACATCGACGCGGCGGCCGCCGCCTACGAGCGCGAACTGGCCTTGGTAGCCGGGAACGGTTCGCCGACACCGGAATTCGACGTGCACCTGATGGGCATGGGCGGCGAGGGACACGTCAACTCACTGTTCCCGCACACCGTTGCCGTCCGAGAGACCGAGCGGTACGTCGTCGGCGTCACCGACTCCCCCAAGCCGCCGCCGCGCCGGATCACACTGACGCTGCCCGCGGTCCGTCGCTCCCGTCAGGTCTGGCTGGTCGTGGCCGGCGCGGAGAAGGCGGACGCGGTGGCAGCCGCCGTCGGTGGCGCAGCGGCAGAAGACATTCCAGCGGCCGGCGCGATCGGCACCGAGGCGACCGTGTGGTTGCTCGACGAGGCCGCCGCGGCGAAACTGTAGCCATGGTCGACAAAGGCGACGGTCGTTCACGACCCGTGCGCGGCCGCATCCGAACGTTGACGGACGCCGCGTTGAACGCCGACGTCATGGTGTCCCAGGTCGACTCGCTGCTCGTCGACATGGAAGGCACGCTGTCGACCCTGAGCACACTGACGGGCGACCTCGACACCACAATGTCGCGGTTCAACGAGACCATCACCCAGATCGACGAGCTCGCGCCGCGCATCTTCGGCGTGGTCGACCGAATGGAAGCGATCGTGACGCGCGTCGAGGCCATCGTCGGCGTCGCCGAGACAGTCCTGTCACCGATCACGGTCACAGAGAACGCGGTGCGTAGCGTGCTGAAGTCAGTACGCGACTGGGCTCCGTAGCGCAGTTGTAAAGAAAACTTTGGTCACTTTGTGCGCGCTGGTCACGATAGGTGACTAGCGTCACACGGGCGGCGGTTTCTTGTCGGTGGTTCGAACTAGTGTTCGATGTATGGGAAGTGATCGGGCCGCCATCTTCGCCGCGTATACCGCGGCCGAGGAGGTGGTCACCGAACTCAACTCATTCGATTACAGCGGCCTGTCAGTCCGCGACCAACTCGAACTGCTGTCCCGCCGCGAGAAACTGATGCGCCGCTTCCCGGCTGCCGACCACGCCCTGCTGGCCGGTCTGCGGGCCCAAACCACACCGAAAGAGATCGGCGGGAAGAACTGGGCCGACGTGCTGCGCATCCGGTTGCACATCAGCAGTGAGGATGCGCGGCGGCGGGTCCGCCACGGCGAACACGTCGGCCCGCGTACCGGACTGACCGGAGAGGCTTTGCCGCCCTTGTGGGAGGAGGTGGCTCGGGCTCAGGCTGCCGGTGACCTCAACGCCGAGCACATCGAGGTGATCGCGAACTTGCTGGCCAATCTGCCGTTGTGGGTTGACCTGGCCACCACCACCCAGTGCGAACAATCGCTAGTGGCCGGGGCGCGGCACCAAACCCCCGAGGAACTGCGGGCCGTGGCGAAAAAGCTGATGGACGCACTCGATCCGGACGGCCCCGAACCCGACGATTCAGAACCGCATCCCAAACGCGGCATGACCACCGGCAAGCAACGCTCCGACCACACCTCCGAGATCAGCGGCACCATTGACGCCGAAACCCGCGCCTACTGGGACGCGATCAACGACAAGTGGGCCGCACCCGGCATGTGCAACCCCGCCGACCCGCAGCCCTGCATCTCTGGCACACCCACCCAAGAACAGATCGCGGGCGACACCCGCACCCCGGCCCAACGCCGGCACGACGCCTACAAAATGGTCGGCCGCATGATCCTGCAATCGCGCATGCTCGGTCACCTCAACGGCCTCCCGGTCACCGTGGTCGCCACCGCCACCGTTACCGACCTGCAGCGCGGCACCGGTGTCGCTGTCACACATACGGGCACCAAACTGCCGATCCGGGACCTGATCCGCATGGCCGCCGGCGGTGCGCACCACTACCTGACGGTGTTCGACCAGCACACCAGTATCCCGCTGTATCTAGCCCGGGCCCGCCGCACCGCATCACCGGGCCAGCGCCTCGCGTTGTTCGCCGCCCACCTGGGCTGCACCCGACCCAACTGCACCGCCCCCGCCTCGCGCTCCCAAGCCCACCACCTGGTCCCGTGGAAACACGGCGGCGCCACCGACATCACCAACCTCACCCTGGCGTGCGGGCCCGACAACCGAGCCGCCGACACCGGCGGCTGGAGCACCACCATGGGCCCCGACGGCCGCACCCACTGGACCCCACCACCACTACTGGACGTCGGCCAACCGCGAACCAACCAATACCACCACCCCACCCTCTACCCACCCGAGAGCGACGACGAGGGCGGCGAAAGCGACAGTCCCACAAGCTGAGTCGACGCTCGGTTACGCCGCATCACGACGCGCCGAGGCGTGCCGCGGCGGGTGAACCTCGCACCGTCGGCTTTGCGCACCAGCGCGCCTCGCACCGTTAGGCACTTCGACGCGCGTGCCCGCCCCTACCCGCTGTTGCGCAGTGCGGTCGCCAGCCCACTCATGGTCAGCAGGATGCCGCGTTGCACGAGTTCGTCGTCGTCACCCGAGCGGTAGCGGCGCAGCAGCTCGACCTGGAGGTGGTTCAGCGGCTCCAGGTACGGGAACCGGTTGAACACCGACCGCGCGAGGGCCGGGTTGTCGGCGAGCAGGTCGTCGTGACCGGTGATCAGCGCGTGCATCCGGATGGTGCGCTCATGTTCGGCGGCGATCTTGTCGAACACCCGGTGGCGCAGCGCCTCGTCGTCCACGAGCTCCGAATATCGCGCTGCGAGACCGAGATCCGACTTGGCCAGCACCTGCGCCATGTTGGACAGCACGGTCCGGAAGAACGGCCACTTGGCGTACAGGTCCTGCAGCACGTCGAGGCCGCCATCGGTGTTGTCGACGAACTCCTCGAACGCGGTCCCGGTGCCGTACCAGCCGGGCAGCATGACGCGCGACTGGCTCCAGGCCAGTACCCACGGGATGGCCCGCAGATCGGCGATCGAGGTGGTCGGCTTGCGGGACGTCGGGCGGCTCCCGATGTTGAGCGCACCGATCTCGCTGACGGGCGTCGACGCCTTGAAGTACTCGACGAATCCCGGTGTGTCGTGGACCAATTCGCTGTAGGCACGTTGCGCCCGGGCAGCAAGGTCGTCCAGCACATCGTAGGCAGGTGCCGCGGCGTCGCCGAGTCCTTCGACGTCGAGCAGGGTCGACTCCAGGGTCGCGGCGAGGAGGGTCTCGAGATTGCGATGTGCCGCATGAGGTTCGGCGTACTTGGCGGCGATCACCTCGCCCTGCTCGGTGATCCGCAGCGACCCCCTGACCGCGCCGGGAGGCTGGGCAAGGATCGCGTCGTAGCTCGGGCCGCCGCCGCGGCCGACGGTGCCGCCCCGGCCATGGAAGAGCCGCAGCCGGATTCCGGTCTTGCGGGCCGATTCCACGAGATCGAGCTCGGCCCGATACAGCGCCCAGTTGGCCGCCAGGTACCCGCCATCCTTGTTGGAGTCCGAATAACCGAGCATGACCTCCTGGTGGTCGTCCCGGGCGGTGACGATCGAGCGGTACAGCGGAATGGCAAGGGCCGCTTCCAGAATCGATGATCCGCGTTGCAGGTCGTCGATGGTTTCGAACAGCGGCACGATGCCGACCGGGCTGTACGGCTCGGGCCCGGCCGCGTCGAGCAGGCCCGCCTCTTTGAGCAGCACGCCGGCTTCCAGGAGATCGGACACCGACTGACACATCGAGATGATGTAGTTGGGCACGGCCTGCGGTCCGAAGACCTCGACCGCCCGGGCGGCCGCCGCGACGATGTCGAGTTCCTTGCGGGCCAGTTCCGACAACTGCGCTTCGCGGCCCACCAGCGGCCGGCGGGTGGACAGTTCTGCCACCAGGACGGCGACGCGCTCGTCCTCCGGCAGCGACGCGTAATCGGGGTGCACACCGGCCCAGGCCAGCAGCTCGGCGACCACCTGCTCGTGCACGTCGGAGTTCTGCCGCAGGTCCAGCCCACACAAGTGGAAGCCGAAGACGCGCACCGACTCTCGCAGCCGGGCCAGCCGGTCGTCAGCCAGCACACTGGTGCCACCGGCGCGCAGCGAGGCGTCGATGACATCCAGATCGGCCAGCAACTCGGCCGGCGTGGTGTACTGCGGCAGCCCGAGGTCCAGTTCGTGCTCGGGTTGCCGGTCGAGGATCTCGGCGGCGGTGGCCGTCAGGCGCGCGCGGATCACGTGCAGCGTCTGACGGTACGGTTCGTCGGCATGGGCCGGCTCGGGATGCTGGTCGGCCAGCGCCTGCAGCGCATCGCTGACCCGGACCAGCCGTGCCGACATGGAGAGCTCATGTTCCAGCGCAAGGAGTTCGGCGAAGTAGCGGTCGAACGCGGTGTAGGCCGCGCTGCCGGTAGCCAGGCGCACCACGTCGGCGGTCACGTTGGGGTTGCCGTCGCGGTCACCGCCGATCCACGAACCGGGCCGCAGGATCGGCGTCTCCAGCAGCGGCTCACCCGGCCACCGCGCCTGCAGCGCGGTGCGCACCTCTGCGTTGACCTGTGGGATGACGTCGAAGAGCGCGGCCGGGTAGTAGCGCAGCCCGGTGGCGATCTCGTCTTGAATCTTCAACCGCGACAAGCGGATCAGCGCGGTCTGCCACAGGGTGAGGATGTGCCGGCGCAGCTCGGTCTCGAGGTCGCGGCCGTCGCGCGTCTGGGTGTGTCCGTGCAGTCGCAGCCGCATCAGGTCGGTGATCCGGTTCTGGGTGTCGAAGATGGTCCGCCGCCGGGTCTCGGTGGGATGGGCGGTGATCACCGGCGACACCAGCGCGCCGCGCAGTGCATCGGCAACGGCCGCCGCGTCCAGTCCCCCGGCTTCGTCCAGCTTGCGGTACGTCGCGGCCAGGCTGCTGTCTTGCGGCGGTTCGCCGGCCGCCACGTGCACGGCGCGCCGCCGCTCGCGGTGGATGTCCTCGGCGACATTGGCCAGTAGCGCGAAGTGGGTGAATGCCCGGATCACCGGGATCGCCTGATGAATGTCGATGCCGGAGAACAGCGCTGCCAGCTCCGCCCGGTCGATCTCCGATCGCCGCACCCGGAACGATTCCACGCGCGCACGTTCGACCAGATCGAAGACGGCGTCACCGTTCTGCTCGCGCACCGTGTCGCCGAGGATGGCCCCGAGCAATCGGATGTCTTCGCGCATGGGTTCGGTGGCCTCGCGGCCGAGTTCGGTGCGCTGGACCGAGCCGATCGGCAGCAGCGCGGTGTCGGGAGCGTTCGGAACCTCTGCCATCACCTCAGTATCGACGCCCGGCGCCGGCGGCGCAGGGCACGGCTGCCTGGATCACGGGGAACCGACCGGGACAATGGGTACCGACGGCGTGGCCGGGGCACCGGAGGCACGCGATGTCGTCGTCGATGGCTTCTGCCCGTCGGGCAGCACGATCGGATGCGAATCGGCGCTGCCGTCGCCGCCCCCGCTGCCACTGTCCGAGTCCACGGTCGGCGGCCAGTCGACCGATGTCGGCGGCCAGGCCTTGGCCGACGAGCTGCCGCCACCCGGTGGCGCGCAACCGGATCCGGCGCCGAAGTCACCGGCGCCGGTGCAGTCGGCACGGGCAACCGGCGGACAGACGGTGAACCAGGCCGCCACCGCGACGCCGGCCGCCGCGACCCATCGACGGCCCGATATGACAGACGTTCGCGCGACGCTCATAGCTGCAGGACGTCGCCGTAGGCGTTCACACTGTCGTCGTTCTTGTCGGTGTCGATGGTCACCGTCGCGAAGAACCGGATGGCCACCGCACCGCCGCACGCGTCGACCTTGACGTGGGCGTCGTGCACGGTGATGCCACCGGTGCGGCCCTTGAGCGATTTCTTGCCCAGGACCACGTTGGTGATCGTTCCCGGCAGCAGGTTCACCGAGACGTTTCCTCCCAGATCGGCGTAGGGACCGATGGCATTCAGCACGTTTCCGCTGAATCCAGGATTGATGCCGATGTCGGCGTCGCCGCCGACGCTGGCACCTTCGCTGAGGTCGACCTGGCAGCCGAGTTGCAGGCCCACGATCAGCGTTCCGTTGTTGACCGCAGACGAACCGCTCCCGTCGATAGTGGCCTCGGCCCGCCCGGTGACGAAACCCTCACGGGTAAAGGCTGTCGCGGCCATGTTGGGTACCGAGTTCACGGTCATCTGGGTGAGCGAAACCCCAAGGCGCCAACCGTCTTCGGTGCTGACGGTCTGCTGCACGTCGGCGACCGGCAGTGGGTCGGCAGCGGCCACTCCGGTGGCGAGGCCGAGTATCGCCACGGCGCTCGCGCCGATACGAAGAAGATGCACCACGAGGCGAGCGTAGGTGCCGGTGCTAAGCGTCCCCTGTCATCGGCATAAGCACCCGCCCTGCGGACGCTGGGTACTTGCTGTCGGACAAACAAGAACCGGCCACGCCTGCCAGGCGTGGCCGGTTCTGTGAGTCTGAAGCTAGGCGCCGTACTTGATCTGCAGCGCGATGCCGATGATCGACACCAGCCAGATGCCCGTGATGAAGTAGGTCAACCGGTCGAGGTTCTTCTCGACGACGGTCGAGCCGGACAGGCTGGACTGCACGCCGCCGCCGAACAGGGTCGACAGACCGCCTCCCTTGGCCCGGTGGAGCAACACCAGCAACACAACCAACACGCTGGTGATGATCAGCGTGATCTGCAGGGCCAAAATCATGACCCACAGCTTACCGGGTAGGGCGCCGTCCCCCTGCCGCGGTCCACCGTGGCGTCGCCACCTCGACCACAGCTGGTTTGCCAGATTTGCTCAGAAACATCGCAGTTTCGCGGCACAACTCCCGACAACGGCGCACTATGGACAGGTAAACGTTCGGTTATCGGCCTGATTGGAGGCCACCGTGAAAGCGCTCAAAATTGTTTCCGCCGCTTTGCTGACTGCCGCATTTGCGCTGACGACACCGGCAATATCGCTCGCCGCGCCCAGCGACGACACGTGGGATATCGAGGCCTACGACAACTGCATGAAAAAGACGGTCCGCAACGCCGATCTGTGCTGCATCGATTCCGGGGGCGTCCCTGGCATGGATCCCGAGACAGGTTGCCACGCGCCGCCTGCCAAGGCAGCTGACGCGCCGTTGACGACGACGAGGCCGCTCCCGGGCGGCGTGGTCCGGGGCAATCTGCCCACCATGGTGTTGGAGCCGGCCAACTAGGGCCGGCCCCCACACCGCGGAATCAGGGCAGCGGTCCGCCCGCGGCGATCGCCGAGAGCATCGCGAACTGCTCGCCGTCGAGCGAGGCACCGCCGACCAGTGCACCGTCGACATCGGGCTTCGCCACGAGCTCGCCGACGTTCTTGGCATTGACCGAGCCGCCGTAGAGCACGCGGACGGTCGCGGCGATCTCGGGCGACGCCAACTCTGCGAGGGTCGAGCGGATCGCCGCGCACACCTCCTGCGCGTCGGCGGCGCTGGCCACCCGGCCGGTGCCGATGGCCCAGACGGGTTCGTAGGCGATGACCACCTGGCTGATCTGGTCCGCCGAGAGCCCGGCCAGCGAGCCCTGGAGCTGACTGGTGCAGTACTCGACGTGGTTACCGGCCTCGCGGATGTCGAGCCCCTCGCCGATACACACGATCGGGGTCAGACCGTGCTTGAGTGCCGCCTTCGCCTTGGCGGCGACCAGCGTGTCGTCCTCGTGGTGGTAGGTCCGGCGCTCGGAGTGTCCGACGACGACGAACGTGCAGCCCAGCTTGGCCAGGAAAGCACCGCTGACCTCACCGGTGTAGGCACCGGAGTCGTGCTGTGACACGTCCTGGGCGCCGTAGGTGAGCAGGAGCTTGTCGCCGTCGACCAGGGTCTGCACGCTGCGCAGGTCGGTGAACGGCGGCAGGACGGTCACGTCGACCTTGGCGAAGTACTTGTCCGGCAAGGCGAATGCGATCTTCTGCACCAGAGCGATGGCCTCGAAATGGTTGAGGTTCATCTTCCAGTTGCCGGCGATGAGGGGCTTGCGCGCCATGCCTACGACCCCAGCACTTCGATGCCCGGGAGGGTCTTGCCCTCGAGGTACTCCAGCGACGCGCCGCCACCGGTCGAGATGTGGGAGAAGCCGTCTTCGGCCAGTTCGAGCTGGCGAACCGCGGCAGCCGAGTCACCGCCGCCGACGACGCTGAACGCGCCCTTGGACGTTGCGGTGATGATGGCCTCGGCGACGCCCTTGGTGCCGTCGGCGAACGCCGGGAACTCGAAGACGCCCATCGGGCCGTTCCAGAACACCGTCTTGGCGTTGGAGAGCAGCGCGGTGAAGCGCTTCACCGACTCGGGTCCGATGTCCAGGCCCATCTTGCCGTCCGGGATCCGGTCGGATGCGACTGTCTCCGACGCGGCGTCGGCGGCGAACTTGTCGGCCACCACGATGTCGACGGGGAGGTGGATGACGTCGGCGTAGGTGTCGAGCAGGCGCTTACAGGTGTCGATCATCTCCTCCTGCAGCAGCGAGGTGCCGACCGAAAGTCCTTGGGCCGCAAGGAAGGTGAAGCACATACCCCCGCCGATGATGATGCTGTCGGCCTTGGTGGCGAGGTTCTCGATGACGGCGAGCTTGTCGGAGACCTTTGACCCGCCGAGGACGACGGCGTAGGGCCGCTCGGTGGAGCTGGTCAGCTGCTCGAGCACCTTGACCTCGGCGTCCACCAGTGTGCCGGCATAGTGCGGCAGGATGTTCGCGACGTCGTACACCGAAGCCTGCTTGCGGTGCACGACCCCGAAGCCGTCGGAGACGAACGCGCCCGGCGAACCGTCGGGGCCCTCGACCAGAGCCGCCAGTTCACGGGCCAGGGCCGCGCGCTCGGCGTCGTCCTTGCTGGTCTCGCGCGGGTCGAAGCGGATGTTCTCCAGCAGCAGCACGTCGCCGTCGGTCAGTCCCTCGGCGCGGGCGAGCGCGTCGGTGCCGACGACGTCACCGGCCAGCTGGACGTGCCGGCCCAGCTTCTCCCCCAGCGCTGCGGCAACCGGCGCCAGCGAGAACTTGGGCTCCGGCCCGCCTTTGGGCCGGCCGAGGTGGGCGGTGATGACGACCTTGGCACCTGCGTCGGCCAACGCGGACAGCGTCGGGACGGAGGCGATGATCCGGCCGAGATCGGTGATGTTGCCGTCATCGTCGAGCGGGACGTTGAGGTCGGAACGGACCAGAACGCCCCGCCCTTCTACACCTTCTCCCAGCAACTCATCGAGGGTCTTGATGCTCATACCTGTCTTTCTGTTGCTTCACTTGCCATCTACAGCGACTTGCCGACCAGCGCAGCCAGATCAGCGATCCGGTTGGAGTAGCCCCATTCGTTGTCGTACCAGGAGACGACCTTGGCCTGGTTGTCGATGACCTTGGTCAACCCGGAATCGAACAGCGAACTGTGCGGGTCGGTGACGATATCGGACGACACGATCGGCGCGTCGTAATACTTGAGAATCCCCTTGAGCGGCCCCTCGGCGGCGGCCTGCATCGCGGCGTTGATCTCCGCCGCCGACGCGGACTTACCCAGCTCGGCGGTCAGGTCGGTCACCGACCCGGTGGGCACCGGCACCCGCAGCGCGTACCCGTCCAACTTTCCCTTGAGCTCGGGCAACACCAGACCGATGGCCTTGGCCGCACCGGTGGAGGTCGGCACGATATTGATCGCGGCCGCACGGGCGCGGCGCAGATCCTTGTGCGGCCCGTCCTGCAGGTTCTGATCCTGGGTGTAGGCGTGGATCGTGGTCATCAGGCCCCGCACGATGCCGAACTCGTCGTTGAGCACCTTGGCGATCGGGCCCAGGCAGTTCGTGGTGCACGAGGCGTTCGAGATGATGTTCTGAGTGCCGTCGTACTTGTCGTCGTTGACACCCATCACGATGGTGATGTCTTCACCGGTGGCCGGCGCGGAGATGATCACCTTCCTGGCCCCGGCATCCAGATGCCCTTTCGCCTTCGCCGCGTCGGTGAAGATGCCCGTGGACTCCACCACGATGTCCACCCCGAGCTCACCCCACGGCAACGCCGCCGGGCCTTCCTTGATGGCCAGTGCCTTGATCTTGGTGTCGCCCACCACGAGGGTGTCGCCTTCGGCGCGCACCTCATAGGGCAGCCGGCCCAGGATCGAATCGAACTTCAGCAGATGCGCCAGCGCATCGGTCGACGTCAGATCGTTGACCGCCACGATCTCCAGATCGGTGTTCTGACCTTGCGCTTGCTGCGCATCCAGGGCCCGGAAGAAGTTACGCCCGATGCGCCCGAAACCGTTGACGCCGATCCGAATAGTCACTGCTGTGCTCCTTTGCCGGTATCCCTGGACAGGTCATGCGGTGAATCCTCAGCCAGCCTAGTGCGGTGAGGAACCTCACGTGCGGTACCGGAGACTCGCGCTAGGCGTCGTCGAGCAGGTCCGGGGTGACGGCCGACTCAGTGTCGGGGATGCCGTCCAACTTCGCCTTCCGGTCGGCCATCGACAGCAGGCGCCGAATCCGGCCTGCCACAGCGTCTTTCGTCATCGGCGGGTCGGCCAGCCGGCCGAGTTCCTCGAGGGATGCCTGCCGGTGCTCGACGCGCAACCGGCCGGCGGCGGACAGATGGTCGGGCACCGTGTCACCGAGGATGTCGAGGGCCCGCTCCACCCGCGCCGCGGCCGCGACGGCCGCGCGCGCGGACCGGCGCAGGTTCGCGTCGTCGAA
Source organism: Mycobacterium sp. HM-7 (assembly GCF_053852335.1). Lineage (NCBI taxonomy): Bacteria > Bacillati > Actinomycetota > Actinomycetes > Mycobacteriales > Mycobacteriaceae > Mycobacterium > Mycobacterium sp. HM-7. The sequence goes on along the minus strand of NZ_CM132657.1, from coordinate 2,679,989 downwards.
GTTGGCCAACCGGTTGGCGGTCGCGCGCACCTCGCGGCGCATGCGCCGCTCTTCCCAGTTGAGCCGGGTGTCCTGGGCGCCCATCCGGGTCAGCAACGCACCGATGGCCTCGCCGTCGCGCACCACCACCCGATCACTGCCACGGACCTCACGCGCCTTGGCACTGACTCCGAGCCGGCGGGCCGCACCGACCAATGCCAGCGCCGCCTCCGGTCCGGGGCAGCTGACCTCCAGCGCCGACGACCGCCCGGGCTCGGTCAGCGAACCGTGGGCCAGGAACGCGCCGCGCCACGCCGCCTCGGCGTCGCCGACGCTACCGCCGACCACCTGGGCCGGCAGACCGCGAACGGGCCGGCCACGCAGATCGAGCAGACCGGTCTGGCGCGCCAGCGCCTCGCCGTCCTGCGCGACGCGCACCACGTACCGGGTGCTCTTGCGGATGCCGCTGGCCGACAGCACGTGCACGACGGCGTTGTAGCCGTACAGGTCGTAGATGTCCTTGCGCAGTCGCCGGGCGATGCTGCCCAGGTCGACCTCGGCCTCGACGACGACGCGGCCGGCCACGATGTGGAGGCCGCCGGCGAACCGCAGCAGCGACGCCACCTCGGCCCGGCGCGCGGTCACCGAGTTGACGACCAGCCGGCTCAGCTCGTCCTTCACTTCCGACGTCATCGCCACGAATCGTCACCTCTTGGTCCTTCAGGGGTCGGCTGCTGACGGAATCCGTCGGCCGACCGAGCGGCGGGAGTGGATGGCTCGTATGCGGGCCGGGCCGGTGCGCTGCCGTTGAGACGCACCCGCTCCAGAGCAGCCGCAAGCCGTGCCGGGTCATGTAAAGGTGTACCAGGTCGGGATACGTCAGCAAACTCGACCTGGGCGTCGAGAAACGACGCCGCCCGCCGCAGTTGGTCGCGCTCCCGCTCGCTGGGCACGCTCGCCGCATCGACGATGATGTCGTGCACCGTCAGGCCCGGGGCGTGTTGTGACAGCACGTGCACATGCCGTTCGGCGGAGAACCCGGCGGTCTCCCCCGGCTCGGCGGCGAGATTGAGCACCAGTGCCCGACGCGCCGAGGTCGCCTGCAGTGCGGCCAGTAGCTGGGGCACCAGCACATGCGGGATCACGCTGCTGAACCACGAGCCCGGCCCGAGCACCACGAGATCGGCCGACATGATGGCATCGACCGCCTGCCGGGTGGCCGGCGGATCACCCGGCTGCAGCCGGACCCGGCGCACCTTGCCCGGTGTGGTGGCGACCGCGACCTGGCCGCGGATCACGCGACTCATCCGCGGATCGGCCTCGAGCCCGGATACGTCCGCCTCGATCTGCAGCGCGATGGGACACATCGGCAGCACCCGGCCTTTGACCCCCAGAATCCGGCCGAGCTCGTCGAGCGCGGCCACCGGGTCGGCCAGCACCTCGTTGAGGCCGGCGAGCAGGAGGTTGCCGATCGGGTGACCGGCCAGCGCGCCGCTGCCGTTGAAGCGGTGCTGGATGATGGTGGCCCACAGCTGTCCGTGCGGACTGTCAGATGCCAAGGCCGCCAATGCCATTCGCAGATCACCCGGCGGCACGATGTCCAGTTCGGAACGCAGCCGGCCGGACGAACCACCGTCATCGGCGACGGTGACGACGGCGGTGACATGTGGCGTCAACCGCCGCGCCGCGGACAGCGTCGCGTACAGACCGTGGCCGCCGCCCAGCGCCACGATGCGCGCGGGTGCGCGATCTTCCGTCATTCGCGCCCCAGATCCCGGTGCAGCACCCGCACGGTCAGGTGGTCGCCACCACGCAGCCGGTTGGCCAGCGCCTCGGCGATCGCAACACTGCGATGCTTGCCGCCGGTGCAGCCGATGGCCACCGTCATATAGCGCTTCCCCTCCCTGCGATAGCCGTCGATCACAACCCCCAGCAGCCGATGGTAGGTGTCCAGGAACTCGGCGGCGCCCTCTTGTCCCAGCACGTAGTCCCGAACCGCCGGATGTTGCCCGGTGTGGGGCCGCAACTCGTCGACCCAATGCGGATTCGGAAGGAACCGGACATCCATCACGGTGTCGGCATCCATCGGCAGACCATATTTATAGCCGAAAGATTCGACCGTCACGCTCGTCCCGGCCACAGCCTCCCCACTGAAGGCGCGTTCGATGCTGGCACGCAGCGCCGGCACCGGCAGCGTCGAGGTGTCGATGATCAGATCGGCCGTTGCGCGCACCGACTCCAGCAATCTCCGCTCGGCGGCAATACCTTCCGCGAGCGTCTGATTGCCCTGCAGTGGGTGGCTGCGGCGGTTCTGCTCGTAGCGGCGCACCAGGATGTCGTCGGACGCCTCCAGAAACAGCACTCGCGGAACGACGCTGCGGGTCGCCAATTCACGGCGAACAAAATCCAGGTCGCCGGTGAAGCCCCGGGACCGGACGTCCATCACCACGGCCAGCTTGGTGATGCGGGAACCGGCCGCCAGACCCAGCTCGACCATGCGGGTGATGAGCTCCGGCGGCAGGTTGTCGGCGACGTACCAGCCGAGATCCTCGAGCACCTTGGCGGCGGTGCCACGGCCGGCGCCGGACAACCCCGTGACCAGGACCACGTCGATTTCACCGGCGGCGTCACCAGCTGCACCGTCCATCTGATCGTCCGTCACGACTTCGTTCATCCCCCGCTGCTCATCCGCTGGTGCTGCGCTCACTGCCCTGTCCGATCATTGCCGATATCGGTCGGCGCCGCCCCCGATTCCGGCTGGGAATCGGGCCCCGGGGAATCAGACCTCAGCGCATCGACCACTGCCTGCGCCGTCGCCGCCCCGATGCCCGGCACCGCGGTCAGTTCGTCGACGCCGGCCTCCTTCAACCGCGCCACCGAACCGAAGTGCGTGACCAACGCCTTGCGCCGATGCTCGCCGAGACCGGGGATCGCGTCGAGCACCGACGCCGTCATCCGCTTGGACCGCTTGCTGCGGTGATAGGTGATGGCGAACCGGTGGGCTTCGTCGCGCACTCGCTGCAGCAGATACAGGCCCTCGCTGTTGCGCGGCATGATCAGCGGGTCCGGCTGTTCGGGAACCCACACCTCTTCCAGGCGTTTCGCCAAGCCGATGACCGCCACATCGGTGATGCCCAATTCGTCCAGCACCGCCGCCGCCGCATTCACCTGCGGGCCGCCGCCATCGACGACGAACAGGTTGGGTGGATACGCGAATCGCTTTGGCCGCGCGGGGGTTCCGGCGGTATCCGTGGTTTCGGGGTCCACGACCTGGGTGTCGGCGACATGTCGCGCGAAGCGCCGGCGGGTCACCTCGGCAATGGATGCCACGTCGTCGGACCGGCCGTCACCGGCAGCCTCGCGAATCGCGTAGTGCCGGTAGTCGGACTTGCGCGGCAACCCGTCCTCGAACACCACCAGCGAGGCCACCACGTCGGTGCCCTGCACGTGGCTGATGTCGACGCACTCGATGCGCAGCGGCGCGTCGTCCAGCTCGAGCGAATCCTGAATGCTTTGCAGTGCTTCGGATCTGGCGTTGAAGTCGCCGGCCCGCTTGAGCTTGTGCTGCGCCAGCGCACCCTGCGCATTGCGCTGCACCGTGTCGGCCAGGGCCTTCTTGTCGCCGCGCTGCGCCACCCGCAGCTGCACGCGGGAGCCCCGCAGGCCGGACAGCCAGTCGGCGAGTTCGCCGGCGTTGTCCGGAAGTACCGGCACCAGAACCTCTTTGGGCACCGGGTTGGTGGTCTCGTCGGTCGGTCCGGTTCCGCGCAGTTCGGCCTGATCGCCGTAGAACTGCGTGAGGAACTGGCTCACCAGGTAGTCCACGCCGGACTCCCCTGGTTCGCCGGACTTCTCGATGACCCACCCGCGCTGACCCCGGACCCGGCCGCCGCGGACATGGAAGACCTGCACGGCGGCTTCCAGGTCGTCGTCGGCGAAGGCCACCACGTCGGCGTCGGTGCCGTCACCGAGCACCACGGCCTGCTTCTCCAGTGCGCGCTTGAGCGCCGAGATGTTGTCCCGCAACCGCGCGGCCCGCTCGAACTCCAGTTCCTCGGCGGCCTCGGCCATCTGCTGTTCCATGTCGCGGGCCAGCCGGTCGGTCTTGCCGGCCAGGAAGTCGCAGAAGTCGTCGACGATCTTGCGGTGCTCGGCGGCGGTCACCCGCCCGACGCACGGAGCCGAGCACTTGTCGATGTAGCCCAGCAGGCAGGGTCGCCCGATCTGGTTGTGCCGCTTGAAAACTCCAGCCGAACAGGTACGCGCCGGGAAAACCCGCATCAGCAGATCGAGCGTCTCGCGGATGGCCCAGGCGTGCGCGTACGGGCCGAAGTACCGGACGCCTTTGCGACGCGGGCCGCGGTAGACGAACAGCCGCGGGTACTCCTCGCCCAGGGTCACCGCCAGCACGGGGTACGACTTGTCGTCGCGGTACCGGATGTTGAACCGGGGATCGAATTCCTTGATCCAGTTGTATTCCAGTTGCAGCGCTTCGACTTCGGTCGTGACGACCGTCCACTCGACACTGCCGGCCGTGGTTACCATCTGGCGGGTGCGCGGTGCGAGCGCCGACAGGTCGGCGAAGTACGAGTTCAGCCGACTACGGAGGCTCTTGGCCTTACCGACATAGATGACCCGGCCGTGCGGATCCCGGAACCGGTACACCCCCGGCTCCAACGGGATGGTTCCCGGCGCGGGCCGGTACGTCGATGGATCAGGCACTGTTACAGGTTAGTTCGACTGGCTGACAGCATCTGAGACGCCGATCTCGGCATCGATGAACTCGCAGAACGCCGCGGCCTTCGCCACGTAGTTGGCGTATAGGTCGTAACTCGCCGCACCCGGCGAGAGCAGCACGGCCGTCACGCCTGGTACCGCGGCCGCGGTCCGCACCGCCGCCCGCAGGCTGTCCACCGGGTACACCGACTCCGGGTGTGCCGCGGCGAAACGGCGCCCGATCTCGGCCCCGTTGGTCGGCCCCTGGATGAGGTGAACGTCACGTGCGCCGGCGAGCAGATAGTCGTCGATCTGGTCATAGTCGAGTTGACGGTCCATGCCGCCGACGATGAGGGCCACCCGGTCGTCGGGCCGCATCGCGCGCAATGCGGCGACCACGCTCTCCCCGGTGGTGGCCAGGGTGTCGTCGATCCAGCGCACGCCCCCGGTACGGCGCACCACCTGGAGCCGGTGCGGCAGGGCCTCGAATGTCGTTACCGCGCCGAGGAATTCGTCCTCGGTCACCGGCCGGCCGAGCACCTCGGCGGCCGCGACGGCCGCCAGGGCGCCGTTGACGACGTTGTGCTCGTAGGCCATGACGTAGTCGCCTTCGGGACGTGTCACGCCCGCCGGGTCGACGGTGCGCACCACGGGCGGCAACACGATGCCGAGCCGATCAAGGGCGGCCAGGACCTGTGGTGTGGTGACCAGAACCTCACCGCCGCAGGCGAAGATATTGGCCTTCGCGCGATGGTAGGCCGAGATGTCGCCGTGCCAGTCCAGGTGGTCCTCGAAGAGATTGGTGATCACCGAGATCCGCGGCGAGGCGGTCACCAGTGCGCACTGCTGGCTGGACAGCTCGGCGACCACCACAGCGTCCGGGCCCGGCTCCAGATCCGACAGCGGGGTACCGATGTTGCCCGCCACCACGGCATCCGCGCCCAGCCGGCACAGCAGGTGCGACAGGAACGACGCCGTCGTGCTCTTGCCCTTGGTCCCGGTGACGCCGACCGTCTGCGCGGCATACCGCCGCAGGTACCAGTCGGCGGCGCTGGACAGCGTGGTCCCGGCATCGCGCAGCTCGGCGAAAAATGGCTGATGCCAAGGTATTCCGGGACTGAGGAACACCACGTCGCAGTCCGCCAGTCGGGTCAGGTGCTCAGCACCACGCCACAGGTTCAGGTTGGCGATATCTGCGGGGGCATCGAGCGTTCCCCGGCCGGCGTCGTCGACGGCGTCGATCCGCGCCGCGCCCTCGGCCGCCGCGGTCCGGGCCAGCGACTGGCCCTCCTTGCCGAAACCCCAGATGCCGACAGCGGCGCCGGTGAGCTGCGGACGCTGTGACGTCATGGCCGATGGTCCAGGGCGGCGCGGTAGCGCTCGGGCACGTACTGCACCGCCGGGCTGTCGTCATGGTCGGCGGCGACGCGCGCCAGATCGGCTCGCGCGCTGCGGAACTGCTCGACGAGCGGCAGACCGGCCCACGAGTCGTCGTCGAGGATGGTCAGCATCGATTCGGCGGCCTCGTAGTACTCGCCGACACACTCGAACGGCTTGTGTGCACCCACTCCGAGAATGTCCTCGAACTCGGCGCGGCTGTCGGTGTTCTCGAACAGGTTTCGCCCGAAGATCGCCTCCACCTCGTCGCGGCCGAGGCGCGGCGCCATCAGCACGAAGACGAACTGGCACTTCGGGCAGTGGCCACACCAGGTGGCGCCGCGCCGGCCGGCGTCGAGCGCGAACGGCCGGTTACAGCTGATGAAGGCCCGGAAATACTGTGGGCTGGCGGCGAACCGATCGGCGATCTGCGACTCCGACAGGCCGCGCAGCAGCGAGAAATACCGGTCCGGATTCAGCCCGTGCGACGCGAGGGTGTCCCGCAGCAGCGTCTCGTACGTGACGCTCTTGGACCACTGATGGTTGATGTCCTGGCCCATCCATTCGACATTGCCGACGTTGGACGAGCGTTCGTTGGACAGCACGACCGGACCCAGGCCGTTGGCGTCGGCCACGATCAGTCCGATGATGCTGTTGATCGCGGTGACCGGGATGTGCCCGTTGTAGGCACCGGCGGCGTTGACGTCGATGAGGGTCCGGTCGATGGAGCGCATGACGCGCACGTGCGGCAGTCCGCTGATCTCGACGCACCGGTCGATGGGGTCGAACTTGTTGACGTTGAACAGCACCGGCTGCAGCGGCGCGAGGGCCTCGATGGTCACCACCGAGTCCTTGCCACCGCCGACCGGTACCAGTGGCGCCGCGTCGGGGTTCCAGGTGTCGGGGTCGTGCGGGCCGGTATCCGCGCGGTCACCGATGATCTCCGGGTTGAGCGCGCCGGGCAGGTTGTTGCGGTATGCGTATTCACCGAGACCACCGGCCAGCACCTGGCGCAGATATTCGCGTTCGAAATCGTAAGTCGGGAAGGCGATTTCGATCTGCGGCGGCGCCGCGGCCTTGTAGTAGCTCAGCGAGCAGGTGAGCGTCAGCAACCGCAGCAGCCGATCGTCGGGACGACCACCGCTCAGGCTGTCCCCGAAATCGACGGTCTCGGCGAAGCTGACGTCGTCGGCGGAATCGGCCCCGCACATGGTGTAGCGCCCACGGAACACGCCGCCCTCGACGTCGTACCCGTCGATGCGGAACGACTTGTAGGACTGTGGGACAAAAGGTTTGGTCACAGCTGCTCCAGGAACGACGGATGGGAACAATCAACGGGGACAGCGTGGTCGCCGAATTGCGCGACAGGCTGCGTGCGGTACAGCGGCGAGATCCACCAGGCGTGGCGCACTTGGTCGACCGGCACGGCGGCGCGACGCGCGACGGCTCGCATGACACCACAGGCCTGCAACTGCTCGAGGATCGAGACAGGTTCCGGATTGTCGACGCCGACCAGCTCGGCACCGATGTCGAGCACCAGCGCACCGGCCACGGCCGGGGTGACGTCGGGGCCGGGCCCGATGCCGTCCACGCAGCCCCGCTCGGCCAGCCGACGCAGCAGCAGGTCGACGGTGCCGAGGCTGGTGGTCCGGGCCGCCATCCGCAGCCACTGCTCGTCGGTGGCGGCCGGCGCCGTCCAGTCGCCGTCGCGCCACCCGATCCGGACGGGCTCGGGGGCATACACCTGGGAGGGCGCACTCGTCGCCGCACACCGGCCTTCGCCGGTGATGGTCACGGTCGCGGCCACCAAGGCCGGCCCGCTCGAGAACGGAGCCAGCGCCAGGTCGAGATCGGTCTGGGTGGGCATGGTCAGCCCGAAGTAGTCCGCGGGTTCGGCGAGGTGGTGCCACAGCCACGCGGTGTCGACGGTCCGGCCCTGGTAGATCGGCACGGTCACCGTCGGGTACGCACCAAGGCGGTCGACCAGTTCGGCGGGTGCGATCGCCGCGACGTCCGGCGGCGGCGAAGGCATGCGAAAATCGGTCACTATCAGCAAATTCTATCCTATGGAGGGAGCACCCAGGTGGGGGTGATCCGGCTCACCGAAGCCGACTGGCGGGTGTTCGCCGCGCTGCGACTGCGCGCGCTGGCCGATTCGGCGGGGACCGACGACGCCGAGTATCGCACCGAGATGAGCTTCACCGGGACGCAGTGGCGCCGGCGGTTGCGGGCCCACGCCCAGTTCGCCCTCGCACATGACGACCGCCTGGTAGGCCTGATCGCCGCGCATCGGGCCAGTCCCGGCTCGGTGTACCTGTACTCGTTGTGGACCGATCCGGTCGCCCGCGGCCACGGCGTGGCGCGCACCCTGCTGACCGCGGCCATCGACTGGGGACGGGACCTGGGTGCACGCACCGTGACGCTGCGAGTGCACCGCAACAACACCGCCGCACTGGGGGTCTATCGCGCCTTCGGGTTCGTCGCCACGGCCGACGCGGCCGAGGGTTCGCATGGTCCCGGTCCGGCAGACGAGCTCACGATGTCTTTGACGTTGAGCTGAGGTCCGGGCGGTACTTCGCGACCAGGTCGCGGAGGCGGTCCATCGCGTCGACGGCACGGGCCTTGTCGACGGTCTGGATGGCCATGATCGGGACGTACTCGTCGTCCGGCAGGTCGACGCGGGCCCACCGCGCCCCCAGCGGGAACGACACCCCGACGACGTCGGGCCAGGCAATGGTCTTGTCGCTCAACACGTTACGGACGACGATGCCGGCCGGCCCGACCCGCAGCCGCGACCGCGTCGGCAGCAGCACCGCGCCAGCCAGGATGATCCCGAGCAACGCCATGGACACCTGGTCGGCGGTCTGGAAGATCACGCCGGTGGCGCCAATTTTCAGCAGCGCGCCCACCGTGATGTGCACGGCGATGATGACGGCGGCGGCCACGTAGGCGACGACCTTCACCCGCTGCGGCCGGACCTCCAGGTCCCAGCTGGTGGTCTCCTTCGTCATCGACGCAGGTCACGCAGGGTGATCGCAGTGGCAAGAGCCGCCGATGCGGCCTGCTCGCCCTTGTCCTCCGCCGAGCCGGGCAGGCCGGCACGGTCGATGGCCTGCTCTTCGGTGTTGACCGTCAGCACCCCGTTCGCGACCGGTGTCGACTCATCGAGCGACACTCGCGTCAGACCCTGCGTGACCGCGTCACACACATAGTCGAAATGGGGTGTGCCACCACGGATCACCACGCCCAGCGCGATCACCGCGTCGTGGGTCTTGGCCAATTCCTGTGCCACGACCGGGATTTCGATGGCACCGAGCACCCGGATCACGGTCGGCTCGGCGATCCCCGATGCGGTGGCCACCCGGAGCGCGCCGTCGAGCAGCGCATCACAAATCTTGGTGTGCCACGTGCTGGCGACAATGGCCAGCTTCAGTCCGGACGCGTCGAGCGCCGGCATATCCGGAACACCGACACCGCTCACTTGAGTTCTCCGTCTGTCGCGTCACCGGCGAAATCGTCGAGGCCGATGAGGTCGTGACCCATCCGGTCCCGCTTGGTCATCAGGTACCGGATGTTGTCGGCATTGGGGCCGATGGGCAGCGGTACGCGCTCGATGATGTGCAGGCCGTAGCCGTCCAGACCCACGCGCTTGGCCGGGTTGTTGGTCAGCAGCCGCATGGAGCGGATACCGAGATCGACCAGGATCTGGGCCCCGATGCCGTAGTCCCGGGCGTCGGCGGGCAGGCCGAGTTCCAGGTTGGCGTCGACGGTGTCGGCGCCGGCGTCCTGCAGCTGGTAGGCCTGCAACTTGTGCAGCAGGCCGATGCCGCGGCCCTCGTGGCCACGCATGTACAGGACCACGCCACGGCCCTCGTTGGCCACCATCTCCATGGCGGCATCGAGCTGGGGACCGCAATCGCAGCGCCGGGAGCCGAACACGTCACCGGTCAGGCACTCGGAGTGCACGCGGACCAGGACGTCGTCGCCGTTCTCCGGGGAGACATCGCCGCGCACCAGCGCCACGTGCTCGACGTCCTCGTACATGCTGGTGTAGCCGACGGCCCGGAACTCACCGTGCCGGGTCGGGATACGGGCCTCGGCGACGCGCTCGATGTGCTTCTCGTGCTTGCGCCGCCACTCGATGAGATCGGCGATGGAGATCAGCGCCAGGTCGTGGTCGTCGGCGAAGACACGCAGCTCGTCGGTCTGGGCCATGGCGCCCTCGTCCTTCTGGCTGACGATCTCGCAGATCGCGCCGGCCGGCTGCAACCCGGCGAGCCGGGCCAGATCGACCGCGGCCTCGGTGTGGCCGGGGCGGCGCAGCACGCCGCCGTCCTTGGCGCGCAACGGAACTACGTGTCCGGGCTTGGTGAAATCGTCGGCAACCGCGTCCGGGTCGGCCAGCGCCTGCATGGTCTTGGCCCGGTCTGATGCCGAAATGCCGGTTCCCACACCCTTTTTCACGTCGACGGTGACGGTGTAGGCAGTGCCGTGCTTGTCCTGGTTCACCGCGTACATCGGCAGCAGGCCCAGTCGGTCGCAGACCGCGCCGTCGAGCGGCACACACAGGTATCCCGAGGTGTACCGGACCATGAAGGCCACCAGTTCCGGCGTCGCCTTCTCCGCGGCGAAGATCAGATCGCCTTCGTTCTCGCGATCTTCGTCGTCAATGACGACGACAGCCTTGCCCGCCGCGATATCGGCTATCGCCCGCTCGACGGAATCAAGCCTCGTCATCTCCACCACCCTTGCCGTGGCCACCTCAGGGGCCATGTTGATCACCTACCAGTATGAACCACTGGTACAGGCCGACTTACTCCCGCCGGTCCGCTCAGCGGACACGGCATGACCGGGCGCTACTGCGCCGGGGTGAGCAGCCGCTCGACGTATTTGGCGATGACGTCGACTTCCAGGTTCACCGTGGTCCCCACCGGGGCGCGGCCCAGCGTCGTCAGCTGCAACGTGGTTGGGATGAGAGAGATCTCGAACCAGTCACCCTGCTCGTCGCGGCCCAGGCCGGACACCGTCAGGGACACCCCGTCGACGGTGATCGAGCCTTTCTCGACCACGTACCGGGCCAGCTGCGCCGGCAGCGCGATGCGCACGACCTCCCAATGCTCCGACGGCGTGCGCGCAAGGACGGTGCCGACTCCGTCTACGTGGCCCTGCACGATGTGTCCGCCCAGCCGGCTGTTGATCGCCGCGGCGCGCTCCAGGTTGACCCGTCCCCCGACCTCGGCGCCGGCGAGGCTGGACCGATTGAGGGTCTCGGCCATCACGTCGGCGGAGAACGCGCCGTCGGGCAACACGTCGACGACCGTCAGACACACACCGTTCACCGCGATCGAGTCACCGTGCCCGGCATCGGTGGTGACCAACGGGCCGCGGATGACGAACCGCGCCGCGTCGGCGAGTTGGTCCTTGCTGACGATCTCGCCGAGCTCTTCGACAATGCCGGTGAACATGGGGCCCAGCTTAAAGCCGCTTCTCGCCGAAGTAGTGCGCCACCGGGTTGCCGTTGAAATTGGCGACCGGCCGATACCCCTCCGACTCGTACAGGCGCTGGGCATACGGCTGCCGCGCTCCGGTGTCGAGCCTGGCTACCGTGTAACCGAGTTCACGGGCGGCGTCCTCCAAGGCCCGCAACAGGATTCGGGCCACACCCTGCCCGCGCGCCTCCGGTGTCACGTACATCCGCTTGATCTCGCAGGCGCCATCCGGCAGCCGTTTGAGGCCGCCACCGCAAACGGGTCGGCCGTCGCGGTATCCAGCCAGGTAGACGCCATGCGGCGGGCCGAGCTCGGCGGGCCCGGCCTTGGGCATGTCCGCCGCGTTCAGATCGAGTCCGCCCCGGACGTCGGCGTACAGCTCCGCCATCTCGGCCTCCATGGCTCCCACCAGCGCGGCACCGTCGCCGCAGTCGATCGGAACCGCCCGGAATTCGAGTTCAGCAACCATGTCTGTGGTTCTACCGGTCGGTCGAGGCAACTGGTTAGTCGGGCGCACCTATTACGATGCAGGACATGCAGACGCGCAAACGCTCCGCCATGCTTGTTTCCCTACTCTCCACCGTGATGGCCGGGGTGCTCCTGGTCTCCGGTTGCTCGAAGTCCGAAGAGGCCAAGACCCCGCTGCCCGACGCCACGGCGCTCCTCAAGCAGTCCGCCGACACGACCCGCGGCCAGCAGAGCGTGCACCTGGTCCTGACCGTCAACGGCAAGATCGCCAAGATGACGGTGACCAAGCTCACCGGCGACATGACGCTGACCCCGGCCGTCGCCGGCCAGGGCAAGGCCAACCTGTCGGTGGGTGGCATGGGCGTCCAGGACGCTCCGTTCGTCGTCTACGACAACCACCTGTACGCCTCGCTGTCGGCCGGCGGCCCGCTGTCGGACTTCGGCCCCGCCGACGCCATCTACGACATCTCGGCGATCCTGCGCCCGGATACCGGCCTGGCCAACATCCTGGACAACTTCACCGAGGCCAAGGCCGTGGGCCGCGAGGAGATCAACGGCATCAAGACCGTCAAGGTCACCGGCACCGTCACCGCCGAGGCCGTCAACAAGATCGCCCCGCAGCTGAAGGTCACCAACGCTCTGCCGGGCACCGCCTGGATCGAAGAGGGCGGCAACCACCAGTTGGCGCAGGCTCAGCTCGAGACCAGCCCGGGCAACAACCTGCAGATGACGCTGACGGACTGGGGTAAGCCGGTCACCGTCAACAAGCCCGACGTTCAGTAATGGCCGGGGGCAACAACCGCCACGTCGCCATAGCCGCAGGCAGCCTCGCGGTCCTGCTCGGCGCGCTCGACACCTATGTCGTCGTGACGATCATGACCGACATGATGAAGGACCCGCCGGACGGCATCGGCATCCCGATCAACAAGATTCAGCAGGTCACGCCGGTCGTCACCTGGTATCTGCTGGGTTATATCGCGGCGATGCCGCTGCTGGGCCGGGCCTCGGACCGCTTCGGCCGCAAGCTGGTGCTGCAGCTCAGCCTGGTGCTGTTCGCCGTGGGCTCGATCGTCACGGCGATGGCGGGCATGTTCGCCCCGGCCAACGAGCTGATCGAGCCGCTGAACCAGCTGATCGTCGGCCGGACCATCCAGGGTGTCGCCAGCGGCGCGCTGCTGCCGGTGACACTGGCCCTGGCCGCCGATCTGTGGGCCGCGCGCAACCGCGCCGGTGTGCTCGGCGGTATCGGTGCCGCGCAGGAGCTGGGCAGCGTGCTCGGCCCGCTCTATGGCGTCGGCGTCGTGTGGCTCCTGCACGACTGGCGGGATGTCTTCTGGATCAACGTGCCGCTGACCCTGGCGGCCATCGTGATGATCCACTTCAGCCTGCCGTCACGTGTCGAGACCGAGACGCCGGAGAAGATCGACGTCCTCGGCGGCGTGCTGCTGGCCGTCGCGCTCGGGCTGGCGACCTGGGGTCTGTACAACCCCAACCCGGACGGCAAGCAGGTGCTCCCGGAAAACGGCCCGCCGTTGCTGATCGCGGCCGCGGTCGTCGCGGTCGGGTTCTTCGTGTGGGAGAAGGTGGCCCGCACCAAGCTGATCGATCCAGTGGGCGTGCACTTCCGGCCGTTCCTGGCGGGCCTAGCGTCGTCGCTGTGCGCGGGTGCGGCGCTGATGGTCACGCTGGTGAACGTCGAGCTGTTCAGCCGGGGTGTACTCGGGATCGATCAGGCCCACGCGATCTTCAAGCTGGCGTGGTTCCTGGGTGCCCTGCCGGTCGGCGCGCTGGTCGGCGGCTGGATCGCCACCCGCATCGGCGACCGGATCGTCGCCTTCGCCGGCCTGCTCATCGCGGCGGCGGCGTACCTGTTGGTGTCGCACTGGGACATGAACGTGCTGACGGCCAGTCACGATCTCGCGATCGTGGCGCTGCCGAAGCTGCCGACCGACCTCGTCATCGCCGGTCTGGGCCTGGGTCTGGTCATCGGGCCGCTGACCTCGGCCACGCTGCGGGTGGTCCCGACGGCCCAGCACGGCATCGCCTCCGCGGCGGTCGTGGTGTCGCGCATGATCGGCATGCTGATCGGGATGGCGGCGCTGTCCGCGTGGGGTCTGTACAAGTTCAACCAGAACCTGGCAGCCTTGCCCCCGGCCAAGGGCGGCAGCCTTGCCGACGCGGCGGAACAGATCACGAAGAACGTGAAGACGGCGTACACCATGCAGTACAGCTCGATCTTCCTGATCACCGCCATCGTGTGTGTGGTGGGTGCGCTGGCCGGTCTGCTGATCGCCGGCCGCCACGAGCAGGCCGAGGAACCCGAAACGGCTCCCGAGGTCGATCCCGCACCGGTGGCCTAGGCCATACGACAACGGAGCCGCAGAGTCGATCGACTCTGCGGCTCCGTTGCATGTGGCCTGTTCAGCGGCGGCGTACTAGCACCGCTCGATACCCGGGCGCATCAGTACCACGTTGTCCGGGATGTACGCCGGGGTCGGCGCGGCCGCGGGCTCGGGATGCAACCCGTTCGCGTGCGCCGCGAGGCGTTCCAACGCCCCGTCCACGGCCTCGTCGAACTCTTCGACGACACTCAGCACCGCCCGCAGGGGCCGGCGGAACATCATGTCCCTGATGCCATCTTCACTCGGACGGAAGCTGAGCCAGTCCTGCAGTGCAGTCATGCTCGTATCCTTTGCTCGTGATCACCTTCGCTCTAACGACATCGGTGAGCGCGATATTTCAGCCGGATCCAGGTGATCCGGTGTCTGCCCCCAATTTTACGGATGCGCAATCGAGGCTTCCTGCACGAATGTCGCGACGTTGATCTCGAACTGATAACGATTAGCAAAACTAAAGATGGGGCACGGTGAGCCCAATCACATTGAGCGCCATGGTGAATCGCACATCTCAGCCGCTTTCGGGAATCACTTCGGGTGTTTCGGACAGCGCATCGCAGACGCCGAGGCTCCCCGCACGGCGCGAAAAGTTCGCTGGAAACGCCCGAGCAATCAGTTCGGTACCAGGCTGAGCCGGACGTCGGCACCCACGGTCTCGACCCCGTCGAACCGCCAGCGGCGCGCCTGGGAGATGGTCGATACCCCGGCATCGTCGATCGCCGTGATCGGTCCGCCCAGCAGCGTGGGCGCCAGGTAGGCCAGTATCCGGTCCACCAGGCCGGCCCGGATGAACGCCCCGGCCAGCGTCGGACCGCCTTCGAGGATCACGTCGGTCCGGTCGGACAGCGCTCTGAGCACCTCGAGCGGGTCGTGGGTGCGGATCACCATGGTCCGGGAGTCATCGTTCAGGATGTTGGACTCCGACGAGATCTCGCGTTCGCCGACCACCACCCGCAGCGGCTGACGGGCCGCGAGGGTGCCGTCGGGCCGGCGGGCGGTCAGTGTCGGATCATCGGCCAGCACCGTCCCGGTGCCCACGACGATGGCGTCGGCCACCGCGCGGTGCCGGTGCACGTCGGCCCGGGCCGCGGGGCCGGTGATCCACTGGCTGGTGCCGTCGGCGGCGGCACTGCGGCCGTCGATGCTGGCCCCGAATTTCCACGTCACATGCGGTCGGCCGGTGCGCTGGCGGTGCAGCCATTCGCGCAGTGGCCCGCCGGAGACCTCGTCGGCGAGCACGCCCGCGGACACCGTGACGCCGGCGTCGGTCAGCCGCTGGGCACCGCCCGCGGCCACCGGGTTCGGGTCGGCCACGGCGAACACCACGGCCGCCACCCCGGCGGCCAACAGCGCGTCGACGCACGGGCCGGTACGTCCCTGGTGGTTGCACGGTTCGAGCGTCACCACGGCAGTGCCGCCCGCGGCGCGCGTACCGGCCCGGCGCAGCGCCATGACCTCGGCATGCGCGTCGCCCGCGGGCTGGGTGCCGCCGACACCGGCCACTTCGCCGTCACGGTCGAGAATCACCGCACCGACCGGCGGGTTCGGGTAGGTCGTGCCCTTCACCGCAGCAGCCTGGCCGATGGCCTGCCGCATCGCGGCGTCGATGAGGTCCGGCGTCACAGCACCAGATGTGGTGAGGCAGCGGCGGCCTGCCGCCGCAGCGACTCGACCGCGGCACCCGGATCCGCCGCGTTGTACACCGCGGAGCCCGCGACGAAGCAGTCGACACCGGCCGCGGCGGCCGCCTCGATGGTGTCGACGTTGATGCCGCCGTCGATCTCGACGACCAGGGTCAGCTCACCGGAATCGACCAGCCGGCGTACCGCGGCGACCTTGGGCAGCACCTCGGCGATGAACTTCTGGCCACCGAACCCGGGCTCCACCGACATCACCAGCAGCGTGTCGAAGTCGCGCAGGATTTCGAGGTAGGGCTCGATCGGGGTGCCCGGCTTGACCGACAGGCCGGCCTTGGCACCGGCCGCGCGGATGTCACGGGCGACGGAGATCGGGTCGTCGGTGGCCTCGGCATGGAACGTCACGTTGTAGGCGCCGGCCTCGGCGTAGGACGGAGCCCAGCGCTTCGGGTCCTCGATCATCAGATGGCAGTCCATCGGGATGTCGGTGACCTTCAGCAGGCTCTCGACGACCGGCAGACCCAGCGTCAGGTTCGGGACGAAATGGTTGTCCATGACGTCGACGTGCAACCAGTCGGCGCCCTCGACGGCCGCTGTTTCTTCGGCGAGCCGGGCGAAGTCGGCGGACAGGATGGAGGGGGCGATCAGTGGGGCGTGGGCGAGCGGAGCGACGGGAGATGGGCCTGCCATGGCGGTCAGACTACTTTGAGCGCGGCGGCGAACATCGCATCGGTGCCATGCCGATGTGGCCATAACTGCACGTGTGGTCCGGGGCCCAGTCGATCGGCCGGGGCGAACAGCGGACGCGTGTCGATCGCTTCGACCGGCTGGCGGCGCAGGGCGTCGGCGATCACGCCGACGGTCTCGGCCAGATGCGGCGAACACGTCGCGTACAGCACCACACCGCCCGGGCGGGTGAGTTTGATTGCCGCAGCCAGCAATTCACGCTGCAGCCGGGCCAGGCCGGGTACATCCGAGGGCTGCCGGCGCCACCGTGCCTCGGGCCGGCGACGCAGCGCGCCCAGGCCGGTGCAGGGCGCGTCGACCAGGACCCGGTCGAAGGAGCCGGGCTCCAGGCCCGATTCGCGGCCGTCGACCCGGAGCACCTCGACGCCCATGCCCCTGGTGTTGCGCTCGACCAGGTCCGCGCGGTGCTCCGTCGGTTCGACCGCGGTCACCGTGGCGCCGCACTGCGCGGCGATGGCCGCGAGCATCGCGGTCTTGCCGCCGGGACCCGAACACAGGTCCAGCCAGCGGGTGTCGTTGCCCTCCAGCGGCACCTCGGCCAGCGCCCGGGCCACCAGCTGGCTGCCCTCGTCCTGCACCTGCGCCAGGCCGTCCCGGATCGGGTCCAGCTGGCCGGGGTCGCCGCCCGGCAGATACACCGCGTAAGGCGAGAACCGGCCGACTTCGCCGCCGATCGCCGCGGCGAGCTCGTCGGCGCTGATTTCACCTGGCCGGGCGGCCAGGTGCACGAGGGGCCGTTCGTCGTCGCTGGTGAGCATCGCGTCCAGCTCCCCCGCATCGGCGCCCAAGGCGTCGGCGAAGGACTGCGCGACCCAGCGCGGGTGCGCATGGGTGAAGGCGGTGTGGCCGATCGGGTCTGCGGCGGCGGACGGCGCGAGCTCGGCCACCCAGGCTGCTTCGTCTTTGCTCGCGATGGTGCGCAGCACACCGTTGACGAAACCTGCACGCACCGAATCGAATTCGATAGCGGCCTGCTCCACCGTGGTGTCCACCGCGGCATGGGCGTCGACCCGGGTGCGCAGCAACTGGTAGGCGCCGAGACGCAGCAGGTCCAGCAGGACGGCGTCAATCCGGTCGGTCGGCCGTCCGGCGGCGCTCTCGATCACCGCGTCGAGCAGCCCGACGCAGCGGCAGGTGCCGTAGGTCAGTTCGGTGGCGAAGGCCGCGTCGCGGCCGGTGATGTCACGGTCGCGCAGGATGGCCGGCAGCGCGAGGTTGGCGTAGGCATCACGCTCGGAGACGGCGCGCAACACATCGAATGCGGCCTGGCGGGCCGGATCGAGTGGCTTGCGCCGCGGACCGCGGGGTGCCCGGCGTTCGGCGTCGGCCGGGCGGGACTGCGACCGGCCCGGTTGCCGGTCCTGCCGATCCCGGCCGCCGGCTCGCCCCTGATTACTGGGACGGCCCTGATTGCTGGAACGGCCTTGCCGCCCGCGATCGCCGCCGCGTCCGCTCCGTTCGGTCACCGGGCCACCACACCTTCGTCCAGCCGGGCGCCGCGCGCCCAGTCCGCTGCGTTCATTGCCTTCTTCCCCGGCGGCTGAACCGTACCCAGGCGCACCGGCGTGCTCCCGGTGCCGACCAGCACGCCTGACTTCTGCACGCGAATTACGCCCGGCGCCAACGGTTCTGCCTCAACCGGGACCACGGGCCCGAGCTTGACTCGCAGGTCGCCGATCTCGGTCCAGGCCCCGGGATTCGGGGACACGGCGCGCACGCGGCGATCGACGACATGCGCGGGCAGGTCCCAGCGCACCCGCGCGTCTTCCACCGTGACCTTGGGTGCCACCGTCACGCCGTCGGTGGGCTGCCGCACCGCCGTCAGCGCACCGTCCTCGACGCCGTCGAGTGTCGTCTCCAGGAGACCGGCGCCGGCGTCGGCCAACCGGGCCAGCAGATCACCCGCAGTGTCGATGGGCCGCACCGCCTCGGTCAGCACGCCGTACACGGGACCGGAATCCAAGGCACGTTCGATGAGGAACGTGGTCGCGCCGGTCACCTCGTCGCCCGCGGCGATGGCGGCCTGCACCGGGGCGGCGCCACGCCACGCGGGCAGCACCGAGAAATGGAGGTTGATCCAGCCGAGGCGGGGCACGGCCAGCAGCTCGTCGCGCAGCAGGGCACCGTAGGCGACGACGGCGCAGCAGTCCGGAGCCAGCTCGGCCAGTTCGGCGACGAACTCGGGCTCATTCGGCTTCGCCGGCCGCAGCACCGGAATACCTTCGGCCAGAGCAAGTTCCGCGACCGGGGACGGCGCCGGCTTGCCGCGGCGACCGGAGGCCGCGTCGGGACGGGTCAGCACCGCGACCACCTCGTGGCGGGGCGACGCGATGAGCCGGCGCAATGACGGCAGCGCGGGTTCCGGTGTTCCGGCGAAGACGATACGCACGATCCACCAGGCTACTTGGGCACAAGCCCAACCCAGTCATCCGATGTGCAACGGATCGATCTGCACCCGCGCCGGCTGCTGATCGTGACGGGCGCTGAGCACGCCCGTCGCCCGCCGCAGGGCCGCCGCCAGCACCAGCCCACGGTCGCGCGAGACCCGCACCAGCATGCGGTGCACCGGTGCTCCCGGGTCCACGCCGGGCGGCCGGCGGGCGCCGAACGGCAGGTCGACGGGGCCGAGCACCTCGGCATCGGGCGGCAATGCGGCGGCCTCCAGCAGGGCATCCGCCGCCTCCGGGACGCCGTCGACGGCGGCGAGGTGCACCGCGGGCGGCAGTCCGACCTCGGCGCGGCCGTCGAGTTCGGACTCGGCATGCCCGACGGGATCCCAGCGCACCAGAGCTTGCACGGTCGGGATCGACGACTCCGCCACCACCGCGACGGTGCCGCCGGCAGCGCGGTCGAGCACCATGGCCGACGCCGACATCCACCGGCGCAGGGTGTCCTCGGCGGCCCGCAGATCCTGGCGGCCCAGCAGGGCCCAGCCGTCCAGCAACAGTGCCGCGCCGTAACCACCGTCGGCGCGCGGTTCGGCGCCGGGGGTCGACACGACGACAGCGGGTCGGTGGGGTACCTCCGCCACCACGGCGTCACCGCCCGAGGTGATCACCGGAACGCCAGGGAAGGCCCGGCCCAGCTCCTCTGCGGTGCGCCGGGCGCCGACCACGACGGCACGCACCGCGTCCGAGCCGCAGCGGCCGCAGCGCAGCGCGACGTCCTGGCGGCCGCACCACCGGCAGACGGCGCCGACGGTGTCGCGGTCGGGCAGTGACAGCGGGCCGGTGCAGTGCCGGCATCGGGCGATGGTCCGGCATTTGCCGCACGCCAGCGCCGGGACGTAACCGCGCCGCGGCACCTGCACCAGCACCGGCCGCCCGGCGCTCAACGCGGCCCGAGCGGCGCCCAGCGCCATCGACGGCAAGCGCGCGGTGCGGGCCGCGGCGTCACGTTCGTGGGTGTGCGCATCGTCGTCGAGGGCAACGACCCGCGGCGCTCTGGCACGGACCACACTGCGGCCGGCCACCAGATCGTGCGCCCACTTGCTGCGGACGAGCGCCTGCGCCTCGGCGGTGCGCGCGAAGCCGCCGATCACTGCGCCGCAACGCAATTGGTGTGCCCGCAGCATCGCGACCTCGCGGGCGTGCGGATAGGGCGCACGGGGCTCGGCGAGGGAGTCGTCGCCGTCATCCCACACGACGACGAGCCCGAGGTCGGCGACCGGCGCGAACACCGCACTGCGAGTGCCGATCACAAGCCGCGCCTGGCCGCGCAAGACCGACAGCCAGCGCCGGTAGCGCTGTGACGGGCCGAGACCGGCGGACAGCGCCACCACCCGGGACTCGTCGACGAGCGTCAGGGCCGCGGCGTGGACGGCGTCGACGTCGCGCTGATCCGGCACGATCAGCAGGGCCCCACGGCCGGCGTTGACGACGACGGCCGCCGCCTCGGAGAGCCGCCGGGCCCAGTCCTCCCCCGGCAGCGCCTGCCACACCGCGCGCGCGGCGCGGCCCTCGGCGAGCGCCTCCAGGAACTGCTCGCCGCGGCCGTACTGCTGCCAAGCGCCGGCGTCGACGTCCCGCGGGACGAACGGCGGAAGCTCCGGCGGCGGTTGTTTCTCCACGGTCGCGTGCCGGGGCGGAATGGCCAGCCGCAGCACGTCGGGCCGGCTGCCGGCGTACCGGGCCGCCACCGCCTCGGCGAGACGCTGCACATCGGGGGTCAGGACCCGCTCGGCCGACACCACGCGCTCCAGCCAGCCGAGCTTGCCGGAATGGTCGGTGTCCGAACGTCTTTCGAGTATGAATGCGTCGACCAGCCGGCCGTTGAACCGGACCTTGGCCCGGACGCCGGGCTGCGCGTCGTCAGACAGGTCGGCCGGCACCAGATAGTCGAACTCGCGGTCCAGATGCGGCACCGACAGCATCGGCAGCACCCGAGCCACAGGCTCGTGCTCGGCCTGCTGTCTGGTGACGGTCACGCAGTCGGTGTAGCAGACACGGCCGACACCGTCGACACCGTCCGGCCCGCGAAGAACCCGGCGGTGATCAGCAGCAGCGAGGCGGCGTAGGCCCACCAGATCGCGACGGCCAGCGTCTCGTCACCGAGGACGAACTTGCTGATGCCGATCATCCCGTCACTCACTGCGAAACACAGCGCGCCCAGGGCGGTCCAGCGGGTGGGCAGGTCGGCGAACAAGGCGGTGCACACCATGGCCACCAGGACGGCCATATAGACGGTGACGGGGATCGTCATCTGCTGTGCGACCAGGCTCGGCCAGAACCAGATGATCAGCCCGACGCAGACGACGATGAGGGCGGCGGCGCCGGCGGTGGCCGCCGGGGTGCGCCGGGCCAGCGGCAGCAGAGCTGCCAGGAAACACAGGTGGGCGATCAGGAACGAGCCGAGCCCGAACACGAATCCCAGCTGCCACCCGGGGATCGCCAGCAGGAAGTCACCGCCCGCCGAGAACACCAGCGCGGCGACCAGCCACCGTCGTTCGCGGACGATGGCGTGTCCGGCCGCGGCCACCGCCAGCAGCAGCGCCGGCAGCGCTTTGATCTCGGGTTGCAGGGCGAACTGCCCGATCAGGTCGGCGCCCGGCGGCAGCCGCAACGCCGTCACGATGAGGAAGATGCCGTAGCCGGCGGCCACCACCGCGGCCGCTACCCACAGCCGCCGGCGCGGTGCGTACGGTGAACCCATGTCGGACACTGCGCGTCCCCCGCTCGATCCCATTCTGCAAAAGGTACTGGAAGCCGTTCCGTTCCAATTGACCATGGACGGTGGCATCGAAGCCGCTCGGGCCAGGTTCCGTGAGCTGCCCCGCAAGCCCGTGTTCCCGGAGGTCCGCGCCGAGGACCGCGTCATCGACGGGGTGCCGGTCCGGGTCTACTGGCCGGCGGACGTCGAACCTTCAGCACCCGTCGTGCTGTTCTTCCACGGCGGCGGCTGGGTGGTCGGCGATCTCGACACCTACGACGGCACCGCCCGGCTGCATGCCGCCGGGACCGGCGCCGTCGTGGTGTCGGTGGACTACCGGCTGGCGCCCGAGCACCCGTTCCCCGCCGCGGTGGACGACGTCTGGGCCGTCACGCAGTGGGTGGCCGCACACGCCGAGGAGATCGGCGGCGACCCGAACCGTCTTGCGGTGGCCGGTGATTCGGCCGGCGGCAACCTGGCCGCGGCGGTCGCGCAGCTGGCCCGCGATGCCGGCATCACGCTGCGCGCCCAGCTGCTCTGGTACCCGGCGACCACCTGGGACACGTCGCTGCCGTCGTTCACCGAGAACGCCGACGCCCCGGTTCTGGGTCGCGACGCCGTCGGTGGGTTTTCGCTGCTCTACGCCAAGGGCGTCGATCTGCGGAATCCGCCGGCCGCACTGGTGCCGGCACGCGCCGAGTCGCTGGCCGGGCTGGCGCCGGCGTACATCGCCGTCGCCGGATACGACCCGCTGCGCGACGATGGCATCCGGTACGGCGAAATGCTCACCGCGGCTGGGGTTTCCGTCGAGGTGCACAACGCCGAGACCCTGGTGCACGGTTACCTCGGTTATTACGGCGTGGTGCCGGCGACGACCGAAGCGGCCGACAAGGCGTTGGTGGCGCTGCGGGCCGCGTTAGCCTGAGCCATGACTTCAGATGTGACGCCGGACACTCGCCCTGGTATCGACCCGATCCTCAAAGCCCTCCTGGACGCCGTGCCACTGGAGTTCACCATCGACGACGGTGTCGAGGTGGCACGGGCCAAGATCGCCGCGATGCGGCCTCCCGCCGCGATGCTGCCGGACCTGCGGATCGAGAACCGCGTGCTCGACTGCGGTGACGCAGGCCAGATTCCGGCCCGCATCTACTGGCCGCCCATCGATGGCGAGACCCGTCCACTTCCGGTCGTGGTCTTCTACCACGGCGGCGGCTGGGCCATCGGCGACCTGGATTCCCACGACCACGTGGCGCGCGCGCACGCGGTCGGCGCCCGCGCCATCGTCGTGTCGATTGAGTACCGGCTGGCGCCGGAGCATCCCTTCCCTGCCGCCATCGAGGATTCCTGGGCCGCGCTGCAGTGGGTCGCCGCGCACGCCGCCGAACTGGGCGGTGACCCGGCGCGCCTCGCGGTGGCCGGGGATTCGGCCGGCGGCAACATCTCCGCGGTGATGGCGCTGCGGGCGCGCGACGCGGGCGGCCCGGCACTGGCGTTCCAGCTGCTCTGGTACCCGGTCGCCACGGGTGACGTGTCGCTGCCGTCGTTCACCGAGAACGCCGACGCGCCCATGCTCAACAGCAACGTGACCGCGGCCTTCCTGTCCTGGTACCTGCCCGGCATGGACCTCAGCGACGCCTCGACGCTGCCGACCGACCTGGCCCCGGCCAACGCCGAGTCCCTGGCCGGTCTGCCGCCGGCCTACATCGGGACCGCCGAGCACGATCCGCTGCGCGACGACGGTGCCGAGTACGCCAAACTGCTTGCCGCCGCCGGGGTTCCGGTCGTGTTGAGCAATGAGCCGACCATGGTGCACGGCTTCGTCAGCCTGGCACTGGCTTCGCCGGTGGCGACCGAGGCCACCGACCGCGGCCTCGCGGCGCTCAAGGCTGCGCTCCACGCCTGAGTTTCCTTCGCCAAAAGCGACAGTTTTGCGTCCGCTCGCGCAAGTATGGAGCCATGACAACGCCTGATGTCCAAACTCTGATCGTCGGCGCCGGCTTCTCCGGGATCGGGGCCGGCATCCTGCTGGACCGGGCCGGCCTCGGCGACTACCTGATCCTCGAAGCCGGCTCCGGCCCCGGCGGCACCTGGTTCTGGAACACCTATCCCGGTGTCGCCGTGGATATTCCGTCGTTCTCCTACCAGTTCTCTTTCGAGCAGAGCGCGGACTGGTCGCGAACCTACGCCAAGGGCCACGAGCTCAAGGCGTACGCCGAGCACTGCGTCGACAAGTACGGGCTGCGGGACCGGATCCGGTTCGGCACCGAGGTCACCGGCGCCGAGTACGACGACGACGCCGATCTGTGGCGGGTGCACACCGGCACCGGCACGCTCACCGCACGGTTCCTGATCAACGGCAGCGGCGTGCTGACGGTGCCCAAGCCACCGGACATCGAGGGCGTCACCGACTTCGCGGGCATCACACTGCACACCGCACGCTGGGACAGCAGCATCGACCTGAGCGGCAAGCGGGTCGCGATCATCGGCACCGGCGCCTCGGCGGTGCAGGTGATCCCGGAGATCGCACCGCTCGTGGAGCAGCTCACGGTGTTTCAGCGGACGCCGATCTGGTGCTTCCCGAAGCTGGACCTGCCGCTGCCGGCCGCGGCCCGGTGGGCCATGCGGATACCTGGCGGCAAGACGCTGCAGCGACTGGCCAGCCAGGCCTACGTCGAGCTGACGTTTCCGCTGTCGGCGCAGTACTACAGCGTGTTCCCACTGGCGGACGGCGCGGCCCGGATGGGGCGGTCGTTCCTGCGCCGCGAGGTCCACGACCCGGTGGTCCGCGACAAGCTCACGCCGCGCTACGCCGTCGGCTGCAAGCGGCCAGGCTTCCACAACAGTTACCTCGCGACATACAACCGCGAAAACGTCAGCCTGGTAACCGAATCCATCGAGCGCATCACGCCGACCGGGGTACGCACCTCCGACGGGCAGGAGCATGAGGTGGACGTGCTGATCCTGGCGACCGGGTTCAAGGTGATGGACGTCGACAGCGTGCCGACGTTCCCCGTCACCGGCGCCGGCGGCCACACCCTCGGCGAATTCTGGGAGACGCAGCGGCTGCAGGCGTACGAGGGCGTCAGCATCCCCGGCTTTCCGAACTTCTTCACCGTCATGGGGCCGTACGGGTACGTGGGATCGTCGTATTTCGCACTCATCGAAGCGCAGGTGCACCACATCGTGCGGTGCCTGCAGCGGGCCGAAAAGGTTGGCGCCCAGCGGGTCGAGGTCTCGCAGGAGGCCAACGACCGCTACTTCGCGGAGATGCTGAGCAAGCGCCACCGGCAGGTGTTCTGGCAGGACAGCTGCCAGTCGGCCAACAGCTACTACTTCGACAAGAACGGCGACGTGCCGCTGCGGCCCGCCACCACGGTCGAGGCCTACGTGCGCAGTCGCCGGTTCGACCTCGACGACTATGAGTTCAGCGCGTGAGTATTCGGGTCCGCACTCATGTGAAAGTTCTTTGAACCCGGTAACTTTTCCCGCACGGAGCACCTCGGCACGGCTATAGGCGCCGAAACGTCGGTACAGTCGCGGAGGTGACTTCCCGGCCGATGCGATGGCGGGCAGCGGCCGTGCTGCTCGTGAGTGTGCTGGGCATCGGGATCGGTATCCAACTGTGCGCCAGGCCCATTGCCACGGCGCACGCGCACGCCGCACCCGTACTCGTCGCGCCCGGGCATTCGCTGCCGTCGGTGACCGCCGAACACCCGCACGCGCGGGACGGCTCGATCCCGTCGGCCCCGGACCTGATGGCCACCGCCGGACTCCCCCGCTCCGCCTCCACTCTGCTGGCTCTCGGCCTGGCCGTGGCGCTCTGCGTCGCCATGGTGTGCTGGTGCGCGCTGCGGACGGTGACCAGTCGCGGCCCGCCCCGGCGCGCCGCCGCGATTCACACCGGCCGGGCGGTCCTGACCCGGCTCTGCATCTCCCGACGCTGATCGGTCAGCGCAGATCGGCCACATTCGTGGCTGGTCGGTGTCCGCTGCCCGATCCCGCTGCCGCATCGCAGCCTTAAGCGAAAAGTGATGCACTCATGAACAATTCGACCAATCTCACCCTGCCCACAAAGTCCTCGAAACCGGCGTCCGGCCCCTGCCGGCTGGCCCGCTACGACCGGCCCGGCACCATGGTCGGTGGCACCCCGGTGCTGCGGATCGCCGCCCCGTTCACCACTGACGACCGTGGCTTCTGGGCCAAGCTCGAAGGCGTGAACCCCGGCGGCATGAAAGACCGGCCCGCCATGTACATGGTCGAACGCGGCCGTGCCCGCGGCGACCTGCTGCCCGGCGCGCGGATCGTCGAATCCACCAGCGGCACACTCGGACTCGGCCTCGCCCTGGCCGGAACCGTGTACGGGCACCCGGTCACACTGGTGACCGATCCGGGCATGGAACCGATGATGCTGCGGATGCTGGCTGCGTACGGCGCCGACATCGACCTCGTCACCGAGCCGCATCCGACCGGCGGCTGGCAGCAGGCCCGTCGTGACCGGGTGGCCGAGATCCTGGCCGCCGATCCTACGGCCTGGTACCCCGACCAGTACAGCAACCCCGACAACGTCGACGCTTACCGGGATCTCGCCCTGGAATTGCATTCGCAGCTCGGCGCCGTCGACGTCCTGGTGTGCTCGGTCGGCACCGGCGGGCACTCGGCCGGGGTGGCAAAAGTGTTGCGCGAGTTCAATCCCGACCTGAAACTGATCGGCGTCGACACCATCGGATCGACGATCTTCGGCCAACCTGCGCAGAGCCGGCTGATGCGCGGGCTGGGGTCGAGCATCTACCCCGACAACGTCGACTACGCGGCCTTCTCCGAGGTGCACTGGGTGGCGCCCGCCGAAGCGGTGTGGGCGTGCCGGGCGCTGGCGGCGACCAGCTACGCCAGCAGCGGGTGGAGCGGTGGCGCGGTGGCGCTGGTCGCCGGCTGGGCGGCGCGCCGCCACGACGCGGACACCACGGTCGCCGCGATCTTTCCCGATGGTCCGCAGCGGTATTTCGACACCGTCTACAACGACGACTACTGCCGCCGGCACGACCTGCTGGGGATCACGCCGCCCGCCGAACCCGCGGTGATCGCCGATCCCACTGAGCGCGTGGTGGATTCGTGGACACGCTGCGCGACGGTGCGCAGGCCCGGGTCACTCTGATGGAGGTGCTGGCCCAGTTCCGCAGCTTCGGCTGGCCCAGCCGGGTGCTGATGCTCAACCAGTTCGGCATCAACCTCGGCTTCTATATGCTGATGCCGTATCTGGCCGGGTATCTCGCCGGCCCGCTCGGCCTGGCCGGCTGGGCCGTCGGGCTGGTGCTCGGGGTGCGAAACTTCTCGCAGCAGGGCATGTTCATCGTCGGTGGGACATTGGCCGACAGACTGGGCTACAAGCCGCTGATCGTGGCGGGCTGCCTGTTGCGCACGGCCGCCTTCGGGTTATTGGCGGTCGCGCAGTCACTACCGACGCTGCTGATCGCCTCGGCGGCAACCGGTTTCGCGGGGGCGCTGTTCAACCCGGCGGTGCGCGCCTATCTCGCCGCGGACTCGGGCGAGCGCCGGGTGGCGGCGTTCACGGTGTTCAACGTCTTCTATCAGGGCGGCATTCTCGCCGGGCCGTTGGTGGGATTGGCCCTGATGGGGCTGGACTTCCGGGCCACCGCCGGCATGGCGGCGGTGGTGTTCGCGGTGCTGACCATCGCGCAGCTGTTCGCGCTGCCCAAAGACCACGCCACTGTCGCCGAACGTGTTTCGGTACTGCATGACTGGCGCACCGTGCTGGCCAACCGTCCGTTCCTGTTGTTCGCCGCGTCGATGGTGGGCACCTACGTGGTGACGTTCCAGGTTTATCTGGCGCTGCCGCTGCACGCCAGGGTGCTCTCACCGCACCATGAATCCGCCATCGTGGCAGCCGTTTTCGCGGTGTCAGGGCTGGTCGCCATCGGCGGCCAAATCCGGATCACGGCCTGGTTCACCGCACGCTACGGCCGCGCCCAGTCGCTCACGATCGGGGTGCTGGTGCTGGCGGCCGCGTTCGTCCCGCTGATCGTCGTGCCCGATGACCGATGGGGGCCGGCGGCCGCGGTGACCGCACTGCTGACGACGGCCGCGCTGCTCGCAGTCGGATCCGCCGCGGTGTACCCGTTCGAGATGGACACCGTGGTGTCGCTGGCGGGCGACCGGTTGGTCGCGACGTACTACGGCTTCTACAACACCATCGTCGGCGTCGGCATCCTGGTGGGGAATCTGGCCACCGGCGCGCTGATGGAGACGGCGCGTGCGGCCGGCCGGCCCGAACTGATCTGGGTGGCGCTCACGGCCATCAGCCTGCTGGTCGCGCTGGCGTTGTACCGGAGCCGTCGGCTGGAGCCGAAGCTTGTCGGCTGACCACACACCAATGCCCCCGCAGTGCGGGGGCATTGGTGTTGCGCGAAAAGACTAGACCGAGGCCTGGTTGTCTGACTCCTCAACGCGGCTCGTCCCTCGCCGCTTGATCGTCGTCAGACGGAGGCCTTCAGGTCGTCGACCTTGTCGAGCTGCTCCCACGGCAGCTCGATGTCGGTGCGGCCGAAGTGGCCGTACGCGGCGGTCGGCGCGTAGATCGGGCGCAGCAGGTCCAGGTCGCGGATGATGGCGCCGGGACGCAGGTCGAAGACCGAGGTGATGGCCTTCTCGATGCGGGCCACGTCGAAGTGCTCGGTGCCGAAGGTCTCGACGAACAGACCCACCGGGGCGGCCTTGCCGATGGCGTAGGCCACCTGGACCTCGACGCGGTCGGCCAGGCCGGCGGCGACGACGTTCTTGGCCACCCAGCGCATGGCGTACGCCGCGGAGCGGTCCACCTTTGACGGGTCCTTGCCCGAGAAGGCGCCGCCGCCGTGGCGGGCCCAGCCGCCGTAGGTGTCGACGATGATCTTGCGGCCGGTCAGACCGGCATCGCCCATCGGGCCACCGACGACGAAGTTGCCGGTCGGGTTGACCAGAAGCCGGAAGTCGGAGGTGTCCATGGTGTCGTGCCCGAGGTCGGCGAGCACCGTCTCGACGACGTGGCGACGGATGTCCGGGGCCAGCGTCTTGTCGAGGTCGACGCCCTCGGCGTGCTGGGTGGACAGCACCACGGTGTCGAGGCGGACCGGGACGTTGTCGCGGTACTCGATGGTGACCTGGGTCTTGCCGTCGGGACGCAGGTAGTCGACGGTGTTGTTCTTGCGGACCTCGGTGAGGCGCCGGGACAGCCGGTGCGCCAGCGCGATCGGCAGCGGCATCAGCTCGGGGGTGTCGTTGATGGCGTAGCCGAACATCAGGCCCTGGTCGCCGGCGCCCTGGGCGTCCAGCGGGTCGCCGGCGCCCTCGACGCGCGCCTCGTGGGCGGTGTCGACGCCGGCGGCGATGTCCGGGGACTGCGCGCCGATGCCGATGTTGACGCCGCAGGTGGCGTAGTCGAAGCCCTTGTCGGAGTGGTCGTATCCGATTTGGCGGATCCGGTCACGGACGATCAGCGGGATGTCGGCAAACGCTTCCTTGGCGGTGGTGGTCACCTCGCCCACGACGTGCACCTGACCCGTGGTCACCAAGGTCTCCACCGCGACCCGCGACTTGGGATCCTGTGCGAGCAGCGCGTCCAGCACCGAATCGCTGATGGCGTCGCAGATCTTGTCCGGATGTCCTTCGGTCACTGACTCGCTGGTAAACAGCCGACCTTCACTCACGTCGCAAATCCCTTCCGAAACTTTGGTCCGGCGCATAATATCCGCGCCCGGCTCGTCACTGTCGTGTACCCCTGCGCAGCAAACTCGTTCCGCGGCGCATTCAGGTGATGTTCATTCGTCCTTGCCACGCAGGAAGGCCGTGATCGCATCGGCGATGCGACTGGCCATCAAGGTCTTGGACCCGTGCTCCAGCGCCGACTCCGCCCCGTCCGCGGCGAGCAGCCAGCCGTCGTTGACGTCGACCTCGAAGGCCCTTCCGTTTCCCACCGCGTTGACAACCAGCAGGTCACAGCCTTTGCGCTGCAGCTTCGCCCGGGCGTGGAACAGCACGTCGCCGTTGGCATCACCGGTCTCGGCCGCGAATCCGACGACGGCGCGCAGGTTCGGCAGTTGACCATCGGTGCGGGCCCGCACGGCTCCGGCCAGGATGTCGTCGGTCCGCGTCAGCTCGATGACGGGCGCGGTGTCCGCGTCGCCGGGGCCGTGCGTCTTTTTGATCTTGGTGGTCGCTACCTCGGTAGGCCGGAAATCTGCGACGGCCGCGGCCATCACGAGCACCTGCGCGTCGGGCACATATTTGAAAACCGCGTCGCGCAGCTGTGCCGCCGAGCCGATGTGCACGACCTCGACGCCGGCCGGATCGGCCAGGCCCGCGGTGTTGCCGGCGATCAGGGTGACCTCGGCGCCGCGCTGGGCCATGACGCGGGCGACGGCGTAGCCCTGCTTGCCCGAACTGCGGTTGCCGATGAACCGAACCGGGTCGATGGCTTCCCGCGTGCCGCCGGCCGTGACGACGGCCTTGACCCCGGTCAGGTCCCGGGGCAGCGCATCGCCGCGCTCCAGCAGCAGTTGTGCGAACGTGGTGATCTCTTCGGCCTCAGGCAGCCGTCCCGCACCGCTGTCGGCGCCGGTGAGGCGCCCGGACGCGGGGTCAAGCACCACGACGCCGCGACGCCGCAAAGTCGCGACGTTCTCGACGGTGGCCGGGTGCATCCACATCTCTGTGTGCATTGCCGGGGCGAACAGCACCGGACAGCGCGCGGTGAGCAGGGTGGCGGTCAGCAGATCGTCGCCGCGCCCCGCCACCGCACGTGCCATGAGGTCCGCAGTGGCCGGTGCGACCACCACCAGGTCGGCCTGCTGACCGAACCGGACGTGGGGCACCTCGGAGACGTCCTCGAAGACTCCCGTGTGCACGGGATTGCCGGACAGCGCTTCAAAGGTGGCAGCGCCGACGAACTTCAGCGCCGACTCGGTCGGCACCACGCGGACCGAGTGACCGGCCTCGCTCAGCTGACGAACCAGGGTGCACGCCTTGTAGGCGGCGATACCTCCGGCGACTCCGACGACGATGCGCTTGCGGTCGGCCATGGTCGGCGCCTCCTGGCCCTACTCGGTGGCCTTACTCGCCCTCGGTGTGCTCGAGCAGGTCACCGTGGATCTCGCGCATGGCGATCGACAGCGGCTTCTCCTGCAGACCCGGCTCGACGAGCGGGCCGACGTACTCGAGGATGCCGTCGCCGAGCTGGTTGTAGTAGTCGTTGATCTGGCGCGCGCGCTTCGCGGCGTAGATCACCAGCGCGTACTTGCTCGACACCCGATCGAGCAGCTCGTCGATCGGCGGGTTGGTGATACCCAGCGGCGTGTCGTAGGCGATGGCGGCGTCGGAGTCGATGCTCTCGACAGTGGTGCTCACGAAGAATTCTCCCGGCGTTCGGTGTGAAGATTGGCGTCGCTATCAGCGATATCTGTGCGGTAACGCGCAGACCGCTCAGCGGCCCACCAGCAAGGATACCAATTCTGCACAGGCGGATTCCAACTGACTGTTGACAACAGTCACATCGAAACTGTCCTGAGCGGCCATTTCGGCCCGCGCGGTATCCAAACGACGGGCTTGCACCTCGGCGCTCTCGGTGCCGCGACCGACCAGCCGGCTCTTCAGCACTTCCCAGCTGGGTGGCGCGAGGAACACCGTCAGCACCTCGGGCATGGCCTGTTTGACGGCGCGGGCCCCGGCGAGATCGACCTCGATGAGCACCGGGTGACCGGCGGCAATGGCTTCCCGGACGGGGCGGGCAGGGGTGCCGGAGCGCTGCAGTCCCCCGTGGATTTCGGCCCATTCGAGCAGCTCACCGTCATCGATGAGGCGCTGGAACTCGTCGGCCGAGACGAATGTGTAGTCGACACCGTCGACCTCGCCCGGACGCGGTGCACGCGTCGTGGCGGAAACACTGAAATGCAGGTCGGGCACCCGCTCACGCAGGCAGCGCACGACCGTCGATTTACCCACGGCAGAGGGGCCGGACAGCACAACAACACGGTTCATCGCCGGCCGGCCCCTACTGCTCGTCAGTCTTGCGTCAGATCAGGAAAAGTCGAACTTTTCCAGCAGGGCCTTGCGCTGACGGTCGCCCAAGCCGCGCAGACGGCGGGTCGGAGCGATCTCCAGCTCGGTCATGATCTCCTGCGCCTTGACCTTGCCGACCTTGGGCAGGGCTTCCAGCAGAGCGGAAACCTTCATCTTGCCGAGGACCTCGTCGGTCTCGGCGTCCGTCAGGACCTGCTTGAGGTTGGTGCCGCCGCGCTTGAGCCGGTCTTTCAACTCGGCTCGCGCTCGACGTGCGGCAGCAGCCTTCTCCAACGCTGCCGCGCGCTGTTCGTCGGTCAACTGGGGAAGGGCCACGGGGTTCCTCCGTATCTCCGTCAAATAATTTCTTCTCACGGCTGGGGTGAACCAGCCAGCGACGACGACCGTACCCACGCTTCCCGACAAGCGCTAACCCCACCCCCCGGGTAACGAAGCTAAAAGCCCAGCGTGTAGTGCGAACAGCGGCTCTCGACGACCACGAAGTGCAAGCTCTGGCCGCCCCGGCGTCGAGCGCTTCAGCCACAGATCTGCCTGCGTATCAAGGGTTTTGAGCACCCAGTGGGACGACGGCCGAGCCGCGGGCGGCCGACCTGGCGCATTTTCGGGTCACCATCCGGGGTCTTTCAGGAAAATTTTCGCAGGTCACGGCGTGTCGGGCGTGTCGGTGCCCAGTCCGATCGGGTTGGCACGTCGCCGGTGACGCGCCCAGGACACCGGGACGCTATTTGGGCGGTTCGACCGCCCAAATCGACAGGTTGCGGCAGGTTTTGCGACCGGTAGCGCACCCCCGGGAGGCCGCCGGCACGGCGCGGAACATCGCCACAACACCGCCTCGGCAAACTCGGTCTTTGCACGATCAACGGACCCCGACAACCGCATCCGCATCGCTCCGACCTGCCGATCGTGATGAAACCGTTTCCCGCCCAACAATTTCCCCGCGATAAGGCTCTCTACAGGAAACGATCAGCGCCCCGTGGCCAAACCGTTGCGGCATGCACAGCACACACCTAACAGGACCAAAGTGCGCACACATTAGGCGGCCCTAACTTCAATTCTAGTGCGGCGACGACATGCCCACATGCAAGAGAAGGAGTGCAGCGATGAACTTCAAACGAGCGCTGACCGCATCCACCCTGGCGGCGGGCATCGGTCTCGCGGGATTGTTCGGCGTCGGCCTGGCCGGCGCCAATGCCGACCCCGGCTGCCCGCCGAACGCGCCGTGCGGTCAGCACGACGATCACCGCGGCGACAACCGCGGACCCGGTGACAACCGTGGACCCGGTGACAACCGGGACGACAACTGGCATGACAACCAGGGCCGCGACTGGCAGCACCGCGGCATCGACGACGCCCGCGGTGACCATCAGCCGTTCAACTACAACGGCCAGTGGGTCAACCCGGTCTGGGACGGCGGCCACAACGCGTGGGGCTTCTGGCTCGGCCCGATCTGGATTCCGCTGTGATCGCCGGCCCGCAACCAGGCAAATCACCTACAGACGGTCTCGGTATCACCCCACCGCTGACCTGACGGAAAAGACGCGGCGAAACATCTTGATGCACAAAGCGTTTAGAACTACCGACGCAGCTGAAAGCAACCGATGCGTGCTTTGTCTGCACACCGTTGTCGCATACACAGCACACACATAAGTTCAGCTAAGTGCATGCCCATCGGAGGGGCCTAGCGTCAGAGGTCCATATCCGAAGAACCGATTTCCCAGATAACGGAGTTCACCTATGAACATCAAGCGGGCATTGACCGCGTCCACCCTGGCGGCCGGCATCGGCGCCGCCGGACTGTTGGGCATCGGACTGGGCACCGCCGGCGCCGACCCGGGCTGGTGCCCACCCGGCGCACCGTGCGGGGGCCACGACGACCACCGCGGTGATGGTGGCTGGCAGCGCGGCGGCGACCGTGGTGGCTGGCAGCGCGGCGTCGACTGGCACAACGACCGCGACGGCTGGCGCGATGACCGCGGCCGCGACTGGCATGGCCGCGGCATCGATGATGGCCGTTGGGACCACCAGCCGTTCGCGTACAACGGCCAGTGGGTGAACCCCGTGTTCGACCAGGGCTTCAACGCCTGGGGCTTCTGGCTGGGCCCCATCTGGATTCCGCTGTGATGACTGCCTGGTAGCACGACGAAAACGACGGCCCACCACATTTCGTGGTGGGCCGTCGGTCTCGTGCGGGCACTGTCAGGCCAGGTAGGCCACCGTGTCGCGCAGCTTCTCCCCCGCGGCCCGCACGGCCGCGACATCCGGCCCGGCTCGCAGGACCTCACGGGACACCGCGGGCAGGAGGGTGCCCGGCTGGGCGCCGCCGAGCCCGGCCAGCGCGTCGGGGCGTCCGCCCTGAGCACCGACGCCGGGCATCAGCACCGGTCCCCCGAGCCGTGACAGATCGGGCACCTCGGCCAGCGTGGCACCGACCACGACACCCACCGAGCCGTCGGCGGCCGAGTTGACCGCCGCCACGGAGTCGACGATCGACTGCGCCACGGTGCGCTCGCCGGTCACCGCGCGCTGCACGGACGCACCCTCCGGGTTGGACGTCGCGGCCAGCACGAACACCCCACGGCCGTTGGCGGCCGCGACGTCGAGCAGTGGTTGCAGCGAGCCGAACCCGAGGTACGGCGACGCCGTGACCGCGTCGGCGGCCAGTGGCGAATCACCCGCCCAGGCCTGCGCGTAGGCGGCCATGGTCGAGCCGATGTCGCCGCGCTTCGCGTCGGCCAGTACCAGCACGCCGGCCTCCTGCAGCCGGGCGATGGTCCGCTCCAGGACGGCGAAACCCGCCGAACCGTAGGCCTCGAAGAACGCGACCTGCGGCTTGACGATCGCGAAGCCCGCGAACGCCTCGACACAGATATCGCTGAACTTCGCGACGCCGTCGGCCGACACCGGCAGGCCCCAGGCGCTCAGCAGCTCCGGGTGCGGGTCGATACCCAGGCACAGCGGACCCCGCTGTGCCATGGCTGCCCGCAGTTTGGGCCCAAAGCTCACTTCGCGCCCAGCTGGCTGTGCAACTCCTGCAGCGACCGCACGCCGATGTCGCCACGGATACCGGCCTCGATACCTTGCACCGCGGCCGACGCGCCCTGCACCGTCGTGACGCACGGGATGCTGGCCGACACCGCGGCCGAGCGGATCTCGTAGCCGTCGATGCGCGGACCGGAGTTGCCGTACGGCGTGTTGATCACCATGTCGACCTCACCGGCCTTGATGGCGTCGACCGCCGACATCGCCGGCCGGTCCGGGCTGGGCTCTTCGAAGTTCTTGCGCACGACCTCGCACGGAATTCCGTTGCGGCGCAACATCTCCGCGGTGCCCTCGGTGGCCAGCACCCGGAAGCCGAGATCGGCGAGGCGCTTGACCGGGAACACCAGCGAACGCTTGTCGCGGTTGGCCACCGACACGAACACCGTGCCGCCCGAGGGCAGCGAGCCGTAGGCCGCGGTCTGGCTCTTGGCGAAGGCGGTACCGAAATCGCTGTCGATACCCATCACCTCGCCGGTGGACTTCATCTCCGGTCCGAGCAGCGAATCGACCTGCGAGCCATCGGCTTTACGGAACCGGTGAAACGGCAGCACGGCTTCCTTCACCGCGATCGGCGCGTCGGGTGCCACGGTGGCGCCGTCGCCCTCGGCGACCAGGATGCCCTCGGCACGCAGCTCGGCGATGGTCGCGCCCAGCATGATCCGGGCACAGGCCTTGGCCAGCGGCACCGCGGTGGCCTTCGAGACGAACGGCACGGTACGGCTCGCGCGCGGGTTGGCCTCCAGCACGTAGAGCACGTCGTCCTTGAGCGCGTACTGCACGTTGAGCAGACCGACCACGCCGATGCCGTGGGCAATGGCCTCGGTGGCCTTGCGCACGGCGGCGATGTCGGTGCGGCCCAACGTGACCGGCGGCAGCGCACAGGCCGAGTCGCCGGAGTGGATGCCGGCTTCCTCGATGTGCTCCATCACGCCGCCGATGTAGACCTCGGTGCCGTCGCACAAGGCGTCGACGTCGATCTCGATGGCATCCTCGAGGAACCGGTCGACCAGCACCGGGTGCTCGGGCGACAGCTCGGTCGCCCGCTCGATATAGCCCTGCAGGGTCTCCTCGTCATAGACGATCTCCATGCCGCGGCCGCCGAGGACGTACGACGGGCGCACCAGCACGGGGTAGCCGATGTCGGAGGCGATCCGGCGGGCCTGCTCGAAACTCGTTGCGGTGCCGAAGCGCGGGGCGGGCAGCCCCGCGGCGCGCAGCACCTCACCGAATTCGCCGCGGTCCTCGGCCAGGTCGATGGCCTTGGGGCTGGTGCCCACGACAGGAACGCCGGCCTTCTCCAGCCGCTCGGCCAGGCCCAGTGGGGTCTGACCACCGAGTTGCACGATAACCCCGACCACACCCGGGCCGCCGGCCCCGGAGGCCTGCTCGGCGTGGTAGACCTCGAGCACGTCCTCGAAGGTCAGCGGCTCGAAGTACAGCCTGTCGGCGGTGTCGTAGTCCGTCGAGACGGTCTCCGGGTTGCAGTTGACCATGACGGTTTCGAAACCGGCCTCGCTCAACGTGGTTGCCGCGTGCACACAGCTGTAGTCGAACTCGATGCCCTGACCGATGCGGTTCGGCCCGGAGCCCAGGATCAGCACCTTGGGCTTCTCGGTCTGCGGGGCCACCTCGGTCTCGGCCGCGGGGTCCAGCTCGTAGCTGCTGTAGTGGTACGGCGTCTTGGCGTCGAACTCGGCGGCGCAGGTGTCGACGGTCTTGTACACCGGTCGGATGCCGAGCCGCTCTCGCAGTGCGCGCACGCCGGTCTCGCCCGCCAATTCCGGTCGCAGCGCGGCGATCTGACCGTCGGACAGGCCGCTGTGCTTGGCCCGGCGCAGCAGACGCTCGTTGAGTACCGGGGCGTCGACGAGCTCGCCGCGCAGCGCCACCAGGGTGGCGATCTGGTCGACGAACCAGGGGTCCACACCTGAGGCCTCGGCCACGGCCTCGACCGAACCGCCTAGGCGCAGCGCCTGTTCGATGTCGTAGAGCCGGCCGTCGGTCGCGGTGCGCAGCCCGGTGAGCAGCTCGTCGAGGGTCTTGTCGGGGTCGGTCCCGGTCCAGAAGCCGGCCCGCTTGGTCTCCAGCGAACGCATCACCTTGCCGAGCGCCTCGATGAAGTTGCGGCCCAACGACATCGCCTCGCCCACCGACTTCATGGTGGTGGTCAGGGTCTGGTCGGCGCCGGGGAACTTCTCGAAGGCGAATCTCGGGGCCTTGACGACGACGTAGTCCAGGGTCGGCTCGAAACAGGCCGGGGTTTCCTTGGTGATGTCGTTGACGATCTCGTCCAGCGTGTAGCCGATGGCGAGCTTGGCGGCGATCTTGGCGATGGGGAAACCCGTTGCCTTGGAAGCCAATGCGCTCGACCGTGAGACCCGCGGATTCATCTCGATGACGATGAGACGGCCGTCGGCCGGGTTGATGGCGAACTGGATGTTGCAGCCGCCGGTGTCGACGCCGACCTCGCGCAGGATCGCGATGCCCAGGTCACGCAGCTTCTGGTACTCGCGGTCGGTCAGGGTCATGGCGGGTGCGACGGTCACCGAGTCGCCGGTGTGCACACCCATCGGATCGAAGTTCTCGATGGAGCAGACCACCACGACGTTGTCGCGGTGATCGCGCATCAGCTCGAGCTCGTATTCCTTCCAGCCGTAGATCGATTCCTCGATCAGCACGTTGGCGCTGGGAGAGGCCGACAGACCCTCCGAGGCCATCCGTTCGACGTCCTCCTTGGTGTACGCCATGCCGGAACCCAGGCCGCCCATCGTGAAGGACGGCCGGACGACCACGGGCAGACCCAGATCGGCGACGGTGTCGCGGACCTCGTCCATGGTGTGGCACACCCGGCTGCGGGCCGACTCGCCTCCGACCTTGGCGACGATGTCCTTGAACTTCTGTCGGTCCTCGCCGCGCTGGATCGCGTCGAAATCGGCACCGATCATCTCGACGTTGTACTTCTCCAGTACGCCGTTCTCGTGCAGCGCGACAGCGGTGTTCAGTGCGGTCTGCCCGCCCAGGGTGGCCAGGACGGCGTCGATCTTGTTGCCGCGCTCGGCCTGTTGGGCGATCACCTTCTCGACGAAGTCCGGGGTGATCGGCTCGACGTAGGTGTTGTCGGCGTACTCCGGGTCGGTCATGATCGTGGCCGGGTTCGAGTTGACCAGGCTCACCTGCAGGCCCTCGGCGCGCAGTACGCGACAGGCCTGGGTGCCCGAGTAGTCGAACTCGCAGGCCTGGCCGATGACGATCGGGCCGGACCCGATCACCAGGACGTGGTTGAGGTCTGTACGGCGTGGCATTACTTGGTCTCCCCTGCCATCAGAGCGGCGAACTTGTCGAACAGGTACTCGGCGTCGTGCGGGCCGGCCGCGGCCTCCGGGTGGTACTGCACCGAGAAGGCGCGTCCGTCGAGCAGCGAAACACCCTCCACCACACCGTCGTTGGCGCAGGTGTGGCTGACCACGGCCCGGCCGAACGGAGTGTCGAACTCTTCCCCGGCTTCACCTTCCAGCGCGAAGCCGTGGTTCTGCGCGGTGATCGCGATGCGGCCCGTGGCCTGCTCCACCACCGGGATGTTGATACCGCGGTGACCGAAGGTCATCTTGTAGGTGTCGCGGCCGAAGGCGCGGCCCAGAATCTGGTTGCCGAAGCAGATGCCGAACAACGGGATGCCGGCCGACAGCACCTGCTGGGTGAACTCGACCATGTGGTCGGCGGTGGCCGGGTCACCCGGACCGTTGGACAGGAACACGCCGTCCACCTTGAGGTCGGCGATCTCGTCGAAGGTCACCGACGACGGCAGCACGTGGCTGCGGATGCCGCGGGCCGCGAAGTTGCGCGGGGTGTTGGTCTTGATGCCGAGGTCAATGGCCGCGATCGAGAAGCGTTGCGGACCATCAGGTTCGACGATGTACCGGTCACCGGTGCTCACCTCGCCGGCCAGATCGGCGCCAAGCATCGACGGCTGGTTGCGCACGCGGTCGACCAGGGTGTCGGTATCGGCCAGGGCGGGACCGGAGAAGACGCCGGCCTTCATCGAGCCGAAGTTGCGCAGGTGCCGCACGATGGCGCGGGTGTCGACGCCGGCGACACCGACGATCCCTTGGCGTACCAGTTCGTCGTCGAGGGTGCCGGTGGCCCGCCAATTGGAGGCGCGCGGCGACGGGTCGCGGACCACGTAGCCGGCGACCCAGATCTTGTCGTCGCGGCTCTCGTTGTCCTCGCCGTTCCAGCCGGTGTTGCCGATCTGCGGGGCGGTGGCCACCACGATCTGCCGGTGGTAGCTCGGGTCGGTCAGGGTCTCCTGGTAGCCGGACATGCCGGTGGAGAACACTGCCTCACCCAGCGTCTGGCCCACGGCGCCGAACGGCGTCCCGGTGAACACCCGGCCGTCCTCCAGCACCAGTACGGCGGTCTGGTCACTCGTCACTTACTGTCCTCCTCAACCCATTTGGCCAGTTCGCGACGGTCGTCGCTGCGGAATCCGGTATCGATCTCGGTGCCCGACGGCAGCTGCCACCGGATGGCGAGAATCCCGTCGTAGGTGAGCACCTTGCCGGCGATGGCCCGCTCGGTGCGGATGGCGGTGATGGATTCCTCGGGAATCCAGATCGGGCTGCCGCCGGTGAGCTGCAGCATGATGCCTTCGGGATAGCGCGTCAGCACGGCCTTGCTGCGAAACCCGAGGGAGCCCACGGCAATTCGGTCCTGCCAGCTCGGCGTGAATGTGCTGCCGATGTACATGCCCTTGGTGGCCGAGACGATCGGCGCGCCCACGGTGTCGGGCAGGGCCGGCAGCAGTCCGACGGCGCCGGCCTGCCGCTGCACCCGGTGCACCCAGCCCTTGAGCATCTGCCGGATCGCGAACCCGAGCAGCACCACCACGACGGCGGCCAGCACCAGGTAGGTGATCAGTGTCCCTGTATTCACGCGGGGCTGACCCCATCCCGTGCCGTGACCTTGCCGCGCAGCATCGTCAGGGTGACGGTGGCCGGCAGTGTCATCGACTCGTACGGCGTGTTGTCCGAACGGCTCGCGAGCGCGGGTCCACTGACGGTCCAGGTGGCGTCGGGGTTCACGACGGTCAGGTTGGCGGGTTCGCCGACTGCCAGCGGACGGCCCTGGTCGGGCAGGCCGACGATGGCGGCGGGGGCCTCGCTCATCACCCGGGCCACGTCGCGCCAGGTCAGCAGGCCGCGCGTCACCATGGTCTCCACGACGACCGACAGCGCGGTCTGCAGGCCCAGCATGCCGGGGCGGGCGTGCGCGAACTCGCACATCTTCTCGTGTTCGGCGTGCGGGGCGTGATCAGTTGCGACACAGTCGATCACCCCGTCGGCGAGAGCCTGGCGCAGGGCCTCGGCGTCACTGGCCTCGCGCAGCGGCGGGTTGACCCGGTTGCGGCCGTCGTAGTCGGCCAAGCGTGAGTCGTCCAGCAGCAGGTGGTGCGGGGTGACCTCGGCGGTGATCGAGATGCCCTGGGCCTTTGCCCACTTGATCAGCTCGACGGTGCCCGCCGTGGAGGCGTGGCAGATGTGCACCCGGGCACCGGCATCGCGGGCCAGGATCGCGTCGCGAGCCACGATGGACTCTTCGGCCGAGCGCGGCCAGCCGGCCAGACCCAGGCGAGCGGCGTTCGGGCCCTCGTGTGCGACGGCGTCGACCGTCAGGCGCGGCTCCTCGGCGTGCTGGGCGATCAGGACGCCAAGTCCCGCTGCGTATTCCAGGGCGCGGCGCATGACCAGCGGGTCGTCGACGCAGATGCCGTCGTCGGAGAACATCCGGACCTGTCCGGCGCCGGCGGCCATGAGGCCCATCTCGGTGAGCTGCTTGCCGTCGAGCCCGACGGTGACCGCGCCGACCGGGTGCACGTCGACCAGGCCGACCTGCTGCCCACGGTGCCAGACGTGGTCGGTGACCACCACGGTGTCGGCGGCGGGATCGGTGTTGGCCATCGCGAACACCGCGGTGTAGCCACCGAGTGCCGCTGCCGCCGAACCGGTTTCGATGTCCTCGGCATACTCGCGGCCCGGCTCGCGCAGGTGCGTGTGCAGGTCCACGAAGCCGGGCAGCATGATCTGGCCGGTGGCGTCGATGACCTCGTCACCGCTCAGACCGGTCCCGATCTCGGCAATCTGCCCATCCGCGACGAGCACATCGACCGGATCGCCTTCGCCGTAGAGCCGCACCCCACGAATCAGAACGGTCATGCGATCACCTCCCGGCCGGCACCCACGAGAAGCTGGAACAGCACCGCCATACGAACATGCACCCCATTCGAAACCTGTTGCAGTACAGCTGATTGCGACGAGTCGGCGACCGACGACGCGATCTCCATGCCCCGCAGCATCGGACCCGGGTGTAGCACCACCGTGTCCTCGCTCAAACCGGCCAGGCGCTTCTCCGACAGTCCATAGCGCACCGAATACTCACGCGCCGACGGGAAGAACGCGCCGTTCATCCGCTCGGCCTGCACGCGCAGCATGAGCACCGCGTCGGCGGCCGGCAGTTCGGCGTCCAAGTCGTGCGACACCGTCACCGGCCACTCCGAAACTCCCACCGGCAGCAACGTCGGCGGCGCCACCAGCACCACCTCGGCGCCCAGCGTCGACAGCAGCGAGACGTTCGAGCGTGCCACCCGGCTGTGCAGGATGTC
Source organism: Mycobacterium sp. HM-7 (assembly GCF_053852335.1). Lineage (NCBI taxonomy): Bacteria > Bacillati > Actinomycetota > Actinomycetes > Mycobacteriales > Mycobacteriaceae > Mycobacterium > Mycobacterium sp. HM-7. The sequence goes on along the minus strand of NZ_CM132657.1, from coordinate 2,638,267 downwards.
GCCGACGATCACCACGCGCCGGCCCTCGAGACCGCCGAGGCGCTGGCGGATGGTCAGTGCGTCGAGCAGCGCCTGCGTGGGGTGCTCGTGGGTGCCGTCACCCGCGTTGATCACCGACGGGCCACCGTGCCCATCCTCCCGAGTCCAGGCCGCAAGCTGTTGTGCCGCACCGGAAGCCGGGTGCCGGATGATCAGTGCGTCGGCGCCGGCGGCACGCAGGGTCAGCGCGGTGTCACGCAGTGACTCCCCTTTGGCAACCGACGATCCGGAGGCGCTGACGTTGATGACGTCGGCGCTCATCCACTTCCCGGCCACCTCGAACGACACCCGGGTGCGGGTGGAGTTCTCGTAGAACATGGTGATGACGGTGCGGCCACGCAACGTCGGGAGCTTCTTGACGTCGCGGCCCAGCAGTGCCTCACGGAACTTGTCGGCATCATCGAGGATGGCCGTGGCCGCATCGCGGCTCAGATCCGAGGCAGCTAAGAGATGCTTCATCCGTGCCGTCTCTTCTTCGCGCAAGCGCTCATCAGCGGGTGGGTCCTCCGTAGGGGGCGATAGCGACGGAATCAGTTCCGTCTGTCTCCAGAAGTCGCACCTTGACGTTCTCGCTGCGCGACGTCGGGACGTTCTTGCCGACGTAGTCGGCGCGGATGGGCAGCTCGCGGTGCCCACGGTCGACGAGGACGGCCAGCTGCACCATCCGCGGGCGGCCGACGTCCCGGAGCGCGTCGAGGGCCGAGCGCACCGAGCGGCCGGAGTACAGGACGTCGTCGACGAGGATCACCGTCGCGTCGTCGATGCCGCCCTCCGGGATCGAGGTCGAGGCCAGCGCCCGCGGCGGTTTGAAGTTCAGGTCGTCGCGGTACAGCGTGATGTCGAGTGCCCCGGTGGGCAGCTCGACGTCGGCGAATTCCTTGACCTTCTCGGCGATGCGGGCGGCCAGGGTGACGCCGCGGGTCGGGATGCCGAGCAGCACCACGCGCGGCGCGTCCGGCGCGTCGAGCGCGGTCTTTTCGATGATCTGGTGCGCGATGCGCGAGATGGTCCGGCCGACATCGGCAGCGGACAGCAATTCCCGGTCAGTGGAGTCACCCACGAGACACCGGACCTCCTTCTCCGCCTCTCTGGACGGATCGTTAAAGGACGTCTAACTAGCCGCGTAGCTTAGCAGGCCGCGAGAACGTCCTCGTCGGGCATGTCGTCGAGTTCGGACCCCCGGGTTTCGGGCAGCACCAGTGTGCAGACAATGCTGACCAGCACGAAGACGGCGATCATGAGGCCAACGGCCCAGCTCCCGAGCGCGGCGACGAGTGGCCCCGCGACCAGGGGCGGCAGCGCGCCGCCGACGATCCCGGCGAGATTGAAGGCCATGCCGGCACCGGTATAGCGGTAGCGGGTGGCGAACGTCTCAGGCAGGAACGCCCCGATGGGTCCGTACGCGAGCCCGAAGATGCAGAAGATGCCGGCGATCGCCACCGCGAAGGCCACCGGCGACCCGGAGTCGATGAGCGGCATGACGAGAAACGCCCACGGCAGAGCGAGCCCGAACCCGACCAGGATGACGCGACGCCGGCCATACCGGTCGCACAGCACCGCCGAGATCGCGGAGAACACCATGAGCGACGCCCCGGCCAGGACGCCGACCGACAGGATCAGGGTCCGCGGATGGTGGATGCGGGTACTGGCGTAACTCATCAGATAGGTGCCGCCGAGGAAGCTCATGGTGAAGATGCCGACCATGCAGCCGGCCCCGAGCAGCACCTGCTTGCTCTGCCGGCGCACGAGTTCCGACAACGGCGCCCGGGGCACCGTCCCCCGCTTCTGTTCGGCGACGAACACCGGCGTCTCGTCGATGGTCAGCCGGACGTAGAGCGCCACGGCCAGCAGCACCGCGCTGAACAGGAACGGCAGCCGCCAGCCCCAGTCCAGGAACACCGGGCTCTTCTCCCCGATCGTCACGTTGGCGATCAACACCACCAGGTTGCTGACCGCCAGGCCCGCGCCGGCACCCAACTGGGTGAACATGCCGTACATGCCGCGTTTTCCGGCCGGGGCGTATTCGGCGCTCAGTAGAGCCGACCCGGCCCATTCCCCACCGACGGCGAAGCCCTGGAGCACCCGCAGGATCAACAGGATGATCGGGGCGGCCAGGCCGATCGTCGCCGAACTGGGCACCAGACCGACGCCGACGGTCGAGAGCCCCATGATCAGCAGCGTCGCGACCAGAGTCTTCTTGCGGCCCAGCCGATCCCCGAAATGCCCGAAGACGGCCGCGCCGACAGGTCGGGCCAGGAACGCGACCGCGAAGGTGGCCAGCGACGAGATGGTCGCCATGGCGGGCGGCAGGTTGGGGAAGAACACCTGCGGGAAGATCAGCGCCGCGGCCGTCCCGTAGATGTAGAAGTCGTAGAACTCGATCGCGGTGCCGATGAAACTGGCGAACGCCACCTTGTTCATCGGTGTGCTCGGGGTCGAAACGTCTGCAGCCACGTCAGGCAGGCTAACGTGACCGGGGTGAATCTCGACGCGAACACCGAATCGGTCAGCGCGGCGATCGACACCGGCCTGCTGGCCGGCGCGGTCACGCTGGTGTGGCAGGACGGCGCGGTGCGGCAGGTCAACACGCTCGGCCACCGCGATGTGGACGCCAAGCTGCCGATGGAGCGTGACACCGTGTTCCGCATCGCGTCGATGTCCAAGCCGATCACGGTCGCGGCAGCGATGACTCTGGTCGACGAAGGCCGGCTGGCTCTGACCGACCCCATCGCGAACTGGATTCCCGAGCTCGCCAACCCGCGTGTGATGACGAGCCCGGAGGGGCCGTTGGACCGGTCCGTGCCCGCGCGCCGGCCCATCACCGTCGAGGACCTGATGACCCACCGCGGCGGCCTGGCCTACGGGTTCACGGTGCCGCCGCCATTGGGCAGGGCCTACAACAAGTTGCAGTCGCTGCAGGATCCGGACCGCTGGCTGGCCGAGCTGGGACAGCTGCCGCTGGCCCACCAGCCCGGTGACGCGCTGACCTACAGCCAGTCGACCGATGTGCTGGGCTTCCTGCTGTCCCGCGTCGAGGGTAAGCCGCTGCCAGATGTGTTGGCGGAGCGCATCTTCAAACCACTGAACATGGTCGACACGGGCTTCGCGGTGACGCATTCGGGCCGGCGTCGCGCGGCCACCATGTACCAGCTGGCCGCCAACGGCGACACCCTGAGCCTGCAGCCCGGAAAGATGGGGCCGCCGCAGGTGATGCCGCCGACCTTCTGTGCCGGCGGCGGTGGACTGTGGTCGACCGTCGACGACTACCTGACCTTCGCGCGGATGCTGCTGGCCGGCGGCGAGGTCGACGGGGTCCGGGTGCTGTCGGAGGAATCGGTGCGGTCCATGCGGACCGACCGGTTGACCGCCGAGCAGAAGTCGCAGAACTTCCTCGGTGCGCCGTTCTGGATCGGCCGCGGCTTCGGGCTGAACCTGTCGCTGGTGACCGACGAGGCCAAGGCGACGCCGTTCTTCGGTCCGGGCGGCCCCGGCTCGTTCAGCTGGCCGGGCGCTTTCGGTACCTGGTGGCAGGCCGATCCGAACGCGAACCTGATCCTGATCTACCTGATCCAGAATCAGCCCGAGCTCAGCGTCGACGCCGCGGCTGCCGTCGCCGGCAACGCGTCACAGGCCAAACTCCGTTCCGCGCGACCGAAATTCGTGAAACGGACGTACCAGGCGCTCGGCCTGTAATCAGCCGGCGCGAGCAGCGGTGAGCCGCTGCATGTCGGCCATGCCTTGCTCCTGGGCATCGCGCATCCAGGCCGGCAGTGGTGCCCGCAGCTCGGGCAGCACCTCGCCCTCGAGCAGCCCCTGCAACTTGGCCTGTTTGCTGCTACGACCCGCCTGGTTGTCGAGTTCCTGTGCGCCCGAAGGCGATTCGTAGTCGTAGAGCTCGTAGTCGATCTTGCGGCTGAGGTCGGCCTCCATGCTGCCCGGCCGCCAGTACGAGTAGCGGCCGAACTTTGCGTCGGGCGTCCGCACGGCCACGATGTGACTGGGCGCCGATGTCGGTATCTCGGTGGGCACCGCACCGCCGCCGAACATCTTCTGCACCGCAGGCGATTTCATCAGCGTCGCCATTTCTTCGACGGACATGTCGTCAGTGGCATGGGCCACCCACCGGCGGCCCGGCGCACCCGGATCGGCCGCGACGGCGGCGATGTCGCCGCGCGCCTGCAGGTAGGAGTAGCGGCTGTCCGATCGCCAGCGGTTGCCGCCCGCAGCGATGGTGAGCAGCAACGGCGCGATGTCCGCACTGGACGTGAGCTGCCGGCGTCGCTCACCGGGTTTGGGGGTCAGGTGCCCCGCCGGGTCGTGGATGTAGAGCGGCACCCGGATCGACTCTTCATAGATCGCCGCGCCCTTGCCGCGCAGGCCGTGCGAGCCGGCGTACTCCCCGTGGTCCGAGGTGAACACCACAATGGTGTCGCGTTCCACGTCCGGGCGGGAGGCGAGGGTGTTCAGCACCCGGCCGATCTGGACGTCCACCTGCTGATGCAGCCACAGATAGTTGTCGAGGCACCGCGCCCACTGCGCTGCCATCTCGGGACCCGAATACGGCACCGGGCCGGTCATCAACGGCGACATGAAGTTCATGTAGTCGATCTGCAACTGCGGCTTGCCACGCCGGCGGAGGTCGTCAGAGTTCTCGAAGTTGACTGGCGTCCCGGAGAACACGTGCGGGACATCTTCCGGCAGCGGGTTTCTCGGCCACCAGCAGATGTCGTGCGGGTTCACCAGGGACACCGTGGTGCACCACGGGCCGGTGCCGGCGTGGTTGGCGAACCAGCCGTCGAACTGGTCGGCGATGGTGTGGTCGACCTTGAGTCCCTGGTTCGGGCCACCGTTGGGCGATGGGTACGTGCCGCCGGAAAAACCGTGGGCGTCAAGGCCGTCCGGAGTGGTGTCGGAGATTTGACCCAGGTGCCATTTCCCCCACCACCAGGTCCGGTAGCCCTGGTCCCGCAGCATGGTGCCCCAGGTCGGGAAGCGGGGCGCCAGGGTGGATTCGGTCGGCCCCTCACCCGTGTACAGGCAGCCCGTCTGATGCGAGTACAACCCGGTGGTCAGGACGCCGCGCGACGGCGTGCACATGTTGGACGCCGAGTAGTGCGACTCGAAGGACACACTGCGCTGCCGCAGCCGGTCCAGGTTGGGCAGCAGTTCGCCGAGTCGTTTGGCATCGGGAAACCATTGGGGCGCCCGCATCTGGTCGACGATGATCACCAGGATGTTCGGCCTGTTCGCCGAGTGCTCGCGGCCGGTCCGGGACAGTAGCTGGTAGCCACCGACCCCCGCCGCGGCCACCCCCGCTACCGCCGCCGTGCCTTTGAGAACTGTGCGCCGGTCGATGTCCGCCATGGGGCCAGCCTAGGAGCCAATGCTGGGAAAGCCATAGGCTTTCGCCATGGTGCAACCAACGGTGTTGATCAGTGGCGCCGGGGTCGCCGGTCCTGCGCTGGCCCACTGGCTGGCCGGTAACGGCTATCGGGTGGTGATCGTCGAGGCGGCGCCGAGCATCCGCCCGGGCGGCCAGACGGTCGACCTGCGCGGCGCGGGCCGCGAGGTGGTGACCCGGATGGACCTGCTGTCCGCGATGACCGAGCGGTGCCTGGTTCAGCGCGGCATCGCCTGGGTGCGCGCCGATGGCACCCGGCGTGCGGAGATGCCGGTCGAGGCGTTCGACGGCAACGGGATCGTCTCGGCACTCGAGATCCTGCGCGGCGACCTGACCGATGTGCTCTACCAGGCAACTCGCGAGACGGCCGAATACCGCTTCGGCACGCGGATTTCCGTGCTCGAGGAGGACGAGTCGGGAGTCCGGGCCACGCTGACCGATGGCTCCGTGGTGGAGGCCGACCTGGTTGTCGGCGCCGACGGCCCACATTCCGCGGTGCGGCAGTTGGCATTCGGCCCGGAGGAGCAGTTCATCCGCCGCCTCGGCGGGTACAACGCCTGGTTCACCGCGCCGGACATGATCGGCCTGGACGGCTGGTTCCTGATGTTCCAGGCGGCCGGCGGGCTGAACGCCTCACTGCGGCCGTCGCACGATGCGGCGACAGCCAAGGCGGGCCTGGCGTTCCGGTCCGAGCCGATCGAGTACGACCGCCGCGACCCGGACGCGCAGCGAGCGCTGCTGGCGGAGCGGTTCCGAGACGCGGGCTGGTATTGCAACGAATTACTCAGTGCCGCAGCGCAATCCGAGGATTTCTATTTCGACGATTTCGTCCAGGTGCACATGGACACCTGGTCGTCCGGCCGGGTCACGCTGTGCGGCGATGCCGGCTACTGCGCGTCGCCGCTGTCCGGCATGGGTACCAGCCTGGCACTGGTCGGGGCGTACGTGCTGGCCGGCGAACTCGGGCCGGCCGCGCAATTCGACGCGGCCGGGATCCCGGCGGCCCTGCAGCGCTACGAAACGGTCATGCGGCCGTACGTCGACCGTTGTCAGGACCTGCCCGGCGGCCTCGACGGCTATGCGCCGATGTCCGAACGCCAGATCGCCGGTGCGGCGTCCGCCATGAAGTGGGTCCAGCGCTGGCCGCTGCGGCTGTACGCCGGCCGCAAATGGTTCTCCACCGCAGAGTCGATCGATCTGCCCGATTACCGGTCGTACGTCGGCGGATGACCCGTCCATTTGATGTACGCCCGACGGAATTCCCGCGGGTCGGTGAATCCGACCTCCGCGGCGATGGCGTGAATGGGCATCGCCGTCTCGCGCACCAGGTAGCGCGCCCGCTCGCTGCGCACCTTGTCACGCAACGCGATGAACTGCTGCCCGCCGGCGCTGAGGCGACGGCGCAGGGTCCGCTCGGTGACGTTGAGCCGCTTCGCTATCTGGGCCATCGTCAGCGGCTCCCGCACGCTGTCGCGCAACATCGTCTCGACCGTCTGCACCACGTCGGTCGGCTGCTCGCCCTGGGTCACCATGTCGCGGCAGGCGGCCACAGCGACCGCGTGCGTCGCCGGATCGGCGCGCGGTAGCCGCTGCGACCACAGCGGGTCCGGGAACGCCAGCCGGTTGGCGTCGGCGTTGAACAGGACCGGACAGCCGAAGAATTCGCGGTACCGCTGCGCATACCCCGGCGGCGGGTAGCTGACCTGGACGTACTCGGGCGTCTGCTGAGGCAGTTCGAGCACGGTCCGGACCGTGACCAGCACGCTGCAGAACAACTCCTCGCACAGGAACGGCAGCAGCTCCGGCTCCGGGTGGCGCTCGTAGGCGCGCAGCGCGAACGTGTCACCGACCAGCTCGGCGCCGACATCCATCAGACTGCCGGCACTCTGATGCAGCTCGAGTCCGACTTGCATTGCCACGCCGAGGTTTTCGGCGGAACGTATGGCCAGCCCGAGCACGCCGAACGAGACGAACATGTCGCGCGCCCCGACATCGATGCCGAGACCCCGGTCGGGCATGGCCCGCACCGCATGCCGCAGGACCATCGCGGCCTGCCGAAACGAGACGCGCGTGTCAGGAGAGTTCAGCGTCGCGGCGGACAGGCCGGCCGCAGCCAGCCACCGCTCCGTGGGCAGACCCGCGCGGTCGGCGACGTCGACGACGTTGACGAGCACCGACGTCGGGATCAACGCCGCACTTTGCCTGTCCACCACACCTCCCAACGTGTCCGGTTTTCCCCCCATTGTGGTCACCGATGCCCTCGTGCGCACCCGGCGACATGGGGTTAGCTCCCGATCCATGGTGTCGTCAATGCCGGTCGATCTGTCCGAGCCGCCCACAGTCGAGGGGTCGTGGGCGCTCCCGGACACGTATTGGCCGGCATTGACCGACGCGACCGCGCATCTGGAAACCCCGCTGGCCGCGATCGACCTCGACGCGTTGCGCCACAACATTCACGATCTACGCCGGCGTGCGGCGGGAACGCCCATCCGGGTGGCGTCAAAATCGGTCCGGTCGCGGACCATCCTGGACGCCGTCACGGCGCTCGACGGCTATGCGGGCGTGCTGGCGTTCACGTTGCCCGAGGCACTGTGGCTGGCCGCAGGCGACGACGAGCACCTCCCGCACGACGACGTCGTCGTCGCCTACCCGACGGCCGACCGAACCGCCATCGCCCGGCTGGCGTCGTCTCCGGAGTTGGCGGCCCGGGTCACGCTCATGGTCGACGCACCCGCCCAACTCGATCTGGTGGACAGCGTCGCCGCGCCGGCGACGCGACCGTCGCTGCGGGTCTGCCTGGACCTCGACGCGTCGTGGCAGGCACCGGTACTCGGACACCTCGGGGTGCGCCGCTCCCCTGTCCACACCGCGGCGCAGGCCCGCGCGCTGGCCGCGACCATCGCCGGCCGTCCCGGTTTCACGCTGGTCGGCCTGATGTCCTACGAAGCCCAGATCGCCGGAGTTGGTGACGACGTCCGCGACCAGGCCGCGAGGTCCCAGCTGATCCGGTGGATGCAACGACGGTCCAAGGACGAACTCCTCGAACGCCGCGGTCTCGCCGTGGCCGCGGTCGGGCAGGTCGCCGAGCTCGAATTCGTCAATGGCGGCGGGACCGGTTCGGTCGAGTTCACCGCCTCGGATCCGGCGGTCACCGAAATCGCCGCCGGCAGTGGCCTTTTCGGTCCGCATCTGTTCGACACGTACCGCGGTTTCACGCCGGCGCCGGCTGCGGCGTTCGCGCTGTCGGTGGTGCGCAAACCCACACCGCAGATCGCGACGGTGTTGGGCGGCGGCTGGATCGCCTCCGGGCCGCCCGCCCGGGACCGGGTGCCGCTGCCGGTCTGGCCGCCGGGGCTGAGCCTGCTGTCCACGGAAATGGCCGGCGAGGTGCAGACCCCGGTGAGCGGAAAGGCCGCTGCCGCACTGGCTGTCGGCGACCGGGTGTGGTTCCGGCACTGCAAGGCCGGCGAGCTCAGTGAGCACGTCGACCGGTTCGCCGTGGTCCATGAGGGAAAGACCATCGGCGCGGCTGCCACCTACCGAGGCGAAGGGAAGACGTTCCTGTGAGCTGGACGAACTGGGGACGCTGCGAGTTCGCGCGGCCGACGGAAGTCGTGCGGCCCACGACCGTTCAGGAGGTGTGTGACGCGGTCATCCGCGCAAGCGCCGCCGGCCGGCTGGTCAAGGTCGTTGGGTCCGGGCACAGTTTCACCGGCATCGCCGTCGCGCCCGATATCCAGCTGGACCTGGGTGGCCTGGCCGGGCTGATCGACGTCGACCGGGACCGTGAGCGCGTCACCGTCGGTGGTGGAACGCCACTCTGGCAGCTCACGCAGCTGCTGGCGCGGCACGGACTCGCGCTCGAGAACATGGGCGACATCGACCGCCAGACCATCTCCGGCGCCATCTCGACCGGCACGCACGGCACCGGGCTGGCCTTCGGGGGTCTGGCCACCCAGGTGGTCGGGCTGACTCTGGTCTCGGGCACCGGAGAGTTGGTCCGCATCGACGACGAGCAGAGCAGCGAGTTGCTGCCGGCGGCGCGCGTCGGCCTGGGCGCGCTGGGGATCATCGTCGAGGTGACGCTGCAATGCGTGCCGAGTTTCGCGATCCACGCCGTCGAACGCGTCGAGCCGGTCGACGACGTCGTCGCAGGGTTCGATGAACGCTGCACGCAGACAGACCATTTCGAGTTCTACTGGTTCCCGCACACCGACACCGCGTTCACCAAGGCCAACATCCGGCTACCCGCCTATACCCCGCTGGAGTCCACCAACCGGGTGTCGCAGTGGATCGAGGAGGAACTGGTCGAGAACGGTGTACTGGGGGCGATCTGCGCCGTCGGCAGCGCACTGCCGGCGACCGTGCCCGCGCTCAACCGCACCGTCACCCGGTTCCTGTCCGATCGCGAGCACACCCAACGCTCGGACCGCGTCTTCACCTCGCCGCGGCGGGTGCGGTTCCGCGAGATGGAATACGCCGTCCCCTACGAAGCGGTGGGCGCCGCGTTCGACGAGGTACGCAGCCTGATCGCCGAACGAGGTTGGCGCATCGGCTTTCCCATCGAGGTCCGCGCCGCGGCCGCCGACGAGAACTGGCTTTCCACCGCGTACGGACGCCGCAGCGCGTACATCGCGGTGCACCGCTATGTGCGCGACGACCCGACCGAGTATTTCGCCGCGGTCGAGCAGATCATGCGCCGCTACGACGGGCGTCCACACTGGGGCAAGATGCACAACCGCACCGCGGCGGATCTGCGCGACAGCTACCCGCGGTTCGACGATTTCCTCGCAGTCCGCGAAAAGCTCGATCCCAGGCGGACTTTCGCCAACGACTACCTACACCAAGTACTCGGAGAATGAGGACCCGGATGACAACGATCCACGCTTTCGGCGATGACGCACTCGGTGACCACGACGCCGTCGGGCTGGCCCAGCTGGTCCGCGATCTGCAGGTCAGCCCCGACGAACTCGCCGCTGCCGCAATCGCCCGTGCGCGATTGGTCGACCCCGACCTGCGGGCGGTGGCGTGTGATCTGCCCCCACGACACAGCACCGATCCGAACGCCGAATTCTTCGGCGTCCCAACGTTCATCAAGGACAACACCGACGTCGCCGGCCTGCCCACCACGCACGGTTCGGAGGCGTTCACGGCCCGAGCCGCGAAGAAGGACGGCACCTACACGACGCAGTTCCTCAGCACCGGCATGACGCTCATGGGCAAGTCCCGGATGCCCGAGTTCGGTTTCAACGCGAGCACCGAATACATGACCGAACCGCCGGTCCGGAACCCCTGGAATACCGATTACTCGGTCGGCGCCTCGTCGGGCGGGTCGGCCGCGCTGGTCGCCGCGGGCGTCGTGCCCATCGCCCACGCCAATGACGGCGGCGGGTCCATCCGCATCCCGGCCGCCTGCGCGGGCCTGGTCGGGCTCAAGCCGAGCCGGGGCCGGCACCGCGACGGCGAGCAGGTGCGCCACCTGCCGATCCACATGATCTCCGAGGGCGTGCTGACCCGCAGCGTCCGCGACACCGCGGCGTTCGTTGCGGCGTGCGAGAACCATTGGCGCAACCCGAAACTCGCACCGATCGGCCGGGTGAACGGACCGGCTCGACGGACCCTGCGGGTCGGAGTGCTGTTCGGCAGTGTCACCGGTGAGTCGGTCGACGTTGCCACCCGCACGGCCGTCGAAGACACCGCGGCGCTGCTGGAGGCCGCCGGCCATCTCGTCGAGCCGATCACGCTGCCGGTCACCGCACAGTTCGCTGACGACTTCGTCCAATACTGGGCGCTGCTGGCCGATCTCGCGGTCGGTACCGGCCGCTTGATCCTGGACCGGTCGTTCGACGCCGCCAAGACAGACGGCCTCACCCTGGGGCTGCGCGCGCATCACCGCCGGAATCTGCACCGCACCCCGGGCGCACTGCTGCGCCTGCGCGGCATCGCCGACCAGTACGCGCAGATGTTCGCGCGGCACGAAGTCGTGCTGTCTCCGGTGCTTTCGCACACCACACCCCGGATCGGCTACATTGCGCCGACGGTCGACTTCCCCGATCTCATCGACCGGCTCCGTCGCTACGTCGCCTACACGCCGCTCAACAACATCGCGGGCACTCCGGCGATCTCGCTGCCTGCGGGCCTGTCGCCCGACGGCCTACCGGTCGGCATCCAATTGTCCGGCGCCTACGGCGACGAGCGCACGCTGCTCGAATTGGCTTTCCTACTGGAAGCCGAGCGACCCTTCACACTGCTGAGTTCGGGCCGATCGGCAGCGGGCGCGATGAACTGACCTGCCACGTTGACGCAAGAAACACAGTGTGTATAGAGCTTCTGCCAAGACCTCCCGGCCGACCAAGCATTGGTCATGGCCGTGACACAGAAGGCACCCTTGGCTTCCACTTTCGGGGACAACGCAACAGACCCGGCGTGGAAGGTCAAGCCGGTCTTCTACCAAGTGTCCGCCGCCGACCGCATGATCCACCCGGACAACGAACGCCGGATGGCCCAGCGGATGAACCCCCGCAAGGTCATCGAACTCGAGGCGAGCCATGCCTCACTGGCCTCACAGCCCGGCCCTGTTGCCGACCTCATCGATGAGGCTGCGGCACAGGAGATCTGACGGTTCGCACCTAGTTGCGCGTCGCCAACGCGTGCCGCGCGTAGGCCCGCACGTCGGCATCGCCGTCCTCGAGGGCGATGCCGAGCGCTTGCCGGGCAGCATCCTCGGATTCGGCCCACCGGGTCAGGCTCAGCACCGCGGCCTTACGTACGTCCAGGTGCGGGTCCTGCAGCGCCTGCGACAGCGGCGCCACCGCAACAGCGGGCGCAGCGCCCGACAACGCACGCACCGCGCCCTGACGAATCTGCCACGCCGATTCTCGAAGGGCGCGCTGCACTTCCGGCACGTCCTGGTCGGCGCAGCCGACGGCTGCCAATGCGGCAAGCGCGGCCGCCCGCACCAGCGGGTCGCGGTCGGCCAGCAGCTGCCGGACGGTGTCGGCACCGGAACCGAGCGTCGCCAGCCCATTGCTCGCCGCTATCCGTACCTCGCGATTGTCGTCGGCCGCGGCTGCGGCCACCCCGTCGACGTCATCGACCGAGACCAGCGCCCGCACCGCCTCGATACGCACCCGGTGATCGGAATCCGTCACTGCGGCACGGTAATCCGGGGCCGCCCCGACCCGGCGCGAACTCAGCACGTACAGCGTCACCGCCCGTACGACCGGGTCAGCGGACGCCAGATAGGGACCGACCGTCGCCGGATCGGGCAGCACCTCGACCAGTTCCCGCAGCGCATCGGCCGCGGTCGCCCGTACCGCGCCGTCGTCATCGCCGAGCGCAGCTACGAGCGACGGCTGGTAGCCCGCAGGCAAATTCTCCACCAGCACCGCGACGGCGGCCCGGCGGACCCCGGCGTCGGCGTCCTGCAGGAAGCCCGTCAGATCCTCGAGCACCGGTTCCTCCAGTGCGACCACATGGGCGATGCGCGGGGACGGCGGCGTCGCCGGTTCGGCCGGGCGCAGTCGCGAGCCCGCGGTCGCCGGCGCCTTGCCCCCGACCAGGTTCGGCTGGTGCACATGCTGCACCGCGTGGTCGGACGGCAGGTGGTCCAGGTCGGGTACGGGCACGAAATACGGTGCGACGGGCCGCTTCAGGAACTCCATCTCACCGTCGTCGCCCTTGCGCAGATTCAGGTGATAGCGCCACTCTTCGTCGTCACGCTCGGGGATGTCGGCGCGATCGTGGTACAGGCCCCAGCGCGATTCGGTCCGCGTGAGTGACGACCGCGCGGCCATCTCGGCGCAGTCCCGGATGAACGACACCTCGACGGTGCGCATCAGCTCGTGCGGGGTGCGGGCACCCATCTGCTCGATCTCCTCGGCCATCCGCTCGAAGGTGCGGACCGCGATGGACAGCTTGGTCGCCGTCTTCGGCGGCGCCACATAGTCGTTGACGAAGCGACGCAACTTGTACTCGACCTGCGGCTGCGGCGGACCGTCGGGATGCCGCAGCGGGCGGTAGATCAGCTCGTGCGCCTCGGCCAGCTGATCCTGCGGAAGGTCCACGGGCGCTTCGACATCGGCGAGGGTCGACGCGGCGTGCTCACCGGCCAGGTCGCCGTAGACGAAGGCACCGATCATGTAGTTGTGTGGCACGCACGCCATGTCGCCGGCCGCGTACAGCCGGGGCACCGTGGTGCGGGCATGTTCGTCCACCCATACCCCAGAAGCGGAATGTCCACTGCACAAGCCGATCTCGGAGATGTGCATCTCGATGTCGTGGGTGCGGTAGTCGTGGCCGCGGTTGGCATGGAAGGTGCCGCGCGTCGGGCGCTCGGTGGTGTGCAGGATGTTCTCCATCGCGGTGATGGTCTCGTCCGGCAGGTGGGTGACCTTGAGGTAGATCGGGCCGCGGGCCGATTCGATCTCGCTCTTGACCTCGGCCATCATCTGGCCCGACCAGTAGTCGGAGTCGACGAACCGCTCCCCCAGCGCGTTCACCTGATAGCCGCCGAACGGATTCGCGACGTAAGCGCAGGCGGGACCGTTGTAGTCCTTGATCAACGGGTTCACCTGGAAGCACTCGATACCCGAGAGTTCCGCGCCCGCGTGGTACGCCATGGAGTAGCCATCGCCTGCGTTGCAGGGGTTTTCGTAGGTGCCGTACAGGTATCCCGAGGCGGGCAGCCCGAGCCGGCCGCTGGCTCCGGTCGCGAGGATAACGGCCTTGGCCCCCACCGTGACGAATTCGCCGGTGCGCGTGTTGAAGGCCGCCGCGCCCACCGCGCGGCCGTCCTGCACCAGCACGCGCACCGGCATCAGCCGGTTCTCGATGCGCAGCTTCTCCCGGATGGCCTTCTGCCGCATCACGCGATAGAGCGCCTTCTTGACGTCCTTGCCCTCGGGCATCGGCAGGACGTACGAACCGGAGCGGTGCACCCGGCGCACCGCGTATTCGCCGTGCTCGTCCTTCTCGAACTTCACGCCGTAGCGTTCCAGCCGCTGCACCATGGCGAAGCCGCGTGTCGCGGTCTGATAGATGGTGCGCTGGTTGACGATCCCGTCGTTGGCCCGGGTGATCTCGGCGACGTAGTCCTCCGGCGTCGCCTTGCCGGGGACGACGGCGTTGTTGACGCCGTCCATGCCCATGGCCAGGGCTCCGGAGTGCCGCACGTGGGCCTTCTCCAGCAGCAGGACCTGGGCGCCGTTCTCGGCGGCGGTCAGCGCCGCCATGGTGCCTGCGGTACCGCCGCCGATCACTAGGACGTCACAGTCGATGCGGACGGGATTGTCGAGGTCTGGAATCTCCAGAGTGCTCATTGGTGTAGTGCTCCAAGGATTTCGGCCCGCAGCTCGGTGCGGGAAACATCAGCATCACGGGGACTCGGGACATCCAGCAGCGCGCGCAGGGGCTGGCCGGCGCGGCCGAGGACCGCCACCCGGTCTCCCAGGGCGAGGGCTTCGTCGACGTCATGCGTGACGAACACGATGGTGGTCGGGTGGGCCTGCCAGGTTTCGATCAGCAAGTGCTGCATGGCGGTTCGGGTCTTGGCGTCCAGTGCGCCGAACGGCTCGTCCATCAGGACGGCCCGCGGCGCTCCGGCCAGTCCACGCGCCAACTGGACCCGCTGGCGCATGCCGCCGGATAGGCTCTTCGGCAGGAAGTCGGCGAAGCCGACGAGCCCGACCTCGTCGATCCAGCGCTCGGCACGTTCCCGGCGGCCGGCACGCGGCGCACCGCGCAGTTGCAGCGCCAGTTCGATGTTGGATCGCACTGTCCGCCAAGGTAACAACGCACTGTCCTGGAACACCATGCCGCGATCACGTGACGTGGTGGTCACCGGCTCATCATCGGCGAGAACCCGTCCGCCGTCGGGCTTCAGCAGGCCGGCCAGTGCCCGTAGCACCGTCGACTTGCCACAGCCCGACGGCCCCGTGAGCACCAGGATCTCTCCGGGCTGCACCGTCAGGCTCAATCCGTCCACGACCGGCTCGCCGGTGTAGGACAACCGGATTCGGTCGAGTTCGAGGCGTAGGCCGGTCTTCGGCAGGGTCGTCATCACCCATTCTCCTCACCGCGCGGCAGCCACCGGGTCAGCCGCCGGCCGATCAGTTCCACCGCCGCCGACGTGCCGAATCCCAGCGCGCCGATGGTGATGATGCCGACGAAGACGCTCGGGTAGTCCAGCACCGTGTAGGCCTGCCAGGTGCGGTAGCCGACACCGAGCCGGCCGGAGATCATCTCGGCGGATACGACACAGATCCAGGCCACGCCCATCCCGACCGACAGCCCACCGAACAGCCCGGGCAGCACACCCGGGAACACGACCTGCCGCAACACATCCCAGCGACTGCCGCCGAGGGTCCGCACCGAGTCCTCCCACAGTGTCGGCAGGGCCCGGACGGCATGCCGGGTGCTGACCATGATCGGGAAGAAGGCCGCCAGGAACGTGATGAACACGATGCCGGCCTCGTCGGTTGGGAACAGCAGGATGGCGACGGGCACCAGCGCGATGGCCGGGATCGGCCGCGCCAGCTCGGTCAGCGGTCCGACGATGTCGGCGAACAGCCGCGACCGGCCGAGCGCGATACCGACGGTCGCGCCGAGCAGTGCCGCCAACCCGAAGCCGCTGACGATCCGGATCACCGACTGCGTCAGATCCAGCCAGTACTGCGTGGCACCCAGGCGGTCGACGAACTTCGCGGCGATCTGCGTCACCGTCGGCAGGTTGTCGAACCGCAGCCAGAACCGGACGTGGCTCGCGGTCAGTAGCTGCCAGATGCCCACGGCCGCAATGACCGACAGCGCCTTGACGAGGTAACTGCGCCACTTGGCCGGTCCCCGCTGCCGCGACGCCCCGACCCCGATCGGCAGCGCCGGCGCGGCAGCCACCGCGGCTATCGCTGTCATGCCACACCCACCAGCGCCTGTTGGTAGGTCACCACCGCCGAACCCGGGTGGGCTGCCTGGTAGCGGCGGGCGCCTGCGTCGGTGTCGAAGGGCACGAAGTCCGTGCCCTGCTGCACCCAGACGGACTTGTCGGCCAGCCAACGGGTTCCGAGTTCGGCGTCCGGCACGTAGGCGGCCCGGACCTTGGTCCCTTTGGCCTCCGCTGCCCGGATCGCCTTCAACAGGCAGGCCGGGTTGGCTGCCGGTTGCGTGGTGTCCGAACCGTCCAGCCACAGCTCACCGGCCAGCGCGGGATTGTCGGCGGGAATGTTGCACACCGGGTCGGTGCCGTGCACCACCGACGGATTCGCGGTGCGGGCGACCTCGGCGTTGTAGTCGCGGCCCCGCTCGGTCAGTGCCTTGCGCAGCGGCCCGTCCTCGACGAACTTGGCGACGTCCAGGTCGGCGAAGTCACCGATCGACTTCAGGTACGGCACATCGCCTTTCAGCGCATCCACGAGCGAGGGCTTGAGCGTGGTGTCGAACCGGGTGCCGCCCGGGCCGTTGTAGAGGTACACGACTTCCTGCGGTAGACCACTGCCCTGCGCGACGATCTTCGCCGCCTCCAGCGGTTTGGTGTTGAGGAAGTCGGTGGCATCGAGCTGTGCCTGCAGGAACGCGTCGAGCACCTCGGGATGTGCTGCGGCGTAAGCCCGTCGCACCACCACGCCGTGCCAGGTCGGGTAGTTCAGCTCGGCCCCGTCGTACAGCAGGCGGGCCTTGTCCTGGAAGACCAGCAGCCCCGGCCACGCGACGAACTGCGAAAGCGCCTTCACCTGACCGGATTCCAGCGCCGACGCACCGATCTGCGGCTGCTGGTTCACCACCTCGACACCGGAGACCCCCGCCTTCGACAGCGCCCGGACCAGGGTGCCGTGACCGGCCGACCCGACGCTGGCGGACACCTTCTGCCCGGCCAGCTCGTTCAGCGACTGCACCGGTGAATCCGGGGACACCACAACCATGTTCAGCGACCCGGTGGGGCTCGACCCGGTGGCCGCCACCAGTTCGGTCTTGGCCCGTTCGTTGCTCTGAGTCTTCGATCCGTTGATGAGCATCGGGTAGTCACCCATCGAACCGATGTCGATCTTCTCGGCGACCATCTGCGCCGTGATCGGCGCACCGGTGTCGTAGTCCTGCCATTCGACGTGGTACTTCGTGCCGGTCTTAGAAGTTATGTCACTGAGCCGATGTTCCAAATATCCTTGCGCACGAAGCAGAGTCCCCGCGGTGACGGTGTTGATGGTCTTGGACTGATAGCCGACGACCACGTTGACGACATTGTCGTCCTTGCCTGCCGAATCGACCGAGCAGCCGGTGGCGGCCAGCACGACGGTGGCAGCGAGGGCGGTAACGAGTTTCATGGTGTCCTTAGCGGATCAGGTAGGGCATGTTGACGGTGACGGCGCCGGTTGGGCAGCGTGCGGCGCACGGCCCGCAGTACCAACATTCGTCGACATGCATGTAGGCCTTGCCGTTTTCGGGGTTGATGGCCAGCGAGTCCAGCGGGCAGACATCGACGCACAGGGTGCAGCCCTCGATACACAGCGACTCGTCGATGGTGACCGGTACATCGGCTCGTTGGTTGTTGACCAGCGTCATAATTCACTCCGTAATAGGTTGCCGCGCATGGTGATTCGGTCACCACGCAGTCGGATGTATTCGAGGTCGACGGGACGGCCGTCGTCGAGAGTCGTGAGCCGTTCAAGCATCAGGATCGCGCCGCCCGCGGGGATGTCCAGCGTGGCCGCGGTGTGCGGGTCGGCCGAAACGGCTTCCAGCGCAATATCCGCCGAGCCCAGCCGCTGCGCCGTGACCTGCTCGATCAACGCGAAAACGTCGTTGGTCTCCAGCGAGTGCCCGAGCACCGCGGCGCCGATATCCGGTACGAGATAGGTCAGGTCGAGGCTCAGCGGCAGGTCGCCGAGGTACCGCAACCGCTCGATGAAGACGACCGGCTCGCCGGGGTTCAGCTGCAGCCGGCGCGCCACCGCCGCGGGGGCAGGCAGCTGCGTCGCGGCACGCACCTCATTGCGGACCTCGCCGTAGTCCTTGAAGGTCTCCTTCAGCCCGACCAGGGCGTGCAGACCATGGTCGTATTTGCGCTGGGTCACGTGGGTGCCGACCCGCGGTCCGCGGTCGATCAGTCCCTCGGCCTTGAGGATCGCGAGGGCCTCGCGCACGGTGTTGCGGGAGACCGAGAACTCAGCCACCAGATCCGCCTCGCCCGGCAGCCCGTCCGAGTAGACGCCGTCACGCACCTGGTGACGCAGTACGTCGGCCACCTGGCGGGCGCGGTCGGCGCGCCGCCGCAGCGGCGTCGGATCGGTCGCCCGGGGCGAGCGAAGCGACGGGGAGGACTCGGGCATGCGGATGACGGTAGGGACCAGCGGCGATCAGGTCTGCACCCCCGAATCGGGTGGTTCGAAGGTACCTGCATTGCGCCGCCTTCTGAGCGGCGTGACCAGGGGAAATGCCCACTTCGAGCGCCATTGCGCCACCTCGAAAACGCCCGCTAGTTCGAATCTCGATGAATCGAATCGCGTTTACCCGCGGCACAACCTTCGACTCTGCGAAACTCCCTGAGTTCAATCGTGATGACAATCTGGCGTGGTGATTGAGCTCAGGGACCGCCGACGCCCCGCAGCAGTACCTGGCTTCAATAACGATGTACGACGACGCCTCGTGATTGAAGCCAAGTATCGCTCCGCGCACTCGGCAGGCCGTATCCGCTGGGCATCCGACTAGCAAATCCCTTGCGGTAGTTGAGATTGCGCTGACGCAGGGAAACTTCGAGTAGCCGTCTGCGTAGACGCACAATCAACAGGTAGAACGCAGCCCCTAGCTTCCCGCCGCGCTCACCGTCACCGGAATCCCGTTGAGCGCGCCGTTGCCGGACGGCTCGTCGAGGAAGTCCGGCAACGACAGGATGTTGGTGTTCACCCCGGGCGACGCGTTGGCGATACCCAGCCGGGTGCCCGGACGGCCGTGGCCCCAGCCGTGCGGCATGGACACCACGCCCGGCTTGATGGCGTCGGTCACCTCGACAGGTACGACGATCTTCCCTGCGCCGGAGGCGACTTCGGCGTTGTCGCCGTCCACGATCCCCCGCGCCGCGGCGTCCCGGGTGTGCATCAGCAAGGTGCAACGGTCGCGGCCCTTCATCAACGCGCCGACGTTGTGCAGCCACGAATTGTTGGACCGCAGGTGCCGCCGGCTCACCAGCACGAGCTCGTCGACCGGCCGCTCCAGCCGCTCGGCAAGCCGGGGCAGGTCGTCGAGCAGGTACTGCGGCGCCAGGCGAATCTTCTTGTCCGCGGTCCCCAGCACCTCGGGGACCCGCGGCACCATCGGGCCGTAGTTGATGCCGTCCGGATGGGCCTTGAGCTTCTCGAGCGTCAGCCCGTCGGGGTTCTCGCCGTACCGGTCGCCGAATGCCGCGGTGCGAAGCGTCAGGTCGAGCATGCGCTCGGGACCGCCATGGTCGTATTTCGCGCGAATCTCGGCACCGTCGAGCCCCTGGGTGAAGCACAGGTAGTCGAACCAGCCATCGTCCAGCGCGGCGATGTCGACGTCCTCGGCCGGCGTACCGGTGCAGAGCCCGGTGAGCCGGATCAGGATCTCCCACTCCTCCGGCGCCTCCCGATCCTCGCGGTGGAACACCGGCGGCGAGTAGCGGGCGAAGCTGTTGATGGCAGTGCCCAGCAGGAGATCGGCGGAGTGCGCCTGTTCGAGCGACGAGGCGCCGGGCAGGATCACGTCGGCATGCCGGGTGGTCTCGTTGAGCCACAGGTCCACCGAGATCATCGCGTCCAGCTGCGGCAGCGCCTCGTCGAGCTTGTCGCCGCCCGGCGTCGAGAGCACGGGGTTGCCCGCCACCGTGATGAGGGCCTTGAGCTGTCCCTCCCCCGGTGTGGTGATCTCTTCGAGCATGCACGAGACCGGAACCTGCCCCAGGACCTCCTTCGCCCCGCGCACCCGGGTCTGATAGCGACCGAAATTCGGCGCCCCGTCCTCGAGGCCCGGGATGGTCTGACTGGTGACGGTCCACGCGGTCGGGGTGGCGAACATCGCGCCGCCGGCGACGTCGAAGTGTCCGGTGACGATGTTGACGACGTCGATCAGCCAGCTGGCGAGGCTGCCGAATTCCTGGTTGCAGGTGCCGATCCGGCCGTAGACGACGGCTCGTGGCGTACCGGCCAGTTCGCGGGCCAGTTCCCGAATCCGGCCGGCGTCGATACCTGTTGCGGCGCAGACTCTTTCGGGTGACCAATCGGCCACGGCGGCCTGCAGGGCAGCCACCCCGTCCAAGTGCTGAGCCAAGTCGCCGAGGTTCACCAGCCCCTCGTCGAACACCGCGTGGATGACGCCCAACAGCAGCGCCGCGTCGGTGCCCGGCGTGATGGGCAACCACTCGTCGGCCTTGGCGGCGGTCTGGGTCCGCACCGGGTCGATCACGATCACCTTGCCGCGCTTACGGATTCCACCGATGATCCCCATGATGTCGGGCGCG
This sequence comes from Mycobacterium sp. HM-7, assembly GCF_053852335.1. Lineage (NCBI taxonomy): Bacteria > Bacillati > Actinomycetota > Actinomycetes > Mycobacteriales > Mycobacteriaceae > Mycobacterium > Mycobacterium sp. HM-7. Next base: position 2,617,364 of record NZ_CM132657.1, on the reverse strand, counting down.
GCCAACAGTGAGCCCTGTGATGCCGCGGGATTGGCGCCCATCACCACGAGCAGATCGGTGCGCTGCAGGTCCGGCGTCGGGAAGGCCCACCAGCTGCCGTACATCAGATGCGACGACAGGTTCTTCGGCCACTGGTCGATGGTGCCCGGCGAGTACGTGATCGGCATGCCGGACAGGCCGAGCAGGATCGCCGCGTACCGCGACAGCGAAAACGAGTGCGCCAGTGGGTTTCCGGTGTACGCCGCGACGGCACCGATGCCGTGCTTCGCGATGACCGGCGCCAGCAGTTCGGTGCAGCGCCGGAAAGCGGTGTCCCAGTCGACCTCGCGCCACTGCCCGTCGACCTTGATCATCGGCCGGCGGATTCGGTCGGGATCCTCGTGCAGGGCGCCCAGGGACGCGCCCTTCGGACAGATGTGCCCCGCGCTCCACTCATCGGCCTTGTTCGGCCGGATACTCGCAACCTTGCCGCCGGTTACCTGAATCTCCAAGCCGCACATGGCTTCACACAGGCAGCAGGCGTGCAGGTGCAGTCCGTCTTCGCCGGCTTCGGCGATCACACGTGGCTCGGTTCCCATCGTCCGACTGTAACGGTGTTACTGAGACGCAGGTCACGATTGCTCCCGATGTCCGGGAGATGGCCTACAAGGCGCGCGAAAGCTCGCGGCCGAACTGCAGCAGCCGCTGCATCTGAGCCAGGCCGCCGTCGTCGACGGACTTGGTGTACCGGAACGACTCACAGAAGAAGTCGCTGTCGATGGCCGACTTCTGCCGGCTGCGGGTGATCAGCTGGGTGTACATCCGCAGCCGCACCTCGGCCAGGCGCCGCGTGCCGTTGGCCAGCACCTCGAACTGCGTGGTCAGGATGTGATCGGTGATGGTGGACAACAGGATCGTCCGCACCGAGGTGTCCAGCGTCCGGCGTAGCTCTTCGTCCTCGCCACTGGCGTCGTCGTCGGCCCGCCACATGATCAGCCGCTCACCATCGGTGAGGACGACCTCCTGCCACACGGCGTCGCCCCAGGATTCCTCGGACGCACCGCGCGACATGATGAAGGACTTGATCGACCGGAAGTCGATCACCGAGCGCAGCTGTTCGAGCGCCAGCTCCGGGTCGCGCAGGTAGACCTTCGCCGCGTCCTCGACACTCGAGTACGGCGCCCAGTCCTGCGGCTCGTCCACCGCTACTCGCCCCGAACCGCCGCGGCCGCCGCCCGGATCTGCGGCGTCACCAGCATCACCTGGCCGAGGACACCGTTGACGAAACCGGGTGATTCATCGGTCGACAACGTCTTCGCGAGCTCGACCGCCTCATCGACAGCAACCGGCTCCGGCACGTCCGTCGCGTGCAGCAGCTCCCACACCGCGACGCGCAGGATCGCCCGGTCCACAGCGGGCAGGCGCTCGAGCGTCCAGCCCTGCAGGTGCGCGGAGATCAGGTCGTCGATGTGCGCCGCGTGCTCGGTGACGCCGTTGGCGACGGTCACCGTGTACGGGTTCAGCACCGAGACCTCGGGGTCGCTGTCGGCGATGGAGTTGCGCAGCTTCGCGCCCTCGGCAGCGGTGATCCCGCGGGCCTCGGCCTCGAACAGCAAGTCGACGGCGCGCTTGCGCGCCTGGTGCCGACCCTTGTCGGAGCGACGGTCAGGCATTGACCCGACTGATGTAGCTGCTGTCGCGGGTGTCCACCTTCAGCTTGTCGCCGATGTTGATGAACAGGGGGACCTGGATTTCGGCGCCGGTCTCCAGGGTGGCCGGCTTGGTGCCGGCGTTCGAGCGGTCGCCCTGCAGGCCCGGCTCGGTGTGCGCGACGACGATGTCGATGCTGACCGGCAGCTCCAGGTACAGCGGCACACCGTTGTGGAACGCGATCTGCACCTGCAGGTTCTCCAGCAGGAAGCCCGCGGCGTTGCCCACGAGGGCCTCGGTCAGCGGGTGCTGCTCGAAGTCCTCGGAATCCATGAACACGAAGTCGCTGCCGTCGCGGTACAGGTAGGTGGCGTCACGACGGTCGACGGTCGCGGTCTCCACCTTCACACCGGCGTTGAAGGTCTTGTCGACGACCTTGCCCGTGAGCACGTTCTTGAGCTTGGTGCGCACGAAGGCCGGGCCCTTGCCGGGCTTCACGTGCTGGAACTCGGTGATCTGCCACAGCTGGCCCTCGATGTTGAGGACAAGACCATTCTTGAAGTCGGCGGTAGATGCCACGGTCGGTACTGCTCCTAGCTCTCTGTCATCAGAGGATGGCCAGTTCCTTGGGGAACCGGGTAAGTAACTCAGGTGTGGGTGTCTTGTCGCTGCCCACGACCAGCGTGTCCTCGATTCGGACGCCGCCCCGGCCGGGCAGGTAGACACCGGGCTCCACGGTGACCACAGAGCCAGCAAGCAGTGTACCGGCGGCGGCGGAGTTGATTCCCGGCGCTTCGTGAATCTGCAAACCGACCCCGTGCCCGAGCCCGTGGGAGAACTGTTCGCCGTATCCGGCATCGGTGATGACCTGGCGCGACGCGCGGTCCACGGCCGCCAGCGTCGTGCCCGGAGCCAGCGCTTCCCGACCGGCCCGCTGCGACGTCGCGACCAGGTCGTAGATGTCGCGCTGCCACTGCGCCACCGGCGCCAGCACGAAGGTGCGCGTCATGTCGGAGTGGTAGCCCTCGACGAGCGCGCCGAAATCGATCTTGACGAAGTCGCCGGCCGCCAGCACGGCATCGGTCGGCCGGTGGTGCGGTATCGCCGAATTGGCGCCGGTCGCGACGATGGTCTCGAACGACGGGCCGTCGGCCCCGTGGTCCTGCATCCGCGACTCCAGTTCGCGACCGACCTCTTTCTCGGTCCGGCCCGCCCGCAAGCCGCCGGATTCGACGAGGTCTTTCAGCGCGGCGTCGGCGGCCTCGCAGGCCAATCGCAGGATCGCGATCTCTCCGGCGTCCTTGACCTCCCGCAGCACCTCGACCATGCCGGGTGCCCGCACCAGTTCGAGATCTCCGCTGACCCGTTGCAGCGCCGCGTGGGCGTCGACCGTCATGACGTGACTTTCGAAGCCGAGCCGCTTCACTCCGGCGGACTCCGCAGCGCGCACCAGCTGGGGCGCACACGCCCGCTCGATGACGATCTGCGCATCCGGGGCCTGCTGCGCGGCCTGCGTCCGGTACCGCCCGTCGGTGGCCAGCACGGGCGTCTCCCCGTGAGTGGGAATCAGCAACGCGGCGTTGGATCCGGTGAAGCCGGACAGATAACGCACGTTGACCAGGTCGGTTACCAGAATCGCATCCAGCTCGGCGGCCGCCAGATGGCGACGCAGAATGTGGCGCCGGTGGGAAATTGTCACGATATGTGACGCTACTCGCTACGCTGTCTGCTCATGAGTAAGTGGTTGCTGCGCGGAATCGTCTTTGCGGCGTTGATGGTGATCGTCCGATTGCTGCAGGGAGCGATGATCGGGGCCTGGGAAAAGCAGTCTCTGACGATCAGCGTGACGCTCGTCGTGTTGTACTTCGTCGCTGCGTTCGCCTGGGGCGTTCTCGACGGGCAGAACGACGCGAAGGCGCAGCCCGACCCCGACCGCCGCGAGGACCTGGCCATGGCGTGGCTGGTCGGCGGCTTGTTCGCCGGCATCGTCAGCGGCTTCTTCTCGTGGCTCATCGGCCAGTTCTACGACAACATCTACGTCGACGCGCTGGCCGCCGAGGTCACCACCTTCGCCGCGTTCACCGCGCTGATCGTGTTCGTGGGCGGTGTCTCCGGCGTGTCGCTCGGCCGCTGGCTGATCGACCGTCACGCCCCGCCGCCGCCGAAGCACGACCACCCGGGCGAGAGCGATCGCGCCGACACCGACGTCTTCGCTGCCGTCGCCGTCGCGGTCCCCGTCGAAGGCGCCGAAGGCAAAACCGAGGTCATCGAGGCCACCCCGAAGACAAACCCCGAGTCCTGAGACGCGGAGACAAAATCGCGGCCCGTCATCAGACGGGCCGCGATTTTGTGTTCGCGAAAAAGTGTAAGACTCGCCGACTACTTCAATCCCACCTACTGAGCGCGGCTCAGTCCTTCGCCACCACCGAATAGGCGGCCGCCAGCAGCGAGGGGTCCGGGCCTTCCAGCCGGCCCGGCTTGGCCAGCCCGTCGAGCACCACGAAACGCAGCACGCCCGACCGGGTCTTCTTGTCCCCCGCCATCGACTCCAGCAGTTGACCGAAGGCGTCGGCGTCGTAGCTGACCGGCAGGCCCAGCGCGGTGAGCACGCGGCGGTGGCGGTCAGCGGTGTCGTCGTCGAGGCGGCCGGCGAGCCGGCCGAGCTCGGCGGCGAACACCAGGCCGACGGACACGGCGGCGCCGTGCCGCCACTGGTAGCGCTCGCGCCGCTCGATGGCGTGCGCCAAAGTGTGTCCGTAGTTGAGGATTTCGCGCAGTGCCGACTCCTTCTCGTCGGCGGCGACCACCTCGGCCTTGACGGCGATGGCGCGGCGGATCAGCTCGGGCAGCACGGTTCCGGCCGGGTCCAGTGCGGCCTCCGGGTCGGCCTCGATCATGTCTAGGATCACCGGGTCGGCGATGAAGCCGGCCTTCACGACCTCGGCCATGCCGGCGATGATCTCGTTGCGCGGCAACGATTCCAGCGTCGCAAGGTCGACCAGCACGGCCAGCGGCTGGTGGAAGGCGCCGACGAGGTTCTTGCCGGCGTCGGTGTTGATGCCGGTCTTACCGCCGACGGCGGCGTCGACCATGCCGAGCAGCGTCGTCGGCACGTGCACGATGTCCACGCCCCGCAGCCAGGTCGCCGCGGCGAACCCGGCGACGTCGGTGGCCGCGCCGCCGCCGAGGCTGACGATGGCGTCCTTGCGGTCGATCCCGATGCGCCCCAACACTTCCCAGATGAAGCCGACGACGGGCAGTTCCTTACCTGCCTCGGCGTCCGGGATCTCGACGCGGTGCGCGTCGATTCCGTTGTCCGCGAGGTAACTACGGATGGCCTCGGCGGTCTGCGTCAGCACCGGCTGATGCAGGATGGCGACGCGGTGCCGGCCCTGCAGGACGCGGCCGAGGTCGCCGAGCAACCCCCGCCCGATGATCACCGGATAGGGCCGGTCGACGTTCACGTCGACCACAACAGGTTCAGCGACACTCTCGGTCATGGGAGCCTTTCGATCGTTTCGCCAGTGCCGCGGGGCTCGGCGGGGCCTCGTTGGTCGGTCCCGGATTCAGGACCGTGGGCAGCCGGCGCCATGCCGCACGGCGGCGGCGCCGGGAGTGCTCGTCGCAGCGCGGCTGCTCGAGCCGGTGCACGATGTGGCGCACCACCGCACCGGGATTGCGCCGGTTGGTGTTCACGCGGAGCGTGGCGACCTGCCGGAACAGCGGCACGCGCTCGGCCATCAACTTGCGGTACTTGGCGCCGGGATCGTCGCCGGCGAGCAGTGGCCGGCCGCCACCGGCGGTACGCCGAACACCTTCTGCCGCACTGATTTCCAGGTAGACGACGGTGTGGCCGACGAGCGCCTCACGCACCTCCGGGGTGGTCACCGCGCCACCGCCGAGCGACACGACACCGTCGTGTTCGGCCAGTGCGTCGCGAATCACGTCGGCTTCGATCTTGCGGAACACCGGTTCGCCTTCGGCGAAGATGTCGGCGATGCTGCGACCGGTGGTCTCGACGATCTTGGCATCGGTGTCGAGCATCGGCACCTGCAGCGCCTTCGCCAACCGTCGACCGATCGTCGACTTGCCCGAACCGGGCATGCCGACCAGTACAGCCTTGGGCACCATCGGCTATCCGGACATCTGCGGTTCGCGCTCTTGCACCGCACGCAGGTAGTTCTCGACGTTGGCGCGGGTTTCGGCCAGCGAATCGCCACCGAACTTGTCCAGCGTCGCCCGGGCCAGCACCAGCGCGACCATGGCCTCGACGACCACACCGGCGGCCGGGACCGCGCACACGTCGGAGCGCTGGTGGATGGCGACGGCCTCTTCGCCGGTGGCCATGTCGACGGTGGCCAGCGCGCGCGGCACGGTCGAGATCGGCTTCATCGCCGCGCGGACGCGCAGCGGCTGGCCGTTGGTCATGCCGCCTTCCAGGCCGCCGGCCCGGTTGGTCGAGCGCATCACGCCGTCGGGACCGGGGTACATCTCGTCGTGGGCGACGGTGCCACGACGGCGCGCGGTCTCGAAGCCGTCACCGATCTCGACGCCCTTGATGGCCTGGATGCCCATCACAGCCGCGGCGAGTTGGCTGTCGAGCCGATTGTCGCCGCTGGTGAACGAGCCAAGTCCGATCGGCAGGCCGCTGACGACCACCTCGACCACGCCACCGAGGGTGTCGCCGTCTTTCTTGGCGGCTTCGATCTCGGTGATCATCGATTCTTCGGCGGCCTTGTCGAAAGCGCGCACCGGACTGTCGTCGATCGCGTCGAGGTCTTGCGGCTGCGGGACGGGACCGTCGTAGGGCTTGGACGCGCCGATGGAGATGACGTGCGAGACGACGTCCACGCCGAGCGCCTGCTTCAGGAACGCGCGGGCGACGGTGCCGGCCGCGACGCGGGCCGCGGTCTCACGCGCGCTGGCGCGCTCGAGCACCGGGCGGGCGTCGTCGAAGCCGTACTTGAGCATGCCTGCGTAGTCGGCGTGCCCGGGACGGGGCCGGGTCAGCGGTTCGTTACGTGCGGTGTTGGCCAGCGCGTCCGGGTCGACCGGGTCGGAGGCCATGACGGTCTCCCACTTGGGCCATTCGGTGTTGCCGATCTGGATGGCGATCGGGCCGCCGAGCGTCTGACCGTGCCGAACGCCGCCGAGCAGTGTGACCTCGTCCTTTTCGAACTTCATCCGGGCACCGCGGCCGTAGCCGAGACGACGCCGCTGCAACTGCGTGGCGATGTCGTCCGAGGTCACCGAAAGACCGGCCACCATGCCTTCGAGCATGGCCACCAGGGCACGACCGTGGGATTCACCTGCTGTGGTCCATCGCAACACGTGTCCCATTGTCCCATGAGGGGGTTTACCGGCTGAAATCCGTCAGCGCAGGCTGCATTGCAGCAGCACGGTGTCGATGTCGCGGCCGTGCTTGTGGCCGACCTGCCGCAGCCGGCCGGCCTCGTCGAAACCCAGCTTCTTGTGCAGTGCGATGGACGACGGGTCACCGCTGTCGGCGATCACGGCGATCACCTCGCGGACGCCCGCGGCACGCGATGCCTCCAGCAGCGCGCCGAGCAGTTCCTTGCCGGCGCCCTGCCCGGTGGCCCACGGCGCCAGGTAGATGGAGTCTTCCACCGTGCCGTGGTAGGCCGGCCGCGCTTTCCACGGCAGGCAGTACCCGTACCCCGCGACCCTGTCCTCACGTTCGACGATCAGGAACGGCAGGCCGGCCGCGGCGACGTTCGCGAATCGGGTCTGCCACTCGTCGGCCGCGGGCGGTTCGAGCTCGAACGACGCCACACTGTGCACGACGTAGTGCGCGTAGATGTCGGCGATGGCAGGCAGATCAGCGGTGGTGGCAGCGCGGACGGTCATGGTGAGGCAAAGGTACCGAGCGCGACGGCCACCGCACTCGCCAGGCACATCGACGGTCCGTGCGGCACCGTCCGGCCGTGGCGCCGAAACAGGACTGCCACCGCCCAGACTGCCGTCAGCAGCGGTGCCCCGATGGCGGCCAGCACCCAGATGTCGGCGCCGAACATCCCGGTCAGCGCACCCAGCCCGAGCGCGAGTTTGACGTCACCGCCGCCCATTGCCGCTGGGCTGACCAGATGGATGAGGAGATAGAGGCCGAAGAGTGCGGCTGCTCCGGCCAGTGCCGCGACGCCACGTCCCAGTACTACGGCCGTCAGCAGAATCGCTGCCGCACCGGGCAAGGTGAGCCAGTTCGGTAGCCGTCGCTCGCGGAGGTCGTAGACGCAGAGCGCGAGCATCCAAGCACCAACAACCAAGCCCGCCCCCATGTTTCGAGGCTAGGCGCGCTACGCCGGGCTTCCCGACACGAAAATCAGGACGCCGCGAGCGCCGCGGCCATCGCCTCGCGGGGCGCGGGCATCCCGGTGAACTGCTCCACCTGGGCGAAGGCCTGGTTCAGCAGCATCTGCAGGCCGCTGACCACACGGCCGCCGGCCGCGGTGACGGCCGCAGCCAGGGGCGTCGGCCACGGGTCGTAGATGGCGTCGAGCAGCACCGCGGTGCCGGCGACCGTGCCCGAGAACTCGCCGGCAACCGCGGCGGGCAGCGTATTGACCACCACGCCAAGGGAATCGAGTGGCTCACCGAGCGCCACCCACCGGGCCGCCATCCCCAGCCGGCCCCCCAAATCCACCAGCGACGCGGCCTTGTCCGCGTTGCGGGCGACGATTGCGATGTCCGGCACACCGAGCTCGGCCAGCGCCACCACAGCGGCGGGCGCCGTGCCACCGGAGCCCAGCACCGCCGCGGCGCCCGACACCTCACACAGCGCGCCGATGACCCCGTCGACGTCGGTGTTGTCGGCGCGCCAGCCGCCATCCACGCGCACCAGGGTGTTGGCCGAGCCGACGAGTTCTGCCCGGGCCGTCCGCTCGGTGGCGAACCGCAGCGCCGCGAACTTACCCGGCATCGTCACCGAGACCCCGACCCATTCCGGGCCGAAACCGCCTACGAGCCCGGGCAATTGGTCTTCGGTGCACTCGATGCGGTCGTAGGTCCAGTCGGTCAGTCCGAGTTCCCGGTAGGCCGCGAGGTGCAGTTGCGGCGACCGCGAATGCGCGATGGGCGAGCCCAGGACGGCCGCCCTCATCGGGCACTGTCGAGCACGCCGTTGCGCTTGGCGAGCTCGATGCTGGCGAGGTGCTGCTGGTAGTCGCGGGTGAACACCGTTGTGCCCTGCAGGTCGATCGTCACGAAGTACAGCCAGTCCCCCGGCGCCGGGTCCTGCGCCGCGACGACCGCGGGCTGGCCGGGTGAGCAGATCGGCGTGACCGGAAGGCCTTCGCGCGCATAGGTGTTCCACGGCGTCGGCTGCTCACGATCGGCATCGGTTGTGGCCACCTCCTGCCGGTCCAGCGGGTAGTTCACGGTCGAGTCGAACTGCAGCCTGCGGTGGTCAGGGGTCGCGAGCCGGTTGTAGATGACGCGGGCCACCTTGGCGAAGTCCTGCGGGTTGGACTCGCGCTGCACCAGGGACGCCACGATCAGGATCTGGTACGGCGTCATGTTGGCGGTCGCACCCGCGTCGAGCAGGCCACCCTGTTCGTATTGGCGGGTGCTCGCGCTGATCAGCCCCGACAGGATCGACGTCGGTGTGCCGGCCGGGTCGACGTTCCAGGTGCCGGGGGCGATGAGGCCCTCGAGCCTGCGGTGATCGGCGCCCAGCGCCTTCACCGGCCCAGCCGCCCAGCTCGGCACCAGCAACGCCGAGACATCGGCGGCACCGGCGGCCTTCTTCAGGTCGTCGACGGACACGCACTTGCGCTTGCCGTCCAGGTCGACGCACGAGGCCGCCGAGATCAGGCTGAAGATGCCCTGGTTGATCTTGTTGGTCTTGACGTCGGTGGTGTCGTCGAGCTGGCGGCCCTCCGGGATCACCAGGCGCCCGACCCGATTGTTCTTCTCGGTGAGCCGGGACACCGCGTTGGCGGCCGAGATCTCGGTCCGCAGCTTGTAGAAGCCCGGCTGGATCTCGGTCATCGCTTTGTTGCCCTCGGCGGCCTGGACGAACGTCTTCACATTCGCCACGACGCCGTGGTCGAGCAGCGTCTGTCCGATCGCGGTCGTCGAGTCGCCGTTGTGCACCTCGACGACCAGATCATTGCCACCGTCACCGGAGTAGTCGGTGCCCGACCCGAAGATTCCGTGCCACAGCCGTGATCCGAGGAACACCGCGCTGACCACGACGACGATGAACACCGTCAGTGCCGCCACGCTACGGCGACGACGCCGCTTGCGGTTGCGTTCGGCGCGGGCCCGCTCGGCGCGGCTCATGCCGCGACGTGGTCGGCCCACCGACTCGGGCTTGATGCGGGTGCTGCCCCACTCATCGTCATCGCCCGGGGCGTCCGGACTCATGTCCTCGGCCGGAGTCACTCGCCGACCTCGCGCTCTGCGGCGGCCAGCACCGACCGGCGCATGTCCAGCCAGTTCTGGAGGATGCCGACGGCTGCCACCTGATCGATCATCTGCCGCTGGCCTTTCGCACGTACGCCGGCCTCTCGCAGCGAACGCTGCGCGGTGACCGTCGTCAACCGTTCGTCGGCCATCCGCACCGGGGTCGGGGCCACCCGAACCGCCAGCGCGTCGGCCACCTCGATCGCATCCCGCGCCGAGGCGCTCGACTTGTCCTTCAGTGTGCGCGGCAATCCGACGACGATCTCGACCGCGTCCTGCTCACCGGCCAGCTTCACCAGACGGCCCAGGTGCTTGTCGGTCTTGTCGCGACGCACCGTCTCCAACGGGGTCGCCAGGATGCCGTCCGGGTCACACACCGCGACACCGATCCGCACCGTGCCGACGTCGACGCCGAGGCGACGACCGCGACCGGGGTCGTCGGTCCCGGGGCGGTCGGGCATGCGGTCGGTATCTGCCAAAGCTAGCTCCGGCCCAGTTCAGCGCGTAGCGCGGCCAGACCCGCGTCGATACCCGCTGCCCCCTTACCGGAACCCTGTGCCAGATCGGCCTTTCCACCACCACGGCCACCGACCGCGGTGCCCAGCTGCTGCACCAGTTCGTTGGCCTTCAATCCGAGGTCCTGCGCGGCGGCGTTGACGGCCACCACGTACGGCACCGACTCACCAGAATCGGCGATGAGTGCGATCACCGCCGGCTCCGAGCCGAGCTTGCCCTTGATGTCACCGACCAGGGTGCGCAGGTCACCGCCGGAGATGCCGCCGGCCATCCGCTGTGCGACGACGCGCACCTTGCCGATCAGCTCGGCGCCGGCCGCGGCGTTGGCGGCGGCGGCCTTGGCACCGGCCAGCCGGACCTTGTCGAGTTCCTTCTCGGCGGCCTTGAGCTTCTCGACGAGGGTGGCCACGCGTGCGGGCACCTCTTCCGAGGGCACCTTCAGCGACGAAGCCAGACCGGCCATCAGCGCGCGTTCCCTGGCCAGGTGCCGGAAGGAGTCGAGTCCGACGTAGGCCTCCACACGACGCACACCCGAGCCCACCGACGACTCGCCGAGGATGGTGACGGGGCCGATCTGCGCGGAGCGCTGCACGTGGGTACCACCGCACAGCTCCATGGAGAACGGTCCGCCGATCTCGACGACGCGGACCTCGTCCGGGTAGGACTCGCCGAACATCGCCATGGCGCCCATCGCCTTGGCCTTCTCCAGCTTCTCGTTGAAGGTGTGCACCTCGAAGTCGGCCTGCACAGCTTCGTTGGTGACCTCCTCCACCTGGGTGCGCTGCTCGTCGCTCAGGGCGCCCTGGTAGTTGAAGTCGAACCGCAGGTAGCCCGGACGGTTCAGCGAGCCGGCCTGAACAGCGTTGGGGCCCAACACCTGTCGCAGCGCGGCGTGCACCATGTGGGTGCCCGAGTGCCCCTGGGTGGCGCCGCGGCGCCACGTGGGATCGACCGCAGCCGTCACGGTGTCGCCTTCGACGAACTCACCGGACTCGACGTTGATGGTGTGCACCCACAGCGACTTCGCGATCTTCTGCACGTCGGTGACCGCGGCCTTGGCGGTGGCCGAGGAGCCGGTGCCCGTGATGGAGCCGGTGTCGGCGATCTGGCCACCCGACTCGGCGTACAGCGGCGTGCGGTCCAGGACGAGCTCGACACGATCCGAACCCTCGGTGCCGTGCGTCACCACCGGAACCCGCTTGCCGTCGACGAAGATACCGAGAATCCTTGCCTCGGAAGTCAATTCGTCGAAGCCGGTGAACTCGGTGGGGCCGGCGTCGACCAGGTCGCGGAAGGCGGACAGATCGGCGTGGGCGTGCTTGCGGGCCGCGGCGTCGGCCTTGGCGCGGGCGCGCTGCTCGGCCATCAGGCCGCGGAAGCCCTCTTCGTCGACCGACAGGCCGGCTTCAGCCGCCATCTCGAGCGTCAACTCGACCGGGAACCCGTAGGTGTCGTGCAGCGTGAAGGCGTCACTACCGGAGACGACGGTCTTGCCCGCGGCCCTGGTGGCCGCCGCGGCATCTTCGAACAGCCGCGAGCCGGCCGCGAGCGTGCGATTGAAGGCGACCTCTTCGGCGACGGCGATGCGGTTGATGCGCTCGAAATCGGTGACCAGTTCGGGGTACGACGGACCCATGGTGTCGCGGACGGTGGCCATCAGATCGGCCATGATCGGCTGCTCGACACCGAGCAGCTTGGCGGCCCGGATGATGCGGCGCAGCAGGCGGCGCAGCACGTAGCCGCGACCCTCGTTACCCGGCGTGACGCCGTCGCCGATGATGATCGCGGCGGTGCGGCTGTGGTCGGCGATGACGCGGTAGCGCACGTCGTCGGCGTGGTTTCCGGCGCCGTAGTGCCGGGGCGCCACCGAGGCGACCTTGTCGATCACCGGACGGACCAGGTCGGTCTCGTAGACGTTGTCGACGCCCTGCAGCAGGCAGGCGATGCGCTCGACACCCATGCCGGTGTCGATGTTCTGGCGCGGCAGCGGGCCGAGGATTTCGAAGTCGGTCTTGCTGGTGCCCTCGCCACGCTCGTTCTGCATGAACACGAGGTTCCAGATTTCGATGTAGCGGTCCTCGTTGGCTTCCGGGCCACCATCGATGCCGTACTCGGGGCCGCGGTCGTAGTAGATCTCCGAACACGGACCGCAGGGCCCGGGGATGCCCATGGACCAGTAGTTGTCGGCCTTGCCGCGGCGCTGGATGCGCTCCGGCGGCAACCCGGCGATCTCCTCCCAGAGCCCGATAGCCTCGTCGTCATCGAGATAGACGGTGGCCCAGAGCTTTTCGGGGTCGAAGCCGTAGCCGCCCTCGGACACCGGGTTGGTCAGCAGATCCCAGGCGAGCGCGATCGCGCCACGCTTGAAGTAGTCGCCGAACGAGAAGTTGCCGGCCATCTGGAAGAAGGTGTTGTGTCGGGTGGTGATGCCCACCTCGTCGATGTCCGGCGTGCGGATGCACTTCTGGACGCTGGTCGCCTTGTCGTACGGCGGGGTGCGGTCACCCAGGAAGTAAGGCACGAACTGCACCATGCCGGCGTTGACGAACAACAGGTTCGGATCGTCCAGGATCACCGATGCGCTCGGCACCTCGGTGTGGCCCGCTTTCACGAAATGATCGAGGAATCGTTTCCTGATCTCGTGTGTCTGCACGTGCTGCTGTCCTTCATCGACCGGGTAGTTGCCCGCATAACAGTACCGGTCTGCAGGTTCACCGCTTTGACCCCAGCCCGTACATCCATTGTGCGTCGCGGCGCCGGGGAGGACAGTTGTCTCTATCCGGTGGCGCCACCGGAGCGCCGCCCTGAATAAAGAGGGGGTGGACCGTGTTCGCACGTTCTACCACGATGATGGCGCGCCCCGACCAGATCGATGCCGGCATTGCCCATATCCGCGACGATGTCATGCCCGTGCTGCAGGAACTTCCCGGTTCCATCGGTCTTTCTCTGATGGTCGACCGGGAAACCGGACGGTGCATCGCCACCAGTGCGTGGGAGTCCGAGGACGCCCTGCACTACAGCGCCGGCGAGGGCCGTCGGCTCCGCAACCTGGCTGCCGAACGCTTCGGCGGCGGCGCTCCGACGGTCGAGGAGTGGGAGATCGCCGTCCTGCACCGCGAGCGCGGCAACGGCGCGTGCGTGCGGGCCACCTGGCTCACGGTGCCGCCGGATCTGATGGAGGCCGGCATCGACTACTTCCGCGACACCGTGCTGCGGCAGATCGAGCATCTGCCCGGATTCTGCAGTGCCAGCCTGCTCGTCGACCGCGGCTCGGGCCGTGCGGTGTCGTCCGCGTCCTTCCGCACCCGCGAGTTGATGGAGGACTACTGGCCGCAGGCGACGGCACTGAAGGTCGAATCGGTACAGACCGCCGGGGCGACGGAGATCGACGATTGCGCGTTCGATCTCGCCATCGCCCACCTGCGGGTGCCTGAACTCGTCTAGCGCTTGCGCCGGATGATGGCGCGCAGCTTCTCCAGGCGGCCGCCGATCTCCCGCTCCGCCCCGTACGGAGTGGGCCGGTAATAGTCGACGCCCACCAGCTCGTCGGGTGGATACTGTTGCGCCGCAACGCCACCCGGGTGGTCATGGGCGTATTTGTAGCCCTGCGCGTGGCCGAGGGCGGCCGCGCCGGCATAGTGCCCGTCCCGCAGATGGGCGGGCACCATGCCGGCCTTGCCGGCCTTGATGTCGGCCATCGCCGCCCCCAGAGCGACGGTCACCGCGTTGGATTTCGGCGCCGTCGCCAGGTGCACCGTCGCGTGCGCGAGAGTCAGCTGGGCCTCCGGCAGCCCGATGAGTTGCACGGTCTGCGCGGCCGCCACCGCAGTCGGCAGCGCGGTCGGGTCGGCGATGCCGATGTCCTCGCTGGCGAGGATCATCAGGCGGCGGGCGATGAACCTCGGGTCCTCCCCCGCCGTCAGCATCCGGGCCAGGTAGTGCAGCGCGGCGTCGACATCCGAGCCGCGCACCGACTTGATGAACGCGCTGACGACGTCGTAGTGCTGATCACCGTCGCGGTCGTAGCGCACGGCGGCCTTGTCGAGGGACTGCTCGATCACGTCGACGGTCACGCGTTCCCCGGCTTCGGCCGCGACCTCCAGCGCCGTCAGCGCCCGGCGGGCATCGCCCGCCGACAGCGTCACGAGCAGCCCGACGGCGTCGTCATCGACCTCGACGGCGCCGCCCAGGCCGCGCGGGTCGACGATCGCGCGTTCCACGACGGTGCGCACGGCGTCGGCGGTCAGTGGTTGCAGTTGCAGGATCAGCGATCGCGACAGCAGGGGCGCCACCACCGAGAACGACGGATTCTCCGTGGTCGCCGCCACCAGCAGCACCACCCGGTTCTCCACCGCGGCCAGCAGCGCATCCTGCTGGGTCTTGGAGAAGCGGTGCACCTCGTCGATGAACAGCACCGTCTGGCGGCCGTGGATGGCGCTGCGCCGCGCTTCGTCGATCACGGCGCGGACGTCCTTGACACCAGCCGACAGCGCCGACAGCGCTTCGAACCGGCGGCCGGTGGCCCCGGAGATCAGCGACGCCAGCGTGGTCTTGCCGGTGCCGGGCGGCCCGTAGAGGATGACGCTGGCCGCGCCCGAGCCCTCGACCAGCCGGCGCAGCGGCGAACCCGGTTTGAGCAGATGGTCCTGGCCGACAACCTCGTCCAGGCCGGCCGGCCGCATCCGCACGGCCAGGGGTGCCTGCACGACGGAGCCGGCTGCCGGCTCAGCGCCGTCTCCTACGTCGAACAACCCGTCAGACACGGTTCAGGCATACCACGCCCCGGCGACGATGCCTCAATGCATGGGACAGCCGACCGGTGTGTCCGGCGTCCGGTCGTGGTGCCGGTAGGGCGTCCCGGTGATCCCGCCGCGCCGGGCCAGCATCCTGGCCGTCTGCACGTTCAGTGCCCACATCGGGTCGCTGTGCCGGGCGCGCAGTACGCGCCGAATCGCGGCTCCGGGAACCCGGTCGAGGATCATGCGGGACTTGACGTTCACGTGCACGGCCAGCCCGGTCAGCGTCTTCCAGGGCTGGATCGGCACATCCCGGTACGGCGTCGCCGACACCAACGCTCGTGCCAGCGGATCGCCGCTGTAGTAGGCGACGGCGCCGACAGCGGGGGCGACGGCGGCGCGCGCGAGCCTGCCGGGCACGCCGCCGATGCCTGCGAGGTTGTCCGCCGCCGCCTGCGTCATCTGCGCGGTCCAGTCGGTCGGCCCGCCGGCGGTCGAGATCATGTAGTCCGCCAACATGATTCCGTCCTGCGCGGTGGTGGGGATGATCTCCGGCGTGACCCCGAATACGTAGGCGATATAGGACCAGTAGCGCATCACGGTGTCCATCTCGGCCGTGGAACGTCGCCGCCCGTGATTGTGGTCGGTCAGCATGGGCAGCAGGCCGAAGGTCACCGCGGCACCCATCGTGGTGCTGGTCGAGATCGGGTTGCCGTGCACGCTGAAATGCTCGTCCCCCCACGATCTCCGCAGCCCGAGCCGGACCTGTGAGTGCATCAGCCGCACTCGTACGGTGTCCTTGAACTCGGGGCTGTAGCGGTCGACGAAACCGGGCTTGGTGGCGTCGTGGAACCACTTCGCGGTCTCCAGGTTGCGCACCAGCGGGGCATTGACGAACCGTTTGGTGGCACCGGTCGCCGACGACACCTCCGCGCCGACAAAGGTGCCGATGGCGTCCTGGATACCCATGCCGACCTTGCCGGCCAGCGAGCAGTCGATCCACAGCCGCCGGCCGAGTTCCCAGTCCCGCGGGTCGTGCCAGGCAGGCGGATTGTCCAGGCTGGCAAACAGATTCACGAGCTCGGTCGGTGGGTCGTCGAGGCTGTCGATGCCGTGCTCCAGGGCCTGGTCGAGCAAGCGGCGACCGCGGGCGACGCTGATGACCCGGAACCGCTCGACCACGGCGTCCATCAGCGGGTCGCCCTGCCAGTAGTGGTCGATGAACAGTTCGAGCAGGTCGCGCTGGCGCTGAGTGGGCATGGCCACCCGGAAATCGTCGAACACCGCGCGGTCGGCCCATGCGGGGTCGCGTTTGAGCCGGGGTGGCGCCGGCCGCAGCGTCATACCGGGGCGGTAGTGGTAGTCGTAGGGATGGGTGCCCGTCATGACGCGATCCGTTCGGCCCGCCGGAGCTCCCGTACCCGCTGCGTCGCGGCCTCCACCTCACGAATCTCGCCCAGCAGCCGGGGCGCATTCAGCATGGCGCGGGCCAGCTGCCGATATCCGTTGCGTACCAGCAGGTTCGGCTGATGGAAACCCACCGCCTGCTGCACCGGTTCGGGCATCATGTCCATGATCACCCAATAGGCGAAGTCATAGACCGGGCGCAGCGGATTGATGCCCGGCGGGTTCAGCAGTTGCAGATATTTGATGTTGTCGGCGTTGAGACCCACCTCGGCCGCAGCCGGGGATTCGACGAGCACGCTGCGACATTCGGCGCGGGTCCGCGGCAGATCGGTGCCACCGAGCGCCTCGCCCACCTTCGCGTAGTCCCGGTAGAACTCGTCCAAATCCTTGCCGCGCAACGGCTTCGGATGATACCGGCGGTGCGCGCCGGCCATGCCGTCGACCACGGTGGCGTAGGTCCACCGGAAGAACTCCGGTTCGTCTGCGTCATACGGCTTGCCGTCCGGCCGCGTCCCCTTCACCCGGTGGTGCATCGCCTTGACGGTGCGGCACAGCGATTCGGCCGAGTCGGTGGAGCCGTAGACGACCCCGGTGAAAAACGAAAAGCTGTGTCCGGCACGGATCATCAGGCCGTCGCTCGAGAACGTCCCGGACCGCACACTGCCGTCCGGGCAGCGCCCGACCAGCTTGGAGTGGTCGTACACCGCGTACTGGATGTCCTGATGCAGGATGTCGATCATCGCGGTGTTGACCAGCCCGACGAACACCGACGGGGTGTGGGTGTGCACGTACCAGGCCGCGCTGTCCGGGCCGAACCAGCCCGGATCGCCTGCGGGCGCATCGAAACGCACGTGCTTGAAGTACTCCGGCCGCTGAATCTCGAAGAACAGGTCCATCGGGTTGAGCAGCGCCGTGGGACGTCTGCGCACTTCCGACCAGATCGGGGAAAAATCGGGCACCGAGCCGTCGTCCAGCGGGACGATCCGGCGGATGACCTCCTCGACCGGCACCACCGTACGGATCAGGTCTTCGAGCAACGCCATGATCAGCCACCTCCCCGTGACTCTTGTTTTCGCTCACCTCAACCTAGAATTGAGTAGAACTCGCTTTCTACTCACTTTTTGTCGCAATGGACCGCGTCGGGAGAGTCACCATATGTCCAGCTCATACCGCAGTATCCCGACACAGAAGCGCTCTCAGCAGACGATCAACGAGATTTTCGAAGCAACCGCTCAGCTTTTGGAGCGCGATGGTTATCACGCGGTGTCCACCAATCAGATCGCCAAACACGCGCACCTGAGCATCGGCACCGTCTACCGCTACTTCGCCGACAAGGACGCCATCGTGGTGGCCATGCGCGCCCGCACCGAAGAGGACATCATGCGGCGACTGGTCAGCGCGCTCGCCGAAGGGCTGTCACTGGACATGGTGGCCGGCGCCCGCCATGTGTTGTCGGCGCTGGTCGACGCACTCGAAGACCACCGCGGGGTGATGTCGGCCGTGATCAACGACCTGCCGATGGGAAGCCAGAGCAACGTGCTGCCCGGCATCGAGGACAACCTGCACCACATTGCCCGGCTGGCCCTGCTGCACCACTACCCACGCCTGCCCGACCCTGTGGTCGACGAACTGCTGTATCTCGGCATGGGCATGATGCTGCAGCTCGCGCTGCGCATCGCGATCGACCGCCCCGCCGGAATGACGAAGGAGTCGCTGCTGGATCGCGCCGCACTGCTGGCGGTCAGCGCGAATGCCGACCTGCTGGGTGGCGCCGGCTAGACCTGCGTCACGAAGTCGATCAGCTCCTCGACCCGGCCGATCAGCTCGGGCTCCAGGTCGTTCCAGTCGCGCACGCGGCCGCGGATGCGCTGCCACGCCTGTGCGATGTCGGCCTGCTCGGCGTGCGGCCAGCCCAGCGCGTCGCAGACGCCGTGCTTCCACTCGATGCCGCGCGGGATGACCGGCCAGGCCTCCCGCCCGATCCGGGCCGGCTTGACGGCCTGCCAGATGTCGATGAACGGGTGGCCGACCACCAGCGTGTGCTCACCGCCGGGTCCGCGCCGCACCTGCTCGGCGATGCGCGCCTCCTTCGAGCCCGACACGAGGTGGTCGACGAGCACGCCGAGCCGGCGGCCGGGTCCGGGCTGGAACTCACGCACGATGGCGGCCAGATCGTCGACGCCGCCGAGGTACTCGACCACCACGCCCTCGACCCGCAGGTCGTGTCCCCACACCTGCTCGACGAGCTCGGCGTCGTGGCGGCCCTCCACGTAGATGCGGCTGGCCAACGCGGTGCGGGCCCGATGTCCTTGCACCGCAACCGAACCCGACGCAGTGCGACTGGGTGCGGCAGGCGCGGCGCGCTTCGGCTCGGTGAGGATGACGGGGTTGCCGTCGACGAGGTAGCCGGGACCGATGGGGAACGGCTTGCGGTAGCCGTCGAAGTCTTCGAGAACCATCCGGCCGTACTCGACCGAGACCACGGCACCCACGAAGCCGGTCGTGGCGCACTCGACCACGAGCCCCTTCTCGGCGGGCTGCTCGGTCGAACGCTTCCTGGCGTTCGGGTTGCGGGCCAGTACATCGGATCCGTATCGGTCGCTCACGGCACCGATCCTAGGAACGATCGCGCGCCAGATCCGGTTGCGCCACCCGCGTTTTCGTCACAGACCGGTTACGGGGCCTTCTCGACCTTGATGTCACAGGTGATGCGCTCACCGTCGACTTTCACGATCTTCATGTGCGCGACGTACTGAACCTTGCGCGGACCGGTGAAGTGGCAGTCGAACTGGGCGCCCTTGGTGGCCTCCACGTCGGACGGGCACTTCACATCGGTTGGGGTGAACTTGTTCTGATCGGATACCAGTTTGACCACCTGCTTGGCCGCGTCGTCCGCCTTGACCGTGGTCTTTGAGCTACACGCAGCCGGCGAGAGGGCCACCAGACCCACCAGCACCGCTGCCCCCACCCGTACTCGCATCATGGGCGCGATCGTGCTCTATTGCCGTGGGCCGCGTCAACGCGCCGCGCGGGCGGCACCGGCCTCGTCCACCGCCGTATGGATGAACCGCATCTTCTCGAGCACCGCGGCCGGCAGCACGAACGGATAGAGATCGTCCTTGCCCATCGACCGGTTGACCATGTTCAATGCCCAGGCCAGGGGCAGCCAGAGCTCGATCAGGGTGTCGAACCCGCTGGGACCCAGCACCCGCCGTTCGAAGGTGGCACCGGCGGGTGCGAACCCGAAGGCCGCCGCGGTATCGAGGGCATCCCGGATGTGCAGATAGTGCGCGAACGTCTCGGCCCAGTCCTCGGCGGGATGCATCGTCGCGTAGGACGACACGTACTGCTGATCCCAGCCGGCCGGCGCGCCGTCTCGGTAGTGCCGGTCCAGCGCCTCCTGATAGTCGGTGTCGGGGTCGCCGAACAGTTCGGTGAAGCGCGCAACGGCCTCGGGCGACGGTTGCACCAGCCGGTAGAAGTAGTAGTGCCCGATCTCATGACGGAAGTGGCCCAACAGAGTTCGGTACGGCTCGGCCATCGCGATCCGCAGTTGTTCACGGTGCACGTCGTCGCCCTCGGCCAGGTCCAGGGTGATGATGCCGTCCTGATGGCCGGTGACCACCGGGTGCTGCTCGCTGGACAGGAGGTCGAAGGCCAGCCCCTGCGCCGGGTCGCTGTCGCGCCCGATGATCGGTAGGCCCAGTTCGACCAACTCGAAGATGAGCCGGCGCTTGGCCTGCTCGGCGATGGCGAAAGCCGCCATGGCCTTGGTGTCGTCGTCGCCGGGGCGGGTCCGGGTCAACGCGCACGATGGACACAGTTGCCGCACCGGCTCGATCTGGACCAACCAATTGCATTGCGCCAAATGCAGATTCGCGCACAGCTGGTAGTCGGTCGAGGCCACCGCACCGGCGTGGTCGTTGTCGCCGGTGCCGTCCGGCGGCGCGATCACCAGCAGTGCCATGTTCTCCAGCGAGAAGCCGAGCGCGCTGCCACAGCTCAGGCACACCGAGTTCTCGAAGGCCAGCCGCTGGCCGCAATTGGGACAGTTGAAGTCACGCACGCAGTTGCCCTCCCGCAATCGGTGCGACGTCCACGGAGACGTCGATGGTGCTGCTCTCGGAGTCGGTGTAGATGATGCCGCGCAGCGGCGGCACGTCGGCGTAGTCCCGGCCGAATCCGACCACGATGTAGCGCTCGTCGACCATCTGGTCGTTGGTCGGGTCCAGCCCCAGCCACCGGTTCTGCGCCGTCCACACCGACGCCCAGGCATGGGTGGCGTCGATACCCACCATCCGTTCCTTCCCCGGCGGCGGGTCGGTGGCCAGATAGCCCGAGACGTAGCTCGCGGCAAGGCCGTTCGCGCGCAGGCAGGCGATGGCCAGGCGGGCGAAATCCTGACAGACCCCCGCACGGGCGTTCAGTACCTCCGCGACCCGGGTGGACACCGTCGTCGACCCGGACCGGTAGGTGAAGTCGGTGAAGATGCGCGAGTTCAGGTCGCGCAGCACCTCGATCAGCGGCCGCCCGGGAACGAAACTCGGCGCGGCGTAATCCCTTACCTCGTGGGTGATCTCCGCGGGCTGCAGGTCCAGGACGAATTCGGTGGCCAGCGCCCCTTCCGGACCGGCAGGCCGGGAGTCCTCCCAAGGCGCCACGGCAGCTCCTGCCGCATACCACTCGGCGGGCGGCGGGTCGACCTCCACGATGCTGCGTCCGGTCACCACGAGTTCGTTATGTGGTTGTGTCACATGGAAGTACGAGCTGATGTTGCCGTAGGCGTCGCGGCTCGTGGAACGGTCGGCTGGTTCGGGGTCGATGTGCAACCGGTACGACTGGCAGCGCTGTTGCCCGCTGTCGCGCGGCGTGAGAAACCCGCGGCCGTATGAGCTGGTGACGACGTCGGAGTAGCGGTACCGCGTGCGGTGGGTGATCTGGTATTCGCGCGTCATGGCATCTGCCGCCGTTCGTCGGGACCCCACAGCGGCTGCATGCCACTGGGCAGGGCCAGGTGCGCGGCGCGGATGAGTTCGGACAGCTCCCGCAGGTCGGCGTGCAGGCTGTTGAGCAGGTCCGTCAGTTCGTCGCGCCGTCCCGCTCCGTCGAGGTGCTCGAGGTCGGCAGGATCCTGACGGCGCAGGCGGGTCGCGATCTCTTCGATCATGCGTTCCGGCCGGGTGGATCCGGTCGACGACGGTAGCGCCCGCAGATCGGCACGCAGGCGTTCGAACTGGAAGGCCAGGGACCGTGGATTCTCCTCGTCGAACAACACCAGGTCGGCGAGCGCCGTCACACTGACCTTGCCCAGCGTGCGCCGCCGGTACATCACGGCCGACTCACACACCACCAGCGCAGACTCGCTGACCGTGCGGTCGGTTTCCGCGCCCCGGGCCGTCGCGAGCGTGGCACGCAGCAGGGCCGTCAACCCCAGGCCTCGCTCGATGCGTTTGCCGATGTCCATCATGGTCCAGCCGACGTCACGCACCATCGATTCGGCGGCGACGCCGGACAGGGCCAGCATCCCGGCCAGGGTCTGGCTGTGGGCGGTGGCGAGGTAGGCCTCGCCCTCGGCCTTCGAGTCGGGCGGCAACAGCGGGCCGCGCCGCCGGCCACGGTCACCCGGATGCAGCACCGCGCGTTCGACGGCGGCCAGCACCATCCAGGTGTCGTTCGACATCTGGTCGCGAACCGCGCGCGCGGACAGCCCGAGGCGCTCGATCGACTGGGCCAGTGAGCCCGGCCGGTGCCGGTCGGCGGTCAGCGCCCACAGCGTGGTCGGCGCCGTCGCGACCTGCTCGGTGTGGTCCCCGTCGCCACCGGTGTCACTGCCGGTGATCTCCCCCAGCGCGGTGAGCAGCACCGGCACGCAGTCGCTCCCGGGGACGTCGGGGCGGTAGCGGTACTCGTGATAGCGCTCGCGGGTGACGGTGAGCAGGCGCGCGGAGAACTCGGCGCGTTCGGCGTACCGGCCCAGCCAGAACAGGTCCGAGAGCACCCGGGGCGAACTGACGGCGCGGGTCGGGCTCGGCGTGATGGCCGGCAGGTCGGCAGGCGCTACCGGGACGGCGGTCGACCGGTCCGGTGTCCGAACCCAGACATCTTTGGCCGCAACGGTTTTCATACTGTAGGCGGCGTGACCACGGGCCAGGATGTAGCCGAGGCCACCGATCATCGGCGCGTACCCGCCGCGCTGGGCGACGGTGAACAACCGCATGCCGACGCTGCCGGCCGACAGTCCGCTGGGCAGCACATCCATGGGCGCCGACGAGAACGTGGGCAGTTCCTGCCCTACCCACTGCCAGCCGGTGGCCTCGATGCGGGCCGCGAGTTCGGCGCGCTGCACCGCTGACAGGCCCGGTCCGACGATCGCCGGACCGCCCGTCACGGGCCGGATCAGCAGCGTGGACAGCTTGCTCACCAAATGTGCGCGCTCGGTGTCGATGCCGCCCCAGAAACATCGGGCACCCGCCAGCTCAAGGGTCTCGCCGGTCAGCAGATGCGCCAGCTCCGGCAGGAACCGCATGATTCCGGGACTCTCGAGGATGCCGCTGCCCAACGTGTTGACCACCGTGACCGCGCCGCGGCGCAGCACTTCGACCAGTCCCACCACACCGAGCCGCGAATCCGGCCGCAGGTCGAGCGGGTCGGCGTAGTCGGCGTCGACGCGGCGCAGCACCACGTCGACCCGTTTGAGGGTGCCGAGCGAGCGCATCCACAGCTTGCCTTCGCGCACCACCAGGTCGGCGCTCTCGACCAGCGGAAAGCCCAGGACGCTGGCCAGGTACGCCTGGTCGAAGGCCGTCTCGGAGTGGATACCGGGGCTGAGCACGACGACCATCGGCTCCTGCGCGGCTTCCGGCGCCGCGTCGATGAGAGCCAGCCGCAGGGCCTGCGCCCACGGCGACGCGGGCCGGGGTGCCACCCGCTCGTATAAATCGGGTACGGCGTGCGCGATGACCCTGCGGTCGGCCAATGCGTAGCCCGCCCCCGACGGCGCCTGCGTCCAGTCCGCGTTCACCGCGAAACTGCCGTCGGGGTGCCGGCTGATATCGCAGCCGTGCAGGAACAGCTGGTGCCGGCCCGGTACCGCGATGCCGCGAGCCGCGCGCACGTAGCCGGGATGGCCGTACACCAGCTGTGCGGGCAGCACGCCCGAGGTGATGGACCGGCGCGCACCGTAGAGATCGGTCAGCACCGCATCCAGGAGCCGGGAACGTTGCACGACACCGGATTCCAGCGTGGCCCAATCCGCGGCGGACAGCAGCAGCGGCAGCGCATCGAGCTGCCAGGCGTCGACCTCGGCGTCGCTGTCGGTGGTGGTGATGCCGTCGTTGTCGACGAGTTCGCGCACGATGCCGCGCAGCTGGTCCAGTCCGCGGCGGCCCCGCTCGCGGACGCAGTCCGTCAGTTCCTGCCAGGCCGGACGAATCCCGCCGGACTCGGAAACGAGTTCGTCATAGCCGAGATGCGCCACATCGCGGACATCGAACAGCGGCTCCTGGGCCCGCGCAGCGCGGTACCCGGCCATCGGGTCGTCAAGACGGAGAACCATTACCGCAGAACGGTACGCACCCGGCGCAGATCGAGGATGCCCGACGCTCCGCCATCGGTGGATTGACGGGCCCGCTTCTCCCGGAGATCGGCCAAGTCGACCGCGCCGGGAGTGAATCCGATGGCTTCGAAACGGCGTCCACGCCGCGACTCGGCCTCGACGGCGTTGACCGGCGGGGTGTCGTACGTGCGGCCGCCGGGGTGGGAGACGTGGTAGGTGCAGCCGCCTCGGGAAAATCCGGTGAACCCGTCGATGAGTTCGAATCGCAGTGGCCCGTCGACGGTGATGGTGGGGTGCAGCGCGCTCGGCGGTTGCCACGCGCGATACCGGACGCCGCCGACCTGGACGTCGGGGGTGTCGGTGGCCAGCAGCGGGATGGGATGGCCGTTCACCGTGACGAGGTGGCGGTCGCGGTCGGCGCCGATCAGCCTCACCTGGAGCCGCTCCACCGAGGAGTCGACGTAGCGGGCGGTCCCCGTACCGGTGGACTCCTCACCCAGGGTGTTCCACGGCTCGATGGCGCTGCGCAGCTCCAACTCGGCGCCGTCGAGGATCACGCTGCCGATTCGGGGGAAACGGAACTCGGTGAACGGGTCGAGCCAGCTGGTGTCGAATGCGACGCCGTGCGCCCGCAGGTCGCCGGCGACCTCGGCAATGTCCTGAATGATGAAGTGCGGCAACAGATATCGGCCGTGTAGGTTCTCGCCGTGCCGGATCAGCGGGGCGCGCAGCGGTTCGTCCCAGAACCAGGCGACCAGCGACCGCACCAGCAGCGACTGCACCATCGCCATCTGGAAATGTGGCGGCATCTCGAAGCCGCGCAGTTCCAGCAGGCCCAGCCGGCCGCGGGCACTGTCCGGGCTGTAGAGCTTGTCGATGCAGAACTCGGCGCGGTGGGTGTTGCCGGTGATGTCGGTGAGTAGGTGCCGCAGGGCGCGGTCGATGGCCCACGGTGATCCCTCGGCCACCCGGTCGATCTCCGCGAACGCGATCTCCAGCTCGTACAGCGCCTCGGCGCGCCCTTCGTCGACGCGCGGTGCCTGCGACGTCGTCCCGATGAACCGGCCGGAGAACAGGTACGAAAGTGCCGGGTGCCGTTGCCAATACGTCAGCATCGACACCAGCAGGTCGGGCCGGCGCAGGAGCGGTGAGTCGGCGGGCGTGACGCCACCGAGGGTGATGTGGTTGCCACCGCCCGTGCCGCCATGGGTGCCGTCGACATCGAAGGCCTCGGTCCCCAGCCGGGCCTGCCGGGCGGCCTCGTACAGGGTCTCCAGTTGCGCGGCCTGCTCGGCGAAGCCGGCCGTCGGCGCCACGTTGACCTCGATCACGCCCGGGTCCGGGGTGACGGTCATCTGCTGCAGCCGCGGGTCCGGCGGAGGTCCGTAACCCTCGATCACGACCGGGGCGCCGAGATGAGCGGCAGCCTTCTCGATCCGGCCGACCAGGTCGGCGAAATCGTCGAATGCGGCTGTCGGCGGCAGGAATACGTACAGCAGGCCGTCACGCACCTCGGCGACCAGGGCGGTGGGGGGTGCGCCGTCAGCGCTGACGACTGCGGCGGGCCGCGTGGGAACCTCGGCGCGCTCCCCCGCCAGCGGGTCGGCGTCGGGTACCGGCGGCGGCCGCTGCCAGCTGATCGAGTCCAGCGGCAGCCGCAGGCCTGCGGGCGAATCGCCGCCCGTGAGCACCAATCGCCCGCGGCGCAGTTGCCAGTCGGCGGAGACCCATCCGGTGTCGTCGTCGCGGCGGTGTAGCGGCAGGACGTGGGCGGCGGGTTCGGTCACCGCGGCATCGAGCTTGTCCACCAAGGCTTTACGCTGCGCGGCACCGTCGTCGGCCAGATCGTCGGTGACCGGGTCGCCGGACGGCCGGCGCACGGCTGCCGCCAACCAGGCCAGGGCATCCTCGTAGGCCGGTCGCACCTGGCTGTCGGGCAACCCGAGACCGGTGGCGATCTCGGTGAGCAGGCGGCGTCCGGTGTCCGGTGCCGCGGTAGCGGCGGCACCGGCCCACGGGTCGGCCAGCAGTGCCGGATCGGACCACAGCGGTGTCCCGTCGGTGCGCCACATCAACCCGATTTCCCACCGCGGCAACGGTTCTCCGGGATACCACTTGCCTTGACCCCAGCGCACCAGTCCGTCCGGGGCCCACCGCTGCTTGAGCTGCGTGGTGAGCGCGGAGGCGCGCGTGCGCTTGTGCGGACCGTCGGCGGCCGTGGTCCATTCGTCGTCGGTCTGGTTGTCGATCGAGACGAAGGTGGGTTCGCCGCCGACGGTCAGCCGCACATCGCGCTCAGCCATCCGCTCGTCGATGACGGCGCCGAGGACGCGGATCGACTCCCACGCCTGCACGGTGTACGGCAGGGTGACGCGCGGGTCTTCGTGCACCCGCGTGACGACGTTGACGAAGTCGAGCGTGGATTCGCAGGGATCGACGGCGCCCGTGATCGGGGCGGCCGATTCCGGGTGCGGCGTGGCCGACAGCGGGATGTGGCCCTCCCCCGCCAGCAGGCCCGAGGTCGGATCCAGGCCGACCCACCCGGCGCCCGGGATGTACACCTCGGTCCAGGCGTGCAGGTCCGTGAAGTCGGCCGCCGGGCCGGACGGGCCGTCGAGCGACTCCACGTCGGCACTCAGTTGCACCAGGTAGCCGGACACGAAGCGGGCCGCGAAGCCCATCTTGCGCAAGATGGCGACCAGGAGCCACGCGGAGTCCCGACAGGACCCGATGCCGGTCCGCAGCGTGAAATCCGGTGTCTGGACGCCGGGTTCGAGGCGGACGCTGTAGCCGACGTCGGCACTGACCGCCCGGTTGAGTGACACCAGGAAGTCGATGGTGCCGGTACCCGGCACCACGTCGAAATCGCGGACCCAGGCTGCCGTCAGATCGTCGGCGTCATCGACGGGACGCAGGTAGGGCTTGAGGTCGTCGAGCAGATTGTCCGGGTAGGCGAACGGGACGGTCTCGGCCCATTCCTCGATGAAGAAGTCGAAGGGGTTGATGACCTTGAGGTCGGCGATCAGCCCGACGGTGATGCTCAGGCTGGTGGCGCGGTTCGGAAAGACCAAGCGCCCCACGAAGTTGCCGAAAGCGTCCTGCTGCCAGTTGATGAAATGGTCGGCGGGTTCGACCTGCAGCGAGTAGGCCTCGATCGGCGTGCGCGAGTGCGGCGCGGGGCGCAGCCGCACCACGTGCGGGTACACCTTGACCAGCCGGTCGAACGTGTAGCTGGTGCGATGCTCCAGCGCCACCTTGATTGCCATAGCGATCGATCCCACCACAAGAACGGGCAGGTCGCAGGGCGGAGAAAGCTATCTGCGGCGGGCCCGGTTGTACCCGGCCAGGACCAGCACCCCCGCGGCCACGATGCCGACCATGTTGACCGCCAGCTGTCCCGCCGACGCCAGCGCGATATCCCAGTCGCGGGTGGTGGCGGCGACCACAGACATGCCGGCCGCCGGGACTGTCGTCACCGAGATGAAAACCCCAACCAGCGCAGCCGATTTCGACGTCACCAGGGACAGCATCCCGGCAGCACCGGCCAACAGCGCCACCACGAACGAGAACGGTCCGACCCGGAAGATGAAGTCGACATTCTGCAGTTGGTGAATGCTGCGCAGCTCAACCCAGCCCAGTGCTTCGAAGCCGAGCGTGGCCAGCGCTGTGACGAGCATCGCCGCCGGGAAGCCGACGAGCAGGGCCAGCGCCGCGCGCTTCGCCAGGTAGCCCTTGCGCCGCACCACCGCCACGGCCAGCGCGGCCAGCGGTCCGAATTCGGGGCCCACCACCATGGCCCCGACGACGGTGATCGCCGAATCGGTCAGCACGCCGACGGCGGCCAGCAGACACGCGATGCACAGGAACGCCATGTAGGAGATCCCGAGGCTGCTCTGTTCGCGGGTGCGAAGCACCAGTTCGTCCCAGACGACGGCGTCCTCGCCGTCGCCGTCGATCTCGTCCTCGGCGCGGTAGGCGGCTGTCGACAGCACGGTGTCCAGCACCTCCATCGTGATGGCGCCGTCCTGATCGATGCCCAGCGCCCGCAGCCCGCCGATCAGTCCGTCGGCCGCATCCCGGGCGATGTCGGCGGTGATCACGTCACCGCGCGGATCGATCGCGGCGCCGGGGTGAGCCACCACGTTGGCGATGCCGCCGTGGTGCCGGTAGAGCTCGAGCACCGAGTCGGCGAGTTCCGGCGGGGTGATCACGCGTAGATGCAGCACCGCCGAAGATTACCGACCGCGCCGGCGTGCCAGCTTCATCCCGAGTTCATCCGGCGGGACCTCGTGTCCCTCGGCGCACCGGATCTCGACAGTGGCATCGGCGCCGCAGCCCAGGTGGGTGAGCCGCAAACCGGTGTCGCCCAGGTGATGGCGGCCCCATTCGAACATCGCCCACACCACCGGCATGAAGTCCGTGCCCGCCTGCGTCAGCACGTATTCGTCGCGGCTGCGCTGGCCCGGCTCCCGGTACGGCCGTTTGGTCAGCAGGCCGGCTTCTACGAGCTCTGCCAGCCGGGCCGAGGTGGCTGCTTTGGTGATCCCGACCCGCTTGGCGAAGTCGTCGAAACGCGTTGTGCCGTAGTAGGCCTCGCGCATGAGCAGCATGGCGGATTTGGTGCCGACCAACGACATCGTCTTCTCGATGGCGCACTGGCCGACGGCCGACCACTTGTCGCGTTCGGCGAGGGCACCCTGTAGCGCTGTCATGCGAATCACTCTACCGCTGGGTTGCTCTCACCATACCCAGGTGTTAGATCTGAGTATAGGAAGCAGTACTCAGCGTGGAGTTACAGGAGGATTCTCATGTCGGGATACACAGACCGCGATGCCGTGATCGTCGCGGCGGTACGCACGCCGGTCGGCAAGGGCAAGGCGAACGGCGCGCTGCATGACGTCCTTCCCGCCGATCTGCTCGCCCACAGCCTGCGGTCCGTGGTCGAGCGCACGGGCGTCGACCCGGTCCTGGTGGACGACGTCATCGCCGGCGCCGTCACACAAGCCGGTGACCAGGCCGCCAACATCGCGCGCAACGCCCTGCTGGGAGCCGGTTTTCCCGAAAGCGTGCCCGGCACCACCGTCGACCGCCAGTGTGGCAGTTCGCAGCAGGCCATCTCGTTCGCCGCACAGGGCGTGCTGGCGGGGTCCTACGACGCGGTGATCGCAGCCGGCGTCGAGTCCATGTCACGCGTACCGATGGGAGCCGCCGTATTGCCCGGCAGTAATCCGTTCGGCGTGGGCATGGCCGAGCGCTACCCCGACGGGCTCGTCCCCCAGGGCATCAGCGCCGAGCTGATCGCGGCGCGCTGGAACTTCTCGCGGACCCAACTGGACGAGTTCTCCGCCGCCAGCCACGAGAAAGCGGCCCGCGCCGCCAAGGACGGGCTCTTCGACAACGAACTCGTGCCGGTGGCCGGCCTGACCGCCGACGAGATCATCCGGCCGGGCACCTCGGTCGAAACCCTGTCCGGACTCAAGCCCGCGTTCTACAGCGACGCCTACGCCGCGCGCTTCCCCCAAATCCGTTGGGAGATCACGCCCGGCAACTCGTCGCCGCTGTCCGACGGCAGCGCGGCGGTGATGATCACCAGCGGCGCCTTCGCCCGCAGCCATGGACTCACGCCACTCGCCCGCATCCACACCATGACCGCGGTGGGCTCCGACCCGCTGTACATGCTGACCGGCGTCATCCCGGCGACCGAGAAGGTGCTGGCCCGCTCCGGCCTGTCGCTGTCCGACATCGACCTGTTCGAGGTGAACGAGGCGTTCGCGCCCGTGGTGCTGGCATGGGCGGCCGACACCGGGGCGGACCTCGCCAAGACCAACGTCAACGGCGGCGCCATCGCCATCGGCCACCCGCTCGGCGCCAGCGGCGCCCGGATCATGAGCACGCTGGTCAACGCCCTCGACCAGCGCGGCGGACGCTACGGCCTGCAGGTCATGTGTGAAGGCGGCGGCATGGCGAACGCCACCATCATCGAGCGGTTGTAGCGCTCAGGCGCGCACGAGCTCGAACAGCGGGATGACGCGCGACGTCTTCGCCTGGTAGTCGGCGAAGACGGGGGCCACGGCCGTGATCAGCGGATACGTGGCCTCGCGCTCGTCATCGGGCAGTTCGCGGGCAACGACGTCATAAGAGTCGCTACCGATCTCGATATGGGCGGCCGGGTTGGCACGCAGATTGTGTACCCAGTCAGGGTGGGTGGGAGCGCCGGCCTTCGAACCGACGATGAGGATCTTGCCGTCGACCGGCAGATACGCCAGCGGGGACATCCGCGGCTGACCCGACTTGGCGCCGGTGGTGTGCAACAGCAGCAGGTTGCCGCCCTCGAACTGACCACCCACCTTGCCGCCGTTGGCGCGGAACTCGTCGACGATGGCGGCGTTGAAGGCATGGAAGGACGCGGCGTCCGTGAATTCGGTCATGCCTGACGCAACCGCGTAAACCGGCCCAAATGTTCCCGTCCGGGCGCGATACTTGCCTGATATTGACGGAGGTGCCGATGACGCCAGAGGTGGACGCAGTCGTGGTCGGAGCCGGGTTCGCCGGCCTGTATCTGGTGCACCGGCTGCGGGAACACGGTTTCTCGGTGCGTGTCTTCGAGGCCGGCGACGACATCGGCGGCACCTGGTACTGGAACCGGTACCCGGGCGCGCGCGTCGACATTCCCAGCCTCGACTACATGTTCAGCTTCGACCCGGACTGGCAACGCGACTGGCAGTGGTCGGAGAAGTACGCCACCCAGCCGGAGATCCTGCGGTACCTGAACCACGTGGCGGACAAGTTCGATTTGCGCCGCGACATCACCTTGGGCACCCGGGTCACCAGAGCGCACTGGGCCGACGGCGGCTGGCGCGTCCGTACCGACTGCGGCGACGACGTCGCGTGCCGGTTCCTGGTGATGGCCACCGGCTGCCTGTCCATCCCCAAAGAACCCGATATCGCCGGCATCGAAACCTTCAGGGGCGAAACGTTTTACACCAACCGCTGGCCCCACGAACCGGTCAACTTCACCGGTCGGCGGGTCGGGGTGATCGGCACCGGATCATCGGGCATCCAGTCGATTCCGCTGATCGCCGCGCAGGCCGCGCACCTGACCGTCTTCCAGCGCACGCCCTGTTTCTCCATCCCGGCGCACAACGGGCCGGTGTCGGAGGAGAAGGAGGCCGCGCTGGCCGACGAGCCCGCGTACCGGGCGGCGGCGCGGGCGTCGTTCGGCGGGGTGCCGCAGGAGCGCACGCTGATCCCGACGTTCGCGGTGCCCGAGGCCTACCGCCAGCAGCGGTACGAACGCGCCTGGCAGATCGGCGAACTCCTGGAAACTCTCAACATGTTCTCGGACCTGATGAGCAACCCGGCCGCCAACGAGTCGTTCGCCGACTTCGTCCGCGACAAGATCCGCGCCACGGTGGACGATCCACACATCGCGGAACTCTTGTGCCCCACCGGGTATCCAGTGGGCGCCAAACGACTGTGCCTGGACACCGACTACTTCGCCACGTTCAACGAATCCCACGTACGGCTGGTCGATCTGCGGACGCAGCCACTGGTCGGCGTCACCGAAACCGGCGTCGAGACCGTCGGTGAATCGTTCGAGTTCGACACCCTTGTGCTCGCGACCGGGTTCGACGCCATCACCGGTGCGGTGGCGGCCGTCGACATCGTCGGCCGCGACGGACTCGCGCTGAAAACCAAATGGGCACAGGGACCGTCGACCTACCTCGGCCTGACCACGTCCGGGTTCCCGAATCTGTTCCTGATCACCGGGCCGGGCAGCCCCTCGGTGCTGTCCAACATGGCGGTGTCGATCGAGCAGCACGTCGAACTCGTCGCCGACACCATGGCATATCTACGCGCGCACGGCTTCGACACCATCGAACCGACCCCGACCGCCGAGGCCGGCTGGATGCAACACGTCGCCGATGCGGGTGCCATCACCATGTTCCCCCAAGCGAATTCGTGGTACGTCGGCGCCAATATCCCCGGCAAGCCGCGGGTCTTCATGCCGTACGCGGCGGGCGTCGACTTCTACGGCGCGGCGTGCGCCGACGTCGTCGGCCGGAACTATCTCGGCTTCCAACTGACCGGACCGGCCGGCTCGCAATGCCACGACGGCGTGGTGCGCCGACTGCAACCCGATGTCCAGATGGTGCTGGAAATGGTGGCGGCGCTGAATCCGCCTCCGCTGGAATCTCTTCCGGTCGAGCTGGCCCGGGCCGCCATGTCCGAGGCGAACAGCACGAGGCCGCCGGGCCCGGATGTCGGCGAGATCATCGACGGCGGATTTCCCGGGGCCGCAGGCGAACTCGACTACCGGCTGTACCGGCCGCCGACGCCGGGGCCGCACCCGGTGGTCGTCTACTTCCACGGCGGCGGCTGGGTCCTCGGGGACGCGCGATCAGACGATCCACTGTGCCGCGACCTGTGCCTGCGCACCGACGCGTTGATCGTCTCGATGAACTACCGGCACGCGCCGGAACATCCGTTCCCCGCGGCCATCGACGACGGCATCGCCGCGCTGCGGTGGGCCGCCGACAATGCGGCCACCCTGGGCGGCCTCCCCGACCGGCTGGCGGTGGCCGGCTGGAGTGCGGGCGGGAACATCGCCGCGGTGGTGTGCCAGTGGGCGCGCGATCACGGCGGCCCCCGCATCAGTGGGCAGCTGCTGCTCACCCCGGCCACCGATACGCAGCCGTACCCGTCGTATCAGGACAACGCCGAGGGTTACGGGCTGACCACGCCGCTCATGCGGTGGTTCGCCGAGCTCTACGGCGGTCCCGCCGACGATCCGCGGCGGGCACCGCTGCGCGGCGACCTCACCGGACTACCCCCGGCGATGGTGATCACCTGCGAGTTCGATCCGCTCCGCGACGAAGGCAACGCCTATGCCGCCGCGCTGGCAGCGGCCGGGGTGCCCACCGAGCACATCCAGGCGCGCGGCCATACGCATCTGTCGACGACCATGGTCGACCTCGTGGTGTCCGGGGTCCCCGTCCGCGACCAGATGGCTGAAGCCTTGCGGAGGTTTCTTACTTCGCCTCGGGCTTGAAGTCGATACCCGACTCCTTGCGCTGCTGCGCGGTGATCGGCGCCGGGGCGTCGGTCAGCGGGTCGACGCCGCCACCGGACTTGGGGAACGCGATGACGTCGCGGATCGAGTCCACGCCCGCCAGCAGCGCGGTGATGCGGTCCCAGCCGAAGGCCAGGCCGCCGTGCGGCGGCGCGCCAAAGGTGAAGGCGTCCAACAGGAATCCGAACTTGTCCCGGGCCTCGTCGTGGCCGATCCCCATCATCGCGAACACCCGCTCCTGGACGTCGCTGCGATGGATACGGATCGAACCGCCACCGATCTCGTTGCCGTTGCACACGATGTCGTAGGCGTTGGACAGCGCCCCGCCGGGATCGGTGTCGAACGTCGACTCGGACTCGGGTGCCGGCGACGTGAACGCGTGGTGCATCGCGGTCCATTTCCCCGATCCGACGGCAACGTCACCGGACGCGGTGGCCTCCTCGGCCGACTCGAACATCGGCCAGTCGACCACCCAGGTGAACGCCCAGGCGTTCGGGTCGATCAGGTCGAGCCGCTTGGCGATCTCGATGCGGGTCGCACCCAGCAGGGCACGGGCGCCCTTGGCCGGACCGGCCGCGAAGAAGATGCAGTCCCCCACCTTCGCGCCGACGTGCTCGGCGAGACCGGCCCGCTCGTCGTCGGTGAGGTTCTTGGCCACCGGGCCGCCCAGCTCGCCGTCCTCGCCGACGAGCACGTAGGCCAGGCCCTTGTGACCGCGCTGCTTGGCGAACTCCTGCCAGCCGTCCAGCGTGCGGCGCGGCTGCGACGCCCCGCCCGGCATCACGACGGCACCCACGTACGGCGCCTGGAACACCCGGAACGGGGTGTTCTTGAAGTAGTCGGTGCACTCGACGAGCTCGACGGCGAAGCGCAGGTCCGGCTTGTCCGATCCGAAGCGGCGCATGGCTTCCTCGTAGCTGATGCGCGGCAGCGGCAGTGGCAGGTCGACGTCGATCAACTTCCACAGCGCCGCCAGCACCTCTTCGGCGACGCCCATCACGTCGTCGGCGTCGACGAAGCTCATCTCCAGGTCCAGCTGGGTGAACTCGGGCTGGCGGTCGGCGCGGAAATCCTCGTCGCGGTAGCAGCGGGCGATCTGGTAGTAGCGCTCCATGCCGGCCACCATGAGCAGCTGCTTGAACAGCTGCGGGCTCTGCGGCAGCGCGTAGAACGAGCCGGGCTGCAGGCGCGCGGGCACCAGGAAGTCGCGAGCGCCTTCGGGGGTCGACCGCGTCATGGTCGGGGTCTCGATCTCGACGAAGTCGTGCTTGTCGAGCACACCGCGCGCGGCGGCATTGACCTTGGAGCGCAACCGAATTGCGTTGCCCGGGCCTTCCCGGCGCAGGTCCAGGTACCGGTACTTCAGGCGGGCTTCCTCGCCAGGGGTCTCGTCGAGCTGAAACGGCAGCGGTGCGCTCTCGGACAGCACCTCGAGCGTCGTGGCGTTGACCTCGATGTCACCGGTCGCGATGTCCTTGTTGGCGTTGCCGTCCGGCCGCACCTCGACGACGCCGGTGACCAGGACGCAGAACTCGGCACGCAGTCGGTGCGCCTGCTCCAGCACGGCGGCGTCGCGGAACACGACCTGCGAGACTCCGGAGGCGTCCCGCAGGTCGATGAAGATGACGCCGCCGTGGTCGCGCCGACGCGCCACCCATCCGGCGAGGGTCACCGTCTGACCGGCATCGGTGGACCGCAACGAACCGGCGGCGTGACTGCGCAACACGAAATCTCCTCAAGAAGTCTGAATTCGATCGCTAAGTCTAAAGGGGCGCTTCGACCGGTATTTTGGCGACAGTGAGCTTTGCCCTCGTGGGACCGGGTGCCATCGGATCAACGATCGCCGCGCTGCTGTACGCCGCGGGCCGTGAGGTGGTCCTGTGCGGGCGCACTCCGCGCGATGCGATCGAGGTGCGGGTGGACGACAACGCGCCGATCGTCGTGCCCGGCCCGGTGCACACTGACCCCGAAACCGTCGCCGGACCGGTCGACGTGGTGCTGCTGGCAGTCAAGGACACCCAGTACGCGGCGTCCGCCCCGTGGCTGGCGCGCTTGTGCGGTCCGGACACCGTGGTCTGTGCCCTCCAGAACGGTGTCGAGCAGGCTGACCGACTGCGCCCTTACTGTCCCCGATCTGCCGTCGTACCTGCGGCGATCTGGATTGCCGCGGAGACCCGCCCCGAAGGCTGGGTGCAGGTGCTGAGTGCGCCTCGGCTGGTGCTGCCCGACGACGCGGCCGCGACCCGCCTGGCTGCGGCAATGGACGGCAGCACGATCACCGTCGAACTGGATCCGGACTTCCTCAGCGCGGCGTGGCGCAAGCTGCTGGTCAACGCCGTGGTGGGCTTCATGGTGCTGTCCGGCCGGCGCTCGGGGATGTTCCGGCGCGACGACGTCGCCGCGCTGGCCCGCAGATACCTGACCGAATGCCTGGCGGTCGCGCGGGCCGAGGGCGCGACGCTGCCCGACAGTGTGGTCGACGAGATCGCCGACATGCTCAAGCAAGCGCCCACCGAGATGGCGACCTCGATGCTGGTCGACCGTGAAGCGCGCCGTCCGCTGGAATGGGACATCCGCAACGGCGTCATCCAGCGCAAGGGTGCCGCGCACGGTATCGCCACCCCGATCAGTGACCTGCTGGTGCCGCTCCTGGCCGCGGCGAGTGACGGACCGGGCTAACGCAACAGCCGGCGCACCTCGGCGTCGCTGACCTGATCGAAGTGGCGGTAGGACTCCCCGACAGCTGCGAAGGGTGTCGGCAGGTCGGCGCACACGACGTCGTCCGCGATCTCCATGAGCTGCCGGCACGCCGCTTCGCTGGCGACGGGGACCGCAACCACCAACGTCCGCGGCCCGCTTTCCCGCACCACTTCGGCAGCTACCCGCATGCTCGCGCCGGTGGCCATGCCGTCGTCAACAAGGATCGTGGTTCGGCCTTTCACGTCGGCCGGTGGCCGGCCCCGACGGTAGTCGGCTTCGCGCCGCAGTAATTCACGGCGCTCGGCAGCGGCGACCTCGGAGAGCGTCTGCTGCGAAATCTGAAGCGGCCCAACAACATCCTGATTGACGACGATGTGACCACCACCGCCGAGCGCGCCCATGGCGTACTCCTCGTGGCCGGGAACGCCCAGCTTGCGGATGATCAGCGCGTCCAACGGCGCCTCGAGGGCGGCGGCAATTTCACGGGCGACGGGAACACCGCCACGAGCCAGGCCGAGCACGACGACATCGCGCCTGCCGCGATATGCCGTCAGCAGACCGGCCAGTACGCGCCCCGCTTCTGAACGATCACGAAAGACGCGTCTCGATTCATGGTTTCGCGTAGTTCCGATCCTATTCCCATCAGCGCTTTTCAGTGGTAATCCGTAATTGACAGGGCCATACAAAAACCGTTCGAGGAGGCAGAAGTGAAGGTCACCGGAACAGCTGTTGCGGTTTTCTCGGTCATCGGCATCGCCAGTGCGCCGATCGCGTCGGCCGGCTATCCACTCGTCGGCAAGCTCGGCAGCGCCATGACGATGACGGACAGCGTCGGTCAGGTCCAGCTGAGCTGGCAGGTCTCCGACCTCAAGCCGAGCTCCGATGTCATGCCGGGCTACCGGGTCGCCGGAAAGCTCTGGGAGGCCACGGCCACCGTCCGCGCGCTGAGCGGCCCGGTGACACCCGGCGTTTCGCAGTTCAACGCCGTCGCGCCGAACCAGGCGGCATACCGCGTGCTGTGGATGGTCGCGAGCCCCATCAACATCAGCGGCGCGACCATCCCCCAGGGCGGGCAGTCCACCGGGAAGATCCACTTCGACGTCACCGGTCCCGCCCCCACGACGGTGACCATGAACAACGGCATGGAAGACCTGATGGTCTGGACACCGTGAATCAGTAGACACCTGCTCTAGGGTGTCTACTCATGAAGACCTACCAGTGCGAGCAAGTCGGCGTCGACTTCATCGACAGCGCACCGTTCCGGTTCGTCAGCAAAGTCGACCTGGCGATCAAGCCGGAGCAGCTGTTCGAGGTCTTCTCGGATGAAACGTCCTGGCCGCATTGGGCGACGCTGATCACCAACGTGGAGTGGACCAGCCCGAAACCGTACGGCGTGGGTACCACCCGCACCGTGACGATGCGCGGCCACATTGTCGGCGACGAGGAGTTCATCGACTGGGAGCCGTTCTCCTACATGGCTTTCCGGTTCAACACGAGCACCTCGAACATGCTCTCGGCCTTCGCCGAGGGCTACACCGTCGAGGAGACCGCTGATGGCTGCCACCTGACGTGGGTGATGGCCATGAAGCCGAGTGGCCTCGCCGGTGAGCTCGGCATGCGGGCCGGGCGCCCCGTGATGGCGTGGCTGTTCCAGCGGTTCCTGCACAACCTGCGGCGCTACACCGACGAACGCTACGGCGCGTAGAGCCCGTCCCACGCCGCGCGGCGCACCTGGTCCGGGTCGTCGATGGTCTCGTCGCGCATCGAGCCGATCACCCGGGTGGCCCGGCGGTCGGTGTCGTACGCCGGCCAATCGGCCATGCCGTCCGCCTTCGTCGCGAAATCCAGCCACGTGCGTTGCATGCGCCGGCCGACCGACGGCTGCACCTGACGGCCCAGCGGATGCAGCATGCGGCCCAGATACGAGCCGTAGCTGTGCTGGATGTGCACGATCTCGCTGCCGTGCGTCGCGCCGAGGCCGAGCACTTTCAGCGTCCAGGTTGTGTGGTCGAACCGGTACACGTGCGTCGGCGCGTGCCCGCTGTAGGCATCCGCGAAGGCCCACGTTGGTGCGCCGAACATGACGTCGGAGCCGATCCCGATCAGTGCCCGGCGGCGCGGATAACTCGGGTATGCCTGCAGCACAGCATCTTTGGCCGCCGGCGCGATGCGCGCGAAGTAGTCGTCGACCATCGGCACGGTGGTGGGCAACATGGGCGGCTTGCCCCACGCGAACATCGACGCCTCGCGGCTGTTGGTGCCGACGATCAGCGGCACCTTCGCCACGGCTCCGGCCCGGGCGGCCGGCACCGGGTGCGCGGGCAGCAAGTCGACGCCGTACGTCAGCCCGTAGGCCAACTTGGGGCTGTTGGCCGCGCTCTCGCCCTGCAACTGCCCCGCGGCGCGGCGCAGTTGACGCTGCGGCAGTGCGGATAACTCTTCTGGCATCACACCGAGCCTGCGCACGAACTCGTGGGCCTGACGCGCCCTGGTTTCCCGGTCGGCGATGAGCGGCAGCGCCGGACTCTGCGCGATGGCCCGGCTGAACAAACCGTCGGCCGCAGGACTGGCCAGCAATGCCAGCACCGACGTCGCACCCGCGGATTCACCGAAGACGGTGACCTGGTCGGGATCTCCGCCGAACGCGCCGATGTTGTCGCGCACCCACTGCAGCGCCGCGATCTGGTCCCGCAAGCACAGGTTGTCTTCGAATCCGGGGCCGAGGTCGCTGAGTTCGAAGCCACCGAAGACGCCGAGCCGGTAGGTGACGTTGACGACCACCACGTTGCCGTTGGCTGCCAGGCGGGATCCGTTGTACAGCTGCAACTGGCCGGCCCCGAATACGAACGCCCCGCCAGGAATCCACACCATCACCGGCAGCGAGCCCGTCACGTCCGGTGACCACACCGTCACGGTCAGGCAGGCTTCGTCGCGCATCTTGGGGTCGTCGCGCCCGCCGCCGACGAACGACTTGCCCTGCGGCGGCAGGGGTCCGTGGTCGATGGCGTCGCGAATACCGGACCACGGGATCAGCGGTTGCGGTCCGCGGAACCGCAGCGGCCCGACGGGCTGTTCGGCGTACCCGACGCCGCGCC
This sequence comes from Mycobacterium sp. HM-7, assembly GCF_053852335.1. Classification (NCBI taxonomy): domain Bacteria; kingdom Bacillati; phylum Actinomycetota; class Actinomycetes; order Mycobacteriales; family Mycobacteriaceae; genus Mycobacterium; species Mycobacterium sp. HM-7. The sequence continues at coordinate 2,578,229 of NZ_CM132657.1, read as the reverse complement.
AGACGTGCACCCCGCCTTCGGTGGTGCCCCGGAGGGCGCCGGCGACGGTATGAACGATGGTCGAGCTGTCGATGGTTTCGGGCTGGACGGCCACACCCGAAATCCTAGTCGTACGACGATCCAGCGATGAGGAACGAATCGCGCTGAGGAGTGCGACCAGTCGTTCCGGTGTGGAAAGCTGACATCCAGTCGTATTGGAGCCCCGGACGGAGCGGTGATGTCCTTCAACGAAGGTATGCAGATCGACACGAGCAACACGTCGACCAGCGGGGGCGGTGGCTTCGGCGGCCGGGGCCTCGCGATCGGCGGCGGCATGGGCGGCTTGGTGATCGTCGTCGTCGCCATGTTCCTCGGAGTGGATCCGAGTTCAATTCTCGGCCACCAGAACCAGGCGCCCCAGTCCAGCCAAGGATCCAGCGCTTACGACCTGAGCAAGTGCAAGACCGGCGCGGACGCCAACAAATACCTGGAGTGCCGCATCGTGGCGACCGGCAACTCGGTGGACGGCGTGTGGTCACAGCTACTGAAGGGCTACACACCGCCGAAGATTCGGCTCTTCCGGGGGCAGGTCAACACCGCATGTGGCCCGGCCGACACCTCGGTGGGCCCGTTCTACTGCCCCGGCGACAAGGTCGCCTACTTCGACACCAGCTTCTTCCAGACCCTGGTCGACGAATTCGGTTCCAGTGGTGGACCTTTGGCCCAGGAGTATGTGGTGGCGCACGAGTTCGGTCACCATGTGCAGAACCTGCTCGGTGACATCGGCAAGGCGCAGCGGGGGCCGAAGGGCGCCGAGGGCAACAGCGTGCGTACCGAACTGCAGGCCGACTGCTACGCCGGAGTCTGGGCACACTACGCGTCGACGGTCAAGCAGAAGAGCACGGGCGTGCCGTTCCTGCAGCCGTTGAGCGACAAGGACATTGCCGACGCGCTGTCGGCGGCCTCGTCGGTCGGTGACGACCACATCCAGAAGCAGGCCACCGGACGCGTCAATCCAGAGTCGTGGACGCACGGATCGTCGGCAGAACGGCAGAAGTGGTTCACCACCGGTTATCAGACCGGCGACCCCAAGCAGTGCGACACGTACAACGCACAGGACCTGGGCTAGGCGGCAGGGTGGCTCCGCGCGATGTGGACATCGCGGGTGAAGATGCGCAACCCGTCCGGGGTCGGTGGCGCCGTTGAGGTGTAGACCGCTCCTGATGGTGTGGTCAGCGCGATCGTGTGCCGGCCGTACCGGTCATAACTCGCCGCCGCCTGCCAACCCGGTTCTTCCTTGACGTAATTGCAGTGCTCGCACAACCCATCCCCGTTGTGCGCACTGGTCCGCCCCCGCTTGGCGTGCGGGGTGACGTGATCGATATGCCGAATCCGCGCATTGCAGAACGGGGTCCGACAAATCTGGTCCCGCAACCCGATGAACATCGCGAGAGCCTTCGGAAACGCCCGTGCCCTCGACTCCATCGCCACCAACTTGCTGGTGCCCGGCTGGGCGTACAGGCGCCGCAACGCCGCCCCCACTGTGTCATCGGCCGCCGCGGCCAGCACCATGTCGCGAGCCAACGCCGCCGGAATGGGCCCATACCCGTCCAACCGCGCGGGCTCCTCGCCCCCGGTCAGCAGCGTCTCATCCGACATGACCAGGTTCAGCGTCACCGGCACCGGCGAGTCGACCGGATCGCGGCCCGTCACCCGCTCCACCACGACGTCAGCCACACCTGCGCACGACTGCGCCCCACCCCCGCCGCCACGGCCGACGCCGCCTCACGCGACAGCGTCTGGCGCACCAGCTGACCCTGGGCCGCCGGCAGCCGCACCGTCATCGACATCATGCCGTCACCGGTCACCCGGAACCGCACGTGCCGCGTAGCCTGCGCCCGCGCCATCTTCTCCAGCACGCTCTGCTGATCCAGCTCATAGGCGATCCGCGCGGCCTCCGCCGTGATCTCGGCGTTGCCCAACCCCGCCAACGGGCCCGGGTCGCCGCACAGGTCGGCATCCAGCAGCTGACGATCCAGCACCGACAGGCACGCCGCTTCTTTCGTGATCAATTCGGCCCGATGCTCCGAGAGCACGCCCGACTCCAACGCCGCCAGCGTGCACGGCATATCCGCCACCAGAACCCGGGCCATCGCCATCAACCGCTCACCCTTATGCGGAGATTCCTGCCGCGCCAATCCCACTTCCGAGCCCAGCGCCGCCCGCGACACCCGCGGACCACCCGCACGCGCCGCCACCACCCGCTTCGCCTCCAACGCGGCCGCCAACCGGGCCTGCTCCGCCGCCGCAGCCGACTTCCCGCGTTCGAGCTCAGCCATGCGACCCAACAACGCCGACTCATCGGCGTTGGAGTCGAGCACCACCAGGACTTCGCTCATACGTTCGAATGTACCCGCGCCCACCGTTTCGCACCACCCCCAAATCGGTTTCCCGAATCGTTGACCACATTGAACAAATTTCGTTAATGTGTGCAAATGCCCGCCAAGCCGCCGACGCCCCGCACCATCTCGCCGGCACTACTGGAAGCCACCGCGGAGACGCTCCACCGCTTGGGGCCGAGGCAATTCAGCCTCACCGCCGTCGCCGAAGCCGCAGGCGTGTCACGCGGCACGGTCTACAACGCGCTCGGCGGCCGTGACCACGCGATCAGCGTCGCACTTGACCACCTGGCCTCCGTGTTCGTCGACGGCATGGCCGCCGAGATCGACAAGCAGTCCACGCTGGCCGACCAGGTCGCCGCCGCCGCCGTCCTGATCTGTGCGCACCGGCAGAACTCCCCCTCGGCGCCGCAGAAGGGCATCAACGAAGGCATTGTCGTCCTACTGTTGCGCAACATCGGCGAAGACCTGATGAAGCGCGCGGTCGAGCTATGGAAGCCGCGCGTCAAGGCAGCGCAACGTGACGGTGAGATCGGCGCGAACGTCGACCCGGCCCGCGCCGGCGAGTGGATCGTTCGGGTGCTGCTGAGTTTCGAACTCCTCCCGCCCATCGGCGTCAACCTCGACAACCCCCGCGCCATCCGGCGCTTCGTCACCGACCACATCATCAACGGACTCACCGGAGAGACAGCATGACCTCACCCGACCACGAAGTGGTCATCATCGGCTCAGGACCCGGCGGCATCGCCGCCGCTCACCTGCTGCAGCAGAAAGGGATTCACGACTTCGTCATCGTCGACCGGGGCAACGACTTCGGTGGCACCTGGCGCGACAACCACTACCCCGGCCTCGCCGTCGACATCCCGTCGCTGTGGTACCAGCTGTCGTTCGCACCCAACCCGAACTGGAGCAGGTTCTTCGCGCCGGGTCCCGAGATCTACGCCTACCTGCGCGACACCGCCGACAAGCTCGGCCTGCGTCCGCACCTGCGTGCCAATTCCGAAGTGCTGCGCCAGGAGTGGGACGACAACACCGGCCTGTGGCGCCTCTCCATCCGCAATCAGCCGGACGTGACGGCCCGGTTCCTGATCAGCTCGGTCGGCGGATATGTGAATGCCAAGAACGTCATCGACATCGACGGCGTCGACGACTTCGAGGGCACCAAACTGCGCCCCAACGACTGGGACGACGACTACGACGTCCGCGGCAAGCGCGTCGCGGTGATCGGTACCGGCTCCAGCGGGGTGCAGATCACCGGGGCGCTGTCCGGAGTGGCAGCCAATCTCGATGTGTACCAACGCACTCCGGCCTGGGTGCTGCCCAAGGTTGACTTCGACATCCCGCCGTGGCTGCGGCGGGTGCTCAAGGTGCCCGGAGTCGTCAGTGCGGCCAATGTTTTCGGACGGCTGCTGATGGACGTGACCATGGTCGTCCCGATCGTCCACGTCTTCTCCCGGCTCCCCCGCAAGGTGCTGACCAAACTCATGCCGCTGTACGACGGCCACAGCCGCAATCTCTACCGACTGCTGCTGCGCTCGACGGTGCGAGACCCGGCGACCCGCAAGGCGCTGCTGCCCCGCTACGGCATCATGGCCAAACGTCCGGTGATTTCCAGTTCGTTCCTGCCGGCGCTGAACCATCCGGACACGCACCTGATCACCACGCCGATCGAGCGGATCACCCGCGATGGCGTCCGCACCGTCGACGGCGTCGACCATCCGGCCGACCTGCTGGTCACCGCCACCGGATACGAACTGTGGACCGACCCGGAAACCTACCGCCCCGGAACCATCATGGGATCAGGCGGTTTCGACCTCGCCGAGTACTACCGCGCCCACGGACTGCGTGCCTACGCCGGCACGGCGCACCCCCGGCTGCCCAACCGGTGGGAGATCGTCGGACCGCTGGGCTATGTCGGGTTCGCGTGGATGGACTATGTCGAAACCGTTGCCGCCCATGCAGTTCGGCTGATCGCCGAAGCCAGCCGCCGCGCTGACGCCCCGGTCGTCGCGGTGACGGGCGATGCGTTCAACCGGTGGAATGACCTGATGGATCGGCGCGGTCGCACCGCCCACACGTACTACACGCGCAACCCCGAGTTGCGTACCTATTTCGTCAACTCCCAGCACGAGACACCGTACTACCGCCCGCAAACCATAACCGCTGCAAGGATTTTCGCGCGACGCTCGCCGCTCACGGACTACGAGTTCAGCGACGTTCGGGCCGCCACGATGAGTGAGGAGCTCAGCGCATGACCGATCAACCACTGGCCGGCAAGGTCGCCTACGTCACCGGGGCGGCCCGGGGACAGGGCCGTTCACATTGCGTCCGGCTGGCGCGCGCCGGTGCCGACATCGTCGCGATCGACGCCTGCGCACCGGTGGCCGAGGGCAACGGCTACGAGCCGGCAACTCCCGCGGATCTGGCCGAGACGGTGAACCTCGTTGAAGGCGAAGGCCGCAAGATCTACGCCAAAGAGGTCGATGTCCGGGATGCGGAAGGCCAGCAGCGAATGGTCGCGGAGACCATCGAGCAGTTCGGCCGGCTGGACATCGTGGTGGCCAACGCGGGAGTGCTGAACTGGGGGCGGCTCTGGGAGATTCCCCAGCAGCAGTGGCAGGACACCTTGGACATCAACCTGACCGGGGTGTGGAACACCATCCGGGCTGTGGTCCCGGCGATGATCGAGGCCGGCAACGGTGGGTCGATCATCGCGACCAGTTCAGCGGCGGGCATCAAGGCGGTGCCGGGTTGCGGGCACTACTGCGCCAGCAAGTTCGGCGTCGTGGGTATGGTCAACGCGCTGGCCGTCGAGCTCGGCGAGTTCGGCATCCGGGTGAATTCGATACACCCCTACGGCACCGACACGCCGATGGGCAACGACGTCTCGATGTACCAGGTCCTGCAGGATCATCCGCAGTACATCCACAGCTTCTCCCCTGGCGCGCTGCCGACGGATTCGCTGATCAAGCCGGACCAGATCTCGGACATCGTCGTGTGGTTGGCGAGCGACGCGTCGTCGTTGGTAACGGCTGCGCAAATCCCGGCAGACAAGGGTTATCTCAAGATCTGACCGGGTAACCTCAGTCGCCATGGCGAAGTCGAACGCCGAGGTGGCAAACAACAGTCTCGACGCGCAGGCGCGCGCCACACAGTTCATGCGCTCGGCCCTCGACATCCTCGGCGAGACCGGCCGCACGGAATTCACGGTGCTCGAGGTCGTGGAGCGGTCGAAGACGTCGTTGCGGGCCTTCTATCAGCACTTCGCCACCAAGGACGAGTTGGTGCTGGCACTGATCGACGCGATGCTGACCGAGTTCACCACGACCTGGCAGGCCGAGGCAGCCCAGCTCGGGCCCACGGATGCGCTGCGTGAACTGGTCGACCGGATCTGTGTGCCACCGGCGTCCAGCACGCAGGACAGCATCAATCGCGGCCTGACCTTCTATCACGATCGCCTGGCCGAGACGATGCCGGACGACTACGGCCGGGTGCTGACACCGTTGCACGCACTCATCGTCGATATCGTCGAACGCGGAATGGCCGACGGCACCTTCTCTGCCGGCCTCGATGTCGAAGCCACCGCGGCGCTGGTCATGCAGACCATCTTCGGCGCCCTGCGACTGCGCGCACTCGGGCCGGGCCTCGAACTCACCCCGATCGGCAGCGACCGCATCTACGCGTTCTGCCTGCGCGCATTGCAGAATTGATGACTTCCGGCCCTGTCTGAGCCGGTTCGGGGCGGGGCAATCTGGACTCATGACGAAAACCGCCGTCGCACTTCAGGAAATCGAGGACGCTGTACATGCGGCCTGCCGCGCCCCGTCATTCCACAACAGCCAGCCGTGGCAGTGGGTGCTGGAATCGGCCACCTTGCGGCTGTTCCTCGATCCTGACCAATTGGTGGACACCGACAACTCGGGTCGTCAGGCTTTACTGAGTTGTGGTGCGGCCCTGGACCATCTGCGGGTGGCCATGGCGGCCCGCGGCTGGGACGCCCAGATAGACCGCTTTCCGAATCCGAACAACCGGTACCACCTGGCCGACATCGAGTTCCGGCCATCGGCCGGCGTCACGCCGGCCCAGCGCCGGGACGCCGACGCCATCGCAAGTCGGCGGTCCGACCGGCTGCCCTACGACCCGGTGGAGAACGGTGAGGCGTTCGAGATGCTGCTGCGACTGGCAGTCCAGGACCGTCCCACCCACGTCGACCTGATCGCGCCGCAGCAGCGCGACAAAGTAGCCGAAGCCTCGCACCTCGCCGAGGCGCTACGCATGTACGACACCGAGTATCACGCTGAATTAGCCTGGTGGACAGCTCCTTTCGGGGCAACCACCGGAATTCCGCACAGCGCATTGGTCTCGGCGGCGGAATCCGATCGGGTCGAGGTCGGACGAACCTTCCCGGTGACGCATACCAGGGAACGGCGGCAGGGCATCGGCGACGACCAGGCCACCATCGTGGTGATCTCGGCATTCGACGACATCCCGAGCGACATCTTGGCCTGCGGCGAGACATTGTCTGCGGTACTGATCGAAGCCACCGGCGCCGGGCTGGCGAGCTGCACGCTCACCCACGTGACCGAGCACCCCGCCACCCGCGAGATCGTCAGCACGCTCACGGGCCATCCCCTACCGCAGGCATTGGTCCGGATCGGAGTCGCGCCCGTGCTCGACGATGTTCCACCGCCGACACCGCGCCGTCCACTGTCGGACGTCTTTCACGTCCGGGCCGGTTGACCTCGACGTCGGCTGATTCAGAACAAGGCAGGCTGCACCGCCCCGGCGGACACTGCCGCCGGGGCGGTACGCATGGTGTCAAGTCTGTTGGCCCTGCCGCCGAGGCCGTACCGGGCGACCAGCGGCGCCACCCGGTTCCGCAGCTGTTCGCGGTACTCCGGGCCGAGATACGCACCGCGCCCGTACAATTCGCGATATCTGGGCAGCAACTCCGGATACGTCGCACCCAACCACGCCAGGAACCAGCCACGCGTCGCGCCACGCAGATGCAGCCCGAAGACTGTCACGCCGGTGGCACCGGCCGCCGCGACCCGCGACAGCAGCGCCGCCAGATGCACTTCCGAGTCGGTCAGGTACGGCAGCACCGGCGCCACCATCACGTGGCAGTCGAGCCCCGCCTGCGCGATGGCCGAGATGAGCTCCAATCGTGCTGCGGGCGTGGGGGTCCCGGGCTCGACCGACCGGTGCAGTTCCGGGTCCAACATCGCCAGCGACACCGCAACACTCACCCCGACCCTACTGCCCGCATCGACAATCAGTGGCAGGTCGCGGCGCAGCAGCGTGCCCTTGGTCAGGATCGAGAACGGTGTCCCGGAATCCGCCAGCGCCGCGATGATTCCCGGCATCAGGGCGTACCGGCCCTCGGCCCGTTGGTAGGGATCGGTGTTGGTGCCCAGCGCGACCGCGTCGCGCGTCCAGGATCGCCGAAAAAGCTCCCGCCGCAACACTTCTGCGACGTTGGTCTTCACCACGAGTTCGCGGTCGAAGTCGTTTCCCGAGTCGAAGTCCAGGTACTCGTGCGTCGGCCTGGCGAAGCAGTATCGGCAGGCGTGCGAGCATCCACGATAGGCATTGACGGTGTACCGGAACGGCAGATTCGACGCTTCCGGCACCTTGTTCAATGCCGACTTGCACAGCACTTCATGGAATGTGATGCCGTCGAACTTCGGGACCCGGATGCTGCGGACGAGCCCGAGCCGTTCGAGACCCGGCAGGGCCCCGTCCGCTTCGGCCCACGCCACCGCCTGCCCGTCCCACCGCATACTTCATTCGAACAATTGTTCGACCTGTTGTCAAGCCTCGTCGTCGGGCGGACCGTCGATGAGCAACAGGTGATCGATCGCGGTGACGGTCTCAGGGTCCAGACCCTGGTGAATCACGGCCTCCAACAAGCGAGTCGCGACAGTCCTGAGCTTCACCTGGGTGACCTGCGACCGCCATTTGAGAATGTCGAAGGCGCGGTCCGCGTCGATGCCGTAAGCCGCCATGAGGATCCCCTTGGCCTGGTCGATCACGGCGCGCGATTCCACCACCGAGGCCATGGCCACCGTGAGATCGGACTGAATGCCGGCAGTCACGTCGATGTAGTAGCCGTGGGTGCCCGTCACCTCGCCGTCGTCGTCGGTCATCCGGTCGCTGACCACCACGACCCAATGGACCTTGCCCCCGGAATCGACGATGCGGTGCCGGCTGCTGAACAGACCACCGGTCTGCACTCGCTTCAGAATCTCGGCGACCTTGGCCCGGTCGTCGGGATGCTTGTGACTCAGCAGCAACTCGGTGGTCGGCTCGACTTCCCCCAACTCGTAGCCGTGCATGCGGGCGACCTCTTCGGACCACACCCACCGCTGCTCGGCAAGACTGAACTTGAAGCTGCCGACATGCTGCGTAGCGCCGCCGCTGAATACCGCGGCGACGTCCCAGGCTTCGGAGTCGGCGAGTTGGCCGTCGGATTCACTCATGTCATCGTGGGTCGGCAGGTAGCCGCCGTCATCGTAGCGCGGTCAGGCGATGGTCGGCCCCGACATAGACGGTTTCTTCGACGCCTGGGAGCGCGATGTGCTGCCGGAATTCCAGCAGACGGTTTACGCCTGAGCCGCGGCCTGCCGCTCGGTACGTGCACCACTGGTGGCCAACTCGCCGCCGGCGTTCTCGAGATGTGCGCGGATGAACCACTGGAACTTCTCCAGCTCGGCAACCTGACCGATCAGCATGTCCTGAGACACCAGATCAAGGTCGTCGAGTTCCTCGATGGCCTTGCGCGCATCCTGCACGACGCCGTCATAGACCAGGTCGAGTGCGGCGAGATGTGCTTGAGCGGTGTCCCGGCCGAGCGAATAGTCGTCCCAGGTGCGGTACTTCAGAATCGCCCCCGGCGTGCCTTCCGGCGCCGCGCCGAGCGCCGCGAGTCGCTCTGCTGTCTGATCGGCATAGCCCCGCACCAGTTCGACCTGCGGATCGATCATCTGATGCACGCCAATGAAATTCGGGCCCACGACATTCCAGTGCACATGCTTGAGCGTGAGGTGCAGGTCGTTGTACGTGCTCAGTTGGATTTGCAACAGGACTCGGATACGGCTGCTCTGCTCTTCGGAGAGCCCTGGAATGGTGAATTCGCTCATGTGTTTACTCCTCGGGTGTCACCCCTGCCTACCCGGTGAGCCCGACGGTAAAACACCGTTTACCACCGCGTCGCTCCGGGTACGGCCCCGAGGTGACTGCTGTCGAAGTACCGGTGTCACCGCAACGGCCCTTCCCCTCGCGCCGAAAGCGTTTGGGTGCCGTGTTGTACAGCCTCGTCGGAACGACCGATCACAAGGTGATCGGCCAGATGTACCTGGCCGCCTCGTTCACGTTCTTCTTCAGCGCCGGGATCATGGCGTTGCTGATGCGCACCGAACTCGCCATGCCCGGCCTACAGTTCCTGTCCAACGAGCAGTACAACCAATTGTTCACCGTCCACGGCACCTTGATGCTGCTGCTGTACGCGACGCCCGTGGTGTTCGGCTTCGCGAATCTGGTGCTGCCGTTGCAGATCGGCGCGCCGGACGTCGCCTTCCCCCGGCTCAACGCGCTGTCGTTCTGGCTGTTCCTGTTCGGCGGTCTGGTGGTACTGGCCGGATTCGTCGTCCCCGGCGGCGCAGCGGATTTCGGGTGGACGGCCTATACGCCGCTGTCCGACGCCGTCCACTCGCCAGGGTCTGGTGGTGACCTCTGGGCGGTCGGTCTGATCGTGTCGGGCCTGGGCACCATCCTCGGTGCGGTCAACATGATCACGACCGTGGTCTGCATGCGTGCGCCGGGCATGACCATGTTCCGCATGCCCATCTTCACCTGGAACATCGCTGCCACGGGCGTGCTGATTCTCCTTGCCTTCCCGATTCTGACCGCGGCCCTGTTCGGTCTCTTGGCGCAGCGTCATCTGGGCGCGCACATCTACGATGCCGCCAACGGCGGCCCGATCCTGTGGCAGCACCTGTTCTGGTTCTTCGGGCACCCCGAGGTGTACATCGTCGCGCTGCCGTTCTTCGGCATCGTCACCGAGATCATTCCGGTGTTCTCCCGCAAGCCGGTATTCGGTTACACCACACTGGTTTACGCGACCTGGGCCATCACGGTGCTGTCGGTGTCGGTGTGGGCGCATCACATGTTCGCCACTGGTGCGGTGCTGCTGCCGTTCTTCTCGTTCATGACGTTCCTGATCGCGGTGCCGACCGGCATCAAGTTCTTCAATTGGATCGGCACCATGTGGAAGGGGCAGCTGACCTTCGAGACGCCGATGCTCTTCTCTGTCGGCTTCCTCGTCACTTTCCTGTTGGGCGGCCTGTCAGGAGTGCTCTTGGCGAGCCCGCCGCTGGATTTCCACGTGACCGACTCCTATTTCGTGGTGGCGCACTTCCACTACGTGCTGTTCGGCACCATCGTGTTCGCCACGTATGCCGGCATCTACTTCTGGTTCCCGAAAATGTGCGGGCGGCTGCTCGACGAGCGCCTGGGCAAGCTACACTTCTGGCTGACCTTCATCGGCTTCCACACCACCTTCCTGGTGCAGCACTGGCTGGGCGATCAGGGTATGCCCCGCCGCTACGCGGACTACCTTGCCGGTGATGGCTTCGACGCGCTCAACGTTGTTTCCACCATCGGGTCGTTCATCCTGGCGCTGTCCGTGCTGCCCTTCGTGTGGAACGTGTTCAAGAGCTGGCGCTACGGCGAGCCCGTCGTCGTCGATGATCCGTGGGGGCACGGCAATTCGCTGGAATGGGCCACCACCTGCCCGCCGCCGCGGCACAACTTCACCGAACTGCCCCGGATCCGTTCAGAGCGGCCGGCGTTCGAGCTGCACTACCCACATATGTCGGAGCGGATGCGCGCCGAGGCCCATGTGCAGCACTGATCAGTGCTGGCGTGTCAGGCTTCTTCAGCCGGTGCCTTCGCGTTCTTCGAGACCGACGGCCTCCCGCAGTTCTTTCTCGTCGGTACGGATGCCAGGATTGTCCTTGGCTTGGTGGTACATCAAATCTGCCAGTGCATCGGCGATGGCATTGAGCTTGTGCTGCAGTGCGTCATCGGAACGCCTCTGAGTGTTCTGCAGTAACGCGACGAGCAGGAACGTGATGATCGTCGTGATCGTGTTGATGACGAGTTGCCACGTGTCGACGGTCATCAAAGCGAATGTCGGCGCCCAGATGATCACCAGCAGCACGCACGCCAGGAAGAACCAGGCCCGGGAAACGATCTCGGCGGTGCTGGTGGCGAATCGGTCGAATAGCGACAGTTTCTCGGTAACACCGGACGGCATCACGTCGGGGTCAGGATTGTCGGAGGCGGTCATGGCAATTCCTTTCCTGATGCAAGCCCTGGGGCCACCGCGCTGTCCGGCCGCTTCACGACCGGGCAGATTCGGCACTGTTGTTTACCCCGGACGGCTCGCGGCAAACAGCGTTGGGATTCATCAGGAACTCCACCAGCACAGCGGAGAGCGCACTGATGCCATCGCGCGGCACCACCTCGTAACCGTGGGTGCTCAGCGTGGGCAGGCAGAGCAGACCCGCCGTAGCGGCGTGCCCGTTCGACTTCGCATGGGACGCATCGGATTCGAACGCGCCCAGCACCGCCGGCTGCGGGTCGGTGCCCAGTGTCGTCGCCACCTCCATCAGGCGATCCGCGACCGCCTTGTCATAGATGCACTGCGCGTCGCTGTAGCCGACGATCGGCCCACCCGTCACGGTGGTGCCGTATTCGGCTTCGGTCGGGCCGACTTCCAGCGCCAGGGTCAATTCGCCGGGCAGGGCCCGGCTGGCGTACGAGCCACCGAGCCCGCCGACCTCCTCGCTGACCGTGCACACGAAGTACACGTCCTGCGGTGGTCGTTGCGCCCGCTCCTTCAACTCGCGCGCCGCTGACAGCAGAACCACCAGCAGCGCCCTGTCATCCATGAAGTAGGACCCGAGGTAATCGTCGATCTCGACGAGTTCCCGTTTACTTCGGTGCACACACACGCGCGTGCCGGGGCGGATGCCCGCCTCGGCCAACTCTGCCGACGTGCGTCCACTGAAAACGTATACGTCGGACCAGTTCAAGGCCCGGTCGCCACCGTCCGGTTTGGTCTGCCAGATGTGCGGGCTTTCCTGGGTGGTGTGTTCGGATCCCACTGTGAGAACGCCACATACGTGTTCCCGCTCGCCGAGCATCATCACCGGCCCGAGGCCGAAGTTTCCTGGATACATCGTGCCCAGCGGCGTCAGTCGCACTATGCCGTCCGACTGCACCCGCTTCACGAGCATCGACAGTTCGTCCATGTGGGCCATCACGCGCACGGGCGAGTGCTCCTCGTTTCGCGACGAGGACGACACCCGCCCGATCACGTTGCCCGCCCGGTCCACCCAGGCGCTGTCGACGAGAGGGGCGAGTTCGCGCAGGCAGATCTCGCGAACCGCATCCTCCTCGCCACAGGGCCCGTACGCCCGCAACAGTTCCTGCAGCAGCTCGATCATCGGAGTCAGCGGGCGGCCTCGACCACGTCCCGGACCCGGTCCAGCATGGCGGCGAACGGACCGACGATGAGGTTCGCCGCCTGCGATTCCACCCCGGGGTGCGGCCTGGTCGGCGCGACGGCTTCGGCGAGTTTGGCGATCTGCCCCAGCCGCTCGAGTTCCTTCGGCGACAGTTCGGCGCCGAGCTTGGCAAACTCCTCGGCCTCCTCACGCTCCGCATGCGCGATCACTGCGTCGCGCAGTTCTGTCAGCTTGCTGGTGAAGTCCTCGCTGTCGATGCCGAGCGACTCCAGCTCTGCGAGAGCCTTTTTCGCCTCGTTCTCCTCTTCCAGCCGGGCATCGACGATCTGCTCGCCACCGGGCACCTTCTGCTTCGCGCGCGGATGGACGATCTCTTCTTCCGCGGTTTCGTGCACCGCGAGGAGCCGGCGCAGATCCCGAAAAGCGCGCACTCTCTCGTCGCCGGCCAGCACCAGGGTCTCGGTGAACAGTGACTTGATCTGCTCGTGCTGATCGGTGAGGAGATCGATCACGTCGGACGGGGACTTGAGGGCGTTGTCAGCCATGCTTCCTCCTGTGAATACGGGTGGCGCGCCCGGGCTGTGAGCGCGTCCCCCACCGGTTACCCAGGGCGCACCCGGTCAAACGGGCCAGTGCTGTAGCGACGAACACCCAGACGCCCAACTGCACAGCATGTGCTTGGCCAGCTGTCCCTCGACCGCGTCGAAGGCCCGAATACCGAACACGACGTCCAGTTCGAGGCCCGGCTCGCGTGACAACAGGTCTGCCACGACGTCCTTGCGAACCACCTGTTCATGAACCGCGTCGGCCTCGACGTGCTCGCGATAGAAGTCGATGCACGGCAGCGGAGCACCAAGTCTCTTGAGGCCCTTGACTATTCGCTGCGACCCAGGCGAGGAGGTCAGTTCGGTTGCGGCGAAATGGCCGACGGCCGCGCCGCGCAGGTGCCGATGCAGACCGAACATCGACATGAGATTCACCGCGGCCAATGTGCTGCCCGTCGCATTGCCGAGGTAGTGCAGGTAGTCGCTGCGCAGATCGGCGGCGTCGAGCAGATCGGCGAACAGCCGCTGGTGCATGGTCTCGTAGCCGCCACGACCGCCGTATTCGTCGTATTCCACTGCCACGAACGCGGCTTTCGCGCGACCGGTCAACCGCGGAATGACCCACGACTGCGGATCGGCTTCCTTCAGGTGGTACAGCGACCGATGGACGAAGTACTCCTGCATCTGCGGCCACGTCGCCTGATCCTGTAGGTAGACAGACAAACTCGAATCATCGACAGGCTCGGTGTCACAGCGCTCCAGTTCGGCGTGCGCCGAACTGTCAGGGCTGATCTCGCCGACGAGCTCCCGAACCGCTGCCAGAAATCGCTCCTCGATGCGGTGGCGAACATCCAGCAGGGCGGGGTTCCATTCCCACTTTTCGTCGGTGTCGGCGAAACCCCGATAGTGCAGTTCGTAGCAGACATACAGCGCCAGCTGCAGGTCGAGGCCAAAGGGGTCGGCGTTTCCGAGCGGTAGCTGTATCCGCGCCAGATACTGCGTGGGCAGGCGTTCGCCCAGCAGTCCGATCACCACACTGGACACGGGACCACGAGGGTCCGGTAGCAAAGGCTGGACAAGTTCTTCTGTGCACATGAGACCTCCCCGATACCCGCAGGCGAGCGCCGCTAAACCCGCTTCGCATTGCGGGCTCACGGTGTAGACGCCGGTACTGCGGGTACCCCATGTCGGCGCACAGCGGGGTGTAAAACCGCGCCGCAGCGGGCATTACATCACCGAGCACTTGTCCCCAGGAGGTAACACATGAAAGACCCCGTCGACCATGCTCGCACCACCCGAACCCACGCCGGCGAGTCGGTCAAGGACGGCAGGAATGCCCCTGGCCTGCTCGCCGTGGCCGTAGCGGTCGTCGGCCTGGTGGTCAGCCTGTACTACTTCGCCGATGGTCAGCCGGCGGTCGGGGGCACAACCCTGATCATCGCTGTCGTCGTCGGCTTCGTGGGCGGCTGGTGGCTGTCCATCACGCACCGCCGGGTGCGACGCCGCGAGCGGGAGTACCTCCAGGACCATCCCGGTGCACCGCGCACCCCGCCGACCAGTTGAGGTGTTTCCGACGTCCCCGACGGGTATCCGCTCTGACATGACGCCAGAACAGATCCCGGACGCAGTCCCTGACGCAGACGCCGTCGAGCAGTCCCGCGATGTGCGCGAGCAGGTGCCCGACGACGAGGCCGCCGTCAGCGGCCCCGACAACCCACCGACGGAAGCCGCACCGCACGATTGGTTGGAACAGACCGAGGACATCGAAATCGACGCCGACGAGGACGATTTTGGACGCGACGCCTGAGATGGACACACCGATCCCGTATCCCGGGCACACCGAGGACATGGCAGAGCAGCCGCACGATGAGATGCGCCGGTACGTCGGCCGCGATCTCCTGAAAGGCCGTCGGGCCCTCGTCACCGGCGGTGATTCCGGCATCGGACGCGCCGTCGCGGCGGCGTTCGCGAAAGAGGGCGCGGACATCGCCATCGCCTACCTCGATGAGCACGACGATGCGACCCACACGGCGGCCGTGGTGGGCGCGGCAGGCCAGAGGTGCGCCCTGTTCCCCGGCGATCTCGGTGAGCCCGCCCAGTGCCGCGAGGTGGTGGCACGCACGCTCGCCGAACTGGGCGGACTGGACATCGTGGTGAACAACGCCGCATACCAGTCGCCCGCAGAGAATCTCACCGACATCACCGACGAACAATGGCGGCGGACGTTCGCGGTGAACATCGACAGCTACTTCCAAGTGACCAAAGCCGCGTTGCCCCATCTCCCGGACGGCGCCGCGATCATCAACACGGCATCGGTGAACGGGTTACGCGGCAACGCCTCGCTGATCGATTACTCGGCCACCAAGGGCGCCGTCATCGCATTCACCTATGCGCTGGCACAATCGCTGACGGACCGCCGTATCCGGGTGAACTGCGTTGCGCCCGGTCCGGTCTGGACGCCATTGATTCCGGCCACCATGCCACCGGAGAAGGTTCGGTCGTTCGGCAGTCAGACGCCATTCGAGCGGCCCGCCCAGCCCGATGAGATCGCACCGTCGTACGTGTTCTTCGCCGCTGACCAGCTGTCGTCGTATTACAGCGGTGAGGTACTGGCACCCCTCGGCGGCGAGACGATGCCGGGATGATGTTTGGGCGGGAGTCGCACGGGAAATCCCTGCCCCATGATCATTCGTAGGATCGCCCGTCCGCTTTTGGCCACCGCGTTCATCGGACAGGGCGTCGAAACCTTGCTGAACATCGACTCCGGCGCCGAGGCTGTGCGCCCCACCCTGGACGGCCTCAAGGACATGCCGGACCCCGTTGCCCGCAACGTGCCGTCCAACGCCGTCGCCGTGGCACAAGCGACCGCGGCCGCCCAGGTCGCCGGTGGGCTGCTGCTGGCCACCGGACGCATTCCGCGCGTCGCGTCGGCGGTGCTCGCGGCGACGGTGATTCCGGCAAACCTGGGCAACCACATGTTCTGGACCGAGGACGATCCTGCCGCCAAAACCGCCAAACGCCGGGGTTTCCTGGCCGACCTCAGCCTGCTCGGCGGTCTGATTCTCGCGTCGGCGGACACCGCAGGGAAGCCGTCGCTGGGCTGGCGGGGACGGCGCGCCGCCCAGCGGGCAGCGGAGACCCTCTCGTCGACGGTTCCTTCCAGGACAGAAGTAGCGCTCGCCCGCATGCCGGAGTTGGGCGAGAAGGTCGGGCACGGGGTGCAGACCGGTTTCGAGCACGGCCGCGAACTTGCCGGTGTGGCGCTCGAGAAGCTGGAAGACGGCCTTGAGAAGGCTGCCCCGTATGCGGAGTCCGCCTACCGGAAAGCCAGCGCACGCGCCTCGGAGCTGGCCGACACCGCGCGAGAGCAGGCAACCGAATTGGCCAGTACTGCGGTCAGTACCGCAAAGAAGGCGAAGGCTCGGGCCGCGTAAAGACCCAAGCATGAAGAGAGCCCGGGCCTCAGGCCCGGGCTCTCTTTCTTCGCTGGCGCCGACCGCAATGGGCCGGCTCGCATCAATACCAGTAACGGCGCCCGGCGACGGCATGGCCGGCCGCTCCCATGAGCCAGAGGATCGCGCCCACCACGACGAGCACGATGCCCAAGACCCACAGCAGATACACGTTGAAGACGAAGCCCAGGATGAGCAGGACTACTCCCAAAGCAATCATGATGATCGATTCCTTATCTCACACGCGGTTGCGGTTCACCGCATCGAACTTGGTTGTGGCAGTCGGCAATCGACGACCTTCGGATTGACCCCGGCGTAGTTCAACGGCCCGGCTACCACGGTCAGCGCGATACGCCCTGCCGAGCCGCAGCTCGTGTCGCCGCCGCGGAAATAGTCGCGCTGCCAGGCCGCCAGTACGCCGACCAGCAGCCAGACCACCACGATGACGCCCACGCTTCCTCGCAACATGGCTCCTCCTACACAGACCTCTCTGGTCTCAAGGAAAGGAGTACCCAAGGGTGCGTGGTGGCAAACTAACGCGGGAGAAAAAGACAGCTGCCGAGCTCAACCACCTTTCTGGTCCCTGTGCGCCGTTACCGTTCGATACGTTTGCCCGTGCCGAATCGCGGTTATATCGGAGAGGCCGGATCAGAGAGGAAGCCCGAATGCTGAGCTCCGATATCTCGCCTGTGTGCGCGAACGTCTATCTGCCGCAGTGTGATTCCCGATTGTTGATCGAGACCATGCAACGCTGCTGTCCCCCGACGGGCAGGCGCGTCGCCGACCTGTGCACGGGCAGCGGCGTCGCGGCGATCGCCGCGGCCGACGCCGGTGCAGACAGTGTGGTCGCGTTCGACACGTCGTCGGCCGCGATCACGGCGACTTGCGCCAACGCCCGACTGGCCCGCCGTACGATCGACGCCCGTCTCGGCTCCTGGTCGGCGGCACTGGAACTCGAGCCGTTCGATCTGGTGTTGTGCAACCCGCCGTATGTACCGCAACCCGCGGACCGCGAAGCGGAGATCATCGGTGCCGGTGGCCCGCCGACGTCGTTCAACGCGGGTCCCGACGGCCGACTCGTCCTCGACCCCCTCTGCGCCGCAACGCCTGCACTGCTCAAGCGTGGCGGCGTCGCACTCATCGTCCAATCAGAGTTCGCGGACGTCACGCGCAGCGTCACAGCACTGCGTCAGGGTGGGCTCCACGCCGGCGTGGTGGCGCGCAGGACCATCGCGTTCGGGCCCGTGATGGCCGCTCGGGCAAGCTGGTTGGAGGACACCGGCCGATTGACGCCTGGTCGCCGAACAGAAGAACTGGTCGTCGTCAAGGCGGTCAAGCCATGAGTGCCACCCGAAGGACCGTACGCATTGTGCCCCGCGGCCCGATGTTGATCCAGGGGCCCGTCGAAGTCGAACTCGAAGACGGCACCCACGTCTGCTCGGACAGATTCATGGTTGCCATCTGCTGCTGCCAGCGCAGCAAAACCTATCCGTGGTGCGACACCAGCCATCGGCGACAGGCGCGGCCTGCCGCCGACGGCCGGAGAACGGGTGCCGGTCAGGCACAACCCACTTGAGTTCGGAGGTCGCGCAAGGTGCGGTCCAATATCCGTGAGACATGCATCTGCGAAACGCCGATCGAGTCAGCGATCTGCCGCTGTGTCATGGCGCCGAAGTACCGCAGATAGAGCACTTTCTGTTCGCGTTGAGGCAGCGCCGCCAGCAAGGACCGCACCGATTCGCGATCGGTCACCCGATCGAAGCCGGCATCCACCTCACCGAGCGAGTCACCGAGCACCTGGGCCCGCGAGTCGTCGTCGCCGACGGTCACGTCCAGCGACTGGGGTTGGTACGCCTTGGCTGCCACGATGCTCTCCACGACCTGGCCGCGGTCGATCTCCAACTCGGCGGCGAGCTCCTCGACGGTCGGCGCCCTTCTCAGATCACTCGTCAAATATGAAGTAGCACAGGAAATTTCATGTTGCCGGTCGCGAATCCGCCTGGGGACATGCACCTTCCAGCCGTAATCACGGAAATACCGGCGCAGCTCCCCCATCATCGTGGGCAGGGCATACGCGACGAATCGGGATCCCCGCTCCGGATCGAATCGATTGACCGCTTGCAGCAGTCCCACCCGGGCGACCTGGATCAGGTCCTCGAGATTTTCACCTCGGCGATCGAAGTGGCGTGCCACCCGCTCCGCCAGTGGGCAACACCGCAACACGATGCGTTCGAGTTGTCGTGCGTACGCGTTCGAGTCGGGCGGTAATTGACGCAGCACCGCGAGCATCGTGACGACGTCTGCGTATTCGTCCTGGGTCTGATCCGTTTCGGGCACTGCGCCGACATTCGGCCCTGCTCCGGCCGCACCGACCTCTGCCGACTTACTGACTTCACGAAAATTGTTTTCCAACAATGAAACTGACATGCAGCACCCCTTCAGGGTGTTACAGCACGCACGACGCCACCGGTTTACGGCACAGATGACAACGAGTACACGGTGAGTCGGGATGTGCTGGTTTCCGCCTTGCGACGGAACGGCAATCTGCCGGAGTCGAGCTTGGACCGCAATCGGCGGAACCGGGAATCGAGGCCCCATTCTGGACCAAATTCACCCGCCGAGCAGCAGTCCCTCGACCAACGCCGCTTTTGGCTAAGCGGCCACGCTTGTCACAGCGCCGTGCTTCTCACAGTACACGCGGCCACTCTTCGCCACCACCGGAATGGCGATGCTCCGGCGGAATTCCGCCGGAGTTTACGCGTCACCGCGTTGCGGATTACGCAATGAGGGTGGCGCTTCTCAACCCGGAATGAACTCTTGCGCTTTGGTTTTCAACCCCTGATATACAAGGTGCCAACCATTGGGATCGCCTTTGAGAACCGCGGCGGTCATGTCTTTGATCTGTTCGTAGGTGGCATGCGGCGGTATCGGCGGCACTTCGGGGTCACACCGGACATCCAGCACCACCGGATGATCGGCCGCCAGCGCCCGGTCCCAAGCCTCGCCCAACCGATCGGGATTGTCGACCGCGATACCCTCCAGCCCCATGGCACAGGCGATTTCTGCATAGGAGACATCCGGCAACGATTGAGAAGGCACGAATTTCGGTGCGCCGCCCATCGCCCGCAGCTCCCAGGTGACCTGGTTGAGATCACCGTTGTGGAACACACACACCACCAGTCGCGGATCAGACCATTGCGACTCGTAGCGCTTGATGGTCAGCAGCTCGGCCATCCCGTTCATCTGCATAGCGCCATCACCGACGAGCGCCACCACCGGACGGTCCGGATGCGCGAACTTCGCGCCGATTCCATACGGCACACCGGACCCCATCGTGGCGAGCGTGCCCGACAATGAACCGCGCATACCGTCACGGAATTTGAGGCACCGCGCATACCAAGTGGTTGACGAGCCCGAGTCAGCGGTCACGATGGCGTTCGCCGGGATCCGTGGCGAAAGCTCCCACGCGATGCGCATCGGGTTCACCGGCCGGGCGGATAACATGCTCTGTCGTTCAACCGTCTCCCACCAGCGAGAGACGTTGTGCTCGATGGTATCTCGCCATTTCCGATCGGGTTTCGACGCCACCAGCGGCAGGAGCGCACCGACCGCCGCGCTCGCGTCGGCGACGATGTTCACCTCGGTGGGATAACGCATGCCGATCGCGGTGCCGTCGATGTCGATCTGGATCGCACGTGCCTGGCCGAACTTCGGCAGGAACTGACTGTATGGGAAGTTCGATCCGATGATCAGCAAGGTGTCGCAGTCGCGCATCATCACGTAGCTGGGTCGTGAACCGAGGAGCCCGATGGATCCGGTGACATACGGCAAGTCGTCGGACAGCACGTCTTTGCCCAACAGTGCCTTGGCGACCCCGGCGCCGGTCTTGTCGGCGAGTTCGCGTACCTGCTCGGCTGCCCGGCGGGCGCCTTGGCCGACCAGAATCGCCACGCGCTCACCGGCATTGAGCACATCTGCCGCCTTGCGGATCTGTTCGTCTTGCGGATACACCGCCGGCGGCACATACCGCGGATCACTCGACGGCACCTGCTTGAATTCGTGTCCGGGCGCCTCGTACGGCTGCTCTTGCAGGTCGGACGGGATCACCAGGGCGGTGGGCGCACGCCTGGCCAGAGCCGTACGAATCGCGCGATCGAGCGCGTTGGGCAATTGGTTGGCGACATTGACCTCGACCAGGTAGTCGCTCGCGACATCCTTGTACAGACTATGGAGATCGACTTCCTGCTGGTAACTACCGCCCATCGCGCTACGCGCTGTCTGGCCCACGATCGCCACCACGGGAACCCGGTCGAGCTTCGCGTCGTACAGCCCGTTCAGCAAATGGATGGCGCCCGGACCGGATGTCGCCATACACACCCCGACCGCATTCCCGAATTTGGCATATCCCGTGGCGGCGAACGCAGCCATCTCCTCGTGGCGCGTCTGAATGAATTGCGGCCCATCATCACTCCGGCCGAATGCCGCAATGATTCCGTTGATGCCGTCACCCGGATACGCGAACACGTGGCGGACGTGCCATTGCCGCAGCCGCTCGAGCAGGTAGTCCCCAACAGTCGTCGTCATGCAGGCCACGTACCCCCTGGGTACCTGGCGAAACACGCGTTTGACGGTGCAACCGGCCGGGTACCTCCACCGCAGACAGTCCGAATTAAGCCCGCTACCACCGGGAGGTGTCGATGTCTGAGGTCCAGGCCGGGGCGATCGCGCAACATGATCCAGAGCCGCAGCGAGCCGACGACCGGCGACGCACAGTCACCAACTGGATACTGGCCGCCCTGACCGTGCCAGGAGCATTCCTCATCATCCTCTACCAGTACGGCCAGGTCCTTGCGACCGCCGGCTGTTCTGAACGCACCTGCGCCAGGCTGGGACCCAGCCCGTTCGTGTTCGGGCTGATCGAATATGGTGCGCCGGTGGTCGCCGTGCTGGCCGTGGCGCTGTCATTCGTGACCGCACGTAAGCGCTACGGCATCGCGGTACCGCTGATCGCCTGGGCGCTCCTGATCGCCGGATTCGTCGTACTCACGCTGACCTTCGAAACCCCTTGACACACAGCAGGATCCAATGACCACGACCGACCGCATCGAACTTGTCGAGCCCGCACGCTTAGCGGAGGGCGACACTATCGAAGATCCTGCGGGCGGTCGCTGGCTGACCATCCAGGAAATCCAGGTGATCTCGACGAAGGGTGACGGCGTCTTCAGCTTCTACGGCGCGGGGCCCGATGACCGCATCACCGTCGGCGGAGCTCAAAAGGTCAGGCGTAGAAAGTGATGTGAGCCATGGCCAGCGATCTGGGTGCTCCCCAAGAATCCGACCAGCAATGGGACCGGATGGCCCGCCACGAAACCGAGATCGAACGACTGGACCGGAACTGGTCGAGTCTGCTTCAGGAGCTCCGCGTGGCACAGACCGGAGTGCAACTGCTCACCGGCTTCCTGCTGACGTTGCCGTTCCAGCAGCGATTCAGCGCGCTGGATACCCAAAATCGCATGGTCTACCTGGCGACTGTCGCCCTTTCCGTGGCCTCGACCATTCTGCTGATAGCGCCAGTTGGTATGCACCGCATCCTGTTTCGGCAGCGACGCATGTCGATCATCGTCGCAGCGGCCCACCGGTGCGCCTTTTACGGCTTGCTCCTGCTCGGCATAGCGCTGACGGGAGTGACGGAGCTGATCTTCGGTACCGTCGCGGGCCAATTGGCGGGCTGGGTCGCCGGCGGTATCGGCCTGGCCGGCTTCAGCACCTTCTGGGTGCTGGTGCCCTTGGTGATGCAGAACACCGGCCACAACGATACCGCTCGCGCACAATAGATTTCGACAAGAAATGACCCGACCTCCCCACGAAACGGGAAGGTCGGGCCAGTTCGAGCTACTGGTTCTGCTCTTGTCGTTTCTCGGCCGCCTTCGCGCCGGAGCGGGCTGACTCAGCCTGCGCCTCGTGCTTGGCGGCATCGCGTTCGGCGTCGGCCTTGTCCTGCTGGGCCTGTCCCTCACGGACCAGGTCGTCCCGACCGACAACGCTGCCAGCGGCTTCCTTCAGCTTGCCCTTGACACCCTCTACGGTGCCCTTGATGCCCTCTTCAGGACCGCTCTTGTGCTCTCCCACGGTGTTTCTCCTTTGTTTTGCGGTTGTGAGGCGTGATCGATTCCACGCGCTTCGCAAGCAGTTCCTTGCCTTGCGCCGTTCGGCACTACCGACATACCTGTTCGACGCCGATCGGAAACCTCCTCTGGCGCAACGTTTCGTCAAATTTCGTGCCGGGTACCCGAGGGCACAGGAGTTGATCAAAATGCGAAATACCGGGCATGACCAGGGAGTACGGCATCATCATCGCCGACGCAGCCCACAGTCCCAGGCAATAGGGGCCATCTGCCGGGTATTCGTCAAGAACATGGTCCGGATGTGGGCCCTGCAACCAAATCTTCATTGGCCCTTCAGCACCATCGATCAGGTCGCCGCGCTGGCCCCCCTACCGAGCTCAGCGACCGTGCGCCGGGTCCGCCTGCCGTCCTGTCCGGCCGAATTGATCGGCACTGAGGGCACATCGGCCCGCCGCGCCATCCTCTATCTGCACGGCGGCGCGTTTCTCACGTGCGGACTCAACACGCATCGGTCACTCGCCGCACGGCTGGCCCGCAGTGCTGATGCCGAAGTGCTCAACGTCGGCTACCGGATGTTGCCCGACCACGGATTGTCGGCGGCGCTGTCCGATGCGGTGGACGGACTCCGTTGGCTACTGCGTCGCGGCTACCACTGGTCCGACATCGTGGTGGCCGGCGATTCCGCGGGCGGATATCTGGCGCTGCAGACCGCAGCCGAACTACTTCGGCAAGGTCACCCACCCACCGCCGGCGTGGCGGCCATCTCTCCGCTGACGACGCTGACCCCCCGCGACAAGTCCCCCGGCCGCAAAGACCGTTGTGCAATGTTCACCGCGCGCGCCATGACATCGTTCATGCGCTATGTGGCCGCGCACGGCGAGAAGAACCCGTCGGGACAACCCATTGCCTCTCCCGTTGACGCGGATCTGCACCACATGCCACCGGTGACGATCCACGTCAGCAGCGACGAGTTTCTCCGGCCCGACGCGGAACTGATGTACGAACGGCTCACCGACGCCGGGGCACAGTGCGACCTTCACGTGTGGGACGGGCAGATTCACGACTTCCCGCTCGCTGCCGCAGTCTTGCCCGAAGGGCGCCGAGCAATCCACTACATCGCGGGCTTCGTCAAGCGCGTCGCCCCCGCGTCGAACGAAGACCAGTGCGCGCCGGAGTATCCGCCGGCCGCCTCG
Organism: Mycobacterium sp. HM-7; assembly: GCF_053852335.1. NCBI lineage: Bacteria > Bacillati > Actinomycetota > Actinomycetes > Mycobacteriales > Mycobacteriaceae > Mycobacterium > Mycobacterium sp. HM-7. The sequence continues at coordinate 2,554,001 of NZ_CM132657.1, read as the reverse complement.
CAGTGAATCAGGTGCGCCAGGCCCCGCGTTTGTTGCCAATCGCGTCGGGTACCCCACGACGGTGAACGAAACATCGAACAAGGCGGGCGTCCGGGTGCCGGCCTGATGTCTGCACCGCGCCAAGTGCTTTCACACCGCGAGGAGGAACGTCATGCCGAAGACCACGAAACAGGGGCAGGCCAAGAAGAGCGAGCTGCCCGCCACCCTGCAGAAGTCGAGCGCCAAGGCGCAACGCACTTTCGCGAAGGTGCACGATTCGGCCGCCGACGAATACGGCGAAGGCGAACGTGCCCACCGGGTCGCGTACTCAGCTCTCAAGCACAGCTATGAGAAGGTCGGCGACCACTGGGAGAAGAAGGACCACAAAGGCCCCTCCGACGAGCGGTCGCACAGCGGCGGACCCAACGCCCGAGGTGCCACCGCCGAAGGCGTCGACGCCGAGGCCACCAAGGAACACCTACTCGAGATCGCGCGCCGCCTCGACATCCGAGGCCGCTCGACCATGAACAAGGGCGAGTTGGTGGAAGCGATCAAGAAAGCCAATCGCCGGGCCAGCCGCAGCTAGCGAACTACCACTGGCTCAGCTGGCACTGCACGTTGTACGGCGCGGTCTGGTGCGCCGCCGACTGCCCGTCGACCGCGATGTCGCATGTCGAATCCGGGGCGGCCTGGCCACCGTGCGTGGTGCTGCTGACGGTGAAGATGGCCCACTGCGGGTCAGCCAGCGTCGTGGTGAACACCCACGGAGCATCCGGAGCGACGGTGACCGTCTCCCGCTTGAGATAGGCGTAGGCGTCGGCGTTGTAGGCCGCCTTGTTCGCCGGCTGGTTGACCAGGTAGAGCAGGTCGAACGTGGCCGGGCCACCCACCGACAGCGTGTATCGGACCTCGTGGCCGGCCGGGGCGGCAGACGCCACCGGCGCCATCAGCCCGGCGGCCGCCACTGCTGCCGCGCCACACACCACTGACAACTTGACTGTCGCTTTACGCATGCCGGTCATATCGACTGACCGTACCGGACCGTTACACCCTGCATCAGACGTATCACCCCGCCTGCAGCTCCAGCAGCACCGTCACCGGCCCGTCGTTGACCAGCTCGACGTGCATGTGGGCGCCGAACCGCCCGGTCGCGACGTTTGCGCCCAGCGCCCGCAGCGCCGCCGCGAACTCGTCGACCAGCGGCTCGGCCACCGGTCCGGGAGCCGCGGCATTCCACGACGGCCGGCGCCCCTTGGCGGTGTCGGCGTAGAGGGTGAACTGACTGACCACCAGGATCGGCGCGGCAGCGTCGGCGGCGCTGAGCTCGCCGTCGAGGATGCGCAGCCGCCACAGCTTGTCGGCCATCTTGCGCACCACCGCGGCATCGTCGGTGTGGGTGAGGCCGACGAGTGCGACCAGGCCCTGAGGGGTCGGGGTGATCTCGCCGACGATCTGCCCGTCGACCGTCACCCGCGCCGATGTCACCCGCTGCACCAGTACCCGCACGTTCGCAGATGTTGCCACAGGAGTTTGTGGTACCTGTGGTGGTCATGGACGGCCCATCCTGGCGCGGTACTCCCCTGACCCGGCGTTCGATACTCGTCGGGCTCGGCGCCGTCGGGGCGTTCCTCGCCGTAGACCTCGGCATTGTGGCGTACACCAGCCGCGCCGGCACGCTGACCCGGCAGACATTCCTGGACGGCTTCCAGAGAGTCTTCGGCGATCATCCGGGATTCCGGAAGAACCACGCCAAAGGGGTCTCGGTGGTCGGCCATTTCATGAGCAACGGCAACGCGGCTGCCCTGTCCCGAGCCGCGGTCTTCGGGCCGGGTGAGACGCCCGTCGCGGGCCGGTTTTCCCTGGCCGGCGGTAACCCGACCGTCGCCGACACCCCCGGCGCGGCGCGTGGGCTCGGCCTGGCCATCGGCTTTCCCGGCGCCGCCCAGTGGCGGACCGCGATGCTGAACCTCCCGGTGTTCCTCGACAATTCGCCGCAGGGCTTCTACGACCGGCTGCTGGCGTCCAAACCGGTCGCCGGCGGCAAGCCCGATCCGAAGGTCATGGCCGACTTCCTCAGCCGGCACCCCGAGACCGCGGCGGCGATGGCACTGGCCAAAAAGAGCCCGCCCACACCGGGTTTCGCGGACAGCACGTTCTCGGGTCTGCACAAGTTCCATCTGGTGGACCGGGGCGGCACCCGCACCCCGGTCCGCTGGTCGTTCGTCCCGCAGCAGACCGCACTGCCACCGAAGTCCGACGACCCCAACTCGTTGTTCGACGCGCTGATCCTGCAGTTGAAAAAGGCTCCCCTGCAATGGAACCTGCGACTGACGGTCGGACACGACAGCGACCCGACCGATCCGACGCTGCCCTGGCCGGCCGACCGTCAGGTCATCGACGCCGGCGTCCTGACCCTCACCGAAGCCCAGACCGATGCCGCCGGCAACGCCCGCGACATCAACTTCGACCCACTGGTCCTGCCCGACGGCATCGAACCGTCCGACGATCCGCTGCTCAGTGCCCGGTCTGCGGTATACGCCGGGTCATACCGGGCGCGCACCACCGAACCGAAAACCGCTCCGGCCGTTCGGGTTATCTCGTGATATCCCGCTTCCCGGTCCGCACCCGCGTATTGCACTGGCTGACCGCTGTCGCGGTCTTCGCCGCGTTGCTGATCGGCTTCGCCATGACCAACGCCATCGGCTCCCACGCAGCCTTGGTCGCCGTCCACATGACACTGGGCATCAGCATCCTGGTCATCGTGATCGTCCGGGCGGCAAACAGATTCACCCACAAAGCGCCGAAATGGCCCGCCACGGTAGGGCCGTTGGAAGGCAAGCTGATCGCCGGGTCCGAACTGGGGATGTACGCCATGCTGCTGGCGCAGCCGCTTGTCGGCTGGGCCATGGTGTCGGCGTCGGGCACACCGGTCCGGATCTTCGGCAACCTACGGCTCCCGGACCTCGTCCCGTTCGACGCCGACCTGTACGGCATTCTGCGCCAGGCACATTCAGTGGTGGCCTACCTGCTGGTGGCCGCCATCGCCGCGCACGTCAGTGCCATCCTGCTGCACACCCTGACGCTGCGCGACGGCATGCTGCGCCGCATGACCCACTGACCACAACCCGCGAGCGGCCGTGTCTGCACAGCGACACGCCGTGTTGTGTGTGCATTTCGGGGTCGCTCACGACTGACGAGCGGCCCCAAAATGCCAGGGGTGGGCGGCGTGTCGTATACAAACACGGCCGCTCGCGGGAGGTGTTGTTCCCGCGGGAGGTGGTTTATTGCAGGCGCGAGCGCACGTGAGCAGCAACGTCGGCGATGGGCACATCGACCTGCTCGCCGTTCGACAGATCCTTGACGCCGACGGTGCCGGCCTCGATGTCGCGGTCACCGGCCACCAGCGCCACCTTCGCGCCGGAGCGGTCGGCCGCCTTCATCGCGCCCTTGAGCCCACGGTCGCCGTAGCACATGTCGGTGCGTACACCCGAACCACGCAGGGCCGCAACGATCTTCGCCAGTTCCAGCTTGGCCGGCGCCCCCAGCGGCACGGCGTACACGTCGACGGCAGCAGGAGACGCGACCGTCTTGCCCTCGGCCTTGAGCGCCAGCACCGTGCGGTCGACACCCAGCCCGAACCCGATGCCCGACAGGTCCTGCCCGCCCAACTGCTTCATCAGGCCGCCGTACCGGCCGCCGCCACCGATACCGGACTGCGCGCCCAGGCCGTCGTGCACGAACTCGAAGGTGGTCTTGGTGTAGTAATCCAGTCCGCGGACCATGCGCGGGTTGATCACGTACGGCACGCCGAGGGCGTCCAAGTGCGCCAGGACGGTGTCGAAGTGCTCCTTGGCGGCCTCCGACAGGTGGTCGAGCATCACCGGGGCGTCAGCGGTCATCTCTTTGACGTGCGGCCGTTTGTCATCGAGCACCCGCAGTGGGTTGATCTCCGCACGGCGGCGGGTGTCCTCGTCGAGGTCGAGTTTGAACAGGAAGTCCTGCAACAGCTTCCGGTACTGCGGGCGGCACGTGTCGTCACCCAGCGAGGTGATCTCCAGGCGGAAACCGTCGAGTCCGAGCGAACGGAAGCCGGCGTCGGCCACCGCGATCACCTCGGCGTCCAACGCCGGGTCGTCGATGCCGATGGCCTCCACCCCCACCTGCTGCAGCTGGCGGTAGCGGCCGGCCTGCGGACGTTCGTAGCGGAAGAACGGGCCCGAGTACCGAAGCTTGGCCGGTAGCGCGCCACGGTCCAGGCCGTGTTCGATGACGGCGCGCATGACGCCGGCGGTGCCTTCGGGGCGCAGCGTGACGGAGCGGTCACCGCGGTCGGCGAAGGTGTACATCTCCTTCGACACCACATCGGTGGACTCCCCCACACCGCGGGCGAACAGCGCGGTGTCCTCGAACACCGGCAACTCGATGTGGCCGTACCCGGCCAGTCTCGCGACGTTCAGCAGGCCGTCGCGCACCGCGACGAATTCCGCCGAGTCCGGGGGCAGGTAGTCCGGGACGCCCTTGGGCGCCTGAAAATCGCTCAACTTGATAAGCCTTCGAGGAACGGGTTGGTACGACGTTCGGCGCCGATCGTGGTCTGTGGGCCGTGCCCAGGTAGTACCACGGTGTCGTCGTCGAGCACCAACAGTTTTGTCACGATCGAGTCCAGCAGGTCCCGGCCGCTGCCGCCCGGGAGATCGGTGCGGCCCACCGACTGCTTGAACAAGGTGTCGCCGGTGAATGCCAGCTCGGCGGGGCCGTCACCTACGCGGAACACCACCGAGCCCCGGGTGTGGCCCGGGGTGTGGTCCACCGTGACGGTGATCCCGCCCAGATCCAGCTTGTCGCCGTCCCGGTCGAGTTCGACGACCTGCTTGGGCTCGGAGAACAGCACCCCGAACGCCAGCTGGGCCAGTCGCGGACCGAACCCTTTGATCGGATCGGTCAGCATGAACCGATCCTCGGGGTGGATGTACACCGGGCAGCCGTAGGTGTCCGCCACCTTCTGCGCCGACCAGATGTGGTCGACGTGGCCGTGGGTGAGCAGCACCGCCGACGGGGTGAGCCGGTTTTCATCCAGAATCTCGCGGATGCGACCCATGGCCCGCTGACCCGGGTCGACGATGATGGCGTCCGACCCGGCGCGCGCCGCGAGGATGTAGCAGTTGCACTGCAACATCCCGGCCGGAAACCCCGTCAACAACACGCGACCATTTTCCCACGTGGGAAACTGCCCTCATGACGCAGCCAGGACCGTGGGGGCCGCCGCCGCCCGATCAGCCCCAGTACTACGGTGCGCCGCAATATGTTCCGGGCTTTCCGCCGCCGAAGAAGCCCCGCACGGGCTGGGCGATGTTCTCCGTCATCGCGGTCATCGCACTGGTCGCGGCGGGTGTCGCCGCCTTCATCGTGATTCGCCACGAGAACAAGCCCGTCGGTGGGGCCGCCGAGACGTCGTCCGCCGACGCCGGTCCGATGCCGCTGCGGTCCATCCGCCTCGCCGCGCCGAACGTGGCCACCAAACCGGGCAGCTCCGAGCCGAAGGCGACGCTGACGGTGTACGAAGACTTCCTGTGCCCCTTCTGCCGCCGGTTCGAGCAGGTCTACGGCCCCACCATCGGCAAGCTGATCACCGACGGCCGGATCGCTGTGGACTACACCATGGTGTCGATCCTGGGCCGCGGTGACCTGAAGTCGTACTCGGTGCGGGCTGCCGCAGCGGCGTACTGCGTGGCCGACGCCGACACGGCCGCGTTCCAACGGTTCCATGCCGCGCTGTTCACGCAGCAGCCCGACGAGTCGGCGTACACGTTCCCGTCTGACGACGAACTGATCTCCCAGGCCGCGAAGGCCGGCGCTCCCGATTCGGTCGCCGACTGCATCACCAGCGGCAAGAACCGCGACATGGTCAACAACGCCGTCAAGAGCGCGGGCATCAACTCGACGCCGACGGTGCTGCTGAACGGCACCGATATCGGCGACGCCGTGCTGCAGAATCCCGATCCGCAGGCGCTCCTGGACCAGCTCAAGTCCGTCAATTGACAGCTGGTCACGCGGGTCGCGGCCCCCGCATTCAGCGTGACCTGGCACACTCGGTGCCGACCAGCTGTACGTCGGGGCATTTTGGCTCCGACCGTCACGAGGAGGACTTCGGCGGTGCCGACGAATGAACAACGGCGGGAAACTGCCAAGCGCAAGCTGGACCGGCAGTTGGAGCGCCGGGCCGAAAAGGCCCGTAAGCAGCGCATCATGACGATCGCCGCATCGGTGGTCGTGGTGCTCGCGGTGATCGGTGGCGTCGTCGGCGGCGTCATCTACCTCAACAAGGACTCCAAGTCCTCGTCCGCGACGGCCTCGGCGTCGACCGAGAGCTCCACCGCCCCGGCGCAGAACCCGCCCGCCGACGGCAAGCTGCCGCCGTTCGTGGCACCCGCGGGCCTCGGTGAGAACTGCCAGTACCCGGCGTCGTCGGAGCAGGCCAGCAAGAAGGTGAACCCGCCGCACACCGGCAAGATCCCCACCACCCCGCCGACGGTGACGGCCAGCATGAGCACCAACCAGGGCAACCTCGGGCTGACACTGGACAACGCCAAGGCCCCCTGCACGGTCAACAGCTTCGCCAGCCTGGCGCAGCAGGGGTACTTCAACGACACCCCCTGCCACCGGCTCACCAAGGGCGGCCTGGCCGTCCTGCAGTGTGGTGACCCGACCGGCTCCGGTATGGGCGGCCCCGGCTACCAGTTCGCCAACGAGTACCCGACCAACCAGTACCAGCCCGACAGCCCGGCGCTGAGCCAGCCGGTCGTCTACCCGCGCGGCACCCTGGCGATGGCCAACGCCGGCCCCAACACGAACGGCAGCCAGTTCTTCCTGGTGTACCAGGACTCGCAGCTGCCTCCGGGCTACACCGCGTTCGGCACCGTCGACGCCACCGGGCTGGCCACCCTGGACAAGATCGCCCAGAACGGTATCGAGGGCGGCGCCGGCGACGGCAAGCCCGCGCAGCCGGTCGCGGTGAAGTACATCCAGCTGGACTGACATTTTCACGATGAGGCCCGGTCACCGATCACGGTGACCGGGCCTTCTTGTCGGTAGGCCCTGCACAGACCGGGCTGCGGTGGAATCATGCGCAACGTGGCGAACACCAAACCGCAGACCATCTCGTACCCGGCGCCCGGCTCGCGGCCGAACCGCCACGACGATGTCGCCGTCGACCCGCACGTCATCGTGTTGTTCGGCGCGACCGGCGATCTCGCCAAACGCAAACTGCTTCCCGGCCTGGCCTATCTGGACCAGTCCGAGCTGGCCCCCGACATCCAGATCGTCGGGACCTCGTTGGAGGACCTGACGATCGACGAGTTCCGGGCGCTGGCCCAGGCGGCGATCGACGAATTCGGCAGCCATCACCTGACGCCCGAGCAGTGGGAACGCTTCGCCGCGACGCTCACCTACGTGCCGCAGAGCGCCGGGCCGTCGGGGCTGGCGGCTGCGGTCGCCGCGGCGGAGAAGAAGCTGGGCCCGAATGTGCGCCGCCTGCACTACCTTTCGGTGCCGCCGAAAGCCGCACGAGCCGTGATCGCGACGCTGGACGAGGCCGGCCTGGTCGAGCGCTCCCGCGTCGTCATGGAGAAGCCGTTCGGCACCGACCTGGCCAGCGCCGTCGAACTGAACGACTTCGTGCACGAAACCTTCGACGAGGAACAGATTTTCCGGATCGACCATTTCCTGGGCAAGGAAGCGGCGCAGAACATCCTGGCGTTCCGGTTCGCCAACGGCCTCTTCGAACCGATCTGGAACCGCAACTTTATCGATCACATTCAGATCGACATCCCGGAGATGCTCGGACTGGACCAGCGGGCGAATTTCTACGAGAGCACCGGCGCCTACAAGGACATGGTGGTGACCCATCTGCTGCAGGTGATGGCCTTCGTCGTGATGGAGCCGCCGACCGCGCTGGAACCGCGGGCCATCAGCGAGGAGAAGAACAAGGTCTTCCGATCGATGCTGCCGATCAAGTGTTCAGACGTGGTCCGGGGCCAGTTCACCGGCTATCGCGAACTAGAGGGCGTATCAAGGGATTCCGACACCGAGACGTTCATCGCACTGAAGGTTCGGGTGGACAACTGGCGCTGGGCCGGCGTGCCGATCTACCTGCGCACCGGCAAGAAGATGGCCGAGGGCATGCGCATCATCTCGATCGCCTTCAAAGAGGCCCCGCGCACCATGTTCCCGTCGGGCTCGGGCGTCGGCTCCCAGGGACCCGACCACCTGACCTTCGACCTGGCCGACAACTCGAAGGTGTCGCTGTCGTTCTACGGCAAGCGGCCGGGGCCGGGGATGCGGTTGGAGAAGCTGTCCATGCAGTTCTCGGCGACCGAGGCCGACGGAGCCGACCAGGTGCTGGAGGCCTATGAGCGACTGATCCTGGACGCCATGCGCGGTGATCACACTCTGTTCACCACCGCAGAGGGTATCGAGTCGCTGTGGGCGAACTCGGCTGCGCTGCTGGAGGACCCGCCGCCGGTGAAGAACTACCCGCCGGGCACCTGGGGTCCCAACGCCATTCATCAACTGATCGCACCCAACGCCTGGCGGTTGCCGTTCGAACGCGGCTGGCGAGAGTCGAAGAAGAAGTAGGGTTTACGGCCGCGGCGTCGCGGCCGCCTGTTCGAGTTGCAGGATGGCCGCGTCCACCATGGTCTGGATGATTTCGCAGGTACTGAAATCGCTCATCCACAGATGCGGGGTGTCCGTGCGGTGCAGCATCGCCACGCCGTGCAGTGCCACCGACAGCGCCGCGGCCACCCGCTGCGCATCGGGACCCGGCTCAGAGTCGGGGTCCATGCCGCCGGCGGCCAGCAGGCCGCGCGTCACGACCTGAAGAGCCTGGCGCGCCGACGGGGTGATCTCGTCGACCTTCACCATCAACACGTATCGCAATGGAAAACGTTGGGCGAAAGCGACATACGCGCGGCAGCCGAGCAGTAGCCGCTCACGCTGCGTCTTGCCGCCCGGTACCTGCTCGGCGATGTCCTGGCGGACCTGGTCCCAGCTCAGCTCCGCGACGGCCGCCAGCACGTCCTCACGGCTGTCGAAATGGGCGTACACCGACATGTTGGAGATGCCGGCCTCGCGCGCGATGCTCCGCAACGACACCTCGTTGGTGGACTCCGACGAGTCGACGACCCGAATCGCGGCTGCCAGGATTTCGTCGCGCAGCAGTGCGCCCTGTCCTCGCACATTCCGCTGCCGTGTCGACCCCGCCATGCCTTCACCCTAATCGCCGTCGGTGACCAGGTGTGATCGTCGCCACCGCACTCTAACTATACATGCGTATACATACGGTCGTATGGTGCTCCTCATGAACTGGTTGCTCAAGACCGCGCAACGCGGCTGGGTGTTGTTGACCGTTGCCGGTGTCGTGACGGTCGGGGGCTTCATCATCGACCGCTTCCACGGCGTGTTCGGCAGCCAGCATTCCGCCGAATCCCACACGGACAACATCGTTTCCACGATCCCGAAGTACGTGACGTACGAAGTGGACGGACCACCCGGCACCACCGGCATGATCAGCTACGTCGACGAGAGGGCCCAGCCGCAGCAGGAGCGCTTCACCGCACTGCCGTGGTCGAAGACCCTGACCACGACGGTGCCGAGCGTGTTCGCCAACCTGGTCGCCCAAGGCGACAGCAGCCGCCTGAGCTGCCGGATCACCGTCAACGGTGAACTACGCGACCACCAGGCTGCCGAGGGCGCATCGGCGACGACCTTCTGCCTGGTGAAGGCAGCATGAGCGGCCAGCACAGCACCCGCGGCGGCTATCCCCGCCTCGTCCGCATCCTGTCGGTGCCGATCATCCTCATCTGGCTGGCAGCCACCGCCGCCACCAACCTGCTGGTGCCCAAACTGGAAGTCGTCGGCGCGAACAACGCCGTCTCCCTCTCGCCGCAGGACGCCCCGTCGGTCATCTCGATGAAGCACATCGGCACCAAGTTCGGTGAATTCGACTCCGACAGCGTCCTGATGATCATCATCGAGTCCGACCAGACGCTCGGCGACACCGCACGCCAGTACTACGGCGATCTGGTCCACCAGCTCGAGCAGGACACCACGCACATCGAGCACGTGCAGGACTTCTGGGGCGACCGCATCACTTCCGCAGGCTCCGAGAGCGAGGACCACAAGGCGGCCTATGTCCAGGTCAACCTCCGCGGCGACCAGGGGTCCACCGAGGGCGTCGAATCCGTCGACGCGGTCCGGCACATCGTCGACCGCAGCCATCCACCGGCCGGGGTGAAGGCCTTCGTCACCGGTCAGGCCGCCCTGGTTGCCGACACCAACGAGGCCGGCGACAAGAGCATGGTCAAGATGACCGTGGTGACGCTCGTCGTCATCGCCGTGATGCTGTTGGTCGTATACCGATCCCTCGCAACAACATTCATCGCTCTGCTCGTCGTGCTGACCGAGATGAGCATGGCCCGCGGGCTGGTCGCCGTACTGGGCAACGCCCAGTTGATCAGCCTGTCCACGTTCGCGGTCAGCGTGCTGACCGCGCTGGCGATCGCCGCAGGCACCGACTACTGGATCTTTCTGGTCGGCCGCTACCACGAAGCCCGCAATGCCGGTGAAGACCGGGAAACCGCCTACTATTCAACGTTTTCCAGTGTCTATCACGTGATCCTCGGCTCGGGCCTGACCATTGCCGGCGCCATGATGTGCCTGCTGTTCACCCGGTTGAACTACTTCAACACCCTGGCCCTGCCGTGCGCGACCGCCATGGTCGTCATCCTGGTGATGGCGCTGACGTTCGCACCCGCCGTGATGGTCGTCAGCACCCACTTCGGGTTGCTGGACCCCAAGCGGGCCAACAAGACCCGCGGCTGGCGTCGCGTCGGTACCGCCGTCGTCCGCTGGCCCGGACCCATCCTGGTCGCGGCCACCGCCGCCGCGCTGGTCGGGGTCCTGGCCCTGCCCGGGTACCGCACCAATTACGACAACCGCTTCTACGTGCCCGCCGACGTGCCATCCAACATCGGTTACGCGGCCGCCGAAAAGCACTTCACCTCAGCACGGATGAACCCGGACATGCTGATGGTCGAAGCCGATCACGACCTACGGAACTCCCGGGACATGCTGGTCCTGGACCGGATCGCGAAGAACATCTTCCGGGTACCGGGTATCGCCAGGGTGCAGAGCATCACCCGGCCGCTCGGCCCGCCCATGGAACACGGCTCGGTGCCGTTCCAGATCAGCGCTCAGGCCGTCTCGATGAACGAGAACCTGCAGTTCCTCAAGGCCCGTCTCGGCGACGTGCAGACCATGACCGACCACCTCACCTCGATGATCGGCATCATGCGGCACATGCACGACCTCAGCGTGCAGCTGGCAGACGCCACGCACGCCGGCGATGTTGCGGCACAGGATATGTCGGCCACCACCGCCGAGTTGCGCGATCAGATCGCCGACTTCGACGACTTCTTCCGGCCGCTGCGGAACTACTTCTACTGGGAGCCGCACTGCTTCGACATTCCGGTCTGCCATGCCCTGCGTTCGGTGTTCGACGCCACGGACGGCTTCGACCGACTGGCCGACAACACCAAGGCGCTGTCCGACGCGATGGGCAAGCTCGATGTGGTGACGCCGCAGATCGCCGCGCAGCTACCACCGCTGATCAGCCTGTCCACCGACGTCCGCGATCTGATGCAGACCATGCGCAGCACCTTCGACGGCATGGTCACCCAGATGGAGCGCATGACCGACACCGCGGCGGCCATGGGCCAGACGTTCGACGACGCGAAGAACGACGACATGTTCTACCTACCGCCAGAAGCGTTCAGCAGCCCCGACTTTCAGCGCGGCATGGAGCTCATGCTCTCCCCCGACGGCAAAGCCGCCCGCTTCATCGTCACCCATGACGTGGATCCCGCCACCCTGGAGGGTATTTCGCACGTCGACGCCGAGCTGCAGGCCGCCAAGGAGGCCGTCAAGGGCACGCCGCTGGCGAGTGCGAAGTTCCACCTGGGTGGCACCGCCGCCACCTACAAGGACATCCAACAGGGGGCGCACTACGACCTGCTGATCGCGGCCCTGGCCGCCATCATCCTGATCTTCGTGGTGATGCTGCTGATCACCCGGGCGCTGGTCGCGTCGATCGTCATCGTGGGCACCGTGGTGCTGTCCCTCGCCGCGTCCTTCGGCCTGTCGGTCCTGATCTGGCAGTACTTCCTGGGCGTCGAGTTGCAGTGGCTGGTGATCGCCATGTCGGTGATCGTGCTACTGGCCGTCGGCTCCGACTACAACCTGCTGGTGGTGTCCCGCTTCAAGGAAGAGATCGGCGCGGGCCTGCGCACCGGACTGATTCGCGCCACCGGCGCCACCGGCGGTGTCGTCACCGCCGCGGGCCTGGTGTTCGCCTTCACCATGATCTCGATGATCGCCAGCGACTTGCGGTCGGTCGGACAGATCGGCACCACGATCGGGCTCGGTCTGCTGTTCGACACCTTTGTGGTGCGCTCCCTGATCACCCCATCGATCGCGGCGCTGCTCGGACGCTGGTTCTGGTGGCCGTTGAAGGTCCGCACGCGCCCCGCCCGCACCACGCAAACCGTAAGCACAACAACGGAATTGGAGATGGCATGACGCCGCATCCCTTCACCGACCTGACCACCGTCGCCGCAGTCGATGCCGGCATGTTCACCGCCACCATCGACGACCGGTGGACGATCGGTCCCAAGGTGCACGGAGGCTGCATGATGGCGCTGTGTGCCGCCGCGGCCCGACAGAGCGTTCCCGACGCGGCCGACCTGGCCCCGATCGCCTTGAGCGCCAACTATCTCAACGCACCCGATCCCGGCGAGGTCCAGCTCAGCACCACCATCCGCAAGCGCGGCAGGCAGGTGAACCTGGTCGAAGTCGAGCTCTCCCAACGCGGGCGGGTCGCCGTCACGTGCTCGGTCGCGCTGGGGCAGCTCGACGCGAAGCCACCGCGCCACCAGGTTCCGCTGGCGGCGAGCACGATGGCAGTCGAGCCACCCACCGACGCGGTTCGCGTCACGCCGGACCACGCCGTCGGGCAGGTGGTCCATGTAGCGCAGGGCTGCGACATGCGTCTGGACGCCGCGACACCGTTCCTCACCGGCACAGAAGGGGACCCGGTCACCCGGATATGGTTGCGCCCCTTCGCTTCCGATGAAGCTGATCCGGATACCGCCCTACTCTTCGCACTGATGGCCGGCGACATCACACCGCCGGTCACGATGAACCGTGGGCTTTTCGGGTGGACGCCGACGGTCCAGCTGACCACCTATCTGCGCCGCCGGCCGGCGCCCGGGTGGTTGCGAGTGATGGCAAGTTCCACCGTCATCGGCGACACCTGGTTCGAGGAGGACCACCTCATCGTCGACGCCAACGGCCAGGTGGTCGTACAGAGTCGACAAATGGCAATGCTGCCGCTGGGGTGCTAACCCCAGCAGCAGCATCGTCACGGTCAGTACGCGGACACCGCGTTCTCTGAGACCCAACGCTTTTCAGCGTCAGAGCCCATCGGAGGCGGGATCAAACCGTTGATCATCCAGAGATCCTCGCTGGTCTCATCGACGTGGAACTCCCAGTGCGGGTTGTCATGCGCTTCCAGGTACGGGCTGAGGATCGCCTTGATCCAGTGGGCAATCCGATGGCGATGCTCTTTGTCGGCGGCGCGCCGGGCGATGTGGTCGATGACCACCCGCAGCCCGACGTCGGTCTGCTCACCGCCGACATACAGGTCGCCCGAGCGGGTTTCGTTGAACATCACGACGACGTAGAACCGCGGCAAACCGGCCTTCTCGTAGTGATCGGTGATGCGGCCTGCCAGCTCACGCTTATCCTCTGCGGTGAAGAAGTCCGGCGTGTGGTGAATGGTCCACAGCGGCATGCTTGTTCAGACCGCCATCGCGAAGGTCAGGTCCTCCACGGGACCGGACAACGCAGACTTCACGCCCACCGACACGTCATCGGCCAGTATCTCGACCGCGCCCGCTTCCAGTCCGTCGATGATGCGTGTCGCGATGTCTACCGCCGTCGTCTTCGGGCCCGGGATGTCTGCAACCATCTCGGTCTCGATCAGTCCGGCGTGCACACCGACCACCTGCGTGCCCTGTGCGGCGAGCTCACCGCGCAGCGAGTTGGTGACCGACCAGATCGCGGCCTTGGAGGCGCCATAGGCCGCGCTTCCGGCCACCCACGAGAGCACCGAGTGCATGTTGACCAGGGCCCCGCCGCCATTCGACGCGAGGATCGGGGCGAAGGCCCGAGCCACCCGCAGCGGCCCGAACACGTTGATGTCGAAGGTCGCTTCGATATCGTCGAAGCCGCCGGTCAGCAGCGAGCCGGGCAGCAGGATGCCCGCGTTGTTGAAGATGATCTCGGCGTCCGATGCGAGCTCAGCGAACGCGGAAACCGATGCCTCGGAACGTACTTCGAGTTCAAGCGGGACCACTTCGGGGCGTTCGTCGGTGAACGACGAGCGGCCTGTCGAGTAGACCTTGCGCGCGCCCCTGGCCAGCAGCTCGTCGACGAGGGCGGCACCCAGGCCCCGTCGACCGCCGGTCACCACAACCACCTTGCCTGCCACTGCGACCATCTGAACCACACTCCTTGCTGAATAACGATGCCGTTACTAAGATGGAAGCACGGATATCTGAGTAACGCAAGCGTTATCCAAAAAAGGGGGTGTGATGGAGTTCGAAGAGAAGCTGCGCGACCGCCAGTGGTCGATCGGCAATGGCTGCTCGGTCGCCAAGCTGCTGGACCTGCTCAGCACCAAGACGGTATTCCTCGCTGTCCGCGAAAGCCTCTTCGGGACAACACGATTCGAAGACTTCGTCGAGCGGATCGGGACGTCGGCGCCAGCGGTGTCGCGCGCCCTCAAGCAGTTGGAGACGTCCGGACTGATGGTTCGGGTGCCGTATCAGGAGCCCGGCAAACGCGCCCGCGATGAGTATCGGCTGACCGAAGCCGGTGAAGACCTCCTGCCGGTATATCTGGCGATGAGCCAGTGGGGCGACAAACACCTGCAGAAAGGCGGCCGGGGCCCGCTCTGCTTCGTCGACCGGGAGTCCGGCAATCGGGTTGGCGTGATCGTCACCGATAATCTAGATACTGCCACCGTTTCCGCAGGTGACATCGAAATCAGGCAGAACAGGCAGTGACCTTTGCCCGTCCCGGAATCAGCAAGCATCACGTGGCCGTTGGAGATGAAATGACTGCGCACCCGTTCACCGACCTCACCGCCGTCGCCGCGGCGGGCGATGGCACCTTCACGGCCACCATCGACCCGGTGTGGACGATCGGTCCGAAGGTGCACGGCGGCTGCATGATGGCGGTGTGTGCCGCGGCCGCGCAGCAGGCCAGCGGTTCAGAATCAGAGCTGGCGCCGGTTGCCGTGAGCGCCAACTACCTGAACGCCCCCGACCCCGGTGAAGTGCAGCTGACGACGACGGTCCGCAAGCACGGGCGCCAGGTCGCGCTGGTCGACGTCCAGCTGTCGCAGAATGGCCGCGCGGCGGTCAGCTGTGCCGTGACGCTGGGCCCGCTGGACGCCAAGCCGCCGCGCTACCAGGAATCGCTCGGGGTGTCCTACCTGCCCGTCGAACCACCCGCGGATGCGGTGCCGGTGACCGCCGGCCATTCGGTCGGTGCGATTGTGCACGTGGCGCAGGGCTGCGAGTTCCTGCTCGATGCCACTACACCATTCCTATCCGGCGAAGAAGGCGACCCCATCAACCGAATGTGGTTGCGGCCCTTCGCTGATGACGAGGCCAATTCGGACACCGCCCTGCTGTTCGCATTGATGGCGGGCGACATCACGCCCCCGGTCACCATGAATCAGGGGCACTTCGGCTGGACCCCCACAGTGCAACTCACCACCTATGTTCGTCGGCGGCCGGCGCCGGGCTGGCTGCGGGTGCAGGCCAGTTCGACCGTCGTCGGCGAGACGTGGTTCGAGGAGGACCACGTCATCCTCGACTCCACCGGTCAGGTTGTCGTGCAGAGCCGACAGTTGGCGATGCTGCCGCGCGGTTAGGCGCCCAGTTCCACCAGCTGAGCATCGCCCTGGATCGTCGAGAACTGTTGCCACCATACCCAATCGGTGATCGCTGCCCGCAGGTCGGCCGCGTACGGCGCGGTGTAGGCGCGGTACAGCGCAGCCGATTCCTGTAGCCGGCCGTAGGCGGCCAGCTTCTCCAGGTGCGCGGTCCGATAGGTCTCACCCGTCGTCTGCATCAGCGGCCGAATCGATTCCATCCACGCCTTGCCGATGACCGCAGGGTCCGGCGGGACCAACTGAACAGGCTGCGGCGGCAGAGCCTCATGCAGCTGCGCGTCTGGCCACTCCGCCAGCTTCGCCGCCGCCTCGGGTGCGATGACCTCCAAGCGGGTGCGGCCCTTCATCAGGCCATCCGTCGGAATATCCTCCGGCGGAATGACTTTCGTCTGCAGGCTGCCGGCGAACGGCTGCACTTCCTGCTCGGTGCCGATGACCACTTTCAGTGTCTTCTCGTGGAAGGTGCACCACGCCTGCAGCGCGACGAACGGCTCACGAACCCAGCGGCCGCGCTGACCGGCCGGGACGCGCTCGTCGGCGCTGACGAAGATGACCTGCGACGGCAGGCACATCCCGTCCGGAATGAACGACACCCCATAGGAATTCGCGGCGATGATCTCGCCATCGGTCGTCACGCCGACCGCCCACACGAAGTTCCATGCCATCGGCGGGATCGACGGCGGCGCGTGCAACGCGGCCGCGATCCGCTCGGCGAACTGCACATCCGCGTCGCCCGCAGACTTACGCACCAGACCGGCCCGCGCCGCGGCGGCCATCGCGTCACGCTCGGCGCGCGCCGCCGTCACCGGGATCGGCGCCGCCGCAGCGGCGTTCTGCTGCTGGTTGGCCGACATCGGTGCGACGCCTGGACCTGCACCTGCGGCACCTGTAGCCGGCGCTGCGACTGGCGCGGCAGGGGACGGCGTCGGGGCCGGACCCAGCGGAGCGGCCGGTGCCGCGCCCGCCGGTGCACCCGTCGGCGGCGCCGCCGCGGTGCTCGCCGACGCCTGGGACACGGGTGCCGCACCCGCGCCGCCGGTGCCGGTCGCTGCTCCACTTGCAGCCGCGGTACCGGACGCGGCTGGGGTCTGCGTTGCTGGGTCGGGAGTCGCGAGTGACGCGGCATTCGCCGCCGCGGCCAGGGGCTGTGTCGGAAGTTGGCCGAACGGGTTCTTCGGAGTATCCGGCGCCTGCTGGCCGGTCGGCTGTCCTGTGCCTTGTCCCGTGCCTTGGCCTGTGCCCTGCTGTCCAGACCCTGGACCGCCTGGGGTTCCTGACGGACCGCCTATGGCTGCACTGGAGGCAGACGACGTCGAGGGCGAACCGGTCGATGTCGTCCCGGACGGCGCTGAACGTGAACCCGGTGTCCCTATCGCCGGGTTTATGCCGCCAGCGGGAGCCTCATTCCCACCGGGAGGCCCCCCATCGGGAATATTTGAAGGCACCGCCCGGGGCAAGACTTTGCCCGGGGTACCACCGCCGGAATCACCGGCGCGGTCGCCCTGTGCGGCCGGCGGCGGGTTGGGGACCGTCTTGGTTGGCTGGAGCCCACCTGCTCCACCACTATCGCCTTCGGCGTTCCCATGACCGGTCGCGGGCGGACTTTTCCCGGCGTCTGTCGACGTAGACCCACCTGCCCCGCCACTATCTCCCAACCCTTCACCCTGGCCGCCACCTGGACTCGCGAGACCGCCCCGCGATCCCGGTGTCGGTACGGCACCCGGAGGCAGGGGATTCTGAATAGGCGGCGGAGGAGACGGCATCTCGCCCTTTGCTCCGGGTGTACCGGAAGGAACATCCAACTCCTGAGCTAGCCCAGCAGCGCACGCCGCGACCGCTGCGGTGTTCTCGGCAAGGCCTGCAGCCACCAACGACTGGATCGACTTAATGAACGTCACGGCCGTGTTGAAGAATGAATTGGCTCCGGCCGCATCCCCCGACCGTGCTGCGGCGCAGCCAGCGGTGAGCATTTGAAGGGCTGCCTGCGCGAATATCTTGCAGACCCGCTCGGTAGTCTCCGCGGTGTTGTTGACCGCGTGCTTCGTCTGCACTACCGCCGCCTCGGCACGAAACACCTTTCGCGCCGCAGCGTAGACAGCGGCACAGGCATCCCCATACGAACCAAGAACACCGCTCGCCGAATCCATCGCAAGTCGACCGGCCTCGCCTTGCCAGTCAGCTAGCTCCATCCGCTGCCGCGCATGGTGCGGAATCACCTCGCCGTCGAGGCGATCCCCCAAAGACATGAGTCGCACGGCCATATCGTTCAGTGCATTCTCATCAATATCCGGAAACGCAGGGCCCTCGACCGTCTTCGGGCCGTAATCACCTGGGCTAAAACGCGGAATTGCCATGGGTCACCACCCTTCTCCGCGATACTCCGGGATCACGAAAAGCTCCTGGTCGACAACGCTGCTTCGGTTCCTTGTTCGAAGAACTAGGCCAACTCCTGACACATGACCGCTGATTCTCACCCTGCCGCATACTTGCAAGCGCCTAGCAGTACTCCGGGCGCCCTCTGACCGGCTGCATAGATATCTTGATCACTGGGTTGATAAGTCTGCAAAGACTGGACATACGTCCGCCGATATTGCACTCCGAGTTGAATGAAATCCTGAACCACGGGATTCGCACTTGTACGAGCCAATTTTTCCAATGAGTCTGCGGTTGAACTCATCACTGGGACGACCGCATCCGTCAGCACCTGCTGCTCTGCAGACCAATTGCCGACAGCAATTTGGGGATCGGTGTTCACCCAATTTTTAAACGCCGGACTCAATAGCAATTGATCAATAGTTGCAGAAATATCCGAGCAGACAGCGTCGGGAGTATTGAACATGCGCTGCGGATTGGACAAATCCCCAATAGGGGCGATCGAACTTGGTGGCGCCGGAGATGGAACCAGAGCCGCCCGAGCTACGGCCGAACCTGATGTAATGGCCGCACAGACAGCCATGATGGTGTTCTCCGCAGTCGATCCGGCGCGCGCCAGGTTATCGTCGCGAGCTGTGTAGGTGGGGATGCTATCGGCATAGGCGCGCAGATACGCAGTAAATTGCCCATAAAGCTCACGCATCACCCTGTGGGTGGTCATTTTAGCCAGTGGCACCGCCTGATCGGCGGCCTTGCGCATAGCCTTTCCTACCGCGTCATATTGAGCTCGAATTTCCGGCGTCCAGGACGAAGCCGGAATGGCTGGATCGCGTTGTAGCCAACCCTTGTTCTCGACGTCATACAAAGTGTTATTAACCGGCGCCCATGGCGCACACGATGGGTCTTCCGTGATGACGCCGACCGGCCCGGTGTCGTTTGCGCTCGCGACATCCGATGCTGCAGCTGAAGTGCTGCTGCCGCCACCGCCGCCGTTGCTGTCACCGCTGTTCTTGGTGCATGACACCGCCACCACGGCTGTCACAGCGATCACCGCAACCAAGGACACCGCACCGATGGCCCACTTAGCGGCGCCGCCCTTTTTCGGCGGAACCGGAGCCGGCCACGGCTGCTGAGGCGGACCCCATTGCCCACCCGGTCCCGGCTGGCCTGGCCAGCCACCCGGCTGCTGCGGCGGGGGCGCACCCCACGTCGGCGGTTGCGTCACAGATCGCCCTCCCTCAGAACTTCACAACGCAAAACAGTCAAGATCGAAAATTACACATCAACCGCGGGATTGGCGGCATGGCGGCCGGAGCGCGGCGCAGGCGTGGTAGGCGGAACCGGTGCGCTGGGACCACTGGACGGACCCGCGGCAGCGTGCTTCTTGTCGGCTTCGGGGTCCTTCTTCTCCTCGGGCTTCTCGTCGCGCTTCTCCTCGCGGGCCTTCTCGTCGCCCGGCTTACGGTCCTCCGGCTTCACCTGTTGGCCGGCTGCCCCACCGACTGCGCCGGCGCCGGCATCGCCGGGCTTGCCACCGTCTTTACCGGCCTGGCCAGCCAGCTGTTGGACCTGCTGCCCGATCTGCTGGGCAGCCTGCATCGCGGTCTGCGGCACCGAGCCCAGCGCCTGCATGGCCTGAGCGGGCGCCTGGAACGCCTGCATCGCCATGCCCATCATCTGGCCAAACTGGCCTATGCCGCCGTCCGCGCCGCCAGTCTTGCCTGCGCCGGATGCGGGATCCAGATTGGCACTGGCCTTCTGGATCGTCTGCGCGCCCGCTTCGTCCCCGCTCTGGTATGCAGCCTTCGCTGACGACACCTTGCCCGCAAATTCATGATCTTTGGCCTGCGCCGCCGCGACTTTTTCGTTCGCACCGTCGACCAAGGTCGGCAGGTATGAGGAAAGCATCAGGCTAACTGGGTCGGCCTTAGCGGGGATGTTCACGGCCTCAGCCGGCTTCACCGTGCCAGCCGACCACGACATAGTCTCGAGATCGATACTCAAATGCTCGCTCAACGCGTCCACCCCCACTTCTGGACAGTCCCGCATCTGAGATTACCCGCACCACCAACCCCAGTCCTGCACCAATCTCGCGCAGCACTGAGCACGAGTTTGCTCAGATCACGAGCGGCAGCAGAAACCAGTGCTAGGCGGCCGAAGTCACGCGGTAGACGTCGTACACACCCTCGACGTTGCGCACCACGTTCAGCACGTGACCCAGATGCTTCGGATCACCCATTTCAAAAGTGAAGCGGCTGATCGCAACTCGATCGTTGGACGTGGTGACCGATGCCGAGAGGATGTTGACCTTCTCGTCGGCCAGCACCCGGGTGACGTCGGAAAGCAGTCGGTGCCGATCCAGCGCCTCGACCTGGATGGCCACCAAAAACACCGATGACGGTGACGGCGCCCATTTCACGTCGATGATGCGCTCGGCCTGCTGCTGCAGCGACGCGGCGTTGGTGCAGTCGGTCCGGTGGACGCTGACGCCACCGCCACGGGTCACGAAACCCATGATGTTGTCGCCAGGTACCGGTGTGCAGCACTTTGCCAACTTGCACAGCACACCGGGTGCGCCCGGAACCGCCACGCCGACATCGTCGTTCGTGCGGCGCCGCACCGGCATGGTGGCCGGTGTCGACCGTTCGGCAATCTCGTCGGCGGCGTCGTCGTCACCACCGAGCGTGGCGACCAGCCGCTGTACGACGTGCCGGGCCGAGACATGTCCCTCACCGACAGCGGTGTACAGCGCCGAGACGTCCGCGTACCGCAGCTCCCGCGCGAGCGCGGCCATCATTTCGGCGTTCATCAACCGCTGCAACGGCATTCCGCCGCGGCGCACCTCACGCGCGATGGCGTCCTTACCGGTCTCCAGTGCCTCTTCGCGGCGTTCCTTCGCGAACCACTGCCGAATCTTGGCCTTCGCGCGCGGCGACACCACGAACGTCTGCCAGTCGCGTGACGGTCCGGCGTTCTGCGCCTTGGAGGTGAAAACCTCGACGACTTCGCCATTTTCGAGCTTGCGCTCCAGCGCGACCAGTCGGCCGTTGACCCGGGCGCCGATGCAGCGGTGCCCGACCTCGGTGTGCACCGCATACGCGAAGTCGACGGGCGTTGACCCGGCCGGCAGTGTGATCACGTCACCCTTCGGCGTGAACACGAAAATCTCTTGCACGGCAAGGTCGTACCGCAGCGACTCCAGGAACTCACCTGGGTCGGCAGCTTCCCGTTGCCAGTCGAGCAGCTGACGCATCCACGCCATGTCGTCGATCTCGGTGGCGTGCCCGCCCGCCGGTAATCCGTTGCGGCCCTTGGCTTCCTTGTACCGCCAGTGCGCAGCGATGCCGTACTCCGCGGTGCGGTGCATGTCGATGGTGCGGATCTGCACCTCCAGCGGCTTGCCCTCGGGGCCGACGACCGTCGTGTGCAACGACTGGTAGACGCCGAACCGGGGCTGGGCGATGTAGTCCTTGAACCGCCCGGCCATCGGCTGCCACAGCGAGTGCACGACGCCGACGGCGGCGTAACAGTCCCGGATCTCGTCGCAGAGGATGCGCACACCGACCAGATCGTGGATGTCGTCGAAGTCGCGGCCCTTGACGATCATCTTCTGGTAGATGGACCAGTAGTGCTTCGGCCGGCCTTCGACCGTCGCGTTGATCTTCATCGCGAGCAGCGAATTGGCGATCTCGGCACGGACTTTCGCCAGATAGGTGTCGCGGGACGGCGCCCGGTCGGCGACCAGCCGCACGATCTCCTCGTACCGCTTGGGGTGCAGGATCGCGAAGGACAGGTCCTCGAGCTCCCACTTGACGGTGGCCATTCCGAGGCGATGAGCAAGCGGCGCAATGACTTCCAGCGTCTCGCGCGCCTTGCGGGCCTGCTTCTCCGGTGGCAGGAACCGCATGGTGCGCATGTTGTGCAGCCGGTCGGCGACCTTGATGACCAGCACGCGGGGATCGCGCGCCATGGCGATGATCATCTTGCGGATGGTCTCGGCCTCGGCGGCCGACCCCAGCACCACCTTGTCCAGCTTGGTGACACCGTCGACCAGGTGGCCGACCTCGGTGCCGAACTCGGCGGTGAGCGCCTCGAGCGTGTAGCCGGTGTCCTCGACGGTGTCGTGCAGCAGCGCGGCCACCAGCGTCGTGGTGTCCATGCCGAGCTCGGCCAGGATGTTGGCGACGGCCAGCGGATGGGTGATGTACGGGTCACCGGACTTGCGCAGCTGCGGCGCGTGCCGCTCCTCGGCAATGTCGTAGGCGCGCTGCAGGATCGCCAGGTCGGCCTTCGGGTAGTACTCCCGGTGCACCGCGACCAGCGGCTCGAGGACGGGGTTGACCAGGCTTCGCTGCGCGGTCATCCGGCGGGCGAGCCGGGCACGTACGCGCCGGGATGCGCTGACGGTGCCTTTGGCGGCCTCCAGTGACACCCCCGGCGGCGGCTCGGGCGGCGCCGACTGGACCTGCGTCACCTTGTCGTCAGCCAACGCCGCACACCTCCTACACCTGGTTTGTCGAGAATAGACCCTCAGACTAAGTACAGGCTGGTGACCGGTAGCGGTTCCAAGACATCGCGTCCACCCAGGCCGTTCAGCTCCAGCACGACAGCGGCCGCCGTCACCGTCGCACCTGCCGCCTGCAGCAGACGGACCGTCGCAGCAACCGTTCCGCCGGTAGCGAGTACGTCGTCTATCACGACAACGCGCCGGCCGGTCAGATCGATCCCGTCGGCAGGTATCTCCAGCGTGGCTGTGCCGTACTCCAGTGCGTAGGACTGAGTGTGTACCGGCGGCGGCAACTTCCCGCCTTTGCGGACCGCCAGGACGCCGGTACCCAACCGGGTCGCGACGGCGGCGCCCAGCAGGAAGCCGCGGGCATCGATGCCGGCGACCAGGTCGACGCCGTCGGCCACCTCGGCCAGCGCGGCCGTCACCGCCGCCAGCCCGCGGCCGTCGGCGAGCAACGGCGTCAGATCCTTGAACTGGATGCCGGGCTCCGGGAAATCCGGTACCTCACGGACCAGTTCGGCGAAGAGGGTGTTCAGGTCGGTCACTTGCTCCCCCAGCGGTCCATGTTCCAGCCGGCGCCCCACCGCGTGGGGTTGGCACGCACCAACGTCAGGTCTTTCGTCACCAGCAGTGTCCGCTGCTGGCGGTACAGCGGCAAGGTCGGCACGTCGCCCCACAGCACGCCGGCTCCCTCACCGAGCAGACGCGCCTGTTCCTTGGGATCGGTGGTCACGGCAAGTGCGGCGATGACGCCGTCGACGCGTTCATTGGCATAGCCCGACAGGTTGTTGCCGTTACCACTGTGCAAGGCGTACGAATCCACCACCGACGAACCGCTGGAACTGCTGCCCGCAGCTCCCCCGCCGCCGGAGAGGAGTACGTCGATGTCGTTGGCCCGCAGGCTTTGTGCGCCCACCGTCGGCGAGGCCACCTCCTGCACGGTGATGCCCGCAGCGGCGCACGATTTGGTGATCGCGGCGACCGCCGAGGCCAGCCGGGCATTCGGCCCGCGATACCCGATCCGCACCGTCAGGGGCTGATTGCCTGCCGCAGCGCGCGCCCCGTCCACATCGGCGGCACCGAATTGCCCACTTGCGTCGACGTTTTCGGCCACCACCAGGGAATCGTCCGAAGCGGTGTTCAGGCGGGCGTTGCTGACGTAAACGCCGACCGCGGCGGCGATGGCGTCCCGCGGCGTACACAGCGCGACGGCACGCCGCATACCGGGATCGGCCAGCGCGCCCTGGGCGCCGAAGATCAACTGCTGAATGTCATCGGACGCGCTGTCCGTGCGCACGTAGCTCGTCGGCACATCGTCCTTGCCGATAACTCCGGCGGCGATGTCGACGACCTCAACCTTGCCCGATTTGATCCGGCTCGCGATATCGGCACCGCGGGGCGACACCGTGATCTTGTCGATCACCGGCTTGGCGCCCCACCATTTGTCGTTGGCCGCCAACGTGATCGAGCCGTCCTTGGCCACCGACGCCAGCTTGTAGGGGCCGGCCGATGGGAACCGCTTGAGGTCCGCATCGGGCTTCAGATCCCACGTGGTGTTCCAGGCTTCGGCGATCTTCTCGATGGTCGGCGCGTCGCCGCTCTGCAGCGCCTTCGTCACGCCGCCGTCGCCGAGCCCGAGCGTGTCGTCCAGCACGTGCGCCGGCAGCAGAGACGTCGCCGCGAACAGTTGCCCGTAGTCGGTGATGTCACGGTCGCGGACGAAAGTGACCCTGGCTCGCTTCTGACCCGGGGTGCAGTCGACGACCGCCACGTCGCTGTACCCGGCGCGGCTGGCCGCGTCGAACGCCGGGAACTGCCCCGACTGCGCGGCCCAGGCCAGCACCATGTCGTCACACGTGACCGGCTTGCCGTCCGAGTAGACGGCACTGTCGTTGATCTTGTAGTCGAGCGTCAGCGGAGCCCGACCCATCACCGAGACGGTGCCGAAGTCGCGGTCGGCGACCACCTGCCCGTCGGGCCCACGAAAGTTGAACCCGGTCTGCACCCGCGAAAATGCCTGCGGCGCACCAGAAGCCGCGCCGATGACGGAGGCGGTGTTGTAGGTAGGCAGCGCGCCGTCGACCACGTAGTCGACGGCGTCAGCCGCACTGTCACAACCGGACAGGCCGAAACCGGCCACCAACATCACCGCACCGGCCAAGGCGGTTCGGCGGAACCGGGCGGGCATCGAGGGCTAGCCCCGGGCGTTTCGCTTACCCGACGGCTTACCGGTGGGCCGCAACGGCTTGGCCCCCGGAGCCGGCTTTTCCGGTGCATCCACCGCACCGACGGTCACCTCGTCGCCGCTGGTAACTCCCCGCTCGATCGAAGACTTGCGGCGGTTGAGCACCCGGCGGGTGTGGTTCTTCACCAGGTCGGTCCGCTCGCGCATCGACACCAGCAGCGGAGTGGCGAAGAAGATCGACGAGTAGGTACCGACGATGACACCGACCAGCTGCACCAGCGCCAGGTCCTTGAGCGTGCCCACGCCCAGCAGCCACACCGCGACCACCATCAGCGAGATGATCGGCAGTGCCGAGATGAGGCTGGTGTTGATGGACCGCATGAAGGTCTGGTTGACCGCCAGGTTCGCCTGCTCGGCGAAGGTCCGGCGGGTCGTGTGCTCGAAGCCGTGGGTGTTCTCCTCGACCTTGTCGAACACGATGACGGTGTCGTACAGCGAGAAGCCGAGGATCGTCAACAGACCGATGACGGTGGCCGGCGTGACCTCGAACCCGACCAGCGAGTACACGCCCGCCGTGCTCACCAGGTCGAAGGCCAGCGAGGCCAGCGCCGCCAGCGCCATGTAGCGCTCGTAGCGAATGGTGATGTAGATCGAGACGATGACGATGAACACCACCAGCGCGATCAGCGCCTTCTTGGTGATCTGATCACCCCAGGTCGATGACACGGCCGAGTCGCTGATCACGGCCTTCGACGCCTTGCCGTCCTCGCCCTTCGGCTGGAACTCGTCGAACAAGGCGTTGCGCACCTTGTCGGTATCGGCCGTAGAAAGCGTCCCCGTACGGATTTGCAGGGTGGCCGAGTCGCCGTTGCCGACGCGAACCACCGACTCCGGAGCATGGCCGAGCGTCTTGTTGAAGACGTCCTCGACAGCCTGCGGCGTGGCGGTGGTGGAAACGCCCACCACCGGCATCGCGATCTTCGTCCCGCCCTCGAAATCGATACCGAAGTTGAAACCACGGATCAGGATGCTGGCGATCATGACCAGCATGATCACTCCGCTGATCGCGTACCACATGCGGCGCTTGCCGATGACCTCGAAGGCGCCGGTGCCGGTGTAGAGGCGGACGAAGAATCCGTGCCGCGGCAGGTTGCCGCCCTGTTCAGCGGCAGCGGTCTCCTCGATCTCGGTGGCCGAATCTTCTTCGGTCGCAGCCGATTCGGTCAGTTCCAGATCGGTGTCGTCAGTTGAATGCTTCGACATGTCGGTGTTACCCCTGTCCCGTCAGGCTGGCCGCTCGCCGCTCGCGCGCAATCTGCTGCACGGCGCCGAGACCGTTGTACGCAGGCTTGGCCATCCGGGCCGACTTGGATGCCAGGAAGACCAGCGGCCAAGTCACCAGGAACACCACCACGATGTCGAGGATCGTGGTCAGGCCCAGGGTGAAGGCGAAGCCCTTCACCTGGCCGACAGCCAGGATGTACAGCACCAGGGCGGCCAGGAAGGTGACCGCGTTACCCGACACGATGGTCTTGCGGGCCCGAGCCCAACCGCGAGGCACCGCGGAGCGGAAACTGCGTCCCTCGCGGATCTCGTCCTTGATGCGTTCGAAGAACACCACGAACGAGTCGGCCGTCGTACCGATACCGATGATCAGACCCGCGATACCTGCCAGGTCCAGCGTGTAGTTGATGTACCTGCCCAAGAGCACGAGGATCGCGAACACCATGGCACCCGACGCCACCAGTGACAGCGCGGTGAGTATGCCGAGGACGCGGTAGTAGGCCAGCGAGTACAGCAGCACCAGTCCGAGGCCGATGAGACCGGCCCAGAGACCCGCGCGCAGCGACGTCAGACCCAGGGTGGCCGACACCGTCTCCGCCTCGGAGGACTCGAACGACAGCGGCAGCGAGCCGTACTTCAGCACGTTGGCCAGGTCCTTCGCCGTCGAGGCGTTGAAGTGACCGGTGATCTGCGTACGTCCGCCCGGGATGGCCTCCTGGATGGCCGGGGCGCTGACCACCTGCGAGTCGAGAACGAACGCGGTCTGGGTACCGATGTTGGCAGCGGTGAAGGTGGCCCAGACGTCGGCGGCCTTCTCCTTGAACGTCACGTCGACGACGTACTCGCCCTGCTGCTGGTTCAGCCCCGACGACGCGTCCTTGATCTCGTCACCGCTGATGATCGACTTGTCCAGCAGGTAGACCTCTTTGTGGTCCTTGGAGCAGGTGACCAGCGGCAGGTTCGGGTCATCGTTGCCGGCCAGCACGTCCTGCTGGTCGCAGCGGGTGGCCTGGAACTGCAGCGCCAGCAGCTGAATCTGCGGCTGAGTGCTCTGGCGCAGGGCCTTCTCGTCGGCGATGCGCTGGGCCAGTTCGGCCTTGGGGCCGTGCGGGCCTGGCGCGGGCGCACCCGGAGCCGGGGCACCCGGAGCGGCAGGGGCCGGTGCGGCTGGGGTACCGGGTTCAGGCGCGCCCGGAGCGGCGGGTGCCCCGGGAGCGGCCGGCTCAGGAGCCGGGGCGGCCGAGGTGTCCGACGGCGCCGGAGTCGGCTCCTCCGGGAAGGGCCGCGGCTGCGGGGCCGGGGCAGGCGCCGGAGCGGTGGATGCCGGATGCGCGGGCATGCCGGGCGTCGGCGGCGTGATCGGGGCCTCGGGCTCTGCCGGGGCGATCAGCGGTGGCATACCAGGCATACCGGGCATCCCACCGGGTGCGCCGGGCATGCCACCGGGAGCCGGAGCAGCCGGCGCGGCGGGCTTCGCGGGCTGCGCGCCCTGAGCCGGGATGACGTGCACGACGGGCCGGATGTACAGCCGCGCGGTCTGGCCCAGGTTGCGGGCCTCGCTGCCGTCCTGTCCGGGCACGGTGATGATGAGGTTCGAACCGTCGATCACGACCTCAGAACCCGAGACACCGAGCCCGTTCACACGGGAGCCGATGATCTCCTGGGCCTGGATCAGCGCCTCGCGGGTCGGCGTCGAGCCATCAGGGGTACGTGCAGTCAGGGTGACCCGGGTACCGCCCTGCAGGTCGATGCCCAGCTTGGGCTTGGCCTGCTTGTCGCCGGTGAGAAACACCAGAAGATAGGCACCGACGAGCAGCGCCAGGAACAACGACAAATAGCGGTATGGGTGCACCGGCGCCGAAGACGATGCCACGGTTCTAGGGTCTCCTTGAGATCGGTACGTCAGCCCCGCAAAGGGTACGTGTTGGTGCGGGAATATCAGCCTTCGGTCTTCGGCGCGCCCTCTTCGACGGCAGCCGAGGACAGGTCGTCAGCGGCCTCGACCTCGGTGGTCTCGATGCGGTCGCGCACGGCCAGCTTCATCCAGGTGGTCACGACGCCCGGAGCGATCTCCAGATCGACATTGTCGTCGTCGATCCGGGTGATGGTGCCCAGCAGACCGGACGTCGTGTGCACGCGGTCGCCGACCGTCAGCGAGTTGTGCAGGTCGATGGTCGCCTGCATCTGCTTCCGCTGGCGGCGCGACGCGAAGAACATGAACGCACCCATGACCAGGAGCAGCGGCAGAAAGACAACCAAATCCATGACAGCGAAAATCTTTCGTTCTGTTGAGTCTGTGAACAGGCACGCGAGCCGGACCAGCCGATCGCCGTGCCGCGGTAGTGACCAGTGTGCCATCACGGGCGTCCGTGCCCGCAACCGGCGACGAACTAACGGGTGGCGGGATACCCGACCGGCAGCAGCACGTCGCCCGAGGTGGTGCGGAAGTAGACCTGCCATTGGTAGTAGCCCGCGAACGCGGCCGGATCGGCGGCCAGCACCGCCGCATAGTCGTTGACGGCGCGGACGTACGCGCCGGAATGGTTGTAGTGATGCAGGGCGCCGTCGCGATCGCCGGCGAAACCGTTGGCCGCCAGGTAGCGACCGGCCGCCAGGATGGAATCACGCGGCGAGCGGATGTCACCGGAGCCGTAGGAGGCGAACGTCGACGGCAGGAACTGCATCGGTCCCTGCGCCCCGGCGGTGCTGTCGCCGTTGATCCGCCCGAACCGGGACTCGATGAGGTTGATCGCCGCCAGGTAATTCCAGTTGACACCGGAGGCCGTTTGGGCCTCGCGGTAGTAGCCGAGCAGTTCGTCGGCAGGCGCCGGCGGCTGGATGGTCCATGGCGGGAGCGTGTCGCGCGGTGGTGTCATCCCGGCCAGCTGTCGACCGGCGTCGACGTTGTTGTTGTACGCCCCGGCCAGCGCGGGCGGGATGCGCGGCGCGATGACCGTATCCCACTCCGGATGCCTGGCGATCTCGCGATACGCCACCTGCTGCCGGTGCGCAGCGTCGATCAATGCGGGTTCCGGCGTCGACGGATCGCGTACGGCCTGTTCGTCGGCGACGAGGGTGTCGGCGAGTTGTACCGGATCCGGCGGGTCCGCAACGGCTTCGGCGGAGCCGGCGAACGCCAGCACGATGGCGGCGACCGTGGCCGCCCACCGACGGATCACCTCAGCGTCACGATCACCAGCAGTACAACGGCGATCGCCGGGAAGAGGCCCTGCGTGATGGCCGCGCGCGCCTTGTCCGGCGAGGACAGCAGCAGCACCAACGCCGCGGCCAGCATCGAGCCCACTCCGGCGAAGATCAGGGCGACACCAACGCCGCAGTGACCCAACGTGATTGCCGCGATACCGACGGCGGTGACGATGGCCAGGAACAGGTTGTAGAACCCCTGGTTGAAGGCCAGCTCTTTGGTGTCCACTGCCTGTTGCTCAGTGAGTCCGAACGTGGCCCTGGTTCGCGGCGAGGTCCAGGTGAGTGACTCCATCACGAAGATGTACACGTGCAACAGCGCGGCCAGGCCGGCAACGATCAACCCTGCAGTCAGCATGGGTCCTATTCAAACAGTCCGGCCTGTCCAAGTCCGTTTATCGGTGGCTGCAGTCCCAGATGTGTCCATGCCTGCGGGGTGGCCACGCGCCCCCGCGGCGTCCGGGCGATCATCCCGGCCCGCACCAGGAACGGCTCGCACACCTCCTCGACGGTGGTGGCCTCCTCCCCGACCGCGACCGCCAGCGTCGAGACACCGACCGGACCGCCGCCGAAACTCTTTGTCAGCGCGGTCAATACGGCCCGGTCCAGACGGTCCAGGCCGAGTTCGTCCACGTCGTACACCGCGAGGGCGGCCTTGGCCACGTCCCGGGTGATGACGCCGTCGGCACGAACCTCGGCGTAGTCACGGACCCGGCGCAACAGCCGGTTCGCGATACGCGGTGTGCCGCGGGACCGCCGGGCCACCTCGGCGCCGGCTTCGGCACCGAGTTCGATGCCGAGGATGCCGGCCGAACGGGCCAGCACCCGCTCCAGCTCAGGCGGTTCGTAGAAGTCCATGTGGGCGGTGAAGCCGAACCGGTCACGCAGCGGGCCGGTCAACGCTCCCGAGCGGGTCGTCGCGCCGACCAGGGTGAACGGCGCGACCTCCAGCGGAATCGACGTCGCACCCGGACCCTTGCCGACCACCACGTCGACCCGGAAGTCCTCCATGGCGAGGTACAGCATCTCCTCGGCGGGCCGGGCGATGCGGTGGATCTCGTCGATGAACAGAACGTCGCCCTCGACCAGGTTGCTGAGCATTGCGGCCAGGTCGCCGGCGCGCTCCAGGGCCGGGCCGGAGGTGACGCGCAGCGACGAACTCAGCTCGGCGGCGATGATCATGGCCAGCGAGGTCTTGCCGAGGCCGGGTGGTCCGGACAGCAGGATGTGGTCAGGGGTCCCGCCGCGGTTCTTCGCGCCTTCGAGCACCAGCTGCAGCTGCTCACGCACCCGGGGCTGGCCGATGAATTCGCGCAGCGACTTGGGCCGCAGGCTGGCGTCGACGTCACCCTCGCCGACAGTCAGCGCGGGTGAGACGTCCCGCTCGTCGGGCTCGGTACCGTCGTCCTCGAACCGGCTCACTTCTTACCCAACATCGACAGCGCCGCCCGCAGCGCGGTGGCGGTGTTGGCCTCGGGATCGTCGGCCAGCACCTTGTCGGTGGCCTCCTCGGCCTGTTTGGCCGGAAAGCCAAGTCCGATAAGCGCTTCCACGACCGGCCCGCGGATGGAGTGCCCACCGGCGACGCCGGCGCCGGCGCCCGCCGTCGCGCCGATCTTGTCGCGCAGTTCCAGCACCATCCGCTCGGCGCCGCGCTTGCCGATGCCCGGCACCCGGGTCAGGGCGGTGACGTCACCGTCGGCCAGCGCCTGCCGCAGGGTCGGGGCGTCGTAGACCGCGAGGGTCGCCAGCGCGATCTTGGGGCCGACGCCGGACACGCCGAGCAGGACGTTGAACAAGTCGCGGGCGTCGGAGTCGGCGAAGCCGTACAGCGTCTGGGAATCCTCGCGCACGATCATCGCGGTGATCAGCCGCGACTCGGTGCCGCGACGCAGCGTGGACAGGGTCGCCGGGGTGGCCATGATCTTGTAGCCGACGCCGGCGGCCTCGATCACCGCGTGATCGAGTGCGATGTCGATAACCTCGCCACGGACCGATGCGATCATGCGCGCGCCGCCTTCACCTTCGCTGCGTACTGCTTCTTGAACTCGGCGGCCTTGGCCTCCGCCTCGGCCATCCGGGCGATCATGGGCGCCCGCCAGCAGTGGCAGATGGCCAGAGCCAGC
The DNA here is from genome assembly GCF_053852335.1 of Mycobacterium sp. HM-7. Taxonomy (NCBI): domain Bacteria; kingdom Bacillati; phylum Actinomycetota; class Actinomycetes; order Mycobacteriales; family Mycobacteriaceae; genus Mycobacterium; species Mycobacterium sp. HM-7. The sequence continues at coordinate 2,522,259 of NZ_CM132657.1, read as the reverse complement.
GCGTCGGCGGCGTCAGCCGGAGTGGGCTTCTGTTGCAGCCCAAGGATTTTCATGACCATGGTGGTGACCTGGGCCTTGTCGGCACGACCGTTACCGGTGACCGCGGCCTTCACCTCGCTGGGCGTGTGGAAGTGCACGTCGATGCCCCGCCGCGCGGCGGCCAGAGCGATGACGCCACCCGCCTGCGCGGTACCCATGGCGGTGTTGGCGTTCTGGTTGGCGAACACCCGCTCGATGGCGATGACATCGGGACGGTGGATGTCCATCCAATGCTCGACGGTGTCACTGATGGCCAGCAACCGGCGGTGCAGCTCGGCATCAGACGGAGTGCGCACCACGTCGACGTCGAGCGCGGTGACCTTGCGCCCCGTGCCACCCTCGATCATCGAGAGGCCACAGCGCGTCAGACCGGGGTCGACGCCCATTACCCGCACGCCCACTCCTCACTAGGTCCCGAACAGCTGTTCGATAGCTTAGCGGGCGGCGGCGACAGTTCCCGCGAGGGACACGCCCCAGATGCGTGCGGGCACGTGACACAGTGGATCCATGCGGGTCGTCATCGCGGGTGGGCACGGGAAAATCGCCTTATTGCTGGAGCAACTGCTCGCCGGCCGGGGCGACACGGCAGCCGGGCTGATCCGCAATCCGGCGCAGGCGCGCGACCTCGAAGCGATCGGCGCCATCCCGATAGTGCTCGATCTCGAGCACGCATCGGTGGCCGACGTCGCGGCACAACTGGCTGGTGCCGACGCCGTGGTGTTCGCGGCCGGCGCCGGCCCGGGCAGCGGCGCCGAACGTAAGCAGACGGTGGATCGGGACGCGGCGATCCTGCTCGCCGACGCGGCCGAATCCGCCGGGGTCACGCGCTACGTGATGGTCTCGGCGATCTCGGCCGACGACCGGAGCCTGGACCCGGGCTACGACCCGGTGTTCCGCGCGTACATCCGCGCCAAATCGGAGGCCGACGCCGACGTGCGAGCCCGCACCGGATTGGCGACGACGATCGTCCGGCCAGGACGGCTCACCGACGAACCCGGCACCGGCCGGGTGCGCATCGCGGAGACCACGGGCCGCGGCAGCGTTCCGCGCGGAGATGTCGCAGCCGTTCTCCTGGCGGTACTGGATGCGCCACAGACCGCCGGGCGGACATTCGAGCTGATCTCCGGGGACACCCCGATCACCACAGCACTCGGCTGACCGGATTCACCGGGCGACGAGCGGACCTCCGGCGGCCCGCCACTGAATGAGCCCGCCTGTCATGTTCACGGCCTCGAAACCGTTCTCCACCAACAGATTTGCCGCACCAGCGGACCGGATGCCACCGGTGCAGAAGGTGATGAGCAGGCGATCGTCCGGGAGTTCGAGGCACCCGCCGGGCAATGCTTCCAATGGCAGGTGCACGGCACTCGGGATGTGCACCCGATTCCACTCGAAGGCGCGGCGCACATCAACGACCAACGCACCCTCGCCGACGAGACGAAGCGCTTCGACTGCCGTGACCGCCGGCGGTCGCCGCAGATAATGGCGGATGCTCACACGTACCTCGATCCAGGGTGCACGACCATCAGTACAACGACGACCACCCACAGCAGGTTGAACAGACCGGTCACCATGCCGAGGGACCGCAGTTCGGCGGCGCTGCCCGGCGCGGCGAGTGCCTTGCGCTGACGCGGCGCGATCTGGGCCGCTAGCAGTCCCCCGGCGATGGCCGTGAGCACCATCGCCGCGATGATCCACACCTCGGTCGAGCGCCCTTGAACACCGGCGAGCGCGAGGCCGAGGACCGGTACCGCGAGCGCCAGCACGCCGTAGACCCGGGTGATCCGATGCAACAGGCGCGCGACACCGTCGTTGCGATCGGGGTCCGCCGAGGGACCGCCGACGGGCGCATATCGGGGAAACAGGCTGGTGGCCACGGCAATTGGCCCGACGAAGAGAATGCCCGCCACCACATGGACGGACAGCAGCAACGCTTGCATAACCTTCAGCCTAACTGAAGGTTACGACGAAACGGATGTGACCCGTCTCATGTACGCACGGAGCGCCTCGGTCAGTTCGGGATGTTGCGCCGCGAACTCGGCGTCCAGATCGGTCACGACGTCCGCGGCGCGCTTCAGCAGCGACTCCCCCGCGGGTGTCACGCGCAACGTGGAGGCAGCACCGGCATGTGCGGTGCCGTCGTCGACGAGACCCGCTTCGACGAAGGCCGCGACGGCTGCGTGCGCACTCTGCACCGTGATACGTGAGCGCCGGGCGAGTTCACTGAACGAGATTCCGGCGCTGCCCCGGATGTGCCCCAACAGCCCGTACTTGCGCGTCGTCAGACCGAGAGGCTTCAGGGCGTCGGCGAATGCGGCGTCCCACACGCGACTGACCGTCAACAGCGCGACGGTCGGGCTGAACGGCGGCGGCTCGGGCATGCTCGGCAGGCTACCGCCGGAGCGGCTATTCCTCGTCGAGCTGCGCGGCGACGTCGTCCGGGATCTCGACGTTGGTGTAGACGTTCTGCACGTCGTCACTGTCTTCGAGCGCGTCGACGAGCTTGAACACCTTGCGGGCACCTTCGAGGTCGACCTCGACGGACACCGACGGCTGGAAGCCGGACTCGGCAGAGTCGTAGTCGATGCCGGCGTCCTGCAGCGCGGTGCGGACCGCGACCAGGTCGGTCGGCTCACAGATGACCTCGAACGCCTCGCCGAGATCGTTGACCTCTTCGGCGCCGGCATCCAGGACGGCCATCAGCACGTCGTCCTCGGTCTTGCCGTTCTTCTCGAGGGTGATGACACCCTTGCGGGAGAACAGGTAGGACACCGAACCCGGGTCGGCCATGTTGCCGCCGTTGCGGGTCATCGCGACCCGGACCTCGCCGGCGGCGCGATTGCGGTTGTCACTCAGGCACTCGATGAGCACGGCGACACCGTTGGGCCCGTAGCCCTCGTACATGATGGTCTGCCAGTCCGCGCCACCGGCTTCTTCGCCGGCACCGCGCTTGCGCGCGCGCTCGATGTTGTCGTTGGGAACCGAAGTCTTCTTGGCCTTCTGAATGGCGTCGTACAGCGTCGGGTTACCGCCGGGGTCGCCGCCACCGGTACGCGCGGCCACCTCGATATTCTTGATCAGCTTGGCGAACTCTTTGCCCCGGCGCGCGTCTTTGACGGCCTTCTGATGCTTGGTAGTCGCCCACTTGGAATGGCCGCTCATGCGTGTACGCCCTCTTTCTGGTGAAACTTCAATTGACCAGTTTACGTGGGCGAGTCACAAGGCCTGCGCAGGCGGGGACCGCAGCGCGGCATTCGACGCACTCAGTCCGCACGATCAGTTTCCGTCGAAGCAGATCACCTGTTTCGCAACCGACTTGACCAGCGATTTGCAGGGGAACGCCGTCCCAGGTCCCATGAAGACCGTCAACCTACCCTCCGAACCCCGCTGAAGGATCACGGTGCCCGTCTCGAGTTGGACGTCGTCACGTTTGATCCTGGCCACGTACCAGCCCGCTCCTGCTTCGTCGATATCCGTGACGTGGAACAGCGGCCGGCCGTTCTTGAATATTCCGGCCGTGTCGGAGCGTTTCAGCGCTTGAACCACGTCATCATCGGATGGCCCACTGAACGCCGACACCGCCACCGACATGGCCACGACGACCGCGATGCCGATGCCCGCCACCAGCAGCGCCTTGCCGGTCGCCACAGATCCGGTTGCCACGCCAGCTGCCGCGGCCCGGTTCCAGTCGGCGATAAGCTCGTGGTCGTAGCCCTCCTGCCGAATTCGGACGTCGGTGTAGATGAGCGCCTGGAGAACCCGGAAAAAGCCGATCATCACCCCAACCACACCGGCGAACAGCAGCAGGTCGCCCGCAGCCGACAGCGGGCTGTCGATCAGGTTCGTCAGCATCTGCTCACCCAACAGCGCGAAGTAGGCCCACAGGACCAGCAGCATGCAGACGCTCCACAGCACGTGGATGCCCAGGATGCGCCAGAACGCGGGCTTGAGCAGTTGAACCGACCGTCGGAGCGCTGCACCGACGCCACGTCCCTCGATCACGACGGCGATGGGCGCGAGGCTGAGCACCAGGCCCAGACCGAAGTAGATCGGGAACATCACCAGGAACGTCAGTACCAAACCGCCCGGCCCGGCCAGTGCGATCATCATCTTCGGGCTGCTGGTCAGCATCAGGTAGAACACCACCTGCGGCAGAAACAGGATCGCGTAGAACACCAACGTAAGCCGGCACACGGCGAACATCCGCCGGCGAGCCTGACCAAGTACCTCGCGCGGCTGGATCGGCCGACCCCGCACCGCGCTGTCGGTCGCGATTACCGACAGCGCGATCAACAGCGCGTCCGCGGGCAGGGCGATCGCCGCGACAACCACGAAGTAGACAACCCAGACCACCAACATTCCGGTCATCAGGCTGCTCAGACTGTCCAGGCCACCGGCGCCAAGGGACATCGATGCCTTCACCATGACGGTGCCGATCGTTTCGGCGGACGCAAAGACGAACAGCGCGAAGCCGACCAAGATCGCCACCGGTATGCCCAGCAGCGCCGGCCAGTGCCGGACCATGATCTTCGCGGTGCCACTGAACAGTTCGGGCACCGTCATTGCACGCAGCGGAATCATCGGGGCCGGCGCCACACCACGCGCATAACCGGTTCCGTTCACCGGAGCTTGCGGGCGGTAGAAACCGGACCTGGGATCAGTTTGCGGTGCCCCGGGTGCGGCACCGAACTGCGCCGGCCCCTGCGGCAGCGGCGGGGAGGGTGCGGCCGAGCCGTACGGCTGCGTGGGCTGGCGCCGGAATACGCCGTGCGGGTCGGCACTACTCCCCGACTCGTTCTGTCCAGCATCAGAATTCGGCATCGCCACTCCCTCGCCCGATAGCAATCCGCTGGATTACAGCACAGCACGAAATGCTGCTCATATCGGTCGAACGGATGACTTGCCACCGCCAGGTGGCCCGATTTCCGATGCCGAGTGGTTTGTTAGCTCACACGTGAGGGCACGGTCAGGTTGTATACCGTGTCGGACCCGACTTTCATCGGCGCGAAGTTGGCACCCACCCAGTCGGCGATGTCGCTGTGCGCGTCCGCACCCCAGTGCCCTTTGTTGTCGGAGACGACGTAGTACGCCACCTCGTGGCCCGCCACGTAGGACTGGAACTGCTGCAGCGTCGGCGCCGGGTCGGAGCCGCCGAACCCGCCGATCGCGATGACGGGCGTGCGCGTGTCGAGTTCCAGACCGGCAGCCGCCGACGACCGGTCGATCGCCGCGGACCATTTGGTGGTCGTGGCCTTGAGCAGCGCGTTCAGGTCAGGATTGGCGTCACGCTGACCGAAGCCGCCATGCCCCTTGTCATCCTTGTCCGCCGGGCCGACGGACGGCCCGCCACCGAGGTGCGGCTGGCCGAAGGTCGCGAGCGAGTAGGCCACCGATCCCCCCACCGCTCCGAACATCGCCAGGCCCAGCGCCAGGGTCGCGATGTGCTTGCGGTTGACGCGGCCCGCCCAGACGAGTGCCGCGGCACCGAGCACGGCGGCGGCCAGGATCACCCAACGCAGTGCGGGCAGCCAGTCGGCATTCCGACGCAGCAGCCAGAAGCCCCATCCACCACTGACCAAAAGCACTGTCGCCAAACCGATCCGGTGGAACAGGGACTCCCGACGGCGCCAGAATTCGATGACGAAGATCGCGAACATCGCAGCCATCGCCGGTGCCAGTGCGAGGCAGTAGTACGGGTGCACGTTGGTCTTCATGAAGCTCAGCACCAGGCCGACACTGATCAACCAGCCGCCGAACAGGAGGGCGCCGGCGCGGACCCGATCGGTACGGGGCGCGCGCCCGCGGGAGATCACCACGAACACCGTGGCCAGTAGCGCCGCCGGCACCAGCCAGCCGATCTCGAAGCCGAATTCGCCGGTGAACAGCCGGGGCAGGCCCTGCGTCTGATCGCCCATGCCAAAGCCGTGATGGCCTGCCGTCTTGATCGCCTCGCCGGCGGCATGCCCGGCGTGCTCACCGGTGAGGGTGTGCACTGTCGACGGCTTGTCGGGGTCGGTCCGGCCCATGTGGTTCTTGCCGAGGACGCGACCAAAGCCGTTGTAGCCCAACACCAGGTTCATGAAGCTGTTGTCGGTCGAGCCGGCCATGTAGGGCCGCGACGACGCCGGCCACAGGATCGTCAGCACCACGAACCAGCCGGCGGAGACCAGCATCGCGGCGAATGCGCCCAACAGGTGCCACAGCCGGCTGCGCAGCGCGACGGGCGCGGCGATCAGATATGTCAGGCCGAGGGCCGGCATCACCATCAAGCCTTCGAGCATCTTGGCCAGGAACGCGAAACCCAGTGCGACACCGGCCAGCGCCATCCACTTGGCGCCCTTCTCTTTCAGGGCCCGGACCGTGAAGTACGCCGCCAGCGTCATCAACAGCACCATGGCCGCGTCGGGGTTGTTGAAGCGGAACATCATGGCGGACACCGGGGTCAGCGCGAGAACCGCGCCGGCGAGCAGGCCCGCCGTCGGACCACTGATCCGGCGCACCGCGGCGTAGAGCAGCCACACCGAACCGACGGCCATCAACGCCTCGGGGATCAGCATGCTCGCGCTGCTGAAGCCGAAGATCTGGCCGGAGAGCGCCATCACCCACTGCGACAGCGGCGGCTTGTCGACGGTGATGACGTTGTTCGGATCGATGGACCCGAACAGCAGCGCCTCCCAGTTCCGCGAACCGGCCCACACCGCGGCGGCGTAGAACTGGTTGCCCATGCCGTTGACCGTGATGTTCCACAGGTAGCCGACGGCCGTGACGATCAGCAGCAGGGCCAGCGCCGCACGCTCGCGGGTCCTGGTGGGCACCGTGGTCTCCGGCTCGGCCGTCGGGGCGTCCAGGACGGCGGCGGATGTCGTAGTCACCCGACCATTAAGGCAGCCCCAGCTATGGCCGAGCTGTGAAGCGGGCGAGCCGCCGCTATGACATCGGGCCGCGATGAAACTGCTCACAGTCAGCGGATTCACAGACATTTCTACAGTGAACACTCGTACACTCAGTTCATGGACGACCCCATCGCCAGCGAAGCCGGCGCCCTGGCCGAGCTGGGCCTCACCGAGCTGGGCACCGCCGTCGACGGCATCCACAAGGTCCAGCGCGCCATCTCCGAGCGGGTGTTCCGGCTGGTCGGCCTCGGTGTCGGCCCCGCCGCCAAGCCCGTGAAAGTGGTCTACGACGCCATCACCGACGGCGTCTACTCCACCATCAGTCACGTCGCCACGACGGCCGCGCCCATCGCAGGCAAGGCGGTGCACGACCAGACCGCCGGCAAGCTGTCCGATCAGTCCGGCGGCGCGCGTGTCCTCGCGGTCCTGCAGGGATTGATCGGAGACAAGCTGCACGAGCAGGGTTCCGTACTGGCGACGACGATGTCGGTGCGCGTCGACGGCCGGCCGGTGACCCTCGATCCCGACAGCCTGCGGGCCGCGTATCCCGGCGCCACGGGTGACGTCGTCGTGTTTCTCCACGGTTTGATCGAGACCGAGGCCTTCTGGGCGCTCGGCAAGCGGCCGACGTACAGCCAGCGACTCGGGACCGACATCGGCATCACCGGCGTCGAAATCCGCTACAACACCGGCCTGCACATCTCCGACAACGGCCTGCTGCTCGCCGAACTCCTGGACCAACTGGTGGCCGCCTGGCCGGTACCGGTGACGTCGATCTCGCTGGTCGGCCACTCGATGGGTGGCCTGGTGATCCGCTCGGCCTGCGCAGTTCCCGACCAGACCTGGGTCGACCGGGTGCGCACCGTCGTCATGCTCGGCACCCCGCACACCGGAGCGCCCTTGGAGAAGGTCGTGCATTTCGGGTCGGCAGCGCTCAGCGCGCTGCCCGAGACCCGCCCGTTCGGCAGCCTGCTACGGCGGCGCAGCACCGGAATCCGTGATCTGCGCTTCGGCTCACTCGACGAACGCGACTGGCGCGACCGCGAACCGGACGCCTTGCGCGCGGCGCCGCCGATCGACGTGCCGCTGCTCGACAGGGTCTCCTACTACTGCGTGACCGCGACCCTCGCCCGCACGCCGGCCAACCCGATCGGCTGGGTGCTCGGCGACGGGCTGGTGCAGGTGCGCAGCGCGCAGGGCCGAAGCCGCAAGCGCGACATGAGATTTGAACGCGACAACCGGCTCCATCTGCCGGAGGCGCACCACTTCACGCTGCTCAACGACGAGCGGATCTACGAGCGTCTGCGCGTCTGGTTGTCGCGATCAGAGAGAGTCGACGAAGAGCTTGTGGATGCGGCGGTCGCCGGTGACCTCGGGGTGGAACGACGTCGCCAGCATGCGGCCCTGACGGACGGCGACGGGATGTCCGGCCGCGCGGGCCAGTACCTCGACGTCGGGGCCGACGCGCTCGACCCACGGCGCCCGGATGAACACCGCGTGGACCGGGCCGTCGAGCCCGACGAAGTCGAGGTCGTCTTCGAAGGAGTCGACCTGACGACCGAAAGCGTTGCGCCGCACCGTCATATCGATCCCGCGTAGCGGCAGGGCCTCGCGCCCGGGCACGCCCGCGTCGTTGATCTCGGTGGCCAGCAGGATCATGCCGGCGCACGATCCGTAGCACGGCAGGCCCGTGGCCAAGCGGTCGCGCAGCGGCTCCAACAGCTCCAACTCGCGCAGCAGATGACTCATCGCGGTGGACTCCCCACCCGGAATCACCAGGGCGTCAACAGCATTCAGTTCCGCCAGGCGCCGGACCGTGGACACCTCGGCGCCCGCCGCACGCAGGGCAGCCAGATGCTCTCGGGTGTCCCCCTGCAAGGCCAGGACACCGACGTGCGGGCTCACTCGGCCGGCGGGGTGAAGCCGCGGTTGTAGCGGGTCAGCCCCTCCTGCATCACAGCGGCCACCATCTCGCCGTACTGGGTGAAAATCCTGCCCTGCGTCAGGGCCCGGCCGCCGGTTGCCGACGGCGACGACTGGTCGTACAACAGCCATTCGTCGGCCCGGAACGGCCGCATGAACCACATGGCGTGGTCCAGCGAGGCGATGTTCATATGTTTGCGTACCTCGAGGTGATTCACCTGCGCCGAACCCAGCAGGGTCAGATCGCTCATGTAGGCCAGGGCACAGATGTGCAGGACGTGGTCGTCGGGCAGCGGGTCGCGGTGCCGGAACCAGACCTGCTGCTGCGACGCCTTGCCGGGCACCCGGGCCACCTGGTCGCGCGGCACGATGCGCACGTCCCACTCTGCGAACTGGGCGAACCCGGCGTCGTCGAACGCGCCGGCGGACCGGAATCCCTTCGACAGGTCAGGTGGCGGCGGCACCGGCATGACGTCCTGATGCTCAATACCCGACTGATCGGTCTGGAACGACGCCGACATCGAGAAGATGTTCTCGCCGTGCTGGATCGCACTCACGCGGCGGGTGCAGAACGACCCTCCGTCGCGAATGCGCTCCACCATGTAGACCGTCGGTGCGCGGGCGTCACCGGGACGCAGGAAGTACCCGTGCAGCGAGTGCACCTGGTACTTCGGTTCCACGGTGCGCACCGCGGACACCAACGACTGACCGGCTACGTGGCCACCGAAAGTGCGCTGCAGGAAACCCGATTCCGGGCTGAACACACTGCCGCGGTAGATGTTGACCTCGAGTTGCTCGAGGTCGAGTATCTGCTCGATTGCCACCGGTAGGTTTTACCAGCCCCGCTCGGCGAGCCGATGAGGCTCCGGCACATCCTCCACGTTGATGCCGACCATGGCCTCACCCAGACCGCGCGACACCTTGGCCAGCGTGTCGGGGTCGTCGTAGAACGTCGTCGCCTTGACGATCGCCGCGGCGCGGGCGGCCGGGTCACCGGACTTGAAGATGCCCGAACCGACGAACACGCCCTCGGCGCCCAGCTGCATCATCATCGCGGCGTCGGCCGGAGTGGCGATGCCGCCGGCGGTGAACAGCGTCACCGGCAGCTTGCCGGCCCGCGCGACCTCGACCACCAGCTCGTACGGCGCCTGCAATTCCTTTGCGGCAACGTACAGCTCGTCCTCCGACAACGACGTCAGCCGACGGATTTCGCCGCCGATCTTGCGCATGTGCGTGGTGGCGTTCGAAACGTCACCGGTGCCGGCCTCACCCTTGGAGCGGATCATCGCCGCGCCCTCGTTGATGCGCCGCAGCGCCTCACCCAGGTTGGTGGCGCCGCACACGAACGGCACGGTGAACTTCCACTTGTCGATGTGGTGGGTGTAGTCGGCCGGGGTCAGCACCTCGGACTCGTCGATGTAGTCCACCCCGAGGCTCTGCAGAATCTGCGCCTCGACGAAGTGGCCGATGCGGGCCTTCGCCATCACCGGGATGGTGACGGCGTCGATGATGCCCTCGATCATGTCCGGATCGCTCATCCGCGAGACGCCGCCCTGCGCGCGGATATCGGCGGGTACGCGCTCGAGCGCCATGACGGCGACGGCGCCTGAGCCTTCGGCGATACGTGCCTGCTCGGGTGTGACGACGTCCATGATGACGCCGCCCTTCAGCATCTCGGCCATGCCGCGCTTGACCCGGGCGGTGCCCGTCTGACCGCTGTTATCCGCTGCGGTATCCACTGCAATCTCCCTCAAGAATTTGGTACGGGTCAAGTCTAGTGGCCAGTCCAAATCGGTTATCCGCGCAGGTCACGCCAACCTCAGCGGATCGACTGCGGCTCCGCACCCGCTGTCGCCGACGGATGCTTCCCGTCGGCCAATTCGCCTGCGAGCGAAAGGTATTCGCCGAGCTGCAATGGGTAGACAGTCTCACCATCTGCGGCCAGCCGGGCGATGACCGTCGCGTCGCACCAGCGGTGGGCGTGGATCGACTGCCGTTCCACCGTCGTGTGGCCACTGGTCACCGGCTCGAAGCGTGAGGTGCGGTACACGAAGAAGAACTCCTCGCTGCGGATCACAGATCCGTTGAACTCGAAGACCGCCTCCCGGCGCCACACCGGTCCGGTCAGGTCGGCCGGGTCGACCTTCAGTCCCGTCTCCTCGGCGATCTCACGGGCGGCGGCGTCGGGCAGCGACTCCTCCGGTTCAACTGCTCCCCCGACGGTGAACCACCACCGCGGCGCCAGCAGCGGGTCGGCGGCCGGATCGCTGCCGCAGAACAGCAGCACCTGCCCATCCTCGTCGAGCAGCACCACACGGGCCGACGTGCGTCGTCCGGCAGGGGCGGAGTCGTGCCACCGGCCCGATCCGGCTGCCCGCTCAACGATCTCGAAATAGGTTGGCATGGCCGCGGTTCCACCCAGATGCAGCCAACGCACCAGCGTGCGCTCGCGCAGGGCCAGGGTGTCACGAACGGCATCGTTGTGGAAGCGGCGGGCCAGCAGTACGCGGGCCTCGGCATCGGCAAGCTCAGCGACCAGCGTCACCGGGACGGACGCCGGATCGACCTGCGCCAGGGCCGCGGACAGTTCGTTCTCGGCAACCTCGCGGGCCGCGCGCGGCGCCCGTTCGGCGTCGTCCGCCAGGGCCGCCAGGCGCCGGCCCGCCGGCCGGGACCCGTACGCGTCAGCCGCGACAGCCCGGGCCACCACGGCGCGCCGGGCCAGCGCGCCATCCAGGGCCTGCCACGACAGGTCATAGCGCACGTGCAGCCGGTCCAGCCGGTGCGCGGTCTGATACGCCCACACCACCGTGATCACGACTACCAGCGCCAGGCAGACGAGCGCGACGATCAGCAGCCAGTGCATCTAGGCCTCCACCCGGACCTTCATCCCAGCCCCCGCCACCGTCTCGTAGACCAGCATGATCTGCTGCGCGACCACCGACCAGTCGTAGCGGCGCACCGCCTGGGTCGCCGCCTCGGCGTACCGGCGGCGTGCTACTTCGTCCGACAACATCTCGACCAGCGCATCGCCGAGGGCCTCGGCGTCGTCGACCGGCACCAGGCGTCCCGCCGCACCCTGGTCGAGCACACGCCGGAACGCATCCAGATCACTCGCCACCACGGGGGTGCCTGCCGCCATGGCCTCGACCAACACGATGCCGAAGCTCTCGCCGCCGGTGTTCGGCGCGCAGTACACATCGGCGCTGCGCATGGCCGACGCCTTCTCGGCGTCGTCGACCAGGCCGAGGAACCGCAGGTGACCCGCATGCTCGCCGACGGTCTCCTTGAGCGCTTCCTCGTCACCGCGGCCGACGATCAACACCTCGACGTCCGGGCAGGCCGCCACCAGCTTGGGCAGTGCGCCGACGAGCACCTGCATGCCCTTGCGCGGTTCGTCGAACCGGCCGAGAAACAGCACGGTGCGGCCGGGTCGCGGATAGCCCGGCAACAGCGGCGCGTCGTCGAACGCCGACACGTCGACACCATTGGGAATCTCGACGGCGTCCGAGCCGAGGGCCTCCATCTGCCAGCGCCGCGCCAGATCCGACACCGCGATGCGGCCCATGATCTTCTCGTTCCAGGGTCGCAGAATTCCCTGAAAGACGTTGAGCGTGAACGATTTCGTGGTCGAAGTGTGGAACGTCGCGACAATGGGTCCGCTGGCCACCATCAAGGCCAGCAGCGACAGGCTCGGCGCGTTCGGCTCGTGCAGGTGCAGTACGTCGAAGTCGCCCTCGACGATCCAGCGTTTGACCATGCGGCGGGTGGCCGGGCCGAACCGCAGCCGGGCGACGGACCCGTTGTACGGGATGGGCACGGCCTTGCCGCCGGAGACCACGAAGTCCGGTAGGTCGGCGTGCGTCTCCGCCGACGACGGTGCCAGCACGCTGACCTCGTGGCCGTAGCCGCGCATCACCTGCGCCAGTTGCAGCACGTGTGCCTGGACGCCACCCGGTACGTCGAATGAGTACGGGCACACCATGCCGATGCGCATCAGTCGTTCCCGGCCAACCGGGCCCTACGTTCCTCGGACAGGTCGGCCAGCCACTGCGGCTGCAGCATGTGCCAGTCGGTGGGATGCGCGGCGATGCTCGCCTCGAATCGCGTGGCGAGATCCTGAGTGATGGTCGCAACATCGCCGCTGGACGTGTCGAGCGGGCCGGAGACGTCGAACTGCCAGTCGTTGGGTTTGTTCCAGCAGTGCACGGTCAGCAGCGTCGCACCGGTGGTGACGGCGAGCTTTGCCGCGCCGGCCGGCATGCGGGTCGGCTCGCCGAAGAGGTTGACCTGCACACCATTTCGCGACAGGTCCCGGTCCGCCATGAGGCAGACGATGCGGCCTTCCTGCAGCCGCTCGTTCAGCACGTCGAACGGCGGGCGCACTCCCCCGGTCAGCGGCAGAATCTCGAATCCCAGCGACTCGCGGTACTCGACGAAACGGTTGTAGAGAGACTCGGGCTTGAGCCGTTCGGCGACGGTGGTGAACTTTCCGTACTGGTGCACCACCGCGACGCCGGCCATGTCCCAATTGCCGCTGTGCGGCACCGCCAGGATGACGCCCTTGCCGCGCTGCAGTCCCGCCGCGATGTTCTCGGTCCCGACCAGACAGTGCCGGAGCCTCTCACCCAGGGTGCGCTGGTTCATCGACGGCAGCCGGAAGGCCTCCCGCCAGTACCGGCCGTACGACGCGAGCGAGGCTCGGATGACGCGGCCCGGCACCTTGGCCGGCCGGACGCCGAGCACCCGGGACAGGTTCTTGCGCAACTGCTCGGGGCCGCCGCCGCGGGCCGCATACAGCGCACCCGCGTCAAACACGTTGCGGGCGGCGAACTCCGGCATGGTCCGGATCAGACCCCACCCCGCGGCGTAACCGAGGTCCTTGAGCTGCTCGCCCATCGGGACGTCGAAGCCCCCGAAGGACGGCACCCCGCCGGTAGGGACGCTCATTGCGGCTCCTTCGTGGGCGAACTCGACGGCAGCGGTGCATCTGCGCCCGGCGACCGGCGCACCGAGGCGAGCCGCTGGCCCAGCGTGATGATGCTCGCGACGGCCAGCAGCCACATCGCGATGGGCAGCGCCAACGGCAGCGGGTGGACGGGCAGGTCCGAGAACCCGGCGCCCACCAGCACGATGATCAGCCGTTCCGGGCGTTCGATGATGCCGCCGTCGGCGTTCAGTCCACTGGCCTCGGCGCGGGCCTTGACGTACGAGATGACCTGCGAGGTGACCAGGCAGATCAACGTGGCGATGGCCAGCGGCTTGTCGTGCATCTCAAAGGCGATCCACCACAGCAGGCCGCAGAACACCGCACCGTCACCGATGCGGTCGCACGTCGCGTCGAGTACCGCGCCGAGGCGGGTGCCGTAGCCGCGTTCGCGGGCCATGGCGCCGTCGAGCATGTCGGCCAACACGAAGAACCAGACGACCAGAGCGCCGTACCAGAGGTGCCCCGTCGGGAAGAGAGTTAGCGCACCGACGACCGACGCGGTGGTTCCGATGACAGTGACGCTGTCCGGCGTCAGCCCGATGCGCAGTGCACCCCGGGCCAGCGGGCGGCTCACCTTGGTGTAGGCCGCGCGGGTCAGCAGGTAGAAGTCACTCACGGGTTCGTTTTCCCGTCCTGCGCCGCCCACTCGTCGGCGAGCAGCTTGCGGGTGTCACGCAGCAACTGCGGGATCACCTTGGTGCCACCGATGACCGTGATGAAGTTGGCGTCGCCGCCCCAGCGCGGCACGACGTGCATGTGCAGATGGTCGGCCAGCGAGCCGCCGGCGGACGTGCCCAGGTTGAGCCCGACGTTGAAGGCGTGCGGGTTCGAGATGGACTTCATCACCCGAATCGCCTTCTGGGTGAACGACATCAGCTCGCTGCTCTCGGCCTCGGTGAGGTCCTCGAGTTCGGAGACCTTCCGGTACGGCACCACCATGAGGTGGCCCGGGTTGTACGGGTAGAGATTGAGCACCGCGTAGACCTGCTCGCCGCGCGCGACGATCAGGCCCTCCTCGTCGGACATCGTGGGGATGTCGATGAAGGGCTGCTTCGAGCCCGCGGACGTGCCCTCGCCACCCTTCATCGGAGCGTCGACGATGTAGCTCATCCGGTGCGGCGTCCAGAGCCGCTGCAGATAGTCGACGTCGCCGACGCCTCGGTCCACTATGCTCCGATCCTCGGTCACGCCTGCGCGCCCCGCGCCTCGTTCACCAGTTCTGCTGTCGGGACGGCGTTCTCGCGGCGGGCGATCCACCCCGTGATCAGGTCGATGGCCTCGGCCAGCGGGACCCCGTTGATCTGGGTGCGGTCACCGAACCGGAAACTCACCGCGCCGGATTCGATGTCCTTGTCGCCTGCGAGCAACATGAACGGCACCTTCTGGTTGGTGTGATTGACGATCTTCTTCGCCATCCGGTCGTCGCTACCATCGACCTCGACCCGCACGCCGCGCGACTTCAGTTGGGCTGCAACGTCATACAGGTAGTCGAGGTGGGGGTCGGCGACAGGGATGCCGACGACCTGCACCGGGGCCAGCCACGCCGGGAACGCGCCGGCGTAGTGCTCGGTGAGCACGCCGAAGAACCGCTCGATGGAGCCGAACAAGGCCCGGTGGATGAGCACCGGGCGCTGCCGGCTGCCGTCGGCCGCGGTGTACTCCAGCTCGAACCGGTCGGGCATGTTGAAGTCCAGCTGGATGGTCGACATCTGCCAGCTTCGCCCCAGCGCATCCTTGACCTGGACGGAAATCTTGGGGCCGTAGAACGCGGCGCCGCCCGGGTCCGGCACCAGGGCCAGGCCGGAGGCCTCGGCGACCTCACGCAAGGTCTCGGTGGCCTCTTCCCACATTTCGTCATCGCCGACGTACTTGTCCGGGTCCTTGGTCGACAGCTCCAGGTAGTAGTCGTCCAGACCGTAGTCACTCAGCAGGTCGAGCACGAACTGCAGCAGCGTGGTGAGCTCGTCGCGCATCTGCTCACGCGTGACGTAGATGTGCGCGTCGTCCTGCGTCATGCCGCGCACGCGGGTCAGGCCGTGGACGACACCGGACTTCTCATAGCGGTAGACGCTGCCGAACTCGAAGAGCCGCAGCGGCAGCTCACGGTACGACCGCCCCCGCGACCGGAAGATCAGGTGGTGCATGGGGCAGTTCATGGGCTTGAGGTAGTAGTTCTGCCCCGGCTTGCGCAGCGTGCCGTCCTCGTTGAACTCCGCGTCGATGTGCATCGGCGGGTACATGCCGTCGGCGTACCACTCCAGGTGGCCCGAGGTGATGTACAGCTGCTCCTTGGTGATGTGCGGGGTGTTGACGAACTCGTAGCCCGCCTCTTGGTGCTTGCGGCGCGAGTAGTCCTCCAGCTCGCGCCGGATGATCCCGCCCTTGGGGTGGAACACCGGCAGGCCCGAACCGAGCTCGTCGGGGAAGCTGAACAGGTCCAGCTCCACGCCCAACTTGCGGTGGTCGCGGCGCAGCGCCTCCTCGATCAGTTCGAGGTGCTTGTCGAGCGCCTCCTGCGACTCCCACGCAGTGCCGTAGACGCGCTGCAGGCTGGCGTTCTTCTGGTCACCACGCCAGTACGCGGCGCTGCTGCGAGTGAGTTTGAACGCCGGGATGTGCTTGGTGGTCGGGATGTGCGGGCCACGGCACAGGTCACCCCAAACCCGTTCGCGGGTACGGGGATTGAGGTTGTCGTAAGCCGTCAGCTCGTCGCCGCCGACTTCCATGATGTCGGCGTCACCGGACTTGTCGTCGACCAGCTCGAGCTTGTACGGCTCCTTGGCCAGCTCTTCGCGGGCCTGATCCTTCGACTCGTACACGCGGCGGTCGAACAGCTGACCGTCCTTGATGATCTTCTGCATGCGCTTCTCGAGCTTCGCCAGATCCTCGGGCGTGAACGGCTCGGCGACATCGAAGTCGTAGTAGAAGCCGTCGGTGATCGGCGGCCCGATGCCGAGCTTGGCGTCCGGGAACAGGTCCTGCACGGCCTGGGCCAGCACGTGGGCGCACGAATGGCGGATGACGCTGCGGCCGTCCTCGGTATTCGCGGCCACCGGGACGACCTCGACGTCGACCTCCGGAGTCCAGGACAGGTCGCGCAGGCGGCCGTCGGCATCCTTGACCACGACGACGGCGTCGACCTCGCCGCGCTGCGGCAGTCCGGCCTCGCGGACCGCGGCGCCGGCGGTAGTCCCGGCAGCGACCCGGATCGGGGCTGCTGGTGCGGGGCTTGCGACGGCGGTCATCGAGACACTCCTACTGGTTAGGTGACGATCGCGACCATGCTATCGGCACCGGTCATCGCTTCGCGGCCCAGCGCCGCCTCAAGGCTGACCCGGCTTGAGCCTGACGAAGAGGGCCTCGGCGTCGGCGAGCACCGTGTCGCCGTCCAGCAGCGCGCCCGTGATGAAGATCTTGCGGCCCTCGACGCGCTCCAGGGTCGCCGTGGCGTGCAGGTCCCGCTCGACGGGAACGATCTTCCGGTAGTTGATGTGCAGGTAGGCGGTGCGTTGGAACGGGCTGTCGGTGAGCCGGTAGGCGGCATGCCCCAGCACCGAGTCGAACAGCAGCCCGATGGACCCGCCGTGCGCAGCCCCGTTGCGGCCCAGATGGAAGCGGCGGAACCGGACCGGACCGGCGATCCGGCCGTCGACGACCTTCAGATCGGACGGGACGTTCAGGACGTTGCCGCGGTTCGGCAGGTCGAGGCGACGGCCCGACGGTGAGTGCCACTCGTCTGCGCGGTACGGCGCCAGCAGGGCGTTGGCCTGCTCGATGAGATTCGCGGCCTGGGTGATCACGTCATCGGGCGCGTCGGCGCCGCGGGCGTGGTCACCGGCGGCGCGGACGGATTCGACGAACCGGCCGTAATCCGGCCCGCCCTGGGTGGTGGGTCGGGGCGGATTGAATCCCCCGCCTGCATGCACGGCCTCGGTGTTGTCCACCTGTTTCTCTTATCACGGTGGCAAGGTGGCCTCATGCGACTGAGCGACCTGACCGGGCTGGCATTCACCTATCCCGATGTCGGGGCGACCGCCGGGAACCTGCCGAGCGGCTACCACCATGTCCATGCGGCGCGCCAAATCGGCTCCGGCCGAGCCCGATTCGACGCGGGCGCTGACGCCGTCATGCGCTGGGGCATGCAGCGCGGCGTCGGGATGAAGGTGGAGGCGACCACCGTGACCGCGGCGTCCGGCACCGACATGCTCGGCAGACTCGGACCGATGCGGGTGCCCTGCCGCGTGGTTTATGTCGTCGACGAACCCGACCGGCGCGGTTTCGCGTACGGGACGCTTCCGGGCCACCCGGAGTCCGGCGAAGAGTTGTTCTGCGTGCGCTATGACCCCGACACCGATGACGTGTATGCCGCAATCACCGCGTTCTCGCGCCCGGCGCTGTGGTGGAGCCGGCTTGGTGCGCCGGTCGCCCGGGTGGCGCAGCGCTTCATCGGCGAGCGCTATCTGCGCGCGGTGTGAGCGATCCGGCGGTCACCGCAACACTGTTCAGTTATCAAGGTGCACAACGCTTTATGTGCTATGCAGCTACGTCGAGTCGCATGGTGCGGCGGTTGTAGGCGGGGATCGGTGTGCGCTGTGAGTCGACGCTGGCGGGTGGGATGAGCCAGGGGTGTTTGTCCAGGCCCATGACGACGTCCCAGCCGTCGTGGTGGACGTTGGCGTGGCAGGCCGGGCACAGTAGGCACCCGTTGCCCAGTGATGTTTCGCCGTGGTGGGTCCAGTGCACGATGTGGTGGGCGTGGGTGCGCCCGGGTGGGGCGCCGCATTTGATGCAGCACTGATCCCTCAGATACAACGCTTTGCGCAGAGGCGCCGGGAACAGACGTTTCTCGCGGCCCATGTCCAGGGGTACCTGTTCGCCGTCCACGATCACCGTCGTCACCGCGGTGTCGCAGGTCAACCGCTCCAGGGTCATGGTGCTGATCGACCCCATGAACTCCAACCGAGCGAGGTCGGGGGTGTCGGCGGGCACCGTCACCAACAACTGTGTGCGCGGCGCCGACGCGACATCTCCGCCGCGGGCCGCGATGTCCAACACGGTTTCGAGGGCGTCGGCCCGGCGCCGTCCTGCTGATCGGGTGTCGGTGCTGCCGTCGGGTTCGGGGCGCGGCGCCGACAGCTCTTCGACCGCGGCCACCAACTTGGCGCCGACTTCGGCATCCAGGTCGGCCCGCACCTGCAGGCGTCCATCGCTGGTGACGCGGTGATCGAGGGTGTTGATCGAGCGGTCCTCCGCCGCGGGCAACCCGCCTTCGGCCGCGGCGACCCGGTTCCCCAGCCGGCGGGCCCGGTCGCCGATCGCGGCCGGAGTAGCACCGGAGAAGAACTGCCCCAACAAATCCGTCACCTGCGCGAACCGGGCCGCCTCGCTGACCGGACCGGGTGCACGCGCCTGAATGTGGTTGATGCCCTTCACGATCGCATCGACATGCTCACCGGAGACCACCCCATCGCCGGCATGCGCCGCCAGCGTCGGCAACAACGGCAGCGCGCCACCGACCCGCACCAGCCGCTCAGCCACCGCGGGCGCACACCCCAGCGACGTCAACAGCTCCCGCACCGTGCGGCCCTGCGCCGCCGCCACACCACTGCGGTCCAGCACCCCAGCCACCGTCGCCGCCAGATGATCGATCACGCCGCGGATCAGCTGCAGCACCCGCATGACGTTGACAGCGTCCTCGCCCGCAATGTCCTCAGGGACGACCACGTCACGCAGCCGATCAAGGAGTGGGGTGAGATCCGGCGCGATTTCCGTGTCATGTCGCAGGACATAGGTGACAGTTCTGCATCAGGACATCGGTGACAGTTTGGGTGGTCTTGGTGGTGACACTTGGGTCCGCAGGCTCAGGTGGTGGCTGTTCATGAACCGATCGATCCTCGTGTCCGTCTGGCGATCGCACAGTGGCCCGATGACGCGCCTCGTGGGGCGGTCTCGACGTTCTGTGCCGAGCATGGAATCTCGCGGAAGTCGTTCTACGCGTTGCGTAACCGCGCCAAGACTGACGGCTCGGCCGCGGTGCTCGAACCGCGGACCCGACGGCCGAAGTCGAGCCCGTCGACGTTGCGCGATGAGGTCAAGGAACAGGCCGTCGGAGTGCGTGCTGCCCTGGAGTCCTGCGGGTTGGACCATGGGCCGGTCAGCGTGCACGAGAAGATGCACGCGATGGGCCTGGCGCAGGTCCCGTCCACGGCGTCATTGGCCCGCATCTTCCGCGAAGCGGGCGTGGCGCGTCGGGAGCCGAAGAAAAAGCCCCGCTCGGCGTGGCGACGGTTCGTCTACCCGGCCCCGAACGCCTGCTGGCAACTCGATGGCACCGAGTACGTCCTGGCCCGCGGACGCAAATGTGTGATCTTCCAGCTCATCGATGATCACTCCCGCTACGCGGTCGCCTCGCACGTGGCGTGGGGCGAGACCACTGAGGCAGCGATCGCCGTCTTTGACAAGGCCGTCGCCGCTCACGGGGTGCCCCAACGACTGCTGTCGGACAACGGACTCGCGCTCAATCCTTCGCGCCGCGGATTGACCGGAAGATTCGTTAATCATGTTGGGACCCTGGGAGTCCAGGCCATCACCGGCAAGCCCTACAAACCGACCACCCAAGGCAAAAACGAACGCTTCCATCAGACCTTGTTCCGCTACCTGGATAAACAGCCTCTCGCCGAGACCCTTGCCGAACTACAGGCCCAGGTCGACGAGTTCGACCGCATCTACAACACCGAGCGCCCACATCAGGGGCTTCCCGGGCGCATCACCCCGCTGACCGCGTGGGAAGCGACCGCCAAAGCCGACCCGCCCCGACCCCAGCCCGACCCGCCTCTGCTGATCCAGGCCGCCGTCAAACAGCTCCAGCCCCCACCAGAGCTACCCGCGACCACCAGCATCCGGACGCTGACCACCGCCGGCACATTCATGCTCGGCGGGGTCATCTACAAAGTCGGCGGCCGACACGGCCTGCACGAGGTCTTGGTCGCCACCGACGGCGACAAGATCATCGTGGCTGACCTCGACGGCGAAATCCTCATCGAGCACACCCGGCCCGCACCCGGAGTGACCTACGTCGGCAACGGAAAACCCCGCGGCTCACACCCCAAACCAGACGAAACGTCACCGATGTCCTGATACATCAACTGTCACCGATGTCCTGATACAGAACTGTCACCGAAGTCCTGATACATCACACCGGCGCGATTTCCATGCCCTATTCTATCGAACAAATGTTCGAACGGCAAGGGTCAATTTCGCACGCGATCCGATGCCCGCCGACCGCGCCAGACCACGCGACTGTGATTCACCCGGCCACCGCCGACCACGTGTTGTAGCTTTCACGAGACACTGACACTGCCAAGGAGTGCTGGTTGGAGCCGACACGATTCGGGCACTACGAGCTGCGCGAACTCATAGGCCGCGGCGGTATGGGCGAGGTGTACGTCGCCTACGACACGCACACGCAGCGCACCGTCGCGCTCAAGGTGCTGCCACCGCACCTCGCCAAGGACCCGGTGTTCCAGGAGCGGTTCAAGCGCGAGTCCCAGGCCGCCGCCGGCCTGAACGAGCCGCACGTCGTCCCCATTCACGGCTTCGGCGAGATCGACAACCAGCTGTACCTGGACATGCGCCTCATCGAGGGCCGCACCCTCGCCGAAATCCTGGCGGACATCGAGCACCGCCCGACTCCCGCATTCTCTGTCGGCGTCGTCGAGCAGATCGCCGCGGCGCTGGACGCGGCACATCAAACCGGACTCATCCACCGGGACATCAAGCCGTCCAACATCCTGGTGACCGACCACGACTTCGCGTACCTCATCGACTTCGGCCTCGCCCGCACCGCCGGTGAGCACGGATTGACCACGGCCGGAAGCACTCTGGGCACGCTGGCCTACATGGCGCCCGAGCGGTTCGAGGGCGGCCAGGCCGATCCGCGGTCGGACATCTACGCGCTGACCTGCGTGCTGTACGAATGCCTCACCGGCCGGCGGCCGTATCCGGCCGACAGTCTCGAGCACCAGATCGCCGGGCACGTCAGCGCTCCCGCGCCGAAGCCGTCCGACGTCGACCGGCGCCTCGCCGCGTTCGACGAGGTGATCGCCAAAGGCATGGCCAAGAAGCCCGCCAAGCGCTACCAGCACGCCGGCGAACTCGCCGCGGACGCCCGCGCCGCACTGAGTGCGCAGGTCAGGGCCTCGAAGCCGTCGGGATCGCGGCCATCGGGATCGGGCCGTCATTCGGTCCAGACCGCCGAACCGAAGGGCCGCACCCGGCGCATCGTCATCGCCGTCGGCGCCGTGGTCGTGCTGGCCGCCGGTGCCGGCACCGCCTGGCTCTACTGGTCGCGGCAGTACGAAGTCGGACCGTCGGGGTCGGTCCCGTCGATCGCCGCCAAGCTGCCTGCCGACCTCAAGGACTCGGGCCGGCTGACGGTCGGGGTCAACATCCCTTATGCGCCAAATGAATTCAAGGGTCCCGACGGAAAGTTCACGGGTTTCGACGTCGACCTGATGACCGCGGTGAGCCGGGTGCTCGGGCTGGAACCGGAGTTTCGCGAGATCGGAATCTCCAAGATCGTCGCCTCGGTGCACGACGGCATCATCTCGGTCGGTGCGTCCTCGACCACCGACACCAAACAGCGCGAGAAGTCGGCCGACTTCGTGACGTACTTCAAAGCCGGTGTCCTGTGGGCGCGGCGGGTCGGATCGAGTGTGGATCCCAACGCGGCGTGCGGACTCCGGGTGGGCGTGCACTTGGGCTCGGTCGAGGAGACCGACCACTTGCCGGCCCGCAGTGCCGCGTGTGTGGCAGCGGGCGTCGCGCCGATCGAGATCGTCCCCATCGCCGGTCAGGACGGCGTCACCGCGGCGCTGCTGGCCGGCACCGTCGACGCCATGGCAGCCGACTCGCCCGTTACCGGCTACGCGATCAAACTCAGCGGCGGCAAGCTGGAAGCCGCCGGCGGAATCGTCGACGCGCAGCCGTACGGGTGGCCCGTGGCCAAGGGCTCGTCGCTCGCCGCCGCGCTGCAGGCGGCGCTGAAACACCTGATGCAGACCGGCGAATACCGCGAGATCGCCACCAAATGGGGCGTGGAGATGGGTGTCATCGACAAGCCGGTGATCAACGGCGCGCTGCGCTGACAGACCGTCACTTCGGACCGATATCCGCACCCAGCCACTTCCGGCTGACGGTCGCATAGCTCCCGTTGCGTTGAATGGCACTGAGCCACTTGTTGATTCGTTGTTGCAGTGCCGTGGCGCCCGCCGGCATCAGGTAGGCCTTCTGTGCTGCGGTGAACGGCTGGTCGGTCGACACCCCGCACAATTGTGGATGTTGCGTAACCTGCCAACGGATTTCGCTGCCGTCGGTGATCATGACATCGGCCTTGCCGTCGATGACCTGATCGAAAATGCGGTTGTTGTCGGCGTATTCGACGATGGTCGCGTGGCGCAGATGGGCGCGGTCGAATTGTTCGTTGGTGCCGCCGGGATTGACGACCACCCGCACTCCCCCGCGGTCGATGTCCGGCAGGGACCGGTATTTCGCGGCGTCGGCGCACCGCACGACGGCAGCCTTGCCGTCGCGCAGATACGGCGCGGAGAACAGCGCCTTGGCGGCCCGGTCGGCAGTGATACTGATACCCCCGACGGCCAGCTCGCACTTCTGGCCCAGATCGGCCATGAGCGTCGGCCAACTGGTCGGCACGAGCTGCAGTTCCACGTCGGACGCCCGGGCGAAATCCCGGACCAGATCGATGTCCATGCCGCTCCACTGGCCGTCGGGGTCGCGGTAGGTGAACGGACGGTAGTCGCCGGTACTGCACACCTTCAGCGCCGATGGCGGAGATTCGGCCGGCGCGCCGCACCCCGCGGCCACCGTGACGACCAACGCGACGACCAGCGCCGACGCGCCTCGGATCACAGTGCGCCTCATACCGCCAGGCTCTCACGAGGCCACCGACTCGCCTACGCTGGATGTATGCGTCGAATCGCGGCACTGGCAGTGGCAGGTGCGCTGCTCAGCGCCTGCACGCAGACCGTGCCCGGGCAGGCCGGCGCGCCGGACGATCTCAAGTGGCAACGCCCCATCACCGATTCGGTGTCCAGCCTGGGTGGCACCCTCGGCACCGTCGGGGAAGCGATGACCGCACACGACTTCGTCACCATGTCGCGGGACTGCACCAAGCTACAAGGGACTTTGGACGATCTCGGCAAGAACCTGCCGACCCCCGACGAAGAAGTCAACTCGTCGTTGCAGGACAGCATCGACAACTTTCGCTCGTTCGCGCACGTCTGCACGATGATGACGCCAGGCACCGCAGACGCCGCACTCGACCAGCTGAGCGGCTACCTGGACCGTGGAGACAGCTCCATGCGAAAGGCCTTGCGGCAGATGGGGATCGAAATGCCGGCAGATCGCTAGGCGGCGCGACGACGAATCCCCCTCGGCCCGCGCGTCAACGTGCCCCGGCCGGCGGCGTTCCACCGCGGGTCAACCCGTTGCCGCCCATAGTTCGTCAACTCCCAGTATGTTTGCCCTGTCGTTCGGTCCTCACGGTTGTACCCGAAGGAGCAACATGACCATCGCTTCGCCGCGTCACCGCGTCGTCGTCGTCGGATCGGGATTCGGTGGCCTGCAAGCCGCCAAGGCCCTCAAACGCGCCGACGTCGACATCACCTTGATCTCGCGCACGACAACCCACCTGTTCCAGCCGCTGCTCTACCAGGTCGCCACCGGCATCCTGTCGGAAGGCGAGATCGCCCCGACGACGCGACTGGTCCTGCGCAAGCAGAAGAACGTCACGGTCCGACTCGGCGAGGTCGAACACATCGACTTGAACGCCCAGACCGTCACCTCCAAGCTCATGTCGCAGGAGACCGTCACACCGTTCGACAGCCTGATCGTCGCGGCCGGCGCCCAGCAGTCCTACTTCGGCAACGATCACTTCGCGACGTTCGCCCCGGGGATGAAGACCATCGACGACGCCCTCGAGTTGCGTGGCCGCATTCTGGGTGCGTTCGAGGCCGCCGAGGTGGTCACCGACCCCGCGGAGCGTGAACGCCGGCTGACGTTCGTCGTCGTCGGCGCCGGACCCACCGGCGTCGAACTGGCCGGGCAGATCGCCGAACTCGCCGAACGCACCCTGGCGGGGGCGTTCCGCAGCATCGAGCCGCAGGACTGCCGCGTGATCCTGCTGGACGCCGCCCCCGCGGTGCTACCGCCCATGGGCCCCAAGCTCGGCGCCAAGGCACAGAAACGCCTGGAGAAGCTCGGTGTCGAAATCCAGCTGAACGCCATGGTCAGCGACGTCGATTACCGGGGCATCACCGTCAAGGACAAGGACGGCACCGAGCGCCGCATCGACTGCGCGTGCAAGGTCTGGTCGGCCGGTGTGCAGGCGAGTCCGCTCGGCAAGCTCATCGCCGAACAGTCCGACGGCACCGAGACGGACCGCGCCGGCCGCGTCCTCGTCGAACCCGACCTCACCGTCAAGGGACACCCCAACGTGTTCGTCGTCGGCGATCTGATGGCCGTGCCGGGCGTGCCCGGCATGGCGCAGGGCGCGATCCAGGGCGCCACCTACGCCACCGACATCATCAAGCAGTCGCTGGCCGGCCACGACGACCCCGCCAACCGCGAGCCCTTCAAATACTGGGACAAGGGCAGCATGGCCACCGTGTCGCGCTTCGATGCGGTCGCGCAGGTCCCGGTGCCACTGACGAAGAAGAAGCTGGAATTCGCCGGGCCGCTCGCGTGGCTCTCGTGGCTGGTGCTGCACCTGGTCTATCTCGTCGGGTACAAGAACCGGGTGACGACGCTGTTCACCTGGTTCGTCACCTTCCTCGGCCGCGGGCGCGCCCAGATGGCGATCACGAGCCAGATGATCTACGCGCGCACCTCGATGCAGCTGCTGCAGAACCAGCTCAACGCGTTGGCCGCGGCCGACAAGGTCGAGAAGAACGAGTCCGCCTAGACTCGCACGGAAGTCCTTGGCACACAGGCCTTTACAGAACGCACGTGTGACGTGCGAAGAGGATCGGCCCCCTCAATCTGCGCCACGCCCGGGTTTCTCGGGTCGTGTCATTTTTGCGTGAGTCGCCAAGTCAGCGGTTCGATCTCCGAGATGGCAGCCCGCCGGCCGCGCCAATAGTGCGGATGGTTTGCTGTGTCATCCGATCGGACGGATCTTCTCCTGTTTGCCACATTTGCGCCGGCATTCCATTGCCGCAGGCAAACGCAATCTGATATCTATTGGACCGCTGCCACATTGGTAGCTCCCGCACATGAGGAGGTTCCGTGAACAGACGCACAGGAAAGTTTGCGCATACAAGTTCGACCTCCAATGCTCAAGACTTCACTACATCTGGCTATTTGCGGCACAAGAGCGCGGCTCTCGGGAAACGAAGCACGATCACGGCGATCTGCGCCGCGGGCGCGCTGCTGACCATGGCACTGGCCGCGCCGGCCCATGCGGATCCGACCGCCACCGTCAAAGTGAAAACCCAGCGCATGTCTGATGCCAACCTCGGCTCCCATCAAGACGGTTGGTACAACCCCGGCGACAGGGTGACGCTGGTGTGCTCCCGACGCGGCCAGCCCGTGAAGGGCTTCTTCAGCTTCAACATCCCGGGCGGCTGGGACAACCTCTGGTACCAAACCTCCGATGGGCACTTCGTCGCCGACGTCGACATCGAAACCGGGACCCTCAATGACGTGACCAGCGATTGTGGCTCCGGCGGCGGGGCCGCTCCGCCGCCACCAGCCCAGTCTTCGTCGAAAGCGGCCAACGCCGTCGCCTGGGCAAACGGCCAAATCGGCTCGGACGCCTACGACTTCGCCTGCGGCAAGTTCGTCGCCAACGCCTACGGCCAGCCCGCGCTCGGCGCCACATCAGCACTGGCGTTCCACGACCGACTGGCCAGCCAAGGAAAAATCCGCATGGACGGCACCCCGCCGCCCGGGGCGCTGGTTTTCTCGGTCAGCGACCTGGACGTGTGGAACGGCGTTCATCAAGGCCACGTTGACATCGCCCAGGCAGACGGCACCTTCGTTTCTGGTGGCGTAAGCCGCAGCTACCACGGCCTGGCCGGCGCCGGACACACCGTGCAGGTCCTCCCGAACTGGAACCCCACCCCCGGCGCGACCTACCTCGGCTGGGCTGAAGCCCCCTGGTAACGCCTCGCCACCCCCGACGATCGGACTC
Source organism: Mycobacterium sp. HM-7 (assembly GCF_053852335.1). Taxonomy (NCBI): domain Bacteria; kingdom Bacillati; phylum Actinomycetota; class Actinomycetes; order Mycobacteriales; family Mycobacteriaceae; genus Mycobacterium; species Mycobacterium sp. HM-7. The sequence continues at coordinate 2,495,204 of NZ_CM132657.1, read as the reverse complement.
GGACCAGGAACGAAAGGCCGAGCAATGGCCGTCAGTCGGCGACGTCGGTCTCGGCAGGATTCCAGGTACTGGGCAGCATCGGTGCTCGCACTCCTTCGCCGAATTCGTCACTCGTCGCCGCCGTCAAGCCCGTCGGCGTCGCGCCGGACCGGGATACGGCGCCGGTGAACCCGATGGGGCCGGCGCCGCTGCCGGAGACGCCGGATTCCCATTCCGGGGCGACGCCCAGGTCCATGTATTCGACGGCGTCCCCTTCTTGTTTACGTCGGCCGCGGCGCCTGCGTGCCTGCCGGGCCGCCGCCGTCGCAGCTGAGGCTTCTCGGGCAGTTGTCGATGCCTGTGCTGATGCCGTGGATTCAGCGCGAGTCTGACGCTGAAGCCACACGCTCGCGCCGATACCCGAGCCGTCACCGACCGCGTAGGGGAAGCCCGGGTCTGCGATCGGCGGCGGTGAGGTGGGCGGCGGAGCGGGCGACGACACGGTGCCGGTCGCTGCCGACGCGGGAGCACTTGCCGGTGCGGACGCCGGCGTCGCCGTCGAAGCCACGCTGGGCGCGGGGGTTGCCGCGGTAGCGGGCGTGGGCAGTTCCTGCGCCGCGGGCAGAGGTTCCGCGCCGACTGTCTCCGGGGCCACCTGGATACCGGCCAGCCCCGCAAATCCGGCCACCCAGCCGAGGTTGGCAATCGCCAGCCCCAACGCCGGCTGGATCAACGCCGGCGCGAACTGGCCGAGCACCGAAGCCAGCTGGGAGGCGTGAAAAGTCACGTCCGCCAACACCATCGGGAGATTGGTCAGCAGCGCAGCGGGATCGGTCAGCAAGTTGTTCCACAGCAATTCGAGATGCTCGCCCATCTCGGCACCCACGTCGAACCACCACTCCAGGTCGGTGGGGTCCAGATCGCCGTGGCCGTGGTCGTGATCGTGGTCATGGTCGTGATCGTGGTCATGGTCATGGTCGTCGTGATCGTGGTCGTCATGCTCCACGATCGACGGTGCGGGCGTGGGGTGCGGCGCTGACGTCGTCGCCACGTCGGACACGGCTTCGTACGTCGCCATCGCGGTGGCGGCCTGCACCCACATCCGGACATAGTCGGCCTCGGTGACCGCAATAGGAATTGTGTTGATACCAAAGAAGTTTGTGGCCACCAGCGCGGCCTGCGTGGCGTGGTTGGCGGCAAGTTCGGCAAGGGTGGGCATCGTGGCCAGTGCGACGCTGTACGCACCGGCGATGGCCTGATGTTGGGCCGCACGGGCGTTGCTTTCGAGACTGCTCTGGGTCAGCCACGCCAGATACGGGGCGTGCGCTGCCACATACATCTCGGCTGTCGGTCCCTGCCACGCCCCCGCATGCGTTGCGGCGAGGAGGGCGCGAAGTTCCTCGGCGACCGCCGTGTAGGTCGCGCCCAACGAGGTCCATTCAGCGGCGGTCGCGAGCAGCGGTCCTGGGCCGGGACCGCTGGTGAGCAAGGCCGAATGCACCTCCGGCGGCGACGCCATCCACACCGGCATTGCCATCACCAGTCCCTCCGCCCCGCTAACGATAATGAAAACTATGTTCATTAAGGTAGCAGCCCGGTCGGTGGCGCGAGAAAATGCGTTGCCAATCGAACGAAGCCTCTGGAAGATGCGACCTGCCTGCCACACCCCACCAGCGCGCCTCCAGGAGTTTCTTCAGTGCCCGAATTCTCACCGGTCATCACCGACTACTGGACTGCCGCGTTCAGCGGGAAACCGTTGCACGGCAACGAAACTGTGACGATTACCGTCAACCCGGACCGCGCGCACGACGAACGCGTCGCCATCCTCCGCACCGCAGGCGACGACCGCGTGTCGATCGCTGTAAGCCCTGCCATCGCGGACGTGTTGACCAATGACATTGCCGCACTCGGCAATCCGACCGAGGCCGACATCAGAGCCGCGCTCGCGGCCCGGGGCGTCGCGCTGAACGGCGCCGACAATGTGTTTTATCTCTCAGAATCGGCGGCCGACGACATCCTCGACGAGATAGCTTCGACCAATGTCCGACCGCTCACCGGTGGCGACGCCGACATCTTTGCGTCGTTCAAAGCGGCTGTGTCCGAAGAAGACTGGGACGGCGCGTACGTCGAACTCGACCACTGGGCAGTTTTCGGCGCGTTCGACGAACACGGACGCCTCGTCAGTATCGGCAGCATGTATCCGTGGGACGCGGAGTTTCCGTTGGCAGACATCGGAGTGCTGACCCTCGGTGCCGTACGCGGTCAAGGGCACGCAAAGACGTTGGTACGTGAGATGTTTCGCTATGCGCTCAACGAGGGCTACGAGCCGCAATACCGGTGCCAGCTCGATAACTCCGCCTCGATGAAGCTGGCGGCCAGCGCGAAACTGCAGCTGTTCGGACAATGGGAAACCGTCATGCCCGACGATGCGTGACGGAGGTTTTGCGTGGTGGTCCCGACTGGGATCGAACCAGTGACCTTCCGCGTGTGAGGCGGACGCTCTCCCCCTGAGCTACGAGACCGGGGAATCTCACCGATCGGATCGGTGCGACGACAGACACTAACACGTTCGGCGACCCGAACGGGAATCGCACCCCGACGTCTCCGGTCACACACGTCCGGCACCCGGGACCGCCCCCGCATCGCCTCAGGAGTCACGGGACACAACGCCCGCAACACCGGCCAAGACTCGGTCACCTGCGCGAACCAGCCCGTTTACCAGCGGTTTTCACGCGATTTGTGTCTGCTCGCATTCGTGCACTAATGTCTTGCATCGCAACGGACGAACAAAGTTCAACCGAAGCGAAACGCGGATGTAGCGCAGTTGGTAGCGCATCACCTTGCCAAGGTGAGGGTCGCGGGTTCGAATCCCGTCATCCGCTCGAAGGTGCGAATGGCATCAGCCCCAGTGGTGGAGTGGCCGAGTGGTGAGGCAACGGCCTGCAAAGCCGTGCACACGGGTTCGATTCCCGTCTCCACCTCCAAAAGGTTCAACCCGGCGCGATTAGCTCAGCGGGAGAGCGCTTCCCTGACACGGAAGAGGTCACTGGTTCAATCCCAGTATCGCGCACCAGAGTTTCAGAACAGACCCGGTTTCCGAACCGGGTCTTTCTTTTTCGCCCTGGCGGCTGCGCCGACAACCAGCAACCCGCAATATATTCGTACCTTCGCGCTGTTTTTTCTCGAATCCATGCCCAGTCCAGTGAAGATGGTTGTAGCGTCCAGCTCGCAATATCGGCATATTGCCGATCCGAGCTAACTCTCCGAGGTCGAAATGTTGCGTGCGTTGATCGTTGCTGCCCTGATCACTTCCGCCGGGGTGGCCATCGCCCCCGTCGCGCAGGCATCCGGGTACAAGAACTGTTCGGCGGCCCACGCCGACGGCCGCTACAACATCCCGCAAGGCGACCCCGACTACAAGGCATCCCAGGACCGCGACAACGACGGCATCGCCTGCGAAGGCTGATCAGCGCACGCTAGGGGCGCCGGTCACCAACCGGCGGCCACCTGGTCGTAGAAGATGCCCAGCCGGTCGATCCGCCACAGCTGCCCGTACCCGACGAGGACGGCGCCGAACACCGCCGGCCAGATGAGCAGGGCGGCGAGCCCCCACGTCAGCAGCGCGGCCCCGGCCAACGCGCCGACTATCCAAATTCTTTGCACCACAGCGAAACCCGCCGGCATGCGGGAACGGTCCTGCATCCACAGCCGTTCGCCGTAGATACCACGGGACGACCAGGCGACCGGTCTGTCGACAGGTGCGAACGCTTGCGGATTCCACCACAGCCACAGGACGACCAGGCCGATGGGCGCGAGGGCCCACCACCCGATCCAAACGCGGCTCCAGATCGCCAGCATCATCAGCGGGATGGCCGCGAATCGCGTCCATACGCTCCACGGGTTGGCATGGCGGCGCCAGGCCTCGTCGCTCATACCGGCGGCGCGGGCGTACTTGTCCAGAAGCTTCATCGGAGCATTCCCCTTGCCAAAGTGCGGATGGTTGCCTCGAGCACGTCGCCGTATTCGGCGCCGAACCTGTCGCGGTTCATCACCAGCAGCCCGACGGACCGTATGACGCCGAGCAGCGTCTCCGGCGCGATGTCGTCGACCAGGACGCCGGCGCGCTGCCCGGCCGCGAGGTGATCGAGCACAGGACTGACGATCTGCGGCAGGACCCGGGCGAGTTGTTCGGGCCCGACGCGGCGGGTGACCGCCGTCAGCTCGTCGGCACGCATCAGCAGCCGCCGGTACAACGGATCGTCGACGAGCACGTCCGTGATGGCGCGCATGAGGCCGACGAGGTTCTCCTCATCGACGGGCCGGCCCAGCGCCTCAGCGAGCCCGGCGCCGACCAGCGGGGCACGCCGGAGCATCACCTCAAGATAGAGCGACTCCTTCGAGTCGAAGAAGGCATAGAAGCTGCCCTTGGCAATCCCCGCGGGCCGGACAAGTTCGTCCAAGGACGTCTTCTTCAGGCCCTGGGTCGCGAACAGTTGCTCGGCCGTATCGACCAGGGTGCGCGCAATGCGGTCCTTCTCATCGGGCGTGAACGCCACTGCCATTGCTATGACTCCTTTGGTCATTCAGTCATAGCCTACGCGTTTGCAACCCATGGCACCAGGGCATCCCACAACCACCGATCGCCCCGAAGGCGCAGACACAGTGAACACCGGTGGATTTGCCTCACACGGTGCGTAACGATTTACTGCCATCCGCCGATGAACCAACTCGGCGCAGCGTTATCAATAGCCAGTGGGCGATGATGGCCTTCGGCCTAGCTAATTCGCAGGCCCGACATCCCCGCCTCGAGCGCCGCGGGTGACCAGCGCACTCAAGGGGTTGCGCGCGACGGCCATCAGGCCAGTTCATGCCGCTTATTGACCGCTCAACCGGGCATGGGACGCCGAGACCGCCGCGCCGCCACACCAGCCCCAGCAGGCAACAGCCGGCGGAACTCGCTCGTTTCTGTCAGCAAATCCGAATCTGCAAACGAGCAATTTGCGAAAAGTTCGCTCACTTGGTTGCGCCACACGCAAATGTGGACTACAAATGTTTGCTGTAAGCGAGTTTCGCTCCAGGAGGGACACCAATCATGGCTAACATCACCACCCGCATCGCAGGATCGATCGCTCTCGCTGGAGGCGCCGCAATCGTCGCGCTCGCCGGCGCCGGCGCAGCCTCCGCGGCCCCGACCCCGCCGCCGAACCCGATCCAGCAGATCGGCCAGTTCGGCACGCAGCTCAACCACGCGATCGGCCAGTTCGGTACCGACAACGAGCAGGCCCTGGGCAAGGCCGGCACCTACTACAACCAGGCCGCAGGCACTGCAGGCACCTACTACGAGCAGGGTGCGGGCCAGCTCGGCACCTTCGCCACGAAGCAGCTCGTCGGCCTGGTCGGCGGCGTTTTCGCACCGCAGCACTGATCCTCGCGCACGACGTCGTCAGGGCGTGGGCCGCAACGGCCCACGCCCTGCGCTGTTTTCTCCGCCACTCAGCGCTCCACACACATAGCTAGAAGAGCTAAACTTTGACGTCATGAGCTCAAAGACGTCGATCGCCGCCGCCGCGGCACTGGCCGTGGTGAGCTGGGGCGTATCGGCGGCCACCGCCGTGGCCGACCCCACGCCCGCCCCTCCGGGCCCCGCCGCCCCCGCCGGAGGACTGAAGACCAGCATCGACAGTGACGGACTGTTCATCGTCGGCAAGGACATCGCACCCGGTACCTACGCCACCGCCGGACCCGTCGGCGACAAGCGTTGCTACTGGCGGCGGATGAACAACGTGGACCCACACGCCAAGAACAACGTCATCGACAGCGCCATGACCGCCAAGCCCCAGGTCGTGCTCATCGACGAGACGGACAAGGCGTTCAAGACCAGCGGCTGCCAGCCGTGGCACGTCACCGATGCCGCACCGGATTCCGCCGGGCCGGGGCCCAACATTTCCCCGCAGGCCCGCGCCGCGATCGCGATTCTCGGCACCCTCGGCGGAGGCGGCGGTGCTCCTGCCCCGGCGCCGGCCCCGGCACCGGCGGCGCCTGCGCCGCCAGCTACCCCGTAGTAGTGCATCCTTAGCGGCATGGACGTCGACGCGCTGCTGCAATCGATCCCGCCGCTAGCGGTGTATCTCGTGGTCGGGCTCGTGATCGGGCTCGAAAGCCTGGGCATCCCGCTGCCGGGCGAGATCATTCTGGTCACGGCTGCCGTCATGTCGTCTCGGCACACCCTGGACATCGACCCGCTGGGCGTCGGACTGTCCGCCGCCGCCGGCGCCATCATCGGCGACTCGATCGGATACAGCATCGGCCGCCGCTTCGGCATGTCATTGTTCGAACGCCTCGGCCGCCGGTTCCCCAAACACTTCGGTCCGGGCCACGTCGCACTCGCTCGCCGGCTCTTCAGCCGCTGGGGCGTCTGGGCCGTGTTCTTCGGCCGCTTCGTCGCGTTGCTGCGCATCTTCGCCGGGCCACTGGCCGGAGCCCTCAAGATGCACTACACGCGCTTCCTGGCCGCCAATGCAGCCGGCGGAATCGTGTGGGCGTGCGGCACCACGGCCGTCGTCTACTACCTGGGCGTGGCCGCCGAGAAGTGGTTGGCGCGGTTCTCCTGGGTTGCGCTGCTGGTGGGTGGCCTGCTCGCCCTGACCGTGACCCTGGTGCTCAAAGAACGCACCGCCAAGGCCATCGAGCAACTGGAAACCGAGCACGACTGGGACACGCTGCGCCACTCGTAGCATCGTCAACTTGTGGTTGACGATCACCGATCGTCAACCTACGGTTGACGTATGTCTCCATCTCCTGAATCCGCGCACACCTCCACCCCCAATCCGATTGCCGGCACCATCCGCCTCGACGACCTGATCGAGGCGATCAAAAAGGTGCACGCCGAACCACTCGATCAACTCACCGACGCGATGCTCGCCGCCGAACACCTCGGCGACATCGCCGACCATCTCATCGGCCACTTCGTCGACCAGGCCCGCCGCTCCGGGGCGTCGTGGACCGACATCGGCAGCAGCATGGGCGTCACCAAGCAGGCCGCCCAGAAACGCTTCGTCCCCAAGGAACCCAGGCTCGACACCATGGATCCCAAGGACGGGTTCAGCCGGTTCACCCCTCGCGCCCGCACCGCCGTCGTCGAAGCCCAACAAGCCGCCCACACGTCCCGCAGCACCGAGATCACCCCGGACCATCTGTTGCTCGGACTGCTCACCGACCCGGGATCACTGGCCATGGTCCTGCTGAGCAACCAAGGCATCACCGCCGACCAGATCCGCGCGGCCGCCGCCGTACCCGCAGGCACCGCCGAACCCAAGGCCCTGATCCCGTTCGACGGCGCCGCCAAAAAGGTGCTGGAACTGACCTTCCGTGAGGCACTTCGGTTGGGGCACAACTACATCGGAACCGAACACATCCTGTTGGCACTGCTCGAATCCGAGGACGCGGACGGCCCGTTGACCCGTCTCGGCGTCGACAAGGGCCGCCTCGAAACCGAACTCGAGAGGATGCTCACCGACTTCGTCGCCGCCCAAAAATCAGCCGCGGAACAGCCCGGGCAAGCAGGAGTGTCCACTGACAGGGACGAAACGGCCCACTGACCTCCACGAAGTGGCCAGATCTAGTCCATTCCGGCGAGGCCATGATGGCGGTATGCCATCATGCGATGCAGTCATTACGGAGAGGACGCGATGAGCACGGGCGTGAACGGCAACAGGACCTACCGCTGGTTGGCGGGCTTGCTCGGTGCGTTGACCCTCCTGGCCGCCACAATGGCGCCATCGGCGGTGGCCGAGACCAGCATCGGCAACCTCGGCCAGACCCTCCACGTCGACTTCAAGGGCCTCGTTGCGGACGTCACCGTCCGCAGCGTGCAGCCATCGGACGAACCGCCGGGCTGGACCTGGAACGGTTCGCCACGCTGGCGCAATCAGGGCGGCCCCTGGAGGGCCGACGTCACCGTGCACGTCATCTCGACGCCCAATCCCCACTGGATGGCCTCGGGCGTCACTTTCAGTGGAGTCACCCCGTACGCCGACGCCTACGCGTCCAAGCACACCGACGACCCCAACGCGCTGGAACTCAAGCTGCTGAGCGCGCCCGCGGGCTCCACCGTCGACGGCGTCGTCTACTGGGACGTCTACCGCGGGCTGGTGACCAATGTGGTCATGCTCAACCCGGCCACCGGCACCCACCTGGCGCAGTGGAACATCTGGCAGCCGGGCGACCAGTTGCCCTGAGACTCCGACGATCGGACATAAACTGCCCCTGCCCCTCGCGGACAGGGGCAGTTTTGTGTTCGTGGGTAAGGAGATCCCGATGACGGTGCAGGTGCGGGTGGCGCAAGCCGAGGACGTCGCAGAACTGGCCCAGGTGGCCGCCGCGACGTTCCCGCTGGCCTGCCCGCCGTCATCGACGCCCGACGACATCGCGGCCTTCATCGCCGGCAATCTGTCCGCCGATCGGTTCGGTGAGTACCTGCGCGATCCCGAGCGAGCCGTGTTCATCGCTCACGATGAGGCCCGAATCCTGGGCTACACCATGCTGATTCGCGGCGTGGCCGACGACGCCGACGTCCAACGCGCCGTGCCGGAACGGCCGGCCGTCGAACTGTCCAAGTGCTACGTACTGCCAGACGTCCACGGCGGCGAGGCGGCCGCGACCCTCATGAACGCGTCGGTGGGGTTCGCCCGGGACCTCGGCGCGCGGTGCGTGTGGCTGGGCGTCAACCAGGAAAACCAACGCGCCCAACGCTTTTACCGCAAGCACGGGTTCGAGATCAGCGGCACCAAGACATTTCAGCTCGGTACCCGGACCGAGAGCGACTACGTCCTGGTGCGGCCGCTGTAGCCCTCAGGCGTGGAGCTGGGTGCCCTCATGGGTCAGCGCCAGCAAGCGGGACGTGGCCCGCAGGTACTTCTTGCGGAAGCCGCCGGCCAGCATCTCTTCACTGAACACGGTGTTCATCTTCTCCCCCGACGCCACCACGGGAATGCCCGCGTCGTAGAGCCGGTCGATCAGCGACACCAGCCGCAGGGCGACGGCCTGGTCGTAGACCATGTGCACACCGGTGATGAAAACCCGCTGCACGCCTTCGATCAACGCGTGATACCGCGACGGGTGCATGGTCGCCAGGTGCGCGCACAACGCGTCGAACTCGTCGAGCGTGGCGCCTTCGACGCCGACGGCCCAGGACCGCACCTCGTCTTCCGACGGCGGCACCGGAGCCGACGGCAGGGCGCGCTGGCGGTAGTCGGGTCCTTCGACGCGGACCGTGGTGAAAATGCTTGACAGCGTGTTGATTTCCCGCAAGAAGTCCTGCGCGGCGAAGCGGCCCTCACCGAGCTGTTCGGGCAGCGTGTTCGAGGTCGCCGCGATCGACACGCCGCGCTCCACCAGCGCCGAGAGCAGCCGCGAGATCAGCGTGGTGTTGCCGGGATCGTCGAGCTCGAACTCGTCGATGCAGACCACCACATAGTCGGACAGCAGGTCGATGCACTCGGTGAAGCCGAAGACGCCGGCCAGCTGCGTCAGCTCACCGAACGTGGCGAACGCGGCTGGGCCCGCGTTGGCTCCGGCCAGCGTGTAGTAGGTCGACGCCAAGAGGTGGGTCTTGCCGACACCGAAGCCGCCGTCGAGGTACATGCCGACCCCGGGCAGTGCCTCACGCTTGCCGAACAGCTTCTTCTTGCCGGCCCGCTGGCGGGCCGCGTCCTCGCAGAATTTGCGTGCCGAGACCACGGCCGCGGTCTGCGACGGCTCATTCGGGTCGGGCCGGTAGGAGTCGTAGCTGACGTCGGCGAAGGTGGGCGGCGGGACCAGTTCGGCGATCAGTCTTTCCGGCGTGACGGTCGGGTGACGATCGGTCAGGTGCGCTACTTCGCTGGCCCCAGGCATGAACGCACCATAGCGGCGTGTTGCAATGATCCACGTGTCCGATCCCGACGCTGCGACGCAGCTCACAGAGCTCAGCGCGGTAGGCGCTGCCTTCCCGGCCGGCGCCGAGACCGGCGACGACACGCTGCTGGCGCCCTTCTACAGCTACCCCGCCGAACTGGACCGGCCCTGGGTGCGCGCCAACATGATCTCCAGCCTGGACGGCGGCGCCACCGACGACGGCCGCGCCGGCGGCCTGGCGGGTCCCGGTGACCGGGCGCTGTTCGGTTTCATGCGCCAGCAGGCCGACGTCATCCTGGTCGGCGCGGCGACCGTGCGCATCGAGAACTACTCCGGCGCCCAGATGTCTGCGCCGCAGCGGCAGGCCCGTCAGCTCCGCGGCCAGGCCGAGGTGCCGCCGATCGCGGTCATCACGCACAGCGCCGACATCCCCCACGACGCCAAGTTCTTCACCCGCACCGAGGTACCGCCACTTATCCTCACCAGCCGCGACAGCATCGACGACACCTGCCGCCGGTTCACCGGGCTCGCCGAGGTCATCGACGCCTCCGGCACCGCCCCCGACCGGGTCGACCCGCACGTCGTGCTGCGCATCCTCGGCGAGCGCGGGCTGCGGCGGGTGCTCACCGAAGGCGGACCGTCAGTGCTGAACATGCTGATCGAGGAAGACCTGATCGACGAGATGTGTGTGACCATCGCGCCGATCCTGGTCGGCGGATTCGCCCGGCGGATCGCCTCCGGCCCTGGCGAGGCGCACACCCGGCTGCGTCGCAGCCACGTCCTCACCGACACCGCGGGCTACCTGTACACGCGCTACGTCCGCTGACGGATCCGCCGCACCGGCATCGCTACTGTGGTGGCCATGCGTCGCCGCCTGCTGCTCCCGGCCCTGAGCCTGTCGACCGTGGTGCTGTCGACGGTCGTCGCGGGATGCGCTCCGTTGCTGGCCGCCAACCCCCGGTACGTCACCGACTCCGGTGCCCGTCCGCAGGGCGCGGCGACCACCTCCAAGGCACCTGACGGCCCGCCGCCGATCAGTGTGCCCAAGAAGGACATGACGTGGCATGAATGCACGTCGCGGGTGTTCGGCGACGCGACGGTGCCCGCCGTGCCCGGCGTCATCCTCGACTGCTCTGACTACGACGCCGACCTCGATTCTCTGGGCGGCTCGTCCGGGACCGTCAGCATCGGCGTGGTGCGTGCCCGGCTCGCCAGTACGCCGGCCGACGCCGGCCCGATCGTGATGACCACCGGGTCGGACGTCCCGACCTCACATCAACTGCCGGTGTGGCTGCAGCGCGGCGGGGTCGACCTGCTGAAAACTCGCCCGGTCGTGGCTGTCGACCGCCGCGGTATGGGCATGTCCGCGCCGCTCAGCTGTGTGTCGAGCAATGATCGCCAGGACCTGCTGGACCAGGCCCAGTTCCTGTCGGGCGACGACCAGGTGGCCAACCTGGCGAAGGTCGCCACCTCGGCCACCACCGACTGCACCGACAGCATCGCCCCCGGGGAGTCGGCCTACGACAACGCGCACTCGGCCGAAGACCTGGAGCGGCTGCGCAGCACCTGGGACGTGCCCGCACTCGCCGTCCTCGGGATCGGCAACGGTGCCCAGATCGCCCTGGCGTACGCGGCATCGCATCCCACCAAGGTCTCCCGGCTGGTGCTGGACTCCCCCCTGCCGCTGGGCATCTCGGCGGAAGCCATGGCCGAGCAGCGGGTGAAGGGCCAGCAGGCGGCGCTCGACGCGTTCGCCGCGCAGTGCGTCGCCAACAACTGCCCGCTGGGCCCAGACCCCAAGGGTGCCATCGACGGCATGCTGGCCGAGGCACGCGCCGGACGCGGTGCCGGCGGCGCCTCGACAGCCGGTCTGGTCGAGTCGATCACCACGGCGCTGGGCTACCCGCGCGGCGACGGGCTCGCCAACACCCTGTCCCTCGCCGGAGCGCTGGCCGCGGCGCGCGGCGGCGACGCGACCGCCCTCAACGCGCTGAGTGCGACGGCCGAGGCGACGCGCCAGACCGACGGGCAGTTCGTCAACCGGTGCGACGACTCCGTCAACCGGCCCACCCCGGATCGCGTGCGTGAGCTGCTGGTGGCCTGGCCCAAGAAGTACCCGCAGTTCGGCGCCGTCGGCGCCCTCAGCCTGGCGCCGTGCCTGAGCTGGCCCAGCAGTCCCGCACCCGCGGCGCCCAAGGAGCTGAAGGTGCCGATCCTGTTGCTCGGCACTCACAACGACGCGATCGTCGGGGGCGACGGCGTGGCTGCCGTGGCCGCGATGGCGATCAACGCGGGCAACAACAGCCGTCGCGTGATGTGGCAGGGCACCGGCCACGGCACCGTCATCTACACGGCCTGCGCCCTGCCGCCCGTCCAGGGTTACCTGAACACCGGCAAGCTGCCGGACACCGACACGTTCTGCCCGGCCTGACAGGGCCGTCCGGCGCCCCGTTATAGGGTTCGGTGGTGACGCGCCCTCTATCGCTCCTGAGCGTCTTCGGTCCCCGCACCGGCCCGCAGAGCACCGCGAACATCGTCCGCAATGCGCTGTGGCCCATCGCGATCGTGTCGATCATCCACCGCAGCTACGTGCTGACGACCAACGGTTACATCACCGACGACTTCGGTCCGGTGTACCGCGCGGTGTCGAACTTCCGGCGGCGCTGGGCCATCTACAACGAGCATTTCAACTACGTCGACCCGCACTACCTGTACCCGCCCGGCGGCACCCTGCTGCTGTCGCCGTTCGGGTTCCTGCCGGAGTTCGCGTCGCGGTTCTGGTTCGTGGCGATCAACTCGGTGGCGATCATCATCGCCGCCTGCCTTCTGGTACGGCTGTTCAAGTTCTCGCTGACCTCGGTGGCACTGCCTGCGCTCCTGCTGGCCATGTACTGCACCGAATCGGTCACCAACACACTGGTTTTCACCAACGTGAACGGCTGCATCCTGCTGGCCGAGGTGCTGTTCTTCCGGTGGCTGCTGGACGGCAAGAAGAATCATGAATGGCTGGCCGGCGCGGCCATCGGCCTGACCGTGGTGCTCAAGCCGCTGCTGCTGCCGCTGTTGCTACTGCCGCTGCTCAACCGGCAGTGGCGCGCCCTGGTGGCCGCGTTCGCGGTGCCCGTCGTGTTCAACGCGGTGGCCTGGCCGCTGTCGGCCGACCCCATGGGCTTCGTCCGCAACACCGTGCCCTACATCTTCCAGACCCGCGACTACTTCAACAGCTCACTGCTGGGCAACGGCATCTACTACGGCCTGCCGATGTGGCTGATCATGGCGCTGCGCGTTGCCTTCGTGCTGCTGGCCGCGGCCAGCCTGTGGCTGCTGTACCGCTACTACCGCGAGCGCGACCAGCTGTTCTGGATGCTGACGTCGTCGGGCGTCCTGCTGATCACCTCGTGGCTGGTGCTGTCACTGGCGCAGGGCTACTACTCGATGATGCTGTTCCCGTTCCTGATGACGGTGGTGCTGCCGCGGTCGACGATCCGTAGCTGGCCGGCCTGGCTCGCGGTGTACGGCTTCCTCACGATGGACCGCTGGCTCATGTGGCGCTGGCCGACCACCGGCCGGTTCCTCGAGTACATCAAGATCACCTACGGCTGGTCGCTGATGCTCGTCGTGGTGTTCTGCGTCCTGCACTTCCGCTACCTCGATGCCAAGAAGGACGGCAGGCTGGATCAGGGCATCGACCCGTTGTGGTTGACGGACTCCGAAGCCAATACCGGGCCCAAGTCCGAGCCCACGGCGCCGGCCGCAGGTAGCGTGAGCGCATGAGTATGCCGCCTCCCAAGGTTGAACTCTCCGACTCCCAGTGGCGCGAGAAACTGTCGGCGGAGGAATTCCACGTGCTGCGTGAAGCCGGCACGGAACGCCCATTCGTCGGCGAGTACACCGACACCAAGACCGAAGGCATCTACCAGTGCCGGGCCTGTGGCGCCGAGCTGTTCCGCAGCACCGAGAAGTTCGAATCCCATTGCGGCTGGCCGTCGTTCTTCGACCCGGCCGACTCGGACGCGGTGATCCTGCGGGCCGACAACACCCTCGGCATGCGGCGCGTGGAGGTGCTGTGCGCCAACTGCCACAGCCACCTCGGGCACGTCTTCGAGGGCGAGGGATACCCCACCCCGACCGACCAGCGCTACTGCATCAACTCGATTTCGCTTCGCCTGGTCCCGGCCGAGAGCTGAGACGTGGTCTCGCAGCCCACCGACGCACAGTTGCGGCGGTGGCGACAGCATCTGGCCAATGAACGTGCCGAGGCCGCCGTCTACCGCGATCTGGCGCAACGCCGTCAGGGCGCCGAACGCGACATCCTGCTGGAGTTGGCCACCGCGGAAGGCCGGCACGAGAAGCACTGGCTGACGCTGCTGGGCGATCAGGTCGGCAAGCCTCGTCGCCCCGACCTGCGGACCCGGGCGCTAGGGTTTCTCGCCCGTCACCTCGGATCGGTGTTCACGCTGGCCCTGGCGCAACGGGCCGAAGCCCGCTCGGAGTACGACACCGACGTCGATGCCACCCCCACGATGGCCGCCGACGAGCGCATCCACGGGGAAGTCGTCCGCGCCCTCGCCAGCCGCGGCCGCGACCAGTTGTCCGGCAGCTTCCGGGCCGCGGTGTTCGGCGCCAACGACGGACTTGTCAGCAACCTGGCGCTGGTCCTGGGTATCGGCGCCACCGGGGTATCGAGCGCGACGATTCTGGCCACCGGACTGGCCGGGCTGATCGCAGGCGCGCTGTCGATGGGCGCCGGCGAGTACGTGTCGGTCAACTCCCAGCTCGAACTGCTGGAAGCCTCGTTGCCCAGCGCCACGGCCGGCAGCGCGGTGCAAGCCCTCGATGTCGACGCCAACGAGCTGGAGCTGGTGTACCGCGCCCGCGGGCTGAGCCCGCAGGAGGCGGCCGCCCGCGCCGCGGGTGTGTTCGCGAGCCTGCGCGCCGGTGCGCTCTCCGACTCACCGCTGGGCGAGGTATCGACCGAGAAGCACGAAGCCGTCGGCACCGGATTGCGCGCCGCGGTGTCCAGCTTCCTGTTCTTCGCGTCCGGCGCGCTGATCCCGGTGCTGCCGTACCTGTTCGGGCTTACCGGCATCACCGCCGTCGTCGTCTCGGCGGTCCTGGTCGGGCTGGCGTTGCTCTCGACAGGCATGGTCGTCGGCCTGCTCTCCGGCGGCCCGCCACTGCGACGGGCGTTGCGACAGTTGATGATCGGCTACGGCGCCGCCGCGGTGACGTACGTGCTCGGGCTGTTGTTCGGTACCGCGGTCGGCTGAATTCCAGCGTCACCGTCGTCGTGGACAATTGGCGCATGGAGCGCCCACACGACGACGTCGCTCAGCTGATCCAGCTGTCCGTTCTCAAACAGCTTGTCACTGGATCGCTTCGTGAAGTGCGCCTTTGATCAGCTTCTCAAGCGGTGTCACGCCAGCATTTCTCAAATCTTGTTATTTTTCCGCGCGGCCCCTCGGGGCGGCTTCATCGAATATCTTCGGCGGGTTCTGATTGATATCCAGACCAGTTCGGTTGAAGCTTGTCGAGAGGCTGGGTTCTCTGAGAATCCAGGAGGCAAGGAATGCTGCCGCCAGCAGTTCTTGCAGTGTCCACAGCAACGGGTTCATCGGTGGGTCTTCTTCAAGTGGGGCGTTGCGATGTCGCAGCCGGTGACGCGCGCCGAGGTGATGGATTGATGGAGCACCCGAGGTACCGGATGACGCTCCGGCACCTCGGGTGAGCACGATGGGCTATACCACTGGCAAGAGGCCGCCGTCGACGCGGAACTGGGCGCCGGTGAGGTACTTGGCGCGCGACGAGGCCAAGAAGGCGATCATTTCGGCGATGTCGTCGGGTTGGCCTACTTGTCCGAGTGGGCCGAGTTGATCGGACAGTCCGGAGAGCAGCTGATCCACGTCGCTGCCCTGGCTGTCGGCCATCTTCTGTACAAATGCTGCTGAGCCGGGTGTGTTGATGAAACCGGGCAGCACGGTCAGTACACGCACGCCGTGTGGTCCGACTTCGGTGGCGAGTTGGCGGCTGTAGACGTTCAGGGCAGCTTTGGCCGCTGCGTAGGGCACCTGCCCGGTTTGGGGTTGGCGGCTGAGCACTGATGAGACGTGCACGACGACACCGGAGCCGCGTTCGATCATGCCGGGGACCAGAATTCGGTCCAGACGTACCGCGCTGAGCAAGTTCAGGGCCAGGGCGTCGGTCCAGTTGACGTCGGAGGCCTCCAGGGTGGGTTCGAGCGCACTGGCCGCACCGGCGTTGTTGATCAGGATGTCGATGCCGCCGGCTTCGTCGATGATGCGTCGGCCCAGTGTGGTGACGCCCGTTTCGGTGGACAGGTCGGCGGCGATGAAGGTAGCCGGGAACCCGTCAGACGGAGCGTCACGTGCGGTGACGAACACCTGTGCGCCGGGTGCGGCGAAGCGTTTGGCGGTCGCCTCTCCCATGCCGCGAGTGCCACCGGTGACGAGAACCCGCTGCCCGGCGAAGTCCTGAGCGTGATCGGTCATCTGTCTGTACTCCTTGTCTGTGGAGGTCGTGTCGCTGATTGGTGTCGCGGGGTCGCCAGTCTTACTGGGCGCGGTAGATGTATTCAGGGACGTCGCGGGTGACGTGCAGGTCCCAGTAGGCGGCGGCGATATCGGCAGCGGGCGCGACGGGAAAGCCGGGCAGCACCGATTCGCTGTTGGCTGAGCCGCCGATCACGACGTCAATGCCGACGTGGGCGGCGTAGACGCCGGTGCCTGCAAGTTCCTTGTTGAGGTTGATGGCCCAGTTGCGCAGCGCGGCGGCAGCGGCATTGACGTTGCCCACTTGGGGAACCGGGTCGACCGATCCGGCGCCGGTAGTGAACAACAGGGTCCCTGCCTGAGCAGCGCGAAGTGCTGGCAGGACTACCGCGGTAGCGGTGAGGGCCCCGTAGAGCTGGAATTCGATTTCGAACTGCAGGTCCTCGGGGGTGGTTGCCGATGGCAGGCTCAGCTTGGTGGTTGCCGCGGTGCCACCGGGTGAGTATTCGAGGACGTCGATCCCGCCGAAGTGGGCGGCGGCGTCGGTGAGTGCCCGAGTCAGAGCTGGCCGGTCGCGGACATCGGCGGTGAAGCCGGCGGCGGTAATGTCCTCTGCGGCCAGGGCACTGATGAGGGTGTCGAGTTTGTCCTGGTTGCGGGCGATGAGGGCGATGTCGTAGCCGTGCGCGCCGAAGGTTCGCGCGAGGGCCAATCCGAGGCCTTGGCCAGCGCCGACGATGGCGATAGTGGGCATGGGAAGTTTCCTTTCATTGGGTGACGCGAGTCGCGGCGGAATCCGCGGCTCGTCTTTCGGAGGTAGGAGTTCAGCGCGCGGTGAGCTGGCTGGACAGCTTGTCTAGGAACGCGGCCTCGTCGGCGGACAGCACCACGGCCAGAGCGCCGGCGGAGTCCTGCGCATGGTGCGGCTTGGACGCGCCGGCGATGGGGATCACGGTGCCGCGGTAGAAGTCGACGAGCCATGCGAGCGCGACCTGCCCGACGGTGGCCTGGTGGCCAGTGGCGATCTCGGTCATGGCGTCGATCAACGGTTGGGTCCGGTCGAGCACCTCGGGGGTAAGTCCCATGACCTTGCGGCGCAGGGGGTGCACGCCGGCGATGAGGCTGCGATCGGCGTGGTACTTGCCGGTCAAGATGCCCTGGCGTTGCGCTGAATAGGCCAGCAGGGAAATACCCAGCCGGTCGGCCGTCTCGAGCATGCCGTCGGTCTCGATCGTTCGGTGCAGCAGGTTCACTTGAACTTCGTTGCTGGCCAGCGGAATTCCGTACTTTGATAGTTCGTCGTGCGCGGTTTCCATCTGTGCAGTGGTGAAGTTGCTGACCCCTACCGCGCGGATTTTGCCGGCTGCGACCAGACGGGCCATCGCCCGCATCTGGGCGCGGATCGAGGACAAGCTGCCCCGGTTGAGATGGATTTGATGCAAGTCGATCGGGAATGGGTCCAACGCGCCGAGTCGCTTGCCGATGGTGCGCTCGATGCTGCCGGCGGTACGTCCGATCGGCAGCCACTTGGTGGCCACCGTGACCTGCCCGGGCGCGACGCCGGCCTCGACGAGGCCGGCCGCCAGCGCGCGTTCGGCGGTCCCGCCGCCGTACATCTCCGAGCTGTCGAACCACGTGATGCCGCCGTCGAGTGCGGTCTTGATGATCCTGCTGACGTGCACCTGCGGAATCGTGGGGGTCAGCGCCGAAATCCAGCCCTTACCCGCAAATTGTGCCGTGCCCAGGCCGATCGACGAGACCCGGAGATCGGTGAGTCCCAGCTGCTGTGTGGTCATGAGAGCACCGTACACCATGACGAGACACTAACGTCTCGTCATGGGCCGCGTATAGCTCGCCTGTCACGCCAACGACGCGCCCGCCGCGCCGCCTGCAAACCGCGCCGCATATTGATTGACATGGGCTTTTGATGACATTTGCGGCGGCCCAACACCGACCGGTAGTGGTGAGACGCAATTGTCTCACCACGAGACCTATACTTGCTTTCGTGGCTAGGGAAGACATGACTGAACGCACCCGGCAGGCGATTCTGGACGCTGCGGCGCGAGTGCTCAGTCGCAAGCCCGACGCGGCTATGAACGACATCGCCGAGGAAGCCCGCGTGGGTCGCGCCACCCTTTACCGGCATTTCCCGACCCGCGAAGCGCTGGTGCGCGGCGTACAAGACGAGGGGGTCACTGAACTTCTCGACGCGTTGGCCTCGGCGGACCTTGCCACGTTGCCAGCCGACCGTGCCATCGCCAGGATCACCCATGTATTCCTGCGAACCGGCGCCAAGTACGCGGCAGTAGTGAGCCGCGACGATGAGCACACCGAGCACCCGCCGCACGAGCGGGCGATGGCACCCGTGCGCGAGGCCGTCGAGCGCGGCATCCGCAGCGGTGAACTGCGCGCCGACTTGCCCGACGGGGCATTGTTCGCGATGTATGACGCATTGGTCGGGCGGGCACTTGTTCTGACTGTCACCGGACAACTCACCCCCGAACAGGCTGCCGATGCCGCCGTCGACGTGTTCATTCAGGGCGCGACATGGACGGGCGCCCGCCAGTGATTATTCGTGCCCTCTGCTAAACCCCAGGGCGTCGAAATCGACAGCGACGCAGTCGCCTTCAGGAGTAGTTCGTTCCTAGCGGGCTTGCCGAACCGCCCGACCAAAGAGCCAGAGTAAAATTAGCTTTCCTAATCATTCTCAAAATCCGTGTCACGTGCGTTGTTCGCGGCGTGGATGATCGTCTTCGAACGCAACCCATGGCCCACGCTGACCTTGGTGGTCTCGCTCGAGGCGATCTTCCTGTCGACGTTCGTGATGATCGGGCAGAACCGGCAGGCCGAATTCCAGCACATCAAGGCCGATCACGACTTCGAGACGCAGGAACTCGAATTGCGGACGAACACCGACCTGACCCGCCAAATCCACACGCTCACAACGGAATTGCACCGCCGGATCATGGCGGCCGACGACGGCAAGGCCGGCGGTACCACCTAGGCCTGTCAGGTCCCGGCTACGGCAGGTTCGCGACCAGCTGCTCGATACCGACCCGCGGGCCGGTGAAGAACGGCGTCTCCTCGCGGACGTGGCGCCGGGCGTCTGTGTAGCGCAGCTTCCACATCAGCTCGACGACGCGGGCCAGGTCCGGGCCCTCGAAGGCGAGGATCCACTCGTAGTCACCCAGCGCGAAGGCCGGCACGGTGTTGGCGCGCACATCGGGATACTCACGGCCGGCCATGCCGTGCTCGACGAGCATCCGGCGGCGGTCCTCGTCGGGCAGCAGGTACCAGTCCAGCGACCGCACGAACGGGTAGACGCAGATGTAGTCACCGGGATCCTCACCCGCGATGAACGCCGGCAGGTGGCTCTTGTTGAACTCGGCGGGACGGTGCAGGGCGACCACGCTCCACACCGGTTCGGTGGCGGCGCCCAGGGCGGTGCGACGGAAGCCGGTGTAGGTGGCCTGCAGGTCCTCGACCCGCTCGGCGTGAGTCCACATCATGAAGTCGGCGTCGGCCCGGAAGCCGGCGACGTCGTACAGCCCGCGGACCACGACGCCCGCGTCCTCGCGCTTCTTGAGGTAGGCCGCGGTGTCCGCGGCGATGGCGGCCCGCGACTTCTCGTCCGCCGACAGCTCGTCCGGCTGCACGGCGAAGACCGAGATCATCATGTACCTGGTCACCGCGTTGAGGGCGTCGTAATCGAGCTTGGCCATGGCTCTATCGTGCCCTATCGCGAAAGGCCACCACCGGCCACCTCCATGGCCGCCCGTGTTCCCGAGGCGACGCACGCCGGCACCCCGATGCCGTCCAGATATCCACCCGCGACGGCCAGCCCCGAGGGCAGCCCCGCCCGCAGCTCCTCGACCAGTTCGAGGTGGCCCGGACCGTACTGCGGCATGGCATCGATCCAGCGCTGCACCAGGTAATCCACCGGCTCGGCGCTGATGCCGAACAGCGTCCGCAGGTCCTCGAGCGACCACGCCAGCAGGCGGTCGTCACCCACGTTGCGGGCCAGGTCGTCACCGAATCTGCCGTACGACAGCCGCAGCAACTCCACATTGCCGCCGCGCCCCCACTTGCGCGAGGTGAGGGTGATCGCCTTGGAGTGCAGCGCTTCTCCCGCGGCCATCAGGACCCCGGACTGCTGCGGCAGCGGTGTGCCACCGGGTAGCGCGAGGGCGACGACCGCGGCGGACGCGACCGGGATCAACCGGGCCATGGCCGCGCTGCTCGGCGCGATGTCTGTGAGCAGCCCGGCCACGCGCGGCGCCGGGAGCGCCAGCACCACGGCGTCGGCCGACCAGTGCTTGCCTTCGTCGTCACGCAGCTGCCAGCCGTGGCCCGGGGCCAGCCCCTCGATGCCCACCTGAGCCCACTGGGCGCCCGTCCGGCGGACCAGTTCGTCGACCAGGACGGCGTAGCCGCCGTCCACGGCACCGAACACCGAGGCGCTCGTGGGAGGCGCCGCGGCCAGCACCGAGCCGACCGCGGCGGTCAGGCTCGGGGCACCTCGATCGAGCGCGGCCGCCAATGCGGGCACCGCGCTGCGGATGCCGATGGTCTTGGCCGAACCGGCGTAGACACCGGCCAGCAGCGGGTCGACCGACCGCGTCACGGTTTGCGCGCCGAACCGGTCGCCGACCAGTTGCGCGACAGTCGGATCGGCGTCGAGCTGCCAGCGCAGCGGCCGCGTCGGCTCGGCGGCGATCTGGGCCAGGGTGGCGTCGTCGACCAGGCCGCGCAGGTTTGCGCCCGGGCCCGGGATGCCCTGCATGGTGCCCTCGGGCATGGGGTGGAGGCGACCACCGCTGCAGATCAGCGGCCGGACGCCGGTGGTGCCGAGCTGCCGCAGGCCCAACGCCTTCAGCAGCGAGGTGACCTCGGGCCGACGGGCCACGAACGCCTCGGCGCCCACATCCAGGGTCTGGCCGGCGAGCCGTTCGGTCCGGAGCACCCCACCGAGCCGGTCGGCCGGATCGAAGACGATGATGCGTGCCGCCGAGTCGGCCTGACGCAGCCGGTAGGCCGCGACCAGACCCGAAATACCACCGCCGACAACGCAATACGTCTTGCTCATCGGTGACTCACAATGAGTGCGCCAGCGCCACCGCTTCGGTGACCACACCGGGATCGGTCGACGGCAGAACACCGTGACCGAGATTGAAGATGTGCCCGGCGGCACCGGCCGCGACGGCGCGGCGCCCGTCCGCGACAACCTGCCGCACGGCGTCGTCGACCACCCGCCAGCCGGCCAGCAGCACCACCGGATCGAGGTTGCCCTGCAGCGCCTTGCCCGGCCCGACCCGGCCTGCGGCGTCGACGAGGTTGGTTCGCCAGTCGACGCCGACGACCGTCGCGCCGGCCTCACCCATGGCACCCAGCAGCTCGGCGGTGCCGACGCCGAAGTGCGTCATCGGCACGCCTTCGTCTTTCAGCGACGCGAAGATGCGGGTGCTGTGCGGCAGCACATAGGTGCGGTAGTCGGCGAGCGACAGGGTGCCCGCCCAAGAGTCGAACAGCTGGATCGCGTCGACCCCGGCGGCCAGCTGCGCGCGCAGGAACTCGATGGTGAGATCGGTCAGCTTCTCCATGAGGTCATGCCACGTCGCCGATTCACCGAGCATCATGGCCTTGGTTTTCTCGTGGTTGCGACTCGGGCCGCCCTCCACCAGATACGAGGCCAGCGTGAACGGGGCACCGGCGAAACCGATCAGGGGCACGTCGCCCAGTTCCCTGGTGAGCAGGCCGATGGCCTCCGCCACCGGCGCCACCTGATGGGGCTCGAGCGGCTTGATGCCCTCCACATCGTCCGCGGTGCGGATCGGGTGGGCGATGACCGGCCCGACGTCCGGCACGATGTCCAGATCGATGCCGGCGGCCTTGAGCGGCACCACGATGTCCGAGAACAAGATGGCGGCGTCGACGCCGTGGCGGCGTACCGGCTGCATGGTGATCTCGCAGACCAGCTCCGGGTTGAAACACGCCGAGAGCATGGTGTGGGTGGCGCGCAGGGCGCGGTATTCGGGCAGGGACCGGCCGGCCTGCCGCATCATCCACACCGGGGTCCGGTCCGGAGTGCGGCCGTTGGCGGCAGCCAGATAGGGCGATTGCGGCAGTTCACGACGGGTGCTCATCACTGCTAATGCTGCCATGTCCCGATCGGTTGCTTATACCCTGTCGCGCAGCCAAATGTCGGGCTATCGGCGCGCCTGCTTACGCGACCGGCCGGATCGGGCTAGCGTCCCAGAATGTGACCTCCGCCGAGCCGGCCCAGTTCCGCACTGCTGTTGCGGCAATGAACGCCGCCATTGTGCGCCAGGAGATCGAACTCGGCCCGATCCGTCCGCCGCAGCGGCTGGCACCCTTCAGCTACGCGCTGGGCGCAGAGGTGCGTCATCCTGACGCCGCCGTCGTCCCGGAGAGCTCGGAGGGCGACGCCTTCGGACGTCTGATCCTGCTGCACGATCCCGAAGGTGCTGAAGCCTGGGACGGCACCATGCGTCTCGTCGCGTACATCCAGGCCGACCTGGACTCCACCGAGGCCGTCGACCCGCTGCTGCCCGAGGTCGCGTGGAGCTGGCTGGTCGATGCGCTCGAGTCGCACGCCGAGGGCGTCACCGCGCTGGGCGGCACCGTCACCGCGACGACGTCGGTCCGCTACGGCGACATCTCCGGCCCGCCGCGGGCCCACCAGCTCGAGCTGCGCGCGTCGTGGACCGCGACGTCGCTGGAACTGGGACCGCACGTGCAGGCATTCTGTGAGGTGCTCGAGCACGCCGCCGGACTGCCGCCCGCCGGCGTGACCGATCTGGGTTCGCGCACCCGCGCGTGACCGCATGACTGATTCTGATTCTCACGGGACCGACGCCGGCGAAGCTGCCGACGATCCCGACGTCACTCCCCTGCTGGCACCCGCCGAAGGTGTGCCGGCCCTCGCCATCTATGCGAGCGACATCGCCCGTGCCGGTGAGCTTTTGGCATCCGGACACGGCGCGTTCGCGATCGACGCCGAGCGGGCGTCGGGCTTCCGCTATTCCAACCGGGCCTACCTGATCCAGATTCGCCGCGCCGGTGCCGGCACGGTGCTCATCGATCCCGTCAGCCACGGCATCGACCCACTGAAGGCGCTGGCGCCGGTGGCCGAAGTCGTGAATTCCGACGAGTGGATTCTGCACGCGGCCGACCAGGATCTGCCCTGCCTGGCCGAACTGGGCATGACGCCGCCGTCGCTGTACGACACCGAATTGGGCGGGCGGCTCGCCGGCTATGACCGGGTGAACCTGGCTGCCATGGTGCAGCGGCTCCTGGGGCTGGGGTTGAAGAAGGGCCACGGCGCGGCCGACTGGTCCAAGCGGCCACTGCCCGCCGACTGGCTGAACTACGCGGCGCTGGACGTCGAGGTGCTTCTCGAGTTGCGTGCCGCCGTTGCCGCAGAGCTGGAGTCGCAGGGCAAGACCGAATGGGCCGCACAGGAATTCGAGTACATGCGGACCGTCGAGCCCTCGCCCACGCGACGCGACCGGTGGCGGCGGACATCCGGCATCCACAAGGTTCGCAACGGTCAGGCGCTGGCCGCGGTACGCGAGCTGTGGCAGACCCGCGACTTGATCGCCCAGCGGCGGGACATCGCGCCGGGCCGCATCCTGCCCGACTCGGCGATCATCTCGGCTGCCGCCGCCAATCCCGACACCATCGAAAAGCTCACGGCGCTACCGATTTTCGGTGGCTCGCGGCAGAAGCGCGGCGCGCAGGTGTGGCTGGATGCGTTGGCTCGGGCGCGCGAGGCGGACCCGCCGGCGTCCGAGCCGAACAATGGGCTGCCGCCGCCGGCACGCTGGTCGCGGCGCAAGCCCGAGGCGTTCGAGCGGCTGGAGGCGTGCCGTAGTGGGCTGACCCTGCTGTCCGAAAAGGTTTCGGTACCGACCGAGAATCTGCTGACGCCCGAAACCGTGCGACGGCTGTGCTGGGATTGGCAGCCTTCGGATGATGTGGCCGGTGCCATCGAGGACTTCTTGGTGGCCGCCGGCGCGCGGCCGTGGCAGCGGGAGCTCTGCGTCCCGGTGCTGACTGCCGCGTTGTCCTCTTAGCTATTTCCGCGAGCGTGCGTGTTTGCGCACGCTCGTTTCCGACGAGTGTTCAGGGCGCCCCGATCGCCGGCACCGTGTCGTGCTGCGGCGCGTCCTGATAGCCCGGGCATGTGGTCTGAATTTTGAACGTATGCCATTGGACCTCACCCCGATTCGGCGGCATGCGGCCGTTGACCGTGTAGGTGTCGTCGACTCTGGTTCCGGTGACCTCTTGCGGGTCGGCGATGAAATCCACCGCGTCGCCGTCACGCAGTCCGACCTTCTGGACGACGATGCGGCCGACCTGCGTGAGCTGGATCCGGACCAGCTGACCCGACTTTCCCTGCGCCAGGATGACCAGGATTCCCCCGACGGGCAGCCGGGTGCAGACCACCTTGCCGGTGTCGATGGTGTGCGGTTCGCCGTCGAACACGATCGAGGTGACGATCGGCGTCCCGCCGTCGCACGCACTGATCAGCAAGACCGCGAGCAGCGCCACCAGATCCGGGCGGTTGACGCGCATGTCGCAAGTGAACCAGTTGGCTGAGCGTTATGCGCGCGATCAGCGGTGGTCGATCGGCCGCCACAACATCGGTGTGACGAACTCGAGGAAGTGCTCGAGCACCGCGTCGGGCGCCTCGATCTGCGGCCAATGCGCGATGTCGTCGGCCAGCATCACGACATCCGGGTTCGGGATGACCTCCCGGTAGCGCTTGGCCATGTGGGCGCCCGAGTTGGGGTCGGACGGGCCGTCTATGAGTCGCATCGGGATGGTGGTCTCACGCATGGCGCGCACCCAGCGGTTGCGGTAGGTGTAGCGGTCGTTGATGAAACGGCCGACCTGGTGCATGACCTTCTTGCCATCGTTGTAGTCGAGGATTTGGTGGAACTTGTCCATCAGTTCCTTGGACGGTTTCGTGTTGACCCCGAACATCTCGTTGATGGTCGGGTCCGCCAGCCGCCGCGACAGCGGGGTGCCCTGCAACGGACTGATGATGTCGCCCAACGGAGTTCGCGACAGCGCCTTCTGCAGCAGCCGAGGGGTGTACGACTCGACGAACAGCCCGCCATTGAGCCAGGTGATCGATTCGATGTTCAGGCTGCCATACGACTGATCGCCAAAATGGTTGCGCGCCAGCAGTTCCTGGCACACCGAATCGCCGATGTCATGGGCCAAGATGTGGGCCGTCTGCACGCCGAGATGGTCCAGCAGCGCCTCGTGCATGTCGGCGTGGTCGTGCACCGAGTACTGGTAGGCAGACGGCTTGTCGGAGAAGCCCATGCCGATCATGTCCGGCGCGATCACGGTGAACTTCTCCGTCAGCGTCGGCCAGATCAGCGACCAATCCCAGGAATTGAATGGGTAGCCGTGGATGAGCAGCAGCACCGGGCCGGTGCCCAGTTCCAGCCCGTCGACCCGATAGAAGATGTCGAATCCGAGGTAGTCGAAATACCGGCCCGCAGACTTCCAGGCTTCGAGTTCGTCGTGCATGGGGTTGAGCGTAGGCCCGCGGGCAGTGCGACGCCGCTACACCGCGTCAGCCAGGCATGTTGGCCCACCGAACTACCATTGACAGCATTGACCAGAGAAGGACATCCGGATGATTCGGCTCCTGCTAGTGCTCGGCGTCGTCGCGGTCATCCTCGCTGTCATCATGATCCTCGGCGGCGCTGCGCTCGGCGCGGTCTTCACATCCGATCGGAAGTCGCCCCGTCCCATGTCAGCCATGACACGGGCCTGGCTGCTGTGCAGCGTCATGGTGATCGTGGTCGGTGTCGCGACGGAGGGCATCGCACTCCTACCGGCGATGGGCATCGCGGCCATCGGGTTGTTGATCACGCACATTGTGATCGACAACCGGGCCGGCTCCACGACGGCGCGACCGTCACCCCGGGAGTTGGCACGCGCCCGGCTTGTTGAGGAATTCGGAGCCGACGGTGCCGAGCTGCTGGACAGCGCCCAGGCAGCCATCGACCGGATCGAACGCTCGGAAGCCGCAACCGGCGGCTGGCTCGGCAACGACCTCGACTTCACCGGCGACTTCACTCCGATCCGCGAAAATTGCCGAGCCACAGTAGAACTCAACGGACTGATCAAAGAGCTCAGCGCCCTCGCCGATCCCGATTCAGACGACCTGGCAATGCTGGCGGACGCACGGACGAAGGCCCGGCAACTGCATGTTCAGTGCCGGCAGCGGGTCGACGATCTCCAGATGTGTGCCGATAAGGCCGAGGAGATCGACCAGTCGCTGCGCGACGATCGCGCGCGGGCACAGCTCGCCGAGAAACGTGACGACGTCCGGAGCCGCATGGCCGCCAAGTTGTACGGCATCGACGCGGCGCCGTCCCAGACGTCGTCGTCGTCGGTGGACAGGATCACCGCGCTTGCCGCGGCGTATGCGGAGATCAGGGGCAAGGTCGATCGCGAGGGCGGGGACTAGCGTCGTGATCAGCGGCGACAAGCCAACTCGTCCGGGGCTTTCGGGGCACTGGGCCTGGTTCGGCGGAATCGTGGGTTTGCTCGGAGTGCTGGGTTCGGGCTTCGCATTCCTCCTGATGATTCCGCTGGCGATGGCCACCGACGGGTGCCACGACGGCAGCACCGACTGGGTGTGCAAGCTGTCCGCGCGCGGTCAGAATTTCCTCCTGGCGATTCCATGGATGTGCCTGAGTGGCGGCATCGTCGCCGCCGTGGTGACCGCGGCTCTGGCAGCGCGTCGGCGGTGGACGCCGTTGATCGGCATTCCCGCCGGCATCGCTGTCGCCTGGGCGCTGATCCCGTTGGGCAAAGTGATCGCCCTCCACGTATAGGTAGCTCTCACCGCCCGCGAGCGCAACTAAAATGCCCGCGACACACCGCAATTGGGCGTACAAACACGGCCGCTCGCGGGAGGTGAACTACTGCGAGGCGATGTCCACAGAGGAGCCGAGGGCGGCGACCCAGCCGGTGACCTGGCGGGCGATGTCCTGATCGGTCAGGCCGATCGACATCAAGATCTCGCTGCGGCTCGCGTGCTCCTGGAACTCCTTGGGCACGCCGACGTCGCGGCACGGCACGTCGATCTCGGCGCGGCGCAGCGATGCCGAGACCGCGGAGCCGATACCGCCGGCGACACCGTTGTCCTCAAGCGTCACAACGAGTTTGTGGGCCCGGGCCAGATCGGCGATGGCCGCCGGGACCGGAAGCACCCAGCGCGGGTCGACGACCGTCACACCGATGCCCTGCTTGCGCAACCGGTCGGCGACCACCAGGGCCATCCGCGCGAACGCACCCACCGCGACCAGCAGCACGTCGTCGGACAGGCCGTCCGCGGGCTCGGTCAGGATGTCGACGCCGTGCTGGCGGCGGACCGCCGGAATGTCGTCGCCGACGGCACCCTTCGGGAACCGCACCGCGGTGGGCCCGTCCGACACCGCGATCGCCTCAGCGAGTTCCTCACGCAACCGGGCAGCGTCGCGCGGTGCGGCGACCTGCATGCCGGGCACGATGCCGAGCATCGACATGTCCCACACACCGTTGTGGCTGGCACCGTCGTTGCCGGTGATGCCGGCGCGGTCGAGGACCATGGTGACGGGCAGCTTGTGCAGCGCCACGTCCATCATGATCTGGTCGAACGCCCGGTTCAGGAATGTCGAGTAGATGGCGACGACGGGATGCATGCCCCCCATGGCCAGGCCCGCGGCCGACGTCATCGCGTGCTGCTCGGCGATGCCGACGTCGAAGAACCGGTCCGGGAAGCGCTGCCGGAACGCCGACAGTCCCGTCGGGCCCGGCATGGCCGCGGTGATCGCGACGATGTCGCGCCGCTTCGTGGCCTGCTTGATCAGTTCCTCGGAGAACACCGACGTCCAGCCGAGCACCGACTCGGCGGTGGACCGCCCGGTGTGCGGGTCGATGATGCCGGTCGAGTGCATCTGCTCGGCTTCGTCGTTCTCCGCGTGCGCATAACCCATGCCCTTGCGGGTGACGACGTGCACGATGACGGGCGCGTTGAACCCGCGGGCGTGGCGCAGGGCGGCCTCGACGGCGTGCTCGTCATGCCCATCGATGGGCCCGACGTACTTGAGGCCCAGATCGGTGAACAGCGCCTGCGGTGCGATGGCGTCCTTGATGCCGGCCTTGATGCTGTGCACGCACTGGTAACAGAATTCGCCGACCACGGGCACGCCGCGCAGGGCGTTCTTGCCGCGCTCCAGTGCCTTCTCGTAGCCGGGCTGCAGGCGCAGCGCCGCGAAGTGGTCGGCCAGGCCGCCGATGGTCGGTGCGTAGCTACGGCCGTTGTCGTTGACGACGATGACGATGGGCCGGTTCGCGGCCGCGATGTTGTTCAGCGCCTCCCAGCACATGCCGCCGGTGAGCGCGCCGTCGCCGACGACGGCGACGACGTGCCGGTTGCGGTAGCCGGAGAGTTCGAAGGCCTTGGCCAGTCCGTCGGCGTAGGACAGCGCGGTGCTGGCATGGCTGGACTCGACCCAGTCGTGCTCACTCTCGGCGCGCGACGGGTAGCCGGACAGGCCACCCTTCATCCGCAGCGTCTCGAAGTCGGGACACCGGCCGGTCAGCATCTTGTGCACGTAGGCCTGGTGGCCCGTGTCGAAGATGATCGGGTCGTGCGGCGAATCGAAGACCCGGTGCAGGGCCAGCGTCAGCTCGACGACACCCAGGTTGGGACCGAGATGCCCGCCGGTGGCGGCCACCTTGTGCACCAGGAATTCCCTGATCTCGGCGGCAAGTTCGGTCAGCTGGGGCTGCGACAGGTGCGCCAGATCAGCTGGGCCGCGGACCTGTTCAAGCATTCCGACAGTCTACGCACGCATACCGGGTAGAGCCGGTCAAGGCTGATAGATGTCCGGCACACCGTCACCGTCGTCGTCGGCGGTCTCCTGGTCGTGGATTCGGCGGTACACGGCGTTGCGGGACAGCAGCACCACCGCCGCCAGCATCCCGGCGATGACCGAACCGGTGAGCACGCCGATCTTGGCATCAGCGCTGGCGGCCGTGCCGGTACCGAACGCCAGCTCACCGATCAGCAGCGAGACCGTGAAGCCGATCCCCGCCAGTAGCGCCACCCCGGCGACGTCGAGCCAGCCCAGTCCCTCGTCGAGCTCTGCGCCGGTGAACCGCGCCAGCAAGAATGTGGTGCTGAACACGCCGATGGCTTTACCGAACACCAGCCCCAGAAGAACGCCGGCCGTTACCGGATGGGTGATCGCGTCGACCAG
Organism: Mycobacterium sp. HM-7; assembly: GCF_053852335.1. Taxonomy (NCBI): domain Bacteria; kingdom Bacillati; phylum Actinomycetota; class Actinomycetes; order Mycobacteriales; family Mycobacteriaceae; genus Mycobacterium; species Mycobacterium sp. HM-7. The sequence goes on along the minus strand of NZ_CM132657.1, from coordinate 2,465,524 downwards.
GCCTGGCCACCCGCCGACACTCACGCCCGCGGCGAAGAACGCGAACACCGGCACGGCCACGCCCGCCGACAGCGGCCGCAGCGCGTGCTCGAACGTCTCGGCCGAGGCGTGCTTGCCCAGCACCGGCACCCCGAACCCGAGCAGCACCCCGGCCACCGTGGCGTGGATACCGCTCGCGTGCACCAGGGCCCAGGTCGCCACGGCGAGCGGCAACAGGAGCCACCAGTGCCGGCTGCCGCGCTGCACGGCCGCGACGAACAGCCCGCCGGGGATGACGGCCAGCGCCAACGCGGCCGGGTTGAGGTGGTCGGTGTAGAAGCAGGCGATGACGATGATGGCCAGCAGGTCGTCGACCACTGCCAGCGTCAGGAGGAAGGTGCGCAGCGCGGTGGGCAGGTGCGTTGAAATCACTGCGAGGACAGCCAACGCGAAGGCAATGTCCGTCGCGATCGGCACCGCCCAACCGTCCAGGTTCTCGGGGTGGCCGAGCGCCAGGTTCAGGCCCACGAAGATGCCGGCGGGCGCGAGCATGCCGCCGACGGCCGCGGCGATGGGCAGCGCGGCCCGCGCCGGATCGCGCAGATCGCCAGCGACGAACTCGCGTTTGAGTTCGACGCCGACGACGAAGAAGAAGATCGCCAGCAGTCCGTCGGCCGCCCAGGCCGACAGGCTAAGGCGCAGATGCCAGGCCTCGGGGCCGACCGCGAACTCCGACAGCGCGTGATAGCTGTGCGCGGCAGGCGAATTGGCCCACACGAGAGCGACGCCGGCGGCCAGCAACAACAGGATGCCGCCGACGGTCTCCTTGCGGAGGATCTCGGTGAACCGCTGGGCTTCGGGCCAACTACCTCGGGTCAGTAGGCGCCGGCGCGTGTTGCGGTTGTTCATCGGGACTCTCCTGGGCAGCGTCGAACGGCGCCGACCAGGCTTCCCGGCACACCTGACCGCAAACCTACCGGTCGGGCGTCATGGCGCACGACGGCGCCTGGCAATTCACCGGTCGTTCGCGTTCCGCGACAGGAATCTGCGGAACAACGGCCAGGCGATGGCGGCGTTGTACGCGACGCCGCCGATGACATACGGCCACCAGACGCCGTGGGCGCCGGCCACCCAGAAAGCTTTTGCCGGCCAGAACGGTGGTAGTACGCCGAACAGCAGACCCCAGCTCGAGTCGATGAACCATGGCAGGCACGGCAGGCCCGCGATCAGCATGCCCAGTCCCCGCACCGCGGCCAGTCCCTGAATCTTGTTTCCGGCCATGGCCAGAATCAGCAGCAAGGTGACTACCGCCGACATGCCGGCCAGCATCCCGATCGGGATGAGAGCAGGGAGCAGGCCCGGTGCCAGGATGCCGCTCAGCGACAACGTCGTGACGACGTAGACGGTGGTCACCACCATCACGGTCGCCGCGCGGTACCCGAAGAACGTCGACAGGGGTACCGGCGTCACCCGCAACACCGTCAAGGTGCCCGCATCCACTTCGTCGAGCACCAGGAAAGCGGCCAGGGCGCCGGCGATGATGATGCTGGTGAGCAGCAGGAACGCGGTGAGGATCAGCGGGTAGTACGGGACCAGGTCGAAACCGTTGCGCCTGGCCAACATTGCAGTTACCCGGGGAGTCAGCACTGCGACGCCAGTGGTCCAGATCACCGGAGCGACGACGATCATGACCAACAACGGATCGCGATAGGTACCGCGAATGTCGTTGCGGCCGAACGCGATGAGCGCCCGGACGGTGGTGTTGCGGCGGGCCGTCACATCCCACCCGATTTCGAGACGACGTAGCGGTCGAAGAGCACGCGCGCCACCCAGAACAGCGCACCGATGCAAAGCAAGGGATATGCGACGGCGTAGCCGAGCTGCCAGGCCGCCAGGTCGATCTGCCCGAACGCCGCGCCGAACAGCAGGAGCGGGCCCTGGGTCGGGATCAGGTAGAGCACGGGATTCGGCCAGAGTCCGGAGTAGTGCAGGATTGGCAGGTTCATCACCGCGAGCGGGATGGTCGCGGCGAGGAACCAGTCGCTGACCGAGCCGAACGGCAGCGAGGTGGTGAACCCGACAAGCAGCATGAGCAGTGTCCCGAGCACCACACCCATGAGCAGGATGGCGGACAGGTGACCAGGACCGTGCACGATCGCCGTCACCGAGATCGCCACGAACAGCGACACCGCCAACAGCACAGTGAGTTTTGCCGAAAGGTATTCACGGAATCGCAGTGGCGTGGAGATCACCGCCCCGAGGGTGCGTTCCTGCTTCTCGAAGAACACCGTCCCGGCGACGAAGAAGAACCCGATGATCGAGGTGTCACCCAACAACACGTAGGGCTCAGTGACCGGACGCAACCCCGCGGGCATCGGCAACAGCACCGCCAGCCAGATCAGCCCCGAGAACACCGCGGCGTACAGGAAGCGCTGTCGAATCTGCAGCAAGAGCTCCAATCTCACCGCGCTGCGAAATCGCTTCACAGCAACTGCCTTCCCGTGACTTCGACGAAGACATCATCAAGACTCGCCTCGCGGCTGTGGATGGTCTCGACATTCCGGTGCCGCAAGACCGCATGGAAATCCGGGTCGTCGGCGAGGCCGTCCAGGCCGAAGTCCGCGGAGTCCAGCAGTCCGTCGGCGCCGCGGAACTCGACCCGCACCGACCGTCGGCTCCGCGCGATCTTCAACTCCGCGGGCGTGTCCATCGCGACGATCCGCCCGTCGACCACGAACGCCACCCGGTCGCACAGCTCGTCGGCGGTGGCCATGTTGTGGGTGGTGAGAAACACCGTGCGGCCCTGCGCTTTCAGGTCCAGGATGATGTCGCGCACCTTGCGGGCGTTGACCGGATCGAGCCCCGAGGTCGGCTCATCGAGGAACAGCAACTCCGGATCGTTGAGTAATGCCCGGGCGAAAGTGAGTCGCATCTGCATGCCCTTGGAGTAGCGGCCGACCCGGGTCCCGGCATCGTCGGCGAGTCCGACGGCGTTCAGCAGTTCCATGGGATCCGCTGTCGATCCGGCGTACAGCGATGCGAAGAATTGCAGATTCTCCAGCCCGGTCAGCTTCTGATAGTGGTTCGGCAGTTCGAACGAGACCCCGACGCGTTCGTAGTAGTCGGATCCCCATTCGAGCGGCTCCCTGCCCCACACCGTCGCCTCGCCACCGTGACCGCGCAGGAGTCCGATCAGAAGCTTCTGAGTCGTGGATTTACCGGCCCCGCTGGGTCCGAGAAACCCGAAGATCTCCCCCTCGCCGACGCTGAAATCCATGCCGCGCACGGCGGGTTCCCCGGCCTTCGGGTAGGTGTAGGTGAGCCCTCGGACGCGGATGACCTCTGCCGTTCCTGTCTGCGTCATGTTCCGCGGCGTCCCCTTTCGAACAGAATGCCCGCCGAATACCTACTGTCACTATATACTGAAGTTTCAGAGATTATTGAAACATTTTGCAGCGGAGAGGAACCCGTGGCCAAAGACATCGGTCTTCAGGACGTCGCCGAACAGCTCGCACTGGTGCTGACCGACCTCGGACTGCAGCGGATGACGGCGCGGGTACTGGCGACACTGCTCTTCACCGAGAGTTCGGCCATGACCATGGCCGACCTCGGCGAGCAGCTTCAGGCCAGCTCCGGGGCGATCTCGGGAGCGCTCAAGATGCTGACGTCGGTTGGGCTGGCCGAGCGTGTCCCGGTCCCGGGCAGCCGCCGCGACCACTACCGCCTGCGCGACGACGCCTGGGCCGTGCTGTTCACCGGCCAGAACGTCACCATTTCGGCGATGCAAGCCGCAGCCGATACCGGTATCGCCGCCACGCCTGCCGACAGCCTGGCTCGGCAACGCCTTACCCAGATGCGCGATTTCTACGCGTTCCTGCTCGCCGAAATCCCCGCTCTGCTCGAGCGCTGGCGCCGGCAGGCCGGCTGACGGACATCCGCCGGCAGGACTAAAGCGTCAAGAGGGCCACGCACTCGACGTGGTGCGTCAACGGGAACGAATCGAAGACCCGCAGATTCGCGACCTGGTAGCCGTGACCGCGGTACAGACCGATATCCCGGGCGAAAGACGCTGCCTCACAACCGATGTGGATCACCCGCGGCACCCCCGCGGCGGCCAGCTGATCGATCACCTCATGCCCGGCGCCGGTGCGCGGCGGGTCCAGGACGGCAACATCAGCAGCGACCCGCTGTGTGCCGAGCGCCCGGCGCACCGAATCCGTCAGCACCTCGATGCAACCGAGATCCCCGAGCGCGGCCCGGGCGGCGCGCGCAGATCCGCGCGAGGTGTCCACCGTCAGCACCTTGCCGGACTCCCCCACCGAGCCGGCCAGCGCCGCGGCGAAAACGCCTGCGCCGCCGTACAAATCCCACGCCGTCTGCCCCTCGGACAGCTCCGCCCACTCGGTGACCAGCTCGCTGTAGGTGCCGGCAGCGTCGCGGTGAGACTGCCAGAACGCCGTCACCGGCACGAGCCATTCCCGATCGCCGACCCGCTGCACGGCCTCGTACTCGCCCGAGACCACCTCGGTCAAGCCGGCCTTGCTCTTCTTGCCTCCGCGCGGGCCGGACCGCACGACATGCCGGCGCCCGTCGTCGTCGAGCACGACGTGCAGGTGGGCACCGGGCGGCTGCAGCGGCAGATCATCCAACATTCCGGCCGGCACCTGGGCACACGACAGATCGGTGACCAGTTCGTCGCTGTGATACCGGTGGAATCCGGCCCGGCCGTCCGCGCCGACCTCCAGCCGGACCCGGGTACGCCACCCGGTGGGGCCGACCGTCCCAACTTCCGCCGCGACCAGATCGCCGGCCTCGTGTCCGCCGAGTCGGGCCAGCTGATTGGCCACGACCTCACCCTTGAGCCGCCGCGCCGCGGCGGGATCGACGAAAGCCAGGTCGCAGCAACCGGATCCCTGGGCGCCTGCGATCGCGCACAACGAATCCACCCGGTCAGGAGACGGCTCGATCACCTCGACAGCGTCGGCATGCCAGTACGACCCGCGCTCGGACGTCACCTCGGCGCGCACCACCTCGCCCGGCAGCGCGTGCCGGACGAAGATGACGCGGCCGTCGTGGCGTGCGACGCAGCTGCCACCGTTGGCCGGCGGCCCAACCGTCAGTGTTACCTCAGTCACTCGATGATGCCCCGTCGGGTGTCACCGGGCGCCGAGCCCGGAGCCATGGTCACCTTCACACGCTCCGACGAATTCAGCTGCCACGGAACGGAAGTCACCATCACGTTCGGGATGAACAACAGCCGGCCCTTGAGGCGCAGCGCACTCTGGTTGTGCAGGATGTGCTCCCACCAGTGGCCCACCACGTACTCCGGAATGAAGACCGTCACGACCGTGCGCTTCGACTCGGCGGTGATGCGCTTGACGTAATCGAGGATGGGCCTGGTGATTTCGCGGTACGGCGACGCGATGACCTTGAGCGGGACGGACACGTCGCTGTCTTCCCACTTGTGCACCAGCTCGCGCGTCTCGGCGTCGTCGACGCTGACGGTGATGGCCTCCAGCACATCCGGCCGGGTGGCCCTCGCGTAGGCCAACGCCCGCAGCGTCGGCAGATGCAGGTTGGAGACCAGCACCACGGCGTGGTTGCGGCTGGGCAACACGACGTCCTCGTCCGGCCCGGACCGGGAACGCAGCTCCGCGGCGACGGTGTCGTAGTGCTTGTGGATCGCCTTCATCAGGACGAACAGCACGCTCATGGCAAGGATCGCGATCCAGGCGCCGGCCATGAACTTGGTCACGATGACCACAAGCAGCACGGCACCCGTGCAGAGGAAACCGATGGTGTTGACGATCCGCGCGCGCTGCATGCGGCGGCGCTCGGACCCCTCGGTCTCGGTGCGCAACAACCGGTTCCAGTGCCGCACCATGCCGATCTGGCTCAACGTGAACGACACGAACACACCGACGATGTACAGCTGGATCAGTGCGGTGACCTCGGCGTTGAACGCCACCACGAACGCGATCGCGGCGAACGCGAGGAACAGGATGCCGTTGGAGAACGCCAGCCGGTCACCGCGCGTGTGCAGCTGCCGGGGCAGGTAGCGGTCCTGCGCCAGGATCGAGCCCAGCACCGGGAAACCGTTGAAGGCGGTGTTGGCGGCCAGCACCAGGATCAGACCCGTCACGCCGGCGATGAGGTACAGGCCCACCGGGAATCCCTGGAACACTGCCTCCGCAAGCTGAGTGACCACCGTCTTCTGGTGATAGCCGGCGGGCGCGCCCACCAACTGGTCCACGCTGTCGGCCATCTTCAGGCCCATCTCCTTGGCCAGCACGATGATCCCCATGAACAACGACACCGCGATGGCGCCGAGCAGCAGCAGCGTCGTTGCGGCGTTGCGCGACTTCGGCTTCTGGAAGGCGGGCACACCGTTGCTGATGGCTTCCACACCGGTGAGGGCGGCACAGCCGGACGAGAACGCCCGGGCGACCAGGAACACCATGGCGAAGCCCAGCACGTCGCCGTGCTCGGACTTGATGCTGAAACCGGCCGACTCGGCGCGCAGCGGGTGGCCCAGCACGAAGATCTGGATGAAGCCCCAGGCCAACATGAGGTACATGCCGATCATGAAGGCGTAGGTGGGAATCGCGAACGCGGTACCGGACTCCCGGATGCCGCGCAGGTTGAGCGACGCCAGGATCAGGATCGCCAGTACCGAGAACAGGACCTTGTTCTGGGCGATGAACGGCACCGCCGATCCGATGTTGGACATCGCCGACGCCGTCGACACCGCCACGGTCAGCACGTAGTCGACCAGTAGTGCACTGGCCACCGTCAACCCGGCGGTGTGCCCGAGGTTCGTGGTGACCACCTCGTAGTCGCCGCCTCCGGACGGATAGGCGTGCACGTTCTGCCGATAACTGGCGATCACGATCAACATGACCGCGGCCACCGCGAGACCGATCCACGGCGCCATCGAGTACGCCGACAGACCGGCGACCGACAGCACCAGGAAGATTTCCTCCGGGGCGTAGGCGACCGACGACAGCGCATCCGACGCGAAGACCGGTAAGGCGATACGTTTGGGCAGCAACGTGTGGGCGAGCTTGTCGCTGCGGAAGGGTCGACCGATCACCAACCGTCGCGTAGCGGTCGAAAGCTTGGACACGAGGGCTAGGGTAAGCCCCCCGGGCTCGGGTTGTAGCGTTCGGACTGAGCTGAGGCATGAAATTCGCTTCGGGGCCGGTTCCTGGCCCAGAAAGGATCGGCTGGTGCGAGTAGTCGTAATGGGCTGCGGCCGGGTTGGCGCATCGCTGGCAGACGGATTGGCCCGCATCGGTCATGAGGTCGCCGTGATCGACCGGGACAAAACCGCGTTCCACCGCCTGTCACCCGAATTCCCCGGAGAACGCGTGCTGGGCATGGGTTTTGACCGGGACGTGCTGGAGCGGGCCGGTATCGAAGAGGCCGGCGCGTTCGCCGCCGTGTCCTCCGGTGACAACTCCAACATCATCTCGGCGCGGGTGGCGCGCGAGACGTTCGGCGTGCAGCGCGTCGTGGCGCGGATCTACGACGCCAAGCGCGCGGCGGTGTACGAGCGGCTGGGCATCCCGACGATCGCGACGGTGCCGTGGACCACCGACCGGTTGCTGAATCTGCTGACCCGCGAGACCGAGACCACGAAGTGGCGGGACCCGTCCGGCAACGTCGGCGTCACCGAACTGTCCCTGCACGAGGACTGGGTCGGCTACCGCGTCACCGCGCTGGAAGGCGCGACGGGCGGCCGCGTCGCGTTCCTCATCCGGTTCGGCAGCGGCGTGCTGCCGGACGCCAAGACCGTCATCCAGGCCGGCGATCAGGTGTACATGGCCGCCGTGTCGGGCCGCGTCGCCGAGGCCATCGCCATCGCATCACTGCCGCCCGGCGACGACGTGGAAAGCCACTAGGGAGCGCACATGAAGGTCGCAATCGCGGGCGCCGGCGCCGTCGGCCGTTCCATCGCGCGGGAACTGGTCGATCACCACGAGGTGACGCTGCTGGAGCGCAATCCGGACCACATCGACGTCGATGCCGTCCCCGCGGCGCAGTGGCGCCTGGGCGACGCCTGCGAGCTGTCGCTGCTCGAGTCCGTCAAGCTGCACGAGTTCGACGTGGTCATCGCCGCCACCGGCGACGACAAGGCCAACGTGGTGGTCAGTCTGCTGGCCAAGACCGAGTTCGCGGTCCCCCGCGTCGTGGCCCGCGTGAACGACCCGCGCAACGAGTGGCTGTTCGACGACAGCTGGGGCGTCGACGTCGCGGTGTCGACACCGCGCATGCTGGCGTCCCTGGTCGAAGAAGCCGTTTCGGTGGGCGACCTGGTCCGCCTGATGAGTTTCCGCAAGGGGCAGGCCAACCTCGTCGAGATCACGCTGCCCGACGACACGCCGTGGGGCGGCAAGGCCGTCAAACGTCTCCAGCTGCCCCGCGACGCCACCTTGGTGACCATCCTGCGCGGCCCACGCGTGATCGTGCCCGAATCCGACGAGCCGCTCGAGGGCGGCGACGAATTGCTGTTCGTCGCAGTGGCCGAGGTCGAGCAGGAGCTGCGCAACCAGGTACTGAATCCGAGCTAGTCCGCGGTGACCGTTTCGTCGGCGTGGTGCTCGGCGTCGTGGAGGGCCTTCTGGGCCGTCCGGATGGCCAGGTAGGACGCCAGCGCGGCGACCGCCGTGAGCGGCCAGCCCATGGCGATCCGGGCCACGCCGAGCAGACCTGTCCGGTCCGCCCCGTACAGGTGATTCTGCACCAGGAACCGGGATGCGAAAACGAGCACCCACACCGCGGTCGCGATGTCGAACGCCAGCACCGCGCGCCGGACCTCGCGCCAGCTACGGTCGTGTCCGGTGACCCAGCTCCAGCCGTACCCGACCAGCGGGCGGCGGATCAGGATCGAGAGCGCGAACACCCCGGCGTAGATCAGCGACGACCAGATGCCAAGCAGGAAATAGCCTTTCGAGGCGCCGATCAGGTAGGCGATCAGCGCGCTGATGCCCACGCCGATGAAGCCGGACACCGCAGGCTGCACCGATTCGCGCCGCGCCAACCGCCAGACCAGGACGAGGGCGGCGACACCGAGCGCGGCGTAGATCGCGGCGGTCAGCCCGAAGAAACTGGATACCGGGACGAAGACGAGGACCGGCAGGGACGAATAGATCAGGCCGCTGAGGCCACCCATCTGTTCCAGCAGGACGTGCGCCGTCAGCCTGGAGTCCCGGTCGTCCTGCTGGGCCTCGACGTCGGCTTCGGCCTGCTCGCTGTCCGCGGTCCCCTTGTCGGGGAAAGTCACTTCTGAATCTCGTAATGCGGGTTGTAGATCGCTTTGGCCCCGCTGTCCAAGTTGCCCAGCCGTCCGTGCACCCGAAGGGTGCGACCGGATTCGATGCCTGGGATGCGCCGCTGACCCAACCAGACCAGCGTGACCGTGTCGGTGCCGTCGAACAGCTCGGCTCGCACGCCACCCGAACAGCCCTTGCCGTTGGTCTCGACACACCGCAGTGTGCCGACCATCGTCACTTCCTGTCCGCGCGTGCAGTCCACCGCTCGCATGGCGCCGGTGTTCAGGGCCTCGTCGTTCAGCTCCTGGACATCGCTCTGTTCGAGGTCCTCGGTAAGCCGCCGGGTGAGTCGGCGTAAATAGCCTTCCGCCGTAGCCATGGTCTCTCCTGAGACTTGCTGCGAATCCACCGTGGACCCGCTATCTAACCAACGTCACGCTAGACCTCTTGGTTCCGATTCGCCATTTCGGCGCGGGATATATCTTCGTTATCCCGCTCACTGGACACCGCACCCGGCGCGACCCCCTTGCGAGCGCCGTATCGACCGCCGGGCACGATCGAGGGATGACGGCCAACTTGCAAGGGATGACCGCGGTACTGCTGCCCGGCACGGGTTCCGACGACGACTACATCCGCCGGGCCTTCGGTGGCGCGCTGGTCGATGCGGGTGCCGTGGTGATCGCCCCGCGACCGTTGCCGGGCGGCCTGATCGCCGGTTATCTCGAAGCGCTCGACGCCGCCGCTCAGCACGGCCCGATCATGGTCGGCGGAGTGTCGCTGGGCGCGGCCGTCGCGACCAACTGGGCGCTGAGCCACCCCGACCGCTGCGCAGCCGTCCTGGCCGCACTACCGGCCTGGACCGGCGAGTCGGACGGCGCGCCGGCCGCCCAGGCCGCCCGCTACTCGGCGCAGCAACTGCGCGAGATCGGGCTGGATGCCGCCGTCGCCGGCATGCGGGCGGGCAGCCCGGCCTGGCTCGCGGACGAGCTGACGCGGTCGTGGACGGCGCAGTGGCCGGGCCTGCCGGACGCGATGGAAGAGGCGGCGGGCTACGGCGGGCCGACCCGCGAACAACTGGCGGAGTTGCAGGTGCCGATGGGCGTGGCCGGGGCGGTGGACGACGCCGTCCACCCGGTCGCGGTCGCGGCGGAATGGGCCGTGGCGGCCCCCAGGGCCGCGCTGCGGACCGTCACCCTCGATGCGATGGGTGCGCAGCCGACGGTGCTGGGCGACGCATGTGTCGCCGCGTTGCGGGAGGCCGTCAGCCTCCTGTGATGGTCCCCATCTGCTGGGTACGCAGCTGCTGCATGGCCGAGCCCTGCTCGCTGCGGCGGGCATCGGGTCCGGGTTCGGCCTCGCCCAGCGGTTGTTGCCCTTGCTGCATCTGCTGCTGCAGCTGTTCGAGCGCCTGCTGAGCCTGCTCCATCTGCTGTTGCGCCATCTGGGCGGCCGCCGCGCGCAGCTGCTCCAGCAGCGGCTCCGACAGCTGCACCGGCAGCGGGGTGCGGACCGCCATCGGGGTGTCACCACGGCGAACCACGGTGTCCGCCAACGAGGTTCGGGCCTCGTCGGCAATGGCATCGATGGTCTCCTCGGTGCCGACGACGACGCAGCGCACCATCCACCGGTAGCCGTCGGTCCCGATGAACCGCATCACGACCTGCGGCTGACCGGGCTGCGGCGCCGGCAGGCCCACGACCTCGCGGCCCCAGGGTCCGTCCTCGATGCGGGCCTGCGCGTTGTCGTTGCGCAGCGACTCGGCCAGCTCAGCGGCGATCTCGCGCCACAGCCCGCCGGTCTTGGGCGCGGCGTACGCGGCCACGGAGAAGCGCCCGTTGGGCGTCATGATCCAGACGGCGTTCGGCACACCCTGTTCGTTGACCTCGACGTTGAGCTGCGAACCGTCGGGCACCGGGACGAGCACCCCACCAAGGTCCAGGCGGGCCGCCTCAGCGTCGGCCGGGTCGTCGAAGTCCTCGACGTCGAAAGGGCCGTCTTCTTCGGGGTTGAACTCGAATGCCATCACAAACTCGCATGTCCGCCGGAGGAACCGTGGCCGCCCGCGCCACGTGAGGTGTCAGCCAGCCCCGCCTCGTCGAACGACGTGACCTCGACCAGCTCGGGCAGCTCGACCCGCTGCACCAGCAGCTGAGCGATCCGGTCACCGCGTTTCACGATGATGGGCTCGCTGGGGTCGAGGTTGATGAGCGCCACCTTGATCTCGCCGCGATACCCGGCGTCGACGGTGCCGGGTGCGTTGACGATCGAAAGGCCGACCCGGATGGCCAATCCCGAGCGCGGATGCACCAGGCCGACCATGCCATGCGGAACCGCGACGGCGATTCCCGTCGGTACCAATTCGCGCTGACCGGGGGCCAGTTCGAGGTCGATCGCGCTGAACAGATCGACGCCGGCATCGCCGTCGTGAGCACGGGCCGGCATCGGCAGATCCCGGTCCAACCGAACTACCGCCAGAGAGGTGGACACGACCGCACAGACTACCCTTGGCCGCGTGTCGGACACGCGAGCAGTCACCCAAACCGTGCTCTATCGGGAACGGTTGACGGTGCCTTTGTGGTGGTGGTTACCGGGTTTCGGGCTGGCGGCCCTGATCGCGCTGGAAGTGGTGCAAGGCGTGTCGGGCGTGCCCACGTGGGCGCCGTTCGCCGTCCTGCTCCCGGTCGCCGCGGCGACGCTGGTGTGGATGGGACGCATCGAGCTGCGCGTGGTGCGCACCGGAACCGGACCGGATGCCCAGACCGAGCTGTGGGTGGGGCAGGCGCACATCCCGACCAGTGTCATCTCCCGGTCGGCCGAGGTGCCGCGCTCGGCGAAGTCGGCGGCGCTGGGACGGCAGCTGGACCCGGCCGCGTACGTCGTGCACCGGGCCTGGGCCGGGCCGCTGATCCTCCTGGTCCTCGACGATCCGGATGACCCCACCCCGTACTGGCTGGTGAGCACTCGTCATCCCGATCAGATCCTGGCGGCGCTGCAGGGCCCATAAGACGCCGAATGGCCGGTCCACGCACGTAAAGCGTGCGAGACCGGCCACTGACGTTTGTGAATCCCTATGCGGCGCAGTCGGTGCAGATCATCACGCCGTTCTTCTCGCTGGCGAGACGGCTGCGGTGTTGCACCAAGAAGCAGCTCGAGCAGGTGAACTCATCGGCCTGCTTGGGCACCACTCGGACCGAAAGTTCCTCGCCCGACAGGTCAGCACCCGGCAGCTCGAAGTTTTCGGCCGAGTCGGTTTCGTCGACGTCGACGACGGCGGACTGCGCCTCGTTCCGTCGCGCTTTCAGCTCCTCCAGAGAGTCCTCGGAAACCTCGTCAGTCTCAGAACGCCGCGGGGCGTCGTAATCGGTAGCCATGGTCATCCCCTCCGTTACCTTGCAGCAGAGCTTTGTACCAGCGTCGAACGCTTCTACCAAATGATTCGTGCCCAGAAAGCGCGCCGATTGTATGTGATTTGCATCACATACGCCAGGGATGGTTCGTAATCACGCTGGATGCGGGGCATCTACAGTGCACATGTGGTCGCTCAAATCACCGAAGGCACCGCCTTCGACAAGCACGGCCGGCCGTTCCGCCGCCGCAACTACGTGCCCGCCGCGGTTCTGTTCGCGGTGCTGGCCGTCGCGACGCTGATCGCCTGGCTCGTCGTCGCCAATCAGCCCGCCGAAATCCATCAGGCGATCACCTGCAATCCCCCACCCGCACCGAGCGAACCGAACCAGCCCAAGCTGGGCGACGAGGTGTCACAGTCCTCGATGGTCAACGTGGTGCCGGCCAAGCTCGCCGATACCAAGATCCGCGTGCTCAACGCCAGCGGTCAGGGCGGCCAGGCCAGCGAGGTCGCCGGCGAGCTGCGCGACCTCGGTTTCGGTCAGCCGGCCGCGAGCAATGACCCCGTGTACGCCAGCACCCGCATGGAATGCCAGGGCCAGATCCGGTTCGGCCCGGCCGGCAAGTCTGCCGCCGCCGCCCTGTGGCTGGTCGCGCCGTGCACCCAACTGTTCCAGGACCAGCGCCCCGACGACTCCGTCGACCTGGCGATCGGCACCGAGTTCAACGAGCTCGCCCACAGCGACGACATCGAGGCCATGCTCGCCAGCCTGAAGCCGGACGCGACGCAGCCGGCCGACACCTCACTGCTGCCGAAGATCCACAGCGGGACCTGCTAGCTAGCGGTAGCCGACCCGCGCCAACTGCCCGGCCAGCGCCGCGGATACCCCGGGTGCCGCGGCAATGACCAGGTCGTCGTCCTCCGCGCCGGGTGCCGGCAGCCGCACCGCGGCGCCGGCCTCCTCGGCGATCAGGGCCGCGGCCGCCCAATCCCACACGTGCACACCGGATTCGAAATACGCGTCGAGCCTCCCCGCAGCGACCATGCACAGGTCCAGCGCGCACGACCCGACCCGGCGGATGTCCCGCACCTCGGCCAGCAGCTCGGCCACCGCGCCGGCCTGCTGCCGCCGCCGCTCCCGCGCATAGGCGAACCCGGTCGCCACCAGCGCCATCGGCAGTTCGTCGATCACGTTGCAGTGCAAGGCCGCCCGCACCCCATCGCGGGTCACCGCGGCGCCCTCACCACGCGCGGCGGAGAACACTTCTCCGGTCGCCGCATTGGCCACCGCACCGGCCACCGATACCCCGTCGATCTGCACGCCGACCGACACCGCGTAGGCGCCCAGCCCGTACATGAAGTTCACGGTGCCGTCGATGGGGTCGAGCACCCACACCGGAACACCCGCGGGAGCGCGCGCCGCCCCGCCCTCCTCCTCGCCCAGGATCGCGTCGTTCGGCCGCAACGCCGCCAGGCGTTCGCGCAACAGGCGCTCGGTCTCGGTGTCCACCACAGTGACCGGATCCGTCGGACTGCTCTTGGTGCGCACCGCGGCCGCGTCCTGCTGGGCACCGGCGAAAACCTCACCGCGCCGCCGGCGGACGAACGCGGCGGCCTCGGTCGCCAGCTGCTCGGCGAGCGCGCGGAGCGCCACAGGCGCGGTGCCACTTTCGGGTTCGCGTGCTGTCATGACGCCTATCGCAGCACACGCGGTTAGGGTGTGGGTCGCGCCCTCTTGCCCAGCCCCTTCAAGGAGTGCAGATGATCGAGACGCCCACCGCCGCGACTGACGGCTCGCAGCATCGAGCGCTGGGGATCGACGTCGGCGGCAGCGGCGTCAAAGGCGGCATCGTCGACCTCGACACCGGCCAGCTGATCGGCGAACGTTTCCGGCTCCCCACGCCGCAGCCGGCCACGCCCGAAGCCGTGTCGGAGACCGTCGCGGCGGTCGTCCGCGAGTTCGGCTGGACGGGACCGCTGGGCGTCACCTATCCGGGCGTGGTGACCGATGGGATCGTGCGCACCGCGGCCAACGTCGACAGCAGCTGGATCGGCACCAACGTGCGGGACATGTTCGCCTCCCGGTTGGCCGGCCAGGACGTGACGGTGCTCAACGACGCGGACGCCGCGGGACTGGCCGAGGAGAAGTTCGGCGCAGGGCGGGACGTACATGGCCTCGTCGTGTTGCTGACGTTCGGCACGGGCATCGGCTCGGCGGTGATCTACGACGGGGTTCTGTTGCCCAACACCGAGTTCGGTCACATCGAGGTCGGCGGCAAGGAAGCCGAGCACCGGGCCGCGTCGTCGGTGAAGGAACGCAAGGACTGGTCGTACGAACGCTGGACCGAGGAAGTCACCAAGGTGCTGGTGGCAGTCGAGAACGCCATCTGGCCGGACCTGTTCATCGTCGGCGGCGGGATCAGTAAAAAGGCCGACAAGTGGGTGCCGCTGCTGAAGAACCGCACCCCCGTCGTCGCCGCGACGCTGCAGAACTCGGCCGGTATCGTCGGCGCCGCGATGGCCGCCGACGGCGCGCTGCACCGTCATTAGCGGGACGCCGACGCTCCGATACCGGCTTCTGGGCACTATGTCGTTACAATGGTCAACGGCGGCCGCCTGAACGGATAGCGGCGAACATCCGATCGAAGATCGACGCCAATATTCGACAGCCGACGCTTTTCGGTGGCGCACGCCCACGCCACCGATGTACGAAAGACCGAAAGGGTGGCCGTGGTAGCGACCAAAGCCAGCGAGACAGCCGACGAGCCGGTGAAGCGCACCACCAAAGCCCCCGCGAAGAAGGCCGCCGCCAAGGCTGCGCCGGCCAAGCGTGCCGCGAAGGCTCCCGCGAAGAAGGCCGCCGCGAAGGCTCCCGCCAAGCGCGGCCCGCGCAAGGCCACCGATTCGACCAAGCCGGAAGACGGCGTCGCCACCGACGACGTGACCGACGTCGACGACCTCGCCGTCGAACCCGATGAGATCGACGTCGACGACGCCGATCTGGAACTCGACGACGACCTCGAGGCCGACGACGAGGACGAAGCCGAAGAAGCTGAGGCCGAAGGTGAAGCCACCGCGGAGGGCGCCAAGGCCGCTCCCAAGGCCGCCGAAGGCGACGAGTCCGACGACACCGCGGAGCCGTCCGAGAAGGACAAGGCTTCCGGCGACTTCGTCTGGGACGAAGAAGAATCCGAGGCGCTGCGTCAGGCCCGCAAGGACGCCGAGCTCACCGCTTCCGCCGACTCGGTGCGTGCGTACCTCAAGCAGATCGGCAAGGTCGCGCTGCTCAACGCCGAGGAGGAAGTCGAGCTCGCCAAGCGCATCGAAGCCGGCCTCTACGCCACGCAGCTGATGTCGGAGCTGATGGAAAAGGGCGAGAAGCTGCCCGCCGCGCAGCGTCGCGACATGCAGTGGATCTGCCGTGACGGCGACCGCGCCAAGAACCACCTGCTCGAAGCCAACCTGCGTCTGGTGGTGTCGCTGGCCAAGCGCTACACCGGCCGCGGCATGGCGTTCCTGGACCTGATCCAGGAAGGCAACCTGGGCCTGATCCGTGCGGTCGAGAAGTTCGACTACACCAAGGGCTACAAGTTCTCGACGTACGCCACCTGGTGGATCCGGCAGGCCATCACCCGCGCCATGGCCGACCAGGCCCGCACCATCCGTATCCCGGTGCACATGGTCGAGGTCATCAACAAGCTCGGCCGCATCCAGCGCGAGCTGCTCCAGGACCTGGGTCGCGAACCCACGCCCGAAGAGCTGGCCAAGGAAATGGACATCACGCCCGAGAAGGTGCTGGAGATCCAGCAGTACGCGCGTGAGCCCATCTCGCTCGACCAGACCATCGGCGACGAGGGCGACAGCCAGCTCGGTGACTTCATCGAGGACAGTGAAGCCGTGGTGGCCGTGGACGCCGTGTCGTTCACGCTGCTGCAGGATCAGCTGCAGTCGGTGCTGGAGACCCTGTCCGAGCGCGAGGCCGGCGTCGTCCGGCTGCGCTTCGGCCTCACCGATGGTCAGCCGCGCACCCTCGACGAAATCGGCCAGGTCTACGGCGTCACCCGTGAGCGCATCCGCCAGATCGAGTCCAAGACCATGAGCAAGCTGCGGCACCCCAGCCGCTCGCAGGTTCTGCGGGACTACCTGGACTAGTCCCCCGGCTCAACGAAAGCGCCCTGAAACTTCCGGTTTCGGGGCGTCTTCGTTTGTTCGGCGATGGTCAGCAGGGCCACCCAGCGTTCTCCGTTGCAGATCCAGCCCGCGCCGCAGCCGTGGTCGCCGGTTTCGCCGCGACCGTTGTATCAGTTGAGTTTGCGCTGCCGGATGCCCCCGCCGGTCAAAAACCCCAGGCGGGAAAAGCTCTGCGTGTGAAAGGCTTTCGCGCATGCCGATCTCGCAGCATCCCTTGGGCCAGGCCATGCTGGACGTCTCGTCCGAATGCTTCGCCGCGATGGCCGACATCCTCACCGTGCTCGGTGACGACCTCGCAAACCGCCGGCCTGACCTCCCCGGCGCGAACAGCTGCTACGCCATCGTCAACCACTGCATCGGGGTCGTGGACTACTGGGCCGGGTCTTTCATCGCCGGGGAGCGGATCCCGCGGGACCGTGACAGCGAATTCACCGCGACCGGGCAGGTCGACGAGCTGCTGAACCGCCTGACCGCCCTGCAGCGGCGTTTCCCCGGCTGGGTGGAGATCGCGGTCACCGAGGGAATCCAGGACCGCGATCTGGCCGACGGGGTGCGCGGCGGCACCACCCGTGCCGCAGTGCTGGCCACCGCGAGCCCGGAGTGGACGCTGCTGCACATCCTGCAGGACATCGCGCAGCACGTCGGACACCTGGAGATCACCAGGGACCTGCTGCTCTCCGCACGCGCGGAGAGCTGACACGAATCGGCCCCCTTCTCCGCGGAGAAGGGGGCCGATCTGTTGTTCCGTCAGTCAGCGCTTGCCGCGCCGGAGGTGGCGTGCGCCTTGGCAGCGTCGGCTTTCTCCGCAGCCGCCGCCTTCTTGGCCTCGGCAGCAGCCTTCTTGGCGTCAGCCTTCGCCTTGGCCTCGGCCCTCTTGGCCTCGGCGGCAGCCTTCTTTTCCTCGGCCTTGGCCTTCGCCGCAGCCTTCTTCGCCTCAGCCGCAGCCTTCTTGGCGTCAGCCGCGGTCTTCTTGGCGTCAGCCTTGGCACCGTCAGCCTTGGCCTGGTCGGCCTGGCTGTCGTCGACCTTGGCGTTCGTGTCAGCTTTGAGGTCGTCATCCTTGGCGTCGCCGGCCTTGGCCGGTGAGTCGCCCGCCTGCGCCGCAGCCGGAGCCTTGGCCGCAACCGGAGCCGGGGCCGACAAACCGGCCGGCGAGACCACTGCACCCGAGGCCGGGTCGGCCGTCTTGGCGCCTGCCGGAGTGGGAGCCGGCGTCAGCTTCTTCTGCAGGTTTTCGACAGCGGTGGTGACGCCACCGATGACCTGAGCGTTGATGGCCCGCGCGAACTTGGCCGTCGAGAACAACGCGGCGGCGGCACCGTGGTTGATCGCGGTCAGGATCTTGCCGACGTCACCGGTCTTGAACGCCGATGCGACATCCCGAACCACGCCGCCGAGCTGACGGGACAGCGTGCGGACCTGGGTCAACACCTGCTCGATCGGGCCCTTCTGCATGCCGGCGATCTCGACGCCGTTCCAGTTCACCAGGTTCCAGCCGTCCTCGGGGTTGCCCTCGACCACGACATGGTTGGTGTTGGACAACGGATGCTGGGTGAACAGCATGATCTTCTGCTCGGTGCTCAGATTCTTGGCGTTCATCATCGTCCAGATCATGATGGTGCCGCCATGGGAGAACACCGCCGCGTTGCGATCGCCGTTGTCGTAGATCGTCTGCAGGGCGCCGTTGACCCGGTCCTGGAACTGATGGCCGGTCAGACCGGTCGTCGGATCGGCCGCGGACGGGATGAACGCGTCCAGGTTCGGGGTGATCGGATTGAAGCTGATGTTGGGGGGTGGCGTGACCGATAGACCCGCCCACGCCAGCGGAGCCGTCAGGTAGCCGAAGAGCGCCGCCCGTTCCGGCGTGCCCTCGTACATGCCTGCTTCGATCTCCTGAATGCCCGGCAACACCGTGATCGGCAGGCCGAGGTACTGCGACATGGGCACAGCGGTCTGCTGCGTCCGGACCATCGTCGAGGCGTAGATGGCATCGAAGTTCCGGTCTCCGAGCTTGGCCGCGATGTCCTTGGCCTGCTGCTGGCCGAGGTCGGTGAGTGTCGGCCCCGGCGTCGAGGTGTCACCGAGCCCCGACAGATTTCCGTACGACTGACCATGCCGGATGAACGTGATCGTCATGTTCTCGGCCGCCCATGCCGGCAGCGCCGACATGACCAGAAGAGCACCGGCCGTCAACGCGACACCGAGTCCCTTCAGCCCACGCGCGCGACGACGATGTCCCGCGCCCCCTGAATTTGTGTGGTTAATGATGTCCTCACTGTCTCGGGAGAGATATTTACCCGCGCGACAGTGCCAGTCCTGTAACAGTGATACAGACCACAATCCCGGTCAGTGGGCAGCTTTTGTCACAATTGACGAAACACCGACGACGCAAATCGGCCCCCTCCTCCACAGAGCAGGGGGCCGATCCACTTACTTCCCGGCGAGGAACCGTCAGTCGGTGCTGCCGGCGCCTGCGCCGGCGGTCGCCTTGGCAGATTCCGCCTTGGCCTTGGCCTCGGCCTTCTTGGCCTCAGCGGCAGCCTTCTTGGCATCAGCCTTTGCCTTGGCCTCGGCCTTCTTGGCTTCGGCGGCAGCCTTCTTTTCCTCGGCCTTGGCCTTCGCCGCGGCCTTCTTGGCCTCAGCCGCAGCCTTCTTCGCGTCAGCCTTGGTCTTGGCGTCGTCCGCCTTGGCCTGGCCTTCCGCCTTCGCGGCGTCGGCGTCGGCCTGGGCGTCGTCGGCCTTGGCCTGGCCCTCCGCCTTCGCGGCGTCGGCGTCGGCCTTGGCGGCATCAGCCTTGGCCTGACCGTCGACCTTGTTGTCCGACGCCGGAGCGTCGGCAACCTTGGCCGGTGAGTCGCCCGCCTGCGCCGCGGCCGCAGCCTTGGCCGCAACCGGAGCCGACAGGCCGGCCGGCGAGACCGCTGCACCCGAGGTCGGGGTGGTGGTCTGCGTGCCCGCAGCCGGAGCCGGCGGAGCCAGCTTCTTCTGCAGGTTGTCGATTGCCGTGGTGACGCCACCGATGACCTGGGCGTTGATGGCCCGGACGAACTTGGCCGTCGAGAACAACGCATCGGCCGCACCGTGGTTGATCGCCGTCAGAATCTTGCCGACGTTCCCGGTCTGGAACGCCGCGGCGACGTCCTGCACCACCGAGTTGAGCTGACGAGACAGCGTGCGGACCTGGGTCATCACATTCTCGATCGGGCCCTTCTGCATGCCGGCGATCTTGACGCCGTTCCACTCGACCAGGTTCCAGCCGTCTTCGGGGTTGCCCTCGACGACCACCACGCCGGTGTTGCCGAGCGGATGCTGCGTGAACAGCATGATCTTCTGCTCGGCGCTCAGATTCTTGGCGTTCATCATCGTCCAGATCATGATGGTGCCGCCGTGCGAGAACACCGCCGCGTTGCGATCACCGTTGTCGTAGATCGTCTGCAGGGCGCCGTTGACCCGATCCTGGAACTGATGGCCGGTCAGACCGGTCGTCGGATCGGCCGCGGACGGGATGAACGCGTCCAGGTTCGGGGTGATCGGATTGAAGCTGATGTTGGGCGGCGGAGTCACCGAAAGACCCGCCCACGCCAGCGGCGCCGTCAGGTAGCCGAAGAGACCCGCGCGTTCCGGGGTGCCCTCGTACTTGCCGGCTTCGATCTCCTGCAGACCCGGCAACACCTGGATCGGCAGACCCAGGTACTGCGACAACGGCACAGCCGTCTGCTGCGTCCGCACCATGGTGGACGCGTAGATGGCATCGAAGTTCCGGTCCCCGAGCTGGGCCGCGATGTCCTTGGCCTGCTGCTGACCGTCCGGCGTCAGGACCGGGCCCGGCACCTGGGTGTCGATGTTGCCCGACGTATTGCCGTACGACTGACCGTGCCGAATGAACGTGATCGTCATGTTCTCGGCCGCCCATGCCGGCAGCGCCGACATGACCAGAAGAGCGCTCGCCGTCAACGCGACACCGAGTCCCTTCAGCCCTCTTGCGCGACGGCGCTTGCCCGTCGCGTCTTCAGAATTCGTGTGGTTGATCATGCCCTCACCGTGTCGGGGATATTTACGCGCGCGATCGTGCCAATCCCCCGACCGTGATTCGGGCCACATTCCCAATGAGTGGACAGATTTCTCAGACTGTCGTTCATTTGCCGTTAACCAACGGCGTCGCCGCCGAAATTCGCGAGTAGAGCTGCGAAAACTCCCTCGGCGTCAGGCCGGTAGGGCACGGTGCGGATCACCGCGCCGACAGGGAGCGCGCCGTACAGATGAGGGAAGAGCATCGAGGCCGGATCCGTCGGCACCCCGGGCTCCCAGCGAACCGGCGACGCCAGCAACTCGGGGTCCAACACCAGCAGCACGAGGTCCGACCGGCCGCGGTACAGCCGGTTGGCCGGCAGGTGGACCTGTTCCGGCGCCGACAGGTGCACGAACCCGACCTCGTCCAGCGAGGGCGGCCGGAGCTCACCATCGAACCGAGCACGCGCCCAATCCGTTTCACTGCACAGATGG
This sequence comes from Mycobacterium sp. HM-7, assembly GCF_053852335.1. Lineage (NCBI taxonomy): Bacteria > Bacillati > Actinomycetota > Actinomycetes > Mycobacteriales > Mycobacteriaceae > Mycobacterium > Mycobacterium sp. HM-7. Next base: position 2,444,230 of record NZ_CM132657.1, on the reverse strand, counting down.
ACCAGGAATGCGGGCGCGGCGATCATGCGGTCAGCCTGCCGCGCCCGCAACTCCAGCGATAGGTGAGACACGACACACCCGTGAACACCCGGGGAACAACGCTGGAATCCAAATCGTCTGACAGAGTAGAGATGTGTAACCGGCAAAGCGCCCAGGCGGCGACGAGCAGAAGGAGGCGCCATGAACGCAACTCTGACGGGCCCGACACTGACACGGGCCGACCGCTGTGACCGGTGCGGTGCTGCCGCCCGCGTTCGCGCTACCCTGCCGTCCGGCATGGAGCTTCTGTTCTGCCAACACCACGCCAACGAGCACGAATCCAAGCTGGTCGAATTGGCTGCCGTGCTGGTGGTCAGCAGCGAGGACTGAGTGACCCGCCGGTCACCTCAAATACGGTCCTGATGGGGTCTCTTCGGTAATGCTGGTCTGGTCATGAACGACCAGACTCCTCCGATCAAGCCGACGCGTCATCACGTGTTGCGGATTATCCGACGTGCGCTGACGAAGAGCTGGGACGACTCGATCTTCTCGGAGTCGGCCCAGGCGGCGTTCTGGTCGGCGTTGTCACTTCCACCACTGCTGCTGGGGATGCTGGGCAGCTTGGCGTACGTGGCACCGCTGTTCGGTCCCGAGACGCTGCCGATGATCCAGGAGCAGTTGATCGGTACGGCGAAGAACTTCTTCTCGCCGAACGTCATCAACGAGATCATCCAGCCGACCGTGCGCGATATCGCGGTCGGCGCCCGCGGCGAGGTGGTGTCCCTCGGGTTCGTCATCTCGCTGTGGGCGGGGTCGTCGGCGATCTCGGCGTTCGTCGACGCGGTCGTCGAGGCACATGACCAGACGCCGCTGCGCCATCCCGTGCGGCAGCGGTTCTACGCGCTCGGCCTGTATCTCGTGATGCTGCTGTTCGTGATCGCGACCGCCCCGGTGGCCGCCATCGGACCGATGAAGATCGCCCAGCACATTCCCGAAGCCTGGTCCAACGCCATGAAGTACGGGTACTGGCCGGTGCTGCTGCTTGGCATCGTGCTGGCCGTGACGGTGCTCTACCGGGTGTCGCTGCCCAAACCGCTGCCGACCCATCGGCTGCTGTTCGGCGCACTGCTGGCCACCGTGGTTTTCGTGGTCGCGACGGTGGGACTGCGGTTCTATCTGACCTGGATCACCGCGACGGGCTACACGTACGGCGCACTGGCGACACCCATCGCGTTCCTGCTGTTCGCGTTCGCGCTCGGCTTCGCGATCATGATCGGCGCCGAACTCAACGCGGCGATCCAGGAGGAATGGCCGGCGCCGGACACCCACGCCCGGCGCCTGCGCGAATGGCTCGAGGAGAAGGCCGAGACCCTCACCAACGATCAGCCCGCCGAACCGGCGCCGGATCCGCCGGCCTGACCGGCTGCGGCTATTTCTTCATCTGTTCGTAGATGCGCTTGCAGTCCGGGCACACCGGCGAGCCGGGCTTGGGCGACTTGGTCACCGGGAACACCTCGCCGCACAGGGCGACGACATGGGTGCCCATGACCGCGCTCTCGGCGATCTTGTCCTTCTTGACGTAGTGGAAATGCTTGGGTCGGTCGTCGTCCGTACCGTCGTCGACCTGTTCATCGGAATCGGTACGTTCGAGGGTGTCGGTCTCCATGAACTCATTGTGGCACTTCAGGCGAACCGGTCGCGGCGGCACTGAGCCAGATGTGGGACAGTAGAAGGATGAAACACGGCCCTGAGCTGAGTTTCGACGACGATGGTCGGCCGGTCCTCATCACTCGCGCAGCACCCGCCTACGAGGAGCAGCACCGCGCGCGCGTTCGCCGCTACCTCACCATCATGTCGTTCCGCGTGCCGGCGCTGTTGCTGGCTGCCCTCGCTTACAGCATCTGGCACAACGGCCTCATCTCGCTGGCCATCCTGATCGCATCCATTCCCCTGCCGTGGATCGCGGTACTCATCGCCAACGACCGGCCGCCGCGCACCGCACAGGAGCCGCGCCGTTACGACGCGGCCCGGCGGGCACCCATGTTCCCGACGGCGGAGCGCCCGGCAATCGAGGACCGGCACCCGGTCATCGACGGCGATGTCGAGCCCTGACCTCCACCTGAGTTTCCTTCTTTCTCCTTTCTAAGGACATTCTCAGGTCGACCGGGAAAAACCGCAGGTCAGAGGCCATGAACGAAGAGGGCCTCGGGAACTTCTCCTGCCCCTTCGGCGTTGAAGCTAGTGACAGTTCGAGCTGAGCACGAGCAGGAGGCCGCAAATGGCAAACGCCACACGCCGTATCGATTCCGACCTTGACGCACAGAGTCCCGCCGCGGACCTGGTGCGCGTCTACCTCAACGGCATCGGTAAGACCGCCCTGCTCAACGCCGAGGACGAAGTGGAACTGGCCAAGCGCATCGAGGCGGGCCTGTACGCGGCCCACCTGCTGGAGACCAAGAAGCGTCTCGGCGACAACCGCAAGCGCGACCTGGCGGCCATCGTCCGCGACGGCGAAGCCGCGCGCCGGCACCTGCTCGAAGCCAACCTGCGCCTCGTGGTCTCGCTGGCCAAGCGCTACACCGGTCGCGGCATGCCGCTGCTGGACCTGATCCAGGAAGGCAACCTGGGCCTGATCCGGGCGATGGAGAAGTTCGACTACGCCAAGGGCTTCAAGTTCTCGACCTACGCCACCTGGTGGATCCGTCAGGCGATCACCCGCGGCATGGCCGACCAGAGCCGCACGATCCGGCTCCCCGTCCATCTGGTCGAGCAGGTCAACAAGCTCGCGCGGATCAAGCGCGAGATGCACCAGAGCCTGGGACGTGAGGCCACCGACGAAGAGCTCGCCGAAGAGTCGGGCATCCCGGTCGAGAAGATCAACGACCTGCTCGAGCACAGCCGTGACCCGGTGAGCCTCGACATGCCGGTCGGCACCGACGAGGAAGCTCCGCTCGGCGACTTCATCGAGGACTCCGAGGCGCTCTCCGCCGAGAACGCCGTGATCTCGGAGCTGCTGCACACCGACATCCGGCACGTGCTCGCCACCTTGGACGAGCGCGAGCAGCAGGTGATCCGGCTGCGGTTCGGCCTGGACGACGGCCAGCCCCGCACCCTGGATCAGATCGGCAAGCTGTTCGGCCTCTCCCGTGAGCGGGTGCGGCAGATCGAGCGCGAGGTCATGTCGAAGCTCCGCAACGGCGAGCGTGCCGAGCGCCTGCGGGCCTACGCGAGCTGATCCGCAACCACCCACAACTGCACCCCCCTGGTGCCCGCCGGATTACCCGGCGGGCACCGTTTTTCGCGGCCGGGCCGCCCGCGGATGGCCGCCGCATCGATCACCGCGTCGATCGGCCGTGGTGGATGCCTGATGACCCGGCCAAACCGGTAAGCTGGGCACCGGCGGAGGCCTGGAGGATTTGGCATGAACGATCTGATCGATACGACCGAGATGTACCTGCGGACGATCTACGACCTCGAAGAAGAGGGCGTGGTGCCGCTGCGTGCGCGCATTGCCGAACGACTCGAGCAGAGCGGCCCTACCGTCAGCCAGACGGTGTCGCGCATGGAGCGCGACGGGCTGCTGCACGTCGCCGGTGATCGCCACCTGGAACTCACCGACAAGGGCCGTTCGCTGGCGGTGTCGGTGATGCGCAAGCACCGGCTTGCCGAGCGCCTGCTGGTCGACGTGATCGGCCTGCCGTGGGAAGAAGTACACGCCGAGGCGTGCCGCTGGGAACACGTGATGAGCGAGGACGTCGAGCGCCGGCTGGTCCAGGTCCTCGACAACCCGACCACGTCGCCGTTCGGTAACCCGATCCCGGGCCTCGCCGAACTCGGCGTCATGCCCACCGGCGATTCCGACGTCAGCCTCGTCCGGCTCACCGAACTGCCCACCGGATTCCCAGTCGCGGTCCGGGTGCGCCAGCTGACAGAACACGTCCAGGGCGATACCGAGCTGATCGCCCGGCTCAAGGACGCCGGCGTCGTACCGAACGCGCGTGTCACGGTGCAGGCCACCGAGCACGGCAGCGTCATGATCGTCATCCCCGGACACGAGCAGGTCGAGTTGCCGCATCACATGGCCCACGCGGTCCGGGTCGAGAAGGTCTGATTCGCGCGCTGCGAAACGGTCACGCCGACCTGCCGAAGATGCTGCGCGGCGGCATCTGGACGCCGAGGCGCTCCGCCAGTTTGTAGCCGGTGAGCGCAAGTTCACGAATGCGGTCCGGACGCATTCCGGACTGCAGTGCTGCGTCGAGCATTCCGGCCATCCGATGCCCGCTGTCGACGTCCAACGCGGCCTGCAGTGCCACCCCCGCAAGCGGCCCGTCGCCGCGGGCATAGGCACTGAATGCCAGCAGCACCAGCGCCTCCACTCGCCACGGCGCGGGCAGCATGCGGGTCAGGGCAGCCCACACCGACTCGGCCTCGGCGGCGTTCGCGCCGACTGCCAACGCATACAAGGTGTCCCGCACCCGCGCGTCCGCCACCGCGCAAGCCAGCCGCACCGCATCGTCGTCGGGTAGCGGCGCGCCCTCCGACGAACCGGTGGCACAGGCCACCGCATGTTCGACGTCGGCACGCACCTCGGCATCGGGACGACCGGAGTAATTCACTGCGGCAGCACGCTTTTCGATCGCCGGCCGCAAGGCTTCAGCACGCCGGGCATCGGTGACGGCGACGACCTCGACGAGGTCCGCGCGCCGGGCGTAGAGGCGACGGCCGTCGAGCACCGCCGCCATGGTGACCGGCGACGACTCGGGATCCTCGACGACACCGGCGTTCCCGCAGCCGTCGGCGCAATGCCATCGGCCGCCGGCCGCCACGCGGTCCACCACGTGGACCGCGAGCAGTTCGATGCCGTGATCGGACAGCGCCTCACCGAGTTCGTCGCTCACATCGCGGTACAGGTCTGCGCACATCGGGCAGTCGATGCTGTGCTCGTCGACGATCACCGCGATGGCGGCGTCCGCATCCGCCGCAGTGGCCATGTCGGCGAGATGCCCGAGAGCGTCGGGCAAGGCATCGAAGAATCCTTCCGACAGGTCCACGCGCAGGACCGCGCCCATCTCGCCGCCGATGATGGTGACGAGCACCAGTGACTTCTCCGGCGCAAACCCCAGGACCGCGGGCACCGCCGCGATCAGGGCGCCGGGCCGGTTCAGTTGGAAATCGAATGAGCTGAAAGTTGTCATGCACCGAAGGTGGCAGCGCGGACCGTCAGCAATCGGCCGCTGATGCCACCGGCGGACCGGTCTGTGGATGAACTCGGATCTGTGGATAACGGGTAGCGCTCGAGGTGTTTCCGCAAAGTTCGCCGATGATCGGGCTGCGTGATCGCGCGCGCCGTGCCAACCTGGCTGTCATGGGTTCCATGCAGGAGTTCGACCTCGTCGTCATCGGATCCGGCCCGGGTGGGCAGAAGGCCGCCATCGCCGCCGCCAAGCTGGGAAAATCCGTCGCGGTCATCGAGCGCGGACGCATGCTCGGCGGCGTCTGTGTGAATACCGGGACCATCCCGTCCAAGACGCTGCGCGAGGCCGTCGTCTATCTCACCGGCATGAGTCAGCGCGAACTGTATGGGTCCAGCTACCGCGTGAAGGAACGGATCACGCCCGCCGACCTGCTGCGCAGGACCACGCACGTCATCGGCCGCGAGCAGGACGTCGTGCGTAATCAGCTCCTGCGCAACGGTGTCGAGCTGTTCGAAGGGCACGGCCGGTTCCTCGACCCGCACACCCTGGTCATCGAGGACCCGACACGCGACGAGAACGTCAACATCAAGGCGCGCTACGTCGTCATCGCGACCGGCACCAAACCGGTACGCCCACCCGGCGTGAAGTTCGATGAGGAGCGCGTACTGGATTCCGATGGAATCCTTGACCTCAAGAGCCTGCCGCAGTCGATGGTCGTGGTGGGCGCCGGCGTCATCGGTATCGAGTACGCGTCGATGTTCGCCGCGCTCGGCACCAAGGTCACCGTCATCGAGAAGCGTCCGACGATGTTGGACTTCTGTGATTCCGAGATCATCGAGTCCCTCAAATTCCACCTGCGCGACCTTGCGGTGACATTCCGGTTCGGCGAAGAGGTGACCGCGGTGGACGTCGGTCCCGGTGGCACCTTGACCACGCTGGCCAGTGGCAAACAGATCCCGGCCGAGACGGTGATGTACTCGGCCGGCCGTCAAGGGCAGACCGAGCACCTCGACGTCGCCCAGGCCGGCCTCGAGATCGACAGCCGCGGAAGGATATTCGTCGACGACAACTACCAGACCAAGGTCGACCACATCTACGCGGTCGGTGATGTCATCGGATTCCCGGCGCTGGCCGCCACCTCGATGGATCAGGGCCGGCTGGCGGCCTACCACGCCTTCGGCGAGCCCTGTAAGGGCATGACGGAACTGCAGCCGATCGGCATCTACTCCATCCCCGAGGTGTCGTACGTCGGCGCCACCGAGGTCGATCTGACCGACAGCTCGGTCCCGTACGAGGTCGGTGTGTCGCGCTACCGGGAACTGGCCCGAGGGCAGATCGCCGGCGACTCGTACGGGATGCTCAAACTGCTGGTGTCCACCGAGGACCTGACCCTGCTCGGCGTGCACATCTTCGGTTCGAACGCCACCGAGCTGGTCCATATCGGCCAGGCCGTGATGGGTTGCGGTGGGACCGTGGAGTACCTGGTCGACGCCGTCTTCAACTACCCGACCTTCTCCGAGGCCTACAAGGTCGCCGCGCTCGACGTGATGAACAAACTGCGGGCCCTGAACCAGTTCAAAGGCTAGGTACTGCAGCCGTCGTCGGGGGCGCCGGTGGCCCGGTCCGCCGGACCGCCCTCCTGGGCACGCTGATACAGCACCTGAATCTGCACATCGAACGGCGACGAGTAGGACAGCTCGTTGTTGCTGCAGCCACCACCCTGCAGCCCGCCGACCACTCCCCTGACCTCGGCCGCCGACACCCACGGCGAGCCACTGGTGCCGTCCACCAGCCCGGGACAGCGCAGCGCCGGGAACCCACGGTCCGGAAGTGACGTCGGCCCACTGCAACTGACCTGGACCCCGCCGTCACCGAGCGGGTATCCCGTCACTGTGATCGGAACATCCGGGCCCGGTGCCACGCCCAGCACGAACCCGCCGCCGGCGCGATGTTCCAGCGTTTCGGTCGAGGCCGCGCCGCCGCGGCTGACCCGCGCGATCGCGAAGTCGGCAGCGGGATCCTGGCGTCGGACCCATCGCGGGTCGAGATACACCGCGTCGACGTGCCAGAAGTCCCCGGGCACGCCGCCGCGGTAACCGGGTGCGAACGTCGCGTCGAACGACGCGTCCAGACAGTGGGCGGCCGTGATGATCAGGTTCCCTGCCAGCGAATCGAGCACCGCGCCACTGCAGGTGTGCACCGAATCGCTGCCCAGGAACACCGCTCCGACGCGCGGGTCCGGACGTGGCCCGGGGACCGCGGCCGGGCCTGCGGTGACCGCTCCGACGTCGCCGGTACGCGGATCGGCCCTGATCGCGGGCGGGGTGCACGCAGTGGCCAGCAGCGCGATGAATGCGCTCACGGCCAATCGGGTGCCCAGCATCTGTCCGATCTTGCCCGATCCCAGCAGCACGGGCAGCACCTGGTGCACCATGGCGTACTGCGGGGTGCCACCGGGAACAACGCGATAATGCGCGACACTTGTAGGAGACACATCCAGCGAGGTGTGGCACGCAGTACGGCAAGGAGTGTGAATGAGCGAGCACGACGGGAACGCGCCCGACGAGCGCCAGGGCCAGCAGTACCAGCCCGAGCAGAGCGGCATGTACGAGCTGGAGTTCCCCGCGCCGCAGCTGTCTGCCGCCGACGGCCGCGGCCCGGTGATGGTGCACGCCCTCGAAGGCTTCTCCGACGCAGGCCACGCCATCAAGCTGGCCGCTGAGCATCTGAAGAACACGCTCGACACCGAGTTGGTCGCCTCGTTCGCCATCGACGAACTGCTGGACTACCGGTCGCGACGTCCGCTGATGACGTTCACCACCGATCACTTCACCAAGTACGACGATCCCGAGCTGAACCTGTACGCGCTGCACGACACCGCCGGGACGCCGTTCCTGCTGCTCGCCGGCATGGAGCCGGACCTGCGCTGGGAACGCTTCATCACCGCGGTGCGGCTGCTCTCCGAGCGCCTCGGCGTCCGCCAGGTCATCGGGCTGGGCGCCATCCCGATGGCGGTCCCGCACACCCGCCCCGTCACCCTGACGGCGCATGCGGGCAACAAGGAGCTGATCGCCGACCACACACCGTGGGTGGGCGAGGTGCAGGTCCCGGCCAGTGTGTCGAATCTGTTGGAATACCGGATGATTCAGCACGGCCACGAGGCGCTGGGCTTCACCGTGCACGTGCCGCACTACCTGGCGCAGACCGCGTACCCGCCGGCCGCCGAGGCCCTGCTGGGCGAGGTCTCACGGATCGCGTCGCTGCAGATTCCGCTGCAGGCGCTGTCGGAGGCGGGTGCCGAGGTGTACACGAAGATCAGCGAACAGGTGGAGGCCAGCTCCGAAGTCGCTCAAGTGGTCAGTGCACTGGAACAACAGTACGATTCGTTCGTCGCTGCTCAGGAGAATCGGTCGTTGCTGGCACGGGACGAGGAACTACCCAGCGGCGACGAACTCGGCGCCCAGTTCGAACAGTTCCTCGCCGAACAGTCCGGTGACGGATTCGCCGATCCCGACCAGGGCGCCGACGGCACCGCAGGCGACTGACCCACGCGGTCGGCCTCGCCGACACGATGGGAAGGAGCTGGGACGATGCCCGACGGAAAGCCCAACCTGCATTCTGTACGTGACGTGACACCCCGCCTGGAATACCGCACCATCCATGGTTACCGGCGGGCCTACCGGGTGGCCGGCTCCGGTCCGGCGATCCTGTTGATCCACGGCATCGGCGACAACTCCACGACGTGGGAAACCGTGCAGACGCGCCTCGCCCAGCGGTTCACCGTCATCGCCCCGGACCTGCTGGGTCACGGTCAGTCCGACAAGCCGCGCGCCGACTATTCGGTTGCCGCGTACGCCAACGGCATGCGGGACCTCCTCAGCGTGCTCGACATCGACCGCGTGACGGTCATCGGTCATTCGTTGGGCGGCGGCGTGGCCATGCAGTTCGCCTACCAGTTCCCGCAGTTGATCGATCGCCTGGTACTGGTCGGTGCCGGCGGTGTCACCCGCGACGTGAACATCGCACTGCGGCTCGCGGCGTTGCCACTGGGCACCGAGGCCCTGGCGTTATTGCGAATCCCGTTGGTACTGCCGGCTCTTCAGCTCGCCGGGCGCCTCGGCGGAGCGCTGCTCGGGTCGACCGGCCTGGGCCACGACCTGCCGAACATGCTGCGAATTCTGAACGACCTGCCCGAGCCCAAGGCCTCATCCGCCTTCGCCCGGACGCTACGCGCAGTGGTCGACTGGCGCGGCCAGGTGGTGACGATGCTGGACCGATGTTATTTGACCGAAGCCATTCCGGTGCAATTGGTTTGGGGCACCCAGGATGCCGTCATCCCGGCTGCCCACGGAGAACTGGCACATGCGGCGATGCCGGGCTCCCGGCTCGAATTCTTCGACAACTCGGGACATTTCCCATTTCATGACGACCCCGATCGATTCGTGGCGCTCGTCGAGAATTTCATCGACACGACCACGCCATCGGTTTACGACCGCGATGCCCTGCGCGGCCTCCTGCAGGCCGGCGTCACCGCCAAATCGATCGACGCCCCGCTCGATACGAAGGTTGCGGTACTCGACGCACTCGAGACCGACGAACGCAGCGCGACCTAGCGGCCGTCAGCCCGACGACGTCACGCCGCGGTGTGCCCGCAGCGCCTCGATTTCGCGTTCGAAGTCCTCGGCGGACGAGAACGAGCGGTACACCGACGCGAACCGCAGATAGGCGACCTCGTCCAGGTCGCGCAGCGGCCCGAGGATCGCCAACCCGACCTCATGGCTCGGCACTTCGGGAGATCCGGTGGCCCGCACCGCATCTTCGACCTTCTGCGCCAATTGATTCAAGGCGTCGTCGTCGACCTGCCGACCCTGGCACGCGCGCCGTACGCCTTTGATCACCTTGTCCCGGCTGAACGGTTCGGTGACTCCGCTGCGTTTGACCACCGAAACGACCGCAGTCTCCACCGTGGTGAACCGGCGACCGCATTCCGGGCACGACCGGCGACGCCGAATCGCCTGCCCTTCATCAGCTTCTCGCGAATCGACCACACGCGAGTTCGGATGCCGGCAGAACGGACAGTGCATCACCGCTCCTTCGCCGCACCGACAATCGACCGTTTCGAACGGTCTCGAGCCTACCCGTGCCGCTCTGACGCGGCCGGGCGCCGTGCCGATCGAGGTGCGCACGGGCTGTCCTCAGCCGACCGGCGCGATCAGCGTCTGCCCGGCGTTCAGCGCCACCGACGGCAACTTGTTCAGTTCCTTGATGCGGTCGACGACGGCGCTGACCGGTGCGTCGGGCGCCACCCGCCGCGCCACCTGCTGAATCGACTCTCCCGTCTGCACCCGGACCACCGCGAGCTGCGCGGGCACGGAGGCGGCCGACGAGGTCGGCTGGACGGCCTCCCCGAACTGCGCCACCAGGCCCAGCCATACGGTGATCCCCGCCGCGACCAGCGCCAGCATCACCGTCGTCAACGGCGTGATCGGGTTGCTCCGGTGCGAGGCGCGAGACGTCAGCACGCCGGTGCCCCGGTGCCGGAACGCCGCACCCGAGGGACGGGAACCGGCCGGCCGCAGCCGGGCCTGCCGCTGACGATTCACATCTCCACGCCGAGGCACGGTGCGGACGACGACGTCGGTCGGGTATTCGCGGGTGATGACGGTCATGTCGGTTCCTCTCAGGAGTTCGTACATAGGTTCGATCGCTCTTATGTTCGACTATATCGCCCAAACGTTCGAACGGTAGAACATGTGATCGAACTGTTGCGAACGATACGACCACCCACCGACAAGTTCCGTTCCGCGACTTCGTCACCGCTTTCACCACGTCACAACCGGCGTCACAACCAGATCCCGCCCGCGACACGCCGATCCGGCCATCTCGAACACATGTTTGATGATTCGGGTGCACTGGGCTAGATTCGTCCCTATGAGCGACAGCACCGATACCCCGGACACCCAGACAGGCGGACGATCCAGCAGCCTCACCGAACGTCAGCGGACCATCCTCGACGTGATCCGCGCCTCGGTGACCACCCGCGGCTACCCGCCCAGCATCCGGGAGATCGGCGATGCCGTCGGCCTCACGTCAACCTCGTCGGTGGCCCACCAGCTGCGCACGCTGGAGAAGAAGGGTTATCTGCGCCGGGACCCGAACCGTCCGCGCGCCGTGGACGTCCGCGGCGCCGACGACGCGACCGGAGCCACCATCACCACCGATGTCGCCGGTTCCGACGCGCTGCCCGAGCCGACCTTCGTCCCGGTGCTCGGCCGGATCGCCGCCGGCGGCCCGATCCTCGCCGAGGAGGCCGTCGAAGACGTCTTCCCACTCCCCCGAGAACTCGTGGGCGAGGGCTCGTTGTTCCTTCTGAAGGTGGTCGGCGAGTCCATGATCGACGCCGCGATCTGCGACGGCGACTGGGTCGTCGTGCGGCAGCAGAATGTGGCCGACAACGGTGACATCGTCGCGGCGATGATCGACGGCGAAGCCACGGTGAAGACCTTCAAGCGCGCCAAGGGCCAGGTGTGGCTGATGCCGCACAACCCGGCATTCGATCCGATCCCGGGCAACGACGCCGTCGTCCTCGGCAAGGTCGTGACCGTCATCCGCAAGATCTGACGCCCGCCGGACCTACAGGTGAGCCCCGCTGCAGTCGCTCGCAGCGGGGCTCAACCGTCTACGGTCAGCCTCGAACGAATCCGTTGGTGACCGCGAATTCCTCACTGGCGAACCAGATTTCAACGTCGGCGTCGTCGTATCCGGGAGCCCCCGGCACCCAGTACAGGCCTGATTTGGTGTTGGCCTTGATGACGTAACCTTCGGGCGGCTCGGCACCGGTCGCGACGCGGAACGACATCTGCGCGGTCTCGGGCTCCTCCGCGCCGAGCGCGTGATGCCTGCCGCTGGCCGGGCCGGCCGCGGTGTCCTCCGCGGGCGTCGCGATCGCAGGCGGCTCGTCGACGTGCGGCTCGGCCTCGGCGACCTGCTCCTCGGGCTGGGGCGCACGTTCATCAGCGTCCTGGTCCCCGGCGTCGGCAGCAGCCGGCGCAGCCCAGGCTCGGTCGCCCGGATTCCGCGGCCGAAGGCCCGCGAAGCCCGCCAACCCGGCAGCGGTCAGACCCGCCGCCGCGCCACCGCGACGCAGCGCGTCCGGCAGTTGCACCGATGCCGTCGGCTCATCGGCTGGTTCGTCAGCGCCATCGGCGTCGCTCGCCTGCGGCTCTGGCTCGTAGGGCTCGGCCGCGTCGACGGGCTCGGCGTCAACTTCGGCTTGCGTCTCAGCATCGGCGTCCGGCTCACCGGCGACCGGCTCGTCCGCGGGCTGCTCGGCCGTGAAATCGGGGTACACCGTCGGCGCGGTGTCGATGACGTCCGGGTTGCTCTGGAACGCGGGGCCACCGTGCGGGCCGTCGAATTGCTGGTCCTCCGCCGGGAATTCGTCGCTGTACTCGCTGTCGACGCCGCCGTCCGCGTACTGCGGGTCGCCGTACTCTCCGTCGCCGAACTCGTGGTCGTCGTAGTCGTACGCATCCTGGTCATCGGGGACTTCCTGACCGGCACCCCGCCGGCGCCGCAGCAGGGCCGCGATCACGATGCCGACCACCACCAGCAACAGCGGGATGATCGCCAGCAGCCACCACCAGTGGAACTCGTACCACTTGCCGGCCTCGTCGGACTGGGAGGTCACGCCGCCCGGCAGGTCGACGCTGGGCACCTGCAGACCGCTCAACTGCGACGCAAGCTCCGCCGGCTCGGTGCTGAACGCACGGCTGGACTTGTTCCACGAGACCGAGCCGCCGGTGAACTTCTGGCTGACGACGTCGCCGTTCACCGTCTGGTCAGCGGTCGGCGCGCCGAGCTTCCCGGTGGCGCCGCCGAGCTTGTCCCACGCCGCGTTCATCGCGCCGCGGACGACGAACGCGCCGTGCTCGGGTGTCCAGAATATCGCCGGGTTGTCGGCCGCGGCGAAGGTGGCGATCCGACTCGTCGGCGAAATGCCGCCGTCGGTCTCGTTGCTCGCCGGGAATCCGAGATCGCCCTGCGGCCCACCGGCCGCGCGGTACTTGGCCAGCACGTCGCCGGTGACCGCGTGGGCGCCGGTCGCCGGCGAATAGAAGATGGTGCCGCCGGCGAAGTTCTGCGCCACGCCGTCACCGACCTTGTACTGGGCGCCCTGCTCGTCACCGAGGGTGCCCTGCGGCCCCCCGGCGGCCCGCCGGGCCGCGGCGATGGCCGTCGTCGCGTCGCCCGGCACGTCCAGCCCGGTCAGTTGGCCTGCCAGATCGGCGGGCGAGGTCGTGAATGCCTTGGTCTTGGCGTTCCAGCTCACCTCACCGCCGGTGAAAGGCTGGGAGACGACGTCACCCTTCCAGGATTCGTCGGAGGTGGGCACGCCGAGAGTGCCGGCCGAACCGCCGAGCTTGTCCCAGGCCGCGTTGATCGCGCCGCGGACGACCCAGGCGCCGTTGTCGGGCGTCCAGAAGATGACCGGCTTGTCGGCCGCGCTGAACGTGCTGTTGCGGCTGTCGGTGGCCCTGCCCGCCCCCTCGTCGATGGTCGGGAAGCCGAGATCGCTGTCCGCGGCGCCGCCCAGCGCCTGGTACTTGTCGAGAATTGCGCCGTAAATGAGATGGGCACCGGTGCTCTCGGTGAAATAGATCTTGCCGCCCGCGAAGTTCTGCGCGTATCCCGCGCCGACTTGGTAGACGTCACCGTCCTTGGCGCCCAGCTCACCCGTGTCACCGCCCGCGGCATCCCAGGTGTGGGATATCGCCGCGTCGGCGTCGCCTTCCGGTGTCGCCAATGCCGTCGGAGCCATGAGCAATGCCACCGCGACAGAAAGGGCCCCGACACCAGCCCATCCGCCACGGGTTCGCAGCCCGGTCATCGAATTCCTCCCGCGGTTGGCAAAACTCCGGATACAAATTCCGTCAGACAAACTCTCTTGATTGAGAGATTCTGTCAACTTTGCTTCAGTTCATGCCCATCGTGCGGGATATCGGGCGGTGACGCGCCAGTGTGTCGCGCTTCGATATGCGAATAAATTCGCGTCGGCAATTAGCTAAACGCCCAATCCGCGGCCGATGATCTCCTTCATGATCTCGGTGGTACCGCCGTAGATCGTCTGGATCCTGGAGTCCAGGAATGCCCGCGCAATGGGATATTCGCGCATATATCCGTAGCCGCCGTGCAGCTGCAGACACCGGTCGACCAGCCGGACCTGCGCCTCCGTCGAATACCATTTGGCCATCGCCGCCTGGTCGATTGTCAGCTTTCGATCGAGATGCAGACGAATGAACTCGTCGACCATGATTCGCACCGCAGTGGCCTCTGTCGCCAGTTCGGCCAACACGAATCGACTGTTCTGGAAGCTGCCGATCGGCTTGCCGAACGCTTTACGCTCCTTGGCGTATTGCAATGTCGATTCGAGTACGGCCTCCATCGCGGCCGCAGCCATCACGGCGATGGAAATGCGCTCCTGGGGCAGATTCTGCATCAGATATACGAATCCCATGCCCTCGACCCCGAGCAGGTTCTCGGCCGGAACTCTGACGTCCGTGAACGACAATTCGGCGGTGTCCTGGGCGTCGAGCCCGATCTTGTCGAGATGACGGCCGCGCTCGAAGCCCGCCATGCCGCGCTCGACGACGAACAGGCTGAAGCCCTGCGCGCCCTTGTCCGGGTCGGTGCAGGCCACCACGATCACGAGGTCGGCGTGAATGCCGTTGGTGATGAACGTCTTCGAGCCGTTGAGGACGTAGTGATCGCCGTCTTTGACCGCGCGGGTCTTGATGCCCTGCAGATCACTGCCGGTGCCGGGCTCGGTCATCGCGATCGCGGCGATCAGTTCACCGTTGCAGAAGCCGGGCAGCCAGCGCTTCTTCTGCTCCTCGTTGGTCAGTTCCAGCAGGTACGGCGCGATGACGTCGTTCTGCAGTGTGAAGCCCAGGCCGCTGTGCCGTCCGGCCGCGGTCTCCTCGCTGACGATGACGTTGTAGCGGAAGTCCGGGTTCCCGCCGCCGCCGTACTCCTCGGGCACGGCCATGCCGAGAAATCCCTGCTTACCGGCCTCGCGCCAGACCTCGCGGTCGACGATCTTGGCCTTCTCCCATTCCTCGCGGTAGGGCTCGGCGTGCCGTTCCAGGAACGCCCGGTACGACTCGCGGAACAGCTCGTGCTCGGGTTCGAACAACGTGCGGTCGTACTTGATGACACCCATGCGAGACCTCCGGTACTGGATAAGTTTGACAACAACTTATCCCAACCGGGCGGTTGGTTGTGAGCGGGCCCACATGCGACGCGCCGCCGGGCGCGGACTACCGGGCCTGGGTACGTCCCGACTGCGAACGACCCGACTGTGCGCGACCCGGCGCCTGCTGGCCACCCGAACGCCGACGACGGCGCTGGCCCTGGCCGGCGGTCGCCGTCTTGGCCGGACGGTTACCGCCGCGAGGCGCGGGAGCCTCCTTGGGCGCGGGAGCCCGGTACGGCGCGATCTCGCCGACCAGCGCCTGCACCGGCGCCGAGTCGGCGACGACTTCCTGCGGCCGGGCGGTGATGCCCGCCTTGCGCAGCAACTGCTGGGCGTCTTTGCGCTGCTCGGGCAGCACGACGGTGACGACGTCACCGGCGCTGCCGGCGCGGGCCGTGCGGCCCGAGCGGTGCAGGTAAGCCTTGTGCTCGGCCGGCGGATCGACGTGCACGACGAGTTCAACCTCGTCGACGTGGACACCGCGCGCCGCGATGTCGGTGGCAACGAGCACCCGCGCATCCCCCGCGCTGAAGGCCGCGAGGTTGCGGTCACGCGCCGGCTGGGACAGGTTGCCGTGCAGGTCCACCGACGGCACGCCGGCCTCGGTGAGCTGGCGGGCCAGCTTGCGGGCCTGGTGCTTGGTCCGCATGAACAGGATGCGCCGGCCCGTGCCGGACGCCAGCCGGTGCACGAGTTCCTGCTTCGCCGCCGTGTTCGAGACGTGGAAGACGTGGTGGGTCATGGCGGGCGGCGGCGCGTCGATCTCGTCGACCGAGTGCGTGATCGGGTTGGACAGGAAGCGCCGCACCAGCTTGTCGACGCCGTTGTCCAGCGTCGCCGAGAAGAGCATGCGCTGCCCGTCGGCGGGCGTGGCCGCCAGAATCCGGGTGACGCCCGGCAGGAAGCCGAGGTCGGCCATGTGGTCGGCCTCGTCCAGAACGGTGACCTGAACGGCGTCCAGGCTGACGAGCTTCTGCTTCATCAGGTCTTCGAGGCGGCCCGGGCACGCGATGACGATGTCCACACCGCCGCGCAGCGCGTCGACCTGGCGGTTCTGCGATACGCCACCGAAGATGGTGGTCACCTTCAGCCCCATGGCGGTGGCGAGAGGTGCAACAGTGGCGGCGATCTGGGTGGCCAGCTCACGGGTGGGAGCCAGGACCAGGCCGCTGGGTCGCGACGGGCGCCGCGAGACGCCGGTCAGCCGGGCCACCAGCGGAATGGAGAACGCCAGGGTCTTGCCGCTGCCCGTGCGGCCGCGGCCGAGGACGTCCCGGCCGGCCAGGGTGTCGGGCAGGGTGCTGATCTGGATGGGGAACGGCGCGGCGATGCCGCGGCCGGCGAGCGAGGCGATGAGCGCTTCGGGGACGCCGAGCTCAGCGAACGACGACGATTGTTCTGCAGACATGGATAAATACAGCCTTTCCGGCACGGTGGGTCGACAATGCCGGCGGCAGTATCGGTCGCCGCGAGAAATGCTGGTGCAGAGGGAACTGAAGGCTGTCAGCCGTTCCACGACGTGATCGGCGGACGCGTTGTGACAATAGTGCGCAACCGATGTTGATCCGAAGCTTAGTGCCGAACCATGCCGGTTGCTGACCACCACCACGGATCCGGCGACCGGATCAGCGAAAGACCTTGACCCACAAGCGGTATCGCGGTGGTGTGATTTCACCCACCGTGCCCGGTACCCGCCGTATCGGAAAATCGACACACCCGACAAATTTTCGGCAAACACCGGGTACCGATCCGGCCGCAGTGCGACGATGCGAAACAGGTGCCGATCACCGGATTGGCGATGTCGAAAAGGGGCGAAGCGATGCGCGCTTTCGGACGCACCATCCCGGCAGCCGTGGCCGTGATGCTGACGGTGCTGAGCACTGTTCTGCTTGGCGTGGTGTCGATGGTCACGGCCGCGTTCACGCTCGCCGCGACCGCGCTGATCGTCCCGGGCACCGGCACGCCGAACGCCAACATCGTGGCGGGCTACAAGGAGAACGCGGACACCTACTACATCGCCCCGTTCAATCCGCTGTGCACGCAGGCAAACAGCTGCACGCTGACGGGCATCAACTACCCCGCCCAGTTCTGGCCCATTCCTCTGCCCGGCTGGGGTGGCCTGTCCGGCGCCAAGTGGAACGTGTCGACGGGTGAAGGCATCGCGCACCTCAACACCGCGCTGATGGACGCGCTGCCGACGGCGTCGCCAACCAACCCCGTCATCATCTTCGGCTACTCACAAGGCGGCAACATCGTCAGCCGGTACAAGTCGACCCTCGCCACCTTGACCGACACCCAGAAGGCCGCCTTGTCCTTCGTGATGATCGGTAACACCAACCGGCCCAACGGCGGCCTGTTCGAACGCCTCGCCTTCCTGGGCACGGTGCCGATCCTGGATGCCACATTCGGCCTGCCGGCACCCACCAACACGGGCATCAAGACCACGGACATCGCATTCGAGTACGACGGCGTCGCCGACTTCCCGCTGTACCCGATCAACCTGCTCGCCGACCTCAACGCCATCGCCGGTTTCTGGTACACCCACGGCACCTACCTGGCGCCGAACGCCAACAGCGACGCGGGCGAGATTCCCGACCTCGAGTACACCCCCGCAGAGTTGGACGCCGCGTTGAAGGACCCGGCGAACCAGACCGTCTACGGCGACACCACCTACATCACGATCCCGACGAAGACGCTGCCCCTGGTGCGGCCGTTCCTGGAGTTCGGCGGCTTCACCCACACCAGCTTCATCATCAAGCCGCTGGTCGACCTCGTCGCCCCGGTGCTGCGTGTCCTCATTGACACCGGCTACGACCGCAGCCTGAGCCCGGGTGTCCCGGCGCCGTTCCGGCTGATCCCGCTGATCAATCCGATCACCTTGACGCAGGACCTGATCAACGCAGCCGGCGAGGGCGTCAAGGCCGCGATCAGTGACATCACCGGTGGCAAGGTGCAGCTGCCGATCGCCGCGACCACACCGGCCCCGGCACCGACGACGGTCGCAGCCCTGACGAGGTCGAGCACGCCGAAGGCGGTGTCTGCCACCCCGACCGGAGACACCAAGCTGGCTCCCGCCACGACACCGAAACCGTCGCCGACCCCCGATCCCAAGGACGTCGATACCAAGACCCCGGAGGTCACGGCCACCGACACCAAGACAACCGACACCAAGACCACAGACACGACGACGGGCACCAAGACAACCGACGCCAAGGACACGTCCGACCCCAAGCAGGGCCCGGCCAAGGACGGTCAGACCGGCGCCGATAACAAGACCAACGACAAGACCAAGAAGCCGAAGAAGGACAAGACCCCCAAGGCCACCAAGACCGTCAAGCCGGTGAAGCCGGCCACCGAGAAGGCCGAGAAGGCCGACAAGCCGGCCAAGGCTGCCGCCTGAACTAGGCGGTGACGAACTCGCCGAGGCTGGCGGCCAGCGCCATCGGCACCCAACCCTTGATCCGGGTGCCGTCGGCGGTGTGCTCGGTGGCCTCGACGCGGCCTTCCGCGTGCACGCGTGCCACCAGGTCGCCGCGCTCATAGGGAATGGTCACGTCGACGGCGGCATCGGTCGGTTCGACCAGCTCACACATGCGCAGCCGCAGCCGGTCCAGACCCTCACCGGTATGCGCCGAGACGAACACCGCGTCCGGCAAGGCGCGCCGCAGGTGGGCCAGCGCCAGATCACCGGCGGCGTCGATCTTGTTGACCACCAACAACTCTCGCGGTGCGGCGACGTCGTACTCGGCCACGACCTCACCGACGACCTTGCGCACCGCGTTGATCTGCGCCAGCGGATCAGCATCGGAGCCGTCGACGACGTGGACCAACAGGTCGGCGTCGACGACCTCCTCCAGCGTGGAACGGAACGCTTCGACCAGCTGGGTCGGCAGGTGCCGCACGAACCCGACGGTGTCGGTCAGTGTGAAGGGCCGGCCGTCGTCCAACTGGCCACGGCGGGTGGTGGGTTCGAGGGTGGCGAACAGAGCGTTCTGCACCAGTACGCCGGCGCCGGTGAGCGCGTTGAGCAGGCTGGACTTGCCGGCGTTGGTGTAGCCGACGATCGCGACCGACGGCGTGTCGCTGGCCCGGCGGCTGTGCCGCTGGGTGTCGCGGATCTTCTTCATGTCCTTGATCTCGCGGCGCAGCTTGGCCATCCGCTCGCGGATCCGTCGCCGGTCGGTCTCGATCTTGGTCTCACCCGGACCACGGGTACCCACCCCGCCGCCGGCACCACCGGCGCGACCACCGGCCTGCCGGGACATCGACTCACCCCAGCCGCGCAGTCGCGGCAGCATGTATTCCATCTGGGCCAGCGACACCTGAGCCTTGCCTTCGCGGCTGGTGGCGTGCTGGGCGAAGATGTCGAGGATCAGCGCGGTGCGGTCGATGACCTTGACCTTCACCACTTTTTCCAGCGAGTTCAGCTGCGCGGGACTCAGTTCACCGTCGCAGATGACGGTGTCGGCGCCGGTCGCGAGCACGGTCTCGCGCAACTCCAAGGCCTTACCGGAACCGATGTAGGTCGAGGCGTCCGGCTTGTCGCGGCGCTGGATCAGGCCTTCGAGCACCTCGGAGCCCGCGGTCTCGGCAAGCGCGGCGAGCTCGGCAAGGCTGTTGTCGGCGTCGGCGGAGGTCCCGTCGGTCCAGACCCCGACCAGCACCACGCGTTCGAGGCGCAGCTGGCGGTATTCGACTTCGGAGATGTCGGCCAGTTCGGTCGACAGCCCGGCGACGCGGCGCAGGGCCGCGCGGTCTTCGAGCGCCAGTTCACCGGCGCTGGGGATGTTGTCGGGATTGAAAGGAGAGGTCATGAGTAGTTATCGATGGTGCCCGCAAAGTCAGCGGGACGCATCTGAATTTCCTTCGTTCTCATGCCACCATTCGGCGGCCAGTTCACCGTGCGCCAGCAGCACCGACGGCCCGCGCAGGAAGCTGGTGCTCTCGGTGATGGTCACGCTGACCTCGCCGCCGGGGATCACCACCCGCAGGCTGCCGGTGTCCACGCCGGTGTGGTTCAGTGCTGCCAACGTGGCAGCGACGGTCCCGGTTCCGCAGGAGCGGGTTTCGCCCACACCGCGCTCGTGCACCCGCATCGCCACCACCCCGTTGGCGGGCGCGGTCAGCACCTCGACGTTGACGCCCTCGGGAAACTGGTCGGCGTCGAAGGACACCGGCGCTGCGACGTCCAGCGCGGTGAGCCCGGCCATGTTCAGCGAGGCGTCGACGCAGGCCAGGTGCGGGTTGCCGACGTCGACGGCCAGGCCCTCGAAGGTGCGCCCGGCCACGACGGCCTTGCCGTGCCCGTACGACCGGGCCTTGCCCATCTCCACGGTGACCTCGGCGTTGACGCCGTCGGCGCCGTGCAGCACCACGGGCCGCGGTCCGGCGAGCGAGCCGACCACGAATTCGTCGCGGTGCTCGAGGCCGGAGGCGCGCAGGTAGTGCGCGAAGACGCGGACGCCGTTGCCGCACATCTGGGCGATCGAGCCGTCGGCGTTGCGGTAGTCCATGTACCAGTCGTCGGCGGCGACGCCGTCGGGAAGTTGGTCGAACACACCGGCGTCCTGGGCGGCCCCGGCCTTGGTCACCCGCAGCAGGCCGTCGGCCCCCAGCCCGCGGCGCCGGTCGCACAGCGCGGCGATGACAGCGGGGGTCAGTTTCAGTTCGGCGTCGACATCGGGCAGCACCACGAAGTCGTTCTGGGTGCCGTGCCCTTTCGAAAACCGCACACCGTCAGGATACGTGGCGCCAGATTCGCGCGACGGCGGCCGCGTTACCCTCCGCGTCACCGGCCAGCCAGGTGATCCGGTGATCGCGGCGGAACCACGACCGCTGACGGCGGACGTAGCGGCGCGTGCCGATGAACGTGCGCTCCTTCGCCTCGGCCATCGCGGCGTCGTCTCCGCCGGCGTCCAGCGCCGTCAGGACCTGCGCATAGCCCAGGGCCCGGGCCGCCGTCACCCCATCCCGCAGACCGCGGGCCTGCAGTGCCACCACCTCGTCGACCAGCCCGGAGGCGAACATCAGGTCGGTGCGACGCTGCAGCCGGTCGTCGAGAATCTCTGTGTCCCAATCCAATCCGACGATGAGGGTGTCCCAGCGCGGGGCGCCGATCTGCGGTGCCGACGCCGCGAACGGCTCGCCGGTGAGTTCGACGACCTCCAGCGCCCGCACGATGCGCCGGCCGTCGGTGTCGAGGATCGACGCGGCGGCGTCGGGATCGACCCGCGCCAGCTCGCCGTGCAGGGCCGTGACGCCGACCTCGGCCAGCCGCTCCTCCCACCGGGATCGCACCGCCGGATCGGTTGCCGGGAACGACCACTCGTCGAGCAGCGACTGGATGTACATCATCGAGCCGCCGACAATCACCGGGACGGCGCCGCGCGTGGCGATGGCCTCGATGTCGGCCGCCGCGGCCGCCTGGTACTTCGCGACGGTCGCGTTGTCGGTGACCTCGAGGACGTCGAGCTGGTGGTGGACGATGCCGCGCCGCTCGGGCACCGTCAGCTTGGCGGTGCCGATATCCATGCCGCGGTACAGCTGCATGGCATCGGCGTTCACGATCTCGCCGCCCAGCTGTTCGGCCAGGTCCAGCGCCAGGGCCGACTTCCCGGTCCCGGTGGGACCGACAACGGCGATGGGCCTCACTGCGGGATCCAGGTGCCGACGAAGTAGCCGACGCCGTACGGCGCGCCGCGGTACAGCTCGGTCGCTTTCGGGTCGGGTCCGGCCAGGCCGGCCAGCACTTGGTAGGCGACCCGGCCGAGGACGCCGGACAGCCCGGCGATCGCGGGCACGTCGCCGGTGGCCAGCGCGTCGTCCCACTGCGCTTGTCGCGCCACCGAATCGGGGTCGAAGCCGCCGGGTGCCCCGGCGGTCAGGGTGTTCGCACCGTCGGCGACCACGAGTACGCCGACGCGGTCGACGGCCGTATCCAATTCCTCGCGCAGCGCACGCCCGTGCGCCAGCGCCGCCTCCGGCGCCAGGTCGTCGGAGAAAACCCGCACGTCGACCGTCGCTTCCGCGTTCACACTCCCCCGCAGCCAGCCGGCGATCAGCGCGCACAGCGGTAACGGCCGCACCGCACCGGTCACGTCGGGCGCGAGCGTCACCCGCACGTCGGCGCCGTAACCGGCGAACGTGCCGACCGCGTCAGCGGACACGCGGGCATCCTGCGGACCGGCGCCGACCGCCAGCCAACGCGACGGCAGGTCCTGTGCCGCACACCGCACCGCGGCCGTCAGATCGGCCAGCTCGGCAGCGGCGCCGGAGGCCAGTTCAGGCACCAGAACGGGGGCCGACGGGACGATCGCGATATGTGTCAGGCCGGCGCTATGCACGCGTCCACGCTAACGAGTCCGGCAAACGCCTGCGCAGACGGCGCGTCGACCTGTTTGAATAGCGTGCGAGTAACAGATGACGGCGCCGCGTCGCGCGGCAGAAGCGTGGGTCATCCCACGCGCGGGCATGAGGAGCACGAGATGACCACCACCGAACCCGGCAACACCCCGAAACCGACTCCTCGGCCCGGCCCGCCGCGCCCCGGTCCGAAGCCGAGCGCCATCCCGCACCATCCCCCGGCCCCGGTCGCGGCTGCGCCGCCGACGTGCGATCCGCACCGGTTCGGCCGCGTCGACGCCGACGGCACGGTGTGGCTGATCACCGGCGCCGGCGAGCGCAAGATCGCCTCGTGGCAGGCGGGCGACGCCGAGGCCGCGTACGCCCACTTCGGCCGCCGCTACGACGATCTGAGCACCGAGGTGGCGCTGCTGGAGCACCGGCTCGGCAGCGGCAGTGGCGACGCCCGCAAGATCAAGTCGGCCGCCGCGACGCTGCTGGAATCGCTGCCCGAGGCCTCGGTCCTGGGCGACGTCGACGCCCTGACCACCCGGCTGACCACCATCGTCGAGCAGGCCGGCACCCTCGCGCAGGAGGAGCGCGCCAAGCGCGACGAGCAGCGGGCCGCCCAGACCGCGCGCAAGGAGGCCCTGGCCGCTGAGGCCGAGGAGATCGGCGCCAACTCGACGCAGTGGAAGGCCAGCGGAGACCGGCTGCGCGCGATCCTCGATGAGTGGCGCACCATCACGGGCCTGGACCGCAAGGTCGACGACGCGTTGTGGAAGCGCTACTCGGCGGCCCGTGAGGCGTTCAACCGCCGCCGGGGCTCGCACTTCGCCGAGCTCGATCGCGAGCGGGTCGGCGTGCGGCAGGCGAAGGAGGCGCTGTGTGAACGCGCCGAGGCGCTGTCCGGCTCCACCGACTGGGGCGGCACCGCCGCGACGTTCCGCGACCTGCTGACGGAATGGAAGGCCGCGGGCCGCGCCGCCAAGGACGTCGACGACGCCCTGTGGAAGCGGTTCAAGGCCGCCCAGGACACGTTCTTCAGCGCCCGCAACGCCGTCAACGCCGAAAAGGACGCGGAGTTCAACGCCAACGCCGACGCGAAAGCCGAGCTGCTGGCCGAGGCCGAGAAGATCGACATCAGCGACGTCGACGCGGCACGTGCGGCATTCCGGGCCATCGGCGACAAGTGGGACGCCATCGGCAAGGCGTCGCGCGACCGCACCGCCGAGCTGGAGCGCCGCCTGCGCGTGGTCGAGAAGAAGATCCGCGACGCCGCGCAGAGCGGCTGGAGCGACCCCGAGGCGCAGGCCCGGGCCGACCAGTTCCGCGAGCGGGCCGAGCAGTTCGAACGTCAGGCCGAGAAGGCCGAGGCGGCGGGCAAGGCCAAGGATGCCGAGAAGGCGCGGGCCAGTGCGGCGCAGTGGCGCGAGTGGGCTTCGGCGGCGGAAGCCGCGATCAAGAAGTAGCGGCGTCAGCCGCGATCAAGAAGTAGTGGCGTCGCGCGTTTAAGAAGTAGTGGCGTCGCGCGTTTAAGAAGTAGTGGCGTCGCGCGTTTAAGAAGTAGTGGCGTCGCGCGTTTACGCGCTAGGGCTGTCCGGGCCGTCGAGCAGCCCGCGCTTCTGCTGCTCGGCGGTGGATTCGCGGCGCTGCGCCTCGGCAGCCAGTTGCACCGCGGTCCGTGACCACACCACGCGTGCCCAGTGGAACGTCAGCAGGATGACGGCGATCCACGCGAGGTACAGCCCGAAGCCGGGTCCCGGGTACGGGTGCACGACGGTGTTGCGTGACCAGATGGCGAGCATGCCGAGGAAGCACGACACCGCGGACCCCGCGAGAGCGATCCAGGCGAGGCCCCAGCGCCGCGTCAGCAGCGCCAGCATCGAGAAGCCGACGCTGAACACCAGGATCAGCCAGACGAACACCCGCGACGGCAGCAGAATCTTCGCGTCGAGGGCGACCTGATCGCCGAGCAGCACGTCGAATCCCTTGACGCCGCCGGTGTGCGGCAGCACGAACGACAGCAGGATCACGAAGACGCAGATCGCCACGACCATGGCGCGGCCGCCGGGATCGATCTCCCGGGCGATGCGCTGCTCGGCGGCGTCGATGTCGTGTTTGAACTCGTCGAATTCGCCGTTCGAGCCGCCGTTCGACTGACCGGGCTTGGTGTCGTTCATCGTGAACATCCCTGCTCTACGGGGGTGACGGGGGGCACGCCGATCTGCGGCATGCCCAGCCCGACGCCGGTGGTGGGTTTGCGGCCGGCGGCGTGTGCGTCGCCCGCCCGGGTGCGGCGGTGGCCGGCGATCGGCGCGTCGGCGATCAGGTGGTGTGGTGCGGCGCCGGTGACGGTGGTGGTGACGATGTCGCCGGGGCGGATGTCGACAGCCCGATTGTCGCCGAAGCCCGGGGTGAAGTGCACCAGCCGGCCGTCACGCGCGCGGCCCGACATTCGCTCGGTGGCCGAATCCTTGCGGCCTTCGCCGGTCGCCACCAGCAGTTCGACCTCCCGGCCGACCTGCGCCAGGTTTTCCTCCCAGGAGATGCGCTCCTGGAGCGCGATGAGCCGCATATAGCGTTCGGACACAACCTCTTTGGGGAGCTGGTCGGGCAGCTCGGCGGCCGGGGTACCCGGCCGCTTGGAGTACTGGAACGTGAAGGCGCTGGAGAAGCGGGCGCGTTCGACGACGTCGAGGGTGGCCTGGAAGTCCTCTTCGGTCTCCCCCGGGAACCCGACGATGATGTCGGTGGTGATGGCCGCGTGCGGGATCGCGGCGCGCACCCGCTCGATGATGCCGAGGTACTTCTCGGCGCGGTAGGAGCGGCGCATCGCCTTGAGGATGCGGTCCGATCCGGACTGCAGCGGCATGTGCAGCGTCGGGCAGATGTTCGGGGTGGCCGCCATCGCGTCGATGACGTCGTCGGTGAACTCGGCGGGGTGCGGCGAGGTGAAGCGGACCCGCTCCAGACCCTCGATGTCGCCGCAGGCGCGCAACAGTTTGGCGAATGCGCCGCGATCACGCTCGACGTCGGCCCAGGCGTCCGGGTTTTCCCGGAGGCGTTCGTCCGCCGCGAAGGAGACGCCGTAGGCGTTGACGTTCTGGCCCAACAGTGTGATCTCCAGGACGCCCTGGTCTACGAGGGACTGCACCTCGGCGAGGATGTCGCCCGGACGCCGGTCGACCTCCTTGCCGCGCAGCGACGGCACGATGCAGAACGTGCAGGTGTTGTTGCAGCCCACGGAGATGGAAACCCAAGCGGCGTAAGACGATTCGCGTGTCGCCGGCAGCGACGACGGGAATTCCTGCAGGGCTTCGACGATCTCGACCTGAGCTTCGCGGTTGTGCCGGGCCCGTTCGAGCAACACCGGCAGCGAACCGATGTTGTGCGTGCCGAACACCACGTCGACCCACGGCGCCTTGCTCAGCACCGTGTCGCGGTCCTTCTGTGCCAGGCAGCCACCGACGGCGATCTGCATGTTCGGGTCGGCCTGCTTGCGCGGCGCCAGGTGGCTGATGTTGCCGTACAGCTTGTTGTCGGCGTTCTCCCGGACCGCGCAGGTGTTGAAGACCACGACGTCGGCGTCGTCGCCGTCGGCGGCGCGCCGGTATCCGGCGTCTTCGAGCAGGCCGGCAAGTCGTTCGGAATCGTGGACGTTCATCTGACACCCGTAGGTGCGGACCTGATAGGTGCGCCCCGCCCCGGAACCCGTCGCGGACTCCGTGGCGTCAGCTTCCACGTCCGGAGTCGCTGTCGAAATCACCTGACAATCGTACGGGCGGCGCGATTTATACCAAATTTGCCGAGACGAGTCCGGGTTTCTGTGAGAGATCCGCGCGTCGTGGCTTACCTGGGTAGGGTCTGTGAGCATGGTCACCGGAGAGCCGTCACCTGCAACCCCGATGATCTCGGTCAAGGGGGTCAACAAGCACTTCGGCGCACTGCATGTGCTGAAGGACATCAATCTCGAAGTCCCGCGCGGCCAGGTGGTCGTGTTGCTCGGACCGTCAGGTTCGGGCAAATCGACGTTGTGTCGCACCATCAATCGGCTGGAGACCATCGACTCCGGATCGATCCACATCGACGGTGACCTGCTGCCCGAAGAAGGCCGCAAGCTCGCCACGCTGCGGTCCGAGGTGGGCATGGTCTTCCAGTCGTTCAATCTGTTCGCGCACAAGACAATTCTCGAGAACGTCACCCTCGCCCCGATGAAGGTGCGCGGGAAGAACAAGGACGAGGCCCGTAAGAAGGGGCTCGAACTGCTGGAGCGGGTCGGGGTCGCCAACCAGGCCGACAAGTACCCGGCGCAGCTGTCCGGCGGTCAGCAGCAGCGCGTCGCGATCGCCCGATCCCTGGCGATGGGCCCCAAGGTCATGCTGTTCGACGAGCCCACCAGCGCGCTGGACCCCGAGATGGTCAACGAGGTGCTGTCGGTGATGACGTCGCTGGCGACCGAGGGCATGACCATGATCGTGGTGACGCACGAGATGGGCTTCGCCCGCCGGGCGTCGCACCGGGTGGTTTTCATGGCCGACGGCACCATCGTCGAGGATGCCAAGCCCGACGAGTTCTTCACCGCGCCGAAGTCCAACCGGGCCCGGGACTTCCTGGGCAAGATCCTGGACCACTAGTCGTGAAGCGCATACTCCGCAGCCTGGCCGCCGTCGCCGTGCTGATAATCGCCCTGCTGTCCCTGAGTGCCTGCGGCGCGAACAGCAAGAAGATCACCATCGGCACCAAGTTCGACCAGCCGGGTCTGGCCGCGAAGAAGCCCGACGGCACGCTGGCCGGCTTCGACATCGACGTCGCGAGGTATGTGGCCAGAGAACTGGGTTACAAGCCCGACGACATCGAGTGGAAAGAAGCCCCGTCGGGTCAGCGCGAGAATCTGATCCAGAACCACCAGGTCGACTTCATCGTCGCGACCTACTCGATCACCGACGCCCGCAAGCAGAAGGTGTCGTTCGCCGGTCCGTATCTGGTCACCGGCCAGAGCCTGCTGGTACGCGCCGACAACGACGAGATCACCAGCGTCGAGTCGCTGCAGAACCACAAGAAGCTGTGCTCGGTGTCGGGTTCGACACCGGCGCAACGCATCAAGGACAAGTACCCGGGCGTGCAGCTTCAGCAGTACGACACCTACTCGGCGTGCCTGGAGGCCGTGAAGACCGGCGCCATCGACGCGCTCAGCACCGACGAGGTGATCCTGGCCGGTTACGCCGCCCAGGCTCCGGGCGCGTTCAAACTGATCGGCAAGCCGTTCTCGGTGGAGAAGTACGGCATCGGATTGCTCAAGGGCGACAAGGAATTACGCCAGAAGATCAACGACGCCATCGAGAAGATGCAGAAGACCGGTGAGTGGCAGGCCGCGTTCGACCGCAATCTGGGCCCGGCCGGCTTGTCGGCGCCGCCGCCTCCCCCGCTGGACACCAACATCAACGGTGCCGGCGGGGCGAAGCGCGTCGACCTGTGGGGCACCTACGGCGGCAAGATCGTGAAGGCGTTCTGGACGACGATCCAGCTGACGCTGCTGGCCGCCGTCGGGGCGCTGATCCTGGGCACCGCGCTGGCCGCGATGCGGCTGTCCCCGGTGCCGGTGCTGCGCTGGCTCGGCACGGCGTACGTCAACGTCGTCCGCAATACGCCGCTGACGCTGATCATCCTGTTCTGCTCATTCGGTATCGGGAACACGCTGCGGATCACGCTGGTCGACCCGCATTCACCGACTGCGGTGGTGGACAGCAACTTTCGGCTCGCCGCGCTCGGGTTGACGGTCTACACCGCGTCGTTCGTATGCGAGACGTTGCGATCGGGCATCAACACCGTGCCGCTGGGTCAGGCCGAAGCCGCCCGCTCGCTGGGGCTGAGCTTCGGGCAGAACCTGCGGATGATCTTGCTGCCGCAGGCTTTTCGCGCGGTCATCAACCCGCTGGGTTCGGTGTTGATCGCGTTGGTGAAGAACACCACGATCGCCTCGGCCATCGGCGTTGCCGAGGCTGCGCTGCTGATGAAGGAGATGATCGAGAACACCGCGGCGCTGCTGGCGGTCGGTTCGATCTTCGCCGCTGGTTTCGTGGTCCTGACGTTGCCATTGGGGCTGTTGTTCGGTTGGTTGGGTAAGCGATACGCGGTGGTGCGGTGATGAGCGCTTGCGCGAAGAACAGAGGGCACTGATGAGTGAAGCTTCCGTCCTCTACGACGCCCCGGGGCCGCGGGCGCGGCGGCGCAACATGCTGTTCGCGGGAATCATCATCGCGGTCATCATCGCGATGGCCGGTTGGGTGCTGTGGCAGTTCGAGTCCAAAGGCCAACTGACCGAAGCGAAGTGGCACCCGTTCCTGACCGCGAACCTGTGGACGACGTACGTGCTGCCCGGCGCCGTCGGCACGTTGACGGCGGCCGCGGTCTCCATCGTGCTGGCCCTGGTGCTGGGTCTGGCGTTGGGCATGGGCCGATTGTCGGATGCCGGTCCGGTGCGGTGGGCGTGCTCGGTGTTCGTCGAGTTCTTCCGCGCCGTCCCGGTGCTGATCATGATGTTGTTCGCGTATTTCCTGTTCGCGCTGTACGACGTCTTCCCGTCACGCCAGCTCGCGCTCGCCGGCGTGATCACGGGACTGACGCTGTACAACGGCGCGGTGATCGCGGAGATCGTGCGCGCGGGGGTGTACGCGCTGCCACGGGGGCAACGTGAGGCCGCCGTGGCGTTGGGCCTGCGGCCCGGTCAGACGCTGCGCCTGATCCTGCTCCCCCAGGCTGTGACATCGATGCTGCCGGTGCTGGTGTCCCAGATGGTGGTGGTGCTCAAGGACACCGCCATCGGCTACCAGATCACGTTTGTCGAGATGGTCCGTCAGGGCACGAACATCGGCTCGGCGTACAGCAATTACATCCCCGCACTGCTGGTGATCGCGGCGTTGATGATCAGCCTCAACTTCGCGCTGTCGGCACTGGCGACCCGGCTCGAAGCCCGGCTGCGGCAGTCCCGACGCGCTCCCGATCCACTGCCGGTGAACACCGGCGTTCAGGAGGACACGCCGGGTACCCCGGCGGCCTGACGCTTTTCGGGCCAGGCGCGCAGAGCCTGATCGGCTACCGCGTGCAATTCGTCGCGGTCGGCACCGCTGTTGGCCTGGACTGCCAGGCCCTGACAGACCCCGGCGATCCAGCGCGCCAGGACGTGCGGGTTCGCGCCGGGCAGTTCGCCTGTGCGCTGGGCGGCGGAGAATCGTTCGGCGAGCTCGCCGACGGCGTCTTCGCGGGCCTCGGCCAGTTCGGCATGCAACGCCGTCGCCTCGTCGCCGGTGGCCAGCGCGCTCTGCACGAGTAGACAGCCGCGCGGGCCGGCCGTTCCGGATGACGCGTCGACGGCACCATGCACCATGGCGTACGCGGTATCCCACGCGGTGGGCAGCGTCAGAGCGAGCGCAGCGTAGCCACCGGGCCCGGCTTGGTAGCGCCGCACGGCAGCTCGGAAAAGGTCTGCCTTGGAACCGTATTCGGCGTAGAGCCCGCGGCGGTTGACGCCGGTGGCGGCCGTCAGATCACTGATGGACACCCCGTCATAGCCATGCGCCCAGAACAACCGCATCGCGATGTCGAGGACACATTCCGGGTCGAACATGCGGGGTCTGCCGATCGCCATCAACCCTCCGAATGTGATGCGGGCCACAGCCTGGAATGAAGCCCGGCCGCAGCGACTTGTCCTGAACGTACTTAGTAACCGATCGGTTCGAAAGAATCATCCACGACTTGGAGAGCTCATGAGCACCACTTCGGAAGCAGCACTGGCCGGCCGACGCGCACTGGTCACCGGCGGCTCTCGTGGCATCGGCGCCGCGACCGTCCGCCGACTCGCCGCCGACGGCGCAGCGGTCGCGTTCACCTACCAGTCGTCCCCCGATGCCGCGCAGGACCTGGTCGACGAACTCGAGGCGACCGGCGCGAAGGTGGCGGCCATCAAGGCCGACAGCGCCGACGCGCTGGCCGTCGCCGCCGCGGTGGACGAAGCCGTCGAGCGGCTCGGCGGTTTGGACATCCTGGTGAACAATGCCGGCGTCGCGCAAGGAGCACCGATCGAATCGTTCCCGCTGGAGGACTTCGACCGCATGCTGGCGATCAATGTGAAGGCCGTGTTCGCCGCCATTCAGCGTGCGGTACCCCACCTGGGCGCCGGTGGCCGGATCATCACCATCGGCAGCGTGAACGCCGACCGGGTCCCGACGGCCGGCTTCTCTGTGTATGCCCTGACCAAGGCCGCGGTTGCCGGACTGACGCGAGGCCTGGTGCGCGAGCTCGGCCCGCGCGGCATCACCGTCAACACCATCCAGCCGGGGCCGGTCGCCACGGACATGAACCCCGACGAGGGTGACTTCGCCGACGAGCTCCGCCCGCTCATCGCGGTCGGCCAGTACGGACAGCCGCGCGACATCGCCAGCGCCGTCGCCTATCTGGCCCATCCTGAGTCGTGGTTCGTCACGGGAGTCACCTGGAACATCGACGGCGGCTTCGTGATCTGACGTCGCCGGTCACCGACCCGCCCGCGGGGTTCACCAGAAGGTGAACCCCGCGGGCCTGCACCTCGTGTCCCTGGTGGAGGTTCACTCGATCCCGGGAGGCGTCATGAGTGTCGCGGTTCGTGCGTTTACAGCAGTTCCAGCTCCAACCCAATCCGTCGCGGCACTGTGCACCGCGTGTCTGGTGCTCACGATGGCGCCGGCACCGGGTCACGTCACCGCGCAGTCGGTGCCGGTCCTCACCGAACCGGGCATCTCACTGACGGCGCAGCCGCTGCCGTTGCCACTCGATCTGCTCAACCAGCAGGTGGTGTTCAACGTTGGGCTGTTCATCGATTGGGTCACCACCGGTGCGGCTCTGTTCCAACGCCAGACGCAGATACCGGGGAGTTTCGTGGCGGCCATCGGTACTGGCACGCCACCACCCACCGCCGCCGCACAAGCCCTGAGCGCGTTCGCCGACATCGAGTTCGAAGCCGGACGCGACCTCATCGGGTTCGCCCAAGACATCGCGGTCTTCCAGCTCCAGTTCAGGGCGACCACATTGTCGGCATTCCCGCCGTTCAACACGGGGCCCGGCCAACAATTCGTGGTCGACACGACCGCATTCGGCCTCAACGTGACGCAGCAGATGGCGAACTTCGCCCGGGCGGTGATCACGTCGGTGGAGCAGTTCACCCACAACGCACTGCATACCCCGCTGCCCGTCACGATGACCACAGCGAAGCCGATGGCCGCCGCCGACATCCCGGACATTCCAGTCGTCCCGAAGACTCCTGTCGCCCCGAAAAAACCAGCAGCGCAACAGGATTCGATCGTCTCGACGTTCACCCCGAAGCGACCCAAGCTCCCGAAGCAGCCTGAGCAAGTTCTCGATGCGGCAGCCACCGACATCGATCACCCGCCGGTCGGCCAGTTCTCGCCGCCCAAGGCCTCAGTCCCGAAGTTCTCGGCACCCAAGTTCTCGCTGCCGAAGTTCTCGCTGCCGAAGTTGTCGCCACCCAAGATCAAAGGGCCGTCCAAGGACTAGTCGACATCACCACTACACCGCGCGGCGCTGACGCTCCTGCGTGAGCTGGGTGTTGACCACATCAAAGGCCATACCCTGGCTGTAGCCGCGACGTGCCAGCATCGCGACCAACCGCCGGGTTACCTTCACCTCGTCGTCGAGGTTTTCCCGCCGTAGCTTGGTGGCGACCAGTTCCTCGGCGCGCACCCGCCACTCGCCCGCGTCGACGCTGTCCAGTGTCTCGGCGATCACGTCGGCGTCGACGCCTTTGGTCCGCAACTCAGAGGCCAAGGCACGCTTGCCTTTTCCGGCGTTGGTGCGACGTTCGCGCACCCACTGCTCGGCGAATGCCACGTCGTTCACCAGGCCGACTTCGGTGAGCCGGTCGAGCACCCGGGCGCTGATGTCCTCCGGGAAGCCGCGTTTGGTCAGCTGGGCTTCGAGTTCAGCCCGGCTACGCGCCCGCGTGGTGAGCAGACGCAGGCACACGTCCCGCGCCTGCTCTTCACGCCGCTCCGGCTCAGCCGGCTCCGCCTCAGAAGTCGACCGGGGCGGGAAGGACGTCATCGACCGCACCATCGGTCACCACCGCGCCGATACCGAGCTTCTCTTTGATCTTCTTCTCGATCTCATTGGCGGCGTCGGCGTTCTGCAGCAGGTAGTTGCGGGCGTTCTCCTTGCCCTGACCCAGCTGCTCACCGTCGTAGGTGAACCACGAACCCGACTTGCGGATGAAGCCGTGCTCGACACCCATGTCGATGAGCGAGCCCTCGCGCGAGATACCGCGGCCGTAGAGGATGTCGAATTCGGCCTGCTTGAACGGCGGCGCCACCTTGTTCTTGACGATCTTGACACGGGTACGGTTACCGACCGCGTCAGTGCCGTCCTTGAGCGTCTCGATGCGACGCACGTCCATACGCACCGAGGCGTAGAACTTCAAAGCCTTACCACCCGTGGTGGTTTCGGGCGAACCGAACATCACGCCGATCTTCTCGCGCAGCTGGTTGATGAAGATGGCGGTGGTGCCGGAGTTGTTCAGCGCACCGGTCATCTTGCGCAGTGCCTGGCTCATCAGCCGAGCCTGCAGACCGACGTGGCTGTCACCCATCTCGCCCTCGATCTCGGCGCGGGGCACCAGCGCGGCGACCGAGTCGATGACCAGGATGTCGATGGCACCCGAGCGCACCAGCATGTCGGCGATCTCCAGGGCCTGCTCACCGGTGTCCGGCTGGGACACCAGCAGCGCGTCGGTGTCCACACCGAGCTTCTTGGCGTACTCGGGGTCCAGCGCGTGCTCGGCGTCGATGAACGCCGCGATGCCGCCGGCCGCCTGGGCGTTGGCCACCGCGTGCAGGGCCACCGTGGTCTTACCCGAGGATTCCGGGCCGTAGATCTCGACGACGCGGCCACGCGGCAGACCGCCGATACCGAGGGCGACATCCAGTGCGATGGATCCGGTCGGGATGACCGAAATCGGTTGGCGGGTCTCTTCTCCCAGCCTCATCACCGAGCCCTTGCCGAAGCTCTTGTCGATCTGTGCCAGCGCGAGTTCGAGTGCCTTCTCGCGATCCGGGGCCTGTGCTGCCATGGGTGGTCTCCGTCCTCGTGGATATCCGTTGATCGGGTTTCCGATCGGTTGGCCGTGACGCTAGATGAGGCCACCGACAAGTTTTTCGAACTGACACCACAGTAGCGAACAGATGTTCGATTTCAAGGAGACACGCCGATCACTTCGAGGTCACAGCGAGCGCTGGCGCCGCAGACCCAGTGCCCTCATCAGGGACAGCGCGCGCAGACCGGCGGCCGGCGCCACATCGGTACTCCGCGCGATCACGCCGCGCCAGCGCGGCACCACCCGGAAGATCTGAGCGGAATCCATCAGCTCCATGGCAGCCCGCGCGATGTCGTCGGCGGCCAGCGGCTTGGGGCCTGAAAACAGCAGGGCCGCACCGGGGTCGTGGGTCCGCGAGTTGACCATCTCGGTGTTCACCACGTCGGGGCACAGCGCCCGGGCCCGGATCGGCAGGCCGGCGCCGCGCAGTTCACCCTGCAACGAGGTGGTGTAGGACAGCACCGCAGCCTTGCTCGCCGCGTACACGGCCAGCCCCGGCACCGGTGTCAGCGCCGAGATCGACGCGATGTTGAGGATGACGCCACCGCCCGCACCCATGGCGTTGACGGCCGCCATGCAGCCCGCCATCATGCCGCGGACGTTGACGTCGAGGGTCTGGACGACGTGCTCGGCAGGCTGCTCCCAGGAGTTACCCGCGTGCAGAACGCCGGCATTGTTGACCCACACCGCAAGTCGGCCCTGCTCCGAGGCGAGCGCGGCGACGGCGCGGTGGCTCGCGACGTCGCGGACATCCTGGGCCACGCCCCACGCGCCGCGTCCGACGGTCTCCGCCGCGCGCTGGGCGGCGTCCCCGTCAACGTCGGTGATCAGCACGCGGTGTCCCGCCGCGGCAAGGGCTTTCGCGACGGCGAGGCCGATTCCCCGCCCAGCTCCGGTGACTACGGCAATGCGGGTGCTCATCGGCGTCATGTCGTCCTTCCATCGTGAGTTCACGGACGACGCTAACGGGCCAGGTTCGGTGGACACCATGTCGTGGGCCGACAAACACCGAGGCGCGAGCAGTGCCGAAGGACTAAAAAGCGCCGCTCACCATTGATCGCGCGGGACGTCGAAGTCCGCGCACAGGGCCCGCCAGACGTCGCGGGGATCGACACCGGCTTCGATCGCCTGAGCCGGAGTGCGGTTACCGAGAACCGCCAGCACGTGGTCCTTCACCAAGGCAGCACCACGCGCCGCACCGAACTGGTCTTCGATCAGCAGGGTGAATTCGGTCAGTCGCACGGCACCAACCTACTCAGCGCCGCCGCCGAGCGCCGCACGGCACACGGCCACCGGATCGGCGACGTCCGCTCCGCTGTCGCCGACGCGCCGGGCCGCCTGCCGGTAGGACGGTGTCGACAGCACGCGGGCGACGGTCGCGGTCAACGCTTCCGCGGTCAACGGCCGGATCAGTTCACCACTGCCTTGCCGCACAATCCGATTCGCGATCTCCCACTGGTCGCCGCCGCCCGGCACCACCACCAGCGGCACGCCGGCGAGCAGTGTCTTGGACACGATCCCGTGGCCACTGCCGCAGATCATCACGTCGGCCTGCTTGAGCAGTTCGTCCTGGCGGCCGAGCCCGACCGCCGCCCAGGGCGGCACGGGACCGTCGGCGCCGCGCAGTCGCGAGACGACGACGCGGGCACCGTCGGGCAGCGTCCGCCCGGGGACCAGCGCCTGCAGGGCCAACTCGTCCAGGCCTTGCATCCCGGTTGTCGCCGTCGACGGCGCGACGACCACGACCGGCCCCGAGCCGGGCGGCACGTCGAGCACCGTCGCCGTCGGTTCGAAATGCAGCGGCCCCACGACAACGGCTTCGGCCGGCCAATCGGGCCGCGGCACCTCCAGCCCGGGCAGGGTCGCGATCAACCGCCGAGCCGGCCCGGGATCGGTTGCAGGCAAGCCGATTCCGAGCCGCGCCGCGGACCGCTGCCGGCCCCCCTCGCGGATCGAGCGGGCCGTGAAGAATCGCAACATCGCATCCCGCAGGCGACCGCGCAGGCCGACCCCGGGCGCCAGACCGCTGCCCAGCGGCGGCAGGCCCTTCGACGGCCGATACAGCGGGTGCGGGGTCAGCTCGACCCACGGCAGACCCATCAACTCGGCGGCCATGCCGCCGCAGGCCGTGATGACGTCGGACACCACGAGGTCGGGTGTCAGCTCCCGCAGCACCGGCAGGTTGAGCACCGTCATCCGCGCGGCCCGCTCGTGAATCTTGGCGCCGGAATCGGCGTCGTCGTCGCCGTCCTCGGGATCGAGCCCGAGCAGCTCCCGCGCGTCGATGCCGGCGTCCCGCGCGGTGTCGAGCCATTGCCGGCCCGTCAGGAGCACCGGCTGGTCGCCGGCGGCCTGAAACCGGAGGCAGAGCGCAATGGCCGGAAAGGCGTGGCCGGGATCCGGCCCGGCAACCACTGCGACACGCATCGGGTCACCCTGTCACACCGACCCCTGTGCGCCGTCGGGCAGTCGCATTACGGTGGGGTCCATGACACAGAGCACACCGGCAGTGACTCAGACCAACGCCGAGATCGTCGAATCCTTCCTCTACGCCCTGCAGGCCGAGGACATGGAGACCGCGGACAGCCTGCTCGACGACAACCTCGTCTACGAGAACGTCGGGCTGCCGACCATCCGCGGCCGGGCCCGCGCGATGAAACTGTTCCGCCCCATGAAGAAGAGCCCCGTCAGTTTCGAGGTGAAATTCCACCGCATCGTCGGTGACGGCTCCACCGTGCTCAACGAGCGCACCGACGCGCTGGTCATCGGACCGGTACGCCTGCAGTTCTGGGTGTGCGGCGTGTTCGAGGTGCAGGACGGCCGGATCACCCTGTGGCGGGATTACTTCGACATGTTCGACATGGTCAAGGCCACTGTGCGCGGTCTGATCGGCGCGGCCGTCCCGGCCCTGCGTCCGGCCATGTAGCCGGCAGTAAAATTGGCCACCATGGCCAATGAGAACCGCCCGAAGCCCAACGCCTGGCAGTACATCAAGTACAGCTACGGCGGTCGGCTGCC
Organism: Mycobacterium sp. HM-7; assembly: GCF_053852335.1. NCBI lineage: Bacteria > Bacillati > Actinomycetota > Actinomycetes > Mycobacteriales > Mycobacteriaceae > Mycobacterium > Mycobacterium sp. HM-7. Next base: position 2,407,302 of record NZ_CM132657.1, on the reverse strand, counting down.
CGACTCGATGCGGGCCTGGGTGACCGAGGACCTCATCGGCGAGGGCGCGACGCTGCGGATCGTCATCCGCATGTTCGTCCCGGCATTCCTGATCCTGATCCCGATCTGGTTTCTGCCCGAGCTGCTCGGCATCACCGGAGGCTCGGACCTGGTCATCCGCCTCAGCGCGACGGTGCCGATCCTGATTCCGGTGATCTACTTCTCGCACGCGCTGAACAAGATCTGGCGCCGCCACATGCTGGTCAAGCACGGCATCGACCCGAAACTCCTCGACCAGTCGCTGCGCCAGAAGAACGCCCACATTCACGCGGCCTACGAAGAGCGGTACGGTCGCCGGTCCGATGACGGCACCGGCAGTTCCACCACTATCTAGCCGGCGGTCAGGCCTGGCGCAGCCGCCCGAGTTCGTCGAAAGCCTGCGCCCAGGCACTGAGCCGGTCCGTGGCGGCGACCAGTTCACTGCGGTAGCGCTGCTCGGACATGGACCGTGCCGAGCCCGCGCCACTGTTCGCCGCTGACACCAATTGCGCTGCCGCCGTCGCGATGTCGGCGTATTGGCGCACGCCGGCATCGAGCTGCGCCGTATAGGCCTTGATGGTCGGGGCGAGATGCCCGCGGGACTGCGGCACCGAGCCGGCCGCGCGTTCCATCGCGACCACTTCCTCGGCCGTACCGGCCAGCGCGGCAGCCGATACGTTGGCCGCGGCGGTCACTTCGGCGATCTCGGCAGCGGGCAGCAGCTGGCCCCGCTGGATGACGCTGAGCAGCGAGTACAGGCCGCGTTCGGCCGATGCCAGCGTCTCCATCGGACGCCGCGCCGCCGAACCTCTGGGCGGCAGCCGCCGCGATGTGCGTGCCGGTGGCAGTGGCTCGCCGCGCAGCCACCGGTAGCGCAGGAAGCACAGGGTGGCCAGGAACGCGGACCCGCCGGCGATGGGGCCGGTGATGATGAGCACCCAGAACGGCGTGCTCCACGCGGCCAACAGCGCCGTCAACCCGATCCAGAAGGCGCTGGCGCCGGCGAACAGCCAGCCCAGCCGCAGCGCCCAGCGCCGTTTGCGCAGCAGCCGGGCCCGCGGGTCGGCGGCCGCGCCGAGGCGCTGGGCCACCAGGCCGGACAATTCGGCAGCGGTGTCGACGCCGCGTTGCAGGACCGCCTGCCAGCCCCGGGTCTCCCCGGGCCGGCCGGCCGACTGGACGTTCACCGCTGCCCCCTCACATCTCGAAACTTACTGCGACAGCGGATTTTCCGGAGCCGGGTTGGCTGCCGGAGCCGCGGGAGTGGCGGGCGCAGCGGCACCACCGGACGGCAGGGAGTTGCCCTGCATCGACGCACGGATCTGCTCGAGGCGTGAATGCCCGGCCATCTGCACGCTGGCCTGCTGGACCTCCATCATGCGGCCCTGGACCGAGTTCTGCGCCAGCTCGGCCGACCCCATGGCGTTGGCGTAGCGACGCTCGATCTTGTCGCGCACCTCGTCCAGGCTGGGCGTGTTGCCCGGCGCCGCGATCTCGGTCATGGAGCGCAGCGAGGCGCTCACCTGCTCCTGCATCTTGGCCTGCTCCAGCTGCGACAGCAGCTTGGTGCGTTCGGCGATCTTCTGCTGCAGCACCATGGCGTTCTGCTCGACGGCCTTTTTCGCCTGGGTCGCGGCCTGCAGCGACTGGTCGTGCAGACTCTTGAGGTCCTCGACGCTCTGCTCGGCCGTCACCAGCTGGGCGGCGAAAGCCTCGGCGGCGTTGTTGTATTCGGTGGCCTTGGCGACGTCACCGGCGGCCGTGGCCTGGTCCGCCAAAGTCAGGGCCTGGCGGACGTTGGCCTGCAACTTCTCGATGTCGGCCAGCTGACGGCTCAGACGCATCTCCAGCTGACGCTGGTTGCCGATGACCGACGCGGCCTGCTGGGTCAGGCCCTGGTGCTGGCGCTGTGCCTCCTCGATCGCCTGCTGAATCTGCACCTTCGGGTCGGCGTACTCGTCAACCTTGGAGCTGAACAGCGCCATGAGGTACTTCCAGGCTTTGACAAAGGGATTGGCCATGAGATCGGTCCGCCTTCGTGTCGTTCGTTGATTCGGGATCGGTTGTCAGCTTGCCGGCCGCATCGGAGCCAGCGCGTCTACAGCCAACCTAGTGGGTATGGACAGCCGAATGCAGCCCGCATGCGCTATTCCGGCGCGGCGAGTGCCATGCGTCTTGCTGCGGTTCAGCCTGTGGTGGGTCAGGCCACGGCCATGGCGAGATGCTGCGGGATGACCACCTTGGTCGCGACGTCGATGTTGGCCACCGTGCGGTCGGCCGCGGCGCGCTCGGTATGCAGCATCTGCTCGGCGGCATCCGCCAGCACCTGCGACAGCGGCACCTCCAGGGCGCCGCAGATGGCACCCAGCAGTTCGCTCGACGGTTCCTTGCGGCCCCGCTCGACCTCGGACAGGTAGCCCAGGCTCACCCGCGCACCGTCGGACACCTCACGCAGTGTGCGTCCCTGCCCGGTGCGGGCCTGGCGCAGCACGTCACCGATGACCTCACGCAACAGCACCGGTTCCCGGCGGGTCGCTTGCCCAGATGTCGTCATCGCGTTTCCCTTCGCCCTGAGTAACAGCCGCGCAGCCCGGCCGGACCACCTGTTCTACACGGTCTTGTAGGCACCAACGCGGCGACGCACCGCTTTGGTTCCCGGGTGGGCGGAATCAGGGGCGGCGAACTGCGGAGACGGCGTAATCGATGCCGGTCAGGACGGTCAGCACGACGGCGCTCCACATGAAAATCCACGCGGTCGTCGTCAGCCACGGAATCTGCCACTCGTGCAGCGGCAGGACGAACAGGCCGATCGCCACGGCCTGCACCAGCGTCTTGAGCTTGCCACCACGGCTGGCGGGGATGACGCCGCGCCGGATCACCGCGAACCGCAGCAGCGTCACCGCGAGCTCGCGGACCAGGATCACGACGGTGATCCACCACGGCAGGTCGCCGAGCATCGACAGCCCGATGAGCGCGGCCCCGATCAGCGCCTTGTCCGCGATGGGATCGGCCAGCTTGCCGAACTCGGTGACCATGTCGAAGGTGCGGGCGATCTCGCCGTCGAACCGGTCGGTGATGACGGCGACCGCGAACACGACGAAAGCTACGATGCGCCAGCGCGTTTCGTGGCCGTCACCGGCGAACAGGGCGGCCAGGAACACCGGGACCAGCACGATGCGCAAGCCCGTCAGCAGGTTGGCGATGTTCGCCACGCCGGCGCGTGAGGCGCGCGGATCGGTGTCTGACTGGCCTGTCATCGACACAGGATATCCGGTCACCTACCGGGCGATACGCAGCCGATACCCTCCACATGTGAGCGACGCACCGAAACCCGACAACACAGGGCTGGTGGTTCGCCGCGCCCGGACTTCCGACGTCCCGGGAATCAAGGCAATCGTCGACATCTACGCGGGAAAGATCCTGCTGGAGAAGAACCTGGTGAACCTCTACGAGGCGGTCCAGGAATTCTGGGTGGCCGAGCTCGCCGGCGAGATCGTCGGTTGCGGTGCCCTGCACGTGCTGTGGGCCGACCTGGGCGAGGTGCGTACCGTCGCGGCCCACCCCAAGGTGCGCGGCATGGGCGTCGGACACGCGGTGGTGGCACAACTGCTCGGCGTGGCCCGGGAACTGGAGCTGCAGCGCGTCTTCGTGCTGACGTTCGAGACCGACTTCTTCGGCCGGCACGGCTTCAAGGAGATCGAGGGCACGCCCGTCACCGCCGAGGTGTACGAGGAGATGTGCCGGTCGTACGACACCGGCGTGGCGGAGTTCCTCGACCTCTCCTACGTCAAGCCGAACACCCTGGGCAACACCCGGATGATCGTCACGCTGTAGCTAATCGGCGCTGTCGGTCGAGGCGGCCCGGCGCGCGACGATCCGGTCCCGCATGTCCATGATCGCGGCCCGCCGGCGGGACCGCCCGCCACGGCCGAACGACGGCAGCGTCGGAATCACGTCGATCTTGTCCGACACCCCGATCATCAGCTCGGCGATCTCCAGCACCAGCTCATTCAGCTCGTCGACCTGCTGACCCATCGCCATGAACGCGCTCAGCGACTCCAGGACCACCCGCGCCACCAGCACGATCGCCACGCAGGTGACCGGGCCGGCGAGCACCAACCAGAACACGCCGAGCAGCGCCGACAGCTCGAACGCCACCACCGCACCCGCCAGATACAGCACCACGGCACCGGCGATGACAAGCCCGTACAACAGCGGAACCACGTGCTGCGCCGTCGACTTGCGGAATCCGAGGTCGGTGAACGCCGTCAGCGCGGGCCAGCTGCGACCACCGGATTCCAACTCTGCTTCGAGCTCCTCGGTGCGCGAAATGTCAACCACGGCAAAGCCTCCTTAGGAGTCCAGCCTCCCACAACCGACGCCGTCAGCCATCACTCGTCGTTGTTATCCGCGCGGCCGATCAGCGCTGGTGTGATGCCCGTAACACCGGTCAGAATCCGGGGTCGTCGCCCATCGAGCCGTTGGCGTCCGAGCCGCCCTGGATCAGCATCAGGGTGCCGGCCAGTTCGTCGGGCTTGACCAGGACCTCACGGGCCTTGGAGCCCTCTGACGGCCCGACGATGCCGCGCGTCTCCATCAGGTCCATGAGGCGGCCGGCCTTGGCGAATCCGACCCGCAGCTTGCGCTGCAGCATCGAGGTGGACCCGAACTGGCTCGACACCACCAGTTCCACCGCCTGCAGGAAGACGTCCATGTCGTCGCCGATGTCGCTGTCGATGTCGCGCTTCTCGACGGTCTTGACCGTGACGCCGTCGATGAATTCGGGCTGGGCCTGCTGCTTGGTGTAGGCGACGACGGCTTGGATTTCGTCGTCGCTGACGTAGGCGCCCTGCACACGGATCGGCTTGGGTGCTTCCGACGGCTGGAACAGCGCGTCACCTTTACCGGTGAGCTTCTCGGCGCCGACCTGGTCGAGGATGACGCGCGAGTTGGTCGCGTTGGTGACACCGAAGGCCATGCGGGACGGCACATTTGCCTTGATCAGACCCGTCACCACCGACACCACCGGCTGCTGCGTGGCCAGCACGAGGTGGATGCCCGCCGCGCGGGCCTTCTGGGTGATGCGGACGATGGCGTCCTCGACGTCGCGGGGCGCCTGCATCATCAGGTCGGCCAGCTCGTCGACAACGCACAAGATGTACGGGTAGGTCTTGTAGACCCGCTCGCTGCCCAGCGGCGCGGTGATTTCTCCGGAGCGCACCTTCTTGTTGAAGTCGTCGATGTGCCGGACGCCACTGGCGCTCATGTCCTGGTAGCGCTGCTCCATTTCCTCGACCAGCCAGGCCAGCGCGGCGGCGGCCTTCTTGGGGTCGATGATCACTGGCGTGATGAGGTGCGGAATGCCTTGGTACGGCGGGAATTCCACCATCTTCGGGTCGACCAGGATCATCCGGACCTCGTCCGGGGTCGCGCGCTGCAGCAGCGACACCAGCATCGAGTTGATGAAGCTCGACTTACCCGAGCCGGTGGAGCCGGCGACCAGGAGGTGCGGCATCTTGGCCAGGTTGTAGCTGATGAAGTGGCCTTCGACGTCCTTGCCGATGCCGAACACCATCGGGTGGTGGTCCTTGCGGGTGCTCGGCGCGTTCAGCACGTCCTTGAGCCGCACCATCTCGCGGTCGCTGTTCGGCACTTCCACGCCGACCAGCGACTTGCCGGGGATCGGGGCGAGCAGGCGGATGTGCTCGTTGGCCACCGCGTAGGCGAGGTTGCGCTGCAACTGGGTGAAGCGCTCGACGCGGACGCCGGGTCCCAGCTCGATCTCGTAGCGCGTGACGGTCGGGCCACGCTGGAAGCCGACGACCGTGGCGTCGACCTTGAACTGCTCCATGACCTCGGAGATGGCCGACATGATGCGGTCGTTGTCACGGCCGACCCGCTTGGGCGGGTCGCCGTCGGCCAGCAGGTCCAGCGGCGGCAGCGTGTAATCGCCCTCGATGACGCGGTCCAGCGTCAGGCCGTCGTCGTTGGCCGGCGCCTTCTCGAGGGCCTTGGCCTTGGTGGGCACCGGGTCCGCGACGTTCTGGGCCTTGCGACGGCGCGACGGCTTGGCCGCCGGCTCGGGCGTGGTCGGCGCCTCGTCCGCGGCGGGTTCGACCGGGTAGTTGTCCATCGGCGTGCGGCCCAGCGGCCGCGTCATGGCGGCGGTGGTCTGGTCCGAACCGGGCCAGGCCTCGGGTTCGTCGCGCGAGTAGCTCGGGTCGTCGTAGTAGCCGTCAGAGAAATCATCGGCGAAGTCTCCGCCGAAGCCATCGTCGTAGCCGTCCGCGGCCTCGTAGTCGTCGCCGTGGTCGCCGCGCAGGCGACCGGAGACCATGTAGCGCAGGGTGTCGGGCAGTTCTCGGATCGTCGTGCCGGTGATCAGCAGCAGGCCGAACAGCACGCCCATGATGAGCAGCGGGGTGGCGATCCAGACGGTCAGCCCGTCGGACAGCGGGCCGCCGATGACGAAGCCGACGAACCCGGCTGCGCCGCGGCGCTCCCCTGGCTCGGCGGGCGCACCGGCCCAGACGTGCCACAGCCCCAGTACCGGCAGCCCGATCATGGTGGCGCCGAGGATCAGCCGCGGCCGCGCGTCGGGGTTCGGATGGGTCCGCATCAGCGTGACGGCCAGCGCCAGCAGTAGCACCGGCAGCACGACGACCGCCGACCCGATGACGGTGCGGACGCCGTAGTCGATCCACGCGCCGACGGGCCGGGCCGCGTCGAACCACGAGCTCGCCGCGATCAGGAAGGCGATGCCGAGCAGCCCCAGCGCGATGCCGTCACGGCGGTGCCCGGGCTCGAGTTCCCTGGCGCGGCCGACACTGCGGGCGGTGGTTCCGGCGCCTTTGGCGAGCATCAGCCAGCCGGCACGGGCGCCACGACCTACCGCCGCACCGGCGGTTGCAACCGGAGATGGATGGGGCGCGGGTTTGCGGGCCGGCTTACGAGCGGGCGATTTCGGCGCCGGCGGCCGTGCCGGCCGGCCCGATTTTGCACTGCCTGACTTCGATGAACGCGCCCCCGAACCGGCTGCGCCACGATTCGCCGACCCGGCCTTGGCCCGGTTAGCTGAGCTCGTTGCGGTCTTACTCGCCATGGCTGCCAGCCTAGTCGCTTTTATCCCATCTGCACCATCTGCCACACACGTAACGCTTAGGTCACGACCTGGTCCGCATACCCGCTGGTCACCGGCCGGTGGGAGCCACGTCACACCCGATCGGAGGCCCGAGCTAACGTGGACACCTGTCTAGTCCAGCTATCTATCGAGGAGTTCGCCCATGCCCGTCGTTGTCGTCGCCACCATGAAGGCCAAGCCCGAGTCCGTCGACCTGGTCCGCACCGCGTGCGTCGAGGCCGTCGACGCCGTCCACGGGGAACCCGGCTGTGAGCTCTATTCGCTCCACGAAGCCGACGGCGGCACCTTCGTCTTCGTCGAGCAGTGGGCCGACGCCGAAGCCATCAAGACCCACAGCACCGCCCCGGCCATCGGCAAGCTGTTCGGCGCCATCGGCGAGCACCTCGACGGCGCGCCCGACATCAAGATGCTCGCGCCTGTGGTCGCCGGCGATCCGGCGAAGGGACAACTCCGTGGGTGAGCTCAGCGGCAAGGTCGCCTTCATCACCGGCGCGGCGCGGGGCCAGGGCCGCGCGCACGCGGTGAAGCTGTCGTCGATGGGCGCCGACATCATCGCCGTCGACCTGTGCGACCAGATCGCATCGGTCCCCTACCCCATGGCCACGGCCGACGATCTGGCCGCGACGGTCAAGCTGGTCGAGGACAACGGAGCACGGATAGTCGCGCAACAGGCCGACGTCCGCGACCGGGGCGCCCTCAAGACCGCGCTCAAGGCCGGCGTCGACGAACTCGGCGGGCGGCTGGACATCGTCATCGCCAACGCCGGAATCGCCCCCATGGCTGGTGAAGATGCCTGGCAGGACGTCATCGACGTCAACCTCACGGGCGTCTACAACACGATAGACGTGGCGATGCGGCCGATGGTCCAGGCCGGCAACGGCGGGTCGATCGTGCTGATCAGCTCGGTGGCCGGACTGGTCGGGCTGGCCTCCCCGATGGCCGGGTCGGTGGGCTACGCCGCCGCCAAACACGGCATGGTCGGTCTGATGCGGGTGTACGCGAACCTGCTTGCGTCGCAGAACATCCGGGTCAACTCGATCCATCCGGCCGGGGTGGACACCCCGATGATCGACAACGAGTTCACCCGGAAGTGGTTGAGCCAGTTGACCGAGGAAACCAAGGCGGGCCCGGACATGACGAATGCGCTACCGGTGCAGGTCCTCGAGGCCGAGGACATCGCCAATACGGTGGCGTGGCTGGTTTCCGATGCCGGCCGGTACATCACCGGCGTGACGCTGCCCGTGGACGCGGGCTTCGTCAACAAGCGCTGAGTCAGACCTCGAGGACGGTCGGCACGATCATCGGCTGCCGCCGGTAAGCCTCGCCGACCCACTTGCCGACGGCCCGCCGCACCGCCTGGGCGATGCGCGCGGGATCGGTAACCTGTTCGGAGACAAGGGCATCCAGTGCCGCCTGCGCCTTCTCGGTGCCCGGCTCGAGGGCTTTGGGGTCCTCCGAGAAGCCGCGCGAGTGCAGGTACACCGGAGCCACCGGCTTGCCGGACTCGCGGCTCAGCACCACGGTGACGGCGATGAAACCTGAAGTCAGCGTGAGCCTTTCGCCCAGCGTGGCGTCACCGACGTCGCCGAGCACGAGACCGTCGACGAACACCTTGCCGACGGGCACCGCGCCGGCGATCCGCGCCTGCCCGCCCACCAGGTCGACGCTGACGCCGTTCTCGGCGAGCACGACGTTCTCCTCCGGCACTCCGGTGCGCACCGCGAGTTTGGCGTTGGCCCGCAGGTGTCGCCAGGTGCCGTGCACCGGCATCACGTTGCGCGGCCGCACCCCGCGGTAGAGGAACAGCAGCTCGCCGGCGTAGGCGTGACCGGAAACATGCACGCGCACTTGCTGATTGGTGACGACGCGGGCACCGATCTTGGCCAGCGAGTCGATCACGCCGTAGACGGCTTCCTCGTTGCCGGGGATCAGCGAGCTGGACAGGATGATCAGGTCACCCGCGGTCAGGGTGATGCTGCGATGCTCACCGCGGGACATCCGGGACAGCGCCGCCATCGGCTCACCCTGGGTGCCGGTGGTGATCAGCACGACCCGGTCGGCCGGCAGCAGTTCGGCCGCGCCGATATCGATGACGTCGTCATCGTCGACGGTGAGGAAACCGAGTTCCTTGGCGATGCCCATGTTGCGGACCATCGAGCGGCCGACGAACGACACCTTGCGGCCCAGCGCCACGGCGGCGTCGATGATCTGCTGCACGCGGTCGACGTTCGAGGCAAAGCACGCCACGATGACGCGGCCGTCGGCGCCGCGGATCAGCCGGTGCAGGTTCGGGCCGACTTCGCTCTCCGATGGGCTGACCCCGGGAATCTCGGCGTTGGTCGAGTCGCACAGCAGCAGGTCGACGCCCTGCTCGCCGAGGCGCGACATACCGGGCAGGTCCGTGGGGCGGCCGTCCGGCGGCAACTGGTCCAGCTTGATGTCGCCGGTGTGCAGCACCGTGCCGGCACCGGTGTGCACAGCGATGGCCAGGGCGTCGGGGATCGAGTGGTTGACCGCGAAGTACTCGCACTCGAACACGCCGTGGGTGCTGCGCTGCCCCTCTGCGACGATCTGCATGTTCGGCTTGATCCGGTGCTCACGGCATTTGGCCGCCAACAGCGCCAGGGTGAACCGCGAGCCCACCACTGGGATGTCCGGCCGCATCTTCAACAGATACGGGATCGCGCCGATGTGGTCCTCGTGGGCGTGGGTGATCACCAGCGCCTCGATGTCGGCCAGCCGGCCTTCGATGTGCCGGATGTCGGGCAGGATCAGGTCGACGGCGGGCTCGTCGTGGGTCGGGAACAGCACGCCGCAGTCGATGATCAGCAGTCGGCCGAGGTGCTCGAAAACGGTCATGTTGCGGCCGATTTCGCTGATGCCGCCCAGCGCCGTCACACGCAGACCGCCCGGCTCCAAAGGGCCGGGCGGTGCGAAGTCAGGTCTGGTCACGCAAGCACCGATGCTGCACGGAGGTCGGCGGCGAGTGCCGTCAGCTGGTCGGCGGTCGCGGGCACCTGCGGCAACCGCGGGTTGCCGACCTCGATGCCCAACAACCGCAGACCCTCCTTGCTCATGGTGACGCCGCCCAGTCGGTTCTGCGCCTCGCCGAGCGAGTGCAAGCCCACATGAATCTTGCGCGCGGTCGCGATGTCGCCAGAATTGAATGCCGACAGCAGCGCGCGCAACTCCGCGGCAGCCACGTGGCCCCAGACGCTGATGAATCCGGTGGCGCCCATGGCGAGCCACGGCAAGTTGAGAGTGTCGTCGCCGGAGTAATAGGCCAATCCGGTCTCGGCCATCACCTGCCCACCACCGTTGAGATCGCCCTTGGCGTCCTTGACCGCGACGATATTCGGGTGCGCCGACAGCGTCCGGATGGTGTCCCACTCGATCGGGACCGCCGAGCGCGGCGGGATGTCGTAGAGGATCACCGGCAAGTCGGTGGCATCGGCGACCGCCGTGAAGTGCGCGACGAGGCCGGCCTGCGGCGGCTTCGAGTAGTACGGCGTCACCACGAGCAGGCCGTGCGCGCCGGCAGCGGCGCTGGCCTTGGCCAGGTGGACGCTGTGCGCGGTGTCGTAGCTGCCGGCGCCGGCGATGATTCGGGCGCGGTCGCCGACCTCTTCGAGAACCGCCTCGAGCAGGGCGATCTTCTCGTCGTCGGTCGTGGTCGGCGATTCGCCGGTGGTGCCGGAGACGACGAGGCCGTCGCACCCCTTGTCGACCAGATACTTGGCTACCTTCTTCGCACCAGCCAGATCAAGCGAGCCGTCCGGGCCGAACGGCGTCACCATGGCAGTCAGCACGGTGCCCACACGTGCGCTGACATCAATTCCGCTGGTGCTCACGGGCAACAAGATTACCCGCTGGTTCCACTCGGATTTGCACCGCCGCCCACCCCCGACGGGTGGCGGCAGGCGGCACGCTCAGTCGATGAGCATCCCGGCACGCCGCATGGCCGCCGAGATGTTCTCGAAATCGATGGCGACGTGCGCGCGCGCCAGCGCTTCGGCGTCGTCCCCGTGGCCTTCGGCGATGGCGTCGACGAGCGTCGTGTGCTCGCCCAGCGCCCGCTGTTCCATCGCCCGCATCGTCGCCGGCTCACCCCAGACGTGGGCGGGTGCGCCGATGCTGACCGACGCTTCCAGTTCGAGCAGCACCTGCTTGAGGACGGAGTTGTGGGCGGCATCCATGATCGCCAGGTGCAGAGCGCTGTCCGCCTGCTGGGCAGCCAGTCCGCTATCGGCCCGGCGGTAGTCCTCGAGGCGCTGCCGCAGGACGCCGATGTCGGCGTCGGTGCGAGATTCGGCGGCGGCACGGCTTATCGCGCCGTGCATACGGCAGATCGCGTCGCACCGGTCGCGAATCTCGTCGACCCGCATCCGCAGGGTTCGGACCACGGCTTCCGTGGACGAATCCGGCCATTGCTGCAGCACATACGACCCGCCACCCCGGCCCCGCCGAGTCTCCACCAGGCCGCGGTCCACCAACCGCGCGAGCGCCGCGCGCACCGTCATCCGGCCGACACGTAGTGACGCGGCCAATTCTCGCTCGGCGGGTAGCCGGGCCTGGGGCAGGTATTCGCCGATGGCGATGGCGGTCACCAGCCGGTCGGTGATCTCGTCGACCCGGGAGGACGATTCGAGCTCACGGTCCAGTAGGCCGGGGGTGTCCACACCCTGGAGATGTGTCATCGCCGGCTCCCTTCCGTCGCCACACAGAGTATCGACACGGATTGTTAAATCTCGATTAATGGTCTTGTCACGAGACCATTAATGCCACATGCTGGCCGTCATGCCGACCACGAGCCACCGGGTGCCGTTTCGCGAACACGAGACCTGGGTCCAGATCACCACCCCTGAATCACCCGATCCGGCGGCGCTTCCGCTGTTCGTCCTGCACGGCGGGCCGGGCATGGCGCACAACTACGTGCGCAACATCGCCGAGTTGGCCGACGAAACCGGGCGCACCGTCATCCACTACGACCAACTCGGCTGCGGCAACAGCACCCACCTTCCCGATGCCCCTGCCGGGTTCTGGACACCCGAGCTGTTCGTCGAGGAGTTTCACACCGTTCGTGCCGCGCTCGGCATCGACGAGTACCACCTACTGGGTCAGTCCTGGGGCGGCATGCTGGGCGCGGAGATCGCCGTGCGCCGCCCCTCGGGGCTGACGTCGCTCGTCATCTGCAACTCCCCCGCATCGATGGAACTCTGGATGGCCGGCTGCGCCGAGCTGCGCACCCAATTGCCGCCCGACATCAGCGCCGCGCTGACCCGGCACGAGGAAGCGGGCACGGTTACCGATCCCGAATACGTGGCGGCGACGAACGAGTTCTACGCGCGGCACCTGTGCCGCGTCGTACCCACCCCACAAGACCTGATCGACACCATCGCACAGATGGAGGCGGAGCCCACCGTCTATCACACGATGAACGGGCCCAACGAATTTCACGTCGTCGGCACCTTGAACGGGTGGAGCGTCATCGACCGCCTGCCCGAAATCGCCGCGCCGACACTGGTGCTCGCCGGCGAGTTCGACGAGGCCACGCCCGCGTCCTGGCAGCCGTATGTCGACAACGTCGCCGGCGCGATCAGCCATGTGTTTCCCGACACCAGTCACTGCTCGCACCTGGAGAAGCCCGCAGAATTTCGCGCCGTCGTCGCCGCATTCCTCGCCAACCACGATCTGGCCACCGACGCCCTGGTCTGAACCCATCCGCTCGACCCGATAGGACTGCCATGGCAACCACCGCTCGCCTCGCCACCGGCGAAGGCCAACGTGCCCTCGAATCATTCGGCTACAAACAGGAACTCAATCGTTCCGTGTCCACCGCCGACCTCGTCGTCTACGGCCTGGTGTTCATGGTGCCGATCGCGCCGTGGACCATCTTCGGCGTCGTGTACAACAGCGCCGGCGGCATGGTGCCCCTGGTCTATCTCATCGGCTTGGTCGCGATGGTGTTCACCGCGACGGCCTACGCACAGATGGCCAAGTCGTTTCCGCTTGCGGGATCGGTGTTCTCGTATGTCGGCCGCGGAATCCGCCCCGCCGCAGGCTTTTTCGCCGGCTGGGCGATTCTGCTGGATTACCTGCTGATTCCGACGCTGCTGTACGTACTGGCCGCCGAGTCGATGATCGGCTTGTTCCCCGGCACACCACGGTGGCTGTGGGCACTGGTGTTCGTCCTCGTCAACACCGTGATCAACCTGCTCGGCGTCGACTCCCTGAAGGTGGCCAACAGGTTGTTCCTGGTTCTCGAACTGGTCTTCCTCGCGATCTTCGTGGTCATCGCGGTGCGGGCCATCAATGGTGATTCGCTACCCGATGTGCACTGGAGCACCACGCCGCTCTGGAACCCGGAAACCGTCAGCGCGCCGCTGATCGCCGCCGCACTGTCGATTGCTGTCCTGAGTTTCCTTGGTTTCGACGGCATTTCGACACTCGCCGAGGAATCCACGGGCACGCGCAATCCGGCCGGTAAAGCAATGGTCGGGGCGTTGTTCATCGTCGCATTTCTCTTCATCGGCCAGACCTGGTTGGCCAGCCTGTTGGCCGGCGGCCGGGCATCGTTCAGCGACGACGAAGCAGGCAACGCATTCTTCAAACTGGTCGAGGCGGCGTCGAGCACGGGGTGGATGAACGCGTTCTTCGTCGTCAACGTGCTCGCCGTGGGATTCGCCAACGCGATGGCCGCGCAGGCGGCGACCAGCCGACTGCTGTTCTCGATGAGCCGCGACCGCCAACTGCCCGCTTTCCTGTCCAGCGTCAGCTCCCGCAAGGTGCCGTTCGCCGCGATCCTGTTGGTCAGTGCGATCAGCGTGGTGCTGGTGCTGTTCTTCGTCGGCCAGATCGCGCTCATCTCGTCACTGGTGAACTTCGGTGCACTGTTTGCCTTCTGCCTGCTGCACGTATCGGTGGTTTGGTACTACCTGGGCCGAAAGAAGTCGCGGAACTATCTACTGCACCTGGTGGTGCCGACCCTGGGTTTCCTCATCATCGGCTACGTGCTGATCAACGCCGATTCCCTGGCCAAGATCGGCGGCATCGTATGGCTGGGCATCGGCGCGGTGGTGTTCGTCGTCAACAAGCGGCGCGGTCGCGGCGTGCCTGAGCTCGGCGTCGCGTGAGCCGACCGGTAGCGGCCGGGATTAGAGTCGGATCGTGCTCGGCCATCTCGGCGTCAACGTGCCCGACCTCAGTGCGGCGAAGAATTACTACGACGAATTCATGCCATTGGTAGGTTTTGAACCATTCATTGCCTCCACCCAAGAGTTCGCCTTTCGCCCGGCCGGCGGCAAACCTGGCACCTTCCTGTTCTTCTATCCGGCCGCCGAGCCCGGCGAGCACTCGCGACACCGCGCCGGGCTGCAACACCTCGCTTTTATGGTCAAGACCCGATCCGCGGTTGAGCGCGTCCATCAGTTCGTCCAGCGGACCGGCGGCGAGGTCCTGCATACACCGCAGTCGTTCCCCCAATATCCACCGCCGTACTTCGCCACGTTCTGGCTGGACCCGTTCGGCATCATGCTGGAAGCGGTGTGCCACCACGACGTGGACTGATTACCTCCGCACGCGCACGAGCGGACGAATCAGCTTGGGGCCGTGGTAATTACCACTTACCGGGAATTCCGGAATTTAGCCGGATTAGCGCGCAGAGAAGAACTGGAACGGCGCCGGACTGCCGGTGATCAAGAGGCCGGGGTGCTGTCCTTATTTTTAGTAGATACACTCTCGGCCGAACACCCCCGATAAAGGAGATCATTCGTGGCCGAACGCATTGTCGTCCAGCTTGTTGACGATATTAACGGCACAGAAATCACCGACGACACCGGTGAACGGATTAACTTCTCGGTCCGTGGGGTTGATTACCAGATCGATCTTTCCGCTGCGAACGTGGCGAAATTCGAAAAGGCGTTGGCGCCCTACCTGGACGCTGCCACCAGGGTCGGCGGCCGCCGTGCCCGGGCCCAGAAGGTCGCCGAGCCGAGCAGCCGGTCCACCAAGAGCGGCGCATCGCGCGGCCGCGGCAAGAAGGCCGCGTCTTCGAAGGAACAGCTCGCCGCCGTCCGCGAATGGGCGCAGGACAACGGCTACGACGTCGCGGCCCGTGGACGCATCAAGGCCGACATCGTCGAGGCGTATCACGCGGCGAACTAGCCGCGCGGTACCTAGATGACATCAACTGCGCACGGCAACCGGGCGCTTTCGCCAGCGGGCGGTCGGCAGTGAGCAGTGGCACCCCGAGCGCACCAACCAGCTCGACGTATAGGTGGTAGCGCAGGTTGCGCCGCTATGCCCATGCCGGGGCGGCCGCCGGTCCGACGTGGGCATAGCGATGACTGACCGCAGCAGCACCCGCCTGCCTGCCGGCGTCAGCCTCGACAGGGGTTATCTGCGCTACAGCGGTGAAATGGCGCTGCCGTTACCAGTGCCGATCACGGCCCGGTGGACCAATCAATACGTCCCGCGGATCCTGGTCGGTTGTCGCGACCTCGTACCCCTGCTCGACGTGCACTTCGGTACTGCGCTCGCGGCCATCGTCGTCGAATGCGATTGCGTTGATCCGCAGCGTCGTCGTCCACTTCCATTGCGCCATCCGCTCGACCGCATCCTCGACGGAGGCCTGGCATTCAGGGCACTCATCGTCGCCGCCGAGTTCGGCATGGTCGTCACATGGCAGGAAGTCGGTCTGATAGACGATGCCGGGATCCCACAGGTGCGCTACGGGGGGCCATTCGAGGTCGAACCACTGCCCCGGCTCGATACCGTAGACCCGAATCGCCTCTTCCAGTGCCGCCTTCTTGTCCGACTCGGACCAGGCCATTTGTGGCGGCAGCGCGACATCCTCGATCGGATCGACGCCCCGGTAGTCGCCGGGAATGCCCACTGGTTCGGGTGAATCCACCGTGGCCCGATCGGCACGGTCGTACCAATGAATCGTGCTCAGCTCGTCGTGTCGGACCGATGCGGGATCGATGGGCTCCGTCACCTCAGCTTCCAGGTACGCCCACGTGTTCCGCTTCTCATTCACCAACCGTGGCGGGAGCTTGCTGATGACCTCTTGGTGGATCACCTCGTCTTCGGCCCCCTCCGCCGGCATCTCGTCCATCAGGGCAACTTGATCCCGCAACCGCTGAAGGTTCACTTGGACCCCGTACCGATCTCGCGCGAGCGCAACCATGGCGCCCAACCGATCCCTCATAGGTACTCCCCCTTCGTATTTCGAGCTCGCTCGGCATACTGCGGCGCGAGCTCTTCCATCTGCTCGATCACCTGCTTGATGGCCGCGGGCTGCTTGTCCGGCGGGTACTTGTACTTGACCAGCAACCGCTTGATGGACGACCGCAGCTTGGCGCGCACGTCGTCACGCACAGTCCAGTCGGTCTTGGTGTCGCGCTGCATCACCGCAACCAGTTCACGGGCGATCTGCGCGAGTACATCCTCGCCCTGCAACTCGACCGCGGACTCGTTCGCGGCCACCGCGTCATAGAAGGCCAGCTCGTCATGGGATAGCGGCGGTGTGAAGCGCTTACCCCGGTCACCCTCGGTAGCGACCTCTTTGGCCAGCGCGATCATCTCGGCGATCACTTCTGCTGCAGTCAGCTGTTGGTTGGTGTATTTGCGCATCAGCTCGGCGACGCGGTCCGAGAACGCGCGCTGCCGAACCAGATTGTTGCGAGTCACCACGCCCATCTCTTTGGTCAGCAGTGCCCGCAACGCTTCGATCGCCAGGTGCGGGTTGGCGGCGTTCTTCGCCTTCACCTCGAACTCGGGCGTCAGGTCCGACAACGACGGTTTCGGCAGGCCGGCAGCCTCATAGATGTCGAGTATGCCGCCGGACGCCGTCGACTCATCGACCAGAACGGCCAACAGTCGCTTGATGTCATCGGGGATGGGCTTACCCTCGGCCTGGCGCTGCTGGGCGTCGTATTTGCCCATCCAGACCCGGACCTGCTCGTAGAACTTGACGGTGTCCCTCAGCCGATCCAGAGTCTCGTTGCCGGAGCACAGAGACCACGCCCGCGCCAACTGACTGACCAGCATGCGGAACCGATCCCCCAGAGTCGCTTCACCTTCGGCGACCTGATTGCCGAGTGTCGCCGGCGAGCGCAGATACTCGGTGAGCCCAGCCGCGGTCTTGATCCACCCGATCGTCGGCGCCTTCGCACGCCAGTCAAAGCCGACGCACAGCTCATCGAGTTGCGCAACAAGGTCCTCGGTCACTCTTACCGCCGAGTCGATGTCCTTGCCGACAGGCTGTTCAGCGCGGTCTGTGTCGGTGTACTCGGCGAGCGCCGTGGCGAGATTGTCCACCAGCGGCGCATATGCCACCAGCAGCCCCGAGGGCTTGCCTCGGAAGGTGCGGTTGACGCGAGCCAGCGTCTGCATAAGCAAGGCACCCCGCAACGGGCGGTCCAAATACAAGGTGTGCAACGGCGGGGCGTCGAAGCCGGTCAGCATCATGTCTTTGACGATGACGATCTGCAATTCGTCATCAGGGTCGCGAAGCCGCTTCTGGATCGTCTTGTTCTGAGCTTCGCGGCGAACGTGTTTGGCGATCAGACCCTGATCCTGAGGCGAACCGGAGTAGACGACCTTGATTGCACCCTCCAGCTCCGAATCGTTGTGCCACCCGGAACGCAGTTTGATGATCTCCTCATAGAGGCGGGCGCAAATCTCACGTGTCGCGCCGACGATGAAGGCTTTCCCGGGCGACTCGATGAACGGGCGCATGGCTTCTGAACGTGATTCCCAATGCGTGACAATGTCATTGGCGAGCTTGGCGAGACGCTCCGGCGCACCGTAGATGGCGTTGATCACGGCCACCGATTTCTCGATCTGCGCGCGTTCCACATCATCAAGGCCCAGAGTGGCCTCATCGACAGCGTGGTCGAGGTCATCCTCGCTGAAGTCTTCCGACCAGCCGACCTTGGCCAGACGCGGCTCGAAATACACGGGGACAGTGGCGTTGTCCTTGACAGCGCGGGTCAGGTCGTAGACGTCAATGTTCGGGCCGAATACGTCGCGGGTATTGCGATCGACCTCCGAGATAGGTGTGCCGGTGAAGGCAATGAACACAGCGTTGGGCAGCGCGTCGCGGATGTGCCGGGCGTAACCGTCGAGGTCGTCATAGTGGCTGCGGTGGGCTTCATCGACGACGACGATGACGTTGCGACGGTCGGTGAGCAGCGGGTGATCGGCCCCAGAGTCCCTCTCTGCTTTGGTGAGTCCGAACTTCTGCAGCGTGGTGAAGTAGATGCCACCGGTCGTGCGGTTGGACAGTTCCGTGCGCAACTCGGACCGCTTGGTTACCTTCACCGGCGACTCGGCAAGAAGTCGCGACCGGTTGAACGTCTCGAACAGCTGCGAGTCGAGTTCCTTGCGGTCAGTCACCACGACGATGGTCGGATTCTTCAGCTTGGGCTGCTGCGCGACCAGATGTGCGTAGAGCTCCATTTCCATCGATTTTCCCGAGCCCTGCGTGTGCCAGACAACGCCGGCTTTGCCGTTGGTCTCAGCGGCCTGCACGGTCGATCCGACGGCTTTGGTCACCGCAAAATATTGATGCGGCTTGGCAATTCGCTTGGTCAGTCCATCGCCGTCCTGGTCGAACGCGGTGAAGTTGCGCAGCAGTTGGAGAAACCGCTCAGTGTTGAACAGGCCGTCGATGAGGGTTTCCAGCTCTATCGGTACGTCATCGCCGACAGCAACGTCTCCCGGGGTGACGAGCCGACCATCGTCATCAACATTCCACGGTGCGAAGTGCTCCAGCGGGGTGAACGGGGTGCCGTAGCGGGCGGTGATGCCGTCGCTGACGACGGTGAGTACGACGAACCGGAATGCCATCGGGAATTCGTGCAGATAGGTCTGCAACTGGGCGTGCGCCGCGGCAATGTCGGCGTGCTTGGCGCCGGCTTGCTTCAGTTCGACGATGGCGACCGGCA
Organism: Mycobacterium sp. HM-7; assembly: GCF_053852335.1. Lineage (NCBI taxonomy): Bacteria > Bacillati > Actinomycetota > Actinomycetes > Mycobacteriales > Mycobacteriaceae > Mycobacterium > Mycobacterium sp. HM-7. Next base: position 2,388,192 of record NZ_CM132657.1, on the reverse strand, counting down.
TGCCATTGAGGTACAGCACGATGTCGAAGCGGCGGTGCTTCTCCGCGGTTCGGATCGTAACCTGTTGTACCGCAAGGAATTCGTTCTCGTCGGGTTTATGGCTGACCAGCCGGATGGTCGGGTTCTGCTCGATCCCATCGGAGTCGATGTAGCTGATGCCGCGGTAGCCCTCTACGAGATAGGCGTGCAGCCGGTAGTTCTCGGCGACGGCGTCCTGCGATTGCGGTTGGATGATCGCGGCCCGCGCCTGATCCAGGTACTCGGCGGGCACGCCGGGGTTGAGTTGACGCATCTTGGCGAGCATGCGGGCGGGTAGCACGATGTCGGCCCAGGACTCGCGGCCGTCATCGGTACCCGGTGCGATCTGGGTGCCGGTCGATGTGCTCCACTCATGTTCACCGAGGGTGTCGAGTGCGATCAACTCCCAATCAGCTTCACTGAATCCGGTCATGACGTATCTCCTTGACGCGTTTCGTCTTCGAGTCCGGCTTCGAGTTCTTCGACTGTGGGCAAGCTGGCTTCGAGTTCGTCGGGCAAGCCCGCAGTGATCGCGGTCTTCCACTCGGCGACGCCGATAGGTGCGGTGTATCCGCGCAGTGCATACTCGGCGACGACGTTGTTCTTGGTCTTGCACAGGATCAGGCCGATAGTGGGCTTGTCGTCAGGATGACTCAGCAGGTCATCAACAGCAGCCATATACATGCCGAGCTGTCCGAGGTAGCTGGGATCGAAGTCGCCCACCTTGAGCTCGATCACGACGAAGCACCGGAGGCGCAGGTGGTAGAAGAGCAGATCGGCGTAGAAGTCGGTGTCGCCGATTTCCAAGTGGACCTGGCGTCCGACGAACGCGAAGCCCTGACCGAGTTCGAGCAGGAACGTCTCGACGTGGTCGGTGAGCGCTCGCTCCAGGTCATACTCGCGACGGACATCTGCGATGCCGACGAAATCGAACAGGTATGGGTCGCGGGTGGCCTGTTGCGCCAAGTCGGAGTCGGCCGGCGAGAGCGTACTGGCGAAGTTGGTGACCGCCCGTCCCGTCCGTAGATGGAGCTGTCCGTCGATTTGATGGACGAGCACATCTCGACTCCAACCCTGTTCGACAGCAGCTTCCGCGTACCATAACCGCAGTTCAGGGCTATCCAACTTCTCCAGCAACGCGATCTGATGTCGCCACGGCAATGTTGCAACGCTGCGTTGCAACATTGGCCAGTCCGGCCATGCCTCTGCGAATGTTCGCATGTACCGGAGGTTCCGAGGCGAGAATCCCTTGGCGTCTGGGAAGCGCTCGCGTAGGTCGTCAGCCAAGCGATCAACGACGCGAGCACCCCAGCCCTCGAACTCCATGCGGGCTACGATCTCTCTCCCAACTTGCCAATACGTCACGACCAATTCTTGGTTGGCTGCCGCAACGGCGCGTTGGCGTCCTGCCTGGACATGGTCGGCGACAGCGTCAAACAACTCGGGATACCAAACGGGCACTCCCGCCGCAGTGGTAGTCATCGGAAATCGGGCGCCCGGCTCACTGGACTTCTGATTGGTCATGGCGCCCACTCTCCGCCCGAGGGCCGACAAATCCGGCCGTGACGGAAATGCCAAGACGCATCGGCAGACTGGCGTCTAAGCAGTTTCTGACCGCGCCAGATCATCCGCCACCTCCTCGGATGTACCGACTACCGCCAGCTTCCCTTTGGCCGCGGCATCAGGAGGCAATCCCACATCGACCGCTCTTTCAGTCGACGACCGCACCTCGTTTGCGACTCCATATGGAATATGAACACCAGCGATGTGTTCGGCAGCTGTATCGAGATGGCCTTGCTGATCGTCGAAGAAGATGTGGGGCCGAAGGACTTGAAGCACCGACGACTTCTCGATTCCACCGAGGAAGAATGCATCGTTCACGTTGACGCCCCAAGCCCGCAGCGAATTCACCGCACGTTCGTGAGCGGGCGCGTTCCGAGCGGTAACCAACGAAACCCGCAATCTCGGTTGGTACGACAGATCTTTCAACCGACGTTCGTCTTCAATCGTCTGAATCCTGTTGAGGTCCTCCAGAAGTGGCTTCAGGAGCCCGGATGCCAGTGGAATGTCCCGTTTAACCGACTCGTGTTCTAGGTAGCTTTCAAGCCCATCCGCTGCTTTGTAGAACTGCTCGGATTCGTCGCTGGCGAGAACTCCGTCGAAGTCGAATGCGACGCGAAGCGACGCGTCGTTCGGATCGTACGTCGCGGAGGACGGAAGCACTTGGCCGGCAGGCAATCCGAGAGCGATGGCCGCATCCACATCTTGACGGTTCGCCGACAAGAACAACGACATGCTGAGCGCCTCGATGTAGGCGTACGGGGACTGTCCTTGAGTGAAGACGGCGCGGCTCACCGGAAGTCCCTGAGCGTGTACAGACCTCATCACTCTCAAGCCCGTCATTGGGTCGTTGCGCGACAAGACGATGACCTCCACAAGCGGATCATCAGGCCGCAGGTCGTTTAGGCCTAGCAGTCGCTGAATGAATGGGAACGCAACACCCGGTTTCAGCGTCTTGTCGATTCGTTTGTCCTGGTAGATGCGGTACTTCGCTTCGCCGTGCTTGCGGAAGTAGGCGTCGGACTTGGCGAGATCGAAAAGCGCACTCGAAGCGACGCCAACTACCAGCCGGTCGTCGAGCTGATAGGCCATTACAACACCTCCGCTGCAATCGTCTCGGCGTCCTTGACGCGGAGTTTGCCGGAAATCAAGAGCGGGACGAGTTCGTCGCGGGTCCTGACCAATAGACGTGATTCTTCTAGAGTCTCCGCGGCCAGTCGATGCAACGGACCAACCAATTCGGCGAACTCCTCCGACTGTGCAGTGTCAGGCAGTCTCACTGGCAGGTTCTTGAAGCGACCTCGGCTTAGTTCAAGGAAGGTTGCACCGTTGGCGTAGCTGATGAACTCGTCGACTCGTGAACGCATCTCGTGGAACAACCACCACTGCAACAATGGCTGCTTGGCGTTAACCACAATGAAGCCCTGATTCACCGCCATTGGAACCTGCGCCACCGCGAAAGCCCCGATCGTGGCACGCGATGTCATCAGGATGGAACCGGTCGGGTACAGCGACGATGAACAAGCGGCAAGCCCATCTTCAGTTATCGTCCGTGTCGTACTCCGTAAGTACGGACCGCTCAACGCAGTCACGTCAGTCGGCGTCGCCCATTGGACGTCGCCGTGCCAGTAGTGTTCAACGGTGGTCTTCGGCGTACCACCCCCGCCAATGCTGGCGACATCGTCAAAAGTGATTTCACCAAATGTCATTCCACTGATTGCACGCGCAAAGTAGACCTCAGCCAGCGCTTCCGAAGCCTTAACAACCCGCTCGTTCGCGGCGATCTTGTCATCGAGGGCGCCGAGCAGTTCGGCGATCGCTTCCTGCAACTTCATCGGCGGCAACGGAATCCGTTCCGTATTGGCGAATACTGTGTACTGAAATCGCGCAATGCCGGTGTGCTGAACTTGATACTCATACATCCGCCCCGCTGAATATAGGAACTGGAGATACCAGTACAGATAACGCGGATCGATACGTGTACGGTCCACTCGAAGAAATCGAGTAAAACTTGCACTAATCACCGGCTCATCGAACGCCTGCAACACATCAGGAGTGATCAGTAGAGAACGTCCCGTGGGTCTGTCTCGGGTGCCACCTGCAGTTTCGAGCAGAATATCGTTGGACTGCAACGTCCTTCGCCATACCGTTTTGTCCGGCAAGAAGCGCGATGGGACGGAGCCAATCTTTCGCAACCGCACCGCGGGGAAGTCAGCACCACGAATCACGTAGTGACGAGTGTGGTCCGCTTCCGAGGATTCCAGCCCCCAGTCGCCGTCCTTCGTATCGACCAACAGGTTCGCGAGCAGTTCAGTCTCACCCATCGATCCGCTCCAACTGTTCCCGCACAACCTTTTCTAGCCGTGCTGATTCATCAAACGCCGCAAGCAATTCCGTCTTCAGCCGCGCGACCTTCTCATCGATCGGTTCACCGTCGTCCTCGACCTCTGCCGCCCCGACATACCTTCCCGGGGTCAACGCATAGTCGGCCGCCTTGATCTCCGCCAACGTTGCAGACTTGCAGAAGCCCAGAACATCCTCGTAGTTAATCTTTTTCGCCACAGCAGAAGCGGACCCACGCCAGGCGTGATACGTGTCCCCAATCCGCACAATGTCTTCGTTCGATAACGCTCGCTCGGCCCGGTCCACCATGTAACCCAGTTCGCGGGCGTCGATGAACAACACCTGCCCCGACCGATCCTCAGACCCTTGCTTGCCGGCCGTCTTGTCCTTGGCGAAAAACCACAGGCATACCGGAATACCGGTACTACGGAAAAGCTGAGTCGGCAGCGCAATCATGCAGGACACCAAGTCGGCCTCCACGATCTGCGCACGAATATCGCCTTCCCCGCTGGAGTTCGACGACATCGACCCATTGGCCATTACCACACCGGCCTTACCACCAGGCGCCAGTTTGGACAGGATATGTTGAATCCAGGCGTAGTTCGCGTTGTTGGCTGGCGGCACACCGAAACGCCAGCGCGAGTCTTCTTCGTTCCGCGACCAATCCTTGATGTTGAACGGCGGGTTGGCCATCACGTAGTCCATTTGGGTATCGGCATGCTGGTCCCGCGCGAAGGTGTCGCCCCACCGCGCCCCCAGGCCCTTGTTGTCGATGCCGTGTATGGCCAGGTTCATCTTGGCCATTCGCCAGGTTTCCTCGATGCTCTCCTGGCCATAGATCGCAACGTTTTTCGCGTCGCCGTGATGGTCGGCGATGAACTTCTCGGTCTGCACGAACATGCCGCCCGATCCGCAGCACGGGTCATATACCCGGCCCTTGGTGGGCTCGAGCACCTCAACGATCACCTTGACCACGCTGGGCGGGGTGAAGAACTCGCCGCCCCGTTTCCCTTCTGCCCGAGCGAAATTTCCCAGAAAGTACTCGTAGACCTCGCCCATCAGGTCGCGTGCCTGGTGTTCACCCTGGCGGCTGAATCGCGCACTGTTGAACAGGTCGATCAGTTCGCCGAGCCGGCGCTGATCAATGTTGTCGCGGTTGTACAGCCGCGGCAGCGTACCCACCAGCGTGGGATTGGACTTCATCACCGCGTCCATGGCCTCGTCGATCAGCTGGCCGATATTCTTGGCCACCTCGCCGTCGGCGGCAGGTCTCCCTTTTGCGCTCTCCGCCAGGAATTTCCACTGTGCGACCGGCGGAACCACGAACACGTTGTAGCCGTGGTATTCCTCGGGATCGTCTATCAAGTCCTCGATCTGGGACTCGTCCATACCCTCGGCGGAGAGCTCCGCATGGATGTCCTCACGCCGCTCGTCGTAGGCATCGGAGACGTACTTGAGGAACACCAACCCCAGGATCACGTCCTTGTACTGGTTGGCCGACAGCGAGCCACGCAGCTTGTCTGCGGCCTTCCAGAGCGTGTCCTTGAGCTCCTTCATGCTCGACGGGGCCTGCGGCAGCTGCTTTTTCCTCGGAGGCATCTCTGCGTCCCTCTCTATCTCCGTGCACCGGCGACGCCGGGCGTGGTGGGTTGGGCATCGAGGGTGAGGGCACCGGCGGCGACCCCGTCGATCAATGCGGTTTTCAATTCGCGCGCCGCATCGACACGGCGGCGCGCTTCACGTTCGTAATCGTCGACCTGAATCAGCGCGGCCTCCAGACGCTCGGTTTCGTCTCGGCTCAGCACTGGCACGCTCCACGTCGGCCATTCGGTTCCCGCCGTTGCGGTTTCGATGATCGAGGTGGCCAGCACCATCGGTCCGACTTCGGCTGATTCCCGCAACCGGATGACCCGTGCCGGCGAGGCCACCATCGCGCCACCGACGGCATCGACCCACGCCCGCGGGTGCGGCTTCTCGACGAAGATGACGTCTCCCGGCTCGGTGCGCACAGCCCGCTGATATTTCTGTTCAGCGTCGAACGGGTCCAGTGCAATCGGCCCGGCAATCTCAGTGGGCAGCACTCGCACAGTGCCTTCGATGGAGGCGTCGGCTGGGTTTATGCGGCGGCCACGCTTGATCTCCAGGTGCCCATGCGAATGCAGCTCCCCCAGCGAACGGCGCTGCAGCCGGATATTGCCCGGTGAGGGCGCCACAAGCACATCCAACGGGCTCAGCGCAGCCGTAGTGACCAGAGTCGACCGGTGCACATTGTCCATATGGGTGGCCGCATCGATACCGCCCAGCCGTACAGCCCGAACACCCTGTGGGACTACAGGGCCACTCGCAAGCACCGCCGACAATCCGATTCGCCGCATGTAGAGAAAGGCTCGGCGAGCACTCTGGGCCAGTGCCCCGGCAACATCCGCCGCCAGGTCGGTCAGCTCGATCTGGTCGACTGCGGCGAGGTCGGCCACGCAAGGTTGTTCGACACCAGCATTGCCGACACACACCCACACAGCCAGGCTCTGCCGGTGAGCCTCCCGCCACAAGCCGCGCGGAAGCCTCAGCGCCGCAACAAGATTCTTGACACGCAACGTTTGAGCCCGACGGCTCTGCAACGGTCCAGAAAGCTGATCGGCCAGAGCCGCCGCTGACCCCACCAACACGGCAACGTCGCCTGCACCGAGTCCGAGCACAACCTGGTCGACGCGCTCGAGAGACTCGGCCAAACCAAGCCCGATCAGGGAGACCGTCGATACACGTGTCTGAACACCGCGTTCCTGGCGCTGGATGTCACGGATAACCGCGCGCCGTCGCAAGGCACGGTCAGCGGTCGCGATACCCACCCCGCAAGACTCGGCGACGTCCAACGCCACTACTGAATCGACATCAAGAAGCACGTCGTCCTGTTCGAGGAACACCGCCACTGCCTCGATGATGGCGCGCGTCAGATCGATACCGGCAGCAGACAGATCGCGCATGCCCAGTTGTCGCTTGAGCCGACCGCTTTCGAGGTAGGTCAGCGCATCTGCTGCACCGCGTGTCGCTGAGATAAGGTCGTCGACGTAGTCGAGCACCGCATCGGTGACTGTCAGCTGCCGGATCTCGTCGACCAGCAGCTCGTCATCGGGGTCGAACTCGTCAGCCAACTGCACGCGACGGGCGGCTGACGTGTCTGCGAGGTCCTGCCCGGTAAGCGCGTGCCAGCACAGCAGCGTCACCACATCCTCCAGTGCCGCGTCATCGGGAACGGCGAGGGCTGGGGCGTCGTAGGTCTGCTCCGCGTTGTTCCCTCGGCCAGTCCGAGTGAGCCAGTCGACAATCTCGTCGCGGTCAAACCGCGCCACGCCGCCACTGGAACTGACCGGCTCAGGGAAGGGCATCGACACGCCGCGCACCATCGGCCTCTTTCGCCACATGCTGACGACGGGTCGGCGTACCTTTGCAAGGTCCGCAACGTCCTGCAGCGTCAGCGTGTTCACGAGGCCTCCTTCCGGGCTCATTCCCAACGTATACCCATCATCAGTAATGGACAATTAGATGTACTGATAAGCCCACTTATCAGTAATCATCGTTGCCATTGCCTCATCGCCGACCGATTCTGTGTCCACCAGCTTCTGCACCAACTCAGAGGCCGACCCAAGGAGACAGACATGCCAAACAACGCCCACTTCAACGACGACTTCACAGCAGTCGATATCGAACGATTCACAGTGCAGGACAAGGACGTTGCGCGGGAGGCGCAACGCTGGACGACGGGCGAACGCGGCCTGCTCGTCGACGACCCCGACGCGCTCAGCACAGCTGATCTCGGCACGTTCGTGGCCGAAGCGATCAAGATCGGAGCCCACGCGCTGTCCGCAACCGGGCAAGCTCAGGACGCTCGGGCGCTAGAACGAATGGTCAAAGACCTCGGCGAGAAGGCCGCCGACACCAGTATCAAAGCTGCGGAAGCGACTGGGCTCGCGGTCAAGACTGCGTCGGAGGTGATGACCAAGGCGTCGTCGGACGCGAAGAAGGCCATTACAGACGCCGACAAGGCCACCCGCCAGGAACTCCAGAACTCGACCAAAACGGTCGTCACCGAGATCCAACGACTCTTCGGCGGCGAGCACCCCGAAGTCGTGGAACGCTTGCTCCCGGTCCTGGCCAAGTTCGGCGCCGACCTGGACGCAAAGGCCAAGACCACATTCAGCGCACTCCACGACAAAGCCGTCAAGCAGTTCGACCCGAGTGACCCGACCTCGCCGATCGCTAAACACACTGCGGCGCTGGATGTTCAGCAGCAGAAGCTCACGACGCTGATCGCCGACAACCACACGGACCTCACCAACAAGGTCGAACAGGTCGTCGTCGCACTGAAGCTTCAGGAGGCAAAGAAGTCCGTCACCTCCCGAACTCCTGGAAAGGGTGTCGCCTACGAAGACGCGATGGGCACGCTGCTGTTCGAGATCGCCGCGGGGTTGGGCGACGAGTACACCGACACCCGGAACACCGCGGGCGTCATCTCGCGGTGCCTCAAGGGCGACGGTGTGCTCTCCGTTGATGGGGGCAACGCCCAGGTGGTCGTCGAGATGACCGACTCAGCCAACCGCAGATGGGCCCCGTATTTCGATGAAGCCGAACGTAACCGGGAAGCCGGCGCATCACTGGGTATCGTCCCGACAGCCGAGCAGAACGGTGGTCAATCGATTCGGATGCTGGGCAACCGCCGAATCGTGTTGGCATTCGATCCTGAGATCGATGACCCGGCGCTGCTACGCACCGCGGTCATGCTGCTGCGGGCCGCAGCCCTGACCGCCGCCAGCCGCCGTGGCGCGCAAGAAATTGCCACCGCCGAGGAGAAGATCACCGAGGCCATCGCGCAGCTGGCGAAGATCGACAAGGTCAAGACGCTCGCCAGTTCTATTCAGAAGAACGCCACCAAGATCGAAAACGACTGCACCGGCATCAACGCCGGCATTCAGCGGCTGCTGACCGATGCCTTGGCAGCACTCACGGAAGTCCCCGGCGACCAGGCTCATGACCCCAGCGCCGTTGCCTGAGCGGACCTTGTCGGACGCCTGCGCTTAACCGTCACATTCTGCACCGGCGGCGGAATGACAAGCCCGCCGCCGGACCGCACCTCAGTTGCCCTACTCACTAAGGAAAACCCATGATTCGCCACCTCGTCGTCCCCCTCGCCGTCGCCTCAGCCCTGTGCTCTGGATGCACATCACAAGTGTCGACGGACTCCCGCGGCGCATCGACCGCCAGCAGCTCCCGGCCACGCGCAGGTAGTGCCACGCCGATTGTGGAAGTCGACGCACCGCGACCAACCGACTTCCGGGTTGCCGTGGTCGTGACTGACCAGAAGTGCTTCGGCTCCGCTGGATGCAACTACCGGTACACCATCGATCCGCACTACACCGGCACCGTACCGCTGCCGACCAAGACCACGGTTGTCTTCAAGGTGACCGGCGGCGACCAGTCCCAAATCGGCAACTTCACTATCGACTCCTCCGGTACCGCCACCTTCGATCGGGAAACGGGAATCTCGGGTCCCGAAGGCGCCGATCTACAGGCTGTAGTGACCCAGATCATCGGAGGCCGGTGATGGTCGAGTTCGTGACGACGGCATCGCATACACCCTGGCCACCTTGCCAGAGCACGACATCCATCCGAGCAGGCAGCTAGAGGACTGCCCGTAGAAGCCCGGCCAAGTCGCCGCGTTCCCCGACGGTCACGCCGTCGACCCCGAGCCATGTCGCCATCGACTGCAGCTCCGGAACCAGGGCCGCGGCTACCCGCGCACGGTCCTGGCCGTCTTCGGCGAATGCACCGACGACGTGCAGTGCGTCGGCCGTTCGTTTCAGGTCGACGCGTCCCACCAATTGGCCGTCGAGCAGGAACGGCCAAACGTAGTAACCGAATTGGCGTTTGGCCGCCGGGGTGTAGATCTCGATCCGGTAGTGGAACCCGAACAGCCGCTCGACCCGCGGCCGGAAGAAGATCAGCGGGTCGAACGGGCACAACAGTGCCGTCCCACGATCGGTCCGCGGCACTTTCTGCCCCGCGCGCAGGTAGGCCGGAACCCCGTCGATCGTGACGGGTTCCAGCTCCCCGGCCGCGACCAGCGCCGCCAGTGCCGGTTTCACCTGACGCGCGCCCAGCCGGAAGTAGTCGCGGATGTCGGCCTCGGTCCCTACGCCCAGCGCTCCGGCGGCCTTGAGCACCAACTGCCGGACGGCGTCGTCGTCGGAGACCTCCCGGGCCAGGACGTCGGCCGGCAGCACCCGTTCGACCAGGTCATAGTGCCGCGCGAAGCCGGCCCGGGTGGCCGTGGTGAGCACACCCGACGACCACAGGGCCTCGGCCACCCACTTGGTGTCACTGCGGCCCCACCACGGCCCTCTGGCGCCGCGGGGTTCGGCCTCGAGGTGGGCCTCGATCTGACCTGCGGTCGACGGCCCCAGCTCGGCGACGGCGGCGACGATCTTCTCGGCCAGCCCAGAGTTGCGTTTGACGATCTCGGTGCCCCAGCGACCGTGCGTGTACTCGCGCATGCGCCAGCGCAGCAGCGGCCAGTCGTCGACCGGCAGCAACGCCGCCTCGTGCGCCCAATATTCAATGAATTGCCGCGGCGACCGCGCACTGTGGCTCCAGGCCAGTGCGTCGAGGGCGTCCCGGTCGTACGCCCCGAGACGACTGAACACCGGGGCGTAGTGCGCGCGAACGCATACCGATACCGAATCCAATTGCAGCACTTGTATTCTGGACATCAAGCGTTTCAGGTGCGCCCGGGTTACCGCTCCGGATGGCCTGGGTTCGTGAAAGCCCTGGGCGGCGACGGCGATGCGACGGGCCTGGACGGTCGTGAGTGCTGCCACTGTCACATCGTGGCGCAGGCCACCGACAAACTCGCGCATGGATCTGCGACGTTGTCGGCCGAACCGCCTACCATTCCTGCGGCACACCCTGTATTGGGGCTTCGGCCGTTCCCGGCCGGCCCTGACGGAAAGGACCAGCAGTGAGCTACAACGCTGCGGACATCACCGAACTCGACGATGTTCAGCACACCCGCCTGCGACCGGCGGTCAACCTGGGCCTGGACGTGCTCAACACCGCCCTGCGCGAGCTGGTGGACAACGCCGTCGAAGAGGTCGCCGATCCGAGCCACGGCGGCTCCACGGTCACCATCACGCTGCACGCCGACGGCTCGGTCAGCGTCGCCGACGACGGCCGCGGCCTGCCCATCGACTCCGACCCGGTGACCGGCAAGAACGGCATCGTAAAGACCCTCGGGACCGCCCGCGCCGGCGGCAAGTTCTCCGCCCACAGCGACGCCACCAGCACCGGCGCCGGCCTGAACGGCATCGGCGCGGCTGCCGCGGTGTTCATCTCGGCCCGCACCGACGTCACGGTGCGCCGTGCCGGCAAGACCTACCTGCAGAGCTTCGGCCACGGCTACCCCGGCACGTTCGACGGGAAAGAGTTCGACCCGAACGCCGAGTTCACCCGCGCCGACAACCAGAAACTGCGCGGCGCGGGCAACCGCAAGCCCGACGCCCACGGCACCACGGTCCGAATCCTGTTCGACCCGGCCGTCGTGCCGGATGCCAGCGTCGACATCGCCGAGGTGCTGCTGCGCGCCCACGCCGCCGCCCGGATGTGCCCCGGCGTGCACCTGACCGTCGTCGACGAGGGCTGGCCCGGCGAGGAAGTCCCGGCGGCCCTGCTGGAGCCGTTCGACGGCCCGTGGGGCACCGAGGCGCTGCTGGACCTCATGTGCACGTCGGCGGGCACTCCCCTGCCCGCGGTCCGCGCGGTGGTCGAGGGCCGCGGTGAATACACCACCGGCCGCGGCCCCACGCCGTTCCGGTGGTCGCTGACGGCCGGACCGGCCGAACCGACCACGGTGGCCGCGTTCTGCAACACCGTGCGCACCCCCGGCGGCGGGTCGCACCTGACCGCCGCCATCAAGGGCCTGTCGGAAGCCCTGGCCGACCGGGCGTCCCGCATCCGGGACCTGGGCCTGGCCAAGGGCGAAGACGGACCCGAACCGCAGGACTTCGCCGCCGTCACCGCGCTGGCCGTCGACACCCGCGCACCCGACGTCGGGTGGGACTCGCAGGCCAAGACCGCGGTCTCGTCGCGCTCGCTGAACCTCGCGATGGCCCCGGATGTGACGCGCAGCGTCAACGTCTGGGCCGCGAACCCCGCCAACGCCGACACGGTGACGCTGTGGACGCAGCTGGCGCTGGAGTCGGCCCGGGCGCGGCGCAGCGCCGAGGGCGCCAAGGCGCGGTCCCGCGCGGCGTCGAAAGCCAAGGGGCTGGGCACGAACCTGTCGCTGCCGCCGAAGCTCCTGCCCAGCCGGGAGACCGGTCGCGGGTCGGGCGCCGAACTTTTCCTGTGCGAGGGCGACTCGGCGCTGGGCACCATCAAGGCCGCTCGCGACGCCACCTTCCAGGCCGCCTTCCCGCTGAAAGGTAAACCTCCCAACGTCTACGGGTTCACCGTGAACAAGGCGCGGGTCAAGGACGAGTTCGATTCCATCGAACGCATCCTGGGTTGCGGCGTGCGCGACAACTGCGACCCGGAGCAGTGTCGCTACGACCGGATCCTGTTCGCCTCTGACGCCGACCCCGACGGCGGCAACATCAACTCGAGCCTGATCTCGATGTTCCTGGACTTCTACCGCCCGCTCGTCGCGGCCGGCATGGTCTACGTGACGCTGCCGCCGCTGTTCGTCGTCAAGGACGGTCAGGAGCGCATCTACTGCCAGGACGAGTCCGAGCGCGACACCGCCGTCGCGGAGCTGAAGGCCAGGTCCAAGCGCCGGGTGGAAGTGCAGCGCAACAAGGGTCTCGGCGAGATGGATGCCGACGATTTCTGGAACACCGTGCTGGATCCGCAGCGGCGCACCGTGATCCGCGTGCACCTCGACGACAGCGAGAAGAAGTTGCACCACACCCTGTTCGGCGGCCCGCCCGAGGGCCGGCGCACGTGGATGGCCGATGTGGCCTCCACCGTCGACACCCTCGCGCTGGACCTGGACTAGAAGGACTCGACCGTGACCTCCCCCCTCGACCTTCCCGAACAGAATCCGGACCTGGTCCTCGACCAGAGCGCCGACGACTACTGGAACCACTACCAGCTGACGTTCGCGCTCTACAGCGTCAGCGACCGCGCCATCCCGTCGGCGTTCGACGGCCTCAAGCCCGGCCAGCGCCGACTGCTCTACCAGATGCACGACTCGAAACTCCTGCCTGGCAACAAACCGCAGAAGTCCTCGAAGGTCTGCTCTGCCGTCACCGGCAACCTGCACCCGCACGGCGGCGCGTCGATGTACGGCGCCGCGGCGCTGATGGCCGCCGAGTTCCAGCGCGTGAAAGTCATTGACGGACAAGGCGCTTTCCCGCGCATCCAGGGCGACATCCCCGCCGCCGACCGCTACACCGAGATGCGGCTTTCGGCAGCCGGCGCGGCGCTGACCGCCGAACTCGACGACCACGCGGTACCGATGGTGCCGACGTTCGACGGGGAATGGATCGAGCCGACGATGCTTCCGGCCCAGTGGCCGGTGCTGCTCTGCAACGGCGCCGTCGGCATCGCCGAGGGCTGGGCCACCAAGGTGCCCGCGCACAATCCGCGTGAGGTCATGGCGGCTTGCCGGGCCCTGCTGAAGACCCCGAACATGACCGATGACCGACTGGCCAAACTCATTCCCGGCCCGGACTGGGGCTGCGGGTCGACGGTGGTCGGCACCGCGGGGCTGCGCGAGTACCTCACCACCGGCCGCGGTGCGCTCACCGTTCGCGGCAGCGTATCGGTCGACGGCAAGAACGTCGTCATCACCGAACTGCCGCCCGGTGTTGCGAGCAACACTGTGCAGGACCGGATTCGGGCGCTGGTCGAGTCCGGCGAGCTCGCCGGCGTGGCCGACATGTCCGACCTGACGGACCGCCGTAACGGGCTGCGCATCGTCGTCACCGCCAAACGGGGTCATGCTGCCGAAACAATCCGCGACCAGCTGCTCGCCCTGACTCCGCTGGAGTCGACGTTCGCCGCCAGCCTCGTCGCGCTCGACGAGGACCGGGTGCCGCGCTGGTGGACGGTGCGTGAGTTGATCGGCGCATTCCTGCACCTGCGCGATTCCGTTGTGTTGCACCGCAGCCAGTACCGACTGGAGAAGGTCACCGCCCGTAGGCATCTGGTGGCCGGGTTGATGAAAATCCACCTCGACATCGACGCGGCAGTCGCGGTGATCCGCGGGTCCGACACCGTCGACGACGCCCGGCGTGGGCTGCAGAAACGGTTCAGCATCGACGAGGAGCAGGCCAATTACGTTCTGGCCCTGCAGCTTCGTAGGCTCACCAAGCTCGACGTCATCGAGCTGCAGGCCGAGGCCGACAAGCTCGACGCCGAGTTCGCCGAGCTGACCGAGCTGGTGTCGAACCCGGACGCCCGACGGGTCGTGATCGACAACGAGTTGAAGGAGACGGCGAAGCTGTTCGCCGGGCCCGAATTCGACCGCCGGACCGTCCTCGACTTCGAGGGCACCCCGACAGCCTCGGGCTCCGATGACGACGGCCCACGCGAACGAAAAGTCAACGCCAACTGGCGTCTTGACGATCGGGGCGTGTTCTCCGACACCCACGGCGACCTGCTCAGCTCAGGACTGGGCTGGGCGGTGTGGACCGACGGGCGCGTCAAGTTCACCAACGGCAACGGCCTGCCGTCCAAGACCCGCGACATTCCGGTCGCCCCGGATATCACCGGGCTGCTGCAGTCGGGTGTGCTGACGCCGGGCTACCACCTGGCGCTGGTGACGCGGCGGGGCAAGGTGCTGCGCATCGACCCCGCTTCGGTGAATCCGCAAGGCGCGGCCGGAAACGGTGTGGCGGGTGTGAAGTTGGTGGCGGGCGACCCAGACGACGCCGTGATTGCCGCCCTGCCGATCACGTGTGGCAACGGTGAAGCGATCCTGTCGACGTCCGAAAAGGGTTGGAAGGTAACCGAAGTCGCCGACATACCGGTCAAGGGGCGCGGTGGCGCCGGCGTCGGGTTCCACCCGTTCGTCGGCGGCGAGAACGCCCTGGTGTCGGTGTCGGTCTCCCCCACCGGGTTCGTGCGCAACGGGCGATCGGTGCGGGCCGAGAAGCGCGCGAAGGCATCGGTGAAGGGCACGGGTGCGGACGTGACACCCGCCGAGGCGCAGTAGCCCGTGCCGTTCGACTGGCCCGGCTTCGAAGCCGACCTGACCGCGGCCGCGGTAACGGCGGTACGCGCACTGGTCGCCTCGGCAGCCGGGCAGCAGCCGTACGCGGTGGCGTTCAGCGAGTTCTACGCCGAGACGACCGGTGTCATCTACCTGCCGAACCTGGCCCTGGCCACCGAGGAATCGGTGCCGGAGCCGTCGTGCCGGTTCAGCCCGCCGGACTGGGAGTTCCAGGACTACGAGTGGAGCGACACCGACGCAGGCTGGAGTCATCGGCTGGTCGACGCGGTATCCGGTCTTCCGCGGGCGCAGTGGGAACAGGCCTGGGAGCGGTTCGCGCAGGCGATGCTGACCATTGCGGCGGACGTGCGGACCGCACTGGTGACCGAGGGCACCGTGCCGGCCGAGGTCGTCGTGTATCTCGACGACGAGGACGGCGACCTGCTGGTGCGGTCCCTGACGCCCGACGAGCTTCGCCGGCATTTTCCGGAGTACCTGGACGCGATCGATGCCGAGCAGGCGGTGCTGGCGCTGCCGGTCGACCAGCGCGTCGCGGCACTCGCCGTGGCTTCCGGGCTGGTTCCCGGACCGCCGGGAGACCTGGGACAGGAACGCGCCCGAGCGCTGCTGTTGGAGCTGGGCGAGGCCGCGGTGCCGGTCGCCGTCGCGGCGCTGAAGCGCCGGGACACGGCCTGGCTGGGCGCCAAGCTGCTGGCCGACCTCGACATCCCCTCAGCCGACGTCATCGACGCACTGTGGGCGGCGGCGCCCCTGCCTGGACCCGGCCACGACTGGGCGGCCACCGCCCTGGGGCGACTGGGCTTTGGTTTGGAAGTGTTGGCCGGCGATCTGCCCGCTGAGAGCCGCGCCGCGGCCGTCACGGCCCCGTATCGGTCGTTCCGCGATCACGGCCGCAGCCATCGGCCGCTGGACTATGCGCTGCTGGCTGCCGGGCTGGCCGACCCGGCGGTCGCGGCGCTGGTTGCCGAAGAGCTGGCCCCCGGCCGCGGTTACTGCACGCTCGATGCCGCCGACCTGCCTGGCGCCCGATTGGGCCTGGACCACGCCGAGCCGCTGATCCGCCGGCACGCCGTCGTCGTCCTCGGCGAGTTGATCGGCCCGCTGGGGCCGGAGGGTCTCGATCCCGACGAGGTCGCGGCGCTGCGCGCCCGAATCACCGATGCGGCGGCGAATGACCCCGACGCCGAAGTACGCCGGCTCGCCGGCTACTCCTGACGCCGGTAGGTGCAGAACCGGTAGCGCAGGCCGGTCCTGCTGGTCTGCCACTCCCCTTGTGCGGCAACCCATGTGTCGTCCAACGCCGGCGCGAATGCGTCACCGTCGGGCACATCGACGTCGATTTCGGTGACCTCGCACAGCGTCGCCGCCGGCAGCGCCAGCGCGTACAACTGTGCCCCGCCCATCACCCAGCCATCGATCTCGGCGGGTAGCGACGTCACGACCTCGGCGCCCTCGGCGGCGTAACCCGCGTCGCGGCTGACCACGACGTTGCGGCGGCCCGGCAACGGCCGGAATCGCGGCGGCAGCGACTCCCACGTGAGCCGTCCCATCACCACCGTGGAGCCGAGCGTCAGCTCTTTGAAGTGCGCCATGTCCTCGGGCAGCTGCCAGGGAATGTCGTTGTCGCAGCCGATGACACCGCCGTTGCCCTGTGCCCAGATCAGCTTCACGCCGTCAGACCGCAACGGGAGCCTTGATCGCCGGGTGCGGGTCATAGTTGACGATCGCAACGTCCTCGTACTGGTAGTCGAAGATCGAATCACGCGGCGCCAGCACGAGTTCCGGGTAGGGCCGGGGCTCACGGGACAGCTGCAGCTGCACCTGCTCGACGTGGTTGTCGTAGATGTGGCAGTCGCCACCGGTCCACACGAACTCGCCGACCTCAAGGCCCGCCTGGGCGGCCATCATGTGCGTCAGCAGTGCGTAGGAGGCGATGTTGAACGGCACGCCGAGGAACAGGTCGGCGCTGCGCTGATACAGCTGGCAGCTCAGCTTGCCGTCGGCGACGTAGAACTGGAACAGCGCGTGGCACGGCGGCAGCGCCATCTGCGCGATCTCGCCGACGTTCCACGCCGAGACGATGTTGCGCCGGCTGTCCGGGTTGGTCTTCAGCATCTCGAGCGCCGCGCTGATCTGGTCGACGTGCTCGCCCGACGGCGTGGGCCACGAGCGCCACTGAACGCCGTACACCGGCCCCAGTTCGCCTGTCTCCGAAGCCCATTCGTCCCAGATGGTGACGCCGTGCTCCTGCAGCCAGCGCACGTTCGAGTCGCCGCGCAGGAACCACAGCAGCTCGTAGATCACCGACTTGGTGTGCACCTTCTTGGTGGTCAGCAACGGGAACCCGGCGGCCAGGTCGTAGCGCAGCTGGTGGCCGAACAGACTCCGCGTGCCGGTCCCGGTGCGATCAGATTTGGGTGTGCCCTGCTCGAGCACGAGGCGCAGCAGGTCTTCGTAAGGAGTCGGCACAGCCACGCTGCCAGCTTACGTTCCGAAGCGAGGAGTAGAACGTTAAGGGCGAGCGACGCGACGGGAAGAGGACCAAGCCGTGCCAACCACAAAAGACACCATCACCACCGCCGACGGCAGCTGTGCCGTCACTGTCGCCACCCCGGAGGGCACCGGCCCATGGCCCGCGGTGGTCATGTACCCCGACGCCGGCGGCCCGCGGCAGACCTTCGACGACATGGCCGCACAGCTCGCCGCGCTGGGCCACGTGGTCCTGGTGCCGGACATCTACTACCGCGACGCCGGGTGGGCACCCTTCGACATGGCCACGGCGTTCTCCGACGCGACCGAGCGGACACGCCTGTTCGGGATGATGCGCAAGGTCACACCGGACATCATGACCGCCGACGCGGGCGTCTTCTTCGACTATCTGGCGGCCCGGTCCGATGTGACGGGAGACAAGTTCGGCACCACCGGCTACTGCATGGGCGGCCGCACGTCGTTCGTCATCGCCGGCACGCTGCCCGATCGCGTCGCCGCCGCGATGTCGTTCCACGGCGGCGGCCTGGTCACCGACACGGACGACAGCCCGCACCTGCGCGCCGACCAGATCAGCGCCGTTGTCTACGTGGGCGCCGCCGAGAACGACGGGTCCTTCACCACCGAACAGGGCGAGGTTCTGGATCGCGCCCTCAGTGACGCCGGCGTCGAGCACACCGTCGAGTTCTACCCGGCCGCGCATGGTTTCGCAGTGCCCGACAACGTCGGCGCCTACGACGAGGCCGCGGCGCAGCGGCACTGGGAGGCGATGGAGCGGGTGTTCGGTGCGGCACTGAAGTAACCCCCGGGGCCGGCCCCACTCCCGCTGTGCGGGACGATTGACGGGTGTATGACCAGCCCAGCACCTACGAACCTGACGCCAACGAGCACGGATCCCGCCTGGACCCGGTACTCGCGCGCAGCTGGCTGCTGGTCAACGGATCGCAGTTCGACCGCTTCTCGCCGGCGACTCGCTCCAGCGCCGACATCGTCATCATCGACATCGAGGACGCGGTAGCGCCCAAGGACAAGGATTCGGCACGGGACAACGCGGCCCGCTGGCTCGCCGACGGCAACACCGACTGGGTGCGCGTCAACGGCTTCGGCACCCCGTGGTGGGCCGACGATCTGGAGATGCTGGCGAAGTCCTCTGTCGGCGGCATCATGCTGGCGATGGTCGAGTCCGTCGACCACGTCACCGAGACGGCCAAGCGGCTGCCCAACGTGCCGATCGTCGCGCTCGTCGAGACCGCCCGTGGACTCGAGCGCATCACCGAGATCGCGTCGGCCAAGGGCACTTTCCGGCTGGCGTTCGGCATCGGTGACTTCCGGCGGGACACGGGCTTCGGCGACAACCCGGCGACGCTGGCGTACGCCCGCTCGCGGTTCACCATCGCCGCCAAGGCCGCGCATCTGCCCGGCGCGATCGACGGCCCCACCATCGGGTCCAGTTCCCGCAAGCTCAGTGAGGCCACCGCGGTGTCCATCGAGTTCGGCATGACCGGGAAGATCTGCCTGACCCCGGAGCAGTGTGCGACGGTCAACGAGGGGCTGTCGCCGTCACTGGACGAAATCGCCTGGGCACAGGAGTTTTTCGCGGAGTTCGAGCGCGACGGCGGCGAAATCCGCAACGGCTCGGACCTGCCGCGTATCGCCCGCGCCAACAAGATCCTGGATCTGGCGAAGGCCTACGGCATTCACCCGTCGATGTTCGGCGACGACCCCGACCATGTGTCGGCACCGTCGGACACCTACCACTACTGAGCGGCGTCCTCGGCCTTCTTGTTGCGGTGCAGCACCGACGCGAATGCCCGGATGATGCCGCGCAGCGCGTACCAGCCGGACAGCGCCGCGAACACGATCAGCGCGATGAACATCGGCAGCCAGCCGGTGCGGGAGTGCTTGAGGTTCCACCAGATGATGGCGAACAGCACGGCCATGATGAAAACCAGGATGTCGCGAAGGCTGCCCTCGCGGTTGAAGGCGTAGCCGGTCGCCATCGACTTGAGTTGGCGGCTGCGGTCGATGGCCGAGATGACGTCGTCGATCCGCTCGTCGATCACCCGCTGCAACTCGGCGCGGCGCTCGGTCTGCTCTTCGGGAATCCGCGTCAGCATCTCCTGGTCGGCCTTGATCGCGGCACGCACGTCCGGTGGCTTCAGGTTGCCCGCGAGTGCGCCGAGCAGCGCGCCTCCGGCCAACGGCGCGGCTCCCAACGCCAGATCCGCGATTCCCATGGTCGCTCCTTACTGGTCGACACAAACGTCAATCACCCTAGCCCGCGCTGACCTCCCTCTGCTCCGAAGCCTCGGCGTCGGCATGCCCCAGGTGGTGATGGTCGGGGTGGCGGTCATCCCACTCGGCGCTCAACTCACGGGCCGAGGACACTCCGGCGGGCAGGTTCACCGTCTCCCGCGGGCCGGTGTAGATCTTCTTGACCCACAGCTCCCAGATCAGCCACAGCGCGACCAGGGTTCCGCCGACGACGAGCGGGGTGTAGTTCACGTATTTCCACGAGAACCCGGCCAGCCACGGGACTCCACCTGTTGAACTCGGCATCAGCGCGATGACGGTGGTGAGGCCGATCTCGACGACGGCCAGCGGACAGAGCCACCGGTAGTGGCGGCCGATGCTCCAAGTACCGACCTTGAACTCGTCACCCTTGCGCCACCGCTGGTAGATCGGGATGGCGAAGGCCAGGTACAGACCGACCACACCGATGGTGACGACGGCGTTGAAGGCAACCGGGACGGGAGCACCGTTGATGTCGACCCGGACCAGCGCGGGGAGGGTGATCAGTACCGCGAGTGCGGCCACGAGCAAGACGCTGTAGACCGGAACGCCCTTGCTGGTCAGCCGGGTCCAATAGCGGGCCAGCGGGACGGCACCATCCCGGCTGAACGCGAACAGCATTCGCGTCGTCGAGGTCATGCACGCCAGGGCACAGAACAACTGGCCCACGGTCGAGATGATCAGCACCAGCCCGAACCACGGCTGCCCCAGCGCCTGTTGCAGCACGGTGACCGAATTACCGCCGCTCTTGGTGACGGCGCCGGCATCCTGCACCGCGAAAAGCATTGCCAGCAGCAGAATCCAGCCGGCGATCGCCGAGTATGCGATGGCTCGCCAGATGCCCTTGGCGGCCGCATCGGACGCCCCGACCGTCTCCTCGGACATGTGGCACGACGCGTCGTATCCGGTGATCGTGAACTGCGGCAGGATCATCGACAGGGGCAGCACCATGAAGATGAAGCCCATGCCCGAGGTGCTTCCGCCGAAGAAACCGGTGTTGTTGATGCGCTGGAGGAACACCTCGGACACGGTGCCGTGGTGGCCGGGCACGAAAATCAGGATCGCGATGATCGCGGCGACGCCGACGACGTGCCACCACACCGAGATGCTGTTCATGATGGACAGCAGATGGCTGGAGAAGATCGACACGATGGTGACGACCACGAGCAGGGCGATGAAAATGAGGAATACCCGCGTCAGCGAATAGCCCTGCGCCCAACTGTCGCTGTACGCCGAGATCGTCACGTCCACGAAGCTCGCCGCGCCGTACGCGACCGCGGCGACGATGCCCAGCAAGCCGAGAAAGTCGAGCCACCCGGTGAAGTAACTGGACCGGACGGATCCCAGTTTCGCCGACCAGTAATACATCCCGCCCGAGGTCGGCATCGCGGAGACCAGCTCGCCCATACAGAGGCCGACGACGATGATCAGCACGCTGACCAGTGGCCAGCCCCAGGAGATCGCCATCGGCCCGCCGTTGTTCCAGCCGATGAAGAAGCTGATGAACGGGCCGCTGAGAATCGAGATGACGGAGAACGAGATCGCGAAGTTCGAGAATCCCGAGAACGAACGTTTGAGTTCGCTCTTGTAGCCGAGTTCGGCCAGCTTCTCGTCGTCGGACAGCATGCGTTCGGTTGTCGACATGTCTTTCCTACCAATGGATTTCGAGGGATGAAGGTCAGCCGAACAGCGGCGTCAGATGTTCGTTGAGGAAACGGCCCTGCGGGTCCAGCGAGCGGCGCAGCCGGCGGAAGTCCTCGGCTCTGGGGTACAGCCTGGTGACGTCGTCGCCGGTGAGGAAATGCATCTTGCCCCAGTGCGGTCGCGACCCGTAGGAGCGCAGAATCTCGTCGACAGCACGCAGGTAGTCCCAGTAGTCGAGTCCGGGCTGCCCCGAGACCGACACCGTGACGCTGTCCTGCTCGTAGAACGGGCTCATCCAGCCACTGTCGCCGGCGGTGAACCGGTACTCGATCGGATAGAGCGCCTCCGGGAAGTCGGTGAGCATCAGGTCCCGAACCGCCCGCACGGCGTCCTTGCCGTGGGCGACCGGCACCGCGTACTCCAGCTCGTGGAAGTTCGGTACGTACGTGATCGGGTAGACGTCCGAGCTGTAGGCGACCTTCTCGAACCCCCTCTCGAACGGCGCCTCGTCAGTGATGTCCATGACCTTCATCTCGCACACGTCCGTGGTGCGGCCGGTGGTCGACGTCGCCGCGGTGTCGGGCAGGCAGTAGAGGTGGCGGCTCTGCTCGGTCGGGCACCAGAAGAAGCCGAAATGCCGGTGCTGCTCGGCTAGTTCGTCGTGCCGGTCCATGGCCGACTCGAAATCCTCGCGCCAGATCCGCTCGCGCAGGTTGTAGGCGTCCATCACCTGAAGCGTCATCTCCGAGATGACCCCGAGCGTGCCGAGCGACACCCGCGACGCCTCCAGCAGATCGGCGTCCGAGCCGTCCACGGTCAGGATGCTGCCGTCGGTTTGCACCAGCTTCATCCCGACGATCGACGACGCCATGTTGCCGAGCTTCGCGCCGGTTCCGTGCGTCCCCGTAGTGAGTGCACCAGCGACGGCCTGCGAGTCGATGTCGCCCTGGTTGACCATCGACAGGCCGTTTCGCTTCAGCTCCGCGACCAGCTCATTGATGGTGGTCCCGGCTCCGACGGTGACCTGGCGGCGGTCCGGATCCAGATTCCGGACGCCGCGTAGTTGCGACAGCGTCAGATGCAGACCGTTGGTCAGCGCGACCGGGGTGAATGAGTGACCCGAACCGGCTGCCCGCACGTCCAGACCGCGCGATGTCGCATCGGCGACCAGCGAGCACAGCTCATCCTCACTGGTCGGGGCACCGGTCTCCTGCCGGATGCAGGATTGGTTGCCCACCCAGTTGCGCCAGTGCCGCCGGTCGGGGTGAAAGTCATTGATCTCCATACTGATTCGCCTAAATTGCCGTGTAGCCGTTGTCGACGAACAGGTGGGCGCCGTTGACAAAACTGGCGTCATCGCTGAGCAGGAACAACGCCGCTGAGGCGACCTCCTCCGGCTCGCACATGCGGCCCTGATCCGCCGCGATCGCCTCGTCGGAAACATCCACCCCGTGCTGGGCGAGCAGATTCAGCTCACGCCGGCCGTGGTCGGTGGCGATGAATCCCGGACAGACCGCGTTCGAGCGGATGTTCCGATCCCTGAACTCGACGGCGAGAGCCCGGGCGAACATGTGGCAGGCGCCCTTGCTGGTGCAGTAGAGCACCTCCATCGGCGTGCCCACGACACCCGAGATCGACGAGGTGCTGACGATGCTGCCGCCACCGGCCGCGATCATCCCCGGCAGCACCGCTTTCGTGACCAAGAACATGCCACGAACGTTGACCGCCATGATGCGGTCCCACTCCTCGACCGAGGTCTCCAGGAACGGCGCGGCGGCGAGAATGCCGGCGTGGTTCATCAAGGCGGTGATAGGCCCGAACTGCTCCTCGACCGCGCTGACGGCTGCGGCCACCTGATCCTGCTGCGAGACATCCGCCGGGCAGAACAAGGCCTCGAACCCTTCGGCGCGGAGCTGGTCGGCGACCGCAGCACCAGCACTGGACGGGACATCGAGGATGCCGACCTTCGCCCCCTCCCGGGCGAACAGCCGGCTGGCCGCCAGCCCGCAACCTCCGGCACCGCCGGTCACGAGTGCGGTTCGTCCTGCGAGTCTGCCTGGCACGCTGCCTCCTGCAGTCCTGAGCCCACCGACCGTTCGCCGATGAGGTGTGATCCAGGACACTAGGCTTGATACTCTGCGGCGGTCCATATACCGAAGTGCATAACTTTCACGCAGGAGGCGGCGCCGGTGAACAAACCGGAAATCGAGGGGATTTCACGAATCATTTCCTGCCTCGACAAGCCGGAATTCGGGCCCGCCGTAGACACTTTCCTCCGCACCATTGCACCCTTCGACATGACCTGCGTATTCGTATTTCATCCGAGGTCACCACCGCTGCTGATGTATGACGGATACAGCTCCAGCGTTTCGCGCGACGCATTGAGTTCGTATTTGAAGGGCGGCTATCTCCTCGACCCGTTCTACGTCGCCTGCACCGCCGAGATTCCCGACGGCCTCCGGCGCATGTCCGAGATCGCGCCCGACGAGTTCTTCTCTTCCGATTTTGCGGCGTCCGATGAGGTACATCCGTGCATATCCGACGAATCCGGCACGCTGATCGAGGAGATCGGCTACATCGTCACCCTCGCCGACGGCTGGCGCGCAACGTATTCGCTGATGCGCAACCGCACCGCCGAGCGGTTCTCCGCGCAGGAGTTCGAGGCACTGTCGGACCTCGCGCCCCTGCTGGGCACGCTGGTTCGGCGTCACGCAGATTTGACGTCGATCACCACCGCACCGACTCGTGTGGGAGAAATCGACTCGGTGCTGGAAAAGGCTTTTTCCGACGTCCTCACACCCGCACAATTTCGCGTCGTGAATTTGATTCTCCGCGGCCACAGCAATCAATCGGTAGCCGAGGAACTGCATATTACGGAAGGCACGGCCAAGCTACATCGCCATAACGCGTATCAGCGCCTCGGAGTGACGAGTCAGTCGGACCTTTTTCGAATGTTCATCGATGTGCTCGAGAAGAATTGACCGGGTTGCCGGTCAGCCCATCAACGTTGCCGCGACCGTCGCGCCGAGGTTCCAGCACGCCTCCAGGTCGGCCTTGCTCGGCTTGCCCGAAACCACCACGTAGTCAGTCGCTTTCACCCAGCCCAGCCCGGTGGTGATCGACGTGACGGCCTTTTCGGCGCCTTCGGTGCCCTCGTTGCCGTGCAGCCACAGGCCGAACGGTCGGCCGCGCGTCGCGTCGAGACACGGGTAGTAGATCTGGTCGAACGCGTGCTTCAGCGCACCGGACATGTACCCCAGATTCGCCGGCGAGCCCAAGAGGTAGCCGTCGGCCTCCAGCACGTCGGCCGCCGACAGCGTCAGCGCCGGACGGCGCACCACGTCGACGCCCTCGATCTCGGGATCGGTCGCTCCGGCGAGCACCGCCTCGAACATCTCCTGGCAGTTCGGAGAGGGAGTGTGGTGCACGACAAGGAGTTTCATACTCGCGAGGACTTTTCCAGCGCGACGGCCTTGCGGATGGTCTCGCGGGCCCGGGTCCGGTCCCCCGCGTAGTCGTACGCCCGGGCCAGCCGGTACCAGCCGCGCCAGTCATCAGGTGCGGCCTCGACCTCGTCGCGCACGGACTCGAACAGGGCGTCGGCGGCGTCGCGTTCGATGCGGCCCGACGGGCGCTTGGGCAGCTCGCTGATATCGAGTTCGACGCCCTCGTCGTGCGCGAGGCGGGCCAGCCGCTGGTGCGCGAACCCGGCCCGCAGCGTGGCCACCATGGCCCACAGCCCGATCAACGGCAGCACGAAGATACCGATGCCGAGCCCGATCGCGGCCGCGTCGCCGGACTTCATCAGGATGACGCCGGAGCGGCCCATGATCCAGAAATAGACCACCAGCGCCACGCACAAAAAAGCCACGACCAATTGGATGCGCAGCACCTGCGAGCTCGGTTTGGTCATGACGGGACTCGTCACAGCCCCATCAGGGTCTCGATGCCGATCGTCAGCCCGGGGTACTTGGCGACCTCGCGGACACCGAGCAGCACGCCGGGCACGAACGACGTGCGGTCGATGCTGTCGTGCCGGATGGTCAACGTCTCGCCCTGGGTGCCGAACAGCACCTCCTGGTGCGCCACCAGGCCACGCAGCCGCACCGAGTGCACGGGGATGCCGTCGACGTCCGCGCCGCGCGCGCCCTCCAATCCGGTGCTGGTGGCATCGGGGTTGGGCGGCAAGTCTTTTCGCGCCTCGGCGATCAGCTGTGCGGTACGGGTGGCGGTGCCCGACGGAGCATCGGCCTTCTGGGGGTGGTGCAGCTCGACAACCTCGGCCGACTCGAAGAAGGGGGCGGCGAGCTTGGCGAAGTGCATGGACAGCACCGCGCCGATGGCGAAGTTCGGGGCGATCAGCACCGCGACGCCGGGCTTGGCGGCAACCCACTCGCGAACTTGCGCGAGTCGCTCCGCGGTGAAGCCGGTGGTCCCAACGACGGCGTGAATGCCGTTGTCGACGAGGAACTTCAGGTTGTTCATCACGACGTCGGGGTGCGTGAAGTCGACGACGACCTCGGTGCCGCTGTCGGTGAACAGGCTCAGGTCGTCACCGGCGTCGACGCCGACGGTGAACGTCAGATCGTCGGCGGATTCCACACCGTCGACGATGGTCGCGCCGACTTTGCCTTTGGCACCCAGAACTCCAACTCGCATGAGGTCAACCCTAGCGGCCCCCTACTATCAGCCCTATGCGCGGCGCCAAGATTCTCATCACCGGAGTCACCGGCCAGGTGGCCACCCCGATCGCCACGACCCTGGCCGTCGACAACGAGGTGTGGGGCGTCGCCCGCTTCAACAACCCGCAGGCCCGGCACAGCCTCGAGCAGGCCGGCGTCCGCTGCGCGGCAATCAACCTCGCGGTGGGCGACTTCGGTGCGCTGCCAACCGATTTCGACTACGTGGTCAACGTGGCGGTGGCCAAGACCGGCCGGTGGGACAAGGACCTCGCCGCCAACGCCGAGTCGGTGGGCCTGCTGATGGCGCACTGCCGCGAGGCCAAGGCGTTTCTGCACACCTCGTCGGCCGCGGTGTACGACCCGCCGGGCGATGAGCCGCGGTCCGAATCAGCCGCACTGGGCGACAACCACAAGCACCTCTTCCCCACTTACTCGATCTCCAAGATCGCGGGCGAGACGGTCGTGCGCACCATGTCCCGTGCGCTGGAGCTGCCGACGACCATCGCCAGGTTCAATGTCCCCTACGGCGACAACGGCGGCTGGCCGTTCTACCACATGGAGATGATCCTGGCGGGCATCCCGATCCCGGTGCCGCCGGGCGGCCCGGCCCGCTACAACCCGATCCACGAAGACGACATCCTCGCCACCCTGCCCAAGCTTCTGGACGCCGCGACGGTGCCGGCCACCACGGTGAACTGGTGCGGAGATCAAACCGTCAGCCTGCAGGACTGGTGCGCCTACCTCGGCGAACTCGTCGACCGGGAGCCCGTTTTCGCCGAGGACCCCGATGCGCTGCGCGGCGGCCCGACCGACACGACCCTGATGCACCAGCTGATCGGCGGCACGTCGGTCGACTGGCGCGACGGCATCCGCCGATTGGTGAACAAATTCCACCCGGAGCTCGTCAGCCGCTAAGACCAGAGCGGCGGTGCTTCTCGCAGGTTCTCGAAGTAGTGACCGGCCTTGAGGTCCTCGAGCAGGGTCGGCTGCACCGGGTCCCAACCGAGCATGGAACGCGTCCGCGCACTGGATGTCGGGTTGTCCAGCGCAGCGAAGCCGGCGAGAAAACCGAACTGCGCCGGAGCTTCGTCGGCCGGAATCTGTTGCACCGGCACGCCCAGCCCGTCGCCGATGGCCTGGGCGATGTCGCGAAACGCGATGCCCTCCTCGGCCGCCCCGTGCAACACCGAGCCGGCCGGCGCCGACTCCACCGCCAGTCGGTAAAGCCGTGCGGCGTCGACGGTGTGCACCGCGGGCCATCGGTTCGAGCCGTCACCCTGATATCCGGATCGTCCTGCCGCCCGGGCGAATTGGATGAGGCTCGGGATGAAGCCGTGATAATCGGTATCACCGTGCACTGTCGGCGCGAGCCTGATCACCGATGACCGCACACCTCGTTCGGCCAGCGCCAGAGTGGCGAGTTCGGATGCCACCCGCGGGCCCGACCGGTCGACTTCGGCGTCCTCGGTACCGAGCCGGCCCGACTCTCCGAACGCGAGCATGAGCGTGCCCGAAGTGTTCACGAACGGCTTGCCGGTGCCCGCCAGGGCCTCCCCCATGGCCTCGACTGCCCGCAGTTCCAACTGAAGCGAGTCGGCGTAGTTGGAGAAGTCGTGCTTGAACGCGAGATGGATGACGCCGTCAGAGGCGGCGGCCGCGGCAGCGAGCCCGTCGGGATCGTCGAGATTGCCCCGGTGCACCTCGGCGCCCACGGCAGCCAAGGCCTCGGCCGAGGCGTCGGATCGGGCCAGTCCGGTGACCGGATGGCCGGCTTGTAGCAGCTCGCGGACGACAACGGACCCGATGTGCCCGCTGGCGCCGGTGACGAAGATGCGCATGGTTTCAGCTCCTCAAGTGATGTCAGCTCATGACATCACCAATGTACGCGTGATGTCAGTTGCTGTCATCGCCATAGTGTCAGTCACTGTCATCGCCTACAATCCGCCCCGTGGGCCGTTGGGAACCGAACGCGCAGGGCCGCCTGGAGCAGGCGGCTCTGGAGCTCTACCTGCAGCAGGGCTTCGACGAGACGACAGTGGCCGAGATCGCCGCCCGAGCAGGCCTCACGGAACGCACCTTCTTCCGGCACTTCGCCGACAAACGGGAGGTGCTGTTTCGGGGCCGCGAACTCGCCGAGGCACTCGACGCCGCGATCGACGACGCTCCGGCAGCAGCACCGCCACTCGACGCCGTCGCAGCAGCGCTGGAATCACTGTCCGACTTCTTCGCCGACCGTCGCCCGCATGCGCGCCAGCGCCAGACTGTGATCAGCGCCAACCCCAGCCTGCAAGAACGCGAACTCATCAAGCTCGCATCACTGGCGACGACCATTTGCGACGCCTTGCGCCGGCGCGGCGTCGCCGACCCCGCGGCCAGCCTGGTGGCCGAGGCCGGTATTGCGGTGTTCAAGGTGGCGTTCGAACACTGGCTCACCGATCCGGCCGAGCGCAGCCTCGCCGAGCACATTCGCGAGACACTCGCCGAACTCAAGGCCGCGACCCAATCCTGATCCACGGCAACCGGTTACAGCGGCGAGGCGCCGCGCAGGTGCTCGAAGATCAGTGACGTCTGAGTGCCCGCCACGTCGGCGTCGGCGTTGAGGTGCTCCACGACGAACGCCCGCAGGTGCGGGGTGTCGCGTGCGGCCACGTGCAGGATGAAGTCGTCGGCGCCGGCCAGGAAGTAGACGTCCATCACCTGCGGTAGCCGCCGCATGTGGGCGATGAAGTCGCGAATTCGTGCGCGGGCGCCGGATTGCAGGCTCACCGAGATCATCGCCTGCAGGCCCAATCCGACCGCCGCGGGGTCGATGTCGGCGTGAAAGCCGCGGATCACACCGAGCTCCTGCAACCGCCGGACCCTGCCGTGACACGTCGACGCGGCGATCCCGACCAGCTCCGCCAACGCACTGTTGGGCATCCGGGCGTCGGCATGAAGGGCGGTGACGATGCGGCGGTCGACGTCATCGAGTTCGACGGGCTGAACATCCTTCGGCTGGGAGCCCGTGTTCACCGCACTTTTCGAAGATCGTTCAACAGACGGCGCCATATCGAGAATTATAGTCACAGATATTGCAGGCCAGTCGACGTTTATTCACACTTAGGGCATCACCTGATCCGCCCTGAGGAGAACCCCAGATGCACGTCGGTATCCCGACCGAAATCAAGAACAACGAGTACCGGGTGGCCATCACCCCGGCGGGCGTCGCCGAACTGATCAAGCACGGCCATCAGGTGCTGATCCAGGCCGGAGCCGGCGAAGGGTCTGCGATCGCGGACAACGATTTCAAGGCCGCCGGCGCACAGATCGTCACCACCGCGGACCAGGTCTGGACCGAGGCCGATCTGCTACTCAAGGTCAAGGAGCCGATCGCGGCCGAATACCACCGGATGCGCAAAGGCCAAACCCTGTTCACCTACCTGCATCTGGCCGCCTCACGCGAATGCACCGATGCACTGCTGGCGTCGGGCACCACCTCGATCGCCTACGAAACCGTCCAGACTGCCGACGGCCGCCTGCCCCTGCTCGCCCCGATGAGCGAGGTGGCAGGCAGGTTGTCGGCGCAGGTCGGCGCGTACCACCTCATGCGCAGCCACGGCGGTCGCGGCGTCCTGATGGGTGGCGTGCCCGGCGTCGCCCCCGCCAACGTCGTCGTCATCGGCGGTGGCACCGCGGGCTTCCACGCGGCGCAGATCGCCAGCGGCATGGGCGCACAAGTGACGGTCTTCGACCTCAACCTGGACACCCTGCGCCGGATCGATGCCGAGTGGGGCGGCCGCATCCACACCCGGTACTCCTCGAGCCTGGACTTGGAGGACGCCGTCAAGCAGGCCGACCTCGTGATCGGCGCCGTGCTGGTCCCCGGCGCCAAGGCGCCGAAACTCGTCACGAATTCGACTGTGGCCCACATGAAGTCGGGCTCGGTGTTGGTCGACATCGCGATCGACCAGGGCGGCTGCTTCGAGGACTCGAAGGCCACCACGCACGACGACCCGACCTTCGCCGTGCACGACTCGGTCTTCTACTGCGTGGCGAATATGCCCGGTGCCGTGCCGCGGACGTCGACCTACGCACTGACCAACGCGACGCTGCCGTACGTCCTCAAGCTGGCCGACCAGGGTTGGCAGACGGCGTGCCGCAATGACGCCGCACTCGCCAAGGGCTTGTCGACGCACGACGGCGAACTGCTGTGCAGCCAGGTCGCCGCGGACCTCGACATTCCGCTCGGCCGCGTTGCCTGGTAACTCACGAACCTGATACCCATCGCCCGGTCAGCGCAGCGTCGCGCCGGCCGGGCGATGACTTTCACCAGGGTCGGCACTCCCCTTCTTGACAGGTGTCAAGTATCGTCGTGACCATGCTCTTGCAGGAATTGCTCCCCGCTCCGCCGACCACTGCGGCCGCCGCTCTCGAAATCTTCGACGCCGCACCCGCCGTCGAGCCCGGTTTCATGATCGGCACCTGGCACGGCGCGGAAGTACCCACCGGACACCCCATGGATGGGCTGCTGGCAGCCAGCGGCTGGTGGGGCAAGCAGTTCGTCGACGCCGAGACGGTGCATCCGCTGCTGTTCCCCGACGTATCCGGCGAATCACTGTGGCCACTCAACCCGGTGCTGGCGTTCTCCGGGGCCGGACTGGCGACAAAACTGCCGCTTCTGCACCGAATCTCGGTTGCCAAGCCCATCGCCGCCTTGCGGCCGCTACTGCGGGCCCGTTCGGCGAAGGCCCGGCTGCGCACCACGCGCTACCGCGGAGTCGACACCGCGACAATGGTTTACGACCAGCTGCCGATCAACGATGTATTCCGCAAGCTGTCCGACGACGCGGTCCTGGGAGCCATGGACCTGCGCGGCGAGACGCAGCCGTACTTCTTCGTGCTGCGTCGGGACAACTCGCTGCGGGTCAGCCGCTGACGTGATTTGTGCACGATTTTCCGCGGCTGCCGCGGTGTGGTGTCTCGGGACATCGCTGACACTTATGTCTCGGGACATCGCTGACAGTCAGTGTGCGGGTTTGGGTGCGCGGGTGCGGTATGTTCGCGTGGTTTTGTCGCCGGGCTGATAGCGGCGGGTTGGGTCGGCGGTGAGTTCGCGGATCAAGGTGGTGCCGCTGAAGATGGCGATGTGGTCGCCGTCGCGGATGCAGTCGCATTGGTGCCCAGCCCAATACCGGCCGACGTTGATGACGTAGGGCGGCACGAACACCCGACCGGTCGTGTCGTTAACGGTGCCGGTGGTGACAAACACCGGGGCCGGCAAGGGCCGGTCTGCGGGGCGGGCGCGTTCGGTGGCCGCGAAAACCTCTGCCGGAGTGGCTCCGCCGAGCGCTCGATGTGGTCGTTGGTGGTTGTAGCAGTGTCGGAACACCGCGAGCAGATCGTCGAGGTCAGCGACAGTGTCCGGGGTGGGGTGCGCGTGGAGCCACTTTTTGAGGGTCTGCCAGAACCGCTCGATCTTGCCGCACGTCTGCGGGTGATAGGGGGTCGAGTTGATCGTTTTCACTCCCAGGGCCCGCAGGTTCGCCTCGAACGTCGTTTCAAACCCGAGCCGCCGCCCGGTGTACATCAGGCCGTTGTCCGACAACGATATTGACGGAATCCCGCACTCGCTGATACCGGCCAGCATCACCGACCACACCAACTCGCCGGTGCCCGGCCCGGCTGCGGCGGCCAACCCGACCAGGTAGCGGGAATGATCATCCAGACAGCCCGCAATGGCCACCGCCGTGCCGTCCGCCAGTGCCCATTCGGTCCAGTCTGATTGCCAGCAACCGTTCGGGCGATCGAAGACAAACCGTTTGGTCGCTGACTTGGGCCGTTTACGCGGCTGCGGGGTGATCGCACCGTGGCGCGTCAAGATCCGCCAGATCGTGGCCGGTGCGGGCACACCAACATGGCCCTCACGCCGTAGCGCCCAGTGGATCGAGTGTGCGCCGTGGTCGCGGCCGGCTTCCAATAGCTCCTTGCGGCGGCGCAGCACCAGCTCCTCGACCGCGGCCGCGGTCTGCCCGGGACACGACACCGGCCGTCGTGATAGCTCTTCGAGTCCGGTCAGCCCTAGCTGCCCGAACCGCTTGCGCCACTTATAGAACGTCTGTCGACTGATCTGCTGATCCCGGCAGAACGCCGCCACATTCTCGACCTGCCCGGCCAACGCCGTCGCAGCACGAATATCCATCGCCGTCACCTTCTGGGCCATGAACCACGATGGGTCCACACCTCACTCAGGTGTCAGCGATGTCCCGAGACATACATGTGTCAGCGATGTCCCGAAACAAGACACCGCGCTGACCGCGGATTATCGTGCACAAATCGCCGGCTAACCGATGGAGCGCAGCTGCTTGGGCAGTGCGCGTTTGGACTGCGGCCCGAGCACCGCGGCACCGAAGGGCCGCGTCAGCAGATCGCGCGCGACGGCATTGACCTCTTCGAGCGTCACCGCATCGATCGAGGCGAGGGTGTCGGAGATCGTCTTGTGGTTGCCGTAGTTGAGCTCGGCGCGCCCGATGCGGTGCATGCGGGAACCGGAATCCTCCAGGCCCAGCACCAGACCACCGCGCATCGAGCCCTTGGCGATGCGCAACTCATCGGCGGTGATACCTTCGCGCGCAACGTCTTCCAGCACATCGGTGGTCACGCGGACCACCTCGTCGAACCGATCGGGCAGGCACGCCGAGTACACCGACAGCGCACCGGCGTCGGAGAAGGTGTCGATCGTGGAATACACCGAATAGGCCAGCCCGCGGTTCTCCCGGATCTGCTGGAACAGCCGCGAACTCAAACCGCCGCCGAGCGCGGTATTGAGTACCGCCAACGCCCACCGGTGCTCCCAGTTGCGCCCCGGAGTGCGCACGCCGAGATACATGTGGGACTGCTCCGAGTCCCGCTTGACGAACTGCAGCGTCGGGGTCCCCGGCACGCGGCCGGCGCCCTTACGCGGCGGCACGGGCTTACGGCCACGCACGAGGTGCGGCCGAAAGTGCCTGCGCACCAACGAAACAACTTCGTCGTGATCGATGTTTCCGGCGACCGCGACCACCATCCGGTCCGGGGTGTACCGGCGGACATGGAACGAGTGCAGCTGGTTGCGGGTCATCGACGCGATCGATTCGACGCTGCCGATGACCGGCCGGCCCACCGGATGCGATCCGAACATGGACCCGAGGAAGACGTCCGCGAGAGTGTCCTCGGGATCGTCGTCGCGCATGGCGATCTCTTCGAGCACCACGTCGCGTTCCAGCTCGACATCCGCTGCGGCACAACGGCCGTTGAGCACGACGTCGGACACCAGGTCGATGGCCAACTCGAGGTCGCTGTCCAGCACATGCGCGTAGTAGCAGGTGTGCTCACGCGCGGTGAAGGCGTTCAACTCACCGCCGACGGCATCCATGGACTGGGCGATCTCGACGGCCGTTCGCGTCGGGGTCGACTTGAACAGCAGGTGTTCCAGGAAGTGCGCGGCACCGGCGACGCTCGGGCCCTCGTCGCGCGAACCGACGCCGACCCACACACCGATGGACGCTGAATGCACGTGCGGCAGGTGTTCGGTGACGACCCGCAGCCCGCCCGGGAGATTGGTCTTGCGCACAGCAGCCGGGGCCTGCAGCGATGTTGCTGCAGGACCCCGGCCGTTGCGCAGATTCTTACTAGGAGTTTGCAGGCGCGGCATCTGCCGGTGCAGTCTCCGATTCGGACCCAGCGTCGGCGGCGTTCGAATCCGCAGCCGCTGCGCCGTCCTCATCCACCAGGATCAGAGAAATCTTCTGACCCTTGCCACGGTTGTCCGCGGAGATGTCCGCGATCTCCACGCGCAGCTTGTCGCCGACGTTCACGACGTCCTCGACCTTCGCGACGCGCTTGCCCTTGCCGAGCTTGGAGATGTGCACCAGACCGTCACGGCCCGGCAGCAGCGAGACGAACGCACCGAAGTCGGTCGTCTTCACCACGGTGCCGAGGAACCGCTCACCGATCTTGGGCAGCTGCGGGTTGGCGATGGCGTTGATCTTGTCGATCGCCGCCTGGGCCGCCTCGCCGTTCGAGGCGCCGACGAACACGGTGCCGTCGTCCTCGATGGAGATGTTCGCACCGGTCTCCTCGGTGATCTGGTTGATCACCTTGCCCTTGGGCCCGATCACCTCACCGATCTTGTCGATCGGCACCTTGATGGTGGTGATGCGCGGCGCGTACGGGCTCATCTCGTCCGGCTCGTCGATGGCCTCGGCCATGACGTCGAGGATGGTCAGGCGCGCGTCCTTGGCCTGGGCCAGGGCACCGGCCAGCACCTTGGACGGGATGCCGTCCAGCTTGGTGTCCAGCTGCAGGGCGGTGACGAAGTCCTTGGTACCGGCGACCTTGAAGTCCATGTCGCCGAAGGCATCCTCGGCGCCCAGGATGTCGGTCAGCGCGACGTAGCGGGTCTCACCGTTGACGTCGTCAGACACCAGGCCCATGGCGATACCGGCAACCGGGGCCTTCAGCGGCACACCGGCGTTCAGCAGGGCCAGGGTCGAGGCACAGACCGAACCCATCGAGGTGGAACCGTTGGAGCCCAACGCTTCCGACACCTGGCGGATGGCGTACGGGAATTCCTCGATGCTCGGCAGCACCGGCATCAGGGCCCGCTCGGCCAGCGCGCCGTGGCCGATTTCGCGGCGCTTGGGCGAACCCACGCGGCCGGTCTCACCGGTCGAGTACGGCGGGAAGTTGTAGTGGTGCATGTAGCGCTTGGTGGTCTCGGGACCGAGCGAGTCGATCTGCTGAGCCATCTTGATCATGTCCAGCGTGGTGACACCCATGATCTGGGTCTCGCCGCGCTCGAACAGCGCGCTGCCGTGCGCCCGCGGGATCACGGCGACCTCGGCCGACAGCGCGCGGATGTCGGTGATGCCACGGCCGTCGATGCGGAAGTGGTCGGTCAGGATGCGCTGGCGAACCAGCTTCTTGGTCAGCGAGCGGAACGCCGCGCCGATCTCCTTCTCGCGGCCGGCGTAGGTTTCGGCCAACCGGCCGAGCACCTCGACCTTGATCTCGTCGGTGCGATCGTCGCGCTCCTGCTTGCCGGCGATGGTCAGCGCCTGCGACAGCGCGTCGGTGGCCACCGCGGCGACGGCCTGGAAGGCGTCGTCGGCGTAGTCGGGGAACACCGGGTACTCGGCGGTCTCCTTGCCGGCGGCGTCGTGCAGCTCCTGCTGCGCCTTGCACAGCGCGGCGATGAACGGCTTGGCGGCCTCCAGACCCTCGGCCACCACGGCCTCGGTCGGCGCACCCGCGCCACCGGCGATCAGGTCGATCACGTTGTCGGTGGCCTCGGCCTCGACCATCATGATCGCGACATCGCCCTCAACCACGCGACCCGCGACGACCATGTCGAACACAGCGGTTTCCAGCTGCTCGACCGTCGGGAACGCGACCCACTGGCCGTCGATGAGGGCGACGCGGACGCCACCCACCGGGCCGGAGAACGGCAGACCCGAGATCTGGGTCGACGCGGACGCGGCATTGATCGCCAGCACGTCGTACAGATCCTTGGGGTCCAGGCTCAGCACGGTGACGACGACCTGGATCTCGTTGCGCAGACCCGAGACGAACGACGGGCGCAGCGGCCGGTCGATCAGGCGGCAGGTCAGGATCGCATCGGTGGAGGGCCGGCCCTCGCGGCGGAAGAACGAGCCGGGGATGCGGCCCGCTGCGTACATGCGCTCTTCGACGTCGATGGTCAACGGGAAGAAGTCGAAGTGATCCTTGGGGCTCTTGCTGGCCGTGGTGGCCGACAGGAGCATGGTCTCGTCGTCCAGGTAGGCGACGACCGAGCCGGCGGCCTGGCGAGCGAGCCGGCCGGTCTCGAAACGGATGGTGCGGGTGCCGAAGCTCCCGTTGTCGATGACGGCGGTTGCTTCGAACACGCCCTCTTCAATTTCAACTGCAGACATGGATGTCGCAATTACCTCTCTCGGCCCGCCCTATGCGGATTCCGTATTTTCTGGTTCCTCTTTGTTACAGCTGTCGCATCGTCACACGGGAGCACCCAGAAAACCCGAAAACCATCCCGCTAGTTGCTGGCGGCCGTCGATCGAAGCGGCCGGAGTCATTGCCCCGACAGCCACTACCGAAGACCGCCCCACGAGGTTCAGGCGGATGCCGCTGTGACGTTCCGACGTCTCGGGCGCTTGGCCCAAAACAAATTCATGTTACTACCCGTACCAATGCCCATCGCCAGGCCTGCCGGAGCAGACCTGGCGATGGTGATGAATCAGTGGTGCGTCAGCGACGCAGACCCAGACGCTCGATCAGCGAGCGGTACCGCGCGACGTCGACCTGGGCGACGTACTTGAGCAACCGGCGGCGACGGCCGACGAGCAGCAGCAGACCACGACGGCTGTGGTGGTCGTGCTTGTGCTGCTTGAGGTGCTCGGTCAGATCCGAGATGCGCTTGGTCAGCAGGGCGACCTGAGCCTCCGGCGAGCCGGTGTCGGTCTCATGCAGGCCGTACGAGCCCAGGATTTCTTTTTTCTGCTCGGCAGTGAGTGCCACGAAACAACTCCATCAATTCGGTCCGCGAAGAACAACGAGGGCGCGGCCACCGCGAACTGCAGCACGCGCGTCGGGCAGTTTATCAGGAAGTTACTGCGCAGCCAGAATCGTGCGAGCCCGGCCGGTATCGCGGTCCATGGCCACGATCAGGTCGTCCACCGAGTCGAACCTCTCCTGGCCGCGGATCCGCGAGACGAAGTCGACCGCCACATGCTGCCCGTAGAGGTCAGCGTCGGTATCGAGGACGAACGCCTCGACGGTGCGGGTGCGCCCGGAGAACGTCGGATTGGTACCCACCGACACCGCGGCCTGGTAGCGCTCCCCCGGCGTCACGGTGCCGACCGACGGGCCGTGCCCCAGGACGGTGAACCAGGCGGCGTAGACACCGTCGGCGGGGATCGCCGAGTGCATCGGCGGCGCGACGTTGGCGGTCGGGAAGCCCAGTCCGCGGCCACGGCCGTCGCCGCGGACGACGACGCCTTCGACGCGATGTGGGCGGCCCAGGGCCTCGGTCGCCGCCACCATGTCGCCGGCGTCGACGCAGGAGCGGATGTAGGTGGACGAGAACGTGACGGTCTCGGCCCGGTGATGCTCGGCCACCAGGGAGATGCCCTCGACGGCGAACCCGAATCGTTCCCCGGCCTTGCGCAGCAGCGGCACGTTGCCGCCGGCCTTCTTGCCGAAGGTGAAGTTCTCGCCGACCACGACTTCGAGGACGTGCAGGCGCTCGACGAGCAGCTCATGCACGTACCGCTCGGGGGTCAGCTTCATGAAATCGGTGGTGAAGGGCATCACCAGGAACACGTCGACGCCGAGTTCCTCGACCAGCTCGGCCCGGCGGGTCAGCGTCGTCAGCTGCGCGGGATGGCTGCCCGGCAGAACCACTTCCATCGGATGCGGGTCGAACGTCATCAGCACCGTGGGAACCCCGCGCGACCGGCCCGCCTTCACCGCGTGACTGATCAACTCCGCGTGTCCACGATGTACACCATCGAACACCCCGATGGTGAGCACACATCGGCCCCAATCCGTGGGGATCTCGTCCTGCCCACGCCAGCGTTGCACGACCGCAAGCCTACGGCGCGCCGCTACGGCAGGCACCGTGAGATCCCCGGATCAGGTGACGATTGCCTAAACTTTGTGCTGTGAGTCCTGCAGACGACGCTGGCAATCCGCCAGATCTATCCCCGGTTGCCCAGGACTACCTCAAAGTCATCTGGACCGCGCAGGAGTGGTCACGCGAGAAAGTCAGCACGAAAAGGCTGGCTGAGCGCATCGGGGTATCGGCGTCGACCGCCTCCGAGTCGATCCGCAAGCTTGCCGATCAGGGTCTGGTGCACCACGAGAAGTACGGCGCGGTGACGCTGACCGATACCGGGCGCAGCGCGGCGCTGGCCATGGTCCGCCGCCATCGGTTGATGGAGACGTTCCTCGTGCGCGAGCTCGGTTACGGCTGGGACGAGGTGCACGACGAAGCCGAGGTGCTCGAGCACGCCGTGTCGGACCGGATGCTCGACCGCATCGACGCCAAGCTCGGTTTCCCGACGCGGGACCCGCACGGCGATCCGATCCCGGCGGCCGACGGTCAGGTGCCGACTCCCCCGGCGCGGCAACTGTCCGCGTGTTCGGACGGCGACGCCGGCACAGTGGCCCGGATTTCCGATCACGACCCCGAGATGCTGCGGTACTTCGACAGCGTCGGCATCACGCTCGATTCACATCTGCGCGTGGTGGCGCGGCGCGACTTCGCCGGGATGATCTCGGTGGCTGTCACGGCTGCGGACGCAGCCGGTGATGACGCGACGACCGTCGATCTGGGTAACCCTGCCGCCGAAGCGATCTGGGTCGTCGCCTGAATCCGCCTGGCGGCCAACATTCACACGCCTTTCATCTTTGGCGCGATCTGGGTACCCAGCCATGCCACTGCAGGGGTCAGCCGAGCCGGCGGAGCAGATCGCGAGCTCCGAGGATACGTCCCAGGCGGTGCACGATGCTGCCGCGGATAGCGGTGTAGGGGTACCAGATGATCTCGCTGTTCAGCTGGACCCGGGCCGACACGATCGCCTGCGGCCGCGTGTATTTGAGTACCGCATCGGCACCGTTGCGGCGACCCAGCCCGGACTGCTTCCAACCGCCCTGCGGCAGCGACAAGGTGAACAGGTTCCCGAACACATCGTTGATGTTGACGGCGCCGGCATCGAGCCGGCGTGCAACCCGCCCCGCCCGAGCTCTGTTGCCGGAGAACACGGTTGCCGACAGTCCGTAGTCCGAGTCGTTGGCCAGCCGGACCGCCTCGTCTTCGTCGCGCACCTTCATCACCGGCAGCGTCGGACCGAACGTCTCCCGCTGCATACACAGCATGGAGTGGTCCACGTCGACCAGGAGCGTGGGCTCGAAGAACCCCGAGCCGTCAATCCGCGCGCCACCGACGAGGACCCTGGCTCCGCGGGCCACCGCATCTTCGACGTGGTCGCACACGATCGCGAGTTGCGCATCGGTGGCCAACGGGCCGACGTCGTAACGGAATTGCTGATCGTCCTCGCCGACCCGCAGCACGCTGAGCTTCTCGGCGACCAGGCCGATGAACTCGTCGTAGACGGCGGCTTCGACGTAGACACGTTCGACCGAA
Organism: Mycobacterium sp. HM-7; assembly: GCF_053852335.1. Classification (NCBI taxonomy): domain Bacteria; kingdom Bacillati; phylum Actinomycetota; class Actinomycetes; order Mycobacteriales; family Mycobacteriaceae; genus Mycobacterium; species Mycobacterium sp. HM-7. Next base: position 2,348,783 of record NZ_CM132657.1, on the reverse strand, counting down.
GTGCACATCTGGCCCGCATTGGCCATGCCGCCCCACACCGCCGCGTTGGCTGCCCGGCCGATGTCGGCGTCGTCGAGCACGATCATTGCGTCCTTGCCACCAAGCTCGAGGCCACACGGGATCAACCGCTCGGCCGCCGCATGCGCGATGGCCTTACCGGTTCGCGTCGACCCCGTGAACTGGACGTAGTCGACATTGGCCACAACGGCCACGCCGGTTTCGCTCCCACCCGTCACGCACTCCAGAACGCGCGGCGCCCCAACCGCTTTCCAGCCTTCGATGGCCGCGGCCACCGTCACCGGGGTGAACTCCGAGGGTTTGACCACCACTGCAGCCCCGGCAAGCAACGCCGGTACCGCATCGAGCAGCGAGAGCCCGAGCGGGAAATTCCATGGCGTGATGACCCCAACCACCGGGTAGGGCCGCTGCACCAGCAGCTGCCGCTTGGTAACCGCGATCGTCCCATGCCGCGGTGGGCTGCCGTCCGCAAGCAACCCGGGCGCGGTCCGTGCGAAATAGTTGATCGCATCCACGATGTACGGGATCTCGAGATTGGCCTCCGCCCATGGCTTGCCGGTCTCCTGCTGCAACATCACAGCCAAGCGAGACTCGTTGTCCAGCAGCCAGTCCCGGTATCGCAGCAGATGCGCTGCGCGTGCCCGCGCCGAAAGTTCAGCCCAGCCGGCCTGTTCGGCGCGCAGCTCACCGACAACCGCGGCCACCGCCTCGCCGCCGGCGACAGGTACCGAGTCGACCACACGGCCATCGGCCGGAGAACAGACAGTGATGGCCGAATCTGTTGACAAGGATTTCCACCTCTCGCTTACTGCTGCAGCCTGCTGTGGTACGCCGCCCGCACTGCGGCGTCGGTGTGGGTGAAAGTGGTGTCGAAGTGCGCGGCGTGGGAAATCCAATGCCGGGCACCGTCCGGGAGCGCGCCCATGACCTTGATCATCGCGCCAAGGGCTTGTGGCACTGCGACTTTCGACTTGCCGCGGACGACGGCATCGACAATCGCCGCGGCGACGTCATCGGGCTCCACCTCGCTGACGGGCTGAATCCACCGCGGCGCGCTGTGGCCCGCAGACAGTTCGGTGTGCACGACGCCCGGCAGCACCGCGGTGACCACTATGCCGTCGTCAGCGAGTTCGAGCTGCAGGGCCTCGGTGAATTCGACCACCGCATGCTTGGTGGCGCAGTACGTGGCCAGACCGGGAAATGCACTGACTCCGGCCAGCGAGGCCACGTTGACGATGTGGCCCCCGCGTCCGCGCATCCGATTGGCGGCCAGCTTCGACCCGGTCAAGACGCCGCCCACATTGATGGCGACCATGCGGTCGGTCATCTCGTCGGTCTCTTCGGCGAACAGTCCCGTCGGCATGATGCCCGCGTTGTTGATCAGGACGTCGACGGGACCGAGTTGGCTTTCCACGTCGTCGAGGAAGGCCGAAAAGGACGCCCGGCTGGTGACGTCCAGCTGCAGACCGCAGACCTGCTCGCCGGTGGCGGCGAATTCGGCGGCGGTCTTCTCGGCGAGTTCGACGTCGATGTCGCCCAAGGCAACCCGCGCGCCGGCCCGCAGGAAGGCCAAACCGGTCGCCCGCCCGATGCCCCGGGCGCCGCCCGTGATCGCCACGACCCGACCGCGAATGTCGTTGATCTTCTTGGTCATTGCTCCACCATCTTGTGCAGTTGCGATTTGAGCACCTTGCCGGTCTCGTTGCGAGGCAGGACGTCGAGGAACACGACGTCGCGCGGTACCTTGTGGCGGGCCAGTTCCGCCCGTACGTAGCTCTTGACACCGTCGGCGTCGAGATCGGCGCCCGGCCGCAGTACCACGAAGGCGCACAAGCGCTTTCCGAATTCCAGGTCGTCCACCCCGACCACCGAGGTTTCGACGACCGCGGGATGGCCGGCGAGGAGGTTCTCGACCTCCAGTGGGAAGACATTCTCCCCGCCGGAGACGATCATGTCGTCGTCACGGCCGTCGACGAACCACAAACCGTTATCATCGAAGTGGCCGGTGTCCCCCGACGACAACAAGCCGTCGACCGATTCTTTGTGCCCACCGTCGGTGTAGCCCGCGAAGCTGAAGTTGCTCGAGACGAAAAGCGTTCCGGTACGGCCCGGTTCGGTGATCCGCCGCCGGTTCTCGTCATATACGGCGAGCGTGCATCCGACCGGCGGCCGACCCACCGTGCCCGGCGCGGTGCGTAATTCGCTCGGAGTCGCCACCGCGGCGACGGCGACCTCTGTCGAGCCGTAGAGGTTGTACAGCACCTCCCCGAAAGCGTCCATGGTGCGGCGGCACAGATCAGGTGACAGCGCGGAGCCGGCGGCGAACACCACCTGCAACGATGAGGTGTCGTAGCGTGCCAGTACTTCAGGACCCAGATCCAGGATGCGGCTCAGCATCGTCGGCACCGCGATGAGTGCACCCACCCGATGGCGTTCGATCGCCGCGAGGGTCGCCTCCGGGTCGAATCGGCGCGCCAGTACCACCCGGTTGCCGAGGGCCAGCCCCAAGGAGCAGGTGGCGAGTCCCGTGGCGTGAAACATCGGTGCCGCAACATAATAGGCACCGCCAGAGGGCCACGGTATCCGGTCCAGCAGCTGCGCGGACTGCAGTGGACTGACCTTGTTTCGCGGTGCACCTTTCGGCGTCCCGGTCGTGCCGCTGGTGAGCAGTACCATGCCGCCGACCGACGCCGGCGCGGGCACCGCGGTGGCGGACCGGCCGGCGGCGACCGCCGCCAGCCCGCGCACCCCGGACCAGCCGACGATGCGGTCGACGCCGAAGGGCAGGACTTCGAGCAGCTCGCCGAATTCGTCATCGGCGATCACCGCGGTGACGTTCTCGCGCTTGCACACGTCGGCGAGTTGCGGTGCCGCAAAACCCGTATTGAGCAAAACCACTCTCGCGCCGACCTTTCCAGCGGCGAACAGCGCCAGAGGAAGTGCTCGGTGGTTCCGCACGAGCAGGCCGACCACGGTGCCCGCGCCGATCCCGCGATCCGCGAGTCCCCGCGCCAACGAGTTGGACACGGCCTCGAGTTCGGTGAAGCTCAGCGTGCCGAGCTCATCGGTGAGCGCGGGCGCATCGCCGTAGCGGGCCGCGACGTGCCCGACCAGGCCACCGAACGACCCGTAACGGCGCAAGCCGCGCGACGCGGACACCGCGTCGAGCGGCCGGCAGACATCCACCAACCCCCGGCGCTGCAGCACCATTGCCGCCTCGACCATGCCACGCGCGTCCCGAACCTGGCGCAGCAGCTGCGTCATCACCCGTCCTACTCCTTCGCCATCGGTCGGTCGGGCTGAGCCACGGCGGCTCGCAGAAACTCCCCACCGGTCATCATGCTGTCCAAACTTCCGTCCTTGCCGCGCGGAAACATCCAGTAGGCGTGTGACAGGCCCGCCCACACCCGCTGCTCACAGTGACCGCCCGACGCCGTCACCCGAGCGGCGAACGCCTCGGCGTCGGCTCGCATGACTTCCCTTGTTCCGTAATGCAATTGGATGGGCGGTAGAGCCGACAGGTCGGCGTTCAGCAGACACAGCCGCGGATCCGCCGGGTCCGCATCACCGACATACAGCGCCAGGGCCCGGGCGGCCGCCGACGGATCGAACGGCTGCCGGCGCACCCGGGGATCGGTGATCGAAGCGCGGTACGACGGATCGATCAGCGGACCCCACAAGGCGAGCGCGGCCGGCGTGGGCAATCCCTCGGCTCTGGCACGCAAGGCCACTGCAACCGCGAGATGCCCACCCGCCGAATCACCGGCGATCACCACTTTGCTCGAGTCATAGCCCTGGGTCAGTAGCCAGCGATACGCCGTCATGGCCGCGTCCTCCGCTGCGGGGAACGTGCGCTCCGGGGCCAGCGGATAGCCGACCACCAGCGCGGGCAGACCCGAGGAGCGCGACAGATGCGATGCGAAGCCCCGGTGCGTGCGCGGCGAGCAGATCAGGTAACCACTGCCGTGCAGCACCAGCACGACACCAGCGCCATCACGAGCACCGGGCGCACGGACCCACTCACCGCACAGCGGTGCCACCACCGGTGCCACCGCCGTGCCGGCGACGACGGGGCTGACCCCGACGATCGCCGAGTTGGCGACCGGCCGGATCAGCGTGATCAACCGCGGATTGGCCATCAGGAACCGCAAGGCGGCGCCGATGGTCAGCCGCGCGGCCGAATTCGCCGTCAACCGGTCGAACGCCATCATGAGTGGGTCCGCCGCTCTCATCCGGCGAGCAGCCCCTTCGCGATGTGCGTTACCTGAACCTCATTGCTGCCGGCGTAGATCATCAGCGACTTGGCATCCCGCGCCAGCTGCTCGACGCGGTACTCGGCCATGTAGCCGTTGCCGCCGAACAGCTGAACGGCATCCATCGCCACCTCGGTGGCCGCCTCCGACGAGTACAGCTTGACCGCCGACGCCTCCGACAGCGACGGAATCTTGCCGGCCTGGACCTTCTCCAAGGTCTGGAACACCATGTTCTGCACGTTGATCCGCGCGACTTCCATCTTGGCCAGCTTGAGCTGGATCAGCTGGAACTGACCGATGTTCTGGCCCCACAGAGTGCGGGTCTTGGCGTAATCCAGGCAGCGCCGGTGACATTCGTTGATGATTCCCAATGCCATCAGCGCGACACCGAGTCGCTCGGCCGCGAAGTTCGCACGGGCGCTCTCCCGCCCATCGCCGCCGTCGTGCTGCTCGGTCTCCCCCAACAGCCGGTCCGGCGTGATGCGCACGTTGTCGAAGAACAACTCGCCCGTAGGCGAGGACATCATGCCCATCTTCTTGAATGCCTTGCCCTGCGTGAGGCCCGGCATCCCGGCTTCGAGGACGAAGGTCAGGACCTTGCGGTTCCGGCGGTCCGCACTCGGATCGCCGTCGTCCAGCTTGGCGTAGACGATCAGCACGTCGGCGTCGGGTCCATTGGTGATGAATGTCTTCTGGCCGTTGAGGATGTAGTCCTCGCCGTCGCGCTTGACGTAGGTCTTCATGCCGCCGAAGGCATCTGACCCCGCGTCGGGTTCGGTGATGGCCCAGCACGCGATCTTCTCGAGCGTCACCAGCTCGGGCAGCCACCGTTCCTTCTGCGCCAGGGTGCCGCGGCTCGCGATGGTGGCAGCGCCGAGGCCGAGGCTGACCCCGATGGTGCTGAGCAACCCGATGCTGACGCCGGCGATCTCCGAGACCAGCACCGCGGCCATCGACACCTGGCCGCCGAGGTCGCCCATACCGCCCGACGACCGCTTCTCCGGCTTGGGCTGCCCGGCCGCGATCGCTTCTGCTTTGGCCCGTTCTTTTTCGAGCATGGTCTTGATCGCCTCACCGGCCAATACGTCGAGACCGAACTCGCTGAACAGCTTTCGCGCGATCGGATATGGCGACAGTTCGCCGCGCTCGAGTCCGTCGCGGTGCGGCTCGATCTCCTTGTCGACGAACTGACGGACGCTGTCCCGGATGAGTTCGTCGGACTCAGACCACTCGATCATGCCAACCTCGCCGAGATGTCGTCGATCTCCCACAGCCCGTCGGTCTCGATCGTCGTCACGTCGTGCCAGCCGCCGAGCTCGGAGATCGCGCCGCCCTGTACCGCGAAGACCTTGCCGGTCAGCGGGCACTTCTCGGTTGCCAGGTACGCCACCAACGGAGAGATGTTCGCGGGGCTGAACAGGTCGACTTCGCCGTCGTCGGGCTCAGCCATCAGGGCGCCCATGCCCGGCGTGGCCAGGGTGAGCCTGGTGCGGGCGATCGGGGCAATGGCGTTGGCCCGTACGCCATACCGTTCGAGCTCTTCGGCGGCCACCAAGGTCATCGCCGCGATGCCCGCCTTGGCCGCGCCGTAGTTCACCTGTCCGGCGTTGGGCACGGTCAGGCCCGATCCCGACGCGGTGTTGATGACGGCGGCGTTCGGCTGATTGCCTGCCTTGCTCTGCGCCTTCCAGTAGGCCGCGGCGTGCCGCAGCACCGAGAAGTGACCCTTGAGGTGCACCGAAACCACAGCGTCCCATTGGGATTCTTCCATGGTCGGGATGAAGCCGTCGCGCAGAATCCCGGCGTTGTTGACTACCACGTCGAGGCCACCGAACTCACTGACGGCCTGCTCGATGAGGCCGGCGGCGCCATCCCAGGTCGCGATGTTGTCGGTATTGGCGACGGCCGTGCCGCCGGCGGCGACGATCTCATCGACGACTTCTTGCGCCGGACCGGCGTCGGCGCCCTCGCCGGTGTTACTGCCACCTAGGTCATTGACGACGACGCGTGCGCCCTCACGGGCGAACAGCAACGCGTGCTCGCGGCCGATGCCGCGGCCCGCGCCGGTGATGACGGCGATCCGTCCTTCCAAAGCTCCCATGTCTGAAGTCCTTTCAACTCGTCTAGTCGGCGAAAACGGCCAGGCCGTCGGTGATGGCGAATTCCTCGCCCGCGGTGCCGTTTCGCACCGTCTCGAAGGCATACTTCGTCGTGTTGGTTCCGCGGCCGGCCTGCCAGATACGGGTCTCCAGGTCGTCCCCTGGAAGAACCATCTTCGAGAACCGCACCGCAAATCGCTGCAGCCTGTTGACGTCTCCGCCGCCGACCTCGGTCAACAGCGCCCACGACGTGAAGGCCATGGTGCACAGACCGTGGGCGATGATGCCCGGCAATCCCGCATCCTTGGCCACCTCTTCATCGAGGTGGATCGGCATCGGGTCGCCCGATGCCGGCGAATACCGGAACGTCTGGTCGGCATCGACATGCTGGACGACCTTGGCCAACGGCGCACGATCGCGCAGTGCGGCGTCGAACTTGTGCTCAGGGCCAAGCTCACCGACTTTCTTGCCGGCGTTGAAGCCGCGGAAGAAGCACGTCACGTACTGCTCGTTGACCAGATCACCGTCGTCCGTGCGACATTCGAGGTAGACGGATGCGCGGGTGCCGTTCTCGAGCCCTTCGTAGCCGAGCATCATGCCGCGGGACACCAGCCGGTCGCCGGGATAGATGGGGCGGTGGAAGTGAAAGTCCTGCTCTCCGTGCACGACCCGGGGAATCAACTCCACCGGCGCCACGTCGACTGTCGGTGTGAGCAGTGATTCGAACACCGGGACAATCGCGAACACCGGCGGCGCGACGTCACCGGCCAGATGGGCCGGGATGGGGTCGTTGGTGGCCTTCGCATAGTCGATGAGGTGCTCACGGGTCACTTCGAAGTGGTCGTCGTCGGTCCACTTGTTCAGCCCGGTGTCGTCGAAAATCAGTTCCTCGTCTGCCATTTCAGACTGCCGCCGTCGCCAGGCCGTCGAGCAGTTCGAGGGTCTTGTCGAGCTGCTTGGCGCCGTCCTTCTCGACAGCCTTGGCCAGCGCGCCCTTGACCAGCGCGCCTTCGAAGTCGCCGGCGACCTTGAACTCCGAACCGTCGCCCGACGGTGTCACGGTGAACTCGAACAGCGCCTTCACTCCGGCCATGCCAGTGCCGGACAACGCGAACGTGGTCGGCGCGTCCATCCGTTCGATCTTCCATTCGATCTTGTTGGCCATGCCGAGCATGACGATCTTCGCGGTCAGCGTGGTGCCGGGAGTAACCGTCGCCGGCACGTCGGACAGCCACTTCTCGTGGACGGTGAACCACTTGTCCCAGCTGGAAAGGTCCGAGACGATCGCCCACAGCGCTTCCGGCGAGGCGGAGAGCTTCTTGGTGGCTTCGATGTGTCCCATTGCCATACTCCTTGGTTTGTTGGTTGTGTTGTGTCGGTTGCTGTTTCGGTTCAGCGCTCAGCACGCTGGTAGGCGGTGACCACGGCAGCCCCGCCCAGACCGATGTTGTGTTGCAGGGCGGCGGTGACGCCGGAGACCTGGCGCTTGTCGGCGGTGCCACGCAGCTGCCAGGTGAGTTCGGCGCACTGGGCCAAACCGGTCGCGCCCAGTGGATGCCCTTTGGAGATCAGTCCGCCGGACGGGTTGACGACCCACCGTCCGCCATAGGTCGTGTCGCCGTTGTCGATCAACTTCGCGGCTTCACCTTCGCCACACAGACCCAGGGCTTCGTACAGCAGCAGTTCGTTGGCGCTGAAGCAGTCATGCAGCTCGATGACCTGGAAGTCGTCGGCGCCGAGGCCGGACTGCTCGTAAACCTTCTGCGCGGCAGCGACATTCATGTGGTAACCGATCAGTGCCTTGCACGTGCCGTCGAAGCTGTTCTCGAAATCGGTCGTCAGGGCCTGCCCGACGATCTCGACAGCCTGTCCGGCCAGCCCGTGCTTGTCGACGAACGCCTCGCTGGCCAGAATCGCCGCACCGGAGCCGTCCGACGTCGGTGAGCACTGCAGCTTTGTCAGCGGGTCGTAGATCATCCGTGCGCCCAAGATGTCGTCGAGGCTGTACTCCTCCTGGAACTGCGCGTACGGATTGTTGACCGAGTGCTTGTGGTTCTTGTGGCCGATCTTCGCGAAATGCTCGGCAGTGGAGCCGAATTGCTTCATGTGCTCTCGGCCGGCAGCGCCGAACATCCACGGCGCCGGCGGGAACAGTACCTCGCTGATCTCGGCCAGCGCCAGGAAGTGCTTGGCCATGGGCTGCTCGCGGTCGTCATATGTCGAACCGAGTGAACCGGGCTGCATCTTCTCGAATCCGAGCGCAAGCGCACAGTCGGCCAGGCCGCTACGTACGGCACGCGCCGCGAGATACAACGCCGTCGATCCGGTCGAACAGTTGTTGTTGACGTTGACCACCGGGATGCCCGTCATGCCGAGCTCGTAGACGGCCCGCTGCCCCGACGTCGACTCACCGTAGACGTAACCGACGTAGGCCTCCTGGATCTCGCGGTAGTCGATCCCGGCATCCAGCAATGCTTTCGAGCCCGACTCACGAGCCATATCCGGGTAGTCCCACGGCGACCCATCCGGATTGAGCCGAGCGCCCGGCTTCTCGAACTTCGTCATCCCGACGCCGATCACATACACCTTGTTGGGCATGAACCCTCTCTTTCTGTGCGATGTCAGAAACATACCAACCTGTTTGTATCTTTACAAGAGGGTGGCCAAAGGCAGTCCCTGATCAGCGGAGAAGTTTGCCGACCCCAGGCGAAAAGCGTTACTTAAGAGGAGATGTCGGCGTTGACGGTCTTACCGTCGAGAGCGTCCACAAACATGCCGTGCAGCTGGCCACACACCCGATTCCAGCGCTTTTTGGCCCGCTCGGTGTCACGATCTACAAAGCTCGACAAGAGAATCCCCCGCAGCGCATCCATCGCGGTGAACGCCAGGTCCCGCAGCTCCTTCTGTGCAGCGCGATTCGGAATCAGCTGCGCCAACGCGCTGATCAGCGCGCCGATGACGATGGGCTCAACGCGCTCGATATGCTCGGCCAACACCGGATCAGTACGCGCAGCCACCCAGAGCTCCAGCGTCGCAACGAAAATCGGCCCCTGATGCGACTCCCACAGATAGTCCAGCATCGTCGTGACCGGATCGGGGTTACTGCCCACCCGTCCGAGATCACGGATCGCGGCCTGCACGCGCTGTTCGGCCAGATGCTCGACCGCGGCCGCCACCAAGTCTTCCTTGGACCGAAAATGGTGCACCTGCGCACCGCGCGTGACGCCGGCGATTTCGGCGACCCGTTGCGTGGTGGTGCCCGAGTAACCGTAAGTGACCAGGCATTCCACAGTGGCGTCCAGCAGGCGCGTGCGCATGGCCGCGCTCCGCTCGGCCTGCGTGCGCCGCTTCGCGCGCCCCTCCACTCCTGCAGTCACCGTTGCATCGTACGTGGCGCGACAATGAAAACGCGTCACAACCATTCCAATTGGTATGTAAATATGCGGCGGATCGTCGCCGGCACAAATTGTGTTTTCGGCCGATCTCTACAACGTCGCGGGACGCAGGACCACGACACTGCTGGTGCGCTTCGGTCCGTCCTCCAGCAACGCGATGACCCGCCCGTCGGGGGCGGTCGCGGCGTAGGTGCCACCGATACCGGCCGGTTCCAGGGCCCGGCCGTGCCGGGTGTCCTCGGTCTCGGCATCAGTCAGGTCGCGGCGCGGAAAGCCCAGCAGGCAGGCCGCGTCCAGCGTGTAGCTCAATTCCGCGGCATCCGTCAGCTGTTCCAGGGTGCGCGCCTCGTCCAGGCCATAACGGCCGACCTTGGTGCGCCGCAACGCCGTCAGATGTCCACCCACACCGAGTGCGGCGCCGACGTCACGGGCCAGCGCCCGGATGTAGGTGCCCGACGAACAGTCCACCGTGACATCCACGTCGACGAAGTCCTCGATGCGTCGCACAGCATCCACCGAGAACCGGGAGATCCGCACCCGCCGGGCCGCCAGTTCCGGCGCCTTGCCTTCACGCACCAGTTTGTACGCGCGCTCGCCGTCGACCTTGATGGCGCTGACCGCCGACGGCACCTGATCGATCTCTCCACGTAAAGTGGCCACCGCCGCCTCGATCTGGTCGTCAGTCACGTGCGCAGCCGAAACCGTCTCCAGCACTTCGCCTTCGGCGTCCTCGGTCGACGTGGTCTGGCCGAGACGGATCGTCGCGACGTACCTCTTGTCGGTGGCGGTCAGCAGGCCCAGAATCTTGGTCGCCCGCTCGATGCCGACCACCAGCACACCGGTCGCCATTGGGTCCAGCGTCCCGGCGTGGCCGACCTTGCGGGTGCCGAACAGCCGCCGGCACCGGCCGACGACGTCGTGGCTCGTCATCCCGGCGGGCTTGTCGACGATCACCAAGCCGGGTGGCGGCGCCGGCCTCGCTGCTGCCTTCACAGCGAGATCGCCGTCAGGACAAGGCCATTGGAGACGGTGAAGCGTCCGGGCAGTTCGGTCAGCGGTGGGCCGAACTCGGCGGCCGGGTCGATGAGGATGCGGGACAGGAATGTGCCCGAACTGCCCGTGGAATCCAGCTCGAAGGTGATGTGCGCGTCCTCGAAGCCCAGCCAGCGGTGCGTGAGCGGAAACCAGGCCTTGTACGTCGCTTCCTTGGCGCAGAACAGGATTCGGTCCCAGTGCAGGTCGCCTTCCAGCGTCGCCACGGCGTCCTGCTCGGCAGGCAGGGCAACGGCGCCGAGCACCCCCTTGGGCAACACCCCGTGCGGTTCGGCGTCGATGCCGACGGACCGCACCTGCGTAGACCTGGCCACCACCGCGCCACGGAAACCCTCGCAATGCGTCAGGCTGCCGACGATGCCGTCAGGCCAGCACGGTTCACCCTTCTCCCCCTTGAGGATCGGGACCGGGCCCACATCCAGCTTGCCCAGTGCCTCACGGGCACACTGCCGGACGGTGATGAACTCGTTGCGGCGTTTGGCCACCGACCGGGCGATCAGCGGCTCTTCCTCGGGCAGCGGCACGAGATCGACCGCGTCGGAATATCTTTCAGCGGTGGCCACGACGTCGGGCAGCACCTGCGACAACAGGGCATCGCCCATCACAACCGCCTCGAATTGATCCGGTCCTGCATCTTCTGCGCGTGCTCCCGCATTTCCTGGGTGATCTCGAAGTGGCCACCGAAGTCGTTGAGGTAGCCGGGTGGGTACTGGGGGTCCGGGAGGATCTGGCGCATCCACCGATACGGCTTGCGGCGCCGCCACTCTCGCGGGTAGCCGACGGAGACTTCCTCGAACCGCACGCCGTCGTACCAGGTGGTGCGCGGGATGTGCAGGTGGCCGTACACCGAGCAGATGGCGTTGTACCGGGTGTGCCAATCCTTGGTCGCTGTGGTGCCGCACCACAGCGAGAACTCCGGATAGAACATCGCGTCGCAGGGTTCGCGCACCAACGGGAAGTGGTTGACCAGGATGGTCGACTCCATCCAGTCCAGGTCGTCGAGCTTCTTGCGGGTGATGTTCAGCCGGTCCCGGCACCACGCGTCCCGGGTCGCGTACGGCTCGCTCGACAACAGGAACTCGTCGGTGCCGACGACGTTGCGCTCCTTGGCCAACGCCAGCCCCTCGGCCTTGGTCGCGGTGCCCGCCGGCAGGAAGCTGTAGTCGTACAGCAGGAACATCGGCACGATCGTCGCCGCGCCGCCCGGACCCGTCCACACCGGGAACGGGTGCTCGGGGGTCACGATGCCCATCTGGTCGCACATGTCGACCAGGTAGTCGTAACGGGCCTTCCCGAAGATCTGCATCGGGTCTTTGTTGGTGGTCCACAGTTCGTGGTTTCCCGGCACCCAGATGACCTTGGCGAACCGCTTGCGCAGCAGGTCCAGCGACCACCGGATGTCGTCGGTGCGCTCGGCGACGTCGCCGGCGACGATCAGCCAATCGTCCGGCGAGGCCGGGTGCAGCGACTCGGTGACCGGCTTGTTTCCGGTATGCCCGATGTGCAGGTCACTGATCGCCCAAAGGGTCGGCTGAGTCGACACAAAAACCCAGGGTACTTGGGTGGCAGCAACCTCCGCCGTCGTGCCGACCATCCCGCGCAGCGGGAGAAACTAGAACAGGTTCTCCCATCCTGTCCGGTGTGACCCAGGCGACTTGTAGACTCCCCGCAGTATTGCTCGGATCAAAGGGGTGTCATGGCAGCGATGGCCGGGAAACTGCGGCTCATGTCGGCGCTGTGTGCGCTCGTGACGGCAGGCGTGGTGGTCACACAGACCAACCCAGTGACGCCCAGCGGCGGCGACAACGTGGAGCTGCGCTCCACCTCGGCCCCCATGGCCCCGATCAGCAGCACGATCAAGTCGCCGATCATCTCCACCACGAACCCGAGCCCGTTCGACCCGTGCGACCAGATTCCGCTCGACGCGATCAACGCCATGGGCCTGGGCTTCACCCCGCCCGACCACGAAGACGGCCTGCGCTGCCACTACGACGCCGGTAACTACCAGATGGCCGTCGAGCCGATCGTCTGGCGGACCTACGAGCAGACGCTGCCTGCCGACGCCGTCGAGCTGAACATCGCCGGACACCGTGCCGCGCAGTACTGGATCATGAAGCCGACTGACTGGAACGACCGGTGGTGGGTGACCTGCATGATCACCTTCAAGACGAGCTACGGCCTGATCAACCAGTCGCTGTTCTACTCCCCGATCGAGTCGCCCGACCGGCCCGACTGCCTGCAGACCAACCTGCAGCGCGCCAACCAGCTGGTGCCGTTCTACAAGTTCTGATCGCGAGGCGATGGGTCGCTCGCGCACGACTAGCGGGTCTCGAGTGCGGATCGGACGCCCGTGTGCCCGAAGTCGTTGCCCTTCCATAGCAATGGCTCGCGGCGGTCGATCGCCAGCGCGTACGCGAAGCAGTCACCGAAGTTGAGGCCTGCGGGGTGGCCACTGCCTTTCCCGAAGTCTCGATAGGCCTGGCGAGCCAAATGCGCCTGACGCTCGGTGATCGGCTCGATAACGATCCCTGCGGTGCCGAGCAGCTCGTCCAGCTTGGAGCTCAGAGCTGGGTCTCGGTCCCGGTCGACGATGATTCCGCATTCAACGTAATTTCCTGCCGAGAGTCTTCGGGGCGTACTCGCCGCGATCGCACGGGAGTACACGGCCGCGTCGTCCTCGTCCCGCAGGATGGCGACGATTGATGACGTATCGACGATCATCTGGGAAGTCCCAGGTCGTCATACAACAACTCGCCGTGGTCGATGAGCCTTGTCTCCTGACTCATACGACCAGCTGCCTCCCGGCCGATCGCCAGTAACCGTTCGGCCAGATCGTCGGCTTGAAGTCGTTGGAGCCGCTCGTTCACAGCTGTCGCGACAGCCTGCGCTTGGGACTCGCCGGTGATCTTCGCGATCTCCTTGACCGCCTCATGGACAGCGGGATCCTTGATGTTCAGCGCCATGATTGGTACCTTTCTACCCCTTCGATGGTACCAATGCCACGTCGTGGCGGTCATGCAGTTTTCGCCTGACGAAGCCGCGCTCGGTCGTAAGCTGCCGCGAATCGGGCCCATTCCTCCGGACTCGGCGGGACAGCAGCGTAACTGCGGTCCATGCCACACGCCCTCTCGCGCAACCAGTTCAGTGCCTCGTCGAAATCCGCGGCCCCGACCGCGGGCAGTCGCAGCGCACTCCCACATGCGGCGAGCTGCTCTTCGTAGCGATCCTCCCAGCATTCGGTCCACCAGCCGGGCCACAACTCCGGCAGCGCCCGGAACACGCCCATGCCATCGGCGGTATTCCATATTCCGACCGCATTTCGGGGGACATCGATGTGCAGCCCGCCTTCGGGGATCGTGCCGAGCCGCAGTCGCTGAAACCCATCGCCCGGCAACTTGTCGAGCAACGACGACCCGTGCCACGCACTGCTGACACCCCACCACAAGGGCCACATTCGTAACTCCCCCGCCACATCGATGACGGAAACCAAGTGACACAACGAGTTTCGCGATCGGGCAAGTTTCGGCGCAGACAGGCCGTTCAGTGATGGCAGGGCAAATTCCTTCCCGACGTATTCGCCGATCTGGGCGGTGCCGTCGTATGCGTAGATGACCTCATAGCCCGTCCACACCTCGGCGAGCGCCGCAAGGATGGTTCGCCGCAGCGGCATCTCCACCATGAGACTGTCGCCGAAGAACACGACCCGCCGTCGGTCGAAGTCGAAGACCGCACCACCGTCGCACCCCGACGGGTCGGTCCACCAGTCATGCGATTGCCGCAGCCGCAGCGATTCCAGGAATTGCAGCGCCAGATCCGGCCCGCCTATCAGAAGGTCGACCATGCGGCAGCCTTCACAGTGCGAGTACACGTACTGCCACCGTTGGTCTTTCACCACAACAATGTTCGCTCGATTACCCATCTCATACCCCCGCCAATTTGGGTGCGGACACGTGCCGCACCGGTTGAATCTGGTGTACTCCGTGGGTCCGACAGATTTTGGCAGTACGCTCGCCAAGCCAATGAAACTTCCTGACAGCCGCCATGATTCGAGATAGGTCCGCGTTTGTTCACACCGAGGGCGGCCACTTGCGCAGGCGGCAGCCCGGACAAATCGGTACGGTTCGAATGGTGAGTTCCCGAATCACCCGTTACGGCGCTCAACTCGCCAGCCGCATCCTCGACGTCCCGCCTCCCACGACGGACTACACCGTCAGCCGCGTCACCACCCCGATGCGCGACGGCGTCGAACTGGTCGGCAGCCACTACGCTCCCACCGGAGCCGCCAAGGGCACGCTGCTCGTCCGCTGCCCCTACGGTCGCGGCTTCCCGTTCGGCCCCGTATTCGGCGCGGTGTACGCGCGCCGCGGCTATCACGTACTGCTGCAGAGCGTGCGCGGCACGTTCGGCTCCGGCGGCGACTTCGAACCCATGGTCAACGAGATCGCCGACGCCGCGGACACCGTCGCCTGGCTACGCGACCAGCCGTGGTTCACCGGATCGTTCGCGACGATCGGGTTGTCGTACCTGGGCTTCACCCAGTGGGCGCTGCTCACCGATCCCCCGCCCGAGCTGAAGGCCGCGATCATCATGGTCGGCCCGCACGACTTCGCCGAATCAACATGGGGTACCGGCGCATTCACGCTCGACAACTTCCTGGGCTGGAGCGACATGATGGCACACCAGGAAGATCCGCCGCTGGCCGTGCTGGCCCGGCGGTTCCTGGCACCGCGCCTGGTCGCCCGTACCCACGCGCAGGCGCCCGCGGGGACCGCCGCACGTCGGCTGCTCGGATCCGGGGCGCCCTGGTACGAATCGTGGCTGAGCCATCCCGAGGGCACCGACCCGTTCTGGGAGAAGATGGCGTTCAGCGACATGCTCGACAAGGTCGACGTGCCGGTACTGCTCGTCGGCGGGTGGCAGGACCTGTTCCTGGAACAAACCCTGACGCAGTTTCAGCGCCTGAAGTCACGCGGCGTGCCGACAGCGGTAACCATCGGCTCGTGGACCCACACTCAGGTGATGACCCGCGGCGGCGCCACAGTGCTGCGTGAATCACTGGCCTGGCTCGACACGCATCTCGTCGAGAACACGCCAGCACCCGAGCGGCCCGCGGTGCGCGTCGAGGTCAACGGGCAGGGCTGGCTGGCGATGCCGGACTGGCCACCGGCCGCCACCGAACTCGAGCTGTACCTGCAGCCCGCACACCGGCTCGGCGCCACCGCGCCCGCCGACACGGCACCGCCGTCGCGGTTCACCTTCGATCCGGCCACGCCGACGCCCACGTTGGGCGGTCGGCTGCTGTCGTCGGCTGCGGGCTACCAGGAGGACTCCGCGCTCAGCCGGCGGCCCGACGTCGTCGACTTCACCGGAGAGCCGCTCGTCGACGACCTGTACCTCGTCGGCAACCCGGTGATCGAGCTGGCTCAGTCCTGCGACAACCGATACCGGGACATCTTCGTGCGGCTCAGCGTCGTCGATGCAAAGGGCAAGTCCCGCAACATCAGCGACGGATTCCGCAGGCTCACAACGCCTTCCGACGGACCCGAGACCGTGCGCCTGGAACTCGACGCCGTCGCGCACCGGATCGCGGCCAGGTCCCGGCTGCGGGTGATCGTCGCGGGCGGCTGCCACCCGAGGTATGACCGCAATCTCGGCACCGGCGAGCCCGTCGTCTCGGGCGAGCGGATGGTGCCGGCCACGCACACGATCCATCACGGCACGGGCGGGGTGTCCCGGCTGCTGCTGCCGGCGGTGACGCCGTCAGCCGACTGAGTCGCGCACGCGCTGGGCGATGGCGGCCAGCGCTGCGTCGTCGTACACCGGCGGGCGCCACTCGGGCGTGACCGGCAGGTCCACCCAACTGCGGCAGCCTGCGTAGGCCGGAGTGCGTGGCAACCGCACCGGTGCCACGAGTGGTTTCGCCTGCACCACCAGAACCGTCAGCCGATGCCGGGGTCGGAAGTCCAGCCGGTCGCTCTGCACGGATTCGGCGGTCCAGATGTGCAGATCGGCGATGGCATCCAGCTCTTCCGGGCGCTCAACTGCCACGGCGGCAACGACTTTCGCGCCGCCACGCAGAACCACCTCGGTGTCGGTGCTGTCCCCCGCGGCCTTCTCCAACAGATCGCCGAATTCGGGCCGGACCCGTGGCGCGTGGCTGTGCTCGACCGTCGGGAAGAACACGAACTCCGGCGCCGAAAGTTCGAACCGCTTCTCCCCGATGCCGCCCTTACGCAGCAGCACCGTCTGGCGGCCGTCGAGCAGGGCCTGTACCGCCGCGCCCCACTCCTTGAGCGCGGGCAAATTCACTTGGCGGCCAACCGCGCCTGCACCTCGGGCCGGCGCAGCGGCGGCACCGTCTTCGGTGGTTGCCGACGGGCCGGCAGCTGGTCCAGCAGTCTTTCGGTGACGGCAGTGACCTCGGCGACCGCGGCTTCGAAGGCGTCGACGCTGGCGGCGGTGGGACGGGTGAGCCCGCTGACCTTACGGATGTACTGACGCGCGGCGGCCTCGATCTCCTCGGCCGTGGCGGCCGGTTCCAGGCCACGCAGTTCGGTGATGTTGCGGCACATGGCCTCCACGATAGGCGCCCCCGGGCCGCAAGTTACGGTGTCGGTGGGTGACCGCCAAGCAAGGAGCCAACGTGACCGACGTTCTACTGATCGACACCACCGACCGGGTACGCACCCTGACGCTGAACCGGCCCAAGTCCCGGAACGCGCTGTCCTACGAGCTCCGTGATGCGTTCTACGGCGCGCTGCGCCAGGCCGAGGCCGATCCGGATGTCGACGTGGTGATCCTGACGGGCGCCGACCCGGTGTTCTGCGCCGGCCTCGACCTCAAAGAGCTCGGCGAGGGCGCTGATCTGCCGGACATCTCGCCGAAGTGGCCGAACATGACCAAACCCGTCATCGGCGCCATCAACGGCGCGGCCGTCACCGGCGGCCTGGAGCTGGCGCTGTACTGCGACATCCTGATCGCCTCGGAGAATGCGAAGTTCGCCGACACCCACGCGCGGGTCGGACTACTGCCGACCTGGGGCCTGAGTGTGCGGCTGCCGCAGAAGGCCGGTATCGGGCTGGCCCGCCGCATGAGCCTGACCGGCGATTACCTGTCCGCGGCCGAGGCGCTGCGCGCCGGACTGGTCACCGAGGTGGTGCCGCACGACGAACTGCTCCCGGCCGCGCGCCGCGTCGCGGCCTCGATCGTCGGCAACAACCAGAACGCCGTGCGAGCGCTGCTGGACTCGTACCACAAGATCGACGGCTCTCAGACTGACGCCGGCCTGTGGATCGAAGCGGCGTCGGCCCGGCAGTGGATGGATGCCTCGAGCGGCAACGACATCGCCGCCAACCGGGACGCCGTCATGCAGCGCGGCCGCACCCAGGTCTGACCACTAGCTCCCCTGCCGCGAGCGGCCGTGTTTGTACACCGACACGCCGCTAATGGCGTGCAAAAACGTCCCGCTCGCCAGCCGCGAGCGGGACGTTCTTGCACAGAGACGCGGACATGCCACACCTGCATCGCCTAGTTGAGCCAGCGGCCGGACAGCGCACGCCAGCCGACGAAGACGAGGCGCAGCACCAAGAATGTGCTCAGCCCGGACCAGATTCCGGCGAGGCCCCAGCCGAACGCAAGCGACAACCAGATCAGCGGCAGGAAACCGACGAGCCCGCTGATGAGCGTGGCGTTGCGCATGAACTTCGCGTCGCCGGCGCCCAACAGCACCCCGTCGAGCGCGAAAACGATTCCGGCGATGGGCAGTTGGGCCACCATGAACCACCACGGGATGCCGATCTGCCCCCGCACCACATGGTCGGCGGTGAACACTGCCGGCAGCACGCCGGAGCCCAGCGCGAACACGGCGGCCAGCACCATCGCCGCGGCGGCCGAATAGACCGTCACCCGCCGCGCCACCGTCTTGGCATGCGCCGGCTCCCCCGCTCCGAGAGCCGCGCCGACCAGCGACTGCGCCGCGATGGCCAGCGAATCCAGCACCAGCGCAAGGAAGTTCCACAGCTGCAGCACCACCTGGTGCGCGGCGACGGCGGCCGCACCGAACCGGGCTGCGACCGCGCCGGCGGACAGGAAACACACCTGGAAGGCCAGGGAGCGCAGTACCAGATCGCGCCCCATGGCCAGTTGCGCACGCAGCACGTCGGGCCGGAGCCGCAGCGAAACCCGTTCGGAGAGCAGCGCATACCCGAACAGCGCCGCGGCAATCCACTGCCCCACGAGGTTCGCCACCGCCGAGCCCGTGAGGCCCAGCCGTGGCAATCCGAGCCAGCCGAATACCAACAGCGGGCACAGTACCGCCGAAATACCAACGCCGACAAGCACATACCGCAACGGCCGCGCCGTGTCCTGCACGCCGCGCAGCCAGCCGTTACCGGCCATCGACATCAGGATCGCCGGTACCGCCAGGACCGCGACACGCAGCCAGGGCAATGCCGTCTCGGCGATACCGCCGCCGGAGCCGGCGATGGCGTTCAACAAGATCGGCGCGCACGCCTGCACCACGAATACGATCAGCAGACCGAGGGCCAGCGCCAGCCAGGTGGCCTGCACCCCTTCTCCGACCGCACCGGCCCGGTCGCCCGCGCCGAAGCTCCGGGCCGACCGCGACGTGGTGCCGTAGGACAGGAACGTCAACTGCGAGCCGACCAGGCTCAGGATCAATCCGCCGACGGCCAGACCGGCCAACGGCAACGCCCCCAACCGGCCGACGACCGCGGTGTCCAATAGGAGGTAGATGGGTTCGGCCGCGAGCACGCCGAGCGCCGGGAACGCCAATCCCGCGATGCGGCGACCGGTGACCGCGGTGGTCATGATGCGCACTCTCGTCGGCGACGAACGGCCCCGAACTGCACGCTGAATACGGCGTGTCGATGTACAAACACGGCCGCTCGCGGGAAAGGGGACAGCACTAACTCAGCGCGGCGATGAGGGCCGTGACGACGTCGTCGGCGGTTCCGGTCGGTGAGTAGCCCGCCGCGAACCGGTGACCGCCGCCGCCGAACGTACTGGCCAGCACCGAGACGTCGACCTCGGTCTTGGCACGCAGGGACACCGACCAGCCGCCGGGCTCGATCTCTTTGAACACCGCGGCCACCTCGGCCTCGGACGTGGTCCGGACGATGTCGACGATGCTCTCGACCTCTTCGGGCCGCGCGACCGCGTATTCCTGGTGCGGCACAATGGCATACACCAGTCCCTTGCCGCCGGCAGCGTCGGGCACGAGCGACGCCGTCGACAGCACCCGGGACAGCATGGGCAGCCACGAGTACGGATGGGTGTCGAACAGCGCACGGCTCACCGCGCCGTTGTCGACGCCGATGTCCAGCAGCCGAGCAGCCAGCCGGTACGCCCGCGAGCTCGCCCACCGGAACGACCCCGTATCGGTGGTCAGCCCGGCGTACAGGCAGTGCGCCACCGGCAACTCGATGGGCTTGCCCCAGGCGTCGAGCAGCTCGGCCACCAGCATGGTCGTCGAATCCGCGGACGGGTCAACGTAATTCGCGGTGCCGAACAGCCGGTTCGACGCGTGGTGATCGATCACCAGCACCTGGCGCCCGGGGTCGGCCAGCTTCGCCAGCGACCCCAGCCGGTTCACACTCGGGATGTCGACGGTGACGACGAGATCCGCGTCGGGACGCATCTGGTCCGGGGGCACCAGCAGATGCCCGCCGGGCAGGGTCTGCAGCGAGTCCGGCACGGTCGCGGGCGCGGCAAAGCCGACCTGCACATCCTTGCCGGATTCGCTGAGGACCAACGCGAGCGCCAGGCCCGCTCCGATGGTGTCGGCGTCGGGGTATACGTGGGCAACCACGCTGACGCTGTCGACCGCACCGAGCAGATCAGCCGCACCGCGCGCATCAACCCGCGCGCCCTGCGGCCGGATCTCAGTCGTCGGTTCGATCGCGGTCACCTGCATCCTCGGAATCGCTGTCCCCCACCACACGGTACGGATCGGCGTCACCTGCGTGCGTGGCGCCCTCGCGGATCCGGGCCACATCCTCGTCAGCGGCACGAGCCCGGGCCAGCAGCTCCTCCATTTTCAGAGCTGCGTCGGGCACGGTGTCACGCACGAAAGTCAGCGTCGGGGTGAACCGGACCCCGGTTCCCGCACCGACTCTCGTGCGCAACGCACCCTTGGCCTTGTCGAGGGCAGCCGCGACGCCGGCATAGTCCGGCTCCTCGTCGAGGCTGGTCCCGATGACCGTGTAGTACAGCGTGGCGTCGTGCAGATCACCGGTCATCTTGGCATCGGTGATCGTCACGCCGTCGAGCCGCGGATCCTTGATCTCGTACTCGATCGCCGAAGCGACGATCGTCGAGATTCGCTTGGCCAATCGCTTGGCCCGTGCTGGATCTGCCACCTACGTACGAGCCTTCTCGACGAGTTCGTACGCCTCGATGACGTCGCCTTCCTTGATGTCGTTGTACGTGAGCGTCAGACCGCACTCGTAACCTTCGCGCACCTCGGTGGCATCGTCCTTCTCGCGCTTCAGCGATGAGATGGTGACGCTCTCGGCGACCACGACGTTGTCTCGCAGCAGGCGGGCCTTGGCATTACGCCGCATGAGGCCCGACTGCACGAGGCAACCAGCGATGTTGCCGATCTTCGACGACCGGAAGATGGCGCGGATCTCGGCGCGGCCGAGTTCCTTCTCCTCGTAGACCGGCTTGAGCATGCCCTTGAGCGCGCTCTCGATCTCGTCGATGGCCTGGTAGATCACCGAGTAGTACCGAATCTCGACACCCTCGCGGTTCGCCAGCTCGGTCGCCTTGCCCTCGGCACGGACGTTGAAGCCGATGATGATGGCGTCCGAGGCCGAAGCCAGGTTGACGTTGGTCTCGGTGACACCACCGACACCGCGGTCGATGACGCGCAGTTCCACCTCGTCGTCGATCTGGATGCCCATCAAGGCCTCCTCGAGCGCCTCGACGGTGCCCGAGTTGTCGCCCTTGAGGATCAGGTTCAGCTGGCTGGTTTCCTTCAGCGCCGAATCCAGGTCTTCCAGGCTGATGCGCTTGCGCGAGCGTGCGGCCAGCGCGTTGCGCTTGCGCGCGCTGCGCCGGTCGGCGATCTGCCGGGCGATGCGGTCCTCGTCGACGACCAGCAGGTTGTCACCGGCACCCGGCACCGACGTGAAGCCGATGACCTGAACCGGCCGCGACGGCAGAGCGTCGTGGACGTCCTCGCCGTGCTCGTCGACCATGCGACGGACGCGGCCGTAGGCGTCGCCCGCCACGATCGAGTCGCCGACCCGGAGCGTGCCGCGCTGGATGAGCACGGTGGCCACGGGGCCGCGACCGCGGTCCAGGTGTGCCTCGATGGCCACACCCTGGGCCTCCATGTCGGGGTTGGCCCGCAGGTCGAGCGAGGCATCCGCCGTCAACAGCACTGCTTCGAGCAGCGCGTCGATGTTGGTGCCCTGCTTGGCCGAGATGTCCACGAACATGGTGTCGCCGCCGTACTCCTCGGCCACCAGGTTGTACTCGGTCAGCTGCGCCCGGATCTTCTGCGGATCCGCGCCTTCCTTGTCGATCTTGTTGACCGCCACCACGATCGGCACGTCAGCAGCCTGAGCGTGGTTGATGGCTTCCACCGTCTGCGGCATGACGCCGTCGTCGGCGGCGACCACCAGGATCGCGATGTCGGTGGCCTTGGCACCACGGGCACGCATGGCGGTGAACGCCTCGTGACCCGGGGTGTCGATGAACGTCACCAGACGCTCGTTGCCGTCCAGCTCGGTCAGCACCTGGTAGGCGCCGATGTGCTGGGTGATGCCACCGGCTTCGCCCTCGCGGACGTTCGCCTTGCGGATCGTGTCGAGCAGTCGGGTCTTACCGTGGTCGACGTGGCCCATGACGGTGACCACCGGCGGCCGGCTGGCCAGGTCGTCCTCGTCGCCGGCGTCCTCGCCGTAGGTGAGGTCGAACGACTCGAGCAGCTCGCGGTCCTCGTCCTCCGGGGACACAACCTGCACGACGTAGTTCATCTCGCCGCCCAGCAGCTCGAGGGTCTCATCGCCCACCGACTGGGTGGCGGTGACCATCTCGCCCAGGTTGAACAGCGCCTGCACCAGCGAAGCCGGGTTGGCGTTGATCTTCTCGGCGAAGTCGCTCAGCGACGCGCCACGGGCGAGGCGGATGACCTCGCCGTTGCCGTGCGGCAACCGCACGCCACCGACGATCGGGGCCTGCATGTTCTCGTATTCGGCGCGTTTCGCGCGCTTCGACTTACGGCCACGACGGGGCGCGCCACCGGGACGCCCGAAGGCACCCGCGGCACCGCCGCGCTGACCGGGACGACCGCCGCCGCCACCGGGGCCACCGCCACCGGGAGCGCCACCGCCACCGGGGCGACCCCGGAAGCCACCGCCGGCACCGGCACCGGCACCTGCGCCACCGCCGGCGCCACCGCCGCGGTAGTTACCGCCGCCACCGGCACCACCGGGACGAGCGCCGCCACCGGCACCACCGGGACGCGGACCACCACCGGGACGCGGACCACCCGGACGACCGACGGCACCCGGACGGGCACCCGGCGGACGCGGGGGCATGTTGCCCGGCGTGACACCGGGACGCGGGCCACCGCCTGGACGGGGCCCACCGGCGCCGGGACCCGGACGCGGGCCGCCGGGACCGGGAGCCGGACGCGGGGCTGGGCGCTCGACCGGCTGCTGAGACGAGAAGGGGTTGTTGCCGACGCGGGGAGCCCGCGGAGCCGGCTTGGGTGCGCCAGGTCGCGGACCCGGGGTCGCACCCGGGGTGGCCGGACGCGGCTGGGCCGGAGCCGCCGATGCGGCGGGAGCTGCCGAAGCGGCGGGCGCCGCGGGAGCAGCCGGAGCTGCGGGCGCACTCGGAACCTGGGGCCGGGGTGCGCCCGGCTTGGGTCCGTCCGCGGCCGGGCCTGCCGGTGCGGGTGCCGGGGCCGCAGCCGCGGCGGGAGCCGCCGGTGCGGCGGGCGCGGCGGGTGCCGCTGCCACGGGTGCCGGCTTCGGGGCACCGGGCTTCGGGCCACCGGACGGCCTGGCCGCCGCGGGGGCGGCCGGTGCTTCGGACTTGGCGGGCTTGCCGCCGCCGAACGCCTCACGCAAACGGCGTGCGACGGGCGCCTCCACAGTCGAAGACGCAGATTTGACGAATTCGCCCTGTTCACTCAGCCGGGCGAGTACTTCCTTGCTGGTCACACCGAGTTCTTTGGCCAACTCGTGTACGCGTGCCTTACCTGCTGCCACTTCTCTCCTCATCGTGAGGCGTCAGCGGTGGGTAGGCCGCGCCTCGGTTTAGCTATGACGCATGGTCATCGGGACTTCACGGTGTGCTCATGTTCTTCGCTACCTGTTCTGTTGCTGTGGTGTTCGGGGTCCCTCAGGCGGATAAGGCACTGAAGAACTCTTCCACCTCAGAGGTGTCCGGCGAACCGGTGATGCGCAACGCTCGGGCGAATGCGCGCCGCCGAACTGCCGCGTCGAGGCACTGCTGAACCGGGTGCAACCACGCACCCCGACCCGGCAGGTTACCCGCTGAATCGACCGAGACGGCGCATTTACCATCCCCGTCGCGTACAGCTGCCACTCGAAGCAAGTCGACGGCCAGCTCTCGTTTCCGGCAGCCGATGCAGGTACGCACCGGAGCTGTCGGAGTCTCGTGCTGGATCACAGTGCAGTCTACCGTCTCGGGGCCCTTGAACTTCAATCGCGGTCGCGGCCCCGACACGCCGCCGGTAACTGCGGGTTTTCTGTCAGCGGTCGCGGGCGCCGCCATGGCCCGCCGACCGGCCGCCGGCCTCGGCCTCCCGGCCGCCCGCCGACGCGCCCTGACCGTCGGCATCGCTGCGGATGTCGATGCGCCAACCGGTGAGCCGCGCCGCCAGGCGGGCGTTCTGGCCCTCCTTCCCGATCGCCAGCGACAGCTGAAAATCAGGCACCACGACGCGCGCCGCGCGCTGCGCCTCGTCGATCACCGTCACTGATACGACCTTGGCCGGCGACAGGGCGTTGGCGACGAACTTCGCCGGGTCCTCGTCGTAGTCGATGATGTCGATCTTCTCGCCCGAGAGCTCGCTCATCACGTTGCGCACGCGCTGACCCATCGGTCCGATGCAGGCGCCCTTGGCGTTCAGCCCCGGCACCCGCGACGCGACGGCGATCTTGGATCGGTGCCCGGCCTCACGCGCCACGGCGACGATCTCGACCGACTCGTCGGCGATCTCGGGGACCTCCAGCGAGAAGAGCTTGCGCACCAGGTTCGGGTGGGTCCGCGACAGCGTGATGACGGGCTCGCGGGCACCACGGGTCACCCCGACGACGTAGCAGCGCACGCGGTCGCCGTGCACGTAGCTCTCCCCCGGCACCTGCTCGGCGGCCGGGATCACACCCTCGGAGCCCTTGGCCTCCGTACCGACCCGCACCACCACGAGACCGCGGGCGTTGGCCCGGGCGTCGCGCTGGATCACGCCGGCGACGATGTCACCCTCGCGCGCCGCGAACTCGCCGTAGTTCTTCTCGTTCTCCGCGTCGCGCAGCCGCTGCAGGATCACCTGACGCGCGGTGGTCGCGGCGATGCGGCCGAAACCCTCGGGGGTGTCGTCCCACTCGTGGATGACGGTCCCGTCGGTGTCGGTCTGGCGGGCGATCACCCGCACGATGCCCGACTTGCGGTCGATGTCGATGTACGCGTCGGGCTCGTGCCCTTCGGTGTGGCGGTACGCCGTCAGCAGCGCCGTCTTGATGGTGTCGACGACGACGTCGACGGTGATTCCCTTGTCTGCCTCGATGGCATGTAGTGCCGCCATGTCGATGTTCATCCGTCGGCCCCCTCTCCGGTCATACCCGCCAGCTCTAGTTCCCGGCGATTGGGTGGTGAAAATTCAACCTGTACAACAGCTTTCGTAATATCCGTGAGCGCGACGGTGCGCACCGACAGCACCCCACGGTTGGCGACGACCAACTGGATCGCGCTGCCGTCGTGCTCGCCCAACCGGCCCGTCAGCGACGTGCCGTCGGCCAGGGTGAGCGCGACCTTGCGACCACGGGCGCGGCGGAAGTGCCGCTCCGCGGTCAACGGCCGCTCGACACCGGGCGAGGTGACCTCCAGCACATACGGCTCGGAATCGGCGGTCACCTGGTCCAGCAGCTCGGCTGCGACGCGCGACAGATCGGCGACCGCATCCAGGTCCAGACCCGAGTCGCCGTCGGCCACCACGACGATCCGTGGCGGGCGCGCGGCGGCGTCCACCCGCACATCCTCGATGTCGTATCCGGCATCCGCAAAAGCACTGCTGAGCAGCTCAAGCACCTGGCCTGTGGTCGGTAACCGACTGGGTGGCAGCGGTCGTTCCGGAGTGTCCCGGGCCACGGCGAGCTCCTCATCTTGAGTTGTGCGGACAGGGCCCCCAGAAGGGTGAACCCGGAAACAACGATACGCCAGCAGCGCATGGCCGAATGGCAATCCCGATCGCGGCACCGGAGAACATCCGGCGCCGCGGTGCCAGGAAGGCACTGTCGGCAGGGCCGGATGCGGCTGGCAGGATGTGCCTGTGCCGCACACCGAAACCACCGTCAGCCGACGGCGTGTCCTGCTGGGCACGGCGGCACTGGCGTTGCTCGGCGGCGCGGTATCGGCCTGCGGGTCGGCACCTGAGCGCGATCCCGCCCTGGACATCCTGACGGCCGAACTCGACCGCGCTCGCCGCGACAGTCAGCTGGCCACTTCCGCCGCCACCGGCGTCCCGCCACAGCTGGCACCGGCGCTCACGTCCGTCGCGGCACTCCGGGACGCGCACGCCCGCGCGCTGTCCGACGAACTGACCCGGATGGGCAACCCGCCGCCGGCGGCGCCGTCGTCCACCACCGAGACGTCGGCCACCGCGACCCCGTCGGCCACCCCTGGCGCCGCCCCGGCGCCCGCGCCCCCGACACCGCAGGAAGTCGTCGCGGCGCTCGAACAGGCCGCCGACAGCGCGGGCCGCGCCGCCGCCGGGCAGTCCGGTTATCGCGCCGGCCTGCTGGCCTCCATCGCCGCCGCCTGCACCGCGGCACACACCGTCACGCTCGCCGGGCAGGCGCCATGACCAGCCCGCAACCCACCCCGACACGGCCGGGCAGCGCCGCCGACGCTGCCCTGTACGACGCGATCGCCGCCGAGCACGGCACCATCTACAGCTACGGCCTGGTGTCGGCGCACACCACACCCGACGTCAACGACCTGGTGGCCGAGGCCATGGCCAAGCACCGCGCGAACCGCGAAGCCGGCATCACCGCGCTGGCGGGACGATCGGTGCCGGCTCCGCTGCCCGCCGCGGGCTACCAACTCCCGATCGACGCGAACAATCCCGGCGACGCGGCCAAGCTCGCGCTGCAAACCGAAGAGGACACCGCCGTCGCGTGGCGCGCGGTGGCCGAGCAGGCCACCACCACGGAAGACCGGGCTCTGGCCGTCAAAGCGCTGACCGAGTGCGCGGTACTCGCCGCGCGGTGGCGCACCGTCCTCGGCGTGACGCCGGCCGTCGTGGCTTTCCCCGGCGGCGCCGACTAGCGCATCAGCATCAGCGCCGCGGATCGCAGCCACCCGGTGGCCGCAACCCGCGGCGTAGCGCGGGCTATCCCGCCAGCGCTGCCGTGATCGCCGCCGCGGCGCCGTCGACCGGTACCTCGGTCTTCTCGCCGGTGAACCGGTTGCGCAGCTCGACGGTGCCGTCGGCCCAGCCGCGACCGACCACGACGATCCACGGCATGCCCAGCAATTCGGCGTCTTTGAATTTCACACCCGGCGACGAGGTGCGGTCATCGAGCAGCACGTCCAGGCCGAGCCGGTCGAGCTCACCGGCCAGCTCGGTCGCGCCGGCGCGCGCTTCCGCGTCCTTGTTGGCGATGACGACGTGCACATCGAACGGCGCGACCGAACTCGGCCAGCGCAGGCCGAACTCGTCGTGGTGCTGCTCGGCGATCACCGCGACCATGCGCGACACCCCGATGCCGTAGGAGCCCATGGTCAGCCGCACCGGCTTGCCGTTCTCGCCGAGCACGTCGGCACTGAAGGCGTCGGTGTACTTGCGGCCCAGCTGGAAGACGTGCCCGATCTCGATGCCGCGCGCCGACACCAGCGGGCCGGCGCCGTCGGGCGACAGGTCACCGTCGCGGACGTCAGCGGCCTCGATGGTGCCGTCGGCGACGAAGTCACGGCCGGCCACCATCCCGACGATGTGCTTGTTGGGTTCGTCGGCGCCGGTGATCCACGACGAACCGTCCACGATCCTCGGGTCGACCAGGAATCGAATGCCGTTGGCCAGCAATGCTTTCGGACCCACATACCCCTTCACGAGGAACGGGTTGGCGGCGAAGTCGGCGTCGTCGAGCAGTGCGTACTCCGCCGGCTCGAGGGCCGCGCCCAGGCGCTTCTCATCGATCTCGCGGTCGCCCGGCACCCCGATACCCAGCAGCTCCCACTCGCCGCCCGGTTGGCGCACCTTCAGCAGCACGTTCTTCAACGTGTCGGCCGCGGTGATCTCCCGGCCCAGACCGGCCGTGTTCGCCCAGTCCACCAGGGTCGCGATGGTCGGCGCGTCCGGGGTGTCGTAGACGACGGCCTCGGGCTGGCCTTCGATCGGCAAGGAGTCGGGCACCGCGGTGACGACGGCTTCGACGTTCGCCGCGTAACCGGACTGCAGACAGCGGACGAAGGTGTCCTCGCCGACCTCGCTCTCGGCCAGGAACTCCTCGGAGGCACTGCCGCCCATGGCGCCCGACACCGCGGACACGATGACGTACTTGACCGCCAGCTGGTCGAAGATGCGCTGGTAGGCCTCGCGGTGTGCGTGGTAGGCGTCCTTGAGACCACTGTCGTCGATGTCGAACGAGTACGAGTCCTTCATGATGAACTCGCGGCCGCGCAGGATGCCGGCGCGGGGACGCGCCTCGTCGCGGTACTTGGTCTGGATTTGGTACAGCCGCAGCGGGAAGTCCTTGTACGACGAGTACTCCCCCTTGACCGTCAGGGTGAACATCTCCTCGTGGGTCGGCCCGAGTAGGTAATCGTTCTTGCGGCGGTCCTGGAGCCGGAACAGGTTGTCGCCGTACTCGGTCCAACGGTCGGTGGTCTCATAGGGGGCGCGCGGCAGCAGCGCGGGGAACAGAATCTCCTGGGCGCCGATGGCGTTCATCTCGCTGCGGACGACGCCCTCGATCTTGCGCAGCACCTTCAGGCCCAGCGGCAGCCAGCTGTACAGACCGGGCGCGATCGGGCGAACGTAGCCGGCCCGGATCAGCAGCTTGTGGCTCGGCACTTCGGCATCGGCGGGGTCGTCGCGCAGGGTGCGCAGGAACAGCTCGGACATGCGGGTGATCACGGGGGGCCAGCTTAATCGCGCCCCTGCCAGGTGCAGACACACACCTCGTTGCCTTCGACGTCCGCGAGCACCCAGAACGCGGGTGCCGACCGATCGCTGAGCAGCACGCCGCCCGCGGCCAGCGCCGCCTCGATGCGTGCGGGCGCCGCGTCGTGCGGCACGTCGACGTCGAGGTGAATGCGATTGCGTTGCGGCCGTGGGGCATCCATCTGCTGGAACCAGACGGCCGGGCCGCGGCCGGTCGGATCGACCAGTCCCCCGCTCAGGTCCGACGGCCCGGCCTCGTCGACGTAGCCGGTGACGGCCTTCCAGAACGGGCGCACCGCGGGGATGTCGAGGGCGTCGATCGCGATCTCGAGGGCCTGCACCGATACCCGGCCGGGTCTGGTCGCTTCGCCGCGCGCGGCCAGCAATTCCGAGATGCGCCGAGCGAGCGCGATGTCGTGCTCGGTGACGCCGCCGGCCGAGCGCAGCCGCAGCACGAGGCGGTCGGCGCGCACGTCGATGGTCAACGGGCCCTGCGATTCCGGGCCGGTCTCCTCGACCACCGCGGCAGCCAGTGCCACCGCACTTCCCAGCCCGGAGGTCGGCACCTCGGCGTACACCGCACCGAGTACCAGGCGCCACCCCAACGGATTGACCGCATCGGAAATCTCCTGGCGCAGCATCATGATTCGGCCCACGCGACCACGTCGCACCCCCTACGAGTCATGCCTCATGCATAGCACTGCGGCGCCGACGGCCACCCTCAGAGCAGCGCCTTGCTCACCACCTGCTCATACGCGCCCTTCTCGGCCACTGTGACCGTCGGACCGAACTGCAGCACGATGTTCATGGCCTCGAAAGTGCTCGGGGTCGCCCCCGCGTAGCCTTCGGCGGCACCGGTGGTCGAGAACACCAGCACGGTCACGGTGTCCGTCTCGACAGCCTCGATGCATCTGATGTCAGGGCATTTCTGCTCGGCCACGTCCCGCGGGTTCGCCACGGCAAGGCCGGCGGCGCCCATGTCTTTCACAAGTTGCCGAGCAGTGACGGTGTTGAGTATCGGGGCGCCGGTCACCGCACCGGCCTGGGGCCCCGGTGCAGGTGGACGTTGGCATCCCGTGATCGCCGTGGCGGCGAGCACAACCGCCACACTCATGGTCCGGACACGGGATGCAGTCATGCACCATGAATAGCAGCGCAACCTGGAGTGCGGACCACCGGGCGAAGCTGACGGCCGCCTAGAGCTTCGGTGCGGCGTGCGGACTGGCCGCCGCGCTCCCCGGATTCCGGGGGCTGCCCGTCCCAGATGGGTTCGACGCGGTCTCGGCCCCTGGCGTCGCCAGCTTGCCTGCGATCCACGGCAGTGAATCGGCGAACGACTCGTTGGCGAAACCCCAGTCATGCAGGCCCAGCAGGGCCCGAACCTCGGCGTCGATGCCGTGCTGCCGCGCTGTCTCGCACAAGGTGCCCGCGGCGATGTCCTGCCCCTCCGGGTTGGCCCGCGCATCGCGCGGCACGCCCGGGCCGGGCGCGTTGCAGGCCGCGGCAGTGCCCGGAATCTCGAACAGACCGGAGAGACCGTGGTAGCGACCGTACTGCCGCATCACCGTGCCCGGATCGAACTCGGCCCACTTGCTCTCGTCCCCACCGTAGAGCTTGGCGATGGTCTGCTCCTTGCTCCCGATGTTCGGACTCAGGTCACCGGCGATGTCGACGAACGCACTGAACAGGTTGGGGTGGCGCGTGGCGAGCTGCACCGCGCAGGTGCCGCCCATGGACCAGCCGACGATGCCCCAGTTCTGCGGCTTGGGACTGACGCCGAAGTTGGAGACGACGTACGGCACCACGTCTTTGGTCAGGTGGGTCGACGCGTTGCCATGGCTGCCGTTGACGCATTCGGTGTCGTTGTTGAACGAGCCGGTGGCGTCGGCGAACACGAACACCGGGGCGTTGCCGTCGTGCGCGGCGGCGTACTTGTCGATGGTGGCCTTGGCGTTGCCGGCCCAGATCCAGTCCGCCGGGGTGTTCAGCTGGGAGCCGATCATCATGATCGTGGGCAGCTGCGGCGGCGGATTACTGGCGAACCAGGCCGGTGGCAGATAGACGAGTTCGGCGCGGTGCGCGAAGCCCGATTCCTTCGAACCCGTCGAAACCGGCACGACCACGCCACGCGGCGGCCGAACTCCTTTGAGCTGCATGGCCGTGACGGACCAGCGGTCGACCTCGTCCGGCACCTTGCCGACCGTGAACTTGTGCCACGCCACGTACGCGGTCGGGAAGTAACCGACCCACTGATTCATCATCAGCAGCGCGCAGAGCGCGCACAGGGGCACGGCCAGCACGGCCATTCCCCGGCGCCGCCAAGGAGATCCACGCCAGCCGAGGACCAGGACCGAAACCGAGAACCCGCCCAGTGCCGTCCAGAGCCACAGCCGCACCGGGGCGGGGTCGCCGGCGATACCGAGCGAGGTGATGTACCAGTACAGGCCGGCGGCGCACGCGACGCCGACCGCCAGCGCCCACGGCAACCGGCTGAAGCCCCACTGCCGCGACCGTCGTCCGATCGCGAAGCACAGCGTCACGAAAGCCAGCAGCTGGACCAGAAATGGCAGCCACCCATGCGTCAACGACGCATGGGTGACGAACGAAGGCACGCGGATCCTCCAGGAAACAGTGTCGAGCTGGAGCTACAGTTCTCCGGCGTCCAGTGCTTCCTTGGTGTCCTGCGCCGCCGCGACTTCGTCGGCGGTGTAGGTGATGAACAGCGCCACCACACCGACGATGACGGCCACCGCGGCGACCCACAGCAGGCCGTAGGTGTACCCGTGGTCGAGGGCCGTGTGCTGCGCGGCGTTCATCTTGGCGACCGGGCCGGTGGTCCCGCCGAGGTACAGCGTGCGCGAGGTGATGACGGCCTGGATGACGGCCAGCACCACGGGGCCACCGAGGTTCTGCAGCATCAGCGCGATGGCCGAGAGCGGACCGATGTCGCTCAGCGCGACGCCGGCGATGGCCGAGACGGTCAGCGGCACCACGATCATGCCGATACCGAAACCACCGACGGTGATGGGGATGACCAGGTTCGGGAAGTACGGGATGCCACCGTTGAGCGTCGAGCCGTAGATCATCGCGGCGAGCACCAGGATGCCACCCGCGATCACCAGCACCCGCGGCGCGAACATCGCCACCAGCTGCGACGACAGGCCCAGCCCGATACCGAGCGCGATGACGAACGGGATGAAGCCGATGCCGGCCTTCAGCGCGCTGTAACCCATGATGTCCTGCACGTACAGGCCGATCAGGACGGTCAGCGTGAACATCACGCCGCCTGCCAGGAAGACCGCGGCGAAGGTGGCCACGCGGTTGCGGTCGCGGAACAGGTTGAACGGAACGACGGGGTGCTCGGCGCTGCGCTCGACAAACAGGAACGCCAGGAACAGCACGGCCGCCGCGGCACCGGAGCCCAGCGTCAGCGGGGACGCCCAGCCCTTCTCCGGGCCCATCGAGAAGCCGAACACCGCGGCGGTGCAGGCCAGGGTCGCCAGAATCGCGCCGGCGGCGTCGAGCTTCATGCGCTCGCGGGAGGTCTCCGTCAGGGTGGTGCGGGCCAGGTAGATCATGACGAGGCCGATCGGCACGTTCACCAGGAACGCGTAGCGCCACGAGAAGACGGTCAGCGCGCCACCGACCACGAGGCCCATCACCGAGCCGACACCGGTCATGGCCGCGAAGATCGCGGTCGCGGCGTTACGGGCCGGTCCCTTCGGGAAGGTGGTGGCGACGAGCGCCAGGCCGGTCGGCGAGGCGATGGCCGAACCGACACCCTGCAGCAGTCGGGCGATGACCAGGGTCGTCTCGTCCCAGGCGACACCGCACAGGATGGAAGCGATGGTGAAGAGTGCGACACCGACGATGAAGGTGCGCTTGCGGCCGATGGTGTCGCCGAGGCGGCCACCGAGCAGCATCAGACCACCGAAGGTCAGCACATAAGCAGTGATCACCCAGCTGCGGCCGGCGTCGGAAAGACCGAGCTCGTCCTGAATCTTAGGAAGGGCAACGATCGCCACCGTGCTGTCCATCGTGGCCAGCAGCTGCATGCCACCGATGGCGATGACCGCGGAGAGGAAGCGGGGGGACGGCAGCCAAGCTGGATACCAGCTCTTTCGCTCGTCCGAGGTTTGGCCGACGTGCATCGTGAGCGGTTCGCGGCGGCTGTTCGCCATGGCGGTGCGCTCAGCGTCGTTGAGAGCCGTCATGGAAAGCTACCTTACAGTAATCTTAAGATTTCTTTAACCCCGCGAACGCCGCGACGTCCCCGATCACGATGATCGCGGGCGGTCGGATGCCCTCCGAACGGATGTCCTCCGGCGCGTCGGCAAGCGTGGTCTGCAGCGTCTGCTGCGCCGCCGTCGTCCCATGCTGGACCACCAGAACCGGCGTTTCCGCAGGTCGGCCGCCTTGCAGCAGAACCTTGGCGAAAAGCTCGATCCGCTCGACGGCCATCAGCAGCACAATCGTGCCGCGCATCGCGGCCAGTGCGTCCCAATTCACTAACGATTCCGGGTGTCCCGGCGCGACATGGCCGCTGACCACGACGAACTCGTGCGTCACGGCGCGGTGGGTGACGGGAACGCCGGCCAGGGCCGGAACCGCTATGGCGCTGGTCACACCGGGTACGACGGTCACCGGAATACCCGCCTCGGCGCATGCCAGCACCTCTTCATAACCACGCGCGAAGACGAACGGGTCGCCGCCCTTGAGCCGGACCACGAACTTGCCTTCCTTGGCCCGGTCGACCAGGACGGCGTTGATGGCGTCCTGCGCCATCGCCCGGCCGTACGGAATCTTGGCGGCGTCGATCACCTCGACGTGCGGGCCGAGTTCGGCGAGCAGGTCCTGCGGCGCCAGCCGGTCGGCCACCACCACGTCGGCATGTGCCAGCAGTCGGCGGCCGCGGACGGTGATCAGCTCGGGGTCCCCCGGCCCACCGCCGACCAGCGCCACCCCGCTGTAGCTGTCGGGTTCGGCGACGCCGCCGATCGCGCCGCGCTGCAGAGCCTCATGGATGGCGGTGCGCAGTGCCGCGGAGCGACGGTGCTCGCCGCCGGCCAGCACGCCGACGGTCAGGCCGTCGTATTCGAAGGATGCGGGCGTCACCGCCGAACCTTCCAGGCCGGCGTCGGCGCGGACGCAGAAGATGCGGCGACGGTCGGCCTCGTCGGCCACCGCCGCGTTGACGGCCTCGTCGTCGGTCGCGGCGAGCACGTACCAGGCGCCGTCGAGATCGTCGTTCTGGAATTCCCGCGACGTCAGGGTGATGCCGGTGCCGTCGGGGTTGTCGACCAGCGCCTCGACGACCGGGGTGGCGGCGGGCGCGACGACGTGGACGTCGGCGCCACTGGCGATCAGCAGCGGCAGCCGGCGCTGCGCGACGCTGCCGGCGCCCACGACCACGACCTTCTTGCCGAATAGATGCAGCCCCACGAGGTAGGCGTGCTCGGATCTCATTTTGCTCCTCGCGTGCGCAGTGTCACCGGGCGAGTTTAGTTGCCGCCGATACGAAGCGGCGCACCGAGTGCGGGTGCGCGGCTGGATGGGTGTGCAGGTAGCCGGCGTGCACACCCCCGCGGACGGCCCCATCGTGCACAGTCGCCTGCCCGGCGCCCCGGAACACCCAGGCCGGCGGGTGTTGCTCGGTGAATTCGACTGTGGTGCGGTGAAATTCGTGCCCGGTGGCGCGCTCCCCCGCGGCGTGCATGCTGGAGTCGACTGTCGCGACGGCGTTCCGGTACCCCAGGGTCAACCGCTCCGTGAAGCGTGCCGAGCCGGGCAGCACCCCGCACATGGGGTGCCCGTCGAGGTCGTCGACCAGGTAGGTGAGCCCGGCGCACTCGGCGTGGACCGGCGCGCCCGCCGCCGCGAGCGCGGCAATCTGTTCCCGGACAACGTTATTGGCCGACAATTCGGCGGTGAACTGTTCAGGGAAACCGCCGGGAATGACGAGCGCCCGGGTGCCGTCCGGCAGCGGGTCGGTGAGCGGGTCGAAAGCCGCGACCCGGGCCCCGGCCATCGCGAGCAGTTCGGCGTGCTCGGCGTAACCGAAACTGAAGGCCTTGCCGGCGGCGAGCGCGACCGTCACCGGCGGCCCCGGCTCCAGTTCAGGAGCCCACTGTGGTGCGCGTGCCCCGATCCCGGCACACCGGGCGACGGCTTCGATGTCGACGTGGCGCGCGACGAGCTCGGTCATGACGTCGACGGCCTCGTGGGCCCGGCGGCCATGCTCGACGGCGGTGACCAGGCCGAGGTGGCGGGACGGAACCTCGAGTCCACTGTCCCGCGGGATCGCCCCGAACACCGGGATGCCCACCTGCTCGCACGCCTGCCTCAGGACCTGCTCGTGCCGCGGCGATCCCACCTTGTTGAGAATCACCCCGGCGATCCGCGCCGGTGCTCTTCCCGTCGCTGCGCTCGCTCCGGCCTGATCAAAGGTCGAAAAACCATGCAGCAGAGCGGCAATGCTCTGGCTCTGCCCGCGGGCATCGACGACCAGCACCACCGGTGCACCGAGCAGCCCGGCGACGTGTGCGGTCGACCCGGGCGCCGGGGACACGGGCTGATCGGTGATACGTCCGTCGAACAGGCCCATGACGCCCTCGATGACGGTGATGTCGGCGCCCGCGCTGCCGTGCCGGTAGAGCGGGCCGATCAGGTCGTCGCCGACGAGGACCGGGTCCAGGTTTCGGCCGGGCCGGCCGGTGGCCAGTGCGTGGTAGCCGGGGTCGATGAAGTCAGGTCCGACCTTCGCGGCACTCACCTGGTGCCCCGCGCGACGCAGGGCACCCATCAGGCCGGTGGCCACGGTGGTCTTGCCGCTGCCCGACGACGGCGCCGCGATGACGACGGCCGGGACCGGTTTGGTGGTCACTTCTTCCCCACGAGCGGTGAAATCTTCACCACTCGATGCCGCGCTGGCCCTTGCGGCCGGCATCCATCGGGTGCTTGACCTTGGTCATCTCGGTCACCAGGTCGGCGGCGTCGAGGAGTTTCGGCGGGGCGTCGCGGCCCGTGATCACCAAGTGTTGAGTGCCGGGGCGTTGTGTCAGCGTCGCCACCACGTCGTCCACATCGATCCAGCCCCACTTGAGCGGGTAGGTGAACTCGTCGAGAACGTAGAAGTCGTGCTGCTCCGCGGCAAGCCGACGTGAGATCTCGGCCCAGCCTTCGACGGCGGCGGCGGCGTGGTCGTCATCGGAGCCCTGCCTCCGGGTCCACGACCAACCCGAGCCCATTTTGTGCCACTGCACCGGTCCCCCGATGCCCTGCTCGTCGTGCAGCCGGCCGAGCGCCTGGAACGCCGCTTCCTCCCCGACCTTCCACTTGGCACTCTTGACGAACTGGAACACCGCGACGTCGAAGCCCTGGTTCCAGGCGCGCAACGCCATGCCGAAGGCGGCGGTGGACTTGCCCTTGCCCGGACCGGTATGTACGGCCAGGATCGGCGCGTTCCGGCGCGCTCTGGTGGTCAGCCCGTCGTTCGGGACGGTCAGCGGTTGTCCTTGTGGCATAACGTTCTTCCTGCCGTGTTCTTACGCCGCGGCTTGCCCGGCCCGGACCACACGGGCCAGGTTGTCGGCGCGCAACTGCGCCAGTTGCACAGTGGGCGCACCGAGTTGACCGGCCAGCTGTTGCGCCAATCCCAGTCGAATATAAGAGGTTTCACAATCGACGACCACGGCGGCAGCGCCTTCGGCGACGAGGAGTCCGGCGGCGGTCCGGGTGCGGCCCAGCGGATCCGGGCCGCCCGTCGCGCGGCCGTCGGTCAGCACGACCACCAGCGGACGGCGGCCGCGGTCCCGGGTCTTCTCCCGCAGCACCACGTCACGCGCGGCCAGGAGCCCTTGGGCCAGCGGGGTTTTCCCGCCGGTGTCGAAGCGCGCCAGGCGCCGCCCGGCGATGTGCACCGACGAGGTCGGCGGCAACTGCAGCGTGGCCTCGGCGCCACGGAAGGTGACCACGGCGACCTTGTCGCGGCGCTGGTACGCGTCCCGCAGCAGCGACAGCGTCGCGCCACTGACCGCGGACATGCGGTCCCGTGCGGCCATGGAGCCCGAGGCGTCGACCACGAAGATCACCAGATTGCCTTCGCGCCCTTCGCGGATCGCGTGCCGGACATCGGTCGGTGCCACCTGCAGGCGACCCGCCTGCGGACGGCGGTCGGCCGCGGCGAGCAGCGTGCCGAAGACGTGCACCCCGTGCCCAGTCTGGGCATCGTCGGTCGCCGAGATCGGGGTGCCGGTGCGGTTGCGGGCCCGCGACCGCCGGCCCGGAGCGCCCTCCCCGACGCCGGGCACCACCAGCGCCCGCGTTCGGAACGTCGCCGACGGCGGCGCGCTGGGCCGCGTCGCGCTACTGGGACCGGCCGAGTTTCCTTGCGGCGCACCCTCTTCCGCGCTGTCCGCGGAGACCCCGCCGCCAGGTGGATCGGGGTCGGGCTCGGGTTCGGGTTCGAGCTCGGACCGGGATTCCACGTCAGCTTGCGCCATCGCGTCGTCGAGCTGCTGCGGATCCAGGCCGGGGTCGTCGAACGGATCACGACGGCGCCGGTGCGGTAATGCCAATTCCGCGGCGATCCGGATGTCTTCCGCATCCACCGAAGACGCACCACGCCACGCGGCGTGCGCCACGGCCGTGCGGGCCACCACCAGGTCGGCGCGCATCCCGTCGACGTCGAACGCGGCGCACAGCGCCGCGATGCGGCGCAACTCGTTGTCGGGCAACGACACCGATGCCACGGCCCCGCGAGCCTTGGCGATCCGGCCGGCCAGGTCCGCGTCGGCGGCGGCGTACTGCTCGCCGAAACCGGCGGGGTCCGCCTCGTACGACATCCGGCGCCGGATCACCTCGACGCGGACGTCGACGTCGCGGGAGGCGTAGACGTCGACCGTCAGTCCGAACCGGTCGAGCAGCTGCGGACGTAGCTCGCCTTCTTCCGGATTCATGGTGCCCACCAACATGAATCGGGCCTCGTGCGAATGCGAGACGCCGTCGCGCTCGATGTGCACCCGGCCCATGGCGGCGGCATCCAGCAGTACGTCGACGAGGTGGTCGTGCAGCAGATTCACCTCGTCGACGTAGAGGACGCCGCCATGCGCGCGGGCCAGCAGACCCGGTGAGAAGGCGTGTTCGCCGTCCCGCAGCACCTTCTGCAGATCGATCGAGCCGACGACCCGGTCCTCGGTCGCGCCGATGGGCAGCTCCACCAGGCGGGCATCGGCGTCGACGGCCGCCAATACCTCGGCAAGACCACGCACCGCAGTCGATTTCGCGGTGCCCTTCTCGCCGCGGATCAGCACGCCGCCGATGTCGGGGCGCACCGCGCAGAGGATGAGCGCCAGCCGGAGC
Organism: Mycobacterium sp. HM-7; assembly: GCF_053852335.1. NCBI lineage: Bacteria > Bacillati > Actinomycetota > Actinomycetes > Mycobacteriales > Mycobacteriaceae > Mycobacterium > Mycobacterium sp. HM-7. Next base: position 2,310,220 of record NZ_CM132657.1, on the reverse strand, counting down.
CGGTCCTGGCCCACCAATGCGCTGAACGGATAAATCACTACTGCTGCCCCGCTCCCAGACCCGGCCTGATCATCGGCACATGAGGGATGCCGTCCTCCAGGAATTCCTCACCGTCGCGGACGAATCCGTGGCGCGCGTACATCTCTTCGAGATACGTCTGGGCGTCGATCCGACACGGGTAGCTACTCACCTCGGCCAGCGCCGCCTGCATCAGCCGGGTGGTGTGCCCCTGACCGCGGTCGCTGCGTTTGGTGCATACCCGGCCGATCCGGAACACCTTCTCGCCCCCGGGATGCTCTTCCATCAGCCGCAGCGTCGAAATGACTTGTCCGTCAGGGCTTTCCAGCCAGAAATGCCGAGTCTCGGCCAGCAGGTCACGGCCGTCGAGTTCGGGGTACGGGCACGCCTGCTCCACCACGAAGACCTCGACCCGCAGCTTCAGCAGCTCGTAAAGCGTTGCGGCATCAAGATCTTTGGCCCAACTGCGCCTCGGAGCGACGGTCATGCGCGATCCGCCCGGATCAGGCCGGCTGGTCGAGTTTGAGCACCTTGGTCCCCCAGTCCCACACCTCACGGTAGAGCTTGGGTTCACCGGACAGGTCGACGCCCAACGAGGGCACCATCTCCTTGAGCTTGGGCACCCAGCTCTGGTAGCGGTCGCCGAAGCAGCGCTCCAGCACCTCGATCATGGCCGGCACCGCGGTGGAGGCGCCCGGCGACGCCCCGAGCAGACCGGCGATCCGGCCGTCCTCGGCAGTCAGGACCGTGGTGCCGAATTCCAGCACGCCACCGATGCCCTTGCGGCGGATCACCTGGACGCGCTGACCCGCGACATCCAGCTCCCAGTCGGAATCGACTGCGCTGGGAGCGAATTCGCGCAGCGAATCGACGCGCTCGCCCTCACTGAGGGCCAGCTGCTCGAGCAGGTACTTCACCAGACCCAGTTCCGTGACGCCGACGCCGAGCATCGACGCCAGGTTGTTGGGCTTGACCGACAACGGCAGATCGGTGACCGAGCCCTGCTTGAGGAACTTCGGCGACCAGCCGGCGAATGGCCCGAACAGCAGCCAGGACTGGCCGTTGATGATGCGGGTGTCCAAGTGCGGCACCGACATCGGCGGGGCACCGACCGACGCCTGGCCGTACACCTTGGCCTGGTGTGCGAGTGTCAGATCCTGGTTGTCGGTGCGCAGGAAGGCACCGCCAACCGGGAACCCACCGAAGCCCTTGGCCTCCGGGATGCCGGCCTTCTGCAGCAGATGCAGCGCGCCGCCACCGGCGCCCAGGAACACGAACTTGGCGTTGATCTTCTGCCGGTCGCCGCTGCGCCGGTTGACGACGTTGAGTTTCCAACTGCCGTCGGACTGCTTGCTGAGGTTGGTCACCTCGTGCCCGAACATCGTGGTCATGCCCCGCTGCGCGGCGAACCCGATGAGCTGCTTGGACAGCGAACCGAAGTCGACGTCGGTTCCGTCGGTGGTCCAGTTCAGGGCCACCGGCTCGGCGAAGTCGCGCTGTGCGGCCATGAACGGCAGACGGCGGGCGAACTCGTCCTTGTCGTCGATGTACTCCATGGTCGAGAACAACGGATTGCTGACCAACGCCTCGCGACGCCGGCGCAGGTAGTCGAGGTGCTCGGCTCCGTGCACGAAGCTGACGTGCGGGATGGGGTTCAGGAAGCTCTTGACGTCCGGCAGCACCCCGTTCTCCACGGCGTAGGCCCAGAACTGCCGGGTCACCTGGAACTGCTCGTTGACGTGGACGGCCTTCTTGATGTCGATGGTGCCGTCGGAGTTCTGCGGCGTGTAGTTGAGCTCGCACAGCGCCGAGTGACCGGTGCCCGCGTTGTTCCAGGGATCGCTGCTCTCGGCGGCGGCGCCGTCGAGGCGCTCGATCATGGTGATGGACCACTCCGGCTCCAGCAGCCGGATCAGCGCACCGAGGGTGGCGCTCATGATTCCCGCGCCCACGAGGACGACGTCGGTCTGTGCGCTCTCAGCTACGTTTGCATTCGACACGTGATCGCTCGTCCTTCGTACTCGGGTTACCCGCCGGTATTGACGGGATGCTCGGTGCTCAAGGTTATCGCGACGCGGTTTTGCGCTTGCGCACTATGTCACTGCAATCACCCGTGACGTCTGTCGCAGTTAGGGTTGAACCCGTGACTTCGCGGGAGGCGCAGGGACCATCCGAGTGGCAGCCGGATGTGCTGCCCGGGTACTGGCAGCAGACCATCGCACTGGGCGCCGACCCCGACGGCGAGGGCGACCTGGTGGCCACCGTCGTGCGGCGCGGACAACCCGGACCGGCCGCACATGCCGTACTGGTCGTCCACGGCTATACCGACTACTTCTTCCAGACCGAACTCGCCGACCATTTCGCTGCGCGCGGCATCGCGTTCTACGCGATAGACCTGCACAAATGCGGGCGCTCGCGGCGGCCCGGCCAGACCCCGCATTTCACCACCGACCTGGCGTCCTATTACGGCGAACTCCGCCGGGCCCTGCAGCTCATCGCCGCCGACACGGCGGCTGCCCGGATATGCCTGTACGGCCACTCCGCCGGCGGATTGATCGCGACACTGTTCGCCGACCGGTTGCGCCGCGACGGCGCCCTGGCGAGCCACCGCGTCACCGGCCTGATCCTCAACAGCCCGTTCTTCGATCTGCACGGCCCGGCGGTGCTGCGCTCGGCTGCGGTGTCAGGCGCCCTGAAAACGATGGCCCGGTTCCGCAAACTCACGGTCGTCCGCCGGCCGACCGAGGGTGGCTACGGCACCAGCCTGCACCGCGATCACGGCGGAGAGTTCGACTACAACCTGGACTGGAAACCGCTGGGCGGCTTCCCGGTCACCATCGGCTGGATCAACGCCATCCGGCACGGACAGCGGCAACTGCAGCGCGGGCTGGACGTCGGGGTGCCGAACCTGATCCTGCGATCGGACCACACGGTGGCCGAGACCACCACCGCGGTCGGGATGGAGCGCGGCGACGCGGTGCTCGACGTCGGCCAGATCGCCCGGTGGGCGGGGTGTGTCGGCAACCGCAGCACGATCGTCCCGGTCACCGACGCCAAACATGACGTGTTCCTGTCGCTGCCGGCGCCGCGCGCCGTCGCCTTCGACGAGCTGAACCACTGGCTGGATTGGTATCTCCCCCAATCGGTTTCCCCCACAACGCGACACGAACAGGCCTGACCTCATGAAGCACTACGATCTGACCATCATCGGAACCGGCTCGGGCAACAGCGTGCTCGACGAGCGGTACGACGGCCTCGAGGTCGCGATCTGCGAGCAGGGCACGTTCGGCGGCACCTGCCTGAACGTCGGCTGCATCCCGACCAAGATGTTCGTCTACGCCGCCGACGTCGCCCAGACCATCCGGCACAGCGCGACGTTCGGCGTCGACTCCCACATCGACGGTGTGCGCTGGCCGGACATCGTCGAACGCGTCTTCGGCCGCATCGACCCGATCGCGGCCGGTGGCGAGGAGTACCGCCGCAGCCTGCCGAACGTCACGGTGTACGGCCACACCCGTTTCGGGCCGAGGCGGCCGGACGGTACTTACACGTTGCGGACGGCTGACGGCGACGAGTTCACCTCCGACCGGGTGGTCATCGCCGCGGGCTCGCGCAGCTATATTCCGCCGACCATCGCCGAATCCGGCGTGCGCTTCTACACGAGCGACGACATCATGCGAATCCCGTCGCTGCCCGAACATCTGGTGATCATCGGCGGCGGCTTCATCTCCGTCGAGTTCGCGCATGTGTTCTCGTCGCTCGGATCAAAGGTGACCATCGTGCTGCGCGGCGATCGATTGCTCCGGCGCTGCGACGAGGAAATCTGCCGACGGTTCAGCGCGGTGGTCGGCAAGAAATGGGATCTGCGCACCCAGGAGAACGTCGTCGGCGCACAGCGCGACGGTGACGGCGTCGTGCTCGAGTTCGACGACGGCGAAACGCTGACCGCCGACGCGCTGTTGGTCGCCACGGGCCGGGTGCCCAACGGCGACCGGCTCGATGTGCAGCTGGCCGGGGTGGAACTCGACGACGACGGCTACGTCATCGTCGATGAGTTCCAACGCACCACGGCGCGTGGGATTTTCGCGCTTGGCGACGTGTCGTCACATCACCAGCTCAAGCACGTGGCCAACCACGAGGCGCGGACGGTGAAGGAGAACCTGCTGCGCGACTGGGACGGCGAGCTGGTGGCCAGCGATCACCGGTTCATTCCCGCCGCGGTGTTCACCGACCCCCAGGTCGCGATGGTCGGCATGAACGAAGCCGAGGCGCGGGCAGCCGGTTTCGACGTCGTGATCAAGGTGCAGGACTACGGCGACACCGCCTACGGCTGGGCCATGGAAGACACCACGGGCGTCGTCAAACTCATCGGCGAGCGCGGCACCGGCCGGATCCTGGGCGCGCACCTGATGGGTTATCAGGCGTCGTCCCTGATCCAGCCCCTGATCCAGGCGATGTCGTTCGGGCAGACGGCGCAGGACGTGGCCCGCGGTCAGTACTGGATTCACCCGGCGCTGTCCGAGGTGATCGAAAACGCGCTGCTGGGCTTGAGCTAGCCGTCGGCGGGGCTGAGCCGGGCCGTCCACTTCTCTTCGATGCGGCCCCACCGCCAAACCAGCAGCGCCACCACCCAGGTGACGACGAACAGTCCGACGATGCCGAATCCGAGGACGTTCAGGTCGATTCCGCCGATCCAGGCCCAGATGCCACCGGACCAGCCCAACTCCTCGGCCAGCAACCCGAGCAGTTCGATGGTGCCGATCACCAGGGCCACCAGGACCGACAGCCCGGTGATGGTGAGGTTGTAATAGACCTTGCGCACCGGCCGGGCCAGCGCCCAGCCGTACGCGACATTCATGAAGGCACCGTCGATGGTGTCCAGCAGGCTCATCCCGGCCGCGAAGAGCACCGGCAGACAAAGGATTGCGTACCACGGCAATCCGGCCGAAGCGCCGGTCCCGGCCAGCACCAGCAGCGCCACCTCGGTCGCGGTGTCGAAACCCAGGCCGAACAGCGCGCCGAGCGGATACATCTGCCACGGCTTGCTGATGGTGCGGGTGAACCGGCGCAGGATGCGGTTCATGAACCCGCGATTGTTGAGCTGATGTTCGAGCGCGGCCTCGTCGTACTCACCGCGGCGCATCCGCCGGAACACCTGCAGGATGCCGACCAGCACAACGACATTGATGGCGGCGATCAGATACAGGAAGAACCCCGAGACACCGGCGCCGATGAGTCCCGTGTACCGGTGCAGCATCGACGAATCGTCCTGCAGCGGACCGACGATCGACGTGATGCCCAGTGACAGCAGCAGGGCCAGGCCGAACACGATGGTCGAATGCCCAAGGGAGAAGAAGAATCCCACGCTGAGCGGCCGGTCACCGCCGCGCCCGCTTGAGTTGTCGGCCATGAGCTTGCGGGTGGTGTTGTCGATGGCGGCGATGTGGTCGGCGTCGAACGCGTGCCGCAATCCCAGGGTGTACGCGGTGAGGCCGATCCCGATGCCGAGCGCCGTCCCGCCGACGGTGTGGTGCTCGGGTACGACGACGAGGATCAGGGTCCCCCAGCCGACGACGTGCAGTGCGACAATGACGCCGAACATCGCCGCCAGCCGCCCCCAATCCTGACCGGACAACGAAAAACGCATGCGGTCCAGTCTCCCTCAGCTCAGCAGTTCGCGTATGTCGGAGGCGGTTATTGCGGTGCCGAACATGTCGCCGTCGTCGATCACCGCGGCGAACAGCGCGCGCTTTCGCTCCTGCAGCGCGATCACCTTCTCCTCGATGGTGTTCTCGGACACCAGCCGATAGACGTTCACCGGGCGCTGCTGGCCGATGCGATGCGCCCGGTCGACGGCCTGCGCTTCGGCGGCCGGGCTCCACCACGGGTCGCACAGGAAGCAGTAGTCGGCGGCGGTGAGATTCAGCCCGAAGCCGCCGGCTTTCAGACTGATCAGGAACACCTTGGTCCGGCCGGCACCGAAGTCGTCGATGGCGTCCGCCCGGCGCCGTGCTTCCACCGACCCGTCCAGGTAGCTGTACTCGATCCCGGCGGCGTCCAGACGGTCCCGCAGGATCGCCAGGAATCCGGTGAACTGACTGAACACGAGCGCGCTGTGGTCCTCGGCGACCAGCTGATCCAATTGTTCGATGAGGAAGTCCACCTTGGTGGACCCGGCCTCCATCTCCTCGGCATCGACCAGCCCGGGGTGCAGGCTGAGCTGCCGCAACAGCGTGAGGGACCGGAAGATCTGGAAGCGGTTCTTCTCCCACTCGCCCAACAGGCCGAGCACTTTCTGCCGTTCCCGCGCCAGGCGGGTGTCGTAGATCTTCCGGTGCTTGACCGACAGTTCGATGGCCAGCACCTGCTCCTGCTTGGGCGGCAGTTCCTTGACCACCTGATCTTTGGTGCGACGCAACAACACCGGCTTGATCCGCCGCCGCAGCAGGGCCAGGCGGCCGGGCTCGCCATCGGACTCGATGGGCCTGCGGAAGTAGCGCTCGAAGATCTTGGGGCTGGGGAACAACCCCGGCACCGTGATCGACAGCAGCGACCACAGCTCCATCAAGTTGTTCTCCATCGGAGTACCGGTGATGGCCAGCTTGAACGGCGCGTCGAGGCGGCGGGCGCACTGGTGGGTCTTGCTGTGGTGATTCTTGACGAATTGCGCCTCGTCGAGAATCATTCCGGCCCAGGCGATTTCCCGGTACCTGTCGTTGTCGATGCGGAGCAGCGTGTAGGTGGTGACGACGATGTCGGCCGCGGCGACCTGCTCGGCGATGGGGACCGCGCCGCGCGCCTCCGTACTGGACACGACGACGGTGGTGAGCCCTGGCGCGAACTTCGCGCACTCCGCGGCCCAGTTGGACGCCACACTGGTGGGCGCCACGACAAGGAACTTGCCCGCACCCTGCTCGACAGCACGGCTGATCAGGGCCAGGGTCTGGACGGTCTTGCCCAGGCCCATGTCGTCGCCCAGCACACCGCCGATCCCGTTGTCCCACAGGAACGCCAGCCAATTGAGTCCGTCGCGCTGATAGTCGCGCAGCTCGGCCCGCAACCCGACCGGAACGGGCACCGCGACGGGCGGCTGCGCGGCCGCGAGCCGCGCCATGTTGTCCCGCCACTGCGCCAGTTCACGGTCGACGACGCCGAGTCCGAGCAGCTCGTCCCACAACGTCGCGTTCAGCGACGACGCATTCACCCGGTCGTCGTCGAGCTCCCCCAGCGCCTGGGCTTCTTCGATCAGCGCCCGCAGCTTCAGCAGCTCGGGGGTGTCGAGCCGGAAGTACACCCCGTTCGACAGCAGCATGTGTGTTGCGCCCAAAGCCAATTCGGCGATGACCGCGGACAGCGCCACCGGATGGCCGTCGACATCGATGGTGATGTGCAGGTCGAACCAGTCCTGCTCGGGCAGGTCGTCGGAGGAGGCGGTACCGAACCCGAGTTGCGCACCGGCGACCGACCGCCGGAAAGCCGCGGCCCGTTCGTCGATTTCGATGATCAGCTGTTCGTACCCGGCGAGTTGCGGCAGCACTTCGTCGCACAACACCGCGATCTGGATCAGGGACAGCCGGCGCGACAACAGCAGTGAGGCCAGCGGGTCATCCGCCGCGGACAGCCCCGAAACCGCCTCCAGCGCGGGCGCGACCGCCCGCCACATCACATCCTCGGCGGCAGTGTCCCGGATACCGCTGGTACGGGTGACGCCCACCGCGTCGAACTCCTGACGCTGACCATTCACCTCGTACCGGGTACGCCACTTCACTTGCCCGTCAACGTCATTGGCCGTGATCTGCAGCACCGGCAGCGGCCCGACGACGTCGGGTTCGGCGAACAACCCCTCCACCATGTCGACTGCGACCGTTCGGCGCAGCCGCGGCAGCACGTCCACCGCGAACTCGGAGAGCGCCTCGGGTGGAATCTGCACCTTCTCGTCATTGGCGATCAACTTGAGCAGCGTGGGACCGGGTACCGGCGCGAAGGCCCCGAGATGCAGGATGCCGTCCACCAGTTGATGGATGCCATGTGGTGTGGGTGAGCCCACCAGCCCGACGCCTTCGGGTGCCCGCGGTTCACCGTCGACGACGAGCACCGTCGACATCTGCGCGCCGCCGGTGTCGGAGGCGGTGAAATCCAGCCGCAACTGGACCTCCTTGGCGAGCTCCACGGCCCGGATTCCGGCTCCGGGAATGAGGGTGACGCCGACTTCGACGGCCAGGGCCAGGTCGGTCCAAAAGCTCTGCGCCACAGCCGAAAGCACCAACTGATCGCTGCTGTACGGGTAGTAGCCGGGCACCGCGAGCACGAGCGCCCGCAGCGCCCCGTACTGGCCTCGGTCGAACTCACCCGGGTCGGCGGTGTCGAACAGGCGCCGCCAGTTGATGCCGCTCTTGATCCAATTTCCGCGTTTGCCGACAGTCAGCGTCCGCAGCGTCGCGATCGGTGTCGTGTGATAGCGGCCCGCCGGCAGCATCCCGAACTCCAGGGCCAGTGGCTTGCCGCCGGGGTCGGTATCGAGGCCGGTCATCTCGTCCAGCAGCGAACCCAGCACCACTTGCCAGCGTTGCGGGGCCGCCCTGTCGGGTGCGCGCGGAATCGCCGCCAGCAGCAGGGCGACGGCATGTTTGCAGTAGTGCCCCACCGGGCAGGTGCAGACCGAGTACTCGATCTCCAGGCCGCCGCGAGGACCCGACAACGCGACTTCGACGTCGTAGTACTGGGAGTTCGAACCCAGGCACGAGCCGATCAGCGTCCCGTCGACCGGGTCGTACCTCGCCGCGACGACCCGCCCTTGGTTCGCATAGGTCTCGCCGCGGGCCAGCGTCTTCGCGTTGAACGCACGAAGCAACTCGTGTGGCGCGAGCGCTAGCCCGGCCGTCGAGTCCGTGCCGTCCATGTCGTCACGATAACGGCCTGGACCGACAGGCACCTCTCTCGTCGCTTCGCTCCCGAGACCGGCCGGCCTACCAGGTGCTGCTGCGCAGCACGATCTCGTTGGCCACCTGGGCGGTGAACTCCTCGGCGCTGCGCCGTCCCACCAACTCGGACAGCCGGAATTCGCCGTAGATGAAGCGCTGCCCGGCTTGCGCCCGCGCACGGGCGTCGGCGGTGGTTACGACGACGGTGGTGTTGATCTCCACCGGTGGGCACGCGTCGTCCGACTCCGCGCCGGCTCGCGGATGGCTGCCGTCGATGGCCACCAGGGCGGTGAACCGGTCCAGTCGAGTGGCGGCCAGCCGCCAGGCCAGCTCACCCCCACCGCCGTCGGCGAACAGCAGTGCCCACTTCACCCCGAGCGTATCCAGAATGCCGACAACCGAATTCACGGTCAGCCGGTCGTCGGCCTCGATCACCACTGTGCGTAGCGATGCGGTGTGGAGCAGCTCGCACAAGGCGCTCGTCGCCTGTTTCGTCGTGAGCATGACGACAGTCGTGGCGTCGTCGGGGCCAGACACGTCGACGGTGGCGCCGAAACCGTCGACGGTCGGGATGATTGGCATGACGCCACCGTAGCGAACGACGCGGGACCGCAGGTACCGATATTCAGCAACCGCCCCCACCGCAGCCACCACCGCCGCCACCACCGCAACCTCCGCCGCCGCAGCCCCCACCACCGCCGCAGCCAACCGAGCCGCCACCGTCCGGGCATCCGGAGACGCCGCCTGCGTCCCAGCCACCACCGGAGCTGGTGTAGCCGTACCCGTAACCACCGGCCGCGCCCGCACGACGGCCTGCGCCAGCACGACGGCCTGTGCCCGCGCGACGGCGAGGCTGTCGCCTGCCCAGCAGAATGGCCGTCCCGACGGTGATCCCGACGATCGCGAAGCACACCAGTATCGGGATCCACGACGATTCCGTGCCGGCGGCGCCTGCCACGACGGAGACCGTCGCCCCGGGGAAGTGAGTGTTCGGGTACATCGTGACCTCCTCAATCCTGTTGATGAGCACATGTTTTAGGGGTGCGCGGTCCGCCGGAATACCTGGCCGCCCAAACAGGGCCTTTCCTTGCGCGATCCTCAGATTCAGAGGGAAATCAGCTGGCCTGGGTAACCGGCCACCTACCATCAGGGCCATGCGCGTGCTGCTCGTCGAGGACGATCAGGGTGTCGCGGCTGCACTGGCCGAGCTCCTGGAACAGAACGGCCTCACCGTCATCCACACCACCCGTGGAGACGACGCGCTGAACCGCGTCAAGGGCTGTGACCTGGTGCTCCTGGATTTGGGCCTGCCCGACATGGACGGGCTGGACGTGCTGCGCACGCTACGCCGGGCATCGAGCGCGCCGGTGATCATCATGACCGCGCGCGACAGCGACGGTGCGGTGGTTCTGGGGCTCCGCGCGGGGGCCGACGACTACCTGGTCAAGCCGGTGCGAAAGGCGGTGTTGCTGGCGCGGATCGAGGCCGTCATGCGGCGGGTGCAACGCGGCGCCGGTCCGGTCACACACCCGCCTGTCGTCGCCGGCCCGGTCACCATCGACCGAGACCGCCACGAGGTCACCATGGCGGGCCAGAGGCAGCCCCTGACCAAGACCGAGTATCAGATTCTGGCCACCCTGGCTGCCCGTCAGGGTGAGGCCGTCAGCCGTGAAGAGGTCATGCTCGAATGCTGGGGCACCGCCGTCGTCGGGCGGTCCCGATCCCTGGATTTCTTCGTCGGCCAGATTCGGGCCAAGTTGACCGGAGTACCGCTGCACACCGTGCGCGGTTTCGGGTACCGGTTGGACCACTGACGTGGGTCTGCGGGTTCGCGCACTACTGATGACGCTCCTGCTCATCGCGACAATGGCGTTGGCGATCCCGCTGGCGCTGAGCCTGGCCGATCACCGCACCAACGTCCTGCACACCGAGCGTGACCGGCAACTGGCGACGCTTGCCGACATCGCCGCCACCGCCGGCGCACCCGACGCGGAACTGGTCGAGCGCTACCACCGGGTGTACGGCGAGGGCGCACTGATCGTCGATGCGGATGGCCGGACGCTCGCGGCAGGCGGCCTCTCCGTCACCGATCCGGGCGTGACGACCGCCGCGGAGCGCGCGTTGTCCGACGCGCCCGCCGCGCCCCGGGTCCGGATCATGCCCTGGGACCGACGACCGATGTTGGCCGCCAAGGGAATTCGGCGGGGCGGCGAGCTGGTCGGCGCGGTGGTCCTTGGCGTCGACCCGTCCCGGGCGGCGCACGACATCAGCGTGGACTGGTTATGGATCGCAGCGGCATGCATCGTGTTGCTCGGGGTGGCGGCAGTCGCCGCCCAGAGCGTGACGCGGTGGGTGCTCCGTCCGCTGGTCGGGCTCGAGCGCGCGGTCGAGGACATGGCCGGCGGCATCGCCGGCCAGCCGGCTCACGTTTCGGGACCGCCTGAACTGCGACGTTTCACGTCCGCGTTCAACGCGATGGCGCAGGCGGTGCACGCCTCCCTCGATCACCAACGCCGGCTCATCGCCGATGCCTCCCACCAGTTGCGCAACCCACTCGCCGCCGTCCGGCTGCGCGCCGACACCCTCGAAGACCACGTCGCCGAATCGGGGCGCCCGACTTACGATTCGATGTCTGCCGAGCTGGACCGGCTGGAGAACCTACTGGCGCAATTGCTTCGGCTGGCACGCGCCGAGGAGGCCAGCCACAGTCACCGCTCCGGTCTGGCTGCGGCAGTTCAGGATTCGACGGATCTGGACAGTGTCGCCGAACAGCGCCTGACCTTCTGGCAGACCACGGCCGACCGCAATGATCAACGACTGCGGTTCGCGACGGCACACCCGCATCTGGCGGTGCAGATGCCACGCCACGATGTCGAGCAGCTCCTGGACATCGCGCTCGACAACGCACTGCGCTACTCCGGGACAGGTACCACCGTCACGGTGTCGACCGTTCCCACCGACGCCGGCATCGATCTCACCGTCAGTGACGATGGCCCCGGCCTGCCGGCCGACACCATCGGTCGGGCCGCCACCCGGTTCTGGCGCGGACACAGCGACAGCCAGGGCACCGGCCTCGGCCTGGCCATCGCCACCGAAATCGCTGCCGCGCACGGAGGATTGGCCTCGGTCGTCCAGTCCCCGGACGGCGGTCTCGCGGTCCGCTATCACCTGCCGGCGAGTGCACCATGACGCTGACCCGACGTGCATTCCTCGCATCCACGACCGCGGCAGTCGTCGCAGGCTGTCTGCCGAACAATACGCACGGCACCGTCCGACTGGCCGCGGGTGATCGCGGCGGTTTGTATCTGGCGGTCTGCGAGATCTTCGCCCAACGCCTGCGGGTCCGGTATCCCGGCATCACGGTGACCGTGCTGCCCACCGCCGGCAGCGTCGACAATCTCAATCTGTTGCAGTCCGGCCAGGCTGACATGGCACTCGCGCAGGCAGACGTGGTCGAACAACAACTGCGGTCCGCACCGGTGGCCGACTCGCCGCTGGCAGTCGCCCGAGTTTACGAGAACTATGTGCAGCTTGTCGTGCCCGACCACTCGGCCATCCGTCAGGTGAATGATCTTGCCGGACTGAGGGTTTCCACTGGACCACCTGGTTCCGGCGTCGCAGCCGTCACCACGGCGCTCTTTCGTGCAGCGAAACTGACCGACCGGATCCAGCGGGTCCACCTGTGGCTGAACGAGGCGGTGGCCGCGCTCGGCAACCGCACCATCGACGCCCTTGTCTGGTCCGGCGGTATCCCGACACCGGCCATCGCCGAGCTCGACAAGACGCTGCCACTGCGCATCCTGGACCTGACGCCATGGGTCGCACCGATGGCCGAACTGACGTCCTACCCGTACCTCCTCCTGCGCGCACCGGTCGGCGCCTACGTGCCGACCAGCGTGTACACCATCGGCTCGCCGGATCTGCTGCTGTGCCGGCCGGGCCTGCCGAACCCGCTGGCCGCCGCCGCGGTCGACGTATTGGCAACGGACGCAACACAGCTCATGCCGCCTGAAGTCCGCGGCCTGCAATACCTGCAACCGCCATCCATGATCCAGACGGGCCGAATCCTGTTGCACCCCGGCGCCATCGAGGAGTACCGCAACCTCCACGGCTGAGAGCAATCCGAAACATCGCCGAAACGGTGACATCAGTTGGCCAGCGCGAAACCCGGACGCACCCTATTGTTCTTCAACATCCGGGGCGCCTAAGGAGGCCACAGTGCCAGAAGGACACGAAGCACTTACCGAAGACGAGCTGCTACTGGCCAAGCTCGGATACAGCCAGGAGCTGCAGCGCTCGTGGTCCGGTTTCAGCAATTTCGCCATTTCGTTCTCGATCATCTCGATCCTCTCGGGGTGCTTCACCTCGTTCGGACTGGGCTGGAACAACGGCGGGCCGGCCGCCATCGCCTGGGGCTGGCCGATCGTCGCTGCGTTCATCCTCGTCATCGGGCTATGTATGTCCGAACTGGTGTCGGCCTTTCCAACTTCTGGCGGAATCTATTGGTGGGCAGCCAAACTCGGCGGAGCCAAGGCCGGCTTCTATGCCGGTTGGCTCAATCTCATCGGCCTGGTGGCCATCCTGGCGTCCGTGGCCTACGGCTGCGCGACGTTCATCGACCTCACGCTGGGCACCCTCAGCGCCGACTGGCTGGCGGGATACAGCCTCACCAGGACGTTCCTCATCTTCGTGGGCATCCTGGGCATCTCGGCGCTCATCAACATCTTCTCCAGCCATCTGCTGGCGATCATCAACAACGTCTCGGTCTGGTGGCACGTCTTCGGCGCGGCCGCGGTGATCGGCATCCTGATCTTCGTCCCGAGCCACCACGCGAGCTTCTCGGATGTCTTCGCCAAGACGATCAACAACAGCGGCATGTTCGGGGGTGCCACCTCGGGCGCCGGTTGGCTGCTCGTGGTGCTGCCGATCTCGGTGATCCTCACGCAGTACACGATCACCGGCTACGACGCATCGGCCCACCTGTCGGAGGAGACCAAGAGCGCGGCGGGCGCGGCCGCCAAAGGCATCTGGCGATCCATCTTCTACTCGGCCGTCGGCGGCTGGATTCTCTTGTTGGCCTTCCTGTTTGCAGTCCAGGATGCCGACGCGGTGTCCAAGGGCGGTGGCGCGGTGGCCGCGATCTTCAACCAGGCGATGAGTTCGAAGTGGGCGACGGCGGTGCTGTTCATCTCGACCGCGGGCCAGTTCTTCTGCGCCGTCGCCTGCCAGACCAGCGCATCCCGCATGCTGTTCGCGTTCAGCCGGGACCGCGCGGTGCCGGGCCACCGCTGGTGGTCGGAGGTCAACAAGCACCGGGTGCCGACACACAGTGTCACTGTCACCGCGGTCGCGGCCGCCGCACTGACCCTGCCGGCCCTGGTCAAGGTCGACATCAACGGCACTCCGACCCCCGTGGCGTTCTACGCCGTGGTCTCCATCGGGGTCGTCGGGGTCTATCTGTGCTTCGCCGTACCGATCTACTACCGCTGGCGCGCCGGCGATGAATTCGAAACGGGCAGTTGGAATCTGCGCGGCCACCACCGGTGGATGGCACCGGTCGCGCTGGCCGAGATCACGGTCACCTCGGTCATCGCGATGTTCCCTACGTCGCTGGGCGGGGTGCCGTGGGATCCGACCTTCGAATGGAAATTCGTCAACTACACGCCGCTGCTGGTCGGTGGCGTCCTACTGCTGCTGTACATCTACTGGCACGTGTCGGTGAAGAACTGGTTCACCGGCCCCATCAAGCAGGTCGAGGAACCAGTAGAGCCGGCAGAACCGGTCGCCGAACCGACCTGATCACTGCCGGAGACCGGTGGCGATGACCGGCCGCGCCGGCGCTCCGGATTCCACCAGCTTCAGCACCGCGTCGATATCCACGTGCGCGGCAAGCAGATCGGCCATCACGTCGAGTTGGGCGTCGCGCCGGGCCGCGACGTTCACGTCGTCGGCCACCGTGAATCCGTCCTTGCCACAGGCCGCCGCGACCTCGGTGAGCCAGGTCCGGCGCACAGCGTCGTTGTCCAGCAGCCCGTGCCAGTGCGTGCCGTACACCTGGTCCCGGCGAATGCCGACGCCCAGCCAATCGGACTCGGTGCTGCGCGCGACCTGGCCGTGGTGAATCTCGTACCCGTACAACGGGGCATCCCAGTGCCTCAGGGTCTTGTCGGCATCGAACTCGATGTCCACATCGAGCAGACCCAAGCCAGACACCCGGCCCGCGCCGGATTCGACCGTGTCGTCGATCGTCGCGCACAGCATCTGGAATCCACCACAGACGCCCAGCACCGCGCGACCCGACCGAGCATGTGCCACAACGGCTTCCGCGAGTCCGCGTCCGCGGAGCCAGCTCAAGTCAGAGACCGTCGCCTTGCTGCCGGGCAATACCACCACGTCGGCGCCGGCCAACTCGGCCGCGGTGTCGACCCAGTGGACGTGTACACCGGGCTCACATGCCAGGGCCTCGACATCGGTGGAGTTCGAAATCCGGGGCAGCCGCACCGCGGCGACGGTCAGTGCCTCGGCACCCCGCGGCGCCGTCGGCCGCCCCAGCTGCCCGCGCGGCGTGACCGACAGCGAGTCCTCGGCATCGAGCCACAGATCGTCGCTGTACGGGATCACCCCGTAGGTCGGGCGGCCGGTGAGCGATTCCAGTTGCCGAAGACCGGGTTCCAGTAGCGCCGGGTCACCGCGGAACTTGTTGACCAGGAAGCCGGCGATCAGTTTCTGATCCTCAGGCTCGAGTACTGCCACCGTGCCGTACAGGTGTGCCAGGAGCCCGCCGCGGTCGATGTCGCCGACGACGACCACCGGCAGATTCGCGGCGCGTGCCAGTCCCATGTTCGCGACATCGGTGGCCCGCAGGTTGATCTCGGCCGGCGAGCCGGCGCCCTCACAGATGACCACATCGAATTCGCTTCGGAGCGCGGCCAATTCGTCGGCGACGACGCCAGCCAGCTGGGTCCTTCGGGTGAAGTAATCGCCCGCGGCCACGGTGCCGGCGACCACGCCGCGCACCACCAGCTGTGAGGTCCGGTCCCCGCCGGGTTTGAGCAGGATCGGGTTGAACCGCACGCTCGGCGCCAGCCCGGCCGCCCGGGCCTGCATCGCCTGGGCCCGGCCGATTTCGCCGCCCTCGACCGTCACGGCCGAGTTGTTCGACATGTTCTGCGCCTTGAACGGCGCCACGCGCATGCCCTTGCGCGCCAGCAGTCGGCAGAGCCCGGCCACCACCATGGACTTACCGGCGTCCGACGTGGTGCCGGCGACCAGCAGAGCGCCGCCTGTCACATCAGGGCAGGGTCAGGATGTCGGCGCCGTCGTCGGTCACCACGAGGGTGTGTTCGAACTGCGCCGTCCACTTCTTGTCCTTGGTGGCGACGGTCCAGTCGTCGTCCCAGATCTCGTAGTCCAGCGAGCCGAGGTTGATCATCGGCTCGATGGTGAAGGTCATGCCCGGTTCCAGCACGGTGTCGACCTCGGGCTTGTCGTAATGCAACACGATCAGTCCGTTGTGGAAGGTCTCCCCGATGCCGTGTCCGGTGAAGTCGCGAACCACGTTGTAGCCGAACCGGTTTGCGTAGGACTCGATGACCCGGCCGACGATCGACAGCTGCCGTCCCGGCTTCACGGCCTTGATGGCCCGCATGGTGGCCTCGTGGGTGCGCTCGACCAGCAGCCGGTGCTCCTCCGAGACGTCACCGGCCAGGAAGGTGGCGTTGGTGTCGCCGTGCACGCCGTCGATGTAGGCGGTGACGTCGATGTTGACGATGTCACCGTCCTCGATCACCGTCGAGTCCGGGATGCCGTGGCAGATGACCTCGTTCAGCGAGGTGCAGCAGGACTTGGGAAAGCCCTTGTAGCCCAGTGTCGACGGGTAGGCGCCGTGGTCGAGCATGTACTCGTGCGCCACCCGGTCCAGGTGGTCGGTGGTGACGCCGGGTGCGACGGCCTTGCCGGCCTCGGCGAGGGCCTGGGCCGCGATACGGCCGGCGACGCGCATCTTCTCGATCACCTCGGGCGTCTGCACCCAGGGCTCGCTACCTTCGCGCACCGTCGGCTTCCACGCGTACTCCGGACGCGGGATCGACTTGGGCACCGGAAGGGTGGCAGACACCTCGCCGGGGCGAAGCGCGGTACGAACAGACATCGTCCCAGCTTAGCGAGCGCCGCAGCTGGACGTATTTGCCGCACTCCTCAACGCGGCTCGTGCCTCGCCGCTTGATCGTCGCGCGGCTACCGGTCGCCGCGGCCGAACAGGCCCCGGCGCGGCCCGCGGATGTCGACCGACCCGAAGACCACCCGCCCGGTCAGGATCACGTGCGGGGTGCCATCGGCGGGTGCGTCCTTGCGATGGTCGGTGGCACTGCCGACGGCCACCTCGACGTCGTCGATGGATGCGCTGGCGCCATCGGGCAGCCGGAGGTCCAGAGAGCTGAACTTGAGATCGAGTTCGATGACGACGATGGGGCCGCCAAAGCGGGCGCGGGTGAGGTCCAGGTCGATCGAGCCGATACGGCGGACCAGCGCGAGCCGGGTCGGCACGACCCATTCGCCCTGCCGCTTCAAAGAGCCCATGACACCGCGCAGCTCGACCCGGTCGGCCGAGCCCGTCACGATGGCGTTGGGCGCCGGCAGGTCACCGACCAGCACCGCCAGCTCGGCCTGCTGACGGGCGAGGGCGACCAGCGCGGATCGTTCGGAGAACTCGTTCATGTCGATGAGCCCCAGCGCGACCGCGTTGTGCAGCCGCCGGAGCGTGCCGTTGCGGTCCGCGTCGGAGACGCGCAGGACCGCGATCTCGTCGCTGTTGGTCATCCAAACAGGCTACTCAGACCAGGTAATCCGGCGGCAGGCCCTTGAACATGTCCCGGCACATGCGGACCGCGGTTTCGGACCCGCCGCCGCCGACGATCAGCGCCGCGAAGGCCATGTCGCCCCGGTAGCCGGCGAACCAGGCATGCGAGCCGCCCGAGAATTCGGCTTCACCGGTCTTCCCCCGGACGTCGCCGCTGCCCCGCAGATCCTTGGCGGTGCCGTTGGTCACCACCAGCTGCATCATGGGCCGCAGACCGTCCAGCATCTTCGGTGTGATGGGTGCGGTGCTGCCGGTCACCGTGGTCGGGCGGCCCTCGATCAGCTGCGGGAGCGGGGTCTTGCCGGCCGCGACGGTGGCCGCCGCCAGCGCCATGCCGAACGGACTGACCACGACCTTGCCCTGGCCGAAACCGTCCTCGGTGCGCTCGGCCAGGTTCACCGTGGGGGGCACCTTCCCGGTGACGGTGTCGATGCCGGCGACCTGGTAGTCGGCACCGATGCCGTACTGGGCCGCCGCATTCGTCAGGGCACGCGGCGGCATCCGGCTCGCCAGCTCGGCGAACGTCGTGTTGCAGGAGTTCGCGAAGGCCCGGGACATCGGGACGACGCCGAGGTCGAACCGGTCGTAGTTCGGGATGGTGCGCTGTCCGATGTCGATGGTGCCGGGGCAGCCGAGCAGCGTGTTGGGGCCGGCCATGTCGGTTTCGATGGCGGCGCCGGCGGTGACCATCTTGAACGTCGAGCCGGGCGGGTACAGGCCCATGGTGGCGGTCGGGCCGTCGACGTCGGCCGCCGCGTTCTGGGCAACAGCCAGGATTTCGCCGGTCGACGGCTTGATGGCGACGATCATCGCCTTGCGGCCCACCATGTTCACCGCGTCCTGGGCTGCGTTCTGGACGTTGCGGTCCAGGCTGATGGTGATCGACGGGGCCGGCTTGCCGGGAACCTCGTTGAGGACGTCGATGTCGGCGCCGTTCTGGTTGACGCTGACGACGCGCCAGCCGGCCTGTCCGACCAGCTGATCGGCGACCTGCTTCTTGACCTCGGTGACGATGGCCGGCGCGAACCGGGGATCGGTGGGCACCATCTCCGGCTGTGGCGTGATCACCACGCCAGGCAGATGTGCGAGGGCGCCCGACACCTTGTCGTTGTCCTCGCGGCGCAGGGTGATCAGGTTCAGCGGGCCGGTGGACGAGCTGGCCTGCTCGGCCAGCCGCTGGGCGTCCATGGTGTTGTCGAACTGCCGCAGCACGTCGGCGACCACGCGGGATGTCCGCATCAGGTCACCGGCGGCGGAGCGCGCGTTCAGCGCGTAGTTGTAGTGGTACCCGGGTACCAGAACGTTCGTGCCACCGAGTTCATTGACCGAGGCCCGGATCGGCTGATCGGCGCGCAACTGGAAGCTCTGGTGCTCCCCCAGGTTGGGATGGAGATCCGTGCTGCCCCAACGGACCTGCCACCGGCCGTCCTGCCGGATCATGTTGAGCTGTCCGGTGTAGGCCCAGGTGCGGTCCTTGGGCAGGTGCCAGGTGTACCGGTAGGTGATCTTGCCGGTGTCCTGGGTGTACTTGGAGCCGAGGACCTGCGCGTCGAGCTTGGTCGCCTGCAGGCCCGACCAGGCCTGGTTGATCGCGGTGCGTGCGTCATTGGGTTTGTCGGCCAGTTCGGCGGCGGCGGCCGTATCCCCACGGCCGAGGGCGGCGAAGAACGCCTGCGCGGTCGGCTCTGGGCCGTTGGGCTTCGGGGTGCAGGCCGTCATCGCTCCTGCGACCGCGACGACCGACAACAACGCGGCCGAGCGTGAAACGGATGATGTGTGCGTTGCCATTGGGGCTGATGTTAGAAGTGTGACAAGCGGGCGGCGCGGAGGCACACCGAGACAGAACCGTGACAGTTTTGTGAGATCCATCCTCGGGGCCGGATTCCGCCGTCGATCGCACATGAGCACCCGAACGGCTCCAGCAGGTACCGCATACGGAAAGCGCTACCATCCTTTCGATGGGGCCCAGTAGCGCCGACCGGATCGTCGCCGACCTGCGCGCGTGGATACGCGACGCTGCGCCAGGTGCACAGCTGCCGTCCAGCCGCGCTCTCGTGGCACGTTACGAGGCCAGCCCGGTAACCGTGCAGCGCGCCATGCAGACCTTGATCGGCCTGGGCCTCGTCGAGAGCCGGCCCGGCGCCGGCAGCTTCGTCAGGGGCGCCCGCGCCGCGCGTCCGTTGAGCTTCAATTGGCAAGCCGGCGCGCTGCGCGCCGCCAACACCCGGACGCCGAGTCTGCCCGCCGCATTGCGCGACACCACCCACGACGCGATCGGGTTGCACTCCGGTTTCCCGGCGGTCGATCTGTTGCCCGAACGCACCGTCCGGAGCGCGCTGAGCCGGGCCGCACGGGCGGGCGCAGCCATGAGCCGACCACCCGTGACGGGCCTACCGGAGTTGCAGACCTGGTTCGCCGGTGAATTGGCGGCGGTGACCCCGGCCGGAATCGCCGCGCCGGCGCCTCGCGACGTCATCGTCGTCCCCGGTACCCAGAGTGGCCTCAGCTCGATATTTCGCGCACTGGTCGGGCCCGGACACCCGGTACTGATGGAATCCCCGACGTATTGGGGCGCGATCCTCGCGGCGACACACGCCGATGTACGAATAGCCCCGGTCGCCGGCGACGCCGACGGCCCGGATCCCGACGATCTCGCCCGCGCTTTCACCGAGACGGGAGCGCGAGTGTTCTACGCGCAACCGAACTTCGCGAATCCGACTGGCGCACAATGGTCGCCGGCCCGCCGCGAACAAGTCATGGCAGTGGTGCGCGACAAAGGTGCCTTCCTGATCGAGGATGACTGGGCCCACGACTTCGGCATCGACAGCACCCCCGTGCCCCTGGCCGCGTACGACGATGTCGGGCACGTGGTGTACCTGCGATCGCTCACCAAGAGCATGTCGCCCGCGGTACGGATCGGCGCGATCATCGCCCGCGGTCCGGTACGTGACCGCATCCTCGCCGACCGTGCCGCCGAGTCCATGTACGTCAGCGGCGTATTACAGTCTGCCGCTTTGGAAGTCGTGCTGCAGCCCGCGTGGCGAACGCACCTCCGCACCCTGCGGCGGCAGTTGCGCGAGCGTCGCGACCTGCTGGCAAGCTGCCTGGCCGAACACGCGCCGCACGCCGTGGTGGATCACCTGCCCCAGGGCGGCCTGTACCTCTGGGCCCGCTTGCCCGACGAAGTCGACCTGGATCGATTGGTGCGCGATTGCGCCAACGCCGACGTACTCATTCCCGCGGGCACGGAATGGTTTCCCGCCGAACCGGTCGGCACCTATACCCGGCTGAGCTACACCGGCACCGACCCAGCCCGCTTCACCGATGGCGTGCGGGTGCTCGGGCAGGCATTGGCAGCGCAACTGGCCTGACGCCCGGGTCCGACGACAAAAACCCCACGCCGGACGCACCCGCATTACTGCTATCGTCAAACATGAAGAACCAGAGTAGCGCTATCGCTAATCATTCGGACCCGCTATCGCCACGTTCCGGGTTCGCCTGGGGTGTGCTCGGCGTCCTCGCGTTCTCGTTCACCGTCCCGCTGACCCGCATCGTCGTCCAGCACGGGGCGATGTCTCCACTGTTCGTCGGGTCCGGTCGCGCAGTCGTCGCAACGCTGCTGGCCACCGGCGCGCTGGCACTGACCCGGCAACCACTGCCGCGCGGCATCGTGTGGGGCCGTCTGATGATCGTGGCCGGTGGCGTCGTCATCGGCTTTCCGCTGCTGACGTCGTATGCATTGACCACGGTTCCGGCGTCCCACGGCGCCGTGGTCATCGCCGTCCTGCCCGCAGCGACAGCCGTTGCGACAGTGCTGCGGACCGGGGAACGGCCGGCGACTCCCTTCTGGATCGCCGCCACCCTCGGCGCGGTCGCGGCTGTGGTCTTCGCCGGGCTGCAAGGCGGCGGCATAGGCGTGCTCCAGACCTCGGACCTCCTACTGCTCGGCGCCGTGGTTGCCGCGGCGGTAGGTTACGCCGAAGGCGGCCTGCTGGCCCGTGAACTCGGTGCATGGCAGACGGTTTCGTGGGCGCTGGTGGTCTCGTCGCCACTAATGGTGGCCCTGACCTGCGTATCCGTGGCGGGTAGACCGCCGGTCGCAGGTGCCACCGAATGGGCGGCCTTCGCCTATCTCGCGGCGGTCAGCATGTTCCTCGGATTCTTCGCGTGGTACCGCGGGCTGGCGATCGGGCCGATGGCACAAGTCAGCCAAACCCAACTGACGCAGCCGGTCATGAGCATTCTCTGGGCCACGCTGTTGCTCCACGAACGACTCACCTGGCCGACCGTGGTCGGCGGCATCGCCGTCATCCTCTGCGCGCTGGCCGCGATTCGCTCCAGGGCCGGCCGGCCCGGTACGCCTGAACCCTCGGCGCCGAGGGCCGCAGATCAGCGTCAGTCCAGCAACACCGTGGCGTAGGTGCCCAACTGGTTGAACCCGATGCGCCGGTAGATCGCCCGGGCGGGGGCGTTGAAGTCGTTGACGTAGAGGCTGGCCGTCCGCCCGCTGCGCAGCACCGCGGCCGCCAGCGTTGCGGTGCCCGCCGCACCGAGGCCGCGCCCGCGCCAGTCCGGGTGTACCCACACGCCCTGGATTTGACCGACCCGCGACGTCTGGGCGCCGATCTCGGCCTTGAACACGACCTGGCCGTCCTCGAACCGCGCCCAGGCCCGGCCGGCCGCGATCAGCCCCGCCAGCCGGCGGCGGTAGCCGCGGCCGCCGTCGCCCATGCGCGGGTCAACCCCTACCTCGCCGATGAACATGTCCACTGCCGCAACGACATACGCGTCCAACTCGTCCATTCGCACCGGACGTACCGCCGGATCGACCGCGCATTGCGGGGTGCCGGACAGGGTCAGCAGCGGCTGGCAGTCCCGGACCTCGCGGGCCGGGCCCCACACCTGAGCCAACTGCTGCCACATCGGCAGCACCAGCTCGGCGCGGCCCACCAGCGACGAACACCGCCGCGGCGCACTCATCACCTTGTCGGCGAACACCATCATGTCGGCCGCGGTCCCCCGCATCGGGATCAGGTTCACCCCGGCGAAGCACAGCGACTCGGTGGGCTGGCTGCGGGTCCACAGCTCGCCGCCGATCGCCACCGGATCGAGGCCGTGGTCTGCCACCCGGGCGGCCACCATGCAGGTGCCCACGGGATCCTCATCGAAGACCTGCTGCACCTGGGCCACTTCGCGCACCACAGATATCCGGCGCGCATCTGCGATCCGGAATAGTGGAGGTGCCGACATTCACCGACCTTCTGCGAGTGTGACCTGGTTTGCTATTGGAGCCAGTCCGTGACTGCGATCACAAGACTGTGCTCAGCTTACGGTTACGACCGGCGAACCGCTCGCATCAGTGCCCGACTCGGCCGCGATCCGCATGGCCTCTTCGATCAGGGTCTCGACGATCTGCGACTCGGGCACGGTCTTGATCACCTGTCCACGCACGAAGATCTGACCCTTGCCGTTGCCGGACGCCACCCCGAGATCGGCCTCACGAGCCTCCCCCGGGCCGTTCACCACGCAGCCCATGACGGCGACGCGCAGCGGCACGTCGAGCCCGTCGAGGCCGGCCGATACCGCGTTGGCCAGTTTGTAGACATCCACCTGGGCACGGCCGCACGACGGGCACGACACGATCTCCAGGCCGCGCGGCCGCAGGTTCAGCGACTCCAGAATCTGGTTGCCGACCTTGACCTCTTCGACCGGCGGCGCGGACAGCGATACGCGGATGGTGTCGCCGATGCCCTCACTGAGCAGCGCGCCGAACGCGACGGCGCTCTTGATGGTGCCCTGGAACGCCGGGCCGGCCTCGGTCACGCCGAGGTGCAGCGGGTAGTCGCATTTGGCGGCGAGCTGGCGGTAGGCCTCCACCATGATCACCGGGTCGTTGTGCTTGACGCTGATCTTGATGTCGCCGAAGCCGTGCTCCTCGAACAGCGAGGCCTCCCACAGCGCCGACTCGACGAGTGCCTCCGGGGTGGCCTTGCCGTACTTCTCCAGCAGCCGCGGGTCCAGGGAACCGGCGTTGACACCGATGCGGATCGGGATGCCCGCGGCGCCGGCGGCCTTGGCGACCTCCTTGACGCGGCCGTCGAACTCCTTGATGTTGCCCGGGTTCACGCGCACCGCGGCGCATCCGGCATCGATGGCCGCGAAGATGTACTTCGGCTGGAAATGGATGTCGGCGATCACCGGAATCTGGCTGTGCCGGGCGATCTCGGCGAGCGCGTCGGCGTCTTCCTGCCGGGGACAGGCCACGCGCACGATGTCACAGCCCGACGCCGTCAGCTCGGCGATCTGCTGCAGCGTCGAGTTCACGTCGTGGGTCTTGGTGGTGCACATCGACTGCACGGCGATCGGGTAGTCGCTGCCGACGCCGACGTCACGCACCATGAGCTGACGGGTCTGCCGGCGCGGGGCCAGAGTCGGTGGTGGCGGCGGCGTTTCGCCGACGCCCGGCATACCCAAACCGATGGAGGTCATCACGGTCTCCTACTGGAAGATTCGAATGGGGTTCACAAGGTCCGCCGTCACGGTCAGCAGCATGTAGCCGCCGATCACGACCAGCACCACATACGTGGCCGGCATCAGCTTGAGGTAGTTCACCGGCGCCGCGGCGACTTTGCCGCGGGACGCGCGAATCATATTGCGCAGCTTCTCGAACACTGCGACCGCGATGTGCCCACCGTCGAACGGCAGCAGTGGCAGCAGGTTCACCGCGCCCAGCACGAAGTTCAGCTGCGCCAGGAAGAACCAGAACATCACCCACAGCCCGTGGTCGACGGTATCGCCGCCGATGATGCTGGCCCCGACCACGCTGATGGGGGTTTCCTTGTCGCGCTCGCCACCGCCGATCGAGTGGATCAGCGCACCGACCTTGGTCGGGATCTTCGCCAGCGACTTGCCGAGTTCGACGGCCAGGTCACCGGTGAAGGTGAAGGTCGCGGGCACGGCGGTCAGCACGTTGTACTGCGTCGGCCCGGGCAGCGGCGCCGCGGTGACGCCGATGGCCCCGACCGTCGCGGCGGTGTCGGAGTCCTTCACCGTGTAGCGCTGGGTCTGCTCGACGTTGACGGTGGTGGTGAACGTCTGGCCGCCGCGTTCGTAGACGACCGGCACAGTGCCGCTGAGGCCGCGGATGACCTTCGCCATCTCCTCGAACGTGCTCACCGGCTTGTCGCCCACCTTGACCACGGTGTCTCCGGCCTTCAGGCCCGCCGCCGCGGCGGGGCCAGCACCCGGATGCGGGCACGGACCGAACGGGTTGTCGCCCGTCTTCGCGATTTGCGGCGCCACACAAGCGGTCTCGCCGATCACCGCGGTGGTCGTGGGGTGCAGGTTCGGCAGGCCCCACGTGACCGCGATGCCGTAGATCAGCACCAGTCCGATGACGAAGTTCATCGCGGGTCCGGCGAACAGCACGGCGACGCGCTTCCATACCTTCTGCTTGTACATCGCGTACGGCTCGTCCTGCGGCGCGATCTCGTCGACGGACGTCATGCCCGCGATGTCGCAGAAGCCGCCCAGCGGCACGGCCTTGAGGCCGTATTCAGTGGTGCCGAGCCGGTTGGGCCGGTGCGTGGACCACAGTGTCGGTCCGAAACCGACGAAGTACCGCCGCACCTTCATTCCGGTGGCCCGGGCCACCCACATGTGGCCGCACTCGTGCAGGGCCACCGACACCAGAATGGCCAGCGCGAAGAGCGCAATACCGATCACGAACATCATCGGGCGGGCACAACCTCCTGTGCGATGGTGCGCCGCGCCCGGTCCCGGGCCCAATCCTGCGCATCAAGTACGTCTTCCACGGTAGCGGGTTCGGCGGCCCATTGATCCGCAGCGCCCAGCACGTCGGCAACGGTCCGCACGATCGCCGGGAAACCGATACGGCGCTGGAGGAAGGCCTCTGCTGCTTCCTCGTTGGCGGCGTTGTAGACCGCGGTCAGGCAACCACCGCGGGTGCCGGCCTCGCGGGCCAGCCGGACCGCCGGGAAGACATCGTCGTCGAGCGGCTCGAATTCCCAGGTCGAGGCCGTGGTCCAGTCACACGCCAGGGCGGCGCCCGGGACGCGGGCCGGCCAGCCCAGCGCCAGCGCGATGGGCAGCTTCATATCGGGCGGGCTGGCCTGCGCCAGCGTCGAGCCGTCGGTGAACGTGACCATCGAGTGCACGATGGACTGCGGGTGCACCACGACGTCGATGCGGTCATAGTCGATGCCGAACAGCAGGTGGGTCTCGATGAGCTCCAAGCCCTTGTTGACCAGTGACGCCGAGTTCAGAGTGTTCATGGGCCCCATCGACCAGGTCGGATGGGCGCCGGCCTGCTCGGGTGTGACGTCTTCGAGCGCCGCCGCCGACCAGCCACGGAACGGCCCGCCCGATGCCGTGAGCACCAGCCGGGCCACTTCGTCACCCGTGCCGCCCCGCAGGCACTGCGCCAGCGCCGAGTGCTCGGAGTCGACGGGCACGATCTGCCCGGGCTGCGCCGCCTTGAGCACCAGCGGTCCACCGGCGACCAGCGACTCCTTGTTCGCCAGCGCGAGCCGGGCGCCCGAATTCAACGCGGCCAGCGTCGGCTTCAAACCGAGGGCGCCGACCAGTGAGTTCAGGACGACGTCCGCCTCGGTGTCCTCGACCAGCCGGGTGGCGGCGTCGGGGCCGCGGTAGGTGGCCTCGACAGGCGCGTCCGGGTCGGCCACCGCGATGTTGGTGACGCCCGTCTCGGCCGCCTGCCGGGCCAGCAGCTCCGCGTTGCCGCCGCCGGCCGCCAGACCGACGATCTCGAACCGGTCGGGGTTGGCGGCGATCACCTCCAGGGCCTGGGTACCGATCGACCCGGTACTGCCGAGCACCAGGACTCGTAGCCGCTCACTCACTTCTCTATTGTGCCGCCCGATCGGGGCTTCGGCGTCAGCGGTGGCACATCGGGTTCACCGGAGCGCCACATTCGGCACAGCGCTCAGGCCGGTACGGCCGTGGCGCGCCGGATGGCGATGTCACCGGAAGCGGTCCGCGCGTGCACCGTCAGCCGCCGGTCATCGTGCTCGGGGCCTGCGGTGGGAGCCAGATCGCTGCGCACGTCCCCGGAGCGGCTGTCGAGGTCGAGGTTCGCGGCGGTGCCCTGTGCGATGCCGACCTCGACCTGGCCACTGGCCGTCGCGACGGACACCGATCCGGACTCTGCGCCGGTCACCGTCAGGGATCCGGACGCCGTCCGGCTGTTGACGCCGCCCCGCAACGTTCCGACAGTCGCCGAACCACTGGCGGCCTGGAACTTCAGGTTGCCGTCCAGAGCGTCGATCGTCAGGTCTCCCGACGCGGTGGAGACGTTGGCATTGCCGACCAGCCGGTGCGCCGAGATGTCACCGGAGGCGGTGGCGGCCTTGATGTTTCCCTCCACCGAGTCGAAGGCAGCGTTGCCGCTTGCCGCGTCGAACCGGCAGTCCGCCACGGTTCCGGCGACGTGCAGATCAGCCGACGCCACCGCGACCGAGAGCCGCGATCCCGCCGGCAACGCGATGTCCACGTTGACGGCGCCGCCGCGGCCCAGCGACAGCAGCTTCCGGCCGACGAGGACGGTCAGCGCGCCGTGGGAAAAGTCGACGTGCGCCTGCTCGGCGGCGCGGACGTCGGCCGCCCGCATCGGGTCACGAGGCGAGACCTGCACCTCCGTGTCATCCCGCTCGGCGGCCGCGATGCGCACCGCGCCGGCTACGAGTTGGACCGAGGCGGCGATGGGATCGGGCGTCGGAAAAGTTGGCATTGTTCTCTCCTATCGGTGGTTGTGTTCTGGTGCGACGTAGTCAGCGGACCCAGCCGGTGACGGTGTTGCCGTGCTTGCGGCCGCGTGGCGACGGGCTGCCCAACGCGGCACCGACGGCACGCACGATCCAGGCGTTGACCGACAGCCCGTCGCGGCGGGCCGCGGCGTCGACGCCGCCACGGAGTCCTTCGGGCAGCCGGAGGGTGACCCGCCACGTCCCGCCGTCGTCGGGCGCGGCGAAGGTGTCCTCGGATTGGTCCGCATCCGCCACGGCCGGCGGGCCGGGTTCTGTGTCGGCCGGCGCGGTCACGACGAATTCCGGGTCGCGGCCGCGTAATCGCACGTCGACCGACGCCGGCGCCAATTCACGGGTGATGTGCTCGGCCGCTTCGGAGAGCGCCTCGAGCAACGCCAGGCGTAGCGCGGAATCGAGCGGGGCGCTGAGCCGTTCGGCAAGTTCGGCTGCCGCTTCGCCGCCGGCCGCAGCAGCGATTTCCAACTCCAGCCGAACCCCGTCGACATACGGTTGCAGATCCATGACACCATATTGACACCATCATGGTGTCATCGCAAGCACCACCTTGACGCCGCCGTTTGACGTTCGACGCGGCCGCCGACAAATACGACCGAGCGTCGTATGTAAGAATGTCGGCAATCCATCGGATCGTTAAGGAGTAGCCGTGGCCACCACCGAGGTCGAACGAAGCACCGGCGTCGATGTCGAAGACGTCCCCTCCGCCGAGTGGGGCTGGTCGAAGATGAACCGCGGCGTCATTCAGGCCGGCGGCATCCTGTCCGCCATCTTCCTGCTGGTGATGCTGCGCGGCAACCACGTCGGCCACGTCGAGGACGCCTGGCTGATCGGGTTCTCGCTCCTGCTGTTCGTCATCGTGATCCGCGGCTGGTGGCTGCGTCGTCGCGGCTGGATCCGCTGAGTAGTTCTTCACGAACAAAGGCCACGAACGCTTCGGAGTTCGTGGCCTTTGTCGTTGACTGGCCCTAGGCCGCGGCCTCGGGCTCCCGGTGCCTCTTGTCCGAATGGAAGAACGTGACGAGTGTCGTTGCGCCGCAGATCAATCCGACCGTACCGATGAGCTGGGGGCCGGTGATGCGGTCCGCCAGCCCACCACCCACGGCCGCCCCGATCATGAACGACGACAGCAGGGCGAAGTAGCCGAGCCAGTCATAGACGGTGCCCTTGCCGCAGATGTGGCGTTCCAGCCCCTGCCCCAGCTTGACGACCGTGCCGGTGACGTAACTCAGTGGCACGGCCACCTCGCCGTTCTTGACGAAACTGGTGTTCAGCGCGCCGACCGAGAAACAGATGATCAGGATGCCGGTGAAGTTGACGTCCTCGTAGTACCAGCCGTCCTCGTACAACTCGACCACGGAAGCGACCAACAGGCCGATGGTGACCAAGGCGGTGGCACCGTGCGGATGGTTCTGCCAGTACCGGCGCCGCAGGAACGACGCGACGAACACCCCCGCCACGAAGCAGGCCATCAACCACAACGCCGCCTGCGGACCGGCCCCGGACACCTTCTGCCGTTCGGCGACGTCGAACCAGCCGAGCACGGCCCGTTCGGTGTTGCCCGTCATGAAGGTGACGAAGTATCCGGCGCTGTGCAGGAACGCAACCGCGCCGATCATGCCCGCCAACCACGACAGCAGCCACGACAACCGGGCCTCCGGTCCGATGGCGGCTTCCTTGCTCACAACCCTGTCGGGCGACTGCTCATCCACTGGCACATTATGTACGCCACCGATCGGCGAACCGCTCCGATCGGTCCGGCCCGGTCACCGGTCGTGCTGTTGACAGGTGAAGGTCAGCCGGAACTTACCGATCTGGATTTCGTCACCACTGGTGAGCGGGAGCGACTGGACCTGGATTCCGTTGACGTAGGTGCCGTTCAGGCTGCCGGCGTCGATGATCCAGTATTCGTCGTCCAGCCAACGGATTTCGGCGTGATTGCGGCTGACGGTGATGTCGTCGAGAAACACGGCACTGTCGGGATGCCGGCCGGCTGCGACGACGTCGTCGGCAAGCAGGAACCGCCCGGCCGCGCCGGGGCCGCGGGTGATCACCAGGACACCCGAGCCCGGGCGCACCTCGGACGCCGACTTTCGCACGGCGTGTCCGCCGGCAGGTGCGCCGATGACGCGGTGTGCGGCGGTGGCATCGACAGCGACGTCGTCGTCGGGGCGCGCGTGGTCGGTCAGGCTCATATCGGGTTTCCTCTTACTTAGATGGGTTTTCGAAGCGCTACCGGGAGGTGTGGCTGCGGGCGTGGGCGACGGCATCGTCCAGGTTCTCGATGAGATGGTTCTCATGGCGCAGGGCGTCGATGATGCCGACACCTGCCAGGAGGTCGCGGTGCTCGGGCCGGACGCCTTTGATGATCACGGTAATCCCCCGCGCCTCAAGGTCTTCGATGATCTGCGTCAGAGTGTGCGCGCCGGTGGCGTCGAGCATGCCGAGCTGCGACAGCCTGATGATGACGACCGCTGTCTCGGGATGGTTGCCATCGGTGATCGCGGTTGAAATCCGTTCGGCCGCACCGAAGAACATCGCCCCGTCGAGCCGCAGTAGGGCGATGCGCTCGTCGCCGGCCACCTGGGGTCCCGGCAAGTCCTCGCGCGTGACACTGCTGCGCCCGGCCAGCGCGCGCAGCGCGAACAGCGCCGTGGCCGCGATACCGATCTCGACGGCCTGGATGAGGTCGAAACAGACTGTGACAGTTGCGGTCAGCAGAAACGTCACCGCATCCGAACGCGTGGACCGCAGAATCCGCGTGACCGTGTGCGGCGAGATCATCCGAAACGCCGTCACCATCAACACCGCCGAGAGCGCCGCCAGCGGGATGGTCCCGACCAGTCCGCTGACCAGGTACACCACCGCAAGCAGCACCACCGAGTGCACGATCGCCGCGACCCGGGTCCGCGCGCCGGACCGCACGTTGACTGCGGTGCGAGCGATGGCGCCGGTGGCCGGCATGCCGCCGAAGACCCCGGAGGCTACCGACGCCAGTCCCTGTCCGACCAGTTCGCGGTTCGGGTCATAGGGCCCGGTCGGGGACATCGTCGCCGCGACCCGCGCCGACAGCAGCGACTCGATGGCGGCCAGTGCGGCGATCGCCAGTGCCGCGCCGAACAGCGCGTGCAGCACCGCGAGGTCGGCGTGTGGCCAGACGGGTGCGGGCAGCCGCGACGGCAGCTCCCCGATCCGGAGCGCGGACAATCCGCTGCCCGCCACCAGCGCGGTCGCCGCGACAACGGCCACCAGCGACGCCGGCACCGCTGGATGAATCCTGGGCAGCACGATCATCAGCACCGCCACCAGCGCGGTGACGAGAAGGGCCGGCCGCGCCACACCCATGTCGATGTGCGAGAGGACGACGCCCGCGGCCACCAGAGGGGATCGTCCAGCGGGTGCCGCCTGCCCGAATGCGGCCGGGACCTGCTGCAGGAAAATGATCACGGCGATGCCGAGGGTGAATCCTTCGATCACCGGCCACGGAATGAAGGTCACCGCGCGCCCCACGCCGGTGATGCCGGCCACCACGACGATCACCCCGGCCAGGATGGTCACCGCGGCCACGCTGCCCAGTCCGTACTGGGCCACGATCGGCGCCAGGACCACCGTCATCGCCCCGGTCGGACCCGACACCTGAACGTGCGATCCGCCGAACACCGCGGCCACCAGCCCCGCCACGATTGCGGTGACCAAACCGGCCGCCGCACCGACACCCGAGCTGATACCGAACGCCAGCGCGAGCGGCAACGCGACCACCCCGACCGTCACCCCGGCGGCGACATCACGGCGCCACGAGCCGCGCAGACCGGCATAGTCGGCGCGCGACGGCAGCAACCGGGCGATGCGCCCGCCGGCGACAATGGTCATCTGCTGGTGCCGATCGGCGGCAGCGAGCCGACGGCGTCGAGCTGATCCCGTTGCGCGGCAAGGGTATCGGCGAGGAACGTCCGCGCGATGAGCAGCAGTTCGGCGATCTTGGGGTGCGCCAGCGTGTAGTACACCGCGTTGCCGGTCCGATACCCGCTGACCACGTGGTGACGTTTGAGCACGGCCAGATGCTGTGAGAGCAGTGTCGGTTCGATGTCGCTGGCCGCGAGGATGTCGCTCACGGGTGTCGGGCCGTCTGAGGTCGACAAAATCTCCAGGACCCTGATGCGGGCCGGATGAGCCAGCGCCTTGAAGAGGTTCGCCTTGATCTCATACAGCGGCCGTTCGGGACCATCGAGCACGCTGTCGACCATGTGCCGCACCCCTAATTGATGGATTGAAGAAATTGTCAATCCATCATAGCGCGCCGAACCACCCGAGAGAATTCGCAACGTCAGCGCCTCCCCAGACAACACACAGGCTCGCGCAGCGAAATATTGTGGGCTGGGTAACATTCGCGACATGACCGTAGCCGACAACACGATCGACCTGGGAGATCAAGCCTCCTTCACCGGCTTACGGGCGCTGGGCCGTGGCCCGCTCATCCAATACACCTGGATCTACGAGCGCCCGGTCGACCTCGATGGACTGCGCCGCCTGCACCGCAATCTCGGTAGCGGCGGTCTGCTGGGCCGCCGGATCGAACGGTCGCCGCTGCCGTTCGGCCGCCACCGGTGGGTGCGTTCGACAGGACCACTCGACCTCGACATCGCCACCGAGCCCCGGCCGGTCGCCGAGCTCGACGACTGGGTCAACGAACGTGGTTACATCCCGGTCGACCCGGAACACGGGCCGCCGTGGCACCTCGGCGTGCAGCAACTCGAAGGTGGCGGCGCGGCCGTGTCGCTCGTGGTGTCGCACACCGTCGGTGACGGCCTGGCCGTCGCCGAAGCCGTCGCCGACGCCGTCAACGGCGAACCCCGCGAACTCGGCTACCCGATCCCCGCGTCCCGGACCCGGCGCGAAGCGCTGCGCGAAGATCTCGGCCAGACGCTGCGCTCGGTGCCCGGTTGGTTCAAGGCCGTCGTCGGGGCCGTGAAGATCGCCCGCGACCAGAAGGGCGATCTCGCCGCATCGGCCAAATCGGTGACGGCGCCGGTGTCCAGTGGGATCACGACGCCCGTGACGCCGCCTTTCGTCACCATCTATCTCGACCTCGATGAGTGGCACCAGCGCGCGAAAGCCCTTGGCGGCACCAGCAATGTGCTGTTCGCCGCGCTCGGCGCCCGGATCGGACAGGTCGTGGGACGGTTGGGCGAGGACGGCCGGGCCATGCTCTCGTTCCCGGTCAATATCCGCACCGAGGGCGACACCCGGGGCAACGCGCTCAGCACCATCACCGTGATGGCGGACCCCGAGAAAGTCAGCACCGACCTCAGCGAGCTGCGGGGAGAGATCAAGCGCGAGCTCGCCGGTGTCGACGAGTGGACCCGCATGATGCTCACGCCGCTGCCCCTCACCCCTCTGGTCCCGAAGTTCGCGGTGCGACGGCTGGAAAAGATGGTGCTCAAGGTCGGCAAGCCCATCGGCTGCTCCAACCTGGGCCTGTTCTCCGCCGCGTTCAACCGGCCCGACGGCACCGACGCCGACAGGTTCCAGGCCCGCCTGGTCGAGCCGGGACTGACGCCGGTGGACCTCGAACGCTTGAACGGTCACCTGTTCCTGGTGTTCAGCCAGACCTCGACGTCGATCAGCGTGACGGTCACCGCCTGGGAACCGGGCGACCCGAACACCAAAGCAGCACTGGCAGATTCCACGCGCAAGGCGCTGGCCGATCTCGGACTCACCGGAACCGTCGACTAAGTTACCGAGTAGTACCATCGGTTTCGTGGACAGTACCGCGAGCGCCCAGAACGGCTCCGTCGAGGACGCCTCGACCCCGAGCCGGATCCTGGTGGCAACCGCGGAAGTGCTTGCCCGTCAGGGACAGACGAAGCTCAGCCTGTCCGAGGTCGCGACGCAGGCCGGTGTCTCGCGCCCGACCCTGTACCGCTGGTTCGCCTCCAAGGAGGCGCTGCTCGAGTCGTTCGGGCGGTACGAACGCGAATTGTTCGTCGACGGCATGAGCGCGGCCACCGAAGGACTGCGGGGCAACGAAAAGCTCGATGCCGCACTGCAATTCATCGTGCAGTATCAGAAGACCTATTCCGGCGTGCGCGTCATCGACATCGAGCCCGAAGCGGTGCTCGCCCAGCTGCCGAATGTTCTGCCGACCATGCGGAACCGATTGCAACAACTACTCTCCGGGCCGAACGCCGAGTTGAAGGCGGCCACCGCGATCCGGATCGCGATATCGCACTACCTGGTCCGCAGCGACGACACCGACCAACTGCTGGCGCAATTGCGTCATGCCGTCGGTTTGCGCTGACCGGCTAGCTCTCCGCCGCCAATTGCCCACACGCAGCGGCGATTTCACGCCCGCGCGTGTCACGCACCGTGCATGACACGCCGGCGGCCTGCACGCGGCGCACGAACTCGCGCTCGACGGGCTTCGGGCTGGCGTCCCATTCGCTGCCGGGAGTCGGGTTCAACGGAATCAGGTTCACGTGCACCAGCGGACCGAGCGCCCGGTGCAGCTTCTTGCCCAAAAGGTCTGCCCGCCAAGGCTGATCGTTGACGTCGCGAATCAGTGCGTACTCCACCGATACTCGACGACCGGTCACGTCGGCGTAATACCGTGCGGCGTCAAGGACTTCCGAGACCTTCCACCGGTTGTTGACCGGAACCAGGGTGTCGCGCAGTTCGTCGTCCGGGGTGTGCAGCGACACGGCCAGTGTGACGCCCAGCTTTTCGTCGGCGAGCTTGCGGATCGCCGGTGCCAAGCCGACGGTCGAGACCGTCACCGACCGGGCGCTGATCCCGAAACCGTCAGGAGGTGATGCAGTAATTCTTCGGACGGCCGCCACCACGCGGTTGTAGTTGGCCAGCGGCTCGCCCATGCCCATGAAGACGATGTTGGACAGCCGGCCACCGCCGGCGGTGCCGGCAATTCCACCGAAGTGTTCGTTTCGTAATGCCGCCGACGCCGACCGCACCTGCTCCAGGATTTCCGCAGTCGAGAGATTCCGCTTCAGACCACCCTGACCGGTCGCGCAGAACGGGCAGGCCATGCCACAGCCGGCCTGCGACGAGATGCAGACGGTGTTGCGCTGCGGGTAGCGCATCAGCACCGACTCGAACGTTGTGCCGTCCACCGCGCGCCACAGCGTCTTGCGGGTCTCCCCTGCGTCGCACTGAATCTGTTTCGCCGGCGAGATCAGGTCGGGGAACAGCGCCGACGCCACCTGATCGCGCACCGCGGCGGGCAGATCGGTCATCTCACGCGGATCGGCGATCAGCCGGCCGTAGTACTGGTTGGCCAGCTGCTTGGCCCGGAATTTGGGCAATCCCAGCTCGGCGACGGCCTCGACCCGGCCGTCGGCGTCGAGGTCGGCCAAGTGCCGCGGGGGCATACCGCGCCGCGGTGCATCGAAAACCAGAGGAAGGGAAACGGCCATAACGGGCTCCAGTATCGCATCGACCGGACCCCCCAGAAGAAATCACAGACGAAAATCATTGGACCCCGGGCCGACGAACACTCACCATGGGCCCATGCCACCCCGTCCCGCGTCACTCCTGGCCTTTGTCTACGCGTTGGGTTATCCCATTGGGGCCCTTGCTGTTTCGGCCCTGACACCCATGGCGACGCTGGTGTTCCGATTCGGCCTCGCGGCCGCGATTCTGACCACCTGGGCACTGGCCGCGCGTGTGAAATGGCCCACTGGGACCCGGCTGGTGCACGTCGTGATCAGCGGCCTGCTCACCCAGGCCGTGCAGTTCATCTGCCTGTACCTGGCGCTGATGCACGGTGCCCCCGCGGTACTGGGCGCCGTCGTCATCTCGATGAACCCCGTCGCCACCGCGCTGCTCGCCGCGGTGTTCCTGGGCGAACGACTGACCGCCATGCGCATCGTCGCCCTGGTCCTGGGCGCGCTGGCGGTGCTGGCCGCGTGCGCCCAGCGGTTGCTCATGGTCGGCGGCGTCGACATGGTGATCGTGTTGCTGGTCGTCTCGCTGCTGGCCCTGGCCTCGGGCGGCGTCTACCAACAGCGGTTCTGCCGCGGCGTGGACTTCCGCGCCACCGCCGCGGTGCAGAACGCGGCGTCATTGGTTCCGGTGGCGATCCTCGCCGCCTTCATGCCGTGTACGGTGACCAACCTGCATACCGCCGTCCTGGCAGTGGGAGCCGTGGTGCTGCTCAACGCGACGTTGTGCATGACGATGTACGTCCGCGCGATCGACCGTTACGGCGCCGCCGCGGTGGCCATGCTGTTCGCGGTGATCCCGGCGATCGCCGGCGTGCTGTCGTGGCTGCTGCTGGGCCAACGGCCCGACCTCGGCGTGGTGGTCGGTCTGGCGCTCGGCGCGCTGGCCTGTTGGCTCAATTCGCGGGCCGTGGCGCGGACCGTCAGGCCAGCAGCTCCAGCACCAGCCACGCCGCCACTGCAGACGGCAGAATCGAATCGATCCGGTCCATCAGACCGCCGTGACCAGGCAGCAGAGTGCCCATGTCCTTGATCCCCAGGTCGCGTTTGACCTGCGACTCCACCAGGTCGCCGAGGGTTCCGGTGATGACGAGCATGATGCCGAGCGGCACGCCGACCCACAGCGGCCGGTCGGCCAGGTAGTGCACCGACAACACCGAGACGATGATGCTGAACAGCAGCGACCCGCTGAAGCCCTCCCAGGACTTCTTCGGGCTGATCGCCGGCACCATCGGGTGCTTACCGAACAGCACGCCCGCGGTGTAACCGCCGATATCGGAGGCCACGACGCCCAGCATCATGCAGAACACCTGCATGGCGCCTTCGTGGTAGCCACCCTGGTGCGGATAGATCAGCAGCGCCGTGAAGGCACCGAACAGTGGCACCCAGGCGGCCAGGAAGATCGTCACCGAGACGTCGCGCGTGTAGTTCACCGGCGCGGCCTTCAGCCCGCCGGACAGCAGCCGCCAGATCATGCACAACGCGACCGTCGCGCCGAACGCACCCAGCGCCCCGGCTTCCCGGTACGGCACGGTCAGCCAGATCATCGCCTGACCGCCGATCAGCAGCGGGATGACCGGGACGGCATAGCCGCCCTCGCGCAGTCGCCGCACCACCTCGTGGGTGGCCAGGGCGACGGCCAGGGCCACCAGCGCCACCCAGAACTGCGGGAGGAACAGCAGGGTCGCGATGACGGTGCCGCCGAGGAGAACGCCGACGGAGATGGCCGCGGGCAGGTTGCGCCCGGCGCGCGATGTCTTCTTGGGCTCCCCGGTCGGAGCGGTGTCGGTGGTCACGAAGTCACGGCTGGGAGGTGCTAGACCTCCAGCAGCTCGCCTTCCTTGTGCTTGACCAGATCGTCGATCTGAGCGGTGTAGGTGGCGGTGGTCTTGTCCAGGTCCTTTTCGGCGCGCGCGACCTCGTCCTCGCCGGCCTCGCCGTCCTTCTTGATCCGGGACAGCTCGTCCATCGCCTTGCGACGGATGTTGCGCACCGACACCTTGGCGTCCTCGCCCTTGCCCTTGGCCTGCTTGACCAGTTCCTTGCGGCGTTCCTCGGTCAGCTGCGGGATGGAGATGCGGATGACGCTGCCGTCGTTGCTCGGGTTGACGCCGAGGTCCGAGTTCCGGATGGAGTCCTCGATGGCCTTGAGCTGGTTGGCCTCGTAGGGCTTGATGACGACCAAGCGCGCCTCGGGCACGTTGATGCTCGCCAGCTGGGTGATGGGCGTCATCGAGCCGTAGTACTCGATGTTGATCCGGTTGAACATGCCCGGGTTGGCTCGCCCGGTGCGGATCCCTCCGAGGTCGTCCCGGGCCACCGAGACAGCCTTGTCCATCTTCTCTTCGGCATCGAAGAGGGTTTCCTCGATCACTTGTTTTCTCCCGTCAGTCCCGCTCGCCCCGCCCCAGCTCTAGCTGGAGACCAGCGTTCCGATCTTCTCACCCGCGACCGCGCGCGCGATATTGCCTTCGGTCAGCAGATTGAAGACCAGCATCGGCATGCCATTGTCCATGCACAGGCTGAACGCGGTGGCATCGGCGACCTTCAGGTCGCGCTCCAACACCTCACGGTGGGTGATGGTGGCGATCATCTCGGCGTCGGGTACCTCGCGCGGGTCCGCGGTGAACACACCGTCGACGGCCTTGGCCATGAGGACCACCTCGGCACCGATCTCCAGCGCGCGCTGCGCGGCGGTGGTGTCGGTGGAGAAGTACGGCAGGCCCATGCCGGCGCCGAAGATGACCACGCGGCCCTTCTCGAGGTGCCGGCGCGCCCGCAGCGGGATGTACGGCTCGGCGACCTGCCCCATGGTGATGGCGGTCTGCACGCGGGTGTCGATGCCTTCCTTCTGCAGGAAGTCCTGCAGCGCAAGGCTGTTCATCACGGTACCGAGCATGCCCATGTAGTCGCTGCGAGTCCGCTCCATGCCGCGCTGCTGCAACTGCGCACCACGGAAGAAGTTGCCGCCACCGATGACGACCGCCACCTGAGCGCCGGCGCGCACCACCTCGGCGATCTGCCGGGCGACCAGAGCGACGACGTCGGGGTCCAGACCCACCGCGCCGCCGCCGAACATCTCACCGCCGAGCTTGAGCAGCACCCGCTTGTACGCCGGCCG
The DNA here is from genome assembly GCF_053852335.1 of Mycobacterium sp. HM-7. Lineage (NCBI taxonomy): Bacteria > Bacillati > Actinomycetota > Actinomycetes > Mycobacteriales > Mycobacteriaceae > Mycobacterium > Mycobacterium sp. HM-7. The sequence continues at coordinate 2,272,049 of NZ_CM132657.1, read as the reverse complement.
GATCAAACCTTGTCGACCGTTGTCTGCCTCGTTGTCTGGGCTGGCCATCAGACTCCTTCGGTCCCCACACGTCACAGCTGCCCCGGCGATCGGCAGCGGCTCCATCCTGCCTCATGGCGATCGGGCCGGAGGCAAGGAGGGTGGAACCCGATGGGCGCGGACTACCCCAGGTGCGCCTGCAACAACCACGCGCGAACCGACTTGAGTCCGTTCGGTTCGTCCTTGACGTCGATGGCGGCGAAACCGGCGCCGGGTGCTCCGGGCGCCCCGAAGTTCTCCGGCATGTTGCCATGGATCCGGGCGGGAGAGATGTCGTCGATCACCCAGTACTTGCCGACGACCTCGCGCAGCTCGTCCTCGGTCACCGGGTTGGCCGGGCCGGCGGGCATGCCGCCGCGGTCGAAGACGAGGACGATGTACGTGGCACCGGGAGCGGCGGCCCGCACGATCGAGCGCTGGTAGCCGTCCCTGAGCTCGACGGGCATGGAGTGGAACAGCGTGCTGTCGATGATGGTGCCGAAGCGGCCGTCGTATCCGGTGAAGTCGCTGATGTCGGCGACCTCGAAGCTGGCGTTGTGCGCTCCACGGCGGGCGGCTTCGGCCCGGGCGAGTTCGATGGCGGTGGCCGACTGATCCAGACCCACTGTGGTGAAGCCGTGCTCGGCCAGGTAGATCGCGGTGGCGGCCTCGCCGCAGCCGGCGTCGAGCACGTCGCCGTGCACCTTGCCGGCCTCGATCAGCGCGGCGATCTCGGGCTGCGGCCTACCGATGCTCCACGGCGGCCGGGCACCCATCTCGGGAGCATCGCCGCGGTACGCGCTTTCGAACATGGCATCTGAGGGTCTGGTCATCCCTCCGGTTTATCAATGCAGTTGATATATGTCAATATAATTGACATGTTCGAAGGTGAAGACGCTCCCCTGGGCTATCTGCTCAACCGAGTCGCCACTGCGCTGCGCGCCGAGATCACCACCAATGTGCTTGACCCGCTTGGCCTGACGTTCCCGCAGTTCGTCTGCCTGCGAATGGTGGACAACCGCCCCGGCATGTCCAACGCCGAGATGGCACGGTTCGTCGGGGTATCGCCACAGGCGATGAACATCGTGGTGCGTGCGCTGCAGGACCGCGAGCTGATCACCCGGCCGTCGACGGTCGCGGCCGGGCGGTCCCGGCCCACCGAACTGACCCGGTCCGGCCGCACCCTGCTGGGCAAGACCGTCGCCGGAATCCACGACGCCGAGGACGCCTTGCTGGCTGACCTGAGCCCGACCCAGCGCCGGCAGTTCCGCGAGACGCTGACGAGCCTGGTGCCGCCCGAGTAGCGGCGATCAGAGAATCGCGGCGGCGACGATCAGGCCGAATGCCAGATACGAGGCCGCCACGTCGAGCACGACGGGCGAGAACTTCTCCTGGTGGAGCATCTCGCCGATGTCGAGACCCTTGACGGCGCCGATGAGGCGCACCGAAAGTGCTTGGACCGCAATGCCGACCAATCCGAAGACCACCGTCTTGATCAGCCCGCCCAGTAGGTCACCCGACGAGCTGTAGATGGCGAGCACCACGATGAAGGCCATCGACAGCACACCCGAGGCTGCCACGGCCGCGGCGTTCGGCCGGCCCGAGCGGACGAGGTCGCGCAGCGGTCCCGGCGTGGTCCAGTCGATGACGAAGAAGCCGAGGATCATCAGCGCGCCGCCGACGATCGCATACAGCGCGATGGCCGATGCGCCGTGCCCGACGATCGACCAGTAGTCGTTGCCAAGAGCGGTGAGGGTCATGAAGTTCGTTTCCTTCCGGTCACTGCGGGATGCGGTGGGGCACAAAGGCTGCGCCGTTGTCGGTGACCAGACCCGAGGTCTCTCGGATACCGAGTCCGGCCGATTCGTCGCCGACGATCCAGGCGCCCAGCGCGGGACGCATGTCGTCGAACTGCGGTAGCGGATCGAGCAACTGGTAGACGTAGCCCTCTTCGCCGTACACGCCACCGGTCTGCGTTTCGTATCCCGCGCCGACGATCGTGACGTTCGCCCCTTCGCGTCCGAGTTTGGGCTTGCGGACGTATTCGGTCAGCTCGTGCGGATCATCGATGTACGCCGGCAGCAGATTCGGGTGTCCCGGATACATCTCCCAGAGCACCGCCAGGATGGCCTTGTTGCTCAGCAGCGACTTCCACAGTGGCTCGATCCACATGGTCTCCGGCAGGGATTCGGCCGCGTAGCGGCCGAATTCGTCGTCCAGCACCCATTCCCACGGATACAGCTTGAACAGTGTCGAGATCGGGGCGTCTTCCAGATCGACGAACCGATTCAGATCCCGGTCCCAGCCCAGTTGCTCGATGGCCAGACCCACGGTGTGCAGTCCCGCCTCGGCGGCGCACTCCTGCAGGTAGGCCAGCGTGACGTTGTCCTCGCCGCTGGTGTCCGCCGACGACCACGTGAAGTGGGCTTCGGTGCCGGGCAACCGATCCTGGATTTCCTTCCAACGCTCCACCAGCTTCTCGTGCAGCGAGTTCCACTGGTCGTCGGCCGGAAAGACGTCGGTCTTCCAGTACCACTGCAGGATCGCGGCCTCCAGCAGCGACGTCGGGGTGTCGGCGTTGTACTCCAGCAGCACCGGCGGCCGGCGGCCGTCGTACCGCAGATCGAAGCGGCCGTACAGGTGCGGATCGCTACGGCGCCAGGACTTTTCGATGTGCGGCCAGCTCCACTCCGGCAACCCGAAGTCGCGGTAGCGCTCGGTCAGCACGATGTTCTCGACGGCTTCCAGGCACATCGAGTGCAGCACCTCGACCGAGGCCTCGATCGAGAGCACCTCGTCCATGTCGAACACGTAATGCACCGACTCGTCCCAATATGGGCGGGCATTGCCGTGCGCATCGGCGGCAGGGGTGTCGAAGCACATGCCCTGACCGGCAATGATCTGCTGCCACCCCGGCCGCGGGGCGTGACGTTCGCGCCGCATCAGCTTCCGGAGCTTCCGTGGCTCGACGAACCGAAGCCGCCGCGCGACACCGATGAGCCGGACTTCGAGATGGAGGTGCCGGATTTCGTGGTGGCCGTCGTGCCTTTCGGCAAAGTCAGGGTGCCCCCGCGCGCGATGCTGCCGACGCCACTGTTGGAGCCGCCGTAGTAGTAGCGGTACGGCGATCCCATATACAAGAACGTGCTGCCGCCGCCGTAGTTCGTGCCGCTGCTGCAGTAACTGTCCGGCACCACTTCGTTGCTGCCGTCCTTGACGCACGACGCGCTGATCTGATCGTCGCGGTGGAAGATCGCATAGCCGGCGGCGACGACCGCGACCACACCGACGCCGACCGCCGAGCCGATGAGCACCTTCTTGCCGGTCGCGGCGCGCTTGCGGGCCTTCTCGGCCTTCACCCGCTCGATCTCTTCTTCGGCTTCGCGCGCCTTCTGCGCCTTTTCCCGGGCCCGCGCCTCACCGACGGTCGGCGGGCGCGGTTTGGCCGTGGCCGGGTCCTGCCACCGAACCGAACCCTGCGGGTCCCCCTGCGGCGGCGGGGGCACCGGCGGCACGGCCGGTTCAGACCCTGCGACAGGATCGGGCCCGCTACCTTGAGCCGACGACTTCCACGGCTGCCTCTCAGCCCCGTTCTCGGGCCCGACGGTCATGCACACCCCCAATTGACGCAACCTGTGAGACAGCATAAGGGTGGCTGCCCGACAAAGCGGCCGTTGGCGCTGGTTCCATGCCACTGAGTTCGGGCAGCCTGGGCAGCGTCAACGTTCCGCGAGCGACGGCCAGCCAATCTCCAGCTCGAGCTCGAAGGCCAGTGCGAGCAGCGTGGCCTCCTGCCCCGCCGCCGCTCCGAACATCATGCCGACCGGCAGTCCCGATGCGGACTGCGCGAGCGGCAGTGAAACCGCCGGTGCGCCACTGGCGTTCTGCAGGGGCGTGAAACCGACCCAGTCGATCAGCCGCGACATGACCTGGTCGAAGTCGGCGGTCGGATCCAGGTGCCCGATCGGCGGGGTTACCTCGCTCAGCGTCGGGGTCAGCACCACGTCGTAGTCGCGGGCCAGTCGCGCCGGGATGCGCCGGGACGCGGCCAGCCGGGCGATAGCGGCCGGCACGCGGTGCAGATTGCGCGCGGCTTTGGCCTCCAGACCCAGGGTCAGGTTGTCCAACTTGCTGCGGTCGAAGCTCGGGCCGAATGTGCGTTTCCCGCCGCGGACCAGAGCGAAAGCCAGGAAGGCCCAGTAGAGCAGGAAGTCATCGCGGAACCGCTCCGGCGCCGGATTGCCGATCTCGGTGACGCGGTGGCCGAGCTCCTCCAGCCGGGCCGCCGTCTGCATGGTCAGCGCCCGGATCTCCGGGCTGGCGTCTCGGCCGATCGAGCTGGTACACACCGCGATGCTCAGCCGCTGCTGCCCTGGCGCGGTGACATCGCCGATCGCCGGGAGTTTCGGGTTCCGGTAGACGCGCTCGGCCTCGCGGTAGAACGCCGCGGTGTCCCGGACGCTGCGAGTGAGGACGCCGTTGGCGACGATCTGCAGCGGCATCCGGGTCTCCCGGTCCAGGGGCAGCCGGCCACGCGTGGGCTTGAGCCCGACCAAACCGTTGCAGGAAGCCGGGATTCGGATGGAACCACCACCATCATTCGCGTGGGCGATGGGCACCACGCCGGCCGCGACGAACGCGCCCGACCCGGACGACGACGCACCCGCGGTCACCGTGGTGTCCCACGGATTGCGGACCGGCCCGAGCCGGGGATGCTCGGCCGAGGCGCTGAAACCGAACTCCGACAGCTGGGTCTTGCCGAGTGCGACCAGTCCCGTCGACAGATACAGGCGCGCCCACTCCCCGTCCGACGGCATCGGCCGGGGCGCCCACGCGTCCGCGCCCTGCATGGTCGGCCAGCCCGCAACCGCGACGTTGTCCTTGATGAACGTCGGAACCCCATCGAAATAGCCTCCGAACGGCCTTGGTGCGCGCGCCTTTTCGGCAGCCTGCTCGAAGGCTTCGTAGGCCAGGCCACCCAGCTCTGGCTGCGCCTTCTCGGTCCGGGCGATCGCTGCCTGCACCACCTCGGCGGCCGACACCGCACCGCCGCGGATCGCGTCGGCGACGCCGACCGCGTCGAGATCGCCGAGGGCGTCGTCACCGAATGTGCTGATGCGTGTCATGGCACCCACGGTACCAAGCAGTACCACCAGGCTGCCTTACTCCCAGATTTCGCGTTGTGAGCCGGGACACCGACTTCAGGCACGCGCCGATGCGCAGTGTAAACACGTAGTTTCCCGGCCGTAACGTTCCATTTGAAGTACTGCCATATGGAAGTAACTGGTGCTAATTTCCGTTCGACCCGGCTGCTGCAGGTCGCAGACCGGTCCGGTCATCGGCGCCCGCATCCGACCTGCCTGCCTTCCTGATGCCTTGCATCACTGGCGATTACGACGGATTCGACAGGAAACGCGTTCATGACTACCGAGCAATCACTAGAGGAAGTGCACGGCCAGCCGCTGGCCGCGGCACGCGTCGGCCCGTGGTCCCGCTTTGTCACCTGGGCCAACCAGGACACCATCGAGGACTTCTCGCTTCGCTACGCGCCCAAGTCTTTTCGCAAATGGTCGCCGATGGCGTGTGCCGTGGCCGCGTTGGGCGGCATCGCCTACCTCGCCGACTACTCGATCGGCGCCTCGATCGCCGTCACCCACGGCTCAGCCAGCGCGGTCGTCGCCATCCTGGTCGCGGCGGTCACCATCTTTCTGACCGGCATCCCGATTGCCTACTACGCCGCGAAATACAACATCGACATGGATCTGCTCACTCGCGGAGCGGGTTTCGGATACTTCGGTTCCACCCTGACCAGCCTGATCTACGCCAGCTTCTGCTTCATCTTCTTCGCGCTCGAAGGCGCCATCATGGCGCAGGCGATGAAATTGGCATTCGGCCTCCCGCTGGCACTGGGCTACATCATCGGCTCGCTGATCATCATTCCGCTCGTGCTCTACGGCATGACGGCCCTGGCCAAGTTTCAGGTGTGGACGCAGCCCTTGTGGCTGATCCTGTTCGTCGCTCCCATCGCCTTCATCGCCACCGCGGATCCGGCGGGCTTCCACGGGTTCTTGAGCTGGGCCGGCAACGGCGGCAGCGAGCAGGTGACGGCCATCGGAGTCGGGGCGGGCGCCGGCGTGGCACTGTCGCTCATCGCCCAGATCGGTGAACAGGTCGACTATCTGCGCTTCATGCCCGAGAAGTCGGAAACACCGCCCCTGCGGTGGTGGGGTGCGGTACTCGCCGCCGGACCGGGCTGGGTGATTCTCGGTGCGGCCAAACAGATTTGCGGCGCCTTCCTGGCGTTCTATGTCGCGGGGAAGGTCGGTTTCACAGCCGCCACCGAACCCATCGAGCAGTTCCTCGGCGGCTTCGGTTCGGTCATCCACAACGACGTCGCCGCGCTCGCTCTGGCCACGCTGATGGTCTTGCTGTCGCAGGTGAAAATCAATGTGACCAACGCATATTCGGGCTCGTTGTCCTGGTCGAATTTCTTCAGCCGCATACTGCACGTGCACCCGGGACGGGTGGTGTACCTCGGTCTGCACATCGCCATCGCGCTGGCGTTGATGCTCAGCGACATGTTCGCCGTGCTCAACACGATCCTGGGGTTCTACTCCAACGTCGCGATCGCCTGGGTCGGCGCGATCGTCGCCGATCTGGTGATCAACAAGCCACTGCTCAAGCTCAGTCCCTCCTACGTCGAATTCAAGCGGGCTTATCTCTACGCCATCAATCCGGTCGGATTCGTCTCGATGCTGGTGGGTTCGGTGTTCTCGATCATGGCCTTCTACCACGCTTTCGGTGATTTCCTGGCGGCCTGGTCTCCGTACCTGGCACTGACGTTGGCATTCGTGCTGTCGCCGGTGATCTGCATCGCGACCAAGGGCAAGTACTACCTGGCCCGCCGTAATCCGCTTCGCGAGGAGATCGAGAAGGAGCCCCTGTGGGCGGGTCAGACGCTGCTGGACGTCGTCGACCAGAAGCGGTACGAACTGCCGGACATGGTGCACGACTGCCCTTTTCATCACGGCACCGTGTCCTCACTGACCTGCACGCTGACGAAAGACTGTCATGACATGTGTAAGAAGGAGGGTTACACCGATTCGGTGACCACCGACCTGCTGAAGACCGCGGCGACGCCGCAATCGAGCTGACGAACCGTCATGGCCCCGTTCGGATTGAAGGGGGCCATGACAGTCGGTCAGGGTGTGAGCTCGGCGATCACATTGAATTCGAGTTGGTCCGCGCTGGCGAGGTACACGGGTTGACGAGTATGAGCTCCATGCATGACGACCTCGCCGCGCGGGCCTTGATAGGCGACCGAGGAGCGCGCCCGGTCGATCGCCGTCACGTCCAGACTGCGGGCGGTCTGCGCCAGCGCCGTCAGCAACAGCAGTCCCTCGTAACAGGATTCACCGATGTTGTTGAGCGCCGGGGCCGCGCTACCGAACCGTTGCACATAGTGCGAGCCGAATCCCATGTTCACCTCGGTGGGCAGGCTCTCGAAATAGCCGCATGCGGTGTACAGACCGGCGGTCGCCCCACTTCCGCTGGCGCACAACACATCCTCGCCGATCATCAACGACAGTCGCACCATACGCTGGTCCAGGCCGGCTCGCGCGAACGCGCGATTGAACGCGGCGTTGTCCGCACCCACCATCAACACCAGCACTCCGTCGGCCGCCGAGCGGCTGATGACGTCGAGCACGGGCCGGAAATCCCGTCCGCCCAGCGGAACGAATGTTTCACCGACGAATTCGAAGCCCGATCGCCACATGTACTCCTGGGTCACTCGAGCGGTCTGCCGCGGCCAGATGTAGTCGTTACCGACGATGCACCAGCGTTTCAGCCCGAGGTTCTCCCGCAGCCACGACAACGCCGGAAACAGTTGCTGCTCCGGGGTTTCCCCAACCATGTACACCCCGTCGGCGCTCTCCCCGCCCTCGTAGAACGTGGTGTACACGTACGGCACCCGGCCGGCGGTCTGCGGGGTGATGACCCGGCGCGCGTTCGACAGGTGCCATCCCACCACGGCGTCGATGCGCTGCTGGGCGACCAGGCGGCCCAGCTCGTCCGCGAGATCGGCCAACGGTGCCCCGGCGTCGACCGGGTGAATCCGCACCGGCCGGTCCAGGATGCCGCCGGCGGCATTGATGTCCTCGGCAGCGAGTTCGGCACTCGCCTCGCACGAAGGTCCGAACATTCCGGCCGGCCCGCTCAACGGCACCACGAGCGCGATATCGACAACATCCGGGTCGGCACGCGCGGGAACCGTCACAGAGTTCGGGTTCACCATCACCTCACCTCGAGACACCGGCCCAGCCATGCCACACCGATCGCGACGACCACGACGTCGATCACCCGGGCGACCAGAGTTCATTCTGAAGATACCTGCCGATCAGCGCTGTTTCTCGGCGAGACGAAAGCTCCCACCACGGTAGGCTGGGCGCCACCATGGAAATGAAGCCCGGCGCCCGTGCCGACACCATCGAGGAGCTCGCTCGATTGGTGAAGTCGGTCGCCTTCGAACTCGACCGCGTCGTGACCGACCACCTGGCCGGGTTGACGGTGCGCCAGTGGCATGTGCTGGCCGCGCTCGAAGGCGGCGTCGGAAAGCCGATGACGGCGCTCGCCGAGGTGACGCTGCTGCCCGGTCCGAGCCTGACCCGGCTCGTTGACGGAATGGTCGACGACAACCTCGTGCTGCGCAAGGCCGATGTGGTCGATCGCCGACGGGTGTTGGTCCACCAGACCCGACGAGGCGGCGCACTGTACCGCCAGATCCGCGAGCGGCTCAACAAATCCGAACAGCTGGCCGCGCTGTGCGCGTCGACGTCACTGCAGCCGGAGGCGCTGACCGAACTGCTGAGCACGCTACAACGGCCGGGTGCCCCGGCAGTTCTCCGCGGCTGACCCCATACCCGCCAAACAGCCAGTCCCCCAAGGAAATCGGGGAACCGGCTGTCGGCTGCGGGGTCAGAAGCTGGCGTGGGGCGCGCCCATTCCCGGATCGACCTGGTAGGGCCCGGCGGCGGACGGCGCCACCGGGAAGTCGAAGATGGCCGTCGGGATGTACACCGTCGCACAGGAATTCGGGATGTCCACGACTCCGGAGAGCCGCCCCTCGATCGGCGCGGACCCGAGCAGCAGATAGGCCTGCTCCGGGCTGTACCCGAATTTCGTGAGGTAGTCGATCGCGTGCAGACAGGCCCGCTGGTAGGCCAGGTCCGAGTCGAGGTACTTCTGCTCGCCTTCGAGTGTCACCGACGTGCCGGAGAAGGCCAGCCATTCCGAGTACTGCGGGTCGGTGTTGCCCGGCATGAATATCGCATTCTCGTGCACCCCATAGGTGTCCATGCCGCCCTTGATCAGGTCGACATGCAGGTCCATGAATCCACCCATCTCGATCGCGCCGCAGAACGTGATCTCGCCGTCGCCCTGCGAGAAGTGCAGGTCGCCGAACGACAGGTTCGCACCGGGGACGAACACCGGATAGAACACCCGGCTGCCCTTGGTGAGGTTCTTGATGTCCTGGTTACCGCCGTTCTCCCGGGGCGGCGCGGTACGGGCCGCCTCGGCGGCCGCCTTGGTGAATGCGTCGCCCCGCAATGAACCGAGGATGGCGTCCTGTGGTTCTGGCGGCAACGCCAGTGGGGGCACGCGGTCCGGATCGGTGGCGATCAGCGCGCCCTCGCGCGCATTCCACTTGGCCAGCAGTGCCGCCGACGGCGCGGTGCCCATCAGTCCCGGATGCACGATGCCGGTGTACTTCACGCCGGGCACGTGCCGCGAGGTGGCCTGCTGGCCGGAGAAGTCCCAGATCGCCTTGTAGGCGTCGGGGAACTGATCGGTGAGGAACCCGCCGCCGTTCTGCTTGGCGAAGATGCCGGTGTAGCCCCAGCCCTGCCCTGCCAACGGCCCCGAGTCTTCCTGCGGGATCGGGCCGACGTCGAGGATGTCGACGATCAGCAGGTCACCCGGTTCGGCGCCCTCGATCGCAAACGGCCCGGACAGGCAGTGCACGCCCTTGAGCGGTGCGTTGAGGATGTCCTCGGCCGAGTCGTCGTTGTGGATGGCGCCGTCGAACCACTCGCGGCAATGCGCCCGGAAGCTGTCCCCGGGCTTGACGGTGACGGCCGGTGGGATATCCGGGTGCCAGCGGTTGTGGCCGACCAACTGTTGGTCGGTGAACTTCTTCGTCGAATCCAGGGGGAACAGCAATTCCGGCACATTGACCTCCGTAGCGACACCAACACTTACTTCCGTATGGAAGTATTCAATAGTGAAGGTGTCTCGTCTGCGGATCGGGCAAGTTACATCCGGATGACGTTGCCGGAGAGGGCTTATGGTGTCGTTGTGCCTACCTACGTATTCCGGTGTGGACGGGGTTGCCCGGACTTCACCGAACAGCATCCGATGGCGACCGCGCCCGCCGACACCCCGTGTCCGAGCTGTAGTGGCGAGGCCAAACGCAGAATCGGCGCACCCGCCCTCGGCGCCGGGAGTTCGCCGGGGATGCGGGTACAGGACGCGACCCGCGCGACGGCCGACAGCCCAGATGTCGTCCGCAGCCTGCCTACGAGTCGTCGCCGCGCGCAGGTGACCGCAAATCCGTTGCACCGCAAACTCCCCCGACCGTAGGCCAGAGAATGCAAAACCCCGCGCACTCCGGGATCGCCGGGTTTGTGCGCGGGGTTTTGTCGATGAGCGGCGACGGCGAGCCGTCACATGGATGTAGTGTGCCGCCCAGGTCTTTTTACTGCTGGCCGACCTCGAACCGCACGAAGCGGGTCACGGTGACGCCGGCCTCGTCCAGCAGGGCCTTCACGGTCTTCTTGTTGTCGGACACCGACGGCTGGTCGAGCAGCACGACGTCCTTGTAGAAGCCGGTGACGCGGCCTTCGACGATCTTCGACAGCGCGGCCTCGGGCTTGCCCTCTTCCTTGGCGGTCTCCTCGGCGATGCGACGCTCGTTGGCGACCAGGTCGGCAGGCACGTCCTCACGGGTGAGGTACTTGGCCTTCAGCGCGGCGATCTGCAGCGCGACGGCGTGCGCAGCCTCTTCCGAAGCACCGTTGTACTCGACCAGCACACCCACGGCCGGCGGCAGATCCGCGGCACGCTTGTGCAGGTAGGTCTCGACGGTGCCGTCGAAGTAGGCGGCCCGACGCAGTTCGAGCTTCTCACCGATCTTCGCGGACAGGTCCGCGACCAGCTGCTCGACGGTGGTACCGCCGACCGTGGCGGCCTTGAGGGTCTCCACGTCGTTGGCCTTGGCCTCGACAGCAGCGGTGAGGATCTGATCCGCGAGAGCCTGGAATTCGGCGTTCTTGGCGACGAAGTCGGTCTCGGAGTTCAGCTCGATCAGGGCGCCGTCCTTGGCGGCGACCAGGCCCTCGGCGGTGGCGCGCTCAGCGCGCTTGCCGACGTCCTTGGCGCCCTTGATGCGCAGCACCTCGACGGCCTTGTCGAAGTCACCCTCGGTCTCAACCAGTGCGTTCTTGCAGTCGAGCATGCCGGAGCCGGTGAGCTCCCGCAGTCGCTTTACGTCAGCAGCGGTGTAGTTAGCCATCTCAGCTTTCTGTGGTGGTGGTTTCGGTGGCGGCTTCGGCAGACGCCGTCTCGGTTCCGGCCGTCGCACCGGCGAGCAGTTCCTGCTCCCACTCGGCGAGCGGCTCGGCGCCTTCGGCCTCGGTCTTGGCACCCGAGCGAGCCTGCAGGCCCTCGGCGACTGCGGATGCGATCACCTTGGTCAGCAGCGCAGCGCTGCGGATGGCGTCGTCGTTGCCCGGGATCGGGTAGTTGACCTGATCCGGGTCGCAGTTGGTGTCCAGGATCGCGAGGACCGGGATGCCCAGCTTGATGGCCTCGGAAACAGCCAGGTGCTCCTTGTTGGTGTCGACGACCCAGATGGCCGAAGGCACCTTCTGCATGTCGCGGATACCGCCGAGGCTGCGCTCGAGCTTGTTCTTCTCACGCGTCAGCATGAGGATTTCCTTCTTGGTGCGACCCTCGAAGCCACCGGTCTGCTCCATCGACTCGAGTTCCTTCAGGCGCTGCAGGCGCTTGTGGACGGTCGAGAAGTTGGTGAGCATGCCGCCCAGCCAGCGCTGGTTCACGTAGGGCATGCCGACACGGGTGGCCTCGGCAGCGATCGACTCCTGGGCCTGCTTCTTGGTACCGACGAAGAGCACGGTGCCGCCGTGGGCAACGGTCTCCTTGACGAACTCGTACGCCTTGTCGATGTAGGTCAGCGTCTGCTGCAGGTCGATGATGTAGATGCCGTTGCGGTCGGTGAAGATGAACCGCTTCATCTTGGGGTTCCAGCGACGGGTCTGGTGCCCGAAGTGCGCGCCGCTATCCAGCAGCTGCCGCATGGTCACTACGGCCATGTTTGTGCCTCACTTGTTTTCGGTTGTCGTCCGGAATCGGGTGATTCCGGACCCTGGCGTCTGCTGCGTGCCGGACCCAACTCGGTTGTCCGAGGTGGGACCGCCCGGCATGCGATGGCGACCCGAGATCGAGCCGCTGTGCAGGCGCGCGAAGTCAACCCACGAATGCGGATTGCAGGGGGAAGTTTACACGCTTTTCAGGGGTGCTCTTGTCCACAGTGCGCCGGTTATCCACAGATCGGGGTGCCGGGGGTGCCCAAGCCGCCGCCGAGGCGCTGAACTGGGGTGATGCGGATCAGTCTGCTCATGACGCTCATGACCGTCTGCTCGACCGGCGTGGCGTACGCCGCAGACGGCCGGCTGGACTGGCCCTTACGACCGCGCCCCGCGGTCGTAAGGCCCTTCGACGCACCACAGCCCAACTGGCAGCGCGGGCATCGTGGTGTCGACCTCGCGGGTACTGCCGGCCAGCCGGTCTACGCCGCGGCTCCGGGCACCGTGGTGTTCGCCGGAGAGCTCGCGGGCCGGCCGCTGGTGTCGGTGGCGCATCCGGGTGGCCTGCGGACCAGCTACGAGCCGGTTCGTGCGGCGGTGCGGCCCGGTGCCGTCGTCGCTGCCGGCACTCCGCTCGGAACGCTGGTCGCCGGGCATCCCGGGTGCGCCAGCTGCCTGCACTGGGGCGCGATGTGGGGTGCGTCCTCCAATGCCGACTACGTCGATCCCCTGGGCCTGCTCGCCGCCACCCCGGTGCGGCTGAAGCCGCTTTTCTGACGCCCAACATGCGCTTGTGTGCCACAAATCGCGAGAACTTCGCACACAAGCTCATTCTCGGCCGGGAGTCAGGCGCGGGGGTGGGCCTGGTCGTGGACAGCACGCAACCGGGCGACGGTCACGTGCGTGTAGAGCTGGGTGGTCGCGAGCGACGAATGGCCCAGCAGTTCCTGCACCACGCGCAGGTCGGCGCCGCCTTCCAGGAGATGCGTGGCCGCGCTGTGTCGCAGGCCGTGCGGCCCGATGTCGGGGGCGCCGTCCACCGCCGAGACGGTCTGGTGCACGACGGTCCGCGCCTGGCGGGGGTCCAGTCGTCGTCCTCGCGCACCGAGCAGCAGTGCCGGGCCGGATGTCGCGACCGCGAGCGCCGGGCGCCCGTCCGAAAGCCAGGCCCGTAGCGCCTTGAAAGCCGGTTCACCGAACGGCACGGTGCGCTGCTTGTCGCCTTTACCCAGGACCCGCAGCACCCGCCGACTCTGGTCGACGTCGTCGATGTCCAGGCCGCACAGCTCGCTGACTCGGATGCCGGTGGCGTACAGCATCTCTACGATCAGCCGGTCGCGCAGCGCCATCGGATCACCTTGTTCCGCACCGGAATTCGCAGCGGACATGGCGTCGACGGCCTGGTCCTGACGGAGTACCGCGGGCAGTGCACGACGGGCCTTGGGGGTCTGCAGCCGCGTCGCCGGGTCGGTTTCGAGGAGCCCCCGCCGCACCGCCCATGCGGTGAAAGTCTTGACCGCCGAGGTCCGGCGGGACAGCGTCGTCCGGGCGGCGCCCCGGCTTGCCTGTTCGGCGAGCCAGGACCGCAGCGTCATGAGGTCGAGGTCCGCGATGGCCACGTCGTCGCCGAGGAATTCCGCCAGCGACCGCAGGTCGCCCCGGTAGGCGCGCCGGGTGTGCTCGGAGCGGCCGCATTCGAGTTCGAGGTACTGGTCGAACTCATCGAGAACCGCCGGGTGCACTCCCCTACGTTCGCATCACGGCCGCCCGATCGCCCGGCACGCCACCCGTCGGTGGCCGAGCTGTGACCTCAGACGTCGACGCGGCGCAGGGCATCCGGGGTGAGGTCGGCGAGCGAGCGGTATCCGTCGATTGCCATGGTCAGGTCGGTCTCGGCCAGCAGCGACCGCAGCACGTGCACGACACCGGCGGTGCCGGCCAGCGCCATCCCGTACGCGTACGGTCGGCCGATGCCGACGGCCGTCGCGCCGAGCGCCAGCGCCTTGACCACATCGGCACCGGTCCGGACGCCGGAGTCGAACAGCACCGGAAGGCCGTCGGCCGCCTCGACGACGCCGGGCAGGCAGTCGATGGCCGGGATTCCGCCGTTGGCCTGCCGGCCGCCGTGGTTGGAGCAGTAGATGCCGTCGATCCCGGCGTCGCGGACGCGCCGGGCATCGTCGGGATGACAGATGCCCTTGACCAGCAGCGGCAGCGTGGTCAGCGAGCGCAGCCACGGCAGGTCGTCCCAGCTCAGCGGATTCCCGAAATCCTGCACCCACTGCATCACGACCCCCTGCGGGTTCTGCTCGGGCGGTGCGGGCAGCTTGGCCCGGAACACCGGGTCGCTGGTGTAGTTGGACAGGCAGTGGCCGCGCAGCTGCGGGAAGTTGGCCGTCGACAGGTCGCGGGGGCGCCAGCCCGGCACCCAGGTATCGAGGGTGACGACGATGCCCCGGTACCCGGCCGCCTCGGCCCGGCTGACCAGGCTGGCCGCCAAGTCGCGGTCTTTCGGGGTATACAGCTGGAAAAAGCCTGGGGTGTCACCGAATTCGGCGGCGACGTCCTCCAGCGGATCACTGGTGAGCGTCGAGACCATCATCGGTACGCCGGTCTGGGCCGCGGCCCGCGCGGCGTGCAGATCGCCATGGCCATCGCGGGCACAGATGCCCATGACGCCGATCGGCGCGAGGAACAGCGGCGACGGCAGCTTCAGCCCGAACAGGTCGACGGTCAGGTCTCGCTCGGTGGCCCCGACCAGCATCCGCGGCATCAGGCCCCAGCGGTCGAAGGCACTGACGTTGACGCGCTGCGTCCGCTCGTCGCCGGCGCCCCCGGCGACGTACGACCAGATCGACGGCGGCATCGCGGCCTGGGCGCGCTCCTCGAGTTCGGCGAACGAGATCGGCAGCGTCGGGACGACACCGCCCAGCCCCTGCAGGTAGATCTCGAGCTGGTAATCACCGAACGCCATCAGGCCCGCCCTTCTGTTGCACCTTCAGCTGAGAATCGAACCTTAGCGTCGGCCTGCGCCGCGGTTTCGGGCTATGCCTCGGCTTCGACCTTGGCCAGTTCGGCCTTCCACTGCCGGAAGGTCTCCTCGGTGCGTCCGCGGCGCCAATATCCCGAGATGGACGCCCATTCCGCGCCCACGCCTCGTTCCTTGCGCAGGTACGGCCGCAGATTGTGCATGACGGTCTGGGCCTCGCCGTGGACGAAAACCTGCACCTGGCCGGGCAGCCAGTCGGCCGCCCGGACCGCGGCGACGAGCGGCGCGTTGTCGCCGGCCCGGTCGTCGGGAACCAGGTCCGCCCGTCCGCCGCGGTGTATCCAGTGGATCTTCACGCCTGTGGGCGCGGTCAGGTCCAGCTCGTCGTCCGGACCGTCGACCTCGATGAAGGCCTGCCCGATTGCGTTGGACGGCAACGCTTCCAGTGCGGTACTCAGCGCCGGCAGCCCGGCTTCGTCGCCGGCCAGCAGATGCCAGTCGGCGGCCGGGTTCGGCGCGTAGGCCCCATTGGGGCCCATGAGATACGCGGGGTCACCGGGCGCCAACGACGCAGCCCACGGTCCGGCCACCCCGCTGTCGCCGTGCACGACGAAGTCGACGGTGAGCTCGCGCTGCTCGGCGTCGACGCTGCGCACGGTGTAGGTCCGTACCGTCGGGCGCTGGTCCGCCGGCAGCGCCTCGAAGCTGTCCAGGGTCAGCGGCTGCGCCAAACCCGCCACCTGGACGCCGGCGGGCACGATGGCGAACTTGACGTAGGAATCGGTGAATTCCTTCGGACTGAAGGTGTCGAACCCGTTGCCGCCGAACACAACACGAATCATGTGCGGGGTCAGGCGCTGGGTGCGGAGTACTTCGAATGTATGAATCGGACGACCTGCCACGCCTCGACTATACGAGCGGCGCGGTTGCCATGGTGGGCTACCGAGCCAGCACCGCCGCCGTGAACTTGGGTTTCCAGTCGGAAGTCAGCAACGCGCCGAAGTTGGATTCGAGGTCGTCACGTTTGGCGGTGTCGGTGTCGCGCACCGCGAAGATGAACGCCGGACCACTCCATCCGGTCCCCGCGACACCCGCCATCACCTGCAGGATCTGCCGCGCTTGTTCGTCCTGGCTGACGCCCCGGGCCTGCGGTGCGCAGGTCGAGGCGCCCAGCTCGGTCATCCAGACCTTCTTGTCACCATCTCCGTTGACGGTCATCAGGTCGTGGATCCGGACCAGGTCCGACCATCCGTTGTCGCCGTCTTCGGCGATGCCACCGGGAAAGACGTACGGATGCATCGCGGTGGCATCGAAGAACTTTCGCGCGCCGCCCGCATACATGTCGGCGAGGAACTTCGTCGGTGCGTCCGGACCGGTCGCGCGGCTCAGCCCCGCCGTGATGACGGTGGCGTCGGGCTGAATGGCCTTGATCGCCGGATACGCCGCCTTGAGCAGCTCGGTGTAGACCGCGGCGCGGTTATCGGTGAAGCCGAAGAACAGCGGCAGGTTGGGCTCGTTCCAGATCTCCCAGTGGGCGATCCGGTCGCCGTACCGCTGCACGACGGCGGTGACGAACGCGGCATAGTCCGCCGGATTCACCGGTGGCGCACTGAAGTACGCGCCTGGCGCCCGAGCCCAGGTGGGGCTGTACGCGATCAGTCCGAGTACCTTCAGGCCCCGCTGCTTGGAGCCGTTCACCCAGTGGTCGACGTAATGCCAGTTGTATTGACCCTTGACGGGTTCCACGATGTGCCAGTCGATCAGCACCCGCATCCACTCGCCCCGGGTGCGGGCGACGGCATCGAGTTCCCGGTCGGCGTCGGCATCGCTCATCCAGGACTGCGGCGCGCCGACGCTGAATCCGTAGCCACCCTCGGGCACCACCGGCATCGCGACGCGCGAGGGACGCAGCCACAGGCACTGACCGATCAGGAGCGCGACGATCAGCCCGATCACGGCAGCGAGCCACCCGAAGCTGCGACGTACGCGGCGGGCGATGACAGCGCTCATTCAGACGGACGGCTGCAGTACAGGCAGCGGTTCGGTCGCGATACGGTGCGCCTCCTTGGCGTCAATACCCAAGGCACGCAACACAAGTTCCGCTGTGGACGACCCGGCCTCACGCCACGTCTGGTGGCCTTCGAGCACCATCCACATCGCACTGACCGTGGCGCCCTGGACCAGCGAGGCCACGCTGTCGACGCCGACATCGCCCAGCCGGTAGCGTCCGGCCGCGACGCCGGCGTCGACGTCACTGCTCGGCGGGCCGGCCATCCACGTCCGCAGCGTTTCCTCGCTCAGACCGAACTTGACGGCGAACCGGCCCAACTGCGGGTTCTCGTGCGCGTAGCGCACCCACATCCGGATCCCGGTGGACAGCCGCGCGGCAGAGTCGTCGATCGCCCCGAAAGACGCCGAGACCCGCTCATGCAGATCCGCGGTGAGCTCGCCGACGACGCGATCGAACAGATCGTCCATCGACCCGACGTTCCGGTACAGGGTGCCGCGGGCCACGTTGGCCTCCTGCGCCAACTCACTGATCGTGACCTGCGTGGTGCCCTTCTCGACGAAGAGCCGCACTGCCGCGGTCAAAATCCGTTCGTCAGTCGTGGTCATGACACCGCCCCTCTGAACCTTCTGCATCACCTGTTCAATCCACAACAATAGCAACATCGATTGCACACATCTCCGCATTTTTAAACAGATGCGTTCAGAATTACCCTTGACTTGCGTTGAACACTTCTGTTCAATTCACAACATAGTTGTTGACGGCAGAAGGGATCAATGATGATCGAATCCTCGTCGGCTGACCGCGTGCCGGTGCTGATCGCCGGAGGCGGGCCGGTCGGCCTCACCCTGGCGTTGACCTTGGCGCGGCAGGGTGTGCAGGCACTGCTCATCGAACGCAACCCGTCGACGACGACGCACCCCAAGATGGACATCACCAACGGCCGCAGCATGGAGCTGTACCGGCAACTCGGCATCGCCGATGACCTTCGCAAAGTGGCTGTGCCCGAGGACAATCCGTTCGACGTCGCTTGGGTCACCAAACTGAACGGGTGGGAGTTGGCGCGGTTCAGCTACCCCGGCGTGACCGGGCGCCGCGACGCCGTCCGCGGATGCACCGACGGCACGATGACACTGGAACCGCCGATGCGGGTTTCGCAGGCAATCCTCGAACCCGCACTCAAGGAGATCCTGGAAACGCGCACGGGCGTCGACGTCCGATACGGATGGGCGCTGCAGTCCTTTCACCAGGACGCCGACGGCGTCGATGCGGTCATCAACTGCAGCGCGACCGGCGAGACCCGCACCGTGCGGGCCGACTACCTTGCCGGTTGCGACGGAGCCGGCAGCATCGTGCGGCGCGAACTCGGGATTACGTTGCACGACATCGATATCCGTCGCCTGGCCGCGCGCGAGATCGGGTTGGGCAAGATGGTCGCAGGAACGGTGCGGGCATTCGCGGAACAGCGACAGACCCCGATGGACGGCCGGGTGTACATGGTGCATTTCACGTCCACGGCCCGCGAGATCCTGGAACGATTCGGCACCACGTGGCACACCCAGTCCCCCGAAGGCTGGACCCTGATCTCACAGAACGATCGCGACACCTGGACGTTGCACACGCTGATCGGCATGGGCGTCAAGACCGGGGAGATCGATCCGAAGCAGTTCCTGTTCGCCCGGCTGGGAGTCGAATTCGATTGCGACATCGTCGTTGCCAATGAGTGGCGGCCCCGGCTCTCGCTTGCCGACTCGTACGGGCACGGCCGGGTTTGGTTGGCCGGCGACTCGGCCCACCAGGTGGTGCCGAACGGCGGCTATGGCATGAACACCGGCGTCGGTGACGCCGTCGGGTTGGGCTGGACGTTGGCCGCGGTCGTCAATGGCTGGGGCGGTCCGCGTCTGCTCAGCGCCTACGCGGCAGAACGCCGCGCGGTCGGAATCGCCAATCGAGACGCCTCTGCACGACACACCCTGGTGCGCCTGGCGATCCAAATGGCAAACCGCGCATCGCTTTCCGGACAAGGTTGGGCGTCCGACCGCGACCGCGCACGCCTCGGTCGCGAGATTCTCGATCTCGGCAATCTCGAAAACGAGGCCGACGGAATCGAATACGGCTACCGCTACGACAACTCACCGGTCATCTGTACCGAACCGGTCCTTCAACCGGCCGGCCCCGCGCACCGGTATCTCCCGAGCACAGCGCCGGGAGCCCGGCCACCCAGCGTCTTCCTGCCGGACGGAACCGCCCTTTTCGACCTGTTCGGACCGGGATTCACGCTGCTGCGCTTCACCGATCTCGACGTCACAGAGCTGACGTCCGCGGCAGCCGATCGCGGCGTCCCGCTGACCGTCGTCGACGTCCGCGACGCGCATGCCCGAAACCTCTACGAACGCGACCTGGTGCTGATCCGTCCCGATCAGCACGTGGCATGGCGCGGGAACCGCCTGCCCGCCGAGGCATCCGAGGTGATCGACCGGGTCCGGGGCGTGGCCCGCAGCTCGATCCGATCGTCGCAGAAGGAGTATTCACGATGAGCAGCAACACCATTGGCGCCCACAACGGCCTGCACAGCGCCGACGGCGCGCGCCCGGGCGAGCATCCGGGCCGCTCCCGCAATCCGCTGATCAAGGTGACCGACGTCGCCTGGCTGGAATTCGACAAGCCCGACCTGTCGCGCGCCGAAGCCTTTGCCCACGCATTCGGCTTCGGCACCGCGCTACGCACCGCCACCGAATTGCACCTGCGCGGCAGCGACCCCGACGCGCCGTGCGTCCTCGTCCGGCGGGGCCCGCAGACCCGGTTCCGCGGGATGGCGTTCACCGCCGGAGACGACGCAGATCTGGTGCGGCTGGCCGACAAGACCGGCGCGCGGGTCACACCGCTGCCAGAGTCGATCGGCGGACTGGGCGTGCAGTTGACGGACCCCGGCGGTGTCCCGGTACGCGTGGTGTCCGGCACCCATCCGCTGAGCCCGCTGCCGTCGCAATCACCCCACCCCCTCAATGTCGGCGACCAGGTCAAGCGGATCAACACGACGCAGCGCCCGCCGCGGGTCCCGACGACGGTGCAGCGCCTCGGCCACGTCGTCGTGCAAACGACCAAATACCGTGCGGCACTGGACTGGTACCTCGATACGCTCGGCCTGATCGTCAGCGACTTCCTGTACTTCCCGGGGCAGCGCGAACGCGGCCCCACCATGAGCTTCATTCGCTGTGACCGCGGCTCGATCCCGACCGACCACCACACGCTGGCGCTCGCACTCGGTCCCGCGAACCGCTACGTCCACTCGGCCTATCAGGTCAGCGACCTCGACGCCCTTGCCGCCGGCGGTGAATATCTCAAAGACCATGGCTACCAACGTTCCTGGGGCATCGGTCGGCATATCCTCGGCAGCCAGATCTTCGACTACTGGCGCGACCCCGACGGGTTCATGGTCGAACACTTCACCGACGGTGACATGTTCGACAGCACGCTCGAACCCGGATGGGCGGAGTTCACCGCATCCGGTCTGGCGCAATGGGGACCGCCCGCCACCGCCGACTTCCTGGGCACCAGCCCGCGGCACGCGCGCGGCGAGGTACGAGAACTGCTCACCGCGCTCCGCGGCAACAACGAATTCGACGTCCACCGCCTCATCGGCCTACTGAAAGCAGCCAAGTCATGACCATCTCCGTTCTGCGCACCGCCGACGCCTGGTGGGTGTACACCGCGACCGGCGCGGCGAAGATCGCCACCGACGCCGCCACCACCGCCGACCTCCTGGCGGACCGCGCGGCCATCGAGGCCGCGGCGGGCGACACCATCACCGTGCCGGTCGACAGCCTCGATCTGCTCTCCCCGGTGACCGCGCCGTGCCGGGTCGTGGCCCAGATGACCAACTACGCCTCGCACGTCCGAGACGCCGGCATGGAGCCGGCCGCCATCCCGCTGACGTTCTTCCGCAAGTCGTCCGCGTCGATCACCGGCCCGGTCGATGCGATCGTCAAACCCAGCCATGTGCGATTCCTGGACTACGAGGTGGAGATCGGCTTGGTCATCGGGACGGACATGCCGGTGGGCAGCACCGTCACCGACGCCAACCTCGCCGACTACGTGGCCGGATTGGTGGTCACCAACGACGTGTCCGCCCGCGACATCCAATTGCCCCAGACGCAGTTCTACGAAGCCAAGTCCTACCCCACCTTCACGCCCGTCGGTCCGGCCCTGGTGCTGCTGACCGCCGCCGAACTCAAGCGCTTCGGCGAGCTGCGTCTGCAGCTGCGCGTGAACGGCCAACTGCGGCAAGACATGCGCGTCGCGGGCGACATGATCTACTCGCCACTGCAGGCACTTCAATCGCTGACCCGCTTCCAGGATCTGCGCGCCGGCGACCTCATCCTGACCGGCACGCCCGTCGGCACCGCCCTGAGCGCGCCTCCCAAGGCGGTCGCACTCATCGGGTCGCTGCTGCCGCCCGCCGTGAAATGGAAGGCATTCTTCAAGAGCCAGGCACGCAACCCGAAATATCTGCACGACGGTGATGTCGTCGAGGCGACCGTCGCCACCGACGACGGCGCAATCGACCTCGGCGCGCAGCGCAACATCGTGAAGTACGCATGAGCGCGAATCCGTTGTGGCCCAGGTACTCCAGCCCCGGCGATCTGGCGGAGATCGAAGCTGTCCCGCTGTCCGATCGCGGGCTTCCGGCCTCGACCTATGCGGCACTGACGCGCGCCGCAGAGATGTGGCCGGACCGGGTCGCCATCCGGGTGCTACCCGACGGCCAAGGGTGGGAAGACGCCGTCAGCCGCACGTTCGGGCAGCTGCTGAGCGACGTGACTCGAGCCGCCAACCTGCTGCACGACTTGGGTATTCAGCGTAATGACGCCGTTGCCTTGATCGCGCCGAACTGCGACGAGCTGATCACCGCGACACTGGCAGCGCAGCTCGCCGGTATCGCCGCGCCCATCAATGGTGCGCTCTCGCCGGGGCATGTCAGTGAACTGGTGCGGCGATCGGGCGCCCGGATCCTCATCACCGCGGACGCTCGACTCGATCCCGGGGCCTGGGCGGTCGCCGAGCGTCTCATCGGCGACGGCCTGATCGATGCTGTCCTGCTGATCGGACCGACCGGCGCCGATCCGATCGACGTCCCCGCGGTGGCGGGAGCGAGGGTCGAGTACCTGAGCCGATGTGCCGCCACCCACGACGGCAGTCGATTTCATGGCACCACTCCACGATCCACCGATCTGGCAGCGCTGTTTCACACCGGCGGTACCACCGGCGCGCCGAAACTGGCGGCGCACACCCACGCCAATGAAGTGGCCGATGCCTGGATGATCGCGGCGAACACGTTGCTCGATGAAACGTCGGTGTTGTTCGCGGCCCTGCCGCTCTTCCATGTGAACGCGCTCATGGTGACTCTGCTGGCTCCGCTGCTGCGCGGACAGCAGGTGCTGTGGGCCGGCCCGCTCGGCTACCGCGATATGACGTTGTACGGCAACTTCTGGAAAATCGTTGAGCGCTACCGAGTTTCCGCCATGAGCGCGGTACCGACTGTCTACGCCGTGCTCAGCCAGATCCCTGTCGACGCCGACATCTCCTGCATGCGGATGGCGATCGTCGGCGCCTCCGCACTGCCGGCCGCGGTGCGCAGTGGTTTCGAATCGCACACCGCCGTCCCCCTACTGGAGGGCTACGGCTTGACCGAGGCGACCTGTGCGAGCGCGCGCGGCTTTCCCGACCACCCCCGAACCGGGTCCGCGGGACAGAGACTCCCCTACCAGCAGCTCAAGACGGTCCGCATCGACGATGACGGCAACTGGCACGAGCTACCGCCCGGCGAGATCGGCACCTTGGCAGTCGGTGGCCCGACCGTCTTCCCTGGCTACGTCACCGGCCGCGACGCCCGCGGCTTCGTCCTGAACGGCAACGGGAAACTCGTCGACGGCTGGCTGGACACCGGCGACCTCGCCTGGATCGACGACGACGGCTTCGTGCACCTGTGCGGACGCGCCAAAGACCTGATCATCCGCGGCGGACACAACATCGATCCAGCGATGATCGAAGACGCGCTGCTGGCCCACCCGGACGTCACCGGTGTCGCCGCCGTGGGTCGGCCCGACGTGCACGCCGGTGAGGTACCGGTCGCCTATGTGACGTTGCGACCGGACGCTGTCGAGACTCCGGAGACATTGCGGCAGTGGGCTGTTGAGCACGTCGCCGAGAGCGCGGCCACGCCGCGAGCGGTGATCGTGATCGACACCATCCCGGTCACCGCCGTTGGCAAGCCGTTCAAATTGCCGCTGCGTGCCGATGCTGCCCGCCGCGCGATCAGCGACGCCGTCGCAGATGTCGACGGCGTGCGCGACGTGACCGCCGATACCGAGGACTCAGCGACGGTCGTCACGGTACGTGTCGCGGCTGGTTCCGATCGTGCCCCGGTCGAGGCAATCCTGGGCCGTTACGCCCTCACGTGGCGGCTGCTGGACGAGGAGTGAGATGCCTGACCCTGTAGTCAAATTCGCGCCCATCGTCGTCGTCGGCGCGGGGCCGACCGGTGTCACCGCCGCGACGTTGCTCGCCGACCACGGCGTGCCGACGCTGGTTCTCGACCGCTGGGAATCGGTCTATCCCCAGCCACGCGCGGTGCATCTGGATGACGAGATCCACCGCATCCTCGCCCGCATCGGCGTGGCCGAAGAGTTCGCCACGATTTCCCGGCCGGCGCTCGGGTTGCGGTTGCTCGACCAGCACCACCACACGTTGGCCCAATTCGACCGCGACCCCGCCCGCAGCAGGCACGGCTTCCCCCAGGCCAACATGTTCGACCAACCCGAATTGGAAGGTCTGCTGCGCGCGAACCTGGCCAAGCGCCCGAATGTGCAACTGCGCGGGAACGTGGAGGTCACCGCCGTCACTCAGCGCGAGCCCGGGCTGGTCCGGGTGACCTACTCCGACCGAGCCACCGCTACGGAACACGTTGTCGAAACCGGCTACGTGTTGGGCTGCGACGGAGCCAACAGCATCGTGCGGGCCGCCATCGGTGCAGCCATGGACGACCTGCGCTTCGAGCAGCGCTGGCTGGTGGCCGACGTGGTCACCGAGGCCCAGCTCGATCAGTGGGATGGCGTGCACCAGGTATGCGACCCCGTTCGGGCCGCGACGTACATGCGCATCGGCCCCAACCGATATCGCTGGGAATTCCGGTTGCTGGCGTCGGAAACCGCAGCCGACTTCGGCACGCTGAAAACGCTTCGGCCCCTGATTGTCCCGTGGATCGGCGAGGTGGCCGACGACAACCTCGACCTGGTACGGGTCACCGAGTACACCTTCCGGGCACAACTCGCCGACAAATGGCAGGACCGCCACGTCTTCCTCCTTGGCGACGCCGCCCACCTCACGCCGCCGTTCATCGGGCAAGGGATGGGCGCGGGCCTACGTGACGCGATGAACCTGGCGTGGAAAGTCGCCGGCGTGATCAACGGAGAACTACCCGAGGCCTTGCTGAAAACCTACGAACAGGAACGGAAACCCCATGCGCGCAGCATGATCCGCCTGGCGTTGGCGATGGGGTGGGCGATGACCGCCGGCGGTCACGTCGGAAACGCGGTGCGGCGCACTGTCGCACCTCGGCTGCGGTGGATACCCGGCCTTCGCGACAAGCTCGCCAACGGCACCACCCCCGGGCTGCACGAGTCGGCATTGGTCATCAAACGCCGGTCACCCCGACACCTTGCCGGAACCCTCTGCCCCAACCCGATCCTGTCCGACGGCCGGCGCCTGGACTCGTTGCTGGGCAACAGCTTTGCGCTCGTCACCACGACGCGTCCACTGGCGTTTCAACTCGCCATGCTCCAAGACCACGGCGTCGTCGTACATGTCGCCGAACCCGGCAGCCAATTGGAGCGGTGGTTACGTCGCGGCCGCGCCACCGCTGCCGTCGTCAGACCAGATCGAACGGTGATGTGCGCGGGCCGCGACGCGTGGCAAATGTGCGCGGCCATACCGGGTGTCACGTTGTCCGCTCGGGCACACAGCGTTCAGCCGCCCTTCCAGACCAGTTAGGACGCGCTCCGCGCGACCGTCCGCCGCCAAAGTCACGAAAGGAACATCAATGCGACGTCCACCCGCCGGCCTGCCCACATACGAGCCCGACATCTATTCTGTCGACGCCATCATCGACCCCTACCCCCACTACCAGAGAATGCGTGACCTCGGTCCGGTGGTCTGGCTGGCGAAGCAACGGACATATGCGCTGCCGCGTTACGCCGAGTGCAAATCGGTGCTACGCGACGACAAGACTTTTCTGTCGGGTCATGGTGTGTCACTCAATCCGATCACCAACCGGATGTCGCACGGCACCACGCTCAACAGCGACGGTGCCGAGCACGAACAACGCCGCAAGCGCGTCGCACACCGCATGCTGCCGCGTGCCCTGCGCACCATCAGTGACACCGTCGATCACACAGCGCGCAGCGTCGTCGACGCCGCGCTCGGCAAGGGCGATATCGACGGTGTCAGCGACCTCGCGGCCGCGCTACCTTTGGCCGTCGTGCCCGACCTCATCGGTTGGCCGCGCGATCAGCGCGACCACCTGGTTGCTTGGGCTGGAGCAACATTCGATGTACTCGGCCCACTCAACTGGCAGGCGATCAAAGCAGTACCCAACACTGTGCTCATGCTGCGCTTCGCCCGGCGCGTGGTTCGCGAGCGTAACGTCCTCGAGGGCAGCATGGCAGCTGAGCTACTCGCCGCCGCAGACGAAGGCCAACTGGCGCAACACGAATGCGCGCCATTACTCGTCGACTACATCGCCCCGTCGATCGATACCACGATGAGCGCTATCGCGAACGCATTGCATCTCTTCGCCGGCCACCCCGACCAGTGGCAACTGCTCAAGAACGACCCCGGCCTCATGGCAAACGCCGTCAATGAGATCGTCCGCTACGAGCCCCCGCTGCGCGCCTTTGCGCGGTGCACGGCGCAGCAGGCCGAAATCGCAGGAGTGCGAATCCCCTCGGGCGCACGGGTGCTGGTGATCTATGCCTCCGCCAACCGCGACGAACGCGAGTGGGAAAACCCCACTGCGTTCGACATCCGACGAGACGCCGGCCGGCACGTCGGTTTCGGACACGGTGCCCATGCTTGCGCCGGGCAAGGGCTGGCGCGCTTGGAAACAACGGCGATGCTGCGGGCGCTGCTCGATCGCGTGGAACGGATCGAGCTGACCGGTACGCCGGTCTGGGCGGTCAACAACATCATCCGCCGCCATGAACGCCTGCCTCTCAAGCTGATTGCCGCTTAGCGCGCGTTACCGGGACAGCGAACTGCCTCGGCGCCGCGCCGCCATCACCACAACTCGACGCTTCGAGCGACTCCCCCTCGAACTCGCCAGCACCAGTTAGGACAGCCATGAAAGCAAACGTCGACTACAACCGCTGCGAGGGCCACGCCGTGTGCGTCGCCCAAGCACCCGATGCCTTCGAACTCGATGACGAGGGAAATCTGCAGTACCACTTCGAGGGGCGAGAGGTTCCGACCGGAATCGAAACAGCGGTTCGCGCGGCCGTCGATGCGTGCCCAGTCGCTGCGCTCAGCGAGGCACCCTGAGATGAGTCGGACAGTGCGTGGTGTGATCTCCCGGACCAAGAAACAGCCCATCGAGCTGGTCGACATCGTCATCCCCGACCCCGGCCCAGGTGAAGTCGTCGTCGACATCATCGCCTGCGGCGTATGCCACACCGACCTCACCTACCGCGAGGGCGGCATCAACGACCAATACCCCTTCCTGCTCGGCCACGAAGCCGCCGGCACCGTCGAATCCATCGGCACCGGCGTCACCCACGTCGCCCCCGGCGACTTCGTCATCCTCAACTGGCGCGCCGTCTGCGGCGAATGCCGCGCCTGCAAACGCGGCCGCCCCCACCTGTGCTTCGACACCTCCAACGCCACCCAAAAAATGACCCTCACCGACGGCACCGAACTCACCCCCGCCCTGGGCATCGGCGCCTTCGCCGACAAAACCCTCGTCCACGAACGCCAATGCACCAAAGTCGACCCCGAAGCCGACCCCGCCGTCGCCGGCCTGCTCGGCTGCGGCGTGATGGCCGGCATCGGCGCCGCCATCAACACCGGCAACATCACCCGCGACGACACCGTCGCGGTCATCGGCTGCGGCGGTGTGGGTGATGCCGCCATCGCCGGCGCCGCACTCGTCGGCGCCAAACGCATCATCGCCGTCGACACCGACAACAAGAAACTGCACTGGGCCCGCGAATTCGGCGCCACCCACACCATCAACGCCCGCGACCTCGACCCCGTCGAAACCATCGCCGACCTCACCGACGGCAACGGCGCCGACGTCGTCATCGACGCCGTCGGCCGCCCCGAAACCTGGAAACAAGCGTTCTACGCCCGCGACCTCGCCGGAACCGTCGTCCTCGTCGGCGTTCCCACCCCCGACATGACCCTCGAAATGCCCCTGGTCGACTTCTTCTCCCACGGCGGCGCCCTCAAATCATCCTGGTACGGCGACTGCCTACCCGAACGCGACTTCCCCACCCTCATCAACCTCTACCTGCAAGGCCGCCTCCCACTCGACAAATTCGTCACCGAACGCATCAGCCTCGACCAGATCGAAGACGCCTTCCACAAAATGCACACCGGCGAGGTCCTGCGATCAGTGGTGATCCTCTAATGGTCGCCATACAGCGAGTCGTCACCTGCGTAACAACCCCACAACTATTGGTCCAGCGCGATAACCCCACGGATGATGGTCCTGGTGGCACCGCCCACCCAGACGGTCCCCTCGATGTCCGCGGTGATCTCGATCGACCCTTCGCGTCCGAGGGCCGCGCCCTGTGAGACCCGATAGCTCCCGGGGACAGTGCCACCAGCCGTCAACCACTGCCCCACGCCGGCGTTCATGCTGCCGCACACGGGGTCCTCCGCAACACCGATTTTCGGCGCGAAAGTGCGCATCTCGAACTGATACTCAGAGCCCTCCGGATAGGCGCCGATCGCGCCCACCATGGACTGCGGAATCACCGTCAGATCCGGTTCGAGATCAAGGACTTCTCGGGCCGTCGACAGGCGCACCACCGCCCAGCCCGGGCCGTTGTCGACCCACTGATGATCGATGATGCGCTCGCGGTCGATCTTGAACGCTGCGGCGATCAGATCGACTTCGGAGTCGTCGATAGGACCCGTGCGTAGCGTCGGCGGAGCAGCGAACGACAGCATCCGTTCACCGCGCAGCACCGTGACGAGCCCAGCCTGGCATTGCTGCACAACGCGATCCCCGCGACCAGGGGTGCCGCCATTTTCCAGCCAGGCATGGGCAGAGCCGAGTGTCGGGTGCCCAGCGAACGGAAGTTCACCACCGGGGGTGAAGATGCGCAGCCGGTAGTCCGCGTCTGGATCCGTCGCCCGCAGGACAAATGTCGTCTCGGACAGATTGGTCCAGCGCGCCAGCTGCTGCATCTGATTAGTGCTGAGGCCCTCGCCGTCCAGGATGACCGCCACGGGGTTGCCCTTGAGTGGGTGCGACGAGAACACGTCCACTTGAGCGAACGCACGGCCCATGGTCACCGGTCACTACCTTTCAGGCTGTCGAAGTTCGGGACCCGCTGCGGCACCACAGGCGCATGCAGCAAATCAATCATCACGCTGTTCCGGAGACTTCCGGAATCAGCAGCGCGAAGAAGCACAAGAACCGCCATCTCCCCCGCACGCGATAGTGCGAGGTGGCCAGGAACCGCTCCGCATCGATTTGCACAAGTTCATCATGAAATCGCCTGATATACGAAGGATTATTTGGCCGGTCGTGGTCAAGGAACAGCACGTCGCGCTCGGCGAACAAGGATCTGCTCGTGCGTGCCGTGAACCGGTAGCAGCGGAGCTCGATACTCCCCAGCCCAATTCGATTCAATCCCGAAACGGTGTTGCCCGGCCCGAGGTCGAAAACCTTGCCCCGCCATAGCCGGGCCACGGCGGTGGCCGGACTCAACACCAATCCATCGGCGACACCGGTGAGCTGTTGCGGCAGCGGACACCACCCAGCACGATGCAAGCGGTGCAGGTCGGCATCGAGCAGAGAGGTAAGCCGTTGATCGGCACGCCGGCGCATCACTAGCGAGGACTCGCGCTCTCGGTGAATGTGTCAGCAGCTCCCGCGGATTCGGCCGCTGCCGGCGAAAAGCGGTCGTAAGACCAGACAAGAATCAGAATCAGTCCCTCAACCACGTGGACCCAGCTCCCGAAGACGTCGACACCCAGATGGTGGCGAACATCGCCGTCACCGAGAAGGCCCGCCAAGCCCCAAGCCACGTAGTAGAGGAATCCCCCGATTACGTAGGCGATCGACCACGAGCGCCGAAGAACCGCAGCCAGGCCGATGATCCCGGTGACGAAATGACACAGCGCGTGGCACAGGTTCACCGTCACCGGAATGATGCCGAATACCGTTGTGGTACAAGCATTCATGGGTTCGGACAGCATTGACGTGCAGGTGAGGTAAGCCGCAGGTCCGTTGCTGGTGAACCAGAAAGCCATGATCCACACGCCGAACTGCACCGGTGATGCGGTCAAGGCGATGGTGTACGCCAACATCCGGGCGCGAATAGTCAAAAGCATGGTTGCCTTCCTCACCGTTCCGTACCGAGTCAGCGATCGAGTACGAAAATGGGCTTGTGTCCTGCATTGGCTGAGGTGAGCACCTCCGGGATTTCATCCCACTGATAGACGCCACTGGTGACCAGTTCTGGGTGCAGCACGCCGGCGGCGACAGCATCCAGCGTGGGAGTCATGTTGGGCCGGGCGTGGCCCTTGCCATTGTGGAAGTGCACGCCGCGTAGATACAGCTGCAGCAACGGCAGCGTGACGTCACCGAAGTAGATTCCGACGCTGTTGACGTGCCCTTCGGGCATTACCGAGACCAACGCCTTCCGCAGTCGGTCGGGATCGCAGGACGCGTCGACCGCGAGGTGAAAGTTCTTCTCCCGCTTGCCGTTGATTTCCGCGACCTCGGCACCGAGCTGCTTTGCGACCGCCATGCGAGTGGGGTCGTCGTCGTAGTAAACGGTGCGTGCGCCGGCGCAGTGCACCGCGACGTCGACGCAATACAGTCCGATCGATCCGGTGCCGCCGAAGACCGCCACTTGGGGGTCGTCAACGCCGGAGATCGTCGGCATGACTGTCTCCCAGCCCAGCGCAAGGTTGTCGCCGATCGACGCCAGGTGGATGGGGTCGACACCCGCAGGCAGCAGCGCGAGGTTGTAGTCCGCGAAGGGCACCCGGATCAGTTCGGAAAACGTTCCGCCCCACCTACCGTTGATGGGCAGGCCGTATTGGGCATCGCCGTGGGCCAGACAACGTGCGGGATGCCCCAGCAGGCATTGGGCGCAGGTACCGCAGGCGATATGCCAGGCCACTCCGACCACGTCTCCGACAGCCACGGTGGTGCATTCCGGACCGACCTCGACAACGGTGCCGACACATTCGTGACCCAGCGGAAAGGGTCCGGCTCCCGAGAACGGGGTCTTGTCGGCGATGACGTGGTGATCGAGGTCGCAGGTGGTTGCGGCCAAAGGGCGTACCAGCGCATCGGTGGGATCGACGAGGGTCGGGGCGTCGACGTCGTCGAAGCGTAGTCGTCCGGGCTCGATGAACATCAGACTTCTCATAAGGTCTCCTTGCCATGGTCACGGTCAGCGGCGCGTGTGCCGATGAGCCGTATTACGTTGGTGGGAAGCGGTTTCCGAGATGGCAGCGCTTATGCTTGCGCGGCGCTGGACTGAGCCTTCGCCTTGAGCTCCTGGAATCGGATGACGGTGCCGCCGGCACCCCACGTGCCCTCGGGCTGGTCGTGGATCAGCACCCAGACCCTCAATGCCTCGGTAGCGGGGAAACCCGCGGCGTCGAGCACCTGCTCGGTTACTTCTTTGACCAGGCCGTCCTTGCGACGTTGAGAAAGTGCGCCTGCGGGAACAGTGACGTCGACGCGGACGCGCGGCAGGTCGTCCTCCAGTGCGAGGAAGCTGTCACCGGGCACTTCGTCGATCCGGCACCACGCCTGCGCACGGAAGAAGGCGGTATCGGGGGCACCCTCCCATTTCAGCAGCGTGGCAGCGAGCGTCTTCTGCAAGCGGCGACGGGTGACATCATCGAGAAGCTCAGCGGGAAGGGTCAATTGGATCATGGGCATGCGATTTCTCCTTTGGATGCGATCGGCGATGGAGGGATGTTGCGGTCCTGGCCGCCGGGCCCGGGCATGGGCACCAAACCCGCGTTGAAATCACTGCGCCGCAGCGACCACGAGTCGACCAGATAGTTCTGGTGGATACGCCATGGGGACCGGTCGCCCTGCTTGGGGAAAGCGGCGACTGACCGCTGCACGTAGCCCGAGGTCAGGCCGAACAGATCTCGTCGGTCCATGCCTTGTCTCGGCTGAGGTACGACAACCTGTGCACGTCGGGCCCGCATCCAGTTGAGGACGCTGCACACCAACCGGGACGACAGATCCGCACGCAACGTCCATGACGCGTTGGTGTAGCCGATGCAGAAGGCGAAGTTCGGGATACCCGAGACCATGGCGCCGTTCCAGACGAATTCGTCGGCGACGTCGATGATCTTGCCGTCCAAGGTGGGCTCGATCCCGCCGAAGGTCTGCATCTGCAGCCCTGTAGCGGTGACGACAAGGTCGGCCGGCAATACCCGTCCCGAACTCAACCGAATTCCTTCGGCGACAAAGGAGTCAATGGTGTCGGTGACGACCTCGGCGTGGCCGGCTTTGAGCGCTTTGAAGAAGTCTGCACTCGGCGCAGCGCACAGACGCTGATCCCACGGTTTGTACGTTGGGGTGAAGTGTTCGGCGACCGCACGCTCATCGCCGAGGATCCGCGTCGTCTGGGCGGTGAGGAGGCGGCGTGCCCGCCCTGGCAGCCGCTGGCAGAACTGATAGAAGCCGATGTTGAACGCGACGTTCTTGGCGCGGATCAGGCGATGCGCGAGACGTTCCGGAAGGCGGGCGCGCAGCCAATCAGCCCGCGCGTCACGGCTGGGGACTGCGCTGATCCAGGTGGGGCTGCGCTGCAGCATCGTGACATGCGTGGTCGGCGAGGCCATCGACGGCACTAGGGTCACCGCGGTGGCACCGCTGCCGATGACGACGATCCGCTTGCCGCTGTAGTCCAAGTCGTGTGGCCAGAACTGCGGATGCAGGATACGGCCCGCAAAGTCGTCCTGGCCCGGAAATGACGGCGCGTGGCCTGCGGCGTAGTCGTAGTACCCAGCACAGACGTACAGGAAGTCACACGTGAGCGAACTCTGCTCACCTGCCTGCTCAACGGTCAGCGTCCACACATGCTCGGCGCTGGACCAATCGGCCCCTACGACGCGTGTGTTGTAGCGGATGTGATCGTCGATGCCGAACTCGGCCGCCGTCTCACGGATGTAACGCAGAATCGACTCGCCGTCGGCGATCGACTTCGCGTCTTTCCATGGTTTGAAGGCGTAGCCAAGGGTGAACATGTCGGAATCCGAACGGATTCCGGGGTACCGGAACAGGTCCCACGTGCCGCCCACACTGTCGCGTGCTTCCAGAATCAAGTAGTCGCGATTCGGGCACTCGGTCTGCAGCCGATAGCCGGCACCGATTCCGGACAACCCTGCGCCGACGACGACAACGCCCACGTGAGCCGGCAGTGGTGGGCTTGCGACGTTCAACGTCAACCTCCTTATAACGATCGTTATAACTTCGTGCAACGGTAGACTATGGCGATCGTCATAGCAAGGAGGGTCCATGGCGGAGGACAGTCGCGGAAGACAACGGATGGTCGCCGGCGCGGCGGACATGATCAGCCGTCGCGGACTCAACGCGACCAGCGTGCGCGAACTCGCCAAGCACACCGACGCCCCGCTCGGGTCCACTTACCACTACTTCCCTGGCGGTAAGTACGACTTGGCGACGGCCGCCGTGCAATGGGCCGATGACCTCACCGTGAAAGTGCTCACCAAGGAACTGGCCGCAGGCCCGGAAGCAGGTCTGCAGGCTTTCCTGTCGATGTGGCGAAAGGTGGTCGTCGACAGCGACTTCCACGCCGGTTGTCCGGTACTGGCAGTGTCGATCGAAGACGTCCTCGACGAGGGCCACGCGGCTCCTCGCGACGCTGCGGCAGCGGCATTCGCGAGGTGGACGGCCCTGTTGGCCGACTCACTGCGCAACGCCGGTGCGGATTCGACCGCCGCCGAACAGATCGCGACCCTGATCGTCGCGTCCGTCGAAGGCACAGTTGCGATCTGTCGCGCGCAGCGCAGTATCGCCCCCTTGGATCACGTTGCCGCGCAGCTGGTTCAGGTGATCCGAGCGTCATTGCCTTCGTGAACGTGGCCAAAAGGCGCATTCTCAACCGGCCCGCCTGATCCGCCACTGCCCGTCCTGCTTCTCCACCAGACCGCTGATCTCCAGCAGCGCCAGCGGCCCGAGAACCCGTTCGGGCGGCAGCGCGGCGCCGACGGAGATCTGATCCAGGCTGCGGAAGCCCCGGGCCGGCAGCGCCTCGTACACCTGAAGCTGTTCAGCGGTCAGGTCATCCAGCGGCGTCACCGGATGGTCGGGTTCGTCGGCGAGTTCACCGATCCGCCCGATCAATTCGACGACCTGTTCGGCCCGGTCGACCAGCGCGGTGCGTCCGTTCCGGAGCAGGACGTGACATCCCGCCGACGCGGCCGACGTCACCGGTCCCGGTACCGCGCACACCCAGCGCCCCATCGCATCTGCCCACGCCGCAGTGTTGGCCGCCCCACTGCGCAAACCCGCCTCCACAACCACGGTGGCCCCGGAAAGCGCCGCCGCCAAGCGGTTTCGGGTCAAGAACCGGTACCGTGTCGGCCGCTCCCCCGGCGGATATTCGCTGAGCAACAACCCTGAAGTAGCCACCCGGTGCAGCAGCGCGGAATGCCCAGATGGGTACGGCACGTCGATACCCCCGGCGAGCACCGCCATGGTGACGCCATCCGACGCCAGCGCCGCGCGGTGGGCTGCCCCGTCGATGCCATAAGCACCGCCGGACACCACTGCGGCATCACGTTCGACGAGGCCCGCCGTGATCTCGGCAGCGACATGTTCGCCGTACGACGTGCAGGCCCTGGTGCCCACGACCGCGGCGGCGCGCTCGGCGATGTCATCGAGCCGGGCCGGGCCGAGTGCCCACAGCACCATCGGCGGATAACCCGACGATCGCTCCCTCACCGCCTTGTTCGCGAACGCAACGAATGACAGGTACGGCCACTCGTCGTCGTCGGGAGTGATCAGCCGTCCACCGCGGCGATCGAGAATCTCCAAATCCCTTGCCGCACAGTCGACCTGTCGGCGCGCGGCGACACTGCCGGTCAGTTCCTTGTCCTCCTGACCACGGCGAATCATGTCCGCCACCTCGACCGGTCCCCGGTCAGCCACCAATTGGGTCAGCCGCGGGCACGGCGGCTCGACCACACGCGACAGGTATGCCCACGCCTGTCGTTCCACATCGTCGTCACTCATCGCACATCTCCCTCACGGAAACTCAACGCCGTGCTGACGTCTTCGAGATTGGGTGAATTTCGGCCCCTCAGGTCGGCCAGAGACCACGCGACGCGCAACGTGCGGTCGACGCCGCGGATACTCAGTCGCCCGGAATCGAGCGACTTGCGCAGCGGCTCCATCGCATCCCGGCTCAGCCGAAATCTGCGGCGCAGCACCGGCCCCGGCACCTCTGCGTTGGTGCGGACCCCGACCTCCCGCCACCGCTCGGCGGCGGCGGCCCGGGCGGTGGCGACTCTGGCGCGGACAGCGCTGGTGGATTCGGCGGCGTGATCGCCGAAGGCCCCCGCGAGTACCGGATGCATATCGACGCGCAGGTCGACCCGGTCCATCAATGGGCCCGACAACTTGCCCAGATACCGGCGACGGTCAGCCGACGGACAGACGCAGTCCCTCGGATTCGGTGGGGCGCACGGGCAGGGATTTGCGGCCAAAACGAGCTGGAACCGAGCCGGATAGCACGCCACGCCGTCACGACGGGCCAACCGAATCTGGCCTTCCTCCAACGGGGTTCGTAATGCCTCGAGCACACTGACCCCGATCTCGGCGCACTCGTCGAGGAACAGCACGCCGCGGTGTGACCGGCTGATCGCACCGGGCCGCGCCATCCCCGAGCCACCGCCGACCAACGCCGAGACAGTCGAGGTGTGATGTGGCGCCACGAACGGCGGTCGGGTGATCAGCGGCGTGTCGCCCGTGAGCAGACCCACCACCGAGTGGATGGCGGTGACCTCCAGCGCCTCGTCGTCGGTCAGGTCGGGCAACAATCCCGGCAGCCGTTGCGCCAACATCGTCTTCCCGATGCCTGGCGGCCCGGTGAGCATCAGATGATGGGCGCCCGCAGCAGCGATCTCCACTGCCCATCGGGCTTGGGTCTGACCGACCACGTCGGCGAGATCGACGCTGTCGGCGGTGGCCGGCGCCGCAGTGTCAACGCGCTCGTCCAGAGCGGCCTTCCCGTTGAGCCACGCCTGCAGCTGACCGAGCGTGCGGACGCCCCACACCTCGATGCCGTCGACCAGACTGGCCTCGGCCAGATTCTCCGCAGGCACCACCACCGACGGCCAGCCCTCGCGCTTGGCGGCCATGACGGCAGGCAGCACGCC
The DNA here is from genome assembly GCF_053852335.1 of Mycobacterium sp. HM-7. NCBI lineage: Bacteria > Bacillati > Actinomycetota > Actinomycetes > Mycobacteriales > Mycobacteriaceae > Mycobacterium > Mycobacterium sp. HM-7. The sequence goes on along the minus strand of NZ_CM132657.1, from coordinate 2,235,979 downwards.
CTTGACCGGGCGCACCCGGCCGTCGAGCGCCAGCTCGCCCAGCAGGACCGTCTTTTCCAGCCGTCCCCAGTGCGTCTTCAGATGCGCCGACAGAACCGAACAAGCGATGGCCAGGTCGTACATCGATCCACCTTTCGGCAGGGTGGCCGGCGACAGCCCGAGAGTGAGCCGTGACATCGGCCAGCTGTTGCCACAGTTGGTGATCGCGGCCCGGACCCGATCTCGCGATTCCTGCAGTGCCGCGTCGGGCAGGCCGACCAGATGCACTCCCGGCAGCCCCGAGGTGATGTCCGCCTCGATCTCGACCATGACCCCATCCAGGCCGCGGATGGCCACCGAGTAGGCCCGTCCCAACGCCATCAGCCGATACCTTTGAGGTGCACCAGTTCGGGCTGTCGGCCACCGAGGCGCACGCCGACCACATCGATCCGAACGGCGGACCAGCGGGAGTCCTGCTCGGCGAGCCAGACACTCGCCAGCCGCCGCAACCGACGGGCCTTCTCGGGCGTCACCGCTTCCTCGATACCGCCGAACTCGTTGGTGGTGCGGGTCTTCACCTCGACGAAAACCACGGCACAGTGGTCCCTTTCGGTGGCGATGACGTCGAGTTCACCCCACCGGCAGCGCCAGTTACGGGCCAGGACCGTCATCCCCAGCGAGATCAGGTGGTCGACCGCAAGTTGTTCGCCGAGCGCTCCGATCTCGGCCCGGGTCATGCGTGGTGGTGTGTTCATGCCGCCACCGTGGCCGGTGCCACCGACAGATCAGGCGGCGAAGACCACCGGATCCGGCGCCAGGGAGTCAGTTATGCACAGTGCGCGATTCATCCACAGGACGGGCCATTCGCTGGGGTGGGTCAGCGCTGGGCAGCGGTGGGGTCCCAGAGCCCGTGTGCCGAGGAATCTTCGACTTGCGTCTGGTAGATCGCCACTTTCGTTTCGATGACGTCAAGGCAGTGCTGGAGGCTGGCCAGTTGCGCTCGGACATGCGCTTCGTGTTTACGGAGGAGCTCCAGGCGTTGGGCTTCGTTACCTGGCCCCTGCCGTACCAGGGCGGCGAATTCGGCAAGTTGGGCCAACGGCATTCCCGACTCGCGCAGTCGGACGCAGATCGCCAGCCATTCGATGTCGGTCTGGGTGTAGCGGCGGCGGCCGGAGCTGTTCCTTGTGACTTCACTGACCAGTAGGTTCTCGCGTTCGTAGAACCTGAGGGTGTGGACGCTCAGGCCCGTGCATTTTGCTACGTGCCCGATCGTAAAAGTTTGTGTCATAAGAGCATTCATCCCCGCGGGTTGACCTAGAGGACACTCTAGATCCTAGCGTGGCGGCATGACCGAAACCACCACACAGCACCCCATCGCCTCGGGGTTCGGGCCTCACTCGAGCAGTCAGGACGTCATGGGCGGCGTGGACCTCGCCAACACTGTGGCCGTCGTCACGGGCGGCTATTCAGGCTTGGGCCTGGAGACCACCTACCATCTGGCACACGCAGGTGCGCACGTCATTGTCCCCGCCCGCCGTGTCGATGTCGCCGGCCGCGCTCTCGACCATCTCGGCGACTCCGTCACGGTGCTCCACGCCGACCTTGCCGACCTCGATTCGGTGTCCGCGTGCGCGCAGCGCATCCGCGACGCGTGGCCCGAGATCGACCTGTTCATCGGCGCTGCCGGCATCATGGCCACTCCGCTGCAGCGGGTAGGTCCGGGTTGGGAGAGCCAATTCGCCGTCAACCACCTCGGCCACTTCACGTTCGTCGCTGACCTGTGGCCCGCCTTGGTAGGTGGCAACGCCCGGATGATCGCGTATTCGTCCGCTGGGCACCATATTTCGGACATCCGTTGGGATGATCCGCATTTCACCACCGGCTATGACAAGTGGGAGGCCTACGGTCAGGCGAAAACGGCCAACATCTTGTTCGCTTTGCACCTGGACTCGCTCGCGACGGGCACGGGCGTGCGCGCATTTTCTCTGCATCCTGGTTCCATCCTCACTCCGTTGCAAAGACACCTCGAGTCAGCCGAAATGATCGATCGCGGCTGGATTGACGAGCAGGGCAAAGCCGCAGACCCGACGTTCAAGACCGTGTCCCAGGGCGCCGCAACAGGTCTATGGGCGGCGACCAGCCCGCAGCTGGCAACCCGCGGTGGTCTGTACCTCGAGGATTGCGACGTCGCGGGCCCGGCCGGCGCGGATGGCACCGGGGTGAAGTTCTACGCGGTGGACCACGACAACGCAGCCCACCTCTGGGACCTCAGTGTGGCGCTGACGGGCCGTGACCTGAACTGACCTCTGCCCGAACGGCTCTGCCCCAGTCGGCTTCGTGCCCGCAAAGACTGATTACTGCCGGAGGACGATCAATTGCTGCCAACGCCCCATCTGCAGAAATACCCCGAGCGCCTGTCCCGTTGAACCGAGCATCAAAGCTTCGGATACAAGGAGTTGGGGACAATGAAGAAGCTCGGAATCGCCGCACTGGTGGCAAATGGATTGGCAGCAGCCGTCTTGGGTTTGGCCGCGCCGGCATCGGCGGACTACTCGCACCACGACTGGGTCAACGACATCCACCCGCGCGCCGAAGCGCCGCAGGTCGACAACAGCGTGCACCAAAGCCGCTGACCATCAGAGAAATTCGGGGCCTCTCACAAGGGGGCCCCGAATTTTTTTGCGTACCGGCCCCAAGTTCGGCGTTCACCGAACCGATTGCGGGGTACCGATGACGTATGGACACCGTCGACATCGACCGCCTCCCCGAATTCGCACCATTCGCCGAGGCCGTACAACGACGCAACCCGCAGACCGGCACCTGGTGCGAGGCCTGGACCGTGCGCGACATCGTCATCCACCAGACCGGCAACGCCGAAGAACTCGCCCGCGTGCTTGAGGGGCACCTCACCGGTGAACCCGTCGACACCCGCAGGTTCGAGGAGCGTGAGCGGCCGTACCGGGCGATGAACGATGCCGAGCTATGGGCGGCGTTCAACGAACGCGTGGCGCACCTCGGCAGAGTCGTTGCCGCCGCTGACGAGCTGCCCGCTGACACCGATGTTGCCTGGACCGGCCGCACCATGAAGGCACCGTGGTTCGCCGAGCACATGCGCGAAGAACTGGTCCTGCACAGCTGGGACATCACGGGCGACGACGCAGCCGCGCGAAGCCGGCTGGCCGAGCAATGGATGACAGACCACAGCGTCCGCGCCGTCGGCGTGCCCTTGTTGCGGCGCGGACGCGAGAGCCTGGCGCTGCACGACGGGGAACGGATCGAGGCACGAGTCCGAGTGTCCGGCGACGACGACGTCGTGATTACCGCCGACGCCGAGAACACCGCGATCACGCTGGCCCCGCCCGAGGGAGCGGCGACCATCGAGACCGATGCGGCGACGCGGGTGCTGCTCCTGTGGGGACGTCGGCCCGCCGACCCGGGACGAATCCGCAGTGCCGTCGGCCCACTCGAACTGGGCCGGCTGCGCACGCTGCTCAGTGGCTACTGACCTACAACAGAGCCGGCACCGCGGCGTCGATGAGGTACGGCCCCGGGGTGGCATAGCCGACGCGCAGTAGCTCAGCCAATTCCGCGGTGGTCGTCGCCTTGGCCGAGGGCACCCCCATGGCCGCCGCCAATGCCGCGAAATCCGTCGTCGGGCCCGAAAGGTCCAGCATCGCCGCGGCTTTCGGCCCGCTCGCTTCCGCCCCGACGCGCTGCAGCTCCATCCGCAGGATGGCGTAGGCGGCATTGTTGAGGAGCACCGTCACCACGTCGAGCTGCTCGTGCGCCATGGTCCACAACGCCGAAATCGTGTACATGGCACTGCCATCGGCCTGCAGACACAGCACCGGACGATCCGGACGGGCCACCGCGGCGCCGACCGCATTCGGCAATCCGAAGCCGATGGCCCCGCCGGTCAGGGTGAGCAGGTCGTGCCGCGGCGCGCTCATCGTGGCCTGGGGCAGGAGGAATCCGCTGGTGTTGGACTCGTCCACCACGATCGCGTCGGTCGGCAGCGTCGCAGCCACCACGTCGACCCAGTTCTGCGTCGTCAGCGCCGAATCTGCCGGCAGCTCCGGAGTTTTCAGCTCGGTCAGCAGCGGCGCGGTATCCGCTGCGACCGCATCGGCGAGTTCTTCCAGACGCGCGACGACGTCTCCACTCACGGTGTGCACCTGACAGCCACCGGGCACCAGGTCACTCGCCTTGCCGGGGTAGGCGAAGAACGACACCGGGGACCGGGCACCGGCCAGCACCAGGTGCTCGGCGCCGGTCAGCTGAAACTGGGCGGCTTCGGCGAGATACGCCAGTCGTTCGAAGTTGGGCCGGCCGGCGCCGCGTTCGAGCCTGGCCGGGAACGTCTCGATCAACACCTTTGTCCCGGTGGCCTGGGCGATCCGACTCGCCGCGCGAAGGCCGCGGTCGCGGCATGCCGCGCTGCCCAGCAGCATCACGGTGCCGGCTCCGAAGGCCTCGACACCGGCGTCGAGCAGTTCGTGTTCATCCGGGTCGACACCGGCGCGATAGTCGAACGGCGCCGCACCCGCAACCGGCTCCCCCGCCGCCGGTTCGGCGCCTTCGGTCCACGAGACGTCGGCCGGCAGGATCAGGGTGGCTACCTGTCCTTGCTGCGCGGCTTCGATCGCGGCCACTGCGTCGCCGGCGATGTCGGCCAATTTCTCGCATCGGCGTACCCATCCGGACACGGTGCCCGCCATCGCGTCGATGTCGGATTCCAGTGGTGCGTCGTACTTCTTGTGGTTGAGCGCGTGATCGCCGACGACGTTGACCATCGGCGAGTAGGCCCGACGGGCGTTGTGCAGATTGGCGATACCGTTGCCCAGGCCGGGTCCCAGGTGCAACAGGGTCGCCGCGGGCTTCTCGGCCATGCGGGCATAGCCATCGGCGGCCCCGGTGACCACACCCTCGAAAAGGCAGAGCACGCCGCGCATCTCGGGCACCGCATCGAGTGCTGCGACGAAATGCATCTCGCTGGTGCCGGGATTACCGAAGCAGACGTCGACACCGGCGTCGACCAGTGTGCGGATCAGTGCCTGTGCGCCGTTCATCGTTCTCCTTCGAGGTGCCCTCAGCGGCCTGCCGACGACGGTACTACCGGTCCGCGATCAAGCCTTCCTGCACCAGCGTCGCGACGCGGGTCCCGGCCGCATCGACCAGACTGCCGGTGATCACGCCACGTCCCCGGCCCGCGGCCGGGGAACGCGATTCCAGCAGGTTCCACCGATCTGCCCGGATCGGGTGGTGGAACCAGATCGAGAAATCGGTGGTCCCACTGCGGTGGGTGCGCGCCTGCATGGAATGTCCGTGCACCTGGAGTGCCGGGTCGATACCGTAAAGATCCGTCACGTAGCAGGCAATCATCATGTGCGGCAACTGTTCTGCCGGCATGGGCACCGTGGCGCGCCACCACATCCGTCGGACGAATTCGCCCGAAGACCGGTCGTCGACGATCCGGATGTCGATCTCGTCGAGCGGCACAGCGGGTGCCGGTCCCGGCGGGCCGGTCACCGGCAACAGCTCGGGATCCTCTGGCAGCGAACATGATTCATCGTGCTCGGGACCCGCCAGGTCCACCGAGAAGGACACCGTCGCGACAGTCAGCAGCCGCCCGGCCTGGCAGGCTTCGACCCGCCGCGCCGCCGCGGTCCGTCCGTCGTACACCCGCGTCACCGCGTAGTCGGTGGCTTGGCCGGCCTCTCCGCCGCGCAGGTATTGCAGGTGCATGGCGGTCGGGCGCATCGCCGCAGTCACGGTCCGGCACGCCGCGGACAGGCTCTGCGCCATGAGCAGGCCACCGAAGGCGCGCTTGCCGTCCGGTCCCCCGGCCTCGCCGACCCAGGCGTCGGCCCCGTCTCCAGGCGACACCCTCAACAGATCGGGCAGCACGGTCATGCCACGGTCCCCGCTTCTGTCAGCCGGGCGACGTGGGCCTCGGTGAGTCCGAGCAGTTCGGTCAACACCGCGGTGGTGTCGTCGCCGAGCGCCGGCGCCGGCTGCGCGGGCGGGTATTCACCGTCGATCCGCAGCGGCAGTCCCGGTGCCAGATAGCGACCGATGCGGGGCTGGTCGAGTTCGGTGAACAGAGGGTTGTCGGTCACCTTGGGGCTCGCGGCCACCTCGCTGAAGTCGCGGTAGCGCTCCCACAGGATCGACGTCGCACCCAGCGCCGCGGCGATCTGCTCGCCGGTGTGCGCGCAGAACCAGACGGTGAACAAGCCGGTGAGCGCGTCGCGGTGGAGGTAGCGCTGTCCTTCGTCGGCGAAGTCCGCACCGAGTGACTCTGACAGCGCGGCAACAGCTTTCGCCGTACCTGTCACCTCGACGAGGTCCCGGAAGTGCCGACCGGTCAGCGCGACGATCATGAACGCGGCCCCGTCGGAGCTGACGAACTGCTGGCCGTACTGCCCGAAGATCGAGTTGCCGATGCGCTCGCGGCCCACGCCGTTGACCATCACCTCGGTCAGGAAGCTCAGATTGCCTGCGGTCGCCAGGGCGACGTTCTCCAACGGAATGCTGACCCGCTGCCCCTGGCCGCTGATGTCGCGGTGCCGCAGCGCCGCCGACACCGCCAGCGCCAGGTAGAGGCCGCAAGACACGTCCCAGGCCGCCAGCACGTGGTTCACCGGGGTCTGCAGCTCGGAGGGACCGGTGACCAGTGGAAAGCCCAGCCCGGCGTTGACCGTGTAATCGACGGCCGTGCCGCCGTCGGCCCGGCCGGACACTTCTGCGTGGATCAGGTCGGGCCGCAGTGCGGAGAGGCTCTCGTATGAGTGCCATGGCCGGCCCGCAACATTGGTGATGAAGACACCGGCGTCGACGATCAGCCGGGTGACCAGATCCTGCCCCTCCGGTGACCTCAGGTCGACCGCGACCGACCGCTTGCCCTTGTTGAGGCCGGCCCAGTAAATGCTCTCGCCGTCATCGGTGACCGGCCAGCGGTGGTAGTCGGCGGCGCCGCCGACCGGATCGACCCTGATGACCTCGGCCCCGAGCTGCGTCAGTGTCATCCCCGCCAGGGGCACTGCGACGAAACTGGAGATTTCGACGATGCGCACACCCGCCAGCGGACGCGCAGACTCCGGGACGGTCATCTGGACACCATAAAGGCCGTACGCGGCACAATCGGGCGCCCCCGGGCACGTCGTGTTCCGCCGGACGGGAGGCGGTGGTCACCGCGTGACAATCACACCGTAATTTGGAACGTATGACTGAGCTGAAGGAAGTCCAGACCGAGCGCGGCACCCTGCGCTATTACGACGAGGGTAGCGGCCCTGTAGTGCTGTTTCTCCACGGTTCGGGCCCGGGCGTCACAGGGTGGCGCAACTTCCGCGGCATCCTGCCGACCTTCGCGGCGCACTTCCGCTGCCTGATCCTGGAGTTCCCCGGCTTCGGCGTCAGCGACGACTTCGGCGGCCACCCGATGATCGACGCCCAGTCCGCCGTCGTGCCCTTCCTCGACGCGCTCGGGATCGAGAAGGTGGACATCGTCGGCAACTCGATGGGCGGCGGCGTCGGCATCAACTTCGCGATCAACAATCCCGACCGCATCGGCAAGCTGGTCACCATCGGCGGCATCGGTACGAACATCTTCAGCCCCGGCCCGTCGGAGGGCATCCGGCTGCTGCAGGAGTTCACCGAGGATCCGACCCGGCAGCGCCTGATCGACTGGCTCAACTCGATGGTCTACGACGAGAAGATCGTCACCGAAGAGCTGATCGAAGAACGCATGAAGCTGGCCTCCGATCCCGAGACGCTGGAGTCGGCTCGCCGGATGTACGGCAAGGCCGCCTTCAAGATGATGATGAAGTTCATGCGGTCGGCCGACGCGCCGCCACAGCCGTGGGCGCAGATGCACAAGGTGAAGGCGCCGACGCTGCTGACCTGGGGTCGCGACGACCGCGTGAGCCCGCTCGACATGGCGCTGATCCCCATGCGCACCATCTCCAACGCCGAGCTCCACGTGTTCCCGAACTGCGGGCACTGGGCCATGATCGAGGCCAAGGAGGCTTTCGAGAGCACCGTGCTGGGCTTCCTGCAGCGCTGATCTTCTCCCCGAGCGGCCGCGTCCGCACGCCGATAGATGGTGTGCGGTACGCGGCCGCTGTCGTCGGTCATGCGAATCTGCCGAATATATTGTCCGGCTTACCAATTGACCGTCCTGGAACATTTGGCCACCTGCCGAGACGCCGGGTGACGTTGTGCACCAACGTGATCGCCGATGCACGACGCACGGAGCCAACCCTCACACGCCGAAGTTCGTACCAATCGGCCGATTTCGAGCCGACTCCTCCGCGAGCGCCCTAGGATCAGGCCCATGAATCGCTTGTCCGGTGCTGACGCAACCTTCTGGTTCGCGGAAACCAACAGTTGGCATATGCACGTCGCGGCATCTTCGATCTACGACCCCACGGACGCACCGGATTTCAGCTTCGAGTCGATGAAAGCGCTTGTCGCCGCCCGCCTGCCCGAGATGCCGCAATTGCGCTGGCGAGTCACCGGCGCGCCACTCGGCCTCGACCGACCGTGGTTCGTCGAGGACGAGGAACTCGATATCGACTTCCACGTGCGCCACATCGCAGTACCGGCCCCGGGCGGCCGCCGCGAACTCGACCAGCTGGTGGGACGTTTGATGTCCTACAAACTCGACCGGTCCAGACCACTGTGGGAACTCTGGTTCATCGAAGGCGTCGAAGGCGGCCGCGTCGCGGTGCTGATGAAGATGCACCACGCCATCATCGACGGCGTTTCGGGAGCGGGCCTCGGCGAGATTCTGCTGGACCTCACGCCCACTCCGCGGCCGCCGGCCGCCGAACCGACCCGGTCACTGGTCGGTGTCAAGGCACCCGGGATGGAATTGCAGGCCTTGGGCGGACTGATCAACATCGGCATCAAGACGCCCTACCGGATCGCGCGCTTCCTGGAACAGACCGTGCGACAGCAGATCGCGGCGCTCGGCGTCGCCAACAAACCGCCCGGCATCTTCGACGCGCCGCCGACGCGGTTCAACGGCCCGATCTCACCGCACCGCCGAGTGAGCAATTCCGGTGTCTCCCTGGAACGCGTCAAAGCGGTCAAGGAAGCATTCGGGGTGAAGGTCAACGATGTCGTGCTGGCACTGGTCTCGAGTGCCATGCGGACCTACCTGGAAGACCGCGGCGAGCTGCCCGAGAAGTCGCTCATCGCGCAGGTTCCGGTGTCGACCCGCACCGAGAGCTCCAGCAACCAGGTGGGCAACCAGGTCAGTGCCATGGCGGTCTCGCTGGCGTCCGACGTCGTCGACCCCGCCGAGCGGATCAAAGCCATCTACGCCAGCTCCCAGAGCGCCAAGGAAATGGCCAAAGCCCTGACGGCGCACCAGATCATGGGGTTGACCGACACCACGCCGCCCGGTCTGGTCGCCCTGGCTGCCCGGGCATACACCGCGAGCAAGCTCGGCGGCACCCTGAAGCCGATGAACCTCGTCGTGTCCAACGTGCCCGGGCCGCCCGTGCCGCTCTACATGGACGGCGCGGTCCTCGAGCAGATGATGCCGATGGGCCCCTTGCTGATGGACGTCGGACTCAACGTCACCTGCTTCAGCTACCGCGACCGGATCGACTTCGGCTTCGTCACTACACCCGAGATGGCGAACGACATCGACGCCATGGCCGACGCCATCGAACCGGCACTCCTCGAACTTGAGATTGCGGCCGGCCTCGTCGAGCGCGAGCCCGCACCCGCCCGCAAGCAGGCCCCGAAGGGACGCAGCTAGCCCCCCCCCCCCCGATTGGCTGCAAAAGTCTGGCCGGGTGGCGGATGGCGGCCGCGACCCCGACGCGGCAGACTCGGTCACCGAGTGCCCCCGAACTCGGCACGCGTACACCGCAGCTTCATAGTCGAGAGCACGATGGTGACCGTCACGGGCGCAAGACCTCTGCCGGAGTTATCCGTCTGCAGCCCATCTCATTTGGATCAACATGCATTTCCTCGCCACCCCTCGCTTCGAGCGCCTACACGTACTGTGGTCGTTCGCCGCCCCGCACCGCACCAGGCTTGCAATCGGCCTCGTACTGGGCCTCATGGCCTCCGCCGCCGGTTTGGCGAGCCCCATGATCACCAAGGTCGTGTTGGATTCGCTGGGCACAAAAGCTCCTCTCATCCTCCCGGTCGTGGCCCTCGTCGGCCTGTTGATGTTCAGCGCCGTCATCGCCTACGTGGAATCGATTCTGCTCGCGACCGTCGGTGAGCGGATAGTGCTCGACGCCCGTAAGAGCTTGGTACACAGGTTCTTACGAGCGACCGTACCCGCCATCAGCAGCCATCGGCCCGGCGAGCTGGTCAGCCGCGTCACCTCTGACACAGTGTTGCTGCACGAGGCGTCGGCGAGCATCAACGGTTTGATCAACGGCACCGTGATGCTGACGGGCACGTTCGTGCTGATGGCAGTGCTCGATATCCCGCTACTTGCCACCACACTGGTCACAGTCGCCGTCGTAGCCGCGCTCTTCGCCGCCCTGATGCCCGGCATCGCCACTGACCAGCAACAAGCGCAGCATCACCTCGGAAAAGTGGGCGGCCTTCTCGAGGGCACCGTGCGCGCCATCCGCACCGTGAAAGCCTGCCGGGCCGAAGAACGCCAGGCGGACCAAATAATCGTCGAGGCCGACGCCTCCACCCACCACGCGATCCGTGCCGCTCGCCGCGAGTCCCTGGCCTGGACGATCGCCACGGCCGGGGCCAACCTCGCGATCGTGGTCGTCTTGGCGGTGGGCGCATGGCGGGTCAGCGAGAACGCGATGGCGCTGTCCAGCCTGATTGCCTTCCTGCTCTACGCATTCGGGCTCATCGATCCCATCACCGAGTTGTCCCACAACGTCACGACGCTCCAGGCAGGCATCGCAGCAGCAGGGCGTATCCGTCAAGCCGAGACCATCACCACCGAATCCGATACGGCCGCAGTCTCGTTCGAGTCCGAGACACCCACCGGTGACGCACCGGTCCTGGAGTTTCGTTCGGTGACTGCCGGCTACCCAAGCACATCCCCGACGGTCCGCGACGTCAACCTGATCGTCGCGCGGTGCGGGCACACCGCGATCGTCGGACCTTCCGGCGCGGGAAAGACGACAATGCTCGCGCTGATCATGCGGTTCCTCGAGCCGGAGCACGGCGAACTGCTCCTCAACGGCCGTCCCTACCAGGCGTACACCCACGCCGACCTCCGGGCACGAATGGCATTCGTCGAGCAGGACACCCCCATCGTTCCGGGAACGATCCGCGACAATCTGCTCTACGCATTTCCCGACGCTTCGGAGGCCGAACTGCATGCCGTGCTGCGGGAGGTCCGATTGGCCGAGGAGATAGCCGAACTCGAACACGGTCTCGGCACCGATCTCAACTCGTCAGCGGTCTCGACCGGCCAGCGACAGCGCATCGCACTGGCACGAGCCCTGTTGCAGCCGTCAGATGTTCTGTTACTCGACGAGGCGACGGCACACCTGGACGGCTTGACCGAGACTGCAATAGCCGCCTGCATCCGTCAGCGCGCACGCAAACAGGCCGTCATCACCGTCGCCCACCGACTCTCCACAGTCATCGACGCTGACAACATCATGGTCATGGAACGCGGCCGAATCCGCGCGCACGGCACGCACCGAGACCTGATTGCCGGCGACGAGATGTATCGCAGCCTCGTCAACGCCATGAACGTTGCCGATCCGACGGCTTGCCCGGTCGGCGGGTGACAACCCATCCACCCGGCTGAGCTGTATGTCCAACCGGCCACAATGCTGCAGGTCGGTTCGGCCGGCCGGGCAATCGGAGCTACCGTCATATGCCGGACGTGGCCGCAGCTGACCGCAGTAGTGAGGAGGATGCCGTGCCGAGCATTGTCATCGTCGACGACGAAGCACTGATCCGATCAGGATTCGAGCTGATCCTGTCAGCGGCAGCCGACATCGATGTGGTCAAAACGTGCGACGGCATACAGGCTGTGGACGTCATCCGCGAGCAGCGCCCTGACGTGGTGCTGCTCGACATCCGAATGCCGGGCAAGGACGGCCTCACTGTGCTGGCCGAACTGCAGCAACTACCCACACCGCCGGTCGTGGCGATGCTCACGACATTCGACGCCGACGAATACGTCGCGGCGGCATTGCGCGCAGGCGCATCCGGGTTTCTGCTGAAAGACACTGATCCTGAACAACTTCCGCATATGGTCCGCTCTCTCGCCGCCGGCGGGTTGGTGCTGTCGGGAGGTGTCAGTCCCAAGGTGATCTCGGGCTACCTCGACGACCGCGTCGACCGTGACGCCGAGAGCAAGCTGCGGGCACTGACCGACCGCGAGACAGAGGTACTACGGCTGCTTGCGCAAGGGAATTCGAACGGTGAGATCGCGGCCACGCTGTACACCAGTGTCGGCACCGTCAAAGACCAGGTGAGCTCGATCCTGTCGAAGCTCTCGGTCAAGAGCCGTGTGGAGGCGGCCATCATCGCCCAACGAGCCGGCGTTCTGGACGACGGCAGTCAGCATGACCGCTAGCCGGCGGCAAGTCGGCCGGCGATTGGTCGGCGACGCCCTGCTGATCGGACTCGCCGCCGCCGACGCCATTCTCAACAGCCTCGACGACACACCGTCCCCGCGCAACCTGGTCTTCGTGGTCATCGCCGTCGCCGGACTGTTCGTGCGGCGCCGTTTCCCCTACCTCAGCTTCGCCGCCACGATCCCCGCGCTTGTCGTCGGTTCAACGGTGATTGCCACCCTCGTCGCGTTGTACACAGTCGCTGAGCTGCGACCTGCTCGCTACCGGTTGGCGCTTTGCGCGGCAACGACATTCGTATGCTTCACCAGCTTTTGGGACACGCCGCACTTCAACGCCAGCCGACTGCTCGACATCGTCTACGCGATCCTGTTCACCGGCGCACCGCTACTACTCGGCCTGCTGACCCGTGCTCGCGCGGAACTATCAGCCAGACTTGCCGAAATCGACCGTGCCAGGCAACACGAACAAGAGTTGTTGATCGACAAGGCGCTGGCGCGCGAACGGGCAAACCTCTCTCGCGAAATGCACGATGTCGTGTCGCATCAGGTCAGCTTGATCGCAGTACAGGCGGGCGCACTACAGGTAACCGCGCCCGACGACGCCACCGCAGCGACTGCCCGAACCATCAGAACCCTGAGCGTGCAAACGCTCGACGAACTGCGCGACATGGTCGGCGTGCTGCGGGCGTCAGGGAGTGAGGCAGTGACACTCACCCCACAGCCGGGCATCGACGACGTACAGGTCCTGGTCGCCAACTCAGGGATAGACACCACCATCACCACCAACTACGACGGCGCCGTCAAACCGTCTGCGGCCGTTCAGCGTGCCATCTACCGCGCGGTCCAGGAAGGTCTCACGAACGTCGCCAAGCACGCACCCGGGGCGAGAGCGTCGCTGGAACTGATCATCGACAAACACCACGTCCGCGTCACTCTCACCAATTCCAAACCGACCCACACGGCCGAACTACTGCCCAGCGACCGAAACGGCCTACTCGGGCTTCGTGAACGCGCCGAACTTCTCGGCGGCTCTTTACAATCCGGGGCCCTCAGCGACGGCGGCTACCGACTCTCGATGCGCCTGCCCCTGCAAACCTGAGCCGCCTTGACGAGCGTGAAAGTGGCGGTAACCCCATTCGCTCAAGCTATTTGATCAGCAAGTTCAGACTCGCCACAGCGAGGCCGATCGTGGTGTTCGCCAAACCGATACCGCAGAGCCGCCACTTGCGGTAACCGCTCTTATAGGCCGCGATCGCACCGAGGACAAAGAGCACCGCGGCATTCACCGCGAGGGCGCCCGTCGTGTAGCCGACCGACACCAGTGTGCCGTCCGAGGTGAAAGTGTCATCACTCCAGTGCGCGGCCGCCGCCGCGGCAAGGACGAGCAGGGTCGGTATGCACGCCACCACCATCGGGATTCCCGTAAGCATGGACCGCCTCAGGTCCTGCCAGAAAGTCGCCGGTGAATCGACGTGATGGGTCGAAACGTGTTGTCCGTAGCTTCGGGTAACCGCCGCGGCGACAACCGAGATCAGCACCCAGCTGCCCACATACGACGGACTCTGGCCCGGTGGGATTGCTGCGAGAACCACACTCGCGAGGACGGTCCCTACGACCCAGCCATATATCGTGTTCGTATCCAGCTTCACACCGTGAATGGTAGCCATATTCGCAACGGCACGAAGATTGTGGCGAACCGCGGATTCGCCGAAACCCTCTCCCGCGCAACGCTCTCCGGCGCTCTCTGCTGGCGCGGGGCGCGCGTCACCCAGCTAGGCCGACGGCCAACCCGACGCAGTACGGTATCCCCGCGCGCCTGGGGAACAATGGTTCTGGGCGCAGCCATTCTGCTGCGGCTGCAACGCCCGCCGCAAAAACAAGCGCGATTGCCAGCACTGTCAGCACGGTCGTCAGAATCTCCACAGGGCTGAGACCTTGCTGCGAATCGTCTGGTACGCAGCCGAATTCATCACCTCGCGTGGGCTGGTTGTTCTTCGACGCTCTCGCCACTGCACGAGTCTGCCGCCCACGTCAGCCGCGCGCCATCCCCCGACCGACTGCCATCGCCATCCAGGTGGCCGGTTGCCGGCCGCACGTCTGGTACCCGCCGGGTGGATGCCGGTTGTGGCCACGTGGGGGATTCCACCAGGCGCGCCGCACGCGACATGCTGGCACGGCCCGTGATCAGCCGTTGCCTAGTTTGTCGAGGGAGCACATGATGATTCTGCACCGCACGCTGGCGGTCGCTGTCCCTACGGCGGCGCTGTTGTTTGTCGGCACCTCAACTTCGCACGCGGCATTGGACAATCAGCTTGCACTGGTTGATGGCAAAGACCGCACCTTGACCATCCAGCAGTGGGATACCTTCCTCAACGGGGTTGCGCCGTTGGACCACAACAGACTCACACGTGAGTGGTTCCACTCAGGCCGGGCAAAGTACGTCGTCGACGGACCCGGATCCGATGATTTCGCCGGCAAGGTGGAACTGGGTTATCAGATAGGCTTCCCGTGGTCGTTGGGCGTGGGTATCAAATTCAGCTACACCACGCCAAACATCTTGTTCGACAAGGCGCTTATCAACCGCCCTCAGATCATCACGCCGAACCTGTTTCCCGGGGTGTCCGTCAGCGCCGATCTGGGTAATGGACCGGGCATCCAGGAGGTTGCGACCTTCGCTGTTTCGGTCAGCGGACAGACGGGAGTGGTGGCGGTGTCAAACGCGCACGGCACGGTGACCGGTGCCGCCGGCGGGGTTCTTCTGCGCCCGTTCGCGCGTCTCATCAGCAAGTCCGGTGACAGCGTCACCACCTACGGCGATTCCTGGAACATGAGCTAGGACAACCGGTTGCCTGAACCGCGTCTACTCGGTCAGACTCAAACATATTGCCAACCAGGCTAATTCGGTGTCGAGGGCGAGGGAGAAGACACGCCACTGGCGACCAACCGCCCACCGCCGGCGCCCGGCAACCCCGCCGACCCCGCCTACGCCTTCTGGGTCAGCCCCGCGTCGACGACCAACTGGGTGCCGGTGATGTAGCGGGCCTCGTCGGACGCCAGGAACACCACCGCGTTGCTGATGTCCTCGGGCTCCACCCACGGCACCGGTAAGAGATTACGAGCCGCAAGGACTTCGGCAACATCCTCGGCGGTCGGGTCCTCCAGATCGGGCCGGATGCGTCTGAAGGTCTCCGGGTTCAGCACCATCGGAGTGCCCACCGCGCCAGGATGCACGGTGTTGACCCGAATCCGCTTGGGCCCCAACTCATTGGCCAAGGTGCGCGCCAGTCCGACCACGGCGTGCTTGGTCGCGGTGTACGCCGACGTGTTCGCGGTGCCGCGAAGTCCGTTGGTGGAACTGATGATGACCACGGATCCGCCGGCCGGCCCGAAATGCGGAACGCCGGCCTTGACCGTGTGCCACACGCCGGTGAGGTTGACCCCGATGACGCGCTGCCAGTCCTCGCCGGTCACCTCCCAGGTGGGCGCCGACGCCGAATGAATACCGGCGTTGGCAACCACCACGTCCAGCCGGCCGAACTCCCAGACCCCCTCGTCGACGGCGGCCTGCATCTCGTCGAACGACGACACGTCGGCGACGCCGGTGTAGCAGCGCTGGCCGCGCTGTTTGACCGCGTCGGCGACGTCAGCCAAATCGGCTGCGGCACTGGCGACGTCGAGTGCGATGATGTCGGCGCCCTCGTCGGCGAGCCGCTCGCAGTGAGCTCGGCCGGTGCCGCGCGCGGCTCCGGTCACGAGGGCGACCTTGTTCAGCAGCCCTGACATCAGCCGGCCTTTGTCAGTTCAAATCCCTTGTACCCGGCGGCCGCAACCTCGGCGCAGATGTCGTTGTAGGCGGCGAAGCCGCCGATGAACAACATGAAGACCCGCGGTTTGCCCGGCACATTCGCGCCCATGTACCAGGAGTTCGCCTTCGGGAACAGCGTCTGGTCGGCACG
Source organism: Mycobacterium sp. HM-7 (assembly GCF_053852335.1). Taxonomy (NCBI): domain Bacteria; kingdom Bacillati; phylum Actinomycetota; class Actinomycetes; order Mycobacteriales; family Mycobacteriaceae; genus Mycobacterium; species Mycobacterium sp. HM-7. The sequence continues at coordinate 2,219,503 of NZ_CM132657.1, read as the reverse complement.
TCGGACCAGTTCGGCGTTCCAGTCGTCTACCGATTCGGTGGTGGCCTCGATGGCCGAGTAGCCGTGCTTGCCGACGTACTCGATGGCGTCGGCGATCCAGTTCACGTGGGCTTCGGCGTGCAACACCATGTTGGCCAGCACTGCCGGCGCGCCGGGTCCATTGACCAGGAACATGTTCGGGAAGCCGTCGACACCCAGACCCAGGTAGCTGCGCGGTCCATCGGCCCAGTTCTCCTTGAGCTTCTGGCCACCGCGGCCGGTGATGTCGATGCGACCCAATGCGCCGGTGAGCGCGTCGAATCCGGTGGCGAAGATGATGGCGTCCAGGTCGAAGCGGGCATCGGTGGTGGTGATGCCCGTCGCGTCGATCTTCTCGATCGGGGTCTGCTTCACACTGACCAGCTTCACGTGCGGCTGGTTGAACGTCTGGAAATAGTTGGTATCGGTGCAGATTCGCTTGGCACCGATCGGGTGATCGTTCGGGATCAGCAGGTCCGCGACCGCGGGATCGTCGATGACCGCGCGTACCTTCTCGTCGTAGAACTTCTTGGCCTCGGCGTTGGCCACCGGGTCGACCATCTGGTCGAGGAAGGTCTTGCTGAACAGCACACCGCCCAGCTGCCAACGCTTTTCGAATTCGGCGCGACGCTCCTCGTCGGACAGCTCCATGGTCAGCTTGGGGTGGGCCAGGTGGGGCGAGCCACCACCACTGCGCCACGACAGTTCGCGCCGCTCGTCGTAGTTGGCCTTGACCTCGGCTTCCCGCTCGGCCGTCAGCGGTTCGTTGCCCGCGGGCACGGAGAAGTTCGGAGTACGTTGGAAGACAACGAGTTCGGCGGCCTGCGCGGCAACGATCGGGGTGGTCTGGATGCCTGACGATCCGGTCCCGATGAGGCCGACCCGTTTGCCGGTGAAATCGACGCCCTCGTGCGGCCAGTTCGCGGTGTGGTAGGTCTCGCCGGCGAAGGTCTCGACGCCCGGAATGTTCGGCAGCAGCGGATCGGACAGCGCACCGGTGGCCATGACGCAGAACTGCGCGTCGACGACGTCGCCGGCATCGGTGGTGACCGTCCAGCGCAGCGTCTCCTCGTCGAGGGTCGCCGAGCTGACACGGGTGTTCAGCCGGATGTCGCGGCGCAGGTCGAAGCGGTCGGCGACATGGTTGATGTACGTGAGGATTTCGGCCTGCGTGGCGTACTTCTCGGTCCAGGTCCACTCCTGCTGGAGGTCCTTGTCGAACGAGTAGCAGTAGTCGATGCTCTCCACGTCGCAGCGGGCCCCCGGATACCGGTTGTAGAACCAGGTGCCGCCGACGTCCGAGGCCGCCTCGAACACCACGACCGAGTGGCCTTCCGACCGCAGCTTGTGCAGTGCGTAAAGCCCGGCGAAGCCGGCACCTACAACTACGATGTCAACCTGTTCTGCGCTGCTCATAGTGCGAAGTTAGCTCCCCTCGGGAGCTCCGAGTACGAGGCGTCCCGGTGAACGGGCGAACCGCGGAACCCCCTCAGCCCGGGTCCGCGTGTCCAGGATCAACCGCGGGCCCCGGTCCCTGCGTTCCCGGTCCCGGAGGCGGTCCCCACTGTCCGTGCCCATATGGACCTGGCCCGAGGCAGTCTGGGTCTACCCCATTGGGGCCCCAGCAGCCGGGTGGCTCCGCAGCCCACGACACCGCCGCAATGGCCGCTTGGACAGCGCCCGACGACTGAGTCGGACCCGTGCCTGCCGCGACGCTCGATGCTGTGCCCGCCACCGAACCACTCGCGACGATCACGGACACCACAATGGCCGTCCTGCGTCGAATGTCCATCACCGCACCGCCTTTCACTTCGGCTTGCCTTGGTGCTGAGGCGACACCGAGCTCGCCACCCGCGACCAGTCATCGTGAACCACCGTGGTCCACGATGCGCCGGTGCGCGCTGGGCGCTCTAGGGCCATCGGTCCACTGTCGACCGCCAGAAGGCCCGGCGGTCGATGGATGAGCCGGCGCCCGGATGTCCCGATCACCGGATGGCCTGTCCACACCGGTCCGACCATCGGACCGGCGGGGCGAAGGCAGGCCGCCACCCCGAAACTCTGTGGACAACCACCCGGTTTCGCTCCAGGTAACGGAAATTCGCCCGCTGACCGGGAACCGCCTCCCGGTGCATGACGGGTGCGGTAAACCATTAATTAGCCCATCACAGGAGTTAGGAAAACGACCATGACCCAGCGGGTTATCGACAAACTCGGTGACATCGCCGACCAGCTTCGCGAACAAGCCTGGGAAGCAGAGAAGTTGGGCCAACTGCCCGACGAGACCGTCAAACTGATGAAGGCCGCCGGCAACATCAAACTGCTGCAGCCCAAGGAATACGACGGCCTGGAGGTGCATCCGCGCGAATTCGCCGAGACCGTGATGGCGACCGCTGCCCTGGATCCGGCCGCCGGCTGGATCAACGGCGTCGTCGGCGTGCACCCGTATCAGCTTGCCTACGCCGACCCGAAGGTCGCCGCCGAAATCTGGGGATCCGACACCGACACCTGGGTGGCCTCGCCGTACGCACCGCAGGGCGTGGCCCGGCCTGTCGACGGCGGCTACATCTTCAACGGCCGCTGGCAGTTCAGCTCCGGCACCGACCACTGTGAGTGGATCTTCCTGGGCGCCATGCTCGGTGACGCCGAGGGCAAGCCCCTCATGCCGCCGCAGATGCTGCACATGATCCTGCCCCGCAGCGACTACGAGATCGTCCAGGACTCCTGGAACGTGGTGGGTCTGCGCGGCACCGGTTCCAAGGACGTCATCGTCAAGGACGCCTTCGTGCCCACCTACCGCACCATGGACGCCACCAAGGTGATGGACGGCCGGGCCCAGATCGAGGCCGGCATGACCTCGCCGCTGTACCTGATGCCGTGGTCGACCATGTTCCCGCTGGGCATCTCGTCCGCCGTCATCGGCATCGCCGAGGGTGCCTTGGGCGCCGCACTCGACTACCAGCGCGAACGCGTCAACTCCAGCGGCGTGGCCATCAAGGACGATCCGTACGTCATGTACGCCATCGGTGAGGCCGCCGCCGACATCAACGCCGCCCGCCAGGAACTGCTGGCCAACGTCGACCGCATCTACGACATGGTCGAGGCCGGTAAAGAAGTGTCCTTCGAGGACCGCGCCGCCGGCCGGCGCACCCAGATCCGGTCGGTGTGGCGCGCAGTGTCCGCCGTCGACGAGATCTTCGCCCGCTGCGGCGGCAACGCCACCCGCATGGACAAGCCGCTGCAGCGCTACTGGCGCGACGCACACGTCGGCCAGGCCCACGCCATCCACGTCCCCGGCACCACCTTCCACGCGTCGGCACTGAGCAGCCTCGGCGTGGATCCCCAGGGTCCGCTGCGAGGCATGATCTGACGTGACTGACCTCAAGAGCCTGGGCTACGTGAAAGTCCAGACCGCCGACATCGAACGCTGGCGCCAATTCGCTTTCGACGTACTGGGTTTCGCGACCGGCAGCGGTCCCGATCCCGACGCGCTGTACCTGCGGATGGACGAGCGCACCGCGCGCATCATCGTGGTACCGGGCGACGCCGATCGCATCGTCACCGTGGGCTGGGAGGTCCGCGACGGCGCCGCGCTGCGCCGGGTGCAGACCACCCTGGACGGGGCAGGCGTGCCGTGGAAGCAGTTGTCCCTGGATGAGGCTGACGCGCGCCGCGTCGACGAGGTCATCGCCTTCGCCGACCCGGCCGGCAATGACATCGAGGTATTCCACGGCGCGGTGCTCGACCACAGCCCCGTCGTCACGCCGTTCGGCGCCCGCTTCGTCACCGAGGGCCTCGGCCTCGGCCACGTGGTGCTGCCCGCACAGGATGCCAAGGGGTTGTTCACGTTCTACACCGAGGTGCTCGGCTTCCTGCCCCGGGGTGCCTTCCGGGTGCCGGCTCCCCCGGAGTTCGGCCCGTTGCGCGTGCAGTTCCTGGGTATCAACGAGCGGCACCACAGCCTGGCGATCTGCCCGGCCGCGACGCTGCGGGATCCGAAGCTGATCCACCTCATGGTCGAGGTCGACACCCTGGACGCCGTCGGGCAGGCGCTCGACCGGGTGAACCGGGACGGCTTCCAGCTGTCCTCGACGCTCGGCCGGCACACCAACGACAAGATGGTCTCGTTCTACGTGCGGTCACCAGGCGATTGGGACATCGAGTTCGGCACCGAGGGCATGAAGGTCGACGAGCGGTATTACACCGCAGAGGAAATCACGGCCGACAGCTACTGGGGCCATGAATGGATGGGCGTTCCGCCGCGGGCGATGCTGCCATGAGTGCTGACCTGAACCCCGTTCCCGCGTCGTCGATCACCGCATGGGACGACGAGGCCGACGTCGTCATCGTCGGCTACGGCATCGCCGGTGCGGCCGCCGCGGTGGAGGCCTCAGCGGAAGGCGCCGACGTCCTGGTGGTCGAACGCACCGGAGGGTGGGGCGGCGCCGCCGCCATGGCCGGTGGGTTCATCTACCTCGGCGGTGGCACAGAACTCCAAAAGGCTTGCGGTTTCGAGGATTCGGTGGCGAACATGGCCGCCTTCCTGAAGGTGGCGATGGGCCCGGGCGCCGACGCTGAACGGATCGACGACTACTGCGCCGGCAGTGTCGCCCACTACGACTGGCTGGTGAACTGCGGCGTGCCGTTCAAGCCGGTGTTCTGGGGCGAGCCGGGCTGGGAGCCGCCGGCCGACGAAGGCCTGATGTACACCGGCGGCGAGAATTCCTTCCCGTACAACACAATTGCCCCGCCGGCGCCGCGCGGGCACGTACCGCAGATGGCCGACAAGGTGGCCGGTGAGCGCAGTGGCGGCTACATGCTGATGAAGCCTCTGGTGGACACCGCGACCGCACAGGGCGTCCGGTCGGTCTACGACACCGAGGTGCAGTCGTTGATCGTCGAGGCCGATGGTCGGGTGGCCGGGATCACCGCGCGCCGGTACCGCGAGACCGTGGCGATCAGAGCCCGCCGCGGCGTGGTCCTGGCCTCGGGCAGCTTCGCCTACAGCGATGCCATGGTCGCGCAGTACGCACCGCGCATCGCGGGGCGTCCGGCTGCGAGCATCGAGCAGCACGACGGCCGGGCGATCCGGATGGCACAGGTCCTCGGTGCGGACCTGGCGCACATGGATGCCACCGAGGTGGCCTTCTTCTGCGACCCGCAGCAGTTGGTCCGCGGCATCCTGGTCAACGGGTTCGGCCAGCGGTACATCGCCGAGGACACCTATCCGGGGCGCATCGGGCAGCAGACGCTGTACTACCAGGACAACATCGCCTACCTGATCATCGACGGCGATGCGATGGAAGAGGCGATGGCCGCGACGTCGGCGACGCCGTTCCTGCGCCGCCCGGCCACCTGGGTGTGCGAAACGGTGGCCGAACTCGAAGCCGAGATCGGCCTGCCCACGGGCGTCCTGCAGAACACCGTCGCCTACTACAACGAACACGCTGAGAACGGCGAGGACCCGCTGCTGCACAAGAAGCCGCAGTGGCTGCGCCCGATCGGGTCGCCCGTCGGTGCGATCGACCTGCGTAACAGCACCGGCGGGTTCACCCTGGGCGGATTGTTGACCACGTTGGACGGCCGCGTACTGCACGTCAGCGGCGAGCCGATTCCCGGCCTGTTCGCCGCCGGGCGCAGCGCGGCGGGTCTGTCTGCCTGGGGTTATGCCAGCGGCGTGTCCCTGGGCGACGGCAGCTTCTACGGGCGCCGGGCCGGGAGGTCCGCGGCGCGGAGCTGAAACCTCAGGTCCGGCGTGTCGTCACCACGCGCGTCGCCCTCCCGGTAACCACAGAGCAGTGTCCCAAAATTGGGTCATGAGCTGCAGAATTGATACACGAGGCGCCCCTGCCGACCCGGCTCGGGGCGCCTCGTCGTGCATATATTCTGCCGCGTTCCTGCGAAATGTGTGACAAGCCCCACCGCCGTGTGATACAAACAGTCATATTACTAATAGTAATATGACACAGAGCAACGGAGCCTGGAGGCCGACATGACAGCAGCAGTCGAATCCACCACCCCCAGCGCGGTCATCGACCGGGTATCGCTGGTCCTCGACGCGTTCGACGGCCCCGGCCGGCTGACCCTGGCGCAGATCGTGCGCCGCACCGGCCTGCCCCGCTCCTCCGCACACCGGATGCTGGAGCGTCTGGTGCAGCTGCGCTGGCTGCGCCGCAACGGCCGCGACTACGAACTCGGGATGCGCCTGGTGGAACTCGGCTCCCTGGCCGTGCACCAGGACCGCCTGCACCGTGCCGCCGGCCCGTTGCTGCACGAACTGCACCGCGCCACCGGACTCGTCGTCCACCTCGCGGTGCTCGACGGCGGTGACGTCGTCTACCTGGAAAAGGTCGGCAACGGCATGATGACCGTGTTGCCGTCCCGGGTGGGTGGCCGCCAGCCGGCGCACTGTACCGCCGTCGGCAAGGCCATCCTGGCCTACAACCAGGACGCCGAGGTCGACCTCATGAGTCGCAAGACCAAGTACTCGATAGCCAACCGAGCCCAGCTCGCCACCGAACTGGCCAAGGTCCGCGCGCACGGCGTCGCCTTCGAGCGCGAAGAGTCGGTGCCCGGATTCGGTTGCGTCGCAGCGCCGATCGGCCGCCAGGGTGAGGCCGTCGCCGCCGTCTCGGTGTGTGGTCCAATGAACCGCATGGCCTTCGAACAGCTGACCGCCCCGGTGCGCATGACCGCCATGGGCATCTGGCGCAACGCCGAGGATTCCCGCGTGGCGCCGACGCTGCAGCCGATGCGTCCGCTGCGCATGGGTCCGGCGCTGCAGTACGCGTGAGTCACCAGCGAGTAGCGCGAGCGGATCGCGCATGAGCCTCGATCCGCAGATCGCCGGTCTCCTCGAGGCACTGGGCGGCGGCTTTCCCGATCTGCCGAACATGACCGGCGCACAAGCGCGTGCGGCGATCCGCGCGCGGTACGTCGCGCCCGCTGAACCCGAAGCGGTCGACTCCGTCACCAACACCGAGGTCGACGGCATCGGAGTCCGGATCTACCGGCCCAGCGGGAACACCACGGAGGACGGACTCCCCGTTTTCGTGTTCGCACATGGCGGCGGATTCGTCTTCTGCGACCTGGATTCGCACGACGGGCTGTGCCGCAGCTTCGCGAATTCCATTCCCGCCGTGGTGGTTTCCGTCGACTACCGGCTCGCGCCCGAACATCCGTGGCCTGCCGCCGCCGAAGACGTCTACACCGTCACCCAGTGGGCCGCCGCCAACGCCGCCGAACTCGGCGGCGACCCGGCGAAGCTCGTGGTCGGTGGCGACAGCGCCGGCGGCAACCTCTCCGCGGTCACCGCGCTGATGACCCGCGACCGCGGCGGCGCGCCGCTGGCCGCGCAGGTGCTGCTCTACCCGGTACTGACCGCAGACTTCACGTACGGCTCGTACCACGAATTCCGCACCGGCTACTACAACACCACCGCCGCCATGCAGTGGTACTGGGACCAGTACGTGCCCAACACTGTCGATCGCGAAAACCCTTACGCGGCACCGCTGTCCGCGTCCGTCGAAGGCGTTGCGCCGGCCGTGCTCGTGGTCACGGGCTACGATCCGATGAGGGACGAGGCACTCGCCTACGCCGAAGCATTACGCGAGGCGGGCGTTCCGCTCACCGAACTGTATTACGGTGCCATCCACGGTTTCCTGACCATGCCCGTGCTCGACATCGCACATCGCGCCCGTCGTGACGTGGCCGACGCGGTGACCAAGCTGCTCGCCGGCTGAACGGCGATTCCCCCACCAATCAAGGAGTTCATCATCGGGACCTACGCTGTGACCGGTTCGGCATCCGGCATGGGATACCAAGCGGCGGAGCAGTTACGTGCTCAGGGCCATACGGTGATCGGGGTCGACCTCAAGGACGCCGAGGTCATCGCCGATCTCTCCACCGCCAATGGACGGCGGACCGCCGCCACCCGGGTGCTGGAACTGTCCGAGGGCAAGCTCGACGGTGCCGTGCTGGCCGCCGGCATCGGCCCCGGCGCCGGCAAGGACCGCGCCCGCCTGATCGCCCGGATCAACTACCTCGGCACGGTCGACCTGCTGACGGCCTGGCGTCCTGCGCTCGCGGCGGCCGGCAACGCGAAAGTCGTTGCGCTGGGCAGCAACTCCAGCACGACGGTGCCCGCGGTCCCGCGGCGTGCCATCCGGGCGCTGTTGGAGGGTGACGCCGACCGCGCGGCCCGGGCCGTGCGGTTCTTCGGCGGCGGCGCCTCGGCGCTCATGTACGCGGCGTCGAAGATCGCCGTGGCCCGCTGGGTCCGGCAGACGGCCGTCACACCTGACTGGGCCGGCCGCGGCATCCGACTCAACGTGCTGGCGCCCGGCGCAATCATGACCCCGCTGCTGCAGGCTCAGCTCGACTCACCGCGCGAAGGCAAGGCCGTGCGTGCTTTTCCGATCCCGACCGGCGGCTTCGGCGACCCCGTGCACCTCGCCAACTGGATCACCTTCATGTTGTCGGACTCTGCCGACTTCCTTTGCGGCAGCGTCATTTTCGTCGACGGCGGCACCGATGCGTACTTCCGGCCGGACGGTTGGCCGAAGGGCGTTCCCCTGCGCGGCATTCCGCGGTATGTGTTGCGGCACCGCAGGTTCGCCAAGACCCGCTAGGACTGCTCGGCGCGAATCGCCTTGGGGCTCATCCCGTAACGGCGTTTGATCGCGGTACTCAGGGCAAAGGCGGTGCTGTAGCCGACGCGGCCCGCAACCGCCTCGATGGTGGCATCCGATCCACGCAGCAGGTCGACGGCCAGCGCCAGACGAATCTCGGTCAGCAGTGCCATCGGCGGCTCGCCGACGAGTTGGGTGAATCGCCGCGCGAGTGCCGCCCGGGACAGCCCGACCTCGGCAGCCAGCGAGCCCACGGTCCAGGGATGTGCCGGATTGTTCTCGATGAGCCGAAGAGCCGTGCCCACCTGCGGATCTCGATACGCGCGATACCAGGCCGGCGCGTCTTCATGGGAGAACCAGCTACGCAACGCCGCGATGGTGAGCAGGTCCAGCATCCGGTCGAGCACGGCGCCCTGCGCCGGCTCGTCGCGCGACATCTCGTCGAGCAGCAGGTCCACCAGCATGCCGTTGATCTCGCCGCGCCGAACCACCACCAGCGGCGGTAGCGCCGACAGGAGCCGACGGCACACGGCGCCGACTTCCTCATAGGCGCCCGTGATCAGCAGGGTCTCGGCGTCCGGACGGGTGCCCCAGCTTCGGACTCCGAGACTCAGTGCCTCACACAGTGGTTCACCGTCCACGGTCGTGGTGACCTGCCCGGGGTGCACGACGACCTGGGGCGCGGTGGCGGCGTCATCGGCGACGGTGTAACCGTCGGGTCCACGGAAGATCGCGATGTCGCCCGCCTCGAGTTGCCGGCCGGCGGCACCATCCGGGAGGACGGTCGCCGAGCCGCGGGCCACCACGACGATGGTGAGCGGTGCACGATCTTCGACCCGCAGTGACCACGGCGCGTCGAGCAGCGACCGCATCAGAAACGCGCCGCGGGCGCGCGGCCCCTCCAGCAACCCCGCCAGGGCATCCACATGGAGAGCGTAGACGCTCGCGTATGGAAGTGAGTCTTTTGGCGATGGATCGTCCAACCTGGAGTCAATACGGTCAGCCCATGACCTTCAGCAAGCTCCCCCAGCCCATCGGCGTGACGGTGCTCATCGTCGCTGTGGTGACGTCCGGACTCCTGGCCGGCCTGTACTACTCGTACGCGGTGTCGGTGATGCCCGCGCTCGGTGCGTTCGACGACCGCACCTACATCGACGTCATGAACAAGATCAACGTGGTGATCGTCAACCCATCGTTCATGCTGACCTTCCTCGGGTCGGTCGTCTTCTCCGCGCTGGCTGCGGCGTGCTACCTCAAGCCCGACGCCCGCCCTGTCCTGATCTGGATCGGAATCGGCCTGGCGCTCAACATCGCCAGCCTGGTCATCACGTCGGCCGTCAACGTGCCGCTGAACAACAAGCTCGCCACCGCGGCGGCCTCGACCACGCCCGCCGACCTCGCGGCGCTCCGAGCGCAATTCGAGTCGACCTGGGTGCGCTGGAATGTGATCCGGGCTCTGGCCAACACCGCGGCCACCGGCGTGCTCGGATGGACCGGAGTACTCGCGGCCCGCGGTTGAGGCGCGATTAACGCACGATGACCACAACCATGGGCCGGCGCACAGACCTGCGGCATCGTGGCGTCAGTGGTGAGTTCCGACATCAAGGCCGGCGATGCGCAGCTGGCGAAAGGCCTCCGGCGCAGGCATCTGAACCTGATCGCACTCGGCGGGGTGATCGGCGCCGGGCTGTTCGTCGGCAGCGGCGTCGTGATCGGTAGTGCGGGACCCGCGGCCATCGTGTCGTTCCTGATCGCCGGCATCATCACCCTGCTGATCATGCGGATGCTCGCCGAGATGGCTGTGGCACAACCCGTGGTCGGCTCCTTCTACGTCTACGCCCGGCAGGCGCTCGGACGCCGTGGTGGTTTCGTCACGGGCTGGATGTACTGGTACTTCTTCGTCATCGTGGTTGCCGTCGAAGCCGTTGCGGGCGGCCGCATCCTGCATCTCTGGCTGCCCTCGGTACCGCTGTGGGCGTTGAGCCTCGGCCTGATGCTGGCCCTCACCGCGAGCAACCTGGTCTCGGCGCGCTCGTTCGGCGAGTTCGAGTACTGGTTCTCGTCGGTGAAAGTCATTGCCATCGTGGTGTTCCTGGGCATGGGCGCGCTGTGGCTCACCGGACTGTGGCCGCACTCCACACCGGGCCTGTCCAACCTGATCGATCACGGGGGCTTCGCGCCGCTCGGCTGGGGCGCGGTATTGGCGGCCGTGGTGCCCTGCGTGGCGTTCTACACAGGCGCCGAGATCGTCACCATCGCCGCCGCCGAATCCGACGAGCCCGAGCGCGCGGTGACGCGGGCAATGAAGTCGATCGTCTTCCGCATCATCGGGTTCTACGTCGGATCGATCCTCGTGGTGGTGGCCATCCAGCCATGGAACACCGAGAGCGTGGGCATCAGCCCCTACGCGTCGGTGCTGACGGTGCTCGGCATTCCGGGCGTGGCGACGATCATGAATTTCATCGTGCTGACCGCGGTGCTGTCCTGCCTCAACTCGGCGCTCTACACGACTTCACGAATGCTGTTCGCGCTCACCACCTCTGGCGACGCCCCACGGTTCTTCACCAAGCTGTCCGGCAGCGGCGTCCCGCGCCGCGCGATTCTGCTGGGCACCGCCGTCGGGTACGCGTCGGTCGCCGCGACCTACGTCTGGGGCGACGTGGTCTTCAACTTCCTGATCAACTCCTACGGTGCCGTCGCGCTGTTCGTCTACCTGATCATCGCGATATCGCAGGTCGTCCTGCGTCGCCGGATCGAGCGAGGCGCGCCGGGCGCGTTGAAACTGAAGATGTGGCTGTTCCCGTGGCTGAGTTACGCCACCATCGCGCTCATGGCGACCGTGATTCTCGCCATGGCGTTCCTGCCCGGCACCCGATCGCAGTTCCTGATGAGCGGTGTCACCTTGCTCGTCATCCTCGGCGCCTTCGAGGTGGTCCGGCGACGCGACGCAGCTGGGACCGAGCCCGCGGCCCCGTCGATCCACGACGAACATCGGGTGTCGGTCGACACCTGACCGACGTCCCGGTGACCGGACCACCACCACCCACACGGACAGCGGTGCGGCAAGAATCCTTCGGCAACGAAAGGACTTGCAGCATGGATAGATTCAGCGACCGCCGGGTGATCGTGACCGGCGCCGGATCGGGCATCGGCCAGGCCACCGTGGCCCGCCTGCTCGACGAGGGCGGCACCGTCGTCGCGTGCGACATCTCCGCCGATGGCCTGGCCCGGACCCGGGAGGCCGCCGAAAAGGCAGGCACCGCAGCGCGTCTCACCACCACGGTGCTCGACATCTCGTCCGAGGATGACGTCAGCAAGGGTGTCGACGCCGCCATCGCGGACATGGGCGGTCTGGACGTGCTGGTCAACGTGGCGGCGATCGAGACCTGCGCGCACACCCACGAAACCACGCTGGCCGACTGGAACCGCATCATCGCGGTCAACCTGACCGGTACCTTCCTGATGACCCGTCAGGCCCTGCCGGCACTGCTCGCCTCGGGGCGCGGTGTGGTCATCAACTTCACGTCCACCTCGGCGAGCTACGCCCACCCGTACATGGCGGCCTACTCCGCCAGCAAGGGCGGCATCCTGAGCTTCACACACTCCCTTGCCCTCGAATACGCCAAGCAGGGTCTGCGCGCCGTGAACATCCAGCCAGGTGGTGTGTCCACCCCGCTGGCCAACGGCACCTTCGCCAAGATGCCCGAAGGCGTCGACTATGGCTTGTGGACCAAGCAGGTGCCCATGCTCAACACCGGCAACGACGCCAACCTGGGTGACCCCAGCGCCGTCGCCGCGGTGGTCGCGATGGCAGCGTCCGATGACGGCGCGTTCCTCACCGGCACCGAGATCCGGATCGACGGCGGCGCGCACTGCTAGACCTCCGCGGGTGTCCAGCTGACCAGAGTCCGAGCTGTCCGCTCAGCGGACGGAGTCCGACTTGTCCGCTCAGCGGACGACCACCTCGCTGGGCACCCGCGGATCACCAAGCATCGCCCGATGCGACGGCGGCGTGCGGCCGCCGACATCGGTGATGCCGTAACGCTGGGCTTCTTCCGCGGCGATCACGGTCTGCCCACTGATGCCCTCCAGATCCGGGTCCCGGTACAGCGCATTGATGACATGCCCGATGAACTCCGGCGTCTCGAAATTGCCCGCCGCCTTGGCCAGCGTCTCGGCGTCGAACGCCTGCTTGAACTTGTCGGTGAGCAGAATGCCCATCCAGATCGACAACGTCGACACGCCAGTGCCATGGAAGTCGACCGCCATGTCGGCGGCCATCTTGTCCACGCCGGCCTTCTGCGCGCCGTAGGCGGGGCCGTGCATGTAGCACACCGCTCCCGGCGACGAGGTGAACGCGATCAGGCCGCGGTCCTGGGCCACCAGCAGCGGTGCGGCATGCCAGGACGCCACGTAGGCCGACCGCAGGCCGACGTCGAGCACGTCACCTAGACCGATCGGCTTCTCCCAGAACGGCTTCGGGTCGACGAGGTTGTCGTGTACCACCGCGGCGTTGTTCACCAGCAGGTCGAGACGCCCGGCCTCGTCGGCCACCCGCGCGAACAACGCCGCCACCGCATCGTCGTCGCGGTGATCCAGCGGGACGGCGATGCCGCCGTCGCCGGGATCGGTGACGGTACGTCCGGTCAGGTACACCGTCCACCCGTCGGCCACCAACGCCGCGGCAATGCCCTTTCCGGCGCCCCTGCTGGCGCCGGTGACGACCGCGACCCGTTTGTCTGAGCTCATGCGGCTATGGTGCCACGTCCGGTTCGTCCTGAACGACGTGCACGACACCCGCCGCGACGGCCGCGGCGATGGACTCCTTCAGCTCGCCACACGCCAGGAAGATGCGTCCCGGCAGGCACTCCGCGCGCCGGCGCTCCTCGCACATCGCGGCCGAGCCGGTGGTCCACTGCACGCTGGTCTGCTGCCAGCTGCCCTTGCGCGCCAAAACCTGTGCGCCGCAGGCCCGGCAGGCCACCGGCACCATCGGCATATCGGCCAGCCGGACGTCGGGCCGCACGGTCATCAGACCGACTCCGCGGCCCGTGCTGCGATGTTGGCCGCCATCTCCTTCGTCCACGCCTCGCGCGGGACGGTGGTGTCCAGTTCGTATTCGAAACGGTCGACCATCTCCGGTACCACATCCGCGATGTCGACGTAGAACTGCTCGTACCACCGCCGCAGCTGGTAGACGGGGCCGTCCTCTTCGACCAACAGCGGATTGTCGATGCGGGCCTTGTTCTTCCAGATCTGCACGTCCTGCTCGAAGCCCTGCTTCACCCAGTCGCCGAGCGCGACCGCGGTCGCCATGGCGGCCTCTTCCGGCAGGCCCGCCATCTTCTTCACGATGATCCCGTACTGCAGCACAAAGGAATTCGCGTCGATCGGGTAGTGGCAGTTGATCAGGATCGTCTTGTGATCGGCGTCCGGGTAGTGGTACGTCAGGTCGTCGATCATGAAGGACGGTCCGTAGTACGACGCCACCGACGTCGAGCCGAGCATCTTCGCACCCTCGGTGCCCTGCATGTCCTCGCGGCCGCCACCGTTCATGTACTGCGTCGCGACCTGCCCTTCGAAGATGTTCTTGAAGTGCGACGGCACCGAGCCGTGAATGTAGAAGAAGTGCGCCATGTCGACGACGTTGTCGATGATCTCGCGGCAGTTGACGTTCACAACCGTTGTGTACCAATGCCAATCGGTCCACTCATCGCTGCCCGCCTGCTCGATGCGCGGGATGTAGCAATCCTCCGGCGGGGCGCTGCCCTCGGGGTCGTTCCAGATGAACAACATCCCGTCCTGCTCGAGGGTCGCCCACTTCGCGGTGCGTGCGAGCCGTGGCGTGCGCTTGGCGTACGGCACCAGTTTGCACTTGCCGTCGCCGCCCCAGCGCCAGTCGTGGAACGGGCAGGCGATCTCGTTGCCCTTGACGGTGCCCTGACTCAGGTCGCCGCCCATGTGCCGGCAGTAGCTGTCCAGCACGTTCAGCTGGCCGTCCCCGCTCCGGAACACGACGAGCTTCTGACCGAAAGCGTTGATCGAGTGCGGTTTGCCGTCACCGAGCTCCTTGGTCAGGCCGAGACAGTGCCAACCACGGGCGAACCGGGCCGGCGCCTCACCGGCTTCGATCTGGCGAACATCGACATCATCCAGCGACATCTGATGGACCATCCTCACATTGAAAACTGGGCTGCAGTTTGATGATTCAGGTCTAACAGCAACACGGTGGCGAATGCACGTGTTATCCCGCTGGAAGGGACGTCCGAGACCGGAAACCCGTCTGCCGCAATACGCTTAGCGGCCGTGACGACATCTGCCGCGGCCACGATTCCGGCCGGCCTCGACATCACCGACACCACCGTCGATCTGCTGGTGATCGGTTCCGGCACCGGCCTGGCCGCCGCACTGAGCGGGCACGAATCCGGGCTGAACGTCCTCGTCGTCGAGAAGGCATCCGACGTGGGCGGCTCCACCGCCCGCTCGGGGGGCGCGCTCTGGCTGCCGACCACTCCCCTGCTGACCGACGAGGGCACCGCCGATACCGCGGACCGCGCCTCGACCTACCTCGATGCCGTGGTGAACGGGACCGCGCCGCCGGCCCGTGCCACCGGCTTTCTCCAGCACGTCAACGCGACCGTCGACATGTTGGGTCGGACCACTCCGATGCGGCTGTTCTGGGCCCGCGAGTACTCGGACTATCACCCTGAGCTGCCGGGCGGCCGGGCCACCGGCCGCACCTGTGAGTGCCGACCTCTCAACGCCCGCGTGCTCGGCAAGTACCGGGATCGGCTGCGCGGCGGCGTCATGGAGGTCAAGGTCCCGATGCCGACCACCGGTGCGGATTACAAGTGGATGAACCTGATGACGCGAGTGCCGCGAAAAGGCTTGCCGCTCATCGCAAAACGCCTCGCCCAGGGCGTCGGCGGCAAGCTGCTCGGCCGCGAGTACATCGCCGGTGGCCAGGCACTGGCGGCCGGACTGTTCGCCGGCGTGCTGCAGGCCGGCATCCCGATCTGGACCGACACCGCGCTGGTTCGGCTGACCGGCGACGGCCGGCGCGTCACCGGTGCGGTCTTGTCACACGCGGGCCGCGAAGTGACCGTCACCGCCCGGCGCGGTGTGGTGCTGGCGGCCGGCGGCTTCGACCACGACATGGCGATGCGTCACAAGTACCAATCCGAATCACTCGGTGACCACGAGAGCCTCGGCGCCGATTCCAACACCGGCGAGGCCATCCGGGCCGCCACCGATCTCGGTGCCGCGACGGCCCTGATGGACCAGGCCTGGTGGTTCCCGGCCGTCGCATCCGCGGACGGCCGCCCACCCGCCGTGCTGCTGGCCGAGCGCTCGCTGCCCGGCTCGCTCATCGTCGATCAGGACGGCAAGCGCTTCGCCAACGAATCGACCGACTACATGTCGTTCGGCCAGCAGGTACTCGAACGCGAGCATGCCGGCACCCCCGTCGAGTCGATGTGGATCGTGTTCGACCAGAAGTACCGCAACAGCTACGTCTTCGCCGCCGGCTCGTTCCCGCGGATGCCACTGCCCAAGTCCTGGTACCGGGCCGGTATCGCGGCCAAGGCCACCGACTTCGCCGACCTGGCGGCGCAGATGGGCGTCCCGGTCGCTGATTTCGAGCGGACCATGACGCGGTTCAACGAGAGCGCCGCTGCCGGTATCGATCCTGATTTCGACCGCGGCCTCAGTGCCTACGACCGCTACTACGGCGACCCGACCGTGACGCCGAACCCGAACCTACGGCCGCTGGTCAAGGGCCCGTTCTACGCGGTGAAGATGACGCTGAGCGACCTCGGCACCTGCGGCGGCGTGGTCGCCGACGAGCGTGGCCGGGTGCACCGCGAGGACGGCGGCGTCATCGAAGGCCTCTATGCGCTGGGCAACACCGCGGCCAACGCTTTCGGTGCGGTGTACCCGGGCGCGGGCGCCACCATCGCGCAGGGCCTGGTGTACGGCTACATCGCCGGACGGGATGCCGCGGGCAAGTTCTAGCGCTCAGAGACCGCCGAGATCGTCGGGCACGTCGACGGCGTATGCCTTGAGCACCTCGAGCGGCACGACCTCCAAGGTCCGCTCGTGCGTGGAGGCGAGTACCACAGGCGCCGCGTATCCGTCATTGTGCGCGCGAAGCCAGTTGACCGCGGTCACGCACCAGCGGTCACCGGGCGACAGGCCCGGGAAGCGGTATTGCGGCATCGGCGTGGACAGGTCGTTGCCGATCGAACGCTGGTGCGTCAGGAACTCGGCGGTCACGACCGCGCAGATGGTGTGCCGGCCGGCGTCCTCGGGACCGGTCGAGCAGCAGCCGTCGCGGTAGAAGCCGGTCAGCGGTTCTGTGCCACACGGGTCCAGCGGAGCTCCGAGCACATTGCGGTCTGCCACCGGTCAATCCTTCCTTACCTTGTTCGCAGTGAAAAGGCATGCCCCGGAATCGATGTCGGCACCTGAGATGACCGCGTCGGAAACCGTCACGTTCTCCGGCACACGTTCGTCCATGACCACAACGGCGACAATGGGATTGAGCCCCTTGGCCTCGACCGCGGCGACGTCGTAACCGATGACGACCTGGCCCGCGGTCACGTCCTCACCCTGACTGACGTGGGCCGTGAAGCCGTCACCGTTCAGCGTCACGGTGTCCAAACCGAGGTGTACGAGAACGCCCACGTTGTCCGGCGTCACGATGACATAGGCGTGTGGCATCAGTTTCAAGAGCCTGCCGCTGACCGGGG
This sequence comes from Mycobacterium sp. HM-7, assembly GCF_053852335.1. Classification (NCBI taxonomy): domain Bacteria; kingdom Bacillati; phylum Actinomycetota; class Actinomycetes; order Mycobacteriales; family Mycobacteriaceae; genus Mycobacterium; species Mycobacterium sp. HM-7. The sequence goes on along the minus strand of NZ_CM132657.1, from coordinate 2,202,108 downwards.
CGACCGCCTCGATCACCCGGCGCGGCGGGTCGATCGCGGCACCATAGCCGACCATCCCCGCCGAGAACACCGGGTCCGGGACGTCCTCGAGCAGAACCGCGCGCCCAGCGACCGGGGCGAGAACTGACGTCTGACTCACTGTCGTATCTCCTCTGTTCTTGCGCTCCAACAATACGAGCGCCGCCGAACGCGCTCTCACGGCCACATGTTCTCGTCTAAGCTTCCGCACAGCTTCCGCGCCGAGTGGCGTTTTTTGCGGCAGAGAAGGGCCTCGCACATGAACGGCACAGCGAAAATCGCAGGTGCACAGGAAAAGTCGGACCTGCGCATTCCTGGCTTCGCACAGCTTCAGCGGCTCGGCAAGAGCCTCATGCTGCCCATCGCGGTGCTGCCCGCCGCGGGAATCCTGCTGCGGCTGGGTCAAGACGATCTGCTGGGCAAGATCAAAGCTCCCGTCATCGGGCCGTTCGTCCACGCGATGAGCGCTGCCGGCGACGCGATCTTCACCAATCTGCCGCTGCTGTTCGCCCTGGGTGTGGCCATCGGATTCGCCAGGAAGGCGGACGGCTCGACAGCGTTGGCCGCTGCCGTCGGTTATCTCGTCGTGCAGGCGGTGTTCAAGACCATGTCGCCGGTCGTGCTCGCCGGCGAGGTCGACAAAGCGGGCGGCCAGGCCCAGATCAACTACAGCGTGTTCGCGGGAATCGTGGTCGGTCTGCTCACCGCGTGGCTCTTCGACCGCTACCACACCATCCAGTTGCCCGCGTACCTCGGATTCTTCGGAGGCCGGCGCTTCGTGCCGATCGTGGTGTCCGTCGCCTGCCTGTTCCTGGCGTTCGCGATGAGCTACTGCTACCCGCTCTTCGATGCCGGCCTCACCGGCCTCGGCAAGTTCATCGGCAGCTCGGGCGCCTTCGGTGCCTTCGTGTACGGATTCGCCAACCGCATGCTGATTCCACTCGGCCTCCATCACATCCCGAATTCCTATGTGTGGTTCCTCTACGGCGACTACCAGACTCCCGACGGCCACGTCGTCACCGGCGAACTCACGCGATTCGCCGCGGGCGACCCCACGGCAGGCATCCTCACGTCAGGGTTCTACCCGGTGCTCATGTTCGGACTGCCCGCCGCCGCCCTCGCGATGATCCACGTCGCGAACAAGAAACAGCGGAAGGTCGCGGTCGGCATTCTGTCGGCGGCCGCGCTGACCGCGCTGCTCACCGGGGTGACCGAGCCGCTCGAATTCTCGTTCATGTTCGTGGCGTTCCCGCTGTACGTCATCCACGCTGTGCTGACGGGGCTGTCGTTGGCGATCGCGTATCTACTCGACATCCACCTGGGCTTCTCGTTCTCCGCCGGGCTGGCCGACCTCCTGCTCTACGGCACCGCGCCCGCCGCGAAGAACATCCCGCTGCTCATCGGCATGGGTGTCGTCTTCTTCGTCGTCTACTACGTGCTGTTCCGGTTCGCCATCACGAAATGGAATTTGCGGACCCCGGGGCGGGAGCCGGAAACCGAATTCGAGGCGGAGGAACAAGCCAACCTCGGCGAAGGCGCGGACTCCACCATCGCGGTGGTCGCACCGGCACGCGCGGTGACCGACAGCAGGGCGGAGCAGGTGATCGCCGCCTTCGGAGGCCGGGACAACCTCGTCAACGTCGACGCGTGCATCACGCGACTGCGCATCGAGGTCGCCGACAAGGGCAAGGTGGATCAGGACCGGCTGAAGAGCCTCGGTGCGGCCGGTGTCATCGAGGTCGGCAACAGTGTCCAAGCGGTTTTCGGCACCGACGCCGAGGCCCTCAAGAACGACATCGCCGAGATCCTCTAGACGCGGCGGCCCGGCGGCGGGAAAACGCCCCGGCTAAACGTCGTGGCGGCCCTGAACCTCGCGTTCGACCTCACGCCACAGGCCCGGCATCGAACGCGGCATGCCCGCAACACCTTTCGCCGCGGTCTGCAACACCGCGTCGGCTTCGTCGATGTCCTTCATGAGCTCGAGCGCGAGTTCCCGCTCGGCGGCGTAGTACTTGGCCGCCCAGCGCAGCGCGATCACCGAATACGCCCACACCGGCTGGGCCTTGGCGCCGTCGGAGTCCTCGGCAGCCTGCCGCTCCATGGCCTCGCAATAGGCGACGTGCTGCTCCAGCAGCTCGCGCAGGCGGGTCGGATTGCTCAGGTGGCCGAACGTAACCCGCAGCAGCACACTGTGTTTGAGCACCGGGGGGTCGACGGGCGCATTGTTGGTCCAGTCGGTCACGGCGGCCATGCCGGACTCGGTGATCTTGTACAGGCGGCGCGACCGCAGGCCCTCATCCTGCTCGACACGGGAATCGAGATAGCCAAGTCCCTCAAGCTTTTTCAGCTCGGTGTAGATCTGGCTGTAGGACGGGCTCCAGTAGTAGAAGCCGACGCTCCAGTCGATCCATTTCTTGATGTCGTAGCCGCTGAGTTCCTCTTCGTACGACAACATGCCGAGCAGCGTCCAACTCGTCGCTGCCAGCGACGGTTTGCTCTGCGGCTTGCTTGCCATCTGTTTAGCCTAACAATCTATTGCCGCAAAGGCCCTAGTCATGACCGCCTGTCGGGACAGTCATCGATGTCCCTTCGGCCCGGCTACCGCGGCCACATACCGGCGTACCACCAGCTCTTCGGCCTTTTCGTCGGCCAATGGCCAGTACAGCAATGACAGGACAACCCGCACGATCCAATCCGCGAGAAGCGGATCTGTGGTTCCTGTCAGCTCTGCTGCCGCCTGCGCGAGCCGCGGTGAGTCGAAGTCGGCGAGGGTTCCGGCCCGCACCACACCCGAGGCCAGCGGATCCGCCCGGACCACCCGCAGGGCCGACAGCACGGCCGCCGCGATCCGCTCGGTCCCGGTATGCCCGGACACCGCCTGCGCGATCTCCTGGCCGACCCGCATGATCGCGCGCGCCAGCACCCCGTCCCGCAGCGCCTGTTTACCGCCGACGTGCCGGTACACCGTGGCACGGGAACAACCCACGCCGGCGGCCACCTCGTCGATGTTCAACCGGTCCAGGCCCCGTTTCGCAGCGCTGGCCGCCGCGGCGGCATAGATCCGTTCGATGCCCGCGTCGCGGCGATCGGCGCCGATCAGCCAGTCCATAAGCGTGATACTAATCGAGAATTGTGTCTCATAGCGAGACGGATTTCCGAAATTCGTCTGCATCGCCGCAGCTCGCGAACCGTGCGTGAGACAGGCGGAAATCGTCCTTGACATGCCGTTTCCGGAACCCAAAACTCAAGGCGTGCAACTAGTTACAGATCTTCTCAGCCCGTCCACGCTGGACGATCCGTACGACTGTTATGCGCAGCTTCGCATCGCCGGTCCGGTGCACCGCATACCCGGCACCGACTTCTACCTCGCCACCACCTGGGATGCCGTGCAAGAGGCAGTCAGCCGCCCGGAGCACTTCTCCTCCAACCTGACCGCCACGCTGGTCAATGACGGAACACCGGGCGGGCCCGTTCGAGCGGGGACTTTCGACATGGGGGCCGTCGATACCGCGGGACATGTCCTCGCCACCGGCGACGACCCGCGGCATGCACATGAACGCAAGCTGGTGCTGCCGGCCCTGGTGGCCAAGAGGATTCGGGCCCTCGAGCCGGCGATCACCGACATCGCCCGGCAGCTGTGGCATGAGGACGCAGTCGACGGCCACATCGAGTGGATGTCCGCCATCGGTGATCGCCTGCCGATGACGTTGGTGGCCAGACTGATCGGGCTGCCCGACGACGACGTGCCGCAACTGGTGCGGTGGGGCTACGGCAGCACCGAACTGCTCAGCGGCGTCTTCGACCTCGAACACATCGGCACCGCGGTCGAGACGTCGACGCAATTGGCCGGCTACCTGTATGCCAAATTCGCTGCGGCCCAAGCGAACCCAGTCGACGATCTGCTCGGGGACCTGGCCCGCGCGGCGGCCGAGAACGCCATCACGACCGAGGTGGCGGTGCTGATGCTGATTCAGCTCGTCGGCGCGGGCGGCGAATCGACCGCAGGGCTGATGGGCAACGCGGCCCGGCTACTCGCCACCCACCGCGACGCCCAGGAACAGGTGCGGGGCGACACCCAACTGGTGCCCGCACTGCTGGAGGAAACCCTGCGGCTGGAGTCGCCGTTCCGCAACCATCACCGGCACATCCGGCAGGACACCACGCTGGCCGGCGTACCGCTGCCCAAAAATGGTCACCTACTACTGCTCTGGGGTTCGGCCAACCGCGATCCGGCGGCCTTCGACGACCCCGACGTCCTGCAGCTGCACCGGCCGAACCTGCGCAATCACCTCGCGTTCGGGAAGGGTCTGCACTTCTGCGTCGGCGCCGCGCTGGCCCGTACCGAAGCCCGCATCGGCATCACCATGCTGCTGGAGGCCACCAACTGGTTCGAGCTGGCCGATGCCGAATGGGTACCCAGCCTCATGGTGCGCCGGCACCGGCGCCTGGAGCTTCGCTACCGCTGATCGCCGCCGATGGTCGGTTATTCAGGCAGGCGCAGTTCGGGCTTCTCGACCTCTTCGATGTTGACATCTTTGAAGGTGATGACCCGGACCTGCTTCACGAAGCGCGCAGGACGGTACATGTCCCACACCCACGCGTCGGCCAGACGCAGCTCGAAGTAGACCTCACCGTCGGCGTTGCGCGGGATCAGCTCGACGCTGTTGGCGAGGTAGAAGCGACGCTCGGTCTCCACGACATAGCTGAACTGTCCGACGATGTCCTTGTACTCGCGGTACAGCGAGAGCTCCATCTCGGTTTCATACTTCTCGAGATCCTCGGCACTCATCGGCACAAACTCATCAGTTCAGCGGTCCTTCGGTCTACTCGGTTTTTCGGGGCCATGTGTTGTTCGGATCGGCGACCAGTTCCCATTTTTCCTTACCCGGAACGGCAGCGCTGCTCTATCGCCGGGTTGGCGGCCAGCTTGCGCACATTGGCGAACGAAAACCGGTGCTCGGGGCAGGGCCCCAGTTCCGCCAGCGCCGCGGTATGCGCGGCGGTGCCGTACCCCTTGTGCACCGCGAACCCGTAGCCCGGGTGCACGGCATCCATCTCCACCATCAGGCGGTCGCGGCTGACCTTGGCCAGCACGCTGGCCGCGGCGATACAGGCGGCCGCGGCATCCCCGCTGACCACCGGCAACGACGGCACCGACAGACCCGGCACCCGGAACCCGTCGGAGAGCACGTAGCCCGGCCGCAGCGACAGGCCCGCGACCGCGCGTCGCATGCCTTCGATGTTCGCGATGTGCACCCCGCGCCGGTCGACCTCGACCGACGGGATGAAAACCACGTGGTACGCGAGGGCATAGCGCCGGATCAGCGGGAACAGCCGTTCCCGTTCGGCTTCGTTCAGCTTCTTCGAATCGTCAAGGGCCGCCAGGCTTTCCAGACGATTCGGTCCCAACACGCAGGCCGCCACGACGAGCGGACCGGCACAGGCCCCACGCCCGACCTCGTCCACCCCCGCGACCGGCCCCAGTCCGCCGCGGTACAGCGCGGACTCCAGGGTGCGCAGGCCCGAGGACTTGCGGATCACCGTGCGCGGTGGCCACGATGAGCGCTCGCGCGAAGAGCATGTACCCCGCGGCACCGGAAAACCTATTGGCCGGTCTGCGGATTGACCGTGACGACACCGCCCCAGCGCGACGGCGGCCAGGCGATGAACCGGGCCTTCCCGATCACATTGGCGACCGGCACCGTGCCCGCGGTCGGGTCACCGGTGCACATCAGCGCGTTGATGGCGTCAGCCGGCGTGTTCGTGCAATGGGCACGCGAATCGGCCGAGTGGGTGCGGTTGTCCCCCATCACCCAGAGCCTGCCGTCCGGCACCTTCACGGGGCCGAACTCGTTGCCCAGGCACGGATCGGTCGCCGGGTCGACCGACATGGTCGCCGGGTCCAGGTACGGCTCTTTGAGCTTCTTGCCGTCGACCGTCAGGCCAGTCGAGTTGCGGCATTGCACCGTCTGGCCGCCCACCGCGATGACGCGCTTCACCAGGTCGTTCTCATCGGGCGGCACGAAGCCGACGACCGAGAGCGCGTTCTGGATCCAGCGCATGGTCGGGTTGTCCGAACGGATCGACCGGTAGCTGATGTTCCAGTTCGGCGGGCCCTTGAAGACGACGACGTCACCGGGCTCCGGCGAGCTGAACCGGTAGGTCAGCTTGTCGACCATGATCCGGTCGCCGACACAGCCGCTGCAGCCGTGCAGCGTGGGCTCCATGGACTCCGACGGAATCAGGTACGGCCGTGCGACGAACGTCAGCACGAGGTAGTACAGCAGCACCGCCGTGACGACGAGGACGACGCCTTCGCGCAGCGCGGCCAGTTTCGACCTCGGCTTCTCGTCGGCCTCTTTGGCCTTGGCGGCCTCGTCTGCCTTCGCGGCCGAGTCGGCGGTCGCTGTCGTGTCGGCGTCGTCCGTCGTCGGACTGTCCGGAGTGGTGCTGTCTTCGCTTGGGCCGGTCACGGCACCAGGCTAATCAGTTCGGCGGAAAGGTCGCCGAACAGGCTCAGCGCTTTTCCTTGATCTTGGCCTTCTTGCCACGGAGCTCGCGCAGGTAGTACAGCTTGGCGCGACGGACGTCACCGCGGGTGACGACGTCGATGTGGTCGATGTTCGGCGAGTGCACCGGGAAGGTCCGCTCGACGCCGACGCCGTAGCTCTCCTTGCGGACGGTGAAGGTCTCACCGATGCCGCCACCCTGACGACGGATCACGACGCCCTTGAACACCTGGATGCGGTGCTTGTTGCCCTCGATGACCTTGACGTGGACGTTGAGGGTGTCGCCGGCGTTGAAGGCCGGGATGTCGTCGCGCAGCGACGCCTGGTCGACGAAGTCCAGCGTTTTCATCGGTGACACTTCCTTGCTAACTCGCGGCTACAGCCGCCGGACGCCATGCGGCGCGACGGAAAAGCCATTCTCTTTACGGACGTTGGTCGGATGCCGTAGCGGGCGGGGACACATCCGAAACAGACGCCGACCCCGCGCCCAGCGCAGACAACTGCTCAATTGTGCCAGACGGCCGCCGGGTGACGAAATCGTGACTCCAGCGGGGCTGGTGCAGCAGACATCACACACGGCACCGTCACAGACGTCACACCTAACTCAGCATTACCGGTTACGCTGATCAACCAGAATTTTATCCGTCGTGATCCGAGGAGACTCATGCGCCCGCAGCAGTTGAAGCTGCTGACCATCACCGCCGCCACGGCAGCGGTGATGCTCACAGCCGGTTGCGAGGCCAAGGTCTACGGCGCCGCGCCGCCGAACAAGATCGCGCTGACCGTCGTGCCCGTCGTCACCGCGCTGGAAATGCCGGAGGCTCCGGCCGCCGAGCCCGCCACCGCGCTGGCGGGTCTCGACGCTCGCGAACGCAGTGCGACAAACGACGCGGCGGCAGCCGGCGCACAGATCAGCGTGGCGGTTCTCGATCGCGACACCGGCCAGCTGATCGCCACCGGCAACAAGTCCGCCATGCCCATCGCGTCGGTGGCCAAGTTGTTCATCGCCGACGATCTGCTGCTGCAGGAGGCGAAAGGCCAGATCGAGCTCACCGCAGCCGACCGTCAGTCGCTCGACACCATGCTGCGTTCGTCGGACGACTCCGCGGCCGAGGTCTTCTGGAACCGCAGTGGCGGCAACAGCGTCGTCAGCCGCGTCGCGGCGCGCTACGGGCTGACGGGGACGTCGGTGCCGTACGACGGCAAGTGGTGGAACACCATGAGCACCACGACCGACCTGGTGCACTACTACGACCAGTTGCTGAACGGCTCCGGTGGCCTCCCGCCGGAGCGGGCCAGCATCATCCTGTCCAATCTGGCCGCGTCCACGCCCGCCGGCGCCGACGGCTACCCACAGCGCTTCGGCATCCCGGACGGCCTGTACGGCGAACCGGTCGCGGTGAAGCAGGGGTGGATGCCGGAATGGGGCGGCAACAACTGGATGCACATGTCCACCGGCGTGATCGGCGCCGACCGGCGCTACGTCATGGCGATCGGCTCGCTACAGCCCACCGATGACGCCACGGCACGCGCCACCATCACGGGCGCCGTCAAGACGATGTTCCCGGGCGGGCGAATCAGCTAACGAGGCGACGGAAGTCGTTCTAGCCCAACAGGTCCGGGCGGCGCTCGCGGGTCCGCTGCAGGCCCTGTTCGCGGCGCCAGGCGGCCACCTTCGCGTGATCACCTGACAGCAACACCGGCGGCACCTCGAGATCCCGCCAGACGGGCGGCCGGGTGTAGCTCGGCCCCTCCAGCACTCCCCCGACATGCGCCGAGTGCGAATCATCTTGGTGTGACTGCGGATTGCCCAGGACGTCGGGCAGCAACCGGACCACGGCTTCGATCATGACCAGCGCCGCGGACTCACCGCCGGGCAGCACATAGTCACCGATCGACACTTCTTCGACGCGCATCCGGCGCGCGGCATCGTCGGCGACGCGCTGGTCGATGCCCTCGTAGCGTCCACAGGCGAACACCAGGTGCTTCTCGCCGGTCCAGCGGTGCGCGTGTTCCTGCGTGAACAACCGGCCCGCCGGCGTCGGGACCACCAAAACGGTTTCCGGCGTGCAGATTTCGTCGAGGGCGGCGCCCCAGATCGGCGCTTTCATCACCATGCCGGGACCGCCGCCATACGGGGAATCGTCGACCGACTTGTGGACGTCATGCGTCCAGTTCCGCAGGTCGTGCACACCGAGTTCGACCGTGCCGTTGGCGATGGCCTTGCCCGGCAGGGACTGTTGCAGCGCATCGAGATACGCCGGAAAAATGGTGACGACGTCGATCCGCATGGATGTCAGTCCAACTCGAGCAGGCCGTCGGGCGGATCGATCTCCACCAGACCGTCGGCCAGCGACACCGTCGGCACCATGTGCGTGACGAACGGCACCAGCAGCTCGGCGCCGGACTCTCTTTTGATGGACAGCAATTCGCCGCCGGGCGTGTGCAGCACCTCGGTCACCACACCCACATCGACACCGTCGACAGTGCGGACCTTGAGGCCTTCGAGTTGGTGATCGTAGAACTCGTCGGGTTCTTCGATGGGCGGCAGACTGGCGGAGTCCACCAGAAACAGGGTGCCGCGCAACGCATCTGCCGCGTTGCGGTCGGTCACGCCATCGAGGCGCACCAACAGCCGGCCGCCATGCTCGCGCATCGATTCGACGACGTAGGTGCGTTCGGGACCGGGATTTCGGGCTCCCGGCTTGCCACGCAGCGATGATCCCGGCGAGAAACGCTCGCCGGGATCATCGGTACGTACTTCGACGACTACCTCGCCGCTGATGCCATGCGCCTTGACGACGCGGCCGACCACGAGGTCCATATTTACTGGTCGGTGTCCACCACGTCGACGCGGATGCCCCGGCCGCCGATACCGGCGACCAGCGTCCGCAGCGCGGTGGCCGTGCGGCCGCCACGCCCGATGACCTTGCCCAGGTCGTCGGGGTGCACATGCACCTCGACGGTACGACCGCGGCGGCTGGTCACCATGTCGACCCGGACGTCGTCAGGGTTGTCGACGATCCCGCGCACCAGATGCTCTACGGCGTCGACGACGACGCTGCTCATTCGGCGGGAGCTTCGGCCTCAGATGCAGAAGCCTCAGTGTCGGCAGCAGGGGTCTCGGCGGCGGCCTCGGCGGCCTCTTCCTTCTTGTCCTTGCGCTTCTTCAGCGTGACGGCCTCGCCACCGGCGGCGGCGTCGGCGTTGGCCAGCGCGGCGTTGAACAGATCCAGCTTGGAGGGCTTGGGCTCCTTGACCTTCAGGGTGCCCTCGGCGCCCGGCAGGCCCTTGAACTTCTGCCAGTCACCCGTGATCTTCAGCAGGGCGGCCACCGGCTCGGTCGGCTGTGCGCCGACGCCCAGCCAGTACTGCGCGCGCTCCGAATCGATCTCGATCAGGCTCGGCTCTTCCTTCGGGTGGTACCGGCCGATGACCTCGATGGCGCGGCCGTCGCGGCGGGTGCGCGCGTCGGCGACGATGATGCGGTACTGGGGGTTGCGGATCTTGCCAAGCCGGGTGAGCTTGATCTTGACAGCCATGTTCTGCACTTCTCCTGATGATTGCCACGCCGCAATTCAGCGACTCAGGCGGATTGCCCGGTCCGGTCTTGCCTCACGTGTGTGACTGCCGCGCGGCGCATTGAACGAGTCGCGGACAGACAGCCGACCATTCTGCCAGAGCAGCCACGACCCGCCCAAATCCCGCTAGACCACACGGTCGAAGCACTTGGTCTCGACGCGCCGCGTCATGCGCCACCCTTCGGCGGTGCGGACGAATTCGTCCTCGTACCAGAGCCCGCAGAACAGGACCTGGCTCTGCTGGTCCGGCCCGCCGGCCGGCAGCACCATCGGGTTGAAGCAGATGGTGCGTGACTTCGCGGTGTCACCGGTGATGGTGACGTCGAAGTTGCCGAGCATGTGCGCATAGGCCGGGAAATTGGGCAGCACCTGCGCCAGCCATTCCTTGACCTCGGGGAAGCGTCCGTCGATGCCGCCCATCGCCCGGTAGTCGATGTAGGCATCGGGTGTGAAAACCTGTGCCAGATCATCGAATTGACGGGTGTCGATGGCCGTCGAGTAGGCGACCAACAGCTGTTGGATTTCCAGACGGTCCGAGATCTCTTCCAGACTCAGCATGATCCGATTGAACACCACCGGACCGTCGCTGAAACGACACCGTCCAGGTTCGGCCAGTAGGCTGCTGGCTCCATGGGAAGGTTCGCAACCGCCGTCATGGCGGCCCTGACGCTCGTGTTCCTGGTCACGCCGCAGATCGCAGCTGCTGACCCCGACATCCAGCCGGTCGGCACCAGGCCGATCCCGGCGGGGCCGGCCCCGGCCTGGATTGTCGCCGACATGGATTCGGGCCAGATCCTCGCCGGGCAAGATATCGACCTGCGGCATCCGCCCGCCAGCACCATCAAGACGCTGCTCGCGCTGACCGCGCTCAGCGAGCTGCCGAGCCTGGACGCGACCGTGGTCGGCACCGTCGCCGACACCCAGGTGGAGTGCAACTGCGCCGGGATCGTCCCCGGCCACGTCTACACCGCGCGCCAACTGCTGGACGCGGTCCTGCTGGCCTCGGGCAACGACGCCGCCAACGCCTTGGCGGACATGATCGGTGGCTACGACGCTGCGGTCGCCAAGATGAATGCGAAGGCCGCCGCCATCGGCGCCGTCGACACCCATGCCGCCACGCCGTCCGGCCTGGACGGGGCCGGCGGTTCGGGCTGGACCACACCCCGCGACCTGGCGATCATCTTCCGCGCCGCCATGGGCAACCCCTACTTCGCGCAGATCACCGCGCAGCCCGCCGCGACGTTCCCGGGCAAGAACGGCAACGAGCAGATCGTCAACGAGAATCAGCTGTTGCAGCGCTACCCCGGGACCATCGGCGGCAAGACCGGGTTCACCGACGCCGCCAAGAAGACGTACGTGGCCGCGGCCGACCGCGGCGGCCGCCGACTCGTCATCGCGATGATGTACGGCATGGTGCACGAGGGCGGCCCGACCTACTGGGACCAGGCCGCGCAGCTGCTGGACTGGGGCTTCGCGCAGGACCACTCGGCCAGCGTCGGCTCCCTCTAACCGATACCCGACCGGAATCTCGGCGCGAGCTGATCGCAGCCTGGCGTCCGTAGCGTCGGCGCTCGTGCGCAGACTGTTCACGGCGACCGCGCTGGTCCTCAGCGCACTACTGGCAGCGCCGATCGCAACGCCCACCGCCGTCGCCGAGCCGACCGGGCAGCCCACGGGCGCACAGGCACTGGCGAACGGCCCGGCGAAAGCGTGGCTGGTCGCCGACCTCGATACCGGACAGGTATTGGCCTCGCAGGACCCCAACGGCTCCTACGCGCCGGCGAGCACCATCAAGCCACTGCTGGCCATGGTCGTCCTGGACAACCTGCGACCGGACGCCCTCGGCCGGGCCAACGACTCGCACACCAAGGTCGAGTGCTCGTGCGTCGGGCTCAAACCCGGCCAGGTGTACTCCGCGCGGCAACTCTTGGATGCGCTGCTCATGGTGTCGGGCAACGACGCCGCGAACATGCTGGCAGACATGCTCGGCGGGCAACGCGTCACGGTCGCCGCCATGAACCGCAAGGCGCTTGCGCTCGGGGCCCGAAGCACCCGGGCGGGCTCACCGTCGGGGCTCGACGGGCCCGGCTGGGAATCGATCACCACACCGCGCGATCTCGCGGTGATCTACCGGGCGGCGCTGACCTATCCCGTGATCGCCGAGATTTTCCGGCAGACCTCCGCGCAGTTCCCCGGTCGGACCCTCACCAGCCAGAATGAGCTGTTGACCGGCTACCCAGGCGATTTCGCCGGCAAGACCGGCTACACCGACCGGGCTCGCAAGACGTACGCCGGCGCCGCGCAACGCGGCAACCACCGGCTGGTCGTGGTCCAGATGTACGGCACCGGTGATCTCTACCCCCAGGCACGGCAGCTGCTGGACTGGGGTTTCAGCCAGTACGCCTGAGTCAGTAGACCCGTCCGCGCAGGATCACCAACGCGGGGTGGTCGAGCACGCCCGGTGACCGCGGGTCGTCCGCATAGCAGACGAGATCGGCTGACGCGCCGTGCTCCAAGGCCGGCCGCCCGAGCCAGGCGCGGGCGGCCCAGCTGGCCGCCCCCAACGCTGCGGTCGGATTCATGCCCACCCGGCCGAGCGCGGCGACCTCGTCGGCGATCCGGCCGTGGGCGATCATGCCGCCGGCGTCGGTACCCGCGTAGATGGGCACCCCGGCTTCGTGTGCGGCACCGACCCGCTGCGGGCACGTCGCATACAGATCGCGCATGTGCTTCGCGTACGCCGGGAACTTGGCCGCCTTCTCCGCGATCCCGGGGAAATTCTCGATGTTGATCAGGGTCGGCACGAGCGCCGTGCCGTGGGCCAGCATCAGCTCGATGATGTCGTCGGTGATCCCGGTGCCGTGCTCGATGCAGTCGATACCGGCGTTGATCAGCCCTGGCAGCGCCTCCTCGCCGAACACGTGCGCTGTCACCCGGGCACCGTTGGCGTGGGCGGCGTCCATGGCGGCCTTGAGGACGTCGTCGGACCACAGCGGCGCCAGGTCTCCCGCTCCCCGGTCGATCCAGTCGCCCACGAGTTTGACCCAGCCGTCGCCCCGGCGGGCCTGCTCGGCGACATACTGCGGCAGCTGAGACTCGTCTTCGATGTCGATCGGCAGGCCCGGCAGGTAGCGCTTGGGCCGCGCCAGGTGCCGTCCCGCTCGGATGATCCTCGGCAGGTCTTCACGGTCGTCGAAGCCGCGGGTGTCGACCGGCGAGCCGGCGTCACGCAGCAGCAGCGCACCGGCCTGCCGCTCGGTCTCGGCCTGCCGCTCGGCCTCGTCGAGTTCGACGGGGCCACCCGGCCCGATGCCGACGTGGCAATGCGCGTCGACGAGGCCGGGGATGATCCAGCCACCGTCGAAGACGGTCTCGGCGCCGGCTACCGGTTCAGCCGACAGCACACCGCGGTGTATCCACCACTGCACCTCTTCACCGTCGGGCAGCCCCCGACCACGAATGTGTATGGCCGGGGCGAGCGAAGCGACGGGAGGCACCGCCGTCACGCTACTTCTTCGGGAACTTCAGCTGCGACAGATCGAAGTCGGCAAGGCCCGGCGGCAATTCGTTGAGCCCTTGCGGCATGTTCGACAGGTCCGGGAACCCACCGGGCAGCGCACTGGGGTCCAGGCCGAACGGGTTGGCGGCGGCCTTCGGCTGCGTCGGACCCCGGCCGCCCTTCTTCTTGCCCGCCTGCTTGTTCTTGCCCTTGGCGACCTTGCGGGAGTTCTTGCGGCCGAACGGCATTCCCATCTGGCCGGCCATCTGCGACATCATCTTGCGGGCTTCGAAGAAGCGGTCGACCAGCTGGTTGACCTCGGCCACGGTGACGCCGGAGCCGTTCGCGATGCGCAGTCGCCGGGATGCGTTGATGATCTTCGGGTCGGACCGCTCGGCGGGCGTCATACCGCGGATGATGGCCTGAATCCGGTCGAGGTGGCTGTCGTCGACGGCGGCCAGCGCGTCCTTCATCTGACCGGCGCCGGGCAGCATCCCCAGCAGGTTTCCGATCGGACCCATCTTGCGGATCATCAGCATCTGCTCGAGGAAATCCTCCAGCGTGAGCTCGCCCGAACCGATCTTCGCCGCGGCTTCTTCGGCCTTCTTCTGGTCGAAGACCTGCTCGGCCTGCTCGATGAGGGTGAGCACGTCGCCCATGCCCAGGATGCGCGACGCCATCCGGTCGGGGTGGAAGACGTCGAAGTCCTCCAATTTCTCGCCGGCGGAGGCGAACAGGATCGGCGCGCCGGTGACCTCCCGCACAGACAGCGCCGCACCACCACGGGCGTCGCCGTCCAGCTTGGTCAGCACGACACCGGTGAAGCCGACGCCCTCACGGAAGGCGTTGGCGGTCGTGACGGCGTCCTGACCGATCATCGCGTCGAGGACGAACAGTGTCTCGTCGGGCTTGACGGCGTCGCGGATCGCGGCGGCCTGGGCCATCAGTTCCTCGTCGATACCGAGACGGCCGGCGGTGTCGACGATCACGACGTCGAAGTGCTTGGCCTTGGCCTCGGCGAGGCCTGCGGCGGCAACCGACACCGGGTCGCCGGTGGTCATCTGGTCGATGGTCACGCCGCCGGGCGAGACTCCCGGGTGCGGCGCGAAGACGCTGACGCCCGCCCGCTCACCGACGATCTGCAGCTGATTGACCGCGCCGGGGCGTTGCAGGTCACAGGCCACCAGCAGCGGCGTATGCCCTTGCTCGGCAAGCCATTTCGACAGCTTGCCGGCGAGGGTGGTCTTACCGGAACCTTGCAGACCCGCCAGCATGATGACCGTCGGCGGGTTCTTCGCGAAGGCGAGCTGACGCGTCTCACCGCCGAGGATGCCGATGAGCTCCTCGTTGACGATCTTGACGACCTGCTGAGCCGGGTTCAGCGCACCGGAGACTTCGGCGCCCTTGGCGCGTTCCTTGATCCGGCCGATGAATTCGCGCGTCACCGGGAGCGACACGTCGGCCTCGAGTAGGGCCAGGCGGATTTCGCGGGCGGTGGCGTCGATATCGGCGTCGGTCAGCCGGCCCTTGCCGCGCAGACCCGACAGCGCACCGGTCAACCGGTCGGACAGGGATTCAAACACCCGACAAGCCTAACGGTCGGCAGGCTTTGGCCTGGAGCGCACCGTCGAGGTTGATCTGGTCACGCACGTGACCAGAACGTCTCGGCGGCCTGATGACAGCGATCGACATGCCCCTGCGCGCCTGCTGACAGGACTCAACTCGCGGCGGTCGCCGGCTTGGCCGGTAACGGGGCAGGCAACACCGCGTACAGGTCCTGTTCGAACGCGGTCCGGGCCTCGGCGGCAGTGAAGGACTCCGGAACGAGCAGACCGAAGGCGTCGACGACGGTCGCGCCCAGCGTCGTCACCTTGGCCCAGGCAACGTCCACGCCCTTGCGCTCGACCACCGCGGCCAGCCGGGCGAGCAGGCCGGGCCGGTCCGCGCTGCGAATCTGGACCACGAGCTCACCGGCCGAGGAGCCGGCGAACCATCGCACGCGCGGCGGCGCGATCGTGTGGTAGCCGGGCACGGCTGCCGGAATCTCACCGGCTCGCCGCGTCGCGGCCGGCGTTTCGTCGTCCCGCTGCTCCAGCGCGGCGATCACGTCAAGGTCGCCGTCGAGCGCCAGGATGAACTGCTGACGCAGCAGTTCCGCGGCCGGCGGGGAGCCGAAGTGCGGCGACACCACGAATGTGTTGATCGCCAGTCCCTCGTGACTGTTGACCGACGCCGAATGCACCCGCAGCGAGTGCAGGGCCAGTACCCCGGCGGCTTTGGACAGCAGGCCGCGCCGGTCCGGAGCGAGCATCGTGACGTTGAACAGGTGCGCACTGTCCCCCGCGGCGAGTTCCACGTGGACACCGTTTTGATTGGCCCGCGAAAGCAGTTGCGGATCAATGGGATCGGGGTGCGGCAGGCCCTCCCCCGCCATCACCATCCGGCATCGCCGGACGAGATCGCCGATCAGGGACGCTTTCCAATCGCCCCATACGCCGGGGCCGGTGGCGAGCGAATCCGCTTCGGCCAGCGCGTGCAGCAGCTCCAGCAACAGCGCGTCGCCGCCGAGCGCGTCGACGACCGACGCAATCGTGTTGGGGTCCTGTAGGTCTCGACGAGTGGCGGTCTCCGGCAGCAGCAGGTGGTAGCGCACCATCTTGACCAGCACCTCGATGTCGGCAGGCCACAGGCCCAGCCGGATACCGATCTGGTTGGCCAGTTCGGCGCCGATCACGCTGTGATCGCCGCCCCGGCCCTTGCCGATGTCGTGCAGCAGGGCACCCAGTACCAGCAGGTCGGGTCGATCCACCCGGGTGGTGAAAGCACTTGCCCGAGAAACGGTTTCGATCAGATGGCGGTCGACGGTCCAGATGTGCACGACGTCGCGTGGCGGCAGGTCGCGGATCGCGCCCCACTCCGGGAACAGCCGACCCCACAACCCGGTCCGGTCGAGGGCCTCCACCGTGGCCACCGCGCCCGGTCCGGCCGCCAGCATCACCAGCAGGTCGTTGAGCGCTTCTCTCGGCCACGGTGCCCGCAGCTCGGGCGCCGACTCGACGAGCCGCGCCAACGTCGAGGCCGCGATGGGCAGTCCATTGGTGGCCGCCGCGGCAGCCACGCGCAGTATCAGGCCCGGGTCGCGCTGCGGCTTGGCGTCGCGGGCGAGGATGACCTCGCCCCCGAACTCCAGTACGCCCTCGTCCAGCGGCCGCCGGATCGGCCGTTTGAGTGCCGCGAAGCCCCTGCGCGGCAGGGCATTACCGGCGGTACGCACCCCGGCGTCCACGTAGAAGCTGATGGTGCGGGCGGCATCGCTGATCATGCGCGCCAGGTCGAAGCGGTCACCGATGCCCAACGCGGCGCCGACCTCGTCGGCGTACTGAGCGAGCACCATCTCGCGACCCTTGTGGGAGGCGCGATGGAGCTCGGTACGAACGTTGAGCAGCGCCAGGTGAGCGTCGCCCAGGGTGCCGATCGGCGAGGCCACCGAACGACTCGGGTAGACGTCGGCCAACTGCGCCATGGCCAGCGCGTTGAGCAGTTGCACGTCACGCAGCCCGCCGCGGCCGCTCTTCAGATCCGGTTCGGCGCGGTGCGCGATCTGACCGGCCCGTTCCCACCGGGCCGCGGCGTGCTCGATCAATTCGGTGAAACGGGACGTGATCCCGGTCCGCCACTGCCGCCGGGCACCGCCGACCAACAGGGACGACAGATCCGAATCTCCCGCGATGTGCCGGGCGTCGAGCATGGCCAGCCCGGCGGAGGTGTCACCGGCCGCCGTCTTGAGTGCCTGCGGCACGGTGCGGACGCTGTGGTCGAGGTGAATATTGGCGTCCCACAACGGGTACCACAGCGACTCGGCAACCTCGGTCACGACGTCCTGCGGCAGGTCGTCGTGCAACAGCATCAAATCCAGGTCCGAGTACGGCAACATTTCCCGCCGTCCGAGGCCGCCGGTCGCCACGATGGCGAAACCGCTGGTCTCGGTGATCCCGATCTCGGTTGCTTTTGCGGTAAGCCAGAATTCATACAGATCAACCAGGGCCTCGCGCAACGCCGCCGAATCGAGGCGGCGCGCGCCGCCGGCAAGCAGCTGCTCGACGGCGGCACTCAGGTCGCTCGCCGGACGTGGTGATCCCGCTGCCGAAGCCTGCGAAACCGCAGTGTCGTCGGCTCCGGCAGCGGAATCTGGTGTCTGCTTTGTCATCTGGTGATCAGCCGCCGTCAGATGGCGTCGCTGCCCCGTTCACCCGTGCGGACCCGCACCACGGTCTCGACGGAGGTGACCCACACCTTGCCGTCACCGATCTTGCCGGTCCGTGCGGCCTGCACGATGACATCCACGACCTTGTCGACCGACGCGTCGTCGACAATGACCTCGACCCGCACCTTGGGCACGAAGTCCACTGAATACTCCGCACCACGGTAGACCTCGGTGTGGCCCTTCTGCCGCCCATAGCCCTGCACTTCACTGACGGTCATCCCGAGGATGCCCATCTGCTCCAGTCCGGTCTTGACGTCTTCGAGCGTGAACGGCTTGACGATCGCCGTGATCAACTTCATTTGGTTGAGTCCTTCCAAATCCCCATGGATGCCACCGTAAATCCTTCCCGATCACGCGAATTCATAAGCGGTTTCCGCGTGTTCGGCCTCGTCGATACCGTTTGCCTCGTCCTCACGGTCGAGGCGCAGGCCGATGGTGTACTTGACGATCAAGGCCAAGATAGCGGTAACGATCGCCGAGTATCCAAGGACCGCGAACGCACCGACCGCCTGACGCCACAGCTGGTCGAATCCGCCGCCGTAGAACAGACCCGCGACGGCGGCCGGCGCCTCCTTGGTCGCCACCAGGCCGACCATCAGGGTGCCGAACAGACCACCGACCAGGTGCACGCCCACAACGTCGAGCGCGTCGTCGAAGCCGAACTTGAACTTCAGGCCGACCGCCAGCGCACAGACCACACCGGCACCCGCACCGATCGCCAGCGCACCGATCACGTTGACCGACGAGCAGGACGGGGTGATGGCCACCAGGCCGGCCACGATGCCCGACGCCGCACCCAGGGAGGTGGCGTGCCCGTCGCGAATCTTTTCCGTCAGCAGCCAGAACAGCATCGCAGCGGCGGTCGCCACGGTGGTGGTGATGAACGTCGACGCGGCGACACCGTCGGAGGTCAGTGCCGAGC
The DNA here is from genome assembly GCF_053852335.1 of Mycobacterium sp. HM-7. Lineage (NCBI taxonomy): Bacteria > Bacillati > Actinomycetota > Actinomycetes > Mycobacteriales > Mycobacteriaceae > Mycobacterium > Mycobacterium sp. HM-7. The sequence goes on along the minus strand of NZ_CM132657.1, from coordinate 2,183,315 downwards.
CGGCGTTGAAGCCGTACCAGCCGAACCACAGCAGCCCGGCGCCCAGCATGACGAACGGCAGGTTGTGCGGCCGCATCGGCGTGGTGGGCCAGCCGGCCCGCTTACCCAGGATGATCGCCAGCACCAGGCCCGCGGTACCGGAGTTGATGTGCACCGCGGTACCGCCGGCGAAGTCGATTGCCTTGAGGTGGTTGGCGATCCAGCCACCGTGCGTGGCGGTGATGCCGTCGAACGCGAACACCCAGTGTGCGACCGGGAAGTAGACGAACGTGGCCCACAACCCGGCGAACAGCAGCCAGCCGCCGAACTTGAGGCGGTCGGCGACCGCGCCCGAGATCAGGGCGACGGTGATGATGGCGAACATCAGCTGGAACGCGACGAACACCAGCTGCGGGATGGTCCCGGCCAGCGGAATCTGCACTGCCGCAGTGGTTCCCGCGGGCAGGTGCGAGACGAGCGAGTTGCCGCCGATCAGACCCTTGAGCCCCCAGTACTGCGAGGGGTCCCCGACGATGCTCCATTTGTCATTGCCGAACGCCATCGAGTAACCGAACAGCACCCACAACACGGTGACCACACCCATGGCGCTGACGCTCATCATGATCATGTTGAGCACGCCCTTACGGCGCACCATGCCGCCGTAGAAGAACGCCAGACCCGGTGTCATCAACAGCACGAGCGCTGAGCTGACCAGCATCCATGCTGTGTCACCGGTGTCCGGCGTGCCCAAGATCGGGAATCCATCCACTGGCCGCTTCCTCCTTAACCCATGTCACAGGCAGATGCCGATGACCTAGGCCAGAACTTTGCGCATCGGTTGTTTCGCCGACGGCGCGCGGGCGTTTCACGTATGTGAACGGATCGACCAGTTACGTTTCGGGCCGGTTAATGCCCTCTTCATCGCCCTTGACCCTCGCTGTGAGGACGCCCCGAACAAACGTGTGGGCACCCCGACACGCCGAGTTTCGGGGACATATGTGACTGCTCGTCGGAGGTCGGTTACCCCAGGAGGGCGTCGACGAACGCCGCGGGCTCGAAGGGCGCGAGGTCGTCAGGTCCCTCGCCGAGGCCGACGAGCTTGACCGGCACGCCGAGCTCCTGCTGCACCCGGAACACGATGCCACCCTTGGCGGTTCCGTCGAGCTTGGTGAGCACCACGCCGGTGATGTCGACCACCTCGGCGAAGACGCGGGCCTGCGGCAGGCTGTTCTGACCGATGGTGGCGTCGAGGACCAGCAGCACCTCGTCGACCTTGGCGCGCTTCTCGACGACGCGCTTGACCTTGCCCAGCTCGTCCATCAGGCCGGTCTTGGTGTGCAGCCGGCCCGCGGTGTCGACCACGACGACGTCAGCGCCCGCTGCGATGCCCTTGTCGACGGCGTCGAACGCCACGGAGGCGGGGTCCGCACCCTCCGGGCCCCGGACGATGTCGGCGCCCACGCGGGCGCCCCAGCTCTGCAGCTGGTCGGCCGCAGCGGCGCGGAAGGTATCGGCCGCGCCGAGCACGACGCGACGGCCGTCGGCGACGAGCACGCGGGCCAGCTTTCCGACGGTGGTGGTCTTGCCTGCGCCGTTGACGCCGACGACCAGCAGCACCGACGGTTTGTCGGCGTGCGGCAGAGCCTTGATCGACCGGTCCAGGTCGCTCCGCAGTTCCTTGATCAGCACCTCGCGCAGTACCGCGCGAGCGTCGGCCTCGGTGCGCACGTTGGCCTCGGCCATCCGGCTGCGCAGCGCGGTGACGACCGATTCGGTCGCGACGGGGCCCAGATCGGCGATCAGGAGGGTGTCTTCGATCGCCTCCCAGGAGTCCTCATCAAGGTCACCGCCGCCCAGCAGGCCCAGCATGCTGCGGCCCAGCGTGGTCTGCGACTTGGCGAGGCGGCCGCGCAGGCGCTCCAGCCGGCCTGCGGTGGGTGCGATCTCCTCGCGCGGGGCGACGTCAGGCTCAGGCTCCGGCTCGGGAGCCGCCTCAGGTTCAGGCTCGGGAGTCGCCTCGGGTTCGGGCGCAACGGTCGGCTCGGGTTCGGCCACGACTTCCGGCTCGGCCAGGACTTCCGGCTCGGCCACGACCTCCGGTTCGGGCAGCTGAACATCGGCGATGGTGCGCTTGCGCGAATCGCGCGGAATCTCGGCGTCGTCGCCGACGGTCGGCAGTTTCTCCGCGGTGTCCGAACTACTGAACGTGATGCCCGAGGACGCCGTGTACCCGCCAGACCGGTCCAGCTTCGGAGTCTCCTCCGGCGCGGACAGCGAAATCCTGCTGCGCCGGTAACGGACGAATCCGACCACCAGAGCGGTGACAACGAGAACAGCGACGATCGCTACCGCGATCCAGAGACCATCCGACACCGCGTCATTCTGTCAGCTCCGCTGACGGCGCATTCTCGCAGCACCGCTGACACCACGTTGCGTCAAGGGCTGGAGACCAACTCCTGGCCGCGCATGCGCTGCGAGATCACCTGCGTGATGCCGTCGCCCTGCATGGTGACGCCGTACAACGCGTCGGCGACCTCCATGGTCGGCTTCTGGTGGGTGATGACGATCAGCTGCGACTTCTCCCGCAGCTGCTCGAACAGGCTGATCAACCGGCGCAGGTTCACGTCGTCCAGCGCGGCCTCGACCTCGTCCATCACATAGAAGGGTGACGGGCGCGCCCGGAAGATCGCCACCAGCATCGCCACCGCGGTCAGCGACTTCTCACCGCCGGACAGCAGCGACAGCCGCTTGACCTTCTTGCCCGGCGGGCGGGCCTCGACCTCGATACCGGTGGTGAGCATGTCGCCGGGGTTGGTCAGCAGCAGCCGACCCTCACCGCCGGGGAACAGCGTTTGGAACACCTGGCTGAACTCGGCCTCCACATCGGCGTAAGCCTCGGTGAAGACCCGCAGGATGCGCTCGTCGACGTCGGCGATGACGTCCGTCAGGTCCTTGCGCGCGCCCTTGACGTCCTCCAGCTGAGTGGACAGGAAGTTGTAGCGCTCCTCGAGCGCGGCGAACTCCTCCAGCGCCAAGGGATTCACGCGGCCCAGCTCGGTCAGTTCCTTCTCTGCCTTCTTCGCGCGGCGTTCCTGTGTGGGCCGATCGAACGCCATCGGTGTGGGTGCGCTGACCTGCTCGCCGCGCTCCTTGGCCTGCTCGTACTCGGCGATCTCGAGTGCGGTCGGCGGCAACGGCACGTCCGGTCCGTACTCGGCGACCAGGTCGGCGACCGCCATACCGAACTGCTCCAGCACCTGTTGCTCGAGCTGCTCGATACGAAGGGCCGCTTGCGCTTTCGCGACCTCGTCGCGATGCAGAGCCTCGGTCAGCGCGCCGGCACGGGCGCTGAGTTCGGACACTTCCGCCCGGACGCGGGTCAAACCCTCGGACCGCTGCGCTCGCTCGGTGGCCAGCTCATCGCGCTTGCGCGCCGCGAGAGTCACTGTGGCAGAAAGCTTTTCAGCCACCAGGCGTCCAGAGTCGGCGACCGCGGCCGCGACCTTCGCCGCGTTCTCCCGGGCTTCGCGGGCCCGCGCCGCCCGCACCCGGGCCTCACGTTCGGCTGCCGCGGCCCGGCGCAGCGAATCTGCCCGTCCCCGAACGGCATTTGCCCGCTCCTCAGCGGTGCGCACCGCCAGCCGGGCTTCGACCTCGACTGCGCGCGCCTCTTCGGCGGCCGCCGTCGTCTCAGATCGGTCGACGAACTCGACGTCGAACATCGGCTCCTGCTGCGCGTTGTGGAAGCGGTCTTCCAGCTCGGCGAGCTCGGCCAGGGTGCGGCTGCGGCCGGCTTCCAGCTCATCGCGCTGGGCCACCAGCTGCTGCCATTCGGCGTCGGCGGTCCTGGCATCGTGGCCGAGTCGGCCCAACTGCTCGTAGATCGACGAAATGGCGGCATCGGATTCGTGCAACGCGGCCAACGCGTGTTCGACGGCGTCCCGCCGGGCCGTCTGCTCGGCAAGTGCACCAGAGAGCGCGGCGCCGAATTCACTGGTCTGACGTTCGGCATCGAGTAGCGCCGCGCGGGCCTTGTCGATCTCGGAGGTGATCTCCAGGGCGCTCGGCTTGCGATCCGAACCGCCGCTGATCCAGCCGGGGCCGACGAGATCACCATCGGAGGTCACTGCCCGTAGATCCGGTTGAGCGGCAACCAGATCCAGCGCGCTGGACAGATCACCGACCACCGCGACACGGGCCAGCATGGCCGTCATCGCACCGTTCAGCCGGGCCGGCACCTCGACCAGCTCCAGCGCCCACTGCGCGCCGGGCGGCAATTCTCCACGCGGAGCAGCGGTTTCGCCGGGCCAATCGCCCAGCACGATGGCCGCGCGCCCACCATCACCCTTCTTGAGCGCATCCACCGCGGCCCGTGCCGCTTCCAAGCTCTCGGCTGCCAGTGCATCGGCGGCAGCGCCCAGCACCGTCGCGATGGCTGCCTCGAAACCGGACTGCACCCGCAGCAATTCGGCAACGGAGCCGAAAAGCCCTGCGCCATCGTGGTTCTTCTGCAGCCACCCCGGCCCGTCGCTGATGTCGAGGCGCACGGACAACGCGTCGATACGAGCCCGCAGCGAGGCCACCTGCCGCTCAGCGGCGCGCTCGGCGGCCTGCAGTTCCTCGACACGTTCGTCGGCCTGCCGCATCGCCGCCATGGTGCGGTCGTGATGTTCGTCGAGGCCGAATTCACCTGCGTCGAGCTCGTCGACCTTGCCCTGCACGGTCTCGAACTCGGCCCATGCCTGCTGCCGGCGAGCGGCCGCTTCTTCGATGCTGCCGGTCAGCCGGACCGTGCGCTCATCGATCGATTCGATGCGGGTGCGCATGGTGTCGACCTGGCCGGACAACCGCGCGAGGCCTTCGCGCCGGTCCGCCTCGGCGCGGGCCGCTGCCATCTGGGCACGTTCGGCGTCGGCCGCGGCACGTTCGCATTCGGCCAGCGCGCCACGGGCGGCCTCCAGCCGGGTCCGGGATTCGGCGAGTTCGGCGAGCAGCTGTTCCTCGTGCTCGGCAATGGCGTCGGCCTCGGCGTCCAGGGCGTCGGGGTCCGGTCCGGTCGACACCTCCGGATCGGAGTCCAGCAGGTTGGTGCGCTCGGTGGCGATGCGCACGGTGGCACTCACCCGCTCGGCGAGCGCGGACAGCCGGAACCAGGTCTGCTGGGCCGCCTCGGCCCGGCCGGACAGGCCCGACACCGCGGCTTCGTGGCCGGCCAGTTCGGCCGATGCGGCCTCGAGGCGTTCGGCCACCTCGCCGTGCTCACGCCGCAGCGCGGTCTCGGTCTGGTTGGTGTCGTCGAACTCGGCCTGCCTGGTCACCAAGTCGTCAGCGGCCAGGCGCAGCCGGGCGTCCCGCAGGTCGGCCTGGATGGTCTGCGCGCGCCGCGCCATCTCGGCCTGCCGGCCCAGCGGCTTGAGCTGACGGCGCAGTTCGGTGGTCAAGTCGGTCAAGCGGGCCAGGTTGGCCTGCATGGCATCGAGCTTGCGGACCGCCTTCTCCCTACGCCGACGGTGCTTGAGCACGCCGGCGGCTTCCTCGATGAAAGCGCGACGATCCTCGGGGCGCGATTCCAGAATCTCCGAGAGTTTGCCCTGGCCGACGATGACGTGCATTTCGCGGCCAATACCCGAGTCGGACAACAGTTCCTGCACGTCCATGAGCCGGCAACTGCTGCCGTTGATCTCGTACTCACTGGCGCCGTCGCGGAACACGCGGCGGGTGATCGACACCTCCGAGTACTCGATAGGCAGGGCGTTGTCCGAGTTGTCGATGGTCAGGGTCACCTCGGCCCGGCCCAGCGGGGCCCGCGAGGACGTGCCGGCAAAGATGACGTCTTCCATCTTGCCGCCGCGCAGGGTCTTGGCACCCTGCTCACCCATCACCCAGGTCAGGGCGTCGACGACGTTCGACTTACCCGAGCCGTTCGGCCCCACCACGCAGGTGATGCCGGGTTCGAAGCGAAGAGTCGTCGGCGACGCGAAGGACTTGAAGCCCTTCAGCGTCAGACTCTTCAGATGCATGGGGTGAAACCCTACCGTCGCGGCGGTTAAATGCCGGGGACCCCTGCGCTTCTAACGCTCAGAAAATCCCTCGATCGGGTCGCCTGCGGCGGCCCAGTCGTCGACGACCGTCGTCACCGTCCCCGGGGTGCTGCCGCTGCGCAGGAGCGCCAACAACCGCTCACAGTCGGCGCGCGAACCCTGCGCCACGACGTGCACGCGCCCGTCCGGCTTGTTACTGGCATAACCGGTCAGGCCGAGCTCCAGTGCCCGGGCCCGGGTCCACCAGCGGAATCCCACGCCCTGCACCTGGCCGTGTACCCAGGCCGACAGCCGGACAACGTCGGCGGAGCCGACAATCGGGTCCTCCGCACTCACTTGTCGGCGAACCCGAAGGTGACCTCGGTGCCTGCCTTGAGCGTGCGGCCAACCGTGCAGACCTTGTCGATGGCTCGTTCGACGACGATCTTGAGCCGCTTGATCTCGTCCTCGGACAGGCTCGAGAGGTCGAGTTCCATGGACTCCTGCAGTAGCGGGTAGACCTCGTTCTCGCGGTCGGGCGGCCCCGACACCCGGATGGTGGTCTGGTAGTCGTCGCCGAGGCGGGTACGCAGTGGCGCGTCGCTGCTCATTCCGCTGCACGCGGCCAACGCGATCTTGAGCAATTCGCCCGGGGTGAAGACGCCGTCGACGTCCTCGGACCCGACCAGGACCTCGGCCCCCCGCGAGCTGTGCCCGGTGTAGCGGCGCACCCCGGTCCGTTCGACCCACAGTTCCGTCATGGCACATTTGTACCGCGTCGACGCCAAATGTCCGGAGGGAACCCTGCTGGGCCGCAGGTAAAGTCAGACACTCGCGCAACACTCTCGGGGGGGAGAGTTCACATGACGTACCCATACCCAGGTCCGAATCCAGGGCCGTCCGGGTACCCGCAGCAGGGTGCGTACGGCGCCGGCCAACCGGTTGCTCCCGGCTACCCCGCATATGGCCGGCCCGGATACGGTCCGATGCCCGGCCAGCAGATGCCCTATCGCTACGGCTACCCGGGTGCCACACCGCCGAGCTCCGGTGGTCCGGGCAAGTGGATTCTCATCGCCGGCGCGGTGGTGCTGGTCCTGGTCCTCGGCGGCGTCGGGCTCTATGCGATGGGCAGTTCCTCCGACGACGACCGGTCGACCTCGGCGAGCAGTCAGTCCGGCAACGGCAAGGGTGCAGCAGGCAGCGCAGATCCGACGGACGAGGCCACGAAGCCGGGAGCGTCGGGCGGTGGCAGTACCGACGAGGACGAGATTCGCCAGTTCCTGGCCACTTTCGGTGGGGGCGACATGGCGTCGATCTCATGTGCAGGCGACCGCAAGTTCTTCGGCCAGGCAGGCGGCGGCGCCTTCGGCAGCATGCCGATGCCGAAGGTCTCAGGTGACCCGGAGAGCCTCAAGAACCTCGACATCACCGTCACCGGCGACCGAGCCACGGTCCAACCCCCGGGGTCGTCGCAGGTTGCCATCTGGCTCCGTAAAGAAGGCGGCGAGTGGAAGTTCTGCTCCACCGACAATCCCGTGTTCAAGAACCTGCCCGGGATGAAGTAACACCGGGCCTGACCGGCGTTTCCGGTGGTAGACGCTCCGGCGGTGTTAACTTGGACGGCAAGCACAGTTCACAGGGAGCGACCAGCCATGACCTATCCCCCGCTCGGGCCGCAGCCAGGCGCTCAGCCGTGGCAGCAGCCGCAGCAGCCTGCACCCGGGTACCCGCCGGGCGGCTACGGCCAACAGGGCCAACCGGGCCAACAGGGCCAACCCGGATACGGCCAGCCGCAACCCGCCTACGGACAACCCCAGTACGGTCAGCCGGCATACGGCCAGCCCGCGTACGGGCAGCCGACCTACGGCCAGGCCGGGTACGGCCAGCAGCCGGGCTACCCGATGGGCCCGGGCTTCCCCGGCGCACCGCAACCCAAATCGAACGGACCGAAGTGGGCGCTGATCGCTGGTCTGGCGGCCATCATCGTCGTCGGCATCGTGGTCGCGGTGGTCCTGGTCTCGAATTCCGGCGGTGGGCTCAGCGCACTGGGCGGCAACTCCGACGAAGACCAGATTCGGAGCCTGATGAGTTCGGGACCGTCGTCGATCAAAGAGCGAGCCTGCGCCAACGACCAGAAGTTCTTCAGCAAGTTCCCCGGCATCGCCGACAGCACGGGCACCAACCCGACCGGCGCCAAAGGCAAAGCGACCGTCGACAGCGTCAACGTGAGCGGTGACACCGCCACCGCTGAAGTCACCGCGACCTCGGGCACCGGCCTGGAGCGTTCCGGCACGCTGTACTTCCGCAAAGAAAGCGGCGAGTGGAAAATCTGCTTCACCGATTCGCCGCAGCTGAAGCAGCTGCAGAATCTGCCCGGCATGAAGTAACCGACCTGTGACTTGCCCGGCCGCTGTTGGCATTTCGGGCGAGAGCGCCGGTGTTACGTTGGACACCAAGCACAGTCACAGGGAGCGCGCAGACATGACCTATCCCCCGTCCGGCTCGGATCCGGGCGCCCAGCCCTGGCAGCCGCCACAGCAGCCATCCGAGGGATACGGCCAGCCTGCGTATGGTCAACCGGCCTACGGTCAGCCCGCGTACGGTCAACCCGCATATGGCCAGCCGACCTATGGCCAGCCGGGTGCCTACGGCCAACCCGGCTACGGCCAACCCGGCTACGGCCAGCCGGGTGCCTACGGCCAACCCGCCTACGGCCAGCCCGGCTATCCGATGGGACCCGGTTTCCCTGGGCAGCCAGGGTTCCCGCCGCCCACACCGCCCAACAACACCCGTAAGTTCGCGCTCATCGGCGCGGGGATTTTCGCCGTCGTCCTGGTGATCGGCGTCGTCTTCGCCATGGTGACGTCCGGATCGGATTCGAACTCTGCGTCGGGCGGTAGCGCGGTGACAGTCGCCGGGCCGTCGTCGGACGAGGAGAAGATTCGCGACCTGATGACGTCGCAGATCGACACCTTCGACGATTTCAAGGCGCACTCCTGCGTGAACGACGTGAAGCTGTACGACAAAGTGCCGTCGATCGCGGGCAAGTTCGGCAAGGGCGGCAGCGGCGACGACGCGGGCCCCGGTTCGACCAAACGCGCCGAGATCACCGACATCAACGTCAACGGCGATCGGGCGACGGTGAGTGTCAACTCGGCCTCCGGGGTCACGAGCGTTCCGCTGCGCAAAGAAGGCGGCGAGTGGAAGTTCTGCATGACGGATTCGCCGAAGTTCAAAGGCATTCCCGGGCTGAAGTAGCCCGGGCCGTCAGATCGGACGCGGGAGGCGTGGCCGCGGTTGACATTTCGGGCAGTAGTACGACGAGCGGTTCATGAACTTCTCTCGTCTGATCGCCGTGCCGCAGCGGCGGCACGGCTCCCCCTCCTGGCCGTAGGCGTCCAGCGAGCGGTCGAAGTATCCGGACTCGCCGTTGACGTTGACATAAAGCGAGTCGAATGACGTGCCGCCTTGTGCCAGTGCCGAATTCATCACATCTGCTGCGTGCGTGAGCAATTCCCCGAGCCGGCGCCGGGCCAACGCCGAGGCCAGGCGGAAACCGTTGACCTGAGCCCGCCACAGCGATTCGTCGGCGTAGATGTTGCCCACGCCGGACACCACGGTTTGGTCCAACAGCTGGCGTTTGATCTCGGAGTCCTTGCGCCGCAAAACATTCACCACGGCGTCTGGATCGAAATCGGGATCCAGCGGATCGCGGGCAATGTGCGCCACCGGTACGGGTACGACGCTGCCGTCGACCTCGACCAGGTCGCAGACCTGCCAACCGCCGAAAGTGCGTTGGTCGACGAAACTCAGTTCGGTGCCGTCGTCGAGCACCGCTGCGATGCGCAGGTGTGACGGCCTGGCCGGTGGCCCGATCAGCATCTGGCCGCTCATGCCCAGATGCACCACGAGCGCTTCGTCACCGTCGAGGGTCAGCCACAGGTACTTGCCGCGGCGGCCCGTCCCGGTGATGCGGCGTCCGGCCAGCCGGCCGGCCAAATCCGCGGGGCCGTTGTCGTGCCGCCGCACAGCGCGCGCATGCAGCACCCGCACTGTGGTGAAACCCTTTGCCACGACATGGGATTCGAGGCCCCGTCGGACGACCTCGACTTCGGGAAGCTCAGGCATTGCTGACGGCGTCAGCGTCGGGGCCGACTTCGGGGCTGGCCTCCAGTGCCTGGTACGCCGCCGCAGCGGCGTGCTGTTCGGCTTCCTTCTTGGTGCGCCCGACGCCTTCGCCGTAGTCGATGCCATTGACCACGGCCCGCGCGGTGAATTCCTTGTCGTGCTCCGGGCCGGTGGACGTCACGACGTAGGACGGGACGCCGATGCGGCGGGCCGCGGACAGCTCCTGCAGGCTGGTTTTCCAGTCCAGGCCCGCACCGAGGCCGGCCGCGGTATCGAGCGCGGCGCTGAACAGCCCCATCACCACGGTTTGGGCCACCTGGTGACCGTGCTCTACATATGTTGCGCCGAGCAGTGATTCGAGTCCGTCGGCCAGCAGGTTGGCTTTCTGCGCACCGCCGCTGGCCATTTCGCCGCGGCCCAGCAGCAGGTAGCTACCCAGCCCGTCAGGAGGGAGACCGCGCGCGATCTCGGCCAGCGCCTGGGTGTTGACGACCGCGGATTTGAGCTTGGCCAACTCCCCTTCGCTGCGATCCGGGTAACGGCGGAAAATCTCGGCGGTGATCACCAATCCGAGCACGGCGTCACCGAGGAACTCCAGCCGTTCGTTGGTCGGCAGACCGCCATTCTCGTATGCGTAGCTGCGGTGGGTCAGCGCCACAGTCAGTAGATCGTCGGGCAGCTGCACACCCAGCGCCGCGAGCAGCGGCGCACGATCTGCGATCACGGACCGTCCTCCGGCGATGCCCCGTCGGCGTCGGAGCTCTCCGGCAGTAGCGCCGACAACTTCGCCCACCGCGGGTCGATCTTGTCGTGGTGGTGGTCAGGTTCGGCGTCGAGCAGGCGCACCCCGCAATCCGGGCACAGGCCCGGGCAGTCGGGGGTGCACAACGGGGAGAACGGCAGCGACAACCCGACCTCGTCGATGATCGACTGTTCGAGGTCGACCGTGTCATCGACGACGTGCCCGACCTCATCTTCCTCGGTGGTGGCCTCGGTTGCGCTGTCGGGGTAGGCGAACAGCTCGGTGAGGTCGACGGTGACGTCCCCGGTCAGCGGGTTCAGGCACCGCGAGCACTCGCCGGTGGTCGGCGCGGACACCGACCCGGTCACCAGCACGCCCTCGGACACCGACTGCAGTTGCAGGTCGAGATCGATCGGTGCTCCGGCGGCGATCGCCATCAGATCGAGGCCGATCCGCTCGGGACTGGGCACGGTTTCGACGTGCGTGATCATCGACCCGGGCCGTCGGCCCAATCGTGCAATGTCAATGATCAGCGGACTCGGACCAGGCATTGGTCAATCCTACGTCGGCGCCGAACATCGACCGGACGCCATTCCCCGCAAACCGATTCAGCGCTGGGCGTAGTCGTGCGTGCCGGCGGCGGTACGCAGCTGGTGCCGGCCGCGGCTGACCGAGCGCAGGGTGCCCTGGAGGTGCTCCTCGAACTCGGCGAGCTTGGTGTCGACGTAGATGTCGCATTCGCCCCGCAGGCGGTCGGCCTCGGCGTGGGCGGAATCGACCATGCGGGTGGCCTCGGCGTGGGCCGTCTGAACCACCTCGGTCTCCGACACCAGGCGCTGCTGCTCCTTGATGCCCTCCTGCACGGCCTTCTCGTACGACAGGTTGCCGCTCTCCAGCAGCCGGTCGACCTCGGCCTTGGCCCGGTTCGTGCTGGCCTCGTACTCCCGCTTGGCGGTGCTGGCGATCCGGTTGGCCTCTTCGCGTGCCTCCCCGACCATGCGCTCGCTGTGCGCACGGGCTTCGGCGACCATGCGATCGGCTTGCGCCTTCGCATCAGACAGCAGGCGGTCTGCCTCGGAACGGGCATGGTTGACCAGCGAATCCGCCTCGGCCGTGGCCGACGACACCATCGCGTCGGCGTGCTGCTTGGCCTCTCGCAGCATCCCGTCACGCGCGTCCAGGACGTCCTGGGCATCGTCGAGCTCGCCCGGGATCGCGTCCTTGATGTCGTCGAGCAGTTCCAGGACATCGCCCCGCGGCACCATGCAGCCCGCGGTCATCGGCACTCCGCGTGCCTCTTCCACGATCGCGCCGAGCTCGTCCAGCGCCTCAAATACTCGGTACACGGCAACACCCTCCAGGCGTAGTTGTTGTTACCAGTGTGCCTGTTGTTACTCGTGTGACTCGGCTTTGACGGCCGGTGTGTCGCGCAGAACTATCCGGCCAGCTTGGCCTGCAGCCTCTTGTTCACCACCGCGGGCAGCAGATCGGTGACATCGCCGCCGAGCGCCGCCACCTCCTTGGCCAACGACGACGAGACGAACGAGAACTGCGGCTTGGTCGCGACGAAGAAGGTGTCGACACCGGCGACGTGGCGGTTCATCTGCGCCATTTGCAGCTCGTACTCGAAGTCCGTGCCCGTGCGCAGGCCCTTGACGATGGCCGTGAGCCCACGGGACCGGGCAAAGTCGACGACGAGACCCGACCCGGCCTCGACCCGCAGGTTCGGCAGGTGCGACGTCGCCTCGATGATCATCGCGATGCGCTCCTCGGCGGTGAACATGCCCTTCTTGTTGGGGTTCACCAGGACCGCCACCACGACCTCGTCGAATTGGGCCGCTGCCCGCTCGAAGACGTCGAGGTGACCAAGCGTTATCGGATCGAAGGATCCCGGGCAGACCGCACCACTCATAGCCAATGACGGTACAAGGCGCAGTCGACTCTGGCCCGACTGGTCAGCCGGTCCACTCCGCCATTTCCAGCCGGGTGTCGCCGTATCGCCGCTCCCGCAGCACAGTCCAACCGTCCGGCCAGACCAGCGCCGGGCCCGACGTCGGGCGCTCGATCACCGCAAGAGCACCCTCCGCCAGCCAGCCACCCGAAACCAGTTGCCCGACAACGGCTTCCACGTCGGTTGCCGGCACGTCGTAGGGCGGGTCCGCGAACACCAGGTCCACCGGCCGCGGCGCCGTCGTCCCCGCCACGCCGGCTGCCGTGCCGCACCGCACCGCGGCGCCGTCGACGCCGAGCTCGGCGATGTTCCGCGAGATCACCGCCGCGGCACGCCGATCGGCTTCCACGAACAGCGCCGACGCCGCTCCGCGGGACAGCGCCTCGAGCCCGAGCGCACCCGAGCCGGCGTACAGATCGAGCACCCGGGCGCCCTCGAAATCCACCCGGGCCGCCAGCACGTTGAACAACGACTCGCGCACCCGATCCGTCGTCGGCCGAGTCCCTTTGGCAGGCACCGAGATCCGGCGGCCGCCGTGGCGGCCGCCGATGATCCGGGTCAGCTGATCACCACGAGCAGATCGCCACCTTCCACGCCTGCGGTGGGCGTGACGGCGATCCGCGCGACGGTGCCGGCCTTGGGCGCGGTGATGGCCGCCTCCATCTTCATGGCCTCGATGGTGGCAATGGTCTGGCCCGCGTCCACCTGGTCTCCGACCGCGACGCCGACCGTGACCACACCCGCGAACGGCGCGGCGACATGGTCCGGGTTGGTCCGGTCTGCCTTCTCGGCGGCCGGCACCTCCGCGGCGATGGCGCGATCACGCACCAGCACCGGCCGCAGCTGCCCGTTGATCAGGCACAGCACGGTGCGCATGCCGCGCTCGTCGGGCTCGGACACCGCCTCGAGACCGATGAGCAGCTCGACGCCCTTCTCCAGGTGCACGCGGTGCTCCTCGCCGCGGCGCAGGCCGTAGAAGAACTGGTTGGCGCTGAGCCGCGAGGTATCGCCGTACTCCTCGCGGTGCGCCAGGAACTCCTTCGTCGGGCCCGGGAACAGCAGGCGGTTCAGGGCACCCTGGCGGACCGGGCCCGGGGTGGCCAGCTGAGCCTCGTCCTCCTCGGTCAGCTGCTGCTCCGGCCGGGCCGGGCCACGACCCTCCAACGCCTTGCTGCGCAACGGCTCCGGCCAACCACCGGGCGGGTCGCCCAGCTCGCCGCGGAAGAATCCGATGACGCTGTCCGGGATGTCATAGCGGGCCGGGTCGGCCGCGAAATCATCGGCGGTGACGTGGGCACCGACCAGCGCCAGGGCCAGGTCACCGACCACCTTGCTGGACGGCGTCACCTTCACCAACCGGCCGAGAATGCGGTCGGCACCCGCGTAGGCGTTCTCGATCTCCTCGAACCGGTCCCCCAGCCCCAGCGCGATCGCCTGCGTACGCAGGTTGCTCAGCTGGCCGCCCGGGATTTCGTGGGTGTAGACGCGACCGGTCGGCGACGGCAGGCCGGACTCGAACGGTGCATACACCCGGCGCAGCGCCTCCCAGTACGGCTCCAGGTCGCAGACCGCGTCCAGCGACAGCCCGGTGTCGTACTGGGTGTGTGCCGCCGCCGCGACGATGGACGAGAGCGCGGGCTGGCTGGTGGTGCCGGCCATCGGCGCCGAGGCACCGTCGACGGCGTCGGCCCCGGCATACCAGGCGGCCATGTAGGTGGCCAGCTGTCCGCCCGGGGTGTCGTGGGTGTGCACATGGACCGGCAAATCGAAGCGAGACTTCAACGCCGACACCAGCTTTGCCGCGGCCGGCGGCCGGAGCAGGCCGGCCATGTCCTTGATGGCCAGCACGTGCGCGCCGGCATCGACGATCTCGTCGGCGAGCTTGAGCCAGTAGTCCAGCGTGTAGATCTTCTCGCCGGGGTTGGTCAGATCGCCCGTGTACGACATCGCGACTTCGGCTACCGCAGAACCGGTTTCGCGCACCGCCTCGATGGCGGGACGCATCGACGACACGTTGTTGAGGGCGTCGAAGATGCGGAAGATGTCGATACCGGTCGCCGTGGCCTCCTCGACGAAAGCCGACGTCACCAGCTCCGGGTACGGCGTATAGCCGACGGTGTTGCGGCCACGCAGCAGCATCTGCAGACAGATGTTGGGCAACGCCTCACGCAGTGCCGCCAAGCGCTCCCACGGGTCTTCCTTCAAGAAGCGAAGGCCCACATCGTAGGTGGCGCCACCCCAGCACTCCACCGACAGCAGCTGCGGGGTCGACCGGGCGATGTACGGGGCGATCTCCAGCAGGCCGGTGGACCGCACCCGGGTGGCCAACAGCGACTGGTGTGCGTCGCGGAACGTGGTGTCGGTGACGCCGACGGCCGGGGTGTCGCGCAGCCAGCGGGCGAAGCCTTCGGGCCCCAGCTCGGTCAGCCGTTGCTTCGACCCGGCCGGCGGCGCCGCCTTCAGATCGACTGCGGGCAGCTTGTCGCGCGGGTACACCGCCGACGGGCGTGGCCCGTGCGGCTGGTTGACGGTGACGTCCGCCAGGTAGTTGAGGATCTTGGTGCCGCGATCGGCGCTGCTGCGCGCCGTCAGCAGCTGCGGGCGTTCGTCGATGAACGACGTCGTCACCTTTCCGGCGACGAAGTCGGGGTCGTCGAGCACCGCCTGCAGGAACGGGATGTTCGTCGAGACACCGCGGATCCGAAATTCGGCGAGGGCCCGCTTGGCGCGAGCCACTGCCGTCGTCAAATCTCTTCCGCGGCAAGTCAATTTGACCAGCATGGAGTCGAAGTGCGCCGATACCTCCGCGCCCAGGTTGGTGCCGCCGTCGAGCCGGATTCCGGCGCCGCCCGGTGTGCGGTACGCGGTGATCCGGCCGGTGTCCGGACGGAAGCCGTTGGCCGGGTCCTCAGTGGTGATGCGGCACTGCAGCGCGGCGCCGCGCGCCTGCATGGTCTCCTGGCTCAGCCCCAGGTCTTCGAGGGATGAGCCGGAGGCGATACACAACTGCGAAGCGACGAGGTCGACGGCGGTGATCTCCTCGGTGACGGTGTGCTCCACCTGGATGCGCGGGTTCATCTCGATGAACACGTGCTGGCCGCGCTCGTCGACGAGGAATTCGACGGTGCCGGCGCACGTGTAGCCGATCTGCCGGGCGAAGGCCACGGCGTCGGCACACATGCGCTTCCGCAGTTCGGGATCGAGGTTCGGCGCGGGTGCCAGCTCGATGACCTTCTGGTGCCGGCGCTGGACGCTGCAGTCGCGCTCGAACAGGTGCATGACGTTGCCGTGGGTATCGGCGAGGATCTGCACCTCGATGTGGCGCGGGTTGACGACGGCCTGCTCCAGGAACACCGTCGGGTCGCCGAAGGCCGAATCGGCTTCACGGGATGCGGCTTCGATGGCCTCCCGCAGGTCGGCCGGGTCCGCCACCCGGCGCATACCGCGGCCGCCACCGCCGGCGACGGCCTTGACGAACAACGGGAATTGCATCCGTTCGGCGGCCACGAGAAGGTCCTCGACCGACGACGACGGCTCCGACGACGCCAGCACGGGCAGCCCCGCGGCGCGGGCCGACTCGATGGCTCGCGCCTTGTTGCCGGTCAGTTCGAGAATGTCGGAGCTGGGTCCGACGAATGTGATGTCGGCGGCAGCGCAGGCGGCCGCCAATTCGGGATTCTCCGACAGGAAGCCATAGCCCGGGTAGATCGCGTCGGCGCCGCATGCCAACGCGGTGGCGACGATGTCGTCGACGTTCAGGTATGCCCGGACCGGATGGCCCGTTTCGCCGATCTGGTACGACTCATCAGCCTTGAGCCGATGCAGTGAGTTGCGATCCTCGAACGGGTATATCGCGACAGTCGCGATACCCAGTTCGTTGGCTGCGCGAAAGGCCCGGATCGCGATCTCGCCGCGATTGGCCACCAGGAGTTTGGAAATCACCCAGTGACCCTAGCGGGTACGGCTAGGTGGCGCGCTAGATAAGCGTGGACCAATAACTCCAGAATCGATCAAGGATCAGCAACGCGATCGCGGTGATCCACACGGCGTACAGCGGCCAGCGCCACTGGTACAGCGTGTCCACTACTTTGTTGCTGCCGGCCAAGGGCCGCAAGGCAATTGACGCCACCACGATCAGCAGCGCCACGGTGACGACCCAGACCACCATGCAGTACGGGCACAGGGCGCCGATCTCGTACAGGCTCTCGTAGATCAGCCAGTGCACGAACACCGCACCCAGCAGCGTGCCACCCGCCAGGCCCACCCAGTACCAGCGCGGCAACCGGACTCCCGCTACCGCCAGCGCACCCGTCACGATCACCACGCTGAAGGCGGCGATGCCGATGAGCGGGTTCGGAAATCCGAACAGTGAGGCCTGTTTGGTCAGCATCACCGACCCGCAGGACAGCACCGGGTTGATGCTGCACGACGGGACGTACGACGGGTTCTGCAGCTGCCGGACCTTCTCGACCGTCAGCACGAACGCGGCGACCTCGCCGACGATGCCGGCGAGAAGAACCCACACGGCGGCGGGGCGGCTGACCGCCATCCCCGCCGGCCGTTGAGACGTCTCGACGTCGGTCACTGGTGCGGTGCCGGAGCAGGCTGCGGGGCCGGGGCGCCCGGTGCCGGAGCGGCAGGGGCCGCCGGCGCCGCGGGCAGGTTCGGCAGGTCGGGCGCGATGGCCTTGATCTTCTCGACCAGGCTGTTGGGGTCGCCGTTCGGGACCAGGCTGGTCTCCGTGCCGTTGATCTTGATGGTCGGGGTGCCCTGGATCTCCGCGTTGCGGGCCATGTTGTTGACCATCTCGGTGTAGACGCCGTTCTCGACGCACTTGCTGAGCGGGTCGTTCGGGCCGACTGCGAGGCCGGACTGGCGCGCGTACTCCAGCAGCTTGGCGTTGTCCGGGAAGGTGGCCGCGGTTTCCTCGGGCTGGTTCTTGTACAGCGCGTCGTGGAAGCGCCGGAACGCTGCCTTGTCCTCGTCGGCGACGCAGTACGCCATGGCGCCGGCGCGCGTCGAGTACGACTTCGGGTCGCCGCGGCCGATGATCGAGACGATGTTGTAGTCGACGGCGATGTCGCCGTTGTCGATGAGCTTGGCGATGGTCGGGCCGTACGTCTTCTCGAAGACGCCGCAGACCGGGCAGAGGAAGTCCTCGTAGATCGTCAGGGTGACCTTCGGATCCTTGGTGCCGGGATTGGTGACCACGTTGCTCGCCGCGATCTGGACGGCCTGCACCTTGTGCGGGTCGGCCTTGGGCTTGCCGTTCATGACGATGTACGCCACCAGCACCACCGCGAAGATGATGACAAGCGCGGTCAGCCCGCCCTTGACCACCCAGTCCCGCTTGCGGTCCGCGGCCTTCAGGTCATAGCTGGCGTTCTTCGATGACTTCGACGATTTCGACGGCACGGCGTCAAGGGTACCGACGCCGTCCCGAAACTCGGCCGGACCCGTGCCTCAGCGGGTGAGGTGCGCCCGGAAGGCGGATATGAAGTCCGCAGTCGCAACCGCGCTGTCGCCGCCGAGCGGGAAGAAATTCGCGAAGGCGTGGATCAGGGACCCGTACGTGCGGTGATCCACCGGTACCCCGGCAGCGGCCAACGCCGCGGCATAGGCGTCGCCTTCGTCCCGCAGCGGATCGAACCCGCCGGTGAGCACCAGCGCCGGCGGGAGGCCTGACAGATCGTCGGCCAGCAGCGGCGACACTCGCGGATCCGACGGGTCCAGCTTCGATTCAGCCAGATAGTTCGCCCGGAACCAGTCCATGTCGATCTTGCTGAGGAAGTAGCCGTCGGCGAACAGCACCTTCGATCGCGTGTCCCCCGCGAAATTGGTGACCGGGTAGATCAGCAGCTGCAGGGCCGGTAACGGCGCGCGGTTGTCGCGGGCCTGTTGCGACACGACGGCCGCCAGGTTACCGCCGGCGCTGTCGCCACCGACCGCGATCTTCGCCGGGTCCGCACCCAGCCGCGCCGCGTTCTCCACGCACCAGAGGTAGGTGGCGTAGCAGTCGTCGGAGGCGGCCGGAGCCGGGTGCTCGGGGGCCAGCCGGTACTCGACGGACACGACCTGCACTCCGGCATCCCGGCTGATCAGGCGGCACAGCCCGTCATGCGACTCGATGCCGCCGACGACGAACCCGCCACCGTGGAAGAAGACCAGCATCGGCGTGGGGCCGGTGACGTCGGGCCGGTAGTGCCGGGCGCGCAGCGCCTGCGCCGGGCCGGGGATGGTGAAGTCTGTCGTCGTGACGGCGATGGCCGGGTCGAGGTACTGCGACAGCGTCGTCAGCTGGGCGCGCGCGACGGTGACGTCACTGCTGGCGACCAGGCCGCCGGCGCCGCTCGAGTTCTGCGCCGTCAGCATCAGCTGCAAGGTCGTGTCCAGGGTGTTGCCGTCGATGGTGACCCGGCGCCCACCGAGCAGCAGGCGCTTCACCCGGTCGGGAATCTTGGGCAGGATGCGGAGAGCGGTGCCGCCGGCCCGGGTCAGGACCGCCAGGCGCAGTCGGCTGGGGCGGCCCGCGATCGGATGCTCTGGGCGGACAACCAGTTCGGCGTCGGTTGTCGCCGCCGACTGGACAGCATCGCCTGGCATGCTCATGGTCATGGCTGATCCTTCAGGTGCTCCGAGTCCAACACTGACGCTCAACGACGGTACGGCCATCCCCGTGGTCGGGCTCGGGGTGTGGCAGACACCGGCCGAGGAGACCGAACGCGCCGTCAGTGCAGCATTGCACGCCGGATATCGCCATATCGACACTGCCGCTGCCTACGGCAACGAAGCCGGTGTCGGGCGGGCCGTCGTCTCCTCCGGGATCCCGCGTGAAGACGTCTTCGTCGTCACGAAGTTGTGGAACTCCGAGCAGGGCTACGAGAAGACCCTCGCCGCATTCGACGCCAGCATGGCGCAGTTGGGACTCGACTACCTGGATCTCTACCTGATCCACTGGCCGACGCCCGCGCAGAACCTGTTCATCGACACCTTCAAGGCGTTCGCCCACCTGCGCGACCAGGGCCGGATTCGTGCGATCGGCGTCAGCAACTTCGAACCCGAGCACCTCAAACTGCTGGTCGACGCAACCGGGATCGTGCCCGCGGTGAACCAGATCGAGCTGCATCCGCGCCTGCCGCAGACCGAGCTGCGCGAGACCCACGCCCGGTACGGCATCGCCACCGAAGCGTGGAGCCCGCTGGGGCAGGGTTCCCTGCTCGAGGACCCGATCATCACCGCCATCGCCGAGCGACACGGAAAAACGCCAGCGCAGGTACTGATTAGGTGGCATGTACAGCTGGGTAATATCGTCATCCCGAAATCGGTGAACCCAGAGCGGATTGCGAGCAATTTCGACGTGTTTGATTTCGAGCTCAGCGATGAGGACATGGCGTCCATCGCGACCCTCGACAACGGCACCCGTCTGGGCCCCGACCCACGAACGTTCAACTTCACAGGGTAGGTGACATGGCCTCCGCAGAGATTCCCAATCTGGCGCTCCACGACGACAACACGATTCCGGCCCTCGGCCTCGGTGTCGCCGAACTGTCGGACGCCGACACCGAGCGTGCCGTCTCGGCAGCGCTCGAGATGGGCATCCGACTGATCGACACCGCTGCCGTCTACGGCAACGAGGAAGCCGTCGGGCGCGCGATCGCGTCTTCGGGCATCCCGCGCGCCGAGATCTTCCTCACCACCAAGCTGGCCAACGCCGACCAGGGTTTCCAGGCCGGACAGGACGCCATCAAGGTCAGCCTGGACAAGCTCGGCATGGAGTACGTCGACCTGTACATGATCCACTGGCCGGCCGGCGACATCAGCAAGTACGTCGACAGCTGGGGTGCGCTGATCAAGCTGCACAACGACGGCAGTGCCAAGTCCATCGGCGTGTGCAACTTCTCCGACGAGGACCTGTCGACCATCATCGACCTGAGCTACGTCAGCCCGGTGGTCAACCAGATCGAGCTGCACCCGCTGCTCAACCAGTCGGCGTTGCGCGCGGTGCACGCCGAGCGGGGCATCGTCACGCAGGCCTACAGCCCGCTGGGCGTCGGCAGCCTGCTGACCAACCCAACCGTGCAGTCCGTTGCCGCCGAGTACGGCAAGTCCCCGGCGCAGGTGCTGATCCGGTGGAGCCTGCAGCTGGGCAACTCGGTCATCCCCCGCTCGTCGTCGCCGGAGCGCATCGCCGAGAACCTCGACGTGTTCGGCTTCGAGCTGGCCGCCGAGCACATGGACGCCCTGAACGGGTTGGACGACGGCACCCGCTACCGCCCGGACCCCGCCACGTACACCGGCATCTGAGTCCGCCCGCGGTTTCAACCGACACAGACACAAATGGTCGTTCTCCCATCGGGGAGGACGGCCATTTGTGTTTGGCGCGAACGATTTTGGGTAAGCGCCACGTCGGTACGACGGGCGTCTGCGCTCCCCTGTCACAGATGTTTCCAGTGGGTCGCGTGTGTCGATTGTCGAACAACTCGCAGCAATTGGTTCGTGTTAACTATCCCACTATTACCTCTGGTGCGTTAATTTGATATTGCGTCCGTTTATTCCGACGCAGCCGGACATCATCGAGCAGGGGGTTCGAGAAATGATTCATCCATTCAGGAACACTTCCGAATTAACGACACCGACAATTGGTCGCAGCTCTCAACGCTTGATATTGGGTGCGGCAACAATTGGACTGGGCGCATTGCTATTCACATTCGGCGCGGGCACGGCACAGGCCGACACCTCCGGGGTCACGAGCCACGCCAACGCGCCCACCTCGAGTAGCCCGGTGGGCGGCATCGCGGGCGCACTCGACGGCACGGTGAAGACGGTGGCCGGTGGCCTTCACAACACCACCAAGACCGTCGCCGGCGCACTCAACGGCACCACCAAGACCGTCGCCGCCGATCTCAACGGCACCACCAAGACCGTCGCGGGCGGGCTGCACAACTCCACCAAGACGGCCGCGGGTGCGCTCGACGGCACGACCAAGACCGTCGCCGGTGCACTCAACGGCACCCTGAAGACCATCGGCGGCATTTTCGGACGTCGCTAGCGGATACCGCAACAGACAGGAGCGAATTTGACATCGGACCGCGGCGAATTATTGACCGATAGCTGAATTGACGGCATTCCGACCCGAAATTCAGTCGCCCCGCTCTCGGTCATTTCGCCGTGGCACTATGAGCAGATATTGGTTGCCGAGACGCGGTAGCTCGGCAACCAATATCTGCGCAATTTGGCGCCGACCGCATTCGAATTAGCGGCCTTTCCACCTCCGCGCATCACAGCAAACGATCTCCAGCCATTTGTGGTGCGAGATCAGTCGAACAGGCAACAACTACGCGGAAGTGTGGCCGTGTACTACGACCAGGGCTCCTAGCTCGTCGGGCAGGTGGCCGCGGCATCTCGCAGAACCGGCACCGACGGCGCGTCGACGGGCAGCCCGTAGCCGCGTAGGACCGCGATGTACTGCACCGCGTACTGGCACCAGAAGCCATGGTTCGGGGGCATCCAGTCCGACGGCTGCTTGTCCCCCTTGTCCTGGTTCGACTTCCCGGACACCGCGAGCAGATTCGCCGGATCATTCGCGAATCGGAGCCGGAGCTCGTCATTCCAGTCCCTGGCCCCGAGGTCCCAGGCGAGGGCCAGCGGCACGATGTGGTCGATCTGCACCGCAGCGCCGACCTGGTTTCCGCGTGTGAAGGCGATGGTGCCGTTGGTGTAGGGATCGCGCAGCACGCCGGTCTGGACTGCCTGTGGGCAGCGTTTGAGCGATACGAGAGTCTTGTCGGTCAGGTCCCGGTTCAAGATGTCGTTGCGGGTGTCACAGCCGTTGTGGCCACCGGGCGCCGAGTTGTCGTCGGACCAGGATTCCCCGAACGCGGCGCGCCGGTAGTTGGGGTCACGCACCCGCCGCGGTATGACCGCGACACCGGCCACGATGTCGGTGCCGGGCGCCACCGTCGGGATGACGGCACCGTCGACGCCGTCGGCGACCGCTGCCGGTTCGTCGGCCGTGCCGACCTGGATGGCCACCACGACGGCCAGGACCACCGCCGCCACGAGCCAGAGCAGGCGCTTCACCACGACTCCCGTCGCTGCGCTCGCCTGGTCACGCCTTGTCCAGGTACTCGACGCGCTCGGTGTCGACGAATTGGGCCGCGAGCGCCGACATCCCCGGATCGTCCGGATTCTGCGCGTAGGCGGCCTGACAGAACGCGCGGGCCGACTCGATGACTTCCTGATGGTCGGCCAGCGACAGGAACCGCAGGTGCCCTGCCCGTCCGGATTGGTTGAGCCCCAGCACGTCTCCCTCGCGACGCTCCTGGAGGTCCAGGTCGGCCAGTTCGAAACCGTCGAGGGTGCCGGCCACCGCCTGCAGCCGGGCTCCGGCCTTCGATCCCTCGGGCAGCTTCGTCGCGAGCAGGCAGAGGCTGGCGTGCGAGCCGCGGCCGATGCGGCCCCGCAGCTGGTGCAGCTGGCTGATCCCGAAGCGGTCGGCGTCCATCACCACCATGACCGTCGAGTTGGGCACGTCGACGCCGACCTCGATGACCGTGGTGCACACCAGCACATCGATCTGTCCGGCCCGGAAGGCCGACATGATGGCGTCCTTCTCGTCGCCGGGCAGCCGGCCGTGCATGAGCCCCAGCTTCAGTCCGTGCAGGGGCCCGGTGCGCAGTTTGTCGTAGAGCTCGACGACCGTCACCGGCGGCGGTCCGGCCTCCTTGTTCTCGGTCGTCTTGTCGTTCTCGTCGATCCGGGAGGCCACCACGTAGGCCTGCCGTCCCGCTTGGACCTCTTCGCGGATGCGGGCCCACGCACGGTCGAGCCAGGCCGGCTTCTGGCTGACGAAGATGGTCTTGGTGTCGATCGGCTGCCGGCCCCGCGGCAGCTCCCGCATGGTCGAGGTTTCCAGATCGCCGTACACCGTCAGCGCGACCGTACGCGGGATCGGGGTCGCCGTCATCACCAGCAGGTGCGGCGTCAGCCCGTCAGGGGCCTTGGCACGCAACCGGTCTCGCTGCTCCACTCCGAACCGGTGCTGCTCGTCGACCACCACCATGCCGAGCCGGTCGAACTCCACCGCATCCTGCAGCAGGGCGTGGGTGCCGATGACGATGCCGGCGCGCCCGCTCGAAACTTCCTCGCGCGCCTGCCGTTTCTGCTGTGCGGTCATGGATCCGGTGAGCAGCGCCACCGAGGTCGCATCGTCGGGGGCGCCGAGCTGGCCCGCCATGGCCAGCGGTCCCAGCACGTCGCGAACCGACCGCGCATGTTGCACGGCAAGCACTTCCGTCGGAGCGAGCAGCGCACACTGGTATCCGGCATCGACCATCTGCAGCATGGCGATCAGCGAGACGATGGTCTTGCCCGAACCGACCTCGCCCTGGAGCATGCGGTTCATGGGGCGGGACTCGGACAGCTCGGCCGACAGCACGTCGAGCACATCACGTTGGCCTGCGGTCAATTCGAACGGCAGCCGGTCGCGCAACGCGGCCGCGAGGCCGGTGTCGATGGGCGGCGCGGGTGGGCCGGACTGCGACTGCGTGCCGTGCCGGCGGGCGGCCAGCGCCCACTGCAGCCCCGCGGCCTCGTCGAAAGTCAGCCGCTCCCTGGCCTGTTCGCGATCGGCTTCACGCTCGCCGAGGTGGATATCGCGCAGCGCCTGATCCTCGGAGATGAGACCACGCTGCGCCCGAATCGATTCCGGCAGCGGGTCGGATATCGGGTCCAGCACGGCGAGCACCTGCAGGATGCATGCGTAGATGTCCCAGCTCTGCACCTTCGCGCACGCCGAGTAGATCGGGAAGAACTCCCGCTCGAACGCCGACATCTGCAGTTCGCCGTGCATCTTCTCGGAGGCATCGGCGATCTTCTTCAGCGCCGGCGACCCGAACGTGCGGCCTCCCGCGGAACCGAGGACCAGGTGTGCGGGATGTGTCAATTGCATTGTGCGCCCGTAGAATCCGACGACACCCGACAGCATCACCCGGGTGCCCTCGACAAGGGATTTCTTGAGGAATTTGGCGTTGAAGAAGGTCGCGGTGACCTTGGGATTACGGTTCCCCAGCGTCACCACCAGGTACTCGCGCTTGGGCGCCCGATTGGTCCAGCGCGTCTCCGCCTTGGTGATGACGTCGACGAACGTGACGTGGTCGCCTTCCTCCGGCAGTTCGGTGTCTTCACCGAGCACCGTCATACCCTGGCTGTACTTGCGCGGGTAATGCCGCAACAGGTCGTTGACGGTGCGGATACCGAAGAATTCTTCCAGTGGCGCGGCCGATTTCGCGCCCAGTACGTGCACCAGAGAGTCGGTCAGCGCGACCACCGCTACTCCACCCCGATCAACAGCGCATCCCCGCGGTGACCGGTGTGATAAGTCACCAACTCGGCCGCCAGGTGCTCCTGGCGCACGTGCTCGGCCAGCGCGGCACCCACCTCCGCGTCGACACCCGCGCCGGTCAGGACCGTCACCAGTTCGCCCCCCGACGACAGCAGCAGATCGATCAGGCCGCTGGCGGCGCTGACCAGATCGTGGCCGACGATCAGCACCTCGTCACCGGCGATGCCCAGGCCGTCACCCGGACGGCACCGGCCGGCCCACGTCAACGCCGCCTCGGTCGCGATCCGCACCGATCCATGCCGGGCGGCCGCCGCGGCGCGCGCCATGGTGTAACCGTCGTCGACGGCCTGCCGGGTGGCATCGTGCACGGCCAGCGCCGCCAATCCCTGCACCATGGATCCCGCCGGTACCGGCACCACGTCCATGCCCCAGCTGATCGCGGTGGCGCAGCCGGCCACCAGTTCCTCGGCGGCGAGGAAACCGTTGGGCAGCACCATGATCTGTGCGGCGCCGGTGCCGACCAGCCCGGCGAGGAACTGCTGTGCGCTGACCGGTCCGTCGCCCGGCCGCAGCACATGCGCGCCCTCCCCGCCGAACAACTCCCCCGCGCCGTCGCCGTCGACGATCGCCAGCACGGCGCGGTCCCGGCTCCAGCCCCCGGACGGCCGGGCCCCGGCAGTCCCGATCAGCGCGGTGACCTGAATCCTGCTGACCGTGCCCAGATCCAGGGCGGCCTCGATCGCGGCACCGGCATCGTCGGCGTGCACATGCACGCTGTACTGGACACCCGCGATCGCGGCGGCGATGGCGACCGATTCACCGAGCCGTAGCAACCGGGCGCGCAACACCTCGACGTCGTCCGGATGGCAGTCGCCCAGCAGGTACATCACCTCGAATTGCGGTGGTGTGCCGTTGATTTCGTGATGGTCATGGTCGTGGTCGGCCCGCGGGTAGCCGGTCCCCGGCTGGTACTGAGGACGCGGCGTCGAGCCACCGGAGAGCGTCGCGGTCAGGGCGTCGAGCAGAACCAGCAGTCCGCGGCCGCCGGCGTCGACGACACCTGCTTCCGCGAGCACGTCGAGCTGATCGGGCGTGCGCTCGAGAGCCACCGCGGCGGCGTCCGAGACCGCGGCCGCCACGGTGGCGAGGTCGGTCACCCCGTTGTGGTTCTCCGCTTCCAGCGCAGCTGCCTGCAGCACCGACACGATGGTTCCGGGCACGGTCTGCCCGACCGATGCGACGGCCAGCACCTGGGCGTGATGGAGGGCCGCGGTGAACTCCGGGGCGGTGATCTCACCGCATTCTCTGGTCTCACCACGTTGCAACGCGGCCTCGGCGACCACGTCGGCCACGCCGCGCAGGATCTGCGACAGGATGACACCCGAGTTGCCCCGAGCGCCGTGCAACGCCCCGGCCGACAGCGCCGCCGACACCGCCACCACATCGTTGCCCGCCGCTTCCACGGCCTCGTCGGCCTGCGCGGCGGCCGCGCGCATGGTGAACAACATGTTGGTGCCGGTATCAGAATCGGCGACGGGATAGACGTTCAGCCGGTTGATCTCGTCGGTGTGGGCGATCAGGTGCAGGACCGCGGCGTGAGCCCAGTCACGCAGCGCGATCCCATCCAGCGGACGGGGTGTGCGACCCACGCCAGCTGACATGTGACCTCCATCGCGTCCGCCCGGGTTCGCCCCGATTCTCCAGTCGCCCGCCCGTACCCCTCGGTGCCCCGCCAGCCTAGCCACTGGCCCCGACAAATCTCCTGACCAACTCCCATGGAGCGCACGATGTCCGGCCGGCCACGGGACCCATTTTGGTGATCGTCGGGCCGCCCGGTATCCTGGTCAGGTTGTCTGTTCGCGCCGCATCACTGTGTGGCCGTCGGACTCAGACCCCCAAGTACTGATTTCGAGGAGTTCTTCATGGCCGCCGTGTGCGACATCTGCGGAAAGGGACCGGGCTTCGGCATGTCCGTCTCGCACTCCCACCGTCGGACCAACCGCCGCTGGGATCCGAACATCCAGACCGTGCGTGCCGTGGACCGTCCGGGTGGCAACCGCAAGCGCGTGAACGCCTGCACCTCCTGCCTCAAGGCCGGCAAGGTTACCCGCGGCTAGTTCCGGCTACCGCCGGGCGGATCGATTCCGCCGACAACTGAAGCTTTGCACCTGAGCGCTGCGCGTATCCCGCGCAGCGCTTTTGTGTGTCTTCAGGTGCGGGCCGCGGCCGCTCACCGCCGCCGAGCGGCCGCAAAATGCACACCAGAACCGGCGTGTCGGCGTACAAACACGGCCGCTCGCGGGAGGTAATCGCAGCGCTGGTCGCGGGACGAGGAAACAGCGCTCCGGGACTAGGGCAGGCGCCAGTCGATGGGCTCGGCGCCGAGGCGCGTCAGCAGCTCGTTGGCCCGGCTGAACGGCCGGGATCCGAAGAACCCGCGGGACGCCGACAACGGGGACGGGTGCACCGATTCGATGCTCGCACACCGGTCACCGGTGAGCATGGGCTTGAGCGTCTGCGCGTCCCGGCCCCACAACACCGCCACCAACGGCTGCGGCCGCGCGATCAGGGCCCTGATCGCGCATTCGGTGACGGCCTCCCAGCCCTTCCCACGGTGCGACGCGGGATTGCCCGGCCGGACCGTCAGCACCCTGTTCAGCATCATGACGCCCTGCTTGGACCACGGGCTCAGATCGCCGCAGCCGGGCTGTTCGAAGCCCAGGTCGGCGGTGTACTCGGTGAAGATGTTGGACAGGCTGCGCGGCAGCGGCCGCACGTCGGGTGCCACCGAGAAGCTCAGCCCTACGGCATGCCCCGGGGTCGGATAGGGGTCCTGCCCGACGATCAGCACCCGCACCTCGTCGAACGGGAAGGTGAAGGCGCGCAACACATTCTCCCCCGCCGGCAGATAGCCGTGGCCGGCCGCGTTCTCGGCGCGCAGGAATTCGCCCATCGCGGTGATCTGGGGGGCGACGGGTTCCAGGGCCACGGCCCAGCCGGGGTCGATCAGGTCGTGCAGGGGTCGGGCGGTCACGCCAGTACCTTACTGACCGAACGATTCCCAGCCGCCGGCTCCATGCCATGACGCACCGTCGATCGTCACACGTGATTCCCCGGGGCCAACGGTGCCGATGGCCCGCCACCCGTCCGGCAGCGCGCCGGCGAAGGTGCCGACCAGCACGTGGTCCTCACCGCCGCCGAGCACCCAGTCGCGCGCGTCGCCGCCGACCATCGCGGCCGCCGGCGCCAGCGTCGCCACGTCAGTGCCGAGCGCTGCCATCGACAGGTCGACGGCGACGCCGGAGGCCGCCGCGATGTGGCCGAGGTCGGCGACCAAGCCGTCGGACACGTCCGTCAGTGCGGTTGCGCCCGCCGCCCCGGCCGCCGCACCCTGTCCGTAATGGACGTGCGGCACCAAGTGCCGCCGGCGCAGCTCGTCGAATTCGTGGATACCGCCCCGCCACAAGGCATATCCCGCACCCGACCAGCCCAGGTCACCGACGACCGCGACGGTGTCCCCCGGTTGCGCACCGGAGAGCAGCACGGGCGGGCGGCCGGCCAAGTCGCCGAGTACGGTCACCGAGATCACCCATTGCGGCGCGGCCACCAGGTCGCCGCCGACGATTCCGGCACCGAATTTCGTTGCCTCCGACCACATTCCATCGGAGAGTCGCTGCGCATCCGCGGCCTCGGTGTGAACCGGCGCCCCGAAACCGACGACGAACGCGTAGGCCCGTCCGCCCATGGCCTCGATGTCCGCGGCATTCTGCGCGATTGCCTTGCGCCCCACGTCATGCGGCGTGGACCAGTCCAACCGGAAATGCCGCCCCTCGACCAGCATGTCGGTGGACACCACGACCCGGCCGTCGGCGACCGTCAGCAGTGCGGCATCGTCACCCGGGCCGACGACGACCTCGGCGGGTTGGGTACGGCGGGCGGTGATCCGCCCGATGACCGCGAACTCGCCGAGCCCCGCCAGGGTCTCTCCGGATTGAGCGCTGGTCATGGTGGTGGAGTCTATGCACGGTGGCCGCCGTCGGCCTCCCGGGGCGACGGGCGCTCTAGAGTTGCCGTCATGACCGAACCCGGCGACCACAGCGACCCGGCCGGCGATCCCGATGGCCCGCCCCGCGGCGCCATCATCGCGGCCATCGTCGTGGCGGTCGCCGCGATCGTCGGCCTGCTCGCGTATGCGGCGCTGCGTCAAGCACCTGAGGACAAGCCGGTTGCGATCCCGCTGGCGGGCGCGCCGGCGCCGCAGGCCGACAGCGACCAGTGCCGCGCACTGCTCGCCGCCCTGCCGGACACCATGGGTGACTTCCGCCGGGCTACGCTTGCCGACCCCGCTCCGCCCGGCGCCGCCGCATGGCTGGGGCCGACCGGTATCGACGCGGTGGTGCTGCGCTGCGGTGTCGAGCGCCCCGACAGCTTCGTCGTCGGCGCGCCGCTGCAGATGGTGAATGCGGTCTCGTGGTTCGAGTCCAGCGGCCCCTCGGCCAGCACTTGGTACGCCGTCGACCACGGTTCGCAGGCCACCTACGTGGCGCTGACACTGCCGCAGGGTTCCGGTCCGACGCCGATCCAGACCGTCTCCGAGCTCATCGAGAAGGTGATGCCGGCCCGTCCGCTGGACCCGGCACCGGCCCGCTAACGGAGGCCGGTCCCCCGCCCGAGTGCGGTGTCCACCATGACGCCCAGCAGCGTGGCGTAGTCGACACCGCTGGCCGCCCACATCTGCGGGTACATCGAGATGGTGGTGAAGCCGGGCATGGTGTTGATCTCGTTGATCACCGGCCCGTTCTCGGTCAGGAAGAAGTCGACGCGGGCCAGGCCCTGGCAGTCCAGCGCCTTGAACGCGCGGATGGCCAATTGCCTTATCTCGTCAGCGGTTTCGTCATCGACCTTGGCGGGCACGTCGAGCTCGGCGGCGTCCTCGAGGTACTTGGTGGCGAAGTCGTAGAACCCTGTGCCGACACTGCCCACGCGAATCTCACCGAGCGCGCTGGCCGCGACCCGGCCGTCCGGGTACTCCAGCACACCGCATTCCACTTCGCGGCCCGGCATCGCGGCTTCGACGATCACCTTCGGATCATGTTGGCGCGCATAGGCGATGGCCTGATCCAGCTCGTCCCACGAGGCGACGCGGCTCACCCCGATGGACGATCCGCCGCGGGCCGGCTTGACGAACACCGGCAGACCCAGCCGTTCCCGGTCGTCGAGGCTCAGCGTCGCGTCGCGCGGCCGCAGCACCACCTGGTCGCCGATCGGCAGACCATCGGCGGCCAGCAGCTTCTTGGTGAATTCCTTGTCCATGCCGGCCGCGCTGGCCAGCACGCCCGCGCCGACGTACGGCACGCCGGCCAGTTCCAGCAGGCCCTGGATGGTGCCGTCCTCGCCGTACGGACCGTGCAGCACCGGAAAGACGACATCGACGGCCGTCAGGACCTGCGCGACGCCGTCCTGCAGCGACAGCAGTTCACCGCGGCGGTTCGGATCGGCGGCCAGCGTCAGCGCGGTACCGGACGCCTCGGTGACGCCCGGCAGCTGTCCGTCGGTGATGGCGAGGCTCTCCGGGCGACCGTCGCCGAGCACCCAGGAGCCCTCCGGGGTGATGCCGACGGCGACGACCTCGTAACGGGCCGGATCCAGGTTGCGCAGGATGCTCCCGGCCGAAACACAGGAGATGGCGTGCTCCGAACTGCGTCCGCCGTAAACGACGGCGACCCGGGTACGGCCGGCGGCTGCTGAGGAATGAGGGGCAGTCACAAACTAGAGAGGCTAGCCCTCACCAACGTCGGTCGGCACGCCGGTGCCGCGGCGGTCACCATCACGGGTGCGCCTGACTACCCCAGCGCACCCGTGATGTCGGCCAGTAGGTCGTCGGTGTCCTCGATGCCGAGCGATATCCGCGCAAAGCCCGGCGCCACCGCATCGCCCCAGCGTGCGCGCCTGTCCACCGAGGTGTGGATGCCGCCGAAACTGGTCGCGGCGACCAGCAGCGCGCTGCCGTTCACCAGGTCGCGCACGGCGGCGGCGTCGGCCAGCTCGATCGCGATCAGGCCGCCGAAACGTCGCATCTGGTCCCGCGCGACGGGATGCGCCGGGTCGGTCGGCAGTCCGGGATAGCGCACGGCTCGCACGGCGGGGTGGGCGTCGAGCGTCACGGCCAGCGCGAGCGCATTGCCGCACTGTCGCTCGAACCGCAGACCGGCGGTGCCGAGGCTTCGCAGCGCCAGCCAGGCCTCGAAGTGCCCCAGGATCGCGCCGGCGAGCAGCCGGTCCCGTTCGATGGCGGCCATCAGCTCCCGGTGGCATCCGGCGACGTAGCCGGCCAGCAGATCGCTGTGCCCGGACAACCCCTTCGTGGCGCTGGCGACCACCAGGTCCGCGCCGAGCGACAGGGGCCGCTGGCCGAGCGGGGTCGCGGCGGTGTTGTCCACCACCAGGGTGGCGCCACGCGAGCGGCAGATCGTGGACAACCGGTGCAGGTCGACGACATCGAGCGTCGGGTTGACCGGAGATTCGGCGAGCACGACGTCGGCACCCACGGCCGCGTCGTACATCTGTGCGGCGGTCGCCTCGATGACCGTGACGCCGCGGGCCGCGAGATACTCGGCCGCGTACCGGCGTACCTGGTAGTAGCCGTCGGCCGGAACCACCAGAGTGGTCCCCGGGGTCGCCAGCACCCGCAGTGCGGACGAGATGGCGGCCATTCCGGACGAGAACGTCAGCGCCGACACTGCGCCTTCCAGTTCGGCCAGGGCCGATTCCAGTTGCCGCCAAGCCGGATTGGAGTTGCGGCCGTAAAAGTCCAGACCGTCGGATTCGTCATCGGACAGGTGATACGCCGCCACCGGAACCGGGGGCGGCGCGACCGGTAGCCCTGGAACCCGTTGCGATGCCGTCGCTTTGACGCTACGGGTGGAGTCGCCGAACTGGCCGTCCATCGCTCACTCCGGCTTGGTGCTGCGGCCGAGCACCAGCGCGAACGCCTGGTCCACCGATAAACCCTTGTGGCACACCCGGTTCACGGCGTCGGTCAGCGGCATCTCCACGTCGTAGCTCTCGGCCAGCGCCAGCACCGACTGGCAGGACGTGACGCCCTCGGCGACCTTGCCACTCGCCGCCGCCATCGCCGATTCCATGGTGCCGCCGCGGGCCAGACGCTCGCCGAAGCTGCGGTTGCGGGACTGCGGCGACGTGCAGGTGGCGACCAGATCGCCGACGCCGGCCAGCCCGGCCAGCGTTACGCCCTTGGCGCCGAGCGCGATTCCCAATCGCATGATCTCGGCCAGGCCGCGGGTGATGATCGCCGCGGCGGTGTTCTCACCGAAGCCGGCGCCCGCCGCCATCCCGCAGGCCAGTGCGATGACGTTCTTGCAGGCCCCGCCGACCTCGGCACCGATCACGTCGGCGTTGGTGTACGGCCTGAAGTAACCGGTGGCGAACGCGCGCTGCAACGCGACCGCGCGACCGGAGTCGGTGCACGCGATGACGGTGGCGGCGGGCTGCTCGTCGACCACCTCACTGGCCAGGTTGGGTCCGCTGAGCACGGCGACCCGGCTCGGATCGGCACCTGTCACCTGGACGATCACCTGGCTCATGCGCAACAGGCTGTTGAGTTCGATGCCCTTGGCCACGCTGACGAGCGTGGTGTCGCCACCGAGATGGCCGGTCCACGCGGTCAGATTGGTGCGCAGCGTCTGCGACGGCACGGCCAACAGCACCGTGCAGGCGCCCGTCAGCGCCTCGGCGGGGTCCGCCGTCGCCTTGACGGACGCCGGGAGTGCCCGGTCACCGAGGTATTTCGAGTTCCGGTGGGTCTCGTTGATCTCGCGCGCCACCTCCGCGCTGCGCGCCCACAACGTCACGTTGTTGCCCGCGTCCGCCAGGACTTTCGCCAGTGCCGTCCCCCACGCGCCGGCACCCATCACCGCTGCCTCCACCACGGCGTCAACAGTAGCCCCGCCGACGCTTTGGCAGTATGGCGGTCATGAGCGGTGACCCGAGTGTGGAAACGACCGGCGGTGCCGGCGGTCTCGGGTTGATCATCGCGGTGAAACGGCTGGCCGCGGCCAAGACGCGACTGGCCCCGGTTTTCGCCGGCGATCTGCGCGAGCAGGTGGTGCTGGCGATGCTCCTCGACACCATCACCGCGGCGCTGGCCGTGCCGGCCGTCGGCTCCGTGACCGTCGTCACCCCGGACGCCGACGCCGCCGCCGCCGTGCGCGAGCTCGGTGCCGACGTGCTGTTGGACCCCACTCCGGCCGGACACCCCGATCCGCTGAATCACGCGCTCGCCGCCACGGAGCGGGCGCTGCGGGACCGCGTGACGAACATCGCGGTGTTGCAAGGCGACCTGCCTGCGCTGCGCACCGTCGAACTGGCCGAGGCCATCGCCGGCGCCAGCCGCCATGCCCGCAGTTTCATCGCCGACCGGCACCGCACCGGCACCGCGGCACTCTTCGCGTTCGGCGCCCCGCTGGTACCCGAGTTCGGTGCCGATTCCGCACGGCGCCATGCCGATTCGGGTGCGGTCGAACTGTCGGGCGACTGGCCGGGGCTGCGCTGCGACATCGACACCCCGGACGATCTGGAGACGGCGCGCAGGATCGGCGTCGGCCCGGCCACGACCCGCATCGTCGGCGCAACTCGGTGATGGCGGCCCCGCGGTCCGATCAACGGCGTTCACCAACCATGTGGCCTGTGCCCTTCCGATAGGGAATGATCGTCTGGGTGACCGAAGCCGACACCCGATCAATGCAGTCCGAACGGGACTCAGTCAACGGCCCGCCGCCACGGGCGGCTATCGACTCCGACCCGGAACCGCTACCCGCGGCCACCGCGGATCCAACGGACGGCGCGTTACCCGATGACCGTTACCTCAACCGCGAGCTGAGCTGGCTGGACTTCAATGCCCGGGTGTTGGCGCTCGCTGCCGACCGCTCGCTGCCGCTGTTGGAGCAGGCCAAGTTCCTGGCGATCTTCGCGTCGAATCTCGATGAGTTCTACATGGTTCGGGTGGCCGGGCTGAAGCGCCGCGACGAGACCGGTCTGTCGGTCCGGTCGGCGGACGGCCTGTCGCCACGCGAACAGCTGCGCCGGATCGGTGAACGCACCCAGCAGATCTCGACCCGGCACGCCGCCGTGTTCGGAGAGGTGGTGCGGCCCGCGCTGGCCGAAGAGGGCATCACGATCGTCAACTGGAGCGAGCTCGACGAGCACGAGCAGTCCAAGCTGTCGACGTATTTCCACGACCAGGTGTTCCCGGTGCTGACGCCACTGGCCGTCGACCCCGCGCACCCGTTCCCGTTCGTCAGCGGCCTGAGCATCAACCTCGCCATCACCGTGCGGAATCCCGGCGACAGCACCCAGCACTTCGCCCGAATCAAGGTGCCGGACAACGTCGATCGGTTCGTGGAGCTGCCCGACCCGGGGACGACGGGGGACGGCGTGAAGTCCCGGGTGCGTTTCCTTCCGATGGAAGAGCTCATCGCGGCGTTCCTGCCGGTGCTGTTCCCTGGGCTGGAGATCGTCGAGCACCACGCGTTCCGGATCACCCGCAACGCCGACTTCGAAGTCGAAGAGGACCGCGACGAGGATCTGCTGCAGGCGCTGGAGCGTGAGTTGGCGCGCCGCCGGTTCGGCTCGCCGGTGCGACTCGAGGTCGCCACCGACATGACCGAGAACATGCTCGACCTGTTGCTGCGCGAGCTGGACGTGCACCCGGGCGACGTGATCGAAGTTCCTGGATTGCTGGATCTTTCGTCGCTGTGGCAGATCTACGGCGTGGACCGGCCCGACCTGAAGGACCGGCCGTTCGTGCCGGCCACTCCCCCGGCGTTCGGCGAACGCGAGACCCCGAAGAGCATCTTCTCGACGCTCCGCGACGGGGATGTACTGGTGCACCACCCGTACGACTCGTTCTCCACGACGGTGCAGCGTTTCATCGAGCAGGCCGCCGCCGATCCGAATGTGTTGGCCATCAAGCAGACCCTGTACCGCACCTCGGGCGACTCCCCGATCGTCAATGCTCTGATCGATGCCGCCGAGGCCGGCAAGCAGGTGGTGGCACTGGTGGAGATCAAGGCCCGGTTCGACGAGCAAGCCAACATCAAGTGGGCCCGCGCGCTGGAGCAGGCGGGCGTGCACGTGGTGTACGGGCTCATCGGGCTCAAGACTCACTGCAAGACGGCGCTGGTGGTGCGGCGCGAGGGCTCGACCATTCGCCGCTACTGCCACGTGGGTACGGGCAACTACAACCCGAAAACCGCGCGCCTGTACGAAGACGTGGGTCTGCTGACCGCCTCGCCGGAGATCGGCGCGGACCTTACCGATCTGTTCAACTCCTTGACCGGCTACTCACGCAAGGTGTCGTATCGCAACCTGCTCGTCGCCCCACACAGTGTGCGGCGCGGCATCATCGAGCGCATCGAACGCGAGATCGAGGCCAAGCGGGCCGGCGGCGACGGCCGTATCCGGATGAAGATGAACGCCCTGGTCGACGAGCAGGTCATCGACGCGCTGTACCGGGCGTCGCAGGCTGGGGTACGCGTCGAGGTCGTGGTGCGCGGTATCTGCGCGCTGCGGCCGGGCGAAGAAGGATTCTCCGAGAACATCGTGGTGCGCTCGATTCTCGGCCGCTTCCTTGAGCATTCACGCGTTATTCACTTCAACGCCATCAATGAATTCTGGATCGGCAGTGCCGACATGATGCATCGTAATCTCGACCGTCGCGTCGAGGTGATGGCACAGGTGAAGGACCCGAGACTGACCGAAGAACTGAGCGGGGTGTTCGATTCCGCGATGGATCCGGCCACCCGCTGCTGGGAGCTGGGTCCCGACGGGCACTGGACAGCGTTCCCACGGGAAGGCGAGAAGGTGCGGGATCACCAGGTGTCGATCATGGAGCGGCACCGGACACCGTAGTTTTCGCAGCCGACGCACCGCGAAAACCTGATCCCGACAACCACACCCAGGAGCACAGGTGCCGAACAAGACGGCGCACGACGCCCCCGCGACGCCGGTGTTCGCGGCCGGGGCGGTGTTGTGGCGCCCCGGTGAATCCGGCGATCCGCTGATCGCCGTCATCCACCGCCCGCGTTACAACGACTGGTCACTACCCAAGGGCAAAGTGGATCCCGGTGAGACCGAACCGGTTACCGCCGTGCGCGAAGTCTTGGAAGAAACCGGCTATGAGTCGGTACTGGGCCGCCGGCTGGCGTCCGTCACCTATCCCCTGGAGTACGGCACCAAGAAGGTCCGCTACTGGGCGGCCCGCACGACCGGTGGTGAGTTCAGCCCCAATGCCGAAGCGGACAAGCTCGATTGGCTACCGGTTGCCGACGCCATGCTCCGGCTGCAGTACCCCCATGATCGAAAGGTACTGCGGCGCTTCATCCGTCGACCTGCCGATACCCGCACGGTCCTGATCGTCCGGCACGCCACCGCGGGGCGCAAGAACCGGTACAAGGGCGACGATCGGCTGCGGCCGCTCGACAAGAAGGGCCGGGCACAAGCGGAATCGCTTGTCGGCCAACTGCTCGCCTTCGGCGCCAGCGACGTCTACGCGGCATCGCGGACCCGGTGCCACCAGACGATGGAACCGCTGGCACAGGAGCTCGGTGTCCAGATCCGGGACGAGCCCGCACTCACTGCAGAGGCCTATGCGGCGGATGCCGGTGCGGCACGGAAGCGGGTGGTGAAGATTGCCGCGAAAAGCGACGGCGAAACAGTCCCCGTCATCTGCACCCAGGGCGAGGTGATCCCGGACCTGATTTCTTGGTGGTGCGAACGCAGCGGCATCCGGCCCGACAAGTCGCGTAATCGCAAGGGCAGCATGTGGGTGCTGACATTCCACGGTGACGCGCTGATCGCCGCCGATCACCTCGGCAGCCCACTGCCGACGAAGCGCTAGGCCTCACACACAGACACGCCGTGGATCGGTTGATCCACGGCGTGTCCGAGTCGGACCTATCGGATAGGGCTTAGCGGCGGCCCTTCTTGGCGGGAGCGGCCTTCTTGGCCGGAGCGGCCTTCTTGGCCGGAGCGGCCTTCTTGGCCGGTGCAGCAGCCTTCTTGGCGGGAGCGGCCTTCTTGGCGGGAGCGGCCTTCTTGGCCGGTGCAGCAGCCTTCTTGGCCGGAGCAGCCTTCTTGGCCGGAGCCTTGGTGGCAGCGGCCTTCTTGGCGGGAGCGGCCTTCTTGGCCGGAGCGGCCTTCTTGGCCGGAGCAGCCTTCTTGGCCGGAGCCTTGGTGGCAGCAGCCTTCTTGGCCGGAGCGGCCTTCTTGGCGGGAGCGGCCTTCTTGGCAGCGCCGCGCTTGGCCGGAGCTGCGGTAGCGCCGCGCTTCACGGCGGGGCCGTCAGCCGAAAGGCGCTGCGCGCCAGCCACGACAGCCTTGAACTGAGCGCCCGGACGGAAAGCCGGAACCGACGTCGGCTTCACCTTGACGGTCTCACCGGTGCGCGGGTTGCGCGCGACGCGGGCGGCACGGCGACGCTGCTCGAAGACGCCGAAGCCGGTGATGGTGACGCTCTCGCCCTTGTGCACGGCGCGAACGATGGTGTCCACAATGTGCTCGACGGCCGCGGTGGCCTGACGACGATCGGTGCCCAACTTCTCTGTCAGGGCATCGATGAGTTCTGCTTTGTTCATCCAAAACCTCCGATTTCAGTGGCCCTGGGTGGACCGACTAATGCACACGGTAAACCCAGTACCCGCCGATTTCCAAGAGCCACGCCCAGTTTCGGGCATAGCTATGGCCGAATTCGGCAATCCGGTTGGCCCACTTGGGAGTGGTTCACAGGTTTTTCGAACCTGGTTGCGGGGGCAGGGATTCGAGCTGCGCCCGAGTGCCGAAATTGCTCCGCAGGCCCTCGGAAGGGACCTGCGGAGCACCTTGGTCAGGCCGGCAGAGTGCGCGGCTTGTAGCTCGGCCGGGCCGCCTCGAATGCTTCAATTTCCGGGAGTTTCCGCAGCGTAAGGCCTATATCGTCAAGACCTTCGAGCAGCCGCCATGCGGTGTAATCGTCAATCTTGAAGGGCAGCACGACCGTTCCCGCGGTCAAATTCCGATCTTGAAGATTCACAGTGATTTCCAGCCCCGGATTCTGCTCGATGAGCTTCCAGAGCAGTTCGACATCGTCCTGCGCGACCTCCGCGGCGAGCAATCCGGCCTTGCCAGAATTTCCGCGAAAAATATCTGCGAAGCGCGACGAGATGACGACCCGGAATCCGTAATCCATCAACGCCCACACCGCGTGTTCGCGTGATGAGCCGGTGCCGAAATCAGGGCCGGCGACCAGAACCGAGCCGCGATCGAACGGCGGGAGGTTGAGGATGAACGACGGATCGGTGCGCCATCCGGCGAACAGTCCGTCCTCGAAACCCGTTCGGGTGACCCGCTTCAGGTACACCGCGGGAATGATCTGGTCGGTGTCGACATTCGACCGGCGCAGCGGAACGCCGATTCCGGTGTGGGTGTGGAAAGCTTCCATGATGATGCGCTCCTAGCTCAGAACTGGGCTCAAGTCAGCGGGTGAGGACAGGGTTCCGCGCACCGCGGTGGCGGCGGCGACGGCAGGTGACACCAGGTGGGTGCGGCCGCCCTTGCCTTGGCGGCCTTCGAAATTCCGGTTGGATGTCGAGGCGCTGCGCTCCCCCGGAGCCAGCTGATCCGGGTTCATGCCCAGACACATCGAGCATCCCGCCTGCCGCCATTCGGCGCCGGCGGCGGTGAAAACCTCTCCCAGACCCTCTGATTCAGCCTGTGCGCGCACCGCCATCGAACCGGGCACCACCAGCATCCGTACGCCGTCGGCGATCTTGCGGCCACGCAGCACGTCTGCCACCACGCGCAGATCTTCGATGCGGCCGTTGGTGCAGGAACCGACGAACACGGTGTCCACCGCGATGTCCCGCATCGGCATATTGGCCCGAAGGTCCATGTAGGCCAACGCTTTTTCAGCGGCCTGGCGGTCGCCTTCATCGAACATCTGTTCTGGATCCGGCACATTCGCGGACAGCGGCACACCCTGTCCGGGGTTGGTACCCCAGGTGACGAACGGGCTCAAGCTGGCCGCGTCGAGGTACACCTCGGTGTCGAATTCGGCACCCTCGTCAGTACGTAACTGCGTCCAGGCCGCCACCGCGGCATCCCAATCCGCACCCTGCGGCGCGTGCGCGCGACCCTTGAGAAATTCGAACGTCGTCTCGTCAGGCGCCACCATGCCGGCGCGGGCACCGGCTTCGATGCTCATGTTGCAGATCGTCATGCGACCTTCCATCGACAGCGATTCGATGGCGCTGCCGCGGTATTCGATGACGTGGCCCTGTCCGCCGCCGGTACCGATCTTGGCGATCACGGCGAGGATGATGTCCTTTGCACTGACGCCGGGCGGCAATTCGCCGTCGACGTTGACCGCCATGGTCTTGAACGGCTTGAGCGGCAACGTCTGGGTGGCCAGCACATGCTCGACCTCGGACGTGCCGATGCCCATCGCGATCGCGCCGAAGGCGCCGTGTGTCGAGGTGTGGCTGTCACCACACACCACCGTCATGCCGGGCTGGGTGAGCCCCAGCTGCGGGCCGATGATGTGCACGATGCCCTGCTGCGCGTCACCCATCGGATGCAGACGGATGCCGAATTCAGCGCAGTTGCGGCGCAGCGTCTCAACCTGGGTGCGCGACACGGGATCCGCGATCGGCTTGTCGATGTCGATCGTCGGGACGTTGTGGTCCTCGGTGGCGATGGTGAGGTCCGGGCGATGCACCGGGCGACCCGCCAGGCGCAGACCGTCGAATGCCTGTGGGCTGGTGACCTCATGCACCAGATGCAGATCTATATAGATGAGATCGGGTTCGCGGGCAGCGCCTTCGCCGGCGCCCTCGACCACCACATGGTCCGCCCAGACCTTCTCCGCCATGGTGCGTGGCTTGTTCGTCATGACTGTGCAGTTCCTTCCGCGATACCCAGGGAGGCTGGCCTACCGTCTCACAATGCGAGACGCTAGTATCTCCCTGTGAGACAGGATAGCGGCATCGGCGTCCTCGACAAAGCGGTGGGTGTGCTGCATTCAGTGGCCGAGTCACCGTGCGGACTGGCCGAACTGTGCGCCCGCACCGGGCTGCCCCGGGCGACCGCCCACCGACTGGCCGCAGGCCTCGAGGTCCACCGACTTCTGGCCCGCGACAACGAAGGACGGTGGCGACTCGGCCCGGCATTGACCGAACTCGCGGGCCAGGTCAACGATCCACTGCTGAGCGCGGCGGGCGCGGTGCTCCCCCGGCTGCGGGAGATCACCGGCGAGAGCGTGCAGCTCTATCGCCGCGAAGGCATGGCGCGTGTCTGCGTCATGGCCCTCGAACCACCGTCCGGCTTGCGCGACACCGTGCCGGTCGGCAGCCGGCTGCCCATGACCGCCGGCTCCGGCGCCAAAGTCCTGCTGGCGTACAGCGATCCCGCGACCCAGCAGGCGGTGCTGCCGACGGCGAAGTTCACCGACCGGGTGCTGGCCGAGGTCCGCCGGCGGGGTTGGGCGCAGAGCGCGGCCGAACGCGAACCTGGTGTGGCCAGCGTCTCGGCACCCGTGCGGGACAACCGCGGCGCGGTGATCGCCGCGGTTTCGGTATCCGGGCCGATCGACCGGATGGGCCGCCGCCCCGGCGTGCGCTGGGCGAGCGATCTGCTGGCCGCCGCCGAAGCGCTCACCCGCCGCCTGTGACACAAACCAGCAAACCTTTGAATCCGCTGCATACGGTGACGACGGCGGCGCCGATCACCTAAGTTCCTAAGTGGCCCCGGCCGCGCCGGTACGTACCGCTGTAGGAAAGTAGGTTTCATCGTGTCGCAGCCACCGCAGTGGCTGGCAACCGCACGGATGCTGCGCCGCACGGGCTTCGGCACCACCGGAGCCCAGGTGGACGCCGTCGTCAAGCAGGACTGGTCGGCCTACCTCGACTGGGTGCTGAGCCTCGATCCGAACGCCGACCCGGGCGCCGTCGCGACCCCCATGCCGAAATCCGCGATCCCGCAGTACCCGCCGTCGGGTGCGTCGGCCACCGAGATCGCCAACTTCGGCCAGGAACTCGTGGCCCGCATGCAGGAGCTGTCGGGCTGGTGGTTGCGCCGCATGGCGGCGGTGCAACAGCCGATCCACGAGAAGCTGACCTTGCTGTGGCACAACCACTTTGCCACCTCGGCCGAGAAGGTCAACGCCGCGCAGCTGATGGGTGAGCAGAACGAGAAGCTGCGCACGCTCAAGCTCGGCGACTTCGGCAGCCTCGCGTGGGCCATGCTCACGGACGGGGCGATGCTGCACTGGCTGGACGGTGACGTCAACACCGCCGCCGCCCCCAACGAGAACCTGTCCCGGGAGTTCATGGAGCTTTTCACCATGGGACATGCCAACGGCTACACCGAGATCGACGTGAAAGAGGGCGCCAAGACCCTCACCGGGCGGCACCTGCGACCTGACGGCAGCACCGCCGTCTACGCCGAACATCACGACGAGTCCGTCAAGACTGTGCTCGGTGTCACCGGCAATCTCACCGACACCGACTTCTGCAACATCGTGCTGCGTCAGCCCGCGTCCGCCGCGTTCGTCGCCGGAACCCTCTGGCGCCTGCTGGCGTCGGACCAGCCGGCCTCCCCCGACACCGTGACCCGCCTGGTCGCCGCTTACGGCGCGAACCGAGATCTCAAGGCGCTGACCAAGGCCGTCGTGCTCGATCCCGAATTCACCAAGGCCTCCGGCACCCTCGTCAGCACGCCAGTGGAATGGTTGATGGGCATCGTCCGGTCGCTGGCGGTTCCGCTCGACGACGAGCACGTCCTCGCCGACCTCGACCAGGTACTGCGGGTCATGGGCCAGCGTCCGTTCTATCCGCCGGACGTCGGCGGCTGGCCCCGCGGGCAGCTCTGGTTGTCGACGAACAGCGCCGCGGCCCGGGTCTGGGCCGCGAACCGGCTACTGGCCCTCAGCGATATCAGCGCGGTCGAGAAGATGTCGTCCAGTGAGCGGATCGACGGCGTCGGTTACCTGTTCGGGATCGGCGCCTGGTCGGATCGCTCGGCGGCCGCGCTCAAACCGTTGGTCTCCGATCCACACCGGCTGGTGGCAGCGGCCGTCATCACCCCCGAATACGTGACGTCCTGAAGAGATCCCGATGCCCGAGTTCAATCGCCGCAAATTCTTGATCGCCAGCGCCGGGGCCGGCGCCGCCGGTCTGCTCGGCGGCGTCGCCGCGGTGACCCTGCCCGACCTACTCCGCGAGGGTCAGGACCGTCCGCTGCAAACCAACCAGGGCATCGTGGTGATCGTCACGCTCTACGGCGGCAATGACGGCCTCAACACCGTTATCCCCTACGCGGACAACGCCTATCACGACGCCCGGCCCGAGCTCGCCTACAAGCCCGAGGAAGTGCTCCACCTGGACCCGGCGTTCGGGCTCAACCCCGCGCTCACCGGGATGTCGAAGCTGTGGCAGTCCAACAAGCTCGCGATCGTGCGCGGCGTCGGCTACCCGAAGCCCGATCGCAGCCACTTCCGCTCCATGGACATCTGGCAGACCGCCAATCCCGTCGACGCGGTCACCAGCGGCTGGATCGGCCGCTGGCTGGACACCACCGGCGACGATCCGATCCGGGCCGTCAACATCGGCACCGTGCTCCCGCCTCTGGCTGTCGGCCAAAAGCACGTCGCGGCATCGCTTTCCGACTTTGTGCCGGCCATCCCGCCCGATGTCGCCCGGACCTTGGCCGCGCTCAGCACCGACGACCCGCACGACACCACCGCCATGAGCCAGGTGTGCGAGTCCTACCGGGCCAACCACTCCACCAACAGCCGCTTCGCGCCGGTGATCAACGGCCGCCTGCAGACCATCGGCCAGGCAGACAACCAGTTGGCCAGCGACCTCGAGCTGGTGGCCCGCTGCATCCGAGCCGGGGTGCCGACGCAGGTGTACATGACGCAGCTGCTGGGCTTCGATACGCACGCCGACGAGCGCGCTCCTCAGCAGGCGTTGCTCAAGACTCTCGACGACGCCCTGACGCCCTTCTTCCACAAGCTCCAAGGCTCGCCGTACGGCCGCAATGTCGTGGTGCTGATGTACTCCGAATTCGGGCGGCGGGTCGCGGCCAACGCCTCACAGGGCACCGACCACGGCACGTCGGGTCCGGTGTTCATCGCCGGCACTCCCGTCAAGGGCGGCTTCTACGGCGACGAGCCGAGCCTGACCGACCTTGCCGACGGCGATCTGAAGACCACCGTCGATTTCCGTGACGTTTATCACGAACTGCTGTCCCGCACCCTCGGCGCGGATCCGGAGCCGTCGGTCGGCCGCGGACGGCGGGATATCGGATTCCTGGCCGGCCGCAGTTAGTTACCCCGAGAAAGACAAAACGCCGGACCTGTTGTCAGGTCCGGCGTTCGTACGTACCCCCGATGGGATTCGAACCCACGCTACCGCCGTGAGAGGGCGGCGTCCTAGGCCGCTAGACGACGGGGGCCAGAACTTCCGGAGCGTCAGCTTAGCTCAAGTGAGCTTGCTGACCTAATCGCTCCGGCAGCTGGGGTACCAGGACTCGAACCTAGAATGAGGGAATCAGAATCCCTAGTGTTGCCAATTACACCATACCCCATTGAAAGCCAATAACCGCAGGTCAGAGGCCTTCTCGACCCAATCCGTGTCACCTTGGTTCCGT
Source organism: Mycobacterium sp. HM-7 (assembly GCF_053852335.1). Lineage (NCBI taxonomy): Bacteria > Bacillati > Actinomycetota > Actinomycetes > Mycobacteriales > Mycobacteriaceae > Mycobacterium > Mycobacterium sp. HM-7. Next base: position 2,139,450 of record NZ_CM132657.1, on the reverse strand, counting down.
CTCCGGGACCTCGTTTTCACTTTTCGGGCCGACGAGCACATTACCAAACATTTGGGGGTGCTTTTTACACCCCCGCCCCAAGCGCCTCTCGCGCCGCGCGAATCCGGGCCAGACTGCGGTCGGCACCCAGGAGTTCCATCGACTCGAACAGCGGCGGACTGACGGCCGCGCCGGTGACCGCCACGCGGATGGGACCGAACGCTTTGCGCGGCTTGAGTTCCAGCCCGTCGAGCAACGCCGCCTTGAGCGCGGCCTCGATGTTGGCGGTGTTCCATTCACGGACATCCGCCAAGGCACTCAGCGTGGCGTCCAGGACCTCGGCAGCCTCGGGCTTGAGCTCCTTGGCCGCCGACTTCTCGTCGATCACGTACGCGTCGTCGTTGAAGAACTTCACAAGGTCCCACGCGTCGCCGAGGACGACGATGCGGGTCTGGATCAACTCGGCCGCCGCGGCGAAACCCTTGTCGTCCAACGTGGTGTCGTGACCGTGCTGCTTCAGGAACGCGTCGAGTCGTTGCGCGAAATCCGCAGGCGCGAGTCGGCGGATGTGCTCGGCGTTGATGGCGTCGGCCTTCTTCTGGTCGAAGCGCGCCGGGTTCGAGTTGACGTTGGCCACATCGAAGGCGACCACCATCTCGTCGAGGCTGAAGATGTCGTTGTCGTCGGCGATGCCCCAGCCCAGCAATGCCAGATAGTTCAGCAGGCCCTCGGGGATGAATCCGCGATCGCGGTGCAGGAACAGGTTGGACTGCGGGTCGCGCTTGGACAGCTTCTTGTTGCCGTCGCCGAGAACGCTTGGCAGGTGGGCGAACTGGGGCACCGCGTCAGCGACACCGATGCGGATCAGCGCCTGGTACAGCGCGATCTGCCGCGGCGTCGACGGCAGCAAATCCTCTCCGCGCAGCACGTGGGTGATCTTCATCAGCGCGTCGTCGACCGGATTGACCAACGTGTACAACGGATCTCCGCTCGCGCGGGTGATCGCGAAGTCCGGGACCACACCGGCGGCGAACGTCGTCTCGCCACGCACCAGGTCAACCCACGTGATGTCCGCGTCGGGCATCTTGAGGCGCAGCACCGGCTTTCGGCCCTCGGCCTCGAAGGCGGCCTTCTGCTCGGCGGTGAGGTTGCGGTCGTAGTTGTCGTAACCCAGCTTGGGGTTGCGACCGGCCGCGAGATGCCGGGCCTCGACCTCTTCGGGCGTCGAATAGGCCTCGTAAACCTCGCCTGCGGCAAGCAGTTTCGCGATCACGTCCCGGTAGAGGTCACTGCGCTGCGACTGCCGGTACGGCTCGTAGGGGCCGCCGACCTCGGGGCCTTCATCCCAGTTCAGCCCGAGCCAGCGCAGCGCGTCGAGGATCGCGTTGTAGCTCTCCTCGCTGTCGCGTGCGGCGTCGGTGTCCTCGATCCGGAAGACGAAGTCGCCGCCCGTGTGTCGCGCGTAGGCCCAGTTGAAGAGCGCGGTGCGGACCAGACCGACGTGCGGGGTGCCGGTCGGTGACGGACAGAAGCGAACGCGGACAGGTGTCGTCACGTTATTTTCCTTTACGTACAACGGGATTGGAGAGGGTACCGATGCCCTCGACGGTGACGCTGACGGTGTCGCCGTCCTCGATCGGGCCGACCCCCTCAGGGGTTCCGGTGAGGATGATGTCGCCGGGCAGCAGTGTCATGACGGCCGAGACCCATTCGACGATGGCGCCGACGTCGTGCAGCAGCAGCGCGGTGTTGCTGTCCTGACGCTTCTCACCGTTCACCTCGGTCCGGATGTCGAGGTCTGCGGGGTCGACGGCGGTCTCGATCCAGGGTCCGACCGGGCAGAACGTGTCGTGTCCCTTGGCCCGCATCCACTGGCCGTCCTTCTTCTGCTGATCACGTGCCGAAACATCGTTGGCGATGGTGTAGCCGAGGATGTAGTCCTTGGCCTTGGCGGCCGGGATGTCCTTGCCCGGCCGTTCGATGACCACTGCCAGTTCGCCCTCGTGATGCACCGGGTTGGCGTCGGCGGGCAGCTGGATCGGGATGTTCGGCCCGATGATCGCGGTGTTGGGCTTGAGGAAGATCACCGGATCCTCGGGCGGCTCGCTACCCATCTCACGGGCGTGCGCCGCATAGTTCTTGCCCATGCAGACCACCTTGCTGGCCAGGATCGGCGCCAGCAGCCGGACGTCGGCCAGCGGCCACGAGCGTCCGGTGAAGGTGGGGTTGCGGGACAGGTACTGCTCGGCGATTTCTTTGCAGACCGCATCGGAGTTCGGGTCGCCCTCGATCACGACAAAAGCGACACCGTCTGGACTGGCAATTCGACCTAGACGCATCCGTCCAGCCTAATGAGGGCCCCTGGTCAGCCCGCGAACTGGGCTTGAAGGAACGGAGTGGAGTCCGCCATCGAGGTCAGCACGGTGCTGGAGTGGTCATCCTCGGGATAGACGTACAGCGCCACATCCTGGCCGTTGGCTTTCAGCTGATCGGCGAACTTCAGCGTCGACGACGGCGGCACGTCACGGTCCTTGAGGCCCACGCCCAGGAAGATCGGCCGGTCGTAGCCGGTGATCGGCGTGCCCATGAAGTCGGCCAGCGCGCGGCGCATATCCGGTAGCGACGCAAGCGCGGCGGAGAAGAACTCCGGCGGCGTGATTCCTGCCAGTGCGGCACTCAGAGGTGCGGTGCACAATGTCTCGGCCTGGCCGGCACCGGTCAGGCCGGCCGGCGTGAGCACACTGTTGACGTCCGGACGAAGCTCTCGGAACCCAGCGAGGATGTAAGCGGTATAGGCCGATGCAATGGGCCCCAGCCCCGGCGGCAGCACCATGTCGGGACCTGCTGTGATGACGACGTCGTCGATGTTGGCCGGCGTGCCGGTCGCGACGACGCCGCGGTAGTCCAGGCCCGTCCCCTTGCTGAAGTCGGTGGCCCAGCGCGCGCTCGCGACCGCCGCCGCGCCGCCCTGGGACTGACCGACCAGTGCCCATTTCGGTGACAGCGGCAGGTCCATCTGGTGCGCGGCGATCACCGAGTCGATGATGGCGTGCGCGGTCGCGACGCTGTTGAGGTAGCTCATCAGGCCAGGGGTACCGAGTCCCGTGTAGTCGGAACCGACGACGACGTAACCCTCACTCAGCCAGTGGCTCAGGTACTCGTTGTCACGTGCGCTACGCGGCTGCGCCGAGGGCGTGCAGTCGTCGCCGAGGCCGACGGTGCCGTGCGCCCAGGCGATGACGGGCCACCCGCCCTGGGGCGCTTGACCTTTGGGCACGAAGACCACTCCGGTGCTCACCGCGGGCGAATTGTGTTGGTCGGTGGTCGAATACAGGATTCGGTAGGCGCGTGCCGCACCGGCGACCGACAAGGCCGGATCGAGCGGGACGGTCCGGAGGAGCGCGCCCGGCGGCGGTACCGGGTTCCAGAATGCCCGGGCGTCCAGCCCTGACCAATTGGGCGCGGCTGCCCACGCTGTGGGCATCGGTGCCGTCACCAGCGCCAAGCCGACGGCGAAGGCCGCCGTGAGCCGAGAGAGATTCGCCCGCTGAGCCATACCCAGGACTGTAGCCATCTCATATCATGAGAATTGGATTCATATCTTGAGAAGTGCGGTGGCACCATGAAGCCATGGTCACCAACGTCTCAGTCGCCCGCCGCTGGTCGATGCTGGTGATCGCCCTCGGCTCGACGATGTGCGCCAACGTGTTCATCAACGGGGCCGCCTTCCTGATCCCGACGCTGCACGGCGAACGCGGACTCGACCTGTCGCGCGCCGGCCTCGTCTCCGCCATGCCGAGCTTCGGCATGGTCCTGACGCTGATCGCGTGGGGCTGGGTGGTCGACCGGGTCGGTGAACGATTCGTGCTCACAGCCGGCGCGCTCCTGACGTCGATTGCGGCGTTCGCCGCGGCCTGGGCCGACACGTTGGTGGCCGTGGGAGCCTTCCTGCTGCTGGGCGGCATGGCAGCCGCCAGTTCCAACTCCGCCAGCGGTCGGTTGGTGGTCGGCTGGTTCCCGCCGGAGCAACGCGGTTTGGTGATGGGCATCCGCCAGACGGCACAGCCACTGGGGGTTGGACTGGGCGCCTTGGTGATTCCGCGACTGGCCGAGTCGTCAGGTGTGTCCGCGGCGCTGTTGTTCCCCGCCATCGCCTGTCTGGTGGCTGCCGTCGTGACCGTCGTGGGCGTCATCGATCCGCCCCGGCCGCCCCGATCCTCCGCCCCCGCAACCGATCTGGCCAATCCGTACCGCGGATCGTCGGTGCTGGCGCGTATCCATGCCGTGTCGGTGCTGCTGGTCGTGCCGCAGTGTCTGGTGTGGACCTTCTCGCTGGTGTGGCTGATGACATCGCACGGCTGGTCGGCCGGCGCGGCAGGCACCATGGTGACAGTGGCCCAATTATGCGGTGCCGCAGGGCGAATCGGCGCCGGACGGTGGTCGGATCTGACCGGCTCGCGACTGCATCCGGTGCGGGTGATCGCCGTCTTGGCCGGCGTCACGATGGGGCTGCTGGCACTGTGCGACTACCTGCACTGGCCGGTGGCCGTTTTCGTGATGGTGGTGGCATCGGTGGTGACCGTGACCGATAACGGGTTGTCCTTCACCGCGATTGCCGAAATCGCCGGCCCGTTCTGGAGCGGTCGGGCGTTGGGTATGCAGAACACGACGCAGCTGTTGACGGCAGGCATCGTGCCGCCGGCGTTCGGCGCCTTGATCGGAGTCTTCGGATTCCCGGCCGCGTTCGCGGTGTGCGCACTGTTCCCGGTGCTGGCCGTACCCCTGGTGCCGGTCGCCGCAGACCCGTTGCGCGCCAAGCCCGTTCCCGCTCCGTCGCCGAACTGACCGGGCCCGGACAGCGCGGCGGGGCATCGTCAGCGCAGCCTTCGGGCGCAAACGTATCCGGAACGCGATATCGCCGTTGACATCACGTACCGGATACGGGTCATCCAACCGAAACCGACGGCAGAGGTTTATCCCGCCGGGCACATGGGCGGCGGGCACGTGGCACCCCGCGGCGCGGGCGCCGGACGCGGCGCCGGAGCAGGCGGCGCCTCGTGCACCGGGGGCGGCGGAGCCTGCCGGACCGGAGCCGGGGCTTCGCGCACGGGGGCTTCGGACGCCGTGGGTTCAGGCACCGCCGCACGCTTCACGGGCGGCCGTGACACCGATTGCTGTGGGGCGTGTCTCACCGGGTTCGCCGGCGGCCCTGAAACCGGTTTCGGTGGAACAGGATTGGCCTGGGGTGTTTCCGCGGCGTGGCTCGGCGGGGCTGCTTCCGGCGCCGGCCGTGTCAGCGCTTTCGGCTCGGCCGACGGTGAGACAGCACCATTCGGTGGCACGATCGCATCCGGTGCGTCTACCTTCGGCACGGGCACCATCGCGCTCGGCGAGGCGCTCGGCCCAGGCCCATGCACCCGATCATCCGATGCCGCGCTCGGCTTTTCTTGCGACTTGGCCGGCGCGGGCGGCGGCACCGCGGCCAGCTTGGGCGCGGTGAACCCGGCCGGCACCTTCGATGGCGGTGCCGTCGGCACCGATGCCGTCAACGCCGGTGGCGCCGCCGGTGTCGAGTGGTCGGCCACCGCACTGGCGGAGTGCAGTCCCGGTGTCGACGGCGCCTGCATCCCGGCATCTGTAGTGGTCGAGTCGAGGACTTTGGTGACATCCCGGGCCGGCTTGTCCGAGAGGTCTTTCAGCAGACGACCCGAGGTGCTCGTCGCTTTGTCATTCGAGATGAACTGTGCCAGTGAGACATTGAGATTCACCACCGGAGACGACACATGGGCGGTCACATCCGTTATCGAGTGCGTGGCACTGACGGCAGTGGCCGGCGGCGCCCAATCACGGTTCCGCGGGTCGTGCCAGTCCCGGTTCATGTTCCAGTTCTGGTACTGATTCGGGTTGAATCCATGGGCCTGATCCCATTGCGTGCGTCCGTACACCGGATCGTCGTGCCGGAACTTCCACTGGTAGTACTGCACGTAGGGGTGGTGGTCGTTGTACCAAGCCTGGTTGCGCGGGTCCCCGGGATGGTCACGGCGCTGGCCCCATTCGTTGCAGCCGCCCCGATCCCAGCCGTCGCGGTCATAACCCGACCAGTTGTAGCCCGCCCAGTTGTAACCCCAGCGGTCGTAACCCCACCGGTCGTAGCCCCAGCGGTCGTAACCCCACCGGTCGAAACCGAGGAAGTCGTACCCGTACTGGTTGTAGCCACCGAGGTCGTAGTTGTACCAATTGTCGGAGTTGTAGCCGTAGAGCTGCCCCCAAGACGGGTCGTAGTAGCCGAGGTCCTGCAGATTCGGTGTCGCCGGAGGATCGACGGGCGGCGACCAATCGGCCGCCGGGGCGGCGGGCACATCGGGTGGCGGCGGCACGAAAGTGTCGGACATCTGGTCGATGGGAGCCGAGCCATCGGCTGAGTCCTGGTATCCCCACGTGGGCGCGGAAGCGCTCATCAAGGCCACGTCGGGTGCCTGAGGTGCGCTGCCCGGATCTACCGCCTGAGGCTCGGCGGCCGGTGCCGGCAACGCCGGCAGCTGCTGGGCCGAATCGGGTGTGTCCTGCAGAAGCTGTTGGGTCAGCTGCAAATAGAGGTTCTGCAGGCTGGTCCGTTGAGCTGAGGGTGACAGGTAGTCCAAACCCTGCTTGGCTTCGTTGAGTGATGTGCGCGCGGCCGTCAGCTGATCGGGCGTCGGCTGTTGCCCACTGCCGAGGATGCCCTGTGCCGCCTTCAGATCGTTGACGATTGCGGTCAGCGCGACCTCCTGCGCATGCCCGGGAAACGCCGTCTTGTCGACGCCCCAGAGGATGCCGCCCGGTGCTGCTTCGTACGACGCGCCCAGCACACCCGCCACGAGCACTACCGCCACACCAGCGGCCACGGCCGCCTTTCGCCGGTGGGTCCGTGGAATGAGCCTGCGCCACCGCGATGTGGGTGCAGGGGGCGGAACAACGTGAATGGGCGGGGAACTGAAAGTCGTCATGTCGACCTCCTCAACTACGACGGGTGGCCGTCGTCGCGGCGCTCCCGACCCGCGCGATTCCGGATACAAGTACCCGCTGGTTCCGGCCGGCATTCAGGCCCACCAGAACTACTGAGCACAACTAAAGGCTACGCAGTCTCCGCACTCCTGCCAGGCCATGAACGGCATTCTCATCAACCCATAGCCCGCACATAGCGACGCACAGAAAGCCCTGACTGCCAGTCACTTTCAGCGCATCCGTCACAGTAGTTCCCGTCACAGACGCAGCCGAATCTGGCCGATCACGTCTCCGTGCCCTGGCGTTGAAACGCATCTCGACCATTGGAGGTGTAACCCCTTACCCACCCTCGTTGTCGTAGATCTGCACGTGGTGATGCGATGTGCCTCGTGCTCTGTCACCTGTACGCATTTCTGGGCTGCGATGTGATGTGGGAATTGAACCCATTGCACTGCCCTCCGTGCGACTGGAACGGTTTGGAGCCGTTTGAGGTTTGTGCACGCCTCCGCGACAACTACCTGCTACACCATGCCGCTGTCAGTCCAGCAGCTCGATCTCCCAGTTCGCCTTCTGAATCCGGACGTCAAGCTCGCGCAACTCCTGCGCAGCCTGATCTGCCTGCGACCGCAGGTCACCAACGAACAAGGCGGACAACATCTTCAGCTCCGAGCGCAGCTGCCGCGAGTGGCCGTACTGGTTGGCGCCCGCCCCCGCGGCCGCATCCGCCGCCGTGCTCAGGACGTGGTACCGCAGCCGCAGCGCGTCACGCCGGCCGAGCGCGTCGGTCAGCGTGCCGTCGAGCCCGGCCGAGCTGGCCGCGTTGGTCCGATTGATCCGCCGGATCAGGGATCCGTAATCGCCCAGCGCGCTGTCGATCTCGACGAGTAGCGCTGCGGCGTCCTCAGCGGGCTCTTCACCCTCCTGGAACCGGGCGTTACCCACGACGCGCACACGCAGCTGCTCCATGCGACGAACTGCGTTCGCGCAACGACAAAGCTTCCGCCAATTTCATGATTCACCTCGCTTCTGGCGACACCGGTCAAGCAGAATCTTCCTTGGCCCGAACCATGATGAGCGGAATGCAGTTGTCCCGCAACGCATTTTCAGCGGCGAGCCCGCGGGAACCCGTCAGCGCTGAGCGACGACAAACGACAATACGAGTATCGCCACCGCACCGAACACCGCCGCGAAGAATGCACCGCATGCCGCATCGTCAAACCGTGGCCGCACCGTCGCGGCCAGCACCGCCACTGCGGCGACGAACAGCGCGCCGACGGGCGCGAAGAGCCAGTAGAACATCAAGGGTGCGAGCGACATCGCGAACAGCCCGAGGAGATAACCACCGAGGAGATACCGCGGATCGACCTTCCGCTCGGTGAGTGGGTCGAGCAAGCTCTCATGCTCGAAGGACATGCGTACCCCCTCCAGACGCCGGCGAGCCGCCGCTCACCGCCCTATCGCCACTATCGCGACGGCCTGCAGGTACAGCAGTCCGACCACGAACCAACCGCTCACGGGTGCCACCACCAGCGCGACGGCCACCGTGCGCGATACCCGCGCAGGGGGCAGCACTACGGCAGCCACCAGGCATAACAATGAAATAACAACCGCAACAGGCAATTTCATTCCACCACCCCCGCCCATATACGCGTCATCGCTCGACACGCTCACCGCGTCGACGGCCAGCAGCCCCCAACCGATGCCCCCGACGACCGCACCGGCGAGCACGCCGCGGGTCCAGTTCCTACCAGTCAAACGTTCCCTCGATCCGGTGCACTCATATCCCCCGTCGCCGGCACGCCCCCGGCCAACCCGTACTGCAGGTACACAATTCCCGCCGGACTCGACACCGCAGGCGCGAGCAGCGTCAGATTCGACGGCACCGCGCCGCCGTCGAACACCTTCTTGCCGACCCCCAAGACCACAGGATGCACCCAAAGGTCGATGCGATCAAATAGTTTTTCGCGCAACAAGGTCTGTACGAAATTCAAACTTCCGACCACTTTGACGTGCTCGTGCCGCTCGCGGATCGCACGCACTTCGGCCACCAAATCGGCGCCGATCTGCGTCGATCCGGACCACGACAGGTCGGGCTCGCCGCGGGAGGCGACGTACTTGGGGATGCGATTGAACATGTCGGCGAATTCGTCGTCCTGGTGCGGCCAGTAGCCCGCGAAGATGTCGTACGTCCGCCGGCCGAGCAGTAACGCGTCGGTGCCTTCGTACGCAGCGCCGACCTGCTCCCCCGACACCTCGTCGATCAGCGGCGCCTGCCATCCTTCGAATGGAAACCCGCCGTCGGAGTCCTCTCCTGGCCCGCCGGGCGCCTGCCCGACGAGGTCGAGAGTGGCGAACAACGCGAGGTGGATCTGGCCCATTTCTAGCTCCTGACAAGTCGATGGTGTCTGTTGGTGAGGTAGACCATCGGACTCCGCGAAACTCATCGGAGCTACCGGCTACTTCCCGGACAGCACCCGGTACTGTGCCGAAATCTGTTGGTCCACAGCGGTTTCGTCATCGGCGAAGACCTGGAACACAAAACGGTCGGTGCGTGCGAGGCAGCTGTAGTGCCACCCCAGGATGCGCCATGTCACGGTTGCGTCCGGTTGCGCATAGTCGTGAAGATGCTCGAAACACTGCGCGCCGGGGAACCCCGGCACCGGGCCGGCCAGCTGCACGTCCGGATTCTTCATGATCAAGGCGCTGGTGGAGTCCAGCAGCTGCGCTGCCGAATCCGCATTGGGTGCCTGGTAGACCCTGCCCCACCGCTGCGTCACCCATTGGACGCCGGCGCGCTCGAACTGGGTAGTCATGCTCACCGGATCGGATTCGAAATGCAGCCACGCCCGCGGTCGCCAAGTCCCGATCAGTACTCCCTGCTGCCGATCTGGAGTGGTGATGGTCTTCGACAGCAACTGGTCGTCGCTCGGATCTTTGGGCAGGTCAGCGAGTTTCGCCTGTTCGGTCGGCACGAAACTCTTGATCAGCGATTGCTGCCTGCCGAGCAGGTCGGACGTCAGCAGCTGAGCCCGCAGCGGCGCCTTGGTCAACTTGGTGGCTTTCGCGCTCACGAATTGATACAGCACGAAACGTCCCTGCGCCGTGTACGCCGCGACGCCACTGGCCCCGGTGCCGTAATCCACGCCGACCGCCGGCACCGTGCCCGTGCCGACCGAGATCTGGACCGGATATGGCTGGAACGGAGTGGCCACGACGGGGCCGAACTGCGCGGTGAACTCGCCCGCGGCCGCCGCGGCCTGGGCATCATCGGGGAACATCAGGACCGCGTTCTGGATTTCCAGGTCAGAGTCCCGTGTCCCAGATGACCGGTACGACCCGAACCCGGCGGCCAGGTTGTGCGCCCTGGCAATGCCCTGCATCACATTGTCCTTGGACACCCCGAGGATGTTGTCGACGCCGAACTCCGACGTCATGGTGCCGGTCCCGATGGCGCCGGGCTTGGTCACCGACGCGTCGATTTCCCAAGGCCCGACGACGTATTCGGCCATGCGGGTCGATTCGACGATCGACTGCGTGAGCGGATTGGGCCCGGCGCTGAAGAACGGCGTGCTCGGCTTGATCTGGTAGTTACCGGTCCTCAGCTGGCTGACGTCCGGTTCGGGGTCGCTCAGCGAGCCCCCGAACCGCGAGGTGCCCGTGATGGTCGTCGAGCAGCTCGCCACCACGCACGCACACGTCGCCACGGCGAGTGCCAGCTTCCGGATCCCCACGATCCAACACTAACCGTGGCCGAGGCGCGCCAGCACTGATCGCACGGACTCCGCTACCGCCTCGTTGAACGGCCCGGCGTCGCGCCGCAGCGTGCGCGTACGGACCAACACCGTGAGCATGACCCGCTCGCGTTTGGGTCCGATGAGCATGCCGGCGTCGTTGGTCGACCCGTAGTCACCGCTGCCGGTCTTGTCCGCGCTGGTCCATCCCGCGGGCAGCCCCGCGCGAAAACGCCTGGTCGACGTGGTGGTGTCGCTCATCCACCGTTGCAGCTGAAACTGGCTCGCGCCGGACAACGCGTCGCCGACGAGAATCGCACGGTATCCGCCGCACAGGGCCCGTGGTGTGGTGGTGTCGCGGAGGTCGCCGGGAGCCGCGTCGTTGAGGTCCGGTTCCCAGCGATCCAGTCGCGTCTGCGAATCACCGATCGAACGGGCGAAATTCGTCAACGCGGGCGGCCCGCCGATGGTCCGCAACATGATGTTGCCTGCGGCGTTGTCGCTCTGGGTCAGGGCCGCGGCACAAATCTCCCGCAACTCCATCCGCGCCCCCACCGCCTGGCCCAGCACCGGCGAGTTGACCACGATGTCCGCAGCGGTAATGGGCACCATGGCATCGAGATTCACCTGGCCTGCCTTGGCCATCTGCAAGATGCGTGCCGCCGCATACGCTTTGAAGGTCGAGCAGATCGCGAACCGCTCGTCGGGACGGTGCTCGACCGTCGCCGAAGACTCCAGATCAACTGCGTAGACGCCGATTATCGCCTGATAGCGATCTTCCAAATCCGCGAAGCTGGTCGGCTCGTCCGCCTGGGCGGGCCGGCACCCGGCCAGCACACCCGTCGCGGCCAACCCGACGATGAAATCCCGTCGGCTCAGCGATACCCCCACGCATCCCAGCCAACCATGCATCGGCGCGCTACGCCAAACGACATTTATCGGGATCGCCCTTGGGCCGCACCAACAGCGCGGCGACCAGGAAGCACAAGGCTCCGACGAAGGTCCCGAAATTGGCCAGCCACTCGTCGACCGTCACACCGGTCGTGCGGACGAACGCCGCCAGCGCCGAGACCTCGAATGCGACACAGCCCATCAGGTTGATCCAGGATGCCTGCCAGTCAACGGATTTCGGTGACCACAGGCCGACGACGAGGACGGCCAGCAGGCCACTGAGGAGAAACGCCAGCGAGCCGGCTGCGTCGGGCGCCCAGACGTAGCGACGCTCGGCGAGCACGGCGTGCGCCCACACGGACGCGCCGGTGCTGACGTTGAACAACACGGTGCCCATGAATTGGATTGCCGCCGACCACCATTGGATCCCCGGGGGCGCCAGCACGTATTGCATCAGCGCCGCCGTGGTGAAGAACCACGATCCGACGAAGCACAACACGTTCGCCGCACCGGCCCCGGCCGCCGAGGGGAACCCCGGAACCGTGGCCAGCGCGAAGAACGTCGAGCCGATGGCGAACAGCCTGGTGAGGGTGGCGAGGCCGGTCATGCCGATCACGGCACTAAAGGAAGCTGCGGATCCGCTCGCCGGTCTCCGACGTCGAGAGTTTGGCGTCGCCGCGCGTCGAAAGATGCTCGGCCACAGCCTTGTCGACGCGGGCCGCGGCTTCGGTCTCGCCGAGGTGAGTCAGCAGCAGCGCCACGCTCACGATGGCGGCAGTCGGGTCGGCAAGACCCTGACCGGCGATATCGGGCGCGCTACCGTGCACCGGCTCGAACATCGACGGGTTGGTGCCCGTCGCGTCGATGTTGCCCGATGCCGCCAGGCCAATGCCGCCGGAGACGGCCGCGGCCAGGTCTGTGATGATGTCGCCGAACAGGTTGTCGGTGACGATCACGTCGAACCGGCCCGGGTCGGTCACCATATAGATGGTTGCCGCATCCACGTGCATGTACGCGGTCTCGACATCCGGGTACTCGGTGGCGATCTCGTCGAGCGTGCGCGTCCACAGCGAGCCGGCGAAGGCCAGCACGTTGTTCTTGTGCACCAAGGTCAGGTGCTTGCGCCGGGTCCGTGCTTTTTCAAAGGCGTAGCGCACCACGCGCTCGACGCCGAACCGCGTGTTGGTGGACACCTCGGTGGCCACCTCGTGCGGGGTGCCGACACGGATGGCGCCGCCGGTGCCGGTGTACGGCCCCTCGGTGCCCTCGCGCACGACGACGAAGTCGATGTCCGGGTTGCCGGCCAGCGGGCTGTCGACGCCCGCGAACAACCGCGACGGCCGCAGGTTCACGTGGTGATCCAGGGCGAACCGCATGGTCAGCAGTAGGCCGCGCTCGAGCACGCCGCTGGGCACCGACGGATCGCCGATGGCGCCCAACAGGATTGCGTCGTGCGTCTTGAGCTCGTCGACCATGCCGTCGGGCAGCGTCTCGCCGGTCTCGTGATAGCGCTTGGCACCCACGTTGTACTCGGTGCGCTCGACACCCGGCAGCACGACGTCGAGGACCTTCAGTGCCTCGCCGATGACCTCGGGGCCGATGCCGTCACCGGCGATGACGGCGAGCTTCACGACAGGTCCACCAGTTCCAGCGTGGTCGCGCCGACGGCGTCGCCGATCGCGCCGAGCACGTCGGCGGGCACCTCGCGGTCCAGCCGCAGCATGACCGTCGCGCCCGAACCGTCGGAATCCTGCGACATCTGGGCGGCCAGGATGTTGACGTCGGCCCCACCGAGGAGGGTGCCGATCTTGCCGAGCGCGCCCGGCTGGTCACCGTAGTTGAGGATCAGGTTGACGCCCTCGGCACGCAGGTCCAGGTTGCGGCCGTTGATCTGCACGACCTTCTCGACCAGCTGCGGGCCGCTCAGGGTGCCCGACACGTTGAAGACCGAACCGTCCGCGGCCACGGCGCGCACGTCGACGACGCTGCGGTGGTTGGGGCTCTCGGACTCCGTGGTGAGGGCGGCCTCGACGCCGCGCTCGGCGGCCAGCGCCGGCGCGTTGACGAACGTCACCTGGTCCTCGATGACGGCCGAGAACAGGCCGCGCATCGCCGAAAGCTTCAGAATCTCAACGTCTTCCGACGCCAGCTCGCCGAGCACCTCCACGTTCAGCGAAGCCGGCAGCGCCGGTGCCAGGGCACCGACCAGCAGACCGAGCTTGCGCACCAGGTCGAGCCACGGCGCGACCTCTTCGCCGACGACACCGCCGCCGACGTTGACGGCGTCCGGCACGAACTCGCCGGCCAGCGCCAGCTTCACGCTCGCGGCGACGTCGGTGCCCGCGCGGTCCTGGGCCTCTTCGGTGGAGGCGCCCAGGTGCGGGGTGACGACGACCTGCGGCAGCTCGAACAGCGGGCTGTCGGTGCAGGGCTCGGTGGCGAACACGTCGAGACCGGCGCCACGGACGTGGCCGCTGGTGATCGCGTCGGCCAGGGCCTGCTCGTCGATCAGGCCACCGCGGGCCGCGTTGACGATGATGACGCCCGGCTTGGTCTTGGCCAGCGCGTCCTTGTTGATCAGGCCGGCGGTTTCCTTGGTCTTGGGCAGGTGCACCGAGATGAAATCAGCGCGACCCAAAAGCTCATCGAGCGTCAGCAGCTCGATGCCGAGCTGGGCGGCACGGGCCTGCGACACGTAGGGGTCGTAGGCGACGATATGCGCGCCGAACGCGGCCAGACGCTGCGCGACGAGCTGGCCGATGCGGCCCATGCCCACGACGCCGACGGTCTTGCCGAAGATCTCGGTACCCGAGAACTTGGAGCGCTTCCAGGTGTGCTCGCGCAGCGTGGCGTCGGCGGCCGGAATCTGGCGGGCCGTCGAGAGCAGCAATGCCAGCGCGTGCTCGGCGGCGCTGTGGATGTTCGAGGTCGGGGCATTCACGACCAGCACGCCACGCGCGGTGGCGGCGTCGACGTCGACGTTGTCCAGGCCGACGCCGGCGCGGGCGACGATCTTGAGCTTGGGCGCCGCGGCCAGCACCTCGGCGTCCACGGTGGTAGCCGAGCGCACCAGCAGGGCGTCGGCGTCCGGCACGGCGGCCAGCAGCTTTTCGCGGTCGGGTCCGTCGACCCAACGGACCTCTACCTGGTCGCCGAGGGCGGCGACGGTCGATTCGGCGAGTTTGTCAGCGATGAGTACGACAGGAAGGCTCACGCGCACAGACTAGTGGGCGGCATGGCCGCGCTACCAATCGCGGTTGCCTTGATCTGGGTTGTCGTCGGCCGTCACTACCATCGAGTGGTGGACGTCACCGTGGTCGGTAGTGGGCCCAACGGACTGGCCGCGGCCGTCATCTGCGCGCGAGCGGGGCTGTCGGTCCGGGTCATCGAAGGCCAGCCGACGCCCGGCGGCGGTGCGCGCAGCGCCCCCGACCCGGAATATCCAGGCGTTCTGCACGACATTTGTTCGGCGGTGCATCCGCTGGGTGTGGCGTCGCCGTTCTTCGCGGAGTTCGACCTGGCCGCGCGCGGTGTGCAGATGGTGACGCCGGAGATCTCGTACGCCAATCCCCTGCCCGCCGGGGCGAGCGAAGCGACGGGAAAGGTCTCTGGACGTGCCGCGATCGGATACCGCTCGCTCGAGCGCACCTGCGCGGAGCTGACGCACGGCTCGTCGTGGCGCCGGCTGCTGGGCCCGTTGGTCGAGCACGTCGACGGCGTCCTCGGTTTCTTCCTCGGTGACAAGCGTTCGTTGCCGCCGGACCTGCCGAGCACCGTTCGCGCGGGACTGCGGGTGCTCACTCAGGGCAGCCCGGCGTGGGGCCTGCTGCGCGGCGACGACGCCCAGGCGCTGTTCACCGGCGTGGGCACGCACGCCATCCACCCGATTCCGTCGCCCGTCAACAGCGGCGCGGGCATCATGCTCAGCACCGTCGCGCACACGGCGGGCTGGCCCGTCCCCGTCGGCGGCACCCAGACCATCACCGATGCGCTGATCGCCGACCTGCGGGCGCACGGCGGCGAGCTGATCACCGGCTCGCCCGTGACGAGCCCGCCCGACGGCGTCGTCATCTACGACACCTCACCGACCGCACTGCTCGACATCTACGGACCGGCCGTTCCGAGCCGCTACGCAAAAGCGCTGCGCCGCTACAAGTTCGGCCCCGGCGTGTGCAAGATCGACTTCGTGCTGTCGGGCGAAATCCCCTGGCGTGACCCGCGGATGGCGTCGTCACCCACCGTCCACCTCGGCGGCACCCGGGCTCAGATGGCGCACGCCGAACGCGAGATCTGGCGAGGCCGTCATGCCGACCACCCCATGACCTTGGCCTCCCTGCCCCACCTCGCCGACCCGTCGCGCATCGATGCCCAGGGGCGCCGGCCACTGTGGACGTACTGCCACGTCCCCGCGGGCTCGACCGTCGACCAGACCGAGACGGTCATCGGGTTATTCGAAGACGCCGCACCGGGTTTCCGCGATCTCGTGCTGGCGGCCCGCGCGGTGCCGGCGGCCGCGATGTCGCAGCACAACGCCAACTATGTCGGCGGCGACATCATCGTCGGCGGCGCGACGCTCAAGGCCGCGATGATCGGACCGACGCTGCGGGCCGATCCGTGGACCACCCCGATCCCCAAGGCCTATCTATGCTCGTCGGCCACCCCGCCGGGTACCGGAGTCCACGGCATGGCGGGTCTCTATGCCGCGCGCACCGTGCTGCGTCGTGAATTCGGGGTGAAGACGCTGCCGTCGCTGGCGCCATAGTGTTGGCTTGGCTCATGGCCAAGCTTTCTGTGATCTATTACTCCGCAACGGGGCACGGCACTTCCATGGCGCAGCGGGTCGCGAGCACCGCCGAATCGTTGGGCGCCGAGGTGCGGCTGCGGCCCGTCGCCGAGACCGCCGCTCCCGAGTCGTTCGCCCACAACTCGGCGTGGACCGCGAATTACGAAGCGACCAAAGACCTTCCGGCCGCCACCGGAGACGACATCGTCTGGGCCGACGCGGTGATCTTCGGCTCGCCGACCCGATTCGGCTCGGTCGCATCGCAGCTGCGGGGATTCCTGGACTCCCTCGGCGGGCTGTGGTCGAAGGGCGAGCTGGCAGACAAGGTGTACGCCGGGTTCACCTCGACCAACACCGCGCACGGCGGGCAGGAGACGACGCTGCTGTCGCTGTACATCACGCTGATGCACTGGGGCGGCATCATCGTCCCGCCCGGCTACACCGACCCACTCAAGTTCGCCGACGGCAATCCCTACGGCGTGAGTCTGCTGGCCAACCACGACAACATCCGCCAGTTCGACGACAACACCTACGCCGCGCTGGACCACCTGGCGCGCCGGGTGGTCTCGGTTGCGGACAAGCTGAGCGACTAGGCATTCGCAGGTCCGGCGTGTCGTGCGCTTCTGGCTCCGGCGCGTCGTCTCTCCTGCGGCACTTGCGATTTGAAGTCGGTCCGAGTGTGGGTAGACAGAGGTCAGTGAGAAATTGGCGTCGGAGCACCCGTCGAACCCGGCTTAGCGTGGATGGGTGATCTTCGGAGGCACGGCCCGCCTGGTCGGTTCGGTACCCAATGAGCGGTGGTTCGCGGTCGGCGATCGCCAGCTGTATCAGATGCGCCCGCCGTTGTGCGGCTATCACGTGGTCGCCGTCGAGCAGAGCATTTGGGCGATGCGGGCACAGTGCATCTACCCGGATGGACGTCTCGAACCACCCGAACCCGATGACCCGGTGTCGACCGAGATCTACGCGGTGGCGGGCGAAGGACTGGCGATCGACCGGACCCAGAAGCTGCCGGGCAGCGCGGACGGGCGCAACGTGACCCGCGCGCTGGCCGCCATCGGCTACGCCGTCTGCTGAAACGACGAAAGGCCGGTTGCCGCACGCTGTTTCGCGTGCTGCAACCGGCCTTTCGGCAACTGACTAAGCGGTCTCGGTGATCGGCCGGTCGACCCAGCTCATCAGGTCGCGCAGCTTCTTGCCGGTGACCTCGATGGGGTGCTCGGCGTTGGCCTTGCGCAGACCCTCGAGCTCCTTGTTGCCGCCCTCGACGTTGGCGACCAGGCGCTTGACGAAGGTGCCGTCCTGGATGTCCTTCAGGATGGCGCGCATGCGCTCCTTGGTGTCGGCGTCGATGACGCGCGGACCGGACAGGTAGCCACCGAACTCAGCGGTGTCGGACACCGAGTAGTTCATGCGGGCGATGCCACCCTCGTACATCAGGTCGACGATCAGCTTCAGTTCGTGCAGCACCTCGAAGTAGGCCATCTCCGGCGCGTAACCGGCCTCGACCATGACCTCGAAACCGGCCTTCACCAGTTCCTCGGTACCGCCACAGAGCACGGCCTGCTCACCGAACAGGTCGGTCTCGGTCTCTTCCTTGAAGTCCGTCTTGATGACGCCGGCGCGGGTGCCACCGATGCCCTTGGCGTAGGACAGCGCCAGTGCCTGACCCTCACCCTTGGGGTCCTGGTGCACGGCGATCAGCGCGGGCACACCCTTGCCGTCGACGAACTGACGACGCACCAGGTGACCCGGGCCCTTCGGGGCCACCATGCCGATGGTCACGTTGGCCGGGGGCTTGATCAGGCCGAAGTGGATGTTGAGGCCGTGGCCGAAGAACAGCGCGTTGCCGTCTTCCAGGTTCGGCTCGATGTCGTTGGTGAAGATCTCGGCCTGCGCGGTGTCGGGCGCCAGCAGCATGATGACGTCGGCCCACTTGGCGACCTCGGCCGGGGTGTCGACCTCGAGGCCCTGCTCGGTGACCTTCTCGCGGGACTTCGAGCCCTCCTTCAGACCGACCTTGACCTGCACACCCGAGTCGCGCAGCGAAAGCGAATGCGCGTGTCCCTGGCTGCCGTAGCCGATGACCGCGACCTTGCGCCCCTGGATGATCGACAGGTCCGCATCGTCGTCGTAGAACATCTCAACTGCCACTTGCTTTTCCTTACCCTTGTTTCTCTTGTTCGAAGATCTGTTGTTCGAGTTTGCTTTGGTGTCCAGCTCGGTTACTTGGCCGCGCCGATGCCACGCGGACCGCGCGCCAACGAAACCACACCGGACTGCACCAGCTCGCGAATACCATACGGCTCCAGCACTCGCAGCAATGCGTCGAGCTTCTCCTGGGTGCCGGTGGCCTCCACGGTCAGCGATTCGGTCGACACGTCGACGACCTTCGCGCGGAACAGGTTGACGGCCTCGATCACCTGTCCACGGGTGGTGGCGTCGGCCCGCACCTTGATCAGCGCCAGCTCGCGGGAGACGGAGTTGTCCGGCTCCTGCTCGACGATCTTGATCACGTTGATCAGCTTGTTGAGCTGCTTGGTGATCTGCTCCAGCGGCAGCTGTTCCTCGACCGAGACCACGATCGTCATGCGGGACATGTTCTTCTGCTCGGTCGCTCCGACCGCGAGCGACTGGATGTTGAAGCCGCGCCGGGAGAACAGCGCCGCCACGCGGGCGAGCACACCGGGCGTGTCCTCGACCAGGACCGACAACGTATGCGTAGTAGTCACGCCTGGGCTCCTTGGTTCTTCGCGCAAGCGCTCATCACTACACCTGATCCTCGTTGTCGAACAGCGGACGGATATCGCGCGCCGCCATGATCTCGTCATTGCTGGTGCCGGCGGCGACCATCGGCCACACCTGCGCGTCGGCCCCGACGATGAAGTCGATGACGACGGGGCGGTCGTTGATCTCGCGGGCCTGCCGGATGACGTCCTCGACGTCCTCGGCACGCTCGCAACGCAGACCGGCGCAACCCAGCGCCTCGGCCAGCATCACGAAGTCCGGGATGCGGTGCGAGTGCGTCGACAGGTTGGTCTGGCTGTAACGCTCGTCGTAGAACAGCGTCTGCCACTGCCGCACCATGCCCAGGTTGCCGTTGTTGATCAGCGCGACCTTGATCGGCGCCCCTTCGAGGGCGCAGGTGGCCAGCTCCTGGTTGGTCATCTGGAAGCAGCCGTCACCGTCGATGGCCCACACCTCGGCCTCGGGGCGGGCGAACTTGGCGCCCATCGCGGCCGGGATGGAGAAGCCCATGGTGCCGAGACCACCCGAGTTCAGCCAGGTCTTCGGGTTCTCGTACTTGATGAACTGCGCGGCCCACATCTGGTGCTGACCGACGCCCGCCACGTACAGGGCGTCCGGCCCGGCGATCTGGCCCAGCTTCTCGATGACGTACTCCGGCGAGAGGCTGCCGTCGCTCTGCGGGCCGTAGCTCAGCGGATAGGTCTCCTTGATGCCGCTCAGGTAGGTCCACCAGTCGGCCAGGTCGAGCGTGTCGGCGGCAACACCGTCACGGCGCAGCGCCGCGAGCAGGTCGATGATGACGTTCTTGATGTCACCGACGATCGGCACGTCGGCGTGGCGGTTCTTGCCGATCTCGGCGGGGTCGATGTCCGCGTGGATCACCTTGGCGTCGGGCGCGAACGACGACAGCTGGCCGGTGACCCGGTCGTCGAAGCGGGTGCCGAGGGCGATCAGCAGGTCGCTCTTCTGCAGCGCCGCCACGGCCGACACCGTGCCGTGCATGCCCGGCATACCCATGTGCTGCGGGTGGCTGTCGGGGAACGCGCCGCGCGCCATCAGCGTGGTGACGACGGGGATGCCGGTCAGCTCGGCGAGTTCCAGCAGTTCCGCGGACGCCTCGCCGCGGATCACGCCACCGCCGACGTACAGCACAGGCTTGTGCGACGCGGCGATCAGCTTGGCGGCCTCGCGCACCTGGCGGCTGTGCGGCTTGGTGTTCGGCTTGTAGCCGGGCAGGTCGATGACCGGCGGCCAGCTGAAGGTGCACTGACCCTGCAGGACGTCCTTCGGGATGTCGACGAGGACGGCGCCGGGACGGCCGGAAGCCGCGATGTGGAACGCCTCGGCGATGACCTTGGCGATGTCGTCACCGTTGCGGACCAGGAAGTTGTGCTTCGTGATCGGCATGGTGATGCCGGAGATGTCGGCTTCCTGGAAGGCGTCGGTGCCGATCAGCCCGCGTCCGACCTGGCCCGTGATCGCGACCACCGGGATCGAGTCCATCTGGGCGTCGGCCAGCGGCGTGACCAGGTTGGTGGCGCCCGGACCCGAGGTGGCCATCATCACGCCGACCTTGCCGGTGGCGTGCGCGTAGCCCGATGCGGCGTGGCCGGCACCCTGCTCGTGCCGCACGAGGACGTGGCGGACCTTCTTCGAGTCGAACAGCGGGTCATAGACCGGCAGCACGGCACCACCGGGGATGCCGAAGATGGTGTCGACGTCGAGTTCCTCGAGCGACCGGACGACGGCCTGAGCACCGGTCATCTGTTCTGGGGCAACGGCTTTGGAAGAACCGTTGGCCGTACCACTGAGGCCACTGGTGCCGTGGGCCTGCTGCGTCGACTCTGGCGGTCGCGTGGTGGGTGCGCTCACTCTTGTCCTCTTGATCTCGTTGCGGTTTTCGGCGTTCTCGGGCAAACAAAAAACCCCCGTCAGCGTGGGTGGCTGTACGAGGGTTGCGCGTCGATGCTTGTAGTCGGCTTAGTCAGCCTGGTCACGCACCAACGCGCCCAGTTACTACAAGCAATCCCGAGTTCTGCATAAGCAAGGACGGTAGTCCCCACTGCGCGCGCAGGTCAAATCAGTTCCCTTGGCGGACACACCCGGCAACCGGCGCACCGAGCGCCTGGGAAGATGACTGATGTGAGCCGCCGAACCTCTTCGACCGCAGCCCAACCCGTCGTGATCAAGATCCCGGGGGTCGCCCATCTGGCGGTCGGGTTCTTCGCCATCGGCTTGCTGGCCCTGGTGTTCGCCGGGCCGGCGTGGTGCGCGGTGCTGCTCGTCATCCCGATTCTGTTGTCGGCGATGGTGATTCGCTACCGCACGGTGGCCGACAAGAAAGGCGTCACCGCGCGGTCGCTGCTCGGCAGCCGGACGGTGACGTGGCAGGACATCAAGGGACTTCGTTTCGACCGCTCCAAGTGGGCCAAGGCCGAATTGACCGACGGCACCGACCTGCGACTGCCGGGTGTGACGTTCGCGTCATTGCCGGTGCTGACCGCCGCCAGCGGCGGCGTCGTGCCCAACCCGTACAACGAGTGAACCGGCCCCGCTCGGCATCGATCGAGCGGACCCGCTCAGTGCAGCGGGTTTGAGCCGTTCAGCAGCAGCCACGCGCCGATGCCGGCGCCGACACCGATCAGCAGGCAGACGAACGAACCGATGAAGGGGCGTCGGGCCCAACCGCGTCCGGCGTCGAAGCCGTAGAGCCCCGGTCCCGTCAGCGTCAGCCCCGCGGCCAGCACGATCATGGTCACCAGATACTCGTGGCCCTCGGGCAGGAAATACGGGAAGTAGCCGTGCACGGGTTGTGCGGCCACCTCCACCGCGAGGGCGTTGACCAGGTAACCCAGGGCGACAGCGGCGGCCACCGGAGTGAACAGCCCCAGCACCAGCAGGACCCCGGCACCGATCTGCGCCCCGGTGGCGAGATAGGTCAGTATCCCGGCGTGCTTGAAGCCGGCAGCCGCCAGCGCGTGCTCATACCCGTTCAGGCCTTGGCCGCCCCACCACCCGAAGGCCTTCTGTAACCCGTGGACCACCAGCCACGCGCCGAGGCCGACGCGCAACACCATGAGCCCCAGGTCCTGGGTGCCGCGGCGCTTGGCCACGCGCACCCGGGCATCGGTCTCGGGGTCGGGCTCGATCTCGGCGGGCTCGACAGCTTGCTGCGAGTTGCGTTCCCGGGGTTGCACGTACGGCAGCGGCTCGGGTTCGTGCATGAGATCGAACGCCATCGCGGACGGCGTCGCCGACGGTGCAGCCGTCACCTCGGTCGCCTCGTCGGACGAATCGGTGTCGAATCGCGGGATGGCGGTGGTCGCGGCGGTCTCACCGCCGTCCGCACCACCACTGCCGCGGTAGGTCGTGATGGGCAGGTCGTCTTCGGGATCGACCAGGCGTGCCGACGCGGGCCTGGCGGCCGACTCGTCGGGCCGTTGCCATGCACGCGAGCCATGGGAAGTACTGGTCATAGTTGCCAGGGTAAGTGCAATTGCACTGCTGACCGTGGATTTGAGGGGCGGTTTGGGCGGCTTGTTCACGGGATTTGCCCGGCCCGGCGCGCGGCCCCGACGTGGCGAGCATCGTCGAACAGTCCGTAACCTGGCGGGCATGACATTGCGGCGGTCGACGCGGACTGCGCTGACGAGGCCCGAACACCGGCCTGAGCGTTCCAGCTCTGCACCCGCTCGACGGGTCCTGGCGCTGTGCGCCATCGCTTTGCTGGCGCTGCCCGCCTGCGCCCGTTTCGATTCCGCGGCATCCGAGCCGTTCACCATCGAGCCGGACCTCGGCGGGGCACCCAGCTCACCCCCGCCGCCCCCGCCGCCGCTGCCGCCGAACCCGTTCCCGAAGGCCTGCCCGGCCCCGGCCGTCCTGCAGGGCTGCCTGGAGAGCACCAGCGGTCTGATCATGGGCGGCGACAGCAAGTCGGCGATCGTCGCCGAACGGGTCACCGGCGCCATCAAGAACATCTCCACGACCGCGGAACCCAAGGTCAAGACCGTGATTCCGGTCGACGCCTCCGGCGACGGCGGGCTCATGGACATCGTGCTGTCACCGAGCTACCAGCAGGACCGATTGATGTACGCGTACATCACCACGCCCACCGACAACCGCGTGGTCCGGATCGCCGACGGGGACGTGCCCAAGCCGATTCTCACCGGCATCCCCAAGGGCCCCACGGGTAACACCGGAGCTCTGATCTTCAGCAGCCCGACGACTCTCGTGGTGCTCACCGGAGACGCCGGGAACCCCGCTGCGGCAGCCGATCCGGCTTCGCTGGCGGGCAAGCTGCTGCGCATCGAACAGCCGACGACCGTCGGCCAGGCGCCGCCGACGACCGCGCTGTCGGGCATGGGTTCCGGCGGCGGGCTGTGCATCGACGGCGCGAGCGGCGCGCTGTACGTCACCGACCGCACCCCGACCGGCGACCGGCTGCAGCGGATCACCAAGGACTCGAAGGTTTCCACGGTGTGGAACTGGCCCGACCGGCCCGGTGTCGCCGGCTGCGTGGCGACCGACGACACCGTCATGGTCAACCTGGTCAACACGAAGAAGACGGTGGCGGTCCGGCTGTCCAAGGAAACCGGAGCGGTCACGGGCGACCCCGAGGCCCTGCGCACCGACACCCATGGCCACGTCTTCGCGCTGAAACTCTCCCCCGACGGCAATGTCTGGGGCGCCACGGTGAACAAGACGGCCGGCGACGTCGAGAAGTTCGACGACGTCGTATTCCCGCTGTTCCCCCAGGGCGGATTCCCGCGTAGCACGGACGACAAGACGTAATTTGGCGCCCGACATGAGCGTCGCTCGATGATGCGCGCGTGCCCGGCCGATTTCGCTCGGCTGGCCGGATACCTGGGCTTTTCCTGCGACGACGATTCCTGGGTCAAGGTGCGTAACCCGTTGACCCTGACCCACTGGAGCATGCCGGTCGTCGAGTTGCTGATGCTGGTCGGCGCGGCGCTGGCCCTGGCGTACGCACTGCGGCGGGTCCGCCACGACCCCTCCGGGATCACGATCTGGCTGGCGTCGGTGGCCTACGCCCTGGTGACCGAACTCCCCCGGCATCCACCGGACATCTTCGCCGGCACCCGGCTCGGCGTCATGTTGGTGCACAACGTGTTCAGCGTCGATTTCGTCGACGGACGGTTGCCGCTGTACATCGTGGCGCTGTACCCGGCGACCATCACGCTGGCCTACGACATCGTGCGCGCCACGGGCGTGTTCGAGCGACGTGGTGCGGCCATCGGCGCCATCTGCGTCGGATTCGTGCACGGCTGCGTATACGGCGTCTTCGACCACCTCGGACCGCAGCTGCGCTGGTGGGTCTGGAACACCGCGAACCCGCTGAACCATCCGACGCTGGGCTGCGTGCCGGTGAGCAGTTGGGTCAGCCTGGCAGTGGTCGGACCTGCGGCGGTCGCGTTCCTGACGCATGTGCTGGTCGGGCGCCGGGTGGACGCCGGAACCCCGCCGCGCGCGCTGTCGCTGGCCTGGCGCATACCCGCGATCAGTGTGCTGGCGCCCGTCATCACGGGGCTGCTCAGCCTGCCGACATTACTGTCGGCTCGCCACAGCGCGATGCAGTACGCGGTACTCGGCGTGGAGGTGGCGGTATTCACCTTCGTGGCGATACCGATCCTGGTGCAGGAGTGGCGAATCACGCGCCGCGTCGGGACACTGCACCCGAGCCCGTACGTCCGGGTGTTCGGGGTGCTGTACCTACTGACCTTCACGGTGCTGTGGCTCGCGGCGCTGCCGGACTTCGCCGGCGCCATCGACGGCGTCACCGGCGCCGGTACGCCGACCGGCAATCTGCCCTGCGCCGCGGTGTGTTTCGTGATCGCGGGCTACTGCGTCGCGGGTGTCTCGTCACTCAGCCCGAGGGCCACACCCGCGCCGCAGGAGGTACTGCGCTAGCTGCAGGCCGCGATGACCAGTTCGCGCACGCGCGCCGCGTCCGCCTGGCCCTTCGTCGCCTTCATCACCGCGCCGACGATCGCGCCGGCGGCCTGAACCTTGCCGCCACGGATTTTGTCGGCGATGTCGGGCTGCGCGGCCAGCGCCTCATCGATCGCGGCCTGGATGAGCGAGTCATCGCGCACCACGACGAGTCCGCGGTCGTTCATCACCTGCTCGGGCTCGCCCTCACCGGCCAGCACGCCCTCGACGACCTGGCGGGCCAGCTTGTTGGACAGCTTGCCGTCGTCGACCAGCTTGACCACCGCGGCGACCTGCGCCGGGGTGATGGCCAAATCGGCCGCTGCCACACCGTTTTCGTTCGCCTTCTGCACCAGGAAGTTGCCCCACCACGCGCGGGCCGCCTCGCTGGCGGCGCCGTGGGCGACGGTCTCGGCGACCAGATCGATGACACCGTTGTTCACCAGGTCGCGCATCACCTCGTCGGAGATGCCCCAATCGTCCTGAATCCGCTTGCGCACCAACCACGGAAGCTCCGGGATGGTGCCGCGCAGCCTTTCCACCAACTCATCCGACGGGGCGATGGGCTCGAGGTCCGGCTCCGGGAAGTAGCGGTAGTCCTCGGCGGTCTCCTTGCTTCGGCCCGGCGTGGTGTGGCCGTCCTCGTGGAAGTGCCGGGTCTCCTGCGTGATGGTGCCGCCGGCCTGCAGCACGGCGGCCTGGCGGCGCATCTCGTACCGGACCGCCACCTCGACGCTCTTGAGCGAGTTGACGTTCTTGGTCTCGGTGCGGGTGCCGAACTCCGCGGCGCCCTTGAGTTTCAGCGAGACGTTGGAGTCACACCGCATCGACCCCTGGTCCATGCGGACGTCGGAAACGTCCAAGCCGCGCAACAGATCCCGCAGTGCCGTCACGTAGGCGCGCGCGATCTCCGGGGCGCGTTCTCCGGCACCCTCGATCGGCCTGGTGACGATCTCGACCAGCGGCACCCCGGCCCGGTTGAAGTCGGCCAACGAGGTGGTGGCACCGGAGATCCGGCCGGTGTCGCTGCCCAGGTGGGTCAGCTTGCCGGTGTCCTCCTCCATGTGGGCGCGCTCGATGTCGACGCGCCAGGTGCTGCCGTCCTCCAGCGGGACGTCGAGGTAACCGTTCACGGCGATGGGCTCGTCGTACTGGCTGATCTGATAGTTCTTCGGCTGGTCCGGGTAGAAGTAGTTCTTCCGGGCGAACCGGCCCCACGGGGCGATGTCGCAGTTCAGTGCCAGCCCGATCCGGATCGCGGACTGCACCGCGGCCTCGTTGACGACCGGCAGCGCGCCGGGCAGGCCCAGGCACACCGGGCACACCAGCGTGTTCGGTTCGGCACCGAACCGGTTCGCGCAGCCACAGAACATCTTGGTCTCGGTGGACAGCTCGACATGGACTTCCATACCCATGACGGGCTCGTACGTCGCGAGGACGTCGTCGTAGTCGAGAAGGTCAGCGTCAGCCATGCGTTGAATCCTAGTTGTCGTTCACCGGCCATTTCCTCGGCCCGGTTAACCTGCGCGGATGCTCGCACGCATCGGCGCCCTACTGACCACCGTCGCGGTGACGGCCATGCCCTTCGCTTCTGCCGACCCCGGCACTTTCGACCTGCAGGCGCACCGCGGCGGACGCGGTGAGACCACCGAGGAATCGCTGCGCGCCTTCACCAAGGCCATCGAACTCGGCGTCACCACGCTCGAACTCGACATCGTCCTCTCCAAGGACGGCGCGCCCATGGTCTGGCACGACCCGGCCATCCAGGCCGACAAGTGTGCCGACACCGGCCCGGCCTTCCCCGGCGACCCGCAGTACCCCTACGTCGGCAAGCTCGTGCACAACCTCACCCGGGCGCAGCTGCACTCACTGAACTGCGGCAAACTGCTCGACGGGTTCCCCGGGGCCGAGGCGGTGGCCGGCAACAAGATCGCCACCCTCGATCAGGTCTTCGCGCTGGCGGACGCGCACCACGCCGGCGTCCGGTACAACATCGAAACCAAGCTCGAAGCCGACAAGCCCGAAACATCAGCCCCACCACAACAATTCGTCGACGTCATCCTCGGCGCGGTGCGGGCCGCCAACAAGCTCGACAAGGTCGAGATCCAGAGTTTCGACTGGCGCACGCTGCCACTCGTCCGCAAGCAGGAACCCGGTATTCCACTGGTGGCGCTGTGGGACGAGACCACCTGGGTGCCGAACTCGGCGTGGACGGCCGACGTGAACCCGGCGGTGGTGGGCGACCCGATCGCGGGGGCGGCCTCGGTCGGCGCGAACATCCTGTCGCCCGGCTACTCGGTGCCCTACGGACTCACCCCGAAGGATCCGGGATTCGCACTCGTCGCCGACAGAGCGTTCATCGACCGGGCACATGCCGTCGGGCTCAAGGTGATTCCGTGGACGATCAACGACGCCGACACCATGCGGGCGCAGATCGCCGCCGGCGCGGACGGCATCATCACCGACTACCCGAGCCGGCTGCGCACGGTGGAATCCGAGCTGGGCATGCCGCTGCCGAAGGCCTACCGCTAGCCGAAGAACTCCGCGGCGTCGTCGTAGCGGGTCTGCGGCACCAGCTTGAGCTGACGCACGGCGTCGGCCAACGGAACCCGGCCGATCTCCTGGCCGCGCAACGCCACCATCATCCCGTATTCGCCCGAATGCGCGGCGTCGGCGGCGTTGACCCCGAACCTGGTGGCCAGCACCCGGTCGTGGGCCGTCGGGGTGCCACCGCGCTGCACGTGACCGAGCACCGTGGTGCGGACTTCCTTCTTGATGCGCTTCTCGATCTCGATGGCCAACTGCTGGGCGACGCCGGTGAACCTCACATGCCCGAATTCGTCAATTCCGCCGTCGCGCAACTGCATCGAGCCCTCGGCCGGCCGCGCACCTTCGGCGACCACGCAGATGAAGTGCGAATCACCGCGTACGAAGCGCTGTTTCACCAGCCGGCACACCTCTTCGACATCGAAGGGCTGCTCGGGGATCAGTGTCATGTGGGCGCCCGATGCCAGGCCGGAATTCAGCGCGATCCAGCCCGCGTGCCGGCCCATCACCTCGACGAGCATCACCCGCTGATGCGACTCGGCGGTGCTGTGCAACCGGTCGATGGCCTCGGTGGCGATCATCAGCGCGGTGTCGTGGCCGAAAGTGACGTCGGTGCAATCGATGTCGTTGTCGATGGTCTTGGGCACGCCCACGACGGGCACGTTCTCTTCGGCCAGCCAGTGCGCCGCCGTCAGCGTGCCCTCCCCACCGATCGGGATCAGCACGTCGATGCCGTTGTCCTCGAGCGTCTGCTTGATCTGGTCCAGCCCGGCCCGCAGCTTGTCGGGATTGACGCGCGCGGTACCCAGCATGGTGCCGCCCTTGGCCAGCAGCCGGTCGTTGCGGTCGTCGTTCCTGAGCTGCTCGCGGCGGTTCTCGAGCAGGCCACGCCAGCCGTCCCGGAACCCGACGACCGTCGAGCCGTACCGCACATCGCAGGTGCGGACCACCGCCCGGATCACCGCGTTCAAGCCAGGACAGTCACCGCCACCGGTCAACACGCCTATCCGCATGTCCCCATACTGCCCGCTCGCGGGTTCTCGTTCTTGTTGAACGAGCGGCCGGCTCGCCGCTAGACGGCCGTGGGCAAGGCGCCGCGCGCGGCTTCGTAGGCCGCGCCGACGCGGTACAGCCGGTCGTCGGCCAGGGCCGGCGCCATGATCTGCAGACCGACCGGCAGGTTGTCGTCCGGCGACAGGCCCGACGGGACCGACATCCCGCAGTGGCCGGCCAGGTTCAGCGGCAGCGTGCACAGGTCGAACAGGTACATCGCCAGCGGATCATCGACCTTCTCGCCCAGCCCGAACGCGGTGGTCGGGGTGGTCGGGGTGACGAGCACGTCGACCTTCTCGTATGCCTGGTCCAGGTCGCGGGCGATCAGGGTGCGTACCCGCTGCGCCTGGTTGTAGTAGGCGTCGTAGTAGCCCGAGGACAGCGCGTAGGTGCCGATCATGATGCGGCGCTTGACTTCCGGGCCGAAGCCGGCGGCGCGGGTCAGCGCCATGACCTCTTCGGCGCTGCGGGTGCCGTCGTCGCCGACCCGCAGGCCGTAGCGCATCGCGTCGAATCGGGCGAGGTTCGAGGACACCTCGGACGGCAGGATCAGGTAGTAGGCCGCCAGCGAGTAGTCGAAGTGCGGGCAGTCGACTTCGGTGATCTCGGCGCCGAGCTCGGTCAGCTGGTCCACCGCGGTGTTGAACGAGGACAGCACGCCGGGCTGGTAGCCCTCGCCGGTGTGCAGCTGCTTGACCACGCCGATCCGGACGCCCTTGAGGTCACCGGCGGCGCCGGCCCGGGCCGCTCCCACGACGTCGGGCACGGGAGCGTCGACCGAGGTTGAATCGCGCGGGTCGTGGCCGGCGATCACCTGGTGCAGGAGCGCGGTGTCGAGCACCGTACGGGCGCACGGCCCGCCCTGGTCCAGCGAAGACGCGCACGCGATCAAGCCGTACCGCGAGACGGTGCCGTAGGTGGGCTTGACGCCGACGGTCGAGGTCAGCGCGGCGGGCTGACGGATCGAGCCACCGGTGTCGGTGCCGATCGCCAGCGGCGCCTGGAACGCCGCGAGCGCCGCGGCGCTACCGCCGCCGGAGCCACCCGGCACCCGGTTGACGTCCCACGGGTTGCGGGTCGGGCCGTAGGCCGAGTTCTCGGTCGACGACCCCATGGCGAACTCGTCCATGTTGGTCTTGCCGAGGATCGGGATGCCGGCGGCGCGCAGTTTGGCGGTGACGGTCGCGTCGTACGGCGACTGCCAGCCCTCCAGAATCTTCGAGCCGGCCGTGGTCGGCGCGTCGGTGGTGGTGAAAACGTCCTTGAGCGCCAACGGAACTCCGGCGAGCGGCGACGCCAGCGGCTCGCCTGCCGCCACCTGCTTGTCCACCGCGGCGGCAGCGGCCAGTGCCGCCTCGGCGCCCACGTGCAGGAAGGAGTGGTAGGTCTCGTCGGTGGCGGAGATCTGGTCCAGGTGCGCCTGGGTGACCTCGGTGGCCGACACCTCGCCGGCGGCGATCTTCTCGCCGAGCGTGGCCGCGTCGAAACGGATCAGGTCGCTCATTCTGCTTCCCCCAAAATGCGCGGCACGGCGAACCGGCCGTCCTCGGCACGTGGAGCCTCGGCCAGCGCCTGGTCCTGCCCGAGGCTCGCCACCTCGACGTCCGGCCGGGTGATGTTCACCTCTTTGAGTGGGTTGCCGGTCGCCTCGATACCGGTGACGTCGACGGCCTGAATCTTGCCGACGTGCGCCAGGATGGCATCGAGTTGGCCTGCGAAACTGTCCAGCTCACCATCGGTCAGGGCGAGCCGGGCCAGATTCGCCAGATGGGCGACATCGTCCCGGGAAATCTTCGACACGTCTAAACACCCTAGTGGGAGGCGGGGCGGGCCCAGCCACGGGGAATGGTTCCGTGACACGCACCGCACCCGCACGTCATGCCACAGCCACGCCGCTGTGCCACAGTTGTGGCGTGTCCTCCTATCTGCTGCGGGTGCAGCTCGAAGACCGCCCCGGCAGCCTCGGCTCCCTCGCGGTGGCTCTCGGCTCGGTGGGCGCCGACATCCTGTCGCTCGACGTCGTCGAGCGCGGTCCGGGCTACGCCGTCGACGACCTCGTGGTCGAGCTGCCGCTCGGGTCCATGCCCGACGCCCTGATCACCGCGGCAGAGGCGCTCAAGGGCGTGTACGTCGACAGCATCCGGCCCCACATCGGGCTGCTCGAAGCCCATCGCGAACTGGAACTGATCGACCACGTCGCCGCCGCCAAGGGCAAGGCCGCCAGGCTCCAAGTGCTGGCCGACGAAGCACCGCACGTACTGCGGGTCGGCTGGTGCGTCGTGGTGACCGGCGGTAAGGAAGGCGTGGCGCCCCGCCGCATCGCCGGCAGCCCGGGTGCACCCGAGACGCTCGCCGACTCGGCACCATGGCTGCCGCTGGAACACCCTGCTGCCCTGGATGCCACCGGCGACTGGGTGCCGCAATTCTGGCGGGACATCGACACGACCCTGGCCGCGGCGCCGTTGGGTGACCCGCACACCGCGATCATGCTGGGCCGCCCGGGCGGACCGGCCTTCCGCCCGTCGGAGGTCGCGCGGCTGGGATACCTCGCGGGCATCGTCGCGACCATCCTGCGCTAGTCGTTACCAGCGAATTCCCAGCCTGGGTTGTAGTGCGCGAACGTCGTTGTGCCGCGGCGCCAACTGCTAGCGTTCTCGCCACATCTCGCTGGAGGCACGCGTGAGCACATTTCTGATCGTCATCGGCGTCCTGCTGATGATCGCGGCCATCGTCGTCGTGGTGCTCGCCTTCACCCGCGCCAGGAAGCCGGACACCTCGGGCTCCCGCCAGGACCCGCTCAAGTCCGGCGAGATGCCGGTGTTCGGACCCAAGCAGCTCGGCCCCGGCGCGATCGTCAGTTACGGCGGCGTCGACTACGTGGTGCGCGGCTCGGTGACGTATCGCGAAGGTCCGTTCATCTGGTGGGAGCACCTGTTGGAAGGCGGTCAGGGAGAACCGATCTGGTTCAGCGTCGAAGAGGACGAGGGACGGCTGGAACTCGCGTTCTGGACGAAGCGGCCCGACCTGACGCTGCAACCCATCGGTCCACTTGCCGTCGACGGGATGCAGTACCACGAGGTCGAGACCGGTGACGCGCACTACACCTCCGAAGGCACCACCGGCCTGCCCGCGCAGGGCCAGATGAACTACGTCGACTACGCCAGCGCCGGCCGCGCCGCCCTGTTGAGTTTCGAGCAGTGGTCACCGAATTCGCCGTGGGAGGTGTCGACCGGCAAGATCATGTCGCCCGGTGAGCTGACGGTGTATCCCGCTCCCCCTGCCGGTGCCTAGGCAGGCGCCATGACCCGGGGCAAGATGCTGATTCTCGCCGGGGTGCTCGCGGTCGCATCGGTGATCTGCCTGGTGATCGGCATCAGCACCGCGCGCACCATCGAGTCATACGTCAAAGACCACTATCAGAACGTCGGCTACAACACCTACCGATGCGACGGGTCTCCGAGCGACGTGGCCGACGACCTCGCCGAGGCCCACGCGCCGCAGGCCCGCGCGACCGATGGCGGCAACTACTACCTGCGATACAACGACTCCATCGCCATCGTGGGTGCGGGCTCGGGACAGACGTGCACCGTCCGGCTGGAGAGCCTGAACTCGGGCTACAACCACGGCAGCTACTTCTTTCTCGGCCCGGGGTTCAGCCCCGGCTCGCCGTCGCACAGTTCCGGCGGCAGCTCGGGCGGACCGGGCGGCGTCAAGTGACCACATCAATTCCGAGGAGACTCCGATGAACCTGGCCGCCATCGACTTCGGCACCGTCCACACCGACGCGATCATCCAGAACGTCGTCAGCTCGGTGCTGTACTTCCTGGTGGGAGTACTGGTGCTGGCCGCCGGCTTCGTCATGGTCGACGTGCTGACGCCCGGCAACCTCCGCCGCCAGGTCTTCGTCGACCGGCGCCCCAACGCGGTGGCGATCACCGCCGCGATGGATGTCTCGTTGGCCGCCATCATCATCACCGCGATTCATTCCAGCTCCGACCGTCTAGGACAGGGCCTGATCGACACGGTGATCTACGGGCTGATCGGCGTCGCCCTGCAGGGCCTGGCCCTGGTGGCCGTCGAGTTGTTGGCGCCCGGCCACTTCCGCAACGACATCCACGCCGAAGAGTTCCATCCCGCCGCCGTTGCCGTCGCGGTGGTACTGCTGACCATCGGCGGTATCAACGCCGCCGCCCTCACCTGATGGTCACCGAGGCCGACGGGACTCTCGAGGCCACAGCCTCTGGACCGGTCATCGGAACCCGTTGGCGTGCCCTCCTGCTGGCGGCGGTGGCGGCGTGCGCCGCGTGCGGCATCGTCTACGAGCTTGCGCTGCTGACCCTTTCGACGAGCCTGAACGGTGGCGGCGTCGTATCGACGTCGCTGATCGTCGCGGGCTATGTGGCGGCCCTCGGCGTCGGCGGGCTGCTGGCCAAAGCACTGCTGGCGCGTGCGGCCATCAGCTTCATCGCGGTGGAGACGGCGCTGGGTGTCGTGGGCGGCCTGTCCGCGACGGTGCTGTACGTGACGTTCGCGTTCCTCGGTGACTCGGACTGGGTACTGGGTGTGGCGACCGCGCTGATCGGCGGGTTGGTCGGCGCGGAGGTACCACTGCTGATGACGCTGCTGCAACGCGGCCGGGTGGCCGGAGCCACCGACGCCGGCCGGGTGCTGGCCAACCTCAATGCCGCCGACTATCTGGGCGCGCTGCTCGGCGGTCTGGCGTGGCCGTTCGTGGTTCTGCCGTACCTGGGGATGATCCGCGGCGCGGCAGCCACCGGGATGATCAATCTTGCCGCCGCAGCAGTGGTTTCGGTTTTCCTGCTGCGCCGCATCCTCAGCCGGCGCGAGTTCATCGGCGCGCTCTGCGTGCTGGTGCTGGCATTCGCGGTGCTGGCCACGCTCATGGCATCGGCCGACGGCATCGAAACGACGTCCCGGCAGCGGCTCTACGCCGATCCGATCGTGGCCTATCAGCATTCGGCCTATCAGGAGATCGTGGTGACCCGCCGCGGCGACGACACGCGGCTGTATCTCGATGGCGGACTGCAGTTCTCGACCCGCGATGAGTACCGCTACACCGAGTCATTGGTGTACCCGGCGCTGGGCCAGGGCGCGCGGTCGGTGCTGGTGATCGGCGGCGGCGACGGCCTGGCGGCGCGGGAGTTGTTGCGCCAGAAAGGTATCGAGCGAATCGTTCAGGTCGAGCTGGATCCGGCGGTGGTGGCGGTGGCGCGGACCAAGCTGCGGGACGCCAATGCCGGCGCACTCGACGATCCGCGCGTCCACCTGATTCTCGACGACGCCATGACGTGGCTGCGCGCGCCGCACCCGGACGTGGTGCCGCCGAGCGGATTCGACGCGGTCATCGTCGACCTGCCCGACCCCGACAATCCGGTCCTCGGCCGGCTGTACTCCACCGAGTTCTACAGCCTCATCGCCCGGGTGTTGGCGCCCCAGGGACTGCTGGTGGTGCAGTCCGGCAGCCCCTACTCGACGCCGACCGTGTTCTGGCGCACGGTATCCACCATCGCGTCGGCGGGACTGGCCGTGACGCCGTACCACGTGGAGGTGCCGACGTTCGGCGACTGGGGCTTCACCCTGGCCCGACGCGGCCCGGTGCCGCCCGCGCCGATGATTCCCAAAGACGTTCCGCCACTGAGGTTTCTGAATCAGCAGGTCCTCGATGCCGCCACCGTCTTCGCGCCCGACACGGCGCCACAGCACCTGCCGCCGTCGACGCTGGAACATCCACTGATCGTCGACGACATGCGGCGCGGCTATCGGTAGCGCACCGAGCCGACGAGAACGGCGGTCAACACCGCACTGACCGCATGACGCGCCAAGCCGAGTCCGCCGGTCGCAGTGTCGTTGGTCAGCAGGAACGCGACCGCGGCACCCAGGGGCCGAGTCAGGACGAAGCAGCCCCAGAAACGTACCGTCGACAGTCCACCGAACGCGCGGCACGCCACTGCCACACCGCCGATCAACGCAGCCCATAGCGCCAGCTGCAGTACCGGGTGCGGCAGTATCGGGGTCGGCGTCACGTGGGTCAACGCCGTCCCGGTGGCTAAGGCCAGCAGCGAAATAGCCCAGAACCAGCATTCCGCTCGACGGGTGTCGACAGCGATCAACACAGACCTGCCCACCGTGGCACCGCCGAGCACAATCAGCCCCACCAAACCGATGAGGCACACGACGGCGATTGCCGCGTACCCAAGTCCCAGCGCCACGTGCAACCCATTGGCGATCTCGGTCCCCACAGCGCCGGCGGTCAGCATGGCGGACCAGAATGCCCACGGCCGCAACCGGTCGCCGCGCAGCTGAACCACAAGCACTGTTGCCAGCGCCACCACGAGCAGTGTCGTCGCGATCCCCCGGCCCAGGCGATCGTAGAGATAATCGGGCCAGAACACCGATGCCGCGGTGATCAATGTCTTGCTCGCCCAGAATCGTGTGGTGATTTCCGGGATTCTGCGGGACACTGGCGCCGCCATCGAGGTCAGAGCGCGCCCGGCCCCTCCTCCAGCAACCGCCGGAAGCCGTCTTCGTCGAGGATCGGCACGCCGAGCTCAACGGCCTTGTCGTACTTGGATCCTGGCGCGTCCCCGGCCACCACGTAGGCGGTCTTCTTCGACACCGAACCGGCCGCCTTGCCGCCGCGGACCAGGATCGCCTCCTTGGCCTCGTCCCGCGAGAAGCCCGTCAGCGAGCCGGTCACCACGATCGACAGGCCCTCCAGGTTCCGCTCGATGCTTGCGTCGCGCTCGTCGGCCATCCGCACGCCCGCGGCCCGCCACTTGTCGACGATGGCGCGGTGCCAGTCGACGGTGAACCAGTCGATCACGGCGGCGGCGATGGTCGGTCCGACGCCCTCGACCGCAGCCAGCCGCTCCTCGGAGGCTTCGGTAATCGCTTGCAGATCACCGAATTCCGCGGCCAGCGCCCGGGCCGCCGTCGGGCCGACATGCCGGATGGACAGCGCCACCAGCACGCGCCACAGCGGCTGCTGCTTGGCCTTGCCGAGGTTGGCCAGCAGCCTGGCCCCGTTGGCCGAGAGCTCACCCTTCTGCGTCTTGAACAGGTTGGTGCGCAACAGTTCGTCGGCGGTGAGGTCGAAGACGTCACCCTCATCGGTGATCACGCCGGCGGCCAGCAGTGCGGTGGCCGCCTCGTAGCCGAGGCCCTCGATGTCGAAGGCACCGCGGCCCGCGACATGGAAAACGCGCTCGCGCAGCTGCGCGGGACACGACCGCGTGTTGGGACAACGGATGTCGGCGTCGCCCTCCTTCGACGGCGCCAGCGTGCTGCCGCACTCGGGACATGTTGCGGGCATGACGAATTCACGTTCGGTGCCGTCACGCAGGTCGACCACCGGGCCGAGCACCTCGGGGATGACGTCGCCGGCCTTGCGGATCACCACGGTGTCGCCGATCAGCACGCCCTTGCGCTTCACCTCGGTGGCGTTGTGCAGCGTCGCCAACCCCACCGTCGACCCAGCCACGGTGACGGGCTCCATGTAGGCGAACGGCGTGACCCGGCCGGTGCGCCCCACACTGACGCGGATGTCGAGCAGCTTGGTGGTGACTTCCTCGGGCGGGTACTTGTAGGCGATGGCCCAGCGGGGCGCCCGGCTGGTGGCACCGAGGCGCCGCTGCAGTGTGCGGTCGTCCAATTTGACCACCAGACCGTCGATTTCGTGATCGACGTCGTGGCGGTGTTCGCCCCAATACGCGACGCGTTCGGCCACCGCGGCGATGCCCGTGACCCGCGTGGTGTGGTCCGACACCGGCAGTCCCCAGGCCTTCAGCGCGCGATACGCGTCATGCAACGAGGCCGGCTCGAAGCCCTCGGTGAGGCCCAACCCATGGCAGATCATGTGCAGCCGGCGGCGCGCGGTGACGGCCGGATTCTTCTGCCGCAGCGAGCCCGCCGCGCTGTTACGCGGATTGGCGAACGGCGCCTTGCCTTCCTCGACGAGGCTGGCGTTGAGCGCGGCGAAATCCTCGATGCGGAAGTACACCTCGCCGCGGACCTCCAGCACGGCCGGCACCGGGAACTCGTCGGTGCCGGTCAGCTGCTCGGGGACGTCGGTGATGGTGCGGGCGTTGAGCGTGACGTCCTCGCCGGTGCGCCCGTCGCCGCGGGTGGCGCCGCGGACCAGCTTGCCGTCGCGGTACACCAGCGCCAACGCGACACCGTCGACCTTCAGCTCGCAGAGGTACTCGAGGTCGCTGCCCAACTCGTTGGTGAGCCGCGCCGCCCACGCGGTCAGCTCGTCGGTGTTGAACGCGTTGTCGAGCGACAGCATCCGCTCCAGGTGCTGCGCCTCGCCGAACTCGGTCGCGAACCCGGCGCCGCCGACGAGCTGCGTCGGCGAATCCGGTGTCCGCAGCTCGGGGTATGTCTCCTCGATCTGCTGCAGCTGCCCCAGCAGCTTGTCGAACTCACCGTCGGAGATGATCGGTGCGTCCTTGACGTAGTAGCGGAACTGGTGACCGCGAACCTCTTCGGCCAGTTCCTGCCATTGCCGGCGCACGTCGGGATCGGGTGAGCTCACTCGGTAAGGCTAGCGAAGGGGTCTGACGTCAGGCCGCGATGATCCCCGACGACGTCCCACATGCCACCAGG
Source organism: Mycobacterium sp. HM-7 (assembly GCF_053852335.1). Classification (NCBI taxonomy): domain Bacteria; kingdom Bacillati; phylum Actinomycetota; class Actinomycetes; order Mycobacteriales; family Mycobacteriaceae; genus Mycobacterium; species Mycobacterium sp. HM-7. The sequence continues at coordinate 2,102,157 of NZ_CM132657.1, read as the reverse complement.
ACCGTGCACGCAGCCACCGGAGCCGGATCCTCGGTACCGATCAGTGGCGGCAGCGGTGGGATGAAGATCGGCACGAGACTGGCGCCGGTGACCCCCGTCAGCCTGGCGACGATCTGCGCGACAGCGTTCGTCGCCGCATATGTCAGGTTGCCGACCAGCTGCACGGGCACCGTCATCGCCTGTGCCAGCGGGCTGATGACGAAGATGTGCTGCGCCGCGATCGACTCCAGTTGCGCCGTCACCGCATCGAACCCTTGGTTGAGGAAGTAGGGCACGGACGCGAAGACCGTCCGGACGCCGAGTTTCAGATCGGTGCCGATGTCGGGGTACCCGTACTTGCCGATCACCTCGAGCACCGCGGCTCGCAGCGCGGCGTCGTCGTCGATCGGTGTGACCGTGCTGCCCCCCAGGTTGGTGATGGAGACACCGTCGGTCTTGGACGCGGGCGTGCCGCCGAACAGCGTCACGACGGTCGGCGTGACGTCGACGATCTGATACTTCAGGTTGACGCCACCGGCAGTGAACAGATTCGGGTTGTTGGCGATGACGAAAGTCGATGTCTCATTGGGTGATTGGAAGCCGTGACCGAGGCCCTTGCCGGCCTGGTGACCGTGATCGGTGACGACGATGACCGTCCACTGCTCCCCGGTGGCGGTTTCCCAGTCATTGACCTGCTGCATGATCTCGCCGATGTTCTGGTCGACATTGCGCACCGCATCGGCGTACTGCTGGGACGCGCCACCGTAGTTGTGCCCGTTCTCGTCGACGCCGACGAAGTAGCTGAACACGAAGTTCGGCTTGTTCGGGTCGGCAGCGGCGATCGCCGCCTCTGTCGCGTCGCCGACGGCGTCGTCGGTGAGGGACCAGTCGGAGTCACCCGCGCTGTGCGAGATGTTCACGACGTGGTCGGCACCGACCGACCCTGATACGGCGATGGCCGAGATGACGTCCCAGTTCGCGATCGCAGTGGTCTGAATGCCGGGGTTGAAGGTCTCGAGCTGGTTGAACACCGTGGGCCATCTGTCGTAGACAGCCGGATTGAAGATGTTGTTGATGACACCGGTCTTCTCACCCCAGGCGCCCGTGAGGATGGCGGTCCACGACGGATTGCTGATCGTGGTGTGCCCGACGATGCTCGCCGGCGCCGTGGTGCCGCCCTGCATGAGCTGGAAAAAGTTCGCGTTGGCCGGGTCGGCCAGTACCCGGCTGAGGTTGGTGCCGTCGACGCCGATCACCAGGACGTTGGGCGTGGTGTCGGCGAGCGTCGAAACCGGCTGCGCCACTGTGGCACTGGCGGGTTTGAGCGTCTTGCGTTCCAGCTCGTCACGCAGCGCGGCCAGGGCGACCATCACCGATGTCGAGCTGAGCGGCGATACCGGCGCTTGAAGCGACCGCAGCGCCTTGGTGAGTTTGGCGATGGGAGCGGTGGATACCGCCGCCACCTTGACGGTCGGCTGTTCGGCGTCGGCTCGCGGCAGGGTGGTGACCGTGACCGTCGGAGCCGCGGCGGTCTTGACGGGCTTGGCCGGTTCACCGGCGGTCACGTGGGCTTCGCGTTTGAGGCTCGGGAAGCGCGGTTGGCTGATGCGCGGCGCAGGTTTGGCCTGTTCAGCCGTGTCCGGCTGGCCCGCGGCCACGGGCTTCTGGCGTTTCTTCTCCGGCTTGCCGGCCTGGTCCTTGCCGGCGGGCTTCGGCTTCGACTTGGCCGCCTTGCGCTGCTTCTTCGCCGGAGCGTCCGACGACGCGCCTGCCGGCTGGGCGGTCTGCGATGTGGTCGTCGCTCCCGCGGTGGTGTCGGCCCGGGCCGGACAGTCGCTCCACCCCGCGAGCGCGGTACCGATCCCCAGCGCGACCGCCAGTCCCCCGACCCGACCAATGCATCTTCCAGCTGTCATCCGGAATGTATAACGCGCGACAATTACCGGCCGCACAGGAATCGCCAACCTGATGCACAGCCATTCCGAAGGTTGGTCGGCCCCACCGCGCGCCGCGGCGGTTACCGTGGCAGTGTGCCGCACCCGATCATGTTCGACGATGACGATCCAGGCCTGGCGGAGCTGCGTGCGGTGGCGCTGAGCTTCCCCGAGGCCTTCGAGAAGGTGTCCTGGGGGCGCCCGGTGTTCTGCGCGCCGAAGATGTTCGCGATGTACGGCGGCAACTCGAAGGCGACGGGCGGGATGGTCGCATATCCGCATTCCGTGCTGGTCAAGGTCGAGGAGTCCGAACGGGCCGCGCTGCAGCAGGATTCACGCTTCTACTACCCCGCCTACCTGGGTCCGTCAGGCTGGCTCGGGCTCGACTTCACGGCGGCGAGGGTCGACTGGGACGAGGTCCGGGAGCTGCTGGACGCGTCGTTCCGGCTGATCGCGACGAAGCGACTGGTCAGGCTGCTCGATGCGCAATGAGATAGGCCTGCGGCGTGGATTCGGCTCCGTCGTCGTCGGGTTGCCGGATCATTTCGGCGTAGACACGAAAGCCGCTGTTCGACAACAGGTCTGCGACGAATTCCGGCCGGCGGCGGATGAACGTCAAGTTCACCTGTTCGCCGTCGAAGTCCGTCAGCACCCGCGGTTCATCACCGACCTGAAATGCCAGCAGCAGCACGCCGCCCGGGACCAGCGCCCGGTGGAACTCGGCGAAGACCCGGGGCAGATGCGTATCGGGCACATGGATGATCGAGTACCAGGCGCAGAGCCCGGCGGCGCTGCCGTCGGGCACCTCGAGCTCGAGCATCGAACCGACCCGAAACGGTAGACCGGGGTTGTGCTGCCGCGCCTGCTCGATCATGTTGGGAGACAGATCGATTCCGATGACGTCCAGGCCGGCAGCGGCGAGGGCGGCAGTCGCCACGCCCGTGCCGCAACCCACGTCCAGGACGCGGCCGCCGGGGTCAATGAGTTCGGCGAAGGCACCGATCATGGCGCGATCCACTGGCCGGTCGTCAAGGTGACGCTGAAAGCGGGCGACGTAGGGCGAGGCACTACGGTCATAGCCAGCACGGGTCAGCGTGACAAACTCGGGTTCCGTTACGGCATCGTCATGCACGCAAAATCCACCCCCGTCTCACGCCATTTCGTGACGATCCGATGTTAGTGGCCCGCCTGCGTACGTCGGCGCAGGAGCCAGAATCCGCCAAGGCCCAGCGCCGCATCCTCGACGACGGTCGCGATATTCCATACCCCTCGGCGATCGCCGCTGACAATCGCCCACAGCCGGACGACGGCCAACAGCAGCGCGGCCAACGACCAGGAGCCCACGAAAGCATCCCGATCCCGGCCCCGCGCATACACCACAAGCCCGTAGCCCAACCCGGCGTTGAGCGCACCGATCTCCCTTTGGTACCAACGATTTCGCTTCCACCCATAGTGGTCGGCGACCCTGTCGGGTGCGAGCAGGTGGCCGCCGAAGGCACCGACAGCCATGGCGAGTGCGCCAGTCCCGATAAGCCACTCGATTGAACCGAGGCGCGATTCCGGTCGTGGCCTGCCTTCAATCTTGAACATCGTTCCTCCTATTGACTGATTATCAGTCAGTCTGTAACAGTAGAGTGGGTCAGCCGGAATGGTCAACGCTCCGGCCCAATTCAGTCGGAGGACTCCATGACCGCGAACGGCCGAATGAACCTGCAGGACAAGCGAATAATTCTCACCGGCGCATCGAGCGGCATCGGGCGAGCGCTCGCCGAGGCCCTGGCGGCCGAGGGTGCGCTGCTCGTCGTGGCCGCCCGCCGCAAACCGTTGCTCGACGACCTGGCCACCGAGATCAACGACCGCGGCCAGGCCCGCCCCATCGTCATCACCGCCGACCTGTCCGAGCCCGGCGCGGCATCGGAGCTGGGCGCAGCGGCACTGGAGGCGTTCGGCGGGACCGCCGACATCCTGATCAACAATGCGGGCACCAATCTGACCGGAGCCCAGTCGCGCATCGCGGATGCACCCGAAGCACGTGCCGTTTTCGAAACCAACGTCTGGTCCCCCCTTGCGCTGACAGCTGCGGTGTTGCCCGCGATGCACGCCGCCGGCTCGGGCACCATCGTCAACGTCACCTCGACCGTGCAATCGGTGCCGTTACCACTTCTCGGCTACTACGCAGCATCGAAAGCCGCTCTGGCGCAGGCAACCCGGTCGCTTTGCCGCGAACTCGCCGAAACCCCGATCAACGTCATGGAGGTGGTACCCGGCGCCACCGACACCGCGCTTCGTGACATCGATGAGCTGCCATGGAAAACCACGCCGCCTCGCACACTGCCTCCCGTCGCCCCCACCGCGACCGCCAACGCCATCGTTCGCGCCCTCAAGCGCGGTGCCGAACGCGTCGTCTACCCGGCGTATTCGCTTGTCCCACTGGAGGTACCGGCGTTCGGACGCCTGGTCGCGACCATCGGCGGGCGGCGTGTCGACACGCTCGGGGCGATCACCGCGTCGTGAGGCAAAGTCGTGAGGCAAACAGGACCATTCGACTCTTCCGGAGAAGGGAAACCCAGGAAATGACACGTGCGGTGATCGCTGACCCGCTGATCCGAATCGGGACGTGGCTGGGCATCGCCCACGTCACCGTCGCGCTGGTCGCGCACTTCACGGTGCCACCACGCCTGGAAGAACCACTGGGGCTGGTCGCCGACCCGTGGTTCCGGCGCGAAACCGGCACCGTTAATGCCGGTTTCGCGTACGGCATGATCCGGATGCTGACCGGCCACCGGGATGCGACGTTCGTGCGGAGCACCGCCATCAGCGGGCTTCTGATGGCCGCGGTGCGCACCGTCGCCACGATGAAGGGTGACCGAACCGGCCCGCTGTCAGCCTTCGTGATCGCCAGCGACCTGCTGTTGGGCCTCGGCGGCTTGATCGTGGCCGGCCAGTTCGACCGCGAGGCGGTGCCGGCATGAATTCGCCCACGCCCCACACGGGGCTGCAGGTCGGCGCCGGCGACCTTGATCAGCTGCCGAGGTCAGGTGCACCGAACCGGTTGGCGCACATCGTATTCAAAACTCCGCGCCCCGCGGAGATGACCGACTGGTACACCACCGTTCTCGACGCCGTCGTGGTGTTCGCCGACAAACGGATCACGTTCCTGACCTACGACCAGGAACACCACCGGGTCGCCTTGATCAAAGTTCCTGGATTGCTGCGCTTCCCGGGAACGGTCTGGAAGCTGCATCGTAAGGTGTACGGCGTCGACCACGTCGCCTTCACCTACGACCGGCTCGACGAGCTTGTCGCAACGTACCGCCGTCTGGCTGATGCCGGTATCGCACCCGTGTGGTGTATCAACCATGGGCCCACCACGTCGATGTACTACGAGGACCCGGACGGAAATCGAGTCGAGCTGCAAGTCGACAACTTCGCCACCAATTCTGAACTGCTGCAGTGGTTGTCGAGCGGCGAGTTCGCCGAGAACCCCATCGGCGTCGAGTTCGACCCCGACGTACTCGGACGCCGGTTCGCGGCCGGTGTGCCCGCGACGACATTGGTCAAACGAGGGTCAGCGCCACCGGACGGCCGCCGAGCCCGCTCCGGACTGCGCACCCTGCGCTGGAAAACTCTCTGAGGAGGTCGACGATGCGTCTGGCCACTTTCTCCACCGATGACAAGTCGAGGCACGTTGGCGTCGTGATCGCCGACGAGATCGCCGATCTTACGGCTGTCGACACGGGTCCGATGAGCATGCTGGAACTGTTGGCGCGCGGGGATTGGCGCGAGTCGGTCACATCGCTGCTCAGCGCGGCGCCCCGAATTGCGCTGTCAGCGGTGGAACTGCACGCACCGATTCCCACCCCACCGAAGTTCATGGCGATCGGACTCAACGCACGTGACCATCGGAAGGACATCAACGCCCGGTGGCTGATGCGCGAGCCCAAACTCATCCTGCTCGCGGCCGGGTACCTACTGGCCCACCCCCGGCCAAAGCAGCCGTTCTTCTTCGCCAAGGCCACGTCGAGTGTTGTCGGCCCAACTGATCCGATCGTGTTGCCGGAGAACACCTCCCGCGTGGATTGGGAGGGTGAACTTGCGGTGGTGATCGGTGCCACCATCCATGACGTCGACCAGGAAACGGCAGGTAAGAGCATCGCCGGTTACCTAGTGGCCAACGATGTCTCGGTGCGCGACTGGCAGTTCGACAACCCGACGTCGGCAGCGCTCGCGAAGAGCTACCCGAGCCACGGTCCACTGGGACCATGGCTGGTCACGGTCGACCGCATCGATCCGGCCGACATGGAACTGCGTACCTACCTCAATGGCGAACTGCGGCAACGTGGCCGCATAGCCGACCTCATCTTGTCCCCCGCCGAGATCATCAGCCGGCTCAGTCGATTCTGCGTGCTGCAACCCGGCGATGTCATAGCGTGCGGCACCTTTGCCGGCACGGGATGGCCGGCGGGGCGATTCCTGCAGTCCGGCGACACCGTTCGCGTGGAGATCGACGGCATCGGACACCTCGACAACCCGGTGATCGCAAGCACACCGGCTAGCCTGCAGTAATGACCGCCGACAACGCCGCCGTAGCCACCGTCGACCGCAGGCAAGCGATCATCGACGCGGCACGTGCGCTGTTCGCGACTCGTCCCTACGACCAGGTGACCACCACTGAAATCGCCAAGAAGGCCGGGGTCGCCTACGGGCTCATCGCCCACCACTTCGAAAACAAGCGCGGCCTCTATCTCGCGGTGATGAGTCAGATCGCCGACGAGATCGCCGACGTCCAACTCTCGCCGCCGCCCCCGGGCTCATCGCTGGCCGACCGGTTACGCCATGCCCTGCGCCATCAGATCGCCTACATCGATACCCACGCCGACACGTTCATTCCCCTGATGCGCGGAGCGCTCGGCGCCGATCCTGAACATCAGGCCGCCATCGCCAACCTGCGTTGGCTTGGGGCACAACGAATTCTGCTCGCACTCGGCATCTCCGAACCGGTGCCGCCGGCCTTGCGCACCGCCATGCGTGGCTGGGTCGGATACCTCGACGAAATGATGATCGACCGCATCACCCACCAGGACACCGACGCGGAAACGCTCGTCGAACTCGCGACCGCGGCGCTGGCAAGCACCCTGCTCACCGTCACGGCGATCGAGCCCACAATCGCCTATCCCTCTGAGGCGCACCGCGAACTCGCCGCCCTGGTCGCGAATCAGACCACGGACTGACCGGGCGCCAGCACGCAGCCCGGACTCCGCGGCGCCATCAGTCCTCGCGGAATCCGGGCACCCACTTGTCGACGATCTCGGCATAGTTGATCGTCGCGTCGAGCTGCGCGGCGATACCGACCAGCCCGCCGAGCACCCGGAACATCATCAGGTAGTTGGGCGGCAGATTGAGTTGGCGGCCGGTCTTGAACGACGCGCTGAACTGCTCGCTCCGTAGATCGGTGGCCGTCGCGGCGATGCCCTGGAGCCATCGACGGCTGAAATGAAAACTCTCGTGGCGCAGCGGTTCGATGTACGGCAGCAAGTAAGCGTTGATCTCTTCGTGCGACACGGTCGCACCGGCGGGGATGAAGCCCTCCTCCTTGAGGTAGGCCGTCATCTCCTCCCACTTCTCGTCGCGTGCGAGCCGCAGGATCGGACCGGTCGCGCGCGGCAGGCCGCCCTCGTGGACCGCGACGGCACCGAAATCCATGACGCCGAACCGGCCGTCGTCGAGCAACATGAAATTGCCGGGATGGGTGTCGACATGTAGCAGCCCGCAGCGATAGGGCGCGCTGATGGTTACCTCGAGCAGCATGTGCGCGCACCGGTTGCGCTCGTCTTCGGTGCCGCTGGCGATGATCTCGGAGAGCTTGCGGCCCTCCATCCATTCGGTGATGACCACCTTGGGCGACGACGCTACGACCGCCGGGACGTAGAACTGCGGGTCCCCGGCAAAAGCCTTGGCAAAAGCACGCTGATAGTCCGCCTCGATGCGGTAGTTCAGTTCTTCCTCGGTGCGCTCGATGAGCTCGTCGATGATGCTCTTGACATCGGCACCCGGTACGACCTGCTTGAACAGCGTGGTGAGCATCCGCAGGGTCTTGAGGTCGGCGCGCACCGCCTCATCGGCACCCGGGTACTGCACTTTGACCGCAACCCGGCGGCCGTCACTCCACACCGCGCTGTGCACCTGACCGATGCTCGCGGAGGCGACGGGCGTGTCGTCGAACGACTGGAATCGCTCGCGCCACTTGGTGCCCAGCTGGCTGTCGAGCACGCGGTGCACCTTGTCCGCAGGCAGCGGCGGAGCGTCGCTCTGCAGCTTGGTCAGCGCTTCGCGATAGGGCTCCGCGAACGCCGGCGGAATGGCGGCCTCCATCACCGAAAGCGCTTGACCGAGTTTCATCGCGGCACCCTTGAGCTCCCCCAGCACCTGGAACAGCTGCTCAGCGGCCTTCTCGACCAGCTCGGCGTTGACGTCCTCTTTCGACTTGCCGGCCATGCGCTTGCCGACGCCCAGGACGGCGCGGCCCGCGATACCGGCGGGGAGGGATGCCAGCTTGGCGGCACGTCCGGTGCGGCCACGGCGGATTTCAGCCATGGCGTTGATCTTGTCTTTCTTAGCCGATCTTGACAACAACCCGCTACGAAACCGGGACAACCACCAGGTCGTGCGGCTGGTTGTTCATCGAGATGCAGCCATCCTCGGTCACCACCACGATGTCCTCGATGCGCGCACCCCACCGCCCCGCGAAATACACCCCGGGCTCGACGCTGAACGCCATGCCCGGCTCCAGCGTCAACGCGTTGCCGGCCACGATGTACGGCTCCTCGTGGACGGAAAGCCCGATGCCGTGGCCGGTGCGGTGCACGAATACGTCGGCCAGTCCTTCGGCGGCCAGCACGTCGCGCGCCGCGGCGTCGATCTGCTCGGCGGTCATCCCGGGCCGGACCGCGGCCACCGCGGCCGCCTGCGCCCGCTGCAATACCGAATACTGTTGCGCCACTGTCGGATCAGGCTCCCCGATGCTGTAGGTCCGGGTGCAGTCCGAGTTGTAGCCGGGCTCGACCGGCCCGCCGATGTCGACGACGACGATGTCACCGACCTGCAATTCGCGGTCGGAGCATTCGTGGTGCGGGTCCGCCCCGTTCGGCCCCGAGCCGACGATGATGAACGCCACCTCCGAATGTCCCTCAGCGACAATCGCTTCCGCGATATCGGCGGCCACATCAGCCTCCGTGCGGCCAGGGACCAGGAACTCGGGCACCCGGGCGTGCACGCGGTCGATGGCCGCGCCGGCCTTTGTCAGCGCGTCGATCTCGCTGGGGTCCTTGACCATTCGCAGCTGCCGCAGCACCTCGGTGGCCAGCACCGGCACCGCGCCGAGGACCGCTGCCAACGGCAGCAGATGCAATGCCGGCATGGCGTCCGTCACCGCCACCAGATTCCCGGACAGCGCCCCTGCAACCAGCGCGTAGGGGTCGTCGCCGTCGACCCAATCCTGCACCGCGAGGCCGAGTTCCAGGATCGCCGACTCCTTCAGCGAGGCCAGTTCCAGCCGTGGCACCACGACCGTCGGTGTCGAGCCGTCCGCGGGCACCACCAGCGCCGTCAGCCGCTCGAAGGTCTGCGCCCGTGACCCCACCAGATACCGGAGGTCGTAGCCGGGAGTGATGACCAGTCCGGCCAAGCCGGCCGCCTGGGCGGCGGCCGCAGCCGAGCGCAGACGCGCGGCATAGACGTCGGTGTTGAATCGGCCTGAGCTCATGGCAATAGGCTAGTGCGATGCCGATCGACATCCGCGACAGGCGGGCTCCCGCATGAACGAGCCCAGCATGAACCAGCCGATCCTGCTCCTCGACGGCGCCAGCATGTGGTTCCGGTCGTTCTTCGGGGTGCCGTCCTCGATCACCGCGCCGGACGGCCGGCCCGTCAACGCGGTTCGCGGCTTCATCGACAACATCGCCGCCCTGGTCACGCAGCACCGTCCCGGCCGTCTGGTGGTGTGCCTGGACCTCGACTGGCGACCGCAGTGGCGCGTCGACCTGATCCCGTCCTACAAGGCGCACCGCGTGCTCGAAGAACACCCGGACGGCGAACCCGATGTCGAGGAAGTGCCCGACGAGCTGACGCCCCAGGTCGACATGATCATGGAACTGCTCGACGCGTTCGGCATCGCCACGGCGGGCGCCGCGGGCTTCGAGGCCGACGACGTCCTGGGGACGCTGGCCACGCGGGAACAGGCCGACCCCGCGATCGTGGTCAGCGGCGACCGCGACCTGCTGCAGCTCGCGAGCGATGACGGGCCGGGAATCAGGGTGTTCTATATCGGCCGCGGGCTGGCCAAGGCGGTGCTCTACGGGCCCGCCGAGGTCGCCGAGACCTACGGCGTGCCGCTTGATCGCGCCGGCGCCGCCTATGCCGAACTCGCGCTGATGCGTGGCGACGCGTCCGACGGCCTGCCGGGCGTTGCCGGCATCGGCGAGAAGACGGCGTCGACCCTGCTGCAGACCTACGGTTCACTGGCCGCGATCGAGGCCGCAGCCCAGGACCCCACATCGAAAATGGCTGCGGCGCAACGGAAGAAGTTGCTGGCTGCCGCCGACTACATCACCGCTGCACTACCGGTCGTCCTGGTCGCGACCGATGCGCCGGTGTCCCTGTCGACCGAGTCTGACGCCCTGCCGCTCGCCGCCCGCGACCCGCAGCGGGTGGCCGAATTGGCCGGCAAGTACGGCGTCACCAATTCGGTCGCGCGACTGCAGAAAGCGCTCGACCGGCTCTGACACACGACCCGACGTAAATGTCCCCGGCACGCTCGGCGTGTCGGGGACATTTACGTCGGGTAGGCAGAGACCGCTACTTGGGGCGGCCGACCTCGTAGGTGCCCTTGTCGTCCTTGAAAGTGACCTTGACGGTGCGCTTGGTGCCGTCGATGTTGACGTCGCAGTCGAACGTCTGCCCGGACTTGACCTCAGGATCGGTGCCGTTGTTGCACTTGACGTCCTTGACGTTCTTGGCGCCGTAGCCGTTGGTCTCGTCGGTCAGAATCTTCTGCACTCCGGACTGCGCGGCGTTGATGTCGAGCTTGGTGGTGACGAAGAAGCCCGGCCACAGGAACCCGAGCACGCCGACCACCGCGACGATGACCACGGCCACGACCCCACCGATGAGCAGCAGCGTCTTGCTGCTGGCCTTCTTGGCGGCCGGTGCGCCGAACTGCTGATCGAACTGCTGACCCGCGGCGCCCTCGCCGAACTGGGGCTGACCGTATTGGCCCGGCTGGCCGTACTGGGGCTGACCGTACTGTCCCGGCTGGCCGTACTGCGGCTGGCCGTAGGCGCCTGGCTGCTGGTACCCCTGCTGCGGGTAACCCGGGTACTGCTGCTGCGGGTAGCCCGGAGTCTGCTGAGCGCCGGGCTGCGCGGCACCAGGCTGAACCGCCGGGTACTGCTGCTGATATTGCTCCGGGTTGTAGGCCGGCTGCTGCCCCCACGCCGGGGCGGCAGTGGTCGGCTGCTGCTCAGCGCCTGGCGCCGGCTGCCCCCAAGCGGGCTGCTGACCCTGCCACTGCTGTGACGGGTCAGTTCCCTCTGGACCGCTCATCGTCTCTCCTCGGTGCTCTCCCCTACCCGGACGTCAGCGACTCCGGGCTGCTGGTCAACCACACTACCGTTGCATCCGTTCATGGATGACCTGCACAGTCTTCCGCGGGGCGCGTGTCTGGACATCGGCTGACGAACCACCCCGCGTTTGTTCCAGCCGGAAGCATCGGTCGGCCTTAGTCTCGCGGTATGACGGACCAAATCCGGCTCGGCAACGCCATCTTGACCCGTATCGCGGAAACCCAGGTACAAATCCCCACGACACTGTGGTCGTCGACGCCGCCGGAGGCCTGGCACGCCGAGGCCGACCTGCTCGCACCGCGGTTCTGGAATCCCGAGACCGACCTGTTCCGGATCGCGATCCAGAGCTGGGTGCTGCAGGTCGACGGGCTGACCATCGTCATCGACACCGGCGCGGGCAACGACCGGCACCGGCCGCACATGCTGCCGCTGGATCACCTCGACACGCCGTTCCTCGACAACATGCGGGCGGCCGGCATCGACCCGCTGGACGTCGACGTCGTGCTCAACACACACCTGCACACCGACCATGTCGGCTGGAACACCCAACTGGTCGACGACGCCTGGACGGCTACTTTCCCCAACGCCCGGTACCTGATGCCCGAGGCCGACTACCGGTTCTTCGCGCCCGACAACCCCGACACCACCGAAGAGATGCGAACGGTGTTCGAGGACAGCATCATCCCGGTGGCCGACCAGACCGAGCAGTTCTCCGGCGACCACCAATTGAGCGACTCGGTGTGGCTGCGGCCGGCCCCCGGCCACACGCCGGGCTCGTCGGTGCTGTGGCTGGATGCCGGCAAGCCGGCCGTGTTCGTCGGCGACCTGACGCACTGCCCGATCCAGATTCCCCGCCCGGATGATCCGTGCGCGTTCGACGTCAACGCGGCCGAGGCGACCGTGACCCGCAAGCGGGTGTTCACCGAGGCATCGCGACGAAGGGCTGCGGTGATCCCGGCGCACTATGCCGGACACGGCGGCGCGACGATCGTGGCGCGCGGCGACCGGTTCATGGTCGACGACTGGCTGGATCTGAGCCTGGCCTGAGCCGGCGGCGGGTCACATGCTGTCGATGGCGACGACACCGCGGCACACGGCACCGATGGCCCGCTTGGCTGTGACGCGCAATTGCGGCGACGGCGCGGCGAGCCGTACCTGGTCCAGCAGATCCAGCACCTGACGGCACCAACGTACGAAATCACCTGCAGGCAAAGCATTTCCGTTGCCGTTGTCGGACATCAGCAGCGCCGCCGTCAGGTCGCCGTAGGTGGCCCAGCTGTACATCGCGGCCGCGAACCCGGCGTCCGGTTCGCGGCTGAACGGCAGCCGGTGCCGGCGCTCGTCGCCCCGGATGTCGGTCCACAACCTGCGGGTCTTCGCCAGCGCCCGACGCACCTCGTCGGTGACCTGCTCGGAGCCCGGCGGCACCGTCGGGCCGTCGCCGCGCGATTCGAACAGCACCGCCGACACGACCGCGGCCAACTCGGCCGGATTCAGGCTGTCCCACACCCCGCCGCGCAGACACTCGGCGACCAGAAGGTCGCTCTCGCTGTAGATCCGGGCCAGGAGCCGTCCGTCGTCGGTCACCGCCGGCTCGCCGTCGGCACCTTCGATGAAGCCGCGTTCGCTGAGCAGCGACACGATGCGGTCGAATGTGCGGGCCAGCGAGTTGGTGGCCGCGGCGACCTTCTGCTGGGTCTGGTCGTTGTCGCGTTCGATGCGTAGATACCGTTCGGCGGCACGCACTTTGGCTTCGCGGTCGGGCAACTGATGCGCGGGGTGCCGACGCATCTGCTCACGTAGACCGGCCAGCTCCGGGTCGATATCCGGGGTCGCCTCGGCGGAACCGCGACTGCGCCGCACCGACGGCACGTCCAGGCTGTCGGCCGCCCGCAGCAGCGCCAGTGCCAGATCACGGCGCACCTTGGGTTGCCGGTGCTCCACCCGCTTGGGCAGAGACATGCTGCCCAGCCGCTGCGACGTCCCTGCGTAGTCGGCGGCGGAAATCCTTCCCGCCCAACGATGTTCGGTCAGCACGAGCGGCCGCGGATCGTCGGCGTCGAAAGCCTCCTCCAGCACCACGGCCAGTCCGCTGCGACGGCCCATGCCGATGGCGATGACGTCACCGCGCTTCAGCGCGGCCAACGCGTCGGCGATGCCCTTGCGCCGCGTCAGGCGGCCGGCGCGGGACTGCGCCCGCTCCCGTTCGGTGATGGCCGCCCGCAGCCGGGCGTACTCCAGCACCGAGTTCCAATCGCCACCCTGCGCTGAATCCGAACTTCCGCGTTGCTCGGCTGCAATCTCGGCGAGCATCCGCTCGCCGCGCTTGATGCCGCGCACCAGCCCGGTGACCGACCGGTCGGCCTGATACTGCGCGAACGACTGCTCGAGCAGTCGGTGTGCCGCGGCCGGCGTCATGTGCTGCACCAGGTTGATGGTCATGTTGTACGACGGCGCGAAGGAACTGCGCAGCGGGAACGTTCGGGTCGAGGCCAGGCCGGCGACCTGCGCCGGGTCGGCCATCTCGTCGGTGGCGTGCCACAGCACGACGGCGTGGCCCTCGACGTCGATGCCGCGGCGCCCGGCGCGGCCGGTCAGCTGGGTGTATTCCCCCGGCGTCAATGGGGCGTGCTGCTCGCCGTTGTACTTGACCAGCCGTTCCAGCACGACGGTGCGGGCCGGCATGTTGATGCCCAAAGCCAGTGTCTCCGTGGCGAACACGGCTTTGACCAGACCGGCGGTGAACAGTTCCTCGACGGTGTGCCGAAATACCGGCAGCAGGCCGGCGTGGTGGGCGGCCAGGCCGCGCAACAGGCCTTCGCGCCATTCGTGATAGTCGAGCACCACCAGATCGGACTCGGCCAGATCAGCGCAGCGCCGGTCGACGATCTCGGCGATCCGGTCGCGTTCGGCCTTGTTGGTCAGGCGCACCGCCGACCGCAGGCACTGCTTGACCGCGGCGTCGCACCCGGCGCGGGAGAACACGAACGTGATGGCCGGCAGCAGGCCGGCCTGATCCAGCGTGCCGATGACATCGGGCCGGCTCGGCGGCCGGTACATGGCAGGTCGGCCCCGATGCCCATCGCGGCCGCGCCCGCGAGGCTGCCAGTCCATCAGCCGGTCTGCTTCGCGACGATGCGCGATGTGCCGCAACAACTCCGGGTCGACGCGCGCCTTACCCTTGCCGGGGGCGGCGCCCTTGGACAGGTCGAACAGGTCGAAGAGCCGCTTGCCCACCAGCATGTGCTGCCACAACGGCACCGGGCGGTGCTCGTCGACGACGACGGTCGTGTCACCACGAACGGTCTGGATCCAGCCGCCGAACTCCTCGGCGTTGCTCACCGTCGCCGACAGGCTGACCAGCCGGACCTCGTCGGGCAGGTGCAGGATCACTTCCTCCCACACCGCGCCGCGCATGCGGTCGGCCAGGAAGTGCACCTCGTCCATCACGACGTACGACAGGCCGTGCAGCGCATGGGAATCGGCGTACAGCATGTTGCGCAGCACTTCGGTGGTCATCACCACGATGTCGGCGTCGCCGTTGATCGCCTGGTCGCCGGTGAGCAGACCGATGCGTTCGGGGCCGTACCGGGCCACCAGGTCGTTGTGTTTCTGGTTGCTCAGCGCCTTGATGGGTGTGGTGTAGAAGCACTTCCGCCCGGCGGCCAGCGCCAGATGCACCGCGAATTCGCCGACGACGGTCTTGCCGGCACCGGTCGGGGCGCACACCAGGACGCCGCGACCGTTCTCGAGCGCCACGCAGGCCTTGGTCTGAAAGTCGTCGAGGGTGAACGACAGGCCCGCGGCGAAGTCGCGCAGCTGAAGGCCCGGCTCGACCGGACTCACCTGCTGCGGCTCAGGTTGCGTCGTCATCGATGGTCAGGTGTGTAGGTACAGCAGAGGGCGCGGCAATGGGTTCCGGTTCGTCGATGGGCGCGGCCTCGTCGTCGGGCACGGCCTCTGCCTCGAGGCGGGCCTTGCGCCGGTCGTGGAGCCGGGCCACCTGAATGGACAGCTCCAGCAGCACGGTCAACGCGAGGGACAGCGCCAGCATCGAGAACGGGTCCGACCCGGGTGTCACGAACGCGGCGAACACGAACAGGCCGAAGATCAGTCCGCGGCGCCAGGCCTTGAGCTTCTCGTAGGTGAGCACCCCGACCAGGTTCAGCATGATGATCAGCAGCGGGAACTCGAAGCTGATGCCGAATACGACCAGCAGGTTGATCAGGAAGCCGAAGTACTGGTCACCCGACAGCGCGGTGATCTGCACATCACTGCCGACGGTCAGCAGGAACGACAGCGCCGTCGACAGCACGACGTACGCCATGACCGCGCCCGAGACGAACAGCACCGCGCCGACACCGACGAACAGCGACGCGAACCGGCGTTCCTTCTTGTACAGGCCGGGGGTGATGAACGCCCAGATCTGGTAGAGCCACACCGGGCAGGCCAGGACGACGCCCGCCGCCATGCCGACCTTGAGGCGCAGCATGAACTGGTCGAACGGCGCCGTCGCGAGCAGCCGGCACGCGCCGTCGGGGGCGATCGACGCACGTGACGAGGCGGGCAGCGAACAGTACGGGCCGCGGAGCCAGTCGCCGAGGCTCGGTAGGCCGAAGAAACTGTGCTCGTACCAGAGGAAGCCGACGACCGTGGTCAACAGGATCGCGATCACCGCGATCAGCAGACGGGTTCGCAGCTCCTCGAGATGGTCGACGAGCGACATGGTGCCGTCGGGATTGACCCGCGACCGTCGACGGCGCGGGTCGAGCTTTCGGAAGATTCCAGTTACTGGCACGTGAGTGTGAAAGACGCCGACCGCCGCGTGCGCTGGGCCCGCGGCGGGATCACGGCAAAGGTCAGGCCGGGTGCTTGTCCGCGGCGTCCGGTGCCGCCTGCGGTGCAGGCGCCGGGTTCTCGACGCGCTCGGCAGTGATCGGGCGCGGCCCCGGTTGCCCGGCCTGCTGCTCGGAACCCTCCGACTGCATCTCCTTCAACTCGGACTTGAAGATGCGCATCGACTTACCAAGCGAACGCGCGGCGTCCGGCAGCTTCTTCGCGCCGAAGAGCAGCACGAACACCGCGATGACGATCAACCAGTGCCACGGTTGCAAACCGCCCAATTTGGGTCACCTCCAGAAGTTGAGGCCGAGTCTACTCGCCAAGGCCGGGTTCATACGCCGCCAGCGCCGCCACCGCGGACTCGCGCACCCGCTCGGCGAGCGCCGGCGGGTCCAGGACCCGCACGGCCGAACCGAAACCGAGGACGAAACGGGCCATCCACTCGGTCGACGCGTAGCTCATGGTGGCTTCCCAGCTGCCGTCGGGAATCTCGCGCTGCACCGCCAGCGGGTAGTAGTCGAACATCCACGCCGCCGAGGCGTCGATCAGCAGAGTCGCCACCGGGAGTGTCGGGTCCGCGGTCTCGGCCGAGAACAGCGATGTGTCCGGTCCGGCTTGGACGGCCGGCGCCGGTGGTGCGGCCGGTTCGTCCAGGGCGGTCGCGTCGACAACGCGGTCGAAGCGGAACAGCCGCACACCCTCGGCGGTGCGGCACCATGCCTCGAGGTAGCTGTGGTCGCCGATCAGGGCCACCCGGATCGGGTCGACGACACGCTGCGAGACGGTGTCATGTGAAGCGGAGTGGTACTCGAGCGACAACGCCCGCTTGTCGCGGACCGCGGCCCGCACCGTCGCGGTCGCCTTGTTCTCGACATCGCCGGTGACGTCCGGGGCCGGCACCGCTGCCGCGGTCGCGCCGGCGGTCCCGGCGGCGGCCTCGATCTTGGCGATCACGCTGCGGGTCACGTCGGGATCGACCACCCCGGGTACGTCGACCAGGGCGCGCAGGGCCATCAGCACGCCGGTGGCCTCCGGCGAGGTGAGCCGCAGCGCGCGGTCCATGCCGGCCGAGAAGATCACCTCGATGGTGTCGCCCTCGAAGTCGAGGTCGATCAGTTCCCCGGGACCGCCGCCGGGCAGCCCGCAGACGAACAGCTGCCAGAGATCGGCTTCCAACTGCTTCCGGGTCACGCCGAGATCGGCAGCGGCCTTCGTGTGGCTGACCCGCGGATTGGCCTGGAAGTACGGGACCATGTTCAACAGTCGCACGAGGCGGGTGGACACGTTGCTCATGCGCGATCCGCCTGTGCCCGCAACCGACCGATCACATTGTCCCGCAAAGATTTCGGTTCCAGAACGACGGCGTCGGCACCGTAACCGGCGACCTCCCGAGCCAGCCGGTCGACCATGCCGATGTCGATGACGATCTCGTCGCCACTACGCCCGCCACGCGCGCTGGGTGCCATGCTGACGGCCTGCCGGCGCAACGCCGTCGCCCGCCCCTCGGCCACCCAGACCCGCGCCTGCTCGCCGGCCGGCCACTCGGCCACCGCGCGGTGCACGATGTCCCGCAGGTTGACACCGTCGGGCCGGGTGACGGCGCGGTCGGGCCCCACCGCGCGCACCTCACCGGCGATCCGAGACACCCGGAAGGTGCGCGCGTCGTCGCGGTCCCGGTCATGACCGACGACGTACCACCTGCCGCGATAGGTGACCACACCCCAGGGTTCCAGGGTCCGGTCGACGTAGGGCGAGCTGCGGTTGGGTCGATGCGCGAACTGCACGGCACGGCCGGAATCGATGGCGGACAACAGGATTCCCAACGCCTCCTCGGAACCGCGCAGCCCCTGGGTGGTGCCGGTGGTGATCGCGACGCCGGCGTCGGGCGCGTCGACGTCCACGCCCGCGGCCCGCAGCTTGAGCAGCGCGCTCTGCGTGGCGGTGACCATCTCCTGCGACTCCCAGAGCTGGGTGGCGATCGCGACCACGGCCCGTTCGTCGCCCGTCAGCTCGACCGGCGGCAGCTCGTAGGCGGTGCGATTGATGCGGTACCCGTCGTTGACATCCATCATCGAGGCGCGCCCGGTCTCGAGCGGAATGCCGAGATCGCGCAGCTCGTTCTTGTCCCGCTCGAACATCCGGGAGAACGCCTCATCGGTCGGCGGGTCCTGATAGCCGGTGACGTTGGCCCGGATCTGCTCCGCCGACAGGTAACTACGGGTGGACAGGAGCGCAATGACGAGGTTCATCAACCGCTCAACCTTGGACGTCGCCACGTCCAACAGAGTAAGTGGTCAGCGTGGGTTGCCCGGCATGGGCGCGCCCGCCGCAAACTTGGCGGCACCGCTCACATGCTGGCGATCAGCCGGTTCACCCGCTCGTCGACCGACCGGAACGGATCCTTGCAGAGCACCGTGCGCTGCGCTTGATCGTTGAGCTTGAGGTGCACCCAGTCGACGGTGAAGTCGCGCCCGGCTTCTTGTGCGGCCGTGATGAATTCGCCACGCAGCTTGGCCCGGGTGGTTTGGGGCGGGGTGTTGACCGCCGCGTCGATCTCCTCGTCGGTGGTGATCCGGGCAGCCAATCCCTTGCGCTGCAACAGATCGAACACACCGCGACCGCGCTTGATGTCGTGGTACGCCAGATCGAGCTGGGCGATCTTCGGGTCGGACAGCTCCATGCTGTAACGATCCTGGTAGCGCTGGAACAACTTCCGCTTGATCACCCAGTCGATCTCGGTGTCGACCTTGGCGAAGTCCTGGCTCTCGACGGCGTCGAGCTGGCGGCCCCACAGGTCGACAACCTGCTCGAGCTGCACGTTGGGCTCGCGGGTCTGCAGGTAGTCGACGGCACGCGAATGGTATTCACGCTGGATGTCCAGCGCCGAGGCCTGCCGGCCGCCGGCCAGGCGCACGGCGCGCCGACCGGTCAGGTCGTGGCTGACCTCGCGGATCGCCCGAATCGGATTGTCCAGTGAGAAGTCCCGGAACGGGACGCCCGCTTCGATCATCTCGAGCACCAGCGAGGCGCTGCCCACCTTGAGCATGGTGGTGGACTCGCACATGTTGGAGTCGCCGACGATGACGTGCAGCCGGCGGTACTTCTCCGCATCGGCGTGCGGTTCGTCACGGGTGTTGATGATGGGCCGGGACCGGGTCGTGGCGCTGGAGACGCCCTCCCAGATGTGCTCGGCGCGCTGGCTCAGGCAGAACGTCGCGGCTTTCGGGGTCTGCAGCACCTTGCCGGCGCCGCAGATCAACTGCCGGGTGACGAGGAAGGGCAGCAGCACGTCGGAGATCCGGGAGAACTCGCCCGCCCGCACGATCAGGTAGTTCTCGTGGCACCCGTAGGAGTTACCGGCCGAGTCGGTGTTGTTCTTGAACAGGTAGATGTCGCCGCCGATGCCTTCGTCGGCGAGCCGCTGTTCGGCGTCGACCAGCAGGTCTTCCAGGACGCGCTCGCCGGCCCGGTCGTGGGTGACCAGCTGCGCGAGGTTGTCGCATTCGGCGGTCGCATACTCGGGGTGGCTGCCCACGTCGAGGTACAGACGTGCACCGTTCCGCAGGAAGACGTTCGAACTGCGGCCCCACGACACCACTCGCCGGAACAGATAACGCGCCACCTCGTCAGGGCTGAGTCGGCGGTGACCGTGAAAAGTGCAGGTCACGCCAAATTCGGTCTCGATTCCCATGATCCGTCGCTGCACATAATCGAGCTTACGGGTTGCGATTACGTATGGGTGCGCAACGGGCGGCGCGTCATCCGGCGATCCCAGCGGCCTGCCGGGCGGCTCGGACGAAAGCCGCCTTGGTGGTGTCGATTCCGTCGAGATATCCGCCGACCAGCGCGGCGTCGCGCAGCAACACCAGAGATGCGGCGACCTGCTCGGGGCTCTCCCGCCCGGCAGCGGCCTCCTGCAGCGCGCCGCGAAACCAGCTGCGGTGCTGTGCGATGAGCTGGCGCACCGGGCTGTCGGACGCCGGGTATTCGGCAGCGGCGTTGATGAACGGGCAACCCCGCGTGTGGTACCTGGCGATGTCCTCGGCGATGCCGTCGATCACCAACTCCAGCATGTCGGTGTCGGGACCGGCCTGCGCCCCGGCGTCGGCGAAGTAGCCGCGGATCGTCGCGTCTTCGAGAGCCAGATACGCCTCGACGAGGCCTTCTTTGCCCGTGAAGTGGCGGTACATGGTGGCACGCGTGACGCCCGCTTCGGCGAGTATCCGGTCAACACCGACCGCGTGGATTCCCTCGCGGTAGAACAGCTCCGCGGCGGTACGCAGCAGACGTTCGCGGGGTCCGGATACCGCAGCGGTGGTCATGTCGCCACGGTACTCCGCACGGAAGAACGTTCTTTCTCGTTGCGGGAACAGATCGGCGCTGTCACCGGTTATCCAGACAGAACGACCGTTCTTTCTACTGAAGGAGACCGCAATGTCCGTCATCACCGCCCGCGAGCAGGCCGAAATCGACCGCGCGAACGCCTCCGCCGCGCAACCCGTCGTGTTCGTGCACGGCCTGTGGTTGCTTCCGAACAGCTGGAACGACTGGCGCGCCTACTTCGAGGAGCAGGGTTTCGTCACGCTGGCGCCGGGATGGCCGGATGATCCGGCGACCACCGCGGAAGCTCGCCGTGACCCGTCGGTCTTCGCGCACAAGAGCGTCGGCGACGTCACCGAGCACTACGCCGACGTGATCCGCGCGCTCGATCGCAAACCGATCGTCATCGGGCACTCCTTCGGTGGCCTGATCACCCAGAAGCTCGCCGGCCTGGGCCTGACCGAGACCGCGGTCGCCATCGACCCCGCGCCGTTCCGTGGCGTCCTGCCACTGCCACTGTCGGCCCTGCGCGCCGCCTTCCCGGTGCTCGGCAACCCGCTCAACCGCGGACGGGCGATCGCACTGACCCCCAAGCAGTTCCGCTTCGCGTTCGCCAACGCGGTGCCCGAGGACGAGGCGAACCGGCTGTATGACGAGTACTCGGTCGCCGGCTCCGGTGTGCCGCTGTTCCAGGCCGCACTGGCCAACTTCAACCCGGGCACCCAGGCCAAGGTCGACACCAGGAACCCCGACCGCGGACCGCTGCTGATCATCTCGGGCGAGAAGGACAACACCGTTCCCCCGGCGATCGCCAACGCCTCCTACAAGCAGTACAAGAAGAACCCGAACGTCACAGAGATCGTCGAACTCCCCGGTCGCGGCCACTCGCTGGTCATCGATGGCGGATGGAAAGAGGTCGCCGACACCGCGCTGAACTTCGTCCGCCGCTTCTGATTCCAACGCGCTCCGTCCGCCGCACACCTGGTGTGCGGCGGACGGAGCGTACGCGCGTGGGAAACAGAAGCTCGATCAGAACGACGTGTCCAGACCGCCCGCGCTCTGGTTGGCCTCGTCGTGGTTCGAGAAGTGTTCGCCAAGCACGTAGGACGAGTGCGGGTCCGTGCCATTGGGCACCAGCGGGTTGGTGTCGGCACTGGCGATCGGCGCCAGCAGCAGGGCTCCGGCGATACCGGCGACCGCCAGTCCGGGGGCGATGAGCTTCAGCGGGTTCTTCATGGTCGGCTCTTTCTGTCGAAGTGGTCGTCCGATTTCGGACTGACTTCAGCATTGCGTCTGACCAGGAAAAAGTCGTTCCCGCAGGCCTCAGTTCGGCATTCCAGCTAGCCGGTAGACGACTTTGGACGCCAGCCCTGACGACGCACCGGTCCCCGACCACCACGCTGAAACCCGTCGGCCCGAGGGGTCGGCCCACTGCGATTGACGCCAGGACGGAGCCACATCTTGATCAATCGACGGACGATTCTCGGCGGAGCCGGCGCAGTCGGCATCGCCGCTCTTGCCGGTGCCGGTGCCGACCGCGCGTTCTCATCGCCCGCGCCCTCGTCGCCCATGCCGCACAACAACACTCAGGACACCACCATGACTGATGACGCCGCCCGTTTCGGCAATCCCCGCATTCCCGCCGAGCTCGACACCGCACAACCGCACATGTTCCACCTCGGCGCCCTGCCCCGAACCCAGTTCGAAGGTGGGACGCTGCGCCAGGCGTACGAAGGGAATTGGCCGATCCTGATGGGTCAAGAGGCCAGCGTGGTCATGGTCACGCTGGAACCCGGCGGCATCCGCGAACCACACTGGCACCCCAGTGCCTGGGAGATCAACGTGATCACCCGTGGCGTGGCGACGTGGACCCTGCTCGACCCGCTGGGCCATTCCGAACACTTCGAAGCCAATGTCGGCGACGTGGTGTTCGCTCCCCAGGGCTCGCTGCACTACTTCGAGAACAAGGGCACCGAGGAACTCGGTCTGCTCATCGTCTTCAACGCCAGCACCGAAGAAGGCAAGGACGACATCGGCATCGGCGCATCGATCAGCAAGCTGCCGCCCGACGTGCTCAGCGTCGTGTTCGGTGTTCCCGCAGAAACTTTCACGAAGTTCAAGAAGATCGACCAGTCGCTGACGATCATCAAACGGCCCAGCTGATCCGGCCCGCGGCTCAGGCCAACGACAGGAACAGCTTCTCCAGCTCGGCTTCGGTCATCGGGGCACGACCCTCCTCGGCGTTCCCGGCCAGGCATTCACGCAGCCCGGTGGCGACGATCTTGAACCCGGCGCGGTCGAGCGCCTTCGATACCGCCGCGAGCTGCGTGACGACGTCCTTACACTCCCGGCCCTGCTCGATCATCGAGATGACCCCGGCCAACTGCCCCTGCGCCCGACGCAACCGGGCCAGAACTGCGGCCATGGCCTCTTCATCACCGACCATGTCGCACCTACCTTTCGTTGGTTCACCCCGAACCGCTATACCCCTCAGGGTATCAGCGGCCGGCCGGTGCTTACCTCCAGAACTTCAAGCGGGACGGTCGATCGGATTTGGGATGGCCGTCGCACCACTGGCCGGCTGGCACAGCGGCCTTGACGGCGTCCACATGCATTCCGCAGCCTGACCAGGTGGTCTTGCCGCACTGCGAGCAACGCTTTGCGTGGCACATGATTCGCTCCCTTCAGTGGCCGCGCGGACCGTCGACCCGGTGAGTGATGTTGCACTCCTTGGCCGTTCAACCCGACCAGGCTCTCCGCCCCGGCCCATACCCTTCCTTCATAGCATGCCCCCTGGGGTATACGTCAAGGAACTCGTGTGGCATCTCACGACTTCATCTATACCCTAGGGGGTATGGTACGTTGAGCGCGCTTCGCGATACCCCATGGGGTATTTCCAGATCGGATCACGACGAGGCTCGACGCGCCGCCCTGTGTGCGCTCGACGCAGCCCATTGGTGGAGGGAGACAACGATGCCAACTGTCCTGGCGAGAATCTGGGTGCCGACGGTAACCGTCGTGGCCGTCGCACTCGGCACGGCAGCGGTCACGGAACTACGAGGCGCTTTCGGCTCCGAACCGATCTTCACCTCGACCGGTACCACTGCCGCACCTCTCGAGCCCACGCACGTCAAACGCGTGGTCTACGAACTTCTCGGCCCCGGCGGCACCACGGGCAGCGTCAACTACCTCGATCAGAACGCCCAGCCGGTGCAGGCTAGTTTCCGCAGGCTGCCGTGGACCATCGAGATCAGCACGACCGCACCGGCGACGATCGCGAGTGTGGTGGCGCAGGGCGACGGCGACCGGCTCGGGTGTCGCATCACCGTGGACGGTGAGACCCGCCAGGAACAGTCCGCAACCGGACGTGATGCCCAACTCTCATGTCTGGTCAAGAACGCATGAGCGGCAACAACTCCCCCGACACCACCGCCCGGCCGGCCTACATGCGGTTCATCCGGCGGTTCGCCTGGCCGATCATCATCGGCTGGCTGTTACTGACCGTCGCCTTGAATGTGCTTGTGCCGCAGATCGAATCGGTGGCCAGAGAACACGCGGTGACGATGTCGCCACAGGACGCCCCGGCGTTGATCGCGGCCAAGAAGATCGGTGCGACCTACCACGAGTCGGATTCCGACAGCATCGCGATGGTCGTCCTGGAAAGCGACCAGAAACTCGGCGCCGAGGCACACCGCTACTACGACGGGCTGGTGAAAGCGCTGCGGGCCGATCCCGCGCACGTGCAGCACGTCCAGGACGTCTGGGGCGACCCGCTCACCTCGGCCGGTGTGCAGAGTCGCGACGGCAAGGCCGCCTACGTCCAGCTGAATCTCGCCGGCGACCAGGGCAGCACGCTGGGCAACGAGTCGGTCGACCGCGTGCGCGAAATCGTCGACCGCGAAAAGCCGCCCCCGGGCCTGAAGGCCTATGTGACCGGGCCGGCGCCGCTCACCACCGACATGAACGAAGCCGCCGACAAGAGCATGCTCACGATGATGGCCGTGACCGGCGTCGTCATCATCATCATGCTGGCCGTGGCCTATCGCTCCGCCGCGACCGTGGCGCTGGTGCTGGTCATGGTCGGGCTCGAGATGGGCACCGCCCGAGGCCTGGTCGCGCTGCTCGGAGACCACGGCCTCCTGAGCTTCTCGACATTCGTGGTCGCCATGCTGTCGTCGCTGGCCATCGCCGCGGGGACCGACTACGCGATCTTCCTGGTGGGCCGTTACCACGAGGCCCGCCAGGCCGGGCAGGACCCGGAAGCCGCCTACTACACCATGTTTCGCGGCACCGCCCACATCATCCTGGGCTCCGGCCTGACCATCGCCGGCGCCACGCTGTGCCTGCACCTGGCGCGGCTGTCCTACTTCAAGGCGCTGGGCATCCCATCGGCGCTGGGGCTGGTCGTGGTTGTCGCGGGCGCACTGACCGCGGCGCCGGCCGTGGTGGCGGTCGCCACCCGCCGCGGTCTGCTCGAACCGAAGCGGACGGCCAAGACCAAGGGCTGGCGGCGCATCGGCACCGCAACGGTCCGGTGGCCGGCGCCGATCTTCGTCGCGTCCCTGCTGGTCGCGCTCGTCGGGATCATGTTCATGCCCACCATGAAGCTGAGTTTCAACGACCGCTTCTACATCCCCCGCGAACTGCCGTCGAACGTCGGATACGACGCTGCCGAGCGCCATTTCAGCGCCGCCACAATGAATCCCGACATCCTGATGGTCGAGGCGGATCACGACATGCGCAACAGCGCCGACATGATCATCTTGGACAAGCTCGCCAAGGACATCTTCAAGCTCCCGGGAATTGCGATGGTGCAGAGCATCACTCGGCCGTACGGCGGGCCGACCGACCACACCTCCATCCCCTTCCAGGTCAGCGCCCAGTCCATTCCGATCCAGCAGAACCTTCAGATCATGAAGGACCGCATGGGCGACATCCTGAAGATGAGCGACGATCTCGGCGGGCTGATCGGACCGATGAAGCGGCTGCAAACCCTGGTGGACCAGATGGGTGGCGCAACGCAGCACCTGGCCACCGACGTGCACCAAATGCGCACGACGATGGGCGAACTGCGCGATAACCTCGCGGATTTCGACGATTTCGCCCGGCCGCTGCGCAACTACTTCTACTGGGAACAGCACTGCACCGACATCCCGGTCTGCGCGGCGACCCGGTCGGTGTTCGACGCGATCGACAACGTGGACACGTTCAGTTCGGACATGGCCGCGCTGGGCACCGACATGGACAGCACCGTGGCGCTGCTGCCGCAGATGAAAGCGCAGTTCCCGTCGATGATCGCGACGGTGGAGTCCATGCGCGGCACGCTGCTCACGCTGCACAGCAGCTTCTCCGGTCTGATCACGCAGATGTCCGCCATGACCGATACCGCGGGCGCCATGGGCCAGGCCTTCGACGCTTCCCGCAGCGGAGATTACTTCTACCTGCCGCCAGAAGCCTTTCAAAATGCCGACTTTCAGCGAGGCCTCAAGCTGTTCCTCTCCCCCGACGGCAAGGCCGCACGCTTCCTCATCACGCACGCCGAGGACCCGGCCACGCCGGGCGGCATCGCGGCGGTCCTGCCGACGCTCGAAACCGCGCATCAATCGGTGAAGGGATCGTCCCTCACCGACGCCAAGTTCTACCTCGCCGGCACCGCCGCGAT
The DNA here is from genome assembly GCF_053852335.1 of Mycobacterium sp. HM-7. Taxonomy (NCBI): domain Bacteria; kingdom Bacillati; phylum Actinomycetota; class Actinomycetes; order Mycobacteriales; family Mycobacteriaceae; genus Mycobacterium; species Mycobacterium sp. HM-7. The sequence continues at coordinate 2,075,800 of NZ_CM132657.1, read as the reverse complement.
CTATCGAGACATCCAGTCGGGCTCGCAATACGACCTGCTGATCGTCGGCACCGCCGCGCTGACGTTGATCTTCGTCGTCATGCTGCTCATCACGCGGGCGCTGGTCGCATCGCTGGTGATCGTCGGCACCGTCCTGCTCTCACTGGGTGCGGCGTTCGGACTCTCGGTGCTGGTGTGGCAAGACCTGTTTGGCCTCGAATTGAACTGGATCGCACCGGTTTTCGGCCTGATCATCCTGCTGGCTGTCGGCTCCGATTACAACCTGCTGCTGGTCTCCCGGTTCCAGGAGGAAATCGGTGCGGGGTTGAAAACCGGCATCATCCGCTCGATGGGCGAGACGGGCAGTGTCGTCACCACAGCGGGATTGGTGTTCGCCTTCACCATGATGTCGATGGCGGCCAGCGATCTCAGCTCCATCGGTCAGGCCGGCACGACCATCGGACTCGGATTGTTGTTCGACACCTTGATCGTTCGGTCGTTGATGACGCCGTCGGTCGCGGCACTCCTCGGCCGGTGGTTCTGGTGGCCGCTGCGGCCCCGGCACCGGGCGGCGGCGGCAACTGAACAGCGCTCCCCCGCACCGGTGGGCTGATCAGTCGCCGGGCGTCCGCGCCAGGATCGCCAGCAGCAGCTCGGCGCGGACCCGGGCGATCGCCAGATCGCAACCGAGCAGGGTCTCGGCCGTCTCGATGCGCTTGCGCATGGTGTGCCGGTGCACGCCGACCGCCGCGGCGGCAGATTCCCAGTGGCCGTTGGCTTCCAGGAATGCGCGCAGCGACGTGAGCAATCCGGTGCCGAACTCGGCGTCGTGGTCGAGTACCGGGGTCAGTACGGCCGCCCCGAGCGCAACCAGCACGTCCCGGCTCTCCCCGAATGCCAGCAGCGCACTGCCGGCCAGCGCCGAGAATTCGACCGGCGGCCGCCCGCATTCCGCGACGGAGGCCGCCAACCGCGCGTTGTCGACGGCTTCGGCCAGTTTGGCCAGGGGCTGAATTCCGCTGAGGCCCAGGCGGATGGTCCGGCGCAATGACGCATCGATCCGGGCGACGAGCGCGTCGGCGATCTGCGCGGCCTCCGCCCCGGGCAACAGCACCGCCAGCCACTTGTCGGCGCCGTGCACGAACGCGGGCTGACCTGCCTCGTCCAGCTCATCGAAGATCGCGGCATTCACCTTCTTCAGCAGGTTCGCGGTGTCGGCATCGGCGTTCGTGTCCGAATCCGCCTGAACGACCAGGACCCTGATCCGGCCCCGGTGATCGGCGGCCGGAGACAGCTGCGCCCAGGCCGGCTCGAGGTTGGCCTCACCGGTCAGAATGAGGCCCAGGGCCTGCTCGTTGAGGCGCTGCTGAGCCTCCTTCAACCGCACCGGTTTCTCGAAATCCAACGCGAGCAACGAGTTTGCGTGACCCAACAGCACCTGATCGACCGGGCTCAGAGCCGTCTCGCTGACCACGCCGAGGACGCCGTGCGAGCGGCCACCGACTCGGATGGACTGCTGTGCGACGGTGACGCCTTCAGCCAGCACCGCAACGGCCGACGCCGCGCCGGGTTCGACGGCGTCGCGCACCAGGTTGACGGTGGTGACGTTGAGATTGCGTGGGTGGGACGCGATCACCGTGCCGGACGGATCGAGCACCACCACACTGGCCCGCAACGCCCGGCCCAGTTCGGCGGCAACCTCTTGCGGGCCGCCGCTGACGACGGCCCGGGTGATCCGTGGCTGGGCACGGGACGCCCGCAGCACCGCGTCGTACTGCAGTGCGGCAATACGCGAACTGACCTTCTGCACGACCGCCGCGAACGGCGTCCGCAACGGAATCTCCAGCAGCGGCAGCCCCAACTCCTCGGCGGCGGACACCAGTTCTTCGGGTATCTCGTCGAAGGTGAGTCCGATGCCGAATCCGACTCCGGCGACGCCACTTTCGTGCAGGCGTTGCAAGTAGTGCCGCCGGTCCGCAGAAGCCGGCGGCAGACCGATCCCCGTGGTCAGCACCAGCTCACCACCGGACAGCCATTTGGCCGGGTCAGCCAACTCCGTGGTCAGGACCAAGCTGATCTCGCCACCGACACCGCCGGCACCGCCGCGCAGCCGGATTCGCAGATCGGCCTGGTCCAGCACCCATCGCACCGGAACCGTCACGGGCATGAATGTACAGAATGTCGAAAAATTCCACCGAAAATCCCCGTATTGTCCGATGCTGAGGTGTGTGTCCTGGCGCACACTTGGGCAGCCAGTTGTCTGACCAACTTCACCCGAGGACGGCGCGATGTCGATCGAAACACTGCAGAACTACATTGACGGGCAATTCGTCGCGTCGTCATCGCCGGAGACCATTGACCTGATCAGCCCGGTCGACGAATCCGTCGTGGGACGTTCACCGGTCTCCAACCGTGCCGATGTGGATGCTGCGGTCACGGCCGCCGACCGTGCCTTCCAGACCTGGGGCCGCAGCACCCCCGGCGACCGCCAGCAGGCGCTGCTCAAGCTCGCCGACGCCATCGAGGCCCACGCCGACGAGATCGTCGAGGCCCAGTGCCGCAACACCGGCCAGCCCAAGGCCATCGTGCACGCCGAAGAGGCCATCGCCGGCGCGAATCAGCTGCGCTTCTTCGCCGGCGCCGCCCGGATGGTGCACGGCCTGTCCGCCGGTGAGTACCTGGAGGGCTACACCTCGTACGTCCGCCGCGAACCGATCGGCGTCGTCGGGCAGGTCGCGCCCTGGAACTTCCCCTTCCTGATGGCGATCTGGAAGATCGGCCCCGCCCTCGCCACGGGCAACACCGTCGTCCTCAAGCCCAGCGACACCACCCCGGAGAGCACCCTGGTCCTGGCCCGGCTGAGCAAGGGCATCCTGCCCGACGGCGTGTTCAACGTGATCCTGGGCACCGGCGAGACCGGCGCGGCGCTGGTGGAACACCCTGTCCCAGGCCTGGTTTCGATCACCGGTTCCGTGCGGGCCGGCATCGCCGTCGCAGAGTCTGCGGCCAAGCAGCTCAAGCGCAGCCACCTGGAGCTGGGCGGCAAGGCCCCGGTGGTGGTCTTCCCTGACGTCGACATCGCCAAGGCCGCGGCCGGTATCGCCGAGGGCGGCTGTTTCAACGCCGGCCAGGACTGCACGGCCGCGACCCGCGTGATCGTGCACGAGTCCATCCACGACGAGTTCGTCGCCGCGCTCGCGGCAGCCGCACAGAACCTGCGTCCCGGCCTGCCCGACGACCCTGACGCGTTCTACGGGCCGATGAACAACATCAACCACTTCAACACCGTGATCAAGAAGCTCCAGAGCCTGCCGCCGCACGCCACCGTCGTCACCGGCGGAAAGCAGTGGGGCGACAAGGGTTTCTTCATCGAGCCGACGATCATCAGCGGGGTTCGTCAGGACGACGCGATCGTCCAGGAGGAGACGTTCGCGCCCGTCATCACCGTGCAGCCGTTCTCGACCGACGAAGAGGCCATCGAACTCGCCAACGGCGTGCGCTTCGCGCTGGCGTCCAGCGTCTGGACCAAGGATCACGCCACCGCCGAGAAGTTCACCCGCGCACTCGATTTCGGGTGTGTCTGGATCAACTGCCACATCATGCTCACCGCCGAGATGCCCCACGGCGGCTTCAAGCAGTCCGGCTACGGCAAGGACCTGTCGATCTACGGAGTCGAGGACTACACCCGGATCAAGCACGTCATGAGTGCCCACGACTGATCCGCCGTCACCCTCTCTTCCCCTCCGCCTCGAATTCCACCCTGCCGACAGGAGCCGCACCCATGCCCGACACTTTCCACCCCCTCGACCCGCTGACCGCAGCGGAGTTCACCAAGGTCGCCGAAATCCTCGCGGCAGCACACGGCGTCGGGGACGGCTGGCGGTACACCTCCATCGAGATGGTGGAACCGGCGAAGGCTGACGTTGCGGCATTCGACGCGACCGGCGCGGCTCCGGACCGCCGGGCGCTGGCGACACTGCTCGACACCGCGAACAACAGCACCTACAAGAGCGTCGTGTCGCTGACGGGCGAGTCGGTGCTGTCGTGGGATCACATCCCCGGTGTACAGCCCAACTTCACCGTGGACGAGTGGGAAGAGGCCGACGAGGTACTGCGCAAGAACCCCGACGTCATTGCGGCCCTGGCCAAACGTGGCATCACCGACATGGAGCTGGTGTTCATGGACACCTGGACCTACGGCGACGTGGTGATGCCCGAGAAGTACAAGGACCGCCGTCTGGGCTGGACCGACACCTGGGTGCGCGCCGCCGAGGGCGCCAACCCCTACGCCGGTCCGGTCAACGGCTTCCACTGTGTCATCGACATGAACACCATGGAGCTGCTGGAGATCGAGGACACCTTCACCGTCGACCGGCCGGAGATGATGGGTGAATATGTGCCACAACACATTCCCGAGCGCATCCGCAAGGCCGGCACCCGGGAACCGCTGCAGCCGCTGAACATCACCCAGCCCGAAGGGGTTTCGTTCACCCTCGAGGGCAATCTGCTGAAGTGGCAGAACTGGTCACTGCGGGTCGGTTTCAACTACCGCGAGGGCATGACGCTGCACGCGGTGACCTACAACGACAACGGCAACGTACGGTCGGTGGCCAACCGGATCTCGTTCGCCGAGATGATGGTCCCCTACCGCGACCACTGCACCGACCATTACCGCCGAACGGCTTTCGACATCGGCGAGTGGGGCATCGGCTTCATGACCACCTCCCTGGAGCTGGGCTGCGACTGTCTCGGTGAGATCCGGTACCTGGACGCCGTGCTGCATAACAGCAAGGGCGAGCCGTTCACGATCAAGAACGCGATCTGCATCCACGAAGAGGACAACGCCGTGCTGTGGAAGCACGTCGACCACCACGGCGGTGCCGAAGTGCGCCGCATGCGCCGGCTCACGGTGTCGTTCCACGTCACCGTCGCCAACTACGAGTACCTCACCTACTGGCGGTTCTACCAGGACGGCAACATCGAATGTGAGGTCCGCGCAACGGGAATCATGGTGGTGAGCAACTTCCCGGAGGGCCAGGCCCACCCGCACGGCACGCTGGTCGACAACCGCACCTACGCGCCGTACCACCAGCACTTCCTCGTCGCCCGCCTCGACCTGGACGTCGACGGCACCGACAACACGGTTTACGCCACCGAGACCGAGATCGAACCGATGGGACCGGACAACCCCTACGGCCTGTCGCTGCGGCAGCGCAACACCCCGTTGCGCACCGAGGCCGAGGGTAAGCAGGACATGAACTTCCAGACCCAGCGGGCGTGGAAGGTCGTCAACGACAACGTCCGCAACGGCATCGGCACCGCGCCGGCTTACAAGCTGGTGCCCGGCGGCGCCTTCCCGGCCATGTTCGATCCGAACTCTCCGGTCCTGGCGCGCTGCCGGGCCATCGAGCACACCGTGTGGGTCACCCCCAATTCCCCCGACGAGCGCTGGCCCGCAGGCGAATTCGTCACGCAGAGCAAGGAAGACACCGGCCTGCCGCGGTGGACCGAGGCCAACCGCTCGATCGAGAACACCGACGTCGTGCTGTGGTACGTGTTCGGCATCCACCACATCACCCGGCCGGAGGACTGGCCGATCATGCCGGTCGACACCGTCAACTTCTGGCTCAAGCCCGTCGGCTTCTTCGACCGCAACCCCTCGATCGACGTGGCGCCGACGCCGCCGAAGGCCTGCCACACGTCGACCAATTGTGAAGAAGGCTAGCCCGTGAGTAATCCACGAATCGCCGTCGCATATCTCGCGACACCCGGCGGTGACGACGCCGTCGCCGTCGGGGAGCAGATCGCCCGCACCCTCGGCGCCGAGATCGATCTCTGCATGGTGCTGCCCAGCGACCGGTCGGCCCTCGCCACCACACCCGGCGGCATCCTGCAGCGCGAAGGCGAAAGTTGGCTCGCCGCAGCCGCCGCCAGCGTCCCCAGCGACCTCAAGGTGACCACCCACCTGAGCTTCGACGAGTCCAGCACCGCGGGTCTGATCGCGGCGGCAGAAGCCTCCGGGGCCGAGGCACTGGTCGTCGGCGGCGCCGGCGGTGGCATCGCCGGCTCGCTGTCGCTCGGCTCGGTGGTCAACGATCTGGTCCACGCGTCACCGATTCCGGTGGTCATCGCGCCCCGCGGTGCCCGCCTGAAGCACAATGACCGGATCCGGGAAGTCACCTGTGCCGTCGGCACTCGCCCGGGCGCCAAGCTGCTCTTGGACAGCGCGCTGCGACTGTGCCGGGACACCGGCACACCTCTGCGCCTGGTGTCGCTGGTCGCCGTCGACGACTCCGACGATCTGGAGCTGGCCCAACAGCACGCACAGAACGCCCTGGACCAAGCGAAAGCCTTTCTTCCGGAAGGCATTCCGGTCAGCTCGCGCGTGGCCACCGGCGCCGGCGTCGAGGACGCCGTCAACAAACTCGGCTGGCACGACGGCGACGTGATCATGGTCGGGTCCAGTCGGCTCGCGCAGCCGCGCCGACTCTTCCTGGGGTCGACCGCGGCAAAAATGCTGCGCGTCCTGCAGGTCCCCATGATCGTGGTTCCGAAAGATGAAGGGGCTGATAATGACTGAACAAGTGGCCGATTCCGACCTCGCTCGCGTAGAGCGGGAAGAAGGCCTCGTCGCCAAGGGCCTCGCCGCAGGCAGAATCGGCACCTTCACCGGAGCCATCCTCGGTATCTCGACCGTGGCACCGGGCTATACGCTCACCGCCAGCATCGGGCTGATCGTCGCGGCCGTCGGGCTGAAGATGCCGGCCATCCTGATCGCCGGCTTCATCCCCATGTTCCTGACCGCGTATGCGTACCGCGAGCTCAACTCGCGAGCACCCGACTGCGGCGCGTCATTCACCTGGTCCACCAAGGCTTTTGGCCCGTACGTCGGCTGGATGTGTGGCTGGGGCATGGTGATCGCCACCATCATCGTCCTGTCCAATCTCGCGTCGATCGGTGTCCAGTTCGGCTACGAATTCCTGGGCAACGTGCTGCACAACGAGAAGCTCGCCACGCTCTCGGCCGACAACGTCTGGGTCAACATCGGGTCCACCGTCGCACTGCTGGCCATCGCCACCTACATCTCCTGTCGCGGCATCACGACCAGCGAGAAGGTGCAGTACGTCCTGGTCGGCTTCCAGATGATCGTGCTGGTCACGTTCTCGATCGTCGCGATCGTGCGGTCGGGCGGCGCCGAAGGGCACCTGACCTTCGACATCGACTGGTTCGACCCGTTCACCGGACTCACCATGAGCGCCTTCGTGATCGGCCTGATCGGCTCCATCTTCGCGTTCTGGGGCTGGGACACCTGCCTGACCCTGGGCGAAGAGTGCAAGGATCCCACCAAGGTGCCCGGTCGCGCCGGATTGCTCTGCGTCCTGTCGATTCTGTTGACGTACCTCCTGGTCGCGGTCGCCGTCATGATGTACGCCGGAATCGGCGACACCGGCCTGGGACTGGGCAACAAGGACAACGCGGCCAACGTATTCGGCGCGCTGGCCTACCCGGTGCTCGGCGAATGGGGCGGGCCGCTGCTGCTCCTGGCGGTGTTCGCCTCGTCGATCGCCAGCCTGCAGACCACCGTGTTGCCGGCCGCCCGCACCATGCTGGCGATGGGCACCTACGGCGCGTTCCCCAAGCGGTTCGCCAGCGTCAGCCCGCGCACCCTGTCGCCGGTGTTCAGCACCGTCGTCGCCGGTGTGGTCACCGCCGCGTTCTACACCATCGTGACACTGCTGTCCGAGCGCACGTTGCTGGATACCATTGCCGCCCTTGGCATCATGATCTGCTGGTACTACGGCATCACGGCATTCGCCTGTGTGTGGTTCTTCCGCAAGGAACTGTTCCTCAACGCGCACAATGTCATCTACAAGCTGGTGTTCCCACTACTCGGCGGCGTCATGCTGCTCTCGGTTTTCGTCAAGTCGGTGCTTGTCAGCATGGATCCGACGGCCAGCGGCAGCGGCGCGGAGATCGGCGGCATCGGCCTGGTGTTCTATCTGGGCTTCGGCATCCTGATCTTCGGCGCGGTGCTGATGATCGCCATGCGCGCGTCGCAGCCGGCGTTCTTCCGGGGCGAGACCTTGACGATGGATACTCCCCCGTTGCCCTGAGGTAGTTCGTTCTGACGCGCCCCGTCACGCTTCGGCATGGCGGGGCGCGTTTCCGTTGGCGGGTCAATTCCCTTGTGCCCGTTGACCCTGCATCCTGGGCGCACAAGGCCGAGTAGCGATGTGCGTGGGCGCAGGACCAACGCCATGGCCGGACATCCCCCGGTTCACCCGTCGTAGTCGACCGACACCGTCGGACTGGTCGGATGCGACTGGCAGGTGAGGATGTAGCCGGCGTCGAGGTCCTTCCGGCCAATGGCGAAGTTCTGCTCCATTTCGACCGTGCCCTCGAGCAGCTTGGCGCGGCAGGTGCCGCACGCGCCGCCCATGCACGAGTAGGGCGCGTTGCTGCCGGCCTGCAATGCGCTTTCCAGGATCGTGTCGCCGGCGGCGAGGCCGAAAGTCTGCCTCTTTCCGGACAGTTGGACGGTGACGGCCGCTGCCTGGTAGTCGCGCGCCGGTGTGTCGGTGCGGTCGAAGCCCGTAAACAATTCGAGATGGATCCGCTCCGGCTCGACGCCGTGCCCGATCAGCGTCTCGCGCGCACCGGTGGACATCGCGGCAGGACCGCACAGGAACCACTCGTCGACTGTGTCGGGACGAAGATCCGCCGTCAGCCAGCCGGTCAGTCGTTCCGCATCGATTCGGCCGGAAAGCTTCGGGGTGTGCCGCGGCTCTCCCGACAACACGTGGCGGATTTCGAGGCGGTCGGCATAGCGGGATTCGAGACGGTCGAGTTCGGCACGGAACATCGTCGACTCTTTCGTGCGGTTGCCATAGATCAACGTGAAGCGGCTCTCGGTTTCAATTTCCATGACAGTGGCCAAAATCGACAACACCGGCGTGATGCCGCTGCCCGCCACCAGGCCCACGTAATGCTTCCGCTGCAGCGGATGCAACGCGGAACTGAAGCTGCCCGCCGGGGTCATCACGTCGAGGACGTCGCCGGCCTCGAGCTGATCGGCCACGAAACCCGAGAACGTACCTCCTGGAATGTGCTTCACCGCGATCCGCAGTTGCGCTCGCGTGGCCGGCGCGCAGATCGAGTAGCTGCGACGCACCCCTTGACCACCGAGGTCGGTGCGTACCGAGACATGCTGACCTGGTTCGAATCGGAACTCGTCGCGTAGCGCCTCGGGAACCGCGAAGGTCACCAATGTACTGTCCGCGGTGATGGGGTCGACGGCAGCGACAGGGATGCGGTGGAACACCGCGTGCGGGGAACTCGACCGGGCGGGCATCCGTACCGGCAGCAGCCGTCCCAGCTTGCCGTTCAGTTGCTTCCATTCCCGGAACTCGTCGGAGTCGAGACCGTGCCCGAACACCGTGGAAATCGCGGCGTTTCGGTCCAGGTATGCCTCCTCGTTGCGGCGCCAGGTCTTGGTATACCGGTAGAACGGCACCGAGGGGTGCAGGTGGTGCACGAGGTGGTAGTTCTGCGAGAGCATCAACGGCGTGTAGAGCCACTCCATGCCGACGCGGGTTCTGGTCGCCCGGTAGCGGTCACTGCGTTGGGTGTCCTCGAGACCGTGGTGCGGCATCCAGTCGAACCACCACGCCAAGACCACCACCGCGATCCGCTGCGGGATGATGAAGACGACAGCCAGCGTCCAGAAGTGGCCCGACATGATCGCGACGATCAACCCGGTCACCGAAATGGCCACGCATGCCAGGGTTTCGGCGACCTCGGCCTTGGGGCGACCACCCATCTTGCGGATCAGATAGTTGCCGTAGGAGACATCGAGCACGGCCCAGCGGAACGGCAGCTGCCACACAGGGCCGTGGGAGGCGAAGGTGTCCGGATCGTTCTCGTCGTCGTTCGAATGCCGGTGGTGCTCAATGTGGATGAACCCGAACGACGGAAACGAGATCAGCGGCTGGACGAAGGGCACAGCCAATCGCCCGACCAACCCGTTGACCCAGCGTGTCGAACTGATCGCGTAGTGCACGGCGTCGTGCACGACGGTGAACATCGTGAAGCTCACCACCGCATTGACGACGATGGGGACCCATGTCGGGACGGCCCCGACGAGGTAGCCGGCGGTGGATGCGACGAATGCCACTCCGCCGGCGAGAAACAGCGCCATGGTCGGCCACGCCAGCTTGGGTACCTGCTCCCCCGGATCCGGCAACGCCGTTCGCGCGGCCGCCTCGCTGTCCGTCCGATCAACCACATCAACTGGCGACATTCGACACTCCGTCTTGTCAGGCAACCATCGTTGGTTGCGTCTCGGAGAAAACGCTACGGAGGCCGGGCGCACGATTGAATGTTCCAACGGGACGCCGATTTGGTATTTTCGGACAGTGGGAATGACCCCGGTCTGGGCGGTGCCGCGAGGCACCGAAGGCGTCCGCATCATGGTGCAGGGCGGCATCGCGCATGGGATGACGCCGACGGAGTGTCTCGCGGGCAGCGGACTGACCGAGGCCGACCTGGACGACGAGAACGCCGAGATCTGGGCACACCAGGAATTCGACGTCATCCGTAATCTCATTGCGGGACTTGGCGACCGGCCAGGCGTCGGAATCGACGTGGGACTGCACTCCACGCTGGGACGGGCCGGCCTGCTGGGCTTCCTGATCCTCGCCAGCCCCACGCTGCGACAGGGCGTCGAACTGATCCTGCCCTATCTCGCACTCTCCCCCACCCACTTGCGATTCTCGGTGGAGACCGACGACAACTACGGGTACCTCGTCGCCGATGACAGCGAATTACCCACGGACGTCCGGTCATTCATCGTCGAGCGCGACCTTGCCGGATTCGTCGCCGCGACACAGGGCGCGAACCTCGCGCTGACACCGGCGTGGGCAGAGACGACGCTCGACGCCGATCGCGCCGCGAAGCTCGCCGAGCTGTGGGGGCTTCCCGCATCCGACGTACGTTCCGGCCAGGGCACCAACCGCATCGCCGCCACACATGAAGTACTCGAGATGCCGTCGCCGCTCGCCGACGCGAACACGGCGCGCAAGATCGAGCAGCAATGCCGAGACCTGCTCGAACGCAGGTTGTCGCGTGTCGGCGTCACCGGGCAGGTCCGCAGTCGGTTGCTGCACAACCCCGGTGAGCTGCCGTCGATGCCGACCATCGCCGGCGAACTGCACGTCGATCCACGCACCCTGCGCCGTCGGCTCGCCACCGAAGGCACGTCCTATCGCGCGTTGCTCGACGAGGTCCGCCGCCACCTCGCCGTCGAACTGCTCCAGCAGGACCTGTCGGTGGAGGAGATTTCCCGCCACCTCGGGTACGCCGAAACCGCCAACTTCACCCACGCTTTCAAGCGTTGGGAAGGCACCGCGCCGAGCTACTTCCGCAGGTCGCAGTAGGCGGCTTTCGCAGCGCTCCCACGGATACGACAAAACGGAGTGCGGGCCGCACTTCAAATCGACAATGTGGACATAGTTATCCGCGCCACAACGGCAGAGAATCAGCAGTACACAAGCCGTTCGATCACCAGGAGCAACCGATGACCGACATCACCTATCGACTGGCGCAGAAGCGCAACATCGTCACCGCGCTGCCCGGTCCGCGATCGGCTGAAATGTCCGCGCGCCGGCAGGCCGCCGTGGCCGGTGGCGTCAGCTCCTCCAACCCCGTGTACGCGGCGGATGCCGACGGTGGCGTCATCGTCGACATCGACGGCAACTCGCTGATCGACCTGGGTTCGGGCATCGCCGTCACCAGCGTCGGCGCATCGCATGCCGGTGTCGCCGCGGCGGTGGCGCAGCAGGCCGCACGATTCACCCACACCTGCTTCATGATCACCCCGTACGAGGGCTACGTGGAACTCGCCGAGCGGCTCAACGCCATGACCCCCGGCGATCACGAGAAGCGCACCGCATTCTTCAACTCGGGCTCCGAAGCCGTCGAGAACGCCGTCAAGGTGGCACGTCTCGCCACCGGCCGGCAGGCCGTCGTCGCCTTCGACCACGCCTACCACGGCCGCACCAACATGACCATGGCGCTGACCGCCAAGGCCATGCCCTACAAGACGCAGTTCGGCCCGTTCGCACCCGAGATCTACCGGATGCCGGCGTCCTACCCGTACCGCGACGGCCTGACCGGCGAGGCCGCCGCCAAGGCCGCCATCAGCCGCATCGAGACCCAGATCGGCGCCGCTTCTCTCGCCGCGGTGATCATCGAGCCCGTGCAGGGCGAAGGCGGATTCATCGTGCCCGCGCCGGGATTCCTTGCCACCATTGTTGATTGGTGCAAGGCCAACGGCGTCGTCTTCATCGCCGACGAGGTGCAGACGGGCTTCGCCCGCACCGGGGCATGGTTCGCCTCCGAGCACGACGGCATCGTCCCCGACATCATCACCATGGCCAAGGGCATCGCCGGCGGTATGCCGCTGGCAGCCATCACCGGCCGCGCCGACCTGCTGGACGCGGTACACCCCGGCGGCCTGGGCGGCACCTACGGCGGCAACCCCGTCGCCTGCGCCGCGGCGCTCGCCACCCTCGACGCCATGGCCGAGATGGACCTGCCCGCCCGGGCCCGCGCCATCGAGGCCTCGGTGCTGCCGAAGTTGCAGGCTCTCAGCGACACCGGAGTCATCGGCGACGTCCGCGGCCGCGGGGGCATGCTGGCCATCGAGATCGTCAAACCGGGAACGAACGACCCGGATCCGGTATTCACGAAAGCCGTTGCGGCAGAGGCATTCAAGCGCGGTGTCATCATCCTGACCTGCGGCTCGTACGGCAACATCATCCGCCTGCTCCCGCCGCTGGTGATCAGCGACGAGCTGCTCGACGAGGGCATCGCAGTCCTGGGTGACGTCGTGCGCGAAATGGCGGCAGCCCGATGATCGACCGCACCACGCTGCTGGAGTCCATGCCCACCGAGCTGTGGCTCGGCGGTCTTCAGGTGCCGGCTTCGACGGGAGCGCGGTTCGCCGTGCACGACCCGGCCACGGACGCCGTGCTCGTGGAGGTTGCCGACGCCTCGCCCGCCGACGGCGCCCGCGCTCTCGATGAAGCGGTTGCCGTCCAGTCCTCGTGGGCCGCCACCCCGGCCCGCGAACGCGCCGAGATCCTGCGGCGCGCTTGGGAACTGGTCATGGAGCGCCGCGACGACTTCGCCCTGACCATGACCATGGAGATGGGAAAGCCCTTGGCCGAGAGCCAGGGTGAGGTGAACTACGGCGGCGAGTTCCTGCGCTGGTTCGCCGAAGAGGCGGTGCGGATCAACGGCCGTTACACGCAGTCGCCCACCGGCAACGGCCGCATCCTCGTGACCAAGCAGCCGGTCGGCCCCACTCTGGCGATCACACCGTGGAACTTCCCGCTGGCCATGGGCACGCGCAAGATCGGTCCGGCGCTGGCAGCCGGTTGCACCATGATCGTCAAGCCCGCGGCAGAGACCCCGCTGACCATGCTGCTGCTCGGTCAGGTGTTCGCCGACGCCGGCCTGCCCGCCGGTGTGCTGTCGATCCTCCCGACCACCGATGCCGCGGGCCTGACCGGACCTCTGCTGACCGACCCGCGCCTGCGCAAGCTGACCTTCACCGGTTCCACCGGGGTCGGCCGAAAGCTGTTGGCGCAGTCCGCAGAACGGGTACTACGCACCTCGATGGAACTCGGCGGCAACGCCCCGTTCGTGGTGTTCGACGACGCCGACCTGGACGCGGCGGTCGACGGCGCGATGGCGGCCAAGATGCGCAACATGGGCGAGGCCTGCACCGCCGCCAACCGCATCCACGTCGACAACGCGTTGCGTGCCGAGTTCACCGAAAAGCTCACCGCGCGGATGGCCGCGCTGAACACCGGCCCGGGCGACCAGGACGGGAGCCAGGTCGGTCCGCTGATCACCGCAAAGCAGCGGGCGACGGTCGACGAGCTGGTGCAGGACGCCGTCGGCAAGGGAGCCACGGTGGCCACGGGTGGCAAACCCGCCGCTGGCGAAGGCTTCTTCTACCCGCCCACCGTGCTCGCCGACGTGTCGACCGACGCCCGCCTCCTGCGTGAGGAGATCTTCGGTCCGGTCGCGGCGATCATCGGATTCGACGGTGAGCAGGCCGGCATCGACGCCGCCAACGACACCGAATACGGCCTGGCCGCCTACGTCTACACGCAGGGCCTGGACCGGGCACTGCGGGTCGCCGAGGCCGTCGAGGCCGGCATGGTGGGCGTCAACCGCGGCGTCATCTCCGACGTGGCCGCGCCCTTCGGTGGCATCAAGGAGTCCGGCATCGGCCGTGAAGCCGGCAGCGAGGGCATCGAGGAATACCTCGAGACCAAGTACATCGCCCTTCAGTAGCTGCGCTGCAACAACTTTCCGAATCTCCCTCCTCCACACACAGACCTCCAAGTACATAGACCGGAGTAGTCCTCCCATGCAGAGTTCCTCTGCCCGGGTGTCTTTCGACGCCGACGGGCAATACAGCCACGCCCAAATCCAGTGGCCCGGGCAGCCACCGCTGCTGGCCGACGTCTGCGCGATGTTCGAGCATTTCGGACTGCGCGTCGCCTCCTACCACCACTCGGAAAATGCCGGACACTGCTACGAGTTCGGCGACCTCTCGCTCTCCGACGCCACACGTGATCTGGTTGCGCAGGCCTGCGAGGCCAGCATCGCGGGCCGCTGGAGCGTCGACCGGTACGCGATGCTCATCGCGGCCGCCGGGGTCGATTGGCGCCGGGCGGTGCTGATCCGCGCCGCCTGCCGGTTTCTCCGGCAGACCGGGCTGAGTTTCTCCGAGGACTACATCGTCGAATCCCTCGTCGCCGCGCCCGAATTCGTCAACGCACTGCTGACCCTGTTCGACGCCCGGTTCAATCCGAACGCGACGGCGGACATCGAGTCGGCCGATCGCGAGGTCGCCGGCCTGGTGGCTGCCGCCACCTCACTCGACGACGACCGGATCCGGCGGGCGCTGCACGCGTTCGTCACCGCGACGTTGCGCACCAACTGGTTCCAGCTGGGCGCAGACGGCCTGCCCAAGAACTACGTGTCGTTCAAGATCGACTCGTCGCGACTGTCGATCACCGGACCCGTTGTCCCCTACCGCGAAATCTTCGTCCACTCCGACACCGTCGAGGGCGTGCATCTGCGCAGCGGCGCGATCGCCCGGGGCGGACTGCGCTGGTCGAATCGCGCCGAGGACTTCCGCACCGAGGTGCTGGGCCTGATGAAGACGCAGGCCGTGAAGAACGCCCCGATCGTGCCGACCGGCGCCAAGGGTGCGTTCGTCTTGCGTTCTGCCACTGTCGACCCCGCGGACGGCTACCGCACCTTCATCCGCGGTCTGCTCGACGTCACCGACAACATCGTCGACGGCTCTGTCGTCCACCCGGACCACACCGTGTGCCCGGACGGCGACGACGCCTACCTTGTCGTGGCCGCCGACAAGGGCACCGCAACCTTCTCCGATCTGGCCAATTCCATTGCCGCCGAGTACGACTTCTGGCTGGGCGACGCCTTCGCCTCGGGCGGATCGGCCGGATACGACCACAAGGCCATGGGCATCACCGCCCGCGGTGCGTGGCTGTCGGTGCGCCGGCACTTCGCCGAGGCCGGTCACGACATCGACGCCGACCCGTTCACCGTCGCCGGTATCGGCGACATGTCCGGTGACGTGTTCGGTAACGGAATGCTGTTGTCCCGCAACATCAAGCTGGTCGCCGCGTTCGACCACCGGCACATCTTCCTCGACCCGAATCCGGACCCCGGGGTGTCCTTCGTCGAGCGCGAGCGCCTCTTCGCGCTCCCCCGCTCGAGCTGGCAGGACTACGACCCGGCGCTGATCTCCGCCGGCGGCGGGGTGTGGCCGCGCACCGCCAAGTCGATCCCGCTGTCACAGCAGGCGAGGGCGAGCCTCGGCATCGAAGCCACCGCGTGCACGCCCGACGAGCTGATCAATTCCGTGCTGCGCGCACCGGTCGATCTGCTGTGGAACGGTGGCGTCGGCACATACGTCCGCGCCGACAACGAAACCGACGCGGACGCCCAGGACAAGGCGAACGACCGGGTACGCGTCACCGCGTCGCAGTTGCGCTGCAAGGTGATCGGCGAGGGCGGAAACCTCGGCCTGACGCAGCAGGCACGCATCGCGTTCGCGTTGAACGGAGGCCGGGTCAACGCCGACTTCATCGACAACGCCGCCGGGGTCGCGACCTCGGACCTCGAAGTCAACCTCAAGATCGCGCTGGACGCCGGCAACATCGCCACCGCTCAACGCAATACGCTGCTCGCCGGAGCCACCGACGACGTCGCCGCACGGGTACTGGCGGACAACGCCGACCAGATTCTCGCGATCAGCATGGCCGCCGCAGAGGCCGGCTCGCTGTTGGAGCGGCACGTGCGGCTCATCGGCAATCTGCGGGACCAAGCAGGCGTCGACCCCGACGTCGAGGGACTGCCGTCCAAGCAGGAACTGGACCGCCGTCGCCTCGTCGGGCTCGGGCTCACCCGTCCCGAAATCGCTGTACTGCTGGCGCAATCCAAAAACCTGGTGTCGCAGGAGCTGTTGGCCTCCGACGTGCCGGACCACGAGATGTTCGTCGGCCGCCTGGAGCAGTACTTCCCGGCCGGGATCGCCGAGCAGGCTCGGACCGAGATCGCGAACCACCCGCTGCGCCGCGAGATCGTCGCGACTTCGGTGGCCGGTGAGCTGATCAACCGCGTCGGCCCCGGCACCATCTACCGTATGCAGGAACGGCTTTCGGTGAGCACATCCGACGTGGCGATGGCCTACGCGACGGTGCGTGACATCCTCGATCTCGACACCCTGTGGTCCGAGGTGCTGACCGGGAAGACCGATGAGAGCGGGCGCATTCAGGCGCTGCTGGAGATCCGGGAGCTGCTCGAGCACCTGACATCGTGGGTGGTGCGCAACGGCGCGGGCAACCGCGACCGGGTGAGCGCCGCCGTCAGCCGCTTGATGGCGGTCAGCTCTTCTTGAGCTCCTCGGCCAACATCACGATGATGCCGCTGGGGCCGCGGACGTACGTCAGCTTGTAGATGTCCTCGTAGGTCGCCACGCCACGGAGCGGGTGGCACCCGTGGCGAGCGGCGATCTCGAGGGCCGCGTCGATGTCGTCGACCGAAAACGCGACGCGATGCATACCGATGACGTTGGGCAGAATCGGTTCCGACTCGATGGCCTCGGGATGGATGTACTCGAAAAGCTCGACGCGGCCATGGCCGTCGGGCGTCTCGAGCATCGCGACGTTCGCGTGGTTGCCATCGAGACCGACGGCCGTGTCGGTCCACTCGCCGCTCACCGTGGTGCGCCCGACAACGGTGAGGCCGAGGTCGGTGAAGAACGCGATAGTCGCGTCGAGATCGCGCACGGCAATGCCGACGTTCTCGAGTTTGATGGCCATGTCGTGGATGGTACCCAGCAGGGCCTCGGCCAAACCCGCCCGGCGGGCCGCCGTGAGCGCCCGCTATCCGTAGAGCTTGGCGACGATCGCGCCGAACTCGTCGTCTTCGATTACGGGTGTGGCTTCGATCTGGAGATACTCCTGCCATTCGGAGATGAGCTCGAACACCGGCTTGGCGTCAGCAGCCTCGATCACCGAGCAGCCGCTGCCGTTGAGACCGAACCACCGCCCGAGTTGGGTTGCGCCATCGGGCGGTTTTGCGCCCGTCTGCAGGAAGTGTTCGGCCGTCGTCCGCATCCGGGCCGGATCGATCGCATGCCATTGCACCAGGTATTTCATGAGAAGCCGCCTTCTGAAGTCACTTGTCGGGCAGTGCAGGTCGCGGCCGAGGAGCCGTCGCGACCTCCCGAACAATCAGCGGCGTCCATGGGGCGATGACTTCAATAAAGCACCACTCGAGTAGCCGGGCATCAGCCAAACAGCTGAGATCCCAAAAGGCTCAGATCACCGCGCCGACGGCTGGTGCTGTGTGATGCAGTGGATGCCGCCGCCGCGCTCGAACAGCGGCCGGGCATCAATGCTGACCACCCGGCGGCCGGGGTACTGCTCGGCCAGGATCGCCGCCGCGTCGGCGTCGCGCGGATCCCCGAATGCGCACGCGATGACGCCGCCGTTGACCACGAGGTGGTTGATGTAGCTGTAGTCGACGTAGCCCTCGGCGTCGGTCAGCAGATCCGGTGCCGGGAGTTCGACGATCTCCCACGGCCGGCCCGTGGCGTCGCAGGTCTCGGCGAGGGCCGCGCGAATCTCCTTGCACACCAGGTGGTCCGGATGCGCGTCGGAGCGCTGCGCATGCAGCAGTAGACGCCCCGGTGAGGTGATGGCCGCGACAATGTCGACGTGTCCACGGGTGCCGAAGCGCTCCGAGTCACGCGTCAGACCGCGCGGCAACCACACGGCATGAGTGGCTCCGATGGCACGGACCAGCTCGGCCTCGATATCAGCCTTGGTGGCACCGGGGTTGCGGCCCGGGTCCAGCTGGACGGTTTCGGTGACCAGCACCGTGCCCTGCCCGTCGACCTGGATGCCGCCGCCTTCGTTTACCAGCGACGAGCTGACCAACGGAACACCGGCCCAATCGGCGACTGCCGCAGCGATTTTCGCATCGTGATCCCAGCGCGCCCAGTCCTGGCCACCCCAACCGTTGAACACCCAGTCCACCGCAGCCACCGAACCGTCGCCGGCGTGCACGAAGGTCGGGCCGATGTCACGCATCCAGGCGTCGTTCAGCGGAGCCTCGATGATGTCGACCTCGGTGGACAGGTAGCGCCGCGCGACAGCCATCTCAGCGGGGTCCACCACCACGGTCACGGGTTCGAACTCCAGCACCGCGTGTGCCACCGCCGACCACGTCGAGCGGGCCTCGTGGTGTTCGGTCTCGTTGTCCCCCAACGAATAGCCCTCGGACGGAAACGCCATCCACACCCGGTCCTGCGGCGCGCTCTCGGCGGGCATCACATAGTTCGTCATTTCACCACCGCGGTGGCCGCGTGGCCGGCACCGTAGGGTCGCTGCGCGTCAACGGGCGCGGTCAGCGCGCCATAGCTCTCCGGCCGCCGAGTGAGCAGGAACGGGAACAGCTCCAGCCAGTCGCGGCGCTGGTCGAGGTCCAGATCGGCGACCAGCACCGCCTCCTCGTCGCGCGGGGCCTGCACCAGCACCCGCCCGTACGGGTCGGAGATGAACGACGAGCCGTAGAAGGTCACGGCGCCCTCATCGCCAATTCGATTGGGCACCACCATGAACAGGCCACTGTTGATGCCGTTGGCGACGATGACCTGCTGCCACAGCGGTTGGGTGTCGAAGGCCGGAAAGACCGGTTCGGAGCCGATGGCCGTCGGGTAGATGACGATCTCGGCGCCGCCGAGCGAGTAGTTGCGGGCCACCTCGGGGAACCATTCGTCCCAGCACGTCGGCATGCCCAGCTTGGCGCCGAGGCCGTCCGGCTCGTAGACGGGATACGGGTTGCCCTCGGCCGGGCCCGCACGAAAGTAGGTGTCTTCGTAGTAACCCGCGGAGATCGGGATGTGCATCTTGCGGGTCCGGCCCGCCAGCTCGCCCGACGGAGCCACCAGGATCGCCGTGTTGAAGCCCAAACCGTCTGCAGCCGGTGACTTTTCGTAGAGAGAAGCGTGGACGAAGACGTCGTTGGCCCGGGCCGCTTCGGCGGCCAGCGCGAACGTGGGACCTTCCAGGAGGTCTTCGGCGGTGTCGCCCGGATTCGGGCCGGCCGGGGTGTCGGCGGGGTACCGCAACAGCGTGATCTCCGGCAGGCAGACCAGCGCGGCGCCCTCTCCCGCCGCCCGGTCGATGCCGTCGCGCAGCACCTTGGCGAGTTCGTCGGCGTCGGAACGCCAGCGGTGCTGCACCAGACCGACCCGGACCGGCGGTCGCGTCGACTCGGTGCTGCGGGACAGCGACTCGGGTGCGGTGGCGGTCAGGGTGATCATCAGCTGTACTCCTAAAACGAATGCAATTCGTTTTATTGTGACCCCACTTACCCCTGTTTGTAAAGAGGTAGTAGACATATGCCATGGGCCGCCCCTCCAAACCGCTGCTTTCGACCGACCGCATCGCCGGCGCAGCAATGGATTTGGTCAACAGGACCGGTGGCTTCACCGTCCCGGAACTGGCTCGGGCCCTGAAGGTCAGCCCGTCATCGCTGTACAACCACGTCGCCGGGCGCGAACAGATCGTCGAACTGCTGCGCGAACGGGCGATGTCCGACGTCGCGCTGCCCGCCGACGACCCGCAGCGCCCGTGGACCGACGTCGTCGCCGACATCATGCGGTCCTACCGCCAGAGCTACGCCCGCTACCCGCGACTCATCCCCCTGTTGACCGCGCATGCGGTGAACAGCGACCACGCCCTCACCATGTACAACGTGCTGGCGGTCGCGTTCAGCCGGGCCGGATTCGACCCCGCGGACACCCTGCGCGCCATCACGCTGATCGATTCGTTCGTCCTGGGCTCGGCCCTCGACGTCGCCGCACCCGACGAACCCTGGCAGGCCGGCTCCGAGGTCGCGCCGGCGTTCGCGGCCGCACTGGCGACGGGCAGCAGCAAGCCCGAGCGCGCCGACGACGCCTTCGAGTTCGGCCTCACGGTGCTACTGCGCGGACTGGCGACGGTGCCGTCGGCCAGGTAATTACTCGGCGGCGTCGTCTAAGGGCTTGTCGCCGCCCTCGCCCTTGGCCTTGTCGGCCTTGTCGTCGGACTCGTCGTCCTTCGCTTCGGCCTCGGCCTTCGGCAGGACGGCGTCCAGCGCCGCACCGGTGATCCGGCGGAATGCCCGACGGGGTTTGTTGGCGTCGAGAATCGCGACCTCGAGCGTGGCCGCCCCCAGCACCCGGTCGCCGGCGCCGGCATGCAGCGCGTCGACGGCGATCTTCGCCGCGTCGGCCAGGCTCGCATTCTCCTCATAGGAGTCGTTGAGCGCGGCGATGATCGGCTCGGTGGTGCCACCCATGACGACGAAATGCGGCTCGTCGGCGATGGACCCGTCGTAGGTGATCCGGTACAGCTCAGGGGCTTTCGTCTCGCCGTAGTGCGCGACCTCGGCGACGCACAGCTCCACCTCGTAGGGCTTGGCCTGCTCGGTGAAGATGGTGCCGAGCGTCTGGGCGTAGACGTTGGCCAACTGACGGCCGGTGACGTCGCGCCGGTCGTAGGCGTAGCCACGGGTGTCGGCGAACTGGATGCCGCCGCGACGCAGGTTGTCGAACTCGTTGAACCGGCCGACCGCGGCGAAGCCCACCCGGTCGTACAGCTCGCTGACCTTCTGCAGCGACCGCGACGGGTTCTCCGCGACGAACAGCACGCCGCCCTCGTAGGCCAGCACGACCACGCTACGGCCCCGCGAAATGCCTTTGCGCGCAAGCTCGGAACGTTCCCGCATCGCCTGTTCGGGCGAGATGAAATACGGAAAGCTCATCAGGCATTACCTCTCGCGCGCGTCCGGTTGGCGATGACTTCCCGGGCCAGCGCGGCGATCCGCTCGTCGGTCACCTCTTCGGCGCCCTCGGCACCGATCAGCACCGCGGTCGGATAGATACCACGGGTCAGATCGGGTCCGCCGGTGGCCGAATCGTCGTCGGCCGCGTCGTACAGCGACTCGATGGCGACCTTCAGCGCCGAATCGGCATCGGTCACATGCGAATACAGCTTCTTGATCGACGACTTGGCGAACAGCGAACCCGAGCCCACCGACTGGTAGCCCTCTTCCTCGATGTTCCAGCCGCCGGCGGCGTCGAACGAGACGATGCGACCGGCGTTGCCGGGGTCGGAGTCGTCCAGGTCATAACCCACCAGCAGCGGCAGCGCGACGAAGCCCTGCATCGCCGCGGCGAGGTTGCCGCGCACCATGATGGCCAGCCGGTTGACCTTGCCGCGGAACGTCAGCGGCACCCCTTCGAGCTTCTCGTAGTGCTCCAGCTCGACGGCGTACAGCCGCGCGAACTCCACCGCGATGGCCGCGGTGCCGGCGATACCGGTCGCGGTGTAGTCGTCGGCGATGTGCACCTTCTGCACGTCACGGCTGGCGATCATGTTGCCCTGGGTGGCCCGGCGGTCGCCCGCGATCAGCACACCACCGGGGTACTTGATCGCGACGATCGTCGTGCCATGGGGCAGGTCCGCACCAGATCGAGGATCACCCGCTGAACCCCAATTGCTCCTCACATCCGCGGCCGGCAGCAAGTGGGGCGCCTGCCGGCTCAGAAAGTCCGAAAACGAGGACAGGTTCAGGTGGGGTGAGGTGACATCCAGTCGATCAGAGAAAGGCTCGAACGCAGGGGTCACTGGCCGCCCTTTTGGACATACGCGCGCACGAAGTCCTCAGCGTTCTCTTCCAGCACGTCATCGATCTCATCGAGCAGATCATCAGTGTCCTCGGCGAGCTTCTCGCGACGTTCCTGACCTGCGGCAGACGGGCCCGAGACGTCGTCGTCCTCGCCGCCGCCGCCACCGCGCTTGGTCTGTTCCTGAGCCATCGCCGCCTCCTGATTGCTCGATATCTAACTTCACACTACCGGTCCGCGCCCGGGTTCCCCGGGAACACAAGCGTTTACGTCGTGAGCTGTTCCACCAACTCGACGGCGCTGTCCACTGAATCCAGCAACGCACCGACGTGTGCCTTGCTTCCACGAAGCGGTTCCAGCGTCGGAATCCGCACCAGCGACTCGCCGCCGAGGTCGAAGATCACCGAGTCCCAGCTGGCCGCGGCGATGTCCGCGCCGAACCGGCGCAGGCACTCGCCACGGAAGTAGGCGCGCGTATCGGTGGGCGGATTCTCCACCGCATCCAGCACCTGCTGCTCGGTGACCAGCCGCTTCATCGAGCCACGCGCGACCAGGCGGTTGTACAGCCCCTTGTCCAGCCGCACGTCGGAGTACTGCAGGTCCACCAGGTGCAGGCGCGGGGCGTTCCAGCCCAGGTTCTCCCGCTGCCGGAAGCCCTCCAGCAGGCGCAGCTTGGCCGGCCAGTCCAGGATTTCGGCGCATTCCATCGGATCGCGCTCCAGCAGATCCAGCACGTGCGCCCAGGTCTCGAGGACGTGGTCGGCGCGCGGATCGGGGTCGCGCCGCTCCTGCAGCTTGGCCACCCGGTCGAGGTAGATGCGTTGCAGGGCAAGGGCGGTCAGCTCGCGGCCGTCGGCCAGGGCCACGGTCGCACGCAGCGACGGGTCGCGGCTGATCACGTGCACCGCGTGCACCGGGCGGGCCAGCGCCAGATCGGACAGGTCGATGCCCTCGGCCGGCCCGAACTCGATCAGGTCGAGCACCAGCGACGTGGTGCCCACCTTGAGGTACGTCGACGTCTCCGCCAGGTTGGCGTCACCGATGATGACGTGCAGCCGGCGGTACTTGTCGGCGTCGGCATGCGGCTCGTCGCGGGTGTTGATGATGCCGCGCTTGAGCGTCGTCTCGAGCCCGACCTCGACCTCGATGTAGTCGGCGCGCTGAGTCAGCTGGAAGCCCGGCTCGTCCCCCGACTGCCCGATGCCGACGCGGCCGGAACCCGTCACGACCTGACGGGACACGAAGAACGGCGTCAACCCGGCGATCACCGAGTTGAACGGCGTCTGCCGGCTCATCAGGTAGTTCTCGTGCGTGCCGTACGACGCGCCCTTGCCATCGACGTTGTTCTTGTACAGCTGCAGCCTGGCCGCGCCCGGGACGCTCGCCACGTACCGCGCAGCGGCCTCCATGACGCGTTCGCCGGCCTTGTCCCAGATGACCGCGTCCATCGGGTCCGTGACCTCGGGAGCGGAGTACTCCGGGTGCGCGTGGTCGACGTACAGCCGGGCACCGTTGGTGAGGATCATGTTGGCCGCGCCGATCTCGTCGGCGTCGACGATCGGCGCCGGCCCGGTGGAGCGGCTCAGGTCGAAGCCACGGGCGTCGCGCAGCGGGGACTCGACCTCGTAGTCCCACCGGGTGCGCTTGGCCCGCTGGATACCGCTGGCCGCCGCGTACGCCAGCACCGCCTGGGTGGACGTGAGGATCGGGTTCGCGGTCGGATCTGACGGCGAGGAAATGCCGTATTCGACCTCTGTTCCGATGATCCGTTGCATGCCGCACAGCCTAGACGGGTGTCATGTTGCACGATTGGGCCCATGACCACATCTGCGGCCGACCGGGTCGCCGCCGAGACCTGGTTTCTGCGCCGGGGGCTGCCCGCGGTGCTACGCCCGGGAGCGCTCGTGCGACGGCTGTGGCAACGCTCGGCGCCGGCGCTGGCCGCGTTCGCGGTGTTCATGGCGAACTCGATCCTCGTCACCGCCGTCACCGGCAAACACACCATCAACATCGAGGGCCAACCCACCCGGACCGAGTGGTTCGTCCTGGCGCTGCTCCTGCTGGTGGCGCCGGTGGCCGCGCTGGCCGGCTGGCTGGTGTCGCGCGTCTCGTCGTGGCGCACCCGCGCGGCCGCGGCCGCCGTATCGGTGGCGGTGTGCGCCGTCGGCGCGGTGCTCGGTGGTCCTGGTCCCAAAGTCGGCGGCAACTTGATCTACGTCGGCGTGATCATCGCCGTCATCCTGGTCTGCACCGCGACCGGCATCGGGTCGATCCTGGGCTGGGCCCTGGACACCACGGCGCACAACCTGACGCTGGTGGGCACCCTGTTCGTGCGCGCCCTGCCGATCATGCTGTTGACAGTGCTGGTGTTCTTCAACACCTACGTCTGGCTGATGGCGGCCATCGTCAGTCGAGCCCGGCTGTGGTCCGCACTGTGCTTCCTGGCACTGATCGCCGTGGCGTTCGTCATCGCGACCACTATCGACCGGGTCCGGCCGATCCTGACCGCATCGGCGCCCGAGGCACCCGAGACCCAGAACGCCGTGTTGGCCGACACGCCGTTCGCGCACCTGCCCGCGCCCGACCACCGAATCCCGTTGTCCCGCATCGAACGTGTCAACGTGGTGTTCGTCCTTGCCATGTCGCAAGTACTGCAGTTGCTGATCGTCGCCCTGGTGACCGCATTCATC
Source organism: Mycobacterium sp. HM-7 (assembly GCF_053852335.1). Lineage (NCBI taxonomy): Bacteria > Bacillati > Actinomycetota > Actinomycetes > Mycobacteriales > Mycobacteriaceae > Mycobacterium > Mycobacterium sp. HM-7. The sequence goes on along the minus strand of NZ_CM132657.1, from coordinate 2,050,837 downwards.
TTCTTGGTGCTCGGCCTGATCCTGATCAGCCCGCAACTCCTGGCGGAGTGGACGCGCAAAAACGGGTCACTCGACGGCACCATCTTCGGCATGACGCTGCCGATTCCGGAAGCGCTGATCCAGACGACGCTCTTCCTGGGCGCCCTGACCTTCATGTACATCACCGCGCGCACCACGACCGATGCCGAGTACCGCGCCGAGTTCGTCGACCCACAGATCGACAGCCTGCGTCGCCGGCTCGACGCGCGGGACCGCTACCTCGCCGACCGCAAACGAATGTGAGGACCGTGCGGACAATTCCGGAGAATTGCGCGCACAGCCCTCACACCGGTCGTGCTGTTACAGGTACTGACCCAGGTTGGATTCAGTGTCGATGGCCCGGCTCGCGGACGAGCTCTTGCCGGTGACGAGAGTCCGGATGTAGACGATCCGCTCGCCCTTCTTGCCCGAAATGCGCGCCCAGTCATCGGGATTGGTGGTGTTGGGCAGGTCCTCGTTCTCGGCGAACTCGTCGACGATGGAGTCCAGCAGATGCTGCACCCGCAGACCGCGCTGCTGGGTTTCCAGCACCGACTTGATGGCGTACTTCTTGGCCCGGTCCACGACGTTCTGGATCATGGCCCCGGAGTTGAAGTCCTTGAAGTACATGACCTCCTTGTCGCCGTTGGCGTAGGTCACCTCCAGGAAGCGGTTGTCGTCGATCTCCGCGTACATCCGGTCCACGATCTTCTCGATCATCGCCTTGATGGTGAGCGCGCGGTCACCGTTGAACTCGGCCAGGTCGTCCTCGTTCACCGGCAGGTTCTCCGTCAGGTACTTGGAGAAGATGTCCTGTGCCGCTTCGGCATCCGGCCGCTCGATCTTGATCTTGACGTCCAGGCGGCCGGGCCGCAGGATCGCCGGGTCGATCATGTCCTCGCGGTTGGAGGCGCCGATGACGATGACGTTCTCCAGGCCCTCGACACCGTCGATCTCCGAAAGCAGCTGCGGCACAACCGTCGTCTCCACGTCGGAGCTGACGCCGGTGCCACGGGTGCGGAAGATCGAGTCCATCTCGTCGAAGAACACGATCACCGGGGTGCCCTCGGAGGCCTTCTCGCGCGCCCGCTGGAAGATCAGCCGGATGTGCCGTTCGGTCTCGCCGACGAACTTGTTCAGCAGCTCGGGGCCCTTGATGTTCAAGAAGTAGCTCTTGGCCTCGCGAGCGTCGTCGCCCCGGATTTCGGCCATCTTCTTGGCCAGCGAGTTGGCCACGGCCTTGGCGATCAGCGTCTTGCCGCAACCGGGAGGGCCGTAGAGCAGCACGCCCTTCGGCGGCCGCAGCGAGTACTCCTTGTACAGATCCTTGTGCAGGAACGGCAGTTCCACCGCGTCGCGGATCAACTCGATCTGCCGCGTCAAGCCACCGATGTCCTCGTAGCTGACGTCAGGCACCTCTTCGAGGACCAGATCCTCGACCTCGGCCTTGGGGATCCGCTCGAAGGCGTACCCGGCCTTGCTGTCGACCAGCAGCGAGTCGCCCGGCCGCAGCTTGCGCGCCCGCTCGTCCAACAGGTCGTCGGCGTCGTCGAGCAACTCGACGATCTCGGGATCCAGATATTCCAGCGCGATCAGCGGTTCGGCGAGCCACACGATGCGCTCCTCGTCGGCGTGGCCGACCACCAGCGCGCGCTTTCCGTCGTTCAGGATTTCGCGCAGGGTGCAGATCTCACCGACCGACTCGAACGAGCCGGCCTCGACCACCGTCAGCGCCTCGTTGAGGCGGACGGTCTGCCCCTGCTTGAGTTCGGACACCTCGATGTTCGGTGAGACCGACAGCCGCATCTTGCGACCGGAGGTGAAGACGTCGACGGTGTCGTCGTCGTGGGCGAGCAGCAAGACGCCGTACCCGCTGGGCGGCTGCCCCAGCCGATCGACCTCTTCACGAAGCGCCAGCAACTGCTGCCGCGCCTCTTTGAGAGTGTCCATCAGCTTGCCGTTGCGGGTCGTCAGCGAATCGATGCGGGCCTCGAGCTGCTGCACGTCACGCGGTCCGCGGTGCGCCGCGGCCGCATTCGTGAGCTGCTCACGCAGCGCCGCCGTCTCGCTGCGAAGCCGCGCCAACTCGGCGGCATCGGTGCTGGACATGGGGTTCTGACGAGATGTGCCCGGGCTACCGAAGGCGTCCGGGCGATCCATTTCAGACATCTTGAGCTCCTTTCCCACACCGGAAGTTGGTGCGGCGGATACCTCAACGCTACCGGCCATCCGTCATTCATGGGCGTTCAAGGAATCGCGACACACGGGTGTTGCTCTGACCGCGCTGTTAACCTCATACCCGAGTCGGGCTCATCGAAAGGACCGCAGTGATCGTCAAATCCCTCGTCACCGGCATCGCAGCCACCGCCCTGGTCGGTGCTGCCGCCGTCGGTACGACCGTGGCTTCGCAGACGGCCATCCCGACCACTGGAACGTCGACGGCCGTCGCGCCGGTCGTGCGCCAGGTGCCGCTGCCCCAGGCGCCCGCGCCGGGCCTGCAGACGACTCTGGTGTCCACGCTCACCGGGCTGACGGCTGCCGGGAGCTTCGCCGGGTCCAAGGGCAGCTACATCCAGGGTGGCGTCGGCCGCCTCGAGGCCATCACCGCCGACCGGGCGTACAGCAACGCCGTGAAGCAGGGTGTGTTCCCCATGAACTTCGCCGTTGCCGACATCGATGACCTCGGAGACGGCACCGCGACGGCCAACGTCACGGCCACCGCCGCCACCGGCGCAACCGCATCCCAGCCGCTGACCTTCGTCGCCGGCCCCAGCCCGACCGGCTGGCAACTGTCCAAGGGGTCGGCCATGGCCCTGCTGTCGTCGGTGAAGTAGGCGCCAGGACCAGCCCGGTGAAGCCGATCCGAGGGACCCTGATCGCCGTCATCGCGGCGGCGATCGGGTTGGCCGGGTGCAGTGAACACGTCGAGCCGCCGGCCGACCCGATGCCCCGTTCGCTGCTCACCACCGACGCCAAGGCACCCGCGGCGGCGCCGCTGCCCTCACCCGATGCGATCACCGCGGTGCTGTACAAGATCGCCGATCCCGCGGTGCCCTCGGCACAAAAGATCGGGCTGATCCAATACGGCACCGCCGAGGATCAGGCCGGGCTGGACAACTTCACCAAGGCGCTGCGCGACAACGGCTTCAATCCGATGAACGTGACGGCGACGGACCTGCTGTGGTCGGCCGGGCAGCCGGGCGACATCATCGCCACCATCACGATCAGTTCGGTCGCCGTACCGGACAACAAGTTCACGTTCCCCATGGAATTCAGTCCCATCCGGGATGCCTGGCAGCTGAATCGCCAGACCGCGAACCTGCTGCTCAAGGTGGGGCAGCCGGGCGGTCCAGGCGGCCCGGGCGCGTCACCCGCGCCTGGTCGCTGAGCCGCCGATGTGGGTCGGATGGCTGGAATTCGACGTGCTGCTCGGCGACGTGCACTCATTGAAAGAGAAGCGCTCGGTCATCCGTCCGATCATCGCCGAACTGCAGCGCAAGTTCTTCGTGTCCGCCGCCGAGAGCGGCAATCAGGATCTGCACCGCCGCGCGGCGATCGGGGTGTCGGTCGTCGCGGCTGACCGCCATCACGTCGTCGAGGTACTCGACGCCGCCGAACGTCAGGTGGCGGCGCGTCCCGAGATCGAACTGCTGTCCGTGCGACGCGGCCTGGTCAGCAGCGACGACTAGATGTTGCGCTTGCGCCGCAACGGCTGCGGCGTCACCGCGCCCGGCGCGAGGCGACGCGCACTGATCAGGAACGCGGTGTGGCCGCGCATCGAATGCTGCGGCCGTACCGCAAGGCCGACGACGTCCCAGCCGCGCTGCAGCGACTCCCACGACCGCGGTTCGGTCCAGCACTGCTGCGCACGCAGCGCCTCGACCGTCTTCGACAGCTGGGTGACCGTCGCGACGTAGACGATCAGGACGCCGCCCGGAACCAGCGCCTTCGCGACCGTCTCCAGCACGTCCCACGGCGCGAGCATGTCGAGCACGATGCGGTCGACTTCCCCGCCGTCGTAGTCGTTGAGGTCGGCGATGACCAGGTTCCAGTTCTCGGGCCGCTCGCCGAAGAAGGTCTCGACGTTGCGCACCGCGTGCACCGCATGGTCGTCACGGACTTCATAGGAGGTCACGGAACCGCCCGGGCCGACCGCCCGAAGCAGCGAACAGGTCAGTGCACCGGAGCCGGCGCCGGCCTCCAAAACCCGTGCGCCGGGGAAGATGTCGCCCTCGTGCACGATCTGCGCGGCGTCCTTCGGGTAGATCACCTGCGCGCCGCGCGGCATCGACAGCACGTAGTCGATCAGCAGCGGGCGCAGCACCAGGAACGGGTCGCCGTTGGTGGATTTCACGACGCTGCCCTCTGGCTGGTCGATCACCGAGTCGTGCGCGACGATGCCGCGATGGGTGTGGAATTCCCCACCTGTGGCCAGCACCATCGTGTAGTGCCGGCCTTTGGCGTCGGTCAGTTGGACGCGGTCGCCGACGGTGAAGGGTCCGGTGATTCTCACCGGGCCAGCCTGCCAGCCGACCCCTCCCGGTAGACGGCCGGGGTTCGGCAACTTTGTCGTTGCCCCCACATAAGCTGCTGCCATGAGCACCACCAGCGAGGAGCCGAAGGCGGATCGCGCATGACATCTGCCGCCCCGACCCGGCGGCCGGCACTGTCACCGTCGCGGGCCGGTGATTTCAAACAGTGCCCGCTGCTCTACCGGTTCCGGGCCATCGACCGACTGCCGGAGCCGTCGTCGACCGCGCAGTTGCGAGGTTCACTGGTGCACGCCGCACTCGAGCAGCTGTACGCGCTGCCGGCTAGCGACCGCGTGCCGGAGACAGCGTTGTCCCTGGTGACGCCGGCCTGGGATGCCGTGGTGGCAGAGAAGCCCGAGCTGGCCGAGGAGATCGCGCCCGAACTGCGGGAGACGCTGCTCGACGAAGCGCGGGCCCTGCTGTCGGGGTATTACCGGCTCGAGGATCCGACGCGCTTCGATCCGCAGTGCTGCGAACAACGCGTCGAGGTCGAGTTGTCCGACGGCACGCTGCTGCGCGGATTCGTCGACCGGATCGACGTGGCGCCGACCGGTGAGCTGCGCGTGGTCGATTACAAGACCGGCAAGGCCCCGCCGGAAGCGCGGGCGCTGGCCGAATTCAAGGCCATGTTCCAGATGAAGTTCTACGCGGTGGCCCTGCTCCGCATACGTGGCGTGGTGCCGGCTCGGCTGCGGTTGTTGTATCTGGCGGACAGTCAGGTGCTGGACTACAGCCCCGATCTGGCCGAGTTGGAAAGGTTCGAGAAGACGCTGATGGCCATCTGGCACGCCATCCAGAAGTCCGGCGAGACCGGCGATTTCCGCCCCAACCCGTCGAAGCTGTGTTCCTGGTGCACCCATCAAGACCTGTGCCCCGCCTTCGGTGGCACTCCCCCGCCGTATCCCGGCTGGCCCGAGAGTTTCGGGGCCGCATGATCGACTGTTACTACCGTCGGCTGGACGACGGTGGCGTTGTCGGCGGTCTGCAGCGCTTCGAATCGACCGAAGGTACCGGCAGCAACTGGGACGAGAGCATCCAGCACGGGTCGCCGCCGCTGGCGCTGCTGACCAAATCCATCGAAGAGCTGGCCGCCGGGAACGGCATGCAGGTGGGCCGGCTGACCCTCGACATCCTCGGCGCGATTCCCGTTGCGCCCGTTGCGGTCCGGGCCTGGGTCTCCCGACCAGGCTCGCGCATCTGCATGATGACCGCGGAGATGACGGCCGCCCAGCGGGACGGTTCGGAACGTGCGGTCGCGCGAATGTCGGCGTGGCTCTTGGCGACAACCGACACTCGTGACGCGGCCCTCGATCGGTACCCGCCGATGCCCCGGGTGCCCGACACCGGTTTCCGCCATTCCTGGCAGGGCCGGCCCGGCTACCTCGAGACCGTCACCTGGGTGCCGCAGCCCGACGATGCCAACGCCTCGGTGGTGTGGATGCGGCCGCTCATTTCGTTGGTCGACGACGAGGAACCGACCGACCTGCAGCGGCTGGCGATGGTGGTCGATTCCGCGAATGGCGTTGGCGCGACACTGGATCCGAATGAGTTCATGTTCATGAACACCGACACCACGGTGCACCTGCACCGCGCCCCCGTGGGCGCGGAGTTCTGCTTGCGCGCCCGCGGCTCGATCGGGCCCGACGGCCTCGGGTCGACCACGGCCGAGCTGTTCGACGAACAGGGCTTCATCGGGACATCGGCGCAGACGCTGTTGGTTCAGCGACGCTGACGAAGCGGGATCACTTCGAAACGTCGACGGCGGACTTCGGCGCGTCGAAGAAAACACGCAATGCGGAAATATCGCCTTTGATGTCGACGAGCGGAGCGATGTCGTCAAGGGCGAGTAGGCCTGCCGCAAGCCCCAGAACAATCTGCGCCTCGGCCGTGAGCACGGCATCGAGCTTGCGACCGTCGGGCCAGCCCACCTCGATGCCGGACTCGGTGACGCTCAACTGGACGGTGACACCGTCCACCACGATTCCCACCGCCGTCGACTGACCTCTGGGCGCTCGCCCCGAGAACAGGGCAGGCAGAGCCACGAGAAGTCCGTCGGGCCGGAACGAATCCCCTTCGGGACCGCGGATCATCAGCGGCTGCTACAACACTGCGCCCTTTGGGGTGATCGACGGCATCAGTACGGCTGCCACAGCCGGGTGCGGCTCCGAGTATTGCTCCAAGTGGACACGACGGTAACGCCGCAGAACGACGGCGGCGATGAGTGCCACACCGCCGGCCGCCCCCACCGGTAGGGCGGTCGATTGCCGGTCAGACAGTATCGATTGACACTGCTCGACATAGTTGCTCGCCACGAACTGGGGTCCGCCACTGGTGTGCTGTTCGAAGTTGAGCCGGTCTTGCTCTCGGGCAACTTCGAAGCGTGGGTGAAAGCCGTTCCCGCAGGGGATTGCGAATCCGGCCCGGTCGACAGCTCCCAGGTGAACTGGGGTTGCCGTGGACAGCAGCGCGCCGAGGACTGCGGCGGTGCCGGCGAGCGACAGTATGCGGCTGAACATGTTGCCCTGGTTCCCCTTTCGAGAGGTGTCTACTTCGGACGGTTCTCCCCGCCCGTCAAATCCGTGCTCGATTCGATGCGTGCCATTTGCTGGTCGGCGGTATCAAGCCGTGCTATCGGGGCTGTGCTGCCGGCAGCCTTCGAGTTGGCGGACGAGCCGCTCGGAGATGGGGCCGTCGGGGTGGTGCAGTGCACGCCAGGCCTCCAGTTTCGCCACGAGAGCATCGGGGATCGCAAGCTTTTCGCGTTCGACGACTGCGATCAGCGACTCGATTACGCCGCCGAACTCGCTGATGCCGAGGTTGATGTAGGCGTCGTTGAGCTCTGTGGGCGTCAAGCCGAAACGGATGGCTTCCACCAACTCCCACGCGACGTCGGACTCGCTGGTCAACGCAGTCATCGGAACTCCTCTTTCCGCCTCGAGCACTGCTCCCCCGCCAGGAGGGATGGCGGTTGACAGCATTTACTCGATGGGTCATCTCGTGAGCGGTGAGTCTCGCTTCCGGAACCGTCGTTGGTGGTCTCACCGCTTTGTAGGGTTAGTCGTTGCTGGGGGCGGGAACCGAACGTGCACGTCAAGTGATCCCGGGCACACTGACGCAGCCAGCACCAGCTCGAGCTCGGCTCTGGTCTTTCACTCGTGGCTGTAGCCGAGGTCAACCGTCGCATCGGAGCTGCTCAGCCTCTCAAACCCAGATCGAGTGCCCAGGCGGCCGTCTATATCTACTTGCGTCTATATAGACGACTAGGCATACTGGCGCTATGGACGTCTTCGAAGCGGTCGCCGAACCGAACCGGCGCGCCCTGCTCGACGTACTCGCCGAGGGTGAACGCACGGCCGGTGAACTCGTCGCCACCCTCCCCGGTCTGACCCAGCCCACGGTCTCCCGTCATCTCCGCGTGCTGCGTGAGGTCGGACTGGTCGAGGTTCGGCCTGATGCCCAACGCCGTATCTACGCCCTGCGCGCCGACGGCCTGGTCGCGATGGATCAGTGGATCGACCGCTACCGCCGCTACTGGACCAATCATCTGGACGCCCTTGAGCGCCATCTGGATTCGACATTCGAGGAGGAAAATGACAGCCAATGAACTCGAGGGCGTCGTCACCGTCGACGGCGACCGAGCGACGCTGACATTCGAGCGGCGACTGAGGCACCCCGTCGAGCGTGTGTGGGCCGCGATCACCGAGCCCGCGCATCGCGACATCTGGATGGGCAGAACCGTCATCGACGGCCGCGAGGGTGGCTCGATCGAGACGGTCGCCTCGGGTCCGCCCGTACCACCGGACATGAAGCGCATGACGGGTCGCATCCTGGTCTGGGATCCGCCGCACGTGTTCGAGCACGAGTGGCACCAGCAGATCGTCGAACCCGGTGTGGTCCGCTACGAACTCGCCGCCGACGGCACCGGCACCCTGCTCCGGATGACCCATCGCGGCCTCGGCGTGCCCAACGCCAACGGGTTCCGGCCCGGCACACAGGCTTTCCTCGATCGTCTTCAAGCACTGCTCGACGGCACTCCCCTGCCCGGCTGGCTGGAGCGATACGCCGAGATCGCCGGGCACAGCCCGCTCGATGCCCCACCCGCCGTCCCGAATACCTAGGAGAACAGCATGTCGGACAACACCTTTCACGAGGCTCCCTCGGTGGTCGTCGCCTACCAGTCCGGGTTCGGCCACACCGCGTTCCTGGCCGAGGCAGTCGCCGCCGGAGCCAGGTCGACGGGGGCGGCCGTCACCCTGATCCGGTTGGGTGATGTCACCGAAGACGAATGGCAGACCCTCGACACCGCGGACGCGATCATCTTCGGCACCGCCACCTACATGGGCAACGTGTCGGCGGCATTCCAGACGTTCGCCGAGCAGACCGGCCGTCGCTGCCAGCAGGGCACGTGGCGTGACAAAGTTGCGGCCGGCTTCACCAACTCGGGATGCAAGAGCGGCGACAAGCTCAATTCGCTTGTCTCGCTGGCGGTCTTCGCCGCCCAGCATCACATGCACTGGGTCAACCTGGGCCTGGGTCCGGGCTGGAACCACTCCACGGCAAGCGACGGCGAACTGAACAGGCTGGGCTTCTGGCTGGGTGCCGCGGCGGCGACCGACGTCGACGCCAACCCGGATGAGGTGCACCCGTCCGATGCCGCGACCTGCGAGCACCTGGGCCGACGCGTCGCCGAGGTCACCCGGCAGCTGATTGCCGGACGCTTCGCGGCACAGGCTGTTACCGACCCCGTTACCGCAGGGGCCTGAGCCCTTCGAGCATGGTGGGCACGAGCTCGGAGACCGTCGGATGGATGTGCACGGTGTGTGTCATGGTGGTGTACGGGGCTTTCGCGGCCATCAGATCGAGGATGCAGTGCACCACCTCGTCCCCACCAACGCCGAGGATGGACGCGCCGAGAATCTGGTTGGTCTCGGCGTCGACCACGACCTTCATGAAGCCCTGGGTCTCCCCCTTTTCGACTGCCCGGCCGACGCGCGTCATCGGGCGCTTCCCCACCAATGCTTTTCGCCCCGATGCCCGCACCTGAGCCTCGGTCATACCGGCCCGCCCGAGCGGTGGATCGATGTACAGCGCATAGGTGGGGATGCGGTCGCTGACCCGGCGAGGTTCGTTGTCGAGCAGGTTGGCCGCCACGATCTCGAAGTCGTTGTACGACGTATGGGTGAACGCGCCCTTGCCGTTACAGTCGCCCATGGCCCAGATGTGATCGACGGTGGTCCGCAGCTGATCGTCGACGGTGATGTATCCCCGGGAGTCCGTTGCCACGCCGGCCTTTTCGAGACCCAGGTCGTCGGTGTTGGGGACGCGGCCGACGGCGACCAGCAGGTGCGAGCCAGATACGACGGCACTCCCCGTGCTGACCGCCACCCCGTCGCCGTCTTTGGCCACCCGAATATCGCTGGCGCCCAGATGGATTGTGATGCCCTCACGTTCGAGGATGTCCTTGATGGCGGCGCAGACATCGTCGTCTTCGCGCGAGGCCAGTCTGGGCCCGCGTTCGACCACCGTGACCTCGGCGCCGAACCGGCGGAACATCTGCGCGAACTCCAGGCCGATGTAGCTGCCGCCGATGATCACCAGATGCTCTGGCACCGTGTCGAGTTCGAGGATGCCGACATTTGTGAGGTAGTCGACGTCGGCCAGACCGGGGATGTCGGGGGCCGTCGCGCGGCCACCGGTGTTGAGAAAGATCTTCTTGCCGGTGATCTGTTGGTCGCCGACCTGCAGCGTGTGCGGGTCGAGAAAACGTGCATGCCCGCGTAGCAGCGTGCAGCCGTTCATGCCTTCCAGCCAGCTCTCGACGCCGTCGCGGTCCGCTGTGACGATCCCGTCCTTGCGGCCCTTGACTTTTGCCATGTCGACCGTGATTTCGCCGGTTCCGATGCCGTACTCGGCACCGCGGCGGGCCAGGTGTGCGGCGTGGGCGCTGGCAACCAACGTCTTGGTGGGGATGCAGCCGTAGTTCACGCAGGTGCCGCCGACGAGCTTGCGCTCGATGACCGCCACGGTGTGGCCGGCTTCGGTGAGTCGGCCGGCCAAGGGCGGTCCCGCCTGCCCCGCGCCGACGATGATGGCGTCGAACGCGGTCGCCTCAGACGACGACATACGGACCGATGGCACTCAGCGCGACGGCCGCTATCGCGAAGCCACCGCCTACCGCGAGGACATCCTCGGCGAGCGCGACCGGCAGGTCGCGTCCGCCGTTGCGCGCCACCAGGATTCGGCGCGCGTGAAAACCTGCGAGCGTCCCGATCACCGCGCCGATCATGCCGGCGCCCATGCCGATGAATGTGTGGTGCCATCCGGCACCGATGACCGCACCGGCGAACGCCCCGGTGAACAACCGGGCAACGAACTGCGACGGCACCGTTCGCGCGGGAGTCTTGGGCAGCTGATCGGTGATCAACTCGACCACCAGCAGGATCGTCAGCACCGTCACCGTGATCCAGTTACCGACCCATTCGGCCCAGGTGCCCACCAGCGGCAGCCAACCGAGCTTGGCGCCCCAGGCGACCACCGCAGGCGGAGTCAGCGCCCGCAGGCCCGCGACCACACCGATAAGTAAGGCGAACAGCAGAATCAGCGCTTGTGTCACGTGACCCCTCCAGTTAGGAAGTGCGGGTTGCAGACCGTACGGGGACGCTAACACCGCTCTCGGTCAGAAGCGACAGAACCGGATATCGGAAGCCAGGATCGCCTTGGCTCCGATGGCAGCCAGCTCATCCATGATCGCGTTGACCTGGCGGCGCGGCACCAGGGCACGCACGGCCACCCAGTCGGCATCGGCCAGCGGGGCGATGGTCGGCGATTCGAGACCCGGCGTGATGGCCGTCGCCTGCTCCAAAACAGTGCGCGGGCAGTCGTAGTCGAGCATGAGGTACTGCTGCCCGAAGACCACGCCCTGGATGCGGGCCGCGAGTTGATCGCGAGCCGGATCCGGCGCGACGTCACTGCGCTCGATCAGCACCGCCTCCGAATCGCACAGCGACTCACCGAAGGCCACCAGGTTGTGCAGCGCCAACGTCCGGCCGGAGCCGACGACGTCGGCGATCGCGTCAGCGACACCGAGCTGGATCGAGATCTCCACCGCGCCGTCGAGTCGGATCACCGTGGCTTCAATACCTTTGTCGGACAGGTCTTTCCGCACCAGGTTCGGGTAGGCGCTGGCGACACGCTTGCCGGCCAGGTCGGCGACCGTCCAGTCCCGGCCGGCGGGCGCGGCGTACCGGAACGTCGACGACCCGAAGCCCAGGGCCAGCCGCTCACTGACCGGCGCCATCGACTCGGCCGCCAGGTCGCGGCCGGTGATGCCGAAGTCCAGCTGCCCGGACCCGACATAGATGGCAATGTCCTTGGGGCGCAGGAAGAAGAACTCGACCTTGTTCACCGGGTCGACGACCGTCAGATCCTTGGGATCGGTGCGGCGGCGGTATCCGGCCTCGGACAGTACGTGGGAGGCGGACTCGCTGAGCGCGCCCTTGTTCGGGACGGCGACGCGCAGGAGGCCGTTGGACGATGCGCCGGTCACAGCTTGCCGTACACGTCGTCGAGGGTCAGGCCGCGCTTGATCATCAGTACCTGCGTCCAGTACAGGAGCTGGCCGATCTCGCCCGCCAGCTCGTCGTCGCTCTCGTGTTCCGCGGCGATCCATACTTCGCCGGCCTCTTCGATGATCTTCTTGCCCAGATGATGCACCCCGGCATCCAACGCCGCGACGGTGCCGCTGCCGGCCGGCCGGGTCTGCGCTCGCTCACTGAGCTCGGCGAATAGCGCATCGAAGGTCTTCACGGGCTGCAATTGTTTCACGCTGCGGACGCGGGCTGTGCACGTGGCTGCCCGGGGCCGCGCGGCGGGGCTGTACCGGCATTCGGAAAAACTTTGGTCACTTTGTTCCCGCTGGTCACGGTGGATAACTGAGGCCGCATAGGTCACAGCGAATTGTCGGTGCATCGAACTAGTGTTCGATGCATGGGTAGTGATCGGGCCGTTATCGAGCAGGCGTACGCCGCGTACGAAGCTGCCGCGGCCACGATCGCGTCCCTGGACCACACCGGCCTGGACGTGCGCACCCTGTTGGAGTTGCAGTCGCGCCGCGAAACGGTGAAGTGCGCGGCCGAGGCGGTCGATCACCACATCCTCGCGGCGGCGCAGACGCAGGCCACCGCCAAGGATATCGGGGCCAAGGACTGGCCCGAGGTGCTGCATGTGCGGCTGCGCATCAGCCGCGACGAGGCCCGCCGCCGGGTCCGGGACTGCGATCATCTGGGGCCGCGGTCGGCGATCACCGGGGAACCGTTGGGTCCGGTGTGGGAGCTGGTCGCCGCCGCCCAGGCCGACGGCGTCATCAACGGTGAGCACGTGCAGGTGATCACCTGGTTTTTCCAGAAGCTGCCGCTGTGGGCGGCCGACCCGGTCACCCTGGCCCAGTGCGAGGCCGATCTGGTGGCCGACGCGAGGGTCAAAACCCCCGAGGACCTACGGCGCGCGGCCGCGGACTTGTTGTACCGACTCGATCAGGACGGGCCCGAACCCGACGACGACGAGCCCGACCCGAAACGCTCCTTCGTAATGGGTAAGCAGCGGCCCGACGGCCGCACCGAGGTCACTGCCCACCTCGATCCGGAAGGGCGGGCCTACTGGCAGACACTGTTCGACAAATACGCCGCCCCGGGGATGTGCAACCCCGCCGACCAGGTGCCGTGCGTGTCGGGCACGCCCACCCAAGAACAGATCGATGCGGATACCCGCACCCTGGCCCAGCGGCAATACGACGCGTTCAAAATGGTCGGGCGGATGATGCTGGCCTCATCCGCCGGGGTGCACAACGGCTTCCCGGTCGCGGTGGTCGGCAGCTGCACCCTCACCGACCTGGAAAAACGTGCCGGGGTCGCTTTGACCCACACCGGCACCAAGCTGCCGGTCAAAGATCTGATCCGGATGGCCGCACAGGGGTCGGACAACTACCTCGCCGTCTTCGACGACCACACCGGCCAACCGCTCTATCTGGGCCGGGCCGCGCGCACCGCCAGCACCGCGCAGCGGCTGGCCCTGTTCGCCCGCGACCGGGGCTGCACCCGCCCCAACTGCACCGCCCCGGCCTCGCGCAGCCAGGTGCATCACCTCACCAACTGGCGCGACGGCGGACTGACCAACGTCGATGTCATGACCCTGGCCTGCGGCTGCGACAACCGGCTCGCCGACACCGGCGGCTGGCGCACCGCCATGGGCCCCGACGGCCGCACCCACTGGACCCCACCACCACTCCTAGATGTGGGCCAACCACGCACCAACCAGTACCACCGCCCGACGCTGTACACCACAGAGCGCGGCGGAGACGCCGACGGCGATGGTGAAAGCGACAGTCCCGCAAGGTGATACGGCACCCAATGACGCCGGAAGGCCACGCCACCCAACCGCGGCGGCGGTACCGCACGCGCTGCGGCACCCACGCGGCAATACGGGTCGCATCGATTCACAGCGCCCACTCGACGCGACGCACCACAACGCGCGATGGCCGCCGACGCCGAGCCTGCACCTGTACCGAGACTCAACCGCGCCTAGGACCTAGGAGTTGCCGTGTCACCGCGAACCGGCCGACTGCCGTGGCCCGCCTTTGAGCTACGCGACGGCGATGCCCCCGCCTTGCCGACGCCCTTTGGCAGGCCTGCCTGCGATCGGGCATTCTGGCCGCCGGGATTCCGATCCTGGGATTCACCGGCAGCCGACACCAGCCCGCGCTGCACCGACTGCCGCCCCGTCGACTTGATCTGCCCCGCCACGTCGTCAGCGGTCGTATCGGGAGTCGCCGCCGCGCCCTTCGACATCCGCAACGTCGGCAACACCCGCCCGTTGTGCGTCGCCTTGGCAGATGGCAGCACTGGGCCGGAGACGGTCGCGGCGGGTGCAACGCCCGCGGTCGATTCGGCTGCCGTCGGCGCGGGCGTCGCGGAGACCGGTGCCGGCACCGCCGCGAACGGCAGCAAGTTGAGTATCGGGGCAGCGATGGAGTTGAAAATTGTGAGCGGCACACCCACGACCAATCCGTACAAGATGATGCCCACGAACACGAACGGGCCGAAGATCGCAGCCAGCTCGGGCGTGCTGACCAGCGGCTGAGCCAGCGTCACGAACGCCGTCGACAGCGCCGACACAATTGCCTGCTCGATGACGGCGACGGCCCCAGCAGGCTGCGGGGTCGACGTTGCTGCCAGAGGCATTGGCGCCGTGACGGATCCAGCCCCCGGCGCCGTGGCGCCTGCAGCACCGATACCCGAGCTGCCGCCAGCCACCACCTGCGCCGCCGATGCCACCAAGTCGGCGTGGGTGTCCACGAATTGGTCCAGCGCGGCCCATTGCGCCGATAGCGACGTATCAACAGCCGCCGTCCGGACAGCACTGATGCCGACATTGACCGCATGCACGGGCGGAGGGACGCCGACAAAACCAAGTATCACGACGCCGGCGGCGGCAACCGCACCAGCGACGTTCAGACGAACCACACCACCAGAGCCGGTGTTGACCATCGCGCGCCCCTTCCAGGAAGGAGCGTCCGAACCACGGCAGCACCAACGCTCACCGCCGCTAATTATCTAGCACGTCAATACTGCTGGCATCAGTCATCTGGTGGAGATTTCACGGGGCTCGCGACCGGATTCAGTCAGCCACTGCCACGATGCGGCACTCAGCGTGCCTTACTTTGCCAGCAACTCGGCGTGCATGTCCTCCAGCGCAACGCCTTTGGTCTCGCGAACCCACTTGGCGACGAACACCAGCGACAGGAGCGCACACAGGGCGTAGAAGCCATATGCGACGCCGAGCATGCTGCGCAGTTCGGGGAAGGTGACGGTGATCAGCCAGTTGGCGACCCACTGACCGGCCGCGGCCAGACCCAGCGCCGCAGCACGGATGCGGTTGGGGAACATCTCCCCCAGCAGGACCCACACGACCGGACCCCAGGACATGCCGAACGCCACCACGAACAAGTTGGCGGCGATCAGGGCGATGGGCCCCTCGATGCCGCTCAATTGCGGCACCCCGTTCACCTGCGGGGCCGTGCCGAAGATGATGGCCATCGTGGCGAGCGTCAGCGTCATCCCCGTGGAGCCGATGAGCAGCAGCGGCTTGCGGCCGATCTTGTCGATCAGCATGATCGCGACCACTGTCGTCACGATGTTCACCACCGAGGTGATGACGGTGATGATGAACGACGAGCTCTCGTCGAATCCGACTGCCTCCCAAAGCACGTTCGAGTAGTAGAAGATCACGTTGATCCCGACGAACTGCTGGAACACCGACAGCGCCAAGCCGACCCAGACGATGCCGTAGAGGCTGAGGGGTCCACCTCCGGGCTTGCACATGTCACGCCAGGTGGGCTTCTCCTCGGACTCGAGCGTCTGCTGGATGCGATCGATGGTGATCTCCAGGTTCTTCTCCCCCAGCAACGTGGTGAGCACCTTGCGCGCTTCCGGAATCCGGTGTGTGGCAACGAGATAACGTGGCGACTCAGGAATGGTGAAGGCCAACAGGCCGTACACGATGGCGGGAATGGCCATCAGGATGAACATCCAGCGCCAGGCCTCCTGCCCCAGCCACAGCATGTTGCTCGCCCCACCGGCCAGATGCGCCAGCAGCGCGTCGACCGCCAATGACAGGAAGATGCCGGTGACGATGGCCAGCTGCTGCAGAGAGCCGAGCCGACCTCGGATGCTCCTCGGTGAGGTTTCGGCGATATAGGCCGGAGCGATCACAGACGCGATGCCGACGCCGAGGCCGCCGATGACCCGGAACGCCACGAGAACCCAGATGTTCCACGCCAGCCCGGCGCCGAGTGCACTGATCAGGAACAGCACGGCAGCCATCGTCATCACGGCCAGCCGGCCGACGCGGTCGGCCAGTCGCCCGGCCGTCATGGCGCCGACGGCCGCACCGAGCAGCGCCGAAGCGACGGCGATCCCCAATGACTTGTCGTCGATCGCAAAGTTCGACTGGATCGACTTCACCGCACCGTTGATGACGGCGCTGTCATAGCCGAAGAGCAGGCCGCCGAGCGCCGCTACCGACGCTATGCGCACCGCACTGCGGCCGGAGCCGAACTCCTCGTCGTCAAAGATCGCCGTGGTGTCGTCACCGATCGGGCCATGGGACATCGGACGTCCTTTCGCAACGCTGCGTGGGGTGCGTCAACAATCGCACAGCAGGCGGCGCTGCCGGACCAGAACCAGCGGCTACGAACACATTTCGGTGTGGATATCACGAAGGTCGGAGACCCCGAGCCCGGCCAGCGATTCGATGTGGCGACGGCGTGGGCCGTCGGGCACCGCGACGTCGTTGGGAACGACGAGCACGACGCAGCCCGCGGCGTCGGCCGACTGCGCACCCGTCACCGAATCCTCGATCGCCAGACAGTCCTCCGCAGCGACGCCGAGCAGTTCCGCGGCCCGCAGATACGGGGCCGGATGCGGCTTGCCGTCGGGCACCTCGTCGCCGCAGACCGTGACCGTAAAATAGTGACTACCAATGGTTTTCAGCGCCTGTTCGGTCAGGGTGCGCCTGGTGTTGGTCACCAGTGCCAGCGGAATCTCGCTGGCAGCCAAGGTTTGCAGCAACTCCTGCGCGCCCGGCCGCCACGGCAGCCCCTGCTCGAACAGTTCGCCGGTGTAGTCGTGCAGCCAGTCCGCGGACTCGGCCATGGACTCCGGCGTCGGGTCCAGGCCGAGGTCGTCGTAGACGATCCGCATGACGTTCTCCGCCGAACCGCCGACCGTCGTCTCTCGTATGGCGTCGGTCAGCACGCCGCCTTTTTGGGCGTAAAAGGCGTGCATCGCGACGTCCCAGAGCTTTTCGGAGTCGACGAGTGTGCCGTCCATGTCGAACAACACGGCCTTGAACAAATCAGTCCTCCGGGTTGTAGCCGAGGTTGGGGGCGAGCCAGCGCTCGGCTTCCTTCAGGGTCCAGCCCTTGCGCCGCGCGTAGTCGGCGACCTGGTCCTGGGCCAACCGGCCGACGACGAAGTACTGCGACTGCGGGTGCGAGAAGTACCAGCCGCTGACGGCGGCGCCGGGCCACATCGCCATCGACTCGGTCAGCTCGATGCCGGTGCGCTCGGTGGCGTCCAGCAGCGAGAACAGCGTGGTCTTCTCGGTGTGCTCCGGGCAGGCCGGGTAGCCGGGCGCGGGCCGGATTCCGACGTACTTCTCCCCGATGAGCGCCTCGTTGTCGAGCTGCTCGTCGGGCCGGTAGCCCCAGAATTCCTCGCGGACCCGCTGGTGCATCCGTTCGGCAAACGCCTCGGCCAGCCGGTCGGCGATGGACTCCAGCAAGATGGCGCTGTAGTCGTCGAGGGCGGCCTTGAACTCCATGATCTTGTCCTGGCTACCGAGGCCCGCCGTGACCGCGAAGGCGCCGACATAGTCGGCGAGACCGGTGTCTTTGGGCGCGATGAAGTCACCCAACGACTTGTTCGGGATGCCGTCGCGGTGCTCGCCCTGCTGGCGCAGGTTGCGCAGCGTGGTGAGCACCTCGGTGCGGGCCTCGTCGGTGTAGACCTCGATGTCGTCGCCGACGGCGTTGGCCGGGAAGAAGCCGATAACGCCGTTGGCGCGCAGCCACTTCTCCTTGATCAGGGTGTCGAGCATCTCCTGGGCGTCGTCGTACAACTTGCGGGCGGCCTCACCCGACGCCGGGTTGTTGAGGATGTCGGGGAACTTGCCCTTCATCTCCCAGGCGTTGAAGAACGGCTGCCAGTCGATGTACTCGCGCAGCTCGGCGAGGTCGTACTCGAGAAACTCGCGCACGCCGACGCCTTGTGCCGGCACCGGCGGCTGGTAGCCGGCCCACTCGATGGGCGTGCGGTTGGCGCGCGCCTTCTCCAGCGTCAGCATCGGTCGCTCGTGCTTCTGGGCGTGCCGTTCACGCAGCGCGGCGTAGTCCTTCTCGGTGGCCTCCATGAGGGCGGGACGCTGCTTGTCGTCGAGCAGCGCAGCCGCCACCGGCACCGAGCGGGACGCGTCCTTGACCCAGACCACCGGACCGCTGCGGCGCGGCGAAATCTTCACGGCCGTGTGCGCACGCGAGGTCGTCGCACCACCGATCAGCAGCGGGATCTCCAGGCCCTCGCGTTCCATCTCGACGGCGAAGTTCACCATCTCGTCGAGCGACGGCGTGATCAGGCCGGACAGCCCGATGATGTCGGCGTTGTGTTCCTTGGCCGCGTCCAGGATCTTCTGGGCGGGCACCATGACACCGAGGTCGATCACTTCGAAGTTGTTGCACTGCAGGACAACGCCGACGATGTTCTTGCCGATGTCGTGGACGTCGCCCTTCACCGTCGCCATCACGATCGTGCCGTTGGTGTCCTTGGCCGCCTTGCCATTTCCCGTCGCTTCGCCCGCCCCGGAAGTGCCGTTCTGTTCCTTCTCCGCCTCGATGAACGGCAGCAGGTACGCGACAGCCTTCTTCATCACGCGGGCCGACTTCACGACCTGGGGCAGGAACATCTTGCCCGCACCGAAGAGGTCGCCGACGACGTTCATGCCGTCCATCAGCGGACCCTCGATGACCTCGATCGGCCGGCCTCCCGCGGCCGCGATGTCAGCGCGCAGTTCCTCGGTGTCATCGTTGACATGAGCGTCGATGCCCTTGACCAGAGCATGCGTAATCCGTTCGCGCACCGGCAGACTGCGCCACTCGGCCGCCTTCGGATCTTCGTCCGCGGCCTTGGTGTTGAACCGCTCGGCGATTTCCAGGAGCCGCTCGGCGGCGTCCTCGCGGCGGTTCAGTACGACGTCCTCGATGCGGTCCCGCAGCTCGGGATCGATCTCGTCGTAGGGCACCAGCGCACCGGCGTTGACGATGCCCATGTCCAGACCCGCCTTGATGGCATGGAACAGGAACACCGCGTGGATGGCCTCGCGAACCGGGTTATTACCGCGGAACGAGAACGACACGTTCGAGATACCGCCCGAGATGTGGACCCCGGGCAGGTTCTCCTTGATCCAGGCGCAGGCCTCGATGAAGTCGATGCCGTAGGTGGCGTGCTCCTCGATGCCGGTCGCCAGCGCGAAGCAGTTCGGGTCGAAAATGATGTCCTCGGCCGGGAAGCCGACCTCTTCGGTCAGAATCCGGTAAGCACGCCCGCAGATCTCCTTGCGGCGCTCCAGGTTGTCGGCCTGGCCCTGCTCGTCGAAGGCCATCACGACGACGGCGGCGCCGTACTTGCGGCAGAGCCGGGCCTCGCGGATGAACTTCTCCTCGCCCTCCTTCATGGAGATCGAGTTCACGATCGGCTTGCCCTGCACGTTCTTCAGACCCGCCTCGATGACATCCCATTTGGAGGAGTCGATCATCACCGGGACACGGCTGATGTCCGGCTCGGCCGCGATCAGCTTGGTGAAGCGGTCCATCGCGGCGATGCCGTCGATCATGCCCTCGTCCATGTTGATGTCGATGACCTGCGCACCGACCTCGACCTGCTGCAGGGCGACCGACAGCGCGGTGTCGTAGTCCTCGGCCTTGATCAGGTTGCGGAACCGGGCGGAGCCGGTGATGTTGGTGCGCTCACCAATGTTCACGAACAGCGAGTCTTCGGTGATGTTGAGCGGCTCCAGGCCCGACAGCCGGGTGGCCACCGGGATCTCCGGCAGCTCGCGCGGCGTCTTGCCCTCGACCACCTTGGCGATCTCGGCGATGTGCGGCGGCGCGGTTCCGCAGCAGCCGCCGACCAGGTTGACCAGACCGGCCTCGGCGAACTCCTCGATGTAGCCGGCCTGACGCTCCGGGGACTCGTCGTACTCGCCAAAGGCGTTGGGCAGACCCGCATTCGGGTAGCAGGAGACGAAGGTGTCGGCAATCCGGGCGACCTCGGCGATGTACGGCCGCATCTCGGGCGCGCCCAACGCGCAGTTGAGGCCGACCGCGAGCGGCTTGGCGTGCCGGATCGCATTCCAGAACGCCTCGGTGACCTGACCCGACAGCGTCCGGCCCGACGCGTCGGTGATGGTGCCCGAGATGATCAACGGCCAGCGGCGGCCGCGCTGCTCGAACAGCGTCTCGACGGCGAACACCGCAGCCTTGGCGTTCAGCGAATCGAAGATCGTCTCGATGATCAAAATGTCGGAGCCGCCGTCGACCAGGCCGTTGGCCGCTTCGAGGTACGCGGCGACCAGCTGGTCGTACGACACGTTGCGGGCGCCCGGATCGTTGACATCCGGCGAGATCGACGCGGTCCGCGTCGTCGGGCCCAAGGCACCGGCGACGTAGCGCGGCTTATCGGGGGTGCTGAACTCGTCGGCGGCCTCGCGGGCCAGTGCGGCGCCGGCATAGTTCAGTTCGTAGGCGAACTCCTCCATGCCGTAGTCGGCGAGCGAGACCGCGTTCGCGTTGAACGTGTTGGTCTCGAGAATGTCCGCGCCCGCTTCGAGGTACTCGCGGTGGATGCCTTCGATGATCTGCGGCTGCGTCAGGGTGAGGAGGTCGTTGTTGCCGATCAGATCGCTCGGCCAGTCCTTGAACCGCTCGCCGCGGTAGCCGGCCTCATCGGGCCGGTCCCGCTGGATCGCCGTGCCCATCGCGCCGTCGATGACCATGATCCGCTGACCCAGCGCAGCCGTCAGTTCGGCCGTGCAGTCGGGGCGGATGTTCGGCACGAAAGTGCTCGATGGTGCGGCAGTCACATGCGTTCCTTCCATTGCGGAAGGCGTCCTTAACTCTGCCGAGCGTGGCGGATACCAGTGAGACTGGAATCCGTTGCAACGCCTCTCGACCTCAAAGAGTCTACGTCGTCAGCGGACAGAGGTTCGGACGCCCACGTTGGACAGCAGTTTGTCCGGTGCAGTCACATGAACATGGTAGGCGGCCCGCCAAATCGGTTTGCCGGCCCGACCCGCCCAGGGGTAGCGCTCGCGGGTGCCGATAAGGGCTTACGCTGGCGTTGTGAGTCCGTCCGACCGGCCCCTGCCCCAGGGCCTTGACCTGCCCGAACTGCACGATGCCGTCGTCGTCGCGGCGTTCGAGGGGTGGAACGACGCCGGTGACGCCGCCAGTGACGCCCTCGAGCACCTGGATGCCATGTGGGAGGCCCGGACCATCGTCGAGATCGACGATGAGAGCTACTACGACTACCAGGTGAATCGCCCCGTGATCCGCCAGGTCGACGGCGTCACGCGCGAGCTGGTGTGGCCGTCGATGAGCATCTCCCACTGTCGTCCGCCGGGCTCGGATCGCGATGTGGTGCTGATGCACGGCGTCGAGCCGAACATGCGGTGGCGAACGTTCTGCGCCGAGCTGCTGGCGATCCTGGACAAGCTCAATGTGCAGACCGTCGTCATCCTGGGAGCACTGCTCGCAGACACCCCGCACACCCGCCCTGTGCCGGTCTCCGGCGCGGCGTACTCCGCGGACTCGGCCAAGTTCTTCGGCCTCGAAGAGACCCGCTACGAAGGCCCGACCGGCATCGCCGGGGTTTTCCAGGACGCCTGCGTGCAGGCCGGTATCCCGGCGGTCACGTTCTGGGCCGCGGTGCCGCACTACGTGTCGCAGCCCCCGTGCCCCAAGGCCACCGTCGCGCTGCTGCGCCGCGTCGAGGACGCCCTGGACATCGAGGTGCCCCTCGGCGACCTGCCGGCACAGGCCGAGGAGTGGGAGCAGTCGGTCACCGAGATGACCGCCGACGACGACGAGATCGCCGAATACGTGCAGTCCCTGGAAGAACGCGGCGACGCCGAGGTCGACATGAACGAGGCACTCGGCAAGATCGACGGCGACGCACTGGCGGCGGAGTTCGAGCGGTACCTCAAGCGCAGAGGTCGTTGACCCGCGAGCGGCCGTGTCTGCACACCGACACGCCGCGGCTGACGTGCACATTGCGCACGTTCGCGGCCGCCGAGCGACAGCATTCGTACGCGATCACGCGGTGTGTCGTGTACAAACACGCACGCTCGCGGGTGATGGGGTACCACGGGATGGGTTACCGCGGGTGATGGGCTACCGCGGGTGATGGGCTACCGCGGGTGATGGGGTACCGCGGGAGGGGCTACCCGCGGACGGGCGTGGGGGCCTTCCAGGTGCCGTCGAGCGCCTCGGGTTTGGGCCAGTACAGCCGCATCGCGATGACGAACGGCCCGGTCGGCGCGGGCAGCCAGTTGGCTTCGCGGGCCGGCCCCGGTGACTTGTTCTGCAGGTTCAGCGTGATGCCGCCGTCGGGGTCCTTGATCAGGGTGGGCAGCATCGCCGAATTGATCAGGTACCGGTTGATGGAATTGGCCACGAGCAGGCTCTGCGGCAGCTCATACATGGTCACCGACCAGAAGGCATTGACCGGCGGCAGCTGACCGGGCGCGAACCGCAGGGTGTAGTTGTGGGCGCCGGTCAGTGGCGTTCCGCTGCTGTCGTTCGAAGAACTGGGATAGATCGCCTCGGCCGCGGTGTTGCCGTAGATGCCGAGCACCGCACCGGCCATCCGGTACAGGTAGTTGCCCTTGAGATCGCTTGCGGTGCCGAACAATTGGGCCGACGTCACCTCGCCGGTATCGATCTTGTCCTTCTTCAGCGTGTTGAACGCCGCCCAGGCATCGGCCATCCCGTCCTCGACGGCCTTGCGGTTCTCGGGTGTCAGCTTGTCCGCGCGGAAGGTGCCGTCGGAGCCGATGCCGATCGTGGCGAAGCGCTGCCGCATGACCTCCTCGGCGGGCTGCGCCGGCGCGAACTTCATTGCGAAGTTGAGGATTTCGAAGAACTTCGGCGACGTGCGCTCGTCCTGCGCGGACAGCGGGGCGACGAAGTCGATGGGCGGGGCCGGCGGTGGCGGTGGCTGATTCAGGAAGCCCGACAGCGGGGTCACCTGGTAACCGGCCTGAATCTTCTTGACGTTGTCGATGTCCGTCGGCCCGAACAGCTGGGTGCGGTACATCACAAAGGCCAATTCGGTCGAGCTGCGGATCACCCGCTCGATGCCCGGCGGCGTCGCGCCGTGCCAATTCGGCCCGGCCAGAAGGTATTTGCCCGCGCCGTTGCCGGTCGCGCGGCTACCGACGTACGCGATGTTGTACGTGTAGCCGTCGACGAACTGCAGCGAGTAGTAACGGCGCGGTTCGACCTCGGGGACGCTCAGCACCAGCGGCTCGGCGCGCAGGTCGGCGCCCAGGAACGAGTACGGGGTGTCCGAGTTGGGGGTCTGGATCGCCGTGTCCGCCGGCGTGTAGACCCGCGCGGTGTTGTGGATCTGGTTCCAGGCGCCCTTGTACTCGGGCCCGGCCTTGTCGACGAAGTACGAGTGCTGGACCCGATAGTTGTCGACCATCGGAAACCCGTACGTGTAAGCCGATTTCGCGATGGCCCGCACCTGCTCGGGGGTCGGCGGCTGCGGCGCCGAGGGCCCGGACGACTCGTGGTCCGCGCACCCGGTCACCGCCAACAGCATCGCGATGAGGCCGAGGCAGAAGAAACCGACCCGCATGGTCAGTGCTTGTCGAGCTGCTCGGTGTGCGCGCTGGACGA
This sequence comes from Mycobacterium sp. HM-7, assembly GCF_053852335.1. Classification (NCBI taxonomy): domain Bacteria; kingdom Bacillati; phylum Actinomycetota; class Actinomycetes; order Mycobacteriales; family Mycobacteriaceae; genus Mycobacterium; species Mycobacterium sp. HM-7. Next base: position 2,026,777 of record NZ_CM132657.1, on the reverse strand, counting down.
GCGGCCCAGGGCGGCCACCTCGACGTCCATCCGGGGCAGCAGATCGGGCACGAACTTGGCCACCGGCACCTCGCCGATGCGCGTCGCCAGCAGCGGGCGCAGCCAGCGCAGCCCGCCGACCCAGCCGGGGCAGTTCACTCGCGTCTTGCGTCCCTCGATACCGGCGACGAAGGCCTCACCGCACTTGTCGACCGACGTCGTCTTGCTGATCGGCCATGGCAGCTTCGTCAGCATCTCGGCGAAGGTCGACAGGTCGGACTTGGAATCGCGCACCATGGCGGTGTCGATCCAGGACATGTGTGCCGAGCCGACGTCGACGCCGCGGTAGCCGACCTCGAGACGCAGCGCGTTGGCGAAATGCTCGACCGCGGCCTTGGATGCGTTGTAGGGCGCCAGACCCGGAGCAGCGGTGTAGGCGGCCAGTGACGACACGATCAGCACGTAGCCCCGGCGGTCGAGGACCGACGGCAGCGTGGCGCGCACGGTGTGGAACACCCCGAGCACGTTGATGTCGAGCAGCCGCTTGAAGGCCTCGGGGTCGACCTGCAACACCGAGCCGTACGTGGCGATACCGGCGTTGGCCATGACGACGTCGATGCCGCCGAAACGCTCGACGGCCGCATCGGCGGCGGCCTGCATCGACGACAGGTCGCGGACGTCGGCGACCACGGTCAGGACGTCGTCACCGAGCGTGGCGGCCGTGGCGTCCAACGCTGCCGCGTCGACGTCGGTCAGCACCAGCTTGGCACCTTTCCGGTGCAACCGGCGGGCCACTTCGGCCCCGACCCCCGCAGCACCACCGGTGATGAAGACGACTTTTCCGTACACAGAACCCATGGTCCGAAAACGTACTCTCACGGCGAAGTGACTAGAGGGTCACCCCGAGCAGTGCGTCGACGGTGTCGGCCACCAAGCGCGGTGAGGCCGCATCATGGCCACCGTACTCCAGCGCGTCCGTCGACCAACCGTCAAGGGCAGCAAGAACTTTCGGAGTATCCAGGTCGTCGGCGAGGTAGCGGCGCACCCGCGCCAGCAGATCGGCGGCATCAGGTCCGGCAGGCAGCGCGGCGGCGGCCCGCCAGCGCTGCAGCCGTAGCTGCGCGGTGCTGAGTACCTCGGGGCTCCAGAAGCGGTCGGCGCGGTAGTGCCCCGCCATCAGGCCCAGCCGGATGGCGCCCGGGTCGACGCCGTCGGCCCGCAGCTGCGACACCAGCACCAGGTTGCCACGGCTCTTGCTCATCTTGTGGCCGTCCCAGCCGATCATCCCGCCGTGCACGTAGTGGCGGGCGAAACGCCGCTCCCCCGTTACCGATTCGGCGTGCGCGGCGGAGAATTCGTGGTGCGGGAAGGCCAGGTCGCTGCCGCCGCCCTGGATGTCCACGCCCGGGCCGAGGCGGTTCAGCGCGATCGCCGCGCACTCGATGTGCCAGCCCGGCCGGCCCGCGCCGAACGGCGACGGCCAACTCGGCTCGCCCGGCCGCTGCACACGCCACAGCAGGGCGTCCAGCGGGTTGACCTTGCCGACGCGGTCGGGGTCACCGCCGCGCTCACCGAACAACGCCAGCATGGTGTCGCGGTCATAGCCCGACTCGTAGCCGAACTGGACGGTGGCGTCGGCCCGATAATAAATGTCGGGGTACCCAGGTTCATTGGCGTCGTCGATGACATACGCGGCACCGGAGGCCAGCAGCTTCTCCACGAGCTCGACGACCTCGGCGATCGACTCGATGGCGCCGACGTAGTCGTGCGGCGGGAGCACTCGCAGCGCCGCCATGTCCTGCCGGAACAGCTCGGTCTCGCGGTCGCCGAGGGCGCGCCAGTCGATGCCGTCGCGCGCGGCGCGCTCGAACAGCGGGTCGTCGACGTCGGTGACGTTCTGCACGTAGTGGACGTCGTGGCCGGCGTCGAGCCAGTACCGGTGCACCAGGTCGAAGGTCAGATAGGTGGCGGCGTGGCCGAGGTGGGTGGCGTCGTACGGCGTGATCCCGCAGACGTACATGGTGGCCTTCGGGCCCGCCGAGACCGGCCGGACCTGACGGTCCGCGGTGTCATAGAGCCGGAGTTCGGGACCGGCCTGTCTCGGCCGGCCCGGCAGGTTCGGGACGCTGGGCGCCAGCCACGATCGCATGACATCGACTTTAGGGTGTGTCCCGAGACACGGCTCAGTCAGGACACCTGGCGCACGGCGTCGAGCAGGGTGTCGGCGAATTCGGGGCGGCACATGACGAAGTCCGGCAGGTACGGGTCGGGCCGGTTGTACCGCAGCGGCGAGCCGTCCAGACGCGAGGCGAACAGCCCCGCCGCCTGCACCACGGCCGCCGGTGCGGCCGAGTCCCATTCCCACTGCCCGCCGGCATGTACGTAGGCGTCGACGTCGCCGCGCACCACGGCCATGGCCTTGGCACCGGCCGAGCCGATGCCGACGAGCTCCATGTCGAGCACGTCGCGCAGCCACCAGACCACAGCCGGCGGCCGGTAGGTGCTGGTGGCGACGCGGATCGGGCCGGGCCGGCGCGGCGGCGGCGCGGTTGCGGTGTCGGTGCGGTGCACCTCGCCGTGTGCGGGCAGCGCGACGGCCGCGTCGGTGATGGACCCGTGCGGGCTGCCGTCGCGCTGCCACAGCGCGATGTGGACGGCCCAGTCCGGCCGGCCCCGGCCGAACTCGCGGGTGCCGTCGACCGGGTCGACGATCCACACGCGGTTCGAGCGGAGCCGGACGAGGTCGTCAGCGGCCTCCTCGGACAGGATGGCGTCGTCGGGGCGGGCCGTGCGCAGCCGGTCGAGGATCAGCGTGTTGGCGTGCCGGTCGCCGGCCGCGCCGAGGGTGTACGGATCGTGGGAGCCGAGTCGGTCACGCACCGACAGCAGGAACTCCCCCGCCTCGTGCGCAACCTCGGCGGCCAGCGCGACATCGCTGCGCGCCCTGCCGCTGTCCGCCATGCCAATGAGTATCGCCGAGGGCGACGTCACAGCCGAAATCGCCTATTCACAGGCACGTTGCAGGCTGCTGGCAGGTCCTGCCGAAATAGGACTCATAGCATTTTGGACAACTATTTACCACGTGGTCATTAAGGAGGACGTCATGAAGGTGGCGAAGACATTCGGATTCGTCGGCGTCGCGGCGGGTGTCGCACTCGGCGTCTACGGCACGACCCACGCCCCCACGCCCGCCGTCGCGCCCGTCGCCTCGTCGGGACACGGCGCCTCGTCGGGCGTCTACAACCAGCCGACCGTCGCCGCGATCAACATGGGCGCCACCGAAACGCCGACGACGCCCAGCAGCGTCGAGCCTGTCACCGTCGCTTCCCCGCCGGTCAAGGCCAAGCCGTACTCCGGCTGAGCTGACGACAGGCGCGTAAAAGGGCTCCGGGGAATTCCCCGGAGCCCTTTTACGTTGGGGCACAGCCTACTTCGGCGTCGCACCCGGGGCGCGAACCACCATGGGCACAGCCGGGAAGTACGACGCCATCTCCGACCGCGACCGCCGCAGCGCCGCGGTGCCGTAGCCACGGTGGCGATGCTCGGGGTGCACCCAGATCCGGACGTTGACCTCGCCGCCGACCAGTTCGCCGAACACCATGCCGACCTTGGCGCCGTCTTCCTCGGCGACGAACCACACCGCTTCCTCGGCGTTGACGCGGGCAAGGGCGGCCTTGATCTCGTCGTCCAGGTCACCGGCGGCACGGCCCGAGCCATCGCCGGACGCACCGACATCGGCGGTACGAGTGGCGAAGATGTCGCGGTCGGCGGCGCCGGAGAACGGGCGCAGCGACAAGTTGTCCCCGAAGCTGGCGGGGCGGTCCTTCACCGCAAAGGACAGCTGGCCGTTCAGATCTTCCAGTTCGTCGGCGATGCGCTTGCGTGCATCCTTGGTCAGCAGATCGAAGGACATCGCCATGACCTGCTCGCCACCGGCATGGGAGGTGCCCAGCAGCTTGGCGATGGCATCAACAGCGGCGGCCTTGTTGTCGGCTTCGACGATGACGTCGAGCACCTCATGCCGGCGATCCAGTGCTTTCTGGAGGGCGTCGGTGATCTCGCGGCGGGCTGCGGCCTTGTCGTGGTCGGTCATGCCGACGAGCCTAGAGCACTACCGATCGGTAGGGCTCCCGAAATCACTACGCAAATCGCTACCTGTGTGCAAACCGCGATCAAAAGGCCGGCCACGGGATCGGCCGATGCCGATCCGGGGTGGGCATGATCGGATTATCAAGCAGCTCAACAACTCTCGCCCGCAAGGCGGCGATCTCGTGGCGCGTCAGGTGCGGGGCCAGTTCCGCCGCGAGGGTGTCGCGCAGGGTGTCCTGCAACGCGGCGACCGCACCGAGCACATCGTCGTCGATCGGTTTTCCGGCCCAGCCCCACAGCACGGTGCGCAGCTTGTCGTCAGAGTGCAGGCTGACGCCGTGGTCGACGCCGTACACCTGACCGTCGGCGCCGGACAGCACATGGCCGCCCTTGCGATCGGCGTTGTTGATCAGCACGTCGAACACCGCCAGCCGGTGCAGCCGGTGGTCGTCGGCGTGCACCAGCACCACCTCGTCGCCCTTGTGATCGTAGGCCCGCAGGATCGGCAGGTAGCCCGCCGGCACGTGACCGGCCGGAACGAGGTCGACGAGGTCCGGACCGGATGCGGGTTCGGTCTCACTGAGCGCGTCACCAGGTTGATCGACCCACCGCTGCACCATGCCCGGACCCGCCGGTCCGTCACGGATGATGGTGTGCGGCACCAGGTTCCAGCCCAGCGCCGCCGACACCAGGTAGGCGGCCAGCTCCCGGCCGGCCAGTGTGCCGTCGGGGAAATCCCACAGCGGCGCTTCCCCGGAGATCGGTTTGTACACACAGTGCAGCAGGGCGCCGTCCAGTTCGGCTTCGCACAGGAACGTCGCGTTGCTGGCCGACCTGATGCGCCCGAGCGCCGTCAGCTCACCGCGTAGCAGCACCTGTTCCGGGTCAGGAAGCGTCATCCGGCTCATCACCACCGGCATCCAGCAGGCCCCGCCGATATCCGTTGGTGCGCACGCAGATATGTCCCTCGGGGTCGAGCGGTTCCTCGCACAGCGGGCACGGCGGCCGGCCCGCGGAGATCACCCGATTCGAGCGGTTCGCGAAGTCTCGCGCCGACTGCGGGCTCAGGAACACCCGGACTGCGTCCGGACCTTCCTCGGCGTCGTCGAGCACGACGGAGGCGTCGAACTCCGAGTCGGTGACGGCCAGCAACTCCACCACGACGGTCTGCGCCTCGGAGTCCCAGCCGAGGCCCATGGTGCCCACCCGGAACTCGGCATCCACCGGCATGACGAGCGGGTTGAGGTCGGTCACCTCGCCGGTGTCGGGCGGGATCGGCGTCCCGAACCGGCGGTTGATCTCGACGAGCAGCGCGGAGATGCGTTCGGCCAGGACCGCGACTTGCTGCTTCTCCAGCATCACCGAGACAACCCGCTGCTCGTGCACGGCTTGCAGGTAGAACGTCCGGTTACCCGGCTGCCCAACGGTCCCGGCCACGAAGCGGTCGGGAGAGCGGAAGACGTGAATTGCGCGGGCCATGGCACCTTTCAAAATACCGGTTCACCGGTTTAGTCGGTCGAGCCACCGACGGTTGCGTCGTGTGTCGGCGCGGCATCGTCGGGCTTGCCGGGCTGGTCGGATTTGGGCTCCTCAGGCTTGGGACGAAGCGACGAGCTGAGATCCGTGCCGGTGTGGTTGACATGAAGGACGAACGGCCGGTGTGGCGTGTAACGGACGACGCTCATCGAGGCCGGGTCGGCGACGATCCGCTGGAAGCCATCGAGATGCACGCCGAGAGCATCGGCCAGTACCGCCTTGATGACGTCGCCGTGCGTGCACGCGATCCACAGCGTGTCACCGTCGTGCTCCTTGGCCAGGGTCCGATCGATCTCGCGGACCGCCGCGACGGCGCGCGACTGCACCTGCGCCAGCCCCTCGCCGTCGGGGAACACCGCGGCGCTGGGCTGCTGCTGGACGACGGGCCACAAGGACTCTTTGACCAATTCGGCGATCTTGCGGCCGGTCCAGCTGCCGTAGTCGACTTCGGTCAGCCGGTCGTCGACGCGCGGCTGCAGGCCGAGCGCGCCGGCCAGCGGAGCGACGGTGTTCTCACAACGCAGCAGCGGCGACCGGACGATGGCCTTGACCGGCAGCTCGCCGATCCTGTCGACGATGCCCTGTGCCTGGGCACGCCCCTTGTCGTCGAGGTCGACGCCCTCGGACCGGCCGGCCAGTGTGTGTGCGGTGTTGGACGTCGACCGTCCGTGCCGCAGGAGGATGACGGTCATCGGGTTCCCTTCGGTGTCACTGCGCTGCCACCACGCCGGTACCGAGGAGCGCCAGCACCGTCACGCCGAGCACGACGCGGTAGCCGACGAACCAGTACATGCTGTGCCGCACCAGGAATTTCAGGAACCATGACACCGCGGCGTAGCCGACCACGAACGCGATCGCGATGGCCACGGCCAGCTGGGCGCCGGTGGCGCTCATGCCTTCGGTGACGGGCTTGAAGGCGTCGGGCAGCGAGAACAATCCGGACGCCAGCACCGCGGGGATCGCGAGCAGGAAGCCGAAGCGCGCCGACAGTTCACGATTCATGCCGAGGAACAGGCCGGCGCTGATCGTCGCACCGGACCGGGACACCCCCGGCACCAGCGCCAGACACTGCGCCAGGCCGACGATGACGCTGTCCTTCCAGGTCAGCTGCTCGACGTCGCGGGTCTGCTTGCCGACGTACTCGGCGAGGGCGATGACCGCGGAGAACACGATCATCGCGGTGGCGACCACCCACAGATTGCGGGCGCCGGAACGAATCTGGTCCTTGAACAGCAGTCCCAGCACGCAGATCGGGATGGTGCCGATGATCACCCACCAGCCCAGCCAGTAGTCGGCGGTGCGGCGGGCCGCATCGGTCAGGCCGCCGAACCAGGCGGTGAGGATGCGCCAGATGTCCTTGGCGAAATAGATCAGCACCGCGGCCTCGGTGCCCAGCTGTGAGACGGCGGTGAAGGATGCGCCGGCGTCGCCGGCGAAGAACAGCCGGGACGCGATGGCCAGGTGGCCCGACGACGACACCGGCAGAAACTCGGTGAGCCCCTGAAGGACGGCCAGCACGATCGTCTGCCACCAGCTCATGGCTGCCACGTCAGTCACGCCGACGACCGTACCGTGAGCGGCGGACGCGGGCCTTAGTGGTTGCGCTGCACCGGTTGTGCGTCGGCGACAGCGTCGCGGACGGCGGCGGCGAGACTGCGCTCGTCGTGCACGTCGACGTGAGCCAGGCTTCGCGAGGCCAGCGCGACGATGTCCTCTTCCTGGGGCACCGGACCCGACAAACGTGGCCGGTAGACCTCGACAATCAACATGCGTTTGTCATCCAGGCGAAAGGAAAAACTCCGGCCGTCGCCGACTTGGCCAAACCCGCTGGCCCGCAGACCTGTCGAAAGGTCCTCGATAGCAAAATTACCGTTGGCAAGATCGCCGTCGGTGGCAATGCTCATGACTCCGACCATACCCCGCCGGTACGAGACGTACCTGCCGGACGACGATAATTAACGCCAATATATTTGCCTAAACTGGCAATTAGCGCTTACCTGCTGTTCACCGACCGAAAGACCGCCTGTGTCAATGGATCACCGTCCCATTAATTGTCGGCCGCGTGAATATCGAGTGAGCGTAACAAGATTCGCAACCGCCGCACTGGCCATCGGCGCCCTGACGGCATGTTCGTCACACCCGGCCGAGACGCCGCCGCCGACCATCTCCCCAGCGCGTGCCGCGGTATCACCCACGGTCAGCGGCGCCCCCGACGGCGTGGTCCGTCCGCTCCCCGGCCCCGGGGCCGGCGCGACCTTCGATGCGGCGACGTCGTCGCTCGTGGTGCTGGGCACCGATGCGACGGGACGCCCCGTGGCGACGGTCCCCGGCACCCCGCCGGTGCTGCTGCCGGCGGCCGCGACCGGCCTGACCGGTGACGGCGCGGGCCTGGCGTTTCTGTCCACCCGCGGCGGCTACCTGCGGTTCGACATCGGCAAGCGCACGGTGCAATCGATCGCGGTCGACGGCCAGTCGGGCACCGACTTCACCGCCATCGCCCGCCGCGCCGACGGGAAACTGGCGCTGGGCACCGCCGACGGGGCGGTGCTGATCGTCGACGGCAGCGCCGCGCAGTCCCGGATGAAGGCTTTTGCCCGCGTGGACGGTCTTGCCGCGCAAGGCAATACCGTCGTGGTCCTGGACCGTGGGCAGACCTCGGTGACCGAGGTGAACGCCGAGGGCACCGACGTCGCGCAAGCGTTGCGCGCCGGCGAGGGTGCCACGACGGTGGCCGCCGACCCCGCAGGCCGGGTACTGGTCGCCGACACCCGCGGCGACAGTCTGCTGGTGTTCGGTACGACACCGCTGATGCTGCGCCAGCAGGCGCCGGTGCGGGGTGCGCCGTACGGCCTCGTCGGATCGTCGAAACTCGCCTGGGTTTCACAGACCGCGACAAACAGCGTGGTTGGTTACGATCTTTCGACTGGGATCCCTGTCGAGAAAGTCCGATACCGCACCGTGCAGCAGCCTGACGTCCTCGCTTTCGACGAACGCACCGGCACCTTGTTCGTGGTGTCGGGGTCGGGTGCCGGAGTCCAAGTGATCGCGAACGCCGGGAACCACTGATGCAGCGGGGGCGGATGCCGGCGGCGTGGGCGGAGGACTTGTCCGACGACTACGAATGGATTCCGCTCCGACTGCCTCCCGAAGTCACCAGACTGTCGGCATCGATCCGGCTGTCGATCGAGGCTGAATATCGCGGGTGGGAACTGACCCGGGTGCGTCTGTACACCGATGGTTCGCGCCGGGTGCTGCTGCGTCGTCGCAAGATCAGGGCGAGCGAAGCGACGGGAAGTGTGCCGGGGACGGGCGAAGCGACGGGAATTGGGCCCGGGGCGAGCGAAGCGACGGGGAATGTGTCCAGGGCGGGCGAAGCGACGGGGAATGTGCCCGATAGGTTGGCGCCCGAACAGCCGTCGATGTGAGGAGCCGTTGATGTATCGCGCCCTGCGCTGGGTGTTCTTCCGGGTGCCCCCGGAACGGATTCATACCTGGGTGTTCGCGTTGCTGCGCGTGGCGACCGGCTTGGGCGTGAGCCGCCGGTTGCTGGCCAAGTGGCTGGCACCGTCGGATCCGGTGTTGCAGACCACGGTGTTCGGGGTGACATTCCCCGGCCCGGTCGGATTGGCGGCCGGCTTCGACAAGAACGGCAGCGGCATCAACGCGTGGGGTCCGCTTGGTTTCGGCTACGCCGAGGTCGGCACCGTCACCGCCCAGGCGCAGCCCGGTAATCCGGCGCCGCGGCTGTTCCGGCTGGCCGACGACCGCGCGCTGCTGAACCGGATGGGCTTCAACAACCACGGCGCCGGTGAACTTGCCCTCAAGCTCACCCGCAGCCAGGCGACGGTACCCATCGGGGTGAACATCGGAAAGACGAAGGTCACGCCGGCCGAGCACGCTGTCGACGATTACGCCGAGAGCGCCCGCCTGTGCGGGCCGCTGGCCGACTTCGTGGTGGTGAACGTCAGCTCACCGAACACGCCGGGGCTGCGCGACCTGCAGGCCGTGGCATCGCTGCGGCCGATCCTGGCCGCGGTGCGCGCCGAGACCACCAAGCCGGTGCTGGTGAAGATCGCACCGGACCTGTCCGACGACGACGTCGACGAGATCGCCGACCTGGCCGTCGAATTGGGACTCGCGGGCATCGTCGCCACCAACACCACGATCTCCCGCGAAGGACTGCTGACCCCCGGCGTCGCCGAACTGGGTGCGGGCGGAGTGTCCGGCCCGCCGGTGGCCGCGCGGTCGCTCGAGGTGCTGCGGCGGCTGCACAAACGGGTCGGCGACCAGTTGGTGCTGATCAGCGTCGGCGGCATCGAGACCGCTGACGACGCGTGGGAGCGAATCGTCGCCGGCGCATCGCTGGTGCAGGGCTACACGGGCTTCATCTACGGCGGCGGCTTGTGGGCCAAGCACATTCACGACGGCCTGGCCGTGAAATTGAAGGCCGGCGGGTTCGCGTCGCTGGCCGACGCGGTGGGCTCCGGCGCTTAGCCCTTGACTCCGGTGCGCCGATACGCCGACGCCGACATCCCGAACCAGCGCCGGCTCGACCGCGACAGCACACTCTGCTCGCTGTAGCCGAGTAGTCCGGCCAACTGACCCAACGGCATGTCGGTGGTGCGGAGGTAGCGGTCGGTGTCCTCGCGACGCACCTCGTCGACCAGCAGGGCGAACGACGTCCCCTGCGCCTCCAGTTGCCGCTGCAGCGTGCGCGGATGTACCGCGAGTTGCTGCGCAACCAGGTCGAGGGTCAGGCCTCCGGTGGGCAGCATCCGGCGGATCAGCAGCCGGACCGGTTCAGCCGTCTGTGAATCAGCCGGCACCGCGATGGTGTTCAGGTAGCCCCGCACCACGTCGTGCACCGCGCCGTCCGCCGCCAGCGGCTGGGCGAGGACCGCGCGCGGGAAGCGAAAGCCGTTGTCGGACATGGCGAAGCGCACCGGGCACCCGAAGTACTCGGCATAGCTCTCGGCGGTCGTCAGCGGCTCGTGCCGGAAGTGCACCACGGCCGGACTGAAGTCGGGCCCCGTCAGCAGCCGGAACACCCGGAGGGATACGCCGAGAGCCAACTCGGCCGCTTGCCGGTGCACGATGGGCCGGGACACGGCGAGACGCCAGTCGAAACGGGCGTAGCGCGCGGTCGGCTGCGGGTCGATGGCCGCCGACAGCGCGGGGCTGTACACCGCCATGTACTGGTCGATCGCGGCGAGCGCAGCCGCTACGTTCGCCGCCGTCCGCGCCGCGATCCCGACGGGTCCCAAGATGTCCAGGCCTTGGCGCAGGGCCAGCCGCCGGCCGAAGTCGGGCGCTGCGGTCGCCGCGGCGGCGGCCTCCAGAACCGTGACGACGCTCCGGTAGTCGATGAAATTGTCCTGGTCGCCGACCGCCTCGATCGGGATGCGACTCCGGTCGAGCAGGGGCTCAGGATCGGCGCCCAGTTCGCGGACGAGCTCAAGGAAGCCCTGCAACGACGTGCCCCGCACGAACGACATGTCGTCCACTGTCAAGAAGCTGTCGCTTGATGTCAAGTATTGCCGCGTTGGAGATCACAGAATTGACCCATAGCAACCCAGCCCACACCGAAAGGCCTGACATGACCGCCATCGCATCCCCCGAAATGGTCACCACGCTCAGCGGCGCCCCGCTCCCCTTGGTCGCGCTGCCGCAAGGCGAGCTGTTGACCGTCAACCTCACCGAGACCCCGCTGCTGAAGGACGCCCTCGGCCCCGGCATGAGCTTCCACCCGCTGCGGCTGGACACCGAGCGCGGCGAGTACGTCATCCTCGCCCGGATGGCCCCGGGCGTCGGCCTGCAGCTCCACTACCACACCGGTCCTGCGCAGGTGTACACCTTGCAGGGCTGCTGGCTGTACCGCGAGTACCCCGACCAGCCCCAGACCGCCGGCTCCTACCTCTACGAACCCGGTGGCTCGGTCCACACCTTCTTCACGCCCGAGGACAACACCGAGGACACCGTCGCGCTCATCATCGTCGACGGCGCGAACGTCAACTTCAACGAGGACGGCTCGTTCCACTCCATCCTCGACGCGGTGTCCCTGCACTACCTGACCGAGACGGTCTCCGCGGCCCAGGGCACCAACCCCGTCTTCGTCCACGGCGGCACCGCCGGTGTCCTCAAACCCTGACCATCAGCCACCGAGCCTTGAAAGGACCGGCCATGACCTACCGGAAGTTGACCAGCCTCGACGCCCAGTTCCTGGCGATGGAGGACGGCCGCGCACACGGACACGTCAGTGTGCTCGGCACGTACGCGCCCACCACCGCCGACGGCCGCGCACTGACCGCCGACGTCATCCGGGACCTCGTGGCCGAGCGGCTGCCGCTGCTGCCGCCGTTCCGCTGGCGACTGGTGAGGGTGCCGTTCGACCTCGACCACCCCTACTGGGACGACTCCGGCGACGTCGACCTGAGCTACCATGTCCAGGAGTCCGCGCTGTGCGCACCGGGTGACGACCGCGGCCTCGCCGACCACGTCGCCGAACTCATCGCGCGCCCGTTGGATCGGTCACTGCCGCTGTGGGAAATCCATGTGATCAGCGGCCTGGCCGACGGGTCCGTCGCACTGCTGATCAAGATGCACCACGCGGCGGTCGACGGCGTCTCGGGCGCCGATGTGCTGCGGGTCCTGCTCGATGACACCGCAGAAGGACGCGTCGTCGAACCTCCGGTCGCGCGGGAACCGCGGCGGAAGCCGTCGCAGGTCGACCTCCTGGGCCGCGGCCTGCTCAACGCATCGCGGTACCCGGTGCGGTCGATCCGCGCCGCGCTGCGGGCCCTGCCGCACCTCGACGAGGTCCCCACCCTGCGAGGCGTGCCCGGCGTCAACACCATCGCCCGGAACAGCCGGTCCGCCAAGGCATTCCTGGAACGTAGCGACGCTGCCGAATGCACCGAGCTCGTCGCACCGCGGACGAGATTCCAGACGCCCATCTCGCAGCATCGCAGCGTGGCGTTCGGTTCGGTGTCGCTGGCCGAGGTGAAGACCGTCAAGGACCAGTTCGGCTGCAGCATCAACGATGTCGTGATGGCGATGTGTGCATCGGGCCTGCGGTCGTGGATGACGGAGCACGATGAGCTGCCCGACGGGCCGATGCTGTCATTCGTCCCAGTGTCGGTCCGGACACCCGAACAGATCGGCACGTTCGGCAACCGGGTCTCGGTCATGATGGCTGAATTGCCGACCGACGAACCCGACCCCGTCCAGCGGCTCCACCGGGCGCGCGCCACCATGACCGCCGCGAAACAGCGTCATCGGACACTGCCGGCATCCCTGTTGGAGGACGCGAACGATCTCATCCCGCCGGCCCTGTTCGCCCGCGCCACGGGCACCGCATTGCGCCACGGCGCGTCGTTCCTGCAGCCGGCGGTCAACGCCGCGATCTCCAACGTGCCCGGCTCCCCCACCACCCTGTATTGCGCAGGCGCCGAACAGCTTTCGCAGTTCCCCGTCTCGGGTGTGCTGCACGGCGTCGGTCTGAACATCACGGTGTTCAGCTACCGCGAGGAGCTCGCCTTCGGCATCGTGGTCGACCGCGCGCAGCTCGACGATCCGTGGCCTCTGCTCGACGCGGTGCGGGGCTCCCTGGCGGAGCTGACGACCGCGGTCAGTAAACCGCCAGCGGCGTGACACCGAGTTCATCCAGGGTCTGCTGCACGTGGTCGCGCAGCACGGCCTTGGTGTTCTCGGCACCGACCTGGTAACCGACGATGCCCAGGGTGACCTTGCCGTTGTGGCGAAGGGCCGTCACCACCAGCAGACCGCCGGCCTGTTCGATGTCCGCCTTCTTGACGTTCTGTTCGACGCCCCAGCAGTTCACGATGTCGGCCTGGTGCACTCCGTCGATGCGGCCGACCAAATCCGGCACGTCGCCGACATTCGAGCAGGTGACCGGCAGCTCGCCGAGCACCATGGCCGCGGTCTTACGCACCGCCCGCCGAGGGATGAACGGCGTCAGCGGCAGCAGCTGGAAGGACTCGTCGGGCTGTTCCCGGGCACTGCGCAGCGCGGTGCGGATCGCGCCGCGGAGCTCGGTGAGGTCGGTGGTGGCCGTGGCGGGGTCGACGGTGAAGGTGGTGAAGGTCATCGCGTTCGCCCGGGTGTCCTCGAGCGAGGTGCGGTCGTTCATCGCGACCATCAACGAGATGGCACCGTCCCGCGCGCGCTGCCTGCCCATCCGGACCCCCAGACGGACGGCGAACGCCGAGACCAGCGAATAGCCGTTGCCACCGAGCTCGGCGGCGCGGGCGTCGAAGTGGCCGATGTCGATATTGGCGGAGGCGAAGGGCACCTGCACGAGTTCGTCGGCGCCGGCCGGGTCTGCCGCCGCAGGGCCCGCGGCCATCTCACCGCGACGATGGTAGGCCAGCTTTGCGGCGACCGCGACGGTGCGCCGAACCTCGGGCAGGTCCCTCAGTGTCTGGCGCAGGTCGGCGCGGATCGCCTGCCAGCGGGTGCGGGAATGGGGCCGCCCGTAACCGAGGTTGCGTTCGTTGCCCAGGACCGCGTCCATGAATGCGACGACCGATCCGGTGCCGTCGATCAGACAGTGCGACAGCACCATCGCAACTGCTGTCGAGCCGTCGGTGAAGGGCTGGACGCCGAGGTGCCAGCCCGGCCCGCGCTCCGGATCGATCGGTATCCGCGACCGCTCCTCCAGCCAGTCGCTCAGTTCGGAACGCGGACAAGCTGTTTCGGCGATGTCGATCGGGCGCGGGGCGCCGGTGGCGGCCACCCAACGATGTCGGCCGAAAGGTATCGGGGATCGCTCGATGTACCGGGCCACCAACCCCTTGCCGAAGTTCTCGTTGAACCGGCGCAACCCGTCGAGGTCCACCGGGCCCTCGTAGAACCACAACGCCATGCCGACCTGGACCCGGCCGCTGGCCCGGTACGACAGGAACGTGGCCTGGTCGATGTAGTCGAGGCGGTCCTGATCCGTCGGTGCCGAGCGCTTGCTCACCGGCGTAGATGTGGACAAAGCGGATGGCCCCCTTGCTCCGGCAGGCGGGCATCGCTGCCACCGGCCTCGGTCCGATGTTAGGTCGGCGTCCTGGCCTGCGCGACCCGACGCCGCGGTCCTACTTCTGCTCGTACGTCCCGTGGATGACGGCCCGCGCGATGGCCTGCATGAACAGGTTGAAGCCCAGGAAGGCCGGGGTGGCGTCCTCGGGGATGTCGAGCTTGTCCACCGGCAGCGCGTGCACGGCGATGTAGTAGCGGTGCGGGCCGTGACCGGCCGGCGGGGCGGCACCGAGGTAGCGCTTCAGGCTGGCGTCGTTGGTCAGCGTGATGGCACCACCGGGCAGCGCATCGCCGTTGCCCGCGTCGGCGGCCAGCTCGGTGACGTCGGCCGGCAGGTTGGCGACGGCCCAGTGCCAGAAGCCCGACGCGGTCGGGGCGTCCGGGTCGTAGACGGTGACGGCGAAGCTGCGGGTCTCGGCCGGGAAGCCCGACCAACTCAGCTGCGGCGATACGTCCTCTCCCCCGGCGCCGAAGATGCCGCTGACCTGATCGTTGGCCAGCGGACCACCGTCCGACAGCGACGCGGACGTCAGGGTGAAGGTCGGCAGCTGCGGCAGGTTGTCATACGGCGAAGCGGTCATGATGTCCTTTCGATGGTCGGCAGAGTCGGTCAGCAGTGCGTCAGAAAGTGTTCGAGGACCTTGGCGCCGAACTGTAGTGCGTCCACGGGTACCCGCTCGTCGACCCCGTGGAACAGCGCCGCGAAGTCCAGCTCGGGCGGCAGCTTCAGCGGCGCGAAGCCGAAGCACCGGATGCCAAGGCGAGCAAAGGATTTCGCGTCCGTTCCACCGGACATCATGTACGGGACGGTGCGGGCGTCGGGGTCGACGGCCAGGATCGCCGAGTTCATCGCGTCGACCAGGTCGCCGTCGAACGTGGTTTCCACGCTGGGCAGGTCGCGCTCCCAGGTGCGGGTGATGTTGGGGCCGAGCAGCGCGTCGAGCTCGCGTTCGAACGCCTCTTTGCGGCCCGGTAGGACCCGGCAGTCGACCATGGCCTCGGCGGTGGCCGGGATGACGTTGGCCTTGTAGCCGGCCTTCAGCATGGTGGGGTTCGCGGTGTCACGCAGGGTGGCGCCGACGATGCGGGCGATACCGCCCAGCTTGGCGATGCTGCCTTCCAAGTCCGGCGAGTTCGGGTCGAGGTCGTAGCCGGTCTCCTCGGAGACCGCGGCCAGGAACTGCTCGACCGATTCGCTGAGCACCAGCGGGAACTGGTGCCGGCCCAGCTTCGCGACGGCTTCGGCGATCTCGGTGACGGCGTTGTCGTCGTGCACCATCGAGCCGTGCCCGGCCCGGCCGCGCGCCGTCAGCCGCATCCAGGACAGGCCCTTCTCGGCCGTCTCGATGAGGTACAGGCGGCGTTCGCCGCCGTCCTTGGTCGGGACGGTCAGCGAGAAACCACCAACCTCGCCGATGGCCTCGGTGATGCCGTCGAACAGGTCGGGGCGGTTGTCGACGAGCCACTGGCAGCCGTACGTGCCGCCGTGCTCCTCGTCGGACACGAAGGCGAAGACCAGGTCTCTGGGCGGGACGATGTTCTCGCGCTTCAGATGCCGCGCAACGGCGATCATCATGCCGCACATGTCCTTCATGTCGACCGCGCCACGGCCCCACACATAACCGTCTTTCACCGCGCCGGAGAACGGGTGGACACTCCAGTCGGCGGGCTCGGCGGGGACGACGTCGAGGTGGCCGTGGATCAGCAGGGCGCCCCGGTTCGAGTCGGCGCCTTTGAGCCGTGCGAACACGTTGCCGCGGCCCGGCGCACCCGCTTCGACGTACTCGGTGGTGTAGCCCACCTCGCGCAGTTTCTCGGCCACCCAGCGGGCGCAGTCTTCCTCGCCTTTGGTGGTCTCCGGCTCCCCGGTATTGGAGGTGTCGAACCGGATGAGGGAGCTGACGAGGTCGACGACTTCGTCTTCGGGCGCAGTCACAGTCACATTCGTACCACCTCGGTTTTGGACTGGGCACCTCGATCCGTTAGCCTAAGCTGCCCGGCCAGACGGCAGGGCAGGTCCGAGTGGCGGAATGGCAGACGCGCTAGCTTGAGGTGCTAGTGCCCTATTAACGGGCGTGGGGGTTCAAGTCCCCCCTCGGACACACGTAGTGAGCGGCGAAGCCGCGATCACACACACGACTGAGGCGAGCGACAACGCTCGCCTCATTTTTTTGGCCGATGGAGTGTGTTGAGCGGGCAGCCGCGATCACACAAGACAACAACAGGACATAGGTCGACCGTCACCGCGTTGCGGTGACGCCGCGGGTCGAGATGTCGCGTTTGGAGTTGCCGACGTGAGCTCGCGGCTCGGTTGATTCGATCCGGACGACCGCGTTTCTACCGCCCAACTTGGCCTGGTACATCGCCGTGTCAGCGCGGCCGATGATCGACGAAACGGATTCGCCGGGAACGGCCAGGGTGGCACCAATGCTCAGGGTCGCATGTACCGTGCGCCCGGATTCATGGATCGGTTCGGCGGCACGACATCGAATCACGTCGGCGATCTTGACGGCCTCGTCATACCCGTGCAGGCCGAACAGGACGACGAGCATCTCGTCTCCGCCTATCCGCCCCACCATGTCTCCCTGGCGCACACTTTCGCGGACCCGCCTTGCCATTGTCGCGAGCACAGCGTCACCGACAGCGTGTCCCCAGGTGTCGTTGATGTCCTTGAAATGGTCGATATCGCAGAACAGGACGCCGAGGTCGGCGCCGGGCGATCGCGCGTGCGCGATTGCGCCCTCAAGGATTCCCAACGCCTCGGCACGGTTCGGCAGACCGGTCAGAATGTCGAACCGGGCCAACCGATCCAGACGCTGCTCCGCCTCGACCCGATCGTCGACGACACGCATCGACCCAGTGGCACCGTCGGCGTTGCCCTCCGCGTCGATGTAGGGCTTGCCGTGGGCGTCGACCCAGTGATAGGCCCCCGCGTCGGCGCGGATCCGATACCGCGCGGCCGCCATGTTGCCGTTGCCGATCTCCTGCAGCCGGGCTCTCACGTTGTCGACGTCATCAGGGTGGACATGGGAGAGATAGTCAGAGCCGATCCACTTCTGGGGTGGATCTCCGAAAGGGCCTTCCACCGACGGTGAAATCCACACGACGCGGCCTTCGCGAAGGTGAACAACGATGTCCACGCTGTTGTCGGCCAGGATCCGATATCGCCCCTCAGCTTCAGCACGTCTGCGCTCGGCTTCGGCGCGTTCCCTGCTCAACCGCTCCTGCTCGATCAGGGGATGTTGCTCTTGGCGGCGCAAGCGGAAACCGACCATTGCGGCTACCACCGTGGCCAACGTGACCGACAGAGCGAAGGCCGCGTTCTCGTTCATACCGAGGGCCAACAACGCGAGCCGGCCCAACGACACGAAGACCGGCACGCCCACGGCGAGGCCGTACAAGCGGAGCAGCGCGACCCGGTCGGGCCGGGCGAGCAGCCAGACGAGTGGAACCCTGTCCGGACGCGCTGCCGACGCGACGGTGACGAGGAGTATCGCTGCCACAGCGGTCAACATCGCTATGCCGGTCGACGGCCGCACCTGCACGAGCGTCTCGGCATCGAACAGATAGGCCACGACAGCAACCAGTGGGATGAGCCCACCACCGGCCAGGCACACCGGCCAGACCACGCCGACCCCGCGGCGGTCCACCCGGGTCAATGCGACGGCGGTGGCCAAGAGCAGGACCGCTGCTGCCGCCTGCGGGCCCGGCCGCCCCGGCCAAGACAATTGCTGGCTGCGTACTGCCGCGCCGAACCAGAATTGATCGATGCCCAGTGACCTGGCGGTCGCGTACTCCACGAGAGTCGCGCAGGCGAGTACACCCACAACTACGGCCAGGCCCCGGCCGACCCACACACGACTCCGCGCCGGATTTCCCGATTGCATGCGGATCGACAGCGCCAGCACTGCCACCCACAACGCCGTCCAAGGTGTCATCGGCGGCCAGGTCCGAAACACTCGCGTGAATGCCTCGATCCCCAGCGCCCAACCGACCCAATCCAACGCTGCGACAACAAAAACCGCCCCCGCGGCTGCCAGCCCCACCTCCCGATGCACACCAGCGCCCGGACCTTGCATTGCCCGCCCCTCCGCTAGGCAGTGTCGATGAGCCACAATGATCCACCCAAGCGTGTTTGGCGGCTCTGTTTTGCGTGTTTCCCCCGTTCAAATGGCGCTGGTTGATGCGCGACGCAGTTCACGTCGAAGGCGTTGTAGCGAATTTGTCGGGTTACCCTTCCACCGCGTCCCCACTCGACGCGTCAGACACCGATTGCACTCAGTACGAACGTTTTTCGCGGCCCACCTGTTACCGCTCAGGGCTGTACGACGGCCTGTCAACACCGCCCCGCCGGCGGCCGCCTCGTCAAATGCCGTTGACGTAATCGCCGGTGCAGATGTTGTAGTGCCCGGCCGGATCGAACGTCTCTCCATTGCCGGGGAAGTACCACTTCGCCGCCTGGTACATCAGCCGGCCATCGCAGGTGCCGAGGTTGTAGGCCACGATCGTCGCCGGTTGCTTGATCGACTCCGCGACGCTGGTGGCGCCCGGCGGTAGCCCGTAGGAAAGTCCTCTGCCGACGGCCTGTTCTCCGCCCCAGGACGACCAGGTGATGTCCCAGATATCGCCTGTCGGGTCGCCGCCGTTGAAGACTCTCATCGGCCGGACCGTTCCGTAGCCCCGCACGCTCGGGTTCCAGACACCACCGAGAGTCGGTTGCGGATCAGCGGAGGCCGACGGCGCGCCGCTCGTCGAGCAGGCGGCCACCGCGACGGTGGTCGCGATGGCCACAGAAAGCTGTGTGGCCATCAGCGCGAGCTTCATCATCTTTGTGGCCTGCCTCTGTTCGGTAAGTGCTTCATGGCGGGTGTCGACGGTTCGTCGGTCACTCCCAAGGCTGCGGCCGACGCCTTGGTGATTTCTTGGTGCGCTGCCGGCCAACGACTTTCGGGCTGGAGACAGTCGTAGGTTGTGACGAGCATCTCCGACGTCGCCATGACGTAGACCTTGCAGTACCGCCGTACCAATTTAGGCTTGCCTTACCTAATTGAGGGAGGTGCTTAAATGCGCGACATCCGGGTTGCGGTGATCGGGGCAGGCCCAGCGGGAATCTATGCGTCCGACATCCTGGCCGACGAATACCCGCAAGCCAGGGTCGATCTGTTCGACCGGCTGCCGGCCCCGTACGGGCTGGTCCGGTACGGAGTCGCGCCCGACCACCCCCGGATCAAAGAAATCATCAAGGCGCTACGCCGCGTGCTCTCCCGCGATGAGATCCGCTTCATCGGAAACGTCCACTACGGCACCGACCTGAAACTGTCCGATCTGCGGCGCTACTACGACGCGGTCATCTTCTCCACCGGTGCACGCGCCGACCGCCCGCTGGACATTCCCGGGATCGAGCTGCCCGGCAGCTACGGCGCCGCAGACTTCGTGTCCTGGTACGACGGCCACCCCGACGTGCCGCGAACCTGGCCACTGGAGGCCCAGAGCGTCGCGGTCCTGGGCGCGGGCAATGTGGCCCTCGACATCGCCCGGATGCTGGCCAAACCCGCAGACGAGCAGCTGACCACCGAGATCGCCGGCAATGTGTACCAAGGCCTTTCGCTGAATCAGGCCACCGATGTACATGTGTTCGCCCGGCGTGGCCCCGCCCAGATCAAGTTCTCGCCAATGGAATTCCGCGAGTTGTCCCACTCCCCCAGCGTCGACGTCATCGTGCATCCGGAGGGCTTCGAGGTCGACGAGGGCAGCCAGCGGGCCATCAACGCCAGCAAATCCACCAAGCTCGTCGTCAACACCATGATGCGTTACCTCGACGCCGAGCCCACCGGAGCCCCGCACCGCATCCACATTCATCTGTGCCAATCCCCGGTCGCGGTGCTCGGCACCGACCGGGTCGAAGGATTGCGAACCGAGCGCACCGAACTGATCGGTGACGGAACCGCCCGGGGCACCGGAGATTTCACCGATTGGCCGGTGCAGGCCGTGTACCGCGCCGTCGGTTATCTGTCCTCACACCTGGCCGATGTGCCGTTCGACCACCACGCCGGCGTCGTCCCGCATGACGCCGGCCGGGTACTGGACCTCGATGGCGAGCTGATCGAAGGGACCTACGTCACCGGCTGGATCAAACGCGGGCCGATCGGACTCATCGGGCACACCAAATCTGATGCGTCCGAAACGATCACCAGCCTGCTGGCCGACTTGCCCGGGCTCCGCGCACCGGAGATCGGTGAACCCGATGCCATCCTGGAACACCTGGCCGGCAACGGCATCGACTACACCACATGGGAGGACTGGGAACGCCTCGACGCTCACGAGATCGCCCTTGGCGAACAGCAGGGCCGGGAGCGGGTCAAGGTGGTGCCCCGTGCGGACATGATCAGGGCCGGTAGAGGCTGATTGCGCCGCGGCCCGGAAACGAACGGTGCGTTCGTTTCCGGGCCGATTGGGTCTGCCGGGCGGTGAATCATTTGTCCCGCAACGTGATAGCGCTCCGACTCGACTGCCCTACGCCGGAGGGCCGTCGGTGCTGAGCGGATGGTCCCCGGTGTCGAGCAGGAAGATGGCCAGCAGTTCCGCCGGTTCGGCGGCGCTCGCGTTCTCACTGATCACGTGATGCGCCCCTGGGGCCTCTCGCCAGGTTTCACCGGTTTGGTAGACCCGCGCGGGCTCACCCTCCACTTGGCTACGAATAGATCCAGAGATCACGTACGCCATGATGAACGCCGAGTTGGCGTGGCGGTGGGCAGCGCTCTTCGTTCCCGGTGGATACCTGACCGTCACACTCACCAGCGATTTCCCGGGCACGTTCGTCGGCTGATCGAATACTTGGTGGACAACTGGCTTCTGCGCGGGCGCAACAGGACCCTGCTCGGCATTCGGCGCTGCCGGCTTGGCGCATGCCGACACCAGAACCGCGCCGACGATCAACGTTGCGAGTGCGGCTTTTGCGGACACGTGATCTCCCTCCCTTCTGAGGTAAGCGAATTCACGCTGCCGGCGGCGCAGCACGATGAGCGACGGCCTCCATCGCATCAGCGAGGGTGAAGATCGAGACCCCCAGCAGCACGATGTCCTTGAGAAGAAACTGCCCCGTCATGGACAGGAACGGGAAGCCTCCGGCCGATGCTTCGCCGACACCCGGTGTCGTGAGAAGAAACGACAACGTGCTCACGAAAAGCACTATCGCCAAAGCACTTCCCAGCAGTGAAACCCTCGGATACCAGGGCTTGACCACCAGCAACACCGCGGTGGCGATCTCGACGACGCCGAGAATCGACGAAAACGTCGTGACACTGAACACGCTGTACAGCCAACCCATGAAGGGGCTGTTCGCGACCAAGGGCTGGATGTTGAGAGCCTCGTAGGAACAGAATTTGAAGATGCCGATCCAGCCGATGACGATTGCCAGCCCGTAGCGGGCGACGATATGCGCGAGGGCCCGCACGGCTGCGCCATTGTTCTGGCAGACGGTGGTCAGATGGTCGATTTTGGTGGTCATGTTGGATGCCTTTCAGGGAAACGTTGGGGTGAGCCGAATTTGAGTGCTGTGGTTCAGATGAAGGTGAAGAGCCGGTCGGGCTCGAAGCGCGAGATCGGGTTGCCGTATGCCTTCGCCGCGTCCGGATAGCCGAGGGCCAGCAGCACGGTTGTGGTGTATCCGGTTTCCCGGATTTTGAATGCCGTGTCGACGCTGGTCGGGTCGAAGCCTTCCAGCGGCGTGGCATCGAAGCCCAGCTCGGCCGCCGCCATCATGGTCATGCCCAGCGCCATGTAGGCCTGCTTCTCCATCCAGTGACTCAGGTCCTTGTAGCCGTAGGTGCGCAGATTGAGGAAATCGCGGGTCATCGATTCCCACAGCGACTGCTTCGCCGGATCACCGAATCGGCCATCGGCCTTCTCTTTGCCGAACACCTCGTCGAGATGACTGTCGGGCAGATCGGCTCTCGTGGTGAAGATGATGACGTGAGAGGCGTCGCGGATTTTTCCGCCGTTGTCCAGGAACCGTTCTCCGAGATTGTCCGCGAGCCGCTCCTTCCCTTCGGGCGTGCCGAGCACGTAGTAGCGACTGGCTTGCACGTTCACCGATGACGGCGTCGAACGTAGGAACCGCAGTAGCTGTTGCAGTGAATCCGCCGGGATGGTCCTGCTCGAGTCGAAGTATCTCGTGAGGTGCTTGCTCATGAGGTTGTCGAGGTTCATGTCAATTCGCCTTCTTTACAACGATTTTGGGACGGATGGGTCAAGCGGCGGTGCCGGCCGCCGGGATGTCGATGACGGTCTGGTTGACGTTGTTGATGAAGTTGGTCAGCTGGGTCTGAACGGCGACGGTGATGATCGCCAGGATCTGCGGGTCGGTGTACCCGGCGCCCCGCACGGCGGCCAGGTCGACATCGGCGACCTTCCCGCGGGTCTCGACCACCCGTTGCGCGAAGCGCGCGACGGCGGCGCGCTTGGGGTCGATCGAGCTACCCGACCGGGCCAGGGCGATGTCGTCACCCGACATGCCACCGAGCTCGGCGGACACGTACGAGTGCACCGCCAGGCAGTAGTCGCAGCCGTTGGCTTCGGACACCGCCAGCGCGATGGTGTGCCGGGTCTTGGCATCCAAGACTCGGCCCAAGCTGCCCTGCAGAGACATGACGACGTCCAGGACCGTCGGATTCGACGCGAGCATCGCGAACATGTTCGGGACGAAGCCGAACTGCTTGCCGACGTTGCCGAGGACGCTCTGCGCGTCGGTGGCGATTTCTGCGGCGGCGGGAGTGGTCAGACGTGACATGGCTGGAACCTCCAGTAGTTGATTTTTATGGGCTGGTTAGCCCACTTCTGGAGTGAACACGCCAAACAGTGGGCTGTCAAGCCCAATTTTGATATCGTGGTGCGATGACGGTCGAAACGGCAGCTCAGGAACCGAAAAAACTCACCGCCAAGGGGCAGGCGACACGAGCTCGCATCCTCGAGCACGCCGCCGAGCTCATCCACACCAAGGGCGTCGCCGCGACGAACAACGAGCAGCTCCGTCGCGTCGCCGGCGTCAGCGGCTCGCAACTCAACCACTACTTCCCAACCAAGGAGAGCCTCATCCTGGCAGTGATCGAATGGCAGGCCGAACACGTCATGCAGTTCTACGGCGGCGAGCAATTCGCCGGTTTCGACAACATCGCTGCGCTTCGCGCCTGGGTGGACTACTACGCCGCTCACGAGAGCGCCTATCAGGACGGCTGCACCCTCGGCTCCCTGGCGAGCCAGATCCTCAAGTCGGACTTGGACGTTCACGACGAACTGGCTCGGGCATTTGATCAGTGGCGGGACATCTTCCGCGACGGACTCGAGCGCATGCAGAGCCTCGGCCGCATCAACGCCGACGCCGACCCCACCCAGTTGGCCAACCTGCTGCTGTCTGCGTTCCAGGGCGGCATGGTCCTCACGCAGGTTCAGCGGGACGTCACGCCATTGAAGACCGCCCTCAATGCGGCCATCGACCACGTGGAGACCTTCGCGACGTAATTTACAAAATGGGCTTGACAGCCCAATCACAGTCGGGTTGACTCACCGAATGGGCTTGGTAGCCCATACCACCCAAGGGAATTCGCGCACCGCAAGGAGACACACATGAACAACACTGCCGCCGAGAAGGACCGCGCAGACTTCTGGTTCGACCCGCTCTGCCCGTGGTGCTGGATCACCTCACGCTGGATTCTCGAGGTGGCAAAGGTACGCGACATCGAATGCCGCTTCCATGTTATGAGCCTCGCCGTACTCAATGAAGGCCGCGAAGGCTTGGCCGAGCGATATGTCGAGTTGCTGAAGACCGGTTGGGGGCCGGTGCGGGTGCTGATCGCCGCGGCCCAGCAGCACGGCGACGAGATCCTGCTGCCGCTGTACACCGCGATGGGCACTCGAATCCACAACCAGCACCGGTCGGACACCGCCGAGATCATCGGCGAGGCACTTGCCGAAGTGGGCGCCGACCCCGACTTGGCCTCGGCGGCGAGCTCCACCGACTACGACGAGGCACTGCGCAAGAGCCACCACGCCGGCATGGACAAGGTGGGGCCCGACGTCGGAACGCCAACCATCCACGTCAACGACGTCGCCTTCTTCGGCCCCGTCCTCTCACGCATCCCGCGCGGCGAGGACGCCGGGAGGGTGTGGGACGGCATCGTCGCACTCGCGTCCTACCCACACTTCTTCGAACTCAAGCGGACCCGGCACGAAGACCCTGAATTCGACTGAGCCCGAAGTGGTATGAGCGGCGGACTAACCTCACCACATGCCAACTGTGGGGCGGTACGCCAAGGGCGAGGCCAAGCGTGCCGAAATCAAGGACGTCGCACTCGCGGTGCTGGAACGCGACGGCGAGGCCGGTGCTTCCATGCGGGTGATCGCCAAAGAAGCGGGGATCAGCCTGGCGGGCCTGATGCATTACTTCCCGACCCGCGATGTGTTGCTCACCGAGTTGCAGCGCGACGGCGACGCGAAATTCGAAGAGCGGTACCGCAATTCGGACATCGACATCGATCCGGGCGAGGTCATGGCGCAAGCGATGGTGGACAAGGCCGCGAAGCCGGGGTCGGGCACGGTCTATCTGTCCCTGGCCGCCGCCGCCGCGGTCGACCCGTCGCACCCGGCCGCGCAATACCTGCGCCGGCGATACGAAGGGATGCGCGCGACCATCACCGACTACGTGCGTGGCCGGCAGGCGGCCGGCACGATCCCCGCACACGTCGACGCCGAGTTCGCCGCCACCGCACTGATCGCCGCGGCTGACGGGATTCAGATCCAGTGGATGTCCGATCGGTCGATCGACATGGGCGCTCACGTGCGCGCGGTGTGGCGCACGCTTCTCGCCTGACCCAAAACAGTGCAGTGTATGGTTTTTGCATGAAGTGGAACCGGGTCGCCGTGGCATCAGCCGTTGTCCTCTCCCTGGGCCTCTCCGCCTGCGCCGCGAAGCAGGCTGTGAAGCAGGAGCGGACGGACAGCAATTCGTCATGGAGCCGCAACTTCTACTGGGGTACCGCGACCGCCGGTTACCAGGTGGAAGGCGACGCTCCCGACAGCAATTGGCGCCGATACGTCGACCGGACGGCCGGCAAGCCCGTCGCACCCGGCGCCGACCCGTTGAGCGCCGGTCCGGTGGACCCGTACAAGCAGGCCGACGACTTCCGGCACCGCTACAAGGAGGACATCGCCAACGCGCATGCCATGGGCGTCAACACTTTTCGCTTCGGCGTCGAATGGGCGCGGGTGATGCCGCAGCCCGGCAAGTGGGACGAGAAAGAGCTCGCCTACTACGACGACGTGGTCGCCACGCTGCTCGCCAACGGCATGACGCCCATGATCACGCTGATGCACTGGGTCTATCCCGGCTGGATCTCCGACCGCGGCGGATTCATGAACAACGTCGCCGCGTTCGACGACTTCGCCAAGGCGATCACCAAACGCTACGCGGGACAGGGCGTGCTGTGGGTGAGCATCAACGAGCCCCTGGCCTTCGGCGCCATGGAAGTGCGCACCGGCGCCATCAAGCCCGACCAGTTCGGCACGTTCCTCGACCGGGTCGCTGACGCCCACCGCGCGGTGTACCGCGCCGCGCATGACGCCGATCCGAAAGCCAAGGTCACCACCAACGAGGCGTACATCCCGCCAGAAGTGTTGGCGCAGTTCGCCGGTTTCGGCGTCAAGGGCATCGAAGGTTCGTTCTTCGATCGGGTCAAGGACACCCTCGACTACCTCGGATTCGACTACTACACGGGTACCGCCGAAGACAATCCGGCGTCGGCGCAGAGCATGGCGCAGCGCTGGCACATCAAACTGCAGCCCGAGGACATCTACTACGTCGCGCGGCATTACGCCCAGCGGTATCCCGGCTTGCCCATCTATGTCGTCGAGAACGGCATGGTCACCGACAACGCCAAACCGCGAACCGACGGGGTGACGCGATCGCAGTACCTCAGCGACACCGTGTTCTGGCTGCAGCGCGCCAAATCCGACGGCATCCCGATCATCGGCTACAACTACTGGTCGCTGGTCGACAACTATGAATGGGGCAGCTACCGGCCGCGTTTCGGCCTGTATTCGGTTGACGCCCTGGGCGATCCGTCACTGAAGCGGGTGCCGACCGACGCCGTCCAGACCTACACGCAAATCACCCATGACGGTGGGACGCCGCCGGGGTACCGGCCCGTGATCCCCGCGGCGAAGTGCTCGACGACCGTCGGCAAGGACAGCTGCGCGCCGCTGGACGTGAACGGGCCGACGGTCGCGCTGCGCTGAGTCAGGTCCCAACACGCGGGCCGAATTCCACGCAATGCGCCCGAGATCGCGGGGTTTCCAGCAGGATCAGCGGTATGAAACTGACTGCCATGCTCGCGCTCGCCGGGTTCGCCTCGCTCACGATCGCCATCCCCAACGCGACCGCCGCGCCGTGTTCCGCGAGCGGACTGGCCAGCACCGCGGGGACAGTCCTGTCCCAGGCCGGCGCCTACCTCGACGCCCACCCGGGCGCCAACGACGCCCTGACCAACGCGAGCTCGTCGGGAGACGCGGAAGGCGCCGTCCGGGCGTACTTCACCGCACACCCCGGCGAATTCTTCGACCTGAAGAACATCGCACGGCCCCTGACGACGCTGCGCGGTCAGTGCGGTGGCATGTCGGTCAGCCCCGCCCAGATGTCGGCACTGTTCGACGCGTTGTCGTCCTGAGCCGCGGCGGCCCGGGCCGTCAGTGCCAGTAGCCCTGATGCGCCTGTGCCGCTTCGTCTTCCACGAGCGGTCCGATGACCGTGATGGGCCGGTAGCCGTGCAGCAGGATGTCGCGGCACGGCAGCGCGTACCCCGCGTTGTTCGGATCACCGCCGGTGAACTGGAGCAACCGAGTGTTGGACATGCCGTACACGACGCGGCCGATACCGCTCCAGAAGGTGCCGCCGGCGCACATCGTGCACGGCTCGGTGCTGGCGTACAGCGTCGCCGACTTCATGCCGTCGTCGCCGAGCGCGCGCCAGGCACTGCGGACGGTGACCATCTCGGCGTGATCGGTGGGGTCGCCGCCGTCGACCGCCGACGTGTTGCCGTGTTCGGCCGCAACGTTTCCGGCGGCGTCGGTGACCAAAGCGCCGTAGGGCGCACCGCCGAGTTGGCGCGCCTGTTCAGCGAGCTCGAACGTCCGGCGGAGGTGGGCGAGGTCTTGCAGGCTGGGGTCAGGTGACGCGATGGACTCCGCTGCGGTGGCGAATGCCGTCACAGACGCACCGAGAATCATTCCGGCACTGCGCAACACGGTCCTGCGGTTGGGCTCCAGCATGGGCGTGAACGCTACTTGGTGCCGAAGATGCGGTCGCCCGCATCGCCGAGACCGGGCACGATGTAGCCGTGCTCGTCGAGCCGGCGATCCAGGGCCGCGGCGTAGATCGGCACCTCGGGGTGCGCGGCCTGCATCGCTGCGACACCCTCCGGGCAGGTCAGGAGACAGACGAACTTGATGGAGCGCGGCCGGTATTCCTTGAGGCGGTCGATCGCGGCGACCGCGGAGTTGCCGGTGGCGAGCATCGGGTCGCACACCACGATGTCGCGCTCGTGCAACTCACTGGGCATCTTGAAGTAATACTCGACGGCAACATGGGTTTTCGGGTCGCGGTACAGACCGATGTGGCCGATGCGCGCGCCGGGAACGACGCTGAGCATGCCATCGAGAATGCCGCTGCCCGCCCGCAAGATCGAGGCGAAAACGAGCTTCTTGCCGTCGATGACCATGCCGGTGGTGGCTTCCAGCGGCGTGTCGATCTCGATCTCGTGCACGGGGATGTCGCGCAGCACCTCATAGGTCATCAGCATGGAAATCTCGTTCAGCAGTGCACGAAAGCCCTTGGTGGACACCTCTTTCTGCCGCATCAGCGTGAGCTTGTGCTGGACCAGCGGGTGGTCGACCAGATGTAGATTGCCCATGACGTCCTCCTAGAAGACCGTGCCGTCGCTGCTGATGGACAACGGCGGGCTCCCGGCCCGCAGCTGCTGCGCCAGGGTGCGCCCGGCCGCCCACGTGCCGCCCTCGAGGATGCAGGCCAACGGCAGGTCGACCCCGAGCCGGGCACGCACCAGCGGCACGAGTTCGTCGAGCAACGCGACGGTCAGGGCCCGCCATTCGACCACCAATTCGTCGGCCACCGACCAGGTTCGGGCTGCCGTCTCGGGATCCCGCAAGCGCAGGACACCGGTATCGAGCAGCAGTCCCCCGTTGCGGTATTCGGGCAGGCCGGTCAGGGCGCCGAGCCCGGTGACCGTTACGCCCGCCCACTCGAACGGTTCGAGGAGCGAGTAGGTCAGCCACTGCGACAGCTTGTGGAACGGCATCCACCCGGACGACAGCCCGGGCCCCGGCACGGCAGGGTGGTGCCAGCAGTCGCCGAGCGGGATACCACCAATGTCGTTGTCGGCCAACCAGACCCCGGAGAGAGTGTCCAGCAGCCGGGTCAGGATGTCGTGGGCCGCGATTGTCGGGCCGGCGAGCACGTCGAACAGGCTGCCAGGACGTCCGTGCGGGCCGCAGAGGCCGGCCAGCGCGTCGCCGAGCCGCCGCAGCAGCTGCACCCGTCCGGTGAGTCCCAGCAAGGGATTGCCCGGTCCGGCCTGGAATGCCCGGCCGAGAGCGGCGTCGTCGATAGCGCGCAGTGCTGCGGCGTCGACCTGCCAGGGCTGGGCGGGATCGCTCGAGAACAGCCCGTCGACAAAGGCGTGCCAGCTGGCCACGCCGAGCCCTTCGGACCGGCTAAAGCGTTGCCCGGTAGCCGATTCCACGTAACCCCAGTCCGGACCCGCGCCGGCGTCGAGCAGCACGCTGACCACGGCCAGGTCGATCATCGCGCGGGCCCGCGCGGCACTGTCCAACCCGGCCAGCCGCACGCGCAGATCGGCGGTGCGATCGATGCCGCCGGCCTCGAAATGGCGCCAGCGGCTGTGATACGGAATCGCCAGCTCCGGGTAGCGCTCGCGGGTTACGGCGCCAACGAGATCAGCGGCAGGCGACAGCGCCACATCGTCGACGACGAACCAGGTGGACTCCCCCGCGCGCGCCCGCTGCAGCAGGAATGCGGCACGTTCGCGGATGGCGGCGGTGCTGCGCAGGATGCCGACGGCAACAGCACGGTCGGCATCCGTGGCTGGGCCGGTGCCGATTGTCATGACGTCAGTCCGCGGCCCTTGGCGATCCTGAGTTCGTCGGCATCGGGTACCGGCCCCGGGGTGAAGTACCCGGCGGCCGTCTTGGCGTCGATCTCGACGCGGGCGTCGGCCGGGATCAGATCGTCGGGGATGTTCACGCGTTCGACGACCTCGATGCCCGAGCCGGTGATGGCGTCGTACTTCATGTTGCTCATCGACACCAGGCGATGAATCTTGCGAACGCCCAGCCAGTGCAGCACGTCGGGCATGAGTTCCTGGAAGCGCATATCCTGCACTCCGGCAACGCATTCCGTACGGGCGAAGTACTGATCGGCGGTATCGCCACCCACCTGACGCTTCCGCGCGTTGTACACCAGGAACTTGGTGACCTCACCCAGTGCGCGGCCCTCCTTGCGCGAGTAGGCCACCAGCCCGACCCCGCCACGCTGCGCACCCTGGATGCACTCCTCGATGGCATGGGTGAGATAGGGCCGGCAGGTACAGATATCGGAGCCGAACACATCTGACCCGTTGCATTCGTCGTGTACCCGCGCGGTCAGCTCCACGTCTGGGTCGGCAAGATCGCGGGCCTCGCCGAAGATGTAGACGGTCTGTCCGCCGATGGGCGGCAGAAAGACCTCGAGGTCGCCGCGAGTGACGAGTTCGGGGTACATGCCGCCGGTCTCCTCGAACAGGACGCGACGCAATTCGTTTTCGCTGCAACCGAATCGGGCCGCGACCCCGGGCAGGAACCAGACGGGTTCGACAGCCGCCTTCGTCACCAGGGCAGCTCCGTTCGCCAGCAGCACCCGGCCGTCCGGGCGGAGCCGGCCCTTGGCGATCGCCTCGGCGATCTCCGGCAGCATGACGTGGGCCTTGGTGATGGCGATGGTCGGCCGGATGTCGTAACCACTCGCCAACTCGGCGGTGAACGCCTCGGCCACCATGGCACCCCACGGGTCCAGACTCACGATCGCCCCCGGCTCGCTCCACTGCGGGTACGGGCCGATCACATCGGTGGGCGCGGTGTTGGTCAGGTCAGCGCGGTGCGCCGGCGAGAGTGCCCCGGACGCCACGGCCAGTGCCCGGTAGACGCTGTAGGAGCCGCTGTGGGTACCGATCACATTGCGGTGCGCGCGGGTTGCCGTCGTGCCGATCACCGGGCCGCGCTCGGCGGCGGTCGCCGCGCCCCAGCGGATGGCCAGCGCGTCGGCGGCGCCGCTGTGCGACGTCAACCGGATGTGGCGGGCGGACCCCCGTGGCGGGACCGCAAGCGGTGGCCCCGATGCTGCATCTGATTCGATGACCATCGACATCGCTCCTTCCCGGCACTGTCCAGTCAACCCTGAAATTGCCGGGTATGCAGCGGTACGGCTCAGTACACGTCGCGGACGTAGCGTTTGTCGGCGATCAGCTCACGCTTGTACTCATGCGCGGCCGATTCGGACATGCCGCCGTGGGTCCTGATGATGTTGGTGAGCGTCACGTCGACGTCCTTCGCCATCCGCGTCGCGTCGCCGCACACGTAGAAGTGCGCGCCGTCCTCGAGCCAGCGCCACAGAATCTCACCGCGCTCGCGCATCCGGTGCTGCACGTACACCCGCCGCGCCTGGTCCCGGGAGAACGCAGTATCCAGCCGGGTCAGGAGTCCGTCGGCGACGAATGCCTCCAGTTCGTCTTGGTAGTAATAGTTTTCGGCCCGGTGCTGGTCGCCGAAGAACAGCCAGTTACGCCCGGTGTGGCCCAGTGCCCGGCGCTCGTGGAGGAAGCCACGGAACGGTGCGACGCCCGTACCGGGGCCGACCATGATCATCCGGGTCAGCGCGTCCTCAGGCGGCCGGAAGTGCGGAGCCGACTGCAGGAACACCGGGACGGTCTCGGCCCGGTCGGCCAGGTAAGTGGACGCGACACCGTGCCGGATGCCACCGCGGGCACCCTTGTAGCGCACCACCGACACGGTCAACTGCACCTCGTCGGGGCTCACCAGCGGGCTGGACGAGATCGAGTACGAACGAGGCGCCAGGCGCACCAACGCGTCCCGCCATTCCTCTGGCTCGGCTCGGACTCTGAACTCTTCGACGAGGTCGAGGCCGGTGCGGCCGTCGAGCCAGCGATCGCGTTCTTCCCGGGGCGCCCGCAGAATCTTGGCACTGCTGCGCTCGGCCAGGAAGTTGATCAGCGTCGGCGACACCTTGCAGATGTCGTATGACGTCGTCAGCGCATCTCGCAAGGGGGCTTCGCCGCCGTCGATTTCGACGACCTCGTCGCCGGACAGCCCAGTGGCGGTAAGCCAGGCCGTCACGGCTTCCGGCGCGTTCGCCACCACCACGCCCAGCGCATCGCCGACGCCGTAGCTGACGTCGTGCCCGGACAGGTCGAACCCGATCTGGCGGACTTCCTTCGCGCCGCCCCTGGTCAGGAGAGTGTTGCGGCACAGCGGGACCGGCAACGGGTTGTTGCGGGTGAACGGCTTTGCGGGTTTGGGGACCGACTTGGTGGGGGCCGCAGGCCTGGCAACCGGAGCTTCGGGAGCGACGGCGACCAGGTCCGCTGCCGTATCAACCCATTGAGTGCGCGGCTCGTCGTCGTAGGCCTCGCAATCCGCGCGGTCCAGCAGGGCGGTGGCCCCGAGTTCGGCGAACCGGCGATCGAGGGATTTGGCGTAGCCGCAGAAGTTCTCGTACGCGCGGTCGCCGATGCCGAGTACGGAGTACCGCACCCCGGAGAGATCGGGCGCGTCGGCGGCGCTCAAGCGAGTCCAGAAGTCGGCTCCATTGTCGGGTGGCCCGCCGTCGCCGAAAGTGCTTGTCACAACCAGGACTTCACCTGCGGCGGCCACGTCGTCCAGCGCGGTGTCGTCCAACACCTGCAACCGGGCCCCGGCGATCTTCGCGGCCAGTCCGGCGGCGAATTCCTCGGCGGTGCCGGTCTGCGATGCCCACAGCACCAACGGGCCGCACGGCTGCTCGAGCTGCGGCTGGACTTCGATCACCGCGACCGGACTCGAGACACTGTGCGAACCGGCCAGCGCCCCGTCGATCCACAGCCGCACCGTGGGCGTCACAGGTGCCGACGCGGGCAGCACCGGGACGCCTGCGGCGTGCTGGATACCACTGAAAAAGCCGGACAGATAGACCTTTTCGGCGTCGTTGAGCGTCGGCGGTCCAGCCAGACCCAGTGCGGCGGCAAGCGGATGGACCTCGGCCTCCGCGGGTGTGGCAGGCGGCGCCACGACGGGCTCGACCACCGCGGGCGCCAGCCGCACCGCGCACGCCTTGAACTCCGGCTGCAGCGATTCCGGGTCCACTGCGTCGTTGGTGACGGCATTGATCGTGAGGCGCTCGCCGTGCTCGTCGTTCCAGTGGAACGGAGCGAAGCAATTGCCCCGGCGCACCCGGTCGGTCAGGACGGCCGGTAAGACCGCGGTGCCGCGCCGCGACGAAACCTCGACGGCCGCACCATCGGCGATACCGAGGTCGGCCGCGTCGGTGGGGTGGACCTCGATGAACGGCTTCCCGGTCAGCTTGTTGAGCTTGTCGACCTTCCCCGTCTTGGTCATGGTGTGCCACTGGTGCTGCAGCCGACCGGTGTTCAGCACCAACGGGAATTCGTCGTCGGGCAGCTCCGCGGCGTCCATGTGCGGACGCGCGTGGAACACCGCCCGCCGAGACGGTGTCGGGAACGCCAGCCGCGGCTGGTGCCCGTCGGCGTCGATGAAGAGATCCTGGCTCACCCCGTCGTTGAGGTAGCGGATCGGGTTCCGATCGCCGCTGTCCGGCGGGCACGGCCATTGCAGCGGGGTTTCCCGCAGCCGCTCGTAGGTCACGCCGCTGAGGTCGTAGCCGGTGCGGCGGTTGGCGAACTGGCGGATCTCGGCGAACACGTGCTCGCTGGACTTGTAGTCGAACTCGTCGCCGAAGCCCATGTGCCGGGCCACATTACAGATCAGTTCCCAGTCTGGTCGGGCGTCGCCGGCGGCAGGGATGCTCTGCTGCAACAGGGTCAGGTTGCGTTCGGAGTTGACCATGACGCCGTCGGCCTCGGCCCACAGTGTCGCCGGCAGCACGATGTCGGCATAGGCGTTCGTGGCCGTGTCCTGGTAGGCGTCCTGGGTGATCACCAGTTCGGCGGCCTGGAGGCCCTCGATCACGGTCTGCCGATTGGCCACGGTGGCAACAGGATTGGTGCAGATGATCCACACGGCCTTGATGTCACCGCCGGCCAGCTGCCGGAACATCTCGATGGTGCCGGGTCCGACGTCGGTACGGATGGTGCCGGGTTCCAGCTCCCACTGCTCTTCGACGAACGCCCGGTCCTCGGCCGATGTCACGGCGCGCTGTCCGGGCAGGCCCGGTCCCATGTAACCCATTTCGCGGCCGCCCATGGCGTTCGGCTGGCCGGTCAGGGACATCGGGCCGCTGCCCGTCCGGCAGATGGCGCCGGTGGCCAGGTGCAGATTGCAGATGGCGTTGGTGTTCCAGGTGCCGTGCGTGCTCTGGTTCAGGCCCATGGTCCAGCACGACATCCACTCCCCTGCCTCGGCGATCAGCTCGGCGGCGCGGCGGATGTCGGCTTCGGGGATTCCGGTGATCTCGGCGACCTTGGCCGGCGGGTAGTCGGCAAGGAAAGCGGGCATGGTCTCCCAGCCCTCGGTGTGCGCGGCGATGAATTCCCGATCTATCGCGCCGGTCTCGACCAGGAGGTGCAGCAGCCCGTTGAGCAGCGCCAGGTCGGTTCCCGGTTTGATCTGCAGGAAGAGATCAGCCTTCTCGGCGGTCGCGTTGCGGCGCGGGTCGACGACGATCAGCTTGGCGGCCGGTCCGTTCTTGCCGGCCATCCGGTCGGCCATGCGCAGGAACAGGATCGGGTGGCAATCGGCCATGTTGGCGCCGATCACGAAAAACAGGTTGGCAGAATCGAAATCGGTATACGACCCGGGCGGGCCGTCGGCACCGAGAGACTGCTTGAATCCGGTGCCGGCACTCGCCATACACAGCCGCGAGTTGGATTCGATGTGCACGGTACGGATGAAGCCCTTGGCCAGCTTGTTGGCCAGGTACTGGGCCTCGATGGTCATCTGGCCCGAAACATACAGCGCCACAGCGTCAGGACCGTGTTCGTCGATGATGGCCCGCAACCGGCGGCCCGCTTCGGAGGTGGCGTCGTCGGTTGTGACGCTGACCATCTCGCCGTTGCGGCGCGTCAGCGCCGAGGTGAGCCGGCCCTCGTCCGCAGCCATCAGGTCGGCGTGGGTGGCGCCTTTGGTGCAGAGCCGCCCGAAGTTGGTGGGGTGCAACCGGTCCCCCGACACGCGCGCGATCACGGGCAGCCCGGTGCCGGCATCGGTACGGGTCTCGACCGAAATACCGCAGCCGACACCGCAGTAGGAGCACGCGGTGCGCGTGGTGTGTGCTCCCGGGGTGGTCATGACTCAGTTCTACGGGCCGTCAATTCCGCAACCGTTGCGCGACCATGTACTGCGCGTCAACCGGAGCTCACATGACCGTCAAGCACTGGTGCGCAACATGTTTCATGCCTGAATCATGATGGAAACGTGCCGGAAATCTGTGACCTGGGTTACGCGCTGTCGGGCGACCAGCCCGGTCCGCGGAACGTGTGCCCGAGGCGGTGCTTCCAGGTCTTTGCCGTGCGCACATCCTGCCAGATCGCGGTGTATTCGTGCGTGGCGACCCGGAACGGGTTGAACGTCTTGATGTTCTTGGTCAGACCGTAGACCACGCGCTCTCCCTCTGGCCGAAAACTCCCGAACAGCCGATCCCAGATGATCAGGATGCCGCCGTAGTTCGTGTCCAGGTATTGGTCGTTGGAGCCGTGATGGACGCGGTGATGCGACGGCGTGTTCAGCACGAACTCGATGGGCCGCCACATCTTTCCGACGCGCTCGGTGTGGATGAAGAACTGGTAGAGGAGGCTCACCGACTGCTGCAGCAGGATCATCCACGGCGAGAAGCCGAGAAATGCCAACGGCAGCCAGAACGGCAGGGCCGTGAACGGCGTCCAGGTCTGCCGCAGCGCGGTGGACAGGTTGTAGTGCTCGCTGGAGTGATGCACGACGTGGCTGGCCCAGAACACCCGAATCGTGTGGTGGGTGCGGTGATACCAGTAGTAGGCGAAATCGTCGGCCACGAAGAGCGCGATCCACGTCAGCGGATTGTCGGCCGGCAGATGCACCGGCGCCACCAGGTACGCCGCGCTGAATGCCGCCAGCACCACCAGCTTCCAGCCGATGTTGATGATGACATTGCCGATGCCCATGGTGAGACTTGTTCGGGAATCCCGGAATTCGTAACCGACCTCGTCGTCATCCGGCAGAAAACGGAAGGACAGCGCCTCCAGCACCAGGCAGAGCACGAACACCGGCACCGCGTGCAGGATCAGATCGAACATGGCCAACGACTCCTACTGCTGAGCGGAAAGGGTTTCGACGACCCGGCCCAGCAGGTCGTCGGCCACGCGGTGCGCGGCGTCGGCGTCACGCGCGACAAGGTGCTGGGCCAGCGTGATGTGGGCGTCGCGGTCGGCCAGCTCGGCGGCCATCCCGAGTTGCGCGATCAACTCGAAGCCGATGTCCGCGAACGCCGCGACCAGCGTGTTCAGCGCCAGACGGTAGGCCAGGTTGCCGCTGCCGTCGATGATCGCGGTCCAGAAGGTCAGGTCTGCGGCGAACGATTCGTCGGTGCGCCGGGCCGGGTACGCGGCGGCCGCGGTGGCGATCACCGCCAGCTCGTCGTCAGAGGCGTTGCGCGCGCACAACCGGGCCGCATCGGCGGCCACGGACCGGCGCATCACCATGATGTCGCGAGCGACCTGCAGGGCCGGCACGGCCCCGGTGGCGGCGAGGGTGCTGAGCACGTCCAGACCAGCCGTCTGCCGCCAATCCTGGACCCGCGTCTTGCCGCCGTGGCTGATCCGTACCAGCCGGGCCTGCTGCAGCCTCTTGAGTGCTTCCCGAATGGCATGCCGGTTCACCGCGAAGGCGAGGGCCAGCTCACGCTCGGACGGCAGTGCCTCGTCGACCGCGACGCGACCGGACAGGATCTCGTCCACGAGGTGCGCGAAAACCGAGTCACTGACCGCCGACCTCGTGACGGGTGCGATGTCCATGGGTCAATGATCGGGTCGCTACGAGAGCTGGTCAACTGGTTGGACCAGTTATGTGGATCACATACGCGTCCCGGACACAGAAATGCCCCGCGGGAAGCTCCCGCGGGGCATTTCGGCCAACTGATCAGGTAGCAGGCACAGCTGCCCGGCCGACGTGCTCGCCCGTCGCCGCGCGCAGGTGCGGTTGGCGCAGGAACACGAACCAGGTGACGACCGCGCAGACCACGTAGAAGGCGAGGAACACCCAGAACGCCGTGGTCGCCGAGTGCGACGGACCCGCGTAGGACGTGCGGAGCACGATGTTGACGAGCACGCCACCGAACGCGCCGACCGCTCCGGCGAAGCCGATCAGGGCACCGGACATGGCGCGCGACCACAGCATCTTCTCCGTCGCACCGAGTTCGTCCTTGCTCTGGGCCTTGGCCTCGAAGATCGACGGGATCATCTTGTAGGTCGAGCCGTTGCCGAGACCGGTCAGGATGAACAGCACCATGAACGCGGTGATGTAGACGGCCATCTGCGCGCCCGTGGCCGGACCCTTGGTGGCGTCGTCCCACATGCCGCCACCGACCAGGACGGCGGTGATGGCCGTCATCGCCGCGAAGGTGTACAGCGTGATCTTGCCGCCGCCGATCTTGTCGGCCAGCTTGCCGCCGAACGGACGCGAGATCGAGCCGAGCAGCGGGCCCAGGAACGCGATCCACGCGGTGTGGATGGAGGCGTCGAAGTTGGCCTTCGCCAGTTCCTTGGCGGCTTCCTTCGGCAGCTTGGCCACCGAGGCGACGTGGTACTTGTCGAGCAGCGGCGCGACGTCCTGCGCGGTGAAGTTGATGTTCAGAATCTGCGTGAACGCGAAGCTGAATCCGATGAACGAACCGAACGTGCCGATGTAGAGGAAGCACATCACCCACGAGTTGCGGAACTTCATGGCCTCGACCATTGCCGACAGGTTCGACTTCTGGCCCTGGATGTTGTCCATGAACAGCGCGGCACCGAGGGCCGCGGCGGCCAGCAGCACGAGGTAGATGGCGCAGACGACCTCGGGGCGGCGGTTGCCGAGCGTGGCGATCGTGACCAGGCCGATGATCTGGATGACCGGGACGCCGATATTGCCACCGCCGGCGTTCAGGCCCAGCGCCCAACCCTTCAGGCGCTGTGGGTAGAAGGCGTTGATGTTCGTCATCGACGACGCGAAGTTACCGCCACCGAAACCCGCGACGGCCGCGACGATCAGGAACGTCGTGTACGACGTCCCCGGATGCATCATGAAGTACATGGTCAGCGCGCACGGGATGGCCAGCATCAAGGCGCTGAAGATCGTGAAGTTGCGGCCACCGAATTTGGCCGGCCCCACGGTGTAGGGAATGCGCATGAAGGCACCCACCGCGATCGGGACCGCGCCGAGGACGAACTTGCCCAGCGCGTCGATGCCGTACACGGCCTGCGGCATGAACAGCACCATCACCGACCAGATGCTCCACACAGAGAAGCCGACATGCTCGGCGAAGATCGACCAGATCAGGTTCCGCTTGGCGATGTCCTTGTTACCGGCGTCCCACGCAGCAACATCCTCAGCATCCCAGTGCTCGATGTCGCGGTTACGACTCAACAGACTCACGAAGCCTCCCAGTTAGGAAATTGGTTGGCTACATATGTACGGGGACGCGATTCCGCAGCTGTTGCCCTTCGATGTCAGCAAAGTCAATAGGGACTCACTTGGAGGACCCTGTGGTTGGTGACCGGTGTGATTCACAGCCGTCGTATCGACGCAACAAGCACGAAATGTGGGGCGCTCGCCCGGGCGGGGCGCATTGCTACCGGCAGCGACGCCGATCAGATGGCCGATCCGGTGGAAAGGGCCGAGAAGTACGTGACTTCAACCGCAGCGGCGATCCGCCGACGGTTGTTGAACTCAGGGACCTCCGACGGCCCGAGAAAGTACCTGGGCTCAATCACCGCGGCTGCCAGTGCCTCGTGATTGACGGCAGGTACTTCCCTGTCGGCGTCGGGAGACCGCCGAACACCGTGGCGGGGATGAACGAAAAATCACCGCCGTGACGGCCACACGTGGTGGAAATCCGTCGCGACGGTGAGTTCGGTGAAACTGGTGGGGCAGGACTCAGGCCTTCTTGGCTTCGCCCTCGTCCGCTGTGGTTTCTGTGGTGTCCTTGACTTCGACGTCCTCGGCTTCGGCGTTTTGGGCTTCAGCGTCGGCGTCGGCAGCTTCGGCTTCAGAGTCGCCGGCTTCCGCCTCTTCGGCTTCGACCTCTTCGGGCTCGACCTCTTCGGGCTCGGCCTCGTCGGCTTCGACCGAAACCGCTTCGGCGACAACCGTTTCCGGCTCCGCTTCAGCTTCGGCTTCACCCTCGGCGTCGTCTTCGGGGTAGTCCACGGCGGCCACCACAGCGGTGTCGGCGGCGTCGTCAGCGGCAGCGCCGGATTCGGCAGCTGCTCCACCGCCGCGCGAGCGTTCCCGCAACGCGTCGACGATGAGCAGCAAGACCCCGATGACGCTGGCGCCGATGCACACCCAGGCGATCAGCTCATTGCTGGTGACGATTGCGGTCACCAGCGCGGTCAGGCCGATGAGGGCAAGGACCAGGGCAATGATCAGCATTGGTCAGCCGTCAGCTGTTGCCCCGGTTGAACTGGCCGAAGCCAGCACCTTCGCCACCGGCCGCCGAATCCGCCGGCGCGGCAGAGCCACGCTGGCCGAGCTCTTCGAGCTGGGACTCCAGGTAGGTCTTGAGGCGGGTGCGGTACTCGCGCTCGAACGTGCGCAGCTGTTCCAGGCGGCCTTCCAGCACGGTGCGCTGCTGGTTGATGTTGCCCATGATCTCGGTGTGCTTGCGCTCGGCGTCGGCCTGCAGGGCGTCGGCCTTGTCCTGAGCCTGACGCAGCTGGGTCTCCGAACGGGTCTGCGCGTCGGCCAGCATGGCCTCGGCGCGGGCCTTGGCGTCGGCGACCGTGGTCTCGGCGGTGTGCTTGGCATCGCTGAGCAGGGCGTCGGCCTGCGCGCGGGCATCGGCGAGGGTCTTGTCGGCCTCGGCCTTGGCCGAACCGGTGAGGCGGTCAGCGGTGTCCTGGGCCAGGCTCAGCACCTTGGCCGCGCGGACGTGGTGGTCCTCGCCAACCGGCGCGGCGACGGGAGCCGCCACCGGCGCGGGTGCCGCAACGGGCTCGGGCTCCGGCTCGGGCTTGGTGAAGACCGGAGCCGCGACCGGCTGGCCGGTGCGGGCCGACTGGAGCTCGGCGTCGAGCTCGGCGACCCGCTGCCGCAGATCGCTGTTCTCTTCGATCAGCCGGGTCAGCTCAGTCTCGACGAGATCGAGGAATGCATCGACCTCGTCCTCGTTATAACCGCGCTTGCCAATCGGCGGCTTGCTGAATGCGACGTTGTGGACGTCAGCCGGAGTTAGCGGCATCTTCTGCCCCCTTGCAGTCTGGACCGTCAATCGGTGTCAAAGTGTAGAGCGATCAAAGTGTAGAGCGATCGTGGAGTAACTGGCGTCCATCCTGTCACAGCAGACCCGTCGGTTGCAGGCGAGGTCCGGAATTAAGAACGAATTTCAATGTTTCATTGGAATTCGCGGGCGCCGCCCGGCGCTGTGCGCCAATTGACCAAAACGAAAGAAGCGCATTAATTACATAAATGTAATTAATGCGCTTCTGCAGGTCAGAGGAATGTCGCGTTCAGGCCCCGACCTGATCGAACGACAGCCGCATACCGATGAACACCACCATGAGCAGCACCACGATCGACAAGTCGACCCGGACCGGTCCGATGGTCAGCGGAGGGATCAAGCGCCGCAGCAGCTTCACCGGAGGATCGGTCACCGTCATGATCACTTCGAGGATCACCACGGTCAGTCCCCTCGGCTGCCAGTCCCGGCTGAATCCGCGGATGAACTCCACCACCACGCGGGCGATCAACAGCAGCCAGAAGACGAACAGCGCAAAACCCAGAATGTCGAAGAACAGGGTCAATGCAACAGACCTCACTAGCGCGGGAAAAGCGCCGACTGCTGTCGGCGCCTGGGAACGAGCCTACCTAACGCAGACCCCTCCGGCCGGTGGCCGAAGGGGTCTTGCGTGCAGCTGTAGTGGTGTTACTGGTAGCTGTAGAAACCCGCCTCGGCGATCCGGCGACGCTCTTCGGCGCTGACATCGACGTCGGCCGGCGACAGCAGGAAGACCTTGGTGGCGACCTTGTCGAACGAGCCGCGCAGCGCGAACGCCAGGCCCGCAGCGAAGTCGACCAGGCGCTTTGCGTCGGCGTTGTCCATCGACACCAGGTCCATGATCACCGGGGTGCCGTCGCGGAAGCGCTCACCGATGGTGCGAGCCTCGCTGTAATCCTTGGGCCGCAGCGTCGTGATCTTGGCCAGCGCGCTGCCGGCCTCGAACAGCTCGGCCATGCGGCGGGGCTCCATGGCCACGGCCCCACGGGTCGCACCACGCAGGGTGTTGAAGCGCGGACGCTCGAACTCGCGCGGGCCGCGAGCCGGCATCTCGTCGTATCCGCCGCGGTAACCCATTGGGGCGCTTTCCATTTCGCGTGCGTATTCGCGACGGTCGTCGTAGCCGCGCGGCTCACCACGGCCGTAGCCCTCTTCCTCGAAGCGCTCCTCACGGGGGCGACGCGGCGGCGCGTACTCGCGAGCCGGACGTTCTTCGTCGTCGTAGTACTCGTCGTCATAGTCGTCCATCGGCGCCATACCGAAGTAGGCCTTGACCTTGTGCAGTGTGCTCATGGGATGCCCCTAGCTAAGAATGTGGTGTCTGGTGACTGTGATGTAAGTGTGACTGGAGTGACTACTCATGGTGACGTTAGAGGACGTGGTCCCATTAGCGCGGTACCGACACGCACACACGTTGACCCGTGTCGCACCGCAACTTCGAGGTCATTCGACATGCCCGCGGACAGCCCCAGCCGGTGCGGGTATTGCGTTTGGACCCTGAGCAATTCAGTCTCCAGCCGCGCAAACTCCGCTTCGGCCACACTGGCCAGCGGCGGGATCGCCATCAGGCCCGCCAAACCCAGTCCGGGGGCGGCATGCGCGGCCGCGCACAATTCGTCGACCAGATCGGGCCGATCCACCGGCACCCCACCGCGAGCCGGATCCCCGTCGAGGCTGACCTGGATATAGACCTGCAGCGGCTCGGACCTGCGCCCTTGGTCCAGCGCCTCGACCGCACCACGGGACAGCGCCGCCACCAAAGGTCCGGTGTCCACCGAATGCGCCACCGAAGCCCAGCCGGCCACGGCCCGCGCTTTGTTGCGCTGAATTCGACCGATCATGTGCCACCGAATTACATTGTTCGACTCTATGTTCGATGACCAATCGAACAATTTGCCAGACAAAGTGTGCGACACCTCAACGACTTTGCCCGCGGCTTCCTGCTCCCGCGATTCGCCGAATGCCCGGCACCCCAGTCCATAGAGAGCAACAACATCGGCGGCCGGAAAGAATTTGGTCACCGGAAGAAATTCGATATCGGCCCGATCCCGGCCGGCAGCTGCCGCGGCAGCGTCGATACGCGCCTGAATCCGGGCCAGCGACGCGGCCAGTTCGGCCTCGCGCGGCGCGCCGGTCATTCCATCCACACCACCGACGCCAGCCGCCCGGTCGGGGCGCCACGTCGGTGGCTGAACAGTTTCGGATCGTCGACCGTGCAGCGCGGGTCGATGTCGATGGCCTTGATACCCAACCCCGCCAACTGCTTGGCGATGCCGGCCCGCAGATCCAGACCCACGGTGCCGCGCGCGGTCGTGGTGATGCTGCCGGGCAGCACCGCCTCCACGTCGTCGGCCATCTCGTAGGGCACCTCGTAGTTACGGCCGCTCACCGCCGGTCCGAGCAGCACCGAGATGTCCTGCACCTGGGCGCCGAGCTTCTGCATGGCCTCGACGGTCCGCAGCACCACGCCCTTCTGCGCGCCGACCCGTCCGGCATGCACGGCGGCCACCACACCCGCGCGCGCATCACCCAACAGCACCGGCACACAGTCGGCGGTGATCACCGCAAGCGGCAGCCGCGGCGTCGCGGTGACCAGCGCGTCGGTGTTGTCGTAGGCTCCCCCGGCTCCAGTTCCAGGGCCCTCGACAACTTCGACATGGTCACCATGCACCTGGTTCATCCACACCAGCGGGCCGTGCCCGATGGCGTCGGCCAGCCGAGTCCGGTTGGCCGCCACCGCCTTCGGGTCGTCGCCGACATGGTCACCCAGGTTGAACGTGTCGAACGGGGCCTTCGAGACCCCGCCCGCACGCGTCGTAGTCACTCTGCGGATACGGAACGTCACGATTCCAGATTTATCATGCGTAGCCGCGTCACTCGGCGATCGTCAGTGCTTCATGAACGGCGGCACGTCGACGTCGTCATCGTCGTCACCGCGGCCACCAACACTCACCGTCACACCGTTCGTCGCCGCCGGCACGCTGCCCGGGTCGGTGCCGAAGGCTCCGAGCTTGCCCGCGCTGGCGGTCGAGAAGGTCTGCGCCCGGTGCGCGCCGCCGGCGGCCGGTGCCGCCGATCCGGCGCCCGGCACTGCCGAGGTGACCGGCTTGCGGCTCTGACCCGCGGTGTCGAATCCGGCCGCGATGACCGTGACCCGGACCTCGTCACCCAGCGAATCGTCGATGACGGTTCCGAAGATGATGTTGGCCTCGGGGTGCGCGGCGTCCTGCACCAGCGACGCGGCCTCGTTGATCTCGAAGAGACCCAGGTCGCTGCCACCGGCCACCGACATCAGCACGCCCTGGGCGCCATCCATCGAGGCTTCCAGCAGCGGCGAGTTGATGGCGATCTCGGCGGCCTTGAGCGCGCGTCCGTCGCCGCGGGCCGAGCCGATACCCATCAACGCCGTACCGGCG
The DNA here is from genome assembly GCF_053852335.1 of Mycobacterium sp. HM-7. Lineage (NCBI taxonomy): Bacteria > Bacillati > Actinomycetota > Actinomycetes > Mycobacteriales > Mycobacteriaceae > Mycobacterium > Mycobacterium sp. HM-7. The sequence goes on along the minus strand of NZ_CM132657.1, from coordinate 1,982,956 downwards.
CTGCTCATGACGCCCTTGACGTCGGCGAAGTCGACGTTGATCAGACCGGGCGTGGTGATCAGGTCGGTGATGCCCTGCACACCGTTGAGGAGCACCTCGTCGGCGCTGCGGAACGCGTCCATCAGCGAGACGGCGGCGTCGCCCATCTGCAGCAGGCGGTCGTTGGGGATGACGATCAGGGTGTCGCAGCTCTCGCGCAGTGCCTGGATACCCGTTTCGGCCTGGTTCGAGCGGCGCTTGCCCTCGAAGGAGAACGGCCGCGTCACCACACCGACGGTCAGCGCGCCGAGCTTGCGAGCGATGGACGCGACGACGGGCGCGCCACCGGTACCGGTGCCACCACCCTCACCGGCGGTGACGAACACCATGTCGGCGCCGCGCAGCAGCTCCTCGATCTCGTCCTTGGCATCTTCGGCAGCCTTGCGCCCGACCTCGGGGTCGGCGCCGGCACCCAGGCCGCGGGTCGAGTCGCGGCCCACGTCGAGCTTGACGTCTGCCTCACTGAGCAGCAGCGCCTGCGCGTCGGTGTTGATCGCGATGAACTCGACGCCACGAAGGCCCTGTTCGATCATGCGGTTGACGGCGTTGACGCCGCCGCCGCCGACACCGATCACCTTGATGACGGCGAGGTAGTTATGCGGGGGTGTCATGGGTCGTCTTCCTCCCTGCTGGGTTTGTCCGGAGCAAAACTTCTCGAATTCCAACCCTAAACCTCAACCATAGGGTTAGAGTTATGTCAAGTTGTTCCGCGCAAACAGAACGGTAGGGCGCCGCCACGCCGCAGCCGTGCAGGCGCGCCGAGAGTTCACGCGTTTTTTCTTCGGCCCTTGCGCACCGAGCTGCGCCGGCCGGCCGGCAAGTGATGAGCTACTTCACAGTCGGCAGGTCAGGACTGGACACGTCATAGGTGTGACCCGGCTGGGTGAGCAGCGCCCCCAATTTCAGGGCCTTCTCTTCCGTACGGTCGGTGGTCCCCCAGATGACCTCACGACCGTCGTTCAGGGTCAGGGTGACACCGGCGACCGACGGCGCCCCGACCCTGGCGACCTGGCTGAACACCTCGGGACGCAGCGACAGCAGCACCTCGAGGGCCGCCAGGGTCGCGGGGTCCTTCGGCCCGGGATTGTCGGCATCCAGGTAGGGCAGTCCCTGCGGCGGCGGTTCGGTCGCGAAATCCACGCCGTCGCGGTCGAAGAGGTGCGGGCCATCGGGGTACTCCTTGGCCGCCACCGGGACCCGCTCCAGCACCGTGATCCGCAGCGTGGACGGGTACTCCCGCTGGACCCGGGCACTGGCCACCCGCCGGATCGTGGCGACCCGTTCGGCCACCGCGTCGGTGTTGACCTGGAGCAGCGGCGTCTCCGGTTTCACCGCGGCCGCCTTCGTCACTTCGTCCTCGGTCAGCGTTCCCAGGCCGGTGACCACGGTGTGGCGGACCGCCATGATCGGCGTGAAGTACAGCACCAGGCCCAGTGCGACCGCGAGGACGGCGGCCACCGCTGACCACAGCAACAGCTTCAGCCCGCGGATGACGCCCCGGGTGGGCGCCTTCGGCTGCTCGCTGAGGCCCGCCGCCCGGCGCCGGGCTTCCTGACGCGCCTGCTCCAGGGCCCTGGCCCGGTCCAGCGCGATCCGGCGTTCCTCCCGCTCGCGCCGAGCGCGGCGACGGGGCCCCTCGTAGTCGGGTGACGCGGGATCGGCCGACGCGGAGTCCGGCGCAGCAGCCTCTTCTGCTGCGGACCCGTCTGCCGCGGCGCCCTCGATCGGCTCCGTCGTGGCCTCTGCCGCGTCGGCCGGCTCGGCCGCGTCAGGAGCGACCTCTGCCGCCCTGTCGCCCTGCGCCGCAACCGGATCCGGCTCCCCCGAGCCGTCCGCCACGGTCACGACGTGGGCCGTCCCGGAGCGGCGCGGTCAGCCTTGACCTCCAGAGCGGTCAGAATCTCGCGACCCAACAGCGTGACGTCGCCGGCGCCCATGGTGACGATGACGTCACCGGGACCGGCCTTGGCCGCCACCTGCTCAGCGACGGCGGAGAAATCCGGCACGTAATGCACCGGGGCCGAGACGTGTTCGACGATGCTCGCGCCGCTGACCCCGGCCATCGGGGTTTCCCGCGCGGCATAGACATCGAGGACGAACACCTCGTCGGCACGGTCCAGCGCCTGGCCGAATTCCTTGGCGAAAGTCTGTGTCCGCGAATACAAATGGGGCTGGAAAACGACGATGGACCGCGACGTCCCGGCCACTGCCCGCAGCGCCTCGAGTGTCGCCCGGACCTCGGTGGGATGGTGCGCGTAATCGTCGAAAACCCGGACGCCGTAAGCGGTTCCGACCGCCTCGAAGCGGCGGCGCACACCTTCGAACCCGGTGAGGCCGTCGAGCACCGCCTCCGGATCGGCGCCGACCTCCCGGGCCGCCAGCAGCGCGGCCAGGGCGTTGAGCGCCATGTGCTTGCCCGGCACCGACAGGCGCATGCCGCGGCGGTGCGGCTCCCCCGCCAGCTGGATGGCCGCCACCCCACCGGTGCCCTGCTGCTGCCAGGTCAGCAGCGTCACTTCCAGATCCGTGCGCTGTGCACTGCCCATGCCGTACCGCAGCACCCGAACACCGCGCTCCGCCGACCGCTGCGCCAGCGCCTCTGCACCCGGGTCATCGGCGCACACCACGAGCGCGCCGCCGGGGCGCAGCCGGGCCACGAAATCATCGAACACGGCGGTGTAGGCCTCGACGCTGCCGAAGTGGTCCAGGTGGTCGGCCTCGATGTTGGTCACCACCGCCACGTCGGGGGTGTACTCGAGCAGCGAGCCGTCGCTCTCGTCGGCCTCGGCGACGAAGCAGTCACCGCTGCCGTGGTGCGCGTTGGTGCCGGCCTCACCCAGGTCGCCGCCGACGGCGAACGAGGGGTCGAAGCCGCTGTGCTGCAACGCCACGATGACCATCGAGGTGGTCGTGGTCTTGCCGTGGGTGCCGGTCACCAGCACCGAGCGGTAGCCGTCCATCAGCTTCGCGAGCACGACCGGACGCATGATCACCGGGATGCCGCGCCGCTGGGCCTCCACCAGCTCCGGGTTGTCCTTCGGGATGGCGGCGTGCGTGCTGACCACGACGGTCGGGCCGCCGGGCAGCATGTCCAGCGACGACGCGTCGTGCCCGATCCGGATCGCGGCACCGCGCGCCCGCAGCGCCGCGACACCACGGGACTCCTTGGCGTCCGAGCCGGACACCTGACCGCCGCGGTCAAGCAGAATCCGGGCGATCCCGGACATGCCGGCACCGCCGATGCCGACCATGTGCACCCGAGCCAGCTCGGGCGGCAGCTCCCGCGCCGTCACCGAAGGCCCGATTCGGCCGTGAGGCCCGCGACTTCCAGGGCGATCTGCGCCACCCGCCGGGCCGCGTCGCGGTGGCCGGCCAGCGCGGCCGCCGTCGTCATCTGGTCCAGTGCGGCGGTGTCGCCCATCAAAGTTCCGATCCGTTCGGTGACGTAGTCCGGGGTCAGCTCGGCGTCGTCGACCAGTAGGCCGCCGCCGGCGTCGACCACCGGGAGTGCATTGAGTCGTTGCTCGCCGTTGCCGATCGGCAGCGGCACGTAGACCGCGGGCAGACCGACCGCGCTGACCTCGGCGACGGTCATCGCCCCGGACCGGCAGATGGCCAGATCTGCTGCCGCGTAAGCCAAATCCATGCGATCGAGGTACGGCAGGCCGACGTACGGCGGGGCACCCGGTGCGGGGTCCGGCAGTTCCAGCGTGTTCTTTCGCCCATACGCGTGCAGGACCGAAACACCTTGCGCGGCGAGGTTTTCTGCCGCGCCCGAGACAGCACGGTTCAGCGACTGCGCACCCTGGGAGCCGCCGAACACCAGGAGCACCCGGGCGTCATCGGCGAAACCGAAGAAGGCGCGGGCTTCCGCGCGCAGGGCGGCGCGATCGAGTGAGGTGATCGACTCACGCACCGGGATGCCGACGACCTCGCCACCTTTGAGACCCGAATCCGGCACCGCGGCCAGCACCCGGCGCGCCGAGCGGGCGCCGACCTTGTTGGCCCAGCCCGCACTGGCGTTGGCCTCGTGCACCACAACCGGAACGGCGCGGCGCCGGCGCAGCCCACCGCCGCGGGCGGCCAGGTAGGCGGGCAGCGAGACGTAGCCACCGAAACCCACGACGACGTCGGCCTGCACCGCGTCGAGGACGTCACGGGTCTCCCGGACGGCGGCACGGACCCGCAGCGGCAGCCGGAGTAGGTCAGCAGAAGGCTTGCGCGGCAACGGAACCGGGGTGATCAGCTGGAGGTCGTAGCCGCGTTCTGGGACGAGCCGGGTCTCCAACCCGCGGGCCGTACCGAGAGCGGTGATCCGGACGTCGGGCCGCAGCGCCACCAGCGCGTCGGCAACCGCCATCGCGGGTTCGATGTGGCCTGCGGTGCCACCTCCGGCCAGAACCACCGAGATGCCGCGAGTTCCCCGCTCATCTCGGTGCGATTCCCCGCCGCTCCGCTCGCCTGGGCCCGAACTCACACCCAATCCTGACTCACCCGTACCGCTGACCTTCCAATGTGCGGACCCGTGGGTCCGACCGGCGCGGGTCACGTCTTTGTTGACCCTTGAGGTCACCATTTTGCCTTGCACGCCGTCCGGCCCCGTCGGCCGGTACGGGGTTGCGGCGGCTCTGACCGGATCGCCGGTCCGGTTCCTCGGTACGGCGCGCGCGCTTCGGGGCGTCGGTCCGGCGCTGCCGGGCCGACGGTTCCTGCCGGGTGGGGCGGGCGGCCTTCGTGGGCTTTGCCGTCTTGGCGGGTTTGGCCTGCCGGGCGGCGGGCTTGCGGGCCGGCTTGGCCCCGGCCTTGTCTCCGCGGCCACGCAGCCGGTCCCGGGCCGAGTCCAGGGTGGTCGGCGAATACGGCACCGGCGCCGGCAGTCGCAGGATGCGGTTCATCCGGTCGTCGCGGCCCGCCCGCAGCGCCGCCACCGCCTCGGGCTCGTGGCGCGCGGCATTGGCGATCAGTCCGATCAACAGAAGTGTTGTGGCCGTTGCTGTTCCACCGGCGGAGATGAGCGGCAGCTGGATGCCGGTGACGGGCAGCAGGCCGAGCACATAGCCGACGTTGATGAACACCTGACCGACCACCCACAGCGTGGTGGTGGCGGTCAGTAGCCGCAGGAACGGGTCGACCGACCGGCGGGCAATCCGCATACCGGCGTAGGCGAACAGGCCGAACAGCGCGAGCAGGGCCGCCGCACCGATGAAGCCGAGCTCCTCACCGATGATCGCGAAGATGAAGTCGTTGTGCGCGTTGGGCAGGTAGTTGAACTTCGCGGTGCCCTGCCCCAGCCCGTCGCCGAACATGCCACCGTTCGCCAGCGCGTACTTGGCCTGCCGCGACTGGTAACCGATGCCCTGCAGGTCGGAGTCGGGGTCCAGCCAGGCCCGCACGCGGTCGGAGCGATAGCCGGCCGAGACCGCGAGCACCGCGGCAGCGCCGACTGCAGCGACCAGCGATGTGAGGAAGAGCTTCAGCGACAGACCGGCGTACCAGAGCAGACCGAGCAAGACGATGCTCACCGACACCGTCTGCCCGAGGTCCGGCTCGGCGACGATCAGGGCGAGCGCCAGCACCGCCGCGGGCAGCAGCGGGAACAGCAGTTCCTTGAGTCCGGCGTGCTCCATGCGGCGGGTCGCGAGGAGGTGCGAACCCCAGATCGCGAACGCGATCTTGGTCAGCTCGGACGGCTGCATCGAGAAGCCGGCGACCACGAACCAGCCGCGGGCGCCGTTGGACAGGTGGCCGATTCCCGGGATCAGCACCAGGGCGATCAGCACGAGGCTGACGATGAACGCCGGCAGCGCCATCCGGCGCATGAACGCGATGGGCAGCCGCAGCGCGACGTAGAACGCGATGAGGCCGATGATCGTCCAGAGGACCTGCTTGGCGAAGATCGTCCAGGGCGAGCCGTCCTCGTCGTACGAGTGCACGCCCGAGGCCGACAACACCATCGTCAGGCCCAGCGTGATCAACAGTGCCGCGCAGGCGATGACCAGGTGGAACGACGTCATCGGACGGCTCAGCCAGGCCCCGAACCGGGCCCGGGGCCCCTGCCGCTTGGGTTCGGCCGGCTTGGCCGCCGACTCCGCGGTGGCGTCTTTGGCAGCTTTGCCGGCGTCACCGGTCGGGGCCGCGTGCTGATCGTCGGGAGCCTGCGGGCTCTCGGGGCCGGCTTTGCTCCGGCGGAGCTTTGCAAGGATGTCCGGCATGTGACTACCCGACCTCGTCGTTCACATTGGTCACAAAAACCACAACTGTCCCTTGCATCCCAAAATCCTCCCCTGTCACGCCCGTCGGACGCGGCACATCCGGCGCGTGTCGCCGGAATGGAGCGATTTGCCACAGGGTGAGGATGCAATCGACCGAGTGTGCGATCAGCGCCCCTCGCGAGCGATTTTCGCGATCCGTCCGCACAGTCGCGAGGCGGGGGCGCCCGGCGAGCTGCTCGCGGCTTCGGCCTAGGCCTTCATTGCCGTGACCGCCTTGACGAGCAGGTCCTTCGCGACCTGCGGGTCGATGTCGGCCTGGACGACGGCGACGGTCTTGTCGCCCAGGACGGCGGTGTACGTGGCTTCCTCGATGGCCTTACCGTTGGCGATGATGTGCGCTTGCACGCCCATCGTCTTTGCGCCCGCGATGTCGGGGCCGGGGACCCGCTCGACCGTCGCGGTGACGCCGTCGGTCGAGTCGACGGTGAGGTGATCGCAGCCGGCATGGCCGAGTTCGCCGACGGCGTTCGCCGCCTCCGCCGCAATCACGATGATGGTGTGGGCCTCCTGGTTGCTGCCGATGAAGCCCACGGTCTTGGCACCGACGCCGGCGGGCGCGAGCGGCTTGAGCAACGACGCGCACTCGGCGGGCGTGACGACCGACGGCGGCGTGGTGGTGAGCGCGCCGACACCGGGCGCGTCCAGCTTCTCCTGGGTGACGGTGTCGGCCTCCAGATCCATCGGGTCATAACCCGGCGGCAGGCTGCTCTTGGCGCTGCCGACCTTCGAGATGTCGTACTTCGCCGCGGCCTGGCTGCCACTCCCGGACTTGCCGTCCGAACCCCCGCAGCCCGCGATCAACGCCGCACCCGACAGCACGGCAACGGGCCCGACCAGGTATTTCTCGACATTCATGGCGCGAACCCTAACAGCGGGTCCGGCACCACCGCGCAAAAGCTGGTTGTAGGCCGGGAGCCGCGTGTCTAGCGGCCGCCCGCCGACAGCCACTCGCTGTAGAACAGCGCCACGCCGAGCCCGCAGGCGATGGCGGTGAGCAACCAGAACCTGATGATCACGGTGGTCTCGGCCCAGCCGGCCAGTTCGAAATGATGATGGAACGGCGCCATCCGGAACACCCGGCGCCCCGTGGTGCGGAAGGCCAGAATCTGGACCACCACCGAGGTCACCTCAGCGACGAACAGCGCGCCGAGCACGATGGCGAGCGTCTCGGTCCGGCTGGTCACCGACAGGCCGGCGATGATGCCACCGAGCGCCAGCGAGCCGGTATCGCCCATGAAAATCTTGGCCGGCGCGGCGTTCCACCACAGGAACCCGATGCAGGCACCCGCGGTGGCGGCCGCGACCAGCGCCAGGTCCAGCGGGTCGCGCACGTTGTAGCAGCCCGGTCCCGGGCTGGTGGCACACGCGTTGCGGTACTGCCAGAACGTGATCAGCACGTACGCCGCGCTGACCATCGCCATGGCACCGGCCGCCAGTCCGTCCAGACCGTCGGTGAAGTTGACCGCGTTGGACCACGCGCTGACCAGCACCACGATGAACAGCACGAACAGCAGCGGGCCCAGGGTGACGGTCGCGATCTCGCGCACATACGACAGGCCGGCGCTCCCCGGCGTCAGCCCGTAGCCGTTGCGGAACTGCAGCACGAGCACACCGAACAGGACGGCCGACACCAGCTGACCGATGGTTTTGGCGGTCTTGTTCAGACCCAGGTTGCGAGCCCGCCGGAGCTTGATCAGATCGTCGATGAAGCCGACGGCGCCCAGCGACGTGGCCAGCGCGAGCACGAGCAGGCCCGAGGCCGACGGCCCTTCGCCGTCGACCAGCAAGCCGACGAGGTGGGTACCGAGATACCCGCACCAAATCCCGGTGACGATCGCCACGCCACCCATCGAGGGCGTGCCGCGCTTCTTCTGGTGGCTGGCCGGACCGTCCTCACGGATCTCATGGCCGAAACCCCGGCGGGTGAACAGCCGGATCAGCACCGGCGTCAGCACGATCGACACCGCGAGCGCGATACCGACGGCGAACAGGATCTGGATCATGCCTGCCCCTCCCGCGCCAGCTCCTCGGCCAGCGCGCCGAGCCCCGCGGAGTTCGAGGCCTTGACCAGCACGACATCGCCGGGCTCCAGCTCGGCGCGCAGCAAATCAAGCGCGGCGTCGGCATCGGGGACCGGCGAGACCTCGCTGCCCCACGAACCTTCCATCACCGCGCCGTGTTGCATGGCGCCCATAGTCCTCCCGGTTCCGACGACGACCAGTCGTGACACATCTAAACGCACGGCCAGTCGACCGATGCTGTCATGCTCGGCAATCGCGTCGTCACCCAGTTCGGCCATCTCGCCGAGCACCGCCCAGCTACGCACCGGCGCACCGGACTCGGCGCGCGCAGACTTGGCCATCCAGGCCAGCGCCTTGAGGCCCGCGCGCATCGAGTCGGGGTTGGCGTTGTAGGCGTCGTTCACCACGACGACGCCGTCGGCGCGGGTACTGACCTGCATGCGGTGCTTGGAGACGGGACCCGCGCCGGCGAGCGCGTCGGCCACCTGCGGCAGGGTCGCGCCGCATTCCAGCGCGACGGCGGCGGCACTGAGCGCGTTGGACACCTGATGATCGCCGTGCACCGCGAGTGCGATGTCGACCTGCTGCTCCCCCGCGTGCAGGGTGAAGCGCGGGCGGGCCAGCTCGTCGAGGGTGACGTCACCCGCCCAGAGATCGGCTCCGGGTGACCGGGACACCCGCACCACGCGGGCCCGGGTGCGCTCCGCCATGGCGGCCACGGCGCCGTCGTCGGCGTTGAGGATGACGACACCGGTCGACGGAACAGCTTGCGGCAGCTCGGATTTCGTCGCCGCGATGACGTCCCGCGAACCGAACTCGCCGAGGTGCGCGGTGCCGACGTTGAGCACGACACCGATCGACGGCGGTGCGATCGCGGCCAGCGCGGCGATGTTGCCAGGGTGCCGCGCGGACATCTCCAGCACGAGGAAGTCGGTGTCGCCGGTGGCGCGCAGCACCGTCCACGGATGGCCGAGCTCGTTGTTGAACGATCCGGGCGGCGCGATCACTTCACCCAGCGGGGCCAGTACCGCGGCCAGCAGGTCTTTGGTCGACGTCTTGCCCGACGAGCCGGTGACGCCGATAATCCGCAGTCCTCCGGCGGCCAGCCGGTCGGCCACCGCGCGGGCGAGCTTGCCCAGGGCGGCCAGCACCGCGGCGCCCGAGCCGTCGGTGTCGAACTCCAGCGCTCCCGAGGCCGAGTCAACCTGTCCGGCAACCGGTTTCACCACGATCGCCGGAACCCCGACCGGACGGGCGGCCAGCACCGCGACCGCACCGGCTGCCACCGCGCCCGCAGCGAAGTCGTGTCCGTCGGTCCGGGCTCCCGGCAACGCCAGGAACAGCCCGCCCGCGGTGACGGCCCGCGAATCGAACTCCACGGTCCCGGTCACGCGTGTCGCGGCAGCAGCCGCAGGCGAGATGTCGGACAGCTCGCCGCCGACGATGTCGGCGATCTCCGCCAGGGTCAGGTCGATCATGCGGGTGACTCCCCAGCTTTCCCGGCCGCCGCGTCCAGTGCGGCCGCCAACTCATCACGATCATCGAAGGGCCGGGTCTGACCGGCGCGGGTCTGACCCGACTCGTGGCCCTTGCCTGCGACCAGCACGGTGTCCCCCGCACGGGCCCAGCCGACGGCGTGGTCGATGGCCGCCCGGCGGTCACCGATCACCACCACCTCGGCCGTGCCATCCGCGGCCCCCGCCGCGATGGTGCCCCGGATGAGCTCGGGGTCTTCGTCGCGCGGGTTGTCGTCGGTGATCACGACGAGGTCCGCCAGTTCCGCGGCGATGCGTCCCATCGGTTCGCGCTTCCCGGCATCCCGGTTGCCGCCGGCGCCGAACACCACGGCCAGGCGGCCCCGGGTCTGCGGGCGCAGGGTCTGCAGCACCGCCTCGAGAGCGCCGGGCTTGTGCGCATAGTCAACGAGGGCCAGGAAGTCCTGTCCACGGTCGATGGGCTGCAAGCGGCCGGGGACGGTGGCGGCGGCCAGCCCGGGCGAGGCCTGCTCCGGCGTGACGCCCACCGCGTCGAGCAGCGCCACGGCCAGCAGCGCGTTGGCGACGTTGTAGCCGCCGGGCAGACCGATCCGCAGCGCGTGCCGGGCGCCGTCGGGCCCGATGGCGGTGAACTGCTGACCACCGCGGTCGGCCTCGATATCGGTGACGGTCCAGTCGGCGTCGCCCGTGGTGCTGACCGTCACCGGGTCGGCGGCCCGGGTGGCCATCTGCCGGCCCCAGTCGTCGTCGACGCACACCACCGCCACTTCGGCGTGGTTGGGCGAATCCGGTTGGAACAGCCGGGCTTTGGCGTCGAGGTAGTCGTCCATCGTCGGATGGAAGTCGAGGTGGTCGCGCGACAGATTGGTGAACCCGCCGGCGGCGAAACGCAGGGCGTCCACCCGGCCCAGCGACAGCGCGTGGCTGGACACCTCCATGACGACGGTGTCGACGCCGCGCTCGACCATGGCGGCCAGCAGCGCCTGCAGCGCCGGCGCTTCCGGAGTGGTCAGGGAGCTCGGCAGGTCGCGGCCGTCGATCCGGATGCCGACCGTGCCGATCAGTCCGGCCACCCGCCCCGCGGCGCGCAGCCCCGCCTCCACCAGATAGGTGGTCGTGGTCTTGCCGGAGGTCCCGGTGATCCCGATGACGCGCAGTCGCTCCGAGGGCCGGCCGTAGATTTCGGCGGCGATTTCGCCGAGCACGGCCCGCGGGTCGTCGTGCACCAGCACGGGGACGGACACGTCGAGCAGGTCCAGACCTGCCGGATCCGTCAGTACCGCGGCGGCGCCCGCAGCGACGGCGTCGGCGGCGAACCGCGCACCGTGTGCGGCTGAGCCCGGCAGGGCCGCGAACAGATCACCCGCGACGATGTCCCGGCTGCTCAGCGTGACGCCGGTGACCCGCAGCGCCCGGGCCTGGGCATCGGAAGGCAGCGCTGCGCCAACGTGGTCGGCCAACGAGCCCAGCGCGGCTCCGACAGGGTCAGCGGGGCGCAAGGTAGGCGAAGACATGGCCATGACACAGTACCGGGCCGGAGACGGGCACCCGGCTCGTCAGGTCGCCTGCAGGACCAACGGCGGACCGGGGTCCGGTGACAGCGGCACATTCTCCCGCTGCATCAGCCACGCGGCGATGTTGTGGAACAGCTGCGCCATGGAGTGCCCCGGCGTGCCGTCGGCGTTGCGCAGCGGGTTGTTGGCCATGATCCCGACGACGTAGCGCGGGTCGTCCGACGGCGCCATGCCGGCGAAGGTGATCCAGTAGTGGTCGTCGTCGTAGTAGCAGCCGCACGCCGGGTTGATCTGCTGGGCGGTACCGGTCTTGCCGGCCATCTGGTAGCCCTCGACGGCGCCCGGCCAGCCGGTGCCCTGCTGGGTGCCGCGCGGGTCACGCTGGAGGGTCGCGCGGAACATGTTGCGCAGCGTCGCCGCGGTCTGCGGTGACACGACCTGGACGCCCTCGGGCGCCGCCTGGTCCTGATGCGTGCCGTCGGCCGAGACGATCGACTTGACGATGCGCGGCGGGATGCGCAGGCCGTCGTTCGCGATGGCCTGGTACATGCCCGTCATCTGCAGCAGGGTCATCGAAAGGCCCTGTCCGATCGGCAGGTTCGCGAACGAGCTGCCCGACCACTGATCGATCGGCGGCACCAGACCCGCGCTCTCACCGGGCAGTCCGGACCCCGTGCGCTGGCCGAGGCCGAACTTGGTCAGCATGTCCGCGAACCGCTCCGGGCCAACGCGCTGGGCCAGCATCAGGGTGCCGATGTTCGACGACTTCCCGAAGACGCCGGTGGTGGTGTACGGGTCGACGCCATGGCCCCAGGCGTCGCGGATCGTGACGCCACCCATGTTGTAGCTGCCCGGAACCTGAAGCACCTCATCGGGATTCGAGAGCCCGAACTCGATGACCGAGGCCGCGGTGACGATCTTGTTCACCGAGCCCGGCTCGAACGGCGACGTCGCAGGCAGGTTGCCCATCTGCTTGTCGTCCTGCCGGCTCAGTTCCTGTGCCGGATCGAACGTGTTGTCGTTCGTCATGGCGAGAATCTCGCCGGTCTTCGAATCCAGGACCACCGCGGAGACGTCGTGCGCGCCGGACATGTCCTTGGCCTGCTGCACCTGCTGCTGGACGTAGTACTGGATGTCGTTGTCGAGCGTGAGCTGCACGGTGGCGCCGTTGATGGCGTCGTGCCGGTCCCGGTAGCTGCCGGGGATCACCACACCGTCCGAGCCCCGGTCGTAGGTGACCGAACCGTCTGTGCCGGAAAGCTTTGCGTCGAAGGAATCTTCGAGGCCGAGCAGGCCGTGGCCGTCCCAGCCGATGTCACCGACGACGTTGGCGGCCAGCGAGCCGCCGGGGTACTGCCGGATGTCCTGCCGCTCCGCGCCGACCTCGGGGTACTTCTTGGTGATGGCGTCGGAGATCGCCGGATCGACGGCCCGCGCGAGGTAGACGAACGAGTCCCGTCCGGTGATCTTCTTGGCCAGGGTCGCGGCGTCGGGCTTGTTGTTCAGCAGACCGGCCACACCGACCGCGATCTCGTTGAGCCGCTTGTCAGGGTCGGGGGCCGCCGGGGTCTTGGCCTTCGCCTCGGTCAGCTGCTGGCGGATCCGGTTCGGCTGGAAGGTCAGCGCGCGGGCCTCGATGGTGAACGCCAGCTTGGCGCTGTTGCGGTCGACGATGCTGCCGCGCACCGCCTTCTGCACATCGGTGACCTTGAGCTGGCTGGCCGCCTCGGCGCGCAGACCGGCGGCGCGGGGACCCTGCAGGAAGAACAACTGAACGGCCGCCGTCACCAGCACCAGCGCGATGACGATGTTGCCGGCCTTGTGCCGGAACCCGAACGAGCCGGTGCGGCCCTCGGGCACGACGGCTTCGCGGGTGCGCCGGTCATGGGCCGAATGCGGTTGAGCGGTACGCGGTTTGGCTGCGGGTTGCCGCTTGCGCGGCGCACCCGACCCACGAGCACCCGGAACGCCTTTCATACGCGGACCGGGGCGGCTCATGCGGGAAGGCCGGGGGCGGGCTGTGCCGGAAGCTGGGCTGGGACCTGCACCGGTGCAGGCGCCGGAGCCGGAGCCGGAGCGGGGGCCTGAACCTGAGCGGGTGTCTGAGCCGGGAGCTGAACCGGAGCCTGCGCGGGAAGCACGTTGTCAGGCTGCAGGGCCGGGCCGGGCAGGGTGCCGAGCCCGGGCACCGGGAGTGCCGGAGCCGCAGGCACGGGCGCTGCGAGGGCGGGGGCCGGAAGAGCCGGAGCCGCAGGCGCCGGAGCGTGCACGACCTGCTCACGCGGGTCGACCACGACGGGGGCGGGAGCAGCACCCGGAACCGGGACACCCAGCGGGGCTGGGACACCGACCGGAGCCGGGACGGGAGCGGCCGCAGGTGCCGCAACCGGCGCGGGCGCGGCGGCCGGAGCCGGGCGTGGCGCGGCAGCCGGGGCCGGCGGGGCCGCCTCGGGTAGCGGCGTGTTCAGTGGTGGCGGCGGAACCCCCTGCGCCGGCTTGGGACTGCCAACCAGCAGCCAGTTGCCGGTCGGGTCCTGCACCAGGTGCGCGGTATCGCGCGACGGGATCATGCCGAGGTTGCGGGCCGCGTCGGCCAGCGCCGGGGCGGCCTGCGCAACCAGCACGTCCCGCTCGAGCGCTTCTTTCTGTTGCTGCAGAGCCTGATTGATCTCCTTGGCCCGGCCCAACTCGTAGGACCGCTCGGCCGCGGAGGTCGACAGCCACAGGGTGACACCGAGGCCCATGCCCAACGCACCGATGATCAGCACGACGAACGGGACCCGCGCGATCAGGTGCCGCGGGTTCAGGTCCATCTCGGCGATGCGGATGAGCAGCCGCTCCCGCAGCGGGGTGCGAACAACCTTGGGCGCCTTGGCCTTGCGCGCCTTGGCCCGGGCCTTGGCTTGCGAAGCATTCTTGGGACGCGACGGTGCCGCGGTCGGCCGGCCGAACGGCGTCGTCTGCGGGCCGGCACCCGTGGGCTTGGCCCGCTGCGGCCGGACGTCCCGCTTGCCACGCTTGACGCGGGCGTCGGTCTTGTTGTCGCGCTTGGCTTCCCGCTTGCCCGCGTCGCGACGGGCCACAGGCTCGTCACCACCCCGGCGAGCCGCCACAGCGCCACCGCGGGCGGTGCGCCGGCGCGGGTCCGGGTCGGTGTCCCGCCGAGTGCTGCCGCCGCGTACCGGTGCTGGCCGCTTTGCCATCACAGACCTCCCCTTGTGGCCACTTTTTCCAGTGCGCGCAGGCGAACCGACGCGCTACGCGGATTCAATTCGAGTTCGTGTTCGTCGGCGCGCTCGGCGCCCCGGGTCAACGAGGTGAAGAGCGGCTCGTAGCCGGGCAACTCCATCGGCAGACCCTCCGGGGTACGCGATGCGATGGCTTCGGTGAAGTACCCCTTGACGATTCGGTCTTCCAGCGATTGGTAGGCCTCGACCGCGATGCGGCCGCCCGGACGCAGCGCGTCCAGCGCGGCGGGTATCGCGGCTCGCAGACAGTCCAGCTCGCCGTTGACCTCGGTGCGCAGCGCCTGGAACGTCCGCTTGGCCGGATGGCCACCGGTGCGACGCGCCGGGGCCGGGATCACCGCGTAGAGCAGCTCCACCAGTTCGGTCGTCGTGGTGAACGGGCGGCGCTCCCGTTCCCGGACGATCTCCTTGGCGATGCGGGAGGCGAACTTCTCCTCGCCGTATTCGCGCAGCACGCGGGCCAGCGTCCGGGCGTCGTAGGTGTTCAGGATGTCCGCGGCCGTCAGCCCGGTGCTCTGGTCCATCCGCATGTCCAGCGGCGCGTCCTGCGCGTAGGCGAAACCGCGCTCGGCTTGGTCGAGCTGCATCGAGGACACCCCGAGGTCGAACAGGATGCCGTCCAATTCCCCTGGGCGATAACCGGATTGGGTCAGTGCGTCATCGATGCCGTCGTACGGGGTATGCACGGGACGGAACCGGTCACCGAAGGGCGCCAGGCGCTCCCCCGCCAGCCGCAGCGCGGTCTGGTCGCGGTCGAGGCCGATGAGCGTCAGACCGGGGAATCGGGTGAGGAAGGCTTCGGAGTGGCCCCCGGCGCCCAACGTCGCGTCGATCATGACGGCGCCGGCACCGTCGGCGCTGTTGCGGGTGAGTGCCGGGGCCAGCAGCTCGACGCAGCGGTCCAGCAGCACCGGAATGTGCGGCCGACGATCGGTCAACGCAACACCCCCAAAAGGCTTCAGCTGGTGGATTTGTGCGGCCCCTGCAGCGAGGTCTCTGTCCGAGTTCGCGAACCTGACGTTGGGGAAGTACGCCAGGGCCGGTTCGGGCAGAGGCCACGCTGCACGGGCCTGCAGGTCAAAGGGTGCTGCCGAGCGCTTCATCGCTTGCCGCGGAGAAGTTCTCTTCGTGAGTTTCTTGGTAGGTCTGCCAGGCCGCGGCATCCCAGATTTCGAGGTAGTCCACCGCACCGATCACGACGCACTCCTTGATCAGGCTCGCGTAGCGACGGTGGTCACCGGACAGGGTGATGCGGCCCTGGGCGTCGGGGTGCTGCTCGTCGGCGCCCGCGGCGAAAACGCGCAGGTCGGCACGAGC
Organism: Mycobacterium sp. HM-7; assembly: GCF_053852335.1. Lineage (NCBI taxonomy): Bacteria > Bacillati > Actinomycetota > Actinomycetes > Mycobacteriales > Mycobacteriaceae > Mycobacterium > Mycobacterium sp. HM-7. Next base: position 1,967,049 of record NZ_CM132657.1, on the reverse strand, counting down.
GGCGGGGTCGTTGCGGGGAGTGCTCGCCACCCGGCGGGCGATCTCTTCTTCGAACTCGGCCCTCGGGTACACGGCGAGGCTGTGATCGGGACTTTTGGCGACCATCAACCCTCCTGCCAGTGCATCGCGGAACTTGGCGGGCAACGTCAGTCGCCCCTTGTCGTCGAGCTTCGGCGTGTAGGTACCCAGGAACATCTGGCACCTCCCACCACTCCGGAGTCCGGTCTCTCCGACGTCCGCCACATTACCCCACAATCCCCCACTTCTCTCCATTCAAAGTCTAAAAATGGCCTTATCCGCCCCACCTGACGCAGCAATCACGAGAACCCGGGAGGGAAGGAGGGCCGCAAATGGCCTGGATGAACACCGAAATCCCAGCTGGGCGGCCATGCGGGAGATTGGTGGGGCGTTGTGGGGAGCCGCGGAGCGCAGCCCCTGAAAATTGCGACACGCGTCGTCGCCGGCAAATTTCGCTACCGATCCGGCGTGTCGCGCGTCACACCGCCAGCGGAACCGTCAACAAATAAAAACAGGGGCAGCCGAATCGGCTACCCCTGCGTCACGCGTCAGGCTCTATTCGTCGAACCTGCGACGGAACCGGTCTTCCATGCGGTTGGTGAACGAGTTGCCGGCACGCGCCCGCTTGGACTTGCCCGACGACGGCGCCGACTTCTCCTTGGAGAGCACCCGGGGGCCGGTCACCGCGAACACGGCACCGGCAAACATCACCACGAAACCGATGACGCTCAGGATCGGGAGCTGGTCGATCCACAGAATCCGAAACGCCACACCCAGCACCAGCAACGCCAGACCCAGGACGAACAGCCCCGCGCCTTGCAGTCGCCGTCGTGCCGACGGCGCGTGCAGCGTGCCGCCCCGGACGCTCGAAGCGAACTTCGGGTCCTCGGCGTACAGCGCACTCTCGATCTGGTCGAGCATGCGCTGCTCATGATCGGAGAGTGGCATCCGCGCCTCCCAACTCACACCGCTGCCCGCAGCGGCCCCTGACGTCTGCACCCGTGGTCACGGATCCCTAACAGTCATGATACGAGGTCACACAGACACGTACCACATACTTCAGACTCCCGAATTGTAAGACTGGGACGTCGGCCGGGCGACAGCGCCTGTTCAGCAACCCGACACCGACGTTCCCTGCCGCACCGAAAGGCTCACACCGTGGCGACGCTCCTGACCGATCTGTCGCCGGCTGACATGCAGCATCGACTCGACGACGCGTTGTCCGTCTACGTCGATGCCATGCGGTACCCACGGGGTACCGAACGCCAGCGCGCCGCGATGTGGCTGGAACACACCCGCCGAGAAGGCTGGACGGGCGTCGCCGCGTTCGACGTGCAAACACCCGACGAGGCTCCGGAGGCGGCACTCCGGTCCGCACCCATGCTCGGCGTCGCCTACGGGTACCGCGGCGCACCCGATCAATGGTGGTACCAACAGGTCGCAACAGGCCTTCGGCACGTCGGCACCCCCGGCGAACGCATCGACCAGTTGATGGACGGGTACTTCGAACTCACCGAGCTGCACATCGATCCGCGGGCACAGGGTCAAGGACTCGGCGAGGCACTCACCCGCCGGCTGCTCGCCGGCGCCACGCAATCCCACGTCCTGCTGTCCACCCCGGAGGTCCTCGGCGAAGGCAACCGGGCCTGGCGGCTGTACCGCCGGCTGGGTTTCCACGACGTCATGCGCAGCTACTTCTTCCCCGGCGACCCGCGGCCTTTCGCCATTTTGGGCCGAGCCTTGCCACTCTGAACCGCTGTGACCGCCCCCATCTGGCACGATAACGGCGTGAACCGCCGCCGCCACCTGCGCGCCTTGCTGCTGTTACTGATGCTGCTCCCCCTGGCGGTCGGCTGTGTGCGCGTCCACACCTCGCTCACCATCTCGCCCGACGACCGGGTGTCCGGCCAGATCGTCGCCTCCGTGAAAGCCAAGGACGGCGACGACAAGGGCCCGCAGCTGACCAACAACCTGCCGTTCGCGCAGAAAGTCGCGGTCTCGGACTACCACAAGGACGACTACGTCGGCTCCGAGGCCGTGTTCTCGGACCTGAGCTTCTCCGAGGTGCCCCAGCTGGCCAACCTGAGCCGCGACTCGGCCGGCGCCGACATCTCCCTGCGCCGCGCCGGTGACCTCGTAATCCTCGAAGGCCGCGTCGACCTGACCACGGTGGCCGATCCGGATTCCGACGTCACGTTGTCGGTGGCCTTCCCCGGCGACGTCACATCGACCAACGGCGAGCGGGTGGCCAGCGACATCGTCCAATGGAAGCTCAAGCCCGGCGTCGTGAGCACTATGAAGGCCCAGGCCCGCTACACCGATCCGAGCGCGCGCTCGTTCACCACGGCCGCGATCTGGATGGCCGTCCTGGCCTTCGCGATCGCCGGCGTCATCGGTGGCCTCGCCTACTGGAGCCGCGACCGGTCCCCCAAGTTCGCCGCGGTGTCCGATGAGTGACTTTGTCACTGTCTCCGACCACTGACCCGGCACCCTCTAATCTGGATGCACGAATCCGGGGTCAGGAGAGGGGACGCGCACTGAGCGTCGATGCCGCAGGTCCGTCGGCTGGCGAGCTGGCGAATGCCATCACAGATCAACTGCGCGACTATCTCGCCGAGCGCCGGCGGGACAGCGCCTACATCGGCGACGCCTATGCCGATGTGACGGGGGCACTCGAAGAATTCGTGCTCCGCGGCGGCAAGCGGGTCCGCCCGGCGTTCGCCTACTGGGGCTGGCGCGCCGTCGCACCCGACCCGGGACACCCCGCCGACCCGGGGGTGCTGCGCCTGTTCTCCGCACTCGAGCTGCTACAGGCCTGTGCGCTGGTCCACGACGACGTCATCGACTGCTCGGCGACCCGGCGCGGCCTGCCGACGGTGCACCGGCTGTTCGCCGAACGACACCGTCAGCAGGGCTGGCGTGGCTCGTCGGAGCAGTTCGGGCTGTCCGCGGCCATCCTGCTCGGCGACCTCGCCCTGTCCTGGGCGGACGACGTGATCTCGAACGCCGACCTGTCCGCCGACGCGCGGCGACGCGTCAACGAGGTGTGGGCGCACATCCGTACCGAGGTCCTCGGCGGGCAGTACCTCGACATCGTCGCCGAATCCAGCGGCGCCGACACCGTGGCCTCGGCCATGAACGTCAACCTCTACAAGACCGCGTCGTACACCGTCACCCGGCCGTTGCAGCTGGGCGCCGCGGCGGCTGCCGACCGGCCCGACGTACAGAAGATCTTCCATGCGGTCGGCACCGACCTGGGCATCGCGTTCCAGCTGCGTGATGACGTGCTCGGAGTCTTCGGTGACCCGGCGGTCACCGGCAAGCCGTCGGGTGACGACCTGCGATCCGGCAAGCGGACCGTGCTGCTGGCCGAGGCCGTCGAACTGGCTGGGAACTCCGACCCGGCCGCAGCGGACCTGCTGCGCACCTCGATCGGCACCGATCTGACGGACGGACAGGTGGGTGAACTCTGCGGCGTGATCGAGGCCGTGGGCGCGCTGAGCGCCGTCGAACAGCGCATCGCGCTGCTCACCGAACGCGGACTGGACGCGCTCGCGGCGGCGCCCATCGACGACGGCGCCAAGGCCGGACTCACCGAACTCGCCCGCCGGGCGTCGAACCGGTCCGCGTAGTTGACCACCATGTCGACCTCGACCACGGCGCCGCGACCGCTGGCCCGACTGACCGCCTTCGGGCGGTCCGACGAAGGCCGCCCCGCTCTGCTCGGCTTCGCCGGCGCCATCCTGATCGCCCTCGGCGGACTGGGCGCCGGTAGCACCCGGCAGCACGACCCCCTCCTGGAGTCGTTGCACCTGTCCTGGTTCCGGTTCGGGCACGGGCTGGTGTTGTCGTCGATTCTGCTGTGGACCGGTGTGGCACTGATGCTCGTTGCCTGGCTGGCGCTGGGACGGCGCGTCGTCGACCGTACGGCCACCGACTACACGATGATCGCGACGACGGGTTTCTGGCTGGCACCGCTGCTCCTGAGCGTGCCGGTGTTCAGCCGCGACACGTATTCGTACCTGGCGCAGGGCGCGCTGCTGCGCGACGGCTTGGACCCCTACCTCGTCGGGCCGGTGGACAACCCGAACCCATTGCTGGACAACGTGAGTCCGATCTGGACGACCACCACCGCGCCGTATGGACCGGCATTCATCCTGGTGGCCAAATTCGTCACCATGATCGTCGGCGACCACGTGGTGCAGGGCACCATGCTGCTTCGGCTGTGCATGCTGCCCGGCCTGATCATGCTGATCTGGGCGGCGCCCCGCGTTGCCCGGCACGTCGGCGCCAACAGCGCTGCGGCCCTGTGGATTTGCGTCCTCAACCCGCTGGTGATCATCCATCTGATGGGTGGCGTCCACAACGAGATGCTGATGGTCGGGCTGATGATGGCCGCCATCGCGCTGACCTTCGAGCGCCACCCCATCGCCGGCGTCAGCCTGATCGCCCTCGCGGTGGCGGTGAAAGCCACCGCGGGACTGGCACTTCCATTCATGGTGTGGGTCTGGATGCGGCAGCTGCGGGAACGGCATCCGTGGGGTGCGGTCCGCACCTGGGTGATCGCCACCGCGGCGTCGGGGGCGATCTTCACGGTGGTGTTCGCCGTGGTGACAGTGGCGGCAGGCGTCGGCCTCGGCTGGCTGACCGCGTTGGCCGGCTCGGTCAAGATCGTCAACTGGCTGACCATCCCGACGGCCGTGGCCAACCTGATCCACGCCATCGGCGGGCTGTTCACCACCGTCAGCTTCTACGCGGTGCTCGATGTCACCCGGATCATCGGCATCGCGATCATCGCGATCTCACTTCCCTTGCTGTGGTGGCGATTCCGGCACACCGACCGGGAAGCGCTGATCGGCATCGCCCTGGTGATGGCCGTCGTGGTGCTGTTCGTGCCCGCCGCCCTGCCGTGGTACTACACGTGGCCGCTGGCAATCGTCTCGGCGCTGGCCCAGAGCCGGTCCGCGATCGCCGTGATCGCCGGATTCTCGACCTGGATCATGGTGATCTTCAAACCCGACGGATCGCACGGCATGTACTCCTGGCTCCATGTCATTCTCGCGACGGGATGCGCTGTGGCAGCGTGGTATTCGCTGGCGCACGCGCCCGAACCAGCGGCGGGGCCGCCCGAGCCCGCCAGGCCCGCCGACACCGCCGTCTAGACGTTCCGGGCCCGCGTCCCGTCGCCGTCGATACCCCACGCGATGATGCGGGTGGGTGTGATCCGGATGATGTCGGTTGTCGATCACGGTGCCCACTTCTGCGTTGCGGCGAGCGCTCCACGAGGCGGTGCAGTGGACGATCCCCGTCGCGGAGATGACCACCGCCGATCCCGCCGAGACGGCTCAGAACTTCCTGCAGGGCATACTCGCCGCCTGGGCCGCCGACCCCGACGGCCCCATGGCGGTCCTGCTGCGTACCGCGATGACCAGCCCGGACGCCCTGGAATTGCTACGGACCCAGGTGACCGATCAGGCCGTCACAGCGGTTGCGGCGACCATCGACGGGCCCGACGCCCGGCTCCGGGCGGCCCTGCTGAGCGCTGTGCTGATGGGCATCGCGAGCCAGCGCTACCTGCTGCAGTTCCCCGACCTGGCCGCTGCCTCCGACGACGACATCGTGCGGATCATGGCGCCGGTGCTGACTGGGCTGTTGTCGCCGGACCAGGTCCAGTAGCCCATCGACGGCCGTGCCGTCAGTAGCCCATCGACGGCGGTGCCGTCAGTAACCCATGGCCTGGGCGCGCCGCAGCACTTCCCTGGCCTGGTGCGAGTGCAGTGCGTCGACCGGACGCGCGTTGGCGGTGCGTTCGGTGCTGCCGTCGCGGGTCAGCGTCAGCGACTCGTCGGCGGTGAACAACCACCGCACGATGTCCGTTTCGTGGTAGCCACCGTCGCGCAGCACGACCAGCAGGCCGGGCAGTTGCTTGACCACATGGCCTTTGTCGTCGAAGAAGATTTTGGGCACGACGATGGCACCGTTCCGGCGCACTCCGAGGAGGTGCCCGTCCCGCAACTGCTGATGCACCTTGGTCACCGGGATACCCAGCATGGATGCCACCGCGGGAAGGTCGTAGACCGCTTCATCGGGACCGATAACGTCCTCTGCGGCCGGAATGCTGCTCACCCAGGAGATTCTAGAGCCGTACCATTGCCGGGTGCAGCCATCCCACCAACCGGACCCACTGATCGGTGCGGTGCTGGACGGGCGCTACCGGGTGGATGCACCGATCGCCAGTGGCGGCATGTCGACGGTGTACCGCGGCATGGACACCCGACTCGACCGCCTGGTGGCACTCAAGGTCATGGATTCGCGGTACTCGGGCGATCAGCAGTTCCTGACCCGGTTCCAGCGCGAGGCCCGGGCCGCCGCCGGCCTGAAAAGCCCTGGGCTGGTAGCGGTTTACGACCAGGGTGGCGGAGATATCAGCCGGGCGGCGCCGTATCTCGTGATGGAACTGGTCGAGGGCGGCACGCTGCGCGAGTTGCTGCGCGAGCGCGGCCCGATGCCCCCGCATGCGGTGGCAGCCGTGCTGGCCCCGATGCTCGACGGCCTCGCCGTGGCCCACCAAGCGGGTCTGGTGCACCGCGACATCAAGCCCGAAAACGTCCTGATCTCCGACGGCGGAGACGTCAAGATCGCCGACTTCGGGCTCGTGCGCGCCGTCGCTGAGGCGAAGATCACGTCCACGAGCGTCATCCTCGGGACCGCGGCGTACCTCTCCCCCGAACAGGTCAGCACCGGTGACGCCGACCCCCGCAGCGACGTCTACTCCGTCGGCATCCTGGCGTACGAACTCCTGACCGGCACCACGCCGTTCACCGGCGACAATCCCCTCAGCGTCGCGTATCAGCGGCTGGATCAGGATGTGCCGCCGCCCAGCTCGGCAATCGCCGGTGTACCAAAGCAATTCGACGACCTGGTGGCCTGCGCGACGGCCCGTGCGGTGGACGATCGCTACCACGACGCCGGCGATATGGCAGCCGAGCTGGCCGCGATCGTCACCGACCTGGATCTGCCCGAATTCCGAGTGCCCGCACCGCAGAACTCGGCACAACACACCGCGGCGGCCGCCCAGCGTGGCCGCGCGGAGCGCACCACGGTCGCGACGGGCCGGGCGGCGGCACCGAAACCCGCGCCGCAGCACACCCTGCAGTTCACGATGGATCCGGCGATGGATCCCGCACAGCTCGAATCACCGGTGGTGGCAAAGCAATTCGCGGGCATCGACCTCGAGGACTTCGCCTGGGCCCGGCACCGGTCGCGGCGCGCCGTGCTGTTCTGGGTCATCGCGATCCTGACGCTGACGGCGTTGACCGCAGCCGGCGCCTGGACGCTCGGCACCAACCTCAACGGGCTGTTCTGATACGCCGAATGGCCACCTACGGCACGGAATTCTCGGAAAAAATCGTGCGATAAGTGGCCACTCGGCGGGCAGTTCTAGTCGCGCAGCATCTCCGCGACGAGGAACGCCAACTCCAGGCTCTGCTGGGTGTTCAGGCGCGGGTCGCACGCCGTCTCGTAGCGGCCGGCCAAGTCGTCGTCGGAGATATCCTGTGCGCCACCAAGACATTCGGTGACGTTCTCACCGGTGATCTCGACGTGGATACCGCCCGGGTGGGTGCCCAGCGCGCGGTGCACCTCGAAGAAGCCCTGCACCTCGTCGACGATGCGGTCGAAGTGCCGGGTCTTGTAGCCCGTCGAGCTCTCGTGGGTGTTGCCGTGCATCGGGTCGCACTGCCAGATGACCTGATGGCCGGAGGCCTCGACCTTCTGGATGATGCCCGGCAGCACGTCGCGCACCTTGCCGTTACCCATCCGGCTGACCAGCGTGAGCCGGCCCGGGATGTTGTGCGGGTCAAGGCGTTCCACGTACTCGACGGCCATCTCGGGCGTCGTCGTCGGGCCGATCTTGATACCGATCGGGTTCGCGATGGTCTCGACGAACGCGATGTGGGCATGGTCGAGCTGCCGGGTGCGCTCGCCGATCCAGACGTAGTGCGCCGACAGGTCGTACAGGCGCGGTTCGTCGAATTCGGTGGACAGCCGCAGCATGGCGCGCTCGTAGTCGAGCACCAGTGCCTCGTGGCTGGCGTAGATCTCGGCGGTCTGCAGGTTGCGGTCGTTGACGCCGCAGGCCGTCATGAAGTTCAGGCCACGGTCGATCTCGCCCGCCAGCGCCTCGTACCGGGCACCCGCCGGCGAGGTCCGGACGAACTCGCGGTTCCACTCGTGCACCTGCTGCAGCGACGCCAGACCCGACGACGTCAGCGCGCGCACCAGGTTCATCGCGGCGCTGGCGTTGGCGTAGGCGCGCACCAGGCGCGACGCGTCGTGCACGCGCACGGCCTGGTCCGGGTCGAAACCGTTGACCATGTCGCCGCGGTAGGACGTCAGGCCCAGCGCGTCGATGTCCGACGAGCGCGGCTTGGCGTACTGCCCCGCGATGCGGGCCACCTTGACCACCGGCATGCTGGCGCCGTAGGTCAGCACGACGGCCATCTGCAGCAGGGTCCGGATGTTGGCCCGGATGTGCGGCTCGGTGTTGTCGACGAAGGTCTCGGCGCAGTCGCCGCCCTGCAGCAGGAACGCCCGGCCCTGGGCCACCTCGGCCAGCTGGAGCTTGAGCTTCTCGATCTCGGACGGCACGGTGATGGGCGGCACGCTTTCGAGCACCTTGCGCATCGCAGCAGCCTGGTCCGCGGGCCAGCTGGGCTGCTGCGCCGCCGGACGGGACAGCGCGTCGGCAAGGCGCGCGCGCAGGTCCTCGGGCAACGGGGGCAGCTCGGGCAGCTGGTCGATGGGTACGTCGACGGTCCAGTTCACGTGTCTATGGTACCGGCGCCGACCAGCGGGTATTTACCCGCCAATCTGGCACCGAACGACAGATTTGGGACCACCGGGAGAAAACCGGGCCCGGTGCGCGACTATTGACGATGTGGAGTGCGAGATTGCCCGCGAGGCGCTGTCCGCGCGGATGGACGGCGAGCACGAACCCGTCCCCGCGCGCCGCGTCGACGAGCACCTGGCGACCTGCCCCGAGTGCCGGCAGTGGCAGGACGAGATGAACAGCCAGATGCAGCTGCTGCGTGGGCTGATCGCCTCTGATCGCACCCGGATCACCGCGGTGGCCGACAGCGTCGCGCCACCCGCCGCCGCGGCATTGCCCGGCAACCACGCCGGTATCGACTGGCTGCGCGGCGGCCTCGCGGCGGTGGGCGCCATCCAGATCGTCCTGGCCGTGCTGCAGGCGGCGGGCGTCAGCATCGGCGTGCATGTCGGACATTCGATGGGCGGTCACGTGGTCAACGAGTCGACGGCCTGGTCCGTCGCACTCGGCGTCGGCATGCTGGTCGCCGCCGCCCGGCCCGCCGCGGCCATGGGCCTGGCGATCGTCGGCGGGGTTTTCACCCTGGTACTCACCGGCTACGTCGTCGTCGACGGACTGACCGGCGCGGTGGGCGCGGTCCGCATGCTGAGCCATCTGCCGGCGCTGGCCGGAGTGGTGCTGACGGTGCTGGTGTGGCGCCGCCACCCCCTCGAGCCGCCACGGCCGGACCGCGACGCGGCACCCACCCTGGACGACATCACGCTGCCGGACAATGCGTCCCGCGGCCGCCGCCGGGGCCACCTGTGGCCCACCGACGGCAACGCGGCCTGAGCGCCCGGACCGGCTAAACCAGCACGGCGAACATGATCGCCATCCCGGCCGCCGCCATGGCCTGACAGGCCACCGCGAACCACAGACGGGCCGGGGCGACGGGGCGCTGCTGCCGCACGCCGAAATAGCGGATCACCCACCACAGCGCGGCAACACCGAACAGCGCGGTGACCGCCCAGTTCACCGCGCCGACCCATGCCGACGGGTGCCCGCAGGCTCCCATCGCGCCGGAATGCGCCGTCGTCCCCGACATGTCCATGCCCGGCATCGACGGCATCGAGGACGCCGACTTCGGCGCGTCGACGGCGGTCCCGGCGCACTGTGCGGGCAGCACCTGCCCGTCCATCACGGCGTACATCCACGCCATCGCGAGCATCATGACCGCGTGGTAGCCGTCGGCGACCCGGTGGCCGGCACGCAGCACCGACACCACGGCGAACCAGCCCGCGGCCAGCAGGAAGAACACCATCGGCGGCCGGTTCGGCACAGCCATCCCCGCCGGCCACGCCATGACCAGCATCGCCACGGCCATCAGCAGATGTAGCGCACGACTCGTCTGGTCGACCCGGGTCCGGTCCGCTCGCGCCGTGATCAGGGCGTAGACGCACTGCGCGGCGCTCAGCAGGAACAGGCCGGTCACGAACAACCGGAGCCAGATGTCGGCGATCACTGGGCGGCCTTTCGGCGCTGGCGCCAGCCGAGGGCGACGTCGACCGCGACGAACAGGGCCAGCGTGAGGCCGAACAGCGGCGCGAAGTAGCCGACGCCGGCCAGAACCAGCACCAGCAGCGCGGCCTCGTAGGGACGCAGCGCCGCCAGCGCGCCGCGACGCTGACCGGTGGGCAGGCCGCCCCGGGTGGGCCGCCGTCGCCACCACATCCGGTACCCCAACAGGATCGCGACGATCATCGCGACGGCGACCGCGATCAGCGCCAGCTGGTTCACGAGGCCGAACAGGATGCCCATGTGCAGGTCGATGACCCAGTCGGTCATTTTCGCCATCAGCGGCCACTCGGCGAAGTCCAGCCGCGACGTCACCTTGCTGGTCGCCGGGTCGACGACGATCGCGTCGTACTGCGTCGGCCAGTCACGTTTGCGCTCGGCGACCTGCCAGCCCTGGCCGGTCGTCGCCGGCGGATACATCCACATCGGAGTCCGCAGGTGCGCGTCGCGCGCCACCCGCAGCGTCGCGTCGGCCCCGCGCAGCGCGGTGGCCTCGTCGAGGGGCGCGCCCGCGGCCTGCCCCGGTAGTGCGGTGTCCACGGACGGGCTGGTCCAGCTCAGCTGCGTCCGCAACTGGGCGACGTTCTCACCCGCGAACCGCGACCACGTCATCCCCGACACCGCGAGCAGCGCCACCGCCGCGAGAATCCAGACCCCGAGCGTGCCGTGCCACGACAGCAGCCGGCGACGTCCGGACGCCCGCACGTCCGGGACGACCAGCCGGCGCGGTTGTCCCCTGTTGTGTCCGATCCACAGCAGCAGCCCCACCCCGGCGATCACCCACGACCAGCTGGCGGCCAGCTCGCTGTAGTTCCGACCGACAGCCCCGAGGTGCAGGTTGCGGTGCAGTTCGTCGAACCAGGCCCGCACCGGCAGCCACTGGCCGTAGGTGGTCAGGGCGCCGCGGATCGCGCCGGTGTACGGGTCGACGAACACCGTGCGCGCGTAGTCGGCCGGGACGTCGTCGACTGCCAGCGTCACCTGCGTCGTCTCGTCGGGCGCGGCAGGCGGCCGGATGCTGGTGACGGTGCCCTCCGGATGGGCGGCGCGGACGGCGGCCAGCTGACCGGCCAGGGGCAACTGCCGTTCGCCGACCCGGTCGACGGTGAGCTCGTGCCGGTACACCGCGCTGTCGATCTGCGGGATCACCGCATACAGCAGCCCGGTGACCGCGGCGATGAGGATGAACGGCGCGACGAACAGGCCGGCATAGAAGTGCAGCCGCAGCAATGCCGGGCGAAAGCGCTTCCACACCGATGGATCGGACGCGACAGGAACGTCCGATTCGGGCAGTTGGGTATGACTCACAACTGGTATTGGTCGGCCGGCGGCGCCAGGAGTTCCTGCGCCCGGAAAATTTCTACGACACCTGGTCGTAGACTGGCGGTGATCAGTTCTTCAGGTGGAAGGCCGGTATGTCGATGGGCTCGGACGAGGCGCCGTCGCCGCGCCAGGCCGGCAGGTTCGCCGCAGGGCGAGTGAAGCGACGGGATCATCTCGTGCCGCTGTTGGGTTATCTGGCCGCGGTAGCTGCCCTTGTCACCTACGCGATCGTCTCGGGCGACCAGCGCTTCGTCGCCACGGGCGACAGTTACCCCGGGACATTCACCTCGTGCGCCGAACCTGTCGGGTACTTCACGGCCATCCTCGCCGCCGCGGTCTGCCTCGGCGGCCTGGCCTACGTCGTCACCACCGCCCGCCCCGATTCGAACGGCATCATCGACCCGCCGGCCTTCCGCATCCACCTTGTGCTGGAACGGGTTTCGCTGGTCTGGCTGGTCGCCTCGGCGTTCATGGTCGTCGTGCAGGCCGCGACCGACGCCGGCGCACCCGCGCTGCGGCTCGTGGAGAGCGGCCGGCTGGGCGAGGCCATCGGCGCATCCGAGATGGCCCGCGGCTGGGTCGTCGCCACCGTGTGTGCCGCGGTCGTGGCACTGACGCTCCGGTTCAGCGTGCGGTGGATCGCCATGGTCGTGCTGCTGCTGCCCAGCGTGATCGGCGTGCTGGCGCTGCCGGTCACCGGGAACGCGAGCGAAGGTCCTGACCACGACTACACGACCAGCGCGGTCATCGTGTTCGCCGTGGCGCTGGCCGTGCTGGCCGGCACGAAGATCGCGGCCGTCGTCAGTCCGCCGGCTGCCGGCCTGTACCGGCGGGTGCTCGTCATCCAGGTGGCAAGCGGAACCGCGGCGCTGATCTACGGCGTGCTGCTACTGGCCGAACAGCTCGGCCCCACCGGCCTGACAGGCAGTGGATATGGCCGGTGGGCCATCGTGGCCGCGATCGCGCTGGCCGCCTCCTGGATCACCGACGTCGCGGCGTTGGGCCGCGGCAAGCCGTCCCGGTTGGCCAGCTGCCTGCCTGCGATCACCGCGCTCGCCGCGGTGTCCGCAATGGCGGTGCAGACGGCGCCGCGCCTGCTGCACCACAAGTACACGACCTGGGATGTCTTCCTCGGCTACGAGCTGCCAGACCCGCCGAACGTGGTTCGGCTGCTGACGGTCTGGCGGTTCGACACGTTCATCGGCGTCGGCGCGATCGCGCTCGCCGGGCTGTATGTCTACGGGTACCTGAAGCTGCGTCGCCGCGGCGACGAGTGGCCCGTGGGCCGGTTGATCGCGTGGCTGATCGGTTGTGGCGCACTGCTTTTCACCAGCAGCTCGGGTGTGCGCGCCTACGGGTCGGCGATGTTCAGCGTGCACATGGGCGAGCACATGACCCTCAACATGTTCGTCCCGGTGCTGCTGGTGCTGGGCGGCCCGGTGACCCTGGCGCTGCGTGCGCTGTCGCCCGCCGGTGAGGGCGCCCCGCCTGGGCCGCGCGAATGGATTCTGTGGCTGGTGCACTCGAAAGTCACGGCCGCACTGTCGAATCCGATCGTGGCTTTCGTGCTTTTCGTGGCGTCGCTGTACGCGGTGTACTTCACCCCGATCTTCAACACGCTGGTCCGCTACCACTGGGGCCACGAGTTGATGAGCGTGCACTTCCTGCTGGTCGGCTACCTCTTCTACTGGGGCATCATCGGCATCGACCCGGGACCGAAGCGTCTGCCGTTCCTGGGCCGGCTCGGATTGTTGTTCGCGGTCATGCCTTTTCACGCCTTCTTCGGCATCGCGACCATGACCATGACCGACACCATCGGCGGGCCGTTCTACAAGTTCGTCGGCCTGCCCTGGCTGTCGAGCATCGGCGCCGATCAGCACCTCGGCGGCGCGATCGCCTGGGGCTCGAGCGAACTGCCGGTGATCCTGGTGGTCATCGCCCTGGTGGCGCAGTGGGCCAAGCAGGATCGCCGCGCCGCATCGCGCTCGGACCGGCACTCGGACTCCAACTACGGCGACGACGACCTGGACGCCTACAACGCCATGCTGCGCGAACTGGCCCGCCAGCGCGGCCAGCAGTAATCCCGACGTCAACCAGTGATTTGTGCACGAAAATCCGCGTCACACGCGGAAAATCGTGCACAAATCACTTGAAGTTGCGCAGCCGCAGGCTGTTCGACACCACGAAGAACGACGAGAAGGCCATGGCCCCACCCGCGATCAGCGGGTTGAGCAGGCCGGCCGCCGCCACCGGGATGGCGGCGATGTTGTAGCCGAACGCCCACACCAGGTTCATCTGGATGGTGCGCATGGTCGCCTTGGCCAGGTCCAGGGCCTGCGGCACCGAATCCAGGCTGTCGCGGACCAGGATGATGTCCGCCGCGCCGATCGCGACGTCCGTGCCGCGGCCGATCGCCAGACCCAGATCGGAGCAGGCCAGCGCCGGGCCGTCGTTGATGCCGTCACCGACCATCGCGACCATGCGTCCGCGGTCGCGCAGCTGTTGGATGACGTCGACCTTGCCGTCCGGGAGCACGTCGGCGATGACGTCGTCGATTCCCACCGCGGCACCCACCGCGGCGGCGGCCGCCGGATTGTCGCCGGTCAAAAGGATGGTCTTCAGCCCACGCTCGTGCAACGCGGCAATGGCGCCGGCGGCCGATTCCCGGACCGCATCAGCGACCGCGACGGCACCGCACAGCTGGTCGTCGACAGCCACGAAAACCACCGTCTCCCCGCGAGATTCGGCACTTCGGCGCGCTTCGGCCAGGGCCGCGGGCACCGCGGCCCGGCCGGCCGCCCACGACGGCTTGCCGATGCGTATCTCGCGCTCCCCCACGGTGCCGACGACGCCGCGACCCGGAACGGCCTGAAAGTCGCTGACATCCGGATGATCCGGCGCCGCCGTGGTGATCGCCACCGCGACCGCATGTTCGGAAGCCGACTCCACCGCCGCGGCGAGGGCCAGCACATCGTCGGACTCCCAACCGTCCACCGCGGTGACCGCGGTGACGGCGAGGTGCCCGGTGGTCAGGGTGCCGGTCTTGTCGAAGACGACGGTGTCGACGGCGCGGATCGCCTCGAGCGACCGGTGCCCCTTCAAAAAGATGCCGAGCTGGGCGCCACGCCCGGACGCCACCATCATCGCCGTCGGCGTGGCCAGGCCCAGCGCACACGGGCACGCGATCACCAGGACCGCCAACGCGGAGGCGAACACCTTGTCGGGCCCTGCGCCGGCCAGGGCCCAGCCCAGTGCGGTCAGCGCGGCGATGCCGAAGACACACGGTACGAACACCGAAGCGATGCGGTCGGCCAGCCGCTGCGACTCGGCCTTCTGCGCCTGCGCTTCCTCGACCAGCCGGACCATGCCGGCGAACTGGGTGTCGGCGCCGACGGCGGCCGCCTCGACGATCAGCCGGC
Source organism: Mycobacterium sp. HM-7 (assembly GCF_053852335.1). NCBI lineage: Bacteria > Bacillati > Actinomycetota > Actinomycetes > Mycobacteriales > Mycobacteriaceae > Mycobacterium > Mycobacterium sp. HM-7. The sequence goes on along the minus strand of NZ_CM132657.1, from coordinate 1,951,905 downwards.
CGTCGAGGACGATCGTGCCGCCGATGACGCTGCTGCCGGGCGTCGCCCGCACCGGCTTGGCTTCGCCGGTCATGACGCTGGTGTCGACGGCGGCCGAGCCCTCGACGACGAGTCCGTCCGCCGCGATGGTCTGGCCAGGGCGCACCACGAACTTCTGCTGTTCGGCGAGTTCCTCGGCCGGGATCACCATTTCGGTGCCGTCGGCAAGCAGGACCGTGACGTTCTTGGCGCTCAGCGCCGCGAGCGCCCGCAGCGCACTGCCCGCCTTGGACTTGGCGCGGGCCTCGAAATAGCGGCCCGCCAGCACGAACACCGTTACGCCTGCGGCGACCTCGAAGTAGATCGCGTCGCTGCCGACGAGGGCCTGCCAGATGCCGGTGGCCTCGGTGGCGTGGTGCCCGAAGAACACTGTGTAGAGCGACCAGATCGTGGCCGCGGACACGCCGACCGAGATCAGGGTCTCCATGGAGACCGCGCGGTTGCGAGCATTGCGCAACGCGACGCGGTGGAACGGCCAGGCCGCCCACGTGACGACCGGCAGGGCCAGCGCCGTGAGCACCCACTGCCAGCCGGTGAAGCGGGTGCTGGGGACGACGGCGAACATCACCGACAGATCGGCGAGCGGGACGAACAGCACCGCGGCCACCAACAGGCGGCGCAGCAGATAGTGGGCGTGCGACAGGTCTTCGTCGTCGCGGTCGCCGGCGATCACCCCGGAGCGGGGCTCGGCTTCGTAGCCGGCCTTGCGGATCGCGTCGCACAGATCGGAATCGGCGACCTCGGGAAGGACGTCGACCGTGGCCACGCGGGTGCCGAAGTTCACCGAGGCGCGGACGCCAGGCATCTTGTTGAGCGTCCGCTCGACCCGCGCCGAGCAGGCGCCACACGACATGCCGGTCACGTCGAGCTGCACCCGACGCAAGTCGTCGGCAGCTGTGGCAGCGCCTGCCGTGTCCTCGGCGCTGCCGACCACTGTGCTGACCGAGCTGGCCGTCATCATCCTCCTATTGTCCCCGCGGGAACCGAGCTGCCCAAAATATTGGTCGGACGTGCCCGGCTGTGAGTTCCCGGCGGTCGTCACATATGGTCGGGCCGTGAACAGCCGCGGCGATGACGACGAGGTGACCCGCCTCGCCTTGGCGGCCGGTCGGGGTGATCGCGCCGCGTTGGAGCAGTTCATCAAGGCTACCCAGCGCGATGTGTGGCGCACCGTCGCCTATCTCGACGAGCCTGGCAGCGCCGACGACCTGACGCAGGAGACCTACCTGCGGGCGCTCGGCTCGCTGCCCCGGTTCCGTGGCCGCTCGACCGCCCGCACCTGGCTGTTGTCGATCGCACGGCGCGTCGTCGTCGACCACATCCGGCGCAAGCAGTGCCGCCCGCGCAGCAGCGGCGCCATCGAACCCGAGACCGTCATCGACATGCACCAGCCGACCGCCCGGTTCGAGGACATCGTCGAAATCCGCATGCTGCTCGACGGCGTGGACTCCGACCGCCGCGAAGCGCTGCTGCTGACCCAGGTGCTGGGCCTGTCCTACGCCGAGGCCGCCGAAATCTGCGGTTGCCCCGTCGGCACCATCCGCTCCCGGGTCGCCCGAGCCCGCGACGACCTGCTTCGGGCGGGGAACCAGGACCAGAGCGCGGGCTGAGCCGCCCCGGAACCCACGCCGCCGCTCATCCGACCAAGTCTGCGAAACTGGTCTGCAGACTGAACGGAGTTCGGCTTGTCCACCCGCCACGCGATCGACCTCGAGCACACCCTGAGCGCCATCGGGCGCCGGGTGTTCGATGAGGTCTGGATCGGTCCCGCACGCCGCTACCCCACCGCCGTCGCCGTCGTCGTGCTCGCGGTGTCGGCAGGGATCAGCTGGTCGGAATCGCATCGATGGGTGCTGAAGGTCGTCGCCATCCTGTTCACCCTGGCCGCGGTGGCATCGGCAACGGCGCTGTGGCGCAAGCGGTTTCGCGTGAGCTGCGCGGCGTTGTATCTGTCGGGCGTGGCCACCGCGGCGGGGTTCGGCGCGGTCTGGTGGTGCCAGACGTCACCGGCCCGCGTAGCCGTGTGGTGGCCGCTGGCCGGCTTCGTGTCAGCCGCGACGCTGGCCGTGTGCTGGCTGGGTGTGGTGCTGACGCCGTTGGAACGGTCTCAACCCGACATGCGGTTCAAGCCTTCCGGGAACTGAACACCGGTTTCGTACGACTAATGACAGCGTGATCGCCGATTCCGCCCTGCGCTGGGCGCTGACTGCCGTGTTCGCGGTGGCGGCGCTGCTGTTCGCGGGCGCCGGGCGGCGGGTACCGGGCCAGCGCGGCGTCGGGGTGCTGCATGCGCTGGCGTCGGCCGGGATGATCGCGATGCTGTGGCCGGCCGGCATGCGGGTGTCGCCGCTGGTGTACGTCCTCGTGTTCACCGCCGGCGCGCTGTACTTCGCCTATCTCGCCCTGTTCGGCTTCGAGCTGCCGCACCCGGTGTACCACTGCACGATGATGGCCGCGATGGCGTCGATGGGCCTGCTGATGGCGCCGAACGCCGGGATTCCGGTGGCAGTGGCGGGTTCCGGGGCGCAAGCCTCCGGTCATCACAGCGCGCATCTCGGTCACGGCGCCATTGCCGTGACTCCCCCGGCCTGGTTCACGGTGGTGTGCGCCGTGCTCGCGGCCGGATTCTGCGTCGCCGCACTGTGGTGGTTCTATCTGCTGGTGCGTGGGCCGAAGCGCCCGTACGCCGACCTGCTCATGGCACTCGGAATGAGCGCTGCCTTCGCCGTCATGGCTCTCTGAACCTCTAAACCTCTCACCGCCCCGAAAGGACAACATGCCCAAGCTGTTTCAGGCCCCCAAGCCGATGCAGGCCATTGCCGCCGTCACCGCGACGGCCGCCTGCACGGTCGCCCTGGCCGCACCGGCCGCCGCCCACGTCAAGGTCACCGGCGACGCCACCCAGGGCGGCTGGGGCGTACTGAACTTCCGGGTGCCGACCGAGTCGGACACCGCGTCGACCACTTCTTTGTTGGTCGTCCTGCCCGACGACCAGCCGATCATCTCGGTCAGCACGCAGCAGAAGGCGGGCTGGACCCCCACGATCACCAAGAAGAAGCTGCCCGCTCCGCAGAAGGATGACGACGGCGCCGAGGTCACCGACTACGTCTCGTCCGTCGAGTGGAAGGCCACCGCCCCCGATGCCGCCATCCCGCCGCATCAGTTCAACGTTTTCGCGATCTCGGCCGGCCCGCTGCCCAAGACCAACACGCTGACACTGCCCGCCGTGCAGACCTACAGCGACGGCAAGACCGTGAACTGGAACGAGAAGGCCACCCCGGGGCAGCCCGAGCCCGAGCACCCGGCGCCCAGCCTGCATCTGAAGCCCGCGGGCGGCGACCACGACCGACCCGCAGCCGCTGCCCAGGCGTCCGCGACACCGGCGTGGCCGGGGCTGACGGCGCTGGCCGTGTCGGTGGTCGCGCTGCTGCTGGGCATCGCTAACCTGGCGATGTCACGACGAAAGAATTGAGATCGGTCGCAGCACTGCCGGTCGTCCTATTGGCAGCTCTGCTCGCACTCCTGCTGCCGGCGCCCCTGGCGCACGCGCATGCCGTCCTGGTCTCCAGCGATCCGGTCGACGGCGCCACCCTGCCGGCCGCGCCCAGCCGGGTCACGCTGACCTTCGATGAACCGGTTCGCCTGATTTCGGGTGCGGTACAGGTGATTTCGGCAACCGGGACGCGCGTCGACCAGGGTGTGCGGCAGCAGTCGGGCAACACCACCGTCGAGCTCGAGCTGCCGACGAACCTGCCGCGCGGCAGTTACACCGCCACCTGGCGGCTGATGTCGGCCGACGGGCACGAGGTGTCCGGCTCGGTGAGCTTCGGCGTCCAGCAGGTGCCGGACGCACCGGCGGAGGTGCGCCCGGTCGCCTCGTCGTCGTTGGCGGCGGACGTGGCCCGCGGCCTGACGTACACCGGTCTGGTGCTGTGCGTCGGCGTACTCGCGGCGGCCCGCTTGGTGTGGGGCTGGGCGCTGACACTGCGCCGGATCCGCGTGCTGGCCGGCGTCGGATGGGTGCTGCTGGCCGCCGCGACCGTCGTCGACGCCGTCAGTACCGGAGCAGATGTCCGGCTCTACCTGCAGGCGACCCTCCTCGTCGTGCTTGCGGTGACCACCCGCGCCGGTACTGCGGTGTTCCTCTCGCTTGCCACGGCGCTCGCGGCCACCGTCGCGGCCTCGGGGCACGCTTCGGCCGGCCCTGACCCGTGGCCGGCCACCACCGTCACCACTGTCCACCTGCTGGCCATGGCGCTGTGGCTGGGCGGGCTGTGTGTACTGACACTGGCGGTCCTGCCCGCCCGCCGCAGCGGCGAACTACAGCGGTGGTCGCGGGTGGCGTTCGGCTGTGTCGCGGCGGTCCTGCTCAGCGGCGAATACCAGGCCTGGCGGCAGGTGTCGCCCATCGAGTCGCTGTGGTCCACCGGCTACGGGATGGCCTTGTGCGTCAAGATCTTTCTGGTGACCCTCATGGCGGCCCTGGCGTATCTGGGCCGGCGTCGACTCACCCCGGAGCGGTTGCGTCGCACCGTGCCGCTGGAGACTGCGCTCGCCGTGTCGGTCCTAATCGTTACCACGGTCCTGACCGGTGAGCCGCCGGCCCGCACCACCTACGGCCCTGAATTCACCGCCACCACCGCTCTGGATCAGGGTCGCGAGGCGCGGGTACATCTCGACACCACCCGGCATGGTGCCATCCCGATCGATGTCACTGTCCGCGGCGCGACGGCGCTGCGCGGCACCCTGTCGAGCGCCGAGATCGCCTCCCTGCCGGTACGTTTCACCGCGGGCCCCGACGGCCGCTGGCACAGCAGCTACGCGACGGCGCCGCGGCCGGGGCTGTGGACGCTGCAGCTGACGGTGCAGTTCGGCCCGAACGACGCCGCCGTCGCCGGTGTGCCGTTCCGAGCCTGGTGAATTTCAGCGGATGAGCTAGCTGGGTCGAATTATCTGGGCGCCGTCATCATCTCGGCGATCAGCCGGTAGCGGTCCAGGTTGTGCCGCGCGTCGACGATGGCGTCGTGCGAATCCCGCGGCCGCGCCGGCAGCCGCGGGCTGCCACAGTCTTCCCAGAACTGCCGTAGTTCCCGGGTGAAGCGCGGCATGGCCGGCGGCAGGTCGGCCATCGGCCCCCACAACTGGCACAGCACGACGTGGTCGTACGCGCCGACCCAGGCCCACAGTTCGATCGGCTCGTCGCCGTCGATGTTGAAGAAGTCCTCGAGCTCCGAGCGGATCTGCCGGCGCGACCGCCACACCTTCGACGACGGTGACGGCAGCTTCGGCAGCACGTTCTTACGCACCCAGGAGCCGGCCCGGTCGGGGTCGAACTCCGAGGAGACGGCGTAGTACTCGCGCCCGTCCTCGGCGGCCACACCGATCGAGATCAGTTCGATGGTGCGACCGTCGTCGATGAACTCGGTGTCGTAGAAAAACTTCATTCAGGCAACCTCGGTCGGCGTTCGGTCCGGCGGCGCGGGTGCCGCGTGGATCTCGCGGTCGAGCTGTTGGTCCACGGCCGCGTCGTCGGGAAACTTTGGCATACCGGCGACCGCATCCTGTAACCACAGCTTCGCCCGCACCACGGGCCGGCGCAGCCACCGCTCGCGTTCCAGCGCTTTATGCATCTTGCGCGGCCGGCTCGTGTAGCGCCAGCGGGCCCACGGCGCGTGCGGTCGCGACAACCGGATTGCACCGATGACCAGCAGCGGTGTGATGAACATCCCAATCAGGCCGGTCCACACCTTGCCCTTGAGCAGCACGATCACCGCCATCGCCAGCGTGACGAGGGCCAGCGCCACCACCATGATCCGGGCAGCCACGTCCTGGTCGTCCCGCCACACGGTGATGTCGAAGAACGACAGCGGGTTGAACCCCAGGATCAGCAGCCCGGCCACCGCGATCGCGACGAACACCGCGTCGACCGAGGTGCGGCCGTCCTCGGCCCAGTACACGTCGGACAGGTGCAGGATCAACGCGAACTCGTCCAGGACCAGGGCCGCACCGATACCGAAAAAGATTGCCGCCACGGTGAATTCGGGGACCCCGCCGTCGACCGCCAGGGTCACCATCGTCACCCCGGACACCATCACCAGCACGACCCCGATCACCACGTGGTGGATGTGCAGGCTGCCGTGACCGAAGTTGCGTGGCTGCCACCATTTGCGCGGGGCCGGGTTGTCGGCGTGAGCGCGGATATAGCGCACCACGGTGCGCGTCACGATAAACGTCAGGATGAACGCAATCAGGCACCACAACAACGGCAGCCGCCCACTGGACACGAACTCCGTAGGTAAGGGCGACCGCACGGCCAGAAACTTACGCCCGGGTACGCGTGTCACCGCCCCGCAGGGCACCGACGCGCCGGTCCCCCCGATAGGCTGTCCGGCGAGATGCGTATCAGACCGGGGTTGTGGCCTACCTCCGCTGGATGGCTGGCCTGGCGGCTGTTGCAGTTGCTGGCCGTGGTGACGTTGGTATGGGGCGCCTGGCGGCTGCTGGGTCATACGCCCTACCGGATCGACATCGACGTGTACCGGATGGGCGGCCGCGCCTGGCTGAACAACACCCCGCTGTACAGCGAGAGCACGATTTTCCGCACGGAGGCAGGCGTCGACCTGCCGTTCACCTACCCGCCGCTGGCCGCCATCATGTTCGCACCGTTCGCCTGGCTCCCCCTGCCCGGAGCCAGCATTGCCATCACGGTGACGACGTTCGTGTTGTTGCTGGTGTCGATCATGATCGTGCTGACCCGGCTGGACGTCTGGCCGCAGTCGCAGCTGGGCGGCTCGGCCCTGGCCCGCCGCTGCTGGCTGGCCGCCGCCATCGTCGGACCGGCCGTGCTCTATCTGGAACCGGTGCGGGCCAACTTCAACTTCGGTCAGATCAACGTCGTCCTGATGACGCTGGTGATCGCCGACTGCGTCCCGCGCCGCACCCCGTGGCCGCGCGGCATCCTGCTCGGCGTGGCGATCGCCCTCAAGCTGACCCCCGCCGTGTTCCTGCTGTTCTTCTTGCTGCGTCGCGATTTCCGGGCTCTGCTGACCACGGTGGCATCGTCGGCCGCCGTCACGCTCGTCGCGTTCGCGCTGGCGTGGCGCGACTCGCTTGAGTACTGGACCAAGACGATCGGCAATACCGACCGCATCGGCACCGCGACGCTCAACACCAACCAGAACATCTCCGGCACGCTCGCCCGGTTCGGGTTGACGGCGACGCCGCGGTTCGTGCTGTGGGTGCTGCTGTGTTTCGTGGTGCTGGCGCTGACGGTGTGGGCGGCACATCGCGTGCTCCGCGCGGGACAGCCGGTGCTGGCCTTGATGTGCGTGGCGATGTTCGGCCTGGTGGTGTCGCCGGTGTCGTGGTCACACCACTGGGTATGGGCTCTGCCGACCATGGTCACCATCACCGTCGTCGCCTACCGGGAACGCAGCGCCGCCCTCGCCACGGTGAGCGCGGTCGGCGCCTTCCTGCTGGTCTTCACGCCGATCCGGCTGCTGCCCGAGCACCACGAGACCGACGCGACACTGTGGCGTCAGGTGATCGGCAGCTCGTACGTGTGGTGGGGGCTTGCCGTGATCGCGGCGGCAGGCACGATCACCGGCCGCGGCACGCCGTCAACCGGCGCGACGGAACACATCGCGCCGGTCTCGGCGACGAACTAGGAGTTCAGCCGGCCTTGATCTCGGCCGGCGGTGTTTTTCCCTCTTTGACGTCGGCCGCGTAGAGGTCCACGTACTCCTGGCCCGAGAGGCGCATCAGCTCGTACATGACCTCGTCGATCACGGCGCGTTCGATGAACCGGTTGCCGGCCAGGCCCTCGAAGCGGCGGAAGTCCATCGGCTTGCCGAATTTCACCTCGACGCGGGCACGGTGCCACATCTTGCTGCCCGGCGGGTTCACCACGTCGGTGTTGATCATGGCGACGGGAATGACGGGGATGCCCGTCTCCAGCGCAATGCGGGCCAGCCCGGTCTTGCCCTTGTAGAGCTTTCCGTCCGGCGAGCGGGTGCCCTCGGGGTACATGCCGAGCAACTTGCCCTGGTCCAGGATTTTGGCTGCGGCCGCCAGCGCATCCGCCGCCGAGTCGGCATTGGTGCGGTCGATGGGGACCTGCCCGGTCGACGAATAGAAGAACTTGATCAGCTTGCCCTTGATGCCGGTGCCGGTGAAGTACTCGGCCTTGGCCAGGAAGAAGATTCGGCGACGCAGCACCAGCGGCAGGTAGAAGCTGTCGACTACGGCCAGGTGGTTACTGGCCAACAGCACCGGCCCCTGGTCTGGGACGTATTCCAGCCCCGTGACTTTCGGCCGACCCAGAAAACGCAGCAACGGGCCCATCAAGATGTACTTGTAGAACCAGAAGAACATCGAACCTCCCGCTGAGGGCCCCCGGACGGTGCCCCCGACAACTTTACCCACCGACTGTCGGCCCGACCACAGCCCGCAGCGGACTGGTCATTCCTCCACAGATACCGGAATGGACTGATATCGACCCGGACCTGGTGGGCCCTCCGGATCGTCGGGCTGACGGTGCTTGCCACCGGGACCGGACGGATCCGTCGGCGGTTCGGGAGGCGCGCCGGCAGGCCCCTGGTCGGCGAGCGCCGCGCGCACCGCGTCCAGGAAACTGGTGCTGTGTTCGGCGATGGCCGTCAGCATCGGATGCTGCTCGTCGTTGGCCAACGCGACCAGCGCGCACACTGGGCACCACACCTGGTTGCAGGCACTCGGGTTCTCACCGTCGGCGATCATGGCCACGGAAAGTCGCACCACGGGATCGATCTTGTCGATGAGGGCCTGGGCCAGCAGCCGTAGGTCCACCGGTAGGTCGCCCAGCGCATCCGCCCCGAAATTGGTGTGCGTCACTTGGGCCACACCTCCGGGTCTGGGCGAAAACGGACGGTCAGTTCGCAGCCGCGCAACGTCGCGCCGATCACGATGCAGCGGCGCAGGACAGATGCCAACGGTACCCGGCGCCGGGTGCCACCCGAGCCGATGATCAGGTCATCGTCGACGCGCCCCAGCGTCAGAGACTCCGGGTCGATTTGCGGCAATTCTATCCGCAGCCGGTAGACAGCGGCCAATCCTGAGCCCGATTCGCGGTCGACGATGGGACGCGGCGGGGCGGGTGGCGGGGCGCCGTGCCGCAGCCGCGACGCCTCCAGCAGCTCCCCCAGCGCCTTCGGCCCGATGGGCTCGCCGGCCAGGTGCGGCACCAGCACCAGACGCACATCACCGACGGCGGCATCCAGGTCGCTGAGCATGCTGCGCTGCTCGGCGATGCGCTCGGCGTACCAGTCGAAGGCGGGATGCGCGGGCAGGTTCACGTACTCGTACGAATCGTCTTGGATCAGAACCTGATTCACGATCAGCTCGGACACGTGCACACCCATCAGGGTGAGCGAGGCCAGCGTCCGCACCGCCTCGGCGACGACGACCCGTTCCGGGGTGAGCACGAGGTGCGCGGTGACGTCCGGCTGATCGAGCAGCGCACCGAGCGCCTCGGTGGCGGCGGCGAGGCGCTCGACGAGGACGACCATGGCGGCCGTCTTCGCATCGGCCAGGCCCACCGACAGGCGCCGATGCCGCGGCCACGCCTTCTCCAGGTACAGGGCGAACGCCGCAGGGAGGGTCAGCATCCGCATGGCGTCGGCGGTCGAGGCGCAGTCGACGATCACGTGGTCCCAGTTGCCCGACGCCGCGAGCTCGGCGACCTCGTGCAGCCCCAGCACCTCCTGAATCCCGGGCAGTGCCGAAAGTTCTTCCGGTGCAACGTCTCCCACATCGGATTCCGGGAACCGCGCGACCAGCACCGCGGCCACCTCACGCCACCGCGCCTCCAGCAGCGCCAAGGTGTCGAGCGCCAGGGCATCCAGCACGACGCCGGCGCCGTCGTCGACGGGCACCTGCGTGGGCACCCGTAGGCCGGTCGGCGGGACGTCCGCACCGAGGACATCGCCGGTGGAGTGGGCCTGGTCCGTCGACACGATCAGCACCCGCTGACCGGCCCGGGCATCACGCACCGCGGTGGCCGTGGCCACCGTCGACTTGCCTACTCCACCCTTACCGACGAACAGACTGATCCTGGCACGCCCAGCAGGGTCCGTCTCACTCAGACTCGACTCGCTTCTTCAGGTCCTTGAGTGCCGTGTCGGTCAGGCGGCGCTCAGCCTTGCGTTTGAGCAATCCGATCATCGGAATCATCAGGTCGACCGACAGTTCGTACGTCACCTCGGTACCAGAACCCTTGGGCGCCAAGCGGTATGTACCTTCGAGCGCTTTCAGCAGGGAGCTGGACACCAGGGACCAGCTCACCGATTTGCGGTCGGCGGGCCACTGGTAGGCGAACACCATGGTGTCCTTGAGCACCGTGGCGTCGAGGACCATCCGGGCCGTCTTCGGGTAACCGTCGGCGTAGACGTCCAGGACCTCGGTCTCCGGGTACTCGGCGACCCAGTCGGGGTACGAGCCGATATCGGCGATGACGTCCATCACGGTCGCCGGGTCGGCGTCGATGTAGATGGTCTGCGCAGTCTTGTCCGCCACGTGTCCACTTCCCGAGTTGACGATGCCGGCGCAGGCGTCAGGCGCCCGTCTGCCGAGCTCTCAATGTACCGCCAGCGCCCAGCGCCGGCCGGGTGATCCGGGCCTCAAGCCAACCTGGATACGCCCACCGGGCGGGTCCGCTCGAGGTCGGTCTTGATCTCGAAAGCCATGTTCTTCCCGGCCACTCGGCGACGGTGGTTGAGGTCGGCCAGGTTGAGGTCGGCCAACGCCGCGCCGGACACACCCGCCGGCTCGGCGTGCAGGAAGTAATGCAGCACGACGCCGTCCATCACGGCTTCCAGCCAGACCTCCATGGTGCCGGTCAGTGCGCCGGCGACGGTCCACCGCTGCCCCGCCGGACCGCGGTCTTCGACGACCGTCAGCTTGAGGTCCGGCCACCAGCGCCGCCAGCTGCTCGGGTTCGCCACGGCGGCACCGACTGCGGCTGGGTCGGCGCACACGAAGGTCTCGTCGGCGATCTGGATGCTGTTCATCCCCACCAGCTTCACATACGCCCCCACAGTGTGATGAAGCACCCGACTACGCTGAGCACGGCATTGCTGTCACGGCACTGCTGCCAGTACTGCTTTGCCCAGACCCGAAAGGCCATACCGTGCGTGAGTTCAGCGTTCCCGCATCGTTCACCATCGGCGAATACGACAATGTCGTCGCCCCGGTGTACTCCCTCGAGCGCGATGATCCCAACCACGTAGCCATCCAGCGCCTGGTCGGAGATGCCTGGACGAATGTGACCAGCGCCGATGTCGCCGCCCAGGTTCGGGCCACCGCACTCGGCCTGATCGCCAAGGGCGTCAAGGCCGGCGACCGCGTCGTGCTGCTGTCGGCGACCCGCTACGAATGGCCGATCATCGACTTCGCCATTCTGTCGATCGGCGCGGTGACGGTGCCCATCTACGAGACCTCCGCCGCCGATCAGATCCGGCACGTACTCGCCGACTCCGGCGCCGTCCTGGCATTCGCCGAGGCCGACTCCCACGCCGCCAAGATCGAGTCGATCCGGGCCGAGGTGCCCACCCTCGGCGAGGTGCTGGTGATCGACGGCGGCGCACTCGAGCAGCTGGCCACCGCCGGCGCCGGGGTGGACCGCGCCGAGCTGGACGCCCGCCTGGCCGCGATCAAGTCGAGCGACCCGGCCACCCTGATCTACACCTCCGGCACCACCGGCCGCCCCAAGGGCTGCCAGCTGACCCACGCCAACCTGCTGTCGGAGCTGCGCGGCGTCAAGGCCTGCTTCCCCGACCTGCTGGCCAAGGGCCAGAAGCTCCTGGTGTTCCTGCCGCTGGCGCACGTGCTGGCCCGCGCCGTCGCGGTGGCCGGCTTCAGCAACCAGGTGACCCTGGGCTTCACGAGCGACATCAAGAATCTGGTGCCGATCCTCGGCGTGTTCAAGCCGACGCTGGTCGTGTCGGTGCCGCGCGTGTTCGAGAAGGTCTACAACACCGCCGAGCAGAACGCCCGGAACGACGGCAAGGGCAAGATCTTCCAGATCGCCGCCGACACCGCCATCGAGTGGAGCAAGGCCCAGGACACCCCCGGTGGTGCCGGCCTGCTGCTCAACCTCAAGCACACGGTGTTCGACAAGTTGGTGTACGGCAAGCTGAAGGCCGCCCTGGGCGGCGAGTGCGTGGGCGCCATCTCCGGCGGTGCCCCGCTCGGCGCGCGTCTCGGCCACTTCTACCGCGGCGTCGGCGTCACGATCTACGAGGGCTACGGCCTGACCGAGACCAGCGCCGCCATCACCGTCAACCGGATCGGCGAATTGAAGGTCGGCACCGTCGGCAAACTGGTGCCCGGCAACAACATGCGCATCGCCGAGGACGGCGAGCTGCTGCTGTCCGGCGGCGTGGTGTTCAGCGGCTACTGGAACAACCCGACCGCCACCGGCGAGGCCTTCACCGACGAGTGGTTCCACACCGGTGACCTCGGCGCCATCGATGACGACGGCTACCTGTCGATCGTCGGGCGCAAGAAGGAGATCATCGTGACCGCCGGCGGCAAGAACGTCGCCCCGGCCCCGCTGGAAGACGTCATGCGCGCGCACCCGCTGATCAGCCAGGCCATGTGCGTCGGCGATCAGGAGCCGTTCATCGCCGCGCTCATCACCATCGACCCCGAGGCGTTCGAGGGCTGGAAGCAGCGCAACGGCAAGGACGCCGGCGCCTCGGTGGGCGACCTCGCCGCGGACCCGGCACTCGTCGCCGAGATCCAGAAGGCCGTCGACGACGCCAACCAGACGGTGTCCAAAGCCGAGGCCATCCGGAAGTTCCAGATTCTCCCGGTCGACTTCACCGAGGACACCGGCGAGCTGACGCCGACGCTGAAGGTGAAGCGCAAGGTGGTCGCGGAGAAGTTCGCGGCCGAGATCGCGGCGCTCTACAGCTGAGCAGAGCTACAACAGCTCTGACAGCCGCTCGCCCTTGAGCTTCCACTGCCAGTTGTCGACGACGAACTGACGGCCGGCGGCGCCCATCGCGGCGCCCCGGTCGGGGTCCGCCAGGACGTCACCGATGGCGGCGGCGATCGCGGCGACGTCGCGACCGTCGACCACGTGGCCGGTCTTGCCCTCGACGACGGTTTCCGGTGCGCCACCGGAATCACCGGCGATCACCGGCACACCACACGCGGAAGCCTCGAGGAAGACGATGCCGAGCCCCTCGACGTCGAGGCCACTGCCCCGGGTACGGCACGGCATGGCGAAGACGTCGGCCATCGCGTGGTGCGCGGGTAGCTCGTCGCCGGGCACCCCGCCGGTGAACACCACGTGGTCGGTGACGTCATAGCGCTGGGCCAGCTTCTGCAGATCGTCGCGATACGGCCCGTTGCCGACGATCACCAGCGCGGCGCCGTCGATCCGGTGCCGGATCGTGGGCAGTGCCCGAATCAGCATGTCCTGCCCCTTGCGTGGCACCAGACGCGACAGGCAGACGATCACCGGTCGCCGCCCCAGCCCGTAGCGGGCCCGCAACTCCGCCCGGGCCACCTCGTCGGGGACGAAGCGGTCGACGTCCACCCCGGGCGACAGGTACTCCAGTGCCGCGTCCGGCCCGAACGCCGCGGCAAACCGGTTTCGCGTGTAGTGGCTGACGAAGGTCACCACGTCGGTGTTGTTTCCGATGTGGCGCAACGCGTTTCGCGCGACGGGCAGCATCGACCAACCCACCTCGTGGCCATGCGTGCTGGCGACCACCCGGGTCGCCCCGGCGTCGCGGGCCAGCGGGGCCAGCAGCGCCAGCGGTGCGGCCGCGCCGAACCACACCGTGTCGATGTCGTGCTCGGCGATCAGGCGGCGCATCCGCAGCGCGACGGTCGGTTCGGGCACCATCAGCGTCGTCGGATGGCGGACCACCTCATATCCGGCGGCCGCGGCGGCCTTGTCGTATTCCGGCGCGCCCTTCCATTTCGGGGCGTACACCGTCAGCTCGTGCGACCCGCGACCGACCAGCTCGCCGACGAGGCTCTCCAGATACGACTGGATGCCGCCGCGGCGGGGTGGAAAATCGTTGGTCAGCAGCAGCACCCGGGACGTCTGGGGCGAGCGGAGCGACGGGGATGACATCGCGGTCAGGTTATCGCGTCAGCCCCGGGCCGCGAGCCACTGCCGCCACTGGGTGGTCAAAGCGTCGCGGTCCGAGCCGAGAGTCGCGGCCAACGCGGTGTCGAGGTCGGGATGTCCGACGCCACACGCGGCCAGATACAGCCGGCGCAGGGCCGGATCGCCGAACCGCGCACCGACGAACCGGGCGAACCACCAAGCACGGTCGTACGCCAACGACAGCGCCGGCCCGGTGACCTGGAAATCGGCATTACCGGGCAGCACGGCCATGTCTGCGGGTGCGGGTCGCGCGGTACGCGGGCGGCTGACGTAGTCCGCAAGGCCCTCGGTCAGGCACCATGGCGCGTCGGCGGCCGTGACGGGCCGGGACGAGTAGTGGAAAAGCTCGTGGCGCAACACAATTCGCAGCGCGCCGGGCCCCATCGCGGCGGCACCGGGCGCGAACACGATGCGATCGACGGTGGTGGCGGCGGCGAACTCCTCTTTCCCACCGGCCAGCGCCCGGAATTCCTCGTCGGTACCGGTGGTCACGATGGTGATCTGACGGCGCCAGTCGTCGCCCCAGAAAGCGGTGATCGCGGCGGCCGCGCCGTCGAGTTCGCGGGTGATTCGTCCGGGCAGGGTCGAACCAGGATCCAGGACGAGGAGGTCGACGCTCCGGCCGTCGGCCAGCCGTATGGTGGTCGGCGGCGCGGGCGGAGGTGGCCCTGGCCGCGACGGACCGACCGGAGCGTCAACGGTGTGGCCGCGCCTCAGCACGAATGCGGCGGCAGCCGCCTCTGCGGCGAATACGCCGAGAACTACGCGACGGGAGAGGCTCAGTAGCGACGCACGTTGTAGATCGGCGCGTTGTCGACCGGTGCCACCCGCACGGGCACACCGAACGTCGAGGCGTGGACCATCATGCCGTCGCCGATGTAGATGCCCACGTGCGAGGCGTCGGAGTAGTAGGTCACGACGTCGCCGGGCTGCATCTGGTCACGCGACACCGGCTGTCCGCCGGCGGCCTGCGCGTAGCTCGAGTGCGGCAGCGAGATGCCCGCCTGCTGGAACGCCCACATCACGAGGCCCGAGCAGTCGAACGCGCCGGGTCCGGCCGCGCCCCACGAGTAGGGGTCACCGATCCGGGTCAGTGCGGCCTGTACCGCGATCTGTCCGGCGGCGGTACCGCCGGCGATGTCCGGCAGCTGTGCGCCCTCGGCCGGCGGGTTGGGACCGGCGGCGTTGATGGACGGATCCTGGCCAGGTGCCGGCGGCAGCGCGTCAGGAGCCGGCGGCACACCGTCCGGCAGCGGGGCCGGCGGCGCGGCGGCCGGGGCCGGCGGTAGCGCGGCGAGGGCCTGCCGCTGACTCGGCGTCAGCGCGGTGTAGCGGGACTTGACGATGGCGATCTGCACCTGCAGCTTGCTTTGCTTGGACTGCAGGTCGGCCCGCACCGCCGCGGCTTGCTCGGCTGCGGTCTTGGCTTCGGACGCCGACTTGGCCGAGTCGGCCTCGGCCTTGGTGGCGGAGTCGGAGGCGCTGTGGAAGTTGGCCATCTGCGCGGACATCTCGCTGGCCATCACACGCTGGACCGAGAGCTGGTCGATGAGGCCCTGCGGGGAATCGGCGGTCAGGATGGCGTCGATGCCGTCGGTGCGGCCACCCATGTACTGCGCTGCAGCAATCTGGTCGACAGACGTCTGATAGGTAGCCAGGTCACCCTTGGCGACCTCCGCGGCTGCGGCGGCGGCCTCGTGCTTGGTGTCGGCGGCCTTCGCGGCAGCCAGCTTCTTGTCCAGATCGAGCTGCGCGGCGTGCATGGCCTCGGTGGTCTGCTCGGCCTGGCGCGAGAGCTCGTTGAGCTTTGCTACGGCGTCGTCCGCCGGCTCGGCCAGGACGTTGCCCGCAAATGCGCTGCCAAGTATGGTGAGCCCCGCGATCGCACCGGCTACTGGTCGTTTAAGACCGCATATGGTGCGGTGCGTGCGGTGAAGACTCAAGATTTCGCGTCCTTCAACTGCGGGTTCGAGCCGCTTCGAACTCAGTCAGGTCTCGAATAGGTTACGAAACAGCATCGGCGTTGTCCAACGGGAATGGCCAATCTATCAGCCCGGACTTCGATCACGTTAACCAGCATCACAATGTGAGGGTCGTCACGCTACGCCCGTAGTGCTTGACTTCGGACCGGATTGACTGTCTGCCGCACCCTTCGGCCGGCCGATCGGCACCAGTCGCAGACGCGGCGCGAGTCCGGCATCGGCGAGCACCTCCAGCGCGCGGCGCTCGTCGTCCAGCAACGTCTCGGGCACGCCCAGCAAAACACTGACCACGCAGTCGCCGCAGCCGGGACCACGCACTGCGCAGTCGTCGCAGTCGATCTTCACTGGCCCGTTGTCGAACTTCATCTCTGACTCCTTCATCGGTTGAGGCGCACGCTAGCGACGTCCACCGACAAAAAGCGCGGGTGATCAGCAACCGGATAACGGAATGACATCGATGGGATTTCTTGTCGGTGCCGGCCCCTACTGTCACGTCATGGGTTCCGGCAGCGCCACCGACCAGCTGGCATTCGATCTTGATGAGGCGTTGCTGCGGGACACCACGTTCGTGGTGGTCGACCTGGAAACCACCGGCGGGCGGGCCCGCGCGGACGACACCGGAGGCGGCTGGGACGCCATCACCGAGATCGGCGCGGTCAAGGTGCGCGGCGGCGAGATCATCGGCGAACTGGCCACCCTGATCGACCCCGGCCGCGCCATCCCACCCCAGATCGTGCAGCTGACCGGGATCACCACGGCGATGGTCCACGACGCCCCGCGCATCGAATCGGTGCTGCCCGCATTTCTGGAGTTCTGCCGGGGCGCTGTCCTGGTTGCCCACAACGCGGGCTTCGACGTCGGCTTCCTGCGGGCCGCGGCCGAGCGGGCGCAGCTGCCCTGGCCCGGCCCACCGGTGCTGTGCACGGTCAAGCTGGCCCGCCGCGTCCTGACCCGGGACGAGGCGCCGAGCGTCCGGCTCTCGGAGCTGGCCCGGCTGTTCCGCGCCACCACCACCCCCACCCACCGCGCCCTCGACGACGCCCGCGCCACCGTCGACGTGCTGCACGGACTGCTGGAGCGCATCGGCAACCAGGGCGTGCACACGCTGGCCGAACTGCGCGGCTACCTGCCCGACGTCACCAACGCGCAGCGCCGCAACCGCAAGCTCGCCGACGCGCTACCCAACTCCCCCGGCGTCTATCTGTTCCGCGGGCCGTCCGAGGAGGTGCTGTACGTCGGCACCGCGGTCGACCTGCGGCGCCGGGTTCGGCAGTACTTCACCGGCGCCGACCCGCGCGCCCGTATGAAAGAGATGGCGTCACTGGCCATCCGCGTCGATCACGTGGAGTGTGCGCACGAGCTGGAGGCCGGGGTGCGCGAACTGCGACTGCTCGCCGCGCACGCGCCGCCCTACAACCGGCGCTCCAAGGCGCCGCACAAATGGTGGTGGGTGGTGCTGACCGACGAAGCATTCCCCCGATTCAGCGTGGTGCGGGCTCCGCGGCACGATCAGGCGGTCGGCCCGTTCCGGGCCCATGCCGACGCCGTCGACGCGGCCGCGCTGCTGGCTCGCTTCACAGGGGTGCGGACCTGCACGACGCGGCTGGCGCGGGCTGCCGAACACGGGCCGCAGTGCCCGGAGCGTGAACTCTCGCCATGCCCGGCACCTCGCGGCATCACCGCGGGCGCCTACGCCGAATTCGCCGAGCGGGCCGCGGAAAACATTGCCGGCGTTGATGATTCCGCGCTCAGTACGGCGCTGAGACATATCGACGAACTGGCCTTGGAGGGCCGCTACGAGACCGCTGCGCGACTGCGTGACCACGCCGCGACCGTGATCGACGGACTGTGGCGCGGGCAACGGCTGCGGGCCCTTACCGCGTTGCCGGAGCTCGTGGCCGCCCGGCCCGACGGCGCCGGCGGCTGGCATCTCATCGTGGTGCGGTACGGCCAGCTGGCGGCCGCAGGCAACGCCCCGCGGCGGGTGCCGCCGATGCCCGTCGTCGACGCGATATCCGCTGCGGCACAAGTGATCCTGACATCGGAGCGGCCACTGGGCGGCGCACCGGTCGAGGAAGTGGCGCTGATCGTGCGCTGGCTGGCGGCGCCCGGCGTGCGCATCGTGCGCACCGATTCCGGTGCCGGTTCTGGTTCTGGTTCTGGGGCCGGTTACTGCCTGCCGATCACCGCGGCCGGACGGTGGGCCGAGTGGGCCGCCACCGCCCGGTCGGCCCGGGCGGCGGCGCAGCAGGCGGAGCGATCAGACCTTCTGGGTGAACCGAGCCCACCGCGCGAGCAACTGCTCGGCCGCACCCGAATCGATCGCCTCGGTGGCGCGGGTCAGGCCCCGCTCCCACGCCGGCACCCACTGGGCGTCGCTGGATAGGCCCGCATGAGCCACCATGGCCCCAGCGGCATTGAGCACCACGGCATCCCGGACCGGCCCGGTCTGGCCCGCCAGTACCGCACGCACCGACTCCGCGTTGGCCGTGGCGTCACCGCCCCGCAACTCGCTCAGTTCGGCGCGCGCGAACCCGAATGCCTTCGGGTCCAGCGTCAGTCGCTCGACGGTGCCGGCCTGCACGCGCCAGATGGTGCTCGTCGTCGTGGTGGTCAGCTCGTCGAGGCCGTCGTCGCCGTGGACGACCAGGACGCTGGACCCCCGCGCCGCGAACACGCCCGCCATCACCTCGGCCAGTTCCGCCCAGGCGCAGCCGATCAGGCCGGCCCGCGGCATCGCCGGATTCGTGAGCGGCCCCAGGAGATTGAAGACCGTCGGCACCCCGATCTCGCGCCGCACGGAGGACGCGTGCCGGTAGGACTGATGGAACTGCGGGGCGAACGCGAACCCGATACCCACTTCCGCGACCGAGCGGGCCACGTCGCCCGGCGACAGGTCGATCCGGACGCCCAGGGCTTCCAGGGTGTCCGCGCCACCGGACAACGACGACGCGGCCCGGTTCCCGTGTTTGATGACCGGCACGCCGCACGCGGCGACGACGATCGACGCCATCGTCGACAGGTTGACGGTGTTGGAGCCGTCCCCGCCCGTCCCCACGATGTCGACCACATCGCTGCCGATCGCCGCAAGCGCGTCGGCGGGCACCTTTCGGGCGTGTCGCAACATCACATCGGCGAGCTCGGACACCTCGGCGGAGGTCGGTCGCTTCATCTTCATCGCGATGGCGAATGCAGCGATCTGCGCCGGGGTGGCAGTACCTGTCATGACCTGGTCCATTGCCCACCCCGCTTGACCCGCGGCAAGGTTCTGGCCGGTGGTCAGCCGGCCAAGGATCTGGGGCCACAGCGGCCCGTCGGTGGTCGGTTCCTGATGAGGATCGGTGGTTGGCACGGACCTGATTATGGCCAATGTCGGCACCCGGGTGGAGTTCAACAACTACAAAGCGTCATACTTACCGCTGTGACGAGCGCTGTAGGTACCTCCGGAACCGCGATCACGTCGCGGGTGCATTCGCTGAACCGGCCGAATATGGTCAGTGTCGGCACCATTGTGTGGCTTTCCAGTGAGCTGATGTTCTTTGCTGGACTGTTCGCAATGTATTTCACCGCGCGCGCCCAGGCAGGCGGCGTATGGCCGCCTCCCCCCACGCACCTGAATCTGGCTGAGGCCGTGCCGGTGACGTTGGTGCTGATCGCGTCGTCGTTCACCTGCCAGATGGGCGTGTTCGCCGCCGAGCGCGGCGACGTCTTCGGCCTGCGCCGGTGGTACGTCATCACGCTGATCATGGGCACGTTCTTCGTCGGCGGCCAGGCGTTCGAGTACTACATGCTCGTCAGCGAGGGCACCACGATCCCGAGCAGCGCCTACGGTTCGGTCTTCTACTTGGCGACCGGTTTCCACGGCCTGCACGTCATCGGCGGTCTGGTCGCGTTCATCTACCTGCTGGCCCGCACGAAGATGAGCAAGTTCACCCCGGCCCAGGCCACCGCTGCCATCGTTGTGTCCTACTACTGGCACTTCGTCGACATCGTGTGGATCGCCCTGTTCGCCACCATCTACTTCGTTCGCTGATCGGCTCGCCGATGCTTCCTATGAGAAGGGGTTCGATGACCAGCAAGTCCCGCGGAGCCGGGAGGCCGGCGACAATGCGCCAGCGCCGGTTGCGACGACGTTTGTCAGCAGCGATGCTGCTGCTGCTCGGACTTCTAGTCGCCGGTGGCCTGGCGGCCACCCTGACTCCGCGGCCCCAGGTCGCGAAGGCAGATGAGTCGCAGCTGGCTCTGCTGCGCACCGGCAAGCAGCTGTTCGAAACGTCGTGCGTCTCCTGCCACGGCGCCAACCTGCAGGGTGTGACGGACCGCGGCCCGAGCCTCATCGGCGTCGGCGACGCGGCCGTCTACTTCCAGGTGTCCACCGGCCGCATGCCTGCCATGCGCGGTGAGGCCCAGGCGCCCCGTAAGGACCCGGCGTTCGACGAGCACCAGATCGACGCCCTCGGTGCCTACATCCAGGCCAACGGCGGCGGCCCGCAGGTCCCGCGTGACGCCAACGGCCAGATCAACCAGCACTCGTTCCTCGGTGAGAACGTCGCCCGCGGTGGCGACCTCTTCCGCCTGAACTGCGCGTCGTGCCACAACTTCACCGGCAAGGGTGGCGCGCTGTCGTCGGGCAAGTACGCGCCCGACCTCGGCAAGGCCGCCGAAGTGCCGGCGCAGGTGTACACCGCCATGCTCACCGGCCCGCAGAACATGCCCAAGTTCTCGGATCGTCAGCTGACCCCGGAGGAGAAGCGCGACATCGTCGCCTACGTCCACGAGTCGGCGAACGCTCGCAGCCAGGGCGGCTACGGCCTCGGTGGCTTCGGCCCCGCGCCCGAGGGCATGGCGATGTGGATTATCGGGATGGTCGCCGTGATCGGCGCGGCTATGTGGATCGGAGCTCGCGCATGAGCGAGAACGTGAACACTCCCAGCGACGCTGAACTGCGCGAGATGTCGCGCGAGGAACTCGTCGAACTGGGCGGAAAGATCGACGGCGTCACGACCGTCTTCAAGGAACCGCGCTGGCCCGTCGAGGGCACCAAGGCGGAGAAGCGCGCCGAGCGTCAGGTTGCGGCCTGGCTGCTGCTCGGTGGCCTGTCCGGCCTGGCTCTGCTGCTGGTGTTCCTGTTCTGGCCGTGGGAGTACAAGCCGTTCGAGTCGGAGGGCGAGTTCATCTACTCGCTGGCCACTCCGCTGTACGGCCTGACCTTCGGTCTGTCGATCCTGGCGATCGGCATCGGTGCGGTGCTCTTCCAGAAGAAGTTCATCCCCGAGGAGATCTCGATCCAGGACCGCCACGACGGCGCATCCCCCGAGGTCCACCGCGCCACCGTCGCGGCCAACCTGACCGACGCGCTCGAGGGCTCGACCCTCAAGCGCCGCAAGCTGATCGGCCTGTCGCTCGGCGTCGGCCTGGGTGCCTTCGGTCTGGGTACCGCGGTCGCCTTCATCGGCGGTCTGATCAAGAACCCGTGGAAGCCGGTCGTGCCGACCGCCGACGGCAAGAAGGCCGTCCTGTGGACGTCCGGCTGGACCCCGCGTTTCCACGGCGAGACGATCTACCTGGCGCGGGCCACCGGCCTGCCGGGTGAGTCCCCCTTCGTGAAGATGCGTCCCGAGGACCTCGACGCGGGCGGCATGGAGACCGTGTTCCCGTGGCGCGAGTCCGACGGCGACGGCACCACCATCGAGTCGCACGAGAAGCTGTCCGAGATCGCGCTGGGCGTGCGTAACCCGGTGATGCTCATCCGCATCAAGCCCGAGGACCTGACCCGCGTGGTCAAGCGCAAGGGCCAGGAGAGCTTCAACTTCGGTGACTTCTTCGCGTACACCAAGGTGTGCTCGCACCTGGGCTGCCCCTCGTCGCTGTACGAGCAGCAGACCTACCGCATCCTGTGCCCCTGCCATCAGTCGCAGTTCGACGCGCTGCACTTCGCGCGGCCGATCTTCGGGCCGGCGGCCCGCGCCCTGGCGCAGCTGCCGATCACGATTGACAAAGAGGGCTACCTGGTCGCCAACGGCGACTTCATCGAACCCGTCGGACCGGCATTCTGGGAGCGCAAATCATGAGTCCCAAGCTCGCTGACATCGCTGCCGCACAAGGCGACGCGATCGACTCGCGGTACCACCCGTCGGCCGCCGTACGCCGGCAGCTGAACAAGGTCTTCCCGACGCACTGGTCGTTCATGCTCGGTGAGATCGCGCTGTACAGCTTCCTGGTGCTGCTGCTCACCGGTGTGTACCTGACCCTGTTCTTCGACCCGTCGATGACCGAGGTCATCTACAACGGCGTCTACCAGCCGCTGCGCGGCGTGCAGATGTCGCGCGCTTACGAGTCGGCCCTGGAGATCTCGTTCGAGGTCCGCGGCGGTCTGTTCGTCCGCCAGATTCACCACTGGGCCGCCCTGATGTTCGCGGCGTCGATCATGGTGCACCTGGCGCGCATCTTCTTCACCGGCGCGTTCCGCCGCCCGCGTGAGGCCAACTGGATGATCGGCTCGCTGCTGCTGATCCTGGCCATGTTCGAGGGCTACTTCGGCTACTCGCTGCCCGACGACCTGCTGTCCGGTATCGGTCTGCGTGCCGCGCTGTCCTCGATCACCCTGGGCATCCCGGTCATCGGCACCTGGATGCACTGGGCCCTGTTCGGTGGCGACTTCCCCGGCAACATCATCATCCCGCGCATGTACGCCCTGCACATCCTGCTGATCCCGGGCATCATCCTGGCCCTGATCGGTGCCCACCTGGCGCTGGTGTGGTTCCAGAAGCACACGCAGTTCCCCGGCCCCGGCCGTACCGAGAAGAACGTCGTCGGCGTGCGCGTCATGCCGGTGTTCGCGATCAAGGGTGGCGCGTTCTTCGCGCTGGTCACCGGCATCCTGGGCATCATGGGTGGTCTGCTGCAGATCAACCCGATCTGGGAGCTGGGCCCCTACAAGCCCTCGCAGGTGTCCGCCGGTAGCCAGCCAGACTTCTACATGATGTGGACCGAAGGCCTCGCCCGTATCTGGCCGGCGTGGGAGTTCTACCCCTTCGGCCACACCATCCCCGCCGTCATGGGCGTCGCCTTGCTCATGGGTGTGGTGTTCGGTCTGCTGATCGCGTGGCCGTTCCTGGAGAAGAAGTTCACCGGCGACGACGCTCACCACAACCTGCTGCAGCGTCCGCGTGACGTACCGGTCCGCACCGCCATCGGTGCCATGGCCATCGCGTTCTACATGGTGCTCACCCTCGCCGCGATGAACGACATCATCGCGCTGAAGTTCGACATCTCGCTGAACGCCACCACCTGGATCGGTCGTATCGGCATGGTGGTCCTGCCCGCCATCGTCTACTACCTCACCTACCGCTGGTGTGTGGGTCTGCAACGCAGCGACCGCGCCGTCCTCGAACACGGTATCGAGACCGGCATCATCAAGCGGCTGCCGCACGGCGCGTACGTCGAGCTGCACCAGCCGCTCGGCCCGGTCGACGACCACGGCCACCCGCTCCCGCTGGAATACCAGGGTGCCGCACTGCCCAAGCGCATGAACAAGCTCGGGTCCGCCGGCTCCCCCGGCACCGGCAGCTTCCTGTTCGCCGACTCCGCCGTCGAACAAGCCGCCCTCGCCGACGCCGAACACGCCGCCGAGCACAAGGCACTCACCGCCATCAAGGAATACCAGGACGAAATCTCGCCCAACGGTTCCAACGGGCACCACTAGTTCGCTTTCACGGTTTCGGCCCGGTCTGGTTTCCACCAGACCGGGCCGAAGTCGTTTTGGGGTCCACTCCCCTACCCCACCCGCGCCCTGGGCACAGACTCAACGGGGCGCGAACGCCGCTTCGATCCAGTTGCCGAACTCGCACGCCAGGTGCCATCGATGCTGAGCGACCAGGTAAGACGCAGTGAGCCAAGGGAATTCGACGCACAGCCGCGCATGGAAGCCATTCGCCTCGTCACACCGGGTCACTGCAGAGCGACCTCGAGCAGTTGCTCTCCGACATCGTCACCACATTGGCCAACCGGGCCGTCCGAGCCGTCCTCTACGGCGCGTTGACCGGCGCCGACGGCAGCGACGACGTCCGGGTCACGCAGACCAGGTTCTGGGAGGAACGCTTCCGGCACAGCGGCGCGGTCGTCGAACGTGCGATCTCCCGCGGCGAAGTCCCATCCGGCACCGATCCGCGCGCGTTGCTGGAGATGGCCGCCAGCCCGGTCTATTTCCGCACCCTGTTCACCGTCGACGCGGTGACACCCGCATATCTCAGCGAGACCGCTCGGCGCGCCATCCGCGCCTTCGCGGAGCACTAGAGCGCTACGCCGCCCGGGCTTCCTCGGCCGACGCTTCCAGCACGGCGTGCAGACCACGCAGGCAGTACCAGGGAATGGCCACCATGGCGGCGGTGATGAGGACTGCGAGGGCGTACAGAATCCACGCCAGCTCGTCATGGCGGTCGGCCAGCATGTACGCACCCAGGAAGACAAACAGCGTCGCGCCGCCCATGGCGGCGGCAATCCCGAGCGTGCAGCGCAGCCACAGCTGTTCCACCGCCGCCACCGGAAAGCCGACCATGCTGGTCGCCGGCGATGCCGAATAGCGGCGCACCACCGGATCGTCGAACGATCGCAGCGCGCTCTGTGGGACTTCACCGCCGGGACGACGGTCGTCGGCCGCGGAAGGCCCGCCCCCGAGCAGCGGCAGCGGTGCAGCTCCACCGCGACGGGCGCGCAACAACAGCGGGATGGCGCCCACGATGACCGCGGCGGATACCCCGATGACCGAATACAGCAACCACGGCGTGTGCGACGACGCGGCGCCGGACGGGTGCCGGGTGCCGAGGTCCACCAGCGCGACGACAGCCGCCACCCCGGCGCCCAGGGCCGCCAGCCACAGGGCGACACATCCGCCGAGCAGAAGACGGTCCAACTGCTCGGGGCTGCCGCCGGTCACTCTCGACCGGGTTGAAGTCTCAGCGTTGTACGGCATTTAACAGCTCGTCTGCCAATCATCGTTTGTCTGCGAGGCCAGGGTCTGGCCGTCGCTGGTCACAATCGAACAGTTCAGGTGGCTCAGCCGCAGCAGACTGGAGGCCTGCACCGAGCCCACATCGGACATCGAGATCGGTGTCAGAGTGATCATCCACGGGATGTAGACGTTCTGCTGGGTACGTTGGCGCCCTGCGGCGTCGGTATACGTCACCGAAATACGGTCAAGCGGCGCCTTCGTGCCCCAAATCCGGTACGTGACATACCGCGGCCCGGTCGGCGGGGCAGACGTCGTTGCCGGCGGTGCGGCCGCGGCCGTGCTGGGCGGCGGGGGTGGCGGAGGTTCCTCCGACGTCGGCGGCGGCTGGGTCACCGTCACCGTCGACGGCGGCGGAGGGGGCGGTGGCGGCGGAGGCGCCTCGGTCGACGTGGGCGGAGGCGGCGGCGTGGTCGTGGTGGTGAACTCGTCCTGGAACGGCGGGGCCGACGTGGTGCTCGTCGACGGCGTCGCCACATTCTCCGAGCCGGTATTGCGAGTCACCAGGATGGCGACGGATGCCACCAGCGAGATGGCGGCGATGATCGCCACGACGCCGACGACCCACGGCCACCGCGGCGGCGGGGCGTCGTCAGTGTCGGTTTTGGCCTCGTAGCTGTCGTAGTCGTACAGCCCCGGCTCGGGCGGCACGTACGGAGCAACGGTGAAGTGCTCGGACTCGGGCGCAGAGTAGGCCTGAGAATAGATCTCGGTTTCGCCGGTGCCTTCACCGACGCCCGATGGCTCCCGGGCCGCATCATCCGAGCCCGGGGAATGTGACCCGCTCACGTACGCCTATCCCTCTCGACCACTGTGTCGCTGCAGCTGAGGAACACCGCCTGCGGCGACATTCCAGCGCTTCGGCAGACATTACCCAACATGGGCCCGGCATGGCCGTACCGGACGGGGCCAGAGAACCATCTGACATACGGTTGTGACCTGACCGCAGAGCGATCAGGTCACAGGGGCCGTGCGTGTCAGTGCTTCTCGGGGCCGGTGTAGTACTCGAACACCAGGCCGGCGACGGTGGCCAGCACGAAGCAGACACCGGCGACGATCAGCCAGGGCAGCCACAGACCGATACCGACCGCGGTGGTCGAAGCCGACAGGGCGATCAGCAACGGCCACCAGCTGTGCGGGCTGAAGAAGCCGAGCTCGCCTGCACCGTCGGACACCTCGGCGTCTTCGTAGTCCTCGGGCCGGGTGTCGAGACGACGGGCCACGAACCGGAAGAACGTGCCGATGATCAGCGACAGACCGGTGGTCAGCACCAGCGCGGTGGTGCCGGCCCACTCGATGCCGCCGTTGGCGTACAGCGCGGTCAGCGCGCCGTAGCCGACGGTCGCCAACGCGAAGAAGGCAGTCAGAATCTCGAAAAGTCGGGCTTCGATATGCATTGCGTATCCCCTACTTGCTCGCCTGAGCCGGCGAGCCGGCCTGCTCGCCGCGGCGAGAGTCGAACGGATGCGTCGTCTGGGCCACCGGGGGCAGACCGATCGACACCAGCGCGTCGGCGTTGGTCGCCTTCGGGTGGTCGATGCGGTACTGCAGGTAGGCCTTGAACTGCTCCGGCTCCACCACGCGAACTTCGAAGTTCATCATCGAGTGGTACGTGCCGCACATCTCGGTGCAGCGGCCGACGAACGGACCGGTCTTCTCGATCTCGGTGACCTGGAAGATGTTGTCCGAGTGGTTGGCCTCGGGGTTCGGGATGACGTCCCGCTTGAACAGGAACTCCGGCACCCAGAAGCCGTGGATGACGTCGGCCGACGCGATCTGGAACTCGATGCGCTTGCCCTTCGGCAGGACCAGGATCGGGATCTCGGTGCTGGTGCCGATGGTCTCGACCTTGTCGAAGTTGAGGTAGCTGCGGTCCTCGGGGTTCTCGCCGCGGATCGGGCCGACCTTCTCCTCGCCGTGCTCGTCCTTGCCCTCGGGCTTGGACTTCATGGCTTCCTTGCGGGCGGCGTCAGCGCCGTCGTAAGAGAAAGTGTTGTCCTTGAAGGCCACCTTCTGGTAGCCGAACTTCCAGTTCCACTGGAACGCGGTGACGTCGATGGTGACCTCAGCAGGCTTGCTGTGGTCCATCATCTTCTCCTGCACCACGACGGTGAAGTAGAAGAGCACCGAGATGATGAGGAACGGCACGACCGTCAACACCAGCTCCAGCGGCATGTTGTAGCCGAACTGACGGGGCAGCTCGGTGTCGGTCTTCTTCTTGCGGTGGAACGCCATCGCCCAGAAGATCAGCGCCCACACGATGGCGCCGACCACGAACGAGGCGATGACCGACCACACCCAGAGATCACGGTTCGCGTGAGCTTCTGGGGTGATGCCGGTCGGCCAACCCAGGCCGAAGACTTCCTGCCAGCTGCATCCGCTGAGCAGCAGCGTCGACGCGCCGAGAATGGCGGACAACGCCACCAAACGGAGCCCGCGAGCGGTCACGTTGAGGCCCTCCTAGAGGTCGGTCAAGCCGGTCGAATACTACGCAGCGTAGACCACGCCCGCGACGCCGAGCGAAGCGACCGGCCAATCGGCAGCGCCAGTTCTGAGTTCACCTGCCTGAACAGGCATACTGGCGCCGTGTGCGGACTGCTGGCCTACTTGGCCGACCCTCTTGCCGACCCTTCGACTGACCTGGTGAGCGCGGTTTCGGATGCCACGCATCCGATGCGCCACCGGGGTCCGGACGAGTCGGGCGCCTGGGCTGACGACGCAAGCGGACACCACGCCGATGCCGATCTCAGCGGCTCGGCCGCTGTCGTATTCGGTTTCAACCGGCTTTCCATCATCGACATCGCGCACAGCCATCAGCCGCTGCGCTGGGGTCCACCCGAGTCGCCGAACCGCTACGCGCTGGTGTTCAACGGCGAGATCTACAACTACCTGGAACTGCGCGAGGAACTGCGGAGCGAGTTCGGGGCCGAATTCACCACCGAGGGCGACAGCGAGACGATCGTCGCCGCCTACCACTACTGGGGCACCGCGGCCCTCGGCCGCTTGCGGGGAATGTTCGCCTTCGCCCTGTGGGACACCCAGACCCGGGAGTTGTTCTGCGCGCGTGACCCGTTCGGCATCAAGCCGCTGTACCTGGCGACGGGCCCCGGCGGCACCATCGTGGGCAGTGAGAAGAAGTGCATCCTCGACCTGGCGGCCCGGGCCGGCGTCGACCTGAGCATCGATGAGCGCGCCGTCCAGCACTACACAGTGCTGCAGTATGTGCCCGAGCCCGAGACGCTGCAGCGCGGCATCCGGCGGCTGGAGTCGGGCAGTTACGCCCGCATCCACCCGGGCCAGCAGCCCGAGGTGACGCGCTACTTCAAGCCGAAATTCGCGGCTGTGCCGTTTGTCACAGGGCAGGAGCAGGCCCGGTACGACGAGATCACCGCAGTTCTGGAGGATTCGGTCGCCAAGCACATGCGGGCCGACGTCACCGTCGGCGCGTTCCTGTCCGGCGGTATCGACTCCACCGCGATCGCCGCCCTGGCGATGCGCCACAACCCCAAACTCATCACGTTCACCACGGGCTTTGAGCGCGAAGGCTTTTCGGAGGTCGACGTGGCCGTCGCCTCCGCCGAGGCCATCGGGGCGCGGCATGTGACCAAGGTGGTGAGCCAGGCCGAGTTCGTCGAGGCGCTGCCCGAGATCGTCTGGTACCTCGACGAGCCGGTGGCCGACCCGGCGCTGGTGCCCCTGTTCTTCATCGCCCGCGAAGCCCGCAAGCACGTCAAGGTGGTGCTCTCCGGCGAGGGCGCCGACGAATTGTTCGGCGGTTACACCATCTACCGGGAACCGTTGTCGCTCAAGGCCTTTGATCGCGTCCCGCGGGGATTGCGGCGCGGGCTCGGCAAGGCTTCGAAATCGCTGCCGGACGGTATGCGCGGCAAGAGCCTGCTGCACCGCGGGTCGTTGACGCTCGAGGAGCGCTACTACGGCAACGCCCGCAGCTTCTCCGACGAGCAGCTGCAGTCGACTCTCGCGCAGTTCGATCCGGAGTGGACCCACACCGATGTGACGGCGCCGATCTACGCCGAGTCCGCCGGCTGGGACCCGGTGGCGCGCATGCAACACCTGGACCTGTTCACCTGGCTGCGCGGCGACATCCTGGTCAAAGCCGACAAGATGACCATGGCCAACTCGCTGGAATTGCGCGTGCCGTTCCTGGATCCCGAGGTATTCGCGGTGGCGTCGAAGCTGCCGTACGAACAGAAGATCACCCGGACCACAACGAAATACGCGCTGCGCCGGGCGCTGGAGCCCATCGTCCCCGCGCATGTGCTGCACCGCGCGAAGCTGGGTTTCCCGGTGCCGATCCGGCACTGGCTGCGCTCCGGCGAGCTGCTGGAGTGGGCCTACGCGACGGTCAACGCGTCGCAGGCCGGGCATCTGATCGACCTCGACGCCGTCCGCCAGATGCTCGAGGAACATCGCAATGGCGTCAGCGACCACAGCCGCCGGCTGTGGACGGTCCTCATCTTCATGCTGTGGCACGCCATCTTCATCGAGGGCAGCGTCACACCGCAGATCAGCGAGCCCGTCTACCCCGTCGAACTCTGACCACTACGACGAAAGTGCGGGAAACGACCGCGAATTCGACGTGAATTCGGTCGTTTCCCGCACTCTCGGCGGTGATCAGCCCAGGGCTGTGCCGAAGGCGCTGGGCTACGCCAGCGCAGCGGCAATCTCGTCGGCGGCATCGGCCCCGAACGCGGCCGACAGGCGCGGCAGCGCGGTGGCCTTGTCCCAGGTCCACTCCTGCGGACCCGGCGCTTCGAGCACCAGGGTGGCGACGAGCGAGGCCAGCTGAGCGGCCCGCTCCAGACTCAGGCCGGCGCCACGGCCGGTGAGGAAGCCGGCACGGAACGCGTCACCGATACCGGTCGGGTCGACCTTCTCGTTCTCGGGCACCACGTCGACGTGCACGAACGTGCCGTCGCGGCCGACGATGTCGACGCCCTTCTCCCCCAGCGTGGTGACGCGGAGCTCGATCTGGCTCATCACCTGAGCCTCCGACCAGCCCGACTTCTGCAGCAGCAGGTCCCACTCGTAGTCATTGGTGAACAGGTACGAGGCACCGTCGATGAGGCGGCGGATTTCGTCGCCGGACAACCGGGCCAGCTGCTGGCTGGGGTCCGCGGCGAAGGCCAGACCCAAGTTCCGGCATTCCTCCGTGTGCAGGAACATGGCCTCGGGATCGTTGGCGCCGATGATCACGAGCTCGGGCGCGCCCTGGGCGGCGACGAGGTCGGCGAGCTTGATGTTGCGCGCCTCGGACATGGCACCGGGGTAGAACGACGCCAGCTGCGCCATGTCCTCGTCCGTGGTGCAAACGAATCGAGCGGTGTAGGCGGATTCGGACACCAGCACCTGCGAGCAGTCGACGCCGTGCGCCGTCAGCCAGCCGCGGTAGTCATCGAAGTCCGTGCCCACGGCACCGACCAGCGTCGGGCTGCCACCCAGGATGCCGATGGCGTAGGCGATGTTGCCGGCGACGCCGCCGCGGTGCACCACCAGGTCGTCGACCAGGAAGCTCAGAGACACCTTCTGCAGGTGTTCGGCCAGCAACTGCTCGGCGAATCGGCCCGGGAAGCGCATCAAATGGTCGGTCGCGATCGATCCGGTCACGGCAATGGTCATCCGGCGAGCTTACCCAGCGCAGCGGAAGTAGCCGGACCGGTCCACCCGTGCCGGTGCGCTAGCCTGTGGACAACATGGACGGCGCATATCCGTACCCGGAATCGATCCCCCCGCAGCCGGGTCCGGGGAACTCCACCTACGGTGCCTACGGTGCACCCGCCGCCGGGCCGCCTCCCTCTTACCCGACGACGCTGCCACCCGCCGTGGAGTACCCGTCGGGCGGCGGTAACAACACCAAGCGCATCCTGCTGGTCGTCGGCGCCGTTCTGGCGGTCGTCGCGGTCGTCGGCGGCATCATCTTCGCTGTCCGCAGCACCAGCGACCGCGGTCTGACCGACGCCACCGCCAAGTCCGCGATCCAGGGCTATCTGAACGCGCTGCTGCAGCAGGACAAGCAAGCCGTGGCCCGGCACGCGCTGTGTGGTTTGTATGACGGCGTCAAGGACCACGCCACGGATTACACCGTGGCGAATCTGGCCAGTGATGCGTTTCGCAAGCAGTTCGGGCAGGCGGATGTGACGTCGATCGACAAGATCGTGATGCTGTCGCCGAATCAGGCGCAGGTGCTGTTCACCATGAAGGTGGCGCCGTCAGGCCGGCTGCCGCGCGGTTCGGTGAAGAGCAACGAATTCCAGGCCGTCGCTCAGCTCTTGGTGCAGCCGCGAGAGACCCTGGTCTGCTCGTACCTGCCACGTCCGGCGGACTCCCTGTAGGAGGCCGCCGGACCAGCACGGTACCGGTTGAATCAGTTGAACGAATCGCCGCAGGCGCAGGAGCCGGTGGCGTTCGGGTTGTCGATGGTGAAACCCTGCTTCTCGATGGTGTCCACGAAGTCGATGGTGGCGCCCTGTACGTAGGGGGCACTCATCCGGTCGACGGTGAGGTTGACGCCGCCGACGTTGGTGGTGAGGTCACCGTCGAGGGTGCGGTCATCGAAGAACAGGTTGTAACGCAGGCCGGCGCAGCCGCCCGGTTGCACGGCGATACGCAGCGCGAGGTCGTCACGGCCTTCCTGGTCCAGCAGAGCCTTGGCCTTGCTGGCCGCAGCGTCCGACAAGATCACGCCGTGGGTCTCGGTCGAGGTACCGGTGGTGGTCGTGTCCTCAACAGTCATTGCTTCTCCCTGGTGCACACTCGATTGCCTGGCACTATCCAGGCACCATCAACGGTACCTTGTCCGGCCGTTATTCCCGAGTTCAGCGGCTACGCCGGTAGCTAATCCGGTCAGCTGACGGGCCGCGTCGCTGATGGCCAGCTCCACCGAACCGGCGTGGTCGGCGATCGAATACGCGGCCGCGACCCCGGCGTTGGCCAGACCGGCGGGGTCCAGCGTCACCTGCCCGGCCAGCACCAGGACCGGCGAACCGTGCGCGCGGGCCCCCGCGGCGAGGGCGCTGATCACCTTGCCGTGCAGCGACTGGTCGTCGAACCGGCCCTCGCCCGTGACGATCAGATCTGCGGCGGCCAGGTCGTCGGCCAGCGCGGTGTGCGCCGCGATCACCGTCGCGCCGGATTCCCGCCGCCCGCCGAGCGCCAGCAGCGCTGCCCCCAGGCCGCCGGCGGCGCCGGCTCCCGGTTCGCCGGCGACATCACGGCCGGCCACGGATTCGAGGTCGCCGGCCCACGCCGTGAGCCGCTGCTCCAACAACTCCACCGTCGCGGGATCGGCGCCCTTCTGTGGACCGAAGACCGCCGCCGCACCCATCGGCCCCAGCAGCGGGTGTTCGACGTCGGAGGCGACGATGACCTCGACGTCGGCCAGCCTCCGATGAGCCGGCGTCAACCCGCCCAGCGCCGCGACAAGGCCCTGGCCGCCGTCGGTGCAGGCACTACCGCCGAGGCCGACGACCACTCTTTGTGCGCCGGCCACCAGCGCGGCGTCGACCAGCTGCCCGACTCCGAAGCTGCCGGCGTCCAGCGCGGTCTGGACCGTGGGCGGCCCGCCCAGCAGCGCCAATCCGCAGGCCTGCGCGCACTCGATGTACGCGGTGTCCTGATGCAGAACCCAGTGCGCGGTGACGTCGCAATCCAGCGGGCCTCGCACCGTGGCCGTCCGCAGACCGCCCAACCGTTCGGCCAGCACGTCGACGAAGCCGGGGCCGCCGTCGGACTGCGGGGCGAGCACCAGGGTGTCGCCCGGCCGCGCGGCGGCCCAGCCCGCGGCGATCGCCGCCGCGGCCTGCACCGCGGTGAGGCTGTCGCCGTAACAGTCGGGGGCGACGAGGACTCTCATCGGAGCAGGTTAAGCCGCCCACGGCTCGGGTGCATGACGGCCGACCGCGGCCACCGAAGTAACCTGACAGCGTGAATCTGCTGGGCCGCAAGAAGGACAACGCCGACTCCGGAGACGAGAGCGGCAACGCTGACGACGTCGCCGTGACCGGCAACTCGGACGTCGACGCCGCTGGGGGCACCACCGCGCCCAAGGGTCGCCCGACGCCCAAGCGCAGCGCCGCGGAGCGCAAGCGCGGCCCGGTCGCTCCGGCGCCGATGACGACCGCCGAGGCACGCAAACGACGCAAGGAACTGCGCAGCTCCCAGTCCAAGGAAGAGCGCAAGTCCGAGCGCCAGGCGCGTCGAGCCGACATGGATGCGCGCCGCGCCAAGATGATGTCCGGTGACGAGGCCTACCTGCTGCCCCGCGACAAGGGGCCGGTCAAGCGCTACGTCCGCGACCTCGTCGATTCCCGGCGCAACGTGCTGGGTCTGTTCATGCCGTCGGCCCTGGTGCTGGTGTTCTTCATGATGGCGCTGCCGCCGGTCCAGACCCAGGGTCTGCTGTCGGTCGCGATGCTGGGCCTGATGGTGATCATGGCAATCGACGGCGTCCTGCTGAGCCGGCGCATCAACAAGCGCGTGGACGCGAAGTT
Source organism: Mycobacterium sp. HM-7 (assembly GCF_053852335.1). Taxonomy (NCBI): domain Bacteria; kingdom Bacillati; phylum Actinomycetota; class Actinomycetes; order Mycobacteriales; family Mycobacteriaceae; genus Mycobacterium; species Mycobacterium sp. HM-7. Next base: position 1,918,203 of record NZ_CM132657.1, on the reverse strand, counting down.
CCCGGACAACACCGAAAGTGGTTGGAAACTGGGCTTTTACGCCTCCAGCCGGGCTTCGCAGCTGCGCCGGATGCGCGTGCCGAAGCCGCAGGTCAACCGCGGAGCCAAGGTCGACTGAGCCCGGTGCGCACCCTGGTGCTCGGCGGCATCCGGTCGGGAAAGTCGCAGTGGGCCGAGGACTGGATCGGCCATGCGGCGGGTCCGAGCGAGCCGGTGCGCTACGTCGCGACCGGCTCCGTCAACGGCGACGACGACTTCGCGGCCCGGGTTTCGGCCCATCAGAGCCGGCGGCCGGCCTACTGGTCGACCGTCGAATCGGCCGACGTGGCACGCACTTTGCGTGAATCGGCGGCCGCCACCATGGTTGACGACATCGGCGGCTGGCTGGTTGCCGCGATGGATCGGCGCGCCGCCTGGACCGGCGGCTCGATCCAGGCCGAGATCGACGAATTGACCTCGGCGGTCAGCGCATTCACCGCGCCACTGGCGCTGGTCAGCCCGGAGGTGGGCCTGACCGTCGTCCCGGCCACTGAGTCGGGCCGCCGTTTCGCCGACGAATTGGGCTCGCTCAACCAGCGATTGGCCGCGGTCTGTGACCGCGTGGTGCTGGTGGTGGCCGGCCAGCCTCTCACCGTCAAGGAGTCTCGATGAGCGATCCCCGCGCCCAGTTTCCCGATCTCACCAAACCCGATGCCGATGTGCGGGAGGCCGCGCTCGCGCGCCAGCACACCCTGACGAAACCACCGGGCTCCCTGGGCCGCCTGGAGGACTTGTCGGTCTGGGTGTCGGCCTGCCAAGGTGTCTGTCCGCCAAAGCAATTCGAGCGGGCCCGGGTCGTGGTGTTCGCCGGCGACCACGGCGTGACGGCAGCCGGAGTTTCCGCGTTTCCGTCCGAGGTCACCGCACAGATGGTGGCGAACTTCGACGCCGGCGGCGCGGCCATCAACGTCTTGGCCGAGGTGGCGGGCGCCACCGTGCGCGTGGCTGACATCGCCGTCGACGGCGAGGCCCACTCCCCCGCGATCGGCGCCCACAAGGTCCGCCGCGGCAGCGGCAACATCGCCATCGAGGACGCGTTGTCGACGGAGGAGGCCGTCGCGGCGATCGCGGCCGGTCGCACCATTGCCGACCAGGAGGTCGACGGGGGCGCCGACCTGCTCATCGCCGGCGACATGGGCATCGGAAACACCACGCCGGCAACGACTCTGGTTGCCGCCCTGACGGCGTCCGAACCCGTCGGGGTGGTGGGACGCGGCACCGGCGTCGACGACGAGGGCTGGGCCCGCAAGACCGCGGCCATCCGTGACGCGCTGTTCCGCGCCCGCCAGGTCAAGGCCGATCCGGTTGCGCTGCTGGCCGTTTGCGGCGGCGCGGATCTGGCCGCCATGGCCGGCTTCCTGGCCCAGGCCGCGGTACGGCGAACCCCGGTCCTGCTCGACGGCGTGGTGGTGACGGCCGCGGCGCTGGTCGCCGACCGGTTGGCCCCCGGCGCGAAAGCCTGGTGGCAAGCCGCCCACCTGTCGACCGAACCCGCGCACTCGGTGGCGCTGCAGCGCCTGCAGCTGACCCCGATCCTGGACCTGGGCATGCGCCTGGGCGAAGGCAGCGGTGCCGCGGTGGCGCTGCCGGTGCTGCGTGCCGCGGTGGCGACGCTGGCGTCCATGGCCACGTTCGGCGAGGCGAACGTCACCGACAAGCCGGCCGACAAACCATTGTGATCTCTGCCCTCGCTTCGGCTTTCGCGTTCAGCACCGTCCTCCCGGTGCGTGGCGACCGGCCGTTCGGCCGGGGCACACTGACCGCGCTTCCGGTGGTGGGCATCGTTCTCGGCGGGATCGCCGCGGCGGTGGCGTGGGGTGCCGGCCAGGTGTACGTGACCGGCCCGCTCGCCGGGCTGCTCGCGGTGGCGGTGCTGCTTCTGCTGACCCGCGGCCTGCACATCGACGGGCTGTCCGACACGGTCGACGGCCTCGGCTGTTACGGACCGCCCGAGCGGGCGCTGGCCGTCATGCGCGGCGGCACCGCGGGCCCGTTCGGGGTGGCCGCTATCGTCGTGGCGATCGGCGCGCAGAGCATGACGTTCGCCGCGCTCGACCCGGCGGCGGTCGTCGTTGCCGTCACCGCGGGCCGCATCGCGGCGCTCGCCGCCTGCCGGACGTCGGTACCGGCCGCACCGGGCAGCACGTTGGGCGCGATGGTCGCCGGCAGCCAACCGGTGTGGGTGGTCGCGGCGTGGACGGCTGCGGTGGCGGCCGCGGCCGCATGGGCGACGCCGCGGTTGTGGCAGGGCCCGGTGGTCGTGCTCGTCGCACTGGGGATCACCGCGCTACTGGTGACGCACTGCGTCCGCAGGTTCGGCGGGATCACCGGCGACGTACTGGGTGCGGCCGCCGAAGTCACGACCACGCTGACCGCGCTGGGGCTGGCCGCCCACCTCTAGCCTCCAACATGAAGGAGATCGCGAGATTTCCAGCTGGAAATCTCGCGATCTTCTTCACGTTCGGCGGGGGGTTAACCCAGGCGCGTCATCCAGTTGTGGGTGTCGGCGAACGTGCCGCGCTGAATGCCGGTCAAGGTGTCGCGCAGTGCCATGGTGACCTCACCGGGCTGGCCGTCACCGATGGTGAACTCGCCCGCCGATTCACCGGCCAATTCACCCTGGCCGTACTTCACATGCGCGACGGGGGTGATGACGGCCGCGGTGCCGCAGGCGAACACCTCGGTGATCTCCCCAGCGGCGGCCTTCTTCTGCCACTCGTCGATGTCGATCTTGCGTTCCTCGACGGCGAACCCCGCGTCAACCGCCAACTGCAGCAACGAATCCCGCGTGATGCCGGGCAACAGCGAGCCGGACAGCTCCGGGGTGACCAGCCGCGCCGAGCCACCGCTGCCGAAGACGAAGAACAGGTTCATGCCACCCATTTCTTCGACGTACCGGCGCTCGATGGCGTCGAGCCAGACCACCTGGTCGCAGCCCATCTCGGCGGCCTGCGCCTGGGCCAGCAGCGAGGCGGCGTAATTGCCGCCGAACTTGGCCGCACCGGTGCCGCCCGGGCTGGCCCGCACGTACTCGGTGGACAGGTACACCGACACCGGCTTGATGCCGCCCTTGAAATACGCGCCGGCCGGCGAGCCGATCACCAGGTAGCGGTACTCGTTGGCGGGTCGCACGCCGAGGCCCGGCTCGGTGGCGATGATGAACGGCCGCAGGTACAGCGACGCCTCACCGCCGGCAGCCGGCACCCACTCGTTGTCGACGGCGATCAGCTGCCGCAGCGACTCGACGAAGACGTCCTCGGGCAGCTCCGGGATGGCCAGGCGCCGGCACGACGATTGCAGCCGGGCCGCATTGGAATCGGGGCGAAACGACACGATCGAGTTGTCGTTCCAGCGGTACGCCTTCAGACCTTCGAAGACTTCCTGCGCGTAGTGCAGGACGATGGCCGACGGGTCCAGTTCGATGGGCCCGTACTCGGTCACCCGGGCGTCGTGCCAGCCGCGGTCGACGCTGTAGTCGATGGACACCATGTGGTCGGTGTGGAACCGCCCGAATCCGGGGTCGGCCAGAACCTGGGCCCTTACCTCGTCGCTCGCAGGATTGCTCGCGCGCGACACGGTGAATTCGAGGGGGCCATCGGTCATATGCCGATTGTATCGCCCGTGGCTAGCGCGTTTTCGCCGCGGCTAACGCGTCTTGGCCGCCACGAACGGCGGCGCGACGACCTCGCACTCGAGTGCCCGGCCGCGGACGTCGACGGTCACCCGCGCACCGTCGGCGATGTCGGCCGCGGTGTCGAGCAACGCCAGCGCGATGCCAACCTTCAGACTCGGTGAGAAGGTGCCCGACGTGGTGATGCCGACCGGCGTCTCGCCGTCCAGCACCGTCAGGTCAGCACGCAGCACCCCGCGGCCGACGGCCTTGAGGCCACGCAGCGTCCGCTTGGGGCCGGCTTCCTTCTCCGCGAGCAGGGCATCGCGGCCCCAGAACGCGTCCTTCTTCCAGCCGATGGCCCAGCCGCAGCGGGCCTGCAGCGGCGAAATGTCCAGCGACAGTTCATGTCCGTGCAGCGGGTAACCCATCTCGGTGCGCAGGGTGTCGCGCGAGCCCAGCCCGGCGAGTTCACCGCCGGCAGCCTTCACCGCGGCGACGAGCGCGTCGAACACGATCCCCGCGCGGTCCCACTCGGGCAACAGTTCGTAGCCGTGCTCACCGGTGTAGCCGGTGCGGCACACCCGGACCGGAACGCCGTCGTACTCGGCGTCGGCGTATCCCATGTAGTCCATGTCGGTCGGCAGCCCGAGCGCGGTGAGCACCTCGGTGGACTTCGGCCCCTGCACCGCCAGTACGGCATAGGAGCGGTGCTCGTCGGTGATGGTCAGCTCGGGCGGAGCGAGGCGCTGCAGCTCGGCGACCACGGCGGCGGTGTTGGCCGCGTTGGGCACCAGGAAGATTTCTTCGTCGGAGACGTAGTAGGCGATCAGGTCATCAATGACACCGGCCACGCCGTCAACTTCCTTGCAGCACAACGTGTATTGCGCCTTGCCCGGCCCGATGCGGCGCAGGTCGTTGGTGAAGGCGGAGTTGACGAACTCGGCGGCGCCGGGGCCACGCACCAGGGCCTTGCCGAGGTGGCTCACGTCGAACAGTCCGACGGTCTCGCGGGTGGCGTTGTGCTCGGCCACGGTGCCGGCGTAGGACACCGGCATCAACCAGCCCCCGAATTCGGCGAAACTCGCACCGAGTTCGCGGTGACGGTCTTCCAGCGGGCCCTGCAACAGTTCGCTCACGGCCAGACAGCGTAGTCGCCTGACGGCTCCCGGCGTCGCCCCATTGCTGGCAGACTCGTTTTCGTGATCGATTACGACGCGCTCGAAGCCGCCGGAATCGCTGATGCCCGCGGTCGCGCGGAACTCATCGAATACTTGGACGGCCTCGGCTTCACCCCCGATCAGATGGTCGGGGCCGAGCGCCGCGGCCGGTTGTTCGCGTTGGCCGGTGACTCCGTGCAGTGGTCGGGGCAGCCGAGCCACAGCCTGGCCGAGGTCGCCCACGAGATCGAGCTGCCGCTGGCCGACGTCGAGCAGGCCTGGGCGGTGCTCGGCCTCACGGTCGCCGACCCGAATGTGCCGGCGCTCACCGACTGCGACATCGAGGCGTTGCGCACGTGGGCCGAGATGCGCGCCGCGATCGGCGAGGATGCCGCGCTGGGTTTCCTGCGGGTGCTCGGGGCGAGCATGGCGCGGCTGGCGGAGGCCGAGTCGACGATGACGCGCACCGGGCTGCCCAATCTGGACCTGGCCAATACCCATGACGAACTGCTGACCGCCCGCGCGTACCGGTCTGCGGCTCAGTTCATCCCGCGCATCGGCGGCATGATCGACGCCTTTCACCGCCACCATTTGGCCGCTGCCCGAACGTATTTCGACGGCGTGGTCCACCACGAATCGTCGACGGTCGACGTCGGCATCGGCTTTGCCGACCTGTCCGACTTCACCAGGCTCACCCGCATGAGCACCGCCGACGAATTGTCGAAGCTGCTCAACGAATTCAGCGGAATGGCCGCGGACGTGGTGAACGCCGACGGTGGCCGCGTGGTCAAGTTCATCGGCGACGCGGTGATGTGGGTGAGCGCCACGCCCGAGCTGCTGGCCAAGGCCGCGCTGGACCTGGTGCACCATCCGCGGGTCGCGGCCTCTGAGATCCAGGTGCGCGCCGGGCTCAGTTACGGCGAGGTGCTGGCCATCGGCGGCGACTACTTCGGCAGTCCGGTCAACCTCGCGGCGCGATTGGTGGCGGCGGCCCAGCCCGGGCAGATCCTGGTTGCCGCGCCCTGGTGCAACATTCCCGAGGATTGGCCGATCCAAGTACAGGAACCGTTGACGCTCAAAGGTTTTGACGAGCCCGTCACGGCCTACCAGTTGTGTGACCGACTCTGACAGCTGCCGGACGAAACGCCGGTGGCCAGGTTCGATTGGCCGCACTCCTCATCGCGGCTCGTCCCTCGCCGCTCGATCGTCGCGCGGCTAGGGTGAACGGCGTGAGCACACCCGGTTACCAGTCCCCTGCCGTCACTGTCGCATCCGTCCTGCCGTCGGACTTGGATTCTGCGGTGCTGATCGTTCCGGTCATCACCAGCGAGAACGACGAGGCCACGGTCCTGGCCAACCCGTTCCTGGACGCCGAAGCCACCGGTGAGATCGAGGTGGCGCTGAAGACCCTGGGCGCGAAGGGCTCGACCGAGCAACTGACCCGCGTACTCGTGCCATCCCTGCCGGTGGCCAGCGTGCTGGCGGTCGGCCTCGGCAAGGACCGTGACGAGTGGCCGGCCGACGTGATCCGCCGCGCCGCCGGCGTGGCGGCACGCTCGCTCAACGGCACCGAGACCGTCGTGACCACCCTGTCCGAATTGGATGTGGCGGCAGCCGTCGAGGGCCTGATCCTCGGCGCGTACCGGTTCAACGAGTTCCGCAGCGCGAAGACCGCTCCGAAAGAGCGGGGCCTGACGGCACTGACCGTGCTGTCCACCGCCGACGACGCCGAGACCGCGGCAGCGCGCGGTGTCGATGTGGCGACCGCCGTGGCAACCGCCCGCGACCTCGTTAACACCCCGCCGAGCCACCTGTACCCGGGTGAATTCGCCAAGCGCGCAAAGGCTTTGGGTAAGTCTGCGGGCCTCGAGGTCGAGGTGCTGGGCAAGAAGGAGCTGGAGGACGCCGGATACGGCGGCATAGTGGGCGTCGGCAAGGGCTCGTCGCGCGGGCCGCGACTGGTACGGCTGACCTACCGCTGCGGCAAGAAGAACGCCAAGAAGGTGGCGCTCGTGGGCAAGGGCATCACCTTCGACACCGGCGGCATCTCGATCAAGCCGGCCGCCAACATGCACCACATGACCTCCGACATGGGCGGTGCCGCCGCCGTCATCGCCACCATCGTGCTGGCGGCGCGCCAGCAGCTGCCGGTCGACGTCATCGCGACCGTGCCCATGGCCGAGAACATGCCGTCGTCGACGGCGCAGCGCCCCGGCGACGTGCTGACCCAGTACGGCGGTACCACCATCGAGGTGCTCAACACCGATGCCGAGGGCCGGCTGATCCTGGCCGACGCCATCGTCCGCGCCTGCGAGGACAACCCCGATTACCTGATCGACACCGCGACGCTGACCGGGGCGCAGCTCGTGGCACTCGGCGTGCGTACCCCCGGTGTGATGGGCACCGACGAATTCCGTGACCGGGTCGCCAAGCTCTCCCAGGAGGTCGGCGAGAACGCCTGGCCGATGCCGCTGCCCGAGGAACTCAAGGATGACCTCAAGTCGACGGTCGCCGACTTGGCCAACGTCAGCGGCGCGCGCAACGCCGGCATGTCGGTGGCCGGGGTCTACCTGCGCGAGTTCGTCGCCGACGGTGTCCAGTGGGCGCACCTCGACGTCGCAGGCCCGGCCTACAACACCGGCGGCCCCTGGGGCTACACCGGTAAAGGCGGCACCGGCGTCCCGACGCTGACCATGTTCGCCGTGCTGGAAGACATCGCGAAGAACGGCTAGCCATCCGCCCGATGCGGTAGCTGAATCGACGTCAGTTACCGCATTTTCGGGGTGCCAATCCCCACGGCAGCGTATTTTTCCTGCATGAACAAGTTCGTTCGGGTTACTGCTGTGACAGTCACTGCTATCGGCTTGGAGTTAGCCGGATTGAGCGGCACCGGCATGGCACTCGCCGACCCCGACCAGGAACCCGTCCCTGATCAGCTGTGTCCGTTCCGCAATGTGATCGACCGCATGGGCGGGAACGATCAGTGCGATCCCGGCGGGAACGACGACAACCAGAACATCGGCGCCGGCGCGCCGAACGAGTGCGCGCCCGGCGGCGGGTGGGTCGGAAACAACGAGCTGTGCCCGCCCCCGACGCTCAACGTGAACGTCAACCATGACGGCAATGGGAATCACCAGATCACCATCAACGGTCAGCAGGTCGACCCCAGGAACATCACCGTCGACGGCAAGCCGATGGGATGACGCCGCAGAGCGTCGGTCGGCGGCTCAGCTCACCTGGGCCTGCTGCAGGGCACGGGTCTGCTCAGCGCCGGCCACGTGCTCGGCGAGCTCGCGGGCCGCGGTGGCGAGCAGCTCGGGATGCGACATCGGCGACCAGTGGCCCGACTCGATGTCCCGGCGCCACAGTTGCGGAACCCATTGCGGCGTCTCGTCATACAGGTGCGGCCGGACGAACTGGTCGCCACGGTTGACGATCACCTGCACCGGCACGTTCACGTAGTGGTCACGCCGCCCCTTGAACAGGGTGCGCCAGTAGTTGGCCGGATACACCTTGAGGCTGTTGGCGGCATCTGTCGCGAAGGTGTCCGAATGCCGAATCTGGTTGTCGGACATGCCATCCAGCCGCTTCAGCAGCTGCGGAATGATGGTGGGAACGGTGGCCCGGACCAGCACTCGCGCCACCAGCGGGATCGAGAAGAAACCCTGATAGGTCAGTCGCAGGAACTGCGATACCGAGCGCAGGAACCGCACCGGCCGGTCGGGCCGTTTGAGGCCGTCCATGATGTAGCGACGGGTGTGGTCGGCGCTCGGCCCCGAGGTCGAGGTGAAGGACGCGACGCGGTCCACCGACTCCGGCCGCGACAGGTACTCCCAGATGCCGACCGAGCCCCAGTCGTGGGCCAGCACGTGGACCTTCTCGCCCGGCGCCAAAGCGGCGACGACGGCCGCGAAGTCGTCGGCGTAGTGCGCCATGGTGTACGACGAAACCTTCTTGGGCACACCAGAATTGCGCGAGCCGCGGTTGTCGTAGCGGATCACCCGGTAGGTGTCGGCCAGGTAGGGCACCGTGGCGTCCCACATGTCGTGCGAGTCCGGCCAACCGTGCACCAGGACCACCACCGGACCGCCTGGGTTGCCCTCCTCGTAGGTCGCGATCCGAGTCCCGTCCGCGCTGTCCACAAACCGCATCGTCAAACCCTGCCTGACCTCAAAGTATCCCGTACCGCCGGTACCGGTTGTGATGCGACAGTAGCCTGCTCAGCGAGGGTGTCAACAGAGCGGGACAAAGTCCCGGCCCGCCACTCCCCGACTGCGCGAGCATGACAGGATGGGCCCTGTAGACATTCGAAGTGACGAGCGACTTTTCGAGGAGTCAACGTAATGGCCATCTCCGTCCAGATGCCCGCACTCGGTGAGAGCGTTACCGAGGGAACCGTCACTCGATGGCTCAAGCAGGAGGGCGACACCGTCGAGGTCGACGAACCCCTGCTCGAGGTCTCCACCGACAAGGTCGACACCGAAATCCCGTCGCCGGCAGCAGGCGTCCTGACCAAGATCGTTGCGCAGGAAGACGACACCGTCGAGATCGGCGGCGAGCTCGCCGTCATCGGTGAGGCCGGCTCGGAACCGGCCGCAGCCCCCGCTTCGCCCCCCGAGCCCGCGGCTGCTCCCGCACCCGAGCCCACCCCGGCCGCCGAGCCGGCCGCCGCGGAGGCGGCTCCGGCCCCCGAGACTCCGGCCCCTGAGACTCCGGCCCCGGCACCCGCTTCGGCCCCCGCGCCGGCGGCTTCCGATGCCGCCGACGCCACCTCGATCGTGATGCCGACGCTCGGCGAGTCGGTCACCGAAGGCACCGTCACCCGCTGGCTCAAGAAGGTCGGCGACTCCGTCGAGGTCGACGAACCCCTGGTCGAGGTTTCCACCGACAAGGTCGACACCGAAATCCCGTCGCCGATCGCCGGCGTGCTGCTGTCCATCACCGCCGACGAGGACGACGTCGTGTCCATCGGCGGCGAGCTCGCCAAGATCGGTGCCGCCGGTTCCGCCCCCGCCGAGGCGCCCGCCCCGAAGGCTCCGGCCCCCGAGCCCGAGCCGCAGCCCGAGCCCGAAGCCAAGGCTGCGCCGACGCCTCCCCCCGCCCCGAAGGCACCCGCCGCGCCGACGCCCCCGCCGGCTCCGCCGGCCCCTGCCGCGCCGACCCCGCCGCCGGCACCCGCGGCCGCAACTCCGTCCGCGCAGGCCGCACCGTCTGACGATGCCAGCCCATACGTCACGCCGCTGGTGCGAAAGTTGGCTGCCGAGAACAACGTTGATCTCTCTTCGGTGCAGGGCACCGGCGTCGGTGGCCGCATCCGCAAGCAGGACGTGCTCGCCGCGGCCGAGGCCGCCAAGGCGCCGGCCGCTCCGGCCCCCGCTGCGTCTGCCCCCACCGCTCCGGCCGCCAAGGCCCCGGCGGCGGCGCCCGCTCCGGCGCTGGCCCACCTGCGTGGCACCACGCAGAAGGCCACTCGCATTCGCCAGATCACGGCCAAGAAGACGCGGGAGTCGCTGCAGACCACGGCGCAGCTGACCCAGACCCACGAGGTCGACATGACCCGCATCGTCTCGCTGCGGGCGCGCGCCAAGAACTCGTTCGCCGAGCGCGAGGGTGTGAACCTGACCTACCTGCCGTTCATCGCCCGCGCGGTGATCGACGCGTTGAAGGTCCACCCGAACGTCAACGCCAGCTACAACGAGGAAACCAAGGAGATCACCTACTACGACGCCGAGCACCTCGGCTTCGCGGTGGACACCGAGCAGGGCCTGCTGTCGCCGGTCGTGCACAACGCCGGTGACCTGTCCCTCGGTGGCCTCGCCCGCGCGATCGTGGACATCGCCGACCGCGCCCGTTCGGGCAACCTGCGGCCCGACGAGCTGGCCGGTGGCACCTTCACCATCACCAACATCGGTAGCCAGGGGGCCCTGTTCGACACCCCGATCCTGGTTCCGCCGCAGGCGGCGATGCTCGGCACCGGTGCCATCGTCAAGCGGCCGCGGGTCGTCGTGGACGAAGGCGGCAACGAGTCGATCGGCGTCCGGTCGGTCTGCTACCTGCCGCTGACGTACGACCACCGCCTGATCGACGGCGCCGACGCCGGACGGTTCGTGACCACCATCAAACGTCGTCTCGAAGAGGGTGCGTTCGAGGCCGACCTCGGTCTCTAGGCCGGGCGGTAATCGCATGGCGCACGCGGTCATAGCCATCGCGGGCTCGTCGGGACTCATCGGCTCCGCACTGGTGTCGGCGCTCCGTGCCACCGACCATCGGGTGGTGCGCATCGTGCGCCGTCAACCAGCCAACGCCGACGAGGTCTACTGGAACCCCGACGCCGGCGACTTCGACTGGCGCGCACTGCATGACGTCGACGCCGTCGTCAACCTGTGCGGGGTGAGCATCGGATCCCGCCGGTGGTCAGGGGCGTTCAAGCAGAGCCTGCGCGACAGTCGCATCGGCCCCACCGAGGTGCTGACCGACGCCGTCGTCGACGCCGGGGTCCCGGTGCTCATCAACGCCAGTGCCGTTGGCTTCTACGGCGATACACGGGACCGGATCGCCGACGAGCAGTCCCCTGCCGGCGCCGGTTTCCTGGCCCGGCTCTGCCTGGACTGGGAGGCCGCCACCCGGCCGGCGGCCGACGCGGGTGTCCGCGTCGTGCTCGCGCGCACCGGCCTGGTGCTGGCGCCGGCGGGCGGCATGCTGGCCCGGCTGCGTCCCGTCTTCGGGCTCGGGCTTGGTGCGCGGCTGGGCAGCGGGCGCCAGTACATGCCGTGGATCACGCTCGAGGACGAGGTGCGGGCCCTGTTGTTCGCGCTGAATCACGACGACCTGTCCGGGCCGCTGAACTTGACGGGCCCGGCACCGGTGACCAACGGTGAGTTCACCGAGGCGCTGGGACGGGCACTGCACCGCCCCACCCCGCTGCTGATGCCGGGTTTCGCGCTGCGGGCGGCGCTCGGCGAGTTCGCCGAGGAAGGCCTGCTCGGCGGCCAGCGCGCGATCCCGGCCGCGCTTGAGGACGCCGGTTTCGAGTTCCACCAGCGGACCATCGGCGAGGCGCTGTCGTACGTCACCGCCCCCAACGCAGCCTGAGTCCGGCAGGGGTAGCGTCAGTTCGGTGACGATCCGATCTGCCGGCGGCCCGATCGACGTGCGCCGCCTGGGCACCATCGACTACAACGACGCCTGGGAACTCCAGCGCGAACTCGCCGCCGCCCGCTCCGACGAGCGCGGCAACGACACGCTGCTGCTGCTCGAGCACCCGCCCGTGTACACCGCCGGCCGTCGCACCGAACCGCACGAGCGCCCGACCGACGGCACGCCCGTGATCGACACCGACCGCGGCGGCAAGATCACCTGGCATGGCCCCGGACAGCTGGTGGGCTACCCGATCGTCGGCCTGGCGCAGCCGCTCGACGTGGTGAAATTCGTTCGGCTGCTTGAAGATGCGCTGATGTCGGTGTGCGCCGAACTCGGCCTGGAGACCATCCGGGTGGACGGCCGGTCCGGCGTCTGGCTGGCGGCCGACGGGCTGCGGCCCGAACGCAAGATCGCCGCCATCGGCATCCGCGTCGCCCGTGGCACGACGCTGCACGGCTTCTCCCTGAACTGCAACTGCGACCTGGGCGCGTTCGGTGGCATCGTGCCGTGCGGCATCGCCGACGCGGGTGTGACGTCGCTGACGAAGGAGCTGGGCCGAGAGGTCACACCCGGGGACGTCATCGACCGGGTGGCCGCCGCGGTGTGCTCGGCACTCGGGGCGGCCGTCGGCACCCCCTACACCGCACTAACATCGACACCATGAGTGTGGATCCCGGTAACCGCAAGCTGCTCCGCCTGGAGGTCCGCAACGCGGAGACGCCGATCGAGCGCAAGCCGCCGTGGATCAAGACCAAACTCAAGATGGGCCCCGAATACAAAGACCTCAAGAGCCTGGTCAAACGCGAGGGTCTGCACACGGTGTGCGAAGAGGCCGGCTGCCCCAACATCTACGAATGCTGGGAAGACCGCGAGGCCACCTTCCTCATCGGCGGCGAGCAGTGCACCCGCCGCTGCGACTTCTGCCAGATCGACACCGGCAAGCCCGCAGACCTGGACCGTGACGAACCCCGCCGGGTCGCCGAGAGCGTGCAGACCATGGGCCTGCGCTACTCCACGATCACCGGTGTGGCCCGCGACGATCTGCCCGACGGCGGCGCCTGGCTCTACGCCGAGACGGTTCGCCAGATCCACGAGCTCAATCCGAACACCGGCGTCGAACTGCTGGCACCCGACTTCAACGGCGTGCCCGAATTGCTCGAAGAGGTCTTCGACTCGCGCCCAGAAGTGTTCGCGCACAACGTGGAAACGGTGCCGCGCATCTTCAAGCGCATCCGCCCGGCCTTCCGCTACGAGCGCAGCCTGGGCGTGCTCACCGCCGCCCGCGACTACGGCCTGGTGACCAAGAGCAACCTGATCCTGGGGATGGGCGAGACGCCCGAGGAAATCCGCGTGGCCCTGCAGGACCTGTACGACGCCGGATGCGACATCGTCACCATCACCCAGTACCTGCGTCCGTCGCCGCGGCACCACCCCGTCGAGCGGTGGGTGCGGCCGGAGGAATTCGTCGAGCACCAGCAGTTCGCGGAGGGTCTCGGGTTCGCCGGTGTGCTGGCCGGACCGCTGGTCCGGTCGTCCTACCGGGCCGGGAAGCTGTACGCCCAGGCTGCCCGGTTACGCCCACCGGTTTCCTGAATCTATCCTGGTGGCATGGCAAAGACCACCAATCCTGCCGCTGTGAAGGCCGCGAAGGCCGAGGCGAAGGCGGCCCGCAAGGCCGCCTCGAAGCAGCGCCGCGCCCAGCTCTGGCAGGCGTTCCAGATTCAGCGCAAAGAGGACAAGCGGCTCCTGCCGTACATGATCGCCGCGTTCGTCCTCATCGTGGCTCTCGGCGTCGGCATGGCCGTGTACTCGGACAGCATCTTCACGTGGGTGACGCTGCCCATCCTCGGTGTGTTGCTCGGCGGCCTGGTCGCGTTCATCATCTTCGGCCGGCGGGCGCAGAAGTCGGTCTACAGCAAGGCTGACGGCCAGACCGGCGCCGCGGCCTGGGCGCTGGACAACATGCGCGGCCAGTGGCGGGTCACGCAGGGCGTCGCCGCGACCGGCAGCTTCGACGCCGTGCACCGCGTGGTCGGCCGCCCGGGTGTGATCTTCGTCGGCGAGGGTTCGCCGCAGCGCCTGAAACCGCTTCTGGCGCAGGAGAAGAAGCGCACCGCTCGACTGGTCGGCGAGGTGCCGATCTACACCGTCGTGGTCGGCAACGAAGAGGACCAGGTGCCGCTGTCCAAACTGGAACGGCACCTGACGAAGCTGCCCGCCAACATCACCACCAAGCAGATGGACGCGCTGGAATCCCGGCTGGCCGCCCTCGGTTCGAAGCTGGGCCCCGGCGGTCTGCCCAAGGGCCCGCTGCCCGCAGGAGCCAAGATGAAGGGCATGCAGCGCACCGCCCGTCGCAAGTAGGGATTTGTGCACGATGATCCGCGGTCGGCGCGGATTTTCGTGCACAAATCACCGTGGTCAGCGGCGCAGGACGGCGGTGTTGGTCAGCCGGTCCTGCAGCCCGCGGCCGTCGGCGTCGGTCAGTAGCGCCGGCACGGCCAGCAGCACCAGCAGCATGCGCACGAAGGCCCGGCCGAGTCCGACGTACTGGCTCCGGCCGACCGATACGACGCGCAGTCCCAGCACGAACTGGCCCGGGGTGAAGGTGAACAGGCGCACCGACACGGTGCCGACGACGACCCAGGCGATCATCGCGGGCGTGCCGTGCCAGACGTATTGATATTCGTATTCGCTGAGCCCGCCGAACACCACGCTCAGGGTGCCGAGGCCGTAGCAGATCAGCCAGTCCACCAACAGCGCGGCGAATCGACGGCCGAATCGCGCGAGGGAACCGGGGCCGGATTCCGGCAGCCCAAGGGCTTTACCGGGATATGTGGAGTCATCAACGGGGCGCTGCGATTCAGGCCCGGACAGCCATGAACCGAGCCGAAATCCATCTGCACCGGACATGCTGTCAGGATAGGCGTGCGCGTTCGTTCAACCGAACCGCGTTGGGGACGGTCCGCGATTCAGAAACAGACGATCGCGTAACGTCCGCGAAACATACGGTTGATTGGCGTGCAACATCGTGTCCCTAGGTTCAACCGCGGGTAACACCAGTAAAGGAGATCACTTACGTGGCAGAAAAGACGTCTGACGACATTTTCAAGCTGATCAAGGACGAGAACGTCGAGTACGTCGACATTCGCTTCTGCGATCTGCCTGGTGTTGTCCAGCACTTCTCGATCCCGGCTTCGGCTTTCGACGAGAGCGTTTTCGAAGACGGCCTCGCGTTCGACGGTTCATCCGTGCGCGGCTTCCAGTCGATCCACGAATCCGACATGATGCTGCTGCCGGATGCCAACACCGCGCGCATCGACCCGTTCCGCGCCGCGAAGACGCTGAACATGAACTTCTTCGTGCACGACCCGTTCACGCGCGAGGCCTACTCCCGCGACCCGCGTAACGTCGCACGCAAGGCCGAGAACTACCTGGCCAGCACCGGCATCGCCGACACCTGTTACTTCGGCGCCGAGGCCGAGTTCTACATCTTCGACTCGGTGGCGTTCGACTCCAAGATCAACGGCACCTTCTACGAGGTCGACTCCGAGTCGGGCTGGTGGAACACCGGCGAGCCCTTCGAGGCCGACGGCTCCGCCAACCGCGGCTACAAGGTCCGCCCCAAGGGTGGCTACTTCCCCGTCGCGCCGTACGACCACTACGTCGACCTCCGCGACGACATGTCGACCAACCTGATCAACTCCGGCTTCACCCTGGAGCGCGGCCACCACGAGGTCGGCACCGCCGGCCAGGCCGAGATCAACTACAAGTTCGACACGCTGCTGGCCGCGGCCGATGACGTGCTGCTGTTCAAATACATCATCAAGAACACCGCATGGCAGAACGGCAAGACCGTCACCTTCATGCCGAAGCCGCTGTTCGGCGACAACGGCTCGGGTATGCATGCCCACCAGTCGCTGTGGAAGGACGGCAAGCCGCTGTTCCACGACGAGTCCGGCTACGCGGGCCTGTCCGACATGGCGCGCCACTACATCGGCGGCATCCTGCACCACGCCCCGTCGCTGCTGGCGTTCACCAACCCGACGGTGAACTCCTACAAGCGTCTGGTGCCGGGCTATGAGGCCCCAATCAACCTGGTGTACAGCCAGCGCAACCGCTCGGCGTGTGTGCGTATCCCGATCACCGGCAACAACCCGAAGGCCAAGCGCCTCGAGTTCCGCTGCCCGGACAGCTCGGGTAACCCGTACCTGGCCTTCTCGGCGATGCTCATGGCCGGTATCGACGGCATCAAGAAGAAGATCGAGCCCATGGCTCCGATCGACAAGGACCTCTACGAGTTGCCGCCGGACGAGGCCGCCAACATCCCGCAGGCCCCGACCTCGCTGGCTGCCGTCATCGACCGCCTCGAGCAGGATCACGACTACCTCACCGAGGGCGGCGTGTTCACCGAGGACCTGATCGAGACCTGGATCTCGTACAAGCGGGAGAACGAAATCCTGCCGGTGCAGATTCGCCCTCACCCGTACGAGTTCTCGCTCTACTACGACTGCTGAGTCGCGGACGCACAACTGCCCCTCTCCTCCCGGAGAGGGGCAGTTTGCATCTGCGCCCAGTCAGGCGGGCAACCGGTCCAGCAGCCGGCCCATGGAATCGAGGAACGCGTTGTAACCGTGCTCGAGCGCGGCGCGGTCCTCGGCGGGCCAGCCGGGCGTCTGCTGCGCCAGGGTCGGTTCGGTGCCGCCGTCGACGGGCCGCAGCGTCACCGTGACCGGCAGGCGCTCCGGGTTGTCGGGTTCATCGGTCAGGTCGAACACCACGCGGTGCGGCGGATCGAGTTCGAGGAAGCTGCCCACCCACAGGTCCTGCGGTGCGTCGAAGGTCCGAACGAGGGTCACCGAATCGGTCATGCGTCTCCACCGCCGAAATTCACGCCAGGCACCAACCCGATGACGGTCCGATAACGCGGCCGCGCACGGCGGCTCGCAACCGTGCGGCCGGTCGTACCGTCGGTCCATGACGACTCGACTGGACACTCGGCTCTCCGCGCAGGCCCCCGCTGTCATCAGCTTGTTCCGCATCGTCATGGGTTTCCTCCTGACGATCCACGGCGCCCAGAAACTGTTCGCCTGGCCCGTCGGCATGCCGAACAAGGCCGGCGAGCTCGTCGGCGCCGCGGTCCCGGTGGGCACCTGGCCGTTCTGGTACGGCGGTCTCATCGAGTTCGTCGTCGGCCTGCTGATCCTCACCGGCTTGTTCACCCGGATCGCGGCCTTCATCGCCTCCGGCGAGATGGCCTTCGCCTATTTCACCCAGCACCAGCCGAATGGCCTGCTGCCCATCGAAAACGGCGGTGAACTCGCCGTGGTGTACTGCTTCGGCTTCTTCCTGCTGGTCTTCATCGGTGGCGGCGCGTACGCAGTGGATGCGTTGCGCCGAAAAGGCTGACGCACATCGGCGCCGGGGCTCGACGCACCCTAGGATCGACCCATGGCTCAGCTGGACATCGAATCCCGCCTCGACACTGTCGCCCCCCTCGTCCTGTCCGTCTTCCGGATAGTCATCGGCTTCCTGTTCGCGCTCCATGGCGCCACCACGCTGTTCAAGTGGCCCGTCGATACCGCACCCGGCATGGCCGCGCCTGCCTTCGGTAGCTTCCCGGGCTGGTACGCCGGTGCGATCGAACTGATCGTCGGCATCCTGATCTTCACCGGCCTGGCCACCCGCATCGCCGCCTTCATCGGTTCCGGCGAAATGGCTTTCGCCTATTTCATGGAGCACCAGCCGCACGGCCTGCTGCCCATCGCCAACGGCGGCGAGCCCGCGGTCCTCTACTGCTTTGCGCTGTTCCTGCTGGTGTTCACCGGCGGTGGAGCGCTCTCCCTGGACGCGCTACGGAAACGCTAGCTAGCCGTCGAGCCCCAGGTCCGCGCGAAAGCGCTTGAGTCCGTTGATCTTCTCGTCCAGCGTGGCCTGCGGACCGCTGTAGAACATCCAGGGCATCGTGACGTTGCCCGTGATGCCGGCCTCCGCGGCGCGCTCGAAATGCTCCGGCAGGTAGGCATCGGACAACGGCGTCAGAATCTCGAAACGCTCGAGCGGTAAACCGTTTTCGACGCGCAGCTCGCGCACCCGGGTGGCCGCGATGATGGCCTGCTCCAACGTGATCAGGTCGCCGATCCAGCCGTCGTGGCGCGCGGCCCGGCGCAGGGCGATCTCGCTGAGCCCGCCGACGTAGATGGGCACCGGCGGCGGTGTGGGCTCCATTTCCAGCCGCGGCACCTGGTAGAACTCGCCGTCGAACGACGTCCACCCTGGCTGCCAGAGCTGCCGGATCAGCTGCAGCATCTCGTCGGTACGTTTGCCGCGGCGCTCGAAAGCCTGCCCCATCAAAGCGAATTCGTCGGCGCACCAGCCCACGCCGACACCGAACTCGACCCGGCCGCCGGACAGACAGGCCGCGGTCCCGACGGACTTCGCGACCGAGAACGGATCGCGCATGCCCGGGATGTACACCGTGGTCACGAATTTCACGCGGCTGGTCACCTGCGCCAGCGCGCCGACCAGCACCCACGGATCGGGCCAGTGCGTGAACGGCTGCCAGCGCCGCTGCCCGTCGGGCGTGTACGGGTATGGCGTGCTCAGCGTCTCCAGGTTCACCACGTGATCCGGGATCGCGATGCCGTCGTAGCCGAGTTCATCTGCGGCCCGGGCGATCTCGACCAGCTCGTTGATATCGAGGAAGGCCAGGGAGACGTAGAACTTCACCCGCGCGCCCATTGCGGGCGGATGAAGATGCCGTCGGCTTCGACGGTGACGCCCTCGGCGTCCGAAAGGGTGCCCCGCGCAAAGGTCTTGACGCCGTCGGTGCGGTCCACCCAGGCCTCGGCCCGGACCCGCCCCAGCGGGGTGCCGCGCAGATAGCGCACGGTGATGGTGCCCGTGAAATGCGGCTTGGTCAGCCGGGCGCTGGCCACCTCGCCGAGCAGCTGATCCAGCACCATGGCACAGATTCCGCCGTGCACGAGGCCGGGCGGACCTTCGTAGGGCAGCCCCAGGTCGAACTGCGCCCAGCAGCGGCCGTCCGGACCGTCGTCATGGGTGATGCCCATGGGTGGGGCGATGGCGTTGCGCAGCCCCACAGTCGGATTGGCGTAAGACAGCGGACGGCCGGTGTCGGCGAGCCGCACAATCGAGGGCACCGGCTTTTCCACCGCAAGAAGTTTGTCCACGATCGCTTCGATCTCGGCCTGCGCATCGGCGAGGGTCGCCGCATCGACCCCGGTACGAATCCCGGCATCGATCAGCTTGCGGACCGCATCGGTGAACGGCTCGTACACGGCGCACTGGCGCTGGTACTCCTCGGCGGTGATCACGTCGAAGGAGGAACTACCAATTGCCTCTGTCACGCTGCTTACTCCCCAAACACTTTGCGCACCACGGTTTTGGCACGACGAGTCACGCGCAGATAGTTGTCCAGAAAGGCGCCGCCGTCACCGCTCGGCCAGCCGGCGGCCACCGCGACGGCGTTGAGCTGACGGCCCGGACCGGGCAGCTGGTCGGTGGCCTTGCCGCGCACGAGCACCAGGGCGTTGCGCGCGCGGGTGGCAGTCAGCCAGGCTTGACGCAGGATGTCCGCTTCGTCGCCCTCGATCAGCTGGGCCGCTTCGATGGCATCAAGCGCTTCCAGCGTCGAGGTGTTGTGCAGCGTGGGAACCTTGGGCGCATAACGTAATTGGAGCAGCTGCACGGTCCACTCCACGTCGGCCAGGCCACCGCGGCCCAACTTCGTGTGGGTGTTCGGGTCGGCGCCGCGGGGCAGCCGCTCGGCGTCGACCCGGGCCTTGATCCGCCGGATTTCTCGAACCGCGTCCGCCGAGACGCCGTCGGCCGGGTACCGGGTCTTGTCGGCCATCAGCAGGAACCGCTCGCCGAGTTCCAGATCGCCCGCCACCCGGTGGGCCCGCAGCAGAGCCTGAATCTCCCACGGCTGCGCCCACTGCGCGTAGTACGTCTCATACGACGCCAAAGTCCGCACCAGCGAGCCGTTTCGCCCTTCGGGACGTAGTCCGGCATCGACCTCGAGCGGCGGATCACTACTGGGCTGCCCCAACAGCGTTCGCACCTGCTCGGCGACTCCGATCGCCCAGCGCACCGCGGCGGATTCGTCCACCCCGGCCGCACCCTCGACGGGTTCGCACACGAACATCACATCCGCGTCCGAGCCGTAGCCCAGTTCGCCGCCGCCGAGCCGGCCCATGCCGATGACGGCGATGCGCGCCAGCGGACCGCCGGGTCCCGAGCGGGCCCGGGTCACGGCATCGAGGGCAGCCTGCAGCACCGCCACCCACACCGACGTCAGCGCCTTGCAGACATCGACGACGGAGAGCAGCCCCAGCAGGTCGGCCGAGGCCACCCGGGCCAGCTCACGACGACGCAGCGTGCGTGCGGCGGCGATGGCCCGGGCCGGGTCGGCATGCCGCCCGGCCGAGGCGACCAGCGCGCGGAAGACCGCATCCGGTTCCACCTCAAGCAGTTTCGGCCCTTGCGGACCGTCTGCGTACTGCTGGAGGACCTCCGGCGCCCGCATCAGCAGTTCCGGTACATAGGCCGAGGTGCCGAGCACCCGCATCAGCCGCTTGGCGACGGCGCCCTCGTCGCGCAGCGTGGACAGGAACCAGCGCTGGTCCCCGAGTTCCTCGCTGATCCGCCGGTACGCCAACAGGCCCGCGTCGGGGTCCGGGGTGTCCGACAGCCAGTCCAGCAGCGTCGGCAACAGCACCTGCTGCACCGTGCCACGGCGCCCGCTCGCACTCGTCAAAGCGGCCAGGTGCGTCAGGGCGCTCTGCGGTCCTTCGTAACCCAGTGCGGCCAACTGCCTTTCGGCCGCGGCGGTGGTCAGGCTCGGACCGAAGTGGCTCCCCACTTCCAGCAGCGGCTGGTAGAAGAGCTTGGCGTGCAGCCGGGACACCCGCATGTTCTGCCGCTTCAGGTCCTCGCGCAGCACCCCGAGCGCATCGTGCTGACCGTCGGGCCGGATGTGCGCCGCCCGCGCGAGCCAGCGCCACGCTTCGTCGTCGCCGTCCTCGGGCAGCAGGTGGGTCCGCTTGAGCCGCTGTAGTTGCAGCCGGTGCTCCAGCAGCCGCAGAAACTCATAGGACGCAGTGAGATTCGCGGTGTCGTCGCGACCGATGTAACCACCGGAGCCGAGCGCCGCCAATGCGTCGACCGTCGAGGCGACATGCAGGGAATCGTCGTTGCGGCCGTGCACCAGCTGCAGCAGCTGCACCGCGAACTCGACGTCCCGGAGGCCGCCCTTGCCCAATTTCAGTTCCCGCGTCCGCACCCCGGCGGGCACCAGTTCCTCGACGCGGCGGCGCATCGCCTGCACATCGGACACGAAATCCTCGCGGTCACAAGCGGCCCAGACCATCGGCATCAGCGCGTCGATGTACTGCTCGCCCAGCTCGGCATCGCCGACGGCCGCCCGGGCCTTCAGCAGCGCCTGGAATTCCCAGGTCTTGGCCCAGCGCTGGTAGTACGCGACATGCGACTCCAGGGTGCGCACCAGTTGACCGGCTTTGCCCTCTGGCCGCAGTGCGGCATCGACCTCGAAGAAGGTCTCACCGGCGAATCGCATCATCTCGCCGGCCACCCGGGTGGTCACCGAATCCGCCGCCTCGGCCACGAAGATGACGTCCACGTCGCTGACGTAATTCAGTTCGCGCGCACCGCATTTGCCCATGGCGATGACGGCGAGCCGGGGTCCGGCCTCATCGCCACACACCGTGCGGGTCGCGACGACCAAGGCCGCCCCGAGCGCCGCATCGGCCAGGTCGGACAGGTGCTCGCCCACCTCGACGTACGGCAGCACCGGCTCGTTCTCGACGGTCGGCGCGACGTCCAGCGCGGCCAGCACCAGGATGCGGTCGCGGTAGTAGGTCTGCAATACCGCGGAAGCCGTTGGCGTACCGGCGACTTCGGCCGCCAACCGCTCGAAGTCGTCGAGCAGCTCGGCACGGGACGGCAGCGTGATGTCACCGTGCAGCAGTCGCCACGAAAGGGGGTGTGCCACCAGGTGATCGCCCAGGGCCAGCGAGGAGCCCAGGACGGCGAACAGCCGACCCCGGAGCGCCGTGTCGGTCACCAGTAGCGTGCTGAGTTCGGCCCAGTCACCTTCGAGGGCGTCCGCTATCCGCACGATGGCGCGCAGCGCGCTGTCGGCGTCAGGGGCACGCGACAGCGACCACAACAACGGGACGTGCGCGTCGGTCGTCCAGCCGAGCCGGTCCAGATCCGCCCGAGCCGAAGGCGTCACCAATCCGAGGCGCCCGACGCTGGGCTGTGTGGGGCGCTGCGTCGCGGGGTTGGGCACCACCCGACGTTAGCGCACCTTCAGGCCATCACAGAGACAGGTATTCCTTGAGCTCGAACGGTGTCACATGGCTGCGGTAGGACTCCCACTCACTGCGCTTGTTGCGCAGGAAGTAGTCGAAGACGTGCTCCCCCAAGGCCTCGGCGACGAGTTCGGACTTCTCCATCTCGCCGAGCGCCACACCCAGGCTGCCGGGCAGCTCCTTGTAGCCCATCGCGCGACGTTCCTCGGGCGTGAGGTTCCAGACGTTGTCCTCGGCCTGCGGCCCGAGCTCGTAGCCCTTCTCGATGCCGCGCAGACCGGCGGCCAGCAGCACCGCGAACGCCAGGTACGGGTTGCATGCCGAGTCGGGGCTGCGCACCTCGATACGGCGCGACGACGCCTTGCGCGGCGTGTACATCGGAACCCGGACCAGGGCGGAGCGGTTGGCGGCGCCCCACGACGCGGCCGTCGGCGCCTCGCCGCCGTGCACCAGCCGCTTGTAGGAGTTCACCCACTGGTTGGTGACGGCGCTGATCTCGCTGGCGTGGGTCAGGATGCCGGCGATGAAGGACTTGGCGACGTCCGACAGCTGCAGCGGATCGTCGGCGCTGTGGAAGGCGTTGGTCTCGCCCTCGAACAGGCTCATGTGGGTGTGCATCGCCGAGCCCGGGTACTGGCTGAACGGCTTGGGCATGAACGTGGCGCGCACACCTTCGTTGAGCGCGACTTCCTTGACCAGGTAGCGGAAGGTCATGACGTTGTCGGCCATCGACAGGGCATCGGCATAGCGCAGGTCGATCTCCTGCTGGCCGGGCGCGCCCTCGTGGTGGCTGAACTCGACCGAGATGCCCATGGACTCCAGCGCGTCGATGGCGTGCCTGCGGAAGTTTGGCGCCGAGTCGTGCACGGCCTGGTCGAAGTAGCCGCTGTTGTCGGCCGGGACCGGCACCGAGCCGTCGTTGGGGCCGGGCTGCAGCAGGAAGAACTCGATCTCCGGGTGCACGTAGCAGGAGAAGCCCAGATCGCCGGCCTTGGACAGCTGACGGCGCAGCACATGGCGCGAATCCGCCCAGGACGGCGAACCGTCGGGCATGGTGATGTCGCAGAACATGCGGGCCGAGTAGTGCTTGCCGGCGCTCTTGGTGGTCCACGGCAGCACCTGGAACGTGGACGGATCCGGGCGGGCCACCATGTCGGCTTCCGAGACGCGGGCGAAGCCTTCGATGGCGGATCCGTCGAAGCCGATGCCCTCTTCGAAGGCGCCCTCCAGCTCGGCCGGCGCGATCGCCACGGACTTGAGGTATCCGAGCACGTCGGTGAACCACAGCCGGACAAAGCGAATGTCGCGTTCTTCCAGCGTGCGCAACACGAATTCCTTCTGGCGATCCATGTCCGCAGCGTAGGCAGCAGCTGTTAAATCCGTGTTACCAAGTGGACTCTGTTCGGCATGTTTCGCTGGTGAGACGCTCAGGTCAGCACCGCAATCCGGCCGCCGGCAGCACAGATTGGGTCAGGAACGCCACCACGGCCGTGTCGACACAGCGGTTGCCGCTGAAGACCACCGTGTGCTGGGTGCCCTCGTAACTGATCAGCGACGCGCCCAGTTCCTGCGCCAGGTTCACCCCGGCCTGGTACGGCGTGGCCGGGTCATGCGTCGTGGATACGACGACGACCTTGCCCGGACCGGGCGACGCCGGCGTGTGGGGACGGGAGGTGGCGGGCACCGGCCACATGGCACAGACGTCGCGCGGCGCGTAGCCGGTGTACTGGCCGTAGCTCATGAACGGCGCGAGCTGACGCGCCCGCTGGTCGGCGGCCGCCCAGGTCGCGGGATCGGTCGGGAAAGGCGCGTCGACGCACCGGATCGCGGTGAACGCGTCCTGCAGCGGCGCGTAGCGCCCGTTCTGATCACGGTGCTGATAATCGTCGGCCAGCAGCAGTAGGTCACCGGCATCGCCGCCGCGTTGCAGTCCGAGCAGCCCGCTGGTCAGGAACTTCCAGTACTTCTTCGTGTAGAGCGCGTTGATGGTGCCGGTGATCGCGTCGGAGTAGCTCAGGCCGCGCGGATCGGACGTCAGGCCCGGGCGCACGGCGAGCGGATTGACCAGCTGCTGGTATCGCGCCACGGACTGCGTCGGGTCGGTACCCAGCGGGCAGCCGGGTGACTGCGCGCAGTCCGCCGCATAGTCGTTGAAAGCCGTTTGGAATCCGGCCAGTTGGAGCAGGTTCTCGGTGACCGGATCGGCATTGGGGTCGACGGCACCGTCGAGCACCATGGCGCGCACCCGGTCCGGGAACCGTTCGGCGTACGCCGCCCCCAGCTCGGTGCCGTATGAGAAGCCCAGATAGTTGATCTGCGGTTCCCCGAGCGCGGCCCGCACGACGTCCATATCCCTTGCCGCCGAGGCGGTTCCGACGTTGGCCAGGAAGCTGCTGCCCATCTGCTGCAGGCAGTCCTGCGCCGTGCGCGCGCTGACGGCTTCGATGTGCGCCACCCCGGCGGGGCTGTAGTCGACCATCGGGTCGCGCCGGTTGGCGTCGAACTGGGCGTCGCTGCGGCACCGCAGTGGCGGCGTCGAATGCCCCACGCCACGCGGGTCGAAACCGACCAGATCGAAGCTGCGGCCGATCTCGGTGTCGGCCAGGACGGCGCCCATGCCGGCGACGGTGTTCACGGCCGACGCTCCCGGACCACCCGGATTGACCAGCAGGACACCCAGCCGCTGGCCAGAAGCCGGGACCCGGATGACGGCCAGCTTCGCTTGCGGCCCTTGCGGATTCGCGTAATCGACGGGGACGCTGATGTTGGCGCACCGTGCTGTCGGCAGGTCCGTGGTGTCACCGATGAACGGTTCGCAGCTGCTCCAGGCCGGCGCCTGTTCGTAGAAGGACTGCAGGGATTCGGGGGCCGCATGCGCGACCGATCCCGGCGCGGCGCTGATGGCCACCAGCAATCCGACGACCCCTACCGCACACCGTCGTCCCCGACTGCCCGCCCGCAACATGGCAAACATGGTCGCACGGCGCGCAGCTGTGTCGAAGCCTGGTTCCGGAGGGAGACAACCCGGCAATCAGACGGTGACCGAACAGTTATCTCGCGGCGGCACTCGACTTTTCGCGACTCAGCATTTCGCGCCGGCGTCCGGCATGGTCCCGTTGACCAGATAGCTGGCGGCGTGGTCGTCGACGCAGCCGTTGCCCTGGAACACCACGGTGTGCTGGGTACCGTCGAACGTCAGGAGACTGCCACCGAGTTCCTTGGCCAGGTCCACACCGGCCTGGTACGGCGTCGCCGGGTCGTGGACCGTCGACACCACCAGCGTGGGTGCCAGGCCCTTGACCGAAATCTCGTGGGGCTTGGACGTCGCCGGCACCGGCCAGAAGGCGCAGGTGCCCAGCGGGGCGTCGCCGGTGAACTGGCCGTAGCTCATGAACGGCGCCACCTCGCGGGTGCGCTTGTCCTCGGCGATGACCTTGGTGCGGTCGGTGATCGGCGGCTCGTCGACACAGTTGACCGCCACGCGGGCGTCGGTCGAGTTGTCGTAGTGGCCGTCGGCATCGCGGCCCATGTAAGCGTCCGCGAGTCGCAGCATGATGTCGCCGTGGCCGTCCTTGAGCTCACTCAGGCCGGCGGTCAGGTCCTTCCACATGGCCGGTGAGTAGAGCGGCAGGATGGTGCCGACCAACGCGTCGCTGTAGCTCAGGCCGCGCGGATCCTTTGTGGCAGCAGGCTTCTGGACCAGTGGGTCGACCAGGCTGTGGTAGACGTCGTTGACCTTGGCCGGGTCGGTGCCCAGCGGACAGTCCGGGCTGGTCGCACAGTCGGCGGCGTAGTTGTTGAACGCGGTCTGGAACGCGGCGGCCTGGTTGATGTCGGCCTCGATCGGATCCGCGTTGGGGTCGACGGCGCCGTCGAGGATCATCGAGCGCACCTTGTCCGGGTAGTCCTCGGCGTACTGCGCGCCGATCCGGGTGCCGTACGAGTAACCCAGGTACGTCAGCTTGTCGTCGCCGAGCGCGGCCCGGATGGCATCCAAATCCTTGGCGACATTGGCGGTTCCGACGTTCTCGAGGAAGTCCTTGCCCATCTTGTCGACGCAGCGCTGCACGAACTCCTTGGTCTGGGATTCGATGTGCGCGACACCGGCCGGCGAGTAATCGACCTGCGGATCAGCGCGCTGGCGGTCGTTGTCGGCGTCGGAGTTGCACCACACCGCGGGCTTGGAGGAACCGACGCCGCGGGGGTCGAAGCCGACGAGGTCGAAGCGCTGACGCACCGAGTCGGGAATGTTGTTCAGCAGCGACACCGCCGCGCTGACGCCGGACTCCCCCGGTCCGCCGGGGTTGATCACCAGGGAACCGATCTTGTCGCCGGTCGCCTTGATCCGCAGCAGCGCCAGCTGCGCGACGTCGCCGTCGGGCTTGCTGTAGTCGACGGGCACCGACAGCATCGCGCACTCGGCCCCCTTCGGGATGCGCGACTGGGAGTCCGGGGACGTGGTCTGGCACGGCGACCACTGCAGGGGCGCACCCGGCTTCGGCACCGCGCGAATCGCGCGTCCATCGATCACCGTGCTGCATCCCGTCGCCAGCACCAGGACCATTGCTGCGGCGAGGCTCCCCCGTCTGAGGTTCATGGTCGACCATGGTGCCATGAGCGCTGGTCTGACCTGATGAGGGCGTTGCCGCGCGGCGTCAGACGGTGGCGGCGGCAACCAGCTCCTCCAGTGCGCCGGCGAATTCGTCGGCCATGTCCCAGAGGTCCGGGACGAGCTCGGGACAGGAGATCAGGCCGACGTCCAGCCTCCCGGCCAGGGACATCACGGTGATGTTCAGCCCGGACCCGTGGAACAGCGGGCCCAGCGGGTACATCGCCTTGACCTCGGCGCCGAGCATGTACAGCGGATCCTGCGGACCGGGCACGTTCGAGACGACGAGGTTGTGCACCGGCTTGGCCTCCGCCAGGCCGGTCGCCGCGAACACGCGCATCGCGGCCCCGAAGACCGACGGCGCGGCGAACTGCGACCAGTCCTGCAGCAGCGTCGCGCTGATCGCCGAACTGTGTTGTTTGGCAACGGTGCTCGAGTCGGCGATCGCCCGGAGCCGCTCGGCGGGGTCTTCGATGGTGGTCTCGAGCTTGGCGAACATGCCGGACACCTGGTTGCGGCCGGGACGGTCGGATTTGCCGTGCACCGACACCGGGCACATGGCCACGAGCGTGGACTCCGGCAGTGCGTCACGCTCGGCCAGGTAGCGGCGCAGCGCCCCGGCCACCAGGGCCAGCACCACGTCGTTGACCTTGACGTGGAAGTGGTTCTTGACGGTCTTGATGTCGTCGAGATCCAGCTGGGCGAAAGCCACATTGCGGTGCGCGGTGACGTTGACGTTGAAGGCGGTCTTCGGGGCGGCGAAGGGAGCCGCCATGGTCAGTCCCTTGGCCGCGCGGCGGACGGTGTCGATGACGGTGGTCGCCGTGGAGGGCAGCACGTTGGCCAGTTTGAGCGGGCGGGTGAAGTACTTGACCGCGCCGCCCACCGCGATCTCGAGTTCGGATGCGGTGCCGCTGCCCGCGACGGGCTCGGGCGCCGGCGCGTCCGGCTCGAGGGTGCACAGCTGCGACATCAGGTTGGCGCCCGTGATCCCGTCGATCCCGGCATGGTGCATCTTGACCATGACGGCCAGCCGGCCGCCGTTGTGTGCGTCCGTTCCGGCGATGTTCTCGATCACCCACATCTCCCACAGCGGGCGGCTCCGGTCGAGCTGCAGCGCCGCGATGTGCCCGCAGATCTCGGAGAGCTCCACCCGGCCACCCGGGGACGGCAGCCCGATCCGGTGCATGTGCCGGTCGATGTCGAAATCCGGGTCCTCCACCCACACGGGGTGGTCGAGGTTCAGGGGCGAGTCGGCCAGTTTCTCGCGGAACTCGGGCATGGCCGCGATGCGCTCGCTGAGCATCTGGCGCATCTTGTCGAAGGTGTAGCCGCCCGGAATGGTGGCGGCGTCGAGTTCCAGCACCGAGCACACGTGCAGGGGCTGCACCGCGGTCTCCAGATAGAGAAAGCTGGCGTCGAGGCCGCTGAGCCGTTGGTATCCGGGCATGGCCGTGATCGTAGGCGGCACCCCTGAACCAATGTGAGGCATTCCACTTCACGTGTCGTTCACCTAGGGGGTCCGGTGGTGGCAGACTTGACCCTGTCAAACGTCCCGGGGACCCAGATGGGCCTCGAGGTTCGAACCGACCAACACATTTGAGGACGACGATGTCTGATCAGGTTTACGGCGCTGCCCCGGAGTCTGTCTGTAGCACCCCGCGCACCAAAGTCCGTACCCACCACCTCGCCAAATGGAAGGCCGAAGGCCACAAGTGGGCGATGCTCACGGCCTACGACTATTCCTCGGCCCGTATTTTCGACGATGCCGAGATTCCCGTTCTGCTGGTCGGCGATTCCGCGGCCAACGTGGTCTACGGCTACGACACCACCCTGCCCATCACCATCGACGAGCTGATCCCCCTGGCCCGTGCGGTGGTCAAGGGCGCCCCGCACGCGCTGGTGGTCGCCGACCTGCCGTTCGGCAGCTACGAAGAAGGCCCGCGCCAGGCTCTCGCCACCGCGACGCGCTTCATGAAGGAAACCGGCGCGCACGCGGTCAAGCTGGAGGGCGGTGAGCGGATGGTCGAGCAGATCGCCGCGCTGACCCAGGCCGGTATCCCCGTCGTGGCACACATCGGTTTCACCCCGCAGAGCGTCAACGGGCTGGGCGGCTTCCGCGTCCAGGGCCGCGGCGATGCCGGTGACCAGACCATCCACGACGCCATCGCCGTGGCCGAGGCCGGCGCGATCGCCGTCGTCCTCGAGATGGTGCCGGCCGAGCTGGCCACCCAGATCACCGGCAAGCTGACCATCCCGACCGTCGGCATCGGCGCCGGAGCCAACTGCGACGCGCAGGTGCTGGTGTGGCAGGACATGGCGGGTATGACGAGCGGCAAGACGGCCAAGTTCGTCAAGCGCTTCGGCGACGTCGGGGCCGAATTGGGCCGTGCCGCACGGCAATACGCCGCCGAGGTGGCGTCCAGCGTGTTCCCCGCCGAGGAACACTCCTACTGAGCACGAGTGTGAGGGCTGTGCACGCTGATCCGCGAAAACGCGTGCGCAGCCCTCACACTCGTCGTTAGGCGCTCGGGTCTGATATTCGGCTCAGCCGAATGCCGGCTTGCGCTTGCCGACGAACGCGCCGACACCCTCTTTGCCGTCGGCCGACGACGCACACTTGGCGATCAGCCGGCCTTCGCGTTCCAGCTGGGTCTCGTAGTCGGCGCCGTAGGTGGTCAGTAGCAGCTGCTTGACCGCGGCGTTCGAGCCGCCGGCCTGCGTGGCGACCTCGGCGGCCAGCGCGTCCAGCGCGGCGGTCAGCTCGGCGTCGGGCACGACGCGCGTGACCAGGCCCCAGTCGGCGGCCTCGGTCGCGGTGAGCACGCGGTTGGTGATCATCAGTTCCTGCGTGCGACGCAGGCCGATCAGCCGCGGCAGCACGTACGACGATCCGCCGTCGGGGCTCAGGCCGGCCTTGGTGTACGCCATGGTGAACGACGCGGACTCGGCTGCCAGCACCAGATCACCGGACACGCCCAGCGGGAAACCCGCGCCGGCCGCGACGCCGTTGACAGCGGTGATCAGCACGGCGTCCATGCGCGCGAACGTCGACATGGCGCGGTGCAGGTCGTCGGCGATCCCCTTGACGAACGCACCCGGATCAGCGGCGGCGGCCATGGCCTTGAGGTCGCCGCCGGCGCAGAAGAACCGGCCGGCACCGGTCAGGGTGACGACCTTCACGGCCGGGGTGTCGCACAACACGGCGGCCGCCGCCAGGTCGCGGGTGAGGGCGTCGTTCATGCCGTTGGCCGCCTGGGGCCGGTCGAGCACGATATTCACGACGGCACCGGACTGGGCGAACTTCAGTGTCTCGAAT
The DNA here is from genome assembly GCF_053852335.1 of Mycobacterium sp. HM-7. Lineage (NCBI taxonomy): Bacteria > Bacillati > Actinomycetota > Actinomycetes > Mycobacteriales > Mycobacteriaceae > Mycobacterium > Mycobacterium sp. HM-7. The sequence goes on along the minus strand of NZ_CM132657.1, from coordinate 1,887,968 downwards.
TCGGTCACGGGTCAAGACGTTATCGGCAGCAGATGCCGCGTCGCGATGTGGCACGCTGATGGCAGCGTTGGTACTGCCCGTCCCGGGTCGCAAATGAAGGTGAACATGGCCGCTGGCAAGCGTAAACCGTCCCGCCACACCGAGATTGAACGCAAGTTCGCGGTGAGCGACAGCACGGTATCCCCGTCGTTCGACGGATTGTCCGCCGTCAGCAGCGTCGAGCAACTTCCCGTCGCGCACCTCGACGCGGTGTACTTCGACACCCCGGACCACGATCTGGCGGCACACAAGATCACCCTGCGCCGCCGCACCGGCGGCACCGACGCGGGCTGGCATCTGAAGCTGCCCGCCGGTCCCGACGCACGCACCGAGGTGCGGCTGCCGATCACCGCGGCGCGCGAGAGCGTGCCCGACGAACTGCGTGACATCGTGCTGGCGATCGTGCGCGACCGCCCGCTGCAACCCGTCGCACGGATCGAAACCGAGCGCACCGTCTCCATGCTGCACGGCCCCGACGACGCCGAGCTGGCCGAATTCTGCGACGACCGCGTGACCGCCACGGCGGGCGAATCCCTGCAGACCTGGCGCGAGTGGGAGCTGGAACTGGTCGGTGCCGGTTCGGAGGAGGCCGACTCGGGCCCCGAACTGCTCGACCGACTGGCCAACCGGCTCTTCGACGCGGGCGCGCAGCCCGCCGGGCACGGCTCCAAGCTGGCCAAGGTGCTCGCCGCGGCCCGGGGCGAGGACGCCCCGCAGCCGGCCCCCGAGCCGACGGACAAGGTGCACCGCGCCATCGCGGCGCACGTGTCCGAACTGATCGACTGGGATCGTGCGGTCCGCGCCGACACCTACGATTCGGTGCACCAGATGCGGGTCACCATCCGCAAGATCCGCAGCCTGCTGCAGGAGACCGGCAATCTGGGTGACCGCGAGTGGGTGCTCGAGGAGCTGAAGCTGCTGGCCGCGGTACTGGGCACGGCGCGGGACGCCGAAGTGCTCGCACAGCGGTACGACGACGCGTTGAAGGGGCTCGCGCCGGAGCTGGTGCGTGGGCAGGTGCGCGAGCGACTGGTCGACGGCTCGCAGCGGCGTTACCAGTCCGGGCTGCGCCGGTCGCTCACGGCCATGCGGTCGGAGCGCTACTTCCACCTGCTCGACGCACTCGATGCGATCGTCGTCGACAACACCCAGCCGGCCACCGCGGAGGAGGAAGCCCAGCCGGTGACCGTTGCCGGCGCCTACCGCCGGGTCCGCAAGTCGGTGCGCCGGGCCGAGGCCGCGGAGGCCACCGGCGCCGAGGACAGCGAGGAGGCGCTGCACCGAATCCGGAAGGGCGCCAAGCGTCTTCGTTACACGGCCGCGGCCATGGGCGAAGCGAAGGTCGCTGACTGCGCCAAGGACATCCAGACGCTGCTCGGTGATCACCAGGACAGTTACGTCAGCCGCGGGCATCTGGTGCAGCAGGCCGAGGCGGCGCACGCCGCGGGTGAGGACTCCTTCACCTACGGCATCCTGTACCAGCAGGAGGCCGAGGTCGCCGAGTACGCCCGGCTGCAACTGGATGCCTCGCTCAAGGCGCTCGGCCGCGCCATGGGCAAGGTCAAGAAGTAGCGGGGCGGACGAGCTGGCCTGTAAGCCGGATTCTGTTCCCCGCCACCATCACTGGTGGTGGGGCGGCGACCATCCATCTGGGCACACCGTCGCCGGGTGCCTCAAGCGGCCTACCCGCAGGCTCGGGCGAGCAGCCCTCGGGCACCTGCGCAACCGCAACCAGGTTGCGGCCTTCTTGGCCTTGCTTCGGGTGGGGTTTACCTAGCCACTCCGGTCACCCGGAATGCTGGTGCGCTCTTACCGCACCGTTTCACCCTTACCGTCTGAACCCCAGGGCTTCGCCCTGAGACCCAGTCGGCGGTCTGTTTTCTGTGGCACTGTCCCGCGAGTCACCTCGGATTGCCGTTAGCAATCACCCTGCTCTGTGAAGTCCGGACTTTCCTCGAAACCTCTCGGTCCCGCGGCCGCCCGGCCAACTCGTCCGCGCCGATACCATATCAGCTGGTCAGAGCGCCGCGACCAGCGAGTCCAGCACGACGATCGCGCCGTACGCCAGGAGCACCTGTTTCAGCCAGCGCGGCCCGTCGCGGCGGCTTCGGGCGACGGCCAGGCCGAGGCCGAGCACCACGATCACCGGGACCGTGATCGCCCAGTGCGCCCACACCTGCCGCGGTCCGTACAGCAGCAGCGCGGCGGCGGGTCCCAGCGACCAGTCGCCGGAGGTGGCCAACGAGTTGCCCATGGCGTCGGTCAGGAAATCAGCCGCTTGGAGGCCGCCCAACAGCAGGCACAGGCACGCGGTCACCAGGAGCATCGACTCCGCAGCCAGTCGGATGTCGAGCCGGTGCTTGACCACCTGGTGACCTCCGATCAGTGCGTACGGCTCAGTGCGTGCGGCGCAGGACAATCAGATTGTCCCGCAAAACGGCGTCTTCGCCAGTGGGACCGATCGCCTCGCGTTCCACAGTACCGACGTGTTGCCGCTGCCACCCTTCCTCGGGCAGGTCGAGCTCGGCGACAACCTCGTCAGCTGACTGAAAGTGGTGGTCATGGATGTGTTTGGAGGCCCAGGGCGGCGCCTCGCCATGGTCGACGATCAGCAGCGTGCCGCCTGGCGCGACGGCTGCTGACGCCTGCCGCAGTATTTGCCGGCGCTCCAGATGAACCGTGGAATGCAGGAACTGCGCCGACACCAGATCGAAGCTGCCCGCCGGGAAACTGTGGGACAGATCGTGGTGCCGGAAGTCGATGCGCTCGGCCACTCCCCTGGCTTCGGCCGCGCTGCGGGCCCGATCGAGGGCATTCGTGGCGATGTCGACCGCCACGACGTTCCAGCCCTCGGTGGCCAGCCAGAGCGCGTCGGCGCCCTCGCCGCAGCCCAGGTCCAGGGCGCGGCCCGGGGTCAATCCGCCCGCGACCGTGGCCAGATGGGCGTTCACCCGGCCACTCCACATCTGTGGCTTCTCGGCGTACCGGCCTTCCCAGTGTTCCTGCGGCGTCTCGGTCGTGGACATGTCAGTTCTCCTGCTGATCGAAGTTGGGCCAGGGCATGACGGGTAGGCCGAACTGGTCGTGCAGCAGACTCTGCACGATCGCGGCGGCGGCGGCGGAACCGGCGGCGATCGCCGAGGCCACCTGGGGCATCTGAGCGCAGACGTCGCCCGCGGCGAAGACCCCCGGAACGGAGGTGCGGTTGATCTGATCGACCATCACGGCGTCGACGACGACCGGGCCGGGCGGGGCGAGCCGCACCCCGAGCTGGGCCGCCAGGTCGGTCCGCTGCCGCAGCGCGCTCGCCACGAGCGCGCCCTCCCGCTTCAGTTCGTCGCCGTCGGCGAACACCACGGATGCCAATGCGCCGTCGCGTGAAGCGAATTTCACGATCTTGCGCTCGTCGACCTGCACACCGGCGTCGTCCAGCGCGCGGTACTGGTCGTCGTCCAGGCCTGAGGGACCGTTCGTGACGACGACGACGTCGTCGCTCCAGCCTCGCAGCATCAGCGCCATGTGCACGGCGCGGTCGCCATCGGCCAGGACGGCCAGCGCCTGATCGCGCGCTTCCCAGCCGTGGCAGAACGGGCAGTGGAACACCGATCGGCCCCAATGGTCAGCCAGTCCCGGGATGTCGGGAGACTCGTACCGCATGCCGCCGGCCAGCAGGATCCGCCGGGCGTGGTGCTCTGATCCATCGGCGAGGTCGAGCCGGAACGCGTTGCCGCCGTGAGCCTTTGCGCCGGTCACCTGCCCGTCGATGACCTGGACCGACGGGTACTCGGCGAGCTCGCGGCGCGCCTCGGCGTACAGGTCCGCCGGCGGCCGCCCGTCGTGGCCCAGCAGTCCCCCGATGCCGTGTGCCGCGCGGTTGCTCTGTTCACCGGCGTCGATGACCAGCGTGCGTCGGCGGGCACGGCCGAGCACCAGCGCGGCGCTCAGTCCCGCCGCCCCGCCACCGACGATGGCGCATTCCCATTCGTTGTTCATGACACCGACCTTGCCGGTCGACGCCGAAAATGCCAAGCTAATTTGCCATGCAGGCAAACCCTGAGGATGACGACATCGAGGCGCGGGTCCGGCGGCGGCTGCGGGAACTGCGCACGCAACGCGGCATGACGCTGGAAGACGTTGCGCGCGCTGCCGATATCGATATCTCGACGTTGAGCCGCCTGGAATCCGGTAAGCGCCGGTTCGCGCTCGACCACCTGCCCCGGCTCGCCGCCGCCCTGTCGATCAGCACCGACGAACTGATGCGCGCACCCGAAGCCGAGGATCCCCGGGTCCGTGGGGCGTCACACAGCCGCGACGGGATCACCTACTGGCCGCTCACTCGCGGCGGGCCGGCCGGCGGTCTGCACACGTTCAAGATCCGGGTGAGCACCCGGCGCCGGACACCGCCCGCCGAGCTGCCGGTGCACGACGGCCAGGAGTGGCTCTACGTGTTGTCGGGCAATCTGCGGCTGCTGCTGGGCGACCGCGACTTCACCATCAAACCTGGTGAGGCCGTGGAGTTCTCGACGTGGACACCGCACTGGTTCGGCACCGTCGACGGCCCGGTCGAGGCGATCGCCATCTTCGGGCCGCATGGCGAGAAGCTGCACATCCGCAACTGAGCCCGCATCCGCCGCGCTTTTCCCGATCTGTCCGCACACTCGCGACACACGAGAGCCCTAGTTCGCCGGATAGGCCGGCGGCGGGTTCACCCCGCGGAGGATCCAGGGGAACCAGTTGAAGAAGTGTTCGATCTCGTCGCTGCCGTCGTAGTCGGGGCTCGGGTCGAAGCCGTTGTTGGTGCCGCCCTCCCTGCCGTCGCGGTGCGGCGGTTCGGGTAGCTGACCGTAGACGGCGACGACGACGGTGCGGTCCAGGCTGTTCTCCGACCACACGCCCATCTGGTTGTTCGCGCAGTTGGACATGATCTGCTTGATGACCGGGTCGTAGTACCACTGGTTGATCAGCTCGACTCCGCTGATCGCCAGCGCCGGATTGATGGCCACCGTCTGCGCCACCGGCCCGCCGCGGTAGCCGGCGTCGGCCGCCCGCGCCTGGGGTGTGGATCCGTCAGAACCGATGTCGCCGTCCAGATTCCGGTTCGCCATCATGTCTCTGGCCTGGCGTGCGGCGGCCTCCTGCAGCTGCGGGTTGACGGCGATGTCGTTGGTGCACCCCGCCTGATGCTGCACGGTGTAGACGTTGGATACCACGGAGTCGTTGAGCCGCTTGTTGTTCGGGATGAGGGTGTTGCCGTTGTCGGCGTGCGTGAGCGGAGAGCAGAGCACAGCGCTGACGGGCACGACAGCCAACGCGGACAGCACCAGTGGTCGACGTCTCATGTTGGATTCCTTTGCGTCAGGGATGAACACCGGGCGGCGACTGGTAGTGCGCCGCGGAGTTTCTCAGCTGCCAGATCTGTGCGGGGCACAGTTCGTTGACGGCCTGCGAGATGAGATACGACGCCTGGTAGTCATCGTCGGTGTTGAAATCGCCTCGTACGTCGCCCATCACCTGGGAGAATGGTTGACCGGCCGCCACCTTGTCGCAGATGCCGTAGCCATAGCGCAGCGCCGCATCACCGTCGGGGAAGTTGTAGCCGGGCCGCACGGTCACGCCGATCAGGTAGGCCGTCGTGTCAGCCTGGGCCGTCGCAGGTACCGACAGCACGGCCAGCACCAACACCGCGAGCAACCCCAAAGTCCACCGTCTGGTCATGCGGCTCACATCGGATCGAATTGCGAGATGAGCCAACGGTTATCGACCTTGTCCAAGGTCACGCGCACGCTCGACGCGGTGCTGGTCGGCGCACTTTCGCCGATGATCATCGTCTGGTCCACGAACAGCATCACCACAGCGTGGCTCGGCGTCGCCTTTGTCCACGCCGCCGCGGGTACGGTGGCGACGGCCGAGATCTTCTTCTGCTTGGAGCCCGGGATCACCACGTCGCGAGTCAGCTTGGTGTAGGAGTCGAGGAAGTTGCCGGTCATGTACTTCTTGGCGGCTTCCAGATCCTTGTCGACGGTCTCCGGCTTGTACGACAGCAGCGCGATGGTGCCCGCGGTGGCGGCCTTGGTGGATTCGGTTTTGGCCGTGTCGGTTTGGTTCAGCGACACGTCCTTCCACTGCAGGTAGCCGGCGGCTCCCCCGAGCGCGAGCACGAGCGCAGGCAGCAGGCCGTAAACGGCGACGTTCGACCACGCGACGCGGCGCCGCGGCGTTGCAGGCGCCGCGTCGGTGGTCTCTGTTGTTTCGTCGGACACTGCGGCGTCGGCCTCGACCTCTTCGAGTTCAGCCACCGAAGCCGTTGCCTCGTCGGATTTTTCAGCTGCGGCATTGTCGCCGCGGGACTTGGTCAGTTTCACGGCACAAACTCCACGTTCGACACCTTCATCACATCACCGACTTTCTGCACCGCGAGGCGCATCCGCCACTCGCGTGGTTCCTGCGCCTGCGCACCGACATTCGAGGTCTTCACGGCCACCGCCACCAGCACCTGTGCCGAGTCACCGGACTCCGATTCCAGCCCGGCCTCGGTGATCGAGCCCGTGGACGTCGACTTCGCCTCCTTGACGACCTTGATGAAAGGCGCTGAGCGCTTGGCGAAGTCGTCGTAGAAATCCCCCGTCGCGCTGTCGAGGATGCGCTGGACATCGGCATCGGCGTGCTGCCAATCGATCGTGGTCAGGTTCAGTGCGCCTTGCCGCGCCGCCTGGACGATCTGGCTCTGCCGCTCGTCGATCTGAGTCGCGCGGTGCGTCCGCACCACCTGCCAGCCGACCAGGGCACTGAGTGCGACCACCAGGATCAGCCCGCTCACCGCTGCCAGCCTGCGCACCGACTTCGGCTTCGCCGGTTCGGCGACGGGTTCGTCTGCGCCCGCGCCATCCGTCGTGTCAAGGTCGTCGGTGTCGGGATCGAGTACGGCGACCCCGCCGCCCTCGATCAGCTCCCCGGCTGCGGCGTCATCATGCTTTGCCATGTCTTCTCCTTCGGAGCTGTGTGCGCCAAATCGGCTTGGGTATAGCTCTTTCCGTCAGGGCCGATGTACGTCCCACTGGCAGGGTCGTACTCGGCCACCGCGACTGGTGGTGGCCGTTGAGCCGCGCCCTCCGGCGGCGGGCCCGGCCGCAATTGCGGCACGTCCTGTCCGGTCCAGGTGGCGTTGGGATCGCCCTTCCAGTTGTAACCGTCATTGAGCGGCGCGTACTGCTCGTCGCTCTCGCATTGCTTGACGGTGGCGGCGCGCTTGCCGGGCACCGTCTCGCACGGCAGGTTCTTGGCGCCCCGCACGTTGAACATGCCGTCCTGCGGGGTCCGGCAGTACAGGTCGCCGGCCGGGAGTTCGGGATAGTCCTCCAGCGCCGGGTTACGCATCTGCTGAGCCGGCAGGTAACCGGTGGTGCAGGGCGGCGGCAGGTTGAGGTTCAGGTTGAAGCTCAGGTAGGCGCCCTTGTACGCCTGCTTCGTGTCGCGGTTCGCCAACGTAACGCCCTGCGCCGCTTCAGTTGTCCGAGGCAGCAGAACCAGGAGTTGTTCGAGGTTCGGCTGGTAGGTGATCGCCACCTTGTTGATGGACACCAGGTTCTGCAACAGGATCGGCAACGTCGGCTGCAGCCGGTTGAACAACTGGCCCATCTCGCCGAACGCCGGGCCGCCCTTGTCGAGTACGGTGCCCACAGCCTTGTCCTGGGCCTGCAGTTCGCCGGTCACCGTTGCGAGATTTGCCGCCCATGCCTGTATCGCGTCCGAGGTGTTGGATTGTGAATCGAGCACCGGCTTGACGTTGTCGATGAGACTGAGCAACGGGTCGAGGTTCGCGCGCGCGTCGATGGCCAGCTGACTGCCGCCCTTGACGATGTGCGACAGCTCCGGCCCCAAACCGCCTACGGCCGTCGCCGATTCGTCGATGACTGTCTTGAGATTGTCCTTGGGCACCGCTTGCAGACCCTTGGTCAGCGAGTCGATGACGGTGTTGATGTCCGGCGGCACCGAGGTGTGCGCCAACGGGATCACGTCGCCGTCTTTGAGCGGCCGAGAACTCGCGCTGCGCGGCGTCAGCGACACAAACTGTTCACCGATTGCCATCTGGCTGTGGACGTCGGCCTGCACGTCGGAGGGGATGTCGGTGCCCGAGTTGAGCGACAGCTCGGCCTGGACCCCGGACGGTGTCAGCCCGACGGACTGCACCCGGCCGACCACGGTGCCGCGGTAGGTGACGTTGCCGGTGGCGTAGAGGCCGCCGGTCTCGGGCAGTTCCATCTTCACCACGTAGCGTCCGATGCCAAAGAGCTTGGCCGGCAACTGCATATAGATCAGGCTCATCATGGTCACGGCGACCAGCGCGACGAGGGCGAAGATCGCGAGTTGAATTCTCACGCGTCTGTCGAGATGCATTTACGGCCCCTGATCCCAGCGGTACGGAATGGTCAGCGGATTGCCCGGGTTGTTCGGCCCACCCGCGGTGCACGGGCTCGGGAACTGGCCGATGGTGCGACCCCACTGCAGTTCGAGCTCCGTCAGGTCGCACTCCCAGCGGGTGCCGGTGAAGAACGCCTGATCGATGCGGCTGAGGGTGAGGTCGACGATCGCGGTGAGGTTCGCGTAGTCACCGCGCTGCCACTTCTCGATGGTGTCGCTCGGGAACGGCACCGTGGGGATGAAACTGAGCGCCCGGGTCATGGCCGGCCCGGCGTTGGCGAGCTGTTCCAGGGTCGGTCCCAGGGCACGTAATTCCTTGATCACGTTCTCTTTTGACCGGTCCACGGTGTCCGTGGCGAGGGCGGCGAACTTGCTCAGTTTGTCGGCGGCCTTGACCAGGTTCTCACGCTCACCACTGAGCACCGCCAGCGCTTCCGGGATGGTGTCGATGGCCTTGTCCAGGACCGGCTGGCTCGCGGCCAGCTTGCCGACGACGACGTTCAGGCTCTCCGACGCCGCGATGATGTCGGGCGTCTGGTCCTTGACGTTCGCAGTGAACGTGTCGAGCTGCTTGATGAGGCTGCGCAGGTCCTCGGCGCGCCCGTGGAACGCCGTGCTGAACGCCTCGGTGATGTCCTGGACGTTGCCGATGCCACCGCCGTTGAGCACCATCGACACCGCCGACAGCGTCTGCTCGAGTGACGGGAAACTGCCGCTGCTTGCCAGCGGAATCACCGACCCCTGGTGCAGTTTTCCGTGCGGCCGGCCGTCCTTCGGCGGTCCGAGCTCGACGTGCAACGTGCCCAGCAGGCTGGTCAGGCCGAGCTTGATCGTCGAGTTCGCCGGCGCGTTCACGTCACCGTTGAGTCGCATGGTGACCAGCGCGTGCCAGCCCTGCCGCTCGATCTTGGTGACCGTGCCGACGGTGACGTCGGAGACCCGGACGCGCGAATTCTCTTGCAGGTTGGTGACATCCGGCATCTGCGCCTGGATTTCGAACGCCCCGGGCCCGCCGCCCTCGGTGCCGGGCAGCGGCAGGCTGTTGGCGCCACGCCAGCCCGAGCAGCCCGCCGAGGCCAGCAGGGTCAGGGCCGCCAGCAGGCAGCCCCCGGTCGTACGCAATCGGGTCATGACCCACCTGCCTGCGGCGTCATCATCCCGGCGAGCCCGGCATTGGCGTCGGTGGCCATGGTCTGCGGAGCCTGCGGCTGGGGTGCCGCGGCCGCCTGTTGCGCCACGGGGGCCGCCGGTCGGGACGGTGGCACGTAGTCGGGCCGCATCCAATCCTCGCTGTAGGTGACCTCATTGGGCCGCGCCTGGGTACCCACCATCAAGTTCTCGCCCAGCGGCAGAAAGTTGTATTGCCGGTTCTTGACGATCGGCGCCAGGTACTGCGCGCACAACTTCGACGACTGATCCGCGCCGAGGCGCGACGCGGCCTGGATCGCGCCGCAGATGAAGCTGACCGGATTGGCGAAGTTGTTCGCCGCCAGGATGCCGGTCAGTGAACCGACCGCCGGCTCGTAGATGTTGTTCAGGTCCGCCAATGCCGTTGGCGCAACGTGCAATACCTGCTTGATGTCGTCCAGGCTGCCCACGATCGCGGTGCTGACCGACCCCAGCTTGTCCGACGCTGTCCCGACGGCTTCCTTGTTGTCCGCGACGAACGACCGCAGGTCGTCGGCGACCGAGCTCATGTCGTGGAGCGCCTGCCCCACCTTGTTGGGGTCGTCGGTGACCAGCCCGGTCACCTCGGCCAGGTTGGTGTTGAGCCGTTCCAGCAGTCCGGTGCTGTCCTGCAGCGCCGACACCAGGATCGAGAGGTTCTTGAACGTCGAGAACAGGTCGTTGCTGTGGTCGCCGAGGATCGAGACTGCCTGGGATAGCCGGATCACCGATTCCCTGATGCTGGCACCCTGCCCACGCAGGTTGTCGGCCGCGGTGTTGATGAACCCGCCGAGGGTGCTGACCCCGCCCGCCTGGTCGGGTTTGAGCAGATCGGCCACGCGCTGCAGCTGGGTCCGGACCTGATCCCACTCGACGGGCACTGCCGTGCGATCGAGCGGGATGACGGCGCCGCCCCGTAGCGTCGGTCCGCCCCGGTAGGGCGGGATCAGCTGAATTGCCCTGCCGGTCACCAACTGTGGCGACAGGATGACGGCCTTGGCGTCGGCCGGCACCTGGTACTTGTCGTCGAGCCAGAAGGTGACCTTGACCTTTTCGGGCCCGGGTTCGATCTTCTCGACCTTGCCGACCGGCACCCCTTGGATCAGCACATCGTCACCGCTGAACAACTGGTTGGTGTTCTGGAAGTAGCCGACCACCTCGTTGCGCGACGCGCGCTGGAACGCCTGCACCGCGAAGTATCCGCCGCCCACGACAAGGGCCAGTACGGCTGTCACGACGAGCAGGCGCGCGGGCAGCTTGCTCATTGCCGGCCTCCTTCGGTCGGTACTTCAACGGGGTCCGACACCTGCAGTGGCGGGGTTTTCGGTGGTTCGGGCATGGCGGTCTGTCCGGGTGCGAGCGCCGGCGGTCCAGGTGGTGGCCCGCCGGGCGCCGGGGCCGGCTGCGCTTCACGGACCGGGTAGCAGCCAGGTCCGGGCAGCGGGATTCCGGGTGGACCACAGGCGGTGTCGCCGGGCTTGCCGGTGATCGCATCCGGAATGGTCATCCTCGGGTCCCCCGTCTGGCCGGTGCGCGGGAACGGCACCGGCAGCGGCGGCGTGCCCGGTTGGCCGGTCTGCGGATCCTGAAGCTGCGACGGCAGTTTCGTGTTCGGATCGACCCCGAGGTCCGAGAAGGCGGCATCGACGAACGGCTGCACGAACTGACCCGGCAACAGGTTCACGATGTACGCCTTGAAGAACGGGCCCGAACTCACCGCATCGCCCAGCGCCAGGGCGTACTGGCTCAGTCCCTTGACGGCCTGCTGCAGCCGCTCCTTGCGATTGTCGAGCATCGCGACGACGCCATTGAGCTTGTCCAGCGCCGGCCGCAGCTGAGTCTTGTTCTCCGCTATCAGCCCCTTGAGTTGCTGCGAGACCGCCGACAGGCTGTTCCACAGCCGGCTCACCGCGGCGCTCTGCGAACGCAGCTGCACCAGAAGCGCATTGGTGTTCTTCACCAGGCCCACCACCTGGTCGCTGCGCTTGGCCAGCACCGTCGTCGCCTTCGACGCATTGTCCAGCAGGCTGCGCAGTTGGGCGTCCCTGTCGTTCAGGGTCTTGGAGAATCGCGCGATGCCGTTCACCGCGTCGCGCAGATCCGGGGCGGTGTTCGCGAACGCCTCCGAGACAGTGGCCAGCGAGTCCGACAGCTGATGGGTGTCGAGCCCACTGATCGCGTTGGTCACATCACCGAGGGCGTCCGGCAGCTGGTATGCCGACACGGTCCGCTCGAGCGGGATGGTGCCCGCGAGGTCGCCGTCGCCCTTGGGCACGACTTCCAGCATCTTGCTGCCAAGCAGGCCTTTGGTCTTGATCGCGGCCTCGGTGCGCTCCCCGAGGTGCACGTTGTCGTCGACGGTGAATTTGATCAGCACGCGCGGACCGTCGAGATCGATGCTGGCGACCCGTCCCGCCGGAAAACCCGAGATGTCCACGGGCGCACCGGTGTGCAAGCCGCTGGCGTCTTCGAAGTATCCGGAGTATGTGGTCGTGCCGCTGACGAACGGGATCTTCTGGAACAGCAGTGCGACGGTCGCGATCACCACCACGGCGCTGATGCCTATCGCGCCAAGGGCGAAATGGCTTCGCTCGGCAAAAGGTTTCATTTCGGCGTGCACCGTCCCGAGGTCTGCCCGGCGACCTTCACGTAGACCGGTTGTCCCCCCTTGCCGTTGAGCTTGAGCACCGCATCGCAGAGGTAGAAACTGAAGAAGTCGCCGTAGATGCCCTGCCGCGACAGCGCCTTGTATTTGTCCGGCAACGTGTTGAGGAAGTTGTCGAAGTAGTCGTGGTCGGCCAGCACGATCCCCGCGGTCCGGTCCACCTCGTGCACCGTCTTGGCCAATGGCGGCCGGGCCTCGGTCAGCAGGCCGGCGATCGAGTTGGCGGCCGCATCGGTGTACGCCACCGCGTTCGAGACGTCGGTCTTGCGTTGCGCCAGGCGGTCCACCAGCTCCGACAGCGACATCACGGCCTTGTCGAGCTTGTCGCTCTTGCCGCCGAATGAGGTCAGCACCGTGTTGAGGTTGGTGACGACCTGCCCGATCAACTGATCGCGGTCGGCCAGGGTGTTGGTCACCACCGCCGCCTGCGCCAGGAACGAGCCGATCGACGGCCCCTGCCCCTGCAGCGCCTGGATCAGCTGCCCGCTCAGATCGTTGATCTTGTCGGGACTCAGCGCGGAGAACAGCGGACGGAAGCCACCGATGACGGCGTCGAGATCCAGTGCGGGCTGCGTCCGGTTGACCGGGATCGTGTCGCCCGGGTTGAGTTTCTTGGTGCCGCCGGCGCCTTCCTCGAGGGCCAGGAAGCGATCTCCGACGACGTTGTCGTACCGGATCACGACGCGGCTGCCCTCGGTCAGCACGACGGAACTGTCGGCGGTGAACTCGACGGTCACGGTCGAATCGCGGTTGATGGCGACGTTCTTCACCTGGCCGACCTCGACACCCGCGATGCGAACGTGGCTGTCCTTCTTCATGTTCGAGACGTTGACGAACCGGGCGAAGTAGGTGTGGCCCTCGTCGAACCGCAGGTCGGCGAAGACGGCCCAGAGGGCGACCGTGCCGAGTAGACATACCGACAGGAAGACGGACAGCCGCAGCAGCGTGCCTCTAAGGTTCTCCACGGCTTCCCTCCTGCCTCGATCGTTGGTTGGTCATCACGGTCAGTTACCGCCTGCCTCGGCCGGCAACGCGGGCACCTCAGCGGGCAGAGGCGGCGCATCGACGGCCGCCGGCGCCGATTGCGGTTGTGCGTCAGCGGGATTCGGCGGTGCGGGCGGCACGCCCGGCCACAGCGGTATCCCGCCGGGTCCGTACAGCGGCGCGCCATAGGGCGGCGCTCCCGGATACGGGATCGGACCGGGAGCAGGCCCGGGCAGGCACTGCCGGATGCTCGGGGCCTGCGGCACCGCGCGGGTGCTCTGGAACCACTGGCCCCAGCACGGACTGCCGATGCCCGGGTTCGGGCGGATATCCAGCCCGGTCCCCCAACCGGTGTTGGTGATCAGTTGCCGCACCGGGAAGTTCTTGGCGACATCGGGCAGCGAGCCACAGCCCGGTTGTCCGCCCGGCCCGCCCTTCGCCGCGACGATCGGCAGGTTGTCGGGGAACACGTACGGGTTCTTGCCCGGCAAAAGCGTCGCGTCGAGGATCAGCGAGCGGCCGTCGGCGCCGCCGAACACACCCCACGCACCGGTGTCGAGGAACTTCTTGGTGCCTTCCAACCAGCACGTGTATCCGGGGCTGTACTTCAACAACAGGCTCGTCGTGGGTTCCAGCCCGTTGATCGCGTCGACGAGGTTGTCCCCGTTGGGCCCCAGTAGATCGGTGCCGGCTTCGGAGAATCCGATGACGTTCATCAACAGGTTGTCGAGGGCCTTGGCCTTGCCCGTCACCGTGCTGCTGGTGGTGCTCGCGGCGTTGAGGATTTTGACGATGTTGTCGGCGGCCGCACCGTAGGTGTCGCTGAACTGCTTGAACGACCGCCAGTCGTCACGGATCTTGTCCGAGCGCGAGTTGAGTGCCGTCAGCACCTCATTGAGATCCGTTGTGGCCTGGCCCATTCGCGCGCCCTGGCCGCGGACGCCTTCGGCGACGGCGCTGAGCACCGAGTTCAGTTTCGCCGGATCCACCATGTCGAGCAGGTTCACGATGTTCTCGAAGACGGTGTCGACCTCAGTCGTCGTGTGCATGGATTTCAGCACCGTGCCGGCGGCCAGCCGAGCGCTGCTCGGCGCCTGCGGATACACCAGGTCGACGAACTTGGCGCCGAATGCCGTCGTAACACTCACCTGCGCACCGACATTCGCGGGGATGTACTTCACCTGGTCCGGGTCGAGCTTGAGTTGGAGTGTTGCCCCTGACTTGCTCACGTCGATCTGGCTGACGCGGCCCACCAGTACGCCGCGCATCTTGACCTTGGCATTGGTCTCCAGCACCAGACCTGCGCGGTCGGCCATGACGGTCACCGGCACATAGGATTTGGCCGCCCCGGTGAAGATGACGACGGTGACTGCCATGAACAGCACCACGGCGGTGATCAGGATCAGTGCCCACCACGAATTCGAGATCCGACGATCTCCCTTGCGCGCTTCCACCGGCTAACCCGCCATGTTGAAGTTGCCGGACTGGCCGTAGATGGCCAGTGAGATGAATACGATCTCCACGGCGGCGATCACCATGGACAGGCGCACCGCGCGCCCGACCGCTTCACCGACACCGGCCGGACCACCGGAGGCGGCGAACCCGAAGTAGGTGTGTACCAACATGATCACGATGGTGATGGCGACGCACTGGACGAACGACCAGATCAGGTCGGTCGGATTGAGGAACGTATTGAAGTAGTGGTCGTACACACCGGCACCCTGCCCGTAGACGGTGGTGGTACCCATGCGCGCGGCGAAGAACGCCATCATGACCGCAACGCAGTACAGCGGAATCACCACGACCACCGCCGCCAGCACCCGAGTGGAGGCGAGGTAGGTGATGCTGCGAATGCCGATCACTTCGAGGGCGTCGATCTCCTCGTTGATCCGCATGGCGCCGATCTGCGCCGTGGCGCCGGCGCCGATGGTGGCGGACAGCGCGACGGCAGTGGTCGCGGGCACGATCATCCGGACGTTGAGGAACGCCGACGCGAATCCGGTGAGAGCCTCGAAGCCGACGGACGAGAACTGGTTGTAGCCCTGGATCGCCACCAGAGCACCGGTCGTCATCGTCAAGAAGCCGACGATCGCGACGGTGCCACCGACCACGACGAGCGCGCCGGTGCCCAATCCTGTTGCGGCGATGAGCCGTAGCAGCTCCGCGCGGTAGTTGACGACGGCATCGGGAATCGACCCGACGGTGTGCGAATAGAAGGCGCCCTGTTCACCGATACGGTTCCAGCGCGCGACCCAGCTCTTGGTCAGTTTGTCGAGCCGCGGGAACCTGCGGCTCGGGACGTCGACAGTCATCTCTCCCTCACGACACCGTGTACTGAATCGCGACAGCGGTCACGATGACGTTGATGGCGAACAGCACCATGAAGGTGAACACCACGGTCTCGTTGACGGCGTTGCCGACGCCCGCGGGACCGCCGCGCACGGAAGTGCCCTTGTAGCAGGCGATCAGGCCGGCAGCCATACCGAACAACGTGGCTTTGATGAGCGCGACGATGATGTCGCCCGGTCCGGTCAGGAGGTTCAGGCCACCGACGAAGGCGCCTGGCGAGACGTGCTGCACCGTGGTGCAGAACAGGAACGCGCCCGTCAGGCCCACGAGGATCACCGTCGCCGACAGCGCCAGCGCCACCGTCGTTGCGGCCAGCACGCGGGGCACCACAAGCGACCGGATGGGGTTGATGCCCATCACGCGCAGCGCGTCGAGTTCTTCGCGGATGGTCCGCGCCCCGAGGTCGGCGCACATCGCCGTCGCGCCCGCCCCGGACACCACGAGCACCGTGACGATCGGGCCGATCTGGTTCACCGTGCCGATTGCGGCGCCGGTGCCGGAGAAGTCCGCGGCGCCGAATTCGGTCAGCAGAATGTTGAAGGTGAATGTCAACAGCACTGCGAACGGCATCGTGAGCAGCAGCGCGGGCAGTACCGACACGCGTGCCACGAACCACGTCTGCATGACGTATTCATGCCACGCGAACGGCGGCTGGAACATTTGCACAAAAGTGTCGAAAGCCATGGCGAAGAAGCCACCCAATGAGGTAACCGGCTTAGCGGCAGTGCGCGCAATCGCTACCATTTGCCGCCCGCGCTTTCCAACCAACGCGCCAAATCCACTACACACGGTCGATGAGCGATCGCTGCGGCCAACATGGGTAGGGACGCTATCAACGCAGGTCATATGACGACTACCTCCAGATGGAGGGATCTACTCCTGTGAGGTACCCCCCATCGGGGGGACAGGTGTGATCTGCACAACACCCGACGCTGCGGAATGTCAATTCCGCCTGACAATACGAATAAAGCGGTATCACGAAATTGCTGAATCCGCTCCCGAATGACCATTCCGAATACGGCGCAGCAGACCGCAGCGACAATAATTGAAGAAATTCAAAAGAACTGCAGATACAGAAAAGCGCGCGACTATTGCGCCTGTTCACCGAATCCGGATTGCGCATCCATGTAGAGCGTGATGGCCTCCAACCGATTGCCGGCGCCGATCTTGCGCAGGATGCGCTTCACATGAGTCTTGACCGTTTCCACCGACACGACGAGCTCGTCCGCGATCTCCGCGTTGGACTCACCGCGCACCATCCTGGCGAATACGTCCCGTTCGCGCTTGGACAACGCCGCCGTGAACGCATCGACCGCCGCGTCCGCCTCGACCGTGTCATCGTCGCCGATGGCATACAGGCTGACGGCCGTTCCGGCGATGCGGTCGGCTTCCTCGGCCAATCGGGCGGCGGCGCCGATGATCGACACCCGGAGTTGTTCCACCCGCCCCGAATTCAGCAACCGCTCGTAGACGAACGAATACACCGACAGCAGCAGGCCCAGCGTCTCGATGTCGCCGTCGGCCACGGCGCCGCGGGCGCGCGACATATGGACCAGCGCAACCACTTTCGACTCGACCACGATGGGCGCGACCAAATAGTCCGCGGCGCCCAGAACTTCACGGAAGCCTTCGGTGGCCGGCACCTCGGCTTCGCCGGCGTGGACGACGCGACGGAACCTGACGCAGTCCTGTTCGGCGAGGGACGCGCTGCGTGGCACCGGGTTTCCGGTGCCACGCGTACCGTGCGACGTCACGGGGATGAACTTGTCCGGTGCTATCGACGACAGCACCGCACTGCTGAACCCGATGGTGTGACATAGCTCGGTGCATACCTGACGCTCGAGCGCCGGAACGGACGACGCGGCTTTCAACCGCCGGATGCTGTCGATCACCGACCGTGCGGTCGTGCCCGAGTCGTCACCTGAGATCAGGCGCGCCTCGACCTGCGCCTGCAGCGACGCCATCAAGAGCCGCTGCGCCACGGCGGGCATGAGGGCGATGCCGTCACCGTCATCACCGAAGAGCACTTCCTCGGTTGTGGCCGCCGAGTTGGCGATGGCCTGCTCGAGGGTGGTCGCCTTGGTCGATCGGGGCAGGTTGAGCACGCTGCGTAGGTGGCCGTCAATCTGGTTCAGCCTGGTCACCATCGCCCGGCGCGTCATCGTGACCGTCCGCTCCCCACGCCGGCGTCCATCGCCAGGTACATCGCGAGGGCGGCCGCGCGATTTGTGGTGTTGAACTTCTCGGCGATGCGTTTGAGGTGCGACTTCACGGTGCCTTCGGAAATCAGCAGACACCGCGCGATGTCACGGTTGGTGGCACCGGTCGCCACATAGGACATGACCTCCCGCTCACGCGGGGTCAGCTCGGGCAAGACGGCCGGCTCACTCGCGGTCTGAGCAACCGGGTCGCAACCACCGGCATCCGACGCTGCCGCGCCACCCGGCACCGCCGGGGTCATGAGTTGATCCATTGTGGCGCACAGCTTGTCGACCTCGACCCGTTGTTGCGACACCTTCTCTTCGAGAACCGCGCGCTCGTACACCACCGCCAGGCACTCGGCGAACGCTTCGAGCAGATCGAATTGATCCATGATCGTGGTGCCGGAGGCTTCCGGGAAGTCGGCATGCAGCATCCCGATCACCGTGCCGCCGACGGTGATCGGCGCCGCGAGGTAGTCCTGCCGGGCCGACGCGGTCGGCCGGGACACGACGACGCCGTGTCGCCCCCGGACCAGGGCGGCCTCCGCTTCGGAATCTTCGAACCGGACCGCCACGCCCATCGAGAACCCGTGGAAGGAACCAGATGTCGCGCTACGCGCGTGCAGATGCCGCGGCAGCCAGTCGTGCTCGCGGACTGTGGAGACCATCACCCGGCTGAATCCGAAGTCTCGGCACAACAACGTCGTCGCGGCCTTGATGGTCTCCCGCGACGAAACGCCACGTAGCGAGTCGACGGCATGCCGAATGGCATTCAGGCGCCCGACACCATGGGCCACCGCGCGACCGCTCAAGTCACGCCGGAGCCGCTGGACACCCGCCAACAGGTCGTCGGTCGCGCCGCCGGTGGTGCGCTGCCGCTCGAGGCGGCGCCGGAAGCGATCCAGCTGCCGGTCCAGCTCGCGATGCGCGCCGTGACCACGAAGATTGCGGCCCAGCGAGTGCAGATGGTCCGCTCCTGCCGTCGTCTCAGCGTGCCCGGCGATGAGCGTGGCCATTCACTCCCCTGCCTTGAGGTCGAACCGTGACTGATGTCAACACGTTCCGCGGCGTGCGCGGCCAACCGGGTCGGACGCGCGGCAGCTCTGCCCAGCTGCGATCAATGCGCGTTCAACAACCGTTCGAAATGTTGCTACGCCGATTCTGCGCGGGCGACAGCTGTCGAACTATGTCCGCAACCGACGAAAAAACGAGGACTACCCGCCCCGCTCTGTCCTCACACGACAAACCTGTGAGTCAGCAAACCGCCGGAGCTACAGATACGCGGTCTGATTGACCAGCCGCACCGCGGAGCCACCGTCGCCGAAGAACTCGGCGATGCTCAACGACGCCAGGTCCAGGTGCAGGCGGTACAGGATCCCCGGTCCGGCATCGAGCGCCTGCCGCAGGATGGTCTTGATCGGCGTGACGTGCGAGACGACCAGGACCGTCGTCGCGCCGTGTTCGGCGATGATCCGATTGCGGGCACGGCGAATCCGGTGGGTCACCGTATCGAAGCTCTCGCCGCCGGGCGGCGCGACGCTGGTATCCCCCAGCCAGCGGCCGTGCAACTCCGGATCCCGTTCGGCCGCTTCGCGGAACGTCAAGCCTTCCCAATCGCCGAAGTCGGTCTCGATGAGGTCGTCGTCGACGGTGACAGCCAGGCCAAGCGCATCCGCTGCAGCCTTCGCGGTGTCCAGCGCGCGCTGCAACGGCGAGCTGAGCACCGCTGAGATTCCGTCGATGCCAGCGACATACGCGGCGGCCGCCGCAGCCTGCTCGCGACCGAGTTCGGTGAGCGGCGGGTTACCCCGGCCCGAGTAACGACGGTGCACCGACAGCTCGGTCTGGCCGTGGCGCAACAGCAGGAACCGGGTCGGCGCCCCGACAGCGCCAGTCCAGCCAGGTGGGGATGGCTGTGCCGCAGCGGCTTTCGATTCTGTCACCGCCGCCGGGGATACTGACCGCGTCGGCGCGGCCGCCGCGTCCATGGCCTCATTGGCCAATCGGTCGGCATGAGAGTTCTGCGCGCGCGGAATCCACGTGTAGCTCACCCGCCCGAAGCGTCGGGCCAACGCCGCGGCCTCCTGGTTCAGCGGCACCAGGTCCGGGTGCTTGACCTTCCAGCGGCCGGACATCTGCTCGACGACCAGCTTCGAATCCATCGACACCGCAACGTCATCGGCATCCAGAGCGGCCGCGGCTTCCAGGCCCGCGATCAGACCCCGGTACTCGGCGACGTTATTGGTCGCCACCCCGATGGAGGCGCTGCTCTCCGCCAGCACCTCGGCCCGGTCGGCCGAAAACACCACGGCGCCATAGCCCGCCGGTCCCGGATTGCCGCGTGAGCCGCCGTCGGCCTCGACCAGAACTCTCACAGACCGGTTTCCCCAGCGCGGAAGTCCTTGACCCGCACCAGAATCGCCCCGCACTCGGGGCAGCGCAGCACATCGTCGTCGGCGGCCGCCGAAACCCGGGACAGCTCACCACGATCAAGGTCGATGCGGCAGGCGCCGCACCGACCGCCCTGCAGCAGTCCCGCGCCGGCACCACCCTGCTTGCGTTGCTTCTCGTACATCTCGGCCAGTTCCGGGGCCACCGAACCCAGCAGCGCCGCACGGCGATCGGACGCCACCTGCCGCGACTCGTCGATGGACACCAGCGCCTGATCGCGCTCGACCTGCGCCGAGGTCAGGTCACCCTGCAGCGCGTCGATCAGGGCCAGCTCCTCGTTCCGCTCGCCCTGCAGCTCTTCGCGCCGCTCCATGATCTCGAGCTGCTGCTCCTCCAGCGCGGCCTGCCGGCGCTGCAGCGTCTCCAGCTCGTGCTGCAGTTCGGCCACCTGCTTCGCCCCGACCGAACCACTGTCCATGAGCTGCTGGTCGCGCGTCTCGCGCTGGCGCACCGCGTCGATCTCGGACTCGAACTTGGCGATCTGCGCGTCCAGATCCTCGACAGCGATGCTCAGTGCCGCCAGCCGATCGTTGGCCTCGCGGTGCTCGGCCTGCACGGCGTCGAAGCGCTGTTGCTCGACCAGATGCGTCGACCGGTGCGTCAGGCGGGTCAGCGCGGCGTCCACTTCGGCCACCTCGAGCAACAAACGTTGTTGCGACACTTCAGCTTTCATGTTCACGTCTCTCAGCAGGTTATCTCGACGTTCCAGGGGTCGGTACGAATCTGGCTGACCCGCACCGGCAACGCATCACCGAATTGTGCACGCAAGACCCCGGCGGCCTGCTCGCACCATGGAAATTCACTCGCCCAATGCGCCACGTCGACCAGCGCCACGTCCGATTCGCGGCGGTGCTCGTCGGCCGGATGATGGCGTAGATCGGATGTCACGTAGACGTCGACACCGGCCCTGGTCACCGCGTCCAGCAGTGAGTCGCCCGCGCCCCCGCAGACCGCGACGCGGGACACCAGGGCGTCCGGGTCGCCCGATGCGCGCACACCCCACGACGTGGTGGGCAATCCACGCGCGACGCGGGAAGCGAAGGCCGACAACGGTTCCGACTCCGGCAACGAGCAGATACGCCCGATCCCCACGTCCGACGGCAGAGGCGCCAAGGTCAGAACGTCGAACGCCGGTTCCTCGTAGGGGTGAGCCGCGCGCATCGCCGTCAGCACCGCCCGACGCAGCCGCGACGGCGCGATCACCTCGACACGGTCTTCGGCCACCTGCTCGACGGCACCAACCATGCCGATGGTCGGCGTTGCGCCTTCGAGCGGCAGGAACTGGCCGACGCCCATGGTCGCCCAGCTGCAGTGCGAGTAGTCACCCATCTGTCCGCCACCGGCGGCGAACATGGCATCCCGGACCGCGTCGGCGTTCACGTGGGGCACGAAGACGACCCATTTGTCCAGGTCAGCCCGCGCCTCGGCGGGGTCGAGCACGCCGTCGACCTGCAGGCCCAGTGCCTCGGCCAGCGCATCCGACACCCCGGGCGCGGCGGCATCGGCATTGGTGTGCGCACTGAACAGCGCCGCGCCGCGGCGGATCAGCGAGTGGATCAGCGCGCCCTTGCCGGTATCGGCGGCCACCGTGTCGACCCCGCGCAGCAGCAGCGGGTGGTGCGCCAGCAGCAGCCCGCCGTCCGGCACCGACGCCGCGACGGCCGCGGTGGCGTCGACCGCGATCGTCACCGACGCCACGGCCTCGGACGGGTCGCCGCAGACCAGACCCACGGAGTCCCAACTGTGCGCCAGGGCCGGCGGATATGCGCGGTCCAGCACGGCGATGACGTCCCGCAACGGCACACTCACCAGGGCACCTCCTCTAGCGCTTCGACAAGCACAGACCATTCCGGACGGACTGCCGCGCGCAAGTAGCCGTCGGGCAGCCCGAAGAACGTGTCGCAGCGGCGCACCGCGATCCCCTTGCCCGCCAGGTGCTTCCGGGCCAGCTCGGCGTCCGGCACCGAGAACAGGACGAAGGGGGCCACCCCGTCGGCCACCGGGAAACCAGCTGCCGTCAGACCCGCCGCCATCTCGGCCCGCAACTCGGTCAACCGTCGCGCTCCGGCCTCGGCCTCGGCGACCGCGGCCGCTTGGCAGCACGCCGTCAGCGCCTCCAGCTGCAGTGTGCCCAGCGGCCAGTGCGGCCGCTGCCCAGTCAGCCGCGCCAGCACGTCGGGTGCGCCCAGCGCGTAGCCAACCCGCAGTCCCGCCAGCGACCAGGTCTTGGTCAGGCTGCGCAGCACCACGACGTCGGGCAGCGACCGACCGGCCAGCGACTCCGGTTCGCCGGGCACAGCGTCGGCAAAGGCCTCGTCGACGACGATGATCCGTCCCGGGGCCCGCAGCGCCAGAATCTCGTCACGGCGGTGCAGGACGCCGGTCGGATTGGTGGGATTGCCCACAATCACGAGGTCGGCCTCGGCCGGTACCGCGGCCGCCCCGGACAGCCGGAAGGGCGCGTCCAGCACCACGTGCGCGACGGGCACCCCAGCGGCGTCGAACACGGCTTCGGGCTCGGTGAACGACGGCGCGATCAGCGCCGCCAGGCGGGGTCGCAGCAGCGGCAGCAGCGCGAATCCCTCGGCACCGCCCGACAGCAGCGCCACTTCATGCAGGTCACGGCCGTGTCGGGCGGCCACGGCAGCGCGCGCCGCGGCCACGTCGGATGAGGTCGGGTAGCTGCCCAGGTCGGCCAGCCGCGCCGCGAGCCGGTCGGCGAGCCACTGCGGCGGGCCGCCGGCGCGGACGTTCACCGCGAAGTCGAGCATGCCGGGAATCACAGCCTGATCGCCGTGATAGCGCGCCCCGGGTTCCACAGGTAAACCCTAGATCAGAGCTGTCAGAAGCCGAGAAGGACCAAATGGTCGCTCGTCGGACCCTCAAAGCAGCCATTTGGTCCCTCCCGAGGAGGAACTCGTCTGGTGCGCGGCGCGGGCGCCCAGGTCCATCAGGGAGAATGACAGCGTGACCCCGCAGTTGGTGCTATTCGACCTCGACGGGACGCTGACCGACTCCGCCGAGGGCATCGTCGCCAGCTTCCGCCACGCGCTCGGTGCGATCGGCGCCGACATACCCGACGGTGACCTCGTCGAACGCATCGTCGGCCCGCCGATGCACGTGACGCTGGGCTCGCTGGGTCTGGGCGAGAAGGCCGACGATGCCATCGCTGCCTACCGCGCCGACTACACCGCGCGCGGCTGGTCCATGAACCGGATGTTCGACGGCATCGAGGACCTCCTGGCCGATCTGCGGGCCGCCGGGGTGCGCCTGGCCGTCGCGACGTCCAAGGCCGAACCGACCGCCCGGCGCATCGTCGAGCACTTCGGCATCGACGAACATTTCGAGGTGATCGCCGGCGCCAGCGTCGACGGCACCCGGTCGGCGAAGGCCGACGTCGTCGCCCACGCGCTCGCCCAGCTGACCCCGGTACCCGACCACGTGCTGATGGTCGGCGACCGGTCGCACGACGTGCACGGCGCCGCGCACCACGGGATCGACACCATCGTCGTCGACTGGGGTTACGGCGCAACCGATTTCACTGACGACGCGACGGTCCGGCGGGTCGCCACCGTCGACGAGCTACGGGAGGTGCTGGGTGTCTGACCAGGTGCACGTGACGTTCATCTGTTCGGGCAACATCTGCCGGTCGCCGATGGCCGAGAAGATGTTCGCCCACCAGATCAGCGAGCGCGGGCTGGCCGACGTGGTCCGGGTGACCAGCGCAGGCACCGGCGGCTGGCATGCCGGTGACCCCGCCGACAGCCGTGCCGAGCGGGTACTGCGTGCGCACGGCTACCCCACCGCGCATGCGGCCGCGGCCATCGCCGCCGACCATCTGGCCGCCGACATGGTCGTCGCCATGGGCCGCAACCACACCCGCATCCTGAACGACCTGGGCGCCGACCCGGACCGGGTGCGGATGATGCGCTCGTTCGATCCGCGGTCGGGCGCCCACGCGCTGGACGTCGAAGACCCGTACTACGGCAACATCGACGACTTCGAAGAGACCTTCGCGGTGATCGAGGCCTCCCTGCCGGGTCTGCACGAGTGGGTCGACAAGCTGCTGGCGGAACGAGGCGACTGATGCGCCGCCTCGGGTTCCTCTTCCGGCCGCAGTGGCTGGCCCTGTTCGTCGTGGTGATCGCGTTCGCCTACCTGTGCTTCACGGTGCTCGCGCCGTGGCAGTTGGGTAAGAACACCCGCACCTCGCGGGAGAACAACCAGATCGCATCGTCGCTGAACACCGAACCTGTTCCGCTGACTTCGGTTCTGCCGCACCAGGATTCGTCGGCCCCGGACGCGCAGTGGCGACGGCTGACGGCGACGGGCCACTACCGCCCGGAGGCGGAGGTCCTGGTCCGGCTGCGGACGAACGATGGTGACCCGTCATACGAGGTCCTGACTCCGTTCGCCGTCGACGGCGGCCCGACGGTGCTGGTCAACCGCGGCTACATCAAGGCCGGCGAAGGGGTGCCGCCGTTCGCCGCGCCACCGGCCGGCACCGTCACGATCATCGGGCGCCTGCGCGACCCCGAACCGCTCATGTCAGGCAAGGAACCGTTCAAACAGAACGGTATTCAGCAGGTGTACTCGATCAACCTGACCCAGATTTCGCAGGTGACGGGCGTGCCGCTCGCGGGCGATTACCTGCAGCTGGTCGACGGCCAGCCGGGTGGTCTGGGAGTCATCGCCCTGCCCAACCTGGATGCCGGACCGTTCCTCTCGTACGGCATCCAGTGGATCGCGTTCGGCATCGTCGCGCCGCTCGGGCTTGGGTACTTCGTGGTGGCCGAGATCCGTCAGCGCCGGCTCGAGAAGGCCCAATCCGGTTCGGGCGCCGAGACTTCCGGCGGCCCCGATCCTGACGAGCCGGCCGCCCCGGTCACCGCCGAGGAGAAGCTCGCCGACCGCTACGGCCGGCGGCGCTGAGCCCCACCGCAACCACCGTCGCCAGCGCTTGCACCCGGCGGGTCAGTCGCACCGCCCTTTTCAGGTCCGCCACGGCCGGAGCCGGTCCGTCGCCGAGGGTCGGCCGCATCTCGAGCCGGTGCGCGTACTGCGTCGCTCCCCCGAGTTGCACGCCGAGAGCCCCGGCGAAGGACGCTTCCGCCACACCGGCATTGGGGCTCGGGTGCTTGCGCGCGTCGGCGCGCCAGGCCCGCCACGCCGCGGCCGGCCGACGGGACGCCACCATCACGCACAGCCCCGTCACACGGGCCGGCACGTAGTTGAGGACGTCGTCGAATCGTGCTGCCGCCCAGCCGAACCGGGTGTAGCGCGGGTTGAGGTGACCGATCATCGCATCGAGGGTGTTGGCGCCGCGGTACACCAGGAGTCCCGGCACCCCGGCGACCGCGCCCCACAGGATCGGCGCGACCTGCGCGTCGGAGGTGTTCTCCGCGACAGATTCCAGTGCGGCCCGGGCCAGCCCGTCCGCCTCGAGCGCCGACGGGTCGCGCCCGCACAGGGACGGCAGTAGCTCACGGGCCGCGACCACGTCGCCGCGCCCCAACCGCGCCGCCATGTCGGCGCCGGTCCGGGCCAGTGACGTGCCGCCCAGCGCCGTGTAGGTCGCCACCGCGGTGACCAGCGTCTTGGCCACCGGGCCCCGCGCGGCGCGTTCCAGGCCGAAGCCGAGCGCGCCCAAACCGACCAGCAGTGCCGCGGTGTGACCGGCCCCTGCCAGCTGGTTGTCGGCGTAGGTACGCCGTTCCAGCGCGGCCGCGGCCGTTCCGAACAGCGCTACGGGATGGCCGCGGCGCGGGTCGGCCCAGCACACGTCGGCCAGGTAGCCGAGCGCCAGACCGGCCGCCCGCGGGGCGCTTCTGTCAAACACGCCGGGCAGCGTCTCACAGGGTGTTTACTCGGCATCATGCGGCTCGGTCCACCTCGGCACCCGACGCGGGTTGTCGACCTCGTCAACCCCGCAGCGGCGCTGGCGCCGGCGGCCAATGTGATCATGCAACTGGCGCTGCCCGGGGTGGGTTACGGTGTGCTGGAGAGCCCCGTCGACAGCGGCAACGTGTACAAGCACCCGTTCAAGCGCGCCCGCACCACAGGCACCTATCTGGCCGCCGCCGTGTACGGCACGGACGACGACCGTGCGCTCATCCGCCGCGAGGTGGACCGGGTGCACACGCTGGTGCGGTCGACGGCGTCCAGCCCGGTCCGGTACCACGCGTTCGACCCGAAACTGCAGCTGTGGGTGGCGTCGTGCCTCTACCGCTACTACGTCGATCAGCACGAGTTCCTCTACGGACCGCTCAGCCCCGACGCCGCCGACGCCATCTATCGGGACGCGCGCACCCTCGGGACCACGCTGCAGGTGCGGGAGGACATGTGGCCGGCCGACCGCGTCGCCTTCGACGAGTACTGGAAACGGACGCTCGACGAGCTGCGGATCGACGAACCCGTGCGCGAACACCTGCACGGGGTGGCATCGCTGGCCTTCCTGCCCACCCCGCTGCGCCGGCTGGCCGGGCCGTTCAATCTGTTTGCGACGACGGGCTTCCTGCCCGCCGAGTTCCGCACCCACATGAAGCTGCGATGGACGCCGAGCCAGCAGTACTGGTTCGACCGGCTGATGACGACGCTGCGGCTGGCCGACCGGGTGATCCCGCGCGACGTGTGGCTGTTCGGCTACCAGCTGTACCTGTGGGACATGCGGGCGCGCGCGCGGCGCGGAAAACCTGTGGTGTGAAACAACTTCCAACAGCAGGAGGCATCTCATGGCGTTCGCAGCACTGAACCACGTCGCCGTCACGGTCAGCGACATGGCCGTCAGCGGCCCTTGGTACCGCACCCTCATCGGCGAGGATCCGGTGCTCGACGAGCACACCGACGCCGGCTACCGACATCTGGTGTGGGCACTACCCGGTGGCACGCTGTTCGGTATCCACGAGCACGACCGACCCATCGCGCCGGGCCAGTTCAGTGAGTTCCGGGCCGGCCTCGACCACGTCGGCTTCGGCTGCGCTTCACGGGCCGAACTCGTCGACTGGGCCGCCAAACTCGAGGAGCTGGGCATCACCCACGGCGGCGTCATCGACGCGCCGTACGGCTCGGGGCTGAGCTTCCGCGACCCCGACGGCATCGCGCTGGAGTTCTTCGCGCCGCCGGGGTGATCCCGGAGTGACTTCAGTGGTGGTCGTGCCCACCACCCCCGCCCCCGCCACACGCCCCGTTCACGGCGGGCCGGACCATCGCGAACGTCGCCTGCAGGGCGCCGTTGCCGTCCTTGGTACCGCGCGCGCCCAGACACATCCCGGCGGCGATCGCCTTCGCGTCGGCACTGGAGCTCTTGGTGTAGCGGGTATCGGGCGTCACTGTCACGGTGATCTGGGCGTTGTCGGCGTCGGTGACCATGATCGTGCCGCCGTTCACCGAGGCGACGGTGCCGTTGATGCCGTGCTCGCGCTTTCCGCCCTTCTGACCGCATTGCGCGTTGCCGGGCCGGCCGACCAGGACGTTGGCGGCCGTGACCGCGGACCCGGTGTCGTTGCTGCCCTTGACCGGGCGGACTGCGACGCATTCACCGGCCGTGACGTCCGTCAGCTGACCGGGGCCGAGCTGAGTGATGCGGGTCGAATCGGTGATATTCACGGTGCCCGGCCCGTCCTTGCCCGTGATCGACACGGTGCCGCCCGTCACCGAATTGACCAGCCCGGACAGCCGGTCCTTGCCGCCGGGACCCCCCGGACCCCCGGGACCCGCGGGAGCGGGGCTGGCGGACGATGGCGACGAGCTGCCGGCGGTGGAGCCGGCCGACGGCGTGTTGGACGATCCGCATGCCGCCAGGGAGAGCGCAGCGAATCCGGCGAGGGTGACGACGCCGTAGCGGCGGGTACGGGATGTGGTGGACATGAGCCCACAGTGAACGGTCCAGCAATGAATCAGCTCAGATATTGATATGAAGACGCTGGGCGCCGCGCTCAACTGAGGAATTCGTCCAGCGCCGCGAACGTCTCGTCGGGGCGCTCTTCGGCCAGGAAGTGGCCGGCGTCGATGGCGAGGCCGTGGACGTCGCTGCCGTACCGCTGCCACACCTCGAGCGGCTGATACAGCTGCCCGACCACGCCGCGCGACCCCCACAGGATCAGCAACGGGCACTCGATCATCCGTCCCTCGTCGGCGGCGTCGTGCCGCAGATCGATGCCGGCGGCGGCGCGGTAGTCCTCGCACATGGCGTGGATGGCTTCCGGGGTGCAGAAGCAGCGCTCGTACTCCGCCATGGCCTCGGGGTCGTAGCAGTCCGTGCCGCCGAACGCCCCGAGAAAGGCCTTGAGCAGGACGCCCGCCGCCGGTTGCATCATCAGCTCGGGCAGCGGCGCCGGCTGGATGAAGAAGAACCAGTGGAAGTAGGCGGTGGCCAGCGCGCGGTCCGTGTGGTCGTAGACGTATTTGGTGGGGACGATGTCGAGCAACGCCGCGCGGGTGACGGCCTCGGGGTGATCGAGGAGCATCCGGTGCGTCACACGGGCACCGCGATCGTGGGCGACGACACTGAAGACGTCGTGGCCGAGCTGCTTCATGACCGCGACCTGATCGGCGGCCATGGTCCGGAAGCTGTAGTCGGCGTGGTCGCCGCCGCCCGGCGGTTTCGAGCTGTCGCCGTAGCCGCGCAGGTCCGTCGCGACGACGGTGAACCGCTCGGCCAGTCGGGGTGCGAGGTGATGCCACATCACGTGGGACTGCGGCGCGCCGTGGAGCAGTAGCAGCGGCGGGCCGGAGCCGCCGACGACAGCCTGAATCTCGACGCCGTTGACGGCCAGCCGCGCGTCGGTGAACCCCGGGAACAGTCCCATCAGTCGAAGACGTCCGGCTGGCCGGCGACGATCTGCTCCCACAGCGGCCGGAACTGGAACCAGGCCACCAGGTCGCTGCCGATCTGGCTGTGCACCAACTTGGCGGTGTCGTGGTCGATGACGGTGGGCGCACCCGCAGCCATCGCGAGCAGTTGCGCCTGACACGACCGCTCCATCGTGACGAACCACCAGGCGGCCGCCGAGACCGAGGTGCCGACGGTGATGAGGCCGTGGTTACGCAGGATGGCTGCCTTGTTGTCACCGATCGCGGCGGCGATGTTTTTGCCTTCTTCCTCCGCCAGGACCACACCGCGGTAGTCGAGGTAGAGGCCCTGGTCTTCGTAGAAGGGGCAGGCGTCCTGGGTGAGCGGCTCCAGCGGGATGCCCAAGGCCGAGAACGCCTTGCCGTACAGCGAATGCGTGTGAGCGGCGGCGACGGCGTCGGGCCGCGCGTTGTGCACCTGGGCGTGGATGGTGAACGCTGCCGCATTGACCGGTCGCGTGCCGTGCACGACGCGGCCCTGGTGGTCGACGCAGATCAGGTCACTGACGCGAATCTGGTTGAAGCTCATGCCGAACGGGTTCACCCAGAACAATTCCGGGTGCTCCGGATCGCGAGCGGTCATGTGCCCGGCGACGCCTTCGGAGAAGCCGAGCTTGCCGAACACCCGGAACGCGACGGCGAGGTCACGCTTGCGTTGCTCGCGTTCTTCCTCGACCGACAGTCCCATGGGTGGAATGGGTAGGTCGCATGAATCGGGCAAGGGGCCGAGCGCGCGTTCCAGCAGTTCCCGCATGTCGTCGCTGATCGTGTTCACGTCCATCGCCCAGGCCCTTCCGACGCCGATACCGAGCACAGCATCACACGTCACGTCGGCTGGGGAAAGACGGAGATCTGCCGACAACCGCCGCAGCGAACTCGATCGGTGCCCCAGCGGACCGCAGGTGGGGCCGCCACCCGCCGACCACCGCCCAGTCGCATCCGAATAGCGTTGTCTGCCAACAGGTTCTACGAATACCACCAAAGCGGCACGTGGCCGCCGCGACCGCGTTATCGTCGCTGGGTAGTCAAGTGAGCCAGGACGCGGGGGTGCGTTCGTTCCTCAGTACGTGTTTGATGCGGGATCGACCCTCGCGTCAGTTTGTCGCGTCTGCACAACACGAGGAGCTGTCATGAGCACAGCGGCCGAGCGCGCAGCCCAGCTGGGCTTGGTGTCCCGACTGAAATCGTCCTATCCGGAACTTCCCGATGCCCCCTACCCCGACATGCTGGACTCCGCCCGCATCCAGGCGTACCTGAAACCGGTGCACGACGTGGGTGGTGAGCCCGATGCGCCGATGGAGTACGTCAACAAGCAGTACGAGCTGTGGGAACACATGACGTACGTCATCTGCGAGGTGCTGGCCTGGCGCGGCATCTGGCTGTCGGAGGAGCGGCGCCGGATCGGCAACGTCGACGTCGGCCGGGCGGAGTATCTGGGTCTCCCCTATTACGGCCGGTGGCTGCTGTCGGTCGCGCGGGTCCTGCTCGAGAAGCACCACATCGCCCTCGGCGAGCTCATGGAGCGCATGGCCGAGGTCAAGGCGCGCTACGAGGGCGGACTCGACGGCAAGACCCTCGAAGCCACGCCCCGGTCGGAAGGCGACGGCGCGAACGTCAAGCGCAACAAGCACCACATCGATGCCGTCGGCATCGGCGATCCGCAGATTTACGCGGGGCAGGCCGGCACGCCGAAGTTCAAGGTCGGCGACGCGGTGACGGTGCGCGAGCTGCCGGTGATCTTCTACACCCGCACCCCGGAGTACGTGCGCGGCGCGACCGGCAGGATCGCCGTACTGGCCTACGAAAGTCCGGCGCCGGAGGACGAGACCTGGGACATCCCCGAGGCTCCCCCTGAGTGGTTCTACGTCGTCGAGTTCAACCAGTCCGAACTGTGGCACGACTACACCGGCACGGCGCAGGACACCTTGCGCACCGAAATCCCCGAACGCTGGCTGGAAGCAGCCACCTAGCTCGATTCCCTGTTGCCAGAAAGGATTTGCATGTCGGATCACGGCTCCGATCACCACCACGATCATGACCACGATCACGCCCGCACCGTGAAGCCCATGGTCGACGAGATCACCGACTTCGAGGTCCTCGAGATCGCATTGCGCGAATTGTGCATCGAGAAGGGCATTTTCACCGCCGAGGAGCATCGACGGTTCACCGAGTTCGCCGAGCAGATCGGCCCCACCCCGGCGGCCCGGCTCGTCGCACGTGCCTGGCTCGATCCCGAGTTCGCCGAACTCGCCGTCAACGACTCACTGGCGGCGAGCAAGGCCGTCGGTGTCGACTGGCTGGAGCCGACGGGGTTCGGTACCCCAAGCGATTTCGTCGCGTTCCAGATTCTCGCCGATACACCGACGGTGCATCACGTCATCGTCTGCGCGCTGTGCTCGTGCTATCCCCGGCCGATTCTGGGAAACTCGCCGGAGTGGTACCGCACGCCCAACTACCGGCGGCGCCTGGTCCGCTGGCCGCGCCAGGTGCTGGCCGAATTCGGCTTGTACCTGCCGGACGACATCGAGGTCAGGGTCGAGGACTCCAACCAGAAGCACCGGTTCATGGTGATGCCGATGCGCCCCGAGGGCACCGACGGGTGGACCGAAGACCAACTGGCCGAGATCATCACGCGCGACTGCCTGATCGGGGTAGCGCTCCCCAAGCCGGGCGTGACCACCAACGCGATCGTGACGACGCGTCCGGCGATGCACCCAGGGACAGCCGGATGACCGAGATCGCACCGCTGCGGGACATCGTGGAGCGCGACCAGGTCTGGGCACGCATGGCCGCGAAGTGGGGTGTGGAAAACCCGGTTCCCCCATGGAAAACCAGCCTCGACGGACTGTGCGACGCGCTCGACCATTCCGCCTGCGACACAGAGGTTCTCAGCTTCAAAGAACGTCGCGACGAGGAGGATGCCCTCTCGGCCACCGTGTACGCGAGCCTGCCGTACCCGGAGAACCAGTTGGTCTCGCTCGCACATTCACTGGTCGCCCGCGGCGTCATCAGCGAGGCCGAGTTGCAGCAACGACTCGCGAGTGTTCGGGCCAGGCTGGAGGCCTGACCCCGCGGTCAGGACACCTTGATCCGGATGTTCTTGGTCTGGCGGAACTCTCGGAGGCCTTCGATTCCGCCCGACCGGCCGATCCCACTGCGTTTGTATCCGCCGTAGGGACCTTGGGGTTGGATGTCGCTTCGGCTGTTCACCCAGATCGACCCCGCCTCAAGTTGCCGTGACACGGTATGGGCGCGTTGCAGATTCGTGGTGTGGACGAATGCGTTGAGTCCGTAGCGGGTGTCGTTGGCCAGGTCCACGGCCTCGGCGTCGTCGCGGAACCGCAGCACCGACACGACCGGCCCGAACGTCTCCTCCTGGGCCAGGGATGAGCGGTTGTCGACGTCCGCGAACACCGTCGGCTCGACGTAGAAGCCTGCGGCCAGCTCGCCGCCGATCCGGTTGCCGCCCAGCACGAGATCGCCGGATCCTTCGGTGGTCGCCCGCGCGATGGTGCCCAGGACGCGGTCGACGGCGGCCTGGTTGATCACCGGGCCGAAGAGCACATCCGAGCGCAGCGGGTCGCCGATCGGCGCTCGCGTGACAGCGGCGAGGAACTTCTCCATGAACGCGTCATAGACGTTGTCGTGAACCAGGATTCGGCTACTGCAGGCGCAGCTCTGCCCGGCCTGCATGATCGGCCCCTGGTGCGCGGACAGGTTCGCGGCGGCCTCCAGGTCAGCGTCGTCGAAGATGATGGCGGCAGCTGTGCCACCGAGTTCCGCGACCACCGGGGTGATGTTCTCCGCGGCGGCCGTCAGCACCCTGCGGGCAGTGGCGGTGCCTCCCGTGAAATGAACCTTGCCCACTCCGGGGTGCCGCACGAGAGCCTCGCCACCCTCTGCTCCCGCGGGCAGCACATTGACGAGCCCGGCCGGCAAGCCGGCTTCCAGACACAGCTCGCCGAACCGCAGTGCCGCAAATGGCGCAAGTTCCGACGGCTTGACGACGACGGCATTGCCCGCAGCCAGGGCCGGAGCGACCGCCAGCCCGATCACCACGAGCGCGCCGTTCCATGGCGCGATGACGCCCACAACGCCGTACGGTTCGTGCTCTACCAGATTGAGGTCGAAGCCGCCCGGAACGGGAGTGCTTGCGCCATCGGCTTTGTCGACGTACCCGGCGTAGAACCGGAAGAACCGCTCGGTCAGCACTGACGTCGCGGCCAACGACGTCGGCACGCCGTAGTCGTGGGTGTTGATCCGGGCGAACTCGGCGTGGTGCTCACTGATGAGGTCCGCCAGGTCGAACAAGATGTCGCGGCGCCGGTCGGGCGGGTACGCCATCCAGGTTCGCTGAGCCCGCGCGGCCGTCTCGACCGCCTTGTCGACTTCCACGGCTCCGGCCATCTCGACAACGGCGTTCACGCGACCGGTGCCGGGATACACATGGTGGTGCGTCCCTCCGGAGGATCCCGTGACGCGATCCTCGCCGAGCAGTATTGCACCACTGGGTAATTCGTCGATACTTCCGATGATGCGGTCCTTTCAATGGCAGGCTGTTAGGCGTCCTGCTGTGCCTGGTGGGCCGCATCCGGATCCGGCAGTGACTGCACATCGCCGTCGACACTGGAGGTGATGGTGCCGGTCAACGACTGCTGGAAGGCGTTGATGTTCGCGTCAGCCGTCAGATAGCCGGTGTGGGCTCCGGTCACGGTGATGTCGGCCAGGTAATGGACCGTCGTCTGACTGGCGTTGTAATCGGCCGATTCGGTGCCGTTGAGAATCTCACCCAGTTCGTTCACATAGTTGCTGTAGGTGACGGTACGGACGGTCCGCGTGGCATCGTTCGGGTCCGGCGCCTCGGTCACGACCGCGGTGCCACCACCCTTCCCCGAATAGGTTCCGGTGGCCGGCAGGGGTGTCGTGGCAGCGACGTAGGTGCCGAGAGCGGGGGCCCACGAATCTGAGCTCGGGGTCGACCGGTCCGCGGCCACCGGGCCGACGCTGGTGGTGTATTTCAGGTTCGCGATGACCAGTCGGGACACCGTCGGATCGGTGGCGCTGGACTCCCAGAACGTGACTGCGGTGCCATCGGGATTCCAGCTCGGCATGCTGCGGGCGGCGTACCCGTCGCCGGTGTCGAACAGCGGAACTCCGTTCTCCCGGTTGAGCTCATCGCCGACGGCGACGATCCACTCTTGGTTGGAGATGTTGACCGGGCTCGCCCACTCCAGGTACACGGGTGCGCCGACATACACCGGCAGGAAGTTCTGCCGGATGATCCGCGTCATCGGGGTCAGTGCGTCCAGCCCGCGGGTGCTGCCGATGGCGATCCACTGCATGTTGGGCGAGTAGTCCATGTCCTCGTCGTAGTCGAGGTTGGCAGTCACCCTGGTCGCCTTGCCGGTGGCGAGGTCGACCTCGATATCGTCGACGTTGCCGGCGTCGAACTGGCCGCCGAGGATCACCACGCCTTTGCCGTCCGGCGTCCACTGCTTGCCTTCGCCGGTGGGGTACACGACCCGGGCATCGGTCACCGTATAGCCGGTATCGGCGCGGGTGAGTGTGCCGACAATCGGCAAGGCCTGCAGAAGGTTGTTGGGCCCGATCACGATTCGGGTGTACAACACGTGGGTGCCGTCCGGCGACACCCGCATCTCGCGTTGCGGATCGATGGCGTAACCACCGCCGGCCGGCGTGGTGATCGAAACCAGCTGGGTCCCATTGATTCCGGTCTCCAGCATGGAGTAACGCGGCGTCTGCCCGGCGACGTTCACCAGCACCAACACGCGGCCCGAACCATCATCGACGGGAACGGGTTTGGCCAGATTTCCGGTTTCGCTGACGGTGACACCGCAGGTCACACATTGCAGCGCCGTTCCGTCGGTCTTGATCTGGTAGATCTCCGAGCGGCCCCCGGTGGTCGGCTGGCCGGCGAAGAAGATGGATTGGCCGTCGGCCGAGTAGCGCGGATTCGCCGGGCTGGCAATGGTGCCGGGCAGGTTCAGGATCACCCGCTCGACTTCGGGGTTGAGCACCGAAACGTCGATGCCGGCCTTGGCGCTGTGCGGGCTGAACAGGCCTAGCAGGTTGAACTTGCCGTCGGTCACCGACACTGAGAACGAATCGGTCTGCACCGCCGTGTAATTGATGTCGTTCGGGGTGTAGGTGAAGTTGCCGGTGGCCTGATCGATGGTCAGGGTGCCGTACTTCGGCCCTTGGGTCACCTTGTAGGTCAGGGCATCGCCCTCGGCGTCGGAGGCGCCGAGGTTGCCGGTCAGCGTCTGCCCGGTCTGGACCGTGGTGGTCGGGTTGTAGGCGATCGTCGGAGCCTGGTTGAACACGGTGCGCCGCACCCAGGCCAGCACCGCCCACACCGCCGGGGTCAACGGGTCCGCCGTGTTGGGTGCCGGCTTCACGAACGGGTTGAGCAGTTTGGTCACCACACTGTTGAGAAAGCCCGCCAAACCCGTTGCCGGAGAGAGGACCTGAGTCGTCACGGCGGCGGGTGTCGCGACCGTGGCCATCGCGGCGGTCGCGGCGAGCTGCGTCGTCTGCGTCGTGGGAGCGGCCACGGACGGCACGGTCGCCGCGGTGGCCTTGGTGGTGACGGTCGTGCTGACGGCGACGTTCGACGTCGACTGTGCCGAGGCCGCCGAGGCAGCGCTGGTGGTCTCGGCACGGGTCGACTTGGCCACAGACTTGGTGCTAGTACTCGATTTGGACGAGGACTTGGCACTCGTGCGCGACTTGGCCGATCCGGTTGCCGCACTGCCGCTTTCGTGCGCGTCGCCCGTCGGAGTCGTCGACGAACTGCCGGTGTGGGCTCCCCCACTGCTGCTGACGACCACCCCCGAACCCACCTCGGTGCTCGACGACGTCGATCCGGATGTCGGTGACGTGCCCGACGTCCCTGTGACAGAAGACGATCCGGTGGCACCGGCGGGGCCCGTGGTTCCTGTGGCACCGGTCGCTCCCGTGGCCCCCGCCGTCCCGGTCGTACCGGTGGTCCCCGTCGGCTCGGACGTCGCACCGCCCGCAGCGCCCGATGTTCCGCCGGTCGAACCCGAGGATGTCGACCCAGCCGACGCGCTCGCCGAACTCGATGACGATGAACTCGCCGACCCACCGGCGGTATCCGCGACGGCAACTCCATGACCGGTCGCCACTGCGGTGGCCAGCCAGGCCGCGACCGCCAGGCCGCCATAGCCACCGAGCTTGGCAACTCTCGGACAGGCGTGGGACGCGGGCACGTCGGGTGCGGCGGCGGCGAACAGCGGGTTGATACGAGAACTGGTACTGGCCATGGGCTTTGGCTCCGTTGCCGTTGGGTTGATTCCTATTCAGTTGGTTGCGATGCAGTTGGCGCGAAAGGGATTACTTGAGCATGCTTCCGGCGTCGACAGTCATGGGAAGACCTGTCACATAACGGGATTCGTCCGACGCCAGGAACAGCACGGCATTGCTGATGTCCACTGGCTCGACCCAGCCCACCGGCAGCACGTGCATCATCTGTGCGACGACCTTCATGTCGTCCGGGCCCGGGTTCTCCAGGTCGGGACGGAACAGCTTCATGGTGCCCTCGTTCATGAACAGCGGGGTGTTCACGTTCGTCGGGTGCACCGAGTTCACCCGGATCGAGTGGTGACCCAGCTCCACGGCGAAGGTCCGCATCAACCCGACCACACCATGCTTGGCCGCGATGTAGTGCCCCGTGTGCGGGTAGGCCTTGAGTCCGCCCACCGAGCTGGTCAGAATGATCGAGCCACCTTGACCCTGCGAAATAAGATGCGGCACTGCGGCTTTGACCGACTTCCAGACGCCGGAGAGGTTGACGTCGATCATGTCGGTCCAGTCTTCTTCGCTGGTGTGGTCCAGCGTCTGGCCGCCGTTGCCGATACCGGCATTGGCGCAGATGATGTCCAGCCGGCCGAGCTGTTCGACGCCGTTGTCGACAGCAGCCTTGACCGCGGCGTAGTCGCGCACGTCGACCTCGGCGGTGACGATGCGCCGGTTCAGCTGCTTGACCAGATCCGCCGTTTCGGCGAGGTCGTCCCGCGTCGCGGGTGCGATCTGGGGGTTGCTGCTCACGGGACCGCAGATGTCGATGGCGATGATGTCGGCGCCCTCTTCGGCGAGCCGCACCGCGTGACTACGCCCCTGACCACGGGCCGCTCCGGTGATGAATGCGACCTTGCCCTCTACCCGTCCCGCCATGAATCCACCTCGCTGTTGGTTGTCGCCGCCGCCGCAGAAAGGCGGTTCGGTCCGTCGACGCAAAATTTGGTCGATCGATCAGGAACCATTGCACGAGACGCCGCACAGTGTCAATGACGAGATGTGATGAAGGTGGTGGCGTCGCCGCGCAGGCGAGCCCACCGACCCAGCCGGCCGAAGGTCAGTCGCGCACGACTTCCGCGGACTTCGTCAGCAGCGCGATCTGCCGGTCGATGAAGTCGCGGAGTTCCTCGTGACCACGGGTCACACCGACCGCGGCCTCGTTGCCGACACTGCGCGCGATCTGGGCGACGATCATGGACAGCACCACCGGCGGGTAGGCGGTCAAATCCACGCCGCCGGACCGCAGAACGAGGGTCACCGCTGCGGTCTCGATGTCCCGCACGCGCTCCGAGTAGGCCTTCAATTCGACACCAACAGCCTTGCGGTGGTTGGCCAATGCCATGAATTCAGTGCTCAGCACCGTCTGCCGCGGATCACTGTTGATGCGCCACAACGCCCGCAGCGGGTCCTCGTCGAGCAACACTTCCCGCAGCCGTTCCAGCGCCACTTCCCCGCCCGCGCGCAGCGCTTCGACGAACAGGTCGTCCATGGTCGGGAAGTAGTAATAGACCAGCGCCTGCTTGACGCCGGCCTGGGCGGCGACCCGCCGCGAGGTGGCCGCGGCGTACCCCTCGTCGTGCATGATCTGCACCGTCGCCTCGATCAGGCGCTGCCGGGCGCCGCCGTCATCGGCCTTCGATTTCCGCGCCTGGGTCATCGACGAGCCCGCCCCGAAATGCTTGACCGGCCGTCGCGGCGCGTGATAGGCATACGGCAGTCTAACATTTTGATCGATCGATCAGGAGTTGCTGTCATGCAGCCCAAGTCCACAGTGGCCGACCTCGCCGACGTCGACTACTTCACGAACCCCGATATCGCCCAGGACCCGTACGCGTACTGGGATCATCTGCGTCAGCAGGGGCCTGTCGTTCGCGAACCGCACTACGGCGTGGTGGCGGTGACCGGGTACCAAGAAGTCCAGGCCGCCTTCAAGGATGTCGACTCGTTCTCGGCGGTCAATGCCATCGGCGGCCCGTTCCCGCCGCTCCCGTTCACCCCGGACGGGGACGACATCAGCGAGCTCATCGAGGCGCACCGTCACGAGTTCCCGATCTTCGAACACATGGTGGTGATGGATCCGCCCGAGCACGAGAACGCCCGATCCCTGCTGAGCCGGCTGTTGACACCACGGCGCCTGCAGGAGAATTCGGACTACATGTGGGGCCTCGCCGACCGGCAGTTCGACGAGTTCATCGCGAACGGCCGGTGCGAATTCCTCGGCGAGTACGGCAAGCCGTTCGCCACGCTGGCGATCGCGGACCTGCTCGGCGTGCCCGAGGATGATCGCCCCGAGATACGGCGCAACCTCGGAGCCGGCAACGTGCCGGGATCCGCGGTCGGTGCCCTGGACCACGAGCCTGTGGGCTCCAATCCCCTTCAGTACCTTGACGATCTGTTCAGCGGCTATATCGCCGACCGGCGCGAGAACCCGCGCGAGGATGTGCTGACCGGGCTGGCGACCGCAACCTATCCCGACGGCTCCGTCCCGCCGCTGCTGGAGGTGGTTCGCCCGGCGACGTTCCTGTTCGCCGCCGGCCAGGAAACCGTGACGAAGCTGCTCAGCTCCGCGGTCAAGGTGCTGGGCGACAACCCCGAGCTCCAGCAGCACCTGCGGGAGAACCGCGACCTGATCTCCCCTTTCATCGAGGAGGCACTGCGCATCGAGAGCCCCACCAAGGTCGACTTCCGTCTCTGCCGCAAGTCCACCACCCTGGGCGGCGTGCCGGTCAAGGCCGGCACCGTGATGATGCTGTGTCTCGGGGCGGCCAACCGGGACCCCCGAAAGTTCGAGAATCCCAACGAGTTCCGACTCGATCGCAAGAACGTCCGCGAACACATCGCCTTCGGCCGTGGCATTCACACGTGTGCCGGCGCTCCCCTGGCCCGGGTCGAGGGCCGCGTCACCATCAACCGCCTGCTCGACCGCACACGCGACATCCGGATCAGTGAGGCCAAGCACGGCGCACCCGGCAACCGCAACTACGGCTACGAGCCGACGTTCCTCCTGCGCGGCCTCACCGAGCTGCACATCGAATTCACCGAGGCGCGGCGATGACGGTGCAGTCGGTCCTGGATGACATCGCAAGTCGGCCCGGAACCGGCGACGTCATCCCGATCATCAACCCCGCCAACGAGGAAGTGATCGCTGAGTTCCGGGACGGCGGCGCCGCAGCCGTCGACGCGGCCGTCACCCGTGCGCGTGAGAGTTTCACGTCGGGCGTGTGGAGCGGGTTGCCCGGTAGTGAGCGGGCGAAAGTGCTGTGGCGAGTGGCCGATCTGATCGACCAGCACGCCGATGAACTCGCCCAGATCGATTCGCTGAACACGGGAATGCCGTATTTCCAGGCATCCATGATCATGTCGACGTGCGCCGAATCGTTCCGCTACTACGCGGGCTGGTGCACCAAGCTCAACGGCATCGCCCACGACGTGCAGCAGACCGGTGGCATCACGGGGGCGTTCACCACGATGCACGCGTACACCCTCAAGGAGCCGTACGGGGTGGTCGGGCTGATCTTCCCGTGGAACGGGCCGGTATTCAACGCCTGCACCAAGCTCGCACCTGCGCTCGCCGCGGGGTGCAGTTGCATCGTCAAACCCGCTGAGGAAACCCCGCTTTCGGCCCTGCTGCTGGAGCGAATCCTCGCCGAGGCCGGCGTGCCGGACGGCGTGGTCAACCTCGTCACCGGATACGGCCACACTGTCGGGGCGGCGATCACTGCACATCCCGGCGTCGACAAGGTGGCCTTCACCGGCTCCACCGAGGTGGGCAAGCAGATCGTGCAGGCCGCCGGCGGCGGCAACCTCAAGCGGGTCGCGCTCGAATTGGGCGGCAAGTCACCGGTTCTGATCTACGACGATGCCGACCTGGACACCGCCATCACGATGGCGGCAATGGGCATCTTCATCCATTCCGGGCAGGGCTGCATCAGCGGATCGCGAATCTTCGCGCAGCGCAATGTGTACGAGAAGGTGGTCGAGGGCGTCGCCAACATCGCGAACTCGGTGAAGCTCGGTGCACCGACAGAGGACGGCGTCCTCATCGGCCCGATCATCAGCGCCAAGCAACTCGACCAGGTGCTGGGCTTCATCGACGGGGGCCGCCGGGATGGCGTTGAGATAGTCGCCGGCGGAAACCGGCTGGATCGCAGTGGGTTCTTCGTGCACCCAACGGTTCTCACCGATGTCGCGCCGACCGCGCGGCTGTACCAGCAGGAGATCTTCGGTCCGGTGGTCGCGATCCTGCCGTTCGATGACGACGACGAAGTCGTGGCCCTCGCCAACGATTCCGAGTACGGGCTGGCCGCGACGGCCTGGACCAAGGACATCGGCCGCGCACACCGGCTCGCCAAACGTCTCGACGCCGGCACCGTCACGCTGAACTGCCAGATGGTGTTCGACCATTCGATGCCGTTCGGCGGCTACAAGCAGTCCGGTTGGGGCCACGAGTGGGGACGCGACGGCATCGAGAGCTTCCTGAAGACCAAGACGGTTTACGCCCAACTTTGAGTGCACGACAAGGAGTTCAGATGGGATCGTTGGACGGGAAAGTTGCTTTCATCACCGGAGCGGCCCGTGGACAAGGGCGCAGCCACGCCGTGCACCTGGCAAGGGAAGGTGCGGACATCATCGCTGTGGACATCTGCGCCGATATCGCCTCGAACGGCTACCCCATGGCCAGCCGTGACGAACTCGACGAAACCGCGGAACTGGTCGAATCAGCGGGCGGCAAGATCGTCGCCGCGGTCGCCGACGTCCGCGACTTCGCCGCACTCAAGTCGGCGCTGGACGCCGGCGTCGAGCAGTTCGGCCGTCTCGACATCGTCTGCGCCAACGCCGGTATCGCGACGATGGCGTTCCGTGAACTGACCATCGAAGAAGAACTCGAGATGTGGACCGACGTCATCGACGTCAATCTGACCGGCGCCCTGCACACCGCCAAGGCGGCGATCCCGCATCTCATCAACGGCGGGCGCGGCGGGTCCATCGTCTTCACCAGCTCGACAGCGGGTTTGAAGGGCTTCGGCGGTTCACAGGCCGGCGGCCTGGGCTATGCGGCATCCAAGCACGGAATTGTCGGGCTGATGCGGACTCTGGCCAATGCGCTGGCGCCGCAGAGCATTCGGGTAAACACCGTGCACCCGACCGCGGTCAACACCATGATGGCAGTGAACCCGGTGATGACGGCATTCTTGGAGAACTACCCCGACGGCGGACCACACCTGCAGAACCCCATGCCGGTCGGGTTGCTCGAGCCTGAAGACATCAGTCATGCCGTGGCCTTCCTGGTGTCCGATGCCGCGCAATACATCACCGGAGTCACCCTCCCGGTCGACGCCGGCTTCTGCAACAAGCTATGAGCACGGCAACCGGACGAGTCGCCGGTAAGAAGATCCTGATCACGGGCGCAGCACGCGGAATGGGCCGCAGCCACGCCACGCGCCTGGCCGAGGAGGGTGCCGATCTCCTCCTCGTGGACGTCTGCGCGTCCCTCTCGGTCCTGGAGTACCCACTGGCTACCCGCGAGGACCTCGACGAAACCGCCAGGCTTGTCCGGGAATACGGCCGCCGCGCCGTGACACACGTCGTCGATGTTCGCGATGCCGACGCAATGCGGGCCGCGGTTGACGACGGCGTCCGGCAGCTGGGCGGTCTCGACGGTGCCGTTGCCAACGCCGGTGTACTCACGGCGGGAACGTGGGACGCCACTACCGCCGAACAATGGCGCACCGTCGTCGATGTGAACCTGATCGGCACGTGGAACACGTGCTCGGCGGCGCTGCCCCACCTGGTCGACCGCGGCGGCAGCCTCGTCAACATCAGCTCTGCCGCCGGCACCAAAGGCACCCCGCTGCACCTGCCCTACACCGCGTCCAAGCATGGGATCGTGGGACTCAGCAAGAGTCTGGCCAATGAGCTTGCCGCGCAGGGTGTTCGGGTGAACACGGTGCATCCCACCGGGGTACCGACCGGAATGCAGCCAGCTTCCCTGCATGGCCTGATCCGGGATAAACGACCTGATCTGGCACCGCTTTTCGCCAATGCCTTACCGGTCGTCATGGCCGAGCCCATCGATATCAGCAACGCCGTGTTGTACCTGGTGTCCGACGAGTCCCGATACGTCACCGGCCTCGAATTCAAAGTCGACGCCGGCGTCACGATTCGGTGAGCCAGAAAGGAAAAGCATGACGAGACCGGACATCGACCGCGGCCGGCGCGCCTACGCCGACGTCATGACGGTTCCCGCACCATCGCACTCCACACCGGTGGACGATCACCTGATGGATGTGGTCTTCGGCGACGTGTGGCAGCGCCCGGGACTGACCCGGCGTGAACGGCGCTTCATCACCCTCCCCTGTGTCGCGGACGCCGATGCCGAAGACCCGTTGCGCGCGCATGTCTATGCCGCGCTGAACAGCGGCGACATCACGATCCGCGAAATCCGGGAAACCGTACTGCATTTCGCGGTGTACGCCGGGTGGCCGAAGGCGTCCCGCTTCAACACGATCGTCGACCAGGAGTGGAGCCGGATCCATCAGGAGCGGGGCCTGCCGGTGCCCGACCCCGAGGCGCTGTTGCCGCTATCCACTCCCAGCGACCCGGAAGAACGGCTGGCCGTCGGCGCGGAGTGCTTCAAGGACATCAACTGCCTGCCGTTTGCGCCCCACCAGGACAACCCATTCCAAGGCGCCGGCATCCTGAACTTCGTGTTCGGCGAAATGTGGCTGCGGCCTGGGCTGGACCGAAAGGAACGGCGCCTGATCACCGTGGCCTGCGTGGCCTTCCAGGACGCGCCCTTTCCCATCGTCAGCCACGTCTACGCCGCGTTGAAGAGCGGCGATGTGTCGTTCGACGAGATGGACGAACTGACGCTGCATTTCGCCGCGCACTGCGGATGGCCCAAAGCCGCACATCTCAGTCAGGTTGCCGCCGAGCAGAAACGGCGCGTCACCCAGGAATGGGCTGCGGAGGCCGACGAAGCCGGCTGATCACCGGCAGTCAATCAACCCGGAGCCCACCGGTACTTGATGGCGCTTTCGGTCCGCACACGGCACATTGGTGCCACACTGGCGACGTGACGACGACGAACGACATCTACGAACGGCTCGGCGCACTGGAACAGTTGGTCCGACATCTCTACGCACAGACCGGGATTCCGCTACCCGATGTACGGTCGATGGCGCAATCACAGGTATCGGCGCGAGTGCGCGAACTGCTCGCCGCCGGCAACAAGATCGCTGCCATCAAGGCTTACCGCGACGAGGCCGGAGTCGACCTGCCCACCGCGACTCGCGTTATCGAATCGCTCTAAATCCGAGGAGCCTTCGCCATGCTGGCAGTCATCGCAACGATTCCGGACAGCGGAGGTCCCAGGGCGGCGGTGCCGAGCCCGAACGGTGACCGCCTGTACGTCGGGAACATCGCCAACCCGACGGTCTCGGTGATCGCCACGGTAAGCAACACGGTGATCGACACCATCGGACCCGGCGTCGGATTGCAGGGCCTCCAACAATTGGTCGTGCACCCGGACGGTACGCGGCTGTACTGCAACGGCTTCGGTGGGATGTCGACGATCGACATCAACACCAAATCCGTTGTGGCCGTGGTTCCGTTCGACTGGGGCGGACAGGTGGCAATCCACCCCGACGGCTCCACCGTCTACCTCGCTTCGGGCGGCGACAGCAGTGGCAATCCCGACCCGAAGATCATGCTGGTCGACACCGCAACGAATGCCGTGACCGGAACCATCAAAGTTGATGGGGCCTACTATCTGGCCGTCAGCCCCGATGGCGCCCGGCTGTATGTCACGGGCTACAACGACGGACTGATCTGGGCCGTCGACACCGCCACCCACAGCGTGGTCAAGACGTTCGCGTTCAACAAGCCGATCGGCGGATTCGTCGTCAGCCCCGACAACAGTCGTCTCTACGTGTTGGGTGAG
Source organism: Mycobacterium sp. HM-7 (assembly GCF_053852335.1). NCBI lineage: Bacteria > Bacillati > Actinomycetota > Actinomycetes > Mycobacteriales > Mycobacteriaceae > Mycobacterium > Mycobacterium sp. HM-7. The sequence continues at coordinate 1,843,561 of NZ_CM132657.1, read as the reverse complement.
GTCAAGTTCGGCATGACCACCAGCAATGTGACCGTGGTTGACGTCGGCACCGGCACGGTCACCACCGGCATCACCTTCCCGCTTGGCCAGGAGCTCACCGACATCGCCGTCGCGCCCGATGGTTCGGCGGTGTACGCCACCCAACTGACCGGCGATGTGAGTCGGATCGACAGTGCCACCATGACCGTGTCGGACACCGTCAAAATCGGGAATTACGCAGGGACCGTTACGGTTTCGCCCGACGGATCGCGGGTCTACGCGACCAACCAGTACAACAACACGGTGTCGGTGCTCGCCCAGCTGCACGTTCCGGCCGGAGGCCTCGACCTGCCCGACCTGGTCGGCAAGCTGTTCGGTGGCGCAGCCGCCGGCGGTGGCGGCTGGTTGGTCATCGGCGACCACTTCATCCCGATCCCACCCCGAGAGCCCGTCCTGCAGGCCATTGCGCGCGCGCTCGCCCCGCACGTCGGCAAGCCGGTGCAGAACCATGAGTTGGGCCAGCGGCTGCGCCGGACTCTGGCGGCCGAACCCGAGGCCCCGAAAATGGCACCCGGCAGCTTCCACCCCGACGAGCACCGTCCGCAGCACTGACTGCGGTCCAACATTTGCGATAGCTCCACACCCAAGCAAATTTGTCGCTACCGTCAATATTGCTTGAGTTCCACACCCTCGGTCAGGAGCTTTCAAATGCATACACTCACAGCCCGTCTGAGCCTGCCCACCGCCGCCGCCGTCATGGCCGCGGGCATCATCGTCACCGCTCCGCCGCCACCCGTGTTGACTGCCCTCCCAGCACCGGTGATTCACAGCGTCCAAATGCCGGACATCCAGCTCACCGCGACGATCGCGGACATCCTGCAGTTCCCCGCGTTCAAGCAGTGGGTCGCCAATCAGATCACCGACTTCGTGACAATCGGGGCGGGCCTGGCCAAAGCAGGCCAGGGCGTCGGGCAGACCATCAGCGCCATCCCGGGACTCGTGGTCACTGTCGCGCAACAGATACTGGCCCGCAACCTCGTGGGCGCCCTCGGCACTGTTGAAGCCGGAGTGATCGGTGCGGTCACCGTCATCGGCGGACCGATCCTGGTGTCCATGATCGCGCGCGACCAACGCGCGCTGGCGGTGGACCAGGCGTTGGTGCAGGCAGTCCCGGTAGCGCTGATCGGTCTCGGCACCGGCCTGCTCGGCGGATTCAACGCCGTCGCGACCTCGGCGATCATCGCCGCCCAGAACGTCGTGGCGGCCCTACTCCCCATCGACATCGGCAATCTCGTCACGGCCGTCGTCGATGGCGTCAAACTCGTCGTCCAGGGCCTCAACACCGGCGCCGGCAACGTGATCAACGGAATCGCCTTCGCGCAGAACACCATCGCCAAGGCGCTCGCGACCCAGCCGGCACCCATCGCAGCCACCACGCCCACGCCGGCAGCAGGGGTCGCGGCCACCGCGATACCGAAGATCACCGCGACGAAGGTCAAGCCCGTACCGACGGCAGCCAAGCCCGCGGCCACCGACCCCAGGGACCCGACGGACACCAAGGACGCCACAGCGCCCGAAGCGCTCTCGAAGGCGACCCCCAGTAAAGGGACAGATACAGACACCAAGCCGGATACCACCGGGGCAGCAACCACCTCAAACGCCGGCCCTGGCACGTCGGACACCGGCAGCAAGACCGAGAAGAAAGCCGGCCCCAAGAAGCCAAAGCCGAAGTTCAGCAAGAAGACCCGCGACCAGAAGACCGCGTCGCCCGCGCCGGCCGCGGCTTGAGGTCCAGTAGAACCCGAGCTGCCGCAGCTATGTGAAATCCATACGGATACAACGTTATCCGCGTCTCGTAGTGCACTGCGGGTCAGCCGCCGTTCACCTTGAGTTCGCACGCTGTCCCTACCATCCGCCCCTACTGCCGTCGCAGCCACGAACGCGCCGAGAGCGCGCCGTGGAACTCGAAAGCAACAGGAGCACAAGGTGATCGACACACTGGATATCGCGCTGCGGATCGCCGCCGGCCTGGGTCTTGGCGCGGCGATCGGGCTCGAGCGACAGTGGCGCTCCCGCAACGCGGGATTACGCACCGCTGCATTGGTCAGCCTGGGGTCGACTCTGTTCGTGATCATGGGCGGCTACACCTTTGCGGGAGAACACGCCGACCCCACCCGGGTCGCCGCCCAGGTCGCATCCGGTATCGGCTTCCTCGGCGCCGGCGTGATCATGCAACAGGGCGCCACGATCTCCGGGCTCAACACCGCGGCCACCCTGTGGGCCTCCGCCGCCATCGGCGCCCTCGCCGGCGGTGGACTGATGCTGCCCGCCGTCATCGGAAGTTGCGCGGTGATCGCCGCCAACATCTTCCTGCGGCCGGTCGGGCGCACGCTGGACCGTCATCGCCGCCCGGGCGCCGAAGAGTCCTCTGCCGAATACCGATTCGAGGTGCGGTGCGCGACGACCGCCGAGCTCCACATCCGCAGTCTCATCTTCGATGCCATCTCGCACCCCAACCTCACGGTGCGATCCATCGCCGCGGTCGACCTGCCCGACGACGAAGGGGTCCGCATCACGGCCACCGTCATCGCCGACGAACGCGATGACCACCGCATCGAGGCCGCCCTCGCCGATGTCATCAAGGCGCCCGCTGTCACCGCGGTGCGCTGGAGCGCCGACGACATGAGCCCGGTCGACTAGAAACAGCCCTGCCGGTCGACAAAACGGCTGCCAGGGGAAATTTGGTGGGCGCGGACGGTATCGAACCGCCGACCGCTGGTGTGTAAAACCAGAGCTCTACCACTGAGCTACGCGCCCCGCCTCGGGCACGCTACACGCCGATGGCGGCCAAGGGAAAATCAGTCGAGCGCGGTCAGCGCCGAAACCCAGACCGACTGATCCCGCGCCTCGCCCGGTGACGTGCACTCCGCGAACCGCACCACACCGTTCCGATCCACGAGGAATGTCCCCCGGTCCGGATAGCCGGCGTCAGCGTTGAAAACCCCGTAAAGCTGGGACACCGCGCCATGCGGCCAGAAGTCGGACAGGATCGGGAACTCGAAGCCCGACTCCCGGGCCCACACCTTGTGGGTGGCCGGCGGGCCGACCGAGATGGTCAGCGTTTCCACCGAGGAATTCCGATACCGGGCCAGGTTCTCCTGAATCTCACCCAACTCCCCCGCGCACACCGGCGTGAACGCCAGCGGGAAGAACACCAGCAGCACAGACTTGCCACGCAACGCCGACAGCGTCACCGCGCGACCGTGCTGGTCCTTGAGAGTGAAGTCCGGCGCGACGGACCCGACGGCGATCACGATCGCGAACCTGACCACATGGCGAAAATGGGGCCGCAATTCCGCCGCTCAGTCAGGCTCGCGGCGGCGACTTCCCACGAACAACGGATTTGTCGCAGAGAGACGGGCCCTTCGGACCTACCTTGCGACGCCTCCCGAGCGCCGACCACTAGTGCCGGCCCGCAGCCTTCGACTTGGGCTGCACGAGGCGGCTGGCGATCCAGTCCCCGAGGTTGGCCGACGACGTGACGACCAGCCCGGCGGTCGGTGCCGACTCCGCGATCTCGGCAGGCTGGACGTGGCCACCCTTGCCGGTCTTCGGAGTCACCACCCAGATCACGCCGTCATCGGCGAGCGGGGTGATCGCATCCATCAAGCGGTCCACCAGGTCACCGTCATCGTCACGCCACCACAGCAGCACGACGTCCACGACTTCGTCAGAATCCTCGTCGAGAAGCTCTCCGCCGCACGCATCTTCGATGTCGAGACGGATGTCGTCGTCGGTGTCCTCGTCCCAACCCAGCTCCTGGACGATCTGATTTTTATGAATGCCCAGTCTCTGGGCGTAGTTCGGCGCGTCCGCCGGGGCCACCGGTGTCCTCCTCTAACCTGCTTGTTTGCAGTCCGTGTGTGTGGAACCCAATAGTCGCACGCGGCGACGATTCATTCGACGCAAGACACATCTTTGGTCGACAAGATCAGCGCGTGTCCTACCCGCACGCTGTCTCGGTGGTCGACTTGGCGTTGTTGAACGCGTCGACCGCCGCATTGAAATCAGAGGTCGACGCGTTGGTGCTGATCGCCGTCGCCAGCGCCTGCGCCGCCGCCGACCAGCCGGCAAGCGCTCCCTTGAGGGTGTCGGACTGCACCGTCGTCGCACTCTTGGTCACCGCGTCGGCGGCGTGGTGCAGTGCGTCGACCGCGGCCTGCAGCTTGGCGGGGTCGGTGCCGCCGGCGTTCTCGGCGTCGACGTAAGCATTGACCGCTTGCATGGCCGGCTTGCCGGTGTCGACGAACGTCTGGCAGGCAGCCTCTGTCGCCGCCGCGGAAGCGCTCGACGAACTCGCACTGGCCGCCGCTGCCGCCGACAGCGACACCGAGGTGCGGTACGCCGCCGCGCCGGGCTGGTCGACCGTGGAACTGCCCTGGACAGACTTACTGCAGCCGACGATCACCATGGCGGATACCGCCACGCCCCCGAACACCAAAGCGGCTGCGCGAAGCCGCGACACACCTGCCGCGCTGGTCATCATCAGCTGACCGTACAGGGTCGATGTGCCAATCCGGGTCATCCGAACGCGTACTCGCCGGTAGCCCACCCCAACGCCTAATCTGCGCAACGATGGGGGGACGATGGGCAGTGCCAAAAGCATCCCCAAAATCGAATACCAAGGAGTGGCAGTTGACCACTGAGTTCGTGCGCCAAGACCTGGCTCAAAACTCCAGTACCTCAGCCGAACCCGACCGGGTCCGGGTGATCCGTGATGGCGTCGCGTCGTACCTACCCGACATCGACCCAGACGAGACCGCCGAATGGCTGGAATCGTTCGACGACCTGTTGGGTCGCTCGGGGCCCGCGCGTGCCCGCTACCTGATGCTTCGGCTGTTGGAGCGCTCGCGTGAGATGCGCGTCTCCATCCCCGCGCTGACGTCCACCGACTACGTCAACACCATCCCCACCGACTTGGAGCCGTGGTTCCCCGGTGACGAAGAGGTCGAGCGCCGCTTCCGCCGCTGGATCCGCTGGAACGCCGCGATCATGGTGCACCGCGCGCAGCGGCCGGGAGTCGGTGTGGGCGGCCATATTTCGACGTACGCGTCGTCGGCTTCGCTGTACGAGGTCGGCTTCAACCACTTCTTCCGCGGCAAGAACCACCCGGGCGGTGGCGACCAGATCTTCATCCAGGGCCACGCCTCCCCCGGCATCTACGCCCGCGCCTTCCTCGAGGGCCGCCTGTCGACCGACCAGCTGGACGGTTTCCGCCAAGAGCACAGCCACGCCGGTGGCGGCCTGCCGTCGTACCCGCACCCCCGCCTGATGCCCGATTTCTGGGAATTCCCCACGGTGTCAATGGGTTTGGGCCCGATGAACGCCATCTACCAGGCGCGCTTCAACCATTACCTGCACGACCGCGGACTCAAGGACACCAGCGATCAGCACGTGTGGGCGTTCCTCGGCGACGGCGAGATGGACGAGCCCGAGAGCCGCGGCCTGATCCAGGTCGCCGCCAACGAGGCGCTCGACAACCTCACGTTCGTCGTCAACTGCAACCTGCAGCGTCTGGACGGCCCGGTCCGCGGTAACGGCAAGATCATCCAGGAACTGGAGTCGTTCTTCCGTGGCGCCGGCTGGAACGTCATCAAGGTGGTGTGGGGCCGCGAATGGGACGCCCTGCTGCACGCCGACAAGGACGGCGCGCTGGTGAACCTGATGAACGTCACGCCCGACGGTGACTACCAGACCTACAAGGCCAACGACGGCGCGTACGTCCGCGACCACTTCTTCGGCCGCGACCCGCGTACCAAGGCGCTGGTCGACCCGATGACCGACCAGGAGATCTGGAACCTCAAGCGCGGCGGCCACGACTACCGGAAGCTGTACGCCGCCTACCGCGCGGCCATGGAGCACAAGGGCCAGCCGACGGTCATCCTGGCCAAGACCATCAAGGGCTACACCCTGGGCAGCCACTTCGAGGGCCGCAACGCGACGCACCAGATGAAGAAGCTGGCGCTCGACGACCTCAAGAAGTTCCGCGACGCGACGCGGGTGCCGATCACCGACGCCCAGCTCGAGGAGAACCCGTACCTGCCGCCGTACTACCACCCCGGCACCGAGTCGCCGGAGCTCCGGTACATGCTCGACCGGCGTCGGACACTGGGCGGCTTCCTGCCGGAGCGGCGCACCAAGTCCAAGCCGCTGCCGCTGCCGGGCCGCGACACCTACAAATCGCTGAAGAAGGGCTCGGGCAACCAGGCTGTCGCCACCACCATGGCGACGGTGCGTACCTTCAAAGAACTGTTGCGGGACAAGAACATCGGGCCGCGCATCGTGCCGATCATCCCCGACGAGGCCCGCACGTTCGGCATGGACTCGTGGTTCCCGAGCCTGAAGATCTACAACCGCAACGGCCAGCTCTACACGGCCGTGGACGCCGATCTGATGTTGGCGTACAAGGAATCCGAGGTCGGCCAGATCCTGCACGAGGGCATCAACGAGGCCGGTTCGACGGCGTCGTTCACCGCGGTGTCGACGTCGTACGCCACGCACGACCTGCCGATGATCCCGATCTACATCTTCTATTCGATGTTCGGGTTCCAGCGCACCGGTGACGGGTTCTGGGCGGCGGCCGACCAGATGGGCCGCGGCTTCGTACTGGGCGCCACCGCCGGGCGCACGACGCTCACCGGCGAGGGCCTGCAGCACGCGGACGGGCACTCGCTGCTGCTGGCCTCGACCAACCCCGCGGTGGTGGCCTACGACCCGGCGTTCGCGTACGAGATCGCGTACATCATCGAGAGCGGTCTCGAGCGCATGTTCGGCGAGGACCCGGAGAACGTCTACTTCTACATCACCATCTACAACGAGCCGTACATCCAGCCGGCCGAGCCCGAGAACTTCGACCCCGAGGGCGTGCTGCGCGGTATGTACCGGTTCCGCGCCGCGACCGAGAAGCGTTCGAGCACAGCGCAGATCCTGGCCTCGGGGGTCTCGATGCCCGACGCGCTGCGGGCGGCGGACATGCTGGCCGCGGACTGGGATGTGGCGGCCGACGTGTGGTCGGTGACGAGCTGGGGCGAGCTGAACCGCGACGGCGTCGCCATCGACCGGCATGCGCTGCGGCACCCGGACCAGCAGGCGCCGGTGCCGTATGTGACTGCCCAGCTCGCGAAGACCGCGGGGCCCGTGGTGGCGGTGTCCGACTGGATGCGAGCGGTACCTGAGCAGATCCGGCCGTGGGTGCCGAACACCTACGTCACCCTCGGCACCGACGGGTTCGGCTTCTCCGACACCCGCCCGGCGGCCCGGCGCTACTTCAACACCGACGCCGAGTCGGTGGTGGTGGCGGTGCTGGAGGCACTGGCTCGCGACGGCGAGATCGACCCGTCGGTGGCCGTCGCGGCCGCCAAGCAGTACCGGATCGACGACGTCTCGGCTGCCGAGGTGTCGTACGCCGACACCGGCAGCGCCTAGGCCCTACATGCGCCGACATGACGGTTTCTGACGAAAAACGCCCGATACCCGTCAGGAACCGTCATCTCGGCGCGCCAGGATTGGCGGAAATCTCCAGAAATCAGGCGTAGCTTTTAGCCATGCCCGACAACGCAGCCGGCAAGCGGTTCGTTCCTCCCAAGTCGACGCTCGAAGTGCTGGAGAACGTTCCGGAAACGGTGCTGCGTCGCCTCAAGCAGTACTCCGGCACATTGGCCACGCAGGCGGTGCACGCCCTCGAAGAGCGGCTGCCGTTCTTCGCCGAGTTGGAGGCCTCCCAGCGCGCCAGCGTCCATCTGGTGGTGCAGACCGCGGTCGTCAACTTCGTCGAGTGGATGCGCGACCCGAACAGCGACGTCAGCTACACCGCCGAGGCCTTCGAGGTGGTGCCCCAGGATCTGCGCCGCCGGATCGCGCTACGGCAGTCGGTGGAGATGGTGCGGACCACCATGGAGTTCTTCGAGGAAGTGGTGCCGCTGCTGGCCCGCACCGAGGAGCAGCTGACCGCGCTGACCGCCGGCATCCTGCGGTACAGCCGCGACCTGGCGTTCGCGGCGGCCAGCGCCTACGCAGACCAGGCCGAGGCCCGCGGCGCCTGGGACACTCGAATGGAGGCCAACGTCGTCGACGCCGTGGTGCGCGGCGATGTCGGCACCAGTCTGCAGTCACAAGCTGCGGCACTGAACTGGGACGCCACCGCCCCCGCGACCGTCGTGGTGGGTTTCCCGCAGCCCGACCGCGCCGACCTGGCCGGCGAGGACGTCCACGACGTCGCCATCCGCCACGGCCGGGTCGCGTTGTCCGACGTGCACGGCACCTGGCTGGTGGCGATCGTGTCCGGCCCGATCGCTCCCACGGACCGCTTCCTGGGCGAGCTGATGGCCGTGTTCGCCGACGGTCCCGTGGTGGTCGGGCCCACCGCCGCGACGCTGGCGGCAGCGCACTACAGCGCCACCGAAGCCATCGCGGGGATGAATGCGGTGAGCGGCTGGACCGGTGCACCCCGGCCGGTGCCGGCCCGCGAGCTACTGCCCGAACGCGCGTTGCTGGGCGATCGCTCGGCCATCGCCGCTCTGGAATTGGAGGTGGTCCGACCGCTGGCAGACGCGGGTCCGGCGCTTTCTGAGACGCTCGACGCCTATCTCGATACCGGCGGCGCCATAGAAGCGTGCGCCCGTAAATTGTTCGTTCATCCAAACACCGTCCGCTACCGCCTCCGTCGGATCGCCGACTTCACCGGCCGCGATCCGATGGTGCCCAGGGATGCGTATGTGCTTCGTGTGGCCTCGACAGTAGGCCGATTGAGCCGTCACACGGCGCAAACCAACCAATAAACCGCCTGATCAGGACACCCGAAACAGGGCTACCCAGCGGTAACTAGCGGTCCGGCAGAGTGATCCACATCGCAGGGAGGTCTCGCCGACGTTGCATAACGTGCGTTTTTGTAGACATTCCACAAAACTTTAAGACGAGGTTCATAATCTCTTACACGGCATAAAACCCGCTTCACAGTGTTTTCTTAATCCGTGCCTCAAACACCTGTGCTTGCGCTGCTTGCCCCCGGGCAGGGATCTCAGACGCCCGGCATGCTCACCCCTTGGTTGGAGCTGCCCGGCGCTGCTGACCGTCTCGCCACCTGGTCGCAGATCAGCGGCCTGGATCTGGCCCAGCTGGGCACCACGGCGACCGCCGAGCAGATCACCGACACCGCGGTGACCCAGCCCCTGGTCGTCGCGGCCACGCTGCTGGCATACGAAGAACTGACCAAGCGCGGCCTGCTGGCCGGAGCCACCACGATTGTGGCCGGCCACTCGGTCGGCGAGATCGCCGCCTACGCCATCGCGGGCGTCATCTCCGCCGACGAGGCCATCAAGCTCGCTGCCACCCGTGGCGCGGAGATGGCCAAGGCCTGTGCCCTGGAGCCCACCGGCATGGCTGCGGTGCTCGGCGGCGACGAGGCCGAGGTGCTTGCCCGTCTCGAAGCTCTCGAACTGGTCCCGGCCAACCGCAACGCGGCGGGTCAGATCGTCGCCGCCGGTGCCGTCTCGGCGCTGGAGAAGCTGGCCGAGGATCCGCCGGCCAAGGCCCGCGTCCGGGTGCTGGCCACCGCCGGCGCCTTCCACACGCACTTCATGGGCTCGGCGCAGGAGCCGTACGCGGCTGCCGCGGCGACCGTGACCCCCGGCGAGCCGACCACCACCCTGCTGTCCAACGCCGACGGCCAGCCCGTCACCGACGCCGCCGACGCCATGGCCAAGCTGGTTGCCCAGATGACCCGCCCGGTGCGTTGGGACCTCTGCTCGGCCACCCTGCGCGAGCGGTTCGACGGTCAGGAAGTGACCGGCATCATCGAGTTCCCGCCGGCCGGCACCCTCGCCGGTATCGCCAAGCGCGAAGTCAAGGGCGTGCCCACCTTCGCCATCAAGACACCTGCAGACCTGGACGGACTCACCGAGTTCTGACAGGCCCGCTTGCCGCAACAACCAACCCGGCACACCAACTCCGGTGTGCCGGCACAACAAAAAGAAGGAGCCATCGTGGCTGCCAACCAGGAAGAAATCATCGCCGGCCTCGCCGAGATCATCGAAGAGGTCACCGGTATCGAGCCGTCTGAGGTCACCCCGGAGAAGTCTTTCGTCGACGACCTGGACATCGACTCGCTGTCGATGGTTGAGATCGCCGTTCAGACCGAGGACAAGTACGGCGTGAAGATCCCGGACGAGGACCTGGCCGGCCTGCGCACCGTTGGTGACGTCGTCGCCTACATCCAGAAGCTCGAGGAAGAGAACCCCGAGGCTGCTGCCGCGCTGCGCGATAAGTTCACGAAGTGACCAGGCCTTCCACTGCTAACGGAGGCTTCCCGAACGTCGTGGTGACCGCCGTGGAGGCAACCACGGCGCTCGCTGCTGATGTCGAGAGCACGTGGAAGGGCCTCCTGGCAGGCGAAAGCGGCATCCGTGAGCTGACCGACGACTTCGTCACCAAGTGGGACCTTCCGGTGCGTATCGGTGGCCACCTGGTTGATGACATCGAGAGCCAGCTGACCCGTGTCGAACTGCGCCGCAATTCCTACGTGCAGCGCTTGTCGCTCGTGCTGGCCCGACGGCTCTGGCAGAACGCCGGGGCGCCCGAGGTCGATCCTGACCGTTTCTCGGTCGTGATCGGCACCGGTCTCGGTGGTGGCGAGAAGATCGTCGAAACCTACGACGCGATGAACGAGGGTGGCATCCGCAAGGTCAGCCCGCTCGCCGTTCAGATGATCATGCCCAACGGTGCGGCCGCTGTCGCCGGTCTTGAGCTCGGCGCCCGCGCCGGGGTCATCACGCCGGTCTCGGCGTGCTCGTCGGGCTCTGAGGCCATCGCCCACGGCTGGCGTCAGGTTGTCATGGGCGACGCGGACTTCGCCGTCGTCGGCGGTGTGGAAGGCACCATCGAGGCACTGCCGATCGCGGCGTTCTCGATGATGCGCGCCATGTCGACCCGCAACGACGAGCCCGAGCGCGCGTCACGGCCCTTCGACAAGGATCGTGACGGCTTCGTGTTCGGCGAGGCCGGCGCGATGATGATCATCGAGACCGAAGAGCACGCGCTGGCTCGTGGCGCCAAGCCGATCGCCCGCCTCATGGGTGCCGGTATCACCTCGGACGCGTTCCACATGGTGGCCCCGGCCGACAACGGCCTGCGCGCCGGTGCCGCAATGAAGCGCGCACTGGAGACCGCTGGGCTGGATGCCAAGGACATTGACCACATCAATGCCCACGGCACGGCGACTCCGATCGGTGACACCGCCGAGGCCAATGCCATCCGGGTTGCCGGATGTCAGAACGCCGCGGTGTACGCACCGAAGTCGGCTCTCGGCCACTCCATCGGTGCGGTCGGTGCGCTCGAGTCGGTGTTGACGGTGCTCGCGTTGCGCGACGGCGTCATCCCCCCGACGCTGAATTACGAAACGCCGGATCCTGAGATTGATCTCGATGTTGTTGCGGGCGAGCCTCGTTATGGCGACTTCAAGTACGCCATCAACAACTCGTTCGGTTTCGGTGGACACAATGTCGCCCTGGCCTTTGGGCGTTATTAAGTCGAAGGGACATTGAGCAGTAATGGCAGGGGTAACCGCACAAGGGTTGTCAACGGGGAATGGTCTCCCCAACGTGGTCGTCACCGGCATCGCCATGACGACCGCCCTGGCGACCGACGCTGAAACCACGTGGCAGAAGCTCCTCGACGGACAGAGTGGGATCCGGCTCCTCGATGACCCGTTCATCGAGGAGTACGACCTCCCCGTCCGCATCGGTGGGCACCTGCACGAGGATTTCGAAAGTGAACTGACGCGCGTCGAGCTGCGTCGGCTGTCATATCTGCAGAAAATGTCGACGGTCATCGGCCGGCGAGTCTGGGAAAACGCAGGCTCGCCGGACGTTGATCCGCGCCGGCTCATGGTGTCGATCGGCACCGGCATCGGTTCCGCCGAAGAGCTGGTCTTCGCCTACGACGGCATGCGTGAACGCGGTCTGCGAGCGGTGTCGCCGCTGGTGGTCCAGATGTTCATGCCGAACGGCGCAGCGGCTGCCGTCGGATTGGACCGCAAGGCCAAGGCCGGGGTGTCCACCCTGATCTCGGCGTGCGCCTCCGGTTCGGAAGCCATCGCCAACGCCTGGCGTCAGCTGGTGCTGGGCGAGGCTGACGTCGCCATCTGTGGTGGCGTCGAAACCAAGATCGAGGCAGTGCCGATCGCCGGGTTCGCCCAGATGCGCATCGTGCTGTCCAACACCAATGACAACCCGGCCGGTGCCTGCCGCCCGTTCGACCGCGACCGCAACGGCTTCGTGTTCGGCGAGGGTGGCGCCATGCTGGTGCTGGAGACCGAGGAACACGCCAAGGCCCGCGGCGCCAACATCCTGGCCCGCCTGATGGGTGCCAGCGTCACCTCGGACGGCTACCACATCGTGGCCCCGGACCCCAACGGTGAGCAGGCCGGCTACGCCATGTCCCGGGCGATCGAGCTCGCCGGACTGGTGCCGTCCGACATCGACCACGTCAACGCGCACGCCACCGGCACCAGTGTCGGAGACGTCGCCGAGGGCGTGGCCATCAACAACGCCATGAAGGGCCACCGGCCCGCGGTGTACGCCCCGAAGTCGGCACTGGGCCACTCGGTGGGTGCGGTCGGCGCGGTGGAGTCCATCCTCACCGTGCTCGCGCTGCGCGACGGCGTCGTACCGCCCACACTGAACCTGGAGAACCTGGATCCGGAGATCGATCTGGACGTGGTCTCCAAGGCTCCGCGACAGGGCGACTACAAGTACGCAATCAACAACTCATTCGGGTTCGGCGGGCACAACGTCGCACTCGCCTTCGGCCGGTACTGAGCAACGAAGCGCATACCGCGAGATCAAGGAGATTAGAAAATGACGACCCTGGCACCTGAGGCGACGGCCGCCGAATCACTTGATCCTCGCGACCCGCTGCTGCGGCTCTCGACCTTCTTCGACCCGGGCAGCGTCAAGCCGCTGCACGAGCGCGACAAGTCGGGCGTCCTGGCCGCCTCCGGCACCGTCAACGGCGTGCACACCATCGCGTTCGCCACCGACGGCACCGTCATGGGTGGCGCCATGGGCGTCGACGGCTGCGCGCACATCGTCCGCGCCTACGACACCGCCATCGACGAGCAGGCCCCCATCGTGGGTATCTGGCACTCCGGTGGTGCCCGTCTGGCCGAGGGCGTGCGCGCGCTGCACGCGGTCGGCCAGGTCTTCGAGGCCATGATCCGGGCCTCGGGCTACATCCCCCAGATCTCGCTGGTCGTCGGCTTCGCCGCCGGTGGTGCCGCGTACGGCCCGGCGCTGACCGACGTCATCGTCATGGCCCCGGAGGGCCGCGTTTTCGTCACCGGCCCGGACGTGGTCCGCAGCGTCACCGGTGAGGACGTCGACATGGTCTCGCTCGGTGGCCCCGACACGCACCACAAGAAGTCCGGCGTGTGCCACATCGTCGCCGACGACGAACTCGACTGCTACGCCCGCGGCCAGCGTCTGGTCGGCTTGTTCAGCCAGCAGGGCCACTTCGACCGCACGAAGGCCGAGGCCGGCGACACCGACATCAGGGCCCTCATGCCCGAGTCGGCGCGGCGCGCCTACGACGTGCACCCGATCGTCGAAGCCCTGCTCGACGAAGGCGTGCCGTTCGAGGAGTTCCAGTCCAAGTGGGCGCCGTCCATCGTGGTCGGCCTGGGCCGCCTCGCCGGTCGCTCTGTCGGCGTCATCGCCAACAACCCGCTGCGCCTGGGCGGCTGCCTGAACTCCGAAAGCGCCGAGAAGGCAGCACGTTTCGTGCGCCTGTGCGACGCCTTCGGTATCCCGCTCGTCGTTCTCGTCGACGTGCCCGGCTACTTGCCCGGCGTCGACCAGGAGTGGGGCGGCGTGGTGCGTCGCGGCGCCAAGCTGCTGCACGCGTTCGGTGAGGCCGAGGTCCCCCGCGTCACGCTGGTGACCCGCAAGATCTACGGCGGCGCTTACATCGCCATGAACTCGCGGTCGCTCGGTGCGTCGAAGGTGTTCGCCTGGCCGGACGCCGAGGTCGCCGTCATGGGCGCCAAGGCCGCCGTCGGCATCCTGCACAAGCGCAAGCTGGCCGCTGTCGAGGACGCCGCCGAGCGTGAGGCCCTGCACGAAGAACTCGCCCTCGAGCACGAGCGGATCGCCGGTGGCGTCGACTCGGCCATCGAGATCGGCGTGGTCGACGAGAAGATCGACCCGGCCCACACCCGGTCGAAGATCACCCAGGCCCTCGCCGAGGCCCCGGCCCGCCGCGGTCGCCACAAGAACATCGCGCTGTAGTTTTTCGCGAACAGTCGCAAATATCCCCGCACGCTTGGCGTGCGGGGATATTTGCGTCGATCCACGATGAGTTTTGGCGACCACGGAGGTCAATCCGTACATGACGCAACTGGTGAAGGTGCAGAACTTCAACGTGTCGGCGGACGGCTTCGGGGCCGGCGTCGGACAGAGCTTCGAGCGGCCCTTCGGCCACGCCGACCCGGGGACCATGTTCGCCTGGGCCGGCGCAACCGCCAATTGGCCCAACCGCACGGAACCGGGTGGCACCCGCGGTCTCGATGACTTCCTCGTGCGCGACTTCCACCACAACATCGGCGCAGAGATCATGGGCGCCAACAAATTCAGCCCCTACCGCGGGCCGGCCAACCTCGACTGGCAGGGCTGGTGGGGCGACGAACCGCCGTTCCACACCCCGGTCTTCGTGATGACGCACCACCCGCGGCCGTCGTTCACGTTGTCGGACACGACGTTCCACTTCGTCGACGCGGCGCCTGCCGAGGTGCTCCAGCAGGCGCGAGAAGCCGCGCAGGGCAAGGACATCCGCATCGGCGGCGGGGCGACGACGGTCCGGGAGTTCCTCGATGCCGACCTGATCGACACCCTGCACATCGTGGTGTCCCCCGCCGTGACGCTCGGCGAGGGCTCACGACTCTGGGAGTCCCCCGACGAGCTGCTCGACCGGTACCACTGCGATGTCGTGCCCAGCTCCAGTGGCGTCATCCACCACTTGTTCTGGCGCCGCTGAGCTTTCGCGTCTACCGCGTGGTGTAGCCGCCGTTGGCGAAGATGGTCTGGCCGCTGATCCAGTGGCCCTCGTCCGCGAGGAACACGACCAGCGGGGCGATGTCCTCGATGTCGGTCAGCCGGTTGCCCATCGCCTGCGACTTGTGGAACGCCACGCGTTCCGGGGTTTCCTGGCCGTAGAAGAACGGCGTGTCCATGGGTCCGGGGCCGACGTTGTTGACGTTGATCCCGCGGGCCGCGAACTCTTTCGCCGCGGCGCGGGTGAAGTGCTCGACGGGGCTCTTCGCGCCGGCGTACGTGCTGTAGCCGTCGGTGAAGGCCGCGAGCAGCGCCGTCACGATCGTGATCACCGATCCGCCGTCGTTCAGCCGGCGGCCGGCCTGCTGCAGAAAGAAATATGCGGCCTTGGCGTTGATGTCGAACATCGAATCATATTCGGCTTCAGTCGTTTCCACGATCGGCTTGCGCAGCACCTTGCCGACGGTGTTGATCGCGATGTCGACGCCACCGAACGCTTCGACCGCCGCGTCGAACAGCTTCTCGACGTTGCCCGGCACGGTCAGGTCGCCCTGTACCTTGATGGCCTTGGCGCCGGCGGCCTCGATCGCGGCGATGGTCTGGTCGGCGTCGGCCTCGGTGGCGGCACTGTTGTAGTGCACCGCGACGTTGACGCCACGCGCGCCGAGGGTGGTGCTGATCAGGCCGCCCAGGTTTTTGGCTCCGGCGGCGACGACTGCTGACTTACCTTCGAGATTGCTCATGACACCAACGGTAGACAGGACAATCCACAAATAGAAACGGAACTTTCCTACCTATTCACAACCAATGCTTGTAGATAGAGTGCAGCCATGACCCGGCCGTATCCCGATCTGCGTCGCCTGCAGCACTTCCTCGCGGTCGCCGACGCCGGCGGATTCACCCGCGCCGCCGATCAGCTGCATCTCAGCCAGCAGGCCCTCAGCAGCTCCATCCGCCAACTCGAAAAAGAGTTGGGTGCAACGCTTTTCGATCGTGACGGCCGCCGGGTCACACTGACGCCCGCCGGCCGCCAACTGCACAGCGATGCGCGCACCCTGCTCGCCGCCGCTCACACCGTCACCGACCACGTACAGCGGGCAGCCAGCGCGGCGCGGGAGAACTACGTCGTCGGGCACACGCCCGCGCTCGACAGCGTCGAGGTGTACACACTGCTCGAACCGGTGATCGACACCTTCGACGACGTGTCCTTCACCTTCCGCCAGATGTTTCCGGATCAGCTGTCCCCCGCGCTGCTCGACGGATCGATCCAGCTCGCGCTGCGCCGCGGCGTGGTACCGGACCCCGATCTCGCCACGGCGGTGCTGGGCTATCACCCGGTACGCGTTGCCATGCCGAGTTCGCACCCGCTGGCGCGGCGCGACGCCGTCGACCTCACCGACCTGGCCCACGAGCGGATCGCACTCTGGGCACCGCCCGGCGCGTCGTACTACAGCGATCTGCTGTTGGGCGCGTGCCGACGGGCCGGCTTCGAACCGGACTACGTGATCAGCCGGGTACAGGGCGCGGCGACGGTGGCCGCACCGCTGACGACGGGCGCCATCGCGTTCGTCACGTATCCGGTGGGGCCGGTGATGGGCGGCCGGGTGACGGTCGTCGACCTCCAGCCACCGCTGCTGCTGCCCGTACAGGCCATGTGGCAGCGCCACACGCGCTCACCTATCCGGGACCTGCTGCTCGCCCGGCAGGGTTGACCCGGTGGCGCGCGGCGGAGTTCAGGTGCGTGCGAGCAGCGCCTCGTCGGCGAGGTCGTCGAGTTCCTTGCCCTTGGTCTCGGGTCCGAACAGATAGCCGACGACGGTCAGCAGCCAGATGGCAGACAGCGCCAGATAGGGTGCCTGCACGCCGTAATGGCCGATGGCCCAGCCGACGACGGTCGGTGCGGCGATCGACACGATGCGGCCGCCGCCGACGGCGACACCAAACCCCGTGCCACGCAGCACCGTTGGGAACAACTCGGAAATGTAGGCATCCCCGACCCCCCACAGCCAGCCGAGCGTGGCGATGGATATCGCACCGTAGACCTGGTATTCGGCCAGCGAATCCGAGGTGGCCGCCAGAATCGCGGATCCGGCCTCGATGACGGCGCCGAGAATCGCGGAAGGGCGGCGCCCGAACCTGTCGGCCAGCGCGGTGCCGATGAAGACGAAGACGACCTGCAGCAGGAAGAACACCAGGGCGTAGCGAATCGCGTCGGCGGTGGACGCATGGAATCTCTTGACGATGTACGTGGTCAGAAACAGGGTCGAACCCCAGTAGCCGACTGCGTTGGCCGTGTAGATCAGCCAGCCGACGATCAGCCGCCGCCGTACGCCCGGTAGCTGCCACAGTTTCGCCCGCGGAATGCCGTCCCGCTTCCGCGTCTCGTTGACCTCGGTATAGCGGGGCGATTCCGTAATGCCCTGGCGGACAAGGAACAAGATGATGGCCGGGACGATGGCGACGATGAACGACGACTGCCAGCCGAACCACGGCACCAGTACCAGCGCGACGGCCGCCGCGAGGACATAACCGAGCGAGAACAACGAGAAGATCACGCCGCCCACACCGATGGCCCGGGTTTTCGTCGGCCACACCTCGGCCGTATAGGGGGCGCCCACCGCGAGCTCGCCGGCGCCGCCGACTCCGGTGAGGAACCGCAGACCGGTGAATGCGGCCAGATTGGTGGTGATGCCAGCCAGTGCCGTGGTGATGCCGTACAGCAGAATCGACGCGCCGAGTGTGGTCTTGCGTCCCCACCGGTCGGCCGCGATACCGAAACCGATCGTCCCGATGGTGTAGCCGACCAGGAAGATCGACCCGATGTACCCGGCCTGGGCCTCGGTGATCTGCAGGGTCTTCTTGATCTCGGGCAGTACCAGGCCGTAGATGTTCACGGCGTACGAGTCGAAGCCGTATCCCAGGCCCGCCGTCACCGCCACGAACAGCGCCGGTTTGAACGGCTGCGATTTGACCGGCTGCGATTTGACCGGCTGCGATTTGACCGAGGTCGAATCGGCCTGCGCCTCTTCTAGATTCGCGGACATCTCGCGACGCTATCGGGTACCGGACCGCGTCCGAACATTCAGAATCCGCCGGATCGCAACTGCATTCAGATCTGCCCGTGATTCGGCGGCGCCACGCCGGAGAGTTCCCACGCGCCGATGTGGTGGTACTTCCAGTCGACCGGATCGTGCACGCTGTGGGTCCGCGCGTTACGCCAGTGCCGGTCAAGGTCATAACGGCGGTCGGTTCCGCTCGCGCCAGTCAACGCGAAGACCTGGCTGGCGACGTCGACGGCCACGTCACTGGCGAAGGCTTTGGCCTGTGCGACCGCTATCGAACCGCGCGCGGCCGCGTCGGGATCGGTGACGTCGAGCCCGATGTCCTCGAGTTCGCCTGCGGCCCAACGCAGTAGTTGGGTCGACGCGCGGGTCCGGGTGGCGAGTTGACCGAATCGCAGCACGATGTGCGGATCATCGCTTGCGGTGCCGGCCCCTCCGTGACGCACCGCCTCGAAGAACGGGCGGCTGCGGGTGCGGACGAACTCGGCGGCGTCGGCCAGGGCGCCTTCGGCGATGCCGGCTTCGATCGCGGCGTGGACGAGCTGGGCACGCGCGCCGAGCAACTGCGGCTTCTCGAATGCCGACCAATAGGGCAACACCAGGTCAGGGTCGATGGCGACACCGTCCAAGGTAGTGGTGCCACTCACGGTCGAGCGCTGGCCCATCGCCGCCCAGTCTTCGTCGATGCTCACCCCGGGCGCGTCAGGTTCGACGAACGCCAGCACGAGACGACCGTCGGGGTCGAGCGCGCTGACCGCCAGCCACTGCGACGTGATGGCGCCGGTGCAGTAGTACTTGGTGCCATCGAGTCGCCACCGCGTGCCATCACTGATCAGACGAGTCTTGAGATCTTGCGCATGATGGCCGCCACGCTCGGCAAGCACCGGCCCGATGCGCGCGCCCGTGACGACAGCGGGCAGGATTCGGGCCCGCTGCAGTGGAGTACCGAGCAGGCGCAGGATGTCGACGGCCAGATAGTGACCCTGCGGAGTCTGCGCAAGGGCCGGGTCCGCCGCTGCGACGATCCTGATGACCTCGGCCAGCGTCCGCGGCCCGAGCCCGTCTCCCCCATCGTCGATCGGCACCGTGGCGGCCGGCAGGCCCAGGTTGTCGAACTCGGCCACTTCGGCGCGGGGCACCGCACCCACCCGATCGCGTTCTGCTGCACCTGTTTTCACCGCAGCGGCGAATTCTTCCGCGACCGCCACGACTTGTGCGTGCGTCCTGGGAGCCCGGGTGCGCACCATGGTCAGGAGTGCCGATCAGCGAGCAGGCCGCGCTCCGTGAGGATGGGGACGACGCCCTCGCCGAACGTGAAGGCCTCTTCCAGGTGCGGATAGCCGGACAGGATGAACTCGTCGAGGCCCAACTCGTGATACTCGGCGATGCGGTCGGCGACCTGCTCATGACTGCCGACCAGTGCGGTGCCGGCGCCACCACGGACCAGTCCGATACCGGCCCACAAGTTGGGCGACACCTCCAGGTTGTCGGTCCGTCCGCCGTGCAGGGCTGACATCCGCCGCTGACCCTCTGACTGTGAATTGCGCTGAATCTGCTGGGCGCGGCTGATGCTCTCCGGATCAAGGCCCGCCAGCAGTTTGTCGGCCTGCGCCCACGCCTCCTCTTCGGTGGGACGGCTGATGACGTGCAGCCGAATCCCGAACCGCAGTTCTCCGGCGGCGAGCCGCGCGCGACCCAGGTTCTTGACCTGATGGCGCACCGCATCGAGCTTCTCGGCGACCTGAGCGGGCGGCTCGCCCCACGTCAGGTACACGTCGGCGTGTTCGGCGGCCACTTCAAGTGCTTCGGCCGACGAGCCGCCCAGGTAGATATCGGGCCAGGTTTCGGCAGGGATGATGGTCGCGTTCTCCACAGACAGGTGCTTGCCGGTGAAGGTGACGGGGTCGCCGGACCACAGCTGCCGGAAGATCGTGAGGAACTCGGCCGCCCGCTCGTAACGCTCCGACTTGCCGAGGTGGTCACCGAAGCGGCGTTGCTCGACATCGTCGCCGCCGGTGACAACGTTGAGCAGCAATCGATTCCGCGAGATTCGCTGATAGGTGGCGGCGGCCTGGGCGACCAGGGTCGGCGCCTGCAACCCCGGCCGGAAGGCCACCAGGTACTTGAAATGTTCGGTCCGTTGCGTCAGTGCCGCGGTGAACACCCAGGCGTCCTCACACCAGCTGCTGGTGGGCGTCAACGCTCCGGTGAACCCGAGTTTCTCTGCGGCACCGGCCACCAGACTGAGGTAGTCGAGGTCGGGTGCGCGGTCGGCGCCGAAAGCGTCTGCCCGGCTGCCGGCCCCACCGACCGCGTTGCCAAGACTCAGATCGGTGCGCGAGTCACCGTTGGTCGGCAGGAACCAGTGCAAGGTGATGGCCATCAGCGAAATGTAGAGGCAACCAAGGCCGCCGGATAACGCCGCCAGATCGGTTCACGCCGCCGCAACAAGCTTGACCACTGGACGCGGCTGCGATTTCGTCAGAATCATGCTGATTCCAACGCACTCGTTTCGGCGGGTTCCCCGGCACCATGACCGAACGAAAATCGGTGTGACCGTGCGCCCGTGATCTGGACGCACGACGTCAGCCGAACTCGCCGAGGTCGATCAGGCTCTGCGCGCTGGCCATCACCGTTTCCTGCCAGCTCCGGCCGTGCCAACCGAGCTCGCGTTGCGCCTTGGCCGCCGTGGCGTTGCGCCGTTGCCCCAACAGCGGGACGAGGTCGTTCATCTGAGTGTTGAATCTGCCGAGCAACCGGACCGTCCAGTCCGGCATCTTGCGCCGCGGGACTCGAGACGCTTTCTCCCCCAGGATTTCTCGAAGCTCTCGTGCGATATCGAGCATCGAGAGCGGATCGGAGGAATTGGCGATGTAGCGCTGCCCGGCCACCGGAGCGGTCATCGCCCGCAGGTGCAGGTCGGCTACATCGCGGACGTCGACAACGCACATCCACACGTCAGGGCATGCGGGCATGCCGTCCAGCAGCCGCTTGATGAGACCCAGCGACGACACCGCACCAGCCGACAGCGCGGGCCCGAAAATGCCGGTCGGATTGATCGTCGTGAGTTCGAGGCCGCCACCCTCGTCCTCGATGAACTTCCACGCGGCCCGTTCGGCGAGTGCCTTCGACTTGACGTAGGCGCTCATCTTTCCGGTCTCGATGTCGGTCCAATCCGATTCGTCGAACGGTTCTTTTCGGGGTCGATGGCCGTAGTACACGGCGCCGCACGACGACGTGTAGACCACCCGCCGGACGCCCGCGTCGCGACTGGCCCGCAACACCCGCACCACGCCGTCGACCGCAGGGCGGATGACCTGCTGCTCGTCGCGCGTGGCAGTCAGCGGCGACGCTACGTGCAGCACGTGCTGACAGCCGGTCACCGCCTCATCCCAACCGTCATCGGCCATCAGATCAGCCGTGACGAACTCCAACCGGTCGCCGGGATCCACGACCCGCGACACCGCGTCGCGTACTGCCTGCCCCTTGGCGAGATCGCGCACTGTGGCACGCACCGAATGACCGTTCTGCAGCAACTCGGCGATGCACCAACCAGCGACATATCCGGTGCCGCCCGTGACCAAGACCTCGCCACCCATGCCACCCTCCCAATTCATTAGCCGGTCGGCTAATGAACTACCATAGCGCAATGCCGAGCACCCGCGCCCAGCAAGCCGAGCAGACCCGCGATGAAGTGCTGCGCACAGCCCGACGGCTATTCGCCGAACACGGCTACGACGGCACCTCGCTGCAGCAGATCGCCGACACCATGGGCGTTACCAAAGCCAACGTGTACTACTACTTCCGCACCAAAGAGGCGCTGCTCCAAGCGCTCCTCGATCCGTTCCTGCGCGCGCTCGGTGAGCTGTTGGACCGGGCCGAGCAGATTTCGGACATCCACGAGCGCCGCATGTTCCTGATCGAGGGACGGATCGCGACGGTGATCGAGTCGTACCGAACCCTGGGGCCGCTGCATCTCGGCGACCCCGGAATGCGACGCAACGTCGAGATCACCCGAGCCATCGACGATCTCGCCCAGCGTGGCCTGTACCTTGCCTTCGGCGACCAGCCCACTCTCGACGAGATCGCGGGCTACTGGATTCTCAACGATCTGGCACCGGCGCTGCGGCGGCTTGCCCACTTGCCGGACAACGAGTTACACGCCGTCCTGGTGAATCTCACGGTTCGTGCGCTGGGGCAGTAGATCACCCCGCCGCGAACTCCGCCGCCGCTGTGGCAGCCCGCTCGCGATCGGCACACACCAAGCCGATCCGGGTCCGACGGTCCAGGATGTCGTCGGCGGTGAGCGCTCCCTCGTGCGTGACCGCGTATTCGAATTCGGCCCGCGTGACGTCGATTCCATCGGCCACCGGTTCGGTGGGGCGCTCACAGGTCGCCGCGGCGAACACGTACGGCGCCTCGGCGCCGTAGCGCGCCACCAACGACTCCGGCAGCGCCGCAACCTGATCCACCGCCACCGGGTTCTCCGGGGCCCCGACCAGAGGCAGATTCCGGGTCCGGCACGCCCCCGCGCCGAGGCCACGCATAGCCACAGCGCGGTTCAGCACATCCTCGGCCATGTACCGGTATTCGGTGAGCTTGCCGCCGATGACGCTGAGCACGCCGTCGCCCGACTCGACGACGGCGTGATCGCGGGACACATCGGCGGTGTTCCCCTCGCCGGTGTCGATGAGCGGCCGCAGCCCGGCATAGGCACCCAGGACGTCGTCCGGCCCCAGGCTCGTCGCCAGCGCGGTGTTGACGGTGTCCAGCAGGAAGTTGATCTCGGCCGGAGTCGGTTGCGGCACATCGGGAATGGGGCCGGGTGCGTCCTCGTCGGTGAGACCGAGGTAGACGCGGCCGAGTTGTTCGGGCATGGCGAAGATGAAGCGGTTGAGCTCGCCGGGGATCGGGACCGTCAGCGCCGCAGTCGGATTGCCGAACGCCGCGGCGTCGAACACCAGGTGGGTACCGCGGCTGGGACGCAGCTTGATGGCGCCGTCGATCTCACCGGCCCACACGCCGGCGGCGTTGATCACCGCGCGCGCGGTCAGATCGAAGGACTCGCCGGTGAGCTGGTCGGTCAGCCGCACCGACGTGCCGGTGGCGTCGGATGCCGCCACCCGGGTGAGGATGCGGGCGCCGTGCTGGGCGGCGGTACGCGCCACTGCGGTGACCAGGCGGGCGTCGTCGATCAGTTGGCCGTCGTACGCGAGCAAGGCGCCGTCGAGTCCGTCGCGACGGACCGCGGGCACCAGTTCGGCAGCGCGGGCCGCGTTGACGCGACCCGAGCGCGGCAGGACCGCGGCCGAGGTGCCGGCGAGCCGGCGCAGACCATCGCCGGCGACGAAGCCCGTGCGCACCAAAGCCCTTGAGGCCCGGTTCATCTCGGGCAGCAGCGGCACGAGCTGCGGCATGGCGTGCACGAGATGCGGGGCGTTGCGGCTCATGAGGATGCCACGCTCGATGGCGCTGCGCCGGGCGATACCGACGTTGCCGGTCGCCAGGTAGCGCAGGCCGCCGTGCACGAGTTTGGAACTCCACCGGCTGGTGCCGAACGCCAGGTCGTGCTTCTCGACGAGCACCGTCGACAGTCCGCGGGTCGCGGCGTCCAGCGCGATACCCACGCCGGTGATGCCGCCGCCGATGACGACGACGTCGACGCTCTCGCCGTCGGCCAGCGCCGTCAGCTCCGACGTCCGGCGGGCGGCGTTGAGGGCAGCAGTCATGGCTTGAGGTATCCGTTCAGGGAGTGGGCGAGTTCGACATCCAGGGCCGCGACGTCGAGGACGGGCGCGACCATCTGTGCCGACTGGATGGCCGACTGGACGATCAGCAGGCACATCGCCGCGAGCTGTGTGGGGTCACCCGGGCGGACGCTGCCGTCGGCTTGCGCCGTGGCCAGGGCGCCGGCCAGCACTTCCAGCAGTATCTGCTGGCTGGTGCCCATCCGCTGGGCGATGTAGACCATCGCCAGCGCGGGCGCGCTGCTCAGCACGGACATGATGACCTCGTCGTCGCGCAGTCGCTCGGCCATGCCGACCATTCGCTTGACGATCGCCGCCCGATCAGTGCCGTTGACGGCGACTTCGTTGAGCGAGTTGGTGATTCGAGCCGTCAGCAGCGCCGCCAGGATCGCCTGGGTGTCCGGCCAGCGCCGGTACACCGTCGGCCGACTGACCCCGGCGCGGCGGGCGATCTCGGCCAGCGTCACGCGCTCCACGCCGAAGGCGATCACGCAGTCAGCCGCAGCGTCGATGATTCGGGCGTCCAAGGAATCCCGGGCTTCATCGTTACTGATTGACATCATGTGTAATACTGTAACGCATGACCGCTACACGTGACCACCTCGAACCGCCGATGAAGTGGAACGCCTGGGGTGACCCCGCGGCAGCCAAGCCACTGTCCGACGGCATCCGAGGCCTGCTGACCGCGGCCCTGGGTATCGATGCGGCCGCGGCAGAGGAGCTCGAGGCCGACCAGGTCACGTTGCGCCCGTCCGCACTGGCGGACGCCGACCGCGTCGCGCTGGCCGCCATCGTCGGCGACGAGTTCTGCCGCACCGACGATCACGACCGCCTGCTGCGGGCCGGCGGCAAGTCGACACTGGACCTGCTGCGCCGCAAGGATACTGGCGAGCAGGACGCACCGGACGCGATCCTGCTGCCCGGCTCCGAAGGCGAGATCGCGCGAGTCCTGCGGTACTGCACCGAGCACCGCATCGCAGTGGTCCCGTTCGGCGGCGGCACCAGCGTGGTCGGCGGACTCGACCCGACCCGTACCGGCTTCAACGCCGTCGTGTCACTGGACCTGCGCCGCCTGGACCGGCTGGTGGCCCTCGACAAAGAGTCCGGCGAGGCCGAGCTCGAGGCCGGCGTCACCGGCCCGCAGGCCGAGGAACTCCTTGGCGCCGAGGGCTTTTCCCTCGGCCACTTCCCGCAGAGTTTCGAGTTCGCCACCATCGGCGGGTTCGCCGCGACGCGGTCGTCGGGCCAGAACTCCGCCGGTTACAACCGGTTCGACGACATGGTGCGCGGCCTGACGGTCGTCACCCCCGCCGGCGTCCTCGACCTGGGCCGCGCCCCCGCCTCGGCAGCCGGCCCCGACCTGCGGCAGCTGATCGTCGGCTCGGAGGGCACCTTCGGCGTCATCACCCGGGTGCGGGTGCGCGTGCATCCCGTGCCCGAGACGACCCGCTACGAAGCGTGGTCCTTCCCCGACTTCGCCACCGGCGCAGCGGCTTTGCGCGCCGTCGTCCAGACCGGGACCGGCCCGACAGTCATCCGGTTGTCCGACGAGGTGGAGACCGGCATCAACCTGGCCACCACCGAGAGCATCGGCGAGCAGACCAACACCGGCGGCTGCCTGGCGATCACGCTGTTCGAGGGTTCGGCCGCGCACACCGAGAGCCGCCACGACGAAACCCGCGCACTGCTGGCCGCCCAGGGTGGCACCTCGCTCGGCGAGGCACCGGCCCGAGCCTGGCAGCACGGCCGGTTCGGCGCCCCGTACCTGCGCGACTCGCTGCTGACGGCGGGCGCCCTGTGCGAGACCCTGGAGACCGCAACCACGTGGTCCAACGTGCCGGCGCTGAAGGCCGCCGTCACCGAGGCGCTGACGACATCGCTACAGGAAAGCGGCACACCGGCTCTGGTGATGTGCCACATCTCCCACGTCTACCCCACCGGTGCCTCGCTGTACTTCACGGTGGTGGCCGGCCAGCGCGGCAACCCCATCGAGCAGTGGCGCAAGGCGAAAACCGCGGCTTCCGAGGCGATGGTCCGCTGCGGCGCCACCATCACCCACCATCACGCCGTCGGCGCCGATCACAAGCCGTGGATGACGGCCGAGGTCGGAGACCTGGGCGTCGAGGTGCTGCGCGCCGTCAAGAGCGTGCTCGATCCCGGCGGAATCCTCAACCCTGGCAAGCTGATCCCGTGACAGGCACGCTCCAGCGGGTTACCTTGCTGACCAACCCCGCATCCGGCCAGGGGCGGGGCTCTGCGGCGGCACAGCGCGCCGTCGTCCGGCTGCAACGGCGCGGTGTCGACGTGGTCGAGCTGATCGGGTCCGACGCGGCCCATGCCCGCCGACTGCTCGACGAGGCACTGGACCACGGCACCGACGCGGTCGTGGTGGCCGGCGGCGACGGCATCATCTCCCTTGCGCTGCAAGCACTTGCGCAGGGCGACGTGCCGCTCGGCATCATCCCCGCCGGAACCGGCAATGACCACGCCCGCGAGTTCGGGATTCCGCGAGACGACCCGGACGCCGCCGCGGACATCATCGCGACGGGCCGCACCCGCACCATCGACCTGGGCCGGATCGAGGGCGCCGACGGCACCGTGCGCTGGTTCGGCACGGTGATGTCGGCGGGATTCGACTCGCTGGTCACCGATCGCGCCAACCGGATGACGTGGCCACGCGGCCGGATGCGGTACAACGCGGCGATGCTGGTCGAGCTGTCGCAATTGCGGCTGCATACGGCCCGGGTCAGTTTCGACGGCGGTCCTGAACAGGAAATGCCCGTGACACTGGCGACTTTCGGCAATGGCAAGAGCTATGGCGGGGGCATGCTGATCTGCCCTGGCGCCGACCTCAACGACGGCCTGTTGGATATCACGATGGCGGCCTCGGAATCGCGGTTCAGGTTGGTCCGCCTGTTCCCGACGGTGTTCAAGGGCACGCATGTCCACCTCGACGAGGTGACCACGAGGCGGGCCCGCACCGTCACCATCGACGTGCCCGGGATAAACGCCTATGCCGACGGCGAATTCGTGTGCCCGCTGCCGGTGACGGTGTCCGCGGTGCCGAACGCGTTGCGGGTCCTGGTTCCGTAGCGCGGCGGCAATTTTCAGTCCTGCGTAGCCGCAAGGAGCGCAAGCAGATTCATCAACCGGGTGATGGCACCGGTGACCGGTCGGGCCGGCAGTGTCGGATCGACCGCACGTTGAATACCGAGCCCGATGCCGGCGCTGAGAAACAGGTTGCCGATGTCTTCCAGACTGTCGATCACGCCGGCAGCGACCAGTTGTTCTTCACCGAGCCCCAGGTCAGTCGAGAGCGACCGCAACACCTCGACGACCATCTGGGCCGCTTCGTTGCGCAGATCGGTGATCATCTGCCCCAACTCGGGATCGTTACGCGACAACACCACGAATTCGAGTTCCAGCATCGTCCAGCCCACGTCACCGGCGGTGCGCTCCAGCCAGGCGTTCACCGCCTCGACCCGGCCCGGGACGTCGGCGTCGGACATCGCCAGTTCTGACATCTCGGCGAACTTCTCGCGGTGGATTGCCTCCAGCACCTCGCGGCACAACGTGGGCTTGCTGCCGAAGTTCGAATACACGGCGCCCTTGCTGTAGCCGGCGTCGTCGGCGATGTCTTCCAGGCTGGTGGACGCATATCCATGCTTGAGAAAGCGCGCCTTCGCCGCGTCGAGCAGTTCGGCGCGCGTCTGCTCCTGACGCTGCACCCTGGTCAACCGCGGCATGGGTTGATATTAATGGATTGCGATACCGCGAGTACTGGCTTTACCGAGAGTATTCAGATACCGTAGGTATTCGAACGAGCCAGCATGGCTCCTACCAGCAGATTCGAGGCTATCGATGCAGCTAGCACGACGCTCAAAGCCAATCGACGGAGCCACCGTCATCATCACCGGAGGCGCCAGGGGCATCGGCGCCAAGACCGCCGAACTCTTCTCGCAACACGGCGCGAATGTATGGCTCGGCGATGTCGACGCCGATATCGCCGAGCAGACGGCGCGCAATATCCCCCGCTGTCGCAGTGCGCGACTGGACGTCACGCAACGCGAATCGTGGGACGAGTTCGTCGGACACGTCCGCAAAGAATCCGGCCGCGTCGACATCCTGGTGAACAACGCCGGCGTCATGCCCCTCGGCGCATTCGAGTCCGAGGCCGAGTCCACGACCGACCTGATCCTCGACGTCAACGTCCGAGGCGTGCTGAACGGCATGCGGGCGGTGATCCCCGCCATGGTCACCCACGGTGGCGGCCATGTCGTGAACGTGGCCTCGATGGCCGGCATGATTCCCGTCCCGGGCATGGTCACCTACAACGCCAGCAAGTTCGCCGCGGTCGGGGCATCACTGGCGGCGCGGACCGAATACGCCGGTACCGGCGTCACCGTATGCGCGGTACTGCCCTCGGCGGTGCGTACCGAACTGTCCTCCGGCGTCCAGCTCGGCGGCGGTATGCCGACCGTCGACCCCGAAGACGTCGCACAGGCGATCCTGAAGACATTGCGCACCAAAGCCGCCCGCACATCGGTACCCGAATGGGTGGCACCCGGCTGGGCACTGGTCGACGCATTGGTCCCCGAGTTCGTCCAACGCGTGGCGCGCTCGCTCATCGACGACCGACGGGCCCTGACGGCGTTGGATCCCGTCGGCCGGTCGGCCTACCTGGACCGGATCGAGCGACAGTCGAAAGAACATGCCGCCGAATCGGATTCGGAGTTGAACGCATGAAGCGGGCGCTGGCCATCGGCTGCGGCGGCACCATCGGCGGCGCGTGGATCGTCGCGGCGCTGCACGCATTGCGGGAGCAGACGGGCTGGGATCCGCGCGACGCCTCGGTGTTGCAGGGCACGTCAGCGGGTGCCGAGATCGTCACGATGCTGGGCGGCGGCGCGTCCGTCGACGACCTGGTGGCGATGCACCGCGGCACCAGCGCCGACGAGCGTCTGAGCCGGCATATCGACGCAACGCCGCCGAGCCTGCCGCCCCTGCCGGCGCCCCGCCTGCTCAACCCCGCGCTGCTACGGAGTCAGAGTGGCCTGGCGGCCGCGACCGGGATCGCGCCGACCGGCCGCGGCAACGCGGACTGGTTGCAGCGCTTGGCCTCTGGATTCGCCAACAAGTCCGGCTGGCTGGATCATCCGGGAGCCCGCATGGTGGCATTCGACTATCAACGCGGCGAGCGGGTCGCTTTCGGCGCACCGGGCGCACCGAAAGCCACTGCGGGTGAGGCACTCCGGGCCTCGTGGGGCGTCCCCGGCTGGATGCCGCCGGTCAGCGTCGGCGACCGCAAGTTCGTCGACGGCGGCGCCGCATCCACGGCGTCGGTCGACCTCATCAGCCACGACGATGCCGACCTGATCTACGTCATCACCCCGATGGCCTCCGAAAGTGGCGTTCGCGCACCCGGATTGGGCGGCATCATCGAAGACCGGTTGCTCCGCCGCCCGATGTCCAGGGTGCTGGATGCCGAGATCGCCGCCGCGCGGGCTCGCGGCATCGAGGTCGTGGTGATCCGACCGGACACCGCCGATCTGGCCGGCCTCGGCGCCAACTTCATGCTGCGCAGCAAGCGGCGCGCGGCGTTCGAATCCGCTATGACCACCGCACCGAAGACGGTGCGTCGAGCTTGGGAGTCCTGATGAGCAAACGTGATCCGCGCATCGTCATCATCGGCGCCGGCGTCGCCGGGATCGCCTCGGCGTACACCTTCCAGCAGGCCGGGTTCACCAACTTCACCATCCTGGAGAAGGGTTCGGACGTCGGCGGCGTCTGGCACTGGAACCGCTACCCCGGACTGACGTGTGATGTGCCGTCGCACATCTACCAGTTCGCCTTCGCCCCCAAGCCCGACTGGAGCCACATCTGGGCGGGCGGCCAGGAGATTCAGGAGTATCACCGCGACGTCGTCGCGCGGTTCGGCCTCGACAACCACCTGCGGCTCAACACCGAGGTCACGGCGCTGCACTACGACCAGGACGCGCGCACCTGGACCGTCACGACCGAGAACGACACGCTGACAGCCGATTTCGTCATCTGCGCCACCGGCGTCCTGCACCACCCGTTCACGCCGGACATCCCGGGCATGGACTCCTTCGAGGGCACCGTCGTGCACACCGCACGCTGGGATGCCGAACTCGAGACCGCGGGCAAACGCATCGCCGTGATCGGCACCGGATCCACTGGTGTGCAGGTGGTTTCGGCGCTACAGCCCGAAGCGGGCAAGCTGCTGCACTTTGCGCGCTCGCCGCAATGGATGCTGTGGGCACCGATGAAACTCCCGCAACTGGGCGCACTCACGGCGCTGCTGCGCGCCATGCCGACGCTGCATCAGTCCATTGCCAACCGGATTCCGCTCTGGGGCTCGAGTGTCCTCGTCGACATCGTGACCAAGCCGACCTGGCGCCGCAAGCTGGTACAGCAGTACGCCCGCCTCAGCCTGCGGGCCCAGATCCGCGACCCGAAGCTGCGCGCCGAGCTCACCCCCGACTACCAACCGCTGTGCAAGCGGCAGGTGCTGTCGGGCACCTACTACAAGGCGATCACGGCCCCGAACGCCCACCTGGTCACCGACCGCATCGCCGAATTCACCCCCACCGGTATCCGCACCACCGAGGGCGAACACCACCGGATCGATATCGCCGTGCTGGCCACCGGTTTTCAGGCGCACAACTACATGCGACCGATGCAAGTGGTGGGGCGCGACGGCGTCACCCTCGACGACGCGTGGGTCAAAGGCCCGCGTGCCTACCGGATGACCGCGATTCCGGGGTTCCCGAATCTGTTCACCGTGCTGGGCCCGAACTCACCCACGGGGTCGATCTCTCTGCAGTACACCGCCGAGCTCACCGCGCGGTACATCGTGAAGTGGCTCAAGCGCTTCGAGCGCGGTGAGGTCAACGAGGTCGAGGTCACCGAGGCGGCCACCGATGAGTTCAACGCCGCGGCGGTCGAGGCCATGGAGCCGACGGTGTGGAACACCGGCTGCAACTCCTGGTACTTCAGCGAGGGCGGCACGATCGACCTGTGGCCGTTCGACGTCGGCACGATCACCCGCATGCTGAGCGAACCCGAACCGGAGCACTACCGGGTCAGCTGAGGTCTCCGTTGATCCTGCGCCTATGGCCTTGTCCACTCGACAAATGTCGCCCTGAGCGCAGGACCGACGGCATCTCGGATGAACTAACCGACGCCGCGGTTCAGCCAGCTGACTTCGCCGACCTCGGCGCCGCCGCCACGGTACGGCTCGAGGGCCTCGTCCCAGGCGGTGCCGAGCACCGTGTCGAGTTCGGCGGCGAGCATGTCGGCTCCGCCCTCCATCAAGGTGCGCAGGCGCTGCTCGCCGACCATGGTGTCACCATTGGCGCTCATCGAACCGCTCCATAGACCCAGGGTCGGGGTATGGCACCAGCGGTGTCCGTCGACGCCGGCACTCGGGTCCTCGGTCACCTCGAAGCGCAGCACCGACCACGAGCGCAAGGCGCTGGCGAGCTGGGCTCCGGTGCCGACGGGCCCCATCCAGTTGGTGATGGCGCGCAACTGACCGGGCATGGCAGGTTGGGGCGTCCACTTGAGGTTCGCCCGCGCCGACAGAGTCGACGAAAGTGCCCACTCCACATGCGGGCACACCGCCGCGGGAGAGGCATGGATATACACCACGCCCGTCGTCGCGTCGGCGAGTTGGTTCGACGCACGCATAATCTGCTCCTTCAGCTCCACGAGGGACGTCTTCCCCAACGACCTGGTGTTGCTGAAATGTTGCAGTTGTTTAGTGCGTGTCTATTGTGCCGCGTGAGACCCCTGTTGCGCTAGTCTGTCGCGCAATCTCTCAGGACGGCCTCAGAATCCGGGCTTGCCGCGCGAGACAGCGCAGGCCATCTATCTTCTAACGGTGACTGCCCTGGACCGGTTCTTCGAGATCTCCGCGCGCGGCTCGACCGTCGCCGCCGAACTGCGCGGCGGCGCGGTGACCTTCATCGCGATGGCATACATCATCGTGCTGAACCCGATCATCCTGTCCAGCACCGCCGATATCGCCGGGCACAAGCTCGCGTTCAACCAGGTCTCCGCGGTGACCTCACTGGCGGCCGGCGCCATGACGATCCTGTTCGGCGTCGTCGCCCGGCTCCCCTTCGCATTCGCCGCCGGGCTGGGCATCAACTCGTTCCTGGCCAGCTCCGTGGTTGGCGTCCTGACCTGGCCGGAAGCCATGGGGCTGGTCGTCATCGAAGGCCTCATCATCGTCGCGATGGCCGTCACCGGCCTGCGGCGCATGATCTTCGACGCGGTGCCCATGCCGCTGAAACTGGCCATCACCGCCGGCATCGGCCTGTTCATCATGTTCATCGGACTGGTCAACGCCGGCTTCGTCGCATCGACGGGGCATCCGTCGCCGCCGCTGGGCCTGGGCGCCGGCGGCACGGGCTCGGTCCGCGCGATCCCCACCCTCGTCTTCGTGTTCACCCTGCTGGTCTCGGGTGTCCTGGTCGCCCGCAAGGTGCGCGGCGGCATCCTCATCGGCCTGATCTCGGGGACCGTGCTCGCCGCCATCATCGAAGCGATCTGGCATCTCGGCTCGGCCACGGAGAAACCCGGCGGCTGGAGCTTGTCGGTCCCGACGCTGTCCGGTTCCCCGATCGCGGTGCCGAACCTGTCGCTGATCGGCCACGTCGACTTCGGCAGCTTCGACCGGATCGGCGCCATCGCCGCACTGATGCTGGTGTTCACCCTGCTGTTCACCAACTTCTTCGACGCCATGGGCACCATGACGGGCCTGTCCCGGCAGGCCGGTTTGGCCGATGAGCACGGCAACTTCCCGCGCCTGCAATCGGCGCTGGTGATCGAAGGCACCGGCGCGGTCGTCGGCGGCGCGGTGTCGGCATCGTCCAACACGGTGTTCGTCGAATCCGGCACCGGCATCGGTGAAGGTGCCCGCACCGGTCTGGCCAGTCTGGTGACCGGTGGACTGTTCCTGGCCGCAATGTTCTTGACGCCCCTGACGGAGATCGTGCCCACTGAGGTCGCGGCCGCCGCGCTGGTGATCGTCGGCACCCTGATGGTCTCGGTGCTGCGTGAGATCGACTTCTCCGATTTCTCGGTGGCACTGCCCGTGGTCCTGACCGTGGCCGTCATGCCGCTGTCCTACTCGATCGCCAACGGCATCGGCGTCGGCTTCATCGCCTGGGCCGTGCTGCGCGCGGCGTCGGGCCGCATCAAGGAGATCAGCCCGCTGCTGTGGATCGTCGCTGCTGGATTCCTGCTGTTCTTCGCACGCGGCTGGATCGACAGCATGATCGGTGTCGCCCGCTGAGCCGCCGGCTAGACGAACTCTCGCAGGACGGCGGCGGACACCTCCGGCCACACCGTGTGCGTCCAGTCCCCGAAATCGCGGTCGGTGAGCACGATCAGCGCCAGGTTCACCTCCGGATCGACCCACACGAACGTCCCTGACTGGCCGAAGTGACCGAACGTGCGCCCTGAGTTGCCCGCTGCCGTCCAGTGCGGGCTCTTGCCGTCCCGGATTTCGAAGCCGAGACCCCAGTCGTTGGGACGCTGCGGTCCGAACCCCGGCAGGACGCCGTCCAGGCCCGGAAACTGCACGGAGATCGCGTCGGCGTGCATGGGTGTCGACACCAGCGCCGGACGCAGCAGCTCGCCGGCGAACGCCACCAGGTCGGTCACCGTCGACCAGGCGCCGTAGCCGGCGGTATCCGCGCCCCCCGGCAGATCCGAGTCGGCCATGCCGAGCGGCTCGAACACCGCTTCCCGCAGGTACTGCCCGAACTCGATACCGGACTCGTGTTGCAACACCTGGGCCAACACCGCGAACCCGACATTGGAGTAGATGCGCCGGGTGCCGGGCGCGGCGATGGCGTCGGGCGTCTGCATCGCCAGCCCCGAGGTGTGCGCCAACAGGTGCCGCACCGTCGATCCGGGTGGGCCGGCCGGGGTGTCCAGTTCGACGACGCCCTCTTCGATCGCGATCTGCGCGGCGCGGGCCACCAGCGGCTTGGTCACCGACGCCAGCCGGAACGCTCGGTCGACGGGTCCGTGCGCGGCGAGCAGTCCCACCGGCGACACCACCGCGGCCGCGGCGTTCGGTACCGGCCAGGAATCCAACAGCTCGAGTGCGGTCACGTCACGACCATGTCATAGTCCGCAATGTCGGCGGGTGAAGGCCGAGGCGCCGTTAACCAGACATTTGTATGGACACCATTCCAACTATGCGCGGAGGCATTAGGTTATAGCCATGAGTCAGACAGTGCGTGGTGTGATCTCCCGGACCAAGAAACAGCCCATCGAGCTGGTCGACATCGTCATCCCCGACCCCGGCCCAGGTGAAGTCGTCGTCGACATCATCGCCTGCGGCGTATGCCACACCGACCTCACCTACCGCGAGGGCGGCATCAACGACCAATACCCCTTCCTGCTCGGCCACGAAGCCGCCGGCACCGTCGAATCCATCGGCACCGACGTCACCCACGTCGCCCCCGGCGACTTCGTCATCCTCAACTGGCGCGCCGTCTGCGGCGAATGCCGCGCCTGCAAACGCGGCCGCCCCCACCTGTGCTTCGACACCTTCAACGCCACCCAGAAAATGACCCTCACCGACGGCACCGAACTCACCCCCGCCCTGGGCATCGGCGCCTTCGCCGACAAAACCCTCGTCCACGAACGCCAATGCACCAAAGTCGACCCCGAAGCCGACCCCGCCGTCGCCGGCCTGCTCGGCTGCGGCGTGATGGCCGGCATCGGCGCCGCCATCAACACCGGCAACATCACCCGCGACGACACCGTCGCGGTCATCGGCTGCGGCGGTGTGGGTGATGCCGCCATCGCCGGCGCCGCACTCGTCGGCGCCAAACGCATCATCGCCGTCGACACCGACAACAAGAAACTGCACTGGGCCCGCGAATTCGGCGCCACCCACACCATCAACGCCCGCGACCTCGACCCCGTCGACACCATCGCCGACCTCACCGACGGTCACGGCGCCGACGTCGTCATCGACGCCGTCGGCCGCCCCGAAACCTGGAAACAAGCGTTCTACGCCCGCGACCTCGCCGGAACCGTCGTCCTCGTCGGTGTTCCCACCCCCGACATGACCCTCGAAATGCCCCTGGTCGACTTCTTCTCCCGCGGCGGGGCGCTCAAATCATCCTGGTACGGCGACTGCCTACCCGAACGCGACTTCCCCACCCTCATCAGCCTCTACCTGCAAGGCCGCCTCCCACTGGACAAATTCGTCACCGAACGCATCAGCCTCGACCAGATCGAAGACGCCTTCCACAAAATGCACACCGGCGAGGTGCTGCGATCGGTGGTGATCCTCTAATGGTCGCCATACAGCGGGTGGTCACCAGCGGCACCTTCAGCCTCGACGGCGGCACCTGGGACGTCGACAACAACATCTGGCTCGTCGGCGACGATCAAGACGTCGTCGTATTCGACGCCGCCCACACCGCCGCACCCATCATCGAGGCGGTCGCCGGTCGCAACGTCGTCGCGGTGGTCTGCACGCACGGCCACAACGACCACATCACCGTCGCCCCGGAGCTGTCCGCGGCCCTGGACGCTCCGGTGCTGCTGCATCCGGCCGACGAGATGCTGTGGCGGGATGTCCACCCGGACAACCGTTTCCACACCGTGGACGACGACCAGGCGCTCACCGTCGGCGGCCTGGAGATCAAGGCCATCCATACGCCAGGACACTCCCCCGGCTCGGTGTGCTGGCACATCCCCGAGCTGGGCGCGGTCATCTCCGGCGACACCCTGTTCCACGGCGGCCCCGGTGCGACCGGCCGCTCGTACTCGGACTTCCCGACCATCCTGGCGTCCATCTCGGACAAGCTCGGCAAGCTGCCCGCCGAGACCGTCGTCTACACCGGCCACGGTGACACCACCACCATCGGCGGGGAGCTGGTCCACTACGACGAATGGGTGGCCCGCGGCAGCTGAGCTGCCAATCGGGCAGAAGCAGCTGAGCTGCCAATCGGGCAGAAGCAGCTGAGCTGCCAATCGGGCAGCGGCCACTGATTCCAAGGCGTTCGAAGCGCGCCACACAGCCAGCGGCGCTACCGTGAGACATGCCCGAGTCCAGTGTGGTGGTGCAGCCCGACCCGCTCGGGAGTTCGCGCCTGCAGACCGTCGGACTCCGCACGGCCACAAAGCTTTTCGAGCAGGCCGCGGCCGAGGTCCCGCTGCCGTCGGCACCACAGCCCGTGGTGATCGCCGAGTACGGGTCGGGCAACGCGCACAACGGCCTGCTGCCCATCGGCGCGGGTATCGCGGCCCTACGCAAACGCGTCCGGCCCGAGCACCCCATCGTGGTGACGCACACCGACATCCCTGACAACGATTTCAGCGCGCTGTTCCGGACGTTGCGCGACGACCCGTTCAGTTATCTGCGCGCCGACCGGGCCACGTTCGCTTCGGCGGTGGGCCGCTCGTATCTGGGCCAGATCCTGCCTGCCGACGGTGTGCACGTGGGCTGGTCGGCATGGGCCATCCACTGGCTCAGCCGTCTGCCTGCCGTCATCCCCGATCACGTCCAGCCGTCCTACAGCGCAGACGCGCAGGTGCGCTCGGCGTACGCCCGGCAGGCGGCGCACGACTGGCATGAATTCATCGCGTTCCGCGGCCGCGAGTTGAGTCCGGGCGGGCGCCTCGTGGTCATGACCATGGGCCAGCACGACGACGGCCGCCCCGGTCTCGAGCCGCTTTTCGAAGGGCTCGTGCAGGCGCTGTCCGAGTTGCACGCGCAACGGCTCGTCACCGCCGACGAACTGCGGCGTATGCACGTGCCGATCGTGGGCCGCAGCGAAGCCGACTTCCGGTCGCCGTTCGCCCCGTCGGGTCGCTTCGAGCGGCTGCAGATCACCCATCTGACGGTTACCGATGAACCGGACCGCTTCTGGCTCCAATACCAGAACGACGGTGACGCAACGGCTTTCGCGAAGAGCTGGGTCGGGTTCACGAGGGCGGCGGTGTTCGACACCCTCCTGGAGGCGTTGGACCCGGCCGAGCCGGCGCGCCGAGGTCAGCTTGCCGATGCCTTGGCGGCGGCGCTGCTCGACCTGCTGTCCGCTGCACCGCGGCCGATGCCGATTCCGGTGGCGCACATCGTCGTTCAGAAACAGCTGCGCTGAGCTAGACGAAGATATCGAGGATCAGGACCACGGCCAGACCGGACACCGAGAGCACGGTCTCCATGATCGACCAGGTCTTGATCGTCTGGCCGACGCTGAGCTTGAAGTACTCCTTGACCAACCAGAAGCCCGCGTCGTTCACGTGCGAGAAGAACAGCGAGCCGGCCCCGACGGCCAGTACCACCAGCGACAGCTCGCCCGTCCCCAACCCGTCGACCAGACCCAGGACCAACGACGACGCCGTGATGGTCGCGACCGTGGCCGAGCCGGTGGCCAGCCGGATCAGGACGGCGAGCACCCAGGCCAGCACGAGCACGGAGATGTGCACACCCTCGGCCCAGCGCGCCAGCATCGTGCCGATGCCGGTGTCCACCAGCACCTGTTTGAATCCGCCGCCCGCGGCGACGATCAGGAAGATGCCGGCGACCGGGGGCAGACTGGATTCGATGCACTTGGTGACCGCGGCGCGGTCCATGCCCGCGCCCCGGCCAAGGGTGAGGGTGCCGACCACGACGGCGATGAGCAGCGCGACCAGCGGCGTGCCGACCGCGTCGAAGATCCGGCGGAACCACTGCGTCTTGTCGTCGATGAAGATGTCGACGAGCGCCTTGCCCAGCATGAGCGCGACGGGCAGCAGCACCGAGAACAGGGTGACGCTGAAGCGCGGCCGTTTGCCATGTGCGCGAAGGGCTTCCGGATCGGTGTCGAAGGTGTCCGGGGCCGCGACGACAACCCACTTGCCGGCCAGCCGGCCGAACAGCGGGCCGGCGACGACGATCGTCGGGACGGCCACGAGCACACCGAGCCCGAGCGTGACGCCGAGGTCCGCATTGAGGAGCCCGACGGCGGTCAGCGGCCCGGGGTGCGGCGGCACGAAACCGTGCATGGCCGACAGGCCTGCCAGTGCCGGGATGCCGATGGTGATCAGCGACTGCTGTGAGCGGCGGGACACCAGGTAGATGACCGGCATCAGCAGCACCAGGCCGATCTCGAAGAACATCGGCAGCCCGATGATCGCGCCGACCAGCGCCATGGCCCAGGGCAGGGTGCGCGGCGAGGCGGCGCCGACGATGGTGTCGACGATCTCGTCGGCCCCACCGGAGTCGGCGAGCAGTTTGGCGAACATGGCACCGAGGGCGATCAGGATGCCCACGCCGGCCGCCGTGGCGCCGAATCCGTCGGAGAACGATTTAAGGACGGCAGTGAGATTCTCGCCGGCCACCAGCCCGACCGTCAGGCCGCCGAAGATCAGAGAGAGGAACGGGTGCAGCTTGACCAGCGTGATGAGGACGACGATGACACCGATGCCGGCGACGAACGCCAGAATCAGCTGGGTGGCCGAGGCCACGGGCTCGACGAGTTTGGGTGCGTCGGCCAGGAAGGTGACGGCGGCGGTCATGAGCGGCTGCCCACGGTGCGTGAGATGTATTCGTCGACAATCGAATCGATGCTCTGCCCGACGTCGATGACGACGCCGGCCTCATCTGCGCGCAGGGGTTCCAGGGTTTCGAACTGTGAGGCCAGCAGCGACGCCGGCATGAAGTGGCCGGGTCGGCTGGCCTGCCGGGCGCCGATGACCTCGGGAGTACCGAACAGGTGGAGGAACCGGGTGCCCGGGCAGTGGCTGCGCAGCTGAACGCGGTACTGGTACTTCAGGGCCGAGCAGCTCAGCACCCCGCCGTCGCCACAGTGTTCCCCGAGCCACTGTCCGAGGGTCTCGAGCCAGGGCCGGCGATCGTCGTCGTTCAGCGGGTGGCCGGCCGCCATCTTCGCGACGTTGGCCGCGGGATGGAAGTCGTCCGCATCGGCGAACGGCACGCGGAGCCGCTGCGCGAGCGCCGCTCCGACCGTGGACTTGCCGGATCCTGAAACGCCCATGACGACGATGGGTGATGGCATCTTCTGCACCCGTCCTTACTGTGGTTTGACTCACACAGCGTGACTCAAAAGTCATACTTTTTCAAGAGGGTTACAGAAAACATCAGTTCTAAGTCAGATCAACGGAGTTATGACAGGATGTTATGCGTGGCTACCTCGACAAACGTCAGCGCTCTGCACGACAACGTGCTGAGCGCACTGGGGACCGCGGTGGTCTCCGGCGCGTACGTCGCCGGCGAGGTGATCACCCTCGAAGGAGTGAGCGCGCAACACGGCGTGTCCCGCAGTGTCGTGCGGGAAGCGATCCGCGTCCTCGAATCGATGGGC
The DNA here is from genome assembly GCF_053852335.1 of Mycobacterium sp. HM-7. Taxonomy (NCBI): domain Bacteria; kingdom Bacillati; phylum Actinomycetota; class Actinomycetes; order Mycobacteriales; family Mycobacteriaceae; genus Mycobacterium; species Mycobacterium sp. HM-7. The sequence goes on along the minus strand of NZ_CM132657.1, from coordinate 1,804,304 downwards.
ATGGTCGCCTCACGCCGCCGGGTCGGCATCACCATTCAGCCCGCGGCCAACTGGAACGTGTTCGACCCCAGACTGATTCGTTGGCGACTCGAGTCCGGAGATCGGGCCGCCCAACTGGTGTCGCTGTCGGAGCTGCGCCGCGGATTCGAACCCGTGGCAGCCGCGTTGGCCGCCGAGCGCGCCGACCCACACCAGTGCCGCATCATGGCCGCCGCGGTCTCGGACATGGCGGTACACGGGCGCGACGGCAATCTCGAGGCATACCTGCTCGCGGACAAGGTCTTTCATCAGACCTTGCTGGAGGCCAGCGGCAACGAGATGTTCCGCGCGCTGAATGCGGTGGTGTCGGAGATCCTGGCGGGGCGCACCCACCACGGCATGATGCCCGACTCCCCCAATCCGGCGGCCATCGCGCTGCACGACGAGGTGGCCCGCGCCGTGCGGATGCGCGACCAGGCCGGCGCCGAACGCGCGATGCGCGCCATCATCGACGAGGCCGCCGCCGCGGTCGCCGATGAGCCGGACTCGGACTGATCGATCCGTCAGCGGCAGCGCTTGAGGCCGTCGTTGGGGTCACAGAACAACGGGTACTGCTGCACCGGAATCGGCAGCGGCTTCTGGAATTCCAGCCGGAAAGACTTCTTCGTCATCGAGGCTTGCACGCCGCACTGTTCGTTGTTGGTGGTGGTGCGGGTACCGGTCCAGTTGACGTCTTCGAACTCGTAGGTCTCCATGAGCTTGGCCTTCGAGCCGTCCGGGCAGGTGAAGCCCTGGAGGTCGGTCTGAGTGAACATCCAGTGTCCCTCGCCGCCGGTCTGGCGGGCGTCGCCGCCCAAGGTACCGCCGTACTGGTCGCTACCGATGTGCACGAGGCAACCGACCGGCAGTTCCATGTTGTTGCGCAGATCGCCAACGGTGGGAGCGCAAACCGGATAGATGGTCCACACACTGATCGGCGTGCCCTCTTGGATGAAGGTGTAGATGCCCTCGGGCAGCCGGATGTCGGCTTGCGCCGGCGTCGCCGTCCCGAGGAGTGCGCCCGCTGTGGCGAAACCGAGACTCGACACCATAGCTAGAACACGTTTCATTTTCACCGCTCGAGTATCGCAGGCGACTCGCCCGCGGCGTGAGAAAGTCACCGTATGAGTTCACTCAGCGGGAAAGTTGCGTTGGTCACCGGTGCTTCGGCCGGGCTGGGCGCAGCCACGGTCAAGGTGTTCGCCGAACGCGGCGCGTCGGTCTTCGGTATCGCGCGGGACGCCGAGCGGATGGCGGCGGTGTTCGCCGATGCTTACGGCGACGCGCCCGGCGGCGCATTCACGCCCGTGGACATCAGCACCGCCGACGCCTGCCGACAGGCGGTCGAGGACTGCATCGCCGAATTCGGCCGGCTGGACGTGCTCGTGAACGTCGCCGGATTCCACGTCATGCGGCACACCCTGTCGATGACCGACGACGACTGGGACCGCGACCTCGCGGTGAACCTGAACGGCCCGTTCTACCTGACCCGGGCAGCGCTGCCGCAGCTGCTGGAAAACGGCGGCAACATCGTCAACGTCTCGTCGATCGCCGGTGTCGAAGGCGAGATCTATTCAGCCGGCTACTGCGCCGCCAAGCACGGTCTGATCGGGCTGACGCGGGCGCTGGCCGTCGAGTACACCAAGGAAAAACTGCGCGTCAATGCGGTGTGCCCGGGTGGCATGCTGACCGCGCAGGTCACCGAGTTCGCGGCGCCCGATAATGCCGACTGGGACCTGATCATGCGGATCGCCGCACCGCGCGGCTTCATGGAGCCGCGTGACGTGGCGAACGTCATCGCGTTCCTCGCCAGCGACGACGCCGCCGCGATCCACGGCTCGGTGTACCGCGTCGACAACGGCAAAGGCCCGGCCTGACCGCGGGTCGGGCCGGGCCAACCTTGACGACTAGTGCGCGAGCGCGACCAGCAGGTCGTGCTTCTCGGGGCAGTACGTGTCGAACGCGGCGTTGAGGAACTGGTACACCTGCTGCTCCGAGCTGCTGTTGCGCGGCAGGTTCTTCTTCAGGAACGCCGCGGAGTCGGTGGCGTTGTGGTCGACGTTGTTGTCGAGCCGCTGGCAGGTGATCTTGCCGATCCAGGCGTTGTAGTCCTTGGGACCGTAGATCCCGTAGGTGTGCAGCTGGTTGGCGAAATCGGTGTCGGGGTCGGCCTGCGCCGGGACCGCCATGGTGACTGCCGCCGCCACGGCACCCGCAACTGCGACCAGAGTGCGTGCCTTCATGTGACGGAGTCTATTCGTGCTGGTTGCCATGTTGCCCATGCTCCCTGAACAATCGTCGCCGCCCGTTCAATCCCGTTGAACTGCCGCGTATTTGGTTCGATCCGCTGCGCACTACCGGCTACGGTGATACGAGCCACCCACAGCGAAGGTTTCCCATGATTAACTTAACTGGTCTAATCTAACACTTAAATGACCTAATCTGTCGCGGTCAGGGTTCGGGAAGCGGGGAGCAGCAAGTGCAGTCGACCATGGTGTCCGCAGCGTGATCGGCAATGCGCTCAAGAAGGCGTGGATTCCCTTGCTCATCCTCGCCGTGGCCCTCGTCGCCGGTTTCACCGTGCAGCGCGTACGCGGCTACTTCGGCCAGAACCCCGTCATCGTCACCCCACGCAACTTCGCCGACGACGCCAAACCGTTCAAGCCCAAGGTCGTCACCTACGAGATCACCGGCGAACCCGGCGCCTACGCCGACATCAACTACCTCGACCTGGACGCCAAACCGCAACGCGTCGACCACGCCATGCTGCCCTGGAAACTCGTCCTGTCCACCACCGCACCGGCCGCGTCGCCCAACATCGTCGCCCAGGGCGACGGCGACTCCATCACCTGCACCGTCCACGTCGACGACGAACTCAAAGACACCCGAACCTCCACGGGCGTGCACGCCCAGACCTTCTGCCTGGTGAAATCTGCATGAGCCATCCCGTCAACAACACGGCCGATGAACCGACGGCTGTCATCCCGAAGGCCGGGCAGCCGCCGCATCGGCCCCTGATCGCCCGGCTGATCCGCACCTTCGCGATCCCGGTGATCCTGTTCTGGATCGGCGTCATCATCTTCCTCGGCAGCGCCGTCCCCTCACTGGACGAAGTCGGCAAGATGCGCTCGGTCTCCATGTCACCGGACCAGGCCGCGTCGGTGATCGCGACGAAGCGCGTCGGTGAGGTGTTCCAGGAGTTCAAGTCGAACAGCTCGGTGATGGTCGTGCTGGAGAGCGATCAACACCTCGGCGCCGAGGCACACGCCTACTACGACGAGATGATCAAGAAGCTCGAGGCCGACACCACGCATGTCGAGCACATCCAGGACTTCTGGAGCGACCCGCTCACGGCCGCCGGTTCGCAGAGCAATGACGGCAAGGCCTCTTACGTTCAGGTCTACCTGCGCGGCAACCAGGGTGAGGCGCTGGCCAACGAATCCGTTCAGGCCGCGCAGGACATCATCAAGAGCATCAAGACGCCGCCCGGCCTGAAGGTCTACGTGACCGGCCCGGCAGCACTCGCCGCGGACCAGCACATCGCCGGTGACCGCAGCGTCAAGATGATCGAGGGCGTCACGTTCCTGGTCATCATCGTCACCCTGCTGCTGGTGTACCGGTCATTCATCACGGTGCTGCTGACGCTGCTGATGGTGGTGCTCGAGCTGTCCGCGGCGCAGGGCGTCGTCGCGGCGCTGGGCTATTACGACATCATCGGCCTGTCGACCTTCGCCACCAACCTGCTGGTCACGCTCGCGATCGCGGCGGCCACCGACTACGCCATCTTCCTGATCGGCCGATATCAGGAAGCGCGCGGCGCGGGCGAGTCCCGCGAAGACGCCTACTACACGATGTTCGAGGGCACCGCCCACGTCGTGCTCGGCTCCGGCCTGACGGTCGCGGGTGCCACGTTCTGTCTGCACTTCACCCGCATGCCGTACTTCGTGTCGCTGGGCGTCCCGCTGGCCATCGGCATGGTCACCGTGGTGTTCGCCGCCCTGACCCTGGGTCCGGCCGTGATCTCGCTGGCCAGCCGGTTCCGCAAGACTCTCGAGCCCAAGCGCGCGATGCGGGTCCGCGGCTGGCGCAAGATCGGCGCCGTCGTGGTCCGCTGGCCGGCGCCCATCCTGGTCGGCACCATCGCGCTGTCCCTGGTCGGTCTACTGACGCTGCCGGGCTACCAGCCCGCCTATAACGACCGCCTTTACCTGCCCGCCGACATCCCCGCCAACGAGGGCTATGCGGCGGCGGACCGCCACTTCTCGCCGGCCCGGATGAACCCCGAGTTGATGCTCATCGAGAGCGACCACGATCTGCGGAACTCCGCCGACTTCCTGGTGATCGACAAGATCGCCAAGGCCATCTTCAAGGTCCCCGGCATCTCGCGGTCCCAGACCATCACGCGCCCTGAAGGCAAGCCGATCGAGCACACCTCGATCCCGTTCCTGATGAGCATGAGCGGCACCTCGCAGAAGATGAACGAGAAGTACGCCCAGGACTCGATGGCCAACATGCTCAAGCAGGCCAACGACATGCAGACCAACATCGACACGATGAAGAAGATGCAGGGCATCACCACCCAGATGGCGGCCACCACGCACAGCATGGTCACCAAGATGGTCAACATGACCCTGGACGTGGCCGATCTGCGTGACCACATCTCGGACTTCGACGACTTCTTCCGGCCGATCCGCAACTACCTGTACTGGGAACCGCACTGCTACGACATCCCGGTCTGCTGGTCCTTGCGCTCGGTGTTCGACAGCCTCGACGGCGTCGACACCATGACCGACGACATCCAGGCCCTCATGCCGGACATGCTGAAGCTCGACAAGCTGATGCCTCAGATGGTCGCGCTCATGCCCGAGATGATCTCGACGATGACCAACATGAAGCAGTACATGCTGACCATGTACCAGACCCAGAAGGGTCTGCAGGATCAGATGCAGGCGCAGCAGGACAACGCGAGCGCCATGGGCGAGGCGTTCGACAACTCCCGCAACGACGACTCGTTCTACCTGCCGCCTGAGGTCTTCGACAACGCCGAATTCAAGCGCGGCATGAAGAACTTCATCTCACCCGACGGCAAAGCAGTACGGCTGATCATCTCGCACGAGGGCGAGCCGATGAGCGCCGAGGGCATCTCGCACATCGACGCGATCAAGAACGCCGCCAAGGAGGCCATCAAAGGCACTCCCCTGGAGGGCTCGAAGATTTACCTCGGCGGCACCGCGGCGACCTTCAAGGACCTGCAGGAGGGTGCTGACTACGACCTGCTGATCGCCGGAATCTCCGCCCTCGCACTGATTTTCGCGATCATGCTGATCATCACGCGATCCGTGGTGGCCGCGGCGGTCATCGTGGGCACCGTGGTCCTGTCGCTCGGCGCATCATTCGGTCTGTCGGTTTTGCTGTGGCAGCACCTGATCGGGCTCAACCTGCACTGGATGGTCATCGCGATGGCGGTCATCATCCTGCTGGCCGTCGGCGCGGACTACAACCTGCTGCTCGTCGCCCGGTTCAAGGAAGAGATCCACGCCGGCCTCAACACCGGCATCATCCGGTCGATGGGCGGCACCGGTTCCGTGGTGACCTCGGCCGGCCTGGTCTTCGCCTTCACCATGATGTCCATGGCGGTCAGCGAGCTGCACGTGGTCGGCCAGGTGGGAACAACCATCGGTCTGGGTCTGTTGTTCGACACGTTGATCATCCGATCTCTGATGACGCCGGCCATCGCCGCCCTGATGGGCAAGTGGTTCTGGTGGCCGCAGCGGGTGCGTCAACGTCCGGTGCCCGAGCCATGGCCGCAGCCCAAGCAGAGCGGCGAACTGCAATCAGCCTCCAGCAACACAGGTATCTAGGAAACAGGAGTAAAGACTATGGTCCAGATCACGCGTGGCCTGAAGCGCGCCGGTACCGCGGTCGCAGCCCTGGGCGCGGTCGCAACCACGCTCGCCGGACCGGCGGCCGCTGATGCCTCCGACGACTACCCGATCCCCCACCGCATCATCGTCACCACGTGTGATGCCGAGCAGTACCTGGCCGCCGCCCGCGACACCAGCCCGGTCTACTACTCGCGCTACATGATCGACATGCACAACCGGCCGGCCGACATCCAGCAGATGGCGCAGGACCGCATCCACTGGTTCTTCTCGCTCGATCCCGTGGGCCGCCGGCAGTACTCCGAGGACACCGCCACCAACGTCTACTACGAGCAGGTGGCCACCCACTGGGGCAACTGGGCCAAGATCTTCTTCAACAACAAGGGCGTCGTCGCCAAGGCCACCGACGTCTGCCAGAGCTACCCCAAGGGCGACCTGAACGTCTGGAACTGGGTCCAGGCGCCCTAGGCGTTCCTGACGATTTCGGCGTGGTTCGCATCGCTCAGCGATACGAACCACGCCGTTTTCATTGCGCGTGCAGTGCGGTCACCAGGTCCCGCACGTCCTGGGGTCGCTGTTCGTAGCCCGGGAAGTAGCAACAGATTTCGTCGACGTGTGCGCCGAACCGCCGTCCGATCTCGGCGGCGCACTCCTCCGGGGTGCCGACAATGCCGATGGTCCGCACCATGTCGTCGCTGATCAAAGCCCGCATGCCGGCGAAGTCGCCGACCTTGGACATGGCGTTGAGCGCCGGCTGCAGATCAGCCCACCCCTCGGTCTCCAGCACCGGCAGGTAGGCGGGCGTGGAGCCGTAGAACGCGATCAGGGTGGCGACGCCGTTGATCGCGGCGGTCAGGTCTTCTTCGGTGCGTGCCACCGCCACCATGGCCTGGGCGATGATCTGCAGATCGGCCGGCGCACGCCCGGCGCGCTGCAATCCCTCCCCCACTGCCACCAGGGTCCGGTCGGCGAAATGCCGGGCGCTGTGGAACGGCATCACCAGCAGGCCGTCGGCGACCTCGGCGGCGGTGCGGGTCATGATCGGACCCAGCGCTCCCATGAGCACCGCCGGCGGCCCGAAGGGATTGGGGCCGGGGTTGAAGTTGGGCGGCATCAGGGTGTGGGTGAAGTGCTTGCCGCGAAAATTCAACGGCGCCTTGCCTTCCCAGCAGTCGAAGATCGCCTTGATCGCGGTGACGGTCTCGGCCATCCGTTCGGCGGGTTTGGCCCACTGTGCGCCGTAACGCTTTTCGATGTGCACCTTGATCTGTGAGCCCAGGCCCAGCCGGAACCGCCCACCGCTGTACACCTGCAGGTCGTAGGCCGCGTGCGCGAGGTGCAGCGGGCTGCGCGGACCGGCGATCGCGACGTTGGTCATCAGGTCCACCTCGGCCGCACCGGCCGCCGCGACCAGCGGCAGGAACACGTCGTGCGGGCCTTCGAAGGTGAACACCCCGTCGGCGCCGAGGCCGGCCAACTCGCGAGCATGCCCTGCGGCCCGCTGCGGTGCACCGTCGATCTGGAGTTGTACGCGCATACCTGATCCCACTCCGTTCAGCTTTCGAGGTAATCCAGAATCGCCGCGGCCACTTCTACCGGACGGTCGACCTGCAGGAAATGCCCTGCGCCATCGATGGTTCGGACCACCGAACCGGCAGGCAAGGCGCCCAGCAGCTGCTCGGTGTAGCCGACCTGCATCGCGCCGTCCTGCGTACCGTGCAGATACAGGATCGGCGCACACGGCAACTCCTGCAGATACCGCTCGAACTCGGCGTACGGCGCGCCGATGCCGCCCGGGCGAAGCAGCGCCCGGTAGTAGCCGACGGCGGCCGCACGATGCTCGGGAGTCGGCAGCGCGGCGAGGGTGGTGGCGGCGTCGTCGGCCACATCGGTCCCGGCCGGCGACCAGTCGCGCCAGAGCCGCGGGATCACCCGGTGCAGCGTGCGCTCCGGCAGGCCGGGCAGCTGAAAGTACATGATGTACCAACTCATTCGGAGCTGGATCAGGCTCATCCGGGCGGTGCGGGCGGCACCGAACCGCGCCTGGCTCATCGCAGCCAACGGCGGGACGGACATCGACACCACCGCACCGAACGGCGAATTCGGGTACGCGGCAACGGCATTGGCGGCGAACGCGCCCCAATCGTGGCCCACCAGCACGGCGTCGGGTCCGCCGCCGAGTGCGTCATAGAGGTCCAGTACGTCGGACACCAGGGCACCGACGTGATAGTTGCCGTCGGCCGGCACCCCGCTCGGTGCGTAGCCGCGCATGAAGGGCGCCACGACGCGGTAGCCGGCCGCCGCCAGCAGCGGGGCGACCCGGCGCCAGCCATGTGCACTGTCCGGAAAACCGTGCAGGCACAACATCAATCGCCCATCGGCCGGTCCCCACGCCAGCGCCCGCATCCGCAGGCGTGGCAGCGTGAGATCCAGGGTCTCCTGATTGGCCATCATCACTAGGGGGTCAGCGTGACCTTGATGCAGTCCGCGGTCCGCGCCGCGACCGCGGCGTAGGCCTTGGGCGCGTCATCGAGCGACATGGCGTGGGTGAAGATGCCGTCGACGTCGAGCCGGCCCGACCGCAGCAGCGGGATCAGCGCCGGCCAGGTCTGCTGCACCGGCGCGGTGGTCATGCGCAGGGTGATGCTGCGGATGAGCGACAGCGTCGCGGGGAACGGGAACGGATTGAGGTCGTGCACACCGACCACCGACACCGTGCCGCCCGCGCGCACCGTGGTCAGCGCGGCGTTCATGGTGGTGTCGTTGCCGACGGCGTCGATCACCGACGCCGCTCCCCTGCCGCCCGTCGCCTCGTGGACGACGCCGATCTCCTCCGGAGTGATCGCGGTGGCGCCGCTGCGGGCCGCCATCTCGCGGCGGCCCTCGACCGGGTCGACGGCGAACACCTGACCCGCACCTTGCGCGATGGCACAGCGCACCGCGCACAGGCCGACCGCACCCAGACCGAAGACGACGACGGTGCCGCCGGCCGGGATATCGGCACGTTGCGCCGCAGCCCAGCCGGTGGCGAGGTTGTCGGTGAGCAGCAGGGCCGCCTCGGTACTGAGATCGCTTGGCAGCCGGTGCAACTGGAAGTCCGCCGACGGCACCGCGAGCAGTTCGGCCTGCGCGCCCCCGAGCACTCCGGAGCCGAAGATCTGCGGACCCGAGACGCAGGTGATCGGATCCTTGGTGTCGCAGCCGACGCAGTGGCCACAGCCCGCGACCGACGAAATCAGCACCGGGTCACCGGCTTTGACGGTGCGCACCTCCGGACCCACCTCGACCACCGTGCCGATGGCCTCGTGGCCGAGTGCCAGCGGTGTGGCCAACGGGTAGTCGCCTTCGTAGAAATGCAGGTCCGATCCGCAGATGGCCGCCGTGGTGATCTGGACGACGGCGCCGTCCGGTCCGGGCAGCACCGGGTCGGGCACGGTGTCGACGTAGACGTTGCCCGGGGCGTCGATCAATACGGTTCTCAACTGTCCGCCTCTGCTGATCCGGTGTTCCGTAACAGTGTTACAGGGTCACCTTACGGAGTCCGGATCCGACTGTGTCGACAACCCTCGGCAAGTTCGCGCCGCGCCTACCATCGAGACATGGAAGCGAGCACGCGGCGCCTGAGTGCCGCCGTGTGGGACCTCGCGATCCCGGCACACCGGCAGCCGGGCCTGGCCATGGCGGGGTTCGGCGGCCAGGCGCCGACGCAGCTCGCACTGCAACTCGTTCCCTACCCCGCCGTCACGGTGTTCATCGAGTTCGGCGACGGCGTGCTCATCGACGCCATGGGCGCGCGGCACACCGGTGGCGGTCTCGTCGGCCTGACGCCCGGGACGGTGACCGCGGTCGGCCGCAGCGTCGACTGCCTGCAGATCCGGCTCTCGCCGCTGCTTGCCCACACGGTGTTCGGCGACTGCGACGCGACCGGGGTGCTGGCCCTCGATGCGGTCTGGGGCCGCGCTGCGGAGCGTCTGTGTGAGCGACTGCACGCGGCTTCGTCATGGGACGAGCGGTTCGCCGTCGCCACAACGGAATTCGTGCGGCGCGGCGAAGCGGGCTCCGCCGTGGACCCCGAGGTCGCCGCGGCGTGGAACTGGATGGTGCGCACCCACGGGCGGGTGCGGGTCGAACGTATCGCCGACGAGATCGGCTGGAGCCGCAAGCGACTGTGGTCGCGGTTCGGTTCGCAGATCGGCCTGCCGCCCAAACGCGCCGCGCAGCTGGTCAGGTTCGACGATGCCGCGCACCGCCTCGCCACCGGCATCGCACCCAGCGTGGTGGCCGCCGCCTGCGGCTATGCCGACCAGTCGCATCTGCACCGCGACGCCCGGTTGTTCGCGGGGTTGACGCCGGCCGCCGTCGCCGCGGCAGCGTGGCTAGACGTCGACGACATGGCCTGGCGGTAAGGGGAACATTCGTCCAAGACACCACTGCGCACGGAGCGTCACTGTGGTGGCCATGGACCCCGAGCTGCTGCCCTTCGTCTCCCTGTTTCCGAGAGCCGAACTGGACGATCCCGTGGATGCCCGCCGGCGGCTCGCCGAACTGTCCGCCGCCGTGCCCGCTCCCGACACCACCGGCCTCCAGATCAGCAACCGCACCGTCCCCGGGAACCCCGACATTCCGGTACGCCTGTACCAACCCGCGGAGCCGGTCGGCGCGGTCCTCTGGCTGCGCGGCGGCGGATTCGTGATGGGCGACCTCGACACCGAGCACCCGTGGGCCGCCCGCATCGCCCAGGCCACGAATGCCGTCGTGGTGTCCGTCGGATATCGATGCGCACCCGAAAACCCTTATCCCGCAGCGTTGGACGACGTCTACCAGGCACTGACATGGCTCTCCGCCACGGCACCGCAGCTCGGCGTCGAACCGGGTTGCATCGCCGTCGGCGGTCATGCGGCGGGGGCGAACCTGGCCGCGGCCGTCGCCCTACGGGCACGCGATGAAGGCGGCCCGCGGATCGCCTTTCAACTGCTCAACCAGCCACCGCTCGATGACCGGCAGCGCAGTTGGTCGGCGTGCAACTTCACCGACACCGTCTTCATGACGCGAGCCAAGGTGGCCTCGAGTTGGCGGCACTACCTCGGTGGCGCACCCGCGTCGGCGTACGCCGCACCGGCCCGGGCCGAAGATTTGTCGGGGCTCCCGCCCACGTACCTCGCCACCGCGGAGTTCGACCCCAACCGCGACGAGGCGCTCGAGTTCGGCCTGCGGCTGCTGCGGGCCGGCGTTTCAGTGGAGCTGCACCAGTGGCCGGGCACGTTCCACGGATCGCAGGTGATCCTGGGCGCCGATGTCTCGCAACGCCAACTCGCGGAGATCAGCGGCGCGCTGCGCCGCGCATTGACAGCCGACGCCGCGGACTTTCGGGCGGTGTCCGCATGACCACCACCGTCGACCTCTTCACGTCGTTCGTACACCTCTACGACGACGGCCGCATCGAACCGGCCGAGCGCACCTTCGGCTCTGGCGAGCCAGGGTGGCACGTCATGACGTTCCACGCGGAAACCGACGCCGAGGTACACGCCGACCATTGGGAAATCCACACGGAGGCAGACGAACTCGTCGTCTGCGTCTCCGGGGAGATACGGCTCTGTCTACGCGCCGCCGAGGCCGACGACCCCGGCGTCACACTGACGACGGGGCACGCGATGGTGGTGCCGCGCGGGACGTGGCACCGCATCGCATTGACCCGCCCCAGCGACATCATGTCGGTCACGTTTCCCCACGGCAGCCGGCTCGAGCAGCGCGACTGACCGCGGGGACAACGTACTTGGACATCACGTCTAGACCAGCTCGCGGCGCCGACGCCCGATGTAGACGCTCAGGCCGATGGCACCCAGGCTCAGCAGGCCGCAGGTCACCGCGGCGATGGTCAGCGCCTTGTTCGGGTTCTCCAGCCCCTTCTGGTCGTTGACCAGTTGCAGGTTGTAGTCACCGGGCAGCGGAGCCTCACGCGGCTCGTCGAGGCCCGGGAACTGCTGCGTCCGGTGCACCTCGAATTGCCGTTCGCCGCTGGGGCTCTGGGTCCACTGACCCCACGCCGGGGTGACACCGTCGAGCAGCACACGGCGTTCGCCGTACTGCACGTCGTCACCGGCGTCGACGATGCGCTGCACCCGGAACGGCTGGTAGACCGCGTCCGAATAACGAACCTGCACAGGCACATTCGCGTAGCTCAGCACCGGCGGAGGCGGCGGGGGCAGCGGCACGCCGACACCCGGGTAGTAGCCGCCACCGAAGAAGCTGCCGACTGCCACGTTGACCGCCGTGTTTACGGCGTTCACCACGACGGCGGTGAAGCTGTACGCCGCGAGGTCGGCGACCTCCATGACGATGCGCTGCAGCGGCGGGATGTACACGATGCGCGGCGCGTTCCGGTAGACGTACACGACCCGCACGGGATCGCGGTACGGGTTGAACAGCACCGGACGGTAGTAGTCGTCGTACTGCACCCAGTCGGGCCGCCACTGCCGCACCCGGTTGTCCCAGTCCCGGCCCATCGGCCGGTTGTCGCGGCGCTCCCAGTCCGGCCGGTTGTCGCGACGATCCCAGTCGGGCCGGTTGGCCTGCACGTTCCAGTCCGCACGGCTGTCGAACTGGAAGTTCGCGACGTTGACGACCTTCGCGAGATCCGCCATGTCCTGCACCGGGGCCGGCGCCGGCAGCTTCACATCCACCGCCGCTGCGGCCTTGGCGGTCGCGACATCCTCGACCGGGGCGGTCAGCGTCTCGGGCTTGAGCAGCTCGATCGGCCGCACGTCACGAGCCTCGCGCGCCGCGGCGGTCGACGGCGATGCGGACTTCGAGGACCCTGCCGTCACCGTGGCCGACGCCGTGGCGGAGGCCTCGACCCGACCGGGACCGGCCTCGACGGCCGCGTGCTCGCCGAGCTGCCCTTCCAGACCCGCGAGCGGCTTTCCTTCTGCCACCGCGTGATCAGTGGGGGCCGTCGAGGTGTCCGACTGGACGGCACCGGCCGGCGACGGGCGCTCCGCGAGCGCGGTGGTCGGGCCCGGTGTCACCGACGTCGCCGACGGAGCAGACGAGGCCGATGGGGCCGGCTCGGCTGCGGCGGTCGACGGACGTGCCGGCGTCGTCGGGTCAGCGGGCGCTTCCTGCGCCTTGGTGACCTTCGTGGTCGGCGCGGGGGCCTCGGTTTGCGACGGCGGAGCCGCGACGACGGGCGTCTCGACCGGCGGCGTCGTGGTCGCCGGAGCCTGCGGCGTCTTCTCTGGGGCCTTGCTCTCCGGGGCCTTGTTCTCTGGGGCCTTGTTCTCTGGCGCGGTCACCACCGGAGCCACCGGAGTCACCGGCGCCGCGGGTGGGTCGGCCGGCGGCTTGGCCTGGACGGCCGGAACGTCGGCAGGAGCCTGCCGGCTCGGCGCTTCGGCCTCTGCCGTCTGCTCGCGCTGCTTGCGTCCCCGCTGGCCGCCGTCCTGCCCGTAGCCGCCACCGGAACCGGAGCCGTCCTGCGCCGAGGACGAATCCTGCCGCGGAGGCTTCGGCACCAGCGTGGTGGTGCTCGAGCTGTCTGAATCACCGCTCGGCTTGGCGGACACCGGCGCCGCGCCCACCGTCAGCGCGGTCAACGTCGTCGCCACACCGGCGGCGACGGCTCCTACGAGCCGACCCTGACGGCGTCCCTGTTGAAAATTTGTGTTATCGGTTTTATCGGTTCGAGTACCCATCGCGCATCGACTCCCTGCTGTGTCGCAACGTCTCACCGAGTCCATCTACTTAGACGGGCTCGGTGTTACATCCGACGTCTACTTGCCCGGGTTTGTTCCGGCCGCGACCGACGCGGCCGGGCCACCGGGCGATGCCGGGGCCGCAGATCCGGCTGGGAACCCCGTCACCGGCACTCCCGGCGTGCCGACCCGTCCGGCCAACCACGGCAGGCTGGCCTGGAACGCCGTCACCGCAAAGGGCCAGTCGTGCTTTCCCGGCTGCGCGACGACGGCGCAGTCGATCCCGACCTGGCGAGCCGATGCGCACAGCGTCTTGCCGGCTTCGGTCTGGTCGCCGGGGTTGCCGGCGCCATCGCGGCCGCCGAGACCGACGGCGTCGGGGTGCGCTTTGGCCCCCTTCCACTGGGTCGGGGCATCCGACGAGATGGAGAACCAGCCCGAAACACCCTGATAAGGGCCGTGTTTGGCCATCACCGTGCGGGGGTCGAAGGCCGCCCACTGCGTTTCGCTGCCGCCGTAGAGCCGCGCGATGGTCTGCTCCTTGGTACCCGCGTTGGGACCCATGTCCCCGGCGATGTCGACGAACGTCCCGAACTGTTCGGGGTGCATGACGGTGAGGTCCACCGCGCAGGTCCCGCCCATGGACCAGCCGACGATCCCCCAGTTGGCGGGTTTGGCACTGACACCGAACGTGGACTCCATATAGGGCGGGATGTCCTTGGTGAGGTGGTCGGCAACGTTGCCACGCGGGCCGTTGACACACTCGGTGTCGTTGTTGAACGAACCGCCCGCGTCGACGAAGACGAATACCGGCGCGTTGCCGCCGTGAACAGCGGCGAAGTTGTCGAACAAATTCGCGACGTTGCCGATGCGCAGCCAGTCCGCCGGGGTGTTGAACTCGCCTGCGACCATCATCACAGTGGGCAGCGGCGGGGCACTTCGCGCGAACCATGCGGGCGGCAGATAGACGACCTCGGTGCGGTGCTTGAAGCCCGACGCGGTGTCCGGGATGTCCACCTCGACCACCGCGCCATGCGACGGGACCACACCTGCGGCCTTCATCGAGGTGACGCTGGACATCTCGGTCTCGTCGGTCAGCGGTCCGGCGGTGAGCTCGCCCCAGGCGGTCTGGACCGTCGGGAAGTAGCCGACCCAGTCGTTGAGGGCGACGCCGGTACTGAGCAGGCACAGCGGCACGGCCAGGGCCGCGGCGCCGCGACGCCACCACTGGGCGCCGCGCCAGCCGAGCGCCAGCACGCCCAGGGCCAGCCCCGACAGGCCCACCCAAAACCACAGCGCTGCCGGTGCCGGGTTCCCCGCCAAGCCTTGCGATGTGGTGAACCAGTTCGCCCATGACGCGGCAGCGATGCCGATGACGGCGCACACCGGCAACCACAGGTAACGCCAGCGACGCCCCCGCCATCCGATGGCGAGGAGCAGCACGATCGCGGCGATCACCTGGATGGTGACGGGCAGCCAGCCGTAGAGCAGGGACAGTCCGTGGTGATTGGGAGCGACAACGGGCGGGAGCGGCGGGGCGGTAGGGCCGCCGGGGGCGTCGGCAAGGAGCGTCGTCGTCACAGAATTCGATGATGGTGGCGGTAGCTGTGCGCCGGCTGTGCTGACCGCATGAGGCTCGTGAGCTTCCGGCCTAGCCGATCCCCACCCCGAAATACAGTTCGGGCACGACGCCCGGATAGAGGTCGCGCGGGTCGGCGCCGCGGGCCTGCCCCGGGATGCCGACGCAGACATCCTCCTCGACGCCGTCGACGTGCCGGCTCTGGCAGGTGGCCGGCTGATCGGCGGCCGCGGATGGCGCTGTCAGAAACGCGGCTGTCAGACCCGCGGCTGTCAGACACGCCGGCAGCGCGACTACCAGCAGACGCCGCCGCGCGGTCTTGTGGATTGCGTTCGTCATTGCTCGCCCCGGCTGTCGAGCCACACCGATTTCGGCCTCATGAGCAGTTTGCGCCCCGGCCGATCGCAATGCCAGGGCGACTCCCGATCGACACCTCGCGGCCGAATTCACTCTAGTCACACCAGTCACAGGTGCCACATAGGAAACTCTAATGTGTATTAGCAACTCAGATCACTTCAATAACAATTGCATCACTGAGCGCGATTGAATCACTAATAACAAAAGAATCACAGGCACCATGAGCACCTATAACCACACGGTAAACAATAGTCCCGTAACAGCTCACTGACCTGCAGCGACACGCTAGATAACAACAGTCAGTGCTGTCTCTTCTGCATCAGAAATATGCAGAAACACTAAAATTACTCGAAGAATAACAATTACCCCATTAGCACAGCTGATTATCAGGTTTAACGTCTGTATGGACAGCACCACGCGTCAATTGCGAACCATTTTGCGGGCGGAATCAGACCGTTCGCACAAACAGGATCGAGGTGGGTATGAGCGGGCACCTATTTGTTCGTGCGGTCGCCATATCCGGCGTACTCGCGATCTCCCAACTGTCGTTGGCGATCTCCGAGGCCAACGCCGAACCCAACTGGGACGCCATCGCCCAGTGCGAATCGGGTGGCAACTGGTCGGCCAACACCGGCAACGGCTACTACGGCGGACTCCAATTCAGTCCCGGTACCTGGACCGCGAACGGCGGCATCGGCTCACCGTCAGCGGCCAGCCGCGGCGAACAGATCCGCGTGGCCCGAAATGTCATGAAGACTCAGGGAATTGGCGCCTGGCCGGTATGCGGAAGCGCGGTAGGGCAGGCTCAGGCACCCAACGTGTGCCGCACCCTGGTGCAGTTCATCCCGCTGTCGAACCTGCCGTTCCTGTGCCGGACGCTGTTGAGCGTCTTCCGCTGACGGTCAGGGATCGGCTACCTACTCAGCGGCGACCTACTCAGCGGCTACTGAGCAGGGCGAGTTCCTGCTCCGTGACCAATCGCTCCATCTCGGCGCGATAGGCCTTGTCGTCAGCCGGACGACGAGTGACGACGGCGGCCACCTGCGCGACGAGGCGTTCCACCTTGTGAGCTGTAGACATGCGAGCTGTAGACATTGACGCTCCCAACCACGAACCGAATGGCCTGACTGCCCTCAAGCCACTCTGATCACACTGGTCTACAAGCGTCACATTTTGGATACGGCTGCATCACATGTCGCAAACCACGGCGCGCCGTGCGCGTGTCGCTCGGATCGCGCGTGAGACCGTGCCGCGCCGCGGCGCCGCGAGCCCGGTCAGGTCGCGTCGGCGCGTAGTGCCGCCAATAGCGCCGGGACCGCCTCGTCGAAGAAGCTGTCCTGCGATTCGCCGCCGATCTGCACCAGCGCGATGTCGGTGAATCCGGCCTCCCGGTAGGGGCGCACCGCCTGAACCACGGCATCGATGTCGGGGCCACACGGGATCTGCTCTGCCACGTCCTCGGGTCGCACGAATCGCGTCGCGGCGTCAAAAGACTTGGGGTTGGGCAGTTCCGCGTTGGTCGGCCAGCCGCCGCCGAACCACCGGAACTGTTCGTGCGCGCGCTTCACCGCCTGGTCACGATCCCGGTCCCAGCAGATGGGCAGCTGCGCCACCGCCCGCCCCGTGGTGTCCAGGCCCTGGACCCGACGCTCGTGCAGCCACTGGTCGACGATCGGCTTGTCTGGAGCGACGTCAATCATGAAGTCCGCGAAATCTGCCAGGCGGTGTACCGCCTTCTCCCCGGTCATCGAGACGCCGATCGGAATCGGGTCGGCCGGCAGGTCCCACAGGCGGCCGGCATCGACCTGGAAGTATTCGCCCTTGTGGTTGACCACCGCGCCATCGAGGAGCAGGCGAATGACCTTCGCTGCCTCGCACAGCATGTCGAGCCGCCGTTCGTAGGCCGGCCAACCCTGCCCCACGACGTGTTCGTTGAGGTTCTCGCCGGTCCCCAAACCGAGCAGGAACCGCCCGTCCGCGAGAATCTGCGCCGTCGCGGCCTGCTGAGCGACGACGGCCGGGTGGTAACGCATCGTCGGACACGTGACGTACGAACACAATTCGACGCGACTCGTCGCGTGCGCCACCGCGCCCAGCACCAGCCAGGCGTTGGGCGCGTGCCCCTGCTCCACGAGCCACGGCGAATAGTGGTCGCTGCAGACCTCGAAGTCGAAGCCCAGCTCTTCGGCCCGAACTGCATGTCTCACAAGCTCTTTGGGGCCGCACTGCTCGGTCATGAGGGTGTACCCGAACCGGGTCATCCGTGTGCCTCTCTGGTATGGCGCCAACTATTGATCTGACTGATTCGCTCGCTCCCGCGCTTCCGCCGCCTTCGCGGCAGCCCGGGCGGATTCCGCCTCGGCTTCCCGCTTCGCCGCGTCGCGCTGCGCTTCGCCCTTGTCCTGCTGCGCCTGCCCCTCGCGGAACAGATCATCGCGCCCGACCAGAGCACCGACCAACGTCTTCACCTTGCCCTTGATGCCTTCGACGACACCCTTGGCAGCTTCTTCCGGACCGCTCTCGGACATGAGCTCCTCTTTCCGGTCGTAGGTTCGCGACGGTCGTGCGATTCGGCCGTCACTGTCAGGGTTCCCCGACAACCCAGGGCGAAACATCGCCACGTCCGGAGCCCGCGTGCGCTCAGTCCCCCAGTGACGCCAGGTAGCGGATTCCGCCGATGCCCGGCAGGAAGAAGTAGGCACCGCCCTTCATGGTCGTGAAGGCCGGAAGTCCCTTGTGCACCTTGCGGATCGGCCGCTTGGGGACGGTGAAGTCCAGGGTGCCGTCCTGGGTGCCGCAGATCGGATCGTGTTCGTTGCCGAGTTCGTGGAAGGCTTTGTCGTTGATCCACACGTTCTGCGCGAACTCGAACTGGCGCACCAGATCTGCGCAGATGATGAACGCCGCGATGCCGCGGTCGACGCCGTCATCAGGGGCGCCCTCGGGAAGGGCGGGACCGTACGTCGCACCACGGCGGATCATCCGGCGACGATTCATGTAGTGCGCGGTGTCGCGGGGATTCAGCCGCCGTGCGTGCGCTCCCAGCGGACACGCGTAGCCGAACGGGTCCTCTTCCTTGTAGTTGAAGTCGTTGTTGCGCATCGGATCCGCACCCAGCTCGGGGTCGTCCTTGTCGGGCGCGAGCACCAGCGGGGCGCCACTGCGCCAGCGGCCCATGAACTTCGCGGCCAACAAGTCCTCACCTTCGGGAGTGTCCGCGTTCTCGCTCAGGTAATCGCGAAACACCCCGACGTGCTCTTCGAGTCTGCGGTACGCCAGGTAACTGCCGTTGCGCGAAAGCACCTCGGGCTGAGGCAGATTCACCACCGGACCGTTCTCGTCGTCATATCCGAGGATGAACTCTCCGGGTTCCAACGGGTCGCCGGAGCCCGGCGTCGGTTCCTCGCCCGACCCCTTCATCACCGGTTGCGACAGCCGGTCCCGGAAGCCGAAGTGATCGTGGGCGTAGTTGAACGGCGGCGTGGCGTTGAGGTCGAGATACGACAGGCTGCGCACGCCATCGGTCCGTGCGAGCAGGTCGTCATGCGCCGCGATGGACTTCGCATTCTGTTCGTCCGTCCGGGAGAACAAGATTGCGATGGCGTGCAGGTCGTCGCCCGCCAGACCGCCCACCCAATGCTCCGGCGCGGCACGCCCGGTGTCACCCAGAATGGCGGCCCGCGAGGCCATCCCCTCCCGGAACGCGTCCGGGAAGGTCGCGAGTGATTCTTCCGGTACCCCCAACGCGCGCAAGCCGTTCCAGGTGAACGCCAACGTGACCCAGCGATCGGATTCGTCCATCGAGGCCTTGGCGTCGGTCGCCGACTGCACCTTGTCCTGCAACGCCGACAACCACGCGCGCCCGCCTGCCGGGGTGTCGAACGTCAGGAACTCGTAGCGCCCGGTGAGCGCCGGGGTTCGAGTCAGCAGGATGTGCTGGATGTCGTCGAACTCGAGCATTACTGCATTTGGTCGAGCATGTCGGAGAACGCTGCTTTGAGGCGCAGTGCCTTCTTGATCTCGTCCGCGGTCACATACGGGTACTCGCCGTACTCGAGGAAGCTCGGCACATGGTGGTCGCGGACGAATTGCACGAACGACGCCGGATTCGTCTTCCAATCCTCAGGGAAGCCCTCGAGGTTGGTGAACACGGTGTCGATACCGGTCTGGCTGAACAGCGCAACGGCATCTTCGGTGTATTTGTCGAAATCGGTGTCGAAGATGCCCTGGTACTGGAAGTACAGATCATCGCCGATCGGGAAGACCTGCCAGCGCAGATAGTGCAGCTTCAGCACGTCCAAAACAGTCGGGTCGGCTGCGACAGCAGCCTCGAGCACCTTCCCGTGCTCACGTACCGCGTCTTCGCGGCCCTCTTTGATCTTCGCGATGATCGAGAAGCCGTAGCAGGCAGGCGTTCTGGGAAAAACCGGGCCGAACCGGCCGCGCACTTCTTCGCCGACGTAGCCATTTTTGGGGATCGCCATGGCGGCCGGCTTGGTCCAATCGTGGCTGTTCTCGCTCATATTGACCCCTTCGTAACGCATACTCGACAGGGACGGACGGTACCACCGCCGTCATGCCTCGCGCGGCGATAGCGGCACGGTCGCTCAGCGAACTGCACCAAATCATTAACAAAGACCGAACACAGCAATAATCGCGCAACCGCTGCTTGAGCGGCAACGCCCAATTATGCTCAGCCGACACTGGTTCCGCGCACCGGCGCCTTGCCGACCACCGCGAACCGGCCGTCCTAAGGAAGAAGACCATGCGACTGAAGCAGCGCTCCCTGAGTTTGGGTCTGGCGCTCACGTTCGTGCCCATCGGTCTCAGTGCGGCGGCCCCCGCGTCGGCCGACTGCACCGGTGCCGGATACGCCACCGTGTGCGCCCAGGGTGACGTCCGAGGCGGCGGCCCCACGCCGCCGTCCGCGGCCTACCCGTCGTACTGTGCCGACCCCTGGTATTGCGACGACGGCTGGGGCATCGATATCAACGTCCCGATCCGCCCCATCCGGCCGCCCAACGGTGGTGGCGGCGGCGGTATCGGACCGCGACGCTGATCACCCGTAATTCCAACAATCTTTAGGAGAGCCACCCACATGAAGATCCGCAACATCATCGGCGCCGGTGTGCTTGCCGGTGCGACGTTCCTCGGCACGGCCACGACTGCCATCGCCGACCCACCGGACTGCACCGCCGGCGACCTCGCCAACGTGATGTCCGGCGTGAACGCCGCCACCGCGTCGTACCTGTTCACCCACCCGGACGTGAACGCGTTCTTCACCGGTCTCAAGGGCAAGACGCGGGACCAGATGCGCACCGAGATCACCGCGTACATGGATGCGAACGTTCAGGTGAAGAACGAAATCGAAGGTATCCGCCAACCGGCTGCCGACTTCCGCGCGCGCTGCAACGCACCGGCCGCGGACGGTCCGCTGAACTGACCAGCATTCCGCGCCAAACGCCTATTGGCATCATCGATTCGCGTTAGAGTCTTGCCCAGCCATTCCGCCGCTCGCCACAAGGCGAGCGGCGGATTCGCCGGACAGGAGCTCGAGGCCATGAAGACTTCAGTGAAGGTCGCCGGCGCAATCGGCGCCAGCGCGTTGGCCGTGCTGGCAGCCGCCGGCTGCAGTAGCGATTCCAAGTCGAAGGAGTCGTCGACGTCCGCGTCGTCGTCGGCCAGTTCCTCGGCGAGTTCGGCATCGAGTTCAGCATCGAGTTCAGCTGCGGCCCAATCCGCCGACTACTCCGCGCTGCTGATCAAAGGCACCGACCTGGTCGCGCCGGAGGTGTTCACCGCGAGCGCGCCGACGCAGAATCCCAACGGCCAGCCCGGCGTCGCAACAGCTTTCAGCAATCCTGACGGCACCCATGTCGTCGGCGACACGATCCTGATCCTGTCCGACCCCGCCGCTGCGGCAAGTGCCCTGGAGGCCGCAAAGGGCGCGCTCGGCAACAACGTCACCGGCGGGACACCCGCACCGATGAACGTCGGCGCCGGCGGTACGTCGGTATCAGGAAACTCCCCCGACGGCACCAAATCGGTGACGGTCGTGCTGTTCACCGAGGGCAAGGCCTTCGTCACTCTCGAATTCGACGGCCCCGCGGGTGCCGATGCGCCGCCGGACTTCGTCACCGATGTCAGCCAGAAGCAGGCCGCGGCGATCAAGAACGGTTTGCACTAGTCCGCCTCTGGCCGCCAGGCGCTGGATGACTCCGCCGGCCAGCACGACGACGATGGACGTTGAGACAGTCAGCGCCGCAACCGATGTCGACCTTCTGGGTTTGGGGTTTGGGGTTTGGGGTGTGGACCGAGAGCGCGGTCCCGGCAGTCAACGCGGCGCGTAGGCCGCCGGTAGGCAGGGCTCCCTCCGAGGAAATCGAGTCAGTCGGGGAGCCGGGATGCCTGGTGACCGCTCGTGGCATTTGTGACAACGCGCCCAGGGCCGGCGCGGTGCCCGGACCTCACGGACGCCCGCGGCCGCCGGCCGCCACGCGCTCCAGATATGGCCACGGCGTCGGACGCCGTGCGACCGCCGCCGCTGTCGACTCTCATGGCGAAGCCGACCAGAAAAAGCGCGGCCACAAATCCGAAAACGATCAGACGCATCGTCATTTCGTGGTCCATGACACTCCTCCTCAGCGTGCAAGTGAAGAAACCCTATGACGTCGCGGGCGCCGGGCGTAGGGCCGAAAGTCATTTGCCAAATCTGATTCATCGTGTGCAACCCGACGCCAAACCAAGGGCGCCGCACCCCTCGGTGGAGCACTATTGGGACCTGCAGCCCGGAACTCCATAATAATTTCCGGAACCGACAATTTTTGCCGTGTGTCCGGCGCATACTCGTTGGCCATGAGCGCATCGAAGCGGCGCCGCCGGCACCTGGTCGCAGCGATATGCGCGCTATGGTTCGCGCTTGTTTGCTCGTCAGCAGTGGCGCGGTCGGCACCCGACGACAGCGGGCCGGCAGCCGACGGGATGACCTTGAGTCTGGCCGCTCTGGGCGCCGAACCTACGCTGCTGTTCTACGGCGGCCAGGGAACCGTTTCCCTGACGATCCCGGTGCCGAAAGGCATGGCCGTTGAGAGCTTGGACGCGGTCGTCGAGATGCCGGTGAACGTCTCCGCCGCGACCGTCACCACTGTGCAAGACGATCGCGTCCTGTCCCGGGTAGATCTGCCGCCGAGCGGCGGAGCCATTTCAATCCCGTTGCGGGACGCGAAAATAACGGAAAACGCGGTCGCGGTGACGTTACACGGCTATCTGACCGCAGCCCCGGGTTACTGCCCTGATCCATCGAATCCGCTGCGACTCGTCGACGCAAACATCCGCTATCTCGGACAAGAGTCGCCTCCCCGCGCAGTTGCTGACTTCCTGCCACCGGTACTCACTCAATTGGCCGTGTTCCTGCCGCGCAGTCCGACCCGGGCGGAGTCGGAGACGGCAATGCGCCTCGCGCAAGCGGTGGTCGCCCACTATGGGAAGCAGTATCCGAAGGTAACCGTAACGGCCCTGCCCGACGGCCTCGATACACCGCCGGAAGCCTCGGTCCCATTGCAGCGCCAGATCGTATTCCGGGAGTCTCCGAACTCGGGCATCACCCTCCAGGGCGAGGCGGGGGTGCCCTCCCTCCTGGTGTCAGGCCCGGCGGATCGATTGATCGACCAGGGGCGACTCCTATCGAGTGAAATGGGTCGGCTCGCCGTGAGCTCCAAAGCCGTTGTCGGCCCGCTTCGCCCGAGTCCGTTGCTCCCGCCGAAGGTGACAACCTTGCGCGATCTGGGCCAGCCAGGAATCCGCGCCACCGCACTGGCGCCGCAGGTATCGATCGGATTGGACCAGACGCGTTTTGGTCGAGCCGTGCACGGAGTACGAGTGCACCTACGCGGATCCCATACCCCGCTGCCGCCAGCTGTCGGCGGCCAGGTAGTGGCATCTGTCGGCGGTGAGATTATCGACCGATGGCCGGTCGATAAGTCCGGATCGATCGATCGCTGGGTCAACATTCCCGACGAGTTGCTCATGCGCTACACCAATCTCGTCGTCGCAGTCGATATCTCAGGAGACACGGGCCGCTGCGGCGAATTCCAGCCAATCACGTTGACAGTCAACGGAAACAGCCAAATCGACAGCGGCGTGGCACAGTCTCCGCTGCCCGGCGGCTTTCAGGCAATCCCGCAGACGCTGATGCCACGTGTGGAAATCGGCTTCAACGACGGATTCGATGACACCCGCCGGGCCATCGCGATCGTGGTGGCCTTACAGCGGTTGAGCGCGCTCCCGTTCGACATCACCGCGACGTCGCTGACCGAAGCAATCAACTCCCCCAGCTCCGCGATCCTGATCAGCGCAGGAGGGTGGTCAGACGGGCGCATAACCTTGCCTGTTTCTACCGGCTCTGCCAATCAGATCACTGTCGAGCACGTCGACGGCACGCCTGCTGACGGCACGCTGACGCTGGAGCCCACACAGAAATTCGCATCGCTGCAAACCAAGTACGACGGCAATCGGATGCTGCTCATAGCCACGTCGAACAATGCACCCGATCTACTGGACAACCTGCTGGGGTGGATCAATGCCGACGTGCCTCGTTGGTCCCGGGTGACAGGAGCCGTTCTCGTCGGGATATCCGATCGCGACCCGGTGGTGGTGGGCACCGAAAGCCCGCGGAATATGGACGCACAGATCACCCAGAGTCGATTCCAGGCACGGTGGCTGATCGACGCCGCGGCGGTCGCTCTCGTCCTCCTCGCCGTCGGCCTGGTCGTTCGGCGTCGCGCGAGAAGTCGCTGCGAGCCATGACTGCCATAGCCACCACAGCGGATGACTCCGCCATGCGCCCTGCGCCGGTCCGCCGAAAGCTTACGCAGTGGTGGCGTTCTCGGCCTCCGGCCTATCGGTTGACCAAGCGCTGGGCAATCATCGCGATCTGTATCGCTGTCGCCTTCTATGACAGCGTCGACGTTCTCGCCACGACCACCCGTCGGCAGGGGCTGGCCGGCTATGTCTGGACCGTTCCCATCGCCGCCGTCTTGGTGGCGATCGGGGTGTCTCGACGTCGGCGCGGCGAGCTGCCAATCCACGATCGACAGACCGACATCATCATCGGAACGATGGGCATCGTCCTGGCGGTGCTCGTCGAAGCGGTGTTGCTCCCGCGCTTCAACCTCTACTACCACCTGCTGCGCCTGGATCTGGTGGCGATGTGGTTGTTCGCCTTGAGTGCGGCCGTGCTCCTTTTCGGCCTGCGGCCGGTGACCCGGTTCGGGTGGGTCTGGGGAATGCTGTTCTTGGTCTTCCCACTGCCCTACTTCCTGCTGGTTGTCATCCTGGGAGGCGGCCATTTCGCGGCCGGCGCAGCAGCACTCGTCGTATCGGGGGTCGGGACCGGCATCGCCGTGGGGCGCACGATCCGACGGGGATTCATCGGTTCGGTGACCTCTTGGATCATCGGCCTCGCCGTCCTGAGCGCACTTACCGCGGAACTACCGGAGGCTCCATTACTCGCGTATCAGCTGGTGCCGACGCTGACCGCGATCGTCGGCACGAGCATCTTCATGTTCCTGAGCGGACGCCGCGGCAAGCCCAAGCAGCTTTTCGATCGCGCGGTTGCACCCGTCGCATCGAATCAAGTTTGGGGGGCAACGATTCTGGTAGTCGCCGCTGCGGTGTTGCTGGCTCTGATCCCCTTGCCCGCACAAGCCACGTCGACGATCATTTCTCGCCGGGCTGCGACACAACTCGTGATCGGCCGCCCACTTGCGACGCCGCGGGGTTGGCGCACGACTGACGTCCGCGACTACCCATGGGTGCACCGGTTCTACGGCGACGACTCGGTGCTCGTCCGCCAGCAGGTGACTGCGGGGACCGGCGAGAGGCGCTTCGACAAGTTCGGCCGCCCGCGCACTCTCGTTGTGTACAGTCTCGTCAGCCGGCGGCCGTTCGCATTCGACGTCTATCCGGCGCGTGTGCTCTACGGGCTGGCCCAAGCGCGAATGAGCCAACCGCGAACCGTTGACCTTGGACATGGCGTGGCCGGCCAGCTGCAGACGATTGTCGACGAGAAGCGTCTCATCACCTGGACATCGATGCGACTCGCATGGGGCGATTCGGATATCGCACAACGTATCTCGATCTTCGCCGTCGACAATCACGATCCCGATGCGCCATTCCCCGAGCCATCCAAGACACTGCTGTCCGCGATGGGAACCCTCTTCACCATGCTGATCCGGGGCAATGCGGTACTCGATGAACGCAGCTCGAGTTTCAAAGACGCGACGCTGCTCTCTGAATTCGGCAGCGCGTTGGTCGCCACCCAACTCGGAACGGCGGAACCAGTCCCATGAGACCAGACACGTATCGATCAGTTCCGGACCTCAACGACGCGGAAGAACGTGCGTATGCACTGCGGCGAGCGATAGACGGTCTGCGCGAAGACGATCCGATTCGGTCGGCATCAGTGTCCGTGGTGCCATGGCAGCGAATGCTGATCTGGTCTGCTCTGGTGATCGTTCTCGGCTGCGCGATATGGCAACCCCTGACCACCACCGTCGTGCTGGTCGCCGTCTGCACAGCCGCGTACTTGCTCACGATGGTGGACCGAGTCCTGATCTTTCGCGAGGGGCTCGCATCTCGCGCGATTGTCATCAGCGACGCAGAAGCCCGGGAGTTGCCACCCGAGGACCTACCTCGGTACACCATCCTCGTTCCGGCGTATCACGAACCCGAGGTGGTGGGTGATCTCATCGGGTCAATGGCCGCGCTCCAATACCCGCCCGACAAACTTCAGGTCCTGCTATTGCTGGAAGCCGACGATGAAGCGACCATCGCGGCTGCGCAGGGCTGCGCAGACTCCAGCGCGATCACCATCGTTCTGGTTCCGCCCGCCGAACCCCGCACCAAACCAAAAGCCTGCAACTACGGCCTGCATTTCTCCAGCGGCGACATCATCACGATCTACGACGCTGAAGACATGCCGGAACCACTTCAGCTTCGGCGGGTCGCGGCCGCCTTCAGGCAGCTACCGGACAACGTCGCTTGTGTACAGGCAAAACTCGCTTACCACAACGGCCACCAGAACATGCTCACCGCATGGTTCACTGCCGAATACGCACTATGGTTCGGCTACCTCCTGCCCGGGATGATGGTATCCACGTCGCCAATTCCTTTGGGCGGCACATCAAACCATCTGCGACGTGCCGTGCTCGACGAGATCGGCGCATGGGATCCCCACAACGTCACCGAAGACGCCGACCTGGGACTGCGCATCGCTGCCAGCGGATATCACACCGCGGTGATCGATTCGAGCACTCTCGAGGAGGCCAACAGCGACGCCATCAATTGGATTCGGCAACGTTCCCGTTGGTACAAAGGCTATTTGCAGACCTGGCTGGTGCAGGTGCGCCGACCGGTGCGGCTATTCCGAACCATCGGACCCCGCAGCTTCCTGAGATTCAACCTGGTGCTGGGCGGCACACCCATTGTGGCGGTCTTGAACCTGGTCTTCTGGCTCATCACCGTCCTCTGGTTCCTTGGCCAACCCGCCCTGGTTGAGGACATCTTCCCTTGGTACGTGTACTTTCCCGCCCTCATCGCATTGATCCTCGGCAACGGGGCCACTCTCTACATGAACTTGGTGGCGCTACGCGAGGACGACCGCGCCGACCTGCTCGTGGCCGCGCTGACCGTCCCGGTGTTCTGGGCGATGATGAGCGTCGCCGCAGCCAAGGGGCTGTATCAGCTGATTCGCAGTCCGTCCTACTGGGAGAAGACGTTTCACGGGCTCGCTGACGCGCCCGCGCATTCAGCAGTGTCGGTGGACACGTCATGACCCGTCCGCCTTCCGGGCGCGGCCTGAAGGCATTGATCTTCTTCACCACGTTCACGGCATACTCAGCAGTCGGTTATTGGCTGCAGGTTCAGCAGGGCTTCATCCTCGGGGACGCGCTATCGCGGGTCTCAGCCGCACAGTCCGTGCTGTTCAGTCGCGATCCGCATCTGGCCGCAATCGGCTTCATCTTCACGCCGCTGTCTGCCTTGCTCCAGATCCCGGCAATTGCGCTCGGCCAGTTGTGGCCCTATATCACCGAACGTGCATTTTCCGGTTCCTTGATGTCGGCGGTCTTCATGGCCGGCGCAGCGGTCCAAATCTTCAGCATGGGCACCGACCGCGGACTGGCACGGCCCTATGCGCTGGCGATCACCCTGCTCTTCGCAGTCAATCCGATGATCCTGTTCTACGGCAGCAACGGTATGAGCGAGGCGCCGTTCATCTTCTTCATTTCCTGGGCGGTCAGGCGCCTGATTCTGTGGATGCGCGACGACGACGTTCATCACTTGGTGACAGCTGGGGGCATTGCGATGGGCCTGGCGTACCTGACGCGCTATGACGCGCTGGCGTGCATCGCCGCGGCGGGCGCATTGGTGGGGACCACCACATATCTGCGGGCGCGTCCGGCACCGCGCGCGCGGCGAGCGATCCTCGATCTTCTGATGGTCAGCGGACCCGGCGTTGTCGCATTCCTCGGATGGGCGACGATCAGCTGGCTGATCACCGGTGAAGCCTTCGCACAATTCACCTCGCAGTACGGCAACACCGCAATCCTCGCGCAGTCGGGGCAAACCAGGCCGACGTTCGGTCACGGCCTCGAGTTCGCGGCCACCTGCATCATGCTGCTGGCACCGGCACTCATCCCGATCGGGCTCTGCGCCGTGTCACGCCGATGGCGGCATCCCAGCTGGACCGCGATCCTGCCGCCCGTCGCCATCTACGGCGCCGCATTGGGCTTCCAATCCCTCAGCTACGCAATGGGTTCGACATTTCCTTTTCTGCGGTTCTATATCGTCGCAATTCCATTCACCGCTTGCTTGGCGATGCTCGCCGTCCCCGATCAGACCGGCGCCGCCGTGAAGCGTCGCGGCAAGTACGCCCCGGCGCCGCCCCAACCAGACCTGGCTGCCCGGCGGTCCTCGGCGGCAGTTCCGGTCGCGGTTGCCGCAGTGTTCGCGACGTCGATTCCGGTGACGGTATGGGGCATGGGCCAGCCGAAGTATGCACCGCAGGAATACGCACTCGGAGCTGTACTCTCACCGCGACCGGACGATGTCAGCGATCGCGCGGCGACTGAGCTCAGCATCGCCGCCACCTTCTCGACTGAACGTGAAATCGCGCATCACCTGGACGAATTGGCTTTACCCGAGGGTTCCGTGATCGTCGACACCGAATACGGGTTTGCCATTGTCGCGGCATCACACCGCCCGAAAGCCTTTGTCGTACCGTCAGATTTGGATTTCGTTACGGACCTCAACAAGCCAGCCCAAAACGGTATCAAGTACTTGTTGGCCGTGCCCCCGGTTGGGCGTGGCGCAGTCGATGCACTCAACCTCCGCTACCCGACGCTGTATGACACCGGCGCGGACATTGCAACCCTCGAATTGGAGATACCGAACAACGGTGACAATCAACCGAACTGGCGGCTGTACCGGGTGAACCAGGCTGCGTCGGAGATGGAAGGCTTCAGCTAATCCAGCATCGGACGTCAACACCGGCGGCGTCACACCCGGGTACTGACTTCATTGAGCGCACGGTCGATGACATTCAGCGCACGGACGGCCGCGCGTACCGGGCCCGGCCGCATCTCTGGGAGGCCGACATCGAAAAGGGCTGTCTCGCCGCGCTTGTCAGATGGGTCCGCGTCGTCACCAGCGACCAGTTTCCGTATACCGGCCACCGCGGCGCCGGCACGCGCCGCCGCCTGGTGGAGGGCGTCGTCGGAGCCGTCGGGGGCCTGCACACCATGCGACGCGGTGACCCCCGCACGAGCCAACGCGTGGGCAGAACGGTTCGCAACTTGAAGGCCGCGCATGAGGCGCCGGACCCCGTGCCGTAGCTCCGAAAGTGGGCCCATCTGAAGCGGTTTACCGGCCGTGACGGCTTCCTTCAACGCATTGTCCAGCTTGCGGGTATCGGCAACGAGGTCGTCGGCGCCGCCGGCCGCGAGTACCGCCGCGACGGCGGCCTCGATCACCTGCTCCAGGCGGTCGAGGTAGTCGGTGACCTTTTCAGCGAACGTGGCGCGGGTCTTGGTGGAGAACACGAAGTACGCGGACGCGATACCCACCAGGCTTCCCACGGCTGTTTCAGCTATGCGCACTTCGAGCACTTGGGCACTGAAATTGCCGAGCAGCCCATACAACATCGCCAACAACACCGTCACGAAGAAGGTCAACCAGAAGTAGGCGACGGTGGCCAGGTAGAACGCGAAGAACACGCAGACCACCAGGACGACGATCTGCAATGCCGGATTGTGCCCGATCTCCGCGGCGAGCAATACGCCCGCCACCACGCCGACGATGGTGCCGACGATGCGATGGCCCGCGCGCGAAAGAATCTCGCCGCGTGTGGTGACACCGGTGAACACCAGGAAGGCCGTCAGCACGGCCCAATACCCGCGATCGGGCGAGATGACGTTGCCCAAAACCGTTGCCGCGCTGGTCGCCACCGCGACTTGAATCGCCGCTTTGGTGCTGGGATTCAGTCCGGACGGTGCGTTGTCATCGTCGTCATCGTCGGCCCGGGCGGCGGCGATATCGTCGTCGCTGATGCCGCGGGCGTTGGTGGTGATGTGATGAATTGCCAAGTGCGCCTGCATGGCCCGGTACGCGGTGACCGTCGCGACGCCCGCCGAGGTGGACAGGTCGGCCTTGTCAGCCGCGGCAGCACCCATGCGGCGGGCCTGCCGCAGCTGGTCGTCGGTGGGGTTGTTGTCCAGGCAGATCCGCAGCGCGGCAACCGCATCGACCAGACCTTCGGGCCACGGCTCGTCCCGGTCCAGCCACCACAGGAACGACGCGGCCTGCTCCAGCATGATCTGCGCCTCGAACACCCGCAGCGCCAGGTCCTTACTGGTGACACTGAGCGATTTCGCGGCCTCATGCCGATCCAGCCAGTCATCGATGAGCAGCGCCGTCTCACCCAGTAGGTCGAGTTGGTGCCGCGCCACTTCGATGCTGACCTGCCCGCGCTTGGTGGCGACATCCAGCGTGGAGAGCGACGCAGCCCGCAGCGCCGACAGCAGGCGGCGGGCCTCGACGCGTGGCCGTTCCGGAAACAACACCACGTGCACCAGCAGCGACGAGGCGATTCCCACCGCCACCGCGACTGCCAGCACCGGAATCTGATGCACCGGGGTCCGCAGGAACATCACGAAGAAGTACGAGATGAACGCGACCATGCCCAGCGCATTTCCGCGCGGACCATACCGCCGGACCCACACCGCGGCGAAGAGTACGGCGATGAAGCCGACGTCGACGATCTTTCCGTGCGGAGCCAGGAATGCGGCCAGGGCCATGGCCACGATCGCCGGGAAGAACAGCAGCACCGTGGTGATGTTGCGGCTGCGCTGGTCGCGATCCCTGACCGCAGCCGACGCCTGCATCGCGACCACGGCGCCGAGCATCGCGACCGTGACCGGTTGCCCGGCGGCGCGGGTGAACGCCAGCATCACGCCGATCGCCAGCAGCAGCGAGAAGGTGGTCGCCGCCGCGCTACGCAACCGAATGCGTCCGGGGTCGGCGGCGTTGAGGACACTCGCTCTCCGCACCGCCGCCAATAACTGCACAGGCCAATTCTGCGGCATCAGCCTGTGTCGGCTGATCGACGCACTCTCATCAGCTCCCCGGCTCACTCGAGTTCGTTGTTCCCGCGAATGACGATCCGAAGTAGTACCGGCACGCCACCCCTACCGGTACCGGCACTGAAAGTGCCAGTGTCAGCGGCCGTCTTCCCTACCGAAAAGCAGTCAGACCGCAACCAGGGGGCGCGTGATCTGGTCGTCGTCGACCGGCTTGTAGGGACCGGGCTTGGGCGCCGGCTTGCCGCCGGGAAAAGCGAGCCGGAGGATCGTTCGCTGAACGCTGCCGAACTGCTTACCCAGCCGGCCGGTGTTGTACGGCAGCCCGTAGCGCTCGCAGATGTCTTTGACCTTGGGCGCGATCTCCGCGTACCGACTCGACGGCATGTCGGGGAAGAGGTGATGCTCCACCTGGTAACCCAAATTCCCCGACAGCACGTGGAAGACAGGCGACCCGTCGATGTTGGCTGCCGACAGCAGCTGGCGTAGGTAGAAGCCGCCGCGACTCTCGTTTTCGACTTCTTCCTCGCTGAACGTGTACGTCTGATCAGGGAAGTGTCCGCAGAAGATGATCGCGTAGGACCAGACATTGCGAATCAAGTTGGCCGTGAAGTTTGCCTTCAGGGTGCGCTTGAAACCCTTCGGCCCGGAGAGTGCCGGGAATGCGATGTAGTCCTTGACGATCTGGCGCCAGCCCTTGTAACCGATGCCGCGCAACTCTTTTCGCAACTGTTCTTTGCTCTTGGTGCCGCTGCGTATGGCTTCGGCGTCGAGGTCGTGCAGGGCGACGCCCCATTCGAAGAACCCGGCGAGGATCAGGTTGTAGAAGGGTTGCAGCAGATAGATGGGGTGCCAGTTCTGGTGCGGATCGATCCGCATGATCTCGTAGCCCAGGTCTTTGTCCTTGCCCCGGATGTTTGTGTACGTGTGGTGGACGTAGTTGTGAGAGTGCTTCCACGCGTCGGCAGGCGACGCGGTATCCCAGTCCCACGTGGCCGAGTTGATCCGCGGGTCCTGCATCCAATCCCATTGGCCGTGCAGAACGTTGTGACCGATCTCCATGTTCTCGAGAATCTTTGCGATGGCGAGCACGGCCGTGCCGAGCAGCCACGCCGGCCGGTATCGAGAGCCGAGCAAGATTGCCCGTGAGAGCAGTGCCAGTTCGCGATGCAGCGCGATGATGCTGCGAATGTAGTGGGCGTCGCGGTCGCCGAGGCTGCCGAACACTTCGTCGTGGATGGCATCGAACTCCTTGCCGATCGCCTCGATCTCACTCGGTGTGAGTCGTGCCAGCGGACTCTCGATCATCGGGCTGCTCATCGTGTCGGAAACCTTTCTAGAGGTCGATCTTGACGGGTCCGTCGGCGCAGTTGATGCACGTACGGATCTCCACGCCGGCATGCGTCAGTTCGCCGGTGCGCAGGTCACGCACCGATCCCGCGGCCAACTTGCCGGTGCAGGTGTGGCAGATCCCCATTCGACAGCCGTACGGCAAATCCAGGCCTTCTTCTTCGCCGGCCACGAGAATCGGCGTCGTTCCGTCGCTGTCGGCGGTGGTCCCGGATCGGGTGAACTCGATGGTGCCGCCGCGCCCACTGACGGCGAGGCCGACGTAGTGCTCGAACGATTCCACATGCAGCCGGTCAGCCAGGCCCGCTTCGGCGAAGTGTTCTCTCAGCGCCTCGAGCATGGCTCCAGGGCCACACGCGTAGGTCTCGCGTTCCCGCCAATCCGGGCACGCCTCGTCGAGATGCTCGGGCAGCAGGCGTCCAGCTGTTCTCGTCTCGCGCAGGCTGTATCGATAACTGTCATAGCGGTCGTTGAGCCCGGCGAGGTCTCCGGCGAAGATCGCTTCGGCTGCCGTCCGCGCGGAATGGACGTGAGCGACGTCAGGCACCTCCCGGCGGCGGTCGAGCGCTCGCAGCATGGCCATAACCGGGGTGATGCCACTGCCCGCCGTGAGAAACAGCAACTTGGGTGGCGGCGGGTCGGGGAGCGTGAACTCACCCTCCACTTCGCCCAGGGTGACCACCGAGCCCGGTGCCTGAGTCGAGTTCAAGAAGCGCGACACGACGCCGTCCGCCGTTTGTTTGACGGTGATGGTCAGCTGGCCGTCGGGCCGCGCTGCGTCGCTGCTGAGCGAATATGCGCGCCAGTGCCGTTTGCCCTGGATATCGAAGCCGATGCGCAGGTACTGCCCGGGAACATGTCCGCGCCAGCGGAAGCCCGGTGTGATGAATACCGTTACGCTGTCATCGGTTTCGCGATGCACTCGCGCTATCCGGCCACGTAGCTCCTCGGTGGACCAGAGTGGGGTGATGAGCTCCAGATAGTCGTCGAGCTTCAGTGGCCAGGTGAAGTACTCCATACCGCGCAGCACCATGCGCGCTACGCGCGGCATCTGGACCTGTGTCCCACGTTCCGGCATGTGGCCACCTCTCGCACCGACGGCTGGCTGCGGATGTGACTACCCTCACGGCCGGGAGCCGAAACGGTCGCACTGCACACATTTCCCGGCGACGCGTTGCGCAACCGCCAAACAACGGCTCAATGCCGCACGCTCGAAGCCCTCGACCAGGGAGTGTCAAAGATCAACCGAAGCAGCTGTAAAGCATCTGCCGAAACGCTGTCAGTCATCACCCGACATAGAAGTGGCGGCCATCAGCCGACAATGCAGCCTCTGAGTAGGGCGGGCGGGGCTCGAACCCGCGACCAAGGGATTATGAGTCCCCGGCTCTAACCAACTGAGCTACCGCCCCATCGCGAAGATCG
Organism: Mycobacterium sp. HM-7; assembly: GCF_053852335.1. Lineage (NCBI taxonomy): Bacteria > Bacillati > Actinomycetota > Actinomycetes > Mycobacteriales > Mycobacteriaceae > Mycobacterium > Mycobacterium sp. HM-7. The sequence continues at coordinate 1,770,370 of NZ_CM132657.1, read as the reverse complement.
CGGCCACCATGGTCGCATGGCGCCGCGGGACGACGCGCCACGGGCTGATAATCGGGTCGTAGGGAAGGAACCGCATGGCGACCGACGAGTTGGGCACGGGACTGCCGTGGGTCGACGCCATCGCGGCGTCGTTTCCGCGGCATCCGTTCCTCGAGTTCCACACCCGCGACCTCCCCGCCCTCAACGCCCGGCACGGGGCCCTCGTCGTCGACGACCTCGCCGGGGTCCCGCCGCTCGCGTTCCGCCTCCCGGACGGCACGACCTACACCTGGCACACAACACCGACAGGAGTCGAGGCCACCAGCGGTGACACCGGCGTCACCCTCGTCGAGCTCGACGAGACCACATTCTCGGCGTTCCTGAACCGGCTCCTGTCGGCCTCCGGCGCTGTCCGAACCGACCGCGCACGGCCGGTTCGCGGCACACTGCAGGACTGGCAGCGCTGGGAACCCGCCATCCAGACCCTGCTGACCGGCACCCCGATCTACACCGCCGCGGTACGCGACACTCTCGTCGACCGGGACGGCCGGCCGCTCGATCTGCGCCGGACCTTCACCGCCGGCGACGACCTCGACGACCTGCGCCACTTCTTCCACGTCGCCGGCTATCTGCACATCCGCGGCGTCTACAGCCCCGACGAGATCGCCGCGTGGGGCGCAGAAGTCGAGAAGGTCCGAGCCATGACCACTCCCGGTGATCCGTTCTCGTGGTGGTCACTGAACTCCGGCGGAACCGAAATCGTCACGCGCATCAACTATCTGGGCCGCTACTCCGACGTCCTGCAGGCGCTGTGCACAGAACCACGAACCACGGCGTACGCCCGACTGGCGGGGCCCGAGCTGAGGGTCTGCGACGACCGACTCGACGGCCCAATGGTTTTCATCAAGAACTCCGCCGTGGTCAAGGGCGACGGCGACCTGGGCTGGCACGTCGACGACGGCATCGGCGGGCACCCCGTCATGTGCCCCCTCATCCAGGCGGGCATCCAGCTCGATCACGCCAACGCGGCCAACGGCCAGTTGATGGTGTTGGCCGGGTCGCACCGTTACACCAAGCACTGGCTCCAGTGGGGGCATGAGGGAGACCTGCCCGTCGTCAAGCTCGACACCGAACCCGGCGATCTCACACTGCATTACGGCGACATCATGCACAGCACTCCCCCGCCCACAGCGCCGAATGCCGGGCGCCGAGTCCTGTACTACAAGTTCGCCGAGGAGAAGACCTTCGGCTGGATTCCCGCGGGATGCCACTACAACGACGCCCTTTTCCGCAGCGATGCGACAGGCAAGGTGTCCAGCCGCGCGGCAACACACTGAGGGTGCTCAACGGGCACCAGGCATCATGTTGAGCGTGACCGGCTCTCATTCGTTCGACAAAGCCCTGGACCTGCAGCCCGTCGATGCCGACCGCATGCGTGGCCGGACTCAGCCGGACTGGGCGAACATGGTCGGCCCGTTCGGCGGGATCACCGCCGCGGCGCTGTTGCATGCCGTCGAGCTGCGGCCGGACCGCATCGGCGAACCGCTGGCGCTCACGGTCAACTTCGCGGCACCCATCGCCGACGGTGAGTTCGACATCGCGCTCAAGGCCGCGCGGACAAACCGCACCAACCAGCACTGGATCGCCGAACTCAGCCAGGACGGCGACATCAAGACCACGGCCACCATGGTCTTCGGCATCCGCCGCGACACCTGGTCGGATGACGAGTCCCGCATGCCGAATGTGACCGGACCCGACGGGCTCGAAATCAGTGGCCCGCCCCTGCCATGGGTCAGCCAGTACGACATGCGTTTCGTCGAAAACCCTTTTCCCGCAGAGGATGCCCAGCCCAGTGAGTCGTCCCTGACGACGCTGTGGGTGCGGGACGCGAACCAGCGTGGCCTCGACTTCGCCGCCCTGGCTGCGATGTCCGACATCTTCTATCCCCGGGTCTTCCTGCGGCGCGGCGGGTTCTTTCCGGCCGGGACCATCTCACTGACCACGTACTTCCATGCCAACGGGCAGGAGCTCGAGAGCATCGGCGGTGATTACGTGTTGGGCAGTGCGCACGCAAACCGCTTCTCGGACGGATACTTCGACCAGAGCGCCCACGTGTGGTCCCGCGGTGGCGCGTTGCTCGCCAGCACCCACCAGATCGTGTACTTCAAGGGCTGAAGCCTTCGCCAACGGGTGACTCGTAGCGGCGCACGCGGCACTGCCGTCGCGGCTTTGGATGCCGCGGCGGAATGCCGGATCAGTTTGCGGCACTGTCACTTTCGCCGCCATCAGCGTCGCCGCGCTCTACTGGGTAGAGCGTGGGGTGGTGGTAGCGGTTGGTGCGGGGTTGGCCGACGTCCAGTAGTGGTGGTGGGGTCCAGTGGGTGCGGCCGTCGGGGCCCATGGTGGTGGTCCAGCCGCCGGTGTCGGCGAGGCGGTTGTCGGGTCCGCAGGCCAGGGTGAGGTTGGTGATGTCGGTGGGGCCGTCATCACGCCAGTTGGTGTTGACGTGATGGGCCTGGGAGCGGGATGCGGGGGCAGTGCAGTTGGGTTTGGTGCAGCCCAGGTCGCGGGCGAACAGGGCGAAACGTTGAGCGACGGTCGCGGTGCGACGTGCTCGGCCCATGTACAGCGGTTGTTCGGTGTGGTCATCGAAGATGACGAGGTAGTGGTCGGCTCCGGCGGCGGCCATCTGAACCAGGTCTTTGACCGGGAGTTTCGTGCCGGTGTGCGTGAGCGCCATTCCGGTGCGCTTCTCCAGGTCGGTGACGGTGCAGGTGCCGAGAACCGCGACCGGGAAGCCGTTGTGCACCCCGGAGGTCCCAGTGGCCAGCATCATCCGGCCCACGAATTTGAAGGCGTCGTACTGCCGCTGGGCCACAGTTCTTGTGTCGTTGTCGATCTGTTCCTGCGTCGGTGTCCCGGCGAAGCAGGGCTGCGGATCGGCGGGGTTGCACATGCCCGGGGCGGCGTACTTCTCGAACAACACTTCCCAGTAGGCACGGCCTTCCGGATCCAGTTCGGCGGTGACGTCGGTGCGGCCGTCGGGTCGCTGCTTGCCCATGACGAACGAGCGTTTCGGGTCGGGCTCATCGTCGTTGGGTTCGGGCCCGTCCTGATCCAGCCGATACAACAAATCCGCTGCGACTTTGCGGAGGTCCTCGGGCGTCTTGACCCTCGCGTCGGCCACCAGATCGGCCTCGCACTGGGCCATGGTGACCGGATCGGCCGCCCACAGCGGCACCTTGGTGAAGAAGTTGGTGATCACCGCGACGTGCTCGGTGTTGATCGCACCCTCGGCCAGGGCGGCGGCGACCAACTCCCACACCGGGCCCAACGGTTCGCCCGTGATGGCCGAGCGCGGACCGAGGTTGTCGCAGTCCCGCACCCGGCGGCGAGCCTCCTCCCGGCTGATGCGAAGCCGCACATGCAGTACCTCGGGCCAGTCCTTGGCCCCGATCTCTTTGGCGGTGGCCTGGGTTTGGGCAGCGGCCAGGATCTGCTGATCGACCGCCTCGGCCGCGCACTTCAACTTTTCGCGGCGCGACTGCAGCTCCAACAGGGTGCGCACGTCCAGGCCGGTGTGGTCCAGGGACGCGATCCGCACCGCTGCAGCTTCGTACGCGATGTACGCCTGCTCGATGACGGCCCGATCACTACCCATGCATCGAACACTAGTTCGAAGTACCGACAATTCGCTGTGCCGAATGTGGCCCCAGTTGTCCACCGTGACCAGCGCAAACAAAGTGACCAAAGTTTTTTCAGAGGCTCCGGCGAACCGCTACGAGAACACCGGCTGCCCGTCGGCTCCGAGCAGATAGCGCTCGGTGCCCTCGCTGACCCGCGGCGCATCGCCGCCCAGCGCGACGGCGATCTTGTTGATGCCGTTGCGCATCACGTCGAGGGTGATCTCGGTGGCCTCGGCGTCGGAGAAGTGCGCCCGCATCCCTGCGGCCACCTCTGCCGGTATCCGCGACGGCGTCCACACCAGAGCGTCGACGTAGCGCAGCGCGGCCTTCTGCCGCTCGTCGAGCAACGACGACGACTCGTACAGCTCGATCTCGGAGTACAGCGACTCATTGCCGCCGGCATCAAGCGCCGTCCCCTCGCGCAGTGACTTGCACAGCCGGCAGTTGTGCGCAGCCGCACCACGTAACCGCACCACCTCGGTCATCACGGGGTCCAGCTCGCGGCGCGCCCCGACCGAGCTTGCGAAGCGGTTCAACAGCAGGTCCACCGGATCGGTGTCGTGGTCCCAGCCGTCGGGGTCGGCGACCGGCGGCAGCCCCAGAGCGGCGAATCCGGCCCGCACGCGCGGGACGAAGTCGGCGATGAACATCAGCGCCACGATGCGAAAACTATTGGCGCCCAACGCGACAGTGAGCTGCCCCCGCTGCGCCTCAGAGATCACCGACACATCGGTGCTGAACTGCTCGGCGAAGTCAGCCACCAGCGGTTCGGCGTCGACGACTGGCCCGAACACCGCTTCATAGGGCAACGGCGCAAGGCCTAACGTCTCGGCACACGTCTGCCGCATCACCGCATTGAGCCGGCGATCAGCGGGTGGCGACAATGCGATCAGGGCGGTCAGTAGATCCTCCACGCTTCGGATTATCGTCGCGATGAGACGATCGACGCATGGGTTCGACCGTCTCGGCCGCATTCGCCTCCGACAACGCTGCTGGTGCGCACCCGCGCGTCATCGAGGCCATCGTCAACGCCAACCACGGCGCCGTCAGCTCCTACGGCACCGACCCCAGCACCGAACGCGCGGCGCAGGCCATCAGAAAGGCCTTCGAAGCCCCCGACGCCGACGTGCTTTTCGCGCTGACCGGCACGGCGGCGAACATCATCGCGCTGGTCTCCGCCGTGCAGCCGTGGCAGGAAATTCTGTGTAGCGACATCGCACACTCACTGCTCGATGAAGCCGGCGGACCGGTGCGACTCTCCGGCGCACAGCTGACGGCGCTGCCCAGCAATGACGGCCTGATCGCGCCACACGAACTTGATCGGCACATCGCCCGGCGCGGCCCGGTGCATCACTCGCAGCCGCGCATCGTCACGATCACCCAGTCCACCGAGAACGGGCGCGTCTGGTCGCCCGGCGCGCTGAAAGAGTTCATCGACTACGCCCATCAGCACGACCTGCTGGTGCACGTGGACGGCTCCCGGGTCGCCAATGCCATTGCAGCCCTTGATGTCCATCCACGAGATGCCATCGGCGACGCCGACATCGTCACCGTCGGCGGCACCAAGAACGGCATGCTGTTCGGCGATGCGGTAATGATCCGCCGGCCCAAACATTTCCCGGGAATTCGCTTCGTACAGAAGCAGATCGGCCACCTTGCGAGCAAGCACCGCTTCATCTCGGCGCAGTTCGAAGCCATGCTGCACGACGATCTCTGGTTACAGACCGCTGCCCACGCCAACCGCATGGCCGCCGCCCTGAGCGCCGGGATGACGGCGGCAGGCCTCGACCTGGCAGCGCCGACCGAAGCCAATGAGGTGTTCGTCATCCTCGACGCGACGACCACCGCCCGCGTGCGCGAATACTTCGCCGTCCACGCCTCGGACCCGATGCGCCCGGTCATCAGGTTCGTCTGCTCCTGGGCCACCACGGACGACGACGTCGCCGCGGCCCTGAAAGTTATTGCGCCTGACTGACCGACGACATGTGGAAGTCCGGAATCCGGAGCGACGGCATCTGCGCCCGGGTCGCCCAGTCGCCCCATTCCCGGGGCAGCGTGGTTTCGCTGACGCCGGCCTCGGTGGCGCGCCGCAGCAGGTCCAGCGGGCTCTCGTTGAACCGGAAGTTGTTCACCGCGGCCGTCACCTCCCCGTCCTCGACGAGGTAGACGCCGTCGCGCGTCAGGCCGGTCAACAGCAGCACGGTCGGGTCGACCTCGCGCATGTACCAGAGCGTGGTCAGCAGCAAGCCGCGCTCGGTCCCGGCGATCATCTCGGCCAGGCTCGCGGTGCCGCCCGTCATAAGCAGGTTGTCGGCAGGCACGGCCACGGGCGCGTCGAATTCCGCTGCGGCAGAACGTGGATAGGCCAAGGCGTTCACCGCACCGTCGCGAATCCAGTCGACGCGGCCGATGTCGAGCCCGTTGTCGAACACCGATACCCGTTCCGACGAACTCGACGTCGCCACGAACGGTAGGCACTTCAGCCCCGCGGCAAAAGGATCCGAGTACAGCGTCAGACCGAGGTCGGTCAGCTTCTCCCCCACCCTGGTACCGCCCGGCGCCGAAAGCGCGGTACGTCCCTCCTGCGCGCCGCGGCCGTCCATACTCCAGCCGAGGTAGATCATCATGTCCGCGACGGTCGACGGCGGCATCAGCGTCTCGTACCGGCCGGCAGGTAACTCGACCGTCCTGGATGCCCAGCCGAGACGCAGGCAGAGGTCGTCGAGCATGGAATCCACTGGCACGTCGACGAAATCGGCAGTGCTGACCCCGGCCCAGGCGCTGGCGCCGGCGCGTTTGGCGTTGATCTCCACCGAGCCGGTCGGTTGGGTGAACCGCCGACGGATACCGCCCGAGGTGGCTAGATAGGTGGTGTCGAGTTCATGCCGGGCGAACCCGTACAGCGCGTCGCTGCGGTGGAAGCCGTCGACCAGACGGGCGGCGACGTTGCCGAACACCGCGGCACCGGTCAGCGGCGAGGGCGTCTCCCAGTCGTCCGGAACCTCAAGCCCGCTCAATGCCGGTGCGCTATCGCGTGCCTCTGGCGCCGCCTGTGCGGCATCCTGCGATGCCGCCACCAGACCGGCGATGGTCGACGGATCGACCTCACTGGACTTCACTGCACCGACCCGGGCCTTATCCCCTTGTCGGACAATCGAAATGACAGTGGTGTCGCGGCTCACCGATTCGCCGTTGGTGGTCATGGTGTTGCGGGCCCAACGCAGCGATGCGGTGGAGCGGTCGGTCACCAGAACGATGGTCTCGTCGGCCCGGCCCCGGCGGGCGGCCTCGGTCAGCACCAGGTCGACAACCTGCGGTGCACCGGGGTGAGCGTAGCGACCGGGAGGATTATTCAGCATCAACGCCCCGATTCAGTTCGCGTGTTGAGCACATTGATTCCGCGGAACAGCGCGGACGGGCAGCCGTGGCTGACGGCGGCCACCTGGCCGGGCTGGGCCTTGCCGCAGTTGAAAGCGCCGCCGAGGCGCCAGGTCGACTGTCCGCCAACAGCTTCCATCGAGCCCCAGAAGTCGGTGGTGGTGGACTGGTAGGCGACGTCCCGCACCTGGCCGTCCAGCTTGCCGTCGCGAATCTTGAAGAACCGCTGGCCGGTGAACTGGAAGTTGTACCGCTGCATGTCGATTGACCACGACTTGTCGCCGACGATGTAGATGCCATTCTCGACCCGGCTGATCAGGTCGTCGGTGCTCAGGTCCTCGGTACCGGGTTGCAGTGAGACGTTGGCCATCCGCTGGATGGGCACGTGATGTGGTGAGTCGGCGTACGAGCAGCCGTTGGACCGCGCCACGCCGAGTTTCGGCGCGAACACCCGGTCCAACTGATACCCGACGAAGACGCCGTCGCGCACCAGGTCCCAGCTCTGGGCGCGGACGCCCTCGTCGTCGAATCCGATGGTGGCCAGGCCGTGTTCGACGGTGCGGTCAGCAGTGACGTTCATGATCGTCGACCCGTACTGCATGGTGCCCAGCTTGTCCGGGGTGGCGAAGGACGTGCCGGCGTAGGCCGCTTCGTAGCCGATGGCGCGGTCGTATTCGGTGGCGTGACCGATGGATTCGTGAATGGTCAACCACAGGTTGGTCGGATCGATCACCAGGTCGGTGGGACCGGCTGTCACGCTGGGTGCCTTGACCTTTTCGGCCAGCAGCGACGGCAGCTCGGTCAATTCGGTTGTCCAGTCCCAGACCTCGTCACCGGCGACGGCCTCCCAGCCGCGGGCGGTCGGCGGAGCCAGCGTGCGCATGCTCTCGAACGAGCCGGCAGCGCTGTCGACGGCGACGGCTTCCAGCATCGGTTGCACCCGCACCCGCTGCTGCGTGATCGACGAGCCGAATGCGTCTGCGTAGAACACCTGCTCCTTGACCGCTTGCAGACCGGCTGACACGTGATCCACCCCGTCGGCCGCGAGCAACCGGCCGGAGTACTCGCCCAGCAGCGCGATCTTGTCGGCAGCGGTGATCTCGAACGGGTCGATGCGGTACGGCGACACCCATGACACGTCGGCGTAGACCGGCTCGGGCGCCAGCTCGATGCGTTCGGCATTCAGCGGCGCCAGGGCCACGGCCACCTGCACGGCCCGTCGGGCGGTCTCGGCCGCGACCTCGGGGTTCAGCTCGGCGTGCGACGCGAAACCCCACGTGCCGTCCACGATCACCCGTACCGCCAGCCCGATCTCCCGCGTCACCACCGACGTCTCCAACTCGCCATCGCGTAGTTGGATGTGCTCGGTGGTGATCCGGTGAACCCGGAGGTCGGCGTAGCTCGCACCGGCGGCCAGCGCGGCCGACACCGCTGCCTCGGCCAGCAAATGGCGCGGCAAGGCAAGGAAGTCGGCGTCAACCCGTCGCAGCGCAGTCACGGCTACACCGTAGTGGCACCACACGCTTTAATGATCCGGTGGCACGCCGCAGGTTTCGGGACACCCTGACCGGCTACGCGCTGCTTGCCCCCAGCCTGTTCGGCGTCGTCATGTTCCTGCTGCTGCCCATGCTGGTGGTCGGCTGGCTCAGCCTGCAGCGATGGGATCTCCTGGGAGCCATCCGCTTCGTCGGGTTCGACAACTGGCACGCCGTCCTGACCGACCCGACGTTCGGCCGCTCGATGGCTGTGACGTTCGGTTTCATCGCGCTCGTGGTCCCCATCCAAACAGTTCTGGGCCTGGTCGCGGCCACGCTGCTGGCCCGCGGACTGCCGGGCACCGGATTCTTCCGCACGCTGTACGTCTTGCCGTGGATCTGTTCGCCGCTGGCCATCGCGGTGTTGTGGCGCTGGATTCTCAGCCCCACCGACGGCGCCGTCAGCACCGTGCTCGGACACCGCATCGAGTGGCTGACGGACCCGAGCCTGGCGCTGCCGCTCGTTTCGGCGGTCACCGTGTGGACCAACGTCGGTTACGTGACACTGTTCTTCCTCGCCGGAATCCTGGCCATCCCCGGCGACGTTCACGATGCCGCACGGATCGACGGTGCGACAGCGTGGCAGCGGTTCCGTCGCATCACCCTCCCCATGCTGCGGCCCACGATGTTCTTCGTCCTGGTGACGGGAATCGTGAGCGCGGCACAGGTTTTCGACACCGTCTACGCGCTGACCGGCGGCGGCCCCGACGGTCGCACCGATCTGATCGCGCACCGCATCTACGCCGAAGCGTTCGGCTCGGCGGCGGTGGGCCGCGCCGCGGTGATGGCCTTGATCCTGTTCGTCCTGCTGCTCTGCGTCACGCTGGTGCAGCACACCTACTTCCGCCGGCGGGTCAGCTATGACCTCACGTAACGCGCTCATCTATGCGGTGCTGGTGCTCGCCGCCGCGATCACGTTGCTGCCGTTCGGCCTGGGCCTGCTGACGTCGTTCACCTCGGCCCGCCAGTTCAACACCGAATCGCCGCTGTCCCTGCCCAACCCGCCGACGCTGGCCAACTACACCGCCCTGACCGACGCCGGCTTCGGCCGGGCCGCGCTGGTGACCGCCCTGATGACCGGGGTGATCCTGGTGGGCCAGTTGACCTTTTCGGTGACGGCCGCCTACGCCTTCGCCCGGCTCGAATTTCCGGGGCGCGACACCCTGTTCTGGGTGTACCTGGCCACCCTGATGGTGCCCGCAACGGTGACCGTCGTACCGCTGTACCTCATGATGGCCGAGGCCGGCCTCCGTAACACCTTCTGGGCGTTGGTGCTGCCGTTCATGTTCGGCTCGCCCTACGCGATCTTCCTGCTGCGCGAGTACTTCCGGTCCATCCCGGCCGACCTGATCCACGCTGCCCGCATCGACGGCGCCAGCACCCTCGACGTCATCGTGCATGTGGTGCTGCCGGCCAGCCGATCGATCCTCGTCACGCTGGGGCTGATCACCGTTGTCTCGCAATGGAACAGCTTCATGTGGCCGCTGGTGATCACCAGCGGTTCATCCTGGCGGGTGCTGACCGTCGCCACCGCGGGCCTGCAGTCCCAGTTCGACGCGCAGTGGACGGTCGTGCTGGCCGCGACCACCGTCGCGATCGTGCCACTGATCCTGCTGTTCAGCGTGCTGGGCCGGCACATCGTGCGCTCCATCGTCGTCACCGGCATGAAATGAAGTTCTCGACGCGGTTCGTCACGGCCCTCGCCGCCACCATGGTGGTGCTGCTGGTGACCGCCGTACTCATGGGCCAGACGCAGGAGACCGGGAAAACCGTTGTCACCGTTCGGCTGTGGGACGCGCAAGTCGCGGCCGCGTACCGGTCGTCATTCTCGGAGTTCACGCGCCGGCATCCGGACATCGAGGTCCGGGTCGACGTCGTCGCCTACGCGTCGTACTTCGACTCGCTGCGCACCGATGTCGCGGGCGGTGGCGCCGACGACATCTTCTGGCTGTCCAACGCCTACCTCGCCGGTTACGCCGACACCGACCGCCTGCTCGACATCGGAAAGCTGTTGGGCGACGGCGCCGCCGACGCGTGGGACCCGTCGGCGAACCAGCAGTTCACCCGCAACGGGACGCTGTGGGCGGTACCGCAACTGACCGACGGCGGCATCGCCGTGTACTACAACGCGGACCTGCTGGCGGCCGCCGGAATCGACCCCGCCGACCTGGATGCGCTGCACTGGTCCCCCGGCACCGATGACACGCTCCGGCCACTGCTGGCCCGGCTGACCCTGGATCGAAACGGACGACACGCCGGGACAGCGGGATTCGACGCCGAGCAGGTACGGCAGTGGGGCTACAACGCGGCCAACGATCTGCAGGGCATCTACCTCAACTACATCGGCTCGGCCGGCGGGCAATTCAGCGACGGCGACCGGTTCACGTTCGACAATCCCGGCGCACGACAGGCTTTCGAGTACCTGGTGCGACTGATCAACACCGATCACGTATCCCCCTCGGCCGCCGACACCAACGGCAACGGCGACTTCTCCCGAAACCAGTTCCTGCAGGGCCGCATGGCGCTGTTCCAGTCGGGCACCTACAGCCTGGCCGCCATCGCCGATCAAGCCCGCTTCCGGTGGGGTGTGGCGATGCTGCCCAGCGGCCCCGCCGGCCGGGTCAGCGTCACCAACGGCATTGCCGCCGCGGCCAATTCGGCCACGCGTCATCCCGATGCGGTGGGGGCCGTACTGCAGTGGATGGGCAGCCCCGACGGCAATGCGTTCCTGGGCACGACGGGCGCGGCGGTGCCCGCGGTGCTGGCTGCCCAGCGGGTCTACTTCGACTACTGGGAACGGCGCGGTATCGACGTGCAGCCGTTCTTTCGCGTGCTGGACGGCCCGCGCATCCCGGCTCCCGGCGGCGCGGGCTTCCCGGCCGGATTCCTCGCCATCAGGCCGCTTTTCGACGAGATGTTCCTCGGCCGCGCGCCCGTCGCATCGACCTTGGCCGACGCCCAGCGGGCGGCCAACGCCGCCGCCGCCCGTTAAAGCTTGCTGGTCGCCAGTGTGGTGAACGCCTCGATCCACACCGACAGCGCGCACATCACGACGACGAGGAGCAGCGCCACCGCGTCCTTGAGTCCCGGCCGTGCCGGACTCGCCACGATCTGTCCCACTCCGCCGCGCGCGGTGATGGCGTCGCCCATCTCGTCGCCGCGGCGCAGCGCCACCGTGATCGCGGCCGCCAGCAGGTCGACGATCTCGGCGCGACGTTGGCGACTGCGCTCCCGGCGGGTCTCCGGCCGCACCTTGGGGCGCAACCGGCGCGCCGCGAACAGCACGCGATACTCGTCGATCAGCATCGGGAAGGCGCGCAGCGCCAGGGCCAGCGTGACGGCCCACTCGTCGACCGGTACCCGCAGCCACTTCAGTGGCCGGCCCAAAGTGGCCACCGCCGGGGCGATTTCAGCGACGTTGGTGGTCCAGGAGACCAGCCCGCCCAGCCCCAGCAGCACGATGGACAGCACCGTGACCTGCAGGAATTTCAGCAGGCCGCCCAGCCCCAGATGCGCCGACGCGATGTCTACGAACGGTTCGCCACCGGCCATGGCAGCCGTTCCACCGCCGAGCAACAGCAGCACCCACACCAGGCGCGGCACCGACGGCAGCACGCTGCGCGGGATGCGCGCCAGCCACGCCGTCAGCATCACCAGCAATGCGACCAAGCCGATCGGCACCCAGCCGGGATAGATCGTCAGGACGACGCCGATCAGCGCCACCACGATGAGTTTGGTGCCGGCCCACAGTTCGTGAACGGGTGACGTCCCCGGCACGGGACGCAGTAACACCATCGACCGGCGCTGGGCGGCTGGAGCCGTCATGATCGTCCTCCCGCCGTGAGCGGCGCTTCCGCCGACTGTTCGGCGAGCTCGCCGCGATGCAGGTGCAGGATGCGCGGACACAACTCGTCGAGCCCCGCGAAGTCGTGCGAGATGACGACCACCGTCAGGCCGGTGGTCCGGCGCAGTTCGACGAGCAACGCCACCAGACCCCGCTGGCTGGCGGCGTCCAGCCCGGCCAGCGGTTCGTCGAGGATCAGGGCGCGCGGACGACGAGACAGCAACCCGGCCAACACCACCCGGCGCATCTGGCCGCCGCTGAGCTGGTCGATCCGGCGGTCGGCCAGCTCGGGGTCGAGCCCGACCATCGCGAGTGCCTCGGTGATGCGGGTGGTGTCGCGCTTCGAGAATCCTGCGGCCGAGGCGATTTCGGCGCCGACGCGGGACCGCATCAACTGCAGCCGCGCCGCCTGGAATGAAATGGCCACGGCACCAACCTGATCGGAGACCGGCTTGCCGTCGAGCAGGCAACTGCCGGTGGTCGGCACGGTGAGTCCGGCCAGAATCCAGGCGAGCGTGGACTTGCCGGAGCCGTTGAGCCCGTGGATCAGCACACCTTCGCCCTCGTGGACGGTGAAGCTGATATCGCGCAATGCCGTTGATTCCCAAGGTGTTCCGCTGCCGTACTGGTGACCGATGCCACGGACCTCGAGTACCGCCGGACCGTCGGGTTCGATGTCCTCCGCCACGATCGGCACCGGCGCGGTCGTGACCATCTCGATGTTGTCGCTGGCGCCGTCCAGCCGGACCACCCGGTCGGCCGAGTCCGCTTCATCGTTGTAATGCGTGATGTGCACCAGTGAAGTTCGGTGGTGACGGGTCAGGTCGGACAATACCGAGAGCAGTACATCGCGGCCCTCCTGGTCGACCATGCTGGTGACCTCGTCGGCGATCAACAGCGCCGGTTCACGCGCCAGCGCAGCCGCCACCGCAAGGCGCTGCAGCTCGCCACCCGACAGCCCGCCAGTGTCGCGGTCGGCCATGCCGCTCAGGCCGACCTCTCTCAACAGCTGTTCGACGTCGATGGTCGTCCCTGACGGCAGACCCCAGACCACGTCGTCGGCCACGCGGGTGCCGAGCACCTGGCTCTCCGGATGCTGCATGACGACCGCGGTGCCACCGGCCCGGCCGAGGCCGACCGCACCCGGACGGTCGATGGTGCCTGCGGTCGGCGCGCGGCCCGCGAGCGTCAGCATCAGCGTGGTCTTGCCCGATCCGTTGGCACCGGTGACGGCGACGTGCTCGCCCTCGTTGATGTCCATGCTGACCGGGCCGAGCGCGTCGCGATTGGTACCGGGGTACCGGAACCGGACATCGCGCAGGCGTGCCGGGACCGGCGCCACCACGCCGGCGGACTCGACGGTGTCGAGCTTGTGCACATCGGGAATCCCGAAGAGCCGCTTCAGCACCCGCGACAGCGCCCACCAGCCCAGCAAGGTGACGAACAGGATGTGCATGATCATCGAGAGCATCACCGGCACCGGCCAGTAGTGCAGGAACGCGGCGAACCCGGTACGTAGATCCTCGGCAGCCCGCTCCCCGCCGGGAACCGCCCCGATGATGTTGGCAATGCCGTTGATGTTCGAGGTCATCGACGCGAAGATCAGCTCCCGCAGCCGTCCCACCAACAGCAGGACACCGATGACGTACGCGCCGAACGCGGCGCCCGCGGCCACCGACGCACACAGGACCGTGACGATGCCGCGGCCCGTGCGCTTGACGATGCCCGTCAGGCCGCCGATGTAGGCGCAGAACACCACCGTCATCAGGCCACCCATCCCCGCGATGAGGAACGCGATCGTGCCGCCGGCGACGGTCGCGGCCACCAGCACCCGAAGTCGGTAGCGGTAAGCGAGCAGTCCCATCGGGACCGTGCCCAACATGCCGAGGCCCGCGGCGAACGGGACGACGACGGCGATGATGGCGGTGGCGGCGCTCAGCGCCGCCATCACGGCGGCCTGGGCGTACTCGCCCGGATTGAGGGGACCGGCTTTGTCTCGGGCGCCGGCTGCAGTCATTGCACAATTCTGCCAGGCGTTTTGACGAGTAAACTCGACGGTGTTGTGACCGTCACCACTCGAGGCGGCAGTTCGACTACATAGAGAATCTATGGAACCATGTTGAACATGACAGTTGCACCGGCGACCGAAACGACCCTCGCCTCGGATCTTCTCGCCGTCGTTGCACGCATCAACCGCTTGGCCAATCAGCGCGTCCGGCTCCCGCTGCCCTTCGCCCAGGCGCGACTGCTCTCCACCATCGAAGCCGAGGGCCGCGCCCGAATCTCCGATCTCGCGGCGATCGACCACTGCTCACAACCGACGATGACGACCCAGGTCCGTCGTCTCGAGGACGCCGGACTGGTGTCCCGCACGGTCGACCCCGACGACGCCCGCGCCGTCCTCATCAGCATCACCCCGCAGGGCGTCACCACCCTGGCCCAGGTTCGCACCGACCGCGGCAACGCCATCGACCCATTCCTGGCGGAACTCGACAGCACCGACCGGGACACTCTGGCCGCCGCCGTCGAGATCATGCGCGGACTGCTCGCCACACGCTGACGCGGTGGTTACCGCGGGCCCGGAATCGGATCGAGTGCCTTGAGCGCACCGCCGTCGACGGTGAACCGCACACTGCCGATACCTGTCGGCATCCCCGGCTGATCCTTGCCCTGCTGCCACTGGTACTGAACCGTCACGCTGTCCGGCGCACTCGCGGTCACGGTGATGTACGGCCGCGCGTCGGGCGTCGGCGTACCGATCATCGTGTTCTTGTTGAAGAACACGACTTGTTGCGGACTGTCCGGCGTCGAATTGTTCTGGCCGACCTGCACCCAGTACAGCGCACAATTCGCGGTGTGGCCGCTGCTCATCTGCGTCCACTTGCCCGACGGCGGCGCCGGCAGCGCGAAAATGGCTGCGGTCACCACGTTCTGCGCCGGCCCGTCGGCTGGTGTGCACTTATCGGCCTGCGGCACCGGGTCCGGCCCCTTCGGACTCCAGCCACAACCCCCCGTGAGCAGGGCCGATGCCGATAGCAGGAAGAGCGCTGACGTGTAACCGATGGACCGCATGGGGCCAGCCTACGGCCAAGCGCACCAAGCTTTTTGACATCAGCGGGGTTTGCCCGCGCGTCCCGCGGGGCACCCAAACCTTGTCTTTGACGCCCGGTTGGAGTTAGCCGGGCGCGAAATCAATTGTGACTAGGGGAAATTCGATGTGGCACAGACAGAAGAGAGGCCAATCCAAGAGGCCGGTGATCAAGACCGCTGCGACAGTGGCAATCTCGGCGGCATTGCCCGTTGGGGTTGCAGGATTGATATTTACCAGCTTAGGCACCAGTCCTGGACCGGTGCCTTATTTGCTCTCTGCGGCGATTACCGACTCGAACACGACGGTCGGGTTCGCGGATTCGGACATCATCGGGATGTCGACGGCCGACATCAACAAGACGCTCGACGAAATGCAGGCGTTGGGTGTGCAGAACGTGCGAATCCTGATCCCGTGGAACAACATCGAACCAGTTCAGGGCTATTGGAACTGGAGCACCGTCGACACCCTGGTCAACGCTGCCGCGGACCGCAACATGGGCATCCTCGGCGTGCTCAACGCCACGCCGGCGTGGGCGGTACCGGCAGGTGATCCGGCCGTGGCCACGCCCCCGGCGGACAACGCGCAGTATGCGCAGTTTGCCAGCGCGGTAGCGCAGCGCTACGCCGGCAAGGTATCGGCCTACGAGGTTTGGAACGAGCCCAACGCGGCACCTTCCTGGTACCCGACACCCGATCCGGCGGCATACACGAAGTTGCTGCAGGCGGCCTATCCGGCGATCAAGGCGGCGGATCCGAACGCGACGGTGGTCGGTGGTGTGGTCGGCTGGGTGACCGACACCCCTGGTCTGGCCATCAACGCGGCCTCATACGTCCAGGGCATGTACGACAACGGCGCCCAGGGCTATTTCGACGCACTCTCGTTCCATCCGTACCAGTACCAGGTGCCGTTCGGAAACGGCACACCATACGGACCGGTGGCGCCGATCAACCAGCTCGCGACGATCCATCAGGAGATGGTCGCGGCAGGTGATGGCAGCAAGCAGATCTGGGCGACGGAATACGGAGAACCGACCTCGGTCGTCGACAACAACACGCAGGCGGCGTTCATCTCGAACTTCCTGAACTCATGGAGCAGCTTCAACTACACCGGGCCGATGTTCATCTACACCACCCGTGACCGCAACACCGGAAGCACCAGCGATCAGGACACTCTCGGTGTCTTCCAAACAGATTGGACACCGAAGCCCGCCGCGAACGTCATCGCCCAGTGGACCGCGACGCATCCGCAGACGCCACTCGACCCGCCGGCGCCAACGGCAGTTCCGAGTCCGACGACAGCGTTCACGACACTCAGCGCCACGACCAAAACCGTTGCCACACAGACCTTGTCGGCGGCACAGGCGACCGTGATGTCGCTGGCCGGCATGTCGGAGACCGCTGGCACGGCAGACCCGGTGACTGCCACGCCCACCGCGACGGCAACACCCGTTGCGGCCACCGTGCCGGTCGAAGCCGCCGTCGAAGCCGCGGTCAAAGCCGCCCCGGCGACGCCGGCCACGCCGGCAACCCCCGCGACCGCCGCTACCCCGGCCACCACGGGTACCCCGGCCACTCCGGCAACTCGGGCGACCCCCGCCACCCCCGCCGCCCCCGTCACGCCGATTTCAGCCTCGACAACACCAAAGGCATTGACACCAAAGGCATTGCCGCCCGTATCCGCGACGACCGAGAGGGACGCCGTGGCGCCGGCCGCATCCACGAAAGCGAAGCCACCTAAACAGGACTCGGCGACGAAGTCGGCACCGACAAACACCGGCCCGAAGAACACCGGCCCGGGCAACACCGGACCCAAGAAGACCGGATCGAACAACAAGTAGTCAGATCGACTCATCCGGAGCGGCGCGCATGCGCCGCTCCGGATAGCTGTGTGTTTCGCGGTGTACTGGCCGGGGTAACCAATCGCCATGTCGATCACGGTCGGCGGCGGACCGCCGGAGTACGACGATGGTTTGCCCGGAGGAGTCGCTGGGCTGTACGGCAGCGGGTCATGGCCGGTCACGGGCAACAAGGCACAGCGTCGCGTGCTGGCCCTTGCGGTCGGCGTCCTCGTCGGGCTCCAGCGTCGACGTTGGCAAGATGCCGCGGTGGAATTGATCGGCGTCGCCCACGATTCGGATATGTCGCCCTATGTACTCGCCGAGGCATTGGTCGAGCTGTCGGGCGGCCATTCCCTGCGACTGGCGGGCCAATCCCGCGCCGACGCGGTTCGGACGGCGCGGGAACACTGGGGCCACTTACTGAATCCCGTTCCGGAGACTTCCGAGGACCAGGACCCCCACTCCGCTCTGGTTTGGTGAGGCCGCAGGGTCGGTCACTACCCTGTGAATGTGACTGCAACGCATGACTTCCTACTCCGCCCGTGCCACGGACCCGTGGAGTGGCCTGCGCTGGTGCGCATCTGGCGGAGCGCGGTGGAAGCGACGCACGACTTCCTGACCGTCGCGGACATCGACTTCTACGAACGTCGGCTCGCCGAGGAGTACCTGAAAATGGTCGACGTGACCGTGGCGGACTCCGATGGTGTGCCCGTTGGATTCTCGGGCGTCGCCGGTGGGAATCTCGAGATGCTGTTCATCGACCACCAGCATCGGGGCCGCGGCGCGGGATCGGTCTTGCTGGCCGATGCGATGGCGAAGAATCCGGGCCTGCTGGTCGACGTGAACGAGCAAAACCCGCAAGCCGTGGGCTTCTATCACCGCCACGGCTTCGTCACCCTGAGCCGCTCGGAGACCGATGGCGACGGACGTCCCTTTCCGATCCTGCACCTGGGACCCGCCGAATCCGCTGGGGTGCCCGGCCACTCGTCCTAATCGTCAGCCGAGGGCTCCGGCTCAGCAGTGCGCGCGGCGGTGTTCGCGGCGGTGCCGCCGATTCCGGCTGCCGCGGCGGCCGCGCCCAGCAGGCGTCTGCCCGAGGTCGACGACAGCGACTGGACCGCTTCCAACCCCGTCGCCTGCTCGGCAGACATACCGTAATGCTCGAGCAACCCGCCTTCTTCGGCAGCCGTGACGTGATCCGCACTGTCGATCGGCGGCGCAGTCTTGATGATGTCCTTCGCGACGGCCAATCGCACCGAACCGTCCTCGTCATGGCGCACGCCGGCCAACGGGACCAGCGGCTCCGCGATGCCCAACAACCCGAGGTGAACTGTCACCCAGCTCGGCTGTCCGCTCTGATCGAGGTAAACCTGGTGAATCTTGCCGATCTTGGCTCCCGACAGGTCATAAGCAGTCGCGCCAACCAATTGATCGACATCCGACATCGATTTGTCCCTTGTTCCTCGACCGCGCCACGCCACCCCGCGGGGGTCAGGCGTGCCAGCCGTGTGAATGGTGGTGTTCGTTGAGCAACATGCCCGATAGCAACCAGACCGCGCCGAACGTCGCAGTGGCCAGGGACACGATCATCGCGACCGCGCCGAATGTGAGGTACCCGGCCACCATCGCCACGGCGCCGACGACGAGCGCCACAAAACTGATGGCGATGGTCACCAAGCCCGGCACCATGGCACCGACCGGGGTAGGCGATTCATTCATGTAGTACGGGTACCCGCGTGCGTGGTCACCAAACCGCCGGGCGCGGGCCGAGCCCGGCGCGGGGACTGCAGTCGGGGGCAGCACCCACCCCGGAATGCAAAATGACCAGCACTTTCGTGCTGGTCACCGTTGCTCCCCCGATTGGACTCGAACCAATAACCGCCCGATTAACAGTCGGGAGCTCTGCCAATTGAGCTACAGGGGATTGTGCTCAGGCTCCGGGCGCGTGTCCCTGAACCGAGGCATGACTCTAGCGCATGACTGCGCGGATCTTTGAATCGGCTGGTAGCTGCCGGTCGGGCCAGACGCATCGGCGATCGTGAGGCAGGATGGAGCCACGCACCGTCATCAGGGAGGGGTCCAGTGATCCGAGCCGTCGCCGTCATGGCCGTTGGCTATGTTCTGGGAGCCAAGGCAGGCCGTCGCCGTTACGAGCAGATCGCCGGCACATACCGCGCCATCACCGAGAGCCCGAAGACCAAGGCGATGCTGGACGCCGGCCGGCGCAAGCTGGCCGACAAGGTGTCACCGGACCCGAACATGGTGCGGTTGACCGCGATCGATTCCCAGACCACGGTGCTGCAACCGGAGTCGATTCACGACTGACCCCTGATCGGCACATCAGGGGTGCGAAACTCAGCCGAGCGGCTGGTGCCAGGTCTGGCCGGGCAGGAGCGGGCCGCTGCTGACGCCGCCTTGCGGGCCCCAGACGCCCCACGGGGTGCCCACGTTCACGGGCTGGCCGTTGGACCGGCCCATGCAGTTTCCGTCTTCCTTGTTGCCGAACCAGGCGAGGCAGCCGCCGTCAGCTGTTGACTGCGAGGACGGAGCGCTGCTCAGCGCGACGATTACCGGGGCAGCCACTGCGGTGGCCACGAGCGCTGCAGCGGCGAAAAGCCGGGTTGCTCCGATGGTCATGCTGGGCCTCTCCGCTGGGGTCGGTTCTGCCCCACCATATCGCGGACGGTGGCTCTCCGCGTTACACCGACAAAGGCTCAGCTGAGGTCGTCGCCGCTGGCCTGCTGCAACAGACTGCGCCGGTACTGCTCCATGGCGACGAGATCGCCGAACAACGCGTGGTACTCGGTGCTCTGCTCGACCGGTGACATGCGCTGCAGTTTCGACTTCAACTCCGCGATCTCGCGACCGACCCAGACCTCCTGCAACCGGGCCAGCACGCTCGCGATGTATCGCGGCAGCTTGTCCTCTTCGACCTGGAACGCCTCGACCGACAGTTCGTTCATCAGGCTCGTCGCCGTCGGGTCGGCTTCCCGGAGCGCCTCGATCCAGTCCGCGCCGCCCATACCGGACGCCGTGCCGCCTGCTTTCGCGATCGCCTGCCGAACCGCGGCGTAGCCCGGATGGGTGAAGCTGTCGACCGGCAGCCCGTCGAACACCGGGCCGGCCATCGCCGGATATTGCAGCGCGGACTTGAGCGCTTCGCGCTGCGGCCACAACGTCGGGTCCTTCGGGTTCGGACGCCCCACCGTCGCGGCCGGGGCCGCGGGTGCCGACGGGCGCCGGCTGTCCCGCTTCGACGTGGCGGGGCCCGCCTTGGCGGTCTCGCGCACCCGCGAAATCACCTGCGCCACATCGTCCCAACCCACCCAGCCGGCGAGCTGACGGGCGTATTCGTCACGCAGCGTGGGGTCCTTGATCCGCGCGGCCAGCGGCACACAGCGGCGCAGCGCCGCGACCCGGCCCTCGGCGCTGTCCAGGTCATGCTCTTCGAGCGCGGTGCGAATCACGAACTCGAACAACGGGGTTCGGCGCGCCACCAGATCACGCAGCGCACCATCGCCGGACTTGAGCCGCAGATCGCACGGGTCCATCCCGTCGGAGGCCACCGCGACGAACGACTGGCCGGTCAGATTCTGTTCGCCCTCAAACGCTTTCACGGCGGCGGCGCGTCCGGCGGCGTCACCGTCGAACACGTAGATCAGTTCGCCGCGAAAGAAGTTGTCGTCCATCATCAGCCGCCGCAGCATCGACAGGTGCTCGTCGCCGAAGGCCGTGCCGCAGGACGCGACCGCGGTGGTCACGCCGGAAAGGTGCATCGCCATGACGTCGGTGTAGCCCTCGACGACGACGGCCTGATGCCCCTTGGCGATGTCACGCTTGGCCAGGTCGAGACCGAACAGCACGTTGGATTTCTTGTACAACACCGTTTCCGGCGTGTTGACGTACTTGGCTTCCATGTGGTCGTCGTCGAACAGGCGGCGGGCACCGAACCCGATCACCTCACTCGTCGCGCCCCGGATGGGCCACAGCAGCCGGCGGTGGAACCGGTCCATCGGGCCGCGGCGACCCTCGCGGGACAGCCCGGCGGCCTCCAGCTCCTTGAAGGTGAATCCCTTGCGCAGCAAGTGTTTTGTCAGGGTGTCCCAGCCCGACGGTGCGAATCCGCAGCCGAAACGTTTGGCCGCGTCGGCGTCGAAGTTCCGGTCGATCAGGTACTGGCGGGCAGCGGCGGCTTCCGCCGACTGCAGCGCCTCGGCGTAGAACTCCTGCGCGGCGGTGTTGGCGGCGAGCAGGCGGCTGCGGCTGCCCTTGTCCCGCTGCACGTTGGTGGTCGAGGATCCCTCGTAGCTGATCGGGTAGTTCAGCCGGTCTGCGAGCAGCTCCACGGCCTCGACGAAGGTGACGTGCTCGATCTTCTGCACGAACGCGTAGACGTCGCCGCCCTCGGCACAGCCGAAGCAGTGGAACAGGCCGTGGTTCGGCCGCACATGGAACGACGGCGACTTCTCGTCGTGGAACGGGCACAGGCCCTTGAGCGAGTCGGCGCCCGCACGTCGCAGCTGCACGTGCTCGCCGACGATGTCCTCGATACGGGTGCGTTCACGAATGGCCGCGATATCGCGATCAGGAATCCGGCCGGCCACGCGCCCAGTGTAGGCGGCGCTTTTCCGGAGGTTGACCGGGTTTGGCCGCGGCCCGTTGCCCGCTAATCCAAGGGCCGCGGCGAGCGCGCCTCGTGGACGCGTTCCAGCCGGGTCTCGGTGTACGACGCGATCTGGTCGACGACCACCCGCAGCCTGGCGCCGTCGTCGTCCGCGAGGGCGAACTCGGCGGCGAACTGCGGGTCGAGGCTCGCCGGGGCCTGGCCCCACAGCGACAGCGCCACTTCACGGACCATGGTGCGCTGATCGGCCTGAATCTGCAGGTGCTGGTGGTCGGACATGATGAACTGCAGGGCCAGCATCTTGAGCACTGCCACCTCGGCCCGAACCAGGGCCGGCACCGCGAGCTCGGCTTCGAAACGGCGCATGGTCGCGCGCCCCGCCTGCTTCTTGGTCTCGGTGACCGCCGCGTTGGCGAACCGGCCGACCAGCTCGCTGGTGAGCCGCTTGAGCGCCACCGACGTCGCGACCGAACCGTCGTACTTGCCGACGCCCGTGACCACCGGCAGCTGCGACAACCGCGCAGCGGCCGCCAGCATGTCGTCGTGCGTCACCGTCGGCTGGGACCGCGCGCCGAGTCGGGCCAGGGTGTCGGCGGCGTCCGCGTCGGCGAGGACACGCAGATCGATGCGGCCGGAGATGATGCCGTCCTCGACGTCGTGCACGGAATACGCGACGTCGTCGGCCCAGTCCATGACCTGGGCCTCCAGGCACAGCCGTTCGGCGGGCGCGCCCTCACGCACCCAGGCCGCGGCGGCCGCGTCGTCGTCGTAAAAACCGAATTTGACACGGTCCTCACGGAACCACGGGTACTTGATCACGGCGTCCAGCGCCGCCCGGGTCAGGTTCAGCCCGGCCGAACGGCCCGCACTGTCAAGCGCTTTCGGTTCGAGGCGGGTCAGGATCCGGAAATTCTGGGCGTTGCCCTCGAATCCGCCGAACGGTTTGGCGATCTCGTCGAGCGCACGTTCGCCGTTGTGGCCGTAGGGCGGGTGGCCGATGTCGTGGGCCAGACCGGCGAGGTCGACCAGGTCGGGATCACACCCCAGCCCGACGGCCATGTGGCGCCCGATCTGGGCGACTTCGAGCGAGTGGGTGAGCCGGGTTCGCGGCGTCTCTCCCTGGCGTGGCCCGACCACCTGGGTCTTGTCGGCGAGCCGCCGGAGCGCGGCGCTGTGCAGCACGCGGGCCCGGTCCCGCGCGAAATCCGTGCGGTGTCCGGCATCGGTACCGGGCAGCGTGGCGCTCTTGACGCCCTCCCCGACCAGCCGCTGCCGGTCGAAGTCGCTGTATCCATCGCGTGCAATGCCCACGGCGGAAGTCTGCCAGCCCGGGCGCGCCCGCTGGCCAGACACCCTCAAGCTTGGGCGCCTTAACTAGATTGACGGCATGCGCATCGTGCGGCTGGTCTGGCTGATGATCTCGGTCCTGATGGTGGGGACGCTGCTGGCCCCGACCTCGTCTGCTGAGCCGCCCATGCGGCTGCCCGACTACGTCACCGACCAGGCCGGGGCGCTGAATTCGCAACAGCGCAGCGCGGTCACCGGCGCGGTGCAACAGCTGTACGACAAACGCGGTACCCGGCTGTGGGTCGTCTACGTCGACACCTTCTCCGGCGCCAATCCCCGTGACTGGGCGGAAAACACCTGGCGCCAGAGCTTTCTGGGCAACAGCGACGCCATCCTCGCCGTGGCGATCAAGGATCGCGCCTACGCGCTTCTGGTCCCGGAGGCCGCGACGGGCGGTGTGGACGTCGACCGCCTGCGCCGGGATGCCGTCGAACCGAAGTTGCACGACGGAGACTGGGCGGGCGCGGCCGTTGCTGCCGCCGACGGACTCCGGGCGCCCGCCCCACCGTTCAACTGGGCGGGGTTGGTCGTTGCGCTTGCCGTGATCGGCGTCGCGCTGGCCGGGCTCATCTGGTGGGTCCGGCGTAGCCGCCGGCAGCGCCGGCAGGCGGACCTGAACGCGGCCCAGCAGGTCGACCCGACCGACGTCGCGGCGCTCGCGAAGATGTCGCTGGAGACCTTGGAGGACCTGTCCAAGTCGATCCTCGTCGAGGTCGACAACGCGGTGCGTACCAGCGACAACGAGCTGTCCCTGGCCGTCGGCGAGTTCGGCGAGCACGACACCGCGCCCTTCATCACCGCGGTGCAGAACGCGAAAGCCGCGATGGCACAGGCATTCCGCGTGCGCCAGACGCTCGACGACGCGGTGCCCGAGACCCCGCAGCAGCGGCGCGACCTACTGACGCAGGTGGTCGTCTCGGCCGCCCGCGCCGATCAGGAGCTGGAGAACCAGCGCACCGCGTTCCATCAGATGCGCGATCTGGTCATCAACGCGCCGACCCGGCTGGACGCGCTGACCCAACAGCTGGTGGCCCTGACGGCGCGCGTCGAGTCGGCCCGCCAGACCCTGACCGGGCTGCACGGCCAGTTCACCGAGACCGCGCTGGCGTCGGTGGCCGGCAATGTGGACGGCGCCGAACAGCGCCTGGCGTTCGCCGACCAGAACATCACCGCCGCGCGGGGGTTGGTCAGCAAGCCCGGCGACAGCCAGGCCGCCCTGGTCAATGCGATCCATGGCGCGGAGTCTGCGCTGGGTCAGGCGCAGCGCATGTTGGACGCGATCGACAGCGCCGCGGACGACATCACGCACGCGATCAGTGCCCTGCCGGCCGCGATCACCGACATCCAGCACGGGATCGCCGCGGCCGAGGCGGTCCCGCCCGGAGCGCACTACACGGAGCTGACGGCGGCGCGTACCGCTGCGGTACAAGCGGTTTCGAACGCCCAGGCGTCGGGCGCGGCCGATCCGTTCAGCGCGTTCACCCAACTGACGGCTGCCGATGCCCAGTTGGACAAGCTGTTGGCGATCATCGCCGACGAGGCTGCCGCTCGGCAACGGCTGCAACAGTCGTTCGACCAGGCACTGCTCGCCGCCACCTCCCAGGTGCGTGGCGTGTCGGATTTCATCGACACTCACCGCGGGAGTGTCGGCCCCGAAGCCCGGACCCGGCTGGCCGAGGCTCAGCGCCGGATCGAGTCCGCCCGATCGACGTCGCGCACCGACCTTCCCGCCGGCATCGAGCAGGCCAACTCGGCGGCCGATCTGCTCAAGCAATCCCAGACGCTGGCTGCGAACGACGTCGCCGCCGCGCGGCAGTCCTACGCCGGGACCGGGTCGAGCACTGCCGGGGACATCGGCGGCATCATCATCGGCGGCATCCTGTCGGGGATGATCCGCGGCGGCGGCAGCGGCGGTGGCAGCCACAGCGGCGGTTGGAGCTCAACGAGTTTCGGCGGCTCCGGCGGCGGCTTCTCCGGTGGCGGCGGGCGGTTCTAGTGCGGGGCGGCCGCCAGACGCGCCCGTTCCCGCATCGAGGCGACCACCCCACCGTCGTTGAGGATGTCGGTGCCGGTGAGGTACCCGGCCTTGTCGCTGGCGCAGAACGCGAACAGCGCGGCCATCTCTTCGGCCTTGCCCCAGCGCGGCACCGCCGCGTTCATGACCATCGCGCCGGCACCGGCGTCGGCCTCGAGCAGCCCCATCTCGGTGTCGACCGAACCCGGGGACACCGAGACGATGCGCAACCCCTTGGCGTTGAAGCGCTCGGCCTGTGAACTGCTGTACCACTTGACGAAGTTCTTGCTCACGCCGTAGGCCATACCCGAGCGCAGTTCCTCGGGCGCGAAGGCACAGGCCGCCGTCATCTCGGCCAGGAACGCGTCTTCGTCGGTGAGCGCCAGCGGGAACTTCGTCGTCGGGATGATCTCTTCGGGCAGCAGATGGGCCGCCATCGAGGCGACGTTGACGATCGCCGCGCCCGCCTCCGCGACACCGTAGAAGGCCTCGTTGACGTTCACGGTGCCGACCGCGTTGGTGCGCGCCACGTAGTCCGCCGCCCCCATGCTCGGGCTCACCCCGGCGGCATGGATCACCGACGCGATCGAGCCGAGACTCGTTGCGGTGGTGAACAACTGGTCCACTGCGGCGCGGTCGGTGACGTCGGCGTCGACGACGGTCGCGGCGATACCGAGGTTGGCCAGTTCGGCCGCGGCCGCATCGAGGCGGTCGTGACGCACGTCGGCCAGCACGACCGTATGGTCCCGCCCGACGATCTTCGCCGTCGCCACACCCATTCCACCGGCGCCGCCGGTGATCACCGAAACTCGCGTCATACCGGCACGCTATACCGAAAGCCCAACGGGATCGGCGGCAGGGTGCTGACAAACTGCTCAGCAACCGCGCTCAGGTGGTGAACAGCGACAGGTGGACGTACACCTCGTCGGGTCCGCGCTCGTCGACGACGACCTCGCGGTTGACCAGCTTGTGGTCCTTGGTGGTGACCTTTTCCTGCAGGAACAGCGGTCTGGGAGCACCGGACAACGACGGGCCGGCGAGCCCCGTCATGGTTTTCGGAATGTCAGACGGCCGCGGCTCTGTCGGGAACTGGCCCAGGAAGTCCCGCAGTTGACCGTCGGTCAGCCGCAATGCCACGCGATACCGGGTGTCGCGGCCCGAGTCGGTGACGGTGGCGAGAACCTGCGCACCCTGCGGCAACGTCACGTCGCCGAACGCCGCCGCCGCCTCCGCGGAAACCGGCGCCTTCTGCTCCCTGGTCACCTCGGTGGAGCACGCCGACAGGGTGCACAAGATGAGGATTCCGGTCAGCGCGCCGAGGTACCGCCTCATCGCGGCGCACCTTGCCCACTGAGTTCGTCATAGCCCGCGCCGATCTCGCGAATCCGCACCGCGATGGTGTCCAGATCGGCATTCGACCGACTGAGAATCTCGGTGATGTCGGCGGTCCCCTTGGCCACCACCGGAAGCAACGCACGCTCACCCGCAGCGGTGGTCGGCGCGCTGGCGGCCGCGTCGACCACCCATTGCCTGACGACGTCGAGGTCCCGTCGACCTGCCGTCACCACGGCCGCGGACCGATCGACCTCGGCACCGAGGCGCCGGTCGAGTTCGGCGAGCTTGCCGATCATCCCGGCGTGCTCGCGATTGCGACCGTCGTACTTCTCGGCGGCGGTGCCCGTCCACTCCCCGCCTGGGGCCACCGACAGAACGGTTCGGCGCAGTTCCTGGAACTGGCCACTCATGTCGAAGTCGGCACCGCCGACCGGCGTGCCGGACCCGAACGCCGCGCGCGCGTCGTCCCAAGTCGAAAGAAATGCGCCGAGAACCCCCACCGCGGCTCCTCCAATCCCCTTGGCTTACATCCTATTCACGCCCGGGGCGGGTCTTCGGCGCCAATTTTTGGCTCGGCAGGGAACTCAGCAGCCCTTGAGGCGCACCGCGAGGTAGTCGCTGACGGCGTCGATGGCGACACGCTCCTGTGTCATGGCGTCGCGCTCACGGATGGTCACGGCGTGGTCTTCGAGCGAATCGAAGTCGACCGTGATGCAGTACGGCGTACCGATCTCGTCCTGGCGACGGTAGCGGCGGCCGATGGCGCCGGCGTCGTCGAACTCGACGTTCCAGCTCTTGCGCAGCTCGGCCGCCAGGTCGCGGGCCTTCGGCGACAGGTCGGCATTGCGCGACAACGGCAGCACCGCGGCCTTGACGGGCGCGAGGCGCGGGTCGAGCTTGAGCACGGTGCGCTTGTCGACGCCGCCCTTGGCGTTGGGGGCCTCGTCCTCGTGGTACGAGTCGACCAGGAACGCCATCAGCGAGCGGGTCAGGCCGGCTGCGGGCTCGATGACGTACGGCACGAAGCGGGTGTCGGTGCCCTGGTCGTAGAACGACAGGTCGACGCCCGAGTGCTCGCCGTGCGTGCTCAGGTCGAAGTTGGTGCGGTTGGCGATGCCTTCGAGTTCACCCCACGGGTTGCCGGCGAAGCCGAACTTGTACTCGATGTCGGTGGTGCCGGCGCTGTAGTGGGACAGCTTCTCCAGCGGGTGTTCGTACAGCCGCAGATTCTCCGGGTTGATGCCGAGGTCGGTGTACCACTGGAAGCGGGTTTCGATCCAGTACTTGTGCCACTCCGGCGCGGTCGAGGGCTCGACGAAGAACTCCATCTCCATCTGCTCGAACTCGCGGGTGCGGAAGATGAAGTTGCCCGGGGTGATCTCGTTGCGGAAGCTCTTGCCGATCTGGCCGATGCCGAACGGCGGCTTCTTGCGCGCGGTGGTCACCACGTTGGCGAAGTTCACGAAGATGCCCTGCGCGGTCTCGGGGCGCAGGTAGTGCATGCCTTCTTCGGACTCGATCGGGCCGAGGTAGGTCTTGAGCATCATGTTGAAGTCACGCGGCTCGGTCCACTGGCCCTTGGTGCCACAGTCCGGGCAGACGATCTCGTCCATCGACACGGCGTCCGGATCGTCGAGCCCCTTCTTCAGGGCGTAGGCCTCCTGCATGTGGTCCTGACGGTGCCGCTTGTGGCAGTTCAGGCACTCGACCAGCGGGTCGTTGAACACCGCGACGTGGCCCGAGGCCACCCACACCTGCCGCGGCAGGATGATCGCGCTGTCCAGACCGACGACGTCGTCGCGGGAGGTGACGACGGACTTCCACCACTGGCGCTTGATGTTCTCCTTGAGCTCGACACCCAGTGGCCCGTAATCCCACGCAGACTTTGTGCCGCCGTAGATTTCGCCGGACTGGAAGACCAGTCCGCGACGTTTGGCCAGGTTGGCAACGGTGTCGATGATGGACGCCACGATGTTCGAGCACTCCTGTGTCAGGTGGGATGCAACCTGTTCAGACTAGTGGCGGGCTAGTCGGCGACGAACTTCGCGTCCACCCGGGCCCAGATCGTGATGTCATCGGGACTCAGGTCGAGGGTGGGGCCGCCACCGGGCATCCCGGCCGGGGCCGCCATGGCCGCCGCTCGCGGACTGCCGTAGTCGGGCTGCGCCTGGAGCATGCCCGGGTCAGCCAGTTGCACCGCCGTCACCTCACCACGGCCCGCGGCCTCGGCGAACGCCCGCGCCTTCGCCGCCGCGTTGCGCACGGCTTCCTGGCGCAGTTCGGCCTCGTAGGCCTCCCGGTTCTCTTCGGTGACGTCCCAGTCGATCGAGCCGATCTCGGCACCGTCCTCGACGGCCCACCGGTCCAGGAAGGTCGAAAGCTGTTCGAAATCAGCGAATTCCGCTTCGACCCGGATGTCGACGCGGTACCGCGGCTCGGCCGTCCCGTCCTGCGAGTAGGGCCGGTAGCTGAACACCCGGATCTGGTCGCTGGTCCATTTGTTCACCGCGCCGGAGTCCGTCAATCGGCGCAGATCGGTGAGCAGTCGATCCTGGAGCACGACCGCGCGGCGGTACACGTCGGCACGCTCGGCGTCGTTCAAGCTCGCCGCCACCGTGACGGTCGCGCGCTCGGCGGCATACCTGCGTCGGGCCTGCCCGCGGACCACGAGTTCCAGTGCTGTCATGCCACGACGGTATCCGTCGGCGCCGCCGGATCTTTGACATGCGTATGCGCGCATGGAAAGCTAAATGAAAACTATTTCCAATAGCCGGGAGTTGCCGGGTGCCACCCACCACCACGCATGACGAGCTCGACCACCAGCACAGTGGTGCGCCGTTTCCGTCGTCCCTGCCGCGGGAGACGCTCGACGCCGCAGGCGACCTGCTGCGCGCCCTCGCCGCCCCCATCCGGATCGCCATCGTGATGCAGCTGCAGGAGTCGCAACGCTGCGTGCACGAACTCGTCGACGCCCTGGGTGTGCCGCAGCCACTGGTCAGCCAGCACCTGCGCATCCTCAAGTCGGCCGGGGTCGTCGCCGGTGAACGCGCCGGCCGCGAGGTGATGTACCGCCTGGTGGACCATCACCTCGCACACATCGTCGTCGACGCCATCGCCCACGTCGAAGAGGACCGATCGTGAGCGCTCCCACCCGGTCGACCAAACAGCGCACCGCGATCGCCGCGCTGCTCACCAACGTCGAAGAGTTCCGGTCCGCGCAGGAGCTGCACGACGAACTGCGCCGCCGCGGTGAAGGCATCGGCCTGACGACCGTCTACCGCACCCTGCAGTCCATGGCGGCGGCCGGGCAGGTCGACAGCCTGCGCAACGACAGTGGCGAGGCGCTCTACCGGCGCTGCTCGCAGGCCCACCATCACCACCACCTGGTGTGCCGGCAATGCGGTGCGACGGTCGAGGTGGCCGGCACCGAGGTCGAGGCCTGGGCCACCGAAACCGCTGCAGCCCATGGCTTTTCCGACGTCAGTCACACCATCGAGATTTTCGGGGTGTGCGCGGCCTGCACCGGGTCCGGGCCGGTCAGCTGACCCGCGCCAACTGCAGCACGGTGTCCCGGGTCAGCGGCGCCAACTCGATATCGCCAGGCGCATGCGGATCGATCCAGGCCATCTCCTCGATCTCGGCGGCAATCTGCGGGACGCCGTCGAGCCGAACGAAGAACAGGTCAGCCGCGACACTGTGCCCGGGCTCGTTGGCCGCAATCGCGGTGTGGTGACCCAATTCCCGCACGTCGGTCACCCCGACCCCGAGCTCCTCACGGACCTCGCGAACCAGCGCGTCGACCGGTGACTCCCCCGGCTCGAGCTTGCCGCCGGGCTGCATGAACGCCGTCGTCCCACGTTTACGGACCAGCAGCAGCCGCCCGCGCTCGTCGACGACCACCGCGGCGACGATCCGGATGACGGTCACTTCGGCCTCACTTGGTCAGGTCGGCCCGCACGTCGACGCCGGTGGACAGCACCAGCATGACCAGCGTGGACAACGCGTCGTCAGTGAGTCCGGCGGCCGGGAAGTTGTACCGCAGCATCACGTCGCCGAACTTCTTCGCGCCGTTGGACCGCGGATCACCGGCACGCTCCACCAGCACCACCGAGCCGAGCATCGTGCGCCCCGCGTGATCGGACACGCGGTCACGAACGTTGTTGTCCAGCTTGATGTCCCACGCCAGCGGTTGGGTCAGCGAGACGAGTTCCAGCCCCTCGCCGATGTTCACCACCCGCAGCGACGCCACCGTGCCGTCATGCGCGACGGTCAGTGCGCCGTCGGTCTCTTCGACGATGGTCACCGAATCGGCGAGCACAGATGCCAACCGCTGCAACAAGTTCGACATCAGGCCCTCCCGAACCGACGATTGCGATTGACGTATTCCTCGCACGCGGCCCACAGGTCGCGGCGGTCATAGTCGGGCCAGAGCTTGTCCTGGAAGACGTACTCCGCGTAGGCCGCCTGCCACAGCATGAAGTTGCTGGCGCGCTGCTCCCCCGAGGTACGGATGAACAGGTCGACGTCAGGAATGTCGGGGCGGTGCAGGTGCTTGGCAATCGACGCCTCGGAGATCCGGCTCGGGTTGATCTTGCCCGCGGCGGCCTCCTCGGCGAGTTCGCGTGCCGCTTCGACGATCTCGGTGCGGCCGCCGTAATTCACGCAGTAGTTGACGGTGATGACGTCGTTGCCGACCGTCATCTGCTCAGCGATGTCGAATTCCTTGATGACGCTGCTCCACATGCGCGGCCGGGACCCGACCCAGCGCATGTTGACGCCCATCGCGTTGAGATTCTCCCGGCGGCGGCGCACCACCTCGCGGTTGAAGCCCATCAGGAACCGCACCTCTTCGGTGCTGCGCTTCCAGTTCTCGGTGGAGAACGCGTACACCGACAGGTGCTTGATGCCCAGTTCAATGGCTCCGCAGGTGATGTCGATCAGCACCGCCTCGCCCATCTTGTGCCCCTCGGTGCGCCCGAGCCCACGCTGGGTCGCCCACCGGCCGTTGCCGTCCATGACGACAGCGACGTGGTTTGGCACCTGGTTGGCCGGAATCTGCGGGGCCACGGCCTTGGACGGGTGCTGCGGCGGCCGGGCGAAGCGGCCGTTGGAGTTCGGGGGGAGCTCCGGAAAGACCACTGGCCAGGTCGAAACGTCCGGGAAAACCGGATAGTCGTCAGGCGCCTGAGGCAGCTGCGGATAGCTGGTCTTGCGCGCCCGGTTGAGTGCCATGGGCAATATCCTGCCTGAGTAGGGTTACGCGCTGTTCAATGACCGTGGTATCTGGGCGGTAAACGCGCTCGACCAGAGGCAATGTCCGCAGCTGGCGCTCCAGATGCCACTGCAGGTGCGCGGCCACCAGGCCGCTGGCCTGGCTGCGATGCCCCGCCGGTGAGCCCTGCGCAAACTCCCAGTCGCCGTCGTGCAGCGCGGCCATCAGTTCCAGCACACCCTGCGGCGGGGTGACCGACCCCGACGGGCGGCAATGCACGCACACGCTGCCGCCGGCCGCGACATGGAACGCCCGGTGCGGACCGGGTGCGGCGCAGCGGGCGCACTCGGTGATGGCCGGCGCCCAGCCGGCGATCCCCATGGCCCGCAGCAGATAAGCGTCGAGCACGAGTTCCCGGGGCCGGCTGCCGTCCGCGACGGCCCGCAGCGCGCCGACGGTGAGCCGTTGCAGCGCCGGCAGCGGGTTGCGTTCCTCACCGGCCAGCCGCTCGGCGGTCTCCAGAATGGCGCAGCCGCAGGTGTACCGGCCGTAGTCGTTGACGATGTCGGCGGCGAACGCGTCGAGCGACACCACCTGGGTGACGATGTCGAGGTTGCGGCCGGGATGCAACTGCACGTCGATGTGGGCGAACGGCTCCAGCCGCGAGCCGAACTTGCTGCGGGTCCGCCGCACACCTTTGGCCACCGCGCGGACCAGCCCGTGGTCGCGGGTGAGCAGCGTGACGATCCGGTCGGCCTCGCCGAGCTTGTGCTGGCGCAGCACGACCGCTCGATCCCGGTACAACCGCATCGGGCGATTGTCCCATCGCGGACCGACAACTTCCGTTAGGCAGCGCCGGGCGAACGCCCAATCTATTCTCGGAATCGACATGGCCAGCTTTCCAAAACCATCCGCGCAGCCCCGATTCCCGACTCTGACCCAGCAGTTGTATCGGCTCGCGAGCGGCGCGGTGACGTCGCAGGAGATCGTGCGGCAGTCACTGGACGCCATCGCGGCCAGCCAGCTCGAGCTGAACGCCTTCCGGGTGGTCTTCACCGCACAGGCGCTGGCCGACGCCGCCGAAGCGGACCGCAAACGCGCTGCCGGACAACAGCTTCCACTGCTCGGGGTGCCCATCGCCATCAAGGACGACGTCGACGTCGCGGGGGTGCCCACCCGGTTCGGCACCGACGGCGAAGTGCGTCCGGCCACCGAGGACGCCGAGGTGGTGCGACGACTGAAAGCGGCCGGCGCGGTGATCGTCGGCAAGACCAACACCTGCGAACTCGGGCAGTGGCCGTTCACCAGCGGCCCCGGTTTCGGGCACACCCGCAACCCCTGGTCGCGCGGGCACACCCCAGGTGGGTCGTCGGGCGGTAGCGCCGCGGCCGTCGCGGCCGGATTGGTCACCGCCGCAATCGGATCCGACGGCGCGGGCAGCGTCCGCATCCCCGCCGCATGGACCCATCTGGTCGGCATCAAACCGCAGCGCGGACGCATCTCCACCTGGCCGCTGCCCGAAGCCTTCAACGGCATCACCGTCAACGGGGTACTGGCCCGCACCGTGGCCGACGCCGCACTGGTGCTCGACGCGGCGTCCGGCAACGTCGAGGGTGATCTCCACAAGCCGGAGCCCATCGCGGCGGCCGAGTCGGTGGGACGGGCGCCGGGGCCCCTGCGTGTCGCGTTGTCGACCAAGTTCCCGTTCACGCTGTTCCCGGCCCGGTTGCACCCGGAGATCCGGTCAGCACTGAACACCGTTGCGGGACAATTGGAAGAGCTCGGGCACACCGTGCGGCCGGACGATCCCGAGTACGGGCTGCAACTGTCCGTGGACTTCCTGGCGCGCTCCACGTCCGGGCTCGCCGAATGGCGCGACCGCGTCGGTCCCGACGTGACATTGGACCGTCGTACCCGCGGCAACATCCGAACCGGATGGCTGTTGTCGGAGTACGCACTCCGGCAGGCACGGCAGCGGGAAAAGTCCCTTCAGCGCCGGATCGGCTGGATTTTCAACCTGTACGACGTGGTGCTGGCCCCGACCACCGCGCAGCCGCCACCCCTGATCGATGCCTTCGACCGGCTCGGCAGCACCGCCACCGACCGCGCCATCATCGCGGCCTGCCCGGTGTGCTGGCCGTGGAACGCGCTCGGCTGGCCGTCGATCAGCATTCCGGCCGGCTTCACCGCCGACGGGCTGCCCATCGGCGTGCAGCTGATGGGCCCGGAGGGCAGCGAGCCACTACTGATCTCGCTGGCCGCCAGCCTCGAGGCCATCAGCGGCTGGGCCAGCAAGCAGCCCGACAACTGGTGGGCTACTTAGCCGCATCTCCCGCGGCTCAGCCACATCTCCAGCGAGCGGCCGTGTTTGTACGCCGACACGCGGGTCCCGCTGTGCAATCTGCGGCCGCTCGCGGACGGTGAGCGTGCGCATTGTGTACGCCTAAACCGGTGTGTCGCTGCACAAACACGGCCGCTCGCGGGATGGGTAAGAAGCTAAAAACCAAGCTTGCCAAGCTGTTTCGGGTCGCGCTGCCAGTTCTTGGCGATCTTCACCCGCAGGTTGAGATACACCTTGGTGCCGAGCAGCTTCTCGATCTGCGTGCGCGCCGCGGTACCGACCTCGCGCAGCCGCGAGCCGCCCTTGCCGATCACGATGCCCTTCTGACTGTCGCGCTCGACGTAGATGATGGCGTGGATGTCGCACATCTCGCCCTGTTCCGGGGTGCGGCCGTCACGCTCGGTGAACTCGTCGATGACGACCGCCAGCGAGTGCGGCAGCTCGTCGCGGACGCCTTCCAGCGCGGCTTCGCGGATGAGCTCGGCGATGAGCACTTCCTCGGGCTCGTCGGTGAGCTCGCCGTCCGGGTAGAAGGCCGGACCGGGCGGCAGCTTGCTCGCCAGCACGTCGATCAGCACGTCGACCTGCTCTCCGGCCACCGCGGAGACCGGCACGATCTCGGCTGACCCCTCGGTGAGCTCACTGACTGCCATCAGCTGCGCCGCCACCTTGTCACGCGGCACCTTGTCGGTCTTCGTGACGACGACCAGCAGCGTGGTTCTCGGTGCGACAGTACGGATCTGCTGATAGATCCAGCGGTCGCCGGGCCCGATGGCCTCGTCCGCCGGGATGCACAGGCAGATGATGTCGACCTCGGAATAGGTGTCCTTGACCAGTTCGTTGAGCCGCTGGCCGAGCAGCGTCCGCGGCCGGTGCAGACCCGGCGTGTCCACCAGGATGATCTGGAAGGCCTCGCGGTGCACGATGCCGCGAATGGTGTGCCGGGTGGTCTGCGGCCGATTCGACGTGATCGCGACCTTGGTGCCGACGAGCGCGTTGGTCAGCGTCGACTTGCCGGTGTTCGGCCGGCCGACCAAACAGACGAAGCCGGAATGGAATTCGTCACTCATCGGGTTCTCCTTCTGCTGCCGCATCGGCAGCCTCAGTACGTTGCGGCTCGACCGGGATCACCAGCACGGTGCCGATCCGGACCCGGCCGCGATGGTCCCGACCGCCTTCGGCCCGCAACTGCAGGGTCGCCGGATGCTGCGATCGATGTGACGGGAAGGACATCCGGACCTCGGCGCCCGGCAGCGGCACACGTCCCAGCTCATGCGCCAGGAGCCCGCCGACGGTGTCCACGTCCAGGTCGTCGTCGACATCGAAGCCGCACAGCTCGGCCAGGTCCTCCAGCGGCAGCCGGGCCGACACCCGAAACCGGTTGTCGCCCAGTTCTTCTACCGGCAGCACTTCGTCGGTGTCGTACTCGTCGGCGATCTCGCCGACGATCTCTTCGAGCACGTCCTCGATGGACACCAGGCCGGCGATCGCGCCATATTCGTCGACCAGCAACGCCATGTGGTTGCGGGTGCGCTGCATCTCGCTGAGCAGGGCGTCGAGTGGCTTCGAGTCCGGCACGAACACCGCCGGGCGCATCACGTCAGCCACCTTGGTCTCGCGGCCGCCGTTGGTGGAGTTGTATGTCTGCTCCACCAGATCTTTGAGATAGACGACGCCGACGACGTCGTCGACGTTCTCCCCGATCACCGGGATGCGGGAGTGCCCGCTGCGCACCGCCAGCGAGGTGGCCTGGCCGGCCGACTTGTCGCTCTCGATCCACACCATCTCGGTGCGGGGCACCATGACCTCGCGCGCGGGGGTGTCGCCGAGTTCGAAGACGGACTTGATCATTCGTCGCTCTTCGGCGGCCACGACACCGCGCTGCTGCGCGAGATCGACGACCTCGAGCAACTCGATTTCCGAAGCGAACGGTCCGTTGCGGAAGCCCCGGCCCGGGGTCAGGGCGTTACCGATCAGCACCAGCAGCCGGCTGATCGGGGTCAGCAGCACCGCGATCACCTGCAGCGGAAGCGCCGACAGCAGCGAGATCGAGTAGGCGTTCTGCCGTCCCACGGTGCGTGGGCCGACCCCGATGGCCACGAAGCTGACGACCACCATGATGGCGGCGGCGGACACCAGTGCCCAGCCCCGTGTCATCAACTCGTCGAGGTAGTCGACCAGCAGGACCGTCGCCGACGCTTCGCAGACGACACGAAGCAGCACAACGAGATTGACGTACTGCGGCCGATTCCGGATGATCTTCGCCAGCCGCACCGCACCGGGCCGCTCATCACGGATCAGCTCATCGACGCGGGCGATGGAGACGGTGTTGATGGCGGCATCGATCGCCGCGAACAGCCCGCCGAACACGACGAGCACGATGGCGCCGATCAACGGCGTCAGCCCGGTCACGGTTCGTCGAAGTACCGCGACTTGTCGAGCAGCCTGCGGTCTTTCTCGGTCTGCCGATCCTTGTGGTAGGTGTGCACCTGGTCGGCGACCCACTCTTCGAGCAGCTGACGCTGCAGGTCGAACATCTCTTTTTCTTCGTCGGGCTCGGCGTGGTCGTAGCCGAGCAGGTGCAGCACGCCGTGGACGGTCAGCAGCGCCAACTCGTGCCCCAGCGAATGTCCCGCGGTCTCAGCCTGATTCGCGGCGAACTCGGGACACAGCACGATGTCGCCGAGCATCGAGGGGCCGGGCTCGGGCGCATCGGGGCGGCCGCCGGGCTCGAGCTCGTCCATCGGAAAGCTCATCACATCAGTGGGGCCGGGCAGGTCCATCCAGCGCATGTGCAGGTCGGCCATCGCCGACTGGTCCACCAGCACCATCGAGAGTTCAGCGGCGGGGTTCACGTCCATCTTGGAGATGACGAACCGCGCCACGCTGATCAGCTCGTCTTCGGATACGTCGATCCCCGACTCGTTGGAAACCTCGACCGTCACACCGTCACCGCCTCGTCCGGCCGGTTGCTCGGCGCTGCGAACGGTTGGCCAGCCCGTGCTCGCTCACTTTGGCTTCCGCTGCTTCATACGCGTCGACGATTTCCGAAACCAGCTTGTGGCGCACCACATCCGCACTGGTGAGTTCGGCGATGTGGATGTCGTCGATACCGTCGAGCACCTCGACAGCCGACCGCAAACCCGACTTCGATCCGCCCGGCAGGTCGACCTGGGTGACGTCACCGGTGACGACGATCTTAGAACCAAAACCCAAGCGGGTCAGGAACATCTTCATCTGCTCGGCGGTGGTGTTCTGCGCCTCGTCGAGGATGATGAAGGCGTCGTTCAACGTCCGGCCGCGCATGTAGGCCAGCGGCGCAACCTCGATGACCCCGGCTGCCATCAGCTTCGGAATCATCTCGGCGTCCATCATGTCGTGCAGCGCGTCGTACAGCGGCCGCAGATACGGGTCGATCTTCTCGTTCAGGGTGCCCGGCAGGAAGCCGAGGCGCTCTCCCGCTTCGACAGCGGGACGCGTCAGGATGATCCGGCTGACCTGCTTGGTCTGTAATGCGCTGACGGCCTTGGCCATTGCCAGGTAGGTCTTGCCGGTACCGGCGGGGCCGATGCCGAAGACGATGGTGTGGGTGTCGATCGCATCGACGTAGCGCTTCTGATTGAGCGTCTTGGGCCGAATCGTCTTGCCGCGCCGCGACAAGATGTCGAGCGTCAGCACCTGCGCCGGCGACTCGGTGTCGGCGCCGTCGAGCATGCCGACGCTGCGGCGGACGATGTCGGGGGTCAGCGACTGGCCGCCGGCGGCGATAGCGATCAGCTCACTGACCACACGCTCGGCCATCGCCACATCAGCCGGCCGGCCGGATATCGACAGCGAGTTACCGCGGACGTGGATGTCGGCCGCCAGCAGATTCTCGAGGGCACGCAGATTCTCGTCGGCCGAGCCGAGCAGGCCCACCACAAGATCAGGCGGAACAGTGATGCTGCTTCGAACCGACGGGTCGAGCTCCGAGGAGCGCGACGCGGCGGCGTTCGTATCGCGGGGCGTCACGTGGTTTTCGATGCCTGCTTTCTTGGGTCGAGCTGAGGAGCACATTCTACCGCCGGGCCGATGTCACGCCCAATGAGTTGGCTGGTCACGCAAGCCGCGGGCGGTACCGATCCGGTACCGCCCGCGGGTTACGTAGTTGTTGTCGCCGATTACCGACTCTGGTGGACGTTGGTGTCGACCTTGGGCGACTTGGCGCCCTGGTGGACGTCGTCCAGCCAGTTCAGGTGATCAACCCCCGTGGGCACCACTGTGGCCTGCACCCCTGTCGGAGCCGGGCCGGTGGCGGCCACGGCGGGAACGGCGAACCCCATGGCACCGGCGGCCAATCCACCGGCGATAACTGCTGCAATTCCGAAATTCTTCATGGTGAGTTCCCCTTCACGTCTTCTGTCCGTCTTTGTCCCCTGGCGGCCCGAGCCGCTGTGACATTCATGTAAACAGGCAGGTCAAGGGATTAATTCCGCTGGCAGGAAATTGATGTTTACTGGCAGGAATTGCTGTAACCCAGGCCACAGGGTCGGCCCTCCCGGCCGCCGCTGAGAGTTCCGAATTAGCGCAATGCAGGGGCATCGGCCGCTGTTAGGCTCGAATTCACCGGCGAGGGTCCGCCGGTGCGATGAGGAATCGGGGAGGGTTCTGCATGGGTCCGCGTCATAGTCATGGCGGCAGTCACCACGGCGGCACCAGCCATCCATCGCCGAGCTCCCGTCGCAACCGGCACGGCGACGACGAACCAACCCAGGTCATCCCCCGCCCGCACCGCGACGACCCCCGGCACCGCCGCGGCGACGATCACGACGGCAACTCACACCGGCGCGATCACGACGGCGGTGACAGCCCGAGCCTCGGCGAGAAGATCAACGACATCCTCGACAAGGCCAACGACGTCCTGGACACCGCCTCGGACATCGCGGACAACGTCAAGAAGCTGATGGAGGGCGACCCGATGGGCGCCGTCGGATTGCTCAGCGATGCCGGCGACATCGCCAAGATG
Organism: Mycobacterium sp. HM-7; assembly: GCF_053852335.1. Taxonomy (NCBI): domain Bacteria; kingdom Bacillati; phylum Actinomycetota; class Actinomycetes; order Mycobacteriales; family Mycobacteriaceae; genus Mycobacterium; species Mycobacterium sp. HM-7. Next base: position 1,731,142 of record NZ_CM132657.1, on the reverse strand, counting down.
CTGATGCCCGCGGCCGCGGGCACACCCATCATCGAGGGCGGTTTGTGGGCCCTGGACCTCGCGGGGCTCGGCTTCGGCATTGGCGATCCGGACACCGGCGAATCGTTCTCCGAGGGCGCCGGACTCTTTCAGGCCGCCGGCGACGGGCTCAGCAATGCCTATCCGGCCGTGTGGAAAGGCACCGCCTCCACGGCCTACTCCAACCGCAACGCCGAGCAGATCGGCAGCGCCGAACAACTGCTGCAGGCCGACAATCTCGTCGTGCAAATCCTGAGCGCCGAGGCCCAGCAGGTGGACGCCGGACGCCAGCAGATGGACAACATCGCCACCTGCCTCGGCGCGATGATCCCCGTCTGCCTCGCACTCGAGGCGACGGTCATCGGCGCCCCCGAGTCGCTCGCGCTGCAGGCCGCATCAGTCGCCGTCGCCGCCGCGGCGTCCGCCGTGGCGATGAACAACATGATGGCCCAATCATCGAGCAACGCCGCGCAATTGAGCCAGGCGACGAGCATGTACCAGAGCGCGTCGCACGCGCCGCCGCTGAGCACCATGCCGCCGCCCGCGAAAAAGCCGGGCGACGGACCAGATTTCGGCAACGCCGACCCCAACGCGCCGGGCAACCCCAACCAGCCCGGGACGCCGGGACCGGGCACGCCGTACGGTCCGCCCACGAGCAACCCGCCCGGCACCGGCAGCCCGACGGGCTCGCCCACGGGCACCGGAGGTGGCGGCAGTGGTTCCGGTGGCGGTTCGGGCTCGGGTGGCGGTTCAGGTTCGGGTGGCGGCGGTACACCGAGCGCACCCAGCATGCCGAAGGTGCCCGAAATGCCCTCCACGCCGGCGGCATCGGGTGCGGGCACCGGCGCAGGCGCCGGCATGGGCGGTATGCCGTCGCTGCCACAGATGGGCGGCGGTGGCTCCGGCAGCGGGGGCGGCGGCCTGCTCGGCACCCTCGCCGGCCTGGCCGGTCAGGCGGCACAAACCGCGACGCAGGCGGCTCAGGCCGCCCAGCAGGGCAAGCAGGATCCGAACGCGCAGGATCCCGACGCGCTCGGCGCGGACAAAGACGGTGACGGCAAGCCGGACGACCCGGCCGCCGATCCCAATGCCCAACCCGCACCGGAGAATCCATCGGGCGCGGCGCCCGGGGCCGAGTCCCCTGCGGGCCGCGCGCCCATCCAGGTGTCGTTCGACGACGGCGCCCACCACGTCGAGGTGGCCGTCGACCCCGACACCGCCAAAGGCCCGGTGCACGTGAGCCTCGACCCGTCGAATCCCACTGCACCCCCGCGCATCACGACCGACATCTAGCTTTTCCGAAAGGAGCAACACATGAGCAGCAGACTCACCGTCGAGACCTCGGAGTTGCAATCGCTCTCCACCAAACAAGACGATGCCGCCGCCACCTTCAGCGCTGCCGGCGACACGACGTCTTACGTCGAGGTCAAGGTGCTCGCGACCCACGGGCCGCTGTGCATGTCGACGCAATCCGCGCTGAGTGCCGCGAACAACGCGCGCAAGGCTGCCTGCGAGCAGATGATGAACAAGTCGCGCAACCTGGCCGACAACCTGACCAAGGCCGCATCGCAATACGATCAGACGGACGCGCAGGAAGGCGCCAGCCTCAGCAAGCAGATGCAGATCTGATCGATGTCAGACCATTCCTGGGACGACCACGACGACGACCATCTCGCCGAACCCGAGGGCGCACTCGACTACTTCGCCACGAACAGCAGCTCTGACGCAGACCCCGAGGACTCGGATCTCGACCTGCTGGTGACATCGGATAGCGAGACATCCGACGTCGATACGGCGGGCTCCTACGCGGACGCGATCGCGCCGGAAGCCGACACCTCATTCGACGACGGCGAGACGCAGGACGACGAAGCGCCGCGCGTGGTGGTGTTCGCGGTGTCCGATCCCGCCGGGAACGTCACTGCCGAGGCGTCGATCGCCGGATCCATCCAGCGGATCAAGCTGGCACCCAAGGCCACCTCGATGACCGAGGCCGATCTCTCGCGTAGCATCCTGGCGACCGCGAAGCTCGCGAACATGAAGGGGCGCGCGGTGCAACGGGCGCTCATCGAGGGCGTCCTCGCGGCCGAAGGCCTGGACGACGAGCGGGTCGAAGCCATCATCGAGATGAACGCACCCGACCTGCCGACACCGCGACAGGCCGACGACGCGGTAGCCGAGGCAGAGGCGGCATACCTCCGCGGTGAGCACCGCTAGCCGAGATGCGGGCCACGCCCGAACATGCCTGGGACTTGGCTGTTCGGCGGACCCACCGATGCCGGTCGCGGTGGTGCTAGACCTGCCAGCGCGGCGTCAGCACACCCACGGCGCCCAACGCGACCGCGGCCGCGGTCGACGTCCGCAGCACCGACGGTCCCAGCCGAACCGCGATCGCGCCGGCGGCCACCAGTGCCGCGACCTCACCGTCGGTGATACCGCCTTCCGGTCCGACGATCAGCGTCACGGCCTCCGTCGACGGCGAAATCACATCGCGCAGCGCCACTTCCGCTGATTCGTGCAACACCAGGGTGACACCGTTCCCGATCGACGCGACCACCTCGGCGGTCGAGACCGGGCCACTGACCGACGGCACGTACGGCCGCCGGGACTGCCTCGCCGCCGACCGGGCGACCGCGCTCCAGCGTCGTAAGCCCTTCTCCACCTTGGCCGCACCATCCCAGCGCGCGACGCAGCGCTCGGACTGCCATGCCACGAATGCGTCGGCGCCCGCCTCGGTGGCCAATTCGATGGCCAGCTCGGAGCGGTCGGATTTGGGCAGGGCCTGGACCACCGTCACTGTCGGCACCGCGGCCGGAACCTCGGTGACCGACAGGACGCGCGCCGTCAACCGGCCCTTCACCGCGTCCTCGATCACGCAGTGCGCCAGCATCCCTGCCCCGTCTGACAGGTCGAGTTCCTCGCCCGGACGGATACGTCGCACCGTCGCCGCGTGGAATCCCTCGTCGCCGTCGACGACGGCGAGCCCGCCGACCTCCGGCACGGCGTCGACATAGAACAGCGCCCGGCTCACCAGCAGCCCCGAAGGCTAACGGCCGCTGAAGGTTTCACGCAGGCGGCTGAACAGGCCGCCACCGCCACCGGCCACCGCCTGGGTGGACCGCACCTCCGTGACGTCGCGCGTCCGCTGCTCCTTGAACTTGCGCAGCAGGTCAAGATCCCGGTTGTCGAGCCGCGACGGCACCACCACGTCGATGTGCGCGTGCAGATTGCCGCGGACCCCGGACCGCAGGTGCGGCATGCCGTGGCCGCGAAGTGTGGTGATCGAGCCGGGCTGGGTACCCGGGGCGATGGTGATCTCGGTGGGCCCGTCGAGAATGGCGTCGACGGTGACCGTGGTGCCGAGTGCGGCGTCGACCATCGGCACCGAGACAGTGCAATGCAGGTCGTCGCCGTCGCGGAGGAAGAGCTCGTGCACCTGCTCGTGCACCTCGACGTACAGGTCGCCGGCGGGTCCACCGCCCGGGCCGACCTCGCCCTGCGCGGCCAGACGCACTCGCATGCCCTCGCCGACACCGGCCGGAATCTTCACGCTGACGTCGCGCCGCGCGCGCACCCGGCCATCGCCACCGCAGCGGTGACACGGGTCGGGAATGACCTCACCGACACCGCCGCACACCGGGCACGGACGTGACGTCATGACGTTGCCGAGCAGCGAACGCTGGACCGTCTGCACCTCGCCCTGACCGTGGCAGGTATCACAGCGGGCAGGCTGGGAATTGCCGTGCGTGCCCTTCCCCTGGCACACGTCGCACAGCACCGCGGTGTCGACGGTGACCTGCTTGGTGACGCCCGTCGCGCACTCCTCGAGGTTCAGCCGCAGACGCAGCAGAGAGTCCGAGCCCGGCCGCACCCGGCCGATCGGACCGCGCGACGACGCGCCGCCACCGAAGAACGCCTCGAACACATCGCCGAGGCCGCCGAAACCTGAGAAGCCGGCGCCGCTCGGGCCGCCTCCCCCGCTCCCCATCGGATCACCACCGAGGTCGACGATGCGCCGCTTCTCCGGGTCGCTGAGGACCTCGTAGGCGGTGCTGATCTCGGCGAACCGCTGCTGTGCGCCCTCGTCGGGATTGACGTCGGGGTGCAGCTCACGGGCCAGCCTGCGGTAGGCCTTCTTGATCTCCGAGTCGCTGGCGCCCTTGCTCACGCCGAGCAGGTCGTAGTAATCGCGTGCCACGCCTAAGAACCTTGCCTAATCTCTCGAACTGCTGGGCACCCTCATCGGGTGCCCAGTACCTCGCCTATGTACCGGGCGACGGCTGCGACGTTCGCGATGGTGCCCGGATAGTCCATCCGAGTTGGGCCCACCACGCCCATGCCGCCGTAAACCTTGCCCAAGCTGCCATAGGCGGTGCTCACGACGGACGTCCCTGCCATCTGCTCGGCCTCGGTTTCGTGGCCGATGCGTACCGTGACTTTACCTGCCTCCTGTTGGGCGGCCAGCAACCGCAGCACCACGACCTGCTCCTCCAGTGCCTCCAGCACCGACCGCAGGGACCCGCCGAAATCGGCCGTGTTGCGCGTCAGGTTGGCCGTGCCGCCGAGCAACAACCGCTCCTCCTGGTGCTCGACCAGGGTCTCGACCAGTACCGTCGCCGCGCGGCCCACGGCGTCGCCAAGACCGCCGTGACCGTCCAGCTGTGACGCCAGGTCGGCCACCGCGATCGATGCGGCCGACAGCAGCTTGCCCTCCAGTGCCGCGCCGAGCCGCTCACGCAACTGCGCCAGCTCATGCTCGCCGATGGAGTCGCCGAGCTCGACAACCCGCTGGTCAACCCGGCCGGTGTCGGTGATGACGACGAGCAACAGGCGCGCCGGGGTGAGTGCGACGACCTCGAGGTGACGCACCGTGGACCGCGACAAGGTCGGGTACTGCACGATGGCGACCTGCCGGGTCAGCTGCGCCAGCAGCCGCACCGCGCGGCGCAGCACGTCGTCCAGGTCGACCCCGGACTCCAGGAAAGTCAGGATGGCGCGGCGCTCGCCGGACGACAGCGGCTTGACGTCATCGATCCGGTCGACGAACTCGCGGTAGCCCTTCTCCGTGGGCACCCGGCCCGAGCTGGTGTGCGGCTGGGTGATGTAGCCCTCGGCCTCCAGCACGGCCATGTCGTTGCGCACCGTCGCACTCGAAACACCGAGGTTGTGACGCTCCACGAGCGTCTTGGAGCCGATGGGCTCCTTGGTGGAGACGAAGTCGGCAACGATGGCGCGCAGCACCTCGAATCGACGGTCGTCGGCACTACCCATGCGTCACCTCCGGTTTCACCGCCATTTTACGGTGACGATGGATTCGGACGGGCGACAGACGCCATTCGGGGCCAGCTGGGTGGTTGGATGTCTCGGCAAACGCCGAGCCGACCGGCTAGGGTCAGGTGTATGCCGACGCTGTCACCGCGGACCCGCTCGGCTCACGGGGAGCGCAGGACGTGATCTATTCATGATTTTCAGAGGGGTACGCGACGGGAAGCCCTACCCGGAACACGGGCTGAGCTACCGCGAATGGGCCCAGATTCCGCCGCGTCAGCTGCGTCTCGACGAGATCGTCACGACCACCACCGTGCTGGCCCTGGACCGGCTGCTGTCCGAGGATTCGACGTTCTACGGCGATCTGTTTCCGCATGCCGTGCGCTGGCAGGGCACCATCTATCTGGAAGACGGCCTGCATCGCGCGGTGCGGTCGGCACTGCGGAACCGGGTGGTGCTGCATGCCCGGGTGTACGACATGGATGTGCCGCTGTCGCAGCAGATTTCGCCTGCCGGCGAGTAACGCGCTAGCGCAGGTACGTGCCGACCAGCACGACGATGACGAGTGCGACGAGTCCGATACCCAGACACATCAGTGCCGTGATGACGCGGCTACGGGCGCTGCCGCCCAGCCGGTAGGTGCCGCGGAACAACACCGACATCGCGATGCTCGCCGCCCGCCAGCGCGGGGAGTTCCTCTGCTGCTCGGATTGGGCCTGCTGTGGGTAGGGCTGTGGGTAGCCCGGCTGTGCGTAGGGGTACTGCTGCTGCGGATTCGGATACCCGCCCGGCGGATACGGCCATTGCGGTGGCTGTTGTTGCGGATACCGCGGATCCGGATACGTCATTGCTGCACTCCCCCTGGCCAGCGTTGGCTCTCGCGACTCTACTCGGGCCACCCAGGGCATCACGCGGAAATCTCTTGTGTCGAGGGTGCGGACAGATCGCCGGATCCGCGGCGGAGACGCTCTGGCTGCACATTCGCGCGCGTGCACGCGCTGGGCACTTGACTAGCAAATACCTTCTGGTGGTGACCCTGCGCTGAGGTCCAGAAAGTTCGAGGCGATTTCAAGGGATCGATGCAACAGCTGGCGGATTCGACAGTAGTTCGTTGAGTGCTTCGGCTGGTGTTCGCCAGTTCAAGGTTTCGCGGGGCCGGCCGTTGAGTTCGGCGGCGACGTTGTCCAGGATGCCCGGGCCGTGCAACGACAGGTCGGTGCCTTTGGGGAAGTACTGGCGCAGCAGCCCATTGGTGTTCTCGTTGGTGCCGCGCTGCCAGGGCGAGTGCGGATCACAGAAGAAGATCTTGAGTCCCGTGGCCTTGGCGATGTTGGCGTGGTTGGCCATCTCCATGCCCTGATCCCAGGTCAGTGCACGACACAAATGCTCCGGCAATTCAGTCATTTTGGCGATGATGGCTTCCTGCACCGCCAACGCGCCGTGACCATCGGGCAGGTGCAGCAGCATCACGAACCGGGTGGTGCGCTCGACCAGGGTGCCGATCGCCGACCCCGAGGCGACGGTCCCGATGATCAGGTCCCCTTCCCAGCTGCCCGGTATCGCACGGTCGGAGAACTCGGCGGGACGGTCGCTGATCATGACTTTGTCCGGGATGCGGCCGCGTCGTTCCTCGCCGTCGCGCTGCGGGCGGCGCACTGCCCGTCCGGTGCGCAGGCACTGGTGCAGTTCCCGACGCAACGAACCCCGTCCTTGCACGTAGATGGACTGGTAGATGGCCTTGTGTGACACCCGCATCTCCAGGTCGTCGGGGAAATCCTCGCGCAGCCGCCGCGCGATCTGCCGCGGGCTGTGCCGCAGCTGCAACCGAGTCTGCACCTCGTTGTGCAGCCTGTCATTGAGGGCCAACCGGCGGGGCTTGGGTCGGCGGGCGGACTCGGCGCTGCGGTCATGAGCGCTCATAGCCCGGTAGTGCACGGTGGAGCTGATACCGCTTTGGCGGGCCCCGAACGCGTGCTTGCGCCGATACCCCGATTTGCATCCGGTGTAGCGGTTACGCAGCTCACTGTTGTTGTCGATCTCGCGTTTGATCGTCGAGGGCGCTCGCCCCAACCGACCGGCGATCGACCGGATCGACTCACCGGCATGCACCCCGGCCTGAATCTCGATGCGTTCCTCGAGTGTCAGGCGGGGCCGGGGGCCTGTCGACTTCGGCTGGTGTGCACGGGGTTTCACGCCACCAGCATCACGGAACCACCTCTGCCCGCATCCGACCGACACACCCACCGCGAGCCCCGCATCACCGGCAGTCATGCCCTGCCGGATGAACGTCCAAAACGCCGGCATCCGCGACCGCAACACACGATTGGAACCCACAACACTCCTCGATCAGACGGGGTGTTGCATCGATCCCTTGAAATCGCCCGAGTAGCGAAGACCCTGGGCGCAGGATCAACGTGAGGCCGACACTGATTCCGCGGCTACAGCGCAGAAGCCCGAGTGGGCGAGACCGTGAGCGCAGGATCAAGTGGCATGACTCGACGGACTGCCTCAGCCGACCAGAGAATCGCGCAACGTCTTCGGCCGGATGTCGGTCCAGGTCTCCTCGACGTAGGCCAGGCAGTCGGCGCGCGTGCCCTCGCCGAACACGACCCGCCAACCGGCGGGCACGTCGGCGAACACCGGCCACAGGCTGTGCTGCTCTTCGTCGTTGATCAGGACGTAGAACGCACCGTTGTCGTCATCGAACGGATTGCTGCTCATCGCTTCTCCTCGCGGATGGTGTGGAATATTCGGCACCCAGCACGCGGTCGCTGAGCAGACCGAGGCAGCTGAGGTTGGGGAATCCCGGGCCTTGGGTGAGCCAGGACAGGCTGGGCAGGAACAACTTCGGCGTGACGCCGCTGACGGCGAGGTCGTAGCCGATGGACCGCTGCAGCGAGTCGGCGGACAACGGAGCACCGATACCGAGCTCCAACACGTCCAACGCATCCTGGCTCAGCAGCGGCGCGAACCACATGGAATCGGCGCCGGAACCGTCGATCACCAGGTCGAATCCGTGCACCGTCTCCAGGCAGCCGGAGTCGCGTTCGGTCTGCAGGGTCAACCGGATTCGGTCCTGCTGAGGCACGGCATGGGCGACCCGGCCGCGCAGGTGCCGGATCCGGTCGTCGGCCAGGAGCGAGTCCTGCACGCGGGCGGAGAACACGCCCCGGTCGGTGCGGGCCATGGCATCTCGGCGCTCGGAGACGCTGAGCCCGGCCCAGCCCGTCGGGTCGGAGAACAGGGTGTTCTCGAAGTAGCCCTCGCCCCGGGTGAACAGGGTGACCCCCGGCGAGATCACCGTGATGGTCGAAACCCGGTGCGAGAACAGCTCATCGAGCATGGTGGCGGCGGTCTCACCACCGCCGATGACGGCGACCCGCTCGGCGTTGATGCGCTCGTCCTGGGCGACGCGATGCCAGAACTGGGCGATCGACAGCACGCGCGGGTGCCCCGGCAGGATGGATCGCTGGGCCTGTCCGGGCCCGGTGATCATCACGCCATCGGCGCGGACCTGCTGCTCGTGCGTGTGCAACACCCACTGGTCGCCGTCCACCGACAGCTTCGCGACCTCGCCCGTAATCACCTGCATGGCAACGCTTTCCGCTACCCATCTCAGGTACTGGCTCCAGCGTCGATGGGTGGGTGCGGGCCGCCCGCGGTCGATCCATTCGGCGAACTGTCCCGTCGAGATGAGGTACGACTGCCAGCTGTGCCGCATCATCCGTTCGTCGAGTTCGACGTTGCGGCGCGGCACCAGCGCGGACCGGTACGGGAACCCGACGTCCTTCTCCGGGCCGGTGCCCAGCCGGTGCCGGCCGTCCGTCCAGCCACCGGCGGCCTGCCAGTTGGCGCCGACGCCGAGGCGTTCCACCGCGATGACCTCGGGCGCGTCCACGCCCATGGCCCGCAGTTCCGCGGCCTTGGCGGCCACGGCGACCGCTTTGGCGCCGGCGCCGATGACGGCCAAGGTATTTCGGGTCTCGCTCATTTCACCACTTCCCTGAGCTGCGATTCCCACAGCTGTTGCAATTCGGCAATGTCGTCTGCGCTGAGAATGTCTGGCACCGTGCGCCATTGGACACCGAGCAGCGTGGTGCCGTCGTGGTCGATGATCCCCGCCATGAGGGTCAGCTCGTGGTGCACCGCGTAGTTCGGTTCGGGTACCGGCGATGCGCCGGCCAGCAGCGCACCGTCGAGCTGCAAAGCGGCACCGCTCGCCCCGAGGTGTACCCGGCCCAGATAATTCAGCAGCACCTGAGGTTCCGGGTAGGCCGACAACCGCTCGGCGGTGTCCGCACGCAGGTACCGCAGCAGCCCGAAGTCGATGCCGTGGCCGGGGACCGCGGCAATTTCGGCAACGACCTGGTGCGGCGCTTCGGAATTGAGTCGCAGCGGGTAGATGGCGCTGAACAGTCCGACGGTGTCTCCGGTGTCGGCCTGATCCGACACCACGGCGTCTGCACGACCGTGGGTCTCCAGCGCCACCAGCGGCGCCGGGGTGTCCTGTCCGCGACTCTGCCGCCAGCGGGTGACGGTGCGCGCGGTCGCGGCAGCCAACAGATCGGTGACCGGTTGGCCTGCCCCGAGCAGAGTCGCCGTCAGGTCCGGGTCGATGACCGCCATGGCCACCACGACGTCTGCGGCGCAATCGGTTTCGGGCCGCACCCGGCGGCTGCCGAGCAGTGGATCGGGCCCGGAGACCTGCGCCTCCCAGAAGTCCCCCGTGTCGAGGTGCTGCGCGCGCTCGGCGAGCAGGCGGGACCACGCCCGATAGCTCGTGTGTTCGCGGATGCTTGCCGGTTCGGCACCGGAGTTCAGTGCGTGCCAGCCGTTTTCCAGTTCGCCGAGCACAATTCGCCAGGACGCCGGGTCGACGGCCAGCACGTGAGCGCTGAGGACCAGCACCTTGCCACCGGGCTCCCCGGCGCTGCCTGGTGCGTGCAGCAGCACCGCCTGCAGGAGGCGGCCCTGCTCCGGATCCAACCGTTCGACCGCGAGATCGGTCTGCTCGGCGACCGCGGCCACGAGGTCGCCGTCGACGGTGACCTCGGATAAGACGGTTCCCACCGGATGGTCGACCAGGGTCATGGTCGCCCGATCCAAGCGGCTGCGCAGCGCGGGGTGCGCGGCGATGACGTTGTGCAGCAACGTGGTCAGCTGCTCGGCGGTGATGGTGTCCGGCAGACGCACCGCCTGGGTCTGGGCCAGCCGCCGGCCGTCGCCGTATTGATACAGCCAATGCACGTTGGGCAACACCGGTACCGGGCCCGACTCCTCGGCGGCCGTCGCGGCCAATTCGTTCTCCGCGTCGAGTTCGTCGGCCAGTTCCCGAATGCTCATGCAGTCCAGCATCATTCGCGCACGCAACGCCAACCCGCGACGGCGCGCGGCCTGTACCACCGACAGCGCGACGATGCTGTCGAGCCCGAGATCGAGGAAATCGGCGGTGACGTCGAGTCCGGACGGATCGGCCGCTCCGAGGACCTCGGCAAAGAGCTCCGCCACCGCCTGTTCGGTGACCGTGGCCGGAGCGGCCGCCCGCTCGGTGCCGGCGGCAGCGTCGATCGCGGCCAACGCGGCGTCGTCCACTTTGCCGTTGACGGTCAGCGGAATCTCGTCCACCGCGATGATGTGGTGTGGCACCAGGTATCTCGGCAGCCGGGACGCGAGCATGCGCCGCAACTCGGTGGCAGATGCCGCTCCAGCGACGTACGCGACCAGCCGTGGCCCGCTGCCGTGCCGGCGGACGGTGACGTGCGCGTGCCGCACGCCGGGGTGGGCGTGCAACACCGCGGCGACCTCGCCGGGCTCGACGCGGAATCCCCGGATCTTCACCTGATCGTCGGAACGCCCCTGGAATTGCAGACCGCCGGTGGCGGGATCGCGGCGCACCACGTCGCCGGTGCGGTACATCCGGGCGCCGGGCACGAACGGGTCGGCGACGAATCGCGCGGCGGTCTCGCCGGCGCGACCCAGATAGCCGCGCGTGAGTTGGCCACCGGACAGGTACAGCTCACCGGTGACACCATCCGGCACGGGCCGTAGCCACGCGTCCAGCACATAGGCGCGGGTCGAGGTGGTCGGGTGCCCGATGGACGGCGTCTCGTGCTCGGTGAACGCGGCGACGACGGCTTCCACCGTGGTTTCGGTCGGGCCGTAACAGTTGTACGCCGACATACCGGTGCGGTCGCATTCGTCACGGATGGCCGCCCACGCGTTCGGGTCGACGGCTTCGCCGCCCAGCGCCAGCGCAGTCAGCGGCACCGTCGTCAGGAGTCCTTCGGCTTGCAGCTGGGTGAACATCGACGGGGTCGTGTCGATCAGGTCGACGCCGTACTGCCCGATGGTCGCCACCAGCGCCTCGGCATCGCGCTGTACGTCGTCACCGACGATGTGCAGACCGTGGCCGTCGAGCAGTGCGGCGAGTGGCTGCCAGGCCGCGTCGAAGGTGAACGACCAGGCGTGCGCAACCCGAAGTGGCCGACCGGCTCTCGCCACCGCAGGATGCAGCACGCGAGCGGCGTGGTCGGCGGCGTACGCCAGCACCGCGGCATGGGTACCGACCACGCCCTTGGGCTTGCCGGTGGTACCGGAGGTGAACACGATGTAGGCGCCCTGGCCGGGATGTGTCGGTGCCGGCTCGAATTCGGCGGCCGGGCTGTTGCCCGCCGCGGCCAGCAGCGCGTCGTCCACGACGATCGACGCGTCGGTCTGGCCCAGGATCTCCGCGATCCGGTCGGCGGGCATCGACGGGTCCAGCGGCACGATCAGGCCGCCGGCCTTGAGCACACCGAGCATCGCGACCACATAGTCGGGGCCGCGACGCAACAGCACCGGCACCGGTGTCTCCGTCTCGATGCCGCGGCGCCGCAGTTCGGCCGCGACGCGGTCGGATGCCTCGTCGAGGCCACGGAACGTCAGTGCGCCGCCGTCATAGCTCAGCGCCACCGAGCCCGGCTTGCTACGCGCGGTGGCGGTGAATTTCTCATGGATACCACCGGTTTCGGTGGTGTCCGGCGTATCCGCCACGTCGGGTGCCGTCAGGTGGATACCGACGTCGCGCAGCGGATGGTCCCAGCCATCGACGAGGCGCTGCATCACCGCGAGCACCTGCCGCCCGAGACTCTCCGGTGAGAGCAACCCGGTCGCACCGTCCTTTGTCTCGACCAGGATGGTCAGTTCACCATCGGTCAGGTGCGCCGCGACGGTGACCGGGAAGTGGGCCAGGCTCTGCAGTGCCCGGGGCCGGAAAGTGGCTCCGCGGACGTCGAATTCGCCGCTGCCGACCAGGCCGCCCGGCGGGAAGTTCTCGTAGACCAGGAGACTGTCGAACAATTCCCCCACGCCGCCGAGCGAGCGCAGCTCGGTGTGCGACAGGTAGCTGTGCTCCCGCAACTCGACGGCATCGCGCTGCAGGGCCACGCACTGCTCACCGACGCGGCGCAGCGGGTCCAGTTGCACCCGCAACGGCACGGTGTTGATGAAGAGACCGACCATCGATTCGACGCCGGCCAGTTCCCCCGGACGGCCGGAGACCGTCACGCCGAAGACGACGTCACGCCGGTCGGTGAGCACCGACAGGATTGCCGCCCAGGCCATTTGGGTGAGGGTGTTGAGGGTGACCCCGCGGGCCCGCGCGGCCTCGACCAGCCGATGCGTCTCGCCCGCGGATGCCTTGATCTCGGTGCACCTGGGCAACTCGTCGCCGAGTTCACCGGAGCCGAGCGCCGGAGCCAGCATCGTCGGACCGTCGAGCCCGGCCAGGTGCCGCTGCCACAGCCGCCGGCCGGCCTCCGGGTCGCGGGCCGCGAGCCACCCGATGTAATCGCGGTACGGGCGCGGCGCGGCAGGCAGCACGGAGAGTTCACCGCCCGCGGCATACAGCGCGAGCAGTTCGCCGACGAACAACGGCAATGACCATCCGTCGATCACGATGTGGTGCGCGACGACCGCGAACCGCCAACGCTGTTCGGGCATTTCGATGAGCAGGAATCGGATGGCCGGGCCGCGCTCCAGGCTGAACGCCCGACGCCGCTCGCGCGCTTCGAGGTCGTCGGCATCGTCGGACGACTCGGCGGTGACCTGCCGCCACGGCAGGTCGACGGCGCTCGGAATCAACTGCACCGTACGGGTTCCGGCCTGCACGAAGCTGGCCCGCAGGTTCGGGTGCCGCACCAGGAGTGCCGCCGCGCAGTCCCGCAGCAGGGCCGCATCCACGGCGCCGTCGATGTCGGCCGACATCGCGATCAGATACGGGTCATCCGCTTGATCGAGTTGGGCCATCGAGTACAGCCCCTGCTGCAGCGGGCTGAGGGCCAGGACGTCCTCGATGACCGGCGCGGGTTGCAGTGCGGTCACTGCGGCCCCTGCGAGGTGGTCCACGAGGCGGTCAACTCGGCCAGCTCTTCGGCCGACAATCCTGACACTGTCATCGGCGCGTGCTCGCGATCCTGCCCCTGCGCCCCTTGGGTTTCCGCCGCGGATCGGGCGTCGATCGCGGCGGCCAATTCGTGCACCGTCGGATACTCGAAGACCATCCGGGCGGTCAGTTTCATGCCCGCGTCCCGGCCGCGGGCCGCCAGCTGCACCGCCTTGATGCTGTCGCCGCCCAGGCTGAAGTAGTCGTCGCCCCGGCCGATTTCGGCTTCTGCGTCGAGCACCTCGGCGAGCAATGCAATGAGAGCGCGTTCGGAGTCGGTGCGGGCGGGTTCCACCACCGTCGACCCGGTTCCGGCGGCACGCAACTGGACGGCCTTGATGCGCTCGAGCTGTCCGGTGGCCAGCCACCTGCCGCGTTCGCCGGTCGGCATCGGCTCCGCATCCTGCGTGGCGTGGTAGATGTCACCCACCACACCGACGCCCACCGGCTGCCGCCATTCGTCGAGCACCAGCACCCCATCGATGCTTTCGACGGCTTCATCGACGCGCAGATCCCGCAGCCGCTGATCGGCGTTCTCGGCGAGACCAGTGATCACCCGAACCAGCCGATCGGCGAGACGCTGAGCGGTCTGCGGCGTGTACAGATCGGTGCGGAAGATCAGGTGCCCGCGGTAACCGTCCTGGGTGGCAAAGAAATTCACCGACAGGTCGGCATGCGCCACGTCGAACGTCGGCTCCAGCGCGGTGAACGTCGTGTCGCCGTCGGCCCGGGAGTCGATGACATGGTCGGTGGGCAGGTCCTCGCGCACGTGCACGACGACGCCGAACAGCGGGTTGCGCGACAGCGACCGGGCCGGGCTGACCGCATCGACGACATGATCGAACGGCAGGTCCTGATGTGCGTAGGCGGCCAGTGCGGTATCCCGCGACCGGACCAGAATCTCGCGCAGCGTCGGATCCCCGCTCAGGTCGTTGCGCAGGACCAGGATGTTGATGAAGAAGCCCACCAGCGCATCGAGTTCGGCTTCGGTGCGCCCGGCCACCGGGGTACCGAGCGGAATGTCCAGGCCCTCCCCCGATTTCGCGAGCGCCACCGCCACCGCGGACTGCAGCAGCATGAAATCGGTGATGCCGAGCTCGCGGGTCAGCGCGGTCAGCTTGGTCCGAACCTCTGGGTCGACCACGAACGGCACCGACGCGCCTTCGCCCGAGAGCACCGGCGGCCGGGCGAAGTCTGGGCGCAGCCCTGGGTCCGCGGCCGGCGCGGCCAGTTGGCTACGCCAGTAGTCACGTTGCGCGGCAAGCATTCCCGACTCGTCGGACAGCAGGGTGGCCTGCCAGGCGGCGTAGTCCGAGTACTGCACCGGAAGCGGCGCGAATTCAGGTGCGCGCTGCTCGAGGCGGGCCCGGTAGGCGGTGACCAGGTCGGTGAACAGCACACCGGCAGACCAGTGGTCGGCGGCGATGTGGTGCACCATGATCGACAGCACATGCTGCCCCGGAATCGACAGCACCGCGGCCCGGATCGGCCACTGTGCTTCCAGATCGAAGACGTATCGGCGTTCCTGGTCGAGTTCGGCCTGCAACCAGTCTTCGTCGGCGCCGCGGGCGCGGCGCACCGGCAGCGGCGCCGGGTCGTTCACGACCTGGTATGGCACCCCGTCGATTTCGGTGTACGTGGTGCGCAGCACCTCGTGCCGCTCGACCAGATCGCCGAGCGCGGCCACGAAGGCGTCGACGTCGCACGGGCCGGTGATCCGGGCCGCGAACGGGATGTTGTTGACCGGGCCGGGACCGTCGATGCGGTACTGGAACCATTGCCGAAACTGCGACGCCGACATCTGCCGCGGCCCGGTGTGCTCGATCGCCAACAGCGGCGGCCGGTTGTGCGGCGCGCCGGTGTCGACGCGGGCGGCAATCTCGGCGACGGTGCCCAGCTCGAAAACCTCACGCACGCCGATGTCGGCGTTGCACCGCGCCCGGATCGCGGCGACCAGTTTGGTGGCCAGCAGCGAGTGGCCGCCGAGTTCGAAGAAGGAGTCGTCGGCGCCGACCTGGTCCACCCCGAGCAGGTCGGCGAACAGCTCGGCGACCGCACGCTCGGTATCGGTGGTCAGTTCACGGAATGCGGTGCGGGACTGGATGTCCGGATCGGGCAGCGCGCGACGGTCGATCTTGCCGTGTGCGGTGATCGGGATTTCGTCGAGCACGACGTAACCGGCCGGCACCATGTATTCGGGCAGCGCTGCCGCCACCCGGGCCTTGATCCGTTGCACGTCAACCGATTCCAGGTCGCCACGCGCGGCCGGGGTGAGGTAGCCGACCAGGCTCTTGCCCAGCCCGGGGAGGTCGCTGGCCACGACGACGGCCTGCCCGACGCTGGGGTCCACCGCGATGGCCGCCGCGATCTCGCCGAGTTCGATGCGGAAGCCGCGGATCTTGACCTGCTCGTCGGCGCGGCCGACGAATTCGATGTCACCGTCCACGTTGAGCCGGGCCAGGTCGCCGGAGCGGTACAGCCGGCCGCCCGCGGTGAACGGGTCGGCGACGAAACGCTCGGCGGTCAGGCCGGGTCGCCGGTGGTAACCGTGCGCGACATGTGTTCCACCGATGTAGATCTCGCCGATGACGCCGGCCGGTACCGGCTGCAAGGCGTCGTCCAGCAGATGCATCTGCGTGTTGATCTTCGGGTTGCCGATCGGCACGATGCGCGTACCCTGCTTGCCCTCGACGCGGTACCGACTGGCGTTGATGACGGTCTCGGTCGGCCCGTAGAAGTTGTGCAGCAGTGCGTCGAACGTGGCGTGGAACTTGTCCGCCACCTCGCCCGGGAGCGCTTCACCACCGATCGGCACGCGCTTGAGGCTGCGCCATTCGTTGACGCCCGGCAGGGACAGGAACAGCCCAAGCAGAGAAGGCACGAAGTGCATGGACGTGATGCCCTCACTGCGCAGCAGCTCGGTGAGGTACCCGATGTCGTTGAGGCCGCCCGGGCGCGGAATGACCAGGCGGGCACCGCAGGCCAGCATGCCGAACACCTCGGCGATGGACACGTCGAAGCTCGGCGAGGCCACTTGCAGCAGTCGCTCGTCGGCGTCGATCTGGTACTCGTCGACGAACCACACGAAGTACTCGGCGACCGGACGGTGCGGTACCGGAACGCCCTTGGGCAACCCGGTCGAGCCCGAGGTGTAGATCAGGTAGGCGGTGTTGCCCGCGGTGAGCGGACGCAGCCGATCGGCGTCGGTGGGGTTGTCGTCCCGCTGCCCCGACACATCCGTGATCGGTTCGCGAATCACGAGTTTCGGGTCGCAGTCACCCAGGATGAAGGACAGCCGGTCCTCGGGATAGGTCGGGTCGACCGGCAGGTACACGCCGCCGGCCTTCACGATCGCCAGCGCGGTGATCACCAATTGGGGCGACTTCTCCAGCAGGACCGCGACGCGATCCTCGGTACCGATGCCCTGGCCGATCAGCCAGTGTGCCAACCGGTTCGCCTCGGCGTTGAGTTCGCGGTAAGTGAAGTACCGGCCCTCATACGCGACGGCGACCGAATCCGGGGTGCGCTCGGCCTGCGCTTCGATCAACGCGGCCAGCGTGGTGTCCGGGGTGCTGAACTGCTCACCGGTGGCCATGCGGCGTAGCCAGTCGGCGTCGGCATCGTCCATCAAGGCCAGCTCGGCCAGCGCCCGGCTCGGGTCGGCCAGCGCGGACTCCAGCAGCACGACATAGTGGCGCAGCAGTTGGTCGGCCAGTGCGGCGTCGAGGATTTCGGTCAGGTACTCCGCCTCGACGATTGCCCCGTCGTCGTCGAATTCGACCATGAAGCCCAACGGCAGCTGCGTCTGGTGGCCGCGGTACTCGGCCCGGCGGCAGGTGATTCCCGACGGGCAGAAGCCCCGGCCATCGGCCTCGCGCGCGCCGAACGAGACCCGCGCCAGCCGCTCCACGCCGTGGCGGCGGTCCGGGTTGAGCTCGCGCACCACGCGGTCCAGGTTGATCTGCTGATGCGCAAAGGCGCCGTGGGTGGTGTCCTTGGCCTGCGTGACGAAGTCGCCGAAACTCTGTCGTGCTTCGGGGCGCAGTCGCAGTGCCACGGTGTTGCCGTAGTAGCCGAGCGCTTCCTCGGTGCCGCCGCTGCGGTTGAGGACCGGGGTCGCGACCAGGATGTCGTCGGCGTGGGTGTAACGGTGCAACAAGGTGCCGAAAGCCGCCAGCAGCACGGTGTATGGGGTGGCACCGGTTTGGCGCGCCAGCTCGGCGATCCGGGCCACAGTGCCGGCATCGATGCGCCGGGTGACGCGCTGCGAGCGGTGGCCGGTGGGCACGAGAGAGCCGTGCGGACCCGGAAGCTCCAGCGGCTCAGGCGGATCCGCGAGCACGGAGCGCCAGTACTCCAGCGCCTCGGTGTGATCCTCGGCGGGCACGGCCGCCGGAATCACCTCGGCCAATGGCTCGCCGGCCAATTCGCCCTCGTAGGCCCGCGTGAGATCGGCGAAGAACACCTGCCAGGACGCGTCGTCCCAGGCGATATGGTGCGCGGTGAGCAGCATGATGTGCTCGTCCGCCGTGGTACGAATCAGGCTGATCCGCAAGGGTGATTCGCTGTCGAGCTGAAACGGGGTACCGAATTCCCGCTGCGCCAACACCTCGAGTCGCAAGGCGCGGGAGGCTTCGGAGAGCTCGCTGAGGTCGTGGGTGCTCCAGCCCGGCGACAACTGCTCGTGCACCGTCGAGCCGGGTTCGCCCGTCGCGTCCGCCCGGTAGGTGGTGCGCAGAATCGCGTGGCGGCCGGCCACCGCGTTCACGGCAGCGTGCAGGCGCTGGGGGTCCAGCTCGCCGGTGATCGCAAAGGACACGCAGACATTGAGTAGTGCACCCGCAGGTTCGGCGGTCTGCACGAACCACATCCGGCGCTGGCCGTCGGACAGCGCCGGCACCACCGGCGCACCTTCGTTCGACTGCGGTTGGTTCTGGGACTGCAGGCCGCGCTCGGCCAGCTTGCGCCGCAACAGTTCCAGGCGCGCTTCGTCCGCATTTGCTCCTTGCGTGCGCGGGGCCCGGATGTCGGTCTCTGTCACGCTAGCTCTCCACCTTTTCTGATCTATCGGTTAGCAAATCCACCAGTTCGATACCGGTGATGCCGCTGAGCAGTCCGGCCAGCGAAACGGCCCGGCCGGTGCCCCGGCGCAGTCGCTTGCGCAGGTCCAGTGCCAGCAGCGAATCCAGGCCCAGGTCGAACAGGGCCGCGGTCAGGTCGATGGCGGCGGGGTCGCCCAGTTTGAGCACCGCCGACAGTTCATGACGGACGACGTCCTCGGTGTCGGCACCGTCACTGACAGATACCGGAACCTGCTGCGGGACAGCCGGTTCCGAGGCCGGCGGGGCAGCACCGAGCAGCGTCGCCAGCCGCTCGGTGTCGGCGCTGAAGATCAGCGGCGCGGGCGCACCGGTGCCCAGGGCCGCCTCGATGGCGACATCGGGATCCATTTCGCGCAGCCCGGCACGCTCGATCCGGGCCACCTCGTCGGCACCGACGATGCCGGCGCCCGGCCACAGTCCCCACCGCACGGCCACGCAGTCCAGCCCTTTGGCGCGGAACTGGCCGGCCAGCACGTCCTGCATACGGTTCACGGCAGCGTAGGCGACATGACCGAGCCCGCCCCACAGTCCGGACACCGACGAACACACCAGGATTCGGGCGGTGGGACGCAGCGGCCAGTACTCGGCCAGCCGGGCCAGCCCGGTCACCTTGGCGGCCGCGGTGGCGATAAAATCGTCCGCACCGACTGTGGTGCCGAACGCTGCGGCACCGGCGGCGTGGACCACGAGCGTCGCGCCGTCGCCGGCATGGGCAGCCGCGGCGGCCGAAACCTGTTCGGGCGAGGTGATGTCGCATCGGACCGACAGCACGTCGACACCGTCGAACTCGGCCAGCTGCTCCGCGCCGGCGCCGCTGCGGCTCAGCAACACGATGCGCCGGGCGCCCGCGGCGGCGAGGGTGCGTGCGAAATGCCGGCCGACCGCACCGTTGCCGCCGGTGATCACCACGTTGTCCAGCAGCCCCGGTGCCGGTGCGTCGGCGTCCGGCAGGGTGTGGAGTCCGCGCCGGTATTGCTGTGAATCACGTAGCGCCGCTTCGGTGCCCGTGCCCAGCATGGTTTCGATGACGGTGGTCGCCGCCGGTACCTCAAGTTCCCAGGACGCCAGGTCGAGGTGGCGGAACGACTGATCCGGATGGTCGAAGCCGATGCTTCGGTGCATGGCAGCGAGGGCCGCTTGCGCCGGCAGCGCCACCGGCTCGTCGTCGCGCACGTGCTCACCGCCGACGGTCACCAGCCAGACATCGGTGCATTGTGGCCCGATCGCATTCGGGTAGTCACACAACCCGCCGCGGATCAGCTCAGCGAGGTCCGTGATCGCCGCTTCGGTATCGGGGTGGTCGAGCATCGGCGCCACGACGATGAGGAGGTCTGCCTCTGCCGGCTCAACCGGCACCGTGCCGAGGTTGGCCCGCACACCGTCGCGGAGCCGGTCGGCGAGTTCGCCGGGCTGGCCGAGATCGAGCACCGCGGCACGCCGGATGATCAACGGGACGGTCTCGTCCTGCTGCGGCAGCCACTGCTCGGCGCTGACCGTCAGGCCGGGCACCGGGGGCAGTGGTTCGGGCGTGGCCCAGAGGTGCATCGCCGCCATCGGCGCATGCGGAAATGCTTGCAGCATAGGCTGATTCGTCTCAATATGCCCGGCCCAGTCGTAATCGGGGTCGGACACGGCCACTGTCGCGATGTTGTCGGACAGTACGTCGACGAGGGTTTCGTCGCGGCGGCCCGACCCGACGATGAGCGGCTCGCCGACCCGATCACTCGCACCGCTCGCAGCGGTATCGGCGAGTGCGTGCAACAACGCGGGGTGTGCCGACATCTCGACGAACGCCTCGACGCCGTTGTCCCGCGCCGCGACGGCCGCCCGGTCGAACCGCACGGTATTCCGCAGGTTTCGGTACCAGTACTCGCCGAATTCGGTACCCGCGCCGACGACCTCGCCGGTCACCGATCCGATGAACGGCACCGTCGGCTCGGCGAACCGTGCGTTCGGCACACCGGCAAGCAGTTGCGCCCGCAGCGGTTCCAGCGCGCTGGTGTGGGCCGGGAAACTCATGGCGATGACGCGGGCGAAGCGGCCGCGGGACTGCATGCTGGACACCAGGTCGGCGACGGCGGACCGGTCTCCGGACACCACGACCGAGGCCGACGAGTTGACCACGGACAGTTCCATCCACCCGGACGCATCCGAAACCGCCTGCCGCGCTTCGTCGGCACTCACACCCAGGCTCGCGGCGCCGAAGTCGCCCGCCAGGCTGTCCAATGCGCCCGCCCGGGCGATGACCACGGCGACCGCCTCGGCCAACGTCATGGCCCCTGCGACATACGCCGCGGCGATCTCACCGAGGCTGTGCCCCAGCGTGACGCCGGGTTCGATGCCCAGTGCCTGCCAGACCGCCGTGAACCCCACGGCGTGCGTGAACTGTGCGCTCTGACTGTGGATTTGGGTCCATTCCCGATCGACGGGGTCGACCAGGAAGGCCAGCGGAGAATCGATTCCCGCGGCGACGAACGCGGCCGCGCAGCGGTCGACCGCCGCGCGGTACACCGGCAGCTGCCGGTACGCGTCGGTGCCCATCGACGGCCACTGGCCGCCGTTACCCGGGAACACGAAGGCCGTCCGGGGCGCCGCGGTCCGCGCGGAGACCGCCACCAGCGGGTGCTCCTCCCCCGCCGCCAGCGCGCGCAGGGCAACGGCGAGCTCCGCGGCGTCGTGCGCCCTGACCACGGCCCGGAAGCGCCGACGACGGCGCAGCCGCAACAGCATCGCGGCCACCGCGCCGATCCCCACGGCACCACGCCGGTCCAGGTAGTCGGCGACACCGGTCGCCTCGGCCGCCAGCAGCTCTTCGGTGTGGGCGCTGAGCAGGACCGGCACCCGGCCGTCGGGAAAGTGCGAAAGGCTCATCACGCGGCCAATCCATCTGTCACCTCGGGCATCGCGACGACGACGTGCGCGTTGGTGCCGCTCATGCCGAAAGCCGAAACCGCGGCGAGGCGCTCACCGTTCGCGGCAGGCCACGGCATCCGATCGGTGGCAAGCCTCAGGCCCTGGGCGCTCCAGTCGATTTCGATGCTCGCCTGCGCGGTGTGCAGGCTCGCCGGGATGGTGGCGTACTCGGCCGAGACCAGCACCTTCGCCAGTCCGAGCGCGCCGGCGGCGGCCTGGCTGTGTCCGACATTGGATTTCACCGAACCCAGGACCGCTCCCCGGCCGGGCGCGGTGGCACCGTAGGTCTGGGCCAGCGAGTTCAGTTCGGTGCGGTCACCGAGTTTGGTTCCGGTGCCATGCCCTTCGATCATGCCGATCTGGTCGGGCCGGGCGCCGGCAAGGTCGAGCGCGCGGCCGAACAGCCGCGCCTGGGCCGGCCCACTCGGCGCGGTCAGGCCGGTGCTGCGGCCGTCCTGGTTGAGGCAGCTGGCCCGCACCTCCGCGAGCACGCGGTGGCCGTTGCGCTGCGCCACCGACTTTCGTTCCAGCACGAACATGCCGGCGCCTTCGGCCCACACCGTGCCGCTGGCCTGCGCGCTGTACGGCCGGCAGTGCCCGTCGTCCGAAAGCGCGTGCTGCTTGGCGAATTCGACGAAGTAGCCCGGTGAACCCATCACGCATACTCCACCGGCGAGCGCCATGCTGCAGTCGCCCGCGCGCAGTGCCTGCACCGCGGTGTGGAACGCGGTCAGCGCCGATGAGCACGACGTGTCGACCGTGAGCGCCGGACCATCGAGGCCCAGCAGGTAGCCGATCCGTCCGGAGATCACACCCAGCGACGTCCCGGTGATCAGATGTCCACTGAGGTCGGAGTACTCGGCCAGATCGGGCCCATATCCGGTGCCCGAGGCACCGATGTAGCAGCCGACGTCGTGTCCGGCCAGATCGTCCGGGTTGATCCCGGCGTTCTCCAGTGCCCGCCACGTCACCCGCAGCGCAACCCGCTGCTGCGGGTCCATCGCCACCGCCTCGCGCGGCGAGATTCCGAAGAACGTGGGGTCGAAAAGCGCCGCGCCGGTGAGGAATCCGCCGCGGTTGTGGATGCGCTTGAACCCGTCGCGGCGTGAGCCCGCCAGCAGGTCGCGCACGGCCCAGCCCCGGTCCTCCGGGAACACGCCGAGTGCCTCGCGTCCGGAAGACAGCAACTGCCAATAACTTTCCGTGTCGTCGACGTCGCCGGGAGCTTCGACCGCCATCCCGACGATGACGACAGGATCGTCGGTTCTCGAGTCCGCGCCCATCGATTCAGCGCGCACTGATCACGTCCGCGATCGTGTCCAGCTGGTCGTTGAGGTAGAAGTGACCACCGTCGAACTCGGTCAGGGTGAAGGCACCCGACGTGTGGTTCTCCCAGCGACGCAGCATGTCCTGGTCGATGCGATGGTCGGCGCGGCCGCCGAGAGCATGGATGTCCGCGGCGATGCGGCCGCCACCCAGGTAGCGGTTGAGGGCTTCGTAGTCCGCACCAACCGCCATCAACAGCATCTCCACGAAATCCACGTCGGCGAGCAGCCGGGGGTCGGTGCCGCCGAGATCGACCATCTCGGCGAGCATTTCGCGCGGTCCGGTGGGCAGCGGCGGCGCATCGACCACGTCGCACGGCGCCTGGCCGGCGGATGCCCACAGGCTGTGCACGGCGGCCCCGCTCTGTTCGGCGACCCGCGCGAACTCGAATGCCACCACCGCACCCATGCAGTGCCCGACGAGCCGCAGCGGACCGGCAGCCGCCCAGTCACCCGCGGCGAACAGGTCGGCAGCCAGCTGCTCCACCGTCGGATGCGCCGGATGCGCCAGCCGGTCGGCGCGGCGCGGGTACTGCACGACGTACGCGTCGATCCCCTTGCCCGACAGCGCGGTCGCGAGATCCCGGTAGGCCACCGCGGCGCCACCGGCGTGCGGGAAGATCACGACCGCCCCACCGTCACCGGAGCCCGGGTAGTGCTTGATCCACGGCGCAAAAGCGCCGTGGCGCTCGGTCGCGAAGGCGGCATTCGGCTCGGTCACGAAGCAGCCGCCGTGTCCAGTGCGGTGAGAACGTCGTCGTGGTTCATCTCGGCAATCTCCAGGTAGAGCTCGGCGACCAGTTCCAGTCTGTCGCTGCCGTCCTCGCGGGCGGCGAGCCGCTGAGCCAGGGCCCGTACGGTCCGGGCGGCGAAGATGTCCGGCACGCCGACCGTCGGGGTGTCGAGCCATTTCCGGACCCGCGCCACCGTGGCGGTCGCCAGGACGGAGTCACCACCGAGCTCGAAGAAGTCGTCCTCCACACCGGCATCGACCGAGAGCAGCTCTGAGACGATCGCGACCAACGCCCGCTCCAGCGTGGTGTCCGGCAGCGCGCGCCCGGTGCCGTCGGCCGCCTGAACCAGCGCCGCGAGTTGACCGGCCGCGGCCCGGCGGTCGGTCTTGCCGCCGACGGTGAACGGAATCGAGGCAACCACCTGCAGCTGCCGCGGGATCATGTGTGGCGGTACGAGTTCGGCCACCGCCGCGGAGATTCGCTCGGCGGTCAGATCCGGATCGTCAACCGAGACGAGGGCCGCCAACACGTCGTGCCCGCGCTCCCCGCCGGAGACCACACCGGCCACCGCGGCACGCACGCCGGGTACCCGCTGCAGCGCGGCTTCGACGTCACCCAGCTCGATGCGGTAGCCGCTGATCTTCACGCGGTGGTCGGCACGCCCGACGAACTCGAGGATGCCGTCCGGCCGGTAACGCGCCAAATCCCCTGAGCGGTACCAGGTTCGGCCCGCGTAGCGCACGAAGCGGTCGGCGGTCAGGTCCGGTCGGCCACGGTAACCCGAGGCGATACCGCGTCCGGTGAACCACAGTTCGCCGGCCACCCAGTCGGGGCAGTCCTGGCCGGCCTCGTTGACCACGCGGCACGCGTTGTTGCTGAACGGCACACCATAGGGCACCGCCGACCACGTGCCCGGCAGCTCACCGGCCTCGAAAATGGTGGCGTGGATGGCGGTTTCGGTGGCGCCGCCGAGCCCCGCGACGCGAACACCCGGCGCCTGCGCCTGCAGGTGGCGGACCATGGCGGTCCGGACCCAGTCGCCGCCGGTGAGCACCACCCGCACGGTGTCCAGACGCCCGGCACCGACCTCCACCAGCATCTCCAGCCAGCCCGGTAGGAAATTGAGCACCGTCACGCCGTGCTCGGCGATGAGCGCGGCCCAGCGGTCCGGGTCGCGCCGGTACCGCTCCTCGACCACCACGATGCTGCCGCCGGTGTCGAGGGTGGCGAACATGTCGAGCACCGACAGGTCACATTCGAGTGTGGCCAGCGCGAGGCAGCGATCAGCCGGCCCGATGTCGAAGTGTCCGTAGAGGAATTCCGCGGTGTTCATGGCCGCGTCGTGGGTGACCTCGACACCCTTGGGCTCGCCGGTCGAACCGGACGTGAACAGCACGTACGCCAGCTCATGCGGATCGGTGGCGGCGGGGACGAACGGTCCTTCGGCGCGGCGCCCGATCCGCATCGCCTCGGTCACAGTGAGCGACGGTTTCCAGGACGGCGCGAGGTCATCCGTCTTCCCGTCGCTGCGCTCGCCCCCGCTGCAATACCCGTCGCTGCGCTCGCCCCCGCTGCAATACAAGGCCATCCGGACCCCGCCGGTCGCCAAGATCTTCTCGGTGCGGTCGGCCGGCTGATCCACCCCGATCGGCAGGTAGACCCCGCCGGCGGCCAGGATGGCCAGCAGCGCGATGATCTGTTCCGCGCCTTTGGGTCCGAGGACGGCAACGGTGTCCCCCGGCGTGATGCCGGCGACCCGCAACGCCGAAGCGACAGCCGAAACTTCTTCGGCCAGTTCGGCATACGTCCATTGCCGGCTCTCGCCGATCATCGCCGTGGCGGTCGGCCGGGCGGCCGCCGAGGCGAAGAAACCGGTGTGCAGTGCCGCGCCGCCGGGCGCCGCGGTGCGGCTGTTGACTTCGTCGCGGACCGCGCGCTGTGCCGCCGACATCGGCTCCGGCGTGGGTGCCTCCCATGCGGTGTCCTCGACGGCCAGCCGCTCCAATTCGGCGATGTGGCGGGCGAACATGGCGTCGATGACGCCCTCCGGAAACGCCTCCTCGCGCACATCCCAGTTCACCAGCACGCCACCATTGAATTCGGTCACCTGGGCGTCCAGCATCACCTGCGGCCCTTGCGAATTGATCCATCCCGGCGTGCCGAACGTCTCGATCACCGCCGAGCCGAACAGTTCGCCGAGGCCGAGGGCGCTGGTGAACACCACGGGCGCGAGCACCTGGGTTCCGCGGTGCCGGCTCAGGTCCCGCAGCACCTCGAGGCCGGAGTAGCCGGAATGCGCTGCGGCGCTGCGGAATGCGTCCTGCAGGACACCGCAGCGCGCCGTCGCCGTGGCCGCGCCGGTGAGGTCGACGTCGAGCAGCAGCGACGACGTGAAGTCACCCACCAGGCGGTCGACATCGGCGTGGCGCTGTTCGCGCCCGAACAGCGGCACGTTCAACAGGAAGCGCTGCCCGGCCGACCAGCACGCCAGGGCGTCCGAGAACGACGCGGCCAGGGCCATCGCGGGCGTGATGCCGCGCCGCCGCGCGGCGGCGTACAGCGCGTCCCGCACGTCGGGGGCCAGCCAGTGCCAGCGGCGGGTGGTGTGCCGTGGGTCGTTCTGCTCAGCGACCGGGACCAGTGGCAGGCGAGGCGGATCGGGCAGTTCCGGGAGCCGGTCGCTCCACCACTGCCGATCGGCATCGGCCCGGGGATCGGGCTCTTGCGCTGATCGCATTGTGGCCATGCGGTACTCGCGGTAGGTGTAGGCCAACGGAGCCAGCTCGACACCGCGGTACAGGGCCGCGAGATCGGCCATCAGGGTGCGGTAGCTCATGGCATCGGCGGCCTGCATGTCCAGGTCGACGTGCAGGCGGGTGGCACCGTCCGGGAGCAGCGTCAGGCTCAGCTCGAAGACCTGGCCGGTCAACTGCTGATGCGCCTTGCGGCGTTGAATGGCCGCCAACTGCTCGGCGATCTGCTCGGCCGGCAGGGCCCGCAGATCGATGACCGCCACCGGGAAGTCGCCGTCGAGTTCGTTGATGCGCTGCGTGCCGTCGGCCAGGAACTGCACGCGCAGCATGGGGTGCCGCACCGCCAATGCCGTTGCCGCAGCGGTCAATCGCTCCGCGTCGACCCCATGGCCGTCGAATTCGACATAGAGGTGTCCGGCGACGCCACCCAGCTGCTGGTCGTCTTCCCGGCCGATCCACATGGCATGCTGCATCGGCGCCAGCCCGAACGGCTGGTCGCCTTCCGAATCGTCCTGCGGCACTGATGCTTCCGCGCGTTGCACGCCACCTGCCGCGGCCAGCAGTTCCGACCAGGCCGTGATGGTCGGCTCCGCAGCCAGTGCGGCGAAGTCGATATCGATGCCCTGCTTCCGCCAGCGACCGGCGAGCGACATCATGCGGATCGAGTCCAGCCCCTGACCGATCAGGTCGGCGCCTGGGTCGAGGGTGTCAGCACGGGCACCCAGCAGTTCGGCAACCTCCTCGCGGATGGCCTGCGAATTCACTGCCACGACGCCCACAAAACCCTCCCGAACACGTTAAAGACAGGCTGTCCTAATTTTGATTAGGCTACCCTATATTGCTGCCACCCCCATGCCTACCCCGAGGGATCTGCCGTGACGCGCACCACTGCCGCCGCCGAGGCCGACCAGCATTTGCTGAACGGATTCGTTCCAATTCCGCACGATCGTGCCGAGCGATACCGACGGGCGGGCTACTGGGTCGGTAAATCGCTGGACAGCCTCCTGACTGACGCCGCGCAACAGTGGCCGAGCCGCGTCGCCGTCGTCGATCCGTCCACGTCATATACGTTTGCCACACTCGACCAACTGGCGTCAGAGGCGGCCGCCGGGTTCGCCGCCCTTGGCATCGGAATCGGTGATCGCGTTCTGCTGCAGGTACCCAACACCGCCAACTTCGCCGTCGCCCTGTTCGGGCTGCTGCGCGCTGGCGCGGTGCCCGTCATGTGCCTGCCCGCCCATCGCCGCGCCGAGCTCAGTCACTTCGCGACTGTCAGCGGCGCTGTCGCCCTCGTCATCGCCGACCGGTTCGGCGGTTTCGACTACCGGGACCTGGCTCGTGAGCTGGTAGCCGAGCACCCGGGCCTCCGGCACGTGATCGTCGACGGCGAGGCCGCCGAATTCACCAGCTGGACTTCCCTTTTCGGGCAGGATCCGAGGTCAGCACCGACCATCAACACAGCCGAACCCGCGCTGCTCCTGGTCTCCGGCGGCACCACCGGCGCACCGAAACTCATCCCCCGCACCCATGACGACTACTACTACAACGCCACCGCCAGCGCCGCGCTGTGCGAAATGACCGGTGACGACGTGTATCTGACGGTCTTGCCTGCGGCACACAACTTCCCGCTGTCCTGCCCGGGACTGCTCGGTGCGATGTCGGTGGGCGCCACCACCGTCTTCACCACCGATCCCAGCCCCGAGTCCGCGTTCGCCACCATCGCACGGCACCGCGTCACCGTCTGCGCACTGGTGCCCGCGCTGGCCACCCTGTGGACCCAGGCCTGCGATTGGGAACCGCAGCGCCCCAACACGTTACGACTACTGCAGGTCGGCGGCGCCAAGCTGTCCGCCCCCGATGCCGCAGCCGCCCGCGCCGCGCTGACCCCCGGTCTCCAACAGGTTTTCGGCATGGCCGAAGGGCTGATCAACTACACCCGCCCGGGCGACGATCCCGAACTGCTGGACCACACCCAGGGAGCACCCCTGTGCCCTGACGACGAAGTGCGCGTCGTCGACGACGAGGGTGCCGAGGTACCGGTCGGCACCGAAGGCGAACTCCTGGTGCGCGGGCCGTACACCCTGAGCGGCTACTACCGGGCCCCGTCCGACAACGAGCGGTCGTTCAGCCCCGATGGCTTCTATCGAAGCGGTGACCGGGTGCGTCGCCGGGCCGACGGCTACCTCGAGGTCACCGGCCGCATCAAGGACGTCATCCACCGCGGTGGGGAGACCATCTCGGCGCTCGATCTCGAGGAGCATCTGCTCACGCACCCGTCGATCCGGGCCGCGGCCGCCGTCCCGGTGCCCGACCCGTACCTCGGCGAAAAGATCTGTGCGGTGGTCGTTTTCAGTGGACCGGCTATCGGCCTCAGCGATCTCAACCGTTATCTCGACGGCCGCGGTGTCGCGGTGCACAGCCGGCCCGACACCCTGATCGCCCAGACGTCGCTGCCGGTGACGGCGGTCGGCAAGGTCGACAAAAAAGCCATCACCCGAGCCATCACCAACTCTCGCGAGCAGACGTAAAACTGTCGATTTTCGATTGATATCGACAGTTTTACGTCTGCTCGCGGAACAAGACTTCCCCAACAAGGAGCCAAGCCCCCATGTCTGAGACACCAAAGACCCTGCGCGAGTACATCGTCAATACCGCGATCAACACCATTCCGCCGCTGGTCGCGTACTACGTGCTGCGCGTGTTCGACTTCGAGCCGTATCTGGCGCTGGTCGGGGCGATCATCACCGCGGCCGTGCAGGGCGCGCTGACCATGGTGCGCAAGCGCAAGGTCGAGCCCGCGAACGTCGTGGTGATCGTCGGCGCGGCGTGCTCGCTGATCATCGCAGTCACCACCAGGAACCCGCGCATAGTCCAGGCCCTGGAACTCGTCCCGATGTCATTGCTGGTCTGGTCGTTCGCGATCAGCGGGCTGCTGCGCAAGCCGAATTCGAAGAAGATGGCCGGTGTCATCTCCCCCGCCCTCGCCGAAGAGGCTCTGCCCGATCGAGGCTGGACCGAGCAGAGCCTGCAGGACTGGCACCGGTTGCACACCCAACTGTGCGTCGGGCTCGGGCTCCTGTGCGGTTTCTATCCCGTCTTCGCCCTGTACATGATCTTCAAGTACCCCGTCGACATCTCGCAGTTCGTCATCGTCGCGACCGGCCCCACCCTCGTGGTGCTCTGCATCGTGTTCGCGGTGGCCCGGATTCGCCGGTTCGTGGGGCAGCACGATCTCGCGTCCGCCTCGGCGTGAATCGACGAGGAGTCCCTGGGTCCAGGACCTTTTCCGCGCGGCCGGTTACACCGAAACCCCGCCGGACAGGGTCGGAGAAACCCGCCGATTCTGAGTAGTCACACTCATCCCGCCGCGCCCGGTGCTCGGGCATCATGAGCGCATGCCGAGACTCCTGCCCGACTTTCACAGCGTGATCGACGGCACCGCGCCCGACCGCGACCGCAGCATCGATGTGGCGCGCCTGGGTGCGTTGCTGGTGGTGATGTTCGGCCACTGCGCGCTGCTGCTGGCCACCATCAAGCCCGACGGCGTCCACATCGGCAACACGTTGGGTGCCGTCCCCAGCCTGCAGCCGGCCACCTGGGTACTCCAGGTCATGCCGTTGTTCTTCTTCGCCGGAGCCGCGGCGGGCATCCATAGCTGGCGGGACGGGACCCCCTGGGGGACTTGGCTTTTCACCCGGGCCCAACGCTTGTGCAGGCCGGCGTTGTGGTACTTGGGCGCCTGGACGGCCGCCCTGATCGGGGTGCGGTTCACCATGGGCGCCGAGTCGGCCGCGGCCCTGGGCAACGAGGCGGTCGCGCTGCTCTGGTTCCTCGGCACCTATCTGATCGTGCTGGCGTTCGTCCCCGCACTGGCCCGGTTGCGATCGGGCCGCTCGGCCGCGCTGGTGGTCATGGCGCTCATGGCGGCTGCGACGCTCGGCGACTGGGCCCGGATCAGCACCCACACGATGGAGGCGGGCGCCGCGAATCTGGTTGTGGTCTGGCTGATCCCGATGGTCATCGGCGCCGCCTATGCGCACCGGTTCATCACGCCGGGCACGGCGCTGGCCGTGGCCGCCGGCACCCTGGCCGTCCAGGTGGTCCTGGCCAAATTCGGGCCGTACGACGTATCACTGGTGGTCACCGGCACGGAACGGATGTCGAACGTCACCCCGCCGACGCTTCTGCTTGCCCTGCAGTGCGTCTGGATGTCCAGTCTGTTCGTCGCGGGCGCCGGCGCGGTCCGCCGGTGGGCCCAGCGCCCCCGCATCTGGTACCTGATCGTGGTGGGCAACAGCGGGGCGATGACGTTGTACCTGTGGCACATTGCCGCCATCGCCATCGCGACGTTCGGTCTGCACGCGGTGGGCCTGGATGCCTACAACCCTGCAGCCCCGTACTTCTGGCGCAACATCGCGATCCGGGCGCTCGTCTTCGCGGTGGTGATGGCGGTCATGTTCCTGCTGCTGTCCCCGCTCGAGCACAACCCGCTGCGGTGGTGGGACGCACGCGTGCGGGCGACGGGACCCGCCTCGACCGTGGCAGGTGTGCTGGTCTGCGCGGCCGGGGTGGCGCTACTGCTGATGGCCAAGAACGGGCTGGGCACGGGCGCCGGGTGGATACTGTCGGCGCTCTTCATCGGTGCGCTCGCCGGGGCCCGGCTCAGCGCGGGACGAACTCAGTGTGCGCTGACGAACGTCACGGTCGGCGTCGGTGAGTCCGTGACCAGCGTCGGCCCCGAAGCGGACAAGACGTAGGCCTCGTTGCCCCTCGGGTAGCCGCCGCCGTTGGTCGAGATGTGCACGTGCGTGTAGTGATTGGCGTCGGGGCCGCCGTAGTCCGGCATCCGGTGCGCGGTGCCGTCCGGGAAATAGATCGCCTGTCGCCAGATCACGTGGTTCAGATCGAACTTCCCAGCGTTGGCCAGCACGTACGCCAGGATGCGGTCCCCGAGCGCCTTGCCGGCGGACGACCCGTAGTCGGGCACCATCACGTCCAGCGCCAGGCCCTCAGGATGCCAGCGCAGGGAGTCCGGGCGGACCCCGGTCATCGTGTGAATCTCCGGGAACGTCGCGCTGACGGCCCGCTCGGCGAGGATGGTGTCGACCTGCAACCCACGCTCGGCGGCGACCCCCACCGGCAAAGCGATCGTGCGCGCCATGGCGCGCGAACTCTCGGCCGCCTCGGCCACGATCAGCGAACTCGGGTGCGGCGCTGGCGGCTCGGCCAAGACCACCTGCGCGCAGCAGATATCCACCTCAGTGGCGGTGGTGACCGGGTGGGTCGCGGTGCCCGCGGACACGAACGCTGCGGCCGGCATCACCAGCGCAGCCAGAGCCACCGACCAGCGGCGCCGGGCGCGCGTGCCGGTAGCTAATTCGGGCCTGTCCACCGGTGCACCATACCCCGCAGGTCACCGTTTGGTAACGGCTTCTAAATTGACAAACGAGTAAATTTATACTCGGCCGAGGGAGGTGCCGAGGTGACAGCCAGTCCGAGAACCGCCACCGAGCCGTCGGTCGATGCCATCGCCGATGCTCTCGTCACCGCATCGCGCCTGCTCCTGGACATCACGGCGCGTTCGATCGCCGTCGTCGACGACACGCTGACGGTCCCCCAGCTGCGGGTTCTGGCGATCCTGTCCGCACGCGGCGCGACCAACCTGACCACACTGGCCGGCCAACTCGATGTACAGCCGTCGACCATCGGCCGGATGGCCGAGCGCCTGGCCACCGCCGGGCTGGTAGACCGGCACAAACACCCGGATTC
This sequence comes from Mycobacterium sp. HM-7, assembly GCF_053852335.1. Taxonomy (NCBI): domain Bacteria; kingdom Bacillati; phylum Actinomycetota; class Actinomycetes; order Mycobacteriales; family Mycobacteriaceae; genus Mycobacterium; species Mycobacterium sp. HM-7. Next base: position 1,698,841 of record NZ_CM132657.1, on the reverse strand, counting down.
CGGCCGCGAGATCGTGATCGAGCTGACCCGCCGCGGACGCGCCGTCGTGGACACCGTGGCCGCTCGGCGCCGCGCCGAGATCACCCGGATCGTCGAGCTCATGCCGGTGCGCGAGCGCAGGGGCATGGTCCGCGTACTGCACACCTTCGCCGCGGCCGGTGGCGAGCCGCCTGCCGACGCCCCGGCCGGTCTCGACTTCTAGTTCAGCTGCGGGGCACCAGGTACGGCGCGAGCGTCGTCAGCTTCTCGCAGGTCTCCTCGAACTCGCGCTCCGGCGTCGACTCGGCGATGATCCCGGCGCCGGCCCGCAGCCAGGTCTGGCCGTCGGCCTCGTAGGCCGATCGCAGCGTCAATGCGGCGTCCATGCCGCCGTCGGCGCTGAACATCACGACCGCGCCGGAATACAGCCCGCGCGGCGACTCGTCGAGCCGCATGATGGCGTCCACGCTCTCGGCCTTGGGAATACCGGAGGCCGTCACCGCGGGGAACAATGCCTCCAGCGCATGCATCCGGTCCATCTGGTCCGACAGCTCCCCGGACACCGTCGAACCCAGGTGCTGGACGCTGCCGCGCTCCCGCACCGTCATGAAATCGCTGACGACCGTGGTGCCCGGCTTGGCCACCTCGGCGATCTCCTCCTGCGAGCTGCGCACCGAAATCGCATGCTCGACGATCTCTTTCGAGTTCGACTCGAGGTCCTCACGGGCGGCCCGGTCGTGATCCGCGCCGCGGCCGAACGCGCGGGTGCCGGCCAGCGGCTCGGTGATCACGGTGCCGTCGGCGCGCACCGCGGCGACCAACTCCGGACTGAAGCCCAGGGCGCGAATCCCGCCCAGCCGCAACACGAATGACCGCACCGGGGTGTTGTTCGCCCGGCCCACGCGGTACGTCGCCGGGAAGTCGACCGCGAACGGCACCTCGAACCGGCGCGACAGGATCACCTTCTGATAATCGCCGGCAACGATCTCGGCGACGGCGGCGGCCACCCGCGCCGGATAGTCGCTGCCGTCGACACTCACGTCGACGGCGCGGGGGGCGCCGGCCGCCGGGATACCCGACTGCAGCAGACGATTCAGCGTCTCGGAGACCGCGTCCCCGTCCCCCGAAACCCGCACCTCGCCGTCGGTGACGACCACCTGCGTTTGCGCGCTGAAGACCCGCGCCAGCGGGGTCCCCGCCGGCAGGCGCTGCTGCAGCCCGAACCGGTAGGCGCCGAATTCGAAAGCGACCCAACCGAACAGCCGGTCCGTCTCCAGGAGCAGCCGGTCGACCGCGTCGCCGAGCACCTCTCCGGGCCGGCCGCTCCACGGCCGGCGGGCGATCGCGCCGCCGGCGTCGACGATCCGCAATTCGTCGCTGTCGAACTCGATGGCGGTGCGCACTCCGATGGCCAGCACCCACTCGCCCGAATGCTCGTAGCCGACGTAGTCGGCGCCGGAGCGCTCCGGTAGTTCAGCTGCCAGTTGCGCGATCAGATCGGCCGGGGCGACGTCGGCGGGCAAAGAAATGCGCGTCACCGACGCCGCGTCTATAGCTTCAGCAGTCACGAAAGTTAATTTAGCCTAACCTCACCCAAAAAACACTGCCCGCCCCTGTGATTCAGACCCCAGCGCCGGTTTGCGCCTCGCGTTTCGCGACGGTCCACCCACTGGCGGACGTCCGTTGCGCCCAGAAATCGGCATAGCGGCCACCGCGCGCCATCAGCTGGTCATGGCTGCCGCTGTCGTCGACCGTGCCGCAGTCGGACAGCACGACGATGTTGTCGGCCGCGGTGACCGTGGAGAGCTTGTGTGCGATCACGATGACGGTGCTGCGGTCCGCCAGCGCTCGGATGGAGGCGGCGACGTGCCGTTCGTTCTCGGGGTCCAGCGCGCTGGTGGCCTCGTCGAACAGCACGACCGGAGCGTTTTTCAGCAACGCGCGTGCGATCGAAACGCGTTGCCGTTCACCGCCGGACAGCGCTGAACCACCTTCACCGACCCGCGTCTCCCAGCCGCCCGGCAGCCGGTCCACGACGGACTGCAGACCCGCGGTGCGGGCCGCCTCCCGGATGTCGTCGTCGGACGCGGTCGGCGCACCGATCCGCACGTTCTCCCACAGGGTGTCGTCGAACAGGTACACATCCTGGAACACCAGGGACAACTGGGCCATCAGCTCCGCCGCGCCCTGATCGCGGACGTCCACGCCGCCGACCCGGACCACGCCCGCGTCCACGTCGTAGAAGCGCGCCAGTAGGCGGGTGATGGTGGTCTTGCCCGAGCCCGACGGGCCGACCAGCGCCGTCATGGTGCCCGGCGCGGCGACGAAGCTGACGTCCGCCAGTACCGGACGCCCCGGATAGCTGAACCCGACATGGTCCAGCTCGACCTGTCCGGGCTTCGACACTGCTTGCGGCGCAACAGGTTCCGGCAGCGCCGGGGTGTCCAGCACCGACGTGATGCGGTCCAGTTCAGCGCCGGCCATCCGCATCGCGGAGCCGTACTCGGCCAGTTCCGACAGCGGCGAGGTGAATCGCGCGGCCAGTCCGAGGATCGCCACCAGGGTCACCGGGTTGATCTCGCCGCCGACGGCCAGCCAGACGCCCACCGTGATCAGTCCGCCCAGCACCGCCTGCACACCGATGCCGCTCAGCATCATGCCCGCCACCGACGCCCACAGTGCCCGTTTGCCGACGTGCTCCTGTTCGGCCAGCGCCCCGGTCAGCGGATCGAACTCGGCCCCGGTGCGTCCGAACGCCCGCAGCACCGGCTGGCAGCGTGCGAATTCGATGACCCGGGTGTTGACCTCGATCTCGGCGGCGTGGGTGCGCGCCTCGGCCGACGCGAGCAGCGCGGCGGAGGCCCGGGTCGCGAGGATCAGCACCACCCCACCGGCCACTGCGGCGACGCCGATGCGCCAGTCGAAGACGAACAGGCCGGCCACCACGGTCAGCGCACTGGTGGTGTTGACCACCAGCGGCGTCACCAGGTGCGCACTACTCGTCCCGACGAAAGTCGTGCCCTTGACCGCGATCTGAGATACCTGGCCCACCCGCTCACGGGTGAACCAGCCCAGCGGCAGCGTGACCATGTGGTCGCCGAGCCGGTGGTGCAGCAGCCGCATGGTGGTCAGCGCCATCCGCATCGACTGCGCCGCCTGTACGTAGTGCGCGACGGCGCTGAGCAGCACCACCACCGCCAAGCCGACGAGCCAACCGCCCGCCGCCCCGAAGTCACCGTCGAACAGCGCAAGCGAGATCGGCACCAGCAGCGTCATCGAAAGACCGTGCAGCAGACCGTAACCGACGGCCCACGCCAGGAAGCTGTACATCCGGCCCCGCTCGGGGCCCAGGATCCGCAGGAATCCCCCGATCATCGTCATCGCGCCGCCTCCAACTCACCGGACGCCGTGTACGTCTGCCACATGCGCGCGAAATTGCCTTCCCGAGAGAGCAATTCGCCGTGTCGACCCTGTTCGACAATCCGTCCGTCGCCCAGGACGACGATGTTGTCCGCGCCGACGATCGACCCCAGCCGGTGTGCGATCACCAACACGGTCCGGCCCTCGATCAGGGTCGACAGCGCCGCCTGGATCTGCGCCTCGGAGTCCGGGTCGGCAAAGGCCGTGGCCTCGTCGAGCACCAGGATCGGGGTATCGGCGAGCAACGCGCGGGCGATACTGATGCGCTGGGCCTCACCGCCGGAGAAGTGCGCGTCCTCCCCGACGACCGAGTCATACCCGCGCGGCAGGGCCATGATCCGGTCGTGGATGTGCGCGGCGCGCGCCGCGGCGTGTACGTCCGCGTCGTCGGCGCCGGAGCGACCCAGCCGGATGTTGTCGGCCACGCTCATGCCCAGCAGCTGCACGTCCTGTAGGACGAATCCCACGTGCCGGTACAGCACCGCGGGATCGATCTGGCGGACGTCGACGTCGCCGATGCGCACCGCGCCCGCGGTGACATCGTGGAAGCGCGGCACCAGCGTCGCCAGCGTGGACTTGCCACTGCCGGACGGGCCGACCAGCGCGGTGATGCTGCCGGCCGGCAGCTCCAGCGAAATGTCCTGCAGCACTGTGTTGGTGCCGTCATACGAGAACTCGACGCCCGAGAAGCTGACCGAATTATCCTGCGGTACTTGCGGGTTCTCGGCAATCGGCAACTCGGGGGCGGTCAGCAGCGCCGTCAGCCGTCCGGCCGCGGCCACTGCCTGGCGGCTCGCGGCGGCCGAGTAGCCGACGGCCAGTACCGCCGTCGGGATGGTGACGGCGACGAGGGTCGATCCCAGCACCTCGATGGGCGTGACCCAACCACTGCGGATGAACCACAGGCCGCCGGCCAGGTTGACCAGCAGCACCACCGGTGCCTCGACGAACACCGAGGACACCGCGCGCAGCCGGACCATGGGGCCGACGAAACCTGCGAAGCCGTCGTTGAATTCGTCGGCGGCATCGGCAAATCGCTTGTGCGCCTTGCCGGTTTCGCCGAACGTCTTGACCACCGAGACGCCGGCGATGAACTCGACGATGGTCGCGCTGATCTGGGCGATGCCCTCGTTCATCTGCCCCATGCGGGCCGTCGCGCCGCGCATCAGGACGCCGTAGACCACGAGGTAGATCGGAATGGTGCCGATGGCCAGCAGGCCCAGCCGCCAGTCCAGGTACCAGCAGTACGCCAGGCCGAACGCCGGCGTCGCCAGCGCCCCGGTCTTCTCGACCGCGGCGTGCGCCACCAGGTGGTGCAGTTCGCCCACATCGTGCTGGACCGCCTTGCGCACCTCACCGGAGGACGTCGCACCGAACCAGCCCAGCGGAAGCCGCCCGAGCGTGGTCACCAGCCGACGGCGAAGTTCACCCTGCAACTGGACGTCGGCGTGGTGGGTGAGCGTCAGCGCCAGGCCGCCGGCCAGTGTGCGCACCCCGAGGCCGCCGCCGATGAAGACCGCGACGATGGTCCACACCCGGCCCGCGTCGATCGGGCCGCCGGCAAGCAGGCACCGGCCCAACTCGACGATGCCGATGAACGGCACCACCGTCGCCGCTGCCGCGATCAGCTGCAGCAATTGCGCCAGCGCGGTGCGGCCGCGCACCGGGGCCAGCAGCTCTTTCAGCGCCACGCGATCCTGCGCCGCCGCGAGCTTCGCCCGTTTGAGCTGCTCACGCGGCGACGGTTCTGCGTTGGTCATACGAATACCCACTCCGCCGATGACTAAGGTTTGCCTAACCATAGCCACTGGGTGTGGGGTATGCGCACCCGCCCGCTGTTCAGGCCAGGACGGTGCGCACCACGGCGTCGGCCAACAACCGGCCCGGATCGGTCAGCACCAGACGGTCGCCGGTGACCTCTACGAGACCGTCTGCCACCACCTCCTGCGCCCGGTCCCGCTCCGCCGCGGTGAGGACGGCGACCGGCAGACCGCTGCGCAGCCGCAGCCGCAACATGACGTCCTCGACGTGGCGGGTGGCGTCGTCCAGCTCCTCGAAGTCCGCGACCGGCAGGCTGCCCTCGGCCAGCGCCTGGGCATAAGCATTGGGGTGCTTCACATTCCACCACCGCCGACTGCCGACGAACCCGTGCGCGCCCGGTCCGGCACCCCACCATTGGCCGCCGTCCCAATAACCCAGATTGTGTCGGCACTCGCCGCCCGGACGGCTCCAGTTCGACACCTCGTACCAATCGAGGCCGGCCCGGCTCAAGTGCGTATCCAGCAGCTCGTAGCGGGCCGCGAGCACGTCGTCGTCGGGCGCAGGAAGCTCGCCGCGCCGGACCTTCCGGGCCAGGGCCGTGCCGTCCTCGACGATCAGGGCATAGGCCGAGACGTGGTCGACGCCGGCCTCGATCGCGGCGTCGGCGGAGCGGCGCAGGTCGTCGTCGGATTCCCCCGGCGTGCCGTAGATGAGGTCGAGGTTGACGTGCGCGAACCCGGCCGCCAGGGCCTCACGGGCGGCCGCCGGGGCGCGGCCCGCCGAATGGGTGCGGTCGAGTGCCAGCAGCACGTGCGGTGCCGTCGACTGCATACCGAGCGAAATGCGGGTGTAGCCGGCCTCGAGCAGCGCGGTGAAGAACTCCGGCGACGTCGACTCCGGATTGGATTCGGTGGTCACCTCGGCCCCGGGATCGAGGCGGAAGTTGTCCCGCACCGCGTCGAGTACCGCTGCGAGTCCGGAGCCACCGAGCAGGGATGGGGTACCGCCGCCGACGAACACCGTGTCGACCGGCAGCTCGACCTGGGCACCTGCCATCGCCAACTCGGTGCGCAGTGCCGTCAGCCAGCCCTCGGGACTGGCTCCGCCCAGCTCACTGGCGGTATAGGTGTTGAAATCGCAGTACCCGCACCGCGTCGCGCAGAAGGGCACGTGGATGTAGATCCCGAACGGACCGGCCACGGAAGCGCCGTGCCGCTGATCGGGGTTCATGGCAACCAGTGTCCCATCGCGGCTGGTGAAGTTTTGCTCACGCTGATCGCCAACCTGGCCCGGTTAGGCCGAATGCCCTGCTCGTGGCAGAATGACGGGGTGTCCGCCAGCCTCAACCGCGCCCTCGGTTCCGCATTGGTAATGCGGCGGCATGTCGACTTCAAGCGCGTATGCAGCTGTTGCTGTCTGCCTTGATGCCCGCCTTGATGCCTCAGCTCTGACAATCAGATCTTTCAGCCGGCACAGGATCGGCAATGCCGGACAGCCCCCGGCTAACGCGTGATCCAACGCCTGCTCTTGTGCGAAGGAAACCACCCCGTGACAACAGCAAAACCTGCCAAGACCCGCGATGAAGGCCAGTGGGCACTGGGCAATCGCGAGCCGCTGAACCCCAACGAGGTGTTCAAGCTGGAGGACGACGCACTCAACGTGCGCCAGCGCATCATCGACGTCCACTCCAAGCAGGGCTTCAGCAGCATCGACAAGGACGACCTGCGCGGCCGCTACCGCTGGATGGGTCTCTACACCCAGCGCGAGCAGGGCTACGACGGCACCTTCACCGGCGACGACAACGCCGACATGCTGGAAGCCCCGTACTTCATGATGCGGGTGCGCTGCGACGGTGGCGCGCTGACGAGCGCGGCCCTGCGGACCATCGGTGAAATCTCTGTCGAGTTCGCGCAGGACAGCGCCGACATCACCGACCGGGAGAACATCCAGTACCACTGGATCCGGATCGAGGATGTGCCCGAGATCTGGCGGCGCCTCGAATCCGTCGGCCTGCAGACCACCGAAGCGTGCGGCGACTGCCCGCGTGTGGTGCTGGGTGGCCCGCTGTCCGGTGAGTCGCTCACCGAGGTGCTCGACCCGAGCTGGGCCGTCGACGAGATCGTCAGCCGCTACATCGGCAACCCCGAGTTCTCCAACCTGCCGCGCAAGTACAAGACCGCCATCTCCGGCTTGCAGGACGTCGCGCACGAGATCAACGACATCGCCTTCATCGGCGTCAACCACCCCGAGCACGGCCCCGGCCTGGACATCTGGGTCGGCGGTGGGCTGTCCACCAACCCGATGCTGGCCCAGCGCCTCGGCGCGTGGGTGCCGCTGGCCGAGGTGCCGGACGTCTGGGAGGGCATCACCAAGGTCTTCCGCGACTACGGCTACCGCCGCCTGCGCTCCAAGGCCCGCCTGAAGTTCCTGATCAAGGACTGGGGCGTAGAAAAATTCAGGGAAGTTCTCGAGACCGAGTACCTCGGGCGCAAGCTCATCGACGGTCCCGCCCCGGAGCAGGTTCCGCACACCATCGACCACGTCGGCGTGCAGAAGCTCAAGAACGGCCTGAACGCCGTCGGCGTCGCGGCCATCGCCGGTCGCTCGTCGGGCACCATCCTGACCAAGGTCGCCGACCTGGCCGAGGCCGCCGGCTCCGACCGGATCCGCCTGACCCCGTACCAGAAGCTGATCATCCTCGACGTCGCCGACGACAAGGTCGAAGAACTGATCGCCGGCCTGGACGCCCTGGGCCTGCAGACGCGGCCGTCGCACTGGCGCAAGAACCTGATGGCCTGCACCGGCATCGAGTACTGCAAATTGTCGTTCGCCGAGACCCGTGTTCGGGCCCAGTCCCTGGTTCCGGAGCTGGAGCAGCGGCTGGCCGACCTGAACGCCGAGCTCGACGTCCCGGTGACGATCAACCTCAACGGCTGCCCGAACTCGTGCGCCCGCATCCAGATCGCCGACATCGGCTTCAAGGGCCAGATGATCGACGACGGGAATGGTCCCGAAGAGGGCTTCCAGGTACATCTGGGCGGCAGCCTCGGCTTGGACAGCGGTTTCGGCCGCAAGCTGCGTCAGCACAAGGTGCTGGCCACCGAGCTCGGCGACTACATCGATCGTGTCGTGCGCAACTTCGTGAAACAACGCGAGGCCGGCGAGCGTTTCGCTCAGTGGGCCATTCGGGCCGACGAAGCTGATTTGAGGTGAACGTAGACGTGAGTGGCATGACTGCAGTCGAACTGAGGGCACTCGCCGAGCGCGGGGCCGAAGAACTGGCCGACGCCACTGCCGAGGAACTGCTGCGCTGGGTCGAGGACAATTTTTCCGGCCAGTACGTGGTGGCTTCCAACATGCAGGACGCCGTGCTGGTCGAGATGGCGGCCAAGGTCCATCCCGGCGTCGACGTGCTGTTCCTGGACACGGGCTACCACTTCGCCGAGACCATCGGCACCCGCGACGCGGTCGAGGCCGTGTACGGGGTGAACGTGGTGAACGTGACGCCCGAGCAGACCGTCGCCGAGCAGGATCAGCTGGTGGGCAAGGACCTGTTCGCCAGCGACGCCGCCCGCTGCTGCAACCTGCGCAAGGTGCAGCCGCTGTCCAAGGCGCTCAAGGGCTACACGGCCTGGGTGACCGGTATCCGCCGGGTCGAGGCGCCGACGCGCGCCAACGCTCCGCTCATCAGTTTCGACGAGGCATTCGGTCTGGTGAAGATCAACCCGATCGCCGCGTGGAGCGACGACGACATGCAGGCGTACATCGAAGCCAACGGCATTCTCGTGAATCCGCTTGTGGACGAAGGCTATCCGTCCATCGGCTGCGCTCCGTGCACGCAGAAGCCGGTCGAGGGCGCTGACCCACGCAGTGGTCGCTGGGCCGGTCTGTCCAAGACCGAATGCGGTCTGCACGCGTCCTGAGGTTGTCTTGCAACTGATTCTCACCGCGCACGGCAGTGCCGATCCGCGGTCCGCGGCGAACGCCCGCGAGGTGGCTCGCACGGTGGCTGCCTCGCGGCGTGGCCTCGATGTCAAAGTGGCGTTCTGCGAACAGAATTCGCCGAATCTGCGGGACGTGCTGGCCGGCTCCCGCGCCGATGGTGTCGTCGTGCCACTGCTGTTGGCCGACGCCTATCACGCGCGCATCGACATCCCCGAGATGATCGCCGCGGTCAATCCGGCGGTCCGGCAGGCCGATGTACTCGGCGAAGACGACCGCCTGATCCACGTGCTGAGCCAGCGGCTCACGCACTCCGGAGTGTCCCGACTGGACGCCGGCGTCGGCGTCCTGGTGACGGCAGTGGGTTCGTCTTCGGCGGCGGCCAACGCACGCACCGGCGCGGTGGCCACCGGAATGGTCGCGGGCACCCACTGGCAGGCCACGACGGCGTTCGCCACCGGCCCGCAGGCGAACCTGGCCGAAGCCGCCGAGCAGTTGCTGGATCGAGGCGCGACGCGGCTGGTCATCGCGCCCTGGTTCCTGGCCCACGGCACAATCACCGACCGAGTCGCCGAATTCGCTGCCACACACCGGATTCCCATGGCCCAGCCGCTGGGCTCGCACCGGCTCGTCGCCGAGACCGTACTGGACCGCTTCGACGACGTCGCTGCCGTCCGGCACGCGGCGTAAGCCGTCTGAATCCTGGCAAGACTGCGGCCGCCGCCGTATGGATCGCGTATAGATCGTGGCACCGCAGCGACGACACCGGTTGACTCGGGCTCATGCGAATATCCGGGACAACCGATGTCTGACCTGCTGCAACTGCTGTCCATGATGGCGCTGCCGACATCGGTCCTCCTGGTGTGCCGCCGCGTCAACGGCGCGACCCGCGATCGCCCGCGGCTCGATCCTGATCACGCACCACGCTTCCGTCGCCTACGATCCGGACCGTCGACAACGATCCGGACCAAGGAGACACCGCGCGTGGGCACACACCCCGACACCGGCCGTAAGGGGCTGGGCCCTCTGGGTTCGGCCGGCCTGGCCATCAGCGCGCTGGGCGTCGTCTTCGGCGACATCGGGACCAGCCCGATCTACACCATGCAGACGCTGTTCAATCCCGATGACCCGCACCCGGTGCCGATCACCCATGACAACATCTACGGCGTCGTCTCCCTGGTGTTCTGGTCGGTGATGCTGATCGTCACCATCACCTACGTCAGCTTGGTGATGCGTGCCGACAACGACGGCGAGGGCGGCGTCATGGCGCTGATCACCCTGGTCAAGCGCTCGTCGAACAAGCTCGGCAAGCGCACCGCGTCCGTCCTCGCCGCACTCGGAATCCTCGGTGCCGCATTGTTTTTCGGTGACTCGATGATCACCCCGGCCATCTCGGTGCTGTCCGCGGTCGAAGGCTCGAAAACCATCGACCCCGGCCTCACGGACTGGGTGGTCCCGATCACCGCGGTGATCATCATCGCGCTGTTCAGCGTGCAGAGCCGCGGCACCGCGGTCGTCGGAAAGTTCTTCGGTCCGGTGATGATCGTGTGGTTCACGGTGATCGGCGCGTGCGGAGTGACGGGGATCGCCAGAGAGCCCGAGATCCTGCGCGCCCTGAACCCCGGGTACGCACTGAGCTTCATGGCCGGACATTTCCACATCGCGTTCTTCGCGCTGGCCGCCGTGGTGCTGTCGGTGACCGGCGCAGAAGCCCTGTACGCGGACATGGGCCATTTCGGCCGCAAGCCGATCACCTTTGCGTGGCTGCTGCTGGTGTTCCCGGCGTGCGTGCTGAGCTATTTCGGGCAGGGCGCGCTGCTGCTGCAGAACCCGACGGTTCACGACGCACCGTTCTTCCTGCTGACCCCTGACTGGGGCCGGCTGCCGATGGTGCTCCTGGCCACCGCGGCCACCGTGATCGCCTCGCAGGCCGTGATCACCGGAGCGTTCTCCGTCGCCGCCCAGGCCGCCCATCTGGGCTATCTGCCGCGACTGCGGATCCTGCACACATCGGCGTCCACGATGGGCCAGATCTACGTGCCCTGGATCAACAGCATGCTGTTGTTCGCCGTCCTGACCCTGGTATTCGCGTTCCGCAGCTCCGCCGCGCTCGGCTATGCGTACGGAATGGCGGTGACCGGGACCATGACCATCACCACCCTGCTGTTCCTCAACATCGCGCGGGCCAGATGGAACTGGCCCGTGTGGTCGGTGATCGCCATCGGCATCCCGCTGCTCACCGTGGACCTGTTGTTCCTCGCCGCCAACCTGACCAAGCTGGTGCACGGCGCCTGGCTGCCGCTGCTGATCGGGTTGATCGCGTTCACGGTGATGACCACCTGGCAGCAGGGCCGCGCGGTGGTGACCCGGGCCCGCGACGCTGTCGAAGGGCCGTTGCGCCAGTTCGTCGACTCCATCGTCTCCAGCGACCCGCCGCTGACGCGCGTACCGGGCACCGCGGTGTTCCTCAACCGCGGCATCGAGACCGCGCCGCTGGCCATGCGCGCCAACGTCAAGTACAACCGCATGCTGCACGAGCACGTGGTGGTGCTGTCCCTGGTGACGGCGACGGTGCCACGCGTCGCCCCCGCCGACCGGCTGGCCATCGACGACCTCGGCTACACCGACGACGGCATCATCCATGTCACCGCCACGTACGGCTACATGGACCGGCCCGACGTGCCCGCTGCCCTCGCGCTGCTCGATTCGGCTCACACCGAGGGGCCACTGGATCTCTCCGGCGCCACCTATTTCCTGTCCAAGGTCGATCTGGTGATGGGCAAGGAGCCCTCGATGGCCCCGTGGCGGACAAGGCTTTTCATCGGTACGTCGTACATCACTTCCGACGCCGCGGCCTATTTCCGGCTGCCACTCGACCGTACGGTGGTCCTGGGCTCCCGCATCGAGGTATGAAATACCGACCCCGGGGTGACGCGTTGTCCCAAGCAGATAGATTTTGTGATGATCGAAACCCTTGACGGAGCACCTGCGATTCAGCAGATTCGGCAGGTGCCTGTCGCGGCGTGACGGTCAGGTGTGGCACGGCAGTGCCGCGCGGGCATCACAATTTCACCAGCAGGTCCGACGAGAGGTCATCGATGGGCAAGATCTACGCCAATGTCACCGAATTGGTCGGCCGCACCCCGCTGGTCCGGCTCAATCGGGTGACAGAGAACGCTGGTGCACAGGTCGTCGCGAAGCTGGAGTTCTACAACCCGGCCAACAGCGTGAAAGACCGGATCGGCGTGGCGATCGTCGACGCCGCCGAACAGTCCGGTGAGCTCAAGCCCGGCGGCACCATCGTGGAGGCCACCAGCGGCAACACCGGCATCGCGCTGGCCCTGGTGGGTGCGGCCCGCGGCTACAAGGTCATCCTGACCATGCCGGAGACCATGTCCGTCGAACGACGGGTCATGCTGCGCGCATATGGCGCCGAGATCGTGCTGACGCCGGGTGCCGAGGGCATGGCCGGCGCGGTCGCCAAGGCCAAGCAGATTCTCGCCGAGACCCCCAACTCCGTCGCCGCCGACCAGTTCGCCAACCCGGCCAACCCCGCGATCCACGAGAAGACCACGGCCGAGGAGGTCTGGGCCGACACCGACGGCGAGGTCGACATCTTCGTCGCCGGCATCGGAACCGGCGGCACCCTCACGGGCGTCGGGCACGTCCTCAAGTCCCGCAAGCCCGACGTGAAGATCGTCGGCGTCGAACCGGTCGACTCCCCCATCCTCACCGGCGGGCAGGCCGGGCCGCACAAGATTCAGGGCCTCGGCGCGAACTTCGTCCCCGAGGTGCTGGACCGCTCCGTGTACGACGAGATCATCGACGTCGCGTTCCCCGACGCCATCGAGGTGGCCCGCGCGCTGGGCACCGACGAGGGCATCCTGGGCGGCATCTCGGCGGGCGCCAACGTGTGGGCCGCATTGGAGCTGGCCAAGCGCCCCGAGAACGCCGGCAAGCTGATCGTGGTGATCATCCCCGACTTCGGTGAGCGGTACGTCTCCACGGCCCTGTACGAGCACATCCGGGACTGACCCCGCATGACCCTGTTGGCGACCCTCCGCGAGGACCTGGACAACGCCCGCGGCCACGATCCGGCGGCGCGCGGCGATGTCGAGAACGCCCTGGTGTACTCCGGCCTGCATGCCATCTGGTCGCACCGGCTGGCCCACAAGCTGTGGACGAGGCCGGGCGGGCGTGGACCCGCGCGGGTGCTGGCACAGTTCACCCGGTTCCTCACGGGCATCGAGATTCACCCGGGGGCGACCATCGGCCGCCGGTTCTTCATCGACCACGGCATGGGCGTGGTGATCGGCGAGACCACCGAGATCGGTGACGACGTCATGCTCTATCACGGGGTGACCCTCGGCGGCCGCAGTCTCAATCACGGCAAGCGGCACCCCACCATCGGCAACCGGGTGACCGTCGGTGCGGGCGCCAAGGTGCTCGGCCCCATCATCATCGGTGACGACTCCGCCGTCGGCGCCAATGCCGTTGTCACACACGATGTTCCGGCAGATTCGATCGCGACCGGAATTCCGGCGATCGTGCGCCCGCGTACCGAGAAGCAGCGCGAGCCTGCCGTCGACCCGACCAGCTACATCGACCCGGCGATGTACATCTGACATTCGTTCGCCTGATGCTTTCCCGCCCTCGGCGCGGGGTCAACGCAAACACCGCGGCCGTGCAACCAGATCAGTCCGGTTGCACGGCCGCGGTGCGTAATCCCTTGTGGCTCAGGCGCGCGCCAGCACCGCCTCGACTTCTTGCGTGTGTCCCGCGATCGGCGGGATGCGGGTGGCCCGGACGTACACGGTGTCACCTTCGAGGAGCTGCAGCGCTTCAGCGTCACCGCGCGTGATCTGGGCGGTGAACGGCGTGTGGTCCGCCGCGGTCGTCAGCTCGACGCGAACCTCGAAGCCGAGGACCACCACGCGGTCGACCTTGGCCCGGAGCACTCCGGTGGCCGCCACATCGCCGTCGGCCGCAGAAATGGCCATGTCGGGGTTGCGGCCCACGCGAATGTCGTGGGGGCGCACCAGCGTCCCGTTGAGCGTCGACACCGCGCCGAGGAACGACATCACGAACGGGTTGGCCGGGCTGTCGTAGACCTCGGTCGGCGACCCGACCTGCTCGATGCGACCTTTGTTCAGCACCGCGATCCGGTCGGCGACGTCGAGCGCCTCGGCCTGGTCGTGCGTGACCAGCACGGTGGTGACGTGCACCTCGTCGTGCAGACGACGCAGCCAGGTGCGCAGGTCGTCACGGACCTTGGCGTCGAGGGCACCGAACGGCTCGTCGAGCAGCAGCACCTGGGGATCGACCGCGAGGGCCCGGGCCAGTGCCATACGCTGACGCTGGCCGCCGGAGAGCTGGCTGGGGTAGCGCGTCTGGAAACCGCTCAGGCCCACCACTTCCAGCAGGTCGTCGACCTTCGCTTTGACCTCGGACTTGGGCTTCTTGCGGATCTTCAGGCCGAACGCGACGTTCTCGCGCACGGTGAGGTGCTTGAACGCCGCGTAGTGCTGGAAGACGAACCCGATGCCACGGCGCTGGGGCGGCACGCCGGTGACGTCGTTGCCCTTGATGGTGATGGTGCCCGTGTCCGGGGTGTCGAGGCCGGCGATGGCCCGCAACAGAGTGGACTTGCCCGACCCACTCGGGCCGAGCAGCGCGGTCAGCGACCCCTCGGGCACGTCGAAGTCGACGTTGTCGAGGGCCGCGAAGTCGCCGTAGTGCTTGTTGGCACCGCGCACCGTGATGGCGGGCGGGCTGCCCTGCTTCTGCTCGTCACTCATGATCGGTTTCTTCCTATCGAAAGCTCATTGTGCCGCCCGGACACGCCGGGCGTCGAGGATTACCTGCACGATCAGCACGATCACCGCGACGGCCATCAGCACTGTCGACATGGCGTAAGCGCCGTATTCGGCGCCGCGGCTGTACCGATCGGAGACCAGCAGGGTGAGGGTCTGGGATTGGCCGGGCAGGTTGGAGGACACCATGACGACGGCGCCGTACTCCCCCAGCGTGCGGGCAACGGTCAGGACGACGCCGTAGGTCAGGCCCCAGCGGATGGAGGGCAGCGTGATCCGCCAGAACGTCTGCCACCACTGCGCGCCCAGGGTGGAGGCTGCTTCTTCCTGGTCGGTGCCCAGTTCGTGCAACACCGGTTCGACCTCGCGAATCACGAACGGCACGGTCACGAAGATGCTGGCCAGCACGATGCCGGGGAAGCCGAAGATGATCTTGAATCCCCAGCTGTGCTCGACGAAGCCCAGCAGGCCGGCCGATCCCCACAACAGGATCAACGCCACACCGACGACGACGGGCGAGACCGCGAACGGCAGGTCGATCACCGCCTGCAGCACACTCTTGCCGCGGAACCTGTTGCGGGCCAACACCAATGCGGTCGGCACTCCGAACAGCACATTGAGCGGCACCACGATGGCGACGACGAGCAATGACAACTGCAGCGCGGAAATCGCTGCCGGCGTGCTGATCTGGGCGAAGAACTCGCCCAGACCGGGCTGGAATGTCCGCCAGAGGATCAGGCCGACTGGCACGATGACGAGCACTGCGATGTAGGCCAACGCGACGTACCGGGCGAGATAGCGAACCAGTGGCGAGAGGGTCATGCGGAAAGCTCCTGACGCTTGGCCGCGCGCGATCCGATGACCCGCAGTACGAACAGCACGACGAACGAGATCAACAGCAGCACAATCGAGATCGCCGCTGCGCCCGTGGGGTCGTCGTTTTCGATCAGCGTCCGAATCCACTGCGAGGACACCTCGGTCTCGCCGGGTACCGCGCCACCGATCAGCACCACCGAGCCGAATTCGCCGATGGCGCGCGAGAAGGCCAGGCCGGCGCCCGAGAGCAGCGAGGGCAGCAGCGCCGGCAGCACGACCTTGGTGAAGATCACGAAGTTGTTGGCGCCCAGTGACGCGGCCGCCTCCTCGGTTTCCCGGTCCAGTTCGAGCAGCACCGGCTGCACCGACCGCACCACGAACGGCAGCGTCACGAACAGCAGGGCAACGCCGATGCCCCACTTGGTGTGCTGGAGATGCAGGTTGACCGGACTGGCCGGACCGTAGAGCGCCAGCATCACGAGGCTGGCCACGATGGTCGGCAACGCGAACGGCAGGTCGATGACCGCGTCTACGAGTCGCTTACCGAGGAAGTCGTCCCGGGTCAGCACCCACGCCACCAACAGCCCGAAGACGAGGTTGATGAGCGCAACGGCCGCCGAGACCTCCAGCGTCACCCGGAAGGAGGCGAGTGCTGAATTTGATGTCACCGCGGACCAGAAGTACCCCCAGCCGCCGCGGGCGGACTGCACCAGAATCGCGGCCAGCGGCAGCAACACGATGACGGACAACCAGATGCTCGCCGCCCCGACCCGTAACGACGTGCTGCCGAGGGCGTTCCGCACACCGGGACCCGGCCCGGCCGAGTCACCATTGGACTCGGGCCGGGCCGGGACGCCGTCGAACTGAACAGTGCTTGTCATCCAGTGGCCTGCTTGTAGATCTTGGTGATGCTGCCGTTTTCCTTGTCGAACAACGCCGGATCGACCGTCTTCCATCCACCCAGGTCAGCGATGGTCCACAGCTTCTCCGGGGTCGGGAAGTCCTTGGCGAATTCGGCGGTGACGGCAGGATCGACCGGACGGAACCCCGCCTGGGCCCACAGCTTCTGGCCCTCCGCGGTGTAGAGGAAGTTCTTCAGCGCGTTGGCCTTGTCCTGGTGCGGACCCGACGTCACGACAGCCACCGGGTTCTCGATCTTGAAGGTCTGCGGCGGGTTGACGTGCTCGACGTCCTTGCCCTGCCGCTCGACGTTGATGGCCTCGTTCTCGTAGCTGATCAGCACGTCACCGGTGCCGTGCAGGAACAGGTCGGTGGCTTCCCGGCCCGAGCCCGGACGCGTCTTGATGTGCTCGACGACCAGCTGCCGGACGAAGTCGATGCCGGCCTGGGCATCCTTGCCACCGTTGCTCTTCACGGCGTACGGCGCGAGCAGGTTCCACTTGGCCGAACCCGAGCTCAGCGGGCTCGGTGTGACGACCTCGATGCCCGGCTTGAGCAGGTCGTCCCAATCCTTGATGCCCTTGGGGTTGCCCTTGCGCACGACCAGCGACACCACCGAACCGAACGGGACTCCCTTCGTGGCATCGGCGTTCCAGTCCTTGCTGACCTTGCCGGCCTTCACCAGGCGGGTGACGTCGGGCTCCACCGAGAAGTTGACGATGTCGGCGGGTGCGCCCGACTCGACCTTGCGCGACTGGTCACCCGAGGCGCCGTACGACGTCGTCACCGCGACACCCTTGCCTTCGGGCGTGGCGGCGAACGCCGGGATGATCTTGCTCCAGCCGGGCTCCGGCACGGCATAGGCCACCAGGGTGAGGGTGGTGTTGGCACCCGACTGCGCACCGCCACCACCGCCGGCGACGTCACTCGCGCCGCCACCGCAGGCGGCGAGCACCGTGGTGCTGGCCACGACGGCAGCGACCGCGGTGGCGGGTCGCCAGTTCTTGATGATCTTGTGCATTGGTGGACCTTCCTTGCGGGTTTACGGGATGAGCTACCCGTCACACGGCAAGGTGGTTGATCAGCACGTGGGCATAGCAGTGGCCAACGCCGATCCCAGAAACCGCGGACGGAAACGGGTCAGCGACAACAGGCGACGTCAGCAACAGCGCGGGTACCCACGGCAATGAGAGCCAGGATGTGGCCCTCGGTAGTGCCGGACGCTGCGTGCATGGCGGGAAGAATATCAGAGGTTGCTCGGCAGCTACTGCTCAGCGAGTGAGCAGCCAGGTGACAATGACGAGCACCACCAGCAGCACCAGGATCAGGGTCACCCTCGACTGAGGCAGTCCGTTCACAGTGCGTCCTCCTCGACGTGGCGGGCCCGGTGCAGCAGGGTGATGGTGTAGCCCAGAGCCACGTCGAGCAGCACTGCCAGGCCGTATGCGAGCAGCAGCACCACAGGCATCACGATGATGGTCTGTAGCACGAACGACAGACCGGACAGCCACAGCTCAACGCCGTCCCACCAATTCAGAATGCCGTTCATCGATTCCAGCCTACGGTGTGCGCCCTTTCGAATCGCGATGGGTTGAATCCGGCAGGCCTCCTCGGGCCTTTCAGTGGACGCCAACCGCAGATGCAGTCGATGATGTGCGAATGGTGCTGCCACACACGGACAAGTCAGGTCAGTCCAACGACCCGGGCCACATCTTGGCGAATGGTCACGGGATTCCTCATCTCGCCGCCGCGGGCGACGATTCGCTGACCGGCGGTGCGATTTCGACGGCGGTACGCACGCCGTTCCCACCGATCGCGGACTACGCCTTCCTGTCCGACTGCGAGAACACCTGCCTGATCTCCTCGGCGGGCTCCGTGGAGTGGATGTGTGTACCGCGCCCGGACTCCCCCAGCGTCTTCGGCTCCATCCTGGACCGCGGCGCCGGCCACTTCCGGCTCGCGCCCTACGGGGTGACGGTGCCGTCCGCACGGCGGTACCTCCCGGGCTCGCTGATCCTGGAGACCACGTGGCAGACGCACACCGGCTGGGCCATCGTGCGCGACGCCCTCGTGATGGGGCCGTGGCACGACATCGAGACCCGGTCGCGGACCCACCGTCGCACCCCGATGGACTGGGACGCCGAGCACATCCTGCTGCGCACCGTCCGCTGCGTCAGCGGCACCGTCGAGTTCGTCATGAGCTGTGAACCCTCGTTCGACTACCACCGGGAAAGCGCGGCCTGGGAGTACTCGGCGGCCGCCTACGGCGAGGCCATCGCGCGGGCCGGCAAGAACCCGGAGGCGCATCCGACGATGCGGCTGACCACCAACCTGCGGATCGGTCTGGAGGGCCACGAGGCGCGGGCCAGGACCAGGCTCACCGAGGGCGACAAGGTGTTCGTCGCGCTGTCGTGGTCCAAACACCCGGCGCCCCAGACCTTCGACGAGGCCTCCGACAAGATGTGGAAGACCAGCGAGGCGTGGCGGCAGTGGATCAACGTCGGCGACTTCCCGGACCACCCGTGGCGGTCGTACCTGCAGCGCAGCGCGCTGACCCTCAAGGGCCTGACCTACTCACCGACCGGCGCACTACTGGCCGCGAGTACCACGTCGCTGCCGGAAACCCCGCAGGGCGAACGGAACTGGGACTACCGGTACTCGTGGATCCGCGACTCCACGTTCGCACTGTGGGGCCTGTACACCCTGGGGCTGGACCGCGAGGCCGACGACTTCTTCTCGTTCATCGCCGACGTGTCCGGCGCGAACAATGGTGAGCGCCATCCCCTTCAGGTGATGTACGGCGTCGGCGGCGAGCGCAGCCTCGTCGAGGAGGAACTGCATCACCTGTCCGGCTACGACTACTCACGGCCGGTCCGGATCGGCAACGGCGCCTACAACCAGATGCAGCACGACATCTGGGGCACGATGCTCGATTCGGTCTACCTGCACGCCAAGTCCCGCGAGCAGATTCCCGAGATGCTGTGGCCGGTGCTGAAAAACCAAGTGGAAGAAGCGATCAAGCACTGGAAGGAACCCGACC
Source organism: Mycobacterium sp. HM-7 (assembly GCF_053852335.1). Taxonomy (NCBI): domain Bacteria; kingdom Bacillati; phylum Actinomycetota; class Actinomycetes; order Mycobacteriales; family Mycobacteriaceae; genus Mycobacterium; species Mycobacterium sp. HM-7. Next base: position 1,679,170 of record NZ_CM132657.1, on the reverse strand, counting down.
GCGGCATCTGGGAGGTGCGCGGCGAGCCGCAGCACTTCACGTCCAGCAAGATCATGTGCTGGGTGGCGTTGGACCGCGGTTCGAAACTCGCTGAGCTGCAAGGGGAAAAGTCCTACGCGCAGCAGTGGCGCAAGATCGCCGATGAGATCAAGGAAGACGTCCTCACCCACGGTGTCGACAAGCGCGGAGTGCTGACGCAGCGTTACGGCGACGACGCCCTCGATGCCTCACTGCTGCTCGCGATCCTCACCCGGTTCCTGCCGGCCGACGACCCGCGGGTGCGTGCGACCGTGCTGGCCATCGCCGAAGAGCTCACCGAGGAAGGTCTGGTGCTGCGCTACCGCACCGAAGAGACCGACGACGGATTGTCCGGCGAGGAAGGCACTTTCACCATCTGCTCGTTCTGGCTGGTGTCCGCGCTGGTCGAGATCGGCGAAGTGAGCCGGGCCCGGCACCTCTGTGAGAAACTCCTGTCGTTCGCCAGCCCGCTGCACCTCTACGCCGAGGAGATCGAGCCCCGCACCGGCCGGCACCTGGGCAACTTCCCGCAAGCGTTCACCCACCTGGCACTGATCAACGCCGTCGTGCACGTGATCCGCGCCGAAGAAGAGGCCGACAGCAGCGGGGTGTTCCAGCCCGCCAACGCGCCGATGTGACAGGTGATTTGTGCACGATTTTCCGCGGGCCGCGCGGAAAATCGTGCACAAATCCCACGGACTAGAAGGTGAGCTCGAAGTCGATGACGGTCGGGGTCGGCACCGCGAGGGCGACGGGCGTCAGGCTGCTGTCGTGCGCCACCCCGGTGATGACGCGACCGCCGAAACCGTTCTGCGCCGCAGGCACACTCGCGGTGACGGCAACCCGGCGCGCCGCCGGTGCGGGCCGCACATAGATGTCGGTTCCGGGAAGAACCGGCGCGGTGATCGGCGCACCCGCCGCGTCGATGAGCGTGCCGCCCACCGCGGTGAGCGTCGCCGCGTCGGTGGCCTCGAACCGGAACGGGCCGACGACGTCACCGACCACTGCGCGGTCTGCGATCAGCCGCGGCACCACCGTCACGTTGCGCGCCGCCTCGGCGCCGGCCACGAGGTAGTTGTACAGCGCCACAACGCGTTCGGCATTGCGGTGATGCCCGGAGCCGTTGAGCGTGAAGGCCACCTCGTCGATCTCGACGAACGTATCACTGTCGGCGAGCACCAGCAGCCGGTAGAACCGGTACCCCCGGTGCTGGCGCCCCGGGCTGCTGTCCGAAGCGGTGGCCCCGACGCCGATGGTCCGGCGGTGGCGCCCGTAACCAGCGGCGACATTGAGTCCCGACGCCGCGACGTCGCGCCACCGCGCCCCGTCGGCCGACTTCTGCAGCACCAACGACACGGCCGCATCACTGACCAATTCGACTGTGTAGCTGCCCAATTGAGGCTCACCATCGAACTCGTAGGTGATCGCGCCCGGCTGCGGTGTGACGGCGACTGGCACGTTGAGGGGACGGGTGTCCAGGCGCAGGCCGTTGGTGAAATGCCAGATCGCGGCCTGTGTCGCGGCGATGGCCTCATGTTCGGCCAGGTGGGCGTCACCGCTCAGATGGCCCGCCGCGCGTACCCGGCGGCTCAACTCGACCGTCCCGAGGGTGGGGTACGAGTTGCGGATGATCCAGTCGACCTCGGCCTCGAACGCGCGCGCTGCCACGTTGGGGACGGCCGACCAGTTCGCGGGCCGGTACTGCGACGGCCGGGTCGGGGCCACGCCGAGGAAGTCCAGCGAGTACGCGTCGATGTTCGGGTTGAGCCGGATCAGGTCGGTGCGCGCCGTCGTCCCGTCGGCGAACACCACGGTGTCGACGGTCGGCGAATACGTGCCGCCGCGGTAGCGGGTCATCCGGGTGATCTCGGCGTCCCGGCGCACGGTACGGCGGACCGCGACGGAGGTGCGGGCCCGCGCGAGCGGCGGAATGGAGGTCAGAGCGAGCAGAGATGAAGACATTGCTGTGTGGCTTTCTGGAGGCTGTGAACAGCGCGTTTACGTGCTCCGCCAGAAGATGGGCGGGCAGAACGCAGAGGGCCGGCGTCAGAAAATCAACAACAACACGGCACGACGAAGCAGCGCCGCATGGGCATGCGCAGCGATCCGTCGTGGGTCATGCCGCCTACCATACGGCACTCGCGCAGAAAAGCCATGGCCGATCGGTCGCAGCAAACCGGGTTTCAACCACGCTGCGCGCTAACCCTGTGCGGGCAGCCGTAGCGCCGTATCGTGGCCGCCGCATCCCACTACGACCCGTCGGAGGTAGCCCCCCATGACGTCTGCGCAGAACGAATCGCAGGCCCTCGGCGATCTCGCCGCAAGGCAGCTAGCCAATGCCACCAAGACAGTTCCGCAACTGTCGACCATCACCCCGCGATTCCTGCTGCACCTGCTGAGCTGGGTTCCGGTCGAGGCCGGTATCTACCGCGTCAACCGCGTGGTCAACCCCGAGCAGGTCGCGATCCACGCCGAGCAGGGCTCGGGCAACGAGGAACCGCTGCCGGAGACCTACGTCGACTACGAGACAAGCCCGCGCGAGTACACGCTGCGCTCCATCTCGACGCTGCTCGACGTGCACACCCGGGTGTCGGACCTGTACTCCAGTCCGCATGACCAGGTCGCCCAACAGCTGCGCCTGACCATCGAGACCATCAAGGAACGCCAGGAGTCCGAGCTGATCAACAACCCGGAGTACGGGTTGCTGTCGCAGGTCACCCCCGAGCAGACCATCCAGACGCTGCGCGGCACCCCCACCCCGGACGACCTCGACTCGCTGATCACCAAGGTGTGGAAGACTCCCGCGTTCTTCCTGACCAACCCGCTCGGGGTGGCGGCGTTCGGCCGGGAAGCCACCCGTCGCGGCGTGCCGCCACCAGTGGTCAGCCTGTTCGGCGCCCAGTTCATCACCTGGCGCGGCATCCCGATCATCCCGTCGGACAAGGTGCCGGTCGTGGACGGGAAGACCAAGTTCATCCTGGTCCGCACCGGCGAGGAACGCCAGGGTGTGGTCGGCCTGTTCCAGCCGGGGCTCGTCGGCGAGCAGGCCCCGGGGCTGTCGGTGCGCTTCACCGGCATCAACCGGTCGGCCATCGCGTCCTACCTGGTCACGCTGTACTCGTCGCTGGCGGTGCTCACCGACGATGCGCTGGCGGTCCTCGAGGACGTCGGAGTGGACCACTTCCATGAGTACAAGTGATCTGCCGCTGAGCGAGGACGACCTGTCGGCGCTGGCGAGCCAGATCTACGCCACCAGCCTGCGGCCCGGTCCGGACAGTCCGCCGGTGACCACCCAGGTGGCGCCGCGCGGAGTGGCCCCGGATGCCACAACCGGGACGTCGGCAGCCGCCACCGCGGCCGGTCTGGCACACCCGGGCACGCCGGGCGAGTTCGTCTCGGTGCCGGAGCTGTTCGCGCCGGCGCCGACGTCGCCTGGGCCGGAAGGGATTCCGCCGGGGACAGCGCCGGTCGCACCGCGGGGCAACGCGGTGAGCCCGGTCGTCCCGTTCGGTGGGCTGGAGGCGTTCGCGGTGCCGTCTGGCTTGGTCCCGACGGTGCCGGGCGTGCTGGCGGGGGCGCCGTCAGCTCCGGTCGCACCCAGCTCTCCCCCGTCGCTTCGCTCGCCCCAGCGCGGCCCCGCACCGACGTGGCCGGGCACGGTGCCATCGGTGCCCGATCTCGGCTGGTCAGGCGCTCCGGCACCGTCCGAAGATGGCGGGAATTACTACTTTCTGCAGCCCCCGGTCGAACCTGTTGCGGCCCAGCCTGTTCCGGTCATCGAAGACGACCACGAGGTCTTCGACGTCCACGCGATCAGGGCCGATTTCCCGATCCTCAAGGAGACGGTCAACGGCAAGCCGCTGATCTGGTTCGACAACGCGGCCACGACGCAGAAGCCGCAGTCGGTCATCGACCGGCTGTCGTACTTCTACGCCCACGAGAACTCGAACATCCACCGGGCCGCGCACGAGTTGGCGGCCCGCGCGACGGATGCCTATGAGGATGCCCGCGAGGCGGTCCGGCGGTTCATCGGGGCGTCCAAGACCGAGGAGATCATCTTCGTTCGCGGCACCACCGAGGCCATCAACCTGGTCGCGTACTCGTGGGGCGGCAAGCACCTGGGCCCGGGTGACGAGATCGTCATCACCCACCTCGAGCACCACGCCAATATCGTTCCGTGGCAACTGATTGCGCAGCAGACTGGGGCGGTCATCAAGGTCGCGCCGGTCGACGACGCCGGCAACCTGCTGCTCAGCGAGTTCGAGGACCTACTGGGCCCCCGCACGAAACTGGTTGCGGCGACGCAGGTTTCGAATGCGCTCGGCACGGTGACGCCGGTCGAGACGATCGTCGAGTTGGGCCACCGCTACGGGGCCCGGGTGCTGATCGACGGTGCGCAGTCCGTCCCGCACATCCCGATCGACGTGGCCGAGCTCGGTGCGGATTTCTTCGTGTTCTCCGGGCACAAGATCTTCGGGCCGACGGGCATCGGGGTGCTGTACGGACGCGAGGACGTGCTGGCCGAAACCCCGCCGTGGCAGGGTGGCGGCAACATGATCGCCGATGTGACGCTGGAGCGCTCGGTGTTCCAGGGACCGCCGAACAAGTTCGAGGCAGGCACCGGCAACATCGCCGATGCCGTCGGGCTCGGTGAGGCCATCCGGTACGTGGAACGCATTGGCATCGAACGGATTGCGGCGTACGAGCACGCCTTGCTGGAGTACGCCACCCCGCGGTTGGCGGCCATTCCGGGCGTGCGACTGGTGGGCACGGCCGACGAGAAGGCCAGCGTGCTGTCCTTCGTGTTGGCCGGGCACGAACCGCTCGAGGTCGGCAAGGCGCTCAACGCCGAAGGCATCGCGGTGCGGGCCGGGCATCACTGTGCCCAGCCCATCCTGCGGCGCCTCGGACTCGAGGCGACGGTGCGTCCGTCGTTCGCGTTCTACAACACGTTCGAGGAGATCGACGTGTTCATCGACGCGGTCCGCCGCATCGCCGAGGGTTCGCCTTAGTCGCACGCCAACACGAATGCCCCTGACACGCCGAGCGTGACAGGGGCATTCGCGTTTGGCCGGCACCCGAGAAAGGCATACCCACCTGCGGGTTTGCGGCCTATATTGAAGAGGTGACCAGGGGCTGCGGCACCGGATATGACATCACGTACCGGCGGGCTGCCGGCCCCTCCTCTCTCCCTGCGGCCAGGCTGCCGCGCAGCACTCGTCTCCGACCTCCAGGCCGCGCGTAGGGCCCTCCCCACGCTGCCTGCACGTCTACCGGCGCGGACGGCACCGGAGCATTCCGAGAATCGGAGGACAGGATGAAGCGCTATCTGACACTTGGTTATGGCGTGCTGTGTTACGCGGTGTTCCTGGCCTCGTTCCTCTACGCCATCGGCTTCGTGGGCAACGTGGTGGTGCCCCGCACCGTCGACCACGGGATCACCGCATCGATCGGTGAGGCCGTGGTGGTCAACCTGATCCTGCTCGGCCTGTTCGCCGTGCAACACAGCGTGATGGCGCGGCCCGCGTTCAAGCGGATGTGGACCCGCATCGTCCCGCAGCCGATCGAACGCAGTACCTACGTCCTGATGTCGAGCCTGTTGCTGGGTCTGTTGTATTGGCAGTGGCGGAGCATGCCGCAGGTGGTCTGGCACGTCGGTGCACCCGCCGGACGCTACGTGTTGCTCACCCTGTTCTGGGTGGGCTGGGCGATCGTGCTGCTGTCGACGTTCATGATCAGCCACTTCGATCTGTTCGGGCTGAGGCAGGTGTACCTGGCCTGGCGCGGAGAGCCTTACCGCGACATGACTTTCCGGACCACGCTGTTCTACCGGGTGGTGCGGCACCCGATCATGGTCGGCTTCATCGTGGCGTTCTGGGCCACCCCGACGATGACCGCGGGACATCTGATGTTCGCACTCGCCACCACCGGATACATCCTGATCGCGGTCCAGTTCGAGGAGCACGATCTGGTCGCGTCCCTCGGGGACGCGTACCGCGATTACCGCGACGAGGTGCCGATGATGATCCCCGGGCTGCATGCGCACCATCACTCAGCACGCCCACACCACGCGGCGTAACCGCGATCTGTGCACGATTTTCCGCGGCTGCCGCGGAAAATCGTGCACAGATCACTACTTCTTGGGCTTGTCGCTGGCCGCGTCGGAAGACAGGGCCGCGACGAAGGCTTCCTGCGGCACCTCGACCCGGCCGATGGTCTTCATGCGCTTCTTGCCTTCCTTCTGCTTCTCCAGCAGTTTGCGCTTACGGGTGATGTCACCGCCGTAGCACTTGGACAGGACGTCTTTGCGGATGGCCCGAATGTTCTCGCGCGCAATGATTCTCGATCCGATGGCCGCCTGCACCGGCACCTCGAACTGCTGGCGCGGGATCAGCTCCTTGAGCTTGGTCGTCATCTTGTTGCCGTACGCCGAGGCGCCATCCTTGTGCACGATGGCGCTGAATGCGTCGACGGCCTCGCCCTGCAGCAGGATGTCGACCTTCACCAGGTCGGCTTCCTGCTCGCCGGCCTCTTCGTAATCCAGCGACGCGTAGCCACGGGTGCGCGACTTCAGAGAGTCGAAGAAATCGAAGATGATCTCGCCGAGCGGCATGGTGTAGCGCAGCTCGACGCGCTCCGGGGACAGGTAGTCCATGCCGCCGAGCTCACCGCGCCGCTGCTGGCACAGCTCCATGATGGTGCCGATGAATTCGCTGGGCGCGATGACCGTCGTCTTCACGACCGGCTCGTAGACGGCGCGCACCTTGCCCTCGGGCCAGATGGACGGGTTGGTCACGACGAGTTCGGTGTTGTCCTCTTTGACCACGCGGTAGACCACGTTGGGTGCGGTCGAGATGAGGTCGAGGTTGAACTCACGTTCCAGCCGTTCCCGGGTGATCTCCATGTGCAACAGACCGAGGAAGCCGCATCGGAACCCGAAGCCAAGGGCCACAGAGGTTTCCGGCTCGTACGTCAGGGCGGCGTCGTTGAGCTGCAGCTTGTCGAGCGCCTCCCGCAGCACCGGATAGTCCGACCCGTCCACCGGGTACAGACCCGAGTAGACCATGGGCCGCGGTTCGCGGTAACCGGTCAGCGCTTCGGTGGCACCGTGGCGGGCCGACGTCACGGTGTCACCGACCTTGGACTGGCGGACGTCCTTCACACCGGTGATCAGATAACCGACCTCCCCCACGCCGAGGCCGTCGGAGGCCTTCGGCTCAGGTGAGACGATGCCGACCTCGAGCAGCTCGTGCGTCGCCCCGGTGGACATCATCTTGATCTTCTCGCGGGGATTGAGCTTGCCGTCGACGACGCGGACGTAGGTCACCACGCCGCGGTAGATGTCGTAGACCGAGTCGAAGATCATGGCCCGCGCGGGCGCATCCGCGTCGCCGACGGGCGCCGGGATCAGCCGCACCACCTCGTCGAGGAGCTCACGCACGCCCTCACCCGTCTTGCCGGAGACGCGCAGCACATCGGACGGTTCACAGCCGATGATGTGGGCGATCTCACCGGCATACCGATCGGGGTCGGCGGCGGGCAGGTCGATCTTGTTGAGCACCGGAATGATGGTCAGGTCCCGGTCCAGCGCCAGGTACAGGTTGGCCAGCGTCTGGGCCTCGATGCCCTGGGCGGCGTCGACCAGCAGCACGGCGCCCTCGCAGGCCTCCAGGGCGCGCGACACCTCGTAGGTGAAGTCGACGTGGCCCGGGGTGTCGATGAGATGCAGCACGAACTGCTCGCCGTTGACCTCCCACGGCAGCCGCACGTTCTGCGCCTTGATGGTGATACCGCGCTCGCGCTCGATGTCCATGCGGTCCAGGTACTGGGCCCGCATGTCCCGGTCGGCGACGACACCGGTGATTCCCAGCATGCGGTCGGCCAGCGTGGACTTGCCGTGGTCGATATGGGCGATGATGCAGAAGTTCCGAATCTGCGCCGGCGCAGTGAACGTCTTGTCGGCGAAACTGCTGATGGGAATCTCCTGGTGACGACGGTTCTTAGCGCACTGTGCGCACCCACCAGGGTATCTAGCCAGGACCCCGGCGGCTAAATCGCGGCCCGGAAACTCCCCTATGCTCGAAGTCATGGCGTCGCAGTGGAGGACGTTCCAGCGTCTGGCGGAACAACTGGTGTTCAACGAGGCGCCCAAGCTCATCCGCACCTTGCAGCAGCCTGACGGGCTGTCTCGGACCATCCAGCAGGGGATCCGGTTCGGTATCGAGGTGGGACTGACGGCACTCGGTGCGGTTCCGGCGGAGCCGCAGGCCGCGATCACCGCGGGTCGCCCGGTCACCGAGAACATCGTCCCCACCGCGCACCGCGCCCGTCGCGTCGTCTACTCACCTGACCTGGACGGCAAGGCCGATCCGGGCGAGATCGTCTGGACCTGGGTCGTCTACGAGGACGATCCGACCCGCGGCAAGGACCGTCCCGTCCTGGTGGTGGGCCGCGATCGCTCCACGCTGCTGGGGCTGATGCTGTCCAGCCAGGACCGCCACCAGAGCGACGCCGACTGGGTGGGCATCGGCTCGGGCAGCTGGGACTACGAGGGACGCGCCAGCTGGGTGCGCCTCGATCGGGTGCTCGACGTGCCGGAGGAAGGCATCCGTCGCGAGGGCGCCATCCTCGCTCGCGACAAGTTCGAGATCATCGCCGCCCGCCTCCGGTCCAGCTACTCCTGGACCTGACTGAGCCCCTTTCCCGCGAGCACCCCTTGGGGGGTATACCTCCCGCGAGCGGCCGTGTTTGTACGGCGACCCGCCGGTTTCGGCGTGCATTCAGGGGCTGCTCGCGCCCGACGAGCGGGCGCTCAGTGCTCCTAGCGCGCCGGCCGCCACATGGGGATCAGGCTCGGTCCGCCGTTCGGCAGCGTCATCTCGCCGGTGACCTCGAACCCGAACCGCGCGTAATACGGCACGTTCACCGGGTTGCTCGACTCCAAATAGGCCGGTGCGTGCTCGGCGTCGCACCGGTCCAACCGGGACCGCATCAGCGCCTGCCCGTAACCACCGCCGCGCACTGTCGGGTCACTCCCGATGACCGCGAGATACCAATGGGGTTCCTCCGGGTGGTGCGCCTTCATCAACTCGGCGGCTGCCTGCCCACGCAGGGCGGCAGTACCCAAAGTCAGCAGCATGGCCGGGAGTGTGCGGAGCTCGGCGCTCCGCGTCTGCTGCCATTTGCCCGGCGGATCCCACAACGCCGCAGCGCCGATGCCGTCGGCCGACGAGGCGATCTCGACGCCGCCGTTGTCCAGATGCCGGTACCTGGTGAGGGCCTTGAACAAGCGCGGCAATCGCCGCCGGCGCACGCGATCGTCCGGAATCATCCAGCGCATCACCGGGTCGTCGGCGAAGGCCCGGGCCAGAGTCTGCGACAAGGCCCCGATATCAGAGCGGCCGGCCGGTCGCGTCTCGATGTCACGCATTTCTCCAGCTTGCCGTGAGCGGCCGCTGCCGGGTCGCGTCATGCGGAGATTACGGACACTCAACGCACGCTCACCGGCCGCGAGCGGCCCCAAATTGCTCGCAGTCGGCGGCGTGTCGCGGTACAGACACGGCCGCTCGCGGGAAATTCACCCGCCCTGGGTGATGTAGTCCTGCAGGTGCTGCTGCTCGGTCTCGAGCTCTTCCATCCGAGTCTTGACGACGTCACCGATGCTGACGATGCCGGCCAGCCGGCCGTCGTCGAGAACGGGGACGTGACGCACCCGGTTCTGGGTCATCAGCACCACCAAGTGGTCGACGGTGTCGCGCGGCGTGCACGTCGCGAGGACGGTCGTCATGATCTCCGAAACCGGCTGGCCCAGTAGGCCACCGCCGCGCTTGTGCAGTTCGCGCACGACGTCGCGCTCGGACACGATGCCGGCCAATCCGTCGGCCCCGACCACCACCATGGCGCCGATGTTCAACGCCGCAAGGCTGGCCAACAATTGCGACACCGTGGTTTCGGGGGCAATGGTCGCTACCGCGGCACCCTTGTTGGTCAGTACGTCCGCGATCCGCATCGCCCGCCTCCGATCGTGATCCACCTCACATCCATGGTAGTCGGCAGCGGGCGGTGCGAAGGGAAAGTCAAGCGAGCCGGGTGATTTCCACGACGACATCCAGGTCGGTGGATCCCTCGCCGGAGTAGATGCCCTTCAGCGGTGTGACATCCGAATAGTCCCGCCCCACAGCCACCGTCACGTACTGCTCGTTGATCTCGACGTCGTTGGTCGGGTCGTAGTCCCACCAGCCGCCGGTCCAGGCCTGCACCCAGGCGTGGCTCTGGCCTTCGATGGTGTCGCCGACCTCGGCGCGGCGCTGCGGATGCAGATAGCCGGACACGTACCGGGCCGGAATCCCCATGCCACGCAACAAGATCAGCGTCAGGTGCGCGAAGTCCTGACAGACGCCCTTGCCTTCGCGCAGCGCATCGAGCCCGGAGGAATGCACGCCGGTGGTGCCGGGCACGTAGTCCAATTCGGTGTTCACCCAGTTCGCCGCGGCGATCACGGCTTCCTGTGGGTCGTAGTACTTCATGATCCGCTGACCGACGCGCTGCAGCCGCTTGCTGAGCGGTGTGTACCCCGTCGGGACCAGCAGTTCATCGAACCGGTCACGCACGCCGGCCCCCGCCAGGTCGTCCCAGGTAACCAGTTCCGCGGGCATTTCACCCTTGTCGGTCTCGACGACCGAGGACGACGTCACCTCCAACTCGGTGTGCGGTGCATGCAGATCGAAGGCCGTCACCGCGGTGCCCCAGTAGTCGATGTACCGGTACGAACGAGTGGCCGGTGTGGTCTCGACGCGGTTGAGGATGACGTTCTGCCGCGAGTCCGAGCGCGGCGTCAGCCTGGCCTCGTTGAACGACGCCGTCACCGCCGACTTGTAGGCATACCCGGTGGCATGGACAACCCTGAGCCGCCACATATCAGATCTCACCTTCTTCGATAACCGACACCGGGTGCCCCGCGTCCGTCCAGGCGACCCACGGCGCCGCGTGAAAGTACTCCAGCGCCAATGCTTCTCCGATTTCTCGGCAGCTGCGCTGCAGACCAGCCAGGCGCGCCTCCAGCGAATCCAGCAGCAGGCCCGGTTGCAGGAACTCGAGCTCGCTGCGCGCCCGGCCGAGCAGGCGCTGCGCCTCCCCGGTGGCGCCGACGCGGTCATGTGGCCGGTGGTGCAGTTCGTCCAGATGCCGCTCGGCCACCCGGAGCGAGTAGAACACCGACCGCGGAAAGAGCCTGTCCAGCAACATGAATTCGACGACGCGGCCGGCGTCCAGCACGCCGCGGTAGGTCCGCAGGTAGGTGTCGTGGGCACCGGCCGAGCGCAGCACCGTCACCCACGCCGGCGACGACGCACTGTCACCGACGCGAGCCAGCAGCAGGCGCACCGTCATGTCGACCCGCTCGATCCCCCGGCCCAGCATCATGAAGCGATAGCCGTCGTCGCGTGACAGCGTCGAGTCGGCCAGGCCCGCGAACATCGCGGCACGGCCTTCCACGAAGCTCAAGAACTCGTGCGGCCCAAGCCTTCTGGCGGCCCGCTCGCGCTCCGCCAGGGCGTTGTAGGTGGTGTTGAGACATTCCCACATCTCGGTCGAGGTGACTTCGCGTGCGCCGCGCGCATTTTCGCGGGCCGCCGAGATCGACTCGACAATCGAGTTGTCACCCTGGCCCCCGTGCCCGAACGCGACCAGGTCGGTCAACGACCACATGTCCAACGGAGCCGCGGGCGGCTCGATCCCCAAGACCCGCAACAACGTTCGGGATGCCAGGTCGGGGTCGACGCTCGAGTCCTCCAACAGCTGGTGCACCGTGACGTCCAGGATGCGGGCGGTGTCGTCGGCCCGCTCGACGTAGCGGCCGATCCAGTACAGCGATTCCGCGTTGCGCGCCAACATCAGTACATCACCGCCTGTTGCTGTTGCTGTTGCTGATGGGCGGTTTGGACGGCCTGTTGCGGCGGCCCCTCGTCGGCGGCCTGGCCGGCCGACGGCAGCGAACGGACGACTTCGGCGGCCGAAAGCTCATGGTCGGCGGTCGACGCGCGCGAAGCCAGCACCCACGTGTCCTTCGATCCCCCACCCTGGCTGGAGTTGACCACCAACGAGCCCTCCGGCAGGGCCACACGGGTCAGGCCTCCGGGCAGCACCCACACGTCGTCACCGTCGTTGACCGCGAAAGGCCGCAGGTCGACGTGCCGTGGGGCCAGCTTGTCGCCGATCCGCGTCGGCACCGTCGACAGCTGCACCACCGGCTGGGCGATCCACCCACGCGGGTCGGCGCGGACCTTCTTCGAGATCGTGGCGATCTCCTTCTCCGACGCGTCCGGCCCGAAGACGATGCCGTAGCCACCCGAACCCTCGACCGGCTTGATGACCAGCTCACGGACCCGGTCGAGCACTTCCTCGCACTCCTCCTCGAGCCAGCAGCGGTAGGTGTCGACGTTGGCCAGCAGCGGCTTCTCGCCCAGGTAGTACTCGATGATGGTCGGCACGTAGGTGTAGACCAGCTTGTCGTCACCGACCCCGTTGCCCACCGCGCTGGAGATGACGACGTTGCCCGCCCGCGCGGCGTTGAGCAGGCCGGCGACCCCGAGCACTGTGTCGGGCCGGAACTGCATGGGATCGAGGTACATGTCGTCGATCCGGCGGTAGATGACGTCGACCTGGCGCTCGCCTTCGGTGGTCCGCATGTACACGATGTTGTCGCGGCAGAACAGGTCGCGGCCCTCCACGAGTTCGACGCCCATCTGCCGAGCCAGCAGGGAGTGCTCGAAGTAGGCCGAGTTGTAGACGCCCGGCGTGAGGACCACCACGGTCGGGTCCGCCTCGTTGGAGGCCGCCGCATTGCGCAGCGCCCGCAGCAGGTGTGACGAGTAGTCGCCGACCGCGCGGACCCGGTGCGTTGCGAAGAGGTTGGGGAACACGCGCGCCATGGTCCGGCGGTTCTCCATCACGTAGGACACCCCGGACGGCGAGCGCAGGTTGTCCTCGAGCACCCGGAAGTCGCCCTTGTCGTCGCGGACCAGGTCGATGCCCGCGACGTGGATGCGGACGCCGTTGGGCGGGACGATGCCGGCGGCCTCGCGGTGGAAGTGCTCACACGAGGTCACCAGCCGGCGCGGGATCACCCCGTCACGCAGGATCTCCTGGTCGCCGTAGACGTCGTCCAGGTACATCTCCAACGCCTTCACGCGCTGCTTGATGCCCTTTTCCAGCTTCGACCACTCGGCGGCCGAGATGACGCGGGGCACCAGGTCCAGTGGGAACGGCCGCTCCTGACCCGACAGCGAGAACGTGATGCCCTGGTCGGTGAACGCGCGGCCGAGCGCTTCGGACCTGGCCGCCAGCTCGGACGTGTCGGACGGCGCCAACTCGGCGAAGACGCCCTTGTAGAGACCGCGCACGACACCCTTGTCATCGAACATTTCGTCGTACGCGGCGGCATAGCTGTCGACGTCGTCGTAGCCGTTGAACACACCGTCGTAGCGATTCCCTGGGGAGCTGGGCCGCGTCCGTACGGGGCCGCTCTGCGATGTCCGTGGGCTCATGGCAGACATGCTGCATCAACCTGGCGGTTTCGGCAGGGCAACTTGGCATTCACAGATATGCTCGGGATCGTCGCCGGCCAGGGCGCGTATCCCGCGCTTTGGGGATTTCGCATGGACGCTGGTAACCTGAACAGTCGCTGCCCGTTGATGGGCGAAGCGCAGACTTAAGACCGAGCATGCTCTTCCCGGACGTGCCCAATTTGAGATTTAGAAGGAACGACACGCGTGGCCAACATCAAGTCGCAGGAAAAGCGCATCCGCACCAACGAGCGTGCACGTCTGCGCAACCAGTCGGTGAAGTCGGCGCTGCGTACGGCTATCCGCGGCTTCCGTGAGGCCGTCGAGGCGGGCGAGAAGGACAAGGCCGGCGAGCTGCTCGTCGCCACCAACCGCAAGCTGGACAAGGCCGCCACCAAGGGTGTCATCCACAAGAACCAGGCCGCCAACAAGAAGTCGGCGCTGACCCTGGCCTTCAACAAGCTCTGATCTGAGCCTGTAGTTTCCGCGAAACCGCGGCCCGATGATCGGGCCGCGGTTTTGTTGTGCGCGTGGAGTGGCCGGCCGCTCAGCTGTCGGCGAGCTCGGCGACGCGACGCACCGCCGACTCCAGTGCGTAGTCGGCGCTCGCCGCCGCACCTTTGACATCGGCGTTCAACGACGCGACCACGCGCAGCGCCTCGGCGACGGTGTCCCGGGACCAGCGCCGGGCCTGCTTCTGCGCCTTCTGGACCCGCCACGGCGGCATGCCCAACTCCCCCGCAAGCCGATACGGATCACCCGACTGGCCACCCACGCGCGCGATCGAGTGCACCGCCTCGGCCAGCGCATCGGCCAGGACCACATGCGGCACACCGCCGGCCATGGCCCAGCGCAGCGCCTCGGCGACGCCGCTGACGTCACCCGAGACGGCTTTGTCGGCGATGTCGAAGCCGTTCACCTCGGCCTTGCCGGAGTGGTAGCGGCGCACTGCCGCCACATCGATCTGGCCGCCGGTGTCGGCCACCAGCTGCGAGCACGCCGCGGCGAGTTCACGGATGTCGGAGCCGACCGAGTCGAGCACGGCGTTGACGGCGTCGTCGCTGACCTTGACCTTGAGCGATCGGAATTCCTTGCGGACGAAGTCGGCGCGCTCGGCGGCCTTGGCGATCTTCGCGCACGGATGCACCTCGGCACCAAGCTTTTTCAGCTGATCCGCCAAGGCCTTGGCCCGGCCGCCACCGGTGTGCACGACGACGAGCATGGTGCCGCCGGGAAGGTCGGCCGCCGCGTCGGCGATGAGGGCGACAGCGTCCTTGCCGGCCTCGGCCGCGGACTCCAGGACCACCACGCGTTCCTCGGCGAACAGCGACGGGCTCAGCAGTTCGGCGAGTTCACTGGTCGACACGTCGCCGGCCCGCAGCCGGTCGACGGGAACGTTGTCGTTGCCGGCTCGCTTGCGCGCTTCACGCAATACGTCGGCCACGGCACGCTCGACCAGCAGTTCCTCGTCGCCCAGCACCAGATGCAATGCCTCGGTCGATCCACTCACCCGTTGATCGTTTCATGTCGGGCTGACAATCAGCGCAGTGCGGGTTGCGAATACCGGTTTAGGGTTGCACTGCGCGATTGGTGATGCCGGGGAGGACGATGGCCGATATCGATCAACAGGCTCTGACCGCGGCAGTCGGCGACTGGCTGGTCACAGAGGTGACCATTCGACTGGTTCGAAGACCTGCCGTTCCCTGGCACGCAACGTTTGATGTTCGTCACCGGTGTCAATGACGAAACCGCCCTATATTTCTCTCCCGATCTCCCGGCAGGACAAGCAATTACCTACTACGAGCCGGACTTCGAAATCGCACCATTCGGCGAAGCGCTGGACGACTTCATCACCCGGCCGTTGGATGGCTGAGCCCTCACAGACTCCAGGCCAGCCGGAACTTCTCGGCCAGTTCGGCGTCGGACAGGCCGCCGTAGTTCTGCTGTTCGTAGCCGCGCACACCAAGCACAGCGTCGACCGGCGCGTCCCCGAGGATGTCGCGGACCACGTCGCTGTTCCGCAGCGCGTCGAGTACCTCGATGTGTTTCGCCGGCAGCGTCACCACTCCGGCGTGCTGTCGTTGGGCCTCGGTCAGGGACGCCGGGTCGACGGTGACTTCGGGTGGCAACGGCAGTTCACGAACGATGCCGTCGAGCGCCAGGCCGAGGATGGTCGCCGACGCCAGATACGGGCTGGCCGACGGGTCGACGATCTTGACCTCGACATTGGCGCCGTACGGGTTACCAGAGGCCGCGCTGACGAAGCGGACGGCCGCCTCCCGGTTCTCGGTACCCCAGCAGACATTGGCACCCGACCAACTCCCCGGCTGCATGCGCAGTCCCGACACGATCGAGCCGCACAGGACACCCTGCGCACCGGGCAGACCCGCCAGCAGCCCCGCGACGGCCGACTCGCCGGCAGCGTTCATGCCGCGCTCCCCTGAACCACCGGAGAACACCGGTGCACCATCCCGGTTCAGCGAAAAGTGTTGATGGGCACCGGAACCCACGCTGCCCGCGAACGGCAGCGGAGACAGGCTGACGCGCAGCCCGTGGCGGCGGGCGACGCGGCTGATGATGATTCGCGCGAGCACCAGCTGGTCGGCTGCAGCCAGCGGATCGCGCGGCGTCAGCGAGAATTCGAATTGGTTCGCTCCGTATTCGGGATGGAACTGTTCGATCGACACACCTGCGGCTGCGGCCGCATCCATCACGTCCCGGACGAACCCTTCGAATTCGAGCACGCCGGCCAGTCCGTACTGCGCCCACAGATTGGACGGCAGCCGCGCGCCGTCCGGGCCGACGAGCACGAACTCCACCTCATGTCCGACGGTGGCCGTCAGCCCGGCTGCGGCCAGTCGCTGCGTAACCCGTTGCAGCACAGCGCGACCGCAGTACGGGTCCTGGTTGCCGTCCTGAGTTAAGAACGAACAGGGCGCCCAGGCGAGCCCATCCCCGATGAGGGCCAGACCCGCGAGGTCGACCCGCACCCGCCGGTCCCCGACCACACCGATCCGATCACCCACCACGATGCCGGTCTGGTCGATGGCGAAGACATGCCACGTCGGGCTGGTACCCAGTCCATGTTCGGCGAACACCGCCACCCGGTTGAGGGGAACCACCTTGACCTGCGTCAGGCCTGCAGCGTTGACCACGGTGCCGACCAGGGTCCCCACGCCGGCCTCTTCGAGTCCCGCAACCGCCGCCGCCACAGACCCGGCCGGATCGTCATTCACGTCAATAATTCTGCAACGCGGCGCGGGTGTTCATGGCCGGATCTCATTTCCTCGTCGTCGGCGCCATGCGGCCAACAGCAGCGCCCCTCCCGCCGTCGTCGCCCCGAGCAGCAGCGCGCCGCTCCAGCCCGACGGGACGCTGACCGCCGCTCCGGGAACCGCGGCACTCCACCGCGCGACGTGTAGCAACCACCAGAGTTCGGGTCCGGTGAACCGGATCAGCAGTTGCGCCGCGGCGGGCCAGCACCACGCCACCGCTGCGGCCGCGGTGCCGAGGATGGTGATGGGCGGAATAACCGGAGCGACAAACAGATTGGCCGCCACCGCGACCAGACTGAGGCTTCCTGAGATCGCCGCCACCAACGGTGCGGTCACGAGCTGCGCGGCGACGGCCACACACACGGCGTCAGCGATCGGCTTAGGCCAGCCGCGGCCCACCAGTCGGCGCGACCACCCCGGCGCGATCACCACCAGTCCCGCGGTCGCCACCACGGACAGCGCGAAGCCGGCGTCCACCGCGAGCGCCGGAGACATCACCATGAGCACCAGCACACTGGCCGACAGCGCAGGGATGGCCTGTCGGCGCCGGTGGACAAGCATGCCCATCAACATCACCGAACCCATTGCCGCGGCCCGTAATACGCTCGGCGAGGGTTGCACGATCACGACGAATGCGAACAGCGTCACCGCCGCCAGCGTCACGGCGATGCGCGGTCCCACCAACGCCGCACTGAGCAGCACCGCGCCGCACACGATGGTCACGTTCGCGCCCGACACCGCCGTCAGATGCGTCAACCCCGCCCGGCGGAACGCGGCCGTCGTATCCGACTCGACAGCCGACACGTCGCCGAGCACCAGGCCAGGGAGCATCGCGGCCTGATCGGGCGGCAACGCCAACCTTGCGGCCTCGCCGAATTCAGCCCGCACGTCTGCTGCCGCGCGCTGCCCGGTCGACGCGGTCCCGAACCGGGGTGTGCCCACGGCGGTGAGCACGGCCACCGACAGGTCGCGCCGCTTGGGCGCGGCGGTCCGGGCCCGGAACGCCATCGGGCGGCCCACGCCGACCTCCGAATACCCCACGGCCGGCGCGAAAACCAGGACCCGCCCTGATGATTCGGCGTCCTGCAGCCTCTGCAACGACGCCGAGAACATCAACCGGCCACCTTGGATCGTCCTGGGTGACTCGGTGGGCGTGACCGTCACCGCTACCGTTGTGCCGAACCGGGACGCGAGCGGGTGAGACTCGATCGCATGCACTCGCACCGCCGCGACGATCGCGAACGCCGTACACACCGCCGCCACGGCGAGCACTGCGGGCCACCGCACCGAACCCACTCGCATCCCGACGCCCACGACTGCCGCCACCGCGATGACAACCAGCGACACCGCAGCCCACGGCCCCCACCACACGCCGGCTGCAGTCACCGTCCAGCACGTCAACGCGGCCGGCACCAAGCGCAGGTCGATACCGGGGACGTCCGGCGCCGGATCCGCTGTCACACCTTGACCAGCTCGCGCAGTTTCTCCAGCCGGCTCGGCCCGATGCCGTCGACCTCGCCCAGCTGATCGACGCTCGCGAATCGGCCGTTGGCCGCACGCCACGCGACGATCGCTTTCGCCATGACGGGGCCGATACCGGGCAGCGCGTCGAGCTGCTCCTCCGTCGCAGTGTTCAGATCGACGGGTCCTTGTGCACCAGAGCCCTTTCCGTCACCGGGCGGCCGCTTCTCCGGCGGCCCGGACGTCGCGCCTGCTGAACTGCGCATGACCGCGGGCGTGCCCAGCGGCGCGGTGATGCCGACCAGAATCTGCTCGCCGTCGGTCACCTTGCGGGCCATGTTGAGGCTGACCAGGTCCGCGCCGGCCAGCGCTCCTCCGGCGGCCGTGACCGCGTCGGCGATGCGCGCACCGGCGGGCAGCGTCACCAACCCCGGTTTGTGAACGAGACCGGCCACGCTGATCACGACATCCTCGGTCTTGGCCGGCGGCGCGGGTGGCCCAGCCGAGCTGGACGAAACCATCTGCACCGGAGGCAGTTTCGCCGCGGTCACGGGCGGCTTGTCATCGCCGAGTACCGCGATCACGGTCACCATGACCGCGACCACGCCGACCACCGCGAGCGCGATGACGCCCGCACGTCCCGGATCGGCCCGCACCGACGCGAGCCACCCGGGGCTACCGGGCACCGCGTCGGGCAACCAGCGTGACAGCGAGGTGTCGTCGTTCGGTGCGGATTCGCAGTCGGCGTCCGTCGCATCTCCGGGCTGGGCGGTCAGGCGGCGCTGCGCTCGATCGACTGGTGTCTGGGTGACCATGCTCGCGACGTTAGGCAGCGTGACCGACCGAAACGCCGCGAAAATCGCGCCGCATGGGCCGCCTGTGGATCAATCGCGTTCTGTGGATGAATCGTCCGGCTGGCGTAGCGTTCAGCCGCCACCGGCGGCATCGGAGTCTCAGTCCGTCCGTCGGCGAATCCGGGGGTGCCTCCCGGCGGCGACCGGGACGCCCGGCGAAGGTACGGGTCGACTCTGCCGACCAGGGACCTGACGCCTCTCAGGACATCCGTCGGGCCTGCGCCACCTGCGCAGCACCGTTACCGGTGATCAGCCAGAGCGTCGCAATGCTCTGGACCAGTTCGTCTTTGGTGACGCTGGCCCGGCCTTCGACGAACGCGAGGATTGCATCTGCGGTGCCGCCGATGATGAACGCGGGTGCCACCTGAGCCAACGGATCGCTTTCGAGCTCGACATCGTGCACGGTACGCGCATGCTCGATGAGCACGCCGGTCAGGCCGACCATGATGTCGTCGCGGTGGCGCTGCAGAGCGGGCGACAAGGACACTGCGCCCAGCAACACCGTCGCGCGTCTGGGATCGTCGGCCAGCGTATTCACCAGTGCACTGACTGTCGACAGAGCCTGCACCGCCAGCGGCTGGGTCGCACTGGCTGCGGTGGCCTCCAGTGCGACCAGACGCAATTGCTCGGCGATGTCGTCTACCACTGCGGTGGCCACCGCATCGAGGTCGGAGAAGCTCTCGTAGAAGTAGCGCTTGTTCAGCCCCGCCGCCGTACACAACTTGTCAACGGTGATGGCTCGCCAGTCGCCATTGGCCAAGACGTCCAGCGCGGATTCGATCAGCCGAGTTCGCCGATCGCGCCGTCGAACGTCTGCCGACTGACCAGCGTACGCACGGGACGAGGCTTCGGACACCACATGATCGTCGCACCTTTTCGTCGTTCCACCTTCCCTTGACAAGGCGTCTCCATATCTGGCACCGTCTCGAACCAGATTAGTCTGGTACCAAATCGTGCCAGAATTTGAAAGGAGCATCGTGAGCACCTCCCCTCAAGTCCGTCCGCTTGCCGGCACGGCGGCCATCGACACCGGCACGTCCGCACTCAGTGACCTGCGTGAACTCGCGCGCGTTGCGCCGGTCCTGGCGCAGCGGCAAGGCTGGGACTACATCAAGGAATTAGGTAACGGCGGACGACAAGACCAACTCGCGGCACTGTTCGGTCGCGGCGATGCGCCGGAAGAGATCAACGGCGCGTTGGAAGGCCTGATCGTCGGCAAGCTGTTCGGCATTCCCGAGGCACACCTGGCCAACCCGCTGCTCAAGATCGAACCGACCTGGCGCGGCAAATCCTTCGATCACACCGCAGGGACCGGATTCAACCGGCTCGCACCGATCGCCCGGGTAGCGATGCCGATCATCGCACCGGGATACCGTGGCCTGCGCCGTGTCGGTAAGGAGGTCAATGGGTTTCACTTCAACCATCGCCTCGACACCGCCGCGGTCGCTCCGTTCATCACGGTGCGCGCGCTGGACTATTCCGTCGAGGAGTACCGCAACCCGAGCGTGCGCACGTTCCCCATCAAACGCACTCGGGACGAGATCGTCGAACTGACACCTGGTCTCTATCTGGGGCGGGCACTGCTCACCATGCCCGACGGCGAAGTACGGCTCATCGCCTACTTCGCGCTACGGGAGTTCAGCGACGAAACCGCAGACGCGTCATGATCGACCTGGCAGGTGCAATCGCGTGCGTCACCGGCGGTGCGCGCGGCATCGGTCGGGCCACCGCCGAGGAACTGACCCGCCGAGGCGCCCGGGTGTGGATCGGCGATCTGGACGCTGACGAAGCGCGGCGTGCCGCTGAGCAGATCGGCGCTCGCGCAGTCCATCTGGACGTCACCGATCCCGACAGCGTCGCCGCGTACCACGCGGCGGCCGCAGCCGACGGCCCCGTCGCCATGCTGATCAACAATGCCGGCATCCAGTACATGGGGCCGTTCGCCGAGCAGAAGCTGTCGCTGTACCACCGTGAGGTCTCCGTGAACCTGGGTGGCGTGATCAATGGGATGCACGAGTTCTTGCCCGGCATGCTGGAGCGAGATCACGGCCACATCGTCAACGTCGCATCGATGGCGGCGAAAGTGACCACTCCCGGGATGTCGGTGTACTGCGCCACCAAGTATGCCGTCGCCGCACTGTCCCGCGCCGTCCGAGCCGAGATCGCAGGCACACGTGTCACCGTGACGACAGTGTTTCCGACCGCAGTGCATACCGAGCTGACGGCGGGCGTTTCCCTGGATCTGCTACCGACCCGACAACCCGCCGATATCGCCATAGCGATCGCCGACAGTGCCCGCCGTCCACGCAATGAAGTCACCGTGCCGCGCTGGCTGGCACCGTTCGGTGCCATCGAAGAAGCGACGCCAGAATTACTGCTGCGGCGCGTCAAACACCTTGCGACGCTGAGGCGACCACCCGGGCACTACGACCCCGTCAGGCGGCGTGCCTACCTGGACCGGATCGGCCGATGACCGTCCTCGGCACAGCGGCCGCCAAACATCGTCTGCAGAGCGCGGCCGCCTCAGTGACCTCGCGCTACCCCAGCCGTGAGCACGCCTTGGCCCATCCGCCGAAGGGTTCCGGGCTCAAACCGGTGATGGGCAATTATGGGTTCCCACTGATCGGCCACATCATGAGTTCATTGGTCGACCCGCTGGATTTCGCCCGCGAGCGCTATGACCGCTACGGACCCGTGTCCTGGGCCGGCGGTGTCGGATTCCGCATCGTGCAACTCATGGGACCGCAAGCGCTGGAAGCGGTCTGGGTCAACAAAGATAAGGCGTTCTCCAGCGCTCGCGGCTGGGCGCCGGTCATCGGCCCGTTCTTCCACCGCGGAATCATGCTCCTGGACTCCGATGAACACCGCGATCACCGGCGCATCATGCAGCACGCATTCACCCGCGACGCGCTCGACGGTTACCTGGCATTGATGCACCCGGGAATCTCCCGAACTGTTACGAGTTGGACTGCAGTTCAACGCTTTCCCTTCTACACCGTCGTCAAGCAGTTGTTACTGGATCAGGCGGCCGAAGTGTTCGTCGGCACCCATCTGAGCGGCGAAGCTGACCAGCTCGCCGCCGACTTCCACGACACGGTCTGCGGAGGGCAGGCTTTCATCCGCGCCGACGTCCCCGGCGGTACATGGGCGCGTGGGCTACGGGCGCGGGAGCGTCTGGAGCGCTACTTTGCCTGCCAGCTTCCGGCTCGCCGAGCAGGCACCGGCACCGACCTGTTCTCGATGCTGTGCCGCAGCCGCAGCGAGGACGGCGACCGCTTCGTCGACGCCGACGTCGTCAATCACATGATCTTTCTATTGATGGCAGCTCACGACACCAGCGCCATCGCCATCTCGATGTTGGTCTATGAACTGGGCCGAAATATCGCGTGGCAAAACGCATTACGCGAGGAAGCGTTTGGCCGCCCGACCGATGAACCGACCCTGGAAGACCTGAACCGCTACCCCCTCCTCGATGCTGCATTCAAAGAGATCCTGCGTATGTACGCCCCGGCAGGCACGCTGTTCCGGCAGACCATCGAAGACACCGAGGTGGCCGGACACTACATCCCACGCAAGAGCCAGATCGCCATCAACGTCTACGCCTCGATGCGGCTGGCCGATTGGTGGCCCCACCCCGACCGCTTCGATCCCAGCCGATTCCTCGACGGCACCGACGCAGGCCCGATACACCGATACGCCTTCGCACCGTTCGGCGGCGGCGTCCACAAGTGCATCGGCCAGCAGTTCGCCGAGATGAACGTCAAAGCGATCATGCATGAACTGTTGCGACGCCATGTTTGGCGCCTGCCATCCGGGTACCACCCGAAAATGGCATGGGGCACTGGCCCCACACCGGCCGACGGCCTGCCAATATTCATCCGCCCGCTCGAGGCCTGAAATCCGCTGTTATCTGACCGCAAGGGTGCGCCTGTCAATCTCCATCGCATTTCGACTGATGATGAATTTCCCGGCCATCGGGACCCCTTAAGGGCGGTAGACACCTGCGGCATAGTGTCTAGCGAAAGCGACAGTCCCAACGAGGAGGCCCTCCATGACCACCGACCGACCACTGCGCGTCATCCAGTGGACCACCGGCAACATCGGCAAGCGGTCTCTGCACGCGATCATCGCTCGTGACGACATGGAACTGGTGGGCGTCTACGCGTACGGCGCCGAGAAGGTCGGTGTGGACGCCGCCGAACTCGCCGGCTGGCCCGAACCGACCGGCATCAAGGCGACCAACGACATCGAAGAGCTGGTGGCCCTCAAGCCCGACGCCTGCTGCTACAACCCGATCTGGCCCAGCGTCGACGAGTTGGTCCGGCTGCTCGAATCCGGCATCAACGTCTGTTCCACCGCGGCCTGGATCACCGGTGGCAAGCAGTCGCCGGAGGACCTGGCGCGCATCCAGAAGGCCTGCGAGGCAGGCAATTCCACGATCTTCGGCAGCGGCGCACACCCCGGCCTGACGAACATGATGGGCATGGTGCTCTCCAGCGCCTGCGAGAGCGTCGACGAAATCCGTATCACCGAGTCGGTCGACTGCGGCGTCTACGAATCGGCCGGCACCATGGCCGCGATGGGCTTCGGCAAGGACCCCGAGACACCGGGCCTGGCCGAGAGCGTGCGTCTGGAGAGTGAGGTGTTCGCCGAGTCAGCCGCGATGATGGCCGACGCCATCGGCGCCAAACTGGACCGGATCACCTTCGACGTCACCTTCACCCCCGCGACCGAGGACTCCGACCTCGGGTTCATGCAGATCCAGAAGGGCACCGTCGCCAGCGTCTACGGCTACCACCGCGGCTGGGTCGGCGACAAGAACGTGGTCAGCGTCGGCTTCAACTGGATCATGGGCGAGCACGTCACCCCACCGAAGCCCGTCGCACACGGCCACGTCATCCAGGTGTTCGGCGTGCCCAACATGCGCACCGTCGTGTACTGCCTCCCGTCGAAGGACTGGAGCGAGGTCAGCCTGAACGGTCTCGGCATGATCTACACCGCGCTGCCCGTGACCAACGCAGTACCCGCGGTGGTGGCCGCCGCGCCGGGCATCCTGACGCTCAAGGATGTGCCGCCGGTCACCGGCCGATTCGCCGGCTAGCCCAAAAGCGTTCACAGCCGATACATTTCGCGCGCCATCAGCGCGTCCTCGAGGTACTCGACATGGGTGTCATACACCGGGCTCGCGGGGTGCTCATCGGCCAGCCGATGCACCGCGTCGGCGACGGCATGCTCGGTGTTGGTGAGCCACCGGGGGGCGGTCGGTGCGTGCATTGCCAGGGCGTGGGGCCAGCTGAGGTGCAGTACGTGGCTCATCGTCGTCGCCTTTCAATCGGGTCAGCGGCGAGGGGTGCCGCTCTTGATCTCAGGGTGCGGTGACGACGGCACCTGAGCGCGAGTAGACGGGTACTCGAATCCGGCACCCTGTGGGAGTGCCCTACCTGCGCGGTTGGACCTGTGCACGGAGCGGGCCGCCGACTACCCTGTTCCAATGCGGTTGAAATGGCCGCTGACCGGCCGCGACGAAGAAGTCCGGACCATTACCGACGCCGTGTCGGACCCGACACTGGCGGGCATCGTGGTGTGTGGTGCGGCGGGTGTCGGGAAGAGCCGATTGGCCCGAGATGCGTTGCAGGCCATAACTCGGGATCGAACCCGGATTCGGTGGGCAGTGGCGACAGCATCGGCGCGCGCGCTTCCCTTGGGCGCGTTTGCATCCTGGGCACCGGCTGCTGCAGATTCTCTCCAACTTGTGCGCGGGGTGGTCGATTCGCTGACCGCCGCCCCTGAGGGTGGACAGGTAGTGGTAGGTGTCGACGATGCCCATCTGCTCGACGATCTGTCGGTGTTCGTCGTGCACCAGATCATCCAGCGGCGGGCCGCCAAAGTCGTCCTGACAATTCGCGATTGTGTACCGGTACCGCAGGGACTCGATGAAGTGCGTTCGAGTGACGCGCTGGGGCGCCTCGACCTGCAGCCCTTGTCTCGCGACGAGACCTCGATGCTGCTCGCTGCGACGCTGCACGGACCGGTGGACTCGGACACCGCGCGGCGGCTGTGGGCGCTCACCCGCGGCAATGCTCTGTACCTGCGCAATATTGTCGACCGGGAGGTGGACGACGGACGCCTCGCGCTGTCTCGCGGCATGTGGACCTGGACGGGCGACATTGCCATCCCGTCGAGCCTTGTGGAGTTGATCGAGTCCAGGCTGCGCGGCCTTCCGGCGGCCGCCGGCGAGGTCGTGGACCTCTTGGCCGTGGGCGAGCCGCTCGATCTGGCCTCATTGCGCCGGATCGCTGATCCGACAGGAATCGAAGAAGCCGAAGTGCGGGGCCTGATCACGCTGAAATCCAGCGAAGTTCGCCTGGCCCATCCGTTGTACGGAGAAGTGCGTCGTGCCCGCGCGGCGCAGACCCGACTTCGCCGGCTGCGGGGTGTTGTCGCAACCGAACTAGCCGCCGCCGGTCCACAAGACGACATCCGAATCCTGGTACGTCGTGCCACATTGAGCATCGACTCAGACCTCGCGCCCGACCCTCAGCTGTTGGCCGGCGCAGCGGTCGGCGCCATGTGGCTGGCCGACCTGGCCCTCGCAGATCGGTTGGGCGACGCCGCAATTCGTGCGGGAGCGGGCGCCGAGGCACATTTTGTCCGCGCCAATCTGCTGTCATGGTTGAGCAGAGGCACCGAAGCCGAGGCTGTTATCGCCGCCACCCCCACCGGCGGATTCACCGCGGCCGACCACTGCCGGCTCGCGTATGTGCGGGCGACGATCAAGTTGTGGACTCTCGCTGACCCCGCGGGCGCGAAGCAGATTCTCGACGACGCGACGCAGTATGCGGTGACACCAGAAGCCCGCGGCTGGATCGACTCGCTCCGTACCACCTACTGGGCTGTGATGGCCAACCCTGCCGCAGCGCTTGCCTCATCCGAAGGCATGGTCCTCGACCAGCTACCCGGAATCGCCGCACCGACAGGTGGCTGGGCAATCACCATGTCCGCGGGCGACTGCGGCCGCACCGCGACCGCCATCGCCGCAGCCGACGCGACGGATGTGTTGTTGGCGCAGACGACGGAGCATGCCTTCACCCGGTTCGCCGTGGCCGATGCCCGCGTCAGTGCGCTGGTCCAAGCGGGCCATATCGTCGAAGCGTGCGAAGCGTCGCGGCGAACGCGATCGCAGGCCAACGACATGCCCGGCCCCGCGCGAATGAGAGCTGCAGCCGTGGCCGGTCGCGCAGCGCTGGCCGCCGGGCAGGTCGCCGACGCATGTCGACTGCTGGCTCCGATCGTGGATGCGTTGGCGACGGACGAGACCAACGGATGGGGACACCGGTATCGCGTGTCGTGGACAACTGCGCTGGCGCTGCGAGGCGCCGTGGACGACGCCACCTCAGCGGCGGTCGTACTCGAGCGGCAGCGACATCCCAGCTGGCGGATGGTGGATTACGAGTACGGGTTGGCACGTGCGTGGGTGGCAGCCTGCCAAGGCTCGGTCCGTTCCGCTGTCATGCTGGCGCTGGCTGCCGCCGAAACCGCAAGAGAAAACGGGCAATTCGCTGCCGAAGTAATGTGTCTGCAAGCCGCTGCCCAGTTCGGCGACAGCACCGGCACAGACCGACTCAAAGAGCTCACCCACATCGTCGAAGGCCCACGCGCCGCCCTGGCCGCCCGGTTCGCATCCGCACTACGCACCGCAGACGCCGACGAACTCGCCACAGTCTCAGCATCTTTCGAAGACATCGGCGAACTCGTCGCAGCCATCGACGCCGCCGCCCACGCCGCCCTCACCTACCGCCGACACAACCAACGCGGCTCCGCACTCACCTGCGCAACACACGCACAAGTACTCGCCCAACACTGCGGCGCCACCACACCTGCACTACAGCAAGCCGCACAACCACTCCCCCTCACCGACCGCGAACGCGAAATCGTCACCCTCCTCGGCCAAGGCCTCCCCAGCCGCGCCATCGCCGACAGACTCACCCTGTCCACCCGCACCGTCGAAGGCCACATCTACCGCGCCATGGCCAAAACCGGCACCACCAACCGCGACCAACTCGCCGCGCTCTTGCAGGGGTGATACTGCCCCTGCCCAAGCTGCGGTGTTGCCGCCTACGCTGTCCAAGTGCGCCTGAAATGGCCGCTGACCGGCCGCAAGGAAGAACTTGCGGCCATCGACGCCGCGATGTCCGACCCCGACTCGTCCGGCGTGATACTGCACGGCGCCGCCGGCGTGGGCAAGAGCCGCATCGCGCGGGAGGCCTTGGCACACGCCGCAGACTCCGGTTGCACGACGCACTGGGCGGTCGCCACTGCGTCGGCGCGGGCGCTGCCCCTCGGTGCGTTCGCCGCGTGGGTGACCGCGGACATGGATGGCCCCCAACTCGTTCGGCTCATGGTCGATGCCCTGACCACCACACCGGACGGCGCGGCCGTCATCGTGGGCGTCGACGACGTCCACCTGCTCGACGATCTGTCGGCTTTCGTCCTGCATCAGATCGTGCGTCGGCGGACCGCGAAAGTCGTGCTGACCCTACGGGACGGTGAGGTGATTCCCCCTGGAGTTCAAGAGATTTGGGCTGCCGGCCACTTCCATCGGATCGACCTGCAACCGTTGTCTTCCGACGAGACCGTCGGCCTCCTGAGCCTTACCCTCGACGGGGTCATCGACCCGGCCGCCGGGCACCGGCTGTGGAACCTGACGCGCGGCAACGCCCTCTACCTGCACCATATGGTGGAGCAGGAAGTGTCCGCGGGCCGTCTGGCCCCCGAGCACGGCCGCTGGCGCTGGGCCGAAGGGATCACCGTGGCGCCGGCATTGGTGGAGCTGATCGAGTCCCGGATGGGTGCTCTGCCTGCCGCGGTCGGCGACGTGATCGACATCCTGGCGGTCGGTGAACCGATTGATGTCCGGTTGCTCGCCGAGATCGCCGATCCGGCGGCGATCGAGGATGCCGAAGCGCGCAGCCTCATCACCCTCGACGCCGGCGACGGCGCGGCGAAGGTGCGCCTGGCGCATCCGCTCTACGGCGAAGTGCGCCGCGAACGCGCGCCCGCGATTCGGCTGCGGCGGCTCCGCGGCCTTGTTGCCAATGCGTTGGCGGCCGGCCCGGACCGGGACGACACCCTCCTCGTGCGTCGTGCCACTTTGGTGCTCGACTCCGATCTCGCACCCGAGCCCGATCTGTTCCTGTCAGCCGCCCGATCGGCTGTCCACCTGTTGGATACCCCTCTGGCAGAACGGCTTTCACGCGCAGCGGTCGAGGCCGGCGGGGGCATACCGGCCCAACTCCAGCATGGGTACTGTACGGTCTGGCTGGGTCACGCGGCGGCGGCTGAACGTGCGCTGACCGAGCTTTCCGAACGAGCGCTGACGGATCTCGAACGAGCTCAGGTCGCTACTCTGCGCGGCCACAACACTTTCTGGACCCTTCGTCAGCCGACCTCGGGCGAGGCCATCCTCGACGAGGCGGACGCCGCCGTCACCGATCCATTGGCCAAGCGGATCCTGGCAGCGGAGCGTTCCGTCTTCCACGCAGATCTCGGACGGCCGGACGCGGCAATGCAGACTGCCGCGGCGGCGCTCGGCGGACCACTGCCTGACGAGGACGCGGCCCTTGCCTACTGGGCCAGCGTCGGCGCGCTGGCGATGCTGGGCCGGGTCCGCGAACTGAACACGGCGGCCGCGCGGGGCCATACCGCCGCGACGGTCGCGCCGAACGGTTCCGTGCTGCGCAACGGCCTCAGCTACCGGCACATGATCGGACTCAAACTCGCCGGCCTCTTGCGCGACGCCGAGGAAGTCGCCCGGCAGGCCTGGCACAACATGCAGGACACCTGGCTGCCGCAGAGCGGTGATGTCCATCTGGGGCAGGCCCAACTCGCCGGCGGGCAGGTCACCGTGGCGTTGAACCGACTACGGCAGGCACTGACCGAGCTGGCCCCGATGGGCGAGGTGGGAGGTTGGCCGTTCCGGTGCCGACTGGGCGTCACGCAAGGTCTGGCCTACGCGGGCGACGCCGCAGCCGCCAGACGGGCCATGGCCGACCTCGAAGCCAACGTGCATCCCGGACTGCGCTTCCTCGGCGCCGAACTGACACTCGCGCGGGCGTGGGTGGCCGCCGCCGAGGGATCGCTGACCGAAGCGGTGCAGTTGACCCACACCGCGGCGGCCGACGCGCGAGAAGCAGGACAGCCGGCGTACGAAGTGCTGGCGTGGCAGACCGCAGCCCAGTTCGGCGACAGCACCGGCACAGAGCGACTCAAAGAGCTCACCCACATCGTCGAAGGCCCACGCGCCGCCCTGGCCGCCCGGTTCGCATCCGCACTACGCACCGCAGACGCCGACGAACTCGCCACAGTCTCAGCATCTTTCGAAGACATCGGCGAACTCGTCGCAGCCATCGACGCCGCCGCCCACGCCGCCCTCACCTACCGCCGACACAACCAACGCGGCTCCGCACTCACCTGCGCAACACACGCACAAGTACTCGCCGAACACTGCGGCGCCACCACACCTGCACTACAGCAAGCCGCACAACCACTCCCCCTCACCGACCGCGAACGCGAAATCGTCACCCTCCTCGGCCAAGGCCTCCCCAGCCGCGCCATCGCCGACAGACTCACCCTGTCCACCCGCACCGTCGAAGGCCACATCTACCGCGCCATGGCCAAAACCGGCACCACCAACCGCGACCAACTCGCCGCGCTGCTCCGACGTTAAGGACGGGCGCAATTCGAGTACCCGCCTACTCACTCCCGTCGGCCGGGTACCGCGCAGGCTCATTCACATGGCCACGTCAACTTCCGCGAGCAGGCGCTACGTCGGCTGCCGTTGGCGTACTCACTGGCTCTGAGGTTGCGCGACGCACGCGTGGCGGCAGACCTCATCTGCGAGTACGTCGGCGTCGAACCGTCGGCACTGGCCGGCATCTACCGCATCGGCGAAGCGAAACTCGCCGCCGCACAACACGAGGAGTCCGCATGACCGCCACCCTGTCCGGTCCCGTCAGCGTGTTCGACGCCGATCTGCCTACCATCGATTACACCGACGCCACCAGCTGGGACGAGGTGCACGAAATCCTCGCCGCGGCGCGGCGGCGGTCACCGATCGCGATGGGTCCGCACGGGCCCGAGCTGCTCACCTACGACCTGGTGCACACCGCATTGCGCGATCCGCGGTTCGCCGAGCCCAAGGCGATGGGACTCGAGCCGCAGGGCATCACCTCCGGCGAGCTGTGGGAGCGCGTCACCCACAGTTTGTTGGCCATGGACGGCGACGAACACCACCGGCTCCGGCGGCTGGTGTCCAAGGCCTTCACGCCGCGGGCGGTCGCCCGCCTGCAGCCCACGATCGCCTCGGTGATCAACGAACTGCTGGACGCGGTCGCACCTGCCGGTCGCTGCGACGTCGTCGCCGACATCGCCCGGCAATACCCGATCCCGGTCATCTGCACGCTGCTGGGCGCGCCGAGGGCGGACTGGGAGTTGTTCTCCGACTGGGCCGATGACTTCATGAAGCTCGTGGCGTGGAACATCGTCGAGGATGAGCCGGTGGTTCTCGCCGCCTGGCGGCACCTCGACGACTATGTCGACGCGATGATCGATACCCGGCGCAACAATCTGACCGACGATCTGATCTCCGACCTGATCCGCGCCGAAGACGACGGTGACCACCTGACTCACGACGAGCTGCTGATGCTGGCGGCCGGGATGCTCGTCGCCGGCACCGACACCACCCGGAACCAGCTGGCCGCAACACTGCACGTGTTCTGCGAACATCCCCACCAGTGGTCGACGTTGGCCGAACGTCCGGACCTGGCCCACAAAGCCGTCGAGGAGGCACTGCGGCACTCGCCGATCGGCGTCGGCCTGCCTCGCGAAGCCAAGGTCGACGTCGAACTCGACGGCCTGATCATTCCGGCCGGCACCCAGGTCATCGCCAATTCCGCTGCCGGGAACCGGGATCCAGGCGTCTTCGACGATCCGGACCGCTTCGACATCGATCGGGACAACCCGGCCACCGCGCTGTCCTTCGGCAGCGGGCTGCATTACTGCCTCGGTTCCCACCTCGCGCGCCTCGAACTCACCGAGGCGTTGACGATCATGACGAAGCGCATGCCGGGTCTGCACCTGGACGGACCGGCCGTCTGGAAGAGCTTCCTCGGAGTGACCGGACCGGCCACCTTGCCGGTGGCGTTCGAACCGGGTCACTGACCCGGGTGACGCGACTCCTGCGTGTTGACGATCACGCCGACGGCACCGGAGCCGACGTGCACCGCCAGCACCGGTCCCATGTCCGTCACCACGAGCGATTCGACCTGGGGCAGACGGGAAGTCAGCGCGGCACCGATCGAAGCGGCATCGTCGTGATTGTCGACGTGGTGCACCGCGATCGATGCGGGCCGGTCGCCGACCAGCGCGACCACGCGCTCGATCATCGCGGCATGCGCCTTGGCGATGGTCCGGATCCGCTGATCCAGCACCAGCCGGCCATCGATATCCAACTGCAGCAACGGTTTCAGCGACAACGCGGTGCCCAACCAGGATGCCGCGGTGCCGATGCGGCCACTGCGGCGCAGGTTGTCCAACCGATGCACGACGATGAATCCGTGCTGCTTGCCGGACTCCGAACGCGCCTGCGTCTCAACGGTATCCAGATCGGCACCGGTGGCCGCGGCCCGGGCCGCGGCCAGGGCAACGAATCCGACGCCCATGGCCGCCGATCGTGAATTGACCACGCGCACCGCGGAACCGAGCTCGCGGCCGACGGCCGCGGCGGAGCTGAAGGTGCTCGACAGGCCCGCCGACAGATGCACGGCCACCACCCCGTCGCCGCCGCTGTCGGCCAGCGCCTGCTTGTAGACGTCGGTCAGATCCGCGGGCGCCGCGCCGGAGGTCGACACGTGCGAGCGGTCCTGGATATCCTGCGGGATCGGGTCGATCCCGTCCTCGTAATCGATGCCGTCCTGCAGCACGTGCAGCGGGACCACACGAATGTCCCAGCGTTTCAACTCTTCTGGGTCAAGCCGCGCCGACGAGTCGGTGACCACCACCACTGTCATGGCTGGTCGTCAGTCCGCTGCGACACCACACCGGCCTCGGCCAGCCCCTTGAGCATGAGTTCGGCGACGGCACGGTGCGCCTCGAAGTTCCAGTGGATACCGTCCGGATTCGCCCGGCCCGACATCACCTCGTCGCCGACGGCCGCCTTGAGATCGACGATCGGAATCTGCTTGGCGTCAGCCCAATCGGTGATCGCAGAGACGGTGGCGTCGCGCCAGCGGTGCGAGCTGCCATAGGTCTCCGCGATGTGCACCGACGGAACGGTCGCGACGAACGGAATGCCGGGACGGTTGAAATCGATTGCCCCGCGGGTCTCTTCGAGATATTCGACGGTCAGGTGCGCGGGCAGTGCCGGGCGGGCGATCGGTGACAGTCGCGGCTGCACCCAGCCGTAGCCGTCCCGCACGATGCGGCGCAGCCACGGCGGACGCAC
The DNA here is from genome assembly GCF_053852335.1 of Mycobacterium sp. HM-7. Taxonomy (NCBI): domain Bacteria; kingdom Bacillati; phylum Actinomycetota; class Actinomycetes; order Mycobacteriales; family Mycobacteriaceae; genus Mycobacterium; species Mycobacterium sp. HM-7. The sequence goes on along the minus strand of NZ_CM132657.1, from coordinate 1,646,499 downwards.
GTAACGGATGAGTTCCCGCAGCGCCGTCGGGAGCGGCGACGGCAGTGAGTCCATGCCGCAGGTCGCGAAGATCACCGCACCGGCCTTCGGCAGGGCCGCCCACGAACGCGGATCCTGGGTCGCGGCCCACCACACGTCACGGCACGTCCAGCCGATCCGGCCGATCAGTTCGAGGTCCCAACCAAGTTGGGACGCAACGATGTTCGGCCAGATACGCGGATCGTCGGATGGCAGCCCGCCGGTCGGTCCGTAGTAGGACAGCGAGTCGCAGAAGACGAGGAGGACCGGCTTATTCGGAGCAGCCGGTGTTTCAGAGGACATCGTTCGCCACCTGAGCCGACGCGTTCCACACATCCAGACGCCACTTCACGGGGTCGTCAGCCGCCAGTCCGGCACTGTGCCCGGACAACTGCACCCAGCTGGCGTTGCCCATGCCGCCGAGCACTGGCCAGTTGTCCACCGGCAGCTCCAGCAGGGCGGCGGTGAGCGCGGCGATCAACCCGCCGTGCGCGACGAGCACCACGGGGCGGTCGACCTCGTCGACACCCCATTCGGGCAGGTTACGGAGTTGGTCTTCCACCACGGGAAGGCTGCGGTTCGCCACGTCGACCCGGCTCTCGCCGTTGTGCGGGGCCCAGCGGGCATCGTCGCGCCAGGCCAGCCGTGCGCCGGGCGCGAGCGCGTCGACGTCGTGGTGGGTCAGGCCCTGCCAGTCCCCCAGGTGCGTCTCGCGCAGCCGCTCGTCGATGGACACCGGCATGCCGGCCTGGTCTCCCAGCGTCGTCGCGGTGTCGAGAGCCCGACGCAGATCGGAGGACACGATCACCAGTGGCTGACGCTTGGCCAGCACCTCGGCTGCCGCCACCGCCTGGGCCCGGCCCAGATCGCTGAGGTCGGTGTCGAGCTGGCCCTGCATCCGGCTGGTGGCGTTGTACTCCGTCTGGCCGTGCCGCAGCAGCAGGAGGCGCCGGTTCCTCACTCGCCGTCCTCGTCGGACACGTCGTCACCGTCCGGGTTCACCGGGAGCTCGCCATCGAGATCGACCTCGATGGCCGGGCAGTCGCGCCACAGGCGGTCCAGCGCGTAGTACTCGCGCTCCTCCTGGTGCTGGATGTGCACCACGATGTCGACGTAGTCGAGCAGTACCCAGCGGCCCTCGCGGGCGCCTTCGCGACGGGCCGGCTTGTGACCTGCCCACCGCATCTTCTCCTCGACCTCGTCGACGATGGCGTTGACCTGGCGGTCGTTGGACGCCGAGGCGATGACGAAGTAGTCGGTGATGACCAACTGATCCGAGACGTCGATGACGCTGATGTTCTCGCCGAGCTTGGCGGACGCCGCGCGGGCGGCGACCGTCGCCATGTCGAGAGCTTCGGGGGTGGCGGTCATGAACTCTCCTGCTTGTTCGTGGCATGGTCGCGAGCCTGGTAGAGCCCACGCTTGGATACGTATTGGACGACGCCGTCCGGCACCAGGTACCAGATGGGCCGATTGGCCTGGGCGCGCCGACGGCAGTCGCTCGATGAGATGGCCAGGGCGGGCACCTCGACGAGGGTCAGCGCGTCGGGCGGCAGTTCTTTCTGGGCTTCCTCGATGTGCTTGCCGTCCAGCTCGTAGCCGGGCCGGCTGACCCCGATGAACCTGGCCGTGGAGAACAGCTCTTCCCAGTCCTGCCAGGACAGGATCGAGGCCAGCGCATCGGCGCCGGTGATGAAGAACAGGTCGGTGTCGGGGTTCTGCCTGGCCAGGTCGCGCAGGGTGTCCTTGGTGTACGTCGGGCCGCCGCGGTCGATGTCGACACGGCTGACCGAGAAGCGCGGGTTGGCGGCCGTCGCGATGACCGTCATCAGGTACCGGTCCTCGGCTGCGGTGACGTGCCGGTCGCGCTTCTGCCAGGGCTGCCCCGTCGGCACGAAGATCACTTCGTCGAGCTCGAACAGGTCGGCCACTTCACTGGCCGCGACGAGGTGTCCATGGTGGATGGGATCGAACGTCCCACCCATCACCCCCAGCCTGCGTCGAGTCACGATTGGCCAGCTTACGGCAGTGTTCGGAGCCAACTCGGGGGCAGGACCTCGCTGCCTAGACCGGCAGCAGGTTGTCGATCACCGAGGCGAGCTGCTTGGCGGACCGGCATTCGTGCATGGTGATGACGTCCTGGTACTTGGCCGTCGCCGAGTCACCGCTACCCCACAGGTGCTTGGGCTCGGGGTTGAGCCAGTGCGCGTGACGACTGGCGCCCACCATGTGCGCCAGCAGGTCGGCCTGCGGGTTGCGATAGTTGTTGCGGCCGTCGCCGAGCACCAGCAGGGCCGTGCGCGGTGACAGCGCATTGGGCCATTTGTCCAGGAACGAGACGAAGGCGTGGCCGTAGTCGGAGTGCCCGTCCCTGGTGTAGACGGCCGCCTCGCGGGTGATCTTCTGCACCGCGACAGCCAGGTCGGCGTCCGGCCCGAAGAGCTCGGTGACCTCGTCGGTGGTGTCGATGAAGGCGAAGACGCGCACCCGCGAGAACTGCTGACGCAGCGCGTGCACCAGCATCAGGGTGAAGTGACTGAAGCCCGCGACAGAGCCCGACACGTCGCACAGCACCACCAGCTCAGGACGGGCCGGGTGCGGTTTCTTGAGGACGACGTCGATGGGCACGCCGCCGGTCGACATCGACTTGCGCAGCGTCTTGCGCAGGTCGATCTGGCCGGCATGGGAGCGACGGCGCCGCGCCGCCAGCCGGGTGGCCAGCGTACGGGCCAGGGGCGCAACAACATTGCGCATCTGTCGGAGTTGATCGCCCGACGCCCTGAGGAATTCGACGTTCTCCGCGAGCTGCGGGATGCCGTAGGTCTGCACGTGGTCACGGCCGATCTGCTCGGCGGTGCGCCGCTTCGTTTCCGACTCGACCATGTGCCGCAGCTGCGAAATGCGCTTGGCGGCGATCGCTTTGGCGATCTGCTCCTGGGTGGGCGTCGGCTCGTCGCCGTACGGCGCCAGCAGCCCGGCCAGCAGCTTGCCCTCCAGCTGGTCCAGCCCCATTGCCTTGAGCGCCTGGTACGACGAGTACGACGGGCCGCGGCTGGAGTTGTACTTGCCGTAGGCGTCGACGATCTGGGCGATCATCGCCATGAGCCGATCGTCGAGGTTGGCCATGTCGGCATCCGACAGCAGGTCGATGAGTGCCGAGCGCATGCCCTCGACGTCCTCGGGCGGTATCCGGTCGGGCCGGTTCTCCGGATCCTCGTCGTCGTCGAGCGCCAAGACGGCCCGATCCCCCATGGCAGCGGGGAACCAGAGGTCGAACAACGCGTTGTAGGTCTCGCGATGGTCGGGCCGGCGGAGCACCGCGCAGGCCAGGCCCTCGCGCAGCACCATGCGGTCACCCAGACCCAGGGTGGCCATCACCCGTCCGGCGTCGACCGTCTCCGACGGCCCGACGTTGATGCCCACCTTGCGCAGGGCCTCGACGAACCCCACCAGGTGGCCCGGAATACCTTGCGGGGCAAGCGGTTGCGCGGGGGTTCGACCGGTCATGGCGAGTCCTAGTTCAGTTTCAGCTCGCCGGCGGCGCGCACCTGATCGGACTGGTGCTTGAGCACCACGCCCAGCGTGGCGGCGATCATGGCGTCGTCGAGGGTGTCCATGCCCAGCGCCAGCACGGTGCGGCCCCAGTCGATGGTCTCGGCGACCGACGGCAGCTTCTTCAGCTGCATGCCGCGCAGCACGCCGATGATGCGGACGAGCTCGTCGGCGATCTTCTCCGGCAGCTCGGGCACCCGGGACAGCAGGATGCGCCGTTCCAGGTCGGGGTCCGGGAAATCGATGTGCAGGAACAGGCAGCGACGCTTGAGCGCCTCGGAGAGTTCGCGGGTGGCGTTCGAGGTCAGAACCACGAGTGGGGTCTGCTGGGCCTTGATGGTGCCGAGCTCGGGGACGGTGACGGCGAAGTCGGACAGGATCTCGAGCAGCAGACCCTCGATCTCGATGTCGGCCTTGTCGGTCTCGTCGATCAGCAGCACCGTGGGTTCGGTGCGCCGGATGGCCGTCAGCAGCGGCCGGCTCAGCAGGAACTCCTCGCTGAACACGTCCATCTTGGTCTGGTCCCAGTCGCCCGACTGCTGACCCGACTGGATGCGCAGAATCTGTTTGGCGTGGTTCCACTCGTACAGCGCGCGGGACTCGTCGACGCCCTCGTAGCACTGCAGCCGCACCAGCTCCGAACCGGTGCACTGGGCGATGGCCCGGGCCAGTTCGGTCTTGCCGACGCCCGCCGGTCCTTCGATCAGCAGCGGTTTGCCCAGCCGGTCGGCCAGGAAAACCGCTGTGGCCGTTGCGGTATCGGGCAGGTATCCGGTTTCGGCGAGTCGCTTGGCGACGTCGTCGATGGCGGCATTGTCGCCGAACAGCGGCACGGAACGAGCGGGTGTACTCAAGTTCTTCTCCTCTTACACAGGCCGGGTCTGGCCGTCGCCCCACACGATCCATTTGGTGGATGTCAGTTCCGGCAGCCCCATCGGGCCCCGGGCGTGCAGCTTCTGGGTCGAGATACCGATCTCGGCGCCGAAGCCGAACTGCTCACCGTCGGTGAAGGCGGTCGACGCGTTGACCATCACCGCGGCAGCGTCCACCTGTTCGGAGAACCGCTGGGCCGCAGCGAGATTGGTGGTGACGATCGCCTCGGTGTGTCCGGTGCCGTACTCGTTGATGTGCGCCACAGCCTCATCGAGGCCGTCCACCACTGCCACTGCCATGTCCAGCGAGAGGAACTCGGCGCGCAGCTCGTCCTCGGTCGGGTCCAAATGCACCGTCACCCCGACGTCCTGCAGGGCAGTCACCAGCCGCGGCAGCGCGGTGTCGGCGATGGCCCGGTCGACCAGCAGGGTCTCTGCCGAATTGCACACGCTGGGACGGCGGGTCTTGGAGTTCAGCAGGATGCTCTCGGCCATGTCGAGATCAGCCGCTTCGTGGACGTAGACGTGGCAGTTGCCGACGCCCGTCTCGATGGTCGGCACGGTGGCGTCGCGCACCACGGCGTCGATCAGGCCGGCACCGCCGCGCGGGATCACCACGTCGACCAGACCGCGGGCCTGGATCAGGTGGGTGACGCTGGCCCGGTCCTCGCTGGGCAGCAGCTGCACCGCGTCCTCGGGCAGACCCTCGGAGGCCAGTGCCGCCCGCAGGGCGATCACAAGGGCCTGGTTCGACCGGGCCGCCGACGAGCTGCCGCGCAGCAGTGCCGCGTTGCCGGACTTCAGCGCCAGACCGAAGGCGTCGACCGTCACGTTGGGCCGGCTCTCGTAAACCATGCCGACGACACCGAGCGGCACCCGCTGTTGACGGATCTGCAGGCCGTTGGGCAGGGTGCTGCCGCGCAGCACCTCCCCGACCGGATCAGGCAGCCCGGCGACCTGGCGCAACCCGGCGGCGATGCCATCGAGCCGTTGCGGGTTCAGGGCCAGCCGGTCGATCATCGCCTCGGCGGTACCGGCGGCGCGCGCGACGTCGATGTCCTCGGCATTGGCGGCCAGCACCGCGTCGGCGGCGGCGAGCACGGCGTCGGCCGCGGCGTGCAGCGCACGGTTCTTGGCTTCGGTGGTCAGTGTGGCCAGCACGCGCGACGCGACGCGGGCCCGCCGGGCGGCGTCATGCACCTGCTGGCGCAGATCGGTGTCCGTAGCTGCGTGCACACTCATTAACCCAGGGTAACGAGGTATCGGCGCTCGAGCCCGGTCGGGGCTACCGTGGCCGGGTGACTCGGATCACTGTGGTTGGCAGCGTCAACATGGACCTGGTGTTCGGCGTGGCCAACCTCCCGGAACCCGGGCAGACGGTGCTGGCGTCAGCGCTGCATTCGGAGCCCGGCGGCAAGGGCGGCAATCAGGCCGTCGCCGCGGCCCGCGCGGGTGCCGACGTCCAGCTGGTCGCCGCGCTCGGGGCCGACGCCACCGGCTCGGCGTTGCGAAAGCACCTGCAGGACAACGGTGTCGGCCTGGTCGGAACAGTGAGCCTGCCGGTCCCGAGCGGTACCGCGGCAATCATGGTCGGCAGCAGCCCCGACAACCCGACCGAGAACATGATCGTCGTGGCGCCCGGCGCCAATGCGCACCTGACCCTCGATTCGGCTCACGTTCGCGCCGTGGTCGCCGACTGCGACGTGCTGTTGCTGCAGTTGGAGATCCCCGCGTCCACCGCGTTGGCGGCAGCGCGGCTGGCCAAGGACGGCGACGCCACGGTGGTGCTCAACGCCTCGCCTCTCGGCGCCGATCCAGACGCGCTCGCCGCGCTGGCCGCCGTCACCGACGTGGTGATCGTCAACCAAACCGAAGCAGCCCAATGGCATTGGCCCGTCGCACATCTCGTGGTCACCCAGGGCGCCCGAGGCGCTCTGCTCCGGACCCCCGACGGCGAGACGCACGTCCCGGCACCCGAGGTCGAGGCGATCGACACCACGGGCGCCGGTGACGTCTTCGCCGGCGTCCTGGCCGCGGGCTGGCGGGCGGACCCGGATCGTGCCCTCCTGCGCGCCGTGACGGGCGGCGCGCTCGCCACCCTGACCGCCGGCGCGGGCAACTGCGCACCGTACGACGAGGCCATCGAGGATGCGCTCGGATCGGCCGACTGAAGGGCCGGCCCACGGCGTACGTATTTGACGCGCAGATCTACGCCACTTGGCCGATGATCTGCCGCCCACAACGCCGGATAGTCAATGCATGACCAGCGCAAGCGGTATGCCGAGCGTCTTCGACGTCGCGCTCCCGACAATCGACTATTCGGCCGCACGGGGCCCGGACGAAGCGCAGGCGATCCTCGGACCGGCGCGCGCGCAATCCCCGATCGCCATGGGGCCACATGGACCGGAGGTGCTGACCTACGACCTCGCGCACGAGGTACTGCGGGACCCGCGATTCCGGATTCCTCAGGGCATGTTCCTCGTCGCCCAGGGCATCACGTCAGGTCCGGTGTGGGACCGGGTCAGCTCGTCGATCATCAGTATCGATGGACCCGAGCACACCCGCTTGCGTCGCCTGATTGCGACGGCCTTCGGCCGCCGCGCCATCGAACGCTTGCGCACCACGGTGGTCGACGTCGTCAGCGGTCTGATCGACCGGCAGGTGGCGCGCGGCCACTGCGACGTGGTGACCGATATCGCGCGCCAGTACCCCACGCCGGTCATCTGCGCGTTGCTCGGCGCCCCGGCCGAGGACTGGGAACAGTTGTCGATCTGGGTCGACGACTTCATGCAAGCCTTCGACTGGCATGTCGCCGAGAATGAGAGCGCGATCCTGACCGCCTGGCAGGCCCTCGACGACTACATCGACGACATGGTCGGCCGCCGCCACGACCACCTCACCGACGACCTCCTCTCCGACCTCATCCGCGCCGAAGAGGACGGTGACCGACTCAGCGCCGACGAGCTTCGGATGCTCTCCACCGGTCTGCTGGCCGCCGGTACCGACACGACCCGAAACCAGGTCGCCGCTTCGGTCCAGGTCCTGTGCGAACACCCCGACCAGTGGGCCTTGCTGGGCGCCCACCCCGACCTGGCCGGCCGCGCTGTCGAAGAGACCATGCGGCACTCCCCGATCGTCATCAGCTCGCTGCGGATGGCCCGCGAGGACGTCGAACTGGCCGGAATGCTTTTCCCCGCAGGAACTTTCCTTCAGGTGAACACCGGCGCGGCCAACCGCGACCCCGCCGTCTACGCCGACCCCGACCGCCTCGACATCACCCGCCAGGACGCGCCGGCGATGCAGACCTTCGGCGCCGGGATGCACTACTGCCTGGGCGTGCATCTGGCCAAGATGGAACTGGCCGAAGCGCTCAGTCTGATGACCCAGCGCATGCCCAACGCCCGGCTCACCGGGCCGGCGCCGTGGAAGCCGTTGATGGGTCTGAGCGGACCGCTCACCCTGCCCATCGCTTTCGACCGCGTCGATCAGTCATGGCGGGCGGCGTCCTGAGCGAGGTGCAGGCGCGCGCAGCCACCCCCGAACACTCCGAAACCCGCACACTCGTTCAGGTTCAGCAAATACTGCAGGTTGGTCGGGGGTGGCCCTAGAATCTGACATTCAAATGGACGGCCACAAAGGAATCGCGGTGTCGCGGAGATTCTTCGCGCTCACCGTCGCCATCGCCGCATTCTATGTGCCGCTCGCACTCAACTACACCTGGCCACTTTTCGCCCCCGGTATCGCGCGCTGGCAGGACGCCGTCAACACGGCCCTCAACGGCCACGGCTATGCCGTCGGCGACGGGTCGGTCGAATCGGTCCGTCATGACGCCTATGCCGAACATCGCGTGGTCCTCATGGTCCACACGACGCTCGCCGGACTTGCCTTGACGCTGGGGCTGTTTCAGTTCTCGTCGCGGTTGCGCACCCGCCGGCCGACGGTGCACCGGTGGATCGGCCGCAGCTATCTCACGCTGATGTCCGTCAGCATGCTGACAGCCTTGGTGTTCCTGTACGTCACGCCACCCGCTCAGCACTTCATCGGCCCGGCGTTCGAAACACAGTTGCGCGCCTTGGCAATCGGCACGCTCGGCAGCGCCTGGTACGCGGTTTACGCAATCCGCCGTCGCGACGTGATCACGCACCAGGCCTGGATGACCTATGGCATCGCCCTGATGATGACGGCGCCGTTGCTACGGGTGATCTGGATCGGGATACAGCCACTGATCCCACAGCACGATCTGCTGACCAACATCGGTGTGGGCTCCATCGCCCTCGGCGTCATCGCGCCCGGCAGCGCCGTGTTCGCATTCATGCTGACGCAGCGCCCGAGGGTGGACGCGAGCGTCGGTGCCGTTCCGACGTGGACCTATGGCGCTGCGGTCGCAGTGGCCGTAGTCGGCTCCCTGACATACGCCGGCCTGGTGCTCCGGCTACCCGCGCCGATCCCGCACAGCCTCGCGCTCTTTCACCTGGTGCCGGCCTGGATCACCATCGCACTTGCCGCACGCGGGATCGTCCGCGCCCGTGCCGCGGGTGACACAGTGCGAGAACGACAGTGGCGCTGGCTCCTCTGGGGTTTCGCCGCCGCGCCGACCGCTGCGAGCTTGTACGCACAGATCGTGCCGCCGGTCTTCACCACAGCCGACGCCGTCCTCGCCGGCGGCATGGACGGCCCGGTCATCCCGATCACCGTCAGCTTCGCACTCGTCGTGCACGCGGCGGCGCGGGCTCGGCGCCGGACCGACGACGACCTTGATGAGCCGAACGTGCTCGCCGTCGCCTGAGCGCCCGCCGGGCAAGTTATCCACAGAACGCGATTCATCCACAATCGGCGCCTACCACCAACTTTGAGTCAGTAGACGTCGTTAGAATCGAAACTATGTTCGAACCGGTGGTGGAAACCAAGGAAGCCGACGACGCTTCCCTGGTCGACATGATGACCGGCGCCGCCCGCACCGAAGCCCAGCATGCGGCCCGCCGCCTGGCCGCCATCGCCGAACTCACCCACCGCCGCTGCACCGACTACGAAGACCGCGACCTCTGGGCGTGCGACGGCTGGGATGCCGCCGCAAGCGAGATCGGCGCTGCCCTCACCATCAATCGATGGCAAGCCGCCAACCAGATGCAACTCGCTTTGGCATTGCGTGACCGCCTCCCCGAAGTGGGCGCCCTGCTCGCCGCGGGAGAGTTGTCCCTCGGGTTGGTCACGCAGATCTGCTGGCACACCGAACACGTGCAAGACCCCGCCACACTCACCCTCATCGACATCGCCATGGCGGGCTCTGCTCACAAATGGGAACCGTTGTCGAAGGCCGACACCATTCGGCAGATCGACAGTTGGATCGAAAAGTTCGACCCCGCCGCCGTCCGTCGTTCCCGCAACGCCGTCCGCGGGCGCGACGTCGAGTTCGGCAAGCCCGGCGACCCGGCAGGAGTCACCACCGTGTGGGCCCTGCTACGGGCCACCGACGCCGCACTACTCAAGCGCACCCTCACCGCCATGGCCCACGAGGTCTGCCCCGACGACCCCCGCAGCCTCGCCCAGCGCCGCTCCGACGCGATGGGCGTCCTGGCCGCCCGCGGCGACCGCCTCCCGTGCCACTGCGGCCGGCCCGACTGTCCGGCCGCCGGTGCCGATCCGCGCGCCGCGGCGGTCATCATCCATGTGCTGGCCGAGGCTGCGCCCGAACCAGTCAGCGACCCACTACTCGACGCCCCCGAGGTCACGCCCCCGGTCACGGCCGACACCCCCGTCGCCGACGCGCTGGCGCCGACGCCCGAACCCCCACCCGTCGTCGACCAGAAGGCGGTCGGGTACCTGCCGGACGGGCCCGTAGTCCCCGCTGTGCTGCTGGCAGACCTCGCCGCCCGCGGCGCCACCGTGAAAACGGTTACTGCGCCACAGGTTCCGGTCGGCGGGCAACCGCAGTACCGGCCCTCGGCCGCGCTCGACCACTACGTGCGGATGCGGGACATCACCTGCATGCACCCCGGCTGCGACCACCCCGCCGTCGACTCCGACCTCGACCACACCATCGCGTGGCCGGCCGGAGCGACCCATCCGGGCAACCTCACCCCGAAGTGCCGCAAGCACCACCTGGTCAAGACGTTCTATACCGGCCCGACCGGATGGCACACCCGCCAGAACCCCGACGGCACCATCGTCTGGACCGCACCCACCGGACACACCTACACCACGATGCCCGGTAGCCGAATCCTGTTCCCCGACAAACACTTCCCCGAACAGTCACCACCGCCGGCGCCACCACCATCGGCCGCGACGACCACCAGCGACCAACCCGGCCGCGACCTCATGATGCCCACCCGCCGGCGCAGCCGCATCGACGACCGCACTCGACATACCCGGCACGAACGCGAACTCAACTGGGCCGAACTACTGGAGTCCGCATCGACGTCAGAGGCCAAACTTCAACTCGCCCAACAACTCATCTACGGCGACAGCTCCCCACCGTTCTGAAACCGGGGGTGCGCCTGAACGACCCGTTCAGGGCTCCGGAATGTTGCGCTCGATCTCGTCGAGCCAGATGCGCGCCGACATGTCCGACGGTGCGCGCCAGTCCCCGCGAGGCGACAGTGCACCGCCGGCAGATACCTTCGGGCCGTTGGGCAACGCCGATCGCTTGAACTGGCTGAATGAGTAGAACCGCTGGACGAAGACTTTCAGCCAGTGCCGGATGTCGGCCAGCGAGTAGGCCACATGCTCGTCGTCCGGGAAGCCCGCCGGCCAGTCACCGGCGTCGACGTCACGCCAGGCGTGCCAGGACAGGAACGCGATCTTCGACGGCCGGAAGCCGTACCGCAACACCTGGAACAGCGAAAAATCCTGCAGCGCATACGGTCCCACCTTGGCCTGGCTGCTCTGGACTGCCTCACCGTCGGCTGCCGGGACCAATTCCGGGGTGATCTCGGTGTCCAGCACCGACTGCAAAACGTCGTTGACGTCGTCGTTGAACTGACCCGAGGCGATCACCCACCGGATCAGGTGCTGGATCAGGGTTTTCGGCACTCCACCATTGACGTTGTAGTGCGACATCTGATCGCCGACGCCGTAGGTGGACCAGCCCAGGCCGAGCTCGGACAGGTCGCCGGTGCCCAGCACGATGCCGCCGCGCTGGTTGGCCAGCCGGAACAGGAAGTCGGTCCGCAGCCCCGCCTGCACGTTCTCGAACGTCACGTCGTACACCGCCTCACCGCGCGCGAACGGGTGCCCCATCTCGGCGAGCATCAGCCGGGCGGTGTCACGAATATCCAACTCGGAGAACGTGACTCCGAGCGCCTTGGCCAGGGCGGTGGCGTTGTTCTTGGTGCGGTCACCGGTCGCGAAACCCGGCATCGTGAAGGCCAGGATGTCGCTACGCGGCCGACCCTCACGGTCCATCGCCTTGGCCGCGACGATCAGCGCGTGCGTGGAATCCAGCCCGCCGGACACGCCGATCACCACGGTCGGGAAATTCAGCGCACGCAGCCGCTGCTCGAGACCGGACACCTGGATGTTGTAAGCCTCGTAGCAATCCTGTTGCAGCCGCGCAGGATCCGCCGGCACGAACGGGAACCGCTCGACCTCGCGGAGCAGGCCGATATCGCCCGCCGGCGGCGAGAGCAGGAATTCGATGCGCCGGAAGTCCGAAGTTCGGTCCGCGAACTGGCGCCGGTTGTCGTCGAATGTCCCCATTCGCAACCGTTCGGCGGCCAGCAGCTCGGTGTCGACGTCAGCGACCGAGCGTCGCTCGCCGCGCGGGAAACGCTCGGATTCGGCCAGCAGCACACCGTTTTCGTAGATCATGGTCTGGCCGTCCCACGCCAGATCCGTCGTCGACTCGCCCTCCCCCGCAGCCGCATACACATACGCCGCCAGGCACCGCGACGACGCCGAGCGGGCCAGCAGCTTGCGGTCGTCGGCCCGGCCGATGGTGATCGGGCTGCCCGACAGGTTCGCCAGCACCGTCGCACCGGCCAGCGCGGCTGTCGCACTCGGCGGGACCGGTACCCACATGTCTTCGCAGATCTCCACGTGCAGCACGAAGTTCGGCAGATCGGCGGCGGCGAACAGCAGATCACTGCCGAACGGCACGTCGGCCCCACCCAGCCGGATCGTCCCCTCGATGTCGCCACCGGCCGCCACCTGACGCGATTCATAGAACTCGCGATAGGTCGGCAGATACGACTTGGGCACCACACCGAGGATCGAGCCGCGGTGGATCACCACCGCCGTGTTGTAGATACGGTGCCGGTGGCGCAGCGGCGCGCCGACCACCAGCACCGGCAGCAGGTCCGCCGAGGCCTCGACGATCGACGCCAGCGCCTCGGTCACCGACTCGAGCAGTGTGTCCGACAGCAGGATGTCCTCGATCGAGTACCCCGACAGCGTCAGCTCCGGGAACACCGCCAACGCCACGGCCTCATCGTGGCAGTCACGGGCCAGGCTCAGCACCGACGCGGCGTTGGCCGCGGGGTCCGCGAGCGCGGTGTGGTGCGTGCATGCGGCCACCCGGACGAACCCGTGCCGGTAGGCGGAGTAGAAGTCCACCGTCTGATTGTTGCACCGCTCCGACGCACGATGGACGTGCCGTCACGTCGCGCCACCCGGCCGACGGCCTACCCTCGATGACGTGCAGGCTCCTGAACTGGTCAACCTGTTGGCCGACCGGCGTCTCGTCGTGCTGACCGGCGCCGGTATCTCCACCGACTCGGGCATCCCCGACTACCGCGGGCCGGACTCGCCGCCGAGCAATCCGATGACCATCCAGCAGTTCCTGTCCGGCCCGGCCTTCCGGCAGCGGTACTGGGCCCGCAACCACATCGGCTGGCGGCACATGGCCGGCCGCCGGCCCAACGCGGGCCACCGCGCCGTGGCCGCGCTGGAACGCGCGGGTCTGGTCACCGGCGTCATCACCCAGAACGTCGACCTCCTGCACACCAAAGCCGGCTCGCGGACCGTGGTGAACTTGCACGGCACCTACGCGCAGGTCGTCTGCCTCGACTGCGGGCACACCATGACGCGCGCCGCGCTGGCCGAGGAGCTGGAACGGCTCAATCCCGGCTTCACCGCACGGGCCGAAGTCGGCAGCATCGGCGTGGCACCCGACGCCGACGCCGTCGTCGAAGACACCACCACGTTTCGATACCTGGATTGCCCCATCTGCGCCGGCATCCTCAAACCGGACATCGTGTACTTCGGCGACAGCGTGCCGAAGGACCGCGTGCGGCAGGCGTGCTCCCTGGTCGACGAGGCCGACGCGCTGTTGGTCGCGGGATCGTCGCTGACGGTGTACTCCGGCTACCGCTTCGTCCGGCACGCGGCCGCCGCCGGCAAGCCCGTCGCGATCATCAACCGCGGCCACACCCGCGGCGACGACCTGGCCACGGTCAAGATCGACAGCGGCTGTTCGGAAATCCTCGCCCTACTGGTCGGCGAATTGGCGGCTCAGAACCTGTCCGGATGCCAATAGACGTCCTCGGGCGTACCGGACAACGCGTTGTCCACGGCCTCCCTGCCCTGCATGTAGCCGTAGTCCTGGTTCGACGACTCGTAGCGCCACCCACCGAACCGGCCACGGCTGTAGAGACCGTGCGCACGCAGCCGCTCGTCGATGGTCCGCACGATGTCGTCACGGCCCAGCGTCGGCACCGGGTAACCCATCGGCACCTCCCGCACGAAGCGGCTCACGACGTACTCGGACTCGGCACCCAGCGCCCGCAGTGATTCCTCGGTGCGCCGCACGGCGTCGTCGGCGGTCAGCGGTTGTCCCGGCAACAGCGGCACCTCGCACAACACGTTCCAGCGGCCGTCGCCGGCGTTGGCGGGGTCGTAGTTGTTCAGCACCGTGGCCCGGTACCACGGCACTGCGGGGTCCGGGCAGTACAGCCACGTCTTGTCGGCCAGTGCCTCCGGTGCGGGACCGCGATAGCCCAGGCCCACCGCGTAAATACGGCTGGCGCACAGGGTGTTTCGCTCGGCCGTCCCCTCGGCGCCGGCGCCACCGAGCCAGCGCCAGGCCGTCGTCAGCGGCGCCGAGCTGACGCAGTGGTCATACGCCACGGTCGATCCGTCGTCCAGCGTGGCGATCCGGCGGGCCACATCGATGTCGACCACGCGGGTGCCCAGGCGCACCGTGCCGGGCGCCAGCATCTGGTCGTGGACGCCCTGCCACAGCGCGCCGGTGCCGCCGATCGGATACGGGAAGCTGCCCGCGGGTCCGCTCGCCGAGCCCGCCAGACCGAGACGCGGCACGTTCGGCGCGGCGCTACCGCTGCGCAACGACGTCCATTCGTAGTCGATCTGGTCGAGTGAGACCGTCCACATCTTGTAGTTGTAGGGCCCGAAAAACTCGTCAAAAAGTTTGCCACCGAAATTGTTCCGGTAATAGTCGGCGAGGTTGTGCAGCGGCGCGTCCGGGTACAGGTCGGTCGGCATCTCGGTGAGTTGCTGCTGGATGGGCGTGGGCACCAGGGCATGCGGCCCGCTGCCGTCCAGCCACACCCAGCCGTTGCGGGCGACGTCGTTCATCTTCACGCCGGAGGCGTCGACCGCCCGGTCGAATTCCGCGAAGTGGCTGTGCAGCACGTGGCCGCCAAGATCCCAGGTGAAACCGTGTGCGTCGCGTACCGACGTGGCCATGCCACCGACTTGATCGCCGGCGTCCACCACCACATGGTCGATCCCGAGTTCGGTCAGCCGGACGGCAGCGCCCAGCCCCGTCGGACCGGCCCCGACTATGAGAAAGGTCGGCACTGGGTCAGAAATCGACGACCAGTCGGGCCGGCTCGAATCCTTCGGCGAACGTGCGGCGGCACAGGAAACCGTAGTGCTCAGCGGAACTGCGCACCCAGGAGGCGCTGACCTTCTCGCTGGCCTCGGCCTGCGACACGTGTGACATCAGGGCTTCGATCTTCTTGTCCAGCGAGTCGGAGATGTCGACGAACGCGGTCGGATTGAAGCCGATGGCCGACGGCCCGCCGTACGTCATGATCGACGACACCCACCGCGCGGCACCGAGGGTGCATCGGGAAACCACCCGATGGTCCTGGTGGCTGTCATTGGCAGTGTGGGTGTAAACGATTGTGGCAGCAGACTTTTCGATGGCGTCTTCGATCAGGTGGACCAGTTCGAACTCCTGCAGCGAAACGCGGCAGTCGCCGAAACCCTGTCCCCACAGCAGCTCGTGGACGCCCAGCACCTCCACCGCGCGGAGTTGCTCGCGCACCCGCTCCTGGGAGTCACCCGGCCCCTCCTCGCCGCGCGTCACCACCAGCATGGTGACCCGGTCGCCGGCCGCTACGTGCTTTGCCAGCGCGCCGCCGCAGCCGAGTTCGATGTCATCGGGATGCGCGCCGACCGCCAGCACCGACTGTCTCGCCATCGCCCCCTCAATTCTGTTTGCTGCGTGCGTGTCGAAGGCAGCATAACCCTAATTTAATAGGTCGGCCTTCTCCAGCAGGGAAAACATTGAATGAGGCACTGATTCTAGCCAAATACACACAAAGTCGACGTCAAATTGCTACCAGGTCATCGGCGTGCACCGCAGGTCGGCGCAGCTCCACCGGTAGTTCGGGCGTGGACCGGCCGATGATGCCCGCGAGCTCGGCATCGTCGTAGGCCACGACGCCGCGCGCCACCGCGTTGCCGTCGGGACCGTGCAGCTCGACGACGTCGCCGCCGTGAAAGCGGCCCGCGACCGCGGTGATCCCGGCGGGCAGCAAGGATTTTCTTTGCCGGACGACAGCCTGTACCGCACCGGCATCGAGGGTGAGGGTCCCTGTCGTCTCCGCCGCGTAGCGCACCCAGAACCGTCGCGCCGACATGCGCTCGGGACGCGCGGCGAAGACCGTGCCCACCGAGGCGTCGGCCAGCGCGGCAGCCGCGTCCCTGGCCGCGGCCAGCAGCACCGGGACGCCGGCATCCGCGGCCAGCAGTGCCGACGACAGCTTGGATGCCATCCCGCCCGTGCCCAGGTGACTGCCGCCCGTCGCCGACACCCCGTCGAGGTCGCCCGACGCGGCGACTTCTGGGATGAAGCGTGCGTTGCCCTTACGGGGATCGGCGTCGTAGAGGCCGTCGATATCGCTAAGCAGGATCAGCGCGTCGGCGCCGACCAGCTGCGCCACCAGGGCCGACAGCCGGTCGTTGTCGCCGAATCGGATCTCGTTGGTGGCCACCGTGTCGTTCTCGTTCACGATCGCCACCGCGTGCAGCGCGCGCAGCCGGTCCAGCGTGCGCTGAGCGTTGTTGTGCTGCGCCCGTTGCGCGATGTCGTGCGCGGTCAGCAGCACCTGCCCGACAGTCCGGTCGTACCGTCCGAATGCCGCACTCCACGAGTTGACCAGGGCCACCTGGCCCACGCTGGCCGCGGCCTGCTTGGTGGCGAGGTCGGTCGGGCGCCTGGTGAGGCCGAGCGGCTCGATACCGGCGGCGATGGCGCCGGACGAGACGATCACGACATCCGACCCGGCCTTCATGCGCTTCTCGATGGCATCGGCGAGCGTCGCCAGCCGGCCGGCGTCGAACATGCCGTTGGGCGCGGTGAGCGCAGTGGTCCCGATCTTGACGACGACGCTGCGCGCGGTGCGCACCGCCTCGCGGTGCGCCGAGGGCACCGCGTCGGGGCTCTGCGTCACGACTCGTCCTCTGGATCCTCCGCTGACCGACGGCGTTCTTTACGGGCCGCCTTACGTTCCGCGGCGCCGATGCGATCGGTCTGCTCCAGACGGAGGTCGGTACCGCGACCGGACATCTGCGTGTCCACACCCGCGGGCGTCTGCGGCTCCCAGTCGAAGGTGACGTCACCGATGGTCACCGCACAGCCCGCGCGGGCACCCTTCTTCAACAGCTCGTCTTCGACGCCCAGGCGCGCCAGCCGGTCACCGAGGTAGCCGACCGCTTCGTCGTTGTCGAACGCCGTCTGGGCGATCCAGCGTTCCGGCCGGGTGCCGCGCACGATGAAGCCACCGGAGCCATCCGACTCGACGGTGAAGCCGGTCTCGTTGACCGCGATCGGCCGAATGATCGGCCGGCGCGGTGCCACCACCGGCTGCGCGGCACGATACGCCGCAACCATGTCCCACAGCGCGAACGTCAACGGGCGCAAGCCATCTCGGCTGACGGTCGAGATTTCGTAGACGGGCCAGCCGTACTTGGCGGCCACCTCTTCCTTGACAAAGTCCGCGAGTTCCCGGGCGTCGGGCACGTCGATCTTGTTGAGCAGCACCGCTCGGGGCCGCTCGGCGAGGTCACCGAGGGTCGTATCCCCTTGCAGCGTCGGCGTATACGCGGCCAACTCGGCCTCGAGCGCATCGATGTCGGAGATCGGGTCACGGCCCGGCTCCAGGGTGGCGCAGTCGACGACGTGGACCAGCACGGCGCAACGTTCGATGTGCCGCAAGAAGTCGAGGCCCAGGCCGCGGCCCTCAGAGGCACCCGGAATCAGGCCCGGGACGTCGGCGACAGTGAAGGTGTTGTCGCCCGCCGAGACCACACCGAGGTTGGGCACCAGAGTGGTGAACGGGTAGTCCGCGATCTTCGGCTTGGCGGCCGAAATGGCCGACACCAGAGACGATTTGCCGGCCGACGGGAAACCGACCAGGCCGACATCGGCAACCGTCTTGAGTTCGAGGGTCAGGTCGCGGATCTCGCCCTTCTCCCCCAGCAACGCGAAACCCGGCGCCTTGCGCGCCCGCGACGCCAGTGCGGCGTTGCCCAGCCCGCCGCGACCACCTGCGGCCGCCTCGAACCGGGTTCCGGCACCGACCAGGTCGGCCAGCATGCGGCCCTGATCATCGAGCACGACGGTGCCGTCGGGCACGTGGACCTCGAGGTCGGTACCGGCAGCGCCGTCGCGGTTACTGCCCGCGCCGGGCTTGCCGGACGGGGCGTCGACGTGCGGGCGGAAGTGGAAGTCCAGCAGCGTGTGCACCTGCGGATCGACGACCAGAACGATGCTGCCGCCCTTGCCGCCGTTACCGCCGTCAGGCCCACCGAGCGGCTTGAATTTTTCCCGATGTACCGACGCACAGCCATTGCCGCCGTTACCGGCGCGCGCGTGGATCACCACACGGTCAACGAACCGGGGTGCCATCTGACGTCCTCTCCCTCACACGAACCAAGTCCCCGTCGCTTCGCTCGCCCCAGGAACACTTCCCTGTCGCCAGGGAAAAAGAAAAGCTGCCACGAGGCGAAACCTCGTGGCAGCTTCACACCTCGTGGAAAAGGTTAGGCCTCGACCGGGACGATGTTGACCGTCTTGCGACCGCGCTTGGCGCCGAAGAGCACCGAGCCGGCGGCCGTGGCGAACAGGGTGTCGTCGCCACCGCGACCGACGTTCACGCCCGGGTGGAAGTGAGTGCCGCGCTGACGGACGAGGATCTCGCCGGCCTTGACGACCTGGCCGCCGAAGCGCTTGACGCCGAGCCGCTGGGCGGCTGAATCGCGACCGTTGCGAGAGCTGGACGCGCCCTTTTTATGTGCCATGTCTGTTCGCTCCCTTACTTACTTGATGCCGGTGACCTTGACGACCGTCAGCTGCTGACGGTGGCCCTGGCGCTTGTGGTAGCCGGTCTTGTTCTTGAACTTGTGGATACGGATCTTCGGGCCCTTGGTGTGCTCGAGCACCTCACCGGTGACGGCAACCTTGGCCAGCGCGTCAGCACTGGTGGTGACCTTCGCACCCTCGACCACGAGAGCGACGGGCAGCGACACCGAGGCGCCCTGCTCAGCGTCGAGCTTCTCGATCTTGACCACGTCACCGACGGCAACCTTGTACTGCTTGCCACCAGTCTTGACGATTGCGTACGTGGCGTTATCGGCTGCCATCGTTGGTGTTCCTCTGTTCTTCGTTTCGTCTACTGCGGGGCGCGCGCCACCCGAAGGCTGGCGAGCACTGGTCTTGGGTTGGAGTGGCGCGGGCATCCCAGGCTTCTCCAATGCCGCCGGCGGCAGCCAGGCGACAACTGGTCAAGGGTACGTGACCAGCTATTCGAGGGTCAAACCGCGTGGACCCTCACGGCATCAGCCATCGACACCTCCGACCGGCGGACCGGCGGGACGAGCGGGGGCGCGCCGCCGCTGCCGGACCACGGGAGCCTGGGCGACGACCGGTTCAGCGGGCTGATCAGCCTCTTCGTCGTCGTCCTCGTCGTCCGAATCGTCGTCGCCTTCGTCGTCGTCCTCGTCATCCGAGTCGTCGGCGTCCTCATCCTCGTCGTCATCGAGGTCCAGCTCGTCGCTGTCGTCGTCGCCGTCCTCGAAGTCCTCGTCGAGTTCGACTTCGAGTTCATCGTCTTCCGAGTCCTCGTCTTCGGTGTCCTCGTCGTCCGAGTCGTCGTCGTCCGAGTCTTCGTCGTCCTCGTCGGCGTCCAGGTCGTCATCGGCCTGGACCAGCGCGGTCACGTCCGCGGCGGACTCGACCACGTCCCCATCGGCTGATTCGTCAGCGATGCCCTCGGTGGCCTCGTCGTCGTCGAGTTCGTCCTCGTGCTTGCCGTTCGCCGCCGCCATGGCCTTGAACATCGGGTGTTCACCCTGCGGATGCGGCGGCACCTTGGCCACCTGCGGCTCTTCTTCGGGACGCGGGGCCGCCTTCTTGGCCCGCTTGCTGCGCCGACCGCCGCCGCCACCACTACCGCCGGCGGGCTCGGCCTTGCGGTTGATTGCGGCCGCGGTGTCCACCGGGTCGACGTGCAGCGTGATGCCGCGGCCCGCGCAGTGCGTGCACGTCGTGGAGAACGCTTCGATCAGACCGGTGCCGAGCCGCTTGCGCGTCAGCTGCACCAGGCCCAGCGAGGTCACCTCGGACACCTGGTGCCGGGTCCGGTCCCGGGCCAGTGCCTCGGTCAGGCGGCGCAGCACCAGGTCGCGGTTGGATTCGAGCACCATGTCGATGAAGTCGATCACCACGATGCCGCCGATATCGCGCAGCCGGAGCTGGCGCACCGTCTCCTCGGCGGCCTCCAGGTTGTTGCGGGTGACCGTCTGTTCCAGGTTGCCGCCCGAACCGGTGAACTTGCCGGTGTTGACGTCGATGACCGTCATGGCCTCGGTGCGGTCGATCACCAGGGTGCCGCCCGAGGGCAGCCACACCTTGCGGTCCATCGCCTTGGCCAGCTGCTCGTCGATGCGGTACACCGAGAACACGTCGGGGCCGGTCCCGCCACCCGCCGGCTCGTACTGCGACATCCGCGAAAGCAATTCCGGCGCAACAGAATTCACGTAGGTACTGATGGTGTTCCACGCTTCGTCGCCCGACACCACGAGCTTCGAGAAGTCCTCGTTGAACAGGTCGCGGATCACCTTGACCAGAACGTCGGGCTCTTCGTACAGCGCCACGGCGGCGCCGGCGGCCTTGCCCTTGGTCTGGGCGGCGGTGGTCTCGATCTCGGTCCAGCGTTCCTGCAACCGGTTGACGTCCGCGCGGATGTCCTCTTCCTTCACGCCCTCGGACGCGGTGCGGATGATCACACCGGCGTCGGCAGGCACGACCTCCTTGAGGATTTCCTTCAGACGCTGGCGCTCGGTGTCGGGCAGCTTGCGGCTGATCCCGGTCGACGATGCACCCGGCACGTACACCAGGTAGCGCCCGGCCAGGGAAATCTGCGTGGTGAGGCGGGCGCCCTTGTGCCCGACCGGGTCCTTGCTGACCTGGACGACGACGTAGTCGCCGGGCTTGAGCGCCTGCTCGATCTTGCGGTTGTTGCCACCGAGACCGGCGGCCTCCCAGTTGACCTCACCGGCGTACAGCACACCGTTGCGGCCGCGGCCGATGTCGACGAACGCCGCCTCCATCGAGGGCAGCACGTTCTGCACGATGCCGAGGTAGATGTTGCCGACCAGGGACGCGGACGCCGCGGAGGTGACGAAGTGCTCGACCACGACGCCGTCTTCCAGCACGGCGATCTGGGTGTAGCGGGCACCTTCGTGCGGCGGTTCGGTGCGGATCTTGTCGCGCACCACCATCACGCGCTCGACGGCTTCACGGCGGGCCAGGAACTCGGCCTCGCTCAGGATCGGCGGCCGGCGGCGGCCCGCGTCACGGCCGTCGCGACGGCGCTGGCGCTTGGCCTCGAGCCGGGTGGACCCGGTGATGCCCTGAATTTCGTTGTTGTCCGACTTGGCGCGCGGGGCGCGCTCGTGGACGACGGTGTTGGGCGGATCGTCCGGTGAACCGGTCTCGCCATCGGCGTCGTCACCACCGGTACCGCCCGACTTGCGGCGGCGGCGACGACGGCGGCGCCGGCTCGCGCCGTCCGACGCGTTCGCGTCGTCGTCGTCACCGGAGTCGTCATCGGCCTCGCCGTCGCTGTCGTCGTCACCCTCGGCCGACGCGTCCTGCGTCTCGCCTTCGGCGTCTCCGTCGATCGCGTCGTCGCTGCTCTGCTCGCCCCTGCCGCGACCGCGGCCACGGCGTCCGCGACGGCGGCGCCGGTTGGCGGGCCGCTCGCCGTCTTCGTCGGTGCCGTCCTCGCCACCCTCGTCGGCGCCGTCTGCCGCGTCGTCGGCGCTGTCGTCGTCGGCGAAATCGTCAGGCTCGGCGGGGGGCCGGAACGTCACCGGCTGCGGTGCCACGAACAGCGGCAGGTAGTCGGCGGGCTCGGCCGAGGTTGCTTGGGTGGCGGGGACCGTCTCCAACAGCAGCCGGGACTCGGGCTCGGCTTCGTCAGGCTCCGCGGCGCCGGCCTCGGCGGCCTCGCGGGCGATCTCGACAGCAGCTTCGGCGACGTCGACGGCTTCGACGGCAACCTCGGCTACGGACTCAGCGGGCTCAGCGGCCTCGGCAGGCGCCGGGGCCTCCGGCGCCTCCGGCGCGTCAGCGGCCTCGCCACCGAGACCCAGCAGGTCGCGGACGCGCTCAGCCTCGGCACGGGTCACCGTGGAAGCGGGATTGCGGGGCCTACCGTCGACGCCGGCCAGCGTCTCGGTGATGTTCTTGCTGGTGGTCCCGAGGATTCGGGCCAGCGAGAAAATCCGCAGGCGCTCGGGGAGCTCTATCGGCTCCGCCGCACTGCCGGCGTCTTCGGATTGGGCTTCAAGTTGGGCATCGTCGGCCACGTATTCTCCTCAAGCCCCCGGGCGCGTCGTGCGACGCGGCCACGCGAGGGCTTCTTGTATTGGCTCGGGGAACTTCTCCCGAGATTGTTGTGGTCTCGCACCTAGCGGCCCACGGGAGCCCTCGGTGCCTGGCTGAATGATGGCTGGACGGTCGGCGCCGCACCTGGATTTCTCCGGGTGGTCGCGTCGTCTAAGTCTTCATCCGGGCGTCCGCTCCTGGTATGAAGCAGGTCACCCGTACGCCAGTATCCCACATCGTCGGCCAATCTCCGACGAGGTGCCGCCGGTAGCTCAGCTACCGGCGGCCCACTGTGTCAGTTGGCGGGGAACCAGAGGGCGATTTCACGGGCCGCGGACTCCGGGGAATCCGAGCCGTGCACCAGGTTGTCCTGGGTGATCAGGGCCAGGTCACCACGGATGGTGCCGGTCGCGGCCTTCTCCACCGGGTCGGTGCCGCCGGCGATCTGACGGAAGGCGGCGACAGCGCGCGGGCCTTCGACGATCGCGGCCACCACCGGGCCGGAGGTGATGAATTCCAGCAGGTCACCGAAGAAGGGCTTGCCTTCGTGCTCGGCGTAGTGCTTGGTCGCCAACTCGACGCTGACGGTCTTCAGCTCAAGAGCAGCGAAGGTCAGGCCCTTGCGCTCGATCCGGCTGATGATTTCGCCGATCAGGTTGCGCTTGACGCCGTCGGGCTTGATCAAAACAAGGGTCTGCTCAGTCACGGCGGACAGCGTACTAGTCAGTAACCGAAACCAGCGATTTGTGCACGATTTTCCGCGCTCACCGCGGATTATCGTGCACAAATCACGACTGTTGGCCGGGCAGCAGCCCCCGGTCCTGGCGGCGCTTGACCTCGGACCGCAGGTACGCGATCAAGACCCAGACGAGCAGGAAGATGATGCCGACGATGCCGATGGTCACGTCTATGAACGCCCCGAGGATCAACACGAACTGAATCCCGATGTTGGCCCACAGCGCCCAGGACCGGCCCTGCATCCCCGACATCAGGGCCAGCACGATCGCCATGCCGATGAGGTAGCCGCTGCTGAGCGGCGTCAGGCCGCCGTGGAACACCGACACCACCGGCAGCGCCAGCAGCACCACGATGACTTCCAGGATCAGGGTGCCGGCCATCACGCCACGGAAGCTCTTCCATGGATCGGGCTGCTGGTGCTGATTCGATGCGCGATCCGCTCCGCTACTCGCTGACGCGCTCATGCCGGGTCCTTTCCGAACAGAGTGCGGGCCGCACCGGCGGTCACGACGGAACCGGTGATCACCATGCCCGCGCCCGAGAAGCCGTCGGACGCGCCGTAGTCGTTGCCCGACTCTTCGACCAGCGCCGTGGCCGCCTCGATGGCGTCTGGCAGGTTCGGCGCGGTGGTGACGCGTTCCGGGCCGAAGGTTTCCTCCGCCAGTGAGGCCAGGGTGTCGGTGTCCATGGCCCGCGGCGACCCGTTGTGGGTCACCACCACCAGGTCGAACGCCGGCTCGAGCGCGGTCAGGATGCCGGCGACGTCCTTGTCCGCCATGACCGAGATGACACCGACCAGGAACCGGAACTCGAACTCCGTCTGCAGCGCGTCGGCGAGGGCCGCGGCCCCGGCCGGGTTGTGCGCGGCGTCGATGAACACCGTTGGGGCACTGCGCAACCGCTCCAGCCGGCCGGGGTTGGTCACCGATGCGAAGCCCTGGCGCACGGTGTCGATGTCGAGCTGACGGTCGGCACCGGCACCGAAGAACGCCTCCACCGCGGCCAGCGCCAGGACGGCGTTGTGGGCCTGATGTTCGCCGTGCAGCGGCAGGAAGATGTCGGTGTACACGCCGCCCAAGCCCTGCAGCTCCAGCAGCTGCCCGCCGATCGCGACCTGCCGGGCCCGGACGGCGAACTCGGAGTCCTCGCGCGCGACGGCGGCGTCGGCCGTAACCGCCTGGGCCATCAGCACTTCCATGGCTTCGGCGGGCTGGCGGGCGATCACTGCGACGGTACTGAGGTCGGTGCCGGTCGGCACCAGGTCAGGCTGCTGGCGGGCGATGATGCCGGCCTTCTCCCCCGCGATCGCGGCAATGGTGTCACCGAGAAAGTCGGTGTGGTCCAAGCCGATCGGGGTGATGACGGCGACCGGGGCGTCGACGACGTTGGTGGCATCCCAGCGTCCGCCCAAGCCGGTTTCGATGACTGCGACGTCGACCGGCGCGTCGGCGAAGGCAGCGAACGCCATGGCGGTGAGCACCTCGAACTTGCTCATCTTGGGGCCCGGTTCACCCAGCTGGCCGGCTAGTTCACCGGCCTGAGACTGCCGGTCGACGATCTCCACGAACGGCTCGACCTCGGTGTACGTGGCGACGTATTGCGCTGGGCTGATGGGCTTTCCGTCGATTGCGATGCGCTCGGTGGCGGCCTGCAGGTGCGGGCTGGTGGTCCGGCCGGTACGGCGGCTGAAGGCCGTCAGCAGGGCGTCGATCATCCGGGTGACGGACGTCTTGCCGTTGGTGCCGGCCACGTGGATGCTCGGGTAGCCGCGTTGCGGCGACCCCAGCATCTCCAGCAGCGCTTCGATGCGCACGGTGCTCGGTTCGATCTTCGTCTCCGGCCACCGCTGGTCGAGCAGGTACTCGACCTGCAGCAACTCGGCGATCTCGTCAGGTGTGGGCGCGCTCATGCGGACGGCAGCCCGGCCAGCCGGGCGTTGATCCGGTCGACCTCTTCCTGGGCCAGCTGCTGACGGGCTTTGATCTTGGCGACGACGTCCTCGGGCGCCTTCGCGAGGAACGCCTCGTTGCCCAATTTGCCTGCGGTCTGCGCGAGTTCCTTCTGCGCGGCGGCCAGGTCCTTCTCCAGCCGGCGACGCTCAGCGGCGACGTCGACCGTGCCCGAGGTGTCCACCTCGACCACGACGGTGCCCTTGGACAGCCGGACCTCCACTGCCGCGGACGGGTTGAAGTCGTCGGCCGGCTCGGTCAGCCAGGCCAGGGACGTCACCGCGGCCACCTGAGCGTCCAGGTCGGCTTCGCTGATACCCACCAGACGGGCGGGCACCTTCTGCCGGTCGTTGAGGCCCTGGTCACTGCGGAACCGGCGCACCTCGGTGATGAGCTTCTGCATGTCGGTGATGCGCCCGGCGGAAACCTCGTCGAGCGCGACACCCGACGCCTGCGGCCACTCGGCGATGACCACCGACTCACCTCCGGTCAGCGACTTCCACAGCGCCTCGGTGACGAACGGCATCACCGGGTGCAGCAGCTTGAGCAGCACGTCGAGCACCGCGGCCAGCACGGCCTTGGTGTGCTCGGTGCGCGAACCGCCCTCGAACAGCTGGGCTTTCGCGAGTTCCAGGTACCAGTCACAGAACTCGTCCCACGCGAAGTGGTACAGCGCCTCGCAGGCCCGGCTGAATTCGTAGCGGTCCAACGTGTTGTCGACCTCGACGCGGACCTCTTCCAACCGGCCCAGAATCCAGCGGTCGGCGTCGGTGAGCTCGGACGCGTCCGGCAGGTCAGCGGGTGCCGCACCGTTCATCATCGCGAAACGGGTGGCGTTGAACAGCTTGGTCGCGAAGTTGCGGGACGCGCGGGCGTGGTCCTCACCGATCGACAGGTCGCCGCCCGGGCTGGCGCCGCGGGCCAGGGTGAAGCGCAGCGCGTCGGCGCCGAACATCTCGACCCAGTCCAGCGGGTCGATGCCGTTGCCCTTCGACTTGCTCATCTTCTGCCCGAACTGATCCCGGATCAGCCCGTGCAGGAAGACGTTCTCGAAGGGGACCTTCGCTCCGTCCAGGACGGGGTCGTCGGCCACGAACGTGCCGAACATCATCATGCGGGCCACCCAGAAGAACAGGATGTCGTACCCGGTGACCAGAACCGTTGTCGGATAGAACTTTTCGAGTTCCGCCGTCTTCTCCGGCCAGCCCATGGTGGAGAACGGCCACAGTGCCGAGGAGAACCACGTGTCCAGCACGTCGGGGTCCTGCTCCCAGCCGGCCGGCGGCTCTTCGTCCGGACCGACGCACACGGTCTCGCCGTCCGGTCCGTGCCAGATCGGGATGCGGTGACCCCACCAGAGCTGACGGGAGATGCACCAGTCGTGCATGTCGTCGACCCACGCGAACCAGCGCGGCTCCAGGCTGGTCGGGTGAATCACGGTGTCGCCGCCGCGGACTGCGTCGCCGGCCGCCTTGGCCAGCGAATCCACCTTGACCCACCACTGCATCGACAGCCGCGGCTCGATGGCCTCGCCGCTGCGCTCGGAATGCCCGACGCTGTGCAGGTACGGCCGCTTCTCCGCGACGATGCGTCCCTCGGCGGCGAGCTTCTCGCGCACCTTGATCCGGGCTTCGAAGCGGTCCATGCTGTCGAATTCGGTTCCGGTGCCGGTGATGGCGCCCTTGGTGTCCATGATCGACGGCATCGGCAGGTTGTGCCGCATGCCGATCTCGAAGTCGTTCGGATCGTGCGCGGGGGTGACTTTGACTGCGCCGGTACCGAATTCGGGGTCGACGTGCTCGTCGGCGACGATGATGATGTCGCGGTCCAGGAACGGGTGCGGCAGCGTGCTGCCGACCAGCGCGCGGTACCGCTCGTCATCGGGATGCACGGCGATCGCGGTGTCGCCGAGCATCGTCTCGACGCGCGTCGTGGCCACCACGATGTGGGGCTCCGCGTCGTTCATCGAGCCGTACCGGAACGACACGAGTTCGCCCTCGACGTCGTCGTACTTGACCTCGAGGTCGGAGATCGCGGTCTGCAGTACCGGCGACCAGTTCACGAGCCGCTCGGCCCGGTAGATCAGGCCGGCGTCGAACAGCCGCTTGAAGATGGTGCGGACGGCGCGCGACAGGCCTTCGTCCATGGTGAAGCGGTCCCGGCTCCAGTCGACGCCGTCACCCAGGCGGCGCATCTGCCCGCCGATGGTGCCGCCGGACTCGCGCTTCCACTCCCAGACCTTCTCGATGAAGCCGTCGCGACCGAAGTCCTCCTTGGTCTTGCCCTCGGCGGCGAGCTGCTTCTCGACCAGGGTCTGGGTCGCGATGCCGGCGTGGTCCATGCCCGGCAGCCACAACACCTCGTAGCCCTGCATGCGCTTACGCCGCGTCAGCGCGTCCATCAGGGTGTGGTCGAGCGCGTGGCCCATGTGCAGGCTGCCGGTCACGTTGGGCGGTGGCAGCACGATGGAGTACGGCGGCTTGTCGCTGGTCGGGTCGGCGGTGAAATATCCCGCGTCGACCCAGCCCTGGTACATGTCAGCTTCTACCGCGCTGGGATCCCACGTTTTGGGCAGGGCATCGGCCGCGTTCACGGTCGCGGGATCAGGTGTATCGCTGGCAGTCACCGGCCAATTCTAGGTAACCCCTGCGAGCAGACGTAAAACTGTCCGAAAACGCCACGTCCAGGACAGTTTTACGGCTGCTCGCGAGGATCTACTTGCGGTTGCCGAACAACCCGCCCAGCACGCTGCCGAGGACGCCGCCGGCACCCTGGTTGCCACCGCCGCCGAGGACGCTGCCCAGGATGCTGCCGAGCGGATTGTCACCGGAGTTCGAGTTGCCGCCGGCGGTGTTACCGCCCAGCGCGCCGCCGAGGATGTTGCCGAGCACGTCACCGAGCCCGCCACCGCCGGACGCCGCGGGCGCCGACGCCGCACCGCCGCCGCTGAGCTGCTTACCGATGTAGGCCAGCACGATGGGCGCCAGGATCGGCAGCAGTTTCTGGATCAGGTCGCTGTTGCCGGCGCCGCCGCCGGCCAGTGCGGACGCGACCTGGCCGCTGTCGTTGCCACCGAAGATCTTCGCGACGGCGTCGGCACCCTGGTCCTGGTTGACCTCGTCGACCGTCACGCCGCCGTCGAGCAGTCCGCTCGCCGCGTGGTCGGCGGCATCATTCTCGATGCCGGCTGCGTTATCGGGGTCCTGCGCGGTGTGCTGCAGGCCGCCGACGAGCAGTGGCACCAGCTGTTGTACGGCGCTGTTCACCTCGCTTTCATCCGCGCCTAGTTTTGCCGCAATGTCTTGTGTCGGAATCTGATTGAGCAGTTCGTCAAGACCAGCCATGGTGCTTCACCTCATGTCCCCGGGATGTGTGCGAACCTCGTCGCCGACACTAGCCGGGTCGGCGACGAGGCACAGCACTTCCGCGCTTGCTGCGCGAATCAGCGCCCCAGCGCTTCGGTTTCGAACGTGACGCCGGCGGCCGGGAGCCTGGTCAGAAGCACGTCGCCCATCGCGGCGGCCGGCGTCAGTACGCCGTGCAAGTCCGAGAGGCGGTCGCGGTCGAGGGCGAGTGCCAGCCCGCACTCCCCCAGGAGCACCGCGGTGGCCTTGTAGCCCGGGTCGCCCTGCTGCGCCATGACGGAGCGATACCGGGCCCCGCTGGTGGTCCGGGTGTACGTCTCGACGCGGTAGTGGCCCTTGTCCCGCGCCTGCTCGCTGGGGCCGGTACCGGGCTTCGGGACGACCCGGTCGATCAGGCCGC
Organism: Mycobacterium sp. HM-7; assembly: GCF_053852335.1. Taxonomy (NCBI): domain Bacteria; kingdom Bacillati; phylum Actinomycetota; class Actinomycetes; order Mycobacteriales; family Mycobacteriaceae; genus Mycobacterium; species Mycobacterium sp. HM-7. The sequence continues at coordinate 1,617,526 of NZ_CM132657.1, read as the reverse complement.
GGGGCAACTTGTTGAAGAAGCGGCTGCCGAGGTTCATCACCGCCGCGTTGACTCCGGTGCCCAGCGCCGCGGCCACGGGTGCGATCGGCGACGACCCGAGGCTCATGTTCTCCGAGTACCGGAACCGGCGGCCGTACTCCCAGCCCAGTAGCGCATTGGTCCGCCGCACGATGCGCGTGTTCGCCACCGCCATGACGAAGGCACCGGTCCAGGTCCCGGCCAGTTCCGGGGCGATGTCCCGGCCCCGGCGCCACGGGGTGTCCGACTGGTGTCCGAGGTCGGGCTCGGCGCCGCGATCGGTGGTCAGCGTGTAGGGATCCATCATGGTCCGCCGCAGTTCCGCGTCGTCGGACGTCAGCGTGAACAGCTCCAGCATCGACGCGACGGTGCCACCGGAGACGCCACCGGAGAATCCGCGCAGCACGTAGTCGGTGTCGGTGAGCTCGCCCGCCCCGTCCGCCTGGGCGGCCTTGTACAGCGCGTAGACGGTGAGATCCGAAGGGATGGAATCGAATCCGCAGGAGTGCACGATGCGGGCTCCCGTGTCGGCGGCCTGCTTGTGGAACAGGTCGATGCTCTCGCGGATGAACAGGCTCTCCCCGGTCAGGTCGGCGTAGTCGGTGCCGGCCTCGGCGCACGCGGCAACCAGCGGCAGGCCGTATTTCAGGTAGGGCCCGACCGTCGTGACGACCACCCGGGTCCGGGCGGCCATCGCGTCCAGGCTCTGCTGCGACGAGGCGTCGGCCTGGATCAGCCCCCAGCCCTGCCCGGCCGCGCCGAGCGAGTCGCGGACGGCGGCCAGTTTGTCCATCGAGCGGCCGGCGAGCGCGATCCGCGCCTTCCCTCCATGCTGGGCCAGATATTGGGCGGTCAGCTTCCCGACGAAGCCGGTGGCGCCGTAGAGGACGATGTCGAATTCGCGCTGCGGTGCAGTCATGCTGCCAACCTAACCGTACGACGATCAAGCGGCGAGGAACGAGCCGCGATGAGGAGTGCGGCAAATCAGACTCAGCCGAGGGTGTCGGGCAGGTCGATGTGTTCCTCCAGCACATGCTCGGACAGGAAGGCCGCCACCACCTGATACCAGATCTTGGCGTGTTGAGGCGCGGCGATCCAGTGACCTTCGGACGGGTAGTAGAGATAGCGGTGCGCGGTGCCGCCCGTGTCGTCGGCGGGCAGTCCCGACCGGGTCAGCAGGTCGTTCCACAGCCGCAGGCCTTCACCGATCGGCACGCGGTAGTCCTTGTCGCCGTGGATCACCAGCATCGGGGTCGTGATGTTCTCGACGTGCAGGTGCGGCGAATTGCGTTCGGCCATCTCGGGTGTCATCTCGCGGGCCCACCAGTAGGCACCATCGGTCGTCGGCCCGAACTGGTCCAGGGCCCACAGGCTGGCGTGGGTGACGATCGCGGCGAATCGGTCGGTGTGCCCGGCGATCCAGTTGGCCATGTAGCCGCCGAACGAGCCGCCCATCGCGGCGATGCGGCCGGCGTCGATGCGCGGATGATCACAGGCGGCGTCGACGGCCGCCATCAGGTCGGTATACGGCGCGAAACCCCAAGCACCCCAGCCACGTTGGATGAACTCCTGACCATATCCGGTGGACAGCGCCGGGTCCGGCATCAGCACCGCATAGCCGAGCGCGGTGAGCAGCCAGGGATTCCACCGCCAGTGCCAGGTGTTCCAGCTGCCCAGCGGTCCGCCGTGCACCCACAGCAGCAGCGGCGCGGGAGCGTCGCCCGTGGGCAGCGTCAGCCAGGACCGGACGGGGGTGCCGTCGTCCGCCGTGGCCGTCAGCTCGGCCAATTCGCCTGGCAATTCAGGAAATTCGACGCACGGCAATACGGTGACCGAGCCGTCGGCGTCGACACGGACCGGATGGGGTGGGGTCAGGTAGCTGCTGCGCAGGGCGTACAGCGCACCACCGGCGACGGGGCGGACTTCGCCGTAGGCGAAGTCGTCGTGGGTCAACTGGGTGACCGCTCCGCTCGACGGGTCGACGGCGAAGATCGGCGCCCGGCCGTTGTCGTCCGCGGTCACCAGCAGCGTCGACCCGTCGTGCGACCACACCACCGATGTCGGCCAACGGTCCCATTGGGCGGTGAGTTCCACCTGCTCGCCACCAAAAGACTGCCGGCACAAGGTGATCTGCGGCGCTTGCGCCGGCGTCGAGTGCGTCTCACGGAGGAACGCGACCGCGCTACCGTCCGGTGAGATGGCCGGGCCGCCCAGGTCGGCGCCCGGGTCGTCGGCGATCACGGTGCGCTCCCCCGTGCCGATGTCGATGCGGACCAGGACGTTCCGCAGCGCGGCCCCCGGAGCCGGCACCGCCCAGGACGTGACCGCGAACGTCCCGTCCGCGCTCACGTCGACGGTGGCCTCGTTCAGCGCCATCCCCGGCTCCGGCGTGATGTCATGGGCCGCACCGGATTCGACACGGAGCAGGTGCGCGTGGTCCGGTCCCAGGTCGTGATCCCAGTGCCGCACCGGGTAGCCGGCGTGCAGGATCGCCGTCACCTTCTTGTCTTTGCGAAGCGTGCGCAGTCGCTTGTCGTCGTCGGGCGTGCCTGCCGACGGGAGCATCGACGCCGTCACCACCACGACGTCCGCGGCGCGAGCCGCGTGCACCGCACCGACGCCGCCCGCCAGCTCGAGAACCCGTTGCGCTTCACCACCGTTCGCCGGCAACTGCCACAGAGCCGCCGGTGGATCATCGTCGGAATCGGTGGGTCGCGCCGCGACGAACAGCAGGTCGCCGGAGGCGGTGAAGGTCGGCTGGGACTCCCCCTTGGCGCCGTAGGTCAGCCGGCGCGCCTCGCGGTGTCCGTCCGGGTCGAGTTCCCAAGCCGCGCTGACAAATTCGGTGGCCTTCTCGTTCAGTTCGCTGATCATCGTGACGACGCGGCGGCCGTCGGGCGAGACCGCGAGCCCGGACACCCGGGGTAGAGAGAGGTACGAATCCAGGTCATCGAACGGAGTCAGGGCCATGCTCCGTTGTTAGCACATGACGGCGCGTCGCTCGCGCGATCAACGCCCGGGGTCGTCGTCGAGGAAGTCGTCGATGAGCGCGTTGACGGCGTCGGGCGCCTCGTAGGCGGCCAGGTGTCCGATCTGATCCAGGATCACCAGCTCCGAGCCGGGAATCGCCTCGGCCATGCGGCGCACTTCGGCGACCGGAAAACTCGCGTCCTCGCTACCGGCGACGACCAGGGTGGGGGCAACGATCCGGCCGAACAGCGCGTGCTGGTCGGGACGTCTGACCACGATGCTCTCGACCGCAAAGCTCGCCGACCGGGCGTTGTTGCGCCTGATCATCGCCACGAGTCCGTCGACCAGGTCAGGCCGCTGCCGGCGCGTGGTCCGCCCGAGGAAGCGGGGCACGACCGTAGACCGCACGAAGAGTGGACGCCCGGCCAGTCGGGTCATCCACGCCGCCAGCGCGAGTTGCAGACGATCCCATCGGGGGCCCTCCGACGCGGTCCCGTTGAGCAGTACCGCACGCCCGACCCGGTCCGGGAACATCGCGGAAATCGTGCCGCCGACCATGGCACCCCAGGAGTTGCCCACCAGATGCGCCCAGGACAGCCCCAACCAGTCCAGCACATCGAGGTACGCGCGGGCGCTCTCCTCGAAGGTGAAGGTTCTGCGCAACGGTTCGCTGCCGCCCTGCCCTGGCGGATCCACCGCGATTGTGGTGTAGCTCGCGGAGAAGTGGGCCACCTGGGCTGCGTACAGCGTGTGGTCGGTCAACAGGCTGGGCATCAGGAGAATCGGGGCACCGGAGCCGCTGACGTGGACCCTCAGGGTGCCGAGGCCGGTCGCGATGTCGTGCGTCGCCATGCCCCCATCGTTTCATCAAGTGACGTATCACCCAGGCCGACCCGACAAGACACGACAAAGGGTGTCGGACCGTGTGGTCCGACACCCTCTGATGTCTCGTTCGAGCGCTTGTGGCGCTCCGGTGCGGGATTATCCGGGCTGGAAACTAGCCCCGACGACCGCAGACCGGCCAAGCGCCCATGCCCTGGCGGGACGCGACGTTCTCGGCAACTCGAATCTGCTCGTCCTTGCTGGCGGTGTGGGGCATGCCCGAGCCGCCGTTGGCACGCCAGGTGCCCAGGTTGAACTGCAGCCCACCGTAGTAACCGTTGCCGGTGTTGATGCCCCAGTTCCCACCGGACTCACAGGCTGCAACGGCGTCCCAGTTGTGGCCGCCGTCCGCATTCGCGGTACCGGTACCGATGACCATCGGGGCAACTGCAACGGCCCCGGCAACGGCAACCAGTCCAAGCGTTGTGCGGATGTTCTTCACGTTCTTCCTCTCGCCGAGCGCGCGCCAAACATCGCCCGCGCATAGGCGGTGCGAACTACTGCCTGCCGGGCAGGCGTTAGGGGGGCTGAATCGTGCCGTCTCGGTCAGACACGACAGCGGGGGCGGTTTGATCGGTCCGGGCTCGAAGCCGGCGGACACTACGGGCAACAGGCCATCTGCTCTGGTCCCACCGCGATCCCGCTCACACGCAGGTTCATGGTTTTTCAGTTATTTGCTCTTTTGGAGCAGCACGAGGACCGTAGCAAGAATTCACTGCGCGATGTCGAACCCATCCCGTCCAGATAACAAGCAGATCACGACCGAACCTGAGAGGAACATAAGCAGGTCACGCGACATATAAAGCCCCGCTAACAAATCACAGTTCGGCAACATTTCGTGATAGAGGTCACCATGAAATTGTGGCCTGGCACACAGAATTCAATTCACATTGGTCACAGTCGTCGCAGGTCAGCGCCACATTTTGCCGCGCTTCAGGCTAAACCTCCGGCGTGTCGCGGAGTGCGATCAATACGCGCGCACGCCTCGATTCGCTGCCGACGGATGCGTCAAACCGCAATAGAGTGGGTATGGCCGCCCGACACCGCCGCCGATCAGGACTTTTCGGGCTGACGACGCGATGTGTTCAGTTACCGTTAACCAGCATCCCTCTGGCACGACAGCCAAAACCGTTGTCCTGCAACGTGTTCAGAATTCGCAGACGAATAGATCCATGAATACACCGGAATTGCGACATCCTATTTGCACGTTAATCGCACACTGCGGTAATTGCTCAAATTTAAATTCGCCACACGGCGATAAATTCAATAATGGAGCAGCACGCTCACGGGTCTTTGCTGAGATGCTCAGGCGAAGTCGTCCGGGCTGTTGACGTTGACCAGCGCCCGCTGCCGGTCCAGCACCACCCGCTGAGTGTCGCAGGTGTCGACGAGAGCCCGCATGCTGCGCCGCCCGTGAGCCACCAGTTCGTCGGCCCGGGTGGCCAGCGCGGTCCGGTAGATACCCGCCAGGTAGTGATCGCGCCCATCCCAGGGCAGTACCACGTCGGCGCCCACCCGGGCCGCGTGTCCGGCCAGCTCATCGATCAGCTCGGCCGTCAGATACGGCATGTCCACGGCGCACACGAATGCACTCGGGTATCCGGCGTCGGCCGCAGCCCGCAACCCGCGGGCGGTGGCCAACAGGGGCCCCACGCCGGGCGTCGCGTCCCGCAACACCTCCGCATCGAGGTCGGGCAGCGCCTGGCCGCGCGCGGCGATCACGAACACCGCCTCACATCGTGAACGCAGGGTCGCCACCGCCTGCTCCACGAAGGTGGTCTCCCCCGCCACTCCGCGGAAACGCACGGTGGCCTTGTCTCGTCCCATACGACGAGACGCCCCGCCGGCCAGTACTACTGCGGCCAGCGGGGCGTCTTCGATCAATGCGTCGCTATCAGTCGACGGTCCAGGTGTCCTTGCCACGCAGCAAGGATTGCAGAGCAGCGGTGTCGTGCGCCTTGGATTCCATCGCCGAGTTGACCTGATTACGCGCTTCGTCGTCGTAGGTCGGCCGGTTCACCGAACGGAAGATACCCATCACGGTGTGCTCGAGGTTCTGCTCCGACAGGCGCGACAGCGCGAAGGCGTAGGCCGGATCGTCGAGCTGAGCGTTGTGCACCACGATGTCCGACGGGTCGACGTCAGCGGTCTTACCGATCTCCAGCCCATAGCCGGACTTGGTGACGCAGAACTCGTTCTCTGCGCCGAAGGTGATCGGCTGGCCGTGGACCAGGTTGATCAGCCGGTCCTCGGCGCCTTCCTTGCGCAGCGGGTCGAACGAGCCGTCGTTGAAGATCGGGCAGTCCTGCAGAATCTCGACGATGGCGGCACCGCGGTGCGCAGCCGCGCCCTTGAGCACCTCGGTCAGGCCCTTGCGATCGGAGTCCAGCGCCCGGCCGACGAATGTGGCCTCGGCACCCAGCGCCAGCGACACCGGGTTGAACGGCTGGTCCAGCGAACCCATCGGGGTCGACTTGGTGACCTTGCCGACCTCGGAGGTCGGCGAGTACTGACCCTTGGTCAGACCGTAGATCCGGTTGTTGAACAGCAGGATCGTGATGTTGATGTTGCGGCGCAGCGCATGGATCAGGTGGTTGCCACCGATCGACAGCGAGTCACCGTCACCGGTGACAACCCACACCGACAGGTCCGGACGCGCCAGCGCCAAGCCGGTGGCGATGGTCGGGGCACGACCGTGGATCGAGTGGAAGCCGTAGGTCTCCAGGTAGTACGGGAACCGGCTGGAGCAGCCGATGCCGCTGATGAACGCGATGTTCTCGCGGCGCAGGCCCAGCTCCGGCAGGAAGTTACGGATGGTGTTGAGGATGACGTAGTCACCACAGCCCGGGCACCAGCGCACTTCCTGGTCGCTGGTGAAGTCCTTGCCCTTCTGCGGCTGGTCCGTGGTCGGAACCAGGGCATTCTTGCTGAGGGCTTCGGTCAGGCCCAGATCAGCACCGATCAGATCCGTCATGCGTTTGCTCCCACACCGGTTTCCACGGTGGCGGCTGCCAGCCGTGCGAACTTGGCCTTGTCAGTTTCCTTTTCGCGCAACGATCCGTCCAGTGCCGCGCTGATGATGCCCTCGACCTCGTCGGCCAGGAACGCCATGCCCTCGACCTTGGTCACCGACTGGACGTCGACCAGGTACTTGCCGCGCAGCAGCAGGGCCAGCTGGCCAAGATTCATCTCGGGCACGACGACCTTGTCGTACTTGCGCAGGACCTCTTCGAGGTTGGCCGGGAACGGGTTGAGGTGGCGCAGCTGAGCGTGCGCAACCTTGATGCCGTTGCGACGGGCGCGGCGGCACGCCTCACCGATCGGACCGTACGAGCTGCCCCAACCGAGCATCAGCAGTTCGGCTTCGCCGCTCGGGTCGTCGACCTCGAGATCGGGCACCTTGACGCCGTCGATCTTGAGCTGGCGCAACCGGACCATGAGGTCGTGGTTCTTGGGCTCGTAGGAGATGTTGCCGGAGCCGTTGGCCGCTTCCAGACCACCGATGCGGTGCTCCAGGCCCGGGGTGCCCGGGATGGCGAACTGGCGACCCAGCGTCTCGGGATCACGCGCGTAGGGCTGGAACGGCTTGCCCGGCTCGGCGAACGTGTGCTCGATGGCCGGGTAGCTGCTGATGTCCGGGATGCGCCACGGCTCGGAGCCGTTGGCGATCGCGCCGTCGGACAAGATGATCACCGGGGTGTGGTAGCCGATGGCGATCCGCACTGCCTCCACCGCGATGTCGAAGCAGTCCGACGGAGAGGCCGGCGCGAGGACCGCGACGGGCGATTCGCCGTTGCGGCCGTACAGCGCCTGCAGCAGGTCGGCCTGCTCGGTCTTGGTCGGGAGACCGGTGGACGGGCCACCGCGCTGAACGTCGATGACGATGAGCGGCAGCTCGGTCATCACCGCGAGCCCGATGGCCTCCGACTTCAGCGAGACACCGGGGCCCGACGTGCTGGTCACACCGAGCGCGCCACCGTACGAGGCACCGATGGCCGCGCCGATACCGGCGATCTCGTCCTCGGCCTGGAAGGTCAGGACGTTGAAGTTCTTGTGCTTGGACAGCTCGTGCAGGATGTCGCTGGCCGGGGTGATCGGGTAGGTGCCGAGCACCACCTGGATGTCACCCAGCTGACCGGCGGCGACGATGCCGTAGGCCATGGCCGTGTTGCCGGAGATCTGACGGTATTCACCGGACTTGAGCTTGGCCGGGGCCACCTCGTAGGTGGTGCCGAAGGCTTCGGTGGTCTCGCCGTAGTTCCAGCCGGCCTTGAGCGCGAGGACGTTGGCCTCGGCGATCTCGGGCTTGCGACCGAACTTCTCGCGGATGAAGGCCTCGCTGTGCTCCAGCTCGCGGCCGTACATCCAGGACAGCAGGCCGAGCCCGAACATGTTCTTGGCGCGCTGACCGTCTTTCTTGGTCGCGCCGATGGCTTCTACCGCGGCCAGCGTCAGCGTGGTCATGGCCACCGGGATGACGACGAACTCGGACAGTTCATCGTTCTCCAGCGGGTTCTCGGCGTAACCGACCTTGGCCAGGTTGCGCTTGGTGAACTCGTCGGAGTTGGCGATGATCATGCCGCCGCGCGGGAGGTCGGCGACGTTGGCCTTGAGCGCGGCCGGGTTCATCGCGACGAGCACGTCGGGGCGGTCGCCGGCGGTGAGGATGTCGTAATCCGCGATCTGGATCTGGAACGACGAAACACCGGGCAGGGTGCCCTGTGGTGCGCGGATCTCGGCGGGGTAGTTCGGCTGCGTCGCAAGGTCATTGCCGAAGAGGGCGGCTTCCGAAGTGAACCGGTCACCGGTCAGCTGCATACCGTCACCGGAGTCACCAGCGAAGCGGATGACGACCTTCTCGAGCTTCTGCCGCGAGGTGCCGTTGTCGCCGTCGTTAAGACCCACGACGCCTGCCTTTCACACTCTGTTTCGGAGTCCGTCGCACTGTTTCCGGAGACGCCGCAGAACGGTGCTCACGATCGCCAGCTCGGCGCCGCCAAAATTTTGATGTCACTGCTAGTACCGATTATTGCACTTCTCTTAGGGTGCACTAGCCAGGACGCGCCATTGCAGGCCGGGTGGCGACCACATGAATACGCACGTCAAATGGATTGCAGTCGCTTGACACCTGTCAAAATGTGGCTTTCGTCACGTTCTTCCAGGTGGGATTCCTAAGAAACGAGTTACCGATCAGTAGCCGTCTGCGCTAACACTTGGCCACACCGGAAATACCCGGCGGCACAAGCGATTAGGCGTCAGTCCGGTTGGCCGTCTGGACGGGTGTCCAGACGGCGGCCATGCCAGCGTAGGCGCAGCAACATCAGCTGCCGGTGCGCCTGGAATCCCAACGCCAGCGGGTCGGCCCAGACGCGGCGACCCGGCGTATTGCGGCCGGTATCGGTATCCATACGGCCATTGTCCAGAAGCTGCGCAACCGCGCACGTCACGCAACGGGGCGGCGACATGTCGGTCTGGTGAAGATTCGCGGACGGCCGCCGATCGGGTCACGAGAAGCTCACGACGATCGTGTCGATGAGCACATAAGCGGCGACAGCGAAGACGAGGTAGGCGAACCAATGCTGCAGCCGCCGGGTGTCGAGCCGGGTGCCCAGGTGGCCGGCGATCAGCGAACCGACCATTGCGGTGCCGACGAACGCCGCCGCGCTGGTCCAGTCGATGGTGGTGCCGCTGAGGTGGGACAACAGACCCGCCAACGAGTTCACGACGATGATGAGCAGCGAGGTACCGATCGCGACGGGCATCTCCACCCCGAGCATCAACACCAGCGCCGGAATGATCAGAAACCCGCCGCCGACACCGAAGAGTCCGGTCAGCAGGCCGACGACGAATCCGGCCGGGATCGATCTCGAGGCACAGCGCCGCCAGTCGATTCCCGAATTGCCGACTCTGCATGCGGTGCCGGTGCCGGCGTTGTCCTGCAACATCCGGATTCCGGCCAGCACCATCACCATCGCGAAGCCGACGAGTAGTGCCGGCTGCGGCAGGTGGCGGCCGATGACGCTACCGACGACGGTTGCCGGGATCCCGGCGGCCGAGAAGATGGCAGCCAACCGCCATTGGACCTGGCCGGCACGAATCTTCGGCAGCGCGCCTGTCGCCGACGCGATGCCGACGACCAACAGCGACAACGGAATTGCCTGCTCGATCCCCAGCCCCAGGACATAGACCAGCGCCGGAACCGCCAAGATGGACCCGCCTCCGCCGAGCAGGCCGAGCAGAACGCCGATCACGGCGCCGAGACCCAGGGCGAGAACGATATTCATTCGGTCAGTGCGTCTTGCCCGCGATCTGAGCCCGCACGTCGGCCATGTCGAGTGCCTTGACGCGGGTGATCAGATCTTCGAGGGCCGCAGCGGGCATCGCGCCGGGTTGGCGATACACGAGGACGCCGTCGCGGAACGCCATGATCGTCGGGATCGCCTGGATTTCGAGCGCCGCGGCAAGCCGCTGCTGTGCTTCCGTATCGACCTTGGCGTGCACCACATCTGGGTGTGACTGCGCCGATCGATCGAAAACCGGTGCGAAGGCACGGCACGGACCGCACCACGACGCCCAGAAATCGATGAGCACGATGGCGTTATCGGTGATGGTCGCCTCGAAATCGGCGGCGGTCAGGGTTTTGACGGTCATTGGGATCTCCTTTCGTGGTCATTCAATTGCACTGCTAGACAATGCCTTTCAGCATCAGATTCCAATACATGAACGGCAGCCCGTACTTCTTCAGATACCAGTACGCCCGGTGTGGGATGGTCGGGTCGAGTAGGGGGAACGAGGGCTCCAGGTTGAGGTCGTAGTCGAATTCGGCGAGCAACATCGCGTCCGACGAGGTGACGATCGGACACGACGAGTAGCCGTCATAGAACGCCCGGAGCGGACGCCCATTCAGGAAGGAGTCGATGTTCTCGACCACTACCGGGGCTTGCTTGCGGATGGCGGCGCCGGTCTTCGAGTTCGGCGACGAACCGGCGTCACCGAGGCTGAAGACGTTGGGGTACCGCACGTGCTGCATGGTGTACTTGTCGATGTCGACATAGCCCATGGCATCGCCCGTCGACAGCGCGCTGCGTTTGATCCAGTCCGGTGCGGACTGGCGCGGCACGGCGTGAAGAACGTCGTACGGCAGCATGGCGTCGGTACCACCCGCCGCAACACTGGTGAGGCCGACCTTGTGTGCCGCCGCGTCGACCAGGTTCACCTCGGAGTTGGTGTGCAAGGTGATGCCGTAGTCGGCGATCACCTTGTCGAGACTGTCTGCGATCGCGGGAATTCCGAAAGGCCGTGCGCCCGGCATGACCAGGTGGACGTCGATGTCCTTGAGCACGCCCTGTGACCGCCAGTAGTCGGACGCCAGATACGCGATCTTCTGCGGCGCGCCGGCGCACTTGATAGCTCCGGAAGGAACGGTGAACACGGCGGTACCCGACCGCAAGTTCCGGATGAAATCCCAGGTCCGCGGCGCGAGATCGAACCGGTAGTTCGATGAGACGCCGTCGCGACCCAGGGTCTCTGTCAGCCCCTCGGTGCGATCCCAATCGAGTTGGATGCCCGGGCAGACCACGAGCGCGTCGTATTCGTACGTGGCGCCGTCCGTACATGTCACCGTGTTGGCGTCGGGATCGAAAGCGCTCGCGGCGTTCCGGATCCACGTCGCACCCTTGGGCATCACCGAGGACTCGGCGCGCTCGGTCGCGGAGGCCTGTGCCTGCCCGCCGCCGACAAGCGTCCACAGCGGTTGGTAGTAGTGCTTGTCCGAGGGTTCGATGACCGCGACGTCGGAGTAGCCCTTGCGCAGCAGTCGCGCCGCGACCGTGATGCCGGCGGTTCCGCCGCCGACGATCACGATCTGGTGCTTGGCAGTGATGGTCATATCTGCGATGTCTCCTATCTTCAGGCGTTCTCGACGGCTTCTGCCCAGGCGCCATACCCGCCCAAAATGTCACTCACGTCGTTGAATCCACTCCGCCGCAACAGACTTGCCGCCACCGACGAGCGGTATCCACCGGCGCAATAGACGACGGTCGGTTTGGCGGGGTCGAGCTCACCGAGCCGAGCGGGCAGCTGCCCCACCGGGATGCCGATGGCGTTCGGGATGGTCCCGGCCGCGACCTCACCGGGGTTGCGAACATCGACGATCTGCAGATTCGGCAGTTCGGCTGCCCGGTCACCAAAAGCCTTGGCGGTCAGCCTCGATGCCACCTGGACGTCACCCTCGTGGTCGACCAACGCCTGGTACGGCTCGGCCACGTAGCCGATCACCCGGTCGAAGCCGATTCGGGCGAGCCGGTTCTTGCCCTCGAGTTCCGCTCCGGGCTCGGTGAACAGCACGATGTCGACGTCGGACGGCAGGACCGAGCCGGCGAACTCCGCGTAACGACCTTGCAGGCCGATGTTGACCGCGCCCCGCAGGTGCCCAAGGGCGAATTCTTCCGGGCCACGACCGTCCACCAGGACGGCACCGGCGTCGATCGCCGCACGAGCCTGCTCGTAGGTCATCGCCGAGGGCGTCTTGGTCTCGTCCAGCAGCTCGCGGTCCTTGCGGTTGAGGATCGCGTCGTAGACGAAGTAGCCCGGCGCGGGCGGCTGCCCTTCGGTGACAAGGTTGAGGAACGACCCTTTGTCGGCGGCCCGCAGCGCGTAGTTCGTCGCCTTCTGCTCGCCGATCGTCGACGAGAGGTCGGTCGACAGATTCTTGCCGCAGGCCGAGCCCGCGCCATGCGCCGGGTACACCCGGGTCGCATCGGGCAGCGTCATCAGTTTGTTGTGCAGCGACTCATAGAGCTTGTCCGCCAGCTCCTCTCGCGTGAAGCCGATCGAGGCCAGCAGGTCGGGGCGACCCACATCGCCGATGAACAACGTGTCCCCCGTCATGACGCCATACGGCGCCTGGTCATCCGCGTGCTCGTAGACCACCACGCTCATCGACTCGGGGGTGTGCCCGGGGGTGTGGCGGAACTCCAGCGTCACGTCGCCCAGCGAGTACCGCTCACCGTCGGCGACACCCATCGACTCGAACTCGGTCTCGGCGACGGACGAGTAGACGATCTTGGCTCCGGTGGCTTTCGCCAGCTCGAGGTGCCCAGAAAGGAAGTCGGCGTGAAAGTGGGTCTCGATGACCAATTCGATGCTCAGCCCGTGTTCCTTGGCATCGGCAACGTATCCGGCCACGTCACGCTGCGGGTCCACGACGACTGCGCGACCGGTGGTTTCGTCACCGATCAGGTAGGACGCGTGTGACAGGCAATCCAGGTAGTACTGCTGCAGGATCATCACCGGCTTCTTTCTCCTCGTTGGGTAGCACCACTCTGAGCTATACCCCTACGGGTATATCAATATACCCCTGGGGGTATTTTATTCCGACTGGGCACGTTCCTCTAGAGGCTTAGGTCACTCAGGCCGTCTACTTTTCGTCTGCCGCTCGACCTCGCCCGACGTCGTACCGCGCGGCGATAGGCGCCGCCTATCACGGCATCTGAAATGCCGATCGCCGATGACCTTCTTTCCCCCGTGACTCGTCGATCGCGGCGATTAGATTGGGAAGATGACCACCGCCAGCGGCAACGACGTCGACGCCTCCTATGACGAACACGACGTAGCGGTCACCGGTGCGAAACACGAAGCCGCGGGGGTCAAGGCCGTGATGGTCAGCATGCGGCGCGCCATCGAACAGATGGGGCCGCTGCGCACCGCCGAGACGCTGAGCAAGATCAATCAGCGGCACGGCTTCGACTGCCCCGGCTGCGCCTGGCCCGAGGAGCACGGCGGCCGCAAGCTCGCCGAGTTCTGTGAGAACGGCGCAAAGGCCGTCGCCGAGGAAGCCACGCTGCGCCGCGTCACCCCCGAATTCTTCGCCCGGCATTCGGTTGCCGACCTGGCCGACCAGCCCGAATACTGGCTGTCCCAGCAGGGCCGGCTCACCCATCCGATGGTGCTGGCACCCGGCGACACCCACTACCGGCCGATCGACTGGGACGACGCCTACGCGCTGATCGCCGCCGAACTGAACTCTCTCGGCAGCCCCGACGAAGCGCTGTTCTACACCTCCGGCCGCACCAGCAACGAAGCCGCATTCCTGTACCAGCTGCTCGCGCGCAGCTATGGCACCAACAACCTGCCGGACTGCTCGAACATGTGCCACGAGTCGTCAGGCGCTGCGCTGGTCGAATCGATCGGCATCGGCAAGGGCTCGGTCACCGTCGAAGATATGGTGCACGCCGACTGCATCGTCATCGCCGGACAGAACCCGGGCACCAACCACCCGCGCATGCTGTCGGTACTGGAGAAGGCAAAGGCGGGCGGCGCCACGATCATCGCGATCAACCCGCTGCCCGAGGCCGGACTCATGCGGTTCAAGGATCCGCAGAAGGTGCACGGCGTCGTCGGCCACGGTGTGCCGATCGCCGACGAGTTCGTGCAGATCCGGATCGGCGGCGACATGGCCCTGTTCGCCGGTCTGGGCCGGCTGCTCCTGGAAGCCGAAGACCGCTCGCCGGGGACGGTGCTGGACCGCGACTTCATCGACCGGCACTGCGCAGGCTTCGTCGAGTACGAATCCCGCACCCGCACAGTCGAACTGGATACCGTCACCGAGGCCAGCGGGATCAGCCGCGACCAGCTGCAGCGGGTCGCCGATGCGCTGATCCGATCGGAGCGCACCATCATCTGCTGGGCCATGGGCCTGACGCAGCAGACGCACGCGGTGGCCACCATCGGTGAGGCCACCAACCTCCTGCTCATGCGCGGCATGATCGGGAAGCCCGGCGCGGGCGTATGTCCGGTCCGCGGGCATTCCAACGTGCAGGGTGACCGCACCATGGGGATCTGGGAGAAGATGCCCGACGAGTTCCTGGGCGCGCTGGACACCCGGTTCGGGATCAGCTCGCCGCGCAAGCACGGTCACGACACCGTCGACGGGATCCGGGCCATGCGGGACGGACGGGCCAAAGTCTTCGTCGGGATGGGCGGCAACTTCGTCTCGGCCACCCCCGACACCGACGTCACCGCCGCGGCGATGCGCAATTGCGCTCTGACGGTACAGATTTCGACGAAGCTCAACCGCAGCCACCTCGTTCACGGCCGCACGGCGCTGATCCTGCCCACCTTGGGACGCACCGACAAGGATTTCCAGGCCGGCGGCAAACAGGTGGTGTCGGTGGAGGATTCGATGTCGATGGTGCATCTGTCGCGCGGTGGCCTCACGCCACCCAGCGACCAGGTACGCAGCGAGGTCGCGATCGTCTGCCAGTTGGCGCGGACGCTGCTGGGCCCCGAGCACCCGGTGCCGTGGGAATCCTTCAACGCCGACTACGACGGAATCCGCGACGCCATCGCCGACGTGGTCCCCGGCTGCGCCGACTACAACACCCGGGTCCGTGAGCCCGACGGCTTCCAGCTGCCCCACCCGCCGCGCGACTCCCGCGAATTCCCCACGCACACAGGCAAAGCCAACTTCTCGATCGAACCCGTCGAGTGGGTGCCGGTGCCCGAAGGGCGGCTGGTACTGCAGACCCTGCGCAGCCACGACCAGTACAACACCACCATCTACGGCCTGGACGACCGATATCGGGGCGTCAAGGGCGGTCGGCGCGTGGTGTTCGTCAACCCGGCCGACATCGCGGCCCTCGGCCTGACCGGCGGCAGCCGCGTCGACCTGGTATCCGAATTCGACGGCCAGGAGCGCCGCGCGAAAGACTTTCTGGTGGTGCCCTATTCGACGCCCGCGGGCAACGCCGCGGCCTACTACCCGGAGACCAATCCCTTGATCCCCTTGGACCACACCGCCCGCAAATCCAATACCCCGGTATCCAAGGCCGTCGTGATCAGGCTGGCACCGGGGGTCGAGCGCAGCGAGGACGGATCGGACCAGCCATGGGGCGCGTAACCGCCCGGCGCCGGGCCGAACACGTCACCGCCGGCGGCGCGGTATCCCGGCCGGAGACCCTGGCCGTCGAGGAACCCCTGGAAATCCGGGTCAACGGCACTCCCCTCACCGTCACCATGCGGACTCCTGGCTCGGATGTCGAACTGGCCCAAGGGTTTCTGCTCACCGAGGGCGTGATAGCCCGCCGCGACGACATCGCCCGCGTCGCGTACTGCCGCGGCGCCACCGACGACGGCACCAACACCTACAACGTGCTCGACGTGACATTGGCACCCCATGTCCCGCCGCCGTCGGTCGACGTCACGCGCAACTTCTACACCACTTCGTCGTGCGGCGTATGTGGCAAGGCGTCCATCGACGCCGTCCGAACCGTCAGCCACTACTCCCCCGGCGACGATCCGTCCACCGTCACCAACGCCACGCTCTCGGCGATGCCCCAGCAGCTGCGCCGGGCACAGAAGGTGTTCAACAGCACCGGCGGGCTGCACGCCGCCGCGCTGTTCAGCGGCGACGGCGAGATGTTCGTCGCCCGCGAGGACATCGGCCGGCACAACGCCGTGGACAAGGTGATCGGGTGGGCACTCGAGAACGACCGCATCCCGTTGACCGGCACGGTCTTGCTGGTCAGCGGCCGGGCGTCGTTCGAACTGACGCAGAAGGCCGTCATGGCCGGCATCCCGCTGTTGGCGGCGGTGTCCGCGCCGTCGTCGTTGGCGGTCGACCTGGCCAGCCAGGCGGGGCTCACCCTCGTGGCGTTCCTGCGCGACGAGTCGATGAACGTCTACACCCGCCCGGATCGCGTAGTCCGATAACGGTCCAAAAGGAAACGCCCCCGCCGTGGCGGGGGCGTTTCCTGTAGAGAACTAAGCGGACTTGTCGCGGCGCTCCGAGCGGGACGCCTTGCGCGGCACGATGGTCGGCAGCACGTTGTCCTGCACGGTTTCCTTCGTGACGACCACCTTGGCGACGTCGTCGCGGCTCGGGATGTCGAACATCACCGGCTGCAGGACCTCTTCCATGATGGCGCGCAGGCCACGGGCACCGGTTCCGCGGTGGATGGCCTGGTCGGCGATGGCGTCGAGGGCGTCTTCGGTGAACTCCAGCTCCACCCCGTCCATCTCGAACAGCCGGACGTACTGCTTGACCAGAGCGTTCTTCGGCTTGGACAGGATCGACACCAGCGATTCCTTGTCCAGGTTGGTCACCGAAGCCACGACCGGGAGACGGCCGATGAACTCGGGGATCAAACCGAACTTGATCAGGTCCTCGGGCAGCACCTCGGCGAAGTGGTCCTGGGTGTCGATCTCGGCCTTGGAGTGCACCTCGGCGCCGAAGCCCAGACCGCGCTTGCCGACGCGGTCGGACACGATCTTCTCCAGGCCCGCGAACGCACCGGCGACGATGAACAGCACGTTGGTGGTGTCGATCTGGATGAACTCCTGGTGCGGGTGCTTACGCCCACCCTGCGGCGGCACCGACGCCTGCGTTCCCTCGAGGATCTTCAGCAGCGCCTGCTGCACGCCCTCGCCGGACACGTCGCGCGTGATCGACGGGTTCTCGCTCTTGCGGGCGATCTTGTCGACCTCGTCGATGTAGATGATGCCGGTCTCGGCACGCTTGACGTCGTAGTCGGCGGCCTGGATCAGCTTCAGCAGGATGTTCTCGACGTCCTCGCCGACGTAGCCGGCCTCCGTCAGCGCTGTCGCGTCGGCGATGGCGAACGGCACGTTGAGCATCTTGGCCAGGGTCTGCGCCAGGTAGGTCTTACCGCAGCCGGTGGGGCCCAGCATCAGGATGTTCGACTTGGCGAGCTCGACGGGCTCACCCCGGGCATCGCGCGACTTCTCCTGCGCCTGGATGCGCTTGTAGTGGTTGTAGACGGCCACGGCGAGCGTCTTCTTGGCGTTGTCCTGACCGATGACGTAGCCCTCGAGGAAATCCCGGATCTCCTGGGGCTTGGGCAGCTCATCGAGCTTGACGTCGTCAGCGTCGGCGAGCTCCTCTTCGATGATCTCGTTGCAGAGATCGATGCACTCGTCGCAGATGTAGACGCCAGGTCCAGCAATCAGCTTCTTTACCTGCTTCTGGCTCTTGCCACAAAACGAGCACTTCAGCAGGTCACCGCCGTCTCCGATGCGCGCCATGGGGTGAGGCCCTACTTTCTCCGGTCGCCGTCAGTCGTTACACCAGATAGTGGGTTATTTCGGGTGTGAACCCGACGCTACCCGTTCGCTCCGTTGCGGTGCGACCGAAAGGGTCGAATCGCTCGGTGGTATTTATCCGTGTGCTGGAGAACATAGCCCGATCGGTGGCTTGCCACCTGTCGGCGCGCTGACCGTGATTCTGGCGTGTCTTTCCGGCGCCGGTCGGCGTCGGCTCGGCAGGACTCTGATCAGGGCTGTTCACCTATCCGCAACCCTACCGTGTGCACATCGAAGCCGCCGACGCATTTCGCGGCCGGCGCAAGCTCGTGGCCGTGGGCCTACCCCTGCAGCCGACCGCCCAGCTCCCCCACCGGCACCGCCACGGTGAGCGGGCCGCCGTTGCCCACGAGTTGGCTTTCACCGAAGAAGAACGTGACGGCCTCGTCGGTGAGCGCGAAGTTCCGGTACGAGCCGCGGTCCGGGTCGATCAGCGCCGCATTGCGCGTCTTCAACGCGTGCTGCACCACCGGCGTCAGGATCGCCGCCGGATCGGAGCCCGGACCGAACAGGGTGTCGATGGTGATGGGCCCAGCGTCCCCGTAGGTGAAGGTCCGGTACCGGATGTCGGGATGTCCTTCGTGGGCGAAGCCCGTCGGGTCCACGATCTTGAGCACCAGACTCTGGGTGCGCGCCGCGCGGTACACCGTCGGCGTCACCGTCTCGGTGTACACCCGGCCGCGGTTGAATTTGTCCACCCAGCCGACGAACCCGTCGCGGTCCCGGGCCAGGAAGTCCGCTACCGCCTGTTGGTCGGGATAGTCGACTGGGAAAGCGACGGTCCGTTCATACCCGGTCCCGACCTCGCGGATGCGGCACATGCCGGTGCCGTCGGCCGTCCCACCGAGAGCGCCGCACGACGGCAGGGCCGACGCGATCGGCGCCAAGCTCAGGAAGGTCGCCGTCGCGGCCAGGGCAAGAGCCGTAATCCTCATGCCCCCAGCGTTCGCCGCCGCCCTTGGCAGATTCTTGGTGTGCCCCTACCCGAGTTCGACGGTGAACTCATGTGCACCGATGCGGATGCGATCACCGTCGAACAGATTGGTGTTGGCCTCGATCCGCGCGCCCTGCACATACACGCCGTTGGCCGAGCGCAGGTCCACCATCACCGGACCGGTCCCGGCATCGACGATGACGGCATGGTGCCGGCTGACGTCTGCCGCGTCGAGCACGATGTCGTTGTCCGCCAGGCGGCCGATGCGGGTCGCCATCGCGCGCAAGGCAAACCATCGCCCGGTGGCGTCGCGTAGGCCGGCTCTGGACGAGGCCGATCGCGTGGTGCCCGATCTGAGCCGGCCGATGGTGTGCACCGCGGTCGCTTGCGCAGTCCCCTGCACGTCGAGTGGTTCCTGCCGCAGAATGCGTTGCTGCAGAGCGCTTATCGCGTGGCCGGGGTCGATACCGAGGTCGTCGGCCAAGATCGACTTCACCCGCTGGACCGCATCGAGCGCGTCCGCTTGCCGCCCGCAGCTGTAGTAGGCGGTGATCAGCTGCGCCCAGAGCGGCTCCCGGTACGGATGGTCAGCCACCAGCGATTCCAGCGGGCCGATCACCAGAGCTGCCTGGCCACAGGCTATTTCGGCTTCCGCTCGGGCGGTCTCCACCGCGATCCGATCGTCGACCAGCGCGGCGGCGACCGTTCCGACGAAGGCGAAGTCGGACAGATCACCGAGGACCGGTCCGCGCCACTGCGCCAACGCGGCCGACAGGTGCGCGGCGGCGGGCGCGAAGTGGCCGGCCGCCGCGGCCCGCACGCCGGCGACCTTTTCCTTCTCGAAGCGCCCCAGGTCGGTTACCTCTTCCGGCACGTCGAGCCGATAGCCGGGCGGCGCGGCGGCCAGCGTCTCGCGCGGCATTCCGGACTCCGCCAGGACCTTTCGGAGATTGGAGACATAGGAGTGCAGAGCGGTGCGGGCAGCCGCGGCAGGTGACAGTTCCCAGACGGCTTCGATCAACGCATCCACCGACACCGCGCGACCGCGATTGAGCAGAAGCATCGCGAAAACAGCCCGTTGTTTGGGTGCGCCCAGCGATACATCGCGGTCGTCGACCGCCATTCGCAGAGTGCCGAGCACACCGAAATCGATTCCGGTCGGCCGCATTGGCCGAGGGTATCGGGTGCTATGGGCCGATGCGGGCTATTGCCAGTTCCGCGAACGTCTTCAAAGTGTCGCAACGCCACACGTAGCTGCCGGTCACCCGGTAGAGCCGGTCGCCCGTCAACAACACGGTGAGCGTCGTCGACGGCGGCGTGACCTTCGGTTCATACGCGCAGACCGCCCGCAGGCCCACGCCGTCGACCTCGGTGGCCCCGGGCCAAGCGGCCACCTGCCGGAATGTCGTCGCGGCGTCCGACGGGAACGCGTCGGCGAACCGGACGTCGGATTCCAGGCTGCGTCCACCCACCGGTTCGTCCAATACCCGGTAGCCACAAGACAATTCAGGTAGCTGAGTCCGAATCGGATCGGCGGTCGCCGGGCCTTCGAGAAAGACCGCGGCCTCGTCGGTGTGCACCCAGGCGCAGGCTTCGGTGGTGCGACCGTCGTCGGCATACGCCGCCGGCGACAGGATCACCGCCGCCGCCATTGCCGCCATTGCCGCCGCTGCGGCGGCGAACCGCCTCATGACCGGTAACCCTGACCGAAGGTCAGGGCGTCGACGACGTGCCCGTCGTTGACGGTAGGGCCGAGCAGCACCTTGGTGGCATTCGCCGCCGGGTCATAGGACAGCAGCGCCTCCGACGGGCTGCACCCGCTCGTCGACTTCAGGACCAGCGCGCCGCCGGACGCACCGATGACGTCGATGTTGTTTCCGGCGCCGGGAACCTTGACCCGCTGGGTGTGGCCATCGGCCGTCACCCGAGACAGGAACACCACGCCGCAGGCGCCGAGGGATTGCACGAAGGTGCCGGACGGCAGCTGCCAGAGCCCGACGTCGCCGTAGTCGCCTTCGAATCCGGGTTCGTTCTTGGCGTTGTTGACTGCCGTCAGCGCGGTCGGAGCCGATCCGTCGATCGGAACCTTCCAGAGCTGGCTGGCCGCGGACTTCTGTGTGGAGCAGCTGGCGACGAAATCCGTTGGTGCCAGCCACCGGGTCGTCCGGCAGACGGCGTCAGGCATCGGCACGGGCAGTACGCGCTCGACGGTCCCGTCGTTACCCATGAGCACGAAGCTGTTGTCGGTCCGCGCCGGTTCGTCATGGCCGCGGTTGTTGGTCGACAGCACGAGGGTGGTGCCGTCCGGGGTTTCGAGGTAATTGCCGCTGAAGCGGCCCGCGCCCGCGGCATTCTCGGTCGGGTAGGTCAGTTGCACGTTGCCGGCGAGGTCGACGCGCCGCAAGGTGCCGGGCCGGTCCGGGACGGAGGTCGACAGCACGATCGCTTCGCCATTCGGCCGACTGAAGCGGGCGGACGCGTCGGACGGAAAAGACGTCTGGTTGCCGGTGTGCAGGTCGACAACGATGACCGAGTCGCCCATCGACAAGAGCGCGCGACCGCCATCGCCCGACCAGTCCACCAGAGTCGGTTTCCACCCCTTGTCGTTCGGGGCAAAGGTGGTAATGGCGTACCGGTGCCCCGCGGGGTCGATGAGGAACAGCGTGTTGGCGGTCTTGGCGGGCGGGGCCTCGTCAGCATCGCGGGGCTCCCCGGGAAGGCGTCCGCGAACCGGGTTCCAGGTGGCCAGCGTCCAGCCGTCACCGACCTGGCTCCACGGCACATGCAGCGAGGCATCTGGAGTGGGATTCGCCTGGGCCACAGGCAATCCGACCGTCAGGGACACGGCGAGAGCGGCCGCAGCCAGAGCGGCGGCGGTGCGGTGTGGGTGTCGGCTCATCGCAGGTCCTGTTCATAGGCCGGAATTCGTGGTCGCGTCACAGCGTGCGGTGGGCGCCTTGGCGAATTCTTGGCGCGCGGCGAGCGGCGGCCTTCGACATTCGACATAATGTTCCAACTGCGTCAATTAGTCTTCATGCCGGGGAGGACCACTCCCCTGCGACCAACGCACGCAATCGAATACGGGAAGGCACCGCGCGATGAATCACCCCAGCCCTGCCACGACCTCCACCGCGCGCCGGCGGCTCCAATGCCTGCCCCTGGCCGGCGTCGTCGCGGCGGCCTGCGTCCTGACGCCGAACGGCCAGCTCGCAATCCAGACCCACGCCGCGCCGATCAGCGCCCCGCGACTGGACACTCGCGCGGTCCAGTTCGCCGCGTTCGTCCAGGAAATGACGACCCGCGAGCAGGCGTTGCTCGAGCAGATCACGTCCACCGCGGCGACGAACACGTTCGCAGCGCCGGCGCCCCTGGCCGCCACCGACCCGCTCGCCACTGCCGGCAGCGTTGTCATCAACGCGATCACAGCCCTCGGACAAGCCGTGGTCGAGGCAGCCAAGAGCACCGCCGTCTCCGTGGTTTCCATACCGCTGGTGATGCTGAATCGCGCGGCCACTGATCCCTTCTATCTCCCGTGGCTACCGATCGCGTTGGTGTCCTATGCGTTCACCCTCCCGTTCCAGGTGGTGGGGACGTTCGCGTACGACTTGGTCCGCAACCTGACGCAGGTGGTGACGTCGTTGGTCCCGGCTGCCGCCGGCCCGGCACCGGCGGCAGCCGACAGCCCGGCACCCCCGGCCGCGGCCAACCCGGTCCAGCAGGCCATCGAGACCGTCAAGACGCGCGTGACCGACGCGACCAACGCCGCCGGCTCGGCCTTGGCCGCCGCGCCGTCCGCACTGGCGTCAGCGCTGCAGCTGCCGCCGGCACTCGCTCCGCTCGCGCCCATCGCCGGCGCGGCGTTCGCGGCCCTGTCACCGGCGATCGCCGTCGCGAACTTCATCTCGGCACTGGTGACGGGCAAGGCGCTGCCGTTCAACGTGTTGAAGCCGCAGCTGTCGCCCACCTTGTCGCTGGCGTCGACCGCCCCGCGCGCGACCGCCGCGACCGACAAGGCGTCGGGGCCGGACTCCCCCGCTGCCGGCGACCCGGGCACGAATGACGCCGCAGGCGCCGAGAAGCCGTCCACCCAGACCGAGAAGAAGTCCACCAAGACCGTGCACAAACCGCGGACCAAGCGGACTTCGTCGGCGTCGACCGCAACCACGACCCCGACCGCGGCGACCGACGATTCGTCCGCCAAGTCCGACACCGATCCGGCACCCGCCGGCAAGCCGGAAAAGCCCGACACCAAGCCGGAATCCGAGAAGTCCGGCACCGGCAATTCGTCGTCAGCGCAACATGATTCGACGAAGGGCAAGAAGGCCACCGACAAGAAGGCCACCGACAAGATGACCAAGGACAAGAAGGCCGCCAAGAGCGGCGCATCGTCCGCCGCCGCCTCGAAGGCCACCTCGGCCAAGGACTGAACAAACGTCAGCGGCCGCCAACCTGAACAGGTTGGCGGCCGCTACGCGTTGTGAGACTCAGGCCTTCTGGGCCGAGAGCTTCCGGTATTCCAGGACCGTGTCGATGATCCCGTACTCCTTGGCGTCGGCCGCGGTGAGGATCTTGTCGCGGTCGGTGTCCTTGCGGACCTGCTCGGCGCTGCGGCCGGTGTGGCGCGCGAGCGTCTCCTCCATGAGGGTGCGCATGCGCTCGATCTCGGCGGCCTGGATCTCCAGGTCCGAGAACTGACCCTGGATCACGCCACCGAGAGACGGCTGGTGGATCAGCACGCGGGCGTTGGGCAGGGCCAGGCGCTTGCCGGGGGTACCCGCGGCCAGCAGCACCGCTGCGGCCGAGGCCGCCTGTCCGAGGCACACCGTCTGGATGTCGGCGCGGACGTACTGCATGGTGTCGTAGATCGCCATCAGCGAGGTGAAGGAGCCACCCGGCGAGTTGATGTACATGGTGATGTCGCGGTCAGGGTCCTGAGACTCCAGCACGAGCAACTGGGCCATCACATCGTTGGCCGACACGTCGTCCACCTGGGCGCCCAGAAAGATGATGCGCTCGTCGAACAGCTTGGCGTAGGGATCGACGATCCGTTCGCCGGTGTGCGTCCGCTCCGTGAACTGCGGCAGGATGTAGCGCGCCTGCGGGGCGAGCTCCGGGTTCAGGTGCTTGGAGATCACTTCGAGGCTCCCTTACCGCCGTTGAGGTTTGCGCGGGTGATGATGTGGTCGACGAAGCCGTACTCCAGCGCTTCCTGCGCGGTGAACCAGCGGTCGCGGTCCGAGTCGGCCTCGATCTGCTCGATGCTCTTGCCGGTGAACTGGGCGTTGAGCCGGAACATTTCCTTCTTGATGACGTGGAACTGCTCGGCCTGGATGGCGATGTCCGCCGCGCTACCGGTCACGCCACCGAGCGGCTGGTGCATCAGGACGCGCGCGTGCGGCAGCGCATGACGCTTGCCCTTGGCGCCGGCGGCCAGCAGGAACTCACCCATCGACGCGGCCATGCCCATCGCGTAGGTGGCGATGTCGCACTCCGACAACTCCATGGTGTCGAAGATCGCCATGCCGGCGCTGATCGAGCCACCCGGCGAGTTGATGTACATGTGGATGTCTTTGGACGGATCTTCGGCCGTCAGCAGCAGGATCTGGGCGCACAGCCGATTGGCGATGTCGTCGTCGACCTGCGAGCCCAGGAAGATGATGCGCTCGGCAAGCAAACGCTCATAGACCGAGTCCGTGAGGTTGAGCCCCGGTGCGCTTGAACGCATGTCAGTCACGACTGGATACCTGCTTTCTCGAGTTCGTCCACACGACACTAACCAACGGCCGACGGCCGCGAGTCCCCGACGCGGCCTAGTTCGCTCACAGCGTCACTGACGCCGTAGAGCGGACGGTGCCGCAGGCATCAATCAAGACACCTGCGGCACCTGAACCACGCTCAGATTTTGAAGACTTAGTCCTCGTCCTTCGAGTCCTTGGCAGCCTTCTTGGCCTTCTTCTCCTTGGCCGGCTTCTCGGCTGCCTCATCCTTGGCCTCGGCCTTCGCCTTCTTGGCCTTGGCAGGCTTCTCATCCTTGGCTTCCTCGGCCGGAGCCTCGTCGGCGGCCGGAGCCTCAGCCTCGGTCTCGTCAGCGGCCTCGACCTCTGCGCCAGCGGCGGGGCCAAAGAACTCCGCGGTGTCGACCGCGTTGCCGTCGGTATCGGTGACGGTCGCGCCGGAAACCACAGCGGCGATGGTCATGCCGCGACGGATGTCGGCGAACATGGACGGCAGCTGGTTGTTCTGCTGCAGGATCTGGATCAGCTGCTGCGGCTCGATGCCGTACTGGCGGGCCATCAGGGCGATGCGCTCCATCAGATCGCCCTGGCCGACCTTGACGTCCAGCTCGTCGGCGATGGCGTCCATGAGCAGCTGGGTCTTGACGGCCTTCTCGGCGTTGGTGCGGGAGTCCGCGTCGAACTCTTCGCGGCTGCTGCCCTGCTCCTTGAGCTGCTCGTCGAACTTGGCCTCATCGTGGTCGAGTCCGTGGATGGCGTTGTGGACGGTCTCGTCGACGGTCGCCTGGACGATGGCCTCGGGCAGCGGCACCTCGATCTGCTCCAGCAGCGTCTCGACGGCCTTGTCGCGGATCTGCTCGGCCTGGCCGACCTGCTTCACCCGGCGAACCTGGGTGACCAGGCTCTCCTTGAGCTCGTCGATGGTGTCGAATTCGCTGGCCAGCTGGGCGAAGTCGTCGTCCGGCTCGGGCAGCTCGCGCTCCTTGACCGACTTGACGGTGACGGAGACCACGGCCTCCTTGCCGGCGTGCTCACCGGCGGCCAGGGTGGTCGGGAAGTCCTTGGACTCGCCGGCCTTCAGGCCGATGATGGCCTCGTCGAGGCCCTCGATCAGCTGACCGGAACCGATCTGGTGCGACAGGCCCTCGGTCTTGGCCTCCGGCACGTCCTCACCGTCGACGGTGGCCGACAGGTCGATCGAGACGAAGTCGCCGTCGGCGGCGGCGCGCTCGACACCGGTCAGGGTGCCGAAGCGGGCGCGCAGGTTCTGCAGTTCGGCGTCGACCTCGTCGTCGTTGATGACGATCGGGTCGACGGTGATCTTGATGGCCTTCAGGTCCGGCAGGGTGATCTCCGGACGGACGTCGACCTCGGCGGTGAAGACGAGCTCGTCGTTATCCTCGAGCTTGGTGATGTCGATCTCGGGCTGGCCCAGCGGCTTGACGTCCTGCGTGGTGACGGCCTCGCCGTACTTGGCCGGGATGGCGCTGTTGACGACCTGCTCCAGCACCGCGCCGCGGCCGACACGGGCCTCGAGCAGCTTGGCCGGGGCCTTGCCGGGACGGAAGCCGGGCAGGCGGACCTGCTTGGCCAGCTCCTTGTAGGCCTGGTCGAACTCGGGTTGAAGCTCGGTGAAGGGCACCTCCACGTTGATGCGAACCCGGGTGGGGCTCAACTGCTCCACGGTGCTCTTCACAGCGTTACTCCTTGTTTTTTGATACTTGCCATCAGTCGGTGGTCGGGGTGACAGGATTTGAACCTGCGGCCTTCCGCTCCCAAAGCGGATGCGCTACCAAGCTGCGCTACACCCCGTGCCTCGTCGCGGTCGCATTACCGCGGTCGAGATACTACGTCCTAGACACACGACACCATCAATTGGATTGGCGGCCGCTGTCCCGGTACTGTCTGCCGGTACTGTGATCGCAGCAGTGCACGCGGGCGTAGCTCAATGGTAGAGCCCTAGTCTTCCAAACTAGCTACGCGGGTTCGATTCCCGTCGCCCGCTCCATAGGACCGGCCTGACCAGGCCGGTCCTTTTCTTTTGGGTCTCACTTTCCGCCGCCAGGAGACCGTCGGGCCACCTGACCCCAGGCGACTCGACGACTTCGATACTTCCCCCGCCTAATGACTTTGCCCGAAGAGTTTCCGATGATTATTGACCAGGCGGCCGATTAATCGATTTTGTCGCCGCGTCAATTCCGTCCGATTCTGGGAGTTTCCTGGCAATTCAATGCAAATTGCCGCAATGTCGAACTCGAGGTGCTTTCCAACCATAAAACGCAGCTCAAAGCCAATTTCTACAAAAATGCAAAGCTGCCTGGCAAATATTTTTGCCATCCGAGTCGAGACTCGCCGGCAGTGGCGGTATAAATGCTCCGATGACCGCGTCGATCACCCCATCGGACCGCCGAAACAGGCGGCCTTTCGACGTGGGCTCAGAAGTTGCTGAGGGCACGTGGCGAGACCCGAAGCGATACCTCTGGCTATTGGTCCCGTCCGCCCCCGGCGTCGTGACGCTGTCCTGGCTCCTGGTGTGGACCACCCGGCTGCACGTTTTCTGGTGGACCGCGCTCTTCGTGATTCTGGTGGCGGGGCCCGGCATCGACCATCTGCTGGGGCGGGAGAAGCCCGGCCGGGCGCCCGACCGCATCCTGGCCGAGCTGCAGCAGGACAAGTACTACCGCTTCGCCACCCACATGTTCCTACCCACGCAGTACCTCGCGCTGGCTTTCGGCTGCTGGGTGTGGGCCGGCGGCGGCTGGCTGACGTTGGCGTTCACCGACAAGCTGGGGCTGATGGTCGCGGTCGGTCTGTCCGGCGGCATCGCCAACAACGCGGCCCACGAGTTGGGGCACCGGCGCGAGCGCGCCGAACGGTGGCTCAGCAAGTTGGCGCTCGCCCAGAGTTGGTACGGGCAGTTCTACGTCGAGCACAACCGCGGCCACCACGTGCGCGTCGCGACGCCGGAGGACCCGGCGAGTGCCCGCTTCGGTGAGAACGTGTACTTCTTCGTGGTGCGGTCGGTCGTCGGGAGCACTCGCTCGGCCTGGCGGATCGAGGCCAAACGCCTTGACCGTCAAGGCCATTCACGCTGGAGCCTGCGCAACGATGTGCTCAACGGGTGGCTGTTGAGCGTCATCCTGTTCGCCGGACTGGCATTGTGGTTCCGGCCCGTGGTCCTGCCGTGGCTGTTCGGGCAGGCGCTCATCGGCATCTTCCTGCTGGAGGCCATGAACTACCTGTCGCACTACGGGCTGCGCCGGCAGAAACTGCCGTCGGGCCGCTACGAGCGGCTGCGCGCCACGCACAGCTGGAACAGCAACACCATCATCATGAATGTGTTTCTGCTGCATCTGCAGCGGCACTCAGACCACCACACCGACCCGTCCCATCGTTACCAGGGGATCCGGCACGCGGACAACGCGCCGCAGCTGCCCAGCAACTACACCGCGATGCTGGTCCTCAGCCTGGTTCCGATGCTGTGGCGCCGGGTGATGGATCCGCGGGTCCTCGCGATCTACGGCGGCGACATCCGACTGACTGCACTGAGCCCGCGACAGCAGAAGCAGTTGCAGCTCGGCGGCTAGTGCCGCCTGCCGTGCCCCTCGAACAAGTTCCAGGACTGGCTGCCCCGCACCACGTGCAGGTAGTACGCATAATTCGCGGTCGTCATGGCCATTGCGGCGAGGCCGAACCCGATGGCCCGGACGAGGGTGTCCGACACGTTGAGCACGACCAGGACCACCTCGACCGCCACGAAGATTCCGAACAGGGTCAGGCCCTTGCGCCACATGCCCTTCACGAAGAAATAGATGGGACCGAACAGGAACGCCAGGATGTTCGAGGTGAGCTTCACCCGCTCCAGGAACGTCAGGGTCTTGTAGGCGGCCTTGGACTCCGGCGACGAATTCGGCAGACCATACGCGTTGAAGAAGTCGAATCGCTTCTGCCACGACGGGGACACCGTGATGCTGGGAAGTTGCTGTGACACTTCACCAACATTAACGGCCGTGCAGTTTTGTTCGTGCGCCGGACCCGGCGCCTAGCTGCTACCCGGAATCGGGCGCGCGACGCCGTTCGTCGTGCGAATGACGTTGAACTGCGGCGGATTGGCCGGGGCGGGAGCCTCGGAACTCGGTGCCGCAGACGCCGTCGCCGTCGCCGTCGGTGACGCGGCTGTGGTCGAGGACGCCGGTGCGCCGGCAGGCGGCGTGTATTGCCTGGGTGGAGGCGCCGTGTACGTCGTCGGGGCCTGCGTGATCTGCGTCGAGGGGCCGGTCGGTGGTGCCGGCTTCGGGCTCGCCGGGACCGTCGCTGTCGGTGTGGTGACAGGCGGAGGTGCGGGCGCCGGCGTGCCGGTCGTCGAGGCCGCCGACGTGAATGCAGGGGCCGACGTGGTGGAGCTGCTGGGCGCGGACGGTGTCTCCGGCGCGGGCGGCGGAATCTTGAATCCGGCGAGGGCTCCGATCGCCAGCAGGATCAACAAGATGACGACGGCACCGACGCCGATTATCAGCACCTTGCCGGTGTCGGTGTTGAACCATCGCGTCGGCGCCGACTCGGTGTCGACGTTTGCCACGGGTGCGGTCTCTGCGTCTGCCATAAGCTGATCTCCTCCCAGCAGGGTGCCGGGAGCGTAACTCGTAAACTAGCAGGTCGCGACTTGTACTGGAACCATTTTCCCAGGTCGCCGCCGTGTTCACAGGAACGTAACGTGCGCGCTCCGCGCCGCGCCTCACCGCATGCACCAGCAATTTGCCAGCTTTTACGCAGGAGACGTTTATCCGGCCACCCTGAACACCGTCACCGGCCGGGTGTGGGCGGGCCGGTTGCCATCGGGGGCGAACAGCGCCGCGCGTTCCAGCCGGCGCCGCATCGCGGCCAGCGGAATCGGCTCGGCCCCCGTGCCACCCGACAGGTGGAACAGCAACTCCGTCAGCCTGCAGACCTCGAGGGCCGTGCACCCGGCGCCGAACATCGCCGCGACGGTTGCGGGATCCGACAACAGCCGCTGCGACACCGTGGCCGCGGTTTCTCGGATCATCGCGTTGTGCCCGAACGGCAAGGGCGGCACGGGCTCTCCGTCGCGCACCACGATGGCGTCGTCGCCGGGGTGCGCGCGCATCACATTGACCAGCGACACGGTGTGGCCACGCTCGTCGCGCTTCGGGTCGGACACGACGAGGGCCACTGTCGGCGGTCCTTCGATCGGCTCGGCGCCGGCCCGGTCGCGCAGCGCACGGGCTGCCGCGGCGGCGACCGTCTCCCCGTTGGCGGCATCGAGCACCACCCCGGGCAGTGCCCAGTCCCCCTGATGCGGCTCGCGCTGCCGACGCGCCAGGATGAGCCCCGGCTCATCGCCGGGGCTCACCGCGAAGACGTCGACGCTCAGCCAGGTGGCCGGCGACTCAGCCATGACGGGCGTCCTCCTCGCCGGCGACGTATGTCGCCCAGTCACGTCGCACGGTAGCGCGCACCTCCGCGAAGGACACGGGGTTGACGACGACCCCGTCCTCGAACACCGTCCGCATGGCGTCCGTCGTCTCGACGGCACCGGCCGCACCCTGCACCAGGGTCAGACGTCCACGCTCGTCGCGGACCACGGCCAGCCGGCCCCGCGCGCTGCGCTTGCCCGGATCGGTGACCGGGGCCTTGGCGATGTCCCGGCCGCGCCCGTCGACCTGCACCCAGGTGGCCTTCATCGCGATGGAGAAGGTGTCGCGTGTGACGTATTGGTATGTGTACGAACCGAATCCGAGTACCGGCGTGGTGGACACGTACCCCTGGGCCATCAGGTTGGCGGTGATGGCGTCGGCCCGGTCGTGGGTGATCGAGTCGCCGTAGATGACGCCGATGTGCGGGTCCAACTCCCGGTAGCCGGCAGCGTTGACCGTGCCGCCGAAAACCTCCCACAGGAGGTTCACCACGCCCTTGTTCGCGGGGCTGCCCACTGGGGCCTGCGGGTCGCCACACAGGATGCGTTCGGGATCGCCGCTGTCGGGTCGGATCACCACCTTGCCGGCGCGCGCGGTGATCGTCTCTTTCAGCGTCGGCAGGATGCCGGTGCAGACGTGCCACAGGTCCCAGGTGTCGCTGACGATCGACACGATGCCGGCCGGGTACAGGTCCAGCAGCCGGGCGAACGTGGCGACCTCGTCGTCCTGGGTGCCCGCGCACATGACGCTGTGCTCGGTGGCGGGGACGCTGCCGCCGATCACGGTGCCCTCGGGTGAGCCCGGGTAGTTCCGGTCGACCCAGCCCAGCGCCGGCAGGCAGTCGGTCCCGGTGAACGCCAGGAGGTGCGCGGCCCCCGATGCAGCGGCGGCCGCGCCGCCGGCCATGCCCCGGAAGGAGAAGTCGTGCCCCTGCCAGTCGACCGCGGCGGGGTCGGCGCCGCTGTCCAGTGCGCGGGCATCCAGCAGCGTCCGGTTACGCCACGCGGTTGTCGCAGACGTGATGGGCTGCCACAGCGCGGCCGACATCTCGGTCTCGATGTAGTTGGTCAGCCAGAAGAACTCGGGCGCGGTGTTCTCGACGGTCAGGTACGGGACGCCGACCGGCACGATGGCGCCTTCCGGCAATGCCCGCACCCGCAGCGGCAACCGCCCGTAGGCGTGCAGTTGCCGAATGTGCTCGGCACCAACGTCGTTGGGACCCAACACCTGGGTCACCCGGTCCACGTAGGCCCGGCAGACCTCGTCGACGTCGGCAGCGAAGAAGACACTCCACCGCTGGTTCAGGTCCCGCAGGTAGGCCTGCAGGCCGAAGAACGCGGTCCAGGCCACCCCGGGGATGCGGCTGCCACGGGCGGTCAGGTTGGAGTAGACGTACTCCGTGCCGACCGGGTACTGCCGGCGGTGGTCCAGTTTGTAGGCGTCGGTATCCATCAGAACGTCCAGGGCCGCAATGGTTTCCGGCCGGTACGTGGTGGTTGCTTCGATGGTCATGAGTTCCTCAGATCAGATTGGTCAGCGCTTGGACGATGAACGGTTCCAGCGGTTGGACGTGCACGCCGGCCGGAGTGCCACGGGAGTCGGTGCTGGTGACCGAGGCGTAGCCGGCGAGGTTCTCCCGCCAGCGCCCGGTGAAACAGCCGTGGCTGACCCACAGGTGCAGCGCCAGTTGGGGTTTGCTCGTGCGGATGGCATCGGCCAGCCCGGCGAAGGTGCCCCCGCCGTCGCAGATGTCGTCGATCACCAGCAACCGGCCGTCGTCCGGCAGACCTTCGGGGGCGACGAAACCCGACAGCTTGCCGTTGGCCGGATTGCGTTGCTTACCAGCGACATACAGCGGTACATCCAACCGGGCGGCCACCCGTCCGGCGCGGTCGCGGGCCCCCTTGTCAGGTGCCACGACGCCTGCCCAGCCCGGTTGGTGCGCAGCACCGCAGCCGACGAGGTCGACTGCCTCGATGACGGTGACGGCCGCTCCCCCGCGCCGGGCTTCGTCGGCCCAGACCGGCGAGTGTGGGTCCACCGTCACGACGTGCGCGACGCCGGTTGCGGCGGTCAGCCGGGCGGCGACGCGGGCGTCATCGGTCGGGTCGTGATCACCGCGAGCCGACGGCAGGTACGGCGCCACGAGTACCGGGGCCTCCGCAGATCGGTTGCGGTGGAAGGCCACCCACTGCCCCAAAGCGGCGTAGTCGATGGCGCCGCCGTGGTTCCAGGCGATGGGACGCGCTCCCGCGCCGAGTGGTTCCAGTTCTCGGACTGCGGTGTCGCCACCCGGGTAACTGGTGACGATTCCGGGTGCGGTCGCCAGCGCACCGCGTTCGGTGTCGAAGACGTGGAATGTCAGGTTCATGATGACGACCGTAATAGATACGGACATAAATGTCCATAACTATGTGGGCGACACCTCATCGGTAAGCTTCCTGCATGGAGTTCGTGCTCATCCTGATCGTCATCGCAGCTGTCGGGTTCTTCCTGTTCAGCAGGCAGAGCAAGGCCAACAAGGCCGCCGCCCTGGCCAACGCGAAGGCCGACGCCCGCCGCATCATCGAGATGCTCGGCGGCCAGGTGTTCAATCTGACCGGCACCGACGACGCCTCGCGTCAGGCCCTGGCCGACGCGTCCGAGCGCTACAACGCCGCCGCGTCGCAGATCGAGCAGGCCACCACTGCCCAGCAGGCGGCGTTCGCCAAGCAGAGTGCGATGGAAGGGCTGTACTACGTGCGGGCCGCGCGGACCGCCATGGGCATCGACCCCGGGCCGCCGCTGCAGGCGCTGGCCGGCCAGCGCGGCGCGGGCGAGGTCACCGAAGACCGCCGAATCCAGTTCGACGGCAGGCAGATTCAAGCCTCACCCGGGCCGACGGCCGCGACACCGAACTACTACCCCGGTGGCCGGGTGGCCGGCCGGCCGGTGCCCGAGGGCTGGTACTCCGAGCCGTGGTGGAAGCCCGCGCTGGTGGCCGGCGCATGGGGCGTCGGCTCGGTGCTGTTGTTCGATGCGCTGTTCGACGGCATGCACGGAGTCAGTTACGGCGCAACGGGTTTCGAGTCCGGATACGGATCGGGATTCGACCAGGGCTACCAGCAGGGCCTCGACCAGAGCCAGTTCGCCGACTCCGGCCAGGGGCAGGACGTCAGCTGGAACGACAACAACGGCTGGGACGCCGGCAGCGGGGACTCCGGGAGCAGCGACTCCGGGAGCAGCTGCGGCGGTGGTGGCAGCAGCTGCGGTGGCGGTGGTTGCGGTGGCGGCTGCGGCGGTGGCGGCGACTAGCCCGTCACACCTGACAACCGGCGCACCAGAACAGGTTTCGCCCCTCCATGACCTCGGTGCGGATCGTGGCTCCGCATACGCGGCACGCCTCCCCCGCCCGCCGGTACACATAGGTACGCGGGCGGTCGGCGGCGTAGGACGGCGCGCCATGGTCGTCTTCCGGGCGGACCACGACGATCTTGCCGCGCCGTACCCCGACCTTCATCAGGGCCACCAGATCGGTCCACAACTCAGCGAATTCGGCCTCCGTCAGCGCGGCGCCCGGCCGGTGCGGATCGATCCGGTGCCGGTACAGCAACTCGCTGCGGTACACGTTGCCGACCCCGGCGATCACCGTCTGGTCCATCAACATCGATCCGATTGACCTGCGGGACTTGCTGATTCGCGCCCAGGCCGATCCCGGGTCGGCGTCGCGGCGCAACGGATCGGCACCGAGCCGCGCGACCACGTCGTCGACGCCGGCCTCGTCGATCAGTTCACAGACGGTCGGGCCACGCAGGTCGGTCCCGAATTCGGACCCGAGCATGCGCATGCGCACCTGCCCGACGGGCGCGGTCATCGGCAGCGGCTGTTCGGTGAACGTGCCGTACAGACCGAGGTGGATGTGCACCACCGCCCCACCGTTGTAGTGGTGGAACAGATGCTTGCCCCAGGCGTCGGCCTTGCGCAGCACCCGGCCGCTGATGGTGGCCGCGGCATCGGCGAACCTGCCCTGCGGACTGCTGACCAGCACCGGCGCCCGCCCGAAACGCTGTTGATGCAGGCGGGCCAACCGGTGCAGGGTGTGACCCTCCGGCACGAGTCAGGCCCCGGG
This sequence comes from Mycobacterium sp. HM-7, assembly GCF_053852335.1. Taxonomy (NCBI): domain Bacteria; kingdom Bacillati; phylum Actinomycetota; class Actinomycetes; order Mycobacteriales; family Mycobacteriaceae; genus Mycobacterium; species Mycobacterium sp. HM-7. The sequence goes on along the minus strand of NZ_CM132657.1, from coordinate 1,583,344 downwards.
ATCAGGCTTGGGCGCCGGGAACCTCGGGAGCGACGTGCGTCTTCTCGTATTCGGCCAGGATGTCGATGCGGCGCTGGTGCCGCGCGGCCTGCGACCATTCGGCGGCCAGAAAGGCGTCGACGATGGCGAAGGCCTCTTCGGTGCTGTGCATACGGCCACCGATACCCATCACCTGCGCGTTGTTGTGCTCGCGGGCCAGCTGCGCGGTCTCGACGCTCCATGCCAGCGCACAGCGCACACCCGGAACCTTGTTGGCCGCGATCTGCTCGCCGTTGCCCGAGCCGCCGATGACGACGCCCAGGCTGCCCGGATCCTCGACGGTGCGCTTGGCGGCGTCGATGCAGAACGCCGGGTAGTCGTCCTCCGCGTCGTAGGCGAAGGCACCGCAGTCGACGGCCTGGTGGCCGCCGGCGGTCAGATGGTCGAGCAGAGCCTGCTTGAGTTCGTATCCGGCGTGGTCCGCTCCGAGATATACGCGCATGGCGCACATTCTGGCAGAACAGAGGCGCTGGACAGAATCGCCGGCTCAGCCGGAGGCGATCTTCGTGTCGCGGTCGACGGCCTCGGTGATCTGCTTGATGATCTCCGCCTGGTCGGCGACGCCGTCGATGTTGATCTGCATGACGTACAGCCCGGTCCCGTCCTGGATGACGACGGTGTTCTGAGTGATGAGCTTCGTCACCCCGTTGGAATTCCACGAACCCGCGATCTGGAACGACTTGTGGCCGTCGACCGTGCCCGGCGTGCCGGGATCGGTTGCGGTGAATCCCGGCAGGTTGTTCAGCTCACCCGGCGCGAAGTCGAGGATCTTCTGGGCATCGGCGGTCGGGCCGAGCCGGGAGATCAGCGCCGTGGCGCTGGGCCGGTACGTGCCCGCGCTCGGACCGTTGTACACGATCGATTCGTAGGCGAAAGCCGGCGTCTGCGGTCCGGCGTCGGCCCACCCCGGCGGCATCGGCAGCGTCACCACCGGTGCGCCCGGCTCGTTGCGATGCACCAGCGCTTCCTGAATGTTGTTGCTCTTCAGGTAGGTGGCGATGGTCTGGTAGTTGCCGGGCGTGCCGACGAGAACGGGTGGTGTCGGCTTGTGCGACGACGAGGACGGCTTGTCCGCTCCACTGCTCTGGCTGCTGGTGCCGGATGCGTCCGAGGTGCCGCTCGAGTCGTCACCGGAGTTCAAGAGGACGACGGCGATCAACACGACCACGACAGTTGCGATCGCGCCGCCGATCACCCACATCTTGGTGGTCTTGCCGCCCGACGACTGGCCGCGGCCCGGTGGTGTCTTGCCGATGTCGGCCGCGAGTTGCGAGTACGACGGCGGCGGTGCGCTGGGACGGCCCATCCCGGACGCCGCGTGCGCCGCCGGATCGGCCGGGATGACCGGCAGCACGACGGTCGGCGACACCGTCTCGTGCGTCGGCCGGACGTGCCGCTGCGGCGGCAGGGGCGGCGGCGCAGGTACCGGCTGCCGGTACGGCGGGGCCGACGGTGACGAATCCGGTTCCGGCCGAAACGGTTTCGCCTCAGGCGGCGGACCGACGGGACCGCGCGGCGGCACTGGTGGCGGCGTCGGCTCCGAGACCGGCACCGGAGGCGGTGTCGGTTCCGAAACCGGCTCGATCGTCGGTGACGGATCGGGCTGCGACGGCGGCGTGGGTCGTTCCGGGGCCGGCGGCGGCGCGACGGGCTCCTGCACAACCTCGGCTTCCGGCTCCGGGGCAGGCGCCGGTTCCGGCTCAGGCTCGGGCACCGGTTCGGCGGCCACGGCCGGAGGCACCGGCGGCGGGGCGACCGGCGGCGGCGTCACCTCAGGAGCGGAGGGCGGCTCGGCGGCCGGAGCCACCGGAGCCTCGGCCACCACCGGGGTGACGGTCGGGAGCCGCAGCTCGGCGGTGCGCAGGTTCAGCGTGGGCGATTCGGTGACCGATTCGGCCTGGCGCTGGAAGGCCCGCGCGAACTTGGTGCAGGAATCGAAGCGGTCCTCGGGCGACTTGCCCATGGCCTTGATCAGCACGTCGTTCAGCGGTTCCAGCCACGGCTTGAGGTCGCTGGCCTTGGGCGGTGGTGCGCTGAGGTGCTGGCTGATGACCGCGATCTGGTTGGTGTCCTGGTACGGCGTCTGGCCGGTGAGCAGCCGGTAGGCGGTGGCGGCGAGCGCGTACTGGTCGGCACGGCCGTCGATGTCGCCGCCCATCAGCTGCTCGGGCGCGGAGTAGGAGACGGTGCCGATCGCCAGATTGGCCGACGTCAGGCCGGTCACCTCGCCGATCTGGCGGGCGATGCCGAAGTCGCTCAGCAGGATTCGCCGCTCATCACTGTCGATGTTGCTGAGCAGGATGTTGGCCGGCTTGATGTCGCGGTGCAGCAAACCGCGCTGGTGGGCGTAGTCCAGGGCCGAGCTCATGGCCTTGACGATGTCGACGACGAGCTCCAGCGGCAGGCCGTTCGGGTACTCGTACTTGACCAGCTGCGCGGCGTCGGTGCCGTCGACGTAGTCCATGGTGATCCACAGCCGGCCCTCGAACTCACCGCGGTCGTGCAGGCCGACGATGTGCGGGTGCCACAGGCCGGCCGCGATGTTCGCTTCGCGCTCGAACCGGATGCGGAATTCCTCGTTGACGGAGGCGTTTTCCCGGAGCACCTTCATGGCGTCGAGGCGGGGCAGCCTGGGGTGCTGGACGAGGTACACATCGCCCATTCCCCCTGAACCCAGCAACCGACGCACGGTGTACCCGGCGAAGGTTGCGCCCGTCTCCAGCGACATCAGCGCATCCTACTCAAACCCGCACGTCGAAGGACGAAACTGTCCGTCGGCACGTCGCTCCCCACCAGTTGCATCGTTGTGGCTCATGTTTCGGATGTGTCTGACCACCGTAACGGCGTCCAGACGTTCCTTGCGGAACGCCGACGAGATTACCTGGGCCGACCCTGGTGAGCGTGACTAGCGGCGGTTTGCGCTCAGTCGAATTCGGGAGCCTCGTTGCGGGAGCGCTTGAGCTCCCAGAAGTGGGGGTACGCAGCGAAAATCACCGACGCGTCCCACAGCTTGCCGGCTTCTTCGTCGCGCGGGATGCGCGACAGCACCGGACCGAAGAACGCGACGCCGTTGACGTGGATGGTCGGCGTCCCCACATCGGGGCCGACGGCGTCCATCCCGGCGTGGTGGCTCTTGCGCAGCGCCTCGTCGAATTTGTCGCTGGTGGCCGCTTCGGCCAGCTCGGCGGGGAGGCCGAGTTCTTCGAGCGACTCGGCGATGACCTCAGGGAAATTCTTGTTGCCCTGGTTGTGAATCCGGGTGCCCATCGCGGTGTACAGGGGCGCGAGCACGTCCGAGCCGACGGCTTGCTCGGCCGCGATGGCGACCCGGACCGGGCCCCAGGCCGTCTTCATCATCTCCCGGTAGTTCTCCGGCAGGTCCCTGCCCTCGTTGAGCACCGCGAGGCTCATGACATGGAACTCGACGTCGATATCGCGGACCTTCTGAACCTCGAGGATCCATCGGGAGGTGATCCAGGCCCACGGGCACAGCGGATCGAACCAGAATCCTGCGACGTCCTTTGTGGCGGCAGAGTCAGCCATTCGTCTTCCTTCTCGCGGTCGGAACAGATCCCGTTGCGAACAACTATGCCCGGCGTCCCGATGTTCCCGGTCACGGCCACCGGTTGTCCCCTAAGTTGGTGACGTGGCACTTCCGAATCTGACACGCGACCAGGCCGCCGAGCGTGCGGCACTGGTGACCGTCGACAACTACCGCATCGATCTCGACCTCACCGATGGTGCCGGCGCCCCCGGCGATGGCACCTTCCGGTCGGTGACCACGGTGACCTTCAGCGCCCTGCCCGGCGCCAACACCGTCATCGACATCGCCGCCGACTCCATCCGCAGCGCCACGCTCAACGGGCTGCCCGTCGATGTGTCCGCGTACGACGAATCAACGGGCGTGCCGCTGGCCGGGCTCGCCGAGCAGAACGTCGTCGTGGTCGACGCCGACTGCCGCTACTCCAACACCGGTGAAGGCCTGCATCGCTTCGTCGACCCGGTCGACGGCGAGGTCTACCTCTACTCGCAGTTCGAAACCGCCGACGCCAAGCGGATGTTCGCCTGCTTCGACCAGCCGGACCTCAAGGCCACCTTCGACGTGGCGGTGACCGCGCCCGCGCACTGGCAGGTGATCTCGAACGGCGCCGGCACAGCCGCCGGAGATGGCAAGCACACCTTCGCCACCACGCCGAAGATGAGCACGTACCTGGCTGCCTTGATCGCCGGACCCTACGCGCGATGGGACGACGTCTACAGCGACGAGCACGGCGACATCCCGCTGGGCATCTTCTGCCGCGCGTCGCTGGCCGAGTTCATGGACGCCGACCGGCTGTTCACCGAGACCAAGCAGGGATTCTCCTTCTACCACAAGAACTTCGGCACGCCGTACGCATTCGGCAAGTACGACCAGCTGTTCGTGCCGGAGTTCAACGCCGGCGCCATGGAGAACGCGGGCGCGGTGACGTTCCTGGAGGATTACGTCTTCCGGTCGAAGGTCACGCGCTACTCGTACGAGCGCCGCGCCGAGACCGTGTTGCACGAGATGGCCCACATGTGGTTCGGCGATCTGGTCACCATGCGCTGGTGGGATGACCTGTGGCTCAACGAATCCTTCGCCACCTTCGCCTCGGTGCTGTGCCAGGCCGAGGCCACCGAGTACAAGCAGGCCTGGACCACCTTCGCGAACGTCGAGAAGTCCTGGGCGTACCGGCAGGACCAGCTGCCGTCCACGCATCCGGTCGCGGCCGACATCCCCGACCTGGCCGCCGTCGAGGTGAACTTCGACGGCATCACCTACGCCAAGGGCGCCAGCGTGCTCAAGCAGCTGGTGGCCTACGTCGGGCTGGAGCCGTTCCTGTCCGGTCTGCGCGACTACTTCCGCGATCACGCGTACGACAACGCCACGTTCGCTGATCTGCTTGGCGCGCTGGAGAAATCGTCGGGCCGGGACCTGTCGGACTGGGGCCAGCAGTGGCTGAAGACCACCGGCCTGAACACCCTGCGGGCCGATTTCGACGTCGACAGCTCCGGTGTGTTCACCCGGTTCGCCATCGCCCAGAGCGGCGCGGCTCCGGGCGCCGGCGAGACCCGCGTGCACCGGCTCGCGGTCGGCATCTACGACGACGACGGCTCCGGCAAACTGGTGCGGGTGCATCGCGAGGAACTCGACGTCGAGGGCCCGGTGACGGATGTCCCTGCGCTGGTTGGTCTTTCGCGCGGCAAGCTGGTCCTGGTCAACGACGACGACCTGACCTACTGCTCGATGCGGCTCGATCCCGCGTCGCTGCAGACGGTGCTGAGCCGGATCGCCGACATCGACGACCCGCTCCCCCGCACCCTCGCCTGGTCGGCGGCCTGGGAGATGACACGAGAGGCCGAGATGAAGGCCCGCGAGTTCGTCGCCCTCGTGATGAGCGGCCTGCACGCCGAGTCCGAGGTGGGCGTCGCGCAGCGACTGGTACTGCAGGCGCAGACCGCCCTTACTTCCTACGCCGATCCGGCGTGGGCGGCCGAAATCGGTTGGCCCGCTTTCGGTGACGCGTTGCTGGACCTGGCCCGGGATTCGTCGCCGGGGTCGGACCACCAGCTGGCGTACATCAATGCGCTGTGCACGTCGGTGCTGGCGCCGAACCACATCGCGGTGCTGTCGACTCTGTTGGACAACGAGCCCGCCGCCGTGAACATGGCGGGCCTCGTGGTCGACACCGATCTGCGCTGGCGCATCGTGACCGCGCTGGCACGCGCAGGCGTCATCGACGCCGACGGTGGGCAGACGCCGTTCATCGACGCCGAGGCGCAGCAGGATCCGACAGCAGCCGGTCAGCGCAGTGCCGCTGCCGCGGGCGCTGCCCGCCCGCAAGCCACGGTGAAAGAGGCTGCGTGGCAACGGGTCATCGAGGACGACACGCTGGCGAACATCACCACGCGCGCCATCGTCGGCGGCTTCGTCCAGCCCGGACAGACCGAGCTGCTGGACCCGTTCCGGGACCGCTACTTCGAGGCGATCTCCGGCGTGTGGGAGCGGCGCTCGAGCGAGGTGGCCCAGACCGTGGTCATCGGCCTGTACCCCTCGTGGGACATCAGCCAGGCCGGCCTCGACGCAGCCGACCGATTCCTCTCCGATCCGCAGGTTCCGCCGGCCCTGCGCCGCCTGGTGCTGGAAGGCCGTGCGGGAGTAGAACGTTCGCTGCGCGCCCGGGCATTCGACGTGAGCTGACCCCGACTGCAGGAGCCGCACCTGGCCGCCACCGGCTAAGTGCGGCCCTGCAGGATGCCTTCGATGTTGCGCTCGGCGAGCGCGGTGATGGTCATGTACGGGTTGCAGCCGAGGTGCCCGGGCATCAGCGACGCATCGTTGACGAACAAGTTGCGGTGGCCGTTCACCCGCCCGAAGGCGTCCGTCGCCTTGCCCCGCACACATCCGCCGAGCGGGTGAACAGTGTTGGGCGCAAAGACTTTTCCGCTGAACAGGTCATTGCGGTAGTCGACCTTGTTGGCCTTCACGAGCTTGTCGAACACCAGCCTGGCCCTGGCCTCGTTGTTCGCGGCGAAGGCCTCGGTCCACTGGATCGTCGCGGTATCGGACTGGCGGTCGTAGGTGATGTCGGCGCGGTCGCCGGTGTCGACCATGACGTAGTAGCCGAGCAGATAGGTCTCCACCGGCAGCGGCATGGAGAACATGCTGGCGTACACCGGGTTGTCCGGATCGTCGCGGCCGTCGATGTTGATCATGCCCATCAGCGACTGTGTGGTGCCGGCCGGATCGCTCTTGGCCAGGTTGTGACTGACCATCAGGTCGCCGTTGTTGCCATAGCCCCTGCCGACCTCGTCGTTCAGATGGGCCAGGCCACCAGCTTCGCGCGCCTTGAGCAGGAGCTTGGTGGTGCCGAGCACGCCGGCCGCCAGATACAGCTGGTCACAACCGAATTCGGTCTTGGACAGTTCTTTGCCCCAGCGGTCGATCTCGCGGGTGGCCACCACGAACTCACCCGACCGCTCCTGCCGGATCGACGTGACCTCGGTCAGCGGGCGCAGTGTGACGTGCCCGGTCTTGAGCGCCTCGGCGATGTAGGTCTGGTCGACGCTGCCGAACCGGCCGTAGTTGCTGCCGAACTGTTGCTCGAACGCCAGCGAGGACTGCGGCACCTGCCCGGCCGCCTCCTTGACGAGGTAGTCGAAGGAGTAGGAGCTGCCGTTGTAGTCGACCTTGTAGCCGGCCGCCGCCGCGTACTTGCGGCCCGCGCGGGCGTATTGGAAGCACGGGGTCTGCTCGAACCAGGCCATGTCGCGGTAGCTGATCTTCAGCGAAGTCTTCGCGCGTTCGACATAGGTGCCCAGGAACTCGTCGGCGCCGATGTCGGGGAACGCCTTGGCGACCTGCCGCTGCGTCGGGATAGCGGCGATGCCCGCATTGATCATCGAGCCGCCACCGACAGCGAGGCCCCGGAAGACATCGTGGGCACCGTGCGTCACCTTCTGGCAGATGCCGGCCTGGATCGGCTGGGGCGACGGCGCGTGCTCCGCCACCTGCTCGACGGTGAAGCCACCGAACGAGGTGACCAGACTCGGCGGCACCTTGGTGAACCAGCCGGCGCGGGTGTCGGCGGGCAGCATCTTGGAGAACCGCTTGCCGTCGTCATCGGGCTTGTCCCACAGTCGGCCCTGCTCGATGACCAACGTCTCGACGCCGGCCTGTCCCAGCCTCAGCGCAGAGACTCCCCCGCCGTATCCGCTGCCGATGACGATGGCCGAGAAATGCCTCCGGGCCTCGGTGCGGTCGCGCGATCGTTCGACGAGAACCCCGACACCCGCCGCGCCCGCGATACCCGCCACCGCCGCACCGCCGAGAAACTGCCGTCGGCTGATCGGGCTCATCGGCTGCCTGCCGCGGCCGCGTCCCAGCGCCGGATGTGTCGATGCCGGCCGTGCATCACTGCCAAGATCGTCCTTCCGCGTTACCGTCCAGCTAACCCGAAGCCGGCCGCCAGCCAACCCCCGAATAACGGATTCATCACAAAAATTACACGATGCCGCCGAGTTTCCGCCGCTGCGCAGGATCCGGCTGTCACCGCGTCGTCCAACCCGCCGGAAACCCGGTATGGCGTACGTCACCCATATCCGTGCACGGCACTCTACCTGCAAGTTTGGTGGCGACGGCGCCGAACCGACGACAGCTGCCCAACTGCCGGCACCGGACCCGGCCAATTGTCCCGAATACCCCCGCATGCTGACGGCTCAAACAATTTGCTGGATAACGATGAGAAAACGGACAGGAACCGGCTCTGGCTACCGTTGAGTATTTGCGCAAACGGCCGAATGCGGGTACGAATACGGGGTGTTGTCGGCATTGCGCGCGGGCCAGGAGGCGTCGCAGCCTCTCGCGCCCGAGATGCCCGACGCACCGGCCGCCAAGTCGAAATGGCGCGATTCCAAACGCTACGTGTGGCTGCTGGGCCCCATCACCCCCGGCATGGTCGGCCTGTCCTGGTTGCTGGTCTGGCTCACCGGCTTCGACGGGTTCTGGTGGACCGGTTCGCTCCTGACGTTCGGGCTGGTCCCGGTGCTCGACCACATCATCGGCCCTGAAGCCGACTCGGCGCCCGGTGATCTGCGGAGCCTGGAGGACGACCCGTTCTACCGGCTCGCCACGCACCTCTTCCTGCCTGCGCAGTACCTGTCGCTGATCTTTGCCTGCTGGCTGTGGGCCGGCGGCGGCTGGGTGACCATGTCGATCACCGACAAGCTGGGGCTCATGGCCTCTGTCGGAACGGTCGGCGGCATCGCGATCAACGCAGCCCACGAACTCGGCCACAAACGGGGCATGTCCGAACGCCGGCTGTCCAAGATCGCCCTGGCCCAGACCTGTTATGGCCACTTCTTCGTCGAGCACAACCGCGGTCACCACGTGCGGGTGGCGACCCCGGAGGACCCGGCCAGCTCGCGCCTCGGCGAGAGCCTGTACGCCTTCATCTGCCGGTCGGTCATCGGCAGCCTGCGATCGGCCTGGACGCTGGAGGCCGACCGCCTCGCGCGCGTGCACAAGTCGAAGTGGTCGCTGCGCAACGAGGTCCTCAATGCCTGGCTGCTGAGCGTCATCCTGTTCGTCATCCTGGCCGCCTGGTTCGGCGTCGTCGTCCTGCCGTGGCTGTTCGGGCAGGCCGTGATCGGCATCTTCCTACTGGAGACCGTCAACTACCTCGAGCACTACGGCCTGCGGCGGCAGAAGCTGCCCAACGGCCGGTATGAGCGGGTGCGCGCCGGGCACAGCTGGAACAGCAACACCGTGATCGCCAACGTCTTCCTGTTCCACCTGCAACGGCACTCCGATCACCACGCCAACCCGATGCGCCGGTACCAGGCGCTGTGCCACGCCGACGAGGCCCCGCAGCTGCCCGGCGGCTACGGCACCATGCTGCTGCTGGCCATCTGTCCGCCGCTCTGGCGCCGCGTGATGGACCCGCGCGTGTTGGCGCACTACGACGGCGACATCAGCCGCACCGCGCTGCAGCCGGGCTACGAGGCTCGCCTGCGCAAGCGCTACCCCGCTGCTCGCTGAGCCGGTCCGACGCTGATCCTGTTTCCACTCGCGGATTCGTGCGAGTGGACGACGCTCTCGCCGCGGGCCCAACCGAACCCCGGATAGCACTCTGCCGGGTGCGAACCAGTGGTCCGCACCCGGCAGGGTGACTGAAATCAGGCGGGCGAGACGCCGGCACTCAGCACGCGGACCGCGCTGATCAGGCCGTCCATCAGATTGCCCTGTTTGAAGGACGCGGCCGCCGCGGAAACCCCCAGCGGTGCGGCCTCTTCGATGCCACGACCACGGACCTCGGCGCCGTAGACGACCTCGATGACCTTCTGGTTCGGCGAGACGGCCAGCAGCACCGCGTTGTTCGGCGTCGGCACGGTTGCCAGCACTTCACGGGCGGTGGCGGCGGTGTCCGCACCCAGATCGCCGATGTAGACGGCGAAGCGGGCGCCGGCGGCGCGCGAACCGTACTTCAGGGCGTCGTCGAGGAAGACCAGGTCCTTGACCGGGAACGGGTAATGCACCGACAGCTCACCGGGTTCGGTGACGCCGGAGACGCGGCCGCTGTACGTGACGGCGTAGCCGTACGGCAGGTTGGCCGGATCGATGTTTGCGACCTCGGTCTGGCTACCACTTGCCACTTGCGCCACCTCCCACAGTCAGGTGCGAGTCATGGCCACCGTGGCCGTGATCCGCCGGTTCCTCGGCCGCCCACAGGATCGGCGCGTGGGTCCATTTGTCGGTCATCTTGTAGGTGTCCGGATGCGGACCCTTACGCAGCAGGAACAGCGCGCCGAGCACCAGCAGCAGCGCCAGCGGCACGCCACCGAGCAGCGAATGAGTAAGTGCAATGCTCACGCGCAAACCGTATCAGTACGTGGCTCGGCGCGTAACGACGACAGGGGCAATCCGCCGTCTCAGGCGGCACCTTCGCCGAGGTACCGCACCCAGGCCGGATCGAGCTCTTTGACCGCCGACAGCAGCCGCCAGTGCTGCCCCTTGGGCGGCAACGGCGCCGCGTGCAATGTCCAGCCGAGTTCGGTGAGCAGCCGGTCGGCCTTGCGGTGATTACACGGTCCACAGGCCGCGACACAGTTTTCCCAGGAGTGCTCGCCGCCACGGCTGCGGGGCACGACATGGTCGACGGTGTCGGCCTTGCCGCCGCAGTATGCGCAGCGGAAGCGGTCCCGGTGCATCAAAGCGGCCCGAGTCATGGGAATGCGGGCCCGGTAAGGGACCCGCACGTAACTACGTAGTCGGATGACCGACGGAACGGCGACCGCGCGGGTCGCCGAGTGTATGACCGGACCGGTCGGATCGTCGTGCACCACGTCGGCTTTGCCGCACAGCACCATGATCACGGCGCGGCGCATGGGCAGCGCGGTCAGCGGTTCGTAGGTCGAATTCAGCAGCAGGACGCGGCGGCGGCCCCAGAGGGAACCGTCGGTGGGACTTGATTCGACTGCATGCAGGGTTGATGACAGTGCTGGGCTTGACATGGGTAAGCCCACCGCGGCGCCATGAAGTCTGTGGCCGCGGACCTTCCTCCGTTGCGACATACGTCCTCCGTGGTGACAGTCCACCATGGATCGGCGGAGATCGCACGAGAATTCCGGCGTGTTAGCTGGACCATCCGATGAACTTCGGGTGACGACTCCCGTGTGGAACGCGCCATGGTGTCCTCGTGGACAATGGCGACCGTGACAGAGGTGCAACGGTCGTTCTACGACGAAGTCGGTGGAGCGGAGACCTTCGGGCTCCTGGTGTCGCGGTTCTACGAATTGGTCCGCGACGACGAAATCTTGCGCCCGCTGTATCCGGAGGACGACCTCGATGGCGCGGAGCACCGGCTACGGATGTTCCTCGAACAGTACTGGGGCGGTCCCCGCACCTACGGCGAGGAACGCGGGCACCCCCGACTGCGAATGCGGCACGCCCCGTTCCGGATCGGTTTCCTCGAGCGCGACGCCTGGCTGCGGTGCATGCACAGCGCGCTCGCCTCGATCGGCCCCGAGACCATCGACGACGCGCACCGGCAGGCACTGCTCGACTACTTCGACATGGCCGCCCAGCACATGGTCAATTCGGCGTTCTGATGACGGACGCGCGATGGTGGTCACGCGCGGTCTTCTATCAGCTCTACCCGCGCTCGTTCGCGGACAGCGACGGTGATGGCGTCGGCGATCTCGACGGCGTGACGGCGCACCTGGACCATCTGCGCGCGCTCGGCGTCGACGCGCTGTGGCTCAACCCGGTGATGGTCTCCCCCATGGTCGATCACGGGTACGACGTCGCCGACCCGCGTGACGTCGACCCGCTGTTCGGTGGCATGGCGGCGCTCGAGCGGTTGATCACCGCCGCGGCTGCGGCGGGCATCAAGGTCACCATGGACCTGGTCCCGAACCACACCAGTTCCGCGCATCCGTGGTTCCAGGCGGCCCTGGCCGCCGGCGCGGGCAGTCCCGAACGGTCCCGCTATCTCTTCCGGGATGGCCGCGGGCCGGGCGGCGATCTGCCACCCAACAATTGGACGTCGGTGTTCGGCGGTCCCGCGTGGACCCGCGTTTCCGAGGCCACAGGCCAGTGGTACCTGCACCTGTTCGACGCGGCCCAGCCGGACCTGAATTGGGACAACCCGGAGATCGCGGCGGATCTCGAACGGACACTGCGGTTCTGGCTGGACCGCGGCGTCGCCGGATTCCGGATCGACGTCGCGCACGGGATGGCGAAACCGGCCGACCTGCCGGATATGGACGATCCCGAAGGCGTCATGTTGGCTACCCGGGTGGACGATCCGCGCTTCAACAACGACGGCGTGCACGCCATTCACCGCGGCATCCGGACGGTGCTCGACGACTATCCCGACGCGGCCACCGTCGGTGAGGTCTGGGTTTTCGACAACGAAGATTTCGCCAAGTACCTGCGCCCCGACGAACTGCATCTGGGTTTCAATTTCCGTTTGGTACGAGCCGATTTCACCGCACGCGCCGTCCGCGAGGCGATCGAGAATTCCCTGGCTGCCGCCGAACTGGCCGACTCGCCACCCACCTGGACGCTGTCCAACCACGACGTCGAACGCGAGGTCAGCCGTTACGGCGATGGCGCCCAAGGGCTTTCCCGGGCCCGGGCCATGGCGCTGGTGATGCTGGCGCTGCCCGGAGCGGTGTTCGTCTACAACGGCGAAGAACTCGGCCTGCCCAACGTCGACCTGCCCGACGACGTCCTGCAGGACCCGGTGTGGGAGCGGTCCGGGCACACCGAGCGGGGCCGCGACGGCTGCCGGGTACCACTGCCCTGGTCCGGCGACGCGCCGCCGTACGGATTTTCTTCGACGGTGGACACCTGGTTGCCGATGCCCGACGACTGGGACCCGTTGACCGTGGCCGCGCAGTCCGCGGACCCGGACTCGACGTTGACGCTGTTCCGGCGGGCCATCGAATTACGCCGGGGCCGAACCGTTTTGGGTCGTTCGGTGCGGTGGCTACCGACCGCGCCGGACCTGCTGGCATTTCAGTGCGAGGACGGGCTGGTGTGCCTACTGAACACCGGCAGCACCGCGGTCGACGTGCCGGCCGGTCGGGTGGTGCTCGCCAGCGGGCCGATGCCCGGCCGGCGAATGCCACCCGACAGCGCCCTCTGGCTGACTTACGATTAGCCCATGCCCGTCGACGCGACCCGTGTTGCGGTGCGGATGTCCGCACCGACCGGTGACGCGCGGGCCGACCGTTGGCGGGCGCACCGCGCGACGGTGAAGGCCGACCTGATCGAGGCAACCCTGCGGGCGATCGACGAATTCGGGCCGGACCTGTCGATCGACGACGTGGTGAAAACCGCGGGTGTCCCACGGCCGAAGCTGTACCGCTTCTTCACCGACAAGGAAACCCTGTTCGCCGCCGTCGGTGAGCGCATGCAGGAGTTGATCGTGGAGCGCGTCATGCCGTGCTTCCACGTCACCGCGACAGCGCTGGAGCTCGTACGTTCGGCGCTGGGCGGCTACGTCGAATTGGTGGCCGAGCGCCCCAACCTCTTTCGGTTCGTCGTCGGTTCCCATTTCAGCGATGACCATTCCCGCACCAAGCTGCTCGACAACGGCCGCAACCTGTCCAGCGCGATGACCGAGGTGCTGGCGGCCATGGTGCGTGCGCACGACGGCGACGCCGACCATCTGGAATACACGGCCGACGCGATCCTCGGCGCCGTTGCGCTCGGCGTGCTGCGCTGGCTCAACGAGCCGACGATCAGCAAAGACGAACTCATCGCCCAATTGACCCCCGTGATCTGGGGCGCGGTGTCGGCAGCGGCCTCGGCCCGCGGCATCGTCATCGACCCGGACGAGCAGTTGGCGTTGTTCGGCGCCACCGACTGATCCACCTCCGGTCGTCCTGACCTGCACTCGGACGTCCCGGAAAACGACATTATCCAAAACCCTTGCGCGACGGCGCACGTCGTCGTAACGTGCCAACTACTAGAACTCGCGGTACTAGTTACTGAATGTTCGAGGAAAGGCGGGCGGCATGGCCGTACGCAGTAGGCAACAGACGACGATGGCGCCGGAGCGGAACTCCCAGGCGATCCATCCCCGGACCCGGCGAATCCGCTTCCGCTTCGGTGAGAACGCCGACCGAAAATACTTCGTCGCCGGCGACATGGTGTTCAGCCATTTCGTCGCCGGTCTCTCGGGCGCGTTCCCGCCCGGAGAGGAAGGCTTCATCCGATCGGTCCGCCGATTCGCCGACCGGATCACCGATCCCGATCTCAAGAGACGCGTCGCCGGCTTCATCGGTCAGGAATCCATGCACGGACAGGAACACCGGCACCTCAACGAAAAGCTGATCGCGATGGGCTACCCCATCGCGTGGTGGGATTCAGAATCCTTCAAAGACAGGCGGATTCGGTTCGAAGACCGGTTGCCCGCGCAGGTCCATCTGGCGCTGACAGCCGCCGCCGAGCATTACACCGCGGTGCTCGCCGAGCGGGTGTTGTCGAGCGACGAGCTGCAGTCGATCCCGGCCGATCCGGAAGTGTGGCACCTGCTGAATTGGCACGCGCTCGAAGAACTCGAGCACAAGTCGGTGGCCTTCGATGTGTACCGCGCGGTAGACGGCACCGAGCGCACCCGCATCGCGGTGATGGTGGCGGCGTGCGCCGCGCTCCTGCCGCTGACCCTGGTATCGCTGGCCGTCTCGGTCGGGTCTGATCCCGTGGCACGCCGCCGGCCCGACCGCCTGGCCCGCGAGACGTACGAGCTTTTCACCGGCCCGATTTTCAAGGGCCTGCTAACTGATCTCGCGGTCTATCTGCGTCCCGGATTTCATCCGGACGATGTCGACACCAGCGCGCTGGCCCACCAGTGGCGCGACACCCTCTTCGGCGCCGACGGCGTCCTCGTCGACCGCCTGAAATAGCCTGCACCACGGAAGGAATCGATCATGACTGCTGACCCGATCAGTGTCGCTTTTCCCACGGTCCGTCGGATGCGGTTCCGGTTCGGGGAGCCCGAGCCGCTGCACCGCCATTTCGTCGAAGGCGACATCGTGTTCAGCCACCTGGTGGCGGTGTTGTCCGGGTCGTTCCCGCCTGGCGAGGAATCGTTCATCCGGTCCGTCCGACGCTTCTCCGACCAGATCACCGACCCGGTACTGAAGAAGCGGGTCGCGGGGTTCATCGGCCAGGAGTCGGTGCACGGCCAGGAACATCGGAAGCTGAACACGCAACTCGCCGACATGGGCTACCCGCTCGTGCGGTTCTTGCTGTTCGCTCCGACCAGCGTGCGCCAGAAGGTGGTGCTGCGCATCGAGAAGCTGATTCCCGCGAAGGTGCACCTGGCAATGACAGCGGCCGCCGAGCATTACACCGCGGTGCTGGGCGCGCGGGTGTTGTCCAACGACGAAATCCAGGCGATTCCAGGCGATCCCGAGGTCTGGCGCCTGCTGAACTGGCATGCCATGGAGGAGTTGGAGCACAAGTCCGTCGCCTTCGACGTCTATCGGTCGGTGGGCGGTTCCGAGCGCACCCGCATCGCGGTGATGTGGTTCATGTACTTCCTGACGATCCCGGTCGTCACGGCGGCGGTGGCGTTGTCGATCCTCCTGGATCCGACCGCATGGCCGCGACCGATCACGGTGCTCCGCCAAACGTACGGGGTGTTCCGCGGCCCGCTGGTGCGCGGCATTCTCGGGGAGATCCACGAGTATCTGCGGCCCGGCTTCCATCCCGCCGATATGCCCACCGATGAGCTCCTCGCACGTTGGCAGCACGACCTGTTCGGGGCCGGCGGCGAACTCGTCGGCTATGTCCGGTAACCGGGCGCCGACATGACAGCGAGTACGAAGGCCGCGCAGTCACCGACGGCCGAGCGACGCGAGCCTGATCACGAGGTGGTGATCGTCGGTGCCGGGTTCGGCGGCATCGGCGCCGGTATCGCTCTCCAGCGCAAGGGGATCCACGACTTCGTCATCGTCGACAAGTGGGACCACGTCGGCGGCACCTGGCACGCCAACACCTATCCGGGTGTGGCAGTGGACATCCCGTCGGTCATCTACAGCTTCTCGTACGAGCAGCGCGGCGGCTGGTCACGGGTGTTCGCGCCCGGCAGCGAGTTGCGCGACTACGCCGGCGACATGGTGGACAAGTACGGCCTGCGCGACAAGCTTCGGCTGGGCACGACCGTAACCGCGGCGACGTTCGACGAGCGCAACAGCATGTGGCGGTTGCGGATCGACGGCGGCGCCGAGATCACCGGCCGCCACGTCGTGATGGCGGTCGGCGGGCTCGAACGGCCGAAGCTGCCGGACATCCCCGGGCTCCAGGACTTCGGTGGGGTGCTCATGCACACCGCGCTGTGGGATCACGACGTCGCGTTGGCCGGGAAACGGGTCGCGGTGATCGGTACCGGCGCGACGTCGCTGCAGCTGGTGCCGGCGATCGTCGACGAGGTCGCACACCTCACCGTCTTTCAGCGCACACCGATCTGGGTGTTTCCCAAGCCCGACAACACGATTCACGGAATCACCCGCATGGCGCTGGAGATCGGCCCGGTGCGGTCGGCGCTGCGCGCCGTCGGGACCGTCGCGACCGAGATCGGGATGGGCGGCATGCTCACCGGACCGAGCTGGCTGGTCGAGGCCACGCGCTCGCTCGCGGAGGCGCCGGTGCGGGCATGGATGCGCAGCCAGGTCACCGACCCGGCGACCAGGGAGAAACTGATCCCCCGCTACGGCCTGGGCTGCAAACGGCCGTCGATGTCGAACGACTATCTCAAGACGTTCAACCGCGGTGACGTCAGCCTGGTCACCGACGCCATCGAGCGCGTCACCGAGCGCGGCGTGGTGACGACCGACGGCGTCGAGCACGAGGTCGACGTCCTCATCTGTGCGACCGGATTCAAGCTGTGGGAACGGGATTCGGTGCCGCCCTTCCCCGTCGTCGGCCGTGACGGACTCGACGCCGCGGAGTTCTGGGCGGTCAACCGCTTTCAGGCCTACCAAGGCGTGTCCGTACTCGGTTTCCCGAACATGTTCATGATCACGGGGCCCTACGGATTCGTACTCGGGTCGTATCTCTGGATGATCGAGGCCACCGCCGCGCATCTGAGTCGCGCCATCGCCGAAGGCAAGCGGCGGGGCGCCCGGGAGGTCGAGATCCGCAGAGAGGTGCACGACGCCTATTTCCAGCACTGCCTGGCGCGCCAGAAGCGCAACGTCCTGTTCACGCCGACCTGCGCGGGATCCAACACGTATTACATCGACTACCACGGTGATTCACCGTTCCGACCGACGACGCACGGCGAGATGTACTGGCAGAACCGCCATTACGACCTCGACGTCTACCGGTATGGGACGGGCACCGCCCACGTCCACGAAGCAGCAGCCACCTCGAAGGAAGCCGGATGAAGCTCAACAATCTGGACCCACAGCTCGTGGTCGTCACCGGTGCCGGCAGCGGCATCGGGCGTGCCACCGCGATCCGCTTCGCCAAACGCGGTGCGCACGTGGTGGTCTCCGACATCGATCTCGACTCGGCGAAAGCGACCGCGGCCATGATCAAAGGCGCCGGCCGCCGCGCGTCGGCCGCCCGGCTGGACGTCACGGACCCGGAGGACTGGGAAGCGTTCGCCTATAACGTGCGTACCGAGCACGGCGTGCCCGACGTCGTCGTCAACAACGCCGGCATCGTCGTCGGCGGCCCGTTCCTCAAGCTGTCCCCCGCGGATTGGGACAAGCAGCTCAGCGTCAACCTGATGGGCGTGGTCCACGGCTGCCGGGTGTTCGGTGCCCAGATGGCCGAGCGTGGCAGGGGCGGACATCTCGTCAACATCGCCTCGGCGGCGGCCTTCACGCCGACGCCGGTCATGGCGCCGTACTCGGTGTCCAAGGCGGGGGTAAAGATGCTCAGCGAATGCCTGCGCCTGGAGCTCAAGCCGTACGGCATCGGGGTCAGCGCGATCTGCCCAGGCGTGATCAGCACGAACATCGGCGATCGGGCGGTGACCGTCGGCGTGGATCCCACGCTCGTCGCACAGGCGCAGCGCCTCACCAAACAGCTGCAAGAGTTCGCCGAACTGCTGCCGTTCTCGCCGATGAGCCCCGACCTCGTCGCGCGGGCCGTGGTGCGGGCAGTCAGCTACGACCTCGCGGTGGTGCCGGTGCGGGCCGAGGCATGGCTGGGCTATGTCATGCACCGCGTCGCGCCTGGTATCAATCGCCTTATGACACAACCCTTCTCGTTCGATCTGGTCGAGAAGCTGGCCAGGCCGTTACTCGACCGGGTGGCGCCGGCGGCCACCACGAGGGCGGCCGTCCCGTCTCGCTAGAGTGGTCATCAACCGCGGGAAAGGGTCGCCATGCTCGTCGATTTGTCTCACACCATTCGTGCGGGGCTGGTGACCTACCCGGGGCTGCCGGCCCCATCGATCGATTCGCACCTGACGCGTGAAGCGTCTCGCGAGGTCTACGCCGCCGGCACCGAATTCGCGATCGGCGCGATCACCATGGTCGGCAACACGGGCACCTACATCGACTCGCCGTTCCACCGCTACGCGGACGGGGCGGACCTGGCAGGCCTCGACCTGAACACCTTGGTGGACCTGCCCGCGGTCGTCGTCCACCGACGGGACGTCGCGGCACGATCCGTCGATGTGTCCGAGCTTCCCGATGACATCGACGCCGGCTGCGCGGTCCTGATCGACACCGGGTGGGACCGGCATTTCGGCACCACGGCGTACGGCGTCGACGCACCGTTCCTGTCCGAGGCGGCCACCGACCATCTGGTGCGGCTCGGCGTGGCGCTGGTCGGCATCGACTCGGTGAACATCGACGACGCCAGTCCGGAATCGGCCGGCCGACGGCCCGTCCATACCGCCTTGTTGGCCAACGGTATTCACGTTGTCGAGCACCTCACCAATCTGGCGGCGCTACCCGCCCGGGGTGCGCGCTTCACCGCCGTCCCGCCGCGGGTCGAAGGCTTCGGCACGTTCCCGGTCCGGGCCTTCGCCACCGTCCCCGACTGACGGCACTCCCCGCCCGGTGTAGCCGATGAGACCCGCCGGCGTCGCGAACCGGAGGCCGGCCGCACACGGCGCAGCAACGCCTGCCCGGCTAGTCGTCGGCAATGCCGAGCAGCAGCCCGACCATGTCCCGCACCAGCTTTCCGGTGCGCTTGGGCGGTACTTCGCCGGCGAGCAGATGCCGCCGTACGGCAGCCAGCGGCAGGTCGAGCAAGGCGAACGCAAGTTGATCAGCGGGTCGGCCAGTTTCCTTGGCCAGCTGC
The DNA here is from genome assembly GCF_053852335.1 of Mycobacterium sp. HM-7. Classification (NCBI taxonomy): domain Bacteria; kingdom Bacillati; phylum Actinomycetota; class Actinomycetes; order Mycobacteriales; family Mycobacteriaceae; genus Mycobacterium; species Mycobacterium sp. HM-7. Next base: position 1,564,005 of record NZ_CM132657.1, on the reverse strand, counting down.
CGAATCGCCTTGTCGATGTCGCGCTTGCTGCTCTCGTCCCGTGTCGCCAACTCCATGCGGGCCGCCTCCGGCCACTGCTCCGGCTCGAATGTTCGCACTCCTGCCTGCAGCACAACAGCTTGCGGCAGATGAGTACGACACCAGTCGACGATCCAGACCGCGGCGTCGACCGCACTGGCAGGCGTCGCCAGGTCACCCAGGACGTCGAAATAGCCACGCTGAAAGTCGCCGGTCGTGCGGAACCACACGGCAGCCAATAGCGCTGCCCGGTCGGGAAACCGGTGATAGATCGACCCGCTGGGCGCGGAGATATCGCGCGCCACCGCATTCATCGTCAGCGCGCGGACGCCGCCTTCGGCGAACAGGCGGGTCGCGGCGTCCACGACGTCATCCGCAGAGTGCCGCGGCGGTCTTCCCATGTATTAGAGACTATGCTCTAATACGGTTTTGGAGCAATCACTCTAAAACAGGCCGCTCTCGCCGGCCGCGTCCTATCGAGGGAGACCACCATGACGACACCCATCGACCTGGCCACCCGCCTGTACGCGGCATTCGCCGCGCACGACCCCGCCGGCCTCGCGGCGTTGCTGCACCCCGATTTCACCGGCCGGGTCAGCACCGGCATGCCGTTCAGTCTCGGCGGTGAGATCGACAGTCCCGAGAAGATGCTGCTGACCGTCTGGGGCGGGGCGGCTGCCCACTTCGAAACCACACCGCTGCCAGACGAATTCGTCGTCGCCGGCGAGGATCGCGTCATCGCGTTCGGCTACTACCGCGGCAACAGCCGCGCCACCGGCAAGCCGTATTCCGCGGCATTCGTGCACGACATCACCGTCCGGGACGACAAGGTCGTCGGACTGATTCAGATCACCGATACCCAATGCTGGCATGACGCTCTCGTGGCGAGCTGACGCTTCACCGCCCTCGCGCCGCGGATCGCAGGATTCGGCACCTTCCCGGTCCGCGCATACGCGAGCATGCCGGACCGACCGGGACTACCGTCGGCAACATGACCAGTTGGAAGGAATTCGCGGACGCTGCCCCGAGAATCGCAACCACCTTCGTCCGCCGACACACCTCAACCGGAAACCTGTGCATGCTGGGCACCCTGCGCTCGGACGGATTTCCCCGGATCAGCCCCATGGAGCCGCGGTTCTTCGAAGACGAGTTGTGGATCTCGGGCATGCCGAACACCACGAAATTCAACGACCTCGCCCGTGATCCACGCTTCTGCCTGCACACCGCGACCGTCGACACGCACGTCGGCGACGGCGACGCGAAACTCTGGGGTGTCGTTGAGGACGTGCAGGACAAGGCGCTGCATCGACGGTTCGCCGAAGCGCTGTACGAACAGACCGGCTTCGACATCCGCGGCCAGGAGTTCGAGCACTGCTATCGCGCCGACCTGGTCGGGGCGTCCGCGGTCGAGGTCGACGACGGACACCTCGACATCACGGTGTGGAAGCCCGGCGAATCCGAACGCGTCGTCCGCAAGCACTGATTCGCTCCGGGTGCGACGCGACTGAGTCTGGCGATAGGCCTTGCCGGCAGAGTCGCGTGCGGCCCCGCCTCCCGCCGCACAGAGCCAGAATGCTCTCCCACAGACATTGAATGAATCATGGTCAATACCAGTGCTTTCCGCGGAGTTGACTGCGTAGCAGCCCACCGGCGCCCCGACCACGTGACGCATCGGGACCCCGGCCGCGCGTCCGCCTGCGGTCAGATCAGGATCCAGTACAGGCGCCGTCAGCGACGATCGCTGCAGCGTTGAGCAGAGGCGACCGATCTGAAGCCAAGAAGAATGCCGCCACTGCGGCGATCTCGTGCGGTTCTCCGAGCCGCCCCCTGAATACCGATGTCCTGATACACCAACTGTCACCGATGTCCTGATACATCACACGAAATTCGACCCCATCCCGGCTTGTTGTTCGAACATTTGTTCGATACAATATGTTTCTACTGACTCAAACTTTTTGGCAGGGTCGCGTTATCCACAACGAGGCCAGGGTTGAGGAGGTTGAGTGAGTCATGGCCAGATCGCGACGGACGAAGATCCCTGCCGAAGAAAAGACCCGACTGGTGCTGGCCGTGTTGGCCAACGAAATGACGTGCGGGGAGGCCGCACGCCGCAGCGGGGTCTGCCGTGAAACCGTGACGAAGTGGAAGCATCAGTTTTTAGCCGCTGGCGCCGAGCGGCTTGAGGAGGTGCCCAGCGGCCCGGCCGGGGCTAAGGGCACACCCGAACAGCGGCGCCTGCAGATCGAAAACGAACAACTCAAACTGGCGCTGGCCGAAGCCACGGTGCAGCTTCGGATTTGGCAGCGCGGTGCGGCGCTGATCGATCAGGTCCCTTCCAAGACCTCGAAGCCCTAAGAGAGGCGGCGGGGCTGCCGGTTTCGAGGTTCGCGGTACTGGCAGACATCCCCGAACGCACCTATCGGCGGCGGTTGGCCCGATTGCGTCATGGCGCCGCGGATAGAGGTCCGTGGCCGGCGCCGGTGGTTGATCGCATCGAAGGCCTGGCTGCCAAATACGCCGAAGCATGGCCAGCCTGGGGCTACCGCAAGATCGCCGCCATGATGCGCGCCGACGGCCACGACGTCACCAATTCCTCAGTGCAACGAGCACTGAAACGACGCGGCTTGTTGCTGCCCCAGGGATTTCGCGCCGACCGCAAATCCTGGGCGATATTGCGCCGCAAAGTGTTCCGCGACCCACCCACCGAACGCAACCGGGTCTGGCAGACCGACTTCTCCGAATTCGAAACCACCAACGGCGGCATCTGGAGGATCAGTGCCGTCATCGACTACGCCACCAAATACTGCCTGGCGATCACCGTCACCCCCACCAGCCGCGGCATCGATGCCGTGCGCTGCATACAACTGGCCATCGACGAAGCCCAACGCATCCTGGAACTCGACCACCTACACGATGACCGCGCCCTGATGGACGTCCTCGACGCCCACGACAACGTCATCGGCCAGACACCCGCACCGATCGCCATCGTCACCGACAACGGCCCCTGCTACCGCGGCAAGGACTTCGGGGCACTGTTCGCCGACCACACCGACCCACTGCTGCGGCACGTGCGAACCCGGATCAAATCCCCACAAACCAACGGCGTCATCGAACGGTTCTTCGGCACCCTCAAATACGAACACCTATTTCGCGGATACATCGGCGACGGCGACGCCCTCGACATGGAAGCCCACCACTTCCGAACCATCTACAACACCATCCGACCCCACCAAGCCCTCGGCGACCGCACCCCCAAACAGGCCTACCTAAACTCGCCGAACCCACAAAACCTGCCAACTTCTTGACGCAAGACATGTTATGGGAATCGCACCGGATCTCCAATCGTTTCTCGACCAGCTGCGCGACGTGGTCATCCCCGATGACATCACTGGGGGTGATGCTCTCGAAGTGGCGCGGGGTCTGGTGGGGCTGCGGAATGTGATCGATCACCTGACCGCAACGACGGTCGGGGTGTTGGACCGGTGCGGGGTTGCGGCCGGGCAGGGGCGCACGCTGCGGGAGCTGTTGATGTCGCTGGGATGTGCACCGTCGGTGGCCGAGCGGATTATCCGCGTCGGTGGCGCCTTGCCGGCGCTGCCGACACTCGCCGCGCACGCTGGCGATGGGGTGGTCTCCGGTGAGCATGTCGATGCGATCGTGAAGGGCATCAACCACATTCAGGCGCGTGCACCAGGTCCGGTCAGCGAGGCGGCCAGGTTCGCGCAGGTGACGGATTTGTTGGGGCAGTTCTTCTCAGGGGCTACTCCGGCCGCGATCGGTGACCGGGCCCGGCGGTTGGGGAACCGGGTCGCCGCGGCCGAGGGTGGGTTGCCGGCGGCGGAGGACCGCTCGATCAACACCCTCGATCACCGCGTCACCAGTGATGGACGCCTGCGGGTGCGGGTGGATCTGGATGCCGAAGTCGGCGCCAAGTTGGTGGCCGCGGTCGAAGAGCTGTCGGCGCCGCGCCCCGAACCCGACGGCACCCCCGACACCAGGTCGGCGTCCCGGCGGCGGGCCGATGCCCTCGAGACCGTGTTGGACATCGCGGCCCGCGGCGGAGATGTCGCATCGGCGCCGCGCACACAGTTGCTGGTGACGGTGCCCGCTGATACCCCGGACCTGGCCGAGTTGGAGTTCATGGGGTCGATCAGCACCATGACCCTGGAGCGGTTGACCTGCGACACCGCGGTGACGACGGTGATCGTGGACGGCGAGCAGGTGCCGCTCGATATGGGACGGGAGAAACGCCTGTTCCCGGCGCATCTGCGTAAAGCCCTGCATCTGAGGGATCAGTGCTGCATCAAATGCGGCGCACCACCCGGACGCACCCACGCCCACCACATCGTGCACTGGACCCACCACGGCGAAACATCACTGGCCAACGGATGCCTACTGTGCCCGGCCTGTCACGCCAACGTCCACCACGACGGCTGGAACGTCGTCATGGGCCTGGACAAACACCCCTGGCTCATCCCACCAGCGACCGTCGACCCACACCGACAACCCATCCCCGCCTACAACCGCCGCACCATGCGACTCGACCACGCCGCATAACCACCGCAGGTGCGTCCTCAAACCTGCTGTGCACCTTGATAACTCAATAGTGTTCCTGGACCTCGTGCTCGCGCGGCGGGCGGAGTTCACATCCGCCGCGCGAGCAGCCTCTCAACTTCGAAAGACTCCTAGGGCGACAACAGGATCGGCCCACCACGGCGGCGGTACACCGAGCCGAACCGCGCGTCGATCCGCAGCCAGGTCGGATGTACCCGGACGCGGACCACCTCGTTCTCGGGCAGCGGGTCGGGCACGAAACCCATGGCGGTCAAGGCGAATACACAGCGCATCGGGATGCCGACCTCGAGGTCGCCGGCGCTGACGGTGAGGACGTCCTGGTCCAGCAGCGACGGCGGCGGGCCCTGCGGGCCGCTGTGTTCCTTGGCCAACTCGACGCCCCGCTGGAACAACTCCAGCACCGCGCCGGCCGGCACATCGTCCAGATGGCTGAAGCCGTTGTCGGGCGGCAGCGCACCACGCCATGCCGAGTCCATCGCGAAGCCCGGATCGATCCGGCCCGAGCCGGGCAACTCGTGGCTCAATGCATCGGCCCCGGCGCAAAGGTCGGACGGCGCCACCCGCCCGCTCACCACGCGCGCGGCCAGCACCTCGAAACCTGTTGCCGCCCAGGCGACGACGACGTCCTCGCTCCGCGCCTTCAACCGCACCACGGCCGCCTCGTCGAGCCGCAGCACGCGCTCGACGAAGGTGGCCAGGTTCTGCGCCTGGGCAGCGTCGGCGAGCCAGATGCCCCGTTCGCTCATCGACGCACCCTGCTCTTCGCGCACGCGCTCATCGGGCGAAGCGCTGGAGGTACTCCCGCTGATGCGGGGCGATACGGACCAGCATCTGCCGCTCGATGTTGAAGGTGGCCAGCTGGGTCTCCCCGATCACGGCCGGCTTGGAATCCGGGTCGGCCTGCGCCGAACGCACCTCATACCCGAGCGTGAAGTCGCAGGCCCGCAGCCGGTTGGTCCAGATGGTCACCTGCAACGGTGAATCGACCAGGCGCAGTTGGTCCTTGTATTTCACGTTGACCTCGGCGATCAGGAGGCCGGTGGTGGCGACGTCCTCGGCGAAGGGCTCCGTCAGGAACGGAACCCGCGCCTCTTCGAGAATGGTCACCATGGTGGCGTGGTTGACATGCTGATACATGTCGATGTCCGACCAGCGCACCGGCACCGGCGTCGTGAAGCGTTCAGTCACCGGCCCATCATCCCTGATTGCCCGTCCCGGTCGTTCTCGTGGTCATGCTCCGCAGCTGCCGCGCGGCCACCGACAGGGTCGCCAGGTCGCGGACCTCGTCACCCAGAATCTCGGTCAGCGTCCGGCGGGCCCGCATGACCCGCGAACTGTTGGTGGACGCCCATTCGTGAATCTTCTGTTCACCGGTCTCGTCGGTCTCGCCGACCGCCATCACGTCGATGCACAGGGCCCGCATGGAACCGTAGATATCGTCGCGAATCGCCAAGCGCGCCAACGAATGCCAGCGGTCATTGCGGCTCAGTTCGGACACCGCGGTGAGCAGGTTGTCGATGCCCAGATTGTCGGTCAGCGCGAAGTAGGTATCGGCCACCTCCGCGGGTTCACGCTCGGCGATGTCGGCGATGTCGATGACGTCCAGCAGGCTGTACTGGTACAGCCCGGTGGCCACCATGTAGGCCAGCTCCTTCGAGACGCCGGCGGCCACGAACTGGGCGGCGTCGGTCTCGGCGATCGCCTTGTCATCGCCACGCAGCCACTGCGCCATCTGCGGGGTGAGCTCGGCCACCTTCGCCGCGAACCGGTTCGCCTCGGCGCCGACCGCCAGCGGCTGGGGCCGGTAGTTCAGCAGCCAGCGGCCCGCGCGGTCGATCAGCCGGCGCAGGTCCAGCGTCATCCGGTCGGTGACATCCACCGGCACACCGGCCAGGCCGGCCGCCCGGATGTTCCGCCACACCTCGCCGACCCGGAAGATCTTGTCCACCGCGACATAGCTGCGAACCGCGTCGACCGGCCCCACGCCGACATCCTCGGCGACGCGGTAGGCGTAGGTGATGCCCGCGGTGTCGACGAGATCGTTCACCAGCATCGTGGTGATGATCTCCCGGCGCAGCTGATGCGACCGGATGTCCGCCGCGAACCGGTCCCGCAGCTCCTCCGGGAAGTAGTCCGGCAGCCGCCCGGCGAACACCTCCTGATCGGGTAGCTCACTGGCCAGCACGTCCTCTTTGAGCGCCAGCTTCACGTGCGCCATCAAGGTCGCCAGCTCCGGCGAGGTCAGCCCCAGCCCGGTCTCCATCCGCCGCCGGATCTCCTTCTCCGACGGCAGCGCCTCCAGCTCACGGTTGAGGCCACGGTTGGCCGCCAGGTCACGTATCTGGGCGGCGTGCACCGGAAGCAGGCTGGCGGCGTTGGCACGACTGGTGCCCATCAGGTCGTTCTGCGACATGTTGTCGGCGAGCACCAGACGACCGACCTCGTCGGTCATCGACATCAACAGGTCCGTGCGCTCGGCGGCCGCGACCTTGCCCGCGGTCACCAGGGCGTCGACCAGAATCTTGATGTTCACCTCGTGATCGGAGCAGTCCACACCGGCCGAGTTGTCCATGGCGTCGGTGTTGATGTGGCCGCCCGCCAGATCGAATTCGATACGACCGCGCTGCGTCACACCCAGGTTGCCACCCTCACCAACCACCTTGGCGCGCAGCTGATTTCCGTTGACCCGGATGGCATCGTTGGCGCGGTCGCCGACGTCGGCGTCCGACTCGGTCTCGGCCTTGATGTAGGTGCCGATGCCGCCGTTCCAGAACAGGTCGACGGGCGCCAGCAGGATCGAATTCATCAGTGCCGGCGGTGTCAGCTCGGTGACGTCGGCAGCGAGGCCGAGCACTGCGCGCACCTGCGGGCTGATCGGGATCGACTTCTGCTCGCGGCTGTAGACGCCACCGCCCTCGCTGATGAGCGACTTGTCGTAGTCATCCCAACTCGACCGGGGGAGCTTGAACATCCGGTCGCGTTCGATCCACGACCGCGCCGCATCGGGGTTCGGGTCCAGGAAGATGTGCCGGTGGTCGAAGGCCGCCACGAGGCGAATGTGCTTGGACAGCAACATGCCGTTGCCGAACACGTCACCGCTCATGTCACCGACGCCGACGACGGTGAAGTCCTGGGTCTGGGTGTCGTGCCCCATCTCGCGGAAGTGCCGCTTCACCGACTCCCAGGCGCCCTTCGCGGTGATGCCCATCGCCTTGTGGTCGTAGCCGACCGAACCGCCGGAAGCGAACGCATCGCCGAGCCAGAAGCCGTACGACTTGGCGACATCGTTGGCGATGTCGGAGAACGTGGCGGTGCCCTTGTCAGCGGCGACCACGAGGTACGCGTCGTCGCCGTCGCGGCGCACCACCTGCGCCGGTGGCACGACCGCGCCGGTGGCCGTCTCGACGTTGTCGGTGACGTCGAGCAGGCCGGCGATGAACAGCCGGTAGCAGGCGACGCCCTCGTTGCGCAGGGCATCGCGGTCGGCGGCCGCATCACCCGAGGGGACCGGCGGCGACTTGAGCACGAAGCCGCCCTTGGCGCCGACGGGGACGATGACGGCGTTCTTCACCGCCTGCGCCTTGACCAGGCCCAGGATTTCGGTGCGGAAGTCCTCCCGCCGGTCCGACCAGCGCAGGCCACCGCGGGCCACGTTGCCGAACCGCAGGTGCACGCCTTCCACCCGCGGCGAATACACGAAGATCTCGTATTTCGGCCTGGGCAACGGCAATTCGTCGATCAGCTGGGGATTGAGCTTGAACGACAACGCATTTCGTTGCCGCGCCGAACCGTCCGCCGTGACGTAGTAGTTGGTGCGGAGCGTGGCCTGCACCAGCGCGGCGAACGCCCGCAGCACCCGGTCGGTGTCCAGGCTGACCAGGGCGTCGATGTCCGCCGCAACGGCGGCCGCGGCGGTTTGGGCGCGATCCGCCGCGTCTCCCCCGCTCGGGTCGAACACCGCCTCGAAGAGTTCGACGAGAGACTTCGCGGTGCCCGGGTTGTCCCGCAGCACCGTCTCGATGTGGGACTGGCTGTAGGGAAAACCGGCCTGCCGCAGGTATTTCGCGTAGGCCCGCAGGATCGTCACCTGCTGCCAGGTCAGTCCCGCACCCAGCACCAACTCGTTGAACCGGTCGATCTCCACCTTGCCCTGCCAGATGGCGGTGACCGCGTCGGCGAAGCGCGTCGCGATGGCTTCGCGTTCGGCTTCCGGAGTGTCGACGGTGGATTGGTGCCGGGAAATCTTGAACTGGTAGATCCATACCGGCACGCCGTCGGCGCGCACGACATTGAACGGCTGCTCCTCCAGCACCACCACACCCATGGACTGCAGCATCGGCAGCAGCTCACTCAGCGAGGCCGATCGTCCCGCGAGATACCACGTGAGTTGAGCGGTGCCGTCATCGTCGGCCCCGGCTTCGGGATAGTCGAGCACCAGTTTGACGCTGTCGTCCTGCAGCTGATCGATGATGCTGATGGCCTCGATGGCCCCCGCCGGCGTGAACGCCTGTTTGTACACCTCGGGGAACGCCACCGCGTAATGCTCGGCCTCGGCGCGGGTGATGGTGCCCGGCGTGACAGCACCGATCAGCCGGTCCCCCCAGGTGCGAGCGGCCTCGGTCAGCAGAGCCTGGATGCGCGTCTCATTGGCCGACGACGTGTCGATGCTCGCCGCGCTGGCCGTCTCGCCCAAACGCACCGTGAAATGCACGACGGCCCAGGGTGATTCACTGACCCTGGCGGTGTACTCGATGCTCTCACCCCCGAGCTCGCGAACCAGGATGTCCTGCATGGCCAGCCGGACATCGGTCGTGTACCGGTCGCGCGGCAGGTACACCAGGCACGACACGAAGTGCGCCAACTTGTCGGCGCGCAGGAACAGCAACGCACGGCGTCGGGATCCCAGGTCGATGACCTGCTTGCCCATATCCACCAGATCACGGGCGGTCAGGGAGAACAGCTCGGACCGCGGCACCGTCTGGATGATGTCCAGCATCAGCTGGCCGGGCCGGCTCGGATCACCTTGGGACAGCGCCAATGCCTCGTTGACCCGACGCGAGATCAGTGGAATCTCAAGCACATTCGCGTTGCCCGCGGTCACCGTGAACTGACCGATGAACCGGTGCTCACGAGCAGGCCCGTTCGGTCCCGCGCTCTCGCGAACCACCACGATGTACGGATAGGCGCCGTAGCGCAGATAACTGGGCATGGTGGCCTGCGCCACCGCGAGCAGTTCGTCGTCACCGGCCAGCGGTGGCAGCACGTCGGTGCGCAGCTTGGCCACGCCCAGCCGGGTCGCCGGGTCCACGTGGGCCTGTCCGTTCTCCACCGTGCACTGCTGGTAGCCGAGCAGGACGAAGTGCCCGTCGGCCAGCCAGCGCAGCAGGGCCGCGACGTCGCGCCGGTCGTAGCCGGGGAACCGGCCGTTGTGGTCGGCGTCGAGTGCGTTGGCCAGACCCACGAGCGCGGCGTTCATCGCCGGCGTATCGAGTTGCACCGCACGGGTGTCGGTGAGCGCGTGCGGCAGCACCGCCGCGGCCTCGGTCACGGCCTTGCCGTCACCCATGGTCGCCAGCTGGACATGAATCCAGGTCTCGTCGATGCCGTCGGCCGGCGCGCTGGGGTCGGCCGCGGGTCCCATCGCGACGACCTCGCCCGCCGGATCACGCCGCACCCGGAATTCCGGGCTCATGATCGCGGTGTAGGCCACGCCCATGCGGTGCAGCAGCACCATCACCGAGTCCATCAGCAGCGCGCTGTGATCGGTCACGATCTGCAGCGCCGGACCGAAGCGGCCGGGATCGTCGGCCGGGTAGATCGCGACCAGCGTCTCGCCCATCGACCGGCGATGGCCGAGCCGGAAATGCGCGGCCAGCAACTCCGGGGACACCCGGGTCGCCAGCGCCACGTCAATCGGGGCGGTCACCCCGCCGTCGGCCGGTGAGCCGTCGTTGGGGCCGCGGTAGGTCAGCAGGTATGCCCGTGCGAGACCAGCGTTACCGTCCGCGCCGGCGGACTGCGTACTGCTGCGTCCGCCCCGATTTTCCGTCATCCGACTTGCTCCTGACGTTGCACCTTCGCGCCCCGATCGGGCACGTAGATGCGACGTTAGTCGCGAGTCAGCTTGCGGTGGGTCACTCTGTGCGGACGCGCCGCTTCGATTCCAAGTCGTTCCACTTTGTTCTCTTCATAGGCACCGAAGTTGCCCTCGAACCAGAACCATTTGGCCTCGTCCTCGTCGTCGCCTTCCCACGCGAGGATGTGGGTGCAGGTGCGATCGAGGAACCAGCGGTCGTGGCTGATGACCACGGCGCAGCCGGGGAACTGCTCCAGCGCGTTCTCCAGCGAAGACAGGGTTTCGACGTCCAGGTCGTTGGTCGGCTCGTCGAGCAGGATCAGGTTGCCGCCCTCTTTGAGGGTCAGCGCCAGGTTCAGCCGGTTGCGCTCACCACCGGAGAGCACCCCGGCCGGCTTCTGCTGATCGGGCCCCTTGAAGCCGAACGCCGACACGTAGGCCCGCGACGGGATTTCGTTCTGTCCGACCTCGATGTAGTCGAGCTTGTCGGAGACGACCTCCCAGACCGTCTTCTTCGGGTCGATGCCCGCGCGGCTCTGGTCGACGTACGACAGCTTGACCGTCTCACCGACCTTCACGGTGCCGCCGTCCGGCTGCTCGAGGCCGACGATGGTCTTGAAGAGCGTGGACTTACCCACACCGTTCGGGCCGATGACGCCGACGATGCCGTTACGAGGCAGGGTGAAGGACAGGTTCTCGATCAGGGTGCGATCGTCGAAGCCCTTCTTCAGGTGGTCGACCTCCACCACGACGTTGCCCAGGCGCGGCGGCGTCGGAATCTGGATTTCCTCGAAGTCGAGCTTCCGCGTCTTCTCGGCCTCGGCGACCATCTCCTCGTAGCGTCCGAGACGGGCCTTGTTCTTGGCCTGGCGGGCCTTGGCGCCCGAACGCACCCAGGCCAGCTCGTCCTTGAGCCGCTTCTGCAGCTTCTGGTCCTTCTTGCCCTGAACCTCGAGACGCTCGGCCTTCTTCTCCAGGTACGTGGAGTAGTTGCCCTCGTACGGGTAGGCGCGGCCACGATCGAGCTCGAGGATCCACTCGGCGACGTTGTCCAGGAAGTACCGGTCGTGGGTGACGGCGAGGATCGCGCCCTTGTAGTCGGCGAGGTGCTGTTCCAGCCAGTTCACGCTCTCGGCGTCGAGGTGGTTGGTGGGCTCGTCGAGCAGCAGCAGGTCGGGCTTGCTCAGCAGCAGCTTGCAGAGCGCGACGCGGCGGCGCTCACCACCGGAGAGGTGGGTGACGGGCTCGTCCGGCGGCGGGCAGCGCAGGGCGTCCATCGCCTGCTCCAGCTGGGAGTCGATGTCCCACGCGTCGGCGGCGTCGAGCTCCTCCTGGAGCTTGCCCATCTCTTCCATGAGCTCGTCGGTGTAGTCGGTGGCCATCAGCTCGGCCACCTCGTTGTACCGGTTGAGCTTGGCCTTGACCGCCACGCCGGCCTCGACGTTCTCGCGAACCGTCTTGGTCTCGTCCAGCTCGGGCTCCTGCATGAGGATGCCGACGCTGGCGCCCGGCGCCAGGAAGGCGTCGCCGTTGTTGGCCTTGTCGATGCCGGCCATGATCTTCAGGACGCTGGACTTACCGGCGCCGTTGGGGCCGACGACACCGATCTTCGCGCCGGGCAGGAAGTTCAGGGTGACGTCGTCGAGGATGACCTTGTCGCCGTGCGCCTTACGGACTTTGCGCATCGTGTAGATGAATTCGGCCATGCCGTCGTCATGCCTTTCGTTGGCTGTTCGTCGTAGCGCTAGCCCCGGCGCACTGGATCTGGCGCGGTGCCGCGAAAACTCGCTGACCATCCTAGGCAAGCCGCCAAATCGCCCGATGGCGCGGTCGGGGCGCCCGGCCGAGGTCCCGCTGCGGACGCCCCGACCAGGGCCCTACGCCGACAGCACCAGGCCGTCCGAATTCTCGGTCTCGAGTGGCTCCGGGTTGGTGCTCTCGGGCTCCTCCTGCGGCTGGTCGAGTTCCATCGGGCTCGGCCGCCGCGGGTCGATCTTGACCTGGCTCCGCGCCATGTCCGGGCCGATCGACGTCGCCCGCACCTCCATCGATGACCGGCGGTTGCCCTCTTTGTCGAGGTACTCGTTGGTGTAGATGTAGCCGACGACGACCACCGGGTCGCCCTTGAACAACCGGCCCGCCACCCCGTCGGCCACCCGGCCCCAGCAGTTCACTGTCACGTACAGCGAGTTGCCCGGCTCCCAGCCGTCGTCGGTCTTCTTGCGCGAATTGCTCGCCATCCGGAACGTCACGACGTTGCTCTCCCCAGCCCGGCGCGCGACCACGTCGGTGATCACGTTGCCGACCACGGCGAAGGGTGTCTCGAACATGTGCTTCTCCATCCAATTCGGTGTTGCCGGCGTTCTCGTCGGCCTCTCGCGTCCATTGATCCGTCAGGCACCGACAAAAGAACCGGCGCCGCTCCCGTGGCGGCGCCGGTTGTGGATGAATCGCGAACTGTGGACAACCGGGCTTGAGTCAGTCGGCCTCGATGGCATCGATGGTCTTCTTGGACTTGCGGCGCTGCAACTCCCGGACATCGAACTTGATCCAGCCGATCGAGTCGACAGTCGCCAAGTCCGCCAGGATCGACCGCAGCTCGGCGAGGAACGCGGTCCGCCGCTCTTCCAGATCGGGTGCCGGCGCCAGCAGCTTCTGGTCGGCCACCACCTGCCGCGCCGTCGTGAACAGCAACGCCGACACCGACTCGTTGCTGCGAATCCGGCCCTGCGCGACGTACTGCCGGCCGACGCCGAGGGCGCGCTTCGTCAGATCCTTCTCACTGATGTCGGGCGGCGTGCCCCGCAGCACGTCGGCGACCAGTTCGTAGGCCTCCAGGAACGGCCGCAACATGGCGCCGGCGATGATCGGCCGCTTGGCCCGCAGCATCGCGTAGATGGCCTCGCCGCCCTCGGCCAGCTGCTGCTCGCAATTGGCCTGCCACGACATCTCTTCCACGATGTGCTCGCGGAACGAAGCCGAGTCGGCGAAGTAGAACTCGAACTTGAGCAGGTCGCGCAGCCGCATCACCTGCGTCCAGAAGGCGTCCACCGGGTCGGATTCCGCCTTGGCCGCGTGCGCCATGGCCAACTCGACGATGGCGGTTTCCAGGAACGCGTCGATGGTCGTGTTGCGGTAGAACGCCGCCTCGTGCTCGTCCTGCGGCGCGATGTACCAGACCGGCTGCCGGCCGGTGTTCACCGCGGTGACCGGATGCCCACCCGACATCGCGTCGAGCGCGGCCCGGACACCTTCTTGGGTACGCAGCCGCAGTACGGAGTTGGTCATCGGAATCTGCTTGCGCTCAAGGTAATCCAGCGCATCCTGCAAGGTGTGGTGCAGCTGGTCCAGCGTCAGCGCCAGGCCGCGGGTGGTCAGCAGCAGCGCCGATACCAGCGCGGTGGCGTTGATCGGCGTGGCCCGCAGGATGCGCCAGGCCACCTCGAAGGCCATCTTCTGCAGTGCCAGGCGTTTGACCGCCGGGTCGGTGGCCACCGCGCCGTCAGGTGGCCCCAGCTGCTCCCGCATCGACACCGCTTCGGGGAAGCGGACGTAGATCTTGCCGAAGTTCCGGTCTCCCTGCGCCTTGATGTAGTGGTACAGCCAGCTCAGACCTTCGGGGGTCTTCTCGCCACCGCGGGCGTAGGCGGCATACTCGGCCGTCTCGTGCAATTGGTCGAAGCTGATGGAAACGGGCTGCAGCAGGATGTCCTCGCTACGGCCGTCGAGGTAGGCGTCGGCGACGTACGCCAGCAGACCGAGCTTGGGCGGCAACATCTTTCCGGTCCGGGAGCGCGTGCCCTCGATGGACCAGTTGAGATTGAAGCGCTTCTCCACGATGTACCCGACGTACTCCTTGAGCACGTACTTGTACAACGGGTCGCCGGCGATGTTGCGGCGGATGAAGATGACGCCGGAATGCCGGAAGATCGGCCCCATCAGACCGAACGCCAGGTTGATCCCGGCGAAGGTGTGCACCGGCGGCAGACGGTTCTCCTGCATCGCCACCGGCACGATCACGCCGTCGAGGTAGGACCGGTGCGAGAACAGGAGCACGGCGGGGTGCAGCTCCAGCGCATGCCGCATGGCCTCGACCTGCTCACGGTCGTAGTCCACGTTGGGATCGAAGCCCCGGCTGAAAATGGCGCGCCCGATCTTGGGGATGAAATCGACGGAGAACCGGCTCCACCCCGTCGACAGCTCGTCGAGCATCTCGCCGGCCTTCTCGACCGTCGCGCCCGGAATCTTCTCCAGGCCTTCCCGGAACCGCGCCGACGCCAGCACCTCGGGCTTGACCAGCCGGGGCGATTTGTACTCGGGGCCGAGCAGCCGCAGCTCGACGCGCTCGATGGCGAGCTGCGCCCGGCGCAGCACGAATCGGGCGAATTCCCTGGGGTTTTCGGCGGTCGTCGTGTCCTTCCACTGCTGCCGCAACTGCCCCACCGTGGCGGGCTCACCGGCGACCACCCGGGCCCGCAGCGGGTCCTTGCGCAGGATGCGGCGCTGCAACAGTTCCGGTGGCCGGTACCGGTCGCGACCGGAGATCAGCGACACGATCTTCGAGCGCGTCGGCAGACCGGCGGGCACCCAGAACACCCGAACGGGCACCACCGAACGGCTGTCGTCGACGCTGAGCAGTTCGACCAGGCGGGCCAGCGTGCCGGGCGAGGGCTCGCCCTCGGTCGGCAGCCGGAGTACCTCGAGTCGGGTGTCCGGGTGCTGCTTGCGTTGGTGGGCCAGCCAGTCGTTCAGCAGGTCCCACTCGGCCGCGGAGCCGACCGCGGTCAGCACCAGGGCGTCGTCCGTCGGGTCGAAGCTGGCGAGATCGTCAGCGGTGTGCTTCACCGTCGGCCCTTGGCGCTGCGCGGCGTGTCGCCGCTGTCATCGGGCGAGTCCCCGGGTTCGGCCGGCGGTTCCGCCCGGTGGTAGAGCGGATTGTCGGGCACCTTGTCGTGGGGCCACTTTCGGAGGGTGTCGAGATAGAGCTGCCGCACCTCCGCGATGCGCTCCGACAGATCGTCGAGCGTCCAGTCCTCGACCGAGATCGGCGGATAGACCACGACGTCGACCTTGCCCGCGTGGAAGGTCGACGAATCGCGCGCGGCGATCACCTCGGCATTGCGGATCACGATCGGCACGACGGGGATACCGGCGGCCATGGCCATCCGGAACGGCCCCTTCTTGAACTCGCCGACCTCGGTGGTGTCCAGGCGGGTGCCCTCGGGCGCGATCAGGATCGAAAGGCCTTTACGGGCAAGCTCTTCCATCTTGTGCAGGCTCTCGATGGCCGAGGCGGGATCGTCGCGGTCGATGAACGCGGCATCCATCACCTTGCCGATGGTGCCCATGATCGGGTTGCTTTCCAGTTCCTTCTTGCCCACCGAGGTGAAGTTGTCACTCACCAGGGCGCCGGCGATCATCGGATCGGCCTGGTTGCGGTGGTTGAAGATGAACACCGCAGGCCGTTGTGCCCGAAGGTTTTCCGCGCCGAGCACGTTCAGATCGATGCCGAGGGTCGCCATCAGGGCCTTGCTCCACGCCGACGTGAAGAAGTTGACGCCCGTGCGCCGGTTGCCGGTCAACAGCCCGAGCCCGAGAGCTCCCGCGGCGACCGGCGCCAGCGACGCGATGCCCGCGAAGGTCCGCAGCTGCGCGATGGGGCTGCTGCCGCTGCGGCTGGAGAACTTCAGCACCGGCCAACCGCGCTTGGCGGCAACCGATTCCAGTTTCGCCGCCGGATTGGTGGGCCGCGGATTGCCGACCAGGTACATCAGCGCGACGTCTTCGTCACCGTCGGCGTAGAAGTAACTCTTCGTCAGGTCCACACCGTTGTTGGCGGCGAAAGCCTGCGCGGCATTGGCCTTCCCGGGTCCCCACAGCACCGGCCTGACGACCTCACCGTTGATGAGCCCGTACTCGTCCGTCTCGAACTTGTTGCACAGCACGTTCTTGATGCCGAGGAAGTTCGCCACCGGCTCCACCTGGACCGTCAGCGCCGACGAGCTCAGCACGACGGTGTGTCCGCGCGCCTGGTGCGCGCGCACCAGCTCGCGCATCTCGGGATAAATCCGCTTCTTGATGTGCTGGATGAACAGCCGCTCGCCCAGCTCGTCGAGGTCACTGAGCGAATTGCCGTTCAGCATCCGCGCGCCCCGGCCGATCAGGTCCTCGAACTCGGCGCGCCCCAACTGGTGGTTCACTGCGGCCTGCACCATGCCGATGAATTCACCGACGCCCATCTGCCTGCGGCGCAACCGGTCCTGCGTCATGATCACGCCGGTGAACCCGGCCACCAGGGTGCCGTCCATGTCGAAGAACGCGCCGACCTCCGGCCCCTGGGGGCTGGCCAGAATTTCCGCCACCGAGCCCGGCAGCCGGGCGTTGCGGAACTCGCCCGCGTAGTCGTCATCCGAACTCATTGCGCGGCACCCCCGTTCACGGCCGGCTCGGCCTGTTCATCCGCCAGTTCGAACGATGCCGGAATGGCCCGACCGTCCCCGCCCAGAGCCAGCACCTCGTTGAATCCGTCGAGCAGGCATCTTGCCCACAGCTCGGGGTCGTTGATCGATGCCCGGTCGTAGCGCGTGCTGATGGTGACCCAGCCGCTGCGCGAGATGAGCACCGCCATCATCGCCACGCCGGGCAGCGGCCCGATTCCGTAGTGCCGCAACACCTTTGCGCCCGCGATGTAGGTGTCGACCGGCGGGCCGGGGACGTTGCTGGCCTGCACATCGGAATTCACCACCGAGCCGGCCATGGACTCCAGTAGGGGATCCGGCACCAGGTTCAGCAGCGGCGCGACGACGCCCACCACCTCGATGGCGCGCTCCTCCCGCTTGCG
Source organism: Mycobacterium sp. HM-7 (assembly GCF_053852335.1). Classification (NCBI taxonomy): domain Bacteria; kingdom Bacillati; phylum Actinomycetota; class Actinomycetes; order Mycobacteriales; family Mycobacteriaceae; genus Mycobacterium; species Mycobacterium sp. HM-7. The sequence goes on along the minus strand of NZ_CM132657.1, from coordinate 1,546,495 downwards.
GGTCATCTGGGCCCGCACCTTCTGGATGCGCTTGCGTGGGTCGACGACGCCGATGGGCGCGGCGATGTTGACGCCGGCAAATCTGTTGCCACCGGCCGGATCCGAGTCGGAGCGCACATTCACCGGTACCGCCATCGGCAACGACGCCACCGGGATGCCCTTGGCCTCGTGATAGCGGCGCAGCGCACCGCACAGCGCGGCGAGGTATGCGTCGTTGATGGAACCCTCGGCCGCCTTCGACGCCTTGTGCAGATCGCTGAACTTGATGTCGATCGCCTCGCTGCGTGACGCCAGACCACGTCGGCGCAGCACCGGCGACGGCGGTGCCGCGGGCGTCATCACCCGCCGGCTCGACCGGACGTAGTCGACCACCCCGCCGACCGCGTCGGCCGGATCCCGCACCATGCGGCCGAGCAGACCGGCCGCACCGCGAGTCGCATCGAGCACATTGTTGGCGATGCCCTTCGGCAACGCGTTGATGCCTTGGCGTGCAAGGTCGTTCGGCGACAGGTCCTCGGGGATCGGCAGTGGCGCAGACGGCCGCGGCCCGGGATCCCGCTCGAGGTCGTAGAGGTTCGCGAACATCTCCATGCTGCCGACGCCGTCGGTGACGGCGTGGCTCATGTGCACGATGTTGGCAGCGCCACCGCCCGGCAGCCCTTCGACCAGCGTGGCCGTCCACAGCGGACGGGAGATGTCGAGCGGCGACTGCAGCGCCAGCTCGGCGAAATCGAAGACCTCACGCAGCGTGCCCGCGCCCGGCGCGCGCACGCGGCGGACGTGGAAATCCAGATTGAAATCGGGATCGACGACCCAGCGCGCGGCGGCCGTCGGCAGGCTCGGCATCACGACCTTCTGCCGCAGCCGGATCGCCTTGCGGGAGGCCTGCTCGAACCGCGCCCGGTACTGCTCCCAATCCGGGGTGACGTCCAGCAGTTCGACGCCCATGATGCCGGATCGGGTGCGGGGGTTCGCCTCCCCGCGATGCATCAACTGATCGACTGCACTCAACTCTTCGGGCAACCCGGCCGTGTCATAGTCCGGCACGTCGCTCATGGCTGTCGCTCTCCTCTGTCGTTGCCCAGCGCTGGCCCCTAACGCTAGTCCGCCGCCGGAAACGGCGCGGGCAATACCGCTGTTGCCATGGCCACTGCCGAGTGGCCGCGGGATACACTTCCAGCGCGTTGCCTCCGTAGCTCAGTTGGATAGAGCAAGGGCCTTCTAATCCCTAGGTCGCAGGTTCGATTCCTGCCGGGGGCGCTCATCCGTCTCGGCCTCGATGACGGTCCGTGACGGCGCCGTCCGCTCCCACAGCACCGCGCCCACACACGCGGTGATCACCCAGCCGGCGCCGCTGATCCCGCACCAGGTGAGCAGCGCCATCGCCACCCCGATCGGTCCGAAGTCGTCCCATCCGCGCAGCAGCGGCGGGAAGATCATCCGGGCCGCCAGCGGCAGGATGGTGCCCTCGATGACCACGCCTGCCAAGCCCGCCAGCAGCAGCGCCGACCGGCCTCTGCCACCGCCTCGCACCAGAAGCGCGGGGGTGATCGTCCAGAAGATCCAGACCGGGATCAGCGACACCGCGAAGAGCAGAATCTGGCTCCACCCGTGGTGCACGCCGCCGAACGCGATGCGTTCGCGGACTCCGATCATCGTCAGATACAGGACGAACCACGTCACGCCGCGCCAGAGCTTGCCACCCCAGCCGAAGGGCTCGCGGCGCCATGCCTTGGCAAAGATGCCGGCGATGGTCATCGACATCGGGATGCCCCAGACCAGGAAGCTCGCGACGCCGAAGAACGTCCAGTTGGATCTCAGGCCCGACGCGCGGCCGAACGCGGCCCGCACGTGGTCGGTCAGCGGATAGGCCAAGCCGAGCTGCCTGCTCACCACGACGCCGGGGCTGGCGTTGTCGGCGAAGCCGGTGAGATAGCTGAAGCCGATGATCGCCAGTGGGATGACCGTGGTGAACAGCTGCACCGACACCACCGTGCCCAGCGTGCCGCCGTCGATCTCGTTGAAGCGGTTCACGACGGCGACGAAGGGCCGGAGCTGACGCATCTCGGCCAGCTGCCGGTACCGGTCTTCGAGGCGTTGCCGCATTGCCGGCGATTCGGCGTCGTCGCTCATGCTCCCCCCTCTACGGACCCGGGCATTGTGCCCGGTCGGGGGTCAGCTCCGCGCCGAAACGGCCGGAGGTCTGGCTCAGACGGCCTTGGTGATGCCGTAGTAGGCGACGATGTCGTCGGTGTCGGCAGTAGAGCTCGTGAGCGTCGCGTACGAGCGCAGGAACGACTGCCCGAGGCAGCCGTCGACCTTGATGTGGGTGTCCTTGAGGGTGATACGCGCCGGCGCGGCCTTGAAGGACTTCTTGTCGACCGGAACCTGGGTCACCGTGCCCGGCTTCGGGTGGACCTCGATGCTGCCCACGAGCGGGAACGTCACACCCGTCGGGATGGCGCCGGTGAACAGGTTCGCGTTGGCGGTCGAGGCACCCACCGACCCCACCAGACGGATCTGCCCCAGCTCGATGCCGCAACCGATCTGATAGCCGGCCTCCAGCGTGCCGCCGGTCAGGGTGCCCTTGCCCTTGCCGGTCACCGTGCCCGTGAACGTGCCGCCCACCAGGTACTCACGCGAGCTGACGGCCGTGGTCAGCGGCGCGACGGGCAGTTCGCTCTCGTCCTTCGCCGCGACAGTCAGCGTCCAGCCGTCGGGGGTGGTCACCGTAGCGGGTTCCTCGGACGCCACGACACCGGTATCGACCGGCGGACCCTCGTTCCCGGCGGGTGCGGGGTCGGCGGACGCAATGGTCGCCGCCCCCGACGGGAGCAACAGCCCAACAGCGGCAACCACAGCAAAACGCTTCAACATGAACTTCGAACGCCTCTCGACACCCCGAACAGCAAGGAACCCCACAGTTATCTCGCAGACAACCGCGCGGAAACAGGTTTTGAATCACGTGAGTCGAAACACAGGCCATAGGCTGGTGCGGTGTCCGATCTCGTTCTGACCCAGGTCATCGACCGCGTCGCACTCATCACGGTCAACGATCCCGACCGCCGCAATGCGGTGACGGCGGAGATGTCCGCAGGCCTGCGGGCCGCGATCAATGCCGCCGAGGCCGACCATGGCGTGCATGCCGTGGTCGTGACGGGCGCCGGCAAGGCCTTCTGCGCCGGCGCCGACCTGACCGCGCTCGGCGCCGCCACTGTCAACGGCCTGCGGGTCATCTACGACGGCTTCCTCGCGGTGGCCGACTGCACGCTTCCGACGATCGCCGCGGTGAACGGCCCGGCCGTCGGGGCGGGGCTCAATCTCGCGCTTGCCGCCGACGTCCGGATCGCCGGGCCCGGCGCGGTCTTCGACCCGCGGTTCCAGAAACTCGGGATTCACCCGGGCGGCGGCGCCACCTGGATGCTGCAGCGGGCGATCGGTCCGCAGGCGGCGCGAGCGGCGCTGTTGTTCGGCATGAAGTTCGACGCCGACGCCTCCGTGCGGCACGGCCTGGCGCTGGAGGCCGCCGACGACCCCGTCGCGGCGGCACTGGCGCTGGCGGCCGGCCCGGCCTCGGCGCCGCGTGAGGTGGTGCTGGCGACGAAGGCATCGATGCGCGCGACGGACCACCCCGGCGTGCTGGACCACGAACAGCACGCGCGGGCCGTGGACATCGAGATCGTCCCGCAGGCGGCGTCGATCGAATCACCTGAGTTCGCCGCCCGCTTGGCCGCTGCCAAACAGCGCTGACCCGCGATCAGGCCTAGGCGTCCAGGAGCGCGAGTTCGGGCGCCTCGATGAGCGCCCGTAGTTCACCGAGGAACGCCGCGGCCCCGGCGCCATCGGCGATCCGGTGGTCGAAGGCACAGGTGAGCGTCATGGTCGGCCGCGCCACCACGTCGCCGTCGCGCACCACGGCACGGGGTTTGAGCGTTCCCATCCCGAGGATCGCCGCCTCCGGATAGTTGATGACGGGCACGCCCTGGTCCAGACCGAGGGCACCGAAATTCGACACGGTGAACGTCGAGCCATGCAGTTCAACAGGTTTGAGCGTGCCGTCGCGGGCGGAGCGGATCAGTCCGTCCACCGCCCGGGCCAGTTCGCGGGTGGAGAGGCGCTCGGCGTCCCGGACCACCGGCACCAGCAGCCCCCGCGACGTCGCGACGCCGATACCGAGATGCACCGATTCGTGAAGATGCACGCTTGCAACGTGTTCGGACGGCACCCAGGTGGCGTTGAACTCGCGGTGGTGCCGGAGCGCGATGGTCAGCAGCCGTAGCGTCAGCACGAACGGTGTGACAGTGCCGTCGGCGCCTGCCAGGGTGTCGCGAACCCGGAGCAATTCGGCGCAATCCACCTCAACCGAGGCGTGCGCATCCGGTATTTCCCTGCGTGACACCGACATCCGTCGTGCCATCTCGGCCTGCACACCGCTGACGGGAACCAGGTCGGCGTCGCCTGTCTGGTGCACCGAGGCCAGTACGTCCTGACGTGTGACGATGCCGTTCGGACCGGACGGCGCCACCCCGGTCAAGTCGACGTGCAGCTCGGCGGCCAGCTTGCGCACCCGCGGCTTGGCCCGCGGCCGCCGTCGGGTGGTGTCGAGATCGGCGTCCGCGCCGTACCCCACCAGCACGGGTTTGCGTTGCGGTGCTTCGGCTTTGGGTCTGGATTCGGACTCGGCTTCCGGCGCGGCCGTCGGCTCCGTGGGTTCGGCCGCCACCGCCGCATCGCTGGCGATGCGGACCAGGACGGCGCCCACCGCGAGCGTCTGCCCTTCTGCCCCACCGAGTTCGGTCACCACACCCGCGTAGGGACTGGGTATCTCCACGGCCGCCTTGTTGGTCTCCACGGTGCACAGGACCTGGTTGAGTTCGACGGTGTCCCCCACCGCCACGGCCCAGGAGGTGATGGTGGCGTCTTCCAGACCTTCGCCGAGGTCGGGCACCAGGAAGTCGTGGGTCGCGGTCATGGCTGGCTCATCGCCTTGTGCACGCAGTCGAGCAGCCGGTCGACGCCGGGCAGCCACAGTTTCTCCAGTCGGGCCGGCGGATACGGGGTGTCGAAGCCGGTGGCGCGCAACACTGGTGCCTCCAGGTCATAGAAGAGGTCTTCGGAGATTCGGGCCGCCAACTCGGCGCCGAAGCCCAGGGTGCGCGGCCCCTCGTGCATGACCACCGCGCGACCGGTCTTGCGGACCGAGGCGGCGATGGTGTCGAAGTCCAGCGGGTTCAGCGACCGCAGGTCGACGACCTCCAGGTCGTGATCCTCGGCGTGCTCGGCGGCGGCCAGGGCGGTGTCGACCAGCGAGCCGTAGGTGATGACGGTGACGTCCCGCCCGGTACGCCGCACCGCGGCCCGCCCGATCGGCGGTGCCGGCACGCTGGTGTCCAGTTCCCCCTTGGTCCAGTACCGGCGTTTCGGTTCGAGGAAGATCACCGGATCGCGGGATGAGATGGCTTCGCGCAGCAGCCAATATGCATCCGACGGGGTCGACGGAATCACCACCTTCAGCCCGGCGGTGTGCAGCCAGTAGGACTCGGTCGATTCCGAATGATGTTCCACCGCACCGATACCGCCGAACGACGGGATGCGGATGGTCACCGGCATGTCGACATCGCCATGTGTACGCATCCGGTACTTCGCGAGGTGGCTGACGATCTGGTCGAACGCCGGGGCCGCGAACCCGTCGAACTGGATTTCGGGAACCGGCACCATGCCGCGGATCGCCATCCCGATCGCGATGCCCACGATCGCCGATTCGGCGAGCGGCGTATCGAAACACCTTGCTTCCCCGAAGGTCTCGTGCAGGCCGTCGGTGACGCGGAACACCCCGCCCAACTGCGCGACGTCCTCGCCGAACACCAGGACCCGATCATCGGCGGCCATGGCGTCGTGCAGAGCACGGTTGATGGCCTGCACCATCGATACGGTGGCCACCGTCGACGACGCGGCCGGCGGCTCCGGCTCATCGGGCTCCGCATCACCGGACCACGACGGTCGCTCGATGATCTGCGTCATGTCAGCCCTCCCAATCCAATTCGGCCAGCAGCGCGTCGCGCTGCCGGGCCAGTTCGGGTGTGATGTCGGCGTAGACGTTGTCGAACATGTCCGCGACGTCGAAGTCCGGCGCGGTCAGCACGGCCTCACGCAAGTCGGCGCGGAGTCGTCGGGAGCGATTCTCGACGTGCTCCTGCAGGCGCGGTGTCCACACCCCGACCTGTTCGAGGTAGACCCGGTAGCGTGCGATGGGATCGCGCGCCTCCCACCGCTTCAGCTCGTCGGGATCGCGGTATCGGGTCGGGTCATCGGAGGTGGTGTGCGGACCCATGCGGTACGTGACGGCCTCGATCAGCGTCGGCCCGTCACCGTCGCGGGCGCGCTGCGCCGCCTCGGCCATCACCGCGTAGCAGGCCAGCACGTCGTTGCCGTCGACCCGGACGCCTGGCATCCCGTAGCCGATGGCACGGTGGGCGATCGACGGCCCGGCCTGCTGACGACGCACGGGCATCGAGATGGCCCAGTGGTTGTTCTGCACGAAGAACACGCACGGCGCCGCGGTGACGGCCGCGATATTGAGCGCTTCGTGCATGTCGCCCTCGGAGGTGCCGCCGTCGCCGACGAACGCCACGGTCACCGAGTCCTCCCCGAGCCGCTGCGCGGCCATCGCCGCGCCGACCGCATGCAGACCATGTGACCCGATATCGATCGATATTGGCGCACAGTGCTTTTCGGTGAATCCCAGGCCGCCGTGCCAGCGCCCCCGCCACACCGCGCTGATCTGGGCGGGCGTGATGCCGCGGACCAGCAGGGCGCCGAGTTCTCGATACTGCGGGAACAACCAGTCGGTCTTGCGCAGGCAGGCCGCGGCGCCGATCTGCGCGGCTTCCTGGCCGCGGCACGAGGCGAACAGCGCGAGCTCGCCCTGACGTTGCAGGTTGACGAACTCGCCGTCGAGGTCGCGGGTGACGACCATCTCCTCGTAGAGCCAGCCCAGTGTTTCGGGGGGCAAGTCGCGGCGGTACCGCTCGTCGGAGGTGGGTGCGCCGTCGGGCGCGATGAGTTGCACGGGTTCGAGATCCACCCGGTTGTTCAGGCCGGGGACCGACACGTCAGCCATACCGTCTCCTTTCGGTGACGGCATGTTCGGCCGTCAGTCCGCGAGAAGCTCAGCGCGGTGGCGACCAGGGCAACCCCCGGGTGGTGGGGGTCGCCGGCCGATGCCGGGGTGTGGCATCAGTCGGATGATCCGCTCTGCTCGCCGCAGTGCTGGGGCATCACCGCCATTATGCGCCCGAAGGCCGTCTGGCCGCGGTTATCGCAGGTAACGGAGTGGAGACGTGTCGGGCAGGTACGTGCGGCGCCCGGGCAATACGGCCGACTTGTAGCCCGAACGTATGAATTCACTGTCATTTGCCCTGGTGACACGCCGATCGGCCCAGAATCTGTCGTTGCCGCGTGCTAAAACCATCGCATCATCAACGTGGCAGTGCCAGAAGCGAGAAAACGATGAGACGTCCGAACCGCGCCGGCCGGCGCGTCGCCCGCGTGTCAGCCGCGCCCGCCCCCTGACCTCGCGCTACCTCAGTCTCATCATGTTTGACACCGACACAGGCGCCGCACGCCGCAACTTCCTGCAGCACGCGATGGGCATCAGCCTCTTCATGCGTCATGGCGCGGCGCTGGTGGTCTACGCCGTCGTGCTGGTCCCGGCGCCACGGGTCGGCGCGGCCGGCGCCGCCTTCGCGTGCCTGGCCGGCGCCTGGTCGCTGTACCGGTTGCTGACCCGCTCCGCGACGCCGCGCATCATCGCGATCGACTACGCCGTCACGATCGTCGCTTGTCAGGCCCTACCGGTCCTCTCATCCGACCGCCAGGTGTGCCCGTCGACCTGCGCGCCGATCGCGATCGCCGGCACCGCCATCGCGAGCTTCACGGTATTCGAACCCCTGCTCAACATGGCGATGACCGCGGGAGTCGCTGCCGCGCTCGCCGCTGGGGTGGCGTCGGTCGACGGACTGCGCGACGCCGATCAGTGGGTCAACGTCTACTACTTCGCATTGCTGTGGATCGCGTCGACGCTCATCCGGATGTTGACGGTGCGGGTGGCCGAGAAGGTCGACGTCGCGCGCGCCGAACGGCTCGCGGTCGAGCTGCGCCAGAAAGTCAACGCCGCCGTCCGCGATTACGACCGCGAGCAGATGCGCCTGCTCCACGACACCGTCGCGTCCACCCTGCTGATGGTGGGCACCGGCACCGCCTTGTCGCCGGATCGCGTTGCCGCCCAGGCGCGCCGCGACCTTCGTGTGTTCACCGAGGCATCCCACGCACCCGCGCCGCCGGCAGATCTCGTTGCCGCCCTGCGTGATCACGCCACCCACGCCACGACGCCGGTGAGCTATGCCGGTGCCACCGCGATGTGGGTGGACGGCGCGACGGCAGCGACCATCGCGGCCGCCACCCGGGAGGCCCTCACCAACGTCGACCGGCATTCCGGTGCCACCGCCGTCACCATTACCGTCCATATCGGCCGGATTCAGATCACCGACAACGGATGCGGATTCGACAGCACGCAGCCGACGCGCGGGCACGGCATCGCCGACTCGATCGTCGCCCGCATGCAGCAGCTCGGCGGCGTCGCCGAGATCAGCACACAGCCCGGACGCGGCACATCGGTTGAATTGCGGTGGCCCACCGCAACATCTGCCAATGCGACGGCAGCGCCGGACCCGGAACGGCTGATCGAGCGGGCACACATGGTATTCGGGCTGGCATTGGTCGCCTATGCGCTGGTGAACCTGCTGGTGACCGTCCCGGCCTCGCTGGCCTTCGCGGCCCATCCCCATCTGCAATGGGTCCTCATCGTCGTGACCACAGCGGCGACACTGTCGGCGATCCCACGGGTGATGGGCCGGACCAACCCGCGGGCCCGCTTCGGCATCGTCGCACTCGTGATTGTCGCTCTGGTGCAGTCGATCTCGATGCCGATCAACGACCTCGACCCCCAGCTGCAGTGGGCCGAAGGGGCGATCGGCTGGTGTGTGCTGCCGCTGCTGCTCAGCGTCCGACTCGGCTACGCGGTCGGCGTCCTGGTGTGGTGCTGGGTCGTGCCCGCGATCTACGCGATCATCCGGAATCCGTCGGCCCATACGATCGTCGACCTCGGATACGACACCGCGAGCGTGCTCGTCGCTCAATTCTGCGCGCTGGTCGTGGCTGACATGATCCGGCAGTCCGCGGCTGCCGCCACCGCCGAGACCGAGAGTCACATGCGCCTCACTGCCGCAGCACGCATCGCCGATGCCGTGCAGGAGGAGTACGACCGCCGCTATGCGGACCTCGCCGACACCATCCAGCCCCTGCTGTCGACCCTCGCCGAGGGCGAACCGGTCGATGACGAGACGCGGCGCCGTGCACAACTCGAATACCAGCGCCTGCGTACCCTTTTCGACCAGTCATCGAGCTTCGAGCACGTGCTGCTGCGTGAGTTGCGCCCTCGCGTCGACGCGGCCCAGAATCGCGGCATCGCCGTCTCCGTCGACGTCCAGGGCACGCTACCGACCATGGATGTGCCGACAGCGCGACGGCTGGCCCGACTCGTCGACCAGGTGCTCCACTCGGCCGCCTCACCCGCCCGGATCACGCTGACCGCCGAGGCCGCCGCCGTCGAGCTCAGCATCATGTGTCACCGCGCCGGCCACACCGATTTGCCGACGAAATCCAGCGTCTGCGACGAAGATGAATTCGACTTGACCACCCTTGATGACACGGTGTGGATCACCGTGCGCCATCCACTGCCAGAGAGACCGACCGAACATGTCCGCGCCGGCCAACCGACCTGAGCCCCTGGCCATAGCCGTTGTCGATGACCACGACGTCATCCACACCGGCGTCTCGGCATGGTGCGCACAGGCGGACCCACCCATCCGCGTCGCATCCGACCATCTCGACGCCGAATCATTCCTGGCCGTCTATCCGAAGGCCGATCACGAGTTGGCCGCGGTCATCCTGGACCTCGAACTGCGTAGCCGCCAGCCCGATTTCGACGCTGTCGCCGCCATCGTCGACGCGGGGCATGCGGTGATCGTCTACTCGCACCTGGAGAACGCCGAGGTGATTCTGCGCTGCCTCGGCATCGGCGTGGTCACGTATCTGGCCAAGAGTGAAGGCCAGGGCCACCTCATCGAGGCCATCCGAGCGGCCAGCACCCACGAGCCGTACATCGGTCCCCGGATGGCCGCGGCCATCTGCTCGGACACCGACTCCGGCCGGCCCGGGCTCACCAAGCGCGAACGCGAAGTGCTCAAGGCCTGGTTTCAGACCGAGAGCAAGGACATCGTCGCCAAGCGCCTACACCTCGCACCGACCACCGTCCGGACCCATCTGCAACGCGTCCGCGCCAAATACGCCGCGGCGGGACGGCCTGCGGCCACCAAAGCCCAACTCGTCGCCCGCGCCGTGCAGGACGGCATCCTCAGCGTCGAGGACCTCTAGCTGCCGCTACGGGGCCAGAGCGATGATGCGCTCGGCGCGGCGGAGCACCGGCATGTCGACCATGAGGCCGTCGTACTGGAATACGCCGCGCTCGCGGGTCGCGGCATCGAGTACCGCACGCGCCCAGGCGATTTCCTTCTCGGTCGGCGCGTAGCCGGAGCGGATGACCGCAACCTGGGTGGGATGGACGGCCACCTTGGCGTCGAATCCGACGGCCACGGCATCGTCGACCTCGGCGCGCAGGCCGTCCAGGTTCTTGATGTCCAGGTACACCGAATCCAGCGCGAGCTTGCCGAAGGCCTTGGCCGCCAACAACGACTGTGACCGGACGTGCTTGGCCACATCGCGGTAGCTGCCGTCGGGCCAGCGATTGGCGGTGCCCCCGGTGGCAGCGAACAGGTCTTCGGCACCCCACATGACGGCGTAGGTGTTGTCGACCCGGGCGGTCTCGGTGACGGCGAGCGCACCGAGCGGCGTCTCCACCAGCACCACCACGTCCAGCGGCGCCAGCGCCCGAACCTGTTCGGCTGATTCGGTTTTCGCCAGCATCACCGTGGTGTACGGGGTGCGGGCCAGCGCCGCCAGATCCAGCGGGTGATCGGCGGTGTCCGACGGATTCAGCCGCACCACCGTGCGGGCCGGGTCCAGCGGGGTGTCGATCAGCGCCTGACGGGCGGCCGGCCGGTCCTTCGCCGCGCAGCCGTCCTCCAGATCGAGGATCACCACATCAGCTGTGGCAGCGGCCTTCTCGAACCGCTCGGGGCGGTCGGCCGGGCAGAACAGCCAGCCGGGACCGGGAGCAGACAGACTCATGCCTCTCCCACCGGGCGCTTACGCACCATCGTCTTGCGCGCCGCCGTGGCCACGATGTCGCCGTGCTGGTTACGGCCGGTGTGGGCGAACGTGACGATGCCCTCGCCCGGGCGGCTCTTGGACTCGCGCTTCTCGATCACCTCGGACTCCGCGTACAGCGTGTCACCGTGGAAAAGCGGCCTGGGGAAAGCAATGTCGGAGAAACCGAGGTTCCCGACGATCGTGCCCTGGGTCAGCTGCGCGACCGACAGCCCCACCAGCGTCGACAGGGTGAACATCGAATTCACCAGCCGCGCATGGAACGGCGGCAATGCATCGGAGAACGCGGCGTCCAGATGCAACGCCTGGGTGTTCATGGTCAGCGTGGTGAACAGGACGTTGTCGGCTTCGGTGATGGTGCGACCGGGCCGGTGCTGGTAGATGACACCGGGCTGGAACTCCTCGTACCAGAGCCCGCGCTGCTCGATGATCTTCTTGGGTGCCGCTTCGCCAGTGCTCACAGCCCGGCCTCCCGCGCGATCAGCATCAACTGAACTTCCGTTGTGCCCTCACCGATTTCGAGAATCTTCGAATCACGGTAGTGCCGGGCCACCGGGTACTCGTTCATGAAGCCGTAGCCGCCGAACACCTGGGTGGCGTCCCGGGCGTTGTCCATCGCGGCCTCGCTGGCGATCATCTTCGCGATGCAGGCCGCCTTCTTGAACGGCTTGCCCGCCAGCATCAGCGCCGCGGCGTCGTAGTAGGCCGTGCGCGCGACGTGGGCGCGGGCTTCCATGCGGGCGATCTTGAAGGCGATGGCCTGGTAGCCACCGATCTTGCGGCCGAAGGCTTCCCGCTCCTTGGAGTACTTCACGCACTCGTCGACGCAGCCCTGCGCCACACCCACCGACAGCGCGGCGATGGCGATGCGTCCCTCGTCGAGGATGCGCAGGAAGTTGGCGTAGCCGCGGCCGCGGTCGCCGAGCAGGTTCTCGGCCGGCACTCGGACGTCGTCGAAGCTCAGCGGGTGAGTGTCCGAGGCGTTCCAGCCGACCTTGTCGTAGGCGGGCTCGGCGGTGAAGCCCGGCGTCGGCACCGGCACCAGGATCGCCGAAATCTCCTTGTGCCCGCCGGGCAGTTCGCCGGTCACGGCCGTGACGGTCACCAGCTTGGTGATGTCGGTGCCGGAGTTGGTGATGAACTGCTTGGAACCGTTGATAACCCAGCTGTCGCCGTCCAGCTTGGCGGTGGTCTTGGTGGCGCCGGCGTCACTGCCGCCGCCGGCCTCGGTCAAACCGAAGGCGCCCAGGGCCTTTCCGCTGGCCAGCTGCGGCAGCCATTCCTGCTTCTGCGCCTCGGTACCGAAGCGGTACACCGGCATGGCACCGAGGCCGACACCCGCCTCGAGCGTGATGGCGACGCTCTGGTCGACCTTGCCGAGTTCTTCCAGGGCCAAGCACAGGGCGAAGTAGTCGCCGCCCATGCCGCCGTACTCCTCGGGGAAAGGCAGGCCGAACAGACCCATGTCGGCCATGCCGTCGATGACCTCGTAGGGAAAGGTGTGGTCCTTGTCGTGCTTGGCCGCTACCGGCGCGACGACCGTCTGCGCGAAGTCCCGGACCGTCTTGGCCAGTTGGGCATAGTGGTCCGGCAGGGTGCCGGTGGAAATAAAGTCGCTCACTTGGTCTCCTCAGTTGCATCAGTTGCAGCGGTAATCCGGGCCAGCGGCTGGCCCACTTTGACCTGATCGCCCACGGCGACAAGCAATTCCACGGTGCCGTCGACCGGCGACGACAACGCGTGTTCCATCTTCATGGCCTCGACGGTGACGACCACGTCACCGGCGCCGACCGTCGCCCCGTCCCCGACACCCACGGCGACAACGGATCCGGGCATCGGACTGACGATCTCGGCGTCACCGCTGTGTTCGTCGTCGGCGCGGACCGGGGCTTCGCGCACATCTTCGATGACGGTCGTGCGGCCGGCACCGGCCAGCCACAGCCGGTGATCCTCGACGGCGGTCAGGTATTCGGTGCGCAGACCGTCGACGGTGACGATCAGCCGGTCACCGACCAACGACGCTGCCACGCTGCGTGGTTCGCCGTCTTCGATGCGTGCCGTGGCGGCAGCGGGCGTTCCGGTGAGGTGGACGTGGTCGGTGCGGTCGCCGGCCCGCAGTCGGATCGTCGTCGGCGCGTGCTCCCCGACCCGCCAGCCGGACGGCGTGGCCCACAGCTCGCCGGCGTCCGACCAGCTGTGCAGCCAGCGGTACGCGGCGGCGGCGATGAACTCGTCGTCGCCGGCTTGTGCCGCGACGTAGTCGGCGGTGCGGCGGTCCAGCAGCCCGGTGTCGAGCCGTCCGGCGATGACGTCCTCGTCGGCCAGCAGGAACCGCAGAAAATCGATGTTGGTTCCGACACCCAGCACCGCGGTGTCCGCCAGCGCCCGATCGAGACCGCGTCGCGCCGATTCCCGATCCGGGCCGTACGCGATGATTTTCGACAACATCGGGTCGTAGTCACTGCCGATCACCGAGCCCGCCCGAAGACCGGAATCCACTCGGGCAGAAGCAGGTTCGGCCAGCGCCAGCACGGTGCCGCCCGTCGGGAGGAAGTCGCGCGCCGGGTCCTCGGCGTACACCCGGGCCTCGATGGCGTGCCCGGTCATCGTGATGTCGTCCTGCGCCACCGGCAGTGCCTCACCGGCCGCCACCCGCACCTGCAGCTCGACCAGGTCGATGTCCGTGACCAGCTCGGTGACAGGGTGTTCCACCTGAAGCCGGGTGTTCATCTCCATGAAGAAGAACTCATCGGGCCGGTCGGCCGAGACGATGAACTCGACGGTGCCCGCGCCGCGGTAGTCGACGCTGCGGGCGGTGTCGCAGGCGGCCGCACCGATCCGCGCCCGGGTTGCCTCGTCGAGCACGGGCGACGGGGCCTCTTCGATGACCTTCTGGTGCCGCCGCTGCAGGCTGCACTCACGCTCGCCGAGGTGGACGACGTTGCCGTGGCTGTCCGCGACGACCTGGACCTCGATGTGCCTGGGGTTCAACACGAATCGTTCCAGGAACAGGGTGTCGTCGCCGAACGCCGAGGCGGCCTCGCGACGGGCCGAGGCCAGCGCGGCGGGCAGCTCGGCAGCGGCATGCACCACTCGCATGCCCTTGCCACCGCCGCCGGCGGACGGCTTCACCAGGACAGGGAACCCGATCTCGGGGGCGCCGGCGATGAGCTCGTCGTCGGTCAGCCCCGGACGCGAGATGCCGGGAACCACCGGCACTCCGAATGCCGACACCGCCGCCTTGGCGGTGATCTTGTCGCCCATGGTGCCGATGGCCTTGGCCGGCGGACCGATGAAGACGATGCCGGCGTCATGCAGCGCGGCGGCGAATTCGGCGTTCTCCGAAAGGAATCCGTAGCCCGGGTGCACAGCCTGCGCACCGGTGCGCCGGGCCGCGTTCACGATGGCCTCGATGCTCAGGTAGCTCTGCCGGGCCGGGGCCGGGCCGATGTTCACCGCGACGTCAGCCTCGAGCACGTGGCGGGCGCCGGCGTCGGCGTCGCTGAACACCGCCACCGAACGAATGCCCATGGCCCGCAACGTGCGAATGACGCGGACGGCGATCTCGCCACGATTGGCGACCAGGACAGTATCGAAAGTCTTCATCTCACATCCTGAAAACGCCGTAGGACACAGGCTCGAGCGGAGCCTGCGCAACAACTGAAAGGGCCAGCCCCACCACGGTTCTGGTGTCTGCCGGGTCGATGACGCCGTCGTCCCAGAGGCGGGCCGTCGAGTAGTAGGGGTTGCCCTGGTCCTCGTACTGCTGGCGGATCGGGGCCTTGATGGCCTCTTCCTCCTCCGGCGTCAGGTCACCGCGCACGGTGGCCAGCACCGAGGCGGCCTGTTCGCCACCCATGACCGAGATGCGGGCGTTGGGCCACATCCACAGGAACCGCGGCGAGTACGCGCGGCCGCACATCGAGTAGTTGCCGGCGCCGTAGGAGCCGCCGATGACGACGGTCAGCTTCGGCACCCGGGCGCACGCCACCGCGGTGACCATCTTGGCGCCGTGCTTGGCGATGCCACCGGCCTCGTAGTCGCGGCCCACCATGAAGCCGGAGATGTTCTGCAGGAACAGCAGCGGCACGGACCGCTTGTCGCACAGCTCGATGAAATGCGCACCCTTCTGGGCGGATTCGCCGAACAGCACGCCGTTGTTGGCGATGATGCCCACCGGGTGGCCGTGGATGCGAGCGAAGCCGGTGACCAGGGTCGTGCCGTATTCCGCCTTGAATTCGGTGAATTCGCCACCGTCGACGATCCGGGTGATCACCTCGTGCACGTCGTACGGCACCTTGGAGTCGATCGGCACCACGTCGTAGAGCTCGGTCTGATCGCACACCGCATCCACCGTCGGGGCGACGTCCCAGGGCGTCTGGGTGCGGGGCCCGAATGTCGCGGCGATGCGGCGCACGATGCGCAACGCGTCGCGGTCGTCGTGGGCCAGGTGGTCGGTGACGCCGGAAATCTTGGAGTGCAGATCACCACCGCCGAGGTCCTCGGCCGAAACCACCTCGCCCGTAGCGGCTTTCACCAGCGGCGGCCCGCCCAGGAAGATGGTGCCCTGGTTGCGGACGATGACGGCCTCGTCGCTCATCGCGGGGACGTACGCACCGCCGGCGGTGCAGGAGCCGAGCACCGCGGCGATCTGCGGAATGCCCCGCGCCGACATGTTGGCCTGGTTGAAGAAGATGCGGCCGAAGTGCTCGCGGTCCGGGAACACCTCGTCCTGGCGGGGCAGGAACGCGCCGCCCGAGTCGACGAGATAGATGCACGGCAGCTGGTTCTGGCTGGCGATCTCCTGCGCCCGTAGGTGCTTCTTGACCGTGATCGGGTAGTACGTGCCGCCTTTCACCGTCGCGTCGTTGGCGATGATGAGGCACTCCCGGCCGGAGACCCGGCCGATGCCGGCGATCATTCCGGCACCTGGGCATTCGTCGTCGTACATCCCGTTCGCGGCCAGTGGCGCGATCTCGAGGAAGGGGCTGCCCGGATCGAGGAGTCCGTCGACCCGATCGCGCGGCAGGAGCTTGCCGCGGCCGACATGGCGCTCACGTGAGCGCTCCGAGCCGCCGAGCGCGGCGACAGCCAGTTTGTCCTTCAGCTCAGCCACCAGCTCGAGGTGCTGTTCACGATGCGATACCCGATGGGAAACGCTCGGCGACATCGTCGCTCCATTTCGCTTGAGTTAATGGCGAATAACCGAACGCGATGTTAGTCTTCATTAACTGAGTTGTCCAGACCGGGTTGGAGGTGTCGATGACGGCATCGGAGTCAGACGCCGAAACACCGCGTAGCCGAGCCAAATCCGACCGGCGCAGCCAGCTCGTCGCCGCCGCCGAACGACTCATCGCCGAACGTGGCTTCCTGGCCGTCCGCCTCGAGGACATCGGCTCCGCGGCCGGCATCAGCGGGCCCGCGATCTACCGGCACTTCCCCAACAAAGAAGCGCTCTTGGTCGAGCTGCTGGTGAGCGTCAGCGCCCGACTGCACGAAGGTGGACGCGCGGTGGTCGCCGAAGCGGACAGCGCCACAGCCGCACTGGAAGGCCTCATCGAGTTCCACCTCGACTTCGCACTGGGCGAATCCGACCTCATCCGGATTCAGGACCGCGACCTGAACAACCTCCCCGACGCCGCCAAACGGCAGGTGCGCCGCTCGCAGCGCCAGTACGTCGAGATCTGGGTCGACGTCCTGCGCCGGCTCGACCCGTCGCGCAGCGAAGCCGACGCCCGCACCATGGCGCACGCCGCGTTCGGGCTACTGAACTCGACCCCGCACAGTGTCACCGCGGGCGGTGCCCGCAATTCGATGGCAGCGGGCGGTGCCCGCAATTCGGCGGCAGCGGGCGGTGCCCGCAAGCAGGAGGAATCCTCACGCGCCGTGCTGCGCGCCATGACCGCCGCGGCACTGGCCCCGCGCCGCTGATCCGGCCCGCTTCAACGTTTCCGCGGTCCACCGCTCGCCGCAGGTACCCTGCAAACATGAGGTGGGAATGACCGGAGCGCGCGACGACGGGCTGGACGCCACCAAGAAACTCCCGGCCATGCCGACGGCCGGCTACCAGACCGACGCCTTCACCGATCCCTACGGTGTCGCCACACCGCCGAAGGTTCGCCGCCACAAGTGGCTGTTCCCGCTGGCCGGGGCGATGCTGATCCTGGCGCTCTGCCTGGTGATCGCCGTTGTCATCGTCAACAGCTCCGAGCAACAGACGCTGGTCGCGCCGCCGCCGCTGCCGGTGCCGACGCAGGATCCGATGTCGTCGTCGACGACTGTGACGGCCACCACGACGCCCGAAAGCGCCGAGCCCAGCGAAGCCGTCAGTCCCCCTGCCGCGGCCGCGCCGCCGGACGCCGAAAGCGGTGACACCGAAGCCGTGCTGTACGCCGTGATCGGCAAAGGTCGTGCCGTGAGCATCACGTACGTCGACACCGGCGGCGTGCTGCAGACGGAGTTCAATGTGGCGCTGCCGTGGACCAAAGAGGTGCAGCTGAACCGGCCGGCGGCACGCTCGGCGAGCGTCAGCATCGTCAACGCGGGTCGCGGCATCGCCTGCACCATCTCGGTCGACGGCACGCAGATTCAGCAGCGGGAAGGCGCCGGCCTCACGGTGTGCCGGCAGGCCGGCAAACGCAGCCGCGGGCACGGGCCCTAACGCCGGGCCGGCACCTTCACCAAGAGCATCCCTACCAGCCCGATCCCGAGGACCGTGCACAGGCCGCCCAGGCCGGCCCGGGTCGTCGCGAAGATGTCGATGAACATCGAGAACAACCACGGCGACAGGACGTGCGCCGCTCGGCCCGTGGTGGTGTACAGCCCGAAGGCCACACCTTCCTTGCCGTCCGCGGAGATGCGGAGCATCAGATTCCGCGACGCCGACTGGGTGGGGCCGACGAACAGGCACAGCGTCAGGCCGCAGATCCAGAAGGCCAGCGGACCGGACAGGAACATCAGCGTGATGCCCACGGTCACCATCGCGGTCAGTGAGGCCACGATCACGCGTTTGGAACCGATCCGGTCGTCGAGCATTCCGCCGAGCGCCGCGCCCAGCGCCGCAATGGTGAACGCACCGGCCCCGAACAGCGGCACGCTCGTCGGCGCCAGTCCGTAGACGCTGACCCCCACCACCGGGCCGAAGATCGAGATGCCTGTGAGTCCGTCGCGGAAGATCGCGCTGGAGAGCAAGTAGTAGACGACGTTGCGGTCGCGCCGCCACTCCCCGACCACCTCGGTCCACAATGTCCGGTAGGCGCCGAAGAATCCGACGGCCGGGGTGCCGTCGTGTGGCGGCGACTTCACCGTGAGCAGCAGCGGCAGCGCGAAGATGACGAACCACGCCGCGGCCACCAGGACCGCATACCGGTCCGGTTTGCCGTCCGAGTTCGGAATGCCCAGCAGGCCCAGGGTGTCGCCGCTGCCCGATTTGAACCCGACGAAGACCAGGAGCAGCAGTAGGACGCTGCCGAAAAACCCTGCGGCCAAGCCGAATCCGGAGATCCGACCCGAGGTCGTCGGCGTCGACAGCTGACGCAGCATGGCGTTGTACGGGACGGTCGCGAGATCCATGCACGCCGCCGTGGCGGCCAACAATGCCAGGCCGATCCACAGGTAGTGGTAGTCGGGCTTGATGAACGTCATCGACGCCGTCAGTACGACCACGGCACCCGTCAGCGCGGCGAGTGCCCTGCGCCGCCGGTACGCGGCGTCGACCATCACGCCCGTCACCGGGGCCAGAAGCGCCACCGCGATGCCGGCCACCAGAACCGCGCGCCCCAGCCAGCTCTCGGGCGTGGTCGGGCCGGGCAGCCCTTTGCCGACCTCCGAGATGAGGTAGATGTTGAAACCGAAAGTCGCCACCACGGCGTTCACGCCCGTGGCGCCGCTGTCCCACAGCGCCCACGCGGCGACGCGGCCCCGTCCAACGGGCGGGATACCCGCCGCGGGGCTGCTCGGGGCCCGTCGATTCGCTCGGCAAGCCTCGCTCATGCGCTCACTCTATTGGTCCCTACGATTGCACCCATGCCTGTACCCGCTCCCAGTCCCGACGCCCGCGCCGTCGTCACCGGCGCCTCTCAGAACATCGGTGAAGCGCTGGCCACCGAACTCGCCGCCCGCGGCCACCACCTGATCATCACGGCCCGCCGCGGCGACGTGCTGGCCGAGGTCGCCCAGCGCATCACCGACAAGTACGGCGTCACCGTCGAGGTGCGGGCCTGCGACCTGACCGACCCGGCCGACCGCGACAAGCTCTGCGCCGAACTCGCGGAGCGCGACATCTCGATCCTGTGCGCCAACGCCGGCACCGCGACATTCGGTGCCGTCGCCGACCTGCCCGTCGAGGGCGAGAAGGCCCAGGTTCAGCTCAACGTGCAGGGCGTGCACGACCTCGTCCTGGCCGTCCTGCCCGGGATGATCGAGCGTCACGGTGGCGGCATCCTGATCTCCGGTTCGGCCGCGGGCAACTCGCCCATCCCGAACAACGCGACGTACGCCGCGTCCAAGGCGTTCGCCAACACCTTCAGTGAGTCGCTGCGCGGCGAGCTCAAACCGCACGGCATCAACGTCACGCTGCTGGCGCCCGGACCGGTGCGCACCGAACTGCCCGACCCGGCCGAGCAGTCACTGGTCGAGCGCCTGATCCCCGACTTCCTCTGGATCGACACCGAGTACACCGCCCGCATTTCGCTGGACGGCCTCGAGAAGAACAAGATGCGCGTCGTGCCGGGCCTGACGTCCAAGGCCATGTCGACCGCGAGCGGCTACGCCCCGCGCGCGATCGTCGCGCCGATCGTCGGCGCGGTCTACAAGAAGCTCGGCGGGTCGTAAAGCCGGCGGCTGCGGCGAGAAGGACCAAATGGCTGCTGTGCGGCGCCCGCCAACGACCATTTGGTCCCTCTCGCCGCGCCCCAGCTGACCCGGCTTACCGCCGGCGGGTCGTGCCGAACAGGCTGCGGGTGATCTCGCGGCCGGCCACGGTCGCCGCCGACCGCAGGAAGCTCTTGAACGCCGTGCTCTGCAGCACTTCCGACACCATGCCGGGCCCTTCGGCCTCCACCTCGACGCGGCCGGAGGCGGTGAGGTCAGGCTCTTCGGCCGGCGCGGGAGCGGGCGCTGCATCCAGGGCCGCAGGCGGCGCACCTGCGGGGGCCGGCTGCGAAGAAAGCCGCTCGTAGGCCGAGTCGCGGTCGACTGTCGGCCCGTAGGTCGCCTGCAACGGGCTGGCCTTGGCCGCGGCAGCGATGGCGTCGGGGCCGATGGTGCCCATGAGCGAACGCGGGGCGCGCAGCCGCGTCCACGCCACCGGAGTCGGCGCACCGACCTCGGACAGCACCGTGACGACGGCCTCACCGATGCCCAATGACGTCAGTGCCGACTCCAGGTCGTAGACCGACGTCTTCGGGTACGTCCGCACCGTCTTCGTCAGCGCCTTCTGGTCGTCGGGGGTGAACGCCCGGATCGCGTGCTGGACGCGCGCACCCAGCTGGCTGAGCACGTCGTTCGGAACGTCGGTGGGCAGCTGGGTGCAGAAGAACACGCCGACGCCCTTGGAGCGGATCAGCTTGACGGTCTGCTCGACCTGGTCCAGGAACGCCTTGGACGCGTCGGCGAACAACAGGTGCGCCTCGTCGAAGAAGAACACCAGCTTGGGCTTGTCCGCGTCACCGATCTCCGGCAGCGTGGTGAACAGGTCCGCCAGTACCCACATGAGGAACGTCGAGAACAACACCGGACGCGCGGCCTGGCTGCCCAGCTCGAGCAACGTGATGATGCCGCGGCCCTGTGGGTCCAGCCGCATCAGATCCTCGGGCCTGAGCTCGGGCAGTCCGAAGAAGGTGTCTCCGCCCTCGGCCTCCAGGTTGATGAGCGCGCGCAAGATCACGCCCGCGGTGGCCGGCGACACGGCGCCGAGCGCCTTGAGCTCCTCTTTGCCGTCATCACTGGTCAAGAACTGGATGACGCCGCGCAGATCCTTCAGATCATCGAGGAGCAGGCCCTTCTGGTCCGCCCAGTGGAAGATCAGGCCGAGAGTCGACTCCTGAGTCTGGTTGAGCCCCAACACCTTCGACAGCAGGATCGGCCCGAAGCTGGTGACGGTGGCCCGCACCGGGACGCCGATGCCGGTGGTCCCCAGCGACAGGAACTCGACGGGGAACGCCGTCGGGCTCCACTCGTCGCCGGTGTCGGTGGCGCGCTGAGCGGTCTTGTCGTTGGCGGCGCCGGGCTGCGCGAGGCCCGAGAGGTCGCCCTTGACGTCGGCCATCACGACCGGCACCCCGGCAGTCGACAACTGCTCGGCGATCACCTGCAGCGTCTTGGTCTTACCGGTACCGGTCGCGCCGGCGATCAGGCCGTGCCGGTTGACGGTGGCCAGCGGAATCTTGACCTGAGCGCCGGGGTCGACGGTCCCGTCGACGACGACCGCGCCCAGGTTCAGCGCCTGGCCGGTGACGGCGTAACCAGCGGCGATCTGCTGCGCGGGGGATGCACTCGAATCGGTCGTCATGGGCCTGACCCTACTTCGTCAGGTCCCCAGTAGCCGGGTATGGACACCCTGCGATCAGCCTGCGAATAGTCTGGAACACCGTGCGTGACGAACTGGTATGGATCGATTGCGAGATGACGGGGCTGGATCTCAAGTCCGACCGGCTCATCGAGATCGCGGCATTGGTCACCGACAGCGACCTGAACGTGCTGGGCGACGGGGTCGATGTGGTGATCCACACCGACGACGCCGCACTCGACGGCATGGCCGATGTGGTGATGAAGATGCACACCCGCTCGGGTCTGATCGAGGAGGTGCGGACCTCCACCGTCACCCTCGAAGAGGCCGAGCAGATGGTGCTGGACTACATCCGCAGCCACATCGGGCAGGCGAAAACCGCTCCCCTGGCCGGTAATTCGATTGCCACCGACCGCGGCTTCATCGCCCGGGACATGCCCCGTCTCGACGACTTCCTGCACTACCGGATGATCGACGTCAGCTCGATCAAGGAGCTGTGCCGCCGCTGGTACCCGCGGATCTATTTCGGGCAGCCCGACAAGGGGCTCGCACACCGCGCGCTGGCCGACATCCACGAGTCGATCCGCGAGTTGAAGTACTACCGTGGCACAGCGTTCGTGCCCGCACCCGGACCGTCTACCAGCGAAATCGCTGCCGTCGCCGGCGAGCTGGGGCCACCGACGAACGACTCTGCGGTAACCGATTCGGCTTAGAGCGTCCAAGCGGTTAGTATCTACGACGCTGCTTCTGCGGAGCAGCAATGGTGGCTGTAGTTCAGCTGGTAGAGCACCAGGTTGTGATCCTGGGTGTCGCGGGTTCGAGTCCCGTCAGCCACCCCGCAGGTGGGAGGGCATTGTTGCCCTCCCACCATTTGCGTTCAGCGAGGGCCTTACCCTTACCGCAACCTAACGTTCGCCAGCCCGCTCAGACGCTTTAGCGACAGGCACCCCATCTCGCCTCCCGCTGGCACACCCCAATACCGCGTGTCCAGAAGGGGCTAGCCTCCGGTGTCGGAGGCTGACCGTAGATTGCCTGTATGTCGGATTTGCCCAAACCTGTCGTCGTTCGGCTCCTATCGAAGGACCACAAGCGCACCGAAGCTGACGTGCAGTCGGACATCAAAGATCTCCTTTTACAGCCCCAGTTCGGCCTCGGCGACCAGCAGGCACCGAAACTGGAGGTACAGACTGAGGACGGCACCCGGCGGCGGATCGACATCCTCACCGGCGCAACAGTTATCGAGGTCAAGAAGGACCTCAATGCAGCTGTCCGCAAAGAGGCAGAGCCGCAGCTAAGCAGCTACATTCAAAGCCGCATCGAGACGACCGGGGGCCGTTACAACGGCATTCTGAGCGATGGCCGCACGTGGGTGCTCTACGAACTCGACCCGGCTACTGGTGAATTCGCGATGCGATCTGAGCTAGCGATCAACACGGTGGACGACACGGACCGCCTCATATCGTGGCTCAGTTCGGTGTTGGCCACCGACCATGGGCTGACTCCGACCCCGGCCATGATTGAGGAACGCCTCGGTGTGGATTCGCCTGCGTATGCACAAGATCACGCCTATCTAGCCAGCCTCTACGACGCGCTTGCAGAGGACCCGACGGTCGCACTCAAGCGGGCGCTTTGGGCACGACTTCTCCGCAGTGCATTGGGAACGGGCTTCGACGCTACGCAAGGCCGACTGTTCATCGACCATACGATGCTCGTTATCGAAGCGACGGTGATCGCGCACGCCCTCATGGGTTTCACTGAACAAGACCTGATGGCAGACCCAGCCGCGATGCTAACTGGCGAGAAGTTTACTGAGCGCGACATCCACAACGCTGTCGAAGCCGGGTTCTTCGACTGGTTGCTAGCCGATCCAGACGGACAGAAGTTCATCCGCCAGCTCATTCGCCGCATCGCTGTCTTCGATTGGGATAAGGCCCAATATGACGTCCTCAAGCACCTCTATGAGTCAGTCGTCAACGCCGCCACACGCAAGACGCTTGGTGAGTACTACACCCCTGACTGGCTTGCCGAAGCCATCATCGAACGCACCATGGGCAACGATGTACTCGATCGGCGGGTGCTCGACGGTGCCTGCGGCAGCGGGACATTCGTTTTCCACGCTGTGCGCCGTTATCTCGCTGCGGCGGACGCCGCTGGCCATGATCCGATCAAAGCGATCGACGGCGTGCAGTCCCACGTATTCGGACTCGACATCCACCCCGTGTCTGTCGCGTTAGCCCGAACCACATACCTAATGGCGCTAGGGCCTCGCCTGAGCGGCCCACGCGGCACGATTACGGTGCCGATCTTCCTCGGGGACGCCGTGCAGTGGGCGTCAGACGCATCGGTCGCGGCCGATACGATCAAGATTCCGGTTGAAGCACACGACCTTGCGAACGCCGCCGCAGAACCGACATTGATCGACATCGAGCCAACGCTGGTATTTCCACTGTCGAGCATCGATGACCCCGGCACCTTCGATCGGTTGACTACCGCGTTGACGGACCTCGCACAAACCGTCACGGATAAGAAGTCGAAGCGTCCATCAGCGGCATCGATCTTGTCTTCGTTCTCGATCAGTCCTAGCTCCGAAGACGGCAAGATTCTCACCCAAACCTTCAACCTTCTTTGCGATCTACACACGGAGGGGCGCGACCACATCTGGAGCTTCTTCGTCCGCAACCAAGTTCGGCCGCTCTGGTTCTCCCTACCCGGCCGAAAGGTCGATGTTCTAATCGGAAACCCGCCGTGGGTCTCATATCGACACATGACCGAGGCCATGCAGTCCAAGTTCCAGTCGTTTTGCACCCAGCGCGGATTGTGGCACGGAAAGACGTTGGCAACCCATCAAGACCTCGTAGCCCTGTTCATCGTTCGCGCCTGCGAGCTGTACCTGAAGGACGGGGGAAGCTTTGGCCTCGTCACGCCGCTCGCAGTGCTCGACAGGAAGCAGTACGAGGGGTTTCGCGCCGGGAACTGGGGCAGCTACGAGCGTGGCGAGATCACCGAGTGGTGGGACCTAGAAAAGGTGCGGCCGCAGCCGTTCCCGGTACCGGCGGGAGCGGCATTTGGCGTACATCACTTCTACGACGGGGTGGGCATCGACTCCTTCGACGAACCCAAGCACGGCAGTCCAAGCACCAAACAAGCATTCGCAGGACGCAGTGCCTCCACTTGGGAAGCGACTGAGTCGCGGTTAACACGCACCGCGGAACCCAACGTTGGCCGCAGCGTTGACGATATTGCGGCTTCTCCGTACGCGGAAGTCACCCGGCAGGGTGCCAACCTAGTTCCGCGGTATCTCTTCCTAGTCGACCGCGTCAACGACGGCGGGAAGCTCGGGCACTCAGCCAACAAGCAACCGATCGTCTCGCATCGCTCCAGCGGAGAGAAGGTGCCATGGAAAGACCGGCCCGACCTGCGCGGCTCGGTTGAGAAGCAGTTCATCCACACCACTTTGCTCGGGGAATCCATCGCTCCATTTCGCATCCTCAAGCCCGTCGAAACGGTCCTCCCCATCACCAAGGGACACTTGATGGACCAGCCCGCCATCGACAGAAATCCTGGTTTGGCCCAATGGTGGAAGGCCGCAAACACGGAGTGGGACGGC
This sequence comes from Mycobacterium sp. HM-7, assembly GCF_053852335.1. Classification (NCBI taxonomy): domain Bacteria; kingdom Bacillati; phylum Actinomycetota; class Actinomycetes; order Mycobacteriales; family Mycobacteriaceae; genus Mycobacterium; species Mycobacterium sp. HM-7. The sequence continues at coordinate 1,521,035 of NZ_CM132657.1, read as the reverse complement.
TATAAGAGCGGCCAGAATCGCGCCCGCGATATTACGTTGATGCAGCAGGCCGACCACATGAGCAAGCTCACGCGGCAGCTTGGTGGCGCGAAACATCGCGTGCTGTATTCGAAGTCCGGGAACACCCTCGCAGCAGTGCGAACTGCTGACCCCGATCAAATCATTGACCATCTGCTGTACTGGGTTCCCGCACGCAACGAACCCGAGGCGGTGTTCCTCACCGCAATACTCAACGCCCCTTCGGTCACGGCTGCAGTCGCCCAATACCAGTCGCGCGGCCTGTTTGGCGCCAGGCACTTCGACAAGTATGTGTGGCTGCTCCCAATTCCCCAGTATGACGGGAAGCTTGCGCTCCATGAGTCGATCCTCGACCTCGGTCGACACGCGGAAAAGGTGTCCGCTGCGGTCGACATCCCTACAAGCGCGGGATTCCAAGCGGCGCGCCGATTAATTCGGCAGGCTCTGACGGCTGACGGCGTCTTCGACGCGATCGACGCAGCAATCCGTCCATGGCTCCCTACCCAGTCCGAGATCGATGCAGCAGCTGACGCCGTCGGCTCCGCCTAGCCCCACGATCCCACCTCCGCCATTTACCTACGCGGCGCAGCGATCGATGTATCAGAACTAAGGAAGCGAGACAGCTGAGCAGAGATGGGTCCCGCTTACTGAAAACACCAGGTCGGCGGTGTCGCAGAAGTTGTTCCAGAAGTGTTGTTTCGCGCTGACGGACTACTACGACTATCGAGACACCATCGCGACGGACGATACCGCCGTCCGCCGAGACTCAAGCAAAACAACCAAGGTTGGCCCCTTCTACTCAAAGGAGCGGCCGGTTCGATCGTCGGAGCCCGAGGTTGCCGCTCACGCGCATCCACCACAGAAGCCCGATCGAGCTCGCCGTCCACTCATGGGCCGAGCCTTGAACGGGCCAGATGGAACTCAGGGTGCGTACAAACTCGCGACGACGAGTACCCCATATAGGCCCTACGCTCAATTTGTGGGGAAATTGGCTGCTGACGCACACGGGCTGGCGCATGCGGCCGAGGGGATAGCAGACGCAGCGGACCACATCACGGCACATGGCCCACCGAAATGTGTGGGCTCGCCTCACCAACCCACCGCGACGGCCGTAGCGGCCATACACACACAAGTGCGGGAAGCAGCCGCGCACTACGGGGACCGACTAAAGGGCTCAAGCAGCAAGCTGCATGCCGCCAGCGCCGCCTACACGGCCGCCGACCATTCGGGAGCTGTCGGAATCACCGCAGTCGAATTATGAGCGGCCTGACTCGTTCGCAGCTCGAGAGCTGGTCCGTAGACCACCTTCACGCGGCGGCCGACAGCTGGAACAGCGCCGCCGAGCTGTGGGAGAACAGCTTCCACACCGCACACGTGGCCACGAAACGCCCCGGCGGCACGGAGTGGCAGGGTGACGCCGCTGACACGGCGCAAGATTCAACTTGGCGAGACCTCGTGCACGTGCGTGGATCGGCGGAGTCATTGCGGTCTGCAGCCAAGATCGCCAGCACGGGCGCTGACGCGATCCGAGGTGCACATCGCTCCGTCATGGAGGCAATCAGCGACGCCGAGACCGACGAGTTCACCGTGGGCGATGACCTGTCAGTGACCGACCAGCGATACCGGTTCGTGGCCAGCGAGCGCGCCACACGGCAGGCCGCGGCCCGACAGCATGCCGACAACATCCGGTACACCACGCGTGCCCTCGTGGATGCCGAACGGCACACCTCCGACCGAATGGCGCAGGCGGTCGACCTGCGCCGCTTCAAACAAGACATGCAGGACGGGGAACACAACCCCTACACCGGAGCGGACAACCACAAGCCTCAACCGAAGACACCACTGCCCCCGCAGTTTGATCCGAACACTGGCGTAGCTCAGGGCGGCGGGTTCCCGTTCGGCAAAGTGGCCGAAGGCGAAGTCAAGGTGCCAGCGGCAGCGGCAGCCGCCGAGAGCGGCCCGCTCGCCAACGCCGCCAAGGCCGTGATCGATCCAAAGAAATTCGAAGGCTATTCGATGGACCCGACCAACCTCGCGAACAACGGCAAATGGCAGGCCTGGCAGCAGGTCGGGTTTAACGTCGACACCGCAGCCGGCAGAGAGGCAGCGACGCAGCAAGTGCTGCAACAGATTCGGGCTCAACTTCCAAACAGTCCCGCTGTCCTCGACAAGATGACCCAGTTCGGCCAGCGGTACGAGGTGAGTTCGACTATCAATGGACCGACTGGTCGGGGAACACTCAAGATGATCTATCAGATGGAAGACGGAGTTCCTCGTCTGATCACCAACTGGCTGGAGGTTCACTAGTGAAAGCACGTGTGTACGACTGCGTCGTGCTGACGGTCGATATCCCCAGCGGGTTCCGTGACGCGATCATTCCGAAGGGAACAACCGGCGCGGTCGTCGAAGCGTACGAACAACCGACAGAGGGCTACGCGGTCGACGTCAACATTCCCGACGACACGTCATCGAGCGGGTTCCGCTATGACAACGTGATCCTGTATCCCGACCAATTCGACGTTGTACCGACGGGCTCCACGCCCTGATTTGGATGGGGACATCGCAAAATTTGGATGGAATCGCTTGCGCAGGTTAGCGATCGAGGGAACTGCCGAAAGCGGCACTATGCGGCACCCGCGCCAGCGCACAGTCGTGAACATGGGTGATGCGATCGAATTGCGAGCCTCCTGTCTCGAAGGGCCTCGCGTCCGTCTTCGCAAGGCGCGTGACGATGACGCCCAAGGCCTGATCGAAACGCAGACCGACGCACGGGTACGCCGGTATCTGGGCGGACCGCGACCTGTCCACGAAGTGCGCGCTGTACTCGAAGGGGTCGGCGCGGCAACGCTATTGGACGCCCCCGGCTGCTACATCGCGACGCCCGCGGATTCCGACGACATGCTGGGGACGGTGACGCTGAGCCGCCGTCGAAACGACGTTCCCGGCCATCTGGACCCCGGCGGCGACGAACTCGAACTGAGTTATGTCTTTCGGCCGCACGCGTGGGGCCACGGCTACGCGAGTGAAGCCACGCGGCTGTTGCTGCGATACGCGGCCGGCGAGCTGGATGACCAACCTGTCGTGATCGTCACCCAGACCGCCAACCGCGCCTCGCTGCGACTGGCTGAGCACCTCGGGTTCAGTGTGGTCGGAACGTTCGAGCAGTACGACGCCGAACAGGCGCTGGCGACCGCTCGGCTGGCCACGTTCCGAACCCCCGAGGCCTAGGTTCAGCCCGGCACCTGGTCCAGGAAGCCGTGCACCGACCGGATGCGACCGTCGGCGTCGGTGGCGAGCACGTCGAACCCGACGATCGGAGGCTGCTCCCCCGCCGGTCCCAGGCCCCACTGGAAGCGAGCCTGGTTGTGGTGGCTGTCCGGGCCGCTGACGAGCGAGAAGACGAATCCGGGGAATTGGGTGTGCACCGCGCCGATGACGCCGGCGATGGCGTCGTGCCCGCCCACGTCGGCCATCGGATCGGTGTACGTCGCCTCGGGCGCCCAGTGGTCGTCGAGCAGTGCTTTGCGCTCGGTCGGGTCGGTGGCGTTCCACGTCTTCAGGTAGGCGGTGACGATGTCGTTCATGCTGACCTCTTTCGTGTCGGTTGGTCAGCTCAAAGCTTCGCGGCCGGCACGCGGCAAGTCGATTACGTCAGAGGTAACGATGTTCTGCCGCTTGGCTTTTCATCGCGCCAACCGCAGGCCGGACAGATCGCTTCATCTTCGCCGCCATGCGCGCGATATCGCTCCGCTCGAAACCATTCAGCCGCAAGGCCACGTCTTTCCACTTCGACGCATCGGTCTCAGCGGCGGCGAGTTCGCCGTCCAACGCCGAAATGTTCTGTTCACGGGTCGGACTCTCGCGCTGCAACACCTGCGCCACGGCCGAGTTCCCAGCCAGGCGCTGTATCTGCAGCAGCGGATGGGGCCTGTCCTCAACCAGGTCTGGCCGACGCGGAGTGTCCTCAGCCCGGGTGCGGACACGGCGGTCACGCTCGGCGGTCATCGCTCAATTGTGCTTCGCCGGCGGTCCCAGCCAGGAGAGCTTGCCCGATGGTGCAGGGATCATTGCCCTCGCCGATCATTGCCCTCGCCGTCCTGGGCGGCAAACGAAGAAAGCCCCCTCCCGAAGGAGGGGGCTTTCGCTCTGTGCGCCGTCAGGGTTTCGAACCCCGGACCCGCTGATTAAGAGTCAGCTGCTCTACCAACTGAGCTAACGGCGCGCGAGAGAGACCTTAACAGCCCGATGGCCGCAGGGTGAAATCGTATGGTCAGCGCCGTATTCGAACCCGGCAGGCACGTTGCGTCGCGAGGAAAACGGGCCCGATCAGCACCGGCACCGCCCGCGGCGGTGTCCAACATCACACCGAACGGAACAGTGGCCCCGAACCGCCCACGCAGCGCCCCGGATGCCGACGGGCGATGCACCGACGCCACCCAACATGAACCGAACAGTAGCCACTACGCGCCCGTCGAAAGCTTGCATACAGACATCACCGTCAATAGCGGCTGACATCCACAAACCGCCAAAAATCACATAGACCTGCAATTTTGCGATGAGCGAGGCGAATGCAGAGTTAGCTGAAACCGCGTACCATGATGTAGAAATGTAGGTGACGATGCCAGAAGGGAGTTAGCTGATGACACCCCTTGCCGCTGCCGCCTACGCCGCGCCCAGCGCCGACGTGGTGACAGCAGCTGAGGACACCCTGGTGATCGTCCATAACTGCACCCGACTGGGCCGGGTCGCGAATCCTCCGCGCAGCTGGCTGCCAGGCTGGCTGACGCCGCGTCGCGGGAACTAGAAAGTCGGGTTATCCGCGGATCTTGCGGATAACAATCACCAGCACGACAACGCCGAGTCCGGCGAACGACGCGATCACCGCCGGCTTGGAAGCGATCGCAATGGCCTTGGCCTTTGCGTCGTCAGCCAGTCGCTGGGGATTTGCCCGCTCCGCGAGGGCGTCAACCGTCAACGCCAACTGATCGCGTGCACGATCGATTTCCTGCTTGATCTCGTCAGGATTCCGGTCAGCCACTTCAGCCCTCCAGCTCGGGTTGCTCCTTGGCGCTCTACCCTAGAGCAGCTTGCTGCAACAGCAACGCTTGGCCGACAGAAGGGACATTCCGGTGGCACCGACCCCGCGACTCGAAGTGGGCGCCAAAGCCCCTGCGTTCAGCCTGGCCGACGCCGACGGCAACACCGTGAAGCTGTCTGACTACAAGGGCCGCAAGGTCATCGTCTACTTCTACCCCGCCGCGTCCACGCCGGGCTGCACCAAGCAGGCCTGCGATTTCCGTGACAGCCTGGCCGAACTGAACGAGGCCGGACTCGACGTCATCGGCATCTCCCCCGACAAGCCGGAGAAGCTCGCCAAGTTCCGCGACAACGAGGGCCTGACGTTCCCGCTGCTGTCCGACCCCGACCGCAAGGTGCTCACCGCGTACGGCGCGTTCGGCGAGAAGACGATGTACGGCAAGACCGTGCAGGGCGTCATCCGCTCGACGTTCCTCATCGACGAGAAGGGCAACGTCGAGGTCGCGCAGTACAACGTCAAGGCCACGGGCCACGTTGCGAAACTGCGGCGGGACCTGTCGGTCTGATCGGGGCCGCGCACAAGTTGGTGGACCCGCTGACTCTTAATCAGCGGGTCCGGAGTTCGCAACCCTGACGGCGCACCGAATATGCGTTCAGGTGCAAGACTTTTGGCGTGACGTACAACATTCACATCCGCACCGTCGACAGCAGCATTCGCTACCCCCAGGCGCTGAGCCATGGCATCGAGGACCAGATTCTCTGGGTCCAGATCGGTGACGACGCCGACAACTCGGACACCATCTACTTCAGCCCGTCCTACTGGCAGCAGTACTCCGTGGACCCCCACAGTGAAGACCCGCTCGATCTGGACTTCGACGAGGACGACGACGAAGAAGACGAGGACGACGACTAGAAACTCCGGCGCCCGGGGGTACGACGTTTCGCACCCCCGGGCTGCACCGGATAGGCCGGGTGTCGACTTCGGTCACCGCGGCGCCCCTCTCTGGCACACTCGACCAGTGGCCGCGCCTGACGTCCGTTTCCGCCGCCTCGCCGAGCAGGTGGCCGACGAGTTGCGCCGGCGCATCCTCAGTGGCGACCTTGCCGACGGCAGCGTGCTGCCCACGGAGGACGAGCTGCTGATCCAGTTTCCGATCAGTAAGCCGTCATTGCGCGAGGCCATCCGCATCTTGGACGCAGAAGGTCTGCTCAGCGTGCGCCGCGGCAAGCTCGGCGGCTCGGTGGTTCACCGGCCCAGCGCGAGCAACGTGGCCTACACGATGGGTCTGGTGCTCGGCGCGAACCAGGTGAGCCTCGGCGACGTCGGCGCCGCCCTGCAACAGGTCGAGCCGGCCTGCGCGGCATTGTGCGCGCAGCGGGCAGACCGCAAGACCGCTGTGGTGCCGATACTTCGGGATATCCATGCTGAGTCGGTCGAATCCGTCGAGGACCTCGTGCTGGTCACCTCCGCCAGCCGGCGCTTCCACGAGGCGCTGGTGCAGCACTGCGGCAACGAGACGATGATCGTCCTCGCCGGGACCCTGGAGGCCCTGTGGTCGTCGCATGAACTGAGCTGGTCGCGGCAGTTCACCGACCACGGCAGCATCCCCATCGACGAGCGCCGGTCCGCGCTGGAGGAGCACCGCACGCTGATCGATGCCATCGAGGCCGGTGACGCCGAACGGGCACGTGAGCTGGCAGCGACGCATCTGCTCGACGCCCAGCACTACCCGGGCTCGGCCGGGGTGGTAGACCCGGCGATGGTGCGCACCCGCACGCGATCTTCGTGAATCCTTGACAAGGTGCGTTCTTATTTTCATATGATTTGAAGATGCGACTGGAGGCGATGACGACGGAAACGGCGGTCACGAGTTCGCCCGCCTTCACCGCCGAGGACGTCGCGCGCTTCTACGCCAATGGCTGGTGGATCGACACCACGATCTCCGACGCCGTACGCGCCAACGCCACTCGCACCCCCGATCGCGTCGCCTATGTGGATCACCCGGACCGGACGCTGACCTGGAGTGAATTCGACACCGCGGCAACCGCTTTGGCCGGCCAGCTGGCCGGCGCGGGTGTCCGCTCCGGGGATCGGATCGCCGTGTGGCACGGCGACACCACGGCGATCCACGTGCTGTTCGTCGCGATCGAGCGCTGCGGGGCGGTGGTTGTCGGTGTCGGTGCGCGCGCCGGGGCCCGCGAGGTCACGGCCATCCTGCAGGGTGCGGAGCCACGGCTGCTCGTCACCGATCCCCCGCGCGAGACGCAGGCCCGAACCGTCGCTACCGCCATCGGTTGCCCGCTGCTGACACTGGACGAACTGGCCGTGGGCACCGAGCCGGCGGACCTGAGCCCCGAGACCCGGCTGGGCCCCGACGACGTCTTCCTCATCAACTCGACGTCCGGCACCACCGGGCTGCCCAAATGCGTCGTGCACACCCAGAACCGTTGGTATTACTTCCATCAGCAGGCGGTCGCCAACGGCCTGCTGTCCTCCGACGACGTCTTCCTGCCGGCCATCCCGACCCCGTTCGGCTTCGGTCTGTGGACCACCCACATCACCCCCATCCACCTGGGCACCACCAGCGTGCTGCTGGACCGATTCACTGTCGCGGCGGCCTGTGCCGCCATCGAACGGCACAAGGTCACCGTGTTGTGTTGTGTCAGTACCCAATTGACCATGATCATGGCCGACCCGGTGGCGCGCGACTACGACCTGAGCTCTCTGCGCGTGGTGTTCACCGGCGGTGAGGCCCTGCCCTACCGCCCCGCCTTCGAGTTCGAAAAGCTGACCGGCGCAACGATTCTGCAGTTCTACGGCTCCAACGAGACGGGCCTGCTCAGCGGCACCACGGTGCACGATTCACTGGAGCACCGGCTGCGCACCGGTGGCCGGATCGTCGCTGACATGGCCGTCCGCCTGTTCGACGGCGACATCGACGTCACCGACATCGGCCGAGGCCAGCCCGCCTGCCGCGGCCCGGCGACCAGTCTCGGCTATCTGGGTGGCACCGACCACGACAAGCTGTTCACCACCGACGGCTGGATGCGGATGGGCGACATCTGCGAGATCGACACCGACGGCTACCTGCGGGTGACGGGCCGGACGTCCGACTTCATCGTGCGCGGCGGCAAGAACATCAGCGCGAACCAGGTCGAGGACGTCGTCACCACCCATCCGGCTGTCGGACTGGCCGCGGCGGTGGCGATGCCTGATCCGGTGTTCGGCGAAAAGGTCTGTGTATACGTCGAATTGATCGGGTCTGCGACGCTGAACCTCGAGGATTTGTGTACGCACCTGCTGGCCCAGGACGTTTCGAAGGAGCTGCTGCCCGAGCGGTTGATCGTGGTCGACGAACTGCCCCGATCCTCGGGCGGCAAGGTCGCCAAAGGACAACTGCGCGAAGATATTCGAGCTCGAATGGGAGACGGACATGACCGCACCTGAGCACGCGCACGCGAGGAGCAGAACGACACCCCGCCGCGGCGGCCTCGAAGTCTGGGCGCCGTCGGTGACACCCCCGATCGGTGTCGACCTGACCGACGAGCAGGCCATGGCCATCGCCTTCCGCCACCTCGCGAGCATCGGCTTCGCCGAGAACCTGGCCGGGCACATCACCTGGCAGCCGGACGGCCAGACCGACATGTACGTCAACCCGTGGGGCTTGTGGTGGCAGGAGGTCACTGCTTCCGACATCTGCGTCGTCGACGAGGACGCCCGCGTGCAGCGGGGCCGCTGGGACGTGACCCCGGCCATCCACATCCACACTGAGCTCCACCGTGCCCGCCCGGACGCCCGCGTCGTGATCCACAACCACCCCTACTACGTGTGCGTGCTCGCCGCGCTGGGCCGGCTGCCGGAGCTGGTACACCAGACCGGGTCGCTGTTCCTGGACGACCTCTGCCTGGTCGACGAGTACGACGGCGAAGTCGACAGTCCCTCGCGCGCAGCCGAATTGGCTGGTCGGATCGGAAATGCAAACCTCACCATCCTGGCCAACCACGGCGTCATCGCGACCGGCCGCAACCTGGCGGAGGCGGTGTATCGGGCGGCCTCGATCGAGCGGGTCTGCAAGCTGGCCTACGACGTCCTCCTGACGGGCCTGAAGCCGACCGAGATGAAGTGGTCCGACATGGCCGGCATGAAGGCCTCCCTGATCGAGCGCGCGGCCGACGTGTACTGGGCCGGCGCTGCGCGCATGACCATCAAATCCGATCCGTCCGTTCTGCAGTAAAGGCGTTGGTACGACATGGAATCCATCGACGATCTGGCCACCAACCTGGACTTCACCGTCGCCAAGACGGGTGCGGACCGCACCGTCACGCTGCTGCCCGACCCGCCCCGCGCTCCACGCCGCTACACCGTGATCTCGGTCGACGACCACATCGTCGAGCCGCCCGACACCTTCACCGGACGGCTGCCGAGCAAGTTCGCCGACCGGGCGCCGCGCGTCGTCGATACCGACAACGGCGGTCAGACCTGGGTGTACGACGGCCAGGAACTGCCGAACGTCGGGTTCAACGCCGTGGTCGGCCGGCCGGTGTCCGAGTACGGCTTCGAGCCGGTCCGATTCGATGAGATGCGCCGGGGCGCTTGGGATATCCACGAACGTGTCCGGGACATGGACCTCAACGGGGTGTACGCCTCGCTGAACTTCCCGTCGTTCCTGCCCGGGTTCGCCGGCCAGCGGCTGCAGCAGGTCACCACCGACCGGGACCTGGCGATGGCCTCGGTACGGGCCTGGAACGACTGGCACTTCGACGTGTGGGCCGGGTCGTACCCGGACCGGGTCATCCCTTGCCAGCTGCCGTGGCTGCTGGACCCCGAAGTGGGCGCCAAGATGATCTACGAGAACGCCGAACGTGGTTTCCACGCCATGACTTTCAGCGAGAACCCCGCGATGCTGGGGCTGCCGACCATCCATTCGGGCTACTGGGATCCGATGATGGCGGCCTGCGCCGAGACCGGCACAGTCGTGAACCTGCACATCGGGTCGTCGGGCTCCTCCCCCTCCACGACGCCGGACGCGCCACCGGACGTGCAGGGCGTGCTGTTCTTCGCCTATGCCATCTCAGCAGCGGTGGACTGGCTGTACTCCGGTCTGCCCAGCCGGTTCCCGGACCTCAAGATCTGCCTGTCAGAGGGCGGCATCGGCTGGGTCGCCGGCCTGCTGGACCGGCTCGATCACATGCTCAGCTACCACTCGATGTACGGCACCTGGGAGCGGCTGGGCGAAAAACTCACTCCGGCCGAGGTTTTCACTCGCAACTTCTGGTTCTGCGCGGTCGAAGACCAGTCGTCGTTCGTGCAGCGGGACCGCATCGGTGTCGACAACATCATGCTCGAGGCCGACTACCCGCACTGCGATTCGACATGGCCGCACACCCAGGCGACCATCCACGAGGAGATCGGCAGCCTACCCGCCGACGCGATCCGAAAGATCACCTGGGAGAACGCCTCTCGGCTGTACCAGCATCCGGTACCGGAGTCGGTTCACCGCGATCCCGAGTCATTCTGAGTCAGCCGCTGGATGTCGAGCGTGCAAGCGCACCCAAGAGCAGCGCCTCGGAGATCGCTGCCTTCTCCAGCACGCCGAGGTGCAGGCTCTCGTTGATGCTGTGCGCCTGTGTGCCGGGGTCCTCGACACCGGTTACCAGAATCGTTGCCTCGGGGAAGGTTTCGGCGAACTCGGCGATGAACGGGATCGACCCGCCCATCCCCATGTCCACTGGCTCGACACCCCACGCCTGCGCGAACGCCGACCGCGCCGCGTCGTACACCGGGCCGCCGGCGTCGATGGCGTACGGCTGCCCGACGTCTCCGGGCGTGACGGTGACGCGCGCGCCCCAGGGCGCGTGGCTCTGAAGGTGACGGGTCAAGGCCGCCAAATGGGCCAGCGCGTCCCCGCCCGGAGCGACCCGCATGCTGATCTTCGCCCGCGTCGAAGGGATCAGCGTGTTCGACGCCTTGGCGATCGACGTGGTGTCGATGCCGATAACGGTGATCGCCGGCTTGGCCCAAAGCCGTTGCACCACAGAGCCCGAACCGATCTGCTGCACGCCGTCGAGCATCCCGGTCTCGCTGGCCACCCAGTCGGGCCCCCGGTCGACATCGGCTGCGGTGCCTTCGTACAAGCCGGCGACCGCGACATTGCCGTCGTCGTCGTGCAGCGTCGCCAGCAGCCGCACCAGGGCACTCAGCGCGTCGGGCACCACGCCGCCCCACAGCCCCGAGTGCAGGCCGTGGTCCAGCGTCGCCACCTCGACGACGCAGTCGGCCAGGCCCCGCAATGACACCGTCAGCGCCGGAATCTCGGTGCTCCAGTTGTCGGAATCGGCGATAACGATGACGTCGGCGGCCAGCAGGTCCCTGTGCGCGCTCAACAACGCCCCGAGCGACGGGGAGCCCGATTCCTCTTCGCCCTCAACGAATACCGTCACGCCGACGGGCGGGTTGCCGCCGTGCGCGCGCATCGCGGCCAGGTGCACGGCGATACCGGCCTTGTCGTCTGCGCTGCCGCGGCCGTAGAGCCGGCCGTCCCGCTCGGTCGGTTCGAACGGCGCCGAGTCCCATTGCGTGACGTCGCCCTCGGGCTGCACATCGTGGTGCGCGTACAGCAGCACGGTGGGGGCGCCTTCGGGCGCGGGATGGCGCGCGATCACCGCCGGGGCACCGCCCTCCTGGACGATGTGTACCTCACCGAAACCGGCTTCGGACAACAGCTTTGCGGTCAGCGCTGCGCTGCGGTGTACCTCGGCGTGGCGGGCCGGGTCGGCCCACACCGACTGGATGCGGACCAGCTCCTCCAGGTCGGCTCGCACTGACGGCAGCACCTCACGGACGCGGGCGACGAGATCAGTCATGACGTCGAGCGTAGTGCGCTGCCTCGTGACCCGGCGTATCGTCACCGCATGCCGTCGATGGGTCATCTGTTGGCGTTCGGGTTGATCTCGTTGCTGGTCATCGTGATCCCCGGGCCGAGTGTGCTGTTCACCGTGGGTCGCGCACTGACCGTCGGCCGCCGCCAGGCGTTGTTGACCGTGGCCGGTAACGCGATGGGCGCCTACGTCCAGATCCTGGCGGTGGCCCTGGGTGCCGGTGCCCTCATCTTGGCCTCGTCGCTGGCGTTCGGCGTCATCAAATTCGTCGGCGCGGCCTACCTGATTTACCTTGGCATCCAAGCCTTCCGGCATCGACACGGACTCGGCGAGGTACTCACCGGCGGCGCGTCGGCGAAGCGGCCGACCCGCGTGCTGGCCGACGGTTTCGTCGTCGGCATGACCAACCCCAAGACCATCGTGTTCTTCGTCGCGGCACTGCCGCAGGTGGTCGACGCCAGCGCGGGAAATGTGGCGGCACAGATGCTCGTGCTGGGTGTCGTGTTCCTGGCCATCGCGGTGATCTCTGACAGCGTGTGGGCGCTGGCGGCCGGGCTGGCCCGGGACTGGTTCGCGCAGTCCCCGCGCCGCTTCGCCGCCATCGGTGGTGCGGGCGGCCTGGCCATGGTCGGCCTGGGCGTCAGCCTCGCCGTCACCGGCCGCAAAGACTGAGAAGCAGGGCGGACAGATGTAGATGCCCCCGACACCGAGGTGTCGGGGGCATCTACATCTGAAAGAAACTAGTCCTGCTCGAGCACCGCCACCGCGGCCGCGGTATCGCCTTCGTGGGTCAGCGACACGTGGATGGCCACGCCCTTGAGGTGCTCGGCGATCTCGCCGGACAGCCGCACCTTGGGCCGGCCCCACATGTCGGTGACGACCTCGATGTCGCGGTGGATGCCCTCGGGCAGCACCGGACGCTTCGAGAAGCGCGAGCCCGACCACGCCTTGATCACAGCCTCTTTGGCCGCCCAGCGGGCCGCCAGGTGCCGTGCCGCCGACGAACTCTTGTCGGCGGCGTCACGGCGTTCACCTGGGGTGAACGTCTCCGCGAAGACGGTGCCCGGCTGGTCGACCTGCTCGGCGAAATCGGGAATCGAGACCAGGTCGATGCCCACACCCAGGATGCTCATGGGCAACAACCTAGCGGACCCAATCCCGAGACCTCAGAAGGCCTCACGAGCGGGCGTACCAACCGTCCTCACCCAGGCGCGCGTCGGCGTCGAGCAGCATGTCGGCTTCCTGACGCTTCTCGGGCGCATCGTTGCTGAAGCGGCGGTCGGCCGGCTTCTCGTACAGCGCACGCCCACCGGCGATGGCCGAAGCCAACCGGTGCTGACCGGCCAGCACCCGCTCACCGGCACGGCGCAGGTAGTCCTCGCGCTCCGCCGGATCGAGGGCCGCGACCAGTGCCTGCGGGTGCACCAGAGCGATCAGGCCCGACACGTGACCGAAGCCGAGGCTGGTGACCAGACCGGCCTTGAGCGGCAGCCGGTCGCCGAACTTCAGCGCTTCCCGCACCCACACGAAGTGCTGGGCGTTGGACAGCTCGTCGTCGACGCAGTCCAGGCTGCGGTTCGGCGGGATGACGCCGTCGCGCAGGACCTGGCACAGGCCCAGCATCTGGAACGCCGCGGCGCCACCCTTGCTGTGCCCGGTCAGGCTCTTCTGGCTGACGATGAACAGCGGGTTGCCCGGGGACCGGCCCATCGAGGCGGCGAGCCGCTCGTGCAGCTCGGTCTCGTTGGGGTCGTTGGCCAGCGTCGAGGTGTCGTGCTTGGAGATCACCGCGATGTCGTCCGGGGTGACGCCCAGCTTGGCCAGGTCGCGCACCAGCTGCGACTGACGTCCACCGCGGCCGGCACCGAGGGCACCCAGGCCGGGGGCCGGGATCGAGGTGTGCACACCGTCACCGAACGACGACACGTAGGCGACGACGGCCTGGATGGGCAGGCCCATCTTCACCGCGAGGTCACCACGGGCCAGCAGGACGGTGCCACCGCCCTGGCCTTCGACGAAGCCGAGGCGACGACGGTCGTTGGCGCGCGAGAACTTCGAGTCGCTGATGCCACGGGCCCGCATCATCGCGGTCTCGGCGGTGGCCGACATGTCGCCGAAGCCGATGATGGCTTCCAGCGTCAGGTCGTCGTAACCGCCGGCGACCACGAATTCGGCCTTGCCCAAACGGATCTTGTCGACGCCTTCTTCGACCGACACCGCGGCGGTGGCGCACGCGCCGACCGGGTGGATCATCGCGCCGTAGCTACCGATGTAGGACTGCACGACGTGACCGGCGAAGACGTTCGGCAGGACTTCCTGCAGGATGTCGTTCGGCTTGTTCCGGCCCAGCAGGTTGCCGTGGTACATGGTCTGCATCGAGGTCATGCCGCCCATACCGGTGCCCTGCGTGGAGGCCACGAGGCTCGGGTGCACCCAGCGCATCAGCTCTTCCGGCGTGAAGCCGGCCGACAGGAACGCGTCCACGGTGGTGACCAGATTCCACAGCGCCAGGCGATCGATCGAGCTGGTCATGTCCGGCGTGACGCCGTAGACCTGCGGGTCGAAGCCGGTCGGCACCTGGGCGCCGACGGTCCGCGACAGCTTGACCTTGCGGGGCACGCGAATCTCGGTACCGGCCTTGCGGGTGACCTGCCAGTCGCTGCTGTCCGGCACCGGCGCGATGACCGTGTGCTCCGGATCGAAGTCGACGAAGGCGCGGGCATCGGCCTCGGCAGACACGACGAAGGAGAAGTCCTTGTCGAGGAACACCGAAACCAGCAGCGGCGCAGCGTGATCGGGGTCGATCGCGCCGTCGTCCACCCACTCGCGGATGCCGACGCGCTCGAGCACGGTCTCGTGGTAGCGCTCGACCAACTCGGACTCGTCGACCAGATCACCGGTGGTGGTGTCGTACCAACCCGGCTTCGGGTCGTCTTCCCACTTGACCAGACCGGTGGTCCAGGCCAGCTCCAGGACGCCCGCGGCCGACAACTCGCCGGAGACCTCCATCTCGAACCGGGTGCGCGACGAGCCGTACGGGCCGAGTTCGGCGCCGGAGACCAGCACGACCATGTCGGCCGGGTCGATGTCCAGGTCGGCCCACTCGGGAGCCGGCGCGGCCTGGTAGCCGCGCGGCGGCGACGGCAGCGCCGAGATGGTGAGTGCGGCGTCTTCCGCCTCATCTTCGCCGGCAGCGGCCTCGGCCACCATCTCCTCGCGAGCCTTGGCGGCCAGCTCGGCCATGTCGAGCTCGATGTCGCCGAGGCCACCGGTCAGGTCAACCTGGATGGGCTCACGCGAGGCCGACACCTTGGCGTCGATGCTGCACAGGTTCAGCAGCATGGAAGCCATCTCTTCGGTGGTGTACGTGATGACACCGGCCTCTTCGACAGCACCCACGATGGCGTCGTTGTGGCCCATCAGGCCCGTGCCCTTGGTCCAGCCGATCAGGGCGTGCGCCAGCGAAACCCGTTGCGACCACGAGGTTTCCGCCTTCCAGCGGGCGACGACCGCGTCGAGCGCAGCCTTCGACTCGCCGTAGGCTCCGTCGCCACCGAACATGCCGCGGTTCGGCGAACCGGGCAGCACGACGTGCAGACGCGAGGCGATGTCGCGGTCGGAACCAATGTGCGAGAGCCCACCGATGAGCCGCTGCACGGCCCACAGCAGAACCTTCATCTCCATCTCGGCACGGGCGCCGGCCTCCGACAGGTCCCCGGCCACGCGCGGCGCGGCGAACGGGAACAGCAGCGTCGGGGTCTGCGCGTCCTTGAGGTGGATGGCCTTGGGGCCCAGGTTCTCGACCTGCTCGGTACCGACCCACTCGACGAGCGCGTCAATGTCGCTGTAGGAGGCCATGTTTGCGGGCACGACCCACAGCTGGGCGCCGAAGCGGGCGTTGTCGCGGTACAGCGTCCGGTAGAACGCCAGCCGGGAGTCGTCCAGCTTGGACGTGGTTGCGATGACCGACGCGCCACCGGCGAGCAGCTGGCCCACCACGGCCGAGGCGATCGAGCCCTTGGAGGCACCCGTGACAACCGCGACCTCGTTGGCGTAGCGACCCTTCTCCGGGTTCTCCGCACCGGCAGCGGCGCGGCCGTACAGCGCGGCGTGGAGGGTGCGGCCGGCGGCGAGCGCCTTGCCCTGCCACCAGCTGGCCTGCGTGGCCACGACGTGTCCGGCACCTTCGAAGCCCTCGGAAAGCTTGGCCCAGTCGGTGTTGACGTCGTCCTCGTCGAGCAGCCAGATGCGTGCCAGGTCCTCACGGGCGCTGGCCCAGCGGTCGTCGAACAGCACAGCCTTGCGGCCGTCGAACGACGGAGCCACCAACCGCGGCCAGTCCGAACCCAATTCGGCGGTCACGAGGTCGATCAGCTCGGAGTCGGTGGCGTCCGGCACGGACACCGGCGCCTGCAGACCCAGCTCACCCAGGATCAGGCGAGCGGCCCCGGCGAGCACACCGTTGGGGCCGGTGACCTTCTCGGCGAACTCGTTCAGCGCGGCCGAGTCGACCACACCGCCACCGGCACCGCCGGCGGACGGCAGCGCGACGGCGATGCCCTTACGGGCGCCGACCGCGACGACGGCGGCGTCGATGACCTTGTCGACGGCGGCCGCGTCGGAGAGTGCGCCGGTGTGCAGACCACCCATGTCGCCGCCACGGACGCTGCTGCCCTCACGGGTGCCCAGCGCAACCTCGGCGGTGACGTGCTTGGCCCAGCCGGGGCCCAATTCCCAGGCCTTGCTGACGCGCTCGGTGATGTATGCCGGACGCTTGCCCGAGGGGCCGAGCACCGTGCGCAGCTGGTCGTTGATCGCGTCGGAGAGGACGGGACCGAACGGCTTGTAGGTCCGGGCCAGCTTGGTGACCTGTCCCTTCAGGCCGGCCAGGTCCGCTTCCGCGGCACCGTCGATGGCGCCCAGGTTCAGCTCCGAACCCAGGTCGACGAGCAGCTGGTTGCGTCGCGACGACGCACCGTCGGTGATCGACTCGATGGAATCCAGCGGCTCGATCTGGTCGATGCGCATCTTCGCCGACAGCGCGATGAGCGCCATGGTGGCGTCGGCGGCGTCGTAGGTGATGTCGTCCGGGCGTGGTCCACCTGCCGGAGCTGCGGGCGCGGCGGCCGGAACCGGTGCTGCCGCAACAGCTTCCGCCGGAGCGTCCGCGACGGCAGCGGGGGCGGCGGGCGCGTCGTCCTCGGGCTCCGGGTCGGTGTCGGTGGCGAACAGCACCGCAGCGTCGCGCTCGACGTTGAGGATCTCGGTGGTGTTGTGCGAGTACTCCGGGAGCTTCAGCGTGTTGGTGGCCAGGCCGGCAACCGTCGGCATGGTCTTGACGCCGACCTCGACGAACCGCTCGACACCGAGGCCGCCGGCGGCTTCCTCGATGAACAGCAGGTCCTGGGTCTCGATCCAGCGCACCGGGCTGGCGAACTGCCAGGCCAGCAGCTCGATGACGGTCTTGCGCATCAGCTCGGACGGGTTGTCCCGGCGCCAGGTGTCGTAGTCGGCGAGGATCTCGTCGAGCGGCTCGGCCGGCACCAGGTCGCGGATCTCCTGGAGGAAGTCCTTGTCCAGGGTGAACGGCCGCGGCACCAGGTTCGGGATGTACTTACCGACGAGGATCGCCGGGTCCTGCCCGTGCGGCATGACGCGGTCGAGCGCACGGCGGAAGTCGTTGACACCGACCCGCAGCACCTCGGAGTGGAACGGCACGTCGATGCCGGGCACCAGGATGAACGACCGCTTGCCACCGGTGATTTCGCGGCGACGCTCGATCTCTGCCTCCAGGGCATCGAGGCCGCGGACGGTACCGGCGATCGCGTACTGCGAACCACGCAGGTTGAAGTTCACGATCTGCAGGAATTCGCCGGTCTCCTCGGCGATCCGTGCGACGAAGTCGGTGACCTCGTCGTCCTCGAGATCGATCTGCGACGGCCGGATGGCCGCCAGCCGGTAGTCGGACCGGCCCTTGGCGTCACGCGGGACGATGTCGTGCATCTTGCTGCCGCGGTGGAACACCACCTCCAGCAGCGCCTCCAGCTCGTACACACCGGACACGCAAGCGAGGGCGGTGTACTCACCGACGGAGTGGCCGCAGGCGATGGCGCCCTCGACGAAGGCACCCTGCTCACGCATCTCGGCCACCTGGGCGGCCGCGACGGTGGCCATGGCCACCTGGGTGAACTGCGTCAGGAACAGCACGCCGTCCGGGTGGTGGTAGTGCACACCGCTGGCGATGATGCTGGTCGGGTTGTCCCGCACCAGGTGCAGCACGGAGAAGCCCAGGACGTCGCGGGTGAACGTATCGGCCTTGTCCCAGACCTTGCGGGCGGCCTTGGAGCGGGCACGGACCTCCATGCCCATGCCCTTGTGCTGGATGCCCTGGCCCGGGAAGGCGTAAACCGTTTTGGGAGCGGCCAATTGGGCCGAAGCGGCCATCACGAGTTCGCCGCCGACCTTCGCGGTGACCTCGATGATCTCGGCGCCGCGGTCGATGCCGACGCGGTCGACGCGGAAGTCGATCTCGTCGCCCGGCATGACCATGCCGAGGAAGCGCGAGGTCCAGCCGACCAGACGGGCCGGCGGGGTGGCGCGGCCGTCGGTGGCGGTGACCACGTGCTGGGCGGCGGCCGACAGCCACATGCCGTGCACGATGGGCGATTTCAGGCCGGCCAGCAGCGCGGCGGCCCGGTCGGTGTGGATCGGGTTGTGGTCGCCCGACACCACGGCGAAGGCGCTCATGTCGACCGGCGCGGTGACGGTGACGTCGCGGCGACGACGACGCGGGGTCTCGGTGGCGTTGTCGGTGATCGCACCGCCGGCGCGGGCCGGGTCCGTCAGCTCGGCGGCACCACTGCGGCCACGGATGGCGAAGCGCTCTTCGAGGCGGGCCAGTTCGGTGCCGTCCGCATCGGTGATGCTGACGGAGACCGGGACCACGCGGCCGACCTCGGTGTCGTACGCGGCGGAAGCCGTTGCGGTGACGGTCAATTCGGCCCGCTCGGCCGGCATCGGGGCCAGCAGGTGCGCGGCGTGGTCCAGGTGGACCAGGCTCAGCAGACCTTCGACGACCGGGATGCCGTCGTCGGTGACGGCGGCGCCGATGACCGAGAACACCGCCGGCCAGCAGCGGCCGACCAGCGCGTCGGGCACCAGGGTCAGGCCCGGCGCCAGCGGGGCGCCGAAGGTGGCGGTGACGCCGGTGTGGTCGGCGACCTCTTCGGGGTCCCAGTCGGCGGTGACGGTCGCGACGTTGTCGGTCACGGTCGGCAGGGCGTCGACACCGTCGGCGCCGGCGGCGATGGCGAGCACGGCGCGCATGGCGGCCGAGGCGTCGTCGGTGGTGACGACGGGCATACCACCGTTGACGGTGGCGGTCGGCAGGGTGAAGCGGATCGCGATCCAGATGTCGGACAGCGGCACGTTCAGGACCACGCCGTCACCATCGAGCTCCAGCCGGGAGCCGGTGGAAGGGTGTGTGGCCGAACGGTTTTCGTTGACCTGCCACTCGCTGGGCGCGCCGATGCGGTGCACCGGGTTGATCGCGGTGCGGCCGGCCCACAGCACGTCGGGCGAGTCCAGGACGACGGCCAGCGGGCCGGTGATGTCGGCGCGGGCCTGGCGGCGGGACACGACCGGAACGGGCTTGACGCCGGCGGCCAGGACGTCGTCGATGGCCGCCTGCTCGAAGCGGTCCAGCAGCTCGCCGACGGGCTCGTCGACACGGGTGATGCCGGCGACGGCAGCGGTGCCGGGGATGACGCAGACCTGGTCGGCGTCGTAGCGGGCGTCGTGGGCCTGCCACAGCGAGTCGCTGCGCCACCAGCGGCGCACGTCCTTGTCGATGACCGGGACGAAGTTGACGGGCTTGCCCAGCGTCTTGCACAGGGTGATGAAGAACGGGATGTCCGCCGGGTGCAGGCGCAGGGTCTCGGCCTCGGGGTACCGGGCGAGCAGCTCGGCGATGGCGCGCTGCGGATCCTCGAGCAGCGCTTCACCTTCCGCGGTGGCCGGGAAGAGGGTGTCGATGCGGCCGGCGTCGGCCGGGTTCAGGCGGGCCTCGGCGCGCTGCAGCATCTCCTCGAAGCGGTCGCGCCAGGTGATGTCGAGCCACTGCGAGTGGTCGCGCTTGGTGTCGGCGGTGCTGCTGCCGTCGCCGATCGCGAGCTCGACGTAGCGCTGCAGCCACTGCTGGTAGGTCATGTCCGCGACGTCACCGAAGTACGGCTTGGCGGTGTTGGCCATCGCGGCGATGATCTCGTCGCGGCGCTCGGCGACCGCGTCGGCGTCGCCGGCGACCTCGTCGAGCAGGCGGCCGCAACGCGACGCGGTGTTGTCGATCTCGTGGATGTCCGCACCCAGCTGGCTGCGCCCGGATGCCATGCCGCCCTGGGCCTTACCGGCGCCGACCCACTGATCGGTGCCCGTGGTGTCGACCAGGAGCTGCTTGACCTGAGGCGAGGTGGTGGCCTCGAGGGTGGCCATGGCGGCGGTGCCGACGAGGATGCCGTCGACCGGCATCAGCGGGAAGCCGTAGGTCTCGGCCCAGCGGCCGGACAGGTACTCGGCGGCGCGCTCGGGCGTGCCGATGCCACCACCGACGCAGATGGTCAGGTTGGACTGCTTACGCAGGTCGGAGTAGGTGCTGACGAGCAGGTCGTCGAGGTCCTCCCACGAGTGGTGGCCACCGGCGCGGCCGCCCTCGACGTGGACGATGATCTCCCGGTCCGGGACCTCTTCGGCGATCTTGATGACCGACTTGATCTGGTCCACGGTGCCCGGCTTGAACACCACGTTGGTGATGCCGATTTCGTGCAGTTCCTCGATGAGCGCGACGGCTTCTTCGAGCTCGGGGATGCCGGCGGTGACGACGACGCCGTCGATCGGGGCGCCCGACTGCCGGGCCTTCTGCACGATGCGCTTGCCGCCCAGCTGCAGCTTCCACAGGTACGGGTCCAGGAACAGCGAGTTGAACTGGATGGCGCGGCCCGGCTCGAGCAGCTCGGTCAGCTCGGCGACGCGGCCTTCGAAGATCTCCTCGGTGACCTGGCCGCCACCGGCCAGCTCGGCCCAGTGGCCGGCGTTGGCGGCCGCGGCGACGATCTTGGCGTCGACGGTCGTCGGGGTCATACCGGCGAGCAGGATCGGCGAACGGCCGGTCAGGCGGGTGAATTTGGTGGACAGCTTCACGTCGCCGTTGGGCAGCTCGACGGCGGTCGGCGCGAAGCTGGACCACGCGGGCTGCACGACCGGGGCGGCACCGACGGTGAACAGCGAGCGCTGGCCGGCGCGGGTGGCGGCGGGCACGATGCCGATGCCGAGGCCACGGATGATCGGCGAGGTGAGGCGGGTGACGGTGTCGCTCGGTCCGAGATCGATGATCCAGCGGGCACCGGCGTCGTGCATGCGCTCGACTTCGGCGACCCAGTCGATGGGCTTGACGAAGATGGCCTCGGTCATCGCGTGGGCCAGCTCGGTGTCGATACCGCACTTGGCGGCCCAGCGGTCGACGACCTCGATGCCGTCGGCAAGGCGCGGGGTGTGGAAGCCGACCTCGACCTGCACGCCCTGGAAGACCGGGCTGAAGACGGCGCCGCCGCGCAGCTTGTTCTTGCGCTCGGCCTCGTCCTTCTCGGTGATCTTGCTGCAGTACAGCTCGAAGCGGGCCAGCTGCTCCGGGGTGCCGGTGATGACGACGCTGCGACGGCCGTTGCGGATCGACAGGACCGGCGGCAGCACGGTGCGCACGTCCTGGGAGAAGTCTTCGAGCAGTTCGGCGATGCGCTCGGGGTCGACGTTGGTGACCGACACCATCGGCGACTTGTCGCCGCGGCCGACCATGCCGCGACGGCGCGACACGAGGGAACCGGCGGCACCGATGAGCTGGAGGAGGGCGAGGAGCTCGGCGTCGCGGGTGCCGTTGGCCTTGAGAGCCTCGGCGGCGATGATGCCCTGCGAGTGTCCGGCGACGGCGACCGGCGGGGTGCCGGCCAGGTCCAGGCCCTGACGCTGCACGGCACGGATGGCGGCCATCTGGGCCAGCAGGATGCCCGGGCCGGAGATGGCGGCGGTGGTCAGCTGCTTGGCCGACGGCAGCGGCTCGTCAGCGGCGAGGGCACGCACCCACTGCATGGGCTCGAAGCCGATGGGGCGCACGACGACGAGCTCGCGCGCGACGGGCTCCAGCAGCAGGGCCGCTTCGCCGACGATCTCGCTGAGCTCGGATTCGATGCCGGCCGAGCTGACGAGTTCTTCGAGGTTCTCCAGCCAGGAGGCGCCCTGGCCACCGAACGCGACGGCATACGGCTCCCCGGCGTTGAGCAGGTCCACCAGCGCGTGGGCACTCGCCGCCACGGCCTCGGTGTTGCTACTGGTTACGTTGCGGTGCTCGTTGATCGTCACTTCGTCTCTCCCTCGTTGCCGCGCGAACCGTCAAGGTGCTGCTTGGTCTTGGTAGTCGGCCCTGGGGCAACGCGATGCGACGTCGGATCACGTGAGGCCCGTGCTACGTCTGGCACCCGAGTTTTCGGGCGCCGGAGAGCCGGGCCGACTGCACTAAGAGTGTCATAAGATTCGCGGCGTTTTTCGGCCGGAAATGGTTACCAGCGAGTTCTACGGATCGGTAACCACCCACCTGGGTAACACCGCGTCCCGGGACCGCCCATACCCAACAGGACAAACGTCCTGTTGGCAGGTGGTTACGGTCGAGTAGCAACAATATCGCTGATCAAAGCGGTATTGTTATCAAATCGTTACCGCCCTCGTGACGGCGTCCGACCTTACTAATGAGTAGGAAAAGACCCGATCCAGAAAACACTCGACAATGACGGTCCGTATGTCTATACACGCGGTAAGTTACCGAGCGGCCATTTGCTGCGGTTTGATCTCGTTTTCTTAGAGCCGGGCGCCAGCTAACTACTGAGCGGTAATCTGCGCGGCCGTCAGTCCCACTGCCCGAAGCGCGGCTTGAGGATGTGGTTGAGGTCGACGCCAACTCCCCCGACGTGTTGCTTGTCGATCTCCACCTGATGTAGTGCTGCCGCCGGATGCGCGACCCCGCCGGGCGAGCCCCAGTTGTGCTGCCAGAAGTACGACCCCAGGCCGTCCTGGACGGCCCACTCGATGGTCTTGGAGTTGGCGTACACCCCGACCCGCTGGTGACCCAGCACCGATTCCCAGCCGCGGAGGTAAGGCGCAACCTGCGCCTTGTACTGCTCAGGAGTCGGATCGTCGTCGATGGACGCGTAGATCGGCGCCCCGACCGGACCGCCCGCCGCGGTGTGCAAGGCGAATCCGCGCTGGGCGTGCTGCACGCCGGCGACGTGCCCGCCCAGCCAGTCGGCCGTCGATTCCTTGCCGTACTGATAGCAGGAGACGATTTTCAGCCCGCCTTTGTAGAGGTCGCGCGCCTCGGGTAGCTGGATGGGCTTGCCCAGCATCCACGCCCCGCCCGGTCGGCGGTCCGACACGTAGCGGATGGCGCCCAGCGCTCCTGCCGATCGGATATCGGACGCGCTGAGCACTCCCGCGGCGTAGTCCAGCAACACTCCGTACGGGGCCGCGGAGGCGGTCGTCGCGCCGAGCACCGATTGCAACCCGGCTCCCAGGCCCACCGCCGCCGGCGCGGCTGCAGCGTATTTCAGCAGGTCACGACGCGAAATTGCCACGAGTCACAGAATATGACAGCTACCCCTCGTGGCCCGTTAGCCACACCAGTGCATTCTTGTCCCAGCCGCACGTGCTCAACGTGGGGCAGATCGTCAGAATCTCGCGATTTCTCGCCACCTTCTTCACGCTCCGCGCTCGACGGCTTCCGCGACGTGCCGGTGCCCGATGATCTCGAACCCGGCCACGCTCACCATCGGCGCGAAGCTCGCCACCAGCAGGCAGACCGTCATCGGCACTCCCACGCCGGCCAGTACCACCGTCGCCACCAGAACGACAGCGGTCAGCACCACCAGCAGCACATGCAGGGAGTCCATCGACCTCAGCATGATCGTGTACAGCACGTACACCAGCGCGATGTAGACGCCGACCGGGATCACCACGCTCAGCACCGTCGCCACCGACCCCAGCGCCGAATGGTGCTGGATGAAATACGCGGCCGTGTGCAGGCCGGCACCGGTCGCGACGATGGCCCCGTACACCGGCATGTGCAGATACCCGAACCAGAATCCCCGCTCCCGGTGCGCATGCAGCGCGTCGGCCGACGGCACCATGAAGTACACCCACCACATGCCGAAAGTCAGGGCCGTGCCCGAGATGGCCAGCAGCACCGAGTCCCAGGACCAGCCGTGCTCGGCGACGACGGCCGACAGCGAGGCCACAGTCCCGACGACGCCCTCGCCCAGCGCGATGATCGCCAACAGGCCGTAGCGTTCGGCGATGTGGTGCGCGTGCCACGGCGTGCCGCCACAGCGGTTTTCCGCGATGATCGGCCCGGCGAGTTCCACGATCGCCAGCAGCACCCAAATGCTCAGTGTCACCGGCACACTCGTGGGCAGGAACACCGTGCCGATCCAGCCCACCTGGACCGCGGACACGATGACGGCGTACGTCATCGCCGCCGATCGGCCCGCCGGATTCTGCCGTGCCGCGCGTAACCACTGGGATACCAAGACAATTCGCATCACCACGTAGCCGGCCACCAGGACCGCGTTGTTGACGTGGTGGCCGTGCTCGATCGAGGCGTAGAACGCGGGCAGGCCGAGAGCCAGGATCAGCACGCCGACCATTTCGACCATGGTCATCAACCGGAACACCCAGTCGTCGGTGTCGTACGCCGAGGCGAACCAGGTGAAGTTGATCCAGGCCAGACAGATCGCGAAAGTCGAGAACACGAAGCCCGTGATGCCCGCGCCGACGTGACCCGCGGACAACATGTGCGACAACTCCGACGCCGCGACCCCGAACGCGACGACGAAAGTCAGGTCGAACAGCAACTCCAGCGGCGTCGCAACGCGGTGCTTCTCATGGGGATCGCGGCCCCGCATTGGCGTCAACCGGTGAGCGCGCACCGCGCTGTGTGGGTCGGGAGCGTCCTGCTGCGTCCCATCCATGCCGTGTCCCTTCAGCGAACCGGGCCCCGTCCGGGCCGCGTCACGGTAAGCCTGCCGCAGATCCCCGCTCCCGTCCCACTACCGTGAAGACGTGTCCGCTCCCCCCATCGCTGTCGGCGTCGTGCTTGCCGCCGGTATCGGATCGCGGGTCGGGGCCGACGGCAACAAGGCCTACCTGCAATTGGCCGGCCGCAGCATGGTGGCGTGGTCGGTGGCGGCGGTGGCCGCAAGCCCCGAGGTCGCGCGCACCATCCTGGTGTTCCGGCGCGGTGAACGCGACCAGGTCGTGCAACTGATGGCCGACGAACTCCCCGGCACCGCAGTCGAATTCGTCGAGGGCGGCGATTCGCGACACGGTTCCGAACACAACGTGCTCAGCTACCTGGCGGCGGACATCGACGCCGGCACGGTCGACGTCGTGCTGATCCACGACGCCGCCCGCCCACTGGCCGGTGTCGACCTGATGGACTCCGCCGTCACCACGGCACGGGCGCACGGTGGTGCCATTCCCGTGCTGCCGTCCGGCGATGTGTTGCGGATGACGGCGGACGGCCTGAGTGCCATCGACCAGTCGCTGGTGCGGGTGCAGACGCCGCAGGCCTTCCGCGCCGGGCCGCTGTGGCAGGCCTACGTCGCCGCGGCGGCCGCCGGGTTCGAGGGCACCGACACCTCGTCGTGTGTGGAGCGCTTCACCGACATCGAGGTCCACGCGATCGCCGGGTCGGCCCAGAATTTCAAAGTGACCTTCGCGCATGACGTGCAGGTCGCCGAGCGCCTGCTCGGCCGGCGGTAACGAGCGCAGCGGCCCTACGTCGAGCGTGTGGGCTGACGAGACGACACGCCGCTTCCATTCAAGGGTCTAGTGCAACAGCTCCTATTTGGGGAGTTGTTGCGTGCGTCCTGGTCCTTTGCCTTCGGTGGTCCGCCTCTTTTGGTCGCGTGTCAGTGGTGAGCCGTCGATTGATGCCGCTGCGGTCGCTGCTGGCGTGTCGACGGGCACTGGATGGCAGTGGTTTGTCAACGCTGGTGGGGTGAAACCCAAGTTCGACTCGGCGCCAAGGCAGTACACCCGGCTGACCTTCGCCGAGCGTGAGCAGATCGGGCTGGCGGTCGCGGCACAGGAGCCGATCCGTTCCATCGCCAAGCGACTAGGTCGGGCCCCGTCGACGATCAGTCGGGAGATCAAACGCAACAGCTCTGATGGCCGCAACAAGTACCGTCCGCAGTTCCGTTTCGGCGCCCCGTGGCGTGGCGGTCCGTTGCGGCGCCCGCACTATTTCCCCAGCGCCGCTCAGGGCCGTGCCCAACGCAACGCTCGGCGCCCGCACCCACGCAAGCTGGCCACCAACACCCGCCTGCATGCCCAGGTGCAGACTTGGTTGACGGACTTCCACAGCCCCGAGCAGATCGCCCGGCAGCTCGTGATGGAGTTTCCCGACGACATGGAGATGCGGGTGTCCCACGAGACGATCTACCAGTCGATCTACGTGCAGGGCAAAGGGAATCTGCGCCGTGAACTGCACACATGCCTGCGCACCGGGCGGGCGTTGCGTCATCCACGGCGCCGGCCCGGGGAACGCCGTACCCGCATTTCGGGGATGCTCCACATCAGCGATCGCCCCGCTGAAGCCCTTGACCGGGCGGTGCCGGGGCACTGGGAAGGCGACTTGATCCTGGGCAGCACGGAGTCAGGCTCGGCGATCGGAACCCTCGTTGAGCGATCCACCCGCTACACCATGCTGCTGTACCTGCCCGACAATCACACCGCCGAAGCGCTCCAGGACGCCATCGTGGCCAAGATGCCTCGGCTGCCGGCGATGCTGCGCCAAACATTGACCTGGGACCAGGGCATGGAAATGGCCAACCACGCCAAGATCACCAAAGCCATCGACCTGGACATCTACTTCTGCGACCCGCATTCACCCTGGCAACGCGGCACCAATGAGAACACCAATGGGCTACTGCGCCAATGGTTCCCCAAAGGCACCGACCTATCGATATTCCCCGAGGACTACCTCGACTACGTCGCCGCCAAACTCAACAACAGGCCACGCAAAACCCTCGACTGGAAAACACCCGCCCAACGCCTCGACGAACTACTGTGCAACCCTTTCAATCCACTGCTGTTGCACTAGGACCTTGAATTCACCCCGACGACCCCCACGAGATGCCCCACGCTCGGCGTGGGGCCCTCAGCCGGCGGTGACGATCGCCTCCAGCAGTCCGCGGTCGTGCGCGAGATCAACGGCGAAGGCGTTCGGGTCGCCCTCGACAGTGCCGACTCGCAGCCCTTCCGACGTGATCGCTGCCAGGTCATCGAGTTGCGGGAGCTGCGCCAATGCCGTTGCGGAGAATCCCCGCGGGTACTGCGCGGTGACGAGTTCGGAACGGTCTACATTGCCCAACACGATGTCCTGCGCGGCAATGCTTTTCACGCTGTCGGTCATCGTCAGCACCGGTAGTACGACGTCGTGATCCGTAAGTCCCGCCGCCACCCGGGCCGCCAGCGCGGCGGGAGCGAGCGGGTAGCGGACGTCGTGCACCAGGACCGAATTCCCCTCGGCGGGCAGCGCCGCCGCCGTGCGCACCGGCACGTCACCCAAGCCGTGGGCCGCAAGACATTCCGCCGCTGCGTCGGCCGACTCCTCGGCGGCGACCACTGATACCGCCGCCACGGCGCGCACCGCCAGCACAGCTCGCACCAGCGCCGGCTCGCCCGCGATCGGCGCGGTGAAGTCAGCCGGCGCGAGCAGCGCGGGGACGGTCACGATCGCCGAGAGAGTCACGGCGCCACCTTATCCCCGATTGGGCGCCACCCTTGACCGCTCCGAAGAAGTCAGCCGACGCGCGACGACATCCAGCAGGACACCCAGCGCTCCGATCACCACGATCACCGCCACCACCTGGTCGTAGGCCAGCTGGTCCCGGGCGTTGAGCACCTGATAACCCAGACCCGAACGCACACCGAGCATTTCGGCCGGAACCAGCACCACCCAGGCGATGCCCAGCGCCACCCGCACGCCGGTCTGCAACTGCCCTCTGATGGCCGGCAACACCACGGCGGTGACCAGTTCCCAGCGGGTGGCGTGGAACGACCGCGCCACATCCAGGTAGCCCGGGTCGACGGCGCGCACCCCGGCCACGGTGTTGATCAACACCGGCCACACCGCCGCCACCGCGATCAGGAAGATCACCGGCTCGTTGCCGATGCCGAAGACCGCCACGGCGATGGGGGCCCAGGACAGCGGCGAGATCATCCGCACGAACTGGACGAGCGGCGCGGTGGCTCGCTCGGCCGTGCCACTGAGCCCCAGCAGCAAGCCCGCCGGGATCCCGATGACGACCGCGACCGCCAGACCGATCACCAACCGCCACAGGCTGATCCCGATATCGGGCAGCAGCACACCGCGGGTGAACAGGTCGACGACCGCGGGCGCGACGCGCTGCGGGGCGGCCTGGCGCAGCAGCGAATGCGGGGCGCTCAACACGGTCGTCGTCAACCACCAGAGCCCGACCGCGACGACGACGGCGCAGACCGGCGGCGCCCAGCGCCGGACCGCCACCGGCGGATCGATCACCGCGCGGACGGATGTCGTGGTCATGTCAGCTCCAATTGCTCGGTTCGGGTGTAGCCGCCGCTGAGGCCGAAGGCCGCCGGACCGCCGTGGGCCTGAATGGAATTGCGGACGAAGGTGTCGTCGACGAGGTCGCCGTGCACGGCGGTGGGGTCCAGCCGTTCCAGGAATCGCCGATCGCCGTCGATGACGGTGTCGTGCATGGCCGTTACCAGTTCACTGGTGAAGCTCGGGAACGGGAACGGCTGAAAGCCGAGCCGCTGGGGCTGCCACTCGGGGTGATGCAGCGGGTACGGCGCTGTGGGATAGGTCATCGCCAGCGTGATCGCCGGCACTGGCTGGGGCAGGTATCGCCCGCCGCCGAGTGTTGCCGCGGCCGCCTTCCGATCGTTCGACAGCGCAAGTTGTGCCGTCACAACGGCATCGGTGAGCTGTTGTACTGCCGCCGGCCGACTGGTGATGACGTCGTCACGGGTCACCAGGGCGCAGCAGGCATGATCGCGCCATACATCGCCCAGGAAGGTGTGGATGCGCCCGATCTTCTTGGTCTGCGCCATCGCGTTGAACGGGTCAGCCACGACGTAGCCGCCGATGGTGCCGGTGGCCAGGGCCGGCACCATGTCCGACGGACTCATCACGACGAGCTCGACGGTGCGGTCGGCGCGTGATGCCGACCGCCGGATCACCGGTTGCAATCCGTTGGCCCGCAACATCTTCTGCAGGACGATGTTGTGAATCGACCACCAGAACGGGATCGCGAGTTGCGAACCCGCAAGGTCCGGCAGTTCGCGGATATGGGGTGCGACGGTGAGCGCCGAGCCGTTGGTGTGATTCCAGCCGAGTACCCGGACGCCGCCACCGAGCGCGTACCGCAACTGCACCGCCATCGGCATCAGCAGGTGCACCACGTCGAGCTGACGATTCAGGAACGCCTCGCCCAGCGCCGCCCAACTCCGGAACAGCACGGGCTTGCCGGCACCCGCCGGATACAGCCCGGCAGAGTGCGCCATGAGCAGCGGCGCGGCGTCGGTGATCGGCAGATACCCCACCCGCAACGGCCCGGCCGCTGCCGAATCCGTTGTGGCACTGTGCGCCAGGTCGGCGAGCCCGAATGCGCCACCGGCGGCCGCCGCCGCGGCGATCAGGGCCTGCCGCCGCGAGATCAGCAGTCGGCTCATGCCACCCACAGTTCGGAAACCCGGTAATGGCTGAGGATTTCCTCACGCAGGCCGGACCGGTCGGCCGCGCTCAGGCGCCATTCCCGGTGGATGCGCCCGCCCTCGGCCAGGAGCACGACGCGCTGCGCGAGGCTCAGTGCCTCCTCGACGTCATGGGTGACCAGCAGCACCGTCACGCCCAATTCGGTGGTGAGCGTGGTCAGCCACTGCTGCAGGTCCGCACGGGTCGCGGGGTCCAGCGCGCTGAACGGCTCGTCGAGCAGCAGCAGCTGAGGCCGGGTGGCCACCGCGCGCAGGATGGCGACCCGCTGGGCCTGCCCGCCGGACAGCTGGTCGGGATAGCGGTCGGCCAGCCCGTCGACGCCGAAGCGCCGCATCAGTTCCGCGGCGTAGTCCGCGTCGAATCCCTTGCGCCGGTGTGCGAATCGCCGCGCGTAGGAGACGTTGCCCTGCACTGTCAGCCACGGCAGCAGCAGCGCGTTTTGGAAGACGACGCCGATGTGCGGTCGCTCGCCGGCAGCGGGCCAACTCACGGTTCCCGAGCTCAGCGAGTCCAAACCGGCCAGTACCCGCAGCAGCGTCGATTTCCCGCTGCCACTACGCCCGAGTACCGCGACGAACTCCCCCGCCTCGACGGCCAGGTCGATGCCGTCGAGCACGACGCTGTCACCGAATCTCTTGCTGCCCGCGGTTATCCGTACTGCTTCAGTTCCCACCTCAGTTGTCCTTCCGAAGGTGATTGCACGGGCAGAAAGGCTGCTTCGCGGAACCGGCGATTGGCCGCCGTCCCCGCGCGATAGCCCCGGCCACCGGCCAGGGCCGATTCCAGTCGGGTCGCGGCCACCGCGACGTTTGCGGCGTCCAGTCGTAGCCGGATCACCTCGGCTGGACTGACTTCCCCTGGCGCCGAGGCGAATTCGTAGAGGCGTCGGCGGTTGTTTTCGGCTTGCGCCACCAGATCGGCGAGGTCACCGTCGAACTGGGCCGCCAACGCATCGGTCGCCGCGCCGGCCGCGGTGAGCGCCGCGCCGGTGACGCCGACGCAGAACGCGGTCTGCAGCAGCAGGAACGTCGGCTTGATCCCGCGGACGAATGCCGCGAGGTCGGCGCTGATGATGCGCTCGGCGCCCACCTCGACCTGGTACAGGCTCAATGACGTCGACGCGGTGGCACCCAGGGCCATCAGCGTGGGCGCCCGATCGACCACCACCCCGACCGCGCTCGCATCGACGGCTACGACGTACAGCCGTCCCGCGGCGGTACGCGCCGGCAGCACGATCAGCGAATCATCAAAGACGTTGGACGCCCAGCGGATCGGCCCGCTGAGCCGCAGCCCGCGGCGCGTCTCTCCGGCCACGATCGGGAGCTGGCCGAGGCCCGCCACGTGCTTGAGCCCGGCGGCCATGGCCGTCACGCCGGGGCGGTGAGCGGTGAGCAGCGCCTCCGACAGGTCCGGCCGGTCGCCCAGGTAGTGAATCGCCATCTGGTGCGCCCAGGCGGAGAATCCTGCCGCAAGGCTCACCGCCGACACCTGCTCGATCACGCGCACGGAATCGGGCAGGTCGCGCAACCCGAACAATCCGGCCGCGCCGAGCGCGCGCAGATCCGCGCGGACATCGGTGTGGCCCGCATCCAGGTCATCGGCCCGGGCGTCCAACCCGGCCGTGACGCGCGCCAGTCTGGTCGCGACGTCGTCGGACACCAGAGTCGTCATTGCCCACCGCTTTCCAGTCCGTACAACCGATCGATCGGGGTCTGCACGGCCACGCGCGCCCGCCGTACCGCGTCCTCGTCGGGCGCGTCGTAGAAACACAGGCACTTGTCCATGTCGACCCGCACGTAGGTCCGAAGGAAACTGACCTCGGGCACCTCCGCGTATTTCGGTGCGTTGGCCTTCTTCCGGCTGAGGTAGCTGTCCATGTCCAGGTCTGCGGGCAGGTCCCACTCGACCAGATATCCGGCGGTGGGGCGAACAGCTTTCAGCTGCTCCAGGTCCGCACCGACCAGCCGCACTTCGTGGGGACCGGTGACTTCTGCGGCCCCGACCGTGGTCGCGTCGAGCTGCAGCGGACCGTCCGCGAGTTCGGCAACGACGAACAGCCGGTGCCCACCGGTCACCTGCGCCTCGATGAGTTCGCCGCCGTCCCGGTGCACTTCTGCGTCGAGCGTCTTGATGGCCTGGTCGACCTCGGCCCGGCCGGGCAGTCCTGCGATTTCGTAGAGGTACAAAGTCACGGTGTGTTCCTGTTCGTCGGGCGTCGATGACATCACGACGCTCGCATGAACAGACCGGTCTGTCTATCGGCCACCCTCGGCTATGGTGCAGCTATGAGCGCGACCCGCACCCACCGTCCGGACCGGCCGGCGCCCCGTGTCGATGCCACCGGGCCGGCTCGGCGACTTCTCGACACGGCATCGAATCTCTTTGCCACACAAGGCATTCGCGCCGTCGGCATCGACGCGATCCTGCGCGAGGCGGGCGTGGCCAAGGCCAGCCTGTACAGCTCGTACGGATCGAAGGACGCGTTGGTGATCGCGTACCTGAACGAATTGGATCAGGCTGATCGCAAGCGC
This sequence comes from Mycobacterium sp. HM-7, assembly GCF_053852335.1. NCBI lineage: Bacteria > Bacillati > Actinomycetota > Actinomycetes > Mycobacteriales > Mycobacteriaceae > Mycobacterium > Mycobacterium sp. HM-7. Next base: position 1,488,710 of record NZ_CM132657.1, on the reverse strand, counting down.
TGGGAAACGAAGACTTCCGGGCTCCACGACCCGGCGCAGAAGCTTCTGGTGTTCTTCGACCTCGCGGCCGCCTCGGCACGCAAGCGCCAGTTCCGGGGCTGTCTGTACGTCAACGCGGCCACCGAATTCCCGGGTGGCACCCTTGAACCGGTGCGGGCGCACCGGCAATGGATGCGCAGGCAGCTCGTCGCACTGCTCCGGGACGCCGGGGTCGATGACGCCGCCGTCGTCGCCCAGCGCGTCCAGCTCATCTACGACGGCGCCCTCACCGCGTCGAAGCTCGACCGGTCCACCGCGCCGATCACGCTGGCCCGGCAGATGGTCGTCGAGCTGATCGATTCCTACTTGCCCACTGTCGCCGGCTGAATCCCGATGGCCGCGAGCCGGCGCTCGGACGCCTCCTGGCGGAGGCGCTTCGGCCACCAGAACCACCGGCCCAGCATCGCCGCGATGGCCGGAGTCATGAAGGACCGGACGATCAGCGTGTCGAACAGCAGACCCAGCGCGATGGTGGTGCCCACCTGTGCCATGACCTTCAGGTCGCTGAAGGCGAAGGACGCCATGGTGGCCGCGAACACCAGACCGGCTGAGGTGACCACCGATCCCGTACCTGCCATGGAACGGATGATGCCGGTCTTCATGCCGCCGGCCACCTCCTCCTTGAACCGCGACACCAGCAGCAGGTTGTAGTCAGAGCCCACCGCGAGCAGCAGGATGACCGACATGGGCAGCACCATCCAGTGCAGCTCGAGGCCGATGAGGTGCTGCCACAACAGAACCGACATGCCGAACGATGCGCCCAGTGACAGCAGCACCGTGCCGACGATCACGCCCGCCGCCACCATGCTTCGGGTGATGAGCAGCATGATGATGAAAATCAATGACACCGCGGCGATTCCGGCGATCATCAGGTCGTACTGCGCGCCGTCGTGCATGTCTTTGTAGGTGGCGGCGGTGCCGGCCAGATAGATCTTGGAGCCCTCCAGCGGGGTGCCCTTGATGGCTTCTTTGGCGGCCTGCTTGATCGGGTCGACGTGAGCGATACCTTCCGGCGTCGCTGGGTCGCCCTCGTGCTGAATGATGAAGCGCACCGACTTGCCGTCCGGCGAGATGAAGTTCTTCATGCCGCGCTTGAAGTCCTTGTTGTCGAAGGCTTCCGGTGGCAGGTAGAAGGAATCGTCGTTCAGCGAGTTGTCGAACGCCTCGCCCATCGCTGCCGCGTTGTCCGACGCCGCCGCGCGCTGATCCACCTGACCCTTCTGGGTCTGATACATGGTCAGCATGTACTGCTTCATGTTCTTCATGACCTCGATCTGAGGCGGCATCACCGTGACCATCTCGGCCGTCAGCTTGTCCATCTTCATCAGATCCGGGACCAGCGTCTGGATGTCGTCGGTCATGACGTCGATGCCGTCGAGAGTGTCGAAGAGCGCCCGGGTCGACCAGCACATCGGGATGTCGTAGCAGTGCGGTTCCCAGTACAGGTAGTTACGGATGGGCCGCAGGAAGTCGTCGAAATCGGAGATGTGGTCGCGCAGGTCGGCGACGTCGAGCGCCATGTTGGCGGTCTTCATCGACATGTCGTGCGTGGTGGCGGCCATCTGCGTGGTGATGGCCTGCATCTTGGTCATCGTGTCGATGCTGACCTGCATGTCGCTGGCCTGCTGCAGCATGTTGGCCATCGAGTCCTGCTGGTACTTCTCCGTCATCTTCGAAGTGACGGACTGCATTCCCATGATGAACGGAATCGTCGTGTGCTTGATGGGTTTTCCGTCGGGCCGGGTGATCGTCTGCACTCGTGCAACACCTTGCGTGTGCACGATGGCCTTGGCGATCTTGTCGATCACCAGGAAGTCCGCCGAGTTCCGCAGGTCGTGATCGCTCTGCACCATCAGCAGCTCGGGGTTCATCCGAGACGCGCTGAAATGCCGTTCGGCGGCGGCATATCCGACGTTGGCGGTCAGCTCGGCCGGCACGTAGCGGCGGGCGTCGTAGTTCGTCTTGTACCCGGGCAGCGTCACCAGGCCGACGAGCGCGAGCGCCAGCGTGGCGACGAGCACCGGGCCCGGCCAGCGCACCACGACGACGCCGACGCGGCGCCAGCCACGGGAGTGGATCGCGCGCTTGGGTTCGAAGCGCCCGAACCGGCTGCCGATCTTGATGACGGCGGGCCCGAGCGTCAGAGCCGCGATGACGGCGACGAGCGTGCCGATGGCACAGGGCACGCCCATGGTCTGGAAGTACGGGAGCCGGGTGAAGCTCAGACAGAGCATGGCGCCGGCGATGGTCAGACCCGACCCCAGAACGACGTGCGCCGTCCCACGGAACATCGTGTCGTAGGCCTTGACGCGGTCCTCGTTGTCGCCGCGGGCTTCCTGGTAACGCCCGATGGCGAAAATGGCGTAGTCCGTGCCGGCCGCGATCACCATCAATGTCAGCAGGTTCACCGCGAACGTCGACAGGCCGATGACGTTCGCGTTGGCGAGGAACGCGACGACGCCGCGGGCCGCACCGAGTTCGAGGAACACCATCAGCAGGATCAGGATCATGGTCATGATCGACCGGTAGACGAGGAGCAGCATCAGCGCGATCACCAGCAGGGTGATGGCGGTGACCTTGGCGATGCTCTTGTCGCCGGCGTGGTGCTGGTCGGAGACCAGTGGGGCGCCGCCGGTGACGAACACATGCAGCCCGGCCGGCGGCTTCGAGTCGGCGACGATCTGCCGGACCGAGGCGACGGAATCGTTGGCCTTGGTCTCGCCCTGGTTGCCGCGCAGGTAGACCTGAACGTACGCGGCCTTGCCGTCGGCGCTCTGCGAGCCGACTGCCGTCAGCGGGTCACTCCAGAAGTCCGCGACATGCTCGACGTGCGCGGTGTCAGCGATCAGCTTCGCGACGAGGCCGTCGTAGTAGTGGTGTGCCTCGGCGCCCAGGGGTTGGTCACCCTCCAGGACCACCATGGCGTTGCTGTCAGAATCGAACTCCTGGAAGTTCGCGCCGATCTGCTTCATCGCGATCATCGCGGGGCCGTCTTTGGCGCTGAGCCCGACGGTGTGCTCCTCGCCGACCTTCTCCAGCGACGGGACCAGCGTGTTGGTGGCGACGTTGAGTAGGAACCAGCCGATCACGATCGGGATCGCCAGCACCCAGATCAGGTGACCGATCTTGGATCGCTCCGTGTTGGTGGCACTCACTCGGCGTCACCCTTCCATCAGGCCCGGCAGGTCCATGGAGATGGAGCTCGGCGGCGTTACACATTCACTGTCGGGCGAAATATACCTAGCACACCAAACTTTTAGCCAGAGTGCTGGCGTAAAAGGTGGCTCTACCTCCCGCGAAATGGGATAAATCGGGATCTTTTCGCCCGGTTTCGGCCGTAGCGTTGACGGGATGGAAAATTCTCCGGCCGATACGTTCGGCAAGCGCTACGGCGAGGTCCTGCTGGTGTCCCAGACGCCGTCGGGGCCGCAGGTTGCCGTGTTCAACACCTTCCCGCTGAACGACTGTCCGCAAGACGCCTGGTCCGCGCTCAACCCGCAGGCTCTCGCCGCGGAGAACGGCGTGGCCGCCGCTTTGCTCAACGGTCCGCGCTACTGGCTGATGAGCGAGATCGTGAAAACCCGCGAGGACGTCGGCGAGAAGAAGACGTTCGGCGGCATCGAGATGCTGCAGCAGGCGACGGTCGAATTGTCTTCGATGAACCCCGCGCCCTACAGCGTGAACAAGGTCAGCCGCCGCACGGTCTTCGTGTTCGGCGCCGGGCGGCCGGTCTTCGAGCTGGTCGACCCGCAGGGGCAGCGGTGGGTCATGCAGTCGTGGAGCCAGACGGTCGACCCGACGCTGTCACTGGCGGACTTGCCGGCGCTCGGTGCGCGACTGCAATTGCCCGACGGCTGGAGCTATCGGACGTCGAAGCTGACCAGCCCCCTGCGCATCGACACCACCATCGACGATGCCCACGTCACTCAGGACGACCTGGGCAACACCTACTCATTGTCTGTCGCTTAGTCCCGCTAGGCATTCCCAAACCGTCGCCGGTGCGTTAGAACAAGAGGCAGCTGTGTTTCTCACGCGGCGAGGCCGAACCGAAGGAGGCCGTATGGCTTGGGATTTCGAAACCGATCCGGAGTTCCAGGAACTCCTCGACTGGGCCGACGCCTTCGTGCGCGACGAGATCGAACCGCTCGACCTGATCTGGCCGCACCTGCAGTACACCGCGCTCGACGAGACGCGCCGCCGGGTCGTCGACCCACTCAAGGAGCAGGTGCGACGAAAAGGCTTGTGGGCCACGCACCTTGGCCCCGAGCTCGGCGGGCAGGGCTACGGGCAGCTGAAGCTGGCGCTGCTCAACGAGATCCTGGGCCGGTCGCAGTGGGCGCCGATCATCTTCGGTTGCCAGGCGCCGGACACCGGCAACGCGGAGATCATCGCGCATTACGGCACCCCGGAGCAGAAGGAGCAGTATCTGCGGCCGCTGCTCAACGGCGAGGTCTTCTCCTGCTACTCGATGACCGAGCCGCAGGGCGGCGCCGACCCCACCCAGTTCACGACGTCCGCTGTCCGCGACGGCGACGACTGGGTGATCAACGGCTACAAGTTCTTCTCGTCCAACGCCTCGACCTCCACGTTCCTGATCGTCATGGTGGTGACCAATCCCGACGTCAGCCCCTACCAGGGCATGTCGATGTTCCTCGTGCCGACCAACACGCCGGGCGTCAACATCATCCGCAACTCGGCGATCTACGGGGAGTCCGACGGCCACGGCTCGCACGCGCTGATTCATTACGACAATGTGCGCGTGCCGAATTCAGCCATCCTCGGCGGCGAGGGTCAGGCGTTCGTCATCGCGCAGACGCGGCTGGGCGGCGGCCGGATCCACCACGCGATGCGCACCATCGGACTGGCGCAGAAGGCCTTCGACATGATGTGCGAGCGTGCGCTGTCGCGGCACACCGCAGGCAGCCTGCTGGCGGACAAGCAGGCCGTGCAGGGCTACATCGCCGACTCGTGGGCGCAGCTGCAGCAGTTCCGGCTGCTCGTGCTGCACACGGCGTGGAAGATCGACAAGTACAACGACTACAAGAAGGTCCGCAAGGACATCGCGGCGGTCAAGGTCGTCATGCCGACGGTGCTGCACGACATCGCCTGGCGCGCAATGCAAGTGCATGGCGCACTCGGTGTAACCAACGAAGTGCCATTCCTCGGGATGGTCGCCGGCGCCGCCGTGATGGGGTTGGCCGACGGACCGACCGAAGTACACAAGGTCACCGTCGCCAAGCAGGTGCTGCGGGATTACACCGGCACCGACGAGCTGTGGCCGACCGAGTGGCTGCCCGGCAAACGCGAAGCGGCACAGGCGAAGTACGCGGAGTACCTGGAGTTGAACGTGGGGAACCTGTAGACATCAGCCGGCGTGTCCGCAAGCCGGCGTGTCGGGCGCTTCTGCACCATTTGCGATTCGGACCCGTCATCATGCGTTGACATGGTCAGCACATGATGACGACTCCCGACCGAAGTGCGTCCACACCCAGGTCAAAAATCCACGCCGCCGTGGGCCCACTGGCCTCCAGCCATACCCCTACCGCGCAAGCAACCGCGTCACGCCCCGCATCACCGTCCTGCTGGCGGTATGCCGCGCTTGCTCAACCAGCGACGGCGCTGCCGGTGGCGCAACAGAACCGAGGCGCGGGAACAGCGCCAACGCGTTGGTCCGGTCGATCTCGCGCCGGCCCGCGTCATCCAGTCCCCCGTATGTCTCCAACCCGGCGGCAAACAACTGGCTCACCTCGAGCGGCGCGAAAGGAAAATCCGAGCCGAAGGTGATGTGACCGGGTTTGGCGAAGGCCAGCAGCGACGGCAGCGCGGCCGCCGTGGAGGACAGTGCGGTGTCGAAGTAGAAGCTCGCGAAGTCATCGAGGTGATCGGCCGGGCTGCCGCCGACATCACTCGTGATGCCCATCGCCATCCGGTACGACGCATAGGGGACGAAGCCGCCGGCATGGCTCAGGATGAACCTGATATTCGGGTAGCGGCGCCGAATGCCGTTGCGTACCAGCAGGTATGCCGCCCGGCTGGTGTCCAGCAGGAAGTCTGCGGCGAAGGGCAGCACTCCGTCGACCGCGGGTCCCGGCAGCTCGGCGGGGTGAACGAACACCACCGCGGACCGGTTGTCGAGCTCCGTGAACAGCGCGTCCTGGCCTTGCGCACCGACGTAGGTCCCGGCACTGTTGGCGAGTAGAAACACCCCGTCTGCATTCAATTCGTCGAGTGCGCGCACGGCTTCGGCGACGGAAGCATCCAGATGCGGCATCGGCAGTGTGGCGAAGAATCCGAACCGATCCGGTTGGGCGGCTACCAGTTCGGCGCTGTAGTCGTTCAGGTCGCGGGCCAGCGCCGCCGCATCAGCCGCTGCCGGAAGCATCGTCGTGCCCGGAGCGGAGACCGACAGGATGGCGGTGGCGACGCCGAGACCGCCCATCGCGTCCAAGGATGCTTCGGCGCTCCAGGCCGGCATTGCCCGGCCGCCGGCATCGGTAATACCGGCCTTGTCCAACGCCTTTCGGTACTCCGGTGGAACCATGTGGTGGTGCGTATCGATTCGGTTCATGACGTTCCCTTCACTGAGTCAGTCGCGAATGCCGGCGCCCGCCAGCGCGGGGACGGTGTCTTCGCGGTGCAGCAATGACGTGACTGCGGTCGTGAACTGTTCGAGCCTGTCGACGCTGGACTGCATCTCGTGGCCCCAGATGCTGATGCCCTGGTGAGTCGTCGGCTTCCAGGTCGATTCGTCGACAACGAGCGGGTTCCATCCCACTTCCCATTCGAAGCCCGATGGCGTGACGGCGTAGAACGACAGCTCCCGGTCGTTGGTGTGCTGACCGACTCCCAGGGCCATGTCGAAACCCAATGCTCGCACGCGCTGGTAGCTGTCCGTCAGATCGTCCAATTCGGCGACCTGAATGTTCAGGTGTTGCACGCGGGTCCGAATCGGGTTGATGGGCAGCCGGTTCACCGCCGCGATGGCCACCGAGTGGTGGCGCCTGTTGACGCGCAGGAACCGGATTTTCACCTTGACCCCACTCATGGTTTCGTCGATGAAGTCGCTGAGCCGGGCGTCGAGCAGGGTGTTGTAGTAGCCGCGTATCTGATGCGGCTTGGTGCTGGTGACAGCGACGTGCCCGAGTCCGAACTCGCCCGTGACGAAGCCCTTTCCGGCCACGGATAATTGTCCGTCGATGTGCGCCCGGGTGTACAGCTCCTGCGCCAGCCCGTTGGGACCGGGAATGCGTACCAGGCGCTCGACCCCGCGCAACGCAGCCTCCTCGTCGGTGCCGGCGGTGACGGGCACGCCGCACCGGTGCACCCGGCCGACGATCTCGTCGAAGGTTTCGTGGTCGTCGACATGCCAGCCCAGCGTGGTGACGTCCTCGGCCGGCCCGCGCCGCAGCAGGAACCGGCACTGTTGTTCGTCGAGCCGGAATCGCAGTGCATCGGTGTCGAGATCATCGAGGTGCATGCCGATCGCGTCGCGGCCGAACCGCCGCCAGTCGGCGAACCGCTCCGTCTCGACCACCAGATAGCCGAGCGACACCTTACCGAAGACGCTCATGGCCGGAATACCGTGCTGTCGGAGAGGAATTCGTCGACCAGTTGATTGAAGAGGTCGGCGCGCTCCCACTGCATCCAGTGCCCGGTGTGACTGGTCATGACCAGTTCAGCGTTGGGCATGAGGTTCTGCAGCATGGGTCCGCCCGAGGGGCGGTTCACCTTGTCGTCACGGCCCCACAAGATGAGCGTCGGCGTCTGCAATGACGCCAGCCGTGAATCGCGCGTCAGGTCCATGCGCCACAGCGTCCGCAGTGCGAATGGTCCCGACGGCCGGCTCAGCGGCGGGTCCGCCACCACCTCCGGGTCGATGGATGCCGTGTACCGCAGGTCGATCAGCTCGTCGGGCACCGAATCAGCCTCGTAGACCAGGTAATTGCGGATGAATGCCGCCAGCTTCTCGCGGCTGGGGCCCGAGCCGCCGTAATAGCCCAGCAGGCTGTTCAGGCCGGCGGTCGGCAGGCCGCGGGTGGTGCCGATGCCGCCGGGGCCCATGAGCACCAGCTTGCCGACGCGGCCCGGGGTGTCCAGCGCCAACCGCAGCGCCGCGGCGCCGCCGTAGGAGTTGCCGACCAGATGTGCTGTGCTGATGCTCAATTCGTCGAGCATGCTGCGCATCGCGTCGGCCAGGCAGCCGAAGGGATCGGACTTGTCGATGCCCTTCGACGAAAGTCCGTAGCCGGGCATGTCGGGCACGAGGACGCGGTAGCGCCGGGCGAGGGCGTCGATGTTGCGGGAGTAGTTGGCGACGCCGGACGCCCCCGGGCCGCCGCCGTGCAGGAGCACCACCGCGGGGCCCGAACCGGCCTCGGTGACGAAGATCTTTTTGTCACCGACGGTGACGGTGTGTTCGGTGAGGGTGGTGGTCATGTGTGTGCTCCTGTCAAGGTGGTGAGGTTCAGTCCGGCCGGGGGCGCCGGTATCGGTTGGTTGGATGAGGTTGCGACGTAGATGAATCCGTCCGGCCGGAGCACCACGGCGTCGGCTTTGTGGTCGCGAAGCCACCGCAGCAGGCTCGGTTCGGTGATCTGTAGGGTCGACGCGCCGGCCGACGTCCAGGCCGCAGCGCCGGCCGGCAGCGCGCCGGTGTACAGCAGCGCCCAGCGGCCAGCGAGCAGATCATCGAGGAGGACGCCGTCCACGGTCGGCTGCGGAATCTGCCGGCCCGCCGCCGGGTGCGTGGCCGTGAAGAAGCCGTCGGCATAGCGGGCATCAGGGATCCACCACAGCTTCTGCCCCGCGGCATCGGCGCCGGGAATCCTGGTCACGGTGCGCACGACATGATTGCGGATCGCGGCCAGCCAGGGCCGGCGCTCGGTGATGATCCGACCGACCAACACGGCGCGCCGGGTAACTTCCGTGACGTGCGGCTTACGTTCTGCGGCATAGGAATCCAGTAGCGAGTCGGACGCTTGTCCGCGGAGGACGGCGGCCAGTTTCCAACACAGGTTGGCGGCGTCACGCACACCGGCGGACATCCCCTGGCCGATCCACGGCGGCATGGCATGCGCGGCATCACCGGCCAGGAACACCCGGCCGACACGCCAGCGGTCCGCTACCCGCACATGATGGCTGTAGACGACAGCGCGCAGGATTTCGACGTGCTCGGGTGTGATGCCCTGCTCGCGCAACACCTTCCACACCGCCTCATCGCTGACGAGGTCCTTGTCGCATTCCCCTCCGCACGCCGGGTACTCCCAGCGGTGATGCCCCAGCGGGGTCGGACAGTCGACGGTCGGGCGCTTCGGATTGCAATGAAACCGCAAGCGGTCGTGGGCATCCCATTCTCTGACCACCTTGGTGTCGATGACGACCCAGCGTTCGCCATAGGTGCGTCCGGTGTATCCGATGCCGAGCATCCCGCGCGTACCCGACGATCCACCGTCCGAGGCGATGACGTAACGGGCCGTGATCCGCTTGAACGTGTCGGCCCTCAGATCGGCGAGCAGTAGTTCGGCGTCGTCACCTCGGTTGGTCACCCGCAGGCATTCGTGCTCCAGGAGCACCTCGACGTTGGCGAACCGCGCGACCCCTTCGCGAAGTACCGAGTCGACCGCCGGCTGGTAGATGAACTGCTGCGACGGGTGTCCGCATCCGCGGCCCTGGATGACCGTCTCGAGGAACGGGCGGCCGTCGGCGTCGACGAACGCGACCGGCCGGTCGGGCAGCATGTCCCGCTGGAGCCGTTCAGCCAGCCCGATGGACTGCCAGACCCGCAACACCTCCTCATCGGTCGAGATCGCCCGCGCCCGGGTGTAGATGTCGGGGTCACGCTCGACCACCAGCACCTTCAGGCCCATCTGCCCCAGCAGGTTGGCCGCCGTGGCGCCGGTCGGGCCATACCCGATGACGGCGACGTCGTAGATGTCTTCACTGCTCATTGGGGCCTCCAGGGTTGTTCTGTAGTGATCGCTACGGTAATGTAGTGATCACTACAGAGTCAATAGTCGGGAGCAAAAATGACCGAAGCACCCAAGGCCCGCCGCAAGCGCGCCGACGGCGAACAGTCGCGCGAGCGAATCCTGGATGCTGCCAACGAGATTGCCTCCGAACGCGGTTACGAGGGCACCAGCATCGGGCTGGTGAGCAAGAAGTGCGGCCTGCCCGCCAGCTCCATCTACTGGCATTTCAAAGACAAGGACGACCTCCTGGCCGCGGTGATCGACCGCAGCTTCGAGACGTGGCTGCGCGTCTGGGAACTCCCCACCGACGGCGAGCCGCGAGAACGCGTCATCGGCCTGGCCAAGCAACTCGCAAAAGGCCTGCTCGACAACCCCGACTTCCTGCGTCTCGGGCTCATGCTCGCGCTCGAGCGCCGACCCATCGAGCCGAGCGCCCGCGCGAGGTACCTGCAGGCGCGAGCGCAGGCTTCTCAGTCGCTCGCGGAAGCACTCAGCGAGCTGGCACCGGGACTCACGGACGCCCAGGTGCGGCTGTTGGTGAACTACTCCATCGCCGGGGCCGACGGCCTGTTCATCGCCAAGGAACTGGGCGGCGATTCGGTGGACCTGCTCGAGCTGTTCGAACTGCACGCCAACGCCATGTACGACACCGCGCTCCGCATGCTGGCCGGGAACACGCAGTGACCGCGACCATCGAAGCGACCGTGCCCATCGTCGCCGCAGTCGCGCGCACCACGACGGTGACGTACGCCGAGATCGTCTCGTCGATCCCGTCGCGATCCGCCGGCCCGGAAATCCGGGCCGGCATCGATCATGTCATCGAAACCACCTGTGCCGCAATGGAAAATGCTGGTGCCCGTCAGGCCAAGGTCATCTCCCTGCTCAGCTCCGCCGAACCACCGTCGATCCGCAACACCGTCTACTGTCTGGTCGACAGCGACCTCGATCGCGGCGCCGTCGAACGCGACATCCACGCCGCCGTCGAACGGGCCGCCGCCGATACGCCGGGCTTCCGGCTCAAGCAAACCGTGCAGTTCGAGAGCATCGGCCCGTTGCGCATCCCGGAAACCGGACAATTCACCGGCACGAAGGTGACGGTGCTGGTCGAGGTCGTCACCGAAAATACTGGATTCCCAACATGATCTACCTCAGCGACGTCACCCTGCGCGACGGCATGCACGCCGTTCGCCACCAGTACAGCATCGGGCAGGCCATCGCGATCGCCACGGCGCTCGACGCCGCGGGCGTCGCCTCCATCGAAGTCGCGCACGGCGACGGACTGGGCGGGTCCAGTTGCGTGTACGGCTTCGGCGCGCACACCGACCTCGAGTGGATCTCCGCCGTCGCCTCCGCGGTATCGCGCGCCCGCATCGCGACGCTGATCCTCCCCGGGATCGGTACCGTGCGGCAGTTGCGCGACGCCCACCGCGCCGGCGTCAGCGTCGTCCGCGTCGGCACCCACTGCACCGAGGCCGATGTCTCCGCGCATCACCTCACCGCGGCCCGCGAACTCGGCATGGACGCCGTCGGATTCCTCATGATGAGCCACCTCACCACGCCGGCCGCCCTCGCCCGGCAGGCGCAGTTGATGGAGAACTACGGCGCGACGTGCGTCTACGTCGTCGACTCCGGCGGCGCCATGACGATGCGCGACGTCGCCGACCGCGTCGACGCCCTGCGCCAAACTCTGTACCCGACAACAGAAATCGGCATCCATGCCCACCACAACCTGTCGCTGGGGGTGGCCAACTCGCTGGCTGCCGTCGAGCACGGTGCCACCCGGGTCGACGCCTCGCTGGCCGGCATGGGCGCCGGCGCCGGCAACGCACCGCTGGAGGTCTTCATCGCCGCGGCCACCAAGTTGGGCTGGGAACACGGTTGCGATCTGCACGCGTTGCAGGATGCCGCCGACGATCTGGTCCGGCCGCTGCAGGAACGCCCCGTCCGCGTCGACCGGGAAACCCTGACGCTCGGCTACGCGGGTGTGTACTCCAGTTTCCTGCGGCATGCGGAAATCGCCGCCGAGCGCTTCGGCACCGACGCCCGCACGCTGTTGGAAGAGGCCGGACGGCGCGGGCTCGTGGGCGGCCAGGAGGACATGCTCGTCGACATCGCGCTGGACCTCACGCGCGCCGAAAGCGCCTAAGCGACCAGCTCCACCAGCGTGGCGTTGGCGGTGCCGCCACCCTCGCACATGGTCTGCAAGCCGTAGCGAATTCCGTTGTCGCGCATGTGGTTGATCATGCGGGTCATCAGCACCGCGCCCGAGGCTCCGAGCGGGTGCCCCAGCGCGATCGCACCGCCCAGCGGATTCAGCGCGGCCTCGTCGGCGCCGGTGTCGGCCAGCCAGGCCAGCGGCACCGGGGCAAAGGCCTCGTTCACCTCGAACACCCCGATCTCGCCGATGTCGACGCCCGTCTTGTGGAGCACTTTCTCGGTCGCCGGAATCGGGCCGGTGAGCATCAGCACGGGGTCGGCGCCGGTCACCGCGCCGCCGACATACCGCACCAACGGCGTCAGTCCGAGCTGCAGCGCGTTCTCCATGGTCATCACCAAAAGCGCTGCCGCACCGTCGGAAATCTGCGACGAGTTGCCGGCGTGAATCACGCCGTCCTCCTGGAATGCCGGTTTGAGACCACCCAGCTTCTCGACGGTCGTCCCTCGCCGGATGCCCTCGTCCTCGTGCACGACGCCGCCGTCATCGGTGAACACCGGAACGATCTGCGTCACGAACGCCCCGGAATCCTGTGCGGCCGCGGCGAGTTCATGCGACCGCGCGGAGTATTCGTCCAGCCGGGCCCGCGACAGACCCCACTTCTGCGCGATCATCTCGGCCGAGATGCCCTGGTTGAATGCGAAACCGTCATACCGGGCAAGCGCTTTCGGCCCGTACGGCTGCCCGGTCTGCCGCGCCGCACCCAGCGGCACCCGGCTCATCACCTCGACGCCGCCGGCCACCACGATGTCCTGCTGTCCCGACATCACCGCTTGTGCCGCGAAATCCAAGGCCTGCTGCGACGATCCGCAGGCCCGGTTGACCGTCGTCCCCGGTATCGACTCGGGCCAGCCGGCAGCCAGCACCGACCAGCGGGCGATATTGCTGGACTGATCGCCGACCTGCGAGACGCAGCCCCACACCACGTCGTCGACGAGTTCCGGTGCCACGCCGGACCGTTCCATCAGTTCGTTCAAGACCACCGCGGACAGGTCGGCGGCATGCTGGCCGGCCAATCCCCCGTTGCGCTTGCCGACGGCGGTCCGCACGGCCTCGACAATGACGACTTCACGCATGGTCGCTCCCTGATCCATAGACATCGCCGATCGCACCGTCGGCCCGCAGGCCGGCGATATCTTCAGCGCGGTAACCCAATTCGCCGAGTATCACATCTGTGTGCTCGCCCAGTCCGGGGATTGCCCCCATGTTCAGCTCGAAGCCGCTGATGACCGGTGGCGGCAACAGCGCCTCGATGGGACCGTTCGGTGTGCTGACCTGGCGCCACCGGTCGCGCGCTTTCAGGTGCGGATGCGCGATCACCTCGCCGGGCAGGTTGTACCGCGAGTTGCCGATACCGGCCGCGTCGGCGATCCGCTGAATATCGTCGAGATCGCGCTCTTCGCACCAGGATCCGATGGCGGAATGAAGTTCGTCGCGGTGCGCGCAGCGCTCCGAGTTGCTCGCGAATCGCGGATCCTCGGCAAGGTCGGGCCGGTCGATGATCTCCCGCGCCAGCCGTTGCCATTCTCTGTCGTTGGTCGTGCCGAGCACCACCGTCTGGCCGTCCCGCGTTGCGAAAGCGCCGTACGGTGCGACGGCCGGCGATGCCATCCCGAGCGGCTGCTGGTTCACACCGGAATGCTGGGTATACGTCAGCGGATAACCCATGATGTCGGTCATCGTGTCGAACAGGCTGACCGCGACCGACGGTGCCACGCCGGCCGACATCCCGCGCGCCCGGCCCAACAGCAGCGCCATGATCGACAACGCCGAGTACAGGCCGGTGCTGATATCGGCGACGGGCGGTCCAGGTTTGGCCGGCATGCCCGGAAAGCCGGTGGCCGCGCACGACCCGGATTCCGCCTGCACCAGGAGGTCGTACGCCCGTTTCTGGGAAAGCGGCCCACCCGGCCCGTAGCCATCGATCTCGACGGGGATCACCTGCGGGTGCCGTCTGCCCAGCTCCTCCGGCGACAACCCCAGTCTCGCGGTGGCTCCCGGCGCCAGGTTGGAGACGAACGCGTCGGCCTGGTCGAGCAATTGGTGCAGCACCGCAATGCCCTTGTCGGACTTGAGGTTCAGGGTGATCGACTGTTTGCCCCGGTTGGCCCAGACGAAATGCGCCGCCTGGCCGAGCACCACGTCGTCGTAGTCGCGGGCGAAGTCTCCGCCCCGCGGATTCTCGACTTTGATCACCCGGGCGCCGAAGTCCGCGAGCACGCGCGTGCACATCGGCGCGGACACCGCCTGCTCCATCGCGACGACGGTGATTCCGGCCAGCGGCAGCGACTGCGCTTCGGTCACGCCCCTCACATAACCATGTCGCCGCCGGTCGGCACGCTGCGACCCCGGTCAGGAGTCCGACGCACAGGTCACGTCGACGTACACGTTGTTGATCATGCGGCTGTCCGCGCGCTGGGTCGGGTCCGCGGGATTCGGCAACCCGTGCACGTCCGTCACCGTGCAGGCCGACAGCGGAGCGCTCGGAGCCCCGTCGACCTGCACGTTGTAGCCCTCGCTGCGCAGCGTGGACACGACGTCGGCGCCGTTGTTGCCCGACGCACTGACGGCCTGTGCCGGACCGGCGGCGGTCAAGGCGGCAGCGGCCAGAGCCGCCGCAGCGGCGGAGAAGAAAGCGATCTTGCTGGTCATGTCGTTGTCCCTTCACGGTGGTTTCTGACGTCTTCCAGACTCGAATCGGCCGACAAGGGTTCCCCGGAGGAACGATGAAGATTCGTTAAAGAACGGGGCGCTGACCAGGTCATCCGGTCGACCGCACCACCGCGCGGGTGCACTATGAGCAGGTGAACGGCACTGAACCCACGCCGAGCCTGCGCGCGCTGGTCGTCGACGACGAGGCGGCGCTGGCCGATGTCGTGGCCAGCTACCTCAGACGCGAACAGTTCGAGGTGCGCGTCGCGGCAGACGGCCCGTCGGCCCTCGTCGCCGCCCGCGAACTCGACCCCGACGTCGTGATCCTCGATATCGGGCTGCCGGGACTCGACGGCATCGAGGTATGCCGACAGCTTCGGGTGTTCTCCGACGCGTACGTCGTGATGCTGACCGCTCGCGACACCGAGATCGACACCATCGTCGGGCTGTCGGTCGGCGCGGACGATTACGTCACCAAACCGTTCAGTCCCCGCGAGGTGGTGGCCCGCATCCGGGCCATGTTGCGGCGGCCCCGACGCACCCCCGAATCCGTCCCTGAGACGGGGACGCCGCCACGCGTGTTCGGAGAACTGCACATCGACACCGACAGCCGGCAGACATTGCTCGGCGGTGCGCCGATCATGCTCACCCGTACCGAGTTCGATGTGCTGGCGGCACTGTCATCGCGGCCGCGACAGGTATGGACGCGGCATCAGTTGCTCGAAGCGGTCTGGGGCGAATCGTGGTTCGGCAACGACAACGTCGTCGACGTCCATGTCGGCCACCTGCGCCGCAAGCTGGGCGACAACTCGGCCGAGCCGCGGTACGTCACGACGGTGCGCGGCGTCGGATACCGGATGGGAGAAGGCTGATGGCCCAGGATCATCCGCGCAGCAAGCACGGAATTCGCAGTCGGCTGCTCGTCACCAACGCAGTCGTCGTGGTCGCGGCCATCGCCACCACCACGACCGTTGCCCTCATCATCGGCCCACCGATGTTCCGAAAAGTGATGCAGGACGTCCTGGTCCCCGGGCGCACCGGACCGCACCCGTACGAGCATGTGTTCCGGCAGGCAACCGCGGTCTCGGTGGGCATGTCGCTCGCGGTGGCCGCCACCACCGCACTCGCACTGAGCTGGTATCTGAGTCGACGAATGCATCGGTCGACGGCCGAACTTGCTGCCGCCGCAACCGCCGTCGCCGAGGGGGACTACGACATCCGGGTCTCGCCGCCGCATCTGGGCACCGAATTCGACGCCATCGCAGACGCTTTCAACACCATGGCCGAACAGCTCGGCTCCGTCGAGACCACCCGGCGGCAGCTGCTGGCCGACCTGGCGCACGAGCTGCGCACGCCGGTCTCCGTCATCGACGCCTACCTGGAGTCGATCGAGGACGGCATCCACCCTCTCGACGCGACGACGATCGGCGTCCTGCGCGACCAGACCCGCCGGCTCGCGCGGCTCAGCTCCGACGTGCGCGCGCTGTCCGACGCCGAACGCGACATGGCGCTCGTCGATACGCAGGCCGTCGCACCCGCGACGCTGATCGCCGCAGCCGTCGATGCCTTCGCGGCACCGTACCGCGCCAAAGGTGTTGAACTGAACTCAGATATCGCCCCGGGTCTACCTGATCTGTGGGCCGACCCGCAGCGGCTCGACCAGGTGCTGGCCAATCTGCTGACCAATGCGTTGCGGCACACCGAAGCCGGCGGCACGGTGCGAGTCGTGGCGACGAGTGCCGGCGGGTCCGTGCAGATTCAGGTATCCGACGACGGCGACGGCATCGCCGCCGAGCATCTGCCCCGGCTGTTCGAGCGGTTCTACCGGGCCGACTCGGCGCGCGACCGCGCGCACGGCGGTTCCGGCATCGGGCTGGCGATCGCCAAGGCCCTTGTCGACGCCCACCACGGCCGGATCACCGCGGCGAGTGCCGGTGTCGGCAGCGGGGCGACATTCACCGTCGAATTACCCAGCCGCGCAACGGCGGTCGCCGGGTCACGCGAGTCCTGATCTTCTGTTCGCGGCGCGACGACTACCGCGGATGGTTCGGGTAATCGGGATACGGCGGGTAGCCCTGGTTGGGATAGCCGGGCGGCGGATAGCCGGGGTAGCCCGGCGGCGGGTAGCCGGGATACATCGGTCCGGGCCCGCCACTCTGACCACCGCCGCCGCGCCGGCGGCGGCGCAGCACCACGACAACGAACACCACGAGGCATGCCACCCCGATCACGACAAAGACGATGATCGGCCACGACCAGCCGTTGGGCGGCGCACTCACCCACATCCGGCTCGCTCCAGGACACCGCACGGTCACCGGCCCGCGGTCGAGCGGCAACTCCCCGACCGCCCGATAGGTCTTGCCGCGGCGGATGAACAGCCGGTTCTTGCCACCGAACGTCTTCTCGGGGTGGGCGCCGGTGAAGGGCGCCAATGGCTCGGCCTGACCGCCAGACGTCGTTGCCGTGCAACGAATATTCGACTGCGATCGGTCGAGATACACGACGTGAATACGCTCGGTGGGTGTCACCACGTCGCCTGATCTGATCAACTCGGCCGGGTCATCTTTGGATCCCAGGAAGATCACCACGGCCAAGGCCAACATCCCGAACCCGAACAGCGTCCCGATCACTCGGCCGATCGGGCTCTTTCCCCCTGCGCTCCCCATGCCCCGATTCTCACACGCGACACAACACTCGAACGGCAGGAGTTCGTCAGGTCCCGATGTCCGCGTCGTCAGGCTACGAACTCGATTTCTTCGTGCCCGTCGGATCCGTAGCAGCGAAGGGCGCAAGGAGGAACTCGTCGACGAATCGGGTGAAGGTGTCGTCGACGAAGGCGGGGTCCGGTGCGGTGAAGTACTCGATGATGAAGCCTTGGAAAGCGGCCAGCGCAATGCGTGAGCGGGTTTCCGCAATGCGATCGGGCATTCCGAGCGCGCAAAGGCGGGCCTTGGAGTTGCGGGTCAGCAGAGACAGGGTGTCCCAGGTGTATTCGCGGTAAGGACTGTCGACACCGCACGCGGCGCCGAAGATTTGCAGCACGATCCGCAGACTGTCGCGGCGCTCACCCCGGGTACACGCATACCAGTCCTCGAAGCACCATTGACGATGTGCTGCAACGGAAGCTGGCAGGTCCAGCTCTTCAGTAGCGGGTATCGCCGAGCGTTGCTGGCGGTGCAGAACCTCCAGCATGAGCTTTTCTTTGGTGCCGAAGTAGTACACCAACATCCGGGCGCTGGTCCCCAACTGCGTTGCGAGCTCGCGCAGCGAGGTGTCGACCACGCCGGTGCGCGCCAAAATAGCGCCGGCAGAGGCCAATAGCTCTTCTCGTTTCGCGTGGTCGAACGGTCTCGGCACGCTTGACTGTAACAGTTGCTTCGGATACTGATGGTGTGATGCGTGTGAACACGTGGGCGGGGGGCGCTCAGTGAGCTTGGTTCGAGATGATGCAAATTCGGCGACCGACGACGCACCGGCTGATATTCAGATCGCCGGCGCACGTCGGCCGTTGCCTACCACCCGCTGGGTCGCGATCATCGCGGGCTTGGTGGGATTCGTTGCCAGCGTGATGATTCCGGTGCTCCCTGTCGTGCAAACCACCGCGACACTGAACTGGCCGCAGGGTGGTCAGCTCGGTAATGTCACCGCGCCGCTGGTCTCGCTGACTCCGGTGTCGCTGACGGCATCAATGCCGTGCACCCTGATTCGCGACATGGCCGCCGCCGGTGGACTCGTGGTGGGGACCGCGCCCGCGTCAGCCAAGCAGGCGATGCTCAACGGGCTTTTCGTCACGGCGACCACACAGCGCGTTGATGTGATCGCCCGCAATATCGTCATTCTGAGTGTGCCGCGCACCCGACTGAGCGATCCACAATGCGAGCGACTGCAGGTGTCCTCGTCGACGGCAGGCACCTTTGCTTCGATCACCGGCCTGCGCGATCCCGACACTGGCGCAGAGCTGCGCGGCGGTTTTCCTGATCCAAATCTGCGGCCCCAGATCGTTGGTCTGTTCACCGACCTCACCGGCCGGGCCCCGGCCGGACTGGCGTTCTCGGCGACGATCGACACCCGATTTACCAGTTCCCCCTCGTCGTTGAAGGCCGCGGCGATGCTGGCCGGCATCGTGGGCACGGTCGTCGCCTTGTTGGCTTTGTGGCGGCTGGACCGCCTCGACGGCCACCGTGCCCGGCGTCGGCTTCCGATCCGTTGGCGAAGCCTCACGACAGTGGACGCCACCGTGATCGCGGTGTCCCTGTTCTGGTACGTCGCCGGTGCGGGGTCCTCGGACGACGGCTACCAATTCGGCATGTCCAACACCGCCAGTCATGCCGGCTACATGGCCAATTACTTCCGTTGGTTCGGTAGCCCAGAGGATCCATTCGGCTGGTACTACGACCTGATCGCCGCGATGACCCACGTCAGTCACGCCAGCCTGTGGTTGCGCCTGCCGGATTTGATCTGCGCACTGGTGTGCTGGCTGCTGCTCTCCCGAGAGGTACTTCCCCGACTCGGCCCCGCCGTGGCCAGAAGCGCACCGGCAACGTGGGCAGCGGCGTTGGTGTTCATTGCCGCCTGGATGCCGTTCAACAACGGACTGCGCCCCGAAGGACAGATCGCCACCGGCGCCTTGATCACCTACGTACTGGTCGAACGAGCGATCATCACCCGCCGCCTCACCCCAGTCGGGCTGGCGATCATCGTGGCCGCATTCACGCTGGGCGTCCAGCCGACCGGCATCATCGCGGTCGCCGTCCTGCTCGCCGGCGGCCGCCCCATCGTGCGGATCATCGTGGGCCGCGCACGAACTGTGGGGATTTGGCCCGTGCTGCTACCGCTGGCCGCAGCTGGATTCGTCGTGCTGACAGTGGTTTTCGCCGACCAGACGCTGGCCGCGGTACGCGAAGCCACTGCGGTGCGCACCGCCATCGGGCCCGCACAACCCTGGTATACCGAGAACCTGCGGTACTTCTACCTGATTCTGCCGACCACCGACGCCGCCCTGTCACGCCGCTTCGGGATCCTGACCACGATGGCGTGCCTCTTCCCCTCGATCCTGTTGCTGTTGCGCCGCAAAAGAATTCCCGGGATCGCCACCGGCCCGGTGTGGCGACTGATGGGCGTCATCTTCGCCACGCTGTTCCTGCTCACCTTCGCCCCAACGAAATGGATTCACCACTTCGGGCTGTTCGCCGCCGTCGGTGCGGCGATGGCGGCGGTGGCCACCGTGCTGCTCGGGCCGACGGTGCTGCGCTCGGCGAGAAACCGGATGGCGTTCCTCGCAGTCGTGCTCTTTGTCCTGGCTTTGTGTTTCGCCTCCACGAACGGGTTTTGGTACGTCTCGAGCTACGGGGTCCCGTTCAACGACAGCAGCCCGCATTGGGGGCCGGTCACCGTCAGTGCTGTCCTGTTCGCACTGTGCCTGCTGACCGCGGGATACGCGGGGTGGCTACACGTCGCCCCGACCACCCGCCGTGAACATCGCATTACTCAGCGACTCACCGTTGCACCGGTGCCGATTGCCGCCGGGTTCATGGTGTTGGTCTGCGTCGGGTCGATGCTGGCCGGAGCGATCAAGGAATATCCCAGCTACTCCAACGGATGGGCCAACCTCCGCGAGCTTGCCGGCGGCTGCGGGCTCGCCGACGACGTCCTGGTCGAGGCTGATGCCAACGCTGGGTTCCTGGCGCCTCTACCGGGGCGCTACGGCCCCTTGGGGCCGATCGGAGGCACCGAGTCGATTGGCTTCGACTCCAATGGCGTACCGGAACACACACTGGCAGAATCGATTTGGCAGGACCACCCGAAAGCCGGAACTGACTACGACTGGGATGCCCCCACTGCGCTGGACGCGCCCGGCGTCAATGGCTCGAGCGTCGTGTTGCCCTATGGGTTGGACCCAGCCCGAGTGCCGATGGCCGGCAGCTTCACTGACGGCCCCCAACGGGTGAGCGCACTGACGTCGGCGTGGTATCGACTTCCTGCGGCCGATACCGCTCACCCCCTCATCGTGATCACCGCCGCGGGGACCATCACCGGCAACAGCGTCTTGTCCGGGCACACCGCAGCACAAACCGTCGCACTGGAGTACGGCACCCCCGGACCCGATGGCACGCCCATCGCCCATGGCCGGCTCACGCCGTTCGACATCGGTCCACAACCAGCCTGGCGCAACCTGCGCTTCCCTCGCGCTCAAATCCCCGCAGCTGCCCCGTACGTTCGAGTGGTTGCCGAAGACCACTCGCTGGACGTCGGCGATTGGGTTGCCGTGACACCGCCGCGCGTCCCCGAATTACGTTCAGTCCAGGAGTATCTCGGCTCCACCCAGCCGATACTGCTCGACTGGGCCGTGGGCCTTGTGTTCCCCTGCCAGCAGCCCATGCTGCACGCCAACGGCGTCACGCAGATCCCTGCCTATCGCATCTCCCCGGACTACCCCGCCAAAATCGAAATGCCGGACACTTGGCAATCCGGTGAAAACGGCGGCCCACTAGGCATCACGGACCTGCTGTTGCGTGCCCATGTCATGCCCACGTACCTCTCACGCGACTGGGGACGGGACTGGGGCTCTCTGCGCCGATTCACACCGATCGTCGATGCTCCAGAAGCACATCTCGACCTCGGTACCGCCACACGCAGCGGGCTGTGGAGCCCTGGCCCCATCCGAATCGGACCGTGAGTGGGTGCACGAGTTACGAACCACCGCGTGGCAGGAACGTCAGCGGGCCGCCCGTAACCGGCCAGCTAATTCATACGACTAAATAGTTCTTGACTCAGCAAACATACCTTGGGTATTTTATCCGTGGGGTTCAATCGTTGGCGGCCATGACACATGGGGCGGGGTTGGCGCGTTTTCCATGAATAAAGTTGCGGTCACCGACATTACCGATCACGGAAACGGGGACCAGACCATGCCGGCTGCACACGCCAAACGATACACAGCAACTTCACAGCCATTCATCGTAGCCCTATTGGCTAGCGCCACCGCGGTAAGCGCGAGCTTCGTCGCGGCCAGTCCACAGGCCAAGACGGTCGCGGCCCACCTGCCAGAAATCACGCGGCAGGTGAACCTGACAGCGGGTTCGGACCCGATATCGCTGATCCAGGGTCTGCTGGCGCTGCCCGCCTCCATCCTCGGCAACGGACAGTGGATCAACAACCTGGCCTATCTGATGGCGCAGCCACTGGTGGCCGCTGACAGTGCGCTCTACGCGCTCGACACCGCGGCGGCGCCGGTGGTCACGAACGCTGCCGCCACCTTGCTGTCGCCACTTGCCGCGACACCGGTGGCGCCGGCGGTGGAGGCCGCGCTGCAGGAGTACTTCAAGAATGCGGCCTTCTCTCCCACGGCCTTCTCCGGCGGTGGACTCACGGGCTTCAACTTCTACGACCTGATCCTTGCTTCGCTGTACGACTTCAGCGCCCCGGCCACCGCCCTGTTTCCGGCGGCCGTGACCTTGTTGGAGAAACTTGGGATCCCGTTGCCCTTGCCCGGCAACGTGGTGCCGAATGCGGCGACCAATGCCGCACTGGCGCCGGCGGTCGCCTCGCCGCAGGATTTGATCGGCGGCCTGGGTGGCCTTTTGACCAGCGCGCTCAGCACCGTGTGGAATGACGGGGCCTACCTGGCGAGCATTCCACTGCAGATCGGAATTCAGACAGCTGCGACCCTGTTGGTTTATGGACCTGCGGCAGTCTTCAATCCTCCCCTGCTTTTCAATCTGCTCACCAGCTATATCCCCAACTACATAACATGGTTCACCGAAGCCGGCATCAACGGATTCGTCAGCACGACAACGCAATTCCTCTCCAGTCTCGTAGGTGGCCTCGGCAGCCTCCTACCTGCCGCGGCAGCGCCGCTGGCCGCTGCGAACGCGCCGAAGCTGCAAACCGCTGCAGCGACGACACCCTCGATCAGCCCCGCGGTCTCAGCACCGCAGGATCTGATCGGCGGTCTGGGCAACGTGGTGTCGTCCGCGGTGTCGATGGTGGCGAATGATGTGGCGTACGCGGTGAACCTGCCGCTGGCCGTCGCGGTGCCCGTGGTGATACCACTGGTTGCCGGCCTGCCCTACACACTCGCCCCGC
The DNA here is from genome assembly GCF_053852335.1 of Mycobacterium sp. HM-7. Classification (NCBI taxonomy): domain Bacteria; kingdom Bacillati; phylum Actinomycetota; class Actinomycetes; order Mycobacteriales; family Mycobacteriaceae; genus Mycobacterium; species Mycobacterium sp. HM-7. The sequence goes on along the minus strand of NZ_CM132657.1, from coordinate 1,465,751 downwards.
AGGTTCTCGCCGGGCTGCTCACGACGAATCTACCGAATGCACTAGGAGGTGCCCTCGCCAATACAGTGCACGAAATCGTCTCGCAGGCAGGGCAGTTCGTCTCCAGCCTTGGCGGACTCGTCGGGGCGCCACTCGCGGCCACGAGTGTGCCGAAGGTGCAGACCAACTTGATCAAGGTCAGCAATCCGACCGCGGCGTCATCGGCACCCAACACCGCTGTCGGCTCGAAGCCGGGCAAGACGGGCTCGAACGACAAGAGCAAGCCCGGCGCCGACAAGACTGGGTTGGGCACCACCGGCACCGACAAGACAGGGTCGGGCAAGACGGGGTCCGACAACTCGGGCACCGACAAGAAGCCGGACAAGGGCGGTAAACACCGCAAGCCCACTGATGCCGGCGAGGCCGGCAGCAACACCGGCAGCGGCCAGGCCGGCGCCGGAGAGAACAAGGGCAGCAGCAACTCTCACGACAGTGACGGCTCGAAGCACTCGTCGGACAAGTCGGGTTCGAGCAGTCACGGAGCCGGAGATGGCCATGGCACAAGCAGTCGCGGAGGTAGCGGGGGCCACGGCGGCGGCAAATAGCCTGTCCAGAAACCGGTTTCGCCAGTGGCTTCATCGGTGGCAGGTGTGCCACCGATGAAGCCACTGGCAGATGCTGCCAGTCGTGAGGGTCTGTCCGCCGTCGGCGTCAGGCACATTACGGCGGACAGATTCGAGCCCCAACGCCCGAACGCCGGACACAGGCGTAATCGCCCATGTCCGGCGCCGGGAGTAGATCTCGGGTGCTGTGTCAGACGCTGCCCGCCCGCCGGTTCTGCTTCTCGGCGTCGGCAAGTACTTCAACCTTCTCGGCCTGCTCGCGCTTGGCTTGCGCGGCGGCCCGCTTGCCTCGCGCGTCGTCCAGCGCGGCTTTGGCCGCAGCTTCCGACTTCGCCTCGGCTTTGTTGATCCGTTGCAGCCGTTGCCGTTCGGTAGCTTCAGCGGCTTCGCGCTGCCGGTCGGCCTCGGCCCGGCCTGCCCTGGTGGCCGCGGCGATCCGCTTGTCGGCGTCTTCCGCCGCTTCCTGCTTACGCTGCTGCGCGCGCTCGCGCGCATCGGCAACCGCGTCCTGTTTGGCGGCGATGGCTTCGTCGCGGTCGTCGGCGGCCTCTTCCAGCGAGTCCTCCAACTGGGCGCCGGCCTGTTGACGCTGTCGGGCAGCGTCCATGCTGCGCACCGCCGCTTCGCCGCGAACTTCGCTTCGCCGCGCCAGCACCGCGCCTCGCCTGCGCAAGGTCGAATCGCCCAGGACTCCGCCGACCGCGGCGTCCAGCCCGCCAAACGACCGTTCGTAGATCAGGCGAGCGGGTGCTTCGGCGTCCATGCGCGCGATCCACCGCTCCTCGATGAACTGCAGGGGAAGCCGGACCAGCCGGTACTGCATTCGCATGACCCGCAACGGCAATTCGATAATGCTCACGATATCTCCTTGGTTATCAACATGTCTCAGGGAAGGTTGGCTTGATCTGTGAGGGTCTCGGCGCGGTCACGAAGGCGCCTGGCCTCGGCTTGTTCCTCGGCAGCTTCACCGAGGGCGGCGCGATGTTCGGCGATCGCTTCGCCCGCCTCCCTACCGGCTGCCGCGGTGCCGGCCGCTTCCCGGGTCTCGGCCTGCCGCTCCTCGCGCTGCTCGTCGACGCTCGCGCGGACCTGCTCCTCGGCTGCGCGGTGCCGCGCTGCCTGCGCGGCTTCCTGAACGTGGGCCACCTGCTGTTGCTGCGCCGCCTGTTCCGCGGCGTCGGTGCCGGACTGCACCACGCCCCGGGCGCCGGCTGCCTGGTGGCGCGCTGATGACAGCAGATCAGTAGCGCCCTCGGCTTCGGCGTCCGCAACGGCCTCGATGGTGTTCGCTTCCCTACGGGCCCGCGCCTCGGCCTGCTCCAACTGCCCCTCGGCGGTCAATGAATCGTTGCCGGTCACTGCACCGACGATCTCTTTCGCCTTGCCCTTGACCGAATCGATCAGGCCCTTACGTGCCTCGTCAGCTTTCTCATGTTCACCCATGACCATTGGCATGCTCGTTTTGTGCGTCCTTCAAACACCGACCGGTCGGGCCACGGGTCATCTCTGGCGACCGGCGTAGCGCGCTGAACAGGGCACACGCCATTCGCGATCGGGCCATTGTGATGTCAGTCAACCAAACAGCCGCGGCCGAAGAAGCTACGGCGTCACCGGCGAAAGTTACTTCGTGTCACGGTCCCATGCCCGGTGCAGCCCCACTGCGGCTGTCAGGCGGGCGATGAAGTCCTTGTCGACCTCCCCGGCGATTTCGACGCCGGGTGCCTTCAGCGGAATCTTGGCCATCTTGAATACCGCGTCGCCATCACCCCACGCCGCCAGAGCTTTGCAGTGCCGGAAGATCTCCTGCAACAGGACAACGAGTCTGCTGTCGCGGGCCGGTTCCGTCCCAGCCGCCACGACGAGGGCATCGACTTCGATCGAACGGACTGTGGCCAGAGTCCGGTCCACGGTCACCTGGCGACGCCCGGCCTTCAACACCCCGCCGGTGGGGGCGATGACCAGGGCGGTCGCGCCTGCAGCGGCCGCGGCCTTCACGAGTTTCGCCACGCCGGCGAGGTCTGAACCCGCATCGGCGAGGATGCCGATCTTGCGTCCGGTGATGGGCCCCGGTTCAACGATCACCTGCGCCAGCGCCGGCGACAGCGGAATGTCCTCAGCGGGACGGCCTTTCGGTGCCGGCAGGCCGAGCGCGGCCGCAACCTGTTCGCACAGAGCGGAATCAACGTTGGCGAGCACCTGCAGCTCGCGCTCTTTGATGCCTTGCTCGTAGACCTTGCCCAACTCGAAAATGAAAGCGTCGGCAAGGTGGGCCTGCTCCACCGCGCTCAGGCTGCGATAGAACAGCGTCGCCTGGCTGAAGTGGTCATCGAAGGACGACGGCTGCGCACGTACCGCTTCCCCCTCGATCCGGCGCGGAAAGTGAACGTAGGCAACATCTTTCGCCTCTGCCGGGCGGGGCTCGTCACCGTCGATACTGTTCGGGTGATACGGCGCCAAGCCGGTGTGGATCGCCGACTGGTGCATCCCGTCGCGCAGCATGTCGTTGACCGGGCAATGCGGCCGATTGATGGGCAGCTGGGTGAAGTTCGGGCCGCCCAGACGCGTGAGCTGGGTGTCGACGTAGGAAAACAGGCGGGCCTGCAGCAGCGGGTCGTTGGTGGGCTCGATACCGGGCACCAGGTTGCCGACGTGAAAGGCGACCTGTTCGGTCTCGGCAAAATAGTTCGTGGGGTTGCGGTTGAGCGTGAGCTTGCCGACCAGCTGGACCGGGGCCAGTTCTTCGGGCACCAGTTTGGTGGGGTCCAGCAAGTCGATGCCCTCGAAGGTGTCCGTGCCGTCGTCAGGCAGGATCTGCAGTCCCAGTTCGTATTCGAAGAAGGCCCCCGCTTCGATCCCGTCGGCCAGGTCACGGCGGTGAAAGTCCGGGTCCACGCCGGCCGCGATCTGCGCTTCCTCCCAGACCAGGGAATGCACGCCGGCGACCGGCTTCCAGTGAAACTTGGCCAGGCTGGTCTTGCCGGCTGCATTCGTGAGCCGGAAAGTGTGCACCCCGAACCCTTCCATGGTTCGGAACGAGCGTGGAATACCGCGATCGCTCATGTTCCAGAACACGTGGTGCGTGGCCTCGGTATGCAGGGAGACGAAATCCCAGAACGTGTCATGCGCCGACTGTGCTTGGGGGATTTCACGATCCGGGTGCGGCTTGGCCGCGTGAACGACATCGGGGAACTTGATGCCGTCCTGAATGAAGAAGACCGGCATGTTGTTGCCGACCAGATCGAATGTGCCTTCGTCGGTGTAGAACTTGACCGCAAAGCCGCGGGTGTCGCGCACCGTGTCGGCGGACCCGCGCGATCCCAGAACAGTGGAGAAGCGCACGAAGACATCGGTGGTCGTTCCCTTGCGTCCCAGGAACCCTGCCCTGGTGACCGACGAAGCCGTGCCGTACGACTCGAAGATGCCGTGCGCCGCGGCGCCGCGCGCATGTACCACGCGCTCGGGTATGCGCTCGTGGTCGAAGTGGGTGATCTTCTCGCGGAGATGAAAGTCCTCCAACAGCGACGGGCCGCGGGGACCTGCCTTCAAGGAGTGGTCGGTGTCCGGCAGGCGCAACCCCTGACTGGTCGTCAGGAACTGTCCCGACTGGGCGCGCGCCGGTGCGTCGGCCTGCGAGGCAGGCACAGTTCCGGCAGGGCCGACGCCGGCGGGGGCGGACTGGTCAGGCTTGCGGCGAGGGGGCATGGTGTCTCCTGACGGAATGAGGAAAACGCTGACAGCGCTCGGGCTGGGCCCGAGCCTGCCAACGCCATACCCAAACATGCTGCGACGCAAACGTCTTCATGGCAGCATGCGGACCTGATGTGCGTCCGCCCCCGCGGACGAGCCGGCGCGCTTTACACTGGATTCTCGTGTGCCACAGCACGGTAGCTGCGCGCCCCTGCCCGATCGACGGCCGCTTTGACCAGGCCGAAAATGAGGCCCTGCACGCCGGCGGCCACCAGTGCTTGCCCGCCCGAGCGGTTCAGGTCTTTGGGGTCTGGAGGCCCCTCCCCCGAGTCGTCGAATCGTTCCCACACCACGCGGAAGACTTTGCCCGCGAGCAGGCCGCCCACGACGCTGAACGCAGCCGACAGCGGCAAATACAGTGACTTCGATACCGTGCTCATCGTGCTCCTCGCATATCTCACGGTCCCGACTGATCCGGGCCGTGGCTGAGAGTTACCCCGGCTGCGACCAAGCCAATCGCCCAAAACGCCTCGGCGACACCTGGAACACCAAAGGCTGGATGCCTCAGGACACTCGTCGAGACCGCACGATGGGCCGGAACGAATCGGCGTCGGCGGCCGCCCAGTCGAAGGCCCAACTTTCGGGTGCCTGCTCGATGAGCTCGCGAGGCTGCAACCACTCGTAGAGTTCCGCGTAGGAGAGCTGCTGAGTGGCCGAGACTTTCTTGCGCAGCAGATGCGGTGACAGCAATGCTGGATCGGCGATCCCCATCGAACCCATGATCTTCATCGCCTGCTCGACGGTGGCCTTCTGGTAGCGATATACGCGCGCGCTTTTGTCGCCGACGTCCAGCGCTCGTGCCCGCCTCGGATCCTGAGTGGCGACCCCGACCGGGCAGTGATTCGTGTGGCACCGCTGCGATTGGATACACCCGATGGCCATCATCATGGCGCGCGCGGCATTGGTGTAATCGGCGCCCTGAATGAGCCGCTTGATGATGTCGTTGCCCGCGGCCACCTTCCCGCTGGCGCCGATGCGGATCACGTCGCGCAGGCCGGTACCGACCAGCGCGTTGTGCACCGTCATCAATCCGTCGGTCAGCGGAAGCCCGACGTGGTCCTCGTATTCCAGTGGCGCAGCGGCCGTTCCGCCCTCCGCACCGTCGACGATGATGAAATCGGGTGTCACCCCTTCGGCGAGCATCGCCTTGCAGATCGCCAAAACGTCCACTCGCGAACCCACACACAGTTTGAACCCCACCGGCTTGCCGTCACAAAGCTCACGCAGCCGGCCCACAAACTGGATGAGCTCACGTGGAGTTGAAAACGCCGAATGCGCAGCAGGACTCACACACTTCTCGCCCGCGGGCACCCCACGATATTCGGCGATCTCCTTGCTCACCTTCGACGCGGGCAGCACGCCGCCCACTCCGGGTTTGGCGCCCTGACTGAGTTTGATCGAGACACATTTGACCGCATCGTGTGCGGCCTTGTCGGCGAACTGCTCAGGGTCGAAGTGCCCGTCGCTGGTGCGCGTGCCGAAGTAGCCGGACCCGATCTCCCACACCACGTCCGCGCCCCCGAGATGGTAGGGCGTCAACCCGCCTTCGCCCGTATCGTGGGCGAAGCCTCCCCGTCGCGCTCCGGCGTTCAGGGCTTTCAATGCGTTGGCCGAGAGCGCTCCGAAACTCATCGACGACACGTTCAGCAAGGCCATGTCATAGGGCCGGGTGCAGTCCGGGCCCCCGATGCGAACCCGGTAGGGCTCCGGCGGGGGCTCCACGGGTGCGGTGGAGTGCACGAGGTACTCGTACCCGGGCTGGTCGACGTCCCGTTCGGTGCCATACGACAGCTCGGCCACGGTGCCCTTGGCCCGCTCATAGATCAGTGAGCGGACGTCGCGGTCGAACGGTCGGCCGTCAAAATTGCGTTCGATGAAGTACTGCTGCAGTTCGGGCCGCAGTGCCTCGAGCAGATACCGCATGTGCCCGATCACGGGGTAATTGCGCAGCACAGAATGACGTCGTTGAGTGACATCGAAGACACCCACGGCGGCCACCCCACCTACCACCGCCGCGGCAATCCACCACACCCAACTACCGAATAGCGCAGTAACGGCAAGACCTGCCGCAGCCGCGGCCAATGCCGCGACGATTCCGAACCGAATCACACCGACCCTCTTCATCTGACGAACCGCTGTCGGCGTAATACCCAGAATCAGCCGTTTCAGGCACCATTTACCTGTGGATCCGCTGCAACAAGCAGCGCCGTGTGCCACGGGGTCTCTGGGTGGAGGCAGTCGTCGGGGTGGCCCGGACATCTCGACCGCGGCACCGGACCGTCAAACCTGCAACGAAGATTGCGAAGGGACGCCGCCTGCTGATCCGAAACCTGCCAGTCGCGGCACGCCAAATCGATCAGGTGATCGACACCAGCTCGTGGACCGGGTCGATAGGCAGGTCCGCATCGACGGTGGCGGTTACTGCGACCCGGTTGAGGGTGACCGCGCCGTTGTGGTTATCCAGAAAAGCGATGTCTGCGGCATCGCGGCCAGTCGCGATGCGCACCAACGATTGTCGTGGAGCCAATCCCGTCGCGTCGACGACATACCATCGTCCGTCAACCAGCGCTTCGGCAACAGTGTGGAAGTCCATCGGCATACACCCTGGCGCATATACGGCGACCAGACGGGCCGGAACTTTCACGGCACGCAACAGCGCAACGACCAGGTGGGCATAATCGCGGCACACTCCCCTACCCGCGAGCAGCGTGTCCACCGCGCCGTCGATCGGATCGCTGGAGCCCGGCACGTAGTTCAGCCGGTAACCCACCCAATAGGACACCTTCTCCAATAATGTTGCCGCATCAGAGTATTGGCCAAACTCCGTTGCCGCGAAGCCGTACAGCCTGTCAGCTTCGGCGAATCGACTGGGCCGTAGGTACAGCGTTCTGTCGTAGTCCGTGACCGGCGCCGGGTCGGTGTGACCCGCGATTGTCGCCGAGTAGCTGACGCTCACGTTGCCGGCATGCGCATCGAACGTGTGAATCCGGGTGCCGTGCGCGCCACAGATCTCGCGGGCCTGCACTTGGTCGCCGTCCAATGTAAAAGACAGCGATTCCTCTACCGAGGCTCCTGGATGGGGCGCGACCGCGATCTGGAACTCCAGAGTCGTCGAAGCGGTCACATCGATGTTGAGTTCCGCACCCACCTGTCGCTGCACACTGCAAATGATGCCAGCACCCGACCGATGCCGCTGCCTGCGCGCGTAGCCGCGCCAGAACGAGAAGTCCTACTGCCTGACCATGACACCGGCAATACTGGGGCTGTGGGGGATCGGGATCTATCGCGGGGCAGATGTCTTGGGCACAACTACCGCCGTGGCGGTGAGCGATGACCCAGGTACTTGTCTCCGCAGGTATCGCGCTGGTCGTGGCACTCCTCGTGACCGCGGTGTTGATCGGCGCATTCACCAGAAGGGGACTCGGTCAGCCGATCCGAGATGAGGCCCCGCAAACCCACCAACGCAAGCGCGGAACCCCAACCATGGGCGGTATCGCGATCCTGATCGCGATCTGGGTAAGTTACCTGGCCACCAACCTCATTGGACTTACGCAGGGTGGGGATGGCCCATCGGCGTCTGGTCTGCTCGTCCTCGGTCTGGCCACTGCATTGGGCGGCGTCGGATTTGCCGACGACTACATCAAGCTACGACGTGCCCGCAATCTCGGACTGAACAAGAGAGCCAAGTCCGCCGGCCAACTGGTCGCGGCCGTGCTGTTCGGGGTACTCGTACTGCAGTTCCGCAATGCTGATGGTCTGACGCCCGCCATCACGGAGGTGTCCTTCGTACGTGGCATTGCCGCGCTCACTCTCCCGCCTGCGCTGTTCGTGGTGTTCTGCATCGTCGTCGTCTCAGCGTGGTCCAATGCCGTCAATCTCACCGACGGCCTGGATGGGCTCGCAGCGGGCGCCATGGCCATGGTGAGCGCGGCATATGTGCTGATCACGTTCTGGCAGTACCGAAACGCCTGCGCGGTCTCACAAGCGGCTGGTTGTTACCAGGTGCGTGACCCTCTCGACCTGGCGGTGGTTGCGGCGGCGACCGCGGGCGCTTGTATCGGATTCGTCTGGTGGAACGCGGCACCGGCCAAGATCATCATGGGCGACACGGGCTCGTTGGCGCTCGGCGGCATCATCGCGGGCCTGTCGGTAACCAGTAGCACCGAGATCCTGGCGGTCGTCTTGGGCGCTCTCTTCGTCGTCGAGGTGACCTCGGTCGTCATCCAGGTCGTATCGTTCCGCACCACCGGCCGAAGGGTCTTCCGCAACTCCCCGCTGCACCACCACTTCGAACTCATGGGCTGGCCGGAAACCACACTCACCATTCGGTTCTGGCTGATCGCCGCGATCGCGTGCGGACTCGGCATCGCGCTGTTCTACAGCGAATGGCTGTCGGCGGTCAGAGTCTAAGCAACTCCACTCCCGCCCGTTTCTAGCTGCGCGCGATGCGACTACCGGTACATGAGCGACGGATGCGGCCATCGATGCGGCAGAGCCAATGACCTACTGGCCGTCGCAATTGGCAACGAGTGTGGGCTCATCCGTCGGCGGGCAAGGCCGTGTGCCAGTGGGAACTGCCGTTCAGCCGCAATGTGCCGTCGAATTTGAAACCCTTGCAGCATCATCTTCTGTCCACCGTCCGGAAGAGGCGCCCATGAGCGACCAAGACGCTCCGCAACAGAGGCCGCTTGAGGGATGGATGGTCCTCGCCGACGTTGTGTCGGATACGGCTCCCGGCATCGCCGAGTTCATGGTGCTGCTATCCAGTCTGGCTCGGGTCACGGCCGAGGGCCAGCTTGATGGTTTGGTGGAGATGGCGGCTTCCCGGTTCGGCATGTCGCCCCAGATGTACAGAGCCCTGCAGAACTCGTTGGCCGACAGCGCTTTCCCGCTCAGTGCGGACGTGCTCGTTGATGCGCTTGTCGCCGCGGGCGGGCGACTCTCGCCCGCGGAGCGGGAGTTCATCATGGCGCCGAATGGGCTGGCTGATGCGGTGGCCACTCTGTTTCGCAGGTCGCCGCGGATGGGCGACGACGGTGAGATCGAGGAGCTCCATGGCCGTCTTGCCGACTATGTGACCGCTCTGCACGCCAGTGCGGACGTCGTCCTGCAGGCGTCGTGTTCTATCGAGGTACCGGGGTATCTCGGTGCGGTGCCAATCGATTGTGCGCGACTTGCGCACACTTGGCCGCCGCACGATCTGCTAAGTGTTGCTGAGCTTTCGTACGGTCAGTCGCTCCGCGAGACTTTCACAGGCCGGGTGCATGCGCCAGGACCAGTCGGTGAAGGACTTACCGGCGGAAGCTCGGTCAGGATCGATTATGAGCACAAACATGGTTACGACCCCAGCATCAATGATCATTGTGTGGAGGACTTCTACCGGAACTGGAATCTGCCAGGAGTCAATTCATGGGTCTACACCCTTAATGCCACCGAGGGATATCTCCAATTTGCCAACAACGTCGCGGCCAAGCAGCTCGAGAAACACCGCGACGCCATCACCAAGGAAGTCAGTAGTAAGACAACGAAGCTGGCTCAGGACATCGCCGACAAAATCGCCCCGCAGTTGGCCACCGCACTCGGGGTGAGCGCAGTCGCCGCCAGTGCCATCCTGCATCCTCTCGTTCCGTTGGCCGCCGCCGCGGCTGCCGCCGCGGTCGGAATCGTCGTCGACAAGATCGTCGGTGCATTCGGGAGCAACAAGCTCACCACCTGGTCGGTAGGCCACACCGTCGTGACCGACTCGATGATGGTCCCCTTGTCGGTCTTCACGCTGTCGCGCACAGACGGGCCAACAAAACTATGCGAACTCGCCACCGGCAAGGGTAACAAGAAGAAGCTCTCCCGCGCCTACGCCAACTCAGACCCCTTTGAGCGGGCTCGGTTCATGCTTGGCACCACCACGGAGCGCGAGATGGATGCGGTGGAGTTTGACCCAAGCTACTTCGGGCTGGTCGCAGAGAAAGGTAAGGAGCCGCTGGCGTGGCATGACCCATATAGAGCCAGGGGTGGCTTCCGGGTTCTATTGCCGCACAGCAGGTCTGGCTCGAAGGGCATGTACGTCTCTGCGGTGTGCGCTGACGTCCGTTACGGCCACATCGGACAAGGGGCAGACGACGATAAGTAAGCAGCTGGTCGCGCCAGCATAGCTGTCTCTCCGGGTATCCGTTCTCAGTCGGCGTCTCACATTCCTGATCACTGAGCTCGGTAGATCGCGACGTTCTCGCTCGATGCCGCGCACGACCTTCACAAGCATTCACTGATCACCGCGCGGCCCCTAAGCGTGCCGCGACGTCACTCCCCCGTCGACGACAATCTGCGTCCCCGTGATGAACGACGCCTTCGGCGACATGAGGAACGCGACGGCCGCGCCGATCTCGTCGGGTTGCCCCAGCCGGCCCAGAGGCGCCGCCGATACAAACGCCGACTTCACCTCGGGAACAGCCAACGCGTCAGCCAGCATCGGGGTTTCGATGAAGCCCGGGCACACGGCATTGACACGAATTCCCAAGGGTCCCAACTGACCTGCCATCGAGCGGGTCAGGCCCAGCAGGCCGGCCTTCGACGCGCAGTACGCCGGGATGAACGGATTGCCAACCAGCCCTTCGATACTCGATATCCCCACGATCGCCGGGGCCGCACCACCGGCAAGCGCCTTCTCGAAATGCGGCAGCAGCAGTTGGGACAGCAGCGCCTGCGCGCGCAGGTTCACGTCGACGACGGCGTCCCAGGATTCGACAGTGAACATCCCGACCGGTTCCGGCAGCACCCGGCCGGCGGCGTGCACCAGTCCGTCGATGCCGTCCATCGCCGCGGCGGCCTGCTCGACGGCGGCGGCCATGGAGGCGGTGTCACTCACGTCGACGACGACGCCGTGCGCGCCGAGCGATTCAGCCACCGACACCACCTGCGGTGAAATGTCGAACAGCGACACCGCGCGGCCGTCGGCGATCAGCGCCCTGGCCGACGCCAAGCCGATACCGGATGCACCGCCAGTGACCACCACACCACTCATGTCATACCCCATCCATCAAATACGCTCCGCCATGTAGCGGAATGCCGAACGGCTCGGACATTACGCGATACGGGCCGACCCCAGCGTTTCAACGCCGGAATTCATAGCGAGTCATGGTTGGCTCGACGGGTCATGACGAAACGTATTGCGCTGCTACTGACCTGCACGCTGATCCTCGGCACCACCGGATGCTCGATGTTCGACAGCCCGGAGCCAGAGGACGCTTTCAACGCGTTTGCTGATGCGTTGCACCGCAAGGACTCCAGCGCCGCCGCCAAAGACACCACCGATGCCGGCGCGTCGGAAGCGGCCATCAAGTCCATGTTCGACGGCATGGGCAAAAACGCCACGATCGACGTCAAGGCCACGGCCGGCGAAGGTGACAACAAGTCGACGGGCAAACTCGCTTACACCTGGTCGTTCGGCCCGGGGCGCGAATTCCGTTACGACACAACAGCAATCGCCACGAAAGTCGGCGAGGACTGGAAAATCCGCTGGGCCCCGGCACTTTTGCATCCCAAGCTTCGACAGGGCGGCACGTTCCAGTTCAGCGAAGACAAAGCACTGCTGACACCCGTCATCGATCGCAACGGCCAGCCGCTGCTCAACTGGCAGACGGTCGGCGTCATCACCCTCGGCCGCGACCACCTCGACTCCGCCACGGCGCTGGCTCCCGTGATTGCCCGGTTCGACAACACCATCACCAGCGAATCGATCGCAGCCGAGTTCAACGGCAACCAGGACGACCGCGTCACCGTCATCAAGCTCCGCGAGGCCGACCTCGCCCAGGTCGCCGACGAACTCACCCAGATTCCCGGCGTCACCGTCACCAAGCAGGGCGCATTGCTGACCGCCGACCCGAACCTGCACTCGCCGGCCATCAGCGGACTGCCCGAGGTCTGGCAGAAGGCCATCGACGCGACCGCCGGCTGGTCGGTGGATCTGGTGGACGACCAGGGCCAGCCCACCGACGAACTCACGAACAACGCCCCCGCGGACACCAAACCCGTCCGCACCACCTTGGACCCGCGCCTGCAGCTCCTCGCGCAGCACGCCGTGGCCACCGATCCCCGCCCGACGGTGCTCGTCGCCATCGCCCCCAGCACCGGCGCCATCCTCGCCGCGGCCCAGAACGACGCCGCCGACGCGCAGGGACCCATCGCCTTCACCGGCCTGTACCCGCCGGGGTCGACGTTCAAGACCGTCACCACCGCGGCCGCCCTCGAGAAGGGGCTCGCGAAGGCCGACACCCCCGAGCCCTGCCCGGGCACCGTGACGATCGAGAACCGCACCATCCCCAACGAGGACAAGTTCGATCTCGGCACCGTCCCGCTCGAGCAGGCCTTCGCGCATTCGTGCAACACCACCATGGGCGCGCTGGCCGACAAGCTCCCCGCCGACGCGCTGCCCAACACGGCCAAGAACCTCGGTATCGGCGTCGATTTCGTCGTCCCTGGCATCACCACGGTGACGGGCAAGGTGCCCAACGCCGACACCCCGGCGCAGCGCGTCGAGAACGGCATCGGCCAGGGCACCGTCACGGTCAGCCCGTTCGGGCTGGCCGTCGCCGAGGCCAGCCTCGCGCACGGATCGACTATCACGCCGACGCTGCTGCCCGGCCAGCAGACCACCGCCAGCACGCCGTCGACCCCGATCGACCAGCCGACCGCCGACGCCCTACGCGCCATGATGCGGCTGACCGTCACCGAGGGCACCGCGACGGCGCTCAAGGACATCGACGGCCTCGGCGGCAAGACCGGGACGGCCGAATTCGGCGACAACACACACTCGCACGGTTGGTTCGCGGGCATCGCCGGGGACCTCGCGTTCGCGACGCTGGTGGTCGGCGGGGATTCGTCGGCACCCGCGGTGGCCGTCAGCGGAGACTTTCTACGGCCGGCGCTGGCCGGGTAACGGCGTGCCAATTTCGCCAATTGGCCCAGCACTTGGGATTCTTGGCTGATGCGGGTTGACGGACGCGAGGTCGCGGTCTCGGGCAGCCTGCTGCAACCGATCACCCGACGGACCAACGACATCCTGCGTCTGGTGGCCGCGACGGCGTTCCTCATCACCGTCGTCACCAGCTCGCTGATCACCCGCAACGACTGGGTTCGGCTGGAACGGTCGGTGTCACGGATCGTCGGCGTGCTCACGCCGACCCAGTCGAACCTCGTCTATATCGCCTACGCCATCGCGATCCTGGCGCTGCCGTTCGTCATCCTGCTGAGCCTGCTGGTCACGCGGCAATGGAAACTGCTCGGTCCGTATGCCGCCGCCGGGCTGATCGCCGTGCTGTCGCTGTCCATCAACTCCAACGGCATCGCGGCGCCGAACTGGCATTTCGACCTCTCCGACCGCCTCAACACCGTCTTCTCCCAGTTCCTCGACGACCCACGCTGGATCGCTCTGCTGGCCGCGGTGCTGACGGTGTCGGGCCCATGGCAGCCGGCCCGGCTGCGCCGCTGGTGGTGGACGCTGCTGCTGGCGTTCGTGCCCATCCATCTGGTGGTCAGCGCCATCGTGCCGGCGCGGTCACTGCTGGGTCTGGCCGTCGGCTGGTTCGTCGGCGCGCTGGTGGTTCTGGTCAGCGGCACCCCGGCACTCGAAGTTCCGCTGGCCGGTTCGGTGCAGGCGCTGGCTCGCCGCCAGTTCGACGTGTCGGCGCTGACGGTCATCCGGCCGGCCGGCACCGGGCCACTGGTGCTCAGCGCCGATTCGGCCGACGGGACGCGCGCCGTCGTCGAGCTCTACGGGCCGAACCAGCGCGTGGGCGGCGCCATGAGCCAGCTCTGGCGCAAGATCACCCTGCGCAACGACGAGACCGCTCCCCTGCAGACGTCGATGCGCCGCGCCGTCGAGCACCGCGCCCTGATGACCATCGCGGTCGGCGACCTCGAGCTCGCGAACACCCGGACGGTCGCGCTCGCGGCACTCGACCGCGGCTGGACGATGTTCGCGCACACCCCGGCGAGCGGCGTTCCACTGACCACCGAGACACCGGTGACCGATGTATGGCGTGCGCTGGGCGCGCTGCACCACCATCAGATAGCGCACGGCGACCTGCGGGCTTCCGAACTCACGGTCGACGACCGGGCCGTCCGGTTCGGCGGCTTGGGCAACTCCGAGTACGGCGCGTCCGATGTGCAGCTGCAATCTGACGTCGCGCAACTACTGGTGACGACGACCGCCATGTACGGCGCCGAGGAGGCGGTCGCCGCGGCCATCGAGCAGTTCGGTGAGGACACCGTGCTGACCGCGTCGCGCCGGCTGACCAAATCGGCCATGCCGCAGCGGTTGCGGGAGTCGCTGCCCGATTCGCGCAGCGTGATCACCGCGGCCCGCGACGAGGTGAAGCACCAGACCGGCGCCGACCGCATCAAGACCGAGACCATCACCCGCTTCACCCGCAACCAGGTCATCCAGCTGGTCCTGCTCGTGGCGCTGGTGTACGTCGCCTACCCGTTCATCAGCACGGTGCCGACGTTCTTCTCCGAGCTGCGGACCGCCAACTGGTGGTGGGCGCTGCTCGGCCTTGCAGTGTCGGCGCTGACGTACGTCGGCGCAGCGGCAGCATTGTGGGCCAGCGCCTCGGAGGCCGTGAGCTTCAAGAACCTGACCATCATGCAGGTGGCGAACACCTTCGCCGCGACGACGACGCCCGCCGGCGTCGGCGGCCTGGCGCTCAGCACACGGTTCCTGCAGAAGGCCGGGCTCGGCGCCTTGCGCGCGACCGCCGCGGTGGCGCTGCAGCAGTCGGTTCAGGTGCTCACCCACGTGGCGCTGCTGATCTTCTTCAGCGCGGCGGCCGGCGCATCGGCCGATCTGTCGCATTTCGTCCCGTCATCGACGGTCCTTTATCTGATCGCCGGCGCGGCACTGGGTGTGGTGGGCACGTTCATGTTGGTGCCGCGGGCCCGCCATTGGCTGGGCACCTCGGTGCGACCGCGGCTGACCGAGGTGTGGGCCGACCTGGTCAACCTGGCCCGCGAACCCCGGCGTCTCGGATTGATCGTGTTGGGTTGTGCCGCAACCACTCTGGGCGCAGCCCTGGCACTGTGGGCGAGCGTGGAGGCCTTCGGCGGGTCGACGTCGTTCGTGACGGTGTGCGTCGTGACGATGATCGGTGGGACGCTCGCCTCAGCCGCCCCGACCCCCGGCGGTGTGGGCGCCGTCGAGGCGGCACTGATCGGTGGCCTGGCCGCGTTCGGCCTGCCCGCCGCGGTCGCGGTGCCGTCGGTACTGCTCTACCGGGTGCTGACGTGCTGGCTGCCGGTGTTCATCGGGTGGCCGGTGATGCGCTGGCTGACCGAGAAGGACATGATCTAGGCCCGCCGCGGCGTGTCGTCATCGGCGTGTCGGGCCGCCTTGTGACGCATGCGATCTGACGGCGTCAACTTTCCCTGACTGTGTCAGGGAAAGTTGACACTTCCCAGCGAAAGGTGCCGAGGGGGCCGGTGCCGAAGTTGTGGCTACCGGCCGCCCTCAGCCGTCGGCGGCCCGCTGTCGCCGCTACATCTTGGCGAGCATGCCGTTCATCGTGGTGATCTCGGCCTGCTGCGCCGTGATGATCGCCTGGGCCATGGCCTTGGCGTCGGCGTTGGTGCCGTTCTTCAGCTCGTCATTGGCCATGGTGATGGCGCCCTGGTGATGCTCGACCATCATCTGCAGCCACATCTTGTCGAAGGCCGCGCCGGACAGACCCGTCAGCTCGGTCATCTGCTGCGGGGTCATGAGGCCGGGCATCGAGTGGCTCATGGTGGCCGACGGTGCGGGCTTGCCGAAGCCGGCGAGCAGCGTCGTCATCTGCTGCATCTCAGGGGCCTGCGCCTTCTCGATGGCCGTGGCGAGGTCCTTGACCTGCTGGTTCTGCGAGCGGGTCGGCACCAGCTTGGCCATGTCGACGGCCTGCGCGTGGTGCGGGTACATCATCTGCAGGAACATCACGTCGGCGTCGTTGAAGGTGGCGGCCGGCGCGGCGGTGCTGGTGCCCGACATCCCGGGCATCGAGTGGCCAGGCATGTCGTGGCCCGACATCGGCATGGACGAGGTGGTGGCGGACATGGTCGAGGCCTGCTCATTCGGCGGGCTACAGGCCGCGAGTGCGATGGCGGCAGCGGTTCCGGCGACGGCAACGGTGGCGATAGATGCGATTTTGAACATGGTTGAACTCCTTACGAATTGGATGGGTTGACGCGGGGCGCGGCCCATCAGATTCGGAGGAGCGACAGTTCCGCGAGGGTCAGCACCGTCCACGGCGGGGCTCTTTGCCTGCGCCGCAACGCCTGTCGAATGCGCGCCTCCACGTTCTGCCGGGGCGCGACACCGAGCCAGTACAGCAAAGCCAGACCCAGGATGGTCAGCAGTTCGGTCATGACGAACACGCACGCATGAAAACCGTTGTGTCCGTTGCAGTCGCAGGCATCCGACATGGACGTATGCGCAACTGGCGCACTCGTATGGTGATGCACCGCGACCTGCGCGTGGTGCGACGGAACGTGCGCGGACGTGACGACCAGCGAATGCATGCCGATGATGCCCGCGATCAGGACGAGCATGCCGACGACGTGTAATCGCGTGCTGCGATGCGTCACGTCGGCCTCCGGTTCGGGTGTCGGTATGCAAATCATAGTACCCGAGGGGGGTATATCTACGGGAATAAATCTGCCGGTCGATGCCGACCGAACCACACTCAGGCACTCATTGCCGGTGGGCCGCGTCACAACACCGTTCCCGCAGTGGTGACTTTCATAATCGCCGGACTCGTCAGTTAGTTAGATTCGCTACTAGTGTCGACATATGGGTCGGGAAGCCTTGAGTCACAGCATTATTGGGGCAGCGGAATCGCTGGAACAATACGTCCAGCCAAATGGCGCCATCGTCATACCTGACGGCATCACGCTGACGTCGTTCCTGGAACGCAACCGCGCGGCGATGGGCGACCAGCCGTCGTACCGGTTCATCGACTACGCGCAGAACCCCGACGGCGAGATCATCGAACTCAGCTGGAACGGCCTCTGGGCTCAGGTTAACGGCGTCGCGGCCCGGCTGCAGCAGGTGACC
The DNA here is from genome assembly GCF_053852335.1 of Mycobacterium sp. HM-7. NCBI lineage: Bacteria > Bacillati > Actinomycetota > Actinomycetes > Mycobacteriales > Mycobacteriaceae > Mycobacterium > Mycobacterium sp. HM-7. The sequence continues at coordinate 1,448,327 of NZ_CM132657.1, read as the reverse complement.
AAGCCTCGCGACCGGGTGGCGATCCTCGCGCCTCAGGGCGTCGACTACGTCGCCGCGTTCTTCGCAGCGGTCCACGCCGGGAACATCGCGGTGCCATTGTTCGCGCCGGCCCTCGCCGGGCACACCGAGCGCCTGGCCGCGGTGCTGGCCGACGCCAAGCCGGCCGCTGTGCTCACCACCACTGCCGCCGCCGAAGCGGTCCGCACGTTCATCAAGACGCTGCCCGCGGCCGAGCGCCCGCGGGTGATCGCCGTCGACGCCGTGCCGGACACCCTCGCCGAGATGTACGTCAACCCGGAGGTGGGTACCGACGATGTCGCCTACCTGCAGTACACCTCGGGTTCGACGCGCACCCCGGCCGGTGTGGAGATCACGCATCGGAACGTGTGCACCAACGTCATTCAGATGATCCTCGCCGGCGGCCTGGACACCGACATCCGCAGCGTGAGCTGGCTGCCGCTGTATCACGACATGGGCTTGATCATGATCATGTTCCCCGCGCTGTGCGGCGGCCAGATCAGCCTGATGGACCCGATGGCGTTCGTCCGCCGGCCCTACCGGTGGATCCGGCGGCTGGCCGACGAGGCCGCGCACGGCCGGACGTTCGCGGCCGCACCCAATTTCGCCTTCGAGTTGTGTGCGCAGCGTGGCCTGCCGCCGGAGGGCGAGGACCTGGATCTGACCAATGTGGTGACGCTGCTCAACGGCTCCGAGCCCGTGACACTGCCGTCCATCGAGCAGTTCATGGAAGCCTTCAAGCCGTACGGGCTGCCTGAGACGGTGGTGAAGCCGTCGTACGGCATGGCCGAGGCCACGCTGTCGGTCGCCAGCATCGGTGCGGACGAAAAGCCGTGCGCCACATATCTGGACCGTGATGAGCTCGCGGCGGGCCGGGCCGTCGTCGTCGGCCGGCACGCGGACGGTGCGGTCCCCCACGTCTCGTGCGGGCAGGCCATCCCCGACCAGTGGGTGGCGATCGTGACGCCCGACGGCGACGAGGCCGCCGACGGCGTCGTCGGCGAAATCTGGTTGCACGGCAACAACATCGGTCGGGGTTACTTCGGCCGGCCCGAAGAGTCGGAGCGGGTGTTCGGCAACAAACTGCAGACCCGCCAGACCGTCAGCCACGCCGACGGCGCCGAGGACAACGCATTGTGGTTGGCCACAGGCGATCTGGGCGTTTACGTCGGCGGTGAGCTGTTCGTCACCGGCCGCATCAAGGATCTCGTCATCGTCGACGGCCGCAACCACTACCCGCAGGACATCGAGGCGACGGTCAGCCGCGCCTCGTCGGCCGTGCGCTCCGGCTACGTGACAGCCTTTGCTGTACCTGGTGATTCGGGTGAACAACTGGTCGTGGTGGCCGAGCGCGCGGTGGGCGCTGGCCGTGCCGAATTGGAGCCCGTTGCCGAGGCCGTGCGGGCCGCGGTGTCGCGTCATCATCAGGTTCGGGTCGCCGAGGTACGCCTGGTCGCGGCGGGCCGCATCCCACGCACGACCTCGGGCAAGCTGGCGCGCAGCGCCGCGCGAACGGAGTTTCTGGCCGGTCAATTCGACTAGCGATCGGCGTCTCGGGCCCTGTTGCGGCACTTCCGATTTGGGGCCGCCGCAGCCCACTGGGGCACGAGTCGTCAGAGTTAACAGAACGTTATTTGTCGATCGCGCCAATTTGCGCCGCCGTGCTCGCTGCTCGTGTTGGATGACGGGGTAGCCCCTTGAGTAGGGCCCATTCCGCCGATGGGAGCACCGAGATGACGGAGCAGCGCCCCGACATCGTCATCCTGATGACCGACGAAGAACGCGCCATCCCGCCGTACGAAACCGACGACATCCTCGACTGGCGTCACCGGACTCTCACGGGCCGGCGGTGGTTCGACGAGAACGGCGTCAGTTTCACCCGGCACTACACCGGCTCGCTGGCGTGCGCACCCAGCCGGCCGACGCTGTTCACCGGTCAATATCCCGATCTGCACGGCGTCACCCAGACCGACGGTCTCGGCAAGCGGTACGACGACTCGCGGCTGCGGTGGCTGCGTCAAGGCGAGGTGCCGACGCTGGGCAACTGGCTGCGCGCCGCCGGGTACGACACGCATTACGACGGCAAGTGGCACATCTCGCACGCCGACCTCGAAGACCCCAAGACCGGCAAGCCACTCGCGACCAATGACGCCGACGGCGTCGTCGACCCGGTGGCCGTGCAGGCCTACCTCGACGCCGACCCACTGGGGCCGTACGGCTTCTCCGGCTGGGTCGGGCCGGAGCCGCACGGGGCAGCCTTGTCCAACAGCGGTTTTCGGCGGGACCCGTTGGTGGCCGATCGCGTGGTCGCCTGGCTCGACGACCGCTACGCGCGGCGGCGCGCCGGCGACACCGATGCGCTGCGGCCATTCCTGTTGGTGGCCAGCTTCGTCAACCCCCACGACATCGTGCTGTTTCCGGGCTGGGTGCGCCGCAGCCCCCTGCTCGACTACCCCGTCCTCGAACCGCCGCACGTTCCCGCGGCGCCGACGGCCAGTGAGGATCTGAGCGACAAGCCGGCCGCGCAGGCCGCCTTCCGCGAGGCCTACTACTCCGGCTACGGCCCGGCCGCGGTCATCGAACGCACCTACCGCCGCAACGCGCAGCAGTACCGCGACCTCTACTACCGGCTGCACGCCGAGGTCGACGGACCGCTGGACCGGGTGCGCCGGGCCGTCACCGAGAACGGTTCCGAAAACGCCGTGCTGGTGCGGACTTCCGATCACGGCGACCTGCTCGGTGCGCACGGCGGGCTGCACCAGAAGTGGTTCAACCTGTACGACGAGGCGACGCGCGTCCCGTTCGTCATCGCCCGTATCGGCGCCGACGCGACCGCCGCCCGCGAAGTCAATGCGCCGACGTCACACGTCGACCTGGTGCCGACGCTGCTCGGTGCAGCCGGGGTCGACGTCGACGCCACCGCCGAAACCCTGGCCGCCGCGTTCACCGAGGTGCATCCGCTGCCCGGCCGCGACCTCATGCCGGTGGTGGATGGTGCTGCGGCCGAACAGGATCGGTCCATCTACCTGATGACGCGCGACAACATCCTCGAGGGCGATACCGGGGCGTCGGGTGCAGCGCAGGCGATCGGCGCCAACACGAATCCGCCCGCGCTGCTGCGCATCAAGGTGCCCGCGAACGTCGCGGCCAACTTCGAAGGGCTGGTCTCGCGCGTCACCAACGCCGAGGCGGCCGGCGGTGCCGGACACCTGTGGAAGCTGGTCCGCACGTTCGACGATCCGGCGACCTGGACCGAACCGGGCGTGCGGCATCTGGCGGCGAACAGCCGGGGCGGCGACACATACCGCACCGACCCGCTCGACGACCAGTGGGAGCTCTACGACCTGACGGCCGACCCGATCGAGGCGTCCAACCGCTGGGCCGACTCCAGCCTGCACGAGCTGCGCCGGCATCTGCGGACGCAGCTCAAGCTGGTCCGGACGGCGTCGGTGCCCGAGCGCAACGATCCGTGGCCGTATGTGAGCAGGCGGCCACCGGAGCCGGGCAGCGCCGTCCGGCGCCTGCTGTGCCGGTTCCGCCCGTAGCCAAACCCGCTGGTCACGCCCTCGCGATTACAGGTTTCGCCTGGTCGGCCAATAGCATGTCTGGTGCCATGACCGACACCGCCCCCGCCACCAGTTCCGCCTCAGCGACCGGCTCCGCCAGCCGGGTCGCCACCGAAGCCGCCCGTCGCCGTACGTTCGCCGTCATCAGCCACCCGGACGCCGGTAAGTCGACGCTGACCGAGGCGCTGGCACTGCATGCCCGGGTGATCACCGAGGCGGGCGCGATCCACGGCAAGGCGGGCCGCAAGTCCACGGTGTCGGACTGGATGGAGATGGAGAAGGCCCGCGGCATCTCGATCACCTCGACGGCGCTGCAGTTCCCGTACCGCGACTGCGTCATCAACCTGCTGGACACCCCCGGCCACGCCGACTTCTCGGAAGACACCTACCGGGTGCTGACGGCCGTCGACTGCGCCGTGATGCTCATCGACGCCGCGAAAGGCCTTGAGCCCCAGACCCTGAAGCTGTTCCAGGTGTGTAAGCACCGCGGCATCCCGATCATCACGGTGATCAACAAGTGGGACCGCCCGGGCCGGCACGCGCTGGAGCTGATGGACGAGATCCACGAGCGCATCGGGCTGCGGACGACGCCGCTGACCTGGCCGGTGGGCATCGCCGGCGACTTCAAGGGTGTGATGGACCGCCGCAAGGGCCACTACATCCGCTTCACCCGCACCGCCGGTGGCGCCACCGCCGCGCCGGAGGAGCACATTCCGGCGGACAAGGCGCACGACGCCGCCGAAGGTGATTGGGACACCGCTGTCGAAGAGTCCGAACTGCTGTCGATGGACGGCTCGGACTACGACCGCGAGACCTTCCTGTCGGGCGAATCCTCGCCGGTGCTGTTCACCTCGGCAGCCCTGAACTTCGGCGTGAACCAGCTGCTCGACGTGCTGGTGGAGCTGGCGCCCTCGCCCGGCGCGATCGTCGACGTGGCCGGTGAGCCGCGTCCGGTGGATTCGCCGTTCAGTGCGTTCGTGTTCAAGGTGCAGGCCGGCATGGACAGCTCGCACCGGGACCGGATCGCCTACGCGCGGGTGTGCTCGGGGACGTTCGAGCGCGGTGATGTGCTGACCCACGCCGGAACCGGCAAGCCGTTCGTGACCAAGTACGCGCAGTCGGTGTTCGGGCAGCAGCGCTCGACCCTCGACGACGCCTGGCCCGGTGACGTCATCGGCCTGGCCAACGCGGCGGCGCTGCGCCCCGGCGACACGCTGTATCGCGATGTGCCCGTGGAGTTTCCGCCGATCCCGAGCTTCTCCCCCGAGTACTTCTCGGTGGTCCGCGGCAAGGACCCGAGCAAGCACAAGCAGTTCCGCAAGGGCATCGAGCAGCTCGACCAGGAGGGCGTCGTCCAGGTGCTGCGCTCGGACAAGCGCGGCGAGCAGGCGCCCGTGTTCGCGGCCGTCGGCCCCATGCAGTTCGAGGTGGCCGCGCACCGGATGGCCACCGAGATCGGCGCGGCCATCATGATGGAATCACTGCCGTACCAGGTGGCGCGGGTCGTCGAGCCCGAGGACGCCGAGTTCATGAGCAAGCAGGTGTCCTGCGAGGTGCTGACCCGCTCCGACGGCGTCATGCTCGTGCTGTTCTCGACACCCTGGCGCCTCGAAGGGTTCCAGCGGGACAACCCGTCGATCAAGCTGCGTTCTCTGGTGGCGGCAGCCGACAGCTAGGCACGTCCTCCTCGAAGGTGCGCGCACCTCGGCGCTCAGCGCTTACGGTGTAGAGCACCCAAGAGAGAGGACGACGAGTTGGCCACCGCCACTCCAGCGACCCCCGCCACCCCGACACTGCGTGAACTGACCGTCCGCGGCGTCCTGCTCGGCGGCGCCATCACGCTCGTGTTCACCGCCGCCAACGTCTACCTCGGACTCAAGGTCGGCCTGACGTTCGCCACCGCGATCCCGGCCGCGGTGATCTCGATGGCGGTGTTGCGCAGTTTCGCCAACCACTCGATCGTCGAGAACAACATCGTGCAGACGGTGGCGTCGGCGGCGGGCACGCTGTCGGCGATCATCTTTGTGCTGCCCGGATTGATCATGATCGGCTGGTGGACCGGCTTCCCCTACTGGACGACGGTCGCGGTGTGCGCTGTCGGCGGCACGCTCGGCGTCATGTACTCCATACCCCTGCGGCGGGCCCTGGTCACCGGAACCGACCTGCCCTACCCCGAAGGCGTCGCCGCCGCCGAGGTCCTGAAGGTCGGTGACGGCACCGAAGGAGTGGAGGCCAACCGCACCGGGCTGAAGGTCATCACGTTCGGATCTGTTGTGTCGGCCGCGTTCGGCTTGCTGGCGAATCTCAAGCTGCTCGCGAATTCGGTTACCGCATATACCCGGATCGGTGCGGGCGGGACGATGTTCAGCGCCGGCCTGTCGATGGCGATGATCGGCGTCGGGCATCTGATCGGTATGACGGTCGGTATCGCGATGCTCGTCGGGCTCGTCATCTCGTTCGGGGTGTTGCTGCCGATCCGCACCAACGGCGCTCTCACAGGCAGTGAACCGATCGGCGACATCATCGACGGCATCTTCGTGCACGAGGTGCGGTTCGTCGGCGCCGGCGCCATTGCCGTCGCGGCGATCTGGACCCTGCTCAAGATTCTGCGCCCGATCCTCAAGGGCGTCACCGATGCGCTGGTGTCCGCGCGGGACCGGCGGCAAGGTCAGGTCGTCGAACTCACCGAGCGCGACATCCCCTTCCCCATAGTGGTCGGCACCGTCGTGGTGATGCTGCTGCCGATCGCCGTACTGCTGTGGGATTTCAGTCGCGGCACTGTGCTGCAAGGTCATTCGGCCGGGATCATCGCGGCGAGCCTGGTGTTCATCTTCGTCATCGGGCTGGTCATCGCGTCGGTGTGCGGGTACATGGCCGGGCTGATCGGCTCGTCGAACAGCCCGATCTCCGGCGTCGGCATCCTGACGGTGCTCATCGCTGCGCTGTTGGTCAAGGTGGTGTTCGGGTCTGCGTCGGCTGGGCAATCCACGGCGCTGGTGGCGTTCACCCTGTTCGCGGCCGCCATCACGTTCGGTGTCGCGACCATCTCGAACGACAACCTGCAGGACCTCAAGACCGGCCAGCTCGTCGGTGCCACGCCGTGGAAACAGCAGGTGGCGTTGGTGATTGGCGTGGCGTTCGGGTCGGCGATCATTCCGCCGGTGCTCAACCTGATGCAGCGGGCGTTCGGGTTCCTGGGCGCTCCCGGGGCCGGCGACCATGCGCTGGCCGCACCGCAGGCCGCGTTGATTTCGTCGTTGGCCAAGGGCGTTTTCGGCGGCTCGCTGAACTGGGGACTGATCGGGCTCGGCGCCGTGATCGGGGTGGTGGCCATCGTGGTCGACGAGACCCTCACCCGCACTTCCCGATTCGCGCTGCCGCCGCTGGCCGTCGGCATGGGCATGTACCTGCCGATGAGCCTGACGCTGATCATTCCGTTGGGCGCATTGTTGGGCTGGTTCTACAACCGCTGGGCTGACCGGACGGGCGGCGACGTGGAACGCAAGAAGCGTCTGGGCGTGTTGTTGGCGACCGGCATGATCGTCGGCGAGAGCCTCTACGGGGTGGTGTTCGCAGGGTTCGTAGCCGGGACCGGTTCCGACGAGCCGTTCGCACTGTTCTCCGGTTTCGGCGGATCTCTTCCCGAAATGATCGGCGTCGTGGCCTTTGCGGCGGTGCTCGGGTGGATGTACAAGCGGACGCGCACGATTGCGGGAAGTGAGCCGGTTTTGGCTGAGCGCTGATGCGTCGAGTGTGCGGTCAGCGCGCTGCTAGCCAGTTTTCGCGGTCCTGACGCACGCTCGGTGCGGTGCAGAGCGAGCTCTCCTGACACGCGGACGTACATCACGTGACATCACGGCAAACAAGCTCGCGTGCGTGAGTCGCAACCTGCGCGTCGGCGGATAGTACAAGTGTGGACGCTGTAATTCACCCGAACACCGCGTCAAGGGTTTCGCCCCCACACCCGGTGTCATCGAATGCCGCTGAACAACACGGTGCGGTCACCGCAGACCGGCACCCGCGAGAAACCTCATCCACCAACACAATCGACGCCCGCGACGCGCTGATCCTCGATGGTCAGGCCGTGCCGGGCGCCTGGGTCACCGTGTCGTTCAACGGAGACCCCGACGACACCGACGTTTTCCAGCTCGTCCTGCCCGCCGACGCGAAGGCGCTGGGCGACACCTGCTCCGTGGAGTGTCCGCTGGGCAAAGCGCTCGTCGCCACGCACGTCGGCGAAACCCGGAGATACGTGACAGAATCCGGGCGGAGCATGGCGATCACGGTCCTCGCCGTCGACACGGTGAACCCGAAGGAGACGGCGGGGCGCTGACCGCTCCCCGACCAATGTTGTTCGGGGAGCCCAGGCCGCTACTCCGCGGAGCGACCGCCCACCACCGCGTGAATCCGCCCCTGCGGGTACGGCAGCGCGATGTCGTGTTCGGCGTACGCGCGCAGAATCTCGCGGCGGAGTCGGCGTTGCACCGAGCCCTGGGTATTCGGCCGGGTCTTCACCGACACGCGCAGGGTAAGCAGGTCAGGCGAGACCTCCTGCACACCAAGCATTTCCAGCTCGCCGAGCACGTTGTCGGAGATCGACGGATCAGTGATCGCAAACTCGGCCGCGTCGAGAGCCACCTGCTCGGCCCGATCGAGATCCGCGGTCAACGCAACCGGAACCTCAACCTGCGCAACGGCGTAGTCCTGACTCATGTTGCCGACGCGCTTGATCTCGCCGTTGCGGACGTACCAGAGGGTGCCGTCGCCGCCGCGCAGGGTGGTGATGCGCAGGCCGACGCTCTGCACCTCGCCGGTCACGTCGCCGAGGTCGACGTTGTCGCCGACGCCGTACTGGTCCTCGAGCAGCATGAAGATGCCGCTGACGAAGTCGCGCACCAAGTTCTGCGCGCCGAAACCGATGGCCAGGCCGACCACACCGGCCGAGGCGATGAACGGCGCGATGTTCACGCCCAGCACGCTCAAGAGGGCGAGCACCAGCCAGATCAGCAGCAGGATCGACACCGTCGACTTCAGGACCGACCCGATGGTCTGGGCGCGCTGACGGCGCCGCTCGGCGGCCTTACGCGCGTTCGACGACGCCGCACGGTCACGAAGGTAACGCAGCAGCGGCGGGCGGTTGGCTTGCGACTGCTCGTCTACCGCCTCGGACTTGCCGGTGCGGCCGGTGGTGGCGCGGTCGATGACCCTGTGCAGGACCAACCGCGCGATCAGCGCGATCACGGCATAGGACACCATCCGGATCGGGACCTCGATCAGCCAGTGTCGGTTCGTTTCCGTCCATTCGAAAGCCAGTTGGTAGACATGCACGGTTCCGACCCTACGAGAGGACGTGGAATCCCCTGGCCACGGCGATTCCCGGCTGCAGGCTGGACCAGCGGCTTCGAGTCGGCGAGAGATCCAGTCGGTGGCTGGGGCTGATCGTTGTTCGGCTCACAGCAGCGGCGCACCACGGAAGCCATTCCTGCCAGCAATCTGGCAGAAACCTGCCTAAAGCCTGTGAGCGGCAAGGAAATTCGCGTCGGGCACCCTCGGCGATGCTCGGTAAGCTCCATTCGTCAGCCAAACGCGTTGGGGGTATCGCATGGCCGAGTTACAGGTCGAACCGTCGGAGTTGGTCGCGACGTCGCACGAACTGTCCACCGTCGCGGACGGGCTCCGCACTGGCATTACGTCCCTGGACAACGAGGTGTCCGGCCTCATGGGCACCGGTTGGACAGGGTCTGCGGCCTCGGCATACGCGGACGTATGGAAGGAATGGCACGAAGGCGCGGCCCAGGTGGCGGCCGGTCTGAGCCGCATGTCGGCGCTGCTCAACGATGCGGCGGCCAAGTACACGAGCACCGACGCCGAGGGCGGCGCCCACATCGCGGGATCGGGCCTCTGATGAGCGAGTTCAGCGTCAACCCCGCGGCACTGGCGGCGGTCATCGACCGGATGACGGCGTTCGATTCCGACCTAGAAGCGCATCTGGCGCAGGCGGCGGGTTCGGTCGCTCGTCTGGGTTCCAGCTGGTACGGCGACGCCGGCGAGGCGGAACGGTCAGCGCAGGCGCAGTGGAACGAAGGCGCCCGGGAGATGCGGGAGGCGCTGGCACGACTCCGCCAGATCGCTGAGGGCGCTCACGAGAACTACTCGTCCGCCGCGAGCAAGAACCACCAGATGTGGTCCTGATCTGTGACCGGCCCGATCACGGTCGATCCGACCGCGCTCAACTCGGCGGGGGCGTCGGTCGGCGCTGAATCCAACGCCGCCACCAGCGCCATCTCGACACTGACGGCTGCCCTGTCCGGGCACGAGTCCGGGTTCGGTCACGACGCCGCCGCGTTTGTCTTCGCTCGCAGCTACATGAACGCCGCCAACTCGTTGCTGCAGTCGGCCGCGTCGGCCGTCAACGCGTCACACAGGACCGGCTTCGGTATCCAGATGTCGGCCTTCAACTACGGGACGGCCAACGCCCACTCCACTGTCGGTGGTGGCGAGTCGCCGGTGTCCAAGCCGACCGAACCGCCGAAGTACCCGACGCCCAGTGCTCCGTCGGTGTTCGGCGGCGACATTGCCGAGCCGCTGGGATGGAGTCTGGTCGAAGCGTTCGTCGGTGACCTGTGGCCCGACGGCGATCCAGCGCAGATGCGCGCCACCGCGGCAGCGTGGCGCGCTTTCGGCGCATCGATGAGTGGCGGGTCCGGTCCCATGGCGGCCGCAGGAACCACGTTGGGTGGGTTCCAGATTCCCGATGCACCGCAGATGCAGAAGGCCGCCAACGACATCAGCGGCGGCCTCACCGCCATCAACACGCAGGCGCAGAAGCTGGCCGGTCAGATCGATTCGTTTGCAAGCACGGTCGAGAACACGCAGAACAAAATCCGCGACCTGCTTCATCAGTTGAGTCCGAGCGGCATCCTGAGCACCATCGGCGGGATGTTCGAGGGCCACAATCCCCTCGACAAGATCAAGCAGATCGCGGACGACATCAAGGCGGTTCTGGGCAATATCAAGCGCGAAGCCGATGCGATGCAGCAGATGTTCACCCAGGGCATGCAGGACCTCGACGCGTTGACGGACAAGCTCGAGAAGTGGGCGGACAAGGAGTTTGTCGCGGTGTTCGGCCAAGAGGTCGGCGGAGCGCTGGGCTCGACTTTCAATGCCATCGTCGATTTCGACGAGGGTGCGTTCAAATTCGTCGCACAGACCGCCAATGGGCTGGAACAGCTTGATCCGACTCGATTCCTCTACGACCCCGAAGGGGCGGCCAAGGCCTGGGAGGGCACCGGCAAGGCGTTGGGTGAGGTGGCGCTGGTGGCCAATCCACTGACCGCGCCGTTGGCGTTGTCGGACCCTGGCATCCGGAAGGACTTGACGACTCTCGGCAAGTCGATGATCGACTACGACGACTTCAAGAACGGCCACCCCTTCCGTGGATTGGGTTACGACACAGCACAAGTCGCGACGTTCTTCCTGCCCGGCGCCGGCGAAGCGGCACCCGCGGCCGACGCTGCCGGTGGCGCCGCCCGTGTCGGTGCGGCAGAGGCTCGGGCCGGCGGGACGGTTGCGCGCGATGCAGGTACGGCCGCGTCGAAGGTCGGTGCGGCCAGCGCTGCCGAGGAAGTCGCCGGCCAGGCCGGGAAGATCAGCAGCAATCTTGACAAGGTCGGCGTGCCGGAGGCCGCGCCGGGGACCAGTGCCGCAGGCAAGGCGCCCGTGGAGGTTCCGGCGCCGAAACCGGAAGCAGTTCCCGCGCCAAAGCCAGAACCTGCGCCCGCGCCACACACCGAATCTCCGGCTCCGCACACGGCCGAGCCGACCGAACCACACTCAAGCGCTCCGGCAGCCGAAACACACACCGCGCCAAGCAGTTCAGCATCGCACGAACCACCTGCAGGCCCGTCCGACCATTCTCCCGCGCCTGCGACCCATGAGCCGGCACCAGTTACGCACGAGCCGACCGCGCCCGTGCACGCGCCCGGCGACTCAACGCACTTCTCCGGTCCGAGTGACTCCACGCCGCATGCCCCCGGTGGCCACTTCGATGCCGGCGACGGACGCGTCTACTCGATGATGGACGACAGTTCGCACACGACGTCATTCGCGCCGGAGCAGCTTGGCGACAACCAGCGGGTGCTCGATGCGATCGCTGACAACGGTGTGAGCAAGAGTGACCTCATCGACCTCATCAACACTCCGACAGACGCACTGACTCCGGCCGAACGTGACCTGGTCAACGACGTCCGCGACGCACTGCCCAACCCCACCGACGATTCGGTGATGCAGAAGGTGATCCCGCCGGGGTACTTCGATGACGCGAAAGGGTTCGTCCCGAGCCGGGCGGATGACTACATCATGGGCAACCAGCCGTGGCTCAACGTCGATCAAGTGGGCGGCTCGGTGTCGATGGCCGACGACACCGCCCACCTCGGGACGCCCCAACAAATCCACGACGGCTTGCGTCTCGACTACACCGACTCTCCGTACACCCCTGAGGATCCGGGTACTCACATCATCCGGTTCCAAGCAGATCCGGATGCCCCCGGCTCCTACGACGTGCCGCGGAATACGGATATGGGCGGCACTAACGCCTACGACGGGTGGGATGATCCATTCACCGGCAACGGGTTCACCAAGTCCGGTGACGATGTCATTCCTGAGTACTACGCCAAGAATGTGACGATGCGAGACGGCGCCGAGATGTGGGAGGTCCTCGATGACGGAACCCAGCGTCTGGTGGCCGTGCTCAAGGACAAAGAATGGATCCCCCAGGGGAACTGATGACTGACATTCCGGTGACCGGCGCCGTCGCGGAGTACCGCGGCCAGCGCTTTCGAATCTTGTTCAGTGGCACCGATTGGGTCGCCTTGAACGTAGAGCCCGACGTCGAGCTGCCAGACGCATTCGCGCGCGGTGAAGCACCAGCCGAACCGGGTCACTACGACCCGTGGGCCAAGGTCCCGAGGTCGGCTCTCGATGGCGTGATTCAGGTCAGCGCCAGCGCAACCATCGCGGGGCACACCGTTTCTCTGCGACGCCGGCTGCGGGACGGCAGGATCGGGGTGGAGTTCGTTGGCCCGCCGCAGATCGCTCGCGAAATCGGGCTGGACGGGGACCAGCACACGGGATGGACCGGACTGGTCGATCCTGACAGGTTGCAGGACATTCGGGTAGAGGAGACACGTCGTGCCTGAGCAGCTCGTGCTGCAGAAACTCCTCGCGGCCTCTGTCTCAAGCGCGATCGTGGATTACGGACTCGACCAGGTTGGTGGGTTCGTCACCGATGCGTCTGCGGTAGTCGGTTTGAGGACGCCGGCAGACCTGTTGGCGGCGTACGGCATTGATGCGGCACCAGACTTTGCCGATGTGGTCCGATTCGAGCAACCGCGGCTCGCCACTTTCACTACTCCGGGTGATACGGCGCGGCCCTGGCCCAGCTTTCCCCACGGATTTTTACATGGCGACTCGCTAGCGAAAGTCTGGAGCATGAGCCGCACCCGATTCTCCTACGGTGCGGAGTACTGGCGAATCCGTTCCGACGGTGAGCAGAAACGCTTGTCGCGCTACGAAGGAGCGGCGCGTGGTTGGGTGGGCGCCAAACGCTGGCGACCGCCAAGTCCGATGGTGGGCACGTTGGCGCGGTGGCAGGGTCGTGAGTTCTTCGCCGACGTCATGGCAGAGACCGTGCTGCTGACTGCGATCGCCGACACTGGCCCGGCAGGTTTCGAACAGGTCCGCCCGGGCGCGTGGTCCGCGACTGCTCCCTTGTCGGAATGTGAAGTGTTCGAACGCGTTTTCACGGCCCAGGTCGACGGTGTGCCTGTGCGCATGCTGCGCTCAGCTGGCTCAACGGCCGAGGTGCTGCTGCTCAGCGATGACCCCGCTGATGCCGAGCGGGTTGGCGCTGGACTGGTTGAGGCTGGGGTGTTCGAGGCTGTGGTCGACGCCAGTCGCTTGACCGGTATTCAAGGTGTTGAGAACCAACGGATTCCAGGTGCGGATAAGTAGGCGCCAAATGAGACTCGAACAGGCGACGCACATCCTCGAATCCAACAGGGCAAAGAGTCGTATGAGCGACTTCACCGAGGAGATTCCCGGTCAATTCGCCGCAGGCATCAATCGCCTCGGCGACGGCAGGTACACCTACTACTCGATCTACCCAGTGGGTCCGGAAGTCCCGTACGACGAATTCCCCTATTCGCACGAGTGGATACAAGCGACGGGCATCGCGCCTGACCGCCTCACTGTCGAGATCAAGCAGCGCGACGCCAACCGTGTGCACCGCCTGTACACGATCGGTCGATCCGGTGGCGCCGCCGACTCAGCCGAAACCGAGCCAATTCAGAACGGCGACAACACCTACATGGTGCGCCCCTCCGAAGTACTCACAGCCACCGAGGCCATCGCACTGTTCCAGCACTACTACGACACCCACGCCGTCCCCACCAGCTGGAGTCTGCGCGAGCAGCCCAAGTTCTCCGACTCCGCAGTCGCCAACGAACTCGCCGACTGGTCTTGACCGTGATCCCGGTGCGAAAACTGATCCAGAGGCTCATGTGAGATTCAGTGACGTGTTCGTTTCCCAAGAAGATCGTTATTCGATAGGTGCCGAGCTCGATTCGGGGAGCCACTACGTCGCGATCCCAGTCAGCAACGGAGTGGTGGATTACGAAGAGTACTACGCCATTTCACCTCAACAGTCCGAGGAGTTTCTGTCTAACCGCAGCGCCGCAATTAAGTTTGTCGAGACCTGCCGGAGACATCACCACGACGATCTGTTGATCCTGAAACCTGGCACCAACCGAGGAACGCCCGTCTGATGCGAGCAACGGAAGATCCTTTGGCAGAGGACGAGTTGGAATCCCGGATGTTCGACGGAATGCCAGAACAGCTTCGCTCCGAGAACTCACCGTCACCTTCCACACCGGAGCCTTCAATCTTCAGCCGGGACGCGACCGCGAAACCATCTGAACGAGGCCAGCATGTCGGCTGACATCGCGGCAACCCTTGCCAAATTGCCTGCGACACCAGGCATTACCTACCGAGGTCTGTCGGGTGCACCTGCGACATCGGCGATCACCTTGTCCCAGGTGATGCCAACGTCAGCTGACCCGCGCGTCGCCACCGAGAATTTCGCCGCGGAACGAGTCGTCGCCATCGTGACCATCACCGGACGATTCATCGGGCCGCTGTCCCGGTATCCCGATCAAATGGAAGTGGCGTTGCTCCCCGCCACGCTCGTGGTCCCCGTCGGTTCTGTCGCGGTTCCCGGGATTGCCAATGACGTCGTCCTCCTCGCCGAGACGGGAACCGCTCCGGGCCTACCCGCGGACTTACCGGAGCTCAAACGAGTCGTGAGCGCGCAGGTGTCCGCCGCGCTCCAGCGGCAGCCAGCGACAATCCACTCCCCCGGCCGATTCTCGACGCCACGCGCTTAGCGACGCTAGCAGCGCTCCGGCGTCGCCCTCTCCCACCGCAGGCGGCGCCCCCACAACACCGCACACCACGCCGCCATTCCCCGCTGCCCGTGTCACGAACCCCACATACGACTAGCGGTCACATTCGGCAGTGTCAGTGGTTCTATCTCAATAACGAGATCGTTAGTCAGACCGGAAGGGATTCGACATGACCGATGTAGTAGGCAAGGTGGTTCTGGTAACGGGTGGCCGACGGGGCCTGGGCGCAGCCCTGGTCGACGAGGTGCTGGCCCGCGGAGCCCGCAAGGTGTACTCCACCGCACGAACCGCCTTCATCGACGACCGCTCCGAGGTCGTCGCGTACGGACTTGAGGTGAGTTCGGCGGATTCGGTTGCCGCACTGGCCGATATCGCCACGGACGTCGACATTGTGATCAACAATGCGGGCGTCTCCCACCTCGACGACCTCCTGACGGGCAGCTTCGACGACATCACCGACACCTTCGACACCAACGTGTTCGGACCGCTGCGGGTGACGCGCGCCTTTGCGCCGATCCTGGCCTCCAACAGCGGTGGCGCGCTGGTCAACGTGCACTCAGTGCTGTCCTGGCTGGGCGGCGCCGGCGCCTACGGCGCATCGAAGGCCGCGATCTGGTCGATCACCAATTCGCTGCGCCAAGAGTTGCAGCCCCAGCACACCCAGGTGGTCGGGGTGCATGTCGGGTACATCGACACCGATATGACCGACGGCATCCACGCACCCAAGCTTGCTCCGGCCGAGGTGGCCCGACGCATCATCGACGGCCTGGAAGCCGGCGCGGCTGAGGTGCTGGTCGATGACCTCTCGGTTCAGGTCAAAGCGGCATTGTCCGGGCCGGTCGAAAACCTGGCTTTCACGCGGCCGTAGTGAAGGCTACGAAATGTCTACGTTTCTCGTGACGGGCGTCCTCATCGGCTGCCAAAAATGATCAGAGGTTCGTGTTCAGTACCCCGGTCACAGGATCTAGCATTGGGAGGTGCGAGCGATCGGGGTGGAGGGGTCGTGGGCATCATCGCCGGGACGCCGCCGAAACATGCAGGCGATCCGCTCTCAGGACACCAAACCGGAGCTCGCGGTGCGCCGGATCCTTCATCGCCGAGGGTTCCGGTACCGCGTTGGCACAGCACCGGAACCAGGCCTCCGCAGGAAGGCCGACATCGTATTCGCCAAGGTCCGGGTCGCGGTGTTCATCGACGGGTGTTTCTGGCACGGTTGCCCCGAGCATGGCCGGCGGGATTTCAACCGCAACACTGATTACTGGTCAGCCAAGATCGCTTCGAATATCGCGCGGGATGCTGACACAACTGACAAGCTTCAGTCAGCCGGCTGGACAGTGCTTAGGTTCTGGGAGCACGAGGATGGGACAAAAGTCGCCGACCAGATAGGTCTTGCCCTCGAGCGGCACCGGTAGTGATCGTGCGGTCAAAATAACCAGCCCAAAATGACGAGCCCGAGTCCACCCCGGGGGTAATGCCTAACCCAGATTGAGATCTGAGAAGAACCCCAAGCTGGCATCTGAGAATGTGCCCACGACGAGTCCACGATCCAGGAATCGGTTGAACTCCTCGCAGCTCGTCTCAGGCAACAACGCGCATCCGTGGCAGGCTGCAAGATTGCACGAGTCAGGCCCTTGACCTTTCTCTCCCGCATCCATGCAGACTGGGTCCGTCGAGCACCAACGGGCGTCCGTGAGGGCATTGGCTACCACCGGCCAGAGGTTGTCTGTCCGCGCCATTCGCACCAAGCCTCCCATCGTGCCCTCAGAGTCACCGGCGGCGGTGTATATCAGCAGCCCCGCCATTCGCCGTGGCGGCGTCTCTGAGACATATAGGCGCTCGCGCAGCGATGCCGAGCTGTAGCCGCAGGTAAAGACCAACTCGTTAATCAGCAAATGCGCTAGCGTATGTAGCAAGACGAATCTTGGGCTGATCGCCCGCTCTTGGAGGCCACGTAGGCGCGTCACATTCCCGTAGTGGTCCGTGATCTTCTGTGCACGCGCGATTACTTCGGGCCGTTGCTCCCAGGCTTCAAGACGTTGCTGGCCAAGTTCTAAATAGATCCCTTCGCCCTTCACTACGTATGCGGGCAGCCAATCGTGGCCGTGCGGGAGCTGCCTGCGCCGCAGCATCCCCTTTCCCACTGAGAGTTTTAGGCCGTCGTCGCGCACCCGAGTGAAGCCACGTAGGGCACGCGTCTCTCTGAGTATCTCGACGGTGCGCACACGGTCAAGCACGCTTGTTAGCGCCTCGTGCATGCCCGGATCTGATGCCGTTAGGTAGTCATCGGTTGGGGTCTCGCGCAGAAGTAGATACTCCGGATAACGCCATTCGTCATTACCGGTTAGCGTCTCGGCGTTGTCCTCTTCGTTGCTATTGCCCTCCTCGCCACCATCTTGTCCGCTACTGTTGGCGTCGCTTCCGTCGACGCCAATTCCGAACATGTCGCGATAACCTGCGAGGAGCTCATCGTCGGTAATCGGACTAAATAATTCGGGTGGCAACTCCTCGCGGATCTGTTCCGCCGTCACATTTGCTTTAAAGAGCCGATTCATCATCTTGAGCAATGGCCCCACATCGGCTCGGGTTAGCAGTTCGTGCAGCTCGGCGCTAACCGCGCCAATCTGCCGGGGCAGGTAAATCGACGACTCAACTTTCGGGAAGTAGACATTGCCGGCACCCCTCAGCGCGCCACGAAGGGGTTCGCCGCACAGGCCATCAAGTTGAGCAAGCCACGGGCGGGCGCCTCTGCAATAAAAGGGATCGCTTCTATCTGAGCTCAATTGGTCAGTCAGATACGTGTGCTCCACCTGGTTCTCCCACCGGGAGGTCATGATTCCCTCAAGCGACCGAGCCTCACCGCATCCTTTACTTGCCTTGTCGGGGTCGCAGACGACCACCTGTCCTTCAAGGCCACCTCCGCCGCGTGACTCAAGCCGAAGCACCCCCTGGCAAGCTGGGGAGTGGCTTCGGTGGACCCATTCACGAAAAGGGAAGTCATCGAGATGGCCACGCGCGCAAATCGAAACAAAGGGGACTTGCGCCATGCGAGGAGGCTTGCGCTTGATCGCGGCGCCACCCGCATCCAGCTGATGCTTCGGGTCGGGGCATTCCACCGGCTGGGCCATCGTCAACGGACGTAGCTCCAGGCGCTTGCAGTACATACAGAAAGACCAGCGCGGGAATCGAAGCACCGGCACTTTCAGGTTAGTGTTGCGCGGATCCTCACCTCTCTGACGGCGGCGGAAGTCAGGCGGTAACCGGAACTCGCGCACTTGCAGTCGATCTTGCAGTCGCCAGTCGTAGGCTTGGTATTCGCCGAGTTCGAGGTTGTTCGGATCGTCTACGCCGTACCAGTGATCCAAACCTGCAGTGATCACCGAAGTTCCGTTGACCAGAACACTCATTGCCCCTACACCAAATGGCGTCACTAACTGCGCACGGCGGATGCTGCCCGAACTCATTCTTGATCCTCCTCGGTAGCCGCGTCTTCCCGGTTGTAGTCCAGCGACATCTCAAGTCGGCATTCGGCGTCTACGTTCCTCATGCTGGTAGGGATGTCCCATATCGTCGACTTCGCTTGTAGATCGGGCAACGTACCGGCGTATCGCATCAGGCCCTGCTTAGGATCACCCCCATTGACATTGGCACTCCAATTAGTGCGTTCCCACTTGTTCCACTCCTGAGCGCGTTTGCGCTGCATCCGCTCCAGGGCGGGGAGCTCACCCTCATCAACCATCCGGGCGCGTATACGCAGTAGTTCGACTGCGTCGTCGTATTCCTGCTGTGGGAATGGGTAGACCGGCAACCCGAGTTCAGATGCTTGACGCATGTGCGAGACAGTCGCGGCGTGCAACGCGCGGCGTAACACCGGCATCGCGAACGGAGTTACTGAGGTTGGTTCCACCTGTGCGTAGAGCTGCTGGTGGTACGTGCGGAAGCGTTCGTAGTGACTCCGATCGCGTGGCTTGGCAGCGCCATAGATAGTGATGACCAGGCCCGGACTGCGATCAGCGCGGCGGCCCACGCGGCCGCTGACCTGTATGTACTGAGCGGTTGTCTTCGGCTGGCCGACGATTGTCATGAGCCCTAGCCTGTCGATGTCGACGCCGACTTCGATGATGTTTGACGCTAGGCAGATATCAACACAGCCAGGGTCGCCATATTGCAATTGAAGCTGTTCGATCGCCTTCGGAATATCGTCGCTCCGTCGGCGACTCGTTAGTTCCATCTGGATCCGTGGCCATCTGGGCGACGGCAGGTTCTCGCGACGCCGAAGACCTGTCAAGTAGTCAGGGATATCGGACTGGATCAACGAGACGGTATTGCCAAGTTCGCGCAAGCTGTTGAGGAAATTCAGATTAGTCCAGTAACCGTCCCTGTCGGCTTCAGGAATACCGGCGGCGCCTTGGAGAGTCGCAGCGGCGACTCGGACCTGGACCGTCTGAGTCGATCCCAGAGATGCACTCATGATGCCGAGGTAGCGGCGACCAGGCGCCGGTTCGCCGTTTGCCAAAGTATCGGGTTCCGCAAAGAACGAATGTCCTTCTTCGAGCCCCTGCGGCGGAAAGAGGGCTACCCGCTCCCGACCGAACAGACTCCGAATCTGGTCTTCATAGCGTCGAATGGTTGCGGTTGAAGCAATGATCTTCGGAACGATCCATTGAGCGTGTCGCTTATCTGTGCAAAGGTCATCGACTACCGCCTCATAGATGCCGGCCATCGAGCCGAGCGGCCCGGAAATGAGGTGGAGTTCATCCTGGATGATCAGACCGGGGGGTGATGCTAGGCGGCGGCCGTCGCTCCTTAGGCCAAATATCGCACGCACCTCTGGCCGCCACGCCATCGTTGCAAATTTGTCCACAGTCCCAATTACTATCGACGGCCTGGTGGCGTAAATGTCTTCGTCAACGACGTGGATCGGCAGACTTCGTCGGCCACCAAAGCGGCAAGCGGCATCGAGACACCGGAACTCCACCTTCTTGCCGATCTGCTGGTAACCAATGAGGTCTTGTCCACCATTGGGTCTTGGCTTTGGTCCCATCTCCGTTCCGCACCACGGGCAGCGAAGGAGAAGAAACATGTTCTGAGCCGAGTTGTCGCGCTCGAGCTGACGGATGTTCGCCAGTGCTTGTTTCCATGTGTTCGGTGTCGAGGATCCACCAAGCCAAATGCCGATACCAAATGCCTCGGTGCCAAGATCGTTTTCGTTCTTTGATCGGATGTCCTCTAGCACACAGACGAGGGCGGCAGCGCGTAGGAATTGCTGGGCCGTAAGTAGGCGCAGCGTGTAACGCATTAGCGTGTCGGTTCCCGTGTCCCCCTTATCGTGAAGACGGCGCGCCAGCAAGCTCAGTGCTGACGCACCCAGGTACGCCTCGGTTTTACCACCGCCAGTTGGAAAGAAGATCAAGTCGACAATGGGGCGACTTGGTAAAGACCGGTGAATCAGTTCCGGCAAACTGGCAAGAATGAAGGCGATCTGAAACGGGCGCCAATTACCCCTGCCCGGCGTCGGGGTGGGTACGGGATGGGGGCTTAGCACTTTGAGGGTGCCGTTTCCCATGCGTGTCACTTCGCGCCGATCGAAGTTTGAGCGAAGTTGTTGATTGAGCATCGCCTCGTTAGTAAGACGGAATGCGCGGATCGCGATCGGATCCGTTGTGGCTAGCTGCCATCCTGCTCGCATGCGATCCAGAGCATCACGGCAAAGACGTGTGTGCCGTTCAGCCGCCGACTGGAGGGGGGACGGTAGGGAGGTGGTCTCCGTTTCTCGGGCAACGATCCACTCCTCGTACAGACGGAGGATCGTCTCGACTTGCGTGCGGCCCGTCTCGGTGCCTGCGGCTAGTTCATCCATGCTGACAGTGACTTCTTGGCGTTTTCCTTCCTCGGTGACGTAGACATTCGGAGTGAGGCTAGCGACCTCATAGGCAGGTAGTGGGTCGGCGCGAACACTGCTGGCGGTTTGGCCGCTCGAAAGTGACCAGTCAGCAGCGCAGCCATGCCCAATTGCGTAGGTTCGTTGATTTCTATAGAGCAGGTCGATCGACTGTTCTTCTTCGTCTGGATCGAACTGCTCGATATCCGGATACGGGTTGATTGTGAGGTGTCCTTCCGGAGTTACCTGGAAGCCCATTTGGAAGAATGCGGCCGAGGAGCCACTCCCAGCTGAGTTGTTAACGCATGCAACCGTAACGAGGCGGCGTCCATTTGCTATAGGAAGACCTGGCACCGGGCGGCTAAACACTTTCAGCGTGGGCGCGATTCGCAGTCCGTTTGTTGGGCTGAGAGCTATCGTTTTCAAGCGATTGGTCTCGTTCAGAAGGACGATGTCGGGTACCGACCCGGTCAGTTCGAATGGGCGACGTACCCACCATCGTCGCGGTCTGCGTAGCCCCGGGAAGTTCACCATAATGCGGTCGTAGTACGCGCCGGTCACGGTGATCGCCAGCTTGCCGTGACCGCTCACGTCGCAT
The DNA here is from genome assembly GCF_053852335.1 of Mycobacterium sp. HM-7. Lineage (NCBI taxonomy): Bacteria > Bacillati > Actinomycetota > Actinomycetes > Mycobacteriales > Mycobacteriaceae > Mycobacterium > Mycobacterium sp. HM-7. The sequence goes on along the minus strand of NZ_CM132657.1, from coordinate 1,426,808 downwards.
TCAAAAGAGATAGCCATAGCTGATGGTTTGAATGAGTTTGCGTCCGTTAGGTCAAAGTCGTCGCTGTCGGCGCCCCCTCTGGGCGCGGCAGTCGACTTCACATCAATCTCGACGGGTTCCGCTGGCGTCTCTTCGTTGACGCTCAGTCCTGTGACGCCGACGATCTCGTCTTCGCCGTCTTCGCCGTCTTCGCCGCCGCCAGTGGACCCAGAGGGCCCGGTGATTGCACTGCCACCGGCGGCCGCTCCCGAAAATAAAATGCCGATCCCGTAACGTCGCAGTGGGTCGGACTCGGTGAGCACTTCCTGTTTACTTACGGAGTCATGCCATAGGCCCCAGCTGTCTTCACGCTTGCCAAAGTTAACCGAGCCCGACGAACAATCCAGGGGTTTGCCGCGGGGTGGCTCACTCGCGGGCGGGCCAAACAGCTCTCGCCGTACGGCGGCGTCCATCACTTCACGTGCTGCAATCCCCGTCATGATTTCCCTCCATATGCTGTTCGAAGTGTGTCGGCTTCGATCAAAACGGTCAGACGGTCGGTTGCTCGTGTCATCCCGATGTAGAGCAATGCATCGAAGTTCGGAATGGCTGAATCATCGAGATCCGTGAGTATGACTGCCGGAGCATCGAGTCCCTTGAACGCGTGAATTGTGCTGTAACGCAACCTGCCAGGGCGCGGCGCTCCGCCGTCCGCAACTTGGAGGATCTGGCGCAGCCAAGGGTCGGTTGTGGATTCTGAAGTCGATTGCCGGCGAAACGGACTAAGTACGACGATCTCGTCTAGCTTGTAACCGTCTCCTTTCAGCTGATGTACTGCGTCGACCAATGCCGCCGACCGATCGGTAGCTCTCTCATATGTCACGAACACCGGATCCACACCGTCGTCGGGTCGACGGAAGCGTCTGTACCCCGGCACCATATGGCTCAGCTTCTTGACCACTGTGCCTATGCGCGGCATGTTTCGGCAGTTGATTGTCAGGTTGTAGCTAGGGAGATCGGGTATGCGCTGGCGGATCAGTTCTCGTCCATCGCCGCTTTCGTAGATCGCCTGCCGTTCGAAGTCGCCGAAGAGCAGCACCCTCCCGCCTCGGAGCCCTCCACGTACTAGCAGGTCCAGCACATCGAGGAGCGGATTAGTGGCCAGATCTTGTATCTCGTCGACGATGAGAAAGTCGAGCGTTTCTGCGTTGCCATGATTGAGAAGTGCGTCGAGCACGAGCTCGGGCAGCTTCAGGCTCCAAAAATCAGGTCCAGCGTTAGGGGGCGCTGACGACCCGCTCAGACGCAGCGCCTCCTGATGGAATGTCGCCGCACGAAGACCGGGCACATCAGCCGCATCCCTCTGTAGACGTTGGCCGAGTAGGTGGTTGAAGCACAGGAGGCGTCCCTTTTGCCCTAGCTCGACCTCCCGGCGAGCGGCCTCGAGCGCAAGCCAGGTTTTACCGGACCCCGCCGGTCCCGTGAAAAGGACCGCACGATTGTGTTGCATGTTGTCCAGTGCGTCGTACTGCTCGTCGACAAAGCCAACCAGTTGCGCCTCACGTGCTCGACGGACATCGCTCGGCACGATGGCTGCCTCGAACCGTGGGCGCAGGACCGTTGCGATCCGAAGTGCCCCTGCCGCATCAGGCCCAATTCCCGGGTTCGTGAACCCTTTTATTTTGCGGCCCAAATGATCAGCCCCCGCCCGGAGCACACGAAGGATTGCCGATAGCGCGCCGGCGCGGAGATCCTCAGAATCCAGGATCTGCCAATCGTGCCACTCGGGGCCGCTTGGGAGCATCGTTCTCGCACGGACATGTGTGAACCAGACAGCTGACAACACTGGGATGGAGCGCAGAGCGACGCCGCGTGCCGACAGGTAGTCGCGAACGCTGTACATGGCCTCGCTGGCCTGTTGGAACGGGCTGCGGGGCGTGGGCGCGTGATTGCCGAGTTTCCATCGCCCATCGTCCAGGCGCTCAATTACGGAGTGCGACTTGACCTCTACGACAACAATGCCGTGGTCGGGCACGATTACGACGAAGTCGGCCTCCCCCTCGACCTGTCGGACATGGGAAGCGATGGCGAGCGAGTGCAGCACTATCCATGCATCTGTCCCGGGCGCGGTAGCCAGCGCGTTGAAGAGTGCCAGTTCGCCGGGTGGCGCGTTGTCTGGACAATAAGGTGGCATCATTCGAGCCACTTGGCACCTCGATCCAGAAATGGCACTCGCACATCGTGCCGCAGGACGATCTCTTTAGTCGGCGCGAGCGCGAGAACGCGCGTTGCGATCACACCCCGAAACCCTTCGGCTTTCGTCTCAAGACGCATATGGCCCACGCGCTGCAAATGGTCCATATCTGCCTCACCTACCGCTTGTTCAAGCTGATCGGCGACATCTGCGCTTGCTTGCGACCTCTTGCGGCGCAGGGCAGTTGCTAATTCATAGGTGGGGTGCAATGGGACGCCGAGCCATTCGAGAAGCAGCCCGAAGTCGCGGTCGCTCCGCGGCCGGGCAAGCGTCGGCTCAGTCCAGGCGCCGACGCGGTCAAGCGTCTGCACGCCGGCTTTGGCAAGGTCCCTGATAACAGCGGCCTGGCCGTATCGGTCCAACCGAGCTTGGAGCTCGCCTTTCCAACGAGCCTGCGACTGCTCAGTAGCCGGCGCGTGAGCGCCCAGGAGTTTCAGCGCGGCGTCATACAACGCTTGACGTTCAGTTTCGCCGTCACGGAGCATCAGGTACGTGCCAGGTGCCACCGCGTCAACATCGACGTATGCCACCCGCTCGCCGCCAGGTTGCGCGGGCGCGACTGCTCGAATCCGCTCACCGTCGTCGAGCAGAATGGCGTAGCCGCCACTTAGCAGGACACGGCGAGCCGCTACCTCATCCCTGCCGGGATCGCGTACCACGGCGGCTGAGACATTCCATACCGGCTGCGGCAGTAGGTCTTGTTCGTTGAGGGTGTCTTCGGTATGTGTGATCGCGGGCTCTGAGGCGTCGCCAACGTTGAACGAGCGAGCCTCTATCTCCAAGGCGCCTTCGGCGTAAGCCGCGAGTACCGAGCGGGGGATCGACCTATCTCGGAACCACGCCGGCATGAGGTACGTCAATGACTCAGTCCTCGGCGTCGTCACAAGTGAAGACGTGAAGAACCGCGGTGGCCCGACCACATATGCCTGTTCGCTGAAACTACGATTGCGGATGAACTGTCCGGCTTCCCGGACTACTACGTCACGAGGCCCTAGCCAGGATTCGAGTCCGGCCGCGGCCGCTCCGCTGGCCGCTATGACCACGCAATTTTCCACGCCGGCGTCAAAGATCGACTCAACCAGCACACTGCCCAGGACTGGGTCTTCGGTCAAAACGCCGGTGGCGGCGGCGACGAGTTCGTCTAGCTTCAGCTGATGAGCCGGGGAGATACCCGACCGGAGCCGGGCTGCCTCCTCCGCGACATCGTTGACGGACTGTGTGAGTGCATTGTTCAACTCCACCGGCTGCGGTTGAGTAAGTAGTCGCCAGCGCAGCGCTTTCGCAGCACCGACCAAATCGTCCCAGAATCCCGATGGGTCTTCACGCGCAAGTAGTAATTGTTGTCGTACGGCGGCGTTCACACGCGCGCTAGGAGGGTCGCCAATCACAACTAGCTCGACACCGCGCGCAACGAGCCCCGCCGAAAATTCGTACCGGGTGTTGACGTCATCGATTCGACTCACAATGGCACCCAGAAGCCGAGTGCCTCAATGCCGAGAGGCGGCGCCCACGCGACGTCGTGCCTCACGGACAACGGTTCGCCTCGGTTGTTCCGATACCGCACTAAGTGCTCGGCGGCGGCTTCATCGAAGACGCTACGGTCAAGGACTGCGATGACGACCGGGGTCTCTACAGCCGACAAGTATTCCGTCGCGGCGCCTCCATCCAGGACGATTGCCTGAAGGTCCCCGGGAAGCGGCAACTCGTCGTTGAGGCGCGACGCGGCGTACAAACGGGTCGACCATGTTGCGGCATGAGGATCCTCCGGCTGCAGAATGTTTGCGATCGGTTCGAAGTCGCATCCACGACCGAGGAGAGCGTCTATATCTTCGCGCAGCCACTTCAACGTGCCGACCAGCGCGAGATCAGTGGGCGGTCGGCACATCCGCGCAACCCAATTCGTAGCCAGGCCGCTCATGAGACTGATGACTCCTGGCTCGGCAAGGGGCTGAGTACGCGGAGTCGCCAGATTCGGCAACGGTGTCATCGCCTGAATCTTGTTGAGCTTCCATTGGCCGCTTACGTAGAGCCGATCTCGTACTGTATCGACACCCCGGAAGAAGTCAGTGATGACTTTGTTCTGAGTGACAATGCGGACGGGGGTGCCGACGGCGACCGATCCGGCGACCTCTCCCACGGGCCTAAGTTGTGGCGCCGTGGCGGCCATCATCCAGCCGCATCCGACCAGCGCAGCAGCGAAGTCCCTTGTGGGAACAGAGATTCCGACCACCAGCTGACGATCCGGGTGCGCCCTAGACCAATGGGCGGCACGGCTGCCGAGCATCATTAGCTGACCTATCCAAGACGCAGGCTCAGCTGGTGGTTCTCCGCGCAAAGCCAGCCTGATCTGGCCGCCTCCCCCTGCCCTGGACACAATCCCCCTACTTAGCTGCAGCCGAGCCTAAGGCCCGCGCATTTGATGATAGAGACGCGAGCCGACATTTGCTGCAGTAAGAGTCACGGCGGTCGCTCGGACTCGTCAAGCAATAAAAGCTTTTCTGCGATTACGCGACGCCCCAGCAGCCTTGAGTGCTCGCTTCGCAGCCTCGGCCAGCGCTCGGGCCAGAGGCGGAGGCACAGCGTTGGACACCTGCTCCACCTGCGCAGAGAACGTCCCTTCAAGCACGAACTCTGGCGGGAAGCCCTGAAGGAGCATGGCCTCAAAGATGCTTAACCGACGGCGGCCGTCGGGGTGGACGTGGATCTCTCGATGACCGTACGCAACTGTCGGACTTGGCTTGTCCCATGCCAGCCGACGGAAGCTCCTGCTACCAGGAGCAGGGCCGCCGGGATCGCTGAATCGTTTTGAAATGGGTCGCATCGTCCAGTGGTTTGGGTGGTGAGGAATTCGATCCGGGGTTAGCCCGCGCGAAAAAAAGACTGGCTCGGGAAGATTGCCGATCACGGCACGCACAGTGAGGTCTTTCTGCGGGACCTTGGCTGGTGTAAAGGATGACGCAGCGGCAGAGGACGAAAACCCAGAGATTATGACTCGGTTTCGCGTTTGGGCGACGCCAAAATCCAAGGCTGAGTACTCGTTCGCTCCGGCGTCGAATCCAAGGCGACGGAACTTGGCGAGAATTCCTCTGAATACAACCGAGTGCTTCGCGTCCCGTATTCCGAGGACGTTCTCGAAAAGAACGAACTTGACGTCGTACTTCGCCTGTAACGCTTCTACGATCTCCAGATATAAGAGCGGCAATCTGTTGCGTGGATCGCTCGCAGCAGAGGCGGTATTCGCGCGCGAGAACCCCTGACACGGCGGCCCGCCAATGACTCCGATGGAGTCACCGGGGCTAAGCACCTCGTCGAGATGTTGCAAGACGCCCGCAGGTTGCAGCTTGACGAGATCGGCGGCCAGCGATGTCGTAGTCGCAAAATTCCGCTTATGGGTCTGGATCGCCGATGGCGAGCTATCCACTGCGAAGACGAGCGGAAAGCCAGCATCTCGGTATCCGAGGTCAAGGCCGCCGGCACCGGAGAACAGACTGACAACCTTTGGCAGCGCCAAGATAACTCCCATCTGCGGACTTCGCCTGCGGTTTGGAACGCAAAGACCCCAATTGCCCCACAGTCAACAGCACTAACGTGCATCACTGTACAGATGAGAGCCGACGTGATTGGCGATTAGAACTAGCTGAAAAGGTGCCAACCTAACGAGCACACGTCTAGCGGGGACGGCGGAACGTGCGACAACTGGGCTTTTCGCGGCCGACGCAAGGACCACGGAGAGTGCGGTTCAACGCCTATCCTGGTCCGATTCGGGTGCTGCGCTGGCTGTTGCGGTGTGGGACAAGGTCAGTGACACGGCAAAGGGTCCGTTCTCAACGCTCATTAACCACCAGGAACGCGAGTTTAGTGGCGATGAGCTTGCCGCGATGCTGGATATCTCGAACGGAAGGCACAGCGTGACCGGCCTGCTTGCCTGGCCCGGTCGTCGGTGCTTCGCGGTCAACCGCAGCAGGGTGCAATGGTGCTGTCGGAGGCGTCCGGCGGGGTCACGTCGTCCTCCTAATTTGAGTGAGCCGCGCACCGTCGAACCTCCCACCGACAAGTTCGACGGCCCATCAATCCACGCCTACTGTGGGAATTGGACGACCTAGTCAAATAAGGCGGGCCATGACGAAGGACGAGGCGGCACACCGGTCCGGGGACCACCCGGCACCGCCAGCCGCACGCGTCGCAAAAACCCTCGCCACCAAGGCATTCCATCCCACCGCCATACGTCCAGGGAGAACAAGCGCCACATCCAAGGAGGCACCACCATGGCTGATGCACAATCGCTCCAGACCGACATCTCCGGCGTCACCGCCAACGGCATGCCCGAGCCGTGGCGTGCGGTCCTGGCCCGTCACCCGCGCAACATCGGCGACATCGTCGACGACCCCAACCGCGGCCCGTGGAACTCCACCCACAACGGCCAGACCTACCAGGGCACCTTCGACGCCTTCGAACAGCAGGTGACCACCGCCGAGCAGATCGCCTGGGTGCATACCTTCAGCGACGGCATCACCCGCGACAGCGGGGATGTCCTCATCGAGCTGATGGAGTTCGCCATTCAGTGGCGCAAGGCAAACGGACTGCCTACCACCGCGAAATGAGCTGAGCGATGACCACTTTCAGTGATATCGCCGCCAACATCTCCGGGGTCTTCCACGTCCGCCACGCCGTCCTGACCTTTGCCGGCACCTGGGCCGCTCCCGGCACCGGCTATCCGTCCGACGTCGTCCACGCCGCCGACCCCGACCTCGTCTTCGAAGTCCCGATCCAAGCACCGTGGACCTTCGGCCCCATCCCGCCCGGCGCACCGCTCTCCCCCAGCTACGCCGAGTCGGTGCGGATCGCGGTCACCAACGCGATCGGCTGGATCAACGCGAACCCGAAGCAGACCTTCGCCCTCGGCGGCTACAGCCAGGGCTCCGAGGCCGCATCGCGGGTCCTCGCAGAGATCATGACCGGCAGCCTGCAGTGGGCCAAGCCCAACCTGATCGGTGGCTACACCTTCGGCAACCCCTGGCGGATGAAAGGCCACACCTTCCCCGGCGGCACCGATCCCGGCGGCCGCGGCATCGCCACAACCAACCTGACCGCCGCACAAATCCCCAAGGACAGCAACGGCATTGACACCTGGTGGGACTTCGCCAATCCCGGCGATCTCTACACCACCACGCCCACTAACCAGGCCGGCGCCGACATCAGCGCCGTCTACAAGGCCGCCGTCCAGCTCGGCATCAGCATCAACGCGGCCCTCGCGCTGATCGCCGGTCTGACCGGCCAGGGCAGCCTGGCCCAGCAGGTACTGGCGTTCGTCACCGATCCGATCGTCGGCGGCCCGGCCCTCGTCGAAGCCATCGACCGGGCCGTCGCCTTCTACGCCACCAATCCGCCGACGTTGCCGCACATCACCTACGAGTTCGTCGACGCACTCCCCCACCAGAGCTCGGTGCAGGTGGCCACCAACCACCTCAACCAGATCGCCGCGGCGACCGCAGCGCGCATGGCGGCGTAGCGCGGCACCCGAACACGGTCAGGGCGTACCGGCAGCCTCGCCGACAGGCTGGCGTCGCCTCGCACCCCACAACCCGACACCGATCCCGACCACGGCGCCGCCGAGGCCGATGTACTTCTGCGACGGCCTCATCTCATGATGAACACCCATGCCGCCCAACAGGTCTGCCGCGTCGGCGCCACCCGAGGCCAGGAACCAGCCGCGGGTGTCCCGACCCCGCAGCGCCGCCGCGGCGAGCAGCCCGCCGATCAAGGCATCGCGGTAGCCCATCGAGTGCAGCAGCAACCACGTCGATCCGGTCGGCTTCTCGGGGTCACCCCACAGCCGGTTCGCGCGGGCCGGGGCGACCAGAAACGAGACCCCCGACGCAAGACGGATGCCACCAACGACGAGCCCAACACGGTCGATCGACATGGTTCGCAGCGTAGGGCGTCACCTCGCCGGTGCGGAGCAAGTTGCGCGAGAGTCCCGCCCTACCAATCGCTCTTCGAGTAATCCTTCAAAAAGCACCCGTAGATGTCCTCGCCCAATTCCCCCCGAACAATCGGGTCATACACGCGCGCAGCACCATCCACCAGATCCAGCGGCGCGTGGAAGCCTTCCTCGGCCAGCCGCAGCTTGGTCGGATGCGGACGTTCGTCGGTGATCCAGCCGGTGTCGACGGCGGTCATGAGAATGCCGTCCTGCTCCAGCATCTCCCCCGCGCTCGTGCGGGTCAGCATGTTCAGCGCGGCCTTCGCCATGTTGGTGTGTGGATGGCCGGGCCCCTTGTAGCCGCGGTTGAACTGGCCTTCCATCGCGGACACGTTCACGACGTACTTGCGCCGGGCGGGCGAGGCGGCGAGAGACGGCCGCAGCCGGCTCACCAGAATGAACGGCGCCGTCTGGTTGCACAGCTGCACCTCGAGCAGCTCCATCGCATCGACCTCGTGCACGCGTTGGGTCCAGCTGTTGACCGACGCGGTATCGGGCAGCAACCCACCCGCGTCGATCGCGAGGCCGGCGGCAATCCGCTCCGGCGACGCGCTGCGGGCCTGCAACGCCAGCGACGTCAGCGCATGCGGGGCAGGGTGCTCACCGAGACTCCCGGCCAGGGCATGCGGATGCGCGTCACTGACGTGGTCGAACGTGATTACTTCCACCAACTCCGGCGGCGGGGTGCGCTCGGCCTCCACCAGCGCGGCGTACGAGCCCGGCGGGCGACGCACGGTCTGAGCGGCGTTGTTGATCAGGATGTCCAGCGGCCCCTGCGCGGCCACCTCGTCGGCCAGGGCAACCACCTGAGCCGGGTCCCGCAGGTCGATCCCCACCACCCGCAGCCGGTGCAGCCAGTCGGCGCTGTCCTCCATCGCGGCGAAGCGGCGCACCGCATCGTTGGGGAACCGGGTGGTGATCGTGGTGTGCGCACCGTCACGCAACAACCGCAGCGCGATGTACATGCCGATCTTGGCGCGCCCACCGGTGAGCAGCGCGGTCCGACCGGTCAGGTCGGTGCGGGCGTCGCGCTTGGCGCGGTTGAAGGCGGCGCACTCCGGACAAAGCTGGTGGTAGAACGCGTCGACCACGGTGTAATGGGTCTTGCAGATGTAGCAGGCCCGCGAGCGCAACAGCGTGCCCGCACTGGCCCCGACCGCGGTGGAAACCAAGGGCAGACCCTGCGTCTCGTCATCGATCCGTCCCGGTGCGCCCGTGGCGGTAGCAGCGACGACGGCGCGGTCAGCAGCCGCGATCGCGTCGCGTTTGGCAGTCCGGCGCTCCTTCTTCAACGCCTTGAACATCTTCCCGGTGGCCTTGCGCACAGCAATGGCGTCGGGGTGCTCGGGCGGCAGCGCGCTCACCTCGGACAGCACCCGCAGGCAGGTGCTGAGCTGGTCAGGATCGATCGCGGTCACTGTGGAAGGCTACGGGGAGGGGGCCGCAGCAGGCCAATCAGCGAACCGGCTCCGTCGATCCGTCCGCGAATGTCGGCGCCCGCTCGTACGGTGTTCCTCATGAGCGAAGACACGACTCCCGACCTTGGCGTGTTGGCGATCGAGGCCCTCGACCTGCTCACCACGGCCGTCCGTGAGGTTCCAGCGGAGCGCTGGGACGATCCGTCGATCCTGCAGGACTGGACGCTGCGCGAACTGGTGGCGCACGCGACCGGCAGCGCCACCCGAATCATCGTGCTCGCCGAAGATGGCGAACTCTGGGACGGACCTTCACAACCGTCGGACTGGATGTACGACAGCCCGGTGGATCAGCTGAGCGCCTTGGGCATTCGCCTGCGCGACGCCCTGCCCACCGCGGACCTCGATGCCCCGCGTAAGTCCCCGCAAGGCGAGGTTCCGCTGCGCCGGGCGCTGATGTTCCCGATCGCCGATTTGGCCATGCACACCTGGGATCTGCGCAAGTCCCTGGGCGAGCCGATCGAGCTGCCCGACGACCTGCTCACCCTGTCCGAAGGGCTGGTCCAGTCGGTGCCCGAACAGATGCTCCGGCGGCCCGGCGCTTTCGGGCCGGAGCAACTCGCGCCGGCGGATGCCTCGCGCACCACCAAGCTGATGGCGTTCCTCGGCAGGGCGGTCAGCCCGTAGATGCGTAAGGCCGCCCCGTCGATGACAGGGGCGGCCTCAGCGGTGACGGAAAGTCTCAGCGGTGGTTGTGCTGGTGGTGGTGATGCACCGGCGAGCCCGGCTGCGGGTTGTTCTGCTGGTGCGGGAACGCGTGGTGCGTGCCGACCGGGCTGCTGGCGGTCGTGACGTCCGCGTGTGCGGTGGCGGCGCCGAGGAAGATGACGGCGGGCGCGGCAACGAGGGCGAAACCGGCGGCGAGGCGGTGGGTGAGGTTCATGTCGACTCCTTTGGTGGATAAGGCTTTTCAAGTTCTGGTCCGGTGTGATCCGGTGTTGAACTAAGAATGCCGCCGACAGCCGTCGACCTGTATCCACCAACCGGCCCCTACACCGGTTGAACCTGTTGTCCCCCGATCGGGGGAACGCCGGCGGTCAGGCCGGGATCTGGGTGCGCCAATCGTCGTTGACGACCTGCCCGTTGATCACCACGAGCGGCACGCCGGGTTCCGGAAACTCGTGCAGGAGCGCCAGGTTGTTGGCGGCGATGACCTTGGCGTCATGACCGATCGGCAAGCCCAGCCGGATCATGTCCTGCGCCGATTGCGGCGCGCCGACATGACCGGCGAGCTCGGCCAGCTGGTCATTGCTCAGGTCCGCCGGGCCGCCCTCTTTCGGCTGGTGCTCCTTGGAGAAGATCTGCTGAACGAAGCGCCACGCCACGTCGCTCGACTTCGACTGGCCGGCCACGGTAAACGCCGCATAGATCGCGCGCTGGTCGTATGTGCCACTGGCTGAATACTTTTCGAGGAAGTTCACGAACCGCAGGTTCACCCGCAGTGCGCCGCTTTCGATGCGCCGCCCGAGTTCCTCGCCGTCGGAGCGGATGAACTTGCCGCTGAATGGGCACAGCGGGTCGACGTAGAGGTCGATCTGCCCGAGCGCGTTCGGGTCGCCGATGGAGATGACGTCGCCGGCCGGTGCCACGGCGGCGGCGTGTGCCTGGCCCGCAACCGGACCGCCCATCAGCAACCCGATGAGCAGCCCGACAACGACCCCGAGGACACCACGCCAGTTCACCTTCACGCTTCCATGATGGCGCAATGCCGCGGACTCAGGCCACTAAACCCCGAGACGCCCCGACAGTCGGTTCAACCGGTCCGAGCTCGCCTCGTCGAGTCCGGTGAACTCCACGGTCTTCCCCCGCGACGCGTACTTCAACCGGATCGCATCCAGCGTCGCCACCGACGAGGCGTCCCACACCGCGGTGCCCGACAGGTCGACCACCACCTCGTCGGGGTCGCCCGCGTAGTCGAACTGGTGCACCAGGTCATTGCTGGAGACGAAGAACAGGTCACCGCGCACCCGATAGGCCCCCGGCGCCACCGCCGACACCGACGTGAAGTGCGCGACCCGGCGGGCGAAGGCGACCATCGCGGCCAGCACCCCGAGCGAGACGCCGATGGCCAGGTTCCCGGTGGCGACCGTCGCGCAGACGGTGATCACCATGACCAGAGTTTCGCTGCGCGGCAACATCTTCAGCGTCCGCGGCGCCACACTGTGCCAGTCGAACGTCGCCACCGACACCACGATCATCACCGCCACCAGCGCGGCCATCGGGATCCGTCCGACCAGGTCACCCAAGGCCAGCACCAGAATCAGCACGAAGACACCGGTCAACAGCGTCGAGAGTCGGGTCCGGGCGCCGGCGATCTTGACGTTCATCATCGTCTGGCCCACCACCGCGCAACCGCCCATGCCGCCGAACGCGGCGGTCACCACGTTGGCCACGCCCTGTCCCCAGGCTTCGCGGGTCTTGTTCGACCGGGTGTCGGTGATGTCGTCGACGAGCTTGGCCGTCATCAACGACTCCAGCAGCCCGACCAGCGCCGCGCCCAACGCGTACGGCCCGATGATCTGCAACGTATGCAGCGTGAGCGGCACGTGCGGAATGCCGAGCATCGGCAGCGAATCAGGTAGTGCCCCTTGGTCTCCCACGTTCGGCACGTGCCAACCGAAGGCCACGACCGCCAACGTCAGCACCAGCACGACGACCAGCGGCGCCGGCACGGCGGTGGTGACCTTGGGCAGCAGCATCATCACCGCGATACCGACCGCGGTGAGCGGATACACCAGCCACGGCACGTCGATCAGATGCCGCAGCTGCGCGACGAACACCAGAATCGCCAGCGCATTGACGAACCCGACCATCACGCTGCGCGGAATGAACCGCATGAGCTTGGCCACACCGACGAAAGCCAGCAGCATCTGGATGACCCCGGCCAGCGCGATGGTCGCGACCAGATACCCGACGCCGTGTTCGTGGGCCATGGGCGCCACGACCAGGGCCACCGCCGCTGTGGCGGCCGACACCATGGCCGGCCGTCCGCCGGCGAAGGCGATGGTGATCGCCATGGTCACCGAGGAGAACAGCCCGACGCGGGGATCGACCCCGGCGATGACGGAGAAGGCGATGGCTTCCGGGATCAGCGCCAGCCCGACGACCAATCCGGCCAGTACCTCGGTGCGCAGCACCGCAGGCGACCACAGCGACGGCCGGTCGACGCCGGGTGTGGGCGTGCGGAATCCAGGAACGGTGATACTCATCGAATCTCCTTGGCGGACAGCCAGGTCGGTGGTCAGGCAGCCGGACGGTGGCCGAGGAAGTCCAAGATGGCGCGGCGGCGCCGTTGGTAGGACTCCTCGAACTGCGCCTCGGGTGTGCGGGGCTTCTCGATCGTGATGACGTCGGCGACGGTTGCGGGGCGGTGGCTCAGCAGGACGATCCGGTCGGCCAACAGCAGCGCCTCGTCGACGTCGTGGGTGACGAACAGCAGCGTCATTCTATGCGTCTGCCAGACCGACATCAGCAGCTGCTGCATCTCCAGCCGGGTCTGCGCGTCCAGGGCGCCGAACGGCTCGTCCATGAGCATCACCCGTGGCTTACAGGCCAGGGTGCGGGCGAGCTGCACCCGCTGCCGCATGCCGCCGGACAGCTGGCTCGGCAGATGATCGAGGTAGGCGCCGAGGCCGACCTGTTCCAGCCGGTCGGTGGCCGTCTCCTTGAGTTCCTTGCCCCGTACGCCGCGGAGCTTCAGGGGGAACTGGACGTTCTTGAGTGCCGTTCGCCACGGGAACAGGGCGTCTTCCTGAAACACCATCGCGCACTGGGCCGCACTGCCGGTGACGGCAGCGCCGTCGACGGTGGCGGTGCCGCCCATCGGCTTGAGCAGCCCGGCCAGCGCCCGCAGGATGGTCGACTTGCCGCAGCCGGACGGGCCGAGGAAGACGACCACTTCGCCGGGATCGATGCTCAGGGTGATGTTGGCCGCGACGACCCCGTTGAAGCCCAGCTGCAGCTGCTGCAGGTTGACGGCGCCGGCGCTCATCGGGCGGCCCTCGGCAGCCAGCGGTTGACGCGCCGCCCGACCCGCTCCACCAACCATGCGGTACCGAGACCAAGGGCGCCGATGGAGATCATGCCGACGACGACGCCCGCGTAGTCGAGCAACCCGTAGGCCTGCCAGGTGTAGTAGCCGATGCCGTATTGGCCCGAGATCATCTCGGCGCTCACCACACAGATCCACGCCACACCCATCGCCACCGAAAGTCCTGCGAAGATGCCCGGCAGCGCGCCCGGGATGATCACGTGGAACAGCAACGACATTCGCCCGGCCCCCATGGTCTGGGCGGCTTCCTCCCACACCTTGGGCATCGAGTCCATGGCGTGGATGGTGCTGACCACCACGGGGAAGAACGCGGCGAAGAACGTGATGAAGACGATGCCCTGCTCACTGGATGGGAACAGCAGGATGGTCAGCGGTACCAGTGCGATGGCGGGGATCGGCCTGATCAGTTCGATGAACGGCCGCAACGTCATCCGGGCGATCTCCGAGCGCCCGACCAGCACACCCAGGCCGATGCCGACCACCGCTGCCAGGCCGAAGCCCAACAGGATGCGCTGCAGGCTGGCGAGCAGGTCGTCGTAGTAGCCACCTGAGCTCACCCGCGCCAACAGCGTGTGGAACACCGCCTCGGGTGCCGGCATCCGGTTGAACCGCAGCCACGCCACGACGTTGTGCGCCGTCAGCAGGTGCCACAGCACCAGGAAGGCGGCGATCGGGATCAGCGGCAGCAGCACCGCCGGCAGTCGCCGGGCGACGGCGCTGGACCGCAGATCGGCGACCTTGTGCCGCATCGGTTTTCCGGTTCGGTTCGCCGGTGACCACAGGCGAGGTACGGCCAACGTGGGTCGGGTCATGAGCTCGGTCATGCGTTTCCTTTCTCTCCTGATGGTGTGGCTAGCCCGCGGTGCGGGACTGTCCTGCGGCGGCGGTGTAGCCGACCGTGAGTGCTTGCGGATGGCCGGTGCGGTAGGCATCGGCACCCGCCGTGGTTGCGAATGGCTTGTACCGCTGAGTCGGTGGCGCGTCCGGATCCTGTAGCCAGACGGCGTGATCGGCGAAGATCCGCAGGCCGGTCAACGTGTCGGGCACGTAGGCGGCCCGCACGTGCGGTGTCGCGGACAGGTGGCGCAGCAGACAGCTCGGGGTGGCGGCCACTTCGGTGGCGGTGCCCGATACCCAGAGCTCGGATGCCTGCGCTGGATCGTTCACCGGGAGTCCGCATACGTTGTCGAACCCGTTGAGCGCCATCGGATTCGCGACACTGGACTGCCGCTGTGCGTAGTCGGGGCCGAACAACTGGCGCAGGTATCCGTCGTTGATGAAACCGGCGACGTCGAAATCCTTTGTCACCGCGCCGCGGCCGACCAGATAGGTCTTGATCGGCTTGAACGCCGCGAGCACCTGGTCCTTGAGCGTCATGTCGAAGCTGACCAAGCCGTTGGGGCCGTTGTACAGATAGATCACCTCGGGCTCGATCCCGGTCAGCGCGCTGACCCGCAGGGCCGCCTTGAGTGGATGGGCGACGATCTCGTCGGTGGTGCTCTTCATCGCCCGCAGGAATGCCGCCATCACCTCGGGGTGTGCGGACGCGAACTGCCGGCGCGCCACCACGCCGTGAAAGGTGGGCACGTTGTTGTCGCCGCCGTCGTAGAGCAGGCGGCCCTGGTTGCGGTAGATCACCAATTGCGGCCATGGCACGAACTGAGCGAGGGCGTCGACCTGGCCGCCGTCGATGGACGATGCGCCGACCGACGGGTCCTGGTTGACGACGTGTATCGAGTCTTTACTGACACCAACGGTTTTCACCGCGGTGGAGAACATGCCGTCACCGGCGGATCCTAGGCTGGTGGACACCTTCTTGCCGGTGAGGTCGGTCAGGGTCCGAGCCGACGAGTCCGACCGCACCACGACCTGATTCAGCGAGCCGCGCAGGTTGTAGCCTGTGGTCGCCACCAATTCCGTTGCCGCGTCATCGTATTTGCGGGTCTTGGAACCGTTGGTCAGCAGTGGGTAGTCGCCCATCGAGCCGATGTCGACGTGGGTGGCGATCATCTGTGCCGTCAGCGGGGCACCGGAGGCGAAGTCCTGCCACACCACCCGGTACTTCGTGTTGGTGGCCGCGCCGAGTGCCTTGAGTTGGTTCTCGAAGTCACCGCGATCCCGCAGCAACGTTCCGGCGTTGACGGTGTTGATGGTCTTGGATTGGTAGCCGACGTTGACGACGACGCTGGGCTCGGACAGCACGCCGCACCCGGTCAGGAGTGGGGCCCCACCAACCGTGAGCGCGGTCAGCAAGGCAACCGACCGGGCGTGCCGCGAGCCGCCAGTGCGCTTTTCCTTGTCCATGTCAACAAGGGTCGACCGTTTCTGTTACCTAGCTGTCATTTGAGGTTGCGCGGTAGTTACGCCATCTTCGCCGGACGAAATCCCTCGTCAGGTACGGTTTCGCGCCGATTGCGCCGCGGGGCTCGATGACGGCTGTGACGAGTGTGTTACGCCACCCGCCGACCGCTGGAATGTCGCAGAGTATTCGGAAAAGCTTGTAGCCGTGGACATCTCGAACATGACCTCCGCACATACCCAGGTCGAGCCCGACTACCGGTTCACCCTGGCCAATGAACGCACTTTCCTGGCGTGGCAACGCACCTCGCTCGGGCTGATGGCCGCTGCGGTCGCCGTCGTGCAGTTCATGCCGGAGCTGGCCATCCCCGGGCTGCGCCACGTGTTGGGGGTCGCTGTGGCCGGCATGGCGGTACTGACCGCGATGGCGGGGCTGCGCCGGTGGAGCCAGGTGGATCGCGCCATTCGCAACGACGAGCCGCTCCCCCCGGCCTCGGCGCCCACGTACCTGACCACCGGGCTGGCAATCATCGGCATCACCACGGTGGCACTGGCGATCACGGCCACGGTCCGATGACGCGCCTGGCGCTGGCTCAGGATCGCGGCCTGCAGGCCGAACGTACGGCACTGGCGTGGAGCCGCACCGGGTTGGCAATCGCCACCTCGGGGGTCCTCGTGCTACTTCGCAACGCCGACACCTTCAACCGCGGACTCGACGTCGCGCGCGTCGCCGTCGTGGTCGCGGTGGCGGCGCTCGCCGCAGCGGTGTGGGGGTTCGGTGCCCACCGCCGCCGGCAGTTGGCTCAGGGACGCTATTGGGCGATGCACTACCTGCCCGTGGTGGGTCTGGCCGTTGTCGCCGAGGGCGTGCTGATCCTGACCTACCTGATGGTGATCGGTTAGCCGGTCACACGTCCAGGAAGCGAATGTCCCTGGCGTTGCGGACGATAAAGCTCCGG
The DNA here is from genome assembly GCF_053852335.1 of Mycobacterium sp. HM-7. NCBI lineage: Bacteria > Bacillati > Actinomycetota > Actinomycetes > Mycobacteriales > Mycobacteriaceae > Mycobacterium > Mycobacterium sp. HM-7. The sequence goes on along the minus strand of NZ_CM132657.1, from coordinate 1,409,809 downwards.
CGGGCTTCGACGTCCTCGCCCATGAGGATCGAGAACAGTTCGTCGGCTGCCGCGGCATCGTCGAGGGTGACCTGGCGCAGTACGCGGACCGACGGATCCATGGTGGTCTCCCACAGTTCCTTGGCGTCCATCTCACCCAGACCCTTGTAGCGCTGGATGCCGTCGTCGGTGTTGATGCGCTTGCCGGCCGCCTTGCCCGCTTCGAGCAGACCGTCACGCTCGCGGTCCGAGTAGGCGAACTCGGGCTCGCTGCGTTGCCACTTCAGCTTGTACAGCGGCGGCTGCGCCAGGAAGATGTGGCCGTTCTCCACCAGCGGCTTCATGAAGCGGAACAACAGGGTCAGCAGCAGCGTGGAGATGTGCTGGCCGTCGACGTCGGCGTCGGCCATCAGCACGATCTTGTGGTACCGCAACTTCGACAGGTCGAACTCGTCATGGATACCGGTGCCCAGGGCCGTGATGATGGCCTGGACTTCGTTGTTCTTCAGCACGCGATCGATGCGGGCCTTCTCGACGTTGATGATCTTTCCGCGCAGCGGCAGGATCGCCTGGAACATCGAGTCGCGGCCGCTCTTGGCCGAGCCACCGGCCGAGTCGCCCTCGACCACATACAGTTCCGACTTAGTCGGGTCCGTGGAGCGGCAGTCGGCCAGCTTGCCGGGCAGGCCGCCGATGTCGGTGGCACTCTTGCGGCGCACCAACTCCCGCGCCTTACGCGCGGCGACGCGGGCCTGCGCGGACGACGCGACCTTGGTGACGATGACCTTCGCCTCCGCCGGATTCGCCTCGAACCAATGCGTCAGCTGCTCATGGCAGATCTTCTGGACGAATGACCGGACAGCCGCGTTCCCGAGCTTGGTCTTGGTCTGCCCTTCGAATTGCGGCTCTGCGACCTTGACGGAAATGATCGCGGCCAGGCCCTCCCGGATGTCGTCACCGGTGAGGTTCGGGTCCTTGTCCTTGACCAACTTCTTGTCGCGCGCGTACTTGTTCACCACACTCGTCAATGCGGCCCGAAAGCCCTCCTCGTGCGTGCCGCCCTCATGCGTGTTGATGGTGTTCGCGAAGGTGTGCACCGACTCCGAATAGCCGGCATTCCACTGCATGGCGATCTCGACTTCGTGGCCGGGGCTCGCACCGTCGAACGCGATGATGCTGGGCTGGATGGCGTCTTTCACCCGATTGATGTGCGTGACGTAGTCGATCAGTCCACCCGGGTGGTGAAAGACGCGGGTCTCCTCGTCGGGGCGGCGCCGGTCGGTCAGCGTCAGCACCAGGCCCTTGTTGAGGAAGGCCATTTCCTGCAGCCGGCGCGCGATGGTCTCGGCGCTGTACTCGATGGTCTCGAAAATCTCTGGGTCCGACCAGAATCGGACCGTGGTGCCGGTGCGTGCGGACGCTTGTCCCTGCCGCAAGGTGCCCGGCACGGAGCGGTCATAGGTCTGGAACCATTCGTGCCCGTCCCGGCGGATCAGCACCTCCAGCCGCGTCGAGAGAGCGTTGACCACCGATACGCCGACACCGTGCAGGCCACCGGACACCTGATAGGAGTCGCCGTCGAACTTGCCGCCTGCGTGCAGCTGGGTCATCACGACGTCGACAGTGGGTATCCCGGTCTGGTGCATGGCCACCGGGATGCCACGGCCGTCGTCGGTGACCTCGACGCCGCCGTCGGCGAGGAGCGTGACGTCGACGCGGCTGGCGTGGCCGGCCATCGCCTCGTCGACGCCGTTGTCGACCACCTCCCACACCATGTGGTGCAGGCCGCGCTCGCTGGTCGACCCGATGTACATGCCGGGCCGTTTGCGAACGACGTCAAGCCCTTCGAGGATCGTGATCGATTGGGCGCCATAGCTGTTGGACACGGCTGTACTCCTTTGACAGTCGAGCGCGGCCCCTGACATGCAGGGGCCGCGCCGCGCTGGTGCTACTGGTTGCGTTCGGGGACGAAATCGATGGGCGCCCCGGCGGGGATGAGCTGCTCGGTCTCGACGCTGGCGTCGAACTCCTGGATGAACCGGTACGCGTGCTGCATCACCCACCACCGCACCCAGGTCTGGTTGACCGCTTCGCGTTCCTTCGGGTCCTCCAGCAGATTGGTGATGCGCGCGAAGCCCAGCGGGATCTCCGGGTCGTGGAAGTGCTGCTGCCGCTTGAAGTTGATCTTGAACTGTGACCACTTCACCGCATGCAGCTCCTCGTTGAGCCAGACCATGCACCCGTCACGCTTGGATTCCTCTGCCCCGCCGAAGAATTCGCGCTGGTCGATGCCGTCGATGATGCGGTCGTCGGGCACCTCGCAGCCCACCCAGCGCAGCAGGGTCGGGAACATGTCGGTGACGTGCACCATCTCGTTGCTCTCGCGCACCGGCACGTGGCCGGGCCAGCGGATCAGGCACGGCGTCCGGATGCCGCCCTCGGCCGAGCTGAAGTAGGAGCCGTCGAAGAACCCCGCGGTACCCCGACCGGCCAGGTGGTCCTCGGCACCGTTGTCGCCGGCCATGATCACGATGGTGTTGTCGGCGATACCGAGCTCGGTCAGGTAGTCCAGGATGCTGCCGAAGTCGTGGTCGAGCATCAGCAGCGAATCACCCCAATTCCCGTTGGTGCTCTTGCCCTTGAATTCGGGACGGACCTCCATCGGGAAATGCATCAGCGAGTGGTTGTGGTACAGGTAGAACGGCTTGTCCGCTTCGACGCTGCGCTTCATGAAATCCTTGGCGCGGCGGTCGTACTCGCCGTCGACCTCGCCCTTGAGCTTGACCGTCAGCTGCTGGTCGGTGGTCGTGACGCCGCCTTCCTTGGTGCCGTCGTACATGTAGGAATAGCCGTCGCGTTCGGCTTTGTACCAGGGGTCGTCGGGCCACAGGCACTCGTCGTAGGTGCGGGCCGGGCCGTACCACTCGTCGAAGCCGTGATCGGTCGGCCAGCGGCCGTCCTCGGCGCCGATGTGCCACTTACCGAAACATGCTGTGGCATAGCCGGCTTCAGACAAGATGTCGCCCATGGTGCGCTCCCACGCGACGATGCCGCCGCCGTTGCCACCGAGGGCGATGGTGTGGTTGCCGGACCTGATGGGGTACCGGCCGGTCATCAATGCCGATCGGGTGGGCGTGCACTGTGGTTCGACGACGAAGTGCGACAGCTTCAGCGATTCGGCCGCGAAGGCGTCCATGCGGACGGTGTCGGCGCCGCGCAGGATGCCGCCGCCGTAGCAGCCGAGCTCTCCCATGCCGAGGTTGTCGACGTGAAAATAGACGATGTTGGGTTGTTCGGGCATGGCTGTACTGCCTCTCTATCGATTGCGAAATCGGTAAGGGGAATGGGTGATTGACTGCAGGTGCCGACTACGATGGCGGCGGCGCGGAATCCCTTGCGGCGGTGGTGATCAACGAACAGCGGTCGCCGCGGTACCGCACTGTCTCGAGGTCGAACGGAGTGCCGTCTTCGAGGTGAGTCAGCCGGTGCAGGAGCAATAGCGGTGCACCGGTGCGCAATTGGAGAAGTTTGGCGGTGTCCGCGTCGGCCGAGACCGATTCGACGGTAATCTCGGCCCAGCCCAGCCGCATCCCGAGTTCGGTTTCGATCAGGGCGAAGACGTCTTGATCAGCCAGGTTGGCGTCGACAGGTATCGCCCCGATCCGCAACGATGTGGTGTCCAGCGACAACGGCACCCCGCCGACCGAGCGCAGGCGTTCGATGAACAGAATCGGTGCGCCCTCTGCCACTTGCAGTTTCGCCGCGACGAACGGCGACGCGACCGACTCCCGCGCCGAAAGCACGGTATTCTCGACCGGAAGCTGGTGCCCGGCAAGGGATTCCGCGAGGCCTTCCAGCCGGTCGATGCGCTGACTGAGCTTGGCGCCGGTGACGAAGGTGCCGGCCCCCTGCACCCGGGTGATCAGCCCTTCGCCGCGCAGCAGTTCCAGGGCTTCGCGTATCGCGTTGCGACTGACCCCCAATTCGGCGGCGAGTTCGTTCTCCGGTGGCAGCATCGGCCGCGCCGCGGCCAGGCCGCCGTAGACGCCGTCGAGGATCTGGCCGCGCAGGACGTCGCGGGCCCAGCGGGCCGCATCGGCGCGGGTGCCCGCATATTCCCGGGCCGCAGGACGTGGGAAGTCCTTCGGCGGAATGTGCGGGCGGCGGGTCATGAACTCACTGTGCCACCGATGGCCACCGGTGGCGATACGACCAGTGTTACGCCACCTGATCGCAGGTAAAGCCCTAGGCCAGCGGCAATGTCACGGCGTTTTATAGCGGTTAACGCCACCTAGTCGGCCACGCACCGGAAGCCGATGTGCGTGGTCGCGCTGTCCTGCGACTGCGACGACCGCGCCGCCGGCCGGTAGCGGTGGCAGTACTCCGGTGCGCACAGGTGCGAACCGCCTTTGAGGGTCTGCATCACCGACGGGTCACCCGCGGGTGGCGGGCAGCAGCCGGTCAACTCGGGGTTGGCCTGGTGCCGCGGCGTGTACCGCGTCCTGGTCCACTCCCACACGTTGCCGATCATGTCGACGAGGCCAAAACCGTTGGACGTAAAGGTCCCAACGGGCGAGGTGCCGGTCCAGCCTAGCGCGCCGTCGTTGCGGTACGGGAACTTGCCCTGCCAGGTGTTGGCCATCAGCTGCCCATCGGGCCGAACATCGTCGCCCCAGGCGTACACCGCTGCCGAACCGGCACGGGCCGCGTACTCCCACTCCTCTTCAGTGGGCAGTCGCCGTCCCGCCCACGCCGCGTAGGCCGCGGCGTCCGGGTAAGCGACCTGGACCACGGGATGGTCTTGCCGGTCCTCGATGGTCGATCCGGCACCCTGCGGGTGCTTCCAGCTCGCGCCGGGCGCCCACGTCCACCATTCCCGCCAGTTGCGCAGATCGACCGGGCCGGCAGTACCGCGGAACACCAATGCCCCGGGAATGAGCTCATCCGCGGGGACGCCCGGAAACGCCGCCGGATCGAGGGCTTGCTCAGCAACCGTCACGTGCCCGGTCGCGGCCACGAACTCGGCGAATTGGGCATTGGTGACCGGATGGCGTTCGATCGAGAATGGCGGGACCGTCACCTCGCGCACCGGTGCTTCCTCCGGATAGAAGTCCTGTGACCCCATGCGGTAGGACCCGCCGGCGAGCGCGATCAGTTCGGTGAGCATCCCGACAGGGTAGGCACATCGGGGCAAAACGCGCGTCCGAGTGGGTTGCGCGCCATAACCCACCCGCGATGCACCACACTGGGCAGATGACGGACACCACCGCGACCCGCGTCGCGGTCTACCTCGACTTCGACAACATCGTCATCTCCCGCTACGACCAGGTGCACGGCCGCAACTCTTTTCAGAAGGACAAGGCCAAGGGACTCGACTCCGAGCGCTTGACCAGCGCCACCGTCGACGTCGGTGCGGTACTCGACTTCGCGTCATCGTTCGGGACGCTGGTGCTCACCCGCGCGTATGCCGACTGGTCGGCCGAGGTCAACGCCGGTTATCGGCAGCAGCTCGTCGGCCGCGCCGTCGACCTCGTGCAGTTGTTCCCGGCCGCCGCCTACGGCAAGAACGGCGCCGACATCCGGTTGGCGGTCGACGCCGTCGAGGACATGTTCCGCCTGCCCGACCTCACCCACGTCGTCATCGCCGCCGGCGACTCCGACTACATTCCACTGGCTCAACGCTGCAAGCGCCTCGGCCGGTACGTGGTGGGTATCGGGGTGGCCGGGTCGTCGAGCCGAGCGCTCGCGGCAGCCTGCGACGAGTTCGTCACCTACGACGCCCTGCCCGGCGTGCCCGCCCTCGAGCCCGCTGCCGAGCCGCCCAAACGCGCCCGGCGCAGCACCAAAGCCGAGCCCGAACAGCCCGACCCCCAGACCTCCGCCACTGCCCTCCTGACGCGCGCCCTGCAGATCGGGCTGGAAAAGGACGACGTCGAATGGCTGCACAATTCTGTGGTGAAGGCGCAGATGAAGCGGATGGACCCGTCCTTCAACGAAAAGGCTTTGGGTTTCAAGTCTTTCAGCGATTTCCTGCGGTCCCGCACCGACGTCGTTGAGCTCGACGAAAGCTCGACCACCCGGCTGGTGCGACTCAGCGCGCAGTAGCGCCGTCAATTTTCAGCGCTGTTGCCCGGCCGGGGCGATGGTTGCCCCCAAACCGATGAACAGCATGTCGAGGCCCCGATCGAGTTCGGCGGCCCCGTCATAGTCGGCCAGTGCCGAAGCCAGCGCCCGCACCTTGGGGAACTCCGTGATCGACAATCGGTGCAGCCCCAACCGCAGGACATCATCGGATTCCTCGGGACGCTCGACCACTTCCTGCAGCTCGGTCAGAATGTGGCCGTAGAGGTAGCCGAAGAGCAACCGGTAGATGTTCAGGGCGTCGAGGTCACTGAACCCGGCCCCGGCGAGCAGCGTCACGACCTCCTCCAGGGGCCGCAGCAGCCCCGGCGGACGCTGCCCGAGCGGCGTTGCCAGCGGTCGGGTGACCAACAGCGGCACCACATTTGGGTGTTCCAGCGCCAACCGCCGGAAATCGTGGGCCACCGCCCGCAATTGCCCCGTCCAGTCCGAATCCGTGGCATCGATTTGCAGCTGGCCGATCACCATCTCCGCCACACCGTCGAGCAGAGCCGCCTTGTTCGGCACGTGCCGGTACAGCACCGCTGGGTCGCGGTCGATCTCGTCACTGAGCCGCCGCATGGACAGCCCGTCAACACCGTCGCGGTCGACGATCTGCAAGGCGGCGTGGAGAATCACTGCACGGCTGATCTGCCCGACCATCGTGACGGTACCTCCTTTGACTGTCCCGCAACGGATCACGTGGTGGAATGACATTACCCGCCCGCGCCGCCGACAGACCTTGTCGACGCCGGATCTTTTAGTGCGCCCGCGCCCGCTCCGCCCGCCGTCGGGCCAGAATTCGTTGCGCCACAGATTGATACGACTTCGCCACTACCGGCCAGGCCATCTCCGGCGCGCGGCTTCGCGCCTCCGCGGCCATCGCGCCGGCCAATCGGGGCTGACTCAGTACGGCATGCAGCGCAGACCGCAGCGCCTCCGGATCATCGTGAGCGACCACGATGCCCGCGCCGGTGGAGAGCAGCTCGACTGCGTGCGGAAACGCAGTGGCGACAATCGGCCGGCCGCACGCAATCGCTTCGACCAGAACAGCGGAGTTGACCTGATCGGTGGAGTCGAAGGGCAGCACCACCACGGCCGCCGACATGACCAGCTCGGTCAATGACGGCACGTCGCGATAGCCGGCATCGAAATGCACCGAACCGGCCACCCCGCCGGCGCGCGCTTGTTCGATGCAGGCGTCGCGGTAGGCCTCGCCGTCGGCGGCGAGGGTCGCCGGATGCGTCCGGCCGGCGACAACATAACGCGGCTGGCCGCTGAGTCGCTGCAACGAATCCATTGCGGCGATAACCCGCTCGACTCCCTTGCCCGGCCGCAACAGACCCCAGGTCAGCAGGGTGGGGCGACTGGGTCGCTTCATCCGCGGACCGGTCGGGATCGCCGCGCCGTGCGGAATCGTCGTGACTTTCCTGCGGTCGACATCGAAGTCCGCGCACACCCGGGCGCTCGCCGCGTCGGACATGACGACCACCTGATCGGCGAGTGCCATCAACGACTCGAACACCGAACGCTGACGTCGCGTCACATCCGCGGGAATGGTGTGTGCGACGACGATCGACGGAACCTGCAATGCGCCGACCACATCGACGACGTCGGATCCGTCCGCACCGCCATAGATGCCGAAGTCATGTTGAATGAGGGCGATATCGCTGCGGCTGAGCAAGTCCGCCGCTGCCGACGCTGACGCCGGCGCCCCAGCAGACAGCTCGCCGATCACGCGACCGTCCGCAGTGGACTGCCCGTCGGCGACTCGCACCACGCTGACATCGACGCCCAGGCGGTGCAGCCCATCGCTCAAGGCAGCACTGAACCCCGCCAGGCCGCATCGCGTTGGCGGGTAGGTGCCGAGAATCCCGAAGGTCAACAAGCCGCCCCCTGGGTAGCGAGGTGCTGGGGAAACCGAATGTTCAAGGCTGGAAAGAGATTTCAAGACTGTCCCGACTTAATGCTGGATACGGCGCGTCCACCACCGGCCGGCGCTGCCCGTGAACCTCGGTCGGGCAGCGCGAGCCGGCAGTTGGTCCGCAAGGTTTGCAGGTACTGGCGGGCGAGGGACCCGGAGGTGTACGGCACGTCGTACTTGTCGCACAGCTCTCGCACTCGCAGGCTGATCTGCGCGTAGCGGTTGCTCGGCAGATCCGGAAACAGGTGATGCTCGATCTGGTAGCACAGGTTTCCGCTCGAAAATGCCAGCAGCGGACCGGCTTTGAAGTTCGCCGTGCCCAGCATCTGACGTAGGTACCATTCGGCCCTCGTCTCCTCGTGCACGATTTCCGGAGCGAAGGTCTGCACACCGTCGGGGAAGTGTCCGCAAAAGATCACGACGTAGGCCCACAGGTTGCGCAGCAGGTTGGCGGCGATGTTCGCGGTCAGCACCCGACGCCAACGACGCCAGCCGAGCGCCGGCAGGACGAGGTAGTCCTTGGCCGTCTGGTGGGCCATCTTGACCAGCATGGTCCGCTTGACGGCCCGCTTGCCGGCCGCGGTGCTCGCCCGGCTCTCGTCGGAGTGGAATCCGTGCCGCGCGATGCCCCATTCGAAGGTCAAGGCCAACAACAGATTTGCCAGGGGTTGCGCCAGATTCGCCGGCTCCCAGGGCTGATCGCGAGAGACTCGCATCACCCCGAATCCGAGATCGTCGTCCATGCCGTGCACGTTGGTATACACATGGTGGCGATAGTTGTGGGAGTAGCGCCACTGCGCCGACGACCCCACCATGTCCCATTCCCACGCGGTGGAGTGGATCTCCGAGTCGTTCATCCAGTCCCACTGCCCATGGCAGACGTTGTGCCCGATCTCCATGTTCTCAACGGATTTCGCGTAGGCCAACGACAAGGTTCCGACGGACCAGCCGAGCCGGGAACGCCAGCCGACGATCAGCAGCCGGGCCACGACATCCAGGACCCGCTGAAACACGATCACATGCCGGATATAGGCCGCGTCTTTGACACCGAGCGAGTCCTCGACATCAGAGCGGATGGCATCCAGCTCCGCTCCGAACGCATCGATGTCACGCTGACTCAGATGCGTATAAGCCGCGATGTCGCGTATTGCCACCTAGGTCCCAGTCAATAGTGCGCGGCGACAAGCCTGGGCTCCGCCACGGCGCGGCCGCCCGTACGCATTCCAGTCAACACGGCCGGTCAGGGGTTGTCAACACTGTTGACCTACATCGTTGCGCCACCTCTGCAGCGCACGTATGGTCGGGTGACAGGGACCACCCAGGCCCCCAATACAAAGGGGCCGACCATGGCTGACAAATCTCCTCGGCAGAGCATGGCCAAGAAATCCGGCAAGTCGCTCAAAGAGAAACGCGCAGACAAGCGCGCCAAGACCGACCAGCCATCGCCAATCGACAACGCGGTGCACAAAAAGCACTGACCGCATCCCCAATGGATAACTAGCCCAACGTTTTTCGCAGCGGGTGTGCGGGGTTTCGCTGCGGGCCGGGAGTTCGCGCGGGGTGCCCTCTGGCAGCTGCGCAGATGATTGCTTGGCGACGAGTCGGGTCAGGGTGTTATCCCTGACTCGACTCCCCAAGAGTGCGCGAGGGGGGACTCGAACCCCCACGCCCATAGGACAATGGGACCTAAACCCATCTCGTCTGCCAATTCCGACACTCGCGCTCAAACGCTGTCAGCCTACCGCTGGTCACGCGAACGAGATCTGTCGGTGGCCCGTCATACGTTAGTGGTGTCACGCGATCGAAGGGGGACGCGCGTGAGATCAGCAGAAGAATTCGACGTCGTGCAACGGCTCATCGCCGACGGAATGAACAACTGCGCCATCGCCAGAGCAACGGCAATTCCGCGAACCACGGTGCGGGACTGGCGGAAGGCTCCAGGCATCTGGCGGCGCCAAGTCGCCGGAGACTCCAGCTGCGGCATGGACCACGATTTCACTGCTCTCCCGCCTGCGGAATACAGCTATCTACTTGGTTTGTACCTGGGCGACGGCTGTATCTCTGCCGCACGCCGTGGAGTTTGGCGCCTTCGAATCGTCCTAGACCAGAAGTACCCGGCCATCATCGAGCGCTGCAAGGAAGCGATCGCTGCCGTTATCCCAGGCAAACAGGCCGGGGCCACGCAGCGGAAGGGCTGCATCGAGGTGTACGTCTGCTCCAAACATTGGCCGTGTCTGTTCCCGCAGCACGGTCCTGGCAGGAAGCACACTCGCGCGATCAAGCTGGAACCGTGGCAACAGGACCTTGTCGACCTAGCCACCGAGGAGTTCGTCCTCGGTCTCATCCACAGCGACGGGTGCCGGGTCGTCGCGAATGACCGAGGCGTCCGAAGCGTCCGCTACCACTTCACGAATCTGTCCGAGGACATCGTCAATCTATTTACTGGTGCGCTGGACCAACTCGGCATCCACTGGCGCCGGTCATCGAAGAAGCAGCTATCTATCTACCGCAAAGCAGACACCGCACGCCTAGACGAATTCATCGGACCCAAGTCCCGCATCGTGCCGTGGCCATGCGTCCAACGTGCGGCGTCGTAGCCCACGCGAATCGCAAACCCGAGGTCACGCGCGGTACCGTTGGCTTATGTCCACTACACGGCGTAGGAGGCCGGCGCTCATCGTGCTGGTGACCGTCGCCGCCCTGGGCTGCATGGCCCTGGCCTGGTGGCAGTGGTCGCGCTTCCAGTCCAGCGCGGGCACCTTCCAGAATTTGGGCTATGCCCTGCAGTGGCCGATGTTCGGCGCTTTCTGCTTCTACGGCTACTACAAGTTCGTCCGCTACGAGGACGAGGGCCCCGTCGCGCCGGCGACTGATGGGCCCACCGAAATCCCGGAAGGCCTGCTTCCCGAGCGCCCCAAGGCCGCCGCAGACATCGACCCGGAAACCGCCGAGTACAACGCCTACCTCGCCGCATTGGCCGAGAACGACAAACAGGACAGGACCACCACATGACCGAGTCGCAGCCGACCGCCGTGTCGAAAGACGCCATCCGCAAGGCACTGATCGCCTACCGCGTGATGGCCTGGGCGACCGGTATCTGGCTCATCGCCCTCTGCTACGAGCTGGTCGCGCACTACGTCTTCAACGACGTCAGCCTGAACTGGATCGGCATCGTCCACGGCTGGGTGTACTTCATCTACCTGCTGTGCACGTTCAACCTGGCGGTCAAGGTCCGCTGGCCGCTCGGCCAGACCATCGGCACCCTCTTCGCCGGTACCGTCCCGCTGCTCGGCATCATCGTCGAGCACTTCCGCACCGAAGACGTCAAGAAGCGCTTCGACCTCTGAGTCTGATCGCGTGGCCCTGTCACGAGCCTGACCCGGTGGCGGAGAATCGACCCGAAAAACGCCATCCCGTCAGGCTCGCGAAGTCGTAAGCCAACAACCTCAGCCGAGGTGTTTCAAAACCTCGACCGCCAACTGCTCGCCGCGATCCTCCTGCAGGAAGTGCGACGCATTTTCGATGCGTACCTGCTCGTCGACCGTCGGGATCAGGTCGACGAACGCCTCCCCCGCACGCGGATACGGGAACACCGGATCCTGGTCGGAGAACGCCACTAGCGCCGGCTTCTCCCACCGCGACAGCGCATCAGTGACGGCCTGCATTTCAGCAGCCCCGGCAGCGTCATCCGTGATGGGCACCAACAGCGGGAACTGCGCGGCGCCGGCCTTCGACTCGACCGTGGGGAACGGTGCGTCGTACGCCGCGACCACGTCAGCAGGCAACTCAGTCGTCGTCGCGCCCTGAATCACGAAACCGACCGGCAAGTCGGGGTTGGCCTCGGCGAACGCGCGCCACGCCATGAAGCCCTTGGACACCCGGCCGGTGAACAGGCCGGTGTTGAAAATCGCCAGGGCACCAACCTGATTCGCGTTCTCCATGGCCCACCGCAAGCCAATCGGGCCACCCCAGTCCTGCACCACGACGGTGGCGTCGTTCAAGTCCAGGCCGCCCAATACTTGCGTCACCAGCGAGACGTGCCGGTCATAGCTGTACCAGCGCCGGTCGGTCGGCTTGTCCGAACGACCGAACCCCGCGTAGTCGGCCACGATCACCCGGTGCCCGGCCTCGACGAACGGGCCGATCATCTTGCGGTACAGGTACGCCCACGTCGGCTCGCCGTGGAAACACACGATGGGCTTACCGTCGCGCGGCCCCTCGTCGAGGTAGTGCATACGCAACCCGTCGACGTCGACGTAGTTCGGCTTGAAGTCGTAGCCCGGCAGGTCGGCGAATCGCTCGTCGGGCGTACGGAAGACCTCTGCGGTAGTCATGTCCTCAAGCTAGGCTTTCTTGACCGACCGGTCAACTACCAAATATCATTCACAGGTGCCCCGCACTTCTGACGCCCGCGATCGCCTGGTGGCCACTGCCGCCCGGCTCTTCCTCGAACGCAGCTACCAAGCCGTCGGGGTCGACGAACTCTGCCGCGCCACGGACATCCGCAAGGGCAGCTTCTACCACTACTTCACATCGAAGTCAGAGCTGGGCAAGGCTGTTATCGACTTGCACGCCAAGGTATTTCAGCGTCAGCTCGCCGGATCCCCCACCGCGACGCCAGTGGAGAAACTGCACGCGGTACCCGACGCCATCGGCGTCATCCAGTCCGCCCTCGAAGCACAGTTCGGCCGCGCGGTGGGCTGCCCGTTCGGCAACTTCGCCGCCGAACTGTCCACTACTGACGACGATCTGCGGGCGCACCTGGCGCACACACTCAAAGCGATGGAACACCATTTGGCGGTCATCGCCCAGGAGGCCGCAGCCGCCGGAGCCCTGCGCCCCGGCACCGATCCGCAGGAGCTCGCGCACGCACTACTCGCGCAGTATCAAGGCATCATCCTGCTGGCGAAGCTCAACGATTCCGGCGTCGCGCATCTGGCGCCTGCACTCCACGACTTCATCGACGGCTATCTCGCCGCCTCGAATTGACCGCCGGACCCCAAACGCAACTGGGTGGCGGGAAATCAGCCCGAAAATCGCCGTGCAGTTGCGTTCGATTAACCACGACGGACCCTAAGAGGCCCGAATCTCCGTGGGCCACAGTTTTTCCGCCTCGTCGCGCGGAAAACGCCAAGCAACATCATCAACCACACCTCGCGATGCCCGCGCATTGAGAATCCGCCGCAACACCACCCCAGCCGGATCGCGTGCAGTGACCCGAACAACGAGCCAACCCACCTCGACCATGCTCTCGATCCGTGCGATGTCCCTGCGAACCACTTCCGGATCTGTGTGGTGGACGCCTTCGTACTCGACGGCGATCTTCAAGTCCCACCAGGCAAAATCGACGACACCGATCAAGACCCCGTACTCGTTGTCTATCGGATACTGACTCTTGGGCTTCGGAAGACCGGCCCGAATAATCAACAGCCGCAACGCTGTTTCGCGAGGGGATTCCGCTTTCGGGTCGACAAGTGCGATTGTCTTCCGCGCTTGCAGAATGCCGCGCTGTCCGCGGTGCCGGTCGAGTTGCATCTCGATGTCTGCGACCGTCATCCGCGCAGCGCGCGCCAACGCATCAATCGCCGCGACGGCGACGTCCTCGGGGAACTTGCGTGCCAGATCAACAGCGGTACGCGACGGCGTGGTCAGCAGCATCTCGCCTATGCGGCTCGTCTCATCGGAAGCCGGAGTGTCTCGCCACACCACCACACCCCGCTCGCGACGGCAGTAGCGGTCACAGATGTAGGCAGGTACCTCTGGCCCGATGAACCTCGCCCCGTGCAACGCGGCCGCCGAGAAACCCGCGAGCACACCTCTGCGTTTGGAGCGCAGCCATGCCGCCTTCGCCCGCATGATCGCGGTCGGCCTCGTCCCCCTTGGCACGTACACGTCCTTGTGCACGGCCACGAAATCCGTCCGCAATTGATGCCGAGTCAAGCGCCCTGCTGAAATCGCCTCACTCCCGATGAATGGCTCCCCCACCAGCGCAGTGTGCCCAGCGGCGCGTGCATCTCGCCAGCTGTGGCTATCGAACCCTGTGGATAACGCCAGCCCCGCCCCCGAACGCAACTGGGTGGCGGGAAATCAGCCCGAAAATCGCCGTGCAGTTGCGTTCGGCGACAACTGCGGAGCCTACAAGCCCGCCAACTCCCGCAGCGCCGGCACCAACTGCGCAAGAGCCCGCCCGCGGTGTGACGCCGCGTCCTTCTCAGCAGCAGTCAGCTCGGCCGCGGACACCGATCCGCCCGCAGGCACGAAGATCGGGTCATACCCGAACCCGCCCGAACCCCGCGGCTCGCGGGCGATCATGCCGGGCCACTCCCCGCGCACGACCACCGAACCCGAAGCAGAAACCAGCGCACAGCACGACACGAATGCCGCTCCCCGCCGCTCGTCGGGCACGTCCTGAATCTGGCCCAACAGCAGCGAAAGGTTCGCCGCATCATCTCCGTGCCGCCCGGCCCACCGGGCCGACAGCACACCGGGCATACCGTTCAGCGCATCGACCGAAACTCCGGAATCATCTGCGATACAAGGGATTCCGGTGGCCTCGAACCCGTCACGAGCCTTGGCCAGCGCGTTCTCCTCGAACGTGGCTCCGGTTTCGGGTGCCTCGGGATACTCGGGCACATCGGCCAACGACAACAGCGTCAGGCCGACAACCCCCGCGGCATCGAGAACCCGCTGCAACTCCACCAGCTTCTTCGCATTGCGTGAAGCGACGAGGAGCTCAGGCACCAAATGCCTTCTTCGCGGGACCCGACGGCTCGGGCAGCACGCCCGGGTACGGCAGCTCCAGCGCCTCGCGCTGCAGCGCGAACAACTGGTCACAGGCAGCCAAAGCCGCGTCCAACAGCTTGTCCAGCGTCGAGCGCGGGAACGTCGCGCCTTCGCCCGTGCCCTGCACCTCGACCAGAGTCCCGGTGTCGGTGGCGACGACGTTCATGTCGACCTCGGCGCGCGAGTCCTCGGTGTACGGCAGGTCGGTGCGGACCCGGCCGTCGACCACACCGACCGACACGGCAGCGATGGCACACGACAGCGGACGCGGATCCTTCAACCGTCCCGCAGCCGACAGGTACGTCACAGCGTCGGCCAACGCCACATACGCGCCGGTGATCGCCGCGGTACGAGTGCCACCGTCGGCCTGCAGCACGTCGCAGTCGATGGCGATGGTGTTCTCGCCCAGCGCGCTCAGGTCGATGCACGCGCGCAGCGAGCGGCCGATCAACCGGCTGATCTCCTGGGTGCGTCCACCGACGCGGCCCTTCACCGACTCGCGGTCGGAGCGGTCATGGGTGGCGGCCGGCAGCATCGCGTATTCGGCGGTCAGCCAGCCCAACCCGGAACCCTTGCGCCAGCGCGGCACCCCTTCGGATACCGAGGCGGTGCACATGACCCGCGTCTCGCCGAACTCCACCAATACCGACCCTGCCGGGTGCTTGGTGAATCCTCGGGTGATCTTTACCGGGCGGAGCTCGTCGTCAAGGCGGCCGTCTTCTCGTCTGGACACCGCACAACCCTAGCGGGCGACGAACAGCTGGGCGGGACCTTACCTACGAGTGATGTCGAACGACTCGTTGCACACGACGCCGTGCACGGGTCCGTCGAACTCGGCCTTGGCCTCGCTGATGACGTCCTCGCGGGACGTCCACGGCGGGATGTGCGTCAGCAGCAGCTCTTTGACGCCGGCCTCACGAGCAGCGCGGCCGGCCTCGGCACCGGACAGGTGCAGCTTCGGCGGACGGTCCGGCGAGTCGGTCCACGACGCCTCACACAGGAACACGTCGGCGCCGCGAGCGAGATCCACCAGCGCGTCGCAGTAGCCGGTGTCCGCGGAGTAGACGAGCGTCGCGCCCGACGGATCGGTGAAGCGCATGCCGTACGACTCGGTCGGGTGACACACCAGTCGCGGCGTCACCTTCAGCGCGCCGATCTCGACCTCCTGGCCGTCGACCCAGACCTGGATGTCGAAGATGTCGGTGATGTCGTCGATCTCGCCGCCCTCAGGCGACGATGCCGCACCGAGCCGGTGCCACGTGGCCGCCGGACCGAACATCAGCGCACGACCAACCGGCGGATTCGGGTGATACCGCCGCCAGACGAACAGGCCCGGCAAGTCCAAACAATGGTCGGCATGCAGATGTGACAGCAATATATTTACGGCGCCCGGATCAGCATGACGCTGCAGTGCGCCGAGCACGCCTCCACCGAAGTCGATAACCATCGGTGTGGTGTCCGGAGCGGTCAGCAGATAGCCCGAGGCCGGAGAATCCGGCCCACCCACGCTGCCGGAGCAACCGAGAATGGTGAGGCGCACACCCCTAGCTTGCCACGTCAACACGTCCTGCGACGAAAAGACGGCACCATTGGGCGGCCAGTTTCTCGATTGGTCCCGAAAGCGATACCGATCACGCTTCCGGTAACGGCGCGTGCGGCGAATTCCGAATTCAGCAAATTACGTCGGAATCGACGGCAGAGCTGAACCCTTACGCCGTTCGCGCGCTTCCCTTTCCGGACTGCTCAGCAAATACGCCGCGAACACGCCGGCGATGCCACCGCACAGATGGCCCTGCCACGACACCCCGAACGTGCCCGGCAGCGCGCCCCACAGCACACCGCCATAGACGAACAACACGATGATGCCGACGATGATCTGCCACGCGTGCCGGGTGAAGAAGCCGAACACGATGAGGAACGTCAGCCACCCGAAGATCAGCCCGGACGCGCCGATGTGCACCGATTCGACGCCGCGGGGCGCACCGATGTTGCCGATGAGCCAGGTGCCGAATCCGCCCAGAATCCAGATGATCAGGGTGGCCGCGAGGAAGCGCCCCATGCCGGCGAGGGTCACCAGGAAGCCGAGCACCAGAGCCGGGCCGGTGTTCGCGATCAGGTGCGCCCAGTCGGCGTGCAGCAGCGGCGCCCACAAGATGCCCCAGAGCCCGTCGGTCTCCAGCGGCCGGATGCCGTCCTGATTGAGCTCCTGGTTGTGCAGCGCATCCCAGCCCTCGATGAGCCACAGCAGCACGACGAAGCTGACGATCGTGACGCCACCGACCTTCCACGGTGCAGGCGGCTTCGGCTTCGACGGGGTCGTCGACAGGTCGTAGCTCATGCTCTAAAGGCTACCGGCGGACACCGTCAGGCGAAGGCTCCTGGCAGCAGGTCGCGGTAGGTCGGAATGCCGGCAATCGACTCGGCCGCGAGTACCCCGACCATCACGGCGGTCGCGAGCGCGTCGGCGGCGGCCGCCCCGATCTCGGAGATGAGCCGCGTCTCGGGGTTCATCTGCTCGGGTGTCGCCGCGTCCGGTTCGATGTGCACCCGACCGGTCGCGAGCGCGAAGACGGTGTCGCCGTCGACGGCGGTGTGCGCCGGACGGATCGTGTGGGCCAGCCCGTTGTGCGCGGCGACGGCCACCTTCTTACAGCCGGCCGGGCTGAGCGCGGCATCGGTCGCGACGACGGCGACGGTCGTATTGAGCGGCTTGGGGTCTTTCACCCGGGCCGCGTACGCCTCGATCTGGTCGGGCGGCGGAGGCTGCAGCCCGAAGCGGGCGATCTGGTCAGCCGACCACGGCAGACCGGTCTGCGGGTCGACGACGTGGCCGGCCGCGTTCACGATGACGAGCGCGCCGACGGTCACGCCGTTGTCGAGCGTCACCGATGCGGTGCCGAGTCCGCCCTTCAGTGCGCCGGCCCGTGCGCCGGCGCCCGCGCCGACATTGCCGGTGGGCACGTCGGTGCCCGCGTGAGCGACGGCCTGGTAGCCGAAATCGGCCGTCGGACGATTGGCCCACGCGCCGACCGGCAGATCGAAGATCACCGCACCGGGCACGATCGGTACGCGTCCGCCGGGCATCTTCACGCCGCGGTCGTGCTCCTCCAGCCAGGTCATGACGCCGTCCGCGGCGGCCAGCCCGTAGGCGCTCCCGCCGGTCAGCACAATCGCGTCGACGTGCTGCACGCTGTTGGACGGATCCAGCAGGTCGGTCTCGCGGGTGCCGGGCGCTCCCCCGCGCACGTCGACCGCGCCGACGGTTCCGGGCGGGGCCAGGACGACGGTGGTGCCGGTGGCCCAGCCGCCGCCCAGGGTGGCGTCTTCGATGCGCTGGTAGTTGCCGACCAGGATGTCGTGGACGAAGGTGATGGAGCCCGTCACCGCTCGTCCAGCAGGCTCAGCACCAGGTATTCCTGCAGATACGTCAGCCACTGATACACCTCCAGATGCCCCGCCATCGGATGGTCCGGCGAAAGACGTTGCGGCCCATCGGGTCCGATGTCGAGCATGGCGCCGAGGGCCAGCCGGACGTCGTTGATCGCGGACGCCCAGGCCTCAGCCTGTTCCTCCGTCAGCTCGAACTTTCCGGCCGGGTCCGGAAGCGAGTCCAGGAGTCGTTGGGCAGCTTGCCGTTTGGCGTCGACGATGGTCGGCTCGTGGAGGCTGCGCAGCGCGCCGTTGAGGCTCTCACCGGCGGCACGGCCATCGGGATGCGTGGCCGGATCGTGGTAGAAGTCCGGCAGCAGCCGGCGCATGGTGTCGTCGTCGGGAGCCTGCGAAGGCCCGATCTTCATGCCGGTCAATTCGGCGAGTTCATCAGGCGGTGAAGAGGATTCGCGATCGTCGAGCATCTCGATCAGCGAGCCGACCAGGTTGCGCAGCATCGTGACCTCGTGCGCCTCCAGCCCGGACTTGATGCGCACGCCCGACGACGTGTTGACCCGCTTCCACTTGCGCACCGGTCAGTGATCCTGCTGCATGGTTGCCCACAGGCCGGCTGCGTGCAGTTTGGTGACGTCGACCTCCATCGATTCCCGGCTGCCCGCCGAGACGACGGCTCTGCCCTCGGTGTGCACCTGCATCATCAGCTCGGTGGCGCGCACCTCGCTGTAGCCGAACAGCTTCTGGAAGACGTACGTCACGTAGGTCATGAGGTTCACCGGGTCGTCCCAGACGATGGTCACCCACGGACTGTCCAGGGCGGCGACCTCGTCGACGTCAGTCGCCGGGCTTGTGCGCGCGACCACCGTCGACGAGCTGGCACCCAGAACCATGAGCCCAGAATAGCCGGGGAGATGCCGGTCGATGAACCAGTACGGTGAGCTCTGTGACCGCCGCGTTGCTAACCGACAAATACGAGCTCACGATGCTCGCTGCTGCCCTGCGCGACGGCACCGCACACCGTCGCGCGTCGTTCGAGGTGTTTGCCAGGCGGCTGCCGTTCGGACGCCGTTACGGCGTGGTCGCCGGGACCGCGCGGTTCCTCTCGGCGCTCGCCGAGTTCCGGTTCGACGACGCCGCGCTGGCCTCGCTGAACTTCCTGGAGCCCGAGACGCTGCGCTGGCTGGCCGACTACGAGTTCCGCGGCGACATCGACGGCTATCCCGAGGGTGAGCTGTACTTTCCGGATTCCCCGGTGCTGTCGATCCACGGCACCTTCGCCGAGTGCGTGATCCTCGAGACGCTCGTGCTGTCGATCTTCAATCACGACACCGCGATCGCCTCGGCCGCCGCCCGCATGGTAAGCGCCGCGGGCGGCCGGCCCCTGATCGAGATGGGCTCACGGCGCACGCACGAGCAGGCTGCGGTCGCCTCCGCGCGGGCCGCCTACCTCGCAGGTTTCACCGCCTCCTCGAATCTGGAGGCGCAGCGCACCTACGGCGTCCCGGCGCTGGGCACCAGCGCGCACGCCTTCACCCTCGTGCACACGGCGGCGACCGGGCCCGACGAAGCCGCCGCATTCCGCGCGCAGGTCGACGCGTTGGGTGTCGGGACGACGCTGCTCGTGGACACCTACGACATCACTCAGGGCGTGGCCAACGCCATCGCCGTGGCTGGGCCCGAGCTCGGCGCCGTACGCATCGACTCCGGCGATCTCGGCGTGATGGCCCGCCAGGTCCGCGACCAACTCGACGGGTTGGGCGCGACCGGCACCCGCATCGTGGTGTCCGGCGACCTCGACGAATACTCGATCGCCGGCCTCGCCGCGGCGCCCGTCGACGTCTACGGCGTCGGTACGTCGGTCGTCACCGGGTCCGGTGCGCCGACCGCCTCCATGGTCTACAAGCTGGTCGAGGTCGACGGTATGCCCGTGGCGAAACGCAGCAGCCACAAGGAATCTCACGGCGGCCGCAAAGCCGCGATGCGATTGGCGAAAGAGTCGGGCACCATCGTCGAAGAGGTCGTGTACCCCGCTGATTCGGTTCCAGCCGACGACGGCCGGATGCTGACGGTGCCGCTGGTCCGCTCGGGTTCCGTCGTGGACGACTCCTCGCTGGCCGACGCCCGCGCGCGCGTGGCCGCCGGTCTGCACAGCCTGCCGTGGGACGGACTCAAGCTGTCCCGCGGTGAACCGGCCATCCCGACCCGACTGGTGGGTGCATGAGCCGCAAGTCCAATTCGAAGGACGCTTCAACCGTTTCGGGGCTGCTGTCCATCGCGGTATCAGCCCTTGGTGGTGCCGAACGCAGCGGACAGATCGAGATGGCCGAAGCCGTCGGCCACGCTTTCGACAACGGCGAACATCTGGCCGTCCAGGCCGGGACCGGTACCGGAAAGTCGTTGGCGTACCTGGTGCCATCGATCGCGCATGCCGTGGCGTCGAATCAACCGGTGGTGGTGTCGACGGCAACCATCGCACTGCAACGCCAGCTGGTGGACCGCGATCTGCCCCGCCTGGCCGACGCCCTGGCCCCACATCTACCCCGCCGCCCCGAGTTCGCGTTGCTCAAGGGACGCGGAAACTACCTGTGCCTGAACAAGGTTCACAGCGGCGCCTCCGCCGAAGAGGATCTCCCGCAAGAAGAACTGTTCAACCCCGTCGCCGCGTCGGCGTTGGGCCGCGACGTCAAGCGGCTCATCGAGTGGTCGTCGGACACCGAGAGCGGCGACCGCGACGAGGTGGTGCCAGGCGTGCTGGACCGGGCCTGGTCGCAGGTCAGCGTGGGTGCCCGCGAGTGCATCGGCGCCACGCGTTGCCCTTACGGCACAGACTGTTTCGCGGAGAAGGCCCGCGCCAAGGCCGGCGCGGTCGACGTCATCGTCACCAACCACGCGCTGCTGGCCATCGACGCCATCTCCGAGGTCAACGTCCTGCCCGAACACCAGCTGCTGGTGGTCGACGAGGCCCACGAACTGGTCGACCGGGTCACCAGCGTCGCCACCGGCGAGCTGTCCGCCACGTCCATGGCCGTGGCGCTCCGGCGGGCCGCCCGGTTGGTGGAACCTGAACTGGCAGAACGCCTCGAGGCCGCCATCGCCACGCTGGGGTCGGCGATCCACGACATGGAGCCCGGACGCATCGACGTGCTCGACGACGAGCTCGCCACCTACCTGACGGTGGTCCGCGACTCGACGGACAAGGTCAAGATGGCGATCGACACGGCGCCGTCGGACCCCACGGCCGCAGCCGCGCGCAGCGAGGCAGTCACCGCACTGACCGACCTGAGCGACACCGCGTCGCGCATCATCGACTCGTTCGTCCCGGCCATCCCCGACCGCTACGACGTGGTGTGGCTGGATCGCGAAGAGTCCAGGGGCACAGTGCGATACATCCTGCGGGTCGCGCCGTTGTCGGTGGCCGGGCTGCTGCGCGGCCGCTTGTTCGGCGAGGTGACCGCGGTGCTGACGTCCGCCACGCTGACGATCGGCGGCCGCTTCGAATCGATGGCGCGGGCCTGGGGTTTGTCGGTGCCGGAAGACTCCACCGCGACGCCGCCGAAATGGAAGGGCATGGACGTGGGATCGCCCTTCTCCCATGCCAAGTCGGGCATCCTGTACGTCGCCAAGCACCTGCCGCCGCCGGGCCGCGACGCCGCCGCCCCGGAACAGCTCGACGAGATCTACGAGCTGATCACCGCCGCCGGCGGACGCACCCTCGGGCTGTTCTCGTCGATGCGGGCCGCAAAGGCAGCCGCCGAGATCATGCGCGAGCGACTGGACACCCCGGTGCTCTGCCAGGGCGAGGACTCCACGTCAACCCTGGTGCGCCGCTTCACCGAAGACGCCGAGACATCGTTGTTCGGCACGTTGTCGCTCTGGCAGGGCGTCGACGTACCGGGACCGTCGCTGTCGCTGGTGATCATCGACCGAATTCCGTTCCCCCGCCCCGACGATCCGCTACTGACCGCGCGGCAGCGGGCCATCGCAGCCCGCGGCGGCAACGGGTTCATGGCGGTGGCGGCGTCACACGCGGCGCTGCTGTTGGCGCAGGGTGCGGGACGACTGCTGCGCAGCGTCGACGACCGCGGCGTCATCGCGATCCTCGATTCCCGGATGGCGACGGCCCGCTACGGCGGGTTCCTGCAGTCGTCGCTACCGCCGTACTGGTCGACCACCGACCCGGTTCGGGTGCGCAGTGCATTGGAGCGGTTGGCCGCGTCGAGCTGACGGGCGCGCGGTCACCGCGGCCCCTCGAGCTCTGTCCTCACCACATCGCGCCCGGACCTGTCAGCCGAGGCTGACATTGTCAGCATGTGATGACGATGTCAGCACATGCTGACAGGTCCAGGCGCGACATGTCCAAGGTAGCGGCGACACGCCCGAGGTCGTTCACATCCCCCGCAACCGCGCGACGTGTTCGCGCTGCAATTCAGCTGCCCGCGTGAGGAATTCGGTGATCAGTTCCAATTGCTTGGCACTGTAACGGCTGAGCAAGGTGCGCTGCCCCTCGTCGACCAGCGGGCCGATCAGCTCGAAGGCACGCTCCCGCGCGGTGGGGGTCGCGTGAACCAGAAGCTTGCGCCGGTCACTGGGGTGCGCCGAACGCGTCACGTAGCCGACCTTCTCCAGCCGGTCGAGCATCGTGGTGGCGCTGCCGGTCGTGAGGCCCAGCCGGTCGGCCAACTCCCGCGGGGTGACCCCGGAGGCCTCCTGGATCAGAATCTCCAGGCACCGCGCATCGGTCGCGTTGATGCCGAGCAGACGCGCGACCTCGCGGTCGAAGTCGTCGACGGCGGCCTGATAGGCCTGCACCGCCGCACCCACGCGATCAGGCACCGGACTTTCGCTTGACAATCGAGCGATCCACCTTTCATCCTATTGCTTGATCATCAAGTTATCTGATCTTCGAGCTATCTGGCGACGAACCGAGGACACGCATGACCGAAGCGCTCATCATCGGCGCCGGGGTGGCCGGCCCGGTCCTGGCCATCGCGCTGCAACGGGTGGGTATCGCTGCCCACATCTACGAGCGTTCCCCGTCCGGCGCCGACCTGCGCGGCGCCTGGCTGAACTTTCAGGCCAACGGCATGGACGCGCTACGTGCCGTCGACGCGGCCGCCCCGCTCGAGAACCTCGGCTACCGCAACGACACCATCAGCTTCATCACCGGCAGCGGCAAGACGCTGGGGCGCATTCCGATGGCCGCACCGCGTCCGGACGGGCAACTGTCAGTCATGATGCGTCGCGCCGATCTGTATCGCGAACTCAATACCGTGGCGAATGCGCGCGGCGCCCGATACAGCTACGGCAAGGAATTCACCTCCGCAACAACGTCTTCCGATGGGCGCGTCCAAGCACGGTTCACCGATGGCAGCAGCGCAACCGGTGATCTGTTGATCGGCTGCGACGGCATTCATTCCGCGGTACGCCGCGCGATCGACCCCCACGCACACACCCCGCGCTACGTGCCGGTGCTCAATGTCGGCGGCTACATCCCCGATTTCGTCGTCGATGTGCCACCGCAGGAATTCCGGATGCAGTTCGGCACCCGCTGCTTCTTCGCCTGGTTTCCCACGCCGGACGGAGGCACCGTGTGGTTCGCCAACCCGCCGATGACCAGAGAACCCGAACGCGGCGTACTGTCGGACATGACAGACGCCGATTGGCGAAACTGGCTGCACCAGTTGATGTCCGGTGACGCAGGACCCGCGCACGACATCATCGACGCGGCGCCGGGCCCGATGATCGGCTGGGCCACCTACGATCTGCCCGTGGTGAAGCACTGGCACAACCACCGTAATCAGATCATCATCGGCGACGCCGCCCACGCCACCGCACCATCTGCGGGCCAGGGCGCGTCGATGTCCGTCGAGGACGCCGTGGTGCTCGCGCAGTGCCTGCGCGATTGTCCTGACATCCCGACGGCATTCACGACATTCGAATCGTTGCGCCGCCGCCGGGTGGAGAAGATCGTCCGCCACGGACACCGCTCGGCCAACACCAAGGCCGCCGGCCCGGTGGGGCGGATTCTTCGTGATCTGATCCTGCCGGTGGTATTCCGGCAGGCCGCGAAAGACGATGGCCGCTCGATGATGTGGCTGCAGGGGCACCACATCGACTTCGACCGCACCGTTCAGCCGGTGCCTGCCTGATTACACCGGCAGCCGCACCACGAACCCGGACTCCAGCGCCACCCACAGCGCGCCGTCCCGATCGACCGCCAACCCGTGCGGCTCGCTGCCCGGTGGCAGATCGAACGTCGAGACCTCGCCGTCGGCGGTGACCCGCGCGATCGCGTCCGCGCCCCAGAGGCTCACCCACACGCCGTCGGCCTCGTCGGCGACCACCGCGTGCGGCTTGCCCGGTAGGTCGAGCTCCTGGATGGCGTCGTTCAGCGGGATGCGTCCCAGCTTGTCCGCACCAATTGCGGTGAACCACACCGCATCATCGTGCGTGGCGCAAATGCCAACCGGCCCCGCCGACGGTGTCGGCGTCGGCCGGGTCGACAGCTTGCCGGCGACAGTCAGTCGCCCGATCGCAGACTTCTGATTCAGGGTGAACCACAACGCACCGTCGCCGCCGGCGGTGATCATCGACGGCATCCCGCCGGGCTTGGCGACCACCTCGACCGTGTGGTCGGCACCCACCCGGCCGACCGTCCCGGCATCCATGGCGGTGAACCACACGGCATCGTCAGGTCCGACGGTGATACCGAACGGCGCACTGCCGGCATCCAATTCGACGAATGACACCGCGCCGTCACCGGTGATCCGGGCCAGGCGGTCGGTGCCGGAACACGTGAACCACACGGCTCCGTCGGCTCCCGCGCAGCCCTGCATCGGCCGGCTGTCGCCGCCGAGTTCGAACAGTCGAGCCTCGCCGCGGCTGTCGATCCGGGCCACCGAACCCGCCGATACCAACGTCACCCACATCGCGCCATCCGGGCCGGCCGCCAGCGCGTACGGTCCACCGTCGACCGCAACAGTCAGTGCACTCACGCCAGCGTGACCAGCCCGAGCTCGTTGTCCGCGGCCAGCAATGCGTTGTGCGGCAACACCCGCACGGTGTACCCGACCGGGCCGGCCACCGGCAGCGGCGTGGTCGCCGAGAACACCTCGACGCCGCCCTCACCGGAACCGGTGTGCTTCATCGGCACGGTCACCGGCTCCACCAGCTGGTCACCGGCGTCGACGCGACCCAGAACCGCTTGCACCACAACCTCATCGGTACGCAGCCCCGCCAACAGCACCGTGGCGGTGAGCGACAACTCCGAACCGAGCAGCGGCGTGTCAGGCAGCCCGTAGCTGTCCACCTCGGTGATCTGAATCTTCGGCCAGGCCTCGGTCACGCGCTGGCGATAAGCAGCCAGCGCGCGGGCCGCACCGTAGGGCTCGCCGCCGACCGGCTCCACGGTGCGCCGGAACGACTGTGCCGCAGGGGCGTAGTACTTCTCGGTGTAGTCGCGCACCATGCGCGATGCCAGCACCTTCGGCCCGAGCGACTGCAGCGTGTGCCGCACCATCTCGACCCACCGCATCGGCACGCCGTGCTCGTTGCGCTCATAGAACTTCGGCGCCACCGAGTGCTCCATCAGGTCATACAGCGCCGCGGCCTCGAGGTCGTCACGCCGCGTTTCGTCGATGACACCGTCGGCTGTCGGGATCTCCCAACCGTTTTCGCCGTCGTACCACTCGTCCCACCAGCCGTCGCGGATCGACAGGTTCAGTCCGCCGTTGAGCGCGCTCTTCATGCCGGACGTGCCGCACGCTTCCAATGGGCGCAACGGGTTGTTGAGCCACACATCGCAGCCCCAGTACAGCAGGCGCGCCATCGACATGTCGTAGTCCGGCAGGAAGGCGATGCGGTGCCGCACCTCGGGCCGGTCGGCGAACTTCACGACCTGTTGGATCAGGGCCTTGCCGCCGTCGTCGGCCGGATGCGACTTGCCCGCGACGATCAGCTGCACCGGCCGCGACTCATCGAGCAGCAGCCGCTCCAGACGCTCCGGGTCGCGCAGCATCAGGGTCAGGCGCTTGTAGGTGGGCACCCGGCGGGCGAACCCGATGGTCAGCACAGATGGATCGAAAGCCTTTGCGATCCAGCCCAATTCAGCCTCGGTGGCACCGCGCTCGAGCCGCGAGCGCCGCAGCCGGGCGCGCACATCGGCGATGAGCATCTCGCGCAGCTGAGACCGGATCCACCACAGGTGACCTGGGTCGACGTCATGCAACCGCTGCCATAGCTCGGGCTCCCCGGCGGCCTGGTCGACAGCCTCCATCCCCTCGACGCCGACCAGCTCGCGGCCCAACTCGAGCCATTGCGGCGCCGCCCAGGTGGGTGCGTGCACGCCGTTGGTGATCGACCCGATCGGTACCTCGGCCTGGTCGAAGCCCGGCCACAGTTCGTTGAACATGCCGCGACTGACCCGGCCGTGCAGCAGCGACACGCCATTGGCCCGCTGCGCCAGCCGTAAACCCATGTGCGCCATGTTGAATTTCTCCGGGTCGTCCTCGGCGCCGAACGCGACCACCCGGTACAGCGGTACCTCGGGCAGCAGCGGCGAGGCGACGGTGTCGTCGAAGTAGCGGCGCACCATCTCGACCGGGAACCGGTCGATACCGGCGGGCACCGGCGTGTGGGTGGTGAAGACCGTCGACGACCGCACCACCGTCAGCGCGGTCTCGAAGTCCAGCCCGGACCCGCTGATGTACTCCCGAATACGTTCCACGCCAAGGAAACCCGCGTGGCCTTCGTTCATGTGGTAGACCTCGGGCGCCTCGATGCCCTCGATCTCGGTGAACGCCCGGATCGCGCGGATGCCGCCGATACCGGCGAGCAGTTCCTGCTTGATCCGATGTTCCTGGTCTCCGCCGTACAGCCGGTCGGTCACCGAGCGAAGTTCGTGATCGTTCTCCGGGATGTCCGAATCGAGCAGCAACAACGGAACTCGCCCGACCTGCGCCACCCACACCCGTGCCCGCAGCACCTGCGATTCCGGCAGGTTCAGTGCCACCAGCGTTGGCTGGCCGTCGGCGCCGGTCAACAGCCGCAGCGGCAGGCCCTGCGGATCAAGCGAGGGATAGTTCTCGTTCTGCCAACCGTCGGCCGTCAGCGACTGCTTGAAATAGCCGGACCGGTAGTACAGCCCCACCGCGATCAGCGGCAGGCCGAGGTCCGACGCCGACTTGAGGTGGTCGCCCGCCAGGATGCCCAGACCGCCCGAGTAGTTCGGCAGCACCTCCGCGACGCCGAACTCCATCGAGAAGTACGCGATGCCCCTCGGCATCGCGGGGCCACCGTCCTCGGCATTGTCGGCCTGCTCCTGGTACCACAGGGGCCGGCTCAGATAGCTGTCGAGATCGGTCGCACGGTGGTTCACCCGGCCGACGAAGTCGTCGTCTGCTGCCAGTTCATCCAGACGCGCGGGGCTGACCGCCCCGAGCAATGCCACCGGGTCGGCACCGACCTGTTCCCACAGCGCCGGATCGATCTCGGCGAACAGCTCCTGAGTGGGCGTGTGCCAGGACCAGCGCAGGTTGATGGACAGCCGCTCCAGGGCGGCGAGACGTTCGGGCAGGTGGGCACGGACGGTGAACCGACGGAGGGCTTTCACACGAGCCAACCTTACTGACATTTTTTTCACGTGCAGGGTCAGTTCGGCGACTGTGCACGACGCATCCAACTGCTCACTGCCCCTGTGGTGTCATCGGCTACTACGGTGGGTATCAGAGCACGGGCGGGCCATTGCGGCCACTACGGTGCGTAGTGGCATGAGCCCGGGTAAGGAGTGATTTGGGTGGCCGGTCGGATCGAGATCGACGACGTCGCACCAGTGGTGTCCGCGGGCCGATATCCCGCAAAGGCTGTGGTCGGCGAAGTGGTTCCGATCAGCGCGACGGTGTGGCGCGAAGGCCACGACGCCGTCGCCGCGACGCTGGTGGTGCGCTACCACGGCCCCGTCTACCCGCAGCTCGCCGAAACGCCGCCGGGCGCAACGCCGACTCCGGCACCGCCGCGGGCCAAGGTCAAGCCGACCCGGCTCCCTATGGCGCAGGGCTTCACACCGGACGTGTTTCACGGCCAGTTCACCCCCGACAGCGTCGGCCTGTGGACGTTCCGCATCGACGGCTGGGGCGACCCCATCGCGACGTGGCGCCACGCCATCACCGCCAAGCTCGAGGCCGGCCAGAGCGAGGCCGAGCTGTCCAACGATCTGCTGATCGGTGCGGGGCTGCTGGAGCGCGCTGCCACGGCCGTCCCGCAGGACGATCGCGCCCCGCTGCTCGCGGCTGCCCGGCGACTTCGCGAATCGGGCGATCCATTCGTCCGTGCCGCGGCGGCCCTGGCCCCGGATGTGACCGACCTGCTGCGCAAGTACCCGCTGCGGGAATTGGTCACTCGCGGAGAGCAATACGGCATCTGGGTCGACCGGCCGCGGGCCCGGTTCAGTTCCTGGTACGAACTTTTCCCGCGGTCCACCGGCGGCTGGGACGCCGACGGCCAGGCGGTGCACGGCACGTTCTCCACGACCGCAAAGGCCATTCCGCGCGTTGCCGCAATGGGTTTCGACGTCCTCTACCTACCGCCGGTGCACCCGATCGGCAAGGTGCACCGCAAGGGCCCGAACAACAACGTCACCGCGGCGCCGGGTGACGTCGGCTCCCCGTGGGCCATCGGCAGCGACGAAGGCGGACACGACGCCGTGCACCCGGACCTGGGCACCATCGCCGAGTTCGACGACATGGTCGCCGCCGCCCGCGACAACGGCCTGGAGGTGGCGCTCGATCTGGCGCTGCAATGCGCGCCGGACCATCCCTGGGCCAAGGAACACCCGGAGTGGTTCACGGTGCTGCCCGACGGCACCATCGCGTACGCGGAGAATCCGCCGAAGAAGTACCAGGACATCTACCCGCTGAACTTCGACAACGACCCGGCCGGCCTGTACGACGAGGTGCTGCGCGTGGTCAAGTTCTGGATGTCGCACGGCGTCAAGATCTTCCGGGTCGACAACCCGCACACCAAGCCGGCCAACTTCTGGGCGTGGCTGATCGCCCAGGCGAAGAACCTCGACCCCGACGTGCTGTTCCTGTCAGAGGCCTTCACTCGGCCGGCCCGTCTCTACGGGCTCGCGAAACTCGGCTTCACGCAGTCGTATACGTACTTCACCTGGCGCAACTACAAGTGGGAGATCACGGAATTCGGCCAGCAGATCGCCGAGTACGCCGATTTCTACCGACCCAACCTGTTCGTCAACACCCCCGACATCCTGCATGCCAGCCTGCAGCATTGCGGCCCAGGCATGTTCGCGATCCGGGCGGTGCTGGCCGCAACGTTGAGCTCGTCCTGGGGCGTCTACTCGGGTTACGAACTGTTCGAACATCTGGCTGTTCGCGAGGGCAGCGAGGAGTACCTGGACTCCGAGAAGTACCAGCTGCGGCCGCGGGATTTCGAAGCAGCCCTGGCCGGCGGCCGGTCCCTGGAGCCGCTGCTGACCCGGCTCAACGAGATCCGCCGAGTGCATCCGGCGCTCAGCCAATTGCGGACCATCAAGTTTCATCATGTCGACAACGACTCGTTGTTGGCGTACAGCAAGTTCGACCCCGTTACCGGCGACACCGTCCTCGTGGTGTTGACGCTCAACGCATTCGGCCCCGAGCAGGCAACGCTCTGGCTGGACATGGGCGCCCTCGGCATGGACGACCACGACCGGTTCTGGGTTCGCGACGAGATCACCGGTGAGGAATACCAATGGGGCGCATCGAATTACGTGCGACTGGACCCGGGCAGAGCGGTAGCCCACATACTGAACATGCCGCAAATCCCGTACGACAAGCGGCTGAATCTCCTACGGAGGCAACCGTGAGCAGCAACCTCCGTCCACCCGTCGCCGAACTGGCCCGACTGCTGGCCGGCGAGCACCACGACCCGCATGCCATCCTGGGTGCGCACGAGTACGGCAAGCGCACGGTCATCCGGGCGCTGCGCCCGCACGCCACCGGCGTCACGGTGCTGATCGGCAAGAAGCGCTACCCGATGGAAGCCATCGAGGGTGGCCTGTTCGCGGTCGAGGTGCCGTTCAACAACCTGGCCGACTACCGCTTCGAGGTCGAGTACCCGGGCGACGTCGTGCACGCCACG
Source organism: Mycobacterium sp. HM-7 (assembly GCF_053852335.1). Lineage (NCBI taxonomy): Bacteria > Bacillati > Actinomycetota > Actinomycetes > Mycobacteriales > Mycobacteriaceae > Mycobacterium > Mycobacterium sp. HM-7. The sequence goes on along the minus strand of NZ_CM132657.1, from coordinate 1,379,481 downwards.
GCCGACCCCTACCGCTTCCTGCCCACGCTCGGCGACATGGACCTGCACCTGCTGGCCGAGGGCCGCCACGAACGGCTCTGGGAAATCCTTGGTGCACAACCCCGTTCGTTCACCACACCGGACGGCGTGGTCGAAGGCTTCTCCTTTGCGGTATGGGCACCGAACGCCAAGGGCGTCAACCTGATCGGCGACTTCAACCACTGGGACGGCAGCGAGGCACCGATGCGGGCACTGGGCTCGTCCGGGGTGTGGGAGCTGTTCTGGCCCGGGTTCGAAGTCGGCAGCCTGTACAAATTCCGCATCCACGGCGGCAACGGCACCAACGGAGCCGTCGCCGATCGTGCCGACCCGATGGCCTTCAGCACCGAAGTGCCGCCGCTGACGGCGTCGAAAACCTTTGTGAGTTCCCATGTCTGGCAGGACGAGGCCTGGATGGCCGCCCGCGCCGAACTCAACCCGATCTTCGAGCCCATGAGCACCTACGAGGTGCATCTCATGTCGTGGCGCCCGGGCCTGAGCTACCGCGAGCTGGCCGTCGAGCTCACCGAATACGTGGTGGCACAGGGCTTCACACACGTCGAGCTGCTGCCGGTGGCCGAGCACCCCTTCGGCGGCTCCTGGGGTTACCAGGTGACGTCGTACTACGCGCCGACCTCGCGACTCGGCACGCCCGACGACTTCCGGTACCTCGTCGACACGCTGCACCAGGCCGGCATCGGCGTGATCGTCGACTGGGTGCCCGCGCACTTCCCGAAGGACTCGTGGGCACTGGGCCGCTTCGACGGCACCCCCCTGTACGAGCACGCCGACCCCCGCCGGGGTGAGCAACTCGATTGGGGCACCTACGTTTTCGACTTCGGTCGCAACGAGGTCCGCAACTTCCTGGTGGCGAACGCGCTGTACTGGCTGGAGGAGTTCCACATCGACGGCCTCCGCGTCGACGCCGTCGCCTCCATGCTGTACCTGGACTACTCCCGCCCGGACGGCGGTTGGACGCCCAACATCTACGGCGGCCGGGAGAACCTGGAGGCGGTGCAGTTCCTGCAGGAGATGAACGCCACCGTCCACAAACTGGTGCCCGGCATCGTCACCGTCGCCGAGGAATCGACCTCGTGGCCCGGCGTCACCCGGCCGACAAACCTTGGCGGCCTTGGCTTCTCCATGAAATGGAACATGGGGTGGATGAACGACACCCTGGACTACATCAGCCACGATCCGGTGCATCGCAGTTACCACCACCACGAGATGACGTTCTCGATGCTGTACGCCTACAGCGAGCACTATGTGCTGCCGATCAGCCACGACGAGGTCGTGCACGGCAAGGGCACGCTGTGGACCCGGATGCCCGGTGACGACCACGCCAAGGCGGCCGGCCTGCGTCAGCTACTGGCCTACCAATGGGCACACCCGGGCAAGCAATTGCTGTTCATGGGACAGGAATTCGGCCAGCGCGCGGAATGGTCCGAGGAACGCGGGCTCGACTGGTTCCAGCTCGGCGAGCACAGCTTCTCGACCGGCGTGCAGCGACTGGTCCGCGACATCAACGGCATCTACCGCGACAACCGCGCGCTGTGGTCCCGCGACAGCAGTCCCGAGGGCTACTCGTGGATCGACGCCAATGACTCGAGCAACAACGTGCTGAGCTTCCTACGGTTCGGCGACGACGGGTCGGCCATCGCCTGCGTCTTCAACTTCTCCGGCAGCGAGCACTCGCAGTACCGACTGGGGCTGCCGCACGCCGGGACCTGGCATGAACTGCTGAACACCGACGCGACCGTGTACAACGGGGCCGGAGCGGGCAACATGGGTGCGGTCGAGGCGACCGACGAGCCGTGGCACGGCCGCCCCGCCTCTGCCGTCCTGGTGCTCCCGCCGCTGTCGGCGCTCTGGCTCAAGCCCGCCTAGCGTCCCGCAGCCCGTCGAGCAGACGGCGCACCGCGGCCCCGATGTCGTGACGGGCCCGGACCGGATCCGTCGCCCCGGCAATCGCGGCGACGGCTTGATTACTGAGTCCCATCAGCAGCACCGCCAACGGTGAGATCGGCTGCGGCACAAGCACACCCTGCTCGAGCAAGCTCACGAGGCCGGCCTCGATATTGGCCAGGGTGTACCGGGCGTTGCGCTCCTGCCATTTCTGCCAGCCGAGTACGGCGGGCGCGTCGACCACGCGAATGCGCTGCAGCGGCGCGTCAACCGCGGTGTCCAGCACCGCATCCCAGCCGGCGAGGAACACCGACCACGCGTCGTCGCCCCGTTCGGCGGCGGCCGCGGCAGCCGCCCGAACCCGCGCACTCACCACCTGGTCGGCGCGGTCGAAGACCTCCTCGAAGAGCGCTTCCTTGTCCGCGAAATGGTGGTACAGCGAGCCACGGGTCACCCCGCTGCGGCGAACGATCTCTTCGGTACCGGTCTGGTGATAGCCCTGCGCACCGAACAACTCGGTGGCGACTGCGACGAGCCGCTCCCGGGAATCCCCCTTGACCGTGACCATACAAGTTGTATGGTATCAGCATACAGACTGTATGGAGGTCGCCATGACGACACTCGACACCCACGTCCCCACCTGCCTCGGCGATCTGCACGTGCGTCGCGCCGGAACGGGTCCTCCCGCCGTCTTCTGGCACAGCCTGTGGGTGGACTCGCGCAGCTGGGGTCCGCTCACCGAAACCCTCGCGGCCCAACGGCAGGTGGTGACCATCGACGGACCGGGATACGGCGCGAGCAGCCCCATCCACCGGGATTTCACCCTCGACGAATGTGCAAGTGCCGCAGGTGAAGTGATCGACGCGCTGGGTCTCGACACGGTCGACTGGATCGGCAACGCCTGGGGCGGCCACGTCGGCATCACGTTGGCGGCGGTCGAGCCGAACCGCCTGCACAGCCTGACCACCATCGCGGCACCGATCCTGCCCGTCAGCCGACGTCAGCGCTGGACCCAGACGTATCCGCTCGCCGTGGCGTACGCACTGCTCGGCCCGAACCCCCTGCTGACCAAGATTCTGTTCGACGTTCTCCTCGGCGGCGCCGGCACCGCCCACCCCACGCGGGCCGCCGAGCTCAAAGCCGCGTTCCGCGCGATGGACCGCGAATCAGTAAGACGCACAATCCGATACATGCACAGCTGGCATGCGCTGACGTCCCAGCTCGCCGGCGTCACCGTCCCTACGCTGCTGATGACCGGCGATCTCGGCGATCAAGAGTGGTCCCCCGCCGACGCCCGCGCGGCAGCGGCGGCCATGCCCGACGCCCGCGTCGTAAGCCTCACCGGCTCCGGACACGTCGGCCCGCTACTGGTCGATGCCGACACGATCGCTCAAGCTGTCACAGAATTCTGGGAGTCACTGCCCGAGGTGCCGCGCCGGTCGGCGGCACCCCCGCTCGCGCGAGATCAGTAGAGCGCGTTGGCGAGGTTGCGGCGCCCGGCGATGACCTCGGGGTCGGCCGGGTCGAACAGGTCGAACAACTCGATCAGCCGGGTACGCACCCGAGTCCGGTCGTCGCCCGCGGTCTTCTTGACGAGCGCGATCAGCCGGTTGAAGGCACCGTCGACGTCGCGCTGGAAGAGCTGCACGTCGGCGGCCGCGAAGGCCAGGTCGATGTCGTCGGGCGAAGCGTCGGCGAGGCGCACGGCCTCCGGACGCTGCGCGGACGCGCGCTGGAGGAACGCGATCTGCTGCACGGCACCCTTGGCTTCGACGTTCGCCGGATCGGCCTCGAGGATCGCCTGATACGCGGCCAGCGCGCCGTCGAAGTCTCCGGTGTCCAGGGCGTCCCGCGCCTGCGCGAGCGCAGGATCGACCTGCTCCTCCTCGCCCTCGGCGCCGCCACCCAACTTGCCGGCGGTCGCCTGCAACAGCGAGTCGACCCAGCGCCGCAGCTGGTCTGCCGGCTGACCGCCCTCGAACGAGGTGATCGGCTGTCCGCCGGCCAGCGCGACGACCGTCGGCACGCCCTGGATGCCGAACATCTGGGCAATGCGCGGCGCGGTGTCGACGTTCACCGTGCCGAAGGACCACTTGCCGCCGTCCTCGGCAGCCAACGCGGACAGTGTCTGTCCCAGCTGGATGCTCGAGTCGCTGCGCGGCGACCACAAGAGCACCACGACGGGCACCTCACCGGAGCGGATCAGCACCTCGGCTTCGAGATTGGCCTCGGTGATCTCTATGCCACCGGGCGCGCCACCGGCAGCGGCAGCACCTTCAGCGGGACGATTTTTGAGTGCAGAGAGGTCCACCGCGCCAGCCAGCGCGGGACCGATAGGACGCGGACGAGTCACGCTGTCCAGTCTGTCACGCGACGGCCGACGGCTCCGGTTCGCCCTCAGCGGTACGGGCGCCCACAGCCAGCGCACCGCTTCGTTCAGCCCAGCGCAGGAAGACCACGCTGGCCAGCGGCACGATGCTCGACACCGCCGCCAGCACCCAGGTGACCAGCGACCACCGCGCGGCCCAGCCGACGATCAGCCCGGTGGCCACGAACGCCAGGAACACCACGCCGTGGACCATGCCGAAGATCTGCACACCGATCTCGGTGCGGGGCGTGCCGAGGTACTTGAAGTACATGCCGGTCAGCAGCCCGACCCAGCTGAAGGCCTCGGCCAGAGCGATCAAACGAAACCAGCCCGCCACCCGGGGCACAACAGCGTTCATGGCGCCATTGTGCCCGAGTGACGGGCTGACTACTACGAGGCGTAGTTCACACCTCGCGACAAATCAGGGACGACGCAGGATCAGGGCGTCGCCCTGACCACCGGCACCACACAATGCGGCGACCGCGTAACCCGAACCCTTGCGGGCCAGCTCCAGCGCCGCGTGCAGGGTGATCCGGGCACCCGACATGCCGATCGGGTGGCCGATGGCGATGGCGCCACCGTTGACGTTCACCTTGTCCCCGGCGACGCCCAGCTCCTTGGTCGAGGCCAGCGACACTGCCGCGAAGGCTTCGTTGATCTCGATGACGTCCAGCTGGTCGACGGAGATGCCCTCGCGCTCGACGGCCTTCTTGATGGCGTTGGCCGGCTGGCTCTGCAGCGTCGAATCCGGACCGGCGACGACGCCGTGGGCGCCGATCTCGCACAGCCAGGTCAGGCCCAGCGACTCGGCCTTCTCCTTGCTCATCACCACGACGGCACACGCACCGTCGGAGATCTGCGACGACGAACCGGCGGTGATGGTGCCGTCCTTGCGGAACGCCGGCCGCAGGCCGCCCAGCGACTCGGCGGTGGTGTTGCCACGGATGCCCTCGTCCTCGGCGAACTCGATCGGGTCGCCCTTGCGCTGCGGAATGGACACCGGAACCACCTCGTCAGCGAAGACGCCGTCCTTCCAGGCGGCCGCGGCCTTCTGGTGCGACTGCGCGGCGAACTCGTCCTGCTCGGCGCGGGTGAAGTTGTCCTGATCGTTGCGCTGCTCGGTCAGGGCGCCCATCGGCTGGTCGGTGAAGACGTCGTGCAGACCGTCGTACGCGAGGTGGTCCAGCGCGGTGACGTTGCCGTACTTGTAGCCCTCGCGGCTCTTGGGCAGCAGGTGCGGGGCCTGGCTCATGGACTCCTGGCCACCGGCCACCACGACCTCGAACTCGCCGGCACGAATCAGCTGGTCAGCCAGCGCGATGGCGTCGATGCCCGACAGGCACATCTTGTTGATGGTCAGCGCCGGGACGTCCCACGGGATGCCGCCACCGACGGCCGCCTGACGCGCCGGCATCTGGCCGGCACCGGCGGTCAGGACCTGGCCCATGATCACGTAATCAACCTGAGAGGCCTCCACGCCGGCCTTCTCCAGTGCGCCCTTGATGGCGACGGCGCCCAGGTCGCTGCCCGAGAAATCTTTCAGCGAACCCATCAACTTGCCCACCGGAGTGCGGGCTCCGGCAACAATTACCGAGGTCGTCATTTCCATCCTCCAACAAATCTGTAACGGCTAATGTGGCCGATCACACAGGCGCAAATTCGGTCGTATCAGGTTACCTTTACGTTATGACCACCGAACACGTCGACGCCCGTCCCGCGCTGGCCAGCGCGCTCGTGACCGCCATCGATCACGTCGGTATCGCCGTGGCTGACCTCGACGCCGCGATTCGCTGGTACCACGACCACCTCGGCATGATCGTGCTGCACGAAGAGGTCAACGAGAGCCAGGGCGTGCGCGAGGCCATGCTCTCGGTGCGTGGCGCGCCGGTCGGAAGCGCCCAGATTCAGCTGCTGGCCCCGCTCGACGAAACGTCGACCATCGCCAAGTTCCTCGACACCCGCGGTCCCGGCCTGCAGCAGCTGGCCTACCGGACCAGCGACATCGACGCCCTGTCCGAACGCCTGCGCGCCGAGGGCGTCCGCCTGCTGTACGACGCCCCGCGCCGCGGCACCGCCGACTCGCGCATCAACTTCATCCACCCGAAGGATGCCGGTGGTGTGCTGATCGAGCTGGTCGAGCCGGCCGCCGACGCACACTGAACGACACTGACGCGGCTCCCTGAGCCTGTCTAGGACCACCTTCTCGTCGGTCCTCTGTTCCCCCGATTCGCCCAGCACGGCGTATGCCAATGGCGGCGGTCCTCGGCGTCGTCGACCCGCAGCACCACCACATGCGCTGTGCCCGGCCGGATTTCGTGATCGCACCCGGGGCACCGATAGGTCTTGACGGCGCGCGAACCGGCCACCGGCCGCACCTCGTACTCATACCCGTCGGGTCCGGTCTCCACGCGACGCGACGACAGCCCGAGCAGCGGCGGCGGGTCCCGCCGAGGCCGCTCCGGACGTCGCCGAGGCATCAGAACAACCGGAACTCGTCGTTGTCCATGCCGCGCATCTTGTCGTAGTCCAAAGTCACGCAACGAATTCCACGGTCCGTGGCCAACGTGCGCGCCTGCGGCTTGATCTGCTGGGCGGCGAATACCCCGGCCACCGGCGCCAGGACGCTGTCCCGGTTGAGCAGATCGAGGTACCGCGTCAGCTGCTCGACGCCGTCGATCTCGCCGCGCCGCTTGATCTCCACGGCGACCGACGCGCCGGTCTCGTCGCGGCACAACAGGTCCACCGGGCCGATCGGCGTCGGGTACTCCCGTCGCACCAACGTGTAACCGACACCCAGCAGCTCGACGTGCTCGGCGAGCAGCTCCTGCAGGTGGGCCTCCACGCCGTCCTTCACCAGCCCGGGATCGACGCCGAGCTCGTGGCTGGAGTCGTGCTCGATGTCCTCGACCGTGATCCGCAGCTGTTCGCCGGCCTTGTTCTCGACCACCCAGACCAACGTCGAAACGCCGTCTACCGCCGCCTCCTCCACGATCCAGCACGGCGGCGTCATCCAGTTCAGCGGCTTGTAGGCGCGGTCGTCGGCATGCACGCTCACCGATCCGTCCGCTTTGAACAACAACAGGCGACGGGCCGACGGCAGATGTGCGGTCAGACGTCCGACGTAGTCAACAGTGCACTGGGCGATCACGAGACGCACCCGACCCACCTTAGGGCCACTGAATCCGAGTCCGGACTCGCCCCACGAACTAGGCTGACGACCAATGACTGCCGACCAAACCGGGACGACGCGCCTGGCGCGGCTACGGGAAGCCATCACCCCGCGCACCAGCCTGCAGGCCACGCCTGCATATGGCTCGTGGATCCTGGGGCGCGTCTCCGAAACTCAGCGCCGACGCCGGATCCGCATCCAACTGATCCTGACGACCTTCGTGATCGTCGCGAACATGATCGGCGTCGGCGTCTCGATTCTCATCGAGACAGTGCTGTTCCCGACCCCCAACGTCTTCAGGTCCGACGTCTGGTGGATCACCACGATCGTCGCGCCCACCTACATCTTGTTCGCCTTCCTCATCGGCGTGGTGTGGGCGACCAACCGGGTGATCCAGAGCGTGCGGTGGGCCATCGAAGAACGCACCCCGACGGTCGAGGACCAGCGCAACACCTTCCGGGCACCGGGCCAGCTCACCCGGGTGCTGCTCTTCCTCTGGGGCGCCGGTGCCGTACTGCTGACGACGCTCTACGCGCTGCACGACACACAGTTCATTCCCAAACTGCTGCTGGGTGTCACGTTCCCCGGCATCGTCGTATCCACCAGTTGCAACCTGTACACCGAGTTCGCGCTGCGCCCGGTCGCCGCCGACGCCCTTCAGGCCGGACGACCGCCGTCCCGGCTGGCCCCGGGGATCATGGGCCGAACCATGGTCGTGTGGGCATTCGGCTCCGGAGTCCCGATGCTCGGCGTGCTGTTGGCCGCGGTGTTCGCGCTGACCCAAAGCACCCTCACCCCAACTCAATTCGCCTTCGCCGTACTGGTGCTGGCGGTGTTCGCGTTGGTGTTCGGCGCGGTGCTGATGTGGATCGTGGCGTGGCTGACCGCCAGCCCCATCCGCATCGTGCGACAGGCACTGAGTCGCGTCGAGAAGGGCGACCTGACCACTGATCTGGTGGTCTTCGACGGCACCGAATTGGGCCAGCTGCAACGCGGATTCAACTCGATGGTGCACGGGCTACGGGAACGCGAACGGGTCCGCGACCTGTTCGGCCGGCACGTGGGACGCGAGGTCGCGGCGCTCGCCGAGCAGGAGAAGCCGCAACTCGGCGGCGAAGAGCGGCATGCCGCGGTGATCTTCGTCGACGTCATCGGCTCCACCCAACTGGTGACCAGCAGACCGGCCGTCGAGGTCGTCGAACTCCTGAACCGTTTCTTCGCCGTCATCGTCGACGAGGTGGACCGGCACCACGGGTTCGTGAACAAATTCGAAGGCGACGCCGTGCTGGCGGTTTTCGGGGCGCCGGTGTCGTTGCAGTGCACCGAAGGTGACGCCCTGGCCGCCGCCCGGGCGATCGCGTCGCGACTACGGGACGAAGTGCCCGAACTGAAGGCGGGCCTCGGCGTCGCGGCCGGCACCGTGGTGGCCGGCAACGTCGGGGCCAAGGAACGGTTCGAGTACACCGTGATCGGCGAGCCCGTCAACGCGGCGGCTCGACTGTGCGAGCTCGCCAAGTCCGTGCCGGGCCATCTGGCAGCCGCCGCGAGCATGCTCGATGCCGTCAGCGAATCCGAAAGCGCGCACTGGGCATTGGGTGACACCGTGACGCTGCGGGGGTTGTCCGAGCCGACGCAGTTGGCCGTCCTGGCCTGAAATTCATATCTGCGTCACACAGATCCGGAGGATCATGGTGACCATGAAGCGACATACCGTCATGGCCGCGGCCACCGGCGCGCTCACCGTGTCGCTGGCACTGGCCCCGCTCGCCGCTGCCGACCCCGCGCTCGACACCGGCGGTTCGGCAGCCGACGTCATCAACAACCTTCAGTCCGAGGGCTACCTGGTGCAGATCAACTGGACCAACGGCTTCGACGTCAAACCGCTCGACGTCTGCTGGGTCACCGGGGTGAACAATCCAGGCAACTTCAAGCCCGGCGGGCCAGTGGCGGCCACGGTCTACGTCGACGTGCAGTGCCCCAACCACGAGTACTGAGTCACGCCTGCGGGTAGGGCGCAAAACGCTTGTCGAAACCGGCCTTCCGTTCGTCGAGTGCCGCTTGCCGTTCAGCCGCGGTGACATACGTCGTCCCGGCCGGCAGCACCGTTCCGAGGTCGCTGAGCGCCACCACCTGTGAACTCACCTTCGGCAGGTTGGTGCCCGTGGGGTCGAGGTCCTGGAAGCGGATCGAGATGGTGCCCTGGTTCAGTCCACCGGTCGAAACCCAGTTCGCCACACCAGGATCCGTCGGCGACACCACGATGGTGTAGCTGCCGTCCGGGTTGGCCAACGACTGCGCGATGTTCAGGCTGGTCTGCTGATCCCAGTAGTTCTTGGTGATGGTCCAGTCGTTCGTCACCGGTACGACGAAATAGCCGGCGTCACCGGGCTTGATCGTCAACACCAGCGCCTGATCGTTGGCCAATTGGAAGTACCCCGGGCTCTGCACCTGGGTCGACAGGAACGTCGCGTTGCTCTCTGGGTCGGTGAAGACGTTGGGCGGCTTCGTCTTTCCCGACGAATCCTTGGTCGCCACGTCCATGTACTGCGGTTCCATCCGCAGCCCGAGTGCCAGGATCACCGACGCTTCCAGGCCCTGCAGGAATCGCGGCATCACCGGCAGCGGCGGGACCAGCGAAACCAGGTTGGTCAGGAACGGATTGCCGGAGACCGCCGGACCGAGGCCTGGGATGTCGAAGCCACCGATCTGCGCGAACAGGCTGTTCCGGGGACCGCTGATCCGGTCGATGGACAAGCTCATCGGATCTTGAGTGTTCCAGTCCGACAGCGTGTTCCGGGCCACGATCAAAGTGGTGTCGGTCGGGATCTGCAGATGGTTGGTCTGCCCCGGTTCGGCCGGACGCGAACTCACCGTCACGGTGAAGGTGCCGTCCGGGTTGATCTGCATGTCCTTGGCGTTGAGCACCGCGGCCGTCTTGCCGCCGAGACCCGTCAACACACTGAACGTGGTCTCGGCGGGCCGCTCCCCCGGTCCGAACTTGCCACTGATGACGTAGGTCGACGTCGAGTTGACCGCCATCATCCGGTAGATGGTGTCCGGGTTGTCATACAGGATGCGGGTGCCCGTGATCGATTGCCCGAACCAATTATGCGGCGGCATAACCATTTCCAGCACCGTCGGCCGCATCGGGTTGAGCAGCTGGTACTCCATGGCGGCCTGCTGTGCGTATTCGTCGACCGCCTGGCCGAGTTGGTTCAGGTTCTCCTGATCGGGTCCCCCGACTTGCGAGTACTGCTGCTTGGCATTCATCTGGAACGCCCACTTCAGGATCACCTTCATGAATTGCATCGGCAGCGTGTTCACGATGGCGTTGGCGTTCTTCTCCCCAGCCAGCTGCTGCGACGTGCCGAGCACCGTGGCGGCGCTCTGGAGCGTCGTCGGCGCCGCGGCCAATGTCGTCGTCGCGGCGGCGGAAGCGTTCTCCCGGCGGGTGACGCCGAGCAGCGCGGACAACGCCGCGTTCTGCAGCGGCGCGACGGGGTTCCCCGAGGCATTCGCCGTACCGTTCAAGCCCACCGCCGAAAGTGCGTGCGACACCGCGGCGGTGGCCGCAGCGACCGGCGCACCGAGCGTCGCCACCGGCGTGACCACGTGCACCCGCGGCAGGGCGCCCACGGATGCGGTCGTCTTCGCAGTGGCGGCCACCTGCACCTTCGCGGGCTTCTGGGCCGCCGTCACGGCGGGCGTGGTCGCCACCTTCTTGTCCGCGGGCTTCGGCTTCGCATCGGGTTCGGACGTCTTGCCGGTGTCAGCGGCATCCTTCGCAGCCGATGGCTTCGCGACGTCCGCCTTCCCCGACGGCCGCTTCGACGACTTCTTTCCCGGATTCACGGCGCCGGAGCGCTTGGCACCCTTGTCGTTCTTCGGCTCGTTCGAGTCGGTCTTGTCTCCGCCGCCCTTGGCGTGACTCTCACCTGCGGCATGGCTGTCGGATGACGATCCTCCGGCGTCTTTCGGTGCGGCGAACGCCACGCCCGGGCTACTCGCCACGGCCGCACCGATCCCCAGGGCGACCGCCAACGCACCAACCCGGCCGACGAATCTGGCTGCGCCAGTGGGCAACTGCTCAAGACTATTGATCGGCATTGGACTCCCCTAAACCCCGACTAGAACGCGTTCCAGTTATAACAGGGCCTTGCCCGCAATTCAGTAGAAAACGAGACAAATGATTAAAATTGTCTCGCCAGGCACGTTGATGTCGATTTTCCGCTAGTACTCGGGTCTGCCGCATGCCATTGTCGAAGGCATGTACGACGACTTCGACCGCTGCTATCGGGCAGTCCAATCCAAGGACGCCCGGTTCGACGGTTGGTTCGTCACGGCCGTCCTCACCACCGGCATCTACTGCCGTCCCAGTTGCCCAGTGCGGCCTCCGTTCGCGCGTAACGTGCGCTTCTACCCAACCGCCGCCGCAGCGCAGGGGGCGGGCTTCCGGGCGTGCAAGCGCTGCCGGCCCGACGCGTCGCCGGGGTCACCGGAATGGAACATCCGCACCGACGTGGTCGCTCGCGCCATGCGCCTGATCGCCGACGGCACCGTCGATCGGGAGGGCGTCACCGGACTGGCCGCCAGGCTCGGCTACACCACCCGGCAGCTCGAGCGACTGCTCCAAGCAGAGGTGGGCGCGAATCCCCTGGCCCTCGCCCGAGCCCAACGCAGCCAGACCGCGCGGGTGCTCATCGAGACCACGAAACTGCCCTTCGGCGACGTCGCGTTCGCGGCAGGCTTCTCCAGCATCCGCCAGTTCAACGACACCATTCGCGAAGTGTGCGCGCTGACGCCCACCGACCTCCGCCAACGCGCACAGGCCCGCTTCGCACCCAACGAAACCCAAGGCACGGGAACGCTTTCCGTTCGCTTGCCGGTGCGGACGCCCTTCGCCTACGAAGGGGTGTTCGGCCACCTGGCGGCCGGCGCGGTGCCCGGCGTCGAAGAGGTGCACGACGGCGTGTTCCGGCGCACCCTCCGGCTCCCCAACGGCAGCGGCATCGTGGGACTGTCGCCCCGCGTCGATCACGTCCAATGCACGCTGATCCTCGATGACTTCCGCGACCTGGCCACTGCCATCGCCCGGTGCCGACGACTCCTCGACCTCGACGCCGACCCCGAGGCCGTCATCGACATCCTCAACACCGACGAGCACCTGGCGCCCATCGTCGCCAAGGCGCCGGGACAGCGCATTCCCCGCACGGTCGACGAGAACGAGTTGGCACTGCGGGTGGTGATCGGCCAGCAGGTGTCCATGAAGGCGGCAGCGACGCACACCCGTCGGCTGGCACAGGCCTACGGCACGACCATCAACGACCCGGTGGGGACCTTGACCCACGTCTTCCCGTCCGTGGCGCAGCTGGCCGAGATCGACCCGAGCCGCCTCGCCTTCCCCGAGTCACGCCGACGGACCCTGGTCGCGCTGATCGACGCCCTCGCCGTCGGCACCCTCGAGCTCGACGCCGGGTCGGACTGGTTACAAGCCAGGACACAGCTGGCCGAACTGCCGGGGATCGGGCCGTGGACAGCTGAGGTGATCGCGATGCGAGGGCTCGGAGATCCCGACGCCTTTCCCGCCAGCGACCTCGGGGTCCAGGCCGCGGCCAAACAAGCTGGGCTGCCGGACAATCCACGCCGGCTGATCGAGCACAGTGCGCACTGGCGCCCATGGCGCGCCTACGCGACCCAACACCTGTGGACCTCTCTGGATCATGCGGTCAACCAGTGGCCGCCGCTGACCAGCAATCCTCCGCAATCACCACAACAGGAGCAGGCATGACGGCCACCTTGCAGACCCGGACCATGGAGAGTCCGGTCGGAACCATCACGATCGCCGGTCGCGATGGCCGGATCCGGCATCTACGGATGGACGATCAGACCTATGAGCCCAGCCATGACGGCTGGGAGCCCGACGAGACCGCATTTCCGGATGCCGTCGACCAACTCAGCGCCTACTTCGCCGGCGAACTCCAGGAGTTCGACCTGGAACTCGATCTCGTCGGCACCGAATTCCAGCGACGCGTGTGGGGCGCACTGTTGACCATTCCCTACGGCGAAACGCGTTCGTACGGCGAAATCGCGTTGCAACTCGGATCGCCGGGAGCATCACGGGCCGTCGGATTGGCGAATGGCCACAATCCGGTCGGCATCATCGTGCCGTGTCACCGAGTGATCGGCGCCAATGGCAGCCTCACCGGTTACGGCGGTGGGCTGAACCGCAAGAGACTGTTGCTCGATCTGGAGAAGAGTCGTTCAGGAGCCGAAGAGCCGACGCTGTTCGATTAGTCGGCCGGCGCCGCGGAATTGATTGCGCGGCGCCCGATAAAAGTGGCACAAATGCAAAATGCCTCAGCCCCCGATTTTCATCGGGGGCTGAGGTCAATTTGTGTTCGGCGGTGTCCTACTTTTCCGCCCGTGCAGGGCAGTATCATCGGCGCTGGCAGGCTTAGCTTCCGGGTTCGGGATGGGACCGGGCGTTTCCCTGCCGCTGTTGCCGCCGTAACTCTATTTAATTACGCCTCCACCGGTTCCTTGTAACACCCTTTTGGGGTGTTATTTGGTGGTGGGGTGTGGTCTGTTCGACTGTTGTGTGGATTGTGGTTGCGCGCATTGATGTGCGAATGTTCTTGGTTTACACACTGGTTCTTTTTTGGTGTGTGTAAGTTTTCGGCCGGTTAGTACCAGTTCCCTGAATCTATTGCTAGATGTGCAGGTCTGGCCTATCGATCCCGTGGTCTGCGGGGGGCCTTATCCCTCTAAAAGGGTGAGAAACCTGGTCTTGGAAGAGGTTTCCCGCTTAGATGCTTTCAGCGGTTATCCTGTCCGAACGTAGCTATCCAGCGGTGCCCCTGGTGGGACAACTGGTAGACCAGAGGTTCGTCCGTCCCGGTCCTCTCGTACTAGGGACAGGTTTCCTCAAGTTTCTGACGCGCGCGGCGGATAGAGACCGAACTGTCTCACGACGTTCTAAACCCAGCTCGCGTGCCGCTTTAATGGGCGAACAGCCCAACCCTTGGGACCTGCTCCAGCCCCAGGATGCGACGAGCCGACATCGAGGTGCCAAACCATCCCGTCGATATGGACTCTTGGGGAAGATCAGCCTGTTATCCCCGGGGTACCTTTTATCCGTTGAGCGACACCCCTTCCACTCGGGGGTGCCGGATCACTAGTCCCGACTTTCGTCCCTGCTCGACTTGTAGGTCTCGCAGTCAAGCTCCCTTGTGCACTTACACTCAACACCTGATTGCCGTCCAGGTTGAGGGAACCTTTGGGCGCCTCCGTTACATTTTAGGAGGCAACCGCCCCAGTTAAACTACCCACCAGGCACTGTCCCTGGACCGGATATACGGTCCGAAGTTAGAAGCCCAATACGATCAGAGTGGTATTTCAACAACGACTCCACACACACTGGCGTGTGCGCTTCACAGTCTCCCACCTATCCTACACAAACCGTACCGAACTCCAATACCAAGTTGTAGTGAAGGTCCCGGGGTCTTTTCGTCCTGCCGCGCGTAACGAGCATCTTTACTCGTAGTGCAATTTCGCCGAGTCTATGGTTGAGACAGTTGAGAAGTCGTTACGCCATTCGTGCAGGTCGGAACTTACCCGACAAGGAATTTCGCTACCTTAGGATGGTTATAGTTACCACCGCCGTTTACTGGGGCTTAAATTCTCCGCTTCACCCCCGAAGGAGTTAACAGGTCCTCTTAACCTTCCAGCACCGGGCAGGCGTCAGTCCGTATACATCGTCTTGCGACTTCGCACGGACCTGTGTTTTTAGTAAACAGTCGCTTCTCACTGGTTTGTGCCACCCCCTCCCGCTGCCGGCCGCGAAGGCCTTGACGGTATGGAGGTCCCCCTTCTCCCGAAGTTACGGGGGCATTTTGCCGAGTTCCTTAACCATAGTTAACTCGTACGCCTTAGTATTCTCTACCTGACCACCTGTGTTGGTTTGGGGTACGGGCCATGTGTGCACTCGCTAGAGGCTTTTCTTGGCAGCATAGGATCACCGAATTCGCCTCACTCGGCTATGCATCACCTCTCAGACATATGAACGACGGATTTGCCTATCGTTCGTCCTACAGGCTTACCCCGGTATTACCACTGACCGGTACGGCTACCTTCCTGCGTCACCCCATCGCTTGACTACTACCCACCAGGGTCCCACGCAGCCGGCAACACGTGATCCCCGAAAGGATCATCACGTGCCATTTGGATGGTTAGCACAATGGATTCATCACGGACGCACACACACGGGTACGGGAATATCAACCCGTTGTCCATCGACTACGCCTGTCGGCCTCGCCTTAGGTCCCGACTCACCCTGGGCGGACTGGCCTGCCCCAGGAACCCTTGGTCTTTCGGCGGGCAAGGTTCTCACTTGCCTATTCGCTACTCATGCCTGCATTCTCACTCCCACACCCTCCACAGCTCCATCACTAGGCTGCTTCACTGGATGCAGGACGCTCCCCTACCCATCCTTGCGGATGCCGCGACTTCGGCGGTGTGCTTGAGCCCCGCTACATTATCGGCGCACAATCACTTGACCAGTGAGCTATTACGCACTCTTTCAAGGGTGGCTGCTTCTAAGCCAACCTCCTGGTTGTCTTCGCGACTGCACATCCTTTTCCACTTAGCACACGCTTAGGGGCCTTAGTCGGCGATCTGGGCTGTTTCCCTCTCGACGCACGGAGCTTATCCCCCGCCGTCTCACTGCCACGCTTTTGTCTTACCGGCATTCGGAGTTTGGCTGACGTCAGTAACCTGGTGAGGCCCATCGGCCATCCAGTAGCTCTACCTCCGGCAAGAAACACGCAACGCTGCACCTAAATGCATTTCGGGGAGAACCAGCTATCACGGAGTTTGATTGGCCTTTCACCCCTACCCACAGCTCATCCCCTCAGTCTTCAACCTAAGTGGGTTCGGGCCTCCACGCGGTCTTACCCGCGCTTCACCCTGGCCATGGGTAGATCACTCCGCTTCGGGTCCAGAACACGCCACTACACCCTTACGGGATACGCCCTATTCAGACTCGCTTTCGCTACGGCTACCCCCCACGGGTTAACCTCGCGACATGTCCCTGACTCGCAGGCTCATTCTTCAAAAGGCACGCCATCACCCCACCACGAAGGAGGGCTCTGACGGATTGTAGGCACACGGTTTCAGGTACTATTTCACTCCCCTCCCGGGGTACTTTTCACCATTCCCTCACGGTACTAATCCGCTATCGGTCATCAGAAGGTATTTAGGCTTACCGAGTGGTCTCGGCAGATTCACAGCAGATTTCACGGGCCCGCTGCTACTCGGGAACACCATCAAGGCAGACATCGGGTTTTCACGTACGGGACTCTCACCCTCTACGGCAGGCCATCCCAAGCCACTTCCGTTAACCACGACATTTTCTTACTGCCCTCCAGCCGGATAGAACTGGAAAGATAGGTCCCACAACCCCGCACACACAACCCCTACCCGGTATCACATGCATACGGTTTAGCCTCATCCGCTTTCGCTCGCCACTACTCACGGAATCACAATTGTTTTCTCTTCCTACGGGTACTGAGATGTTTCACTTCCCCGCGTTACCTCCCACACCCTATATATTCAGGCGTGGGTAACACGACATAACTCGTGCTGGGTTTCCCCATTCGGACATCCTCGGATCAACGCTCGGTTG
This sequence comes from Mycobacterium sp. HM-7, assembly GCF_053852335.1. Lineage (NCBI taxonomy): Bacteria > Bacillati > Actinomycetota > Actinomycetes > Mycobacteriales > Mycobacteriaceae > Mycobacterium > Mycobacterium sp. HM-7. Next base: position 1,362,339 of record NZ_CM132657.1, on the reverse strand, counting down.
GCAGCTCCCCGAGGCATATCGCAGCCTCCTACGTCCTTCATCGGCCTCTGATGCCAAGGCATCCACCATGCGCCCTTAAACACTTACGACACAAAAAACCAATTGAAAACAAGAATCAAAATTGCACATCAACACACCCAGAACACACAACCCGGAAACCGAAGCCTCCAGGCGCATCATTCTGCGTGCATTAGATGCTCGCAACCACTATCCACAAGTCAAACACCACACCCCACCACCAAAACCGGTGAGGCAACAACAACCCCCACCACCCCCAACGGGACGGTGTCTCCCACCCACCAGGGCAGAAGCGAACGGGCCTGTTGTCTCAGGACCCAACAGTGTGTCTGGCAATTTCTTCGATCAACGTGTCATCCCAGCTGATCAGCGTTCGTTGTCATATGCACCCGCCGGACAAGCCCACTACAGGCGCCGGCGACAATCCCAACCACCAATTCCCGCAATTTGTACGGGGATGGGGGAAACCCCGAAGGGCATGTAAATGGTGCTCCTTAGAAAGGAGGTGATCCAGCCGCACCTTCCGGTACGGCTACCTTGTTACGACTTCGTCCCAATCGCCGATCCCACCTTCGACGGCTCCCTCCACAAGGGTTAGGCCACCGGCTTCGGGTGTTACCGACTTTCATGACGTGACGGGCGGTGTGTACAAGGCCCGGGAACGTATTCACCGCAGCGTTGCTGATCTGCGATTACTAGCGACTCCAACTTCACGGGGTCGAGTTGCAGACCCCGATCCGAACTGAGACCGGCTTTCAAGGGATTCGCTCCACCTCACGGATTCGCAGCCCTTTGTACCGGCCATTGTAGCATGTGTGAAGCCCTGGACATAAGGGGCATGATGACTTGACGTCATCCCCACCTTCCTCCGAGTTGACCCCGGCAGTCTCTTACGAGTCCCCGCCATAACGCGCTGGCAACATAAGATAGGGGTTGCGCTCGTTGCGGGACTTAACCCAACATCTCACGACACGAGCTGACGACAGCCATGCACCACCTGCACACAGGCCACAAGGGAACCGACATCTCTGCCGGCGTCCTGTGCATGTCAAACCCAGGTAAGGTTCTTCGCGTTGCATCGAATTAATCCACATGCTCCGCCGCTTGTGCGGGCCCCCGTCAATTCCTTTGAGTTTTAGCCTTGCGGCCGTACTCCCCAGGCGGGGTACTTAATGCGTTAGCTACGGCACGGATCCCAAGGAAGGAACCCACACCTAGTACCCACCGTTTACGGCGTGGACTACCAGGGTATCTAATCCTGTTCGCTCCCCACGCTTTCGCTCCTCAGCGTCAGTTACTGCCCAGAGACCCGCCTTCGCCACCGGTGTTCCTCCTGATATCTGCGCATTCCACCGCTACACCAGGAATTCCAGTCTCCCCTGCAGTACTCTAGTCTGCCCGTATCGCCCGCACGCCCACAGTTAAGCTGTGAGTTTTCACGGACAACGCGACAAACCACCTACGAGCTCTTTACGCCCAGTAATTCCGGACAACGCTCGCACCCTACGTATTACCGCGGCTGCTGGCACGTAGTTGGCCGGTGCTTCTTCTATAGGTACCGTCACTCGCGCTTCGTCCCTATTGAAAGAGGTTTACAACCCGAAGGCCGTCATCCCTCACGCGGCGTCGCTGCATCAGGCTTGCGCCCATTGTGCAATATTCCCCACTGCTGCCTCCCGTAGGAGTCTGGGCCGTATCTCAGTCCCAGTGTGGCCGGTCACCCTCTCAGGCCGGCTACCCGTCGTCGCCTTGGTAGGCCATTACCCCACCAACAAGCTGATAGGCCGCGGGCCCATCCCACACCGCAAAAGCTTTCCACCACACCCCATGAAGAGCGTGGTCATATTCGGTATTAGACCCAGTTTCCCAGGCTTATCCCAAAGTGCAGGGCAGATCACCCACGTGTTACTCACCCGTTCGCCACTCGAGTACCCCGAAGGGCCTTTCCGTTCGACTTGCATGTGTTAAGCACGCCGCCAGCGTTCGTCCTGAGCCAGGATCAAACTCTCCAAACAAAAACGTCCCATCCAAAGACAGGCAGAATTCGAATCAGAAAAATCCGATCACAAACAAAAGACACCAAACAAACTGGCATCAAAAAAACAACCACACCCCACAAACGGGAAAACACGGAGTGCAGTCAAAAAACAACAAACAAAAACCACCAAACACACTATTGAGTTCTCAAACAACACGCCGTTTTCGGGCAACCCCACCAACCTACTATCTCTTGGTCGGGCTGTCAAGCTCTTGCTCTGGGCTTTTTTGGCCCCGCTCGCTGCTGACTTGGAATACATTAGCGGGCCGATCTTGATTTTACAAAACGGCTGCATACGGGCGGTTTTTGGCCGAAAACGCGTCGCAGAGCAGTCCGTCGGAACGCTCAGCGCGACACGCCAACCGCCGTCAACTGACCCGTTCGACCTCCGCGCCCAGACTTACGAGGTTCTCCACGAACAACGGGTACCCCCGGTCGATGTGGAAAACGTCGTGAACCTCGGTATCGCCATCCGCGACCAATCCCGCCAACACCAGGCCGGCGCCCGCACGAATATCCGATGCCCACACCGGCGCACTCGACAACTGCGGAATTCCGCGAACCACCGCGTGATGTCCGTCGGTCCGGGCGTCGGCGCCCAGGCGGATCATCTCCTCGACGAACCGGAACCGGGCTTCGAACACGTTCTCGGTGATCATCGATGTGCCCTCGGCGATGCAAGCCAAACCGATGGCCATCGGTTGCAGGTCGGTCGGGAACCCCGGATACGGCAACGTCGCGACATTGACCGCCTTCGGCCGTTCGTACTGCACCACGCGGAAACCGTTGTCGTGCTGCGTCACGGTCGCGCCGGCATCGTGAAGTTTGTGCAGCACGAGCTGCAGGTGTTGCGGGTCCACCCCCGTGACGGCGACATCGCCCCGCGTCATCGCCGCGGCAATTCCCCAGGTCGCAGCCACAATCCGGTCACCGATCACGCGGTGCTCCGTCGGATGCAGCTTGTCCACGCCGGTGATGGTCAGGGTCGAGGTCCCTCCCCCGCTGACCTTGGCACCCATCTGGTTCAACATGTCGCAGATATCGACGATGTCGGGTTCGCGCGCCGCGTTGTGGATGACCGTCACGCCCTCGGCGAGCACGGCCGCCATCAAGATGTTCTCGGTCGCACCAACGGACGGGAATTCGAGCTGGATCTCTGCCCCGCGCAGGTGGTCCGCTTCCGCGACCACGCAACCGTGCTCGATATTGCATCGGGCGCCCAGTTGCCGCAGACCGGATTGGTGCATGTCCAGCGGCCGCGACCCGATCGCATCGCCACCGGGCAGCGCAACTTTCGCCTTCTTGCAGCGCCCCACCAACGGACCGAGCACACACACCGAAGCGCGGAACTGCCGGACCGCGGCGAAATCCGCGTCGTACTTGGGCTCGTCCGGTGAGGTGATGCGGGCAACATCGCCTTCGAGCTCGACGGTGGCACCTAGTCCGCGGAGCACCTCCGCCATCAACGGCACATCCAGGATGTCCGGGCAGTTGGTGATCGTGGTGGTGCCCTCGGCCAACAATGCCGCGGCCATGAGCTTGAGCACGCTGTTCTTCGCGCCCCCCACGGCAACTTCGCCGGACAGCCGGCTACCCCCAGCCACCACGAAACGCTCGCTCACGCGGCTAAGTGTAAACAGCGGCGAGGGCCGGTGTCAGACAACGAACGGGTCACCGCGAGTACGGTTTGACCATGGCCGTGCACCTGACCCGCATCTATACCCGGACCGGTGACGATGGGTCGACCGGACTCAGCGATTTCAGCCGAGTGTCGAAGAACGACGCGCGCCTGGCGGCGTATGCGGACTGTGACGAAGCCAACGCCGCCATCGGCGTCGCTGTCGCCGCGGGCGCACCCGACGCACGAATTCGCTTGGTACTGCTGCAAATTCAGAACGATCTGTTCGATGCCGGCGCCGATCTGTCAACGCCCGTGGTCGAGAATCCGGAATACCCGCCGCTGCGGATCACGCAGCCGTACATCGACCGGCTGGAAGCCTGGTGTGACGAGTTCAACGAGCCGCTGTCGAAGCTCACGTCGTTCATCCTGCCCGGCGGCACTCCGCTGTCGGCGTACCTGCACGTCGCCCGCACCGTGGTCCGGCGCGCGGAGCGAGCGGCCTGGCAGGCGATCGATGAACACGGCGATGCGGTCAGCGTCCTGCCGGCCAAATACCTGAATCGGCTGTCGGATCTGCTGTTCATCCTGTCCCGGGTCGCGAACCCGGACGGTGATGTGTTGTGGCAGCCCGCCGCGGGACGCGGCAACGGGGACACCGCGGCGGGGTCGTGATTCAGACCGCGCGGCGACGGGACCGCGGCGACGGCCGGGCCTCGAGCCACGACGTGAAGGCCGTCAAAGCGCCACGGTCCAAAGCGATTTCGTAACCGCTGCGTCGTTCGGGACTGTTGTCGCGCAGCTCGAGAATGACCGTTTCGATGGTCATGATGTCGAATTCGTCGCCCCGTGGGGCGCGGCGCCCGACGACTTCCAGGCCGCGACGGGACAGCGTCCGGTCAGGCCACCAGCGCAGGCTCGACAAACGATAAAAGCCGGCCTCACCACCGCGGTAGCGCATGACTCCATGCCGCCACCCGTGGCCGCCGGCAGCTGGGTAGTCGCGCAGGATGGCGGCGGTACCGCCAACCTGACGCAACTTCCACAGCCGATAACTCAGCGCGGCAACAGCCAGCACCAACACGCCGACGAGCGCGACCATCATCAACATGGACGCGCTCATCGGGGTATCAGTCGAGCTGGCCTACGGCGCGCAGACGCGCCCGGCCCCACGCAGCGGTCGCCTCGTCGTCCGACGCGGCATCGGCCTTGGCCGCATGCGCATCGATCTCCGACTCCAGCGCCGCATCTTCGACCAGAATCCGCACGGTCTCCTCGGTCACCGAGAGGAACCCACCGGACACCGCGATCCGCAGATCATCCTCGCCCTCACGCTCGACCCGGACCATCGCATCGTCGACCAGCTGGCCGACCAACGGGATGTGCCGGGGCAGGATGCCGATCTCGCCGGCGGTGGTGCGAGTGAAGACGAATGTGGCCTTACCTGTCCACAGCGCGCGCTCGACGGCGACGATCTCGACGTCCATTTCGGCCATGTCACACCACCTCTCGTGCTCGGGTAACTACGGTCGTCACAGCTTGGCGCCGAGGCTTTCGGCCTTCTTCGCCAGGTCGTCGAGACCACCGATGAGGAAGAACGCCTGCTCCGGCAGGTGGTCGAAGTCGCCCTTGGCGAGACGGTCGAACGCCTCGATGGTCTCCTTCAGCGGCACCGTCGAACCCGGCTGGCCGGTGAACTGCTCGGCGGCCATCATGTTCTGGCTCAGGAAGCGCTCGATCTTACGGGCGCGGTACACCAGCACCTTGTCCTCTTCCGACAGTTCGTCGATACCGAGGATGGCGATGATGTCCTGAAGGTCCTTGTAGCGCTGCAGGATTCGGATGACTTCCTGAGCGACCCGGTAGTGGTCGTCGCCGACGATGCTGGGGTGCAGGATCGTCGAGGACGACGCCAGCGGGTCCACGGCCGGGAAGATGCCCTTGGAGAACACCGCACGAGAAAGCTCGGTGGTGGCGTCCAGGTGGGCGAACGTCGTGGCCGGGGCCGGGTCGGTGTAGTCGTCGGCGGGCACGTACACGGCCTGCATCGAGGTGATCGAACGACCACGGGTCGAGGTGATGCGCTCCTGGAGCTCACCCATCTCGTCGGCCAGCGTCGGCTGGTAACCCACGGCCGAAGGCATACGACCCAGCAGGGTCGAGACCTCGGAACCGGCCTGGGTGAACCGGAAGATGTTGTCGATGAAGAGCAGCACGTCCTGGTTCTGCTCGTCGCGGAAGTACTCGGCCATGGTCAGGGCCGACAGGGCGACGCGCATACGGGTGCCTGGCGGCTCGTCCATCTGGCCGAACACAAGGGCGGTGTCCTTGAGCACGTTGGCGTCCGCGAGCTCGACCCACAGGTCGTTACCCTCACGGGTGCGCTCGCCGACGCCGGCGAAGACGGAGGTACCACCGAAGTTGCGGGCAATACGGTTGATCATCTCCTGGATCAGAACCGTCTTACCGACACCGGCACCACCGAACAGGGCGATCTTGCCACCACGCACGTACGGCGTGAGCAGGTCGACGACCTTCAGACCGGTCTCCAGCATCTCGGTGCGGGGCTCCAGGTCGGCGAAGGCCGGGGGCTTGCGGTGGATGGACCAGTGCTCGAAATCCTTGCCGTAACCCGGCTCGTCGAGGCAGTCACCCAGGGCGTTGAACACGTGGCCCTTGACGCCGTCGCCGACGGGCACCGAGATCGAGGCACCGGTGTCGCGAACCTCGGTGCCACGCACCAGGCCGTCGGTCGGCTGCATCGAGATGCAGCGCACCAGGTTGTCACCGAGGTGCTGGGCGACCTCGAGGGTCAGGGTCTTGGCCAGCGCACCGAACGTGATGTCGGCGTGCAGGGCGTTGAACAGTTCGGGCACCGAGCCACGCGGGAATTCGATGTCCACCACCGGGCCGGTGATGCGAACCACGCGACCAGCGGTCTTGGTCTCTACGGCAGAAGTCATTTCTCTCTTCGCTTCCTACGGGGCCTATTTCGCGTCGGCCAGCGCGTTGGCGCCACCGACGATTTCGCTGATTTCCTGGGTGATCTGGGCCTGGCGCTCGCGGTTCGCGGCGAGGGTCAGGGCCTTGATCAGGTCGTCGGCGTTGTCCGTTGCCGACTTCATGGCGCGTCGACGCGAAGCCGACTCCGAGGCCGCGGCCTCAAGCAGTGCCGCGTACACACGGGTCGCGATGTACCGCGGCAGCAGCGCATCGAACAGCGCGTCCGCGCTGGGCTCGAACGAGTACAGGGTGTGGATGCCGGTCGGCTCCCCCGTGTACTCGACGGCCAGCGGCGCGATCCGCACGGCCTCGGCGGTCTGCGACAGCATCGACTTGAACTCGGTCGAGACGATGTGGAGTTCGTCGACACCCAAGATGCCGTCGGCTCCCGGTCCGTCACCCTCGTCGTCGGCGCCGGCCATGAACGCCGTCACCAGGGTGTCGGCGATTTCCTTGGCGTTGACGTACTCCGGACGCTCCGAGAAGCCGGTCCAGGAGTCGGCGACGGCGCGCTGGCGGAAGCTGTAGTAGCCCAAGGCCTTTCGGCCGACGACATACAGCACCGGGTCCTTGCCCTCGTTGCGCAGCAACGTGAACAGTTCCTCGGCCCGACGCAGCACGTTGGCGTTGTAACCGCCGCACAGGCCGCGGTCCGACGACACCACCAAGACCCCGGCACGACGCGGGTTCTGCCGCTCCACGAGCAGCGGGTGATCCAGCGCGCTGGCGCCCGCAAGCTCGGTGAGCATGTTGGTGATCTCAGTGGCGTAGGGCCGGGCCGCGTCGACCCGGGCCTGCGCCTTAGCGATCCGCGACGTGGCGATCAGCTCCTGTGCCTTCGTGATCTTCTTGATCGACGAAGCGGATTTGATTCGCCCACGTAGCTCGCGCAGTGTGGCTGCCATTGGTTACCTAGGCCTTCTTCGGTGCCGGCTTGTTGACCTTGACCGACTCCTGGCCCAGCTCAGCGGGGTCCAGGGCCTCAGCCTCGGCCTCCTTCACGACGACCGAGCTACCGTCGGTGGCCGCGAAGCCCTTCTTGAAGTCGTTGATGACGGTGACCAGCTTGGCCTCGCCCTCTTCGGACAGCTTCTTGGTCGACTTGATGCCATCGAGGATGTCGGCGTGGCTGGCCTTGACGTGCTCCAGGAGCTCGTCAACGAAGCGGGTGACGTCCTCGGCCGGAACCGAGTCCAGGTGGCCCTGGGTACCGAGGAAGATCGCGACGACCTGGTCCGAGACAGCCATCGGGCTGTACTGCGGCTGCTTGAGCAGCTCGACGAGGCGAACACCACGGTCCAGCTGGGCCTTCGAAGCGGCGTCCAGGTCCGAGGCGAAGGCCGCGAAGGCCTCCAGCTCGCGGTACTGCGACAGGTCCAGACGCAGCGAGCCCGCCACCTCTTTCATCGCCTTGATCTGGGCGGCACCACCGACGCGGGACACCGACACACCGACGTTCACGGCGGGGCGCACACCCTGGTTGAACAGGTCGGACTCCAGGAAGCACTGGCCGTCGGTGATCGAGATGACGTTGGTCGGGATGAACGCCGAGATGTCGTTGGCCTTGGTCTCGATGACCGGCAGACCCGTCATCGAGCCACCACCGAGCTCGTCGGACAGCTTCGCGCAACGCTCCAGCAGACGCGAGTGCAGGTAGAAGACGTCACCCGGGAAGGCTTCGCGGCCCGGCGGGCGACGCAGCAGCAGCGAGATCGCGCGGTAGGCGTCGGCCTGCTTGGACAGGTCGTCGAACACGATCAGGACGTGCTTGCCGTTGTACATCCAGTGCTGGCCGATGGCCGAGCCGGTGTACGGGGCCAGCCACTTGAAGCCGGCGGGGTCAGAGGCGGGAGCCGCGACGATGGTCGTGTACTCCATGGCGCCACCCTCTTCCAGCGCGCGCTTCACGCTGGCGATGGTGGTGCCCTTCTGGCCGATGGCGACGTAGACGCAGCGAACCTGCTGCTTCGGGTCGCCGGTCTCCCAGGCCTCGCGCTGGTTCAGGATGGTGTCGACGCAGACGGCGGTCTTGCCGGTCTTGCGGTCACCGATGATGAGCTGGCGCTGGCCGCGGCCGATCGGGGTCATGGCGTCGATGGCCTTGATACCGGTCTGCAGCGGCTCGCTGACGCTCTGGCGCTGAACCACGCTGGGGGCCTGCAGCTCGAGGGCACGACGGGTCTCGGCCTTGATCTCGCCCTGGCCGTCGATGGGCTCACCGAGCGGGTTGATGACGCGGCCCAGGAACTCGTCGCCGACGGGCACCGAGAGCACCTCGCCGGTGCGCTTGACCTGCTGGCCCTCTTCGATCTTCTCGAAGCCACCCAAGATGACCGCACCGACGTTGTGCTCGTCGAGGTTCAGGGCCACGCCCAGAACGCCGCCGGGGAACTCGAGCAGTTCCTGGGTCATAACCGAGGGCAGACCCTCGACGTGTGCGATGCCGTCACCGGCGTCGACGACGGTGCCGATTTCCTCGCGATCGGTCGAGGCCGAGAACGTCGTTACGTAGTTCTCGATGGCACCTTCGATATCAGCAGCCGAGATTGTCAACTCTGCCATGGTTTTTGGTCTTCCTAGTCTTGGGTGTTTCGGAGTTAGTCGGGCAGCCGGTTGGAGGCGGCAGCCAGTCGTGACGAGATGGATCCGTCGATCACCTCGTCACCGACGGTGATGGTCAGACCACCGAGGAGGCTCGGATCGACATGCAGCTGGATGGACACCGGGTGGCCGTAGATGCGGGTGAGGACCGACGTGAGTCGGGTCCGCTGGGCATCGGACAGGGCTGCGGCCGCTTCGACGTGGGCAACCACCTCACCGCGGCGGGCGACTGCCAGCTCGGCCAGATCGAGGACTGCCTGGTCGGCACGTTCGCCACGCAGCAGGCTCACGGTCTGCGTCAGCAGCGCCTTGACGGTGCTGTTGACCGAGCCGTTGGCACCGGTAAGGACCTTGTCCAGCAACGCAACTCGGCCGTCGACCGGGGTGCCGTAGTCACCGAGCAGCGTCGAGAGGCGCGGCTGCGCGTCCAACACCCGGTTGAAGCGGAACAGCTGGTCCTCGACCTCGGCGACGTCACCGCTGACCTCGGCCCGCTTGATCAGCGCCAGGCGAGCGATGTGCTCGACGGCGTCGACCAGGTCGGACTGCTCCGACCAGCGCGACGACACCGCGGAGCGCAGCAGCTCCAGGGCGGGGGCGCCGATCTTGCCGGACAGCACCGCGTCGAGCAGTGCGACCTTGGGGGCGGGGTTGTCGGCAGGCTCGGCCAGGTGCCGGTCGAGGTTGACCTCGGTCAGCAGCAGGCGGGCGACGGCGGCCAGATCATCGGACAGCGCGGTCAGCGCGGCCGCATCCAGACCACCCGCGGCGGCGTCGAACTTGCCGACCAGAGCGGTCAGCGAGTCCCGGCTCGCGGCCCGCAGCTTCACCTCGGCGTGGGTACCGACCTCGGCGGAGGACGGCGCCATCTGCTCCAGATCGGCGAGGAAGCGGTCGACGGTACCGGCCTGTGCGGCGGGCTCGGAGACGTACTGGCGCACCAGTTCGTCGGCCTTGGCCACCGAATCCGCACCCAGCCCCTGACGGAGCTCGCGGATGACGCCCTGGCGCATCAGCTCGACGTGCTGGCCGCCCTGCGCCTTGATCCGCTCGGCGTCGATGCCGGCCTGCTCGGTGAGCTGCTCGACGATGCGCTGCGAATCGTGCCGCGCCTCGTCGGTCACCTTGCTCGACTCAGCCTCGGCGTCGGCAAGAGCCTTGGCGTGCATCTTGTCGGCGTCCGCGAGTTTCTGTGCGGCTTCGGCACTTTCGGCCAGCGCGACGCGAACGGCTTCCTGCTGCTTGGCCATCAAGCCCTTCACCGGAGGCACCACGTACTTCCAGATGATGAACACGATGACGGCAAAGCCGATCAGCTGCCCGATGAAGATTTCCATCTACTGGCTCCCGCCTGATTTCACGTCAGACGCCAACTCGATGCCGAGGATCCGGCTCGCCAGCGTCTGGGACAGGTTGTCGACCGACGACTGCAGTTCGGCCTCTGTGGACTGTCGCTGTGCGGACAGTGCCTGGTCGGCACCCTTGAGGGTTTCGGCCACCTCACCACTCGCCGCTGCACGCGCCTGGTCGACGACCTTGCGGCCCTCGTTGCGGGCCTCGTCGCGGATGGCCGAAGCCTCCGTGCGAGCACCCGCCATCGCCGCGTTGTAGTCCGCCTCTGCGGCGGCTACCTGCTCAGCCGACTTCCGGTTGTCAGCGGCGGTCTTGGCCAGCATTTCCTCGCGTTCGACCAAAACCTTGCTGACAGGTGGCACAACCCACTTGCCGATCACGCCGAGCACGATCAGGAAGATGATCAGCACGACGAAGAAGGTCGCGTTGGGGATCAGGAAGTTCTGACCCCCGCCGCCTTCCGCTGCTGCCTGGCCCGAGGCCAGGATGGTTGCGCTCAACTCACCCATGTTGGATTACGACAGGCCCGGGGTGGCGAACACGAAGAGCGCCATGAAGGCCAGGTTGATGAAGTACGCGGCTTCCACCAGACCAACGGTGATGAAGAACGGGGTGAACAGACGGCCCTGGGCCTCCGGCTGGCGGGCGATGCCCGAGATCAGCGCGTTACCGGCGATACCGTCACCGATACCGGCACCGATGGCGCCACCGGCCATGATCAAGCCACCGCCGATGAGGGCGCCCTGGATGATAGTGGCGTTCGTTGCTGCGTCGGCCATTCTCTTTTTCCTCCTTGGTAACTGGTAGCTGCGCTACCAGGGTCTTATTTGTGGTTCCTACAGGTCTTGCGGGTACTTAGTGGTGCTCGTCGAGTTCCATCGACTGGCTGAAGTACAAGATCGTCAGCAGCGCGAAGATGAACGCCTGGATCAGGCCGACGAACAGGTCGAAGGTCTTCCAGATGGCATTCGGCGCCCACTGCACGTACCAGGGGAACATCGCGATCAGCGCGACCAGGATGCCGCCGGCGAACATGTTGCCGAAGAGTCGGAGAGACAGCGAGACCGGCTTGGCGATCTCCTCGACGATGTTGATCGGAGCCAGGACCGCGACGTGGCCCTTCAGCAGCTTCTTGAAGTGGCCGAAGACGCCCCGGCGCCAGATACCCGCAGCGTGGTAGCAGAGGAACACGAACAGCGCGAGCGCCAACACGTAGTTGATGTCGGAGGCCGGCGGGGCCAGCAACTCCTTGGCGCCACCGTCTTCCCCACCGAACTGCACCGGCAGGACCGAGAGCCAGTTGGAGATCAGGATGAAGGTGAAGATCGTGACGGCCAGCGGCAGCACGAACGGAGCGACCTTCATACCGATCGCGGTCTCGATCTGCTGGCGCATCTGGATGGTGATGGCCTCGAAGAACAGCTGCACACCGCCGGGCACCCCGGTGGAGGTCACCTTCGCCCGCACGACAAAGGCCAACGCGATGACGATGACCGCGGCCACGCTCGTGGCGATGATCGTGTCGACGTTGAAGGTGTAGCCCCACAGCTCGTGCTGCTCGTGGTGGCCGACCTCAATGGCGGCCTCGGCGGTGAATTGTTGAATCACTTGGGTCGTCAGTCCTTTGCTTCTGATCCGTCGTGTGCTTCTGGTTGGTCGACGCCGCCACCGTTACGTTGGCCGGCTCGCACCTTCTTCATCACCGGCAATGCGGTGCTCATGACAAGAATCGCCTGGAACAGTGCCACCCCGAACAGCACGCCGATACCGGCCGGCTTGAAGAACCACGTGATCAACAGCGCGACCACCGAGATGACCACCAACCGCATCGCGGAGTTGGCCGCCATCTGCATCTTCAGCGGGTGGTCCTTGGCGGTGACCTTGGCAACCGCGCGACGGACCATGAGTGCGTTGGTGAGACCGAGCGCCATCCCCAGGCCGAAGAAGGCGCCGAACTTGAGATTTCCACTCACTGCGTAGCCGCCGCCGAGCGCGACAACCGTTACGAGGAGCGAGATAGCAAACAATCGAATAGGCTGAAAAGCCACTGCCGGCAACACCAAGGGCGCGTCCTGCGCTGGTGTCGTCATGGTGTTCACCTCAATCCCGCGGTCACGAGTGCCGTCCCCATATACCTGGCAATCCTGTGTGCGTGCCCAAAGAGCGTATCGAAGGTCACATCGAGCGCGTCGGGCACACTGGAATCACCCAAGGGGAAGCTCCCTTTGTCGGTCGTCATTCGGCGCCGATCGGCTTGTGTGAACCGATGGGCCGGGCCGGCAACCCGCGAGGTTTTTCGGGTTCTGCGAGAACCGTACCACATGGTGGGCACCCGAAAACGGGCACCTACTACTTTTTGTCGTACTCGCCTTCTGGCAGGTCATCGCGTCGCCGCAGCAGCGGGATCAGGGTGAAAATGGCGGCCAGGAAGATGGCTCCGAGCATCACCGCACCGGTGTACCGGGGGTCGAAGAAAATGGTGCTGGCCGCCCCGAGAGCCACGATGCCGACCCATAGGTAGATCAACAGCACGACGCGGCGGTGCGAGTGCCCGATCTGCAGCAGCCGGTGGTGCAAATGCATCTTGTCGGGGCTGAACGGGCTCAGGCCGGCACGGGTGCGACGAACGATGGCCAGCAGCATGTCGAGGGCCGGCACGAACATCACCGCAACCACCAACAGGAACGGCGACAGCAAAGCAAACACATCGCGCGCGCCGTAGGCGTTCTGCGAGATCGGGCCGGCCGCGGTGGTCGACGCGGCAGCCAGCATCAGGCCGATGAGCATGGACCCGGAATCCCCCATGAAGATCCGGGCGGGGTGGAAATTGTGCGGCAGGAAGCCCAGGCAGGCGCCGGCAAGCACCACCGAGATGACGGCCGGCGGGTAGAACAGCACGTCACCGCCGTGGTCGCGCAGCAGCCCGACCGAGAAGATGCAGATGGCCGACGCGGTGATCAGGCCCAGGCCCGCGGCCAGGCCGTCGAGGCCGTCGACGAAGTTCATCGCATTGACGATCGAGACCGTCAGCGCCAGGGTCAGCAGGATCGACGACGCCTGGTCCAGCACGATGGTGCCGACGCCGCCGATCGGGATGTACAGCACACTCCACGCGACACCCATGGTGACCAGGACACTGGCCGCGGTGATCTGGCCGGCGAACTTGGTCAGGGCATCCAGGCCCCAGCGGTCGTCGATCAGGCCGATGAGCATGATCAGGCCGCCCGCCACCACGACCGCCGGCATGCCGGACGAATAGACGAAACCTCGTGTCAGCGCGGGTAATTGGGAGGCCAGCAGCACCGCGGCCACCACCCCGATGTACATGGCCAGCCCGCCCATGCGCGGGACAGGCTGGACGTGGACGTCACGCTCGCGCGGGTAGGCGACGGCACCGAACCGGAACGCCAGTGCCCGCACCCAGCCCGTGGCGAAGTAGGTGATGATCGCCGCGGTGAGACCGACCAGCACCAGCTCCCGGAGCGGTACCCCGGTGCCTCGGTCGATCTGCGCGAGCAGCCGGCCGGCGTCGGCGACTACGGTCATGCGCGATCCGCCTCCGGCTTCTCGCTGGCCGTCACGCCGGCTCGCCGGTGAGGGACTCCGCTTCGACACCGAGTACTTCGGCGATCTGCGCGGCGGAGATCGGCCCTTCCCGCAGCACTCGCGGTGCCCCGCCGGTCAGGTCGACGATCGTGGACGCGGCCTGCTTGGTCGCCGGTCCGGCATCGAGGTACACCTCGACCTTGTCGCCCAGCTGCGCCCGCGCCTCGTCGGCGTTGACCGCGGGCGGCTGCCCGGAGATGTTGGCGCTGGACACAGCCATGGGACCGACCTCGCGCAGCAGCTCGATCGCCACCGGGTGCAGCGGCATGCGGAGCATGACGCTGCCGTTGGTGTCACCGAGATCCCACGACAGCGACGGGGCCTGCCGCACGACCAGGCTCAGCGCGCCCGGCCAGAACGCTTCGATCAGGTCCCGGGCAGCGGGCGGCACGGCGTAGACGAGCCCGTCGATGGTGCGCCACGAACCGACCAGAACCGGGACGGGCATGTTGCGGCCCCTCCCCTTCGCGGCCAGCAGCGCCGCGACGGCCTCGCTGTTGAAGGCATCGGCACCCAGTCCGTAGACGGTGTCGGTGGGCAGCACGACCAGGCGACCGCCCTTGAGCGCACTGATAGCCGAGGCGATCCCGGTGGCGCGCTTGGCCGCATCACCGCAGTCGAACGTCTCCATCTATGACTCCTCACGCAAGCGTTTCGTCGGTTGCCATGACCCGTTTTACCGTCGGGTCGCGGTGACGAACCGGGGCCGCCCGGTCAGATCGCGCCGCGCGGTGATGTCACCGAACGTACCGTCGCGGTCCAGCGCGGCCACCACCTGATCGGCTGTGGTGTCGTCGTGTTCGATGCCCAACTTGCCGCCGGGACGCAGCAACCGGGCTGCCAGCGCGATGATCGGCACGATGACGGACATGCCGTCGGGCCCACCGAACAGGGCACTGGCCGGGTCGTGGTCGATGACTTCGGGATCGAGGTCGGCGCCGTCGGGGATGTACGGCGGGTTGGACACCAGCAGGTCCACTGTGCCGTCCCTGTCTGCCAGCAGGCTGGGAACGGTGACGTCCGCTTCGAGCACCTCGACTCTGCTGGCGGCGCAGTTGCGCCGGGCGTAGACGAGGGCCTCCGGGGACTTCTCGACGGCGACGACCTGCGCCTGCGGCCAGGTGTGCGCGAGCGCGAGTGCCAGGGCTCCCGATCCCGTACACAGGTCCACGATCACCGGGCTCGGCGGCAGCGCCTGGTTCATGGCCCACTCCAGTAGCGCCTCGGTCTCGGGCCGGGGAATGAACACCCCCGGACCGACCTGCACCTCAACGGGACCGAATGCGGCGGTTCCGATCAAGTGCTGCAAGGGAATTCGTTGTGCGCGGCGCTGCACCAGCGCGCGGAAGCGCGGATAGAACGCCGGGTCCGGCTCGGACCACAGCACCCGCGCGCGGTCCACCCCGGCGGCGTGGGCGGCGAGGTATTCGGCGTCGACCCGGGCGGAATCGATACCCGCGGCGGCCAGCTGCGTGGTCGCCTCAGTGATGGCCTGGCGGATCACTCTTGCGCGAGCCGGGCCTGCTTGTCGGCGGCCGCGAGGGCGTCGAGCAGCGCGTCCATGTCGCCGTCGAGCACCTGGTCGAGGTTGTGGGCCTTGAAGTTGATGCGGTGGTCGGCGATCCGGTTCTCCGGGAAGTTGTACGTCCGGATGCGCTCGCTGCGGTCCACGGTGCGGATCTGGCTGGCGCGGTCCGCGGAGGCGTCGGCCGAGGCCTGCTCCTCGGCGAGTGCCTGCAGGCGCGCGGCGAGCACCACCATGGCGCGGGCCTTGTTCTGCAGCTGCGAGCGCTCGTTCTGGCAGGTGACGACGATGCCGGTGGGCAGGTGCGTGATACGCACCGCCGAGTCGGTGGTGTTGACGCCCTGGCCGCCCTTGCCGGACGAGCGGTAGACGTCGATGCGCAGGTCCGACTCGTCGATCTGGACCTGCTCGACGTCTTCGGGCTCCGGGTACACGAGTACGCCGGCGGCCGACGTGTGCACGCGGCCCTGCGATTCGGTGACGGGCACGCGCTGCACACGGTGCACGCCGCCCTCGAATTTCATGCGCGACCACACGCCGTCGGCGGAATCGCCCTTGCTGGCGATGGTGATGGTGGCGTCCTTGTAGCCGCCGAGGTCGGACCAGGTCTCGTCGAGCACCGTGACGGTCCAGCCATGGCGCTCGGCGTACCGGATGTACATGCGCGCGAGGTCCGACGCGAACAGCGCCGACTCCTCACCGCCCTCACCGGATTTCACCTCGAGCACGACGTCGTCGGCGTCGTGCGGATCACGCGGGGCCAGCAGATCGGTCAGCTTGGCGTCGAGTTCGGCGACGCGGGCCTCCAGCTCGGGCACCTCCGCGGCGAACGCGGCGTCCTCGGCGGCCAGCTCCCGAGCGGCTTCGAGGTCGCCCTGGGCAGTCTCGAGCTTGCGGTAGGTCACCACGATCGGCGAGACCTGCGCGAACCGGCGACCGACCTTGCGGGCCGCGCCGGCGTCCGCATGCAGGTTCGGGTCCCCCAGCTGCCGCTCGAGGTCGGCGTGCTCGGCCAGCAGCGCCTCGATGCGGGGCGCGGTATCTGTCTCTGCCACTTTCGGACTCCTGCGGTTGTTCTGGGGTGCCGGGCTCTGGATACGAAAACGGCGCCCGGACCTGACGCGAATGCGACAGATCGGGGCGCCGTAAACGAAGCTAGCTCTCGGATGCGGCCTTCGAGCCGGTGTTGCGCTTGCCGTAGCGCTTCTCGAAGCGAGCCACGCGGCCGCCGGTGTCGAGAAGCTTCTGCTTGCCCGTGTAGAACGGGTGGCACTGCGAGCACACCTCGACCACGATGTGGCCGCTTTCCTTGGTGCTACGCGTCTGGAAGCTGTTACCGCAACCGCAGACCACTGTGGTCTCGACGTATGCGGGGTGAATACCCGATTTCATTTCATGGTCCTCTGCGATCGATGGCGCCGGGTCGCCCGATTATTCGGACGTGAACCGGAACCGAGGGGGTTCGGCGGTCGATTATGCCAGGTCAGCCGCCAAGGTCCTAAACGCCGCCGGGCCGGCGACTATTCCTGGCCGGAGTGCTGTCCCAGCTCGGTCAGCCGGCGCGCCAGGAATCGTCGTTCCGGCTCGGTCGTCGCGAGCGTCAGCGCCCGTTCGAACGCGTCCCGCGCCTCGGCCGTGCGGCCCAACCGGCGCAACAATTCCGCCCGAGTCGACGGCAGGTAGCGGTAGTCACCGAGGTCAAGTGCGTCGATGAGCCCCAGTGCCCGGGCGGGATCGCCGGCTTCGGCGACGGCCACCGCACGGTTGAGCGCGACGACAGGCGATCCGGTCAGCTCTTCCAGCCGCTCGTAGAGGACCACGACCTCGTGCCAGTCGATCTCGTCCTCGGCCTGCAGGGCGGCGATGGCCGCCTGCAGCACGTACGGCCCGGCGGCCGGCCGCAGGGCCAACGCGCGGTCGAGGGCGGCCCGGCCGGCGTCGACCTTGGCCTGGTCGTAGCACGTCCGGTCCTGCTCGGCGAGTGGCACCACCTGGCCGTCGGCCACCCGGGCCGCGCGTCGCGAATCGTGCAGCAGCATCAGGGCCAGCAGCCCGTAGGCCTCGGGTTCGTCGGCCAGCAATTCGGCGAGCAGCCGGCCCAGCCGGATCGCTTCGGTGGCGAGGTCGTCGCGCTCGGTGAAGCCCTGGTTGAAGATGAGGTAGATCACCGCGAGCACCGCTGCCACGCGGTCGGGCAGCAGCCGGTCGGCCGGCAGCGCGAACGGGATGTTCGTCGCCTTGATCTTGGTCTTGGCGCGGGAGAGCCGACGCTTCATGGTGTCCTCGGAAACCAGGAAGGCGCGCCCTATTTCGGCTGTGGTCAGCCCGCCGAGCGCCCGCAGCGTGAGCGCCACCTGGGCCTCGCGCGCCAGCGCCGGATGGCAGCACATGAAGATCAGCTGCAGGCGCTCGTCGCCGATGGTGCTGTCGTCGAGGTCGATCTCGTCCATGGTGGTTGCCTGTTGATCCGCTTGGAGCAGCCGGGTTTTGGCCTGCAGCGTCTGCTCGCGGCGCAACCGGTCGATCGCCGCGTTGCGACCGGTGCGCACCAACCAGGCGACGGGCGCTTCGGGCACGCCGTCGCGCGGCCAGCGCTCGGCGGCCCGGGCGAACGACTCCTGCGCGGCATCCTCGGCGAGTTCGAAGTCGCCGAGGATGCCGATGAGCGCGGCCAGGACCCGGCCCCACTCCCGCGCGAAAATGTCGTCGATCAGGGCTCGACCCATCCCGTCGCTTCGCTCGCCCTAGACCTCCCCCGGGATTTCGACCAGCGGACGCACCTCCACGGCTCCGCCCATCCGCACGGCCGGGATCCGCTGCGCCCATTCCAGAGCGACGTCGAGATTGTCGGCTTCGATGACGAAGTACCCACCGAACACCTCTTTGGTGTCGGCGTACGGGCCGTCGGTGATCAGTCCGTCGCCGCGCACCGTCGTGGCGGTCTCGACCGGTTGCAGGTGGCCGCCACCGACGCACTGCGGCTCCTGCCGCAGGGCCATGTATTCGGCCGTCACCGCCATGTGCTCGTCTTCGGTGAGATCCGTGTCGTGACTGCCCGGCTTGATGTAGATCAGCGTCGCGTATTTCATCGTTGTCTCCTTCAGGGTTGATCGTCCAACACCTTTGAGACGAACGGGCGAACCGCACGGGGACACGACGGCCGGAATCAGTTTTCGGCGACCCGCGTGTACTCGGTGCCGTCGCGCTGCCAGACCACGCGGCCGGCCGGATCGGCGCCCAGGGCGACCAGTTCCCGTTTGAGAATCTTGTTGGTCGCGGTGCTGGGCAGGTCGTCGGCGAGCCAGACATACCGCGGCCAGGACTTCGCAGACAGGTCTGGCTGCGCGGCCAGGAACTCCGCGAATGACGTCGGGTCGAGGGTCTGGCCGTCACGCAGCACCATGGCGGCCATCACCTGGTCGCCGACGAACTCGTCGGGCACCGGATACACCGCGACCCGGCTGATCACGGGGTGCCGCAACAGGATTCGCTCGATGGGCGCCGCGGTGACGTTCTCCCCGTCAACTCGCATCCAGTCGGCGGTGCGGCCGGCGAGGTAGATCCAGCCGTCGGCGTCGCGGTAGGCCAGGTCACCCGACCAGTACATGCCGTGCCGCAGGCGTTCATCCGTCGCGCCCTGGTCGTTGTGGTAGCCGCGGAACATGCCGCTGCCGTTGGTGTTCACCAGCTCGCCGGTCGCCGCCTCGGCATTGATCAGGGCGCCCGTTTCGTCGAAGCGGGCCGCCTCGCACTCGGTGACGGTTTCCGGGTCGTAGACAGCCACGCCCGGGAACCCCTGCCCGACGCTGCCTGCCGGAGTGCCCTCCGAACGGGTGATGATGATCGCGAGCTCGGTCGAGCCGAAGCCGTCCCACACGTTGCAGCCGAATCGACGGCTGAACTCGTCGATGTCGCGGTCGGCGGCTTCGTTGCCGAAGGCCACGCGCAGCGGGTTGTCGTGATCGTCGGGCTGCTCGGCGGTGGCCAGGATGTAGGCCAGCGGCTTGCCGACGTAGTTCATGTAGGTCGCGCCGTAGCGGCGGATGTCCGGCAGGAACCTCGACGCGGAGAACTGTGCCGGCGCCATCGCCGCGCCGGCACCGAGTGCGACGCCCCAGCCGGCGTAGACGCCGTTGGAGTGGAAGAGCGGCATCGCCAGGTAGGAGGTGTCCTGTTCTGTCAGTTCGTAGCGCTGCACCAGGGCTGCGGCCGAGAACAGCACGATGGAATGGGCCACCTCGACGGCCTTCGGCTCGCCGCTGGTGCCCGAGGTGAAGATCATCATGAAGGTGTCGTCGGGTCCGACTTCCCGATGCGGGGTCAGGTCGCGCTGCGGCCATTCGGTCGCGGTGACGTCGATGACGGTGACACCGGGCAGGCTGACGCCTTCGAGGAGTGCGCGCCCGTGCTCATCGACGAGGACTATCTGGCATTCGACGCGGGCGATGTCGCGGGCCAGCCCCTCACCGCGACGGGTGTTGTTGATGCCGCACAGCACGTAGCCGCCCAACGCCGCGGCGGCCAGCGCCGTCAGCATCTCGGGGGTGTTGCCGAGCAGAGTGCCCACGTGCAGCGGCCGAAGCGGGTCGGCCTGACCCACGAGGGCGGCGGCCTGCGCCTTGGCTCCGGCGACGTACTCTCGCCAGGTCCAGGTCGTGTCGCCGTACTTGACGGCGACGGTGTCCTGGTCGGCGCGTTCGCGAAGCAGCTGCTGAAGGGTCTCCGCCATTTAGGCTCCCGGTGCGGTGGGTGATCACGACAACCACCCAGAGTGAACAGATTCTGGAAAGTGTCTACCATGGCTGAGGGGTAGCGCAATAGCGTCAGCGCCCTGGCAGAATCGTCGTTCGCCCGGTTGACATGTGAGGAGACCTCCGGTGGCAAGCCCTGAATCCCCGAGAAGCGTGCGCGATCGACTGATCGACGCCGCTGAAGAGTGCATGCGCGCCAAGGGAATTCGCGCCACCACGGTATCCGAGGTCGCCGAGGCCGCGGGCGTATCCCGTGGCTGGCTCTACCGACATTTCCCGGACAAGGTGACGCTGCTGGGCGCGGCGATCGTCCGCCTGAACAACGCCTACTGGACCGACGCGCACGCCATGCTGGCGTCGATCGGTGGTCTGGACAACCAGATCGTGACCGGGATCCAGCACGGCCGCACGGCATATGACGACCCCGGCGCGCTGCTGATGAAGCTGCGCGTGGAGGAGCCCGACGAGTTCGCCGCCTGCGCGGGCGCCGGCGTGCAGGGCCTGGTGCCCGACCTCGCCGATTTCTGGTCCCGCTACCTCGTCGCCGCTCGTGACAACGGCGAAATCCACCCTGACACCGACATCGACGACGCTGCCGAGTGGGTCGCGCGCGTCATCCTGTCACTCGCCACGATGCCCGGGCAGCGGCTCGACGCCAACAATGCCGACGAACTGCTCGCGCACGTGCGTCGCTACGTGATGCCAGGCCTGAAGGCCCAACCGTAGTCCGACGACCTAACGCAAAAGCCCCCGGAATCAGTTGATTCCGGGGGCTTTTGCGTGGGCTGGGACTAGTCGTTGTCCATGTTGCCCGGAGCGGTCTTCGAGACCTGGACCAGGAACTCGTAGTTGGTCTTGGTCTTGCGCAGCTGGCTCATCAGCAGGTCGATGGCCTGGTGCGGGTCCAGACCCGACAGCACGCGGCGGAGCTTGTGCACGACCGCGAACTCGTCCGGACCGAGCAGCAGCTCGTCCTTACGGGTGCCCGACGGGTTGACGTCGACGGCCGGGAACACGCGGCGCTCGGCGATCTTGCGGTCGAGCTTGAGCTCGGCGTTACCCGTGCCCTTGAACTCCTCGAAGATGACGGTGTCACCGGTGGAGCCGGTCTCGACCATCGCGGTCGCGATGATGGTCAGCGAGCCGCCGTTCTCGATGTTGCGCGCAGCACCGAGGAAGCGCTTCGGCGGGTACAGCGCGGTCGAGTCGACACCACCGGACAGGATGCGGCCCGACGCCGGCGACGCGTTGTTGTACGCGCGGCCCAGACGGGTGATCGAGTCCAGCAGCACCACAACGTCCTTGCCCTGCTCGACCAGGCGCTTGGCCCGCTCGATCGCCAGCTCGGCAGCCTGGGTGTGGTCTGACGGCGGGCGGTCGAAGGTCGAGGCGATGACCTCACCCTTCACCGAGCGCGTCATGTCGGTGACCTCTTCCGGACGCTCGTCGACGAGCACCACCATGAGGTGGCATTCCGGGTTGTTCTGGGTGATCGCGTTGGCGATGTCCTGCATGATCGTCGTCTTACCGGCCTTCGGCGGGGACACGATCAGCGCACGCTGACCCTTACCGATCGGCATGATCAGGTCGATCACCCGCGTGGTCAGCCGATCGGGCGTGGTCTCCAGGCGCAGCCGCTGGTTGGGGTACAGCGGGGTCAGCTTGGTGAAGTCGGGACGGTTGCGTGCCGCCTCGACCGGACCACCGTTGACGCTGTCCAGGCGCACCAGCGGATTGAACTTCTGGCGCGGGTTATTTCCGGTCTGCGCGCTGCTTTCGCCTTCGCGCGGGACCCGCACGGCACCCGTCACCGCGTCGCCGCGGCGCAGGCCGTTCTTGCGGACCATGTTCATCGAGACGTAGACGTCGTTGGAGCCGGCCAGGTAGCCCGAGGTGCGGACGAACGCGTAGTTGTCCAGCACGTCGAGAATGCCGGCGACCGGCTGCAGGACATCGTCCTCGCGGAGTTCGGTCTCGGCGTTCCCGCCCTGGTTGTCGCCACGCTCGCCGCGACGACGACGGTCACGGTCGCGGAACCGACGGCCGCGACGGCCCTGACGGCTGTCGTCGTCGTCATTGTTGTTCGAGTTGTCGTTGCCGCCCTGGTTGCGGTTACCGCCCTGGTTGTCGCCGCCACGATCGCGGTCGCGGTTGCCACCCTGGTCGCGGTTGCCACCCTGGTTGTCGCCGCCACGATCGCGGTCGCGGTTACCGCCCTGGTCGCGGTTGCCGCCTTGGTTACCTTCGGCCTTGTTGCCGCCCTGGTTGCTGTTGTCGGCGTTCCGTTCGCGGTTGCGCTCCTCGCGGGGGGCGTCGGCGTTGTCCGCGTTCTCGGTCTTGCCGGCCTTTTCGGCGGGCTTGTCACCGGCATCGCCGGCTTCACCGTCGACGGGCGCACCGGCCCGGCGCGAGGAGCCGCGGCGCTCGCGGCGCGGGGTCTGCTCAGCTGCGGGGGCGTCACCGGCGGCAGCGTCGGCGTTGCTCGCGGCCGGGGCTTCCTTGGCCTCGTTGGCGGCGTCGTTGCCGTTGACGGCCTCGGCGGCCTTGGCCTCGGTCTTGGCTTCGGCTTTCGCGGCCTTGGCTTCGGTCTTGGCGCCGTTGGCCTCGCCACGGTGTTCCCGGATGGCGGCGATCAATTCGCTCTTGCGCATGCCGGAGGTGCCTTTGACGCCGGCCTGGGCAGCGAGCGCACGCAGGTCGGGGAGCAGAAGACTGGTCAGCGATCCGGAGCGTCCGGCCGCCGGCGCTTCAGTTGCCGGGGCGTCAGTGTTGCCGTCGGCGGTGAAGAGGTCCGTATCAGTCACGGATTTCCTTTCTGTGCCCTCGCGCAGTTGATCAGGCGAGGGTTTGTTCGCAGTCGGACGGCTTCCCCGAACCGCATTCGTCAAATGCCGGGGGTCGGCTGAGGCAGTGCATCAGCCAAGCACCAGGATTTGCCGCCGTGCGGCGAACCATCAGTCCACGAGTTGAACATCTAAGAGAAGAGTGGTCGTCCTACCGTAGGCGCAGGTACTAGAGCCTGCGATTGCTGGACGGTGCGAGAATATCTCTCATCCGACAATGAAGCAAGAAACGCCACTCCGGCGTGTGCTTTCCGTTAGACGCCGGCACCGACGGTCCAGCGAACCCCTTGGCCCACCGCCATCTTTTCGACGGCGAAACCGTTGGCCGCACCGAATTCGAGGACTTCGGCCGGCAGTTCGGGCTCGGTGCTGAATGCGATAAGCGCAGGTCCAGCACCAGAAAGCACTGCTGCAACCCCAGAACGCCGGAGCATCGCCAGATATTCCGCCGAGGCCGGCATCGCCGCTGCACGCTGCGGTTGATGCATCACGTCTTCGGTGGCCGCCATCAGCAAATCCGGACGCTGCGTCAGCGCCACGACCAGGAGTGCGGCACGGCTGACGTTGAACGTGGCGTCGGCATGCGCGATCTGTGCGGGAAGCACCGCCCGGGTCTCCGCGGTCGACGAGCGCACCTGCGGAATCGCCGGGAACAGATGAATGTCGGGATGCAGCGTCAGCGGGACGGCCGCGTAGGCCGGGCCCGGTGCGGTCCAGGACACCACGGCACCGCCCAGCACGGCGGCCGAGGCGTTGTCGGGATGGCCTTCGAAGTCCGACGACAGCTGGACCAGCTGTTCGAGCGTCAGTGGCTGTGAACCCGATTGGGCGATAAGGCCATTGGCGACAGCCAAACCGCCGACCACCGCGGCGGCCGACGAGCCGAGTCCGCGCGAGTGCGGAATGACGTTGCGACACTTGATGTTCAGACCGGGAACCGAGACTCCGCCCGCGGCCAGGCCGCGCCGGATCGCCCGGACGACCAGATGGGACTCGTCGTCCGGAACCTGCCCGGCCCCCTCTCCCGTCACCTCGATGGTGAGGCCGGAATCGGTTGTCTCAGCCTGAATTTCGTCGTACAGACTCAGCGCGAGGCCCAGGCTGTCGAAGCCGGGGCCGAGATTGGCGCTCGAGGCGGGGACGACGGCGGTGGCGAGCAGTCCGGCGGGCAGGTTCACGGTCACTGGCGTCAGACCAGTCCGAGCTGTTCGACCACTGCAGTCGGATCGACCGGGATGGCCTTGACCTCGGGCATGCCCTTGAGGGCGGTGTCGGGATCCTTGAGGCCGTTGCCGGTGACGGTGCAGACCACGGTCGAGCCGGCCTTGACCCAGCCGTCCTCGATGGACTTGAGCAGGCCGGCGATACTGGCGGCCGACGCGGGCTCGACGAACACGCCTTCGGCCTTGGCGACCAGGTGGTACGCGGCCAGGATTTCTTCGTCGGTGGCGGCGAGGAAGCGGCCGTCCGACTGCTCCTTGGCCGCCACGGCACCGTCCCACGATGCCGGAGAACCGATTCGGATCGCGGTCGCGATGGTCTCGGGGTTCTTGACGGGCTCGCCGAGCACCAGCGGCGCCGCGCCGGCGGCCTGCGTGCCGAGCATGCGGGGCAACCGGTCGGAGACGCCGTCACGGTGGTATTCGCTGTAACCGCGCCAGTAGGCGGTGATGTTGCCGGCATTGCCGACCGGCAGCGAGTGCACGTCGGGAGCGGTGCCGAGCGCGTCGACGATCTCGAACGCCGCCGTCTTCTGCCCCTCGATGCGGACCGGGTTGACGGAGTTGACCAGGGCGATGGTCGGGTACTCGGCGGTCAGCTTGCGCGCCAGTTCCAGACAGTCGTCGAAGTTGCCGTCGACCTGAATGATCTTGGCGCCGTGCATGACTGCCTGCGCCAGCTTGCCCATGGCGATCTTGCCCTGCGGGATGAGCACCGCGCAGGTGATGCCTGCGCGCGCGGCGTAGGCGGCCGCAGAGGCCGAGGTGTTGCCGGTGGATGCGCACAGCACGGCCTTCTGGCCGCGGGCCACCGCGTCGCTGACGGCCATGGTCATGCCACGGTCCTTGAACGAACCGGTCGGGTTGAGCCCCTCGACCTTCAAATGCACTGTGCAACCGGTCAGTTCACTCAGCCGCTTGGCGTGGATCAGCGGGGTGCCACCCTCGAGCAGGGTGACCGGTGTCCAGTTCTCCGTGCCGGGCAGACGGTCCCGGTAGGCCTCGATCAGGCCGGGCCACGGCTTGTGCACGCTCATTTACTCGTTCCTTCCATGCGCAGCACACTGTTGATGCTCTGCACCGCTTCGTGATCAGCAAGGGCCGCAACGGTTTCCGACAAGGCTTCATCGGTGGCCCGGTGGGTGACGACGACGATGCGGGCGCCGCTGCGCTGCCCGGACTCGTCCTCCA
Source organism: Mycobacterium sp. HM-7 (assembly GCF_053852335.1). Classification (NCBI taxonomy): domain Bacteria; kingdom Bacillati; phylum Actinomycetota; class Actinomycetes; order Mycobacteriales; family Mycobacteriaceae; genus Mycobacterium; species Mycobacterium sp. HM-7. Next base: position 1,336,572 of record NZ_CM132657.1, on the reverse strand, counting down.
TGCCCTCCTGGCGGACCTCGGCGATGCTCACCTTGCGCTTGGCGAATTCGGCGGCGACGGAGGACAACACACCCGGGATGTCCGCGACGTTCATGCTGACGTAGTAGCGGGTTTCGATGGCGCCGATGGGCGCGATGGGCAGCTTGGCGTACTTGGACTCGCGCGGGCCACGGCCACCCTGTACGCGGTTGCGCGCCGCCATGACCACGTCACCCATGACGGCCGACGCAGTCGGGGCACCGCCCGCACCCCGCCCGTAGAACATCAGCTCACCGGCCGCTTCCGCCTCGACGAACACGGCGTTGAATGCGCCGCTGACCGAGGCCAGCGGGTGCTCGAGCGGCACCAGCGCCGGGTAGACCCGGGCCGAAACCCGTTGCTTGCCTTTGCCTGTGGTGAGGCGCTCGCAGATGGCGAGCAGCTTGATGGTGCAGCCCAGCGCCTTGGCGGACTCGAAATCCGCGGCGCTGACCTTGGTCATGCCCTCGCGGTAGACGTCGTCGGCGGTGACCCGGGTGTGGAACGCGATGGACGCCAGGATGGCGGCCTTGGCGGCGGCGTCGTAGCCCTCGACGTCGGCGGTCGGGTCGGCCTCGGCGTAACCCAGCACACCGGCTTCGGCGAGTGCGTCGGCGTAGTCGGCGCCGGTCTCGCTCATCGCCGAGAGGATGTAGTTGGTGGTGCCGTTGACGATGCCGGCCACCCGCAGCACTACGTCACCCGCGAGGGACTGGGTCAGCGGGCGGATCACCGGGATCGCGCCGGCCACGGCCGCCTCGAAATACAGGTCCACGCGGGCCTTTTCGGCCGCCTGGGCCAGTTCACCGGTGGACTGCGCCATCAGCGCCTTGTTGGCGGTGACCACCGACTTACCCTGCTCCAGCGCGGCCATGATGGCCTTGCGGGCCGGCTCGACGGGTCCCATGAGCTCGATGACGATGTCGACGTCGTCGCGCGAAACCAGCGCCTCGATGTCATCGGTGAGCATGTCGACAGGCACGCCGCGGCCCTTGGCGACCTTGCGCACGCCGACGCCGCGCAACTCGAGCGGCGCACCGATGCGAGCGGCCAGGTCGTCGGCGCTGTCGTTGATGATCCGGACCACCTCGGTCCCGACGTTCCCGAGTCCGAGAACTGCTACGCCGATTGGCTTTTCACTCATTGACCACTCACCTCCAGGCTCAACAGGTCTTCGACGGTCTCCCGGCGCAAGATCAGGCGTGCGTTGCCGTCCTTCACCGCGACGACGGCGGGACGGGTCAGCAGGTTGTACCGGCTGGACATCGAATAGCAGTAGGCGCCGGTGGCGGCGACTGCCAGTAGATCACCGGGTGCGAGATCATCGGACACCCAAGTGTCCCGGACGATGATGTCGCCGGTCTCGCAATGCTTTCCGACGATCCGGGCCAGCGTCGCCGGAGCGTCGCCGGCGCGCGAAACCAGCCGGGCGTCGTACTGGGCGTCGTACAGCGACGGCCGGATGTTGTCGCTCATGCCGCCGTCGACACTGACGTAGCGCCGGTACTTGTCGGCCGACACCGCAACGTCTTTCACGGTGCCGACCTCGTAGAGCGTGATGGTGCCGGGGCCGGCGATGGCGCGGCCGGGCTCCACGACGAGCTTGGGCGTGGGCAGCCCGACGGCCTCGGACTCGGCCTTCACGATGGCTTTGAGCTTGTCGGCCAGTTCCTTCATGGGTGGCGGGTCGTCGCTGGGCAGGTACGAGATGCCCAGTCCCCCACCGAGATCCATGACGGACATCTGCGCGGTCTTCTCGACACCGAATTCGGCGACGACGTCGCGCAGCAGGCCGATGACGCGGTGCGCGGCGATCTCGAACCCGGCCACGTCGAAGATCTGGGAGCCGACGTGGCAATGCAGGCCGACCAGCCGCAGGTTGTCGGTCGCGAAGACCTTGCGCACCGCCTCCATCGCCGCGCCGCTGGCCAGCGAGAGACCGAACTTCTGGTCCTCGTGGGCGGTGGAGATGAATTCGTGGGTGTGCGCCTCGACACCGGGGGTCACGCGGACCAGGACGTCCTGCACGACGCCTGCCGCACCGGCGATGGCCTCCAGGCGCTCGATCTCGATCTCGGAGTCGAGCACGATGTGCCCGACGCCGGCCTTGACCGCGGCGGTCAGCTCAGGGACCGATTTGTTGTTGCCGTGCACCGTGATTCGCTCGGCCGGGAACTCGGCATGCAGCGCCACGGCCAGCTCGCCGCCGGTGGCGACGTCCAGGCACAGGCCCTCCTGCGCGACCCATCGGGCAATCTCGGCGCACAGGAACGCCTTTCCGGCGTAGTGCACGTGCTCGCCGCCACCGAACGCGTCGGCGATCTCGCGGCAACGCGACCGGAAGTCGTCCTCGTCGATGACGAACAGCGGCGTGCCGAACTGCTCGGCCAGTGCACCGACCGTCACGCCGGCGATGCTGACCTGACCGTCCGGGTTACGAACGAGGTTGCGCGGCCAAACATTCGACGCCAACAGGTTGACCTCGTCGGGCGTCCGTGGCTTCTCCGGCACCGCGGTGCCGGTGGACTGCCCGCTCACATCCGCTCCGGAGCGCTGACGCCGAGGATGTGCAGACCGTTCGCGATGACCTGGCGGGTCGCCGCGCACAGCGCGAGCCGCGCCCGGTGCAGGTCGTTGTGCTCTTCGTCGCCCATCGGGAGCACCCGGCAGGAGTCGTAGAACCGGTGGTAGTCACCGGCCAGGTCTTCCAGGTACCGGCACACGCGGTGCGGTTCACGAAGGGCCGCAGCGGTTTTGAGCACGCGCGGGAACTCGCCGATGGTGCGCATCAGCGTGGCTTCGCGATCGTGGCTGAGCAGATCGAGGTGCCCGAGGTCCGACTGCAGGCCGAGGTCGGCGGCGTTGCGCGCCAGGGCCGACAGCCGGGCGTGCGCGTATTGCACGTAGTAGACCGGGTTTTCGTTGGACGCGCTGGCCCACAGCCCCAGATCGATGTCGATGGGGCTGTTCACCGACGACCGGATCAGCACGTATCGGGCCGCGTCCACGCCGATGGCGTCGACCAGGTCTTCCAACGTGATCACGGTGCCGGCGCGCTTGCTCATGCGCATCGGCTGGCCGTCCCTGACCAGGTTGACCATCTGGCCGATCAGCACCTCGACCGTGGCGGGGTCCTCCCCCAGCGCGGCGGCGACGGCCTTCAGGCGGCCGATGTAGCCGTGGTGGTCGGCGCCGAGCATGTAGATGCACAGGTCGAACCCGCGCTGGCGCTTGTCCAGGTAGTACGCGATGTCGCCGGCGACGTATGCCGGGTTGCCGTCGCTCTTGATGACGACGCGGTCCTTGTCGTCACCGAAGTCGGTGGTGCGCAACCAGATTGCGCCGTCCTGCTCATAGATCGAGCCGTTGTCGCGCAACTTGTCGATGGCCTGCTGCACCCGGCCCGAGGTGTGCATGGAGTCTTCGTGGGTGTACACGTCGAAGTCCGTGCCGAAGTCGTGCAGCGACTGCTTGATCGATGAGAACATCAGGTCCACGCCGAGCTCGCGGAAGACTTCCTGGCACTCATCGGCCGGCAGGCTCAGCGCGTCGGGCCGCTTGGCCACGACGTCGGCCGCGATGTCCTTGATGTAGTCGCCGCCGTAGCCGTCCTCCGGCGCCGGCTCGCCCTTGGCGGCCGCAACCAGCGAGCGGGCGAAACGGTCGATCTGCCCGCCATGGTCATTGAAGTAGTACTCACGCGTGACGGTGGCGTCCTGCGTGGCCAGCAGACGGCCCAGCGCGTCACCGACAGCGGCCCAGCGGGTGCCGCCGATGTGGATGGGTCCCGTCGGGTTCGCCGAGACGAACTCCAGGTTGATGCGACGGCCCTTGAGCTCCTCGGACGTGCCGTAGCTGGCGCCGCCGCCCAGGACGTTGAGGACGACGACGCTCTGCGCGGACGCCTCGATGCGCAGGTTCACGAAGCCCGGACCGGCAATGCTCGCGTCTGCGATGCCGTCCGCGTTGATCAGCGCCTCGGCCAGCCATTCGCCCAGGTCACGCGGGTTGACGCCGACCTTCTTGCCCAGCTGCAACGCCAGGTTGGTGGCGTAATCGCCGTGCTCGGGGTTACGCGGACGCTCGATCACCACTGTTTCGGGCAGCGCGGCGAGGTCCAGGCCGTGTTCGACCAGGACCGCGGCGGCGGTGTTCTTTAGCAGTTCAGCCAGATCGGCGGGGGTCACGGGGGTCCATCCTATGGGCTGAGCTGCTCACGCTTGTCATCGGTCGTCCGCTGGTCGATAGGCGGTCCGCACCGATTCGGGAGGCGGGCCACCGATGCGCTAGTCTGTGATCGCCCAACGGCGCCGCTGGCTCGCCAGCATCAAGCGCCCCCGTAGCTCAGGGGATAGAGCGTCTGCCTCCGGAGCAGAAGGCCGCAGGTTCGAATCCTGCCGGGGGCACTTTCCGACCTATCACGTGCGGCTCCGCACGCCTTGTCGCCCAAGAATCCCCAAGCCCTCCGGCGCAGTCTGTTCTCGCCAACAAACTCCGACGACGACGGACCGGATCACGAACCGACGAATCGCAGCACTGGTAGCCGCCCGCTGCCGCCGCACCAGCGGCGTGTGGGACTGCGAGAATCCGCCTGACGTCCGTCAGGAATCGGGCGACTTCTGTTCGTAGGAATCAGCGGCGTCCGCTACCGGAGTTGTACCCCGGCGAAGCCACGTCCGCCGGAGTGAGCTCGAAGGGGGACGGCGCGATGACGTCAGGGGTGAACAGATTGCCGCCCGTCGGCGAACCCTCGGCAGGTGCCGCACTCTCGGCAGGCGGCGCGCTGATGATCTCGCTGGTCCCGACCGGGCCTTCGTCCATGTCCGCGGCGTCACTGGGCGTACCACCAACCGGCGCACCGGGCACCCAGACCATCAGGTCCTGCATGCCGTCGTTGTAGACGACGCTGTTCGGGACGTCACCGACGACGTCGAAGTAGAGCTTTCCGGTCGTCGTCGCGCCGGGAGGTGCCGACGGCAGACCGCCGCCGATCACCCGATAGTTCGCTCCGCTCTCGGCTCGAGCGTTGAAGAACGCGGTGATGGGGTTCGCCCAGCCTCCGAGTCCTTCCACTTTCACGGTCGCTGAGTAGAGCTGGCCGTTGTGGGGCACGGGGTCCGAACTCGGCTTCAGGCCCTTGACCGTGTAGCCGATTTCGTTCAGCGCCTCCTGCTGTCCGAACGGCTTGATGTTGTTGGCCGCCGAAGCCGGACCCGCCGTCACGCCGGCCAAGCCGACCACGATTGCGGCAATGCCGACCGGGGCTGCAAGTTTGATCTTCACCGTTACTCCCCTTCGTGCCTCCAGGCAGTCTCCACGCGGAGGTTACCTCGTTGCACCGCAGGTCAAACGCACTTCGCCCAGATCATCAGTCAGTAATTGCCCGGCTGCCGGGATGTCGACATCCGCTGCGTGCCCAACCGGGATAGGAACGAGCCGAATCTCGAGATCGGAAGGACGTCATGGGCAAGCAATTCGGGTGGGGACGCTTCTTGGGGATCGCGGTGCCGGTGTCGATCCTGACCTTCATTTTGGATGTCGTCTTTCACAAGACGTTGGGGCCGGTGCTGTTTGGCAACAGCTACCCCGCGATCGACTACCCGCAGCGCCCGCTGGCGGAGATCATGGATCTGTTCCCGTTCCTGTTCTTCACCTACCTGCTGCAGCTGACGATGCTGTGCTTCATGTTCTTACGGCTGTACCCGGGCCGCGGGCTGGGCAAGGCGGCGTGGTGGGGCGTCTGGGGCGGGCTGTTCGTCGTCATCCCGAACATGCAGTTCTTCGTCGCGGTCGCGCACACCACGTGGACGATGCTGGTCATCCAGATGATCGAAGCCATCGCACTCTGCGTGCTGGCGGCGTGCCTCTTCGAGATCGCCTACCGCCCAAAGGGTTACAACCAGGCCAACGCTGCCACCACGAGCGCCTCGGTGCCCGTGTCCAGCGTCGGCTGAATGACCGGGCCGAACGTCGGCGAGTGGTTCACCGGGATGTCCTGGCTGATCCGGCCGGCCTCGGCCGCGCGGGTGAACTCGGCGGCATCGATACCGCCGAACATCCAGTAGGTGTACGGCACGCCGAGACCATTGGGGATGTCACTGAAATCCTCACTGGCCGAAGCCGGCGGGATCGTCAGCACCCGGTCGCCAAAGTGCTCGACGAATGCGTCATGCGCACGGGTGGTGGTGGCCTCGTCGTTGTCGGTCACCGGAAACTGGTCGTAGAAATCGAATTCCGGCTCTTTCGGTGAATCCGACGCCTGGCATTCGGCGACGACGATGCGCTTGATCGCGGCGATGACGGCGGTGCGGACCGCTTCGTCGTAGGTGCGCAGGTTCAGTTCGAGCACCGCGTGGTCACCGATGATGTTGCTCTTGGTGCCCGAATTGATACTGCCGACGGTGAGCACGACAGTCTCGGTGGGTGCGACTTCACGCGACACGACCGTCTGGAGCCGGACCACGATCATGGCGGCCAGCACCACCGGATCGATGCAGGCATGCGGCATGGACCCGTGACCGCCGCGCCCGTACACCGTCACGCGGATGCTGTCGGCGGCGGCCAGAACCGGCCCGCTGCGGGTGCCGACCAGTCCGGCGGGCGCCGGGCCGACGTGCTGGCCCAGGGCCACGTCGACCTTGCCGACGATGTCCGCCAGGCCGTCGGCGACCATGCCCGCGGCACCGCCACCGACCTCTTCGGCCGGCTGGAACAACGCGATCGCGGTGCCCTGCCAGTGATCTCGCCCGTCGGCGAGCAGCGCGGCCGCACCGAGCAGACAGGTGACGTGAGTGTCGTGGCCGCATGCGTGCATGACGGGCACGTCCTTGCCTGCGGCATCGGTGGCCCGGACCGTGCTGGCATAGGTCAGCCCGGTAGCCTCGGCGACCGGCAGCGCGTCCATGTCGGCGCGCATCAACACCGAGGCGCCGTCACCGTTGTGCAGAATGCCGACCACACCGGTGCCGCCGACACCCTCGGTCACCTGATAGCCGAGCCCTGTCAGCTTGTCCGACACCAGCTTTGCGGTGCGATGTTCCTGGTGCGACAACTCCGGATGCTGATGCAGATCCCGGTAGAGGTCCTCCTGCCACACCCGCACCTGCGGCAGGCCGGCCAGTACGTCGGACGCACGGGTCATAGGGATGCCTCTCCGGTGAAGTCCCTGACCACGTCGGCCACCCGGCGCAGCTGGTCAATGTCCGAACTGGTCGGAATCAGATGTACCTCGTCGGCACCGATGTCATCGAATTTCTGTAGCACGTCGAGCAATTCGTCCTCGGTGCCGGCCCAGCCCGTCGTCGGCGCCATCGCGTCGACGTACTCCTCGGGAATCCAGTTCATGTACCGGCGCAGGTGACGGTGCACCTGGTTGCGCGGCTCATCACCCTTGCCGAGGGCAAACCAGAACGAGGTGGCCAAGTGCGGCTTGGGCTTTCCCGCCTCGGCCCACGCGGCGCGGGCGACATCGAACAGCTCGCTCTCGCGGTCCACGCTGAGGTCCAGCGTGGTGCCCGCCATCCCGTCGGCCCAATTCGCCGCGCTGCGTATGGTTTTCGAGCCGATGGTGCCGACGAGCAGCTTCGGACCACCGGGTTGTACCGGCTGCGGGCCAACGGGCAGAACCGATTCGGTGAGCTTCTCCCCCGCCCAAACCCGCTTCATCAAGGCGACGCGTTCGGCCATGCCGCGCATGGTCTGGGTCTTGGGGTCGGCGCCGACGGCGTGGTAATCCTCGTGACGGCCTCCGACGCCGATCCCGACGGTGAGCCGTCCACCACTGAGCAAGTCACCGGTGGCCAGCGCTTTCGCCAGCATCACCGGATCATGTAGTTGCGGGACGATCACCGTGGTGACCAGTCGGACCCGGTCCGTCCAGGCGGCGAGCGCACCGAGCAGGGTGAGTGAATCCGGATTGTCGAAAGCGATGCGTTCACCCCAACACAGCGACGAGAAAGGCCCGCCGTCGATCACGCGGGCCCACGCGGTGAGCGTGGCCGCGTCGAGGTTGGACTCCATCACTGGCATCGTCATCCCGATCTGCACACAGCCGATTCTGGCACGCGCGTCCATCGCGAGGTGCGGGTTGGCCTACCGGGCGGGGGTAAACCCCCACAACAGTCGCAGGAAAACGCCGTGTCTCCGGACTCCGCCGGTGCCTAAGTTGGAGGCATGGTCGCAACCGCTACAGGCCCCGCGTCGGCCGAGCCGACATATCCGACACCGGCACCGCCGGTGCAGCGCGCATCAGACCTCGGTGTCGTCCCCACGTCGTCGATGATCGTCGGCGCCGTGGCCGGCATGATCTGGTTCTGGATACCGCTGTCCCTTCTCATCCTCGCCGTCACCTCGATTCCGTCGGTGATCGGAACGGTGTTCGGCGGGGTGTTGTTCGTGTACGCCGTCCGCGCCACCGACCGGGTGGAGCGGGTACGCAGCGAAGCGATCTTCGGCTTCGGAATCGCCGTCCCGTACCGAAAGATGACGCCCTACAGCGGTTTTCAAGGATGGGCGCATCAGCTGTGGTTGGACGTCAGCAGTGGCCGGTTCTGGAAGGTGTTGGCGCACAGCTATCTGCGCATGGTCTTCGACATCTTCGCGGTCGGCTTGGCGTTCGCCCTACTGGCCTTCGCGCTGATCGGTCCTGCCGCGGCCACCGCGATCCACAACAGCGATACCGCCGCCGGGCTCAGCTTCATCTCCCCGCCGCTGTCCTGGCTGCTGGCCGTCATCGCGCTGGCCGCCGCCGGAGCCATCCTGGTGTTCGGCCCCCGCGTGGACGCCGTCATCGACCGGTGGCTGCTGCCGGCGTCCCCGACGGCAGCACTGCAGCACGAGGTCAGCGCCCTGCACCAGGCCCGCCGCGGCGCGGTGTCGTCGGCATCCACCGAACGGCACCGCATCGAACGCGACCTGCATGACAGCGTGCAGCCCCGGCTCGTATCGCTCGCAATGACGATCGGGCTCGCCCAGACCAAGCTCGACTCCGACCTACCCGAAGCCCGCAAGCTCATCGCCGAAGCACACGACGATGCCAAAGCCGCACTCCTCGAACTGCGAAATGTGGTGCGCGGCATCGCCCCGACGATCCTGGCCGACCGCGGGCTCGACGCCGCCCTGTCGGCAGTGGTGCAGCGCACCGAAACCGCGGGCGTGCCGGTGACGCTGGAACTGCAACTGCCGAAACGCTTTTCCGATGAGGTCGAGTCGTGCGCATACTTCGTCGTCGCCGAGTCGTTGACCAACATCGCGAAGCACGCCCGGGCAACCCACGCCGTGGTGACGGTGCGCTACCACGAGCCCACCGACCAGTTGCACATCTCGGTGTTCGACGACGGTATCGGCGGAGCCCAGAGCACTGGCGACGACACGACGGGCCTGCGCGGACTCGGTGAGCGGGTGCGCGCGGCGCGGGGCACCTTCGCCGTCTCGAGCCCCGAAACCGGTACGACGACCGTGACGGCGGTACTGCCATGCGCATTGTGATCGCCGAGGATTCGGCTCTGCTGCGCGCGGGAATCGAGCGCATCCTGATCGACGCCGGCCACGATGTGCTGGCCGGGGTGCCCGATGCCACGGAGCTGCTGCGTGCCGTCAACGAGCATCAGCCAGACCTCGTCATCGTCGACGTCCGGATGCCGCCGACCTTCACCGACGAGGGCATCCGCGCCGCCGCGCTGCTCCGCAGCCAGAATCCCGAGTCGCCGGTTCTGGTGCTGTCACACTATGTCGAAGAACGGTACGCGGCCGATCTGATCACTTCCGACACAAGGGGTTTCGGCTACCTCCTCAAGGACCGGGTGGCCGACGTCCCGGCGTTCCTGGACGCCGTCACCACGGTGGGCAGCGGCGGCACCGTCCTGGACCCCGAAGTGGTGTCACAAATCCTGGTGCGCACGCACCGCCGCTCCACCCTGGCCGTGCTCACCCCACGTGAGCAAGAGGTGATGCAGCTGATGGCCGAAGGCAAGACCAACTCGGCAATTGCCGCGCTGCTGCACATCTCGGTCGGCTCCGCGGAGAAGCACATCGCCTCGATCTTCACCAAGCTGGACCTGACCCCCGACGACAGCGAGAACCGGCGTGTCCTCGCCGTCTTGCGTTATCTCGAATCCTGAAGAGAGAAAAGGACTTTCCATGACTTCGAATCTGGATACCGCACCGCTGGCCGACACCGGTGCGCCGCCTGAGCTGACCCCGGGTGGCCGTTCGGCGATCCGCTCGCTGCTGGTGGTCACCGCCGTCGTGGTGACGCTGTCGGCGGCCGCCGGGATCGGCGGACTGGCCTGGGGCATCAGCTCGGTGCGCGTCGCCGCCGAGTCCGAGACCCTGCCGGCCGACTTCAACTCCCTGACGATCGACACCGGCGACATGCCGACAGCCATCCGGATCACCAGCGACCGCAACGTCAGTGAACCGCGGGTCCGGATGCGCCTGCTCAACACCGCGAAAGACGACCATCAGGCGTTGAAGGTCACCCGGAATGGCAGCGCCGTCAGCCTCACGGTGACCGGTGAGCCGTCCCCGCTGTTCGACTTCGGTCCGCCCGGGGAAATCATGGTGACGCTGCCACCTGACGTCGCACACCGGCTTTCGGTGACCACCAAACAACAGGTCGGCGTGATGCTCAGCCAGACCGACCTGGATCAACTGATCGTGCACAACACCGACGGCGCCGTCGTGCTCGGTGGCAACGCCCGCCGGATCGAAATCCACACGCAGAGCGGCGACATCCAGACCCGCGCCCCGATCGTCGTCACCGATGCCTTCATCGCCGAGTCCACCGACGGACACATCGGCGTGGACTTCCGTGAGGTTGCCCCGCGCACCGTGGACGTCACCAATCGGGACTCGGACATCGACATCACCGTGCCGCCGGGCGGTCCGTACCTGGTTCGGGCACAGGCCGGCGATCACGCGAAGGTGCGGGTTCCGCAGACCGAGGACCCGGCCCGCGCCGTCGCTCAGATCACCGCACGGACCGATGACGGCAGCATCTCCATCGCTACGCGCCGGTGAACGGCCCCACCCGCAACGTCGGGTACGCCGTACTGGCACAAGCGGTATCAGCGTGACCGATGATGACCGGATCGGACTCCCCCGGCAGGTTGACCTGTAAACCGCTGACCGGCACCGCATTACAGTCGGCTGGGAAGTTGCCCGCGTTGACGATGCCGAGGTTCGCCGAGGTCGCCTGACCGGGTGAGATCACCACGACACCGATGATGGATTCCGCGTCCTGGCTCGCGGCGACGCCGACCAGATGGTTGTCGGAGCCCGAGATGAAGGACACCGCCGGATAACCCGACATGCTGCACGGGGCGTCGCCGGTGTTCTTCAGGATCAACGGATAGAACGTGGTTCCGGCGGCACCATCGGGCGGGCCGAGGCTCGGCGTCAATTGCGCACTGGCACAACGCGGAACCTGAACGGGGTCGGCATGGGCGACAGTGATCGGCCAGGCGCACGCCACCGCCAACGGGATCGCGACAACGGTTCGCATGCCTGTTCCTTTCACGACGCTCATCCGAGCCCGGCCATGATGTCGGCGACCGACCCCGACCGGATTCTCCGGAATCCGGTACCCGCCCACACATTTGTCCCGTCCGGATCGCCGGCCGCCACCGCGGCCTTGCGCACCGGGCTGGTGAGGTAGTGCACCTCCGGATAGCCCAGCGGGGCCTGCTCGTCATGCTCGTCGATGAACCGGTTGCGGAGTCCGCGGGCGTAGCGCCCCGAGAATGCCTTGGTGACCACGGTTTCGGTGAACCTCGGGTCGACGAGCGCGGCGCGGTGCACCGGACTGGAGCCGGACTCGTCGGCGAGCAGAAACGCCGTACCGAGTTGCGCGGCCACCGCGCCGGCCGCGATCACGGCGGCGACATCGTCGGCAGTCATCAGCCCGCCGGCCGCGACGACCGGCATTTCCGTGGCGGCGAGCACGTCGGCCAACAGCTCGGTCAGCGGCTGCGTGGCGGGCACGGCCAGCGGGTCGTAGGTGCCGCGGTGGCCGCCGGCGCCGGGGCCTTGCACGGCGAGGGCGTCGACGCCGGAGGCCACCGCGAGCTGGGCCTCGGCCACCGTGGTGACCGTCGCGACCGTGGTGATGCCGGCCTGCCGCAATCGCGCGCACTCGTCGGCGGTGGGTCCGCCGAAGGTGAACGACACGACGTCGGGCCGCAAGTCGGCGACCACGTCGAGCTTGGCCGCCCAATCGTCGTCGTTGAATGTCGGAGCGCCGAGTGCGGTCCCGTACCGGGTGGCTTCGCCGGCGAGGTCGGCGGCGTAGCGCTCGATCTCGCGAGGCGAGACGGTACTGGGTTGGGAGGCAAAGAGATTCACACCCAGCGGGCCGGTGGTCAGCGCGCGGGCGGCGGTGATGCGATCGGCGAGCGCCCCTGCGGTCAGGTAGCCGGCGGCCACGAATCCCAGACCACCGGCCGAGGAGCCCGCCGCGGCCAGTTCGGGCGTCGTCGGCCCGCCGGCCATCGGCGCGACGATCACCGGAACTGCCAGCTCACGCAGGTCGAACGCCATACCTAGATCATGACAGGCACGGACCGCTCACACCGGCAGTGACGCGGCGCGCGTGGACGAGTAGAACAGAGGGATATGGCCATCACCTTCAACCACACCATCGTCCACTCGACCGACCGCTCGGCCGCGGCCACCTTCTTCACCGAGCTCTTCGGATTGCCTTCCGCCCGAGAAGCCGGGCCCTTCCTCGCCGTCGAACTGAACCACGGCGTCAACTTGGATTTCGCCCAGCTGCCGGAGAGCACCGCCGTCCTCCCGCAGCACTACGCGTTTCTGGTGTCGGAGGACGAATTCACCGCGATCTACGACCGGATTCGTGAACGCGGGCTGCAACATTGGGCCGACCCGCGCGGACAGCATCCCGGCGAGATCAATCACAACGACGGTGGTCGGGGCGTCTACTTCCAGGACCCGAGCGGGCATTACCTGGAGATCATCACCCGGCCGTACGGCTCAGGCGGCTGAGCACCCGGTCGGCCAGCAACTCGGCACCCACACCCCGTAGTCGGGGCAACACCTTGGGCCGGTTGCCCAGCACCGAGATCAGCTCGGCGGCGGTGCCTTCCACGGTCGGCCCGGTGTCGCCGTGACGCCATCCGGTGTCGACGGCGACGAGCTGCAGCCCCTGACTGTTGCGGTATGCCGGGACGAACGGGTTCGGAAAAGCCACCTGGGTGTCCAGCACGGCATTCAGGAGCTGGGGCGGGATGTCCGGTTCGCGGCCGACGGCGAACAGGATGTCCAACTCATGGGTGATGTGGTCGCCGATCAGGAGCTGCGCCGGAAAGTACCTGCCGACTCCCGCCGGGCGCGCGCTGACGGCCCGGAAATCGTCCAGCAGACTGTCGATGCCGCAGCTTCGTGCACGTTCCTTGGCGACGGCGGTGTTGGCACGATCGAAGTTCCCGTGCCGCACCAGCGCGCCGAGGAACCCGCCGACCGGATGACTGCACCCGACCACCAGATGCGCCAGCACCTCGCGGTTGCTCCAGTCCGCACAGAGGCTCGGCGCCGCCCATTCGTCGGGTGTCAAGCCGGCGACTACGCCGGCGAAGCGTTCGTCGTTGGCGCGCAACAGATCACGCGCCGACATCAGAGATGCTCCGTCAGGAAGGCGAGCTGGTCGTCGAGCACTCGTCGCACCAGCGGCGGATGGTAGATGGCGAAGTGGTCGGAGTCGTAGTGCCGGGCAACCCCACGCGGCGCCTGATGCGCCACCGCTTCTGCGTAGCGCGGATCCATCAGCGTCTCGTCATCGCAGACGCACACCAGTAGCGGCGCTTGCACCGTCGCCGCGTAGCGCAGCGCCGACCTCGTGATCAACAGTGCGGCGTCGACCGCCGTGATCCGGTTGTCGAAGGTCGCGCCGGCCGGCACCGTCGAGCGCCAGCCGTCCTCCGCACCGGCGACCGTCACGAGTGCGACGGTCCCCGGCTGCCCGACAATGGGCACGTAGCGACGGCTGCGCCGGAACACCGCGCGCACCGCGTCGTCGATGATCGCCGGCGTCAGCCGCAGCGCGCCGCGGAGACCGGCGGTCCCGGCCGCCGCCGGCCCGTGCGTGATGGCACATTGCACCACCGCAGCGGCGATATCGTTCCGGCTGCCGGCCACCCGCACGACGTTCATGCCGCCGAGGCTCGTGCCCCACAAGCCGATTCGGTCCGCATCGACCTCTGGGTGCCGCTGCAGGAAGTCGATCGCGGCGGCGACGTCACGGCATTGTTCGGGAATCGAAATATGTTGCCGCGGTTGACCTCCGGATTCTCCGGTGAACCGGTAGTCGAAGGACAAGGTGGCAATGCCCGCCGCGGCGAAGTGCTGCTCGTACTGCGGCAGCATCATGTCGCGGGTGGCGCCGAGACCGTGGACCAAGACCACCGCGGGGTGCGGCCCTGGCGCCGACGGCAACGTGAGCCACGCGGCACAACGGTCACCACCGCTGACGAAATCCAACCGCTCGACCGGGATCGCTGATGTCATCACAACTCCTCACATAAGTACACTGTACGTATCGACTACACTTCAACACGTACGACGTACTTGTCAAGGGGTTGCTCATGCGCGCACGGTTCACCACGGACGAAATCGCTTCGGCCGCACTGCGAATAGTCGATGAATCCGGTTTGGCGGCGCTGAGCATGCGGTCCCTGGCAGCCGCACTGGGCACCGGGCCGATGACGATGTACAACTACGTCGCCGACAAGGAGGGCCTGGAGGAACTGGTTGTCGCCGCCGTGGCCGCCGGCATCGTCGTGCCCGAACCCACCGACGACTGGGCGGCCGACGTACATGCGACGGCGTCCGCGATGTGGCGCGGGGTGCGCGCCCACCCGGCCGCCATCCCCCTCGTGTTGACCCGGCGAATGGCGTCGGCCACCGGGTTCGCCATCGCCGACGCGCTCGTCGGCGCACTGGGCCGAGCGGGCCTGTCAGACGCCGGCCGGCTCTCGGCGTTTCACGCCGTGCTGGGCCTGGTCACGGGGTCTGCGCAAGCTCAACTGGCCGGACCGTTCTCCGGGGATGCGGCGGAGACTGCGGCCCGCATCGGGTCGGCGGCCGGAGGGCAGTACCCGCACATCGCCGCGCTGTCCGAGGTCGCCACGACCGTGTCGGTCGAAGACGATTTCGACGGCGGGCTACGAATGCTGATCGCGGGGATCGCCGCGGCGGGCAATGCCGTTTCGTGACAACGCAGTCAGCGACATCGTCACTCCTCACCAACGCGAGAATGCTCGATCTGCTCGCGCAGGATGTCGCCGTGACCCGCGTGACGCGCGAAGTCCTCGATCGCGAGCAAGTAGATGAATCGCAGGTTGACCTCGCCAAGGTGCGGATGGGTTCTGATTTCGTCGAGATCGAACTGGGCGGCGATAGCGCGGGAACGTGCACTGGCACTTTCGAATTCGGCGATCACGTCGGCCACCGCCTCATCGCCATCGACGATGAAGCTGGTATCGCCCGCCGTCGTACCGCCGCCGCATTCACTATCCGGGAACCCGCCGAGGATGTGCTGGAACCAGATTCGCTCGGCGACCGCCGCGTGCTTGAGCAGCCCGACCGGGGTGGTCATTGACGCAACGAGGCGGCGACGGGCATCGACTTCCGGCAGTCCGCGCACGGTGTTGACCAGTTCAGCGCGGTTGCGGTCCAGCGCGCTCTCCAACAACCGGCGTTCGGACCCGGTAGTGATTTGCGGTATCGACCATGTCGTCATTGTCAGCTCGATTCTGTTGGCGTGGATATCGAAATATTCTGTTGTGCTTGCGATTTCAGGTGCCGAATAGTTGCACTGCGGCATCGGCCGATGGTCTTCGGCCCTGAAGGTGAAAGTGCGGCGAGCGCGTGAGATGTGCGGAGCCGCACAAACGGTTCATGCCGGCCGGCAATTCAAGCCACGGCCTACGCGCCTGATCTCAAGGAACAAAGCCTTGCCGGGACCAGCGCTGCGTCCGAGGTTATCAGGCCGTCCGTCGCACGTAGATCGACGATCGCCGGAAACTCGCCCGAGAGGAATTCAGTCCGGCCTGGCGCACGCTCGGCGGCCGCGAAGGTGCGCAAAATGCACACCAATTGCGGCGTGTTGGCGTACAAACGCGGCCGCTCGCGCGAAGTCGGCTAGGAGTGGCCGCGGCGGGCTTCCTGCGTGCGGTAGTCGCCGGCCAGCTCGCTGACGTGGTCGGGCAGGTTACCGGCGGCCACGTCGGCGAGGCTGGTCTGTTCGAGCACCGAACGCATGCTGGCGCGCAGGGCGCGCCACACATCGGTGAGCGACGCCGTCGGTCCGGAGTACGGCAGGTCGCCGAGGCCCATGTCCCGCACGCTCGCCAATGGACCGTCGATACAGCGCAGGACATCGGCGATGCTGATGTCCGCGGCCGGCCGGGCCAGCTCGTAGCCGCCGTCGCGGCCGCGGTGGCTGCGCACCAAACGGTCGGTGCGCAGGTTGGTCAGGATATCGACCAGGAACTGCGCGGGGATGCCTTGTGCCTTGGCCAGGTCCTCGGTTTTGACCAGCACGCCCGTCTCGGCGGCGGCCAATTCGACCATGGCGCGGACGGCGTACTCCGCCTTGGCTGACATCCGCATCAGCCAATCATGCCATTCCAGGCCGGATTAGTCCGGAATACCGGCCGCGTTGGGTGCCACCACCGCCACCAGATCGGCCAGCCCCGCGAGGCTCGCCGCCTGCAGCGCCGCGGCCGGCACGGCCTGACCGTCGGGCCCGGCCAAGGTGCGGGTCGCCGTCGCCGCGGCCACGACCGTCGGCGCGTACCCGAGGCTGAACGCACCGCGTGCGGTGGAGTTCACGCACATGTGCGTCATGAACCCGGCGAGCACCAGGTTCGACGCGCCGAGGCCCTTGAGCCGCTCATCCAGATCGGTCTGCACGAACGAGTTCGGGAACTGCTTGACGATCACCGGCTCGTCGCCGCGCGGAGCCACCCGGTCGACGATCGCACCGATATCGGCGCCGATGTCGTACAGCGAACCCGGCCCGTCATCGTGCTGGATATGGATGACGGGAATGCCTGCGGTGCGGGCACGGTCGAGCAACGCGGCGGTCTCATCGAGCGCGGCCTGCACGCCCTCGAGCTCCATCACCCCTTGCGTGTAGGTGTTCTGGCAGTCGATCAAGACCAGAGCCGAGTCCGCCAGACGAACCGGTTCGACGGGGAGGCTGGACAATTCACGCAGGGTTGGGCGAGTCATCTTGTGAGCCTAGTGGCTCAAAGATGTTTCCAGGAGCCGATTTTCGTCGGCAGTCAGTTGTTGCCGTTGATCCCCGGATGCAGACCGGGTGCCACGTTCGGCGCGCCCGGCGCGGTGACGCCCGGGCTGAACAGGTTGCCTCCGGTCGGGCTGATGCTCTTCTCGGTCGGCACCACCGAAGCAGACGTCGACGGCGTGGTCGTCGTGGTGGTCGACGGCGACTGCCCGCCGTTGTTGCTGCAGCCTGCGGTGAGCACGCCCATCGCAAGGAGGGCGGCCCCGCCGGCCGCGGCCATCAAACGACGAGTGGACAGATGTGTGCTCATACCAACACAAAGTAGCCCTGACCGGCGCTGATCGCCACCGCTGGCTCAGCCGGCTCCGGCGGACCGCTGGCCGAGAATCGCCGCGCCCAGCCAACGCCGGATGAAGGACCGCAACTCGTCGGGAGTTCGGCCGTCCCCGGCCGGCGCGAGAAAGTAGGACAGCATGATGCGCAGCGTGAATTCGACCAGCTCGCGCAGCGCCGCGTCGTCGTATCCGTAGTCGGCCCAGTCGACATCGAATCGGGTGATCATCTGCATGCCGAAGTCCTGCGCCTCGGCAGAAGCCATGTCGCTGCTGTGCGCGCCGACGTACGGCGCCGACATCAGGATGCCCAGGTGTGGTGTCCGGGCCACGGCGTCGAGTGTGTAGAGGACACCCTCGGTCATCGCGTCCGCGGGATCATGAATCCCCCGCACGTGCTCGCTGAGCTGATCCAGGAAGCCTGCGACCGAAGCGATGGCGGCGGCCCGCATCAGCTCGTCGGCCGTCGGAAAGTACCGGTACACCGTCTGCCGGATGACACCGAGCGACTCGGCGACATCGGCGATGGTGATCGCGGTGCCCGTCGCGGACAGCAGCTCGACAGCCGCGGCGACGATCCGCCGGGTCGCCTCCTCGTCATCGGCGGGCGGCTCCCCAGCCCAACCGCGACGTTTGCGTGCCATCCGCCGGACGGTACACGGCTGACATCGCCGCGGGCATTGACGGATGCGAGCCGACACTGTAACCATACACAGGCGACATAGTTTGTATGATTACTGATCGAGGTGCCCAATGACCGATCTCCAGGTCCGCAAGATGCGGTTCGCTTTCGCGGACCACCCCGTGCCGTTCCTCTGGAACGAGACCAACCCCGCGTTCTCCGCAATGGCAAATGCCGTGTCCTTCTTGGCAATTGCGTTCGAGAAGATGATCGTCAGCACCATGGCCGAGGCCAAGCCGCTGCTGACCGACCCGGTGATCGCCGAAGAGGCCGACGCCTTCGTCCGGCAGGAGGGGCAGCATTCGATGGCCCACCGGGCACATGCGCGCGGCCTCATCAAGGCCCATCCGGAGCTCAAAGAGACCCTCGACGAGGTCATCGCCGCGTTCGACGACCTGGTCGCCAACAAACCCCTCAAATACCGGCTGGCCTACACCGCCGACCTGGAGGCGACGTTCACGCCGGTCTTCAAGTTGATGCTCGACCATGACGACACCCTGTTCGCACCGGGCGACGACCGCGTCGCATCCCTGTTCCTGTGGCACTTCGTCGAAGAGGTCGAGCACCGCAGCTCGGCGCTGATCATCTACAACGGCCTCGTCGACGATCCGTGGTACCGCATGCGGGTGGCGCCGTCGATCTTCAAGCACGTGATGGACTGCATCCGCATGGCGTGCAACGGGTTCAACAAGCATCTGCCGCTGGAGGTACGCAAGGTCGACGCGCTGTCGGCGTTCGCGCTGGAACGCCGCAAGAACACGGTGTTGAAGCGGCTGGGCCGGATTCCGGACTTCGGACCGTTCACCAGCGCGTTCCACGATCTCCCGGTCCGCGAGCAATTGACTGCGCTGTCGGGCATCGTGCGCAGCCAGATCCCGGGCCACAATCCGGAGCACGAGAAGCTGCCCGCGCTGGCGGCCGAGTGGTTCGAGCGCTATGACGCCGGCTACGACGTCACCCACTGGTACACCGCCGGAAAGCAGGCCGCCAATGTCTGACCTGTGTTCCTCGACTTTCGCAGACCTTGCCGGGCGCCTTGGGTTTTCCTGCCAGACCGCCGGCGGCCTGCTCGAGGTCCGCAATCCCCTGCAGCTGGAGAACTGGACCCTGCCGGTCCTCGAGCTGACAGTCATCACCGGCGCGATTCTGGCGCTGGTCTACGCAATCATCCGGTGGCGCAGACACGGTGACGCCACCAACATCGCGCTGTGGTTCGGCGCGGTGGCCTATCTGCTGATCATCGAACCGCCACTGTACTTTCCGGCGGCGTTCGGCATCGCCGACCGCGTCGACACCATGTTCGCGCACAACGTGTTCACGGTGGACTTCCTGTGGGGCCGGCTGCCGCTGTACATCGTCGCGATCTACCCGATGATGGCGACCGTCGCGTTCGAAATCGTCCGCAGCCTAGGGATTTTCCGCCGCTACGGCACCCTGGTCGGCGCCGTGTGCGTGGGGTTCGTCCACCACGCGTTCTATGAGATCTTCGACCACCTGGGCCCGCAGCTGCGGTGGTGGGAATGGTCGGTGCACAACCCGATGAACCAGCCGATGTTCGACTCTGTGCCGCTGCCCAGCGTGGTGGTGTTCGCGGCGCTGTGGCCGATGTCGCTGGCGTTGTGTGTGCAGTTCTTCGTGGGCCGCCACGCGGACCGGGGCCGCCGCTTCACCGGTATCCAAATCCTCTGGCGCACTGTGGTGGCCGGGGTGCTGGCGTCGTTGGGCACCGCGATCCTGCCGCTGCCCGCGACCGTCATCGGCGGCGTGACCGGCAGCAGCACCGCCGGCGGCATCGCCTACGCGGCCGAACTGGTGGCCGTGTGCGCCGTGGCGGTCTGGGCGCTCGTCTCCCAGTGGCGGCGGCTGCGTGGGACCGTGGCCAGCCCGACCGAGCCGCGGTACACGAGCCCGTCCTGGTTGATCGGCTACGCCGTCGCCTACCTGGTGGTCATGGCGGCGCTCTGGCTCAGCGCGCTGCCGGCATACTTCGGCGCGGGCAACGGCGTTACCGCGCATGGGGATCCGATCGGCAGCCTGTGGTACACCGTGATGTGCTTTGCCATCGCGGTCCTGTGCATCGCCGCGGTGCGCACCGTGGCGCCGGCGCCGCAGAAGGAACGGCTCTCGGTGGCAGCCACGAGCTGACTATTCGTAGTGATCGATCCAGTCACGAAGGTGAACCTCGTAGGTATCAAGACCAGCCAGCGCGACCGGAGAGTCACGGTAATCGCGGCGTGCATCCGCCAAAAACACCAACGCATCGGCGGAACCCAATTGCCCGCCCATCTCAGTCGGGTAGCGCTGGTCGGGTTCCCCTGTTGTCGCCCAACGGAGTTGATGATTGTCAACAAAGGTTCTGACTGCGGCCATCGCACGCAAGTGCGCGTCGACCTCTGACAGCCGAGCGCCGTAGATTTCATGCGAGATCCGGGCACCGCCGAACGCGGCTTCCAGCGATGGCTCCTCCGCCCCTGCAGCGGCGATCGCATCCCAGATCGGTTTCGAGATGAGCGCATGGACGATAGCGTCTTCGTCGAGCGCAGCCATCGGTGACAGGTAACCGTCCGCGATCTCGTCACTCATGGTCCCTGTCCGTTCGCAGAGCCCGAGTAGCACTTCGATGTCGTCGATCGCCTCGACGTAGTCGTCGTCTTTCCCGGTGTGCCACCTGCCCACGAACCGGCCAGCGCGGTGCTGCTGAACGAAATAGTCGAGCACCAATTGAGTACCAGCGTCTTCGTCTACACCGTCGATGGTGCCGAGCCGGTCATACGTCCCCGAAATACCATGGGATATCGGCTCATATCCCTCGGGCGTCTTTCGTAGGATGACAGCGACAGCCCCGCCATAGTTGAGGTCGACACCGGTCAGCATGCAATTGCAGTCAAAGAACCCCACATCAGCATCCTGACACGGCTCAGAGTTCGGTCCCGACGCCAATCTTTGACTCAGCGCGTTGAGTGCGAACCTACGCACATGCCTACTCGAACTACTACGACGTCAGTTCGCACTCAACGGCCGCGCGAATCCATTGCTTCAATCACGAGGCACTTTCGACCGTGCCGGTTGAAGCCAGGTACTTTTTCGGGCAGTGAGAGGTCCCTGAGTGCAATATCGGGTGGCAGATCACCACTTCGATTGCACTCAGGGACTTTCCCGCGCCTCAGGGCGCACGATCAACGCGAGACCGTCCGAGAGAAACGAAATGGCTGCGGAAACCTGAGTTCCCACAGCCATTTCGTCGATCTTGAGAGCTACTGCGCGGTGATCGCCAACACCCGTTCCGCCAGTTCCGGCCGGCACACGACGAGGTCGGGCAGCTTCGGGTCCTCGCGGTTGTAGACCAACGGCGAGCCGTCGATCCGCGAGGTGTGCAACCCGGCAGCGCGGGCCACCGCGACCGGGGCGGCGGAGTCCCATTCGAACTGGCCACCGGCGTGGACGTACACGTCGGCGCGGCCCTGGATCACCGCCGCGACTTTGGCTCCGGCCGAACCCATTTCGACCAGCACGCCGTCGAGCGCGTCACGCACCGCCAGGGCGACGGCCGGCGGACGGGTGCGGGACACCACGATGCGCGGCGGCCCGTCGACGGCACGGGGCGCGGCCACCTCCGGCGTGTGCAGCGTGGTGTTCTGTGCCGGCAGGGCCACGGCGCCGGCGACCAACTCGCCGGATTCCCACAGCGCCACATGCACGGCCCAGTCGTCACGGTCCAGTTCGGAGAACTCGCGGGTGCCATCGAGCGGGTCGATGATCCACACTCGGTCGGAGGTCAGTCGGGCGTTGTTGGCCCGCTCTTCCTCCGTCGCTTCCTCGGAGAGCACCGCGTCATCGGGACGCAGCCGCGCGAGCTCCGTCATCAGGAACTCGTGAGCGCGCTTGTCCCCCGCGGCTTTCCGCTCGGAGGCGTCGGCCGTGGCGAACTCGGCCCGCACGTCGAGCAGCAGGTCACCCGCGCGGGTGGCCAGCCGCTCGGCGACCTCGTGATCGATCATCGCGCGGCCACCAGCATGTCGACCACGCGCTGCGCCTGGGCATCCAGATCGCCCGGCACCAGGGCCAGAGCGGGATTCTTCGGCCGCTGGTACGGGCTGTCGATACCGGTGAAGTGCGTGATCTCACCGGCACGCGCCTTGGCGTACAGGCCCTTGGGGTCACGGGCTTCGCAGTCGGCCAACGGGGTGTCCATGAACACCTCGAAGAACTCGAATCCCTGGTCCGTGTGGACCTTTCGCGCCAACTCGCGGTGTTCTTCCAGCGGGCTGATCGCCGGCACCAGCACGATCTGGCCGGAGTCGGCCAGCAGCGTGGCGATGTGGGCGAGGCGACGCAGGTTCTCCGAACGGTCGGCCATCGAGAAGCCCAGGTCGGAGTTCAGCCCGTGGCGCAGGTTGTCGCCATCGAGAACGTATGCGGGACGGCCCAATTCGAGCAGCTTGCGCTCCACCAGCATGGCCACCGACGACTTGCCCGAGCCGGACAGACCGGTGAACCACACCGTGCTGCCCTTGGACAGCCGGTCCTCGGCGGTGACGAGGTTGGCGTGCCGCACGGCATTCGGGCTGGCCGAACGACTGGCGGCCGGCGTGGTGTCGCGCACCATGCCGGCGGCGACGGTGCCGTTGGTGTCCGGGTCGATGAGGATGAACGATCCCGTCACCGAGTTGCGCGAGTACTCGTCGAGCAGCAGCGGCTGCTGCGTGCGCAGCGTGACGCGGCCAAGTTCGTTGAGCTTCAACGCCGTTGCGCTCTTGTCGCGGTGCAGGGTGTTGACGTCCAGCCGGTAGTCCAGATCCGCAACACGGACCCGCGTGGTGCGGGTGGTGTGCTTGATGATGTAGTCCCGGCCCGGCTCGAGTGCCGCGTCGTCGGACATCCAGCACACCATGGCGTCGAATTCCTGCGTCGTGTGCGGCTGGTTGTGCACACGGGCGATCATGTCGCCGCGCGAGATGTCGATGTCGTCGGCCAGGCTGACCGACACCGCCATCGAGGCGAACGCCTCGTCGAGCGGACCGGTGGGTCCGTCGATCGCGGTGATGGTGCTGGTCTTCCCTGCTGGGAGAACGATGATTTCATCACCGGGGCGCATGACACCACTGGCGACGGTGCCCGCGTAGCTGCGGTGGTCGGCATGCTCGTGGGTCTGCGGCCGGATCACGTACTGCACCGGGAACCGCACGTCCATGAGGTTGCGGTCACCGGCGATGTACACCTCTTCGAGGTGGCTCAGCAGCGACGGGCCGTCGTACCACGGGGTCTTGTCCGACTTGGTCACCACGTTGTCGCCGGCCAGCGCCGACAGCGGGATGGTGGTGACGTCCTGGATGTCCAGGCGGGCCACGAACTCGTGAAAGTCGTCGCGAATCTTCTCGAAACGCTCACGGTCCCAATCGATCAGGTCCATCTTGTTGACGGCCAGCACGATGTGCTGGATACCGAGCAGAGACGCCAGGAAGGCGTGCCGGCGTGACTGCTCCAGCAGTCCGTGGCGAGCGTCGACCAGCACGATGGCCAGCTGCGCCGTCGAGGTACCGGTGACCATGTTGCGGGTGTACTGGATGTGGCCGGGGGTGTCGGCGATGATGAATTTGCGCTTGGCCGTGGCGAAGTAGCGGTAGGCGACGTCGATGGTGATGCCCTGTTCCCGCTCGGCGCGCAGGCCGTCGGTGACCAGTGCCAGGTCGGTGTACCCGTGGCCGCGTTCCTTGGAGGTGCGCTCGACGGCGGCCAGCTGGTCCTCCATGACGGCCTTGCTGTCAAAGAGCAGCCGGCCGATCAGCGTGGACTTACCGTCATCGACGGAACCAGCAGTGGCGATACGAAGCAACGTTGCCATATCAGAAGTAGCCTTCCCGCTTACGGTCTTCCATACCGGCCTCGGAAATCCGGTCGTCTGCGCGGGTCGCGCCGCGCTCGGTCAATCGGGACAACGCGGTCTCGGCGATGACTTCTTCGACAGTCGAAGCGTCCGATTCGACGCAACCGGTGCAGGTGACGTCGCCGACGGTGCGGAACCGGACCGACTTGGTGATCACCGGTTCGTCCGCGTTCGGCTGCAGGTACTCGTGCACCGCGAGCAGCATGCCGTCGCGCTCGAAGACCTGGCGCTCGTGCGCGTAGTAGATGGCCGGCAGCGCGATCTCTTCGGCGCCGATGTAGGCCCAGATGTCGTACTCGGTCCAGTTCGACAGGGGGAAGACGCGGATGTGCTCGCCCTTGCGGTGCCGACCGTTGTACAGGTTCCACAGTTCGGGGCGCTGGTTCTTGGGATCCCACTGACCGAACTCGTCGCGGAAGCTGTAGACGCGCTCCTTGGCGCGGGCCTTCTCCTCGTCACGGCGCGCGCCACCGAACGCGGCGTCGAACTTGTTCTCCCGGATGCCGCGCAGCAGCGACACGGTCTGCAGCGGGTTACGCGACGGACCGTTGTCGACGACGCGGCCGGCGTCGATGTCCTCCTGCACGCTGGCCACGACCAGGCGCAGGTTGTGCTTTTCCACCAGGAGGTCGCGGGTCGCGATGACCTCTTCGAAGTTGTGACCCGTGTCGACGTGCATGACGGGGAACGGCAGCCGGCCCGGCGCGAACGCCTTGATGGCCAGGTGGAGCATCACGATCGAGTCCTTGCCACCGGAGAACAGCAGCACCGGCCGCTCGAACTCCGCGGCGACCTCGCGGATGATGTGGATGGCCTCGGCCTCCAGCGCTCGCAGATGGCTCAATTCGTATTTGGCGGCCCGCTGGTCCACCTTGGACGCCTCGGCGGCGTCGGGAGTGACGGTCATCATTTCCCCGTAAAGTTGGTAGAACTGGTCAAGTTAAGAACCATGGTCAGAATTTACGTGCCCGGTGGTGCGGTGTCAACGGTTGCAACCACCGAGATCAGGGAGAACAACGCGTCCGGCACCCGCCGGCTTCCCCGCTCAGCTGGCGGTGGGTTCGGCCTCGATCGACCGATGTTCGGCGAACCGATCGGCGAGGAACGCGAGCGCGGCTTTACAGAATTGGGGTGCGCCCGTCAGGTGCTCGCCGTACGGGATCGGATGATGGCGGAGGTCAACGCCGAGCTGACGCCACCGTTCGATGAGCGTCTCGAGCTGCTGGTACGGAATGACCTGGTCATTCCTTGCCGCGCCGACGATGACGGGCGCAGCAGGCGCGAGCTGCCCGAGGCTGTTGTCGGTGAGCAGGCGCAGCCATTCCGGGTGGGTCAGCGGGTCGGTGATCAGGTAGTGCCGCCGGTGCTTGGGCAGCAGCAGGCCGATGGCGATCGCGGCGGCGATGTGCGTGCGCCGCATCACGGCCACCGTCATGCGGCCGGCACGGTTGAGATAGCCGTGCAGCTGCAGCTCGGGATACGCCTGGTCGAAACCGAGTGCGGCGTACATCAGCAGGAACGAGAACCAGCTGCGTTCGTGCCGGTCCACCAGCGCAGGCAGGTCAGCCGGTGCGGCGCCGACCGCAACCCCGTCCAACGGCACGTCCGGCGCATAGGCGGGTTGCAGTTGCGCGGCCCACCCGGCGCCGCAGCCACCCTCCGAGTACCCATAGATCCCCGCCGGCCCGGTCGCCGACAGGCCCGCCTGCGGGAGCTGTCGCGCCGCGCGCATGATGTCCAGCACCGCCGGGCCCAATGACCGGCCGACGACGTACGGGTGCGAACCCCGGGTCCCGAGCCCCGGATAGTCGGTGACCGCGACCACCCACCCCCTTCTCAGTGCGGCAGCGAGAAACGGCGCTTCATATTCCAGGCCCAGTGCCAACTGCCGCGACACGGCCGCCCGGCGGCTGAGGCCCTGCGTTCCGGGGGCGAACCCCAGCAGCGGTACGGGGCCGGCGGCGGGTGTCCGCGGCACGAGCACGACACCGGACACCACCTGCGAGTCACCGGATGCCGACGTGGACCGGTACAACACGCGCCAGGCGCCGGCCGACATGGGGACGCCGGGGAACCAGCGCGCGGTCATGGGCTCGGCATGCAGCAGTTCACCCGGCGCCCCCGCGCGGCGGTCGCGTGCCGCGTCGTAGAAACCACCGTTCACGCCATACCGTCGCAACCGCCGCGATCTAGGCAAGGTGCTGCTCCTCGATATCCGACAGCCGGGGCTGCGCAAGTGAATCAAGTTGCGAGCGTAGAACTTTGCCGCTCGCATTGCGGGGAATCTCATCGATCACGACGAACTGCTTGGGAACTTTGTAGCGTTCCAGCCGGTCCCGGACGTACTGCTTGAGTTCGTCGGGCGCGGGCGCCTCAGCTCCGGGCGCGGCAACGATGAACGCCCTGAGCACCTGCCCGAATTCTTCATCGGGAGTACCGATCACGACGGCGTCGGCCAACTGCGGGTGTGCCGCCAGCCGACTCTCGACCTCGCCGGGGAAGACGTTCTCGCCGCCCGAGACGATCATGTCGTCGGCTCGACCCGCGATGTACAGGCGGCCCTGATCATCGAAATACCCCACGTCGCCGGTCTTCACGTGCCCGTCGATGACCTGCTTGGCCGCCACCTGTGCGTTCTGGTCCGGCGTGTACCCGGTGTAGTCCAGGACAGTCCGGACGAAGATCGAGCCCGGCTGACCCGCCGGCACCGCTCTTCCGTCGTCGGCAAGAATCCGAACGGACACCCCTAAGGCGGTGCGGCCCACGGTATCCGGGGCCGAGGCGAGGTCGGCCGGTGTGGCCAGGGTGACCAGACCCGCTTCCGTGGATCCATATCCGTTGACAAGGATCGGTCCGAACGCGTCGATGAACGCCGACACCGCCGCCGGCGAGATCGGCGCGGCGCCGGTCACCGCCAGTCGCAGCGGGCGCCTGGCGGCGAGCGAATCCAACTCGGGCACATTGACCATCCGCTGCAGCATGGCCGGTACCGCGACGAGGACGTCGACGCCGAAAGCCTCGATGTCACTGAGGGTTTGCCGCGCGTCGAAGCGGCGCCGGCACACCGCCGTCCCGCCCAGTGCGAGCGGCCCCAACAACGTGAGCAGACCGAATCCGTGGAAGAACGGCGGCGCGACAAGGACGACCTCGGACGACTTCAGCCGCAGCGTGGCCATGGCGGTGGCGCACAGCATCGCGATGGCGCGGGGCTTGACCGCGCGGGGCACACCCTTGGCCAGGCCTGTGGTGCCCGACGTCAACAGGGTGAGCTTCACCGGTCGGCGTACCCGGGGCGGTGCCGGATGACGCTGTGCGGCAAGGCCGTCCAGCGTCAGTTCGTCGGTGTCCGCGGTGGGTTCGGCGCGCCAGGCGAGCACCCGGCGCCCCGCGTACCCTGCGTCGTCGACGGCTTGTGCGTACTCATCGTCGTAGATCAGTACGTCGGGCCGGTGCCGGTGCAGGATGGCTTCGAGCTGCGCCGGGGGCAGTTCGGTGTTGATGAAGATCAGTTCGGCACCGAGCTGGGCGCCGGCCGTCATCGCCTCGACGAACCCGCGGTGATTCCGGCAGATGATCCCCACCGATGCCGGGGGCTGCGGACATGAGGCGAACAGCGCGGCGGCGACCGCTGTCGCCCGTTGCTGCAGTTGCGAATACGTCAGCGCGCCCCGGTCGTCGATAACGGCGACCCGATCGGGAAAGCGACGGGCACTCAACGCGATCAGCAGTGCCGGTGTCGGGCCGAATTTGCGGAAATCGGTGATCAGCCCCGCCACGGTCCGCGGCCCGATCGCAGTGAAGGCACCCGAGGTGGCGATGGCGGGCAGTGCGGAAAACCATTGCCGCACAGCGTGTGCCGGACTAGCTGACATCGACGGCGCCACTCGGGATGGACACGGAAGCCGAGACGGGGCTCGCCACCGCGGTCAGCGACGCTTGCGTATCTCCCAGGCGGCGGTAGACGAACCCGACGATGACGTCGAGCGGGATGCGCAGGATCGGCACCAGCGCCGCCGACGGATGTCCGTAGATCGGGGTGATGGTCCGCGGCTTGCGCACCATCGCGCGGGCGATCACGCGCGCCGCGTCATCGGGCGTCTGGCCGGGTAGCACGCGCATCCAGCGGCTCGGGGCGCTCATGCGGGTGTGCATCAGGCCGGCGTAGAAGGTGGTCGACGTGACACCGTCGGCGCGAGCCTCCATTCCGACCGCGCGTAGCCACCAGTCGAACGCGGCCTTGGAGGACAGGTAGAAACCCCATTTGGGCATGACGGGGAACATGATTCCGACGGTGGACACGTTGACGATGTGGCCCCTGCCGCGGGCCCGCATCGCCGGCAGCAGCGCCAGGGTCAGCCGCATCGGACCGACATAGTTGGCGCCGCTGGTCGCGGTGACGTCCTTGGGCCGGTCGTAGGACAGGTGTATCGACCGGCGTAATGACTTGCCCGCGTTGTGGATCAGGTAGTCGACCGGTCCCAGGTCGTACTGCACGGCGTCGGCGAATTCGGCGACGGACTGTTCGTCGGTCAGGTCGAGTCGATAGGCGTACGCCGTGCCGCCATCGGCGACGATCCGGTCTTTGACCTCCTCGAGTCGCTCTTGCGAGCGCGCCGCCAGCACCACCTTGGCGCCCGCTCGACCACACAATTCGGCCGTCGCCTCGCCCACTCCGTAGGAGGCCCCGGTGATGACGACGACCTTGCCCCCGATCTCGCGCCGAAGCCGCGCGACGTCGCGCAGGCCGCGGGGCCCGATGAGATAGGAGACGGCCCGCGCGACGGGGTGATGCACCAACGGTGATGGCCCGGAGGGCAATTCAGGTAGCTGACGTGTCGACAACGGAATCACTCCACAGGGTTGGTGGCGGGGGCGGAGATGCCCATGGCGGTAAGTAGGGACAGCAACCAGGAATCGGATACCGCGGCATCAGTGACGCGCTGGCTGAGATCGATGTCCGGATCGACGCGGGCGGCGCTGAGCACCGCGGAGATCAGATTGGCGACGATGAGCCCGTGCACCTGGTCACGTTTGGGCTCTTCCTCGCGAATCCAGTGCAGTACAACGCCTTCCATGAACGACAGCGATCCGTTCATGGCGGCCCGCAGCACCGGGGTGGAGTCGGTTCCGGTGATCTCCACGGCCAGAGCGTGCGCGATGCGCTCCCGGTGCCGCCCGTGGATGGCCCTGACCTCGGCGTCGGCGACGTCGGTGATCAGCGCTTCGAACACTCGGGGCTGAGCCTGGGCAAGGTCCAGGAACTGGTCCACCCCGCGGGCCAGGCGCTCCATGGCCGGGCCGCGCATTTCGACCAGACTGCTCCAGAACTCGTCGGCCGCCTGCTCGAGCACCGCCAGGTAGAAACCGCGCTTACCACCGAAGTGGTAGCTGATCGAGCCGGCCGCGACGCCGAGCGACTTGGCCAGATCCACGATGGACATCTCTTCGTAGCGGTTCTCACTGAACGCGATCCGCCCAGCCTCCAACAACGCTGCCCGCGATGCCTCGCCGCGACGATTGGGCGGCATCACACCTCCAAAGTTTGAATCGAGTTCAAACAACCTAGGCAGATCGAGCCCTCGCGGTCAAGAGTTTGAATTAGATTCAGAAACATCGGCCCGTGCCGCCCGCGCTTCGCGCCAGGTAACCCCCACTACCTGCCAGGTAATTGAACCGACTACCCACCGCGCGCACACTTCGATGACATGAGCCCCAGTACCGGCGCCGAGGTCATGGCGCAGTTCATCCCGCAGTCACCGTTGGTCGCCAAACTGGGCATCGTCCCCGAAGCGCTCGACGCCCCCGAGGTTCGGTTGCGGATGCCATGGGACCCGTCCAACACCACGCTCGCGGACATGGTGCACGGCGGCGCCATCGCCACACTGGCCGATGTCACCGTCATGGCCGCGGCATGGTCCACCGAACGCGAGCCGGAATCGCTTCGCGGGGTGACGATCTCGATGTCGGTCCAGTACCTGGCACCCGCCCGGTCGACCGACCTGATCGGTGTCGGCCGCGTGCTGCACCGCGGAAAGTCCTTGGTGCACTGCGAAGTCGAGATCGAGACGCCATCCGGCGACCCGGTGGCCAAGGCCGTCGGTACCTACAAGATCGGGTGATCCACCGGCGTCGTCGGCGCTTCCAGGTCGTAGACCGTCGCGCCGCCGACGTCGAGCTTCGCGAAGTGCCCCGTCACCCAGGCGGTGATCTCCGCGGCACTCCCCCGCTCACGACCGCCACCGGGTCCGGGACCGCGCTTGTG
This sequence comes from Mycobacterium sp. HM-7, assembly GCF_053852335.1. NCBI lineage: Bacteria > Bacillati > Actinomycetota > Actinomycetes > Mycobacteriales > Mycobacteriaceae > Mycobacterium > Mycobacterium sp. HM-7. Next base: position 1,306,128 of record NZ_CM132657.1, on the reverse strand, counting down.
GTCCCCGACGATGAAGTAGTGGATTTGGCCGTCCTCCACGTACTGACGGAACTGTGCCGGCGTCGGCGCGTTGTCGCCGCCGGAGAATCCGCCGATCGCCATCAACGACTTACCTGTGCGCAATTCCAGATCGCCGGCCTGGAAGGACCCGACCGTCGCTGCCGCCCAACGGTTGTCGGCTCCGCGGATCAGGTTCTCGAGTTCGGCATTGGGTCCGTCGCGTCCGGGTCCGCCGGGGCCACCACCCGGCCACGCGTCGCCGCCGGGCCGCGGCGGGCCGGACATCGAACCGGGGCCACTGCTGTGCGCCGCCGCCACGTTGTAGATCGTGAACGACGCCGACCCGGCCAGGGCCGCGGCGATCGCGATGCCGGCGACGACCGCCGGGAGCCGTCCGGAGCGCGCCCCGAACACCACGAGGGCCACGGCCGCCAGCGCCGCCACCACCGCGACGCTCCACCGCAGCGCGGGCATCCAGTCCGGGGTGCGCGACAGTAACGCGAACGCCCAGCCGGCCGAGATGACGACAAGCAATGCGAGCAGCAGGCGTGCCGGCACCGTAGCCCGCCGCTGCCACAGCTGCGCGACCACCATGCCGACCAACGCGGCGACCGCAGGGGCGAGCGCGACGTTGTAGTACGGGTGCACCGTGCCGTCCATGAAGCTGAACACCACGCCGGTCACCAGAAGCCAACCGCCCCAGAGCAATACCCCGGCACGGCCCAGGTCGGTGCGGGGCGCGCGGCGGGCGGCCCACAGCAACAGCGCCAGACCGAGCAATGCCACCGGCAGCAGCCACGAGATCTCGACACCCATCGACGGGCCGAACAATCGGGTGATGCCGGCGTGCCCGCCGAAGAACAGGTTGTCCCGCATGCCGCCGCCGGGGCCACCGCTGGGACGGTCACCACCGGTGATGCGCTCGATGCCGTTGTAGCCCAAGGCCAGCTGCAGCAGGCTGTTGTCGGTCGACCCGGCGATGTACGGCCGGGCGTCGGCGGGCCACAGGCTCACCAGCGCGATGTACCAGCCCGCCGAGACCACCAGAGCCACACCGGACATCAGCAGGGCGCTGATCCGGCGTCCCACGCTGAACGGTGCGGCGACCAGGAACGCCAGCGCCAATCCCGGCACCGGCAGGAAGGCCTGCAGCATCTTGGTCAGGAAGGCGAAGCCGACGACGACGCCGGTGAGCGTCATCCACCGGGCAGCCACGGAGAAATCGGTGGCCTGGATGGCCCGCACCGTGCAGTAGGCCGCACTGACCAGGAGTAGGACGAGCAGTGCATCGGGGTTGTTGAACCGGAACATCAGTGCCGCAACGGGAGTCACCGCCAGCACCAGGCCCGCCAGCAGTCCGGCGACCGCGCCGCTGGTGCGGCGAACCGTCGCGTACAGCATGCCGACCGACGCGACACCCATGAGGGCCTGCGGAAGCAGCATGCTGAACGCGCTGAACCCGAACAGCCGGCCCGACAGGCCCATCAGCCATAACGCCGCCGGCGGCTTGTCGACCGTGATCGCGTTGCCGGCGTCGAAGGAGCCGAACAGCAGCGCTTCCCAGTTCTGGGTGCCGGCCTGGGCCGCAGCGGCGTAGTACGAGTTGGCCCAGCCCGACGAGCCGAGCGCCCACAGGTACAGCACCGCGGTCGCGGCCAGCAGCGTCAGCAGTGCGGTGCGTTCCCATACCGGACGGGTCCAGACCGCCGGGCGACGGCGGGCCCTCGGCAGGTGAGCCTTGGCAGGCGCAGTGGCGATCACGCGTGGGTCTCCTCGAAAGCAGTTGGTAAGCAGGTCAATTCGTGCGCTGTGCCTAATTTGCGCGCCGCGGGTGGAACACCCAACCGCGCAGGAGCACGAACCGCACCGCGGTCGCGACCAGGTTGGCGGCCACCAGCACGCTCAATTCGAGGAGGTGGTGGGCATGCGGCGCGAACGCGTGCAGCCCGGCCAGCGCGCCGCTGGTGATGGTCAGGGCGATACCGAAGACGATCAATCCCTCGAACTGGTGGCGGGTCGCGCTTGCCGCTCCCCCGCCACGGACACCGAACGTGAAGCGCCGGTTGGCGGCGGTGTTGACGACCGCGGTGAGCAGCAGGGCCACCAGGTTGGCCGTCTGCGCGCCGAGCGCGGCGTGCATCATCATGAACAGCAGCAGGTAGGCCAGGGTCGAGGCGACGCCGATGGTCCCGAAGCGGACGACCTGACGCAGCAGCGAGCCGGGCGCGGCCGCCTTTGTCGACGAACCCAGCTGAGCGGCAATGGTATTCACCGGGATGCTGCCGTTGGCGAAGCCGCGAAGCAGCCGGCCGACGCCGCGGAGGTCGGCCGCAGCGGTGGCGATGATGTCCACCCGGCTGTCGGGGTCGTCGACCCAGTCGACGGGGACCTCGTGAATCCGCAGACCCGTGCGCTCGGCCAGCACCAGCAGCTCGGTGTCGAAGAACCAGCCGGTGTCCTCGACGAGCGGGAGCAGGGCCTGGGCCACATCGGCCCGGATGGCCTTGAAGCCGCACTGGGCGTCGGAGAACTTGGCCGACAGGGCACCGCGCAGGATCAGGTTGTAGCAGCGCGAGATGAACTCCCGCTTCGGTCCCCGCACGACCCGAGAGGACCGCGAGAGGCGGGTCCCGATCGCCAGGTCCGAGTGGCCCGAGATCAGCGGGGCCACCAGCGGGCCGAGTGCGGCCAGGTCGGTCGAGAGGTCGACGTCCATGTAGACCAGCACCGGTGACGGCGAATGCGACCACACCTCGTGCAGCGCGCGCCCGCGGCCCTTGAGCTCCAGTCGCACGACGCGGACGTTGTCCAGTTCAGCGGCCAGCGCGGCGGCGACCCGCGGGGTTTCGTCGATGCTGGCGTTGTCGGCGATGGTGATCTGCACCGGGTACGGGAAGTGCTCTTCCAGGTGGCGGTGCAGCCGGCGGATCGAGCCGGGCAGCGCGACCTGCTCGTTGTAGACGGGGACCACCACGTCCAGCACCGGCACGCCGGTCGCCTGTGCGACAACCGCGGCATTCTGGCGGGTGGAGAAGCGGCGTTCGGCGTCGCCCTCGAGCAGGTTGGTCATGACAATGATCTTCAGCCGGTAGCTTTAGCCCGCCATGGGCTGAAGCTATGCGCAAGCTATGTGTTTGAGGCTGCCGTTGGCTCTGCAACCTGGGCGCAAAAGCGCGAGAACCGAGCACCCCCACCGCAGGATCAACAAAGAGCCGACGCTGACTCCGCGACCTGGGCGCAAAAGCGCGAGAACCGAGCACCCCCACCGCAGGGTCAACGAAGCGGGGTCAGCGAGGCTGGGTCAGGTCGTAGACCACGGTGTTGTCCACCGTGGTGGCGGTGAAGTGCCGGCTGACCCAGGTGGCGATCTGCTGAGATTCCTGCTCGGCATCGTCTTCGCCGCGATGTCCCCAACCCATCTTGACGTCGCCTTCGACGAAGTAGTGGACCTGACCGGCGGCGACGTACTGCTGGAACTGGGCCAGCGTGGGCGCGGGATCGGTGCCGTTGAAGCCACCGATCGCCATCACCGGCGCACGGGCCGCCAGCTGGTACCCGGCGGCGTTGCTGGAGCCGACGACGGCGGCCGCCCAGCGGTAGTTCGCGGCGTCGGTGCCGAGCAGCGCGGTCAACGCCGCTCCGGGCACCGGCGAATCGAAGAGCCCGCCGCCGGGCCGGAAGCCTTGCGGCGGTGCGCCCATCGCACGGCCCGGGCCGCCCGCGGGACCGCGGGCCTTGCCGTGTCCAGGCGACGGACCCCAGCCGGCGCTGCGCCCGCCGGGCCCGCTGACGGACGGCATCGCCCCGGAGTGCGAAACACCGGCGGTGGCAATCGAATACGCCGCGGGGGCCGCCAGGCACACCAGGACCGCCGTGGCGACCGCCAGGCGCGCAGGGCGGAAGCGCGGCGGCGCGAGCAGCAACGCTGCGGCGACCGCACCCGCGATCAGTACCGCCGTCCGCAACCACGTCACCTCACCACGGCCCAGCAGTATCGCGGCCACCGTCACCGTGGCCACCACGGTGCCTGCCATGGTCAGCCTCGCCGACCACGTAGTGCGGTTGCGCCACAACAACACCGATCCGATACCCACGCACGCCCCGATGGCCGGCGCCAGCGCGACGGTGTAGTACTGGTGCACGATGCCGTTCGCGAAGCTGAACACCGCGGCGGTGAACGCCAGCCACCCACCCCACAGGATCAGGGCGGCCCGCGCCGGATCGGTCCGCGGCGCGCGCCTGGTGAGCACCAGTCCCGCGACCAGACAGATCAGTGCCGCAGGCAGCAGCCAGCCCGCGTAGCTGCCCATGCTGGCTCCCACCAGCCGGTCCCAGCCGACATCGAAATTCGGGTTGCCCAGACCGCCAGGCTCGTTCCCGCTCAGCCGGCCGACGCCGTTGTAGCCCAGCGCCAGTTCGATGATCGAATCGTGTTGCGATCCACCGATATACGGGCGCGACGAGGCCGGCCACAGTTCGACGAGCGCCAGGTACCAGCCGCCGGAGACAACCATCGACGCGGCGGCACCGAGCAGGCGCCACATCCGGGTACGCACTGACGACGGCCCGGCGACCAAGTAGGTGGCGGCGAAGGCAGGCAGGACCAGGAACGCCTGCAGCATCTTGGCCAGGAAGGCGAATCCCGCGGCCACCCCCGCGGCGACCAACCACCAACGGCCCGCGTCTTTTTCGCAGGCGCGTTGCACGCAGTAGGCGCCGGCCACCAGAAGCAGGACCAACAGCGCGTCGGGGTTGTTGAACCGGAACATCAACGTGGCCACCGGGGTCAGCGCGAATGCCGCGCCGGCCAGTAGCGCGGCGGCCGACCCGGCGGCGCGGCGCACCGCGGCGTACAACACGGCCACCGCTGCCACACCCATCACGGCCTGCGGCACCAGGATGCTCCAGGAGCTGAGCCCGAACAACCGCACCGACAGGTCCATCACCCACAGCGCACCGGGAGTCTTGTCGACGGTGATCGCGTTTCCGGAGTCACTGGCGCCGAACAACATTGCGGTCCAGTCGCTGGCACCCGCCTGCGCCGCGGCTGAATAGAAGCTGTTGGCCCAACCACTCACCGACAGGTTCCACAGGTACAGCACAGCGGTCCCCGCCAGCAGGAGCCCGAGTCGGAGTCGCTCACCCATCGAGCGTCGTGGTACGGCAGTCACCAGTCTGATTGTGGGCGCGTTGACTAGGCGGACGTCGAGGCGACGCTGTGCGGTGGCTGTGAGGCAGGATCGGCCGGGCCCGCGGGCAAGCGCACGGTGAACACCGTCGCCCCGGGCCGGCTGTCGACGCTGATGGTGCCGCCGTGCGCCTTGACGACCGCGGCGACGATGGCCAGACCCAAGCCGGTACTGCCGGCTTGCCGAGATCGCGACGAGTCACCGCGGGCGAACCGCTCGAACACCTCGGGCTGCAACGTCTTTGGAATGCCCGGGCCGTCGTCGGCGACGCTGATCACCGTGGCGTCCGCGTCGGTGGCCAGCGAGATCGTCACCGACGTACCCGCCGGCGTGTGCGTGCGGGCATTTGCCAACAGGTTCACCAGTACCTGGTGCAGCCGCGCCGGATCGCCCTCGACGGTGACCGGTTCCTCGGGCAGATCCAGCGACCAGTCGTGATCGGGACCGGCGACGTGGGCGTCACTGACGGCGTCGACGACCAGTTGGGACAGGTCGACGTTCTCCATCTCCAGCGGCCGGCCGGCGTCGAGCCGGGCGAGCAGCAGCATGTCCTCGACGAGCCGGGTCATACGCGCCGTCTCGGATTCGACGCGGTTCATCGCGTGGGCGACGTCGGCGGGCAGCTGGTCGCTTTTGCGTTGCGCCAGTTCGGTATAGCCGCGGATTGCAGCGAGCGGGGTGCGGAGTTCATGACTGGCGTCGGCCACGAACCGGCGCACCCGCGTCTCGCTGGCATGACGGGCCGCGAGCGCGCCGGCGACCCGGTCCAGCATGCGGTTCAGCGCCGACCCCAGTTGGCCGACCTCGGTGTGCGCGGCGACCGGATCGACGTGCACGATCTCCGTCGGCAGTTGCACCTCGCCCCGGTCCAGTTCCCGGTCGGCCACGTCGCGCGCGGCCGCGGAAACCCTTGACAGCGGCGCGAGTTGGCGCCGGATGATCCAGACCCCGACCACCGTCGCGCCGATCAGCGCCAAGGCGCCCACCGCACAGAACATGCCGAGTACCCACAGCAGGGTGTTGTCGACGTGGCGGGTGGGCAGGCCGGTGACGATGGTCTGCGGACCGCCGTGCCGGGGATGCAGACCGATCACCCGGTAGGTGCCCACGCCGTCGATGTCCATGGTGCGAATCTTGCGATCCGGCGGTACTTGCGCCAATTGTGCGGTGGCCGTGAGTGTTACCGAGTCGCGACTGCCCTCCGAGGTGATGACGCCGGCGTCGACCTGACCGCGGAACACCACCGCTCCGATGGTGCCGACGGCCTGCCCGGGGGCGTTGAGGAAGCCGGGACCGGGGCCGGCCTCGGGGTCGAAGCGCATCCGGAAATGTGGATCCAGGGATGGCCGGGGGACCCCGCCGGTGAGCGGCGGCGCCATCGGCGGCGGCGGCAACTCGAAGATGGCGGCCGAGCGCCGCCCCGCCTCCAGCACCTGGTCGTCCAACTGGTGCAGCAGAAAGCGCTGCAGCGCGAACTCGGTCGCCGCGCCGACGCCGACGATGACCAACGCCAGCAGCAGCACCTGGGTGACCAGCAGCCGGACCCGCAGCGACCAGGTACGCGGCTGCCAGATCCGCGTGCCGGCCTCAGCGGGCAGGTCGGAGGACATATCCGGCGCCACGCAGCGTGTGGATCATGGGCTCGCGTCCACTGTCGATCTTCTTGCGCAGGTAGGACACATACAGCTCGACGATGTTGGAGCGGCCGCCGAAGTCGTAGCTCCACACCCGGTCGAGAATCTGGGCCTTGCTCAGCACCCGCTTGGAGTTGCGCATCATGTACCGCAGCAGCTCGAACTCGGTAGCGGTCAAGGTGATCTGCTCGCCGGCGCGCGTCACCTCGTGGCTGTCCTCGTCGAGCACCAGGTCACCGACGACGATCTGCGCTCCACCGGCTTCGTTCGCCACACCGGTGCGCCGCAGCAGCGCACGCAGCCGAAGCACCACTTCCTCGATGCTGAACGGCTTGGTGACGTAGTCGTCGCCGCCGGCGGTCAGGCCGGCGATGCGGTCCTCGACCGAGTCCTTCGCGGTCAGCAGCAGCAACGGCAAACCGGGGATCTGTTCGCGCAGCTTGCGCAACACGTCGAGCCCGCTCATGTCGGGCAACATGACGTCCAGCACCACCACGTCGGGTGGGTTGTCCTTGGCCAGCGCGATCGCGGTCGCACCATCGCCCGCCGTCGCGATGTCCCAGCCTTCGTAACGCAACGCCATGGAGACGAGCTCGGCCAGTACGGGTTCGTCATCGACCACGAGGACGTTGATCGGCTTGCCGTCGGCCCGGTGCATGACGACACGCTGGGCTTCACTGTCACGGGCGGTGCTACTGGGACCTGTCACAGCTCCATTATTCGCACCGGTGTGGGCTGCGACTGTGGCGAATCTATGCGCGAGCTGTGAAACCAGCAGCCGATTCCTAGCCCTGGGGGTTGGTATCCGGCGACTGCCCGGCCCACAGCGGAGCCTTGCCGGTGATCGACGGCGCCGCGAAAGTGACCGGCGCGGTCGTGCTCGTCGTGATCAGGGTGCTGTTGGCACTCGTCGTCTCAGACGGGCCGGCCAGCACGCCCGCACATACCGCTACTGCACCCATTGCCGCGCTCCCGCCGATCATGCCGATCGCCCATTTCAGGGTGATACCGGAAGTCTCTGTTCGACTCATGGCTTGCCTCCCGTGTACTTGGGACCGCTTCGCTGCGCCGCGCCGTCGGGGCGCGATCGGTCATATATTCCGAGTCAACCGCGGCAATCTGTCAACGCACTGAATCGCTTCTGGGAGTTCGCCCGCATAGCCGCGGCGATTGAGTCTGGGCCGCGGCGGAGACCTCTCCGCCACGGCCCAGACGTCATCAGCCTGGGTCCTGCCCCGGGTACAGCGGAGCGGGTCCGGTAATGGCCGGCGCGGCGCTGATGATCGGCCCGACTGTCGTGGCGCTGACGACTGAACTGACCGAGGTGCCGTTGGCCGATGTCGATTGCACAGACTGCGCCTGCGCTCCGACAAGTACGACGGTCGTGACACCGACGACCATGCTCCCGGCGATAACGCCGATGGCCCACTTGTTACTTACTTCAGAATTCTTCGTTCGACTCATCGCGGGTCTCCCACCTAGACGCGATCCGCCACGATTTCGCCACAACGTTGGGGCACGCAGCCGGTCATATTTTTCAAGTCGCCCCGGCCGTCAGGTATTCCACCGAATCAGAACTGGTCGGGTCACCAGCTCAGGAACAGGGCGGCCGCAGCCATCGGGCGCCAATCCCGCGCTAGCGCGCCGGGATCTCTTAACCTGTCCAGATGCGGTTTCCAGCGAGCAATCCATGACGCGGTTCCTGATCCGCCGATTGTTCAACTACGCGATCCTGTTGACGCTGGCGACGTTCCTGACCTTCGCGCTGACGTCGGTGACGTTCCATCCGCTGGACAACCTGTTGCAGCGCAACCCCCGGCCGCCGCAGTCCGTGATCGACGCCAAGGCACACGACCTGGGGCTCGACAAGACACTGCTGCCGCGCTACGCCAGCTGGGTCTCCGGCGCGGTACAGGGCGACTTCGGAAAAACCGTTACCGGGCAACCGGTTTCCGAACAACTGGGACGACGGGTGTGGACCAGCCTGCGGCTGGTGGCCATCGGGTCGATCCTGGGCTCCATCATCGGCGTGCTCATCGGGGCGTGGGGCGCCATCCGGCAGTACCGCCTCTCCGACCGGACCATCACCGTGCTGGCTCTGCTGATTCTCAGTGCCCCGACGTTCGTCATCGCCAACCTGCTGATTCTCGGCGCACTCGGCGTCAACGAGGTGTTGGGCTTCCAGCTGTTCCAGTACACCGGCGAGACCTCGCCCTACGCGGCGGGCGGCTGGCACGGTTTCGTCGACCGGCTGCAGCACCTGGTGCTGCCGACGACCACGCTGGCGCTCGGCGCCATCGCCGGATACAGCCGCTACCAGCGCAACGCCATGCTCGACGTGCTCGGCCAGGACTTCATCCGCACCGCGCGCGCCAAGGGCCTGACCCGGCGGCAGGCACTGTTCAAACACGGTCTGCGCACCGCGCTGATCCCGATGGCCACCCTGTTCGCCTATGGCGTCGCGGGCCTGGTCACCGGCGCGGTGTTCGTCGAGAAGATCTTCGGCTGGCACGGCATGGGTGAATGGATGGTCCAGGGCATCCAGGGCCAGGACGCCAACATCGTCGCCGCGTTCACGTTGTTCTCCGGGACGACGATCCTGATCGGCGGTCTGCTGTCGGACGTCGTCTACGCCGCCCTCGATCCCCGGGTGCGGGTCTCATGAGCGTCCAGTTCGGGCTGCCGCGCGCCCGGTTCGCCTCGCGCCGCACGCTGGTCGCGCGGCGCTTCGTCCGCAATCGCCCCGCCGTGGTGTCGCTTGTGCTGTTGGTGGTCCTCTTCGTCGGGTGTTATGCCCTCCCACCGCTGCTCCCCTACTCGCACACCGACATGGACTTCGGCGCGTTGCTGCAACCGCCGGACGGCCGGCACCTGTTCGGTACCAATGCCCTTGGACAGGACGTGCTCGCACAGACGCTGCGCGGTATGCAGAAGTCGATGCTCATCGGCGTCTGCGTGGCGGTGATCTCGACCGTCATCGCCGCGACGGTCGGCTCGGTGGCCGGCTACTTCGGTGGCTGGCGGGATCGGGTGCTGATGTGGATCGTCGACCTGCTGCTGGTGATCCCCGGTTTCATCCTGATCGCCATCGTGACACCCCGCATCCGGCATCAGAGCACGGTGTTGTGGCTGGTGATCCTGTTGGCGGCGTTCTCGTGGATGATCAGCTCGCGCATGGTGCGCGGTCTGACCATGAGCTTGCGCGAACGCGAGTTCGTCACAGCCGCAAGGTATATGGGCGTCAGCGATGCCCGGATCATCGCCCGGCACATCGTGCCGAACGTGGCGTCCATCCTGATCATCGACACCACGCTCAACGTCGGTTTGGCCATCCTGGCCGAAACCGGTTTGAGTTACCTGGGTTTCGGGGTGCAGCCGCCGGACGTGTCGCTGGGCACGTTGATCGCCGACGGCACCCCCTCGGTCACCACCTTCCCCTGGGTGTTCCTGTTCCCGGCCGGCGTGCTGGTACTGATCGTGCTGTGCGCCAACCTGATCGGTGACGGCCTGCGTGACGCACTCGATCCCTCGGCGCGGCCACGGCGACGGCGGTCTTCGGAGGTGGCGCGATGAGCGCGCCGTTGCTCGAGGTCCGCGACCTCACCGTCAGCTTCCAGACCTCCGAGGAGGACGTCTCGGCGGTGCGGGGCATGAACTTTCACATCGCTCCCGGCGAGGTGCTGGCGCTGGTCGGCGAGTCCGGCGCCGGCAAGTCGGCGACCGCCATGGCGGTGGTGGGCCTGCTACCCGAGCACGCGCGGGTCACGGGTTCGGTGAAGCTGCAGGGCAAGCAGCTCGTCGGACTCGACGACGCCGCGCTGTCCCAGGTGCGCGGCCGGGTGATCGGCACGGTGTTCCAGGACCCGATGTCGGCACTCACCCCGGTGTACACGGTCGGCGACCAGATCGCCGAAGCCCTTCGCGTACATGACCGCTCGGTGGACCGGCGCGCCGCACGGGCCCGCGCGGTCGAGCTGCTGGAACTGGTCGGCATCAAGCAGCCGGCGGCCCGGGCGCGCGCATTCCCACATGAACTGTCGGGCGGCGAGCGGCAACGCGTCGTCATCGCCACCGCGATCGCCAACGACCCCGACCTCATCATCTGCGACGAACCCACCACGGCACTGGATGTCACCGTGCAGGCGCAGATCCTCGACGTACTGCGCACCGCCCGCGACGTCACCGGCGCCGGGGTGCTGATGATCACCCACGACCTGGGTGTGGTCGCCGAATTCGCCGACCGCGCAATGGTGATGTACGCGGGCCGGGCGGTGGAAACCGCGCCGGTGGCGAACCTGTACCGCGACCGGGTGATGCCGTACACCGTCGGCCTGCTGGGGTCGGTACCGCGGCTCGACGCGCCACAGGGCTCGCGGCTGGTGCCGATCCCCGGCTCACCACCGTCGATGGCGGGACTTCCGCCGGGCTGCCCCTTCGCGCCGCGCTGCCCGCTCGCCGACGACGACTGCCGGGCGGCCGAACCCGCACTGCTCGAGGTCGCACCCGGACACGCCGCCGCCTGCATCCACACCGACCAGGTGACGGGCCGCAGCGCGGCCGAAATCTACGGGGTGGCAACCGAACCCGAGGCCATCGCGGACGACGACGCCGACCGCCCCGTGGTGCTCGCAGTCAGCGACCTGGTCAAGACCTTCAAGCTCAGTGGCGGGATGCTGCGGCGCACGGTCGGCGAGCTGCGTGCCGTCGACGGCGTCAGCCTCCAGCTGCAGCAAGGCCGCACGCTGGGCATCGTCGGCGAATCCGGCTCCGGCAAGACCACGACGCTGCATCAGATTCTGAATCTGACGGCCCCGCAATCGGGTTCGATCACGGTGCTCGGTCATGATGTGGCCGGCCTGACCCGCGACACCCGGCGCGAGCTGCGCGGTGACCTGCAGGTGGTGTTCCAGGACCCGGTCGCGGCACTGGACCCACGGCTGCCGGTGTTCGATGTCCTGGCCGAACCGCTGCGGGTCGGCGGCTTCGACAAGAACCGCATCGACGACCGCGTCACCGAGCTGCTCGGCATCGTCGGCCTGCGGCACGAGGACGCCGCGCGCTACCCCGCCGAGTTCTCCGGCGGCCAGAAACAGCGGATCGGCATCGCCCGGGCCCTGGCGCGCCAGCCCAAGATCCTGGCGCTCGACGAACCGGTGTCGGCCCTGGACGTCTCGATCCAGGCGGGCATCATCAACCTGCTGCTGGACCTGCAGCAGCGTTTCGACCTGTCGTACCTGTTTGTCTCGCACGATCTTTCGGTGGTCCGGCATCTGGCCCACACCGTCGCCGTCATGTACAAGGGCGCCGTCGTCGAACAGGGCGACGCCGCACAGGTTTTCGCCGATCCGCAGGACCCGTACACCCAGCGGTTGCTCAATGCCGTGCCACAGCCGGGAGGTGAATGATGGCTTCGCGTCGCGGTCAACTGTTGATGGCCCTGATGGCCACAGTCGCGCTGGTCCTCACCGTCAGCGGCTGTTCGAGCGAATACCGCGGATCCGGCGCCGGCGCACCGAAACTCGGCGCGGCCAACGACCTCAACCCGCGAGACCCGGCAACCCTGAAGGACGGCGGCAATCTGCGGCTGGCGCTCACCGCGTTTCCCGACAACTTCAACTCACTGAACATCGACGGCAACACCGTCGACACCGCCTCGATCCTCAGGCCGACCCTGCCGCGGGCGTTCATCGTCGGCCCCGATGGGTCGACCACGGTCAACCACGACTACTTCACCGACATCCAACTGACGGGCACCAACCCGCAGGTCGTCACCTACACGATCAACCCCAAGGCGGTCTGGACCGACGGCGCCCCGATCACCTGGGAGGACATCGCCGCTCAGGTCACCGCGACGACGGGTAAGAACCCGGCCTTCCAGATCGCGAGCCCCAACGGCAGCGAACGCGTCGCATCGGTGACGCGCGGCGTCGACGACCGACAGGCCGTCATGACCTTCACCCGGCCCTACGCCGACTGGCGCGGCATGTTCGCGGGCAACGGCATGCTGTTGCCGAAGGTCTCGACGTCCGATCCCGAGGTGTTCAACAAGGGCCAGCTCACCACGCCCGGGCCGTCGGCCGGTCCGTTCGTCATCTCGAACGTCGACCGCGGCGCGCAGCGAATCACGTTGACCCGCAACCCGAAATGGTGGGGCGCCCGGCCCCGGCTCGACAGCATCACCTACCTGGTGCTCGACGATGCCGCGCGGATTCCCGCGCTGCAGAACAACGCCATCGACGCCACCGGGCTGGGCTCGCTCGACGACATGGTGCTGGCTCGCCGGACCAAGGGTGTCGACATCCGTACCGCGCCAGGACCCACCTGGTCGCATATGACCTTCAATGGCGCGACCGGATCGATCCTTGCCGACCCGGCACTGCGGCACGCGGTCGCCATGGGCATCGACCGGCAGACCATCGTCACCGTCCTCCAGCACGGCCTGGTGGAAAACCCGGTGCCGCTCAACAACCACATCTACGTCGCCGGGCAGGAGGGCTATCAGAACAACAGCGGCGGGACGCCTTTCGACCCGGCAGGAGCCCGACGGGAACTCGACGCCCTGGGCTGGAAGCTGCCCCCCGGCCGCTCGATACGGGAGAAAGACGGCCGGCCGTTGACCGTCCGGTTCATCTTCTATGACGCCTCCAGCGGCCGGCAGATCGCTCAGCTCGCCCAGAAAACCCTCGCTGACATCGGCGTCCGGCTCGACTTGGTGGTGTCCTCGGGCGCAGACTTCTTCAGCCAGTACATCATTCCGGGCAACTTCGACATCGCCGTCTTCGCCTGGCAGGGCGACGCCTTCCCGCTCAGCGGTCTGACGCAGATCTACGCCTCGGACGGCGAAAGTAACATGGGCAAGATCGGCACGCCTGAGATCGACGCCAAGATCGAGCAGACCCTCGACGAACTCGATCCCGCGAAAGCACAGGCACTGGCCAATCAGCTGGACCGCATGCTGTGGGCGGAGACGTTCAGCCTGCCGCTCGCGCAGTCACCTGGAAACGTCGCGGTCCGAAGCTCTTTGGCGAATTTCGGCGCAGCGGGTCTGGGCGACCTGAACTACATGACGATCGGGTTCACCCGGTCCTGAACTACCAGGTCCTGAGCTGCCGGATGGCCCGCGGGAGCGCGGCCGGCACCAGCGACTCCGCGGCCGCCGCGGTCGTGATGCCGCGAATCATCAGCCGCACCGCGAAATCCAATGGCGCGTTGTCCAATTCTGTTGCCCGGTCCGGTAATCCCGCGTAGTCACCGGCGCACACCGCGGCGGCGATGGTCAGTGCCGACCCCTCGCGCATGTCGAGCACGCTGTGTCCCGCGCTCGGCAATTCCAGCAGCACGACGTCCGGAATCAGCTCGGCGACCCGCCGCGCGACGGCCGGTGGCGTGATCAGATCGCGGCCGCCGGAGATCACCACGGTGGGCCAGTCGAATCCCGGCATCGCGGCGACCAGGTCGAACGGTTCGGCGACGAAATCCGGGTCGCCGGTAGCGGATTCGCGGTATGCCAGCGCCGGGTCGATCGGCAGACCGTCAGGCTCGGGGGCGTAGTTGAGCTCCTGGTAGCCGATGTGCTCGACCAGGTCGGGTTCATGCCGGTACGGCGTCTTGCTCTCGAACAACAGCTTGGTGCTGTGTCCGATGGCGTGCCACAGCAGGCCCCGTCCGGTCAGCAGCAACTCGAGCTGCTGTTCCAGCACTTCCGGGCCGACCAGTCCGTACAGCCCCGTCGCCAGCTGCACCACCCACGGCGTCAACTGCCCGTCGGCGGCCAGGCCACGCACCCGGCTCGCCAGCCCCTCCGTGGCGGGCGCGGTGCCGTCCCACAGCGCGGCCCGGGTGGCTTCGCGCACCACGTCGATGTCATCGGCGCACAGCAGTGGCGAATCCAGCACCATCGCGTGCACGTGATCGGGATGCCGCACGCCGACACCAGCGGCCAGGTAACTGCCGTACGACGTGCCGTAGACCACCGCGGACTCGACGCCCGCGTCATCCAGCACCGCCGCGATGTCGTCGACCGCGGCCGCTATGGTCAGTGCCTCAGCGGGCAGGTCGGCGCCGGTGTCGTCGTGCCGGGACATGCCGACGCCGCGGTGCTCGACCATGATGACGTCCAGACCGGCGGCCGTCGCCCGACGGCGCAGATTCCGGTAATGCCCGATGGACGCCGCACCCGGCCCGCCCGGAATGATCACCAGCGGATGGTCGCTCGGCGGCCCGGTCCGCACATAGAACAGGTCGAATTCCTCTGCGCCACTTGACCGGACCGGGCGCCGCACCGACCGCACCCCGGGCAGTGCCGCGAGCTTGTCGTGCGCCTTGCGGCGTTTGGCGTTCATGGTCATCGACACTCATTGTGCCGCGTTTGGTTCGGGGCGAGCGTAAGCAGTGCCTGTGACTGTGCTGGTACGTAGAACTGGGGCATGACGATCCTCGACGTTCCCGACACCACCACGTGGACCGACCTGCTGGCCGACATCGCAGCGGGCGCCAAAGACCGCGACCTGGACGACGTGAACCCCTTCGACCAGGTGGTCGCGCTCAAGCGGGCCGGATTCGGCACCCTGCGGCTGCCTGCTGAACTGGGCGGCGCCGGACTCACCGTGCCGCAACTGTTTTCCGCCGTGATCGACGTGGCGCGTGCCGATCCGGTGGTGGCACACATCTTCCGCACGCATTTCTGGTTCGTCGAGGAGCGGCTGCGCACCCTGGACCAGCCGGGTTCCCGGGCCTGGCTGGAAAAGGTCGCCGACGGCAAGGTGTTCGGCAACGCGTTCAGCGAGAAGGGCTCCCATGCGGTGGGCAGCCTGGTGTTCAACACCCGATTGGCCCCTGGCCACGACGGCGGTTTCACCTTGACCGGTGAGAAGTTCTACAGCACCGGAACCCTGTTCTCGGACTACCTGACCGTGACCGCGACCACCGACCACGACTCGGTCGCGATCGTCATCGTCCCAGCCGATCGAGCGGGCGTGGAGATCGTCGACGACTGGGACGGTTTCGGTCAGCGCCGCACCGGCACCGGCACCACGCGGTTCCAGAACGTGACGGTGCTGCCCGACGAGGTGCTCTCGGACACGCCGTACGGCGCCGAGCCCGTGCCCTCGGTGCAATACACCCTGTTGCAGCTGTACATCCACGCCGTGGTGGCCGGGATCTTGGCGAACATCGTGGACGACGGGATCGCGCTCCTGCGGTCCCGCGAGCGCAGTTTCAGCCATGCCTCCGCGACGTCGCCGACCGACGACCCACTGTTGCAGCGCCAACTCGGCGAACTGGCCAGCTCCGCCTACATTGCGCGGGCCGCGG
Source organism: Mycobacterium sp. HM-7 (assembly GCF_053852335.1). Classification (NCBI taxonomy): domain Bacteria; kingdom Bacillati; phylum Actinomycetota; class Actinomycetes; order Mycobacteriales; family Mycobacteriaceae; genus Mycobacterium; species Mycobacterium sp. HM-7. The sequence continues at coordinate 1,289,993 of NZ_CM132657.1, read as the reverse complement.
TTCTGGATGCGGCGGCGGCGATCGGGGCGGCCATCGATTCGACCGGCCCGGACGGTGTGCCCGACGCCGAGCTGGCGACCGAGGCTCAGCTGCAGGCAGCCAAGGTGAAGGTGCACCTGGACGACATCGCGCCGCGCGCCGCCACCAAGCTGCTGGAGCTCGGCGGGGCGAGCGCGGCCAGCCGGCAACGCAACCTCGACCGGCACTGGCGCAACATCCGCACCATCACGCTGCACAATCCCGTCGGCTACAAGGCCCGGGTGGTCGGACAGAACCTGTTGCACGGCACCGCGATTCCGGCCAACGCGTACTTCTGACCTCAGCCGGTGATGAGGTCGGCGGCCTTCTCACCGATCAGCACGCTCGGGGCGTGCGTGTGGCCCCGAATGATGGTCGGCATCACCGAGGCGTCGGCGACCCGCAGTCCCGCGACACCACGTACGCGGAGCTGCGGGTCGACCACGCTGGCCTCGTCACTGCCCATCCGGCACGTGGTGGTCGGGTGATACAGCGTGTGCGACGTCGTGGCGAGCGCCAGTTCCAGCGTCCTCTCGTCGAGGTCGCGCGCGCCGACCGGCCGCGCGATATCGCCGAGTAGTCCCTTGAGCGCCGGCGCCTGGGTCATGTCCGCCAGCATCCGCAAGCCCGTCAGCAGTGCCTTGCGATCCGCGCCCTCGGGATCGGACAGGTACCGCGGGTCGATGATCGGCTTGGCCAGCGGATCCGCCGACGCGAGGCGGATGGTGCCGGTGCTCTTGGGCTTCACCAGGATGGGTCCCATCGCCACCGCGTCGCGCGGGTAGGCGTCACCGATGCCCTCGTCGTAGAACGGGGCAGGTGCGAAGATCAGCTCGACGTCGGGCTCGGCGAGATCCGGGTTGCTGCGCACAAAGCCATACGCCTCACCGACATTCGAGGTGAGCATGCCGCGGCGGCGGGCCAGGTAGTTGATCAGCTGCACGGGCTTTTCCGCACCGGTCAAAGTGTCGCAGTTCGCGTCGAATCCGAGCAGCACCACCAGGTGGTCCAGCAGATTCGAGCCGACGCCCGGCGCATCGTGGACGACGTCGATGCCGTGCTCGGCCAGATGCTCGCGCGGACCGATCCCGGACAGCATCAGCAGCTGCGGGCTGTTGATCGCGCCGCCACACAGGATCACCTCGCGGCGCGCCCGGACGATCTGCCGGCGGCCGTCCGCCTGGTACTCGACGCCGACCGCGCGGCCGTCCTCGATCAGCACCTTGGTGGCGGTGGCGCCCGTACGCAGATGCAGGTTGGAGCGCCGCAGGGCCGGACGCAGATAGGCGTCAGCGGTGCTCCAGCGGGCGCCGCGGCGCTGACAGACCCGGGTCTCGATGAATCCCTCGTGCCCCGACTGCTTGGCGGCTTCCAGCCACGCGGCGGTGATGCCGCGCGGGCTGCGCTGGGGGCTGAGCACCAGCGGCCCGGCCTCGATCCGGTCGAAGTACTTTTCGACGGCCGCGTACGACCACTCTTCGCCGGCGAGCTCACCCCACTCGTCGTAATCGGCGGGCAGGCCGCGCACCCACATCATGGCGTTCATCGACGACGAACCGCCGAGGGTCTTGCCGCGCGGCCAGTAGATGCGACGGCCGGCGAGCTCCGGTTGCGGTTCGGTCGAGTAATCCCAATCGAATTCGCCACGGAACAGTTTCGCGAAGGCCGCCGGGATGCGGATGAACTGGTTCTTGTCGGCGGCCCCCGCCTCCAGCACCACCACCTGCGAAGCACCGTCGGCGCTCAGACCATCAGCCAGCACCGCACCGGCCGAGCCGGTACCCACGACGACGAAGTCAGCGATCACCGCCGCAGTCTGTCACGAAAACCACCCGGCCAGGGGCCTAAGCGGTGAGCTCGATGCGCGTCGCGTCTCCCACACTGGCGTAACGCTCGGGACTGCAGGTCAGCACGATCACCTGGCCGTCACCGCCGACGGCGTCGAACACCTCACCCATGCGGGTCAAGCGGCCGGCATCGGTGAATCCCAGTGCGTCGTCGATGATCACCGGGACGGTGTCCTCCTTGGCCACCAAGGCGGCTCCGGCCAGCCGGGCCACGATCCCCAGCTGCTCCTTGGCCCCACCGGACAGGCTCTCGTACGGGACGGTGGTGCCCCCGACGGTACGACTGCAGATCCGTAGATCGCTGTCCACCTCGACGGCGAAGCTGTCCCCGAACACGATGCGCCCCAACCGTTCCACCTCGGTACGGAACGGTGCCACATAGCGCTGCCGGGCCTGCTCCCGGTGCCGGCCCATCACCGTACGCAGCAGTTCGGCCGCCCGGGCACGACGGCCCACCGCGGCATGCTCGGATTCCGCGTACCGCAGCGCGATCTCGGCGACGTCAAGCTGGCTCTGGCGGCCCTGCGTTCCGTACACCTTCAATTGTGCTGCCACGTCCCGCAATTGGTCATCGAGGTCGCGGCGCCGGGCGCCGATCCGAACCGAGTCGGCGGTGGCCGTCGCCAGTTCCGCGTCGACGGCGTCGGGTGTGGTGGCAGCCAGTGCCGCGGCAAGTTCCTGTTCGCGCGCGGTGGCGGCGGCCGCCTGCTCCCCCAGCGTCGCGAAGCGCTCGGTCAACGCCGCGTCGTCCTCCAGTTCGCGCTGGCGGGCCAATCGCTCGGTAGCCTCGGAGAGCGCGGTCGTCGCCGCCGTCACCTTCTCACGGGCGACCGTTGCCGCGGTCAGCGCAGCAGCCACCGCAGCGGCGGCAACAGTGGCCGTGTCGCGGCATTGTTCGTAATCGGTTGCCGCGCGTCGCTGTTCGGCGTCGGCGGCCTCCAGCTCGGCCCGCGCCGCCCCGACATCGATGGGATCGGTGTCGCCGAGCTGCTCCCGCAGCCCCGCCAGCCGAGCGGCGAGCGCCTCGGCCGTATCGGCACCGAGCAGCGTCTGCCCCGTGACGGTCAGCCGATCACGCTCGGCCTCGAGTTCGCGCCGCCGGGCGTCCAGCGCCCGCGCAGCCTCGACATCGGCCACCCCGTGCGGCTGCAGCGCAGCAGCGAGGGCATTGCGCGCGGCGTCGAGAACCGCACTGGTGTCGGCCGCCGGGGTACCGGGCAGCACCCGCACCGTCAGCAGCCCGGGGAGTTCGATATCGGTCCGACCGCCCGCGCTCGTGGTCCACTCCGCCCCGGCGGACAACGTCACATCCTGTTCGCCGACCCGCAGTTCGACATCACCGTGAGCGACCAATTCGATTCGCGCCGAGGCGAGTTCAGCAGCCGCGGCAGCACGGTCCACCGCTGCCGCGGCCGTTTCGATGGTGCGCATGCCCGCCGCGGTCAGCGTGATCGTGGCCAGCTGCTCGGCGACCACCGCCAATTCCGCTGCGGCAGTTTGTACCCGCTCCAACACGCCCGCCAGCCGGGCGGCTTCGGCACGTTGGGACAACTGGTCCACCACGCGCCGCGCCGCATCCAGGCGCAGACGGCCGGCGTCCACCACGGACCGCGCCACGGCCACCGCGGTATCGGCAGCCTGCTGCAGCTGCGTCGCGGCCACCTGCTGCTGCCCGGCGTGCTCGGCAGCGGCGGTCAGGTCGCCGATGCCGCGAGTCCGCTGTTCGATGTCGGCCTGCAGCCGCTGCCGCTCGTCGAGTGCGCTGCGTGCTGCCGTCGAGGTAGCCACCGCCGCCTGTGCCTGCACACGTGCCTGGCCGAGGTCGTCGCGAACGCGGGCCACCGCGGTGGCCGCTTCCCGCGCCGCCGCCAGGCGTAGGTCGGCGGCTGTCAATTGCTCGGCTGCCGTGGCCAATTCCGCGGTCAGCTCACCGTGCCGACGGACCGCGTCGTCGACCTCGGCCACCGCGGTGGTGCGTGCCGCGACCTCGGCCTGCGCGGCCTTCAGGCCTTTGATCGCCTCAGCCCACACTCCGGTGGGACGGCCGGTCTGCGTGAAGTACTTCAAGAATTCCGCATCGATCCGGTCGACCAGGAGGGGCTCGTTGCCCGACAGCGCGCCTTCGAGCGCGCCGGCCTGACCGGCCGCGACATCGAGTGCCCGGGCCAGCGCGTCGCAGCCGGCGAGATCGACCGGCGCCATGGCGGCAGACTGCAGGATGCGTTGGGCCCGCCAGAGTTCGGTGTCGACGGTCTCGTCGAGCATGGCTCGCACGCGATTGTGCGCTTCCTCGCCGGTGAGCTGCTCGCGGCGCGGCGCCAGAATGGTCAGCCGCGTCTCGGCCTTCTTGTGGAATCGCTTGTAATACTCGAACCGGTAAGGGCCGGTGGAGATTTCGGCCGTCACCTCGGCGCCCACATCAGCGTGGGTGGGCTTGACCTGCTTGACCTCTTTCTTGGTCGAGCGGTCCTTCGACTCCAGCAGCAGATCGAGCGCCTCGATCATGGACGACTTGCCGATCTCGTTCGCGCCGGCGACCACCACCACGCCGCGATCGGGAAAAACGACCTCGCGGTGGGTGATACCGCGGTAATTCGTCAGGACCAGCCGGTGCAGTTTCACGCCGCGGTCCCCCGATCAACCAGGCGCAGCAGCAGCGCGAGAGCGGCGCGCGCATCATCGGCGTCGGCACCCGAAGTGCTTGCGGCGCCGACCAATTCGTCGACCGCCGCGGCGGCGAACCCGCCGATGCCCAGGTCCGAGAACTCACCGTCCGCCGGCACCACGACGAGGTCGGTGTGCCGCTCCCACGTCGTCAACGCGGCGAACAAACGCGCGTAACGATCCAGGCACGCGTCGAGCACGGCCTTGTCGGAGATGGTCAGCGAGCCCGTGAGCGCGAGCCGGACCACGGTGCGTTCCTTGTCCGGCAGGCCGTCGAGATTGAGGTCCAGGTCGGCGATGTCGCGGTCCGTGTCGACGATCCGGCGCAGCGTGACGAACCGCCACCGGCCCACCCGCCGGGCCTCGACCGTCACGGCCTGATCCGCATCGTCGACGTCGACCACCAGGACGTGACCCGAATCCGATTCGATGTCATCGTAATTCGTGACTTCGGGCGCACCCGAGTACCAGACCCGGCCGGTGCTGCCCACCTCGGTGCGGGAGTGCTTGTCCCCCAACGCCACATAGTGCACCGCGCCCCGTCGCACCGCGGCCTCGACAGAGTCGAGCCGGATCAGCGCCGGCTTGGTGGGATCGGGATCGAGGACGTCAACCCCGCCGTGTCCCACCACAATTCGGGTGACACCGTCGGCAGGCAGCGCGGCCACCACGTCACCCGTCAGGTCCGTGGTGGGTGCCTTGGAGCGCCATGGTGCACCGACGATCTGCACGCCGGGGCGCAGCTCGTGCACGCCGTCGAGCACCGTGACGTTCGGCGGGCATTCGGCCAGGAACAGCGCGCTGGTGTACACCGAAGACGGATCCAGCGGATCGTGGTTGCCCGGCAACAGGAATACCGGGACCTTGATGGCCCGCATGGCCTCCAGCGACAGGCTGACCTCACGCGGGTCCAGCTGGTTGTGCTCGAAGACATCTCCTGCCACGACGACGAATTCCGCACCCACCTCGGTGCACAGCGCACCGAGGCGCGCCACCGCGTCGCGGCGGGCTGCCGAGTAGCGCGGCTGCGCCTCACCGCCCAGGAAATGCCGGGTCATACCGAGCTGCCAGTCGGCGGTGTGGACGAAACGCATGGGGCGAGTGTAAAACCCGGCACCGACAACTCCGGGCATCTACGGTGGGCGGGTGACGGGAACCCGAACATTGATCCTGCTGCGGCACGCGAAATCCGACTACCCCGACGGGGTCGCCGACCACGACCGGCCGCTCGCCAAGCGCGGCATCCGCGAAGCCGGTCTGGCCGGCGACTGGATTCGGGAGCACCTACCGCCCGTCGACGCCGTGCTGTGCTCGACCGCCACCCGGACCCGGCAGACGCTCGCCCGCACCGCGATCACCGCGCCCGTGACGTACGTCGAACGCCTCTACGACGCGACCGCGGGCATCGCCATCGAGGTCATCAACGGCGCGCTGGAGGCGGCGAACACGCTGCTGGTGATCGGCCATGAGCCGGTCATGTCATCGCTCGCGCTGAGTCTGGCGTCGCTCGACACGAGCGACCCTGACATCGCCGGTCAGATCGCGATGAAATACCCGACGTCGGCGATCGCGGTTCTGCACACCGACCGGCACTGGTCGCAGCTGGAACTGCGCAGCGCCACGTTGGACCAGTTCCACATCCCGCGGTAGGCGCCGTACCGGGTCAGGAGTTGGTGGCGAGCGTCAGTTCCATCAGCTTGGTGGCCATGCCGCAGGTGTCCGCGCCCGGTCCCTGCGGGTTGACCCACCAGCCCACGACACCGGCGGCGTCGCTGGCCACACCGCACGAACCGTTCGGGTCGTTGGGGTGCATGATGATCGACTTCACGCCCGCGATCGACTTGTTCTCGTACTTGTAGTTGAGGTGCTGGGCGACCTTGGTCTCCTCGTCGAGGCTGCCCTGCTCGTACCAGAAGCGGGTGATGTCGATGAGGCCCGCCGACTGGTTGAGAGCCTGCCACCGGCACACCGCACCCACGAAGGTGCTCTGGATGTCCAGCGGGTCCGCGCCGACCGTCTTGGCCAGCACGTCGTTGGTCAGCACATCGCACTCCTTGAGCAGGTTGGGGTACGAATCCGCCGAGTGCTCACTGCCGCCGCCGGCACCTTCCTTCAAAGCGGTGCCCTCGACCGAGCGCGCGCAACCCACCAGCGCCAACGCCGACATCACGGCCACCGCTCCAGCCAGTTTCCGTCGTGTCATTTCGCGTTCGCAATCGATTGCCGGGCCAGTTCCTTCGCGATGTTGCACGGGTCGGGGAACGGCTTCTGGGAGAAGCTGATGGACCACTCGATGAAATCGTCATCGAACTGGATGCCGACCTCGCACAGGCTCTTGCCGATCATCGGGTCCTCACCGAGTGCGACGAAACCGGAGTGGCCCTGGATGTTGATGTCGCTGACGTCCGCGCGCGTCCGTTCCTCGGTCTTGCGTTCGCGGCCGATTGGGCTGCCCCGGTACCAGGTGAACGAGAAGTGCGGACCGAGGATGCCGCCGTTGACGAGCCACTGGCACCCGACCGAGTTCTTCGCGGTGTTGACGAGACCGGCGACCTGGGTCAACTGGCCGACGGTCTGGTCGCTGACACCGCCACACACCGGGAACATCGGGCCGTGCTTGGCCGGGCCGGAGGCAGCGGGGCCCGACTGACCACCCGCCTGAGCGCCGCCGCCATTGCCGTCGTCCGAGCAGGCGGACATCGCCGGAATCATCGCCGCGGCAAGCACGGTCGCGGCGGCAGTCTTCACCTGTCTGCGGGTCACGCCATGCACTGTAGCGGCAGGTTCTGAGGTCAACCACCGACATGCCGACTGACCTGGTCTTTCTACAAGCATTCTCGGGTGTGCCACAGTAACCGCATGCTCTGGGCACTGCTGCGGCAGTACACGAGGCCGTATCAGCGGCAGCTGACGGTGGTGGCGACGCTGCAACTGATCAGCACGCTGGCCTCGCTGTATCTGCCGACGCTCAACGCCCGCATCATCGACCACGGCGTCGCCCGCGGCGACACCGCCATCATCGGGAGGCTCGGCGCCGTCATGCTCGGTGTCAGCGCGCTGCAGGTGCTGTGCGCGATCGGCGCGGTCTACTTCGGTTCGCAGGCCGGCATGGGTTTCGGCCGCGACCTGCGGTGGTCGGTGTTCCGCCAGGTGCTCGGCTGGTCCAACGCCGAAGCGGTGCGGTTCGGGGCGCCCACGCTGATGACCCGCACCACCAACGACGTCCAGCAGATCCAGGTACTGGTGCAGATGACCTGCACCATGCTGATCACCGCGCCGATCATGTGCATCGGCGGCATCGCGATGGCCGTGCACCAGAACGCCGGCCTGTCCTGGCTGCTGCTGGTCAGCGTGCCGGTGATGGCGGTGTGCAACTACTTCATCATCTCCCGGTTGCTGCCACTGTTCCGCAGCATGCAGCGGCTGATCGACAACATCAATCGGGTGCTGCGCGAGCAGCTCACCGGCATCCGCGTGGTTCGGGCCTTCGCCCGGGAAGACGCCGAACGCGCTCGGTTCGCGGATGCGAATCACGCCCTGACCGATACGACCCTGACCGTCGGCCGCTGGCAGGCCCTGATGCTGCCCGCGACGACTCTCGTGGTGAATCTGTCCAGCGTCGCGGTGATCTGGTTCGGCGGCATCCGCATCGACGACGGCCAGATGCAGGTCGGCTCGCTGATCGCATTCCTGTCGTACTTCATGCAGATCCTGATGGCCGTGCTGATGGTCACCATCGTGCTGGTGATCCTGCCGCGAGCATCGGTGTGCGCCGAGCGGATCACCGATGTGCTCGCGACCGAGCCGTCGATCGTGTCGCCCGACGTGCCTGTGGTGCCGGCCGTTCGGCGCGGGGAGATCCAGGTAGCGGAGGCCACCTTCGGCTATCCCGGGGCCGACGATCCTGTGCTGCACGGAATTTCGCTGACCGCTTCGCCGGGGACGGTGACGGCCATCGTGGGGTCGACCGGCTCCGGCAAGTCGACACTGATGGCGCTGCTGTGCCGAATGTATGACGTCACCTCGGGCTCCGTGCTGGTCGACGGCGTCGACGTGCGGGACTACGACCCCGAGCAGTTGTGGTCGATGATCGGCGTGGTGCCGCAGCGCGGGCACATGTTCTCCGGCACCGTCGCCGACAACCTGCGGTTCGGCAAGGCCGACGCCACCGAGGACGAGATGTGGGCCGCACTCGGTGTGGCGTCGGCTGACTTCGTGGCGGATCACCCCGCGGGACTCGCCATGCCCGTCGCTCAGGGCGGCACGAATTTCTCCGGAGGACAGCGCCAGCGGCTCGCCATCGCGCGCGCGGTGGTCCGCCGACCGGCGGTGTACCTGTTCGACGACGCATTCTCGGCACTGGACGTCCACACCGACGCCCGCGTGCGGGCCGCGTTGTCCGCGGTGGCGGCCGGTGCCACGGTGATCATTGTCGCCCAACGCCTTTCGACGGTCGCCGCCGCCGATCAGATCATCGTCCTGGACAACGGCCAGGTGGTCGGCGTCGGCACACATTCCGAGCTGATCGGGACTTGCGCGGTGTACCGCGAGTTCGCCGACTCGCAGGCTGTTGTCGCCGGAGGCGTGGCGTGACCCGGCCGCCGTCAGCCGCCATGCTGGCCTCGGGTCAGCGATCGGAGAACTTCCGGGATACCGCGGTGCGCCTGGTGAAACAACTGGCGCCGGAACGTGGTCGGGTCGTCGTGGTGATGCTGCTGGGGATCGCGGGGATCGCCGTCGGCGTGATCGGGCCACGCATCCTCGGCCATGCGACCGACTTGTTGTTCAACGGCGTGCTCGGCCGCGGCTTGCCGGCCGGGGTCAGCCGCGAGGAGGCGGTGGCCGCAGCGCGCGCCCGGGGCGACAACACTTTTGCCGATCTGCTCGCCGGCTCGAATGTGGTTCCGGGACAGGGTGTCGACTTCACCGCCATCGGCCATGTGCTGACCCTCGCCCTGCTGCTGTATCTGGTTTCCGCGGTGATGGTGTGGGCCGAGGCACGACTGCTCAACACCGTCGTGCAGCGCACCATGTTCCGGCTGCGTTCCCACGTCGAGGACAAGATTCACCGATTGCCGTTGTCCTACTTCGATTCCCGTGCCCGCGGGGAAATTCTCAGCCGCGTCACCAATGACATCGACAACGTCCAGACGTCCCTGACCATCACCGTCAGTCAGCTGCTGACCTCGGCGCTGACGGTGGTGGCCGTATTGGCGGCGATGATCTGGATTTCGCCGCTGCTGGCGTTGATCACGGTGCTCACGGTGCCGTTCACGTTGCTGGCGACGCGGATCATCACCAAGCGGTCGCGGCAACAATTCATGGCGCAGTGGCGCAACATGGGCCGGCTCAACGCCCATATCGAGGAGACCTACAGCGGCTTCACCGTCGTCAAGACCTTCGGGCACCGGGCGCTGGCCGAGCAGAAGTTCCGCGAGCTGAATGACGATCTGTACCAGGCGAGTTTCGGCGCGCAGTCGCTGTCCGGGCTGGTCTCCCCGATCACGACGTTCATCGGCAATGTCAGCTACGTCGGCGTCGCGGTGGTCGGCGGCATCCAGGTGGCCACTGGGCAGATCAGCCTCGGCAGCATCCAGGCGTTCATCCAGTATGTGCGGCAGTTCAACCAGCCGCTGACCCAGATCGCATCGATGTACAACACCATGCAGTCCGGGATGGCCAGCGCGGAGCGGGTTTTCGAGTTCCTGGACGCGGACGACGAGACCACCTCCGCGGCCGGGGCAGGCCCTGTCACAGCGGCCGCCGAGCACGTCTCCGCTGCTCCCGACCGCGTGGAGTTCGAGCGCGTCAACTTCTCCTATGTGCCCGGAGCTCCGGTGATCGACGACCTGTCGTTCGTCGCCGAACCCGGCACCACCGTGGCGATCGTCGGGCCAACCGGAGCGGGCAAGACCACGCTGGTGAATCTCCTGATGCGGTTCTACGAGCCAGATTCCGGTCGAATCCTGCTGGGCGGTCAGGACATCACGACGATGAGCCGAGCCGAGCTGCGGTCACACATCGGCATGGTGCTGCAGGACACGTGGCTGATCGGCGGCACCATCTACGACAACATCGCCTACGGACGTCCCGACGCCACCGAGGCCGAAGTCATCGAGGCCGCCCGAACCGCGCGTGTCGACCATTTCGTCCACACACTGCCGAACGGGTATCAGACGCGGCTGAACGAGAACGGCGTCAACATCAGCGCCGGCGAGAAGCAGCTGATCACCATCGCCCGCGCGCTCCTGCGGCAACCTCGGCTGCTCATCCTCGACGAGGCCACCAGTTCCGTCGACAGTCGCACCGAGCTACTGATCGCCCAGGCCACCGCGGAACTTCGTCGCAATCGGACGAGTTTCATCATCGCGCACCGCCTTTCCACCATCCGGGACGCGGATCTGATCCTCGTCGTACAGGCCGGGCGGATCGTCGAGCGCGGGTCCCACGAAGAGCTGCTCCAGCGTCGTGGGGCGTACTGGGAGATGACGCGGGCCTGACGGTTGCACGCAACGCCCGTCCGCAGCCGACCAGGACGTCACGCCGGTGGCGCGTTCCTTGCGTTTGGCCGGCACGCGGGCCTGCTGCTTCCGTCCCGCCACCGAAGCAGCAGGCCCGCGATGCGCTGTCACTGTTGAGTTGTCAAAGTGCGCAAAAGATTCGATGCTGTGCGCTAGGCGGCTGCGTCGAGTCGCATGGTGCGTCGGTTATAGGCGGGGATGGGTTGTCGGTGTGGGTCGACGGTCGCGGGTGGGATGAGCCAGGGGTGTTTGTCCAGGCCCATGACGACGTCCCAGCCGTCGTGGTGGACGTTGGCGTGGCAGGCCGGGCACAGTAGGCATCCGTTGCTCAGGCTGGTGTCCCCACCATGGGTCCAGTGCACGATGTGGTGGGCGTGGGTGCGCCCGGGTGGGGCGCCGCATTTGATGCAGCACTGATCCCGCAGATACAACGCTTTGCGCAGATGCGCCGGGAACAGACGTTTCTCGCGGCCCATATCGAGGGGTACCTGTTCGCCGTCCACGATCACGGTGGTGACCGCGGTGTCGCAGGTCAACCGCTCCAGGGTCATGGTGCTGATCGACCCCATGAACTCCAACTGAGCGAGGTCCGGGGTGTCGGCGGGCACCGTCACCAACAGCTGCGTCCGCGGCGCCGACGCGACGTCCCCGCCCCGGGCGGCGATGTCCAACACGGTTTCGAGGGCATCGGCCCGCCGCCGTCCTGCTGAGCGGGTGTCGGTGCTGCCGTCGGGTTCGGGGCGCGGCGCCGACAGCTCTTCGACCGCGGCCACCAACTTGGCGCCCACTTCGGCATCCAGGTCCGCCCGCACCTGCAGGCGTCCATCACTGGTGACGCGGTGATCGAGGGTGTTGATCGAGCGGTCCTCCGCCGCGGGCAACCCGCCTTCGGCCGCCGCGTGCCGGTTCCCCAACCGGCGGGCCCGGTCGCCGATCGCGGCCGGAGTAGCCCCGGAGAAGAACTGCCCCAACAAATCCGTCACCTGCGCGAACCGGGCCGCCTCATCCACCTCACCGGGTGCGCGCGCCTGAATGTGGTTGATGCCCTTGACGATCGCATCGACATGCTCACCGGAGACCACCCCATCGCCGGCATGCGCCGCCAGCGTCGGCAATAACGGCAACGCGCCACCGACCCGCACCAGCCGCTCGGCCACCGACGGCGCACACCCCAACGACATCAACAATTCCCGCAGCGTGCGGCCCTGCGCCGCCGCCACACCACTGCGGTCCAGAACTCCGGTCAGCACCGCCGCCAGATGATCGACCACATTCCGCAGCGTCAACACACACTTCGCCGCTTCCACGGCGTCGTTCCCCGCGATGTCATCGGGGACGACCACGTCACGCAGGCGATCGAGAAGAGGGTGGAGATCCGGTGCGATTCCCATAACATGTCTTGCGTCAAGAAGTTGGCAGGTTTTGTGGGTTCGGCGAGTTTAGGTAGGCCTGTTTGGGGGTGCGGTCGCCGAGGGCTTGGTGGGGTCGGATGGTGTTGTAGATGGTTCGGAAGTGGTGGGCTTCCATGTCGAGGGCGTCGCCGTCGCCGATGTATCCGCGAAATAGGTGTTCGTATTTGAGGGTGCCGAAGAACCGTTCGATGACGCCGTTGGTTTGTGGGGATTTGATCCGGGTTCGCACGTGCCGCAGCAGTGGGTCGGTGTGGTCGGCGAACAGTGCCCCGAAGTCCTTGCCGCGGTAGCAGGGGCCGTTGTCGGTGACGATGGCGATCGGTGCGGGTGTCTGGCCGATGACGTTGTCGTGGGCGTCGAGGACGTCCATCAGGGCGCGGTCATCGTGTAGGTGGTCGAGTTCCAGGATGCGTTGGGCTTCGTCGATGGCCAGTTGTATGCAGCGCACGGCATCGATGCCGCGGCTGGTGGGGGTGACGGTGATCGCCAGGCAGTATTTGGTGGCGTAGTCGATGACGGCACTGATCCTCCAGATGCCGCCGTTGGTGGTTTCGAATTCGGAGAAGTCGGTCTGCCAGACCCGGTTGCGTTCGGTGGGTGGGTCGCGGAACACTTTGCGGCGCAATATCGCCCAGGATTTGCGGTCGGCGCGAAATCCCTGGGGCAGCAACAAGCCGCGTCGTTTCAGTGCTCGTTGCACTGAGGAATTGGTGACGTCGTGGCCGTCGGCGCGCATCATGGCGGCGATCTTGCGGTAGCCCCAGGCTGGCCATGCTTCGGCGTATTTGGCAGCCAGGCCTTCGATGCGATCAACCACCGGCGCCGGCCACGGACCTCTATCCGCGGCGCCATGACGCAATCGGGCCAACCGCCGCCGATAGGTGCGTTCGGGGATGTCTGCCAGTACCGCGAACCTCGAAACCGGCAGCCCCGCCGCCTCTCTTAGGGCTTCGAGGTCTTGGAAGGGACCTGATCGATCAGCGCCGCACCGCGCTGCCAAATCCGAAGCTGCACCGTGGCTTCGGCCAGCGCCAGTTTGAGTTGTTCGTTTTCGATCTGCAGGCGCCGCTGTTCGGGTGTGCCCTTAGCCCCGGCCGGGCCGCTGGGCACCTCCTCAAGCCGCTCGGCGCCAGCGGCTAAAAACTGATGCTTCCACTTCGTCACGGTTTCACGGCAGACCCCGCTGCGGCGTGCGGCCTCCCCGCACGTCATTTCGTTGGCCAACACGGCCAGCACCAGTCGGGTCTTTTCTTCGGCAGGGATCTTCGTCCGTCGCGATCTGGCCATGACTCACTCAACCTCCTCAACCCTGGCCTCGTTGTGGATAACGCGACCCTGCCAAAAAGTTTGAGTCAGTAGAAACACATTGCATCGAACATATGTTCGAACTGCAAGGGCTGCGTGTTCGGATTTTGGTGTTATGTCTCAAGACATCGGTGACACTTCTGCATCAGGACATCCCCAATGGGTCGGCGACGTCGCCAACTCCGAATGCGTCGACGCGGCGCCGATGTGCGGGGCTGCGGGGTGTACTGCCGCGCACAGACCTACGGTCGATACGGCGTGACCCGCGGCACCCAGGCAGAGACGGAAGCGCAGTAGCGCCGATACTCGTCGCCGAATTGCCTCAGCAAGGCGGGTTGCTCATAGAAGTACACGAACGCGGCCGTCGCGAACATGAAGAGAGCTGTATACCAAAGGAGTACGGGCTGACCGAGGACGAGCGCCTGACCAACGATGACGGTCGCGACCGCGATGTACATCGGGTTGCGGACGTACCGGTGCGGCCCTGTCACGACCAAGCTCTGCGTCGGCGCCCCGGGCAAGGGCGTACCCAGCCCATCGCTGGCGAATTTGTAGATCGCCGCGAGCAACACCGGGAGCCCGAGCAAGATCAGAGCGACGCCGCCCACCCATGCGCCAGGCAGACCGAACAGGTCGCCGACTCGTCGCCAACCGCCGGTCAGCGAGTACGGGATCAGACCGGCCATCGTTCCGGGCACGATGACGGTGAAAATTGCACTGCGCACCAGACTTCGGCGTCGCAGAGATGTCAGCGACGTCGGCGAGCTCATAGCTCAGGCCGCGAACGCCGGCGTCAGCTGAACTCGAATGACCGGATCGGACTCGAGACGGTGCCGGAGCGCGCTCTCGAACTGCCAGATGGACGCGAGGTCGTGATCGAGCCGGCAGTCCACGGCGGCCGCCGTGCCCGACGGCGGTGGACTGTCGGCGATGTGGTCGGCGACCGGTTCGAGCAAGGCCCGCGGCGCCGCCAGGTAGTACCCGGGATTCGGACCGCCGACCTCGGCCGCGTACAACAGGCCATGCTCGGTGATGACGATGTGCGTGGCCAGCACCCGCACCGGCCCGCCTCGCTCCGCAGTGCCCCATTCCTCGGCCGCCAACCGCCCCTGGATGACGTGCAGGCGCACGTCATCCGTCAAGAATTTCGGGAAATCGCCCGGCCCGAGCACGCGGGCGGATCTGAGGTCGGCGTCCAGGCCGCCGCACAGCATCTCACCGATGTAGTTGAACAACCGATCGCTCATCGCGCGCTCCCATCGGGCCGGTCTCTTGAGACTGCACCCGACGGCAACGAAGGTCAATGGTCGCTCAGAGCTGCGGGCCCTCCGCGCGCAGATCGTCGACCGCGGTCATGGCATCGCGCAGTTTCGCGAGCCACTCCTCGGCATGCTCACCGACTAGCCGGACCGACCACGCCAGCGCATCGGACCGCGACCGGGCCACGCCGGCGTCGACCAGAGTGTCGAGCACCTGACGCTCCGGCTGCTTGAGCCGGGTCATCACCGGAACAGCCAAGTGGGTGAACAGGATTCGCTCCGACTCCCCCACCGAGACGCCCCAGGCCACTTTGCGGCCGTAGCGAGCTTCGGCCTCGTCGGCGATGTGCATGCGCTCCGACCGGGTTTCTTCCCGGAAGCGCGCGACCCGCCCGGAAGCTCGAGCTGGTGTTTCGGGGTTCTCCGCCTCGGGCAGCCGCCCGATGACGACGATCTCTTCACGGTCGACCGTGACGCTCGGGTCGCCGGAGAACCACTCTTGCGGAAGCCGGCCGGCGAACCAGTCGGCGGCGTCGCCCGCATCGGGCTGCTGCGCTTGTTGCCAGCCGCCGCGGCGGTCCTGGCCGGAATGATGTTGCCTCATACTTACATGATTACATCGTTACAGCTGCAACGGAACGGCGTTTCACCCGGGGCGAACGCAGGATTCGTCAGAGGTTGCGTCGCAACACCAGGCCGCCCGCCACCAGCAGGGCGAGTGCGAGTAGCACTGCCCAACCGGTGCCGACGAAAACACCGACCAGAACGACGGCGATGATCGCGGGCGAAGCCAGGAACAGGATCATGCCCGGGTGCTGCTTCGCGACAGCCAGGGCGCTCTTGGCCCGAACCGGGTCGATTTCCTTACGTGCCATGGGAACCAGGATGCCACCCGGGCCGACTAAAAGACGAGGTACGACCGAGACTCACGTCACAGGCTACCTATACCCCCTATGGGTATATACTCACGTCATGAGTCAGGTACTTGAAGTTCAGGGAATGTCGTGCGGGCACTGCGTCGCGTCCATCACCTCAGCTGTCGAGCCGCTGCCCGGCGTCACCGGTGTCGAGGTCGATCTCAAGGCCGGCACCGTACGCGTGGACGGCGAACCGGACCGGGCCACCGTTGCCGCCGCGATCGAAGACGCCGGATACGACGTCGTCCAACCAGCATGACGACCAGCGAGAAGCCGGAGGCGGATCGCGCATGACCACGTCGGTCACGCTGTCCGTGGGCGGCATGACGTGTTCGTCATGCGCTGCCCGGATCGAGAAGCGGCTCAACCGGATTGACGGTGTTCACGCCAGCGTGAACTTCGCGACCGAACAGGCGGCCATCACCTACCCGGACAGCGTGACCACCGACGAGCTGGTCGCGGCCGTGGAGGCCACCGGCTACAGCGCAAGCGTCGACAAGGCCGATGCACCCACCGAAACGGCATACCTGCCGCGACTGCTGGTGTCCCTGGCACTGACGATCCCCGTCCTCGCGCTGTCGATGATTCCCGCCTTGCAGTTCCCCACCTGGCCACTGTGGGCGTTGGCGCTCACCACTCCGGTGGTGCTGTGGGGCGCCTGGCCGCTGCACCACGCCGCCTGGACCAATCTGCGGCACGGCGCGGCAACCATGGACACCTTGGTGTCGCTGGGCGTTCTCACCTCATACCTCTGGTCGGCATGGATGCTGAGTACGGGTAGCGAGCACCTTTACCTGGAGGTCGCCGCCACCGTCACGACGCTGATCCTGGCGGGCAAGTTCTTCGAGACCCGCGCCAAGCGGCAGTCCGGCGCCGCACTTCGCGCGCTGCTCGATCTGGGAGCCAAGGACGTCGCGGTACTGCGCGACGGCCACGAAGTCCGGATCCCCGTCGAGGAATTGACGGTCGGCGACACCTTCGTGGTCCGCCCGGGCGAGAAGATCGCCACCGACGGCGTGGTGCTCACCGGCACGTCCGCGGTCGACGCGTCGATGCTGACCGGCGAATCAGTACCGGTCGAGGTCGGCCCCGGTGACCAGCTGGCCGGCGCGACGGTGAATGCCGGTGGGCGCCTTGAGGTTCGGGCGACCCGCGTCGGTGCCGACACCCAGCTGGCGCAGATGGCGCGCCTGGTGTCCGATGCCCAGAGCGGCAAGGCCGAGGTGCAGCGGCTGGCTGATCGGGTGTCCGCGGTGTTCGTGCCCGTGGTCATCGGGCTGGCGCTGGCGACGCTGATCGGCTGGCTCGTCGCCGGTGCGTTCGGGGCGAGCGCAGCGACGGGGGAAGGTTCGGTGAGTGCCGCTCTGACCGCCGCCGTGTCGGTGCTGATCATCGCGTGCCCCTGCGCCCTGGGCCTGGCCACGCCGACGGCACTGCTGGTCGGCACCGGCCGCGGCGCGCAGTTGGGCATCCTGATCAAAGGCCCGCAGGTGCTCGAATCGACCCGCAAGGTCGACACCGTCGTATTGGACAAGACGGGCACGGTGACCACCGGAAAGATGACGGTGGCGGCGGTACACGCCGAGTCCGACAACGCATTACGGCTCGCCGGCGCGCTGGAGCACGCGTCCGAACACCCCATCGCCCAGGCCATCGCAACCCGGGCCGCCGAGGACGGACCGCTGCCGGCCGTCACCGATTTCGTCAACCACGACGGTCGCGGCGTCACCGGCGTGGTGGACGGTCACGAGGTCGCCGTCGGGCGGTACAGCTGGCTGGCCACGGCGGCCGCCCCTGAACTGCAGAACGTCGCGCAGACCGCTGAAGCCGAAGGCCGCACCCCGGTGTGGGTGGCGATCGACGGCACCATCGCCGGCGTCATCGTGGTGTCCGACAAGGTGAAAGACACTGCCGCCGAGGCCATTGCCGACCTCAAGAAGTTGGGCCTGACGCCCGTGCTGCTCTCCGGGGACAACGCCCGCGCGGCCGGCGCCGTGGCCGCCGAAGTCGGCATCGACACCGTGATTGCCGAGGTGCTCCCCGCGGACAAGGTCGACGAGATCAAGCGGCTGCAGGATCAGGGCCGGGTCGTGGCGATGGTCGGCGACGGCGTGAACGACGCTGCCGCCCTTGCCCAGGCCGACCTGGGACTGGCCATGGGCACCGGCACCGACGTCGCCATCGAGGCCTCGGACCTGACCCTCGTCAGCGGCGATCTGCGGGCAGCGGGCGACGCCATCCGGCTGTCCCGGGCCACGCTCAAGACCATCAAGGGCAACCTGTTCTGGGCGTTCGCGTACAACGTCGCAGCCATCCCGCTGGCGGCGGCGGGTATGCTCAATCCGATGATCGCCAGTGCGGCAATGGCTTTCAGCTCGCTGTTCGTGGTGAGCAACAGCCTGCGGCTGCGCAGTTTCAAACCCAGCCGCTAGCTACCAGATCTTCACCCAGTCGACCAGCATGTCGGCAGGGTAGGTACCCGGGCCGGGATCGCCGCCCCCGGAACCGGCCACGGCGAGGCCGAGGATCGGGAACAGAGTGTAGCCGGGATCGTTGAAGTGCCAGTTGGGCAACGACTTTGCCGGGACATTGAAGTAGGGCTGCGCACCGTCGGTGTAGTCCAGCCAGAACCGGATCCCGGCGTCGTCCCACTGGCAACGCCAGTTGTGCCACGCGGTGTCGGGCGCGATGGTGTGCGAAACATGTTCGCCGCCATTGAGGTTGGCGTGCACCGTGGTGCCGGGGGCCCAGCTCCCGTTGCCATACCACTCCATGATGTCGACCTCGCCGCCGATACCCGGGCTGTTGTTGGCCAGATACCAGGCCGGCCAGCACCCAGGGGTCAGGCAGTTGAGCTTGATCCGGGCCTCGAAGGTGTGGCCGATGCCGGCCTTGAAAGTGCCGAAAATCTTGCCACTGAAGTAGGTATTGCCGTCCTTGGCGGCGCGGATCACCAGGTTCGACTTGCCGTCCAGGAAAAGGTTCTTGCGGTCGTTGCGGTACTGGCCGACGTGTTCGGGCAACTCCCAGTACGTCGGATTCTCCATCGACTCACGGGCCGTCGCGATCTCCCATTTCGAAGTGTCGGGCGACGATCCGGCAGGCCCGTCGAAGTTGTCCTCGAAGATGAGTTTTCCGGGCGTATCAGCGTGGGCCTCGGTCCCCGGAAGCGTGGCGGCCAACAGGCCCAGCCCCGCCATGGACAGCATGCTGCGACGATCAATGTCTGGCATGCCTACCCATGTAAGCCGTGTCCCCGTCGTGGTGCAAGTCGGGCACCCGTGCCACAGCTAGCCCTCTGCGCGGCGCGCCCGGAACAATTTCACCTCGTCACGGATACCTTTCAGCCGTCGCGCACCGGCAAAAGACCAGTCGAAACCGGGTGCGTCACCGACCGCCTCACGTGCCGATTCGGCCAGCAGGACGGCGCCGGGCCGGGCCACTCCGGTGACCCGGCTGGCCTGGTTGACGGAGCCGCCGAACCAGTCCCCCGCCCGGCTCACGGCCAGACCCGTCGCCATCCCGGCTTTGAGCCGCGGCAGGGTCTCGTCGGCATCGGCCGCATCGACCAGTTGCAGCAGCACGTCGAGCAGCGGTACCGGCTCGGCGCTGACCAACATGACCTCGTCGCCGATGGTCTTGACGAACCGCACCGGTGGCTCGGCGAGATCGCGGGCCAGGTCGGCCAGCCGCTGCGACAGCCGCTCCAAATCCTCCGGCGGCAGTTGCTCACCGAGGCTGGTGAAACCCACCAGATCGGCGAACCCGATCGATACCTGCCCGGCCCCGGGCAGTGGTCGGCCGGCAATCCGTTCGGTGGCGCTGACTTCTTCCTCGAGCATCGCGTGCAGCAGCTGGGTGCGCAGCATGTCCTGGATCATCGGGCCGAGCAGCGGGGAGATTTGGCTGACGAGCGCAGCGGTCGCCTTGGCGCCGTCCAGTTGGCTCACTCCCGGCAGCAGGATCGCGGACAGGGCGGCATAACGCATCACTTCGACGGTGCGGGACAGGCCTTCGGCCATGACCTGAACCACCGACACCACCTGGTCCTCCGGGAGTCCCAGGCGAACACACTGCTGGCCGTAGCCGATCAGGTCGCTGTCGACGGGCAGGTACAGCGCAGCATCTGGATCTTCGGAGCGTGGACGACCTGCCGCGTGCAGAATCCGTTGCAGGCGGTCGAGATCCATGCCCCACTGCGCGCTGATCTGGCGGGCCGACAGCCTGGTGCCGTCATCGCCCAACGCACGCCGGGAGGGCAGCAGCATCGGCGCGAACGCGTCGTCGATCTGTTCCTGGGTGAACCCTTCGGACAGCAACCAGTCGGTCAACTCGGCGCTGTTCGCCGGCTCGGCAGCTTGTTCGCTCACCCGGCCAACCTATCCTGACCGGCGGCCTCGCAGAATGGTCACATGACCGAGCCAGATATGCCGTTGCGCACCGGGCTGCCGGCGGTCGTCGGCGCCGACCCCCGAGTGCTGATTCTGGGCTCGTTCCCCAGCGAGAAGTCACTGGACACCGGCGAGTATTACGCCAACACGCGCAACCAGTTCTGGCGGCTGCTGGGCGAGCTCGTCGGGTTCGACGCGGAGCTGCCCTATACCGAGCGCATCGACGCGGTCACCGGCGCCGGGGTGGCGCTGTGGGATGTCGTGCACAGCTGCCGGCGCGTCGGCAGCCTGGACTCGAACATCGACCGGAAGACGTTGGTGCTCAACGACTTCGAGGCGTTTCTCGGCGCACATCCGACCATCGAGCGGGGATTCGTGAACGGCCTGACGGCGTACACCCTGTTCGAGCGAGCCGACATCGCACTGCCGGCAGCTCGCCTGCCGTCGAGCAGCGGAGCGTTGACCATGTCGTTCGCCGACAAGCTCGCCCTGTGGCGGGCGATCGGCTGAGTATCCGGCTCGCAAGAATTGTCCGGCCCCCAGGTTTACCCCTGTGCGCGTCGGGGTAGCCCCGCCAATGGTGTGTATCCGCATCCAGACCAGGGGGTCTACCCATGTCACGCATCCTCAAGAACCTGCCGGGATTTGCGAAGTTTCTGGGTGCGGCGCTGGCGTCGCTGACCGTCGCAAGCATGATCGCGGCGACGCCCGCCGGCGCGTTCTCCCGCCCAGGGCTGCCCATCGAATACCTCGAGGTGCCGTCAGCCGCGATGGGCCGAAACGTGAAAGTGGAATTCCAGGGCGGCGGCCCGCACGCCCTCTACCTGTTGGACGGACTGCGCGCACAGGATGACACCAACGGCTGGGACATCAACACAGCCGCGTTCGAGTGGTACAACGGCTCGGGCGTATCCGTGGTGATGCCGGTCGGCGGCATGTCGAGCTTCTACACCAACTGGTATCAACCGGCCGTCGGCAACGGCACCACCCAGACCTACAACTGGGAAACCTTCCTCACCAGCGAGCTACCGGCCTGGCTGGCCGCCAACAAGCACATCTCCACTGGCGGTAACGCGGTCGTCGGGCTGTCGATGAGCGGCTCGACGGCCCTGACCTACGCCGCCTACCACCCTGACAAGTTCCGGTACGCCGGCTCGCTGTCGGGGTTCTTGAACCTTTCGGACCCGTTCTGGCCGCCGCTGGTCGGGCTGGCGATGAACGACGCCGGCGGGTTCAACCCGGGCGCAATGTGGGGCCCGCCCAGCGACCCCGCGTGGGCACGCAACGACCCGACGGTGAACGTCGCCAAGTTGGCCGGCACGGGAGCCCGCATCTGGGTGTACTGCGGCACCGGCACGCCCGATGACCTCGCCGGCGCGACCAGCGGAGCGCCGCAACAGTTCCTGGAGAACTTCACCCTCGCGTCAAACACCAAGTTCCAGGCTGCCTACACCGCCGCGGGTGGCCACAACGCCACCTTCAACTTCCCGCCGACCGGCACCCACACCTGGGCGTACTGGGGTCAGCAGCTACAGCAGATGAAGCCCGACATCGTCCACACCCTGGGCGGCCGCTAACCGCGGTATCTGTTCGCGTACTCCCCCGGCGTGCAGCCGAGCATGGCTCCGAAGTCGTTGATGAAATGCGCCTGGTCGTACCAGCCCAAACGCACTGCCAGGTCGGCGAAGTCGAGATCCGGCACCGTCTCGATCTCCAGCGCCGCGTGCTGCAGACGGTAGCGGCACAGCACCCATTTCACCGGCACGCCGACGTAGCGGCGGAAGACTCGCTGCGTGGTGCGTTCACTCCACGGAGACAAGGCCATCACCTGTTCGACCCGGTGCAACCGTGGATCACCGCTGACGCGGTCGAGCAGCGTCAACAACTCACGATAGGTGGCATCCGGATCGGCGCGACGCCCGATCACGGTGTCGAGGGCCGCTGCCGCTTGCTCGATGTCGTCGGCGAAAGTGACTGGTGCGCCGAATAACTCGTCGTCGACGGGCAGCACCCGGCCCGTCAGCGCGCCGGCGTCCCGACCGAACCGGGCCGCGAACCCACCAGGCCGGAACCTGGCACCCACCACCGAACCCGACGCCGACAGCGTGGTGGTGAACACCCGCTCGACGACGCCGTGCACCAGCGTCACCGGCAATCGGTGGCCGTGCCGTACCTCGTCGGCGCCCCACTCGTGCGTCAGGTGCACCGCGGGAAAGGTGATGACGGTGCTGTCGAATGGCTCGGCATCCCGCAGGTCCCAGGTGACCGACCAGAAATTCTCGACCCAGACCGCCGCCGCGGCCGACGGCTGCCACTGCTGCAGGTCGAACACCGAGCCCGTCCCGGCACGTCCGACGACACCCAGCTTCGGAGCTGTTGTCGGGTTTTTCCAAGCCTGCACACCACCGACGATACGAAACTGGGTGACATGAGCGTGCAACCAATTCCCCAGGGCTACACCAGCCTCACCCCGTTCCTGGTGATCGACGGGGCCGCCGCCGCGATCGACTTCTACGTCGAGGTGTTCGGCGCTCAACTCATCGAGAAGATGGACGCGAGCGACGGCACCGTGGCACACGCCGAACTGGACTTCGGTACCGGCCGGCTGCAATTGTCCGATCCCAACGCCGATTACGAACTGGTGGCGCCGCCACGCAGCGGTCCGGTCACCCATTCTGTGGTGTTGTACTGCCCCGATGTCGACGCGGTGGTCGACCGGGCCGAACGCGCCGGCGCGAAAATCCGGGAAGCTGCACAGACTTTCGTCACCGGCGACCGGTTCGCGTCCATCATCGATCCGTTCGGCCAGCGCTGGGCCGTCATGACGCGGGTCGAGGAAGTCGACGCCGCCGAGCGCGACCGCCGGTTGTCCGAGTGGGCGGCCACCAACGTCTGAGTCGCACGACGTCCAGGCGAGGGGCAAGCCCTGTTGCGGGGTGCGACAAATGCTGCCTGAGCCGGCTGGCCTACCGTGACCTGATGGCCTGTGTGTTCTGCGACATCATCGCCGGGAAGGCGCCCGCGGTGCGCATCTACGAGGACGCCGACTTCGTGGCGTTCCTGGATATCCGCCCGTTCTCGCGCGGCCATACCCTGGTGGTCCCCAAGCAGCACTACGAGAACCTCGTCGACACTCCGCCGGACGTGGTCGCCGGCATGGCCAAACTCGGTCAGCGCATCGCCCAGGCGTCCCGGGAGTCGGGCCTGCATGCCGACGGCAACAACATCGCGATCAACGACGGCAAAGCCGCATTTCAGACGGTGTTCCACATCCATCTGCACGTGGTCCCGCGCAAGACCGGCGACAAGTTGGCGTTCGCCAAGGGCATGCTGCTACGCCGCGACCCGGATCGCGAAACCAGCGGAAAGATCCTACTGGAGGCGGTGGCGCGGCTCTCTGATCCGCAGGCAGACTTGAGCACATGAGTATGCCCCTGTGGGAGAAGTACCTCGGCCTCCCGTTGCTGAAGATGCACGACCGGATCTATCAGAAGACCGAAGGCCGGATCGGGCACCAGTTTCCCGGCGTCCCACCCAGCCTCCTGCTGCACACCGTCGGCGCCAAGACGGGTCTGGCGCGCACCACGTCGCTGACCTATGCGAAAGACGGCGACGCCTACCTGGTGGTCGCGTCCAAGGGCGGCGAGCCGACGGCGCCCGGCTGGTACTTCAACGTGAAGGCCAATCCGAATATCGAAATCAACGTCGGCACAAAACGATTCCCCGTCACCGCCCGGGTGGTCGGCAACGATGACCCGGACTATGCCCGGATGTGGCAGGTGGTCAACAAGAACAACGCCAACCGCTACGCGGGCTACCAGAAGCGCACCACCCGGCCCATCCCGGTGGTCGCGCTGACGCCGCGCTAGAGCAACTGCTCGGCGAGCAGGCGTAGCGTCGTCTCGCGCGCCGGGGCGGTGGCTGGATCGCAGCCCCGGCGAGCGGCGGCGACAGGGCTCACCATCACCTCGTCGACCCCGAAATACGATGCCAGGTCTCGGATTTGGTCCGCAGCCTCCGCGGGCGCGCCGACGATGGAGCGCTCCATGCCGGCGGCGACGATGGCCTGCTGCGCAGCGGTCAGCTGGTTGTTCTCGGAGTCTTCGACCAGATCGAGGGCGCGTAGGCGCTCGCCGGTACGCAGCCACGCCATCATCTGCAGGTTGGGGCGGATCAACTGCTCGGCCTCGTCGCGCGTCTCCGCCACACAGGCATTGACGGTCATGAATGTGGTTGGCTTCTCGGCGAATTCGCTGGGCCGGAATTCCGCGCGATAGGTGGCCAGCGCTTCCTCGGTGCCCTGCCCGGAGAAATGGTGGGCGAACACATACGGCAGCCCTTTGGCCGCGGCGAGGTGCGCCGAATACATCGACGAGCCGAGTAGCCACAGTTTCGGCGGGCTCACCGCCGCCGGGGTCGCCTTCAGGATGTAGTTCTCATCCAACAAGTTTCGCCCCTTGAGAGACACCTTGACCCCGCCGGGGCTCATGAGCGCCACTATGTCGTCGAGGTACTCGGGAAAGCGCCGGATGTCCTCGTCGGAACGCCCCGCCGGACCGCGCAGCGCGATCGACGTCACGGGGTCGGTGCCGGGGGCGCGGCCGACGCCGAGGTCGATCCGTCCCGGGGCGGCGGCCTCCAGCAGCGCGAACTGTTCGGCGACCGCCAGCGGGGCGTGGTTGGGCAGCATGACACCGCCGGACCC
Source organism: Mycobacterium sp. HM-7 (assembly GCF_053852335.1). Taxonomy (NCBI): domain Bacteria; kingdom Bacillati; phylum Actinomycetota; class Actinomycetes; order Mycobacteriales; family Mycobacteriaceae; genus Mycobacterium; species Mycobacterium sp. HM-7. The sequence continues at coordinate 1,264,954 of NZ_CM132657.1, read as the reverse complement.
GAGGCGGATACGGCCGGTCTGCGCGGCGAGGTAGCTCAGCAGCACCGGCGGGCTGGTGGCGGCAACGGCCGGCATGTTGTGGTGTTCGGCCACCCAGTAGCGGGTGTAGCCGAGCTCGTCGGCGACCTTCGCCAGCCGCACGGTGGCGGCGAAAGCATCGGCGGTGGACTGGTCGCTACGGACCGGGACGAGATCAAGGACAGACAACTGCACGGTCTAATCCAACTCTTTCGCACCCGACGCGATTCCCTTGGCCACCGTGAACACGTCGTCGAGCATGACCGGGGTGAGTCTGCCGGTGAACGTGTTCTGCTGGCTGGGGTGGTAGCAGCCGAGCAGCCGCCGCCCGTCTGGCAGTGTGGCCAGCGCGCCGTGCCCGAACTTCGGATACGGCCGTCCCGCTCCGGTCAACTCCAGCGCGGCCTTCCACGCGAACCCACCGAGCGCGACGACCACCCGCACGTCCTGGCCCGTCAACCGCCACTCCGCACTGAGCCACGGCTCACAGGTGAGACGTTCCTCCGGCGTCGGGGCATTGTCCGGCGGGGCGCACCGGACCGCGGCGACCACGCGAATATCGTTGAGGGTCAGCCCATCTGCCGCATCGATGCTCTCCGCGCTGCTGGCCAGACCGACGCGGTGCAAGGAGGCGAACAGGAAATCGCCCGACCGGTCGCCCGTGAACACCCGGCCGGTCCGGTTGGCGCCGTGCGCGGCCGGCGCCAACCCGAGCACCCAGATCCGCGCCCGGTCCACGCCGAGACCCGGCGCCGGCCGGCCCCAGTACGGCTCACCGGCATAGGCCTTGCGCTTGGCGACCGTCCGCGTGGCGACGTCCTCGCGCCAGGTGACCAGGCGGGGACACCCGCGGCACACCGACACCTGGGCGTCGAGGTCGGCCACGTCGGTGCAGCGACGGGCGCTGGCCCGGACCTGCGCCGCGGTGCGGGCGACGGGGGTGTCCGCGTCGGCGGGATCCCCCGGCCAGCCCGTCCCGGCCGGGACCGGGGACGGGAACAACACTCCGGTTCGGGGATGCGGCAGCACCCCCAGATTCTGCGCCTACGCGGCGCGGCTAAGCAGCGAAGCTGTCCAATTGGACGCGGTGGTAGGCCGACCGCAGTCGTTCGTAGCGGTAGCGGTTGTACGCCAGCGGATCGAGGACGACGGATCGCGGCAGGTACCGCCACGCCAGCCGCGTGGCCGCCAGGTACACCGCGTATTCGAGGCGGCTCAAGCGGGTAGATCGGATGTCGAGCAGTTCCCGCATCTTCGGGTGGGCATGGCGCCGGCCCAGCACCTTCGGCACGCGCAGTGCGAGCGGCGTCACCGCATCCCACAGCGGCGAAACGAGTCCCTGCAACCGTTTCGGCAGCAGGGCGGGAACAGGAAGGTTATCGAAGCTGTCGTCGGCAAACTGCAGGAATCCGTTGTCGGCCAAGCACTCTGTGGCGACGCGGTCGTAGTAGGCCAACATGTCGGCCAACGTCTCGGGCAGCTTGGCGCGGGCGCTGGGCAACTCCAGGTAGCTCGTCATCCACCGCAGGGTCTGATACACAACCTCGCGCTGTTCGGAATCGAGATCTTCACCACAGACCGCGAGGTAGCCCCGGTAGAAGAGATTCAGAGAGCTGACCGCGATCCAGTTCCACAGCTCGGGGTCCAGCGCGCTGAACCTGGTATCCGAGAACTCGCCCTTGCCGGTGCCCCGCACGCCACCGTGCAGCCGCTTGAGTTCTTCCGTGTCGAAGCGGCGGTCGGACTCGTCACCGAACAACATCAACATCCCATGGGCCAGCGACCGAATGCCGCGGTCGGTGAAGTTCTCCTGGAACCGCCCGGACCAGTCGACCGCTGCCGCGATCGGTCGGTAGGCCACCTGGTCGAGCGCCAGGCGCCCGAAGAGACCCAGGCTCAAGGGCGAGCCCAACCACCACCGGACATCGGCGGCCAGCTCCGCATGGGGCTGACCGGGGCGCCACGGCTCGACGGCGTTGTCGACAGGTGCTGCCGTGATCGTCATGCGTGAATCCAATCTGTCATCAAGCGTTGATAGATAAGATCAGGCAACCATCTGTCCACACGTGTGTCAAGATTGGTGGCGTGAGTGGGCCACGGCAATACGGCGGACTGAGCGGCGCCGACCGCATCGCCGAGCGACGACGTCGCTTCGTCGCCGCAGGCCTGGACCTGATGGGCACCAAGGGCATCCCCGCCACCACCCTGCGCGGCGTCGCCGAGCGGGCCGGCCTCGCGGCGCGCTACTTCGCCGAATCGTTTCCGCGCATCGAGGACCTGCACATCGCGGTATTCGACGACATCGTCGCCGAACTGGAAGAGCGCGGACTCGCCGCGATCGCCGATACCGACGGTGGCCCTCGGGCCCGCTCGCGCGCGGCACTCTCGGTCCTGACCGACATCGTGCTGACTGATCGACGCAAAGGCCGCATTGTCCTGATCGAGTCCGCGTCCTCGCCGGCGCTCGGTCCCCGCCGCCTCGCCGAGGCTCAGCGGTTCGCCGGCATCGTCGCCGGCCTGAGTGGTAACGGCACCGATGCGCGGCCGATCGACCTGCAACTGGCCGCGCAGTTCGTCATCGGCGGGGTCGCCGAGACGCTCACCGCAGTCCTGGTCGGAGCGATGGCCGTCGATCGAGAGCACCTCATCGACGTGCTGAACGACATGTTGTTTGCTTCATTGCGCGGCGTCCGCGCGGATGCCGGTGCCGCTAGAACGGGATGATCGACTCGCTGTTGAGGTATTTCCAGACCCTGCGCGCCCAGTTCCGAACCGGACCGGCGGACAGATGGGCGATCAGTTCACGGTCGTCGATCAGATAGCCGCCGGGCACCCGCTGCCAGAGGCCGGCCGTCCAAAGCTCCAGTGCGGCAACGCTTGTCACCGACCCGGGTGCGATGAGGTCGAGGGCCGCATCGGCCACGTAAGCCGGTCTGCGCGTGCGCACACTGCGGCTCACGGCGCGCACATGGAGCTCGATCGCGGTCGCAGACACATGCGCCCCGCGACGGCTGTCGCGCAGCGCCTCCATCTCGGCCAACAGGGCCTTGCTGTACACACCATCGAGCGTACCGGTAACACGGCCGTTACATGGGATTAATATGCACGGCACATGGCGCGGGTCTTAGCTGGTCGGCACCCGACTCCTAGACTTGCCCCGTGCACACCGCGCTGCCGAGCCTCATCGCCGACCTGCCCGCCGACGCCGTCGTCACCGACCCGGACATCGTCGCGTCCTACCGACAGGACCGCGCGCTCGATCCGGACGCCGGCACCCCCCTCGCCGTGGTGCGGCCGCGGAGCACCGAAGAGGTGCAGACGATCCTGCGGTGGGCCAGTGCACACAACATCCCGGTGGTACCGCGCGGCGCCGGCACCAGCCTGTCCGGCGGCGCCACCGCAGTCGACGGCGGCATCGTCCTGACCACCGAGCGGATGCGCGACATCGTCGTCGACACGTCGACCCGCACCGCCGTGGTGCAGCCCGGCCTGCTCAACGCCGAGGTGAAAAAAGCCGTTGCCGCCCAAGGACTCTGGTACCCACCCGATCCGTCATCGTTCGAAATCTGCAGCATCGGCGGCAACGTCGCCACCAACGCCGGCGGCCTGTGCTGCGTGAAATACGGGGTCACCACCGACTACATCCTCGGCCTGCAGGTGGTCCTGGCCGACGGCACCGCGGTACGGCTCGGCGGTCCGCGGCTGAAAGACGTTGCGGGACTGAGCCTCACCAAGCTGTTCGTCGGCAGCGAAGGGACCCTGGGTGTCGTCACCGAGGCCACATTGCGCCTACTGCCGCCTCAACACCGCGGGTGCACCGTGGTGGCGAGCTTCGACTCGGTACGCGCGGCTGCCGACGCCGTCGTGACCATCACCGGCAAGATTCGCCCGTCGATGCTCGAGTTCATGGACGACGTCGCCATCAACGCCGTCGAGGACAAGCTCAAGATGGGCCTGGACCGCAAGGCCAAGGCGATGCTGGTCGCCGCCTCCGACGATCGCGGCGCGGCGGGCGTCGAGGACACCGAATACATGGCCCGCGTGTTCACCGAAGCCGGTGCGACAGAAGTATTTTCGACCGACGACCCCGACGAGGGCGAGGCCTTCGTGGCCGCCCGGCGGTTCGCCATCCCCGCCGTGGAAGCCAAGGGCCCACTGCTCCTGGAGGACGTCGGCGTGCCGTTGCCCGCGCTGGCGGACCTGGTCGACGGCGTTGGCGTGATCGCGCGCAGGCACGACCTGCTGATCTCGGTGATCGCGCATGCCGGAGACGGCAACACCCACCCACTGATCGTGCACGACCCGAACGACGCCGAAAACACCCGACGCGCCAACATCGCGTTCGGCGAGATCATGGATCTGGCCGTGTCACTCGGCGGCACCATCACCGGCGAGCACGGCGTCGGCCGCCTCAAGCGCCCCTGGCTGGCCGGCCAACTCGGCCCCGAGGTCATGGAGCTCAATCGCCGGATCAAGGCAGCATTGGACCCGGACAACATCCTGAATCCGGGTGCTGGAATCTGATCTCGGGCATTGACACGTCAGGCCCGTCGCCGTACACATAAGACATGACGGCGATTTTGTCTCACGAGACATCCGACTCCCCCGTGGCGTTCCAGCTTGCCGATTCGGCCGGGTGGGTCGACCCCTGGCCGATGTACCGGTCACTGCGCGACCACGATCCGGTGCACCACGTGGTGCCCGCCGACAACCCCGCAGCCGACTACTACGTGCTGTCGCGGCACGCGGACATCTGGACCGCCGCGCGCGATCACCAGACGTACTCGTCAGCCCAGGGCCTGACCGTCAACTACGGCGAGCTGGAACTCATTGGCCTGCAGGACAACCCACCGATGGTCATGACGGACCCGCCCGTACACACCGAATTCCGCAAGCTGGTGTCGCGCGGCTTCACGCCGCGGCAGGTCGAGGCCGTCGAGCCCAAGGTGCGTGAGTTCGTCGTGCAGCGCTTGGAGAAGCTGAAGGCCGCCGGCGGCGGCGACATCGTGGCCGAGCTGTTCAAGCCGCTGCCGTCGATGGTCGTCGCGCACTATCTCGGCGTGCCCGAGGCCGACCGCGACCAGTTCGACGGCTGGACCGAGGCCATCGTCGCGGCCAATACTGCCGAGGGCGGCCTCGGCGGCGCGCTCGAGACACTGGGCAGCGCGCTCGGCGACATGATGGGGTACTTCACCGCGCTGATCGAGCGCCGCCGCAAGGAGCCCGAGGACGACACGGTTTCGCACCTGGTCGCCGCGGGCATCGGCGCCGACGGTGACATCAGCGGCGTGCTGTCGATCCTCGCCTTCACCTTCACCATGGTCACGGGCGGCAACGACACCACCACCGGAATGCTGGGCGGCACGGTGCAGCTGCTGCACCGACACCCCGACCAGCGCAAGCTGCTCGTCGAAAACCCGGATCTGATCACGGAATCCGTCGACGAACTGCTCCGGCTCACCTCACCGGTCCAGGGCCTGGCCCGCACCACCACACGCGACGTGACGATCGGCGACACAACCATCCCGGCCGGGCGAAAGACCCTGCTGCTCTACGGCTCGGGCAACCGCGACGAACGCCAATACGGCCCGAACGCAGGCGAATTGGATGTGACGCGGGCACCGCGCAACATCCTGACGTTCAGTCACGGCGCGCACCACTGCCTGGGGGCGGCCGCCGCGCGCATGCAGTCCCGTGTCGCCCTGACCGAACTGCTCTCGCGGATACCGGAATTCACCGTCGACGAAGACAACATCGAGTGGGCCGGTGGCAGCTACGTGCGCCGTCCACTATCGGTGCCGTTTACCATTTGCTGATGGCAAACGACTGGCTGGCCGGCCGACGCACCGAGGTCGCGGCAGAGGCCATCCTGGACGCCGCCGACCGCCTGTTCGCCGAACAGGACGCCGCGACCGTCGGAATGCTCGAAATCGCCAGGGCGGCAGGCTGTTCCCGCGCCACGCTGTACCGGTACTACGAGAACCGTGACGTGCTCCACCTGGCCTACGTGCACCGCGAGGCGTTCCGGGTGTTCGCCCGCGTCGGCGAGCAGATCGCGGACATCACCGACCCGCGCACCCGGCTGCTCGACGGTGTGGCCGTCGCCCTGCGCAGCGTGCGGGAAAGTCCCGCGCTGTCGTCGTGGTTCGTCGCCACCCAGCGGCCCATCGGCGGCGAGGTGGCCGTCCAGTCGGACGTCATTACCGGACTGGTGGCGGCGTTCCTGTCAGCGTCCTGGCCCGAACTGGAGACCGAGGCCGCGCACCGTCGGGCCAACTGGCTGGTCCGGATCCTGGTGTCGCTCTTGATGTTCCCCGGCGCCGACGAAGCCGACGAACGCGCAATGCTCGAGGAATTCGTCGTGAACCAGCTGATGCCGGAAAATCACGCCTCCCAGTAGGCCCGCGCCTTGATCGACTTCTTCGGAATCTGGTAGTCCTCGCGCAGCACCTTGACCACCGACCGGGTGGTGCGGTTGTCGCACGCCACCCAGCCGAAGTGGTCGGACGCGTCGAACGCCGAGGCCCGCACGGTCTCGACCAGCGCCTCGCCGCTGTTCTTGCGGTCGACCCAGGTGACCGTCAGCCCCGGCGCGCCGGTGCCCACCTGAAGATCGCGGTCGTCGTCGTGGCCGGCCTCGAGGTACACCTGGATGGGCGCCTCGCCGATGGCCTGCAGCAGTGAGTTGATCGCCGGCAGCGACGCGGCGTCGCCGACCAGCAGGTACCCGGCGGGCGCGGGCTCCGGCAGCTCGAAGCTGCTGCCGAGCAGCGTCACCTCGAGGGTGTCGCCAGGCTTGGCGTCCTGAGCCCAGCGGGTGGCCAGACCGTCATGGAGCGCGAAGTCGATGTCGGTGGTGCCGGCCGCCGGATCGGGGTTGACCAGCGTGTAGCCGCGCTGATGGGCCTTGTCCCCGTCCGGGAACCAGCCCCGGACCCACATGGTCGGGTGCACCGGCCGCTCGGCCAACAGGCTCCCGGTGGTGAAGTGCAGACGCAGGTAGTTCGGGGTGATCTGGGTCCGGCCGGTGACCGTCAACTCGTAGTCGCCGCCCCGCCACAGTTTGACCAGTGCACCCTGGATTCCACGTGATGGCTTCGACTCGCTCATTAGGGCAGCATAACCTAATACGTTTCCTTCGGTGATCGCCTGCGATTTGCGCTGGCCGCAGCTATCTTCAAGCCGTGTTCGGCATCCTCCGGCCCTGCCGGCATCGACTCGGCAAAGAACTCTCCGCGGTCTGGACCGCCCAACTGTGCGGCCTGTGTCTCGCACTTCGCGACGACTACGGACAGGGCGGCCGCGTCGCCACCAACTACGACGGGCTGGTGGTGTCGGCGTTGGTGGAGGCGCAGTCTTCCGCGATGGCCGGCCGCCGCGAAGCCGGCAGGTGCCCGCTGCGGGGCATGCGCAAGGCCGACGTCGCGATAGGTGAATCGGTGCGCTTGGCGGCGGTGGTGTCCCTGGTGCTCGCCGCGGCGCGGGTGCGCGATCACGTCGACGACGGCGACGGGGTGTTCGCCTCGGCGGGCGTGCGGCCCGCGGCCCGACGGATCGCCGACCGGTGGGAGCGTCAAGGCACGGATGTCGGTACCGCTCTCGGCTTCGACACCGGCGTACTGATGGATGCGATCGGCCGGCAGGCGTCGTTGGAAGCCGCTGCCGCGCCGGGTAGTTCGTTGCTCGCGGTCACCGAACCCACCGAGACGTCGGTGGCCGCGGCGTTCGCCCACACCGCCGTACTGGCCGGACGGCCGGCGAACGTGGAACCGCTGCGCGAGGTCGGCCAGTTGTTCGGACGTGTCGCGCACCTGCTCGATGCGGTCGAGGATCTCCACGACGATCGGGTGCACGGCAAGTGGAATCCGGTGGCTGCCACCGCGACACCGATCGGCGACGTCCGGACGATGTGTGACGACGCGGTGCTCGGTATCGAACTCGCCCTCGCCGATGCGGAATTCACCGACGGGCGGTTGGTGCACCGGCTGCTGACGCACGAGTTGCGTCGGGCCGTCTCTCGCACCTTCAGCCGTTCGGGATTCGAGGCCACCGACGTGCCGCCCGACTCCGGCGCACCGGTCGCGTCATTCGGCGAACTGCCGCCGGACGACCTGGTCGGAATCGAAACGGGCGAAGAGAATCCCGAGGAGAAGACCCAGCGCAAGGCCGGCTGGTTCGACGGCTGCTTTGCCTGCGATTGCAGCGCCTGCTGCTGCGATTGCGGGGATTGCAACTGCTGCGACGGCTGTTGCGACTGCTGCGACTGTTCCTAGTTCCGGACCCGCGTGAACCGGTGCAGTAGCCATGACGCCGGAATGGTGAACAGCAGAGTCAGGGTGAACAACGCGAAAGTCGACCCCGTCCAGATGTGCTGATGCATCACCTCGACCATGACCAGCTCCATGATGACCAGATGCAGCAGGAAGATCTCGTACGAGATCTCACCGAGGAAGACCATCGGCCGGCTTCCCAGCAGCCGCGCGTACCAACCCCGGTTCCCCAGGCCCAGCGGCGCGACGACCAACGTGGCGATGGACGCGTAAAGCACCGACTTCCACAGGCTTTCCGGCAGTGTCGCGGGCGAGGTTGTCGGAGCGCCGGCGATGGGCGTCGACGCGATGAGGTAGCAGACCAATGCCAATGGGATGCACAGGAATCCGTAGCCCCGCACCTTCATCACGGACAGCACCGAGAGCAGCATGCCGCCGATGAACCAGATCAGGTACGTGGGCAACCACAACCGGGCGCCGTCGGGCAGGAAATCGGTGGTGTGCACCAACGTCAGCCACGCCAGGCTGCATGCGGCCAGGACCACGAGCGCACCCAGCAGCCGGGCCGGCCGCCACTGCCGCCGGCACAGCACCACCATCAGCAGGTAGGCCAGCGCTGGAAGCGCAACGTAGAAAGCAACTTCCACCGCCAGGCTCCACATCTGGGTGAGGCCCTGATGCAGCCAGGAAAACAGATAGTTGTCGGTGTAGATCTGGGTCAGCGTGAGGTTGCGGAGCAGCCCCAGCCAGGTGTGGCCGGGGTTCGGGCCGGCCGTCCGGAAGTGATAGAGCGCGTAGGCCGCCAACACCGTCACCACGTAGGCCGGCATGATCCGTCGCACCCGGTGCCACGCGTACCGCCGCACTGACGGTGCCTGGTAAGGCTTTTCGGCATCGACACGGGCCAGCGCCTTCACCCACGGGGTGAACAACAGGAAGCCCGACAACACGAAGAAGATCGGCACACCGATCTCGGCGCGCGAGTACATCAACCCGACATAGGTCGGGGTGTACTTGCCGGTCGTGAACGCCGCGTGGGTCAGTACGACGAGCAGTGCGGCAACGGCACGGACCCCGGTGAGTGAATCAACCCGGGTCACTTGTACTTGCGCTTGCCCTCGCCTCGGCTTTCGCCGTGTCCACCGCGCCGGTCGTCGTCACGACTCCGGCCCTTGTACGGTCCGCGGTCCTGACGGCCGCCACGGTCGGAGTACGAACCCCGGTCCGGACGTCCCCCGCGGTCTTCGTAACCGCCCGAACGTCCACCCTTGTCCAGCTCCAGCTGGATCAGCTGGCCCGAGATGCGGGTGCTCTCAAGCTTTTTGAGCGTTTCCTTGCTCAGCTTCGCGGGCAGCTCGACCAGCGAGTGGTCCACGCGGATGCTGATGTGCCCGAAGTCGCTGCGGTTCAGGCCGCCTTCGTTGGCGATGGCGCCGACGATGGCACCCGGCATCACCTTGTGCCGCTTACCCACCGCGATGCGGTAGGTGGCCAGGTCGTCGCGCGTCGACCGCGGCTTGCGCTCACGATCACCACGGTCTCCGCGGTCTCCGCGGTCGTCACGGTCCGTACGCTCGCGCCGCTTCTCCGGCGGCGGCTCCTTCATGAGGAACTCTTCGCCGCCCTGGGTCTGCAGCGCCAGCGCCGCCGCGATCTCGGCCAGCGGCACGTTGTTGTCGCGCTCGTAGTCCTCGATCAGCCGGCGGAACATCTCGATACCCGGCGCGCTGAGCGATTCGGTGATGGCGTCACGGAACTTCGACACCCGCTGGGCATTGACGTCGTCGACCGAAGGCAGCTGGGATTCGACGAGCTTCTTGCGTGTGACGCGCTCGATCGAGTTGAGCAGGTGCCGTTCCCTCGGGGTGACGAACAGCAGCGCGGTACCCGAGCGGCCCGCGCGACCGGTGCGACCGATGCGGTGCACGTAGGACTCGGGGTCGTGCGGAATGTCGTAGTTCAGGACGTGCGAGATGCGTTCGACGTCGAGGCCACGGGCCGCCACGTCGGTCGCGATCAGGATGTCGATCGAGCCGTCCTTGAGCCCGTTGATGGTGCGCTCGCGGACCGCCTGTGCGATGTCACCATTGATCGCTGCCGCGGAAAAGCCGCGGGCCCTGAGCTTTTCGGCAACTTCTTCGGTGGCCTGCTTGGTGCGGACGAAGACGATCATCGCCTCGAACGGCTCGACCTCGAGCAGGCGGGTGATGGCGTCCATCTTGCGGGCGCCCGCCACCTGGATGTAGCGCTGAGTGATGTTCTCGGCGGTCTGCGCCTTGGCCTTGATGGTGACTTCGACCGGGTCGTGCAGGTACCGGGCGGTGATCTTCTTGATGGCCGGCGGCATGGTCGCCGAGAACAGCGCGACCTGCTTGTACTCCGGGGTGTCGGCCAGGATGCGCTCGACGTCCTCGGCGAAGCCCATCTGCAGCATCTCGTCGGCCTCGTCGAGCACCAGGTAGTCCAGGTGCGAAAGGTCCAGGCTGCCCTTCGACAGGTGGTCGATGACGCGGCCCGGGGTGCCGACCACGACCTGCGCGCCGCGCTTGAGGCCGGCGAGCTGCGGCGTGTAGGACGACCCGCCGTAGATCGGCAGCACATTGATGTTCAGGTGGGCGCCGTACTTGCCGAACGCCTCGGCCACCTGCAGCGCCAGCTCGCGCGTCGGCGCCAGCACCAGACACTGGGTGTTGCGGCTGGTGGGGTCGATCTTGGACAGCACTGGGACCGCGAACGCGGCGGTCTTACCGGTACCGGTCTGGGCGAGGCCGACGACGTCGGACCCGTTCAGGATCGCGGGGATGGTGGCGGCCTGGATGGGCGACGGAGATTCGTAGCCGACGTCGGTCAGTGCCCGCAGCACCTCCGGACGGATGTTCAGGTCGGCGAAGGTGACCTCGGCGCCGGTGTCGGCGGAGGTCTCGGAAGCGGGGTCAGCGGTGGTATCTGCTGTGGTGATGCGGCCGCCCGAATCCGGGTCGGTCTCGGGCGAAGACGTCGTCATTATGCGAGAAGTCTAGTGGGTCATCGGGCCAGGTACGGCCAGCATGGCTGACCGGACTCCCGGCGGTCCGCCTTATAGGGTGGCCGGGTGCGCTGCGCCGAACCGAAACTCATGACGATCGCGGTGGCCGCAATCGCTGCGGCCAGCCTGTCCGCCTGTGGGTCAGGAGACTCGACCGCCTCCAAGACGCCCGATCCGACGGCGCCGGCCGGCGCCAAGAAATCCGCGGCGCCGACCGTTGTCGCAGGTCCGAAGACCAGCGCGGCGCCGGCTGACCCGTGCGCCGTCAGTCTCACGGCCCCGGACATCGCCAAGGCGGTGTCCACGTTGCCCGCCGATCCCCGCAGCAAGCAGGGCTGGAGCCCGGAGCCGCTCGCCGGAAACTACAACCAGTGCGCGCCACTGTCGGTGGTGATTGTGAAGGCGAACACCAACGCCGAGCAGCCGAACACCCGCGCCGTGATGTTCCACCTGGGCCAGTTGATCCCGAGCGGGGTGCCCGACACCTACGGGTTCAACGGCATCGACCTGGCCGCGACCACCGGTGACACCGTCGCGCTGAGCTACACCAACCCGGCAACAGCGCTCAAGAGCGTCGTGCGATTCCACTGGAACGGCAATGGTGTCGAGTTGATCGGCAACACGCACTAGGTCCTGAGCACCTTCTCCAGCGCCTTGCCCTTGGCCAGCTCGTCGACCAGCTTGTCGAGGTACCGGATTTTCCGCATCAGCGGATCCTCGACGTTCTCGACGCGGACGCCGCACACCGAACCGGTGATGAGTGCGGCATTCGGGTTCAGCGTCGCCGCGGCGAAGAAGTCTTCGAACGTCGTCTCCGCTTTCAGATGCCCGGCCAGCGCGGCCTCGTCGAAGCCTGTCAGCCAGCAGATGACCTGGTCGAGTTCGGCAGTGGTGCGGCCCTTCTTCTCGACCTTGTTGACGTAGTGGGGATAGACCGACGCGACACTGGTGGAGAAAATCCTGCTCACCCCAGCCAAGCTAGCCGGGTCTGTCACCGGGCTGCCATATGGTGGCGACGTGTTCCTGAGTCCGACCGATGAGGCCGCGCCGGTCATCTACAGCGCGTCCGACCTCGCGGCGGCGGCGCGCTGCGAGTATGCGCTGCTGCGCCGGTTCGACGGGCTGCTCGGCCGGGGACCGAAAGCCGTCGTGGACGACGACCTGCTGGCCCGCACCGCCGAACTGGGTGATGCCCACGAGCAGCGGCACCTGGACCAACTACGGGCCGAGTCCGGCAACGTCACGATGATCGGCCGGCCGCGGCCGTACACCGTGGCCGGCCTGTTGGCCGCGGCCGAGGCCACCCGGGCCGCCGTCGACCGTCGGGCGCCGGTGATCTATCAGGCCGCGATGTTCGACGGCCGCTTCCTCGGTTTCGCCGACTTCCTGATCCTGGAGGACGGCCACTATCGCCTGCGGGACACGAAGCTGGCCCGCTCGGTGAAGGTCGAGGCGCTCCTGCAGCTGGCGGCCTACGCCGATGCGCTGGAACAGGCCGGAGTGCCGGTGGCGCCGGAGGTCGACCTGGTACTCGGCGACGGCACCATCGCGAGTTATCCGGTGGCCGAACTGCTTCCGGTCTATCTGCCGCGGCGCACCGCGCTGCAGCGGTTGCTCGACGAGCACCGCGCCGGCGGGGCGCCGGTGGCCTGGGAAAACCCGGAACTGCGGGCTTGTCACCAGTGCGACGACTGCGAAGTCGAAGTCCGCGAGCGGGACGACCTGCTGCTGGTGGCCGGGATGCGGGTGAGCCAGCGCGCCCGGCTGCTCGAGGCCGGGGTCACCACCATGCACGAGCTGGCCGAACACAGCGGCGCCGTACCCGGGCTCTCGTCGCGCATCGTGGCGAACCTCGTCGGGCAGGCACGGCTGCAGGTCGCTCCCCCGATCGATGACAAGCCCCAGTTCGAGGTGGTCGACGCGCAGCCCCTGACCGGGCTGCCCGAACCCGACCGAGGGGACCTGTTCTTCGATTACGAAGGCGACCCGCTGTGGACCGAGAACGGCCGGGACTGGGGTCTGGAGTACCTGTGGGGCACCCTGACCGCGACCGGCGACTTCCATCCGATCTGGGCGCACGACCGCGCCAGCGAGCGCAAGGCGCTCATCGATTTCCTGGCGCTGGTGCGCAGGCAGCGCAAGCGGCATCCCAACATGCACATCTACCACTACGCGGCCTACGAGAAGAGCACGCTGCTGCGGCTGTCCGGGCGCTATGGCGTCGGCGAGGCCGAGGTGGACGAGCTGCTGCGCAGCGGCGTACTGGTGGACCTTCTGCCGTTGGTACGCAAGAGCATTCGCGTCGGCACCGAGAGCTACAGCATCAAGTACCTGGAACCGCTGTACATGGGCGGGGAGTTGCGGGTCGGCGAGGTCACCAAGGCCACCGACTCCATCACGCAGTACGCGCGCTACACCGAACTCGCGGCAGCCGGAGAACACGAGGAAGCCGCGACGGTCCTCAAAGAGATCGAGGACTACAACCACTACGACTGCCGCTCGACGCTGCGACTGCGCGAGTGGCTGCTGGGTGTGGCGTGGGCAGAAGGCATCGCGCCACGCGGACCCGCCAGTGGCGGGCCCGCGCAGCCTGAGATCGCCCAGCCGGCCGACGACGCAACGCAGCGCGCGCTGCTCAAGTACGCGGGCGACGGCACCGCGGCACGCTCGCACGAGCAGCAGGCCGTCGCCATGGTCGCGGCCGCCCGCGGGTACCACCAGCGCGAGGAAAAGCCGTTCTGGTGGGAGCATTTCGACCGGATCAACAATCCGGTCGACGAATGGGCCGACAGCACAGACGTTTTCGTCTCGACGGCGACGCCACACATCGCCGTCGACTGGCACACGCCACCCAAGGCCCGCAAGCCCCAGCGCCAGGTGCTGCTGCGCGGCGAGATCGCCGCCGGCGCCATCCCACCCGGCGCCGAGGTATTCGCGTTGTATGAGCCACCTTCTCCCGCCGGGCTTTCCGACGATCCCGACGTGCGCGCCGCCGGCCCGGCGAAGGTGCTGGACTGCAACGAGGACGGCACCGAGGTGCTGATCATGCACCGGCCCGGCAAGGACGGCGACGAGTTCGCCGAGCTGCCTTTCGCCCTGACTCCGGGTCCGCCACCGAACACCAAACCGCTGCGGAACTCGATCGCGACGACCGCCGAGGCGGTGGCCGCCGGGCTGCCGTCATTGCCCCCCGACGCGGCACTGGACATCCTCCTGCGGTCCGCACCCCGCACCCGGTCCAAGGGGCCACTCCCCCGCACCGGCGAGACCGCGCCGGACATCGTTGCCGCCCTGCGGGATTTGGACTCGTCGTACCTTGCGGTGCACGGTCCACCCGGCACCGGAAAGACCTACACGGCCTCGAAGGTCATCGCCGACCTGGTCAACCTCAACCATTGGCGCATCGGGGTGGTGGCGCAGTCGCACGCCGTCGTGGAGAACGTCCTCTGCAGCGTGGTCAAGGCCGGAGTCGACCGCCGGGTCGTCGGCAAGAAGCGCGCGCCCGAAGACGCACCGTTCACCGATGTCCCCGACAACCAGTACGCGCGCTTCATCGAGGACAGCAACGGCTGTGTGATCGGCGGCACCGCTTGGGATTTCGCCAACGACGGGCGCGTCCCGCGCGGCTCCCTCGACCTCCTGGTCATCGAGGAGGCCGGCCAGTTCAGCCTGGCGAACACCATCGCCGTCGCACCGGCGGCGAGCAACCTGCTGCTGCTCGGCGATCCGCAGCAGCTGCCGCAGGTCAGCCAGGGCACGCACCCCGAGCCCGTGGACGAGTCCGCCCTGAGCTGGCTCGTCGAGGGCAGGCACACCCTGCCCGCCGAACGCGGCTACTTCCTGGACGTGTCGTACCGGATGCACCCGGCGGTGTGCGCTCCGGTGTCGGCGCTGTCGTACGACAACCGGCTGCTGGCCGCCGAAAGTGTCAGCGGTGCACGGCGATTGGCCGGGATCGAACCCGGTGTGCACCTGATGACCGTCGATCACGACGGCAATGCGACCGACAGTCCCGAGGAGGCCGCGGCAATCGTCGCGGCCATCGGCGACCTGCTCGGCAGGCAGTGGTCGGACGAAGACGGCACCAAAACTCTTGGGCCCGAAGATATTCTGATCGTGGCACCGTACAACGCGCAGGTGGCGCTCCTGCGCGAGCGGATGGACGCGGCCGGGTACGGCGACGTCCAGGTCGGCACCGTCGACAAGTTCCAGGGGCGGCAGGCCCCCGTGGTGTTCGTCTCGATGACGGCGTCGTCCATCGCGGAGGTGCCCCGCGGCATGGGTTTCCTGCTCAATCGCAACCGGCTCAACGTGGCGATCAGCCGCGCCAAGTACGCCGCCTACCTGGTGCGCTCGACGTACCTGACCGACTATCTCCCGTCGACCCCGGACGGGATGATCGAACTCGGTGCGTTCCTGTCGGTGACCGCATGACCATGCCGCCGCCCGGCCCGCCGCTGCCACCCGTCCATCACGTCTGGACCGCCGGGCCGTCAGATCGCCGGCACTTCGCCTGGCTCTCCGCCCGGCGCGCCCTGACTCAGTGGCAGCTGTGGCTGGTCATCGTGATCGCCGTCGGGTTCGCGGCCGGCGGCGCCCCATCCATCGCGGCGGCCATCGGTATTGCGCTCTTCGCGCTGCCGCTCTTCTGCATCCTGATCATCACCTTGACGTGGTTCCGCAGCTATCGAGCATTGGGCGGCAACATGTTTCCCGGCGCGCAATGGGCCTCGGGATTCAACGACCACGGATTCCTGCTGGCCACGCCCACCGCAACCGTGACGTTGGACTGGGGGTCGGTCATCGCGATCCGGCCGTCCGCCGCAATGGTGACGCTGCAAACCAAGACGGGGCGCATGGGCATCCCGCCCGCGCTCATGCCGCCGCCGGCTGTCGGGTACGCCGCCGGCCAGATCGCCCGCCGACAGCCGGCACCACGGCCATGACGCTGTTGGATCGGCTCGCCTCGGTCGTCGGCGCGGGGTATGTGACCACCGATACCGATGTGCTCGCGAGTCGCGTCGTCGACCACACCGGTCGCTATCACGGCCGCGCGCAAGCGTTGGTCCGCCCGGGCAGTGACACGGAAGTCGCGGCGGTACTGCGCGTGTGTGGCGACGCGGGCGCCTGCGTCACGGTGCAGGGCGGCCGGACGTCGCTGGTGGCCGGCACCGTCCCCGAGCACGACGACATCCTGCTGTCCACCGAACGGCTGTCGGCGATCGGAGCCGTGGACACCGCCGAACGCCGGGTCCGGGTCGGGGCCGGGGCGACCTGCGCCGCCGTGCAGCACGCCGCAGCCGCCGCCGGGCTGGTGTTCGGCGTGGACCTCGCGTCCCGCGATTCGGCCACTGTCGGCGGCATGGCGTCGACCAATGCCGGCGGCCTGCGGACCGTGCGGTACGGGAACATGCGCGAACAGATTCTGGGCCTGGAGGTGGCGTTGCCCGACGGTTCGCTCGTGCGCCGGCACAGTCAGGTGCGCAGCGACAACACCGGCTACGACCTGACCTCGCTGTTCGTCGGCGCCGAGGGCACGCTGGGGGTCATCACCGGACTCGACCTCCGGCTGTATCCGGCACCGGCACATCGGGTTACCGCCGTGGCCGGTTTCCACGATCTGGACGCATTGATCGATACCGGCCGCCGATTCCGGGATATGGACGGCATCGCCGCACTGGAGCTCATCGACTCGCGCGGCAGTGCGCTGACCGCCGAACATCTCGGGGTCGCCGCTCCGGTGGACGGTGACTGGCAGCTGCTGATCGAGATGGCCGGCGACGCCGATCAGACCGAGCTGCTGGCCTCGGCACTGGAGGACGCCGAACTGGTCGGCGAACCCGCGGTGGGCATGGACATCACCGCATCGCAGCGCCTGTGGCAGGTGCGCGAGTCGATCGGCGAGATCCTCGGCTGGTACGGACCGCCACTGAAATTCGATGTGTCACTGCCCCTTTCGAAGATTCATGAATTCACCGACCGGGCCGTCACACTGGTCACCGAATACGCCCCCGAGGCCATCCCCGTGCTGTTCGGCCACATCGGCGAGGGAAACCTGCATCTGAACCTGGTGCGCTGCAACGTCTCTGACGAGACCGAACGCACCCTCTACACCGCGATGATGACGCTGATCGCCGACTGCGGCGGCAACGTCAGCTCCGAACACGGCGTCGGCACCCGCAAGCGCGACTACCTGACCATGTCCCGCACCGACGCCGACATCGCGGCGATGCGCACGGTAAAGGCGGCGTTCGACCCGACCGGCTACCTGAATCCGGCGGTCCTGTTCCACTGACCCCGCCCCACTGTGGGCGGTAGCGTCGATATGGTGCGCCGATACGCCCTGGTTGTTGCCACGCTTCCCCTGCTGCTGACGCTCACCGGGCCGGCGGCGCCCGACGGCCACGCCGCCCCGGCCTGTGGCACCACCGATCCGAGCCGCGCGCCCGCCGTGATCACCGGATTCGACGGCTACACCGCGGTGAACCTCTGCGACTACGCCGGCCCCAAGCACTACGGCTGGTCGTCGTTCCGATTCAAGGCCGCCGGTGATGTGCACTGCGAGCTGTACGACGGACCGAACTCGTGGCAGTACTACTCCAGCATCATGTGCTGGGGGAAGCTTCCTGGCGTGCCCGCGGGCACGACGCAGGTGGAGGTCGCGGCCGGCAGCGCGGCGAGTTACGGCCAGGCTGACGTGAAGCAGAAGGAAACCCAGGACGGCGGCGTGCCCGTCGACCCGGCAAGCTATCGCGAGTTGACGCCCGGCCAGAAGATCGTCGTCCCCGGCGCCAAGGGCTCCGTCGACGAGAACGACGAAGTGTGCGCGACGGCCGGCGACGGATCACTCACCTGCGAGATCCAGAATCCCGGCGAAGCGTGGGGCCAGGACAGGAAGACCCACGGTTTCGTGCTGTCGGCGCAGGGCAGCCGGGTCTACTGAGGACGGCCGGCGCGCGCCGCGAGTGTGCGGCCAGTTCACGGATCCGGCGATTTCAGCGATCTGATGGCACGCTCGCGACCCACTACATCGAGTGCAGGCCGTAGACACCCGGGTCGTCGGCTTCGTCGTCTTCCCGGTAGTGCCGGCCCGGCCGTGGCGGTGGCGGCTCGGCGTGCACCGGGATCGGTGCGGTGCGCGGCTCGTCGGGCTCGAGATACGGCTCGGGGTACGGCTCAAGGTACGACGTGTCCCACGGCTCGGAGTCATCCACGGCATCGAACGCGGCGCGGTCGACGAGGTACTCCACGTAGTCGTCGTCATCGGGAAAGTAGTTGGGCTCGGGCGGTTCCCGGACCGGGTCCGGTGTCGCGAGCCCGGTCGCGTGACCCCGCAGGAACAGCGCGGCGACCACCCCGAACAACGCGACGAACGCGGGCAGCAGCAGCGACTGCGACATCGCGGTGGCGAATGGCTCGTGCAGGAACGGCGGCAGGGTCACCGGCGTGCCCTCCCCGGCAACGGGCCGTCCACCGGTCGGCATCTCGGCGCTGATCCGCGACGTCATGTAGGCGGCCATGCCGGCGCTGCCGAGCACCGAACCGACCTGCCGAGTGGCGTTGTAGACGCCGGAGCCGGCGCCGGCCAGCCGCGGCGGCAGGTTCCGGGTGGCGGTCGCCGCCAGCGGCGACCAGATGAACGCCATGCCGACACCCATGGCGACGAACGGCAGCACCAGCCGCCACAGCGGGGTGTCCGGGGTCAGCCCGAACGACAACCACGTCAGCCCGATCGCCAGCGCGGAAAATCCCGACCCGACGATCGGTTGCGGCGGGTACCGGTCGATCAGCTTGCCCACCAGCGGTGCCAGCATCCCGGATACCACGGCCATCGGTGCGGTGAGCAGAGCTGACCGTGTCGCGCTCAGCCCGAGGACGGCCTGGGCGTGGAACATCACCGGCAGGATCATCGCGGTGACGCAGAAGCCGATGGTGGCGACAGCGACGTTGGACAGGCAGAAGTCGTTGTCGCGGAACACCGTCAGCGGGATCAGCGGTTCATCCGGGTTCACCGACTGCCAGTACACGAACGCGGCCATGAAGCCCACGCCGGACAGGATCACCAACCAGATCCACCAGGCCCAGTCGTGCGTCTGCCCTTCCTGCAGGCCGAACACGATGCCGAACATGCCGACACCCGACAGGACCACGCCGAGGATGTCGAACCGGTGGCGCTCGGTGGGCAGGTGCGGAACCAGCACCCAGGCCAGGGCCAGCCCGACGATGCCGATCGGCACATTGACGAAGAAGATCCACTGCCAGCCGAAGTGGTCCACCAGCACACCGCCGGCCAGCGGACCGACCAGCGTCGCCACCCCGGCCGTGGCGCCCCACACGCTCATGGCGGCACCACGGTGGTTCTGCGGGAAGATGCGGGTGATCGTGGAGAGGGTCTGCGGTGTCAGCAATGCCGCGCCGAAGCCCTGGACCACCCGGGCGGCAATGAGCATCCCGATGCTGCCGGACAAGCCACACCACAGCGACGCCAGCGTGAACACCGCCAGCCCCGTCAGGTACAGGTTGCGCGGCCCGAAGCGGTCCCCGAGCCGACCGGCGACCAACAGCGGTACCGCGTACGCCAGCAGGTAGGCGCTGGTGACCCAGATGACGCCGTCGTAGTCGGTGCCGAGCTTCTGCATGATCACGACGTTGGCGACGGCGACGATCGTGGAGTCCACCAGGATCATGAAGAAGCCGAACATCATGGCCCAGAGCGCGTTCCACGGACGGGTGACCGAAGCAGTACTCACCGGCGAACTCCGGCAGAAATCAACGTGTGCATGCAGTGGGTATCAAGTCTGGTGGCCGGCGATGTGCCGGTCTCGACTTCGACGCTACGGACAGTCGCGGATCCGAACAAGTCAGCAGTTCGGCGCGTTCCCCAAAGGCCTAGGACCGATGGCGTTCGTGCCCCGATGCACCCGTGTCGCCGACGGACAGCAGCGCGAACAGTGCGACCACGACGCCCGTCGTCATCACGGCCGCGAGGGCCACCTCACCGTTGCCCAGCGCGCCGACGAGTGGCGCCACCGCCGCGCCGAGCCCGAACTGGGCGGCGCCCAGCGCCGCCGCCGCGGTGCCGGCGGCATCAGGGTGACGGGCCAGTGCGACGGCGGGTGTGTTCGGAATCACGAGCCCCATCGCGGCCAGCATCGCCCAGACCGGAATCAGGAAACCGGCCAGCCCGCCCACGTGCAGCGCCGCAAGTACGACGAACCCGAGGCCGAATGCCGAGGCGGCGACCAGCGCGACCAACGCGATCTTCTGCGGTTCGAACCGGCGCAGCAGCACGACGTTGAACTGGGTGGCCCCGATGAGTGCGATCGCCCCGGCAGCGAAGACCAGGGCAAAGGTCTGCTGGTCCAGTCCGTAACGGCCCTGCAGCACGAACGCCGCACCGGCGATGTACGCGAACAGGCCCGACATGCCGAGGGCGCCGACGATGACCAGCACCACGAAGCGAATGTCGCTCAGCACCTCGACGTAGGTGCGCAGGATGGCCCGCAGTTTGAGCGGCCGCCGGTCGGCGACCGCGAGCGTCTCGGGCAGGGCCAGCACCGCCACCGCCAGGATCGCGCCGCCCAGTACGGCGAGCGCGGCGAACACCCAATGCCACGAACCATGCAGCAGCACCGCCGCGCCCAGCGACGGCGCCAACACCGGCGCCACGCCCAGGACCAGGATCAACCGGGACATCACGACCGCCGCGACCGACTCTTCGAACAGGTCACTCACCACAGCGATGGCCACCACAGAGGCCGCGGCAGCGCCGACACCCTGCAGTGTGCGAGCCACCCCCAGCACTTCGATGTTCGGCGCGAACAGGCACAGCACCGAGGCCGCCATGTGCAGCAGGATGCCGGCGACCAGCGGCCGCCGACGGCCCAGCGCATCCGACAGCGGACCGACGATCAGCTGGCCCAGGGCCAGCCCACCGAGCGTGCCCGTCAGCGTGAGCTGCGCGACAGACGACGACAGCCCAAGCTCAGACGCGATCCGGGGCAGCGCCGGTAGGTACATGTCGATGGTCAGCGGGCCGAGCGCGACGAGTAGGCCGAGCACCACGATCATCCGGGTGCGGCTCGGGGCCGGACGTACCTCCGGGGCCTCGGCGGGCACGCCGCTACCGGCGACGTCGCCTACCGCTGTCAGATCCACAAGGGGCGATGCTGCCATGAATATGGTTAGCAATGCATACCGGTTTTTTCTTCCCGGCAAACCGGGAGGCGGCAACCGGCCCGCGCGGGGCCCGGCCAGAGTGATCCCCATTACCGACTCAGCCGGTGTGGGCACTCAGATGGCGCGCCGATCGTTGACCACCCGTTAGCCTGAATTCCTGAGTACGGAGATGGAGAGGCCGGCCGATGAGTGCTCGCTCCAGCATGAAGGGGCAGTTGCCTATGAAGCATGACGCCCACGCCGAGAATCCTGGCGCTGCCGCCAAGGCGCTCTCGCGCATCCTCGAGGGCGGCGCCCGGGTGCAGGCGCCCGCCGTGGCCGCCTACGTGAACCGGCTGCGTGAGCACAACCCCGGTGCCACCCCGGCCGAGATCATCACCAAACTCGAGAAGCACTACCTCGCCGCGACCATGGCCAGCGGCGCCGCAGTCGGATCGGCCGCGGCCTTCCCCGGGATCGGCACCCTCGTGGCGATGTCCGCGGTCGCCGGCGAGACCGTGGTGTTCCTCGAAGCGACCGCGGTGTTCGCCCTGGCGGTGGCCGAGGTGCACGGCATCCCGGTCACCGAGCGGGAGCGTCGTCGCGCGCTGGTGCTCGCCGTACTCGTCGGCGATGAGGGCAAGCACGCCATCGGGGACCTGCTCGGCACCGGCCGCACCAGCGGCGCGTGGCTGGCCGACGGTGCCGCGACGGTGCCGCTGCCGGCTGTCTCGCAACTGAATTCGCGGCTGCTGAAGTTCTTCGTGAAGAAGTACACGCTCAAGCGCGGCGCCATCGCCTTCGGCAAGCTGCTGCCGGTGGGCGTCGGCGCGGTGATCGGCGGTGTCGGCAACCGGTTGATGAGCAAGAAGATCATCGAGAACGCCCACACCGCCTTCGGGCCTGCGCCCGCGCGGTGGCGGCAGACGCTGCTCGTCCTGCCCGAGGCGCGCGATAGCAAACTCTCGGCAGATTGATCAACCAATAGGTGGGCTTCCGCCGTCCAAGGAATCGGCCGACGGGTTAGCCTTAGGCGGCACGCGGGCGGGCGACCGCCAACACAACAGATGGCGGGAACGCCGGGCTGAGGTCCAGCGCTCGTCGGACAGAAGGAAACGAGGCGAATAGCGGCCGTGAGCACATCACCTTCACCATTCGGTCAGAACGAGTGGCTGGTCGAAGAGATGTATCGCAAATTCCGTGAGGACCCGTCCTCGGTGGACCCGAGTTGGCACGACTTCCTGCGTGACTACAACCCCGAACCCATCACGGACACAACGGATTCCGTAGCCGCGGCAACCCCGGCCCCCGCCGCCGCACCCGCGGCTCCGGCTGCCGCGCCCCCCGCGCCGGCACCCACCCCGGCCCCTGCCGCACCGGCTGCCCCGGCCCCCGCCGCGCCCGCCAAGGCCGCCCCCGCCAAGGCTGCCGCCGGACCCGCGCCCGCCGAGGACTCCGAGACGCAGACGCTGCGCGGCGCCGCGGCCGCCGTCGTCAAGAACATGAACGCGTCGCTGGACGTGCCGACCGCCACGAGCGTGCGCGCCATCCCGGCGAAGCTGATGATCGACAACCGCGTCGTCATCAACAACCACCTCAAGCGCACCCGCGGCGGCAAGATCAGCTTCACCCACCTGCTGGGCTACGCGATCGTCCAGGCGGTCAAGCAGTTCCCCAACATGAACCGGTACTTCGCCGAGGTGGACGGCAAGCCGACGGCGGTCACACCGGCGCACACCAACCTCGGCCTGGCCATCGACCTGCAGAACAAGGACGGCTCGCGCCAGCTCGTCGTCGCGGCGATCAAGCGTTGCGAGACAATGCAATTCGGCCAGTTCATCGCCGCCTACGAGGACATCGTCCGGCGCGCGCGCGACGGCAAGCTGACCGCCGAGGACTTCAGCGGCGTCACCATCTCACTGACCAACCCGGGCACCATCGGCACCGTGCACTCGGTGCCTCGCCTGATGCGCGGCCAGGGCGCGATCATCGGCGCCGGCGCCATGGAATACCCGGCCGAGTTCCAGGGTGCGAGTGAAGAGCGCATCGCCGAGCTCGGCGTCGGCAAGCTGATCACGCTGACGTCGACCTACGACCACCGCATCATCCAGGGCGCCGAATCGGGCGACTTCCTGCGCACTGTGCACCGCCTGCTGCTCGACGACGCCTTCTTCGACGAGATCTTCCGCGAACTCGGCATCCCCTACGAGCCGGTGCGCTGGCGCATCGACAACCCGGACTCGATCGCGCACAAGAACGCCCGCATCATCGAGCTGATCGCGGCCTACCGCAACCGCGGCCACCTGATGGCCGACATCGACCCACTGCGGCTGGACAAGACCCGCTTCCGCAGCCACCCCGATCTCGACGTCAACACTCACGGCCTGACCCTGTGGGACCTGGACCGCGAGTTCAAGGTGGACGGGTTCGCCGGCAAGCAGTTCATGAAGCTGCGCGACGTGCTGTCGGTGCTGCGCGACGCCTACTGCCGGCACGCCGCCATCGAGTACACCCACATCCTCGAACCCGAGCAGCAGAAGTGGCTGCAGGAGCGCGTCGAGGTCAAACACGACAAGCCGACCGTCGGCGAGCAGAAGTACATCCTGTCCAAGCTCAACGCCGCCGAGGCCTTCGAGACCTTCCTGCACACCAAATACGTTGGACAGAAGCGCTTCTCGCTGGAAGGCGCGGAGGCCGTCATCCCGATGATGGACGCCGCCATCGACCAGGCGGCCGAGCACAACCTCGACGAAGTGGTCATCGGGATGCCGCACCGCGGCCGCCTCAACGTGCTGGCCAACATCGTCGGCAAGCCCTACTCGAAGATCTTCAGCGAATTCGAGGGCAACCTGAACCCGGCTCTCGCACACGGCTCCGGCGACGTGAAGTACCACCTCGGTGCGACCGGCCACTACCTGCAGATGTTCGGCGACAACGAGATCGACGTGTCGCTGGTCGCCAACCCCAGCCACCTCGAAGCCGTCGACCCCGTCCTGGAGGGCCTGGTCCGGGCCAAGCAGGACCTGCTCGTCGGAGACGAACACGACGACAGCGACGCGCACGGCCGCTTCTCGATCATGCCCATGATGCTGCACGGCGACGCCGCGTTCGCCGGCCAGGGCGTGGTGGCCGAGACGCTGAACCTCGCACTGCTCAAGGGCTACCGCACCGGCGGCACCATCCACATCGTGGTGAACAACCAGATCGGATTCACCACGGCGCCAACGGATTCGCGCTCCAGCGAGTACTGCACCGACGTCGCCAAGATGATCGGCGCGCCGATCTTCCACGTCAACGGCGACGACCCCGAGGCCTGCGCCTGGGTGGCCCGCCTGGCCGTCGACTTCCGTGAGGCGTTCAAGAAGGACGTCGTCATCGACATGCTGTGCTACCGCCGCCGCGGCCACAACGAGGGCGACGACCCGTCGATGACCCAGCCGTACATGTACGACGTCATCGACACCAAGCGCGGCGTCCGCAAGACCTACACCGAAGCCCTCATCGGCCGTGGTGACATCTCCATCAAAGAGGCCGAGGACGCCCTGCGCGACTACCAGGGCCAGCTGGAGCGGGTCTTCAACGAAGTCCGTGAACTCGAGAAGCACGAAATCGAGCCCAGCGAATCGGTGGAGTCCGACCAGACCATCCCGCAGCGCCTGCTGACCGCGGTCGACAAGTCGCTGCTGGCCCGCATCGGCGACGCGCACCTGGCGGTGCCCGAGGGCTTCAACGTGCACCCGCGCGTCAAGCCCGTGCTGGAGAAGCGCCGCGAAATGGCCTACGAGGGCAAGATCGACTGGGCGTTCGGCGAGCTGCTCGCCCTGGGCTCCATGGTCGCCGAGGGCCGCCTGATCCGGTTCTCCGGCCAGGACACCCAGCGCGGCACGTTCACCCAGCGGCACGCGGTCCTCATCGACCGCACCACGGGCGAGGAGTTCACGCCGCTGCAGCTGCTGGCCACCAACACCGACGGCACCCCGACCGGCGGCAAGCTGCTGATCTACAACTCGGCGCTCTCGGAGTTCGCCGCAGTCGGTTTCGAGTACGGCTACTCGGTGGGCAACCCGGACGCCATGGTGCTGTGGGAAGCGCAGTTCGGTGACTTCGTCAACGGCGCGCAGTCGATCATCGACGAGTTCATCAGCTCCGGTGAGGCCAAGTGGGGCCAGCTCTCCGACGTCGTGCTGCTGCTGCCGCACGGCCACGAAGGCCAGGGCCCGGACCACACGTCGGGCCGCATCGAGCGGTTCCTGCAGGTGTGCGCCGAGGGTTCGATGACGGTCGCCATGCCGTCCACCCCGGCCAACTACTTCCACCTGCTGCGCCGCCACGGCCTCGACGGCATCCACCGGCCGCTGATCGTCTTCACCCCGAAGTCCATGCTGCGTAACAAGGCCGCGGTCAGCGACATCCGGGACTTCACCGAGATCAAATTCCGCTCGGTGCTCGAAGAGCCGACCTACGAAGAAGGCGTCGGTGACCGGTCGAAGGTCACCCGGGTGCTGCTGTGCAGCGGCAAGCTGTACTACGACCTGGCGGCCCGCAAGGCCAAGGAGAAGCGCGAGGACATCGCGATCGTCCGCATCGAGCAGCTGTACCCGCTGCCCCGGCGGCGCCTCGAAGCGACGCTGGCCCAGTACGAAAACACGCAGCAGTACTTCTGGGTGCAGGAAGAGCCGGCCAACCAGGGACCCTGGCCGACGTTCGGCCTGAGCCTGCCGGAGCTGCTCCCCGACCGCCTGACCGGCATCAAGCGCATCTCACGCCGGGCCATGAGCGCGCCGTCGTCGGGCAGCTCGAAGGTCCACGCCATCGAGCAGCAGGCCATCATCGACGAGGCGTTCGCCCCCTAAACGCAAGACACATCTGGAACGTCGCTGTGAACGACGGTGTCGGCCTACGGTGGGCCCATGGCCTCCGACACCGTCGCTCAGCTTCGCCGGCATCGCGCCGATTACGGCTATGACGGCGACTACCGGGTGGTCCCCGCCCCGGTGGTCGCCGGTACCACCGCAGCCATCAGCGCGGGTCTGCTGCTCGGCGCCGCCCGGTTGCGTACGAGCCACCGGCGGGTGTCGCTCGCAGCCGGTCTGACCGGTGCATTGATCGCCACCACCGCGGCCTTCTTCATCCACAGCACGCGCATCGGAAAGTTTCGGGTGTGGGCCGAAATCCTGGCCGGACTGGGCCTGCGCGGTGATGAGACGGTGCTGGACATGGGCTGCGGACGCGGCGCAGTGCTGCTGGCCGCAGCCAAGCTGGTGCCGAACGGCCGCGCGATCGGGGTGGACATCTGGCGCGCCGACCAGACCGACAACGCGGAAGCCAACACCCGAGACAACGCCGAACTAGAGGGTGTCGCCGATCGGATCGAGCTGTGCACCGCGGACATGACCAGCCTGCCGCTACCCGATAACAGCGTCGATCTGGTCGTGAGCAGCCTTGCGGTGCACAACATTCCGGAGCGGCAAGGCCGAGCACGGGCGATCAGCGAGGCCGCCAGGGTGTTGCGTCCCGGTGGCCGGCTGGTTCTGGCAGATCTGGCCGAGACGGGTGTCCACGTCCGTCAGCTGCATGAGCTCGGTTGGACCTCGGCCCGCCGCCGCAACCTCGGTTGGCGGATGTGGTGGGGACCGGGCATGTCGACCTATCTGGTCACCGCAGCCAAGCCGGCCGCGGGAAGCGCCGTCTCCCACTGATGCCGAAAGTGAGCTTGTGTGCGAACTTCTCGAAGAACTTCGCACGCAAGGTCATTTTCGTGTGGGTGTGCGCTCGCTTGTGGGCCAACGCGGCGCCGGCCACTGCGACACGGTCGGCGTCGAATCCCGGCGGCGGGGCGGTCAGGCCCAGCAGTGCCCGCAGCAGCGAGTCCTCGGCGTCGGCCAGCGCTCGGCGGGTGATGTTGGACGGCTCCGGCGTCGGGGGCCCGGATAGCCGCTGCAGACCCGCGGCCCAGGGCCGAACGACGTCGCCGCCGCCGCTGCGTCCGACGGCCGACCTGATGGCGGCCAGTTCAGTGGCCAGCGCGCTGGGCGCCGGATAGGCGCCGTCCCGCTCCAGCATGACGGCGGGCAATGCCGTTCTGCTCGCGAGCTCGGCGAGCAGCTCCAAGATCGGCTCGGCCACATCGGCGGTGTGAGTGTCGTGCCAGACGCCGTCGCGCAAGGCTCCCCCGGCGACATGGACGTAGGCGATCCGCTCCAACGGCAACGTGTCGAGTGCGGCGAACGGATCGGCGCCGAAGTTGACGGCCGACGTGTAGAGGTTGGCCACATCCAGTAGTAGGTGCGCGCCCGTGCGTTCGATGATCTCGCACAGAAACTGCGCCTCGGTGAACTCGTCGTCGGGCCAGGACACGACGGATGCCACGTGCTCCAGCGCCAGCGGCACGTCCAGCGAATCGCGCGCTATCCCCACATTGGCCACGACGACGTCGAGTGCCGCACGGCTGCGCGGTACCGGCAGGAGATGTCCGGCTTCGCGGTTGCCGGCGCGCACGAAAGCGATGTGCTCGCTGACCAGCGGGGCACCCAAGGCCGCGGCACACTCGCCGAGGTGCTTCAGCCGCGCCGGATCGGGCCGCTCCGCACCCCCCAACGAGAGCGAAATTCCATGTGGGACAACAGGAATCCCACGGCCACGAATCGCCCGCAGAGACTCCGGCAGGGCGTCGGGCCGGATGCCTTCGGCGATCACCTCCATGAATTCGACACCGGGCAGTCGCTCGATGGTGAGGTCGATCTCGGGCCGCCAGCCGATACCGACGGCAGGGCCACCGGCACCGGTGGTCATCCGCCGCACCCGCCGCAACCGCCACAGCCACCGCCGCCACAACCGCCACCGCCACAACTGCCGCCGCTGCCACAACCACTGCCGCCGCTGCCGACACCGACGCTGCCGATCAACGACGCTCGCAGGTCGTCATCGGTCAGCGCTGCGAAGCCGAGCAACGCTACGCCGACCACCTGCGCCTGGCGCAGAGCATCGGTCCGTCCGGTATCCGTCGAGGGCTCGTTCAGGCCCACGCCGGACTCATAGCGGTTCTTCATGCCTTGCAGCGCGAGTTGTCCCGCGGTGGACGGTCGGTGCGCCGCATCGGCGAGAAATGCCTTCACCAGGCCGAACGTCGACAGACCGGTGGCCACGAGGAAAACGGCCAGCAGGATCACCTTGTGATGCAGCTCGATGCCGTTGAGCAAGCGGAGCAGGCCGACCACCCATACCGCGCACGGCAGCAGCACACAGGCGCGCAGCACGGTGGTCGAACCGCCGTCGAGAAGCAGCCCCCGGGCGCGCAACCGGTCACCGATCGCCATGACGCGCGGGTGCTTGCGCAGCCGCCGCATCGCGGTTTTCCGGCGGCGCGTCGCAGACATGCCGCCCGCGACCGCGGCGTCCACCTCGTCGATCAGCGCGACGCCGGCGGGAACGGTGAGCTCACCGCGGCGGGAAACCAGCAGCCGGTCACTCAAGGCCAGGTTCGCGATCGCCGCGCTGACGGTGCGGCCCGGACCGCCGGCCAGGTATGCGGTCTCGTAAGGATCGAGCAGCGGCCGCTGATTTTCCGCATCGATTTCCGTGTGGGTCAACACGGTCCGGAAGCCGTACATCAGCGCCAGCGCGAGCAGGTAGGTGACGAGATAGACACCCAGAAACTGCGGTCCGGTCAAGCCCCATGATGCTGTCATCGGAATCAACTCCTTGCCGTCGGGTTGCTGAAACGGTGCAGTGAGCGTCGCCGTAGCGGCCGCGCGAGTCGACAAAATAGGGTTGCGCCGGCCATTTCCTCGCATGATTCACAGGTTGGGTACGGTTTGGTACCGTTGGGTACCACCCGCGCCTCACAGCCACTACCCGGTGCTATCCGACACCGGCGGTACCGGCTACTGTCGCTAGCAGCACGTGCATCGATCACAAGGGAGTGTTCATGGAGGGCTTCGC
Source organism: Mycobacterium sp. HM-7 (assembly GCF_053852335.1). Classification (NCBI taxonomy): domain Bacteria; kingdom Bacillati; phylum Actinomycetota; class Actinomycetes; order Mycobacteriales; family Mycobacteriaceae; genus Mycobacterium; species Mycobacterium sp. HM-7. The sequence goes on along the minus strand of NZ_CM132657.1, from coordinate 1,235,542 downwards.
CGGGAAAGTCTGTGTCGTCACCGGAGCCGGATCGGGTATAGGTCAGGCCCTCGCCATCGAACTCGCCCGCTCGGGCGCCAAGCTGGCGATCAGCGACGTCAACACCGAGGGCCTCGCCGACACCGAGGCCCAGATCAAGGCCATCGGCGCTCCCGTCAAGGCCGACCGTCTCAACGTCACCGAGCGGGAAGCGTTCGCGCTGTACGCCGACGCCGTCGCCGAGCACTTCGGCAAGGTCAACCAGATCTACAACAACGCCGGCATCGCCTTCACCGGCGACGTGGAGATCAGCCAGTTCAAGGACATCGAACGCGTCATGGACGTCAACTTCTGGGGCGTCGTCAACGGCACCAAGGAATTCCTGCCGCACCTGATCGCCTCCGGTGACGGGCACGTCGTCAACGTCTCGAGCGTCTTCGGCCTGTTCGCCGTCCCCGGCCAGGCGGCCTACAACGCCTCCAAGTTCGCCGTCCGTGGCTTCACCGAGGCACTGCGCCAGGAAATGAAGCTGGCCGGTCACCCCGTCAAGGTCACCACGGTGCACCCCGGCGGCGTGAAAACCGGTATCGCCCGCAACTCCACTGCCGCCGAGGGCCTCGACGCCCAGGAACTGGCCAAGACGTTCGACGCGAAACTGGCCAAGACCACCCCCGAGCGCGCCGCCAAGATCATCCTCGAGGCGGTCCGCAAGGGCCACGCCCGCGTGCTCGTCGGGCCCGACGCCAAGCTGCTGGACCTCATCATCCGGGCCACCGGCTCGGGCGCGTACCAGGACCTGTTCTCGCGCGTCACGTCGCGCGTGATGCCCTCGCGTTCGCACTGACCCTGTCACTCAACGCAAAGGAGCGTTCATGGAGGGATTCGCCGGCAAGGTCTGTGTGATCACCGGAGCCGGGTCGGGTATCGGTCAGGCGCTGGCCATCGAACTGGCGCGCTCGGGCGCGTCGCTCGCGATCAGCGACATCGACACCGAGGGCCTGGCCAAGACCGCGGAACAGGTCAAGGCCATCGGCGCCCCGGTGAAAGCCGACCGGCTGAACGTCGCCGAGCGGGAGGCCTTCGAGCTCTACGCCGACGAGGTGGTCAAGCACTTCGGCAAGGTCAACCAGGTCTACAACAACGCCGGCATCGCCTTCACCGGCGATCTCGAGGTCAGCCAGTTCAAGGACATCGAACGCGTCATGGACGTCGACTTCTGGGGCGTCGTGAACGGCACCAAGGTCTTCCTGCCGCACCTGATCGCCTCGGGCGACGGGCACGTCGTCAACGTCTCGAGCATCTTCGGGCTGTTCGCCGTACCCAGCCAATCCGCTTACAACGCAGCAAAATTCGCCGTCCGCGGCTTCACCGAGGCGCTGCGCCAGGAAATGAAGCTGGCCGGCCATCCGGTGAAGGTCACCACGGTGCACCCGGGTGGCATCAAGACCAACATCGTGCGCAACTCGACCGCGGCCGCCGACATCGACTCCGCGGGCCTGAACAAGCTGTTCGACAAGGGCGCCCTGACCACCCCGGAACGGGCCGCCCAGATCATTCTCGAGGCGGTCCGCAAGGGCCACGCCCGGGTGCTGGTCGGACCGGACGCCAAGATCGTCGACGTGATCGTCCGCATCACGGGGTCGGGCGCCTACCAGGGGCTGTTCGCGGCGATCGCGGGACGGGTCCTGCCGAAGCTCGGCTAGTGGTCCAGCGGGTGCTGGGCCAACCACGCACCCGCCACCGCGGCCGGATCGGCCCCCTTGTCGACCTGACCGATCATGTCGGTCAGCGTCGCGGTGTCCAGTTCACCAGCAATTCCGTTGAGCGCCAACACCTGCTGCTCGGCGAGAACGTTGCGCCGATACAGCGGCACCACGTTCTCGGCACGGATCAGTGCGGTCCGGTCGGTCAGCACCGTCACGCCCGACGGTGCGGCCGGCGCCGCGGTCGACGTCCACGCCACCGTCACCGCACCCGCCTTCAGCGCGTCGAAAAGGCTTGCGGCGTCTTTGAATTCCCGAGCGGCCGGTAGGACGCAGTCCCCCACGCGCGCCGGGTGCGCGTCGCCCGTCACCACTCCGACGGACAACCCGCCGCAATGCCCCGGCAGCGCCGCGACATCACGCTTGCCCCACCGGTCGGCGGTCGCCGCGGTGACTGCGACGGCCGGCTTGTCCTGCGCTGAGGCGGTGTAGTCGGCAGCGGCAACGCCTTCGGGCAGCGCCGAGATCATCGACCGGTACACCTGCTCGTCGGCCCGCGCCGTGGCGTGCGGAACGAACCTGGCGAGCAGTTCACCGGTGAGGCCCGGCGCGACTGTCACATCGGCGGAGTCAAGGGCCGCAACAGGATCCGGGACCAGATGCACGCGGGTCGGAATGCCGAAATATCCCAGCGCCGCCGAGTACAGATGAGCCAGCAGCTTCGACTCGCTGGTCGGCGCCGCCCCGACGGTCAACGCCGGGGGCCCCGGCACGGACTGCCCGGTGCTGCAACCCGCCGTCGTCGCAGTGAGCAGTGCGGCCAGCGCCACACCGCCCACCGCGACCCGGCGGCTCACTGTGCTCAGGCTTGCGAGGCGGCCGCCACCGCGGCTGCCACGGCCGGACCCACGCGCGGGTCGAGCGCGCTGGGCACGATGTAGTCGACCGACAGATCGTCACCGACAACCGAGAAGATGGCTTCTGCGGCAGCCACTTTCATGGCCTCGGTGATCCGGCGGGCACCGGCGTCCAGGGCGCCGCGGAACACGCCGGGGAACGCCAGCACATTGTTGATCTGATTCGGGAAGTCACTGCGGCCCGTCGCCACCACCGCGGCGTACTTACGGGCGGCGTCCGGGTGAATCTCCGGGTCCGGGTTCGACAGCGCGAACACGATGCCGCCCGGTGCCATCGTGGCGATGAGCTCTTCGGGCACGAGGCCGGCCGAGACACCGAGGAAGACGTCTGCGCCGTCGAGCGCCTCGGCGACGCCACCGGTGACGCCGCGCGGGTTGGTACGGCCGGCGAGTTCGGCCTTGAAGGAGTTCAGGTCCTCACGACCGGAATGCACGACACCCTTGCTGTCGAGGACGACGATGTCGCGAATGCCGCTGGCCAGCATGATGTTGGTGCAGGCCACGCCGGCCGCACCGGCGCCGGACACCACGACCTTGAGATCGTGCATGTCGCGCTCGAGCACCTTGGTGGCGCCCATCAGCGCGGCGAGCACCACGATGGCGGTGCCATGCTGGTCGTCATGCATGACGGGGCAGTCCAGCGCCTCGATGACGCGGCGCTCGATCTCGAAACATCGCGGAGCCGAGATGTCCTCGAGGTTGACGGCACCGAAGGTCGGACGCAGCCGGATCAGGGTCTCGACGATCTCGTCGGGGTCTTTGGTGTCCAGCACGATCGGGATGGAGTCCAGCCCACCGAAGGTCTTGAACAGGGCGCTCTTGCCCTCCATGACCGGCAGAGACGCCGCCGGGCCGATGTCTCCGAGGCCGAGCACCGCGCTGCCGTCGCTGACGACCGCGACCAGGCGGTTGGCCCAGGTGTACTTCTTCGCCAGGGTCGCATCGGCCGCGATGGCACGGCTGACCTGGGCGACACCCGGGGTGTAGGCGATGGACAACGCACGCTGGGTATCCAGCGGCTCGTTGAGGGCTACGGAGAGCTTGCCCCCTTCGTGGGCGGCGAAAATTTCCGCATCATCGATGACCACCTGGGGTGTGCGCACAGCACCTGACTTATCTGACACCGCGTCAGGCTACTTCACACAAAAGCTACCCGCCGGTTACGCGTAGCATTTGCGAGGGCCGTAAAGGCCCGCAAAGTCCGCCCCACGGGAGGTCAGCCGCATGCCCTCGTTCCGCGCACTACAACCTTCGAACTTCCGGCCGGTCCCGAAAAAGGCGTCTACCGGCCCTGATGCCAGCTCTATCCACGTGCCGGTCGCGCGCGCCACCGTGGACTGCGGCGTCTACTCCATGGGCACGCGACTACCGGGCAAGTACACGCACGGCGCGGCCGTCGCCAAGGTCCGCGAACTGCGCGCGGCCGGCGCCGAGGCCTTCGTGTGGATCGGGCTGCACGAACCCGATCAGCACCAGATGCAGGCCGTCGCCGATGTCTTCGGCCTGCACGAACTGGCCGTGGAGGACGCGGTCTGCGCTCATCAGCGGCCCAAGCTGGAGCGGTACGACCAGACCCTGTTCCTGGTGCTCAAGACGGTCAGCTACGTCGAGCACGAGTCCGTGGCCAACGCTCGGGAGATCGTCGAGACCGGCGAGATCATGGTGTTCGTCGGACCGGACTTCGTGGTCACCGTCCGCCATGGGGAACACAGCGGGTTGGCCGGGGTGCGGCACCGGCTGGACGAGTCGCCCACCATCCTCACGTTGGGCCCCTATGCGGTGATGCATGCCATCGCCGACCACGTGGTGGACAGCTACCTGGAGGTCACCGCGCTCGTCGAGACCGACATCGACAGCATCGAGCAGTCCGTCTTCTCCTCACATACCCAGACCGACATCGAGAGCATCTATCTGCTCAAGCGGGAAGTGGTCGAACTGCGGCACTCGGTGAACCCGCTGACCCAGGCACTGCAGCGACTGCTGTCCGACCACCACGACCTGATCTCGAAAGAAGTCCGCCGCTACATTCGCGACGTCCATGACCACAACAGCCAGGCCGCCGACCAGATCACCGGGTTCGACGACATGCTGAGCTCACTGGTGCAGGCCGCGCTGGGCAAGGTCGGGATGGAGCAGAACGCGGATATGCGCAAGATCTCGGCATGGGTCGCCATCGCCGCGATGCCCACGATGATCGCGGGAATCTACGGCATGAATTTCGACAACATGCCCGAGTTGCATTGGCATTACGGCTATTTCGCCGTGCTGACGTTGATGGTGCTGGTGTGCACGGGGCTGTACCGGACATTCCGCCACAACCACTGGCTCTAACCAGGTGAACATCCGGCAACACCGGACTGAACGGCATCTTTCGTAAAACACATCGCGGAAAGCCGCGGTCCGGGCATGATTTCGAGATGAAAATCGGAACCAAGTCCCTCGCAGTGGCGGTTGCCCTCGCGAGTGCTGCGCTTGGCGGCGTCGCCGCGCCGGCCGCCCACGCCAACGGCGCGGACGCCGTGATCAGAGACCTCGAGGCCGAGGGCTACACCGTCAGGATCAACTGGCTCAACGGCAACAAGCCGGTGCTCCTGCCGCGCTGCACCGTGGTCCGGGTCAACAACCCGTCCTCCGACGAGCCGGCCGAGGGTGACATCGTGTGGGCTGATGTCGCCTGCCCCAACAACACGTCGTAACTGTAGTCAGCTGGGTTCTGCGGCCCGGCGTCGCTGGTCGAGGACGTCGACGCCGTCCTGCTGCCACGCATCACGCATGGCGTCGGCGCCTTTGAGGCGCACCCAGGCGGCCTCGGTGGCGGTGATCGGTGTGGCGGTCAGTATTCGCACCGGCTGATACGGCTCGGGTAGCTCGACGTCGCCGATCTCGCCGGCGCCCAACAGGAATGCGGTGAACGAGGCACCCTGCCAGACCGGCTGCTGCAGATCGATCAGGGCGCCCGGTTCCAGGATCAGGCCCTCGACGGCCGGCGCCGACGCCAGCACCGCGATCGAGCGCGCCAGTCCGGTCGGGGTGGGGCCACGCAGGGACAGCACCGCCTCCGCGCGCGGGCCACTGACCCCGTCCGCCACCATGTCCATCGGATCCGTCATGGGATGGCGCGAACAGCCCAGGGACGCATAGTGATACACGTCGCCGTCGGTCGGCCCGTAGCGCAGCACCTCGATGGGGTCGGCACCGAGGAAAGTGACGCTGGCACCCACCGGCTCGGCGGAGCTGCCTCGGCCGGCGAAATACGTTGTGAGACGGTCCCTTACCGCGGCGAGGACGTCGGTCACTGCGGCAGCGACAGGTTGCGACCGGTGGCCGGGTCGAACAGGGTGAGCTTGGACGTATCCAGGGCCAGCTCGATCCGGCCACCCGCCGTGACCGACGACTTGGCCGAAACCCTTGCCACATAAGTGTTTTCGCTCGAACCAGCGTCCGCGGTGTCGTCGGCCAGCTGGTCCAGCTGGGCGGCCTGGGCGCCCGCGCCGTCGAGCCGGAAGTGCACGTACTTGTCCGCGCCGAGCGACTCCACCAGCTCGGCATCGACCTCGAACGTCAGCGACTGGATGCGCGCGTAGGCGTCGATCACCGAGGCGTCGTCGAACTGCTCGGGACGCACGCCGGCGATCAGGTCGGCCGACGGCCGCTGCCGGTCCAGCGCCGCGCGGGCCTCGTCGCTCAAGGTGACCTCCCCGAACGGCAGCTGCACGCCGACGTCGGTCCGCGTCGCCGAGAAGAAGTTCATCGACGGGGAGCCGATGAAGCCCGCGACGAAAAGGTTCGCGGGTTCGTTGTACAGCTCGTCGGGAGTGCCGACCTGTTGCGCCACACCACCGCTCATCACGACGACCCGGTCCCCCAGCGTCATCGCCTCGGTCTGGTCGTGCGTGACGTAGACGGTCGTCGTGCCCAGGCGGGCCTGCAGCCGGGCGATCTCGGTACGCATCTGCACCCGCAGCTTGGCGTCCAGGTTCGACAGCGGCTCGTCCATCAGGAAGGCCTTGGGGCTGCGCACGATGGCGCGTCCCATCGCCACACGCTGGCGCTGGCCACCGGACAGCTGGGCGGGTTTGCGGTCCAGAAGTGCGGTCAGGTCGAGGATCTTCGCGGTTTCCTCGACCTTGGCCGCGATCTCCGTCTTCGCCATCTTCGCGAGGGTGAGCGGGAACGCGATGTTCTGCCGCACCGTCATGTGCGGATACAGCGCGTAGGACTGGAACACCATCGCGATATCGCGGTCGCGGGGATCCTTCTCGTTGACCCGCTCGCCACCGATGCGCAGTTCGCCGGAGCTGATGTCCTCGAGCCCGGCAATCATGTTGAGCGTCGTCGACTTTCCGCACCCCGACGGGCCGACGAGGATCAGGAACTCACCGTCGGCGATGGTCAGCGACAGGTCCTGCACGGCGGTCGCCCCGCCGGTGTAACTCTTGGTGACGTGGTCCAAAACGATTTCGGCCATGAACTACCCCTTCACCGCACCGGACGTCAGGCCCGCGACGATTCGTCGTTGGAAGATCAGAACAAAGATGATGATGGGCACCGTGATGACCATCGCCCCGGCGGCGATGGAACCGGTCGGCTCCTCGAATTGCGAACTGCCCGTGAAGTTCGCGATCGCCACCGGCGCCGTGATGGCCCGCTGCGTGGCCGTCAGCGACAAGGCCAGCAGCAGGTCGTTCCAGGCGAAGATGAACACCAGGATCGCCGCGGTGACGATGCCGGGCGCCGCCAGCGGTGCGATCACCTTCCGGAAGGCCTGCCCCGGCGAAGCGCCGTCCATCTTGGCGGCCTTCTCCAAATCCCAAGGGATTTCCCGGAAGAACGCCGACAGCGTGTAGATCGCCAGCGGCAGCGCGAATGTGATGTACGGCAGGATCAGCCCCGGCCAGGTGTCGAACAGCCCGACGGTGCGCTCGATGTTGAACAGCGGTGTCACCAGCGAAATCTGAGGGAACATCGAGATCAACAACGCCAGGCCGACGAGCAGCCGCTTACCCGGAAAGTCCAGCCGTGCCACGGCGTAGGCGGCCATGCCACCGATCGTCACCGCGATGGCCGTGGTGATCAGCCCGATGCCCATCGAGTTGATCAGTGCCGAGCCGAAGCCACCGCCGGTGAAGATGCCCTTGTAGTTGTCGAACGTGACCTGACGCGGAATCAGGTTGCCGTCCTTGACCGTTGACGTCGGTTTGAGGGACAGCGAGAAGATCCAGAGCACCGGCAGCAGCGCGTAGACCACCACCAGGACGTTGACCACACTCCAGCCGGCCAGCCGGCCGCCATTTCTCTGCCCGCTCATCTAGCGCACCTCGGCTTCCGCACCGGGCGCCGCGGCACCGAAGATCTTGATGTAGATGAACGCGATGATCGCGACGGTCGCGAAGATCAGCACACTGATCGCCGAACCCAGTCCGATGTTGAACGCCTTGAACAGGTTGTCGTAACCCAGAATCGACACCGAACCGGTGTTGTTGGTGCCGCCGGTGAGCACGTAGATGTTGTCGAAGATGCGGAACGCGTCCAGCGTGCGGAACAGCAGAGCCACCAGGATCGCCGGTTTCATCAGCGGCAGAGTGACTTTGAGGAACCGCTGCCACCGGTCGGCGCCGTCCACCTGGGCGGCGTCGAGCAGGTCCTGTGGCACCAGCACCAGTCCGGCCAACAGCAGCAGCGACATGAACGGCGTGGTCTTCCACACCTCGGCCAGCACGACGATCGCGAGCGACGGCAACTGCTCGGTCAGCGGCGCGGTGCCCGTGGGCAGCAGGTTCGCGAGGTATCCGGTGCCCGGCGTCCACGCGTAATACCAACTGTAGGAAGCGGCTACGGTCACGATGCCGTACGGAATGAGGATGGCCGTACGCACGACCGAGCTGCCGAACATCGTCCGGTGCATCACCACTGCCAGCGCCATGCCGAGCACGAACTCGATGGCCACCGACACCACGGTGATGCCGAGGGTGACCACGAAGGCCGTCCACCAGTAGTGGTCGGTGAGGATCGTCGCGTAGTTGTCCAGCCCCACGAACCGGGTCTCCCCCGGCGCGGCGAGGTTGTCCCGGTGCAGACTCAGCCACACCGCGTAGGCGACGGGGTACGCGGCCACCGCGAGCATCACGAGAACCGCGGGGGCGATCAACCAGTAAGCGAGGCGCCGCTCGGGGTTGGCGACACGGCCCGCGGCCGGTGTGTTCGCTCGGCTGGCCTCGCTCACGGGATCAGCCCCTTGCCGTCGATCGCCTGCTGCACCTCGGCGGTCAGCTTGTCGGCGGTGCGCTGCGGGTCGATCTTGGTGATCGGGGCCAGCGTCGCCGAAATCCGCGTCGAGACCGCCTGATACTGCGGCGTGGCCGGCCGCACCGCGGCATCGGCGAGCTGGCGCCGGATCACCGCGTACTGCGGGTACTTGGCCTGGAACTTGGGATCGTCATACAGCGACGCGCGGACCGCGGGCAGCCCGCCCTCCACCGACGTGAACTGCTGGTTGGCCGCACTGCGCATGCACCGGATGGCCTCGAACGCCTCAGCCTTGTGCGTACTGGCCCTGCCCACAGCGAGATTCAGTCCACCGATGGTGACCTTGGCCGGCACCTCGGGCCGCACCGACGGGTAATCCGCGAAGCCGAACACCTTCTTGCTCTCGTCGTAGGCGGTGGCGAACTGCGCATCGTCGGGCGCGAAGGTGCCGACGTCGTTGATGGCGCTCTTGAGATCCGCGTGCTCGTCGAGCGGCAGGAACGGCACGCCGCCCTTGACCGCGTTCTCCAGCAGCGACGGCAGCACGAACGGCCAGTTCACCTCGAGCGCGGCCTTGCCCTGCTCGAGGGCCAGCCGCGCCGTTCCCTCGTCGGTCTGGGTGATCGACGGGTCGGCACCGGGTGCGGTGGCCACCGCCTTGATGATCTGCAACGCCTTGACCGTCGCGGCCCGGTGCTCGGGGGTGTCGGTCAAGGTGACGGTCTTGCCGTCGTCGGACAGCACGCTGCCGCCGGCACTGGTCAGCAAGGTGTTGAACCAGACCACCAGGCCCTCGTACTGCTTGCCCTGCACGGCGATCCAGCTGGGTCCCCCGGCGGCGTGTAGCCGTGTCGCCTGCGCCACCATGTCGTCCCAGGTGGCCGGCGGCTCAGGCATCAGATCGGCTCGGTACCAGAGCATCTGGGTGTTGGTCGTGATGGGCGCGGCGTACAGCCGGCCCTTCCACTGCGCGGTCTTCAGCGGTCCGGGCAGGGTGTCGTCGGCGGCGTCGGCTTCCGCTTTTCCGGCCGGATCGTCGGCCAGCGGCACGGCCCAGCCGGCCTCGGCGAACTCGGCGGTCCACACGACATCCAGGCCCATGATGTCGAGGCTGTTGTCGTTGCCGGTCAGCCGGCGGGCCAGTTGCAGGCGCTGATCGTCGGCGCCCTTGGGCAGACTGACCTGCTTGATGCTGAAACGACCACCGAGTTCGGCGTTGCATCGCTTGGCGAGGGCCGAGAACGTCGCCTTCTCGTTGGCCGACGTATAGACGTTGACGACGGTGCCGTTGTCACCGGAACCACAGGCGGAGACCGACGTGGCGGCCAGGCACGCCGCCGCACCTGCTGCCAGCGCAGCCCGCAGCTTTCCCGCGCGCACCACGGACGCCTCCTGTCTCACGGGAACCTCCCGCGCGCAAACCGTAGAGCGCAGAAGGTGTGCCATGCAACATATCGGCGACGTCAGGAGCCGATCATGTGCCGGAGCGGCGACGTCAGGAGCCGATCATGTGCCGGAGCGGCGACGTCAGGAGCCGATCATGTGCCGGAGCGGCGACGTCGGAGCGGATCTGGCGGCGGGGCCGCCGGCCGTTACAGCGACAGGCGACCCAGCAGGTCGCGGCCCTGTTCGGCACACACCGGATCGCACAGGACGTCGTAACGTCCCGCGACGAGTTGCATGGTGGAGCTGAAATCCCTTGTGCCGCGAGACATCGCGTACTGCACGCCCGAGGTGATCAGGCCGAAGAAGATGCCGGCGATCAGACCGGTGAGCAGAGACCCCCACGCGTTGGTACCGAAAAGCCCGAGCACCAGCCCGATGAACAGACCCAGCCACGCTCCGGTCAGGATGCCGCCGCCGAGTACGCGTGGCCAGGTGAGTCGGCCGGTGACCCGCTCGACCTGCATCAGATCGACGCCGACGATGGTCACGTGCTGGACCGGAAACTCTTGGTCTGACAGGTAATCGACGGCCCGCTGCGCCTCGGCATAGGTCGGGTACGAACCGATGGGCCAGCCCTTCGGCGGAGTCGGCAATCCGGGCTGTCCACCCGGGCCCGGGGCCCGGTCGGGTTGCAGCGGATTCGTCATGCCCCTGGTCTCCTGTCACTCGCCTCGGAACGCGCTTCGGCTACCACGATGCCATGAACTCGTGCGCTAGGTTGGTCGGCATGACAAGTCCGGGCGGGCAGTCGGGGCAACCCTCCTGGGATCGGCCGCGACCGGTCAGTCCGACGCCCCCGCCGACCGGCACCGACGCCGAAGCCACCAGCGACTACCCGGTGTACGAATACCCGGCGACCGATGCACCCGGACCCACCGCCGCGCCGTGGCAGCAGGGCCCGCCCGCACCGGCGCCCCAGCTGCCACCGACCGGTCCGTTTCCCGTCCCTCCCGGGCCGCCGCCGGGCTTCTACGGTGCCCCGCCCGCCGGGCCGTACGGCCCGCCGCCGAACGGGATGGCGCCGCCGGGATTCACGCCGCCCGCCGGCTACCTGCCGCCGCCGCTGTACTCGTCGTACCCGCCACCGCCGTCGAACGACGGGATGGCCATCGGATCACTGGTGTGTTCACTGGTCGCGTTGCCGCTCTACTTCATGTGCTTCATCGGTCCGATCGGCTCGCTGCTGGGCATCATCCTCGGCATCGTGGCCCTGATGCAGAGCAAGGGCCGACCGCGGACCAACGGCCGCACCATGGCGATCGCCGGCATCGCGGTCGGCGGGATCTCCATCGTCGTCGGCCTGCTCGGCTTCGTGCTGTTCTACGACTGGGCAATTCACCAAGACCCGAACTTGTGATCGGCGCACGGGTCAACCGGTTGGCGGTCGGCTCGATCGTGTGCGCGCTGACCGGGGTGGTGTTCGGCCCGGTGGCACTGATCGGCGTCGGGCTCGGCGTGGTCGCCTACGAGCGCATCCCCGGCAGCGGCACCCGCGGCAGTGTGCTGGCCCTGATCGGCATCGGCTGCGGGGCCCTGGCGTTCCTGCTCAACCTGTTCCTGGTCGTCCTGGTCCTCGGCGCGTAGCCGGCGCGCTCACGCCGGTGGACTGAACCGCTCGCCCGTGCGCGTCATCCCGGCGGCGCGGCCCTTGCCCGCGATCACCAGTGCCATCTTGCGGCTGGCCTCGTCGATCATCTCGTCGCCGAGCAGCACCGCGCCCCGGGCGCCGCCGGCCTGCGAGGTGTGCCACTCGTACGCCTCGAGGATCAGCTCGGCATGGTCGTAGTCGGCCTGCCGCGGACTGAAGATCTCATTTCCGGCGGCGATCTGGTCGGGGTGCAGCACCCACTTGCCGTCGTACCCCAGCGCCGCGGTCTGCCCGGCGACGCGCGTGAACGCCTCGGTGTCCTTCACCTTGAAATACGGGCCGTCGATGGCGTTGATGCCGTGTGCCCGCGCCGCCACCAGGATCGTCATCAGCACGTGGTGGTAGGCGTCGCCGACGACGTAGCCGACCGGCTGCTCGCCGACGACGAGGGTGCGCATGTTCAGGCTTGCCATCAGATCGCCCGGCCCGAAGATCAGCGCCTGAACCCGCGGCCCGCCGGCGATGGCGTCGGCGTTGGTGAGCCCCCTGGCATCCTCGATCTGGGCCTCGATACCGATGCGGCCGACGGGCAGTCCGTGGGTGCGCTCCAGCTGGGTCAGCAGCAGATCGAGGGCATGCACGTGCGAGACGTCGCTGACCTTCGGCAGCACGATAACGTCCAGCTCGCCGCCGCCGCGCGCCACCGCGGTGACGACCTCGATCACGTCGGCGTACGTCCACGGTGTGGTCCAGTCGTTGACCCGGAGTCCACGCAGCTGGCCCGCCCAACCCGGCTCGCACAACGCCTCCGCCACCCGGGTCCGCGCCGCGGCCTTCGCGTCGGCCGCGACCGCGTCCTCGAGGTCGAGGAACACCTGATCGGCCGGCAACGTCTTGGCCTTGGCGATCATCTTGTCGCTGCTTCCCGGAACGGACAGGCAGGTACGGCGGGGCCGATACACGTTCTCCACAACCCCACTCTCTACCCTGTGGAGCATGGTGGCGGTCAACAGGGTCTACGTGGCAAGACTCGCCGGGTTGGTCGTATTGGGCCCCGACGGAGAATCGGTCGGCCGCGTTCGCGACGTGGTCGTGAGCATGGGCGTCATCCGCCAGCAACCGCGGGTGCTCGGCCTGGTCGTGGAGCTGACCACGCGCCGGAGAATTTTCGTCCCGATCCTTCGCGTGACCGCGATCGAGCACAATTCCGTCACCCTCACGGGAGCGACGATCTCGCTGCGTCGGTTCGAACAACGGCCTGGCGAGGCCTTGGTCCTCGGGCAGATTCTGGACACCCGCGTCCGCGTCACGGATCCGGAGCTCGAACAGCTCGCCGGCATCGACGTCGTCGTGGTCGACCTCGCCATCGAACAGACGCGGTCGCGTGACTGGTTGGTCACCCGCGTGGCGGTGCGCCACCGCCGGCTGGGCCGGCGCACCACGGTGCACGTGGTGGAATGGCAGAACGTCACCGGACTCACGCCGTCGGCGCTCGCGCTGCCGGGTCAGGGCGTGGCCCAGCTGCTGGAGCAGTTCGACGGCCAGCGTCCCGTCGAGGTCGCCGACGCACTGCGCGACCTGCCGGCCAAACGTCGCCACGAAGTGGTCCGGGCTCTCGACGACGAGCGGCTGGCCGACATCCTGCAGGAGCTCTCCGAACCCGAACAGGCGGAACTGCTCAACCAGCTGGGCACCGAGCGTGCCGCGGACGTGCTGGAAGAGATGGATCCCGACGACGCGGCCGACCTGCTCGGCGAGCTCGACGCCACCCGCGCCGCGGTGCTGCTGGACCGCATGGACCCCGAGGACTCGGAGCCGGTCCGGCGCCTGCTTCAGCACTCCCCTGACACCGCCGGTGGTCTGATGACGCCCGAGCCTGTCGTCCTCGCGCCGGACACCACGGTCGCCGAGGCGCTGGCCCGCGTCCGCGACCCCGAACTCACCTCGGCGCTGGCGTCCATGACCTTCGTGGCCCGCCCGCCCACCGCGACACCGACCGGCCGCTACCTGGGTCTCGTGCATACGCAGCGCCTCCTGCGCGAACCGCCGGCCACCCAGGTCGGCGGCATCCTCGACACCGATCTGCCGGTGCTGTCCCCAGCCAGCTCGCTCGCCGAGGTGACGCGCTACTTCGCCGCATACAACCTGGTGTCCGCGCCGGTGGTCGACGACGAGAACCACCTGTTGGGCGCCGTCACCGTCGACGACCTGCTCGACCACCTGCTGCCTTCCGGTTGGCGCAGCGCGGACGAACCCGGACCGGGCTCGACCCAGGCCATCACTGACAACATCTCGGGAGCAGGCCGGTGAGCGAGCCTTCGGCGCGGCAACGCCTGGACATCCCCCGTACCTCTCGCTTCCGGCTCACCCCGCGGGTGGATGTCGAAGCGGTCGGCCAATTCAGTGAGTCCATCGCCCGGTTCCTGGGCACGGGCAAATACCTGCTCATCCAGACGGTGATCGTGATCATCTGGATCGCCTTCAACCTGATCGCCATCAGCCTGCAGTTCGACCCGTACCCGTTCATCCTGCTGAATCTGGCGTTCTCGACACAGGCCGCATACGCGGCGCCACTGATCCTGCTGGCGCAGAACCGCCAGGAAAACCGGGACCGCGTGTCGCTCGAAGAGGACCGCCGGCGCGCGGCTCAAACCAAAGCCGACACCGAATTCCTGGCCCGCGAACTGGCCGCGCTGCGGCTCGCCGTCGGCGAGGTGGCCACCCGCGACTACCTCCGCCGCGAGCTCGACGAGTTGCGGACGTTGATTGCTCAGCAGAACGGCGCCAAGGGCGGATCCGGCAAGCGCAAGACCGGAAAGTCACGGCCGCCGGTCGGGGAGAACGACACCCTGGGCGACCCGGCGGCCGACTCCGGCGCAGCAGTTGATGAGAGTTTCCATTCTGCGGAAACATTGCTACGCCAACCGCCCTCGGAATAGGTATGGTGACTTGGATCACCACACAGGTCACCGGGGTCACTCCGGTATTCCACTTTCATAGGATGGCTTAGTGCACAACGGGGGCGACACCGCAGATTTCGCGGACGACACTGCGCCTACCACCGACTCCCACGCACCTGTCGGTGACTCAGAGCCGGTTGACGACGCCTTCGAGGACTACGACGCCGCCGCCGGTGACAACGTCGACTTTGCTGTCGGGTTTGCTGAAGCCGGGCCCGGCCGGCGCCGACAGATCGCCAAGGCGCTGCGTCGGCCGCTGGCCGGCGTCGCCGTCGTCGCGCCGCTGGTTCTGATGCTGGCCGTCGGCGGTTCCGCGCCGACTCGACAAACACCGGTACACAACACCGCCACCACGGGCATCACGCCGCTGGCGGCCGTCACCCCCACCACCCCCGGCCCCCGAGACCGGACCGGCATGACCGTGGTGGCATCCGATCAGATTCCCCGCGCCCTCCACATGGATCCGACCACCGCGCTGTCGCCGCCGCCGGCGTCGCTGGTGATGGCGCCCGGCGGATTGCGGATTCCGCCCGTCGTGCTCAACGCCTACCGCACCGCCGAGAAGATCATGGCGACCAATGCGCCCGGCTGCGGCATCAGCTGGAATCTGCTGGCCGGCATCGGGCGTATCGAGTCCGGGCACGCCAACAGCGGCGCGACCGATGCCCGGGGCACCGCGCTCACCCCGATTCTCGGCCCCGTCCTCGACGGCACGCTGGCCGGCAACGAGGTCATCGTCCAGACCATCGCGGCCGGCCGGGTCACCTACGCCCGGGCCCTGGGTCCCATGCAGTTCCTGCCCGGCACCTGGGCGCGCTACGCCGCGGACGCCATCGGCGACGGCAAGCCCGACGTGCAGAACGTCTACGACGCATCCCTGGCCGCGGCCCGTTACCTGTGCAGCGGCGGGCTGAACCTGCGTGATCCGTCCCAGGTACTGACCGCGATCCTGCGCTACAACAACTCGATGCCCTACGCGCAGAACGTGCTCGGCTGGGCGAAGGCCTACGTCACCGGTATCGCGCCGGTGAACCTCCCGCCGATCGTCGGGCCGCCGCCCGCCATCGGCGACCAGCACCTCGACAACCCCGAGGGGCTCGGGCCGGGCCTGCCCATCAACGCGATGGGACTGCCGTCCGACGACCCGCTGGCCATGACACCCGCGCTGCAGATGGGGCGCACGGGTCCGCTGCCCGGGCCGGCCGAACCGAAGCAGAATTGCGCGGTGTTCTGCCTGCAGGGCGGGCCCGCGCCGGTCGCCGCGCCCATCCCCGCACCGGACGCCCCGGCGCTGGACACCGCCCCGCCGAACCCGTTCAACCTGCCGCCGTTCCTGCTGCCGCAGGCTCCGCCGCCCGCGCCCGCCGCGCCCGCACCGGCACCCGCTCCCGTCGGACCCATCCCGGTCACCGCGGTGGGCGTCGGCACCCCGGCCGCCGGCCCGGTCGGTGCCGCGCCGGGGCCCGCCCCCGGTCCCGCGGCGGTCCCGGTGGTCCCGGCAGCACCGGCTCCCGCCGGCCCGCCGCCCGCGGAAGCCATGGGTCCGCCGGCGCCCGCCGTCCCGGTCCTACCGTGACCAGCTGCCGGCGCGCTGACCGGCAGCTATAAACTCGCGAGTAATGTCTCCTGAGCTGAATGCCGCCGTGCGCGCCGCACTGGGCAAAGTCGTCGATCCTGAACTGCGCCGTCCGATCACCGAGGTCGGCATGGTCAAGGACGTGACCGTCGAAGCCGACGGCGCCGTCCACGTCGAGATCTACCTGACCACATCGGCCTGCCCGAAGAAGACCGAGATCACCGATCGGGTGACCGCGGCCGTCACCGACGTGCCGGGCACCGGCGCCGTCAAGGTGACCCTCGACGTGATGAACGACGAGCAGCGCACCGAACTGCGCAAGCTGCTGCGCGGCGACGACAAAGAACCGGTCATCCCGTTCGCGCAGCCCGGCTCGCTGACGCGGGTGTACGCCGTGGCCTCCGGCAAGGGTGGTGTCGGAAAGTCCAGCGTGACGGTGAACCTGGCGGCTGCACTGGCCGCCAAGGGTCTGTCGGTCGGCCTGCTCGACGCCGACATCTACGGCCACTCGGTGCCCCGGATGATGGGTGTGCAGGATCGCCCCACCCAGGTGGATTCGATGATCCTGCCGCCGGTTTCGCACGATGTGAAGGTCATCTCCATCGCGATGTTCACCCAGGGCAACACCCCGGTGGTGTGGCGCGGACCGATGCTGCACCGGGCGCTCCAACAGTTCCTGGCCGACGTGTACTGGGGCGATCTCGACGTCCTGCTGCTCGACCTGCCGCCCGGTACGGGCGACATCGCCATCTCGGTGGCGCAACTGATCCCAGGCGCCGAGATCCTCGTCGTCACCACGCCGCAGATGGCCGCCGCAGAGGTCGCCGAGCGCGCCGGCGCCATCGCGGTGCAGACCCGTCAGCGCATCGTCGGCGTGGTCGAGAACATGTCCGGGCTGACCCTGCCCGACGGCACCACGATGCAGCTGTTCGGCGAGGGCGGTGGCGCACAGGTCGCCGAAAGCCTCACGCGCACAGTCGGTGCCGAGGTTCCGCTGCTGGGCCAGGTCCCACTGGACCCGCAGCTCGTGAACGCCGGTGACACCGGTGTGCCGCTCGTGCTGTCCGATCCCGACTCGGCGGCCGGAAAAGCGCTGCGCAGCGTCGCCGATAAATTGTCCAGCCGCAAGCGCGGGCTGGCCGGCATGTCGCTCGGGCTCGACCCGGCTGGGCGCTGACCCCCCTCGTCCGACAGGAATCCTCAAGTGACACATATCCATACGCGCAGCGGCGCCCAGAACGTCGGCCTGCTGAGCGTGGCGGCCTACCGCCCCGGCCGCGTCGTCACCAACGACGAAATCTGCGAGACCATCGACTCGTCGGACGAATGGATCTACTCCCGGACCGGCATCAAGAACCGACGGTTCGCCGGCCCTGACGAGTCCGCGGTCACGATGGCATGCGAGGCCGGGCGTCGCGCCTGTGCGGCGGCCGAACTGTCCGGTGCCGACATCGACGCCGTGATCGTCGCCACCAGCACCAACTTCCGCAACACCCCGCCATGCGGACCGCAGGTCGCCACGGCGATTGGCGCACAAGGCATTCCGGCCTTTGACATCGCCGCGGGCTGCGCCGGATTCGGTTACTCGCTCGGCGTGGCAGCCGACATGATCCGGTCGGGCAGCGCGGGCCGCATCCTCGTGGTGGGCTCGGAAAAGCTGTCCGACGCCATCGACATGACCGACCGCGGCAATGCGTTCATCTTCGCCGATGGCGCTGCCGCCGTGGTGGTGGGACCGGCCGAGGAGCAAGGCATCGGGCCCACCGTCGCCGGCAGCGACGGCGAGCAGTCCGGCGCCATCGTGCAGGACCTCAGCTGGATTGATTACGCCGAGAACCCTTCCGGGCCAAGGCCTTTCCTCCGCATGGAGGGCCAGACCGTCTTCCGCTGGGCGGCCTTCCAGATGGTCGACGTCGGCAACCGCGCCATCGCGGCCGCGGGCCTGACCGTCGATGACATCGACGTGTTCATCCCCCACCAGGCCAACGGCCGGATCAATGAGCTGCTCGCCAAGGGGCTGGGACTCAAGCCGGAAACCGTTATCGCGCAGGATATTCAGGACGCCGGCAACACCTCGGCCGCCTCGATCCCGCTGGCGATGTACACCCTGCTGAACAACGGCGAGGTCAAGCCCGGCAGCCTGGCGTTGCTCCTCGGCTACGGCGCGGGCCTGGCCTACGCCGCGCAGGTCATCCGGTTCCCCGGCTGACGGTTCACCCGGTCGCGGTGGCCAGTTTGCGCTTCTCCTCGTAGAACCGCGCCCGCTCGTCGAGCATCCCGAGAAAGCCGATCATCTCTTCACGGGCCCGTTCACCAGCTGGGCCGAAGTCGTTGCGCTCGAAGATGTTCCAGAACCGCAGCACCGGGACGAGCACGTCGTCGTGGTGGATGCGCAGGTCGTAGATGCCGGCCTTGGCGATGGTGAGCGCGTTCTTGGCGAAGTCGGCCATACCGAGACCCGGCATGGCGAAGTTGATGACCTCGTCGCGAATGGCGACCATCGCGTCGTCCGGAGCGATGTCCAGGGCCGCGGCCATCAGGTTCCGATAGAAGACCATGTGCAGGTTTTCGTCGGCCGCGATGCGGGCCAAGAGCTGGTCGGCCAGCGGGCAGCCCGACGCCCGGCCGGTGTTGCGATGCGAAACGCGCGTGGCCAGTTCCTGGAACGACACGTAAGCCAGCACCGACAGGGCGCTGCGGTCGCCCGCGTCGTAGCCGGCGACGGTGTGCTCCATGCGGAGCCGTTCCAGGGTGACCGGATCGACGCCGCGGGTGACGACGAGGTAGTCGCGTAGCGCAATGCTGTGGCGGCCCTCCTCTGCGGTCCACTGCCCGATCCAGGTGCCCCAGGCACCGTCCCGGGAGAACCGGGTGGCGATCTCGCGGTGGTACGACGGCAGGTTGTCCTCGGTCAGCAGATTGACCGTCAGGGCCGTCTTGGCGACCGGGTCCAGCGGCGAGTCCTCCGGCTGCCAGTCCTCGCCACCGAGGAATGCGAAGTCCCGCCCGCGGCTCCACGGGACGTAGTCGTGCGGGAACCACTCCCGCGCCATCTTGAGGTGCCGGTCGAGATTCTGCGCGACGACGGGCTCCAGTTCATGCAGTACGGCGGCCTGGGTATCCATGGATCAATCCCTCCAACGGTTGTCGGCGTCCGGTTCACACGTTCACAAACCTACGGTACCGTAACCTACGGTAGCGTAGGTTAGCGTTCGATGACCAGAGGGCGACCGCTTCACAAAAAAGCCCGGCCTGTGGAATGACCACAGACCGGGCTTTTGCTCAACGACCCAGGGAAAACCGTCAGCCCCGTAGCGCCGAGACGAAGATCGCGGGCAGCTTGGCCCAGCTCGGCTTTCCGGTGAACGCCGTGAGCAGCCGGCCGGTGGCGGCTGCGGTGCGGTTGTTGACGAACCACGGCGGCTTCGGCGAAATCGACAATTCGCCCCCGATCAGCGAGCGCGGCGACGGCCGGAACGGCCCGCGCACCACCGTGCGTTCGGGCTTCTCGATCAGAAAACCGTTGTGCACCACACCGATTCCGCTCTGCACGTCCGCCAGCGTGTGCCCGGGGAACGCACCCCAGGTGGCGTGCGGCGTCAGGTATCCGACACCGGTCCAGGCATTGACCGCCACGGTGCCGTAGCGCAGCGCCTCGATCATGGCGTCGAAAGACTTGCCAAGGGCCTTGATGGTGGCGGGCGCCGCGACGATGTTGACGCCCAGCGTGCCGACGAAGTCCTCATTGGCCAGCCGGGTGGCCTCTCGGGTGAATTCGGCGCCGTCGGTGTCCAGGTCGATCACCCCGTACACCGGCGAGAAGTACTCGGTGTTGAGCAAGGCGGTGCGGTCCTCGGGGTCGACCACGAGCACGCGGTCGCCGAGGCGTTGCGCCGTCGGGTAGGTGGCCTCGGCACTGGCGACGCGGGCATCGGAGCCCGGGTAGTAGGCCGCACGCTGGGGCGCCGCGGCGAGCGCCTTGGTCAGGGCCGCGACGAATTCGTCGCGCTGCGCCCACTTCGAGGACAGCACGACGACTTGCGACGCCACACAGTTGTAGCCGTTGTTGTGCAGGCGCTGAGTGGCGATGTGGTTGGCCTGGAACGCAATATCGGCCTTGCTCCACTTGCCCGGCACCACGATGGTCGGTGACACCCCGCCGAGCTCGCTGGTGATGTCCTTGCGAAGGATCGGGTCGTTCGCCGCCTTGCGCTTGGCACCCTCGTCGCCGACGCCCCACACGATCGCGTCGTGGGTCAGCGCGCTGCCGGTCATGTGCACGTGGTCCACCCCGTCGTGCTGCACCAGGTAGGTGCCCACGTCCGCGCCACCGGTGAGGATGCGCACCACTCCGAGCGTGATGAACGGGGCCAGCACCTTGGTCAGCACCGGCAGGAGCGGATCGGTCACCGGGTTGAGTTTGAGCGCCACCACCCGGTTGTTGGCGATCAGCTCGTAGACGGTGTCCAGCGGGGCGATCGAGGTGATGTTGCCGGCGCCGAGCACGACGCCGATCCCGTTGGTCTTGCCCGGATCCCGCTGCGCCAGGCCGGCGGTCCGCAGCGCTTCGTCGCGGCTGACGCCCGGCTGCAGCCACACCTCGGCACTGAACCCGGACAGCAGCAGCCTGTCGAAGATGTTGAGCGGCAACACGCTTACCGTCGTGCGGCCCGCGGCGGTACCGAAGTCGGCGCCATCGAGCGGACTCTTGCCGGACTCCAACTTCGCCAGGCTGGCCGACAGCGCGGCCGCGCCGGCAGCCAGCGGGTACGGGCCGGAAATCCATTCCTCACCGACCAGCGGCGACTCCGGATTCAGTTGCTTGATCCGGATCGCGGCTTCGACCCACTCGGCGCCGTGCTGCACCGCCAGCTGCTGCACGTCGTCGAGAAGCTCCCGCCGCCGCACCAGAGGCGTTGCCGCCCAAGCCTTCTCGCCTTCGGCGAGGTCATCCAGCACCTGGTCCACCAGGGCCGTGTATGCCGTGTCCGTCATGTACTGAATTCTCCCGGTGGTTGGGTCGATGCGGGCCGGATTCAGCCGGCGTGTGCTTCGAATTCCAGCAGCGCGTCGCTGTGGTTGTGCTCGTACGGCTTGGGCCCCTGGCCGAGCCGGCGCTTGTCGAGGAGCTGCTGGTACTGCTCGAACGGCGTGGTCCGGCCGAACTTCTCGCGTGCCTCGGCGGGGGTGTAGGTGACGGGGTTCTGGGCCGGGATCTTCATCAGCGTCGGGCCGACGATCGGCGTGGTGTGCGGGGTGGTGAAGTCCAGGATCGCCAGCTCCAGGCGCGGGATACGCGACACCGCGCGCAGGAACGGACGCGCCACCAATTTGGCGATGACGTCGTCGAAGTAGTTCTGCGGGATGCCGCCGAGGGTGCGCATCCACTGCGGCATGGTGGCGATGATGGCCCGGCGCATCGGCCAGTTGAACACGCGGCGCATCCAGCTCGGCACGCGCTCGGGCAGGATGTGATAGCCCAGGTCGACGAGGTAGTTCATCATGTTCTGAGCCACCTCGGAGCCGGCCATCTGCGGCCGGTACTGCTCGAAGTACTGCTGGATGCCCTCTCGCGTGCGGGGCACGTCGGCGGGGTTGATGGTCTGGAACTCCGCGGCGCGCGCGCACTCCTCCCAGTACTGCAGTTCCTCGGCCGCGGTCAGTTTGCCGGGTCCGAACATCTCGTACGTGTAGAGAATCGAGTGCCACGCGGTCAGGTGGATCCACAGCTGTGAGTGCGGGTCGTTCGCGTCGAACTGCTTGCCGGTGATCGGCTCGGTGCCGATGGCCTTGCCGTGAATCTTGACCAGAATTTCGGAGGCATCCAGGACGGCCTCGGCGTCGCCGAAGGCCACCAGCGCGAAGTACTGCATGGTGCGGTCGTAGCGCAGCCGGGTGCGGGCGTACACCTGACCGCTGGCATCCACCGCGGCCGCGAGGAACGGGTCGAGGTGCTCGATGGTCACCGCGCGAGCGAATCCCAGCAGCAGGGACGTCGGGTAGCTCCACACCCGCCAGGTGATGGAGTCGGGTCCGAAGAAGCCGTAGTCCACCGCGGGCGCGAGCTCGGTGTCAGCTGCCGACATGCCGGCGATCCGTCGAAAAGTGGCGACAGTATCCATCGTCGTTCCCCTTTGAACATGTGGGCGCCACCCTCTGGCGCGATTCGCTAGATGGTACGGCACGTACCACTAGATAGCCAGACTCTTACCGATTGGCCGGATCAGGTAACTCCCGACCAGGTACATGAGGTAAACAAGGAGCCATGGCGAGTGCCACCACCGGTCGCTGGGCCGGCCAACGCGAGCGCAGGCGCGCTGAGTTCATCGACGCTGCGCTCGTGGTGATCGAGCAAAATGGGCCCCAGACGTCGACCGAACAGATCGCCGCACATGTGGGCGTCAGCCGCACCAAGCTCTACCGGCACTTCGTCGACGCCTCCGACCTGCAACGCGAGGTCGCGCACCGGACCAGCCAGATGATCACGGCCGAACTCGCGCCGGTGTGGCAGCCCGAAGGCAGCATGGCGCAGATCGTGCAGGCCGGCGTCAGCGCCCATGTGCGTTTTCTGACCCAACACCCGAACCTGTACCGCTACCTGCAGCGCTGCTCCATCGACGAGGGCTTCAACGCCTTCGCCGACATCAAGATGACCATCGCCAACCTGCTCACCGCGTTGCTCAAGGTGTACGTCGCGGCGTTCAATGTGGCGGCCGACGCCGAGCGCTTGTCCTACGGAATCGTCGGACTGGTCGAAACCGCCGCCGGGCACTGGCTCGAACAGCCGCTCCGCGACACCCAGGATGCACTCGTCGACGACCTGACCCGCTGGATCTGGCTGATGCTCGACGACTCACTGCGCGCCGGCGGCGTCTACGTCGCCGCGGACGAAATTCTGCCTCCCGCCGCGGAGATCGCCGAGAACTCGGATCGCTATCGGGATCCGGCGCGCCTCCAGGCCCTGAACCGCTAGCGGCGTCAGGTCGCGTCGGGGTCGAACTGCGTCGTCCCCGGCTGCGGGGCGGCCCCGGCAGCGCCCGGGGTCGGCGGAATGCCGTTGACCTCGGGTGTGGTCAACGGCTTCGTCTGGTCCGGGGGCGCGGGAGTGTCGAAGGCGCCGGTGAGGAACGAATCGTCACCGTCGAGCAGATGCTTGGTCAGCGCCGCGCGCGGCGTCATCCCACGGAGTTTCTGCAGTTCACTGAGCGGCTGACGCAGGTCCTCGAACTCCGGGCCGAGGTCCTGGCGCAGCTGGCTGGTCGCACCGCTGAGGTAGTCCCGCACCTGCTTGAGGCTGCCGGCCGTCCACCGGATGGCGCCGGGCAACCGCTCCGGGCCGAGGATCACGAGGCCCGCGATCACCAGCACGAGCATCTCGCCCCATCCGATGTTGCCGAACATCAGCTGGCCGGGGTGTCTGCGTTGGGAACGACGGTGAGCGTCACGTGCCGGCCGTCGCGGATCACCTCGATGGGCGCCGGCTGACCGATCTGCAGCTGCCGCACCGCAACCACGAACTCGTCGGCGTCGGCGACCTTGCGGTTACCGACCTTGACGACGACGTCGTTCTCGAGGACGCCGCCCTTGTCCGCGGGGCTGCCGGCGACGACGTTCACGACCTGGGCGCCCGAGGCGACCTTGTCGCTGGCCGACTTGGCGTTGAGACCCAGGGTCGGGTGGAAGATCTTGCCGTCCTTGATCAGGATCTCGACGGTGGCCTTGACCTCGTTCACGGGGATGGCGAAGCCCAGACCACTTGCGCTGTCGGACAACGACTTTCCGGCCGTGTTGATGCCGATGACCTCGGAGCTCATGTTGATCAGCGGGCCACCCGAGTTGCCGTGGTTGATCGAGGCGTCGGTCTGGATGCCGTCGATGACGGTGTCGGTGTCGGACCCTTCGCCGGACAGCGGCACGGGGCGATGCAGCGCGCTCACGATGCCGTGCGTGACGGTGCTGCGCAGACCCAGCGGGGCGCCCGCGGCGATGACCTCGTCACCTACCTTGACCTTGTCCGCATCACCGAACTTCGCGACGACGAGATTGTCGACGTTGTCGACCTTCAGCACCGCCAGGTCGGTCTTGGGGTCACGGCCGACGAGGTTCGCCGGCACCTGCTTGCCGTCGTTGAACACCACGGAGATGTGGTACTTGCTGGGGTCCTTCGCCGCGTCGGAGATGACGTGGTTGTTGGTCACGACGTAGCCGCGGCCGTCGACCACGACGCCAGAGCCCTGCGATCCGTCGGTATCTCCCATCGCCTCGATGGTGACCACCGAATCAGCCACGGCTGCAGCAACTTTCGCGAACCGGCCCTCAGGCAGGTCGCCGCCGTCACTGGTCTTCAACGTGACCTTGGAGGTGGTGAAGGCCTCGACCACCTCGGCGGTCTTGCGTCCGACGACGCCGCCGAGCGTGCCGATGACCACCGCCAGCAGGGCCAGCACCGCCAGGGCCGTCATCGAGACCTTGCGGCCGAACAGCACGTCACGAACGCCGAGCTTGCCGACGGGAGCGGCGACCACCACCGGAGGCGGCGGAGGCAGAGCCGGGGTGCCGAGCGACGGCGCGGCCGACGGGTCGCGCCAGGGATCGGCGACGGCGTCATCGTCGTCCGTGCCCTCGGCCTCCAGCGCGCCGGCGTCCGCGGGGTGCCGTTGCAGGGAATCGACGCCGCCGCCGGGCCGGCCGAAGGCTTCGGCCAGCACGGGGTCGGGCGCCTGGTTGGTTGGGGTGTACTCCCCCTGGTTCCGAATCTGGTCCTCGGCGAGGAAGGAGCCGGTGAAGCCGTCCGGGCGGCCGAACGCGCGCTGAGACGCCGGGTCCACCGGGGTACGCGTCACCGGACGGGGAGCAAGACGCGGGCGATCGCCGGACATGTCCTGATTCGTCACCGGTGTTCCACTCCCCATCTGCTGGCTCTATCTGCGCGACCCGCCTGGACGGGCGTCGCGGTTACTCAAAAATTCAGGCTCAACCCTACCGGCGGCGACGACGTTCTCGCGGCGGCCGATCGGCAAAGTCCTGGTCTTCAATTCCGGAAGGCTGGATATCAGCGAACTGCATCGTTGCGTCGTTGGGGATGTTCGCCAGTGCACCCAGCAAAGAAGTGGGCGCGATGATCGGGCACGAATCGCGCAGTGCGCTCCGCGCTTGACCCTGGGCATCCACCTCGGCGGCGCAATCCGGGCACTGGGACAGGTGATGGGCCGCGCGCAGGTGCGCACCCATCTGCAGCTCACCGTCGACGAAAGCGGCGATGGCTTCGATGGCCAGGTGCTCCGTGGACCCGAAGCGGCGCGGGCCGACCGGCCCGTCGCTCTGGGAGGCGAACTGGGAGGGCAGCCAGGAGAACGCGCGACGGAACAACTGTCCCCGGTCGACCATCACCGAGCTCCTCTCCGCGCCACGCCTTCGTCCGTGTTGCCGTTACTACTGAATGTAGCGCGACAACCTGGGACGGATACGTCACAACGCTCAGGCGGACTTGGCAGAGATCGCCGCGGCTGCCTCGGAGTAGTCACCGGGGTGGTTGGCCAGGTACTCCCGCAGGGCCTGCCGGCCGCGGTGGATGCGGCTGCGTACGGTGCCCAGCTTGACGTCGAGCGTCGCGCCGATCTCCTCGTACGACAGGCCTTCGATGTCACAGAGCACGACGGCGGCGCGGAACTCCGGGGGCAGCGAATCGAGCGCGGCCTGCAGATCCGGGCCGAGCCGCGAATCGTGGTACAGCTGCTCGGGGTTGGGGTCGTCGGCGGGCACCCGGT
This sequence comes from Mycobacterium sp. HM-7, assembly GCF_053852335.1. Taxonomy (NCBI): domain Bacteria; kingdom Bacillati; phylum Actinomycetota; class Actinomycetes; order Mycobacteriales; family Mycobacteriaceae; genus Mycobacterium; species Mycobacterium sp. HM-7. The sequence goes on along the minus strand of NZ_CM132657.1, from coordinate 1,209,360 downwards.
CGTAGTCCTCGGGCAGCGCCTCCATGCGGATACGCGTGCGGCGACGCACCATGTCCAGGAACAGGTTGGTGGTGATGCGGTGCAGCCAGCCTTCGAAGGTGCCCGGCTGGTAGTTCTGCACCGAACGGAACACCCGGATGAAGGTCTCCTGAGTGAGGTCCTCGGCGTCCTGCGGGTTGCCCGACAAGCGGTACGCCAGCCGGTACACGCGGTCGGCGTGCTGCCGTACCAGCTCGTCCCAGGACGGCATGGTGGCCACGTCGCCGGTGGCATCGAAGACGGCGGTGCCGGTCAATTCGTCGCTGATTTCAGCCCAATCCACCTCGGCCTCGGCGACCGGGACATGTGACATGTGGGTCGGGGCGAGCATCGTGGGGGCCGGTATGGCGGTCGTGGCAATCTCCAGTTCCGTGGGTTCCGCGTCGTAGGCACATGACGCATCAGCAGGAACCGGTCCCTGGAGTCCGATATTCCCGATCCCGCGGATGTCCGGCGACTGCCGGAGTCCGGAATCGGCTTGCAGATCATTCACACTCGCGTGCATGGCGATTACGGTTCCCCACCCTGGTGAGGTTGATGTATGAGCAAACTGAACTTTTCCTGAGAAACCCGGCGTCAGCTCCATGACCTGCGAATACCCGTTAAATGTTCGCCAAAACTTAACCTTGTGCCCCGGGCGTGGCGCGCCGTCTCCCGGCATGACTTCGTGACCACCTGAGAGCGCGTGCCTATTGCGCGTGTGCTGACCGGCCGCATGCTGGGCATTCGTTACGCTGCGCACATGTCCAGCACCGATGACCCGACGGTTTCGGCCGGCCCCGACCAGCCCGTACCGGCCCAGCCGGCGCCCACTGAGGCGGCCCCGGCAGTCGCGCCCAAGCCCAGCACCGCCGAGGCCATCGTCCAGCACGCCGAGCGGTCCATCACCGAGGAACCGATCACCGCGGCAGCCCGGGAGCGCGCCGAGGAGAGCGGGGCCGGCCCGATCACCCCGGCGGTCGGCGCCCTGCTGAGCGTGCTGGCGAAGATCGCATCGGCCAAGGCCGTCGTCGAGGTCGGAACCGGTGCCGGCGTCAGCGGGTTGTGGCTGCTGTCCGGCATGCGTGACGACGGCGTGCTGACCACCATCGACATCGAGCCCGAACATCAGCGGCTGGCCAAGCAGGCGTTCGTCGCCGCGGGCGTCGGGCCGTCCCGGACGCGGCTGATCGTCGGCCGCGCGCAGGAAGTACTGACCCGGCTGGCCGACGAGTCCTATGACCTGGTGTTCATCGACGGTGAGCCCGTCGACCAGCCGCAGTTCGTCGCCGAGGGTGTCCGCCTGCTTCGACCGGGCGGCGTGATCGTGGTGCACCGCGCCGCACTCGGCGGCCGCGCCGGCGACGCGTCGGCCAACGACCGTGACGTGACGGCGGTACGGGAGGCCACCCGCGCCATCGCCGAGGACGAACGGCTGACCCCTGTCCTGGTCCCGCTCGGCGACGGACTGCTGGCCGCCGTCCGCGACTGAGGTCTGTAGTCGCCAGTCGCCAGTCGCCAGTCGCCAGTCGCCGTTCGCCAGTCGCCGTTGACCCTGAACTCACGGCGCAAACGGTCGAGTACGCCGCACCCTGACCGCAGGGTCAACGCCAGGAACACCGATGCCGACGTTGAGCCTGCACCTGGGGCGCAAAAGGTCGAGTAACCGAGACCCTCGACGCAGGGTCAACCGACGGCGCACCGCGAATCAGGTTCACGCTGAATTCAGGGCGCAAAAGGTCGCGTAAGCCGCAGGGGCAACGGTCAAGCGGCGAGCGCACACCAGACCGTTGACGCACCTGCCGAATTTTTACGGGCTCTTGACGGGCCGGATCCTTGACGTGCGACTGAACGCGTGTTTAACGTACTAAACATGCGTTCAGTCGAGGACCTCACCACCGTCGCCCGAATCCGCGACGCGGCGATCGAACAGTTCGGCCAGCACGGGTTCTCGGCCAGCGTCCGCAGCATCGCCGCCGCCGCCGGGGTCAGCGCGGCGCTGGTGATCCACCACTTCGGGTCCAAGGAGAAACTGCGCGAAGCCTGCGACGCGTACGTCATCGAGACCGTCCGGGTCGCCAAGACCGAGTCGATGCAGAACGCCAGCCCGAGCGCGTGGTTCGCGCAGCTCGCCGAGATCGAATCCTTCGCACCCATGACGGCCTACCTGATGCAGGCCCTGCAGACCGGCGGCGAACTGTCAAAGTCACTGTGGCAGAACATGATCGACAACACCGAAGGCTATCTCGAAGAGGGCGTCCGCGCCGGCACCATCAAGCCGAGTCACGACCCCAGGGCGCGTGCCCGCTTCCTGGCCCTCACCAGCGGCGGCGCCTTGCTGACGTACATCCAGCTGCACGACAACCCGACGGACTACCGCCAGGTGCTGCGCGACTACGCGCAGGACATGCTGCTGCCCGCACTCGAGCTGTACACCGAGGGCCTCATGTCCGATTCGACCATGTACGAGGCGTTTCTGGCCCAACAGGAATCAGGCAAACCCATCGTCACCACCACCGAGGAGTGAATGTGAACGCCGCTACAGAAGCCATCGCCATCGACACCCTGACCAAGAACTTCGGCGCGGTCCGCGCACTCGACGGCCTGAACCTGAGAGTCGGGCGGGGCGAGGTGCACGGCTTCCTCGGCCCCAACGGCGCAGGCAAGTCGACGACCATCCGCATCCTGCTGGGGCTCGTCCGCGCCGACTCCGGCACGGTGCGCCTGCTGGGCGGCGACCCGTGGACCGATTCGGTGGCGCTGCACCGTCACATCGCCTATGTACCAGGCGATGTCACGCTGTGGCCGACCCTGACCGGCGGCGAGACGATCGACCTGCTGGCCCGCATGCGCGGCGGCATCGACGAGAAGCGCCGCGCCGAACTCACCGAGCGGTTCGATCTGGACCCCACCAAGAAGACCCGCACGTACTCGAAGGGCAACCGGCAGAAGGTTTCGCTGGTCTCCGCCTTCGCCTCGAACGCCGACCTGCTGCTACTCGACGAACCCAGCAGCGGCCTGGATCCGTTGATGGAGAACATCTTCCAGCAATGCGTCGCCGAGGCCGCCGGCCGCGGCACCACCGTCCTGCTGTCGAGCCACATCCTGGCCGAGACCGAACGACTGTGCCAGCGGGTGACGATCATCCGCGCCGGCCGGACGGTCGAGACCGGAACCCTGGAGTCGATGCGGCACCTCTCGAGCACCACCATCAAGGCCGACATGATCAACAACCCCGGCCGGATCGACCATCTCCCAGGGGTTTCCGACATCTTCTTCGACGGCCGAATGCTCACCGCCCGGGTCGAATCCGAGAGTCTCGGCGCGGTCATCAAGGCACTCGGCGACGCCGGCGTGCGCTCGCTGGTGAGCCAACCACCGACGTTGGAGGATCTGTTCCTGCGGCACTACGGCCACCACGACCAAGGTCGTACGCACCGCGAACCCGAGCAGGTGCGGGCATGACCACCGTCCTGGACCGCCCGTCCGGGTCCGCCCCACCCGCCGCCGGCGCGTCCAGCTTCACCGGAACCCTTGGGCTGCTTCGCCTTTACCTGCGCACCGACCGGATCGTGCTGCCGCTGTGGGTACTACTGCTGTCCCTGCCACTGTCGACGGTGTACATCGGCAGCATCGCGGCCGTCTACCCCACCGCGGCGGGCCGCGCCGGATTCGTCGCGAGCATCATGGCCAGCCCGGCCCAACGCGCGATCTACGGCAACATCTACAACGACAGCCTCGGCGCCACCGGCATCTGGAAAGCCGGCATGTTCCACGTGCTGATCGCCGTCGCCGTCATCCTGACCATGATCCGGCACACCCGCGCCGATGAGGAGGCCGGCCGCACCGAACTGATCGACTCGACGGCCGTGGGCCGCAACGCGAGCCTGACCGCCGCACTGCTACTGACCGGCGGCGCGTCAGTGCTGACGGGGTTGCTCGGATTCCTCGGTCTGATGAAAACCGATGTGCCCGTTACTGGTTCACTGGCCTTCAGCTGCGCCCTGGCCGCCTCGGGGCTGGTGTTCACCGCCGTCGCAGCGGTGGCCGCGCAGCTGTCCACCAGTGCCCGCGTCGCCCGCGGTATCGCCTTCGGGGTCCTCGGCGCCGCGTTCACCCTGCGCGCGGTGGGCGACGCCAGCGGCAGCGAACTGTCCTGGGCGTCTCCCCTGGGCTGGTCGCTGCTGGTCCGTCCGTACGCCGGTGACCGGTTCGGCGTGCTGGCGCTGCATCTGACCCTGACCGTCGCCCTGGTGGTACTGGCATACCTACTCCAGGGCGCCCGCGACGTCGGTGCCGGAATGTTCGCCGAGCGACGCGGCCGGCCGCGGGCCACCGGAATGCTCGGTGGCCCAATGGGGTTGGCGTGGCGGCTGACCCGCGGATCCGTACTGGTGTGGACCGTCGGGCTGGGACTCTACGGGCTGCTGGTCGGCAGCGTCGTGCACGGCATCGGCGACGAGCTGGGCGGTAGCGGCTCGGCCCGCGACATCATCACCCGACTCGGTGGTACCGGCGCGCTCGAGGAGGCGTTCATCGCGATCGCGTTCAACATGCTGGGCATGGTCGCCGCTGCCTTCGCGGTATCGCTGGCGCTACGACCCCACCAGGAAGAGAGCGCGCAGCGCGCCGAGACGCTGCTGGCCGGAGCGGTGAGCCGAATCCGTTGGCTGAGCGGCTATCTGGTCATCGCGTTGGCCGGCACGACGGTCGCCATGCTGACGTCGGGACTACTGGCGGGCCTGGCATACGGTGCCGCCGCCGACGATCTCGGTGGCAAGCTGCCGCAGGTGGTGGGCTCGGCGGCCGTGCAACTGCCCGCGATCTGGCTCCTGGTGGCCGTGACGACGGTGCTGTTCGGTGCGGCGCCGCGGTTCACCCCGGTGGCGTGGGGCGCGCTGGTCGGCTTCATCGCGGTGTACCTGCTCGGTTCGCTGGCGAATTCACCGCACTGGGTGCTGGACCTCGACCCGTTCAGCCATGTCCCGCGCGTCGGGTCGGACAGCTTCACCGCAACCCCACTGGTGTGGCTGCTGGTCCTGGACGCAACTCTGATCATTCTGGGCGCCTTGGCTTTCCGGCGCCGCGACCTACGGTAGGAGAAACATGAAACTCGCGTTGCAGGCACTCGCCTCGGCGGCAGGCGGCATCGTGTTCTTCGCGGTGTTGCTGTGCCTGCCGGCCGGCACCATCCACTATTGGCAGGCTTGGGTTTTCATCGCGGTCTTCATGGTCGCCACCATGGGTCCCAGCATGTACCTGGCCATCAAACACCCCGAGGCACTGGCCCGACGGATGCACGGCGGACCGACGGCCGAGACCCGCCCCGTTCAGAAGGTGGCCATCTGGGCGCTCCTGGCATCGGTGGTCGCGACCGGCGTGGTCAGCGCACTCGACTGGCGCTTCGGGTGGTCCGACGTGCCCACGGCGGTCGTGGTGCTGGGCAACGTCGTGGTGGGTGTGTCACTGGTGGCGGCCCAGTGGGTCGTCATCCAGAACAACTTCGCGGGCGCGAGCATCTCGGTCGAGGCCGGGCAGCCGGTGATCTCGACCGGCCTCTACGGGATCGTGCGGCACCCGATGTACATCTGCGCGCTCATCATGATGCTCGCAACCCCGCCGGCGCTCGGCTCCTACTGGGGGCTGGTCCCGGTGCTCGCCGCCGCGCCGGCCCTCATGGCCCGGATCGCCGACGAAGAGAAGATGCTGCGTGTCGAACTGCCCGGCTACGTCGACTACACCCACAAGGTGCGCTACCGGTTGCTGCCATACGTCTGGTGACACCGACACCGTGCGATTTGTGCACGAGAATCCGCGGACAGCGCGGGAAATCGTGCACAAATCACGGACACTGGGCGGGTGGAACTGTTCACGGGGTTCGGCCTGGCCACCGCGTCGGGGCTCAACGCCTACATCCCGCTGCTGGCGATGGGCCTGCTGGGACGCTTCACCAACCTGGTGGCCCTCCCGCACGGCTGGTCCTGGCTCGAAAACGGCTGGGTCATGGGCATCGTGGCCGTGCTGTTGGTCGTCGAGATCGTCGCCGACAAGGTGCCCGCCCTCGACAGCATCAACGACACCATCCAGACGTTCGTGCGACCAACCTCCGGCGGCATCGTCTTCGGCTCCGGCACCGCGGCGCAGACCGCGGCCGTCACCGATCCGGGAGCGTTCGCCAGTTCCGGCCAGTGGATTCCCGTGGTGATCGGGGCCGTCACCGCGCTCGTGGTGTCGCTGACCAAGTCCACGGTGCGGCCCGTGGCCAACGTCGCCACCGGCGGGCTCGCCGCACCGGTGCTGAGCACTCTGGAGGACGTGACCAGCGTCGGGCTGGTCATCATCGCGGTGGTGCTGCCGGTGCTGGTTCTGGTCGTGCTGGCGGCACTGGTCTGGGCCGCGGTCGCCCTACTTCGGCGACGGAAGCGGCGCAAGGCAAGCGACGTGGCCGTCTAGATCCAGACGCCCTTACCGACCGCGACGACGCCGCCGGCACTGACCGAGAAGCGTTCGCGGTCCTTCTCCAGGTCGACGCCGACCATCTCCCCGGGGCCGACGACGACGTTCTTGTCCAGGATGGCGTGCCGCACCACAGCGCCGCGGCCGACCCGCGCGCCGGGCATGATGACACTGCCCTCGACGATGGCCCCGTCGTCGATGACGACGTTGGACGACAGCACCGAATTGCGCACGGAGGCAGCCGAAATGATGCTGCCCGCACCGACGACCGATTCCTGCGCCGAGCCGCCGTTGACGAACTTGGCCGGCGCCAGGTGCTCCGACTCGCCGAGGATGGGCCAGCGCCGGTTGTAGAGGTTGAACACCGGGTGCACCGAAACCAGATCCATGTGGGCGTCGTAGAACGCGTCCAGCGTTCCGACGTCGCGCCAGTAGCCGTGGTCGCGCTCGGTGGCGCCGGGCACCTCGTTGTCGTTGAAGTCGTAGACGGCGGCCATCCCATCGGCGACCATCTGCGGAATGATGTTGCCGCCCATATCGTGGTCGGAATCGTGGTTCTCGGCATCCACCCGGATGGCGTCGATGAGCGCCTTGGTGGTGAACACGTAGTTGCCCATCGAGACGAACGTCTGCTCCGGGTCGTCGGCGCACGCCGGTGGGTCCGCGGGTTTCTCGATGAAGCTGCGGATGCGGCCGGACTCGTCGGCGTCGATGCAGCCGAACGCCGACGCCTCGGCCCGCGGCACCCGGATGCCGGCGACGGTCGCGCCCGCTCCGCTCTCGATGTGGAACCGCACCATCTGCTCGGGGTCCATGCGATACACGTGGTCGGCGCCGAAGACGACGATGTAGTCCGGGTCCTCGTCGTAGACGAGGTTCATCGACTGATAGATGGCGTCGGCCGAGCCGGTGTACCACCGCGGGCCCAGCCGCTGCTGCGCCGGAACCGGGGTGATGTACTCGCCGGCCAGCCCCGACAGCCTCCAGTTCTGCGAGATGTGCCGATCCAGTGAGTGCGACTTGTACTGCGTGAGAACACAAATTCGCAGGTACCGCGCATTGACCAGGTTGGACAGCACGAAATCGATGAGGCGGTAGGCACCGCCGAACGGGACGGCGGGCTTGGCGCGGTCAGCGGTCAGCGGATACAGCCGTTTGCCCTCACCGCCGGCCAAGACGATTCCCAGCACCTGCGGCTGTTCCCTCATGCCACCAAACCTAGTAGCCACCCACCGAAGCGGCCAGACATACGCCCCAACCCGCCGTACGCGTTAACGTCATCGACATGCGGGTGGCGATGATGACTCGGGAGTATCCACCGGAGGTTTACGGCGGCGCGGGCGTGCACGTGACCGAACTCGTCGGTCAGCTCACGAAGCTGTGCGACGTCGACGTCCACTGCATGGGAGTGCATCGGCGGGACGCGTTCGTGGCCCAGCCCGATCCGCTGCTCGCCGGGGCCAATGCCGCCCTCACCACATTGTCGGCGGACCTGGCGATGGTCAACAACGCCTTCGCCGGACCGGCCGCCATGCCCGACGTCGTGCATTCGCACACTTGGTACACGGGCATGGCCGGACACCTCACCGCGCTACTGCACGGCATCCCGCACGTACTGACGGCGCACTCGCTGGAGCCGCGGCGCCCGTGGAAGGCCGAGCAGCTCGGCGGCGGCTACCGGATCTCGTCGTGGGTCGAACGCACGGCGATCGAAGCGGCCGACGCCGTCATCGCGGTCAGCGCGGGCATGCGGGCCGACGTGCTGGCCACTTACCCGCAGCTGGACCCCGCGCGAGTGCACGTGGTGCGCAACGGGATCGACACCGACGACTGGTATCCGGTCGAAGCGGGCGAGACCCTGGCCGAGCTGGGGATCGATCCAGCGCGGCCGATCGCGGCGTTCGTCGGGCGGATCACCCGGCAGAAGGGCGTCGGGCACCTGATCGCGGCAGCACACCGCTTCGACCCCGACGTGCAGCTGGTGTTGTGTGCGGGCGCCCCCGACACCCCGGAGATCGCCGCCGAGGTGGCGGCCGCCGTGAAGGAACTCAGCGCGACGCGCGCCGGGGTGCACTGGATCCAGGAGATGTTGCCCCTCGAGAAGATCCGGGAAATCCTGGCGACGGCAACAGTTTTCGTTTGTCCCTCGGTCTACGAACCGCTGGGCATCGTCAACCTCGAAGCGATGGCCTGTGGCACCGCCGTGATCGCGTCGGACGTCGGCGGCATCCCCGAGGTGGTCGACGACGGCAACACCGGGCTACTGGTGCACTACGACGCCGAGGACGCGGTGGGATTCGAGACGGGGCTCGCGGACGCGGTCAACGCGTTGGTCCGCGACCCGGAACAGGCCCGCACGTTCGGGCAGGCCGGCCGTCGGCGGTGCATCGAGGAATTCTCCTGGATGCAGGTCGCCCAGCAGACGCTCGACATCTATCGGAGCGTCTGCAGCTGAACTAACTGGTGACGTTCTTCAGTTCGTCGCCCAGGGCTGCGGCCTCATCCGGGGTCAGCTCGACCACCAGACGACCGCCACCCTCCAGCGGTACCCGCATGACGATGCCGCGCCCCTCTTTGGTTGCTTCCAATGGACCGTCGCCGGTCCGGGGCTTCATCGCCGCCATCGGGTGCTCCCTCCGCACGCGCCCGGACCGCATCCACGGTCCCGGATCAAGGCCGGAGCCACCCACTCAGCGGGTCGGCTCACGGCACTGAACTGCAACTGAACTATGTCTATTGTTCCCTATCGCTACCCGAGGGTGTGAAAGACCCGCCCGTCACGCCTCCGACAAGCTGCGACGGGGCACCCAGCAGGCCTCGACATGGTCGTCCACCATCCCGGTGGCCTGCATCAACGCATACGCCGTGGTCGGGCCGACGAACCGAAACCCCCGGCGCTTCAGCTCTTTGGCCATGGCCACCGATTCGGGTGTGGTCGCCGGGACCTGCGCCAGCTCGGCCGGCCGCGGCCGCGGCGGTGGCGCGAACGACCACAGCAGCTCATCGAGGTCCAGACCGCCGTCGAGCACGCGGGCATTGGCGATGGTCGCCTCGATCTTGAGGCGGTTGCGGACGATGCCCGGATCGGCCAGCAGCCGGTCGATGTCCTTCTCCCCGAAGCCCGCCACCTTCGCCACGTCGAAGTCGCGGAACGCGGCCCGGAAGTTCTCCCGCTTACGCAGAATGATCAGCCAGGACAGGCCACTCTGGAATGCCTCGAGCGACACCCGCTCGAACAGCGCCTGCGTGCCGCGCAGCGTGCGGCCCCATTCGGTGTCGTGATAGTCGCGGTACAGCACCCCGTCTGCCGTCTCGCCGATGTCGACCCAGCCGCACCGGACCCGGCCGTCGGGAGCCGTCACTGCTCGCTGTCCGCGGTCTGGGCGCGCAACATGGACAGCTCACCGCGCACCGAGTCCAGCTCCTGCGACAGCCGGTCCAGCACCCAGTCGACCTCGCTGGTCTTGTAGCCGCGCAGGGTCTGCGTGAACTTGACGGCGTCGACGTCAGCACCGGTGACCCCGGATGCGGGCAACACCGTGGCCGTGGTGCCCCGCGGCAGTGGCGGCAGCTGCTCGCTGCGGCCGAACAGCACCGTGCCGAGGGCGAACAGCACCACCGCGACCAGGATCAGCACCACGAGGTAGATCAGAATCAGCGTCACACCGACGATCCTGCCGGATCGCTACGACAACTTCCGCAAGAGCGGGTCAGCGCAGCGTGTTCATGGCGGGGCGGTCGATCAGCGACACCGTCGAGGTGCGTGGCGTGTAGGCGTCGCCGTCGAGGAAGAACTGGGTCAGCCCGACACCGGAGTCGCTGATGCCGCAGCGCGACAGCAGGGTGGCGATCACCTGACGGCTCATGGCGGCCAGCTCGGTCAGCGGTCGGTTGCGATGTGTGCGCACACCGAGATTGACCTGTGCGATGGCGTCGAGGCCCAGCTTGTCGTAGGTGTCGATCAGCAGACCGATCTCCACGCCGTAGCCGGGTGCGAACCCGACCGACGTCAGCAGCTCCCGGGTACCGGCGTACTCACCGCCCAGCGGCTGCAGCAAGCAGGTCAGTTCGGGCCGCAGAGACGCCAGCAGCGGACGTGCCACCAGTTCGGTGACCCGGCCGCCGCCATTGGCGTCCTCGCCGCCGCTGATCTTCAGCGGCCGCCGGTAGAAACCCTTGACGAGGTGCACGCCGTCGGCGAGCAACAGCGGGCCCAGCAGCTTGGGCACGAACATCGGATCGGGGTCGAGCAGGTCGGAGTCGACGAACACGACGATGTCGCCGGTGGTGGCGGCCAGCGACCGCCACAGCGCCTCGCCCTTGCCGGGCTGCACCGGCACCTCGGGCAGGGCCTGTTCACGGCTGACGACGCGCGCCCCGGCCTCGATGGCCCGCAGTTCCGTCTCGTCGGTCGAACCGGAGTCTAGGACCACCAGCTCGTCGACGAGCCCACCCAGCAGCGGGCTGATGCTGTCGATGACGTCGGCGACGGTCTCTTCCTCGTTCAGCGCGGGCAGCACCACCGACACGGTCCGGCCGGCCTTGGCCGCCTCGAGCTCGGCGATGGTCCACGTCGGCCGACTCCAGCTGCGTTCGGCCAGCCACGCATGGCGGGCGATGCCTTCTGCGGTCAATTCAGGCGACAGGGTCATGCGATCCGCCTCCGGCTACTCGCTGGCTGGGTCATGCCAGTCCCCTCACTGTTCGGCTCGGTGGACGCCTGCCCTGGATCGACGCGACCATTTCCAGGACGCGTCGGGTGGGGCCCACCTCGTGCACCCGGAACATGGCGGCGCCGTCAGCGGCGGCGAGTGCCGTCGCGGCCAGTGTCCCCTCCAGGCGCTCGGTCAGTTCGACACCTAGAGTCTCCCCCACAAAATCCTTGTTGCTGAGGGCCATCAGCACTGGCCATCCGGTATTTACAAGATCTTTTACGTGGCGCAACAAACTAAGACCGTGGTAAGTGTTCTTGCCGAAATCGTGCGTCGGGTCGATCAGGATGGCGTCCCTCGAGACGCCGACGTCGACCGCATGCTGCGCCGCTGAGGTCACTTCGGCGATGACGTCGTCCACCACACCGCGTTCGGTGACGCCGTAGTTCACGCGAAAGGGCCGGGTTCGCGGTACGGCCCCGCCGGTGTGCGAGCACACCAGCCCCGCCCCGAATTCGGCGGCCACCTCGGGCAGCCCGGGATCGGCGCCGGCCCAGGTGTCGTTGATCAGGTCGGCCCCGGCCGCGCAGGCCTGCTTGGCCACGTTCGCCCGCCAGGTGTCGACGCTGATCAGTTGGTCGGGGTATTCGCCGCGGAGCCATTCGATGAACGGCACCACGCGCGCGATCTCCTCGTCGGCGTCGACGGTGCTGCCCGGACCGGCTTTCACACCGCCGATGTCGATGACGTCGGCGCCGTCTTCGATGGCGCGGCGCGCCGCCTGTTGGGCAGCGCCGTCGCTGAAGGTCGCCCCCCGGTCATAGAACGAATCCGGGGTGCGGTTGACGATCGCCATGATCAGCGCGCGATCGCCGGCCACCTGGCGACCCAGGAACTGGCCCCTTGCGGAGGACTGCACGACTCCCAGGCTATCGGGCTGCCGCAAATCTACTGATTCCGCGTGCTAGCGCGGCTTCTTGCCGTCCTTCACCTCGGCGGGGTACTCGGCGTAGAACGGCACGTAGCCGTCCTCCCGTCCGGCCAGGACGTAGATCGGGTCCGTCACCTCGTCGCCGTAACCCTGTTTGCGCAGGTCGACCTTCTGGTTCTTGAATGTCGAGGTGTGTGCCAGCTCGGGCACGATCCGGATGAACAGCGGCACCGCATAGGCGGGCAGGTGCTCGAAGCCGGCCTTCGCCAGTGCGGCACCGTCGAACTCGGCACCGTCACGCAACTGCACCGACGCCATCCCGGCGCGGCCGCCGCAGCCCGGCACCTCGACGCCGTACACGGTGCACTCCTCCACCTGATCGTCGGCGCCGAGCGCGGCCTCGACCTCGGTGGTCGCGACGTTCTCGCCCTTCCACCGGAAGGTGTCGCCGAGGCGGTCGGCGAACGCGGCGTGCGCGAAGCCCTGCGACCGCATCAGGTCGCCGGTGTTGAACCAGACGTCGCCGTCCTTGAAAGCGTTGCGCACCAGCTTCTTCTCGCTGGCCGACTTGTCGGTGTAGCCGTCGAACGGCTGCAGGCTGTTGACCTTGCTGAGCAGCAGGCCCGGTTCGCCGCGCTTGACCTTGCGCAGCCGGCCGTCGGGACCGCGGGCCGGCTCACCGGTTTCCAGGTCGTATTCCACGTAGACGACGGGCGACGGGCAGATGCCGGTGGTCTTGTCGATGTTGAAGACGTTGACGAAGCCGGTGTTTCCCTCGCTGGCGGCGTAGAACTCACACACCCGCTTGATACCGAAGCGCGAGGTGAACTCGTCCCAGATCGCGGGGCGCAGCCCGTTGCCTGCGATGACCCGGACGTTGTGTGCCCGGTCGGTGTGCTTGGGTGGCTGGTTCAGCAGGTAGCCGCAGATCTCGCCGATGTAGATGAACGCGGTGGCGTCGTACTTGATGACCTCGTCCCAGAACCGCGATGCGGAGAACGACTTGCCCAGTGCCAGCGCGGCGCCGGCGTTCAGGGCCGACGACGTCGCGACCGTCAGGGCGTTGTTGTGGTAGAGCGGCAGGCAGCAGTACAGGGTGTCGCTGCTGTTCAGGCGCAGCCCCAGGCCGCCGAACCCGCCGAGGGCGCGCAGCCAGCGGTAGTGCGTCATGACGCTGGCCTTCGGCATGCCGGTCGTGCCGGAGGTGAAGATGTAGAACGCCTTCTCCTTGGCCAGGATCTGGCGGGTGCCCACCGGGTTGGCGGTCGACTGGCCGATGGCGAGCTCGCGCAGCTCCGCGACGGAGATGAGGCCCTGCGTCAGCTCCGGGTCGGCGCCGCAATCGGTGACGGGCTCGACGAAATCCGCCTCGACGACCAGCACCTTGGCACCCAGCAGGCCCAGACTGTGCGCCAGCACATTGCCGCGCTGGTTGTAGTTGATCATCCCGGCGATCGCGCCGCACTTGACCGTCGCCAGCATCAGCAGCACGGCGTCCGGCGAATTGCGCAGCATGATGCCGACCACCGAACCCGGGCCGACACCCTTGGCCGCGAGCACCGACGCGTAGCGGTTGACTGTCGCGTTGGCCTGGCCGTAGGTGATGCGCTGGTCGTCGAACTTGATGAAGACCTTGTCCTTGTTGGCCGCGGCGCGGTCCTGGAACACCTTGCCGATGGACGTTTTCGCCGTCGGGCTGGCACCGAAGCCGGTGATCAGGCCGCGAAAGATCACCGGGGCGTCGGACAGGAAACCGGGCAGTTGCTTAGCAATGTCCAGCAGGCCGACGCCGGTGCGTGATGTCTCGTCACTCATGCCCGGTGAGCCTAGTGAGCGACGTCACCCGGTGCACAAGCAGCCATCGCCTCGTCGATGTCTTTGACGACCACGAGCCGGTCGAGCGCGGCCTGCTGGACGTAGCCGGTGTCGACCAGGGTGTGCAGCCAGGCCAGCAGGCCGTCGTAGTGGCCGTGCGGATCGAGCATCACCAGCGGCTTGTCGTGCATGTTGAGGTAGCCGGCAGTCCAGGCTTCGAAGAACTCCTCGAGGGTGCCGATACCGCCGGGCAGCGCGATGAAGGCGTCGGACCGGTCCTCCATGATCTGCTTCCGCTCGCGCATGGTGTCGGTGACGATCAGTTCGCTGGCATTGACGTCGGCGAGCTCGCGGTGCACCAGCTTCTTCGGGATCACCCCGATGGTGCGGCCGCCCTTCTCCCGGGCTCCGTCGGCGACGGCGCCCATCGCGGAGACGTTGCCGCCGCCGGAGACCAAGGTCCAGCCTTTCGCGGCGATGGCGCGGCCGACGTCACCGGCGAGGGTGAGCAGTTCGGGATGACGGGGACCGGCGGCGCAGTAGACACAGACGGCGTAGTTGTTGTCGGAGATGTTGGCGTTTTCGGAGCTGTTGTCGGCCGGCACAGCACAACGCTAATAGAGCGGTGCGGTCCGTCGTGCAGCCATAGGATCGGACCGTGGTGCTCAGCCAGCTGAAAGCGGGCGTCGAAACCCGGTCCGGTGCGCTGCTGACCGGCGCGCCCGGCTCCGGCAAGACCACATCGGCACGGGCGGCGTACGACGAACTGGCACCGGCATTCGAGCGGGCCGCCTGGATCACCGGCACCGCGGCCGACTCCCGCGTGCCGTTCGGGGCGTTCGAGCGGTTGTTCACGGTGCCCGAGACCGGCCGGACAGTTCAGGTGCTGCGGGCGGCGCGGGAAGCGCTCGGGACCGGACTGCTGCTGGTCGTGGACGACGGGCATCTGCTCGACCGGCTGTCAGCGTCGCTGGTGTATCAGCTCGCGGTGTCGGGAGCCGCCCGGGTCATCATCACCGCGGAATCGAATCAGTCTCTGCCCGAAGGCATTTCGTCGTTGGTACGGGATCGGTTGGTGGTTCCGGTGTCGGTTGACGCGCCCGGCCCTGCCGTCGTGGCCCATGCCCCGGAACCGCTACCCCCGCTCGACGGCGACGGCGTCGTCGGCCGGCTACGGCGCGCGGTGCGGGCACTCGACTCTGGTGACGCGGCGACCGGCACAGACCTGGCTGCCGCCGCCGACGACGCCCTGCGCCTGGGCGATCTGGAGCTGGCAGAACGGCTGGGCCGGGCCGCGCTGCCGACCGGCGGCCTGGCCACCCGGGTGACGTTGAGCTACGCCCTGGCCTGGCAGGGCCGTGGCCTGGACGCCGACGCCGTGCTGGCCGAGGTCGACGCGGCCGCACTGACCGAATCCGCCTTGATGATGTGGGCACTGCCCCGCGCGGCCAACCAGTTCTGGATGCTGTCCGAGCCCGAACGCGCGACAGCTTTCCTGCGCACCGTCCGTGGCCGGGTGCAGACGCCGGCGGCGCAGGTCACCCTGGACGCCTTGGCGGCGACGTTCGCGATGAACGCGGGCAATCTCAACCGGGCCATGCAGCTGGCCGACTCCGTACTGGCCAGCGCTGACCCGAGCGATACCGCCGTCGGCTGGGCCGCGTCCGCGGCCGCGTTGAGCTGCGCCCGCACGGGCCGGTTGACCGAGGTGGATGCCTTCGCCGAACGCGCCCTGGCCGCCGGGCAGCCGGGTCTGTTGCGGTTCACCAGCGGGTTCGGCCAGACGACGGCTCTGCTGTTGGCCGGGGAGCCGGACAAAGCTCAGCAGTTGGCCCAGGAGCTGATCGATTTCACCCAGTCTCAACAGCCTGGGCGGGCCATCGGCGAGGTGTTGCTGGCCGACGTGCTGATCGCGCGCGGCGAGCTCGACTCGGCGATCGAACTGCTGCAGAACGCGGCGAAAGTGCTGGCGCGCACCGGATATTCGTGGGGTCCGCTGGCCTGGATGCTGCTGGCGCAGGCACTCGGACAGCACGGCGCGACCGCCGAGGCGGGCCGCGCACTTTCGCGCGCCGAGGCTCGGCACGGGCTGAAGTCGATGCTGTTCGCGCCCGAGCTGGCCCTGGCCCGCGCTTGGACCAACGCGGCTCGGCGGGATCGGCACGGCGCGGTGGCCGCTGCCCGCGAGGCCTACCGCGCCGCCGAACGCGGCGGCCAGTCGGCGGTCGCGCTGCGCGCCCTGCACGACGCGGCGTTGTTGGGCGATGTCCGGGCCGCGGACTGTTTCGACCGCGTCCGAGTCGATTGCGCCTTCGGCCGGCAGGCCCGGGCGGTCGCGGCCGGCGTCGCCACCGGCCATACCTGACAATTTGCTGTAAGGCAGGTCTGCGACGCCGCCATAGGATTGACGACAACAGAGCTTCGAGGGGTCAGGTCATGGGCGATCCGCTGTACGTCAATACCGAAGGTGTGCTGGGCATGGCCCGGGTGCACGACGCGGTCGCGGCCGGGCTCGGCCAGCTCCAGAACGGCGGCAGTGTCGGGCAGTCCGTCGGCCCCGCGACGACCCACGGGCTGATCGCCTTCGGCATGAATTCGGCGCTGGGCGGGGTAATGGCACGACGGGACAACATCCTGCAGTCGACGGGCGCCGCGGGCCAGCAGATGTCCGAGCAGCTGCACCGTGCCGCCGAGGCGTACCGCGCCGGTGACGAGCAGGGCGCACGCGGGCTTTCGTCGGCCGCCGAGGGCATCCCGGGTGGCGGTAGTGGTGTCACTGCCGGCGCGCCGGGTGGGCTCGGCGCGGCTGTCCCCGGCAGCCCGGCAGCCGGTGGCGGCGACGTGGCGCAGACGCTCGGGCAGGTGGGCCAGCAAGCCGGCCAGATCGCGCAAGGTGTGGCGCAGTCGTTGGGACAGATTCCCGGGCAGATAGCGCAGAGTCTCACCGGGGTGCTGGGCGGGATTGCCGGTGGCCTGGGTGGCATCGATGGTGTCGGCGCCGGGCATGCGGCGGGGTCGGGGCTCAGCGGGCTCAATGACTCCAGCGGAGCGGATTCCGCTGCCGAACATGACAAGTCGGATGCGGACGATCGGGAGCGGGAGCGTCGGGACCCGGAGCGCCAAGAAAAGGGCGAGGACGACAAGCGGATTCTGTCGGTCGAGCACCGCCAGCCTGGCGGTTCCGAGGCGGACGAAGCCGGGCCGGCGAACGGCGCCACTCCCCCGCCGCGCCGCCCGGCCCAGACCCGGCCGCAGGACATCTAGGCCGGACCGGCCTGCCGAGGGTGGGCGAAATGACCGCAAACTCAACCAGAATTCAGCCATTTCGCCCACGTTCGGCTACGGCAGCGTGATCCGCCGTTCGATGCCGATCGCATCGAGGAAACGCTCGTCGTGGCTGACCACGATGAAGGCGCCACGGTAAGCGTTCAGCGCGGACTCCAGCTGTCCGACGCTGACCAGATCGAGGTTGTTCGTCGGTTCGTCGAGCAACAACAGGTGTGGGGCAGGCTCGGCGTAGAGCACGCAAGCCAGCGTCGCACGCAGCCGCTCACCACCCGACAGGACCGAGACGGGAAGGTCAATCCGGTTGTCCTGGAACAGGAACTGCGCCAGCAGATGCCGCCGCCGGGTGATGCTGAGGGTCGGTGCCCAGGACATCAGGTTCTCCAGGACACTGCACTGCTCATCGAGCAGGTCGAGACGCTGCGACAGGTAGGCGATGCGGCCGCCGCCCCGGGCCAAGGTGCCGGTATCAGGCTGGAGGTCGCCGTTGATCATCCGGAGCAGCGTGGACTTGCCAGCGCCGTTGCGACCGGTCAAGGCGATGCGTTCGGGTCCGCGAATATCGAGGTCAACTCCGTTTTCGGCGAACAACATTTGATCACCGCGCTTGATGTTCAGACCGGTCGCACTCAGCACGGTTCGACCCGTGGGCACGGTGGTGTCCGGCAGATCGAGGGCGATGACATCATCGTCGCGCACCGCCCGTTCCGCGGCGTCGAGGCGCGCTCTGGCGTCGTCGACCCGTCGGGAGTGAACCTCATCGGCGCGGGCGGCGGACTCTTGAGCATCGCGTTTGAGCTTGCCCGCAACGATTTTCGGTAGTCCGGCGTCCTTCACGTTGCGGGCGGCGGTGCCCGATCGGCGCGCGGCGCGTTCTCTGGCCTGTTGCATCTGCCGTTTCTGGAGCTTGAGTTGCGACTCCGCGTTGCGCACTTCGTCCGCGGCGGCACGTTGCGCGTCGGCGACCGCGTCTTGATAGGCCGTGAAATTCCCACCGAAGACATGGATTTCGCCGTCCCGTAGTTCGGCAATGCGGTTCATGCGATCCAGCAGCGCGCGGTCGTGACTGATCAGCAGCAGCGCGCCCGGGTAGCGGTCCAGCTCGTCGTAGAGCCGTTGTCGTGCCGCGGAATCCAGGTTGTTGGTGGGCTCGTCGAGCAGCAGGACGTCGGGCCGACGGAGCAATTGTGCGGCCAGCCCGAGGGTGATGACCTCCCCGCCGGACAAGGTGCCGAGCCTCCGATCGAGGGAAACATCGAGGCCGAGCCGCGCCAGCTGCGCGGTGCAACGCTCCTCGATGTCCCAGTCGTCGCCGATGGCGGCGAACACGGCCTCGGACGCATCCCCATCCGCCAGCGCAGCCAGCGCCGCCAAAATAGGGGCAACACCCAGCATTTCCGCGACAGTCAGATCGGTGGCGAAGGGCAGTGTCTGCGGCAGGTAGCCGAGCGTTCCGTCGACGGTGACGCCGCCGCTGGTCGGCTGCAGTTCTCCGGCAATGAGTTTGAGCAGCGTGCTCTTGCCGGCGCCGTTGGGTGCGACCAGTCCGGTATGGCCGGCGCCGACGGTGAACGACAGATCCGAAAAGACCTCGGTGTCGTCGGGCCAGGAAAACGACAAATGGGCACAGGTGATAGAAGACATGCGAATGCTCTCGTGAGAGTGAACAGGGCGAGGGCGTACTCCGGTTATCCGGAGATGTCTTCTCCCAGCATGTTTCGGCCCACCTCGGTCGACAGCAGTTGCAAAACCCACAGTACTCACGGGCGCAACTGATTAATCGCCGTCAGTGACCGCGCAGCTGATCCAGTTGCCGCCGTTCACGTTTGGTCGGCCGACCCGCTCCGCGGTCGCGGATCGGCACGGCAGGCATCGCCTCTTTGGCCGGTGGCGGCGGGCTGCGGTCGATCAGGCATTCCGGCACCACGGCCGCACCCACCCGCTTGGCGATCGGTCGGATGACCTCGACGATGCGCTCACGGCCCTCGATCCGGACTCGGACCTCGTCACCCGGACCGACCAACTGCGCCGGTTTGACGGTGACACCGTTGACGCGGACGTGACCCGCCCGGCAGGCGGCGGCAGCGAGTGCCCGGGTCTTGGTGATCCGGACCGCGAAAATCCAGCTGTCGACGCGGACGCTACTCAACGTGTCAGGTACCGCCGCAGGATGTCGGTGACCGCGGTGATGTCTGCCGTCGTCACCCGCTCGTCGACCTTGTGCGCGAGGTTGGGGTCACCGGGTCCGTAGTTGACGGCCGGAATGCCAAGGGCGGCAAAGCGTGCCACGTCGGTCCAGCCGTATTTGGCCCGTACCCGTCCCCCGGCCGCCGCCACCAGCGCCGCCGCGGCCGGCTGCGTCAGCCCTGGCAGCGCACCGGCCGCGGAGTCGGTGAGCTCGATGCGCACGTCGAGACCGGCGAACACCTCGTGCACATGCGCGAGCGCCTGCTCGACGCTGCGGTCCGGGGCGAACCGGAAGTTGACGGTGACCGACGCGGCATCCGGGATGACGTTTCCGGCGATCCCGCCGTCGATGCGGACCGCGGACAGGCCCTCGCGGTACACGCAGCCGTCGATGTCGACTTGCCGGGCCTGGTAGGCGGTGAGCCGGTCGAGCACTGCGCCCAGTTTGTGAATCGCGTTGTCGCCCAGCCACGATCGCGCCGAATGCGCGCGGGTGCCGGTGGCGTGAATGATGACACGCAACGTGCCCTGGCAGCCGGCTTCGATGAGTCCGCCTGAGGGCTCGCCCAGGATGGCGACGTCGGCCTGGAGCCAGTCGGGCAGTTCACGTTCGATGCGGCCGAGGCCGTTGGCGCTGGACTCGATCTCCTCGCAGTCGTACATGACGAGCGTGATGTCGTGCGTCGGCTCGGCGATGGTGGCAGCCAGGTGCAGGAACACCGCGTCGCCGGCTTTCATGTCGGAGGTGCCGCAGCCCCAGAGTTCGTCACCTTCGAGCCGGCTGGGCAGGTTGTCGGCCACGGGGACGGTGTCGGTGTGCCCGGCCAGCAGCACGCGCGACGACCGGCCCAGGTTGGTCCGGGCGAGCACGGCGTCGCCGTTGCGGATCACTTCGAAGTGCGGGGCCTGGGCCTTGAGCGCAGCTTCGATCTCGTCGGCGATGAGCTGCTCGTGCCGCGATTCGCTGGGAATGTCGACCAGCGCAGCGGTCAGAGCGATCGGGTCGGCGGCGAGATCCAGCATTCAGTCAGGTTAGTCGGTCCGTCCGGTCAGGCGACCGTGCGCAGGGCCCGGATGGCCGGTGCGGTCGAGGCGCCGAGCAACGTCGAGCGGTCGGCCGGGTAGCGCACGTCGACGACGGCGTCGTCACCGAACCGGTAGGGCTTGCCAAGAATCAAGCCCGCCAACTGCTTTCGCATGCGGGACAGCTCGGCCCGGACCGTGACGACCCGGCTGCGGTCGCCGTAGAGGTCCTCCGCAAGCTCCGATGCCGAGCGTCCGCTCCGGTGGGCAGCCAGGACCAGCAGGATTTCGGCGTGCCGCAGCGAGATGTCGTGGCGCCAGCCACCGAACTGACCGGCCATCTCCAGGACCGGAGCACCACGCAGGTCCAGCACGACGCGGGTGGCGGTGGCGTCGTCGTCGGACGCGGCGACCGATGGCCGCACCAGCCACCCGCCGGGCAGAATCTCGACGTCGCATCGTCCGAGGGTCGGAATCCACGCCCGCCCCGGGGCGAGTTCGTCGGGCAGCAGTATCCGGTTGTGCAGCGGCATCTGGTCGACGGCGGCCACCCAGCCGTCGGCGTCGACCGCCAGCGCCGGAGCGCCGATGCGGGCCAGGATCGGGGCAGCGACCATCCGCAGCCGGTTCAGCGTGCCCTCGTGCTGCTCGCGCAGGTGGGCTTCGGCCAGCCGGGCCACCGCATCGACCAGCGCGACGGTGGTCGGATGCACCGTCGCGGCCGGGCCGGAGACGTCGACGACGCCGATCACCTGGCCGGTGCGCGGGTCGCGGACCGGGGCGCCCGCACAGGTCCAGGCGTGGTGGCTGCGCAGGAAGTGCTCGGCGGAGAACACCTGTACGGCCCGGTTGGACGCCAGCGCGGTCCCGATGGCGTTGGTGCCGACGGCACCCTCACCCCAGTTGGCGCCCTCGACGAATCCCAGCCGGTCGGCCTTGCCCAGCACCGCCGTGGATCCCGACCGCCACAGCACCCGGCCCCGCGCGTCGGCCAGCACGAGGATGTTGTCGCCTTCGGCGACAATGGATTCCAGTCCGCGTGAGACATCGTCGAGCACGGCCAGCAGGCCCGACGACTTGCGCAGCGCATCCAGCCCGGACGATTCGATGACCGGCGGGATGTGGGTGTCGGGGTTGACACCGCGAGCCAGCATCCGCTGCCACGACTCGCCGATCACGTCGCGGGGCCGCGCCGGGGCCCGCCCGCCGGACATCGTCGCGTCGTAGACGGCCGACATCAACCGCGCGTAACTGCGCGGGTCTTCGCCAACAGCTACCGCTGGTTCAGGCACGGCCGGACTCTGCATCACCGCCGATTGTGCTCCGCATCTCAGCGATAGACCAGACCGCCGTCGATGAGGCCGGCCTGTCCCGTCATGTAGTCGGCATCGGGGCCGGCCAGGTACGACACGAATCCCGCGACATCGTCCGGGGTTTCCGCTCGGCCGAGGGCGATGCCGCCCACGAACTTGGCGTACGTCTCGCCTACCGGCGCGCCGGTCAGCTCGGAGAATCGCCGGTCTATGTCGACCCACATGTCGGTGCCCACCACGCCGGGACAGTAGGCGTTGACGGTGATGCCGTCGGCGGCGTGCTCCTTGGCTGCGGCTTGGGTCAAGGCGCGCACGGCGAATTTGGTGGCGCTGTACGGGCCGAGCATCGCGAAGCCGTCGTGCCCGGCGATCGACGACGCGTTGATGATCTTGCTGATCTTGCCGTTGCGCTGATTACCCAGTTCCTTGAATTTCGCGACGGCGGCCTGGATACCCCAGAGCACGCCGTCGACATTGATGGACCACAGCCGCTGCAGGTCCTCCGGTGTGACGTCGGCGATCGGACCGACCAGCGCGACACCGGCGTTGTTCACCATGATGTCCAGGCCGCCGAGTTCGGTCGCGACATAGTCGACAGCGGCGAACACCTGATCCCGGGCGCTGACGTCGGCGACGAAAGTGGTGAATTTGGAGCCGATTTCGGATATCTCGGCGGCCACCTCCGCCAACGGATCAGCTTCGACGTCGACGAGCGCCACGTCGGCGCCGTCACGGGCCAGGCGCAATGCGATACCGCGTCCGATGCCGCGTCCGGCCCCGGTGACCAGGGCTACCTTGTCTGACAATGTCATTGCTGTTTCTCCGCTCATCGCGTCGGGTCGACCAGAACTTTCATCTTGTTCCCCGCATGTAGTGCTTCGAATCCCTCGGCGACCACATCCCCGATCGGGATCTGGGCCACCCAGCCGGTGGTGTCGTAGGCGCCCTGCGCCATCAATGCGATGACGGCCTCGAAGTCGGCACCGGTGTAACACAGCGAGCCCTGAATGCGGGACTCGTTCATCACCAGGTTCAAAAGTGGTGTCTGCAATGGCTTTTCGTAGATGGCGACGCTCACCATCGGCTTGCGCGATCCGACGCAGGCCAGCGCCGTCTCGACGGCGGGAGTGACCCCGGCGGCGTCGAACACCGCGTCGGCCCCGGCGCCGTACGTGTGGTCGGCGATGAAGCCCGGCACGTCGGTGACGGTCGGGTCGAGCGTGACGGCGCCGAGCGCTTCGATGGCGGCTCGCCGCGTCGGCGACGGCTCGACGACGAAGACTTCCTGAAGTCCCTTGCCACGCAGGGCGAACCACAGCCCGATGCCGATCGGACCCGCGCCGAACACCATCGCGGTGTCACCAGGCTTGACGTCGCCGAGCGTCGCCGCATGGTAGGCCACCGACATCGGTTCGACGAGCGCCCCGAGCTCCAGCGAGACAGTGTCGGGCAGCCGGTGCAGCATGTTCGTCGGCACCACGGTGTACTCGGCCATGCCGCCGTCGGACATCAGGCCGTGGAAGCCGATCTGCTGGCAGACGTTGTAGTTGCCCGCCGCGCAGGGTCCGCAATGGCCGCATTTGTAGATGGGTTCGACGGCCACCCGGTCGCCCTCGCACCATTCGGTGACGCCGGCGCCGACGGCGGTGATGGTGCCGGAGAACTCGTGGCCCAGCGTCAGCGGCAGCTCCTGGTGGGTCAGCGGATGCGGCTGCGTGGGGACGAAGATGGGGCCGGCGTAGTACTCGTGCAAATCAGTGCCGCAGATGCCGTTGAAGCCGACCCGCAGTTGAACCTGGCCCGGTCCGGGGGCCGGAATGGCGACGTCCTCGACCGCGACTTTGTTGGGTCCGTAGTACACAGCTGCTCTCATGCGACCAGTTGTATGTGACCGCGACCACACCCGACAGAGTTGCAGGGGGTTGCACCGCTGCAACGTGCTGCAACTCTTGTCGCGCGTTGCGCCGAGCGTGTGTCCTGGGTCACATGACCGCAACACTGGAACCCACTACCGCCGTCTCGCCGCAGCAGCGGATCGAGACCTGGCTCGCCAATTTCGAAGCGGCGCTGGCCGCGCAGGACATCGACGGCGTCGTCGGGATGTTCGCCGTCGACAGCTTCTGGCGCGACCTCGTCGCCTTCACCTGGAATCTCAAGACCTTGGAAGGACGCGGGGGCGTGGCTGAAATGCTGCGCGCGCGACTGGCAGACACCACCCCCTCCGGGTTCCGGACCCGCGAACCCGCCACCGCCGACGGCGACGTGACGTCGGCATTCATCGAGTTCGAGACGGCTGCCGGGCGCGGTTCCGGGCATCTGCGGCTGCGCGGCGACGAGGGTTGGACGCTGCTGACCACGCTGCAGGAACTCAAGGGCCATGAGGAGCGCAAGGGCGCGACGCGGGTGCTCGGCGCGGTGCACGGATCCGACCCTGACCCGCGGTCATGGGCCGAGAAGCGCGCCGAAGAGGAAGCCACGCTGGGTCGCGAGAAGCAGCCCTACGTGCTGGTGATCGGCGGCGGCCAGGGCGGCATCGCGCTGGGCGCGCGGCTGCGGCAGCTCGGGGTGCCGGCCATCGTCGTCGACAAGCACGACCGGCCCGGTGACCAGTGGCGCAAGCGGTACAAGTCCCTGTGCCTGCACGACCCGGTCTGGTACGACCACCTGCCCTACCTGCCGTTCCCGGCCAACTGGCCGGTGTTCGCGCCGAAGGACAAGGTCGGTGACTGGCTGGAGTTCTACACCAAGGTGATGGAGGTGCCGTACTGGTCGCGCACCGAATGCCTCTCGGCCACTTATGATTCCGAGGCCGGCCGGTGGACCGTCGAAGTGAACCGCGACGGCGAGCGCCTGACATTGCATCCCACGCAACTGGTGCTGGCGACCGGCATGTCCGGAAAGCCCAGCGTGCCAACACTTCCGGGTCAGGACATCTTCGCCGGCGAACAGCACCACTCGTCGCAGCACCCCGGCCCCGACCGCTACGTCGGCCAGAAGGTCGTCGTGGTGGGGTCCAACAACTCCGCGCACGACATCTGCAAAGCGTTGTACGAGAACGGCGTCGACGTGACGATGCTGCAGCGGTCGTCGACGCACATCGTCAAATCCGACTCACTGATGGAGCTCGGCCTCGGCGACCTCTACTCCGAGCGCGCCGTCGCCGCCGGTATGACGACCGAGAAGGCCGACCTGACCTTCGCATCGCTGCCCTACGCCATCATGGCCGACTTCCAGCGGCCCATCTACGATGCGATCCGGTTGCGGGACAAGGACTTCTACGACCGACTGGAGGCTGCCGGCTTCGAGCTGGACTTCGGCGACGACGACTCCGGCCTGTTCATGAAGTACCTGCGCCGCGGCTCGGGCTACTACATCGACGTCGGCGCCTGCGAGCTGGTGGCCGACGGGTCGATCAAGCTGGCGCACGGGCAGGTATCACATCTGACCGAGAACGCGGTGGTGCTGGCCGACGGCACCGAACTGCCCGCCGACGTCGTGGTCTACGCGACCGGCTACGGGTCGATGAACGGCTGGGCCGCCGACCTGATGGGCCAGGAGATCGCCGACCGGGTCGGCAAGGTCTGGGGCCTGGGCAGCGGAACCGCCAAGGACCCCGGCCCGTGGGAGGGCGAGCAGCGCAACATGTGGAAGCCCACCCAGCAGGAGAACCTGTGGTTCCACGGCGGCAACCTGCACCAGTCGCGGCACTATTCGCTGTACCTGGCGCTGCAGCTCAAGGCCCGATACGAGGGCATCCCGACCCCGGTCTACGGCCTGCAGGAGGTCCACCACCTGCAGTGAGCCGGTCCCCCGCCGAACTGGGGCCACCATCCCTTGTGGGTGGTGCCCCCAGTTCAGCGCTGGTTCAGTAATCTTGGCCAACGTGACTTCTTCTTCTGGTGCATCCGGCATCGGCATCGCCACCATCACCGCCGACGGAACCGTCCTCGACACCTGGTTCCCGGCACCCGAACTGAACGCCGACGCCGCGGCCGGCCCGGTCCCCGCTGAGCTGGAAGCCCTCGTCGGAACCGACGAGGACCGCGGCGTGCGCACCGAGATCGTGCGCACCACCATCGCCTCGCTCGACGACAAGCCCGCCGACACGCACGATGTCTGGCTGCGACTGCACCTGCTGTCGCACCGTCTGGTCGCGCCGCACGGCGCCAACCTGGACGGCATCTTCGGCCTCCTGACCAACGTGGTGTGGACCAACTTCGGTCCCTGCGCGGTCGAGGGCTTCGAGACCGTCCGCGCCAAGCTGCGTCGTCGCGGCACTGTCGTCGTCTTCGGCGTCGACAAGTTCCCGCGGATGGTCGACTACGTGATGCCGTCCGGCGTGCGCATCGCCGACGCCGACCGCGTTCGCCTCGGCGCGCACCTGGCATCCGGCACCACCGTCATGCACGAGGGCTTCGTCAACTTCAACGCCGGCACCCTGGGCACCTCGATGGTCGAGGGCCGCATCTCGGCGGGCGTCGTCGTCGATGACGGCTCCGACGTCGGCGGCGGCGCGTCGATCATGGGCACCCTGTCGGGCGGCGGCAAAGAGGTCATCTCGGTGGGCAAGCGCTGCCTGCTGGGCGCCAACGCCGGCCTGGGCATCTCGCTCGGCGACGACTGCGTCATCGAGGCCGGCCTGTACGTCACCGGCGGCACCAAGGTGACCACCGCAGACGGCCAGACCGTCAAGGCCAAGGAGCTGTCCGGCTCGAACAACCTGCTGTTCCGCCGGAACTCGGTCAGCGGCGCGGTCGAGGTCGTCAAGCGCGACGGCACCGGCATCACCCTCAACGAGGCGCTGCACGCCAACTAGTTCTTCCGCCGAGCCTGAGCTGGATTACCGGCTCAGGCTCGGCTTTTTCATGCCCAGGGGCCGACGCCCGTGACCTTCTCGATGGTGATGCGGGTGAGATACCCCGGCTGCGCGCCGGCCGGCGGGAACTGGCCGTTGAATTCCGGCGCCATCACGTTGGTCAGCCGGGTCAGCACCTCGGGTGCCCCGCCCTCCACGATGCGGGCAGTGCCGCTGATCGCGAGGTAGGGATTCACCGATGCCGCACCCCGGTCGGTGCCGATGATGGTTACCGCCACGCGGGGGTCGCGGCGCATGTTGCGCAGCTTCTTGTAGTCGGCGAGGTGCGCGCTCACCAGCTCGTCACCCTGTAATTCGACCCACACCACCGAAACCTGCGGGCTGCCATCGGCATTCAAAGTCACCAGCGTCGCATTGGCCCCGTCGCCGATCAGGGCGCGGGCTTCGTCTGTGAGTTGCATGGCATCTACAAGGCATCTGCCTGCCCAGCCATTCCCGCCGGGAATGAGCTTGTGCGCCGGGAAGTTGGAGGTTTTCCCCTGGGACATCGGCGCACATTCATCACTAGCGTCAATCCGGTGAGTACGACCGGCGACGCGGACACCTTGACACCTACCGAGACACCTACCGACCCCGACGAGATCTCAGCGCCCGAATGGACCGGCACGCAGAAGCTGGCGTTCCGGTTGTTCTTCACCATCGGCGGCGGCATCCTGATCCTCTCGGTGTACGGCAATCTGGGCCTCAGCCTGGTGCTGGCCCCGCTTCTTCAGGGGCTCGCCAACCTGGGCAGTTTCGTCACCCGCGGCGAGGGCACGTACCTGAACATCAACGGCGGCGCTGATTCCATGGCGGAGTGGTGCCTGCACCTCGGCTGGATCCTGGTGGCCCTGGTGATCACCGCGGTGTGGACCGCGCTGGACCGGCATCGGACCCACTACCGCGGCCTTGCCGCACTGCTGCTGGTGTTCGCCCGGTTCGGTCTGGCCGTCTCGATGCTGCTCTACGGTCTGGCCAAGCTCATTCCGACCCAGATGGCCTACATGATGCTGCCCGGCTACCAGATCCAGCTGGTCGGCGACGTCAGCCTGATGAACACGTTGTGGGGTTTCATGGGCGCCTCGGACCCCTACTCGATGGCCACCGGCTTGGTCGAATTCGTCGCCGGTGCCCTGTTGCTGTGGCGGCGAACCTGGCTGCTGGGCGCGCTGATCGCGATCGTGGCCATGGGCCAGGTATTCCTGCTCAATCTCTTCTACGACGTCCCGGTGAAGCTGGTGTCCGGCCAGCTGTTGTTCACCGCCGTCGCGATCACCTCGCCGTACTGGCGAAGCCTGGCTCAAACGCTATTCCAGCGTGGCACTCCCGAACCCGTCGCGCTGTGGCCGGCGTTGGGTTCCAGCAGGCGGTGGTTGCGCCGGACCGGCATCGTGGCGAAGTTCACCATCGCAGGCGTCGTCGTCGGGCTGGTCGCGACGTTCAGCGTCGTTACCTACCAGCAAATTCGGCACCGGAAATCGGACATCGACGGAGTCTGGCGCGCAACGTCATTCACGGTGGACGGCGAACAGGCGACGCTGCAGCAGGCCTCGCCGGCACCGTGGACGAATGTCGCGATCGCCGACCGGGCCGGCGACTACACGAGCTTCGTCACCCAGGTCCCGGCGGGCTACGTGACCGTCTACCTGTTCGAGATCCATGACGACCGACTGGAGATCAAGAGGCACAAATCGGATCCGCCCATCGTGCTGCACTTTCGTCTGGACGGTCCCGACCGGCTGACGCTGACCGGCACGGTCGACGGCAAGCACATCGAGGGCGACTACCAGCGACGGCACCTGCAGCGCAGCGAATCTCACTTCCGGCTGATCCAGCCGGAGATCGAGGGTGGACCGGCCAGTCGTCTGCCCTAGACGAGCAGTTTCTTCTGCACCTTGCCCATGGCGTTGCGGGGCAGGCTGTCGACGAGGCGCACCTCGCGCGGCCGCTTGTGCACCGAAAGCTGTTGGGCCACAAAGTCGATGAGCTCCTGCGCCGAAGCGGACCCGACCACGAAGGCGACGATCCGCTGGCCCAGGTCGTCGTCGGGTACGCCGACCACGGCGGCCTCCGCCACGTCGGGATGGCCCAGCAGGACGGTTTCGATCTCTCCGGCGCCGATCCGGTAGCCGCCGGACTTGATCAGGTCCACCGACTCGCGGCCGACGATGCGGTGCATGCCGCCGGCGTCGATCACCGCGACGTCACCCGTGCGGTACCAGCCGTCGGCACTGAGCACCTCCGCCGTCGCCTCGGGCCGGTTGAGGTAGCCGCTGAACAGCGTCGGCGCGGAAACCTCCAGGCGCCCAATGGTTTCCCCGTCGTGCGGCACCGCAGACCCGTCTTCGGCAACCAGTCGGGTCTGCACGCCGTCCAGCGGCAGCCCAACCCAGCCGGGCCGGCGTTCGCCATCGATGCGAGTGGACAGTGTGATCAGCGATTCGGTGCTGCCGTAGCGCTCCACGGGCGCGTGCCCGGTGAGCCGCACGAGGTCGTCGAACACCGGCACCGGCAGTGCCGCGCTGCCCGACACCAGTAGTCGCGCACTCCGCAGCGCCTCGGCGGCCGCGGCATCGGCCACCACGCGCGACCACACCGTCGGCACCCCGAAGTACAGCGAACCGCCTGCCGCGGCGTAGGCGGCCGGGGTGGGTTTGCCGGTGTGCACGAAGCGATTTCCGATCCGCAGCGAGCCCAGCAAGCCGAGGATCAGGCCGTGCACGTGGAACAGCGGCAGGCCGTGCACCAGGGTGTCAGCCGGGGTCCAGGCCCAGGCCTCGGCCAGCGCGTCGATGTCGGCCGCGATGGCGCGACGGCTGATCAGCACCCCCTTGGGCAGACCCGTGGTGCCCGAGGTGTACATGATCAGCGCCGTCGAATCCGGTGACGGCTCGGCGTAGCGGTGCCAGGACCGGGCATGCAGCCGCACCGGAACAACAGGCAATCCTTCCGCCTCGTCGGGCGCTTCCCCCAGCCACGCCTGCGCCCCGGAGTCGGTGATCATGTGCCGGCGTTCGGCAGCGCCGACATCGGCCGGCACGGGAACCACGGGCACGCCCGCGATGAGGCAACCGGTGATCGCCAGCACCGTCTTGGCAGTGGGGCGGGCCAGTACCGCCACCCGCGACGCTCCGGCGACCCGCTCGGCCACCGACGTCGCGGCCCCGACCAGATCGCTGCGCGACAGCACCGTGCCGTCGATCCGCACCGCGTCTTCGAGGTCGTGTCCGGCGGCGACAACGGCGGGGTTGAGGGAGGTCAGCAGCATGTGCGTGAGGCTACTCTGGGCGGGTGGACCCGATCGAGAGACTGGCCAGTCGTGTGGTCTACCGCAACAACTGGATGTCGGTGCGCGAAGACGACATCCGTCGTCCCGACGGCACCACCGGCATCTACGGCGTGGTGGACAAACCCACCTATGCCCTGGTGATCGCCCGCGACGGCGACCAGTACCGGATGGTGGAGCAGTTCCGCTACCCAATCGGGTTGCGGCGCTGGGAGTTTGTGCAGGGCACCGCGCCGGGCACATTGGGCGGCAACGAGCCCGCGCCCGCCGATCTGGCTGCCCAGGAACTCCGCGAGGAGACAGGGCTGCGCGCCGACACGTGGGAAGTGTTGGGCCAGTTGGACGTCGCACCGGGAATGTGCAGCCAACGCGGCTGGGCCTATCTCGCGACCGGCATCACCGAAGGCGAGCACGAGCGTGAGCACGAAGAGCAGGACATGCACAGCGAATGGTTCACCGCCGACGAGATCGAGGACATGATCCGCCGCGGCGACGTCACTGACGCGCAGACGCTCGCGGCGTGGACTCTGTTGCGGTTGCACACAGCTCGGTAAGGCGATCCTGCCAACTCGGGTAAACATCGCGCCACCTGGGATGATGCCGTTCCGGCCACCTGTTGATCTGGGCATAACACCCAGCAGGAGGCAACCACATGAAGACGATGAGCGGTTCCACACAGCAGACGGTGGGTCGTTACGTTCTCGCAGGCGCACTCGGAGTCGGAGTCCTGGTGTCCCCGATCGTCTGGTCATTCGCCGACGACACCCACCAGGCTCTGCCGAAAACCGTTGTGGCATCACACAACAACCACGGCATCGATCAGCTGCAATGGCTCCAGGACATCCAGCCGCACGCCCAGGCACCACGCGTCGACACCACGGTGCACCAGAGCCAGTAATCCGCGGTTCCGCCGGGCATCGTTGCGCGCGAGTGATTTTCATGCTTGATCTCAACCAAGGTTGAGGTTCTAGCGTCGAACGCATGACCCAGCCAGAAGTGATAGTCGACCGCGTCGTCCTGCAAGACGGCTTCGTCCCCGTGATAGACATCAGCAGCGCCCGCAGCGGCGACGCGAGCCGACGGAAGGCCGTGGCCCACGCCATCGGCCGATGCTGCGAGACCAGTGGTTTCCTGCTCCTCGTCGGCCATGGCGTGCCCTACAAGGCAATCAGCGATGTCAACCGTGCCCTGCGCGGGTTCTTCGCTCTGCCACAGACCGAGAAGGACCGCGTCAGGGCACAGGCCGGTGACCCGCTGGCCCGTGGCTTCAGCAGCGCGGGCAAGCTGGCGGCCACCAACGACGGCGCGGACGTCGAGGCCGAACACCAAGCGCCGGACCAGGTCGAGAAGTTCGTCCACTTTCCGCTCGGCAACCCCGAGGGCCTGAGCGGCGACGGCTGGACCGACGAGCGGGTGACCGTCGCCGAGCGGTGGCCTGAACTTCCGGGCTTCCGCGCGGCCTACGAGCGCTACTACGCCGAAATGGAACTGCTCGCGACCGAGCTGTCCCGGCTGTTCGCACTCGCCCTGGGCCTGCGCGAGGATTGGTTCGACACGTCGATCGACCGGCACAACTCCAACCTGATGGCCAACTACTACCCCGCCGATAATCGGCCGGCCGGCGAGATCAGGCTGAGCCAGCACACCGATTGGGGCAATCTCACGATCCTGTTGCAGGACGAATCTCAGCGCGGGCTACAGGTTCAGAGTGACCGCGGCGAGTGGCTCGACGTGCCCGTGGTCCCCGGAGCGTTCGTCATCAACATCGGTGACCTGCTGGCCCGGTGGACCAATGATCGCTGGGTCAGCACCGTGCACCGCGTGGTGAGCAGCGGCGGCGGTGGAGAGCGGTTCAGCCTGCCGTTCTTCCACCAGCCCAACTTCGACGCCGTCATCGAATGCATCCCCACCTGCGCGACGGCCGGCAATCCACCGCGCTACGAGCCGGTGGTGTCGGGGCCGTATCTGCTCGACAAGTTCAAGCTCGCGTACGCGCTCTGACGGGACGGCTCACCGAAACAGGTTCTCGGACAACGGTGTCGGCGAGCCGAATCGGTGCGCCGTCACCGCGATCGCCTGTTCGTGCAGGAACGTCAGCAGCTCGATCCGCCCGGCTTCGACCACCGGCCCCACGTAGAGCGCGATGCCGACATTGCCGGCGCTGTCGCGAGCGAACTGTTCGCGGCTGCCGCCGAGCAGGCGAACCCGGCCAGGAGGGTTGTCGCGCAGGGTGTTCCGCCACGACGCCGAATCCTCCACCCGGCAGCCGACACCGGAGGTGGCCAGCGCGTCGGCAATCGGCGGGTCGAGCGGAACCGGAGTCGAGACGGTCACGCGCGAACCGGCCAGGATTCCCGCCCCCACCACCCGCAGCAGAGCCGCCGGCTCGACGTTCTCGGCGCGCACCGTCACCGGCACCGGCAGGTAGCGGAAGACGTTCTTCTCCGCCATCAGACCCGACACATCGCGCGCGACACCGAACTCCGTCGCCCAGGCATGTGCGTCTGATCCGAAGGACCGTTCGAGGAAATCCAGTTCTCCGGAGTCCAGCCCGAAAGTCTGTGCGGCGTCCAGGACGGCGCGTACCGATGGCGGTACCGGGGCTGTCTGGTTTGCCGCCGCGGAACGCCAATCACTCAGCCCGATCAGGTAATTCGGGCCACCGGCCTTCGCGCCCGCACCCACCGCCGATTTCTTCCAGCCGCCGAAGGGCTGCCGGCGCACGATCGCCCCGACGGTCGACCGGTTCACATAGGCGTTGCCGGCCTCGACCCGGTCGAGCCACCGCTCGATCTCGTCGCGGTCCAGGCTGTGCAGCCCTGCCGTCAGCCCGTAGTCGACCTGGTTCTGGATGGCGATCGCCTCGTCGAGGTCAGCGGCGGCGATGAGACCCAGAACCGGGCCGAAGTACTCGGTGAGGTGGAACTCCGAGCCGCGCCGCACTCCGGTCTTCACTCCCGGTGACCAAAGCTGTCCGGTGTCATCGAGTTGGCGCGGCTCCACCAGCCACTGCTCCCCGGGCGCGAGCTGCGTGAGGGCCCGCAGCAGCTTGCCGTGCGCAGGTTCGACGATGGGCCCCATCTGCACGGTCGGGTCTGACGGGTAGCCGACCCTCAACGAGGTGACGGCATCGACCAATTGGTCACGGAACCGCGCGGACCGGGCGACGGAGCCCACCAGAATGCCGAGCGACGCTGCCGAACACTTCTGGCCCGCATGCCCGAAGGCCGAGTACACCAGGTCTTTCACCGCGAGATCGAGATCGGCGTGTGGGGTGACGATGATGGAGTTCTTGCCGCTGGTCTCGGCCAGCAGCGGCAAGTCGGGACGGAAGCGGCGGAACAGTTCCGCGGTCTCGAAGGCGCCGGTAAGGATCAACCGGGCCACCCGCGGGTCGGATACCAACTGTGTGCCCAGCTCGCCCTCATCGAGGTGCACCAGCTGCAGCACGTCACGCGGCACGCCGGCGTCCCAAAGTGCTTGCACCATAACGGATCCACACCGACTGGCCTGGATGGCGGGTTTGATGATGACGGAGTTGCCCGCGGCCAGCGCGGCCAGCGCCGATCCGGCGGGGATCGCCACCGGGAAGTTCCACGGCGGCGTGACCACCGTCAACCCGGCAGGCGCCGCGACGGCACCGTCGACGGAGTCGAGATTCTCCGCCTGTGCCGCATAGTAATTGGCGAAATCGATGGCCTCGGAGACCTCGGGATCGCCCTGATCCAGCGTCTTGCCGCACTCGGACGCCATCACCTCCAGCAATACCGCACGCGCTGCCTGCAACGTCGCCGCCGCACGCCGGAGGACTGCCGCCCGCTGCGCACCGGTCGAAGCCGCCCACGTCGCGCCCGCGGTCACCCCGCCGGCGATGATCCCTTCCAGCGCAGCCGCACTCGACACGGTGTGCGCGGCGACCAGCTCCGTGCCGACCGCCGACGCGGCGATCCGCTCCGTGATCGTTCGCCCCCACAATCGATTTCCGGGCAGTGCCGGATCAGTGTCGGCGACGTTGGCGAACCGACGGGCCGGGCTCACCGCGGTGCTGGGATCGTCGGTTCGCCTGTCCTGCCGGCGATTCGGCTCCGGAACGCCTGCTCCCCCCGTCACTTCGCTCGCCCCAACGTCGTCGATCTCGGCCAGCGAGGCCACGAAGCGGTCCTTCTCACGCTGGAACAGCACCTGGTCGTCGTGCAGCTCGAACACCGCGGACATGAAGTTGTCCTGGCTGGCACCTTCCTCCAATCGGCGCACGAGGTAGGCGATCGCGACGTCGAAATCCTTGGGGTGCACCACCGGTACGTACAGCAGCAGACCGCCGACGGTGCGCCGGACGGCTTCGGCCTGCGCCTCGGCCATCCCCAGCAGCATCTCGAACTCCACGCGATCCCGGACGCCTCGACGCCCGGCGAGCGTCCACGCGTACGCGATATCGAAGAGGTTGTGCCCGGCGACACCGATACGCACATTCGCGGCGTGCTCGGGTTGCAGCGCGTAATCCAGCACCCGCTTGTAGTTCGTGTCGGTGTCCTGTTTGGTCGAGAAGGTCGCCACGGGCCAGCCGTGCAGCGAGGCCTCCACGTGTTCCATCGGCAGGTTGGCGCCCTTGACCAGCCGCACCTTGATGCCCGCACCACCCCGCTCGCGGCGGGCACACGCCCAGTTCTGCAGTCGCATCATGGCGCTCAAGGCATCGGGCAGATAGGCCTGCAAGACGATCCCGGCTTCGAGGTTGAGCAGCTCGGCCCGATCCAGCAGCTTGGTGAACACCGCGATCGTCAGCTCAAGGTCGCGGTACTCCTCCATGTCGAGGTTGATGAACTTTTTCGTCGGCGCGGTCGCCGCCTGGGTGAACAGCG
Organism: Mycobacterium sp. HM-7; assembly: GCF_053852335.1. Classification (NCBI taxonomy): domain Bacteria; kingdom Bacillati; phylum Actinomycetota; class Actinomycetes; order Mycobacteriales; family Mycobacteriaceae; genus Mycobacterium; species Mycobacterium sp. HM-7. The sequence continues at coordinate 1,174,680 of NZ_CM132657.1, read as the reverse complement.
GCAGCAGGTTCGCCGCGATGTGGTCGACGGCCTCGTCGAACGCCCACGGCGAGTGCGGCGGCACTGTGGCCGACACTTTGATCGACACATAGTCGACGTCAGGCCGGGCGAGCAGCTGTGCGGTGCCCTTCAGCCGTCGGGCCGCCTCGGCCTGCCCCAGCACGGCTTCACCCAGAAGATTGATGTTGAGCCCGACGCCGCGCTTGCGGATCCGTGCGATCGAGCGTCCGAGGCGGGCATCGGTCGCGTCGACCAGCAGGTGACCGACCATCTCGCGCAACGCCTTCCGGGCGACCGGGATGACCAATCCGGGCGCGATCATCGACACCAGAGCACCGAGCTTGATCAACAGCCGTTCGTGAATCGGGAGGAAGCCGGGGGCATTACGCGCGAGGGCGCGGAGGTTGGCAGCTGCGACCTTGTGGTCTTCGGGCCGGATCACGCGATCGACGAAACCGACGGTGAAATCCAGGCCATGCGGATCGCGAAGGACATCAGCCAATCGCCGGCCGGCAGAGGGGACGGGCAGGCGGGCACTCTCGTCGAGCCAGTCCCGGACCTGGCCCACCACCTCGTCCAGCAGGTCGTCCTTTTCCCGGCTCAGCTGCGTCATCTGCCCATCATGAGCGCGCCGGACACTTAAAATAAAGCGATGATTTCTGACGGAAAAGATTAAGTAAAGATGAAACATCAACGTGCTGATCTGCTCGACACCCGCAGGCTGCGTCTGCTGCACGAGCTGAGCCTGCGCGGCACGTTGTCCGAGGTCGCCGAAGCGTTGCACCAGAGCCCTTCGTCGATATCGCAGGCCCTGAGCCAGCTCGAGCGCGAGGTCGGCGTGCCGCTGCTGGAGAAGGTCGGGCGCCGGCTGCGGCTCACCCCCGCGGCAGAGGTGCTCGTCGAGCACACCGCGGTCATCCTGGCGCGGCTCGAGCAGGCCGCCTCCGATGTCGCGGTCCAGAGCGACGAGGCTTCCGGCACCGTTCGGCTGGCCGTCTTCCAATCGGCGGCCTCGGCCTTCATGCCACAGATGCTGACGGAGTTGGCGACGCGCCATCCGCGGCTGCGCGTGACGATGTCGCAACGCGAACCGGAGCAGGCGCTCTACGAGACCTGGCTGCGCGAATTCGATCTGGTGATCGCCGAGGAGTATCCGGGACACGCCGCGCGCGCATATCCCGATCTGCACCGGGCACCGCTGACCACCGATCTGTTGCGGCTGGCCGTACCGCAGAACGGAGACCCGTGGGACCGCGTCTCCTCGGTCGAAGATGCCGCCGACCTGCCCTGGACGATGGAGCCCGAGGGCACCGCTTCGCGGCACTGGGCCGAACAGCTTTGCCGGCGGGCAGGTTTCGAGCCCGACGTCCGCTTCGAGACCGACGACCTCGAAGCTCAGATCGCGCTGATCGAGAACGGCAACGCGGTCGCGATCCTGCCCGACCTGATGCGGGTCCGGCGCCGTCCCGATCTACGCGTCGTGGACGTCGACCCCCGTCGGCGTGTGGTGTTCACGGCGACGCGGACCGCCATCAGCAAGACGCCGGCCATCGTGGCGTGCCGGGCGGCACTGGCTTCGGCCGTGCCCCCGCAGCTCGACGTGGACTGAATGCGCTAGATCGGCGTTTCCTTGGTGTCGCTGACGAAGCGGTTGAGCAGCACGTCGAGCTGATGCAGATCGTCGGCGGTCCAGTCCGCGAGTGCGCGCGCCAGGTGTTCACGACGCACGTCCTGCAGCGCGTCGGCCGCACGCTGTCCTTCATCGGTGACCTGCACGATGGACACGCGCCCGTCGTTGCCGTCGGCGTGCCGGGTGACGTGCCCGGCGTCGACCAAGGCCTGCACGCGCCGCGTGGTCATGCCGACGTCCATGTGCGCCGTGGTCGCCAACTGCCCGACGGGTTGCGGCCCTTCGTCGATGAGAACCCGCAGCAGCGCGTAGGACGGCTGAGACAGTTCAGTGTCTGCGCTGGTGGCCTGCCGTTTGAAGGCCGCTCGGCTCAGGCTCAACCGCACCACCTGCGCGAGGGCGGCACTGATCGAATCCACCGAATCCATCTTGCGTTTCGATGCCCTACTCGACGCCACCGCGCGCTCCGCTCTGCAGGTCCCGGATACACGTCCGCACCGGCTGATCCTCGTTCTCGTCATCATTGACCGGCGGCAGCACCACCCCGTCCGCGATGCCGTTGTACTTGGCGCGCAGCAGATCCGGCAGTTGATCGTAACGCCCGGCCGTCACCAACTGATCGAGCACGTCATCAGCGAGGACCGTCGAAAGATCGTCCCAGCGCTGCTGTTTGACCAGAACACGAAGGTCGTCGGCCAGGTTGTGCCAGCCCTTTCGTTTCAGCGTCGCCGCATACGCGGGGGTCGAGAGCAGGAACGCCAGCATCCGGCGCTGGCGTTCGCGTTCCTGCTCGACCAGCGGATCGGTGCTGCCGGTGGCGACTGCGGTCGACGCCACGAGGGCCGGCAGTCCGGGGCGGCCCGCGGCCTCCGCGCCACGCCGAAGTGCCGGACGCACCACCTCTCTCAGGTAATCCGGGTCGGAATTGGTGGAGTGCGTGATGACGCCGTCGGCCACCCCACCGGCCAGTTCGCACATCCGCGCGTTGACCGCGCCCAGCCAGATGCGTGGCGGTGCCAGGTCATTCGGCCCGGGGTTGAAGTACGGCTGCAGGCGCGTAATGCGGTACGCCTCGCCCTCATGGCGCACCGACCCTCCGGTACGGAACGCATCGAAGATGCCCTGGAGCGCACTGACGTATTCCGCCATCCGTGCCCGCGGTTCGCTCCAGGGCATCCCGAATCGGTCTTCGATGTTCTGCCGAATCTGGGTACCGAGGCCCAATTCGAATCGTCCATTCGAGAAGGTCTGCACATCCCAGGCCGCGTAGGCGGTGAGCATGGGGCTGCGGACGAAAGCCAGGGTGACGGCTGTGCGAATGATCAGCCGTTCGGTGTGTTCGGCGGCCAGCAGCGCCACGGCCAGTGAGTCGTGCGTCGTCTCGGCGATGTGCAGTCCGTCGAATCCGAGCCGCTCGATCCGGCGTGCGTAGGCCGGTACCTGGGTCAGCGGCAGCTCGGGCGACATGGCGGCGAATACCTGCATACGCCGGGACGCTAACCAGCCTGGTTGACATTGTCAATTGATTGACAAAGTCAACCACCTTTACTTACGTTGTGGTCAGCCCCATTCCGACTCCACGGCCCGAGGAACTCCTGTGTCGCGCTTCCACTTCGACTGGTCCAACTACTTCACGATGCTGCAGTTGCTCCGCCGCGACGCACGTTCGCTGCGCCGGTGGAGGCCCTTTCTGCGATTCGCCGTCGGCGTCCCGCTGATCGCTGCCCTCCACTCACTGTGCTTCGCACTCGATCCAGTGCTGTTCCCGGCGTTGCGCCGCACCGAAGTTCGCGCACCGACGTTCTGTATCGGGCACGCGCGCAGCGGCACCACGTACCTGCACCGCTTGATGGCACAGGATCCGCAGTTCAGCTACGCCCTGATGTACGAGCTGTTCTTCCCGTCACTGCTGGAAAAGAAGCTGCTGCGTTTACTGTTTCGTATCGACACCGCGACGGGCAGCCGGCTTCGTCGCCGGCTCGACGCCATCGAGGAGCAGGCCTTCGCGCCCACCGAGGACATTCACAAGACGGGCTTCTTCGTCCCCGAAGAGGATGACGCATTCCTGACGTGGTCCCTGAGTTCCGGATTCTGGATCGTGGCGTTTCCCTACATGGGCGAGCTGGACTTCTACCACGTCGACCGGTGGCCGGACCGCAAGCGGCGCCGCATGATGGCGTTCTACAAGGAATGCGTCCGGCGCCAGATCGCGCTCAACGGAGGCGGTACCCACCTGAGCAAGAATCCGACCTTCTGCGGGCGCGTGGAAACCCTCATCGAGACCTTCCCCGACGCGAGAATCATTGTGCCGATGCGCAATCCGTACGAGACGATTCCCAGCCTGCTCAAGCTGATGCAGACGGAATGGTCACTGCGCGGGCGCGACGAGCGACTGATCACCAGCTCGCTGCGGGTTCTGGCCGACCAATCGGTGCACACCTACCTGCACCCGCTCGAGGTCCTGGCGCGTCACCCCGAGGTGCGGGCCAGCGTCGTCGACTACCGCGAACTCGTCGGCGCGCCGTCCACCACCATGCGCCGCGTCTACGACGAGCTCGGCCTCGCCGTCGGCCCGGAAGCCGACCAGGCCTTCACCGCCGCCGAACGTCGTCCCGGCCACGAAACGACGCATCGGTACAGCCTGGCCGAATTCGGGCTGGAGCCGCGAGATATCCACCGGCGCCTGGCCGGCTTGTTTGACGAATACCGCTGGGTCACCGTGGTAGAAGACGAAGGAGAAATCGACGCTCATGTCAGCTGAACTCGAAACCGTACGCGCGGCGTGGACCGACATGATGGCCGCGCTGGGCCGCGCCCGCGACGCGGTCGACTCTCCCGCCCTGCACGCGCCACCGGTGACACCGCTCGGTGTGGCCGAAGGTTACCGGTATCTCATGGGTTTCGCGTTCAGCGCCATCGAACGTGCCTTCTCCGAGGACCCGCAGTTTCCCTACTTCCGCCGCGCCATTCAGCCCATCGACAAGGCCACCATCGACAACGCCGACGCGTTGTATCTGTCGGCGACCATCGACGGAGCCCGTAGTTACCGGATTCGCGGCTCGCTCGCAGCGGGACGAAAAGTACCGCAGTACATGATCTTTGAGGCGCACACGAGGTATGCCGGCGACACTGGCTCACTGGCCGAGCTCGGGCCGGGCGGACGCGTCGTCACCGGGATGCTCGACTCCGCAGCGCTTCTCGTCGATGATGACGGTGGGTTCGAGATCCTGCTTGCGCCGCAACGACCGCCCGGCTATACCGGCAACTTCATCGCCACCGCCGCAGACGAGGCTACGGCCGGATATGTCATCGCCCGCATACTTTTTCACGACTGGGAGCAGGAAACCTGCCCCGATCTGCACATCGCGCAGATCGGTGCCGAGGGAACGCATCCAGCGGCACTGACGCCGTCGTCCGCGGCGGACCGCCTGCGGCGGATCGGTGATCTCGTCGAGAACCAGATGAAGTTCTGGAATGAGTTCTACGACGTCGTCCTCGAAGCGCACGGCGACAAGAACGGTGACGGCATCACCTTCATGCCGCGCAACGCGCTCAACGCCCCTATGCCGGCCAACCTCGCGACAGGCGGCGGCCAGTGCACCAACGTCTACTCCGGCGGCACGTACGACCTGGGACCCGACGACGCGCTGCTCGTCGAACTCAATGTGCCTGCGCCACCGGCATATCTGGGCTTCCACCTGTCGAACCTCTGGGGCGAATCGCTCGACTACGCCAACCACGTCAGCAGCCTCAACGGCTTTCAGACCGAGCCCGATCTCGACGGGCGACTACGGTACGTCATCACCGACGTCGACCCGGAGGTGCCGAATTGGCTTGACACCGCCGGACATTCGCAAGGTTTCATCACGGTGCGGTGGACGTACAGCGCGCCGCCGGCGGAGTTGCCCACCACCACCGTGACGGTGATCGGCCGCGACGAGGTCCGCAAGCACCTGCCGGAAGCCACCCGGACCGTCAACGCCGACGAACGCCGCGAACAGATCCGGATTCGGCAGGAGCATGTCCAGCGGCGTTATCGCCAGTACTGATCCCCCGGTCACCATCTACTCGCGAACAGACGCAAAACTGTCAGTTTTCCGCGGAAAACTGACAGTTTTGCGTCTGCTCGCGAAAGGACTAGGCCAACCGCGAAACAGCGGCGGCGATGCGCTCGTCGGTCGCGGTGAGCGCGATGCGCACGAACTGCTCGCCGGCCGGACCGTAGAACTCCCCGGGGGCGACGAGGATGCCGCGCTCGGCCAGCCACGCGACCGTCGCTCGTCCGGACTCTCCGCGGGTGGCCCAGAGGTACAGACCGGCCTCGGAGTGCTCGACGGTGAAACCGGCGCCACGGACCGCGGCCAGCAGCGCGTCACGCCGCTCGGCATACCGGTCCCGCTGGACGCGTTCGTGTTCGTCGTCGTCGAGGGCTGCGACCATCGCGGCCTGCACCGGCGTCGGGACGATCATCCCGGCGTGCTTTCGCACCGCCAGCAGCTCGGCGACCAGCGCCGGGTCCCCTGCGACGAAGCCGGCGCGGTACCCGGCCAAGGATGACGTCTTGGACAGCGAGTGCACGGCCAGCAGGCCGGTGTGGTCGCCGTCGCAGACGTCGGGATGCAGCACCGACAGGGGCTGGGCGTCCCACGACAGGCCGAGGTAGCACTCGTCGGACGCGATGACGACACCGCGCTCGCGCGCCCAGCCGACGACCTTGCGCAGGTGGTCGACACCCAGCACCTTGCCGGTCGGGTTGCTGGGCGAGTTCAGGTACACCAGCGCAGGCGACTGCGGCCCGATCTGCGTCAGCGAGTCAGCCCGCAGCACCTGGGCGCCGGCCAGCCGCGCTCCGACGTCGTACGTCGGGTAGGCCAACTCCGGCACCACGACGGTGTCCGCGGCTCCCAACCCGAGCAGGGTCGGTAGCCAGGCGATCACCTCTTTGGTACCGATGACCGGCAGCACAGCCTGCTCGGGCAGGCCGGTGATGCCGTAGCGACGCTGCAGGGCAGCCACGGCCGACGCGCGGACAGCCGGCGTGCCGGCCGTCGTCGGGTAACCCGGTGAGGCACTGGCAGCGGCCAGCGCCTCCCGGATCACCGGCGCGACGTCGTCAACAGGGGTGCCGACGGACAGATCGACGATGCCGTCCGGGTAGGCACGTGCGGTCGCGGTTGCGTCAGCCAGGGTGTCCCACGGGAACACCGGCAGAGCGGCCGAGACCTTGGTTCTAGCGGACAGGGTCACTCGCCCTGCGGCGCGAGATCCTTGACCGCCTGCGGGTCGTTGTCGGTCTGGCCGACCTTCGACGCACCACCCGGCGAGCCGAGCTCGGCGAAGAAGTCGGCGTTGTTCTGGGTGTATCCGCTCCACTGATCGGGGACGTCGTCCTCGTAGTAGATGGCCTCGACGGGGCAGACGGGCTCGCACGCACCGCAGTCCACGCACTCATCGGGGTGGATGTACAACATGCGTGCACCCTCGTAGATGCAGTCGACCGGGCATTCTTCGATACATGCCTTGTCTTTGACGTCGACGCAGGGTTCGGCAATGACGTACGTCACCGGTAGTTCTCCTGTTCCAGTGGGCTGCTGGCTCGTCAGGAATCAACGAGCAGACGTCAGTATGGTGCGCCCGTACCGAAGCGTCTGGCTCAGTGTTACCTAACTTTGCGCGCCGCCCGGGAAGGGTGGCGCGTGGTTACTGATACTAGACGTTGCACTTACCCTCCGACTAGCTCCAACTCGCAGCTTTTTACGCGTGTCATCTTTTGCTTTGCAACTAGTTGCATAGGACCGCGGGTAGCGCCTACGCTTCGACCGTGGCCCTCCCCCACGCCATCCTCGTGGCGCTGTGCGAACAAGCCGGTTCCGGTTACGAACTGGCCAACCGGTTCGACCGCTCCATCGGCTACTTCTGGGCAGCCACACATCAGCAGATTTACAAGACGCTGCGCACCATGGACGCCGACGGCTGGGTCAGCGTCGAGGTTGTCGCGCAGCATGGCCGTCCGGACAAGAAGGTCTACTCGGTCACCGACACCGGCCGGACCGAGTTGGAACACTGGATCGCCGAACCCCTCACCGGCCGAGGCAGTTCCGTGACCGACGCCCGCACGCGCGAGCTCGCCGTGAAGCTACGCGGCGCGGCGTACGGATCCGCGGACAGCACCGCCGCGCTGTGCGAGCAGATTCACGCGCTGCGCGCCGAACGCGCCGCGCTGCTCGACACCTACCTCGGCTACGAGAAACGTCAGTTCCCCGACTCCTCCGCGCTCACCGGCAGCACCCTGCACCAATACCTGGTGCTGCGCGGCGGCATCCGCGCCGAGCAGGGATCGGTGGACTGGTTGGACGAAGTTCTGCTCGCTCTAGAAGGAACACGATGACTGTGCCGCATTCAACGCCCTATCCGAACCTGTTGTCGCCGTTGGACCTTGGCTTCACGACGCTGCGCAACCGGGTGATCATGGGCTCGATGCACACCGGTCTGGAGGACCGCGCCCGTGACACCGGCAAGCTCGCCGAGTATTTCGCCGAGCGCGCCCGCGGCCGCGTCGGGCTGATCATCACCGGTGGCTACGCCCCAAATCGCACCGGCTGGCTGCTGCCGTTCGCCGCCGAGATGATCTCGTCTTCCGATGCCCGTCGGCACCGTCGCATCACCACCGCCGTCCACGCCGAAGGCGGCAAGATCCTGCTGCAGGTGCTACACGCGGGACGCTATGCGTACCACCCACTTTCGGTCAGCGCGTCGTCGATCAAGGCCCCCATCAACCCATTCCGGCCGCGGGCGCTGCGTGATGTCGAAGGCACCATCGACGACTTCGTGAAATGCGCGCTCCTGGCCCGCGAAGCCGGCTACGACGGCGTCGAGATCATGGGCAGCGAAGGCTATCTGCTGAACCAGTTCCTGGCACCGCGCACGAACAAACGCACCGACGCCTGGGGCGGCACACCGGAAAAGCGCCGCCGCTTCCCGGTCGAGATCGTCCGGCGCACCCGCGAGGCCGTCGGCCACGATTTCATCATCTGCTACCGGCTGTCGATGGCCGACTACGTCGAAGACGGCCAGACGTGGGAAGAAATCCTCACGCTGGCAACGGAAATCGAAGCCGCCGGAGCGACGATCATCAACACCGGTATCGGCTGGCACGAAGCACGGGTCCCGACCATCGTGACGTCGGTACCGAACAGCGCGTTCGCGGACATCAGTAACGCGGTGGCGCAACACGTCACCATTCCGGTGGTGGCATCCAACCGGATCAACATGCCGCAGTCCGCTGAGCAGATTCTGGCCGACGGTGCGGTGCAACTGATCTCGATGGCACGCCCACTCCTGAGCGACCCGGACTGGGTCCGCAAAGCGCAGCACGACGCCGCCGCCGAGATCAACACCTGCATCGCCTGCAACCAGGCCTGCCTGGACCACGCGTTCGTGCACAAGACCGTGTCGTGCCTGTTGAACCCGCGAGCCGGGCACGAAACCACCCTGGTACTGGGTAAGACTCGCGTGGCCAAGCGGGTCGCGGTGGTCGGCGCCGGACCCGCGGGCCTGGCCGCCGCCGTCACCGCCGCCGAGCGCGGCCACGACGTGACGCTGTTCGAGGCCGGCGACCACATCGGTGGCCAATTCGATCTGGCCCGACGGATTCCCGGTAAAGAAGAGTTCAACGAGACCCTGCGCTACTACACCACCATGCTGGCCAAGCACCGCGTGGACGTCCGGCTGAACAGCCGGGCGGCAGCCGACGAACTGTCCGGCTACGACGATGTCGTGCTGGCGACGGGCGTCGCACCGCGCATGCCCGCGATCCCCGGCATCGATCATCCGATGGTGCTGTCGTACGCGGAGGCGATCACCGGAGCCCCCATCGGCAAACGCGTCGCCGTGATCGGTGCCGGCGGAATCGGTTTCGACGTCAGCGAGTTCCTCACGGTGGGTGAGTCCCCCACCCTCAATCTCAAGGAGTGGCGCACCGAGTGGGGCATCGCCGACGGCGGCGACTCCCGCGGCGGGCTGACCACGCCCATCCCACTGCCGCCGGCCCGCGAGGTGTACCTGCTGCAGCGCACCAAGGGCGCCCAAGGACGCGGGCTCGGCAAGACCAGCGGCTGGGTGCACCGGGCGTCGATCAAAGCCAAAGGGGTACAGCAACTTTCCGGCGTGAACTACGAGAAGATCGACGACGCCGGCCTGCACATCAGCTTCGGGTCGGACCGGTCCGGGGCACGCGTGCTCGAGGTCGACAACGTCGTGGTCTGCGCCGGCCAGGAGTCGGTCCGCGACCTCGAAGACGCCTTGCGGCGCAACGGGATCACGCCGCATATCATCGGCGGCGCGGCCGTGGCCGCCGAACTGGACGCCAAGCGAGCGATCCGTCAGGGCACCGAGCTGGCGGCCAAGCTCTAGTATCCTGAGTCGTTAATTCGTCTGCAGTAGTTGGCGATGGATTCGATGATTTGGTCGGCGGTCTTGGTCCACACGTAGGGGCGGGGGTTGTCGTTCCAGGTGTCGATCCAGGCACGGATGTCGGTGTTGAGCTGACGTACTGAGGTGTGGGTGCCGCGGCGCAGTTTCTTGGTGGTCAGTTCGGCGAACCAGCGCTCGACGAGGTTGAGCCATGAGGAGCTGGTCGGGGTGAAGTGCAGCGTGAAACGTGGATGGGCCAGCAGCCAGCGTTTGACGGCCGGGGTTTTGTGGGTCGAGGCGTTGTCGAGCACGACGTGACAATCGAGGTCTGCCGGGACATTGGCATCGATCTTTTTCAGGAACGCCAGAAACTCCTGGGACCGGTGCCGGGCATGTAAGGACCCAATGACCTTGCCCGAGGCCAGATCTAGTGCCGCATACAGGCTTGAGGTGCCGTGGCGGACGTAATCGTGGCTGGCTCGCGCTGGGGTTCCCGGCAGCATCGGGAACACCGGCTGGGTGCGGTTGAGGGCTTGGATCTGGGTTTTCTCATCCACGCACAGCACCACCGCCCGTTCGGGCGGATCCAGGTACAGGCCCACCACGTCACGGACCTTTTCCACGAACAGCGGGTCCTTGGACAGCTTCCACGAGTCCTGCTTGTGCGGCGCCAGCCCGAATGCCCGCCACACCCGCGAGACCATCGATTGCGACAGTCCGAGATGCTCGGCCATCGACCGGGTCGACCAGTGCGTGGCCTGCGGCGGAGTGGTCTCCAGGGTCGTGGTGATCAACTCCTTGATCTGCTCGTCACCGACCACCCGTGGCCGACCTGGCCGGGGCTCATCGAGCAGCCCGTCCAAGCGCAGCTCGACAAACCTGTTGCGCCACTTACGGATCGTGCCCCGATCGAGCTCTAGGCGATCAGCCAACTCCACATTGGTGCCGCCGTCGGCAGCGGCCAGCACAATCCTGGCCCGAAGCGCCAGACCCGCGGCACTGGTGCGCCGACGCGTCCAGCCCACCAACTCCGCACGCTCGTCATCGGTCAACACAATCTCGACAGCGTGGGGCGAGGGCATGACCCACCCTAACAAGAGAAGGTGAATTAACGACTCAGGACACTAGTCCGGCACCGGCCGAGTGGCAGGCCTACGCCGAGGGTGGCCGTTGCCGCGCTGCGCACGGTGTGTCGTCAGCAGCAAGCGCCACGCTCGGCGTAGGGACCGCGCAGATACGTGCGTCGCTACGACTCGCCGCCGCCCCAGACCGCGTGGGCACCGGTGTCGCCGATCCGCACGATCTGGTAAATCGTCGCGACGCCGATCACCACGGCCAACACCGCCACCACGACGCCCGCCAGGCCACGACGTTCCCCGAGTCTCGTGCCCCACCGGTGCAGAAGCGCCAACGCCAACGACACCACCAGCAGTCCCAGCACGAAATAGATCGCTGTGTCGCCGAGCTCTGTGTGTTCGTGCAGAGTCGGTGTCCGGTCCTTCTGCTGATGCTCCAACCACTCACCGGCCTCGGTGGCCAGCGGGGTCAGCACCGTCAACGCGACGGCCAGGGCCAGCGTCAGCCAAACCAAGCGCTCACGAGCGGCGGTCCACACCGCGCAGAGGACCACGAGGATCGCGACCAGCGGCGCCAGGACCACGACGAAGTGGACGAAAAACGGGTGCGCCGGGATGTCACCGATGGTGTTCACGCGACAAGTCTCCACGAGCAGACGCCAAACTGCCGTTTCTCGCAGGAAACCGACAGCTTTGTGTCTGCTCGCGCGGGCAGCTCAGGCAGCGAGGGGCGAGTAGTCGGTGCTGCGCTGACGGGCCGGGCGGCCGATGCCCTCGGCGATGGCGACCAGCTCGGCGACGGTCTTGGCGGACCCGTTCTCCGAACCGGCCATGCGGGAGATGGTCTCCTCCATCAGCGTGCCGCCGAGATCGTTGGCGCCGCCCTGCAGCATCACCTGGGTGCGTTCGATGCCAAGCTTGACCCACGAGGTCTGGATGCTCGGAATCCGGCCGTGCAGCATGATCCGCGCCAGTGCGTGCACCGCGCGGTTGTCGCGGTGCGTCGGCCCCGGGCGCGCCCCACCGGCCAGATACAGCGGCGACGACTGATGCACGAACGGCAGCGGCACGAACTCGGTGAAACCGCCTGTGCGGTCCTGGATTCCGCGCAGCACATTCAGATGCCCAACCCAGTGCTTCGGGGTGTCCACGTGTCCGTACATCATCGTCGAGCTCGACCGCAGCCCCACTTCGTGCGCGGTCGTCACGACGTCGATCCACTCGGCGGTGGGCAGCTTGCCCTTGGTGAGCACCCAGCGGACCTCGTCGTCGAGGATCTCCGCGGCGGTGCCCGGGATCGAGCCCAGACCCGCTTCCCGCAGCGACGTCAACCACTCGCGCGTCGACAGGCCACTGCGGGTCACGCCGTTGGCGATCTCCATGGGCGAGAAGGCGTGCACGTGCATCGACGGCACCCGCTTCTTCACCGCGCGCACCAGATCCGCGTACCCGGTCACGGGCAGCTCAGGGTCGATACCACCCTGCATGCAGACCTCGGTGGCGCCGGCGACGTGTGCCTCCCACGCCCGGTCGGCGACCTCGTCGGTCGACAGCGAGTAGGCGTCGGCGTCACCCTTGCGCTGCGCAAAGGCGCAGAAGCGGCAGCCCGTGTAGCAGATGTTGGTGAAGTTGATGTTCCGGTTCACCACGAAGGTCACGTCGTCGCCGACGACGTCCCGGCGCAGCGAATCGGCCAGCGCCGCAACGGCATCCAGCGCCGGCCCGTCCGCGGTGGCCAACGCCAGGTACTCGTCGTCACTGCATCCACCCGGGTTGCGTTCGGCCGACCGCAAAGCGGCCAGGACGTCGGTGTCGATGCGCTCGGGGGCACGCGCCGCCAACTCGGAGACCTTCTCCCGGATGGACTCCCAGTCACCGAACGCGCTGCCGAGGTCGCTGCGCGTCTCCGTCAGCCGGCCCTCGGTGTCGATCGCGGTGTGCAGATCGGTGCGGCCCAGCGACTCCGCCGCCTCGTCGGGTTCCTGCCACGGCATGCCGACCGGGTTGACGTCGCGCGCCCACCCGGTGTCCGGGTCGGCCAGGGCATCGACATGTCCGCGCACGCGCGGGTCGATCCACGCAGCTCCGGCCTGCACGTAGGACGGCTGCGCCGTCAGCCGCTGCACCAGGTCGTACCCGGCTTCGGCGGTGATGTCGGCCAGGTCGTCGAGGGCCGGCCAGGGACGCTCGGGGTTGACGTGGTCGGGGGTCAGCGGCGAGACACCGCCCCAGTCGTCGACGCCGGCGCCGATCAACGCCAGGCACTCCTCGCGGGACACCAGATTCGGCGGCGCCTGGATCCGCATCTTGGGGCCCAGCACCAGGCGCGTCACCGCGATGGTGGCCAGGAAGTCGTCGATCCCGGCATCGGGCGTCTGGGCCATGGCAGTGTGGTCCTTGGCCCGGAAGTTCTGCACGATGACTTCCTGCACGTGCCCGAATTCCTTGTGCGACTTGCGGATCGCGTGCATCGTCTCGGCGCGCTCGGTGAGATTCTCACCGATGCCGACCAGCAGGCCCGTGGTGAACGGGATGGACAGTCGGCCGGCGTCGTCGAGGGTGCGCAGCCGCATCGCCGGGTCCTTGTCGGGGCTGCCATAGTGCGCCAGGCCCTTGGTCTCGAACAGCCGGCGCGACGTGGTCTCGAGCATCATGCCCATCGACGGCGCGACGGGCTTGAGGCGAGAGAGCTCCGACCAGCTCATCACGCCGGGGTTTAGGTGCGGCAGCAGGCCGGTTTCCTCGAGGACGCGGATGGCCATGGCCCGCACGTAATCAAGGGTGGAGTCGTAGCCACGTTCGTCGAGCCACTGCTTGGCTTCGTCCCAGCGCTCCTCCGGACGATCACCGAGCGTGAAAAGCGCTTCCTGGCAACCCAACTCGGCGCCCTTGCGGGCCACGTCGAGAATCTCGTCGGGCTCCATGTACATGCCCATGCCCTGCGCGCGTAGCTTGCCGGGCACCGTCACGAACGTGCAGTAATGGCAGGTGTCGCGGCACAGGTGCGTCACGGGGATGAAGACCTTGCGCGAATACGACACCGGCAGCCGGCCGGTGGCGCCGCGGCGTCCGGCGGCTTCCAGCCCGGCGTCACGGACGCGGGCGGCGCTGGCGCAGAGGTCGACGAGGTCGTCCCCGCGGGCCGTCATCGCGATCGCGGCCTCGTCCACATTGAGTGACACACCATCACGAGCGCGACGCAGGACGCGGCGTAACGCGGACGACGATGCGGGGGCGGCGAGCGGTGGGACCATGGGGAGGGGCAGGTCGGCACCGGTCTGGGGGTTCAGAGCCACTTCCGTTTAACCCCGCTGAAGTCGACGTTCATCCACGCGTCTCACATTCTGAAACCACTGCGCCTGGCATACCGGCCACAGTAGCGCCAGCTCGTCGGCGCGGCGCGGCCCCCATACCCCGACACACACAGCAAACGCGCAGACTACTACCTGATTTCAGTGACGACCGCGTAAGTTCAGAGGGTCGGGACGCGATCATTTCGAGGAGCCATGGTGTCCGTTTCTGTCCGTTCGTATCTGATGGCGGGCGCCGCTGCGGCGACTGCCACGGCTCTCGCGCTGACGCCGATTCAGGTGGTCCCCGCCGACGTCGCGGTCCCGGCGCATCCGACTTCCGCCCAGCCGCACCTGACCGAGGCCATGGTCAAACTGCTGGCGGCGGCGAGCAATATGACGCCACCGGCGCCGAAGCTGCCTGCTGCGGGCGTCGCTCCCAAAGTGGGGCCGAACCCGCTGGCGGCAGCGCCACTGGCCGCGCCCGTCGTCACGCCGCAGAACGCGGCCAGTGACTGGCTGACCAACGCGTACACCGGCATTCAGGCCTGGGTCGACTGGGGCGTCGACTACGCCACCGATGTCCTCTACTGGCTGAACTGGTTCGTGCCGTTCACGGGCACGATCGCCGCGCAGACCGACATCTTCTACTGGACGCTGATCCGGCCCGTCTCGAACGACATCTTCTACCAGGCGGTCGTTCCGATCGTGAACGATCCGCTCAATCTGGGCGTGTGGGTCAACGGCATCGGTAACGCCATCCGCTACTCGATCAACGACGTCGTCAACTTCGGCATCGCGGAGTTCAACTACTTCTTCGGCTGGCTCATCCCGCCGATTCCGCCGCTGCCACCCATCGGATCGCTGGCCGCCACGCAGACGACCCTCGAGTCGATCGCCAAGAGCGTCCAAACCGCGCTGACCAGCTTCGCCGCCGGATTGGCGCCTGCGAAGGCCAATGCGCAGACCGACGCCAAGACCGACCCGGCGAGCAAGCTCGCGCCGACCGCGGCCCAGACCCCGGCGGACAAGGCTGTGGAGAAGCCTGCGGCGACGCCGACGAAGACGGACGACAAGGACAAGACCGACGACAAGGGCACGCAGCCCGCGGGCACCGACGCCGGGCAAAAGCCGACCGACCCGCAGGCCGGCGAGCCGAAGACCGAACCCAAGACTGACCCAAAAGCCTCCGACCCGAAGACCGAGCCCACGACTGACCCCAAGACCGAGCCGAAAGCTGATCCCAAGACGGGCACTCCGGCAGCCGGCGACCCCGCGGGATCGGCGCAGCAGCAGGACGAGGTCAAGGCACCCAAGCCCGCCAAGACCCGTGACAAGAAGGCCGGCGACAAGACCGAGGCCAAGAACAACGACGCCACAGCTCACCCGACCGGCACCGCCGGAACGACGAAGCCCGGCAAGGCCGACAAAGTCCGGGGCGGCAAGGCCAAGGGCGAGACGGGTGCCGGCCAGTCGCAGGGCGCCGCTACGGGACAGAACGCGGGTTCGGGCGGCCACGCAGCCAAGGGCTGAACCTGCTCGACCAGGTTCGTCGCTTCAGGCATGCCGCCTGCTCTGCGCGACTCTCGTTGTGCGGAGAGACCGGACGCTAGCCCGGCAGTGCGGCGCGCCGCTGGGCATTGCGCCACAGCACGACGCCGGGCGGGGTTGCGCCCAGCAGTAGGAAGATCAACGGTGACGCCTGCATGATTCCGGCGCCGCCGAAGACGATGTCGTCGCCGGGCCCACCGAGCAGCAGGAGTACGACCGTCGACAACCAGGCCCACATCGGGAGCGCGGCCAGGCGAGGATGGGACGTCCACTGCAAGCCGGCCCACACCAGGGCTGCGTTGACGAGACCACTGAGCAGGCCGCTGATCGGGAACGGCACGGGGCCGAGATAGAGCGGCAGGAAGAGTGCGCCGGCGATGGCCGACAAGACGCCGTCGAGCGTCAGCACACCGAGCATCAACGAACGCGCCCGACCGGAGTCGGCGCGCACCGGGGCAGACGTCAGGTCGGGATGCTGTCGAGCAGCGAGACCAGCGAACCGACGACCCACTGGTAGTTGTCGCCGAGGCCCTGCAGGTGCTGCAAGTTGGGGTCCAGATCCGAGTCCATGGCGGCTACCCTACTCCCCCGCTTCCCGGTCTCACGCGAGGTTTATCCCGCTGAGTAGGTCAGTTTCCACGCCACGGTCGTCCCGCTCGCCGGCCGTGCCGTCGACCAACACGTAGTGCTCGCGCGCGGCGATCGGCAGCGCAATGTTGTTGGACAGGGCAAAGACCCGGCCGCTCGGCTCGACCGTCACCTGCGTTTCGTGGGCGCGCATGGCGGCGACCTTGGCCGGCAGACTGTCCGGCGCGTCGATGACGGCGTCGATGCGGTGACCGAGGTCGAACGGCAGAGCACTGGCCGGGATCCGCACCCAAGTCTCGGGGAGCTCGATCCCGTTCAGCGAGTCCAGGGCCTCGGCCATCGACTCGCCGTCCATCACGGTCCAGTAGAACTTCGGCACCTGCCAGGGCTCGCCCGGATGGCCGTCACCCGGCGACGCGGCGACCGCGGCCGTCGTCACCCGGTGGGCCTGAACGTGGTCGGGGTGCCCGTAGCCGCCGTTGGGGTCGTAGGTGACGACGACATGTGGGCGGAAGTCCCGCAGCACGGCCACCAGTTCGGCGACGGCCTCGGCCATGTCCGCGTCCGCGAACCGCTGCTGATGCCGAGCCGGGCTGCCCTCCATCCCGGAGTCGCGCCAACGCCCGGCGCCGCCCAGATACCGCGGCCGGTCGACACCCAATTCCCTCAGCGCCGAGGTCAATTCACCGATGCGGTAGCCGCCCAGCTGGTCGGCGCCGTCGACCGCCAGCTGCGCCCACTGCGAACCGATGACCTCGCCCTCTTCGCCCAGCGTGCAGGTGAGCACCCGCACGTCGGCGCCGCGGGCCGCGTAGTGCGCGATGGTCGCGCCGGTGGTCAGGGTCTCGTCATCCGGATGAGCGTGGACGAACAGCAGCCGTGGGGTCTCCATATCCCCCAGGCTGGCATACATTCACCGGGTGACGCGACGTGCGCTGGAGTTCGGCAGTGCGGTGCTGCTCACCGGGCTGCTCGCCGGGGTCGCCGGAGCGCTGACGGTCTCGCTGCTGCACGCCGTCGAACACCTCGCCTACCACTATTCGTACGGGCTCCTGCTCGACGGCATCGGCGCCAGTTCGCCGGTCCGGCGCGCGCTGGCTCCGGCTGTCGGCGGAGCGTTGGCCGGCTTCGGCTGGTGGATTCTGCGCAGTCGCAGCGGAACTCCGTCGCTGTCGGCGACCATCGCAGGTAAGAAGCCGATGCCGCATCTGCCGATGGCGGCGGATGCGGCGTTGCAGGTCGTGGCCGTCGGGTCCGGCGCCTCGCTGGGCCGCGAGACCGCACCACGCCAATTGGCCGCGGTGCTCAGTAGCTACGGGACCACGTGGCTCGGGCGCCTCACGTCGTCGACCCTCGGGACGTTGACCGCGCGCGACCGCGAGATTCTGCTGTCCTGCGCCGCGGGCGCCGGGCTGGGCGCGGTGTACAGCGTGCCGCTGGGAGGTGCGTTCTTCGCCGCCCGGGTCATGATGGGCACCTGGCACCCCAAAGTCGTCGGTACCGCTCTCATCACGTCCAGCCTGGCGGTTGCGGTGTCGCATCCGGTCACGCATTTCGAACGCAATCTGATGTGGCCGGATCCGGCACTGTCGTACCAATTCACCATGCTCGCCGTCGCCATCGCGCCGCTGGCGGTGGTCGTCGGGCTGACTTTCAACCGGCTGACAGCGTTCGCCGGACCGAAGCCGCAGCTGACGTCGTGGGTGCTCATCCCGGGCGTCGCGCTGGCAGGTCTGGTGACCGGCATCTGTTCGATCTACCGTCCCGAACTGCCCGGCAATGGCCGCAGCATCCTCGTCGTCGCCGTCGGTTCCGACCTCACCCTCGCCGCCGCGGCCGTCATCCTCGTGCTCAAACCGCTGCTCACCGCGCTGTATCTCCGCGTCGGCGCCGTCGGCGGCCTCATCACCCCGGCCCTGGCCACCGGCGCGGCCGCGGGCACCGTCGCGACCCTGGCCCTCAACGCGTTGGCCCACACCAATCTTCATGTCGCAGCGGTCGCGCTGACCTGTTCGGCCGGAGTGCTCGCGATCACCCAGCGCGCACCCGCCTTCGCGGCGCTGTTCGTCTGGGAGCTGGCGCACCCACCGATCTGGCTGCTGCTGGTGTTCGCGGTGGCCGCGTACTCGTCGCACGGCATCCGGCTGCTGCGGGAACAGTCGGCCACCCGGGCAGCCGCTGCCGCGTCACCGCCGGCCCCGACTCACGACCAGCTCAGGGAACCTTGACCCACTTGCCGGCGTCGCCCACGATCCCGACCGGGACGGCGCCGGTGAGGCTGACGTTCTGCACCGTCGGCCCGGCCGCGACGATCGTGGTGTCCTGCAGGATCGGCAGCACCGTCTCCATCGCCCAGAGCTTGGGCTCCAACTCGTTCAGCACGTCGGCGATCTTCTCGGTGCCGGCCAGCGCCGCGTCGATCTTCGGCTGAATCGCGTGGTCGCAGATGCCGGTCAAGTTACTGGGCGCCTGCACCAGCTGATCGCCGCCGAGCGGCTTGGGCAGCGGAATGGTCGGCGCGGTGGACGTCACCGTCGGCGTTGAGGTCGGCGTCTGCGGCGCAACGGTTTTGGAGGTCGACGGCGGCTGCGGGGTAGGTGCCGGTGGCGTCGCGGTGGAGACCGCCGTCGCGTCCAGGCCCGGACAGCCGTAGCGCGACGCCAGCACCGTCGCCAGATCGCCGCCGGCATGACGCCAGCCGACGATCGCGTCTACCCGCTCCAGACCGTCGGCGTACAGGGCCACGGGATCCATGGCCAGCACGGTGGCCTCGATCCCGACGCTGCGCAGTTGGTCGGCGGCCGTGTTCGCCACCGCGACCGACGTCGGGTCGTTGGCGGCGACACCGATGGCCAGCCCCAGCGGCTTGCCGTCTTTGACGAGCCGATCGTGGCCCGGCGGTGGTGGCGTGCCGGGTGGCGACGGTGGCGCGACGGCGGGCTCGATGTTGTACCCGGCACGCACCAACAGGTCCATCGCGGCGTTGCGGTCCAGGGCCGGCGGCGCCGTCGGCACGTAGCCGGGGTCCGACGGCGTCCGGACCTGAGCCTGGGCCAGCGTCACGGTGTTGTCGCTGCCGGCACCGACGGCAGCCAGCAGGCCGACGTCGAGCAGACCCAGCAGTGCCTTGCGAACCTGGACGTCGGTCAGTCCGGGCCGCTGCGCGCGCAGCGTCAGCTGCATGACCCGCGGGGTGACGATCCGCGCGGTCCGCACGCCCGGGATGGCCGCGAGTTGCGCGAACGTCGCCTGCCCGCCGTGCACCTGGGCCACCTGGGTGTCCCGGTTGCGGATCGAATCAGCAAGGGCCGCAGGCGATCCCCCGCGCCGGAACAGCACCTGGTCGGGCACCGAGGGCACGCTCCAGTAGCGGTCGTTGCGCGCCAGCAGGATTTCGTCGCGCTGCGGGTCGATGCTCTCGACGCGGAACTGGCCGCCGGTCACCGGCATCGCCCGCGCCAGGCCGGCACCGAAACCACCGGGCACGTCCTTGACGATGTGCGCGGGCAGGATGTTGTTGAACAGTTCCCGCCACGCCGGGTACGGCCGGGCGAAGGTGACGACGGCCGTCTTGCCGCCGTCGACCGACTGGACACCGGTCACCAGGTCGTAGCCGGCCGGGTCGACGACGCCGGGCTGACTGACCATCTGCCGCCACTGGTACCAGTAGTCGTCGGCGGCGATGGGCGCGTTGTCGGTCCACTGCGCCTCGGGACGGATCTTGTACGTGACGGTGAACGGGCTCTGATTGGTCACGTCGGCCGACAACAACAATGACGGGTCGAGTTCCCAGCGTGATCCCGACGGCGATGCCGGATCGGCGATGGGCCGGAACGAGCTCGGCAGGACCAGCGCCGAGATGGCCGCGTTGACCGGCGACTGGTCGGACTGCAGATGCGGGTTGAACCCGGGGCCGATCCAGTCGATGGCCATGATGATCTGGCTCATCTTCGGCGGCGGCGGGACGACGGTCTTGGTCGTCTCGGTGCTCTGCGGCGCCGGCGGCGGGCTGACGGTGCAGCCGGTCAAGGCCAACACCAGTGCGCCCGTCGTCATCAATGCGCCAGTCCTCAGGAGCTGGCGGTGGGCGGTCGGCACGCCGTTCAGGGTATCGGCAGGGCCGGGCCGAACCACCATCCGAGCCTCCCGCGGCAAATCCCCGGCCCGCCGCTCGCCCCCGATGTGGTCCACAATCTCCGGTATGGGCCTGCTGCCGAAGCCGTACACGCCACTGTCCGATGCCGATGTCGCCGACGCGCTGAGCCGCGCCGTCGCCGTCATCAACCCCTTGCTCAACGTGCTGTCGCAAGCCGATCCGATCGGGCTGCGCAAGCGCTCCCATCGCCTGCTCAGCCCACCCCACGGGCTGAGCGACCGCGTTCGGCGGCTGCGGCTGTGGCAGCGTCGCCGGGAAGCCGGCCGCGGCCGCAGCACCACCGACGGTGCCCTGAACGTCGGTGCGCAGCTGATGAACGCCGCCGACCTGCCCGGCACCGCCGCCTGGGAGCGGATGAGCCGTGACGAACGCATCCACTGGTGGGTGCACCGCGTCGGCGCCCTCAACACGCTGCTGGTGGCCACACCGGGAGCCTTCGGTTGGCTGGCCCGCGTGCTGCCGGTGAGTGAGCTGGCCGGCTTCGTCAACCACGCCATCGTGCTGTGTGCCGTGGCGCGCGAATACGGCGTGACCGATCGAGGCGAACAGGTCCGTCTGCTCGCCGAGGTCTTGTGCCGTCGGCAGCTGCCCGCGGATTACCTCGACAACTTGAGCGTGCCGTCCGCCGATTCCGAGCCGCTGCCCGAAACCCCGCCGGCGGGTTGGAAGCCGCTGGAAGCCATCACGTCGTCGCTGCCGGTGGTGGTCGTCCGGACCGTCTGGCAGCTGGCCGGCATCCTGCGCGCGACGTTCGACGAGATCGCCAAGCGGCCGCAGCCGGCGAAGTGGTGGCAGCGCCTGAGCGTGGTGCCGTGGGTCGGCGCGGTCTCCACCTACTTCGGTGAGCGCGGCGCACTGATCAAGGCGGCTGAGGACGGCGTCGCCTGGCTCGAACAAAACCAAAAGGCCGGCTAGCGCACGTCGCGAAAACGCGTGCGGTAACCGGCCTTTCGGGTCAGGCGTTAGTTGTTGCGAGCCTTCTCGCGAGACTTGGCCCGCGCCCGCAGGCTGGCGGTCAGCTCGACCTTGCGGACCCGGACGATCTCGGGCGTCACCTCGACGCACTCGTCCTCGGCGCAGAACTCCATGGCCTGTTCCAGACCCAGCTCCAGCGGCCGCGCCAGCGTCTCCATCACGTCTGCGGTCGAGCTGCGCATGTTGGTCAGCTTCTTCTCGCGGGTGACGTTGATGTCGAGGTCCTCGGCGCGCGGGTTGATGCCCACGACCTGGCCCTCGTAGGTGTCCTGGCCCGGCTCGACGAAGAACTGGCCGCGGTCGGCCAGCTGGATCATCGCGAACGGGGTAACCGAGCCGGTGCGGTCGGAGACCAGAGAACCGGTGTGCCGAGCGCGGATCTCGCCGGCCCACGGGCGGTAGCCGTCGAACACAGCGTTGGCGATGCCGGTGCCGCGCGTCAGGGTCAGGAAGTCGGTGCGGAAGCCGATCAGGCCACGCGACGGCACGATGAAGTCCATCCGGACCCAACCGGCAGCGTGGTTGGTCATCTCCTCCATGCGGCCCTTGCGGGCGGCCATCAGCTGAGTGATGGCGCCGACGAACTCCTCGGGACAGTCGATGGTCATGGCCTCGAACGGCTCGTGCAGCTTGCCGTCGATCTGCCGGGTGACCACCTGAGGCTTGCCGACGGTCATCTCGAAGCCCTCGCGGCGCATCTGCTCGACCAGCACGGCCAGCGCCAGCTCACCACGGCCCTGGACCTCCCAGGCATCCGGGCGGCCGATGTCGACGACCTTGATGGACACGTTGCCGACCAGCTCGGAATCCAAGCGGGACTTGACCATTCGCGCCGTCAGCTTGTGACCGGAGACCTTGCCCGCCAGCGGCGAGCTGTTGGTGCCGATGGTCACCGAGATGGCGGGCTCGTCGACGGTGATGCGCGGCAGAGCGTGCGCGTGCTCGACGTCGGCCAGGGTGTCGCCGATCATGATCTCCGGCATACCCGCGACGGCGACGATGTCACCGGCGACGGCTTCTGCGGTCGCGGTGCGTTCCACGCCCTCGGTGACGAGCAGTTCGGTGATCT
This sequence comes from Mycobacterium sp. HM-7, assembly GCF_053852335.1. Lineage (NCBI taxonomy): Bacteria > Bacillati > Actinomycetota > Actinomycetes > Mycobacteriales > Mycobacteriaceae > Mycobacterium > Mycobacterium sp. HM-7. The sequence goes on along the minus strand of NZ_CM132657.1, from coordinate 1,151,933 downwards.
TCGCGTTGGTGATCACCGGATGACCGTCGACCTCGCGCATCCAGGCCACCTGCTGGCCCTTCTTGATCTTGCCGTTGTAGATACGGACCAGCGCCAGACGACCCAGGAAGGCCGACGCGTCGAGGTTGGTGACGAGCGCCTGCAGCGGGGCTTCGGGGTTGCCTGCTGGCGGCGGGATGTGCTCGAGCAGCACGTCGAACAGCGGATCGAGGTTGTCGCCATCGGGGTTTTCACCGTTGGCGGGCTGCGTGGTCGAGGCAATACCGGCCCGGCCAGAGGCGTACAGCGTCGGCAGGTCCAGTGCCTTCTCAGCGGCCGCCTGGGCTTCCTCGTCCAGGTCGGACGCGACGTCGAGCAGCAGGTCGTGGCTCTCCTCGACGACCTCGGCGATGCGGGCGTCAGGCCGGTCGGTCTTGTTGACCACCAGCAGCACCGGAAGGTGGGCGGCCAGCGCCTTGCGCAGCACGAAACGGGTCTGGGGCAGCGGGCCTTCGGAGGCGTCGACCAGCAGCACGACACCGTCGACCATGGACAGGCCGCGCTCGACCTCACCACCGAAGTCGGCGTGGCCGGGGGTGTCGATCACGTTGATCACCGTCATGGTCCCGTCCGGGTGGTGCCGGTGCACCGCGGTGTTCTTGGCCAGGATCGTGATGCCCTTTTCCTTCTCCAGGTCACCGGAGTCCATCAGTCGCTCGACAGCGTCGTCGCCGCGGTGCGTCAGGGCACCCGACTGCCGCAGCATGGCGTCGACGAGCGTCGTCTTGCCGTGGTCGACGTGCGCGACGATGGCAACATTGCGGAATTTGGGCTGCTCACTCACGTCAGAGATTGTCGCAGCGAGGGGGTCGGTTTGCGAAACTGCGGGCGGCCTGGCAAAACTGCTAGTCGATGAAGGCCAGCAAGCTCGCCGGGGCTAAACCGAAGAAGAAGTGCTGCCGCAGCAAGCCCCGGTGCAAGCGGTGTCCGCTGGTATTGCACAAGGTTCAGAAGGCCGCGCACCACGGGGTCCACGGCAAGGATCTCGAGAAGGTCTACAAGCGCGCCCGCAAGGCCTGATACACAGCGATTGACCTGCTCCTTTTCTGGTTTCGCGAGTACCGTGGAAGCGTCTCGTCAGTCCCAGAGAACCGGCACGAGGAGGTCGTCGTCATGACCATCTACGAAGTGTTGACCGGAGTGGTCGGGTTCGTGCTGGCACTCGGCGCAACAGCCGCGATATTCGCCGGATTGGCCAATTGGGCAGGCGGATTCTTCGTGGTGAGGTGTGCTGCGTGTCACCATTTGGCGTTCTCCACCGTGAACAAGCCGAAGACCGACTGCCCGCATTGCAAGTACCCCGCGCTGCTGCATCCGCTGTACACCGCGCAGCACGGAAGCGCGATGGCGTCGACGCGCGTCGTCGGCGACAAGCTGCACTACTGAGTCAGCGGGTGAGTCAGCGCGACTGAGCCAGCGCGGCCTTCAACTCTGCGAGCCACGCCCGGTCCGCGGGCACCCAGGGCAAGTCGTCGAGTTCGGCCGCGCCCACCCAGCGCACGGCATGGTGATCGTGGGCGTGGGGCGCGTCGTCGGTCGACACCAGGTACGCCCGCAACGTGACGGTGTCGGACAACGGCACGTCCTCGCCCACCTTTTTCCCGACCGTCACCGTGACGCCCAGTTCTTCGTGGAGTTCACGGGCCAGTCCCTGCGCGTCGGTCTCCCCCGGCGCGACCTTCCCACCCGGCAGCTCCCAGAGACCCGCGAGTTCCGGGGGCCGATTGCGCTGAGCGACCAGCAGTCTGGCGTCGGCGATGAGCGCGCCCGCGACGACGATCACCGCGCTGACGCTACTTGCCGCCCGGCTTCCTACGTCGAGCGTGTCGATAACCGCGGTGATCGACCGCTTCCATTCAAGGGTCTAGTGCAACAGCTCCTATTTGGGGAGTTGTTGCGTGCGTCCTGGTCCTTTGCCTTCGGTGGTCCGCCTCTTTTGGTCGCGTGTCAGTGGTGAGCCGTCGATTGATGCCGCTGCGGTCGCTGCTGGCGTGTCGACGGGCACTGGATGGCAGTGGTTTGTCAACGCTGGTGGGGTGAAACCCAAGTTCGACTCGGCGCCAAGGCAGTACACCCGGCTGACCTTCGCCGAGCGTGAGCAGATCGGGCTGGCGGTCGCGGCACAGGAGCCGATCCGTTCCATCGCCAAGCGACTAGGTCGGGCCCCGTCGACGATCAGTCGGGAGATCAAACGCAACAGCTCTGATGGCCGCAACAAGTACCGTCCGCAGTTCCGTTTCGGCGCCCCGTGGCGTGGCGGTCCGTTGCGGCGCCCGCACTATTTCCCCAGCGCCGCTCAGGGCCGTGCCCAACGCAACGCTCGGCGCCCGCACCCACGCAAGCTGGCCACCAACACCCGCCTGCATGCCCAGGTGCAGACTTGGTTGACGGACTTCCACAGCCCCGAGCAGATCGCCCGGCAGCTCGTGATGGAGTTTCCCGACGACATGGAGATGCGGGTGTCCCACGAGACGATCTACCAGTCGATCTACGTGCAGGGCAAAGGGAATCTGCGCCGTGAACTGCACACATGCCTGCGCACCGGGCGGGCGTTGCGTCATCCACGGCGCCGGCCCGGGGAACGCCGTACCCGCATTTCGGGGATGCTCCACATCAGCGATCGCCCCGCTGAAGCCCTTGACCGGGCGGTGCCGGGGCACTGGGAAGGCGACTTGATCCTGGGCAGCACGGAGTCAGGCTCGGCGATCGGAACCCTCGTTGAGCGATCCACCCGCTACACCATGCTGCTGTACCTGCCCGACAATCACACCGCCGAAGCGCTCCAGGACGCCATCGTGGCCAAGATGCCTCGGCTGCCGGCGATGCTGCGCCAAACATTGACCTGGGACCAGGGCATGGAAATGGCCAACCACGCCAAGATCACCAAAGCCATCGACCTGGACATCTACTTCTGCGACCCGCATTCACCCTGGCAACGCGGCACCAATGAGAACACCAATGGGCTACTGCGCCAATGGTTCCCCAAAGGCACCGACCTATCGATATTCCCCGAGGACTACCTCGACTACGTCGCCGCCAAACTCAACAACAGGCCACGCAAAACCCTCGACTGGAAAACACCCGCCCAACGCCTCGACGAACTACTGTGCAACCCTTTCAATCCACTGCTGTTGCACTAGGACCTTGAATTCACCCCGAGTGTCGTCACCGCTAACCGTCACGTTCGGCACCACGCTTCGTCGGTAGCCGCCGCCGCGCGGCCTGGATCGCTTCGTTGACGCGCCACACCACTCGTCGCGGCTCGCGCATCATGGGCGCGGTCACCCACACATTGCGCCACCCGATCCGTTCCAGGTCCTCCGTGTACTCGAACTGCCATGTCCGCCGTTCCACGGTCCAGTCGAGGTCTTCGTCGCATTGGACGACCACCCGCCATTGCCGCCATCCCATGTGAGCGTGGGTGAAAATCGGCCCGAGCTCGTCGCCCACGAGGATTTGGGTTTCCAGGGGCGGCAGGTTCGCATTCGCCAGCAGCGTCCGGACACGCGATTGGAGCCGCGTTTGCGGCGGCACCGTCGGCAATCCCCACCGTGGTTCCCAGCCGCCTGACGCCACGCAGACCGGGGTATGCAGCCGCAAGGGCCCAGACATCTGAAACGCCCAGCGCGGTCGACCGGATAAGCGCGTCGAGAATTGGGACGGCTTCGGGCGCCGGCAGCAGCCGGCCGATATCGAATGCGGTACGTGCCGGTGTCGTGACTCGCACGCCGCGGACTGTGCAAACTTCCTGCGCCGCAAGGTTATACGAATGGACGATCATCCCCGATGGGCGGCGGCGCGCAGTGCGCACGACGACTGCCGGAAGCCCCGGGTCGAGCCATTCGGCCCGATGCACCGCCGCCGCGGATATGCCTGCCAAGACAGCCTCGGGCCCAGTCGCCAACCATGCAGCCCGCGCCTGGAGCTCGGCCGTCATCACGGTGTCGTTGGCGACGTACACGTCGCGAAAGACTGCACGGAAGTATTTCCGGAGTCGATGCTCGGTGAGCACGCCGGCGCGTAACGCGTCCGATCCGCGGAATGGTTCGTCCATACCGCCACTTTCGAAGCGGGCACCGACAGAAATGCCGACGCGAACACAGTTATCCACAGGCAGATTGGCTGACGACGCGCGCGCTGAGGTCCGGTCGCACGCCAATCGTGACGGCTACCGAGACGACGCGCCGAGGCTCACCACCGGCAACCCGCACTCTCGGCGTAGGAGCCTGGGCGGGAGTACGTTCGAAACCATGGCCGTCCTCACCGATGAACAAGTAGACGCCGCAGCACCCGAGGGTTGGGAACGAGCCGACGGCGCACTCCGCAGGTCCGTGAAGTTCCCGGCGTTCCTCGACGGCATCGATGCCGTGCGCCGGGTGGCGATCCACGCGGAAGCCAAGGACCATCACCCGGACATCGATATCCGTTGGCGGACAGTTACTTTCACCCTGGTCACGCATTCCGAAGGTGGCATCACCGACAAGGATGTGGAAATGGCCACCGACATCAACGGACTCGTCGTCTAGCCATCCACGCAAGCGTCACGAGCGTCATCACCGGGTAGATCAGCCCAGCCCAGGCCAGGTACCACGGGCGGCTGATCACCCAGATCGTCGGCTGTGCGAAGCTCAGCAGCCACGGCACGCCGACCAGCAGCAGCACCAGCCAGGTCCAGCGCAGCGCCCGCGCACTGCGGAGCGCCGCGAACGGCCCGTGCCACAGCCACATCATCAGCGGGATGAGCCACACCCAGTGGTGGGTCCACGAGATCGGCGAGAAGAGCAGTCCGAACAGCTGGACCACGAGCAGCGCGCCCAGCCGGTCAGGTCGGTCTGGACCGTAGACACCGCGCCAGGCGAACACCGCCAGCACCGCGGTCAGCACCACCGCGATCACGACCGCGGGCTCAAAACCGGCGTCGTGGCCGACGATTCGAGAGATCGCTCCCCGCCAGGACTGGTTGAAGGAGGTCGCGACGGGGCCGATCCGATTGGCGTCACCCAGCAGATCGGTGAAGTAGTAGAGCGCCTGGCCCCGCAGCACCAGCCACGACACCAGCACGGTGCCGGCGAACGTCACGGCCGCGAACAGGGCCACGCCCCACCGGCGGACACCGAGGAAGTAGAGCCCCGTCACCGCGGGGGTCAGCTTCACCCCGGCCGCCACCCCGATCAGCAGACCCGACCACCACCAGCGGGTGCTGTAGACCGCGTAGAGCACGCCCAGGACGAGGACGACGTTGATCTGCCCGTAGTCGAAGGTGCTGCGCAGCGGCTCGGTCCAGATGCCGATGGCCGTCCACGCCATGGCCAGCCGGTGCGCGGGATCCGCAGACCCGATGAGCCGCAAGCTGATCCACACCACGCCGTAGAGCGCGGCGATGATGCCGACCTGCCAGCAGAACGCCAACAAACCGAAGGGCACGAAGTGCAGCGGATAGAACAGCACCGCCGCGAACGGCGGGTAGGTGAACGGCAGCGGGAAGTCCGGGGTCTGGTCGGCGTAGACGTAGTCGTACAGCGGGTGGCCGTTGCCGAGGGTCGCCGCGCCGCCGACGTAGACGTGGAGGTCGACGAAGTTGGCGCCGTTGGGCACCAGATAGGTCCACGCGAAGCGCGCAATGACGCTGAGCGCCAGCATCAGCGGCGCCCAGCGGAGGACTGATCGCGTGGCGGTGTTTATCGCATGACTGTAACGGTCGGTCACCCTTCGCCTTCTGATCAGTAACGGATCTATAAATGCCACACGTGTCACTTGAGTAACACCAGTAACTGCATAGCTTGGGTTCTGACGCGCCACCACTGGACCGGGAGGACCCCCACAATGCGCACACGCACCACTGGAAAATTGTTGGCCACCAGCATGATTGCCGCCGCCGGCGCAGTCCCGTTGGCGATCGCCCTGAGCGCGGTCGCTGCCGCCGACCCGGCCCCCGCGGCCCCGGCCCCCGTCGTGCCCGGCACGCCGCTGGTCAACGAACTCGCCCAGGCTCCGGTCCAGGCGCTGTCGGGTGTCACCCAGGCCCTGACTTCGGGCGCGCCGGCCGCTGCTCCGGCAGCTCCCGCCGCCACCGCTTCGGTGACCCTGCCGCAGAACCTGGTGCCCGGCGCCACCGCTCCGGCCGCCACCGCCCCGGCTGCCGCTGCACCTGCGGCCGCCGCCCCGGCCCAGGGCCTGATCCCGTCGGCCAACATCAACCTGCCGCAGATTCCGGGCTCGCCGCTGCCGCTGCCGCAGCAGATCGCCTTCCCGGGTGACCTCACGTCGCTGCTGCCGGCCGGCACCCCGCTGGCGAACATGCTGCCCAAGCCCGCTGCCGTTGCCGCTCCTGCTGCGACTGCCGCTACGGCTGCTACGGCTGCGACCTCGCCGTTGGCTGCTGCCACCGCGCCGCTCGCCGCCGCGGCCGCACCGCTGACCGCGCCGATCGCCGCTGCCGCTGCTCCTGCCGCCGCAGCTCCGCTGGCCGCCGCCACGGCACCGCTCGCCGCGCCGTTGGCCGCCGCACCGGCTGCCGCATCCCCGCTGGCCACCGCACCCGCCGCTGTCGCGGCCGCGGCACCGGCGGCGCAGGCCATCCCGGGCGTCGTGCCGGGGATCATGAGCCTGACCAGCCTGGCGCCGGTCATCACCTCCGGCTTGCCGTGATTCGCGCCGTAACCAGATAACCGATACGAAACCGGGGAGAGAGTCATGCAATCGAGGAAGCTGTTCGTCGCACTAGGCGCATCCGTCGCACTCACGATCAGCGCGGCCACCGTCGCGCACGCCGATCCGGCGTCGCCACTGCCGTTGCCGCTGCCCATCGATGGCCTTCAGGCTCCCGGTCTGCCGGCCATGCAGACTCTCGCCCCGGTGATCCAGCAGGCCGCCGCTGACCCGGCGGGCGCCGCGGAGCTGCTCATGGCAGCAGCCCGGGCGTTCGCCGGTAACAAGGCCGCACCGTCGGATTCGAAGAATCTGGCCAACGCCGTGAACCAGTTCGCCGCCGACCCGGCTGCGAACCACGTGCCGGCCCCCGGCGCGGTACCGGGCGCCGAGGCCCACCTGCCGGCAGGCGTCGACCCCGTACACGCCGTCGGCCCGGTGGCCGAGGCCGCTCCGGCACCGGCCCCCGAAGCCGCACCTGCTCCTGCCCCGGCGCCCGAAGCCGCCCCGGCACCCGCTCCTGCCCCGGCCCCGGCGCCGGCTCCGGCGCCGGCTCCGGCTCCGGAAGCTGCTCCGGCGTCCGCCCCGGTCACCCAAGCCGCGGCGACCGTTCCGGCCCCGGCTCCCGACGCCGCGCCTCCCGCGGCAGCCGCAGCGGCACCGGCTCCGGCCGGTGCGTTCGGACCGGGCGCGCCGATCACACAGGACTTCATGTACCCGTCGATCAGCAACGGCTGCCAGGCCGACGGCGGCAACGTCCTGGCGACGGCCATCAGCGTGGCCGGCCCCGCGAAGATTCCGACCCCGGGCCCCGGCCCCGGCCAGACCGCGTACGTGTTCACCGCGGTCGGCACGCCCGGCCCGGCGGCCGAGCAGAAGCTGCCGCTGAACGTCACCTGGGTCAACCTGACCACCGGCAAGTCGGGCAGCGCGACCCTCAAGCCGCAGGCCGACATCAACCCGCAGGGGCCGACGACGCTGACCGCCATCGTCGACACCGGCTCGGGCAGCATCATGTCGACGATCTTCGGTCAGGTGACGACGACCGAGAAGCAGTGCCAGTTCATGCCCACCATCGGTTCCTCGGTGGTGCCGTAACTCACCGCCCAACAAAAATCGGGATGACGCCAACCGGCGTCATCCCGATTTTGTTCGTCAGACCTGGATCTGGCCGCCGTCGACGGCCAGCTCCGCGCCCGTCATGAAGCTGCTCTGGTCCGAGGCCAGGAACAGTACGGCGGAAGCGATTTCGTCAGGATGCCCCAGCCGCTTCATCGGCACCTGAGCGGCCATGCCGTCCAGCAGGTCCTGCTTCTGCTCGGCGGGCGCCAGGCCGGTGAGCCCGGGAGTTTCGATCGGGCCGGGAACGACGGTGTTCACCCGAATCTTGCGGTCCGCCAACTCGGCGGCCCAGGTGCGGCCCAGCGACCGGATGGCGGCCTTCGACGCGGCGTAAAGCCCGAAAGCCGGGACCCCTTCGGAGGCCGCGGTGGATCCGGCGAGGATCACCGAGGCCCCCTCGTTGAGCAGTGGCAGCGTTTTCTGCACGGTGAACACCGTGCCGGCCACATTGCGGTCGAAGTTGTCCCGGTAATGCTGCGGCGTCACATCGACCAGGGTGGCGAAGTCGCCGCCCCCGGCATTGGCGAAGACGACATCGAGGCCCTTGCCGTGCTCGGCGATTTCGGCGGCCAGCGTGTCGAGTTCCTCGGGCTTGCTGATGTCGCTCTGCACACCGTGGGCACCGATGGCGGCGGCTGCCTCGTCGAGGCGAGTGCGATCACGTCCCGTGATGAAGACGTAGGCGCCCTCATCGACCAGGCGCTTTGCGGTCGCCAGGCCGATACCCGACGTTCCTCCGGTGACCAGTGCCGTCTTGCCTTCGAGCTGTCCCATGATCGGGCTCCGTTTCTGTGTGGATTGCGCTTTCGCAGGTATCAACTTAGGTGACTTATCACCTATTCCGCAGAGTCCAGCACCGTCCACAGCCGAACGATGCGATCATCGACGATCTCGGCGACATCGAAGCCTGACGCCACCGTGGCATCGTCCCGGGTGCGAACCTCCCATGCCAGGAAACCGAGGCCGCGGGTCTGGCGAACCGGGCCGGCTTTCACGAAATGCAGGCCCGACAGCTTTTCCTGCAGCTCAGCAGCTTTGACATTCAGCTGGTCGTGGCCGACGGCAGTGCCGTCATCGTCGATCCACTGCACGTCCTCTGAGTAGGTCTCGGCGATCGCGGCGGCACGGCGCAGCGGATCGCGCTCGTCGAACACTGCCAACAAATTGGCTTCCATGAGACGGCTGATGACTTCGTTCACTGGCCCACTTCCCGAAATTTAGGTGATGAATCACCCAAATCTAGCGCGATGCCGGCGGGAGTGAGCTGTTGTGATCGAGATTGACGTGGATGTGCTCCAGCGCGGCGGTGAACGGGCCGAGAAGACTGTCCGGCAGGGAATCGAAGAACAGGCTGCGCACCAGATCCACATGCCCGGGTGCGGCTCCGACGATTGCCCGGCGCCCGGCTTCGGTGAGCACCACGTTGGTGGTGCGGCCGTCCTCGGCGCTCGGGCGACGCTCGGTCAAGCCGCGTCCTTCCATGCGCCGCAGTTGATGCGACAGGCGGCTTCTTTCCCAGCCGATCCGCGCGGCGAGGTCACTGACGCGAAGGCCCGCATCGTTGTCGTCGCTGAGCGCCACCAACACGTCGTAGTCCGCCAGGGACAGCCCGGAATCTGCCTGCAACTGGCGGTTCATCTCGTAGTTCATCCGCAGTTGCACTCGCATGTAGGCAACCCAGGCGCGCTGCTGCTTGGGCGAGAGCCATCCTCGCTCGGGCGTCTCCGGCACCTTTCTCGGCGTCACGCCCGCCAGTATGACGGTCGGACTCGACCCGACTACGCAGCAGCGAGCGTGGCTACCCCCCAACGGTAGCCACGCTCGCTTTTTTGTTGGCTCAGTACGCCATGAAGAGGATCATCTCCCGGTCGTACTCACGACCGGGGTGCTGCTCGGCGAGGTGGGTCTGGGCCTTCTCGACCAGGTCGTCCTCGTCGGTGCCGGAAATCGCCTCGCCGCAGGGGCAATTCAAGTGTGTCTTAGCCATACACATCACCTTCCCATACGCATGATGGTCGGTATGGAGATTTACGACGTCATGCGCACGACCGGGGCCGTCCGGAAGTTCAGCGGCGAGCCACTGCCGGATGACGTACTCGAGCGCATCCTCGACAACGCGCGCTTCGCTCCGAGTGGCGGCAACCGGCAGGGCGCGCGGGTGATCGCGGTCCGGGACGTCGAAACCCGCAAGAAGCTGGGCGAGCTCTCCAAGCCCGGCGCCCGGCAGTACGTCGCGCAGATCGCCGCAGGCGAGGGACCCTGGAACCCGTTGCGGCCCTGTGGCGTTGACCCCGCGGTCATCGAGGCCACCCAGGTACCCGACGGCATGGTCACCGGCACCCTGCTGGGCGCCGAGGTGGTGCTGGTGGTTTGTCTGGACCTCGGCGTGGCCGCGGCGTTCGACCAGCACCTGGATCGCATCGGGGTGATCAGCGGGGCCTCGATCTATCCATTCGTCTGGAACATTCTGCTGGCGGCCCGCAATGAGGGCTTCGGCGGCGTGCTGACCACCATGGTGGTCGCCCAGGAACCCGCGGTGCGCGAGCTGCTCGGCATCCCCGACAACTACGCGGTGGCGTGCATGCTGCCGCTGGGCAAGCCGGTCAAGCAGGTGACGAAGCTGACGCGGCGTCCGGTGTCGGAGTTCGCCACCCGGGAGCGGTTCGACGGTCCCGCGCTCTGAATTCCGCGTTGATCCTGCGTCTACGGCGTCGTCTACTCGACGGAAGTCGCCGTGGCCGCAGCGTCAACCTAGCTTTTCGCCGCTTTGGCGGCCGCTTTCATCTGCTTCTTGTAGGCGCGAACCTGGTCCAGTGAGCCCTTGTCGACGACGTCGGCGACGGACATGTGCGTGCCCTGCTTGCCGTAATCGCCGGCCGCGGCGCGCCAGCCGTCGGGCGTGACGCCGTACTGCTTGCCGAGCAGCGCCAGGAAGATCTTGGCCTTCTGCTCCCCGAATCCGGGCAGTGCCTTCAGCCGGCGCAGCACCTCTTTGCCGTCGGGGTCGCCGGTGGTCCACAGGGCCGCGGCGTTGCCGTCGTACTCGTCGACGATCACCTGCGACAGGGCCTGTACGCGCTTGGCCATGGATCCCGGAAACCGGTGCACCGCAGGGGTTTGCGCGAACAGCTCGGCGAATTTGTCGGGGTTGTAGTCGGCGACCTCACGCGCGTCGAGCGAGCCCATCCGGTCCTCGAGCTTCTTCGGCCCGGCGAACGCGACTTCCATCGGAATCTGTTGGTCAAGAAGCATTCCGACCAACAGCGCGAACGGGTTTGACTCGAGCAGTGCGTCGGCGGACGGCTCCTGGACCAGCTGCAGCTTGGACATCACGTCAGTTTAGGACCCCGCGATGCCTAGGCCATCACGCGCTGGCAAGCAGACCTTTGAGTTCCGCGCGGCCGTCCTCGTCGAGCGGCAGCAGTGGCGGACGGGGATCGCCGGCATTGCGCCCCAGCAGATCCAGACCGGCCTTGACCGTCGTCGGCAGCCCGCCGGCGACGATGAAGCGCAGCAGCGGCGCGAGCTCGTCGTAGATCTCCTGCGCGCGGGCGCGGTCACCGGCGCGAACCGCGTCGTACAGGTCGAGGCACGGCTGCGGACGCAGATTCGGTGCGGCCGTGCACCAGCCGGACGCTCCGGCGAGCAGGGCGTCGAGCACCAGCGGATTGCTGCCGTTGTAGAAGGGCAGCGTCCCTCCGGAGAGCTCCGTGATGCGCAGCATCCGGGTGAGGTCGCCCGTGGATTCCTTGACCATGCGCACGTTGTCGATGTCGTTGAACATCCGCACCAGCAGTTCGGGCGCCATGTCGATGCCGCTGGTGGCCGGGTTGTTGTAGACCATGATCGGTAGGTCGACCGCCGCCGAGATGCTGGCGTAGTGCTGGAAAATCTCCCGCTCGTCCAGCTTCCAGTACGAGATCGGCAGCACCATCACGGCGTCGGCGCCGGCCTCCTGTGCATAGCGCGCACGCCGAATGGTGTTGGCAGTGGTCAGATCCGAGGCGCCGACGACAACGGGGACGCGGCCGCCGACGGTGGCCACCGTGGTGTCGACGACAGCGTCGAACTCGGCTTCGGTGAGGTACGCCGATTCGCCGGTGCTGCCCAGCGGCGCGATGGCATGCGCACCGGTGCTGACGAGCTGCTCGACGACGGCAGCCAGCGTGGCGGTGTCGACGTTGTCGCCGTCGCCGGTGAACGGCGTGATGGGGTAGGCGATGATGCCGTGAATCTCGGTCATGAGGTCTTATCCGTTCTGAGGTCAGTTGTCGAGGGCGTCGGGGTGGCGCACCAGCGCACGCCGCGCGTAATAGGCGAAGTTGGCGACGCTGCGCTTGGGCGTCAGCGTCCAGTCGTGGGCCTCGCGGGCCAGCCGGTCGGGCAACGGGGCGATGGTGCCGGCAGCCATGGCGGCCAGCTGGAGCTTGGCCCCGCGTTCGATGAGCACGGCCAGCGAGCAGGCTTCCTCGACGCTGGCGCCGGTCACCACCTGACCGTGATGGGCCAGCAGGATCGCCTTCTTGTCCCCCAGTGCCCCGGAGATGATCTCGCCTTCCTCATTGCCCACGGGGACGCCCGGCCAATCGGGCAGGAAGGCGCAGTCGTCGTACAACGGCGCGATGTCCATCTGCGACACGACCAGGGGGACTTCGAGCATCGACAGCGCCGCGACGTGGAACGGGTGCGTATGGATGATGCAGTTGACGTCGGGCCGGGCACGGTAAATCCAGGAATGAAAACGGTTGGCCGGGTTGGCCATTCCGTCACCCTCGAGAACATTGAGGTCTTCGTCGACGAGCAGCAGGTTGCCGGCGGTGATCTCGTCGAAGCCCAGCCCGAGCCGCTGGGTGTAGTACGTGCCGGGCTCCTCGGCGCGCGCGGTGATCTGCCCGGCCAGCCCCGAATCATGCCCGCCGTCGAACAGCGCACGGCAGGTCAGCGCCAGCTTCTCGCGGACGCTCAGATTCGAGTCCGCGAAATGGCGGTTCATCCCGTCTTCGGCGCGCTGCATCAGTTCGCCCTTGGAGTCATGCATGGTGTCGGTCATCGAGAACTCCTCTCAGCTCCGGTGCGTGGCCGCACCTCAATGACACATTGCAGACCATAGGACACATCGTGTCATGCAGTCAATGAGATATCCTCAGTCCCGTGAGTGGCTTGTTGCGTGCGGTGCGCCAACAACGCGGAATGACGCTGGAAGAGCTGGCGGCCGGCACCGGGCTGACCAAGAGCTACCTGTCCAAGGTCGAGCGCGGCCAGAGCGTGCCGTCGATCGCCGCCGCGCTGAAGATCTCGCGGACCCTCGATGTCGATGTGGCGCAACTCTTTTCCGATGATCCGGAAGTCAGCACGTTCACCGTCGAGCGGGTCGCCGACCGGGGCACTGCCCGCAATCAGGCGATCGCGGCGGGCATGCTGGGCAAGGCCATGTCACCGTTCGTGGTGCGCCCCGGCCGCCAATTCGCCGCCCACTCCCACCCGACGCATCCCGGTCAGGAGTTCGTGTTCGTCCACTCCGGGACGGTCGAACTCAACTACGACGGTCGCCTCGTCGAACTGGCGGCCGGCGACTGCGCCTACTTCGACGCTGCCACGCAGCACAAGCTCCGCCAGGTCGGCGACGAGACCGCCGAGGTGATCGTCGTGACCTCTCCCGCACCCCGCCGCTGAGGAATGCCAGCGCGCCCCGCCCGTGTTGCCCTACCCGTGCTCCAAACTCGAACCGTGACCTCGCGCCTTGGCTTTCCGTTGCTGGCCTATGCCTTCGCCGCCATCATGTTGGGCACCACACTGCCGACGCCGATCTACGCGCTGTACGCCCACAACCTGCACTTCGCGGTCCTGACGACGACGATCATCTTCTCGGCCTACGCCCTGGGCGTGCTGGCCGCACTGCTGTTGTTCGGCCGCTGGTCCGACGCCATCGGCCGGCGGCCGGTACTGATCGCGGGCGCAGTCGCTGCCATCGCGAGCGCCGTCGTGTTCCTCAATGCCGACAGCGTGCCGTTGCTGCTGGTGGGCCGGCTGTTGTCCGGCTTGTCGGCGGGCATCTTCACCGGCACCGCGACGGCCGCCGTCGTCGAGTCCGTGCCGGAGAATCGCCGGGAACAGGCCGCGGCGGGTGCCACCATCGCCAACATCGGCGGGCTGGGCGCCGGTCCCGTCGTGGCCGGGCTGCTGGTGCAGTACGCGCCGCATCCGTTGCAGCTGCCGTTCCTCGTGCACATCGTGCTGGCCGTGCTGGCCATCGCGGCGGTCTGGCTGGTGCCGGAGACCTCGAGCCGCACCGGCCGGATCGGTTTGCAGCGGTTGTCGGTCCCCGCCGAGGTCCGGGCGACGTTCGTCCTCGCGGCCACTGCGGCCTTTGCCGGGTTCGCGGTGATGGGCCTGTTCACGGCGGTGGCCCCGTCGTTCGTCAGCAGCGTCATCGGCATCGACAACCACGCCGTCGGCGGTGCCGTCGCGGCGTCGATCTTCGTCGCCTCCGCCGCCGCTCAACTGGCCGGACGCCGTCTCCATCCCCCACGGGCCGTCGCGCTGGGCTGCGCGACTCTCGTCGCGGGTATGGCGATTCTCGCTGTGGCACTGCAATTTTCATCGCTGGCCGGCCTGCTGGTCGCCGCGGTGGTGGCCGGCGTCGGGCAGGGCATCAGCTTCAGCCGGGGCTTGGCGGCCGTCGTCGAAGGCACGCCGACCGAGCGTCGCGCCGAAGTCAGTTCGACGTACTTCGTGGTGGCCTACGTAGCGATCTCGCTACCGGTCGTCAGCCTCGGCTTCGCCGCGCAGCGGTGGGGCCTGCAGGCAGCCGGCGTCAGCTTCGCCGTCGTCATCGCCGTCCTGGCGGCCGTCTGCCTGGCCGCCGTCCTGTGGCAGGAACGCCGCAGGTCAGCCTGATTTGAGTAGCAATACCTAGGGGTCCGAGCCTTACGTTCAAAGGCATGACCACCCGCGTCTTTCCTTCTGCTGCAGAGATCGCGCAGCGCACGCCGGCCGACCGTGACCGCGCCATCGACGTCATCCGCATCGTCTCGCTCGTCGGCGTCGTCGCCGGTCACACCATCATGGCGACCAGCATCATCGACAACGGCGTGTTCCGGTGGGGCAACCTGCTCACGACGTCGGTGGTGTTCCAGGCGCTGACCTGGGTGTTCCAGATCATGCCGTTGTTCTTCTTCGCCGGTGTCGCGGCCTCGGCCGGCTCGTACCGCAGCGGGACGAGCTGGGGCGGCTGGCTGCTCAAGCGCTGCACCAGGCTGTACCGGCCGGTGTTCTACTACCTGGTGTTCTGGGCCGCGGCGCTGCTGGTCCTCAAGCCGCTGCTGCCGATCCACGTCTACGAGCCCATCGCCGGCATCAGCACTCAGCTGCTGTGGTTCCTCGGCGCCTACGTGCTGGTGCTGGCCGCGGTGCCGCTGCTGGCGCGCATCACGACACTCCGCCGGCTCGTCGCCGCAGTGGGCGGCACGTACGCCCTGGTCGCGGTGGTCGACGCCATCCGCACCAACGACCACTCGTGGTCCGCGCTGGGCTACGCGAACTTCGTGGTGTGGCTGATCCCCGGCATGCTCGGGGTGGCGTACCGCCGTCAGCTGCTGACGGCCGCGGCCGCCTTGCGCGTAGGCCTCGCCATGCTGGCGGTCAACGTCGCTCTGGTCTGGGTCGGGCCGTACGAGCTGAGCCTCGTCGGTATCGAGACGCAGCACCTCAAGAACATGATGCCGCCGTCACTGCTGCTCGCCGGCCACGCAATCATGATGTGCGCGTTCGCCATTGCCGCCGCCCCGGCCATCAGCCGGTGGGCTGCCCGGCCGCAGGTCTGGCGCCTCGCGGTGATCGGCAACACCGGCGCCATGACCCTGTACCTGTGGCACATGCCCGCGCTGCTCGGCATGCACCTGGCCTTCGATCTGGCCGGCCTGCCCCGCTACCCCGGCCAGCCGCATTTCCTGGTCTTGAGCGTCTACCAGCTGACGATCATGGCCGCGCTGGTCGCCGGGCTCTTCCTGCTGCTGCGGCCGCTGGAGAACAACCCGCTGCCGCTGTGGGACGGCGGCCGGGTCTCGGCGCCGGGCTGGCGCAGCGCCCTCGTCGGGACGCTGCTGGTCGTCGCCGGCGCCGCCACGCTGGCGTCGGTCGGCTGGGGCCTGAAAGACACCGGCCTGCAGTGTGTTTCGGTGATGTTGACCGCGCTGATTGCGGCCAGGGCACTGGCCCGGGACTAGCCGCTCTTACGGCGGAACTCCCGCCGGCCACCGCCAACCGCGCCATGCGACTTGGAATTCTTGGCCCCGCCGTCCCGGTGGGCGGTGGCGCCGGCGGACCCGGCCTTCTTACGCTCGAGCGCCTCGCGGAACTTGCGCTTGGTCTCGTCGGATGAAGCTGAACCTTCGGCAGAGTTCTCGGGCATGTACGCAGACTATCGCGTTCAGCGCACGCCCGGCGGCAGCCCGTACAGATGGGTTATCGGCATGGTCAGTAGCACCCGACGGTCGGCGACCATCGCCCGGCGGTAATCGTCCCAGTCCGGATGCTCACCGGAGATGTTGCGGTACAAGGCGATCAGCCCCTCGACGGTGTCGTCGTCGGGTTCCGCGGCCGGTGGGCTCAACACCGCGTCGCCCTCGGCCACCGCGTATGCCCAACCGTCGTCGGACCGGACGTAGATCGACGCCCGGGCGTCCCGCCGCAGGTTGCGGGTCTTGGCCCGGGGTTCGGTGATCGAGACGCCGATGGTGACGGCCCTCGGGTCGAAGTAATAGGACACGTTCGACAACTGCGGCCGACCATCGCGTTTGATGGTGGCCAGCACGCCCAGCGAATTGTCGCTGATCAGCGCGAGCAGCTTGTCTTCGAAGACCTGACGGGTCATGGCACACAGCCTACGGCGCAACTGCCTACCATTGGGCGTCATGACGGAGTTCACATGACTCGCTACGCGGTATTTCTGCGCGGCGTCAACGTCGGCGGCGTGAATCTGAAGATGGCCGATGTCGCGGCCACGTTCCGGCAGGCCGGCTTCGATGACGTCAAGACTCTACTGGCCAGCGGCAACGTCGTGCTGTCCAGTTCGACGAAGGAGGCGACGGTCCGCACGAAAGCCGAAGCGGCGCTGCGGGACTCGTTCGGGTACGACGCCTGGGTGCTGGTGTACCCGATGTCGGAACTGAAAACGATATCGGCGGACTACCCCTTCGAGCGCGAGGTCGACGGGCATCATTCGTACGTCACCTTCGTCAGCGACCCCGACGTGCTGGATGAACTCGCGGCGCTCGACCCGGTCGGCGACGAATTGATCAGTCGCGGGCACGGCGTCCTGTACTGGCAGGTGGCCCGTGGCGACACCCTGAGCAGTGCGATCAGCAAGACCATGGGCAAGAAGCGCTACAAATCGTCCACCACCACCCGAAACTTGCGGACCATCGAGAAAGTGCTGGCTGCCACATGAGTTCACCGCGGAAGATCGACGGCACCACGCTGACGGGGGTCTCCGAGACGGCGCTGATGACCCTGCAGGTCCGGGCCAGCGAAGCGCGCCGGCCCGACGGCATCCTCGACGATCCGGTGGCGGTCGAGCTGGTGGACCGCATCGACTTCGATTTCGCCAAGTTCGGCTATTCGAACCGGCCCGACATGGCGATGCGTGCGTTGGCGTTCGACCGCGCCACCCGCGATTATCTGCGTGACCACCCGAAGGCCACCGTGGTGGCGCTGGCCGAAGGTCTGCAGACCAGCTTCTACCGCATCTCCGCAAGCGATGTCGGTACCGAATTCCGTTGGCTGACAGTTGATCTACCGCCGATGATCGAGGTCCGCAGTAAACTGCTGCCTCCTTCGGACCGGGTTTCGGTGTGCGCACAGTCGGCATTGGACTACAGCTGGATGGATCAGGTCGACGCCACCGAGGGCGTCTTCATCACGGCCGAGGGCCTGCTGATGTACCTACAGCCCGAAGAGTCGCTGGGACTGATCGCCGAGTGCGCCAAGCGGTTTCCGGGCGGGCGGCTGATGTTCGATTCGCCGCCGGCACTGTTCGCCCGACTGGTCGGGCGCGGAATGCGGACCTCGTTGCGCTACCGGGTGCCGCCGATGCCGTTCACCCTGTCGGCAAGCCAGGCCGCGCGATTGGTCGACACCATCCCGGGAATTCGGGCGGTCCACGACGTGGAGTCCCCCGCCACGCGCAGCCGGCTGCTGAACGCCATCATGCGGACGGCACAGCGGACTCCGCTGCTCGATCCGGTGCGCCCGGCGATGACGCTGCTGGAGTTCGGCTAGCGCCATCGCGCCGAATGCGCTGACAGACAGCGAATATGAGCGCCATCCGGCAATATGACCGGATGATTCCGCTCTCCTGGACGCCGGTCGGACCGGACGCCGCCGTCGTCGGCCCCGATGAACGGCTCAGCTGGCCCCGCACCATCGGCATCGGTGCCCAGCATGTGGTGGCGATGTTCGGGGCCACGTTCCTGGTGCCGGTGCTGACCGGTTTCCCGCCGGCCACCACGCTGCTGTTCTCCGGCGTCGGAACCATCGCGTTCCTGCTGATCACCGGAAACCGGCTGCCGAGCTATCTGGGGTCGAGCTTCTCGGTGATCGCGCCGGTGACCGCCGCGGTCGCCGCACACGGAACCGGCAGCGCGCTGGGCGGCTTGATCGCCGTGGGCCTGCTGTTGATCCTGGTCGGCGCGGTGGTGCATCTGATCGGCACGCGCTGGCTGGATGCGACGCTGCCGCCGGTGGTCACCGGTGCCATCGTCGCCCTGATCGGGTTCAACCTGGCGCCGGCGGCGAAGCACAATTTCGAGAAGGGGCCGCTGGTCGGCCTGGTGACGCTGGTGCTGCTGGTTGCGACGCTGGCGTTCTTCCGCGGCATCATCGGCCGGCTGGCCATCTTCCTGGCGGTGGTCATCGGTTACCTGCTGGCGCTGGCCCTCGGCGACGTCGACACCGCGGCGATCGCTGCCGCGCCGTGGATCGGGCTGCCCGAATTCCACGGTCCGTCCTTCGGTCTGGCGGTCCTGCCGATGTTCCTGCCGGCCGTGATCGCGCTGATCGCCGAGAACATCGGGCACGTGAAATCAGTCGGCCAGATGACGGGCCGGGACCTGGACCCGCTGATGGGCCGGGCGCTGGCGGCCGACGGCGTGGCCACCGTGCTGGCCGGCGCCGGCGGCGGATCCGCCACCACCACCTACGCCGAGAACATCGGGGTGATGGCCGCGACGCGCATCTACTCGACCGCCGCGTACTGGGTGGCCGCCACCGTGGCCGTCGTACTGTCGTTGTGTCCCAAGGTCGGTGCCGCCATCTCCGCCATTCCGCCCGGCGTGCTGGGCGGGGCGACGATCGTGCTCTACGGTCTGGTCGGCATCCTCGGGGTGCGGATCTGGCTGACCAACCAGGTGGATTTCTCCCAGCCGGTCAACCAGATGACCGCCGCCATCCCGCTGATCATCGGTATCGCCGATTTCACCTGGCAGGCCGGACCGTTGACGTTCACCGGCATCGCGCTCGGTTCCGTTGCGGCGCTGGTGATCTACCACGGCATGCGGGGGCTGACCGCGATCCGCGGTGGTACCCGCTACCCGGCCCAGACGTCCTCGACGTAGCGGTCGGAGTTGACCAGGCCGGCCAACCAGGCGCGGGCGGCGGCGTCGTCGGCCCCGGCCTTGCTGCGGTAGATGTCCTGGAACGCAGCGCGCACCGCGGGCGCCATCCGGGCGCCGTCGCCGCACACATAGACGTGGGTGTCGTTGTCCGGGTTACCGATCATGTCCCAGACCTCGTCGGCGTCCGCGGCGATGCGATCCTGCACGTACTTGACCTCGTCACCCGCCCGGGAGAACGCCGGCCGCATCCGCACGATGCCGAGTCGCTCGGCGTCCTCGGCCTCGTCGCGGAACAGGTAGTCCACATCCGGGTGCCGCACACCGAAGAAGCACAGCGCCGCGGTGAACGGCTCGCCCGCTTCCAGAGCGCCCAGCCGATCTCCGATGAATCCCCGGAACGGGGCGACGCCTGTCCCGGCACTGACCAGGATGACGTTACGGGTCGGGTCGGCGCCGGCGCGGAACGCCTGCCGCGCGGGATCTACGCGCATCCGAATCTGCTGTCCTGGAACGGAATCCGCGAGGTAGCTGGATGAGACGCCGCGGAACACACCGGCCCCGGATCGCGCAGGCCCTTCCAGTACCCCGACCACCAGCTCAACTTCCCGGGCACGGCGGCGCGACGACGTGGCGATCGAATAGTGCCGCGGGGACATCGGTTCGAACAGTTCCAGCAGCTCGGCACGGCTGAGCTGGGTGGCCGGGAACTCCGCCAGGCACTCGGTGACACTCAGTGCGCGCGCGTCAGGGACGTCGGCCAGCGCGGTCAGTGCGGCGCGCTCCGGCGGGCATGGGTTCGCCGCCGCCAATCGCAGCAGCTGACTCCGGGTGGCCGGCTTGCGGAGTTCGAGGAAGTGCGTAAGCAGTTCGCGCACAGTGACTTCCCGGTCGATCGGGATCGCCCGCCGGGTACTGCGCCGTGGATTGATCGAGATGCGGCGATCGAGCCGCAGGTCCAGCAGCTCACCGACCTCGTCGACGAGCGCGGGGCTGTTGTCCGGCAGCACGGTGAGGTGATCACCGGTCTGGTAGTCGACGCCGTCGGGCAGCGCGATGCGGATCAACCGCTTGTCCTGTCCGAACTCAGAGCCGGTGTCCACCAACGGAATGTTGTCCAGCACGGTGGCCGGCTGCACCTGATGACGGGCGTCGATCGCGGCGGTGACGGGCCCATCGATGGCGCGCAGATCGTAGAGCGGCTCGTCGGCTACGGGCTCATCAGTTGCGACGGCGCCGAAGACGCCTCCGAGCGCATTCCACAGCGCCACCGAGAAGTCCTCCACCACGCCGGCGAAGTCACCCGAGGTGTCGGCTTCGACCATCGGAAGGAGTTGCGTGGCACCGAGTTCCGCGAGTCGGGCGTCGATGCGCCGGGGTATGGCCATGTAGGTCTCAGCCCAATTTCGGTCGCCGACACCAAGAACGGCATACGGCACCGCCGGCGCGTGGTCGGCCGCGCCGTCCAGCCAGTCCACGAATGCGCGCGCGTCGTCGGTCGGCATCCCGTTGTACGACGCGGCGACGATCACCACCGCACCCTGATCCGGCAGTGCACCGGTTGCGGAATCCAATGCGGCAACGGTTGTTTCATAGCCGAGGTCGACGGCTTCGTCGCCGAGCTGCTGCGCCAGCGAGCGACAGTTCCCAAGGTTCGAGCCATGCAGCACAAGCAGTTTCGTGCCTGCTGGCACTGCCGCGCGCGACTGCGTCACCGGCGCGGCCGGCACTGCCGCGGGCACCTGCCGGCGCTCCTCCGGGGTACGGCGGACGAGTTGCACGTGGAAGCCCTCCGGCTTGCGCAGCAGGTCGCTGTGGGTACGCAGGGTGTAGTGCTCGACATCGACGAACCGGTAGCGGTGCACCAGGGTCGCGATCGCCATCGTCGCTTCGTGCAGCGCGAACTGACGTCCGATGCAAGACCGCGCGCCGGTGCCGAACGGCTTGAACAGATTGACCGGACGCTGCCCGGCCTGCTCGGGGTCGAAGCGGTCGGGATCGAAGATTTCGACGTTGTCGCCCCACTCGGGCTGACGATGCAGCGACGACGTCAGCACCGTCACCGCTTCGCCTTGCCGCACCGGATACTTCCCGCCGATCACGGTGTCCGCCAAGGCCATTCGATCGAATTCGCGCACCGGTGGAGACAGCCGCAACGTCTCGTCGATGATCCGGCGAATGTAGGTGAGCTTGCCGATCTCGTCGAACGCCGGCACGTGGTCGTCGTCGGGGCCGAACACGGCGTCGGCCTCCGCCTGTGCCCGGTGCAGCACGGCCGGGTTCTTCACGATGCTGTAGAGCGCGGTCGGCATCACCGTCGACGTGGTGTCCTGCCCGGCGACCATGAACGTGGCGATCTGATTGCGGATGCTGTCGTCGTCGAGGATCGGTTTCCCGTCGGGTCCCGGTTGCAGCATCAGGACCAGGAGGTCGTCGAGTTCGGCCGCGCCCGCGCGGTGCCCGGCGATCAGATCCGCGATGAAGCCGAACAGATTGTCGCGCTCGGCCTCGAAGACCCCCGGGTCGGCATTGGGCCCGGCGAGAATCTGGTTCAGGGCCGCCGCGAAACTGGCCGGAACGTCGGCAAGCCCGTCGTGCTGGTAGGAGTCGAACCTGGCGCCGAACCCGGCCAGGCCGACGGTGTCCATGGCCAGCTTCGCCAGGTCACCGGCCACGTCCACCGGGCGGGCGCCGACCGCGGCATCCCACTGCTCGATCAACTGGCGGATGATGTCCAGCATCGCGGGGTGATAGCTGCGGAGTCCGCTGAAGCTGAATCCCGGGATCAGGAGGTCGTGGGCTTCCTGCCAGCCGTCCTCACCGGTGTAGGACGTGAACAGCCCGTTACCGGCGAGCGGCCGGAATCGGGCCAACCGGTCGGTGAGGCCCTTGACGAAGCGGGTCTCGTCGCATAATTCGTCGACCAGCGCCAACGAGCAGGCGTACAACCGCCGACTGCCGCCGAAATCCGCATAGAACAGCGGCCCGTACTGCTCGGTCAGCAAATCCAGTGGCAACGAATACGGCCGCCCGGGCAGTGGCCCGGGCGGCAATACGACGCCGACAGCTGAAGGGACACCGGGAATTTCAGGCGGGACCGCGGGAGAGAACGACTCCATTCCCGTCAGCGTATGCGGCCACCCTGAGCGCCGATCAAGAAATCGGCACGAACTCCTCAACTTCGGCGCGCGCGGCGCTCGTGAACCGCAGGCTCGGGTCGGCCACCACGCCGTGCCGCAGCATCTCGCGGTCGAAGTTGTAGTTCATCGACATCACCCAGGGTCCGGAAACGCCCTGTCGGGGCAGCGTGTCCGCGACGCGCTGGACGTATCCGGCGGCGAAGTCGAGTAGCGGCTTGGTGTCCATGCCCGCGTCGTCGAACTCCGGCCGGACGCTGTCGAATCCGCCCTCGTCCATGTGTTTCAGCAGCCGGCAGAAATGCTCGCACAGCAGTCCGACTTTGAGCGTCCACGACGAGTTCGTGTAGCCGAAGGCGAAGGCGAAGTTCGGCACACCCGAGAGCATGATGCCCTTGTAGGCGACGGTGTCCGAGAGGTTCACCGCCTGACCATCGACGGTCAGGGACATGCCACCGAACAGTTGGACGTTCAAACCCGTTGCGGTGACGATGATGTCGGCGTCCAGATGCTGTCCGGACTCCAGCTCGATGCCGGTCTCGGTGAAGGTCGCGATGCGGTCGGTGACCACCGAGGCCTTGCCGCTGCCGATCGCCTTGAACAGGTCGGCGTCGGGCACGGTGCACAGGCGCTGGTCCCACGGCTTGTAGGCGGGGCTGAAGTGCGTGTCGACAGGGTAACCCTCGGGCAGTTCGCGGGCGTTGGTCCACCGGATGAGGCGCCGGGCGGCGGCCGGGTACTTCTGGCAGAGCGTGTACACCGCGCGCTGCCGGATGACGTTCTTCCGCCGGGCGAGGGCATAGCCGCGATCGGCGCCGAGCACGCGCCCGGCCACGTTGGCGAACGCATCCTTGGACGGCACCGGAAGGATGTAGGTCGGCGAGCGCTGCAGCATGGTCACGTGCGCGGCCTTGGCGGCCATCGATGGCACGAGCGTCACCGCCGTTGCACCGCTGCCGATGATGACGACCTTCTTGCCGGTGTAGTCGAGGTCCTCGGGCCAGTGCTGCGGGTGCACGATCTGACCGGCGAACCGGTCGCGGCCCGGGAACTGCGGGGTGAAGCCCTCGTCATAGCGGTAGTAGCCGCCGGCGCAGAACAGCCAGTTGGCGGAGATTTGCACCAGTTCGTCGGTGTCGGTGCGCTCGACGTCCACGACCCAGCGCGCGGTGTTGCTGTCCCACGCGGCGCCGAGGACCTTGTGGTGGAACCGGATGTTGCGGTCGATGTTGTTCTCGCTGACCGTCTCTCGCAGGTAGGCCAGAATCTTGTCGGCGGAGGCGATGGCGTCCTCGTCGCGCCACGGCTTGAACTCGTAGCCGAAGGTGTGCAGGTCGGAGTCGGAGCGAATGCCGGGGTACCGGAACAGGTCCCAGGTGCCACCCGTCGCGCCGCGGGACTCCAGGATCGCGTACGACCGCCCCGGATGGTCCTTCTGCAGGTAGTAGGCGGCGCCGATGCCGGAGATTCCGGCGCCGACGATCAGTACGTCGACCTGGTCGGTGTTGGCGGTGTGCTCCATTGCGGACTCCCTGTTGGCAGTGGTGGGCGTGGTCACAATGTTGGCGCGCACAGACCCCCAACCAAAGGTCAAAACATCTCAAATTTCTCCAATTCTGGTGCAATACGCACCAGCGACGATAACCTGGAGCCATGGACGGAGCGCGGCCGTCACCGCAGGTACGCGAGTTGATCCGCCAGTGCGCACAGGTTGTCACCAACGCCCCGCCGGACTGGCTCGAGGAACTCGACCGCGCCGTGCTGAGCGCCAATCCGGCCATCGCGTCGGACCCGGAACTGGCGGCGGCCGTGAGCCGCAGCAATCGGTCGAACCTGTTGTGCTGGGGCACCGCCAACGTCCGCGACCCCGGCGCCCCCGTGCCCGCCAACGCGAGCTCGGAACCGATGGCCGTCGCGCGGGAGATGGTCCGCCGCGGCGTCGATTCCTACACGTTGGACGCATACCGGGTCGGCGAAGGCGTTGCGTGGCGACGTCTGATGGAGATCGCGTTCGAACTGACGTCAGACCACGCCGACCTGCTCGCGATGCTCGACGTCTGCTCGCGGTCGATCAGCGACTTCATCGAAGCCACCCTGGCCGCCATCGCGGCGCAGATCGAACTCGAGCGCGACGAGCTCACGCGCGGCACCCACGCCGAGCGCAGGGAGACGGTCGCACTGTTGCTGGACGGCGCCCCGATCCCCCGGCAGCGCGCCGAAAGCCGGCTCGCTTACGGGCTCGGCGGTACCCACACCGCCGCCGTCATCTGGACCGACAATCCGAATGGCGACCTGTCCCAATTGGACCGCGCCGCAGAGGCTTTCGGGCATTCCGCGGGTGGCCGGCCACTCAGCGTGCCGGCGAGTACCGCCACGCGGTGGGTGTGGGCGCCGGGTCCGGTCGACGTCGATGCGCTGGCACCTGCGGCCGGCCGCGACGTCCGCATCGCGATCGGCTCGACGGGCCCTGGGGTGGACGGGTTCCGCCGAAGCCACTTCGACGCGATCACCACCCAACAGATGATGGCGCGACTGCATTCGCCACAGCAGATCGCGGAGTACACCGATATCGAACTGGTCGCGCTGCTCACCGCCGACGCCGACCGGGCCGCGGTCTTCGTCAAGCGGGTGTTGGGTGAGCTGGAAACCGCGAGCCCGGAATTGCGCTCCGCGGTACGGATATTCGTGCGTGAGCAGTGCAACGTGTCCCGCGCCGCGGGCAAGCTCTTCACGCATCGCAACACCTTGCTGCGCAGGCTGGCCCGGGCCGACGAACTGCTGCCGCGCCCGCTGTCCGAGAACAGCGTAGAAGTCGGCGTGGCGCTCGACGTGTTGCACTGGCGCGGTTGAGTTTTCACCGCCGCGCTACTCGAACGCCGCGTCCAGATACCGCAGCGCGTCGGCTTTCAACACGCCAAATGCCCGGGCCGTGTCCGCGAAGGTATTGGCCGCGTCCACCATGGCGGCGGCGGCCGGGTCAGCAGCGGCCACGAAAGTGCCTGACCGACCCCGGGTTTCGAGGACCCCCGCGGTCTCGAGCTCGCGATAGGCCCGGGCGACGGTATTGGCCGCCATGCCCAACGTGCCGGCCAGGTCGCGCACGGTGGGCAGCCGGGCCCCCGCGGGCAGGCGTCCGTCGCGAATGGCCCCGATGATCTGCAGCCGGAGCTGGTCGAACAGGGGCCCCACGTGCGGATCGAGCCGGACCCACTCACCGAAATCGGTCATCCGCCGAGTATGGCCGATGGCCCTGAACAACACGTTCGCCGCCACCGAAGTGGCCCAGATCACCCGTAACCCGATAACGTGGTCGGATGCGGGTGACGGTGTTCAGCGGTGCGGGGATGTCCGCCGACAGTGGCGTGCCGACCTTCCGGGATGCCGAGACCGGCTTGTGGGCCAACACCGACCCCTACGAGATCTCGAGTTCGGATGCCTGGCGCCGCCACCCCGAGCGCGTGTTCGCCTGGTATCTGTGGCGCCATCACATGATGGGCAACGTGTCCCCCAACGACGGGCACCGGGCAGTGGCCGCGTGGCAGGACTACACCGAGGTCGACGTCGTCACCCAGAACATCGACAACCTGCATGAGCGGGCCGGCAGCACGCGGGTCCACCATCTGCACGGCAGCTTGTTCCACTTCCATTGCGACAGTTGCAAAGCCGGATTCGACGGCACGCTGCCAGCGATGCCCGAGCCGGCCATCACGGTCGAGCCGCCGGAGTGCTACTGCGGCGGTCTGGTGCGGCCCAATGTGGTGTGGTTCGGCGAGAACCTGCCCGCCGACGCGTGGGACAGCTCCGTCAGAGCGGTCAGCGCGGCCGACCTGGTGATCACCGTCGGCACCTCGTCGGTGGTGTACCCCGCGGCGTCCCTGCCGGAAGCCGCTGCGGCGCAGGGTATTCCGGTGATCGAGGTGAACCCGAAGCCGACGCCGTTCTCGGATCAGGCCACGGTGTCCCTGCGCGAGACGGCGGCCACTGCGCTGCCGACCCTGTTACAGCGGCTGCCCGATCTGCTCCCGACGATCAAGCAGGCCTGACGGCTCGACCCAACGCCACCTCGGCCAGGGGCACCCAGCCCGGCAGCATCAGCACGCGACGGGCATCCGAAACCTGGAATCCGGCGCCGACGATGCTCTGCTCGGTTTCCCGGTGTGCGTGACAGTTGCCCGAAATCTTCGGCCAGAATGTCGAATCCAGGAAACGCTGCACCCGGCCACGCACCCCGCCGCTCGCGACGTGCTCGAAGTAGCGCAGCTCGCCGCCCGGCTTCAGCCGCGAATACATCTGCCGCAGCACGCTTTCCGGTTCGTCGACCGAGCACAGCACGAGTGAGCACACCACCGCGTCGAAAAGATCGCCGCTGTCGTAGTTCTCGACGGTCTCGGTGCGGACCGTCACCGGCACCGGCGCGGTGAGCGCCGCCTTCCGCGCCAGCGGTGCCAGCCGGACCTCCGGCTCGACGGCCACCACCTCGGTCACGGTGTCCGGGTAGAACGCGAAGTTGGTTCCGGTTCCGGCGCCGATCTCCAGCACCCGGCCGCGCAAACCGGCGAGATTCTCCTGCCGCAGCTTGGTCATGAACTTGCGTTCGCGCGACGACATCGCGATCCACATGCGGGCGAAGAACGGGTTGTCCACCGAGGTGTCGGTCATCGTCAGGAACCTTTCAGTCGCTCGACCAGCTGCTGCGGCGTCGTACCCGAGGCGCCCAGTCCTCTCACCATGCCACCGAGGCACGCGGCGCTGAGCACCCGGTCCGCGAACTCCTCGAGATCGCCGAACGGCAGATATGGCCGCGAGATGAACAATGCCGCCAGCCCGTGCGCCACCGTCCACAATCCGAGTGCCGCCACCGTCACATCGCCGCGCGGATAATTGCCCTCGTCCATCAGCGCCTGCACCGAATCCCGCATATGCACGAAGGCCGCGGCGTCGAGGGCCTGATCCACGTCGCTGCCCGGGTGCCCCTCGGACATCATGGCGATCCGGTAGAGCTCGGGGTTCTGCCGCGCGAAGCGGACATACGCCAGGCCCTGCGCACGCAACCGGTCGATGGTCGTCGGCTGCTCGGCGGCCACCTGCTGCATGACGTCGTCGAGTCGCTCGAAGTACCGGCCGCACACCGCGTCCAACAAGGCGTCCTTGTCGGCGAAATGGAGGTAGATCGATGGCGGGGTGACGCCCACCCGCTGCGAGACCGATCGGATGGACACCTCCTTGGCGCTGCCGGTGTCCAGTAGCAATTCGGTTGCCGCATCGAGGATTTCGTCGCGCAGCTGGTCTCCGGCCCCGCGCGGGGCCCGCCGCCGCTTGGCCTCGGTCATTGCGCTCCGCATGCCGACGGCACGGGTGGGTCGCTCGCACCGGACTCACTGATGCCGATGCGCTTGTGCAGCCGGGCCAGTGGCGCCGGCGCCCACCAGTTCCACCGTCCCATCAGGTGCATGAAGGCCGGTACCAGCACCGTCCGCACGAGAGTGGCATCGACCAGAACGGCGATCGTCAGGCCGAGTCCGAACATCCGCATGAACGACACTTCCGCGGCGATCAGCGCGCCGAACGAAATCGACATCACCAGCGCCGCGGCGGTGATGACCCGGCCGGTGTGGGCCAGGCCGAGCGCGACGCTCTCGTCGTTGGCTTCTTGAGTGGCGGCCTGCCCCGCCTGCCAGAACTCACGGATGCGGGCGACCAGGAACACCTCGTAATCCATCGACAGCCCGAACGCGATACAGAACAGCAGGACCGGCATGTTGGACGCCAACGTCCCGGTCGCCGTGGTGCCGAGCGCGCCGAGGTGACCGTCCTGGAAGATCCAGACCAGGGCACCGAACGCCGCCGTGAGCGAAAGAACGTTGAGGACAACGGCTTTCACGGGCAGGACCACGCTGCCGGTGAGCAGGAACAGGAGCCCGAGCGTGATGACGGCGATGACAGCCAGCACCCACGGCAGCCGGTCGGTGACGGCCTGCACGCTGTCGTGGCTGATCTGCGCCACGCCCGCGAGCTGCACCGTGCGCCCGTCCGGCCCCTTGACCGCGTGCACCGCGTCGAGCTGCGCCTGAGACGCGTCCGAGAACAGCGGCGCGCTGCTGCCGATCGTCAGGAAGGCACTGCCGTCGACGATCGCGGCACCGGGACCGGCCGGCGCCACTTTCCGGCCGCCGACGAAAGTTCCGGTCGGCGAGGAGACTTCGGTGACCGCGGTGACGCGCGAGAGGTCGGCGGCATAGGTATCGAACGCGGCCGGGGTCAACCCCACGGCGTCGGGAATGACGGCCGTGATGTCGGTGGCCGAGTTGTTGGCGTAGTCGTTGCGCAGCTGGTCCCCCACCTCGTGCGCCGACGCCGTCGTCGGCAGCACCCGCTCGTCGGGGAATCCCCATTTCGCGCCGAGGAACGGCGCACCCAGCACCAGCAGCAGTACGACGACGGCCACACCAGCCGACACCGAACGGCGCATGACCGCCTTGGCCGTGCGGTAGAAGAACGTCGCCTGCACGGGCTTGGGCGTGGTGTCGCGCCGGAACAGGTGCGGCAGGCTGAGGGCGTCGAGCCGGTCGCCGAGCAGCCAGATGGCCGCCGGCGTGACGATCACCGCGGCCGCTGCCGCGAACGCCACCGTCGCGATGCCGGCGTAGGCGATGGACGTGAGGAAGTACATCGGAAACATCAGCATGGCTGCCATCGACAGCCCGACCGTCGTCGCCGAGAACAGCACGGTGCGGCCCGCGGTGACCATGGTGCGGATCAGCGCCCGATCCCGCGGCTGCCCTTCGGCGACCTCGTCGCGGTAGCGGCTGATGATCAACAGCGTGTAGTCGATGGCGAGGGCCAGCCCAAGGGCGGTGGCCACGTTCAGCGCGAACACCGATACGTCGGTGAAGAAAGTGATGGTGCGCAGCACCGCGAGCGTGCCGGTCATGGCCAGCCCGCCGACCAGGATCGGCAGGGCGGCGGCGACCAGTCCGCCGAACACCCACACCAGCACCAGGAAGCTGAGCGGTATCGCGATGGACTCCATGACGAACAGGTCATGCTCGGTCTGGGTGTTGATCTGGGAGTAGATGATGGCCCCGCCGCCGGCTTTGACGGTGACGCCGGGCCGGTCGTGCACCACCTGATCGGCGAGTTCCTGCGCGTACTTCTGCGCGTTGTTCTCACCACCGTTCATGCCGGCGACGATCAACCCGGAGGTGCCGTCCTTGCTGGTCAGTTCTCCGGCTGCGGCTGGTGGCACGGTCCAGGCCGAGGAGACGTAGGCGACGTGGGGCGAGGCCTTCAGGTGGTCGACGATGTCGCGGGCGGCCGCGGAGGCAGCCGGCCCGTGCACCCCGTCGGGCGCGGTGACGGTAACCAACATCGGCATGTCGCCTTGGTGGAACTTGGTGGCCAGCAGTCGGCCGGCTTGCGACGACTCGGCCTTGGGATCTTGGAAACCGCCCGCGGGCAGGGTCTTGACCACCGGGATGCCGAAGATCGCCGCGGCGATGAGCACCAACCCCGCGAGCACCAGAATTCTCTTCGGCGCGGCGATGGCCAGCAGCGCGATGCGGTTCAGCATGCATTCCCCTTTTCGTAACACCGCTAAGTTAGCGTCGATAACTTAGGCGTGTCAACGGTCACTACCAAGGGATACGAGATTTATTGACGTCCGGTTCACCGGACCGACCAGGCGCTATCCACGTGACGGTTGTCATGTTTGCTACTGGCCAGTGAACTAAGCCGCGAACAGGGGCGCAGACACTGCATCAAGATCACCCGTGGCCTTGCGGAATGTGAGCTACCCGCGGGTCACTTAGGGGTCCGGGTCGGCCAACCTACCCAGCGGTAAGAATTGCCAACGTTTTCCGAATCGTGACTCAATGATTTCTTAATAGCGACCCATAGCCTCATAGACATGTGGATCGACGACACCAACGCAGATGTCATCAAAGTAGATTTCGATGCCCTGTACCACGGGGACGTCCTGATCGAGGGTGACACGTCCGAGCAGTTCCCCGATCTCGCCGAGGCTGTCTGATTCCGCGGGTCCACCCGCGAGTCTGACGCCGCGCCGAGGCGCGACGCCCGTGCACTGAAACCGCGTGCACGTAGGGACTCGCTGGAGTGATCACCAGCGTGAAAGCCACCGACCGACACGGTCGGTGGCTTTTTGTGTGTCTGGATTCAGGCCCCGCTGACGCGACACACACCTACAGACCGAGATCGCGACCGATGACCTCACGCATGATCTCGTTCGAGCCCGCCCAGATCTTGGTGACGCGAGCGTCCTTCCACGCCCGAGCGACCCGGTATTCATTCATGAAGCCGTAGCCGCCGTGGATCTGGACGCAGTTGTCCAAGATTTCGTTCTGCACCACCGAACTCCAGTACTTGGCCTTCGCCGCATCGACGGCGGTCAACTCGCCGCTCAGGTGCGCCACCACGCAGTTGTCGACATAGGCCTGCGCCACATCGAGCTTGGTGACCATGTCAGCGAGAAGGAACTTGTTCCATTGCAGGGAGCCGATGGCTTGGCCGAACGCCTTGCGTTCCTTGGCGTACTCGACGGTGTCTTCCAGAATCCGCCGGACGTGGGCGAGGTTGGCCACCGCAACGCTGATCCGTTCCTGGGGCAGCAGCGTCATCATGTGGATGAAGCCCCGGTCGACCTCACCGATGATCGCCGACTCGTCGACCCGGACGTCTTCGAAGAACAGCTCCGCGGTGTCAGCTTCGGGCTGGCCGACCTTGTCCAGCTTGCGCCCACGCGTGAAGCCCGGCATGCCCGTCTCGACAGCGAACAGGGTGATGCCCTTGGAACCCTTTTCCGGTGCGGTTCGCGAGGCGACGATAACCATGTCGGCCTGGGTCCCATTGGTGATGAACGTCTTCGAACCGTTGATGATGTAACTGGAACCGTCTTTGACCGCGGTTGTCTTCAACGCGGCCAGATCCGATCCACCAGAAGGCTCGGTCATACCGATGGCAGTGATCATCTCGCCGGTGCAGAACCTCGGCAGCCACCGACGCTTCTGTTCCTCGGTGGTCAGCGTGACCAGATATGGTGCGGCACAGTCGTAGTGGATGGTGAATGCCGACGCCGCCGCAGCGCTGGAACGCGAAAGCTCTTCACACAGAACGGTATTGAAGCGGTAGTCCCCGGCGGCGCTGCCGCCGTACTCCTCGGGCACCTCGAGCCCCAGATACCCGTTGCGGCCGGCCTCCAGCCACACCTCGCGGTCGATGTAGCGCTGCTCGATGAATTTGTCTTCATTCGGTTCGATGTGGCGAGAGACGAATTCGCGCACGGAGGCCCGGAAGTCGTCGTGATCTACCTCGAACAAGCTGCGCTGCATATCGAATTCCTTAACGCGGGCCGGGTCGCCTATGGCCAAAAGCTACCTGGCTGCCCCCTGCCGAACGAAGTGAGGGCCGTGACTCCGGTGGAGCCACGGCCCTCAGCGTTCAGACAGCTAGACGGCGGCGAGCTCGGCTTCGCCCGCGCCGACCATCCGGGCCAGACGGCCCGTGATGATGTCCTCGGCTTCCCCGACGATGCGGCTGATCAGCTCGTCGCACGTGGGGATGTCGTGGATCAGCCCCATGACGGTGCCCGCGGTCCAGATGCCGGCGTCAATGTCGCCGTTCTCGAACACCTTGCGGCCACGCACGCCGGCCACCAGATCCTTGACGTCCTCGAACTGGCCGCCGCCCTTGAGGATTTCCACCACCTCACGCGAGACGGCGTTGGACGCCACGCGCGCGGTGTTCTTCAAGCTGCGGAAGATCAGCTCGGTGCCCCGCTCGTCGGTCGCCACGATGGCTTCCTTGACGTTCTCGTGGATGCACGACTCGACGGTGCACATGAAGCGCGTGCCCATGTTGATGCCGTCCGCACCCAGCGCCAGCGCGGCCACCAGTCCGCGCGCGTCACCGAAACCGCCCGAGGCGATCATCGGAATCTCGATCTCCTTGGCGGCGGCCGGGATCAGCACCAGCCCTGGCACGTCGTCCTCGCCGGGGTGACCTGCGCACTCGAAACCGTCGATGCTGATGCCGTCGACACCCAGGCTCTGGGCCTTGACCGCGTGGCGCACCGAGGTGCACTTGTGCAGGACCTTGATGCCGTTGTCGTGGAACATCGGCAGATGCGGCCCGGGGTTGGAGCCTGCGGTCTCGACGATCTTGATGCCCGCGTCGACGATCACCTGGCGGTACTCGTCGTACGGCGGTGGGTTGATCGACGGCAGGATCGTCAGGTTCACACCGAACGGCTTGTCCGTCAGATCGCGGGTCTTGGCGATCTCGTTGGCCAGGTCAGCCGGTGTCGGCTGCGTCAGCGCGGTGATGAAACCGAGGCCGCCCGCATTGGCAACCGCGGCAACCAGTTCCGCGCGGCCGACCCACTGCATACCGCCCTGGGCGATCGGGTGCTCGACGCCGAAGGCCTCGGTGAACTTCGTCTGGATGCTCATCGCTGTTCCTTACTTACCGCGGGGCCATGCGGATCGCGCCATCCAGACGGATGACCTCGCCGTTGAGCATCGGGTTCTCGATGATGTGCTGCGCCAGGAAGCCGTACTCGTCGGGGTCACCCAGACGGGCCGGGTGCGGCACCTGCTGCCCCAGGGACTTCTGCGCCTCCTCGGGCAGCGAGCCCAGCAGCGGGGTCTTGAACAGCCCCGGGGCGATGGTGCACACGCGGATCAGTTCACGCGACAGGTCGCGGGCGATCGGCAGGGTCATGCCGACGACGCCGCCCTTGGACGCCGAGTAGGCGGCCTGCCCGATCTGGCCGTCGAACGCCGCCACCGACGCGGTGTTGATGATGACACCCTTCTCGCCGTTGATTTCGTCGGTCTTGGCGATGCGCTCGGCCGACAGGCGGATGACGTTGAAGGTGCCGATCAGGTTGACCTCGACCACCTTGCGGAAGCCGTCGAGCGGGAACGCGCCGTTCTTGCTCAGTGTCTTGATGGCGTTGCCGATGCCGGCGCAGTTGACGTTGATGCGGAGCGGGCCCATCTCCTCGGCCGCGTCCAGCGCCGCGCTGACGCCGGCCTCGTCGGTGACGTCGGTGGCGACGAACTTGGCGCGCGGGCCCAGCTCGGCGACGACCTCTTCACCCTTGAGGTCGATGACGACGACGCTGCCACCGGCGTCGAGCAGACGCTTGGTGGTCGCCAGGCCGAGGCCTGACGCACCGCCGGTCACGACGGCGACGGAATCTTTGATCTGCATTGATGCAATCCCTTCTTGTTACGGAAACCTGCGGTGGCCTCAGGCCCAGTCGCGAAGCACGGACTCGGTGTCAGAACCGGGCACGCGCGGTGGGGTCGGGGTGGCCGGCACGCTGCGGGAGAACCGCGGCGCCGGCATCGGCTCGAGGTTGCCGCCGTCTTCGGGCGCGAACCGGAAGAAGGTGTCGCGCTCGGTGATGTGCGGTTCGGTCTCGACCTCGGCGAAGCTCAGGACGGGGCTGACGCACGCGTCCGAGCCGGTGAACACCTTGGTCCAGTGGTCCCGGGTCTGCGCCTTGAACGCGGCGGTGAAGGTGTCACGCAGTTCGGCCCAGCGGGCGACGTCGTTCTGGTCGGGCAGCGCGGCCGGGTCGAGTTCCAACTTGGCCAGCAGCTCGGCATAGAACTGTGGCTCGATGGAGCCGACGGCCATGTACTTGCCGTCGGAGGTCTCGTAGGTGTCGTAGTACGGCGCGCCGGTGTCGAGCATGTTGGTGCCGCGCTCGTCGCTCCACATGCCCTGCCTGCGGAAGCTCCACATCATCTGCATCAGCACGCTGGAGCCGTCGACCATGGCGGCGTCGACCACCTGACCCTTGCCGGAGGTCTGCCGCTCGAACAGCGCGGACAGGATGCCGACCAGCAGGAACATCGAGCCACCGCCGAAGTCACCGGCCAGGTTCAGCGGAGGGACCGGGCGCTCGCCCTTGCGGCCGACGGCGTGCAACAGGCCGTTGAGCGAGATGTAGTTGATGTCGTGGCCGGCCTGCAGCGCGCGCGGACCGCTCTGGCCCCAGCCGGTCATGCGGCCGTAGATCAGCTTCTCGTTGACCTTGGCGCAGTCCTCGGGTCCCAGACCCAGACGCTCGGTGACACCCGGGCGGAAGCCTTCGATGAGGACGTCGGCCTTCTTGATCAGGCTCAGGACCAGCTCGCGGCCGTCGTCGCTCTTCAGGTCGGCGGTGACGGATCGGCGGTTGCGCAGCATCGAGTCGCCGCTGGGCTTGCCGGACTTGCTGGGGCGTTCCACCCGCACCACGTCGGCGCCCAGGTCACCGAGGATCATCGCCGCGTGCGGCCCGGGGCCGATGCCGGCCAACTCGACAACGCGCAGTCCCTGCAGTGGTCCAGCCATCTAAATGCACCTCTTGGTCGATCGGTTTGAGCCCAGTTCTATTGACCGCGACATAGCTTACTTGTATAACGAAGTCTGTCTAGTGCGGGCATCTGGCCCGCCCGTGAAACTGGGGTACTGAATGACTTACACCGGATCCGACGATCTGACCGTCTCACTGGACGACGGCGTGTTGTCCGTGACGCTCAACCGGCCGGACACGCTGAACTCGCTGTCGCTGGGAATGCTCGAACTTCTCGGCGATGCGGTACTCCAGGCGGCGACCGACCCCGAGGTCAAGGTGGTCCGCCTCGGCGGCGCCGGTCGGGGCTTCTGCTCCGGTGCGGGCCTGAGCGCCGAGGATCAGGACGCAAAGCAGTTCGACGCGGCAGCGGTCCTGAACGCGGCCAACCGGGCCGTTGCGGCTCTGGTGAACCTACCCAAGCCCGCGGTCGCGGTGGTGCACGGCGTGGCCGCCGGCGTCGGGGTATCCCTGGCCCTCGGGTGCGACATCGTGCTGGCGTCCGAGAAGTCGTCCTTCCTACTGGCCTTCACCAAGATCGGCCTGATGCCCGACGGCGGCGCCTCGGCTCTGGTCGCCGCGTCGATCGGCCGGGCCCGGGCCATGCGGATGGCACTACTGGCCGAGAAGCTGCCCGCCGCCGACGCATACGCCGCCGGGTTGGTCAGCTCGGTGCACGCCGCGGAGGAACTCGATGCCGAAGTGGATCGCGTGCTCGCGGTCCTCAAGTCCGGCCCCGCCGTGGCCCTGCGCAAGACGAAGCAGGCCGTCAACGACGCCACCCTGACCGAGTTGAACAACGCGTTCGCCCGGGAATCCGCCGGGCAGATCCAGCTGTTGCACGCCGCCGACTTCCGGGAGGGCGTCGCGTCGTTCCAGCAGCGGCGGCTGCCCGCCTACTCCGACGTATAGAAGCGCGCGACGTCGCGAGCGTGCCGCTGGATCGCCGGATCCGCAAAATCGGTGATCTGGCTGCACATTCGCGACAGGGCGCCCTTACGTTTCCCATCTAAATCGCTTGACGGGCGCGGGACCATGGACTGGTGAGTTCCCAGTTCGACGTCGACACGCCCGAACCGCGGACCACTGACCGCTGGCGGGTGTTCGCGCCCTTACGTTTCCGCGAATACCGTCTGCTCATCGCGGCCGTCTCACTGTCCATCTTCGCCGAGGGCATGTGGACGGTCGTGGCCGCGCTGCAGGTCATCGCGCTGGACAACGACCCGGCCGCGCTGTCCCTGGTAGCGACCTGCCTGGGTACCGGCCTGGTGTGCTTCGTGTTGGTCGGTGGCATCGCGGCCGACCGGCTGAACCGGCGCAACATCATCATCACCGTCGAGGCCGTCAACCTGGCCGCGGTGACGGCCGTCGCTGTCCTCAGTTCGACTGGGTCACTGCGCATTTGGCACATGGCGGTGGCAGCGACATGCCTGGGCATCGCTGCGGCATTCTTCTTCCCCGCCTACAGTGCACTGCTCCCCCGCATCCTGCCGAGCGAACAACTGTTGGCGGCCAACGGCATTGAGGGCGTGGTGCGGCCCGTCCTCCAGCAGGCGATCGGCCCGGCCGCCGCGGGCGTCCTCGTCGGCCTGACGTTCCCGAGCGTCGGCGCGACGACCGTCGCGGTGTTGTTCGCCGTGGGCCTGGTATTGCTGGTGGCCACCCGGCCCAGCACCGTCCGGTCCGACGAGGAACCGGTCGAGCACAAGCACGTATTGCACGATCTGCGTGACGGTTTCCGGTTCATGACCCGCACCCCGTGGTTGTTGTGGACACTGCTCGTCGCCAGCGTCTACGTGCTGGTGGTGCTGGGACCCATCGAGGTGCTGGTGCCGTTCATCGCCGAACGACGCTTCGAGGACGGCCCGCGTGCCTACGGGTTCATCATGGCCGGCTTCGGCATCGGCAGTGCCGTTGGCGCGCTTGCGGTTTCCGCAGCCCGGATGCCACGGCACTACCTGACCGCGATGATGGCGATCTGGGGCCTGGGCGCGCTACCACTGGTCGTGGTCGGCAGCACGTGGTCATTTCCGGTGATGCTGACCGCGACGTTCCTCGTCGGCATCGGCGAGGGCGCCAGCATGGTGATCTGGGGAACTCTGCTGCAGATGCGGGTACCGACCGAGATGCTGGGCCGGGTGTCGAGTCTCGACTTCTTCGTCTCGCTGGTGTTCCTGCCGGTGTCCTACGCGATCGTCGGCCCACTGTCGAAAATCGTCCCCATGCAATGGATATTCGTGGTGTCCGGCGTGGTGCCGGCGGTGCTGACAGCCTTTGCCTGGGTCATCGCGAAGATGCGCGCCGACGAACTGGCCCACCCCCTGTGATCTGTGCACGATTTTCCGCGCCGGCCGCGGTGTGGTGTCTCGGGACATCGCTGACACTTATGTCTCGGGACATCGCTGACAGTCAGTGTGCGGGTTTGGGTGCGCGGGTGCGGTATGTTCGCGTGGTTTTGTCGCCGGGCTGATAGCGGCGGGTTGGGTCGGCGGTGAGTTCGCGGATCAAGGTGGTGCCGCTGAAGATGGCGATGTGGTCGCCGTCGCGGATGCAGTCGCATTGGTGCCCAGCCCAATACCGGCCGACGTTGATGACGTAGGGCGGCACGAACACCCGACCGGTCGTGTCGTTAACGGTGCCGGTGGTGACAAACACCGGGGCCGGCAAGGGCCGGTCTGCGGGGCGGGCGCGTTCGGTGGCCGCGAAAACCTCTGCCGGAGTGGCTCCGCCGAGCGCTCGATGTGGTCGTTGGTGGTTGTAGCAGTGTCGGAACACCGCGAGCAGATCGTCGAGGTCAGCGACAGTGTCCGGGGTGGGGTGCGCGTGGAGCCACTTTTTGAGGGTCTGCCAGAACCGCTCGATCTTGCCGCACGTCTGCGGGTGATAGGGGGTCGAGTTGATCGTTTTCACTCCCAGGGCCCGCAGGTTCGCCTCGAACGTCGTTTCAAACCCGAGCCGCCGCCCGGTGTACATCAGGCCGTTGTCCGACAACGATATTGACGGAATCCCGCACTCGCTGATACCGGCCAGCATCACCGACCACACCAACTCGCCGGTGCCCGGCCCGGCTGCGGCGGCCAACCCGACCAGGTAGCGGGAATGATCATCCAGACAGCCCGCAATGGCCACCGCCGTGCCGTCCGCCAGTGCCCATTCGGTCCAGTCTGATTGCCAGCAACCGTTCGGGCGATCGAAGACAAACCGTTTGGTCGCTGACTTGGGCCGTTTACGCGGCTGCGGGGTGATCGCACCGTGGCGCGTCAAGATCCGCCAGATCGTGGCCGGTGCGGGCACACCAACATGGCCCTCACGCCGTAGCGCCCAGTGGATCGAGTGTGCGCCGTGGTCGCGGCCGGCTTCCAATAGCTCCTTGCGGCGGCGCAGCACCAGCTCCTCGACCGCGGCCGCGGTCTGCCCGGGACACGACACCGGCCGTCGTGATAGCTCTTCGAGTCCGGTCAGCCCTAGCTGCCCGAACCGCTTGCGCCACTTATAGAACGTCTGTCGACTGATCTGCTGATCCCGGCAGAACGCCGCCACATTCTCGACCTGCCCGGCCAACGCCGTCGCAGCACGAATATCCATCGCCGTCACCTTCTGGGCCATGAACCACGATGGGTCCACACCTCACTCAGGTGTCAGCGATGTCCCGAGACATACATGTGTCAGCGATGTCCCGAAACAAGACACCGCGCCGGCCGCGGAAAATCGTGCACAAATCCCTCGCCTCAGCCGCGGTGCAGCGTGAGCAGGTGCTCGTAAACCTGGCCGTTGATGCGGTTGTGGTTGATCTCGTCCTCGGTCAGCTCGCGCCGGATCTTGCCCGGCACACCGGCGATCATCGTGCCCGGCGGCACCACAAACCCCTGCGGCACAACGGTTCCGGCCGCGACCAGCGAGCCGGCGCCGATCGTCGCGCCGTTGAGCACGATGGCCCCCATGCCGACCAGGGCACCGTCCTCGACGGTGCAGCCGTGCAGGACCGCGTTGTGCCCGACGCTGACGCCCGCGCCGACCTTCACCGGGAAGCCCGGGTCGACGTGCACCGTGCAGCCGTCCTGGATGTTGGAGCCTTCACCGATCTCGATGGGCTCGAACTCGGCACGCAGCGTGGTGCCGTACCAGATGCTGGCCCGCGCGGCGAGCGTCACCTGGCCGAGCACCGAAGCGGTCGGCGCGACCCACGACTCGTCGTGCAGCTGCGGCGCGTGGCCCTGGATGGGAAGAATCAACGGTCCTGACATGGCCACATGGTAGGTCGCACGCCCAGCCGACCCAGAGCGTGGCGCAATCTGTGCGGTTCGTGTCGGTTCCGCCACTGGCCTCTCCTGCCGCCACCGGCCAAAGTGATGCGGTGACGCTCACCTCGACGACAGCGCCGACTCGCGCCGCATGGACGGTGGCCGCCGTCAGTTTCCTGGCCATCCTGGCCGCCGCCGGCTTCCGTGCGGTGCCCGGTGTCCTGATGACGCCTCTGCACCACGAGTTCGGCTGGTCGCACGCCACGGTGGGCCTGGCGATGTCGGTCAACATGACGCTCTTCGGAGTCACTGCTCCGTTCGCGGCCGCACTGATGGACCGGTTCGGGGTCCGGCCGGTGCTGACGGTGGCGCTGGGATTGATCACCGCCGGCTCGGCGCTGTCGATCCGGATGACGACCGGCTGGCAGTTGGTGGCGTGCTGGGGCGTCCTGGTCGGCATCGGCACCGGCTGCATCTCGATGGGCTTCGTCGCGATTGTCGCCACCCGCTGGTTCGACGAACGCCGTGGCTTGGTGACCGGAGTACTGACCGCGGCGAGCGCCACGGGACAACTGATCTTCCTGCCGCTGGTCGCCGAGGTCGCGACCCGTCACGGCTGGCGCTGGGCCTGCCTCATCGTCGCCGCTGCCGCGTTCGCGGTCATCGCGCCCGTCCTCGTCGTCATGCGCCACCATCCGCCGGCCCGGACCGCCGCACCGACGAACGGTTTCCGGTCCGCGCTGGACGGCCTCGTCATCGGCGCGCGGGCGCCGGTATTCTGGCTCCTGGCCGGCAGCTTCGCGATCTGCGGGATGACCACCAACGGACTGATCGGTACCCACTTCATCCCCGCCGCGGGCGACCACGGCATGCCGACGACGGTCGCCGCGGGTCTCCT
Source organism: Mycobacterium sp. HM-7 (assembly GCF_053852335.1). Taxonomy (NCBI): domain Bacteria; kingdom Bacillati; phylum Actinomycetota; class Actinomycetes; order Mycobacteriales; family Mycobacteriaceae; genus Mycobacterium; species Mycobacterium sp. HM-7. The sequence continues at coordinate 1,111,872 of NZ_CM132657.1, read as the reverse complement.
GGCCACCATCGGCGTCCTCGACGTGGCCGGCACGGTCTGTTCGGGCTGGCTCACCGACCGGGTCGATCCGCGGCTCCTGCTCACCGTCTACTACGTCGGACGCGGCATCTCCCTGATGCTGCTGCCTTCGCTGCTTTCTCCGCACGCCGACCCGGGCACCTGGGTGTTCATCGTCTTCTACGGCCTGGACTGGGTTGCCACGGTGCCGCCCACGATCGCGCTGTGCCGCGACTACTTCGGCGATCGGTCCCCTGTGGTGTTCGGCTGGGTGTTTGCCGCGCATCAAGTCGGCGCGGCGGTCGCAGCGGAGGCGGCCGGCTGGCTGCGCGACCTGCAAGGTAACTATGACCTGGCCTTTCAACTGGCCGCAGGCCTGTGCGCGGTGGCCGCGGCGCTGTGCTTCAGCGTGCGAAAAGTGCAGGTCAGAACCGCCTGACCAAACCGGACCACCGGTAGCTGATTTTGCTGTTTCACGGCGCCAGCCAGTACCATTCGACGGGCGCCACGCCTCGGATGGGGTATCCCCGACCGGTCTGTGTGCGCATCATGAACAGCTGAGGAGCCGAAACATGAAGACTCGCACCAGCAGATTTCTGGGCGTAACCACGGCCGTCGCCGCGTTGACGGCGTCGCTGCCCCTGGCGGTATCCGCCTACGCAGACCCGCCGCCGCTGCCGCCGCCGACCAACAAGACGGTGGACCCGCAGGGCCCCGGCTGCGACAAGGTCAAGGCCGGCATGCCGGACCTGAAGACCTTGGCCAACAAGCCGGTGAGCCAGGCGCTGGCCGCCATTCCGGCGATCAGCACCTTCAACTCGGCGGTGTCCGGTGGCCTGAACCCCGCCGTGAACGTCACCAGCGTGCTGGACAACGGCCCGTACGTGGTGTTCGCGCCCACCAACGAAGCCTTCGCGGCGCTGGACCCGGCCAAGCTCGAGTCCCTGAAGGCCGACCCGGCCGCGCTGACCAGCCTGGACTACTACCACGTGTTCCTGGGCGTACTGGGCAATGACACCGTGAAGGGCCAGCGTCCGACGCAGCAGGGCACCCAGATCAAGGTGACCGGCGACGGCGGCGACATCAAGGTCAACGACACCGCCAAGCTGGTGTGTGGCGCCATCGAGGCGAGCAACGCCCGCATCTACATCATCGACACCGTGCTGGACCTGGCGGAGGCCCCGGCTCCGGTCACCGCAGCGGGTAGCGAGACCGCCACCTCGGCCACGACGGCCACGTCGACCTCCGCAGCGCCGAGCGCCGCCGAGTCGGCTCCGGCGTCGACCTCGGCGACCCCGACCACCACGACGTCTGCCGCGCGGTAGTCAGCAGCCAGACAACCGAAATCGGCGCCCCTGCACCACGTTGTGCAGGGGCGCCGATTGGCTTTTCGGGTGACTACAGACCCAGGTCGCGGCCGATGATGTCCTTCATGATCTCGGTGGTGCCACCGAAGATCGTCTGGATGCGGCTGTCGCAGTAGTCGCGGGCGACGCGGTACTCCATCATGTAGCCGTAGCCACCGTGCAACTGCAGGCAGCCGTCGATGACCTTCTTGGCGGTCTCGGTGCAGAACCACTTGGCCTTCGCCGCCTCGACGGCAGACAGGTCCCCGTCGAGCACGCCCTCCAGGCACCGGTCGATGTAGCGTTCGCACACGTCGAGTTCGGTGTCCATCTCGGCCAGCAGGAACCGGTTGTGCTGGAAATTGCCGATCGACTGCCCAAAGGCCTTGCGGTCCTTGGCGTATTGCAGTGTCTGGCGCCAGCATTCGCGCGCGCCCGCGATCGCCGAGATCGCAATGCCGAGGCGTTCGGACGGCAGGTTCTGCATCAGGTGGTAGAAGCCGCGGCCTTCCTCGCCCAGCAGGTTGGCCTGCGGCACCCGAACGTTCTCGAAGTGCAGCTCCGAGGTGTCCTGCGCGTGCAGGCCCATCTTGTCCAGCTTGCGGCCGCGCTCGAAGCCTTCCATGCCACGCTCGACGACCAGCAGGGTGAAGCCCTTGTGACCCGCTTCGGGATTGGTGCGACACACCACGACGACGAGGTCGCAGTTGATGCCCGACGAGATGAATGTCTTGGAGCCGTTGATGATCCAGTCGTCCCCGTCGCGCACGGCGGAGGTGCGGATGCCCGCCAGGTCGCTGCCGGCACCGGGCTCGGTCATCGCGACGGCAAGGATCAGTTCACCGCTGGCGATGCCCGGCATCCACCGCGCGTTCTGCTCGTCGTTCGCGAGGTGCTTGAAATACGGTGCGACGACGTCGTTCTGGAGACTGAGCGACGGCGCCGGGCCGCCGTAGCGGGCCAGCTCCTCGTCGATCACGGCATTGAAGCGGAAGTCGTCGGACCCACCGCCGCCGAACTCCTCGGGCATGTTGAACCCGATCAGGCCGTACTTTCCGGCGGCGACGAACGCCGACCGGTCGACCATGCGCTGTTCTTCCCACTTCTCGGCATTGGGGACGAGCTCACGCTCGATGTACTGCCGGGTCGATTCCCGCAGTGCCTCATGCTCCGCTTCGAATACTGTCCGCTTCACGATTTCTTCTCCGTCACTTGGCTTTCCATACGGGCTGGCGTTTCTGCGCGAAGGCCAACGGGCCTTCCTTGGCGTCCTCGGACTGCAACAGCGTCACGAACTCGCGGTTGGTGCGCCGCCAGCCGTCCTTCTCGGCGGTCACCACGCCGTCGTCGGCGCCGTACGCCACCCGCTTGCTGGCCTGCACGGCCAGCGGCGCGTTGGAGGTGATCCGTTCCGCCAGTGCCAGCGCCGCGTCGACGACCGTGCCGTCCGGCACTACCTGGTTGATCAGGCCCCAGCGCAGCGCGTCGGCCGAGGTCATGGGATCACCCGTGAACATCAGCTCCAGCGCCACTTTGCGCGGGAGCTGATCGACGATGCGGAACACTCCGCCGGCGCCGGCGATCAGTCCCCGTTTCACTTCCGGCAGACCGAATTTCGCGCTGTCCTCGGCGATCACGAGATCGCTGGCCAGCGCCAGCTCCGTGCCGCCCCCGAGGGCGGTGCCGTTGACCGCCGCGATGGTGGGCTTGTCGATGAAATGGCTGACGTAGCCGGCGAAGCCCCACTCCGTGTGGTCGGGGTGGAAGAGGTTCTCGCCGCGCGAGAGCGCCTTGAGATCCGCACCGGCACAGAACGATTTGTCGCCGGACCCGGTGATCACCACGGCCCGGATCTCGGGGTCGTCCTGCGCCGCCTGCAGTGCGTCGCCGACCCCGATGCTCACCGACTGATTGACGGCGTTGCGGGCCTCGGGCCGGTTGATCGTGATCAGCAGGACGTTCCCCCTGCGTTCGGCAAGAGCACCCGGAGCGATGGCGTCAGAGGTCACAACAGCTCCAGGATGGTCGCGTTGGCCTGGCCGCCGCCCTCACACATGGTCTGGAAACCGTACTGAATGTTGTTGTCCCGCATGTGGTGCAGCAGCGTGGTCATGATGCGCGCACCGGAACCACCGAGCGGGTGGCCGAGGGCGATGGCGCCGCCGTTCGGGTTCAGCCGGCTCTCGTCGGCGCCGATGTCCTTGAGCCACGCCATCGGAACGGGGGCGAAGGCCTCGTTGACCTCGAACACGCCGATGTCGCCGACACTCAGGCCGGACTTGGCCAGCGCCTTCTGCGTGGCGGGGATCGGGGCGCTGAGCATCATCACCGGGTCGGCGCCGGCCAGGACACCCGTGTGCAGGCGAGCAAGGGGCTTGAGCCCCAACTCTTTTGCCTTCTCGGCGGACATGATCAGCAGCGCGGCCGAGCCATCGGAAATCTGCGACGAGTTGCCTGCGTGGATGACGCCGTCTTCCTTGAAGGCCGGCTTGATGGCGGCCATGGACTCGACGGTGCCACCGCGGCGGATGCCGCCGTCCTCGGAGACGATATTGCCGTCCTGGTCCTTGATGGCCACGATCTGGTCCTTGAAGGCGCCCGCATCCTGTGCGGCAGCTGCCTTTTCGTGCGACCGCAGCGAGAACTCGTCGAGCTGCGTGCGGGACAGGCCGCACTTCTCGGCCATCATCTCGGCGCCGGTGCCCTGGTTCGGGGTCTGGTCGTAGCGAGTGCGGAAGGCCTCCGGGTAGGGGTGTCCACCGTTGGCGAGCGACGAGCCCATCGGGGTGCGCGACATCGATTCGACGCCACCGGCGACGACGACGTCGTAGTGGCCGGCGACCACACCGGCGGCGGCGAAGTGCACCGACTGCTGGCTCGAGCCGCACTGGCGGTCGACGGTGACGCCGGGGACGGTCTCGGGCCAGCCGGCGGTCAGCACCGCGGTGCGGGCGATATCCAGCGCCTGCTCGCCGGCCTGCATGACGCAGCCCCAGATCACGTCGTCGACGAGGGCGGGGTCGACGCCGGCGCGCTGCACTAGCGCGTTGAGTACCTGAGCCGACAGCTCGGCCGGGTGCACACCCGACAGGGCGCCGTTGCGCTTGCCGATGGGCGACCGGACCGCCTCGACGATGACTGCTTCAGCCACGGACTTCTCCTTCAACGTTGAATATCGACACGGTATTGACACCCGTAAAGGCGCCCTTATCAGTGAACATAGAACAGTAGGTTTACTAGGTCAACCTACTAGTTGGTAGACAACGCCGATTCGGGAATGCGCAGCGTGCAGCGCCGTACATGGTTTACTGAGTTGCCTAACACGAGGCCAGCGATTCGGTTCAAGGAGGGCCCAGATGGCGCAGACTCCGCCGTTGTCGCCGATGATCGACCCACGTACTGTGCCATCCTCGGCCAGCGGCCCCATCCGCTCCCCCAAAACCGCGGAACTGGTGGCCGGCACTCTGCGCCGCATGGTCGTCGACGGCCAGCTCAAGGAGGGCGACTTCCTGCCCAACGAGGCCGAGCTGATGGCGCACTTCGGGGTCAGCCGCCCGACCCTGCGCGAAGCCGTCCGGGTCCTGGAATCCGAGCGCCTGGTGGAGGTGCGGCGCGGCTCGCGCACCGGGGCCCGCGTCCGCGTGCCCGGACCGGAGATCGTCGCCCGCCCGGCCGGTCTGCTGCTGGAACTGTCCGGCGCGACGATCGCCGACGTGATGACCGCATGGTCGGCCATCGCACCGATCGCGGTGCGGCTGCTGGCCGAGTCCGGCAGCAAGGAAGCGTTCGACGAGCTCGACACCATGCTGGCCGAGTACGTCCCGTCGGGGTACGAGTCCGGCCGCATGGCCGAGACGACAGCCGATTTCTACCGGCGCATGGTCGAGCTGTCCGGCAACGCGACGCTGACCGTCATCACCGGCATGCTGCAGGAGATCACCGTGCGGCACACCGCGTTCGCGATGCGCGAGAACCGCCCGATGTCCAAAGCCGACTACGACATCATGATGCGCTCGCACAAGCGGCTCATGACGCTCATGCGGTCCGGCAACGGCGCCGCCGCCGAGGCGCATTGGCGCAAGCACCTCGACATCGCGAACAGCCTGCTGTTCGCCGGCATGGAGGACGTCAAAGTCCGCGACGTCATGCGCTAGTGACGTCGTAGACCGGCACGTCGTCGGCCCACGGCTGGCGGGTCACCATGTCGCGAACCTTGACGTAGCCGCTCTCGAATTCGCCGGTGGCGGCGTCGACCAGGCGGTACTGCTGCGTCTGCCGGTGGATGGGCTGGGCGTCGAGCATGACGATCCGCACCTCGCCCGGCTCGAACCGGCACCGCTCCTGCAGGGCCGCGACGAGCTGTTCGTTGGACATGTGCCCGTCGCCGAAGTTCCAGCCGATGGCGGTCGAGACGATGCGTTCGCCGTCCGTCAGGGTGTAGTCGTCCTCGTTGTACCCGGCCATCGCGCGGTGGGCGAGCGTGAACAGCGCGCGCCCGTGCGTGTTGAAGGCACGGAACGCGTAGCCCATGTACATCGGGATCTGAGCGGCTTCCTTGCTGCCGTAGAACTTTTCGAGCTGCGCGGCGGGCATGCTGGCGATCGCGACGATGTTCTTCTCGATCTTCTCCGATGCGGACGGCTTGATGCACCACAGCGACGTGTCCCAGTTGCCGGCGTAGTACCGCATGCCGGGCAGGAAAGACACCTTGCGCGGGAACAGGTTTCCGATGACGACGGTGCCCGCGACGACCGCGAACAGGACGACGGGCCACGGCGAGGTCAGGTCCGTGAGGCCGATGTCGGCGTGCCCGACGAACAGGGTCACGACGCAGAACATCATGAAGACGTTCCACTCCAGCGGCACCCCCATCGGGATCGCCGACAGGATGCCGAAGTGGAAGCACAGCATGACGAACGCGGCGATGTAGGTCGGCCAGCCGCCGCCGCTGAAGAACAGCACCACCGGCACGGCACCCTCGATGACGGTGCTGAAGTGCGCCATGAAGCGGGACGGGCGGCCGGGACGCAGGTCATCGGGGAAGTGCTCAAAGAATGCGCGCTTGATGAACTTCGGCCGCAGGACCGGGTTGTTGCTCATCATCGTGGAGATGACGAACGGGAAGTGGTGGTTGAGTTTGGAGGTCGCGGCGCCCAGCCAGATCACCATGCACACGAGCTTGGCGGCGATGATCAGGTCGACGCCGTAACCCGCGAACAGGAACGCGACGGTGAACGAGCCGTACACCTCGCCGCGGGCGGCCAGGAAGATCACCTTGTCCCGCAGGCCGGCCAGCGCGAGGACACTCAGAATCGCCCAGATCTGCCACATCGGGAGCACCCCGACCTGCGCGCCGGGCACGACCGGGCCGGTGCCGTCCGAGCACAACGCCACGACGAGCAGCACCAGCAGTGCGCCGTAGAGCAGCACATCGACCGGCCCGCGGGCGTCCCCCTTGGTCAGCGGGATACGCCCGGGCCACGGTGGCAGACGAATGGTCTTCGGCCGCAGCCAATACAGGATCGAGCCCAGCGGCGGGAAGAAGCGGTTGTTCAGCGGGCCGAACCCGCAGCCGAGGCCGACCACCTCGAACAGCATCGTGTACAGCACGACCTTCTCGAAGACGATCGGCTCGGTCCACCACGCCGCGACGTTCGTGAAGCCGTCGATCCCGTTGGTGGACAACGCGATCAGCCAGCCACCGAGGATGTACAGGCCGATCTTGACGACGTAGAACAGGTGCAGCGCCACCGGGGTGCCGAAGCCCACCTCGGCCCAGTGCCGGGCCATCGGAATGATCCTCTGCGCGCGGGTGCCCTTGCTCCACTCGTCGAAGTCGATGACGGGAGTGTCCTGTTTCAAAAACCCCATGCCCGTCAGACTAGAACGTGTTCTAGTCTGACGGAATCGGATCCCACAGTTGACTCTGCATTCCGGGTGCAAAAGTTCGAGAATCAGCGCCCTGGAAGCCGGGTCAGCGACGAGTGCTCAGACCTTGGCCGGCGGGCGGAAGAAGATCAGCAGCTGCCCGATGCCACCGGCGAGCCCGAGCCCGACGGCAATCGCCAGCCCACACCAGCCATGTAGCAGGTGGTAGAAGCCGGTCTTGTGGAAGAGCAGGCAGTCCAGGCTGTAGCGGCCCGCGCCGGTACCCGCGATCGTCACCGCGGCCACGCCCAGCACCAGGTTGTACTCCCAACCGGACTTCACGATGAAGAAGCCGTTCTCGCGGTGCACGGTCCACGCGGCCACCACCATCAGCGCCACGAAGCCCGCGGCGGGGATCGGCGTCAGGAAGCCGACCGCGAGACCCAGACCGGCGAGAATCTCGGTGCTGGCGGCCAGCCGGGCGTGCAGCATGCCCGGCTTCATGCCGATGCTGTCGAACCAGCCGGCGGTGCCCGGGATCCGGCCGCCACCGAAGAACTTGTTGTACCCGTGCGCGGCCATGGTCAGGCCGAGCACCACCCGCAGCAGCAGGATCGAGAAGGCGTAAGCAGTCACGCGTCGAGACTAAGCCCCGGAGTCGAGAACCGCTGACAACCGTTCCACATACGATTCGACATCCGGTAAGGCCGACGGGGACGCGTGCACGCTGATCGTCACGACGTCGCCGATGCCGTGCACCCCGTGCGTCAAACCCATCATCGGGGACAGCGCCGGGCAGGCGGTGGTCAACGCAACGGGGCACCCACCGAACGTCAGATCGGCCGGACCGCGGTTGACGCTCGACACCACGGTGTTGCCGGTGACCGTCGTCGAGCGCGCATGCGCGTCGAATTGTTCCGTGCCCCAACGCAGCAGTCGCGCCGGCACCGCCGCAGTGGCGGCATCGCTCGCCGCGACCGCGGGATGCTCGAACCGCTGCCGCCGCATGGCGAGTTCCGCCTCGATCTGGACCGCGCGCTCATGAAAGGGCAATTGCGGGTGCAATGCCACGCCCACGTTGCCGTAATGGTTGTAGGCGCGACGGGTACCGCTCTTGGCCATGGGCACCTCGGCCCCGAGCGCGGTGACGCCGCCCAACTCGGCGGCGAGCGCCTCCGAGACGGCCGCCAGGACACCGACCGTCACCGTCGGCCCGGGCAGGTCCGCACGACGGCGGACCACTGTCCGCAATTCGTCGGGCCCCGCCGGCACGTTGTTGGTCGACTGCAACGGCCACGAATCCGCGGGGGCGGCAACAACACCCGACTCCGTGTCCTGCACGAGTCGACGGTGCGCCGCACTGGCCCGCGCAGCCAGGTACGGCAGCGCCCATGACCCCAGGCGCGATTCGACCACTGCCGGCACCTGCTGGTCCCGGCCGAAGATTCGTCCCACGAGTGCCGTCGCGCGCCGCCCGTCGGCGAGGGCATGCGACATCTGCACGACGACGACCGTGCCCGGCCTCGTCGTCTCCGGTATCCCGCTGACGCCGACGAACACGTGCAGGCGCCACGCCCGGACGGTGGCATCGAGCTGGTCACCGGCGGCCACCCCGCGCACGGCGTTCAGACACCCGGACCACGTGGCGTCCTCGAGTTCGTGCACGACGATCTCCGCGGCGTCGCACCGCACCCAGGACGGATAGCGCCAGGACGCCGAATCATCGATGCGTACCAACAACTCTGGACATGCGGCGACATTGCGGCGTACCGCGGCGAGCGCCTCGTCCAGGTCTGCGGGGACACCGTCGAACGCGCAGATCTGAAACATGTCATTGGGGATTTCCGCCGACATCCAGAAACTCTGGGCGTCGGCGGCCGCCATCACACCGGTTCGAACTTGGCGATCAGCCACTGGCCCCCCAGTCGTTCCAGGGTCACCCGCGCGCTCGTCGGAGTGCTGGTCGGCGGCTGGTCACCGACACGGACCGTCTGGTTGACGAACACCAGCACCACCGCATGGTTCTCCTCGACCGACACCGCGGCCGCCGCCGGCACCGACGTCGCCGCGGCGATGTGCCGCTGTTCGGCGCCGGGAATCACCGACTTGGTCAGCGTCGTGTACTCGTCCAGGAACGGGGTGGTGAGCAGTTTGCGCGCGTCGGTCAGTTGTTGACGGACCGTGTCCGGCTCGTACGACAGCAGGGCGGTCGTGCCGTCGCTGGCGACCTTGATCACCGCGGTCCGGTCGGCCTCGTTGCCGTGCCTCGAGGTCAGGTACCACAGGCCGCCGGCCGCGGCCGCGAGCACGACCGCCAGCGCCGGCAGGACCCGGTACGCCGTCACGCGGACCCAGTCAACGCCGCCGGCCTTTCGCCGTTTCGGTTGCGGCGCAGCAACATTGACCGCAGGCTCGGCTTCGGCCGGCTCTTCGGGCTCGTCAATCCCGTGCTTGCTCATTGGATCGGCTCCACCTTCGACACCTTGGCGCTGTCGCCCACCTTCTGCATCGTCAGGCGCACGCGCCAGTAGCGGTCGCGTTGCGGCGGCCCGTTGCCGACCTCGGTGTGCACCTTCACCGCGACCAGCACCGTGCCACTGGTGTCGGTCGCCGAGTCCACGCCGGCCTCGGTGACCGTGCCGACCGATACCGACTGCTGCTGTTTCACCGAGTCCACGACGGCCGGCGAGCGCAGCTTGAAGTCATCGAAAAAGGCGCCGGTCGAGGCGTCCAGCGCCCGCTTGATGTCCTCGTCGACGTGCCGGTAATCGATGGTCGTGAGATTCACCGCGACCTGTTTCCCGGCAGTCAGATACATCTCGTGCAGGGCATCGTCACGACGCAGCTGCAGCTCGCGCTGACCGAGCCACGTCACCACCGCGCCCAGCGCGCCAACCACCAGCACTCCGACGACGAGCGCCACGATCACGCGGCTATCGCGTTTGGGCGCAGCCGGTTTCAGGAAAGCGAGGGCCTCCTCGTCCGAAATGGCCGGTTTCTCGTCGGCGGCATCGGGAGTCACGTCCGGGGCGTCCGCGTGTTCGTCGTCCACCTCGTCGGGATCCCTGTGCCGCCCGTGCTCGTCAGCCATATGCCTTCCTCTCGCCGCGCGCCCGGCCTGGGCGGCGACACCTCGGCCGAGTCTAGAGACCACGGGGTTACGAGGGTCATGTTCGGTTCAGTTAGCACAGCTCGGTAACGTGCAGGAGAAGTGACGAGAGGATTCCCCAGTGAGCACCGACGAACGCACTTCCCCGGCCGATGACGGCAGCAGTCCACAGACGGTGCGATTCCGCGGTATCGACGAGCTGGCCCTGGCCGCCGACGAGTGGAACCGCGACGCGGACATCGCTGCGGACAAGCCCACCATCCTGATGCTGCATGGCGGTGGTCAGAATCGGCACTCCTGGAAGAACACCGGCCATATTCTCGCGGACGCCGGCTTCCACGTCGTCGCGCTGGACAGCCGCGGGCACGGGGACAGCGACCGCTCCCCCACCGCGAACTACTCGCTCGAGACGCTGACCGGTGACACGCTGCAGGTGATCTACCAGATCGGCCGGCCGGTGGCCCTGATCGGCGCCAGCATGGGCGGCCTGACCAGTCTGCCGGTCGCGCACGAGGCCGGTCCCGAACTGGTCACCAAGCTGGTCCTGGTCGACGTCGTACCGCGGTTCGAGAAGAGTGGCAGCGCACGAATCCGCGACTTCATGTTCAGCGGCATCGACGGCTTCACCTCGCTCGAACAGGCCGCCGACGCCGTCGCGGCGTACCTGCCGCACCGCGCCCGACCACGCAGCGTCGAAGGGCTCAAGAAGAACCTGCGGCTGCGCGACGGCAAGTGGTTCTGGCACTGGGACCCGGCATTCCTCACCGCCCCGGGCGACGACCCGTTCGAGCGTGCCGAGATGCTCGAGCACGCGGCGATCAACCTGCAGATCCCGATCCTGCTGATCCGCGGCAAGCTCTCCGACGTCGTCAGCACCGAAGGCGTGCAGGACTTCCTGCAGAAGGTCCCCGGCGCGCAGTTCGTCGAATTGTCCGACGCCGGGCACACCGCAGCCGGTGACGACAATGACGCGTTCACCGACGCGGTGGTGCAGTTCGTTCGTCAATGAGCCGATCGCGGGCCATCGCCTCGATACTTGAGCGGTGACGGTAGAGCTGGTCGCAATCTGCGTCCTCGCGGTGGTCGTTGCCGCCGAGGCGATTGCGCTGCGCGTGACGCGCACCCGGTTGCGGGCCGCGCGGCAGGAGATCGAGTCGTTGCGCGCACCAACGGAGCCGCGCACCAACCTGCTGCTGGCCGGCGGGCGGGCTGCGGTCAAGACGATGTGGCAGACCGCCAATCTCATCAACAAAGAGGGTTTCGGCGGCGCGATGTGGTCGTCGATCGAGGAGCTGGCCGGCTGGGCCGAGGTGGAACGGCCCGACCTGGCCAAGTTGGCGCCGACGGGTCGGGTCGCGATCGTGTTCTCGGACATCGAGGGGTCCACGGCTCTCAACGAGCGCATGGGCGACCGGGCCTGGGTGCGGCTGATCGATCACCACGACAAGTTGGTGAGCCGGTGCGTCAAGAAACAGGCCGGGTACGTCGTGAAGAGTCAGGGCGACGGTTTCATGATCGCCTTCGCCGAGCCCGAGCAGGCCGTGCGCTGCAGCATCGACATGCAACAGCAGTTGGCCAAGGCGCCGGGTGGCGTTCGGGTTCGCATCGGTATTCACACCGGAAAGTCGGTGCGCCGCGGTGATGACCTGTTCGGCCGCAACGTGGCCATGGCGGCCCGCGTCGCGAGCCAGGCCGACGGGGGCGAAATCCTGGTGAGCAAGGCCGTGCGGGATACCTTGTCCGCCTTGGGTTCCTGCGCCGATATCAGCTTCGACGCCGGCCGGGCCGCCGAGCTCAAGGGCTTCACCGGCGACCACCGGCTCTACGCGGTCGACTGGCCGTCAGAGTCGGCCACCCGCTGATGTAACCGCGCCCGAATATCCTCGGCGGTGTACGAGTTGCGCTTGCGCTGGTCACGAGCGACCAACACGCCACCGGCGACCACGCCCGCGACACCAGCCATGCCAACCCACTTCCATAAGCCACGCATGGGGCGATTATGGACGAGCGAAGCGACGGGGAATGTCTAAGCTGCCCAGATGACTGGTAACGCGGTGACTCTGGAGCGGGCGCTGGCCGAAACCCGGACCGGCGATATCTGGTTGTTCCGTGGCGCTTCCAAGCCTGACCGCGCGATCCAGACGCTCACCAACGCGCCGGTGAACCATGTCGGCATGACGGTCGCCATCGACGATCTGCCGCCGCTGATCTGGCACGCCGAACTCGGCGACAAACTCGAATGTCTATGGAGCGGCAGCCATCACCGCGGCGTGCAACTCAATGACCTGCGCGCAGCGGTCGAACGCTGGGTGTACGTCTACGGGCAGCGGTGCTGGCTGCGGCAACTGACGCCGTACGCCACCCGCGAGCAGGAAGACCTCGCGCTGAAAGTGGTGGCCCGCATGGACGGCACCGCATTCCCGACCACTGCACGGCTGACGGGTCGGTGGTTCCGCGGGCGGGCGCCGGTGGTCAGCGACTACACACGCGGAATTCCCGTGGTGCACCGCAGGGTTCGCGAAACTGCCGAGCGCGACAAGAAGCGCCGGCGCACGGCCGGGCTCGAGACCGCGTACTGCGCCGAGACCGTGGCCATCACCTATGAGGAAATGGGTCTGCTGGTCACCGAGAAGCGGGAGAACTATTTCGACCCGGGGTCGTTCTGGAGCGGCGATTCGCTGTCATTGACGCCGGGATATCGCCTGGGCGACGAGATCGAAGTACTCGCCTGACCTGCAGGTCCGGGAATCGGGCGAATAATTTCAATCGGCGTCAATGGAGTCCTGCCGCGATTAACATCGGTGGGCAAATTCCCGATTACGGGTAAGCCCTCAGGAGGCGTCATGCGAATGAAAAACGCGCTCATTGCATCGTGGATTGCCGCTGCCGCGATCGGCGGGGCGGTCAGCCTTGCCCCCATGGCCGGTGCCCAGCCGGACCCCGATGTGCCTTACGGCGGCGACGAATTCGAGGCTCCAGGGCAGGGCCCCAATCCAGGAGGCTTCGGTTTCCACGAGTCGAATCACGACGAGAAGGACACGTCCGCCGGCGCCACCGACGTGCCGTACTGAGCGATCGCCTGATTCGCGCTATTCGCGGCGGTAGCTGAGGTCGGCGTGCGTTCGCCGGCACATCCGGTCGATGATCCTGACCCGGCTGCGGTACATCACCCGGGTACGCGCGCGGCGCACGGGCGGAATGAAGTCCAGCGCCGACCACACCGTGGTGACTGCCATGGTGAGACCGACCAGCGGCACCATCGCCGGATTGATCTTCGGGAAGCCCAGGACATCGGAGACCTCGTTCCCCAGGGCGGCGCGTGCCACCACTGAGTGCGACTGCGGCAGCAGCCAGCGCGCGATCCGATGACTCGGCTTGTTGCCGGTAACACCGTAGATCTCGGGATAGGCGTCGATCAGTGCGGTGCCCAGTTCCGTGGAACCGGCGTCGGGGGCGATCACCTCGTCGAGGAACATCCACAGCAGCCTGCTGGTATCCGATTCGGTGGCCGGGATCAGGTTCGGATGCACCCCGACGATGTACGCGATGTAGCGCCAGAGGTGCACGACGGCCTCACGGTCCTTGCGGCGCAAGCGATTACCGGCCATGCCCGCGACGACCATCGGCACCAGGGTGAACGCGATGATGACCGAACTGAACACCTGCTGATGCACCGCAAAGCGGCCCTCATCCCAGTCCGCGCGCGATGGCATGCCGGACCGTAGGAACGCATGGGTCAGCCGAACCCGCACCGACGACTGGAAACCCGACTCACCGCGACGCAGCGCGCCCGGGGTGGTCACCGAGGACAGCCAGGACAGGGTCTCGACGGCGCGGGTGCCGGCCTTGTCCCGGGTATCGCCGGCACGCAGCAGCACCGCGTTGCCATCGGGCGTGGTGTACGTCAGCGCCAAACCGACGAGGAGGCTCGGGGCAAGGAGCGGACCCATCCGGCTGGTCACCTCGGCGCCGCGCTGCAGCTTTTCCGGGTCGACCCAATACGGCACTTCTTCGACCGCGGCGAAGAACTCGCGAAGTACCAGCGGCGCGTCCTCGACGGTGTCGATGCCGTGCGTCAGTGCCTGTTCGAACTGGCCGCGCAGTGCCTTGCCGCCCGGCCCCTTCATGGCCGCAACGACCGCGTCGGCCAACGGGTCTCCGGTCACGCCGTACTTCGCGAAGCCCGCGACCTGGGCCTGGGTGGGCCTCAGGTCCTCCGAGAGGATCTTCGGCAGCAGTCGCAGCAGGGCGGAGTTCGCCAGTTCGGGGCTCGGGACCCGCTCATAGAGCTCGGCCGTCGACCGAGCTTCGAGTGATGTCATGCATTTAATTTAGAGTGAGACTCTAAATTACGCAATGGTGACGGCTCGAGCCAGCAACCCACGGGCCTGGAGCAGGCATTCTTCGACTTCGGCGGGCGTCAACCGGACGTTGTCGGTACGCAATGCCAGCGCCGCCACGCCGTTCCAGGCCCCGAACAAGAAATACGACAACATCTTGCTGTCGACGGCCTGTACCTCGCCGCCGTCGACGGCAGCCTGAATTCGCTGCTCGAAAGCATTGCGCAGCAGATCAATTCGCGCGGATACCTCGCCATCGAGTGGATTACTCGGTCCGCCAAGGGCATTCACCGACAGATAGCGGGTCAGCGCCGGCCGGTCGATCAGCAACCGCATGTAGGCGACACCCGCCTCCAATACCTGTTCGAACGCGGTGCCCTCCGTGGCGTAGGCCGCCATCAATTCGGCCATCGAGGCGTCGAGCAGCCGCTGAATGACGGCCGATACCAAGGCATCTTTGGTACCGAAGTGGACATAGACCGACGCCGGTGAAATCCCGGCGACCTCGGCCACGTCTTCCATCCGGATCGCGTCCGTCGACCGATCCGCGAGCAGCTGCTCGGCCGCATCGAGCAACGCGGCCCTCGTCCGCATCCGGCGGCGTTCACCCCTGACTTGTGCGGGATTCTCCGCGGCGCTGCTCATGACCTGACCCTAACCTCAGCGGGACGGTCGTCGAGCCGGGCCGCGAGCCGCTATCTAGTTGGCCGACGGTGTTGGTGGGCATCGGTGACCACCAGCCGGTCAGCGGGCCCGGTGATGGTGATGCCACCTTTGTGGTGTAACCGAAGGTGATACGGGCACACCAATAGGGATCGACACCGACAGGCTGTCAGTAGTTCAGGAGCTCGATTCCAACAGCCGCTTCGGGTGCATACCGTCGACCTGCCCGATGAACGGCGGATGGATGCTGTAGCCGAGCATGCGGCGAATATCCTCCGACACCCGGCGGACGGTGTCCTTGGTCATGGACAACGTGAACGCCTCCTGCGGTCGCAGCCACGGCTCGCAGTATTGGGCGGTGACGGCCAGGCGCGGATTGGGTGTCCGGTTGGCGCCACCGCCGTGCCACAGCGTGCCCGGGAAGAACACGCACGAACCCGCTGACATCACAACGGGTTTGCGCTCGGCGGCGCCCGGCAGCTGATCGCCCCAGCGGTCACTGCCGGGCACCACGTCCGTAGCGCCGTTGTCGGCGGTGAAATCGTCGATGGCCCAGATGGTCGCCGCCCCCAACGCGGCTCGGGGCCGCGGCAGTGGATAGAAGCCGTCGTCGGTGTGCAGCATCTGCGCCTGCTCGCCCGGCAGGATGTTGATCACCTGGAGCATCGACAGCAGGTAGTTCGGCAGGAACATCCGGTCGAGCAGCGCCAGCACCCGCGGATGGTCGACGATGACGTCGCACGCCGCTGTTTTGTTCAGCACACTGTAGATGCGCTGCGTCGACCGTCCCTCAAATCCGTTGCGGCCGTGCAGATTCAGCAGCGGCGTGACGGCTTTCCGAATCTCGTCGAGCTGCGCCGGCGTGAGCAGGTCGGGCAGGACCACGTAACCGTCGCGCGCCATCGCAGCGAGGTCGGCGTCCACGATCGCGGGGTCAACGGTCGCGCCGCTGCTCTCGGTACGGCGGTATGTGCCGGCCAGGTCGCCGCTCAGATCCGCCAACGATGACACTTCAGTGCTCATTGCCCACTCCCGCCCGAAACATAACCGAGTTCTGTTATGTTTTGGACTATGGCACGTGCCCCGATCGGACGTCAACAACTTCTGACCGCCGCGCGCGACGAACTGGTGCGCGGCAACGGCGTGCTCGAACTGAGCGCACTGACGCGTCGGGCGCAGCTGAGTACCGGCGCCCTCTACCACCACTTCGGCTCCAAAAGTGGGCTTCTCGCAGCGGTGTACGACGACTTCTACCACGGGCTGCGCCACGCCATCGCCGATGCGCACCTGCCCGTCGACGCCGACTGGGGCGTCCGGGAACGCGAGCGCACCCGGCGTTTCGTCGCCTATCACTTCGACGACGACCTGGCGCCGATCCTGCTCGGCCGCGCGACACTGGACCCTGAACTCGCCGAACTCGAAGCCGTCCATCTCCAGACCATGAGCGAGTTCGCGGCCGAGAACATCCGCAGTGGACAGAAATCCGGCCAATTGCCCGACGATATCGATGCCGACAGCGCCGGCGCGTTCGTCATCGGCGGCCTGCGCCACAGCATCGCCCAACAACTTCGGGCCACCCCGCGAACCGATCCCGATCTGGCCGCCGAACGGCTCTGGCATCTGACGGCCGCGGCGCTGGGTATCGCCTGAGCGTTCCCCGCCGGGATCAGACCGTCCCGCGGGCAGCCCAGGCGGTTGCGGTGACCGTGAACGGACCGGCGCCCAATCGTTCGCGCGCAACGGCTTCCAGCGCGCTGCGCCCGTCATCGTCGAGACGCTGGACGTAGTCACCGGCTGGACCGACGCCGAACGTGTAGGGCTCCCACCATTCGGCGAAGGTCGGGTGCACCACGTCGACCACGATGGCGTCTTCACTCACATCGCGCAGGCCGGCCGCCTCGAACAGCTCGGTCAGGTGGCCCCGGTGCGCGCCTGAGAGCAACGCCTCGTCCTGCGCGTCAGGGTCGATCAGGTGGACGACATCCCAGAACGGTGCCAACGCACCGGCCGGCCCGTCCCACACGCACGCCGCGACGACGCCGCCGGGCCGCACCACCCGCGCCATCTGCCTGATGCCGGCGACGGGGTCCGTCATGAAATGCACCACCAGCTGCGCCAGCGCAGCATCGAAAGTACCTGCGTCGTAAGGCAATTCCTCTGCCGTACCGATACGTGCGTCGATTCCGGGAAACCGCTCACGGATCGCGTCGACGAACGGCGGCGACGGGTCGATTGCCGACACCTCGGCTCCTCGCGATCGGGCACAGGCCGTCAGCGCACCCGGACCGCAGCCGACGTCGAGGATTTTGCCACCGGCGGCTATCTCGGCGAAGGCACCGAAGACCGCCGCGAGCGGTTCGGCATAGCGGCCCATATAGCGACCGTACGCTTCCGGCGAGACGACGAAGCTCACTGGCAGATGCTAATCCGACAAACCGCGGGAATGTTGCCATATCGCCGTATTGCCGCGCCAGAGACGCAATATATGCGCAGGCCAGAGGCTAGATATGTTAACCCTGGCGAATACGAAATGTTTGCTATACGGTGTCTCCGGATAACGTTCGTCATCGAGGGTTGTTGCTGTCGGGGGGCGGCGCGGGGAGGTGCTGAGCCAGCGTGTTGGTTCGTTCGCTGATAGTGATGGGGATGGCATCGCTACTGGGTGTGTTGCTTGCGCTCTCGATACCGATCCATCTGAATTCCGTTGACCGGAGCGGCAATCCGATTCCTTGCGGCGACGGCATCCATCCACGGTATGACGTCGCGCGCGATCAGGACGCCGTCAACCTTGCCGAGCACGTCAACCGCGGACCCGCATTCGTCGCCAGCGATTACGCCGGCCAATGCGCTGCGGTGCACTCACGGCGCCGGTCGATCGCCATTCCGGTGGGTGCGGCCGGGATCATCATGACGCTGTCGGCCATCGGTCTGGCGCTGCGATCTGGCCTGTCAGGGCGCCGACGCACCACCCTCCCGCGGCATGCGTCGCCGGGCGCGATCGCCGACGCGCCACACCCTTCGCCGGGAGCGCCCGCGTCGGCGCGTACCGCCTTCGGCCGCTTATCCCGCATCCGGAATTGAGCCGCTCGGCGTCCTGTCGGACGCCTGCCGAAGCTCGGGGCAGTCGTTCGCGCCTCAGACCGCGAACTTGGCCCTTGCCTCGTCGCTGACCGGCGTGAACAGGTTGACCAGATTGCCATCGGGATCGCGGAACAACAGGGCGCGATTGCCCCACGGCATGGTGGTGGGTTCGGTGACGACCTCGTCCAGCCTGTCGCGCAGCCGTTCATATTCGGCGTCGACGTCGGCCACCATGAACTCGATGATGGCGCTTCGGTTGGCCGCCGGCTCAGCGGAACCCGCCCCGAAAAGAGCGACGGTCTTGTCACTGCCGATGGCCAAGGTGCCCACCGGCGTGGGGATTTCCGCGAACAGCTCATTGGCCCAGAGGGCGTCGGCGCCGGTCACCAATTCATAGAAGCCGACCAGACTCGGCACGTCGGCGGTGATGATGCGGGTGGAGACAAGCTTCATGTCGCGCAGGCTATCGGTGGGCACCGACAGATTCGCACCGGCGAATCAGAACGCGTTCACGAGCAGCACATAGGCAAGCGTGCCGGCTCCGACGCTGAGCAGGGTCCGCCGTCCGCCGAGCAGGTGGACGCCCACCGTGAGCGCCACGGCGAATGCTGCACACGCCAGGCGGCCGGCGTCGCCGGCGACCGAGCGCAGAGTGCTCGCCGCGAGGATCACCACGATGCCGACCGGCATCCAGGTCGCCATCGTGTTGACGAAGCGGGACTTTCGCAGCGGCTGGAGGATCGCGAACGGCACCGCCCGCAGGGCCAGATTGATGACGAAGACCGTCGCCAGGACGGCCGCAAGGTACTGCAGATCAACCATGACGCCACCGCGCCAGGAGGTAGCGCACCACGAGCATGCCGATGAACAACAGCAGCCCGACGAACAAGGCCGCGTGCGGCGCGACCACCACCGCGATCGAGAAGCTGAGAGCGGCGAGCAGGAGCGACGGCACACCATCGCGGGACCGGCACGCGTCGAGCGTCAGCGTGACGAACAATGCGCACAGCGCGAACTCCAGCCCTTCGATGCGCGTGGGCAGCAACGAGCCGAGCAGAACGCCCGTCAAACCGCCACCGACCCAATAGAACTGGAACGCGGCCTGCATCGAGACCAGGCGCCACGAGGTCCAGCCGCGCGGGTTGGCCGCCGTCACCGCATACGCCTCGTCGACGAGGGTGTACACCGAGTAGGCGCGGGCGAACCGGTTCCGCACCACGTGCAGCGGGAACGTGAACGCGTAGAACACGTGGCGGAAGTTCACCAGAAACGCGGTCAGTGCGATGGTCGCCAGCGGCGTGACCGCGACGATCATGCCGATCAGCAGCAGCTCCAACGAGCCGGCGAAGCATGCGATGGACAACGCCGGCGCGACCCACCAGGGCAGGCCCGCTTGGACAACCAGCAAGCCGAAGGCGACGCCGATCGGATACATGCCCAGTCCGGCGGCCAGCGATGCCCGCACCCCGGCCGCGACCTCGGACTTCCGAGATGTCGGCGCCAAAGTATCCATGACGACAATGATCCCAGGATTCATGCAGCATATGGTTGCCACTTAGTGCGCTACACGGCCTCAACAAGCAATAATTAGGCGTGGACAGACTTGATGCGGCAATAATTGAGGTCCTGCGCCAAGACGGCCGCATTGCGAACGTTGCCCTGGCCGAACGGGTCGGGCTCACACCGGGGCCGTGCCTGCGGCGGGTGCAGCGACTCGAGGCCGACGGCGTCATCGTCGGCTACCAGGCGCAGATCTCCCCCGCGGCCGCGAACCAGAGCTTCGAGGTCCTCCTGGACATCGAGATCACAGACTTCGACATGAAGAGCATCGAGTCGTTCGAAGACAAGATGGCCGCCTACCCTCAGGTCCTCGAACTCCATCGACTGTTCGGTTCGCCCGATTATCTCTGCCGCGTCGCCGTCGCGGACCTCGCTGCCTACGAGCAGTTCCTGACGAGCAAGGTGCTCTCCATCCCGGGCATCCACCGCGTCTCGTCGCGGTTCCCGATGAAGACCATCAAGTCGCTGCGACCGGTGTAGGAGCGCCTCGTCGAGCGTGGGTCATGACGCAGGATTCCGGCCGGTTTTCCACGGAAGCCCCCACGCTCGGCGTCGGTCGTCTAGAACTGGATACAGCCCACGATTGCGGGCGAGGCGGGAGTCGGCATTGTCCGTTCGCTGGTCAGGAATCACGATCGATTGCGCCGACCCGAGCCGGATGGCGACGTTCTGGGGTCAACTGCTCGGGATCGAGCAGACCACCGAGCACGGCGACAACCCGGGTTGGGCCACCGTCGGATCGAGCTCAGGCCCGACACCGCGACTCACCTTTCAACGCGTACCCGAGCCGAAGTCGGCGAAGGTTCGCATTCATCTCGACGTCGAGGTCGCCGATATCGATAACGGCCGCCGGCGAGTCGAAGACCTCGGCGGGCGGTGGTCAGGCACTCGTCACGACTACGAGGAGGGCATCGTCATGGTCATGCTCGATCCCGAAGGCCACGAGTTCTGCCTGGTTCAGTATTTCGAAAAGCCAAGTGCCAGTACCTAAGACGCAACTCGCGCGCAGTTGGGCGCCACAACGGCCCGGATGAGTTCGGCCACGGCCGGCGCGATGTCGGTGAGCGATTCCGGTTGGCTCCGGCCGAGATGCTGAACGACCAGTTCAATGGCGGCAGCGACGATCGCGTTGCACAGTTCCACAGACAGCGGGGGCAGCGTGGGTTCGGTGGCGGCGCGCAACCGCTGCAGCCCCGGTGCGACGACCGAGACAAATTCCGCGATGGCTTCGTTGCGCCGAGCGCGCACACGGGGGCCCGCGCCTGTGGCTTCCAAGAAGAACATGCGGACCGCGACGGGTGATGCGGCGATGAAGGACAACAGCCCGCGCACCGCGTCCGGCAGATCCTCGACGGCGAGCGTCGAGCGCTCCAGCTCGTCGTCGACCGAGCCGGCCCCTTTCATCATCAAGAGCTGCGTACACCGGTAGGTGTGCAGGAAGACCGCTTCCTTGCTGTCGTAGAGGTCGTAGACGGTGCGCCGAGAGACGCCGGCTCGGTCGGCAATCTGGGCGACGGTCGTATCGGCATAGCCCCGATCGCCGAACAGCTCGATCGCCGCCGCCAGAATGCGAGCCGTCTGGGACCGTCGCACGTCATCACGGCTGAGTTGATGACGGTGCCGCGGCAGTGGCTCAGCGCCCGCCCCGGACAGCAGCTCGAACGTCAGACGCGCCAGCTCGGCGTCATCGACGGCGGTGTCGGTGTCGGCGGCGGTCACAGTCGAAACACTACCGTCGCCATTAGAGACACATGATGTATTCTCTTTTTTTCAAACACATGTCGTGTCTCTATTGAGTCGCCGATCACCGTTCCGCAAGAAGGGCCCTACCGTGACCAACTTTGTCGACCAGCAGTTCCACTTCGACCTGCCGAGCGAGCGCGCCGACGATGGCCTATTGGGGCCCGATTCGGTGTCGTGGCGGGTGTGGTCGCATCCCGCGGTGATCCCCGGGGTGATGCGGTCGTTCATCCTGGACATGGTCGGCAGCACTCACGGCGCCGCGGCCCTCGAAGAACACAGCCGCTATCGCGAGGACCCACTCGGGCGGCTCAACCGAACCATGTACTACTTCTTGACCGCAGTGTTCGCCGACACCGCGACCGTCGCAGCCGCAAATCAGCGATTGGACCGGATGCATGCTCGCATCAACGGCATCGAGCCCATGAGCGGCCGGAAATACAGCGCGATGGATCCGTACCTGCGACTGGGCAACCACATGATGTCTTGGCACTCAGTGTTTTTCGCGTATCAAACCCTGACACCCGGCCTCAATGCCGAAGAGCAGAACCGCTTCTTCGCCGAAGCTGTCGTCGCATTCGAATCGTTCGGCATCGACCACGACGAAATCCGCGAATCTGCGCGCGAACACGGGATTCCCGCCGACGCCATCCCCGAGCAGGCACCCGCCACGCGCGACGAATACCGCAAGTTGTGGGCGGCATCGCGACACCTGATCTGCGTCAACGAGCAGACCCGCGGCGCCCTCGATGCGATCCTGCACCCGCGCGCGCTCGACGGTGACCCGATCAAAGCCGCACTCTTCCAAGCGTATCCACTCTTGGCACGGGTCGGTCTTGCGCTCATCCCCCGCCACATCCGGCACACCTGCGGCCTGCCGGCATCCGCGCGCGCGGACGCGATCGCCATCACCGCCGCCCGCGCCACCACTGGGCTCCTGCACAGCACCGGCACCTATCCGTCAATCTTGAAATTGTTGTCGCCCCAGGGATTTGAGATCCAGATCCAGGCCTTACGCGCCCAGGCAGCGTCGCCACGGGCGTGAGCCCTGTGAACGAAAATCGCGCCGATCGCGTGAGCAACCCTCACAGTCGCGGAGGGGCTCAGCGCGGCTGGTAGTGCAGATACAGCGTGCCGTTGTCGAAGACTTGCTGCTCCACGAGCCTCAAGTCGAGGCGCACATCGTCGGGCAGTGCCCGCAGGCCGCCGCCGACAACTTTCGGGACGACGAACAAGTGGAAGTCGTCGATCATGCCGGCGCGGATCGCGGCGGCCGCGGTGGTGGGCCCGAAGATCTCGACCGCACCCGGCGCGTCGTCGACGATGCGGCGCAATTCGGCCAGGGTGAGCTCGGGAACCAGCCGAGCCCGAATGGCCCCGAGGTCGGCACGCGTCAGCGTTGATGACACCACGACCTTGTCGATGCCGCGCCAGCCCCGGGCGAACTCCACCTCGTCCGCGGTGGAGTTCGCGTCTCCCGTGAAATCCTCCCAATACTGCATCAGCGCAAAGGTTTTCCGCCCGAGGACCTCGGTCGAAACACCCGCTAACCGCGCGAGGTGAACAGCGAATACCGCGTCGTCCGGCCCCGACCACTGGAAGTCGCCGTCGGCGTCAGCGACGTAGCCGTCGAGCGAAATCGTCGTGCTGTAGTACAGGGCCCCCATGCTGGGCAACCTACGCCCGACACAGCGTCAGTGCACGAGCTTGAGCCCGACAACGCCACCGATGATCATCACCAGGAACGCCGCCTTGAGCAGTGACGCCGGCTCATCCCCCGTCGCCATCGCGTAAACCACCGTGAGCACTGCGCCGATTCCCACCCAGACCGCATAGGCGGTCCCGACCGGAAGATCGCGCATGGCGTAGGCCAACCCGGCCATGCTCGCGACCAGCGCGACCGCGAACACGATGCTCGGCGACAGCCTGCTGAACCCTTCGGACTTGCCCATCGCGGTGGCCCACACCGCTTCGAGGACACCGGAAATGACGAGAATCACCCACGACATGACGTCTCTCCCGGGCCGTCTTGTCGCACACCGGGTACGGCACCCATCGTCCGGAAGCCTGCGTTAAGGCTCTGTTACGAAGTTCTCACAGGTGCGAGCGGGAGGCAATGTCAGGTCGGTCACCATCGGGATCTATCCAAGTCATGTGACGGAGGACCAACGCTGCGACATCGACGTATCAACGCGGAATCCCAGCCATGCGAGAACTCACTCCAGATAGAGCGATACCGCCCACGAAAGTTGATGGCTACTCGTAGCATTGGCGGACGATTGCGTCGAATAAATCTTGGGGGATGCATGGAGCGCAGCCAGCACCCACAGTCGTTGCCTCCACCTATGTGGTGCCTGGATCCCGCTGGAACCGACCGGCTCCGCTGGTGGGACGGGTCGAAGTGGACCGATCTGTACGCGCCAATTCCTGCGCCCACGCCCGCCGTACCGGCTGCGGTCGCTGTATTCGCCACGCAGGCCTCACCGTCAGTCGCTGACTCCACGCTCCACGCGACGACGAAGTCAGCAATTCCCCGGGCGAGCGCGAACGGCCGAAACTCATCCCCACTCGCCGATATCGTTTCAGCGGCGACGCTTGAGGAACCCCGCTATCCGCTCGAAGAACAGATTGAGGTTGTCGGGGAGACATACCGCGCCAAAGACATTCGCCGGGTATTCGCGGACGCAGGCATGCCGATCACCGAACGCGGTGTAACCCTCAAATCAGTCCGGTGCATCCTCGTCCCCGAGCCATGGAATGAGCACGACCCGAACGCGGTCGCTGTGATGATCGGGCAGAACCATGTTGGCTATCTCGCCGCCGAGCTTGCTGTGTCCTACACCGATGGCCTACAGCGCATCGCGCGACTCGGCTCTCTAACCACAGGCGAAGCGAGAATTTGGGCAAAGAGCGACGACGGGATTATCCGCGCTCGCGTCACAATCCTCATTCCGGAAGCCTCCGCATTTGACTAGGTGCCGGTGAGTTCACCCGGATACCGTCGGCACATGGCTGATGACGACGTACGGGCCGCGCTCGATCTGCACTGGGCGTCATCCGATGTGAACGACTTCGACACAGAACATCAGATCTACAGTTCTGACGCCGTCCTCGAATACCCACAGTCCGGTGAAAAACTCCTCGGCCGCAACAGAATTCAGGCTTCGCGCGAAGCTCAGCCGAACGCCAAGCACTTCACCGTGCGCCGCATTCTCGGCGGCGGCAACCTGTGGATCAGCGAACTCGTCATGACCTACGACGGACAACCTTCGTACATGGTGAGCATCATGGAGTTCGAGGACGGCAAGGTCATCCACGAGACGCAGTACTTCGGCGATCCGTTCACCCCCGGGCCGTCGCGCGCTCAGTGGGTCGAACCCATCGGCTGACCGCGACGTCACCGACCCGTTTGTAGCCTGGGTGCATGGGCGAGGTATTGGACGAGGGGCCGTTCTTCCATGGCACGAAAGCTGAACTGCGGGTGGGAGATCACCTCACCGCCGGATTTCGATCCAACTATCGGCCGGAAGTCGTGATGAACCACATCTACTTCACGGCATTGCGCGACGGCGCAGGCCTCGCGGCAGAACTCGCCGCCGGGGACGGCGCCCCGAGAGTCTATGAGGTGGAACCGACCGGAGAGTTCGAGAACGACCCCAACGTCACCGACAAGAAGTTCCCGGGCAACCCCACCCGGTCGTATCGCAGCACGGCGCCACTTCAGGTCGTCCGCGAGGTCACCGATTGGACGCGGCTGACGCCCGAAGCTCTGCAGATGTGGCGAGACCGGCTTGCCGCAATCCATGCCGACCAGCGTGGCGCGATCATCAACTGAGCCAGCGCCGGGGCACCTCGGGCCCCGTGAACGATCGCCAGCGCGCTAACCGCGGTTGGCGTTCGCCGCCTCGTGAATTAGTGCTTTGAACGCATCTGCGTCCAGCTCGTCGCCTTCGCTCAGATCAATGGCACGACGGACTGCCGCGTCGAGACTCGCGTTGAACAAATGATCCGGGTCCTTCAGCGACGCGCCTTTGGCGAACGTCGCCTTGACCTTGTCCTTGTACGTCTCCAGCGTGCAGATCAAGCCGTCCAGTGAAAACGTCGGCACGCCGTCAGGGTTGGAGGGCTTGCGCCACTTGGACTCTTCGACGACATCCGGTTCGGCTTGTTTGATCAATGACCGGAGTTCGTCGACTCGATCGCTACGCCAATCCCCACTCACAGCCGTCAATGTACTAGGCAAATCCGCCTGTCGAGGCCTACACGTTGAAGCGGAACTCCACCACGTCCCCGTCGACCATGACGTAGTCCTTGCCTTCCATCCGCACCTTGCCGGCGGCTTTGGCGGCAGCCATGGAGCCGGCCTCGACGAGGTCGTCGAAGGCCACGATCTCGGCCTTGATGAAGCCTTTTTCGAAGTCGGTGTGGATGACGCCGGCCGCCTTGGGCGCGGTGTCGCCCTGGTGGATGGTCCACGCCCGCGATTCCTTGGGGCCGGCAGTCAGGTAGGTCTGCAGCTTCAGCGTCCGAAAACCTGCGCGCGCCAACGCATCCAGGCCACGCTCGGTCTGGCCGATCGACTCCAGGAGCTCGGCGGCGGACTCGTCGTCGAGCTCGAGCAGCTCGGCCTCGATCTTGGCGTCCAGGAACACGGCCTCGGCTGGCGCGACCATCGCGGTCAGCTCGGCCTTGCGCGCCTCGTCGGTGAGCACCGACTCGTCGGCGTTGAAAACGTAGAGGAACGGCTTGACGGTCATCAGGTTCAGCTCGCGCAGCACCGACCAGTCCTTGCCGGTCGAGAACAGCGTGTTGCCCTCGTCGAACACGGCCTGGGCGGCCGCCACGGCTTCGACGACCGGCTTGCGGTCCTTGTTGGTCCGGGCTTCCTTCTCCAGCCGCGGCAGCGCCTTCTCCAGCGTCTGCATGTCGGCGAGGATCAGCTCGGTCTCGATGACCTCGATGTCGGACTTGGGGTCGACCCGGCCGTCGACGTGCACGACGTCGTCGTCGGCGAAGGCGCGCACCACCTGACAGATGGCGTCGGCCTCGCGGATGTTGGCCAGGAACTTGTTGCCCAGACCCGCGCCCTCGGACGCGCCCTTGACGATGCCCGCGATGTCCACGAACGTCACGGGCGCCGGGACGGTCTTCTCGGAACCGAAGATCTCGGCGAGCTTGTCGAGCCGCGGGTCCGGCAACGGCACCACGCCCTCATTGGGCTCGATCGTTGCGAACGGATAATTAGCCGCGAGCACGTCGTTACGTGTCAACGCGTTGAACAACGTTGACTTCCCGACGTTCGGCAGACCGACGATTCCCAGGTTCAGACCCACGAGTTCGTTAGTTTAGGAGACGCCACACCGTCCCAACGCCCGCCTGCAGGCACAGCGGCCCAGATTGCCGGTACGGTCTAGGAGTGTCAGCAGAGCATCATGGGCCCGAAGCCGCCCTCGATCGCCGCTCGGCGCTGCCCAGCATCCCGGGAATCCCCTGGTGGGGAGCCATTGTGCTGGCGGTCACAGCCACCGCGATCGGCTTCGCCTACGACGCCGGCACCGGTGACAAAGAACTCAGCGCTTTCTTCACTTTCTGCTATGTGGCCGGCTGTGTACTCGCTGTGCTCGCGGTGCGGCGGTCCGGGATTTTCACCGCGGTCATCCAGCCCCCGCTGATTCTTTTCGTCGCCGTGCCGGGCGCGTTCTTCACGTTCCACAGCGACAAGATCGCCGGCATCAAGGACCTGCTGATCAATTGCGGGTATCCACTGATCGAGCGTTTTCCGACGATGTTCTTCACCGCGGCGACGGTGCTGATCCTCGGCCTGATCCGCTGGTTCGTCCTTCCGCAGTTCCAGACTTTCGAGGATGACGACGACGAAGAGGCGGTCGCCGAGGCCAAGCCGCGTCGCTCCCGCCGCCAGGCCGGCGACGAAGACGCCGCGCCCGCCGGACTCGCCGCGACACTGTCGGCCAAGCTCACCAAGCTGACCACCGGCCAGACGCCCCGCAGCTCGCGCACCCGCGCGACCCCGTCGCGCCGTACCGCGGCCGAATCTCCCCGCCGCGGCTCCGCCGATCCGCAGCGCGCACCGCGTCCGGCTCGTGCCCGCGCGCAGGCCGGCGACACCGAACTGATCGAACCGGTGCCCGGCCAGATGCGGCGGCCACGGCCGGCCCGTCCGCGCCCGGCGGCCACCGACTCGTATGCCGTACCCGACGAGCCACGGCGTCGTCCGCGTTCGGCATCGGACCCGCGCGAATCGCGTCGTACGCCGCCACAGGAGCGCTACGACTACCGCGAGCCGCGGGAACGGGATCGGTACGAGCGCCCGACGCAGCGCCCGTCCGCGTCGGAGCCGCGCCGTCGTCGCTACGCCGACGAGGGATACGAAGCAGGCGACCGCTACCAGTCCCCCGCCCGTCCGTCCCGCAGCGCGCCGCCCAGCGGCGCCCATCACCCCGTCTCCCGGGTGCGGTACCGCGGTTCAGACGACGACGCGGCAGAGCCGCGCGCAGAGCGCCGGCCGCGTCAGCCCCACAACTGGGACTGACGCGCGCAGCGTCTGCGTTCGAAGGTCAGTGCCGGGCCGGACGAATCTCGCGCGGCAGCGCGAATACCAGCGTCTCGTTGGCGGTGGTGACCGGCTGGACGGTGTCGTAGCCGAACTCCGCGAGTCGCTCGAGGACGCCACGCACCAGAATCTCGGGCACCGAGGCGCCCGAGGTGACGCCAACCGTCGTGACGTCCTCCAACCAGGCCGGGTCGATGTCCTCGGCGTAGTCGACGAGCTTGGCCGCGTTCGAGCCGGCGCCCAGCGCCACCTCGACCAGACGAACCGAGTTCGACGAGTTACGTGAACCGACGACGATCACCAGCTCGCACTCCGGAGCCATCGCCTTGACCGCGACCTGGCGGTTCTGGGTGGCGTAGCAGATGTCGTCGCTGGGCGGGTCCTGCAGCGTCGGGAATTTCTCCCGCAGCCGCCGGACGGTCTCCATGGTCTCGTCGACGGACAGGGTGGTCTGGGACAGCCAGATGACCTTGTTCGGATCGCGGACGGTCACCTTGTCGACGGCGTCCGGGTTGTCGACGACCTGGACATGCTCCGGGGCCTCGCCGGCGGTGCCGACGACCTCTTCGTGGCCCTCGTGACCGACCAGCAGGATGTCGTAGTCGTCGCGGGCGAAGCGCTTGGCCTCGTTGTGCACCTTGGTGACCAGCGGGCAGGTGGCGTCGATGGTCCGCAGATTGCGCGCGGCGGCTTCCTCGTGCACCGTCGGCGCCACGCCGTGGGCGGAGAACACCACGATGGCGCCCTCGGGCACCTCTTCGGTCTGCTCGACGAACACCGCACCGGCCTTGGCCAGGGTGTCCACCACGTAGCGGTTGTGCACGATCTCGTGCCGCACGTAAACCGGGGCGCCATGCTTCTCCAGCGCCCGCTCGACGGTCTCGACGGCGCGGTCGACGCCGGCGCAGTAACCGCGTGGCTCGGCGAGCAGCACGCGCTTACCGCTCTTGCTCATGGCGGCTCCGGCGACCGAAACGGTGGCGCCGGGAATGCCCATATTGATCGTCGGTGGCATACCCCGAGGGTACTGCTCACGGGTGCGTATCACCGCTTCGCCGCAGCCAGCCGTACTCTGGCAAGCATGTCTACTGCGCCCTACGGAGTCCGGCTGCTGGTCGGCGCGGCTGCGACCGCGCTCGAGGAGACCATTCGGCTCCCCCAAACCATCCTGACCTACCCGATGACTCTGGCCAGTCAGCTCGCCCAGCTGGTCATGAAGATGCAGCAGGACCTGGCCGAGCTGGTCAACAAGGGCGACGAGACCCTTGAGCAGTGGTTCCCGCCGAAAGACGAGCAGCCCGAGTGGGCCACATTCGACGAGGATCTGCTGGACGCCGCCCCGACGGACGCGGCCGCCACCACGGAGGCGCGTGACGGCACCCGCCTGACAGAGGGTCGCTTCGCGCTGTACAGCACCGGCGCCGCCGAGGCGCCGAAGTCGGCGACGAACGGTTCGGCCACCAACGGAGCCGGCGGCGCGGCGCCGCGGATCAAGCCCGCGATCGTCACCGACCTCGACTACGCCGAACTGACCCTGGCCCAGCTGCGGGCGCGGCTGCCCCAGCTCAAGGTCGACGACCTCGAGGCGCTGCTGGCCTACGAGAACAACACGAAGTCCCGCGCGCCGTTCCAGACGCTGCTGGCCAACAGGATCACCCGCGCGACCGCGAAGTGATGCGGTGACAGCTGCCGAGATCCCGAACTCGGCCGAGAACCCGTGGCCGGTCCGGGCCGTGTCCACCCGCGTGGCCAAGTACATCGACCGGCTCGGCACCATCTGGATCGAGGGCCAGCTCACCGAGCTGAAGTTGCGCCAGTCGACGGCCTGGATGGTGCTGCGCGACCCGGCCGCCGACATGTCACTGTCGGTCAGCTGCCCCCGCGCCCTGGTCGACGACGCCCCGGTCGCCCTGTCCGAGGGCACCCAGGTGATCATGCTGGGCAAGCCGCAGTTCTACACCCGCAACGGCTCATTCTCGTTGCGCATCAGCCAGATTCGCGCGGTCGGCATCGGTGAGCTGCTGGCCCGGATCGACCGGCTGCGCCGCCTACTGGACGCCGAGGGCCTGTTCGATCCCCGCTTGAAGCGCCCGATTCCGTTCCTGCCCAACACGATTGGCCTCATCACCGGCCGGGCGTCGGCGGCCGAGCACGACGTCGTCTCCGTCGCCCAAAGCCGTTGGCCCGCAGTTCACTTCGATGTCCGCAACACGGCCGTCCAAGGCACCAACGCGGTGCCGCAGATCGTCGAGGCCCTGCGCGCACTGGACGCCGAACCGCACGTCGACGTCATCGTCATCGCGCGCGGCGGCGGCAGTGTCGAGGACCTGCTGCCGTTCTCCGACGAGACCCTGTGCCGCGAGATCGCCGCCTGCACCACGCCCGTCGTCAGCGCCGTCGGGCACGAGCCGGACAACCCGCTGTGCGACCTGGTCGCCGACCTGCGGGCCGCCACCCCGACCGACGCCGCCAAACGGGTCGTCCCCGACTCTGCCGCCGAGCAGGCGCTGGTGACCGACCTTCGTCGGCGCAGTGCCCAGGCCCTGCGCAACTGGGTGCACCGCGAAGAGCGCTTCATCGGCCAACTGCGCGGGCGCCCCGTCCTGGCCCAGCCTTTGCAGGCGCTGGATGCCCACGCCGAGGGGATCACCCGGGCGGTGACGGCCGCGCGCCGTGACATCCGGCGGCTGATCGCCACCGAAACCGACCATGTGGGCCACCTGTCGGCGCGGTTGGCCACCCTCGGGCCGGCCGCGACGCTGGCCCGCGGGTACGCCGTGGTGCAGAACCTGTCGGCGGCCGGTGCGGTCCTGCGGTCGGCGCAGGACGCCCCGGCGGGAACGAGACTCCGAATCCGGGTGGCCGACGGCGCCGTCACGACCGTGAGCGAAGGAATATATGACGAACATTAGTCAGCTCGGCTACGAAGCTGCCCGCGACGAACTGATCGAGGTCGTCCGCAAACTGGAAGCGGGCGGACTTGATCTCGACACCTCGCTCCAGCTCTGGGAAAGGGGCGAACAACTGGCAAAACGGTGCGAAGAGCACCTGGCCGGCGCCCGCAAGAAAGTCGAGGACGCGCTCGCCTCGGGCGCCGACGACGAAAATTGATCAGCGCGGTCATTCTTCCCGCACCCTGTTAACTGAAACACGTTTCAGTTATGCTCCTGCACCATGCGTGATGCTTCCCTGACCACAGACCTCGGCCGTGTGCTGGTAACCGGCGGGTCTGGCTTCGTCGGTGCCAACCTGGTGACCGAACTGCTCGACCGCGGCCACCGCGTCCGGTCCTTCGACCGGGCACCGTCCCCGCTGCCGGCCAACCCGAACCTGGAGACGCAGGTCGGCGACATCACCAATCCCGACGATGTCGCGGCAGCCGTCAAGGACATCGACACGATCATCCACACCGCGGCGATCATCGACCTCATGGGCGGCGCGTCCGTCACCGACGAGTACCGCAACCGCAGCTTCGGCGTGAACGTCGGCGGCACCGAGAACCTGGTGAAGCTGGGCCGGGCCGCGGGCGTCAAGCGGTTCGTCTACACCGCTTCGAACAGCGTGGTGATGGGTGGACAGGACATCCGGAACGGCGACGAGACCATGCCGTACACCACGCGTTTCAACGACCTCTACACCGAGACCAAGGTCGCTGCCGAGAAGTTCGTGCTGTCGCAGAACGGTGTCGACGGCATGCTCACCTGTTCCATTCGGCCCAGCGGCATCTGGGGCCGGGGCGACCAGACCATGTTCCGCAAGGTGTTCGAGAACATCCTCGCCGGGCACGTCAAGGTGCTGGTGGGCAACAAGAACATCAAGCTGGACAACTCCTACGTGCACAACCTGATTCACGGTTTCATCCTGGCCGGCGAGCATTTGGTGCCGGGCGGCACCTCACCCGGGCAGGCGTACTTCATCAACGATGGCGAACCGCTCAACATGTTCGAGTTCGCCCGTCCGGTGATCACCGCGTGCGACCGCAAGCTGCCCGCGTTCTACGTGTCCGGCAAGCTGGTGCACCGCGTGATGATGGCGTGGCAGTGGCTGCACTTCAGGTTCGCCCTGCCCGAGCCGCTGATCGAGCCGCTGGCCGTGGAACGGCTCTACCTGAACAACTACTTCTCGATCGCCAAGGCCAAGCGCGACCTGGGCTACGAGCCTCTGTTCAACACCGAGCAGGCCATGAAGGAATGCATGCCGTACTACGTCGACCTGTTCCACCAGATGGCAGCGGCGGACGCCGCGAAGTAGCCGCGGGGCCCGTGTGCCTCTACCGATTTCAGCGGTAGAGGTGCACCGGGTGCTGCGTTGATTTCTCGATGTTCGCCGATGCCGCCATCAGCAGGTCGGTGCCCAGCGCGATGAGCGCGCGGGCCGCCGCGATCTCCTCACCGACGAGCGGCGCACTCGGGTCTTTGGGATTGCGGTAGGCATCCCCAGTCGTGGTGAGGGTGTCGTCACGCAGCCGGGCGTGGGCGGAGGCGTGGGTGTGGACATCGTCTTCGAAGAACTCGATCTCGACGTGCCACTTGTTGGTCAGATCCTTGTCGTACATGTCGATCACCTTCCACATCTAGGATGCGCCGCCATGGGCAGGTAATCCAGAGCCTGGACGCGAGGGATATCAAACTGGACGAGGCCGGCAGCGCTGTAGCGCTCCGGCCTCTCGTTTCGCTCTCGGAATCTACAGGACCGGGGAAACTTGGCCACTACGCTACGGCACGGCAAACGCGATGGCCAAATTCGGCCGCACCGGTTCCGGCCACCCGTCGCCCATCTGTCGCTGGCAGCGCTACCGAATAACGCAGCAAGACAAGGCATCTGAGAGTAACGCGCTCTTCGCGGGCGTCGGCGTGACACGATCGGAGCATGCCTGTAGATGACGGGTTCCCGCTGCATCTCGATCGCTACCATCTTCCGCAGCCCGAGTGGACCTTCCCGAACGCCCACATCAATCTCTACGCGCAGGACTCCGAACCGGATTTCCCACCGGTTCGCGAGGCACCGCCAGGCGCACCGAACATCTTGCTGGTGCTGCTCGACGATGTCGGATTCGGCTGGCCGAGTGTCAACGGTGGACTCGTGCGCATGCCCACCGCCGAACGGCTGCACAACAAAGGGTTGTTCTACAACCAATTCCACACCACCGCACTGTGCTCCCCCACGCGCGCGGCCCTGCTGACCGGACGCAACCATCACTCCGTCGCCACGGGCGTCATCCAGGAGATGGCCACCGGCTATCCCGGCTACTGCGGCATCATTCCCAAGAGCTGCGCCACCATGGGCGAGCTGCTCAAGCAGGCCGGCTACACCTGTGCCTGGTGGGGCAAGAACCACAATGTGCCCGACAACCAGACCAGCCCCGCCGGGCCCTTCGACAATTGGCCGACCAATCAGGGTTTCGACCATTTCTACGGTTTCATCTCCGGCGAGACCGACCAGTTCTACCCGTCGCTGATCCGCGGAACCACACCCGTCGAGCCGCCGGCCCGGCCGCAGGACGGTTATCAGCTGCAGCGTGACCTGGCCGATGACGCCATCGCGTGGATCCAGATGCAGAAGGCGATCGCGCCCGACCGCCCGTTCTTCGGGTATTTCTCCACCGGCGCCGCGCACGCTCCGCATCAGCCGCCGCTCGACTGGCGGGGACGCAACGTGGGCCGTTTCGACATGGGCTGGGACGAGTATCGCAAGATCGTGCACCAGAACCAGTTGGACATGGGCATCATCCCGGCGGGCACCCAACTCACCGAACGCCCCGATCAAATCCCGTCGTGGGACAGCCAACCCGCCGAGTATCAGGCGCTGTTCGCCCGCCAGGCCGAGAACTTCGCCGACTTCCTGGAGCACACCGACTACGAGGTCGGCCGCGTGGTGGACGCCATCGACGCGATCGGCCAGCTCGACAACACCGTCGTCATCTACATCCTCGGCGACAACGGCTCTTCCGGCGAAGGATCGCTGATCGGTACGCCCAACGAGATCATGAGCCTCAACGGCCAGCAGCCCACCATCGAGGAGTCGCTGCGCTTCATGGACCGCTGGGGACTGCCCGGGACCTCTCCGCATTACGCGGTCGGTTGGGCACACGCCGGGGACACGCCGTTCCAGTGGACCAAGCAGGTCGCCTCCCATTTCGGCGGGACCCGTAACAGCATGATCATCTCGTGGCCGGACCAGATCGCTGAACACGGTGCGGTGCGTTCCCAGTTCCATCACGTGATCGACGTCTTACCAACGCTTTTAGAGGTCGTCGGAATTCGCGAACCGGTGGCGGTCAACGGATATATCCAGCGGCCAATCGAGGGCGTGAGCTTCGCCTACTCGTTCGCGGACGGCGCTGCCACGAGCCGTCATGACAAGCAGTACTTCGAGATGCTGGGCAACCGGGCCATGTACCACGACGGGTGGATCGCGTGCTGCCGACACGGCCGGCTCCCGTGGGAGACGGCCGGCACCTTCTCCTTCGGTGACGACACCTGGGAGCTGTACAACATCGCCGAGGATTTCAGCGAGTCGGTCGATCTCGCCGACCGGGAGCCCACGAAACTCAAAGAGCTGCAAGACATGTTCCTGGCCGAGGCGGCCAAGTACAACGTGTTGCCCCTCGACGACCGCTTCGCCGAACGTCTGGACGTGACACTGCGGCCGAGTTTCTTCACCGGTCGTAAAGAGGTCACCTTCTACCCCGGAATGATCCGATTGCCCGAGGGGTCGGCACCCAAGATGGTCGGCGTCCCGCACGAGATCACGGTGCCGGTGGAGATCCCCGCCGGCGGAGCGGAGGGCGTGCTGGCCGCGCTCGGCGGCGACGCGGCAGGATTCGCGTTGTTCCTCTGGGAAGGCAAAGTCCGTTACCACTACAACTATTTCGGCATCGAGCGCTACGACGCGATCGCGGACGAGCCATTGGCGCCGGGCAAGCACGTCATCGTGGTGGACTTCAAACCCGACAGTCCTCAGCCCGGTGCCCCCGCGCGCGTGACGGTGTCCGTGGACGGCACCCCAGTCGCCGAGACACGCGTCGATCGCCAGGTTCCGCAGCGTTGTGGCACCGAAACATTCGACGTCGGAATGGATTGCGTGTCGCCGGTTTGCGACGACTACACCGACAGGGCACCATTTCCGTTCACAGGAACACTCGGATCGGTGACGTTCAGGTTCGGGGATGTCGACGAGCCCTCGGGCATGGAACGACTGAAACTGGCCACCAAACTCGACTAGCCCGCCGGCGAACCGTGGCACACCAAGAAACGGCCATCAACCTCTAGCCAACGACAACTTTCGAAGCTTGAAGGAGAACCACATGCCCGACGGCAAACCCAACATCCTGGTCATCTGGGGCGACGACATCGGCATCAGCAACCTGAGTTGTTACAGCGACGGGCTCATGGGCTACCGCACCCCGAACATCGACCGCATCGCCGCCGAGGGCATGCGCTTCACCGATTCCTACGGCGAGCAAAGCTGCACCGCGGGCCGGGCGGCGTTCATCAGCGGGCAGAGCGTGTACCGCACCGGGATGAGCAAAGTCGGCGTGCCGGGCGTCGACATCGGTTGGGCCGCAGAGGATCCGACCATCGCCGAACTGCTGAAGCCGCTAGGCTACGCCACCGGCCAGTTCGGCAAAAACCACTTCGGCGATCTGAACAAGTACCTGCCGACGGTGCACGGCTTCGACGAGTTCTACGGCAACCTGTATCACCTCAACGCCGAAGAAGAACCCGAGCAATTCGACTACCCGCACAAAGACCAGTTCCCCATGCTCTACGAGAAGGCGCTGCCCCGTGGGGTGATGGACTGCAAGGCCACCACCGAGGTCTCCACCGAACCCGACGACCCGAAGTTCGGTCCGGTCGGCAAGCAGACCATCAAGGACACCGGCCCACTCACGGCCAAGCGCATGGAGACCATCGACGACGACATCGCCGACCGCACCGTCGACTACATCAAACGGCAGCACGAGGCGGGCAACCCGTTCTTCGTGTGGTGCAACTTCACCCACATGCACCTGTACACGCACGTGAAGCCGGAGAGCCGCGGTCAGGCCGGGCTGTGGCAGTCCGAGTACCACGACGCGATGATCGACCACGACAAGAACGTCGGCACCGTGATCGATGTGCTGGACGAGCTCGGCATCGCCGACGACACCATCGTCATCTACTCCACCGACAACGGCCCGCACCGCAACACGTGGCCCGACGGCGGCACCACGCCGTTCCGCAGCGAGAAGAACACCAACTGGGAGGGTGCCTTCCGGGTGCCCGAGCTGATCCGCTGGCCCGGAAAGATCAAGGCGGGCAGCGTCTCCAACGACATCATCCAGCATCACGACTGGCTGCCCACACTGCTGGCCGCCGCCGGCGACCCCGACGTCGCCGACAAGCTCAAGAAGGGCCACAAGGCGGGCGCCGACGGCGAGACCGAGTACAAGGTCCACATCGACGGTTTCAACCTGCTGCCGTATCTGATGGGCGAGGTCGAGCACAGCCCGCGGCGTGGCTTCTTCTACTTCAACGACGACGCCGAGTTGGTCGCGATGCGCTTCGAGAACTGGAAGATCGTCTTCGCCGAACAACGCTGCCAGGGCACGCTTCGGATTTGGGCCGAGCCGTTCACGCCGCTGCGCGTACCCAAGCTGTTCAACCTGCGCACCGACCCGTTCGAGTACGCCGACATCACGTCCAACACCTACTACGAGTGGTTCCTGCGGCGAGATTTCTTCGCCTTCTACGCGACGGCAATGGCTTCGATGTTCCTGGACACGTTCAAGGAATTCCCGCCGCGGCACCCACCCGCCAGCTTCAGCATCGATCAAATCGTCGAGAAGCTGCACGAGTTCTTGGCCTCGGACTAAAGGCGACAGGTGCTGGAGCATTGGAACGACGGCCCGACGAAGTCGGCGATCGTCGACTTCGTCGGGCGGGTCACCACCGAAGGACCGGATTTCGTTGCGCCACAAGACCGGATTGCGGTCTTCGACAACGACGGCACGCTGTGGTGCGAGAAGCCGGCATACGTCCAGCTGGATTTCCTGGTGCGCCGCCTGGCTGCGCAGGCCGCTGCGGAGCCGGCGCTCGCCGCGCGGCAGCCGTACACCGCAGCCGCGGCGGGCGACCTGGCGTGGTTCGGCGATGCCGTCACCAAACATTACGAAGGTGACGATAGTGAACTGAAAATCCTTGCTGCCGGCATTCTTTCGGCCAACGACGCCATCACCGTCGACGAACTCACCGAGCGGGTAACGGGGTTCTTCGCCGAGGTCCGGCATCCCACGCTGGACCGGCCGTACACCGAATGCGGCTATGTGCCGATGATCGAACTGCTGCGTTACCTGGAGTCGAACGGGTTCACCTGCTACATCGTCTCCGGCGGCGGACGGGATTTCATGCGGCCCGTCACCGGCGGCATCTACGGCATCCCGCCGGAGCGGGTGATCGGCAGTTCGGTTGCGCTGCAATACAAAGACGGCGACCTTTACACCACGTCACAGCCGGAATTCCTCGACGACGGTCCGGTGAAGCCGGCCCGAATCTGGGGCCGGACCGGTCGCCGGCCCATCTTCGCCGCGGGGAATTCCAACGGTGACATCGAGATGCTCGAATACGCCCGAGGCTTCCGCCTGCTGGTGTTGCATGACGATGTCGAACGCGAATTCTCTTATGTCGCAGGAGCAGAACGTGTGCTGGAGCTGGCGAAGTCCGAAGGGTGGGCGGTCGCGAGCATGCAGTCCGACTGGGGCGAGGTGTTCCCCCGTTGACCCTGGTCTGGATTCCTCCGCAGACCACCGTGCTGGGCTCCGATGACCACTACCCCGAGGAGGCGCCGGCCCGCGAGGTCACCGTCGATGGATTCTGGATCCAGCCTCACCAGGTGACCAACGCCGACTTCGCCGCGTTCGTCGAGGCCACCGGTTACGTCACCGTGGCAGAACGGCCACTCAACCCGGCCGACTATCCCGGCACCCCGGCGGAAAATCTGCAACCCGGCTCGATGGTGTTCCGGCGCACGCCCGGCCCCGTCGACCTGCGTCACCTCAGCCAGTGGTGGACGTGGACGCCGGGCGCGTGCTGGAACCATCCGCGTGGCCCGAAGTCGTCACTGCGGAACCGCGAGCACCACCCCGTCGTGCACGTGGCGTTCGATGACGCTGCGGCATACGCCGAGTGGGCCGGGCTGGCCCTGCCCACCGAGGCGCAGTGGGAGGTCGCGGCCCGCGGCGGCCTGGACCGCGCCACCTACACCTGGGGCGACAAGCCCGAGCAGCCCGGCCAACGGCTGGCCAACTTCTGGCACGGCGAGTTCCCGTACCTGCCCGACACCGGCTACGGCCAGACCGCGCAGGTCGGCAGCTTCCCGCCGAACGACTACGGCCTGTTCGACATGGCCGGCAACGTCTGGGAGTGGACCACCGACTTCTACGGGGCGACCCGCGACTGCCAACCGTGTTGTGCCGCAGACAGTTACGATCCCGACCAGCCGCAGTTCCAAGTAGCGCGCCGGGTGATCAAGGGCGGTTCGTTCCTGTGCGCGGACAGCTACTGCCAGCGCTACCGGCCGGCGGCCCGCCGCCCGCAGGCAGTCGACACGGGCATGAGCCACATCGGATTCAGGTGCGTGCGGACCGACGCGTAGCCGACTCAGCTGCCGACTGGACAGAGGACATCGACGAGGGCGGACGGCGCTCCGCCGTTGCCGCAGACGCTGCCGGAGCGAGTGCGACCGCCGCCGTTCACGCGCCCGCTGTGCCGGCGATGGACCGAACCACGGCGACAATGTCACCGACTGGCGGAATGTCGGCTGCGGTGACGGCGTGATGGGCATACGCAACGCGTCCGTCACGGCCCACGACGAAGGTGCCACGACCCTGCAGGATGTCCGACGTCACCTTGCCGGCGCGGCTACCCGAGCGCAGGACGCGAATCAAACTCATCGGAGAGAACAGGGCATAGCGCCTGATCGAAAAGCGCTCGACTTCCGTTGCCCGCTCAAGTTCCCGCCGAGGGTCACTGACGCAGTTGGCAGTGAGCTCTCGGTCGGCGCAGGACGCGACCACCGTGGCGACGTCTTCGCGATAGACGATTACCACGCGCGCGCCCGCCGCCGCGAGTTGGTCACTGACGCGTTCGAGATCGCGGGCAGCCTGCTGACAGAACGGGCACCAGAGCCTGTGAAATGCCACCACGACGGGTCCGGTCGCAATCAGCTGCGCGACGGTGACCTGTCCATCGGCTGCGGTCACCGAGACATCGACCGGAAACTGATCTCCCACAACAAGACTCACTGCCACCTCCCATCATTCTGTAGTCCAGACATCTGCCGGACAGCGGCATTCGCCAATTCTGTACTACAGAGTACAGAAATTGGACTGATTGATACATTGGTCAGGTGATTACCGAACCGGC
Source organism: Mycobacterium sp. HM-7 (assembly GCF_053852335.1). Classification (NCBI taxonomy): domain Bacteria; kingdom Bacillati; phylum Actinomycetota; class Actinomycetes; order Mycobacteriales; family Mycobacteriaceae; genus Mycobacterium; species Mycobacterium sp. HM-7. The sequence goes on along the minus strand of NZ_CM132657.1, from coordinate 1,072,192 downwards.
GACCGACCGCGGCCGTGCGACGGTGGCCCGGATCCTCGAGGCAGCATGCGTGTTGTTCGCCCGGCAGGGCGTGCGAGCGACGACGCTCGACGAGATCGGCACCGTCGCCGGCGCCGGTCGCAGCCAGATGTATCACTTTTTCGCGGACAAGGCCGACCTGGTGTCCGATGTGGTCCGATTCCAGGTCGACCGGGTGCTGTCCGCGGTCCAGCCATCATTCGACGACGTCAACACCGCAGCCGATCTGCGCGCATGGTGCGCCGACGCGCTCCGCGCGCACGCATCCTCTGATGACCCCATCCGCTGCCCCATCGGATCGCTCGTCTACGAACTCGACCGTTCCGCCGACGGCTCGGCCCGCGCGACACTCAAGGCCGGGTTCGGCCGCTGGGAGCAGATCATCGCCGATGCCTATCAGCGAGTCGCCGATGACGGCGGGTTGCTGCCCGACACCGACCCCGCCGCGCTGGCCGCCGGCCTACTCGCGGCATACCAGGGCGGGATGCTGCTGGCCGATGTCTGCGGCGACGTCGCGCCGTTGCAACATGCGCTGGACACCGCGTTGGCGGCCGCAGTGGGGCCACCGCCGGCGCGAAAGCGATCACGCTAGCTCGGTGAACACGTCGCCGCCGCTGAGACGCGATCGGTGAGTGCGTCGCCCAAGGTCCACAAGGACACCCCGAGGAGCACCAGGTCCTTCAGCAGAAACTGGCCCGGCAGCGCACCGAGTATCGGGATGGGCCCGGCATGCCCGACGAACAGTCCCGGCGTGGTGAACAGAAAACTCAGTGTGCCGACGAACAACACCACCGCTATCGCGCTCCCCGCCGCCGACAGCAGCGGCCACAGCGGCCGGACCGCGATGAGCACCGCGGCGAGAATCTCGGCGGTACCCAGCACCGCTGCCACAGCATGGTGGCTGAGCACCAGGTAAATCCAGGACATCAGCGGGTTGTGCTCGATGAGCACATGAGCTTCCATTTTCACGTACTTGCCGATGCCGATCCAGGCCAGCACGACGACGAGTCCGTACCTGGCAACCGTCTGACCGGCAGTCGTGATGCGGCCCGCCAGGGCCGCGCGCTGAACCGACAACTGACCATCCCCATTCTCGACATCTACCCATGCCCGGTCACCTCTATGTACTATACAGTACATTAATTGTACTTTCCAATACATAAGTGATGCGCCAGGTGTCCGTGTCCGAATACCCCGCAAGATCCGCACATCCCTAGATCATTGCAATCTGCAATAGTTGCAGTAGGGTTGTATATGACGCGCGCATCGGCCGGCCGTCACTGCGCTCGACGCTTGCGCGTGTAGGTGACACCTGATCACCGCGAGCTGAAAGGGCGGCAGTTGTGAAGATCGTGAAGAACGTCAGACCCCCAACAGGATTGACCAGATTCCTGTACCGACTACCCATCTACGCCTACAGAGCTCACCTCGGCTGGGTGTTCGGGGAACGCATTCTGTTGCTGCACCACCTGGGGCGAGTGTCCGGCAAGCCACGCCTGGCGGTTCTGGAGGTCGTCGAACACGATTGTGCGAGCGACAGTTTCGTCGTCGCCTCTGGATGGGGACCGAATGCCGCCTGGTACCAGAACGTGCTGCACACACCGGACGTCACCATCGACGTGGGGCGGCGAACCATTCCCGCGACAGCGGTGGCGCTCGATACCGACGAGGGAGCGGACGTCTTCGCCCGCTATGCGATGCGTCATCGCGTGCTGGCGAAGCAGGCTCTCCCGCGCGTGATGGGGTTCTCAGTCGACGGTTCCGAAGCCGATTTCCGGGAGGCGGGGCGACACCTGCCCTTCGTCCGATTCGTCCCGCGCCGCGGCGGCTCGTCGACCTGAAAATCGACCATCTGCGGTGGGCACTGACCGCCCTGCGGTCCGCCCACACGGCGCATTAACTATTATCGCATAATGCAACAATTGTTGTCCGCGATTATTGGAGGGTGGCGCGGCGCGGCGCGAAGGTGGAGCCTGCGCCGAGCCGTTGCGTGTGGGGCCGTGGCGACCGCATTGGTGCCAGTGTCGGGGTGCGACAACAAGGTTCCTGATCGTCGCGCCGATGTCGACCACCTCAGTGCGCAGCTGGGTTCGATGCCCGGAGTGGAGGCGGCTCACGCCGACTACGCGAACCGCTGGTCCGAGGGCGCCGTGATGTTCACCATCCATGTCGATGTCGCGGACAGCTTGACCGCCGAGGGCCTCGCCGCCATCGTGGACACCTATCTGCAAAACCTGTCATCCGGCCGATACCGCGACTACCACACCGAGCTCGACGTGCGCCGCGGATGGAACGTCTTCGCCGTCGACAGCAGTGGCCGTCCGTTGACCAACACCACCCAAATCCTCGACCAGGCGCGCAACTGGATTGCCTTGCGCGCCATGCTTCCTGGGGCCACCGTCGCTCTGCGCTCCACGGTCAGTCATCCGTTGGCGCACCTGACCCCGAGGGAGACCGAAAGTTCGAACCTCGCTGACATCGATCTTCCCGAGAACGCCCACGGCGTAGGTATCGCGACTGCCGTCAGTACGATCGCAACCCATTTCCCGTATCTGGCTGCCTTGAAGTGGACGGTCAGCGCGGCCCATGCGGAAGACCGGATTGCGTTTACCGGGCGCTTCCCGACGTCCGCCGAACTCGACCTCTGGCGCCGGCTGAACTCCGACCAAACCATCGCGCACACCGACAGCATGCAGATCAACGGACCGGTCACTCCCCCGGTATGGATTTCCGAAGCCACGGCGGGCACCGACTCCATCGACGTCGCATTGACGCTGGCGAACCGGCACCTGCCGCTGGCCGCGACACTGCCGGCCCCGGTGCTGTACACCGCAGGCAGTCAACTTTCGGGCCACATCGGGGGCTACGGGGTCTCACGGGGACCGGTGGCGATCACCATCGGCGGATGTACGCGGCGCGATCTACGCGTCTATCAGCCCACTGCCGGCGAACGCGCCCTGATTCACCGCTACGAGAACTGCCGCCAGTGACCACCAACTGGCTCAGGAGGTGATGCCGTGGACGGTCTGGCGATGGCCACCGCCGAGCGCAGCGACCTGGCTGATCTTCTGGAGACTCTGACGCCCGAGCAGTGGGAGACGCCGTCGCTGTGCCAGGGCTGGCGGGTACGGGACGTCGTCGCTCACGTCATGAGCTTCGACGAGGTGGATCTTCTCGGCATGTTTCGCCGTGCCATCCGAGGCCGGATCGTCCATGTCAACCAGGTGGGCGTTGACGAGCTCGCCACCCTCACCACCGCACAGCTCCTGCGTCGGCTGCGGGCTCATCTGCGGCCGCAGGGGCTCGCCACTACCTTCGGCGGCCGGCTCGCTCTGCTGGACGTCACCATTCATCATCAGGACATCCGCCGTCCGCTGGGTATCCCTCGCCAGATCCCGGCCGAACGGCTGCGGTGGGTCCTGGGGGCCAGCTTGTACAGCCCCGAGCTCCCCGCGTGGCACCTCGCCCGCGGCATCCACCTCGCTCCGACCGACCTGGACTGGGAGCACGGCTCGGGACCGGTAATCACAGGGCCGGCAGAAGCCATGCTGATGGCGATCACCGGAAGACGAAGTGCCGTTGGCGAGTTGGCCGGGCCGGGGAAACGGGTGCTGGCCGGCCGACTCGCGCACTGAAGCATCAGCTCGACGACGACAACAAGTCAGCCGACTCACGGCATCGCCGCGCTCGGTCCGTCAGGTTAGAAATCGATGATCGCCGGCGGTTCTCCGCCGGCTTCGGTGAAAGCGGTGAGTGCACCGACCATGCCCTGACGCTGCCGCGCCGGCATCGCCTCCACAACCCGGGCGATTTCCGCGCGGCGACGCGCAGTGACGGTGCGCACGACTTTGCGGCCGCGCGCAGTCAGTTCCACCACCAGCTCGCGGCGCGACGTGGGATGCGGGCGACGGTCGATCAACCCAGCGACAACCAGCCGGTCGGCCATTCTGCCGATCGTCGACGGTTGCACATCGAGCAGCCCGGCCAACGTCGCCAGGTTCGTGATGCCGCGGTTGGACAAGATCACCAGCACCCGGAATTGCGGAATGGTGATCGTGTCGTCCACCTCAGCGATAGACCGAGCCGAAATGCTGACCAACAGCCGCGATGCGGTGATCAAAGCATCGGTAATGGCATCGACCGATTGGCCGGCCGTTGTCTTGGTCTGCGCGTTCACCCGGGGGACCCTCCTCGGACATCAGGCTAATCCGCTCCCCGACAGGTCAGGCGCCGAGCCCCGGCCGGCCACCGGGTCGTTTCTCCCCGCCGGTGTGAACAGATTTGATAATCTGTTCACACCGGCAAGGTCGCGGCCGGCCGGCCCAGCCGTCGATCACGCCAGGAGAAATCAGTGAGCACACAGCGCAGCGCCCTCGTCGTCGGCGGGGCTTCCGGTATCGGCTGGGCCACCGCCCAGGGCCTTTCGGCACAGGGCTACCGCGTCACCATCGCCGACCGGAATGCCGAGCTGGCCGAGGCTCGCGCCGCCGAACTCGGCGCCCCGCACACCGCAGTCACCGTCGACGTCACCGACGAAGCGTCCGTCGCCGCGGTCTTCGAACAGGCCGGCGAGCTCGACGCCGTCGTCAGCTGCGCCGGGTTCTCGACCTTCGGCCTCATCGTGGACATGCCGGTCGAGGATTTCCGCGCCGTCGTCGACTGCTGCCTGACGGGGTCGTTCATCGTCGCCAAGTACGCCGGGCGCCAACTCCGCGCGGGTGGATCACTGGTGTGCATCTCGTCGCTCAACGGCCGCCAGCCGGCCATCGGCATGAGCGCCTACAGCGCCGCCAAGGCGGGCCTGTCCATGCTGACCGAGGTGGCCGCATTAGAGTTGGGCCCCAAGGGAATTCGCGTCAACGCCGTCGCCCCCGGGTTCGTGCACACCCCGCTGACCGAGGGCGCTGCATTGATCCCCGGCGTCGTCGACGAGTACGTGGAGAACACCGCACTGGGCCGCGCCGGCACCCCAGAGGACATCGCGAACGCCGTGCTGTTCCTGTGCTCCGAGCAATCGTCGTGGATGACGGGCGAGGTGCTCGACCTCAACGGCGGCGCGCACCTCAAGCGGTACCCCGACATCATGAGTCACGTACTCAAGCTCGCGTCGGGGTAGCCGCCGGCCGCAAATCCGACAGAATCACCGTCATGGACACCGATTTCACGGTCACCCAGAAGCGGGCACTCGCCGTCGCGACGGTTCTAGCGGTCGGGTTCGGCGCGTATTTCCTGCGCGGGCAGTTCATGCTCGTCGTGGTCGCCGGAGTGGTGGCCTATCTGTTCACGCCATTGTTCCGCCGGCTGTCGACCCGGCTCAGCACCGGCCTGTCGGCCACGCTGACCCTGCTGGCCGCACTTTTCATGGTGATCGTGCCGATCGCCGCAGCCGTCGCGATCGGCATCATGCAGATCACCATCATGATCCGCAACGTGTCGGACTGGGTGAGCCGCACCGACATGGGTGCCCTTGGCACCCGCTCGCTGCGGGCCGTCAACGACCTGCTGGCACAAATCCCGTTCCTGCACGACGTGACCCTGACGCGTGAGTCGCTACAGAAATGGATCATCACGTTCGCGCAGCGGGCCGGCGAATGGGGCCTGAACGTGCTGCAGGACGCCGCTGGCGGACTGTTCGGCGCGCTCGCCGGTGCCGTGATCTTCCTGTACGTGTTCATCTCGCTGCTGGTCAACGGCGACCAACTGGTCCTACTGATCCGGCGGCTCAATCCGCTCGGCGAGGAGGTCACCGACCTGTACCTGGCCAAGATGGGTGCCATGGTCCGCGGGACGGTCCTCGGCCAGTTCGTCATCGCGCTGGCCCAGGGCGTGGCCGGCGCGATCTCGATCTACATCGCCGGCTTCCACGACGGGTTCTTCATCTTCGCGATCCTGCTGAGCGCACTGTCGGTGATCCCGCTCGGTGGCGGCATCGTCAGCATCCCGTTCGGGATCGGGATGGCACTGTTCGGCAATGTCGGCGGCGGCCTGTTCGTCATCGCGTTCCACATCCTGGTCGTCACCAACATCGACAACGTGCTGCGGCCGGTCCTGGTGCCGCGAGCAGCCCGGCTGGACTCCGCCCTGATGCTGCTGTCGGTGTTCTCCGGGATCGCGATGTTCGGTTTCCTGGGTCTGGTGATAGGCCCGGTGCTGATGATCGTCGTCGTCACCACGATCAGCGTGTATCTCGCTGTCTACAAAGGTGTTCCGCTGACCGAGCCGGAACCTGACGAACCCCGCCCACCCGGCCGCCTGGCACGGTTGATCGCCGCGATGCGACGTAAGGAACCCGCTAACGCAGCGGCTGCGCCTTCTGCGTCGCCTCGGCCAGAGTCCGATAGTCCGCCGCACTCGCCGAACCACTGACGGCGACCTGCGCCGGGCCGGTCGGGCCGTCGAGCTTGGCGGTCCAGATCGGCTCGGTGCCCTGCTGGTCTTCGCCGGCTCCTTCGTACACCACCCAGTGCACGCCGCCCAGGTCCTGCGCACCGGTCGGGTACATCCCGGTGTGAATCGAGGACACCAGCTTTTCCTCGTCGGCATTGCTCTGGACCAGCGCCACATACATCCCGGCAGCGGTCAGATAGCCCACCTTGGACGTCAGCGCCCGCGTCGGCTGCTTGGTGACGGGGTCGATGCGGCCCGCCTCGATGCCGCCACGCGACCCGGAGTTGGCGTGCCAGCCGGACGGCAGCTCCGGCACCCGGATCGGAATGTGCATCGCGGCCGCGTCGGCCTTGAGCGCGGCCGGGGCGTCGTACTGCGGTGCCGGCCCCTTACCCGGCCCCTGCGGCGCGAACGAGCACATCCCGAGCATCCCGGCGAGCGCGATACATGCCACCACCAGCGGTGCGATCGACCAGAACATGTCCCGGCCGTCCTGCAGCAGCCGGTCCTTCGCCGGGCGGGGCACCGGCACCGACTGGCCCTCGGCGACTGCCTCGGGCACGGCGGCGGGCTGCCCATCGGATGGGGCGGCTGGCCGCTCTCCTGGTTCCGGCGATGATGACGTCACAGTGCTCAGTATCCCAACTCCCGAACGCGCACCGCCAAATGGCTAATGGGACAATCTGCGCATGACGCCTTCGCGCCGGGAAGCCCCAGACCGCAACCTCGCACTCGAACTCGTACGGGTCACCGAAGCCGGCGCCATGGCCGCCGGCCGGTGGGTCGGTCGCGGCGATAAGGAAGGCGGCGACGGCGCGGCCGTTGACGCCATGCGTGAGCTGGTCAATTCGGTCTCGATGCGCGGCGTCGTGGTCATCGGCGAGGGCGAGAAGGACCACGCCCCGATGCTCTACAACGGCGAAGAGGTCGGCAACGGCGACGGCCCCGACTGCGACTTCGCCGTCGACCCCGTCGACGGCACCACCCTGATGAGCAAGGGCATGCCCAACGCCATCTCGGTGCTGGCGGTCTCCGAGCGCGGCACCATGTTCGACCCGTCGGCCGTCTTCTACATGAACAAGATCGCCGTCGGCCCGGACGCGGCCGACGTCATCGACATCACGGTGCCCATCGGCGAGAACATCCGCCGCGTCGCCAAGCGGCTCAACGAGTCGGTGGCCGATGTCACGGTGTGCATCCTGGACCGGCCCCGGCACGCCCAGCTGATCAGCGAGGTCCGTGAAGCCGGTGCCCGCATCCGGCTGATCTCCGACGGCGACGTCGCCGGCGCCATCTCGGCCTGCCGCCCCGAATCCGGGACCGACATCCTCGCCGGCATCGGCGGGACGCCCGAGGGCATCATCGCCGCGGCCGCCATCCGCTGCATGGGCGGCGCGATCCAGGCCGTCCTCGCCCCCACCGACGACGACGAACGCCAGCGCGCCCTGGACCGCGGCTACGACCTGGAGCGCGTGCTGACCACAGAAGACCTGGTCGCGGGCGACAACGTGTTCTTCTGCGCCACCGGCGTCACCGACGGCGACCTGCTCAACGGGGTGCGCTACTTCGCCGGCGGTTGCACCACCCAGTCGATCGTGATGCGGTCGAAGTCCGGCACCGTCCGGATGATCGAGGCCTATCACCGGCTGTCCAAGCTCAACGAGTACTCCGCGGTGGACTTCACCGGAGACCTCTCCGCCGCACACCCCCTGCCGTAACTACCGTTCACCTCAACAAAAGGGAGCACATGTCCGACAACGCTGTCGAAGTGGATTACCGGATCGAGCACGACACCATGGGCGAAGTCCGGGTGCCGATCAACGCTCTGTGGCGCGCGCAGACCCAACGAGCGGTGGACAACTTCCCCATCTCGTTCCGTGGTCTGGAGCGCACCCAGATCCGTGCTCTGGGTCTGCTGAAGGCCGCCTGCGCGCAGGTCAACAAGGACCTGGGCCTGCTGGCCCCCGAGAAGGCCGACGCCATCATCGCCGCCGCCGGTGAGATCGCCGACGGTCTGCACGATGACCAGTTCCCCATCGACGTGTTCCAGACCGGCTCGGGCACCAGCTCGAACATGAACGCCAACGAGGTCATCGCGTCCATCGCGGCCCGGGCCGGCGTTGAGGTCCACCCCAACGACCACGTCAACATGTCGCAGAGCTCCAACGACACCTTCCCCACCGCCACGCACATCGCGGCGACGGAAGCCGCTGTGCGCCACCTGATTCCGGCGCTCGAGGTGCTGCACGAGTCGCTGGCCAACAAGGCCCGCGCGTGGCGCACCGTCGTCAAGTCCGGCCGCACCCACCTGATGGACGCGGTGCCCGTCACCCTCGGCCAGGAGTTCGGCGGCTATGCCCGCCAGATCGAGGCCGGCATCGAGCGCGTCAAGGCGACGCTTCCCCGTCTGGGTGAGCTGGCCATCGGCGGCACCGCCGTCGGCACCGGCCTCAACGCCCCCGACGGCTTCGGCGCCAAGGTGGTCGAGGTGCTGGTGAACCAGACCGGCATCGCCGAACTGCGCACCGCCGCAGACTCTTTCGAGGCTCAGGCCGCCCGCGACGGACTCGTCGAGGCGTCCGGCGCGCTGAAGACCATTGCCGTGTCGCTGACCAAGATCGCCAACGACGTGCGCTGGATGGGCTCCGGCCCGCTGACCGGCCTCGGCGAAATCCAGCTGCCGGACCTGCAGCCGGGTAGCTCGATCATGCCGGGCAAGGTGAATCCCGTTCTGCCCGAAGCGGTTACCCAGGTGGCCGCGCAGGTGATCGGCAACGACGCGGCGGTCACCGTCGGCGGCCTGTCCGGCGCCTTCGAGCTGAACGTCTACATCCCGATGATGGCCCGCAACGTGCTCGAGTCCTTCACGCTGCTGTCCAACGTCTCGCGCCTGTTCGCCTCCAAGTGCATCGACGGCCTGGTCGCCAACGAGGACCACCTCCGCACGCTGGCGGAGTCGTCGCCGTCGATCGTGACGCCGCTGAACTCGGCCATCGGCTACGAGGAAGCCGCCAAGGTGGCCAAGGAAGCCCTCAAGGAGAAGAAGACCATCCGGCAGACGGTCATCGACCGCGGCCTGATCGGCGAAAACCTCTCCCTGGCCGAGCTGGACAAGCGTCTTGATGTGCTGGCCATGGCGAAGGTCAAGGACAGCGAGTAGTTTCTCGCCAGCTGTCGCGAAAACCTCCAGAATCATTGGATTCTGGGGGTTTTTGCGTTTCGCCGGGAGGGGTTCGAAGATGGGCGGCGTTGACCCTGCGCTGACGGTCACGAAGATCGAGTAGCGAAGGCCCAGGCCGCAGGATCAACGTGAGACCGACGTTGATTCCGCGGCTAGGGCGCAAAATCCCGAGTGCGCGGGACCCAGGCCGCAGGATCAAGTGACAGAGCTCCGGAGGACCGCTCGGCAGCAACCAGCTCACATCGTGGGTGAAGGGAATGTGAACAGGTCCTTACTGGACAGATACTGCCGGGAAACGGGATCCGACCCGTGCGTTTGCAATTGTGTTGCAATGACGGCCGAGCTCACCGATTCTCACCGAGGTGCCCGGCTGGACGCGGTCCCGTGCATGACGCACCGCCGCTATCACGTGCCGCACACACACGCGGGCGAGCCGTTGCCCAAACCCCAGGCCGAGGTCCTCAAACTTGTGACGACATCACCGGGTCAGCGCAATGCGGATGTCCTGCAGGCCCGGCTGTTCATCGAACTGCTCGAGGACGAGCTGGCCGAGTTGCACCTGCAACTGGCGGTGACGGAGCGCCGGGGGGCGAAGCAGGGCGCCGACAAGCATCTCGACGTGCTGCGCGGACGCATCGCCGAACTTCTGGCGATGGTCGACGCGATCGCCGACCGCTTCCCCACTGCGTAGCGGTACCTCGCAGCTACTGGCCGTTGTTCGAGCCGCCGGAGTTGGCGCCCGGGATGTCCGTGATCGGGATGTTCGGCATCGGCGGCGGCGATGGGGTGTTGGGCAGCGTGGGAATCTCGGCCGGCGGAATGTCGGTCAGATCGTTGACCGGCGGGCCGTTGTCCCGGCTGCCGTAGCTGGTGCCCGGTTCGCGGTGGCCGACCATGTGGCTGACCGTCACCATGTGGTAGCCGTTGGCCTTGAGGACGGGGATGAACTGCTGCACGAGATCGACCGTCGACGAATAGGTGTCGTGGAACAGGACCACCGAATTCGGCTTGATCTGCGTCATCAGCATGTAGCGGGTGGCCGCGGTGTTGGAGTCATTGGCCCAGTCGAAAGGGATGACGTCCCAGTTGATGTCGGCCAGGCCCTGCTTCTTGGCCTCGGCGAGCACCTGGTCGTTGATCAGGCCGCCCGCGGTGCGCACCAGTTTCGGGCGCTGCCCGGTGGCCTTCTCGATGGCGTCGCTGGCCTTGCTGAACTGGCCCGCGATGAACTCCGGCGGGATGGTCGTCATGTTGGGGTGTTCCCAGGTGTGGCTGCCCAGTTCCATCCCGGCGTCGACGACGCGCTTGGCGCCGTCCGGGTTGGCGGCGACCTTGTTGCCGATCTCGAAGAACGTCGCCTTGGCGTCGTTGTCCTGCAGCACCTTCAGCAGCCGGTCGGTGTAGGGGCTGGGACCGTCGTCGAAGGTGAGCGCGATGCACTTGTACTTGCTGCAGTCGACTTCGTCGGCCTTGGCGACGTTTCCGGTCTGGCACCCGACCACGACGATCGTCACACCGGCACACACGCCGAGGACGGTTCGCCAATAGGGCCAGGCCTTGTTCTCTCGTCGCACTCAATCACCTTACCGACGCCGCGATTTGTGCACGAAAACCCGTGTTCAGCGCGGAGAATCGTGCACAAATCGCGGCGCGGCTCAGGTCACGGCAGGGTGCCGGGGCTGATCTCCTCGAGCATCTCGGTGACGAGCGCGGCGATCGGCGACCGCTCGCTGCGCATCAGGGTGATGTGCGCGAACAGCGGGTGACCCTTGAGCTTCTCGATCACCGCGGCGACACCGTCATGCCGGCCGACGCGCAGGTTGTCGCGCTGGGCGACGTCGTGGGTGAGCACCACGCGGGACCCGGAGCCGAGTCGCGACAGCACCGTCAGCAGCACGTTGCGCTCCAGCGACTGGGCCTCGTCGACGATGACGAACGAGTCGTGCAACGAGCGGCCGCGAATGTGCGTCAGCGGCAACACTTCCAGCATTCCGCGGGAGAGCACCTCCTCCAGCACGGCCGGGCTGGCCAGCCCTTCCAGGGTGTCGAAGACGGCCTGCGCCCACGGGCCCATCTTCTCGCTCTCGCTGCCCGGCAGGTAGCCAAGGTCTTGTCCACCAACGGCATACAGCGGCCGGAACACCACGACCTTGCGCTGGGTACGGCGCTCGAGCACCGCCTCCAGGCCGGCGCACAGCGCCAGCGCCGACTTGCCGGTACCGGCCTTGCCACCGAGCGAGACGATGCCGACGGACTCGTCGAGCAGCAGATCGAGGGCGACGCGTTGTTCGGCTGACCTTCCCCGGAGGCCGAACACTTCGCGATCACCACGGACCAGCTGCACCCGCTTCTCGGCGTTGACCCGGCCCAGCGCGTGCGAGGTGCCACCGAGCAGCCGGATTCCGGTGTGGCACGGCAGATCCCGCGCTTCCAGCAGGTCGACCTCGCCGTCGGCGAACAGGCTGTCGATGTCCTCGGGCGTGGCGTCCATCTCGGTCATACCGGTCCAGCCCGACGTGATGACGTCCTGGGCGTGGTACTCGTCGGCGAGCAGGCCCACCGCGCCGGCCTTGACCCGCAGCGGAATGTCCTTGCTGACCAACGTAACTCGCTTGCCCTCGGCAGCGAGGTTGGCGGCGCAGGCCAGGATGCGGTGGTCATTGGTATCGGTCCGGAAGCCTGACGGCAGCACCGACTGGTCGATGTGGTTCAGCTCCACCTGCAGCGAACCGCCTTGTGTCCCAACAGGAATCGGCTGATCCAGCCGACCGTGTTCCAACCGCAAGTCGTCGAACATGCGCAGTGCCTGCCGGGCGAACCAGCCCAGTTCGTGGTGGTGGCGTTTACCCTCCAGCTCACTGATGACCACCAGGGGGACAACCACTTCGTGCTCGGCGAAACGCGTGCATGCCCAAGGATCGGACAGCAGCACGGAGGTATCGAGCACGTAGGTACGGACCTGCGAATCAGACACGTGGCGCTCCTCGGCCCGTGCGGCCCCACACGAGTACTTCGGTGGACGCAGCGGTACCTGGACCGGGGCCGGTCCCAATCTCTAATCGGGTACCGCCCGGATAGCAGAGCAGTTCGCTAGCCATCACCGGCGACGCTACTCCCGGCCACCGCCCCACGCTGACGGCGCGCCGTGACTGTTTTGTGACGTCTAGATGAACTGGGCGAGCGACGGTTCGCCGCTCAATCCCCACGCCTTGATGCGGTCGGAGATGACGGTGCGCAACGCCGCGGCATCGAAGATGCCCGCGTCGGCGACGACCTGGACCTTGTCCTGGTAGGCGTCGATGTCCGCACCGATGACCTCGATGCCGGCAGCGCGGGCCGCGATGGCGGCGATGGTCTCGTCGCGGTGCGTCTCCAGCAGGTGCGTCACCAGATTGGCGAAGAACTCCTCGTGGCGTTCTTCGTCGCGGGCGATGCGGCCGGCCATGGCGGCCAGCACGGGCTCCTCGATCTGGGCCTGCAGGTTGCGGGTGAAGACGGCGTGCGCGCGCTCGAAGAACGCCATGAAGACCAGCGTCTCGATCTGGCTGAACTTGTCGGCGCGGTAGCCCTTCATCGCGTGCGCGACGCGCACGTCCTCGTTGGCGGTCGGGTCGATCTCGCGGGTTACGACGAGGTAGTTGCGCAGCGCGATGGCGTGCAGGTGCTCCTCGGCGGTCCACCGGCCCAGCCAGCGGCCCCACTTGTCCTCGAGGATGAAGTGTTCGACCAGCTCACGGTGATAACCCGCGAGGTTGTCCTTGGTGATGAGCAGGATTTCCAGCGCATCGGTGACCGGCTTCGGCAGCGTGACGCTCGAGGCGTCCCAGTCGGTGCCACCGAGGAAAGCGAAGTTCTCTCCTTCCTCGAACGGCACGTAGTCGTGGGCGTACCAGGCTTCCTCGGTCGCGAGGTGCCGGGACAGCTCGGTATCCACCACGGGCTCGAGCTCGAGGGTCAGTGCGTTGGCAACTGGTTTCTCAGCCATGAAAGTAACTGTAACCCGAGTTCACATGTTTTTGAAATCAGGCCCGCCGAAACGTAACCAAGGCGCGACGACAGTGGGGCCTACGACCGAGAATTCGCTGATTCTGCGGTCATAGGCCCCACTGTCGGTGTCAGAAACTCAGAGCGTCAGCCCCGGGTACAGCGGGTTGGCGTCCAGCATCTCGGCCGACGCACCGCGGACGCGGTCAGCGGTGCCGTCGGCCAGCGTGTACTTGGCCTTGGACGGGCCGTTGGGGCCCGCGTCGGCGGAGGTGTTCTTGAGCACGTCGACGACCAGCTCGGCGACCTTGTCGAACTCGTCGGCGCCGAAGCCGCGCGAGGTGAGCGCCGGGGTGCCGAAGCGGATGCCGCTGGTGTACCAGGCGCCGTTCGGGTCGTTGGGGATGGCGTTGCGGTTGGTGACGACGCCGGCGTCCAGCAGCGCCGACTCAGCCTGCCGGCCGGTGAGGCCGAAGGACTGCACGTCCAGCAGCACCAGGTGGTTGTCGGTGCCGCCGGTGACCAGCGTGGCGCCGCGCTTGAGGAAGCCGTCAGCCAGTGACTTGGCGTTGTCGGCGACGTTCTGGGCGTAGGTCCGGAACGCGGGCTGACGGGCCTCGGCCAACGCAACGGCCTTGGCGGCCATCACGTGCGACAGCGGGCCGCCGAGCACCATCGGGCAGCCCTTGTCGACGGCCGGGGCGTACTCCTCGGTGGCCAGCACCAGGCCACCGCGCGGCCCGCGCAGCGACTTGTGCGTCGTGGTGGTGGTCACGTGGGCGTGCGGCACCGGGTCTTCGTCGCCGGTGAACACCTTGCCGGCGACCAGGCCCGCGAAGTGGGCCATGTCGACCATCAGGGTGGCGCCGACCTCGTCGGCGATCTCGCGCATCTTGGCGAAGTTCACCCGGCGCGGGTACGCCGAGTAGCCGGCGACCAGCACCAGCGGTTTGAACTCGCGGGCCGCGGCGGCGACGGCGTCGTAGTCGATCAGACCGGTCTGCGCGTCAGTGCCGTAGCTGCGCTGGTGGAACATCTTGCCCGAGATGTTCGGCCGGAAGCCGTGCGTCAGGTGGCCGCCGGTATCCAGCGACATACCCAGCAGGCGCTGGTTGCCCAGCTTGTTGCGCAGGGTCTCCCAGTCCGCCTCGGACAGGTCGTTGACGTGCTTGGCACCGAGCTCGGCCAGGCCGGGGGCCTCGATGCGGGTAGCCAGAATGGCCCAGAACGCGACGAGGTTGGCATCGATGCCCGAGTGCGGCTGCGCGTAGGCGTAGGGCGCGCCGAACAGCTCGCGGGCGTGCTCGGCGGCGAGTGCCTCGACGGTGTCGACGTTCTGGCAGGCCGCGTAGAACCGGTGTCCGACGGTGCCCTCGGCGTATTTGTCCGAGAACCAGGTGCCCATGGTCAGCAGCACGGCCGGCGACGCGTAGTTCTCGCTGGCGATCAGCTTCAGCGAACTGCGTTGATCCTCAAGCTCTTTCCGGGTCGCCGCGGCGACCCGGGGCTCGACGGATTCGATGACCTGAAGAGCGGCCTGATAGGCGGCGCTTGAGGTCTCGGCGTAATCAGCGCCGGAAGCCGCGGGCAAGGTGGATGACGAGTCTGCTGCCATGGCGCTCAGCCTAATAGGGGCGGTCGTGGCCGTTCACCTGACCCGGGCCTGGATATCCCGGGTCGGGGTACGGCCGCTGCAGTGGCCGGGCGGGCGCGAGGCTACGGCTGAGCTTGGAGAACAGCACGCACCACGCGACGGGCCCGGCGATGACGCAGCCCCACCAGAGCAGCCCGCTCACGGTTTCCGACCAGGACGGCTCGCCCAGCAGTTTCATCAGGATCGACGACGTGGTGCCGCTGTCACCGCCGTCGGCGCAGAACACGCCGAAGCCGAACATCGCCGACCACACGATCACCTGCGCGCGGGTCTGGGCAGGGGTCAGCTGCCGCCCGGGCAGCTGCCGGATCATCCTGGTCGTCATCGTCAGGCAGATCAGCAGTGCCGGCGAGACGAGGACGACGAACACCGTCATCCACCCCAGCGGCGCGAATAATCCGCGCCCGATCGCCATCCACACCACCAACAGGATGTTGAGTGGCATGGCCTTGCCCGCGCTGTCCCGCCGCAGGGTCGCCATTGCCGCCTAACCGCGCAGCGACGACGGGATCAAGGGCTCGTCGAGCAACCGGCCGAAGCGCGCGGTGAGGCTCACGCCGTCGGGCCGGGCATCGAGCCAGCCGCGCAGCAGGCGGTAGCCCTCGACATACGTCGACGTGTACGCGCGCCACAGCGGCGACGACAGGAACCGCATGGACTGCCGCGCCCGCTCCGGGCTGGTCAGCAGCCAGCGCTGCAGGAAGGCGACGACGTCGTCGGCGTCGCGATGTTCGTCGTGCAGCATCAGCGCGGCGTCCTGGCGGACGTCGGCCAGAGCGGCGCTGGCCGACGAAATCGCTTCTGCGCGTTCGCCATCGAAACGCAGGCCCAGGTCGGCGTAGATGTCGGCCGCCCACGCGCCCCAGTGGTCGGGCACGGCCGCGTGCAACGCCAGGTCCGCCAGGCCCTCCGCCATCAGGCACTGCGGGGTGTTGACCAGGAAGATCGTCTGCTCGGCCTGGCCGCCCACCTCGACGAGGCCGGCTTCTTTACGGCAGTGCTCGGTGTGGTGTCCCGGGTACGACTCGTGCGCCACCAGCCGCGGCAGGTTCGACATCTGCTGCTTGAGGTCCGCGTTGACCGCGACCGTCGACCGGAAATTGCCCTCGTAGTAGTTGAAGCCCGACCACGGCTTGTCGGTGACGATCTCGTAGTTGATGGTCTCGGTGTCCGGCAGCGGGAAGTCGGCCCGGACGCGATCGCGCAGCGCGGACGAGAACGCATGGATGCACTCCTCGAGCCGCTCCGGCGGAATCTCCTCGCCCGAGCGGTGGGCCTGCATGCGCTCGACCAGCGGGCCACTGCCGCCCAGTGCCTCGTCCAGCGCCCGGTGCGCCTCGCGGTACCGGTCCTCGTCGCCTTTGGCGATCGAGACGTCGAAGTAGTCGCGGACCTCGTCGACGAAGCCGACGTCCTCCCCCGCGAACTTGCGCCCCGCGCAGTCCAGGGCCCGCAGATGGGCCTTGAGGTAATCCGCACGCTGCGGGTCCAGGCCGGAGGCGTCGACCTCGTCGTGCAGGCGGCGCGCCTGGCGGGCCAGCGCCGCGGGGTCCGGCGCGGCCTCGTCGGCGACCGCGTGCCGCAGCGCGGGGTCACCGGTGAACGAGTCGACGTAGCCCTCCTCGATGCGGTCGAACCGCAGACCGAGCAGCAGATATTCGCGGATCAAGGCGTCGGCGGCGGTATCGGGAACCGGCATCGGGATGTGCCCAGTGCTCATACCCGCCCACGTTAGCCGGTACCCCCGCGTTCATTCCCCGGCAATTACTGCAAGACTGAGCGCATGCCGCGGCCGAGCGAGCCGAGTCCCTACGTCGAGTTCGACAGGCGCCAATGGCGCGCTCTGCGTATGGCGACTCCGCTGAAACTCACTGCTCATGAACTGCTGGGTCTGCGCGGTATGGGCGAGCAACTCGACCTGCTGGAAGTCGAAGAGGTCTACCTGCCGCTGGCCCGTCTGATCCACCTGCAGGTCGCCGCCCGGCAGCGCCTCTTCGCGGCCACCTCCGAGTTCCTCGGCGAACCGCAGCAGAGCCCGGACCGTCCGGTGCCGTTCGTCATCGGCGTGGCCGGCAGCGTCGCCGTCGGCAAGTCGACCACCGCCCGTGTGCTGCAGGCCCTGCTCGCCCGCTTCGGCCACCACCCCCGCGTCGACCTGGTGACCACCGACGGTTTCCTGTACCCGAACGCCGAGCTGATGCGGCGAAAGATCATGCACCGCAAGGGCTTTCCAGAGAGTTACGATCGCCGGGCGCTCATGCGGTTCGTCACCGCGGTCAAGTCGGGCGCCGATCAGGCGTCCGCCCCGGTGTACTCCCACCTGATCTACGACATCGTGCCCGGCGAGAAGGTCGTCGTCCGGCACCCCGACATCCTGATCATCGAGGGCCTCAACGTCCTGCAGACCGGGCCGGCCCTGATGATCTCGGACCTGTTCGATTTCTCGGTGTACGTCGACGCCCGTATCGAAGACATCGAGCAGTGGTACGTGTCGCGGTTCCTGGCGATGCGCGCCGGCGCCTTCGCCGATCCGCAGTCGCACTTCCACCACTACTCGACACTGACCGACGAGCAGGCCATCTTCGCCGCGCGCGACATCTGGCAATCGATCAACCTGCCCAACCTGATCCACAACATCCTGCCGACCCGGCCGCGGGCCACCCTGGTGCTGCGCAAAGACGCCGACCATTCGATCAACCGGCTGCGCCTCCGCAAGCTCTAACCCATTTCCCGCGAGCGGCCGTGTCTGTACGCCGACACGCGGTCTGTGGCGTACATTTTGCGGCCGCTCGCGGGCAGTGAGTGTGCAGCTCAGGCGCGGCGGACGCCCTGGTACTGCAACTCCGCCATCGCCAGCGTGTACACCGCACTGACGATCATCATGGCCACTCCCGTCGCCGTCAGCGGCCAGACGTCGTCGACCACGGCCAGCACCGCGGCGATGGTGAAGACCACGTTGGCGATCGCCACCGCGATGCCGGGACGCCGCACCGCCGCCATGGTCGAAAGCCCGTAGACGCCGACGCCGTAGACGACGAGGACCGCGGCCAGTACGTAGACGGCCGACTGCGGGATGCCCGACTCCGACGCGACCGCGCCGGCCGCGGCCGCCAGAATGACGCCGCCGGTGCCGCTGATGAGGGCATCGGCGCGCAGGGCCAGCCGCAGCAGACGATCGGAGCGGACGCGGACGGGTGAGGTGATGGTGGTCATGGAGTTGCCTTTCGTTGGAGGGGATGAAGGCCGGTGCGGGGACGTCTACTGCAACCTCTGTCAGTGACGCCCCCGCCCGGCGGGGAGGGAGTCACGCCAGACGGCGCACTCCGAGGTATTGCAGCCAGGCGCAGCCCAGGCCCACAGCCATGACTGCAAGCACCAGGACGTTGCCTGCCGCGGTCAGTGGGAGCACTCCGGATGCCAGCACACCGAGCACTGCGGCGGTGCCGATCAGGTTGCCGATCAGCACCCCCCGCCCGACGCGCCGAATCTTGGGGACGGCCGCCAGGACGTACAGAGCAAACCCCCAGACGACCAACACCGCGCCGATGATCCATTCGGACGTCGCCGACAACCCCGACAACCGGGACAGCGGATCAGCGGTGAACGCCATCAGCAGGCCGGTGAGCGAGCACAGCGTGCCGTCGACGCGGAGGGCGAAGCGGAGCAGGGAATCGGAACTGTCGGACAGTGGTCGGGTGTGGAGCCCGGGGTTGATTGCGGTCATGGCGGTCGCTCCTTGCGGTGCCGGTGTGGGGACACCCATGACACTGCTCGGACCGCGCTGCCCGGTCTGCACAAAACACTGCCAGTTACTGCCAGGCACTGCCAACCGCAGGTCAGCGCCGTGAAGCGTTCAGGTCAGCGTCGACACCGGGGTACCGCGCAAGTCGGCGGCGATCACGCGGGCCGCCGCGTTCTGCCAGTTGTGCAGCGACCGCTGCGGCACCTCGGTGACGAACCACTGCCAGGCCTGGCGCGCCACGGGATCCAGCCCGGCCGCCGTCGCGTTCTGCGCGTACGCCCGTACCCCGACGACGTACGGGAAGTACAGCGAGTTGTAGTGGCGCCACTGTTCGGTGGTGCCGAAGTCGCCGGCGTCGCGGGGTTTGAGCGCCGCTATCCGGTCGGCCAGCAAATCCTTGAGTTCGTTGGCGCGCTCGAGCGGCTGGTCGGGGGCGCCGCGCCGGGCCAGTCTGTCGTCGATCACGGGCAACGTCGTCAGCGGTGACGCGACGAGTTTGGACAGGTCGGCGTAGTGGCCGAGGGCGCGACGAGTCAGCCGGACGAAGGTCTCGTCGTCGATGTGGTCCAGTGGGTTCGTGGCCCGCAGCGGCAGGGCCGCCTCGGTACGACGCAGCGCGGCGCGGTCGGCTCGCAGGCCCGGTTCGCGCGCGAAGGCCAGCCGGTCCAGCAGCCCGGACAATGGATCGGCCAGCACGTTGATGGCGATCGCTACCGCGAGGCTGGTGAACAACAACACCATGAGCGCCAGGTGCTCACCGGTGACCGCCAGGCCGATCAGCACCTGACCACCGAACAGCACCGCCACCGCCATGCTGCCGACCAGCGACCGGCGCATACCCGCGCGCAGCGCCTGTCCTTCGTCGAAGGCGTCCCACCACGCCACCGCGATACCGAGCAGCAGCACGTCGAAGGCGGCGGACGCCAGCACCAGCCAGCTGGGCAACAACCCCAACGGGATCAGCAGAATCGCGTTGCCGAGTCCGAAGAACAACGTCGCCGCCACCACCGGCGGCACGATCTTGCGCGACGACGCACCGCGGCGCAGCCGCCGCACCGCCAGCACGAGGGCGCCGAACGCCGACAGGGCGATGGCCCCGACCATCACCCAGTGCCCCGGTCGCAGCGGCGGGTGCACACCACCGGAAATCCCGGCTCCGACCAACGCGATGGACGCCACCACAGCGACGACGAAGAAGCCCCACCGGCTCCGCGCCGAATCGACGGGCCGGGACAACTCGAGCAGCACGGTGAGCCAGGCGATGCCGGGCAGCACGGCCAGGTACGCCTCGATGTGACTGAGTGGGCCGGTCGGTGCGTCGCCGGCCAGCCGGATCGCGTCGACCGCGACCACCACGGCGAAGCTGCACAGTCCGAACGCCGACCACGCCAGCATCGGCTTGCGGGGATCGCGCGCGAGCAGGTACAACCCCAGCCACCAGCTCAGGGCGAAGACCACTGCCGACAGCGCAGCCATGTCTTCAGTTTGGCACGAACGCTATTTTCCGTAGCGACGGTTTCGCAGCGCGTAGTCGCGCAGTGCCCGCAGGAAGTCCACGCGCCGGAAGGCCGGCCAGTGCGCGTCGGTGAACCACATCTCCGAGTAGGCGCTCTGCCACAACAGGAATCCGCTGAGTCGCTGCTCCCCCGACGTGCGGATGACGAGGTCGGGGTCGGGCTGGCCGGAGGTGTAGAGGTTCTCCGAGATGGCGTCGACGGTGACCGACTCGATGAGCTCCTCTGCCGTCGCACCGTTGGCCAGTGCCTTGCTCAGCAGGGTGCGGACCGCGTCGGCGATCTCCTGGCGGCCGCCGTAACCCACGGCGACGTTGACGTGGAACGAGCCGGCGCCGCTGCGCTCGGCGGTCGACTCGACGGCGTCGCGCAGCCGCTTGGCCGGTTCCTCACCGAGCAGCTCCAGGTCGCCGACGGTACGCACGGTCCACTGCTTGTCGGGCGCACAGATCTCTTCGACGACGTCGGTGATGATCTCGATCAGCGGCGCCAGCTCCTGCGGGTCGCGCTGCAGGTTCTCGGTGGAGAGCAGGTAGATCGTCGCCATCTCGACACCGGCCTGCTGGCACCAGCGCAGCACTTCGGCGATCTTGGCGGCGCCCATGCGGTAGCCGTAGCTGACGTCGTCGTGACCTGCCTCACGTGCCCAACGCCGGTTTCCGTCGCACAGCACCGCAATATGGCGTGGCAGTTGCGCTTTCGATTGCGCAAGCTCCTGGCGCAGCCGCAGCTCATAGAGCCGGTACGCCGGTTCCTTGAGGCGCGGAGGAATGATGTCCACGAGAAACCAGACTACTGTGGACTTCTGGGTATCCCATGACTGTTAGTGGAGGACCGTCGCAGTTGGAGGAACATTGACCGCTCCGAGCAATACAGATCCGGCTGCCACCAACCCGGCTCCTGCACCGTCGAACATGACCAAGCCCTACCGCGCTGCCGCAGTGCTCCGCCACTCGGATTCGCTGCCGGACGTCGTGGTGGAGAGCGTCGTCGAGTTCTTCGGCAAGCCGCGCGCACGTGGCTGGATCCACGTGTACTCGGCGGTGGTCGCGTTCTTTGCCGGTGCCGCACTGGTTTCGGTGTCGTGGGCCATGCAGGGCACTCGCGCGGGTTTGGCGACGTTGCTCTACACCTTCACCATCGTCGCGATGTTCACCGTCAGCGGCACGTATCACCGGGTGAACTGGAAGTCGGTGAAGTCGCGCACCTGGATGAAACGCCTCGATCACTCGATGATCTTCATCTTCATCGCGGGCAGCTACACGCCGTTCGCACTGCTGGCGGTTCGCACCGACGGCTGGCTGCTGTTCTGGATCGTGTGGGGCGGCGCGCTGGCCGGGGTGGCCCTCAAGATGCTGTGGCCGACGGCGCCGCGCTGGCTCGGCGTGCCGCTGTACATCCTGTTGGGCTGGGTCGCGGCCTGGTTCATCGGCCCGATCCTGGAAGGCGCGGGCGTCACGGCGGTCGTGCTACTGATCGTCGGCGGCGCGCTGTATTCGATCGGCGGCGTGCTCTACGCGCTCAAGTGGCCCAACCCGTGGCCCCGGACGTTCGGACACCACGAGTTCTTCCACGCCTGCACCGCGGTAGCGGCCATCTGCCACTACATCGCGATGTGGTTCGCCGTCTTCTCCTAGGGATTTGTGCACGATTTTCCGCGGTAGGCGCGGAAAATCGTGCACAAATCGCTAAAGCTGGGTGACGTTCGCGGGGCCCCAGTACGCCTTCATCGACGTGATCTTGGCCTCGGCGTCGAAGTTCATGGTGCTGATGATGTCGATGCGCATCGCGCTGTTGACGGTCAGGGTCCAGTAGAACGCGGCCTCGTGGCCGCAGACCCGCAGCGTGTGCAGTTCGTGGGAGTTCTTGGTGCCCGCGATGTTCGAGTAGAAACCGTGGATCGTCTGACGGCCGACATGCACCTCACCACCGACCGGGTCCTCGATGGCGGCATCGACGGCGTACAGCTCCGCGATCCCGTCTGCGTCGGCGACGTCGACGAGGTCCAGGTAGCGGTTGACGTTTTCGGTGATCTGCTCAGCGCTGGGCATGCGCCGCACGCTACACGGCCGCGCCGAGGGCAGCGGCGAGGTCCCCCGCCGTCGTGACCGGAAGGTTGCACACGTGGCCGCGACAGACGTACGCGGCGTCCTGACCGTTCACCCGGCCGCGGCCTTCCAGCAACGTCGACGACCCCTCCGGACCGCCGACGACGACAGCCCCGCCGGGAGCGAATCTGCGTGCCGCACCGAGCAATTCGGAATCCGGGTCGGCGCAGGCCACCGCGATCTGGATGGGGCCGCGGACGGCCGCTTCCGTGACCGCCAACCAGTGTCCGCCGCCGCGCGGCGAGCGGGCCAGGATCGGGGTCGCCGAGGCCAGGGTGGCGGCAGCCGCATTGATGTATCGCTCAGGCTCGGCGGCCAGGTGCGCGAACGTCAGCAGCGCCTCGGCGACCAACGACGCGCCCGCCGGCGTCGCCCCGTCGACCGGGTCCGCGGGACGCACCAGCAGGGCCTCGGCGTCGTCCGCGGTGTCGAACCAGCGACCGCCGCGGTCGGGGTCGGTGAAGTGTGTCAGCGCGGTGTCGAGCAGTCCGTGTGCGGCGTCGAGCCATGACTGCTCGCCGGTCACCTGATGCAGGGTCAACAAACCGGTCGCCAGGGCCGCGTAGTCCTCCAGGATCCCGACACTGTCGCCGACGACGCCCCCGAGGCTGGCCCGGCGCAACCGGCCGTCGACCAGATGCAGGTCCAGCAGCCGACGCGCGCAACCCGTTGCGGCATCGAGGAATTCGGACTCTCCGAGCGCGACGGCGGCTTCCGCCAGGGCCGTGACGGCGAAACCGTTCCAGGCGGTGACGACCTTGTCGTCGCGACCCGGTTGCGGCCGCAGTTCCCGCGCGGCCGTCAACTTCGCACGGACCTGCTCGAAGCGCGCGGCGTCGTCGGGGTCGGCGAGCAGCTGCAGCACCGAGCTGCCGTGCTCGAAAGTCCCGGCCGCGGTGACCTCGAAGAGTGAAGCGGCCCAACGGCCGTCATCGTCACCCAGTACCGACACCAGCTCGGCGGGCGTCCACACGTACGTCAGGCCCTCATGCCCGGCGGTGTCAGCGTCCAGCGACGAGACGAACATACCGCCGTCACCGAGGCCATCGATGATGAACCGCGCCGTCTCGACGGCCACCTTGCGCGCCAACGGGTTTCCCGTCAGCCGCGCCCAGTGCGCGTACACCCGCAGCAGCAAGGCGTTGTCGTACAACATCTTTTCGAAATGCGGCACCACCCATGAGGCGTCCACACTGTAGCGGGCAAAGCCGCCCGCCAGTTGGTCGTAGATGCCGCCACGGGCCATCGCGGTGCAGGTACGTTCCACCGCGTCGAGTGCGGACCCGGTGCGTTCGTGGTGCCGCAGCAGGGCTTCCAGCAATGCCGAGGGCGGGAATTTCGGGGCTCGACCGAAGCCGCCCCGCGGCAGGTCCTCGTCACGCAGCACCGCGGCGACGGCGTGGTCGCACAGTTCGGGAGAAGGCGCGGGGCCGCCGGAGGGCAGCCCGGACGACATCTTGCGGAGCTCCGTGGCGATCTGGTCGGACGCGTCTTCGACCTCGGCCCGCCGGTTCCGCCAGGTGTCGGTCACCGCCGAAAGCAGCTGCAGGAAGCCGGCTTTCGGATAGTAGGTCCCGCAGAAGAAGGGCCGGCCGTCGGGCGTCAGGAAGCACGTCATGGGCCAGCCACCCTGACCCGTCATCGCGACGGTGGCACTCATGTAGATCGCGTCGAGGTCGGGTCGTTCCTCCCGGTCGACCTTGATGCACACGAAATTGTCGTTGGCCACCGCAGCGACATCCGAGTCCTCGAAGGACTCGTGCGCCATCACATGGCACCAGTGGCAGGCCGCGTAGCCGATGGACAGCAGGATCGGCACGTCGCGGGCGGCGGCCTCGGCCAGCGCCTCCGGTGTCCACTGCTGCCAGTGCACCGGGTTGTCGGCGTGCTGGCGCAGGTAGGGGCTGGTGGCGGAGCCGAGTGCGTTCACCGGGCGCCGATCAAGCGGTGAGGTACGAGCCGCGATGAGAAGCCCGGTGCATCAGACATTGCCATCTCTGGAGTCTGACCCAGCTTCCGGCTTGCCCGCATCCTCGTGCCCAGCATCGGCCGTCGGCGCATCGTGCGGCACGCCGCCGACAGTCCCGTCGTCGACCGCCTGATCCGGTTCGGGATGCGCGGGGTCGAAGGACTCGGGCAGCTTGCGCAGGTGCCGGTTCATCGACCAGACCAGGGCCACCACGGCGATCAGCAGGATCAGCGTGATCACCAGCCCGGCCGGGCTGGCCTTGCCGAAGTCGGGACCCGTCTGGCGTGGGCCCTCGGCCAGCAGGATGGTGAGCGGAACAGAAATCACAGCGATACTCCCGTGAACAGATCGGTCTCGGGCAACGTCACCGGAACCCTGGATCGGGCCAATTCGTACTCCTCGGTCGGCCACAGCCGCTGCTGCCATTCGATGGGCGCGCGGAAGAAATCGCCGTTCGGGTCGATCTGCGTGGCATGGGCCAGCAGCGCTCGGTCCCGCTGCTCGAAGAAGTCGGCGCACTCGATGCGGGTCGTCACCCGGTTGGCGAAGGGATCGTGCTCGGGGTCCCAGTGCTGCAGCCACTTCTCGAACGGCCCGACTTCACCGTTCTTGGCGAACTCGTCCTGCAGCAGCTGCATGCGCCGGCGCAGGAAACCGTGGCCGTAGTACAGCTTCGAGATGCTCCAGGGCTCACCCTCGTCGGGGAACTGCACATGGTCGGCGGCCGCTTCGTAGGCAGCCATCGACACCTGGTGCGTGCGGATGTGGTCGGGGTGCGGGTAGCCGCCGTTCTCGTCATACGTGGTGATCACGTGCGGCCGGAATTCGCGGATCACCCGGACCAGCCGGCGGACGGGCTCTTCGATCGGCACCACCGCGAAGCAGTCGTCGGGCAGCGGTGGCAGCGGATCGCCCTCGGGCAGCCCGGAGTCGATGAACCCCAGCCAATGGTGCTCGACACCCAGGATTTCGGCCGCCCTCGCCATCTCGTCGCGGCGGACCTCGTGGATCCGGCCGTGCACCTCGGGCAGGTCCATCGCCGGATTAAGGATGTCGCCGCGCTCGCCGCCGGTCAGCGTCACGACCATGACCCGGGCGCCGTTGGCCGCGTACTTGGCCGTGGTGGCCGCACCCTTGCTCGACTCGTCGTCGGGGTGCGCGTGCACCGCCATCAACCGCAGTTCGCTCACGTGTGCCTTACCTACTGTCTCTACTCGGTGGGACAACTCGATGCAGTCCAACCATGTCGCTGGGTTCTATAGTTCCAGTCCAAGTAATCCGAACCGACCGACGGGGCACCCAAAGCAGCCATGATCGAGCGTCCGACCGCCCGCTACGGGCAGCAGCGCCTGTCTCGGCTGACTCGTCGCCGCCTGGCGATCGGCCTCACTCTGCTCATCGTCGTGGCTGGTGTGGCGCTTGCCTTCGTCGGTTTCCAGCGCCTCGGGACGTCTCCGGTCAAGGGTGAATTGAGCACCTACAAGCTGGTCGACAACGAAACGGTGGCGGTGACGATCTCGGTCACCCGCGAGGACCCGGGCCGGCCGGCGGTGTGCATCGTGCGGGCCAGGGCCCTCGACGGCAGCGAAACCGGGCGACGCGAGATCCTGGTCGCACCGGCTCAGGCCAAGACGGTCCAGGTGACCGCCGTCGTGAAGTCGGCAAAACCGCCGGTCGTCGGGGATGTGTACGGCTGCGGCACCGACGTTCCGGGCTACCTCGTCGCGCCCTGACCCCGCCGCGCCGACCATCCATCCGGCGAACTCCGAACTGCGAAATCATGACGGTTTGGAGACGCCCAAGTGGTACGCTTGCTCAGTACACGGTTCCGACTGGGGCCGTGTATTGCTGCATTAGTGGGCACTTGCTGGCACCTTCCGGGGGACCCAGAACCTGGCGATGTCCTCGCGATCGCAGCACCGCCGGCCCCAAGCAACGGGGCAACCCCGGACACAACGCCCGGGCATACACGCACGCTTACAACGACAGGAGAGCAGCAGATATGACCGATACCCAGGTCACCTGGCTCACCGAAGAGGCATTCGAGCGCTTGAAGGCTGAGCTCGATCAGCTGATCGCCAACCGCCCGGTCATCGCTGCCGAAATCAACGACCGTCGCGAAGAGGGCGACCTCCGCGAGAACGGTGGCTACCACGCGGCCCGCGAAGAGCAGGGCCAGCAGGAAGCCCGCATCCGTCAGCTGCAGGATCTGCTGAGCAACGCGAAGGTCGGCGAGGCACCGAAGAAGTCCGGTGTGGCGCTGCCCGGTTCGGTCGTCACCGTCTTCTACGACGGCGACGACAAGGACACCGAGACGTTCCTCATCGCCACCCGCCAGGAAGGCGTCACCGACGGCAAGCTCGAGGTGTACTCCCCCAACTCGCCGCTCGGCCACGCGCTGATCGACGCGAAGGTCGGCGAGGAGCGCAGCTACACGGTGCCCAGCGGCGCCACCGTCAAGGTCACGCTGGTCAAGGCCGAGCCCTATCACGCCTAGTCCCGCCACGGCCGGCCCGACCGGGCCGGCCACCGGCTGACCATCCATGGCTCAGATCGCCGAGGACCTGTATCTGCTGCTCCTGGACAATTCGTCCGCACAGCCAGGTCTGGATCAACCACGTCGGCACCGGGTGTTGTCCGGCGCCGTCCTGCTGGACCTGGCGTTGGCGTGCCGTATTCGGCCCGCCGCGCCGGGTGACAGCGCACCCGACGGACACTTGGTCGCCCTCTCCGGCGACGACGCCGTCGACCCGGTGTCCGCGCCGGCACTGGAACTACTTCGTCAGCGACCACGACGACCCGCCGCCGCATTGTCCAAACTGCGCAAAAACACCGAGAGCGGTCTCATCGACCAGCTCGAGCGCGCCGGGCAGTTGCGTCGGCAGCCGTTGGGCGGCAACAGGTTCCGACCGCACTACGCGTTGCCGCTGACGGACCGGGCGCGGGTCGGCCGGGCCCGTGCGGAGCTGCTGTCGGCGTTGTTCGACCGCAGACCCCCCGCACCGGCGACGGCAGCCATCGTGACGTTGCTGCACACCGTCGACGGTCTGGGCTCGCTGATGAGCCTCAACGACCGCGGCTGGCGGTGGGTACACGCCCGCGCCGGCGACATCGCGAGCGGGCATTGGGTCAACGAATATGAGACCGGCGTTGCCGAGGTGAACCTCGCCGTGACGGCAGCCGCGGTGCGGGGCGCACTCGTCTGACGCCGAATCGCCGGTTATGACACGATTTTCGTGATTTCCGTGCGATAACCGGCCACTCAGCGAATCAAGCCAGGGCCTGCTCCAGGTCACCGATCAGGTCGGCGATGTCTTCGATGCCGACCGACAGCCGGACCAGGTCGTTCGGCACCTCCAGCTGCGAGCCCGCAGTCGACGCGTGCGTCATGGCACCCGGGTGCTCGATCAGCGACTCCACCCCACCCAGCGACTCGGCGAGGATGAAAATCTCTGTACGCGAGCACAATTCGCGCGCCGCCTGCTCTCCGCCGCGCAGCCGCACCGACACCATGCCGCCGAAGCCGCTCATCTGCTTGGCGGCCACCTCGTAGCCCGGATGACTCGACAGGCCCGGGTACAGCACCGTCGCGACGGCCTTGTGGTCGTTGAGGAATTCGGCGACCCGCAAGGCGTTTTCGCAATGGCGCTGCATGCGCAGCGGCAGCGTCTTGAGACCGCGGTAGGTCAGGTAGGCGTCGAACGGACCCGGTACGGCGCCGGCGCCGTTCTGCAGGAAGGCGAACTTCGCGTCGAGCTCCTCGTCATTGGTCACCAGGGCGCCGCCGACGACGTCGGAGTGTCCGCCGATGTACTTGGTGGTCGAGTGCAGCACGATGTCTGCCCCGAGCGACAGCGGCTGCTGCAGCGCCGGTGAGGCAAAGGTGTTGTCCACCAACACCTTCACCCCCGACGTCGCGCCGATCTGCACGATGGCCGCGATGTCAGCGATGGACAGCAGCGGGTTGGTCGGCGTCTCGACCCAGATCATTCGGGTCTTCGACGTGATCGCGGCGCGCACCTCGTCGAGGTTCGACAGCTGTGCCGGCGTGTGCGTGATGCCCCACTGGGTGAAGACCTTGTCGATCAGCCGGAAGGTGCCACCGTAGGCGTCGTCGGGGATGACGATGTGGTCGCCTGGACGCAGCACGGCGCGCAGCGCGCAGTCGGTGGCGGCCATGCCGGAGCTGAACGCGCGGCCGTGGTTTCCGCCTTCGACGGCGGCCAGCAGCGTCTCCAGCGCGGACCGCGTCGGGTTGCCCGTGCGGGCGTACTCGAACCCGCCGCGTAGCCCGCCGACGCCGTCCTGTGCGAACGTCGAACTGGCGTAGATCGGGGTGTTGACGGCACCGGTCTGCGGGTCCGGCCGGAACCCGGCGTGGATGGCCCGAGTGGCCGGGCCGTACGCCCGGTAGTGGTCTGCCTGGCTGCGCTGCTCACTCACAGGCGCCAGCCTAGTGCGATCCGGTCAGCTGCGAAGCGGACGGCCTTGGGGATCTTTGACCGAGCCGGTGAAGATCATGATGGCGTCGACCAGAGCCCAGAGGCCGACACCCATCAGGATGAAAATCCCGATGAAGAGGATGGTCGTCAGCCAGCCGACGATGCCGAGGCACAGCTGAGCGATGGCAATGTTGGTGTATCCGAGATAAAACCGGCCGACACCGAAACCCCCGAAGAACAACTGCAGCAGGCCGGCGGTCACCTTGGACTTGTCCGACAACGGCATCCCCGTCATGGGGTCCCGGCCGTACGGCGCAGACGGATCGAGTGCATACACCGGCTGGCCGTACCCTGCGGGCGGGAAGCCCTGCTGTTGCGGGTAGCCCGGTTGTTGGGGGTAACCGGGCGGCAGGTAACCCGGCGGCACATTTGTCGCGGCGT
This sequence comes from Mycobacterium sp. HM-7, assembly GCF_053852335.1. Lineage (NCBI taxonomy): Bacteria > Bacillati > Actinomycetota > Actinomycetes > Mycobacteriales > Mycobacteriaceae > Mycobacterium > Mycobacterium sp. HM-7. Next base: position 1,042,752 of record NZ_CM132657.1, on the reverse strand, counting down.
CGCCCTGCCCGTAGCCCCCGTAGGTGGGGTCCTGGCCGAACTGCGGCTCGCCCGGTTGCTGCTGTGCGGACCCGTGGCCGGGCTCGTACGGATTCGTCATGGAGTTCCCCCTCAGATGGTGCTGGTCCCGCTGCTGCCCACGACGAGCGCGATCAGGCCGAAGTAGAAGATTGCGATGAGCGCGAAGATCGCCAATCCGATGTAGCCGACGATCAGGCCTGCGAGAGCCATGCTCTCGCCCTCCTCACCACTCTGCTTGATCTGAGACTTGGCGAGGTGCCCGAAGATCACGCCGAGGATCGAGGTACCCGCACACGTCACCAGGCCGAGCAGCGAGCAGACGAGCGACGCGATGGCCAGCCCGTTGGTCTTCGGCACCGGCGCGTAGCCCATCGGCATCATGCCGGGCATCGGCGGCATACCTGGATATCCCTGGCCCACAGGCGGATACGGCCCGACCGGCGGCGGGTAGCCCGGGACCGGGTATCCCGGAATCGGCGGTGGCGGCGGAAACGGTTCGGGCGCCGGCATCGACGGGTAGGCCTCCGCGCCATAGGCCGGGAGCGGCGGCATCCCGTAGGCCGGCGTCGAAGCCTCCGGCTCGCCCGCGCCCTGGTTGTGTTCCTGCTCAGTCATCGTCCACCCCGTCTATCCCTGAGCGACCAGCGTAGCCGGGGCCTGCACTCGCTTTACGCGGAACTCCCGGTGTAGAACTGCACCATGACAGCCTCGCTCGACAATCTTCTCGGCACCGACGACCTGCTGAGCGCCGAGGACATCGAATTGCGCACCATGGTGCGCCAGTTCGGCGAACAGCGACTGCGTCCCTACATCGCCGAGTGGTTCGAGAACGGTTCGGTTCCGGTTCGGGAGATCGCCGCCGAGGTCGGCAAGCTCGGTCTGCTCGGCATGCACCTCACCGGGTACGGCTGCAGCGGTTCGACGGCGACGGCCTACGGGCTGGTGTGCCAGGAACTGGAGGCCGTCGACAGCGGCATCCGGTCACTGGTGTCGGTGCAGGGTTCGCTGGCGATGTTCGCGATCCATCACTGGGGCAGCGAGGAACAGCGCGAGCAGTGGCTGCCGGGGATGGCGGCCGGTGACCTGATCGGCTGTTTCGGCCTCACCGAACCGGACTTCGGTTCCAACCCTGGCGGCATGCGCACCACCGCCCGCCGCGACGGCGACGACTGGGTGCTCAACGGGTCCAAGATGTGGATCACCAACGCCTCGGTCGCCGATGTCGCGGTGGTGTGGGCCCGCGCAGAGGAAGGCGTCCTGGGGTTCGCGGTGCCCACGGACACACCGGGTTTCAGCGCCCGGGAGATGACGCGCAAGATGTCGCTGCGGGCCTCGGTCACGTCTGAATTCAGCCTCGACGACGTGCGGCTGCCCGAGTCCGCGCGCCTGCCCGGCGCCCGCGGCCTGTCCGGCCCGTTGAGCTGTCTGTCGGAGGCGCGGTTCGGCATCGTGTTCGGCGCCGTCGGCGCAGCGCGCGACTGCCTGCAGGCGACGCTCGACTACGTCGGCACCCGCACGGTTTTCGACAAGACACTCGCGGAATATCAGCTGACGCAGGCCAAGATCGCGGACATGGCCGTCGAACTCGGCAAGGCACAGCTGCTCGCGCTGCAGCTCGGCCGCCTCAAGGACGCCGGCAGGATTCAGCCCGAGCAGGTCAGCGTCGGCAAGCTGAACAATGTCCGCGAGGCCATCAAGATCGCCCGGCAGTGCCGAACTCTGTTGGGCGCCAATGGCATCACCCTGGAGTACCCGGTGATCCGGCATGCCAACAACCTCGAGTCGGTGCTGACCTACGAGGGCACGTCCGAGGTGCACCAGCTGGTGATCGGGCAGGCACTGACGGGAGTCAGTGCGTTCCGCTGACGGGGGTGCGCTTGCGCGGCGGCGTCACGCAAACCGTCTCCATGACCATGTCGGCGAAGGTCTGCCGCTTGCCATCCCACAGCGGCCACAGGTAGCCGATGATCGACAGATCGGCCAGGTGCACCGCCTGGCGCAGCAGCGACCGCGCGAAACCTATTGGTGCCCCTGAGGTTTGACCGACCACCCGGCAGCGCAGGGCAGTCTTGCCGAGACTGGCGCCGGTGCGCCCCTGACGGTAGCCGAAGTTCCAGACCAGATAGCCGACCATGAGCGCCCAGGTGACGACGAGGCTGACGTAGCCCAGCGTCGAATAGCCGTCGCCGCATTGTGCGCCGCCGTCGAATGCGGAGGTATCGCTGTCGCACACCCGATCTCGGGTGAACCACACCAGCGCCGCACCGGCCGCGGTCAGCACCAACAGCGGCAGCAGGTCGATGACGGTGGCGGCGGCGCGTCGCCACCAGGGGGCGTATGTCATCAACGCGTCGGCACGCAGACGGTCGACATGATCTTGTCCGCCAGGGTCTGCCGCTTGGCGTCCCACAGCGGGAACAGATACCCGGCGAACATCGGGACGGCGTCGACGACGTGGGCCAGCTGCCGCAGCACCGAGCGACCGAAACCGACGGGCTCGCCCGTCCTCTCGTCGATCACCTGGAAATGCAACACCCGCTTACCCAGGCTCGAGCCCGTGGTGCCCTGTAGATAGCCGTGATTCCATACCGTGAACAACACCGCGACGACGAGGCCGGCCAGCCAGACCAGCACGCCGGCGACAGAGTTCCCGGTGACGCAGAACGGCCCGATGCTGTAGTCCGCTTGATCGGCAAGACATTTCGTCACGCGCTGGGATCGCTCGATCAGGCCGCCGACGATGATGACGAACAGCGGCGTCATCCGGTCGATCAGGCTGGCCACCACGCGGGCCCACCAGGGTGTGTAGTTCAAGTCGTCCTGTCTCATGTGGTGCTGCCGTCATGCCTGTTCGGGGGCCGAGACCACGCGGCCACGTCCCCCGAACAGGGCACGGCATTACGGCGTCAGCGGGGCGACCTGACCACCACTGAGGCGACGGTAGGTGTACACCAGCATCAGCGAGGCGACCGGACCGGAGACCAGGACACCGACGCCGCAGGCGAGGGCGCCGGCGATGGCGATCAGGCCGGCCACCAGCCAGACCAGGATCACCTGCCCGACATTGGCTTTCACGATCTCGATGCTGGCCTTCAGCGAATCGATCGGAGACAGGTTGCGATCAACCAGGATCGGGTGCGCGAACATCGCGAACAGCGCGACGATCAAACCGGGAATCACGCACAACACGTAACCGATACCGACGAGCACACCCACGATGAGCGTCAGGACGATCATCGGGCCGATGTAGCGCGGCTTGAAGAACGACCCGATGGTGGTCGGTTGCCCGTCGGCGATGCCCAGCAGGCCGACGTACTGAGCCGACGAGATGGCGGCCGCGACCACCAGCAGCACGAGGTAACCGAGCACCAGGACGGCAATGCTCGCCGGTCCCAGCGACGTGACGTTGTACGAGTAGCTGAACCCGGCGTCGTCCGCGGAGTAGCTCGACATCGATGTATCAGCCAAGCCAATGGCAGTGAACTCCACGATCGCGGCGATCACACCGACGATGAGGCCGTAGACCAAAACCGACACGATCAGCGGCGCCGGATTCTTGGTGAACTTGTTCCATGCCCAGGACAGCGCGTCGCCGACGCTGAACGGAGCCGCACCACCCGGCGCACCGTACTGGTAACCGGCCGGCGGGTACGCCCCCGGAGGCGGCGGCGCGAAGCCGCCCTGCGGCGGCGGGGGCGGCGGGTAGGCACCACCTGGTGGCGGGGGCGGCGGAGCGTACCCACCTTGCGGCGGCGGGTAGCCGCCCTGCGGCGGCGGGTATCCGCCCGACGGAGGGGGCGGGTAGCCACCCTGCGGCGGCGGCGGGAAACCGCCCTGCGGCGACTGCGGAATGTACTCCGTCGGAGCGCCTCCCGGGGGCGGGGGGAATCCACCCGGCGGCGGCTGCGGAATGTACTCCGTCGGCTGATTGGCGTCCGGCGGAGTGCCGTCCGTCGGTTTGTCCGTCATAGTTCAGTCCCTCTCCGAGAGGATTTGGCGTGACTTCGGTCGCCACGGCACGAGATCAACATCGAACTTCACGAATATACGAACAGCGTGGCACGAACGACGCGCTGTAGACGAAAAACACGCAGACTCCACAACTTGCCGGGTGTTTCGCGTCCCTCCACGTAGCCGAAGGCTATTTCCGCGAGCCGCCCTGAGACAGGAACCCGAGCAGATCGTGCCGGGTCAGGACGCCGACCGGCTTACCGTCGTCGACGACCATCACGGCGTCGACCTCGCGCAGTTCCTTGGCGGCCGCCGACGCCAGCTCGCCGGCACCGATCAGCGGCAGCGGCGGGCTCATGTGCTGCGCCACCGCGTCGGCCAGTTTCGCCCGGCCTTCGAAAACCGCCGAGAGCAGTTCACGTTCGGACACACTGCCGGCAACCTCACCGGCCATGACCGGCGGCTCGGCCCCGACGACCGGCATCTGCGAGACGCCGTACTCGCGCAGGATGCCGATGGCGTCGCGCACCGTCTCCGAGGGGTGGGTGTGCACCAGGTCCGGCAGTCCGCCGGACTTGCCGCGCAGCACGTCGCCGACGGTGTGCTCTTCCGGCGAGCCGTCCAGCCGGGTGCGCAGGAAGCCGTACGACGACATCCACTCGTCGTTGAAAACCTTTGACAGATAACCTCTTCCGCCATCCGGCAGTAGGACGACGACGACCGCTTCGGGCCCCTCGCGCTCGGCGACCTTGATCGCGGCGACCGCGGCCATACCGCACGAGCCGCCGACCAGCAGGGCCTCTTCGCGCGCCAGGCGCCGGGTCATCTCGAACGAATCGGCGTCGGACACCGCGATGATCTCGTCGGGGACGCTGGGGTCGTAGGCCGACGGCCAGAAGTCCTCACCGACACCCTCCACCAGGTACGGCCGGCCGGTGCCGCCGGAGTACACCGAGCCCTCGGGGTCGACGCCGACGACCTTCACCCGGCCGCCAGAGACCTCTTTGAGGTAGCGGCCGGTGCCCGTGATCGTGCCGCCGGTCCCGACGCCCGCCACGAAATGCGTGACCTTGCCGTCGGTGTCGGCCCAGATCTCCGGACCGGTGGTCTCGTAGTGGCTGGCCGGACCGTTCGGGTTGGAGTACTGGTCCGGCTTCCAGGCGCCGTCGATCTCGGTGACCAGTCGGTTGGAGACGCTGTAGTAGCTGTCCGGATGGTCGGGGGCCACGGCCGTCGGGCAGACGACGACGTCGGCGCCGTACGCGCGCAACACATTCTGCTTGTCCTCGCTGACCTTGTCGGGGCAGACGAAGACGCACTTGTAGCCACGCTGCTGCGCGACGATGGCGAGCCCGACACCGGTGTTACCGGAGGTGGGTTCGACGATGGTCCCGCCGGGCTTGAGCAGTCCGGCTTCCTCGGCGGCGTCGATCATCTTGACCGCGATGCGGTCCTTGGCGCTGCCGCCGGGGTTGAGGTATTCGATCTTGGCCGCCACCACCCCCGACCCCGCTGGAACAACCGAGTTCAGTTGGACCAGAGGCGTATTGCCGATGAGCTCACTGACGTGCCTGGCGATGCGCATGGGTACATGTTGTCAGGCCGCACCCGGGTTGCGCATGCCGGATTACCAGGTTGCCTCGCGGATGTACTCGCCGATCTGCTTGAGGGAGCGGTCGGCTTCCTTGACCAGCGGGGCAGCGAGTTGGAACACGTGCATCTGACCGGGCCAGACGTGCACCTCGACCGGCACGCCGCTGGCGGCCAGCATGTGCGCGGCCTTGCGGGCGTCGTTGAGCAACACCTCGGAACCGGACACGTGGATGAGGGTGCGCGGCAGTCCGGGCTCGATGTGGTCGAGCGGTTCGTACACCTCTTCGGGCTTTCCGTCGACGAGGTGGCGCGATGCAGCATGCTCGATGAGTTCGACCAGCGCGTCGAACGCGTGCGCCGGGAACATCGCATCGGACTTCATGTTCGGGTGCTGGGCCCGGCTCTCGTTGTCGATCTCGAACAGTGGCGACATCGTCGTGACCGCGGCCGGCAACTCGCCTTCCTCCTGGAGCTTCTCGGCCAGCGCGAGCGACAGGTAACCGCCGGCCGAATCCCCGGCCAGCACGATCTGATCGGGCTCGTAGCCCTTCAGGCGCAGCCACCGGTACGCGTCGTGGCAATCCTCGAGGGCCTCGCCGATCGAATGCTTCGGAATCATCCGGTAGTCGACGACCAGAACGGGAGCGTCGGCGTACTTCGACAGCGCGCCGACCACGCGACCATGCGTGTGCACGCCACAGGTCAGGAACGCCCCGCCGTGCATGTAGAGGATGACGCTGCGACGGCCGTCAGCCGGCAGCACACCCTTCGCACGAACCAGGTGCGCCGTACAGTTCGGCAAACCGATCGTGGCGCGGACGGTGCCCGGCTCCGGCCTCATGGCCCGGGCGACGAAGTCCACCATTCCCCACGGCCAGGGGGCTTTCGGAACGTAGCTGCCGATGGTCAGAGTTGACTTGATGGCGAGTGTCGCGGCTACCGACATCAACCGTCCGGCCAGGCTCGGACCGTCCTCGACGATCTCTACCGGTGCGCCGTCGCTGACCGGATAGCGGCGTGGTTTCCGCCCCTTAGCAGCACTTATAGCAACACTATGGGTTCTGACAACCCTGCTCGGTGCGGTCATCGCCACCACTCCTACGCCTTTGTAGTTCCGGTGCACTTCGTTATTTACGTCACTTAATAGACAACCCGCGTAACTTAGCTTGCCACCGCTATATAGATCAACAATCAAAGTCGCCGAATTGATGCCCCAGTCGATATGACTACGTAACCCGGCCTCCCGCGGTTCATCGACCTGCGAATCTCGGCAACCGACCTAGACTGAACGCCGTGGGCACACGTGCACCGCGCCGGACGACCATCGCTCTGGCGACCGCAGCCACCATTGCCTCGACGGGGTCGTTCTACGTCGGGGCGCGAAACTTCTTGAGCGGCCAGGCGGCCAAGGCGCGCCGGGTGATCCCCAAATCATGGGAAGTCCCGCCCCGCGCCGACGGCGTCTACAGCCCCGGCGGTGGCCCCGTCGAAAAGTGGCAGCGGGGGGTGCCGTTCGACCTCCACCTGATGATCTTCGGTGACTCCACCGCCACCGGATATGGCTGCCGCGTCGCCGACGAGGTACCCGGCGTGCTCGTCGCCCGCGGGCTCGCGCAGCAATCCGGCAAGCGAATCCGGTTGTCCACCAAGGCCATCGTCGGTGCGACCTCGAAAGGCCTGTCCGGCCAGATCGACGCCATGTTCGTCGCCGGGCCGCCGCCGGACGCCGCGGTCATCATGATCGGGGCCAACGACATCACCGCCGTCAACGGCATCGGGCAGTCGGCCCGCCGTCTCGGCAACGCGGTGCAGCGCCTGTGCGCCAGCGGGGCGGTCGTCGTCGGCACCTGCCCGGACTTCGGCGCCATCGCCGCCATCCCCCAGCCGCTGCGCTTCGTGGCCCGCAACCGGGGCCTGCGTCTCGCCCGCGCGCAGGCCGGTCAGGTCCGGTCACACGGCGGCGTGCCGGTGCCGTTCTCCGACCTGTTGGCACCCGATTTCCTCAAGGCACCCGAGGTGCTCTTCTCCCCGGACATGTTCCACCCGTCGGCCGCCGGATACTCGCTGGCCGCCCAGCAACTGCTGCCCGCCCTGTGTGAAGCGTTGGGCGAGTGGACAACTGAGTCCCCGCCGGCATCCGCGCTGGTCTCGCGGACCGCGGACATGACAAGCCTGCTGGCCCGGCTGGCCGGCGTGGCGCACCTCTGGCGGCGCACGACAGGCGTACCCGCGCCGATCGTCGCTCCTGTCACGGGATAAATTCGCCAGGAAGTATTCCTGGATCCTTAGGAGCCCGTCATGCCCGAAGCCGTCATCGTCTCCACCGCCCGCTCCCCCATCGGCCGTGCCGTCAAGGGCTCGTTGGCCACCATGCGGCCCGACGACCTCGCCGCCCAGATGGTGCGCGCCGCGCTGGACAAGGTGCCCGCGCTCGACCCGCGCGATGTCGCCGACCTGATGATGGGTTGCGGACAGCCCGGCGGTGAGGCCGCCTACAACATCGGCCGCGCCGTGGCCGTCGAGCTCGGCTACGACTTCATGCCGGGCACCACCGTCAACCGCTACTGCTCGTCGTCGCTGCAGACCACCCGCATGGCGTTCCACGCCATCAAGGCCGGCGAGGGTGACGTGTTCATCTCGGCCGGTGTCGAGACCGTGTCGCGCTTCGGCGTCGGCGCTGCCGACGGCGCCCCGAACAGCAAGAACTCGCTGTTCGACGACGCCCAGGCCCGCACCATCAAGCAGGCCGAAGGCGCCACCGAGTGGCACGACCCGCGCGAAGACGGCGTCCTGCCCGACGTCTACATCGCCATGGGCCAGACCGCCGAGAACGTCGTCCTGCACACCGGCATCAGCCGTGAGGACCAGGACCACTGGGGCGTCCGCTCGCAGAACAAGGCCGAGGAAGCCATCAACTCGGGCTTCTTCGAGCGCGAGATCGTCCCGGTCACCCTGCCCGACGGCACCGTCGTCTCCAAGGATGACGGCCCGCGCGCCGGCACCACCTACGAGAAGATCAGCCAGCTGCAGCCGGTGTTCCGCCCGAACGGCACCATCACCGCCGGTAACGCCTGCCCGCTGAACGACGGCGCCGCCGCCCTCGTGATCATGAGCGACGAGAAGGCCAAGGCCCTCGGCCTGACCCCGCTGGCGCGCATCGTCTCGACCGGTGTATCGGGTCTGTCGCCGGAGATCATGGGTCTGGGCCCGATCGAGGCCGTCAAGCAGGCCCTCGGCCGCGCCAACATGGCCATCGGTGACGTCGACCTCTACGAGATCAACGAGGCCTTCGCCGTGCAGGTCCTGGGCTCGGCCCGCGCCCTCGGCATGGACGAGGACCGCCTGAACGTCTCCGGTGGCGCCATCGCCCTCGGCCACCCGTTCGGTATGACCGGCGCCCGCATCACCGCCACGCTGATCAACAACCTGCAGACCCACGACAAGCAGTTCGGCATCGAGACCATGTGTGTCGGTGGTGGCCAGGGTATGGCCATGATCATCGAGCGGCTTTCGTAAGTCCCACAAGCGGCGTCCAGCCGCCTCGCGTTGACCCTGTACTCAGGGCGCATTTGTTCGAGTGGAATGCGCCCCAGGTACAGGGTCAATGTGTTTCTGAGGTTGGCTCTGCGGTGGCGGCGAATTTCTCCGAGTAGCGTGCACCCTCACCGCAGACTCAACCGCGCCATCGCCGACTCTGCGGCCGCGGCGCAAAAGTTCGAGTGGCGTGTGCCCTCACCGCAGGGTCAACGTGCTTCTGTCGCTGGCTCTGCGCTGACGGCGAATTTTTCCGAGTAGCGTGCACCCTCACCGCAGACTGATTGCCGCGCGATTTCGCCGACGCACCGCTAGCTCCCAGGCGCGATTCACCCGGGCCAGAACATCGGGCTTCCGGTGGCCCGCCGCGACCCGAACAACCGTCCACCCGATTCCGGCGATGTACTCACTGCGCACGATGTCATAGCCGAGTTGATCTGCATGCTGTTCCCCGTCGTACTCCACAGCTAGCATCAGGTCTTCCCAGCCCATATCGAGGAAGTACTTGGGACTGCCATCGGGTCCGGGGACAGGAATCTGCGTCTGTGGCCGCGGGAAATCCTCGGCGATCAGCAGCAGTCGGATCCTCGTTTCCTGGGGAGATTGACCACCCGGATCGGAGAGGTCCAGGGCTCGCTCCAGCTGACGAAGCCCCCGGCAGTGTCGATGCTCCCCCGCAAGCCTCAACACCTCGTCGGCAACGAATGCCGTTGCCACACAAAGCGCGTCGAGCCGCGCGACGGCATCGTTGAGTCGCCCGCGGCGTCCCAGGTCGAATGCAGTGCGCAAAGGCGTGGTGATCGGCAGGCCGTCGACGACGTGGACCTCATCAGCAAAAATCAGGTCGTCGCGAGTGACGACGCCATGCGGCGGGCGAGCATTCGCCCAGATCAGTTCGATCGCGGCATCGTCGGGAATCCACTTCGCGCCCAGCAAGCTTGACGCCGCCGAGCCCGCGATCACCGCATCGCGCTGCGACCACAACCACGCGGCGGCAGCGCGCTGGTGCAGAGACGGATCAATTCGCTTGTCCACGTACACGTTCGGCATGATCGCGCGGTAATACCGACGCAGTTCGTAACGGTTGAGGGCCCCCGCTTGCAGCGCCTCGCTGCCGATGAACGGCTGCTTGTCGATGTCCATAGCGGTAACCGTGCAGACGCAGTCCGACACAGTTGGGCGCGTAATCAGCTACCCGAGCCCGCTTGTGGACGACTCCCGAACTGTGGATAACACCCCTGCCGTTCATGCTGCGGCAGCGGCGCAAAAGTTCGAGTAGCCGAGGCCATCAGTGCAGGGTCAACGGATGCCCGCTATTGACCCCGCACCTACGGCGCAAAAGTTCGAGAAACCCACGCCCTCAGTACAGGGTCAACGGCACTCGGCATCCGACCAATAGACTTTCCGCCCAATGATCACCATCGGAACCCCTCTGTCGCCCAGCGCGACCAAGGTAATGCTGCTCGGCTCCGGCGAACTCGGTCGCGAAGTGCTGATCGCGCTGCAGCGCCTGGGCGTCGAGACCATCGCCGTCGACCGCTACCCGAATGCACCGGGACACCAGGTGGCCCACCATGCCCGGACCATCTCGATGACCGATCCCGACCAGCTCAAGGCCCTGATCGAGGCCGAGAAGCCGGACCTCGTGGTGCCGGAGATCGAGGCGATCGCGACGCCGGCGCTGCAGGAACTCGAGGAAGCCGGTGTGGTGCGGGTGATCCCGACCGCGCGGGCCGCCCGCCTGACCATGGACCGCGAGGGCATCCGCCGGCTGGCCGCCGAGGAACTCGGGGTGCCGACCAGCCCGTACAAATTCTGCGACTCGCTGGAGGAACTCCAAGCGGCAATCGAGGACGGCATCGGCTACCCCTGCGTCGTCAAGCCCGTGATGAGCAGTTCGGGCAAGGGTCAGAGCAAGCTCGACGGGCCGGACGACGTCGCGAAGGCCTGGGACTACGCGATGGGCGGGGCCCGCGTCACCAACACCCGGATCATCGTCGAGGGCTTCGTCGACTTCGACTACGAGATCACGCTGTTGACCGTCCGCGCCGTCGGTGCCGATGGTCAGGTCGACACCCAGTTCTGCGAGCCGATCGGGCATCGGCAGGTCGCCGGCGACTACGTGGAAAGCTGGCAGCCGCACCCGATGCCGGCTGCCGCCCTGGCCAACGCGCAGCAGATCGCCCACAAGGTCACCGAAAACCTCGGCGGGCAAGGCGTTTTCGGTGTCGAGCTGTTCGTCAAGGGCGACCAGGTGTGGTTCAGCGAGGTGAGCCCGCGGCCGCACGACACCGGCATGACCACGATGATCACGCAGTGGCAGAACGAATTCGAGCTGCACGCCCGCGCGATCCTCGGCCTACGTGTGGACACGTCGCTGAAGAGTCCGGGCGCCAGTGCGGTGATCTACGGCGGTGTCGAGGCCGAGGGCATCGTCTTCGACGGCGTCGATGAGGCTCTGCGGGTGCCGGGCACCGACATTCGTCTGTTCGGGAAGCCGGAGAGCTTCCGCACCCGCCGGATGGGTGTGGCCCTGGCCCGGGCCGAGGACATCGACACCGCGCGCCGCAACGCTGCCGAAGCGGCCGGCCGGGTCAAACCGCGCGCAGTCTGAGCACGACACGAAGAAGGGGCGCCCGCCGAAGCGGACGCCCCTTCTTTCGGACCAGAGCTAGTCGTTGTTGAAGTAACTCAGCAGTCGCAGGATTTCGACGTACAGCCAGACCAGGGTGACGGTCAGGCCGAGCGCGACGCCCCAGGCGGCCTTCGCCGGAGCACCGGCGCGGATCATCTGGTCCGCGGCGTCGAAGTCGATCAGGAAGCTGAACGCCGCCAAGGCGATGCACACCAGCGAGAAGATGATCGCGATGGTGCCGCCGCTGCGCAGGCCCATGCCGGCGCCGCCGTTGAAGAATCCGATGACCAAGTTGCCGAGCATCAGCGCAAGGACACCGAACATGCCGGCGACGATCATGCGGGTGAACTTCGGGGTGACGCGGATGGCGCCGGTCTTGTAGACGACGAGCATGCCGAAGAACACGCCGAAGGTGCCGAGGATCGCCTGGCCGATCAGGGCACCGGCATTGGCGCCGGACACCGCGAAGTTGGCCATGATGAACGAGAAGGCACCGAGGAACATGCCCTCGAGCACCGCGTAGGTGAGCACGATGCCCGGGTTGTCCTGCTTACGGCCGAACGTGGCGATGAGGACCATCACCAGACCGCCGATGGCACCGATCATGGCGATGGGCCCGGCCAGCGCCAGGTTCGACATGATCGTGAAGTACGAGACGACCGCGCTGACCGACAGCACCGCCAGCGTGATGCCGGTCTTGGTGACGACGTCGTCGATGGTCAGCGGCCGCGAGAAGCCGGCCTGCTGCGGCGGGTATTGGGTGTATGGCTGGGCCATGGTCTGCTGGGCACCATATGCGGCGGCGCCACTACCGAATTGCGCGTATCCGCCCTGCGATTTGGGCAGGGAACGAAATATCGGGTTGCTGCTCTCGCGCACCGTCGGGTTCCTCTCCTGAAGCTTTCGTCCGTCTGCTGACGAACACCCACACAACGTACGGCTTCGGGTGTTGGTTCCCGGCGAGACGGAGAAACTGGGAACTTACTGTGAAACGGTACCTGGTCGGCGCGGCCGGCGCGCAACGATCTAGATTGCTTACCGTGGCGGAAAACGAGGATATCCTAGTAAATGTCGAGAACGGCGTCGGCGTCGTCACGCTGAACCGTCCGAAGGCCATCAATTCGCTCAACTATGCGATGGTCACCGGCCTCGCCGACGCGCTCGACGCCTGGGAGCACGACGACAGCGTGCGCGCGGTCCTCTTGACCGGCGCCGGCGAGCGCGGCCTGTGCGCGGGCGGCGACGTCATCGCGCTCTATCACAGCGCCAAGGCACAAGACGACCAAGCCAGGACGTTCTGGCACGACGAATATGTGCTCAACGCGCACATCGGCCGCTACCCCAAGCCATACGTCTCGCTGATGGACGGCATCGTGATGGGCGGCGGCGTCGGAGTCGGCGCGCACGGCAACATCCGCGTCGTCACCGAGAAGACCAAGCTCGGCATGCCCGAGGTCGGCATCGGCTTCATCCCCGACGTCGGCGGCACGTACCTGCTGTCCCGCGCGCCCGGGCTGATCGGACTGCACGCCGCGCTCACCGGCGCCCCGTTCTCCGGCCCGGACGCCATCGCCCTCGGCTTCGCCGACCATTTCGTCCCGCAGGCTGATCTCGCCGCGTTCAAAGACCTGGTCATCAGCTCCGGCCCCGACGCGGCGCTGGCCAAGTACGCAGTCGAGCCGCCCGCGAGTGAGCTTCTGGCGCAACAGCATTGGATCGACGAGTGCTACGCGGCCGGCACCGTCGCGGAGATTCTGGAGAACCTGCGCAACAGTGCCGAGACGGCCGCCAACGCCGCGGCGGACCTGATCGCCACCCGATCCCCCATCGCGCTGACTGTCACACTGGAGGCTGTGCGCCGCGCCGCGAAACTGCCGACCCTCGAGGACACCCTCATCCAGGAATTCCGAGTGTCGATGGCATCGCACAAATCTCACGATTTCGTCGAGGGCATCCGAGCCCAGCTCGTCGACAAGGACCGTAACCCCCGGTGGTCCCCGGCTAGCCTGTCGGACGTCACCGCCGCCGATGTCGACGCCTACTTCGTCTCCGTCGACCCCGACCTGACTTTCTAGGAGCTTCCTGATGACATTCGAAACCATCCTGGTCACCCGCGACGACCGCGTCGCCACCATCACCTTGAACCGGCCGAAGGCCCTCAACGCCCTCAACAGCCAGGTCATGGCCGAAGTCACCACGGCCGCAGCCGAACTCGACGCCGACCCGGGCATCGGTGCCATCATCATCACCGGCAGCGAGAAGGCCTTCGCCGCGGGCGCCGACATCAAGGAGATGGCGAGCCTGTCGTTCGCCGACGTGTTCTCTCAGGACTTCTTCGCGCTGTGGAACAAGTTCGCCGCGACCCGCACCCCCACCATCGCCGCCGTCGCCGGCTATGCGCTCGGCGGCGGTTGTGAACTGGCCATGATGTGCGACCTGCTGATCGCCGCCGATACCGCCAAATTCGGCCAGCCCGAGATCAAGCTGGGCGTGCTCCCCGGCATGGGCGGCAGCCAGCGGCTGACCCGCGCGGTCGGCAAGGCCAAGGCCATGGACCTGATCCTCACCGGCCGCAACATGGACGCCGAGGAGGCCGAGCGCTGCGGCCTGGTGTCGCGGGTCGTCCCGGCGGACACGCTGCTCGAAGAGGCCAACGCCGTCGCCAAAACCATTGCCGGCATGTCGCTTTCGGCGTCGCGGATGGCCAAGGAGGCCGTCAACCGTGCCTTCGAGAGCACGCTCGCCGAGGGGCTGCTCTACGAGCGCCGCCTGTTCCACTCGGCCTTCGCCACCGACGACCAGACCGAGGGCATGGCGGCGTTCACCGAGAAGCGCGCGCCGAACTTCACGCATCGGTAAAGTCGATCGGTGGCCGACACCGCACAACTGCCTGATCCCGCCGCCGACGACGGCGCCGCTGTCGCGGTAGCCGAGCCGTCGGACGAGGAGTCGTTCGTCGCGAAATTGGAAGAGCCACCCTCGGATTGGTGGGTTCGCCGCTACACGTTCTTCGGCACCGCTGTCGGCCTGACGTTCATCTGGCTCTCGATGACCCCGTCGCTGTTGCCGCGGGGACCGCTCTTCCAGGGCATCGTCAGCGGCGCCGCCGGCGCGTGCGGCTACGGCCTCGGGGTGCTCGGTGTCTTTCTGGTCCGCTACATGCGGTCGAAGGACACCAGCCCCCAGGCCCCTCGCTGGGCCTGGCTGATCCTGATCGGGCTCGGGGTCATCGGCCAGATCCTCGCGATCATCTGGTTCCACGTCTGGCAGGACGAGGTCCGCGACATGATGGGCGTGCCCCGGATGAAGTTCTGGGACCACCCGCTGACCGCGGTGTATTCGATCGTCTTCCTGTTCGGTTTCGTCGAGATCGGCCAGCTGATCCGCAAATTGGTCCGTTTCCTGATGCGTCAGCTCGAGCGCGTCGCCCCGCCGCGGGTATCGGGGGTGGTCGCGGTGCTGCTCGTGATCGCCGTGTTCGTCGAAGTGTTCAACGGTGTGGTCGGCAGTTATGCGATGTCGTGGATCAACCAGACCTTCGCCTCCGCCAACGACGAGGACGACCCCGACAACCCGCCTCCCACAACACCATTGCGCACGGGCGGGCCGGGTTCCCTGGCCACCTGGTCGTCACTGGGCCGGCAGGGCCGCATCTTCGTCGGCAACGGCCCGAGCGTCGAAGAACTCTCGAAATTCAACGGCAGCAAGGCAATCGAACCCATCCGCACCTACGCCGGGCTGCACTCCGCGGACGGCATCCGGGCGACCGCCAAGCTGGCCGCGCAGGAACTCAAGCGCACCGGCGGACTCGAGCGCGCCGTCGTCGCCGTCGCCACCACGACGGGCACCGGTTGGATCAACGAGGCCGAAGCCGCGTCGCTCGAGTACATGTACAACGGCAACACGGCGATCGTGTCGATGCAGTATTCGTTCCTGCCCAGCTGGATTTCGTTCCTCGTGGACAAGGCCAACGCCCAAGAAGCCGGTCAGGACCTCTTCGAAGAGGTCGACGCACTGGTGCGGCAGATGCCCGAGGCCAAGCGGCCGAAGCTCGTGGTGTTCGGCGAGAGCCTGGGCTCGTTCGGCGGCGAGGCCCCGTTCCAGGCCCTCAACAACCTGGTGGCACGCACCAACGGCGCACTGTTCTCCGGGCCCACGTTCAACAATCCCATCTGGACCGAACTCACTCGCTACCGTGATGCCGGGTCCCCGGAGAAGCTGCCGATCTACGACCACGGCCGCAACGCCCGGTTCGGTTCTCGCCCTGAGGATTTGAACCGTCCGGCCGACGCGCCGTGGGATCATCCGAGGGTCGTGTACCTGCAGCACGCATCCGACCCGATCGCCTGGTGGAACCCCGACCTGCTGTTCTCCCGGCCGGACTGGCTGCACGAACCGCGCGGCCGCGACGTCTCACCGCGGATGGAGTGGATTCCCGTCGTGACGTTCCTGCAGGTGTCGGCCGACATGGCCGTCGCAGTCGACGTGCCGGACGGGCACGGCCACGTCTACGTCCGTGACGTCGCGAACGCCTGGGCGGACGTGCTGCAGCCGCCCGGCTGGACCCCGGAGAAGACGGAGCGGTTGCGGCCGCTGCTACACCCAAGCGCCGGCACGTAGCAGCACCGAGGCGGCCGTCCCGCCCAGCAGCCCTTCGTCGACCAGCGCCCGGTATCCACCGATGACGTCGGTGGCCCGGTACAGCCCGAGGTCCTGCAGCGCCGCGGCGGCCAGGCTCGAGGTGTAGCCCTGCGAGCACAGCACCACCCATTCGATGTCGTCGCCGGTGGCCTGCGGCAGCCGGGCGTCGCTGGTCGGGTCGCAGCGCCACTCCAGGACGTTGCGTTCCACCACGAGCGCGCCCGGGAACTCGCCCTCGATGGCGCGCTGCGCGCTGGGCCTGATGTCCACGAGGACGGCGCCGCGGTTCAGTGCGGCGGGGACTTCGGCGGCAGAGAGCCGGATCAGCCGCGCACGGGCCGCATCCAGCATGGCATCGACCTTGCTCACCACATTTCCCGTCGCTTCGCTCGTCCCAGCCACTATTCCCCCTCGGGCTTGTCGGTGAGTTCGGTGTAGACGCGACGCAGCTTCTGGCTGTCGGTGACGTCGTAGTACGACATGGCGGTCAGCGGCGGCGAATAGGCGTGCACGCTGAGCGTGGGCGGGACGGGCGACCCCACCGCGGTGTCTTCGACACCCGCCCGCACCACGTCGTGCACCCAGCCCAGCGGGAAAGCGGCCTGGTCGCCCGCCTCCAGGGTGCGCTGCCGCAACCGGCGACCGTCCCACCGGGTTTCCTCCAGCGCCCCGGAGACCACCGTCAGCGCTCCGAGCGATCCGCCGTGGTCGTGCAGTTCGGTGCTGCGCTCAGGAACCCAGCTGATGAGCCAGAGGTCGAGTTCGTCGTCGCCGTACAACCGGCGGTACCAGCGTTCGCCGAGTGGCAGGCCGTCGGCCGGCAACAGCCGATCGTAGCGGCCGCTCAGCACGTCGTCGGCGCACCGGTCGGTGGCGTGCAGCAGGTCGGGTAGCCGCAGCCGGGTCGGCGCGAGAGAGGTGGGACCAGATACAGAAAACTCTGTCAGAACGGACATGTCGGAACTCCAATGCAGAAACGAACGGTGGGCTTCAAGCCCTCACGAGGCCGGGCTCAAGCCCGACAACACGTCGCGTTCTGCAAGTTCTGCACTGCCATGTTCCCGATATTGCCGAGTTCCGGGCCGGCGGGGAATGGTTAGCGTCAGGGTGATCCTGAATGCCGCACCGCATAGATTGGCTGTCATGCAGACCGTCATCCGGGCAACGCTGCTCACGACCACCGCACTGACGTTCCTGACCGCCTGCGGTCCGGACAAGCAGGCGGCCCCCGCCCACACCCCCGCCGAACTGCCCACGCAGTCGCACGAACAGCCGGCACCCGGCGGGGCCGCCGTCTCCCCGAGCGGTGTGACGACCGCCGTCGACGCCCCGCCGGCGGCGACGGAATCCGAGTTCGGCCAGGCCTGCCACGCCGCGAAACTGTGGATGGACGCTCAGCACGCCGACCCGGCGACGCTCGTCGAGCCGTATCTGAACCTCATGCAACGCCCGCAAACACGTGATCCCGGTAACTTCAACATCCCCTGGACCGAGCTCACAGCAGGCCAGCAGGCCGGCGTGATCATGGCCGCCACCAGCGCTTCCAAAGGGGAATGCGGCTGATGGGCCCCGTTCACTGAGGATTCGCTGAGTCTGCGGCGTTGCCCTAAAATCGGTGGCACTGCCGTCCGATCGCTCTGACGCATCCACGCGGGCCGCGGTGACAGCGAACTTCCGACCGCCGGATCCGACCGGCGGTCCTCACGTACCCGCGAGGCCCGCCGAGATGAACACCATGACCGCATCCCCGCGAGGTCGCACCTGAGCACCTCCGATTTCCAGCGCAGCGATTCCGCGCGCCATCGTCTTCCAGCCCGGCACCGCCGGAGCCGGCTGCAAAGCCTGCTCAGCACCCGCGTGGGCTGGGACACCGTCGGCCGCGTGGTGCTCGCGCTGGTCACCGCGGTGGCCGTGGCGACGACCGGCCTGGGCTGGTGGACGGTCCGCGGCGCGCTGCATGGCATCACGGTCAGCGACGCGCTCGGGGCGGACGCACCGAAGTCCACCGGCGGGGCGATGAACATCCTGCTGATCGGCCTTGATTCGCGCAAAGACCAGCAGGGCAACGACCTGCCGCAGGCGCTGCTCGACAAGCTGCACGCCGGGGATTCGGACAACGGCGGCTACAACACCAACACGCTGATCCTGGCGCACATCTCCGCCGACAATCACGTGGTCGCGTTCTCGATCCCGCGTGACGACTACGTGCGCGTCACCGGCATCCCCGGATACGACCACATCAAGATCAAAGAGGCGTACGGCCTGACGAAGGCCAACGCGATGCAGCACCTGATGGACAAGGGCGTCACCGACCAGGCCGAGCTGGAACGCAAGAGCCGCGAGGCCGGCCGCGCTGCGACCCTGGCCGCGGTGCGCAACCTGACCGGCGCGCCCATCGACTACTTCGCCGAGGTGAACCTCGCCGGCTTCTACGACATCGCCGAGAGTCTCGGCGGCATCGAGATCTGCCTGAACCACCCCGTGTATGACGACTACTCGGGCGCCGACTTCCCGGCGGGCCGGCAGATGCTCGACGCCTCGCAGGCCGTCGCGTTCGTCCGGCAGCGGCACGGCCTGGACAACGGCGACCTGGACCGGACACACCGCCAGCAGGCGTTCCTGATCTCGGTCATGCACCAACTCCAGAAGGACGGGTCGTTCAGCGACCTCGGCAAGCTGAATCAACTGATCGGGGTGGCGCAGAAGGACGTCGTGCTGTCGGCCGGCTGGGGCCAGGAGCAGTTCAAGCGCATGGGCGAAATCGCCGGCGGCGCGAATGTGCAGTACCGGACGCTGCCCGTCGTGCGCTACGACAACATCGACGGCCAGGACGTCAACATCGTCGACCCGATGGCCATCAAGACCGAGGTCGCCAAGGCCTTCGGCCTCAAGCCGCCGCCGGGAGCGACGACGTCGTCGGCGCCCAGTTCGTCGACGGAGCCCTCCACGCTGGACAAGGCCGCGGACAGCACCGGTACGACGTCGAAGAACGCCAAGACCGCCATCCTCGACGTCATCAACGGTTCCGAAGTCATGGGCCTGGGCCGGCAGATGTCGGAGATCCTGGGCAACCTCGAATACTCCATCGGCCAGACCAGAAGCTCGCAGGACGGCGAGCTCAGCTCGACGGCTGTCGACTTCGGCGCCGGGACCGACGCCGAGGCCAGGCACCTCGCGGAGATTCTCGGCATCGACGCCGTCCGCGCCGACCCTTCGGTGCCTGCCGGCCGCATCCACATCACGCTGGGGCCGGGGTTCCAGGTGCCCGACACCCTGGACAGCGTGTCGCTGGCCGCGGCCAAGTCGTCCAACTACGACACCACAGTGCCGACCCCGGAATCCGGGCCTCCGGTGCGCGCCAACGACGGGCTCCCCTGCGTCAACTGATTGACGTCCACTACGCCGCGCGATCTGCAGAATTAATTAGATTAGTTCTACGAATTAAATTCGCCGCCTATCGAGGGCGGGAAATCGGCCTCGAAAGCCATTTCCAGAACACAAAGCACATCTAACAAATTCGCCCGCCGACCAGCCAAAACGTCGCAGAAGCAATGAGATCAGCTAACGAAAGCGACGTATTTCCCAATTACTGGTCAGTAATTGTGCTTTGACTCACACAATGGTGCACACTATGGGGTGTCTCACTCATTGTCGAAGGGATGAGCTCGATGGTTGCTCCTCAGCACGTACCGGTCGCTCGGGTCCACAGTGGCGCGGTCAACGGGCGCCGAGTGCTCCTCATGGGCACCCTCCTGCTGCTCATCGCGGTCGCGGCCGTCAGCGGCATCGTCTTCGCCATGAGTAGCGGACAGCCGCAGGTCGCCCTGATCATCGGGCTGGTCTCGGCGGCGTTCTTCTCGCGCATCCGCTGCTGACGTCACCTGGCCGCGCCGCAGCCTGATCCGCACGCCAAAATAAGGCCATGCGGGTCGCACTGGTCCTTGGCAGCGGTGGCGCCCGGGGTTACGCACACATCGGAGTCATCGACGCGTTACGTGAGCGCGGATTCGATGTCGTCGGCATCTCCGGTTCATCCATGGGCGCGCTCGTCGGCGCGCTGCAAGCCGCCGACAAACTCGACGAATTCACCTCCTGGGCCAGCGCCCTCACCCAGAGCGCGGTACTCCGCCTCCTCGATCCATCACTCACCGCCGCCGGCGTGCTCCGCGCAGAGAAGATTCTGGCGACCGTCCGCGAGATCATCGGCCCCCGAACCATCGAGAGCCTGCCGATCCCCTTCACCGCCGTCTCGACCGACCTGATCGCCGGAAAATCGGTGTGGCTGCAGCGCGGCCCCATCGACGCGGCCATTCGCGCCTCCATCGCGATCCCCGGCGTCATCGCGCCCTATCTGCTCGACGGCCGATTGCTGGCCGACGGCGGCATCCTCGATCCCCTGCCGATGGCGCCTCTCGCGGCCGTCAACGCCGACGTGACCATCGCGGTCAGCCTGAACGCCAGCGACCCCACCCGCCCGGAGGAATCGCCCAGCGCCACCACCGAACTGCTGGCCCGGATGCGGCGCAGCACGACGTCACTGATCGACCGGGCCGCGGCGAGCACGCTGCTCGACGGCCCCACGGCGCGGTCCATGCTGAGCCGGTTCAGCAACGCGGTCGACGGCTTCGACCACGTCGGCGATTCCGAGGTGGAGGCCGAAGCCGAGGACGCTGCCGTGCCGCGCCTCGGTGGGTTCGAGGTCATGAACCGCACCATCGAAATCTCGCAGGCGGCGCTGATGCGGCACACCCTCGCGGCGTATCCACCCGATCTGCTGATCGAGGTCCCGCGCACGGTGTGCCGCAGCCTGGAGTTCTACCGCGCCGATGAGGTAATCGACATCGGGCACGAATTGGCTTGCGCCGCACTCGATTCCCTCGATCTCAAAAACTAACCCAGGAACGCGGCGACCTCGGCCGCCAGGCGCCGGCCCTGCGCCCGGCCGGCCTGCGCCGACGGGATTCGGCAGGCCGGATCCAGCGGATCGAGTCCGAAGGCGGCCAGGGACTCGTCGTCGGCGTGGATGGCGAACGCGCTGCCCGCGAAGCTTCTGACGTCCGCGCCGGGGCCCGCCCCGAACGGTGACGGCGCGTCCGCCGGCGCCGGGACGAGTACGACGGCGCTGTCACAGTCTTTGACCGCGATCATGTTGACGCTGCTGCCCATCCCACCGTCCATGTACCGGCGGCCGCCGATGGTGACCACTGGCCAGGCCGCCGGCACCGCGCAGCTGGCCTCGACGGCGTCGACCAGGGCCACCCCCGACTCGCGGGTGAACACCACCAACTCGCCGGTGTCGATGTCGACGCCGGTGATGCGCAGGTCATGGTCGGGCCACTCGTGCGACGGCAACCGGCGCTCGATGACGCTGCGACGCCGGGCCGGGCTGACGGTCTCGGCAGTGGCCGCGGCCGCCCCGAGGCGCTGCAGCTGCTCAACTCGGCTGCCGTTGGCCGCCGACATCGCATCCACGAACGTGGCGATCACCACTTCGATGTTGACACCCGGGCTGATCTCCGCCGATTCGGCGGCGACCTGGCGTTCGAACAGCTCACCGATGCTCAGCGCGCTACCCAGCTGGGCTCCGACCGCCGAGCCCGCCGAAGTGCCCAACACCACGTCCGACTTTCGTACCGCCGCCGCGACCTCAGGGGCCTCGTCGGCGATGCCCTGCAGGATGCCGGTTTCCCATGCGATGCCGGCGATGCCACCACCAGCGAGGACGAGTGCGCGCTTGGTCATTAGTTCATCTAACAGGATGCGGCGCGCACCGTAGGCCCGTCATCCCACCAGGAGGTCAGAAAGATGCTCCAGAGACCGGCCGGCGTAGCCCTTCCACAGCTTGCCGAACACCGGCAGCAGCGGTGCGGTCAGCGAGCTGCGCGGGTGCAGCGTCCAACGCCAGGTGATCTTGGTGCGGGAGTTCTGCCCATCGGAGACGTCCTGGAACAGCCACATCCCTTGCACGCCACCCACCAGGGGTGCCAGCGGGCCGTTGATGTCGGACAGCGTGTAGCCGAATGAGTGCGGCTCGTCGTACGACGTCAGGGTCTCGGCCATGCTGCCACCGCCGGTGAGCAGGATGGTCCGGGTCTGCCCCACCGCATCCCAGATGCCGGTCTGGTCGCGAACGGCCTTGATCGGCGGGATCGGACCGTACCAGCGACAGAACAGCTCGTTCAGGGGAATCGGGGCGGTGCCGCTGAACGCGTCGGCCACCGGAACGGGGACAGTTCGTGATTGCTCGACCACCAAAGGCTGCGCCATGATGGCGATCGTAACCATCGATGCTGACCACTGGAGTGCCATGACCTCGACGATGCGGGCCCAACGGTTCTATGCCGACACCAAAAAGGTTGTGGTGCAGGATGTTCCGATCCCAGAACCAGGCCCGGGCGAGGTGCTGGTCAAGGTCGCCTACTGCGGCATCTGCCACTCCGACCTCAGCCTGATCAACGGCACATTCCCGTCGCAGCTCCCGGTGGTCACCCAGGGGCACGAGACGTCGGGAACCATCGCCAAGCTGGGACCGGGGGTCACCGGCTGGGCCGAGGGCGACCGCGTCGTCGTCGCCGCGGGCAAGCCGTGCATGGACTGCGTGAACTGCCTGCGTGGCGACATGTCGAACTGTCTGCGCATCCGGCTCATGGCGTTCGCGTACGACGGCGGCTGGGCCGAGTACACCGTCGCACAGGCCTTCGGGCTGACCCGGGTACCCGACAACGTGCCGCTGGAGCAGGCCGCGATCTTGGCCGACGCGGTGTCCACACCATTCGGCGCCGTGGTCCGCACCGGCCAGGTGGGCATCGGCGAGTCGGTCGGGGTGTGGGGCGTCGGCGGGCTCGGCACCCACATCGTGCAGTTGGCCCGGTTGGTCGGGGCGGCACCGATCATCGCTGTGGACGTCAATCCGGCGGTGCTGGAGCGCGCGCTGGCCGTGGGCGCGGACTACGCGTTCGACGCCCGCGACCCGGAGCTGGCGGCGCAGATCGCCCAGGCGACCGGCGGCCGCATGCTCGACGTCGCGTTCGACGCCGTCGGCAAGGGGTCGACATTCGACCAGGCACTGAACTCATTGACCGTCGGTGGGCGTTTTGTCGGCGTCGGCATGAGCGCCGACGCCCCGACGATCGGACCGACGGCGTTCTTCAACCTCACCCGTAAGCAGGTGCTCGGGCACCTGGGTTACCAGAACGCCGACATCGGCACGCTGGCCACGCTGGTGTCCCGCGGCCGCCTGGACCTCACCCGGTCCATCAGCGAGATCGTCCCGCTGGAAGACGTCGCCGAAGGGATCGCGAAACTCGATCGGGCCGAAGGCAATCCGATCCGGATTCTGATCCAGGCTTAGCCCAACTCCCGCGAGCGGCCGTGTCTGTACGTCGACACGCCGCCGCGGGCGTACAAAAACGTCGCGCTCACCTCAGACGCGGGGCCGCCTTGGCACTGAACAGCGGCAGGTCCAGGTAGGTGGCGATGCCCGGTTCCGCCGCGCACACCGCGGGCACCGAGTTGACGCAGTGGGCGGCGGTGGCGACGACGCCCGGTTCGGGGCCGTCCTCGCCGACCTCGCCCTGGAAGCCCTTGATCGACACCGTGAAGTCCGGGTTGCCCTTGACCTCCATCTCGTAGCGTTGGCCTTCAGGACCGAAATCCCATGCGGGATCGAGGTTTTCCTCGCCCATGAACCAGTTGACGGTGACGCGTACGACGACCTCGTCGCCGACGAGCGCCTCCCAGTGGAACTTGCGGGCCGCCACCTGGCCCGGCTGGATGGGTCCCAGCGGCGAGTCGATGGGCGCGGTTGCCACCGCAACCTCTTGGCGGGCACGGATTTTCGGGTCAGCGTTGAAGCCGAACTCGTCGACGCACATCCGGACGGCCTGGATGAAGCCACTGTCCAGGAGCTTCTGCATCGGGCCGGTCAGCGCCTTGTCCGGCGTCTCACCGAACCCCATGACGTGCCGCAGCACATCGGGTGCCTCGTAGGTCCGCAGATCCGAGAACTCTTCGGCCCGAACGAAAGTCACACCGGTGGACATCACCGAGAACAGCAGTGGGAACTTCTCACTGATGCCGCCGGGCGCGATGCCGGTGCCGTGCAGCGTGGCGCCGCCGGCCAGCGCGGCTTCGCGCACCGGCGCACCCTGCTTTTCACTCGGGTACACCCAGCCGACGGGCGTCACCACGTTCTTGCCGGACCGCAGCAGCGCGGCGACCTCGTCGGGGTTGGCCATGAGCGGTGCGTAGATGACGGCGTCGGCCTCCAGCGCCAGGATGTCGTCGACGCTGTTGGTCGCGGTGACGCCCACGGGCGCGGTGCCGATGAGCTCGCCAACGTCCTTGCCGTTCTTGGCTTCCGAATGCACCCAACAGCCGACGAGTTCGAGGTCGGGATGCTCCAGCACGCCTTTGATCGCAGCCACGCCGACTCCGCCGGTTGCCCACTGCACGACCCGCAACGCCATTAAACCTCCCGAGCACCGCCAGAACTAGAACACGTTCTAGGTTGTATACCACCGGCTCGGCACCGGAGACCAGACCTTTGGGGTCTTGACTAAAAGCGCCGCGCGTGACTGAACTACAGGTAGTAACGAAAGGAACCCCATGGCCAAGAATC
The DNA here is from genome assembly GCF_053852335.1 of Mycobacterium sp. HM-7. Classification (NCBI taxonomy): domain Bacteria; kingdom Bacillati; phylum Actinomycetota; class Actinomycetes; order Mycobacteriales; family Mycobacteriaceae; genus Mycobacterium; species Mycobacterium sp. HM-7. The sequence continues at coordinate 1,017,757 of NZ_CM132657.1, read as the reverse complement.
GCGTGTTCGTCGTCGGCGTCGGCATGACCAAATTCGAGAAGCCCGGCAGCCGTGAGGGCTGGGACTACCCGCAGATGGCCAACGAGTCCGGCAACAAGGCCCTCGCCGACGCCGGGATCGCGTACGACCAGGTGGAGCAGGGCTACGTCGGTTACTGTTCCGGCGACTCGACGTCCGGCCAGCGCGCCCTGTACGAGCTGGGCATGACGGGCATCCCGATCGTCAACGTCAACAACAACTGTTCGACCGGCTCGACGGCGCTTTACCTTGCCGCGCAAGCGATCCGCGGCGGACTCGCCGACTGCACCATCGCGCTGGGCTTCGAGAAGATGCAGCCGGGCTCGCTGGGCGGCGGTGCGCAGGACCGCGAATCGCCGCTGGGCCGGCACGTCAAGGCCCTGGCAGAGATCGACGAGTTCGCCTTCCCCGTGGCGCCGTGGATGTTCGGCGCGGCCGGCCGTGAGCACATGAAGAAGTACGGCACCACCGCCGAGCATTTCGCGAAGATCGGCTACAAGAACCACAAGCATTCCGTCAACAACCCGTACGCGCAGTTCCAGGACGAGTACACCCTCGACGACATCCTGGCCGCCAAGATGATCTCCGACCCGCTGACCAAGCTGCAGTGTTCCCCCACCTCTGACGGGTCGGGCGCGGCGATCGTCGCCAGCGAGGCGTTCGTCGACAAACACGGGCTGGCCTCGCAGGCCGTCGAGATCGTCGGCCAGGCCATGACCACCGACTTCGCGTCGACGTTCGACGGCAGCGCCGCGAACATCATCGGCTACGACATGAATGTCCAAGCCGCCAAGAAGGTTTACGAACAGTCAGGCCTCGGCCCCGAGGACTTCCAGGTCATCGAGTTGCACGACTGCTTCTCCGCCAACGAACTCCTGCTGTACGAAGCCCTGGGCCTGTGCGGCGAGGGGGAAGCCCCGCGGCTGATCGACGACAACGACACCACGTACGGCGGACGCTGGGTGGTCAACCCGTCGGGCGGCCTGATCTCCAAGGGTCACCCGCTCGGCGCGACGGGCCTGGCCCAGTGCTCCGAGCTGACCTGGCAGCTGCGCGGTACCGCCGACAAGCGACAGGTCGACGGCGTCAATGCCGCCCTGCAGCACAACATCGGCCTCGGTGGCGCCGCCGTCGTGACGGCCTACCAGCGCGCCGAGCGGTAGGGCTTTCTCCCCGCGAGCTGGGGGCACCTCCCGCTCGCGGGGAAATCAGCCCTGGAACATGGCGTCGACGAGGCGGCGCAGCACCTGGCGAGTCTCGCGGCGGGCCTTCTTCGGGTCGTCGGCCGTGGCGATGAGCATGGCGGCCTCGTCGAGGGCGCCGATCAACACATGCGCCAGCGCGCGCACCGGCTGGCGAGCCAGCTGGCCGGCTTTCATCGCCTCACTGAGCAGCTGCTCGGTCATGCCGAGGCTGTAACGCTGAGCGACGTCACGGAAGCCCGCCCAGCCGAGGACGCTCGGGGCGTCGAGCAGCACCAGTTGGCGCACCTCCGGGTCGCCGGAGACCTCCAGCCAGGCATCGACCGCGGCGCGGATGGCATCGGCCGGTGATGTCGCGCCGGATGTCGCCACCATCGCCCCCATCCGAGCCATCACATCCTGCTCCACCGCCTCCACCACCGCCAGGAAAAGCGCTGCCTTGTCAGCGAACTGGTGATACATCGCACCCCGGGTCACCCCGGCGGTCGTCGCGATCTCCGGCGTGCCCACCTCGGCGTAACCACGCTCGCCCCACAGTCGCCGAGCAGCGATGATCAACGCCTCGCGGGTAGCCGCGGAGCGCTCCTCCTGAGTACGCCTCTTGTTTTCCATACACCCTGTTGGTAAGTTGCGGACAGCCTGTTTGTAAATGAGTATCGAGCTAGGAGTCATCCATGTCGATCATCGAGATTAACGCCGGAACCATCCATTTCGAGGAATTCGGACCGAAGGACGGCAGGCCGGTCGTCTTCGTGCACGGATACATGATGGGCGGCCAACTGTGGCGGCGGGTGGCCGCCCGCCTGGCCGAACGCGGCCTGCGGTGCATCGCCCCGACCTGGCCGCTCGGCGCACATCCCGAACCGCTGCGCCCCGGCGCCGACCGGAGCATTCACGGCGTCGCGCGTATCGTCGCCGACACCCTGGCCGCACTGGACCTCGATGACGTGGTGCTCGTCGGCAACGACACCGGCGGCGTCGTGACCCAGCTGGTCGCGGTGCACCACCCCGAGCGTATCGGGGCCCTCGTGCTGACGAGTTGCGATGCGTTCGAACACTTTCCGCCGCCGATCCTCAAACCGCTCATCCTGGCCTCGCAATCGAAGGCGCTGTTCCGGGCCGGCGCGCAGGTGTTCCGGATCCCATTGGTCCGCAAGCGCGCCTACGCCGGGCTCGCGTATGCCGACCTCGATGCCCTGACCCGCGAGTGGGTGCACAACACCCAGTCCAAACCCGCTGTCGCCGAGGATCTTCGGTTGTTCACCAGTTCCCTGCGCAGCGAGGTCACCACCGAGGTCGCCAAGCGACTGCCCGAGTTCGACAAGCCGACGCTCATCGCGTGGTCGGCCGACGACGTGTTCTTCGAAGTCGGCGACGGCGAGAAGCTCGCGGAGATCATCCCGAATGCCCGCCTCGAGATCATCGACGGCGCACGCACATTCTCGATGCTCGACCGTCCGGACCGGCTCGCGGACCTGATGTCGACGCTCGCGGTGCGGGCCTGACCTAAATGGTGACGACGTCGTAGGCGCCGTCGGCGTACCGGGCGCGGATGGTCTTCTTGTCGAACTTGCCGACGCTGGTGCGCGGCACCTGATCGATGAACGTCCACCGCTCGGGCAGCCACCACCGAACGACCTTGTCCGCCAAGAATTTTCGAAGTTCGTCAGGTGATGCCGAAGCGCCCTCGTGCAGCACTACAGCGACCAGCGGACGTTCCTGCCAGCGATCGTCGGGCACCGCGACCACCGCGGCTTCCAGCACAGCGGGGTGCGCAATCAGGTGGTTCTCCAACTCGACCGAGGAAATCCACTCGCCGCCGGACTTGATGACGTCCTTGGCGCGGTCGGTGAGGGTGACGAACCCGCAGTCATCGATGCGTCCGACATCGCCGGTGCGCAGCCAGCCGCTGTCGAATTTGCTCGTGTCGTAGCCCAGGTAGTAGCTACCGGTGATCCACGGTCCGCGAATCTCGATCTCCCCGACCGATTCTCCGTCATGCGGCAACGGGGCACCGGCGTCGTCGACGATCCGAATCTCGACGCCGCACATGGGACGCCCCGCGGTCGCCCGGGACGCCCAGTACTGGTCCTCGGACACGTTCGGCAGCGGCTTGGCGGTGGTGGCCAGCGGCGAGGTCTCGGTCATCCCCCAGGCCTGACGGATGTGGACGCCGTACCGCTCCTGGAAGGTCCGCATCATCGATACCGGCACCGCCGAGCCGCCGCAACCGACGATCCGCAGGGACGAGATGTCATGTCCTGGATTCTTTTCCAGGCAGTTCATCACGTCGTTCCAGATCGTCGGAACCGCGCAGGCGATCGTCGGGCGAAGGGTCTCGATGAGGTTGATCAGTGAAGTGCCGTCCAGGAACCGGTCCGGCATCGCGAGGTCGGCACCGGCCATCAGCGCGGCGTACGGCAGCCCCCAGGCGTTGGCGTGAAACATCGGCACGATGGGCAGCGCCACGTCGTCGCTGCCGACGTCCAGAGCATTGCTGGTACACGTTGCCATGGCGTGCAGAAAACTCGAACGATGGCTGTAGACAACACCTTTCGGATTTCCGGTGGTGCCGCTGGTGTAACACATCGCAGCCGCGGACCGCTCGTCGATCTCGGGCCAGTCGAAGTCGACGGGCTGGCCGGCCAGCAGTTCGTCGTACCGCAGGATGGTCTTGCCCTCCGCCGCGCAAACGGCTTCGAGCGGCGCCAAATCCCCTGCGCCGACGGCGATCACCGTGTGCACCGTGCTCATCTGCGGGAGCACCGGGGCCAGTTGCGCGGTCAGCGAGAGGTCCGCGATGACGACCGAATCCTCGGCTTCGTTTGCGATATAGGCGATCTGCTCGGGCGACAACCGGATGTTGAGGGTGTGCAGCACGGCGCCCATGGACGGTACGGCGAGGTACGCCACCGTGTGCTCGGCGTTGTTCCACATGAACGTGGCCACCCGCTGATCAGCAGTGATGCCGAGGCCGCGCAACGCGTTGGCCAGGCGGCCGGCCTGCTCGCCGACTTCGCCGTAGGTCGTGGTGCGGTATTGCCCGCCGCCGAGCGCCGTGGTGACGGTTCGGCGGGAATTCTGGCCGATCGCGTGCCGCATGATCGTGGCGATGGTGAGCGGGGCGTCCTGCATCGTACTGAGCATCGTGAATTTCGCCTCTGGGTTGCTGCCGCTGGGATGTCGAGATGCTAGCCGACCCCGCCAGGGAGGAGGATGATTGTCGCAAGCACGACAGGAGAAAACGATGCGTACGAATTGGGCGCTCGCCGCGGCGACCGTCGGCGGGGTGGCCGCGATGCTGGCGCCGGCCGGGTTGGCCGCCGCCGAATCGGCGCAGGACACCATCAACCGGCTGCAATCCGAGGGCTACGTGGTCACGATCGACAAGCTCGGGACGGCGCCGGTGTCCGAGTGCACGGTGACCAGCGTGCGTAATCCGCAGCAGACGACACAGTTGGTGCCGTGGGTCGGCCCCGGTCTGGGCCGCAACAACGGTACGGTCCTGCTGCCGCAAACCAGCCGGACCATTTCGGTGTCGCTCGACTGCACGGGCACGCGATAGCCCCCCAGATGCCAAAACGCCCCCGCCTGCTGGCGGGGGCGTTTTGTTTGCACTGACTAGACGGTCGCGGGCTCCAGCGCGCGCACGTCGTTCATGGCGACGGACTTGGTCGCCATGAACTGCGAGTAGAGCAACGGCTTCGGGGCCTCGACGGCGACCGCGGTGACGTCACCGATGACGTCCGCGACGTAGAGCGTCGACCCGTCGCGGCTGACGGTGACGCAGGACGGCTGGACGTCGGCGGCGATGGTGTCGATGACCGCGTTGGTCTGGGTGCAGAACACCGAGACGCGGTCGTAGTCGACGACGTAGGCGCGGGTGCCGTCGGCACCGAGCACCAGCTGGGTCGGGGCCTCGCCGACGGCGAAGCGGCCGGTCACGCGGCCGGCGGCCAGGTCGACGGCGTGCACCTCACCGCGGGCGGTCAGGTCCGAGGTCAGCACGTAGGCGGTGTTGTCCGGGCCGAGCGCGAGGCTGCGGATCGGGGCACCGATGACGATGGTGTTGCGGATGCGCGTGGTCTCGGTGTCGACGACGACCAGCTGACTGCCCATCTCGTCGGTGGTGGCGACGTACAGCCGGCGGCCGGTGTGGTCGACAGCGAGGGCGTCGATGCTGATGGCGGCACCGGTGGCGATCTCGATGGTGCCGACGCGGTCGGCGGTGATGTCGATGACGGCGACGTCGATGTAGGTATCACCGGCGCGGCCTGCGAACACGCGCTTGCCGTCGGGGCCGACAGCGAGGGCGCTGACGCCCGAGGCCAGCGGGTAGGCGGCCAGCTCGGCACCGGTGGCGACGTCGATGACGGCGACACCGTCGAACTCGGCGCCGGACACGGCGACGTAGGCGCGGTCTGCGGTGGCGACGACCGCGAACGGCTCACCGTCGACGGCGATATCGCGGATGCTGCGGCTGCGCGGCTCGATCAGCGACACGATGTTGTCGGCGTAGCTGGTCGCGACCAACTGGCCCGCGCTCTCGGCGATGTCGGCGATGGTGCCGCGGCCGATCTGCGCGATGTCCATGGTTCCGCGCAGCGCCTGGGCGCCGGCCCGCTTCGCTTTTGCACGAGCGTTATTATTTGCCACGATCTTCGGTACCTCCGCCAGCGCGGCAACGCGCCGGTAGTCGATTTCCCGTCCGGGTGCGCCCGGATGAGCGCTGCTTTCAAGAAGTGTAGTGATCCCCACCGACATTCCGGACAGCTTCAGCGACGCCTCGTCACGAATTGATCAGAAGCTCTTAGGAGTTACTTATGTTGTGAATTGTTATGCACTTGTTATCAATGCCAATCGGTGCCACGACCTGCGTAAACAACGTGTGAATTCAAATTGAGCAAACATAGGTGGACCTCATTCCTGAGGGTTTCGAAACGCCGTTTCCCGACATTCCCAGGCAAAGTGAGCGAAACATCACACCGCGACACGAACGCATAGAATCTCATCAGTCCCATCTGCACGATAGAACCCAGCGTGCACTTCCGTCCATCAAGATCGTGATGGGTTCGCGGCCCGCCCGGACCGACCCAGAGATTCGCTGTTATCGACGAATTCACATTTTGTTCATGATGTGAAGGCGGTCACACCGGCGTTGCCGACGGGTGCTCGACACCCGAGTCGAGCATCGTCAGTTCGTCGAACGGATCGGCGCCGTGCAACACGGCTTGGGCCTTTGCCCGGTCGAGCGTCCCGGTCCACGATCCGATCAGCACCGTGGCGACGGCGTTGCCCGAAAAGTTGGTGACGGCCCGCGCCTCTGACATGAACCGGTCGATGCCGACGATGAGGCCAACGCCGTCCAGCAGATCCGGCCGGTGACTCTGCAGGCCGCCGGCCAGCGTCGCGAGGCCCGCTCCGGTGACCCCGGCGGCGCCCTTGGAGGCGACGATCATGAACGCCAGCAGCGCCAGTTGCTCCCCGACGGCCATCGGCCGTCCCATGGCGTCGGCGATGAACAGCGCCGCCATGGTCAGGTAGATCGCGGTCCCGTCGAGATTGAACGAGTAGCCGGTCGGCACCACGACCCCGACGGTGCTGCGGTCCACGCCCAGGTGTTCCATCTTGGCGATCAGCCGAGGTAGCGCCGACTCCGACGACGACGTCGAGAAGATCAGGAGATACTCGCGCGCCAGGTAGCGGACCAGCCGGAAGATCGACATCCGCGTCACCGACCACAGCAGCACCCCGAGCACACCGAAGACGAAGACGACGCAGGTCACGTAGAACCCCAGCATCAGCGTCAGCAGCTGGGTGACCGCGCGCCAGCCGGTCTGGCCGACGACGCCGGCCATCGCGCCGAATGCGCCGATCGGCGCCAGCCACAGGATCATGATCAGCACCCGGAACACCAGTTTCTGCAGGTGCTGGACGCCCCGCAGGATGGGTTCGCCGGCGGTCCCCATCGCCTGCACGGCGAAGCCGACGAGCAGGGCGATGAACAGGGCCTGCAGCACGTTTCCACTGGTCAGAGCCGACAGCAGCGTCTCGGGAATGATGTGCGAGACGAAATCCATGAGGCCGCCGGCCTCGTGCGCCTTCTGGGCCAGCTTCGCGCCCTGGCCGGTCGCCTGCGCGGACAGATGCAGACCCGAACCGGGGCTGAGGAGGTTGCCGACGACGAGGCCGATGGCCAGCGCCACTGTCGACATCAGCAGGAAGTAGCCGAGTGACAGGCCGCCGATCTTGCCGACGGTCGCGGCTTTGCGCACCGAGCCGATGCCCAGCACGATCGTGCAGAAGATGACCGGGGTGATCATCATCTTGATCAGGTTGACGAACAGGGTGCCGAGGACCGCGATGTCCTTGCCTACCCCGGGTGCGATGAGGCCGACGGCCACACCGCCGACGACGGCGACGAGCACGGCGATGTACAGCCAATGGGTGCGGTCGCGACGGGGCGCTTGATCAGTCATGTCGGGCAATCCTCCGGCCTCGATGTCGAAAGCTTCTGCAAGGATGTTGAGCCAGAACGTGAGGCACGTCACGCATATGTTCATTTCGTTCACGGAAGTTCACCGCGGACGTGGACATCCGGATTACAGAAGGACGCAGCGATGCGCAGTTGGCCGGCCGCGCCGCGCTGGTCGCTGGCTGGGCAGATCGTCGCCCTGCAGGTCGCGATCATCATCGTGGTGGTGGTCGCCGGTAGCGCCTTGGCGCTGATGAATTCCCGCCGCACCAACGACGCCGCGGCCGAACAACTGCTCACCGGCATCGTCACGGCGCTGGCCGACGCCCCGTCGACGGCTGTCGCCATCCAGAGCGGGAACGCCACGGAAGTCCTTCAGCCCGTGACCGAAACGGTCCGAACCCAGACCGGCATCGCCTTCATCACCGTCATGGCACCCGACGGCATCCGGTTCACCCACACCGACCCGCGCCAGATCGGCGGCCACTACCTGGGGACCATGGAGCAGGCTCTGAAAGGCCAGACGTACACCGAGTTCTACACCGGGACGCTTGGCCGTTCGGTGCGCACCATCGCCCCGGTGCGGGACGGATCCGGACGGGTGCTCGGGCTGGTCGCCGCGGGTATCACCGAGACCACGCTGACCGCGCAGTGGCGCCATCAGATTCCGGTGATCGTGACGATCAGCCTTGCCGCCCTTGCCCTTTCGCTGACCGGCACCTGGTTGATCCGGCGCCGGCTGCTCCGTCAGACCCACGGGCTGCGGCCCGACCAGTTGCGCGTGATGTACGAGCACCACGACGCCGTCCTGCATTCGGTGTCCGAAGGTCTGCTGGTTCTCGAGAGGGGGCGCGTCGCGCTGGCCAACGACGAGGCGCGCCGCCTGCTTGCCCTGCCGCCGGGCGCGGTGGCCCTGTCCGATCTGCCGGAGTTCCTGCAGGCGGCCGACCCCGGCGTGCGCGACGAGGTACACGTCACCGACGAGCGGGTGCTGGTGGTGAGCCGCTCACCGGTGTCGGGCACCGCGGGCTCGGAGGTCGTGACGATTCGGGACCGCACCGAATTGCAAAGCACCCTCGGCGAACTCAGCTCATTGAAGGTCCTGACCGATTCGTTGCGGGCGCAGGCACACGAAGCGGCGAACAAACTGCACACCGTGATCACCATGGTCGAGATGGGCCGCCCGACCGACGCCGTCGCCTTCGCCACCGACGAACTGGAGCTGTCCCAGCGACTCGTCGACCGGCTGTCCAGCGAGGTCCGCGAACCCGCCCTGGTGGCGCTGCTACTGGGCAAGAGCGCACAAGCCCACGAGCGTGGTATCGAATTCACCGTCACCATGGACTCGCAATTGCCTTCGGACACTTCAGATCTACCGCTGACCGGGCAGGAAATGGTGACGGTGCTGGGCAACCTGATCGACAACGCCATGGACGCGTGTGACCGCGACGAGCCGTGGGTCGAGGTGACGGTGCGCTGCGAGCCGGGGCGCGAACTGCTGATGCGGGTCGCCGACAGCGGTCCCGGCATGGATCCCGAAATGTTCGAAAATGCCAGGCGCCGTGGCTATTCGACGAAATCAACGCCGGGGCACGGGCTGGGACTCGCACTGGTGGCGCAGGTGGCCAAGCGGCACGGGGGCACCCTGTCATCTGATGTCAGCTACGGTTCGGCGGTGTCGGTGACGATTCCGGCGGCACCCGCGTGACCACCGTCCTGATCGTCGACGACGATCCGCTGATCGCCGAGGCGCACCGCACGTATGTCGTACGGCTGGAAGGGTTTTCCGTCGCGGCAGTGGCCCACACGGCGCGCGAGGCGATGCAGGCCGCGTCGCGGGCAACCGCCACCGACCAGCCCATCGACCTGGTCCTGCTGGACCTCGGGCTGCCCGACGCCAGCGGCATCAGTCTGGCGTCTGCGCTGGCCGGGCTGCGACCGGCGCCCGACATCATCGCCATCACCTCCGAACGCGATCTGGAGATGGTGCGTGCCGCCGTCGCACACGGCGCGCTGGCGTACCTGTTGAAGCCGTTCACCTTTGCCGCGTTCCGGGACCGGCTGGACCGCTATCAGCGGTACCGGACGGCACTCCCCGCGGGCGTGGACGCCGCCAGCCAGGCCGAGGTGGACCGTGCACTCGCCGAATTGCGCACCAGCGCAGACAAATCCGCGGCCCCGAAGGGCGCCGCCACACTCACCAACGACGATATCGCCCGCGCGGTGCGAGACAGCCCCGACGGGATGACGGCAGACGAGGCCGCCAAAGCGGTCGGGGTGGCCAGGGTGACGGCATGGCGCTATCTCGAACGCCTGGCCGACGACGGAACCGTCACGCGCCGAAGCGAATACGGCGGGACCGGCCGGCCCAAGACCCGCTATCTCTGGCGTTGAGCCGTCACTGCAGGTGTGACAGCATCGGATCATGAGTCGCGACGACGATCCAGAAGCCCGCATCCGCGAGCTCGAACGGGCGATGAGCGACCAGGCACGGGCCTCTGAGCTGACGGAGCCCGGCCAGGCGTGGTCCTCGCGCGCGCCCGCGGCCGGCACGCCGTACCCCACCCAGTACAGCCGGCTCCCGCAGAGCAGGCCGGCGCAACCGTGGCCGTCCGGGGTGCCCACAACCGCGGCCCGCCGAATGATCTTGGGCGTCGTCGTCCTCGCCGTCATCGTCGGCCCGGTAGTCGCCGCGATCGTGTTCGTCACCAACTTGACCGGCAAGAAGCACACGACGTTCCGTCCACCCTCCCCCGGTCAGCAGCCCAGCATCTCGGTCGCCGTCCCGGCCCCACCGCAATCGGGCGATGAGTCCTCGGTGGTCGTCAACGGCACCACGGTGTTGTCCGGCCCCGGGCTGGTCGAATTGCCGCCGCAGTCCGATGATCCCAACCGGCCGATCCAGGTCGCGGGCGTACGCGGCCACCGAACCGTGGCGTGCAACGACCGGCGGATCAACATCAGTGGGGTGTCCAACAGCGTCACCATCACCGGGCACTGCTCGACGGTCGAGGTGTCGGGCATCGAGAACTCCGTGACCGTGGACTCCGCCGACAAGATCGTCACGTCGGGCATGGACAACCACGTGACCTACCACTCCGGGAACCCGGAGATTCCCGATCCGGGCCGGTCCAACACCGTCAGCCGCGGCTGAACCGGCACGGACGCCGCCGCGTCGATTTCCCCCGATTCGGGGGACGACGCGCCCTCGACGCGCCCATAATCTCGTTGCCATGGCGCACAACGGAAATGACGACTGGACCCGACCCGCAGCTCTCGCCATCCCCAGGGAGGGCTATTTCGAACTGACCCGCGGGCGGTACGGCCCGGTCTTTCCCCGGACCCCCGCGTGCTACGGCTTCAACATCATCGCCAAGGTGAAGGACGGCCCTGAACACGAGGAGGCCATCCGGGCCCACGGCAGGAGCATCGAAGCCGCCGTCGCCGCGCAGCCCGACGTGCTGGCCCCGCTGAAGCTGCACTATCTGCGGTGGAATCTGTTCGACGTCGGCTCCGGTCTGCACTTCCAGTACATGGGCATCTTCGACACCGACTTCGACAAGTACACCGAGGACGCCGTCAAGCTGTTCAGCTCGACGGGCATCACCACGGCATTCACCCATCTGGAGGACTTCCCGGAGGACTGGAAGACCAACCCGGAGGCGTTCATCATGTACGTCCGCGACCACCAGGTGCCGAGCTTCCTGGAGTACGGCGAGTACCCGCACGTGACGTCGGTGGAGATCAAGAAGGCATTGCGGCTCAAGGCCGCGTTCTCCGACATGTTGGACCAGATGCAGTGACAGATCTCGAATTCGACGACATCCAGCACATCATGCTGACCGGGACGCCCCACCTCACCGGTCGGTACGAGTTCCTGTCGTTCGACACCCCCGAGGCCGGGCAGGCGTGGCTTGCCGAGATGGTTCCGCTGGTGCAGTCGGCAACCGATGTGCGCACAACGGTCAACATCTTCAAGCGGTGGGTCAACCTCGCGTTCACCTGGAACGGCTTGCGCGCGTTGGGACTTGACGAAGCGACACTGGCGACGTTCCCCGCCGAGTTCCGCGAAGGTATGGCCGCCCGCGCCGACATCCTCGGCGACACCGGTGCGGCCGCACCGGAGCATTGGGCCGGTGGGCTCGCGGGTGACGACCTGCATGCCATCGTCATCCTGTTCGCCCGCGACGAGGACGAGCGGGTGCGCTGCGTCGGCGAGCACGACGCCCTGTTGGAACGGTGCCCCGGGGTGCGCTCGCTGTCGCATCTCGATCTGGCGGCCACCGCACCGTTCGAGTACGACCACGACCACTTCGGGTACCGCGATCCGGTGTCGCAGCCGCAGATGGCCGGTTCCGGCGAGACGCTGATCCCCGGCGCCGGTGGCGCGCTGGCCGCGGGCGAGTTCCTCCTCGGCTATCCAGATGAGGAGGGTCTGGTATCGAATCAGCCTGCCCTCGAAGTGCTTTCACGCAACGGCAGCTTTCTGGCGTACCGCCGGCTGGAGGAGCACGTCGGCACGTTCCGCGACTACCTCAAGGAGCACACCGACGACGCCGAGGGCGAGGAGCTGTTGGCCGCCAAGTTCATGGGCCGGTGGCGCAGCGGGGCGCCCCTGGTGCTGGCCCCGGAGCACGACGACCCCGAGCTCGGCGCGGATCCCATGCGCAACAACGACTTCGACTACGCCACAATGGATCCGCACGGGTACCGGTGCCCCGTCGGTTCCCACGCGCGCCGGCTGAACCCGCGCGATACCGAGCCGAATCCCAATCGGCGCCGGATGATCCGGCGCAGTGGCACCTACGGGCCGGCACTACCCGAAGGTGTCTCCGACGACGGTGTCGAGCGCGGGGTCGGGATGTTCCTGATCTGCGCCAGCCTGGTGCGGCAGTTCGAGTTCGCCCAGAACGTGTGGATCAACGACACCGCGTTCCAGGAGCTCGGCAACGAACACGACCCCATCTGCGGTACCCAGGACGGCACGCTCGACTTCACGATTCCGAAGCGGCCGATCCGGAAGGTGCACAAGGGGTTACCGGCATTCACCACGCTGCGCGGCGGAGCATACTTCTTCCTACCCGGCCTGACTGCGCTGCGTCACCTGTCGACACTCGTACCGCAAGGAGCATCATGAGTTCTTACGCCCGCACCTATAACCAGGCCCACCTCACCCGTCCGCACAACGGCAACCGGCGGGTGTCCATCTACTGGTCGTGGAGCTATCCGTGGGAGGCCCAGCGCGACCCGGCGCTGCTGTACAACCGGTTCTCCACCATGACCGAGGTTCGCGCGGCGACGTGGCCGGCGTACGAAGGCGTCGAATACAGCCCGCGGGAGTTCCTGCAGGGCGTCGACGGCACGCTGGAGCTGTTCCACCGCTCCTCCCTGTCATTTCAGGACGTCGCCGGTGACGTGACGGGGCATCCGGTGGCGGTGTTCCAGCGGGTCGACCAAGCCGGCTACCGGCTGCCGATCGACGAACGCATCCTGAACGACACCGACACCCTGATGATCTTCGGCCTGGACCACCTCCTCGGCGACGAGGCGGCCACCCCGGACGAGGTCGCCGCGATCCAGCAGTGGCTGACGCGCGAAGGCACCTGCCTGATGCTGGCCCCGCACCACGACGTCGGTTTCACCGACGACAAGGAGCAGCAGCAGATGGAGTACCTGCATCACGGAGACCCGCTGACGCCGCGCGTCCAGAATTTCAGCCGATTCGCGCGGTCGCTGCTGACGGGGCTGAACATCCCGGTGCACAACACATGGGGTCTGCGGCCCGCGACGGTCGAGGGCACGAAACAGATTGTGCCGCTTACTGCTTTCCGCGATCTGGACTCCGCGGGGCTGCTGCGGGACGTCACCACCCTGGCCCTGCATCCGCATCTGCCGCACTACCAGTTGACCGCCCCGGAGGGACCGGAGCTGAAGGTGCTTGGGCGCCAGCTGATCGACCAGACCCGGCCGCACCCGTTCACCCTGGCCGGCAACACGGAGTTCAACGCGTTGATCCACCTGCCGCCGACCGGTGAGCGCGCCGGCGACATCGTCCTGGTCGACTCCACGCATTTCACGACGCTGTTCGGCGCCAGCGACAGCCTGAAGTCGTTCTGGCGCAATCTGGTGACGATGTGACGTTGACCGAGCTGGCGGCGCGCGGTGCCAACGTCGCCGTCGTCCTCTTTGTCGTGTCCAGCACCTTGGGCGTCGGGTTGAGTCTGACCCCGGCTCAGATCCTGGCGCCGCTCAAGGACTTTCGGATGGTGAGCCTGGCCCTGGTCGCCAATTTCGTTGCGGCACCGTTGGTCGCGGTCGGGTTGTCGCGCTTATTGGACCTCGATGAGCCACTGGGTGTGGGACTGCTGCTGTGCGGGCTGGCCGCGGGCGCACCCTTCCTGATCAAGCTCGCCGAATTCGCCAAGGCAGATACCGGGCTGACCGTCGGCCTGATGGCGCTGCTGATGATCACGACCGTGGCCTACGTGCCGATCGTGTTGCCGATCTTCCTCACGGGGTCGACGGTCGATCCGCTCGCGATCGCCTCCTCACTCGTGATTCTCATGCTGATCCCCTTGGCGATCGGGCTGTTCTGGCGGAAGCAGTCCGCGGATACCGCGGCCCGCGTCAGGCCCGCCGTCGGGTTGTTGAGCACCGTCAGCATGGTGCTGGTGGTCGTCCTGACCATCGTCGCCAATTTCCGGGAAGTGCTCTCGGTGTACGGCACGCGAGGCATTCTGGCGGCCATCGTCTACACCGCCGTGTGCGCCGGAATCGGCTGGGCTCTGGTCTTTTTCAGTACCACCGCCCGGCCCGTGCTCGCGCTCGGTACCGCACAACGCAATGCCGCGGCGGCCTTCGTGGTGGCCGGCCAGAACTTCGACGATCCGCGCGTAACGGTGATGATCACCGTCGTGCTGATCGCCGAGTTCACCATGCTGATCCCGTTCTCCCGGTTCCTGGCTCGCAACGCCTGACGGATCAGGGCGGGTCGAGCAGACCCAGCCGCGCCGCCTCGGCCACCGCGTCGGCGCGCGACGAGACCGACAGCTTGCGGTAGATCGCCTTGGCCTGGCTCTTCACGGTCTCCCGGCCCAGATGCAATTCACCGGCGATCTTCTGCAGCGACAGGTGGGTGGCCAGGTGCGGGAGCAGGCGCAGCTCGGCCGCGGTCAGGGCTGACCGCGGCCCGTGCTGTGCATGTGCGGCAAGCAATTCCCGCACGCGCGCCAACCGCAGGTGCACCGCGGTCGCGTCGGGCTCACGACGGGAAGCCAGCAGCCCCGCGTCGAGATGGCGCCGGCACAGTTCCGGATCGTCGATCTCGAGGGCGGTGGCCGCGGTGAGCGCATGTCCCAGTGCCGCGGTACGCGCTGCCAGGTCACCCAGCCGGTCCAGCAGCCGTTCGGTGCCCCGCACCGCCTCTCGTGCCCCGGCCGCGTCGCCGCGGTGGCTCCGCACCAGCCCGTCCACCGCGTACACCAACACCACCGGCACCAGATCGCACAGATCACGGGAGTCGACGATGCCGCGGGCCTGGGCACTGCGCTGCGCCGCGGACTGCAGGGCCCCATCATCGAGGTCCAGCAGGGCCAGATGCGCCAGCGCCACGGCCCGGAATCCAGGTAGGTCATCGAGGACCGGCAGTGACGATTCCAATGTCGCCCTGGCGTTTTCGGGGTCACCGGCCATCGACAGCGCACCGCCTTTGACCGATGCGGCGGCACCCCACCACGGGTTGACCAAGTGGTCGCCGGCGGCGCACACCGTATCGGCGTGCCGGACCACCTCGAGCACCCCGCCGATTCCGACGAGCGAACCGACCAGGGCCGCGGCCACTTTCACCGATGGCGCACCGTCCGCCACGGCCGTTCCACGGTCCGCGGCCGCCGCCAGCAGCAGCGACCGCTGGATCAGATCGGCGTCCCCCACTGTCAGCCCGAACCAGGCCCGGGCGATCGCGGCATCGGGGTGATCGGCGAAGACATGCTCGTCGAGCAGACTCAGCCGGCGCTCCAAGATGCCTGCGCGGCCGTCGAATCCGAGCCGGACGGCATCGCGTTCGACCAGCGCCGCCGCGTGCGCCAGGTCGTCGGCCGCGAGTGCCTGCAACAGGGCACCGTCGATGTCGCCGGCGCGCTCGAGATACTCCGCCGCGCGGGAGGACAGGGCGCGGAACCGCTCCGGATCGCGATTGCGCAACCGCGCGCGCAGCAGATCGGCGAACAATCGGTGGTACCGGTATTCGACGCCCTGCGCGTCGAGCGCGACCAGGAACAAGTTGCCCGAGGCGTGGATCGTGTTCAGCATGTCGGCCGAATCATCGCGCTGCAGCACGCTGTTCAGATCGTCGGCGCTGAAGTGGTCGAGCACCGCGGATTCCACGAGGAACGATTCGACTGCCGGCTCCAGCCGGCCCAGTACCTCTTCGACCAGATAGTCAGCGACCAGGCGGTGACGTCCGGTGATCGCGTCCGCGGACGACCCATCACGCAATGCCATGGCCGCCATCACCACGCCGGCCGCCCAGCCCTCGCACCGGTCGACGACCAGCGCAGCCGTCGCGCCGGCCGGACCGCCAACCGAGCCGAGAGCCGACTCCGCCTCTGCGACCGAGAGTTTCAGCTCTTCGGTGCCGACCTCGAGCACGTCGCCCTGCAGCCGGCGCCGCGCCAGATCGAGCGGCGGCGCCGTCCGGCCGATCAGCGTCAGTGTTGTCGATGCCGGGGCGTGTTGAACCAGGTCTCGCAAGGCCGACAGCGCGGCCTCGTGCGTCAGCTCATGAATATCGTCCAGCACCAACACGATCGGCCCGGCGGACTCGAGTGCCGCAATCGTCGCGGGAACCAGCTGGGTTTCGACGGACCGGCCGGCGCCGCGGAGGTACTGAAACGTCGCGGCATCGACCGGGGCGACCTGATCTACCGCGGTCACCAGGTGCAGCAGCAGATGCGCGGGGTCGTTGTCGAGGTGATCGAGCCGTACCCACGCGAACGGACGCGCATCAGAGTCGTCCCACAGCG
This sequence comes from Mycobacterium sp. HM-7, assembly GCF_053852335.1. Classification (NCBI taxonomy): domain Bacteria; kingdom Bacillati; phylum Actinomycetota; class Actinomycetes; order Mycobacteriales; family Mycobacteriaceae; genus Mycobacterium; species Mycobacterium sp. HM-7. Next base: position 1,001,039 of record NZ_CM132657.1, on the reverse strand, counting down.
CCGCCGCGGTCGTCTTGCCGTATCCGGCGGGCGCGGTGATCACCACCAGTTCCGCGTTCGAACCGGCCAGCATTCCGGTGACCGCCGGCCGGGCGATGACGGCGCTACCGAGCCGAGGCGGCCCGTAGGTGGCCGTCGGGATGTGCGCTATCCAGCCTTCCCCAACCACGTTCGCATCGTAGGTGCGGTGCACTCAGCCGCCTAACCGCGCCGTTTTTGACCATTCCGACGATTACGTTGCTACGGTGCGATCAAGGATGGGAGCGACCATGGGCAACGCAATCCGTTCGATTGCCGTCGCGGCGGCGGTAATCGGCCTCGCGGCAGGCTGCAGCAGCGCGTCCGATTCCGGAGCCAAGGGATCATCCAGCGCGGCACCGACCGGCACCGCGTCGGCGGCGAGTCCCGCACAACTGCAGGCGCTGGTGCCGACACCCGCCGGCACCGCCCAGACCTATGGGCCGGACACCATCGCGGACAACGGGATTCACCTCAGCTTCAAGGTGGCCGCCGCGCCCTCCGACGTCGTGACCGCATACAAGGCAGCGCTGGAAGGCAAGGGCTGGACCGTCACCACCATCGTGTCGTCCGTCGGTGGGTCCGACGGCGGTGGCGGCGCCACGTACACCGGTATCCACGGCGACAACTACGGCGTATTCGACGGCGGCGGGTTCGGCAAGGAGACCTACCTCAACGTCTGCACGTGGCCGGCCAAACCGGCTCAGCCGAACTGCAGCCGCCAGAAGTAGCGCCTGCCGAGCGGTCACATGGCGCGCAGCACGGCGGTGCGACCCTTGACGTGAAGCTTCTCGACGGTGGAGTCGCGCAGTTCGGCTTTGCGTTGCGTCATCTGTTCGCCGAGCGCATCGAGCATGTCGCTACTCAAATCCGCCGGCGCCGGGCATAGGTCACGCTCTTCTTCGGCAGCGTGCGCATCAAGCACGGTGACGAACGAATTCCACTCGTCCACATACTCCGGCGCCGACGGTGAGGTCCGGAGCACCACCGCGAGCTGGTCCCAGACCTGCCGATGCTCGGCATGGGCGATGGCGACAAGTCTGCTCGCCTCCGACACCGCGGGGTAGAACAAGTCGTCTTCGATGCGCATGTGAATGTCGAGTTCTACCAACAGTTCATCGAGTGCTTCAGTTCGCGCCTGAGATTCCGGCGGTAGCGCACTGATCTTCTGACACAGACTTCGCAGCACTTTGTGGTGGTCGAACAACACGTCGTAGGCATTCATTGCGCCACCCCACGTACCTCGACCATGCCGTGACGAATCCGGGTCGGATAGGTCGGGAGAGCCGCTGTGGCCGGGCCCCGGAGCACCTCTCCCGACTGACAGGAGAATCGGGACCCGTGCCATGGGCAGACGATCCGGTCGCGGTCGATCCAGCCGTCGTCCATGGGGGCACCCATGTGCGGACAATGTTCACCAGCCGCGATCACCTGAGCGTCGGTGCGGTACAGCACGATTCCGACACCGTCGACCTCCAGGTGCCGCGCCTGTCCGTCGAGTGCCGCGACCGGCAGCACCGGCGTCCACTCGGGAGCGCTGAGCGTGTCGCCGGAACGGTCCATTCCCGTGCCCCAGCCGAATACCAAAGCGCCGCCCAGATATCCGCTGCCAAGGGTGATGCCGTAACCCAACGCGCTGCTCGCCATGGCTCGGGTATCGCGACCGCGGCCGCGGTCCCACCAGGACAGCGCATACAAGCTTGTTGCGAGCGCGTTGAGCGCACCATGCACCAGGCCCAGTCGACGCGATTGCTCGTGGGTGTGTTGCCAGTCCGTCAGGCCGGTCGCCGCGGCGCCGACACTTCCCGCCAGCCCCACTCCCAGTGCGATCCTCGCCGCACGACGCAATTCCGGCGCACCCCGGCTCAGCACGCTCGCCGCGTCAAGCGCAAGTGTCGTTGTTGCCGCGCCGGTGGGCAGGGCGGTCAACGCTGGATGCAGCGGGTGACCGAGCCACGTGCCGTGCAACGCATTGGCCACCTGATCGCGACGGCGACCCATGGCCGCGAAGACAAATGTCAGGAGGTGCTCCAGGCGGTAGCTCGGCCTGTCCAGCCAGTGTTGGTTTTCGATGGCCTGCTGAACCAGAGGCCCTGCTCCTTGCAGCCGATTCCAAAAACGTTGCGACCATTCAGTCACAGCACATCTCCTCTATCGGTCGGCTATCCCCCGCTGGTCATGCGTACGGGTACCCCCGCCCCGGCTCGGTCAATCACGATTTCAGGTGAGTGACCACGAGGTGCCATGTGCCGTTTCAGCCGACCGACACCGGGTAGGCAGTCAGTACGCCGGCCTGACGGCCGGGAGTCGGCACAGGTGGAATTGGGGTGGGCACAGTGGCCGAACGGAATACGCTGCGGAGGCCGACCTCACAACGGACGGCGGCGGGCACCGATGGCTGAGTTGCTGCGCGTCAGCGCGCCTCTCTTCGGGGGGTGCGGTGAATACACGTTGCGCTGCACCGGCGAACTCGATGGTGCGTCATATCGCACGCTGCGCGACAGCTTGGTCAAGGCCGCATTGGACGAGCCCCGCGTGGTGATCGTCGATGTCAACGAATTGCGCGTGCCGGACGCGTCCGCGTGGTCGGTGTTCTCAAGTGCCCGTTGGCACATCCGAACCTGGCCGAACGTGCCGATCCTGCTGGTGTGCGCCAATGACGCCGCCCGCGAACTCATCCGCCGGCGCGGTATCACGCGCTACGTACCGACATTCGCCACAGCGCAGGAAGCACTGCAGTCGGTGAGCGACGAGTGGCCGCGATCGAGGCGTCGGGCGCGGGCCGAACTTCCTCCGCACGTCAGCAGCATCATCGACGCACAACGATTGGTCGCCGGCTGGTTGTCCGGATGGTCGTGCGCCCCCCTGATCCCGGTTGCGGCAATGGTCGCCACGGCTTTCGTCGAAAACGTGCTGCGGCACACGGACTCCGCGCCCACGCTTCGCCTGGAGTACGACGGCCGGATGGTCGCGGTGGCGGTCGAGGACGCCAGTACCGCGCTGGCGCAGCGCAGGGAAGAGGGCCGCTGCGGCACCAGCGAGCTATCAGGCCTGGCCATTGTGACTGCGCTGACTCGCGGGTGGGGAAACCTCCCGACGCCGACCGGCAAGATCGTCTGGGCGGCCGTGGGTCCCGAGAACGTCCTGTAGCCAAACCCCGCGCCGATCGAAGTTGGTCGATCAGAGCTGTTTGGCCTTCTCGATTACCCGTTGGGACAGCCCGAGCAGGTCCCCGCTACTGCTCAGCGATAGGCGTTTCAGCATTTGGAAGGCCTCTGAACCACCGACCTGAAACCGTTCCATCAAAAGCACTTTCGCCTGCCACACCACATCCCAGTCGTCCAGCACGTGACGCACCAAGTCACGTGGCGGCGCGCCGCCCACTGCCAGGGCGGTGTGCGTGGCCACCACATAGCCGATCTCCTCGGCGTGCCGGTCGAACGCGTTGGGCTCGTTCGCGTAGATCATCAAAGCGCCGACCGACCGTGCCGTGGTGAACAGGCGGAACGACAGCACCGAGCGGATGGGCGTCGATCTGAGCACATCTCGTCGATAGCTCGGCCAGCGATCGTCGGACTCGAGGTCGTTCACCCGTAGGACGTCGCGCTTCCACGCCGCGCTCAGGAACGGACCTTGGTGCTGATATTGCTGAATGGCATCCACCACGGCGGCATACGGATGTGTCATGACGACCGTGTCCAACTGGGCGGGAAAGACAGCGGTGGTCACACCTGCGTACTTCGCGGCGGGTATCTCGCGGACGGCATGATCGACCATGCGCTGCAATACGTCCTGATGGCTGCCGACACATGCGGCGGAACCACCGGCGGCATCTACGAGCCGCTGGCCGCGCCCACTGCTGGAACCGGAAGTCGTTCCTGTCACGCCGCATACCTCTTGATCAAGGCTAACGCTGCGGCGTCCCGCCAACAATGCTCAGGGGTTGATGGTGTTCTCGCCGTCTTGACGGCCCCAGACGTACTCGGACGCGAATGGCGAACCGAGACCGAAATGGTTGTACGGCGCGATCGACGCACCGGTGTCCATCACCATGTACGGCATGGGCCAGATGTCCCTGGTGACCGTCCAGCACCCCGGCCGGCCCATCGGCCCTCCCCTGGCATTGATCCGCGGCAGGTTGTCGGGGTAGACGTACTGGTTCGCCGAGCCGACGAGCGCAGTGTGCGATATCAGCGAGTATCCGTTCCCGCCGACGGCGAAGGCCGTTGCCTTCACCGCGCGCGGGAGAGCCCTTATCCCGCAATCAATTTCGGGACTGTACTTGTCCAACACCTGGGCCGTCGGGAGCAGATCCTGGGCGCCACGGACCAGGTACGGCCCGCCACGTTCGAAGATGTCACCACCGGTGTTGCCGAACCCGACCGATGCCATCAGCGCCTGATCGATGTTGTCGCGCTGATCATTCAAAGCACGCTCGGTGGTCACCGCGTTCTTGAGGCCGTCCCACAAATCCGGGGACGCGGCCGCATAGACCTCGGTGAGATCGGCAAGTGCCCGGTTGTCGTGCCGGATGGACGGCATCCGCTCGTTGAGATCGGCCAGGATGACGTTGCCGTTGACCAGCGACTGACCGAACTTGTCACCCAGCCCGTCGAGCGCCTGCGCCGCGGCGGTCAATGTCGCGTTCAGCTTCACCGGGTCGACCTGCTCGGAGATCGCGGTGATGGTCTCGAACAGCGTGTTGAATTCGGTGGTGACGCTGACGGCGTTGACGGTGTCGCCCGCCTTGAGCCGCTGCGGTGTCGGGTTCGGCGGCGAGGTCATGGAGATGTACTTGTTGCCGAATACCGTTGTGGCGAGCAGCTTCACGTCCACGTTCCGCGGCAGCACGCCGAGGTATTGCGGCTCGACGTCGAGGATCAGTTTGGCCTCGGGCCGCTCGCCGGCAGCGGTCACCACCTCGGTGCCCTTCAACCGGCCGATCGGCACGCCGTTGTAGGTGACTTTCGAGCCGTTGTCCATCGAGAGACCGGCACGGCTGGCCAGCACGTACACCTGGGCCTTGCTCTCGAAAGCCCCACGGAACTGGAGCCAGGTGAGCGCCATCCCCGCGGCGGCAACAAGAGCCATGATCAGGCCGGCGATCTTGTACGGCGGAGTGCGATCCCGGTTGAGCGGCGCATGGACCTGACCCGCAGCGACGGGCGGCAACGGCTGCAGTGGCGGCCGCGGTTTCGTCATGACACTCCAGCGTCAGATCGAGGTGTGGCCGGGCGCCGTTGACCGGCCGTGAATCGATGTCGACTGGTAAGCAGGGTACGACCGTCAGCCATCTCGCGGCACGCAAATGACAAACCTCTAGCAAACCGTAAATTGACGCACTGGCCACCGGACGGCCACCTTTGAGCCATCACACGGTGGCTGCCACCAATGTGATGACGCCCGTCAGCAAATTGTGCGGTGACTGCGGAGTCAGCCCTGATCTACGCTCGGCCGGCCGCACGGACACGCAGCAGCTGTACGGCTTCCTGCAGCGCGCCGAGGTTCCACGCCAGCGCACACGTCGTCTTTCGACGGGCGACGCCGGACAACCACGCTGTAGCCCACACGATCGACTGAAACGCAGCCCCCACCGCGGCGGGTCCCAGCCACCACGGGCGGAACTTGTCCAGCATGCGCGCTTCACCGCGGCCGAAATTCCGATACTGACGGAACGCTGCCTTCAGCTCCGTGCGCTGCACCTTGCTCACCACAGCATCAGGCACGAACTCCAACATGAACCCGGCTTCGGCTACGCGCCAAAAGAAGTCGACCTCATCGGCACCACCCTTGAACGATTCGTCGAAGCCGTGGACCTGGCAAAACACCTCACGGGTGAAGCCACAGTTCGTGCCGTTCGCGAACACATCCTTGCGAGCCAGCGCCGGGTAGAGCCGGCGTTCGCGGGCCAACAGCGTGCCGTCTCCGAGGATGCGGTCAAGCCCACCACCGACCGCGTGCGCTCCCCGCAGGAATGCCCGGTGGTATGCCTCGATCCACCCGTCGTGAACCACATCGTCCGCGTCGGTGAGCAGAATGAACTCACCCTTGGACGCGGCGACCCCGACGTTGCGAGCGACGTTGGCGCCCGGTGCCCGGCCGGCATCCACGACGCGGACGCGCGGGTCCGGGTAGGAGCGCACCAAGTCGGCGGTGCCGTCGGTTGACCCGTTGTCAGCCACGACAATCTCGAACTCGGTGCAGGTTTGTTGCGCGAGCAACGCGTCCAATTGATTGGCGAGTTCGCCGGCACCATCACGGCACGGGATGACGACGGAGATCATGCGCCGTAAGGTAGCTGAGATTCCTTCGGTGCGCCCGTCTTACCGCGCGCATGACAGGGATTTGCCAGCTACGGGGCCGATTGTGGCGTCACGAGGAACTTCTCGCCGGTCGCCTTCTTGAGGTAGCTGTTGAACGCCTCGGGCGTGAGCAGGCCGGCCAGTGACACTTCCTGCGTGTACGTGCTCGCGAAGGTCGTGGTGAGTTCCGCGGCGACGCGTGCCCGCAGCCTGCCGATGACCTCCGGCCCCGCACTGGCGAGGAACGGCGTGAGCAGCCAGCCGCCGACACCCCACGCCATGCCGAAGCTTCGGGTGAGGACGGTGGGGCCGGTGTCGAGGCTGCCGTAGATGTACACCTGCTTGTGAACGGCCGAGCCGTAGCGGGAGTACTCCGTCGCAGTCGCGTTGGCCGCCTGCTCCATGCCGCCCAGAATCTGGCTCGCCAAGTTGCCGCCGCCAGTGGCATCGAACGCCAACGTCGCGGACGTGGCTTTGAGTGCGTCGACCAGGTCCTGCTCGAAAGTCGGTGCGGCGGAATTGCATACGTACGTCGCACCCAGATTGCGCAGGATTTCTTCCTGCTCGGTCTTGCGAACGATGTTGACCAGCGGCACCCCGTCGGCGAGGCAGATCTTGACCAGCATCTGTCCGAGGTTCGACGCCGCCGCCGTATGCACCAGGGCCGAATGCCCTTCGCGGCGCATGGTTTCCACCATGCCCAGCGCGGTCAGCGGGTTGACGAACGACGAGGCCCCGTCCTTCGCCGCGGCGCCGTCGGGCAACACCAGGCAGGCCGCGGCATTGACGACGCGGTACTGCGAATACATGGCGCCGCCCGCGATGCCCACGATCTTGCCCAGGAGCGCTTGCGCCGCCGCCGACTCCCCCGCCGCCACGACGGTGCCCGCGCCTTCGTTGCCGACGGGAAGTGATTGACCGACGCGGACCGACAGCTGTGCCAGCGCCCCTGGCTGCAGCGGCGCGGTGACGACGGGACGCTCCGGCGTGCCCGAGACCGTCGCGGCCGACATGTCCGCCGCACTCGGAATCAGCAGACCCAGATCCGACGGGTTGACCGGCGATGCCTCGACGCGGACGACGACCTGGTCCGCGGCTGGGGCCGGAATGTCGACGTCACGCAGCGAGAGTTCGAGCATGCCGTCGGGTGTCACCAACGACCGCAATTCCAACGCGGTCTGCGGTGCTTCGGTCATTGGGTATGCCTCCGATTGTCGAGCAGTCGCCTGAAGACTACGCCCGGTAACTGGGCGATCCAGAGCGGCTACGAAATCGGCTGCCTCCGTGACGTTTCCGGGCCGTACCAGCCGCACGGTTCACGGTTCTGAAGCTCGACGATGACTCCTAATGCGGATACGGTTCCAATTCGCGCATCCGCTTCAGATGAGCTTGCTGTAGTTCGCCCGTACGAGTGAGGAACCCGACGATCAAGGCAATCTCCGCCGCGCTGTAGCTCAACAACAACTTGCCACCCTGATCCAGCAGCGGGGCGGTGAGTTCCGAGATACGGCGAGCCGCAAGTTCTGTGCCCAACACGATTACTCGGCGGTGATCGGTCGGATGTAGCGATCGGCTGACGTAACTCAGCTTCTCCAGGCGGTTGAGCACAATCGTGGTTCCGGCAGCAGTGAGACCGAGCCGGTCGGCCAGGACTCCCGGCGTCGTTGCCTTCTCGCCCGTGAGGAGAACGAGTAACAGAGCACGTAGATCCGTGTGATTGACGCCGAGCATCCTCATCAGTTCGTGTGCCAATTCATCGACGGCTCCATGAAAAGACTCCAGTCTTCTCTTCAGATCTGCGGCGATACGCGCGAGTTCAGATGCCATCGGACGAAAGACCTCCCCCAAGGTGTCCTTTGCGACTCGGCTTGATCATAGCGATGGCCGAGTGGTTCCGAATGGAATTATTGACGCTTTGGCTAGATCTGTCGATGGACAACTTTGTCACCGCCTTGGCCGGCGACACCTGCCGGGTCGTGGAACTCAACTTCCAACGGTGGCACCACTGGAAAATCGCGATGACCCACGACTGGGCTGGTCATTCAACCCAGTCGAGGGCCATCCACCGCTGCACTTCCCCAGGCTGTGCGCTGAATCTGTCCCTGATCCCATCAGCGCCGCCCTATGTACAGCCGGCTATTTCTTGCGCGCCATCCAGAGTTAGGTGACGGTCGTGGTGGTGAGCGTCGGAGACGGATTCGGGTAGCACGCGGTTGCGACGTCGATTTGAGGAAGAAGCGGCGGTTTCACGGTGGTGGTGAAGGTCATGCCGGGGTCGGTGTAGCTGGTGCCGGCATACTTGCTGGTAATTGAGCCGGGAGCGTTGGCCGTCACGTTGATGGTGACTTGGGGCGGGGTATACGTCGCCCCACCGGAAATTGGGCCGGGAACGGTGAGCACGACATTACTGCCGACGAGGGCCGTCGTGCCGGCGACAGATCCACCGGATGCACTGGAGGAGACATACGTCGAGTTGGCCGGCACCGGTATGAGCATCTTCATGTTGCTGATCTTGACGACCGTAACTCCGGCCGCCGACGTCGGAACCGTCGATGAACCCGGTGCAATGGTGATGGCCACAGGAGAACCCGCGGTCACCGAACCCGGCGCGGTCGTGGTAACCGAGGTTGTCATACTCGAAGTCCCAACCGAGGCCTGACAACTCCAATTCACAGAGACGGCTGCATGCGCCGCCCCGGCGAAACAAAGTGCAGCAGCAAGCGCCATCGGAGTAATGGCGCCGGCACGACGCAACGTGGACGTATTCGATCGCATTGTTATCTCCAAGAGGTGAAGGTAGCGACGTGGGCGAGGTGCCGCGCCGCGGTAATGCGAAGAAAACATAACTCGCCCTCAATTAAATTCCGTGCACATATTGAATACGTTGCTATTGCCGTGTCGCATTCATTATTCGTTATTAGCTATTCGGTATTGAGAATTGAATAATAGAAAGCTATTTCTGCATAGATATTGCCTGCGGAAATAGCTCGGCCACGCACCGGACAACGGCGATGCCTGACGCAGTGGCCTGTCTAATGGCAGCAATCGGCCCCTCCCCGGTCGTCGCAGGAGGAGCCGATTGGTCCAGGATGCGGTTACTTGCTGCTGCCGCCTGCGCTGCTTGCGCCGGCGCTGCTACCACTCTTACTGGGCTTGGCCGGCTTGCCGAAGCCGTTCTTGAGGCCGGCGCCGAACTTGTTCAACGAGGACTTCAGGTTCTCCCCCGCGGAGTTGATCGCCTTCGTCAGACCGTCCGTGGCCTTGCCAGGCGTACCGGGCTTCGTACCGCTGGTCGCGCCGCCCTTTGGCTTGGCGGTGCCGCCCGAACCCGTCTCGCTCCCGGTCGATCCGCTGGGCTTCGTGGGCTCACCGGCCGTGCCGGGCGTACCGGTCTTGGTGCCGCCGGCCGCGTCGGCGCCCCCGTTTGGCGTGCTGGCGCTCTCCGCGGTTGTACCCGATTCCGGCTTCGTTTCGGTTGCGGTGGAGGGTGTTTCGGGTGAAGTCGAGACAGGATCCGCTGCACTCGACACGGCGGGCACCGTCGCGGCGGGTTCGGTCGGGGTGGTCTTTGTAGCCCCGACCTTCGCCGCTGCGGACTTTGCGGCATCAGGCGTCGTCACCTTCTCAGCGCCCAGCGTGACCGCCGCAACCGACAAGGCGGCCGACGGAAGGGTGGCCGGTCCGACGTCGGCCACCGTCGCCGCGACTGGTACCGGTGCGCCCAGCGCTTGCGCGATGGCTTGGCGAATGCTGATCACCATCAAGGGGACCAAGCCAAATCCGGAGCTCAGAATGCCTGCGGCTCCCGTCGGTGCATACCCGTTCAGGAATGCGTTGGTGAGCACGGCCGGCGCGTTGAGGATCGCGTTCACAGCCGCCCCGAGGTTGCCGGCGCGAACCCCGTCGTACACCGCTTGCGCGGTATCGCCAAAGGCGCGCTGGACACCACTAACCGTGCTGAGCACTGAAAAGCCCGCTGAGACAATAACATCGGGAAGCAGTTTGGCGACGTTGGTCATGTTCTGCATAACCTGGCCGGGGATGTTGAATATCGGGCTTTGCATCAGTGCCAAGCCGGGGTTCACCACTAAGTTGAGCAGCGCTTGAAATGCCGTGTTCAGGCCTCCGCTGATCTGGCCGGCGGCCAGTTGTTGTGCTGCTTGACGGAGCGCCGGTGGAAGTGCCGCCACAGTAGCGACGAGGCTGTTGCCGGCGGCGCCAAGCGCCGTGGAGACGGTGTTCGCGTAGCCGATCTGGTTGATGATGATCTGCTTCAGGATGGGAGCCGGGTCGGCCCACACCTGCTGACCGAGGGCCGAAATGTTGTTGAACGTTGTCGTGAGGACCTTCCCCCATTCGTTGATGGGATTGACCGACGAGGTCAACGTCGTCGCGAGGCTCGACACCGGGACCGCCGGCAGGTGCACCTGTTGCGGTGCCACCACTATCGGTGACAGCGCAATTGCACTCGCTCCGATCAGCGCCACACCGCTGGTCATGCCGGTCCGGACACACGTTTGCATAACTCCCCCTCAGTAATCGGTAACCTGCACCCGCAAATTACTTCAGACTGATCACCACGTGGGGCGAATTGCGCCGAAATTATTCGTTATTCGATATTGAAATTCAACGACAGAAAGTTAACCAACCGAGACAATTAACTACATAAAGCTATTAATGGAAAAATGTTGTAATGCCGAATACGAACCGCCGCGGAGAACCTGGAGACTTCTGGTCTGGAACGAGGTTGCAGGTAAGCCCACGGAATCGGCGTCGAGGACACAGGCCGGGTACTACGGCAGCGAGATCGGCGGGATTGACCAGAGGCCTGGGTTGGAGTCAACGACTTCCGCCCGCCGTTCGCCTGTTGTCAGCTCTGGGTTTTAGCCCAGTATGTGTCGTGACGGTCCATAAACGCTTGGCGCTCATCTGCGCTCATGGCGTCCAGGCCGCCAGTGGCGAGAGTTTCGAAATAGTCTTCGCGTGGGCCACCCGGCGAGAACGAAAGCAACATTTGGGCGTGGCCACCGCCCCGGAAACCGTGCCAGCCGCCCGCCGGGACGTAGAGATAGTCTCCGGGATTGGCGGTAACCCATTTGTTTCCGTCATGAAGTGATACCGTGCCGCGCAAAACATAGAAGTGCTCGGTGATGGTGCGATGAAAGTGTGCGTCGGGTCCATGTTCTTCTTCGCCGAACGTCCACCGGTACAACCCGAATCTGCCCTCCGACTGGGCACCGCTGGTTAGATATTCGCAGGTTTCCCCTGTGGGATAGGTGAGCGTGGGCGGGGTGTCGGTTCGGCGCAAATACGCCGATACCTCGCCGTCCTCACCGTGATAGAGGGTAGGCGGATACCGGTCTGGAAAACCAAAGTACGACATGAAAGACCCTCCTTTGTTGGGTTCTGGCCCCGGCGAATTCCTCTGTCCGCCTGCGATTCACACTAGATCGGCACCCATGGGTGTGCCTGAAGAGCAGAGCACCGGCATATGTCCGTTGCCAAGTACGACGACCCAAGAGGGTTCGCAGTTTCCCGATGTGTCATGTTCGGCTCACCACGGCGTGCGCTGAGGGCCAGGCCCATAATCACTAGGACGAAAGTCGCTGACCGAGGCACACCGTCGAGCCGGGTGCTCCATCCAGCGACACTCACATTTCGATGCTCCATGACGGCCCAACGAAAGGGAAATCGCTTGTAGGCATTCACCGTATTCGTATCACGAATAGCGGCCGTCGACCTTCCGCGGAGCTAGAGGCTCGGCCGGTTCGGGATCTGGATAGCGCGGACTATGGGAGCGCCTGCATGCAGGTGAATACCGCCTCGCGAAGCCAGCGATGGGCGCGGTCCGGTTCGCGCCGCACATGCCACGCTTGCTGGTAAGAAAACTTCGGAAGCTCCAAGGGCGGATTGAACTTTCGTAGTGTTTTGTGACGCCGCATCGGGCCTACGGCTCGACTGGCCACCGTCAGGACAAGATCCGTGCCGGCTAGCAGATCCACGGCCGCACCCCAGTGCGGCAGCGCCACGGCCAGGCGGCGGTGCAGCCCGAGCGAGGCGAGTGTCCGTTCGATCTCATCTGTCGCATCCGGGCGCATCGCCAATGTGACGTGCGGGCGCTGTAGCCAATCGGTCAGGGATAGATCGCCTTTCTCGGGCAGTGCAGCCTTGTCAGCGAGGCAGACGAAGCGTTCCGAGAACAAGTCTTGAACCCGAACGCCTTCCGGTACCTCTGGGAAGATTCCCAACGCGAGGTCGAGTTCGCCATCAATCAGTTGTGCCAACATGGTCTCCCTGGTCGCCTGACTGATCGCCAAGTCCATACCGCACGCATTTCGACGAATGTGGCGGACCAACGGCGGCAAAACGATGCGCGACGAATAGTCGGATAAGGAGAGGCGGAATCGGCGTCGTTCCAGCGCCGGGTCGAAGTCCGGGGCGCTGAGCAGCCCGTTGAGACTGGTCAGCGCATCGTCAAGAGGCTGCTTCAACGCCTCAGCGTGCGCCGTCAAGGTCATCTGGCCGCCGCGTCGCACCAGCAGAGGGTCGTTGAAATGCGCACGCAGCTGTGCGAGGGAATGGCTGACAGCCGGCTGACTCTTATGCAGACGTAACGCCGCCCGGGTGACGTGTTTCTCGGCGAGCAGAGCCTGCAACGTCACCAGCAGGTTCAGGTCGATCCGCCCCAGTGCATCCATGCGGTGAATGTTATTGACTCAGATAATCGGTCTTCATCAGGAATTCGGATGGCTGATGATCGACCAATTGTGACGTTTTCTCGACTTCTTCGAGCGAGCCGGTAGGCACATTGCCCAGTCTCACCCGCGGCCGGTTGCTTCGCCGGTGTGGAGACGACGGAATCGCGGAACGTCAGAGAATTTGAAGCAGTTCGAACGCGATCTCGGGTGGTGCTTGGGTCGCTCGCAAATCCCGGTTCTAGAGCCGGCCGGCCGCGAAATCGGCTGCCTGCGTGACTTTTCCGGATTGGACGTAGGAACCGTGGGCACCGACGTCGAAGCCGCCACCCACCCAGCAGATCGGGTCGCCCTCGGCGCACTGATCGATGGAATTGGCCGCGTACTGCGGTGCCAGCTCGGGCAACGGTCCGCCGGCGAGCATGCCGGCGAAACCGGTGCGGGGCGCACCGAACAGTGCGGTGGCGGCCACGCGGCTGGCGAGCTGCGGCGCCGCGTTGGTAGCTCCTTCGATGACCGCCGCACCTTGCGAGTAACCACCGAGCACCATCTTGGTCTTCGGACAATTCGCCGCGGTGGACTCGATCACTGCTCGCGCAGCGTCGATGCCGGCCGGTGTGCTGACGGCGAAGTCGTTGCTCGCCGGATAGTCGACCGGTGTCGCCTCAACCGAGCGCGGTGCGATCCGGGCACGTAGGTCTTCGACGAACGGACGTCCGACACTGCCCAGGCCCGGCGCCTCGGTCGTGCCACGGGCGAACACGACCTGGACGTCGGGGCACGGTGCGGCGGTTGCCGGTGCAGATGCGATGGTCGGGATTACTGGAGCCAAGGCGGTGAGGGCCGAGATCAACGCGAGCTTTCGGGTCATACCGACCGATCGTAGGACGGTCGGACCGCTCCGCGACGGGTTTGGTCCGGCATCACAGTGGTTCCGAGGTGATCTGCAGCCAAGCTTGGAATTCTTTCTTCGCGCGGCGTCGTCGCACCCGCTTGGCATGCGAGCGTTCGATGGCCAGGCGCAGCCCGTTCGAACTGGCCGAGCCATTGGGCGGGTAAGTCCTTGCCGCCGAATGGGTTCCATGAGCTTTCTGTAGCCGCAGCGCGGCGTGGCGATCCGGCAGCCGCGTGCGGCGGGAGCGGCGCAGGCGAGCGGTGATCGCACGCCCGCCGCCACCCAGCACCACCAACAGCACCGCCGAGATTCCTACCTCTGCGTACATCATGATGGGCCTTCTCTCCGTGCCACCACGGCGGCACTGCCTCGGCCTTCGCGGGCTGAGAATGTGATCGGTGGACGCTTTCTACGATCGTCCGCCTGATTGCGCACCCCCATGGCCGAACAGCAAATTTTGTGCCCGAATGGATCGGATGCTGGTGGACCCACGTCGAAGCGGGGGGTCAGACCTTCGTGGCACCCATATCGACTGTCAATTGCGTTGCGGTGACAGCACGTGACAAATCCGACGCGAGGTAGATCACCGCATCGGAAATGTCGTCGACGTTGGAGGGAAACGGATCGGTGAGCATGCAGCCGAACGACATCAGATAACTCGGGTGCTCGGTGAGCAACGTACCGACGGTGGGGTCCGCGGCGAGCACGGTGTCGACGCCCCAGGGGTGGATGGAGTTCACTCGGATCTTGAATTCGGCGAGTTCGATCGCGGCCGACTTGGTCAGGCCGACCACACCATGCTTGGCAGCGCTGTAGTGAGCCTGCCCCGGCAATGACTTGATCCCGGCGACCGAGCTGATGTTGACGATCGACCCACCATTGCCCGCTGAAATCATGTGTGGAATAGCGGCTTTCATCGTGCGCCAGACACCGGTGAGGTTGACGTCGATCATCGTCTGCCACTCGTCGTCCGGCATCTCCCAGAACCGTGCCCAGCTGCTGATCCCGGCGTTGGCGACAACGACGTCGAGTCGTCCACCGAACCTTTCGACGCCGTCCCTCAGCACCGCGTCCATGGCCGCGGAGTCGCGGACCTCGGCGACCGCCATCACGCACTTGCCGCCCGCGGCCTCGACGAGGCGCGCGGTCTCGTGCAGGTCCCGCTCAGTGGGGCCCGGACATGCGCAGTGCGGCGAGACGTCGGCCGCGATGTCGATGCCTATCACCGACGCCCCTTCGCGCGCGAGTCGTATCGCGTGATTACGTCCCATGCCGCGCGCCGTGCCGGTCACGAACGCGACCCTGCCGTCGAGAAGGCCCATGGCAACCCTCCGGTTCTTGCTGATGCCACCGAAACGCCGTGGGATCAGTAAACGCTCGCGAGGAGGGATTTGCTAGAGCCGACAAGATGCGTACTGTCGCCGCAGTTGGGTGCCCCCAGTCGGACTCGAACCGACACTTGGCGGATTTTAAGTCCGCTGCCTCTGCCAATTGGGCTATGGGGGCTTGGTGATCAAGCGGGTAACAACCTATGACGTGGCCACCCTGCCACTGAACCCGACCCCAACCGCAGGGCGAGGGCCTAGAACGCGGGCCTCACGCCCGCACCCACCACACCCAGCACCTCGGACGCCTGCAGGGGTGGGCTCAGGAAGAACCCCTGCAGCACATCACAGCCGAAATCCCGTAACTGCGCGGCTGATTCGGCGTTCTCGATGCCCTCGGCGACGGTCCCGAAACCGAGCTTGTGCGCGAGGTCGATAATGGTACGCACCACCAGGGCGGCTCGGTCGTCGACAGCGACCCGCGCGATGAAGTCGTGGTCCAGCTTGATCTCGTCGATCGGCAGGTCGGACAGGTACGTAAGCGCGGAGTACCCGGTGCCGAAGTCGTCGAGCGCGATCCTGATGCCGCGGTCGGCCAAGTCGGTCAGCACAATCCGGGTGTCTTCCATGTTGTCGACGAACAGGTCTTCGGTGATCTCGACCGCAAGCGCCGACGGCGGCAACCCGCGGTCGTCCAGCGCCTGACACAGCTGGTCCGGCAGATTCAAATCGCTCAGCAATGGCGCGAAAAGGTTAACGGCCACAGGCACTTCCACACCGGCGACGTACCACCGCAGCGCGTCGTCGAGTGCCATGTTGACGACCAGACCAGTCGCCTGTCCCATCAGACCGTGCGCACGCACCAGCGGAAGGAAATCGGCGGGCCGCAGTAAACCGCGGTCGAGGTGGCGCCATCGCAACAACGCTTCCACCCCGACGACAGCGGCCGTGCGCGCGTCGAACTTCGGCTGATAGACGAGCGAGAGTTCATCTCGGTCGATCGCCTGGCGAAGGTCTACGAGAAGCTCTGAGATGGCTTTCCCCCGCTCGTCATCGACGCCCGCACTCGAAGCAGGCAATGGAACCAGCGTGGCACCGCAATCCGATCGATTTCAACGCTGAGGGGGTCCGGCGCGCTTTTCCTCGTACATGAGTTCGTCAGCGCGGGCCAGCAGCTGTTCGAGCGTGCCGTCCTCGGCCGGCCATACATGCAGCATGCCGATACTGGCGGAAAGGCTGTAGACACGATCGTGGGTCCCGTTGAACGCCCGGAACGCTCCGAGGATCCGCTTCTTGAAGACGGGCAGGTCACCGTCCGGATCGCAGACCAGGATGCAGAACTCGTCCCCGCCCATCCGCCCGATGATGTCGGAATTGCGCAGCGTCGAGCGCAAGACCGCAGCCACATCGCGGATGAGCTCGTCACCCATTTCGTGGCCATATCCATCGTTGACGCGCTTGAGGCCGTTGACGTCGAGGAATGCCACCAGGCAGCTGTGCCTATTGCGCTTTGCCAGTTCCAGGGCGGGTTCGGCGACCACGAAGAACCCGCGGCGGTTCAGTAGGCCGGTCAATTCATCAGAAATCGACAGCTGGTGGATTTCCGCTTTGGCTTTCTCGAGATCGGCCGTGCGCTCACGCACCCGCTGTTCGAGTTCGGTATAGACCTGAACGTTTTCCATGGCGATCGACGTCGAGTCAGCCAGTGCCTGGAGCAGGCCGATCTCTCTTTCAGAGGGCTGCCGCGCATAGGACCAGTAGTTGCCGATGGCCCCGATCGGATCGAGCGTCCGAATCGGCACCATGACCATGCTCTTGACGAAGGTGGGTCGGTACGCGTCGTGCGGCACGCGGGCATCCTGATAGATGTCCGGAATCGCCGCCGCGTCTTTGTTCAGCATCGCCCAGCCGCTGACACACGCTTCCATCGGAAACCGCATGCCCTTCCATAGAGGTTCGATCGCGTCCTCGTCGGCGTAGTAGCACTTGCCGTTGTCCCGGAGGATGAAGGTGGCGCCATCGCAGCCAGTCAGTTCACGCGCGGAGGTACGTACGATGCGCTGGACATCGGACAGACTGCGGGCCATCGACAGCTCCTGGACCGCCTTCATCAGGCGCTCCATGCCCCGGGTGTAGTCGGCGTCCGTGAACCCGCCACTGGTGATCGGCTCAGGGGCCAAGGCTTCTGCAGTCACTGGGCCTCCATGGCTCCGGAAAAACTCAAGGCGACTACGACGGCAAGATTGTTACGTCTTCGTCAATATAAATGCTGCTCGCAGCGCAGTGAAGCAAAAGCATACTTTTCGAACGATTCTCACAGACCCAGGCCGGTTCCGCCTGTCTGAGCAGATTCGTCGAAGCCACCGACTGCCACCAAATACCCAGCTTCGAGTGCTAGCTTCGCGCGGTCCTGGAACCGAGCCAACTTTGCCGGGGGTAACTCGTGAACACGCTGGTCCGTCTGATCGCGGTCCTGATCATCCCAGTCGTCCTGCTGGTGGGCGGCTGCGGACACAAACAGACATCGACGGGCAACAACGCCACCTCGTCGGATTCCATCCCCGCCGACCCGTCGGGCGATGCCGGTGACGCCGCGCCCATCTCCCAGACCTGTCCCGCGCAGGCCACCACTTCGTTCGCCAAGACCAAGTTCGTCGCGCACAGCGGCCTGGCCTTCGGCGCGTTCCACCGCTGGCTGTGGAAGCCGTTCCAGGCGGGCACGTTCAAGAAGGGCGCCGACGGCCGCATCAAGGCCTTCATCAAGGGCGGCCTCTCGGCGCTGTTCGTCAAACGTGAAGTTCGGCTGGCCGCCACTGACGTGCAGGCCGACCCCACGCTGTGCAAGGCGATCATCGCGCCGCTGGACAAGCTCGGGGACACCGTCCAGGCGGCGTTCGACAAGTTGAAGGGCGGCGACGCCAGCGGCATCACCGACCTGAACTCCTCGATCGGGTCGATCGAATCCATCTCACAGAAGGACGGCGTGCCGATCCAGGAGGACGAGAACGCCGACCTGACCAAGAAGCCGGCCTAGATCATTTCGGCCCGCTGGAGCAGCAGCGACCGTTCGGCGTCGTTGCTGCTGAGCGTCGCGGCGTGCGTGAACGCTGCCGACGCCTCGACGGTTCGACCCAAACGCTCCAGCAGGTCTCCGCGGACCGCATGTGGCAGCGGCGATCGGGGCAGCGGATCGGAGCCGAGGGCGTCGAGCACGGCCAGGCCCGCTTCGGCTCCGTGCGCACGTCCATGGGCCACCGCGCGGTTCACCTCGACGACGGCACCCGGCGCGGCAAGCGCCAGCACGTCGTACAGGTCCGCGATCCGCTGCCAATCGGTGTCCTCGGCTCGGATGGCGCGCGCATGGCAGGCCGCGATGGCCGCCTGCAGAAAGTACGTCCCGACGGGTGCACCGGCCGCCGCGAGTTTCTCGGCCCGGTCCAGCACCCGGAGGCCACGGTGTCGCAGCAGGTGATCCCACCGCGCCCGGTCCTGATCGTCCAGCAGCACCGGCGCCCCGACGTGGTCGACGCGAGCGGGGATCCGTGACGCCTGTAGTTCCAGAAGTGCTTGCAGCCCAAGGACATCGGGAATATCCGGGACCATGGCCGCCACCATGCGCGCCAGCCGGATGGCTTCGAAGCACAGGTCGGGGCGCGTCCAGTCCCGGCCGGTGGTCGCGACGTAGCCTTCGTTGAAAGTGAGGTAGATGGCAGCGAGCACGTCGTCGATGCGGTCGGCCCGCTCGGCCCCGACGGGCAGCTCCATGTCGACGCCGACGAGGCTCTTCTTGGCGCGCGTGATCCGTTGCGCCATCGTCGATTCCGGCACCAGGAAGGCGCGTGCGATCTCGCCGGTGCTCAGTCCTGACACCAGCCGCAGAGTCAGCGCCGCTCGCGACGGCGCAGGCAGCTCCGGGTGGCAGGTCAGGAACATCAGCCGGAGCACGTCGTCCTCGATGAAGTCGACCTGCCCGTCGAAATCCGGCATTTCGACCTCCTCCAGCCGCTGCCCGATCTCCTCGTTCTTGCGGCGCAGCGTCTCGGCCCGACGGATGTGGTCGATCGCGCGGCGCTTCGCCGCCGTCATGAGCCACGCGGCGGGGTTCGCGGGAATTCCCCGCTCGGGCCATTCCTCAAGCGCCGCAACGAGAGCGTCCTGCGCGACGTCCTCGGCAAGGTCGACGTCGCGCGTCATGCGAGCCAGTGCCGCCACGAGGCGCGCCGATTCGGCACGCCACGCGGCGGTCACTGCCTCCGCTGTGGTCACGCGACGATCAGGCGCCGGGACACGGCTCGGTTTCGACCAGATGCAGCTCGACCCGGCCTTCCCACTCCGGCCAATGCTGCCGGTGAAGCTCGGTGAACGAGCGGCACCCCTCCACGGCCTCGGCGTGGTTGCGGTACTCGAGCATGGCGTACCCACCGATGATCTCTTTGCCCTCCGTGAAGGGCCCGTCGGTGGTGCTCAGCTGTCCGGAGCGGACCTGGTAGCCGATCCGGTTCTCGCCCTGTCCCAGTCCGCCGCCGCCGACATAGATGCCGTCGGCGGTGTTCTTGCCGACGTAGACCTCCATCGCGTCCATCAGTTCCTGCGGCGGCATCCCCTGGTTGGGATCCATGATGACCAAACCCATGTACAGCATTGCGGTGACCTTTCGTCGTCGAGTCAATCCTTCACATACACGTCGAACGGGCGGGGCCGATTTCGACATGACTGATGAAATGACTCGCGATCGGGCCGAAGCTCATCGCAATGTGGGCGCTGCGACCTAGACGGTGACAGTGACGGCGGCGTGGCGCGCCGGCTCGCTGCGGTAGCGCGACGCCGGGCCGTCAATCCGGAACATCCGCCACAACACCTTGGCAACCGGATTCATCAGGCCGGTGTCTTCGGCGAGCATGCGCACGTCGCCGTAGATCTCGCGCAGCATCGTCCTGGATTCCGGTGCCCGCCAGAAGATGTCCTTCTTCACCGACTTGGGGATGTCGAACTCACGCCAGAAGGAGCGGGGCGGCTTGGCGATGAGCGAGGCCGCCAGCCGGAACGACAGCGGATACATGATGGAGAGCCCAAACCGGTTGAGCCGCCGCATCTCCGGGATCCGCCGGCGCAGGAACTCGTGAGCGAACGAGATGTGGCGCGCCTCCTCGGCAACGTGGATCGCCATGACGCGCTCCATGATCGGGTGGATCGAACCGCCCTCGCGCAGGATCGACTTCTGCATGTGGTCGATCGGCTCCTCACCGCACAGCACCATCATGAAGAAGAAGGTCGGCATCGGGCTCGCGAACAGTGGGAACGCCCAGTTGAGCCACTTGACCCAGCGCGGCAGGCCGGGGACGTCCACGCCGACCTGGTTCACCATCTCCTGGAACATCAGGGTGTGGTTGCCCTCTTCGACCGCTTCATGCAGGCAATAGCGGTACTCGGGACTGCCGTTGGGCACCCAGAACGTGTACGCGAGGAGCCCGCGGATCAGCATGCTCTCGAACTGCTGTCCGGCCTTGGCGACGTTGGCCTGGCGCCACATGCCGATCGCGATCTGCTTTTCCAGCGGCTGCGCCTGGTACCAGGCGCTCATCCCGATGGGGTCGCTCTTGGCCAGCACCCAGCGCGGGTCGTTCTCGGTCACCCGGAATTCGGGCGAATCCCACGAAAAGTCCAGATACGGGTTGAAGTTACGGCGTACCGAACCCGCCGAGAGCGTCTCGAGATTCGCGCAGTAGTCGAGGTCGTCGCACACGTCCATCCCTGTGCGCCATCGGCGGACCATCTTCGTAACAGCCATGACGTCGCTCCCCTACTCGCTGAGCACCGTTGCCCAATCAGTTATATGGGACCCCCGGTCCCGCATAATTGTCAAGAGCCGCGCCATCGCCTCAGGCCGGCGCGTCACCGAGGCCGAGATATTGCCTGACCGTGCCGGTCTGGACCGCCTGCCAACCGAGACGCGTCAAACCGACGTCGAAGCTGGAATGACTCGACGGGACCAAGACCCGAAGGAGCAGGCCCGCACGTTCGAGCAACTGCATGGCCTCCGCGACGGCCCGCAGGTCAGGATTTTGGAACACATCGCCGCGCGTGGAGACACCCGCGGAGAACATGCCGCGGGGAGCGCGGGCGCCGGTGCGGAGCCATGACACGACATCCGTCATCGCCGCCCGCTCGCTGTCGAACGACGACTGCCCGAATAGCGGCAGGATCGCGGCGGCGAGCTCGGCGACGGGCGCGGAGATCCACCACGGCTGGTCGCTGCTCGTCATGGCGGCAGTGAACCACGATTTGCGCTCCTGGGAGGGCACACCGCCGAACAAGAACTAGCTGTAACTAGCCGACGGGCGAACGTCCCTTCGCGGCGCGCAGTGCCGCCGCCAAGAGTGCGTCGCGGAACTGTGGATGGGCGATCGCCGCCAGCGCCTCACCGCGCTCGCGGACGGTCTTGCCTTCCAATTCCGCGGCCCCGTATTCGGTGACGATCACGTCGACCTGTTGCCGCGGGGTGGTGATCACGGCTCCCGGTCCAAACCACGGCACGATCCGCGACCGCAACTCGCCGTCCTTCACGAAAGTCGAAGGCAGACAGATCAGTGAGCGGTCGGAGAGTTCCAGCCCAGCCCCGGCCACGAAATCCTCCGCACCACCGATCCCGCTGAACTGACCCCCGTCGATCGTGTCGGCGATCACCTGCCCCTGAATGTCCACTGCGAGTGCGCCATTGATGGAGATCATGTCCGTGTTGGCGGCGATCACCTCCGGCGAGTTGACGGTATCGACGGGCAGGAAGGCGACATCGCGATTGTCGTCGAGCCACGAGTAGAGCTCCTGCGAGCCGAACGCGAATGTCGTGACACTGACGCCGTCATACTGCCCCTTGCCGGTGTTGGTGATCTTGCCCGCGCGGTGCAGATGCATGCAGCCGTCGGTGAACATCTCGGTGTGCAGGCCGTAGCCGCTGCCGTCACCTTCGGCCAGCAACGTGGCGATCTGGTTGGGAATTGCGCCGATTCCGGTCTGCAGCGTCGCTCCCGAACCGATGAAACCGACGGCATGCCGCGCGATCGACCGCTCAACTTCGGTCGGCGGTACGTCACCCCCGGGCAGCGCCCGCGGGGCGTCTGTCGAGCGCACCAGGATGTCGATCTCGTCGACATGTAGGGCGTGGCGGCGAGGACCGTATCCGAAAGTCCTTGGGTAGGAGTCGGATACCTCGACGATGAGCAGGCGCTGCGGGTCGGCCCCCGCCCGCTGCAGCTCGCCGATCGTCCCGCCGGCATGCAGCGACAGCGAGCACCACCCATCGGCATCGGGTGGGGTGGCGACCGTCGTCATCACCCGCGGCGCCTGCCGCTCCAGCAGCGGCGCGAACCGGCGAAAGTCCGCGGCAGCGAACTCGATGTCGGCGCCCATGTCCCGCAGCGCCCGCTCGATCGGGCCGAAGAAGCCCGAGACGTAATGCACACCCGGACGCGAAAACAGTTCGGTACCAACGGCCAACAGCGCCCCGAACACCCGCAGATTCGTCCAGTCCTGGCGCGCACCGAGCGCCCGCAGCACAGCCGGCGGCTGGCCGGGGCCGAGGGTGATACCCAGCGTGTCGGCAGACTCCAATCGGGCAGCAGCCTGCTCGGCACTGAGGTCGGTCGGCATGGCCGCGCTAGACGTCCATCTCGATCAGCACCCGGCGCAGCAGTTTGCCGGTGGTGTTACGCGGTAGCTCTTCGATGAACACCACGTCGCGTGGCACCTTGTGGCGGGCCAGGTTGTTCTTGACGAACGCCTTGATCTCATCGGCGTCCTGGGCCGCGCCCGGCTGCGAAACGATGAAGGCGCGCAGGCGCTTTCCCCATTCCACGTCATCGACGCCGACGACGGCCGCGTCATAGATGTCTTCCCGTTCGGCGAGAAGCTCTTCGATCTCCTGCGGGAACACGTTCTCGCCGCCGGAGACGATCATGTCGTCGTCGCGGCCGTCGACGAACAGCAGCCCGTGCTCGTCGAAATGCCCCATGTCGCCGCTGGACATGTAGCCGTCGATGATCTGCTTGGTCCGGCCGTCGGTGTAACCGCTGAACGGCGCGCCATTTCGGACGAAGATGCGGCCGCGCTGGTTTTTGCCGTTGATGCGCTGGTTGTTCTCGTCGTACAGCACCACCTCGCACGTCACCGGCGCCCGGCCGGCGGTGCCCGGGGCGAGCCGCAATTCGGCCGGGGTGGCGACGCTGGCGATGGCGCATTCGGTCGAGCCGTACAAGTTGTGGAGCACGTCGCCGAAGGTGTCCTGGACCCGGTTGGACAGCTCGGGGCTCAACGCCGACCCTGCGATGAGGATCGTCTTCAGCGACGAGGTGTCGTACTTGCCGATGACCTCGGGCCCCAGTTCCACGATCCGGTGCAGCATCGTCGGCACCGCGACGAGCATGTCCGCCTTGTGCTCGGCGATGAGCTGCAGGGTGCGCTCGGCATTGAATCGCCGGGCAGTCACCACCTTGTTTCCCAGCGCGGCGCCGACGGTGTAGGTGGCCCAGCCGGTGCTGTGGAAGATCGGCGAAACGATGACCATGGTTCCCTTGCGCGGGAACGGAATTCGGTCGATGATCTGCGCCGACGCCAGGGGCGACACCGAGCTTCGGGGTGCTCCCTTCGGCAATCCCGTTGTCCCGCTGGTGAGGATGACCGAGCCACCCGCCTTGCTCGGCGCGGGCAGCGGGTCGGTGGAGTTGGCCGTGACGATCGCGTCGAGGGTCTGTGCCGAGTCGGGCACATCATGGCCCTCGTCCACCCAGGTCAACACGCGCGGCATGTCCGCGGGCAAGGCGTCGAGCAGTCCGAGGAACTCACTGTCGTGCAGCACGACCTTGACGCCTTCGCGCTCACAGACCTGGGCGAACTGCGGCTTCGCGAATCCGGTGTTCATCAGTACCAGCCGGGCCCCGAGCTTTCCGCACGCCACCATGGCCAGGATCAGGCCACGGTGGTCCCGGCACAGCAGCCCGACCACGGAGCCTTCCGTCACACCCAGACCCTGAAGTCCACGGGCCAGCGCCCAGGACTGGTCGTCGACCTGGCGGTAGGTCAAGGTGCCACGTTCATCCACGAGCGCCGGCAGACCGGCATACTTCCGGCCGCCCTGGATGGCCATCGTGGCCTGCGGACCGAAAACCGGCGCGTTCTTGGCGGTCTCCACCATGACCCCGGGGTTGGCCAGATCCAAGAATCCGGTCTCGAACAGCCTGCGTACCGCGGTCGCGGACTCCGCAATACGGCCCAGCTTCTGACGGACTTCGCCGACGACGTCGATCACCAATACCTCCCGAGTTCCTGGGGTGGTCGGCCCCACACGGTTGGCACGTTAGCCGGTTGGGCGCCCTGACGACATCACCTGCTGACGGCTCCCACCGGCCGGGCCGCCCGTAAACGCCCCAAAAACACCCGCTCGCACTGTGCGAAACATCACATGACCAGGCATTTGTCGGGTTGTGCGCACCTTACGTCCGGCGCTCGATACCGAATTCCGTAAAGGAAGCCGGGCCGGCCGTAAAGAAGGCGTCAAGATCGGCGGATGCCTCCCCCTGCGGGCCGATGCTGACGAGGTCGCCGAGGGCCGGCGACCCGTTTACGTGTGGGAGAACCCATGTCTGTAGTGGTGTTCGTGGTGCTGACGGTGGCGATCTTCGCGCTGCTCGGCCTAATCCAGAAGGCGGTCGAGCGCCTGTGAACCTCGCCAATGCCGTCGGCCTGGTGCTGTGTCTGGTGATCGCACTGTTCCTGGTCGCCGCACTGCTCTTTCCGGAGCGGTTCTAGTGAGCCCCACTGCCGCGGGAATCGCGTTCCTGCTCTCCCTCATTGTCGCGCTCGCCGCCGTGCATGTGCCCCTGGGCGACTACATGTTCCGCGTGTACACGTCCGAAAAGCACTCGCGCGCCGAACGTCTCATCTACAAAGCGATCGGCGCCGATCCAGAGGCCGAGCAGAACTGGGGCGCATACGCTCGCAGTGCGCTCGCCTTCTCGGCCGTCTCGCTGCTGTTCCTCTTCGGCTTCCAACTGGTGCAGGGCGCGCTGCCGCTGCACCTCAACAATCCGGCCACCCCGATGACGGCCGACCTGGCGTGGAACACCGCCGTCAGCTTCGTCACCAACACCAACTGGCAGGCCTACTCGGGTGAGACGACCCAGGGCCACCTGGTGCAGATGGCCGGGCTCTCAGTGCAGAACTTCGTGTCGGCCGCCGTCGGCATGGCCGTGGCGGTCGCCCTGGTGCGCGGGTTCGCGCGCCGGCACGCCACCGAACTGGGCAACTTCTGGGTCGATCTGGTGCGCGGCACCATCCGAATCCTGTTGCCGTTCGCCGTGATTGCCGCGGTTATCCTGGTCGCCGGCGGCCTGATCCAGAACTTCCACCTGCACGACCAGGTCGTCAACACCCTGGCCGGTGCGCAGCAGACCCTCACCGGCGGCCCGGTGGCCAGCCAGGAAGTGATCAAGGAGCTGGGCACCAACGGTGGTGGGTTCTTCAACGCCAACTCGGCACACCCGTTCGAGAACGCGACCTCCTGGACCAACTGGCTGGAAATCTTTCTGCTGCTGGTGATCTCGTTCTCGCTGCCGCGCACCTTCGGACGCATGGTGGACAGCCGCAAGCAGGGCTATGCCATTGTCTCCGTGATGGCAGTGTTGGCCGTCATCAGCGTCAGTCTGATGATGTTGTTCCAGGGTCAGCACCACGGCACCGTCCCCACCGCCATCGGCTCGGCCATGGAAGGCGTGGAACAGCGCTTCGGCGTGGCCAATTCAGCCGTGTTCGCGACCGCGACGACTCTGACGTCCACCGGTGCCGTGGACTCGTTCCACGACTCGTACACCTCCCTGGGCGGCATGATGACCATGTTCAACATGCAGCTCGGTGAGGTCGCGCCAGGCGGTACCGGCTCCGGCCTGTACGGCATGCTGATCCTCGCCGTGATCACCGTCTTCGTGGCGGGCCTGATGGTCGGACGTACTCCGGAATACCTGGGCAAGAAAATCACCCCGCGGGAGATCAAGCTGGCCGCAAGCTATTTCCTGGTCACCCCACTGATCGTGTTGACCGGCACCGCTTTTGCCATGGCACTGCCCGGTGAGCGCGCGGCAATGCTGAACGCGGGCCCGCACGGCCTGTCCGAGGTGCTGTACGCCTTCACCTCGGCCGCCAACAACAACGGCTCGGCGTTCGCCGGCCTGTCGGTCAATACCTTTTGGTACAACACGGCTTTGGGTCTGGCGATGCTGATCGGCCGCTTCCTGCCGATGATCCTGGTGCTGGCCTTGGCCGGTTCGCTGGCCAAGCAGGGCAGCACTCCCCCGTCGATCGGCACCCTGCCGACGCACCGCCCGCAGTTCGTCGGCATGGTCGCCGGCGTGACGCTGATCCTGGTCGCCCTGACCTTCCTGCCGGCGCTGGCGCTCGGCCCCCTTGCTGAAGGAATTCACTGATGTCCGATACCGCTGTAAAGGGCGGCCTGCTCGACCCGAAGATGCTGTGGAAGTCCATGCCGGACGCCCTGCGCAAGCTGGACCCCCGCACCCTGTGGCGCAACCCGGTGATGTTCATCGTCGAGGTCGGCGCCGTCTGGTCGACGGTCCTGGCCGCACTGCAGCCCAGCTGGTTCGCCTGGCTGATCGTGTTCTGGCTCTGGCTGACAGTCGTTTTCGCCAACCTCGCCGAAGCCGTCGCCGAAGGCCGCGGCAAGGCTCAGGCCGCGAGCCTGCGAAAGACCAAGTCCGACACCATGGCCCGCAAGTTGGTGGGCTGGGCGCCGGGCAGCGCGGGGACCGAGGAAGAGATCGCCGCACCGCTGCTGCAGCAGGGCGACATCGTCGTGGTCGAGGCGGGGCAGGTGATCCCCGGTGACGGTGATGTCGTGGAAGGCATTGCCTCCGTGGATGAGTCGGCCATCACCGGCGAATCGGCACCCGTCATCCGGGAATCCGGCGGCGACCGCAGCGCCGTCACCGGCGGCACCACCGTGCTGTCGGACCGGATCGTCGTGCAGATCACCCAGAAGCCGGGCGAGAGCTTCGTCGACCGCATGATCGCCCTGGTCGAGGGCGCCAACCGGCAGAAGACCCCCAACGAGATCGCGCTCAACATCCTGCTCGCCGCGCTGACGATCATCTTCGTGTTCGCCGTCGCGACCCTGCAGCCGCTGGCCATCTACTCGAAGGCCAACAACCCGGGTGTCCCCGACACCGAGGCGCTCGACGGCTTCGGCGTCACCGGCATCGTGATGGTCTCGCTGCTGGTCTGCTTGATTCCCACCACAATTGGCGCCCTGCTGTCCGCGATCGGCATCGCCGGCATGGACCGGCTGGTGCAGCGCAACGTGCTCGCGATGTCGGGGCGTGCCGTCGAAGCCGCCGGTGACGTCAACACGCTGCTGCTCGACAAGACCGGCACCATCACGCTCGGCAACCGGCAGGCCGCGGGCTTCCTCCCGGTACCCGGCGTCACCGCCGAGCAACTCGCTGATGCGGCGCAGCTGTCCAGCCTCGCCGACGAGACCCCTGAAGGCCGGTCGATCGTGGTGTACGCCAAGCAGGCTCACGGCCTGCGGGCTCGCACCCCCGGCGAACTGACCGACGCCACGTGGGTCGAGTTCACCGCACTGACGCGCATGTCCGGTGTCGACCTGCACGACGGCCAGAAGCTCCGGAAAGGCGCGGCCAACTCCGTCGCCGACTGGATCCGGGGTCACGGCGGCACCGTGCCCGTCGAATTGGGCGACATCGTCGACGGCATCTCCGCGGCGGGCGGCACCCCGTTGGTTGTCGGGCGGGTCCAGCACGACAAGGCTTCAGGGGCGAGCGAAGCGACGGGTGTCGCAGACGTGCTGGGCGTCATCCACCTCAAGGACGTCGTCAAGCAGGGCATGCGCGAGCGCTTCGACGAGATGCGCAAGATGGGCATCCGCACCGTCATGATCACCGGCGATAACCCGTTGACCGCCAAGGCGATTGCCGACGAAGCCGGAGTCGACGACTTCCTGGCCGAGGCCACGCCCGAGGACAAGCTGGCGCTGATCAAGAAGGAGCAGGCCGGCGGCAAGCTCGTCGCCATGACCGGCGACGGCACCAACGACGCGCCCGCGCTGGCCCAGGCCGACGTCGGCGTGGCGATGAACACCGGCACGTCGGCAGCCAAAGAGGCCGGCAACATGGTCGACCTCGACTCGGACCCGACCAAGCTCATCGAGATCGTGGAGATCGGCAAGCAGCTGCTCATCACCCGCGGCGCCCTGACCACGTTCTCCATCGCCAACGACATCGCGAAGTACTTCGCGATCATCCCGGCGATGTTCGTGGCCCTGTTCCCCGGCCTGGATCTGCTGAACATCATGCGGTTGCACAGCCCGCAGTCGGCGATCCTGTCAGCGGTGATCTTCAATGCCCTGGTCATCATCGCGTTGATCCCGCTGTCGCTGCGCGGTGTCCGGTACACCCCCAGTAGTGCGTCAAAGCTCTTGAGCCGCAACCTGTATGTCTATGGCCTCGGCGGCATTGTCGCTCCGTTCGTCGGCATCAAACTCATCGACCTGCTCATCCAGTTCATCCCGGGGATGTCTTAATCATGAATATCGGCAACCTGATTCGTGTCCACGCCGCAGCACTGCGCGCTCTGCTGGTCCTGACCGTCATCACCGGCCTGGCCTATCCGGTGCTCGTCTGGGCCATCGCCCAGCTGCCCGGGCTCAAGGACAAGGCCGAGGGCTCGCTCGTCACCGCGGGCGGCAAGGTCGTGGGCAGCTCGCTGATCGGCCAGCTGTTCACCGACGCCAAAGGCAATGCGCTGCCGCAGTATTTCCAGAGCCGGCCGTCCAATGCCGGTACCGGGTACGACCCGATGTCCAGCGGCGCGAGCAACCTCGGCCCCGAGAGCATCGTCGACGCCGCCGACAAGCCGAGCCTGCTGACCCAGGTGTGCACCCGCAGTTACGCCGTCGCCGAGGCTGAAGGACTGGGCCACGCCGCCGGTGCCCGCCCGTTCTGCACCGCGGACGGTGTGGGCGCGGTGCTGTCGGTGATCGGCCCGCGGGACGCCACCGGCAACGTCGCCCACCCCACCAAGGTGGTCAGCGTCAACCAGCCGTGCGCCACCACCAAGGTGCCATTCCTCCCGACCTACGAGGGGGTGCGGGTCGAATGCGCCACGGACGGCGCGGATTACACCGCCGGGCAGATCGTCGCGATCCACGGTGCGGCGCCCGCCGACCCGCGAGTGCCGGCCGACGCCGTCACCGCCAGCGGCAGTGGCCTGGACCCCGACATCTCGGTCGACTACGCCGACCTGCAGGTGAACCGGATCGCCGAGGCCCGGCACATTTCGGCCGACCAGGTCCGGGCCCTGGTGTCCGACAACACCACGGGCCGCACCCTGGGATTCATGGGAGAGCCGCGGGTCAACGTCCTGCAGCTGAATCTCGCGTTGGACCAGAAGTACCCAGCCCGTATTGGATGATGGGTGACATGGGAACGCCGGACAAGCGGGGCGAGTTACGCATCTACCTGGGTGCGGCCCCCGGCGTGGGAAAGACCTTCTCGATGCTCGGCGAGGCGCACCGCCGCCTCGAGCGCGGCACCGACGTCGTTGCGGCCGTGGTCGAAACCCACGGCCGCAAGAAGACGGCGGAGGCGATGGCGGGTATCGAACGCATCCCGCCGCGGTTCATCGACTACCGCGGCGGGACGTTCGCCGAACTCGACGTCCCCGCGGTGCTGGCACGCCACCCCGAGGTGGTGCTCGTCGACGAGCTGGCGCACAGCAATACGCCCGGCAGCAAGAACGCCAAACGCTGGCAGGACGTCGAGGAACTGCTCGACGCCGGCATCACCGTCATCTCCACGGTCAATGTCCAGCACCTGGAAAGCCTGAACGACGTCGTCGCCCAGATCACCGGCATCGAGCAGCAGGAGACAGTCCCGGACTCCGTGGTGCGCAGTGCCGCCCAGATCGAACTGGTCGACATCACACCGGAAGCCTTGCGCCGCAGGCTTTCCCACGGCAACGTGTACGCACCCGAACGTGTCGATGCGGCGCTGTCCAACTACTTCCGGCAGGGCAATCTCACCGCCCTGCGCGAGCTTGCGCTGCTGTGGCTGGCCGACCAGGTTGATGCGGCCCTCGCGAAATACCGCGCCGAGCACAATATTTCGGATACCTGGGAGGCCCGCGAACGCGTCGTCGTGGCGGTCACCGGTGGCCCCGAATCGGAGACGCTGGTACGACGGGCGTCACGCATCGCCTCCAAATCCAGCGCGGAACTCATGGTGGTGCATGTCGTCCGCGGCGATGGGCTGACGGGCGTCTGCGCCCCGCAGATGGGCAAGGTGCGCGAGCTGGCGGCCAGCCTCGGCGCCACCCTGCACACCGTCGTCGGCGGCAGTGACGGTGACGTCCCCAGCGCCCTACTGGACTTCGCCCGCGAGATGAACGCCACCCAACTGGTGCTGGGCACGTCGCGACGGTCGCGGTGGGCCCGGCTCTTCGACGAGGGTATCGGCGCCAAGACCGTCCAGAACTCCGGGAAGATCGACGTGCACATGGTCACCCATGAGCAGTCCCAGCCCGGCTGGTCGTGGTCGACGGCGACGCGCGGACAACGGCACCTGGCGTCCTGGCTGGCCGCCATCGTCGTGCCCAGCATCATCACCGCCATCACCTCCCTGCTGGATCCGTTCCTGCACATCGGCGGCGAGAGCGCGGTGTTCTTCATCGGCGTGCTGGTCGTCGCACTGCTCGGCGGCGTCGCGCCGGCTGCCTTGTCGGCTGTGCTGTCGGGGCTGCTGCTCAATTACTTCTTCGTCGCCCCGCGGTACAGCTTCACCATCGCCGACCCCGACAGTGCGCTGACGATCGTGGTGCTGCTGGCCGTCGCGGTCGCCGTCGCCGCGCTGGTCGACGGCGCCGCCAAACGGTCCAGGGAAGCCCGTCATGCCTCCCAGGAAGCCGAGCTGCTGGCCTTGTTCGCCGGCAGCGTGCTGCGCGGCGCCGACCTGACCACGCTCCTGGAACGCGTCCGCGAGACCTACGCGCAACGGGCCGTCAGCCTGCTGCACGAAGAGGA
The DNA here is from genome assembly GCF_053852335.1 of Mycobacterium sp. HM-7. Taxonomy (NCBI): domain Bacteria; kingdom Bacillati; phylum Actinomycetota; class Actinomycetes; order Mycobacteriales; family Mycobacteriaceae; genus Mycobacterium; species Mycobacterium sp. HM-7. Next base: position 969,705 of record NZ_CM132657.1, on the reverse strand, counting down.
CGGCATCGTCGCGTGCGTCGGGGCAGAACCCTGTGTGACAGTCGATTCCGCCGACACCGCCATCGAGGTCAGCGACGACGATTACTGGCTCCTGATGGCCGGCCGCAAGACCGAGGCCCGCGATCGCCGGGTGCTCGGCGCCGTCGCCCGGCAGGCGGCGGGGTTGGTGCGCCAGCGCGCCCTGGCCGAAGAAGCGGGCCGCGCCGAAGCGCTGGCCAAAGCCGACGAACTGCGCCGCTCCCTGCTGAGCGCCGTCAGCCACGACCTGCGTACCCCGCTCGCCGCGGCGAAGGCCGCGGTGTCGAGCCTGCGCAGCGAGGATGTCGGATTCTCGCCCGAAGACACCGCCGAACTGCTGGCCACCATCGAGGAATCGGTCGACCAACTGACGGCGTTGGTGGGCAACCTGCTCGACTCGTCGCGGCTGGCCGCCGGGGTGGTGAAACCGGAGCTGCGGCGGGTGTACATGGAAGAGGTAGTGCAGCGGGCACTGCTCGGGATCAGCCGGGGCGCAACCGGTTACGGGCACCGTGGGCTCGACCGGGTCAAGGTCGAAGTGGGCGACGCCGTCGCCCTGGCCGACGCGGGACTCCTGGAACGCGTGCTGGTCAACCTCATCGACAATGCGCTGCGCTACTCCGCGGGCAGCGTGGTGCGGGTGAATGCCGGACAGGTCGGCGACCGGGTGTTGATCACCATCGTCGACGAGGGTCCCGGCATCCCGCGTGGCGCCGAGGAGCAGCTGTTCGCGCCGTTCCAGCGTCTCGGCGACCATGACAACAGCACCGGTGTGGGACTTGGCCTTTCGGTGGCACGCGGTTTTGTCGAAGCACTGGGCGGCACCATCTCTGCCACCGACACCCCCGGCGGCGGGCTGACCGTCGTGGTGGACCTGGCGGCCGCGGGAAAGGATCGGGTGTGACACGGGTTCTGGTCATCGACGACGAACCACAGATTCTGCGTGCGTTGCGGATCAATCTGTCCGTGCGCGGCTACGACGTCACCGTCGCGGCCACCGGCGCCGAGGCGTTGAAGGCGGCCGCCGAACACAAGCCCGACGTGGTGATCCTGGATCTCGGCCTGCCCGACATGTCCGGCATCGACGTGCTCGCCGGGCTGCGCGGCTGGCTCACGGCGCCCGTCATCGTGCTGTCCGCGCGTACCGACTCGATGGACAAGGTCGAGGCCCTCGACGCCGGCGCCGACGACTACGTCACGAAGCCGTTCGGGATGGACGAGTTCCTGGCCCGGCTCCGGGCCGCGGTGCGCCGTGGCGCGGCAGCGTCCGAGACTGACGAGCCCGTCGTCGAAACGTCTTCGTTCACAGTCGATCTGGCGGCCAAGCGGGTGACACGCAGCGGCACCGAGGTGCACCTGACCCCCACCGAGTGGGGCATGCTGGAAATGCTGGTGCGCAACCGCGGCAAGCTGGTCGGTCGCGAGGAGCTGCTCAAAGAGGTGTGGGGACCCGCATACGCGAAGGAGACCCACTACCTGCGCGTCTATCTCGCCCAGTTGCGCCGCAAGCTCGAGGTCGACCCGTCACACCCCAAGCATCTGCTGACCGAGGCCGGCATGGGGTACCGCTTCCAGGAGTGACCGGACCGCAACGCATTCCGGCCTGCAGATCATCCCTGTTGCTTAGCCACCCTAGGTATGCGATACGTCACACGACCGCATGGAATCGCAGCTCACCCGTTCGGCTTATACCAGGCAACTGGTAATTCAAGGGACGGGGAAAACAACATGAGCGCCATTCGTACCGCGGCAGGCAAGGTGGCATTCACCGCCGTCGCCGCTTTCACGATCATCGCAGGCGCCATCGCCGGCCCGGTCGCCACCGCAAACGCCGCCGACGACTCCTGTGCGAACGTCGAGGTCGTCTTCGCCCGCGGCACCTTCGAAGCCCCCGGCGTCGGAGCCACCGGCCAAGCCTTCGTCGACGCACTGAACGCCCGGATGCCCGGCCGCAACATCGACGCCTACGGCGTGAACTACCCCGCCTCCCTGGACTTCGGCGCGGCCGCCGACGGCGTCGCCGACGCCACCAACCGCATCGAGTCCATCGCCGCCTCGTGCCCCGCCACCAAGATCGTCATCGGCGGCTACTCACAGGGTGCAGCCGTCGCCGGCTACAGCACCATGAGCAGCGTCCCCGCCGGCTTCGTCTTGCCGTCCGGAATCAGCGGCCCGATGCCGGCGTCGGTCGCCTCCCACGTCGCCGCCGTGGTTCTGTTCGGCACCCCGAGCCCGTTCGTGCTGAGCGTCGCCGACCGCAGCGCGCCGGCCATCAACATCGGCGGCGCCTATGCCGGCAAGACCATCCAGCTGTGTGCCCCCGGCGACCCGATCTGCGGTGGCGGCATGGATCGCTCGGCCCACAGCGCCTACAAGTTCAACGGCATGGCCAACCAGGCCGCGGACTTCGTCGCCCGCCAGCTGGGCGCTCCTGCCGCACCGGCGGCACCGATGGTCCAGGCGTCGGACGACACAGCCAACTGAATCACCCCCCAGCCGACGGCCGGAAGTCAGTCTCACGAGGACTGGTTCCGGCCGTCGGTCTGTCCTGACATCGTCCAGGATCGTTCTCTCCCCACGACCTTCACTCCACCCCGCGATCGAACTATGGTGAAGTAGTCATATCTCGATAAGCCGAGACAAACAGGGGTGATCAGTAATGAAGGTTTCCACCAAGAACGTGTCGACCTGTGGCTGTCAGTGCAACGCCTGCCGCGACGGACACCACTGCCACAACCGCCCGAACTGCAAGGTTTAGTCAGAAATCTCGATCGGCGAAACTACGGTTGTTGTCGTGAAATCGCCATTTTCGCGTCAGCAACCGTAGTCTCGGCGTCAGATGGATAAAGCGATGCCGTCCAAGATGTCGTGCTCGCTGACCACCAATTCCGTGATCCCCGCCCGCTGACCGAATTCGCGGGCCAATTCCTCGACGACCACCGCGCCGCCGCCGATCACCGGCACCCGCCCGGGGTGCATGGGGCCGAGCTCGGCGCGTTGCGCCCGCGGCATCGCGATCAGGTCGTCGCACACCTTGACGACATCGGGAATCCCGATGCGGGACAGGTGAATCACCTCGGAGTCGTACTCCGGCAGCCCCAGCGCCAGCGCGGCTACCGTGGTGAACGTGCCGGCCACGCCGACCCATGTGCGGGCACCTTCGATGGGCACGACGGCCAGCGCCTCGGCCAACTTCTCGCGCACCACGGCACGCGCCGCAGCCACCTCGTCCGCGGTGGGCGGGTCGGACTGCAGGCAGCGCTCGGTGAGACGCACGCAGCCGATATTGGCCGAGAAGCTGGCCACCACGTCCGCAACCTCGGCGCCGGAACCACCGAGCACCACCTCTGTCGAGCCGCCGCCCAGGTCGACGACCGCGAAAGGCCCTGTGGCCGGGTCCAATTCGCCGACAGCGCCGCGGAACGACAACGCGGCTTCCTCGGTCCCGGTGATCACCTCGGCCACCGCGCCCGGCATCACCCGGCCCAATTGCGTTGCCGTCATGGCGAAGAACTCGTCGCGGTTGCCCGCGTCACGAGCCGCCGAGGTCGCGACCATCCGCACCTTGGTCACGTCGTGCGCCAGCATCACCTCGACGTAGTCGGTCAGCGCCGCTTCGGTGCGAGCCAGCGCGGCAGGCGCGAATTGCCCTGTGGCGTCGACACCTTCACCGAGAGTGACGATCCGCATCTCGCGGTGCACGTCCCGCAGGCGACCGTCGGAGACGTCCGCGATGAGCAGACGTATCGAGTTGGTGCCACAGTCAACAGCAGCGACCCGCGAACTCACACCCACACCTTCGGATCCAGAATCCCGGCCATGCCCGGTTCGACGGCCAACAACGCCAGCGCCTCGTCACCAAAGGGGTTGACGCCCGGGCCTTTTGCCAACGAATGCGCCATCACCACGTGCAGGCATTTCACGCGATCAGGCATCCCGCCGCCGGAGAACGTCGTCCCCAGCGACTCGATGGCGTCACGCTCGGCCAAGAACGATTCATGCGCGCGCAGATACGCCGCCGCCAATTCTTCGGAAGCCTGCAGACGCTCGGTCATGTCCCGCATCAGACCCGACGACTCCAACCGGCTGGCGGCAGCAGTCAGCGCCGGATGCGTCAGGTAATACAAAGTGGGAAAAGGGGTTCCATCGGGCAGCCGCGGCGCGGTCTTGACCACGCCGGGCTCGCCATTGGGACAGCGGTAGGCGATCTCCAGGACGCCACGCGGTTCCCGCCCCAGTTGGGCCGCAACGGCTTCGAGATCAGCAGCGTCAACCACCGGGCGGCGCCTGAGGTGCGGGCAGATCAGTCGGGGGCACGTCAGGGTCCGGGGTGACGCCATCCGGGCCGGGCGGGACGACAGCCGGGGCCGGCGTAAGTCCATGCGGCTGATCGGCAATGGTGTGCCACAACGCGGTGTACCAGGGCTGGTTGCTCTTCGCGGTGGGCGACGGCGCGGGTGCGACCGGTGTCGTGACGGCGCCGGCAGGCAGTTGCACCTGATACGGGATATCACCCGGCATCACGAAGCCCAACCGCTCACGAGCCTGCGCGGCGATATACACCGGGTCGGCCAGCTTCACTTTCTGCTGCTCCAAATTGGCTATCTGCGAACGTAATTGGGACTCGGCGGTGGCCAGCTGCTGCATCTCGGTGCGCTGCGCGAAGAAGGTGCGTACCGGCCCGGCGATGGTCAGGGTCAGCACGCACACCACGACGGCGAGGATCGCCGCGCGTCGCGCCGCCGACCCCAGCCGCTGCTCGGCATGGTGCTCGACCGACTCCGCGTACGCCTGCCGGATCGGCTCGGTGACCGGAACCGGCAGATTGTCCGGGACGCGTCGCGGCTCGGCCTTGGGCCGGCTACCCGCTTTGGCCTTCGCGTTGGATGCAGCCGTCCCGGCCCCGGCGCGCCCCCGCTTCGCCTCGCCGGGTTTGGCGGGACGGGAGGCGGGGGAACGCCGCTTCGGATCGGCCATATCGGTAGGTCAGACCCGCGAAACTACTTGGCGTCCACCGCAAAACGCGGGAACGCCAGGTCGCCGGCGTACCGCCCGGCGTCGCCCAGGGTCTCCTCGATGCGGAGCAGCTGGTTGTACTTGGCGACGCGCTCGCTGCGGGCCGGGGCACCGGTCTTGATCTGGCCACAGCTGCATGCCACGGCGAGGTCGGCGATGGTGGTGTCCTCGGTCTCGCCACTGCGGTGGCTCATCATCGACTTGTAGCCGGCCGCGTGCGCCAGGGCGACAGCGTCCAAAGTCTCGGTGAGCGTGCCGATCTGGTTCACCTTCACCAGCAGCGCGTTGGCGGCACCCTTCTCGATGCCCTCCTCCAGCCGCTCCGGGTTGGTGACGAACAGGTCGTCGCCGACGAGCTGGACGCGGTCACCGATCGCGGTGGTCAGCGCCACCCAGCCGTCCCAGTCGTCCTCGGACAGCGGGTCCTCGATGGACACCAGCGGGAACGAATCCAGCAGCGAGGCGTAGAACTCGGCCATCTGCTCGGCGGTGCGGGTCTGCTTCTCGAACGCGTAACCCGTGCCGTCGGTGTAGAACTCGGTGGCCGCGACGTCCAGCGCCAGGGCCACGTCGCTGCCCAGCTTCAGGCCGGTGGCGTCGATGGCGGTGCTGATCAGCTCGAGTGCGGCGTGGGTGCCGGCGACATCGGGCGCGAAACCACCCTCGTCGCCGAGGCCGGTCGCCAGACCCTGCTTCTTCAGCACGGACTTGAGCGAGTGGTAGACCTCCGCGCCCCAGCGCAGCGATTCCTTGAAGGTGGGGGCACCGATCGGGGCGACCATGAACTCCTGGACATCGACGCCGGTGTCGGCGTGGGCGCCACCGTTGAGGATGTTCATCATCGGCACCGGCAGGATGTGAGCGTTCGGGCCGCCGATGTAGCGGAACAGCGGCAGGCCGGCGGAGTCGGCAGCGGCCTTGGCCACGGCCAGCGAGACGCCGAGGATCGCGTTGGCGCCGAGGCGCGACTTGTCCGGAGTGCCGTCCAGGTCCAGCAGCGCCTGGTCGATGATGCGCTGGTCGTCGGCCGCCTGGCCGATGACCGCGGGAGCGATCTCGTCGAGCACGGCCTCGACAGCCTTCTCGACACCCTTACCCAGGTAGCGGGCGCCACCGTCGCGCAGTTCGACAGCCTCGTGCTCACCGGTCGACGCACCCGACGGCACGGCCGCGCGAGCGAACGTTCCATCGGTCAGAGCGACCTCGACCTCGACCGTCGGATTTCCCCGAGAGTCGAGAATCTCGCGGGCTCCGACCTGTTCGATGATTGGCACTTGGGTCTCCCTTTGGCGTCACGGACTCGTGCGAACGCCCATCAGCCTAAACGGTGCCAGGGCGTGAAGTGCGTCAGCTACCGGTACCTACCGCATACCTATCTTTGGTGCCCGTTCGCATACGCCGTCGCCCAGTCCCGCACGGCGCGGGCGTAGTCGTCGGACAGGTTGTAGGCGTGCAGCGCGTCCATCCAGCCGTGCGGGCTGGACAGATCCTTGCCGCGGTAGCAGAGATAACCCGCCGCCGACAGCGCCGCGTCGTCGATGTTGTCGGGGCTGGCGAAGCCGGTGTTGTTTGCGTCGACGCCGTACAACCGCCAGGTGTCCGGGATGAACTGCATGGGCCCCATGGCGCGGTCGACGGCGTCGTCACTGTCCATGCTGCCGGAGTCGGAGTCCGGAATCCGCAGGTTGTTCATGGTTCCGTCGAGTGGCACGCCGCGGATCGGGGGCGTCACGTCGCCGTTGGGGGCGATGGTCGCGCCGCGGTAGGTGCCGTGATGGCTCTCCACCATCCCGATGCCGGCCAGCGTGGTCCACGCGATGTGGCACTTGGGGTTCTCGACTTCGGCCACGCGCGCGGCGTACCCGTACGCCTCCAGCGCCATGACCGGGATCCCCAGCGGCGGTGCCAGATGCTCGGCCCAGTCGCGCAGCTGATCCGCGCCCCGGCCCTTCACATGGGTATTGATCGGGGGCACCGCAGGCCCCGCCGGCGGCGGCACTCCGCGCAGGTAGCCGGGCTGAAACGAGCAGCTGGAGGCCATCAGGAGCGCTGTCGCGGCGGCAACAGCGGTCGCCCGCAGCAGACGCGCTCGCAACACCACTACTCCCCCATGCCCAGAGATTCTCGACGGATTCGTCGTCCCGTCATCGTCGCATGCCGGGCTGGATGCCTCCGGGAGCGCAAGCTTTCCAGCACGGAGTACGACGGGCGCCCATCCGCTGATAAGGTTGGCTTGCCTTCCTTTGGCAAGGCAAACCTGTGTTGCCGTTTAGTCTATCTAAGGATTGCGGATGACCACCACTTTCGCGGTCTCGACATCGCTGGTCGCCGCGGGCCCCGGCGTTTCCTCACAGCTATTTGGCAGCTTGCTGATCGGCCTCCGTGAAGGCCTGGAAACTGCGATCGTCGTCACCATCCTCATCGCCTTCCTCGTGAAGTCCGACCGCCGCGACGCCCTGAAATGGGTCTGGCTCGGCGTGGCCGGCGCCATCGCGATGACCATCGGCGTGTTCCTCACCATCCAACTCAGCGAGAACACCATCTCCGGACTCGCGGCCGAGGCCATCGCCGGTGTCGCGTCCCTGGTGGCGGTGATCATCGTCACCACCATGGTGCTGTGGATGCGGAAGGCCGCCGCGACCATCTCCGGTGAGCTGCGCAGCGACATGGCCCGCGCCCTCGAGACGGGCGGCATCGCCGTCGCGACCCTCGCCTTCCTGGCCGTCGGCCGCGAAGGCGTCGAGACGGCGCTGTTCATGGTCGGTTACGCCAACGCCTCGACAGCCTGGCCGCTCGCGGGCCTGGTGATCGGCCTGCTCATCGCCGTCGTTTTCGCCTACGGCATGTACGCCGGCGCGGTGCGGATCAACCTGGCCAAGTTCTTCAAATACACCGGCGCGTTCCTCGTCGTCGTCGCCGCCGGCATCCTGTCCTACGCCATCCACGCGCTGCAGACCGTCGGCTGGCTGCCCGGCCTGGGCGCCAAGGCCTTCGACATGACGGGCGCATTCAACTGGTCGTCGTGGTACGGCCAGGTGATCCAGGGTGTCTTCAACATCAGCCCCACCCCCTCGATCCTGCAGTTCGTCTGCTGGCTGGCGTACCTGTCGGTCGTCCTGACGCTGTTCCTGCGACCTGTCGCAGCCAAACCTGCCCCTGCTGCAACCCTCGAAAGGTCCGCTAAGTGAAACTCGCTGCCCTGAACGTCAAGACCGGCGTGGCCGCCTCCGCCGCCCTGCTCGCCGGTCTGACCGCGGTCTCCGCGTGCTCCTCCAAGTCGGACGAGAACAAGTCCGCCTCGGGCGAGATCACCGTGACCGCGTCCGACGACGCCTGCAAGCTGTCGGCGACGTCGGCCAAGACGGGCACCAGCACCTTCGTCGTCACCAACAACGGCACCAAGGTCACCGAGTTCTACGTCTACGGCCCCGGCGACAAGGTCATGGGCGAGATCGAGAACGTCTCCCCCGGCCTGCAGCGCAAGCTGATCGTGCAGCTGCCCGAAGCCGGCACCTACAAGACCGCGTGCAAGCCCGGCATGGTCGGCGACGGCATCCGCGGTGACTTCACCGTCACCGGCGACACCGTCAAGATCGATGACACCGGCAAGTTCAAGGACGCCGCCGACTTCTACAAGAAGTACGTCGTCGAGCAGACCACCGCCCTGGTGCCTGCCACCGAGGCATTCGCCGCCGCCGTGAAGAAGGGCGACGTTGCCGGCGCCAAGGGCCTGTACCCGAAGGCCCGCACCTTCTACGAGCGCATCGAGCCCGTCGCCGAGTCGTTCCCGGACGACCTGGACCCGCGGATCGACCTGCGCGAAGCCGACGTCAAACCCGGCGACAAGTGGACCGGCTTCCACGTCCTGGAGAAGCAGCTGTGGGTCACCGGCCTGCAGCCCGACGCGAACGCCCTGGCCGACCAGCTCGTCGCGGACGTCAAGGAACTCGACGCCGGCGTCAAGGATCCGAAGTGGACCATCGACTCCACCAAGATCGCCGGTGGCGCGCAGGAACTGCTCGACGAGATCGCCAAGACCAAGATCACCGGCGAAGAGGACATCTTCAGCCACACCGACCTGTGGGACATCCAGGCAAACATCGAGGGCTCGCGGACCGCGGTCGGCTCGGTGGACCCGATCCTCGACGAGCGCAACCCGCAGCTCGGCAAGGACGTGGACGCAGCCTTCGAGAACGTCCAGAAGCTGCTCGACAAGTGGCGCCAGGGCGACGGCTTCATCTCCTACGACAAGGTGACCGAGCCTGAGCGGCAAGAACTTTCGCGCGCCGTCGATGCCCTGAGCAAGGAGGTCAGCGAGGTGCAGGGTGTCATCGCAAAGCAATGAGCCCCAACCGCACACCACTGAGCCGACGGTGACCGGGTCCGGCGGACTCAGCCGACGCAAGCTGTTCGGCGCGGCCGGGGTGACGGCCGCCGTGGTCGGCGCCGCCGCCACCGGTGCGCTGGCCGGCCGCTCCTCCGCAGCCGTAGTCGACAACAGCCTGCGCAATCCGGTGCCGTTCCGCGGGACCCATCAGGCGGGCATCGTCACCGCCGCACAGGACCGCATGCATTTCGCCACCTTCGACATCACGACGGACAAGAAGGCCGACGTGGTGGCGATGCTCAAGAAGTGGACCGAGATGGCCGAGCGCATGACGCTCGGCGAGGAGGCCGTCGCACACGGGGCCGTCGGGCTCAATCCGTACGCGCCGCCGGCCGATACCGGTGAGGCCCTTGGCCTTTCGCCGTCGGCGTTGACCCTGACCATCGGTTTCGGCCCCACCTTCTTCCGCAAGGACGGCAAGGACCGGTTCGGCGTCGACGCGCAGCGGCCGGCACACCTGGTGGACCTGCCCAAGTTCCGCAACGAGAAGCTGGACCCGGCCCGCTGCGGCGGCGACATCGTCGTGCAGGCCTGCGCCAACGACCCGCAGGTTGCGGTGCACGCCATCCGCAACCTGGCGCGTGTGGGCTTCGGCACCGTCGCGGTCCGGTACTCGCAGCTCGGGTTCGGCCGTACGTCGTCGACCACGGTCACGCAATCCACGCCACGAAACCTGTTCGGGTTCAAGGACGGAACCAACAACCTGAAGGCCGAGGACACATCGGCCATCGACCAGCACGTCTGGGTCGGCGACGGCGACGGACCGGCCTGGATGACCGGCGGCGCATATCTCATCAGCCGGCGCATCCGGATGCTCATCGAATCCTGGGACCGCACCGTGTTGGCCGAACAGGAACGGGTCATCGGGCGGCAGAAGGGCAGCGGCGCGCCGAACGGCTACACCGACGAGTTCGCCCCGCTGGACTTCGAGAGCAAGGGCGCCGACGGCGCGCCGATGATCGACGTCGACTCGCACGTGCGGCTGGCTTCCCCCGAAGCCAACAACGGGGCCAAGATTCTGCGTCGCGGCTACAACTTCACCGACGGCTCAGACGGTTTCGGCCATTTGGACGCAGGTCTGTTCTTCATCGCCTTCGTCCGCAATCCGGCCGAGTCGTTCATCCCGATGCAGCGGTCGCTGTCCGACCACGATGCCCTGAACGAATACATCACGCACACCGGCAGCGGCATCTTCGCCTGCCCGCCAGGTGTGCGTGATGGTTCGTCGGACTACTGGGGTTCGACGCTGCTCGGCTGAGCGTCAGGCTGATCGGCGGTGCGGTAGCGGTTGTAGAACGCCAGCGACGCGACCGCTGCGGCACCACCGATGACGCCCCACAGCGCGACCTGGAAGACCAGCGAGCCGAACAGGAAGTCGTAGGTCAGGGTCAGATACAGCGACCAGGCGACGCGGTACCCCGACCAGAACGCCAGCAGACCGGTGCTGATCGCGATGATCAGGCTCTGCTGACGGTCGAAGCGGTTGACGTGCTGCTCGATGACGGCGGGGACGATCTTCACGGTGATTCCTCTCTTTGGACGCTCGTTCATCGGCGTCGTTGGAGCAATCACACCGGGGCCGGTCGGCTACCGATCCCAAGTTCTCGTTGTGGGCGGGCAGGCCTTGACCCGAAGGTCCTCGAACGCAACCGGGTGGCGGAAAACCGGCCGGAAAATCGCCATGCAGTTGCGTTCGGCCCCCACCACACAGCACACATCGCACTGCGCGAGCCTGACCTCACGGCGGAGAACCAGCCCGGAAGTCGCAGTGCAGTCAGGATCGGTGGCAGCCGATCAGTCGGCGCGGCCCACAGTGTTTCGCCAGCGCAACGGCGGGGCGCCGAACCGCCGGCTGAACGCCCGGCTGAACCCGGCCTCCGAGGTGTAGCCCACCGCCGCCGCGACCGCGGCGACCGACGCCGTATCCGTTCGCAACAGCTGCGCCGCCCGGTCCAGCCGGCGGTCGATGAGGTAGCCGGCGGGCGGGCTCCCCAGCAGCCGGGTGAACCGCTCGGCGAAGGCGGTCCGCGACAGGTTGGCCATCTGCGCGAGTTCGGCGACCGACCATGGCCGCGCCAAATTCTGATGAATAGCCGAAAGCACCTGGCCCAGAACTGGATCCAGCGCGGCCGTCAACCATCCCGATGGCGCTACGGCATCGCGAGACCAGGCCCGCAGGGTATGGATGAACAGCAGGTCCAGGATGCGCGAGATCATCACCGCCGAGCCGGGCCGCGGCTCCGCCACCTCTGCCACCAGCAGCCGCAGGCTGACCTCCAGCCACTCACGGTCAACCCCGCCTCCGGACACCACGATTGTCGGAGGCAGCACCGCCAACAGCGGGTCGGCGACAGCCTCGTCGACCGCGAACGTCCCGGTCACCCAGCGTGGCGAATCCTGTTGCGAGAGTTCACCTTCGTCGGTATAGCGGTCGGCCTCGACGAGACCGCGGGCCGCCACGCCCGGCCCCGCTTGCAGCTGATGTCGACCACCCCGGGCCAGCAGGACGAGGTCGCCGTCGTGCAACGTGACCGAGGGACCGCCGTCGCCCACCCGCAGCCGGACGTCGCCGCGCTCGACGATGTGCAGCTGGCGTCGCCCGGGCATCGCGATGTTGAACGGCCTGGAACGCGGCGCATAACGCACCACGTCCTGGCCGCGCAGACGGACGGTGTCGAGGATCTCGGAAAACGCATCGGAACCGCACGCCGGTGAATCGGCAAAGTTTGACACCGTATCAGTCATTGATCTTGCCTCATCGTCCAAATACTGTCACCGCATGACCGAAAAACCAACAGTCGTCCTGGTCCACGGATTCTGGGGCGGTGCCGCCCATTGGGCCAACGTGATCGTCGAACTGAACCGGCGCGGCTATCAGTCGCTGCGCGCGGTGGAGAACCCTCTGACGTCGCTGGCCGACGACGCCGAGCGCACCCGCAAGATGGTCAGTCAGGTCGATGGCCCGGTCGTCCTGGTCGGGCATTCATACGGCGGCGCGGTGATCACCGAAGCCGGTGACCTGCCCAACGTGACGGCCTTGGTCTACATCGCGGCCTTCGCACCGGACGCCGGGGAGAGCCCCGGCGGAATCACCCAGGAGATGCCGCCCGCCGCGGCCGCCAACCTCGCGCCGGATTCAGATGGCTACCTGTGGGTCGCCCAGGACAAGTTCCACGAGAGCTTCTGCCAGGACCTGCCCGACGACGCCGCGCTCGTCATGGCCGTGACCCAAAAGGCACCGCTGGCATCGACTTTCGGCGACACAGTGACGGCACCGGCCTGGCGGGTCAAGCCGACGTGGTACCAGGTGTCCACGCAGGACCACATGATCCACCCCGACAACGAACGCCGCATGGCGCAGCGAATGAACCCGCGCAAGATCATCGAACTGGACGCCAGCCACGCGTCGCTGGCTTCACAGCCGGTCGCCGTGGCCGATCTGATCGACGAGGCCGCGACTCAGTCGGTCTGAGCCGGCCAGTGCTCCCGCCACTCCTCCTCTGACACCGCACCCAGCGGTGCGGCATCCAGCTCCACCGCCACTTCGTCGCCGCGGCGGGCGGCGACGATGCGGCGCTCGGTCGCCCGCACGGTGTCGATGAATTCCAGAGCCACTGTGCGCAAGGCACTTTCGGCGTCGACGTCGGGTTCGAGGGTCACCGAGGTGAGTCCCGCCGGAAGCAGATCGGCGGGCAACCCGGCCGTGCCGGTCCGTTCGATCAACTTCTGCGCCAGGGCCAGCGCCGGCAGCGCCGTCGGCACCTCGTCCATGCACGACGTCCGCGCGGCCTTCTCCAACGCCTTGCGCTCTTCCCACTGCGCGATCTGGTCTTCCAGCGAAATCTCTTGTCCGGCAAGCACTGCCGGAACCCGGTTGCCCAATTTGCGAATCAAGGTGTCGGCCACGTCGTCGATACCGAACGGGTGCAGCGGCGCGTCTTCGGCGATGCGCGCGTGGAACAGCACCTGCAGCAACACATCTCCGAGTTCCTCGCGGACGTCGTCGGCGTTGCCGCCCCGGACCGCGTCGAACAGTTCGTAGGTCTCTTCCAGCAGGTAACGGCGCAGCGAGTCATGCGTCTGCTCGCTCTCCCACGGCCCGTTGGTGCGCAGCTTGTCCATGATCATGACGGCGTCGATGAGCCGTTCCCCGGGCTGCGAACCGTCCGCCGCGATCAGCCTCTCGCCGGCCGCGAGCCGGGCCCGCACCTGCGGATGCTCCGGATCGGAGGACAGCAGCACCGGCGCCGGATTGTCGGAGTCGCCGTAGGCCGGCCGGCCCGACGGCAGGGACCACGGCACCTTGACCGGCAGCTCCTCGGTGTACTGCACGTCGCCGGTCAGAAGGGCCAGCGCGTCGATCGGCATCAGCGAGGGGCGGCGCGGATCGACCAGGACGACCGTCACTTCGACTGCCCCAGTTCTCCCACCGCACTACCTCCAAGGTCGGTTATGTCCACTTCACCGGCCGCTTTCCCGTCGAGTACCAGCAGCAATCCGGCCACCGCACGGGCCAGTTCGAGGTCACGGATGCGGGGCGCGCCGACCCCGGCGCCGGCCCGCGGAATCGGGATCTGCACCGTCGACGTGGTGGCCCGGTACGTCGCCCCGGGATACATCCGCTTGAGCCGCAGCTGCCCGGAGTCCAAGAGCGTCAGGGGCGTCAACCGGATGGTCGAGTCCGAGATCGCGCTCACCTCGGTGACCCCGTACTCGCGGCACAGCAGCCGCAGACGCGCCACGGCGACGAGGCGCTGCGCGGGTTCGGGCAGCGGTCCGTAGCGGTCCACCAACTCCTCGACGACGGACGCGACGGCCGCGTGGTCGGACGCGGCGGCCAAGCGGCGGTAGGCCTCGAGGCGCAGCCGGTCGCTGCCGATGTAGTCCGGTGGCAGGTGGGCGTCGATCGGCAGATCGACCCGCACTTCCTTCGGTTCCTCCACGGCCGCAATGGTTTTCCCGTCGACGGCGGCCCGGTAGGCCTCGACGGCCTCGCCGACGAGCCGGACGTACAGGTCGAAGCCGACGCCCGCGACGTGCCCGGACTGCTCGACACCGAGCACGTTGCCGGCGCCGCGAATCTCGAGGTCCTTCATCGCAACGGCCATACCGGCGCCCAGGTCATTGTTCTGGGCGATGGTCGCCAGCCGGTCGTGCGCGGTCTCGGTGAGCGGAACCTCGGGCGGGTACAGGAAATACGCGTAGCCGCGTTCCCGGCTGCGGCCCACACGACCACGCAGCTGGTGCAGCTGCGACAGCCCGAAGGTGTCGGCACGCTCCACGATCAGCGTGTTGGCGTTCGAGATATCAAGGCCCGTCTCGACAATCGTGGTGCACACCAGGATGTCGTAATCGCGGTTCCAGAAGCCCTCGACGGTCTTCTCCAGCATCTCCTCGGGCATCTGCCCGTGTGCCACCACCACCCGCGCCTCGGGCACCATCTGGCGTACCCGCGCGGCGGCGTTGTCGATCGACTTCACCCGGTTGTGGATGTAGAACGCCTGCCCGTCTCGCAGCAGTTCGCGTCGCAGCGCCGCGGCGACCTGCTTATCATCATGCGGCCCAACGTAAGTCAGCACCGGAAAGCGTTCCTCGGGCGGCGTGAGGATGGTCGACATCTCCCGGATGCCGGCCAGGCTCATCTCCAGGGTGCGCGGGATCGGCGTGGCGCTCATGGTCAGCACGTCGACGTGGGTGCGCATCGACTTGATGTGCTCCTTGTGCTCGACACCGAACCGCTGCTCCTCGTCGACGATCACCAGGCCGAGGTCTTTCCAGGTGACGCCGGTCGCCAGCAGCCGGTGGGTGCCGATCACCACATCGACCGAGCCGTCCTTCAAACCCTCGATCACCAAACGGGATTCGGTCGGATCGGTGAACCGCGACAGTCCCTTGACCGTCACCGGGAAACCCGCCATGCGGGCCGTGAAGGTCTGCAGATGCTGGTCGGCCAGCAGCGTCGTCGGCACGAGCACCGCGACCTGCTTGCCGTCCTGCACGGCCTTGAACGCCGCGCGGACCGCGATCTCCGTCTTGCCGTAACCGACGTCACCGCAGATGACCCGGTCCATGGGGACCGGCTTCTCCATGTCGGACTTGACCTCGGTGATGGCGGTCATCTGGTCCACGGTCTCGGTGAAGCCGAACGCATCCTCCATCTCGGCCTGCCACGGCGTATCCGGCGCGAATGCGTGCCCGGGCGCGGACTGGCGCTTGGCGTACAGCGACACCAACTCGCCGGCGATCTCACGAACGGCCTTGCGCGCCTTGGTCTTCGTGTTGGTCCAGTCGCTGCCACCGAGTCGGCTCAGCGTGGGTTCGGTGCCGCCGACGTAGCGGGACAGTTGGTCCAGCGAGTCCATCGGCACGTACAGCCGGTCCGACCCGCCACCGCGTTTGGCCGACGCGTACTCCAGCACCAGGTACTCGCGCCGGGCGCCACCTACCACCCGCTCGGTCATCTCGACGAACTTGCCGATGCCGTGCTGGTCGTGCACCACCAGGTCGCCCGCCGTCAACGCCAGCGGGTCGACGACGTTACGCCGTTTGGCGGCAAGCCTTTTGCCCTCGGCGGCCCCGGCCCGGTTGCCCGTCAGATCGGTCTCGGTGATGATCACCAGGTTGACGCCGGGTAGCACCAGACCGTCGTGCAACGGGCCCTTCAACACGCCGACGACACCGGGCTTCGGCACCGCACCTGGCTCCAACATCGTTGCGGCGACATCGGATTCGCTGAGCTGTTCGACCACGCGGTGCGCGGTACCGGTACCCGGGGTCACCACCGCCGCGAGCCCGCCGGTGGCGATGTGCGCCCGCAGCATCGCGAAAATCTCTTCGAGGCTCTGTTGGCTGCGCGCCGACGGCGCCGGCCGGATCTGCACCTCGAGCGCCGTCTCGTTGGCCAGCTGGCTCAGCGTCCACCACGGGTGGCCGCCGGCCGCCGCCGCCTCGCGGATCTCCACGAAGTCGCGGAACCCCGAACCACCGAGCTGCTCGATGTCGATCGGCGCATCGCCACCCACGGCGGCCACCGACCACGAGGCCTCCAGGAACTCGCGGCCCGTCTTGATCAGATCGGCCGCGCGGGTGCGGACCTTCTCCGGATCGCAGATCAGCAGCGGCGCACCGGCCGGCAGCCGGTCGGTGAGCAACGCCAGTTCGCCGGGCCGCAGCACCGGCAGCAGCGCCTCCATGCCGTCGACAGGAATGCCCTCGGCCAGCTTGGCCATCATGTCCGCGACGCTGCCGGTGACCTGGTTGTCACTGCTGGGCAGGCCCGCCCCGATTTCGGCGGCGCGGTCGCGAACATCGGCGGTCAGCAGCAGTTCGCGGCAGGGCACCGCGATCATGGTGTCGACGGCGATCTCGGGGATGGACCGCTGGTCGGCGACCGAGAACATGCGCATCTCGGTGACCTCGTCGCCCCAGAACTCGACGCGTACGGGGTGTTCGGCGGTGGGCGTGAAGACGTCGAGAATGCCTCCGCGGACGGCGAATTCGCCGCGTTTGCCGACCATGTCGACGCGCGTGTAGGCCAGCTCGACCAGCCGCGCCACGGTGTCGTCGAAGTCGGCCTCACCGCCGATGGTCAATGTCACCGGTTCGGCGTCGGTCACCCCGCCGGCCAGCGGCTGCAGCAGCGACCGGGCCGTGGTGACCACCACGCGCAGCGGCGGACCGAGACGGGCGTCGTCGGCATGGGCCAGCCGGCGCAGCACCGTCAGCCGCGCGCCGACGGTGTCGACGCCGGGCGAGAGCCGCTCGTGCGGCAGCGTCTCCCACGACGGGAACAGCGCCACGGCATCGCCATGGACGGCCCGCAGTTCGGCGGTGAGATCGTCGGCCTCGCGGCCCGTGGCCGTGACGACCAGCACCGGACCGGCGGCAGCCAGTGCGGCCGCGACCGGCAGCCGGGCGCTGACCGGGCCCACCAGCGCCTGCTCGGCGACGCCTTCGGCGGCATGCCGCGTCAGTTCCTGCAGGCCAGGATCGGTGAGTGCGAGTTGGACGAGCCCCGCCAACGGGGTTTGGATCGATTGCTGCCCCGGGGAGGTCATGATGCATCCGATTGTAGTTCGCAGGACTTCGTCAATATTGGGCACCGTCCCATCAAGGGATCGTCAACGGAGCGCTCACCGGGCGATTCCGGGCGCAGCCTGGAGCCATGACACTGCTCGACATCCTGCCGTCCCTGCGTGGCGCCATGCGTCCGCGCATCGACACCACCATCTGGCCGTCGACCACCCAGGTCGACGCCCTGGGACGACTGTGCGTCGGGTCGGTGGCGCTCACCGACGTGGCCGACGAGTTCGGCACGCCCGCATATGTTCTGGATGAGGCCGACTTCCGCAAGCGCGCGCAGCACTACCGCGCTTCGCTGCGCAGCGTCGAAGTCGTCTACGCCGCCCAGTCGCTGCTGACCAGGACCGTCGCCGGCTGGGTCCACGAAGCCGGCCTCGGCATGGCCGTGTGTTCGACGGCCGAGCTGGCCACGGCCCTCGCCGGCGGCATGGACCCGGCACGCATCGTCGTGCACGGCAGCGGCAAATCGGTCGACGAGCTCGCGACCGCCGCGGGGGCAGGCGTCGGCCGCATCGTGCTCGACTGCCCCATAGAAATGGCCTACCTGGCGGGCGTCGCGCGCCGGCGGCAGGCCGTGCTGCTGCAGGTGCTGCCGGGCGTCGACGTGCTGCCGACCGTGCGCCGGGCACTGGCCACCCCGCAACTGCCGCTGGTCGGGCTGTACTGCCACCTGGGCACGCAGATCGCCGAGCCGGAGGTCTACGTCGAGGCCGTGCGCGGACTCGTCGACACCATGGCCGACGTGCGCGCCGCCCATGGCGTCGTGCTCACCGAGCTGAACATCGGTGGCGGCCATGCCATCGCGTACCGGACCGGGGAACCAGAACTCGACGTGACAGCACTGGCCGATTTCCTCGAAGACGCCCTCGACGCCGCCTGCGCCGCCAACCGGTTCCCGCGCCCCCGGCTCGTCGTCGAACCCGGCCGGGCGATCAGCGGGCGCGCCGGCGTGACGCTGCACCGCGTGCAGTCGGTGTCGACCCGAACAGACGGCAGCGGCGTCGTCACGGTGGACGGCAGCCACCCCCACTCTGCGCCGGTCGCGAATTACACTGTGGCCCTTGCCAATCGGCACCCGCTCGGACCGACGCGCCGGACCACCATCGTCGGGCGCGACGGCACGGCCATCGCCGACGACCTCGAGCTGCCCGACGACGTCCACCCGGGCGATCTGCTCGCCACGGCGTGCACCGGCGCCTACCACCACAGCACCGCGTCGAACTTC
This sequence comes from Mycobacterium sp. HM-7, assembly GCF_053852335.1. Classification (NCBI taxonomy): domain Bacteria; kingdom Bacillati; phylum Actinomycetota; class Actinomycetes; order Mycobacteriales; family Mycobacteriaceae; genus Mycobacterium; species Mycobacterium sp. HM-7. Next base: position 950,977 of record NZ_CM132657.1, on the reverse strand, counting down.
ACCATGACGACCCGGCCACCGGTGATCGCCGTGTGCGACCGCCGGGTCCGGCCGCTGATCCGCCGAGAGACCACCGCGGACCTGCTGCTGCGCGACTGCGGGTAAGAACGTCAATCGAGCGTGAGCTTGTGTGCCAACTCTGCGCCGAATGTCGCACACAAGCTCAGGTTCGGCACGGCAGCACTCAGCCCTCGTCGTGCAGCGCCGGGTCCGACTCGAGATGCGTCAGGCCATTCCACATCAGATTGACCAGGTGCGCCGCGACCACTTCCTTCTTCGGTTCGCGGGTGTCCAGCCACCACTGCGCGGACATCGACACCGAGCCGACGAGCGCCTGCGCATAGAGCGGGGCCAGCTCCGGGTCGAGCCCGCGGCGGGAGAAGTCGCCGGCCAGGATCGAGCTGACCTGGTTGACCGCGTCGTTGAGCAGCGTCGAGTAGGTGCCCGACGTGATGGCCGCCGGCGAATCCCTGATCAGGATGCGGAAGCCGTCGGTGTGCTCCTCGACGTAGGTCAGCAGTGCCAGTGCCACCCGCTCGACGCGCACCCGGGACCGGTTGTTGGTCAGCGACGACGTGATGCCGTCGAGCAGTGCGGACATCTCCCGGTCGACGACGACGGCGTACAGCCCTTCCTTACCGCCGAAATGCTCGTAGACCACCGGCTTGGAGACGTTGGCGCGCTGCGCGATCTCCTCGATGGACGTGCCGTCGTAACCGCGCTCGGCGAACAGAGACTTGGCGATCTCGATCAGCTGTTGACGGCGTTCACTGCCGGTCATGCGCGCACGAGGACTGCGCGCTCCGTTCTCCGCCGCTGCCATGGTCGCCAGCGTATCCGCTTGCACTAGAGTCTCTGGCGAGTAATCCGTCGTGGTGTAATCGGCAGCACCTCTGATTTTGGTTCAGATAGTTCAGGTTCGAGTCCTGGCGACGGAGCAAGTCAAGTAGTGCACAGCGCGAAGCAGTCAAAGCGCGACATCGCGTAGAGAGAGGCGTACGTGACTCGAGGCGAAGCCGCTGTCATCGTCCTGGCGGCCGGGTCGGGCACCCGGATGCGCTCCGACATTCCCAAGGTCCTGCATACGCTGGCCGGCCGCAGCATGCTTGCGCACGCGCTGCATGCCGTCGCCAAGGTCAACCCGACGCACCTCGTCGTGGTCGTCGGCAAGGAACGCGAGCGGGTCACCGCGCATGTGCACGAGATCGCGGGCGGACTCGGCCGGACCGTCACCGTCGCCATCCAGGACGAGCAGCTCGGCACCGGGCATGCCGTCAGCTGCGGCCTGTCTGTCCTGCCCGACGATTTCGCCGGCACCGTCGTCGTCACCGCGGGAGACGTGCCGCTGCTCGACGCCGGCACCCTCGAGGGCCTCGTCGAGACTCACGCGACCGCCACCGCGGCCGCCACGGTGCTCACCACGACCGTCAGTAACCCGACGGGCTATGGCCGCATCCTGCGCACGCAGGACCATGAGGTGATCGGCATCGTCGAGCAGGCCGACGCCACCGACTCCCAGCGCGCCATCCGCGAGGTGAACTCCGGTGTGTACGCATTCGACGCGGCGGCCCTGCGCTCGGCGCTGAGCCGGCTGCGTTCGGACAACGCCCAGCAGGAGCTCTACCTCACCGACGCCATCTCGATCGTGCGCGGCGACGGTCAGATCGTCCGGGCCCACCACGTCGACGACAGCGCGCAGGTCTCCGGTGTGAACGACCGCGTGCAGCTGTCCGAAGTGGCCGCCGAGCTGAACCGCCGCATCATCGCCGGTCACCAGCGCGCCGGCGTCACGATCATCGACCCGGCCACCACCTGGATCGACGTCGACGTCAGCATCGGCCGCGACACCGTCGTCAAGCAGTGCACCCAACTCCTCGGCGCCACCGACATCGGCGCGAACTGCACCATCGGCCCCGACACCACGCTGACCGACATGGAGGTCGGCGACGGCGCCGAGGTGATCCGCACCCACGGGCAGCTGGCGGTCATCGGTGCCGGCGCCACCGTCGGCCCCTTCACGTACCTGCGGCCGGGCACCGAACTGGGCGCCGACGGCAAGTTGGGCGCGTTCGTCGAGGTCAAGAACTCGAAGATCGGCACCGGCACCAAGGTGCCGCACCTGACCTACGTCGGGGACGCCGACATCGGCGAGTACAGCAACATCGGCGCATCCAGCGTCTTCGTCAACTACGACGGCGAGAACAAGAACCGCACCACCATCGGTTCGCACGTGCGCACCGGCTCGGACACGATGTTCGTCGCGCCGGTGACCGTCGGCGACGGCGCCTACACCGGCGCCGGCACCGTGGTCCGCGAGGACGTGCCCCCCGGTGCACTGGCCGTTTCGAAGGGCGAACAGCGCAATATCGAGGGCTGGGTGGAGCGCAAACGCCCCGACTCCAAGGCCGCCGACGCCGCCCGCAAAGCACGCGGCGAAAGCTGATCCCGACACCTGATGTTGGCAATCCGGTAACCCGGCAACCGGACCGGGTTACCGGTAAGTACCATTACGCCGTATCGATCCCCCACCGCGAAAGCAGCACACAGTGGCCACGGACTGGACCGACAACCGCAAAAACCTGATGCTCTTCTCGGGGCGAGCGCACCCCGAACTGGCGGAACAGGTCGCCAAAGAGCTCGGCATCGAGGTCACCCCGCAGACGTCCCGCGACTTCGCGAACGGCGAGATCTTCGTCCGCTTCGACGAGTCCGTGCGCGGCTGCGACGCCTTCGTGCTGCAGAGCCACCCCGCGCCGCTGAACCAGTGGCTGATGGAACAGCTCATCATGATCGACGCGCTCAAGCGCGGGTCGGCCAAGCGGATCACCGCGATCCTGCCGTTCTACCCGTACGCACGCCAGGACAAGAAGCACCGCGGCCGCGAGCCCATCTCGGCCCGCCTGGTCGCCGACCTGCTCAAGACCGCCGGAGCGGACCGCATCGTCTCGGTCGATCTGCACACCGACCAGATTCAGGGCTTCTTCGACGGTCCGGTCGACCACATGCGCGGTCAGTCGCTGCTGTGCGGCTACATCGGTGACAAGTACGGCGACTCCGACCTCGTCGTCGTCTCCCCCGACTCGGGTCGCGTGCGCGTCGCCGAGAAGTGGGCCGACTCCCTGGGCGGCGTGCCGCTGGCCTTCATCCACAAGACTCGCGACCCGCTGGTCCCCAACCAGGTCAAGGCCAACCGCGTCGTCGGCGACGTCAAGGGCAAGACCTGCATCCTGACCGACGACATGATCGACACCGGTGGCACCATCGCCGGCGCGGTCAAGCTGCTGCGCGAAGACGGGGCCAAGGACGTCATCATCGCCGCCACTCACGGCGTGCTGTCCGACCCGGCGGCCCAGCGCCTCGCCGACTGCGGCGCCCGTGAGGTCATCGTCACCAACACGCTGCCCATCACGCCGGACAAGCAGTTCCCGGCCCTGACCGTGCTGTCGATCGCGCCACTGGTGGCCGCGACCATCCGTGCGGTGTTCGAAAACGGCTCGGTCACCGGCCTTTTCGACGGATCCGCCTAAATGGCCCGGATTCTTCACAATCCCAAGTGCTCGACCTCCCGCAAGACGCTGGATCTGTTGCGGGAGAACGGCATTGAGCCTGAGGTCGTGCAGTACCTGAAGACGCCGCCGACCCGAGCCGAACTCGCGGCGATGATCAAAGATGCGGGCATCGACGTGCGTACCGCGGTGCGCAAGCGCGAATCCCTCTACGCCGAGCTGAATCTGGCCGACGCCACGGACGAGCAGCTGCTCGACGCCATGGCCGAACATCCGATTCTGATCGAGCGGCCGTTCGTCGTCACCGACAAGGGCACCCGACTGGCCCGCCCGATCGACGCGGTCCGCGAGATTCTGTGACCCTGCAGCGGATCGTTGGGGCGTTGCTGTCCACTGCGACTGCGCTGACCCTCGCCGCGTGCGACGCGAAAACACCTGACTACAAGTCGATCTGGTCGACTGCGCCGACCACCTCCAGCACGACGCCGGTGGACAAGGCCAGCCTGATTCCGTTCCCGGACTACCTGAACAAGCTGGGTGTGCAGAGCAAGCAGGTGGTGCCCGACCAGCTCACCGATCTCAAGGTGACACTGCCCCGGCCGCCGGGCTGGACGGGATACAAGAACCTCAACTACTCGCCCGGCACCGTGACGATCGCCAAGAACGACACCTATCCCCTGGCGATGCTGATGGTGTTCCAGTTGTCCGGCGACTTCGATGTCAAGGACGCCCTCAAGCATTCCGATGCCGACGCACTGCTGTCCGAGAACTTCAAGAAGCTCTACAGCTCGGGCGAAGACTTCCAGGGCTACCCGTCGGCGATGATCGAGGGCAGCTACGACCTGCACAACCGCCGGATGCAGTCCTACAACCGGATCGTCATCGCGCAGCCGTCGCCGCCACGGCCCGGAATCCACTACCTGATCCAGCTGACCGTCACCACGTACGCCGAACAAGCCAAGGAACAGGCCGGCGACATCGAGGCGATCATCAAGGGCTTCTCGGTCGGCCCCAAGTAGCCGCACCCCACTAAGCTCGCGGTCATGAGTGAATGGACCGGCCAATGGACGAATGCCGACCTGCCGTCTTTCGCCGGCCGCACCGTCATCGTCACCGGCGCCAACAGTGGCCTCGGTGAGGTCACCGCCCGTGAACTGGCCCGCGTCGGCGCCAAGGTCATCCTGGCCTGCCGCAACACCGCCAAGGGTGACGCCGCCGCCGCGGGCATGACGGGCGACGTCGAGGTCCGGCCCCTGGATCTGCAAAGCCTGGCCTCGGTGCGCGAGTTCGCCGCCGGTGTAGATGCCGTCGATGTCCTGGTCAACAACGCCGGCATCATGGCCGTGCCCTTCTCGGTGACCGAGGACGGTTTCGAGAGCCAGATCGGCACCAACCACCTGGGTCATTTCGCCCTGACCAACCTGCTGCTGCCGAAGATCACCGACCGCGTGGTCACGGTGTCGTCGATGCTGCACATGCTGGGCCACATCAGCCTGAAAGACCTGAACTGGAAGTCGCGGCCGTACTCGGCATGGTTGGCGTACGGGCAGTCCAAGCTGGCGAACCTGCTGTTCACCAAGGACCTGCAGCGCCGGTTGTCGCTGGCCGACTCCCCGGTCCGGGCGCTGACCGCGCATCCGGGCTACTCGGCCACCAACCTGCAGGGCCACACCGGCAGCGAGCTGGGCGACAAGTTCTGGCTCGCCGCCAACAAGCTCGGCACCGACGCATCCTTCGGCGCCCGTCAGACGCTGTTCGCGGCGTCGCAGGAGCTGCCCGGCAACACGTTCGTCGGCCCGAAATTCGGTATGCGCGGGCCCACCGGCCCGACACAGCTGATCACGCCGGCCGGCCGGTCAGCGCGCACCGCGACCGCGCTCTGGGACCTGTCCGCCCAGCTCACCGCCACCGAATTTCCGCTGTAAGGGGCCAGTCCGCTAGTCTGACTGACGATCACGGCGAGGGTCGGTCTGATTTCAGACCACCGTTATCGACGGGAACTTCAGCACTGACGTGCTTCAGCCCTGGCCGTGCCACCCAGTAGATACGGCATCAGGAGCGATTCACATGGCCAAGAACGCGGCCCCCACCTCGAACAATCTGACCGCTGCGGTCCGCACCCGGACCGGCAAGGGCGCCTCGCGTCTGGCCCGTCGCGAAGGCCGCGTGCCCGTCGTCCTGTACGGCCACGGCACCGACCCGCAGCACCTGGAGATCAACGCCCACGACTTCGCCGCCGTGCTGCGCCACTCGGGCACCAACGCGGTGCTGACCCTGGACATCGCCGGCAAGGAGCAGCTCGCGCTGACCAAGCAGATCGTCATTCACCCGATCAAGCGCAACATCGAGCACGCCGACCTGATCGTCGTGAAGCGTGGCGAGAAGGTCACCGTCGACGTGAACGTCGTCGTCGAGGGTGACGCCGCCTCCGGCACCCTGGTCACCCAGGACGCCAACACCATCCAGGTCGAGGCTGACGTCCAGTCGATCCCCGAGCACCTGACCCTGTCGGTCGAGGGCATCGAGGCCGGCACCCAGATCCTGGCCGGCCAGGTCGAGCTGCCCAAGGGTGTCACCCTGGTGACCGACGCCGAGACCCTGGTGGTCAACGTCGTCGCGGCGCCGACCGCTGAGGACCTCGAGTCCGAGGGCGCCGGCCAGGAAGAGGCCGCTTCGGGCGAAGAGGCCGCCGCCGAGGGCGAGGCTGCCGAAGAGGCCGCCGCCGAGTCGGAGTAGTCCGCTTTGGCCGAGCCACTGCTGGTGGTCGGCCTGGGCAATCCTGGGCCGCGCTACGAAACAACGCGGCACAACGTTGGATTTCTGGTTGCCGACATCCTGGCCGAGCGCATCGGCTCAGGATTCAAGGTGCACAAGAAGTCCGGAGCTGAAGTCACCACGGGCCGGCTGGGAGGCCGGTCCGTGGTGCTCGCCAAGCCGCGCACCTACATGAACGAATCCGGTAGGCACGTCGGGCCTTTGGCGAAGTTCTATTCCGTCGCACCGGCTGATGTCGTGGTGCTCCACGACGAGCTCGACATCGATTTCGGCCGCATCCGGCTCAAATTCGGTGGCGGCGAGGGCGGTCACAATGGCCTGCGGTCCGTGGCTTCAGCCTTGGGCACCAAGGACTTTCAACGCGTGCGCATCGGTGTCGGCCGCCCGCCGGGCCGGCAGGACCCCGCGGCGTTCGTGCTGGAGAACTTCAATTCGAAGGAACGGCCCGAGTTGGGCACCATCCTCGAACAAGCCGCTGACGCAACGGAATTGCTGCTGCAGCATGGCGTCGAGGCGGCACAGAACACCGTCCACGCCTGGTAGTCATTTTTTGGTGTAGAGCCACGAAAACCCCCAAATTCCACCGAATTTGGGGGTTTTCGCGACTAATGACGAAAGCAGCTATCCGCAGATGTGCTGGCGGTCAACCGCATCCGTGTAGCAGTTACGACGGCCCTGGGCACCCACCCGCGAGCTCTGGGTGGTGTCCTGAGTACGGACGCCCGGCGTCGCCTTGATCGCCACGCTGCCGTTCGTCTCACAGGTAGAGGTGGCGCCGGAGTCCTGACAGGTCGGGCGGGCACCTGCAATGGGCGCCATGATGCCGCTGACCGAGGCCAGGCCCACCAGCAGAGCGGCCATCCTGCGCTTGCTTTGATGAGTCATGTCACCTTCTCACTATTCAGGGAAGGTCGCCTGCCTCCGGTCCGTCATCGACGGGCTGAAAACCACTAACACGCCTTCCAACAACGCATGTTAGGTCGACTATATGTTTCGGCCATGTATCCACGCCATTAACTCATGGCGAACTCAAATGTAAGTGAGCAGGCGAAATGCGGTGAGCTGGCGGTCTGCCAAATGCCGGTGAGCAACGTCACCGAAAAGGCGAGGAACTTTCCCACGCAACGGAATTCGTCGCGACCGTCGCGGGCGCGCCGCAAATTACGGGCACGACCACGCCAGCGTCGGTGAATCCGCGGCAAGTGGGGTGTTGTTGGCCGCGGCCCGGTTGAACGCCTCCTGGCGGGCCTCGTCGACCGTCCGTCCGGCGCCCCCGGCGACCACGCCACTGTCGGGAGCGTTGACGTTGACGATGCACAACCGGTCGTTGGTGACCTCGTCGCTGGTGCACTGGACCGCACCGGCACGCTTGCAGGCCGCGATCACCGCGGCGGAGGCGGCAGGGACGTCAGGCCCGGTTGCGGAGAAGCCGACGATGACGCCGCCCCGCACCCCGGAGCCGACGGCCGCGGCGATGTCGTTCGTCCCGTCGACCAAGCCCGCCGGAGCTTCAGCGCAAGCCGGCACCGCGGCGATGGCGCACGCGCCGAGCGCTGCCACCGCAGCCGCAATCACACGCCCCATGTGTCTGCAGATCCTCTCGTCAATAATTCAGCGAGATTACCCGGGACTCACAGCTTTCGCTCAGCGAAGCGGGCCATCCGACCCGCGCGAAAAACGTAAAAACTCCCGATTTCCGAAGAAATCGGGAGTTTTCATCTGGCCCCGCGAGCAGCGGTACCCGCTGCTCGCAGCAAGACCTAGCCGGTGACGAGTTCCACCGAGTTGGCACGCCGCAGCTTGCCGGACGGGGTCTTCGGGATGGTGCCCGGGCCCAGGACGACGACGTTGCGCGGCCGCACGTCGACCTCGGTCACGACCTCGTGCGCCACCTGATGCTCGATGCGACGCACCTCAACCGGGTCCTGCCACGCGTTGGACTCGACTGCGACCGCGAAGGTTTCCCGCGAGTGACCGGCGTCGAGACGCACCGCGACGGCGCAGCCCGGGCGCACGCCCTCGACGCGACCGGCGGCCCGCTCGATGTCGGTCGGATAGATGTTGCGGCCCGCCATGATGATGACGTCCTTCACCCGGCCACAGACGACGACGTTGCGCTCCTCGGTGATGTATCCGAGGTCACCGGTGTCGTACCAACCGCTCTCGTCCTGCGTCGGCAGGAAGCCGGCCATGGTGATGTAGCCGGGAGTCACCGATTCGCCGCGGAGCTGGATGACGCCGACACCGCGCTCGGGCAGGACGTTTCCGTCCTCGTCGACGACGCGGGCCTCGAGGTCGCGCAGCAGCGGACCGAGCGAGGCCAGCCGGCGGGTGTTGCCCTTCGACGCGGGCACGGCGCGACGCAGCGCCGCCAGCAGGTCGGCGTCGACCTCGTCGACGACCAGACCGGCGTTGCACGGCGAGAACGACACGGCAAGGCAGGTCTCGGCCATGCCGTAGGCCGGCAGGATGGCCGACGCCTTCAGCCCGAACGGCTTACCGGCATCGATGAGGTCTTCGACGTCGGCGGGGTCGACGGGCTCGGCGCCGGACAGCGCGAACCGCAGGGTGGACAGGTCGTATTCGCCGGGCTTGGCCTGGCGGCGCAGCCGCTTGGCGAACAACGCGTAGGCGAAGTTCGGGGCCGCCGTCATGGTGCCCTTGTACTTGTCGATGAGCTTGGCCCAGAGCAGGGTGTCGCGCAGGAAGTCCATGGGCGTGACCTTGACCAGCTCGGCACCGAAGTACATCGGGATGGTGAGGAAGCCGACCATGCCCATGTCGTGGAAGCAGGGCAGCCAGCTGACCATGACGTCCTTGTCGACGTCGTACTCGGCGCCGATGAACATGGCCTCGGCGTTGGAGAAGATGTTGCGGTGCGTGATCTGCACGGCCTTGGGAGACCCGGTCGAGCCACTCGTCAGCTGCATCAGCGCGAGGTCGTCTTCGCCGGTCTCGACAGGGTCGATCGGCTCGGCCGCCAGCAGGTCCTCGACCTTGAGGACCTGCAGGCCCTTCTCCTCCAGCACGGGGATCGCGACGAGGAACGGTTCGGAGACGACGACGGCCTTGGCCTCGATCATGCTGATGACGTTCATGGTGTCTTCAGCCCAGACGGCGAGGTCGGTGCGCGGCGTCGGCTGGTGCAGCATCGTCAGGCTGGCGCCGCGCATCCAGATGCCCTGCACGGTCGGGGCGATCTCGACCGGGAAACCGGCCAGCACACCGATCTTGTCGCCGTGACCGATTCCGGCCGCTGCCAGGCCACCGGCAACGCGCCGGGCCCGCTCGTGGACCTCGCCCCAGGTGTGGCGCACCGGCTCGTGCGGCTCACCGGTGACCATGCCCCGCTGCGAGGTACGAGCGTTGTAGTACATCTTGTCGGTAAATCGGCTCACGACAACCTCCTGAGGTCAGGCGCCACTGCCCGTCGTTCCATAGTCCGTCCGGTGACAGGCGCACTTGTAGAGGCGCGCACGCACAATTCGGCCGCGGTTATATCTCGAATCGATGGCTCCGATGCCATGACCCCGGCGCTGCGCATTCCCTCACCGACACCGCCGATGAGAGAAACCATTGCGTTCCACGCCTGGCCGCTGGCATACACCACCGATCATCTTAAGAGACTCTTAAGTAGCTAACAAACTGTTGGCCGAATTGAGTGCTGAGTCACACTGGGCGGCACACCCGATCAGGCGTGCTTGCTCGGCGCCGGCACCACCCTGGCGCCGTGCACCGGGCCGCTGGCTACGCGGACCGTCCGGCACACCCCCGCGCCGGAGAGCTGGGTGCCGACCTCGACCGCATCGTCGGCGGAGGCGCACAGGAAAGCGCATGTCGGCCCGGACCCGGACACGATGCCCGCCAGCGCGCCGGCTTCGACGCCCGCCCGCAGGGTGCGCCGCAGCCCGGTGTCGAGGCTGACGGCCGCGGGTTGCAGGTCATTGCCCAGCAGCGGCGCCAGTTCGCGTGGGTCGCCGGACGCCAACGCGCCCAGCAGCGGCTCGGGGTCGTCCAACGCCGGCGGGCCCCCCGCCCGGTCGTCGTCCCGCAGGTTGTCCAGTTCGGCGAAAACCTTCGGCGTGGACAATCCACCCTCGGCGAAAGCCAGTACCCAATGAAAAGTGTTGCGCGCCAGCACCGTTGCCAGCTGCTCGCCACGGCCGGTGCCCAGCGCCGTGCCGCCGTGCAGCGCGAACGGCACATCGCTGCCCAGTCGCGCTGCCAACACGTGCAGGTCCCGCCGGGGGACGCCGAGCTCCCAGAGGTTGTTCATCGCGACCAGCACGGCGGCCGCGTCGGCGCTGCCGCCGGCCATGCCACCGGCCACCGGGATGGACTTGTTGATCGAGATGGCGACGTCGGGCGCCCGACCGACATGTTCGGCCATCAGTTCCGCGGCCCGCCATGCGAGGTTGCGGTGGTCCGTCGGCAGACCCTCGGCGCCGTCGCCGAACATCTCCACCGACAGCAGATCGGCGTTGCGGACCGTCACCTCGTCGAACAGGGAAACGGCGTGGAACACCGTGGTCAGCTCGTGGTAGCCGTCATCGCGGCAGTCGCCGACACCGAGATACAGGTTCACCTTGCCCGGCACGCGGACGGTCACCGAGCCTGTGGGTACCCACTCAGAAGCAGTGTTTCCATCCGACGTAGACACGCCACGACAGTAACGCCCGCGGCGCGGGCCACAACACCAAGTGCGGAAAAGCCCCGCCCGGCGGCCCCTAGTGGGCGGCGTCGACCTGCTGGTCGGACTCCGGCGCTTCGATCTGCTGGCCGGCCCGCTGCTCACGGTCCAGCTCGCCCGAACGCTGCAGCAGTCGCACGAAGTCGGCGATCGCCAGGGTCTCGCCGCGGCGTGCCGGATCGATGCTGGCGGCCAGCAGGCGCTCGGCCGACGCATTGCCCGAACCCGCCCACTCGGCGAACGCGTTGCGCGACGTCTTGCGCCGCTGCGCGAAGGCGATGTCGATCAGGTTGAACACCTGTGAGCGGAAGCTGTCGTCGGTCGGCCACGGCGTGGTCTCGTGCCGGTCGATCCGGACCAGGCCCGAGTAGACGCGTGGGATCGGCCAGAAGACCGTCGGCGACACCATGCCGTAGCGCCGGACGTTGCCGAAGAACCGCACCTTGGCGCTGGGCACCCCGTAGTCCTTGGTGCCCGGGTCGGCGGCGAGGCGCTCGGCGACCTCGGCCTGGACCATCACCATGACGGTGCGGATGGTCGGGAATTCCGAGAGCAGGTGCAGGATGGCCGGCACGGCGACGTTGTACGGCAGGTTCGCGACCAACGCGGTCGGCTGCTCGTCCAGGTCGGACGGCACCAGGTCGAGCACGTCGCGGTTCAGCACGGTCAACCGGCCGATCTCGCTGTGGGAATGCTCGGCGACCGTCGTGGGCAGCTGGCGGGCCAGCACCGGGTCGATCTCGACCGCCGTCACCTTCGCGCCCCGGTCCAGCAGCGCCAGCGTCAGCGAGCCCAGACCCGGGCCCACTTCCAAGACGTGGGACTGCCGGTTCACGCCGGAAGCCGACACGATGCGGCGCACCGTGTTGGCGTCATGCACGAAGTTTTGTCCGAAAGCCTTACGCGGCCGGAAATCAAGCTCTTTTGCCAAATGCCGGATTTCGGTTCGACCGAGTAGCCGGATCGTCATCGTGCCCCAATTCTCCCGCTACACACAGGCCAGGCACCCCAACCTTGGCGGGCTCGCGTCACTTCAGCAATCGCGATCTGCTCTTCACGTGTCGCAAGATCAGCTCTCGCAGCATAACGCAGACCACCCTGTCGCTCCCAGGTGTTCTGATCAAATTGGACGCCACCGTAAAAACCATTACCGGTATTGATGGCCCAGTTGCCGGTGGACTCGCAACGCGCCAGTGCGTCCCAGGCAGCTCCCTGCGCCACCGGCGGCACCTCGGTACCGGGCTTCGCGCCGATCCGCAGCACGCCGTCCCGTGCCGGAGTCAGCACCTGATTGGAGACCGGCAACCGCCCGGTCTCCACACCATTGACCGTGGCAACGGCGAACGTGACGTTCTGGGTGCCGGCCTGGCCCGGATCGTCGACCACCTTGCGGCTCATGTTGAGCGCGGGGTCCGGAACCTGGTTCATGGCGGGCGCCAACGGCGACTCCATGGTCACCTGCTGCAGCCGGATGCGGGTGACGTCGATCTGCATGCCCTCGGTCACCGGAGTGGCCGCTGCGGGGACGACGGTGTCGCGCTGCTCCAGCGGCGCACCGGCGGCGGCCAGCAGGCCCGCCACGTTCGCGGCGGCCAGGTGCACCTGGCGCGGCACACCGCCGTCGACGATGGTGACGTTGCGGGCGCTGACCACGGGAAGCGACATCCCGGCGAGCGGCACGCGGGTGGCGCGGTCGGCCGCGACGGGCGCGGTGTCGGTCATGGACAGTTGCTTGAGGGCGTCCTGCACGGTGGCCGCGGTGGTCCACACCTGACGGGTGTTCTGGCCGTCGAGCGAGATCTCGACCGGGCGGCTGCGGCGCAGCACGATGTTGTCGGACTCGTGCACTTCCTGGTCGGCCGCGGGGAACAGGTCGTCGCGCTCGCCGACGGCGAAGCCGTTCTCGGTCAGGACGTCGCCGATGCGGGTCTTCATGGTCTGCACCGTCATCGGTGCGCCGTCGATGGTGAGGGTGACGGTCTTGTGGTTCGCGACGGCAAACCCTCCGGCGACGGTCAGCGTGGCGAGGAAGGCCCCGGTCACGCCGCGGAGCAGCGGCGAGCGCGCATCATGCAACTTGTTCAGAACGTTCAAGGCGTCAATCCCGTGTCTATCGGGCCCGAGGTGGCCCCGAGCAGCGGCCGCGGTGACCACATAAAAGCCACCTCGACCGGGTTGATCACAGAACGGTAACGAACGTCCCCGGGAGGCGGCAACTTGGACTAATGCTACAGTCCATAGCTTTTCGAAGCATTTTCCGAGGTCATGGCGGCTATTTCGGCCGCTGGAGAATTTCTGATCTCGGCCAGCGCCCGAACCGTGTACGGCAGGCAATACGACTCGTTCGGCGCCCCACGGAACGGATGCGGAGTGAGGAACGGCGCGTCGGTTTCGACTAGCAGCAGCTCCACCGGAATGATCGCCGCCGCCTCGCGCAGCGCGTGCGCGTTCCGGAAGCTGACGGTGCCCGACAGGCTCATCAGCCAGCCCTGGTCGGCACAGGTCCGAGCCATCGCCGCGTCCGATGAGAAGCAGTGGAAGATGACGGTCTCCGGCGCACCCTCGGACCTGAGCATGTCGAGGACCTCGGCGTCGCCGTCCCGATTGTGGATCATCAGCGGCTTGCCGACCCGTTTGGCGAGGTCGATGTGCCAGGCGAAGGCCTCTCGCTGCGTCGCTTCGTCAGCGCAGCCGTCGAGCTTGCCCGGCCAGTACATGTCGATGCCGGTCTCCCCCACCGCGACCACGCGCGGGTCTGCCGCCAGGGTTTCCAGGGTGCGTTTGGCCTCGCCGTCGAGGGCGTTGGCGCGGGTCGGGTGCAGCGCGACGGCGGCGTACACGCGCGGATCGGCGTGAGCCGCACCGACGGCCCACTCGGCGGCCGCCAGATCGTCGGCGATGGTCACCACCTTCTCGACGCCGACAGCCTCGGCACGGTCCAGGATGACCCGGATGCTCGCGGCGTCGGTCGCGCCGCAGGCGTCCAGGTGGGTGTGGGCGTCGACCAGCCCGGGCAGCGGTTCCGGGGCGGGCGGCTTCTCACGTTTGGCGCTCACAGCGACACCTTAAGGTGGGGGCAACATGAGCAGCCAGAATTCCCCCGGCGACCGGGGGCCCTTCTACATCACGACCGCCATCGCGTACCCGAATGGCGCACCGCACATCGGGCACGCGTATGAGTACATCGCCACCGACGCGATCGCCCGGTTCAAGCGGCTCGACGGCTTCGACGTCCGCTACCTGACCGGTACCGACGTGCACGGCCAGAAGATGGCCGAGGCCGCCGCGGCCGAGGGCATCTCGGCGGCCGAGCTGGCGGGTCGCAACTCCGACGTGTTCCAGTCGCTGCAGGAGAAGCTCAACATCTCCTTCGACCGGTTCATCCGGACCTCCGACGCCGACCACTACGAGGCGTCCAAGGAGATCTGGCGCCGGATGAACGACGCCGGGGACATCTATCTCGGCACCTACGCCGGCTGGTACTCCGTGCGCGACGAGCGCTTCTTCGCCGAGGACGAGACCGAGGTGCGCGACTCGGACAGCGGGGCTGGCCGGTTCGCCATCGAGACCGGTACACCCGTCACGTGGACCGAAGAGCAGACCTATTTCTTCAGGCTGTCCGCCTACACCGACCGGCTGCTGGCGCACTACGAGGCGCATCCCGAGTTCATCGGACCTGACGTGCGCCGCAACGAGATCGTCAGCTTCGTCTCGGGCGGCCTCAAGGATCTGTCGATCTCGCGGACCACGTTCGACTGGGGCGTTCCGGTTCCCGACCATCCCGAGCACGTCATGTACGTGTGGGTCGACGCGTTGACGAATTACCTGACGGGCGTGGGCTTTCCGGAGGTGGCTTCGGAGTCCTTCGAGAAGTACTGGCCCGCGAATCTGCACATGATCGGCAAGGACATCATCCGGTTCCACAGTGTGTACTGGCCGGCGTTCCTGATGTCGGCCGGAATCGCCCTTCCAGAACGGGTTTTCGCGCACGGCTTCATCAACGTCAAGGGCGAGAAGATGAGCAAGTCGGTGGGCAACGTGGTGGATCCGATCGCGCTGATCGACGCCTTCGGCCTGGACCAGGTGCGCTACTTCTTCCTGCGTGAGGTGTCCTTCGGCCAGGACGGCAGCTACAGCGAGGAAGCCATCATCGGCCGCATCAACGCCGACCTGGCCAACGAACTGGGCAACCTGGCCCAGCGCTCGCTGTCGATGGTGAACAAGAACCTAGGCGGAATCGTCCCGGAGCCAGGCGAATTCACCGCCGCCGATCTGGAACTGCTGAAGCAGGCCGACGATCTGCTGGACACCGTGCGCGGGCACTACGACGTGCCGGCGATGCATCTGGCACTCGAGGCGATCTGGCTGATGCTGGGCGCCGCCAACCGCTACTTCTCGGCCGAAGAACCATGGGTGCTGCGCAAGTCTCCCGCTGAGTCGGACCAGACCCGCTTCGGCACGGTGCTGTACACGACGCTGGAGGCGGTCCGGATCGCCGCGCTGCTGGTACAGCCGGTGATGCCGGAGTCGGGGGCAAAGCTGCTCGACCTTCTCGGGCAGGACGCCTCGGCGCGGGACTTCCGTGCCGTCGGCACCCGGCTGGCACCGGGAACGGTGCTGCCGACCCCCGAAGGCGTTTTTCCCCGCTATCAAGCGGAGACCAAGGAGTAGCGGAAAGATATGGCGCAGAACGGCTTACACGAGCGGCTGCACGACGTCTACGAAGAAGTCACCCGCCGCAACGCCGGCGAGATCGAATTCCACCAGGCCGTCTACGAGGTTCTGACCAGCCTGGGCCCGGTCGTCGACAAGCACCCCGAGTACTCCGACACCGCCATCATCCGACGGCTGTTCGAGCCCGAGCGGCAGATCATCTTCCGGGTGCCGTGGATCGACGACGCCGGCGCCGAGCAGATCAACCGCGGCTTCCGCGTGGAGTTCAACTCCGCACTGGGCCCGTTCAAGGGCGGCCTGCGATTCCACCCGTCGGTGTACCTGGGCATCGTGAAATTCCTCGGCTTCGAGCAGATTTTCAAGAACTCACTGACCGGCCTGCCCATCGGCGGCGGCAAGGGCGGATCGGACTTCGACCCCAAGGGCCGCTCGAAGAACGAGGTGATGCGGTTCTGTCAGTCGTTCATGACCGAGCTGTACCGGCACATCGGTGAATACACCGACGTCCCCGCCGGCGACATCGGCGTCGGCGGCCGCGAGATCGGCTACCTGTTCGGCCAGTACAAGCGCATCACCAACCGCTACGAGTCCGGTGTCCTCACCGGCAAGGGCCTGACGTGGGGTGGCTCGCAGGTCCGCACCGAGGCCACCGGCTACGGCACGGTGTTCTTCGTCGACGAAATCCTGCGCAGTTCCGGGCAGTCGTTCGACGGCAAGCAGGTGGTGGTGTCCGGGTCCGGCAATGTCGCGATCTACGCCATCGAGAAGGTGCACGCGCTCGGCGGCACCGTCGTCGGCTGTTCGGACTCCAGTGGCTACGTCGTCGACGAGAAGGGCATCGACCTGAGCCTCCTCAAGGAGCTCAAGGAGGTGCGGCGCGGCCGGATCTCCGAGTACGTCGAAATGCGCGGTGGTGGTGCGCAATTCGTCGAAGGCGATTCGATCTGGCAATTGCCGTGCGACATCGCGCTGCCCTGCGCGACGCAGAACGAGTTGGGCGGCGACGACGCGAAGGCACTGATCGGGTCCGGCTGCCAGATCGTCGCCGAGGGCGCCAACATGCCGTGCACCCCGGATGCGGTGAAGCTGTTCGCCGAGGCGAAGGTCGCGTTCGCGCCCGGCAAGGCCGCCAACGCCGGCGGCGTCGCCACCAGCGCGCTGGAGATGCAGCAGAACGCGTCGCGCGACTCGTGGACGTTCGAGGAGACCGAGCAGCGCCTGGCCGAGATCATGGGCCGCATCCACGACCGGTGCCTGGCCACCGCCGACGAATACGGCCAGCCTGGCAGCTACACGGCCGGCGCCAACATCGCCGGGTTCATCCGGGTCGCCGATGCGATGTCGGCCCTGGGGGTCGTCTGACCTGGGCGTTGACCCCACGCCAAGTGATCTGGACCACATCTGCGGGTAGGTTTGTCACACTTTCGGCGCCGCCGGTGTCTTGAGGGCATAACCAACCCGAAGGAGATGCAGTGATGACCGGAAACCAGAAGCCCAACCGCGTCGTCGTCATCGGCGGCGGCTACGCCGGCGCTCTGGCGGCCAATCGCGTCCGGATGCGCGACGATGTGGCCGTCACCCTGGTGAACCCGCGCCCCAAGTTCGTCGAACGCATCCGCCTGCACCAGCACGCGGCCGGGAACTACGACGCCACCGTCGGCTACGACACGCTCCTCGGCGACGACGTGCGCCTGGTGGTCGACACCGCCACCCGCATCGACGCAGGCGCGCGCACCGTCGAGCTGGCATCCGGCGATACCTTGGACTACGACTATCTGATCTACGCCGTCGGCAGCACCGGAACCGTCCCGGCGTCGGTTCCCGGCGCCGCTGAATTCGCCTATCCCCTAGCTGAATTCGAGCAGGCCGAGCGGCTGGTGGCCCGGCTGCAGGACGTGCCACTGTCCGCGCAGATGGTGGTCATCGGCGCCGGCCTGACCGGCATCGAGGCCGCTTCCGAGTTCGCCGAGGCCGGACGCAACGTCGTGCTGGTCGGCAGCAAGCTGGGGCCGTCGCTGAGCGAACGGGGCCGCCGCTCGGTGGCCAAGGCCCTGGCCACGCTGGGCGTGACGGTCATCGAGGGCGACGTCAGCTCCATCACCGCCAACCGCGTCACACTGGCCGACGGGCGCTTCATCAACAGCGCCGTGACGGTGTGGACCGCCGGCTTCGGTACCCCGGGGCTGGCGACCGCCAGCGGGCTGCGCACCGACGAGCTGGGTCGCTTGCTGACCGACGAAACGCTGACCAGCATCGACGATCCGCGGATCGTGGCCACCGGTGACGCCGCCGCGCCGTCGGGACAGCCACTGCGGATGAGCTGCCAGGCCTCGAGCCCCCTCACCGTGACCGCCGTGGGCACCGTGCTCAGCCGCATTGCCGGCACCGAACCGGCAGCACTGGACCCGGTGTTCGCCGGGTCCTGCGTCAGCCTGGGCCGGCACACGGCGACCATCCAGATCTCTCACAAGGACGATTCCCCGACGAATTACTACATCGGCGGGCGGGTCGCCGCGAAGCTGAAGGAAGCGATCTGCAAAGGCACGCTGTGGGGCATCCGACGCGCGGCGAGTAAGCCGAGCGCGATCTTCGTGATGTCGGGCGGTAAGCGTGCCGAACATCTGACGGAGGCGGTCGACGCATGACCGGTTCCACCGGGACGGCAGGGGGTGAACACGCCGAGCGGTTCACCCACCTGCGGCCGTTGCTCTTCACCATCGCCTACGAAATCCTGGGCTCGGCAACAGAATCCGATGACGTGCTGCAGGACAGCTACCTGCGGTGGGCCGACGTCGACCTCGACACCGTGCGGGACACCAAGTCGTATCTGGCGCAGTTGGTGACGCGGCAGGCGCTGAACGCGCTGCGGGCGGGCGCGCGGCGCCGGGAGGAATACGTCGGTCCGTGGCTGCCCGAGCCACTGCTGCTCGACGAACGCGATGCGTCTTCGGATGTCGTTCTCGCCGAGTCGGTTTCGATGGCGATGCTGGTGGTCCTGGAGACGTTGGGCCCGGACGAACGCGCCGTGTTCGTGCTGCGCGAGGTGTTCGGCTTCGACTACGACGAAATCGCCGGGGCCGTCGGCAAATCCACCGCGGCGGTGCGGCAGGTGGCACACCGGGCACGCGAGCATGTGCAGGCCCGGCGCAAGCGGTTCGCACCGGACACGACCAAGTCCGCCGAGGTGACCACCCAGTTCCTGACGGCGGCCGCGACCGGTGACCTGGAAGGCCTGATCACGCTGCTGGCGCCCGATGTCACGTGGACCGCGGACAGCGACGGCAAGGTCAGTGCCGCCCGTCGCCCGGTGTACGGACCGGACAAGGTCGCCCGCCTGGTGATGGGCCTCATGCGCGGCGCCGGCGAGTACCCCGAAGCCCGCATCGACCTCGCGACGTACAACAACGCGCCGGCACTGGTGCTCTACCTCGGAGAGAAGCTCGAGGGCGTCATCCTCATCGAGATCGAGGACGGCCAGATCAGCCACTTCTACGCCATGCGCAACCCGGACAAGCTCAGCGGTGTGCTGGTCGAGCGGGCGATCCAGCGCTGACCTGAGTTCCTTGAGTGGTCCCGCGAAATTCGGCCACCTCCCGGTGCGAGCTGGGGGCACCTCCCGCTCGCGGGCGGTCATAGGCGAAGCTGTGGGGCGTGCGAGTCGAGCGGTTGGCCGATCTGGGCGACGCCCCAGGGGTGCTGAAGGCTGTCGCCGACGCCGCGGCCCGCTGCGGCCTGCCGCCACCGGCGGCGCTGCTGGGTGACTGGTTCGGCGCGACGGCCGTCATCGCACCGAGCGTGGCCATCGAACCGGTGACTGCCGCCGACGTGTTCGACGCACCACCGGGCTCGGGTGAGGTGATCGGCGGCGGCTGGTTCGGCTACCTGTCCTACCCGGACGGTGACAGCCGGATCCCGACGGCCGCAGGCGGCTGGTCCGACTGTGTCCTACGACGGGACGCCGACGGACACTGGTGGTACGAAAGCCTCTCCGGGGCAGCACTTCCCGGCTGGCTGGCCGATCTGAAACCGGCGGCACCCGCGCGCTACACCATCGACTGGTGCGCTCCGGACCGCGCCAGTCACCGCGCCGGCGTGCTGTCCTGTTTGGACGCGATCGCCGCCGGCGAGGTGTACCAGGCGTGCGTCTGTACGCGGTTCACCGGACGGATAGCCGGCGCGCCCGTTGACTTCTTCATCGACGCGGTGGCACGGACCGCGCCCGCCCGGGCCGCCTACGTCGCGGGCGAGTGGGGTGCGGTCGCATCACTGTCCCCGGAGTTGTTCCTCAGCCGCCGTGGCGAAATCGTCACCTCCAGCCCCATCAAAGGCACACTCCCCCTTGACCATTCACCATCAGAATTGGCGTCGTCGGTCAAGGATGTCGCAGAGAACATCATGATCGTCGACCTCGTCCGCAACGACCTGAGTCGTGTCGCGGCCACCGGGTCGGTCCGGGTCCCGGAACTCCTCACGGTCAAACCCGCGCCGGGCGTCTGGCACCTGGTGTCGACGGTGGCCGCGCAGGTTCCAATCGAGACCCCGATGGCCGAGGTCCTGGACGCCACGTTCCCGCCGGCGTCGGTGACCGGCACCCCGAAGCGGCGCGCCCGCGAACTCCTCGCCGAGTGGGAACCTCATGACCGCGGAATCTATTGCGGCACAGTCGGTTTGGCTTCACCGCTGGCCGGTACCGAACTGAACGTCGCGATCCGCACGGTGGAATTCGACGCCGACGGCGCCGCGATCCTGGGTGTGGGTGGCGGCATCACCGCCGACTCCGACCCCGACCGCGAATGGGAGGAGTGCCTCCACAAGGCCGCCACCATCGTCAGCCTCGCCCTGTCCCGCGAGCAAGGGCGCGAGCAGGGGTAGAACTGTCAGCCGCGGGATTTGAGGACCGCGTCGTAGAGGTCGCGGCGTGACGGGGCGCCAGGATTCTCGGCGATCACCTGGGCGCAAGCATCTTTGACGCGCGCTCCGTCGTCGACCAACTCCTGCACCAGACCGACCAACGTGTCGACGTCCGCGACGGGCGTGGCACCCGCGAGCACCACGGTGATCTCACCGAGCACGCCGTCGGCAGCCCACTCGGCCAGCTCGCCGAGCGTCCCGCGCTTGATCTCCTCGTGGGTCTTGGTCAACTCGCGACACACCACGACGCGCCGATCCGGCCCCAGCGCGGTCACTGCCTCGGCCAAGGTCTCGGCCAACCGGCGCGGCGACTCGAAGAACACACACGTCCGTCGCTCATTCGCGAACCCGGCCAGCCACGCCGCCCGGCCCTTGCGCGGTGCGAAGCCTTCGAAGCAGAACCGGTCCGACGCCAGCCCGGACACCGCCAGCGCCGTCGTCACCGCCGACGGGCCCGGCAGACACGACACCGGCAGCCCGGCCTCGGCGCACGCCGCCACCAAGCGGTACCCCGGATCACTGATCAACGGCATGCCGGCGTCGCTGACCACCAGCACGGTCTCCCCCGCGGCGATCGATTCGACCAGTCCCGCGACCCGCGACGCCTCGTTCTGGTCGAAAAAGCTGACGACGCGCCCCACGGGACGCACATCCAGAGACGCCGCCAAGGCGCGCACCCGTCGAGTGTCCTCGGCGGCGATCACGTCCGCCGTTCCGAGCGCCTCGACGAGGCGGGCCGACGCGTCGCCGGGCTGGCCCAGTGGAGTGGCCGCGAGCAACAGCCGACCGACGTCCGCGAGCGGACCCGAGGCTGATGTCGCGGGCGGACCAGATACCGGTGTCACCCGGACAGCCTAAGCTCGCTGACGTGACCGCCCCCGCCCTCGACGCCTCCGACGCCGAGCACGAGGTCCCCGTGATCAGTCCGGCGCCGCTGACGCCTGCCGCCGATTTCGGCCCGACCGATCGGCTGCGCGGCTGGACCATGACCGCGGTGATCACCGCGCTGGCCGTCATCACCCGGTTCCTGAACCTGGGTTCGCCCACCGATGCCGGCACCCCGATCTTCGACGAGAAGCACTACGCGCCGCAGGCCTGGCAGGTGCTGCACAACAACGGCGTCGAGGACAACCCCGGCTACGGCCTGGTGGTGCACCCACCGGTCGCCAAACAGCTGATGGCCATCGGCGAGTGGATTTTCGGCTACAACGGCGTCGGCTGGCGGTTCGCCGGCGCGGTGTGCGGCGTCATCCTGGTGCTGCTGGTGGCGCGGATCGCGCGGCGCATGACGCGCTCGACGCTGTTGGGCGGTATCGCCGGACTGCTGATCGTCGCCGACGGTGTCAGCTTCGTCTCCGCTCGCACGGCCTTGCTCGACGTCTATCAGGCGGTGTTCATCGTGGCGGCGTTCGGCGCGCTCATCGTGGACCGCGACCAGGTGCGCGCCCGGATGCACGTCGCGATGACCGAAGGCCGGATCACCGAGACGGTCTGGGGCCCGCGGCTCGGTGTGCGGTGGTGGCGGTTCGGCGCCGGCGTCCTACTGGGGCTCGCACTGGCGGTGAAGTGGTCGGGCCTCTACTACATGGTGTTCTTCGGCCTGATGACCGTCGCTTTCGACATCGCGGCCCGGCGCGCGTACCGGGTGCAGCGGCCCTGGCTGGGGACGCTGCGCCGCGACGTCCTGCCGGGCATGTGGGCGCTGACGCTGATCCCGGTCGGCGTGTACCTGGCGTCGTACGCGCCGTGGTTCGCGTCGGAGACGGCGATCGACCGGCACATGGAGGGCCGGAACATCGGCGAAGGGCCGCTCGCGACGCTGCGCTCGCTCTGGTACTACACGCACGACGTCTACCGCTTCCATTCCGGGCTGACCAACGCCGCGGGCAATCACCACCCGTGGGAGTCGAAGCCGTGGACGTGGCCGATGTCGCTGCGGCCGGTGCTGTACGCCATCGACAACAACAACGTGCCGGGCTGCGGCGCGCAGTCGTGCGTCAAGGCCGTGATGCTGGCGGGTACGCCGGCGATGTGGTTCATCGCGGTCCCGGTACTGGCCTGGGCGGTGTGGCGGACGTTCGTCAAACGCGACTGGCGCTACGCCGCCGCGCTCACCGGCTACGCCGCGGGGTACCTGCCGTGGTTCGCCGACATCGACCGGCAGATGTACTTCTTCTACGCGACGCCCATAGCGCCGTTCCTCATCATCCTGATCACGTTGATCCTCGGCGATGTCCTGTATCCGCGGTCGGCGGAACCGGAACGAAGAACGCTCGGGCTGCTGGTCGTGTGCTTCTACGTGGCGTTGGTGATCACCAACTTCGCCTGGATGTATCCGATCCTCACGGGGCTCCCGATCTCGCCGTCCACCTGGAACATGGAGATCGTGCTGCCTTCGTGGCGCTAGCTGATTGCCACGCTCCTCAACGCGGCTCGTACCTCGCCGCTTGATCGTCACGTGGCGGTAAGCCACATCGAACGTCTGTGCGATAGGATCGCGGAGTGTCCTTGGCGGTTCAGGGTTCGCTGTTCGACCACGCCGAACGGCGGTGGCTCGACGACGGCGCCTGGGTCGACGTCCGTGCCGGCTGGCTGACGGGCGCCGACACGCTCTTCGACGAGCTGCTGACGGCAATTCCCTGGCGCGCCGAACAGCGCCAGATGTACGACAGGGTGCTCGACGTGCCCCGCCTCGTCAGCTTCCACGACCTCGCTCGGGAACGGGCACCCCATCCCGGGCTGGCGCGGCTACGGGTGCGACTCAACGACGCCTACGCGCACGAGCTCGGCGAGCCCTTCACCACGGTGGGCCTGTGTCTCTATCGCGACGGCGCCGACAGCGTGGCCTGGCACGGTGACACCATCGGACGAAGCAGCACCGAGGACACCATGGTCGCGGTGCTGAGCCTCGGGGCGACAAGGGTTTTCGCGTTGCGCCCCCGCAACGCGGGCGCCGACGGCAGACGGACGAGCGTTCGGCTGCCGCAGGGTCACGGCGATCTGCTGGTGATGGGCGGGGCCTGCCAGCGCACCTGGGAGCACGCGGTACCCAAGACCGCCCGCCCCACCGGACCGCGAATCAGCATCCAGTTCCGGCCGCGCGACGTGCGCTAGTCATTCGTCCCAGCCGGCGGTGCCTAATTCCCGCGTACCGCGGTGACTGACTTCGTCAGCAGCTCCGTCGCCTTCTGGGTATTCACCGGCACGACCGGCTTGTCCGGCACGACGAGCGAGTTCGCGGTGACGATCACCAGGAACCTGCCGAAACCGGCGACATAGTTGTACAGCTGGCCGGACGCGGGCTTGCCATTGGCCACCGTCTCGAGAATGCGGTGGGTGCCCAGGGTCTTCACGCCCTCGATGGGCGGGGCCGGCATCTCTTCGACCAGGCCCCGCACCCCGGCGCCGGAGAAGGCCACCTTCTTGCAGCCGTCACCTGGATCAGCCGGAGCGATCGGTTCGGACGTCTCCACCGCCAGGATGACGAACCGGTTGCCCTGCCCTTCCGCGGTGACAGCGGTCATGTTGCCCTTGGCTCCCGGCGAGACGGCCATGCCGGAGGCGAACTTCGCGCAGTCCGGTGGCTCGAACTTCAGGCCGGGCGGCAGCGTCTGCGGGGCGAAGGCGCGCGGGTCGATACCCGTCGGCGCGACCGTCTTGACCTGGAAGTCCGGCCCAAAAGTGCCCTTCAGATCAAGGATTTTCGTGATGTCGGGGTCGGCGACCACCACCTGGGCGTGGGACGTGCATGCCGCCACCAGACCAGCGGAGGCCACCGCGAGCACCGTTCTGCGCATTGTGGCGAATCTACCGGGCCAACCCGTCGACGGGCGGGATGCCCCGCACCGACCGTACGGCCGCGTCCAGCAGGGTCGCCGGAAGATCGGCGGGCAGCGGCGCGGCGACGGCCCCTGGGTCGGTCACCATGGTGACCGAAACCGCCAGCGTGTCGACGTACGCGATCAGAGTTGTTGCCTGCGAATGCGTTTGCGCGCCGTTCTCGACGCTGGTGGTGATGTGTGCCGTCAGGCCCAACGTGCGGGCACCGGCGATCTGCGGAGCATCGATGCGGTCGACGGCCGCGCGTGCCCGGTCGGTGCTCAATGTCCAGGTGGAGCAGTCGCCGGTGAGCTCGGGCACCGGGGCGACGGCCGGCGCCGCGGTCGCGTACACGATGCCGCCGGGTCCCGATGCCGACCAGCCGCGCGCACCGTCCTCCGGCGCGGCCACCAGCGCCGCGCAGTCCGGCGGGTCCGCAGTCGCCCCGGACGACATGCCCCAGAAATTCCTCGGCGTGGCGGGTGCCGGCAACGCACCGAACTCGTAGCCCTGCAGGTTTTTGGGCAGGTGCTGGCGCATCCGGCCGATCGCGGCCGGGTCGGCGGGTTTCGCGGCCACCGCCGTGGTCGGTCGCGTGGGCTCGGTGGCCGACCCGCACGCAGCACACAGCAGGACTGCTGCCGACCACGCGAGTGCGCGCATTTGCTGTTGATAGCACGGCAAACCCGCCGACCCCGGCCAATGTGCGCCGCCACGCCGATGCGTCTTTTGCGGGGACGGCTTCGCATCGAAAGCTCCCGCCACCTGCCTCGTCCGCCCCGTAGTCTGCAACCGACGACAGGAGACGTAAATGGTGCCGATGAGGACTGCCGGCGTGGCATTGGCCGCGACCGTGATCGCGATGGGCGCGAGTGCGTGCAACTCGGACTCGAAGCCGGCCTCGTCGTCGACCTCCAGTAGCGCATCGAGTACCAGCGCAGCGGCGGCACCGACAACGCCCGCGGCTCCGAATCCGCCCGCGGCTCCCAAGAAGACCATCCGGGACTACCTGCACGAGAAGAACATCACCGAGCAGCAGCTGCATCCCGGCGATCCCGGGGCTCCGACGCTCACCATGCCGCTCCCCCAGGGCTGGGTGGACGCCGGCGCCCTGACGCCGAAATGGGCTTGGAGCGCAAGCAAATTCGATGACCCGGCGATGAAGGCCGACCCGCCGACCATCATTGTGCTGATCTCGAAGTTGCCCGGCGCCAATGCGGACGAGGTGCTGCAGTACGCGCCCGGCGAGCTGCAGAACCTGCACAACTGGCAGGACGCCGGCACCAACTGCGAGGCCAAGCTCGCCGGGTTCAAGGCATGTCAGGTCGGCGGCATGTACAGCCAGGACGGCAAGGACCGGCTGATGGCCCAGAAGACGGCCGCCATCCCGACCAAGGACGGCGTGATCGTGCTGCAGATCAACGCCAGCGGCACCAAGGAGACCATCGCGCCGCTGATGGACGCGACCGCCGCGATCGACAAATCACTGACGATCACCGTGCCCTGAGTCAGGCGCGGGAGAACGCCGACGCCGCGGCGACCTGCTCGGCGGTCGGCCGCACCCCGGTATAGCGCTCGAACTGCTCGGCGGCCTGCAGGGCGATCACCTCGGCACCGGTGATCACCGGAATCCCCTCCGCCCGCGCCGCGCGCACCAGCGGGGTCTCCGACGGCAGCGCAACCACGTCGAACACGTTGTGCGCCTTGGTAATAACGTCGGGATCGAAAGCCAGGTCGTCGACTTCGGCCCCACCCGCCATCCCGATCGGGGTGACGTTGACGACGATGTCCGCGCCACCCGAAGCGTCCGCCGCGTAGCGATACCCCAGCCGGTCGGCCAATCGCTCGCCGGTCTCCCGATTGCGGGCCACGATGCTGCCCGCCTCGAATCCCTTGTCCCGGAATGCCGCTGCCACCGCACTGGCCATCCCACCGCTGCCGCGGATGAGCAGCGATGCCGCCGGGTCCAGGCCGTGCTCATCGATGAGCCGGGCGATGGCGAGGTAGTCGGTGTTGCAGGCCGTCAGCCGGCCCGCGTCGTTGACGATCGTGTTCACCGAATTGATCACGCGCGCAGACTCTTCCAGTTCATCGACGAGTGCGATGACGTCCTCTTTGAACGGCATGGACACCGAACAGCCGCGGATGCCGAGGGCCCGGACGCCACCGATCGCCGCGACGATGTCCGTCGTGGTGAAGGCTTTGTAGATGAAATCCAGGCCGAGTTCGTTGTAGAGGTAGTTGTGAAAGCGCGTGCCGATGTTGCTGGGCCGGGCGGCCAGCGAGATGCACACGGCGGTGTCCTTGTTGAGCAGCGGACGCCCGGAGTACAGCGAGTCCGTCATCAGCCGACGGCCTTGATCACGTGCTGGGCCAACGTGTAGATGTCGCGATACTGCTTGTGCGACAACGACAATTGATCAGGTGCCGGGACGTCGAACTCGGTGACGATCATGTTGCGGTCGTCGCGCTCCCAGGTGGCACCGTAGTGTTCGAGGATCTTGCGCATCGGAAAGTTGTCGGACAGCACCCGCGCCGCGAACCGCTCGACGCCGGAACCCCGGGCGGCCGGCACCAGCGCATCCATCAGGAAGGTCCCGATGCCCTTGCCCTGGTAGTCGTCGCCCACCATGAAGGCCACCTCCGCGACCGTCGGGTTCTCGTGCAGCCGAACGAATCTCGCATCTGCGACCATCGGTCCGTCGGGTCCTTCCGAACCATCCGCCAGCACCCAGACGAAATGGTCGACGTAGTCGACCTCGAACAGGTAGGCCATCAGGGCCGGGCTCGGCTCGTATGCGGTTTGGAACCGGCGGTACATGGTTTCGGTCGAAAAACGGACGGGCCCCTGGCGCACGCGCGGGTTGTCACCCGGCAGTACGGGCCGCAGGTACATCTGACTGCCGTCGCTCAGCGTCACCGGAAGCGGCGTGATGAACTCCGCGAGCCGCTGCCTCGCCGTGCGCACCAGGCGCTCGGCCATACAGGGCACGTCGAGCATGGCCGTCAGGGCGTCGTGCCCGCCGATCCACCCGGCCAGCGGTTCGGTGACCAGCACCGTGGCGTTGCGGGTGCCGCCGCGCAGCAGCGCGATCTCACCGACGATCAAGCCCGGTCCGATGTGGTGGACGATGAGCTCGCCGTCGGGCGCGGCGTGCGTCACCTCGACACCGCCGGAGCTGATCAGCATGAACCACTGAGCCGGTTCACCCTGCGTCATCAGTACTTCGCCGGGCTCGGCCGTCAGTGGGCGCAGCAGAGGCGCGAGCCGATCAAGGTCCTCCTGACGGCATTTGGCGAAGAACCCCAGCGAGGCCAGGTCATCCGTGGTCGAGTCCGGCACCTGGGAAACGTTACCGGCGGACAGCATGCCACGTAGTGCCCTTCGAACCCGCCCCTTATTGAAAATAATTTTCGACAAGCCCGCAGGCGTCGGGTATCGTCGGCGTCGCCTTAATGACAACGATTTTCAGCTAGTCGACGGAGGTTCCCATGAAGGCCGGCATTCACCCCGACTACCACCACGTCGTCTTCCAGGACGCCACCACCGGACGCACGTTCCTCACCCGGTCCACCGCCACCAGCTCGCGAACCATCGAATGGCAGACCGCCAACGGCGTCCGCACCTACCCGCTGATCGTGGTCGACGTCACCTCGGACTCACACCCGGTGTGGACCGGAAAACGACAGATCCTGGACACCGCCGGCCGCGTCGAGAAGTTCAACCGCAAGTACGGCCGATGATCTTGGCGCGGCTATCCCCTTGCCACGCCGAGACATTCATATCCCCATCACGCAGCAACCGGCACCGGCCGCGCCCCGGGTCCCACCCGCGGGGCGCGGCCACCACCGCGGCGTGGGACTGGCAGTTGCACGCCCGCTGCCGCGGCCTGCCCGCCGAGGTCTTCTACACCGGCGACGACGACCGCGGCGCCCGGCGGGTCGCCCACGAAGAGCACGCCAAACAGATCTGCCACCACTGCCCAGTGCTGCGCGAGTGCCTCGGCCACGCGATGGAAGCCGATGAGCCCTACGGCATCTGGGGCGCGACGACGCCGAAGGAGCGGGCTGCGCTACGAACTTCACAGGATATTATTAGCTGAACTAGCCAGTTCGTCGGTACGTTGGTGGCTACACCACGCCACCGACGGGAGCAACGATGGGTTTCGGACCGCCACAGGGCCGGCCGACTGTCACCGACGACGAGATCGCCGCCATCATGGACCCGCCACCACGCGTCCGCACACTACGAAATATGCTGGGCGCCACGGGCGATGCCCTCGATCCGCTGATCGACCTGTACCGGCCGTACGTCACCGGGCTGGACCGGCTGCCGCGCGACGGCCGCTTTCTGTTGGTGGGCAATCACACCGCCTTCGGCTTCGCCGAGGTGCTGCTCATCCCGTACTACACGCGGCGCGAGCTGAGTGTGCGAGTTCGCCCACTGGCCGAACGGGCACTCGGTCAGATGACGGGCCTCGGCGGCGACCTGGTCGCAGCCTTCGGCGGCGTGGTCGGCCACCCCGATACCGCGCGAGAACTGATGCGACACAACGAGACCGTGCTGGTCTTCCCTGGCGGCGGACGCGAAATGCCCAAGTTCAAGGGCGAGGAATACCAGCTGAAATGGGACGGGCGGAGCGGTTTCGCCCGGGTGGCCATCGAAAGCGGCTACCCGATCGTGCCGGTCGGCCTCGTCGGCAGTGACGACGTCTACGCTCCCCTCATCGAACGTGACAGCACGCTGGGCCGGCTCAGCCGGTCCATCGGCGAGCGACTCGGCGGACCGTCAGACATGGCGATGCCGCTGGTGCGCGGTATCGGTCCGACGCTGATCCCCCGACCACAGCGCATGTACCTGGAGTTCGGCGAACCGATTTCCACCACGGCACCGGCGAAGGGGACGAATCACGCCCGCTGGGTGGAAACGGTCAAGTCGGCGACTCAGCAAGCGCTGGAACAGATCCTGGCCGACCTGCAGGAAATCCGGGCCGGCGATCCGTACCGGAGCCTGAATCCGCTGGCCTGGCCGCGGGCGGTTCAGCCGGCCTCGGACACCGTGCGCGTGGGCTGACCACGGTGGCGGTCGGGAGACCGTAACGTGGGTTGCCATCGGGCGGAGCGCTTCATGCACCCGCCGGTGGCAGAAAGGCTTCGCGAGATGGCATTCACCGACTACCAGCAGCTGTCCCTGACGCGCCGCGAGAACGGCGTCCTGCTGATCACCCTGAACCGGCCGGAGAAGTACAACGCCGCCGATGAGGGCATGCACGCCGAGCTGGCCGGCATCTGGAAGGACGTGGCGGCCGATCCGGACACCCGGGTGGCCGTGATCACCGGCGCGGGAAAGGCATTCAGCGCCGGCGGGGATCTGGCGATGGTCGAACGCATGGCCGGCGACTACGACCGGGTCTCGCACATGCTCGACGAGATGAGCGACCTGGTCTACAACATGATCAATTGCGACAAACCGATCGTCTCCGCGATCAACGGCGTCGCGGTCGGCGCCGGCGCCGTTGCCGCATTGCTCGCCGACGTGGCAATCATCGCCGAGGACGCCAAGATCGGCGACGGCCACGTCAAACTCGGTGTGGCCGCCGGTGATCACGCCGCGATCATCTGGCCACTGCTCGCCGGGACCGCCAAGGCGAAGTACTACCTGATGACGGGCGAGATGATCGACGGCATCGAGGCCGAGCGCATCGGGATGGTCGCCAAAGCCCTTCCCCGCGAAGAAGTTCTGGACGAAGCGCTGCGAGTGGCCGACGTGCTGGCCAGTGGTGCACAGCAGGCGATCCGGCTCACCAAGCGCGCACTCAACAACTGGCTCCGCAACGCGGGCCCGATATTCGATCAGTCCGCGGCCTACGAGATGTTGACGTTCCTCGGCCCGGATGTGGTCGAGGGGTATACGGCGCTGCGTGAGAAGCGCGCACCACAGTTCCCGTCCGCGCGTTAGCCGCCGGAGCCGACATGAGCTGGCAGCAGATCGAACCCTTCCTGGTGGCGCTCGCCATCGGGCTGTTGCTCGGTCTGGAGCGCGAACGTAGTCACACGCGCAAGCTCCCCGCCGGGTCGCGCTCGTTCGCGCTGCTGTCGCTGGCCGGCGCGGTCGCAGCGGGTTTCGGCCCATGGACCGTGGTCGCGGTATCCCTCGGCGTCGGCGCGCTGATCGCGCTCGCCTACTTCCGCACCAGTGCGGAAGACGCTGGAACCACCACGGCGACAGCAGCATTCGTCGCCTACCTACTCGGGGCGCTTGCCTACTCCCGCCCGGCACTGGCGGTGGCCCTGGCCGTCGTGGTGGCAGGTCTGCTCGTCTCGAAAACTCGCATCCACCGATTCGCCCGCGACATCATGACCGAGGTCGAGCTGGAAGACGCGATCAAGTTTCTGGTCGTGGCATTCGTGATCCTGCCGCTGCTGCCGGATCGCGGGCTCGGACCATACGGCGTTCTCAATCCGGAGAAGGTCTGGCTCCTCGTGGTACTGCTCACCGGTATCGGGTGGGTCGGCTACATCGGGGTTCGCGCGCTCGGCCCGGAACGTGGCCTGCTGATCACCGGCATCGCCGGGGGGTTCGTCTCGGCGACCGCGACAACGGCGTCCATGGGACGGCTCAGCCGCACGACACCTAGCGTGCGCGCGCCCCTGGCCAGCGCTCTGCTGGCCAGTTTGGCCACCTTCGTCCAGCTGCTCGTCGTGATCGGTGTGGTCGACGCCCAAGTCCTCCAGCACCTGTGGCCACCGGTCGCTGCCGGCGCCCTCGTGCTCATCGCGATCGCCGCCGTCGTCTACCGAGGAGCCGGGCAGCTCACCGAGGGCAATCCGGCGCCAGAACAGGACACCGGCGCGGCGCCCGCGAGCCGACCCTTCGCTCTACGTCCGGCGTTGATCTTGGCCGCGGTGCTCACGCTCGCCCTGCTCGTCGGGCGGTGGGGTGCTGATGTGCTCGGCGCCGGAGGCACCGTGCTCGCCGCGTTCGCAGCGGGCCTGGCCGACGCGCACGCCGGTGCTGTCGCCGCCGCCAGCCTGGCCGCCAAGGGCGATATCACCGTCGATACCGCGCTGATCGCGGTGGCGGCCGCACTCGGCTCCAACCTGATCGTGAAAACCGTGCTGGCGTTCACCGCGGGCGGTCGTCGGTTTGGGCTCCGGTTTCTCGCCGGGATGACGCCGCCGGCGGTGGTTTTCGGCGTCGTCCTGGCCCTGACAATGCCCTGACTGCGCATCCAGGCTGGCTGCTGGTGCCGAAAGTCCCATTACCGCTGTCCCTTTGACACCAGCGAGAAGCCGGTCCGCGGCGCGACGATTGGTCCACAGCAGCGGAAGGAGCAACACATCATGATGTTCTGGTACGGCCACGACATGGGCGGATGGGGTTACGCCGGGATGGCAATCGGGATGTTCTTGTTCTGGGCATTGGTGCTCGGCGGCATGGTCGCGCTGATCCGCGTCGCCGGTGGCGACCAGAGAAGCGGTTACTCCGGCCCCGCCGAACCCGACGCTCGACAAATACTCGCCACGCGATACGCACAAGGCGACATCACCGAAACGGAGTACCGCGAAAGGATGGCCGTACTCCGCGAGCACGCCACGACTTGACCCTCCCGACCGGTCAGGCGACCGTCACCTCTATGCCGATACCGCCTCGACGAGTGCATTCGCGGCGAGCAGCCCCAGGTTGTTCGAGGCAAGCGGGCTGTCCCCGGTGAGCAGCCGCCGGTCTTGATGGACCTGACCGCTCATCTGATCGTTGACAACCTTCAGCCCCTGCTTCTCCAACGCCTCTGCGATGAACAGCCGCAGTCCGCCGGGTAGGTAGCCGATGTCCTTGTTGGGGCCCTTGTCCAGGGCGTCGGGGAACACGCAGATGCTGTAGCCCTTGAACGGCGACTCTTCCTTGCCGATGGCTGCGGCGAGCAGACTGGCGGGCCCGTGACACAGCGTGATGATGAACTTGTCGTTGTCCAGCGCCCAGTCGAGCACCTGACCGACCTCGGGGCTGAACGGGATGCCGACCTCGGCACCGTGGCCGCCCGGGATGAACACCGCCAGGTAGTCGGAATCAGGTCCCAGCTTGTCGGCGACCACTTCACGGAGGTTCAGCGGCTCCTTGAGCTTGGACTTGAGGGCCGCATAGGTCTGCTGCACCGCCTCGTCCTTGCCCGGCATCGCCCACAGCTCCAGCTTGGCCGGGTTTCCAGTGACCGTCGCGACGTCGACGTCGAAGCCGGCCGCCATGAGGTGGTGCAGCGGCAGCAGCATCTCCACGGGATGGTTCCCGGTGGAGAACATGGTGCCGTTGTCCATCAGCAGATAGCGCTCATCAGTGGCGATCATCAGGACCTTCCACCGCCCGCCGGTATATGCACCGGCGTGTTGGACTCCCCCGAAATCTGTTCTGTCCGAGGTGTATTGACTCAACGAGTACGGCGAGGGAAAGAAGGCATTGTCCTCAGCCGGATCGGGCGTCGGGGACTTGCTCAGTTCCTCTTGATCGGTTGCCACAGCACTCCACCTCAATCTTTGTCAGCTTGCTCACCGTCGGGATACCCGTACACCATTCGAACAATCCGCGACGTTGTTCCGTAATCCATCTTGAGATGCCAGGACGCCGGAGTCGATAGCGGCGGCAACCACACGCCTGGTGCAAATTTGTCCGGCGGAACAAAAGACCCCGACAGTTCCCCTACCCTGGACGGGTGTCCGCCGAAACGACCGACCCAGGGCGCATGATCGCGGCAAGTCTGTTACCCCGCGTTGCGGAGCTGGCACAGGTGCTGGTTGACCGGATTCAGCAGAACATCGACGTGTATCGAAGCGGGGGCCTGGTTCCCGAGGACGATCTGTACGAATCGTGTCGAACCAACCTGGAGTTCATGTTTCGCCACCTGGCGCACGAGCCGCTGCTCGACCTCGAAGCGCCGCGTCGCACGGGCCGACGACGCGCCGACCAAGGGGTTCCACTCGCATTGGTGCAGAACGCATTTCGGAACTCGTTCGAGTGCATGTGGCAGATGATCGTCGCCGCTGGAGCGGAGACCGAATCGGTTTCCGATGCCGACCTGGTCGCCATCGCGGGCGAGATCTGGACGTTCCACGACACCTTCACCAGCGCGATGATGAACGCTTTCAACGAGACCGTGGCACTGTTGATGCTCCGGCGCGACCAGGAGCGTTCGGCACTTGTCGAGGCAGTGCTACAAGGCGGGATGGGCGATGCCAAGACCGTCCACGACGCCGCCGACCTGTTGGCATTGCCCTATCAAGGGACCTTCGCCGTAGTGGCGGCCGACGCTCCCGGACTCGCTCGACACGCCCTGCCGAATGTCGAACCCGTTCTGCGAGCTCGCGATATCGGCTCGGCGTGGCGCCTGACACCCGACCTGCACCTCGGAATCGTTTCCATGCGGAGCGCGGCTGGAATGACCGAGCTCGTCGACGTCCTGAGGTCCCTCGCCACCAGCCGCGTCGGCGTCAGCCCATCGTTCAGCCGGCTTGATCAAACTCCACATGCGCTGCATCTGGCCCGGAACGCGCTCAGCGCCGGGAGGGTCGACATAGCCGAGGTGACGGTGTTCGACGACAGTCCCTTGCCGATGCTGGTGGTCAGCGCGCCCACCACCGCAGCCGCGATCAGCAAGCAAATCCTCGGATCCGTCCTGGATCTGCCCGACAGCGACCGCGAGTTGTTGATCACGACCATGGCGGTCTACTTCGATGCCGACGGGTCGGCAAGCCAGGCAGCCCAACTGCTCCACTGCCATCCGAACACCGTCCGTTATCGACTGCGGCGAATCGAGAAGCTGACCGGCCGTACCTTCGAGCGGAAGCTGGATTCCGCCGAGCTGTACATCGCGCTGAAAGCGCTCAAGCAGCTGCCGACAATGCCGCCGGATTTGACTGAGGACACAAAGGTTTTCGCCGGCAAATCCATCGGCGAAAGTAGCCCCGGTCAGCGGTGAAGAACGACCGGGAGTCGCGTCGGTCCGCGTAGCGAGCTGTTGGTGGACCACGTCGTCGGCCCGGTCGTCGAGATTCGTGAGACCCGAGTGACGAGCTCGCGGAGAACCGCCTGCGCCTCCATCCGCGCCAACGGCGCGCCCAGACAAAGGTGTGCGCCGAAGCCGAATCCGACGTGGTTGCGTGGATTGCGTTCCGCGCGAAAAGAATTGGGATCGTCGAAAGCCAGCGGATCACGGTTCGCGGCGCCGAACGACAGGAGAATGCGAGATCCTGTAGGGATCGTGACTTCTCCGACCCGGTATGGCGCGCGGGTGTATCGGTAGAGGTTCTGAATGGGACTGGTGTACCGGACGTGCTCTTCGATGGCCTGCGGGATGAGGTCCGGATTCGCCTGGATGATGTCGTACTGGTCTGGATTGTTCGCGTACGTATCGAGCATGCCGCCGAGAAGGTTCGTCGTGGTTTCGTTACCGGCGATCAGGAGCAGGATTGCAATCTGGAACAGCGCCTCGTCAGTTAAGGCGCCGTCTGCGCTGTGTTGAACCAATCGCCCGAGGACGGTATCGGAGCCCTTGAGTTCGCCGGTCTTCAGATGCCGCAAGAAGTAGCGGCGCAATGCCATTGCAGCGCGCATGGACTTCGCGGCGTCCATCAGGCCGGGGACTGTCGGGGTGAAGTTGATGAGTCGGGTGCTCTCGTCTGACCAACGGCGAAAGTCAGCGATGTCGCGATCCGGGATGCCGAGGATCGCGGCGATGACCCGCAGCGGCAGTGGGACCGTCAGTCGCTGCACAGCGTCCGCGCCAGGGTCGGCGATGAGGTCGTCGACGAGTTCCGCGGCGAGCTGTTCGATGGTGGCGCGCCAACCATCCAGCGCCCCTTTGGTGAACGCGGGTTGCACCTGCTTGCGCAGGCGGCTGTGCAGATCGTCGTCGGTCACCACGACGAGGTCGGCGACCATCTGAATCCGGGTCACCCCTTGGCTGCTCGTGACTTGATCGGTGTCCCGCAGGGCCGCCCGGACATCGTCGAGCCGATGCAGAATCCAGGTGGAGCGCCTGGGGCTGTAGTGCACCCGGCCACCCCGATGCAGCGCGGCGTACGCATCGTGAGGTTGCGCGGCAGTGACCGGGTGCAGCGGGTCGTAGTCCGTGTTGGTCGCGCCCGTCCAGGCTCGATATCCCAGGCGGTGGGCACGCACTGCTGCGGAGACATTCAGCCGGCCAGCGGCAATCAGCGGGGACAACGCTGACGCGGCGCCGCGCGACGCCTGAACGATTGTCGTGGTGGGCACCTCATCAGCGTCCGGCCGCGCCATCGGCGCCGTCAACGCATCACACCGAAGTTGAAACGCGAGGCACGGGCCCGGCATGCGGTTGCCGAGCACGATCCCATCCCGACCAGGCGATATCTGTGAGAAAAAAGCCCGAAAACGTCTCAAGGTGATAGAACGGATTTCGCTCCTATCTCGACGGAGGTCCTCACGATATGCCTCGACATGACTGGGTGGTCGGCGCGGACCGCAATACCGAAGCTCTCGAGCGCATCCTGTCGGCAGCCTCAGAACTCGTGTCCCGCAACGGGTTCGAAGCGTTCACGATCGACGCGGTGGCCGCCCGGCTGCACTGTTCCCCAGCTACCGTCTACCGCCGCGCAGGCGGCAAGGCCGCTATCCTCGAGCAGCTCGTCTCACGTTTCGCGAAACGAATCGTCGGCTCCATTCGCGAGGCCATCGCGGACCTGGCAGGCACCGAGCGCATCGTGACCGCCATCGTCGTCGCGTTGGACTGCATGCGGGCCGAACCGCTGGGAAAGCTCATCATGGGAGATATCCGGCCCGATCACGACAGCGGGGCCGTCACCGCGTCGCCACTGGTCGCCACGTTCGCCGAGGAGATGATCGGCAGCCACGACCCGTTGGCCGCGCAATGGCTGATCCGCGTGACATTCGCATTGTGGTATTGGCCGCTCAAAGACAAACAATCCGAATACGAGCTTGTGAAGCGTTTCGCCGGACCCTCGGTGACACTGGGCCTCGGCGAAGCCACACCAGACTGAACTACCAATCTCTCTGGAGCCAAGGGGAATCGAACTCTGACCTGCTCGATGAGAAAAGCGTCCTCGAGGGCGCCCGGCGTCCGCGGCGTCGCCGCATTTTTGGTGTCAGCCGTGCCCCGCCGACTGAATTAGCATCGATTGAGGCGAGGACTTCGTCCCGCTGCACTGGGGGAAGTGGGAATCAGCGATGGTGAACTTTGCGCAATTGCGCCATGCGCAACCTGCGCTGTGGACAGCAGCCGCCAATGACATGCGCAATGCCGCGTCGCAGTGTGAGCGCGTCAATCAGGACATACATCGCAATGGGGTACAACCACTCGACGAGCATTGGCCCGACCATGTCGGCGCGCTCGCAAAAGACGCGCTGACCACACTGGCCGTCCGCGCCGAAACCACATCCATCCTCGCCAGAGCCACCGTCGATCCACTCGATACCCTGAGCCACGCCGTTACCATCGCCCAGAACGAACTCGAAAACGGCGTGCGCATGGCGGAAGGCGCCGGGTTCATCGTCAATTCGGAAACCGGCGACATCACCGCTCCGCCATCCATGTCACAGGACGAACTCGCTACGAAAATGGCGATATTGGCCGAAGCTCACCGGTTGATTGCGGATGCCGTCGAAGCGGCCACCCAAGCCGACGGACTCTGCACCGGTGCGCTGACCGATGTGAGTAATGACAACGACCCCAGCGACGTCAGCAAAGCCCAAGGAATCCAGGCCAACAACACCCTCAAGGCTTTGGAAGAAATCCGAGACACGCTGCCGGATGGGTTGCCACCCGAAGATGTCAGACAATGGTGGAGTCAACTCACTCCCCAGAAGCAATACGACTTGGAGCGCGCGTGTCCTGTCGAACTCTATGACTTGAACGGCATTCCGGACGACGTCAAGAAGCAAATGGACCGGGCCGACCGTGGTTACAGTTCAGTCGGCACGGTGAGATACGCGATCGCAAATTACAACAACCAGGACCTCGACTCATTTTCGGACAACTGCACAAATTTCGTTTCCGACTCACTCAGTTATGGCGGTGGCATGAAACAGAAGGAATCATGGTTCCTTCCCCGTCATTTCGACCGGGACGGTTGGAGCGACGGCACCATGGGCCACAAAGACATTCTGCCGCCCGGCATGTCGCACACCCCGACCTGGGCAGCGGCACAGAACAATCGCGACTTCTTCCTCGGCCATGGCGGTCAAGTTGTTTCGGCCGATCAAGCGAGACCTGGCGACATCGTTTACTACACGATGACCCAGGACGGCCAAGGTCACCACGCCGGTGAAACCCATCATGCCGCCGTCGTGACCGGAGTCCTGCCGGACGGGGAAGTCCTTTACACCCAGCACTCAGATTCGGCCAAAAACTATCCGCTCAATGGCCGGCTGCCCGAATTCGAGCAGGGGTACGGCCAACAGAAGATCGAGATCGTACAGCCCAGGAGAACCTGGTAGCCGATCTTCCGGACAACATAAGGAATGCGATGAGCGACGACATCAACATCGAACCCGGCGAAGTGAAGGCAAGCGGTCAGTGTCTCGGTGAATTGGCCGGAACCGCGAAGGCGCAAACGAACAAATACTTCACTTCACAAGAGGCAGCGGCGCATGGTAACCCGGGCTTTGCGGCCGGACCTCGGCTCGTTGAATATGCGAACAAGCTGCACAATCAGATGAACAGCTTCATCGATGACTTGACGGCTAATGGAAACAAGATCGTCTCGGCGGCCGACAACGTCACCCAGACAGATGCTGACACCGCGACCGGGTTCAGCCGGGAACTGTCCTCACTCAACGGGTTGTCGCAGCCGGCCGTGGCGAGCCGCTGAAAGCGGCGCAGGTCAGATGGCCTGGCCGGCCGACGACACGCCGGCCGCACCCCGGGCGTCGCCAGCCGTGTATTCACTGGCAGCAGCGCGCAACGCGTCGGCCTCATCACGAAGACCCATGAGAACGAGGCGGAATCCGTCACTCCATTCGTCCCACGCGGACCGGCATGCGTCAGCGGCCGCACCTTTCCACCTGCCGTCGAGCAGACCGGCTACTTCGGCCGCCATCGCGTGGTACCGCTCAAACATCTCATCGGCAGTGGTATCCGCGGTCTGCGCCGTCAGTACCAAATCTGTGGGGTTGACGTGCAGCTCACCGCTCATGAGAACAACGCCTTGTTGGCTTGCACTGTCGTGGTGAATGCACTGTGCGCGTTGGCTGAAGCCTCTTCGAGACGACGAATACCGTCGGACATCAACTGGGCGCCTTGCGCCCATTCGGCGTGCGCCTTCGCATGCGCCTGGGCTGCCGTGCCGTGCCACTGCGCGTGCAGGCCGTCGATGTGGCTTGCCAGGCTGTCGACCTTAGCGTCGATGTCACGCGAGAATGCCGCAAGTTGACCGATGAACCGGTCCAATTCGCCGAGATTGACCGCGACTGCGTTCCCCGCCATATGAATAACCTCCCCCAAGGGCATTCTCGTTCATAACCGACACTACCCGGGTTTTCGAGCACTCCCGACGCCGATCGCGTACCCGGGTCGACTCTGTCAGCTGCGCTTTCCGAGCTGACCGGAGAGGTCCGCGCTCCCGTAGTTGACGGATGCAGTGACAGGTCGGCCATCGAAAAATGCTGCGCGGCAGGCGAACTCCAGCGTAGCCGGCTGTCCCGAACGTCCGGGCGAAGCCACCGAGCCCGATACTCCCCACATGGCAGCGACCTTCGAAGCGTCGAACCCGAGGCGAACATGATCATCTTCGGTGACGATGTCCGCCCGCGCCCTGACGCGGTCGAAGTGGGCCTGATCCGGAACCGCCAAATCATGGCGCACGGCGTCCTCACAGCGGTCGATGGCGACGGCCTCGCGAGGGTCTGGACGAAGGCCGAACCAGCGTGTCTGCGACCCGGCAACGGCGACGCCCGCGACCACGATCACGACGACCACGACGAGCAACCAGCGACGTGACGTCCGCGGATTGACAGGAGCCGCGTCAGCACCAGATTGATCGTCGACCACGTAGATTCCCCCTCGAAATCTCCGACCGCCGCATGCGCTCCCCCCAGCGGAGCGCGCCGCTGATCCGGGCAGACCGAACCAGCTGAATCTCTGTGGAGCTAAGGGGAATCGAACCCCTGACCTTCTCGATGCGAACGAGACGCGCTACCAACTGCGCTATAGCCCCTTGTACCGGAAGCAAAGGCTACCAGTACCGGTCCGTCACATAAAAACCGAGTTACTGTCCCGCCGCTCGGGGCAGGTCGTAGTCCCTGGCCATCCGGGTGTATTCCAGGTGCTCGAAGATCGGATCCTCGTCATCGATGTCCAGCACTACGGCGCCCGGACGCCGCAAGCGAGAGGGGACGACGTCGAACTCCTCGTCCTGCGTGTTCTCCACGCCGTGCCGGGACCGCATCATCCGCTGCGCACGCCGGCGCCGCAGCTGCTCCTCGATACGCGTCTGACGGCGCAGGTACGCGAGATACAGCACGGAGACGATGCTGACCATGCCGCAGACCCACCACATGCCCGGTGACAGCGAGTAGGCGGCGATGCCGGTGAACAGGATCGCCAGCGCCATGCCGGACAGCATCCGGCTGCGGAAGCGGTACTTGCGCTCGGCGGCCGCGACGGCGGCCTTGGACTCGTAACGGTTGCGGCGTGCCTGGGACATCGACTCGGCCAGCTTCGGCTCGGCGTCCGACACCGCTTCCACACCCGAGGTGTCGTCGACGTACTCGTAGTCGTGCTCGGTACCGTCGTCAGCCTCGGCTTCCGCCTCGGCCTGCTCCTCGACAACCTCGTCGGCGTCGTCGGCGTCGTCGGCTGCGATGGCCTCGTGGACGTCGGTGGTCGGCTCCGCCTCTTCAGGCTCCGCCGCCGCCGCCATCTCATCGGTGAGCGCCTCCTCCGGATCGAAGTCGGCCTCAGAGATGGTGCGGATCGCCATGGTCGGCGTCGCGACCTCGTCGAAAAGCGTTGGCTGTTCGGCGGTTTCAGGCTCGGGGACGGCTTTCATGCGGCCCGAGGCGCCGATGGGCAGCGCACCGGAGTCCATCTCGACGACCTCGACGTCGAGGTACTCCGACTCTTCGACGACGACCTGCTCGACGACCACCATCGAACGCGTCTTATCCGCTTCGGGGTCGGCGACCGGGATCGAGTCGGTGGTCGCATCGGTACGCGCGAAGTCTTCTTCGAAAGCCGTGAAGTCCTCGTCCTGCTTCCAGTGCGGGTCGCTGTGGTGACCGGCGGCGGGCCCACTGCGGCGTCGCAGTCGGCTGTTGCCGTTCGTATTGAGCACGCGGGTCGCCAATGCGACATCGCTCGTCCGGCGGACGTTCTCGCGCTTGCTGATCAACATCGGCACCAGTACGAACAACCACAACACAACGAGGGATATCCACAGGAGAGATTGGGGGATGCTTGGCATGTCGCCGGCTCCTTTCCCCATCAGATTAGGTCTGTGACCAGCGCATCCGAAGCCGACGCGCCAGGGTCAATTACACACCTGTAATTCGCTACTTACAAGCACATCAGTCACAGATGTCACATCTGCAACACAGTTGCATTTGCGATTTGCGCACAATTCCCGGCACAAACCGCACGAATTGCTCAGACCCAGGTGGCTCGACCATCCCTGACCAGCGCCGATGACGCCGACTGGACCATCTCCTCCACTGTCTTGGCCACGAGCAGATGGTCCCGCCACGCCCCGTCGACTTCCAGGTAACGCTGCAGCAGGCCCTCCTCGCGGAAGCCCACTCGCGCCAGCACCGACCGGCTCGGACCATTTTCCGGCCGCACCGTGGCCTCGATCCGGTGCAGGCCGACCGGACCGAAGGCATGGTCGACCCCCAGCGCCAGCGCCGCCGTCGCAACGCCCCCACCGGTGAACTGACGTGCCACCCAGTAGCCGATCCACGCCGACCGCAGCGCTCCGTGCGTCACATTTCCGATGGTCAGCTGGCCACAGAACTCGCCGTCCAACTCGATGACGTACGGCAGCATGCGCCCGCGCCGGGCCTCCGAACGCAGACCTGAGCACAGGGCCGGCCATGACGAAACAGCGTGGCGCGCAGTCCAATCCACCTCACCGACCGGCTCCCAGGGTTCCAGGTGCGCACGATCCGTCAGCCGCATCCGGCTCCACACCGAACCGTCACGCAACCGCACCGGCCGCAACCGGACGACCCCGGCCCGCACCCGGATCGGGCCGACCGACAACGGCCAGCCCGGATGTATCGCACTCGAACGCAGCAAGTTCACGGATCAGCCACGCTGAGCAAGAAAGGCCACGTCGACCGATTCACCCGTGCGAATCTGTTCTGCCTCGGTGGGCACGATCACCAGGCAGTTGGCCTCGGCAAGGGTGGCCAGCAGGTGCGACGCGCCCGGCGCGCCGCCCAGCGCCTGCACCAGATATTCGCCGGTGTCCTGGTCACGCATCAACTGGCCGCGCAGAAATCCCTTGCGCCCCACCACCGATGAGATGGGTGACAACGTGCGGGCCGGCACGACGCGCCGCATCGGTTGCCGCTTGCCCAGCGACATCCGGATCAACGGACGGACCATCACCTCGAAAACCACCAGCGCACTCACCGGGTTCGCCGGCAGCAGGAAGACCGGCACGCCGTCGCGCCCGAGCGTGCCGAAGCCCTGCACCGATCCGGGGTGCATCGCGATCCGGGCGACCTCCATCTCCCCCAGCTCGGCGAGCACCGCGCGCACGCCCTCGGCCGCCGCGCCGCCGACGGCGCCCGCGATCACCACGAGTTCCGACCGGCTCAGCTGTCCTTCGACGACGTCGCGAAGAATTTTGGGGTCGGCGTCCACGATGCCGACCCGGTTCACCTCGGCGCCGGCGTCGCGGCCCGCGGCGGCCAGTGCATAGGAGTTGACGTCGTAGACCTGGCCGTTGCCGGGGGTCCGGGCGATGTCGACCAGCTCACCGCCGACGGAGATGATCGTCAGCCGCGGCCGCGGGTGGATCAGCACGCGTTCGCGACCCACCGCCGCCAACAGTCCGACCTGCGCCGGTCCGATGATGGTGCCGGCGCGCACCGCGACGTCGCCGGGCTGCACGTCGTCCCCGGTACGACGCACATACGCGCCGGATCGCACACCGCGCAGGACCCGCACCCGCGACTCACCGCCGTCGGTCCAGCGCAGCGGCAGCACCGCATCAGCAAGCGTGGGCATCGGCGCACCGGTCTGCACCCGCGCGGCCTGACGCGGCTGCAGGCGGGTGGGCGTACGTTCACCAGCGGCGATGGTCGAGACCACGGGCAGAGTGACGTCGCTCTCGCCGCCGGAATCCGCGCCCATCACGTCGACGCTGCGCACCGCATAGCCGTCGATGGCGGCTTGGTCGAACCCGGGCAGCGGGCGTTCGGTGATCACCTCTTCGGCGCACATCAGGCCCTGCGCTTCGGCAATCGCTACCCGCACCGGCCGCGGCGCCACCGCCGCAGCCGCAACCCGGGCCTGCTGTTCCTCAACCGAACGCACAGCTCGCCTTTCTGCATACCTTGTACACCGTGGCTGACCACATGCTCGCGCATGTGCGGGCCAACCGTACCGCCGGTGTCAGGCGCTCAGCGCTCGGCAAGACCCAATCGCTCGACCAACCAACGCCGCAATTCCGGGCCGTAGTCGTCGCGTTCCAACGCAAAGTCAACCGCAGCTTTAAGGTAGCCGCCGGGATTTCCCAGGTCGTGTCGGGACCCGCGGTGCACCACGACGTGCACGGGGTGGCCGTCCTCGATGAGCAGCGCGATGGCATCGGTCAGCTGGATCTCACCGCCGACGCCCTTCTGCACGCGCCGCAGCGCGTCGAAGATGGCGCGATCCAAGATGTACCGTCCCGCCGCGGCGAACGGCGACGGGGCATCCTCGACCTTGGGCTTTTCCACCATGCCCTTGACGCGCAACACATTCGGGTTCGCCGCGTCGGGCACCGTCTCGACGTCGAACACGCCGTAGGCGCTGATCTCGTCCTTCGGCACCTCGATGGCACACAGCACGGATCCGCCACGCTTGGCACGCACCTTCGCCATGGTCTCCAGCACGCCGGTCGGCAACACCAGGTCGTCGGGCAGCAGGACCGCAATGGCGTCCTCGTCAGGCAGCAGGACCGGCTCTACGCAACTGACTGCGTGGCCCAGGCCCAGCGGCTCGGCCTGCACGACCGACTCCACCTTGATCAGCGCGGGCGCCCGC
This sequence comes from Mycobacterium sp. HM-7, assembly GCF_053852335.1. Taxonomy (NCBI): domain Bacteria; kingdom Bacillati; phylum Actinomycetota; class Actinomycetes; order Mycobacteriales; family Mycobacteriaceae; genus Mycobacterium; species Mycobacterium sp. HM-7. Next base: position 907,364 of record NZ_CM132657.1, on the reverse strand, counting down.
CGCACCTTCTCGAGCATCACGTGCTTGCCGCGCGCCTCGAGCGTTCCCTCGAGGATGAGGTCCTCGACGAAATGCGCGACGACGCCGTCCTTACCCTCCGAGGTCACGATGACCAGTCGCTCGCCGCCGGCGTCAGCAGCTTCGGCAGCAACGAGCTCGATGCCGGGGGTGTCGACGACCGGCAGCAACTCCTTGGGGACGGTCTTGGTAGCAGGCAGAAAACGCGTGCCCAGACCAGCGGCCGGGACCACCGCGGTGCGCGGCATCGGCACTGAAGTCTGTGTCGTCATTGTTCACACGATAACGGCATTGCCTCGATCTGCCCTACCAAGGTGCACCTTTCCGAGGTCGGCGGCAACGTCAAAGTGGCCATTACCTGGACAGGTGTACAACACCGCACGAGCAAATATGACACGGTGGTAACTGTGAGCCCCGAGGGAAAGCGCGAGCTGCGCAGCGCCATCCTGCGTAGACGTCGCGCCCTGACCCCCGAGCAGAGACAGGCGGACGCCGAAGCCCTGGCACGGCGGGCACCGGAATTGGCGGGGCACGGCGGCGTGGTGTGCGCCTACGTGCCGATCGGCACCGAGCCGGGGTCACCCGCACTGCTGGACGCTCTGGTCGAGGCCGGCGCCCGGGTGTTGTTGCCGGTGACTCGCCCCGATGTGCCACTGAGCTGGGGCTGGTATCGCCCCGGGCATCTCACCGAAGCGCAATTCGGGCTGCTCGAACCGGCGACGCCGCATCTGCCACCGGACGCCATCCGGCAGGCCGGTGTGATTCTGGTCCCTGCGCTCGGCGTCGACCGCGCCGGCGTCCGGCTGGGCCGCGGCGCCGGCTTCTACGACCGCTCACTGGCGTTGGCCGCGCCGGACGCGCTCCTCGTGGCGGTGGTGTACGACGACGACCTGCTGCCGGCACTGCCCGCCGAGCCTCACGATGTGCCGATGACACACGCCCTGACACCGAGGTCGGGGCTGGTCAAGTTGGGAATCTAGGTCTTGGGGGCGGACGTCAGTCCTTGCCGCAGGTACATCCCGAGCCGCAGTTGCAGTTCTCGCAGGTGCAGTCCGGGTTGTCGCAGCCGCCCTTGGTGATGTTGCCAGTCATGCGCACAATGCTATGTGTCCCGCCGCCATCCCGGAAGCGATTGGCCCTGTCACCAGGCCGCCGGGCCCGGGGGCCTGGGAATGGCCGGCACCGAATAGCTGTTTTGGCACTTAAGCCGGTAGAGTGCTAACAAGTTTGACGACCTCGGAGGTTTACGTGCCGACCTATTCCTACGCGTGTACCGAGTGCGACAACCGGTTCGACGCGGTTCAGGCATTCAGCGATGACGCACTGACCGAATGCCCCAAGTGCCACGGCCGGCTGCGCAAGCTGTTCGGTTCCGTCGGTGTGGTCTTCAAGGGCAGCGGTTTCTACCGCACCGACAGCCGCGACTCGAAGAGCTCCAGCACCGCGGCCGCTCCGGCCAAGACCGAGTCGAGCTCCAGTTCGTCGGACTCTTCGTCGTCGTCCGCATCGAGCAGCAGCACCAAGTCGGCTGCTCCGGCCGCCGCCGCGTCCAGCTGAGTTATCCACAGGCCGCATACCTTCCGGCCTGTGTTTCCCGGCTGAAATCCCTACCGTTGCGGCATGGGGGATTCACTCGACGCGCCATTGCTGGGCCGACTGACACAGAAATTGCGGCCTGATTGGGCCCGGACCACCGCTGCGCGCCGCGTCGCCGCTGGACTGCTGGTGGTGCTCGCGGCCGTCATCGAGTTCCGTCCGGATCCTCGCGACGGCCAGATCGGCGTCGTCGTCGCCAAGCACGACATCTCCCCTGGGTCGACGTTGACCGTCGATGACGTCGTCGTCGAATCCCGTTCCGCGCCAGGCATTCCCGACGGCGCGCTGCGCGAGCCGAGCGCCGCGGTCGGCTCGACGCTGGCCGCTCCCACACGACGCGGTGAGGTGATCACCGACGTGCGGCTGCTCGGTTCCCGGCTGACCACGGCTGCCGCCGGTCCCGACGCGCGCATGGTGCCACTGCATCTGGCCGACCCCGCCCTCCCGGACCTGTTGCGCGCGGGCGACGTCGTCGACGTCCTGGCTGGACCGGAGAACACCGGTGCCGCAGCAGATCAATCGGCAGCCGAGGTCATCGCGACCGATGCCCGGGTGGTGCTGGTATCCGAACGCCGCAAGACACCGACGAGCGCCGACGAACGCGTCGTGTTGGTGGCCCTGCCCCGGCACAGCGCCAACACCGTCGCCGGTGCGGCTCTGCACCGGGCGATCACCGTCACGCTGCACTGAGCCACGAAATTTGCCCGGCGGACGATTTCGATTTCGTCACCGGATCGCATCTGTTGCGGTCGTGAGGCCGCCGACTACTGCGCGAAGCCGAGGTCAGTCTTACCGTTCGTGGGTACAGGACGTATCACAGGGAGGGCAGTCATGTTCAAGGGCTTCAAGGCGTTTCTCATGCAAGGGAACATCGTCGACCTGGCGGTCGCGGTGGTCATCGGCGCCGCGTTCACCACGCTGGTGAAGGCATTCACCGACCAGGTGATCCAGCCGCTCATCTCCAGCATCGGCGCCGGCGGCGACCATTCGTACGGCGTGCTGCGCATCCATCTGCTCGGCGACAACTACATGGACCTGAATGCCGTCCTGAGCGCGACGATCAACTTCGTCCTGGTCGCGGCGGTCATCTACTTCGTGGTCGTGCTGCCGTACAGCCGGTTCCGCACCGTCACAGAAGAAGCAGTCAAGAAGGAAGTCGAACTGCTGACCGAGATCCGCGATCTGCTCACCACCAGCAAGGACACCGGCAACGACCAGTAGTTCCACGTCGGTGCCCCGGCTCCTGGCCGGGGCTGTGTCGTAGGCCGGTGCGGACCGCTCGGCTCAGTTCATATTCCAGGGTTCGCCATAGGTGGTCACCGAATCACCGGTCTCGGAGACCAGCCGCGCGAAGGGACGCAGCATCACGCCGCCGGCCGCGCCGGTCACGGTTCCGTGCGCGTTGGACACCGCGACCGCGCCGGCCGGGCCCGATACATTCACCGAGAACGTCGCGACTTCCTGGATACCCGGCCCGTTGCCCAGGTCCGCGGAGATCGTCACGCCCGGGAACAGATTGGGCGTGATGATGCCACCAAAGCCCTGGCCCGTCAGCGTCGCCGGCGTCACGTCGTCCAGCAAGATATTCGGCGTCTGGTAGCTGAAATTGATACCCACACCCAGCGACCACGGGAAACCGATCTGGTAACCCAGCTCCAACGCCCCGGCGAACTCCTCGCACCCGGCGCCACTGCAGTTGTATTTCGCCCGGCCCGAGTGGAACCACTCACGCGTCAGCCGGTTGCGGTCCAGCGGGACCACGCCATTGAGGAACGTGTCGCACTGTTGCACGGTCAGCGTCCGATCCTGGCCGTCGACCAGGCTCAGCTCATTGTCGACGCCCGCGTGCGACGTACCCGCCGCCAGGAACAACGACGACACCCCGACCAGAACCACCAACACCACACGACCGAACGCCGTCAATTCTCCACTCCCGGGGCTGCTGTTCACTGTCAACGCCCGGCAAAACGACGGGGCGGCGTTGACGGACCGATTCGGTCTGTCAACGCCGCCCCAAAGTACGTCGTTGGCGCTCAGTAAAAGCGCTGCGCGCCCCTACTCATACCCTTTTCAGGGCTAATTCATGTTCCAGGGTTCGCCGTAGGTCGTCACCGAGTCACCGGTCTTGGCGATCAGGCGAGCGAAGGGACGCAACAGCACGCCACCGGCCGCGCCGGTCACGGTGCCATGGGCGTTCGAGACGGCGACGGCACCGGCCGGGCCGGACACGTCCACCGAGAACGTCGCGACTTCCTGAATACCCGGACCGTTGCCCAGGTCAGCGGAGATCGACACGCCGGGGAACAGGTTCGGCGTGATGATGCCGCCACCGCCGCCGACAAACGTGGTCGGGTTGACGTCGTCCAGGAGGATGTTCGGCGTGGTGTAGCTGAAGTTGATGCCCACGCCGAGCGACCACGGGAAGCCGATCTGGTAGCCGAGCTCCAAGGTGCCGCCGAACTCGTCGCAGCCCTTGCCGGCGCAGTTGTACTTGGCCCGGCCCGAGTGGAACCACTCACGCGTCAGGCGGTTGCGGTCCAGCGGGAACACACCGTTCAGGAACGTGTCCCACTGCTGCACCGTCAGCGTCCGATCCTGGCCATCGACCAGGCTCAGCTCGTTATCCAGACCCGCATGGGACGTACCCGCGCCGAAGAACAGCGACGAAGCCGCCGCGACCGTCGCTACCAGCACCCGACTGAATGCCTTCATGGTCCCCACTTTCTGGGCTTGATGATGGTCCATATGAAGTTCCTTGCAGACGCAGGGCGGCGTCGACGAGACCAGGTGGTCTGGTCTGTCGACGCCGCCCCGAATGCGTCGTCGGCGCCTAGCATAAGGCCTAGGCGCAGTTTGCTCTCACCTAGTTCATATTCCAGGGTTCTCCGTAGGTCGTGACGCTATCACCGGTCTTGGCGATCAGGCGGGCGAATGGACGCAAGAGCACACCACCAGCCGCACCCGTAACAGTGCCGTGCGCGTTGGACACCGCCACTCCACCGGCCGGGCCGGACACGTCCACCGAGAACGTCGCGACTTCCTGAATACCCGGACCGTTGCCCAGGTCAGCCGAGATCGACACGCCGGGGAACAGGTTCGGCGTGATGATGCCACCACCGCCGGTACCGGCCAGAGTTCCGGGGTTGAAGTCATCGAGCAGGATGTTCGGCGTGGTGTAGCTGAAGTTGATACCCACACCCAGCGACCACGGGAAACCGATCTGGTAACCCAACTCGAGCGTGCCACCGAACTCGTCGCAGCCCTTGCCGGCGCAGATGTACTTGGCCCGGCCCGAGTGGAACCACTCACGCGTCAGCCGGTTGCGGTCCAGCGGGAACACCCCATTGAGGAACGTGTCCCACTGCTGCACCGTCAACGTCCGATCCTGGCCATCGACCAGGCTCAGCTCATTATCCAGACCCGCATGGGACGTACCCGCGCCCACAAACAGCGACGAGGCCGCCGCTACCGCCGCCACCAGCACCCGACTGAACGCCTTCATGATTCCCACTTTCCGGGCTTGATTTTGCTGACAAACGACGCAGGGCGGCGTCGACAGCACCAGATGGTCTGGCCTGTCGACGCCGCCCCGAATGCGTCATCGGCGCCAAGCATAAGCCCTAGGCGCTGGCGATCTCGCCTAGTTCATGTTCCAGGGTTCGCCGTAGGTCGTCACCGAGTCACCGGTCTTGGCGATCAGGCGAGCGAAGGGACGCAACAGCACGCCACCGGCCGCGCCGGTCACGGTTCCGTGAGCGTTCGAGACGGCGACGGCACCGGCCGGGCCGGACACGTCCACCGAGAACGTCGCGACTTCCTGGATACCCGGCCCGTTGCCCAGGTCCGCCGAGATCGACACACCGGGGAACAGGTTCGGCGTGATGATGCCACCGCCGCCGGTACCGGCCAGCGTCGCCGGGTTGAAGTCATCCAGGAGGATGTTCGGCGTGGTGTAGCTGAAGTTGATACCCACACCCAGCGACCACGGGAAACCGATCTGGTAACCCAACTCGAGCGTGCCACCGAACTGGTCGCAGCCCTTGCCGGCGCAGATGTACTTGGCCCGGCCCGAGTGGAACCACTCACGCGTCAGGCGGTTGCGGTCCAGCGGGAATACGCCGTTCAGAAACGTGTCCCACTGCTGCACCGTCAGCGTCCGATCTTGGCCATCGACCAGGCTCAGCTCATTATCCAGACCCGCATGGGACGTACCTGCTCCGAAAAACAGCGACGCCAGCGCCGCTACCAGTGCTACCAGCACCCGACTGAATGCCTTCATATTCTCCCTAGCTCAGTAGGCGGTGCCAGCAAGCTGACCGCGCGACCGTCGCAAGACCTTCATGTGCGCCTACAGGCGAACTTCACATGTCGCTCTTACCTTTTGCTCATCGTTGACACGAGGAAGATATCGGCGTACGTCCGCTCCGGCAATGCGAACTGCATCAGGACCGCGCATATATTCCCGATCCGGAAAAGTTTGCTGGGAACTACCTGCAAAACGGCGTCTGCCCTACCGGTCGGTTGGGCCGAAACAAGCCGGAAACATGCCCTCAACAGGGCCACTGACCGGCGCAATCAGGAGTTAACCTCGTTCGCGGGCACCCGTTGTGAGAACAGCGTGCTCAGCGGTGGTGCGGCGGAACGTTCTCTCGTAGCCAGCGATCTCGGTCACCATCCCCCGACGGGGAGGTTTCGTTACATTCGTCGCGGGTAACGTCCGGCAAAACATCGCCGAACACCTTGTTAACTAGGTCGCGCGAGGGCTGTGTATCACTCATCACAAGCCTCCTTCGGTGTGATCAAGATCACACCTTTGCTAAATTGAATCACTCGGGTCGGACAAACCTGACTACTCCGTTCGGCCGACGCGCCCCCTGCGGAGCTCAGCAATCAGATGTCGAGACTCGACAGCTGGGCGATGATGTATGCGGCCAGCGGCCCCAGCGTCGCCATACCGTCGCGCACCGACGCGCGCGAGCCGGCGATGTTGACCACCAGCGTGCTTCCCGAGACTCCGGCCAGGCCACGGGAGAGGCCGGCGTCCGAAATACCCGCGGCCAAGCCCGATGACCGGAGTGCCTCGGCGATACCGAGCAGCTCGCGATCGAGCATGGTGCGGGTCGCTTCCGGCGTGACATCGCGGGGGCTGACCCCGGTGCCGCCGACGGAGATGACCAGATCGACGCCACCGATCACCGCGGTGTTCAAGGCGTTGCGAATCTCGACCTCGTCGGCCGGGACCACGACAACTCCGTCGACAAGGAAGCCGGCCTCACCGAGCAATTCGGTGACCAACGGGCCGCTGTGATCCTCTTCGCCGTGCGCCGTCCGGTCATCCACGACCACGACGAGTGCGCGCCCGGCCAATTCCCCTGCCTGTTCCATGCCTGTCACCGTATATCCCGCCTCTGACATCGAACTCGGGCCTGCACTCATCACTGTTGCGCCTTTCCCAGGGTCACCTGAACGGTCTGCGGTTTGCCTGCGGTGTCGAGGTAGGTCAACGTGACCTTGTCGCCGGGCGCCTTCGAGCGCACCGCGGCCACCAGCGCGTCGGCGCTGCTGATCACGCGGTCGTCCACCTTGGTCACCACCACACCGCTCGGCAGGCCGGCCGACTGGGCCGCCCCGCCGTTGGTGACGTCGACGATCCTCGCGCCGTCGATCGCCTTGTCGTTGCCAACCTGCACGCCGAGCGACGCATGGCTGGCGATGCCGTTCTTGATCAGCTCATCGGCGATGCGCTTGGCCTGGTCCACCGGAATGGCGAAGCCCAGTCCGATCGAGCCGCTCTGCGACTGACCGGAGTCACCCCCGAGCGTCGCGATCGCCGAGTTGATGCCGACCAGTTCCCCGCTCATGTTGACCAGCGCGCCACCGGAGTTGCCGGGGTTGATCGCGGCGTCGGTCTGGATCGCGTCCAGCACGGTGTTCTGGTTCTTGGCATCGCCGCCCGCGGCGACGGGGCGATTCAGCGAGCTGATGATGCCCTCGGTGACGGTGCCCTGCAGACCCAGCGGCGAACCGACTGCCACCACCTGCTGGCCCACCACCAGATTGGACGACGAGCCCAACGAGATGGGCGTCAGGCCCGAGACGCCCTTGGCCCGGACGACGGCGATGTCACTGCTCGGATCGGTGCCGACGATCTGGAATGTCGCGGTGGTGCCGGTGTTGAACGTGACCTTGGTCTGTACCGGCGGACTGCCGGGAGGCGCGCCCGGAACATCCTTGGCGCCGGCCACGACGTGGTTGTTCGTCAGGATCAGCCCATCGGCGGACAGGACGATGCCGGAGCCCTCTTCGGACGACCGGCCCATGTCGGTCTCCAGCTTCACGACGCTGGGCACCACCTTGGCGGCGACCTGCTCGACCGAACCGATCGGCGCGTTTCCCGCGTGCTGCCCGCGCGCCGAACCGCCCAGTGAGGTCGAACCATTCGAATAGTCGGGCTGGGCCAGCATCACGATGCCGCCGCCGATGCCCGCCGACACCAGTGCCACCGCTGCCATTCCGGCGATCAAAGGCCCTGTGCGGGAACGGTTCTGCGGTCGCGCCGCGATGGAAGACGGTCGACCATTGTGCTGTCCGTTGCGATACGGGTCGTACGGCTGCGAACCGTACGACCCGGTCGAGTACTGGCCGGTGGAGTACGAGCCGGTCTGATGTTGTCCGGTCTGATGTTGCCCGGTCTGGTGCTGCCCCGTCTGGTACTGACCGGTCGGGTAGCTCCCCGTCGGGTACTGCCCGGTGGTCTGCGGTTGCTGATGCGTGGCATACCGCCAGTCATATGACGACCCCTGCTGCGGCGAAGCGCCGTAGCCGGGCGCGGACTGATAGGAATCAGGACGCCGACCGGACTCGGGCTGCTGCGAGTACCTCGGGTGATTCGTCATTACTGGTCGACACTCTTCCTGTATTTCCGCTTTCGTTGCCGGGACAACGAACGACATGACCTATCGGTGCCCATTCGGGCTGAGAATGCACTGAGACACCACTGGCCGCACCCTAGACTTCCTCCCCCGTCCGGGCAGCTTCATTTTCCGTGGTCACACCCGTTACGTCCAGCCCAGAGGGCCGGTGTGTTGCGGTGACACCCGAGGGCCTGCCCGGCAATACGAGATGGATCGACGTGCCAGGAGGCGTCCCGCCCGGCACGGTGTCCTCAATCCGCAGTGCCCCACCGTGTTTGAGCACCACCTGCTTCACAATGGCCAGCCCGAGCCCGGAACCGGGCATCGCCCGTGCGGTCGTCGACCGGTAGAAACGTTCGAACACCAGCGCCCGTTCCTGCGGCGGGATGCCGGGTCCCCAGTCGGACACCACCAGCTCCGCGTGCGTCGGGCTGATGCGCCTCAGCCGGACCAGCACCACCGAGCCGGCCGGACTCCACTTGGCGGCGTTGTCGAGCAGGTTCAGCACCGCCCGGGACAACCCGGCCCCGTCGCCGTAGACCTGCCATCCGGCGATGTCGACATCGAAGTCAATGTCGTTGCGGCGGCGGCGAACTCGCTCCAGGCTGCGGTCGACGACCTCGGCCATCTCGACAGGCTCGTGCACCGTCACGCTGGCGTCGTCGCGGGTGAGGTCAACCAGGTCCCCGACGAGGGTGGAGAGCTCCTCGATCTGGGCGATGACGTCGGACTGCAGACCCGTCATCTCCTCCTCGGGGAACGGCGGCGCGCCGGGCGCCATGGCCGCCATGAGCAGTTCGACATTGGTCCGCAGAGAGGTCAACGGCGTGCGCAACTCGTGGCCGGCGTCCGACACGAGGCGGGCCTGCCGGTCTCTCGACTCGGCGAGCGCCCGCAACATCATGTTGAAAGCCTCTGTCAGCCTGGCCAATTCGTCATTGCCATACACCGGGATGGGACGCAGGTCGTCGGTGCGGGCCACCCGTTCGGTGGCCTCGGTCAATCGGGCGACGGGTCTCAGCCCGGTCCGGGCGACCGTGCCACCGGCGATGGCGGCGACGGCCATGCCGATTCCACCCACGATGAGCAGAATGGTGCCCAGCCGTTTGAGAACCTCACTTGTCGGCCCCAGATTTTTGGAGATCAGCAGCGAGTTACCCGACTGCAGATGCACCGCCAGCACACGCTGGTAGTTGGTGGTACGCAACGACATCAGCAGCTTGCCGGCGATGACGTCCTTCTCCGGCGTACCCAGCGGCAGCGTCTGCCCCTGCTGGTTCGCGGTGTAGATGGACTCGCCCGGGATCACGTACATCGCGTTGACGTCGGAGTACGCGGTGCCCTCGATGGCTTTGCCCGGGTCGACGGCCAGGGACCCGCTCTCGATGAGCAGTTGGGCGCGGCTGTGCAACTGGTTGTCGATGTCGCCGTACAGGGCCTTGGACACCACGACGTACACCGCGACCGACATGAGGACGACGACCAATGCCACCATCGACATCGCGAGCAGCATGACGCGCCATTTCAGCGATACCGAGCTGGCGTCATGTTGCACTGCGCCGTCCGGCGCCGACACCGGCATCTGCGGCACTTCCCGCATCTTCCGGTCCATGGTTTCGCGCATCTTCTGGAGCATCAGGGCCTCGGCATCAAGGAGGCGTCTCACGCAGCACGTAACCCACACCGCGCACGGTGTGGATCAGGCGCGGTTCTCCCTCGGCCTCGGTCTTGCGGCGCAGGTACCCGACGTAGACCTCCAGGGCATTTCCCGACGTCGGAAAATCGAAGCCCCACACCTCTTCGAGGATGCGGCTGCGGCTGAGCACCCGGCGCGGGTTGTGGATCAGCATCTCGAGCAGCGAGAACTCGGTGCGGGTCAGGCTGATCGACCGGGAACCCCGGGTCACCTCACGCGTCACCGGGTCGAGGCTGAGGTCGGAGAACGTCAGCGCCGCCGATTCCGTGCGGTCATCGGGCCCGGTCCGGCGGAGCAGCGCGCGCATGCGCGCCAGGAGTTCCTCGAGCGCGAACGGCTTCGGCAGATAATCGTCGGCACCGGCGTCGAGACCCGCCACCCGCTCATCGATCGAGTCACGGGCCGTCAGCATCAGCACGGGGAGATCGTCACCGCTGCTGCGCAGCTGACGACAGACGCCACGGCCGTCCAGCCGGGGCATCATGTCGTCGAGCACGACGGCGTCGGGCCGGTCGCTGGAGATGCGCTCCAGCGCCTCGACACCATCTTGAGCCAGTTCGACCGAGTACCCGTTGAAAGTCAGTGACCGACGCAGTGATTCACGCACAGCGCGGTCATCGTCGACTACAAGGATTCGCACAGCCACAGTCTCACCCCACCATCTGAGAGCGGACTGAGAAGACGCGCCATGAGGGCGCGAGAAAAACCGTCAGACGGTTCAGGCGCGGCGGTCGAGGTCGACCAGACCCAGACGTGCGGCCTTGAGCAGACGACGCGGAACCTTGTGCGCCTGACCTGCGACGTTCACGCTGACCAGGCCAGTAGCCTCGGCCTTCCACTGCGCGCGACGGCTACGGGTGTTCGAGCGCGACATCCTGCGCTTGGGCACAGCCATGATGTGCACCTCTCTAACTAAACGGAATTGCTTGCGGTCAGCGGCGCGACGTACGAAGGCCGGCAGAACCCACCTTGCTCCTCGCGTGCGCAGCGATTGCACCTCAGGATAGCCGCCGACCTGCGTAGGCTCCAAAACGTCGCCCCAACCGGGCAACACGCAACCCCAGCCCCCTTGACTCGGTACCGCTAGTACCGACTAACCTCCCTACCGGTTGGTTGAATGACGGGAGTGTGTGTGACATCACCAGCAGTCCGGATCGGTAACTGCTCGGGGTTCTACGGAGACCGGCTGGCGGCAATGCACGAGATGCTCGCCGGGGGTGAGCTGGACTACCTCACCGGCGACTACCTCGCCGAGCTGACCATGCTGATCCTCGCTCGCGACCGGGCCAAGAACGCCGACCTCGGGTACGCCAAGACGTTCCTGCGCCAGCTGGAACAATCCCTCGGCCTGGCCCTGGAAAAGGGCGTGAAGATCGTCGCCAATGCCGGCGGTCTCAATCCGGCCGGCCTGGCCGCGGCGGTTCGGGCGCTCGCAGAGCGGCTGGGACTGTCGGTGAACGTCGCGCACGTCGAGGGCGACGACCTCGTGGGGCGCGCCGCCGAACTGGGGTTCGGAACGCCCCTGTCCGCCAATGCCTACCTGGGCGCCTGGGGCATCGTGGACTGTTTGAAGTCCGGCGCCGACGTCGTCGTGACCGGCCGGGTGACCGACGCCTCGGTGATCGTCGGACCTGCCGCCGCACACTTCGGCTGGACCCGCACGGACTATGACGCGCTCGCCGGCGCGATCGCCGCGGGCCACGTCATCGAATGCGGTACCCAGGCCACGGGCGGCAACTTCAGCTTCTTCACCGAGATTCCCGACCTCATCCGCCCCGGGTTCCCGCTGGCGGAAATCTCCGCGGACGGTTCATCGGTGATCACCAAGCACCCCGGCACCGGCGGCCGGGTGAGCGTGGACACCGTCACGGCCCAGTTGCTGTACGAGATCACCGGGGCGCGCTACGCCAATCCCGACGCGACCCTGCGGGTCGACTCGCTGGAGCTGACCGCCGACGGTGAGGACCGCGTGCGGATCTCGGGCGTGCGGGGCGAAGCGCCGCCACCCACGTTGAAGGTGTCGCTCAACAGCATCGGCGGATTCCGGAACGCGGCGTCCTTCATCCTCACCGGCCTGGACATCGAGGCGAAGGCCGATCTGCTGCAGCGCCAGCTGGAAGCCAGCATCGCGACACGTCCGGCCGAGCTGCAGTGGACACTGGCCCGGACCGATCATCCGGACGCCGACACCGAGGAACGTGCCAGCGCGCTGCTGCACTGTGTGGTGCGAGACCCCGACCCGGCCAAGGTCGGCCGCCAATTCTCCGCGGCTGCAGTCGAACTCGCACTGGCCAGTTACCCGGGCTTCACCACGACCGCCCCGCCCGGCGACGGCCAGGTGTACGGACTGTTCAAGCCCGGCTACGTCGACGCTGCCCTGGTACCCCATGTGGCGGTACTGGCCGACGGCACCCGGGCCGACATCGCGCCGGCCGCGGAGACACTGGCGCTGGGTCCGGTCGCCGACCCGGCGCTGCCGGATCCGCTGCCTTCCGGACCGACTCGCCGGGCACCACTGGGCACCATCGCCGGAGCCCGTAGCGGCGACAAGGGCGGCTCGGCGAATGTCGGTGTCTGGGTCCGCACCGACGACCAATGGCGTTGGCTGGCACACACATTGACGGTCGACACGCTGCGTGAACTGCTGCCCGAAGCCGCTGAGCTACCGGTCACCCGGCACCTGCTGCCCAACCTGCGCGCCATCAACTTCGTCATCGAGGGCATCCTCGGCGAAGGCGTCGCGTACCAAGCCCGATTCGACCCCCAGGCCAAGGGCCTCGGGGAATGGCTACGAACCCGTCATCTCGACATCCCGGAGGAACTGTTCTCGTGAGCATCTGGACCACGCCCGAACGCGATGCGCTGCGAAAGACCGTGCGCGCGTTCGCCGAGCGGGAGATACTGCCCCACGTCGACGAGTGGGAGCGCAGCGGCGAGCTGCCCCGTTCGCTGCACGAGGCAGCCGGCGCGGCCGGTCTCCTGGGTGCCCAGGCGCCCGAATCCGTCGGCGGTGGTGGCGGCGACGGAGCCGACGCGGTGATCGTCTGCGAGGAACTGCATTACGCCGGCGTACCCGGCGGCGTCTTCGCGTCGCTGTTCACCTGCGGCATCTCCACGCCGCACATGATCGCCTCCGGCGATCAGCGGCTGATCGACACCTACGTGCGACCGACCTTGCAGGGCAAGATGATCGGCTCCCTGGCGATCACCGAACCCGGCGGCGGCTCCGACGTCGGACACCTGACCACGCGCGCCGAGCGCGACGGTGACGACTTCATCATCAACGGCGCCAAGACCTACATCACCTCGGGTGTGCGAGCCGACTACGTGGTGACGGCAGTGCGCACGGGCGGCCCTGGCGCAGCCGGTGTTTCGCTGATCGTGGTCGACAAGAACACGCCCGGCTTCACCGTCAGCCGCAAGCTGGAGAAGATGGGCTGGCGCTCGTCGGACACCGCCGAGCTGTCCTACGTCGACGTCCGCGTCCCGGCCGCCAACCTCGTCGGCCCGGAGAACTCCGGCTTCCTGCAGATCGCCGGCGCCTTTGTCTCCGAACGCGTAGGCCTCGCCGCGCAGGCATATGCGAGCGCACAGCGCTGCCTCGATCTGACCGTCCAGTGGTGCCGGGACCGCGAGACCTTCGGCCGCCCGCTGATTTCGCGTCAGTCGGTGCAGAACACGCTGTCCGACATGGCCCGCCGGATCGATGTCGCCCGGGTGTACACGCACCACCTCGTCGAGCGGGAGCTCGCCGGCGAGACCAACCTGATCGCCGAGGTCTGTTTCGCCAAGAACACGGCCGTGGAGGCCGGCGAGTGGGTGGCCAATGCCGGAGTCCAGTTGTTCGGCGGCATGGGGTACATGGCCGAGTCGGAAATCGAACGGCAGTACCGCGACATGCGCATCATCGGCATCGGCGGCGGCACCACCGAGATTCTCACCTCGCTGGCCGCCAAGACGTTGGGATTCCAGTCATGACCGGGATCAGTACCAAACCGAGCGTGCAATCAGCGCGAGAATATGGCGTAAAAGGCGCGCTGACTGCACATTCGATGGCGGGAGCAGACGTATGACCGCGCTCAAATCCACACTCAATTCCGCGTCGGCCGGGTACACCGAAGCAGCCGACGCCATGACGGCCAAGCTCACCGAGCTGGACACCGAGCACGCCAAGGCCCTGGCCGGTGGCGGCGCGAAATATGTTGACCGCCACCACGCCCGCGGCAAGCTGACCGCGCGTGAGCGCATCGAGCAGCTGGTGGACCTGGACTCGCCGTTCCTCGAGCTGAGCCCGTTGGCCGCGTGGGGCAGCGACTTCGTCGTCGGCGCCAGCCTGGTCACCGGCATCGGTGTGGTCGAGGGCGTCGAGTGCCTGATCGTCGCCAATGATCCGACGGTCAAGGGCGGCACCAGCAATCCGTGGACGCTCAAGAAGATCCTGCGCGCCAACCAGATTGCCCGCGAGAACCGGCTCCCGGTGATCTCGATGGTCGAATCGGGCGGCGCCGACCTGCCCACACAGAAGGAGATCTTCATCCCCGGCGGTGCGATGTTCCGGGATTTGACCCGGTTGTCGGCCGAGGGCATCCCGACCATCGCGCTGGTGTTCGGCAACTCCACCGCCGGTGGCGCCTACATCCCCGGGATGTCCGACCACGTCGTGATGATCAAGGAACGTTCCAAGGTGTTCCTGGCCGGACCGCCGCTGGTCAAGATGGCCACCGGCGAGGAGTCCGACGACGAATCCCTCGGCGGCGCCGAAATGCACTCCCGCACATCGGGTCTCGGCGACTATTTCGCGCAGGACGAGCTCGATGCCATCCGCATCGGCCGGCGCATCGTCGCCCGGCTGAACTGGCGTAAGCAGGGTCCGACCCCGGCACCGGTGATACCGCCGCTGTATCCGGAAGAGGAGCTGCTCGGCATCGTCGGCGCCGACCTGCGCATCCCGTTCGATCCGCGCGACGTCATCGCCCGCATCGTCGACGGCTCCGACTTCGACGAGTTCAAGCCGCTGTACGGCTCCTCACTGGTGACCGGCTGGGCCAACCTCTGGGGCTACCCCGTCGGCATCCTGGCCAATGCGCGGGGCGTGTTGTTCAGTGAGGAATCTCAGAAGGCCACCCAGTTCATCCAGCTGGCCAACCGCTCCGACACGCCATTGCTGTTCCTGCACAACACGACCGGCTACATGGTCGGCAAGGCGTACGAGGAAGGCGGCATGATCAAGCACGGCTCGATGATGATCAACGCCGTCTCCAATTCGAAGGTGCCGCACATCTCGCTGCTCATCGGCGCCTCCTACGGCGCCGGCCACTACGGCATGTGCGGCCGGGCCTACGACCCCCGGTTCCTGTTCGCGTGGCCCAGCGCCAAATCCGCGGTGATGGGTGGTGCGCAGCTCGCCGGTGTGCTCTCGATCGTCAGCCGCGCAGCCACCGAAGCCCGCGGCGGCCAGGTCGACGAAGCCGCCGACGCGGCGCTACGGGCCGCCGTCGAAGCGCAGATCGACGCCGAATCGCTGCCGGCATTCCTGTCCGGCCGGCTCTACGACGACGGCATCATCGACCCCCGTGACACCCGCACGGTACTGGGAATGTGCTTGTCCGCCATTGCCAATGCCCCGATCGAGGGGACGTCGAACTTCGGCGTCTTCCGGATGTGAGTAGCCCGCCGATGAGCGCTTGCGCGAAGAGCAGAGGACGCAGTTCATGATTCGTAAAATCCTCGTCGCCAACCGTGGCGAAATCGCCCGCCGGGTGTTCGCGACCTGCCGCCGGCTCGGTATCGGCACCGTCGCGGTGTACACCGATCCGGACGCGGCCGCCCCGCACGTCGCCGAGGCCGACGACCGCGTGCGGCTGGAGGGTCGCACCGGTTACCTCGACGCCGCTCAGCTCATTGCCGCAGCCAAGGCCTCGGGCGCCGACGCGATCCACCCCGGCTACGGATTCCTTTCGGAGAACCCGGATTTCGCGGCCGCGGTGCTGGACGCCGGGCTGACCTGGATCGGTCCGCCCGTGGCGGCCGTGCAGGCCATGGGCTCCAAGATCGAGGCCAAGAAGCTGATGTCGGCAGCCGGGGTTCCGGTGCTGACCGAGCTCGACCCCGAGACCGTCACCGCCGACCAGCTGCCCGTGCTGATCAAGGCCTCCGCTGGTGGCGGTGGCCGCGGCATGCGCGTGGTTCGCGAATTGTCCGCGCTGCCTGCCGAAGTCGCGGCGGCGCAGCGCGAGGCCCAATCCGCGTTCGGCGATCCGACGGTGTTCTGCGAGCGCTACCTGGCCAGTGGGCACCACATCGAGGTGCAGGTGATGGCCGACACACACGGCACCGTGTGGGCCGTCGGCGAGCGCGAGTGTTCCATCCAGCGACGGCACCAGAAGGTCATCGAAGAGGCGCCATCACCTCTGGTCGAACGTACGCCGGGCATGCGCGACAAGCTCTTCGAGGCAGCCCGGCTGGCTGCCGGCGCGATCGGCTACACCGGCGCCGGCACCGTCGAGTTCATGTCCGACGCGAACGGCGACTTCTTCTTCCTGGAGATGAACACCCGCCTGCAGGTCGAGCACCCGGTCACCGAGGAGACCACCGGACTCGACCTGGTCGAGCTGCAACTCGATGTCGCCGACGGCGGCGCACTGCCCCTGGAACCGCCCGCAACGCAAGGACATTCGATCGAGGCCCGGCTCTACGCCGAGGACCCCGCGAAGGACTGGCAGCCGCAGGCGGGCACGGTGCACCGATTCGACGTGCCGGGCGTCCGAACCGAATTCAGTCTGTTGGGCCGAGCCGGCACGCGCGTCGACTCGGGCATCGCCGATGGCTCGGTGGTGTCGGTGTTCTACGACCCGATGCTGGCGAAGGTGATCTCGTTCGCGCCCACGCGTGACCGGGCCGCGGCGATCCTCGCCGACGCCCTGTCCCGCGCCCGTATCCACGGTCTGCGTACGAACCGCGACCTGCTGGTGAATGTGTTGCGGCACCCCGCTTTCCTGGCCGGCGCCACCGACACGGCGTTCTTCGACACGCACGGTTTGGCCGAGCTGGCGGCCCCCGCCGATACGGACGTCACGCTGGCCGGAATCGCCGCGACGCTGGCCGATGCCGCGCACAACCGCAGCACGGCAACTGTTTTTGCAGCCGCGCCGAGCGGGTGGCGGAATCTCGGATCTGGTTACCAGAGCCGTTCGTACACCGACGGTGCCGGGTCCGAGCATCAGGTGCGGTACCGGTACACCAGGAACGGCGTCGAGCTGCCCGACCGCGACGATGTGACCGTGGTGACCGCCGATCCCACTCGGGTGGTCTTGTCCCTGAACGGGGTTGAGCGGTCGTTCGACATTGCCCGGTACGGAGCCGACGTATTCGTCGACTCGCCCGCCGGTGCCGTCCACCTCGTCGCCCAGCCGCGGTTCCCCGACCCGGACGCGGCGGTGGCCCAAGGTTCGCTGCTGGCCCCGATGCCCGGGCTGGTGGTTCGGGTCGGCGCGGCCGTCGGCGACCAGGTCACGGCCGGCCAGCCCCTCATCTGGCTGGAAGCCATGAAGATGGAACACACCATCGCGGCACCGGATTCCGGCGTGCTCACCGAACTCAACGTGCAACCCGGCCAACAGGTTGACGTCGGCGCCGTGTTGGCGCTTGTAGAAACCCCCGAAGGAGAATGACCCATGAGTTTCATCGAATCCGAGGAGCGCACCGCGCTGCGCGAAGCCGTCGTCGGGATGGCCTCGAAGTTCGGCCAGGACTACTTCCTGGAGAAGGCCCGCGCCGGGCAGCACACCGACGAATTGTGGGCTGAGGCAGGCAAACTCGGCTTCCTCGGGGTCAACATGCCCGAGGAGTACGGCGGCGGTGGCGCCGGCATGTACGAGCTGAGCCTGGTCATGGAAGAGATGGCCGCAGGTGGCTGTCCGCTGCTGATGATGGTGGTCTCGTCGGCCATCAACGGCACCATCATCTCCAAGTACGGCACCGAGGAACAGAAGAAGCGCTGGGTGCCCGGCCTTGCCGACGGCTCGCTCACCATGGCGTTCGCGATCACCGAACCCGACGCCGGCTCCAACAGCCACCGCATCACCACGACGGCCCGCCGCGACGGCGGTGACTGGATCCTGTCCGGGCAGAAGGTCTTCATCTCGGGCATCGACCAGGCCGACGCCGTGCTTGTCGTCGGACGGACCGAGGACCACAAGACCGGCAACCTGAAGCCGGCGCTGTTCGTCGTACCGACCGATGCGCCGGGCCTGAGCTGGACCAAGATCGAGATGGAGATCATCAGCCCCGAGAGCCAGTTCCAGGTGTTCCTGGACGAGGTGCGGCTGCCCGCCGATGCGCTCGTCGGCTCCGAGGATGCCGCCATCGCGCAGTTGTTCGCGGGTCTGAACCCCGAACGGATCATCGGTGCGGCCATGGCCGTCGGTACCGGCCGTCTCGCCATCCGCACCGCCACCGAGTACGTCAAGACCCGTCAGGTCTGGAAGGTCCCGGTAGGCGCTCATCAGGGCATCTCGCATCCGCTGGCCCAGATTCACATCGAGCTCGAGCTGGCCAAGCTGATGATGCAGAAGGCCGCCACGCTGTACGACGCCGGTGACGACTTCGGCGCCGCCGAGGCTGCCAACATGGCCAAGTACGCCGCCGGTGAGGCCTCGGTGCGCGCGGTCGATCAGGCCGTTCAGTCGCTCGGTGGCAACGGCCTGACCAAGGAGTACGGCATCGCCGCCGCCGTCACGGCGTCGCGCCTGGCACGGATCGCTCCGGTCAGCCGCGAGATGGTGCTTAACTTCGTGGCGCAGACCTCGCTTGGTCTGCCTCGCTCGTACTGACAGGGAAGTCTCATGACCACACTGGTCCACTACTCCGTCGAAAACGGTGTCGCCCGGCTGACGCTGGACTCACCGCACAACCGCAATGCGATGTCGACCGCGCTGGTGGACCAGCTGCGGCAAGGCCTCACCGACGCCGCCGACGATCCGGGGGTGCGGGTCGTGGTGCTCGGCCACACCGGCGGCACCTTCTGTGCCGGGGCCGACCTGAGTGAAGCGGCCGGACGCGACCCCGGCGACGTGGCCACCTCCCGTGCGCGGGAGGCGGCGGGGTTACTGCGCTCGATCCTGGAGTTGTCTGTTCCGGTGATCGGCGCGATCGACGGTCACGTCCGCGCCGGTGGCATGGGGTTGATCGGCGCCTGCGACCTGGTGGTCGCGGGCGCCGCCAGCACCTTCGCGCTCACCGAGGCCAGGATCGGCGTGGCGCCCTCGATCATCTCGCTGACGCTGCTGCCCAAGATGACGGCCCGCGCGGCCGGTCGCTATTTCGTCACCGGTGAGAAGTTCGGTGCCGACGAGGCCGAACGGATCGGCCTCGTGACGATCGCGACCGACGACGTACCGGCCGCGGTGGCGAAGCTGACGGACGAGATCACCAAGGGCTCACCTCAGGGTCTGGCCACGTCGAAGGCGCTGACCACAGCGTCGATCCTGGCTGATTTCGACCGCGACGCCGAGAAGCTGGCGAAGCAATCGGCGGAGCTGTTCGTCTCCGACGAGGCTCGGGAAGGCATGATGGCCTTCCTCCAGAAGCGACAGCCGAACTGGAAT
The DNA here is from genome assembly GCF_053852335.1 of Mycobacterium sp. HM-7. Taxonomy (NCBI): domain Bacteria; kingdom Bacillati; phylum Actinomycetota; class Actinomycetes; order Mycobacteriales; family Mycobacteriaceae; genus Mycobacterium; species Mycobacterium sp. HM-7. The sequence continues at coordinate 887,535 of NZ_CM132657.1, read as the reverse complement.
AAGTGATCCACCTCCCGTAACGGATATGACGTCGAAGCGGCCACAGTTTGTAACAGCAGCCTTGCAAGTTGCTGTCATCGTCGTAGGCTCGAGTTGATGAGCACCCCAGGTTCGCGCGCACAGATGCGCGTCGTCGATACCGACCGGATACAGGTCGCTCACCTTCTCAGCGACGCGGCCGCGCAGGGGCAGTTGCCGATGTCCGAGTACGAGGACCGGTTGAACCGCGCCTATTCGGCGCAGACGTATGCCGAACTGTCGAAGTTGAGCGACGACCTGCCGTACATCACCACCGCGCCCTGGGACGCGGGCGGCGAATGCCACCCCGCACCCTCGACATTGTTGCTGGCGATCATGAGCGGATTCGAGCGTCGGGGCCGCTGGAACGTGCCGCAGCGGCTGACGTCGTTCTCATTGTTCGGCGGCGGTGTCATCGATCTGCGCTACGCCGATTTCACGTCACCGGACGTCGAGATCCACTCCTACTCGATCTTCGGCGGGCAGACCATCCTGCTGCCGCCGGAGGTCAACGTCGACGTGCACGGCGTCGGCGTCATGGGCGCCTTCGACCACCTCGGTCAGCAGGGCACCCCCGGCGCCCCGCGCGTCACCATCCGCGGCTTCTCGCTGTGGGGCCGCGTCGGCATCAAGTCCAAGAAGCGCAAGCCCCCGCCCGCCTGAGCCCCTCCCCGCCTGGGCCCCTCCCCGCCTGAGCCCCTCCCCGCCTGAGCCCCTCCCCGCGAGCGGCCGTGTTTGTACGCAACACGCCGCATGTCGCGTGCACTTTCGGGCCGCTCGCGGGCGACGAGCGCAAAGAATCAAGCCGGGCTGACCCCAGAAACCAGACACCATCTCAACAAGCACAGAACCTTTGCTTGTCGAGTGTCCAGTCGGCGAAGACCGCAGAACCCTCAAGCCACCGGTACGCGTCCTATGTCGAATGTGCAGCTTTCAGCGCAAAAATCCTGTGCAACGGCACCTGAAGCTGCACATTCGACATAGCACCCGGCGCGGCATGGGTGTTCGACACCGGGAGTCAGCGCCGGCGCCGCCGCGAGCGCAGGTAGTCGCCGACCACCGCAGCACCCAGCCCGTCGAGCTCGGGCACCACGACGCGACCTTCGACGCGCCGGGCCACCTGGTCGATGAACCGGGCCAGACCGGGATCACTCCCCAACCGGAAGATGGTGATCTGCGCGCCCATCCGGGCCACCTCGTCGAAGCTACGCACCGTGAAGGCGATGGTGCGCGGATGCGGCGGGTAATCGAAGAACGTCTCGGTCCCATTGCGGTACTGCTCGAGATGGGCGGTCGGCTCGCCGTCGGTGACCACCAGGATGACCGGCTGCGCGTTGGGATGACGACGCAGGTGCCGGGCCGCGAGGAGCAGCGCGTGGTGCAGGTTGGTGCCCTGTTCGTAGACGCCTTCCAATCCGGTCAGCTCCGCCGCGGACACCGTGCGGGCATGGCGACCAAAGGCGATGATCTGCAACGCATCTGACCGGAACCGGGTGCTCACCAGATGGTTGAGTGCCAGGGCGGTGCGCTTCATCGGCAGCCACCGGTTCTCCATCACCATCGAGAACGAGGTGTCCACCAGCAGCGCCACCACAGCCTGGGTGCGGGTCTCGGTCTCTGAGATCTCGACATCGTCGACCGTGATCCGCAGTGGCCCGTCGGGATTGGTGCCCGCTTGCCGCAGCACTGCGTTGGTCAAAGTACGGGTGACGTTCCACGGCTCGGTGTCACCGAACTGCCACGGCCGGGTGGCCCCCGTCAGTTCTCCGGCCGCACCGGCCCGACGGGTGTCGCGCTCGCCGTGCCGGCCGGAAAGTTGTTGCGCCACATCACGCAGCGCCGCTTGCCCCAGCTGACGCATGGCTTTCGGCGAGAGTCGCCACTGCCCGTCCGAACCTCGGTCCAGGAAGCCCTGATTCATCAGGGTGCGTTCCAGCTCCGCCAACGCGCGCGCGTCGACGGCGGCCTCGTCGCCCAATTGCCGGGCCAGCATGTCCAGATCGACGTCGTCCATCTGCGCACCGGCGTAACTTTGCGAAAGTTGTTCGGCCAGTTGCTCCAATTCGGCGATGTCCTCCATCGCCTTGGCGGCCTCCCCCATACCCAGCGGGTTGTTTCCGGTGAAACTCCGCTCGCCGGTCCAGTCCTCGCCGGGACGGGCGGCCTGCAGGTTGGCGTCGAGGCGGCCGAGCGCGTTCATCAACGACGGCGACCCGAATGCCTGCTGTGCCAACGCATCCAATTCGGCTCGTTGATCGGGCGACAGGCTATTGCGGAAGCGCTGTGCCGCGGCCGCGCGTTGGGCCAGAGAGTCGAGCAGCTCGTCGACGTTCTGCGGATTCTCCGGGAAGAACTGGCCGTGTTTGGCCATGAAGTCCTGAAAATCCTGTTGGGTGTCTTCGCCGTTGGCGTGTTTCTCCAGCAGGTTGTTCAGATCGTCGAGCATGTCGTTGACGGCCTGCCGGTCCTCGTCGGTGGCGTTCTCGAGCGCGTCCTTCATGCCGGCGAATCGCTGGTCCAGCATTTCGCGGCCCAGCAGATCCTTGATCTGCTCGTACTTCTGCCGGGCTTCCGTTGAGCGCCAGTCGTATTCGGAAAGCTCCTGCACCGCCTTCGCCGGCGACGGCGACAACGACTCCAACTGCAGTTCGCCGAACCGCGCGTCGTCATCGAGCGCCCGGGCCAGTTCCTTGCGCTCGGCGAGCACCGCCTCGTCGAGCAGCTTCTTGATCTCCTGCAGCGTCCCGTCAAGGTTGTTGCGCGACAGCAACTCGCGACGACGCCGGTTGGCTTCGGCGGCCAGCCGGTCGGCGCCGCGCATGTTCTGGGTACCGCGACGCAGCAGCTCGGACAGCGCGCGCCGAGGCGACGCGCCCTCCATGACGTCCTGCCCGATCTGCTCCAGCGCCTCCCTCAGGTCGACTGGAGGCGCCAGCGGATCGGGGCCGCCGGTGTAGCGCGAATACCGCGAGAGGTGGTTAGCCATAAACCGTTTCGCCGTCGTCAGAGGTCTTGTCGATGCGCTTGGCCAGGTACAGCGCTTCGAGCGCCAGCTCGACAGCCGCCGCCCGCTCGCCGTCGGACTGCGCGCCCAGGCGGTCGGCGATCGCGTCGATCACCGGCAGGTCGGGCAGCGCGGCCAGGACGTCCTTGGCCGACACCCGCTCCCCCGTCGTCACTGGTGAATCCCCTTCCACCGCAGCGACCAACGAGCCCACGTCGATGCCGCCGAGCAGCCGCTGTGCGGTGTCCGCCGTCGCCCGCCGCAGCAGGTGTTCCAGCACCGCCTGCTCGCGGCCTTCCTCACCGGACTCGAATTCCAGCTTGCCGCGCAGCACGCCGATGATGGTCTGCAGGTCGACCACGCGCGCGACCGGTTCCTGCTCACCGAGTACCGCCGAACGGTGCTGCGCCGCTGCCGCAACGGTTTCGGCCGCGGCGATGGCGAATCGCGCCGAGACACCCGAGCGCTGGTCGATCGACTGCGACTCGCGCAGATACCGAGCGAAGCGGGCCAGAATCTGCAGCAGGTACTCCGGGACCTCGGCGGCCAGATGGGCCTCCTGCGTGATGACGCCGACCTCGGCGTCGAGCTCCAGCGGGTAATGGGTGCGGATCTCGGCGCCGAAGCGGTCCTTCAGCGGCGTGATGATGCGGCCACGGTTGGTGTAGTCCTCGGGGTTGGCGCTGGCCACCACGAGCACGTCCAGCGGCAGGCGCAGTGTGTAGCCGCGGACCTGGATGTCGCGCTCCTCCATCACATTGAGCATGGCGACCTGGATGCGCTCGGCGAGGTCGGGCAGCTCGTTGATCGCGACGATGCCGCGGTGCGCCCGCGGGATGAGGCCGTAGGCGATGGTTTCCGGGTCGCCCAGACTCCGTCCCTCGGCCACCTTGATGGGGTCGATGTCGCCGACCAGGTCGGCGACGCTGGTGTCGGGCGTCGCCAGCTTCTCGGTGTAGCGCTCGCTGCGGTGCTTCCAGGCGATGGGCAGATCGTCGCCCGAATCCGCGGCGCGACGGATCGACTCGGGCGTGATCGGCGAGTAGGGGTGCTCACCCAGCTCCGAACCGGCGATGACCGGGGTCCACTCGTCCAGCAGTCCGACCAGACCGCGCAGCAGTCGGGTCTTGCCCTGTCCGCGCTCACCGAGCAGCACGACGTCGTGCCCGGCGATCAGCGCGCGCTCGAGCTGCGGCAGGACGGTGTCCTCGAAACCGAAGATTCCGGGCCAGACGTCGCGGCCGTCGGCCAGGGCTGCCAGCAGGTTCTCGCGGATTTCGGTCTTGATGCCCCGTTCGCGGTGGCCCGAGGCCTTCAGTTCGCCGACGGTGCGCGGAAGGTCGTTAGGTGATGTCACGACCTCCACGCTACGACGGTGCACCGTGAGCGGCAGCACCTTGGGCTCTGCGGCTTTACCCAGTACCCTCGGTAACGTGAACTCGCTCGACTGGACCACCCGCCCAACCGACATCGAGTTCGGCCCCGCCGCGTGGCAGAGCCGACTGCTCGGCGCGCTGACCGCGGTGTTCGTCCGACCGGTAATTGGCCTGCTCACGCTCATCGGCATCGTCGTCAACCGGTACTGGCCCGAACTGGTCCAGCGAGGCCGCTACGACATCATCGACGGGCCGTTCCGCGCGTTCCGCGCCCTGCCGGGCACCACGGTGACGCCGATCGCGCTGGACGACTGCGCCGCCGAATGGATCGTCGCGCCGCGCGCCCAGGGCTCCGATCGCGTGATCATCTACTTCCACGGTTCGGCACTGATCACCCTCGGGCTGAACTCGCACCGCCGCTGGGCCAGCAAGCTGTCGGCCGCGACCGGCGCCCGGGTCCTGAACGTGGGCTACCGACTGGCACCGCAGGCCCTCATCGAGGACGCCATCGCCGACGGCGTGTGCGCCTACCGGAAGGTGCTCGGCAGCGGTGTCGACGCGGAGAAGATCGTGTTCGCCGGTGACTCCGCCGGCGGCCTGATCGCGACCGGTACCGCGCTCGCGGTGCGTGATGCCGGCCTGCAGGTACCCGCCGGCCAAATCCTGCTGTCGCCGCTCACGTCGTCCGATATGAACCTGAAGTACAACGCAATGCTCGAACACCGCGACGTGCTGTTCCCGTTCATGGCGGTGAAGTACCTCTACGACGTCTTCGCGACCAAGAACGGCACCCACCCGGTGCCGGAGATGCCCACTGAAGCCGACCTGCACGGCCTGGGACCGACGCTCCTGCAGGTCGGCAACAACGAGATGCTGCGCAACGACTCGTTCGCGCTCGCGGACGCGCTGCGCGCTGCCGGGGCTCTCGCCTGGGTTCAGGTCTGGGACAAGGCGATGCACATGTTCCAGTTGAGCTTCGACATCAACCCCGACGCCCGCAAGGCCGTCGACGAGATCGTGGACTTCTTCGAATACGCCACCACCCAGCACCAGCCCGGCGAGGTCGCCTCCTAACCGACGGTCGACCATTCTCCCCGCAGGAAGGTCAGCAGCCTGCGGGCTGCGGGCGTGCCCGCCGTCGGCGCCCACGCCAGCGCGATCTGTCGCTGATAGATGTTGGGCGTCAACGGGATTTCGCGAACCTTGCGCGAGGTGTGCTCGTCGTGCGGTAGCAACGCGATACCCATTCCGCGGCCGACCAATTCGCGGATCGTCGAGAATTCCGTGATCTCCACGGGCACGTGCGGAACGAATCCCGAGTCGCGGCACCAGCTTTCGGTGGCCTGACGCAGGTGATAGCTGGCCGGGTTGGCGATGAACGTCTCGTCTCGCAGTTCGTCCAAACGGAGACGACGACGGGCGGCGAGCGGATGGACCGCCGGCACCACGGCACGGACCGGTTGCCCGCCGATCACCACATGCTCGACACCGTCCGGCGGAGGTATCACCACTGCGACGTCAATCGTCCCGGTCTTGAGGTCCGCGGCGAGTTCACTGCCGTGCGCCTGCTTGATCTGCAGCCGGATCCCCGGTGCGCGCCGGTGGAATTCGGCGACGAGGTTGGGCACCGCCCCGGCTCCCATCGTCAGCGGGAAGCCGAACCGGACGGTGCCGTGCTCGGGGTCGGCTTCCCCTGCGATCGTCTCGACCGCTGCTTCGAGCTCACGTAGCGGGCGGCGCGCCTGCGCGGCCAGCTGCACTGCGGCCGGCGTCAGACGGACCGTCCGACCCTCCTGGATGAGCAGCCGGATGCCGAGGGTCTTCTCCAGCGCGTGGATACGCCGGCTCATCGACGACTGCGGAATCCCCAGACTGTCCGCCGCGCGGGTCATGTGTCCGCCCTGGGAGTCAAGCTCTTCGAGAGCCCGGAGCTGTGGCGCCAGCAGACTCATCCATTGATCCATATTCGGATGGTAATCGCCAAAACATTCATTGGACGGATCGAATCGGCGCAAGTGATGCTGGGGTCAACGAGACAAGGAGCAACCATGTACACAGTTGAACCCGAAGTCGCCGACGTCGTCCTCATCGGTGGCGGCATCATGTCCGCCACGCTCGGCGCCATGATCAGCACGTTGGAGCCGCAGTGGCGGATCGTGTTGGTGGAGCGGGCATCCGACATCGCCACGGAGAGCAGTGGGCCGTGGAACAACGCCGGCACGGGTCATTCCGGCTATTGCGAGCTCAACTACATGCCCGACCCTGAAGACGGCACCGCGCCGGCCGACATCGCCGCACAGTTCCAGGTGTCTCGCCGGTGGTGGTCGTATCTGGTCGAGCAAGGCCTGCTGGACCCGGCGACTTTCGTCCACGGCACACCGCACATGGATGTGGTGTTCGGCGACCACGATGTGGCCTACCTCAGACGACGGTTCGAAACCCTGAGCTCCGATCCGCTTTTCGCCGACCTCGAGTTCAGTGACGATCCCGCGAAAGTCGCCGAATGGGCACCGCTGGTGATGACCGGCCGCGATCCGGCGCAACCGATCGCGGCGACCCGGCACCCCGGCGGTACTGATGTCGACTTCGGAGCGCTCACCCGCGAACTGACCCGCATCATCACCTCGAACGGTGGCGAGGTGCGGCTCGGCCATGAGGTGCGCAAACTACACCAGGACGCCAACGGCACCTGGCTCGTCGGTGGTCGGCGTGCGCACTCGCACAACAGGTTTCAACTGAGGGCGCGGCACGTGTTCGTCGGGGCCGGCGGATTCGCCCTGCGACTGCTGCAGCGCGCGCACCTTCCCGAAGTCCGCGGCTACGGCGTCCTGCCCGTCGGCGCCGCTTTTCTGCGGTGTGCGCGACCCGACGTCGTCGCCCAGCACGATGCCAAGGTGTACGGCCAGGCCGCGATAGGAGCACCGCCGATGTCGGTGCCGCACCTGGACAAACGCGTTGTCAACGGCGAGGGCTACCTGATGTTCGGTCCGTATGCGACGTTCAGCACCAAGCTTCTCAAGGGCGGCAAGCTGTCCAACTTCTTCACCACGCTGCGGTGGCACAACCTGCACGTGCTGGCCGCCGCGGCCGCGCAGAGTCTGCCCCTGGTGCGCTACCTGATCGGCGAGTTGCTCGCGCCATTCAGCGGCAAGATCAAACAGCTACAACGGTATTACCCGGGCGCCGACCCCCGCGACTGGGAACTGATACCAGCCGGACAACGAGCACAGCTGGTCACCCCGGACGCCGCACGCATCGGTGCATTGCGATCGGGGACCGAACTCGTCTGCTCGGCGGACGGCACCATCGCCGGACTGCTGGGCGCGTCGCCGGGAGCCTCGACCGCCGTGCCGATCATGCTCGACCTCCTGCAGCGGTGCTTCCCCGAACGATGGGACACGTCCTGGCAGGCGCGCATGGCCGACGCCGTGGCCACGCGCGACACCGCCGCGCTGCTGAGCCTCTAAATGCCAATGGCCAGGTCTGCACGAACCATCTCCGTGCAGACCTGGCCATGCAGCCGGTAAGACCTAGTGGGCGAAGTGCCGCGCCCCGGTCAGGTACAGCGTGATCCCGGCAGCCGCGGCAGCCGCAGTGACCTCGTCGTCACGGACCGAACCACCCGGGTGCACAATGGCTTTCACGCCGGCGTTGGTCAGCGTCTCCAGACCGTCGGGGAACGGGAAGAACGCGTCGGAGGCAGCAACAGCGCCGCGAACGCGATCGCCGCCCCGCTCCACCGCCAGCCGGGCCGCGTCGACCCGGTTCACCTGACCCATGCCAACGCCGACCGTGGCGCCGTTGGTCGCCACCACGATGGCGTTCGACTTCACTGCGCGGCACGCGCGCCACGCAAACACCAAGTCGGCCAAGGTCTCCGGGTCGGCCGGGGAGCCGGTCGCCAGAGTCCAGTTGGCCGGGTCATCGCCCGCGGCATCCAGCGCGTCGCGCTGCTGCACCAGCAGGCCGCCACTCACCTGACGGAACTCGGTGCCGCCGGGCTGCGGTTCGGAAGCCACGAGGATGCGAATGTTCTTCTTACGGGTCAAGATTTCGACCGCGCCGGGCTCGAAGGCAGGAGCGACAATCACCTCGGTGAAGATGTCCGCGACCGTCTCGGCCATCTCCTCGGTGACGGCCGTGTTGGTCGCGATGACGCCACCGAACGCGCTCAGCGGGTCCGACGCATGCGCCTTCCGATGGGCATCGGCAACCGAGATCGACGACACCGCAATGCCGCACGGGTTGGCGTGCTTGATGATCGCCACGCAGATGTCCTCGTGGTCGAACGCCGCCCGCCACGCCGCGTCGGCGTCGGTGAAGTTGTTGTACGACATCTCTTTTCCGTGCAGCTGTTCAGCCTGAGCGAGGCCCGGCCAGCCGGCATCGTCACTGTAGAGCGCCGCCTTCTGGTGCGGGTTCTCGCCATAGCGCAGCACATCGCTGCGACGCCACGTGGCACCGAGCCACGCCGGCATGCCGGCGGCGGACGCCTCGTCGTCGCCGGGGACCAGCACGGACCCCATCCAGGAAGCGACGGCCACGTCGTACTCGGCGGTGTGCCGGAAAGCCAACGACGCCAACTTTTTCCGCTCCTCGAGCGTGAAGCCACCGGCGTTGACGGCGGCCAGCACACCGTCGTACCCCAACGGGTCGACGACGACGGCGACGCTCGGGTGGTTCTTGGCCGCAGCGCGGACCATCGACGGGCCGCCGATGTCGATCTGCTCGACGCACTCGTCCTCCGAGGCACCCGACGCCACCGTCTGCGTGAACGGATACAGGTTCACCACAACGAGTTCGAACGCCTCGACACCGAGCTCATCCAGCGCGGCGAGGTGCTCGGCCTTGCGGGTGTCCGCCAGCAGGCCGGCGTGCACGCGCGGGTGCAGCGTCTTGACCCGGCCGTCCAGCACCTCGGGGAAGCCCGTGACCTCTTCGACGGGAGTCACCGGGATACCCTCGGCAGCAATGGTTTTCGCGGTCGACCCGGTCGAAACCAGGGTCACTCCGGCCGCGTGCAGCCCGCGGGCCAGCTCCGCCAGGCCGGTCTTGTCGTACACGCTGATCAGCGCGCGCCGAATCGGTCGTCGCGTCATCCTATTGCTCCTCACCTTCGCGGCACCCGATGGCCGCCTTTCGCCCACTCCACGTCACACCGCGGAGGGCCACCGCGGCGATAACATCTACCAACAGTCGTCGCTCGACGACCTTGATCCGTTCATGCAGCGACGACTCGTCGTCACCGTCGAGTACTGCCACCGGCTCCTGCGCCAGGATCGGCCCGGTATCCGTCCCGTCATCCACCAGATGCACCGTGCTACCGGTGACGCGCACCCCGTACGCGAGGGCCTCTGACACAGCGTGCGCGCCCGGGAACGACGGCAGCAACGCCGGGTGGGTGTTGAGCACCCGACCCTGGAAGCGCGCCAGGAACGTAGGTCCGAGGATCTTCATGAACCCGGCCGACACCACCAGATCCGGCTCGTGGGCCGCGACGGCGTCGGTCAACGCGGCGTCCCACGCGGCCCGGTCAGTGTGATCGCGGAGCCGAGTGGTGAACGTCGCCACGCTCGCCGCCGCCCCGATCTGCAGCGCCTGGCATTCGCGATCGGCACCGACGGCCACGACGCGGGCCGGGTAATCTCCGACCGCTGCAGCGAGCACCGATTCCAGCAGCGACCCGGTCCCGGACGCCAGGACGACGAGCCGCGCCGGCGCAGTCGGGGGCACGTGAACCGGTTGCTGCACGGGAGCAGCCTAGTGGCCGTCCTCGTCGACGACGAAATGCGCCTCAGGGTCCTCGTCAGGGTCGAAGGCGACGTGCTCGCCGATCCGATCGGTGGTGCCGGACTGATAAGCCTCTGCCGGCGCCGGGCTCATGTCCGGTTCCGGACGCGCCGGCCGGCGCGGTTCGGCGGGTTTTGCGGCGGGCTCAGGATCGGGTTCGGGTTCCGGCTCGGTGACCTGCTCGAACGCCGGACCGCCGGCGAAATGCGAGTCGTCGTCGACGTCCGTCGCAGCAGCCGTCACGTCGCCGATCAGTTTCTCCGTCACTGGTTCGTCGTCCTCGACGACGTCTTCCGCTTCATCCGCAAACGGTTCCTCGTCCACCGGCGCCACCGGGGCGACCGGTGTCGGCCGAGCCGGGCGCCTGGTCAGCCCGCCGGCCATCGCGACGGTGAGGCCGCCGATCGACACGAACCACAGGAACACCGCCGGACCGAATGTCGTCTGGTCCACCCCGAGCTCGCCGAAATTGCCGAGGCGACCGCTGCCGGCGATTGCGAGCATGACCATCAGCACTGCTGCCAGCACCGACGCCACCGCCAACTTGGCGAAGGCAATCGGCCACGGGGCCGGGCGCCGGGCGCACTGCTGCCCGACCGCCACCGCCGAGGCCGCCGCGATGATCAGCAGCGCCACCCACACCGGCCCCAGCGGAGGTGACGGCACCGCGGCCAGCACCGGCACGGCAGGCACGTCGCCGCCGAGGACCGTGAACGAACTGAACGTCGCCAACCCCACGTGCACACTCGAGCCGACAGCCACCGCCGCGGATCCGACCATGACGTTCGGGATGTACAGCGCCGACAGCACGGTCAGGCTGAGCTGGCCGAACACCGAATCGGTGATGCCGAAAAGGTCGTGCATGGTCGACCAGTGCACGACCATCGAGCCCACCGCGACCAACCCTGACAAGCCGAGCAGCGCCAACACGCCGGCGAGCGCGCCGCGCAAGGCCTCGGGAAGCCAGTACGGCAGGTGGGCATCGGTGAGCAGCCGGCCCTGCAGGCGTGAGCCGACGCCGATGGCCGCGCCAACCGCATGCACCGCAAGGACACAGCCGAACGCCTGGAGGGCGCTGGGTGTCTGCAGTTCGGTGAGCACCGACGACGCATCGTGGATCACCGCGATCGAGATCGCCGCGATCAGCAACGGCCCGCCGAGGGCAGACGCGACGATCCAGCGGACGACGAACCAGGACGCACCCGGCCGCGTCGCCGTCGCCGTGGTGCGGGCCGTGCCCCAGACCATCGCCAGCAGCGGCGCCAGGGGCATCACGCCGAGTTCGGCGCCGCCGATCGACACCGGCACGCCGTGCACGCCCAGCCACATGCTGGCCATCGCGCCGAACGCACCGGTCAGATCGCTGTTGGCGATGACCAGCTGGATCAGCACCAGCGCAGCGATGATCGCCAGGGCGATGCCCGACGGGCCGAACGCAACCCGAAGCAGGTCCCGCGCCTGGCGCGTACCGACCGGTCGGTTATCCACTAGCTGGGTCACTCCTCGCGAGGTCGTCACCCGCCTGCCGCGAGTGCCCTAGCGATTATGACGAAGCCGGACCCGATTACTGCGGAGCCGGGGGCTGCTGGAAGGTCGTCGTCGGCTCGGAGCCGGATCCTGTCGCACCCGGAACGCCGGGCGCCGAGGTGAACGACGACGATCCGGAGACCGCCTCGGACGCCGACGAACCCTGGCCGGACGACTGCGGGGCCGACGACTGGCCGGCCGGAGACTGCGGCTGGCCGAAGGCGGGGAATCCGGTCGGAGGGGTCGGCGGACCCGAGTCGGCACCGTGCTGCGGCGCACCCTGCGGACCGGTGTAGCCGCCGACGGGACCGTTCTGAGCCTGCTGCGGCTGGTAGCCACCCTGCTGCCCGTAGTGCTGGCCGGTCTGCTGGCCGTACTGCTGTTGCGGCTGCTGGCCGTAGTACTGAGCCTGCGGGTTGTAGCCCTGTGCCGGTCCGCCGTAGTTGTACGGATCGGGCTGCGGGCGGGGTGCGGGAGGCTGGATGACGCCGGCGTCCAGCAGCAGCGCCGCGACCGCGCTACCGGCCTGCAGCACCGACAGCACCAGCACGACGTAGAGGCCCCACTCGACCTCGATGCCCTTGGGTGCCTGGACGATCTCGTTGATCACCAGCAGCAACGCCAGCACCGACAGGATGGCGACCCACGACTTGAAGCTCTTCTGCTTGGGCAGCAGGCTGACGCCCGCGAGCAGCGCGGCCAGTACGGCGACCACGATCGGTGCCTGGGTCAGGATGCTGCCAGTTCCGGCGTCCAGGCCCCCCGCGCCCAACTGCGGCGCGAAGTTGAAGCCGAAGATGAGCAGGCCGAGCGCCGCGACCGCGGTGGTCAGGTACTCCGGCAGTTTGCTCGGGCCGGCCGGCGCGGCGGGCGCAGCCGGGATCTGCTCGGGTAGCCGGTTGTACGGCTGGGTCGGCCCACCGAACTGGTTGGGCTGCTGGGCGGGCGGGTAGCCGGAGTTACCGGGCTGGTACGTCATGACCTCTCCTGTACTGCTCGACTCGACCAACCACGCTAGCGCACTTCACTGAGGGTGCCCCGCATCAGTTGAACGCGCAGAGCCCCCGCCTGACCGGCCGCGACGGTGCTGAGCAAACTTGTCCGCGCGTCAGGCCGGGACGCGAATCGGACCCTGCGCCGCGTCCTGTTCGGCCTCCTCGATTTCCCGCACCAGCGGCAGCACCTTGGCGCCGAAGTACTCGATCTCCTCCTGGAAATGCAGGAAGCCGCCGAGGATCAGATCAACGCCGCGTTTGCGGTACGCAGCAATGCGTTCGGCGATCTGTTCCGGAGTTCCGATCAACTTGGTACGAAAACCGTCGTTGTACTGCACCAGATCCTCGAAGCTCGAATCCGCCCACATGCCCTTCTTGTCTCCGGTCGAGTTGCCCGCCTGCTGCACGGCCTGACGGAACCCGTCGACGGCCGGCCGGTTCGCCTTCGCGACGATCTCCTTGAGCGTCTCTTTCGCTTCCTTCTCGGTGTCGCGCGCGATGATGAAGCCGTTCAGTCCGAAACGGACTTCCCGGGCAACCTGACGGGCGTGGTCGCGAACATCCACGACTTGTTCGGTCACACCGTCGAAGTCCTTGCCATTCGAGAAATACCAGTCGGCGTAATAGCCGCCATTGCGTCGCGCCGCCGTCGAGTTGCCGCCCTGGAACAACTCCGGGTTCGGGCGTTCCGGCGTGTTCAGTGGCTTGGGCTTCAGCGTGAAGTCGTGGATTCGGTAGAAGTCGCCACGGAAGTCCACCTCGTCCTCGGTCCAGATCTTGCGAAGTACCTGGAGGAATTCGGCGCTGCGGCGGTAGCGCTCGTCGTGCTCCAGCCAGGGCTCGCCCAGGTGCGTGAATTCGTCCTTGAACCAACCGGAGACGACGTTGACGGCGAAGCGCCCGTTGGACAGGTGGTCCGCCGTCGCGCCCAGTTTGGCCAGTACGGCAGGCTGCCAAAGACCCGGGTGAACGGCCGCGATGACTTTCAGGCGTTCCGTCGCGAGCAGTAGCGCGAGGCTGAAACTCGTTGACTCGTGCTGATATTCGGCACCGTAGCTGGCCTCGTACCGGACCTGACTGAGGGCGTACTCGAAGCCGTTGTTCTCCGCGGTTTGCGCGAGCTTCTTGTTGTACTCGTAGTTCCAGTCGGTGCGCTGTTCGATGTCGCTGGTCACCAGGCCGCCACTGACGTTCGGCACCCAGTAGGCGAACTTGACGTGGTCGGCGATGCGTTCGGTCGTCATGGGGCCATGTGAACAAGCGAGGCGTGCCGCCGTCGTGGGTAACGTTCGCGGTGAACTTATCTCGATAGCGGTTCACCCGCGCTTCACCCCGTGAGGTTGGCGCAAAATCCCAGCTAGTCAGGCTTGAGCAGGTTTCTTGACACCGCCTCTTGCGCCCCGATACTGAAACACGTTCTAATTCACCCTATGGACTACGGGCTCGTACTTTTCACCAGTGACCGCGGCATCAAGCCGGCCGCCGCGGCCAAATTGGCCGACGACCACGACTTCACCACCTTCTACGTGCCCGAACACACGCACATCCCGATCAAGCGCCAGGCCGCGCATCCCACCACCGGTGACGAGACACTGCCCGACGACCGCTACATGCGCACGCTGGACCCGTGGGTGGCACTCGGCTCGGCCGCGGCGGTCACTTCGCGCGTGCGGCTGTCGACCGCGGTGGCGCTGCCGGTCGAGCACGACCCCATCACCCTCGCGAAATCCATCGCCACACTGGATCACCTGTCCGGTGGCCGAGTGTCGGTCGGCGTCGGATTCGGTTGGAACACAGACGAACTCCAGGACCACAACGTGCCGCCGGCCCGGCGTCGCACCATGCTGCGCGAGTACCTGGAGGCGATGCGCGCGCTGTGGACCCAGGAAGAAGCCGAGTACGACGGCGAATTCGTGAAGTTCGGTCCGTCGTGGGCATGGCCGAAGCCCGTGCAGTCGCACGTGCCGATCCTCGTCGGGGCAGCCGGCACCGAGAAGAACTTCAAGTGGATCGCCAAGTCGGCCGACGGCTGGATCACCACGCCGCGTGATTTCGACATCGACGCGCCGGTGAAGCTGCTGCAGGACACCTGGGCCGCAGCCGGACGTTCGGGCGCCCCGACGATCGTCGCGCTCGACTTCAAGCCTGACGCCGACAAGTTGGCGCACTGGAAGGAACTCGGCGTGACCGAGGTGCTGTTCGGGTTGCCGGACAGCGACGACGCGACCGTGTCGGCGTACGTCGAGAAGCTGGCCAAGAAGCTGCGCGACTTCGGGATCTGAAGTTCGGCCGGCGCGTCGGCGTCTCTGCGTGGGCGATCACTGATATCTGGTGACGCCAGACAAGACCACGCTGTTCTGACGCGTCGAGATTGACGAAATGGTCGTGGAACCTACTGCGATAACGACCATTTCGTCGATCTCGTCGACCGAGGGTCAGGCAAGCGCAGCCCGATTCCCCTCGTCAGTCGAGGTGACGACGATCTTCGCACCCAGCGGCTCGCCATCGACCAGCAGCGCCATCAAATCGGCATCGGTAGTAGTGGCCAAGAACCGGCTCCCGTCGGCGTCGAGCCGACCGATGATGATGCCGGTGTTGGGAGTCCAGTCGTATCGGACCGTGTAGGTCTCGATAGTCGCGGGGCCGTTCGCATGTTCGACAACAGCGACCGTCGGCCACGATGCGACCTCTTCGCACAATTCGGCGCTGTTGTCCGCCACCCAATCCGCGGACTCGGTCGAATAGATGCCGACCGAGAACTTGCTGGCAATGCCGCCATTCGCACCGACCAACGCGAATTCGCCTGGGGTTTCGCGCATTCGGGTGACCGCCTCGGCGATGCCGTGCAGCGAATAGTTGTTTCCCGGGCCACCGAAGTACGGCAGTCCACCGGTCAGGGTCAGACCCCGCGGATCGTCGGACGCGAGACCAACACCGTCGCAGATGTTGAACACCGGGAACGGGAAGCAGCTGTACAGGTCGAATGCCGAGACGTCATCGATCCCAATTCCCGCCACGCGCAACGCTTCTTGCACTGCCAGCACCGAGGCCGGGCTGGCACCGACGTCCGGACGATCGAGCAGCTTCTGCTCCTTCATATCCGCATGCCCACGCAGATAGACCCACTTGGATTCCGGCACAGCGAGTTTGCGCGCGGACTCCACCGACATGAGCACCGCGGCCGCACCCATGTTGACCTGATCGCGAGCCACCATGAGGCGCGGGTACGGGTCGCAGATCATCCGGTTCTTGTCGGTGACGGTCACCAGCTCATCGACAGTGCGCTCAACGGGCGCCGACGAATAGGGATTCTTGGCAGCGACTTTCGACATCGGGGCGTACAGCTCCCCCATGGCCTGTCGGTAATCCTGCACCGACAGCCCGAGGCGGGCACGACGGGCGTTCTCCAGCAAGCCGTACTGCACCGGCGCACCGATCAGCCCATGCCGAACGGTGTATTCGTCGAAGATGCCGTCGTAGCCGTAGCCGCGGTCTTCGAGCTGGCCGTCGATGGTCTCCGAGTGATCGGGCTTGTCGTCCCGGCCCTTGAAATAGCGGATGCTGGACGTGTTCTCCGACCCCATGATCATCACGACATCGGCCTGGCCGGCCACGATCTCACCGGCGAATTCGGTAATCAGGTGCTGAGGGCTCTGCCCGCCGATGACTTCCAGCACGGCGCGGGCCGGGTCGGCACCGATGCGTTGCGCCACGGATCGCGGGTAGTTGTTCGATTTGCCGAGCGGAGCCGGAACGTGGCCGGAGATCTCGAACTGCCGGGTGCCTGCGACGGTGTCGATGGCCGCGGCGACCACTGCCACGTCAGCTCCAGTGTCCTCGAGCGCAGCCTGCGCCGCTGCGGCGGCGAGGTCGACCGACGACATCCCTCCGTAGTCAGGGTCTTCCAGGCGTTCGGTGAACTGACCGACGCCCACGATCACCGGCGTACGCGGATCGACACCCATTACAAACCTCCAGGCAACTGTTAATTCGACAGGCTAACCGATTGCGATGTCTCCGCAACGTCGCGGGGTAGCTGCACATTTGCGTCAGGAGCTAGCCGCGGACCGAAGTACGGTTGAGCAATGGCCGCCGGATCGGATCCGCACCTGGGCGGCGCTGAGGCATGAATATTCAGGTGCGTGCGGCCTCACGACTGAACGTTCTGATGCGCCAGCTGGCGACGTTGGGTCTGATCGTGTCGATCGCGAGCGCATGCCACATGTCCTCGCCCGGTCAGGCAACCCCGGAATCGCCACCGACGGCACCTGCCGGCGGTCCACCGCACCCTCCTCCGCCGAGCGGAGTCTTCCCCGATTTCGCGTCCTTCGCACCAGCCGAACTGGCGTCGTATTCCGCGAAGAACTGGCATGACGACACGTACGTCTTGTTTCGGACGCCGGGTGAAATCGGCTGCTTTGCCTACATCTCCAACAACGCCATGGGACTGATCGAGTGCCACGGACAATCGATGCCAGGCTTCCCCGCAGATGCCCTCAACCCCAAACTCAAAGACCGGCCGACGGTGTTCACCGTCGAAGAATCGTCCGATGGTCAATTCAGATTCACGTCAGCGTTGGGTACCTATACCGAGGAGAAGGGTTACCGGCTCCTGCCCGCAGGAATGAAACTCACGGTCGGCGCCACGGGATGCGCTGTCGGTGACGACCACTACATTGCATGCGCGACCAGCCAACACCACGGTTTCGTCATTTCACCCACCGGCAGCTGGACCTTCTAACCCACGCCAATTCAGACGTACAACCATCTAGACGTACATCTAATTCGACGTACAATTGCGGCATGAATTGGCCCATCAGACCCATGTCTCTCGTGGTCGGCGGCGTCGTCCCGCCCGAGAACGTGGTGGGCCGCGTCCGTGAGCAGCAGGAAATCCTGGCCAGCCTGCCCGACGGCGGCGCCGCCCTCGTCGGCGATCGTCGGCACGGCAAGACGTCACTGTCCCGCCTCGTCGCGCACACCGCGCGACTGCAGGGCCTCACCGTCGTCTCGGTCAGTGCCGAGCGGCAGACCTACGCCGAGTTCGTCACCGCCCTCGCCGCCGAACTCGGCCGCGTCGACAACGCGCTGCGTCAAGAAGTCGACCGCTGGAAGGTTGCCGTCGGCACCGGGCCGTTCAAGTTCGAGCGGGTCCGCGCCGACGCCGCGCTCGACGACCTGTTGCAGCGCGCCGTCGCCCGCACCAAGAACGGCCCGCTGGTGTTGTTCATCGACGAGGTCACCGTGCTCGCGCGCAACCTCGAACGCGAAAAGCTCGGCGGCGGAGACGCATTCCTGCATCTGCTGCGCCGCTTCCGGCAGGACAACTCCGGCAAGCTGGCTACCGTATTATCCGGTTCTATTGGCTTTCACCATGTTTCAGAGGACGCCCTCAGCTCGGTCAACGACATCCGCAAGGTCACGGTCGGACCCATCCGGCATGACCACGCCACGTACCTCGCCGAGTGCCTGTTGCTCGGCGCGAACGTCCCGACCACCGACCGACATCAGGTCGCGGAATCCGTTGCGGCGGCGGCGGAGAACGTGCCGTACTACATCCAGCATCTGGTCGCGGGCGCGGCACGAGAAGGTGCCGTCCAACCGGAACGGATCGCCGAGCTGCTCGCGGCCGCCATCACCGATCCGCACGACCCCTGGGACCTCCGTCACTACCGCGACCGGCTGCGCAACTACTACGGCGATGACGCCCCCGCGATCGCAGGCCTGCTCGACATCTATGCCCATGCCCCAGCACCTTTGGGCGTCGACGCCACACTGCAGTTCCTGCAGACCGAAGGGTCACCGATCCATGACCGCGATCAGTTGGTGTCTTTCATCGAACGCCTCGAACAGGATCACTACCTGCGCCGCATCGGCGACGACGACTGCTTCGCCTCCGGCCTCGTGCAATCCGCCTGGCGGGCGATGAGGCGGTAGGCCGTGTCCCACCCTGCCTTCTCCCCCGGCACCGTCCACCCCGCCGAGCTCGACGCCCGCACCGTCGGCCGCGCCGCACTACTGAAGCGCCTGACGGACCGCATCGTCAGCTCCGCCCAGGACGGCTCCCGGCCGCACACGCTGCTCGTCGCACCCCGCGGCGCCGGCAAAACACACACCCTTCAGGTCGCGATCCACCGGGCCATGAAGCACCACAAGACCGCGAAAGCAACCCTGCTGCTGGCACTTCCGGAAGACGCCCTGGCTGTCGGCAGCTATTCGGACCTCCTCGTCGAACTGCTCCGCACCCAGGACCCCGAGACAGCCGAACGTGCGCGGGAACAGCGCGGCGACGCACTGGAACTCGAACGGGAGATCCTCGATCTGGCCGCGGGCCGAATGGTGCTGATCGCGATCGAGAACGCCGATCGGATCTTCGAGGCCATCGGTGAGGCAGGTCAGGGCAGCTTCCGGGCATGGGTCGAAACATCCACCGCGATATTGGTTTTCGCCACGGCGCCGGCACTGTTCCCCGCGATATCCTCCCGCACCCACCCCTGGTACGGATCATTCATCATCGAGGAACTCCCCGACCTCACCGACACCGATGTCGCCGAGCTCCTCGCCCAACATGCCCGCAACCGCGAAGTGGCCTCGTACGTCCAGACTTCCGAGGGCGCGGCCCGGATCGGCGATGTCGCACAGATCGTCGGCTGGTCACCGCGAGTTTGGCAGATCATCGCCGACACCGTCGACCGAGCCGCACTCCAAGCAACACAGCCCGCCGCCGACTCCGTACTCGAACAGCTGACACCCCACTACCAGCAGCTCCTCTGGCAGCTGCCCGCGGGCGAACAACGCCTGATCGTCGAACTGGCTCGCGCCGACGGGGCGCGAACCGTCACCGACCTCGCTGCGGCCGTGGGTATTTCGAACCAATCCGCCTCGGCCGCCCTGGGCCGGCTGACGACCGGCGGTTGGGTCCACCCCGCCAAAGCAGAGTCGGGCGACCGCCGCGCCACCTGGTACGACCTCAACGACCCGCTGCTGCGGAACTACCTGCACTACCGCGAACGCCGCCAACGCTGGGGCTCGACTCCTTGACGAAACTGTCACTTAGTGACACAGTTGGACTGTCACTAAGTGACAGGAGGGAGGCCAATGAGCGACAAGCAGGACCAGGCGCGGATTGCGGTGTCACGCATTGCCTGTGCCCTGTTCTGGGAGCGGGGCGTCGCCGGAACCAGTGGTGACGACATCGCCGCGGCCGCCGGACTTTCCACCCGCACCATCTGGCGCTACTTCCGCAGCAAGGAAAGTTGCGTCGAACCCCTGCTCGCCAAGTCGGCCGACCGGTTCCTGGCGAGCGCACGGCGCTGGCCGCACGAGCTCTCGTTGTCGGAACACCTTGCGGCAGATGCCATTGCGCATCCGCTGTCACCGCAGGACATCGAGGACGAGCTCAGCGCGATCCGGCTGGCCACCATGACAACATCCGACCCTGCTCTGCGCACCGCGTACCTGATGGTCCACGACCGCATGGAGCGGGGACTCATCCCGGTCATCGCCGACCGATTGGGCTTACCCGACGACGACCTCACCGTCCGCCTGTGCGCGGCGGCGGTCACGGGCGCCTTCCGCGTCGTCGACGAAGACGTTAGTAAGGCAATCGTGGTCGACGGCAAGAGAGTCAGCCAGGAAGAGGCACTGGCCCTCATGGACCGGGCGATTCGCGAAGCCACCAACGGCAGGCTGGGCGGCCCCGTCAAACCCTGACAACCCCATATTTCCTCACGAGCCGGCGACCACCGGCCCGGCGAACAAGCTTGTCCAAGAAAGGATTCCCATGGCGCTACCCGAACTCATCTCCGTCGAAGACCTTTTCAGCGCACCTGAACGCACGGCGGCGACGATCTCCCCGGATGGAACCCGGATCGCGTACCTGGCACCGTGGAAGAACCGCCTGAACGTCTGGGTGCAGGACGTCGACGACGACGCCACCGCACGGTGCGTCACCGCCGACGAAACGCGCAGCGTGTACATCTACCGGTGGACTGACAATCCACGATGGATGCTCTACATGCAGGACAACGGCGGTGACGAGAACTGGCACGTGTACCGCATCGACCTGGAGACCCCGGACACGCCTGCAGTGGACCTGACCCCGTTTCCCGGGACGCGAGCGAGTTTCGAACTGCCCAGGCGATTGCCGGGAAAGGCCATCGTCCAGATCAACAAACGCAACCCCGAACTGTTCGACGTCTACGAAATCGACATCGCCACAGGCGAACTCACGCTCCGCGCGGAGAACCCGGGCAATGTCGTGACCTGGCTGAGCGGTCCGAGCGGTGACCTGTTCACCAATACGCTGACCTCCGAAGGCGACGTCGAGATCTCGCATTGGGACGCGACAACGAGCACCTTGCGCCCGGTCAAGGTCTACGACGGCAGCGACTACCCGGTGGGGATCTTCCCGGTCACCGTCACACCGGACGGCAGGGGCATCTGGCTACCCTCGTATGAGAACAGCGACCGGTCCCGACTGGTCCTGGTCGACGTCGCCGACGGCACCGAGACCGAGGTCGACAGCCACCCGACATTCGACCTGGGCAACCAGATGGTCCTCCCGTCACCATTCATCCTGGGCCAGCGGACAGGTGATCTGATCGGCGTCCGCTACTACGGCGAACGCCAGGTCGTCCATCCGCTGGACCCGAATTTCGCTGCGGTACTGGACAATCTGGTCAAACTCTCGGACGGCGACCTCGCCACCGTGTCATCCGACGACCGTGGACAACGGTGGGTGGTCAGCTTCACCCATGACCGTGATCCGTGGGCCACCTATCTCTACGACCACTCGACCGGCGAAAGCCGGCTGCTGTTTCGGCCCTACGCGCGTCTGGACCCGGATGCGCTCGCCCCGATGACACCCGTGACCATCATGTCGCGCGACGGCCTGGACTTGCCTTCGTATCTGACCCTGCCAGTCGGGATCGAACCCGTCGACCTGCCGTTGGTCGTGCTGGTCCACGGTGGTCCGTGGGCGCGCGACTGCTGGGGCTTCCAACCCGACGTGCAGTTGCTGGCCAATCGCGGATACGCGGTGCTGCAGGTGAACTTTCGCGGCTCGACGGGCTACGGCAAGGCCTTCACCAAAGCTGCGATCGGGGAGTTCGCGGGCAAGATGCACGACGACCTCATCGACGCCGTGGACTGGGCCGTCAAGCGGGGCTACGCCGACCGGGACAAGGTGGCGATCTACGGCGGCTCGTACGGTGGCTACGCCGCGCTGGTCGGCGTGACGTTCACCCCGGACGTCTTCGCGGCGGCCATCGACTACGTCGGGATCTCAAGTCTCGCGAACTTCATGCGCACCCTGCCCAACGTGGCTCGGCCCTTCCTTGCCACCAACTGGCATACGTACGTGGGCGACCCCAACGACCCCGCGCAGGAGGCCGACATGCTGGCCCGCTCGCCCATCACCAAGGTGGATCAGATCCGCACACCACTGCTGGTTATCCAGGGCGCCAACGATTCTCGCGTCGTGCAGGCAGAATCCGACAACCTCGTCGAGGCACTGCGCGCCCGCGGAGTCACGGTCGAGTACATGGTCAAGGCCGACGAAGGACACGGATTCCTCAACCCCGACAACCAGATCGACATGAACCACGCCGTCGAGCGCTTCCTCGCCCAGCACCTCGGCGGTCGCGTCTGACCGCACATTCGGCACAAAACACAACAGGCCCCCACCAGAAGGTGGGGGCCTGTTGTGCAGAAAGAATTACAGCGACTGCAGGATCTCGCGAGCCAGCGCAGCGGTGGCCGACGGGGTCTTGCCGACCTTCACGCCGGCGGCCTCGAGGGCCTCCTGCTTGGCGGCAGCGGTGCCCGACGAGCCCGACACGATGGCGCCGGCGTGGCCCATGGTCTTGCCCTCCGGAGCGGTGAAGCCCGCGACGTAGCCGACGACCGGCTTGGTGACGTTGGCCTTGATGTAATCGGCAGCACGCTCTTCGGCGTCGCCACCGATCTCGCCGATCATCACGATGACCTTGGTCTCCGGGTCCTTCTCGAACGCCTCGATGGCGTCGATGTGGGTGGTGCCGATGACCGGGTCGCCGCCGATGCCGATAGCGGTCGAGAAACCGAAATCGCGCAGCTCGTACATCATCTGGTAGGTCAGGGTGCCGGACTTGGAGACCAGACCGATCGGGCCCTTGCCGGTGATGTTGTTCGGCGTGATGCCGACCAGCGCCTCACCGGGGGTGATGATGCCCGGGCAGTTCGGGCCGATGATGCGGGTCTTCTGACCCTTCTCGACGTTGTAGGCCCACGCGTACGCGCTGTCCTGCACCGGGATGCCCTCGGTGATGACGACCAGCAGCGGGATCTCGGCGTCGATGGCCTCGATGATGGCGTCCTTCGAGAACGCCGGCGGGACGAAGGCGATCGACACGTCGGCGCCGGTCTCCTTCATGGCCTCGGCCACGGTGGCGAACACCGGCAGCTCGATGTCGTTGCCGTCCTTGTCGACGTGCGAGACCTTGGTGCCGGCCTTGCGCGCGTTCACACCACCGACGACCTGGGTGCCCGCCTTCAGCATCAGCTTGGTGTGCTTGGTGCCCTCACCGCCGGTGATGCCCTGGACGATGACCTTGGAATCCTTGTTCAGGAAGATAGACATAAGTTGTTGGCTCCCTTACTTGTTCGCCAGCTCGGCGGCTTTGTCGGCACCGGAATCCATGGTCTCGGCCTGGATCACCAGCGGGTGGTTGGCCTCGGCCAGGATGCGGCGGCCCTCTTCGACGTTGTTGCCGTCGAGACGGACGACCAGCGGCTTGTTGGCCTCGTCGCCCAGCATTTCCAGAGCCTTGACGATGCCGTTGGCGACCGCGTCACACGCGGTGATGCCACCGAAGACGTTCACGAAGACGCTCTTGACCTGGCTGTCGTTCAGGATGACGTCCAGGCCGGCGGCCATCACCTCGGCCGAGGCGCCACCACCGATGTCCAAGAAGTTGGCGGGCTTCACGCCGCCGTGGTTCTCCCCGGCGTACGCGACGACGTCCAGCGTCGACATGACCAGACCGGCACCGTTACCGATGATGCCGACCGCGCCGTCGAGCTTGACGTAGTTGAGGTCGTGCTCCTTGGCCTTGAGCTCGAGCGGGTCGGTGGCTTCCTTGTCCTCGAACTCGGCGTGGCCGGGCTGGCGGAAGTTGGCGTTCTCGTCCAGGGTGACCTTGCCGTCCAGGGCGAGGATCTGATCGTCGGGGGTGCGAACCAGCGGGTTGACCTCGACCAGGGTGGCGTCCTCGGCGACGAAGACCTCCCACAGCTTCTGGATGGTCACGGCGGCGGCGTCGAGGACCTCGGCGGGCAGGTGGCCCTTCTCGGCGATCTCACGGGCGAAGGCCAGGTCAACGCCCTTGACGGCGTCGACGGCGACCTTGGCGAGGCGCTCCGGCTTGGTGGCGGCGACCTCTTCGATTTCCATGCCACCCTCGACCGAGCACATGGCCAGGTAGGTGCGGTTGGCGCGATCGAGCAGGAAGGAGATGTAGTACTCCTCCGCGATGTCGCTGGCCTCGGCAACGAGCAGCTTCTTGACGATGTGACCCTTGATGTCCAGACCGAGGATGTTCTGCGCGTGAGTGAGGGCGTCCTCCGGGGTGGCGGCGTACTTCACGCCACCGGCCTTACCACGGCCGCCGACCTTGACCTGCGCCTTGATCATGACCGGCTTGCCGATCTCCTCGGCGATCACCTTGGCGTCATCGGCGGACTCGGTGACCCGGCCCGGTGTAGTAGGGACGTTGTGCTTGGCGAACAGCTCTTTCGCCTGGTACTCGAAGAGATCCATGAGCTCTGAGAAATCCCGTTCTGTCTGCGTTGACGGTTGAATTCACTTCAGCATTGGGCCGCACTGGCTCGCTCGGCACTTTAGCCACGTACTAATGAGTAGCCAGCACCGCCTACCACCCATGTGGTACATCTCACCCGAGAGCCACGAGTGAGGCAAATCACAGTTCCCGGCCAATGGCATCAATAGGTTGCCAATCGGTTCTGATTTTCAGTACCGTCATGGGCGGTCTCGGTAACGGTACGGTCACGGAGCAAAGGAATTTCGGTTGGCTGAGCACGATTCGTCTGGCACTCCCCTCGGAGAGGCGACGAACGCCGGCAACACCGAGAACGCTACCCGCACCACCATCAAGCCATCCCGCGCTGTGAGCCCCGCCGAAGTGACTGACATCATCCCGTTCAACGAGTTCGGTGATCTGCACGATCTGGACCTCTCTGAGAGCGCTTTCGACCGCGATTCCCGCGTCAACGCGGCCCCTGAGCTCGACGATCTGAACGACACCGACGACGAGACCCCGCTGATCCTGACTGTGCCGGCAGAATTCCGGCGGCCCGAGGGCGCCCAGCGCCTCTCCGCCAGCGCCTACCGCGACAGCCACACGGACACCAGCAATGGTTTCGATGACACCGACGTCATCGATCTGCGCGCGAGCCGTGGCACCCACCGCAAACCCGAGCCCACGGGCGGTGTGAAGGGCCGCCTGGTCGCCGCCGCCATGGCCGTCGGCGCCACTGCTGCCGCCGGGTACTCGATGATGACCAGCGCCGATCAGCCGACCAGCACCAAGCTGGCCGCCGATCAGATTCTGGCGTCGGGTCCCACCGGCTCCGCCGACGGCATCCAGATCGTCAACGTCGAGCCCGCTGCATCTTCCGGCGCTGTGCACGCCCAGGAACTGGCCAACGGCGCCGCTTTCGCGCAAGAGCGCGCCGAGCGCGAAGCCCGCCTGGCCCGCCCGCTGTTCGTGATGCCGACGCGGGGTGTGTTCACCTCCGGGTTCGGCTACCGCTGGGGCGCGCTGCACGGCGGTATCGATCTCGCCGGCCCGATCGGCACCCCGATCGTCGCGGTCTCCGACGGCGTTGTCGTGGCGGCAGGTCCGACCGCAGGTTACGGCGCCTGGGTCAAGGTCCGCCACTCGGACGGCACCGTGACGCTGTATGGCCATGTCAACACCTGGGTGGTGTCGGTCGGCCAGCGCGTTTTCGCCGGCGACCAGATCGCCACCATCGGCAACCGGGGCAACTCGACCGGCCCGCACTGCCACTTCGAGGTGCTCCTCGGCGGCAGCCAGCGCATCGACCCCGTGCCGTGGCTGGCGCAGCGTGGCCTGAGCCCGGGTAACTACGTCGGCTGATTCGTGACGGACGACAACTCTCCCGATGGGCCGTTGTCCGACCCCACCCAGACCTTTGGGCGACAGTCTGACGACGAGCCCAAAACTGGGCTGATTCGTCGGGTACCCACAGGCGCGATCCCGATCGTGCACCCCGCCGACGACAGCGCACCGGCGACCAGCATCATCCGGCGCATGCCGACCGGCGCCATCCCCATCCCTGTCGCCGATGCCGATGCCGACGCGCCGCAGACCAGCATCATCGAACCCACTGCCACCGGCCTGATCCTGTCCGGCCTGGTCGAACCCGAAGCGCCAGGGACCGCCAACATCGCGGCACCCAGTAAGCCCAGGCCGAAATCGCCGCCCGGCCCGTTCGCCGCCGCCGCCACCGCCACGGCCTGCATCTTGAGTGGCTGGGCCACCGCCGTCATCGCCACCTCACTGATCTCCGGGTGGTGGCGCACCGATCCGCTGTTCTGCGTCGCCATCGGCTTCCTCGCCGCGGTGGGCTGCGGCGCCACCATCGGCGGCCAGATCGCGGTGCTGCTGCGCCATCGCACCGGCCGGATGCTGGTGGTGGTCGGCGCTTTGGTGACGCTGGTCATCTTCGCCAGTTTGTTCGTCGCCGGGGCGAAACTACCGCCCATCGTCTACGGCATCCCGGTGCTGCCCGTCGTGAGCATCGTCCTCGCGATGCTGCCCGTCACCGGGCGCTGGTGCACCAAAATCTGACGTCGCCAACGCGAATCCGGCTAAAAATCAGCGAGATCGCACCCTGGCGGTTTCGCGCGCGACGGCGCTAAAGCTTCTGTACCGGCGCGTGGTTGTGCATCAGCTTGACCCGGCCGGAGCTACCGAAGTCGATGAGCGACATGGCCGATTCGCCGACTCCGCTGACTTCTTCGACCCGCCCCAGCCCGTACTTGTCGTGGGTGACGCGATCACCCGGTGACAGCACCACCAGCGGCTTGTTGCGATTGGGCGCCGGCCGCATCGGCGACGGACGTCCGCCGCCCAGACCGCCGCTCGAGCCGCCGGAACCGTACCGGCTCGGCGCCGACAATGATGGCGGCGGCTCGACCCGTCGCCAGTCGATCAGCTCTTGCGGAATCTCTTGCAGGAAGCGCGATTCCGGATTGAGCATGGGCTGCCCCCACGACGACCGCACCTTGGCGCGGCTGAGGTACAGCCGCTGCCGGGCCCGGGTGATGCCGACGTAGGCCAGTCGGCGTTCCTCGGACAGCTCGGTGGGATCACCGAGGGCGCGCATGTGCGGGAACATGCCGTCTTCCCAGCCGGTCACGAAAACCACGGGGAACTCGAGACCCTTCGCGGTGTGCAGCGTCATCATGGTGACGACGCCGTCGCCGCCTTCGGGAATTTCGTCGGCGTCGGCCACCAGGGAGACCCGTTCCAGGAACGCCGCCAGCGCTCCGGTATCGGGGATATCCTCGTCCAGTTCCTCTTCCTGCAATGCCTGCGCATTGGCCAGGTCGGTGCTGAATTCGTGTGCGACGCTGACCAGTTCGTTCAGGTTGTCCAACCGCGCCTGGTCCTGCGGGTCGCTGGAGGCCTCCAGCTCACGGCGGTAGCCGGTACGGTCGAGCACCGTCTCGACCAGGTCGCCCAATTCGCCGTCGAGTCCGGCGCGCAGGCTGTCCATGAGCTCGACGAAGCTGGCGATCGCCTTCTCCGAGCGGGAGTTCAGCATCGGCACCCGGCCCTCGGCCGCGGCCTGCAGCGCGTCACTGAAGCTGGCGCCGGTGTTCTCGGCGTACACCGCCACACAGGCTTCGGCGCGGTCGCCGATACCCCGTCGCGGGGTGTTGAGGATGCGCCGCAGACTCACCGCGTCGCCCGGGTTGTCCAGCACCCGCAGGTACGCGACGATGTCGCGAATCTCCTTGCGCTCGTAGAAGCGCATGCCCCCAACGACTTTGTACGGGATACCGGCCCGGATGAAGATGTCTTCCACCGACCGTGACGAGTTGTTGGTGCGATAGAACACCGCGACGTCGCCGTAGCTGAACTTGGTGTCGATACCGCTGCCCTTGGTGGTCAGCGTGTCGATCTCCTCGGCGATGAACCGCGCCTCGTCGTGTTCGTTGTCGGCGACGTAGCCGACGATCAGCTCGCCTTCGCCCGCGTCGGTCCACAACTTCTTGTCGCGGCGGCCGGCGTTGCGGCTGATCACCCCGTTGGCCGCCGACAGGATGTTCTGAGTGGATCGGTAATTCTGTTCCAGCAGAATGGTTTTCGCGTTCGGGAAGTCGCGCTCGAAATCCTCGATGTTGCGGATGGTCGCGCCGCGGAACGCGTAGATGGACTGGTCGGCGTCACCCACGACGCACAGTTCGGCGGGTGGCACGTCGTCGGCGCCTTCTGCCGCGTGGTGCCCGACGAGCTCGCGCACGAGCACGTACTGGGCGTGGTTGGTGTCCTGGTATTCGTCGACCAGGATGTGCCGGAAGCGCCGCCGGTAGTACTGCGCGATCTGCGGAAAGCTCTGCAGCACAGCGACCGTCTCGCCGATGAGATCATCGAAGTCCATGGCGTTCGCGGCGCGGAGCCGGCGCTGGTATTCGCCGTACACCTCGGCGACGATCTTCGGCAGGTCCTCGTCAGCTTCCGATGCCTCCGATGCGGCCTGCAGCGGGTCGATCAGCTCGTTCTTCAGATTCGAGATCGCTGTCGCCAGCATCCGCGGCGAGTAGCGCTTGACGTCGAGATTGAGGTCCTTGCCGACCATCATCAGCAGCCGGCGCGAGTCGTCGGCGTCGTAGATGGAGAAGTTCGAGTTCAGGCCCGGCAACAGCGACGCCTGGTTGCGCAGGATGCGGACGCAGGTCGAGTGGAACGTCGACACCCACATCGACTTGGCACGCGGCCCGATCAGCTGGACCACGCGCTCGCGCATCTCTGCGGCGGCCTTGTTGGTGAACGTGATGGCCAGGATCTGGCCGACGCCGACGTCGCGGTTGCCCAACAGGTAGGCGATGCGCCGGGTCAGCACCGCGGTCTTGCCCGAGCCCGCGCCGGCCACGATCAGCAGCGGCGAACCTTCGTGCAGCACAGCTGCGCGCTGCTGCGGGTTGAGGCCGTCCAACAACTGGTCTGTGTCGGGGGCAGTGCTGGTCATGTTGGGGCTCGTCATATCAGCTCAAACTTACCGCTGCGGTGTGACAAGCCCGGCACTTCCCCGCCGCTATCGCTCGCCTCTTTGCGCTGGCACCGGCCGGGATGGCACACTCGAAACGTGCTCAATGCGCAGCAGCGATTTTTCTACGGGTACCGGACGCCGGTACCCGGGGTTTAGCTGCTTCCCTTCAGCCCCGTGGTCCGCATCCGGATCCGGGGCTCGTTTGTTGTGTGAGGCCTGAATTCGGATGACACCAGAATCCACCAACAACGAGGAAAACATGTCGACCGAAACTGAACTCCCCAACATCGACGAGCTCCGCCTGGAGATCGACGAGCTCGACGCCACCATCCTGGCGGCCGTCGCCCGTCGCACCGAGGTCTCCAAGATGATCGGCAAAGCCCGCATGGCCTCCGGCGGTACCCGGCTGGTGCACAGCCGCGAGATGAAGGTCATCGAGCGCTACAGCGAGCTGGGCCCCGAGGGCAAAGACCTCGCGATGCTCCTGCTGCGCCTCGGCCGCGGCCGCCTCGGCCACTGACTCCTCGGCCACTGACGCCTCGGCCACCGACGCCTTCTCCCGCGAGCGGCCGTGTCTGTACGGCGACACACCGACTTGGGTGTGTGGTTTGCGGACCCTCGCGGCTGGTGAGCGGCCCCCTTTTGTACGACTAGCCACGGCGTGTCGTGTGCAGACACGGCCGCTCGCGGAGGGGCGCGCAGGGAGTTACGGGGTCAGGGCGATGTACTTGGTGTCGAGGTACTCCTCGATGCCTTCGGTGCCGCCTTCGCGGCCGAATCCCGACAACTTCACGCCGCCGAACGGCGCCGCGGGGTCCGAGATGACGCCGCGGTTGACGCCGACCATGCCGGACTCCAGCGCCTCGGACACCCGCAGCGCCCGGTCCAGCGACTGCGTGTAGATGTAGGCCGCCAGCCCGTACTCGGTGTCGTTCGCGGCGGCGATGGCCTCGTCCTCGGTGTCGAAGCCCGTCACCGGTGCGACGGGCCCGAACACCTCCTCCTTGAGGATGCGGGCATCGGCGGGCACATCGGCCAGGACCGTCGCGGGATAGAAGTAGCCGGGCCCACCGGGAGCGGTGCCGCCGACGGCCACGGTCGCGCCGCGAGACACCGCGTCGGACACCAGCTCGGTCACGGTGCCGACCTGTTTGGCGTTGATCAGCGGGCCGAGTGTCGCGTTCTCGTCGAGGCCATTGCCGAGCGTGAACCCACTCATCCGCTGCACCAGCTTGGTGGTGAATTCCTCGCGCACCGAGTTGGCGACGTGGAAGCGATTGGCCGCGGTGCAGGCCTCGCCGCCGTTGCGCATCTTGGCGAGGATGGCGCCGTCGACCGCGGCGTCGATGTCGGCGTCGTCGAACACCACGAACGGCGCGTTGCCACCGAGCTCCATCGACATGCGCAGCAGCTTCTCTCCGCCCTGCTGCACCAGCGCCCGGCCCACCCCGGTCGACCCGGTGAAGGTCAGCTTGCGCAGTCGGCCATCGTTCATGAGGGCGGCGGTCAGCTCACCCGGACTGGTGGTCGGCAGCACGGACAGCACGCCCTTGGGCAGGCCCGCGTCGGCCATCAGTTTGGCCAGCAGCAGCATGGTCAGAGGCGTTTCGGCGGCCGGCTTTACCAGCATGGTGCAACCGGCGGCCAGGGCCGGGCCGATCTTGCGGGTACCCATGGCCAGCGGGAAGTTCCACGGCGTCACCGCATAGCAGGGACCGACAGGCGACTTGGTGACGACGATCCGTCCGGTACCGGCCGGGCTCGGCGTGTAGCGGCCGCCGATGCGGACCGCTTCTTCGGCGAACCAGCGGAAGAACTCGGCGCCGTACTTGACCTCGCCGCGACTCTCGGCGAGCACCTTGCCCATCTCGAGCGTCATCAGCGTCGCCACGTCCTCGGCGCGCGCGGTGATGGTCTCGAACACCGACCGCAGGATTTCCCCGCGCTCACGCGCGGGGGTTGCCGCCCACTCCTTTTCGACGGCCGCCGCGGCATCGAGGGCGGCGATGCCGTCCTGCGGGGTGGCGTCGGCGACACGGGCGATGACGTCCTCGGTAGCCGGGTTGAGCACTTCGAACGTGGATTGCCCGGCGCGCTCCTCACCGCCGATCCAGAGGCCAGTCGGGACAGACGACAACAGCGCG
The DNA here is from genome assembly GCF_053852335.1 of Mycobacterium sp. HM-7. Lineage (NCBI taxonomy): Bacteria > Bacillati > Actinomycetota > Actinomycetes > Mycobacteriales > Mycobacteriaceae > Mycobacterium > Mycobacterium sp. HM-7. The sequence continues at coordinate 856,379 of NZ_CM132657.1, read as the reverse complement.
GCGATGTCCATACACCCATCATGTACGGCGGCGTCTCCTGCGTCACACTAGGGTTTGAGGCATGGCTGATCACACTCCCGCTGCCGACATCTCGACCACCTCGGCCTGGGAGGCGCTCACCGCGCACCACGCCGCGGTCGAGGCGACCACGCTGCGCGAGCTGTTTGCCGACGACCCGGACCGCGGCCGCGAGCTGACCCTGACCGTCGGCGACCTGTACATCGACTACAGCAAGCACCGGGTGACCCGGGAAACCCTTGCGCTGCTGCTCGATCTGGCCCGTGCGGCCGGCCTGGAGGAGCGGCGCGACGCCATGTTCGCCGGTCAGCACATCAACACCTCCGAGGACCGCGCGGTGCTGCACACCGCGCTGCGGCTGCCCCGGGGCGCCTCGTTGGTGGTCGACGGTCAGGACGTGGTCGCGGACGTGCACTCGGTACTCGACGACATGGGCACCTTCACCGACCGGCTGCGCAGCGGTGAGTGGACCGGGGCCACCGGGCAGCGCATCACCACCGTGGTCAACATCGGTATCGGTGGCTCCGATCTGGGTCCGGTGATGGTCGACCAGGCGCTGCGCCACTACGCCGACGCAGGCATCTCGGCGCGGTTCGTGTCGAACGTCGATCCGGCTGACCTGGTGGCCAAGCTGGACGGACTCGACCCTGCCACAACGCTTTTCATCGTCGCCTCCAAGACGTTCTCGACGCTGGAGACGTTGACGAACGCCACTGCCGCCCGGCGCTGGCTCGTCGCGGCGCTGGGTGATGATGCCGTCGCCAAGCACTTCGTCGCGGTCTCGACCAACGCGAAGCTGGTGTCCGAGTTCGGCATCGACACCGCGAACATGTTCGGCTTCTGGGACTGGGTCGGCGGCCGCTACTCCGTGGACAGCGCCATCGGGCTCTCGGTGATGGCCGTCATCGGCAAGGAGCGGTTCGGCGAATTCCTGGCCGGCTTCCACCTGGTCGACGAGCACTTCCGCACCGCACCACTGGAGGCGAATGCGCCGGCGCTGCTCGGGCTCATCGGCCTCTGGTACTCGGATTTCTTTGGCGCACAGGCGCGTGCGGTGCTGCCCTACTCCAACGACATGGCCCGGTTCGCCGCCTACCTGCAGCAGCTGACGATGGAGTCCAACGGCAAATCGGTCCGTTCCGACGGCACCCCGGTGAGCACCGACACCGGCGAAATCTTCTGGGGCGAGCCGGGAACCAACGGCCAGCACGCCTTCTACCAGCTGCTGCACCAGGGCACCCGGCTGGTGCCGGCCGACTTCATCGGTTTCAGCGAGCCGACCGACGACCTGCCCACCGCCGACGGCACCGGCAGCATGCACGACCTGCTGATGAGCAACTTCTTCGCGCAGACGCAGGTGCTGGCGTTCGGCAAGACGGCCGAGGAGATCGTTGCCGAGGGCACCCCGGCCGATGTCGTCCCCCACAAGGTGATGCCCGGAAACCGGCCCACCACTTCGATTTTGGCGACCAAGCTGACGCCGTCGGTGGTCGGCCAGCTGATCGCCCTGTACGAGCACCAGGTCTTCACCGAGGGCGTCATCTGGGGCATCGACTCGTTCGATCAGTGGGGCGTCGAACTGGGCAAGACGCAGGCCAAGGCCCTCCTGCCGGTGATCACGTCCGAAGCCGCGCCGGCCCCACAGTCCGACAGCTCGACCGATGCACTCGTGCGCCATTACCGAGCGGAGCGAGGTCGATCAGCCTGAGTCGCGCCGAGCGCAGCCGCTCCGCGTAGCCAGAGCCGCGGAGAAGCCGGATTTCCTAGGGAGATCCCTTATTTCGCGGACCTCCGAATGTTCATAGCGTTTGGCATGGACAGGGACGAGCCGACTCCGGAGGGGTCAGCCCCGAGACCGGAGGAACGACATGTCACGTTCGATTGCGCAGAGAACAGCCGCTCCAGCAGTGTTCGCGGTGGTCGCTTGTCTCACAGGTGCCGGCTCGGCCGCAGCAACACCGATGGTGCCGCTGGCGCCCCCATGCGGCCTCTTCCACTACTGGAAGCTGCCGAATCTTCTGACCATCCACCAGGACAATGGCCTCGACGTGCTCGTGACTTTCGAGGGAGGCACACCGGCCCGTGGTCAGTACACCGCCAAGGACGGCCGGCTCATAACCGGTCTCGGCGATGCGGAGCGGCGCGGCGAGACCAGCGACTTCAGTTTCCCAATGCGATGGCGCGAGACTGGCGGTTCGAACGTCTACAGCGTGCACATCGCCGACGACGGCTCCATGAGCGGCAACACCATCAACGAGCGATTCGTCAGCAATAAATGGACTGGATCCCCGAAAGCGACGTGCTGACCTGCCCCCACCTACATCCCGCGCCGCGGGGCATTTTCCACGCCACGAGTGGAGGAACTAGGCGAAGTACTTGGTGAAGCGCGGCGGCATCAGCTTCATCACCTCGACCAGCGGCCACCACGGCCAGCCGGGAACGACGGCGCGGCCCTTCTCGTTCTCGATGGCGTCGACCATGGCCTTCACGCCGGTCTCGTTGTCGACCATGAGCATGGTCGAGTTGGACTTCGCGGTCATCTCCGACTCGATGTAGCCGGGTTCCAGCACAGTGACCTTGATCGGGCCGGATGGGTATTCGGCACGCAGCGACTCACCCAACGATGTGACGCCGGCCTTGCTCGCGGCATACGCGGCCTTGTGTCCGGGCACGCCGACGTTGCCGAGCACCGACGACACCAGGACCAGGTGGCCCCGGCCAGCGGCCTTGAACATCTCCAGCGCCGTTTCGATCTGGACCAGTGCCGCAACCAGATTCGTCTCGATGGTCGCCTTGTTGGCCCACAACTTCCCGCCGCCCAGCGGGTAGCCCTTGCCGATGCCGGCGTTGACGATGACGCAGTCGATGCCGCCGAGCTCGTCGGAGAGCTCCTCGAACACCTTCGGCACCTGGTCGTGGTCGTTGACGTCCAGCGTCGCGATGGCCACGGTCACCCCCGGGTACTGCGCCGTCAGTTCAGCCTTCAGTTCTTCGAGGTTGTCCAGCCGGCGGGCGCACAGGGCCAGGTCGCGGCCTTTGGCGGCAAACTGCCGCGCCATACCGGCGCCGAGGCCGGAGCTCGCGCCGGTGATGAGGATTTTCTGCCGAGTCATGACAGCAGCGTAGCCAAGTCGACACCTGTCAAGAAAGGTCGGAGGGGGCAGGATCGACATATGAAGCTCGCCGCCCTGTTGACCGTTGCCCTGGGAGTGCTGTCGATGCCCCTCGCCCACGCCGACGACGATCCACTGTTCCGACTGGTCGACACCGCGGCCCAGCGGCTGCAGACCGCCGATGCGGTGGCCGCGGTCAAGTGGATCGACGGCGGCTCGATCGAGGATCCCGCGCGGGTCGATCAGGTGCTGGCCGCGGTCGGTTCACAGGCCCAGAGCGCGGGCGCTGACCCGGCGTTTGTGCGGAAGGTCTTCACCGACCAGATTCATGCCACCGAGGGCATCGAGTACCTGCGATTCAGCCAGTGGAAGTTCGATCCGGCCGCGGCCCCCGCCACAGCCCCGAACCTGTCCGAATCACGCACGGCGATAGACGGTTTCAACCGCACCATGGTCGCCGAGTTGGCGGCACAGCAAGGCGTCCTGCACGGCCCGGGGTGCGCCACGGCACTCGACGCCGCCCGAGCACAGGTGACCACGAACCAGCACCTCGATCCGCTCTACCGGCAGGCACTCACCGCAGCGACCAGGAACTACTGCAGCTGAATCACTTGAGCAGCTTGGACATTCGCCGGTCGGCAAGTACCTTGCCACCGGTCTGGCACGTCGCGCAGTACTGAAAGGACTTGTCCGCGAAGGACACCTCACGAACGGTGTCACCGCAGACCGGGCACGGCAGCCCCGTGCGGGCATGCACCCGCAGCCCGGAGCGCTTCTCCCCCTTGAGGGTTGCCGCGCCCTGGCCGACCGATCGGGTTACGGCGTCGGTGAGCACCGAGATCATTGCGTCGTGCAACGATCCCAGCTGCTCGTCGGTCAGCTTGCCCGCCGTCGCGAATGGCGAAAGCTTGGCCACATGCAGGATTTCGTCGCTGTAGGCGTTGCCGATTCCGGCGATCACCCGCTGATCGGCGATGACGTTCTTGATCCGGCCGGTATTGCCGGCCAGCACGGCACTCAACTCAGCCGGCCCGAGTGACAGCGCGTCAGGGCCCAATGTGGCGATCTGCGGCACCGCCAGCGGATCGTTCACCAGCCAGACCGCCAGGCGTTTTTGCGTTCCCGCCTCGGTGAGGTCGAAACCCGGTGCCTCACCCGGCTTTCCGAGATGCACCCGCAAAGCGATCGGCCCCTTGCCCGGTTTGAGCGGCGCCGCAGCCAGCTTCTCCGACCAGCGCAGCCAGCCCGCCCGTGACAAGTGGGTGATGAGATGCAGGTCGCCGACCTGCAGCCCCAGATACTTTCCCCAGCGGTTGGCCCCCGTCACCTCCTTGCCGTAGAGCGCGGTCGGTGGCGGGTCGAAGGTCTTGAGCACCGACAGGGCGGAAACATCGACACGGCCCACCGGCAATCCGACCGCATGACGACGCAGGTGATCGGCGAGCGCCTCGACCTCGGGAAGTTCCGGCATGGGTTCAGGCTAGCGACTGGATGTACCGCATGCTGTAGACATGGCAGACCGCTCGGCGCCCGCCCCGGCCACCAATCCGTTGCGACGCATCCTGATCATGAACAGCGTGCCGCGCCGCTGGCCGTTCGCGCTGCGCGCATCGATCTGCATGGTGGTGCCGATTCTCATCGGGTGGGCGGCCGGCGACGTGTCCGCCGGGCTGGTCGCCACCATCGGTGGCTTCACCTCGCTGTACGGCAGTGGACGGCCGTATCTCAACCGTGCGATGTACCTCGGCGCGATCGCCGTCTCGTTCGCGGTGGTCGTGGCGCTCGGCGATTGGGCGGCCGCCATGCCGTGGTCGGCGGTGTTGGTGGTGACGGTGATCGCGATGATCGCCGTACTGGTCTGCCAGGCCCTCTCGGTCGGTCCGCCCGGCGCCTACATGCCGGTGCTGGCCTGCGCGGCGGCGGTCGGGATCGCCACCCAGCATCTGAGCCCGTGGAGGTTGGGTGCGCTGGTGCTGGCCGGCGGCACGTTTGCCTGGGCGGTCCACATGGCCGGAGCACTGGTCCGCCCGCGCGGGCCCGAACGCGCCGCGGTCGCCAGTGCCGCCGAAGCGGTGGCCACCTACATCGAAACGTCGTCACCCGACGCGCGGCACCGCGCCGCACAACTCCTGCACGAGGCGTGGATCACCCTGGTGACGTTCCAGCCCGTGCGGCCCAAACCGGACGATGCCCTGTATCGGCTCCGGGTGACGAACCGCCGGCTGCACGTGTTGTTCGCCGAAGCCATGGCCGCTGCCGACCGCGGCCGGCCGATGTCCGTCGACGGCGCCGCGTTGGCGCGGCAGCTGGGCACCGTGCCCGGCGACATCGGCGGCAGTTTCGAGGGCATGATCCCGCTGGGACGGCCGTCCGTCGGGACCCTGCTGCGCCGGGCGGTGACGCCGGGCGCTCCCGCACTGACCGCGGCGCTGCGCACCGCGGCTGCGGTGGCGATCGCGGGTACCGTCACCGTCGGCCTGAACATGGACCACGCGTACTGGGCCATGGCGGCCGCGGTGCTGATGCTGCATCAGGGTTTCGATTGGCGGCGCACCGTACAACGCGGCATCGAACGGACGCTGGGCACCTGGCTCGGCCTGGTCCTGGCGGGCGGCGTCCTGCTCGCCGCGCCGGGCGGACCCTGGCTCGCCCTGATCGTCGGCACACTGCAGTTCCTGATCGAGATGTTCGTGGTGCGCAACTACACCATCGCGGTCATCTTCATCACGCCGGCCGCACTGACCATCGCGTCGGGCGGTCACCACATCGCCGACGTGCCCGCCATGCTGCTGGCCCGCGGCATCGACACCGTGATCGGTTGCGCCGTGGCACTTCTGGTGCTGTGGCTGACCCGGCGCGGTCATCCTGCCGCCAGCCCCGCCGAGTCGATTGCCGGGACGTTGGATGCCGTCGCCGTCGTGATGCGTCATCTGGCAGCGGGTGCGGTCACCACCGATCAGGCCCGCAATGACCGTCGTGATCTGCAGCTGCGCGCGATGGCCATGCTTCCGGTCTACGACACCGCCATCGGCGGGTCCGCTCGGACCCGGGTTGCGGCAGAACGACTTTGGCCGACGATCGTCGCCAGCGAACAACTGGCCTACCGGACGCTCGCCGCGAGCTGGGCCACCGAACAGTCCGAGGCGCCGCTCACCCTGAACGACGCCGCGCGACTGACCGCGACGATCGCCGATCTCGCCGACGCAATCCGTACGGGACGCCCGGCCGCCGAGATGGGCGAGCCACCGACCTTCGGCGCCAACGAATTACACGCGATCCGGGCATCGCTGGCCTGATCCCTACTTCTCGACGGCGCGCTGCACCAGGCCCAGCGCCCAGCCGACGATGGACAGCAGGATCGCCGCCCAGATCGCGGTGAACCAGAACTGGTCGATTCCCAGGCCCCAGTGCGTGGTGTTCTCGGTGATCCACGACGTGATCCACAGCATCCACGCGTTGATGACGACGTGGATCAGGCCGAGGGTGAGGATGTACAGCGGAATCGCGAACAGCTGCACGATCGGCTTGATGATGGCGTTGACCAACCCGAAGACGAAAGCCACGACCAGGATGATGCCGACCCGCTCGAGTTGAGTGGCGCCCACGGGGAAGACGAAATAGATCCCCGCCACCATACGAGTGACCACCCACAACGCCAGGCCGGTAAGGCCGGCGCGCACCAGCAACGATTTCATGCTGTCGATTCTGCCCGCAGTAGATAGATATCCATGATCCAGCCATGCCGATCGCGGGCCGCCGCCCGTTCTCGCGCGATCGTGTCACCGACTTCACCGAGGGTCCCGGCGATCAGGATTTCATCCACGGTGCCGAGGTAGGCACCCCACCAAATCCGGGTGTGCGGGGGGCATTCCAGGAACGAGCACTCGCCATCGAGCATCACGACGGCCGCCCCGACCAGTCCATGCTCACGCAGCTGCCGGCCCGTCGTGATGAGCACCGGTTCGCCAATGTCGTTGAGCGGTATGCGATGCCGGGCGGTGAGCGCCTGAATGGCCGTGATGCCGGGGATGACGTCGAACTCGAACTCGACGTGTGCGGCGACGCGGTCCAGGATGCGCAGGGTGCTGTCGTAGAGCGACGGATCGCCCCACGCCAGGAACGCGCCGACGCCGTCGGGTCCGAGTTCGGTCTCGATCGCCTCGGCCCACAAGCGGGCTCGCGCGGCGTGCCATTCATTCACCACGTCGTGGTAGTCGCGACCGGCTACGGCCTTGGCCCGCACCGGATCCGGCAGCGTCACGAACCGGTAGCCGGGGTCGTCGATGAACCGCTCGCAGATCAGCCTGCGCAGCGCGACGAGGTCGTCCTTGCTATCGCCTTTGTCCATCGCGAAGAACACCTGGGTGTCGTTGAGCGCCGCGACGGCCTGGGCGGTGACATAGTCCGGGTCGCCGGCGCCGATGCCGATGACGTGGATGGTGCGCATCCGCGAAGGCTAGCGGCCCACGACGGCAACACTTTTATCCAGTACCGCAGGTATTGACTACCTCTGGTATCGGACGTAGCTTCGGATTACAGACACTTTCGAAGGGATGTCAACGATGACAGCTTCGGTCAAGGGCCAGACCACGCGCGCGGAATTCGCCGAGCGCCTGCTCAAAGGCTCAGTGCGCAAGTCTTACGCGCCGATCGTCGATATCGACTGGGATGCACCGATCGACCCGGACAAATACTTCCTGCCACCGAAAGTCGTGTCGCTGTACGGCACCCCGCTCTGGGAATCGATGAGCCGGGCCGAGCAGATCGAGCTGTCCCGCCAGGAACTGGTGAACACCCTGTCGGCCGGCATCTGGTTCGAGAACATCCTCAACCAGGCCTTGCTGCGCAAGGCGATGCACCAAGACCCGACCGCGAGCACAACCCACTACGAACTGACCGAACTCGGCGACGAGACCCGCCACATGGTGATGTTCGGCAAGGCCATCGAGAAGGTCGGTGCCGATCCGGTGCGGCCGCGGTGGTACCAGCGCACGATCATCAACATGCTGCCGTTCGCCTTCCAGGGCTCGGTGCTGTGGGTCGCCGCGCTGATCGGCGAGGAGATCTTCGATTCGCTGCAGCGGCAGATGATGGACGACCCCGAGCTGCAGCCGATGGTGCAGCGGCTGATGCGCATTCACGTCACCGAAGAGGCCCGGCACATCCAGTTCGCCCGCGACGGGCTGCGGAAGCGGGCACCCGAGATGTCGTGGCCGAAGCGTTTCTGGATCGGCAACCTCAACGGCATCGGTGGCTTGTTCTTCCGGTTCCTGTTCACCAACAAGGTGCAGTACCGCCGCGTCGGACTGGATGCCCGGGCGGCCCGCCGGATGGCGCGGACGTCCCCGCACCGGATCGAGACGCAGATCGCCGGCTTTGCGCCGCTCGCCTCGTTCTTGGAAGAAGTTGGACTCCTCGGCCCGATCGCGCGCCGGATGTGGCGACGGAGTGGATTCCTGCCCGCCGCGCACGCGAGGAGCACAAAGGGCAGTGGACCGGTTTCCGCATCTCGGGCCGAGATCGCAGAGCCCGAAGACCTGTACGACGGGCCTGCCACCATCGACGGCCGCGACGTCCGGGTGCGACTGGCCGGGCACCTCGATCCGATCGACGGCCAGTACCACTGGCGCGGAACGGTTTTCGAGACGCTGGACGAACTGCCGCGCACGCCCGTCACCGTGGCCGTCGGTGAACGCACCGCAACGGCACGCGTCACGGAACGCAGTCAGCAGGGCGGATACGCCATCAGCGGCGCGGGCCTGCCGCCCTTCCCGCTCGCCTGACTGCCACTGAATGGGCAGTACCGGTTCCACAAAACTAGAACACGTTCTAGCATCGGTGCATGAGGTTCACCTACGCCGAAGCGATGACCGACCCGAAGTACTACATCCCGCTGGCCAAGGCGGCTGACGAAGCCGGCTACCACGCGATGACCATTCCGGACAGCATCGCGTACCCCTTCGAGTCCGACTCGTCGTACCCGTACACCGCCGACGGCAGCCGCGAGTTCCTCGACGGAAAGTCGTTCATCGAGTCGTTCTCCCTGATCGGCGCCCTGTCGGCCGTCACGACGAAGCTGCACTTCAACATCTTCGTGCTGAAGCTGCCCATCCGGCCGCCGGCCCTGGTCGCCAAGCAGGCCGGGTCACTCGCCGCATTGTTCGACAACCGCCTGGGCCTGGGCGTCGGCACCAGCCCGTGGCCGGAGGACTACGAGGTCATGGGCGTGCCGTTCGCCCGCCGCGGCAAGCGGATGGACGAGTGCATCGACGTCATCCGTGGTCTGACCTCGGGTGACTACTTCGAATACCACGGCGAGTTCTACGACATCCCCAAGACCAAGATGACGCCCGCGCCGACCAAGCCGGTGCCGATCCTGGTCGGCGGCCACGCTGACGCCGCACTCAAGCGCGCGGCCCGCAACGACGGGTGGATGCACGGCGGCGGCGACCCGGCCGAGCTCGACCCGCTGCTGAAGAAACTCCAGCAGTACCGGGAATCCGAAGAGCGCATCGGCCTCTGCGACGAGTTCCAGATTCACGTCATCTCGATCGACGGCTTCACCGTCGACGGCGTGAAGCGCCTCGAGGACAAGGGCGTCACCGACGTCATCGTCGGCTTCCGCGTGCCTTACATCATGGGCGAGGACACCCAGCCCCTAGACGAGAAGATCAAGCACCTGGAGATGTTCGCCGAGAACGTCATCGCCAAGGTGTAAGCGCGAGCCAGGGGCGGTCGCTACTCGTCGACGATGTGGACCGCGGCCTCTTCAGCGGAGGCCGCGCTACCGTCGATGCCGACGTCACCGGCGAGCAGCTCACCGTCCTGCTGGCCGGCCACGAGCCGACCGGATCGTCGGTCACCAACCTCGTCGTCGCCCCACTGCTCGTCGGGGTCTGTCACCGGGTCCAGCTGCATCGCCGGGTCAGGCTCTTCTTCGGCGAGGAGTTCGTCCAGTGTTTCTTGATCCCGGGGCTCGCGCCATTTGTCCGGCGGCACGTAGCCCTCGTCCAGCAGGTCATCGACGCCGCGGTCGATCAGCATGTCTTCCTGCGTCAGCTGGTCGTCATCGTCGACGCTGTAGTCATCTGAGCCGCTCATGTCATCAACCTTGCCACGGATCGCCACGTCCTGCGAACAGACGCAAATGTCCCCGGCACACCGAGGCGCCAGGGACATTCGCGTCTGCTCGCGGAAAGGCTACAGCGTGCGGCTGATGATCTCTTTCATGATTTCGCTTGTGCCGCCGTAGATCTTGTTGACGCGCGCCGCGGCATAGGCGCGGCCGATCGGGTACTCCATCATGTAGCCGTACCCGCCGAAGAACTGCACACAGCGGTCGACGACGGACACGGCCCGGTCGGCGGCGACGAGCTTGCCCATGGATGCGATCGCCGGATCGTTGTCGCCGTCGATCAAGGCCTGCACGCAGTAGTCCACCGTGGTCTTGATGGACAGCACCTCGGCCTTGAGCTCGGCGAGCTGGAATCGGTTGTGCTGGAAATTGATCAGCGGCTTACCGAAGGCCTCACGCTGCTTGGTGTACTTGATGGCCTCGAGCACCGCAGCCTCGGCCATCCCGGCGCAGATCGAACCGATGACCAGCCGCTCGCGGGCCAGCTGCGACATGAGTTGGTAGAAGCCCAGCCCCTCCTGCTCACCGAGCAGGTTGGCGACCGGAACCCGCATGTCGGTGAAAAACAGCTCGCGGGTGTCCTGGCCATGCTGACCGACCTTCTCCAGCACCCGGCCGCGCTCGAAGCCCGGCAGGTCGTTGACCTCGGCGACGATCAGCGACACGCCCGCCGCGCCCTGTGTGGGATCGGTCTTGGCGACGATCACCACCATGTCGCACAGAGATCCGTTGGAGATGAAGGTCTTTGAGCCGTTGATGACGTAGTGGTCGCCGTCGCGGATGGCGGTGGTGCGCACGGCCTGCAGGTCCGATCCGGTGCCCGGCTCGGTCATCGCGATGGCCAGCACCGTCTCGCCGCTGATGATCTTCGGCATCCAGCGGGCCTTCTGCTCCGCGTTGCCGTACGTGTCGATGTAATGCGCCACGATCGGCGAGTGCACCGACCAGCCCGACGCCGAATCATGCGCCAGCGCAAACTCTTCGGCCACCACCGCCGAGAACCCGAAGTCGCCGCCCGCGCCACCGTACTCCTCGGGCAGGTCCAGGCCGAGCAGACCGGCGTCGCCGAGCTTGTTCCAGAACTCGCGGTCGACCTGGTGGTTCTTGGCCCACCGCTCCTGGTTGGGCGTGGCCTCCTTGGCCAGGAACGACGCGGCGTGCTGACGCAGCTCGCGGTGCTGATCGGTCTCCCAGCTGGCCCGGTACTTGGGGAAGAGCTCTGACATTGGTCCACCTCGCTAGATTTCCGCGCGCTATACAACTGTATAGGCCCCTGTTCATGTGTACAGTACATTGATCTGGTTGTCGATGGGAGCTCTGATGGTTGATCCGAGGGCCACTGTCGATGACCTGACAGCCAAGGCCCGCATCCGCAACACCGCCCTGGACCTGTACGCCACACACGGGGAAGACCGAATCTCGTTGCGCGCCATCGCCGCCGAGGCCGGCGTCGCGGTAGGCCTGGTGCAGCACCACTTCAAGACCAAGGCCGGCCTGCGGAACGCGGTGGACCAACTGGTGGTCGACTACTTCGCGGGCGCCCTGGCCGACGTGCCCGAGGACGCCTCCACCGCAGTACGCGATGACGCCGTCCGCGACATGCTGCGGGCCAATCCGGCGGTGGTCGACTACGTGCGCCGGGCGCTGCTGCAACCCAACGTTGCCGACAGCCACCTCGTCGATGTGATCGTCGATCTCACGCAGCGCGAGGTCAGGGCGGCCCGCAAGACCGGTCGCGCCTCGACCACCCGCCGCGAGAACACGCAGGTCGTCGCCGTGCTCGCGCGCCAGATGGGCGAACTACTGTTGGCACCCATGGTCGACGCGGTGTGGGCACGGGTGGCGCCGGATACGAAGCCGCCGCGGCTGCGGGTGACGGTCGACGAGGCGGGGCAATGACGGTCACGGTCGACGAGTTCGAGGTCGCGGACACCGCCGATTCGTGGACCGCCGCCGGCTTCACCGTCGACCCCGATGGCGTGTGCCGGATCGGCGGCGTCCGGGTCCGACTGGCGGGACGCGAGCGGGGCACGGGCATCGTCGGGTGGTCGCTGCGCGGCGTGCCGCCCGATCAGCCGCTCGACGGCATCCCCACCGCCCCGTCCACTACGCCACCCCCGGCACCGGCCGGGCACGCCAACGGCGCCCTATCGGTCGACCACGTCGTGCTGCTGTCACCCGATCTGAAGCGGACCGTCGCCGCGCTGGCGGCCGTCGACGTCCACCCACGCCGGGAACGGGACGGCCAACTCGGCGGACAGCCGATGCGCCAGATCTTCTTCCGGTTGGGTGAGGTGATCCTCGAAGTCGTCGGCTCGCCCGAGACGACGGGCGACGGACCGTCGACGCTGTGGGGTCTGACCTACGTCGTGCAGGACATCGACGCGACCGCGGCGTTCTTCGGTGACCGCACCGCACCGATCAAGGCGGCGGTGCAACCGGGCCGCCGGATCACCACGCTGCGGCATCGAGAATTCGGGATGTCGGTCCGCACGGCGATGATCTCGGCCCCTATTCTCAGCGCATGAGCGACCGCGGCTCCGTCTTCGACGGCATCTCGATCGGCCGGCCCGCGACCGGCGCACTGATCGACGCGGGCTTCCGCACCATCGCGGACCTGCCCGCTGATCTCGACGAACTTCTTCCCTTGCACGGTGTCGGCCCGAAAGCCGTGCGGCTCCTCAAGGAGGCCCGGCAGTGATGAGCGACTCCGCCACCGATGACGTCGTGGTTATCCACACCGACGGCGGCTGCCGACCGAATCCCGGCCCCGGCGGCTGGGGCGCGGTGCTGCGCATGCGCCACCACGTGCGCGAGATGTGCGGCGGCGAACCCGGCGAAACCAGCAACAACCGCATGGAGCTGACGGCGCCCATCATGGCGCTCGAAGCGTTGACGCGCCCCGTCGTGGTGCACCTGCACACCGACAGCACCTACGTCCGCAACGGCATCACCAAGTGGGTGTACGGCTGGGAACGCAACGGGTGGATGACGGCATCGAAGCAGCCGGTGAAGAACGTCGACCTGTGGAAGCGGCTCCAGGCCGCCTGTGCCCGGCACGAGGTCGAATGGTTCTGGGTGAAGGGGCACGCCGGTGTCGCGGACAACGAGCTGGCTGATCAGTTGGCGACCCGCGGGCTGGAAGAGGCCGTCGCCGGGACACTCACTCCCACGTGACCTCCGCGGGCGTCTTGTCCGGCCGCAGTCCCCGCCAGCTGGGCTGACGCAGCCGATTGTCCGTCGTGCGCTCGCTGTACCGCACCTCGCCCACCAGCTCGGGCCGCACGTAGGTCACGCCTTTGGCATCCAGCGTGGAAAGTGGCGCGGTGAAAGGTGATTCGCTGGTTTGCAGCGGCTTCAACATCGCTTTCAAGTCACTCAGCATCTTGTCGGTGAACCCGGTGCCGACTCGCCCGGCGAACTGCAGGCCATCGCCTTCGGGCACCCCCACCAGCAGCGCACCGATGCCACTGGTGCGGCCGCCTTCGCCGGCGCGCCAGCCGCCGATCACCACTTCCTGTGTGCGCCAGAACTTGTCTTTGACCCAGGCCTCTGACCGCCCGGGTCGGTAACCGGAATCCCACCGCTTGGCGACCACGCCTTCAAAGCCGCGGCCGTCCGCGAACGTCAACGGATCCTCCGCCGGCAACAGCGGCGGAACCGTCAACACACCGTCAGAGGCCAGAGTTTCCAACAGCTTTCGCCGATCCCGGTATTTTGCGCGAGTCAGGTCACGTCCGTCGAGGGACAGGATGTCGAAGCACCAGAATTCGATGTGACTGCCGGAACCGCGGTTCTGCATGGCCTGAAAACTGGGTACGCCGTCCTGCAGGGCCACCACCTCGCCGTCCAGGATCACGTGGTGATCGGCGAGATCGGCTGCCAGCGACTGCAATTGCGGGAATTCCCCTGTGACGTCACGGCCACTGCGCGCGGTGAGCCGGATTCGGCCGTGGTCGGCGTCGACCAGGAGCCGGTAGCCGTCCCACTTTCCCTCGAACGCCCAGTGGTCCGGGGACAGCCGGCTCACCGAGCCGTGGGTGGCCAGCATCGGTTGCAGCCGTTGCTCTTTCATCCGCCGCACCAGCCAGTTCTTACCGTCGGTCTGGATCAGCACGTAGCGCCCGGAAACCCGGTTGCCGTGGAGGTTGACGATCACCTCGCCGCCGGAGCCCGAGTCCCGGAACTTTTCGGTGTCGTAGGTGCCCGAGTCCCAGATCGTGACGTGCCCACCGCCGTATTCGCCCTTGGGGATATCGCCTTCGAAGGTGGCGTATTCCAGCGGGTGGTCTTCGGTGTGCACCGCCAGGTGGTTGACGGTCGAGGTGTCCGGAAGGTTCTTCGGCACAGCCCAACTGACCAGCACACCGTCACGTTCCAGCCGGAAGTCGTAGTGCAGCCGGCGGGCGTGATGTTCTTGGATGACGAAGCGATTGTTCTCGCCCGACGCCGGCTCGGCCGCCGGCACCGGCTCCGGCGTCCGGCCCGGGGCCCGCATGCTGCGGTACGTGGTGAGCCGATCGGCCACCGGCGCATCGCCATCCATCCCGACCAGCAGATCGCCGTCGCGAGCCAAGCGGGCCAGCACTTCGTCGAACCGCAACTGGCGCAACTCCGGATCGTCGAGTTCCTCCCACGTGCGTGGCGCGGCCACCGTCGGCTCGTCACGGCCGCGCAACGAATACGGTGCCACCGTCGTCTTGGCCGCGGAGTTCTGACTCCAGTCCAGGAACACCTTGCCCGCCCGCAGACTACGGGTCATGGTCGCGGTGACCAGCCCACCCATCGATGATTCGAGCTGCTGGGCAACACGTTTGGCGACGGCCGACGCGCCGCGCGAGCTGACGGGCGCGGCCAGCGGCACATAGAGATGGACACCCTTGCTGCCGCTGGTCACGGGGTACGCCTCCAGGTCCATGCCGGCGACGAGTTCGCGGACGGCACGGGCCACCTCACACAGTTGGGCCGTGATGATGCCCTCGCCGGGATCGAGGTCGAACACGATGCGTGTCGCCGGTCCTTGACTGTCACCGACAAAGCGCCATTGCGGCACATGCACTTCCAAGGACGCCTGCTGGGCGATCCAGGCCAGCCCCTCGGGGGTGTCGATGACCGGGTAGACGGTGGTCCCGCTGCGATGGGTGATGGCGCCGCGCGCCAGCCACTCCGGCGCCGACGACGCCAGCTGCTTCTCGAAGAACGGCTGCTGCGCAACACCATTCGGCCAGCGTTTACGGGTGACGGGACGGCCCGCGATATGCGGCAACATCGCATCGGCGACGGCGAGGTAGTAGTCGAATACGTCGGCCTTGGTCGTGCCGGTCGCCGGGTAGAGCACCTTGTCGGGGTTGGTCAGCCGCACCCGCCCGAATTGCTCCACATCTCAAGTATCCAAGCCGCGGCGCGATCATGGGCCATACTGGGGTATGCGGTCCATCTGGAAGGGGTCAGTCGCCTTCGGACTGGTCAATGTGCCGGTGAAGGTGTACAGCGCCACCGAGGATCACGACATCAAGTTTCATCAGGTGCACGCCAAGGACAACGGCCGCATCCGATACAAGCGGGTGTGCGAGGTCTGCGGCGAGGTCGTCGAGTTCCGGGACATCGCCAAGTCTTTCGAATCGGAGGACGGCCAGACCGTCATCATCACCGACGAGGACGTCGCCACGCTGCCCGAAGAGCGCAGCCGCGAGATCGAGGTCGTCGAGTTCGTCCCGGCCGAGCAGATCGATCCGCTCATGTACGACCGGAGTTATTTCCTGGAGCCGGACTCGAAGTCGTCGAAGTCGTACGTGCTGTTGGCCCAAACGCTGGCGCAGACCGACCGCGTGGCCATCGTGCACTTCTCGCTGCGCAACAAGACGCGGCTGGCGGCCTTGCGGGTCAAGGACTTCGGCAAGCGCAACGTGATGATCGTGCACACGCTGCTCTGGCCCGACGAGATCCGCGATCCGGATTTCCCGGTGCTGGACAAGGAAGTCGAGATCAAGAAGGCCGAGCTGACGATGGCCGGCCAGGTCGTGGACTCGATGACAGAGGACTTCCAGCCCGAGCAGTTCCGCGACACCTACCGCGAGCAGATGGAAGAGCTCATCGAAGCCAAGATCGCCGGCGGCGAGGCGTTCACCACCGAAGAAGCGGCGACCGAGCTGGATGCCACCGAAGATGTCTCCGATCTGCTGGCCAAGCTGGAAGCCAGCGTGAAGTCGCGGAAATCCACCACGAAGGCCGGCGCGAAGTCCCGGAAGTCCTGAGCAGCCGGCCGTCTCTCGCACGGACGTCCCCGGGCACCTACGGCGAATGTGTCGCTTGTGTTCGGTTTCTGCGCGAGATCCCGCCCGAACCTGCACTCTCGCCGTAGCACCCCGGACGGCAGGCAGCGACCGGCCAGGTCGCCGCGCTTCCGAAAGCAATTGAAACGTGTTCTAGAAATCCGTTCCCGCGGCGCCTCAGACTTGCTAGCGTGCCTAACAACGACCCCGACGAAGCGAGTGAGGCACACGTGATTCTGGACAGATTCCGGCTCGACGATCAGGTAGCGGTAGTGACCGGCGCGGGCCGCGGCCTGGGCGCGGCCATCGCCGTCGCATTCGCCGAAGCCGGTGCTGACGTGGTGATTGCCTCCCGTACCGAGTCCCAGTTGCAGGAGGTCGCCGCGCAGGTCGAAGCCGCCGGCCGCAAGGCGCACGTCATCGCCGCCGACCTCGCCCATCCGGACGAGACCGCCAAGCTCGCCGCCGCGGCGGTGGAGGCGTTCGGCCGACTAGATGTCGTCGTCAACAATGTCGGTGGCACCATGCCAGGCCCGCTGATGTACACGTCGCCGCAGGACCTCAAAGACGCTTTCACCTTCAACGTCGCCACCGCGCACGCGCTGACGCAGGCGGCGGTCCCGCTGATGCTGGAGCACGCGGGCGGCGGCAGCATCATCAACATCACCTCGGCCGTCGGCCGCCTGGCCGGCCGCGGATTCGCCGCCTACGGCACCGCCAAGGCCGCCCTGGCGCACTACACGAAGCTCGCCGCAATGGACCTGTGCCCGAAGATCCGGGTCAACGGCATCGCACCGGGTTCCATCCTGACCTCGGCGCTGGACATCGTCGCCTCCAACGAGGCGTTGCGCGACCCCATGGAGAAGGCCACCCCGATGCGCCGCCTCGGCGACCCGGAGGACATCGCGGCGGCAGCGCTCTATCTGGCCTCGCCGGCCGGCGCCTACGTCACCGGCAAGGTGCTGGAGGTCGATGGCGGCCTCACGTTTCCCAACCTTGATCTCCCCATCCCGGACCTGTGAGGAACGTCTTCATGCCTATCAAAGTCGCCGCAGTCGGCACTGGCAACGTCGGCCGCCATGCCCTGACTCAGCTCATCAATGACCCCGCCTACGAACTGACCGGCGTCTGGGTGTCCTCCGCCGCCAAGGCCGGCAAGGACGCCGGAGAGCTTGCCGGACTGGAAGTTTCGACCGGCATCAAGGCCACCGACGATCTCGACGCCATCCTGGCGGCGAAGCCGGACTGTGTCGTCTACACCGCCATGGCCGACAACCGGTTGCCCGAGGCGCTGGAGGACTACCGGCGCATCCTGGCCGCGGGCGTCAACGTGGTGGCCAGTGCGGCGGTGTTCCTGCAGTACCCGTGGCAGGTGCTGCCCGCCGAACTCATCGCGCCGCTCGAAGATGCCACCAAGGAAGGCGGCTCGTCCCTATTCGTCAACGGCATCGACCCCGGTTTCGCCAATGACCTTCTCCCCCTTGCACTCATGGGCACCTGCCAGACCGTCGAGCAGGTCCGGTGCATGGAGATCGTCGACTACGCCACCTACGACAGCGCGACGGTGATGTTCGATGTGATGGGCTTCGGCAAGCCCATCGACGAGCTCCCGATGCTGCTGCAGCCCGGCGTGCTGAGCCTGGCCTGGGGCTCCGTCGTGCGGCAGCTGGCCGCGGGCCTCGGCATCGAGCTCGACGAACTGACCGAGACGCACACCCGGGTGCCGGCGCCCGAGGACTTCGACATCGCGTCGGGCCACATCCCGGCGGGTACCACGGCCGCCATGCGGTTCGAGGTGCGCGGGATGAAGGACGGCCACCCGGCCGTCGTGCTGGAACACATCACCCGGCTGCGCGACGACCTCTGCCCGGACTGGCCGCAGCCCGCCCAGGAGGGTGGCTCGTACCGGATCGAGGTGACCGGCGAGCCGTCGTACGCCCTCGACCTGTGTCTGAGCAGCCGCAAGGGCGACCACAACCATGCGGGACTCGTTGCCACAGCTGCACGAGTGGTGAACGCCATCCCCGCGGTCGTCGCCGCCGAACCGGGTATCCGCACGACACTGGATCTGCCCCTCATCACCGGGAAAGGGCTGTACCGCCCCAGCTGACGCAGCCGAAAATAGAGTCATTTGTCGCTAGCGGGTGCCCTACCTCTCAAAGCCAGAATCAGGGCGAACTTACGCAGAAGTCAGTTCGCCGATTGTCCGATTCTGAGCCTTTTGAAAGGGCCCGCTATGCACACCGCCGCTCGACCGTTCGCTTCCGTCGGCGTGTCCTTGGCTGGGGCCGCGGCTATCGCCGTCGCCCCGGTCATGGCGCCGACCGTCAGTACCCAGATTCACCACATGGAAGCGCAGATCGAGCGCACCGCGGTACGTCTGACCGCCGCCGTCGACCCCTTCGCCGCGTTCGGTGAAGCGTTCAAGAACACCGTCGCCAGCCTGCAGACCATCGTGAGCACGGCACAGACCAACGGGCCGACACCGATCCTGACCGCAGCGCTCAACAACCAACTCGCCGCCCTGCAGGACCTGCTGAAACTGGTGTCGTCGCCCGGTTCGGTGAAGGTCGATCCCAGTCCGCAACCGGCCGTTCCCTTCCCGTCGGCCCCGCCGCTGTTGAACGCACTCGGCACCACGCTCGGCCAGATCGGGACCAACCTCACGACCGCGGTACCGCCGCTGCTGGCCGCCGCCGTCAACGACCTCGCCAAGGGCAACGTCGAGGACGCGACCAATCAGCTGCTGCTGGTGGGCTTGAACGCGTTGATCCCGCTGACCAATCTGCTCACGCCCGCCCTGAACTCGATCGCCTACCCGCTGCAAGGCCTCGTCAGCGCGATCGACAAGCTCGGGCCGTTGGGGGCCATCGCCGCCAACCCGCTGCAGAACGCCGTCAATGTCCTCAACACGCTCGGCCAGGGCTTCGGCGGGCTGCAACCGTCGAATGCTCTCGTGATCGTCGGTGGTCTGCTCGGGCCGCTGATCCAGGCGCCAGCCGCGCTGGCCGCTTCGGTCCAGCACGTCATCGACGCCGCCCGGACCGGAGACCTCGGCAAGGTGGCGACCTCGGTCATCTCGATTCCCGCGACCATCCTCAACGGTGTTCTCAACGGTGGCTACGGTCCGGACCTGTCGACGGTGATCGACACCGGCCTGCCCGGGGTGCCGCTGTACGCCGGCGGGCTGCTGACGTCGTTCGGCATCAGCCTCGGCAGTGGACCGCTGGGCTTCACCGTCAACCTGCCGGGCCCGGTTGCCGCACTGCAGCTTCTGCAGAAGCTCGTCGCCGATGCGCTCAAGCCGCCGCCGATCACGACGGCCAAGACGGCTGTCGCAGCCACCGCGGCCACCGCACCCAACGCGGTACCCGCCGTCGACGCGACGACGGTCGCCCTGCCGGCCGCCGTCGTCAAGGCGCTGCCGGCAGCACCGTCGAAGACAGCTACCACGAAGCCCGTGGACCAAACCACTACGAAGACCGACACCACAAAGCCGGAGGCGACGACCGACGCACCCACAAATGCGACGGACACACCCACGAAAACTGTTGCCACCAAGCCTGATTCAAGCACCGACAGTGGGACGACCAAGCCCGCGGATGCCGGAGGTAGCACCGACACCGCTCCCACGGGCAGCGGGCAGACCGGCACCAAGGGCGCGGACAAGGGTGCGGATCACACCAAGGGCGGCGACAAGAGCGGGGATGCCAAGTCCGACGCCAAGCCCGGCTCGAAGCCCGCCAAGTCCGACCCCAAGCCGGCAAAACCCGGCAAGACCGGCATCAAGCCCGCCAAGGCGTCCGACGGTGCCGGGCACGCGAAGGGCAGCACGAGCAGTCACGCCAAGTAGCACAACGAAAGTTGGCTTGTGGTCGAGAATCTCGATGATTCTCGACCACAAGCCGACCCTCGTGGAAACTAGGCCGACGCCGCCGCCTGAATCAGCATGTCCGCCAGGGCTGCGGTGGCCGGCGTCAGACGGTCCTTCGACTGGGATGCCAAATAGACCTGCCACCTGACACTTTGGCTCAATTCGACGGCGCGCAGATCCTCGAATTCCGCGCATTCCGACGCGGGCATGAAGGCTGTCCCCAGCCCTTGGCGAACCAGTTCGCCGACCACCGAGAAGCCGGCCGGAATCACGTGCACGGGCCGCACCTGGCTCCCCGCCGCCAGAAAGGCGTTGTCCATCAAGGAACGAAAGCCCCAATCCGGCGGAAACCCGATCAGGTCCTCGTCCGCCAGGTCGATCAGACCGACCACTTTCTTCGATGCCATCGGGTGATCGTCGCGGCATACGAAGAACATCGGTTCCTCGAACATCAACCGCATGTCGAGTTGCGGCGGGAATCTGTTGGGTACCGAGACGAGGGCCAGATCCAGTGAGCCGTCGACAAGCGCCGACAGGTAGGCCGAGGCGCCGGCCTGGTTGAGTTGCAACCGAAGTCGCACAAAGGGATGCTCGCGGTGAAACTCTCCGAGCACGCGGGCGACGTTCATCGGGCCGTACGAGATCAATGATCCGAACTCGACCGTACCCATCAACTGGCCGCGACTGGACGCCACCGATTCGGCAGCCGAACCCGCAACGCGCAACAGTTCGTGGGCCTGGGCCAGGAAACGCTCGCCGGCCACCGTGAGCTCGATCTGCTGGCGGGAGCGGTCGAACAACTGCACACCGAGCTCCCGCTCAAGCTTCGCAATCGATGTCGAGATCGCGGACTGCACCACGTGGACGCGACGCGCGGCGCGGGTAAAGCTGCCCTCGATGGCGACCGCGACGAAGTGCTCGACCTGTCGTAACTCCACGCCGCAGATTATCTACGTCATAGATGGGACATATCAATATCTGTCATTAGACGTGTTGACCGATCGGATGTCTCATGGTTCTTGTGAATACCGCGTCGACGCAGCTCATCGGGCGCGACGACGAACTCACGGCCTTGCGCGACGCCATCGCGTCCCCGCCGCACGGACAGGTGATCGTCATCTCGGGAGCACTGGGCTCGGGCAAGTCGCGCCTGCTCGCCGAGGCCGAGCGACAAGCCCGCTCGTTGGGCCATCGCGTCCTCGGAATTGCCGGACTGCCCGGCGAGACGGGCACGCCACTGGGTGGACTACACCGGCTCCTGCGGGCGCTCAATGACGCCGAAGCCAACCCCTACGGTCGTGCCAACATCGTCGAAACCCTCTTCAGCACACCGCTGTTCGGCGATCAGATCCACACCGCGAGACTGGCCACGGCACTGTTGGAGCTCTTGGACGCAGTGCCGCGGCGGCAGCCGGTCCTCGTCACCGTCGACGACGCGCACTGGCTGGACGAGCAGTCTCGCAGCGTCCTGTTGTTCGCCGCCCGCCGAAGCGCCGGCCGCCCGATCACCGTGGTACTGACCCTGCCCGACACCGTCGCCCCGACCGGGCTGACGGGTCGGTCGGCCATCGAAATTCTCCTCGCACCAATGAATCTCGACCAGACGATCGCGCTGCTGGAGGCTCAACCCAGACCGCCCAGCGGACTGCTCCGCGAGCAGATCGTGAAGCAATCCGCGGGCAATGCCGCGGCGATCATCCACTTTTCCGGCACGGCTCCCGGCGCGACGCCCACGACGGACTGCCCACCGGACCCATTGCCGTTGCCGATCAGCGTCCATGCGGTCTACGCACAGCATCTGGCCCACCTTCCCGCCGCCACGCGTGCCGCACTGGTCGTCGTCGCTGCGGCCTCCGCCGACGACCTGCGCGTGCTGCCCCCTGGCGCGTTGGCGCACCCGGCGGTCCTGGCACCAGCCGAGACGGCGGGCGTCGTGCGGGTGGAGTCAGCACGGATCAAGCCCATCAATCCGCTGATCCGATCTGCCGCGTACTACGGAGCGCCGCTGACCACGCGCCAGGACGCACACCGACTCCTGGCCGACGCCCTGAGTGCGTCGGCGCAGCGTCAGGCCTGGCACCGAGGCCATGCGGCGGCGTGTGCCGCCCGCAGCCCGCATGACCGGATCCGTGCACTGACCGCAGACGGGATGGCCACGATGTGGCGCGACGGGCGAGCGGCGGCCGCGACCCTCCTGGCGGTGGCCGACGAAGCGCTGCCGCTGGAACCCGCGCTGGCCTGGGAACCGCTGCGCGTCGCGGCCGCCGCGGCATTCCTCTCCGGTGATCCGGCTGCGTATCAAGGGACAGCGCAGACACTGCGGCACCTCGACGAGTCGATGCCGGTCACCACCGGCAGCTCGTCCACATCGCGGCTGTGGGTGCGGGCGGTCACCGACCCACCGCGCGCACGCGCCGACATGGCCGCGTTCTCCGCCCGGCTGCCCGACGGCCTGGACGCACTGGACCTCAGCCTGATCGGGCTGGCCGCCGGTGTGACAGATGAATCCGAGCTCTGCATCCGAACACTGCGCGTCGCGCAATCCCTGATGACACAACATGATTCGACGAACGGTCACGCCCTGACGACGGCGATCCTGGCCTGGTCATGCGTCGACTCCGGACGCTGGGACGAGGCACTGCGGATCACCAATCAGCTGCGGACCCTCGGCGCTGTCAGCGATCAACCGCTGGTCACCGCTACCGGAGACCTGATTCGAGCGACGGTCGCGGCGCGGCGACACCACGTCAGCTCGCGATCACATCGACGCCGCGCTCAGCGTCGTTGATTTCCAGGACCATCGATTGCACGCGGCGCGGGCACATCATGTCCTCGGCTTGATCAACCTCGTGGTCGGCAATGACCTCGGGGCCTACGGCCATCTGGCCGAACTGTTCACCGACTCCGGTGCGCCGCTCCATCAGCACGTGTCCTTCCGTGCCCTCGTCGACTATGCCGAGGCAGCCGTGCGGACCGGCATGGTGGACGATGCGAAGCGCAGGTTCAACGCAGCTCTGACTCACCTGCCACGGCCGTGCTCCGCGCGCGTCGACCAGCTGGTGCACCACGCCTCGGCGCTGCTCAACGTGGGGGACGTCGGCGACACCCTCGCCCGCGCCCTCGCCGAACCCGCCGGCGAACAATGGCCGTTCGAGCGCGCCCGGTTGCGACTGAGCTACTCGGGTTGGCTGCGGCGAACCCGACGGCGCAAAGAAGCGCGCCGGCACATCTCCGCCGCGCTGGCCACCTTCGAGACGCTGGGCGCCAGACCGTGGCTGGACATCTGCGGCCGGGAGCTGCGCGCATCGGGCATCCCCGCGACAGCACCCGCCGCGCCCGCCACCGAACACCTGAGTCCCCAAGAGCATCAGGTCGTCTACCTCGCCGGGCGCGGCCTGACGAATCCGCAGATCGCGGCGCGACTTCAACTGTCGACGCGCACCGTCTCCGGATACCTCTACCGCTCTTTCCCGAAGCTGGGTGTCACCAGCCGCCATCAGATCCGCGACATCCCGCCGCCGCCCGACGGGCGTTCAACCGCCGGCTGAGACATTTCCCCAATCACAAGATTTCGGCTAACCTAACTTTTCTATTCGCAGACCCGGATAGAAAGTGAGCGCAGTGCTGACCGAGACCCGTGCGTCGTCGCGCCCGACCTGGTCCCTGCTGGGCCCGGCGTTCGTCGCTGCCATCGCCTACGTGGATCCGGGCAACGTCGCGGCCAATATCAGCGCCGGCGCGAAGTTCGGCTTCCTGCTGGTGTGGGTCATCCTCCTGGCCAACGTCATGGCCGGGCTGGTGCAGTACCTGTCGGCCAAGCTGGGCCTGACGACCGGTCGGTCACTGCCGGAACTGGTCGCCGAGAACTGCCGTACGCCGACCCGGATCGCATTCTGGGTACAGGCTGAAATGGTCGCCGTGGCAACTGATCTCGCTGAAGTGGTAGGCGGTGCCATTGCGCTTCAGCTGTTGTTCGACCTGCCCATGCTCGTCGGCGGCATCATCACCGGCGTGGTCTCCATGTGCCTGCTGTCGGTGCAGAACCGTAGCGGCCAGCGGGCATTCGAGCGGATCATCGCCGGGCTGCTGATGATCATCACCATCGGGTTCCTCACCAGCCTGTTCGTCGATCCACCCCCGCCCGGCGACGTCCTCGGCGGCGTGGTGCCCCACTTCGCCGGAACCGAGAGCCTCCTGCTGGCCACCGCGATCCTGGGTGCGACGGTCATGCCGCACGTCGTCTACCTGCACTCCGGCCTCGCCCGTGACCGGCACGGAAAGCCCGATAGCGGGGCTCCGCTGCGGCACATGCTGCGCGTCACGCGCTACGACGTCGGCCTGGCCATGGTGGTCGCGGGTGCGGTGAACCTGTCGATGCTGCTGGTCGCGGCGACGCACCTGCAGGGCGTCGAAGGCACCGACACCATCGCCGGCGCACACGCCGCGGTCGGCAATGCCCTGGGGCCGGCGATCGCGCTGTGCTTCGCCATCGGCCTGCTGGCCTCGGGCCTGGCGTCCTCGTCGGTCGGCGCGTACGCCGGCGCGATGATCATGCAGGGCCTCCTGAACCGGTCGTACCCCTTGCTGCTCCGCCGGGCCGTCACGGTCATTCCGGCGTTGGTGGTGTTGGCCGTCGGATTCGACCCGACCCGCGCGTTGGTGATCTCCCAGGTCGTGTTGTCGTTCGGCATCCCGTTCGCGCTGATTCCGCTGATCCGCCTCACCAGCAACCGCGCCGTGATGGGCGAGCACATCAACCACCGGGTCGTCACGACCCTGGGATGGGCTGTGGCCGTGCTGATTTCGGTGCTGAATGTGGTCCTGATCTACCTGACCGTCACGGACTGATCGCCGCCGCGATCTCCCCGCCGCGGACGGCCACGTTCGACAGCAGCGTCGCGCCGAGCCCGTGGCTGTGTTCGACCGTCGCGCCATTGAGATAGATGTCGCCGGGCGCATCCGGCCTGGCCACCAACTTGTAGTCGCGGGTGGCCATCGGGTGGCCCCGGTCGTCGAACTCATAGCAGGACGCCAGCTCACCCAGGAACGCCGACACGTCCATCGGCGCATATCCGGTCGCGTAGACCACGGCATCGCAGCGCACCGTCTCGGTGGTGTTGTCGATGAGGTTGCGCACGCCGAGCCGGACCTCCGCGTCATCTTCGTCGGCGCGGGTGACTCTGCAGGCGCGGTGCAGGAACAGCCGACGGTCCCCGCTCACGCGTTCGCCGTACTCGCGTTCATACAGGTCCGCGATGAGGTCGACGTCGACGGCCGAATAGTTGGCCGACCGGTGATAGTCGAGCAGCCGCTGACGTTCCACGCTGTCCGCGCCGTAGAACTCGTCGACCGCGGCGGGGTCGAAGATCCGGTTCACGAAAGCGCTGTCGTCGGCGAGGCTGTACCCGTACCGGCCGAACACCGCGTGCACCTCGGCGAGCGGGTACGTGTGGTGCAGGTAGGCGACCACCTCGGCGGCGCTCTGCCCCGCGCCCACCACAGCGAAGCGGCCGTGTTCCAGTGAACCGAGGGCTGCCAGGGCGCTGAGCAGTTGGTGGCTGTGCCACTGCCGCAGGCTCGACCGCGTACCGGCGGGCAGCACCGGGTGCAGGCCCGTGCCCAGCACCAGGGTGCGCGCGGAGACGACCTCGCCGGGGTCCAGCTGCACCGCGAATCCGGCGTCGCTCCCGGCCACTCCGACCACGCGGCAGCCGTAGTGCACGTCGGCGGCGAACTGGTCGGCGGCCCACTGCAGGTAATCGTGGAATTCGTGCCGGCTGGGAAACACGTCATGACGGCCGATGAAGTCGACCAGTCTGCCGCGCGCACTCAGGTAGTTCACGAACGTGAATGCGCTCTGCGGATTCCGCAGCGTCGCCAGGTCTTTGAGGAACGGAATCTGCATCCGGGTGCCGGGCAACAACATGTCGCGGTGCCAACCGAAGTGCGGTTGGGCGTCGACGAACCGGCCGCGCACACCGCGCTCGGCAAGGGCCACCGCCAGCGCCAGATTCGACGGCCCGAATCCGATCCCCAGCATGTCGGGGATTTCAGGTCTGGACATGATTGCGGGTGAGCCGAGAAAGGTACAGCTGATGCACCATGTCCCGGTTGATCAGCACGACGAAGTCGGCCATGTCGAATTCCGGGTCGTACGACGGCTCCCCACAGATCACGCCGCCGATCCGCAGACTGCCTGCCACCATCGGCGGAATCCGCACCCGGCCGGGGTCGGGCAGCTCCGCCAGTGGAATTCCGTTGACCTGTACTGGATTTCGTGGCGTGACACGGAACTCGTCCGGTGCCGGATGCTTCCGGAACGCGCGGTCGAGAACCCCGCGCACCAGTGCACCGCGCGGGCCGCCATCCGCCATCCGTACCGACAGACTGCCGATCGCCCACCGGTAGCCGGTCAGTTCCTGATAACGCAGGATGCCGGCCCACAGCATGGCCCCCACCGCGCCGCTGCGATGGTCGGGATGCACGCTGGCGCGACCGAGCTCGACCAGTGACGGCCGCAACGCGTCGAGGCCGGGGCCCAGTACGAAGTTGGTGTCGGTGAAGATGCCGCCGGCGGCGCTGGCGCCGTCCGGGGGCAGCAGCCGGTAGCACCCGACGATCGCCCCGGTCTGTTCATCCCGGGCCAGCAGATGATCGCTGTAGGCGTCGAAGCGGTCGACGTCGATCATCTCGCCGGTACGCGGGCCGCGAATCGCTTGTGGGAGTGCGGCACCCAACTCTTCGGCGAATGTCTGGTACCGCAGCCGCTGCGCCGCCTCGATCTCGTCGGGGTCGTCGGAGATGACGATGCTGTAGCGGCCGGAATCGGTCGCTGGGATGAGAACAGCAGCACCGACCATAACGTTTGAAAATATCCGCATCCGGGCTCGGCCGTAGCAACTTTGGCTAATCCACAGCCTCGGTCCGAAATGTTTGCCGGGTGCCGGTCCGGATGAGCAGTGCCACGACCAATGTGGCGGTGGTCGCGGCCAGGGCGGCAGCCGTCAGCGCGGACTGCATGCCGGCGGCACCGGCTTCCCGCGCAAGTGTCGCAAGTGCGGGACGCAGCGGGTCGGGTACGACCTCGAGCGCCCGCAAACCGGCGCCGGCGGCCAGCCCGTCACTCAGCTGTCGGGCGGCTTCGACTCGAAGGCCCGGTACTGCGGAAAGCCGCGATGCGGCAAGGTCACCCGCATGCCGGCTGAACAATGCACCGAGCCCGGCGACGCCGGCCAGAATGCCGATCTGGCGCGCCGTGCTGACCGTTCCCGTCGCCATTCCGGCGTCGGCAACCGGCACGAAGCGCAGCGCCGCGTCCGACGTCAACGCGGACAGTCCGCCGAGTCCCAGCCCCGCCACCACCGACCCCGAGATGAAGTGCGTCCACGTCGTATTCGCGTTTACTGCGGTCATCATCCACATACCCACGGCAATCAATGCAACGCCGGCGGGGATGGTCGCCACCACCGGGATCCGCCGCGCCGCCACCATTGCCGTCGGAGCACCCACCACGATGGCGAGCGTCAGCGGCAATGCCCGCAGCCCCGCCCCGAAGGGACTGAACCCCAACGTGTTCATGAAATAGAGCGCGAGGTAGTTCGTCGAAGCGATCAGCGTGCCGGAGGCGGCGAACGCGGCCACGGAGACACCGGCGAAGCCGGGACCGGCAAGCAGCCGCACGTCGAGCATCGGCTCGGCCAGACGGGACTCGCGCAACGCGAAGCCCGCCAGGGCGACCACACAGAATGCACTCAGTCCCAACATGATCGGGCTGGCCCAGCCGAAGCGGTTGCCCTCGATCAGCACGTACACACCAGCGAACAGCGCCGCCGTCAACACCACGGTGCCCCCGACGTCAACCGGACGGGACCGCGCGACGACGCTCTCGGGAACGGCGAAGATGACGATGTACAGCGCGAGCACGCCGACCGGCAGGTTGATCAGGAAGATCGACGGCCACCCGTACGCGGTGACCAGCGCGCCGCCCAGCAGCGGCCCGACGGCACCGCCCGCCCCCATCGCCGCGCCGTACGCCGCGATGGCGCCCGCGCGCTGCCGCGCATCGGGGAACGCGGCCGCCAGCATCGGCAACGACACCCCGAGCAGCACCGCGCCGGCCGAGCCCTGCACCGCCCGCAGTCCGTTGAGCACGTCGATGTTGCGGGCCAGCGCGCACCCGGCCGAGGCGAACATGAACACCACCAGTCCGCCGAGGTACAACTTCCGCCGCCCCAGCCGGTCGCCCACCGTCGCCGCCGTCAGCAGCAGACCGGCCATCGGGAGGGCGTAGGCGTCGACCACCCACTGCAGCCCCGACAGGGGCGCGTGCAGGGAAGCCTGGATGTCGGCCAGTGCCGCGGCGACGATCGTCATATCGAGCAGCAGCATGAACACCACCACGCAGACCGCGGTCAGGGTCAGTCTGGCGCTCACACCTGCAGTTTGCACCGGCGGGGACGCCCCGCGCGTCCGTAAGGTCGAACACATGACGAGAGATTTCCGGTTCGGCGTCGGCTTGCGGCACACCGACAGCGGGTCAGCGGTCCAGGACGCGGCGCGCCGCGCCGAGGACCTCGGCTACGACGTCCTCCTGGTGCCCGACCATCTGGGCGCTCCGGCCCCGTTTCCGGTGCTGGCGACCGCCGCCGCCGCGACCAGCACGCTGCACCTGGGCACCTTCGTGTTCAACGCATGCTTCTACAAGCCCGCGCTGCTGGCCCGCGACATCGCTGCCATGCGCGACCTGACCGAGGGGCGTTTCGAAACGGGCCTCGGTGCCGGGTACGTCAAGGAAGAATTCGATGCCGCCGAGCTGCCGTTCCCCAGCGCGGGAAAGCGAGTCGAGTATCTGGCGCACGTCACCACCCACCTGCGCACCAACCTGCCCGACGTGCCGGTGATGATCGCCGGTGCCGGTGACAAGCTGCTGACGGTCGCCGCCCAGCAGGCACAGATCATCGGGCTGACCGGAGGCGGGCCGCCCACCGATGACCACGATCCCCTCGCCGAGCGAATTTCGTTCGTGCGCAACGCTGCCGGCGACCGATTCGATGAGCTGGAACTGAACCTCGCCATCACCGCGGTACCGACCGACGGCTCCGGCATCCCGAATCTGTCGATGACGCGGCATTTCCAGCCTGATGTCAGCGATGCCGAACTGATGACGACGCCCGGTGTGCTCAGCGGCAGCACCACCGAGATGGCCGACCGGATCCGCGAGTTGCGCGAGCGCTACGGGGTCAGTTACTTCATTGTCCAGCAACCGCATTCGGAGAAGTTCGCGAACGTCATCGCAGAATTGCGCTGACCGCCCGAGCGGGACCGGCCTGGCCCATGGGCTCGTAGACGGCGAACTGCAGCACGGCGTTCAGGATCAGCTGCGCGATGCCGTCCCATGGCGTGGCCTGTACCGGCCGGGTGGAAGCGAAAGGCAACGCCACCGCGG
This sequence comes from Mycobacterium sp. HM-7, assembly GCF_053852335.1. Taxonomy (NCBI): domain Bacteria; kingdom Bacillati; phylum Actinomycetota; class Actinomycetes; order Mycobacteriales; family Mycobacteriaceae; genus Mycobacterium; species Mycobacterium sp. HM-7. The sequence goes on along the minus strand of NZ_CM132657.1, from coordinate 826,522 downwards.
TGGCCGGACCGGCTTTGGTGTCGATCGGGATGGTCTGCCCCGGCGCGCCGTAGATTCCGGTGTCGGTACCGGCGAACATGTCGTTGATCCAGCCGCCGGCGAGCGTCTTCACCGCTTCGACGTTCGACGACCGCGAGAAGCCGGCGATCACGTACTCGGCGAACTGCAGCACCGGGTTCGCACCCTGTAATCCGTCGATGTGCCGACCCCCGACGAGCATGACGCCGTTGAACTGTCCGGGCCGGGCCGCTTCGAGTTCGCGGCCGACCAGACCGTCGATGTTCCAGACGTACGGCTCAGATGAAATGTCGTATATCGGCCGGTAATCGGCGCCGCTCAGCTTCTGCAGCGCGGCGGGCACGACCCCGTTCAGGTCGACCGAGTCCATCAGGACCACGCCCTGCAGATGCGCGATGGCGCCGTTGTCCACCATGCGGCCGGCAGCCGAGGTGACCAGCGCGCCGCCGAGCGAATGCCCGACCAGGACGAAATTGGTGGGCAGCACTACCTCGTGTCCCGCTGCGGCACTGGCGCTTTCGGTCAGTGCCGAGCGGTCGCCGGCGAACAGGTCGGCCACCGCCTGCTGGTCTGCCGAGCCGCCGATCCACCGGGCCTTGGAGTCAAACGCATTGGAGGACAACGTCGGAGCCACCACGATGCTGTTGGTGCTCTGCGCCAGTGCGGCCAGCGTGTAGCTGTACATCGGGGCGACAGCCATGAATCCGTGCTGGAAGTAGACCATCCGGGTCGTCGAATCCGCGTTCTGCGGGAAATACCAGTTCGCCTGGACCTTCTGCCCGGTGTCGGGCATGGTCAGGCTGGACACCTTGACCGTGACCGTGCTGCCCCGCGGCAGTACCGGCGGGCCGGCGAACGCGAGCATGGCGCCGCCGATGACGTTGAACACGAACGATCCGATGATGTTGAGCAGGGTGGGCCGTGCGGATTTCGCGACCGTGGTCGCGATGGGCGTCGCGGCGGCGGTAGTCGTGCCGGTCGCCGCGACGGCCGCCGTCTTGGCCACGACCCTCGGCTGCGACGTCGTCGCTGAGGCCGGCTGCGCGGCGGCCACCACAGTTGGCGACTTGGCCGGCAAGGCATTCGGAAGCTTCACCGGCGGAGCCGTCGGCTTGGGCCGAACCGCTGGCCCGCGCACCACTTTCTCCGGGCTCGCGGGTTCGGCCGTAGCTCGCTTCTCCGACTTGCTCTTGCCAGGTTTGGCGGAGTCCTTGGACTTCTTGTTGCGGGGGACGTGTTCGGCGAGCTCACGCCCGTGCCCGTCGGTCGCGGGCTTCGTCACCCCGGATTGAGACACCCCGGTCTGTGCTGATGCCTCGGCCGCGCTGTGGTCAGTGCCGGCGGCGTCGTCGGCCCACGCCGGTGCGATCGGCAACCAGAGCGCCAGACACCCCGAAGCCAGCATTACCCATACCGATCTGGACCACCGCGTCATCAACGGCACGCTAGCCCGCAGCTCGGCACACGGGAGGAAAATGAACAAATTGGTTGTCCTGTTTCATTAATGCTCGGAGCGCCGGCTCATCCCTACGGCATACTGGGGACCCCATCACCCCCAATCCCCCGGCAGGACATCGGAGTGTCAGCACCGCAGCGCAGGCCCCGAGGGCGTCCGGTCGGTGGCGGCAACACCACCGAGCAGGCCCGGCAGGTATTGCTCGACGCCGCGGAGCAATACTTCGTCGAAGGCGGCGGCGCGGCATTCACCATGGAGGCCATCGCCGCCGAAGCGGGCTACTCCCGCAGTGCCATCTACCGGCAGTTCACCAACAGGCAAGAGCTCATCGCAGCGCTGGTGCAACGCACCACACAGCGGCACATGCTGGCGATGCTCCAGCAGGTAACCGCGGACGCGACGCCTATCGATCTGCTGCTGGACAGCCTGGTCATCGTCGCGTCGCAGCTGGTGCACGACCCGCTGCTGAAGACCGTCGCCGCCCAGACGCCCGACGGCACCGTCGCCACCCTCATCGCCAACGACGGATCACTGACCCGGATGGTCCAGTCCATGGTCGAGGGCATGCTCGCGGAGAGCGTGCCGGGCCAATTCCGCGCCGGCCTGCACCCCCACGACCTGGCACAGTTCATCATCTCGACAGCACTGAGCCTCCTGCTGGACGTGGTGCCCGGCAGCAGCGATCCGACGGTCGCGCGGAGCTACCTCGAGACCTTCGTGTTGCCGGCCATCGTCGAAAAACCCCCACCGGCGACGCGCGTGTTTCCGGAGTAGCGGACTCGGGTAGCCAACCCCCGTGCTCAAGGAACTTCAAGGCCGACGGATCGCCATCCTCGCCGCCGACGGGGTCGAAAGGGTCGAACTCGACCAACCGCGCGCCGCTGTCGAGGAGGCCGGTGGCTCCGTCGAGGTGCTGTCGCTCGAGGCCGGCGAAATCCAGGCCCGCAACCACGATCTGGAGCCAGCCGGCACCATCGCGGTGGACCGCCCCGTCGCCGAGGTGCGGGTCGACGCTTTCGACGCGCTGATTCTGCCCGGCGGCACGGTCAACCCCGACAAGCTGCGGCTCGACGAGACCGCGGTGGCGTTCGTCGGCGACTTCGTCCGCTCCGGCAAGCCTGTCGCGGCCATCTGTCACGGCCCGTGGACTCTCGTCGAGGCCGACGTCGTCCGTGGCCGCAAAGTGACCAGTTATGCGAGCGTTCGCACCGACCTGCGTAACGCCGGCGCCACTGTGGTCGATCAAGCAGTGTGTATCGACGGCAATCTCATCACCAGCCGTTCGCCCGCCGATCTACCGGCGTTCTGCGAGGCCATCACCGAGGCGTTGGCGAGCAGCCCGGCCCAGACCTGAGATCGGCTGGGCGGTGACAGCTATGACCACGCGTAGTCCTGCTGACGCGCCGGAAGCCGCGCCCGGTATCCGGCAGCGCAACTTCGTCTTCCTGGCCGTCGTCCTCGGCATGCTCCTGGCCGCGCTCGACCAGACCATCGTGGCGACTGCCCTGCCGACCGTCGTCGCGGATCTGGGCGGCGCCGGGCACCAGTCGTGGGTCGTCACGAGCTACCTGCTCGCCTCGACGATCGTGACCGCGGTGGTCGGCAAGCTCGGCGACATCTTCGGTCGCAAGAAGGTCTTCCAGGTCGCGATCCTGCTGTTCCTGGCCGGCTCGGTGCTGTGCGGACTCTCGGCATCGATGGGGATGCTGGTCGCATCTCGGGCGCTGCAGGGCCTGGGTGGTGGCGCGATCACCGTGACCGCCGTCGCGGTGATCGGCGAGGTCATCCCGCTGCGCGAAAGAGGCAAGTACCAAGGCGCTTTGGGCGCGGTGTTCGGTGTCACGACTGTCGTCGGCCCGTTGCTCGGCGGCCTGTTCACCGACCATCTGGGCTGGCGGTGGGCGTTCTGGATCAACGTGCCGGTGGCGGTGGCGGTCATCGCGATCGCGGCGGCGGCCATTCCCGAACTGGCCCGAGCCGGCCGGCCCGCCCTCGACTACGCGGGCATCGCGCTGGTCGGGCTCGGCGCCGCGGGTCTGACATTGGCAACGAGCTGGGGCGGCACCACCTACGCGTGGGGTTCGGCCACGATCATCGGGTTGTTCGTCGCCTCCGTCCTGGCACTCGTCGGCTTCGTCATGGTGGAACGTCGTGCGCCCGAACCGATTCTGCCGATCCGCTTGTTCGCCAACCCGGTCTTCACAGTCTGCTGCGTGCTGTCGTTCGTCGTCGGGTTCGCGATGCTGGGTGCGCTGACGTTCCTGCCGACCTACATGCAGTTCGTCGACGGCGTCTCGGCGACCGCGTCAGGACTGCGCACCTTACCGATGGTGGCGGGCCTGCTCGTCACCTCTCTGGGCAGCGGCGCGATCGTGGGCCGCACCGGGCAGTACCGAATCTTCCCGATCGCCGGCACGGCCATCATGGCGCTGGGCTTCGTGCTGTTGTCGCGAATGGACGCCGACACCTCGACGCTGACCCAATCACTGTTCCTGTTGATCCTCGGCACCGGGATCGGGCTGAGCATGCAGGTGCTGATTCTGGTGGTGCAGAACACCGTCGACTTCTCCGATCTCGGTGTCGCCACGTCCGGCGTGACATTCTTCCGCACCATCGGAAGTTCGTTCGGTGCCGCGATTTTCGGCTCGATGTTCGCGAACTTCCTGGGCGACCACATCCCGTCGGCCATGCGGGCCAGTGGCGCACCACCTGATGCGGCGACCTCTCCGAAGGTGTTGCACAGCCTTCCGCACGACACCGCCGCCCCGATCATCGGCGCCTACGCCGACTCCCTCAGCCAGGTGTTTCTCTTGGCGGCACCCGTCGCGGCCGTCGGCTTCGTCCTCGCCCTGTTCCTCAAGCAGGTGCCGCTGCGTGACGCGGCGGCCAGCGGTAGCACCGACATGGGTGAGGGTTTCGGCATGCCGACCACCGAGTCGCCGGAGAAACTGATCGAAGTCGCCGTCGGCCGGTTGTTGCAACACAGCAACGGCATTGATCTCGAAGCGGTGGCACGCACCTCGAACAGTCGCCTGGGCACAGCGCAGTTGTGGGCACTGATGCTGATCTACCGGTACGCGGCGGCGACCGGGGCCGCTGATCTGCTCGACATCGCGGACGACCGACGGGTGCCACGTCAGGTCCTCGAACCGACCTTCGATCGCCTGGTCGCCACGGGATTCGCGACGCGCTCCGGAACCGAGTACTCGCTGACGCCGGCCGGCGCTGCCGAGGTGGGTTCGGCGCGCAATGTGATCTCGAGCTGGATCACCGAAACCCTCACGCAGTCAGGCGAATTCCAGGGCGTGCCGGAGCGGATTCACGTCCAGAGCGCACTCGACCGCATCGCCCGCGGTGTACTGATCGAACGGGAGACGGCCCGGAGTGGGATTCGACCGCCGAAACTCGGTCCGCCACAGCGCTTTGTCGCCGAGCAGCCCACCACCCGGATGCGCGCGGCGAGCCCGGAGGAGCAACCGACTCGACCGTTCCGCCCGCACGCCACGCTCCCGCGCGGCTGACATGGTGGCCGGGACGGTCCTGGTTTGCGGCTGGACCGTCCCGGCGGTGCCAGTAGGAAACCGACCCGGGCGCCCGGATCTGTGCAGCCGGAGAGATGCGACGGCGATGTCGGAGCCACTCCAGCGGACGTCGAGCACGGATTCAACTGACGGTGGCTGAATAACCCGCTCCGGCGCTTTCAAACACGCGGCGTGACGGAAAGACAGCAAAGCCGGTGGATTCAGAGTCAGGAGGGGTGGGTATATGACGACCGGCGCCGGAGTACGCGGCCTTGCCACCATGGGCGGCCCGCACCCACCGGCAGCGAAACACAGGAGGATATGACATGAAGCGCTCAACTCGAGTCACGGGCCTGATCCCGATGCTGGCCGCCGTTCCGATGTGCCTCGGCCTGCTCACGCCGACGACGGCCGCCGCAGAAGCTGACTGCAGCCCGGATGCCGTTGCGAACACCGTCAGTTCGGCCACCGGCGCGGCCAGCAACTATCTCACAGCGCATCCCGATGCCAATCAGGTTGTGGTGGCCGCATACTCGCAGCCGCGGCCGGTGGCGTCGGCCAATCTCCGGGCATACTTCACGGCCCACCCCCAGCAGTATCAGGACCTGCGCGGAATTCTGGCGCCGATCGGTGACACTCAGCAGCGGTGCAACGTGACGGTACTGTCGCCCGAAATGGCCACTGCCTATGCCGAATTCATGGCCGGCTGAATATGGCGATGACCGGACCTCCGGACGCCTGCCGCCTGGCCTCTTTATGGTTGGCCGACCGCGAGACGTCGCCGTCCTCGCCGCCGTCACCGGAGTCGACCGACCTGGCCTCGCCTGCTGACGTGGTTGTGATCGGCGCCGGCATCACCGGCCTGACCACCGCCGTGTTGCTTGCCCGGGCGGGTAAGAACGTCACGGTTGTCGAGGCACGGCATGTGGGCGCCGGCGCGACCGGCAACACCACCGGCAAATTGAGCGTCTTGCAGGGCAGCAAGCTGGCGCGCATCGCCGCCCGGCACAGCGCGGATGTGTTGCGGGACTATGTCCGTGGTAACGCCGAGGGGCGAGACTGGCTGGTCCGGCATTGCGAGAACCATGGGATCCCGTGGCAGTCCGAAGCGGACCACGCCTACGCCCAGACGTCCTCCGGCCTCGCGATCGCGCGCGATACGTTCAGCGCCTGTCAAGAGGCGGGCTTGACGGAAGCCGAGTGGATCGAGTCCGCCGATGTTCCGTTTCCGTTCCACGGCGGCGTGCGATTGCCCGATCAGGCACAGCTCGATCCGGTGCCGCTGCTGAACAGCCTGGCACTCGAACTCGAAAGTCACGGCGGCACATTGTTGCAAGGGGTCCGCGCGGTGTCGGTGGCCGATGACGGGCTGTTGCGCGTCACGCTGCGAGCAACGCATCCCACGGTCGATGCCGCGGGCTCCCACATGTCGGTCACCGGCCACCGCTGCATATTGGCAACCGGAACGCCGATCCTGGACCGCGGCGGATTCTTCGCCCGGTTGACGGCGAAACGCTCCTACTGCATGGCATTCGATTCTCCCCACGAGGCAACGGGTGGCATGTTCATATCGGTCGATTCACCCACCCGGTCGGTGCGCTACGCGCCATCCGCGGGCGGTGAGAAGCTCATCGTCGGTGGCGCCGGCCATCCGGTGGGCCGCGGCGAAGCACCCGCCGGTGGCGTCGCCGAGCTTGCCGAGTGGGCGGAACTGCACTATCCCGGCGCGACTCCGACGCACTTCTGGTCGGCGCAGGACTACTCGCCGATCGACGAGCTGCCGTATGTCGGCACATTACTCCCGGGTTACGAAAGAATCCGGGTGGCAACGGGTTTCGACAAGTGGGGCCTGACCAATGGGGTGGCGGCTGCCCTGATCCTGTCCGCCCAGGTGCTCGGTGGCCACATCGAATGGGCGCGTGCATTCGCCAGCTGGAATCCACACGAACTACGTGCGGTGACCGCTGCGCTGCGCGCGAATCTCGAGGTCGGGCTCAATCTCGTCAAAGGTTGGGTAGCGCCGGTTACCGCGTCGCCGGACGGGCTCTCCGAAGGCGCGGGTGTCGTCAGCGGATTGCCGTGGCAGCTACGGGCCGACAGTTTGGTCGACGGTGAACACCGCACGGTGTCGGCGATCTGCCCACACCTGGGCGGTGTGGTGCGGTGGAACGACGCCGACCGGGCCTGGGAGTGCCCGCTGCACGGTTCACGGTTCGCCGCCGACGGCCGGCTCCTGGAAGGGCCCGCCACCCGGGGCCTCTCGGAGATCGCCCGGCCGCAGTGAGCTGTTGCCGTCCGCCGAGTCGGGGACCCGGGCGATCAGCCCGTGCGATGCAACGACATTGCCTCGAGTTGGTGGACGAACTCGCTGACATCCGCTGCGGTCGCGGGGTCGACGGTCTCCCAGCCGACTGCGACGTCATGTGCGACGCGCAGCATCGCCGGTCCCTCATCGATCAGCAGCCGGCTCAGACCAAGCGCAGCACAGGTTTTCAGCGCGGGAGCCAGCACCCAGCGGGCCTTCTCATCGTCGCCGGCCATGGCGAGGCACTGCGCGTATTGAATCCTGGCCTGCAGGTGCGCACGTGGCCGCTGCAGCTTGTCGATGTGTTCGAGCCGGACGCGGGCCCGCTCGCACGCGGAAGCCGGCGACTCGGGCCGACCGTCGCGCAGTAGCAGCCTGATTTGCGCATCCTCCCGGAATTCCGCTGTCAGATCGCCGCTTTCATCGAGGTCCTGCACGCCGTGCGCCATGACGCGCCGTGCCAGCGCCGGGTCGATCTCGTTGCCGGACAATGCCGAGACGCGAATCTGGGTGAGTTTCAGTCCCGCCTCCAGCCGCGGCAGCCCCAGTGCCCGGGCACGCCGGATGCCTTCCGACAGTCGGTGTTCGGCGAGCGCTGTGTCGCCGCGGGCGTTCTTCACGTAGGCCCCCGCGCGCTGGGTCGCGAGCATCACGTCGACGATGCCGCCCTCGTTGCCGAGTTCGTACGCCTCGTCGAGGAGAACCTCCGCTTCGTCGAGTTGGCCACGCTCGTAAAGCAATTCACCCAGTAGTGCCCCGGCGAGCTTGGCGATGTAAGTCGGGCTCCCGGACGGCAGCAGGGCGATCCTGATCGCGTGCCGCAGGTGCGCCTCGGCGCCGGCGACATCGAGTTGTTCGTTCGCGGCGAGCGCGGCGATGAGATACCCGTAGCCGACAGTCATCGGCCCTGCGATGGACCGCCGATACTTGTGCGCCCACCGGTGCCAGCGCAACGCCCCGTCGAAGTCAAACTTGCGCAGCGCAACGTACGAGAGGGTGTACGCGGCACGGCACAGTACGAACGGCGCCAAGGTGTCGGTCCGGGCCACACATGCCCGCGCCGCTGTTTCGGTGAACGCATCGATATGGTCGGCGTGCCCGGCCATCACGACGCGCAGCAAGTCCAATTCGCTACGGACGTCATCGATTTCGTCGTCACTCAGGAGGTCGATGTTGTCTTCCGCCACTTGCAGCGCGTCGGCCACGGCGACCGGACGACGAAGGATGACGTTGGCCCATGCCAGGTTGGTCTGCAGCCGCGGTCGCTCTTCGGCCAGATGCGGCAGGAGCTTGCCGGCCAGACCCGTCAGCGTCATGAGCTCGCACTGCTCGAGCAGATCCGAAGACACCTGTTCGACGGCGTCGACCGCCTGTTCGTCGTCACCCGCGTACGTCCAGTGATCGACAGCCTCGTTGTACATCCGGTGTTTCATGAACCACTGTGCGGCTGTGCGATTCAAATCCGTGACGCGGTCTTCGTCGTCGCGCCTCAACCGGTGGCGAAGATAGTCCGCGAAGAGATTGGAGTAGCGGAACCACGTGCCGTCCGGGTCCGTACGCCGCAGGAACAGGTCGCGCCGCTCGATGTCCTCGAGCATGTCCCGGCTGCGCGGGTTGCCGGTGAGCGCGGCCGCCAAGCCGCCGCAGATCTGTTTGGTGACGCACGTCGCCGACAGGAACTCGACGAGCTCGGGCTCCAGGCTGTCCAGCACGTTGGACGTCAGATAGTCGCCGATGACCTTGTCCGATCCGGAGAGCCGGCCGACGAGCGCGGCGGCGTCGCCGCCGTCCCGGAGGCTCAGCGAGGCCAACTGCAGGGCGGCCGGCCAGCCGTCGGTCGACTCTTCGAGGTCGGCCACGACGGCCCCGGACAGATCGAGCCCGCACCGATCGACCAGGAGGGTCCGGGCTTCGCCGACATCGAACCGGAGCAGCGAAGCGTCGATCTCGACCAGTTCACCCTGCACGCCCAGCGTGCCCAGCGGCAATCCCGTGCCGGACCGGCCGGCCACGATCAGGTGCAGGTGATGGCAGCCCTTCTCCAGCAGATAGGCCAGGGTGTCCAGGCTCTCGGCTGCGGTGATGCGGTGCCACTCGTCGATCAACAGCGCCATTGTCTGCTTGTGCGAGTGCAGCCAGTCGATCAACAGGCTGGGCACCTGCCGGAGCGCGGAGTCCGGCCGTTCGTCGAATTCCTGCTGCAGCACGTCGGCGAGTTCCGGCAGCGCGACGCGCACCGCCTCGATCAGATGCGCCACGAACCACAGCGCGTTGTTGTCGTCGGCATCGACAGTCAGCCAGGCCGCCGGGAGCCCTTCGCGAACCAGCGCCTCGCCCCACTGGGTCGCCAGCATGGTCTTGCCGTACCCGGCCGGCCCGTGGATGAGCACCAGCTTCGGCCGACGTCCGGCACCGAGGCGGTCCAGGATGCGCCGCCGGGGCACCGGCGGGCGGCTGAACGTCGGCGGCCGAAACCTGGCCGGCGAACTGGGTGGATAGGTTGACCGTCCCGAACCGTCGGTCCGTAGTCCGATCCCGCCCGAAGATCGCCCACCGGTGTCCGGCGCCGACTCCACCCCGTCGTACTCCCCCTCCGGGAGTTCCAGCGGCACGTCCGCGATGTTCAGCCCGATGCGTGTGCCGGCGGCCCGCAGCAGCTCGCCGAATTCCGCGGCGGTCCCAGGGCGCTGTGCCGGATCGACGTCGAGTGCCTGCTCGAGTGCCACGCAGACCGGGTCGGCGACCCCGTTCGCACGCAGGTCGGGCACCGGTCCGGCGAGCACGCGCCGGGCAAACGCGATGGGGTTCTCACTTTTCTGGAACTGGAATGGCGGCTCGCCCTTGATCAAGTTGAAGACGGTGGCGGCGAGCGCGTAGATGTCGACGGCCGCGGTCGGCGCCGAACCTTCGAACAACTCCGGCGCGGTGTACGACGGCGATCCGACGAAGACATTCATCGTGGCTTCCCGGCCGCCCGCAATCCGGGCGATGCCGAAGTCGCACAACTGCGGCTCTCCGTATGCGGAGAGAAGTACGTTGGGCGGCTTGACATCTCGGTGCAAAACGCCGGCCCGATGCGCGGTTTCCAGCGCCCCGGCCAGTCGCACCCCGACCGTCAGGGCCTCCCCGGCCGCCAGCGGTCCGTGCCGGCGGATCCACGCAGACAGCGTGTTCCGCCGGAGGTACGGCATGACGATGAACGGCCGCCCGGTGAACGTCAATCCACTGTGCAGCACCGGCACGATGTTCGGATGACCTGACACCCGGCCCATCGCCCGCTGCTCCCGCTCGAAGTTCTCGAGGTCGACGTCGTCGGAGTCGGCGTTGAGGACCTTGATGGCGACGAGCCGGTCCAGCGACGGCTGGCGGCAGCGGTAGACGACGCCGAACCCACCGCGCCCGACGGGCTCGGCGCCGTAGAAGCCCTCGGCTTCGAGCTCCGCGACGATGCCGGTCGCGACGCCGCGTTGCGTTTCGTCGGGTTCGGACACGTCGGAGGCCTTCGGGTCGGTTGCTGTCGTCACCATCAATTGTCGGCTCGGCGGGCCCTAATGGGGGCGACCCGGGGAAATTGCTGGGCCTTTGTTCCTTACGGACAACGATTTCGCCCAGATCGCCAAAAGATTGTCTCGGCGGTACCTGGGTCGCGAACCGCGTCCGCCGTACCTTTGTTGTATCAGCTTCCCGTTGAGTACTCGCCAAATATCAACGGAACAAACACATTTCACCAATCACCAGGAGTACCCCCATGTTCGAAATGAACTTCATCGTCGACGGCTTCATCATTTTCGCGATCGGCTTGTGGCCGCTGCTGCTGGTCGCCGCCGCCGCCGGCGTCCGCTGGTTCACCGCCCGGCGCAGCGCCGCCGCTGCCGCCGTCCAGTCGGTCACGTTGCCGCACGTCGCAGCGCCGGCCCGCGCGCGCACCCTGGCCTACGCCGCCGGCCAGTGACAAATTGACGTCCCGGCCTGCCGCGGGTCCCGCGCGCATTCGGGGATAGGCATGCCCACGAGGCCCTAGAGTCGGGCAATGGCTCGCAGTCACGACACCGGGGTGCTCTCCGCCGAGACCGCCGCCATGATCGTGGATCGGTTGAGTAACAAGCTGCCCGCGATGACCCGCTCCATTCAGGAGATGCTGGTCCAGGAGCGCGCGGAGATGGCCGGAGACGGCGAACTGACGGCACTGCTGTACGACGCGGTGCAAGGCAATCTCGAAGCATTCTTTCCCGCGATCCGCCATGGGATTCCCATCGATCGCATCGAGCCACCCACCGCGGCACTCGAGCACGCGCGCCGGCTGGCGCAGCGCGGCACCGATGTCGGCGAGCTGGTTCGGGCATACCGGCTCGGCCACCACGGCGTCCTCAAGGTGATCCTCGACGAAGTCCGGGCAGCGCAGCTCGACACCGACCTGGGGTTGCAGGTCTTCGAAGAGATCGCCGCCAGCTCATTCACCTACATCGATCAGGTGTCGCACCAGGTCGTCAATGCCTATCAAGCCGAACGCGACCGCTGGCTGGCCAATCGGAACCAGATGCGCGCATTGCGGGTACGCGAGGTACTCGATGGGGGTGACCTCGACATCGACGAGACCACCGACCTCATCCGCTACCCGCTGCACCGCGTGCATCTCGCACTCATCGCCTGGTGCGCCGAGCTGGCCGACGGCGACGAATTGGCCGCCATGGAGCGGTTCATCGCCGATCTGGCAGCTGCTCTGGGTGCTCGCGAGCGCCCCCTGTTCGTCGCATCGGATCGGACCACCGGGTGGGCCTGGATTCCGCTTCCTGCCGACGCCGCGGATCCGGTGGGCCGGATCCGCGAGTTCGTCCGGTCGCGCCCGGACGCGCCATGGCTGACGACGGGCACCCCGCTGGATGGGCTCGCCGGATTCCGCCAGTCGCACCGCAAGGCCGTCGCCGCCCGGACGGTCGCGATGGCACCGGGCGCGCCGCCGCGGCCCGTCACCGCCGCGGATGAACCGGGACTCGTCGTCGCAGCACAGTTCTGCTCCGACCTGGATCACGCCCGCGCCTGGGTCGGCCACGTCCTCGGCCCGCTCGCCGCGGACACCGACAGCGATGAACGGCTGCGGGAGACCCTCCGCGGGTTCTTGCGCAACAACTCCAGCTTCAAATCCACCGCCGACGAGCTGCACCTGCACGTCAACTCGGTGAAGTACCGCGTACAGCGCGCCGTCGAGCGTCGCGGCCGGCCGATCGAAGAAGACCGCATCGACGTGGAAGTCGCACTGCTGCTTTGCTATTGGTTCGGTACCGCGGTTCTCGCTCCTTAACGCAACCTGTGGATTCCGGCAAAGTCCGTACACCATCGCGGTCGACAAGGGACGCTGTGGGGAGAACCAGTAGCGCCACCGGGCGCTGCCGCAACCGAGGAGCGCCTGGTGTACGCACGCTCAACCACGTTTCAGGCCGAGCCTGCGTCGATCGATGCAGGCGTTGCGTACATGCGCGACACCGTGCTCCCCGCCCTGGAGGAACTGGGGGCGGCGGGAATGTCGCTGATGGTGGACCGGCGCCTGGGGCGCTGCATCGCCACCAGCGCCTGGGAGTCCGAGGCGGTGATGCACTTGACGGCGCACGCAGCCCGTCCCCTCGGGGAACGTGCCGCACAGCTGCTGAACGGCACCCGGAAAGAGATCAACGAGTGGGAGGTCGCGGCGCTGCACCGCGACCACCGCTCGCCGGAGGGCGCCTGCCTGCGGGTCGCCTGGTTCTCGGTCGAACCCCATCAGGCCGACCTCCTCACGGACTTCTACCGGACGCTGGTGCTGCCGGCCGTGGAGAAGCTCGAGGGGTTCTGCAGTGCCAGCCTCCTGCTCGACAAACCATCCGGGCGCGCCGTGTCATCGGTGACGTTCGACAACGCCGCAGCGCTGGACCACAACCGCGAACAGGCCAGCGCGCTTCGCACCGAGAAACTCTCCCAGTTGGGCGGCAGCCTGGTCGACATCTGCGAGTTCGAACTGGCCATCGCTCATCTGCGGGTGCCGGAACTCGTCTGACGGCGGACCGGCGCTTGCCGCGCTCGGAACGACAGACTCACCGCACCACCGATCACGCCTCGCCGGACCGCGGTGCCATCGATTGATGACGTTTTCAAATCTATGTTAAATTCAATTTTATGACTGAGGCATACATCGTCGACGCCACCCGTACCGCCGTCGGCAAGCGCGGCGGCGGGTTTTCGGGCGTACACCCGGCAGACCTCGCGGCACACGTGATCAAGGGCGTCGTGAACCGCCAGGACATCGATCCGGAAGCGATCGACGACGTCATCTTCGGATGTCTGGACAACATCGGCTCGCAGGCCGGCGACATCGCGCGCACGGCAGCGCTGGCGGCCGGCCTGCCCGAATCCGTACCCGGCGTGACCATCGACCGCCAATGCGGCTCGGCGCAGCAGGCGGTTCACTTTGCCGCGCAGGCTGTCATGAGCGGCACCAGCGAGCTCATCGTGGCCGGCGGCGTACAGAAGATGAGCCAGTACCCCATCTTGAGCGCGTTCGGCGCCGGCGAACCGTACGGCGCCACCGACCCCTGGACCGGTTGCGAAGGCTGGCGCGCACGCTACGGAGATCAGGAGATTTCTCAGTTCCGTGGCGCCGAATTGATTGCCGCCCAATGGAAACTGACCCGCGAAGACAACGAGCGGTTCGCCCTGACCAGCCACCAGCGCGCCCTCGCCGCCATCGCGCAGGGACGCTTCGCCCGGGAAATCACCGAACTCGCCGGAATCAGCGCCGACGAAGGACCCCGTACCGACACGTCGCTGGAGAAGATGGCCGGGCTACCGCCACTGGTGGCGGGCGGCGTCGTCACCGCCGCTGCGGCCAGCCAGATCTCCGACGGGGCCGCCGCCCTGCTGATCGCCTCGCAGGGCGCGGTCGACCGATTCGGGCTCACCCCGCGGGCCCGCATCCACCACATGTCGGTGCGTGGTGCCGACCCGGTGATGATGCTGACCGCGCCGATCCCGGCAACCCAGCACGCTCTGAAGCGCGCGGGAATGTCCATGGATGACATCGACGTCGTCGAGATCAACGAAGCGTTCGCCCCCGTCGTTCTCGCGTGGCTCGCCGAACTGAATGCCGATCCCGCCAAGGTCAATCCCAACGGCGGCGCCATCGCCTTGGGCCATCCGATCGGGTGCACGGGCGCCCGCCTGATGACCTCGATGCTCCACGAGCTCGAACGCACCGGCGGCCGGTACGGACTGCAGACCATGTGCGAAGGCGGCGGGCAGGCCAACGTCACCATCATCGAGCGGCTGTAGGCCATGGAGCGCACGCTCTACACCGCAGACCACGCCGCCTATCGCGCGACGGTGCGGGAGTTTCTCGCGCGTGAAGTCGTTCCCCGTCAACATGATTGGGATCAGGAGCGCTGGATCGATCGCACGGTGTTCGCTCGTGCCGCCAATGCAGGGGTCTACGCCCTGCAGGTTGGTGAGGAGTACGGCGGCGCGGGCGAATCCGACTACCGCTACCGGATGGTGGTGTGCGAAGAGGTTGCCCGGATCAACGCCCTGTCGTTCGGCTTGACGATCAGCTTGCAAGACGACCTGGTCCTGCACTATCTGCTCGACCTGACCGACGATCAACAGCGAAGGCGCTGGCTACCGGGATTCGCCGCCGGCGAGACCATCGGCGCGCTCGCCATGACCGAGCCCGGCGCCGGCAGCGATCTGCGGGGCATGCGCACCACGGCGCGGCGCGAAGGCGACACCTGGATCCTCAACGGGCAGAAGACATTCATCTCCAGCGGCATCATGTCCGACCTGGTGGTCGTGGCTGCCCGCACCGACCCGGAAGCGGGCTCGCGCGGGTTCAGTCTGTTCGTCGTCGAGCGCGGTACCCCAGGGTTCGAACGGGGACGAAAGCTCGACAAGATCGGGCTACCCGCTCAGGACACCGCCGAGCTGTACTTCCGGGACGCCGAGGTGCCGGCCACCAATCTGCTCGGTGAAGCCGGAAAGGGTTTGCCGTACTTGATGAGTCATCTCCCGCGGGAGCGCCTCGGGGTGAGCGCCAAGGCGATCGCCACGACCCGCGCCATCTTCGACAGCACCGTCGACTACTGCCGGCAGCGCCAGGCCTTCGGGAAACCGCTGACCGACAAGCAGCACATCAGGTTCGAGCTCGCCGAGATGTCCACGGAGATCGACATCGCCGAGTCCTACGTCGACCGTTCGGTGCTGGCGTACAACGCCGGAACCCTCAGCGCGATCGATGCGGCCAAGGGCAAGTGGTACGTCAGCGAGCTACAGAAGCGCGTGATCGACCGCTGCCTGCAACTGCACGGCGGATACGGCTACATGACCGAATATCCCGTGGCCCGAGCCTATCTCGACACCCGAATCCAAACGATCTACGGCGGAACGACCGAGATCATGAAGGAGATCATCGGCCGCGACATCGCGGCCTGCTGATTCTCAGACAGGAGTCCATCCGATGGAGTTGTCCGCCGAAGAACGACAGGTCGTCGCGACAGTGCGGGACTGGGTCGACCGTGAGGTCAAGCCCGTCGCCCGCGATCTCGAACATGCCAACGAGTACCCGGAAAAACTCATCGACCAGATGAAGCAGATGGGGATCTTCGGTCTGGCGATACCCGAGCCCTACGGCGAGGCGCCCGTATCCACGCAGTGCTACGTCGGCGTGACCGAAGAACTGGCCCGTGGCTGGATGAGTCTGGCAGGCGCCATGGGTGGCCATACCGTTGTCTCCAAGTTGATCCTGGCGTTCGGCACGGATGAGCAGAAAAACCGCTACCTGCCGCGGATGGCCACCGGCGAGATCCGGGCGACCATGGCGCTCACCGAGCCCGGCGGCGGCTCGGACCTGCAGGCGATGACCACCATCGCCCGTCGTGACGAGCACGGCTATGCCGTGAACGGCGCCAAGACCTGGATCAGCAATGCCCGCCGGTCCCAGCTCATCGCGCTGCTGTGCAAGACCGACCCGGCGGCCACGCCGCGGCACCGCGGCATCAGCATCCTGTTGGTAGAACACGGTCCGGGCCTCGTCGTGTCGCGTGATCTGCCCAAGCTCGGGTACAAGGGCGTGGAGAGCTGCGAGCTGGCCTTCGACAACTACCGCGCGCCACTGGACGCCGTCCTCGGCGGGGTGGAAGGTCACGGCTTCAGCCAAATGATGAAAGGCCTCGAGACAGGCCGGATCCAGGTCGCATCCCGCGCCCTCGGTGTCGGTCAGGCCGCCTTCGACGACGCGTTGGCGTACGCGCAGCAGCGCGAGAGCTTCGGCGTCCCGATCTGGAAGCACCAGGCTGTCGGCGGCTATCTGGCCGACATGGCCACCAAGCTGACGGCCGCCCGCCAGTTGGTGCTGCACGCCGCGCGGCGGTTCGACAACGGTGAACGATGCGACATGGAAGCCGGCATGGCCAAGTACTACGCATCCGAGGTCGCCATGGAAGTGGCGCTCAATGCCGTGCGCATCCACGGAGGCTATGGCTACTCAACGGAATACGACGTCGAGCGCTACTTCCGTGACGCGCCCCTGATGATCGTCGGCGAGGGCACGAACGAGATCCAGCGCAACGTGATCGCTTCGCAGCTCGTCGCCCGCGGCGGGCTCACGGCCTGACAGACGCGACCTGACCACGGGTCCTGCCGGTGGGCGGTCTTCGTGCTCGTAAGTGGCTGAAGCCCCGACGATCAGGATCGTCGGGGCTTCAGCCACTGCTGCTGGGGCCAGACTACGAGCGCGGATGCGCCTCCCGAATCTTGTCGACGACGATCTTGGCGGTCTCGGCGCACGCCGTCGTCCCGCCGTTGGCGTATTCCTTCACGGCATCGCCGACATTCCACAGGTTGGCGATCGGAGTGTCGTGCGGTAGATCGAAGCCGGCGACGGCGCGCTGCGGCGGCCAGCCGTCCCGGGTGACCGCGATCGACAGGATGCGGGCATCGCTGAAGCCGTCGATCTCTGCGCGCAGATCTGCAAGCAGCAGTTCGGTTTCCGCGTTCTCGTCGAAGTCACCGACCGCAGGTTTCGGCACCGCCGTGCCCGCATACAGGTGCCAGCCCTCGGGCGCCATCTCGGGGCAGGTTTCGGTGAAGTTCGCGACGTAACACAGTCGCCGGGTCTTCGCGAAGCTCAGCATTCCGGGGGCCTTCAACAGCTTTCGCCGGCTGGCGAAGTTGACGGTGATCATCGAGCACGGCCGGTTCGCCTCGTCGACCTTCGCGACATAGTCG
Source organism: Mycobacterium sp. HM-7 (assembly GCF_053852335.1). Lineage (NCBI taxonomy): Bacteria > Bacillati > Actinomycetota > Actinomycetes > Mycobacteriales > Mycobacteriaceae > Mycobacterium > Mycobacterium sp. HM-7. The sequence goes on along the minus strand of NZ_CM132657.1, from coordinate 808,977 downwards.
GCGGGCAGGTTCTGGCTGCCGACCAGCTCGACCGTCGCGGACGGCCCGATGTCGCTCACCGCGAAACGACAAGAGACCTCGATTGTTTCACCGCCACGAGCAACGGTGGCTCCCGTGATCCGCCCGTCGGCGATGTGCAGCTCCTGGACCTCGGCCGAGAGCCAGACCGCTCCCCCGTTCTTCTCCACCACCTCGGCGAGCGCCTGCCAGATGCCGATGGTGCCCTCGGGACAGAAGCCGAATTTCTTGAATGCGCTCTTGCGGGTGAAGTACGTGAGGAACACCCGCGCGGGCAGTTCCTCGGAACCCACCGCGAAGACCGAGCCACACATGTTGCGGAAGATGCCGTGCACCGACTCGTTCTTGGTGTACTTCGCCACCCAGTCCGCCGTCGACAGCTCGTCTTCCGGCAGCCCGGAGTCGTTGCGCGCCGCACCGATTCCCGACACCAGCTTTGCCCCCTGCCGCGTCAGCTTCGACAGCAGAAACCCCCAACCTCCGCCGGTGACGTCGACGTCCTTGTCACCGATGCGGTACAGGATCGGTGGTTCGGCGGCCCGGACGTCGAACTTCGCCCCGACCTCGTGGAACGTCTCCTCGGTGAGGCCGCCGGTTTCGATGACGATGGCGCCGTTGTTGACTTTGAACCCGTCGATCTCGCGCGTCGATGCCCGCCCGCCGACCACCTCCAGGCGCTCGACGACCAGCGTCCGGTAGCCGAGGTGCGACAACCGCGCTGCTGCGAAGAGACCGCCGGCGCCGGCGCCGACGACGATTGCGTCAAATGTGTTGTCCGTCATGGCTTTCATGGTTTCTCCTAGTACGAAGCCGGCAGTTCGAGCATGGTTTGAGCGACGAAGTTCAGCACCATCTCGCGGCTCACCGGTGCGGTGCGCATGAGACGTGCCACGAACCACAGCTCGGCCAGCCCGTACTCCTTGGAAAGTCCGTTGCCGCCGTGGGTTTGGATGGCCTGGTCGAGCGCCTTCAGCGAGGCTTCGGCCGCGGCATATTTGGCGACGTTCGCCGCGGCAGCGGCGTTCCCGCCGTCGTCGAAGATCTGCGCGGCGCGTTGGGTGGCCAGCCGCGCCAGCTCGACCTGGATGTGGCAATCGGCGATGGGGTGCGAAATACCCTGGTGCGCACCGATCGGCACCGACCACACCGCGCGGTCTTTCGCGTAGGCGACCGCCTTGTCGACCGCATAACGGCCGATGCCGCCGCTCAGCGCAGAGGCCAGGATCCGCTCCGGATTGAGTCCGGCGAACACCTGTCTGAGGCCGTTGCCCGCGGTTCCGATCAGCGCTTCCGGCCCCACCCGCACGTCATCGAAGAAGACGGTGAACTGGTGATCGGGCGACGTCACGGTCGTCTCCAGCAATTGGCGGGTGACGCCCGGCGCCTCGGTGGGGATCACGAAGAGCGACAGGGGGTTCCGCTCGTTGTCCGTTGCGGTGCCGGCCCGCGCGACCACGAGCAGTGCCTGCGCCTCATCGGCAGCGGAGATGAAGTACTTGCCGCCGGACACCACCCATCCGTCGCCGTCCTGGCGCGCGGTGGTCTTGACCTGGTGGCTGTTGGATCCGGAATCCGGTTCGGTCAGCGCAAATGCCATCTTCAACGAGCCGTCGGCGATACCGGGCAACCAGCGCTGCTTCATGTCGGGTGAGCCGTGGGCGTTCAGGATCGACCCGCAGATGGCCGGCGAGATCACTGTCAGGAGCAGCGGAATGCCATGGGCAGCAAGCTCTTCGATGACGATGGCGAGTTCCGACATACCGGCACCGCCACCACCGTATTCTTCGGGCAGGTGCACGCCCAGCAGCCCGGCGGCGCCGAGTTCGGCCCAGAGCTCGTCGACCTTCGCACCGGCCCGCGACCGTTCCAGGAAGTACTCCGCGCCGTATTTATCGGCGATCTTGGCGACGGTGTCGCGCAGCATCGCATGGTCGGCAGTATCGGCAACCAGGCTGGTGAGTGTCATTTGATCCGCATTTCGTCGGGCTACCCTGTAGCAATTTTGAATCTATAATAAAATAATGGCGCATGGGGGTCAACGGCGACGCCGTGCAGCGGCGTCAGCCGAGTTCGTTGCCCACCACCGTGACGAGCGAGACACAGGCACCGGGACGTCCACCGAGGTTGTGGGTCAACGCCATTCGAGGCTCCGCGAGTTGCCTGTCACCCGCCTGTCCGCGGAACTGCAGCCAGCATTCGTAGAGCATGCGGAGCCCGCTTGCCCCGACCGGATGACCGAACGACTTGAGGCCGCCGTCGACATTCACCGGCAACCGGCCATCCGCATCGAACTCACCGGCGAGGCCGTCCCGCCACGCCGCGCCCCGGTCGGCGAACCCCAGATCCTCCATGAGCACCAATTCCGTGGGCGTGAAGCAGTCGTGCACCTCGGCGAAGGAGATGTCCGCGCGCGGATTCTCGATCCCCGCCTGCGCATACGCGTCGCGCGCGGAGCGAACGACCTCGGGGAAAGTGGTGAAATCGTACGCGGGGTCCGCTGCTCCCCTGCCCGACCCCGCGGCCAGCGCAACACCCTTCACGTACATCGGCCGGTCCGTATAGTCGGCCGCGCGCTCGGCGGGGACGATGACCGCGCACGCCGCGCCGTCCGACACCCCCGAGCAGTCGAAAACACCGAGCCGGCCCGCGACGATGGGCGCGTGGGCGATCTTCTCCTTGGAGACCTCTGAACGAAACTGCGCCTTGGGATTTCGCGCACCGTTGCGGTGGTTCTTCCAGGCCACGTGCGTCATCGCATCCCGCATCGCGGCGGGGTCGACGCCGTAGCGCGCGCAGTACGCCGGGTCGAGTAGCGAGAACGCCGCCGGGGCCGTGAGCGAAAGCTCCGAAGCGGTGCCGTCACTCGGCGGATCACCGCGCAGCAGTCCCGAGTACCCCGAGTCTTTCAGCTTCTCGACCCCTACGGCGACGGCCATGTCGTAAGCACCGGACGCGACCGCGAAGCAGGCGTTGCGAAACGATTCGGATCCACTGGCGCAATAGTTCTCGACCCGCGTCACCGGTGTGTAGTCCAGGGCGAGCGCCTTGCTGAGCGTCAGGCCGCTCTGACCGGTGGCGAGCGTGCCCAGCCAGTACGCGCCGACCCCGGCCCGTTCCAGCCGAGGGTTGGCCGTGAAGCATTCGTCGACCGCTTCGATGATCAGGTCTTCGGCCGAGGCGCCGAACCGTTCACCGAAGCGGGTGCACCCCATGCCCACCACGGCGACCTTGTCCCGGATGCCGCTGCGACTCACAGGAGTTTCGCCTTCCAGAAGTAGTTGTGGACACCGCCTGCGCTGTGCAGCCGGCGGAACGTCAGCCCGACGCGTGAACCGACCGCGATGCGCTCGGCGCCGCCGTCAGCGAGCTCCAGGGTGTAGCGGCCACCGCCGTCGAAGTCGACGACCGCGCCGACCACGGGCGGGGCCGGCGAGTACGCGAGCCGGTCCACGGTGAAGGTCGCGACCGACCCCGCCGCGCCACGCCGCGGTTGCGCCGTCATCTGGTCGACGGCGCCACAGTTCTTACAGGCACGCACCGGCGGCAGGTGGACGAACGAACAAGCAGCGCAACAGCTTGCGGTGAAGCCGAACTTCCAGTCCCGGTCGCGCGCCGCGGGTGGTGCCGCGACGCGGTCGGGCTCCGGCCGGCGCGGCGGCTCCTGCTCGATCAGCCCGCGCCACGTGAGGTAGGTCAGGAGGTCGACCTCGGCACCGGCCGCGAGCTGCTGCAGCACCGGAATCCGCTGGCGCCGAACTCGCGCGGTCACGCGCAGGGCAAAGACATCAACGCCATCCGCCGCCGAGATCAGCAGAATCGTCTCGCCGGGCTGAGCGGTATCCAGCACATGCGCCAGCGCGATACCCAGATCAGCGGCGCCCGCGTGGCCGATCGGCGATGTCGTGTACGTGCGGGCAGCCCACTTGCGCACCGCGGTGTTCGGTGACACCACGACCACGTGATCCGGGTTGCCGATACCGACCTGGCCGCGCACTGATTCGATCAGCGGCCGATATTCCTCGAATCCGAAGCGCTCCTCCCATTGCGCACCCACCCCGCCGGGAGCTCGCCAGCGATCGAGGAATTCTGCGGTGGCGCAGGCGTATCCGACGATGTCGGCGATCGTGTCGCCGGAACCGAACAGGAAGGCCGCCGCGGCGTCGGCACCGTCCTTCTCGTCGGAGGACCCGGCACGCCCGACGCGGACGTCGGACAGCACCGCCATCCCGTTGGACGCCGATGCCGACCGGAACGCCGCGACGGCGCTGCGCGCCGATCCCGCCACGTCAGCCGCGAACGTACCCGGCGGCAGGCCGAGCGCGGCATGGATGGCGGTGGCATTCGTCTTGTCCAGGTAGGCCGGCGTGGTGGACGCGAAGTACAGGGCGTCGGCCGACCGGTCACCGAGGGCAGCCTGCGCGGCGGCGACACCCAGTGTCGTGCTGTCCTCATCGAACGATGCGACGACCCGACTGCCCCGCAATCGGTGCGACGGCAGGTACGTGGCGTACGAGACGATTCCGGTCATGGTGCCTCGATGATCGCCGCCATGCCCTGGCCGCCGCCGATGCACATCGCCTCCAACGCGTATCTGCCGCCGCGCCGGCGTAACTCGTGCGCCATGGTCGTGAGAATCCGGACGCCGGTCGCGCCGATCGGGTGCCCGAGTGAGATGCCGGAGCCGTTGACGTTGAGCCGATCGAGGTCGTCGAATTCCCAGCCTTTCAGCACCGCCAGCACCTGGACCGCGAACGCCTCGTTCAGCTCGACCAGATCCATGTCGCCGAACGACAACCCGGTGCGGGCGAAGAGTTTCGCCACGGCCGGCACCGGCCCGATACCCATCACCCGTGGTTCACAGCCCGCCGCCGCCCAGCCACGCAGAAAGCCGATCGGCTCGAGACCCAACGCGTCGAGCCGGTCCTCGGCCACCACGAGGCACGCAGCGGCAGCGTCGTTCTGCTGACTAGAGTTCCCGGCGGTCACGGTGCCGCCGGGCATGATCGCGCGCAGGTTCGCCAAGGAGTCGACAGTTGACTCAGGCCGGATGCCCTCGTCTTTCGCGAAGACCACCGGATCACCCTTGCGCTGCGGCACCGCTACCGGCACGACCTCGTCGGCGAACCGCGCGGAATCCCATGCGGCCGCGGCACGTTGATGGCTACGCGCGGCGAACTCGTCGGCAGCGGCCCGGCTGATGCCGTATTCGGTTGCCAGGTTCTCGGCGGTTTCGATCATTCCGCTGATCGCCCCGAACCGCCACTCCGGCTGCGACCGTTCGCGTCCCCGATCCAAGCGGTCGTAGAGGGTGGCGTTGCCCGCCCGGGACCCCCACCGTGTCGACTGCGTGTAGTGCTCGATGTTGCTCATGCTCTCGACACCACCGGCGAGGACGACGTCGGCGGCTCCGGTTTGGACCATCATCGCGGCGGTCACCACCGCCTGCAATCCGCCGCCGCAGCGACGGTCGGTCTGAAATCCCGGCAGTTCCACCGGCAGACCGGCATCCAGTGCCGCCCACCGCCCGATGCACGGTGCTTCAGAATTGGCGTACGACTGCGCCATCGCCACGTCGTCGATCCGTGCCGGATCGATACCCGACGCGTCGACGACGGCCTTGAGGATCGTGGATGCCAACCGTTCAGCAGGCACCGACCGAAGCGCTCCCCCGAACGTGCCGACCGGGGTACGCAGTGGGTTCACGATTGCCGCGCGTCTCATGATGTTCCTTCCGACAGGGCTTCTCGGCGGTCGGGGTGGGCGATCTCGACCAGGCGTCGGCGCCGTTCCGCCAACGACTGCCCGCGTAGATCCGCGATGCCGTACTCGGTGACGAAGATTCCGGCGTCGGACCGCGCCGTCGATACCGGCCCGGACAATGCGGCGACGATTCGAGTCGCGGGTAACGCCACGATCGGTAGCCCACCCGGTGAGCGAGCCGCAGCACGAAGGAAGTCCGCGGCGCCCCCGACGGCGCCGACGTACGAGCCGGCCGCGACCTCGGCGTTGACCTGTCCGGTCACGTCGACCTCCACCGCGGAGTTGACGGCCACGAATTTCTGCTGTGTCGCAAGCACATCCGCGGCGTGTGTGTACGACGCGGGTCGTAGCGCGATCGCCGGATTGCAATGCGCGAAGTCGAACAGGCGGCGCGTGCCGATGAGAAATGCCGCGACCCCGCCGCGCGCCGCCCCGACCTCGATGAGTTCGGCGGCGCCATCGCTGAGCTGCCCGGAATGAAACCTCAGGTCGCTCCGGTCTTTCAGCTCGCCCAGCAGCAATTCGGGCACGGCTCCGATGCCCAGCTGCAGCGTCGCGCCGTCCTCGACCAGGCCGGCCGCCAGCTCGGCGATCCGTGTCGTCGTCGCGTCGATACGACCCGCCGGCGACTCGGCCGGCGGCCGCGAGCTCTCGATCACCACGTCGACGTCATCGGCCGTCAGGTAGCGGGAGCCTGCGACAAACGGGACCTGGGCGTTCACCTCGGCGATCACGACCCGCGCGACATCGATTGCGGCAGTGAGGTAGTCATCTGCCAGACCCAGGCTGTAGTTGCCGTCCACGTCCGGCGGCGACACCTGCACGAGCACCACATCCGCGCGCAGCGGTCCGCGTGACACCAGCCAGGGCAGCGTCGAGTAATGACCCGGGTAGATGTCGAGGACGTCCGCCTGCCCCAGTGCCCGGTTGGCTCCGGTACCGCAATAGCTGACGAATCGGATGTGATCGGCGTGGACGGGCTTCGCCGTGCCGGCGAACTGGATGCCGATGAAAGCCGTTATGCCACCGAGGGCCGCACGCTGCGCGGTCAGTGCTTCGGTGAGCGTCAACGGCTCCGCACAAGCCTGCCCCCAGATGACGGTGTCGCCCGGGTGGATGTGTGCGCCGAGGTCGATCACCCGTCTTTCCACCGGTCGGCAGACGGGTCGAGCAACTTCTGCATGTGCCCGTCCGGCAGCCACACGATGGTCTCGAGTTCGAGCGCGTCGAGGAACCTCTCGCGCCCCGTCTTCAGATCGGTCAGCACCAACCGAGGGCTGTGCCCAGCGCGGTCGACGCGCACCGATACCTGAGCGAACTCGTTGTGGACGACGTCACCGGCCTCCATCAGATGAGGAATCCCAGAGTCGGCAGCGCCTCGGCGCAGTTCACCAGCACCACCGTCTTGCGCACCAGCTTCAACTCGCCGTCGATGCGGCGCAGCACGTACGTGACCCGGCCGGCCCAGGTCTCGATACCGCGTGACTTCGATTCGTAGAGCACGAAGTTCGCGCCCACAGTGGACTCGTCGTCTGCGGCCGACAGGATTTCGACGTTCGAGATGATGCGGCGCAGGTTCGAGGCCGGTGCTTGCGCGTAGCGCTTACCGGTGCGCAGCTGCTGCAACCGTGTCGAGATGCGGCGGCGGTTGTCGTAGATCACGGAGACGTGGTGTTCCGGGTCGGCCAGTGATCCGGCCGCCGGCACCCAGTACAGCGCGTCGTCGGTCCACAGCGCCTCCCACGAGTCGTACTCGTGCTCGTCGGCCAGGCGCGCCTCACGGTAGATGAACTGTTCGAGCTCGCGCAGGTCCGCTCCGGTCGATGTGGTCATCATGGCTCCATCAGCGTCTTGTAGTGCGCCCAGAAGGCGCGCATGGCCGTCTCGTCCGTCGCGCCGCCGATCCGAAAACCGCTCTCGTCCTTGCACTCTCGGCCGGTGCCGCGCCGGATGTCGAGCCATTCGGGCAGGAGTTGCGCGACGCCTGCCTGGTTGCGCTCGTACATCTCGGTGTCGTCGGCGAGCAGCATGCCTGCCGGCCCGACCGATCCGATGGACTGCGACAGCATGCGTTTGTTGAGTTCCGGCGCCCCTTCCAACTGCACGGCGGTCGAGTACTGGATGCACTCACCGGCGGACAGCGGCTGGATGTTGAACACCTGAATCTCGGCGATGAAGAGGTTCGGGAACACCATCACGTGCGGGCCGCCCTCGATGAGGATCTGTTCGGCCGCGGCGCCGTGCACCGCGCGCATCCTGGAGACGTAGTCGGGCACCCGTTCGGCCGTGGTGCCGAACCACCGCATCGGTTCGGCGAACTTGCGGAATTCCGGCCGCAGGTCGTTCTCGCTGTGCCCGTTTCCGAGCGCCCGGGTGACGGCGGTGGACTTGTCGCTGTAGAGCGGGCCGATGGTGCTACCGGTCACCGAGAAGATCGAGCCGTGCACGAACTGCGGGTGGTAACCGTCGGTCTCGTTCTCCGCCAGCAGCTTCCAGTTCGCACGCGTCTTGTGCTTGAGCCAGCCGGCATCGAGACGCACCTTGCCTTCCGGTGACAGGCGTGCCAGCCGGTCCATCTCACCTGCCGCGGCGCCGAGGTGTTCGAGCAGCGGCGGCACGTCAGGGTTGAAACTGCCGAATACGAAACCGTGGTAGCTGTCGACTTTCGGCAGGCGACCGAGATTGAGGTCCAGCTTGCCGTCGCCGTACCCCTTCTTGAACGGGTAGCCGACCAGCTCGCCGTCGTTGCGGTACGTCCAGCCGTGGTACGGGCAACGGAACGATCCGGAGTTTCCGCTCGCGTCGTCGCACACCAGGTTGCCGCGGTGGGCACAGCGGTTGACCAGCAGGTGGACGTCGCCTTCGCGGCTGCGGGTCATGACGATGTCCTGCGGGCCGATCTGCTTGCGCACGTAGTCATTCGGCTGCGCGATCTCGCTCTCGTGGCCGACGAACACCCAGCCGCCGTACCAGATGCGCTCGAGTTCTTCGGCGAAGATGGCGGGATCGGTGTACAGCGAACCGTGGACCCGGGTCGGCTCGATCAGCCGTGAGTAGTCAACAGCGGTGGTCATGAATTCTCCTCAGCAGCCCCGGAATCGGGGCGGACGACGGTCCTGGAAGGCAGCGACGCACTCGTCGAAGTCCGCGGTGTCGAACAGGCGGACGGCCACGTCGACCTCGTGATCGAGCATCGCCGTCGGCGGACTCGGCCAGCGGGCCAGTGCCCCTTTGATCTCCCTGACAGCCAGCGGCGCGAGCGCCGATATCCGCTCGGCGTCGGCGAGTGCCGCCGTCAGCGTCGATCCCGCCGGAACGACCGCGTCGACGAGGCCGAGGGCAAGCGCTTCTGCGCCGGACAGCTTCTGCGGCAACAACATCAGCTGCCGCGCTTTGGCTGGACCGACCCGTGCGGGCAGGGATGCGAAGATACCCATGTCGCCGGCCAGGCCGACGCCCGTGAACGCCGTGGAGAACACCGCGTCCTCGGCTGCGACCACCCGGTCGCAGGCCAGCGCGAGCGAGACGCCGGCACCGAACGCGGCACCTTCCACCGCGGCGATGACCGGCGCTCCGCCAGACCAAATGGCCCGAACCACCCGAGCGGCAGCTTCGGCGCGTGGTCGGCTCTCGGTCTCGGCCATCCGCCGCATGGTTGAAATGTCGCCGCCCGCGCAGAAGCTCACGCCCGCACCGGTCAGTACGACAACCCGGATGTTGTTGTCGGCCATGGCATCTTCGAGACGCTCGGCCAGCGCCACCCGCAGCGGGATGTCGATCGCGTTCCGCCGGTCGGGCCGGTTCAGCGTGATGACGCGGATGTGCCCGTGATCGGCAGCCAATACGACGTCGTCCATGTCATTTCCCGGTGAACCGTGGCGGTCGCCGCTCGATGACGGCGGCAAGTCCTTCGCGTGAGTCCGCGGTGCCCGACAGTTCGGCCACGGTGCGCGCCTCCTCGCCGAGGCGCTGCACCACGCCGGCGCCCAGGCCGCCCCACATCAGTCGCTTGGCCGCACCCACGGCCTTGGGGGCCATCTCGGTGAATTGTTCGGCAAATGCCGTCAATTCATCATCGAGGTGGTCGTCGGGAACGACCTTGGTGAGCAAGCCGAGGTCGAGGGCCTCCTGCGCGGACAGGATCGGATTGGTGAGCACGATCTCCATCGCCTTGCGGAACCCGACCAGCTGGGTGAGGGTCACCGACACACCGGCGTCGGGTGCCATGCCGACCCGGACAGCCCCCGACATGAATTTCGCGGACTCGGTGGCGATGACGAAATCGGCCGCGCACACGAGCCCGAAACCGCCTCCGCCCGCGGCGAATCCGTGCACTCCGGCAAGCACTGGCACCTGCAATTGGAGCAGTGCGTCGACCGCCAGCTGCAGCCAGGCGGTCGCCTCGCGCAAGTAGTCGGGCAGCGCCTCGCCTTTGGATGCGAAGGTGCGCACGTCGCCGCCGGCACAGAAGTTCTTGCCCTCGCCGGTGATGACGACAACTCGCACGGACGGTTCGCCATGGCATTGCATGATCGCGGCGTGCAGGGCCTGCAGGAACGGCACATTCATGCCGTTGGCAGCCTCGGGCCGGTTGAGGCGCAGCCGCGCCACACCGTTGTCGCCGATGTCGAGAAGCACCTGTTGATCAGCCACGACCGGCTCCTGTTCCGGTCAGCGCGACGTGGTCGAGCACGGCCTCATGCTCCAAAGCCAGGCCGTCATCGAGGGGCAGCCGCAGACCCTGGTAGATCAGGGCCTTGCTCCGCGCGAGCGCCGTACTGTCCCGCGTCGCCAAGGTGTCGGCAAATACCCTGATGCCCGAATCGAATTCGTCCGCGCCGAACACCCGATAGGCCAGTCCCCAGTCAAGAGCGTCGCGGGCGGTCAGCCGGTCCGCGGTGAGAATGTGTGCGAGTGCGCGTTGGCGCCCGACGAGCCGTGGCAATCGTTGCGTGCTGCCACCACCCGGGATCTGGCCGAACTTCGCGTGGATGTCGGCAAGCACCGCATTCTCGTGCAGTAGGACGATGTCGGCCGCCTGGACAAGCTCGAAGCCGCCGGCGGTCGCGTAGCCCTCCACCGCGCAGATCACGGGTACGGGCAGTGTCTCGATCACCGCGCACGCACGGCGGAAATTGTCGAAGAGCTCGGCCATCGCATCGCGACCCAGTTCACGCAGGCGTCCCAGCTCGTGGAAATCCCCTCCTGCGCAGAAGTTTCCGCCCGCGCCCCGGATCACGATGGCGTCGGCGGCGCCGGCGGCGTCGCGCAGCGCGCGTTCCAGAGCCGCCCCGAGGGCGACGGTGATGGCATTGCGCTGCTCCGGCCGATTCAGGGTGACCGTGGCCACCCGGCCGGCAACGTCGACCAGAACCGGTTCCGTCACGAGTAGTACCGCGCAATGGATTCGACGACACACGCCGGCTTGTCCGAGCCGTCGATCTCGATGGTCGTCGTCAGCTGCCCCTGAACTCCGCCGGGCACGACGGTGACCGGACCGACCACAGCGGACGCCCGGATCTTCGAACCGACCGGTACCGGCGACACGAAGCGCACCTTGTTGTAGCCGTAGTTCACCGCCATCTGCACACCCTCAACGGTGTAGAGATCGTGGACCAGCACCGGTGTCAGCGACAGCGTCAGCAGGCCATGGGCGATCGCGGTTCCGAAGGGCCCCTGCGCGGCCCGCTCCGGGTCGACGTGAATCCATTGATGGTCACCAGTGGCATCGGCGAACTTGTTCACCCGCTCCTGGTCGATCGTCAGCCAGTCGGTGGGGCCCAACGTCGTCCCCTCGGCTGCCGCGAACTCATCGATGCTTCCGAAAACCTTCACGCACTTCACCTCCGCGCCTTTCACACTTTTGAATATAGATTAAAACTTTGCCGTTGGTCAATCGCGCGCGGACAGCCCGAACCACCACGGCGGACAGCCGGGGTGCCCGTCCGCGCGCCCTGGAGAACGTTCGCCCGCCGTTCCCCATATAGTTGAACGATGGCTAGAAAATCAGCCCCGGCGCCGGCGTCAGAGGACGGTGGCGACGCGGACTCCAAGTCGGCACGCACCCGTCGGCGCATCCTCGATGCCGCAGCTCATGTACTGAGCACGAAGGGTTATGCGGGAACCCGTTTGACCGACGTTGCTGAGCACGCCGAACTGCAGGCGCCGGCGATCTACTACTACTTCCCCTCACGCGAAGACCTGATCGAGGAGGTGATGTGGAGCGGCATCGCCGACATGGCCCGTCACCTGCAGGCAGTGCTCGATGAGCTGCCCTCGGACATTTCGCCGCTGGACCGGGTTCTCATCGCGGTCGAGACGCATCTGCGCCACGAACTCGAGCTGTCCGACTACGCCACGGCGTCCATCCGCAACAGCGGCCAGATCCCCGAGCACCTGCGCGCCCGACAGCTGGCGGAGGAAGCCACCTACTCCGCGATCTGGCGCAAGCTCCTCAGGGCAGCCCATGCCGAGGGCCAGCTTCGCGATGACCTCGATCTGACGGTCGCACAGCTCCTGATCATCGGATCGCTCAACTGGGCGGCCGAATGGTGGACACCGCGCCGCGGGTCCGTGGACTCGGTGGTCCGCAACGCGACGACATTCGTCCGCAACGCGATCGCCGCACCCGGCGCCGACGGGGACGCGGCGCCACGCCACAAACGCGCCCGGTAGCTCACCTGCCGGTGAAGTGCGGCTTTCGCTTCGCGACGAACGCGGTGATCGCATCGGCAGCATCGGCATTGCCACCCAACACGCGCATCGATTCGGTCTCCGCCAGTAGTTGTTCCGACAGGTCCCGCGTCCACGTCTCGCGCAGCAGCGCCCGCATCCGGCCGAACGCGCGCGTGGGTCCGGCAGCCAGCTCGGCAGCGAGTTGCCTTGCCTGCGAACGTAGTTCGTCGGCCGGAACCACCGCATTGACCATTCCCCAGCGCAACGCATCATCCGCGCTGATCGGGGTATTGCGCAAGTAGACCTCGGCGGCTCGACGCGCCCCGATCAGGCGCGGCAGATGCCACGTGCCACCGCCGTCACCCGACAGCCCGAGAGCGGCGAACCCCGTCACGAATTTCGTCCCTTCCGCAGCGACGACGAGGTCGGCGGCATACACATAACCGAGGCCGCCGCCCGCGACGGCGCCATGCGCGGCGGTCACGATGGGCGCGTCGATCCGGCTCAGTATCCGGAACGCCTCATGGAACGGGCTGGTCATGCGAGCGAACAGCGAGCCGAATCGCTCGGGCGGTGTGGTCAGGAAGTAGTCGATGTCGCCACCGACGGTCAGCGCGGGACCGTTGCCGCAGATCAGCACGGCCCGCACGGCGACGTCTTCGGCTATCTGCTGGGCCACCCGAAGGGTTTCCTCGCCCATCCGCATGTCGATGGCGTTGCGCGCCTCGGGCCGGTTCAAGCAGATCGTCGCGACACCGTCGGTCACGGAGTAGTCGATCACGGGCGGCTCGGTCGCCTCCCCCAACGCGGCAACCCAGGACGCGCTGTCGGTGAGCTGGTCGAGTCGCACGATCGTGCCGTCGGCGGCGAAAGTCAGGACGTGGACGAACTCGGCGTCCAGCGGGTTACCCGACTCGCGTCCGTGGCCGCGGTACCGGCCCCGCACGAACAGTCGTCCGTCGTCCAGGCGGCGCATCTCATCGGAGCGCGCCTCTGCCACGTACTGGCGCCCGATCCGCCACCAGAAATCGCGCTGCATCTCGTCAGGCCCCGAGTGTTCACCGCCGAGATCCAGTGGCAGACCGGCCGTCGTATGGCCGATGAACTCCGGATGCAGCAGAACCGCCAACGCCTTTCGGTCACCGCCGCGCAACGCGTCGTACAACCGTTGTGCGGCATCGGCATTGGCGGCCAGAGTGGTGTCGGTCCCGGTCAATGCAGTTCTCCTTCCAGTTGCCCGCACGCCGCACGAAGTTCGCGGTTACGGGCTCTTGCCAAAAGCCGGACAGCCCTGTCGATCACGGGCTTGTCGACCATGCATCCGTCGACAACACGCGCCGCGCCGGAGCCGTCCGCCGCCGCGTCCAGAACGCGTTGCGCCCAAGCCTGTTCCGCCGGCGAGGGCTCGAACTCGGCGTTGACGATCGCCACCTGACGGGGGTGGATGCAGAGCTTGCCCCCGAATCCCAGTTGCGCGGCGTGGGCTGCGTCTGCCCGGACGGCCTCGTCGTCGTGTACGGCGGTGGTCACCCCGTCCCATGGCGCGGGCCGGCCGGCCGCGGCGGCGGCCAGCACGACCGCGCTGCGGGCGTGCAGCAGCGCCTGTCGATCGTCGGGCCGAATGCCGAGTTCCGTACCGAGATCGATACTGCCGAAGGCCACGGCGGCGATCCGGTCGGCCGCGCAGATCTCCCCGGCCGCCTGAATGCCCGGCGCCGTTTCGATGAGCGCTATCAACGGTATTCGGCTGGGTAGTCTGCGTGCGACCGCCGCGACGTGGTCCGCGCCGCACACTTTCGGCAACATGACCGCGCACCGGTGCGCCGCCGTCATGGCGACGTCCTCGGTGAACCACGGGGTGTCGGTCCCGTTGATCCGGACGACGGCCTGCCGGCCGGTGCCGAGCCAGCCATCGATTGCCCCACGAGCGGCACGTTTGCCCTCCGGTGCCACCGAGTCCTCGATGTCGAGCACGATGAGATCGGCGCCGCTGGCGGCGGCCTTGGCGAATCGGTCTGGACGATCGCCGGGCACGAACAACACACTGCGGGCGCTGCCGAGATTCTCAATGCCGGAGTTCATCGTGACGCGGAGCGTAACACCATTTTCAATTCTGTGTTAAATTAAATTTGTTGCACGAGAAGCCCTTGGAGGACACCGAGATGCCTGCGCTGAGTACCTCCGGTGTCGACCCCGGGTATGAACTGATCACCGATCATGTGGTGCGGGTGCCGCTGCCGTTGCCGCTCCCCGACCTCACGTCGGTCAATGCCTACGTCATTCTCGGCGCCGACGGCGTCACCCTCATCGACCCCGGTTGGGATTGGGCACCCGCCGAAACAGTGCTGTGCGACGCGCTGCACGGGTTCGGCGCCGGACCCTCCGATGTCAGACAAATCCTGGTAACCCACCAACATTGGGATCACTACTCACTCGCCCAGCGGTGGAGCACCACCTACGGCGCGGAACTGATGCTGGGGCACGAGGAACGGCACAGCATCGAGGCCTTCTCCGCCATGACCGGAGTCCATCCGACGCAGGTGGGAATGCTCACCGTCGCGGGTGCACCACTGCTCGCCCGCGCGGTGGCGGGTCTGCAATGGGAACCGCACGAGCTCGGCATCGCGTTCACCGCACCGGACCGCTGGCTGACCGACGGTGACGTGATCGACTGTGGCGGTTCGTCTGTCGTCGCAAGATTCACCCCGGGCCACACCCGCGGACACATGGTCTTCGATGATGTCGCCCATGGCATGGTGTTCACCGGCGATCACCTGCTCCCGCGGATCACCCCGTCCATCGCGTTCGAAAGAGCGCCCGAGGCACTGCCGCTGCGGTCGTACCTGTCTTCGCTGAAGTTGTTTCTCGACCTGCCGCAGGCCCGGATGCTGCCGGCGCACGGCTGCGCGGACCGGCGTACCGGTGACCGTGCCCAGGAATTGCTCGACCATCACCGGGAGCGGCTGGCGCGGGTCGCCGAATTCGTCGCGGCCGGTCCGACGACCGCGTTCGGCGTTGCGGCACAGATGCGCTGGACCCGGCACGAACGCCGACTCGACGAGCTCGATGTCGTACACCAGATGACGGCGGTGCTCGAGGTCGCCGCGCATCTGGATCTGCTTGTCACACAACAGTTGCTGACCCGGCGGGACGAATCCGACGGCCGGGTGTTCAGCGTGGCATAGTCGGCGGCGCGACACCGCCGGAGCTCAATTGCCGCACAAGACGGAACTTCTGCACCTTGCCGGTCGGGGTCGTCGGTAGCTCGTGAGCGCGGTAGAACACCACACGTTTCGGTACCTTGAAGCGGGCCAGGCGAGCTCGACAGATTGCCAGGACGTCCTGTTCGGTGATCGCAGCTCCCGGAGCCGGAACCACGACGACACAACCGATTTCACCCCAGCGATCGTCGGTCAATCCGACGGCGAAGACCTGGCTGATGTCGGGGTGCACGGCGAGGAGGTCCTCGATCTCCTTGGGCATCACCAACTCTCCGCCGCTCTTGTACATCTCTTTGGTGCGGCCGGTGACCTGGAGATAGCCATCGGCACGCCGGCGTCCCAGGTCACCGGACCACAGCCAGCCGGAACGCAGGGCCGCCGACGTCTCGGCAGCGCGGTTCCAGTAGCCGAGCATCATGGCGGGTCCACTGGAGATCAGCTCCCCTTCGGCACCGGGTTCGACGTCCGCACCGGTGGCCGGGTCCACCACCCGGTAGGTGACGAGCGCGTCGGTGTCCGCGACTCCGCCGACGCCGGCCAGTTTCGGGCGACCGACCGTCTCCGAGGTCAACGACAGATCGTCCTCGGGCAATGTCAGGGTCATGGCGCCACCACATTCGGTCATGCCATAGCCGGTGACGATCTCGCTCACCCCGAAGTCGCGTTCGATCTGTCGCCACAACCAGATCGGCGCCGGTGCCGAGCCGCACAAGATCGCCGACAGGGACGCGAGATCGAAATTCTGCCGAACGGGACTCTCCACCATGGCCACTGCCATGGTGGGCACGCAGAGGATGTCGGTGGCACGATGCTGTTGAATGCCACGGAAATAGCCTTCGGCAGTGAATTTCGGCTGCAAGACCACGGCCCCGCCCACGTACATCACCGAAAGCAGGCCCTCGACGTAACCGAACATGTGATAGCACGGCAACGAGAACAGGACCCGCCGGCCGTCCTCGTAAGCGCGCGTCAGCGCAGAGGCATAAGCGGTGCGCAGGACTCCGTCGTGTGATGTCACCACGCCTTTGGGCGATCCCGTCGTCCCGGAGGTGTAGAGAATGTCCCCCGGCGCGCACGGATCGCCCTGAAAGGCAGCATGATCGGCAGTCTCTGGGACAGCGAGGGCGGCGAGGTCACTCACCGACCGCGCGCCGGCTCGGCGTGGACGGTCGGTTTCGAGGACCACGATATGGCGGAGCGTGGTGAGTGCGTCGGACGTATCGGGCCGGATGGCGAAATCGTCGTGATCCCAACCGGGAACGATACCGTCGAGCATCGCCTGGTAGTCCAGCTCACCGAACCCGGTCATGGTGACCAGCACCCGGCATCCGGAATCCTGCAGCACGAAAGCCAATTCGTCGCCGCGGTACAGGTAGTTGAACGGCACCGCGATCGCTCCCACCCGGGCGATCGCGAACTTCATCGTCACGAATTCCGGGTAGTTCGCCAGCACCAGACCCACCCGGTCGCCGTGCCGCACCCCCAGCGCCACCAAACCGGCCGCCAGCCGCCGCGATTCGGCGGCGACCTGCTGATAGGTCAGGCAGACGTCATTGGTGAGCACGAATGGGCGCGACGCGTAGCGGTCAGCGCACTCATCGAGCCAGGCGTCCAGCGTGCGCGCATGCCACACCGGAACGCGCGCCCGTAGGTGGCGGCGCCGCTCCGCTATCGCCGCAGTGCCGCTCATAATTCGTGGAGCTCGCCACGCGTGATGGCAACCGTGAGCGCATGGCGTTGCACCTTGCCGGTCGGCGTGGTCGGGTAGGCGTCGATCACGAACCACCGGGCCGGGACCTTGTACGCGGGCAGGTGGCGGCGTGCGTGATCGATCAGATCGGTCCGGCGCACACTGCGATCGGCCAGTCGACACACCACGGCGACGATCTCGCCGAGGCGCTCGTCCGGCATGCCGACCGCCACCACGTCACTGACCATGTCGTGGGTGGCGACCGCATGTTCGACCTCCGCGGGAGCGATGTTCTCACCGCCGCGGATGATCAGTTCCTTCAAACGACCTGTGACGGACAAGAATCCGCGGGAGTTCATGGTCCCGAGGTCGCCGGTTCGGACGAAGTAGTCCGGATCGAGTGCGCGCGCGGTGGCATCCGGGTCGTGCAGGTACTCGACGAACTGCTGATAGCCCCGCGCGCAGATCTCCCCGACCTGGCCGATGGGTGCGATGCGTCCGGTCGCCGGAACGATGACCTTGCAATCGACCTGGGGCAGTGGCCGGCCGACGGTGGACAGCCGCTCGCCGCGGGTGTCGGTCGGCCGGGTCAGCGTCAGCACCGGCGCCAGCTCGGTCTGGCCGTAGAGGTTGAACACCCCGGCGCCGAAAACTGCTGCGGCGCTGTCGATCAAGTCTGGGGAGACCGCGGCGGCGCCGCCCATGATGACGCGTAAGGGCGGCGGCCGTTGCCTGCTGACCTGCTGCGCCGCGAGCAGCGCGCTGAGTACGGTCGGTACGTAGAACAGCACCGAGGCTTCCTCTACGCGCATGACGTCAAGCACCACATGTGCGACGAAGCGTTCGCAGACGACCGCGGTGCCGCCCACCCACAGCGGCCCCAGCGTCGCGACCACACATCCGGCGGTGTGAAACAACGGCAGCGGGTTCACGCATACCGCCGCCGCGTCGATTTCGGCAGCCTCCATGGTCAACTTCGCGACATTCACCAGTGCGCGGTGGGTCAGCAAGACACCCTTCGGGCGCCCCGTGGTGCCCGAGGTGTACTGCAGCATGACGGGGCGGTCCGGATCAGCCGGGGCGCGTGAGACGACATCATGGTCGATGTCGTCGGATCGCCAAACACCACTGTCCGACAGCGATATTCGGCGAACACCAGGGAGCCCGGCACAGACCTCCTCGGCAACGTCCGCCATGACGTAGTCGCGGCTGACGTCGGCGTGCAGCAAGACGACGGCGCCGCAATGGCGTAACGAATACTCGAGGTCGGCGGCCGGTAGAACCGGATTGAGCGCAACGAGCACCACGCCGGCCAACGCGGCGCCGTACTGGATGGTCGTCCATTCCAGGACGTTGGGTGCCCACAGTGCCACGCAGTCGCCGGGCTGCGCCACACGTCGTAGACCGGTGGCCACGCGGCACGCCTCATCGAACAATTCGCGATAGGTCAAGCGGGCCACGGATTCAGTGCCGTGCCGTACCGCGACGACCGCTTCGCGGTCCGGATACTGCGCAGCCCGCTCGGCCAGTAGTGCGCCGACGGTGAAATCCACCAATGGCACGCTGCGGTCGGCCGGCCAGTAGGACTCCGTCAGCGTCACGTCTTCCACTTGGCCGCCGCTCACACCGGGTTGCTGCCGAGCGTCGCCCCGGTCATGTCGCTGATCTCGTCCCAACGATCGGTGATGGTGGCGAGGTCCGGTGCCGAGGAGAAGCTGACCCCGGCATTCTGGAACTGCGCCACGCGCTGCGCAAGACCGCCGCCGACGACGAAAACCGAACCCGTGTCGCTGTTTTCCTCCGACGTCAGGTACCCGACGGCCGGGGCCACAAGCTCCGGGTCGAGCTTGTCCAGAAGCTCCGCGGACGCAATGTCGGCGGTCATCCGGGTTGCCGCCAACGGCGCGACGGCGTTCGCGGTGATGCCGTACTTCCGGCCCTCGATCGCGAGAGTGTTGATCAGGCCGACCAGGCCGGCTTTGGCCGCCCCGTAGTTCGCCTGACCGAAGTTGCCGTACAGACCACTGGTCGAGGTCGCCACCACGATGCGTCCGTAGTTCTGTTCCCGCAGGTGTGGCCAGGCCGCCCGGATGACGTGGTAGCCGCCATAGAGATGGACCTGCATGACGGCGTCCCAGTTTTCCTGCGTCATCTTGTGGAACGCCCCGTCACGCAGAATGCCCGCGTTACTGATGACGCCGTGCACGGCACCGAATTCCGACAGCGCCGTGTCGATGATGTCGGCGGCGCCATCGGGATCGGCAACCGACGCGTAGTTCGCGACTGCCCGCCCACCGGCATTGCGAATCTCGTCGACCACCGTGTCGGCCATCGAGGTACCGGCACCCGAGCCGTCGCGGGCGCCCCCGAGGTCGTTGACGACGACCAGCGCGCCGTGCGCGGCAAGGAATCGGGCATACGAACGTCCCAGCCCACCTCCCGCGCCCGTCACGATGATGACCCTGTCCTGCACTCCGGCCACGACTCACTCCCTCTGATCCAATGACTTCAATATTGAATCTAGATTTGAAATTGGCGAGCCGTCAAGACTGAGGCGCTCCGCTACCGCACGGCCGATCTGGCGTCATCGCCTATAGACAAATCTCGCCAGTATTTCTATTCTCAATTAAATCCGTGGTGTCAATGCCCCGGCCGGAAAGGGATCCTCGTGGACTTGGGACTGACGGACGCCCGCGTCGTGATCACCGGCGGGGCCTCCAACATCGGCCGGGGCATCGTGCACGTCTTCGCAGCCGAGGGCGCGCGAATTGTCCTCAATGACATCGACGCGACGCAGGCCGAGAAAGTTCGTGCCGAGGCGCTCGCCCGCGGCGCCGCAGAGGTCGAGGTCGTCATCGCCGACCTCACGGTGCCCGGCAGCGCCGAGGCGGCCGTCGGCCGCGCCGTCGAGTCCTGGAGTGGCGTCGACGTCCTGGTCAACAACGCGGGTTGGAGCGTACCGGGATTCGTGGCCACCGACACCGACCGCGTGAAATGGCAACGCACCATGGAGATCAACTTCTTCAGCGCGCTGTCCGCGACCCAGGCAGCGATCGGTCCGATGCGCGACGCCGGCTCCGGGGCGATCGTCTTCATCGCCAGTGACGCGGCTTTCGGGCAGATCCGGCAAGGGGTTTACGGCGCCTCGAAGGCGGCGATGGTGGCGTTGGCCCGCACCACCGCACGGGAACACGGACGGCACGGGATCCGGTCGAATGTCGTATGCCCCGGCCTCGTGATGCCCGACGGACCCGAAGCAATCGGCGCGTCGAGTCTGTGGTCGGTCGGCCAGGACGACGTCTTCAACCCCAAGCAGATCGAGTTCATGCTGAAGGACACCCCGATGCGCCGCTTGACCACCGCCGAGGACGTCGGCCGCGCCGTGGCGTGGTTCTCGTCGCCGTTCGCCGCACGCCAGGTGACCGGGCAGCTGATCTCCGTCAGCGGCGGCTACACCATGCCCTGAGCACTGCAATCCCGACAAGGAGCCTCATGAACCCGGCCCGTCGTACCAGTTATCACGTTCTGCACCTGTGCAATTACTCGATCATCGTCCTCTGCGTCGTCAGCCTGCTCGGCTTCGCGGTGTTCGGCGGGTTCTTCCCGCCGCCGGAGGCCTACCTCTCCGCTGACCAGATCGGCGCCTACTTCCGCGACCACAGCGTCGACATCCGCATCGGAATGGTGTTGATGTTCTTGTCGATTCCCTTCTATCTCACGTGGACCATCGCCATGTCCAAGCTCATGGAGCGCATGCAGAAGGACTCCATGAACGTCCTGCCGCAGCTACAGGCGATCAGCGGCGCGGTCGCCATGGTCACCTTGCTCGGACCGGCGATCTGTTGGATGACCGCGGCTTTTCGCCCCGGCGTCCGCTCCAACGAGAACATTCAGATGCTGTATGACCTCGGCTGGTTCATCTTCGACCCGCCTTTCATGATCTTCACCATCCAGTGGGGCGCAATCGGTTTCGCCATGTTGACCGACAAGCGGGACAAGCCGCTGTTCCCGTCGTGGATCGCCTGGGTGGGCTTCTTCACGTGTGCGACGTTCATCTCGACCACGATGATCTCGTTCATGACCCGTGGGCCCTTCGCATGGCAGGGGCTGATCACTTTCTGGCTCGTATTCGTCATGTTCTTCGTGTATCTCTTCGCCATGGTGCCGTTGACCCGCACGGCATTGCGGCGACTGGAGGCCGAGGACAGAGCCTTCGAAGCGGAGGCGGCAGTTGTCTGACGGATACCGTGGGGTCTCGACCAGGCCCTGCCCTGTCGAACCAAGCGGCCCACCCGCTCCGCCGATCCGACACATACCTGGGGAACAGGGCGTCTGGGTTCTCATCTTCGGCGACATGTTGCTGTTCACGATGTTGTTCGGGGCGTATCTCAACAGCCGCAGTCACAATCGCGCGCTGTTCGCACAGTCGCAGGTGGCCCTGAACCCGACCCTGGGAGTGGTCAACACACTGCTGCTGCTCTGCAGCTCCATGTTGATCGCACTGGCGGTCATGGCATTGCGCAGCGATCAGTTCCGGCACCTGGCCGCTCGCCTCACGCTGGCGGGTGCAATGGTGGGATCCTGCTTCGTGGTGGCAAAAGCCTTTGAGTACCACGCAAAAGTCACCGCGGGCATCACCCCCAACACCAACGAGTTCTTCCTGTACTACTTCGCGCTGACCGGGCTACATCTCGTGCACGTGGTGGCCGGCCTCGTCGTGCTGACGGTGCTGTGGCGGCTCGCGCGCAAACCGGAGACGACTCGGACTCGGCTCGCTGTGTTCGAAGGCGGTGCGTGTTTCTGGCACATGGTGGATCTGTTGTGGCTCATCATCTTTCCGCTCGTTTTCCTGGTGCACTGATCATGACGAACCTGCTGCTGAACAAGGTCTCGCTGGCCTGGGCGGTTCTCGTCGTGCTGACGCTGGCCCAGTGGATGATCGGAAGCCAGATCACGAGCAGTGGCCCGCACACGGCGGCCGGCGTGGTCATCTTCGTGGTGGCGACCTTCAAGGCACGCCTGGTCGGGCTCTACTTCATGGAGCTGCGCACCGCACCGTGGGCATTGCGCGGCATCTTCGAGCTCTTCTGCTTGGTCATGTTGGGAGTGCTGTCCACCATGTACTTGCTCGTATGACGACGTGCCGCAGTGACGGTTACGCGATATCCTCGTCGCTGCTCATCCTGGCGAACAGCACCTTCTCGTACTCATTGAAGATGCGGTTGAAATCCCTGGTGGTCACCGGCGAACGCCATTGCTGGATGCCGATCAGCAGCGTCACGCCCATGATGGCCAAGGTGGCGGCCTCGCGGCGCGACCCGACAGCGGGCGCCAGGAGATTGGTCACGATGTCGATGCGGCGGTCATCCACCCGCTTCTGCGCCGCCGCGACCTGAGCATCCGAATGGGCCCAACCACGGATCGCGGCTTCGGCGGAATGGGGAAGCCCCGCGGTCAGGCGCTTGAGCAGATGCACTCGCGCGGCGAGATCGCCTGGGACGCCCGCCAACTGCCCCAACCGCTCGGTCTGCGTTTCTTCCCAATAGGCGAGGAACTGGGCGACAAATCCGTCGAAACTGCCGAAGTATCCGTAGAACGATCCGGTCGTGACGTTGAGGGCCTTACACAGCGTGGCGATCTTGAGCTTTCCGACGCCGTCGGTCGCCAACAACGTCATGGCGGCGTCGAAATACTGCTCACGCGTGACCAAGAGGCGCACGGCAACTCCTCCCGCGGGTTCAACCAGCCCACCGACTCTGCGCCGGCCCGATGTAATGATCCTTACATTTGCCGTCGACGTACGGCTACCCAGCCCATGCGCATTGCCGGATGACGGCTTCGAAGTGGTCGAACATGACGTCGAACTCCGGGCCACAGGCGCCGGCGTACCGGTGCTGCCACCCGATCAGAAAGACCATCCCGAAATCACCGAGCCGCACCGCCGCCTCGGGGGTGACGACGATGGGGCGAAGGAATTCGACCAGAGTGGCAACCCGTTCCAGGTCGAGGCGCTGCTGCAACCGTGCCACCGCGCGGTTGCCTGCTGCCCACGTCCGCAACGCGGCCTCGGCATGGTGCGGCACATCCCGCGCGACTTCTCGCAGCTGCGCCATTCGCATTTCGGGCAACGCACGACTGGCGGCCAGTTCGGCCAGGCGACGGTTCGGCGCCGAGAGGCGGGCGGCAAGCAGCGCTTCGACGAAATCCTCGAGTCCGCGGAAGTACCCGTAGAACGACCCGGTCGTCACGCCCAGCATCGAGCACAGGGAGCCAACCTTGATGCTGCCCGGCCCCTCTGTGACAAGGAGTTCCATCGCCGCGTCGAAGTAGTCCTCGACGCTCACGATTCGTCTCATCGTGTCAGCCGGCCGGCACGGCCGCGTACTGTTGCACCAGCGTGCGCTTGACCAGTTTTCCCGTCGGGGTACGCGGCAGACTCTCGACGAAGTCGACGGTCTTGGGGGTCTTGAACGCCGCCACCTTCGCCCGGGAATGCTCGATCAGTTGCGCGGCCAGCTCATCACTGGGCTCCACACCGTCACGCAATTGGACGACCGCTTTGACCTGCTGGCCCATGGCCGGGTCCGGCACCCCGATGACGGCGACGTCGAACACCGCGGGGTGCAGCGCGAGGGCATCCTCGACTTCTTGCGGATAGATGTTCACCCCACCCGAGATGATCATGAACGACTTCCGGTCTGTCAGAAAGAGATAACCGTCCGCGTCGACGTAGCCGATATCACCCACCGTCGTCCAATTGTCGTGCGCCGGGTGTTCGGCTTCCTTCGTCTTGGCCGGGTCGTTGTGGTACTCGAATGGCCGGGTATCCCGTTCGAAATACACCAACCCTGGCTCACCGGAGGGTAATTCGTTCCCGTCGTCACCGCAGATGTGCACCGGCCCCAGCATGCTCCGGCCGACCGATCCGCGCTTGGACAGCCACTCCTTCGAGTTGATGACGGTGAAACCGCAGGCCTCGGTCGACGAGTAGTACTCGACGAGAATCGGCCCCCACCAATCGATCATCGCCTGCTTCACATCGGGCGGGCATGGCGCGGCGGCATGGACTGCCAGCCGAAGACTCGACACGTCGTACGACGCGCGAGCCTCTCCGGACAGCTGCAGCATCCGCACGAACATCGTCGGCACCACCTGGATGACCGTGGCGCGGTACTGCTGGATCGCGTCCAGCATGGTCTCGGCCTTGAATCTCTCCAGCACCACGACGGTGCCGCCGTGCGCCTGGATCGCTCCACACCAGCGCAGCGGCGCCGCGTGATAGATCGGCGCCGGAGACAGATAGACGTCGTCGGCGGTGACGCCGAACGCCGTGCCGAGCAACCCGGTGATGGGGTCTCCCGGCTCGTCGACCCGGATCGGTAGCAGTGGCGGTTTGATCCCTTTCGGGCGGCCCGTGGTGCCCGACGAGTACAGCATGTCGCTACCGCGCGGTTGCTCGGCGAGCTTCTGGTCGCCCACAGACGCCAAAAGGTCTGCATACGAATCGAATCCGGCCAGCTCCGCGCCGAAACTGTAGGCATGCTCGACGCCGGGGACCAGGGCTCGCACCTGCTCGGCCAACTCCCCCAGGCGGCCGGAAACGAACAGCACCTTGGCGTCGCAGTCGTCGACGATGTAGGCGGCCTCGTCAGCGGTGAGGTGGAAGTTGACCGCGGTCAGGTACAACCCTGACCGCAGCGCCGCCCAGTAGATGGTGAAGCACTCGGCAGCGTTGTCGCTCAGCATCGCGATGACGTCGCCCTTCACGAGGCCGAGATCGGCCAGCGCGACAGCGAGCTGCCGTGAGCTGTCGTCGAGTTCGCGATAGCTGACGCTGCGACCTGATTCGGCCATGATGACGGCCGCCTTGTCCGGCGTCGTCAGCGCGTGAGTTCCCGGGAACATGGTCAGCCTTCCCGGGTGCCCGGCGTGAACGTGACCGGCATCGAGGTCAATTCGTTGGAGAATGTCGAGACCAGTCGGTCCACCGGCCCGGTGATCTCCATGTCCGGGATGCGGCGGAGGAGTTCTTCGAACAACACCCGTAATTCCAGCCGTGCCAACTGATTACCGAGGCAGAAGTGTGCGCCACCGCCGCCGAACGCCATGTGCGGCATCTTCCCGCGCGACACGTTGAACGTCTCGGGGTCCTCGTTCTTCTCCGGGTCACGCGAGCCGGCCGGGTACCACAGGCACACGCGCTCCCCCTCTTTCAGCGGGTGCCCGCCGACGACGGTGTCCGCGGTGACGGTGCGGGTGAAGTAGACGACCGGAGACACCCAGCGCAGCATCTCCTCGACGGCACCGGGGATCATCTCGGGGTCGTCCAGCAGCTTCTGCCGCTCGGCTGGATTCTCGATCAGCGCCCGCAAGCCGCCCGAGGCGGTGTTCCGAGTGGTGTCGTTGCCCGCGAACATCAAGATCGCGAAGAAGAACGTGATCTCGGCTTCGGACAGCCGCTCGCCGTCCACCTCGGCCGCGAGCATCCGCGACAGCAGGTCGTCGCCGGGGTTCTCCTTGCGCGCCGCGGTCAGCGCAGTCAGGTAGCCGCCGATCTGGATCAGGGCGCCCATGCCCATCTGGGAATCACCGGTCGCCGCCGCTCGGGACAGCATGTTGGTCCACTCGAACAGCTGCCTGCGGTCGTCCTGTACGACACCGAGCATGTCGGCGATCACGATCAAGGGCAGCTCGACGGCGATCTCCTCGACGAAATCACAGGTACCCCTTTCGATTACGTCGTCGATCAGCCGGGCTACGGTGGTGCGGACCTCGGCCTCCATCTGACGGATCATGCGGGGTGTGAACACCGCCTGCACCACCATGCGCTGCTGGGTATGCCGCGGCGGGTCCATCCCGAGGATGACTTCGCGCAGTGCCTCGATCGGCGCGGCGCCCATGGAGGCGGTGAAGAAGACTCCGCCCCGCGCCGAGGAGAACAGCTGTGAATTGCTGCTGATCGCCTGGATGTCTTCGTATTTGGTGAACGACCAGAAGCCGGGCTCGTCGGCGTCGGTCAGCGCGTTCCAGTGCGGCCCGGGTTGTTGGCGCATGCGGGCGAACAACTCGTGAGGCGGCCCGTCTTGGAAGTACGCCAGGTCGGTGAGATCGACTGTGGCGAGGTCGATGTCGGCGAAGGTCTCAGTGGTCATGATGGACTCCCTTGGTTGTTGAGCGGATGTCGATGTCAGATGTCGAGGATCAATTTCTCGGATCGGGAATGCGAGACGCAGGGCAGGATGACGTTGGCCGCGGCTCGTTCGGCGTCGGTCAGAAGTGAGTCGCGGTGGTCTGGGATGCCTTCCAGGACAGCGGTCCGGCAGGTGCCGCAGACGCCTTCACCGCAGGACGACATGATGGGAACGCCCGCGTCCTCCAACACCTCCAGCATCGGCACGCCGTCGGACACCTCGACGGTGACGCCCGACTGCCGGCACACCACCTGGTAGCTGTCCAGCGCGTCGGCCGGCTTCTCGGCGGACGGTGTCTTCGCGGCAAACCGCTCGACATGCAGGCTGCCTTCCGGCCAGTGGGCACAATGCTTTTCGACCGCGGCGAGCAGCGGCTCCGGGCCGCAGCTGTAGATCACCATGTCATCCGCCGGCTCGGCCAGCACTGCTGCCAGGTCGAAGAAACCGCCGCGCTCGTCGTCGGCCCAGATGGTGACGCGGTCGCCGAAGGTGTCCCGCAACTCTTGCTGGAACGCCATCGCGGACCGCGTGCGCCCGAGGTACAACATCGTCCAATCGAGACCCGCGCGCTCCGCGCTTTCCGCCATGGCCTTCATCGGTGTGATGCCGATGCCGCCGGCGATGAACAGGTACTTCGGGGAGTCGACGAGCGGGAAGTTGTTGCGGGGACCGCGAACCCGGATAGCAGAGCCTTCCCGCAGACGTTCGTGCACATGTTGGGAGCCACCCCGGCTGTTCGGATCGAGCAGCACGCCGACCCGCCAGGTGCCGGCCTCGCGCGGGTCACCGCAGAGCGAGTACTGGCGCACCAGGCCCTCGTCGAGCAGCAGATCGATATGGGCACCGGGCTCCCACGGGGGCAGCTCGTGGCCCTCCGGGTCGACGAGCTCCAACGTCACCACCCCGTCGGCCGCGGTCATCCGTCGCCGCACCACCAGCTCGGCGGCGAATTCGTCGACAGTCGCAGTCATCACTCCGAAATCCTTTCTGCTGTCACCAGCGCGGACAGGTCGTCAAGTTCCCGGCGGAAGTCCGCCAGCAATTCCCAGGCATCAGGCAAAGCCTGTGCGTCACCGACGATTCCGATGTCGAGGCCGTCCTGGTAGCTGACGACCGTGATGTTGAGCGCGAAGCCGTCGAACACGACACTGCCGGGGTAGGTGGCCAACAGCGGAGCGCCGGAACATGTCATCGGGGTCGGCGACCCCGGCACATTGGAGATGACCAAGTTGATCGGCGGGCGCGAGAATCGCGACGAGACCAGGTCCATCAGGGCGCGCGCCGCGAAGCCGAACAGCGGCACCGGAATCGGGTCGTTGACATCGCTCAGCAGGGTGTCCGGGGCCTCACGGGTGCGATGCTTCGCCCGCGTCATGGTTTCGTGCGTGTACGAAAGCCGTTCTCCGGCTTGGGAAAGGTGAACCGGGACGGGCGCGATGATGGAGCTGATCGCGTTCCCGAACCGGTCCCCCGCGTCGGGCGAGCGCTTCGACACCGGAATGTAGGCGACGAGCGGTTCGGCCGGGAGGTCTCCGGTCTCGGCGAGTCGGCGTCGCAGCGCACCCGCGCACAGGGCGACCACCACGTCGTTGACGGTGATACCGAAGTGCGTTTTCAGCGTCTTGATCTCACCGAACGGAAGGGTGCCGAATGCCACGGTGCGGGTCCCGGAAAGTTTCACGTTGAACCGGGTCCGCGGGGCGTGCAGCGGCTTCGCATCACCATCGCGACGCACCACCTGTGCCAGCGTGTGCACTCCCGGCAACGCACGGATCGCCGGGACCTGATCGAGGTGAGCCAACGTCTGGGGGGCGGCGAGCAGTGCCCGAATTCCGCGAACCGGGAGCGCGGCGAGTCCGCGAGCAGCCAGCCCCAACGGGTTCGGCTCGCTATCGCAGCGGCGGCGTCCGGCCGGCAGGGGCGCGGCGACGTCGTCCAAGATCGCCGCCAGAACTTCACTGGCCGCGATGCCGTCGGCAGCCGCGTGGTGCAACGTGATGACCAGGGCCGTGCGTCCCGGCAACCCGTGGATGACGTCCAAGCGCCACAACGGCTTGTCCCGGTCCAGCCGCGTCGACAAGATGTCGGCCACCGCCCGGCCCAGCATCTCGTCGTCCGCCGGGGCCGGCAGTGTCGACTCGAAGATGTGCTCGTCCAGGTTGACTTCGGTTTCGACGAAAACCGGGTGATCGAGTCCGAGCGGAACCCCCACGACCTTCCAGTGCAGCGGCGGAAGTCGGTCGACACAGGCTGCCACCCGGCTCCGCATGGTTGCGGCGGTGATGCGCGTGCCGTCCTCGGTTTCGAAAATGGCCAGCCCGCTGTAATGCGATCCGAAAGTGCTGGTCTCTGCTGCCAGGAACTGGGAGTCCAGGCTCGAAAGGCGGCGCATCAGAACACCTTTCGCATCAGTTTCATGGCGATGCGGCCGTAGGGTGGGTAGAACAGCTTGGGGTCCGGGGTGCTGCGCTTGGCGAGCACGGCCCGCCGGTGGCTCATCGCTTCGAACCCCCAGCGGCCGTGGTAGGCACCCATCCCGCTCGGTCCGACACCGCCGAACGGCAATTGCGGCACCATCACGTGCATCGCGATGTGGTTGACGACCGCGCCACCGGATGGGACGGCGTCGATGACGCGCCGCGCCTGCGCCGTCGACTCGGTGAACACGTACAGCGCCAATGGTTTCGGTTTGGCGTTGACGTAGCGGATGGCCGCGTCGACGGAGCCGACCCGGACCACCGGCAGGACGGGACCGAAGATCTCCTCGGTCATGACGGGGTCATCCGCCGCGGGGTCGAGGATGACGGTCGGTTCCACCCGAAGCGTCGATCGGTCTGCCGCACCACCGGTCACGACAGTGCCGGTGGTCGAGGCGATCAATCCGGCGACCCGGTCGAACTGACGCTCGTTGACGATGCGCTGCGACTTCGTCGACTCCGCCGACCGGAATCGCTCGATGTTCTCGGCGATCTTGGCTACGAGTTCGTCGGCGATCGGCCGTTCCGCCAGGACATAGTCGGGCGCGATACAGGTCTGCCCGGAGTTGAGGAGTTTCACCCAGGCGATGCGCCGTGCCGCGACGTCGATGTCGGCGTCCACGGTCACGATGACCGGGCTCTTGCCGCCGAGCTCCAGCGTGACCGGAGTCAGCGTCGGGGCCGCGCCGGCCATGATCTTCCGCCCCACCTCCGTGCCGCCGGTGAAGAGGGCGTGATCAAAGCCTTGCGCCAGCAGTGTCTGGGTCGTCGCACCGTCACCTTCGACGACCTGGATAGCCTCGGGGTCAAGGTATTTCGGCAGCAGACGCGCGAGCACGGCGGATGTCGCCGGGGCGAGCTCAGACGGCTTGACCACGGCGCAGTTGCCGGCGGCGACAGCCGCCACCAGGGGCCCCACACTGAGGTAGAACGGGTAGTTCCACGGTCCGATGACCAACACCACGCCGAGTGGGTCGTACTGCACCCACGCCTTACCCGGCAGTTGGCTCAGGGGCAGACTGACGGGACGGCGGCGCAGCCATTTCTTGAGATGCTTACGCGCATACACCGCCTCGGCCTTGGTGGACGCGATATCGGCCAGCCACGCGTCGAAGGCGGGGCGCCCCAAGTCTGCGGCGAGAGCCCCGACGATCTCCGACTCACATTCGTCGCACATGCGCTCGATGCCGCGCAACTGCTCGATCCGCCACCCGATGTCACGGGTGCGACCGGTGGCGAACACCGCGCGCAGCCCGGTGACCACAGGCGCTTCCTGTTCTGTTGAACCAATCATCCGCTTCACCATTTTTCGTGTGCCGACAGGTCATTGAGACTGCGCACGCGAGCGGTTTACCCCTGTGACCACGCTCGACGTGGTGATTGAAACATAACTTAGGTTACATTCGAGCGTCAAGACCTCTTGCGGATGAAATATATGTTGATTTACATTCGACTCAGCACGACGAACTCGAGGAGTCAGCCATGAGCGTCACTTCCCTACGCGGACGCCGCATCGCGATCACCGGCGCCGGCCGCGGCATCGGTCTAGCCACCGCGAAGGCGCTGTACCGGCGTGGCGCCACCATCGTGATCGGTGACCTGGACAACGAGTCGGCGGTCGCGGCCGCGGGCATCGTCGGCCCGGGCACCGAGGCCTACCCGGTCGACGTCTCCGATTACGAGTCCTTCGCCACGTTCCACAAAGAGGCGACGACCCAAGCGCCCCTCGACGTCCTGATCAACAACGCGGGGATCATGCCCATCGGCCGTTTCCTCGAGCAGCCGGCGGACCGGCACCGGCGCGCTGTCGAGATCAACGTCATGGGCTGCATCAACGGCATGCACCTGGCCTTGCCCGCCATGATCGAGCGCGGAACCGGCCAGATCATCAACATCGCCTCGTCCGCCGGGAAGACGCCGGTGCCCGGCGGCCTGACCTACTGCGGCACCAAAGCCGCCGTCATCGCGCTCACCGAGACCGCGCGAGTCGAATATGCCGACACCGGAATCGAATTCACGTGCGTGATGCCGTCATTCACCAATACCGAACTCATCGCCGGGACCGCCGGACTGAAGTTCATCCCGACAGCTCAGCCCGACGACGTCGCTGAGGCGATCGTGGCGGCAATTCTGCGGCCCATTGCGGACGTGTTCGTTCCCAAGGTCATCGGGCCGATCCTCAACACGCAACCCTTGATCGGGCGCCGCTTGCGTGACCTCGTCAATCAGCGACTGGGCGCGTACCGCACGTTCCTCGACTTCGACCCCTCTGCGCGGGCCGCGTATCAGCACCGCCTCGACGAGTCGTGATTCAGCGGATCGCGAGACCCGTCACCGCCCGCGAGATGACCAACCGCTGAATCTCGCTGGTGCCCTCGAAGATGGTGAAAATCTTGGCATCTCGGTGCATCCGCTCGACGGGGTAGTCACGGGTGTACCCGTTGCCGCCGAGAATCTGGATCGCCTCGTCGGTCACGTACACGGCGGTCTCGCTGGCCACCAGCTTCGCCATCGAGCCCTCGGCGTTTTCGAACGGCACATTGTTGCGTGCCATCCACCCGGCCCGCCACACCAGCAGCCGGGCGGCGTCGATGCGCGCCTTCATGTCCGCCAGCTTGAAAGCAATGGCTTGGAATTCGCCGATCTTCTTGCCGAATTGCTCACGCTGGCAGGCATATTCGAGGGCATACTCGTAGGCGGCCCGCGCCACCCCGACCGCCATCGCGCCGACTGTCGGGCGTGTCCGCTCGAACGTCTTCATCGCGGCCTGGCCGCCCGCGGATGCACCCGACTTCACCCGAGCCACCCGGGCCTCGAACTTCTCGCGGCCACCGAGGATCGCGTCGTCCGGCAGCCGCACGTTGTCGAGCACGACCTCCGCGGTGTGTGACGCCCGGATGCCGTGCTTCTTGAATTTCTGCCCCTGGGATAGCCCCTTGGTGTCCGGTCCGATGACGAAGCTGGCCTGGCCGCGCGACCCGAGTTCCGGGTACACCGACGCGACCACGATGTGCACGTTGGCGATGCCACCGTTGGTTGCCCAGGTCTTGGTGCCATTGAGCACCCATTCACGGGTGGCCTCGTCGTAACGGGCCCGGCACCGGATGGACCCGACGTCGGAGCCGGCGTCGGGTTCAGACGAACAGAAAGCCGCGACCTTCGGATCCGCGGCCGAGCCGAACATTTCGGGCAGCCATCGACCTATCTGTTCAGGAGTTCCGTTACCCGCCAAGGCCGCCGCGGCCAGGCCGGTCCCCATGATGGACAGCGCGATTCCGGCGTCACCCCAGAACAATTCCTCGAAAACGGTCAGCATGCCGAGCCCGCTCGGCTCGGCGGCCTGGGTGCCGAACAGCTCAGGCGAGTACAGCCCGATCTTCGCCGCCTCCTGGATGATCGGCCACGGAGTCTGCTCCCGTTCGTCCCATTCCGCGGCGGCAGGGCGTACCACCTCGGCGGCGAACTGGTGCACCCAGTCGCGCACCTCGATGACGTCATCGCTGAGCTGTAGTGAGAATGTCATGGCACTCCTGTTGGTAGTCAGAGGGTTTCAGTTCCGCGAGCGATCAAGAGCTCCGCCAGGCGGTAGCACCGACGTACAGATACCGAATCTGGCGCTCGAGCATCGTGGCAGCCGCGTCCAGATCGCGCGCCGTGGTCTCGTCGTCGAGTCCGCGCGCGATGACCTCGAGCATCGAGTCGATACCAGCGAGGATGGTGGCCATCAACATGCTCGACAGCATCTCCACGTCACCGACGCTCCACGACCGAATGGGTTCGAACCGGGCCATGTAGGTGGCCAATTGACTGGCGTACAAGCGGATTTCCGACCGGATCTCGCGCCGAAGCACCGAATGACCGGCCGCGCGTTGGCGAGCCAGGAACGCGAGGTGGGCATGGTCCCGCGGGACCACACCGCGAAGTGCCTGCACACCGACGTGAATGGCGCCGCCGGAGGACTCGATGTCGAGATTGGCCATCTCGCCCATGATCTCGCGCAACGTGCGGAACGTCTCGTGAATCACCGCGAGACCGAGATCATCGAGCGACTGGAAGTAGCGGTAGAAAGCCGACGGCGCGACACCCGCCTTGCTGGCGAGCTGCCGCAGGCTCAGCGCGTCGAAGCTGGATCCGCCACCGGTCAGATCCAACGCTGCCGTCATCAGCGCACGGCGGGTGTGCTCGCGGCGCTCCTGCTGCGTCCGGCGTCCGTGCCGATCCCGTCCCCTTCCGGACTCCGTCTCGACAGATAGAGAGCGTCTGTTCTCTGTGTCACCGGTCACGAATCCAACTATAGCTATTGACCTCGGCATATTGAGAACCATATCTTACGGAACATTCGTTCTCTAACTTGAAGGGACAGATCATGGCACGCATCGCGACCCGCCTACCCGGCGAGCGCAACCTGGCGACGGAAGACCGCGACCGGATCGCCGAAATCCGGGGCCAGCTCATCCGCATAGGCAACGACTGGCGCGAGCGCCATCCATTTCTCGCCGCCCACCAGAACGGTGTCGGGATGGCGATCTTCCTGATGTCGATCGCCGGCGTGGTCGTCGACGCCGCGCTCTACGCGGCCGGCATCCTGCCCTGGTACGCGACGATCCTGATCACCGCGTTCTGGCTGTCATTGCTGCACGAACTGGAGCACGATCTCATCCACTCGATGTACTTCCGGCAGAACCGCATGGTGCACAACGCGATGATGTTCGGAGTCTGGTTCTTCCGGCCGAGCACCATCAACCCCTGGATTCGACGAACGCTGCACCTGCACCACCACGAGGTCTCGGGCACCGATTCAGACCTCGAGGAGCGGGGCATCACCAACGGCGAAGGCTGGGGCAGCCACCGGCTGCTCAGCCTGCTCGACTCGATGCTCGGCATCTACAGCAAGCCGCTCCGACAGCGCGCCATCGTCACCGCCTACATCAAGCACGAGGCCCGCTCCCCCGAAGAAGCGCGCCGGCTCACCGCCAAGACGCTCGCTCTGTACTTCCCCCTCGGAACCATCCACTACACGCTGTGGCACCTGTTCATCGGCGTTCACCTCTATGAACTCGTCACCGGCGCCAGCGTTTCCGGCAGCTGGGTGACAGCGTTGGACTTCGCCGCGGTCACGCTGCTGGCACCGAACGCGGTGCGCACGTTCTGCCTGCACTTCGTCAGCTCCAACATGCACTACTACGGCGACGTCGAGAAGCACAACGTCATGCAGCAGACACAGGTATGGACGGCCAAGTGGCTCAAGCCCTTCCACGCCCTGTGCTTCAACTTCGGCGAGACGCATGCCATCCACCACTTCCTGGTCCGCGACCCGTTCTACCTCCGCGAGGCGATCAAGCACGACTGCCAGAAAGTGCTGCGCGACAACGGTGTCCGGTTCAACGACTTCGGCACCTTCGGGCGGGCGAACCGGTTCAGCCTCGCCCCGGCGCACGTCGAGCCCTGACCACACTGCTTCTCCGAACGGAAACACCATGACCGAGACCCAAATCGCCCAGCTGTGGATCTGCGTACGCTGCGGCATGATCTACGATCCTGCCGACGGCGACCCCGACAGCGGGATCGCCCCCGGCACCGCGTTCGAGGACATTCCCGACGACTGGGTATGCCCCGTCTGTGGCGTCAGCAAGGACGAGTTCATCCCCTACGAAGACTGAGCAGCCGTGACGATTTCACGGGTGACCCCAGGCTCTACGCCGTAGCAGCCGCAGTCCGTTGAGGCCGACGATGATCGTCGAACCCTCGTGCCCCGCGACCCCCAACGGCAGGGGCAGCGTGCCGACGAGGTCCCAGACCACCAGTGCGGCAATGAATGTCGCGGCGATGACCAGGTTGGCGATCACCACGCGCCGGGCCCGTCGCGACAGCGCGATCACGGCCGGGATGGTGCGCAGGTCGTCACCGATGACGACGGCGTCCGCGGTCTGCAACGTCAGGTCCGAACCAGCACCACCCATCGCGATGCCCAGGTGCGCAGCCGCCAGCGCGGGCGCGTCGTTGATGCCGTCGCCGACCATGACCAACCGATCACCGTCGGCTTGCAGTTCCCGCACAGCGGCGACCTTGTCGTGCGGCAGCAGACCGGCGCGCACCTCGCCGATACCGGCCTGACGAGCCAATTGCGTTGCCGCAACGACATTGTCACCGGTGAGGAGGACCGGCGCCCGGACGGTCAGCGCGGTGACGGCGGCGACCGCACCCGGGGCGTCGGGACGGAGTCCGTCGGTCATACCGAGGACCGCGATGAGAAGACCATCGACGGTGACGATCACCGCGGTGCACCCGCGCTGCTCCATCGCAGCCACAACATCGGCACTTTCCCTGGGCGGCGAGGACACGGTGACGGTGCGGCCATCGACGGAAGCTCGCACGCCGCGGCCCGGTTCGGCGGCAAAATCGGCCACGCGCGGCACGACCAGACGGCGCGACTTCGCCGCGCGAACGATGGCCGCACCCAGCGGGTGCTCGCTGGAATGTTCGGCCGCCGCGGCGAAAGCCAGCACCTGATCCTCGGTGAAATCACCTGTCAGCAAGCTGATTTCGGCAAGTTCCGGAGTGCCGCGGGTCAACGTTCCGGTCTTGTCGAAAGCCACGCGCGTGGCGGCGCCGAGCTGCTCCATCACCACAGCCGACTTGACCAGCACACCGTGACGTCCGGCATTGGCGATCGCCGCCAGCAGCGGCGGCATCGTGGCCAGCACGACCGCGCACGGGGACGCCACGATCATGAAGGTCATGGCCCGAAGCAGGGCCTCCCGCACAGAGTCTCCCGCCAGCAGTGGCACGACGAATACGGCGAGCGTGACGACGACCATGCCGATCGAGTAGCGCTGCTCGATTTTCTCGATGAACAACTGCGTGCGGGCCTTGGTCTGCGCCGCCTCTTCCACGAGCGCCGCGATGCGCGCCACCACGGAGTCCTCGGCGCGTCGATCCACCTTGATCCGCAGCGCCCCAGTGCCGTTCAGCGTGCCCGCGAAGACCTCGTCTCCGACGCGCTTGTCGGCCGGCAGCGGTTCGCCGGTGATGGTGGCCTGGTCGACCTCACTGGCCCCGCCGATCACCGTGGCGTCGGCGGAGATGCGCTCCCCCGGCCGAACGAGCACCACGTCGCCGACCTCCAGCGCGGCCGCCGGCACCACGCGCTCACCGTCGTCGGACAACCGGGTCGCGGTGTCGGGTGCGAGGTCGAGTAGACCGCGCACAGAGTCCTCGGTGCGCGCGGTGGCCAGCGCCTCCAGCGCGCCGGAGGTCGCGAAGATGACGATCAGCAGGGCACCGTCGGTGACCTGGCCGATCGACGCCGCACCGATCGCAGCGACGACCATCAGCAGGTCCACGTCGAGGGTCTTCGCGCGCAGCGCCCGCAACCCGGCCAGCGCCGGTTCCCAGCCTCCGGCGAGGTAGCAACCCAGGTACGCAGCCCACCAGGCCAACGTCGGCCCACCGGTCAGCTGCGCCGCAAGACCAGCGAGGAACAGCACCAACGCAACTGCCGCCCAGCGCATCTCGGGCAGGTCGAACCATCCGCGGCGCAACCGACCCACTGCCGCATCGGCAGTTGCCGCCCGAACGGCCGCAGTCATCGTCGCCATGACGCGCCTCGCAAACACATGCGTCCGACGTTATCAGAACAAATGAATATGTCTTCATGTGTGTGCCTTAGTACACTACAACGATGGGACATGGTGTCGAGGGGCGTGACCGCCCGACCGGCCGACTAGACGCCGATGCCGCAGCCCAGGTGGCCACCACGCTGCAGGCCCTGGCCACTCCGAGCCGGTTGATGATCCTCACCGAGCTACGCCAAGGCGCGCGTTCCGTCACCGACCTCGCCGACTCGATCGGCCTCGAGCAGTCCCTCGTCTCTCACCAGCTCCGGCTGCTGCGCAATCTCAGACTCGTGACCGGGACGCGGAGCGGCCGCAGCATCGTCTACAGCCTTTACGACAACCACGTCGCGCAACTGCTCGACGAAGCCGTCTATCACAGCGAGCACCTGAGACTGGGGCTCGCGGACCGTACGGGCGACGCCGGCTGAAGCCGGACGGTCTCGTGAGTCGCAGTGCCGTATCGCAAGGAGGGGCAGTGTCCACGACACCCACGAGCACCAACGTCGCGACCTTCGAACGATTCCACTGCAGTTGCAACAGCGGTGACATCGACGACATCGTGAGCACGATCGACGACGTCTTCCACCCCGACGCCGTCGTCCACTCACCGCTCGCGGCAGGTTCCGGGCCGGACACCATGAAACGCATCTGGACCCTGCTTCTCCGAGCCTTCCCCGACATTCACGTCATGGTCGACGACATGGTCGTCGACCATGACAAGATCGCCTCACGACAGACGGTGACCGGGACCCATCTCGGCGAGTACCGGGGATTGGCGCCGACCGGGAAAGCCGTTGTGTACGAAGAGATATTCATCATCCGGTTCGCCGACGGACTGATCGCCGAGGTCTGGGGTGTGGTCGACACGTTGACCCAGCTGCAGCAGCTCGGGGCAGTCGGCCGACTCTAGCGCGCGGGATAGGCGTGGATCAGCGCCGTCGTGAGCTTGGGTACGGCGTGCACCAGATGATGCTCGGCGTCGTGGGCGATCTGGTGGGCCCGCGCCAGGCTCAGTTCAGGGTCGATGTCGAGTTCGACGTCGGCATGCAGTCGGTGACCCATCCAGCGCATGCGCACGCTGTGCACCGACCGCACCCCAGGCTCGGCCGCCAGAGACCGCTCGGCCGTCTCGACGAGTGCGGGGTCGACGCCATCGAGCAAGCGGCGGAACACATCCCGCACCGCGGTACGCAGCACAGCGAGGATCGCCACCGTGATGATCAAGCCGACGATCGGGTCCGCCAGCGGATACCCCAGGGCCACTCCGCCGGCACCGAGCAGCACCGCCAGTGACGTGAACCCGTCCGTGCGCGCATGGACGCCGTCAGCGACCAACGCTGCCGAACCGATCTGACGCCCTACCCGGATGCGGTAGACCGCCACGGTTTCGTTGCCGATGAATCCGGCCAGTCCGGCCAGCGCCACCCACCCCACGTGATCGATGGCCTGCGGATGGATCAACCGCTGCACCGCCTCATAGCCGGCGACGATCGCCGACAGCGTGATCATGCCGACCACGAACAACCCCGCGAGGTCCTCCACCCGGCCGAACCCATACGTGTAGCGGCGGGTGGCGGCTTTGGCGCCCAACGCAAATGCGATCCACAGCGGTACCGCGGTCAGGGCATCGGAGAAGTTGTGAATCGTGTCGGCAGCCAGAGCCACCGACCCCGACGCCACCACGATCGCGATCTGCACCACCGTGGTGAGTCCCAGCACCAGCAGGCTGATCTTCACGGCCCGGATGCCGGCCGCACTCGATTCGAGGGCGCTGTCCAGGCTGTCCGCCGCGTCATGGGAATGGGGCGCGAAAATCCCTCTGACCGCGCCCCAGATGCCATGGGAGTGGCCGTGATCGTGCGGATGGTCATGATCGTGATGGTCGTGATGCCGGTGCCCGCTCATCGTCGGCCGCCGGTGCGCGCGGCGGTGTCGGCAGCCAGGCTCCGAACGCCGGGATCTTGGCGATGGTGGGCCGGCACGCCAGGGCCGGCGTGTTCGGCGTTGTGCACGGCGTCGACCACCAATTGGCGGACGTGCTCGTTTTCCAGGCTGTAGAAGATCGTCGTACCGGCGCGACGGGTCTGAACCAACCGCGCCATCCGCAGCTTCGCCAGATGCTGCGAGACCGACGGGGCGGGCTTGCCGACGCGCTCGGCCAGTTCATTGACCGACAGCTCACACGCACTCAACGCCCACAGCAGTTGGACGCGCGTCTGGTCGGCGAGCATCCGGAAAACTTCCACCACCAGATGCACCTGGTCGTCGGCGAGCGGCGCCGGAACCTGGTTATCTGCATTCATACGCAGATAATAGACCCCAGATCACCGCCCGTCCCCCGAGGCGGCCATCAGCTGCCGCGGTCGACGAGGTCGAACACCTTCACGGCATGCGAAAACGGCTGCGGGGTAACACCTATCGGACCAAACGGATGATCAAGGGTGTAGATGACGTACAGCAGCAGCGACAACAGGACGGCGACTGCTCCGACGAGGACTGCGTGAGCGCGGGCGTTCTCCAACCGCATGAAGCAGGTCAGCAGGATCAACACGGTTCCGCCGAAGATCAGGGCAGACCACAGCAGAGCCGGAATGCGCTGCCGAGCGTTGAGGATGCGCTCGCTGCGATCCGAGGCCAGCACCGTCAGCTCGCTCAGGAACTGCGAATCGATCGGGCTCGCCGCCGCCCCCGCGCTGTGTGTTCCCACGACGCGATAGAGCTCGCTGAGCGCAACGCGGCCGTTGTTGCTGATGTCCGCGAATTCGTCCATGCCCCAAGCGGGTCCCTGGACCGCGGCCGCGTACTTGCGCAGCTCGGCACGCGCCTGCGCCTGCTCGGGTTGCGGCATCGCGACGGTTTGGCGGTACAGCGTCGTCAACGTCGATGCCTCATTGGCGACGTTCGTCTCGGCGCTGAGGAACTGCTGCCAACCGACGACGACCGTGAATCCCAGCAGCGCCCCGTAGACAAGGCCGACGACGGTCAAAAACGGCGACAGGAAAGAGTTCTGTTCGGGGCGCGCATCGCGGGCGATGATGCGTCGCGTCACGAACACACAGCCGACCGCGACGCACACCGCGCCACCGACAACCATCGCCAGCATCAGCCACGCGCCGAACACTCCGAGATCACCCATAGTGAACCAAGCATGCCAACCACGCAGCGGCGTTGCCAAGCAATCTCCGCAAACTACCTGAAGCACGAAACCGCACAACACGACACAGTTGTCCGGCACCTCGGCAACCTACGGGCAAGACCACCCCACCAGCCCGGAATTGCGTTGTCGCAGAAAATGTCGGCGGGGTCAATCTGCCTGCTACAGTCCGGCTGTGTCCGGTGGTCAATCGACCCGGCGCTGGCACTGTGGAAAGGATTACGGCAATGGTCTTCACCAAATCGGTCGCCCAGCGGGCGGTCGTGGCTGCCGCAGGAGCCGCACTGGCCGTTATGGCCGTCGCCCTGCCGATGTCGGGTCAGGCGCTGGCCGCCCCGACGGCCCCCAACTGCACCCCCGCGGACCTGGCCGGCGTGGCTTCGGGCGTCGCCGCCGCCGCCTCCGCGTACCTGTTCACGCATCCGGACGTCAACGACTTCTACGGCAGCCTGCAGGGCAAGCCTCGCGACGAGGTCGCCAACGATGTGCGCACCTTCTTCGACGCAAACCCGCAGGCGCACAATGAACTTCGCGCAATCCGTCAGCCCATGACCGATTTCCGTGAGCGCTGCGGCCTGGCGCAGCCCGACCGGCCGCTGCTGGGCGAATGATGTCCGCCGTCTCGCCGCGCCCCCGTCGCCGGCTGGTCGCCGCCGCACTGGCAGCAGCCGCCGTACCTGGATTGATCGCGGTCATCCCCGCCGGCACCGCCAGTGCCGATGTCTGTTTCGGCGCCGGGCGGCGCATCACGGTCAGCGGATGCACCGACTTCGGCGCCGTGGCACCGTACGCTCCGCCGCCGGCCTACTACGCGCCGCTGCCCGAGGACATGCCGCCACCACCGCCGCCACCGCCCGTCCAGGGCTGCGTCGGCTGGAACGGCCGCTGGGTCAGCGCCAACACCTGCCGCTGAGCCCGAATCCGCCTCGGACCACGCCGGTCAGTACGCCCCTGCGGCGGCCGGCTGGTCCGCGGCGTCGGTGCGGCCGCGCAGGGCCCAGTGCAGGCGTTTGGCCGCGGCCAGCGCACCGCTGGGTGCGTGCGGCTGGCCGTAATGGATGAGCAGCGTGACGCGCCGCTGACCCGAGGCGATCGGCATGTTGGCGTGCAGGCTACGGTAGCCCCAAAACAGGTACACGTCACCGACATTCATGTCGACGACGGTCGGGCCGTGACTGCGGCCGAGGCTCTCCAGGATCCGCTGCCGGAATGTGGCGCTCTGGTGGACGATCTTGTCGAAGATGTTGACCAGCACCGAACGGCGGAACGGCCGCTTGTTGAAGTGGCCCACGAGCTCCCCCGACCGGCCCGGTTCCGCGTCGGGAATGAACAGCGGGACCACCATCGTGACAACGCTGGCGTCGTAGTGGAACCACCAGGCATCGCCGTCGGCGTGTGGCCCGGCGACGATGCGCACCGCGGTGCCGGCCATTTCATGCGCGCGGTCCGGGAACCGCTGGCGCACGACACCGTCGAGAAATGTGCGAACCGAATCGCTCGACATGAATGCGTGAATCGATTCCAGGTGCCCGTCCGGCGGTGACAGGACGAAATGGTCTTTCTCGCCGTACTCCGCCAACCAGCGGTCGATTTCCGCCCGGGAATCAATCACCCAGTCCCATTGCACGGCGTTTGCTACCCGAGCGACGCCGGTCGCGTCCAGCTGATGCGCCACATCGACGGGATCGCACGCGTTCATGTCAAATTCACACATTTGGACGGAAGTGTAGACAACCAGAGAACGTCATTACCACAATTGCTGCGATTTGACATTTGCCCGTAAATGGCCATGCAATTCGACCGCTTCGACAACAATTCTGCAGCGGCGTAAATATTGCGGAATTTCTGCACTTCAAACGCGGGAAGTCGGCCCCTCCCCGCAAGAGAGGGGTCGATCCTTTTACGTCAGGCAGCGGCTTCGTCGCGCGCGGTCCAGCCGAGGCGGCCGCCAGGGGTGTTCTGCAGACAGTTGACGATCCCGATCCAGGGTGCCGCGTCCGGGTCGCCCTACCCGCCGATCCGAGTGAGTCCCAGAACCGGAATTCTGCGGGTGGTCTTTCGCTCATACTGCGCGAAGTTCTCGAAGCGCTTGGCCTGCGTCTCGTAAATGCGATCCCGTTCAGCGCCGTGCAGCTCGCGCACCCGAACCGCGTACTTGTCGCGCCCGATTTCGACCGCCACCCGCTCGGGGTGGGCTGCCGCGTTGTGGTACCAGGCGGAGCTCGTGTCATTGCCGTTGTTGGACGCGAAGACGTAGATCTCGTCGCCGTCAGACTTCTGGTAGGCCATCGGGTTCTGCCGTGGCTGGCCGGACTTGGCGCCGACGGTGTGCAGGATCAGCATGTCGAACTGCGCGAACCAGCCATCGACCGCCCCCGTCTCGCGAATCTGCCTGATCACGTCGTTGTGGAAATCCGTCTCGTCCCCAGAAGCGCTCATGAATCCATGGTGCTGCACTTTGGCGATTTATGTCAATTAGATTGATATGTGCGCTCGCTCACCTCACTGGCCCGGTTGCCAATCGCAGCTGTCGTGGCGTAGGACGGGCGAGTGACCGAAGCAGATCCCGCCGTACACCCCGCCGTGCCGGGGGTGTCGTTATTGGACGAGGCCGGACATGCAGCCACCGTTCTGCCGCGCCACCGCCACGGACTCACCCGCGACGAGGTGCGCCGGTCACAAGAGACCCGGCTGCGAGTGGCCACGGTGGAAGTGGTCGCCGAGAACGGATACGCGGGCGCCAGCGTCCGCCAAATCGCCTCGCGGGCAGGCATTTCCACCAAGACGTTCTACGAGCTGTACCCCGACAAGGAAGCCGCGTTCCTGGCTGCCTACGCGGCGGTGGACCTGGTGGTCGAATGGATGCGTACCGCCGCCGCGCGTGCCACCACAGCGGCTGAGGTGATCGAAGCGGGGACCCGGACGTATTTGGCGACGCTCGCGTCCCAACCCGCGTTCACCCAGAGTCTGGTCATCGAGGCGGTGGCCTCCACGGATCGAATTCGCGCCCGCCGGTCGCAGGGTCTGGCCGATTTCGCCGGGGTCATGGTGCAACATCTGCGGCGCGTCCGGGGTACGGCAGGCCCCGATCCGGCCCCGACCCCGGCCGATCACGCACTCCTCATCGGCGCCCTCGGCGGCGTAAACGAGCTGGTCGTTCAACACCTCGGAGCGGCCTCGGCCGCGACGCTGCTCGACATCGTCGTGCCGGCACGGACCCTGCTCGAACGCATCGCGTTGACGGCCGCCGAACGCTCGACCGACGCGCAGTAATTCCTTTCCGCCGTCACCGCCGTCACCACCCTGACCAGGTACGACGGGGCCGCGGCGCCGCCAGAACTAGGCATCCCCGAAGCTTGCGTGCTAGCGTCCACCCAATTGAGAACACGACCGTTTTCTCAGTCGGCGACGGTCACGCAATGAGGAGTTCGTGGTGCCAACAACCCCTGTCCACAACAGTCAGTTCAACTTCCCGCCGGCCGCGGGCGGAGTCGACACCGAGACGGCTCGCCGCCCGCAGGCCGCTGCCGGGACCGCCGATGATCCGCTGGCCCCCGGATCGCTGGGCCGCCAGGTCGTCGGCCATCCGCTGGTGCTGCTGTACGCCAACGTGCCGGCGCTGATCATGCCCACCCTGCACCCGAAGATCGCCCACGTCCTCAGCGAGAAGGATCGCGCCCTCAACGGCAGCGAGGACCTCCCAACCCTGCAGGCCGCCAGCCGCCGCCTGATCAGCACCTACGAAATGGTGATGGGCATCGTCTTCGCCGGACCGGAAGCCGACGACGTCGCCCACGGCCTGTACGAACTGCACCGTCCGATCTCCGGATCGATGCCCGACGGCAGCTCGTACCACGCGTGGAACAAGGACGTGTGGAACTGGACCTGGGGGTCCATCCTCAAAGGTGGCCTCGACATTGCCGACGAGTTCGGCTTGTTCGCCGACGACGACGAACGTGAGCAGGCGTACCGCGCCCTCAATGCGATCGGCATTCGGTACGGCGTGCGGGGCCTGCCCGAGACCTACGCCGCCTTCTGCGACTACTGGCAGCCCATCGTCGACGACACGCTCGAAGTCAATCCGCAGGTGCAGTTCATCGTCGACCACGCGCTGAATCTCGCGAAGCCCCGCGGCTGGGGACTGGTCCCGACGCCGCTGTGGCGGCTGCTGTCGCTGCCGGTGACGCGCACCATCCGGGTCGGGGTACTCGCCGGCGTCCCGGAGAAGTTCCACGCCGGCCTGGGTCTGCGGACGACCGCCATCGATCGACTGGAGCGCCGCATCCACGCCGCCATCTGGCGCGCCATTCCGATGCCGGTCGCAGGACAGTTCGGTCCCGTCTACTTCGCGCTACGGAGGCGCTTCGGACAGCCCGGCTGGCGCACCCACTACTCCCGGGCGCAACTGGCTGCCAACCGGGCGGCCGCCGAGGCGACAGAACAGGCCTGAGACGGCTCGACACCGGCATGGCACCGCAAGTGCCGTCAAACATGTTCTCCAACAATGTGTTCGGCGGTACCTCGGATCGCCTGGCGACGCACGAGGATGGCAGCGGTCTGCG
This sequence comes from Mycobacterium sp. HM-7, assembly GCF_053852335.1. Taxonomy (NCBI): domain Bacteria; kingdom Bacillati; phylum Actinomycetota; class Actinomycetes; order Mycobacteriales; family Mycobacteriaceae; genus Mycobacterium; species Mycobacterium sp. HM-7. The sequence continues at coordinate 764,613 of NZ_CM132657.1, read as the reverse complement.
CGTCGGCCGGTAGAAATGCTTCCAGGCGCAATTCCGACACCGTGACATCGAGCGCGGTGACAAACGTCGCGATCGTTGCGATCAGCCGCACGTCGCCGTCGGGAGACGGCAGGTGCAGTGGCACCGCGAAGCCAAGCGATTCAACTGGCTGACTGCCGGGCGCCGGTACACCGTAGCTTTGCAGTTCCTCGATCAGCGCGTCGATTCGCGGCTGCGGCCCGCGCTCGCGCAGAGCGTGCAGGACGTGGCGCCGCCAATCGTCGAGATTCACGATCCGTGGCGCCATGCCCTCGGGATGCAACGCCACCCGCAACACATTCACCGGCGGCTCGAGCAACCAGCCGGCGACCCCGTCGGTCAGCAGCCCGAACGCGCTGTTGCTGGCGACCAAATCGCCGAAGCCGTCCATAACCAGGGCCGGATACGGCAAGTGGCCGTCGAGAACATGCTGAAGTGCCTCGCGCACCGGTTCGAGCAACGGCGCGTCGGGCGGCGACTCCGGATGTGACGGCGCAAAGCCCGCTGCCGACAGCAGCGCATTGCGCTGCCGCAGCGTGAGTTTCAGCGAGTCGGCCAGACGGCCGACGATGTCGCGCCCTGGCGCTGATCGCCCCTGCTCAAGGAAACTCAGGTGCCGCTGCGTGGTGCCGGCATCGATCGCGAGGTCGATCTGACTGAGCCGACGCAGATTGCGCCACTGGCGCAGCGTCGTACCGAAATCACCGAGCGCGGAAGCGGTCATCCGACCAGTCAACCCAACAGCAGCTCTAGCCGCTATTCCCTGCGGGGAATTGTTGCGCAGCGGCGCGGACACCACGCTCGTGGCATGGATCAGTCAATCCGCGTTGGCGTCATGCCGCCCCTGGCCGCCGAGCCGTGGGTCACCACCGACCTTCGCGAACTTCTCGAGATATCAAGGGCGGTCGAAGAATTGGGGTTCGATTCGTTGTGGGCCAACGATTCGCTGGTGCGTCCGCGGATCGAGGCGCTGACGTTTCTGTCGGCCGCGGCCGCTGTCACCGACCGGATCACGCTGGGCACCGCGGCCTTACAGCCGGTACTCCGGCGGCCCGTACAGATGGCGCAGGTGCTCGCGTCCATCGACCGGCTGTCGGGCGGACGCCTGACGGTGGCGGTGGGCGCAGGCTTTCCTGGCCTGTCCGAGGTGGAGTACGCCGCATCGGAAGTACCGTGGCAGCGGCGATTCGGGCGCCTCGACGACACCGTCGCACTGTGGCGTCAACTGTGGCAAGCCAACGAACCCAGCTCATTTCATGGTGCGGTGCTGCACCTCGACAACATCCCTGCCGGCCTCACGCCGTTCAGCGAGTCCGGCCCACCGGTGTGGCTCGCCGCCGACACCAGCGGCGCCCGGGTTCGCGTCGGCCGCCTGTACGACGGCTGGCTGCCGTATCCGCCGACACCGCCGGCATATCGGTCAGGGCTGGCGGAAGTTCGGGCTGCGGCGCAGAGCGTCGGCCGCGCCGCCGAGGCCGTCACTCCCGCATTGTTCGTCACCGTGCTGATCACCGACGACGCCGACGGCGGCCGGGCGGCGCTGGATCATTTCGCCACCAAGACGTACGGGTTCGGCATCGAGGTCGTCGAGCAGATCCAGGCTTTCGCGACAGGAACGCCTGACGCCGTCGCCGGCCAGTTGGCGACCTTCATCGATGCCGGCGCGCGACATCTGGTCTGCCGGATCGGCCTCCTCGGCCCCGCCGGTTTCACCGAGCAGCTGCGTCGACTGCAGGCAGTGCATGACAGGTTGCGATGAACAGCGCGGCAGGTCAGGTGAGCCAGATACCGCCGGCAGCGGTTCGCCGACTAGCATGAGTCGTCCCTATGCGCCCCCGTAGCTCAGGGGATAGAGCACGGCTCTCCTAAAGCCGGTGTCGCAGGTTCGAATCCTGCCGGGGGCACTCTTCCGCATCGCTGCGTCGAGCGTGGCGCTTGCCGAGATTCCACCTCGCGTGTCGCCTCGTCAGCCGCCACGTTCGACGTAGGGCGCTAGCCCGGTAGGTAGATCAGCCTGGCCAGAACCACCGTGATCACCATGGTCAGCGCCAGCAGGGGCACGCCGACCTTGGCGTAGTCGGAGAACTTGTAGCCGCCAGGCTCCATCACCAGCATGTTCGTCGGCGACGACACGGGCGTCACGAACGCGGCGGAGCAGGCGATGGCGACCGTCATCGCAAAACCCTGCGGCGAGACGTGCAACGCCTGGGCCGCCTCGATCGCGACGGGCGCAATCAGCACGGCGGTCGCCGAGTTCGAGATGAACAGGGCGACCAACGCCGTCACCAGGAACACCACGGCGAGCATGCCGGTCGGGCCGAGAGCGCCGAGAGTGTCGACCAGGTGACGCGCGATCAGGGTCGTCGTCCCGGTCTTGGCCAGCGCCGTGGCCAGCGGCAACATCCCGGCGATCAAGACCAGTGTGTTCCAGCTGATCAGCCGGTAGATGCTGTCGACGCGAACACAGCCCGCACCGACCATGGCGAGCGCCCCGAGCAGTGCCGCATCGGCGCCGGGCAGCCAGCCGAAGGCCATACAGGCCACCATCGCGAGGAGGATGAGCACCGCGGCGCGCGCCCGGCCCGGCGCAACCAACCGCTGCTGATACTCGGCGGGCAGGTTCAACAGGATGAAGTTCCGGCGGGCATCGCTGAGCCGCTCGATGTCGTCCCAGTTGCCACCCACCAACATCGCGTCGCCGAAGTCGAGAGTGCGGCTCGACAGGTCCTCGGTGATGCACTGACCACGGTGCCGGACCGCCAGGACAGTCACGTTGTGGGCGGTGGCCAGATCGAGTTCACCAAGCGTCATGCCGATGGACTTCGACTCGGGCGCCGGCATCACCTCAGCCACCCCGACGTTCTGCAGCACCTCGCGGCGCTCGTCATCGGCGCGCGGACCGGTCACCTGGCACCGCAGGTCTGCCGACACCGCAGCGGTCTGCGGTTCATCGACGAGGGTGAAGACGAGATCGCCTGCCTCGAAAACGGTTTCCGGCCGCGCGGACAGGTACTGCGCCGGGCCACGGACGTGTTTCTCGAAGCCGAGAAGGTCGAGGCCGTAGCGGTCGCGCAGCGGTTGTCGTTGCGCGGCAACCGATTGCCCGACCAGAGGCGAGTCCGGTGAAACGTGCAGCAGATGCCACCGGGGTTTCAAACCGTAGGACGCGATGACGTCGAAGGTCGAGGGCTCCTGGGCATCGGGTGCGCCGGCCTTGTTGCGGCTCAACAGATTACGGCCGACGAGGAGCATGAACGCGACACTCACCGCGAGTGTGACGATGCCGAACGGGGCGAAACCGAAGAAGCCGAGCGTTGGTGTGATCCCGCGCTGGGTGAGGATGCTCTCGATGATGATGTTCGGCGACGACGCGATCGACGTCATCATGCCGCTGATCATCACGGCCACGCACAACGGCATCAGCATGCGCTTGCGGTTCAAACCCGTTGCGGCCGTGACGGTGAGCACCACCGGAATGAGCATCGAGACGATCGCCGACGAGTTCATGACCGAGCCGATGCCGGCGGACAGCACCATGACCAACGCGACGAGCCGCCCCTCACTGCGGCCACCGACCTTGACGACGAATTCACCGAGCCGCTGCGTGATCCCGGTGTTGACCAGTCCCGCACTGACGATGAATATCCCGGCCAACAGAATCACCACCGGCGAGCCGAACCCCGCCAGCGCCTCGGTCGGCGTGAGCACTCCCGCGCTCATCAACGCGACGACCACGAGCACCCCGACGATGTCGGCGCGCGGACGGCCCCACACGAACAGGCCGACCGCGCCGGCCAGGATGCCGACGACGGTCCACATCTGGTGAGTCACTGGAGCGGCAGCACTGTCAATTGGCCGATTTCACGAACCGCAGGTAGCACGCTCCGAATATCAACACGATCCCGACGTTGGCCATCAGCCGGGGCCAAAAGTGGTGCCGAAACAGCAGCACGTCGGCGCCCACAATGACCGCGATCATCGTCACCGCGTAGGCCGCGAGCAACACCTGTCTGCCCATGACTTGTTTCTACTCCGCAATGGCGGATTCCACGGGCGGAACACGGCGCCCTCGCTACTTCTTTCGATGCGCGTGACGCAGGCACGCGGCGGTCTGCAGCATCGCGTTCAACCGTCGAAAAACTACGCGTTGTTCAGGAATTTCCGCAGCCGTACAGTCAATCTGGCAACCACATTTCTGGAGGTCCAGACATGCCTGTGGATGAAGACAAGCTCAACGAATTTCTCGGCCGGGCGATCGGCGACATGGGCGCGGCGATCAGCGCGGGCCTCGTCCTGATCGGCGACCGGCTCGGGCTCTATAAGGCCTTGGCCGCCGAACCGCTCACCTCCGCCCAGCTGGCCGAGAAGACCGGCACGGTGGAGCGTTACGTCCGCGAGTGGCTCGCCAACCAGGCCGCCGGCTGCTACGTCCAGTACGACGCGGCCGACAACACCTGGTCACTGACCCCGGAACAGGCCGCCTGCCTGGCCGACCCGAACGGACCCGTCGACATCCCCGGCGCCTACAACATCGTCGAGGCGGTGTTCCACGTCCTCGATCGCACCACCGCCAACTTCAGAACCGGCGGCGGTCTCGAGTGGGGCGAGCATCATCCGTGCCTGTTCGCCGGCACCGAGCGGTTCTTCCGCGCCGGCTACAACGCCGAACTCGTCGGTTCCTGGCTACCGGCCCTGGACGGCGCGGTCGAGCGCATGGAGTCGGGGGCCAAGGTCGCGGACGTCGGCTGCGGCCACGGTGCCAGCACCATCCTGATGGCCAAGACGTACCCGAACTCGACGTTCATCGGCTACGACTACCACCCCGAGTCGATACATGTCGCCGCCGAACGGGCCGCGGAAGCGGGGGTGACGAATGCGCTCTTCGAAGTCGCCGACGCAACCAGCTATGCCGATAACGGTTTCGACCTGATCGCCTTCTTCGACTGTCTGCACGATATGGGCGATCCGGTCGGCGCGATGCGGCACACCCGATCGGCACTCAAGGACGACGGCATGGCGATGATCGTCGAGCCGTTCGCCGGAGATCGGGTGCAGGACAACATGAATCCGATCGGCCGCATGATGTACGGCGCCTCATCGCAGATCTGCGTGCCGGTGTCGCTCGCCCGCAACGGCCCGGCGCTCGGCGCGCAGGCCGGTGAGGCCAGGTTGCGCGACGTCGTCGTCGACAAGAGCGGCTTCACCCGGTTCCGGCGCGCCACCGAGACGCCCTTCAACCTCGTCTTCGAAGCCCGGCCGTAACGGCGCTCAGGGGAGGAGGATGTAGCTCATCCCCGGGATGTGCTGGGTGTCGCGGGTCCACCAGGCGAACGGCCCGCCGTGGGACTCGTTGTTCATCTCGGTGATGTTGATCCACCGGCCGGAGACCGAATTCACCCATGCCACATGGCCGTACTGGCTCACCCCTGGCAGTTCTGCCGGGTATACCGCGATGGACCGGGCCTGCGGTTCGTCCACGACCGTCCAGCCACGGGACCGCGCGGCGTCAGCCCAGACCCTGGCATTGCCGTGGATGTCCGGGTAGTAGCCCACGTTCTGGAAGGCCATCTGCAGCGCACCCCACGTGCACTGACCCGGCCCGCCGGAGTTGGCGGCCTGGATCGCCCCCATGGTCCGGGCGGGACCGGCGTACTGCTGGCCAACGGGCTGACCGGTCTGCTGACCGTAGGACATCGGGTCGACATACGACGCCGAATCGGCGTTGCTCGCGGGCGCCGTCATGATCCCACCGGCGGCGATCAACGCGGCCGCGAGCATGCCACCCGCATACGACTTGAAGCTCATTGCGTACATCCGTCCCCCCGATCAAGCGAACGAACCGATGCTTTGATCAAATCACAATTCGGTCACGATTAGACACGAATTCAAAAACATCGCTTGGCAAACTGTCAAGTTTTGCTCAAGAGATGCTGATCACCGGCTCGCGGGAAGTTACCGGCTCAGCCGGAATTGCAGGTTGTTGCGCACAGCGGGCCATTCGATGTCGAGGATTGAATACACCACGGTGTCGCGGCGAGAGCCGTCACTGAGCAACTGATGCGAGCGCAGCACTCCGTCGAGCTTGGCTCCGAGTCGCTCAATTGCCGCGCGACTCGCCGAGTTGAAGAAGTGGGTGCGGAACTCCACTGCTATACAGTCGAGCGCTTCAAACGCGTGCCCCAGCAGCAGCAGCTTGGCTTCGGTGTTCACCCCGGTCCGCCGGACGGACTCCGCATACCAGGTGGCGCCGATCTCCAGACGCCGGTTGGGGCCGTCCACGTTGAGGTAGCTGGACGACCCGATGAGCCGGCCGTCGAGCGCGCGCACGACGAACGTCAGCCCGCTATCGGGGCGCTGTGCCGCCAATCGGGTTTGCACCCACTCCCCCGCCGTCGACGGGGACGGGGCGGACGTGAACCAGAGCCGGCCCGGGTCCCCATCTGCGGCAGCGTCGGCGATCTCCGGGATGTGGTCGACCGTGAGCGGTTCCAGCGTCACCCACCGTCGCCCCGTCAGCACAACGGGTTCGACGAAACCCATCACACCCGCCAGGCGACGACGGCGGCCAGCACCGACAGCACGATCGCCAGCACGGCCGCCACCAGGCCGACATACAGCCCGTACGACGCGGCGACCGGGCCGTGCACGTACAGCACGTGATACCAGACGCCGAGCGCCGTCAGCCCGGCCGAAAGCACCAGGGCCACAACGGAAGCGATGCGCGAGGACAGTTTGCGTGCGGCCATCGTGGCCGCCACCAGCAGGCACGAGGACAGCAGCACCATCAGCTGCCCGACACCGAAACCCGGTGGCGGAACGGTGATATGACCGACCTTGCCGCCGATGGCGTTCGCGTGCCCCGCCGGGCTCGACAGCCACGGCAACCAGGCACTGACCAAGAGCACCAACGCGCACAGTGCCACGATCCAGGCGGGTCGCAACCGTTCCATGACATGAGCGTATCGACCATCCGGCAGGCCGACACAGCTGATCAGCCGTAGCCTCAAGTGCCATGACCGATCTCCCCGACTGGGCGCGGCAGCTCGAGCTGTCGCCGCATCCGGAAGGCGGCTGGTACCGCGAGACCTGGCGCAGTGACCTGACCATCCCGCAGTCCGTGCTACCCGCGCAGTACTCCGGCCCACGCAGCGCCGGGACCGCGATCCTGTTCCTGCTGATGCCCGGGCAGCAGTCCGCCTGGCACACCGTGCACAGCGCCGAACTGTGGCTGTTCCATCGCGGCAGCCCCCTGCTGCTCGAGATCGGGCCGGAGCAGGCGACCGCGGACACCGTGCTGCTCGGGGCGGACATCGCGGCGGGCGAACAGCCACAGGCGCTCGTCCCGCCGGGGCATTGGCAACGGGCGCTGGCTCGGCCCGGGCGAGCGGAGGGACGGGGAAACAGCGCAGTCGACGAGCCGACTCTCGTCAGCTGTGTCGTGGTGCCCGGCTTCGACTTCGCCGACTTCGCGCTGGCCGGTCAGTAGGGCACATGCAGGGGCACGTCATCGTCTGCGGCACCGACGCGCTGGCCAACCGGATCACCGAGGGGCTGCAAGCGGCAGGCGCCACCGTCGTGACGATCCACGAACCCGCCGGCCTCAAGGCGGCCATCGTCACCAGCGCCGCCGCCATCGTGTGCGCCGGGGACGACGACGCCGTCAACCTCGAAATCTCCTTGTTGGCAAGGGAGCTCAACCCCACGGTCCGGGTGGTGACGCGGCTGGCCAACAGCGTGCTGCGCGCCGCGGTGGCGCAGGACAACGGTCCGGGTGCGGTGCTCGACGTCGCCGACCTGGCCGCGCCCTCGGTCGTCGAGGCCTGCCTGGCCCGCACCACCCACACCATCTCGGTGGCCGGCGTGGACTACGTCATCTCCGGCACCGACGCCCCACGCGACGCGACGTTGCGGGAGATGTTCGGCGACCTGGCGCCCGTCGCCGTCGTCCGCGGCGAGCACTCGGAACACCCCGGCGAGGTGACACCGTGTCCCGGCAGGGATTTCGAGGTCCGCGCCGGCGACTGGACCGCGATGATCGGCACCGCCGACGAATTGGCGGAGGCCGGCATCACGGTGCCACGTCCGTTGACCAGCCGCACCCACCGGCCGTGGCCGCGGCGCGTGATCGACGCGCTGCGCGTGACGCGTGACGACATCAACCCCATTTTCTGGTGGGCCCTCGGCACGTCGATGTCCCTGTTGCTCGGGTCGACGGTGCTGCTGCGCTTCGCCTATCACAACCCGGCCGGCATGAGCTGGATCGATGCGCTGTATTTCTCCACCGAGACCATCGCAACCGTCGGCTACGGCGACTTCAGTTTCATGCATCAACCAACCTGGTTGCGGCTGTGGGGTATCGGGCTCATGTTCGCCGGTGTGACGACCACCGCGATCCTGGTCGCGTTCGTCGCCGACGCGCTGCTGTCGCGCCGTCTCGGTAATTCGTCGGGGCGTCGGCGGGTGCAGCATCTGCGCAACCACGTCGTCGTGGTGGGCCTCGGCTCGTTCGGCATCCGGGTCGTCAGCGACCTGACCGCGGCCGGGTACGACGTCGCCGTCATCGAACGCGACGAGTCCAACCGGTTCCTCGCGCAGGCCGCCCAGTTGGACGTCCCGGTGATCTTCGGCGACGCGACCCTGCGGCAGACGCTGGAGCTCGCCCGGCTCGACCGGGCCCGCGCCATCGCGGTGCTGACCCAGGACGACATGGTCAACATCGAGACCGGCATCGTGCTGCGCGAGATGCTCAGTCCGCGGCTGCTGCCGAACATCGACCGGCCCGACGTCCCACTGGTGTTGCGGATCTACGACCGCACGCTCGGCGCCGCGGTGGCGCAGCGCTTCGGCTTTGCGCACGTGCGATCGACGGTCGAGCTGGCGGCGCCGTGGTTTGTCGGCGCGGCGATGGGTTTACAGGTGCAGGGCACGTTCTCGGTGGGCCAGCAGTCGTTCACGGTGGGCGGCGTGCACGTCGACGCGGGCAGTGCGCTCGACGGCATGCGGATGGCGGAAGTGCCGACGCAGGTCCGGGTCATCGCCATCACCCGGGCGGGCACCACACTGCGACGACCGCGGCGCGACACCCAACTCTGCGCGGGCGACACCGCGTATCTGGTCGGCCCGTACCGGGAACTGATCGAGACCCTGCTGACCGGCCAGCGGGCGGCGTAGCTCAACGTCACGCCGCGATCATCAGGTCGATGGACAGCTGGTCGCAGATGGTGTGCGTGGTGGGCCAGTCACCGCGCTGCGTGGCGCGGGCGAGTTCGTCGGTCAATGGGCTCTGCACATCGAGTTCGGCGAGCCAACCGGCCACCGTCGCCCCGACCCGGTCGGCGGTGATGCCGACGGCGTGGCGATCGTGGAGCTGGTCGACGATCTCGTACGTCGTCGCTGCGGGGTGCTGATGCCGCCAATGGATGTTCATATCGGTAGGAGCACCGAGCCGCCCCATCGGCGACACTTTTTCGGGAACGATTTCAACCCATCTCTTCGAACCGTCCAGTCACTCTCTTAGTTGTAGTAGCGTGCCGGGAATGGACGTCTGGATCCTTGGCGGTTACCAGAGCGATTTCGCCCGTAACCTGCACCGAGAAGGCCTGGACTTCGCCGATTTGACCGCTGAAGTGGTCCGCGAGACCTTGTCCGCAGCCAAGGTGCGGGCCGCGGACATCGGCGTCGTCCACGTCGCCAACGCGTTCGGCGAGATGTTCACCGCGCAAGGTCACCTGGGCGCCATGCCTGCCACCGTCGACGACGGGTTCTGGGACACCCCCGCCACCCGGCACGAGGCAGCGTGCGCGTCCGGCAGCGTCGCGGCCCTCGCCGCGATCGCCGATCTGCGTTCCGGCGCGTATGACAGCGCACTGGTCCTCGGCGTCGAACTGGAGAAGACGGTGCCCGGAGACACCGCCGCCCACTATCTGGGGGCCGCGGCGTGGGCCGGTCGGGAGGGGGCAGACGCAAAATTCATGTGGCCGTACATGTTCGGCCTCGTCGCCGACGAATACGACCGCCGGTACGGCCTGGACGACAGCCACCTCGACGCCATCTCCGCCCTGAACTACGCCAACGCGAAGGCCAACCCGAACGCCCAGACCCGGTCCTGGTCGGTCGACACCCGGTCCAATCCACCTGTCGAGGGCCGCATTCGGCGGTTGGACTGCAGTCAGATGACCGACGGCGGCGCCGCCATCGTGCTGGTGACGGACGGGTATCTGCGCGACCATCCCGATGCCCGGCCCATCGCCCGCATCAACGGCTGGGGCCACCGCACCGTCGGACTGGGGTTGCAGCAGAAGCTCACCCGCTCGGCCGATGACCCGTACGTCATGCCGCACGTCCGCCGTGCCGCGCTCGACGCATTCGAACGGGCGCGGATCACAATCGATGACCTCGACGGCGTCGAGGTGCACGACTGCTTCACGCCCAGTGAGTATCTGGCGATCGACCACCTGGGCCTGACCGGGCCCGGCGAATCGTGGAAAGCCATCGAGAACGGCGACCTCGAGATCGGCGGACGGCTGCCGGTCAATCCCAGCGGCGGGCTGATCGGCGGCGGTCATCCCGTCGGCGCGTCCGGAGTCCGGATGCTGCTCGATGCCGCCAAGCAGGTCAGTGGCACTGCCGGCGACTACCAGATCGAAGGCGCAAAAAAGTTCGGCACCTTGAACTTCGGCGGCAGCACCGCCACCACCGTCAGCTTTGTCATCGGGTCCGCCCAGGAGGTCTCATGAACACCGACGTCGTCGCCAAGTATCTGTCCACCCTGCCCGAAGATGACGACCACCCCTACCGGACCGGAGCCTGGCGACCGCAGACCACCGAATGGGACGCCGATGACCTGACGGCCGTCGAGGGCGAGATTCCCGCCGACCTGGATGGCGTATACCTGCGCAACACCGAGAACCCTCTGCACCCGGCGTTCAAGTTCTACCATCCGTTCGACGGCGACGGCATGCTGCACATCGTGGGGTTTCAGGACGGAAAAGCCTTCTACCGGAACCGGTTTGTGCGCACCGACGGTTTGCGCGCCGAGATCGAGGCAGGCGGCCCGCTGTGGCCTGGAATAGCCGAACCGGTCGAACTCGCCCGACGCGAACACGGCTGGGGCGCCCGCACTTTCATGAAGGACGCCTCGAGCACCGACGTGACCGTGCACCGCGGCACGGCGCTGACCAGCTTCTACCAATGCGGCGACCTGTATCGCATCGATCCGTATACCGGCGACAACCTCGGCAAGGAGGACTGGCGCGGCGGCTTTCCCGCCGGACTGGGGGTATCAGCACACCCCAAGTCCGACGATCACACCGGCGAACTGCTGTTCTTCAACTACGGCAAGCAGGCGCCGTACCTGCACTACGGCGTCGTCGACGAGAACAACACGCTGGTGCACTACGTCGATGTCGAACTGCCGGGGCCGCGACTGCCACATGACATGGCGTTCACCGAAAACTATGTGATCCTCAACGACTTTCCGTTGTTCTGGGACGCCGAGGCGTTGAAGCACAACGCGCACATCCCCCGCCTGCACCGCGATCTCCCGTCACGGTTCGCAGTGCTGCCCCGCCGTGGCACCGCCGACCAGGTGCGCTGGTTCGAAGCAGACAGCACCTACGTCCTGCATTTCACCAACGCCTACGAAGACGGCGACGAGATCGTGCTCGACGGCTTCTTCCAGGGCGAGCCGGCACCGGGCGAGGGTATCGACAACGGCATGGATCCCAAGTGGCAACGCGTCTTTCGCGGCCTGTCCCTCGACGGCATGCAGACCCGGCTGCACCGCTGGCGGTTCAACCTCACCACCGGGCAGACGCGCGAGGAGCAGTTGTCCGACAGCATCACCGAATTCGGCATGATCAACTCCGCCAACGCCGGCCGCAACTACCGCTACACCTACGCCGCGACCGGGAAGTCCGGCTGGTTCCTGTTCGACGGACTGGTCCGGCACGATCTGCACACCGGGTCCGAACAGCGATTCGCGTTCGAGGACGGCGTGTTCGGCAGCGAGACCGCCATGGCCCCGCGCGTCGGCAGCACCGGCGAGGACGACGGCTACCTGGTCACCATCACCACCGACATGAACGCCGACGAATCCTATTGCCTGGTGTTCGACGCGACCCGGGTCTCCGATGGCCCGGTGTGCAAACTTCAACTGCCGGAACGGGTATCGAGCGGCACACATTCCACCTGGGCCGCAGGCTCGGAGCTGCGGCGCTGGCGCGGCTGATGGCGCCCGGCCCTGACGTGAATGCGGTGGGCCGGATGCTCGGCCTACTCGGCGACGAGTGGACGCTGCTGATCGCCCAACAGGCCGTTCTGGGCGCCACCCGCTATGCCGAGTTCGCGGACCGGCTGCCCATCTCCAACTCGGTGCTGACCCGACGGCTCAGCACGATGACCGCCTCCGGGCTGCTGAATCGCGTTGATTACCAGCTGAATCCACCGCGGCACGAATATCGGCTAACCGGGCGCGGCAGGTCGCTGTGGCCGGTGCTCGTGTCGATCTGGGCCTGGGAAAGCCGGTGGGTGCCCGAACACGACCTTCCGGCAATGCGGCACGGGCTCTGCGGACGGAAGTTTTCTCCGGCCCTGACGTGCCGGGCCTGCGGCAGCCTGGCCGACGAGAAAAGCCTTGTGGCGCAATGGGGCCCGAGCGGTTCGTGGCCACGTTCCATGCCGGTGTCGGCCACGCGACGGCGCTCCCACGGCGATCGCAGCGCGCAGGCCGATCTGTTCCCGCAGACCATGAACATCCTCGGGAATCGGTGGTCGTTCGCGATGATGGTGGCCGCGTTCGTGGGGACCACCCGGTTCACCGATTTCGCCGAACAGCTCGGCGCGCCACCGGGATCGCTGGCCGACCGGTTGCAAATCCTGGTGGCCAACGACGTCATGACGGTGAGCGACGGACGGTACCGGCTCACCGAGAAAGGACGGGGCGTGCTGCCGATCATCGTCACCGCGCTCGACTGGGCGCAGCGGTGGTTCGCCACGCCAGAGGGTCCGGCGGTGATCGTCACCCACTCGCGGTGCATGCAGGAATTCCACGCCGAACTGGCGTGTGATCAATGCCGGGAATCGCTGCGCGGGTCTGAGATCGAGCAGAGAGCAGCTGATCCCGGCCGAAACTGAGCTTGTGGTCGAACAATCCGCGGAGTTTCGACCACAAGCTCAGTTTGGGCGATCAGTCCTTCAACGACGACAGGTTGAACGCCGCGCCCGTCGGGTCGGTGACCGCGGCCAGCCGGCCGTACGGGGTGTCCTCGGCGGCGCGCACGACGGAGCCGCCGCCCGCGGTGATGAGCTCGATGGTCTTGTCGACGTCGTCGCTGCCGAGGAACACGTTCCACGTGGAGCGGTCCAGGCCGGGGATGACCGAGCCGTCCATCACGCCGATCAGCGGGGTGCCGTCGAAGATGGCGTTGCTGTAGCGGAATTCGGGGCTGTCGGCCTCGACCTGCAGCTGCCAGCCGAACACTGTCGTGTAGAACTCGGTGGCTTTGGCGAAGTCCGTCGTGGTCAGCTGGAACCACACGGGGGCGCCGGCCTCTTCGTAGGCTTCGAAACCCTGGTGGCCCGTCGGCTGCCACAGGCCGACGGCGGCGCCGGTCGGATCGGTGAGCATGGCCATCCAGCCCTTCTCGGGTACCTCCATGGCCGGGATGCAGTTGGTACCGCCGGCGGCGACAGCGGCCTCGATGGTGGCCTGGATGTCGGCCGTGTGCAGGTAGACACTCCAGCCGTCGGGGGCATTCCACGCCGGGTCGTTGGTCATCAGGCCGCCGACGTAGCGGCCGTCGCACCGGGCGTTGATGTAACCGCCGTAGTCGGGGCCGGGGTTCTCGTAGTCCCAACCCATCACGGTCCGGTAGAACGCCTGAGCGCCAGCCAGATCCGAGGTGCCGAGGTCGATCCAGACCGGAGCGCCCAGCGGGGTTGCGGTACGAGTAGCCATGATGTTCTCCCTAGACGAGTAACGGGGTGGTCATCAGTAGAGACAACCACCCCGCCGAAAACTCATCGCTGCACCGAACGTGGTCTAAACCGACGCGAACAACTCCTTGAACTTGTCCAGCGACCGGTGGATGTCCGACCGCAGCGCGGCCGCCACCACCATGCCGATGGGGCCGAACAGCGCCGGACCACCGAGGTGGACGTCGAACGCCACATTCGAACCGTCTCCGGCCGGCGTGATCTTGGCCATCAACTTGACCCGGACACCACCCTTGCCGACACCGTTGAGGGTCAACGATCCGGGAGGGTTGTAGTGCACGATGGTCCAGTCGACCCGGTTGAGCATGCCCTTGACCTCGACGACGGACGAGATCTGCGTGCCCTTCCCCAAGGTCTCGGGCAGCGCGCTGCGCCACATGCGGTGAATGGACAGCCAGTCGTCGTACCGGGAGAGGTCCGACGCGGCCTCCCAGGCCTTTTCAGGTGACAGCGGAACTTCGATGGAACTTGCGAGCTTTGCCATGACTACTGCTGTTCTTGCGTCCCCTCGGCAGGAGCCTCAGCCGGCTGATCTCCTGCAACGGCCTTCTTCGCCGCTTCCTGAGCGCTGTCGACGGCGCCCTTGAACTTGCCTTCGGTCTTCTCGTCGACGATGTCGCCGACCTTCTCGATAGCGGCCTCGACCTTGTCGGCGTTCTGCGCCGCCAGGTCCTTCACCTTGTCCAGAAATCCCATGATTCCCACCCTATCTATTGCCGGATTGTCCGGTGAACGTGCTCATTCTTCATTGCTCGCCGGTTCGCCACAACTGACGCCGCTCGCCCAGCCAGCGGCCTTGCAGCCACCACAGCACCTCGATGGCACCGGCGCCGACCAGGCCGATTCCGAGGGCCGCCGAGGTCAGCGCCAAGTTCGACGGATCGAGCATGAACTGTTGCTGCGCCCAGGGAATCGAAAAAATCACCACGTACGCCAACGCCGACGCCGCGACCAGGGCGATTCGCCACCACTGATACGGCCGGGCCACCACGGCCAGCACCCACACCGCCGACACCAGCAGCGTGATCAGCGCGGCGGTGGACGCCTGGTTCTGCTCGACCGGGTCGGCGTACTTCCCGTGATAGGCCAGCAGGTACGAGGCGAACGTCGCGGCCCCGACCACCAGGCCCGACGGCAGCGCGGCCGTCATCACCCGGCGCACGAAACCGTGATGTGCCCGTTCATTGTTCGGCGCCAGTGACAGCACGAACGCCGGGATGCCGATGGTGAACCACGCCGCGATGGTGACGTGGATGGGCTGGAACGGGTACAGCACCGGCTCGGTGCCGAAGAACCTGGCCGACAGGCCCGCCAGCCCCACGAGAACGGCCAGCAGCACCGAGTAGACCGTCTTGGTCAGGAACAGGTTCGAGACGCGCTCGATGTTGCCGATGACGCGGCGGCCCTCCCCCACCACATAGGGCAGGGTGGCGAACTTGTTGTCCAGCAAGACGATCTGCGCGACGGCCCGGGTCGCCGAGCTGCCCGACCCCATGGCGACGCCGATGTCGGCGTCTTTGAGGGCCAGCACGTCGTTGACGCCGTCACCGGTCATCGCGACGGTGTGACCGCGGGACTGCAGTGCATGCACCATGGCGCGCTTCTGATCCGGCCGGACCCGGCCGAACGTGGTGTATTCGCTGACGGTTTCGGCCAGCTGCTCCGGTTCGTCCGGGAGGTGACGGGCGTCCAGTGTCTCACCGTGCAGGCCGAGGGAACCGGCCACCGCACCCACCGACACCGCGTTGTCTCCGGAGATCACCTTGACCGAGACGTGCTGCTGCGCAAAGTAGTCCAGCGTCTCCCCGGCATCGGGGCGGACGCGCTGCTCCAGCGTCACCAGCGCCGCGGGGGTCACTTCACCGGGTGCGTCGGGTGCGTCCACGGGACGGTCCGAGGAACCGAGCAACAGCACCCGCAGACCTTGTGCGCCGATCTGTTCGGCCTGCTCGGCTTCCGCTGATCCGGCGGCGAGCAGGACGTCGGGCGCGCCGAGCACCCAGTTACCGTGCTCGCCGTAGGACACCCCACTCCACTTGGTGGCCGATTTGAACGGTGCGTTCGCGGTCCGGGTCCAGCCCGGCGGCAGCTTGTACGCCTCGGCGATCGCGGCCATGCTCGCGTTGGGCCGGACGTCGTCGGCCGCCATCTGCGCCAAGACGTCTGAAGCCGCGGCGGCACCGTCCACGGCCGTGAGAGTGGTCAGATCGCTGACGCGCATACCGTTTTCGGTCAGCGTCCCGGTCTTGTCGGCGCACACCACGTCCACCCGGGCCAGGCCTTCGATGGCGGGCAGTTCCTGCACCAGGCACTGCCGCCGGCCCAACCGGACCACGCCGACGGCGAACGCCAGCGACGTCATCAGCACCAGGCCCTCGGGCACCATCGGCACGAGGGCCCCGACGGTCCGCAGCACTGATTCCTTCCAGCCCACACCGGTCACGGTGAACAGCTGGGTGTAGATGATCAGCGCGCCGGCCGGCCAGAGCAGGTAGGTGATGAACCGCAGGATGGTGTTGATGCCACTGCGCAGCTCGGACTTGACCAGGGTGAATTTGCTTGCCTCGTCGGCCAATTGGGCCGCGTATGCCGCGCGGCCCACCTTGGTGGCGCGGTAGGAGCCGCCACCCGCGACGACGAAACTGCCCGACATGACCGGGTCACCCGGGTTCTTGTCGATGGCGTCGGCCTCACCGGTGAGCAGCGACTCGTCCACCTCGAGGTTGGCCGCTTCCAGCACGACGCCGTCGACCACGATCTGATCGCCCGGGCCGAGTTCGATGACATCGTCGAGCACCACCTCACCGGCAGGCCGTTCCTGCGTACCGGACTGCCTGCGCACCAACGGTTTTGCCTGCCCGACGATGGCCAGCCGGTCCAGCGTCTGCTTGGCCCGCAGCTCCTGGATGATGCCGATGGCGCTGTTGGCGACGATCAGCAACCCGAACAGTCCGTTGATCACCGAGCCCGTCGCCAGCACGATCAGGAACAGCGCCCCGAGGATCGCGTTGATCCGGGTGAAAACGTTGGCGCGGATGATCTCCGAGACACTGCGCGCCGCCCGGGTCGGGACGTCGTTGGTCTGGCCGGCGGCGACCCGCTGCGCTACTTCGTCATCCGAGAGGCCCTCAGCTGTGCGTTCCGGATCGTCGACAGTCACGCGTCATCCCTCTACGAAGTTGTTGACGGCCGCCACCACTCATCCAGTCCCGGCAGCCGCGCCGGCTCCAGCCGCTGGCCCGGCATGGGCACGGCCACGTCGACGGATTCGTCGCGAGCGGCCACGATCATCCGCTCGACCGGCTCGGACCACGGGTGCGGAGCCAGCCGGAACGTCGCCCAGTGGATCGGCACCAACAGGCCGCTGTCGGTCACATCGCGATGCGCGCGCACCGCGAATTCGGGATTCATGTGGATGTCCGGCCAGCCCGGGTGGTACGCCCCGATGGGCATGAGCGTCAGATCGAACGGCCCGTAGTCCGCGCCGATGTCGCCGAAGCTCTTGGTGTAGCCGGTGTCGCCGCCGAAGAACGCGCGGTGCTGCGGACCGATCAGCGCCCACGACGCCCACAGGGTGGTGTTGCGGGTCAGGAAGCGGCCCGAGAAGTGCCGGGCCGGCGTGCACACCAGGGTGAGCTCGCCGAGCTTGGCGCTCTGATTCCAATCGAGTTCGACGATGCGCTCGGCCGGGATGCCCCACCAGCGCAGGTGCGCACCGATGCCGAGCGGCACGAAAAACTTGGCACGCTGCATGCCGGCCAGCTGTGTGACGGTGTCGATGTCGAGGTGGTCGTAGTGATCGTGGCTGATGATCACCGCGTCGACGGCGGGCAGCGCCTCCAGCGGCGCGGGTACCTCATGGAGCCGCTGCGGACCGACCCGGCGGGACGGGGAGCACCGCCTGCTCCACACCGGGTCGGCCAGTACGCGATAGCCGTCGATCTCGATCAGCGCCGAGGAATGCCCGAACCAGGTGACCGCCAGGTCACCGGCGGCCAGCCCCGGATCGGGCACCACCAACGGGATGGGCACCGGGGGCTTCTGGGTCGCGCCGGCCGTGATGAGGTCACGCACGAGCCCGGCCTGCTGTTCCCGGCTCAGTTCCGTGCCGGACGGCGGCTCGAGGTTGACGAAGACCCCGTCGTGATTGTTGGGCGAGCCGGCCGCGACCGCGTTGATGTCCGCGGGGCCGGCACCGAGTGCGGCGGGCGCGCCGTTGAGCGCCCGCACCACCCAGCCGCCGGCGACCAGCGCCGCCGTTCCCCACATCAGCCGCAGTGCCCGTCGCAGCATCAGGCGCCCTGGAACCTCGGTGCCCGCTTCTCGAACCGGGCCACCTGGGCCTCGATCACGTCCGGGCTGGCCCAGGCCTTGTTGAACATGCGGGTGTGCTCGCCGCGGACGGTGTCGTAGGCACCGTCGTCGTTGAGCACGCGCTTGGAGTGCGCGACCGACAGCGGCGCGTGGCCGGCGATCTCGGCCGCCCACGCCTGTGCGTCGGCCAGCGTGCCGGCGCGGTTGACCATGCCGGTCTGCAGTGCGGTGTCGAAATCGAGGCGTTCGGCGGCGATCAGCATGCCACGGGCGCGGCCGTGGCCGACCAGCGACGTCAGCCGGCGGATGCTCCAGTTATCCAGCGCCAGACCGTATTTGGCGATGGGGAACTGGAAGTAGGTGCCTGGGACGGCGACGCGCAGGTCACAGATCATGGCCAGGATGACGCCTGCGCCGATCGCGGGGCCGTTGAGCGCCGCGATGATCGGAATCGGGCTGGCGTCGATGGCCAGGTTCAGGGCCAGCGCCTTGTCCGGGAGTTCCTTGGCCACGCCCTCGGCGTCGGACAGGTCGGCGCCCGCGCTGAACACCGTGCCCGCTCCGGTCAGCACGATCGCGCGGGTATCCGCCGGCGAGGCTTTCTCGATCTCTTCACGCACGCCGTCGACGAGTGCGCCGTTCAGCGCGTTGCGCCGCTCGGGGCGCTGCATTTCCAGGGTCAGGACATTGCCGTCCCGGGTCACTCCGATCATTCGGCCAGCCTAAGCGGTGCGGCGATCATGCGGCGAGGCGCGAGCCCGGTTGGGGGGTACCGCCGGTGACTTGGTGCGACGATTGGCCGGTGCCACCGACCCCGCCCGAACAGCCGAGGGCGAACCAGTTCGCCCACCTGTTGACGCTGATCGCGGCCAACGCGATCCCCGCGGTCGGCTGGTTCACGCAGGAGTGGTCGGCGGCGACGACCCTGATCGTCTACTGGTTCGAGACCGTCGTCGGGCTGCTCTTCATCTACGCCCGCGGTGTCCTGCAACAACGGTGGAACCCGCGCCGCGGCCATTTCCGGTACGAGCCGCCGCAGTCGAAGGGCACCGCGCGGACGCGAGGAGCAATCGAGGCAAAAGCCAAGCCCGCCTCTTTCATCAAGGGGTTCTTCTTCATCAACGCGGTCTTCTGCGCCGCGCACGGCGTCTTCATCGCGGTGATCCTGCTGATCCTCACCCACAACGGAAACGCCGAGTTGGTGGGCCTGGACTGGCGCAGCGCCGGCTTCGGCTGCCTGCAGATGCTGGTCATCGTCGTGATCGATTTCCTCGTGGACGTGCCCTACCTGCGCCGCTGGTCGTTCGGTGTGCTCGAACAGACCGCCAACCGCAGCTTCGGGCGGGTCGGGGTGGTGCATCTCGCGCTGATCTTCGGCATCTTCGCCGCTGCGGTGACCAACTCACCGGCCCGGATGTTCGGGGTGTTCGTCGTCCTGAAGACGCTGTACTCGCTGAGCACGGCGCTGCCGATGTACGAGCCGGCGACGCCACCGGCATGGCTGAACCGCCTGATGAACCGCCTGCGCCGCGAGCCGGAAGGGGAACGCTTCGAAGACGCGTGGGTCAAGGATCAGGCCGCCGAGGCGAGGCGCCGGGTGCGGAACGACGAAGTGTGGACCGCGGCCAGTCGCTAGCCGATTAGCCTGACCGAGTGAGCCGGACCGGAGCCCGTCAGTTCTTCGACGCCATCCTCGACGACGGATCGTTCCGCAGCTGGGACGGCCCGCCCCTCGAGGTGGCCGTCACCGACGGATACCGCGCCGAACTGGCCGACGCGACGCTGCGCACCGGGCTGGACGAGTCCGTCCTGACCGGCGAGGGCACCGTCTCCGGCCGCCGGGTGGCCGTGTTGGCGTGCGAATTCGACTTCCTGGCCGGCTCGATCGGGGTGGCCGCTGCCGAGCGGATCACCGCTTCCGTGCAACGCGCGACGGCGCTCGGGTTGCCGCTGATCGCCTCGCCGTCGTCGGGCGGGACGCGCATGCAGGAGGGCACCGTCGCGTTCCTGCAGATGGTGAAGATCGCCGCGGCCGTCGAGCTGCACAAGAAAGCGCACTTGCCGTACCTCGTGTACCTGCGCCACCCGACGACCGGTGGGGTGTTCGCCTCGTGGGGATCTCTCGGGCACCTCACCGCCGCCGAGCCGGGTGCGCTGATCGGGTTCCTCGGGCCGCGCGTCTACGAGCACCTGTACGGCGAGCCGTTCCCCGAGGGTGTGCAGACCGCCGAGCATCTGTTCGCCCACGGCGTGATCGACAGCGTCGTCCCGCTGGACAAGCTGCGCGGCGTCGTTGATCGCGTGCTGACGGTGGTCACCGACCCGCCCGACCCAGGGATTTGTGCACGAAAATCCGCCGAGGGCGCGGAAAATCGTGCACAGATCGCGGACGTGCCGGCGTGGGAGTCGGTGGAGGCGTCACGACGAGCCGACCGGCCGGGCGTGGATTACCTGTTGGCGCGCGGCGCCACCGACCGGGTGCTGCTGTCGGGGACCGGGCGCGGGGAGTCGGGGACGACGCTGCTGGCGCTGGCCCGGTTCGGCGGGCAGCCCGCGGTGGTGGTCGGTCAGCGCCGGGTGATCGGCGGCCTGGTCGGGCCGCGTGCGCTGCGGGAAGCTCGCCGCGGAATGGCGCTGGCGGCCGGATTGCAGCTGCCGCTGGTACTGGTGATCGACACCGCCGGCCCCGCGTTGTCGCGGCAGGCCGAGGAGGACGGGCTGGCCGGGGAGATCGCGCTGTGCCTTGCCGAACTGGTCACGCTCGACACCCCGACGGTGTCGGTGCTGCTGGGTCAGGGCAGCGGCGGACCGGCGCTGGCGATGGTCCCGGCCGACCGGGTGCTCGCCGCGCAGCACGGCTGGCTGGCTCCGCTGCCGCCGGAAGGTGCGAGCGCCATCGTCTACCGCGACGTCGATCACGCGCCGGAACTTGCTGCCGCGCAAGGTGTTCGGTCCGCGGACTTGCTCAAGGCCGGCATCGTCGACGTCATCGTGCCCGAGGATGTCGACGCCGCCGACGATCCGGCGGGGTTCACTCAGCGAATGTCGGCCGCCATCGCCGCCGAGCTGCACGCGCTGCACACCGTGCCCGCCGCGCAGCGGCTCGGGGTGCGGCTGCAGCGCTACCGGCGGATCGGCGTGCCCGACACCTGATCAGGCCTCGTCGAGGTACCGCTGCAGAGTCGGCGCGAGCCAGTGGACGAGGTCTGCGTCGCTCATCGCGACAATGGGCGGCAGCTTGAGGACGAACCGGCACATCGCCATGCCGAGCACCTGCGTCGCGATCAATCCGGCGCACCGCGCGGGATCAACGGGCTTCAGCCGCGCGATGGCGGGCCGCAGCTGGTCGGCGAAGATACTCTGCATGCGCTGCGCCGCTTCGGCATTCGTGGTCGATGACCGCAGCAGCACGATCAGCCCGTCGTCCTGGGTCCAGCGGTCCAGGAAGTGTCGAACCATCGCGGCCCCCAACTCCGCCCTGGGCACGTCGGCCAGGTCCGGGAACCGCAGATCGAATTCGGCTGCGGCGGCGAACAACTGGTCCTTGTTGCCGAAGTAGCGCATCACCATCGACGGGTCGATGTGCGCGTCCGCGGCGATGGCCCTGATGGTCGCCGCCTGATAGCCGGTCGTCGCGAACCGCTCCCGGGCCGCGGCGAGGATCACCGCCTTGGTCTCTTCAGACGATCTGCGCATGCCAACAAGTGTATGCCAACAGTTGTTGACTTTGGCGCAACGGCGCGCGACGATAGGTATGCCAACAACTGTTGGCATACCCGGAAGGAGACGCAGATGACCGATACAGATGTCCTGATCGTCGGAGCCGGTCCCACCGGCCTCGCGCTGGCCACGGCACTGCGGGCCCGCGATATCAGAGCCACAGTGATCGACCGGCTGACCGCGGGGGCCAACACCTCGCGCGCCGGCGCCGTCAACGCCCGCACGCTGGAGGTGCTCGAAGCTCTCGACGTGTCCCGACGCCTGGTCAAGGAGGGAATCCACGCACCGCTGTTCACCATCCGGGATGGCCGTCGCACTCTGATGTCGATCGACTTCAGCACGCTGCCGACCCGGTATCCATACACCTTGACGGTGCCGCAGTCCACCACCGAGCGACTGCTGTTGGAACGGCTGATCGAACTCGGCGGCGAGGTGATCCGACCCAAAACGCTGACCGCCATCACGCAGGGCGCCGACAGCGTCACCGCCCGATTCGACGACGGCGATACCATCCAAGCGCGATATCTCGTCGGCGCCGACGGCATGCACAGCGTGGTGCGGGAGCAGTCCGGCATCGGGTTCACCGGCGGCCAATATGGCGAGTCGTTCGCGCTGGCGGACGTGCACCTGACGGGGGAGGTCACCGACCACGAGGTCGTCCTGTTCTGGGCGTCGGGCGGGCTGACGGTGGTCGCCCCACTGCCCGACGGCACCTACCGGGTCGTCGCGCCCGTGGACACCGCACCGGAACAACCGTCGGCCGCGTTCATCCAGGACTTGCTCGACACCCGCGGACTCGGCCCTGGCCGGATGACGGTGACCGACGTGACGTGGGGGTCGCGGTTCCGGATCCAGCACCGCGTCGCCGACAGCTATCGCGCCGGCCGGGTGCTGCTCGCCGGCGATGCGGCGCACGTCCACAGCCCGGCAGGCGGCCAGGGCATGAATCTGGGCATTCAGGACGCCATCGCGTTGAGCGATTCCCTGACAAGGGTTTTGGCGACAGGGCACGAGGAGACGCTCGACGAATACAGCGCGGCCCGGCGGCCACTGGCCCAACAGGTGATCACCCTCACCGACCGGCTGACCCGCCTGGCCACGATGCCGGCGCCCCTGCGTCCAATCCGGAACCAGGCGATCGGCCTCGCCGGCCGAGTCCCTGCCGTCCAGCACCAGCTGGCGTGGCGACTGTCGGGTCTGGTCTACCGCTGAACACTGACCAACCGCTGAACAGCGAAAAGCCGGGCCTGGTCTTCGGGGGTGACCAGGCCCGGCGGCTCATTTCGCGCTCAGCCGTTGCAGCAGTGCGACTTCTTCGGCGACGGCGGCACATTCAGCGCCGGGTTGCGGTCGAAGAAACTGACCGGCTTCAGCTTGAATCCCGCGTAGTCCACCGGCATCACGGGCCAGTCCTCCGGCCGCGGGAAGTGCGTCAGCCCGAAGGTGTGCCAGACCACGATGTCCTCGCCCTCGATGTTGCGGTCCTGCGCGACGTAGGACGGCAGGCCGGCATCGCCGGGATGCTGGTTGACGAACTGGCCGGCCGGATACCGTTCTGCCGGATCGTATTTCGTCACCCACAGGTGCTTGGTCGCAAACGCCGCCCGCTTGGCAATGGAGCTCGACGGGTCGGCCAGCAGCGTCGGCTGACCCTCCGGATGCAGTGCGTAGCCGACGTTCTGGCCCAGCCGGTTCTGCTTGGTCGGGTTGGTGACGTGCCACACCCGCGCTTTCAGGTTGTCGGCGGTGCGCATGGCCTCGAGCTCGTGGGTCAGTTTGGTCTTCTGTGGACGGAATGCGTTGCCCCACGGGTTCTCCGGACCCATCGGGACGCCGACGGCATCCACCTCTTCGACGGTGTTGGTCAGGCCGTCGACCGCCATGTCCAGCCGCGCGGAAAACATGTGCTGGTGGAACGGCGCACCGAGGCCCGGCGCCATCTCGGTGGAAAAGCCCTCCGGCCCACGGTAAGCCGACGCGAACACGATACCGGTGGCCTTGGCCTCCAACTCGATGGTGCCGTCGAGGTACAGGTACCAGTAGAAGCCGTAGTCGTAGTTGCCGATGGTCAGGAAGAACGAGATCACCAGACGACGCGAGCGGCGGACCTCTGCCATCCCGTTGAACATGTCGGTGTGCTTCCACAGCACGCCGAAGTCCTCCTCGTGCAAGCAGATCGCGTTCTTCATCAGTTTGGGCTCGCCGTTCTCGTCGGCGATGGTGACGTCGAAGTACTTGATCTCGCCCAGACAGTCACAGCCAAGTTCGAGGGCGTTGGTGTACCGGCCGAACAGGTACTCGCCCTGGTCGAAGTAGTTCTGCCAGTACCGAACCGGGGACGGATCGGCGTACGGCACCACCATTTCCGCGATAGACGCCCGGTACACCACGGGGCGCCCGTCGATCGACAGCTGATGCAGGGTCAGGCCCTCGCGGACATCGAAGCCGAACCGGAAAGACCAGTCGGCCCAGGTGATCTGGTTGCCGTCGACGGTGAAGCTGGCGCCTTCGGGCTGGGTGATCTCGATGGGCTTGAGATCGGTGCGGGCGGGAACGGCATGCGGCGCCGCATCCCACTCACCGCGTTCGGTGGGCAGCGGCAGCTCGACCTCATCGATCACCTTGACCACCTTGCGTCCCGTGAGGTCGACATAGGCGACGACACCGTCGATCGGGTGCGCCCACGGCAGGTCCGCGGCGTCGTACTGGTAGAACGCGAGCACCCGGACGATGCGCCGGCCGATCTCGTCCTCGTGGCCGAAGACGCCGGCCGACAGCGGAACCGCGCGTACGTCAGTCGGATTCAGCTTGCGCCTGGTCATGGCCTCGATCCACTCCGGGCAGTCGAGGAGGAACGACTCGATGTCCTCGAACTCCTGATCCAGGATCGGCACATGGCCGTCGCAGGTGCTGTCGATCGTCACCTCGCTGACCACACGGGCCTCGGTCACCGACACCACCAGATCCGAGCCCTGGCCGGTGGCCCGGTCGAGCAGCAGCACCCGGGCGCGTCGGTCCATGTCGTCCCCGGGACGGAACGCCAGCACGTCGTTCTTGTGCGGTTCCTCCAGTGCGACGAACACGAAACGGACACTGTCGCCGAGCAGGCCGTGGGCGTCGACGATGCGGCGTGCCGCGCGGATTTCGTCGGCGCTCAACGGGGTGAGCGGATGGTCGGGAATGGTGGTCGTCTGGGGTTGAATGGTGGCAGTCATTGTGCGATCTCCTTTGCGATATCAGGGTTTTCGTTCTGTCGAGCTCCAGCATGTGGTCGCATGACCGCGACCACGATGCCGCCGGCGAAGGCACCGACCAGCAGGACGCCGATGATGGCGGCCAGGGTTCCGGAGCCGCCGACCAGCAGCGGGAGGTTGACGGCGGTCATCACCGACAGCACCGCCAGACCGGCAAAGCCCAGGCTCGGCGCGATGAAGGTGTGCCACGGCCGGGTGTCGAGGCGGGTCCGCCGGAAGTAGACGACGACCGCCGCGGACGTCAGCGTCATCAGCACCACGATGCCCACCGACGCGGCGCCGACGAACCAGGTGAACACCTGCGTCACCGGGTCCAGGCCGGCGAGGACCGCCGCCGCGACGAGCACCAGCGCCGAGAGGGTCTGGGCGAACGAGGCGACGTGCGGAGAGTCGTGCCGCGGGTGCGAGCGGCCGCAGCGCTCGGGCAGCGCCCGGGTGTTGCCGAGCGAGAAGATGTAGCGGGCCAGCACGTTGTGGAAGGACAGCAGCGCCGCGAAAAGGCTTGTGATCAAGAAGATCTGGACCAGGTCACCGCCCACCGCACCGACGTAGTGGGTCGCGGTCTCGGTGAGCATGGTCGCGGGGTTCTTCGTCGCCTCGTCGACCGCACCGGTGTCACCCCAGGCGCTGACCAGCGCCCAGCTGCTGAGCGCGTAGAAGCCGCCAATGAGTAGCAGCGCGGCGTACGTCGCCCGCGGGATGGTCCGCACCGGGTCTCGGGCCTCGTCGCGGAATACCGCAGTGGCCTCGAAGCCGATGTAGCCGGCCAGCGCGAAGATCAGCGCGATGCCCGGGGCACCGGAGAAGAAGTTGTCCGGACGCAGCACCGCCGTCGAAAGTCCTTGTGCGCCGCCACGTCCGATGACCGCGGCGTTGATCACCAGGACGATGCCGACCTCGCAGACCAGCAGGACACCCAGCACCTTGCCGGACAGCTCGATGTGCCGGTAACCCAGGAAGCCGGTGACCGCCATCATCAGCAGCGCATAGAGGTACCACGGCACCGCGGGTCCGCCGTGGGCGGTGACGAGCTCGTTGATGGATGCCCCGATGTAGCCATACACACCGACCTGGACGGCCGTGTACGACAGCAGCGCCAGGAACGCGGCGCCGAGTCCGGCATGCCGGCCGAAGCCGTGGGCGATGTAGGTGTAGAACGCGCCTGCGCCGGTGATGTGCCGGGCCATGGCGGTGAAGCCGACCGCGAACAGCAGCAGCACTGCGGTGCACACCACGTACGACGCCGGGTAAGCCGCCCCGTTGCCTGCGGAGATGCCGATCGGGAAGGTGCCGGCGACGACGGTCAGCGGCGCGGCTGCCGCGACGACCATGAACACGATCGCCACCGGGCCGAGACGGCCGGTCAATCGGTTGGGCGGGGCGCCGGTGCTGCGACCGGCATCGAGAACTGCGTCAGTTGTCATGGGTCTACCCTCGATGGAATTGAATGTGAATTGGTTGCCCTGGGGTAAGGCTTCGATGAGTTCAAATGAGAATCGATGGTGCGGCGAATTCTCATTCGGCGGCGAAATTCACAATGCGATGTTGATGGCTTTCGTCTGGGTGTATTCGGCAATGGCTCCCTCACCGAGTTCACGCCCCCAGCCCGATTGCTTATATCCCCCGAATGGCAACGCGGTATCGAACGCGTTGTGGCAGTTGACCCACACGGTGCCGGCCTTGATCTGCTGCGCCACCCGGTGCGCGGTCGAGACGTCGCGGGTCCACACGCTGGCGGCCAGCCCGTACGGGGTGTCGTTGGCGGCTTCGCGAACACCGCGGTCACGGTTGAACGGCACGGCGACGGCGACCGGCCCGAAGATCTCTTCCTGGTAGACGTTGAAGTCGCGGTTCACGTCGACCAACACCGTGGGCTGCACGTAGAAGCCGGTGTCGCCGTGGCGGCCACCGCCGGCCAGCGCCCGCGCACCCTGCGCGATGCCGTCGTCGAGGTAGCCGGTGACCTTGGTGAGCTGCTCGCGGGAGACCAGCGGTCCGATGTCGTTGGTGGGGTCCAGGCCGGGCCCGATGCGCATCCCGGCGGCGTGTTCGGCGACGCCCTGGGTGAACTCGTCGAAGATGGCGTCCTCGACCAGCAGCCGGGTGCCTGCGGTGCAGGTCTGGCCGTGGTTGAACAGGAATCCGCCGGCCACACCGGGAATCGCGGCTTCCAGATCGGCATCGGCGAAGACCACCTGCGGGCTCTTGCCGCCCAGCTCCAGCGAGACCTTCTTGAGGTTGCCCGACGCGGCATTGACGATCTTCTTGCCCACCTCGGTCGATCCGGTGAAGGCGACCTTGTCGACGCCCTCATGCGCGGACAGCGCGGCGCCGACGTCGCCGAAGCCCGTCAGCAGGTTGAACACCCCGGCCGGGACGCCGGCCTCGGCGATCACTTCGGCGAGCAGCACCGCGGTCAGCGGGGTCTGCTCGGCGGGCTTGAGAATGACAGTGTTCCCGCAGGCCAGAGCCGGTGCGACCTTGAACGCGGCCATGACCAGCGGGAAGTTCCACGGGGTGATCTGAGCGCAGACGCCGACGGGCTCCCGCAGCGTGAAGGCGTGGAACTTGCCGCCCGGGGCCCACGGCACCGACACCGGGACGGTGCGACCTTCGATCTTGGTGGCCCAGCCGGCGTAGTAGTAGAAGATCTCCGCGGCCCAGGTCACGTCGACGGCCTTGGCGACGGCGACGGACTTGCCGTTGTCGATGCTCTCCAGCTCGGCGAACTGATCGGCCCGGGCCGTGATGCCCTCGGCGATGCGCCAGATCATCCGCTGCCGCTCGGCCGGCGTCATCGCCGGCCACGGGCCGTCCTCGAACGCCCGCCGCGCCGCCCGGACCGCGCGCTCGACGTCTTCGGCACCGCTGTGCGGGACAGTCGTGATGACCTGCTCGGTGGCAGGGTCGACGGTGTCGAAACGCCGGCCGGAAACCGACTCGACCCACTGACCGTCGACGTACATCTGCTGCGGACGGGAGATGAATTCGGCGGTCCGCGGATCCAGTTCGGTGCTGATCGTGGCTGTCATGGAATTCATGTTTACGCCGTGATGTGGTGCGCGTCACCACTTATTTCGAATGGGTATTCGGCGAATTCGGATTCTCATTTGAAATGGCGCCGTCATTCTCATTCGGGCTGGTTGATAATCGCAGCTCGCGTCGATCCAGCGTGCCGGCACGGGGTCTTTCGCTATGGGCAGGCGTCCCGATTCTCATTTGAAGATTTTCGATGTTTACCCGACAACGCCGCCGAGGTCGGCGGCGATCGGCTACCTTCCGACAAATGGGCCCCACCAGAACCATCCGGAGCCGCTCGCCGGTCGCCGGACTTCAGCGCGCGCAGCTGACGTTCACCCAGGTGCTCGGGCAGTCGGTCTCGGCGGTGGCGCCATCAGCGGTGATGGTCACCCTGCCCGCGCTGGTCCTGCCGGCTGCCGGCCACGCGACGATCGCGGTGTTCATCCTGACCGCCCTCATGATGACGGCGGTCGGGTACTGCATCACGCAGTTCTCCACCCGGATGGTCGCGGTCAGCGGGCTGTACAGCTACACCGTCAAGGGGCTCGGCCCCGTACCGGGCATCGCGTCCGGCTGGTCACTGGTCATCGGCTATGCCGCCGCGGCGATGGCCAGTGCGCTCGGCGCGGCCAGCTACCTCGCCGCGCTGCTGGGCAGGGTCGGGGTGCCGGACGGCAAGCCCGTCGTCGCCGGCCTGACCGCCCTGGTCGGCGGCGCCGCACTGATCCTCATGATCCGGGGTATCAGACTGTCTGCGCGCATCTCGCTGGCCGTCGAACTGTTCGCGATCGTGGTGGCCGGCCTGGTCCTGGTGATCGCCTTCGGCGGAGCGGTCACCGGTCCCGCGACACCGTCGAAAGCGGTTGCCGATGCCCCACATTCAGCCCTGGGCTTCGCGCTCCTGCTCGCCATTACGTCATACGTCGGCTTCGAGAGCGCCAGCACCGTCGCCCGCGAGGCGCAGCGTCCGTTCGTCACCGTGACCCGGGCGATCCGCTGGACACCGCTCGCGCTGGGGGCGCTGTACACGTTCGCCGCCGTCCTGCAGACCACCGGCACGATTCAGACCCGAACCGGGTCGACGCCCATCGTGCTGTCCCTTCCCGACTCGGCCGACACCTTGGCCGGTGCACTGTCCGTCGCGATGGAGTTCGGCATCACCGCGTCCTGGATCGCCTGCGTGATCGGATCCACCACCGCGCTGTCCCGGACGTTGTTCGCGATGGGACGCGAGGGCCTGCTGCCGACCGCCATGGGACGCGCCCACCCGCGCTACCGCACCCCGCACGTCGCGCTCAGCATCGCGATGCCCGTGATCGTCGCGGTGCCGGTCGGCTACCTGTTCGCCGCGGAGTCCAGCCGCGACGTCCTCGTCGGACTGCTGGCGGTGTCGGCCCACGGCTACATCGTGGCGTATCTGCTGGTTTGCCTTGCGACGCCGGCATTTCTGCGCCGGATCGGCGAGCTCACCACCGCGCCGCTGGTCGTCGGGCTCGCCACCGCCGCCACCATGGTCGCCATCATCATCTGGGCCGCCCTCTCCGTGGCATCGCCGGTGTGGATCGCCACCGCGGTCTACTCCGTGCTGCTGGCAATGGGTTTGGCGGCGTTCCTCGTCCGGCGACGTCGGGTGCCCGATCTGGCGGACCTGGTCGGGGTGTTCGACGAGACCGTCGCCGGCGACGTGTTCGCCGACTACAACCCGTGGGAGGTGCGCCGATGAGCCCCGCCGACGGCGCGCTGTCGGGCCGCCAGCCCAAAGCAGTACAGAGCGCGTTACAGGTGCTCGAAGCGGTCGCCCTGGCCGGCACCGGGGTCACGGCGAAGGACATCGCCGAACACCTGTCGATGCCGTCGGCCACCACCTACCGGCTGCTGAATCTCCTTGTCGCCGACGGCTACATCGTCCGGCTACCGGACTTGTCGGGATTCGCACTTGGCCCGCGGATGGGTCTGCTGATCGATGCCGCGGTCTCCCCCACCGTATGCACCCGGGCCCGCGAAACCCTGGCCGAGCTCCGACTCTCTGTGCGCTTCGGGGTCCATCTGTTCTACTTCACCAACACCTCCGTGCGCCTCGCGGACGCCGACGGCGAATACCCGCCGCCCGCAGACGAATCCGTGCTGAACCGCCACCTGCACGCCAGCGCCGTCGGCAAGCTGCTGCTCGCCGAGAAGCGCGATGCCGACACGCTGCTCGGCCTCGTGCCGGCCGCGCTCACAGACCGCACCATCACGTCGAAATCGGCACTGGCCGAGCAACTCACCGCGATCAGGGAAAACGGCCACGCCATCCAGACCGGAGAATTGCGGACCGACTCCGCCTGTATCGCGGTGCCGATCCGTTCCGCTACCTCGACCCTGGTGGCGGCGGTGGCGATGTCCGGGCGCGCCGAACAGGAACAGCTGCTGCTCCGGCAGGTTCCGGTATTACAGGACTACGCAACACAGTTGGGCCCGCTGCTCGCGTGATGCCGCTCAGAAGGGAATCGAAGCGATCATCGCCCCGGCCCCGGTGACCAGGCTCTCCTTCTTCAGCGTCGTGCCGAAGTACTTCGCTTGCGGGTCGACCACCACCCGCTGATCGTCGTGATGGAGGGCCAGCACCTCCCGGGCCAGCCTCGAGAACGGGAACTTCTCGGGCCCGCCGATGTTGATCACATGGTTGCGCGGTGGCTCTATCGCGACCTCAGCCAGGTACGCGGCCACCTCGTCGGCCGCGATCGGCTGAATCAAGGCATCCGGCACCCGCACATCGTGCTCGTCGCCTTCGTCGGTGTCGGCCTCGACGACCAACGAATCGACGATGGCGCTTGCGAACTCGTGGAACTGCGTGGCGCGCACGATCGTGTAGGGCAGCCCCGACGACGCGATGATCCCCTCTTGCGCGACCTTGGCCCGCAGGTAGCCGCTGTCCGGCAGTTCGTCGACGCCCACGATCGACAGTGCGACGTAATGGCCCACCCCTGCTGCGCGGGCCGCCGCCACCAGATTGGTGGTCGCCCTCACGAAGAAATCCATCACCTCCTCGTCTTCGAAGGACGGCGAGTTGGTGACGTCGACGAGGGCGTCCGCGCCCGCCAGGGCTTTGGCGAGGCCCACACCGCTGAGCACGTCGGCGCCGGAGCGCCGGGACGCGGCGACCACGTCCTCGCCCTCCCGAGTCAAGAGGTCGACCAGTAGGTTCCCGATGAGGCCACTGGCCCCCATAACTGTCACCTTCACTGTGCCAACACCTTTCGTCGTCGCCACGCCGACCTGGGAGTCGGGCACTCAGCCTACGTCGCCCAGCATGCCGAGGGGCGCGAATCCGACGTCCGGGATACCTGGATAGGCGGGCATCGATAAGTCCCGTATCGCTGGACGACGCAACACGATTGGTGCCGCTGCCGGTGTCACGCCTGGTCCGTCGGCGGGATTTCCCGCACTGGCGATCAGGCGGCCGCCATGCACCTCGACCCGGACACACCGTTTGCGGAATTGACGCCCACGTCGGTACTGTGCGACAGTCGTCGGGAACGAATCCAGGTACGCACAGCAATGCAATGCATCGGACGGTCAGCATGGTAAATCGGCTGGTTACAGTGCATCAATTGGTGGTTCTTCTGCAGTCCGCAAATCAAATCGAGTTGCTGCTCACCGCGGCAGCGGGGACGGCCGCGATCATTACGGCGGTGCGCAGCCCGACAGGTGACGTTGCTGACATCGAACGGCGGCACACGGACCTGTGCACCTGCAAGGACGGCGACACCTCGCACTGCCCCGCACGCGATTCCCTGTGAACCGGTTTCGAAGGGGGCGCGGCACCACCGGCACCGCGCCCCACCTCTGTCAGCCGCTGATCGCCTCGGCAACCTTCACGCCGACCAGCACCACGGCCACCAGCAAATAGCCACGCAGCGCGACCATGCCGGCCACCCGCAGCGGCGACCACGCCGGCCGATCCAGGGTGTCGAGCGCGGGCGTGCGGAAACTGTCCCGCTCCTGGTTCCGCAGCGCCTTCCGGACCGCGCGATCGTCCGGTTGCTCATCCAGATCCTCCACCTGCTCGGGGTCCAGGCCACCCAGTTCCTCCGCGACCTCCGCTGCGGCCCGCTTCCGCTGCGCGCGCCGCGACCGCAGCGTCGCGCCGGCGATGGCGCCACCACCGAGCACGCCGACGGCAACCCCGACGCCGAAACCCCACTCGAGTTGTGCGGCAGTCAGATTCGGGAAGAACGTCGCAGCGGTCAGCGCCAGGGACAGCAGTACCAAGGCCCACACGATCACGCCGGCCAGGATGTTCTGCCGCATGGTGTTGACCCACGGACCCAGCACCGCCTTGTCGTTGCACAGCAGCACCAGGAACACCGTCGCCGACGGCAGCAACACACCGGCGAGGGCTTGCACGCCCTGCGTCAACAGCCCCAGCACGTGGTCGGGGCTGAACGACACCGTGGCAGCCACCGCCAGCAGCGCCGCGTAGCCGAGGTAGAAAGCGGGGGCCTCACTGACTTTCCAGTGCAGCGAGTGGCGCTTGCCCATGGTGTCGCCCAGCGCGTAGGTGGTCGCGAGGCCGACGGCGTTGGCCCCGATGAGCGACGCATCCAGCAGCAGGATGGCGAACAGCGCACCGGCGGTGTGCGACACGTGCTGACCCAGTTGATGTGCGACGTCACCGGCATCGGTGAAGTTTCCGGCCGCAGCGGTGCCGCCTAGCCCGAACGCCGCGGCAGCCATGATCGCGACCGCGCCGACCATCACCACGACGATGCCGATCCACAGGTCGACGCGCTCGTAACGAATCCACTTGGGGGTCAACCGCTTGTCGACGATGTTGGACTGCTGGAAGAACAACTGCCACGGCGCGACGGTGGTGCCGACGATCGCCACGATCAGCAGCAACAGCGTCGAGTTCAGCCCACCCGGCAACGACGGGATCAGACCGTGCGCGGTTTCCGATGCCGACGGGTGCACGATGAACGCCAACGGGAAGATCACGATGTTGACGGCGATCAGCGCGAAAATGAAACGCTCCCAACGGCGGAACGAGCCACCGGCCACCACGGCGAACAACAGCACCGCCGCGAGCGGGACCGAGATCGACTTGGGCAGCCCGAAGTAGTTCAGCGCCATGGACACCCCGACGAATTCGGTGACGATGGTCAGCGCATTGACGATGAACAGGTCACCGACACTGAAAGCGCCCCAGAACTTGCCGAACCGGGCGAAGATCAGGCGGGCGTGCCCGACGCCGGCTACGGCACCGAGTCGGACCACCATCTCCTGGTTGACGTACAAGACCGGAATCAGCAGCGCCAGCGTCCACAGCAGCGCCATGCCGTAGTTCTGGCCGGCCTGCGCGTAGGTGGCGACGCCGCCGGCGTCGTTGTCCCCGACCATGACGATGAGGCCGGGCCCCATCACCACCAGCAGCATCTTCAGGCGCTGCCACCAGCTGCGGCCCGTGGTGGTCTCGTCGGTACGGATGGTGCCGAGCGCGCCGACGATGTCGCCGACGTGCGCCGTGTCGAGCACCGCGGTGCTCGGCGAATCATGTTGTGTTACTGGCGTTCCGCCGGTGGGTCGCGGCATGCGAGCGAAGAGGGCCATGGCGAGATTCCTCTCGGGAGAAGGGCAGCGCAGCAGGGGTCCGCCCACCGAAATCGGTGGGCGGACCGTGCGGCCGGACGGATCAGAAGTGCGGGTGTGCCCCGAGAGAAGCCGAGATCACCGCGAGCGGGGTCTGCGACATCTGAAGGTTGTGCCGTTCCTGTGGGGTCAGGCGGGTGCGGGTGTGTACCAGCCGGGCCAGCCGGCGTACTGGGATAGCGCGGAATACGGTCATGACAGAGCTCCTGTCGGGTTCGGTCCCGTGGGCCTGCCTTAGGCGTCGGTCAGACGGCCAAACCACCAACTCGGCGGCAGGACAGCAGGGACTTCACAGAATGCTGAATGTGATTGAAATACATACGTTCTCGTTCCGGACTGGAACTCGGACTATCGCCGGGTCTCATGTGATCCCTCACCTCCTTGCCGCCGGGCCTCCGCGGAGGCAACGCTGTCGATGACAACACAAAAGGGAGAAGGCGATTGCCGGACAGGCCGTCAAGACCCGGTCATGATTCGACATCGCTCACACCCCTCTCGTCAGAGCTTCGGCACTGGACGACGTAATCCGCTGGGCGGATAGCCACTTTGGGTAACCCCTTAATCCGGGGAGACCTGTCCTGACCCTGGGCGTCTCTCGACGTCGTCGGATCAGTGGCTTCTGTTCGTTCAGGAGCCTCGCCTAGCGAGGTGCTGACTTTTGGAAGATAGCCCCGGCGATCGGGACCCGTCAAGTCGAATGATGGCCCCGGTGGCCGGGTACGGCCCCTGGATCAGTGCGCGACGTGCGCCCCGAGCGAAGCCGAGATCACGGCAAGTGGCGTGTGCGACAGCTCGAGATTGTGGCGTTCCTGTGGGGTCAGATGAGCACGACGGCGCACCAACTTGGCTACCCGGCGGAAGGCATCGGTACGAATAACGGTCATGGTGCGCTCCTGTCGACATCTGTCCCGCCGGCCGGCATGTGCCGCCGATGGCCAGACCCATACCCCCCAATGACAGCACGCAAACGTGGCGATGACATCCGGTGACGGCGTCAAGACACTGTTAAGAATCGAGGCTGATGGACGCCGCTCAGTCCAGACCGAAGATGCGAATGCTCTCGGCGCGCATGTCGACCTTGCGAACCTTGCCGGTGATCGTCATGGGGAATTCGTCGACAATGTGCACATAGCGCGGAATCTTGAAGTGCGCCAGCCGATCCGCGGTGAATTCCCGGATGGCGGCGGCATCGAGCGGCTCGGCTCCGGGGCGCATCCGCAGCCATGCGCAGATCTCCTCGCCGTAGCGGGCGTCGGGCACCCCGATCACCTGCGCGTCCTCGATGTCCGGGTGCGTGTACAGGAACTCCTCGATCTCGCGCGGGTACACGTTCTCGCCGCCGCGGATCACCATGTCCTTGATCCGGCCGACGATGGCGCAGTAGCCGTCTGCGCGCATCACCGCGAGATCGCCGGTGTGCATCCAGCCCTCGGAATCGATGGCCTCCCGGGTCTTTTCGTCGTTGTCCCAATAGCCCAACATCACCGAGTAACCACGAGTACAGAACTCCCCCGGCTCGCCCCGCGCCACCGTCTCGCCGGTTTCCGGGTTGACGACCTTGACCTCCAGGTGCGGATGCGCCCGCCCGATGGTCGCGGTACGCCGGTCCAGGTCGTCATCGATCAGCGTCTGGCAGGACACCGGCGACGTCTCCGTCATGCCGTACGCGATGGCCACCTCGGCCATGTGCATGTCGGAGACGCAGTGCTTCATCACCTCGACGGGGCACACCGAGCCTGCCATGATGCCGGTACGCAGGCTCGACAGGTCCCGCCCGGCGAACGACGGGTGGTGCTGCATCGCGATGAACATCGTCGGCACCCCGTAGACGCCGGCACACCGCTCGGCTTCGATGGCGTCGAGCGTCGCTGCCGGGTCGAAGCCGGGGGCCGGAATCACCACGGCCGCACCATGAGCCATGCAGCCGAGCACGCCCATCACCATGCCGAAGCAGTGGTAGAACGGCACCGGAATGCACAGCCGCTCACCGGGCATGAGCTTGATGCCCTCGGTGGTGAAGTAGCCGTTGTTCAGGATGTTGCGGTGCGACAGCGTCGCACCTTTCGGGAATCCGGTTGTGCCCGAGGTGTATTGGATGTTGATCGGGTCGGTGTTGGACAGCGTGGCCTGCCGGGCCGCCAACAAATCGGCACCGACCGCTGCGCTGTCGGCGCGCAACTGATCCCAGTCCGGGC
Organism: Mycobacterium sp. HM-7; assembly: GCF_053852335.1. Taxonomy (NCBI): domain Bacteria; kingdom Bacillati; phylum Actinomycetota; class Actinomycetes; order Mycobacteriales; family Mycobacteriaceae; genus Mycobacterium; species Mycobacterium sp. HM-7. The sequence continues at coordinate 728,465 of NZ_CM132657.1, read as the reverse complement.
CGTCCAGGTAGACGACGTCGCACAGCGTGGGTGCCTGCGGGCGCACCTCGTCGATCAGCGCCGCGTAGTCGGACGTCTTGAACGACGTCGCCGAGACCAGCATGCGCATCCCGGATTGGTTGAGCGCATAAGCCAGTTCGTGCACCCGGTACGCCGGATTCACGTTGACCAGGATCGCGCCGATCTTGGCCGTCGCGAGCTGCGTCACGACCCACTGGGCACAGTTCGGTGACCAGATGCCGACCCGATCGCCCTTCTCGATGCCGCGGGCCATCAAGCCGCGGGCGATCAAATCGACTTCGGCATTCAATTCCGCGTAGGTGTACCGCAGGCCCTGCCCGCGGTCGACCAACGCGAGCGTGTCGGGATGGGCCGCGACGGTGTGCTCGAAGTTGGCGCCGATGGTCTCTTCCAGGATCGGGGTCTCGGTGGGCCCGGTGTCGTAGCTCAGCATCAGTTCACCAGATCCTCATAGCGGTATTCCGATGCGATCGGGGTGCCGGCCGCATGCGCTTGATCTTCGCGCTTGCGCAGGTCAACGCGCCGGATCTTGCCGGAAATCGTCTTGGGGAGGTCACCGAACTCCACCCGGCGGACCTTGAGATACGGCGCCAGGTGATCACGGGCGAACTCCATGATCGACCTTGCGGTTTCCGCGTCGGCGTCCCAGCCGGTGGCCAGACACACATACGCTTTCGGGACCGCTAGCCGGGTGTCATCGGGCTGCGGCACCACCGCGGCTTCCACCACCGCCGGGTGCTCGATAAGCACGCTCTCCAACTCGAACGGCGACACCTTGTAGTCCGAGGACTTGAACACATCGTCGGTGCGGCCGATATAGGTGATGTAGCCGTCTTCGTCGCGGGCGGCCACGTCACCCGTGTGGTAGTAACCGCCCGCCATCACGGCCGCATTACGTTGTGGGTCACCGAGATAGCCGGTCATCAGGTTCAGCGGCCGCGCGCCCAGTTCAAGGCACAGCTCGCCCTCGTCGGCCCGCTCGCCGGTCAGCGGATCGACCAGCACCACGGGCACACCGGGCATCGGCCGGCCCATCGACCCGGCCTTGACCGGCTGCCCCGGGGTGTTGCCCACCAGGAGCGTGGTCTCGGTCTGCCCGAAACCGTCCCGGATGGTCAGGCCCCACGCGTCCTGCACCTTCGCGATGACATCGGGGTTCAGCGGTTCACCCGCGCCCAGAATCTCGCGCAGCCCTTCGGGTTTGGTGCCGAGGTCGGCTTGGATCAGCATCCGCCAGACCGTCGGCGGCGCGCAGAAGGTGTTGACGCCGGCGCGGCGCAGTTGCCCCATCAGCGCGGCGGCGTCGAAGCGGCTGTAGTTGTAGACGAAGATGGTCGCCTCGGCGATCCACGGCGCGAACACACAACTCCAGGCGTGTTTGGCCCAGCCCGGCGAGCTGATCGCCAGATGGACATCACCCGGCGTCACCCCGATCCACGCCATGGTCGACAGGTGCCCGACCGGATACGAAATCTGAGAGTGCTCAACAAGTTTGGGCTTGCTGGTGGTGCCCGAGGTGAAATACACCAGCAGCGGATCGTCGACCTCGGTGACCGCGGCGAACGGACCCGCCGAAACCACCTCGTACGCATCGGCATAGCGATGCCAGCCCGGCGCCGAGTCCCCGACCACGACCCCCACGTACTGCCCATCGACCGACGCGAACTTGTCGGCGTCGGCAGCGTTGGTCACCACGAAGCCCGCCCCGCCGCGGGTGATCCGGTCCGCCAGGTCCGCGGGGCCCAGGGCGCCCGTCGTCGGCATCACCACCGCGCCGAGCTTCGCCACCGCCAGCATCGACTCCCAGAGCTCGACCTGGTTGCCCAGCATCACGATGACCCGATCGCCCTTGCGCACGCCCAGCGCCCGCAGCCACGTCGCCACCCGGTCGGACCGATCGGCCATCTCGGCGAAGGTGTACCGCTCCTCGGACCCGCCCTCTTCGGTGATCCACAGCGCCGTCTGCCCGGCCCGTTCCGGACTGTGCGCGACGACGTCGAACCAGTCCGTGGCCCAGTTGAAGGCGCCGGCCAGCCGCGGCCAGCGGAACGTTTCGACGGCCTGCGAGTAGTCGCCGATCGATGCCACGAGGTGATCGCGCGCCGCGCGGTACTGCTCGGTGTTGGTGGTTGTCCCAGCGTTGGTCGCCATGAACGTAGGATCTACGTCACACCCATCCGCCCGCTACCCCCGAAAGAGGGTACTGACCGTGACCACCGGCCCATCGCTGCTGCGCCCGCGCGACACCGACGCGGTGCGTGCCGAACTACGGCGATTGGGCACCCAGGGCGCGGTACCCGTGATGTTCGGCGGCGAGGTGCACGACGACGCACTGCTGATCACCGAGTTCTACGGCACCCGAGGCGGCGGGCTCCGCGGCCTGACGGTGCGCTCGGCGTTCGGCCTCGGCGGGGCCAGCATGGTGACGGGCCAACCGCTGGCGGTGGCCGACTACCGGCACGCGCCGTCCATCACCCACGACTACGACATGCCCGTGTTGTCCGAGGGCATCCGCTCGGTACTGGCGGTGCCGGTCGTCGTCGACGGCCGGACCCGGGCTGTGCTCTACGGCGCCTACCGCTCCAGTGCCCCGTTCGGCGGGCGGGCCGTCGACCTCATGCTGACCTCCGCGCAGCGGCTCGCCGACGAGCTCGCGATCCGCGACGAAGTGGACCGTCGACTACGGCTGCAGCAGCCCCCGGCGGCCGACACCGCGGTGAACACCGAACACCTCAGGCAGGTGCACGCCGAACTGCGGAGACTGGCCGCCGCAGGCCGGCACGTCGCGCCCGGCGAGCTCGGCGACCTCGCCGACCGGCTGGCCGAAGCCCTGGCCGGCGGGCCCGCACCGGCCGGTCCGCTGAGCCCCCGCGAACTCGACGTGCTGGCCCAGATTGCGCTGGGCTGCACCAATACCGAAGCAGCCCAGCGGCTCTCGCTGAAGCCCGAGACCGTCAAGAGCTACCTGCGCAGTGCCGCAACGAAACTCGGCACCCATACCCGGCACGAGGCGGTTTCGAAGGCGCGACAGTTGCGGCTGATCCCCTGACCGGTCAGGCCAGGGAGTCGATCCAGGCGCGGTGCAGCGCCGCGTATCGCCCGTTCTGGGCGACCAGATCATCGGGGGCACCGTCTTCGACGATGCGTCCGCCGTCGAGGACCAGCACCCGATCCGCCGACTGCACGGTCGAGAGCCGGTGCGCGATCACCAGCGCTGTCCGCCCGGCCAACACGGTGGCCAGAGCGCGCTGCACCAGGCGTTCGGTCGGGATGTCCAGCGACGACGTCGCCTCGTCCAGGATCAGCACCTTGGGGTCAGCGAGGAACGCGCGCGCGAACGCGACCAACTGGCGTTGCCCCGCCGACAGCCGTCCGCCCCGGTTGGCGACGTCGGTGTCATAGCCGTCCGGCAGCGCGTCGATGAACCGGTCGGCGCCAACGGCTTCCGCGGCCGCGCGGATCTCGGCGTCGGTGGCATCGGGCCGGCCGAACCGGATGTTGTCGGCGACGCTGCCGGCGAACATGAAGTTCTCCTGCGTCACCATCACCACATGCCGGCGCAACTCGGCCTGGGCGATGGACCGCAGGTCGATGCCGTCGAGCGTCACCGTTCCGGTGACGGGGTCATAGAAGCGCGCGATCAGTTTGGCGATGGTCGTCTTCCCCGCGCCGGTGGCACCGACGAGAGCGACGGTCTGCCCCGCGGGCACCGTCAGGTTCAGTTCCGGCAGCACCGGCCGCGCCCGGGTGTAGCCGAAACTCACCTCGCGAAAAGTAATGTCCCCCTTGACCGCCGTGAGCGCGACGGGGTCGGCGGGGTCCATGATCGCCGGCTGCTGCCCGAGGACGCCGGCCAGCTTCTCGAGCGCCGAGGCCGCGGACTGGAACGTGTTGAAGAACTGCGAAATCTCCTGCATCGGTTCGAAGAACATGCGCAGATACAGCAGGAAGGCCGTCAGCGTGCCGATGGTCATGCGGCCGTGCAGCACCAGATATCCGCCGTACAGCAGCACCACGGCGGTGGTGATGTTGCCGACGAGCTTGACGCCGGGCATGAACACCGCGAGCAGGGTCATGGTGCGTTCGTTGATGACGCGGTAGTCGTCGACGACGTCGTCGAAGATGTCCTGGTTGCGGGGCTCGCGGCGGTAGGCCTGCACCGCCTTGATGCCCGTCATGGTCTCGACGAACTGGACGATCACCAGGGCCGCCCGTTCCCGGACGGTGCGGTACGTCTTCGACGACTCGCGGCGGAACCAGGCGATCAGCAACACCAGGAGCGGAAAGGCGCCCAGGCACATCAGCCCGAGCCGCACATCCAGCGTGACGAGCAGTACGGCGGTGCCGCCCAAGGTGAGCACCGCGGTGATGAGGCTGTCGAAACCCGTCGACAACATGGTCTGGATGGCTTCGATGTCGTTGGTGGACCGGCTCACCACGCGGCCCGAGGTGTAGCGGTCGTGGAATGCGACATCGAGCCGCTGGAACTGCCGGTACACGCAGCGGCGCAGTTCCAGCAGCACCTTCTGCCCGATCCGGCCCGACCGGTTCAGGAAGAACAACCGGAACGTGGCCTGCAGCACCACGACGCCGCACAGGGCCCCGACGATCTGCAGCAGTTCGCGCGCCGGCCCGCCGTGCAGGATCGGCGGGATGCCGTGGTCGATGCCGCGCTGCACGAGCAGCGGAACCGACAGGCGCGCAGCATTTTCCACCACGACGACCAGACCCAGCAGCAGGACCGCGGCGCGGTACGGCTTGAGCAGCGAGCCCAGCAACGCGCGGGCCTCGCGCCGCCGCGAGATGCTCTCGTCGATGGGCAGGTCCTCGGCCTTGTCGACCGCCTGGCCTCTCCAGGTCTCGGCGCTCATCGCCTCCGCACCTCTTCGGACTCATCGGACTGCTCCAGATACAGCTGTTCGAGCCGTTCCCGCTCAGCGTCCTGCTCCCAGTCGCAGCTGCGTTCGCAACCGTCGTCGAGCTCGTCGTCGGCGGACAGCAGATACCGGTATTCGGGCGCCTGCACCAACAATTCGGCGTGTGTACCGATGCGCGTGATGGTGCCGTCCTGCAGCAGCGCCACCCGGTCGGCCAGCAGGACGGTGGACGCCCGGTGCGCCACCACGATGCCGGTGACCTCCCTCAGCACGCGCCGCAGCGCGACCGTCACCTCGGCCTCGGTGTGCATGTCCAGTGCGGAGAGGGTGTCGTCGAGCACCAGCAGCGACGGGTTCGCGAGGATGGCACGGGCCAGCGAAAGACGTTGCCGCTGACCGCCGGACAGACTCATGCCCTGCTCACCGATGCGGGTGTCCAGCCCGTACGGCAGGTCGTAGACGAACTGGGCGGCCGCGATGTCGACGGCTGTGCGCACCTCGTCGTCGGTGGCGGGATTGTCGGCGCCCCGACCGAGGGTGAGGTTCTCGGCGACGGACATCGAGAACAGCGTCGGGTCTTCGAACGCCGTGGCCACGGCGGTCCGCAAAGCGGGCAGCGAAAGCTCGCGGATGTCCCGCCCGTCAAGCAGGATGGCGCCCTCGGTGACGTCGTACAACCGCGAGAACAGTGCGGCCAGAACCGATTTCCCGGAACCGGTGGCACCGACCAACGCCAGTGTCTGTCCCGGTTCGACCGTCACCGACACATGCCGCAGCGCCCAGTCGTCGGGTGCGGCGTCGGGGAACTGGAAGCCGACGTCACGCAGTTCGAGATGCCCGCCGCGGGGCACGGTCGTGACCGGGCCGTCGGTGATATCCACTGGCGCGTCGAAGATCTCGGCGACGCGATCGGCAGCGGTCATCGACTCCTGCATCATCGACAACAGGAAGCCCAGCGACGCGATGGGCCACACCAGCGACAGCATCATGGTGATGAACGCGACCAGGGTGCCGATGGTGACCAGGCCGTGGCCGACCGCATATGCGCCGAACCCGAGCACCAGGATCAGCGTGAGGTTGGGGATGACCTCGAGGAGTGTCCAGAATCGCGCCGATACCGCGACCTTGCCGACCTCCGCGTCGTACAGGGCCGTGGCCCGCTCGTCGAACCGCTGGTAGACGTAGTCCTCGCGGCCGAACGACTTGATCACCCGCAGACCCAGCGCGGACTCCTCGACATGCGTTGCCACATGGCCGGATTGGTCCTGCGCCAGCCGGGACAGCCGGCTGAACTGCCGCTCGAATCTGAAGATCGTCACCGTCACCGGCAGCACCGACGCCAGGACCACCACACCCAGCGGCCAGTACATGGCCAGCAGGATGCCCGTCACCACGACGATCTGAATGCTGTTGAGCACCAAGAACAGCAGACCGAAACCGAGGAATTGGCGAATGGTGCCAAGGTCGTTCATCACGCGCGACAGCAATTGCCCGGACTGCCACTGTCGGTGAAACGACATGGGCAGAATCTGCAGCCGGGCGTAGAGCTCCTTGCGGATGTCGGCCTCGACGCCCATGGTCGCCCGGGCCCCGAGCCAGCGCCGGATGAACCACAGCACCGCCTCGAGGAGCCCCAACGCGAGGGCGGCCGAACCGAGCACCCACAAGCCGTGCTGATCCTGGTGCCGCACCGGACCGTCGATCACGGCCTTCGTCACCAGCGGAATCGCCACCGTCACGCCCAGACCGGCGAATGCGGTGAGCAGCATGACACCCCACCGACCGCGGTACGGGCCGAGATAGGGCAGCAGACGCAGCAGATCCGTCGACGCACGCCGGCGCTGCGGCACCGGGGCGATCGTCGGAGCCGACTGCAGGGGCTGGGGCTGGGCTATATCAGACACAACAACTTCAATGCTCGCACGTGCCACCGACAAACCTGGTGTGCGGCGGATTGACCTGCTCGAATCGTCAGATGAAACCGAGATACCCGACCACACCGGCCGCGGCGACCACGATCAGCGGGTTCAGCTTGGTGACCATGAAGATCACGGTGCACACCGCGGTGACGGTGTAGGCCCGCCAGTCATGGTCGGCCGCGCGGCTCATGACCAACGACGCCGCCAGGATCAGGCCGACCGTCAGCGGCGCGAAACCCTTCTCGACCGCCCGCCGCAGTTTCGAGCGCTCGGCCTTCTGCCAGATCAAGGTGATGACGTAGACGAACGTCGCGGCCGGCACCACCATCGCGACCATCGAGACGACGCCGCCGATGATCGCCCCGGGAATCCCGGCCACCTTCAGCCCCGCGCCGTAGCCGACCATCGACACGATGAGGATGCTCGGGCCCGGCGCGGTCTGGGAGATGGAGAACAGGTCGGCGAACTGGTTGTTGGTGAGCCAATGCCTGCCGTTGACGGCGGTGATGTGCATTTCCGGGAGGACGACGTTGCCACCGCCGATGGACAGCAGCGACAGCATGCCGAACAGCCCGATGAGCTGGACGTAGGTCGACAGCGCCTCGGTACTCATGCGGAGGCGCTCATGACGCCGCCGCGGCGCGCTCCCGCGGCCACGCCCAGATCAGGCTCAGCGGGGCCAGGATCGCGAGCGTCCCCAGCAGCGGGAAGCGCAGCACGCCGTTGAGCACGAAGGCGCCGGCGAACAACAGGACCGGCACGACGCCCGTCAGGCACTTCTGGCCCGTCTTGAGCACCATCGTCAGGGTCAGGGCCACCGCGGCCGCCGACGCCCCGTGCAGCACGCCCTTGACGGCCGGCACCTCCTTGAACCGGAAGTACGCGAACGACAGCACCAGCACGATGACCAACGGCATGGCACACAAGCCGAACACCGCGGCGGCGGCCCCGGCGAAACCGCGCATCTTGGTGCCGGCGAACACCGCCATGTTGACCTGATTGGCGCCGGGCAGGATGCGGCACATGGTTGTGGCCGACAGGAACTCGGCGTCCCCGAGCCAGCCCTTCTCCACCACCAGCACCTCACGGGACCACGCCGACAGTCCGCCGCCGAACGATGCCAGCGCGATGTGGTTGAACGTCAGGACCAACTCGAACAACGAAACCCGTTGGGCCGTAGAGTCGAGCTGCTCACTCATGGACCAACTCGGGGTCGTGCGGGAAGTCGTCTTCGTGGTGCTGCGTCGAGTCGAGCGGATCCGGCGGCTCGTAGTGGTGCGAGGACTCCCAGTCCGCGTCGAACACCTCGGTCAGCTGCGCGACGGCGTCCGGATCGTCGACCATGACGCCCAGTTCCCGGCGCAGATCGAAGGCGCTGCGGTCGATGTTCATCGAACCGACCAGGGCCTCGCGGTCGTCGACGATGACCAGCTTGGCGTGCACCCGCAGGTTCTTCTGCTTGCGCACCTTGGCCCCGAACCGGCGCAGCGTCCGCAGTGACGCGAACGTGTCGAGAATGTCCCAGTCGCTGATGCCGTGCCGCCCGCCGCACAACACATGGACACTCACGCCGCGGCCGACCGCCGCCGCGATGTGGTCGAGGATGACGGCGTCGACGTACTTGGGGTGCTGGATGCGCAGCCGATGTTCGGCGGTGTCGATGAACTTCGCCATGTGGTACCGCGAATTCGAGTTGCTCCACAGCAGCCCGTGATACTGCGACGGCTCCCAATCGGTGTGGGACCAGTCGGCGTCGAACACCTCGACGATCTGCGCGACGTGCTCCGCGTCGGTGGTGATGAAGCCGTAGTCACGGGTGAGGGTGAAGTACTTCTCGCACAGGTTGAACGTCGCCACGAGCGCCGCCGTCCCGTCGACCACGATCGACTTCTCGTGCGTCACATAGAACGACGGGTTGGACCACTGCACGTTCACGCCGGCATCCGAGAACTGTTCGAACGTCTCGTCATTGGCACGGTCCCCGCCCGAGCGGGCCGGGTTCAGCATGACGCGCACCGCGACGCCCGCCTGGTGCCGCTCGATCACCGCCGCCACGAGGGACGGCTCGGTGAACGTGAATTGTTTGATCAGCAACGACTTCTGCGCCGATGCGATGAAATCCCGCACCGGCTGCACGCCATCATCGGGTTGGACGATGACTCGCGGCGACACAGGCCCCATAAGCGCCGGATGCTAGCACCGAATAGTGGCTGCCAGACGTGCCTCCGTCAATAACAGTGGGCCATCGGGCAAGATGAGGCACATGGATAGCGGAAGCGCCTCCCCCCGCCTGCTCGTAGTCGACGACGACCCGGACGTGCTGGCCTCGCTGGAGCGCGGGCTGCGGCTGTCCGGCTTCGAGGTATCGACCGCGGTCGACGGCGCCGAAGCCCTGCGTAGCGCCACCGAGTTCCGGCCCGACGCCATCATTCTGGACATCAACATGCCGGTGCTCGACGGCGTCAGCGTCGTCACCGCACTGCGCGCCATGGACAACGACGTGCCGGTGTGTGTGCTGTCGGCCCGCAGCTCGGTCGACGATCGCGTGGCCGGGCTGGAAGCCGGCGCCGACGACTACCTGGTGAAGCCGTTCGTCCTCGCCGAACTGGTGGCCCGCGTCAAGGCGCTGCTGCGTCGCCGCGGTGCGACGGCGACGTTCTCGTCGGAGACCATCGCGGTCGGGCCACTGGAGGTCGACATCCCCGGCCGGCGGGCCCGCGTCAACGGCGCCGACGTCGACCTGACCAAGCGCGAGTTCGACCTGCTGGCCGTGCTGGCCGAGCACAAGACCGCGGTGCTGTCCCGCGCCCAGCTGCTGGAGCTGGTGTGGGGCTATGACTTCGCCGCCGACACCAACGTCGTCGACGTGTTCATCGGCTACCTGCGCCGCAAGCTGGAGGCCAACGGGGCGCCGCGACTGTTGCACACGGTCCGCGGTGTGGGGTTCGTACTCAGGCAGCAGTAGGCAGCAGACGGTGAACGTGCTGGCGCGGGTCTTCCGTCGCACCCCGTCGCTGCAGTCGCGCGTCGCGTTCGCCACCGGTATCGCCGCGGCCATCGTGGTCGGGATCGTCGGCACCATCGTGTGGATCGGCATCACCAACGACCGCAAGGAGCGTCTGGACCGCCGCCTCGACGAGGCAGCGGGTTTCGCGATCCCGTTCCTGCCGCGTGGGCTGGATGAGATTCCGCGGCCGCCGCACGACGAGAACGTCGTCATCACGGCACGCCGGAACGGCCAGGTCAGCTCGAACTCGAACGTCGTACTGCCCGAGCTGCCGGTCGGCTACGCCGACACCGATGTCAATGGCGTCCGCTACCGGGTGCGCACGGTGCAGATCCACATGCCGGACCCGATGCTGGTGGCGGTCGGCGCCACGTACGACGCGACGATCGTCGATACCAACAACCTGCACCGTCGCGTGATCGCGTTGTGCGCGTTCGCCATTGGCGCGGCCGCTGTCGCCGGCTGGGCGCTGGCCGCGTTCGCGGTGCGTCCGCTCAAGCGCCTCGCCCAGCAGACGCGAGACATCGATCCGGAAGGCGATGCCCCGCACATCGACGTCCGCGGCGCCACCGAGGCCGTCGACATCGCCGATGCGGTCAAAGGTCTGGTGGACCGCGTGTGGGAGGAGAAAGGCCGGACGAAGGCCGCGCTGGCCTCGGCCCGTGACTTCGCCGCGGTATCGGCGCACGAGCTTCGCACCCCGCTCACCGCGATGCGCACCAACATTGAAATCGTGAGCACCCTCGATCTTCCCGAGGAGCAGCGCAAGGAAGTGCTGGGCGACGTCGTCCGCACGCAGTCGCGCATCGAGACCACGCTGTGGGCGCTGGAGCGGCTGGCCCAGGGCGAGCTGTCGACCGTCGATGACCATGTGCCCGTGGACATCACCGATCTCCTGGACCGGGCCGCCCACGACGCCATGCGCGTGTATCCCGACCTGGAGGTGTCGCTGGTACCGGCGCCGACCATCATCATCGTGGGACTGCCTGCCGGACTGCGGCTTTCGGTGGACAATGCGATCGTCAACGCCGTCAAGCACGGTGGCGCGTCGAAAGTTCAATTGTCGGCGGTCAGTTCACGCGCCGGGATCGAAATCGCCATCGACGACGACGGCTGCGGCATCCCCGAAGAAGAGCGGCTGAAGGTCTTCGGACGCTTCAGCCGAGGCTCCACCGCATCGCACTCAGGCTCCGGGCTGGGCCTGGCCCTGGTGGCCCAGCAGGCCGAATTGCACGGCGGGACCGCGACATTGGAGACCAGCCCCCTCGGCGGGACGCGGCTGTTGCTCCGCCTGCCCGGGCATCGCTAGCCCACCGCGAGTGTGCGCACAGCTCACAGAATTCGGAGATCCCGCGCACTCATCGCACACTCGCGGAGCATCGCACGCGCGGCCGGTCAGCCGACGGTGATCTCGACCCGACGGTTCTTCGCCCGGCCTTCCTCGGTGCTGTTGTCGGCGACGGGGTTGGCCGAGCCGGCACCGCGGGCGGTCACCTTCGCCGCCAGCACGCCATTCGAAACCAGCGCGGCGGCAACGGCTTTGGCGCGGGTGTCGCTCAGTTTGAGGTTGACCGCGTCACTGCCTTCGTTGTCGGTGTAGCCCACCACGGTGACCGCACCGTTCGGGCAGCCTTTGATCTTGTCCGCGATCTGCCCCAGCAGCCGGCGGGACTCCCCCGTCATCTGCGAGCCGCCGGTGACGAAACTGATCGGGGTGCGCAGCAGCTCGGTGACGTCGGCCTGCACCTTCGCGCAGGGGCCGCCGGCCGGGGACGGGGCGGGCGCAGGTGCGGGTGAGGGCAACTGCGTGGGTGGCGCCACCGGCCCACCCGGCGCGGGAATCTGAATGTTGTTGGCCAGCTTGGCGCCGGGGAAAGACAGCGCCGCGGCGCTCTGTACCTCTCCGGCGACGTCGAGGTTGGGCGCCGTCCCCATCAACGTGATGGTGGCGCCGTCGACGGACAGGCCGAAATCCGGGATGGCGTCCGCCGTGGAGAGCACGTTGCCGATGACCGACATGTCGGGAGTCCCGGCGCCGTCGACGACTGTCGTCTTGTCGTTGAGCGTCGCATCGAGCCACTGCGCCTTCACCGCGGCGGCCAGTTCGGACTTCGACCGGGTGCTGGCCAGGCTGCCCGTCAGGGTGACGGTGTTGCCGTCGCGGGTCAGCGAGAACGGCGCCGAGGTCAGCTCGGGCTGCGCCGGAACCGGCGCGGCGGACGCCGCGATGGAGCTCGGGGCGCGGTGCTCGTCGGAACTGCCGAACACCACCCAGCCCACTGCAGCGACGATGGCGACCACGACACCCACCGCAGCGACCTTGCCGCGGGTACCGAGTCGACGAGCGCTGCCGGACTGCTCGGTGACGTCAGCTGTGTCCGGCATGCACAAACCCTTCCTGAAACACGTTCGAGCCTAGAGCCCGACGGCTGTGGGGACGGCCCGTTGCCGCCATGACACGCCACAACCGCCGGACTCTGCGCCCGGCAGAAAGTCGATCAGGTCAGCGAACGGCGACGAGGTCGATGACGAAGATCAGCGTCTTGCCGGACAGGCGGTGGCCGCCGCCGGCGGGGCCGTAGGCCTGTGCGGGCGGGATGGTCAGCTTGCGCCGGCCGCCGACGCGCATTCCGGGGATGCCGTCCTGCCAGCCCTGGATCAGGCCGCGGAGGGGGAATTCGATGGTCTCGCCCCGGTTCCAGGAGCTGTCGAACTCGTCACCGGTGTCGTACTCGACGCCGACGTAGTGGACCGTGACGTTGCCGCCGGGCACCGCTTCGGCGCCGTCGCCGACGATGACGTCCTCGATCACCAGCGAGTCTGGTGCCGGGCCGTCGGGGAATTCGATCTCAGGTTTGGTGTTAGCCACGGGACCACCGTAGTCGGGCGCCCACCACGGGTGGGCAGGAACCGCACCCCTAGTGGCGGCGCAGCCGGCTGAGCAGATCGCGGAGTGTGGCGAGTTCGTCGGCGTCCAACGCGGCAAAGACCGGCGGGGCCGGGTCATCGATCCGACGGATGCCGCGCATCAGCGCGGCACCGGCGTCGGTGAGGGACACCAACTTGCACCGTCGATTGTCCGGATCTGGTTGGCGCACAACCAGTCCGCGCTCTTCCAGATCGTTGATGGCGACCGTGGTGGCCGGTGCGTCCATCGCCGTGGCCGCAGCGAGTTCTTTCGCCGTCATGGCCTTGGCCTCGAGCCTGCGCAGGATCCGGGCACGGCTGAAGGGCAACCCCGTCTGCTCGACCACGGCGCGTTTCCAGCTGTCGCGGTTTTCGACCACGACGGCGGCCATGGACTGCCAGACCTCGTCGGCCAACGAATCAGCGGACACCGGCCGGCTCCGGCTCGCGCGGTCCCTCGATGAGGGGTGCCAGCCGCTCCGCGGAGCGCAGTGCCCGCGGTGAGGTCGAGACGAATCCGAGCACGGTGACCGCCACGCCCACCCCGACGCACATCCACCACAACGGCCGGGCCTGGGTGGCGAAGTCGAAGCCGCTACCGGCCAGGGCCGAGCCGGCGATCGAACCGCACAGTGCCACACCGATACTCACACCGACCTGACGGCTGGTGGACGTCACCGCCGCCGCGGCGCCGGCACGATCTACCGGCATGCCGCTCACCGCGGCGTTGGTCACTGGCGCATTCATCATCGCGAACCCTATGCCGTACACCGCGAAAATGACGACCACTCGCCACATGGGCGTCGTCGCGGTCAACGTCGTCAGCATGAGCGCGGCCGAGGCCATCAAGACGCCTGCGGCCATCAGCGAGGGGCGAGAGCCGTAGCGCCCGACGATCCGCCCGGACAGCGGCGAAAAGACCAGGGCGCCAATGGCGATGGGCAGGTAGATGATGCCGGTGTGCATGGCCGAGTAGTGCCGCTCGTTCTGGAGGTAGAACGACATCATGAACAGGAACGCACCCCAGGCGGTCAGCGCGAGTACGGCGGTGACGGTAGCGGCCGCGAACGGGATGCTGCGGAAGAACCGGAGGTCGATGAACGGGTCGTGGCGCCGGCGCTCGTAGCGCAGGAACCCGACGAGGGCGAGCGCCGCCACTACCGCGATGACCACGGTGCGGGGATGGCCCCAGCCCATGCCCGGCCCCTCGATGAGGGTGAAGACCAGGCTGAACAGGAACAGCACCGCCAGCCCCTGGCCGATCGGATCGACGTCGCGCATGGTGCCCGACTTGCTCTCCGGGACGAAGATCGCCGTCAGCACGATGGCGGCCAGGCAGATCGGCAGGTTGATCCAGAACACCGACCGCCAGCCGACGGCGTGAATCAGCAGACCGCCGACCGTCGGGCCCAGCGCCATCGAGATACCCACGACCGCGCCCCAGAAGCCGAGCGCCCGGGCCCGCTCGACCCGACCGGTGAAGAACTGCGAAATGATCGACAGGGCAACGGGATTGAGCATCGAGCCACCGATGCCCTGCACCAGTCGAGCACCGATGAGCGCATCGGCGGTCGGCGCCAGGCTGCACAGCAGTGAGCCGAACGCGAAGATCGTCAGGCCGATCTGGAAAACCCGGCGGCGGCCGAACCGGTCACCGGCGGCGCCGGACAACATCAGCAGTGAGGCCAGGACCAGCGTGTAGACATCGACGACCCACTGCATCTGGGTGGCGCTCGCGCCGAGGTCGCGGCGGATCGACGGGATGGCGACGTTCACGATGGTGGAGTCCATCGACACGATCAGCAGACTGAGGCAGCAGGAGATCAAGATGATCGTCTTGCGCCGCGAGTCGAGCGCGTCGATGGTTGTATTCACACAACTATTGTGAAACTACAACTGTCCATGAGGCAACGCTCCGGCAGAGTGACATTGAGCACTTCGCGGCCCGTCGGCGCCCGCGAGCGGCCCAGGACTGCACGCGAAAGACGGCGTGTCGGGGTGCAAACACGGCCGCTCACGGGTGGTACCCCCAGGCCGGCTCGCGGGAAAAGATGCGGAAAACGAAACGGCCCCTCGGGCATGCATGCGCGAGGGGCCGTATCTGAGCTCAGGCTTTAGTGGGCGGGGTAGTCCCGCTCGGTGTAGCCGGTGTAAATCTGGCGCGGGCGGCCGATCTTGGTGCTCGGGTCGGCACTCATCTCGCGCCAGTGCGCGATCCAGCCCGGCAGCCGGCCGAGGGCGAACAGCACGGTGAACATGCGGGTCGGGAAGCCCATGGCCCGGTAGATCACGCCGGTGTAGTAGTCGACGTTCGGGTACAGCTTGCGCTCGACGAAGAAGTCGTCGGTGAGGGCGATCTCCTCCAGCGACTTGGCGATGTCCAGCAGCTCGTCGTCGCCGCCGAGCTTGCCGAGGATCTTGTCGGCCTGCTCCTTGACGATGCGCGCCCGCGGGTCGTAGTTCTTGTAGACGCGGTGGCCGAAGCCCATGAGCTTCACGCCGTCTTCGCGGTTCTTGACCTTCTTGACGAAGTCGCGGACGTCGCCGTGCTCGGTGCGAATCTTCTCCAGCATCTCCAGCACGGCCTGGTTGGCGCCGCCGTGCAGCGGGCCCCACAGGGCGTTGATGCCGCCGGAGATGGAGGTGAACAGGTTGGCCTGCGAGGAGCCGACCAGGCGCACCGTCGAGGTCGAGCAGTTCTGCTCGTGGTCGGCGTGCAGGATGAACAGCATGTCCAGGGCCCGGACCAGCTCCGGGTCCACCTGGTATGGCTCGGCCGGCAGGCCGAAGGTCATGCGCAGGAAGTTCTCGACCAGGTTCAGCGAGTTGTCCGGGTACAGGAACGGCTGACCGACCGACTTCTTGTAGGCGTAGGCCGCGATGGTCGGCAGCTTGGCCAGCAAGCGGATGGTCGACAGCTCGACCTGCTCGGGATCCTTCGGGTCGAGCGAGTCCTGGTAGTAGGCGCTCAGGGCATTGGCCGCCGACGACAGCACCGGCATCGGGTGCGCGTTGCGCGGGAAGCCGTCGAAGAACCGCTTGAGGTCTTCGTGCAGCAGGGTGTGCCGCTGAATCTTGTTGGTGAAGGCCTCGAGCTCGGAGGCCGTCGGCAGCTCCCCGTAGATCAGCAGGTAGCTGACCTCGATGAAGTTCGACTTCTCGGCGAGCTGCTCGATCGGGTACCCGCGGTAGCGCAGGATGCCCGCGTCACCGTCGATGTAGGTGATGGCGCTCTTGGTGGCCGAGGTATTGACGAAACCACCGTCGTAGGTGGTGTAACCGGTCTTCGCCAGCAGCGAGCCGAGCTCGATGCCGTCCGAACCCTCGGTGGCATTCACGATCTTCAGATCGATCTCGCCCCCGGGATACCGGAGGTTGGCTACGTCGTCAGAGCTGGAGGTGTCGGCCACTTGAACCCCTTTTGCGGTGTCGACCTTTTGCGGTGTCGGCAGGTGAAACGTCCGGAACAAGACGGTAGTCGTTAAGAGAACTATGTGCTTGCTCGGGTCGTCATAACCCCGCTGTCAAGCATCAGCTGCGAGCGACCTGATAGCGCACGAACGCCGGTACCAACAGGACCGATACGACCACGCCCACCACCACCAGGACGCCTCCTCCCGTGGCCGCCACCGTCGTGCCCACCACCGCCGCGGCGGCGCCGTGCACCGCGTCAGCAATGCGCGGACCGCCCGCCACCACGACGGTGAAGACGCCCTGCAAACGGCCGCGCAACTCGTCGGAGGCCGCTTCCTGCAGGATCGTGCTGCGGAACACCGCCGAGACCATGTCGGCGGCACCGCCGACGGCCAGCAGCACCAGGGCGATCCAGAGGAAGCCGTCAGGCCGGCCCGTCGCCCGGCCGACCGCCAGCCCGAAACCGGCCATGGCCACGCCCCACACCACGATCGACACCACGACCGCCAAGCCCTGCCTGCGCACCCTCGGCAGCCACCCCGAAAAGACCCCGCCGGCCACCGCGCCCACGGCCATGGCCGCCGACAGCAGTGCCATCGCGGTCCCGCCCGCGACCGGTCCGCCGAAGTTCTCGTGGGCCATCTGCGGGAACAGCGCCCTCGGCATGCCGAGGATCATCGCGATGAGGTCGACCACGAACGACATCAGGACAACGCGGTTGCCCGACAGATACCGGAAGCCGTCCAGCACCGCCGCCAAGCCCCAGCGCGAGGTGTCGTCGTCGGCCGAATGCTCCGGCGGCATGGGCGCGAGCCGGAACGTTGCCCAGATCGGGACGATCGTGGTGAGGGCGTCGATGAAGTACAGCGTCGACAGGTCCACCCAGCGCAGCAGCACACCGGCCAGCAGCGGGCCGATGATCGCACCGGCCTGGAACACCGTCATGTTGAGCGAGTTCGCGGCGGGCAGTTGATCGGCGGGCAGCATCCGCGGGATGGCGGCCGAGCGGGTCGGCGAATTGATGGCATAGAACGCCTGCTGCACCGACAGCAGGCACAGCACCAGCCAGACGTTGTTGAACCCGGCGGCGGCCTGCACCCAGAGCAGGACCGACGCCACCGCCAGCCCGCAGGACGCGATGATCAGCAGGCGCCGCCGGTCCATCGCGTCGGCCCAGGCCCCGCCCCACAGGCCGAACACGATCAGCGGCACGACGCTGAACACACCCGCCAGCCCGACGTATGCCGAGTTCTGCGTCAGCGCGTACAGCTGCACCGGCACCGCGAAGATGGTCAGGTTGGCCCCGATCACCGTGACGACGCTGGACCACCACAGGCGCCGGTAATCGGGGTTGCGCAGCGGTGTGGTGTCGGCGATCAGACCTTTCAGGGCTGGAGCCGTTCGACCCGGTCGCCGGTGACGCGAATCCGGTTGTGCACCCGGTTCTCCCGGCCCTGCCAGAACTCGATCACTTCCGGTGCGATCAGGTAGCCGCCCCAGTTCGGCGGCACCGGCACCTCTGGCACATCGGCGAATCGCTCGGTCACATCACGCAACTGTTCCAGCAGCGCCGCTCGCGAGGCAATCGATTTTGACTGGTGCGACGCCCACGCTCCCAGCTGTGAACCGCGCGGCCGCTTCGACCAGTACGCGGCGGTGTGCTCCGCGTCGACCCTCGTCACCGCGCCGCGGATATGGATCTGACGGCCCAGCAGGTACCAGGGGAACGTCGCCGAGGCGTAGGGCACGGCGGCCAGCTGGTCACCCTTGTCGGAGTCGTAGTTGGTGTAGAAGGAGATGCCCGCCTCTTCGATGGACTTGCAGAGCACCGAGCGGGTGACGGGATGACCCTGTGCGTCGACGGTGCCGAGCACCATCGCGTTGGGTTCGGAGACACCGGCCTGCACGGCCTCGGCCATCCAGTCGCGGAACAGCGCCAGCCAGCCCCGGTCCAGCCAGTCCACGTCGAGGTCGACGCTGCCGTCCTTCTCCGTCGAGCCGTATTCCACCCGCATCCGGGCCAGATGATCGTCGCGGTCAGACACCATGATCGGCGACGGTACGCCCCTGCGGTGACACAATGCAGTCATGGCGTCGGAAGCACCACGAGACCATTCAGTATTCGCCTCGGCGGCAACAGCTTTCGCGGACCTGGTGACACAGATCCCGGCCACGGCGTGGGACGGTCCCGGACTGGGCGACTGGGATCTGCGGGCGCTGGTGGGACACACCTCACGGTCACTGATCACTGTCAGCAGCTACCTGCGTATGCCTGCCGACAGGGAGGACGTGACCGGACCGGCGCACTACTACGCACTGATGCGCGACTACGCCGCCGGCAGTCCGGCCATCGTCGAGCGCGGCCGGGAAGCCGGGCGCAATCTCGGGACCGACCCCGCCGCCGCGGTCACCGACCTACTACGCCAGGTGCTGACCGACCTCGACGGGGCGGGCGACCCTCTGATCGCCGTCATCGGCGGCCTGGGCATCCGGCTGAGCAACTACCTGCCGACCCGGGTGTTCGAGCTGACGGTGCACAGCCTCGACATCGCGCGCGCCACCGGAATCGACCTCTCGTTGCCCGACGAGGCGCTGCGCGACGCCACCGTGCTGGCTGCGCAGATCGCGGCGCTGACCGGTCAGGCCGCCGCGGTGCTGCAGGCACTCACCGGACGCGCGGGTCTACCTGCTGGTTTCTCTGTGGTCTGACCGCTTGTTACCGGCCGGTAGCCCCCAGCCCATCGGCTAGTGGAACAATTTCGGCATGACAGAGGCAACGTCAGTGTCGACGCCGCAGATCCCTGAGAACTTCGTCGCCGGCTTGGAAGGCGTCGTGGCGTTCACGACCGAGATCGCCGAACCGGACAAGGACGGCGGCGCGCTGCGCTACCGCGGTGTCGACATCGAGGACCTGGTGAGCCACCGCGTCACGTTCGGTGACGTCTGGGCGCTGCTGGTGGACGGCGAGTTCGGCCGGGGCCTGCCGGCCGCCGAGCCCTTCCCGCTGCACGTACATTCGGGCGACGTCCGCGTCGACGTCCAGGCCGCGCTGCCCACGCTGGCCCCCATGTGGGGTTTCCAGCCGCTGCTCGACATCGACGACGACACCGCCCGCGACCAGCTGGCCACGACCTCGGTAACGGCACTGTCGTTCGTCGCACAGTCGGCCCGCGGCATCTACCAGCCGGCGGTGCCGCAGCGCCTCGTCGACGAATGCCCAACGGTGACAGCACGTTTCATGACCCGCTGGCAGGGTGAGCCGGACCCGCGGCACATCGAAGCCATCGACGCCTACTGGGTGAGTGCCGCCGAGCATGGCATGAACGCATCTACCTTCACCGCGCGCGTCATCGCATCCACCGGAGCCGACGTGCCCGCGTCGCTGTCCGGCGCCATCGGCGCCATGAGCGGCCCGCTGCACGGCGGCGCCCCGGCCCGCGTGCTGCCGATGATCGAGGAGACCGAGCGCACCGGCGACGCCCGGGCCGTCGTGAAGGGCATCCTGGACCGCAAAGAGAAACTGATGGGATTCGGGCACCGGGTGTACCGCGCCGAGGATCCGCGGGCCCGCGTCCTGCGCGCCACCGCCAAACGCCTCGACGCCCCGCGCTTCGAAGCCGCTGCCGCGCTGGAGCAGGCCGCCCTGGCCGAACTGCGCGAACGCCGTCCCGACCGGGCCATCGAGACCAACGTCGAATTCTGGGCCGCGGTGATCCTGGACTTCGCCCAGGTGCCCAGCGCGATGATGCCCGCGATGTTCACCTGCGGCCGCACCGCGGGCTGGTGCGCCCACATCCTCGAGCAGAAGCGGCTGGGCAAGCTGGTCCGGCCGGCGGCCATCTACGTCGGCCCGGAGCCGCGCAGCGCGGACTCGGTGGTCGGCTGGGGCAGCATCGCGCACAGCTGACACTTCGGCCTCGGTTTCTTGTCACCGATGAGAAGTAGCGTTGGAGATGGTCATAACGAATGACCACAATCCACGCAGTACCGCTCTGAGGAGAACACGATGACCGAGTCCCAGACCTTCCTCGCCCCGCACCTCGTCGTCGGCGACGGCACCGCTGCAATCGACTTCTACGTCAAGGCTTTTGGCGCCACCGAGCTCGGCCGGGTGCCCGGACCCGACGGCAAGCTCATGCACGCCGCGCTGACCATCAACGGGTCGAACGTCTACCTCAACGACGACTTCCCGGAGATGTGTGGCGGCAAGTCGCAGACCCCGGAGGCCTTCGGCGGCACGCCCGTGACGATCCACCTGCAGGTGCCCGATGTCGACGCGGCATACCAGCGCGCCATCGACGCCGGCGCACGCGAACTGATGGCCCCGCAGGACATGTTCTGGGGTGACCGCTACAGCCAGGTGGAGGACCCGTTCGGCCACCACTGGTCGCTGGCGCAGACCGTGCGCGTGGTCAGCCCTGAGGAGATCGAGGCCGCGATGGCCCAGCAGCAGGGAGCGTAGCGACCCTGGTGATCTGTGCACGATTTTCCGCGGTGACCGCGGAAAATCGTGCACAAATCACAGTCAGCCGAAGGCCGAGAGCAGTCGCTGACGCAGCGTCGGCTTCGGGGCGTTGGCGGCAGCGGCCAGCATGTCGGACACGTCGATGAACTTGTCCCGAGGGCGGTCTGCGCCGCCACGCGTGATCTCGGCGGCGTCGATGGCCCGCCACCCCGCCATGTCGACCACTTCCGGCCGCCGGTCGCGGATGAGTTGTTGCAGCGCACCGCTTTTCGCGGTCGGCTCACCGAGACGGCTGGCGTTGTAGTCGGCGACCAGCCGGTCGACGGTGTGCGCCGCGCACGACTTGTTGGTGCCGATGAAGCCGGTCGGACCGCGCTTGATCCAGCCCGCGACATAGCTGCCCCGGACCGGCTCACCGGTCGCCGGGTCGATGACGCGGCCCTCGTCGTTGGGGACCACGCCGGCGGCGTCGTCGAACGGCAGGCCGCGAATTGCCTTGCCGTGGTAGCCGATTGACGTCAGGACCAGGCCGGCGTCGAGCTGACGCACCTCGTCGGTGCCGGTCACGGTGAACTCGATGCCGGTGACCTTGTCAGAGCCGAGCACCCGGGCGGGGGTCAGCTGGTAGGCCAACCGGATCCGCGGGCGCGTGGGCGGCGCGGAACTGTCGGCCAGCTTGGAGAGGATCTCCAGCTTGTGCCGTGTCAGCGCATCCGACGCCGTCTCGAGATCCCGTCGCACCAACTCATGGTCCGCGGCGTCGAGCACCACGTCGCACGTCGCCGTCAGACCGATCAGTTCGGGCAGGGTGAACGCCGAGTGGATCGGGCCACGCCGGGCCACGACCACCACTTCGCGCACCTTCGAGTCGCGCAGTGCGGTCAGAGCATGGTCGGAAATATCGGTGCGCGCCAACGCATCCGGGTCGGCGGTGAGGATGCGGGCCACGTCGAACGCGACGTTGCCGTTACCGATGATCACCGCCCGCTCGTGGCTCAGATCGACCGGCAGGTGCGAGAACTCGGGGTGCCCGTTGTACCAGGCCACCACCTCGGTGGCGGTTCCGGTGCCCGGCAGCTCCATGCCCTCGATGTCGAGGCGCTTGTCGTTGGGCGCGCCCACCGCGTACAGCACCGCGTGGTGGTGCTCCAGCAGTTCGGCGTGCGTGATGTCCCGGCCCACCTCGACGTTGAGGTAGAAGTCGAGCCCACGACGCTCGGTGATCCGGTCGAACAGCCGTGTCACACCCTTGGTGCTCTGGTGGTCGGGGGCGACCCCGGCGCGCACCAGTCCGTAGGGCGTCGGCAGCTTCTCGAAGATGTTGACCCGGACCCCGCGCTGGGTCAACAGCTCGTCGGCTGCGTACATGGCCGCCGGTCCGGAGCCGACGATGGCAACCCGCAGCGGACCGTGCGGCCGCTGGTCGACCGCCGGCGCGTCGGGCACCGGCGCCAGCTTGGACGTCGGCGGCAGCTTGCCCTCGTACTTCGGGTAGAAGGACGCGTTGAGCTCGATGAACGGCAGCTGAGCTTCGGTCAGCTTGGTGTCCGGCTTGATCGCCCCCACCGGGCAGGCCGTGATGCAGGCACCACAGTCCACGCAGGCGGCGGGATCGATGAACAGCATTTCGGCGGTAGCGAAACCCGGCTCGTCCGGGGACGGGTGAATACAGTTCACCGGGCATGCGAAAACGCATGAACCATCGCTACAGCACGACTGCGTAATGACGTGCGGCATGAGTTACCTAGACGTTCAGGCAGCGACCACGACGTGCTGGCGCTGCGGCTCGCTGCGGTACCGGCTCGGCGGTCCGTCGATCTTGCAGAGCTTCCACACGAGCTTGGCCAGCGGGTTCATCAGGCCGGTGTCGTACGCCAGCATGCGGACGTCCGAGAACATGTTGCGCAGGAACATGCGCGACTCCGGGGCGTCGAAGAACAGCTCGCTGCGCACCGACTTGGGGATGTCGAAGGTCTTCCAGAAGGCACGCGGCGGAACCACGATGGCCGAGCACAGGATGCGCATGGTGACCGGCACGAACAGCGACAGCCAGAACTTCTTCCAGCGGCTGAGCTCGGGAACGCGCTTGTGCAGGTACTCGTGGGCGAACGAGATGTGCCGGGCTTCCTCAGCCACGTGGATGGCCATGACCCGCTCCATGATCGGGTGCAGTTCGGTGCCTTCACGCAGGATGTTCTTCTGCGTGTGGTCGATGGGCTCCTCGCC
The DNA here is from genome assembly GCF_053852335.1 of Mycobacterium sp. HM-7. Classification (NCBI taxonomy): domain Bacteria; kingdom Bacillati; phylum Actinomycetota; class Actinomycetes; order Mycobacteriales; family Mycobacteriaceae; genus Mycobacterium; species Mycobacterium sp. HM-7. The sequence continues at coordinate 705,629 of NZ_CM132657.1, read as the reverse complement.
GGCGAGCACGCCGAAGAAGAACGGGATGGGCGCCGGGCCGGCAGCCAGCGGGATCAGCGGCTGAATCCACTTGAGCAGCTTGGGCATGCCCGGGACGTCAACACCCATGTGGTTGACCATCTCCTGGAACATCAGGGTGTGGTTGCCCTCTTCGATGGCCTCATGCGTGCAGTAACGGAACTCGGGCGACCCGTTCGGGACCCAGAACGCGTACTCCATCAGGCCGCGGATCAGGATGTTCTCGAAGTGCAGGCCGACCTTGGCGACGTTGGCCTGACGCCACATGCCGATCTCGATCTGGCGTTCCTGCGACTGGGCCTGGTACCACGGGTGGCCACCGAGCGGGTCGGTCTCCGGGAGAATCCAGCGCGGGTCATCGGGGACCACAGCGAATTCCGGCGAGTCCCAGCCGATGTCCGTGTACGGGTTGAAGTTGCGCCGCACAGACCCCTCGGACAGTGTGGCGAGCTTCTCTACGTAAACCTGGTCGTCGAGCACGTCCATGTTCCGACGCCAGCGACGGATCATGCGGGTACGAGCCATTTTCGAGCCTCCCAAGACTGTTTTGCCAGCTTTACAATCGGCTGTCTTGTGTCGAACGGTACCGGAGGTACCACTTAAAGACTAGTGCCCGCCGTCACACACATGTACACCTAATGTGACCGCAGTCACATCCATGGCGCGAGGCGCCGGGCCCAGTAGCCGGATCCCCGCGACACGAGGCGTCGACCTGCAACTACGCTGACACCCATGGCTGAGCTCACCATCCCCGCCGACATCAAGCCCGCCGACGGACGCTTCGGCTGCGGCCCGTCCAAGGTTCGCCCCGAGCAGCTGACCGCGCTGGCCGCCGCCGGCGACCTGTTCGGCACCTCGCACCGGCAGGCCCCGGTCAAGAACCTCGTCGGCCGCGTGCGCGACGGCGTCAAGCAACTGTTCTCCACCCCGGACGGCTACGAGGTCATCCTCGGCAACGGCGGCTCGACCGCGTTCTGGGACGCCGCTGCCTTCGGCCTCATCGACAAGCGCTCCTTGCACCTCACTTACGGCGAGTTCAGCAGCAAGTTCGCCTCGTGCGTCGCCAAGAACCCGTTCGTCGGCGACCCCATCATCATCAAGGCCGACGCCGGCAGCGCGCCCGCCGTGCAGTCGGACCCCGACGTCGACGTCGTGGCCTGGGCCCACAACGAGACCTCGACGGGTGTCGCGGTGCCCATCCAGCGCCCCGCCGGTGACGCACTGGTCGCCATCGACGCCACGTCGGCCGCCGGCGGCCTGCCGGTCAACATCGCCGACACCGATGCCTACTACTTCGCGCCGCAGAAGAACTTCGCCTCCGACGGCGGCCTGTGGATCGCCGTCATGAGCCCCGCCGCACTGGCCCGCGTCGAGCAGATCGCCGCCACCGACCGCTGGGTGCCGGACTTCCTGTCCCTGCCCATCGCGGTGGAGAACAGCCTCAAGAACCAGACCTACAACACCCCGGCGATCGCGACCCTGATCCTGCTCGCCGAGCAACTGGACTGGCTCAATGGCAATGGCGGCCTGGACTGGGCCGTGAAGCGCACCGCCGACTCGTCGCAGCGGCTGTACTCGTGGGCCGAGTCGCGTCCGTTCACCACGCCGTTCGTGGCCGACCCGGCGCTGCGGTCCCAGGTCGTCGGCACCATCGACTTCAACGATGATGTGGACGCCGCCGCGGTCGCAAAGGTGTTGCGCGCCAACGGCATCGTCGACACCGAGCCCTACCGCAAGCTGGGCCGGAACCAGCTGCGCGTGGCGATGTTCCCGGCCGTCGACCCCGATGACGTCAGCGCCCTGACCGCATGCGTGGACTGGGTCGTCGAACGTCTCTGAGCGGTCCTGGCCGCACAACTGGAACACCACCCGAGGCGCGCAGTTCATGAAGAGCTGCGCGCCTCGGTGTGTCAGCACGGTTACGAGTCGATAACGCAGTAGGGTGGGCCGTTAAGCCGCGTCCCAGGAGGTCACCAATGAGGGAACTCAAGGTCGTCGGACTCGATGCCGACGGCAAGCGCATCATCTGCGAAGCCCCCAACGGCTCGGCCACCGCAGACAAGTTTGTCTTGCGCGTCGACGATCGACTGAAGGCCGCCGTCCGCGGCGACCGCGCAGCCACCAACCAGACGCAGATCGAGGTCGAGGTCGAGGTGCCCAACTCTCTGCGCCCCCGTGATATCCAGTCCCGCATCCGGGCCGGCGCGTCCGTCGAGCAGCTTGCCGCGGCCGCGGGGGTGAGCCCGGAGCGCGTCATGCGCTTCGCGCACCCGGTACTGCTGGAGCGGTCCCGCGCCGCCGAACTCGCCAGCGCGTCTCACCCGATCCTGCCCGACGGCCCGTCGGTGCTGACCCTGCTGGAGACGGTGACCGGCGCCCTGATCTCGCGCGGACTCGACCCCGAGGCGACCAAGTGGGACGCCTGGCGTAACGAGGACAGCCGGTGGACGGTGCAGTTCGGCTGGAAGGCCGGCCGCTCGGACAACGTCGCACACTTCCGGTTCAGCCCGGGCGCGCACGGCGGCACCACCACCGCGTTCGACGACGCTGCGACCGAGCTGATCGATCCGAACTACACCCGGCCCGCCCTGCGGTCGGTCGCGCCGCTGCCGCAGCTGCATTTCGAGGAATCGGTCGCCGAGATCCCGATGCCCGCCGTCGTTTCCGAACCGCAGCCCGCTCCGGAACCCGCGGCCGCCCCGGTCGTCGTCATGACGCCTGCTCCCGTGGCTCCCCCGGTGCCCGCGGCGCCGATTGCCCCGCCGGCACCCGAGCCAACCCCGGCTCCGGAACCCGCGGCCGTCGTCGAGACCCCCGAGACCCCCGAGCCCGCCGCTCCCACGCCGCGTCCGCGCAAGAAGAAGCCCGAGATTCCGGCGTGGGAAGATGTCCTCCTCGGTGTACGGGCGAACGGCCAGCGCTAGTACGTCCGCGTTGACCCTGCGTTGAGGGTCTTCACCACTCGCACTTCTGCACCGTGGTTACAGGGTCGACGCCAAACCCACGTTGACTCTGCGCTGAAGGTCTCGGCTACTCGCACTTCTGCGACGTAGCCTCAGGATCAACGGCAGTTGGGCTAGCGCCCCAGCGCGATCGCCAGCGTCGCGATCCAGCCCAGCGCCACACCGACACCGGCGCCCCACACGAACCAGCGCCACACCGGGCGCACCCGCCAGGCCCATACCGTCGGGGCCAGGCCGCCGACCGCGACCGCGTTCAGGCCCACCGCCAGCAGCGGATGCACCCGTAGCAGCCCCAGGGACAGGACGATGATGGCGGCGGTCGTCACCGCGGCGACGAACGCCGACACCGTCAGTCCGGTGCCCCACGGCGTGCGCGACGGCGTCGTCATCTGAGCCAATCTAGACCGCCGCCCGGGTGCGCTCGTAGAACGCCATGGCTGCTGCCGTAGCGACATTCAGCGAATCGGTGCCCCGCGACATCGGAACGCGGGCCCGCACCTCGCAGGCCCGCATGGTGTGTTCGATCAGCCCGGGTCCCTCGGCGCCGACCAGGATGCCGATCTTCTCGTCGGCCAGGGGCGCGAGAGCGTCGGCCAGGGGCAGAGACCCCTCGCCCGGAGTCATGGCGACCAAGTGAAAGCCGCTGTCCCGCATCAACTTCAGGTCACCGGGCCACGACTCCGCCCGGGCGTAGGGCACCAGCAGTGCGTGGCCCATCGATACCCGGACCGCGCGCCGGTACAGCGGGTCGGCGCACCCGGCGCCGAACACCACCGCGTCGACGTCGAGGCCCGCGGCATTGCGGAAGATCGAACCCAAGTTCTCGTGGTCGTTGACGCCCTCGAGCACCGCGACCGTCCGCGCGCCCCGCAGCACCTCGGGCACCGTCAACTCGACGGGCCGCGGCGCCGCGGCGAGCACGCCGCGGTTGAGGTGGAAGCCGACGACCTCGGCCATCACCTCGGCGCTGGCGCGGTAGTACGGCACGCCGCAGCCGGCCAGGTCGTCGGAGAGCTCGCGGAGCCGGCGATCGGTGCCGAGGAACGCCCGGGGGCTGAACCGCGAAGCCAGCATGCGCTGTGCCACCAACACGCCTTCGGCGATCACCAAACCCTTGCCCGACGGCAGGTCGGGTCGGCGGTCCACGCTGTTGAGATCGCGGAAATCGTCGAGCCTCGGATCGGCGGGGTCGGTGACGTCTTCAACGATCACGTCGATGACACCGTCCCCGAGGTCATCGATGTCCGCGGCAGCGCTCACCGGGCTTCGTCGATGATCGCGAACATCAGGTCTGCCGCGGCCAGCAAGGTCGCACGGTCCTCCTGCTTCAGTTTTTCGAGCCGGCCCTGCAGCCACTCCATGCCGGCCCGGCGTTCGGCCTCGAACAGCTCCGCACCGGCCGAGGACACCGCGACCAGCACCTGGCGCCGGTCATCCGGATGCGAACTGCGTTCGACCAGCCCCAGTTCGACCAGCGAGGCGATGACGCGCGTCATCGAGGGCGGCCGCACCCGCTCACGGGTGGCCAGCGCGCCCGGCGTCATCGGGCCGTCCTTGGCGAGTGTGGCGAGAGCCGACAGCTGCGTCAGAGACACCGGGGAATCGGGGCGACGGAAGCGCAGTTGCCGCGCCAGCCGCACGACGGCCAGCGACAGGTCATTGGCCAAGCGGTCATCGGCGTCCGTCACGAGCAGATAGCGTACCGATCGATCGACTAGCGTTAGAGGAGATGGCCACGCCCGCGCACGAACACCCGGCGGAAATAGCACCGCCGGCTCTTCCCGACCGCCTCCTGGACCCCGTTCCGGTGATCGTGGTGATCGCCGTCGGCTGGCTGGTGGCGACGGTGTTGGCGTTCAGTGTCGCGGCTCTGCACGACTGGCGGCCGGTGACCGTCGCAGGCCTCGGTGTCGGAGTACTGGGCACCTCTATATTTCTGTGGCAACGCAGCGCAGCCCGTCGCGGCGCACGAGGTGCCCAACGCGGCTTGCGCTGACCCCGAAAACTCAAGGGAGAGTCAGATGGCTGGAGAAGCACCTCTGCTGCAGGCAGACATCACCATCAACGCGCCGGTGGCCAAGGTCTGGGCTTTGATCTCCGATCTCGGCAACATGCCCAAGTGGAGCCCGCAGTGCCGGGTGATGAAGGCGATCGGCGCCGTGAAGGTCGGCACCAAGACCGTCAACATCAACCGGCGCGGCGCGATGTTCTGGCCGACAACCGCGACCGTCACCGCGGTCGACCCGCAGAAGAAGCTGTCGTTCCGGGTCAACACCAACAACACCGAGTGGACCTACGACCTGGAGCCAGCCGGCACCGGCACCAAGGTGACCGTCAGCAGGCACGCGGAGAACGGCGTCAAACCCCTCTCGGGAGCGCTCGTCGACCGCTTCATGGGCGGCGTGCCCAACTTCGAAGCCGAGCTGGTCGACGGCATGACGACCTCACTCAGCCGCATCAAGGCCGCGGCCGAGGGCGTCTCGAACTAAGTACCGAGGTCCAGCACGCCGTCGTCGAACGGCTCGAACGCCGGTGAGCCGATGGGCTCCGGCGGCGGCGTGTCCGAGTGGGCGCCACAGCCGTACTCCGCCGACACCACTCGTCCGTCGGCAGACAGTTCGTTGGCGCAGACACCGAACATCAGGCCGAGCGAACCCGTCAGCGGAACGAAGAAGCCACAGCCACGGCAGGTCCGACGGGTGGCGCGAGCCATGGCGGCGTTCGGTCCATAGTCGCCGTCCTGCCACCGCTGCGCGGCTTCCGTGCGGCCCCAGTCGCTGAGCACCTGTTTACGCCCGAAGCCGACTTCAGCAGCCAGCTCATCGAGCTCGGGATCGCCCGACGCCAGGTATCCGGGCACCAGGCGCGGATCGTCGGGCGGCGGGGACAACAGATCGCCGGGGCTCAGGTCGCCGGGCTGCACGCGCTCGTGCCACGGCACCCACTCCGGGGCCAGCAGTGCATCGGGACCGGGCACCAGGACCACTTCGCTGACGGTCGTGTGGTCGGCACCCGGATAGGTCGCGAGCACCACCGCCCACTGCCAGCCGTGGTATCCGGGCAATGACGCCAGGAAACGATGGGTCACCGAAGCGGGGTCGTCGAAGCCGGCGCCCAAGTAGTCGCCGACGACGCCCTCGCCGCTGAACTCGATGATCGCGGCGCGGGCCTGATCGACCGCGCCCATCAGGATCGGGGTCAGGTCGGGTAGCTCGGCCTCTTCTTCGACAACAGCGTCAGCATCCGGGGCCGCTTCGGCCTCCGGGGCGGGAACCTCGTCGGCCGCGGCGTCAGCTGCCGCGGGCTCGTCAGCCGCGGGTTCGTCAGCGGCCTGCGGCTGCGGCGCGTCGACGGTCTCGGGCGCCTCGGCGGTTTCCGCTGCCTCGCCGGGAGCCTCTGCCGCGGGGGCCTCGACAGATTCCGCGGCGGCTTCAGGGGTCGGCACCTCGACCGGCGCCTCGGTCGGCGTCGACTCGTCCGGCGTCACGGCTGCCGATTCGGTGTCATTGGGCATGTCCATCGCGATCAATACTGCCTGACCACCCAGGACAAGGCCACACCGCCTGCCTGCGCGCCACTGTCGGCAGCATGGGGAACAATCGTGCTCATGAGTGGACCGCGGGACGCCGGGTGGTCGGGAGATCCCCGCTACTACCCGCCGCGTCCTCCGCGCCGCCATGACGAAGAGCATCCGGGCATGGCCAACTACCCGAGCGATCCTGGTCAGTCGCGGCGCCGGCCGCCGCCCCGTGGCTCGTCGGCGCACAGCGACAACCGGTGGCTGCCGCCACTCGACGACGATCACCACGACGGTCACGGCTACGACGGCGATCACGACGATGACTACGACGATCGCCGCCGCTATGACGACCGGCGTCGCGGCCCCGCGGGCGGCGAGAAGATCACCGTCACCCGCGCCGCCGCCCAACGCAGCCGCGAGATGGGCACCAAGGTGTACGGGCTGGTGCACCGCGCCGCCACCGCCGACGGCGCCGACAAATCCGGGCTGACCGCCCTGACCTGGCCGGTCGTCGCCAACAACGCGCTCGACGCGGCGATGGGCATCGCGCTGGCCAATACCTTGTTCTTCGCGGCGGCCTCCGGCGAATCCAAGAGCAAGGTGGCCCTGTACCTGCTCATCACCATCGCGCCGTTCGCGGTGATCGCGCCGCTGATCGGGCCGGCGCTGGACCGCGTGCAGCACGGCCGGCGGGTCGCGCTGGCCGTGTCGTTCGCGCTGCGCGTGGTGCTCGCGCTGGTGCTGATCGGCAACTACGACGGCGCCACCGGCAGCTATCCGCTCTGGGTGCTGTACCCGTGTGCGCTGGGCATGATGGTGCTGTCCAAGTCGTTCAGCGTGCTGCGCAGTGCCGTGACGCCACGCGTGCTGCCGCCGACCATCGACCTGGTCCGGGTCAATTCCCGGCTCACCATGTTCGGGCTGCTGGGCGGCACCGGCCTCGGTGGTGGCCTCGCCGCCGCATTCGAGTACACCTTCGGGCTGATGCACCTGCCGGGCGCGCTCTACGTCGTCGCCGTCGTGGCCGTCGCCGGTGCGGTCCTGACGATGCGTATCCCGAAGTGGGTCGAGGTCACCGAGGGCGAGGTCCCGGCGACGCTCTCGTATCACGCACCAACTGAGCAGCTCAAGCATCCGCACGCCGACAAATCGCCCCGACAGCCGTTGGGCCGCAACATCATCACGTCGCTGTGGGGCAACTGCACCATCAAGGTGCTGGTCGGATTCCTGTTCCTGTACCCGGCATTCGTCGCCAAATCGCACGACGCGGGCGCCTGGGAGCAGCTGAAGATTCTCGGGCTGATCGGCGCCGCCGCCGGTATCGGTACCTTCGCCGGCAACATCGCCAGTGCCCGGCTCAAACTCGGCCATCCGGCCCAGGTGGTGGTGCGGGCGACCATCATCGTGACCGCAGCCGCCATCGCCGCCGCAGTGGCCGGCAATCTGATGGTGGCCACGATCGCCGCGCTGATCACCTCCGCGGCCACAGCCATCACCAAGGCATCGCTGGACGCCTCGCTGCAGCACGACCTGCCCGAGCAGTCCCGGGCATCCGCCTTCGGCCGGTCCGAGTCGGTACTGCAGTTGGCCTGGGTGATCGGTGGCGCCATCGGTGTGCTGATCTATACCGACCTCTGGGTCGGGTTCACCGCGGTCTGCGCCGTGCTGATCCCCGGCCTGGCCCAGACCCTGGTGAGCTATAACGGGGGCTCATTGATCCCGGGCTTCGGCGGCAACCGGCCCGTACTAGCCGAACAGGAAGGACCACGGCCCGATCCGGCAATGCCCGGGGCGCGCCCAGGACGGATATGAAACGAGTTCTCGCGCTGTTGGCTGTGGTCGCGGTGCTGTCTGCGACAGCCACCGGTGTTCTGGTCTGGCGGCTCACGCGGCACCAGGGCCCCGGCTTCCCGAAGATCAGCGCCTTCACCGACGGCCAGCTGACCCGCGTCGGGCCGTACCGCTACTGCGACGTGCATCTGAAGGCATGCGACGTCCCGGCAACCACGGGCGAACTGCACGTGACACCGCGGCATCCCATCCAGCTCTCGGTGCCGGCGGTCATCGCGCGGGCGCCGTGGGTACTGCTGCTCGCCTACGAGGACGGCGGCTCCGCGGTCAGCGAGTTCCGGCCGGATAAACGACTGGCCGTCACCATCCCGACCGTCGACCCGCATCACGGCAAGCTGCTCGGACTCGCCGTCCAGCTGCCCACTCTGGCAAGGGATTCCGACGGCAACGAATTCCCGCTACCGCACGCCGAATGGTCGGTGCGGACCGTCTGGCCCTAGTCGCTACTCGGCGCCGTGACCGGCCGGCACCTGTTCGCCCTCGCGAACCGGGCCGGGCGGCGTGCCGTCGCCGAAAGGCCTGCCGCCCAACGCTTCCCGGCCGTGCGGCGTCAGCCAGTCGGCCAGTTCGGGCCCCTTCGGCACGATCTGCGTCGGATTGATGTCCGCGTGCACGATGTAGTAGTGCTGCTTGATCTGCACGAAGTCGACGGTGTCGCCGAAGCCGGGGGTCTGGAACAGGTCGCGGGCATACGCCCAGAGCACCGGTAGCTCGGTGAGCTTGGACCGGTTGCACTTGAAGTGCCCGTGATAGACCGGGTCGAACCGGGCCAGTGTGGTGAACAGGCGTACGTCGGCCTCGGTGATGGTGTCCCCCACCAGATACCTCTGGCCGCTGAGCCGTTCGGTCAGCCAGTCCAGCGCGGTGAACAACCGGTCGTAGGCAGCGTCGTACGCCTCCTGCGATCCCGCGAATCCGCAGCGATAGACGCCGTTGTTGACCTCGGTGTAGACCCGCTTGGCCACGGTGTCGATCTCGTCGCGCAGGTGCTCCGGGTAGAGCTGCGGAGCGCCGGCGCGATGGTATGCCGTCCATTCGGTGGACAGGTCCAACGTCAGTTGCGCGAAGTCGTTGGTCACGACGGCCCCGGTGGGCACGTCGACGATCGCGGGCGCCGTGATGCCCTTGGGGTAGTCCGGGTCGCGTTTGAAGTACGCGTCCTGCAGCCGCGGGATCTTCAGCACCGGGTCGACGCCGCCGGGGTCGAGATCGAATGTCCAGCTGCGCTCATCATGCGTGGGGCCGCAAAAGCCAATGGAGAGAACATCTTCCAGGCCCAGCAGTCGTCGGACGATGATGGCCCGGTTGGCCCAGGGACAGGCCCTGGCGACGATCAGCCGGTACCGGCCGGGTTCGACGGGATAGCCGTCGCGCCCATCGGCCGTTATCCGGGTGTTGATGTAGTTGGTGTCGCGCGTGAATTCAGTACCTGGGTTGACGTAGGACACGTCCCCAGTCTGCCCGCCGAAAGTTGGCTTGTGTGCGAGAAATCAGCCGACTCTCGAACACAAGCCAACGGTCAACGCGTGGATCAGGCGTCGAGTTCGCGCGCGACGGCCTTGACCACCTCGGACACCTTGCGGGCGGTCTTGCGGTCGGGGTAGCGGCCCCGGCGCAGCTCGGACTGCACCACATCCTCGAGGAGGGTGATCATGTCCGACACCATGCCGTGCAGCTCGTCCGGCGTGTGCTTGTGCTCGGGGGCGGACGCCTCACGACGGGTACGCGACAGGCTCGGCGGCGGGTCGATCAGTTTGAGGCTCAGCGCCTGGGGGCCACGCCGTCCGGCAGCGACGCCGAACTCGACGCGCTGGCCCGCCTTGAGACCTTCGACCCCGTCGGGCAGCGCCGAAGACCGGACGTAGACGTCCTCGCCCTCTTCCTGGGAGAGGAAGCCGAAGCCCTTCTCCGTGTCGTACCACTTAACCCGGCCGCTTGGCACTGGTCTCACCTGCTCGTTCTCAAACTACGGTCACATAAGGAAAGCGCCCCACCGACGCAGGACGCGTTGACGTTGATCCTACTCGGCCACCTCAGATCGCAGCATCCCCATTACTCAGTAGACTGAGAGTTCTACTTTGCGGGAGGTGACATGCGCCTGGTCCTGAATATCATCTGGCTGGTTTTCGGCGGCTTCTGGCTGGCGCTGGGTTACTTCCTCGCCGCACTGATCTGCTTCGTTCTCATCGTCACCATCCCGTTCGGCGTCGCCGCGGCCCGCATCGGCGTCTACGCGCTCTGGCCTTTCGGCCAGACGGTCGTCGACAAGCCCGGTCCGCGTCCGGGCGCGCTGGTCGGGAACGTGATCTGGCTGGTGCTGTGCGGGTGGTGGTTGGTCCTCGGGCACATCGCCACCGCCATCGCCCAGGCCCTGACCATCGTGGGAATCCCGCTGGCCCTGGCCAACCTCAAGTTGATCCCGGTGTCGCTCTTGCCGCTCGGCAAGCAGATCGTGCCGGTGGATCAGACGAATGCGGAACCCGCCTGGCCCACATCATCCCCTCGCTTCGCTCGCCCCCAACAATGACACTCACACCTTTGGGCTTCCCCACCCTCGCGCGACCCGTCGGCGCGGCTCCGGCCTCCGGGCCGCTGATCGACACGTACGGCCGTGTGGCGGCCGACCTGCGGGTGTCGCTCACCGACCGCTGCAACCTGCGCTGTACCTATTGCATGCCGGCCGAGGGCCTGGACTGGCTGCCCGGCGGCGACCTCTTGACTCTCGACGAACTCACGCGGCTGATCCGGGTGGCCGTGACCCGCCTGGGCATCACGGGCGTCCGCTTCACCGGCGGTGAGCCCCTGCTGGTTCCACATCTGGAGGACGTGGTCGCGGCCGCGGCCGCGTTGCAACCTCGTCCGGCGATCGCCGTGACGACCAACGGCATCGGGTTGGCCAAACGCGCGGCCGCGCTCAAGAAGGCCGGCCTGAATCGCGTCAACGTCTCTCTGGACACGCTGGACGCCGACCGCTTCGCAGCCATCACCCGGCGTCGGCGACTCCCCGAGGTCCTCGACGGCCTGGCGGCCGCGAAGGACGCCGGACTCAGCCCCGTCAAGGTGAACGCGGTGCTCGATCCGGACACCGGCCTGGAGGACGCCCCGGCGCTGTTGCGCTTCTGCCTCGAGCACGGGTATCAGCTACGGATCATCGAGCAGATGCCACTGGACGCCGGGCACCACTGGGAGCGCGGTTCGGTCCTGCAGGCCGACCAGATTCTCGGGGGGCTACGGCGCGAGTTCAGCCTCCGCCCGGACCCGACGCCGCGCGGCTCCGCGCCGGCCGAGCTCTGGCAGGTTCACGACGACGACACGGTGCTGGGCACCGTCGGCGTCATCGCGTCGGTCTCCGCCGCGTTCTGCGGCACGTGCGACCGCACCCGGCTCACGGCCGACGGTCAGGTGCGCAGCTGTCTGTTCTCACAGCGGGAGACGGACTTACGGGCGTTGCTGCGAAGCGGGGCCGACGACGATGCGCTGGAGGCCGCCTGGCGGGCCGCCATGTGGGCCAAGCCGGCAGGCCATGGAATAAACGATCCGGGTTTCGTCCAGCCGGCCCGGCCGATGAGTGCGATCGGCGGCTGACGTTGTCCGACCTGGCAGTGACCGTGCGCTATTTCGCCGCCGCGAAGGCCGCGACCGGAATCGAGACCGAAACGTTGCAGCTCAATGCCGGTGTAACCGTCCGGGATCTGGTGAACTCCATTGGTACACGTGGGACAGATGTGGCAAAAGTGCTCTCACGCTGCTCGTTTCTGCGCGACGGCGTCGCCGTGCGCGATCTGGACACCGCGCTGGCACCTGCTCAGACGCTCGATGTCCTACCCCCCTTCGCCGGTGGCTAATTGTGAAATGCCTCACATAACGAAACGATAACGAACTGGCTGTGGCCGCATGGACCCCGGTTTACACCTGCTAAAACGCCGAAACAGCCAGCGGCTTTAAAGTCCTCTCATAATTTGCTCGGGGCCGAAACGCCCAAAATCGGTCGAGGTGACGGAACCCACCTGAACCGATACCGTCATCTCTCAAGCCAGAGCGACCCTTTGGCAACCGCACTTGAAACGCCTAGCTCCATCCATCAAGTGCGGCCGACGACAACCCGTGGATGGGGGCGGGGGACCCAACCGGTCCACCGAAGTAATCAGGACCAGGAGCCTCGGCTCCTTGGGGTGAAGCCTGCTTTGCAGGCCGGGCAACCTCTCCAGCCCGAACCCGACAGCTGACCTCGTAGGCGTTGACGAGAGGACTGCTTTTTCCATGAGTGGACGCCACCGTAAACCGACCACGTCCAGTGTCTCTGTCGCCAAGATCGCCTTCACCGGCGCGGTCCTGGGTGGCGGCAGCATCGCCCTCGCAGCTCAGGCCTCCGCCGCCACCGACGGCGAATGGGACCAGGTAGCCCGCTGCGAATCCGGCGGCAACTGGGCCATCAACACCGGCAACGGCTACCAGGGCGGGCTGCAGTTCTCGCCCAGCACCTGGAGTGCACACGGCGGTGGCGAGTACGCCCCGGCCGCGAACATGGCCAGCAAGGAAGCACAGATCGCGGTCGCGGAGCGCGTCCTGGCCAGCCAGGGTCGCGGCGCATGGCCGGTCTGCGGCACGGGCCTGTCCCGCTCGACCCCGCGCAACGCGGTGAGCACCCCGAAGCCGGCACCGGCCGCCACGCTGGACAACCCTGAGCTGGGCGCCCCGGCCGATCCGGCTCCGGTGCAGGACGCCGCCGCTCCGCTGGATGCACCCGCACCCGCCCCTGAGGGCCCGACGATCGTCACCGTCGCCAACGAGGTTCCCGCCCCTGAAGCCCCCGCGCTGGACGCCCCGGCACCCGAGGCCCCCGCGCTCGACGCGCCCGCACCCGAGGCCCCCGCGCTCGACGCGCCCGCACCCGAGGCTCCCGTCGTCGAAGCCCCTGCCCCGGAAGCCCCGGTCGACGCCCCGGCGCCGATCATCCAGGCCGCCAACTGGGACACCACCGAAGCCCCCGCCGAGCCCGGCGCCTGGGCCCTGCACGCCAAGCAGGACCTGCCGGCCGACCCGGCCCCGGTCGTCGACGCCCCGGCCCCGGCGCCGGTTGCCGATGCCGCGGCTCCCGCCCCGGCCGCCCCGGCCGGACTGCAGACCCCGCCGAACGGCACGCCGCACCTCGCGAGCCCGACCAACCTGCCCCCCGGTTCGACCATGGAGCCGACGGACACGGGCGACAGCGCCAACATGAGCTACCTCAAGCAGCTGTGGCACGCGGTCCAGAACAACGACATCTCCGGTCGTGACGCCCTGCTCGCCGTCGCCTCGACGCGGAACGGCACCCCGGGTGGCGACATCCAGGCCCCGCCGAACGCTTCGGCGCCCGGCCCGGCCCCGGTTGCCGACATCGCTCCGGCTCCGGCTCCGTAATACGCACATCGAGAAATCGCCCCGGTCATCGACCGGGGCGATTCTCTTTCCGTTGACCCGGTATCCACGGCGCAAAAGCTCGAGTAGCTTGCGCCGTCAGCGCAGGCTCAACCGAGGAGCTCAGGCCGAGCCGACCCATTCGTCGGTGCCATCGGTGAAGAACTGGTGCTTCCAGACCGGAAGCCGCTCCTTGACGGTGTCGACCAGCAACGCGCAGGTGCGGAACGCCGCGGCGCGGTGATCGGCCGACACGGCAGCGACGAGGGCGGCGTCGCCGATGTTCAGCACGCCGATCCGGTGGCTGACCGCGATGGCCCGTACGCCTTCTGAAGCGGCGGCGACGTCGGCGGCGACCTCGGCCAGCACCTCTGCGGCCGACGGGTGCGACGAGTACTCCAGGTGCGTGACGCCACGGCCGCCGTCGTGGTTGCGCACCACACCGGCGAAGCTCACGACCGCGCCCGCGGCACTGTGGTCGACCAGCGCCTCGTGCGAGGCCACATCGATCGGCGATTCACTGAGGTCGGCGCGGAGCACGATCATCCGGCATGGTCCTTTCCACTGAGCTGGTCGAGCGCATGGTCCAGCACCCCGGCCAGCACGCCCAGCCCGTCCTTCACTCCCCCGGACGAACCCGGCAGGTTGACGATCAACGTCCGGCCGGCGACGCCGGACACACCACGCGACAGCACCGAGGTCGGGACGTGCGGCAGGCCTGACTGCCGGATCGCATCGGCCAACCCCGGGATCTGGTAGTCCAGGACCTCGAGGGTGGCTTGCGGCGTGGCATCGGTCGGGGAGATTCCGGTGCCGCCGGAGGTGAGGACGACGTCGACGTCGTCGGCGATGGCGCGGCGCAGTTCAGCGCCTACGGGAGCGCCGTCGGTGACGACGACCGGTGCGGGCACGTCGAACCCGCGCTCGGCGAGCCAGGCGACGATCAGGGGGCCGGTGCGGTCCTCGTAAACGCCGGCGGCAGCGCGAGTGGAAGCGATGACGACGCGGGCAGTGCGGCTCACGCCCGCTCCCAGAGGCCGGTCTTACCGCCCTCCTTGCGCAGCACCCGGATATCGTCGATGCGCGCGGCCGGGTCGACGGCCTTGATCATGTCGTACAGCGTCAGTGCCGCGACGCTGACGGCCGTGAGCGCCTCCATCTCGACGCCGGTGCGGTCGGTGGTGCGCACGGTCGCGGTGATGAGAATGTCGGACGCCGCAGCCTCCGTTGATTTGTCGGCACCGCCGACGCCGGTCTCAAAAGCCACCTCGACCTTGGTCAGCGCCAGCTGGTGGCACAGCGGGATCAGGTCGCTGGTGCGCTTGGCGGCCATGATGCCGGCCACGCGAGCGGTCGCGAGCGCGTCTCCTTTGGGCAGGCCACCGCTGGTGATGAGGTCGACGACGTCAGCACGGGTACGCAGCACGCCCGCCGCGAAGGCGGTGCGCAGGGTGGCGTCCTTGGCGGACACGTCCACCATGTGGGCCGCACCCGTTTCGTCCAGGTGCGAGAGCTCCACGGCTACTTGTTGACGACGGTGACCGGGTGCGTGTACGGCAGCTTCTCGGCCGGCAGCGGGAACTCCAGGTCGCCGAACGGCGAGAGCGCGCCTGTACGGTCGGTTGCCAGTTCGCTCACGGCGTGGTCGTCACCGGACACCTCGGGCCACCCGTTGTCGACGTACTGGTTCTTCTTCTTGTCAGCCACGGATGACATTGTGGCAGGCGCCGCGCCCGCTGGCGAGGCCGGGCGTCCCGGACGCGAAGACGACAAAGTCACCTGCTTTACGCTGGTCAGCAATGATCGACGAATCCCCGGGTGTGCCGCTGGGCTCCTGGCTGGCCGACATGTCGGACGCGCAGCTGGTGCAGCTGCTCAGCGCCCGACCCGACCTCACGCAGCCGCCGCCGGCGACCCTGTCCTCGCTCGCGGCCCGGGCCCAGTCCCGGCAATCGGTCAAAGCCGCGACCGATGATCTCGATTTTCTGCAGCTCGCGGTGCTGGACGCGCTGCTGACGCTGCAGGCCACCACCATCGCCGTGCCGACGGGTGCCCTGTTCAAGCTGCTGGCCGGCCGCGCCCCCAAGAAGATCGTCACCTCGGCCCTCGACGCGCTACGGACCCGCGGGTTGGTGTGGGGCTCCGACACGGTGCGCGTGGTCTCGGAGGCGGCGTCGGTGCTGCCCTGGTATCCGGGACAGGTGACGGTCGAAGAGCTTGACGCCGACGGCATCGCCCAGAAGCTGGCCGGCATCGACACCCCACAGCGCGAGCTGTTGGAGCGGCTGGCCGACGGCTCACCGATCGGCCGGACCAAGGATGCCGCGCCGGGGACCGCGCCCGACCGCCCGGTGCCACAGCTGATCGCTGCCGGGCTGCTGCGCCGGATCGACGACGAGACGGTGATCCTGCCGCGCCTGGTAGGCCAGGTGCTGCGCGGTCAGACCGCGGGGCCGACGACGCTGACGCCACCGACGCCGTCGACACCGGTGCTGGCGGAGCAGGACGTCGACGCGGCCGCCGCCGGCTCGGCCATCGACCTGTTGCGCGAAGTCGAACTGGTCCTCGAAACCCTATCGGCGACACCGGTTCCCGAGCTGCGTAGCGGCGGCCTCGGAGTGCGCGACGCCAAGCGGCTGACCAAGGTCACCGGCATCGACGAAGGCCGGCTGTCACTGATCCTGGAGTTGTGCGCGTCCGCCACCCTCATCGCGTCGGGCATCCCGGACTCGGACGCCTACGACGACGGCCCCTACTGGGCCCCTACCGTCGCCGCGGACCGGTTCATCGAATCGAGCGCCGCGACGCGCTGGCATCTGCTGGCCACCACCTGGCTGGACCTGCCATGCCGGCCCGGCCTGGTGGGCAAGCGTGGCCCCGACGGCAAACCCTATGCCGCCCTTACCAATGCGCTGTATTCGTCGGCCGCGCCATTGGACCGCCGATTGCTGCTGACGGTGCTCGCCGAGCTGCCGCCGGGTAGCACCATGGACACCGCCGCCGCGTCCGCCGCGATGCTGTGGCGGCGGCCGCGCTGGACAGCACGGCTGCAGACCGAACCGGCTGACGAACTACTCACCGAGGCACATGCCGTGGGCATGCTCGGGCGCGGCGCCATCGCCGGGCCCATTCGACTGCTGCTGGCCGGTGCACCCGAAGAAGAGGTCGTTGCCGCGATGGCGGCGGCGCTGCCCGACCCCATCGATCATTTCCTGCTGCAGGCCGACCTGACGGTCGTCGTCCCCGGGCCGCTGGAACGCGACCTCGCCGATCAGCTGGCGACCGTCGCCGACATCGAATCCGCCGGCGCGGCAACGGTGTACCGCATCAGCGAGCAGTCCATCCGGCGTGCCCTGGACACCGGCAGGACCGCCAGCGAGATCCACACCCTGTTCGCCCGGCATTCCAAAACGCCTGTGCCGCAGGGCCTCACCTATCTGATCGACGATGTGGCCCGCAGGCACGGCCAGCTGCGGGTCGGCATGGCGTCGTCGTTCATCCGGTGCGAGGACCCTGCCCTGCTGGCGCAGGCGCTGGCCTCCCCCACGCTCGATCAGTTGAGCCTGCGGGCCCTGGCCCCCACCGTCGCGGTGTCGCCGGCGCCCATCGCCGACGTGCTGGCGGGCTTGCGCACCGCGGGCTTCGCCCCGGCCGCCGAGGACTGGTCGGGCACCATCGTCGACCTGCGTCCGCTCGGCGCGCGGGTGTCCACGCCCATCCACCGTCGCACCTTCCGCCACCCGCAGGCGCCGAACGAGAAGACGCTCGGCGCCATCGTCGCAGTCCTGCGCCAGACCGGCCGCGGCGGCAACGGGGAGCGCCTGGACCCGGCGGCGGCCATCTCACTGCTGACCGACGCCGCGCTGACGCAGTCAGCCGTGGTGATCGGCTACGTCGACGCTGCCGGGGTGGCCACTCAGCGGGTGGTGTCGCCCGTCAACGTGCGCGGCGGTCAGCTGACGGCCTACGACCCGGCCGCCGGGCGGGTCCGCGAGTTCGCCATCCATCGGGTGACCTCGGTCGTCGCGCCGGAATAACGCGGGCGCCGCGGTCCTTGTTGTCGTCGATATCGAATGCGCGCATGGACCTGGGGCCTGGCCTGCGCGGGATCTGGTCGCACAGTCGGGAATGTCGGCCGAGCCTGGATAATGGATCGAATGGCCGGCGAGCGAGTAACGGAGTGGATGGCGCATGACTGACGGACCCCTGATCGTCCAGTCGGACAAGACCGTGCTGCTCGAGGTCGATCACGAGCTGGCCGGGGCGGCGCGGGCGGCGATCGCACCGTTCGCCGAGCTGGAGCGTGCACCCGAGCACGTGCACACCTACCGGATCACGCCGCTGGCGCTGTGGAACGCGCGCGCCGCGGGCCACGATGCCGAGCAGGTCGTCGACGCGCTGGTGTCGCACTCGCGTTACGCGGTGCCGCAGCCGCTGCTGGTCGACATCGTCGACACCATGGGCCGCTACGGCCGGCTGCAGCTGGTGAAGCATCCGGCACACGGGCTCACGCTGGTGAGCCTGGACCGCGCGGTGCTCGCCGAGGTGCTGCGGAACAAGAAGATCACCCCGATGTTGGGCGCCCAGATCGACGACGACACCGTCATCGTCCACCCGTCCGAGCGCGGCCGCGTCAAGCAGATGCTGCTCAAGATCGGTTGGCCGGCAGAGGATTTGGCCGGCTACGTCAACGGCGAGGCACACCCGATCACGCTGGAGCAGGACAGCTGGAAGCTGCGCGATTATCAGGAGCTGGCCGCGGACTCGTTCTGGGCCGGCGGGTCGGGCGTCGTGGTGCTCCCCTGCGGCGCGGGCAAGACCATGGTCGGCGCGGCAGCCATGGCCAAGGCCGGGGCCACGACGCTGATTCTGGTCACCAACACCGTCGCCGGCCGGCAGTGGAAGCGCGAGCTGATCGCGCGCACCTCACTGACCGAGGAGGAGATCGGCGAATACTCCGGCGAGCGCAAGGAGATTCGGCCCGTCACCATCGCGACGTACCAGGTGATCACCCGCCGCACCAAGGGCGAGTACAAGCATCTAGAGCTGTTCGACAGCCGCGACTGGGGCCTGATCATCTACGACGAGGTGCACCTGCTGCCCGCGCCCGTGTTCCGGATGACGGCCGATCTGCAGTCCCGGCGCCGGCTCGGCCTGACCGCCACCCTGATCCGCGAAGACGGCCGCGAGGGCGACGTCTTCTCGCTCATCGGGCCGAAGCGGTACGACGCGCCGTGGAAGGACATCGAGGCGCAGGGCTGGATCGCGCCGGCCGAGTGCGTCGAGGTCCGGGTCACCATGACCGAGAACGAGCGCATGACGTACGCGACGGCCGAGCCCGAGGAGCGCTACAAGCTGTGCTCGACGGCGCACACCAAGATCGCGGTGGTGAAGTCGATCCTGGCCCGCCACCCCGACGAGCCGACCCTGGTGATCGGCGCCTACCTGGACCAACTGGAGGAACTCGGCCAGGAGCTGGACGCCCCGGTGATCCAGGGTTCGACCAAGAACGCCGAGCGCGAAGCGCTGTTCGACCAGTTCCGGTCCGGCGAGATCCGCACCCTGGTGGTGTCGAAGGTCGCCAACTTCTCCATCGATCTGCCGGAAGCCTCTGTGGCCGTTCAGGTTTCGGGAACATTCGGGTCACGCCAGGAAGAGGCCCAGCGCCTGGGCCGGTTGCTGCGCCCCAAGGCCGACGGCGGAGGCGCGGTGTTCTACTCGGTGGTCTCGCGTGACAGCCTCGACGCCGAGTACGCCGCGCACCGGCAGCGCTTCCTCGCCGAGCAGGGTTATGGCTACGTCATCAAAGATGCCGATGACCTGCTGGGGCCCGCTATTTAGCGAGTCCCAGCAATCAGGTGCGGCCGTGACCGCCGGGTACTACGCTCGTCGCAGCTCACCCGACGGCGGAGGTCACTGATGACATACGACTACGACTGGCTGGTCATCGGATCCGGTTTCGGCGGCAGCGTCTCGGCGCTGCGCCTGGCCGAAAAGGGTTACCGCGTAGCGGTTCTCGAATGCGGACGGCGGTTCGACGACGCCGACTACGCGCGCGAGACGAAGGACACCAAGAACTACTACTGGGTGCCGCAGCTCGGGATGCGCGGCATCTTCCGGCTGACGCTCTTCAAAGACATCTGGATCGGATCGGGGTGCGGTGTCGGTGGCGGCAGCCTCGGATACGCGAACACGCTGTACCGGGCGTTCCCGGACTTCTACAACAGCGAACAGTGGAAAGGCCTGGCCGATTGGGAGGCCGAGCTGGCCCCGCATTACGACGAGGCCGAGCGCATGCTCGGTGTCACCGAGTACGACGACGACGGCCCCGCCGACCTGCTGCTGAAGGAATACGGCGAGTCGATCGGCGTCGGTGACACCTATCGCCGGGCGCACGTCGGGGTGTTCCTCGGACAGCCCGGCAAGACCGTGTCCGACCCGTATTTCGGCGGCGAAGGGCCCGACCGGACGGGCTGCATCAAATGCGGTTCGTGCATGGTCGGGTGTCGCCACAACGCGAAGAACACGCTGCGGAAGAACTATCTGTGGTTCGCCGAGAAGCTCGGCGTGAAGATTTTCAGCGAGCGCACGGTGACCGACATCAAGCCGCTCGACGGCGACGGTTCCGTGGGATACGAAGTGACACACCAGAAGAGCGGCGCGCTACGCAAGCGCACCGCCGAGACCCTGCGCGCCCGCGGCGTCGTCGTCGCCGCCGGCGCACTGGGCACGAACCGGCTGCTGCAGCGCTGCAAGGTGAATGGCTCGCTGCCCAACATCTCCGATCGACTGGGGTACGTCGTCCGCACCAACAGTGAATCGATCCTGACCGTGATGGCGCCCGAGGACTACCCCGACGACTTCACGCACTCGATCGCCATCACCTCGAGCATCTACCCCGATCCGAGGACCCACATCGAGGTCGTCACCTACGGCAATGCCGGCGACTCCCAATCACTGTTGTTCAATTTGATGGTCGAAGCCGGCAAGCGGGGCACGCGGCCGTTCCACTTTCTCGCCGCGGCCGCCAAGAATCCGCGGGCGGCGCTCGAAGCGTGGAAGATCAAGGGCACATCGCGCCGGGTGATCATCCTGCTGGTGATGCAGTCGCTGGACAATTCGATGCGTCTCAAGGTCAAGACCCGGCTGCCGAACGGAAATGTCGCGCTGACGACCGAACAGGACCCGAACAGTCCCAATCCGGACTTCGTGCCGGCGGCGTACGACGCGGCTAAATGGTTCGCGCGCCGCATGAACGGCGTTGCGTACAGCAGCATCACCGAGGGCATCTTCGCAGTCCCGTCGACGGCGCACATCCTTGGCGGCGCGGTGATCGGCGCCTCCCCCGAGACGGGCGTCGTCGACAGCCGGAACCACGTCTTCGGCTACCAGAACCTGCTGGTCACCGACGGCGCCGCCGTCCCGGCCAATGTGGGTGCCAACCCGAGCCTGACGATCACCGCACTTGCCGAGCGCGCGATGACGTTCATCCCGACTAACGCGCCGGCTGTTTGACCACGGTCAGCAGCACCACCGAATCGGCCAGGGCCTTCAGGCTGTGCCGAGTGGCCGGGATGATGATGTGGTCGCCGGCCATGCCGTCCCAACTGGCCTGTTCGGCGACGAGCCGTACCCGGCCCTGCAGCACCTGAAGCGTGGCCTCCCCCGGGCTCTCGTGTTCGGCCAACTCATTGCCCTCGGCGAGGGCGATCAGCGTCTGCCGCAACGCATGCTCGTGGCCGCCGAAGACCGTGTGAGCGCTGCGCCCGCCGTTCCCGTTCCGCGCTGCATCCAGATGCTGGCGGGCCAGCGCCGTCAGCGAGATTTTCTCCATACTTCGACTATCCGCCTCAGCAATGGCCGCGGGAACCCATTGACGGTTTAAATCACGCGCAGCGAATCCCCCTCGTTGGGGAAGCGACGACCCAGCGCGTCGAGCATCCGCTGCACCTCCGCGAGCCGCCGACGCAGCGCGAGCAGTGCATCCGACGGGAGCTCCGACCCCGTCGCCGCGGTGGCCTGAGCGCGCCGGGATCGCCGCTCCAACAACGTCATCTGGTCTTCCAGATCGGCGATCTCGTCCAGCAGCAGCGCCTCGAACAGGCGTGATTGCGCCAGGTCTGCGCGGTGGGCGGGCCGGGGCTCGGCATCGATCCGCGACCGGCCACTCACGACGCCGGGGCGCACCGTGCGCCGGGTGGCCGTGGCATTGGAGGGGATCGGCACCGGGGCGGCTCGGCGTCCGGTTTCGCGCATCGTCGGCAACATGGCGCAATGATCACCGAGACTGCACCTTCGCGCTACCGGCCGTTCATGTTCCCGACCGACAAAAGACACCTGGCAGTAAAGGCTCATTCAGCCCGCGCCGGCCCGCACCAGCTGCCCGCGGCGGGTACTAGTCCCGTCGCGCCCCGGTGCTGCGGTAGATGACTTTGTGGGCGATTTCCACAGCGTGGTCGGCGAAGCGCTCGTAGTAGCGGCTGAGCAGCGTGACATCGACGGCAGCGGTCGTGCCATGGGGCCATTCCGGATTCATCACCACGGCGAACAGCCGCTGGTGCAGGTTGTCCATCGCTTCGTCGTCAACGTTGAGCCGGGCTGCGATGTCAGGATTACCTTCGCGCACAACACTTTTGGTGTCCAGCGCCAGCTGGACGGCAATGCGCCCCATTTCCGCGAAATAGCCGCAGACATCGGCGGGGACGGCGATCTCCGGGTGACGACGACGAGTGATCCGTGCGACGTGTGCCGCAAGTGCACCCATACGCTGCAGATCGGCGACGTTGCGCATGCCGCTGAGTACCACGCGCAGATCACTCGCCACCGGCGCCTGGCGAGCCAACAGGGTGAACATGTCGCCTTCCAGCACGGCACACAGCCGATCGACATCGTCGCGGCGGTCGATCACGCGTTCAGAAGCCTCGAGGTCCGCATACAGCAAAGCCTCCGTGGCCAGCTTCATCATGTCGGCGGTGCGCTCACACAGGTCTGCGACATTCTCGTTGAGAGTGTCGAGTTGCTCGTGGAAGACAGTTCGCATGGACTTCGAGCCTACGACATCCGCGCGATCGCGCGTGACACGGTTGTTAACTCCAGCTAACAATGCCGGTGGAGGCTTCGCCTCCCACCGCTACGGCGTCCGCTGCGGCGCGATATCCACGGCGGCCCGGTTTGGGCCGTCGTGGCAGGAGTTCATCAGCGACGAGACACACTCCGCTGACCGCGACCGGAAGGCGGGTGCGTTGATCATCAGACCGACTTGGTGATGCCGTAGTAGGCGACGATGTCGTCGGTGTCGGCAGTAGAGCTCGTGAGCGTCGCGTAGGAGCGCAGGAACGACTGCCCGAGGCAGCCGTCGACCTTGATGTGGGTGTCCTTGAGGGTGACGCGGACGGGCGCGGCCTTGAAGGACTTCTTGTCGACCGGCACGGTGGTCACGGTGCCCGGCTTAGGGTGGACTTCTATCTGCCCCTGTAGCGGGAACGTGACACCGGTGGGGATGGCACCGGTGAAGAGGTTCGCATTGTTTGTGGTGGCACCGACCGAACCGATCAACTTGATCTGACCGAGCTCGATGCCGCAACCGATCTGGTAGCCGGCCTCCAGCGTGCCGCCGGTCAGGGTGCCCTTGCCCTTACCGGTCACCGTGCCCGTGAACGTGCCGCCCACCAGGTACTCACGCGAGCTGACAGCCGTGGTCAGCGGCGCGACGGGCAGTTCGCTCTCGTCCTTCGCCGCCACGGTCAGCGTCCAGCCGTCGGGGGTGGTCACCGTAGCGGGTTCCTCGGACGCCACGACACCGGTATCGACCGGCGGGCCCTCGGGGTCTGCGATCGCAACGGGCGCAGCGATTGTCGACAGCAGCACGCCTGCGACAGCAGTCGTGCTGACAATGCGTTTCAACATGGGATACAACGCCTCTCGCGAATTCGGGACAAGAAAGTGATGAAAAACGCTGTGCCGCAATACGACACAGGCCTGACCTACACGGACTTGGTCACGCCGAGGTAGGTGACGATGTCGTCGGTGTTGTCCGTGGAGCTCGTCAGCGTCGCGTACGAGCGGATGAAGGACTGGCCGGCGCACTGGTCGGTCTTGATGCGCACACCGGTGATGCTCACGCGGGTCGAGGTGCCCTTGAACGACTTCTTGTCGATCGCCACGGTCGTCACGGTGCCGGGCTTGAGGTACACCTTGCCCTGCAAGCTGATACCGGCCTGCCACGTCGGACCCGCCAGGGAGATACCCGGAGTGAACGAGGCACCGGGGTTGATCTCGGCCTCATCGGAGATGATGCCGCAACCGATCTGCTCGCCGGCCTCCAGCGTGCCGCCGGTCAGCTTGGTCTTGCCGCCACCGGTGATGGAGCCGGTGAAGGTGCCCGCGACCCAGTACTCTCGCGAGGAGATCGCGGTGGTCAGCGGGGCAACAGGAAGCTGGGTCTCGTTGGTGCCGACGACCTGCAGGTGCCAGCCGTCGGGGGTGTCCAGCACACCGGCCGGGCCGGACGGCACAGCGCCCTCGGGAGGCAGCGGTGCATTGACTGGCTGGATTGCGGGGCCATCGGCAGGATCCGCAATCGCCAGCGGCGCGGCGCCGACCGGGAGCACCACGCAAAGGGCTGCCAACATGGCAAAACGGTTCGACAAAGTAGAGACGCCTTTCATATTCAATGGCCCGGCATTTCGGTGCAGCTGCCGTTCTTCAGCAACTACACAGCGAGCGTGGAGTATGGGTATATCCGTTGGCATCGACCACGTCGATCTATTGATGCAAGACGATTGCAAGACGGTCGCCCGATCCCGTTTCCCAGCCGTATCCGCCGGGTAAGGACCTACTCACAACACCTTCACAAGCCGCGTGAGGTGTTTGGTCAGCCCGCCTCGCCTCAGCTACGTAGCGCGGTGGGCCGCCCGAATCGCGCCCGCACCCCCGGAGAGAACAGCGCCCGCAACGGCGGCCCCACCGGCACCACACCGCTGGCGGGCACCAGATCGTCGGTCAGCTCGACCAGCTCGGCCTGCCGGAGCGGCCATGCCGGATGTTCGTTGGGCACCCACCATGTCCGGCCGGCCTTGCGCGTGTGCGCGCCCCATCGGGCCGTCAGCCATACCTCCAAGGGCGTCGGGTCGACGGGCTCACCGATCGCCACCTCGGCCAGGGTCCGCAGGCCCCGCTCGGGCCAGCGGCGCGTGCCCGCGTAGGTGATCCGGTCACCGCTGCGGGCGACGCGCAGTTTGGCCCAGGTGTACGGCACGCCCATGCCGAGTCTCGTCAGCCCGACGACCGCGAGCCGCGTCGTCTCCAGCGACCGGAACAGCACGCCGTGCCGGCCGGCGCCGTCGACCGAGTACAGCCGCACGTTCGTTTCCGCGAAGGCACCGAAGTACGGCAACGGCACTCGGCCGGCCACCGCCGACCGGTGCATGACGAACGGCACCAGGCCGACATACGTCAGCCCGTCGGTGAAGACGTCCGGCGCGGTGTCCGGCGGAAACAGGGGCGCGACGCTCGCCGGGTCGACGGGCCAGTGCAGGAACGTGAGGTCACCCCAGAACTGCTCGACCCACGCCGGCTGCCGCAGCGGCGGTGCGTCGACCAGAAATCCGTCCATGGTGGCTAGTCACTGAGCGCGGGAATGACCTCGCGCTCGAAAGCCTCGATGCTCGACCTGTCGTACGCGGCTTCGGGGAAGTACACGATCGCGTACTCGCAGCCGAGGTCCTTCACCTTCCGGAGCCGCTCCACGACCTGTTCGGCTGTGCCGCAGTCCGACTCGGCTGACGTCATGCTCGCCAGCATCGCGTCGACCGCGGCTTCGTGCGCGACGGTGATCTGACGGTCCCGAATGCGCGCGATACGCGCGGCGACATCGGCGTCGGAGTCCCCGATCACCACATTGAAGTTGGCGGAGCGGACGATGCCGTCGTAGTCGGTGCCCACGTCGCGGCAATGCTGTTGCAGCACTTCTGATTTGTGCGCGAAGCCGTCGGGCTCGGAGGTGAAGTTGGTGTACTGCGCATACTTTGCCGCGATCTTGAGCGTCACCTTCTCACCGCCGCCTGCGATCCACAGTGGAATACCGTCCTTCTGCAACGGTTTTGGTTGCACGATGGCGCCGTCGACCTGGTAGTGCTTGCCGTCGAAACTCACCACACCGTCACGCCAGGCCGCCCGCATGATCTGCACACCTTCGTCGAGCCGGGCCAACCGCACACCGGCCGACGGGAAGCCGTAACCGTAAGCGCGCCATTCGTGTTCGTACCAGCCGCCGCCGATGCCCATCTGGACCCGGCCACCGGAGATGATGTCGGTGGTCGCCGCGACCTTCGCCAGATACGCCGGGTTGCGGTAGCTGATCGCCGTACACATCTGGCCCAGCTTGATCCGGGAGGTCGTCGCCGCATACGCCGCCATCAGCGTCCACGCCTCGTGCGTGGCCTCCGCGGTCGGCATCGGCACGGTGTGGAAGTGGTCGTAGACCCACAGCGAATCCCAGGGGCCGGCGTCGGCGGATGCGGCGAGGTCGCGCATCACCTGCCACTGGTCCTGCGGGGCGATACCCACGAGATCGAGACGCCAACCTTGCGGGATGAACAGTCCGAAGCGCATGGTCCCGACTTTAGGACGCCTTGGCCGCACGCGCTCCCGAACCCTGGCGTTCCACCAAACGGCGTCGGGAACCACCGCGTCGCGGTCTTAGGCTCAAGAACATGGCACCCGATTTGCACGTCGACCCGCAGGTCCTGACTGCCGCGGCGAGCGC
Organism: Mycobacterium sp. HM-7; assembly: GCF_053852335.1. Lineage (NCBI taxonomy): Bacteria > Bacillati > Actinomycetota > Actinomycetes > Mycobacteriales > Mycobacteriaceae > Mycobacterium > Mycobacterium sp. HM-7. The sequence continues at coordinate 679,114 of NZ_CM132657.1, read as the reverse complement.
CGTGACGTCGTGCGGCTCCGCCATTGGTGATCTCAAGCCGGGCGAACCCCTGAATTCAGCCGCAGCGGGCATGTCCGGGCTGGCTACCGGCGCCGCCTGCCAGCGCGTCGGCCCGCCGCTGAACACCGACTGTCAGAACCTCGGTAAGGCGCTCACGGGCTTCGCCGATTCACTGCGCACCGCGGCGACCAATTACACGAACACCGACAGCTCGGCGGGCAGCGCCATCGGCAAGACCATGCCGGGCCGCTGATCAACCCGGCAGGCGGTTGTTGATCTTCAGGCCCGCGAACAGCGCGAGGACCAGCACGAAGAACCCGACGCGCGTCCAGCTGCCGCTCGCGTCGCCCCGGATGGTCTGGTAGCCGATCTGCTCCTGCAGGTTGGCGTAAACGCGGGTCAGCTGGTCGAGGGTCTCGGCGCGGAACGACTCGCCGCCGGTCACCTTGGCGATCTTCTGCAGCGACAGGTCGTCGGTCGGGACCGGCACTTCCTGGCCCTCGTAGGTGATGACGCCCGATGGCGTACCGAACGAGATGGTCGAGATCACGACGTCCTGATCCTTGGCGGCCCGTGCCGCCGTCAGCGCACCGCGGGGGTCGTTCGGGTCCGCCGGCACGGTCTCTTTACCGTCCGACATCAGCACGATGTGCGCCGGCGGCGGACCGTCACCGCCACCCATCACGGCATCGAGGGTCGCGATGGCCTGCAACGCCGTGAAGATGCCTTCACCGGTCGCGGTGCGCGGTGACGGTTCCAGGGTGTCGATGGTCCGCGCCACGACGTCGTGATCGCTGGTCGGCGCCACCAGCATGGTTGCGCTGGACGAGAATTGGACCAGGCCGACGCTGATCCCGTTGGTGAGGCCCTTGACGAACGTCTTGCCCGCACTCTTCGCCGCCTCGATACGGCTGGGCTTGACGTCGGTGGCGATCATCGATTCGGAGACGTCGATGACGAGCATGACGACGGCGCGGTTACGCGGAATCCGGATGTCGTGGGTGGGTCCGGCCATGGCGGTGGTGAGCAGCACCAGCGACACCACCAGCAGCACCGCCGGCAGGTGACGCCAACGCGACCGCGTCTTCGGACGCGCCGCGACGACCTGCTCCAGGAGTTCGGTGTTCGCGAACCGCAGGACGCGCTTGCGTCGGGCCTTGCGCAGCAGCAGGTAGATCGCGACGGCGCCGACAACGGCAATCAGATAGAGGAAGAACCAACCGCTGGAGAACCCGGACAGCGTCAGTGGCCCGATAAAGGGGATCTCCAACAGGCACTCTCCGTTGCGTTCGGCGTCGATCGCTCAGACCGATATGGGGCAATCGTACCGACGCGAACGATTGGCCGGCGCCGGACGCGGCTGGTTCCCGACCCGAGCGGCCCGTCAGTCCGGCAGCCCGAGCGCGGCCATCGCGCCGTCGACCGTCGCCCGTCTCAGCTGGTCGACCGGCACGTCCGGGAACTGCAGGCAGCAGTCCTGCAGACCGCCGAACGCGATGACGGCCCGGGTGGACTGTTCGAGGGTGGGCCGGCGCCCGAAGACCAGCTTGCCCAGCCGCTCGCGCCACGCCAGCATGCTGTCGATCAGCCCCAGGTCGGCCAGCGTGGTCAGCTCGGTGACGATCAGCAACAGGTCGGCTCGGTGCCGGTAGTGGAAGTCGAAGTAGCCCTGCAACAGCTCACGCGGGGTCGCCCGGGCCGAGCCGCGCAGGCGTTCGTGGGCGGCCACGAATTCCTCGCCCTCGTCGACCAGCGGCTGCAGGATGCTGCGCACGAGGTCTTCACGCGAGCTGAAGTGGTAGTAGAGCGCGGGTTTACTGATGCCGAGCTGATCGGCGATGTCCTGCAGGCTGGTCCGCTGCACACCCTTCTGGCTGAATAGCTCGCGCGCCACATCCTGGATGCGCGCGCGGGTCTCGGACGGGGTTCTCACCACGTAGACACCCTAACTTACTTAACGGGCGGTAAGCTGACCGCAATCCACTTACCGACCGTTAAGTAAATGCGGAGGAATCATGAAAGTGCTCATCTCCGGTGCCAGCGTCGCCGGCCCCGTCCTGACCTACTGGTTGTCCCGAAACGGATTCGACGTGACGGTGGTCGAACGCGCGCCGGCCCTGCGCAAGAGTGGTGGCCACGCCGTCGACCTGTTCCGGCCGGCGATGGAAATCTCCGAACGGATGGGCGTGCTGGACCGCATCAAGGCCCGCGCCACCGGGACGACCGCCCTCACCCTCAACCGTCCACCCAGCACCAGGTGGACGCACATCGACTACGTCAAGCTCATCGCGGCGATGTCCGACCGGCACGTCGAGATCATGCGGGACGACCTCAGCCAGGCCTACTACGACGCCGTCCGCGACGACGCCGAGTTCAGGTTCGGCGACCAGATCACGTCCATCACCGACGCCGGTGAGGTGACCTTCGAGCACGGCGATCCCGAGCGGTACGACCTGGTGATCGGCGCCGACGGCCTGCACTCCGGGGTCCGTCAACTGACCTTCGGCGATCAGGCCCGGGAACGGTTTCTCGGCGGTTATCTGGCGGTGGTCTCGGTACCGAAAACGCTTGCGCCCAAGGGTGAGATGAGCGGTTACCTGGCCCCGCGGAAGATCGCCATGGTCTACACCGCCGACCACCTCGAGGACGCGCGAGCGGTGTTCATGTTCCGGACCGATCAGCCGCTGGATTACCACCACCGCGATATCGCCGCTCAGCAGCGCCACTTGCAGACGGCGTTCACCGGCCTGGTCCCCGAAATCGACCACTGGCTGCGGGAGCTGGATCGCACCCCGGCGTTCTACTTCGACGCCATCACCCAACTGGAAATGAGCACGTGGTCGCGTGGACGGGTCACGCTGGTCGGCGACGCCGGGTACTGCCCCGGGCCGGGGGTCGGCGGCAGCACCAGCCTGGCGGTGTACGGCGCGTACGTCCTGGCACATGCCTTGACCGCGCACCGCGGCGATCACACCGCCGCGTTCAGCGCCTACGAACGGACCATGGCCGCGCCCGTGGCCGGCAGCCGCACCATGGCGCGGGTCAATGCCAAGACCATCGTGCCCGGATCTGATTGGGGCGCACGGCTACTCCTCGGCATCGGACGGACTGTCTCGGTATTGCCGCGCAGCCTGACCGGGCGGCTGGCCCGGCTCAACACGAAGGGCGTCCGCCTGTACGACACCATGCCGCTGCCGGACTGACGCGTTCGCGTGTGGCCGAAGCCGCTGCGGTGTCACCCATGTTCGCTACGTTGGATTCATGGCCCTTTCCAAAGATGAACGCGAACAATTTCTGGCCGAACCACACATCGGTGCGCTGTCGGTCAATGCCGGCGCGGACCGCGGTCCCCTGACGGTGCCGATCTGGTACCAGTACGCCCCCGGCGGCAAGCTCTGGCTGCTCACCGGCCTCGGCTCCCGTAAGCACAAGCTGATCGAGGCGGCCGGGCACCTGTCGCTGATGGCCGAGCGTCTGGAGCCGTCGGTCCGCTACGTCGCCGTCGACGGCCCGGTGCTCAGCATCGAGACGGGCACCGACGAGCAGCTCGTCGAGATGGCCGAGCGGTACCTCGGCAAGGAGAAGGCACCGGCGTACCTCGAGATGGCCCGCCGCGAGCACGGCCCGAGCGTGACGGTCACCGTCGACCCGAAGCACTGGCTGTCGGCCGACCTAGGGGCGCTGTGATGCCATGTCGTCCCGACAGCGTCTGTTCCGGGTCTTCTATCGACTCGGATTCACTCCGTGGGACGGTCATCCGCTAGCGACCAGCCTGCGTGAGCTGGTCGAGGGCGAAACCGCCCTGCCGCCGGGCACCGCACTCGACATCGGTTGCGGCACCGGCGACAACGCGTTGTATCTCGCCGAGCGGGGCTGGGACGTCACCGGAATCGACTACGTCGCGAAGGCGATCGAGAAGGCGCGCGCCAAAGCCGCCGAGCGGGACGCCTCGGCGCCGGGCTCGGTACGGTTCGACCAGGCCGACGCCACCCGGCTCACCGGCCAGGGCATCGGCGCGGATTTCACCCTGATCGTCGACAGCGGGTGCCTACACGGCATGAGCGCCGACGACCGCGACGCGTACGTGGGCGAGGTGACGGCGATAGCGGCCCCCGACGCACGCCTGCTGATCGTCGCGTTCGTCCCGGATGCTTCGTTCGGGGTACCCGGCATCGATCCGACGGAAGTGGAGCGACGCTTCGCGCTCGGCTGGACGCTGCTCGCCAGCGGTGACGAACCAGGGCTGGACCATAACGGCAAAAACCCGGCGCGCTACTACCTCTTCGCGCGGCGGCGCACCTGAGCCGTCGCCGCACCTGAGCCTGCCGAGCAGACGTAAAACTGTCGTTTTCGGCCGAGGGCGACAGTTCTGTGCCTGCTCGCGGTGCTCATCTGCTGGGCACGTGACAAGCAATCACCTTGTGCGCGTTGACATTGCGTCTACGCAGACAAAGTGCAAGTAGACAAGTGCGTGGGTGCACAGTCAACGCGGGCCGCACATTGATCGTGCGGCTACGCACACAAAACCCGAGTGCACGCGTGCATAGCCGCAGGGTCAATGGCGGGCAAGGTCCACGCCGCCGCGCGTAGCGTGGCCCCATGGCCGAACTTTCCGACAATGTGATCGCATTTCTGTCCGAAGGCACGCGCACCGCGGTGCTCGGCTGGACTGCCGCCGACGGCCGGCCGCTCGCCGCGCCCGTGTGGTTCGTGGTCGATGACGGCGCGCTGGTGTTCAACACCGGCAAGGACACCGCCAAGGGACGGGCCCTGGCCCGGGACCCCCGCGTGGTGCTGTGCGTCGACGACACCACCCCGCCCTACGCCTTCGTGCAAATTCAGGGGGTCGCGGCACTCAGCGAGGAGCCGGCCGAGCTGCTCGACATCGCCACCCGCACCGGCGGCCGCTACATGGGCGCCGACCGCGCCGAGGAATTCGGCAAGCGCAACGCTGTGCCGGGCGAACTCGTGGTACGGGTCAACCCGACCAAAGTCATTGCCGCGTTCGACGTGGCGGACTGAGGACACCATGAGCGACCTTCCCGCATTCGCCGAGTTGTCCGCCCGAGATCACGGACTGGTTGTGCTGAACACCCTGCGCGGGGACGGCAGCGTCCAGTCCTCGGTCGTCAATGCCGGCGTGATGCCGCATCCGAAAACCGGCGCGCCGGTCGTCGCGCTCGTTGCGATCGGTTCGACCCGCAAGCTGCGCAATCTGCGTGCCGACCCACGCACCTCGGTTGTCGCGCATGCGGGCTGGCAGTGGCTGACGGTCGAGGGCACCGCCGAGGTAATCGGCCCCGACGACACCGACGCCGAGACCCTGCGGGTGTTGCTGCGCAACGTCTTTCAAGCCGCCGGCGGGACGCACGACGACTGGGACACCTATGACCGCGTCATGCGCGAAGAGGGCCGTGCCGCCGTGCTGATCACCCCGACCCGGGTGTACTCGAACCCCGCACGCTAAGGGCACGCAAAAGCCCCCCGACTTGCGCCGGGGGGCTTTTGACGTTGAGCTGCTTAGCTTTCCAGCGAAGCTGGCGGCAGGAAGCGGTCGCCGTAACGCTCGGCCAGTTGCTTGGCGCGGGCCACGAAGGCCTCCTTGCCGACACCGAGCTCGCCCTGGTAGCCGACGATGAACTGCGCCGAACCACCGGTGTACGGCGGGAAGCCGATACCCATGATCGAGCCGATGTTCGCGTCAGCGGTCGTGGTGAGCACGCCCTCGTCGATGCACTTCTGGGTCTCCAGTGCCTCGGCGAAGAGCATGCGGTCGATCATGTCCTGCAGCGGCAGTTCGACCGAACCCGAGTTGAAGGCGTCCTTCAGACCCGGCCACAGCTGCGTCCGCTTGCCGTCGACGTACTCGTAGAAGCCGGCACCCTTCAGACGCGACGGACGACCGAGCTCGATCATCTTCTCGACGACAACCTCGGCCGGGTGCTGCACGTAGGTGCCGCCCTCGGCCTCGACGCCCTCCTTGGAGGCCACGGCGATCTTGTGCATGAGCTCCAGGTTGAGCTCATCCGAAAGCTGCAGCGGCGCGGCCGGGTAGCCGGCCTGCGAACCGGCCTGCTCGATGGACGCGGGCGCGACGCCCTCGCCCAGCATGGCCAGCGCCTCGTTGACGAAGGTGCCGATCACGCGCGAGGTGAAGAAGCCGCGGCTGTCGTTGACGACGATCGGGGTCTTCTTGATGGCGAGGGTGTAGTCGAACACCCGGGCCAGCGCCTCGTCAGAGGTCTTCTCGCCCTTGATGATCTCCACCAGCGGCATCTTGTCGACAGGCGAGAAGAAGTGGATACCGATGAAGTCCTCCTGGCGCTTCACGCCGGTCGCCAGACCGGTGATCGGCAGGGTGGAGGTGTTCGAACCGAGCAGCGCGTTGGGCTCGACGATGTCCTCGATCTCCTGGAACACCTTGTGCTTGAGTTCCTGGTTCTCGAACACGGCCTCGATGACGAAGTCGACGCCCTTGAGATCCTGCGGATCGGCGGTCGGGGTGATCCGGGCCAGCAGCGCGTCGGACTTCTCCTGCGAGGTCTTGCCACGCTCGAGAGCCTTGGCCTCGATCTTCTCGGAGTAGTTCTTGCCCTTGTCGGCGGCTTCCTGCGTGACGTCCTTGAGGACGACCTCGTAGCCGGCCTTGGCCGACACGTAGGCGATACCGGCGCCCATCATGCCCGCGCCCAGCACACCGATCTTCTTGATGTCCTGCTTGGCGATGCCCTGCGGACGCGAGGCACCCCCGTTGATGGCCTGCAGGTCCAGGAAGAACGCCTGGATCATGTTCTTCGCGGTCTGGCCGGTGACCAGGGTGGTGAAGTAGCGGCTCTCGATGCGCGACGCGGTGTCGAAGTCGACCTGCGCACCCTCGACGGCGGCATCCAGGATGGCGCGCGGCGCGGGCATCGGAGCACCCTTGAGCTGCTTCTTCAGCAGCGCCGGGAACGACGGCAGGATGCCGGCCAGGCCCGGGCTCGAGGGGGTGCCACCGGGCATCTTGTAGCCCTTGACGTCCCACGGCTGCACGCCGCCCTCAGGGTTCGCCTTGATCCATGCTTTGGCGGCGGGGATCAGTTCCTCGACGGTGTCGACGAGTTCGTTGACCAGGCCGACAGCCTGCGCTTTGGCCGGGGTGAACCGGGTGCCCTGGCTCAGGACCTCCATGAAGGCCTTCTGGATACCGAACATGCGCACGGTGCGGGCGACGCCGCCACCGCCGGGCAGCAGGCCCAGGGTGACCTCGGGCAGGCCGATCTGGCTGCCGCGGACGTCCGCCGCGATGCGGTGGTGGCACGCGAGGGCGATCTCCAGGCCGCCGCCGAGGGCGGCGCCGTTGATGGCGGCGACGACGGGCTTGCCCAGGGTCTCCAGGGCGCGCAGGTCGGCCTTGATGTCCTCGACCATGGCGAACGCCTCGCCGGCGTCGTCGGGGCCGATCTGCATCATGCCCTTGAGGTCACCGCCGGCGAAGAAGGTCTTCTTCGCGCTGGTGATGACCACACCGGTGATGGAGTCCTTCTCGGCTACCAGGCTCTGCACCGCGTAGTGCATCGACTCCTTGTAGTGCTCGTTCATCACGTTGGCCGAACCCGTGGGGTCGTCCATCGTCAGGGTGACGATGCCGTCGGCATCCTTGTCCCACTGAATTGTCTTCTCAGCCATTGTTTTTCAATCTCCCTAGACGCGCTCGATGATGGTGGCCACGCCCATGCCGCCGCCGATACACAGCGTGACAAGCGCACGCTTGGCACCGCGGCGCTCGAGCTCGTCGACCATGGTTCCGGTGATCATGGCGCCGGTGGCGCCCAGCGGGTGGCCCATCGCGATGGCGCCACCGTTGACGTTCAGCTTCTCGTCCGGGATGTTCAGGTCCTTCTGGAACTTCAGGACGACCGAGGCGAAGGCCTCGTTGATCTCGAACAGGTCGATGTCATCGACGGTCAGGCCGGCACGGTCCAGAACCTTCTTGGTGGCCGGGGTGGGGCCGGTCAGCATGATGACGGGGTCGGCACCGCTGGTGGCGGTGGCCACGATGCGGGCGCGCGGGGTCAGGCCCTGCGACTTGCCGGCAGCTTCCGAGCCGATGAGCACCAGCGCGGCGCCGTCGACGATGCCCGAGCTGTTACCGCCGTGGTGGACGTGGTCGATCTTCTCGACGTAGTGGTACTTCTGCAGCGCCACGTCGTCGAAGCCGCCCATGGCGCCCAGACCCGCGAACGCGGAGTTGAGCTTGCCCAGGCTCTCCAGGGTGGTGCCCGGACGCATGTGCTCATCGTGGTCCAGGATGGTCAGACCGTTCTGGTCCTTGACCGGGATGACCGACTTGGCGAAGTAGCCGCCCGACCACGCTGCGGCGGCCTTCTCCTGCGAGCGCACGGCGTAGGCGTCGACGTCTTCGCGCGAGAAGCCCTCGATGGTGGCGATCAGGTCGGCGCCGATGCCCTGCGGGACGAAGCCGATGCGGTAGTTGGTCTCGGGGTCACCGGCCCACGCGCCGCCGTCCGAACCCATCGGGACGCGGCTCATGGACTCGACACCACCGGCGTACACCAGGTCGTCCCAGCCGGAGCGGACCTTCTGGGCGGCCAGGTTCACGGCCTCCAGGCCGGAGGCGCAGAAGCGGTTGAGCTGGAAACCACCGGTGGTCTCGGGCAGCTTGGCCACGAGAGCGGCGGTACGGGCGATGTCGCCGCCCTGGTCGCCGACGGGCGAGACGACGCCCATGATGACGTCGCTGATCAGGTTCTCGTCGAGGTCAGGATTGCGGCGACGCATCTCGTCGATCAGGCCGACGATCAGGTTGACCGGCTTGACCTCGTTCAGTGCACCGTTGCGCTGCTTGCCACGGGGCGTGCGAATGGCCTCATAGATGAAGGCTTCTTCGGACATGTGTTTGCTCCAGGTCCTATTGAGATGGGGTTGTGGGTGCGTCTACCCGCGGGCGGACGGTCCCCTGCCCGGAAGCGTAACAGGCCCTCCCAACCAGGTGGTTGGGAGAGTGCCGCCCATCACCCGCGAGCGTCCGTGTCTGTACGGCAACACGCCGCAAACGGCGTGCAGAACGCGCACGCTCACGGGCCGCGAGGGTGCGTACACCGGCCATTTCGTCCGTTTCGGCGGGCATCGACCGGTCCGCCCGCACCAGATCCAGCCCTTGCGCGAGCGGCGGCCGCGGCACCAGCTCATCCTGAAACCACGGTGTAGTTGTGTGAGAAGGTCGCGCCCACACTGCAGGGTCAACGCCACCCACGACCGCAAATCGGTTCACCCTGAAACCACGGCGAACTTTTGCGAGTACACGGCGCCCTGAGTCAACGTCGGCAGCAAGGCCTGAGTCAGGCGACGGCCTTGACGAACTCCGCGATCTCGCCGACGGCACGACGGGCGTCGGGGTTCGAGAAGGCGAAGGCCTGGAAGACGTGGACGGCGCGGTCGAAGATCTGCAATCGCACGGCCACGCCGGCCGCCGCGAGCCGCTCGGCCAGCAGCTCCGAATCCGGGCGCAGCGCCTCTTCCGAACCCACCTGCAGCAGGAACGGGCCCAGGCCGCGCAGGTCGGCGTCGACCGGAGACGGTGTCGCTTCGCGTCCTCCGTTACGCAGTAGGAAAACCTCGTTGATCATCCGGAGAAATTCGACCGGGAACATGGCATCCGGAATACGCTGCGCTGCTTCGTATTTCGGCATCATGTCGCTGTCGGTCGCAGCTGAGAGGAGCGCACAGCCGGCGGGCGGCGCCAGTCCCAGATCACGTACCGCCACGGCGGTCATGGCCGCGATGAAGCCGCCGGCCGAATCACCGGCCAGCACGATGTTCTCCGGCTTCACGCCCTGAGCCAGCACATATCGGTAGGCGTCGACGCCGTCCTCCACCGCGTCTTCGACCAGGTTCCTCGGGCAGAGCCGGTACCCCACACTCAAGGCACGCGCGTGGCTGTCGCGCGCAATGTGGCTGACCAGCGGGCGGTGGCTGTTGATGCCGAGCGCGATGAACGCCGACCCGTGGAAGTAGATGATGACGCGGCCGTCGACCGGCGGGGTGGTCTCGTTCCAGACCCATTCCGCCGGGCAGTTCGGCAGTTCGACCTTTTCGGTACGCGACCCTCGCACGCCAGGCATCCAGTTCGTGACCCGCTCGGAACCGTCGTAGGCGCGGTCCAGCAGGGCCTGCGGGAACCGCTTGTTGATGGCCAGCATGATCTTGGTCAGCACGAAGAGAAGCGGCTTCACAGCCCTGAGCAGGTAGGTCTCGGCGACGGAATGCCAGTTGGCCTTGCCCATCCATTCCGGGCCCGCATATGCGGCGGGTTCCGGCACCGCACTCTCGGCAGGATCCTCGATCCGTTCGGCGCTGGTCATAGGGCCTCCTTTGCGACATTGCTGTGCCGAGACTAGTGTCCTGAGTCGTTAATTCACCTTCTCTTGTTAGGGTGGGTCATGCCCTCGCCCCACGCTGTCGAGATTGTGTTGACCGATGACGAGCGTGCGGAGTTGGTGGGCTGGACGCGTCGGCGCACCAGTGCCGCGGGTCTGGCGCTTCGGGCCAGGATTGTGCTGGCCGCTGCCGACGGCGGCACCAATGTGGAGTTGGCTGATCGCCTAGAGCTCGATCGGGGCACGATCCGTAAGTGGCGCAACAGGTTTGTCGAGCTGCGCTTGGACGGGCTGCTCGATGAGCCCCGGCCAGGTCGGCCACGGGTGGTCGGTGACGAGCAGATCAAGGAGTTGATCACCACGACCCTGGAGACCACTCCGCCGCAGGCCACGCACTGGTCGACCCGGTCGATGGCCGAGCATCTCGGACTGTCGCAATCGATGGTCTCGCGGGTGTGGCGGGCATTCGGGCTGGCGCCGCACAAGCAGGACTCGTGGAAGCTGTCCAAGGACCCGCTGTTCGTGGAAAAGGTCCGTGACGTGGTGGGCCTGTACCTGGATCCGCCCGAACGGGCGGTGGTGCTGTGCGTGGATGAGAAAACCCAGATCCAAGCCCTCAACCGCACCCAGCCGGTGTTCCCGATGCTGCCGGGAACCCCAGCGCGAGCCAGCCACGATTACGTCCGCCACGGCACCTCAAGCCTGTATGCGGCACTAGATCTGGCCTCGGGCAAGGTCATTGGGTCCTTACATGCCCGGCACCGGTCCCAGGAGTTTCTGGCGTTCCTGAAAAAGATCGATGCCAATGTCCCGGCAGACCTCGATTGTCACGTCGTGCTCGACAACGCCTCGACCCACAAAACCCCGGCCGTCAAACGCTGGCTGCTGGCCCATCCACGTTTCACGCTGCACTTCACCCCGACCAGCTCCTCATGGCTCAACCTCGTCGAGCGCTGGTTCGCCGAACTGACCACCAAGAAACTGCGCCGCGGCACCCACACCTCAGTACGTCAGCTCAACACCGACATCCGTGCCTGGATCGACACCTGGAACGACAACCCCCGCCCCTACGTGTGGACCAAGACCGCCGACCAAATCATCGAATCCATCGCCAACTACTGCAGACGAATTAACGACTCAGGATACTAGATCAGCTCCCCCAGCACCGGCTCGACGTGCTGAGATCGCGGCAACGCGGCACGATAGGCGGGTGTCGGCCCCCCTCCATCGCGTCCCGGCAGATGCGCTCCAGCGCATCGACGCCCTGCTGTCGCGCGTCGACGCCGACCTAGCGGCGCGGTTTCCGGGGGAGGGCGCTGCCATCCAGCCGATCCATACCGTCTATGTCAGCGCGGCCGATGCGACTCCCGATACTCCTGCGCAGTGGGGCCGGGCCGCGCTCGAACTGCTGGACCGGCACGCGGAGGTCTTCGCCGAACTCTGCGACCAGACCACGGTGACGCTGGTGCGCGATCAGCTCGCCGAAGCGCCGATTGCCGATTTGCGGCTGGATTTCGAGGACGGCTACGGCCACCGCGGAGACGACGTGGAGGATCGTGACGCGGCACGGGCTGCGGTGACCCTCCCCGCACTCGGGTTGCGCCACAGCGGGATTCGCATCAAGGGGCTGACCACCGCAGAGCGCCGTCGGGCCCTGCGCACCCTCGAGTTGGTGCTCGACGCCGGCGTCGTCGACGGTTTCGTCTTCACTGTGCCGAAACTGCGTGCGGCCGAACAGGTCACCGCCGCAGTCTGGCTGTGCGAAGCATTGGAGACCGCCCACGGTCTGGCGGAGCACACGCTGCGCTTCGAGCTGCAGATCGAGAGCCCGCAGGCGGTACTCGGCCCCGACGGGACCGCGACGCTCGCCCGCGCCATCCAACTGGCCGAGCACCGGTGCAGCGGATTACATTACGGCACATACGATTACAGCGCCGCCTGCGGGATCGCACCGCAACATCAGGCGCTCGACCACCCGGTGGCCGACCACGCCAAAGCGGTGATGCAGACCGCCGCCGCGCAAACCGGGGTCTGGGTCGCCGACGGCTCGACACAGGTGGCCCCGACCGGCACCGAAGAGCAAGTGGTGCAGGCGATCCGGCGCCACCATGGGCTCGTCACCCGGTCCCTCGAGCGCGGTTTCTACCAGGGTTGGGACATGCACCCCGGTCACCTGGTGACCCGGTGGCTGGCCACCTTCACCTTCTTCCGGGCCGCCATGGCCGCCGCGGCGCCACGGCTGCAGGCCTACCTGAACCGCACCGGCGGCCCGATCGTCGACGAGCCCGCGACCGCCGAAGCGTTGGCGGCGGTAGTGCTGCGCGGGCTGGACTGCGGCGCATTCGGCGCCGACGACGTCCTCGCGGTCGCGCCCGGCGCCACCGTGGAAGTGCTCCGAAACCTCAAGAACCGAAAGCTGTCATGACTGAATCACTGCCGGACTTCACCTGGCTGCCCGATCTCGCGCTACGCAGCCTCGGCGGGGCGGTGATCTGGGCGAACGACGAACTGTTCGCCGAGAAGGAAAATCTCGTCTCCCCCGGGCCCTCGGTATATCGGCCGGCGTCGTTCGGGCACAAAGGGCAGGTCTACGACGGGTGGGAGACCCGGCGGCGCCGCGACGCCGGCCACGACACGGCAATCGTGCGGCTCGGCGTGCCGGGTGTCATCCGTGGTGTGGTCGTGGACACCGCGTGGTTCAAGGGCAACTATCCGCCGGCCGTCTCCGTCGATGCCATCGAGGTCGACGGGTACCCGACAGCCGACCAGCTGGCCGTCGACCCCGGCTGGGTTCCGCTCATCGAGCGTTCGCGCGTGTACGGGGACACGCGCAACAACTTCGAGGTCGCCTCGGAACAGCGCTGGACGCATGTGCGGCTCAACATCTATCCCGACGGCGGGGTGGCGCGACTACGGGTGCACGGCGAAGGCCGCCCGGACAAGCGGTTCCTCGGTGTCGGCCCCGTGGACCTGGCGGCACTGGAGAACGGCGGTCTGGTGCTCGACGCCTCGAATCGCTTCTACAGCTCGCCCCAGAATCTGATCTTCCCCGGGCAAGCACAGGTGATGGGCGATGGCTGGGAAACGGCCCGCCGTCGCGACGACGCCAACGACTGGGTACGCATCCGGTTGGCCGGACCGGGCCGGGTGCGGCTCGCCGAGATCGACACGTCCTACTTCATCGGGAACAGCCCCGGGGCCGCAGCGCTGACCGGACTGCGCGCCGACGGGCAGTGGATCGATCTGCTGCCCCGCACCGACCTGCTGCCTGATACCCGGCACCGTTTCCTCATCGACGCTGGCGACGTGGTGTCCGAGGCACGCCTGGACATCTATCCGGATGGCGGGCTGGCCCGATTGCGGCTGTTCGGGGAACTCGCGTGAGCTACCCACGTGACCTGGTGGGCTATGGCCGCACCCCGCCGGACCCACAGTGGCCCGGCGGTGCAGCCATTGCCGTGCCGTTCGCGGTCACTTGGTCAGGATGGCGTGGGCGGCGTTGTAGCCCGGGATGAAGTTGACGGCCGGGCCGCCGTGGCAGCCGGCGCCGCCCAGGTAGATCCCCTCGACCGGCAGCTCCTGGTCGAGGTAGCCGCGCGGACCGGGGCGGTTGGGCCCCATCTGTTCGGGGTGGATCAGGCCATGGCAGTAGTCGCCGCCGGGGGCGCCGAACATCCGGTCCATGTGCCGCGGCGTGAACGTCGTGTGCCGCAGGATCAGCTTCTCGAAGTTGGGTGCCACGCGGGTGATCTTGTCGATAACCCGTTGTCCCATCTCGCGTTTCATCGATCCGTAGTCGCCACCACCCTCGATGGGGAACCACAGCGCGAACGCCGACGACGCATGCTTGCCGGGCGGCGCCAACTCGGGATCGAGGACCGACGGGATCTGCCAGGCGATGGACGGATCGGCCGGCACGATCCCCCGCCGGCTGGCCTCCCACTGCTGCTGCAGTTCTTCGGGAGTACTGAAAAGGCCGATGGTGCCCTGTAATTCGGGGTTGTTCAGGATTTCGTAGGGCTCGGTGAATTCCGGGGCGCCGTCGAGCGCGAAGTGCATCTGCAGGTAGCTGCCGCGGTGGTCGACGCGCGCGTAGCGGGCCCGCACGTCGTCGGGGACGGCTCCGCCGAGCAGCCGGTCCACGGTCACCGACGGCGCGATCGACGAAACCACCACTGGTGCAGTGATTTCGGTGCCATCGTCGAGCCGGACGCCCGTGACCCGGCCGTCGGCGACGGTGACGGCCGCGACCGCGCTGCGCAGCCGGACCTCGCCGCCGCGCGCGACGAACGTGTCCTCGAGGTGACGCGCCAGCGCCCCGATACCGCCCTTGAGTTTGCGCATCAGTGACGCGCCGTCGGTGGGCACCGCAAGCCCGAAGGCCAGCGCGGCGGCGCTGCCGGGCGTGGCCGGGCCCCGGTAGGTGGTGTTGCACGCCAGTACCGACAGCATGCCGCGGATCGCACCGTGCTTGTCCTTGTCCGGCAGGTAGCGGTCGAGGACGTCGGTCACCGAGCCGAAGAGCATGTCGGTGATGGCCGACCGTTCGAATTCGTTTGTGGCGCAGGCGTACATCTCGTCGTAAGTCTTGGGCGGCAGCCCCGCGTCGAATCGGCCGAGCGCCCGGGCGGGCGCCATGCTCCAGGCCATCAGGCCGGCCATGCCGTTGACGGCCTCGGCGCCGTGCAGCTCGTTCATGTGGGTCAGGAGCTTCATGGGGTCCGAGTAGAAGAGGAACGGCTCGTCGCCGATCCCCCGCATGTTGACCGACATGACTTCCTGCTCGACGCTCGGCACCTCGTCGAGGCCCAGCTCCTGACTCACCTTGAGCGACGTCGGGAACTGTTCGGACCCGGCGATCTCGAACTTGAAGCCGTCGAACAGCTCGACCGTCGAGGCCATGCCACCGGAGTACAGCTTGGATTCCAGACAGAGCGTGCGCAGGCCGGCTTTTTGGAGCATCACGGCCGAAGCCAGCCCGTTGTGCCCTGCTCCCACCACGATCGCGTCGAATTGCGCCATTTCCGCAGAGTCGCACTCGTACATAGTTTTGTCAATAGTGACAAAACTTGGCGAAGAAGTCAGACCGGACCGGCCGCCAGTTGATCCAACGCCTGGTGACACATGCGCGCCAGATCGGCCAATGACCGATCGGCGCCGAGCATCCATACCTCCATCGCGCCGAAGACGGCGGCGGCAATGGTCCGCGAGGTCACCGCGATACGCAGCCGGTCATGCGATCCACCACGCCTCGCCAGGTGCTCGGCGATGGCGTCGGCGAAGTCGGCCTCGACCTGCCGGATGTGGCTGACGATCCGGTCGGCGTCGAGTTCCTGTTCGCGCAGCGAGGCGATCTTGGTGACGGCACCAAAGTCGTACGGGAAGGCAAAGATCGCGGCCTGTACAGCCGCCAGCACCGGCTCATCTGCCGGCCGGCCGGCCAGTGCGGTCCGAAACCAGTGCAGGCCGGCGTCGTAGTCGGCGAACAGCAGCTCGTGCTTGGAGGTGAAATGCCGGTAGAACGTGCGCAGCGAGACACCCGCATCCGCGGCGATCTCCTCGGCCGTGGTGCCCTCGACGCCTTGCGCCAGAAAACGGACCAACGCGGCCTGTTGCAACGCCTCGCGCGTGCGCTCACTACGTACGGTCTGCGGCGGCCGGGGCATCCCAGTACGGTACCGCAGAATGTTTTGTCATGATTGACAAAACATTCCGGGGCGAGCAGACTCCGCTGACATGGTCTCGCTCATCGTCCACGCCCTCCTCGGACTGATCACCATCGCGTTCATCGTCAAGCTCAATCCCGCCGTCTTCCGCAAGCCTGCCGACGGGCCCGCGTTCTCGGCACTCGAGTCGGCCTACTACGTGATCGGCATCGCCTCGATCGCGCTGGGCTACTACTTCAACACCAAGTTCGTCATGGATTACCAACCGCCCGACGGCAATCCGATCACCGGGCCCGGCAGCTGGTCGGACTACATCCGCCTGATGTTCGTCAACCCGGCGGCGTCGTCGGCCGGCCAGGACTACACCATCATCAACGTCATCCTGCTGCCGCTCTTCACCATCGCCGACGGCCTCCGGCGCGGCATCCGGCACCCCTGGCTGTTCTTCGTCAGCAGTCTGTTCACCAGTTGCGCATTCGCGCTCGCGTTCTACTTCGCCGTCATCGCGCGGCAGCAGCGGCACGAGCGCACCGTCGACCACGTCAGGAGTTCTGCGACAATCCAGGGGTGACGCCACCGGGGATGGCCGCGCGCCTGCGGCCCTACGCCTCCACGATCTTCGCCGAGATGTCGGCACTGGCCGCGCGGGTCGGCGCCGTGAACCTCGGCCAGGGATTTCCCGACGAAGACGGCCCGGCGCAGATGCTCGCGGTGGCGCAACAGGCCATCGCGGATGGCGTCAACCAGTACCCGCCCGGCCCCGGCATCCCCCAGCTGCGCCAGGCCATCGCCGCCCAGCGCGACCGGCACTACGGCATCAAATACGACCCGGACACCGAGGTGCTGGTCACCGTCGGCGGCACCGAGGCCATCGCCGCAGCGGTGTTGGGATTAGTTGAGCCCGGCACCCCGTCATCTCCAAGCGAAGTGCTGATCATCGCGCCGTTCTACGACTCCTACTCCCCGGTGATCGCCATGGCCGGCTGCCGGCGGGTCGTCGTCCCCCTCGCACCGGACCACCACGGCCCATCGGTGGCCCGCCACCACGGCTTCGCCATCGACGTCGACCGGCTCCGCGCCGCGATCACGCCGGCCACGCGCGCACTGATCCTCAACTCACCGCACAACCCGACCGGCATGGTCGCCAGCCATGAGGAGCTGACGGCCATCGCCGCCCTCGCCGTCGAGCACGACCTGCTGGTGATCACCGACGAGGTCTACGAGCAGCTGACGTTCGACGGTCATCAGCACCGGCCGCTCGCCGGTTATCCCGGTATGGCCGAGCGCACCGTCACCATCTCCAGCGCCGCGAAGATGTTCAACTGCACCGGCTGGAAGATCGGCTGGGCCTGTGGGCCCGCCGAACTCATCGCCGGGGTGCGCGCCGCCAAGCAGTACCTGACCTATGTCGGCGGCGCGCCCTTCCAGCCGGCTGTCGCGCACGCACTCGACCACGAGGACGCCTGGGTCGCGGCCCTGCGAAAGTCCTACCGCGGCAAGCGGGACCGGTTGGCCGGCGCTCTCACCGACATCGGCTTCGACGTCCACGACAGCTTCGGCACCTACTTCCTGTGCGCCGACCCCCGGCCCCTCGGTTACGACGACAGCACCGCGTTCTGCGCGCAGCTGCCGGAGCGGGTCGGCGTCGCGGCGATCCCGATGTCAGCTTTCCTGGATCCGGCCTCCCCGGATTCCGCGGGCTGGAATCACCTGGTGCGCTTCGCCTTCTGCAAGCGCGACGACACCCTCGACGAGGCGATCAGCCGCCTGCGCACCCTGTGATTTGTGCACGAAAATCCGCGCTCACCGCGGAAAATCGTGCACAAATCACTCGCAGGTAAGGAGCCCGGTATCGGTGGGCAGGGTCGCGATCGCGGCGTCGACGCTGTCGTTGTGTCGCTGCGCCACCGCGCTGAGCCGCCCGGTATCCCGGGCCAGGAACGCCTCGAGCATCTCCTCGTGATCGCCGTTGAGCTTGGCCCGGTCGTCCGGCGTCACGTGCATCATCGCCTGCACGGGTTCGATCATGTTCCAGGACATCTCGAGAATGTGCAGCAGTCGATGCATGCCCGACGGCCGCACCAGGGCCATATGGAAGTTGCGGCTCTCGCGCTGGAACGCCGCGCCGTCGGAGTCCCGAATCGCTTGCGCCATGCGCTCATTGGCCTCGACCGCAACAGCCCGCTCGCGGTCGGTGGCCGATTCCGCGGCAATCGCGAGCGCCGCGCCCTCCAGCGCCGCGCGCACCACGTACATCTCGTGCAGTTCCTGTTTCGTCATCCGGGCGACGGCGTACCCGCCGTTGGGCCGGTGGGTCACCAGGCCCTCGCCGATGAGCGTCTTGAGCGCCTCCCGGACCGGAATGTGGCTCACGCCGAACAGCTCGGCGACCTCGGTCAGCGGCACCGGGGTCCCGGGCGGCGCGTCACCGCGCAGGATCACCCGGCGCAGCTCCGTCACCACGGTCTGCTGCGGCCCGCCGTTCCGCGCAACCACCAGCTTCTCCAGCAGCGGAGAAGGTGGGCGGTCGGTCATCCGAGCTCCCCGTCTAGCCGTAGAGACGAGTCACCCGGGCCCGCAGCCGGTCGACTGCAGCATCGAGCACCAGTTTGCGGGCTCGGCGCAACAAGAACTCGGGAATGGGGGCGACGAGGTCCACGATGATGTCGAACCGCACCCGCGTCCGGTCGCCCTCACGGGTCAATTTGTACTCGGCATGCTGCCCACGTTGTTGGAAGGTGTCGGCCGCGTCCCACACCATCCAGTCATCACCCCAGTGGTACTCCAGGAGCTCCTTGTCGGTGATACCCATGATCTTGACGGTCGCCTTGACGTGGTGGGGACGACCGTCGGGATACCGATCTACTACCTGTAATTCCCGGTGCAAGCTGCGCCATTGCGACGCCTCGTCCATATCGGCCAGCGCATCCATGATGGCTTCGGGCGAGGCGTCGATCATCAGCTCTCGGGACGCCATAACTGCCATAAGGGCAAATTTAGTCCTCTCCACCGGCCTCGGGTAGAGAATGCGCCAGCTAACTTCTCAAACCGTTACCAACCGACGTCGCCGATCGGCGTGGTCTGCTGCGGCGGGGCGCCGACCGGGCCCGATGGGGTGCGGGAGAAGCGCGGCGCCGGGGCGGCCTGATCGACACCGTCGACGGTGACGATGGTCGACCTGGCCCGGAGGTGATCGCCGGCGGCGGCCTCGGTCCAGTTCAGCACGGGAGTGACGCAGGCATCGGTCCCGGCGAACGCCTCGGTCCACTCGGCACGGGTTCGGCTCGCGAACCGGGCAGCAAAGATGTCACGCATCTCGTCGTAACGCGCGAGGTCGAACTGGTTGGGCACCTCGGCGGGATCGAGACCGAGGCCCACAAGTAGCTGAGCGAAGAACTGCGGCTCGATGGAGCCGACCGCCATGTAGCCGCCGTCGGACGTCTCGTAGACGCGGTAGTACGGGGCGCCGCCATCCAGGAGGAACGATTCGCGCTGGTCCTTCATCACGCCGGTGGACTTCATGGTCCACATCATCTGGGCGAGCATGCTGACGCCGTCGACCATCGCCGCGTCGACGACCTGACCGCGGCCGGACTGTTCGCGTTCGTACAGCGCCGTCACGATGCCGATCAGCGTCAGCATCGAGCCGCCGCCGAAATCGGCGACCAGGTTCAGGGGTGCCACCGGCGGCCGGTCGCGGTAGCCGATGGCCGAGAGCGCGCCGGTCTGGGACAGGTAGTTGATGTCGTGGCCCGCGGTCTGCGCCAGCGGCCCGTCCTGTCCCCAGCCGGTGATCCGGGCGAAGATCAGCCGCGGGTTGACGGCTTCGCATTCGGCCGGCCCGATACCGAGGCGCTCGC
This sequence comes from Mycobacterium sp. HM-7, assembly GCF_053852335.1. Taxonomy (NCBI): domain Bacteria; kingdom Bacillati; phylum Actinomycetota; class Actinomycetes; order Mycobacteriales; family Mycobacteriaceae; genus Mycobacterium; species Mycobacterium sp. HM-7. The sequence goes on along the minus strand of NZ_CM132657.1, from coordinate 659,209 downwards.
AGGTGCCGGGACGGAAACAGTCAAGCAGCACATCGGCTTTCGCGGCCAGCGCGAGCAACGCGGCCGGGTCGGACTTGACGTCCAGGTCGACGATCCGCTTGCCGCGGTGCAGCAGGTCGACGTTCTCGGCAGGCATCGTCAGGCCGCCCGGACGACGGACCCGCACCACGTCGGCGCCGAGGTCGGCCAGCATCATGGCGGTGTGCGGCCCGGGGCCGATCCCGCCGAGTTCGATTACCTTGACTCCGGCCAGTGGCCCCGCATTCGTCATCCCGCGACGTTAGCCCATGGGTCGGTGAGCCTGAATCCCGGTGCGCGTCAGGCCTTCCTGTTCTTGGCCATGAACTTCTTCAGCCCCTCGGTGGCGGTCTCGGCGCCGCCGCTGACGCTGCGCTTCAACAGGAATCCGGGGATCGGCACCACCGGGTCGACGGTGATCTCGAACTTCACCTTGGTTCTGTTGCCGGCCGGGGTCAGCGTGTAGCGCGCTTCCTGCTTCTTGAGTGACGACGATCTGATCAGCACCCAGCTGCCCGTCAGGTCGGTCCAGGTGTACTCGAGAATCTGGTCGTCGGCCATGCCGGCGGCCTTGATGGTCATCTTGGCCTGCTTCGGCCGGCCGTTGTCGTAGGTGTCCAGGACTTCGGCCTTGGTGTACTGCGGCGACCACACGGGTGTCTGCGCAAGGTCTGCGATGACATCCATGATCTCTTCGGGGGTTGCCTCGATGGTCACTTCATGCGACGCGCTGACTGCCATGGCGCGACCATAGACCACGGGGCCGGGCGCCGTAGTCGGGATGGTGCAACAAGCGGGACGCTGCGCCTAGCGGATTCCCGCCTGGATCTTCGTGGCAATGTCAGCGGCCGCCGTCACCGGTGCCTTCGGAGTGCACGCCTCGACGTCGATGATCAGGTTGGCGACCAATTGCAGAACGTGTTGGCACCAACGGGTTTCGGGTCCGGTGCCACGCGTGATGGGCATCGCCAGTTTGGTGTCGGTGCGCTCGAGATCGCCCGAAAGCCACTTGGGCAGCGGCTTGTCGTTGAGCCTGATGTTGACGTGGTGGTTGGTGCACTTGGCCCACCGCTCGGCCGACAGGTTGAAGAAGTTACGCGCCGCGTCGGATGTCGGGTAGTAGACCACCGACTGCGCGGCCAGGTAGTTCCACTGGTCGCTGTCGGGCGTCTTCAGCGTCTGCTGCCGCATGGCCTTCCAGTCCTGCCCGCTCTTGAGATCCTTGCCGTCCTTCGAGTAGACGACGGACTCGTCGATCTGCCAGACACCGAGGCAGTTCAGGTTCGGCAACAGGTTGCGGTGGTCATCCATCCCGTCCTTCGGCGGCTGTCCCACCAGACCGGTCGTGCCCATCGTCTTGTTCAGCTCGTCCGGGGTCAGCAACAGGTCGTTGATGCTCGACTCGGCAACGGCCGTCGGGGTGGCAGGTGTCGGCGTGCCGGTCTTGCCGCCGCAAGCCGCCAGGGCCAGGCACAGCAGGGCGACGCCGAAGGCGTGTCGCTTCACGGGTTCCTTATATACCGGTGCGCGCTCAGGCGTGGGTACCGGCCGCAGCGCACTCACGCTGGACGGTTTCGGCGTTGGTGTTGACCTCGGTGGCTGTGTTGTCGAGGCTGCCGCCGGTCATCCCGATGCCCATCTTCACGAACAACTTGGCGGCGCCGACCGACCAGGACCGCATGGGGCTGGCGATCTCCGGCGACAGGCCCGGGGTGTTGGAGGCGTCCATGGCGGCCTTGGCCGACGCCTGCAGGCTGGAGCGGCCCGCCGCGTTGCTCTGGCCGATGTACGGGTCGTTGTTCTCGAGATCGTCCGCGAAGGCACCATATCCATCCGCAGCGGTGTCGAGCGCGGACGCGAACTGTGAGCAGGCCGCGACCGCGGCCGGGTCGGCGTTCGCAGAGGTGACGCCGGACGCCTGAACCGAGGCACCGGCGTCCACCGGGGCAGGGGCGGGAGCTTCCGGGTCAGCCTCCGCCGAGGGCTGCCCAAATACACCGGCGCCCAAGACAATGGCAGACGCTGCCACGAATCGCACCAAGGTCTGTGAAGACTTCACCGTTTCCTCCAAGTCATTCGCGCCGCGTCCACCGGGAGGCATTTGTGCCCACCTGGCTATGACGGACGCTCGGCGTTCGACCGTCCCACGGTCGGGCGTGCAGATGGCCAGTTGGTTAACGCAAGTCAAACCGGCGATTTCCAATCTCCGTCGGTTGCATTTCGGCATTCGTCGAATGACCTAGATCACACTCACCGAGCAGCGCATTCGGGGCTCAGCGACCACGGCAAATAACTCCACCAATACACGCGTATTCCCAAGTAGCCCACTGGTTGATAACGGAGGGGCAAGTTTTTGCGGTCCGTTAACCGTCCGGCAACCCGCCCATTAGATGCTCCGCAGCGACACAAATTCAGCAACTACGGCACTCACAGAAAACGCCGTAGTACCCAATGACGAGAGGCGCGTTCATCACCATGTCGAACCGTTTTGCCATGTTGGCAGCCCTTTGCGTGGTGCTCCCGGTCGGCGCCGCGCCGCTGGCGATTGCGGATCCTGCCGATGGCCCCGCAATCCAGCCAGTCAATGCACCGCTGCCTCCCGAGGGCGCTGTGCCGTCCGGCCCGGCCGGTGTGCTGGACACCCCCGACGGCTGGCACCTGCAGGTCGTCGGCACCAACGAGACCCAGCTTCCTGTTGCCCCGCTGACCACCGCGATCTCCTCGCGAGAGTACTGGGTCGCGGGCACCTTCACCGGCTCCATCACCGGTGGCGGCAAGACCAAGCTGACCGGCGGCACGCTGGAGGCCGGCGAGCAGATCGGTTGCGGCATCATCTCCGATGAAGCCGAGATCAACCCCGGTGCCTCCTTCACCCCGGGTATCTCCCTGGCGGGCCCGACGTGGCAGGCCGGTATCAGCTTGCAGGGCAAGGTGTACCTCAAGCCCGGCACCGTGACGACCGTGGCGATCGACAAGAAGTCGTTCAAGGGCACCTCGACCCGCGTGAGCATCACCGGTGTGCGCATCAAGACCGACCAGTGCGCCGGCCAGTCCTTCATCCGCTCGTACGCGACGCTGACGAGCTCCACGGACAACACCGACGACATCGTCACCTACCTCGGCGTGACCAAGTCCGTCTAAGTAGCTCGTTGCAGTCCAACTGACCCCCCCACCAAATCTGAAATCATGAAGGGCTTGCCACCACCATGTTGAAACCCTCCGCTGTTTTCGCCGCAGCGTGCATGCTGCTGCCGCCAATCGCTGCACCTGTCGCGATGGCAGACCCCGACGGCCCGCCGGTGGACACCGGCGTCGTCGCCTCGGACGAGCCCGCCACCGTCACCTCGCCTGATGGCTGGGTCCTGACGGTCGCCGCCACCAACGAGTCCCAGTTGCCGGTCGCGCCGCTGACCACCGCCACCTCCTCTCGCGAGTACCTCGTCGGCGGCACGTTCACCGGCACCGTCACCGGCAGCGGCAAGACCAAGCTGACCGGCGGCACGCTGGAAGCCGGCTACCAGATCGGTTGCGGCATCGAGCTCGGCCAGATCCGTCTGATCGGCCAGGTCGGCGCCACCACCGCCAACGCGAACCTCTTCACCGGCGCCATTCCGACCGGTGTCACGTTCCCGCTGTCGGGCACGCTGGAAATCCACCCGAAGCCGGGCACCGTGACCCAGGTTCCGGTCGACAAGAAGTCCTTCAAGTCCGCGCCGGCGCGCGTCACCCTCAAGGACACCCACATCAAGGTCGACGGCTGCGTCGGTCAGTCCTTCATCCGCTCCTACGCGACGCTGACCAGCTCCACCACCGACACTGACGACATCGTGGCCTACTACGGCATCACCAAGTCGGTGTAATGATCAGCAGCAAAAAGATGGGCAAGGCTGCGGCGGCGGGCGTGATTGCCGCCGCGGCGTCCATCGCCTTTGCCGGAGCAGCCTCCGCCGACTGGAATTCGCCGATTCCGACGCCCGGTCACGATGACCAGCAGGACGCGATCGCCGCACAGGCGGCCGCGGCTCTGGGTCCCGCTCCCATGGCGGATGCCCAGATGCCGGTCCTGGGCGCGCCGCTGGGCGCCCAGGGATTGAACGTCCTCGGGCAGCGCCCCGCCAACGCCGACCCGGCGGCGCCCGCTCCCGCGGCCGGCCCGCTGGGTATGCCGCTGGGCACGCCCGGGCTGACCGCGGACACCGTGCTGGGCCAGAACGCGGTGCCGTCCGGGCCGGGCTCGGGCGCCGGCACCCCGCCGAGCCTGAACGCCTTCAACAACAGTTACGGCGTGGGGCAGTGCCTCAAGCCGTCGGCGCCGGGCAAGTGCGAGCAGTTCGGGGTCGACCCGGGCCAGGAACGCGCAGACAGCAGCCCGCACGAGTGGCTCAACCGGTACATCGACATGTACCACGACGGCCGCCTGCGGGGTGGAGCGCTCGGCCAGTACCCGCAGCAGCAGCTGGGCGAGTCGCTGCCCGGCACCGCACCGCCGCCCGGGACCAACATCCCGCCGGGTCTGGGGCAGTACTACGTGCCGCCGGAGCCCGCTCCGGCACCGCTCCCGCCCGGGGCTCCGGTTCCGCCGCCGGCGCCCGCCAACTGAATATGCGATTTGGGCCCGTCAACTCCGGTTGACGGGCCCAACTCGTATTCGTGACCGGCCGGCCTCGACGCCCCGCTAGTCCGGGCCCTCTGACATTCACCCAGGCACGTCATTTCGGCCGCACCGCGCCCAGCGGTGCCGTATACACAAGCTATGACGGTAAGCGCCGGCCTGTGCGGCGTCGGCGGATTGGCGGGGGCCTTCGGCATCTGGGCAGCGCTGACCAGTGGAACCGCCGTCGCCTGGGCCGACAGCGGTGCCGGCCACGATGCGGCCGGCACTCCAAAAGGTTCGACCGCCAGTGCCGCACCGCACGCCGGAAACGACAGCTCGACCAAACGGCCCGACCGGCCGGCGACGCCGGCCGCCAAAGCCGCGGCCACCCATGGTTCGGCAGCCGGCCGCCCGAACCGCCACCTGCCGAATCCCGTTGTCGCGAAACCGAAACCAGCCACCGCGCCGGCAGCTGCTTCGGCGCCGCAGACCGCGGCCGCCAACCATGTCGCCACGCAAACCACCGGCACAAGCCCGGCCGCCGCCGTCGCGGCGGTCCCCTCGATCCTGACCCCGGCGGCACCGACCACCGCGGCGTCCACGCCCAGCAACCCGGCGGCGTGGTTCCAAGCGCTGCTCTACAACCCGCTGCACACCGGAATCGAAGGCTGGATCAACAGTCCACTCGGGCAGGGCGTCGACGGCGTCATCAACAGGCTGGCCGGTACCTACGTGATCGGGAACGGCCGCACCGGCATCGCCACCGCGCCGAACGGCACGGCCGGCGGATGGCTGCTCGGTGACGGCGGAGCCGGTTGGGACAGCACCCAGGACGGGCTCCCCGGAGGCAACGGCGGCAGAGCGGGAATGGTCGGCAACGGAGGGCCGGGTGGACGCGGCGGCGCAGGCGCATCCGGCGGCTCGGGAGGCGCAGGCGGATTCTTGATGGGTGTCGGCGGACGCGGCGGAAACGGCGGGCCGAACCCCGGGGGCACCGGCGGGCCCGGCGGCCGAGGTGGTTCGGGCAAGGGTCTGCTGTTCGGGGCCGGCGGTCGTGGTGGCCAGGGCGGCGACGGGGCCGACGGTGGCCGTGGCGGAAACGGCGGTTCCGGCGCGTTCCTCCTGGGCATCGGCGGCCCCGGCGGCGATGCCGGAAAGAGCGGCGTCGGCGGTATATCCACGACACTGCCGGCACTCGGCGGAGCCGGCGGCAATGCCGGCCTGCTGGGCAATCACGGCGCGGTCGGTAAATCCGGTACCGGCGCCACCCTCATCCAGACCGGCGCGAACAATTCCATGTTGTCCGTCACGCCGACCGGCGTCTGGCTGACCAACAGCGACGGGCAAGTTGTACTGCTGCATGGGTTCAACGAGGTGTACAAGCTCGCGCCGTACGAACCGTCGGCCAGCGGGTTCAGCGAGGACGATGCCGCATTCCTGGCGGCCAACGGCTTCAACGTCGTGCGGCTCGGCGTCATCTGGGCCGGGGTCGAGCCCCAACCCGGGGTGTACAACGCCGCGTACCTCCAGTCGATCCAGCAGACCGTGAACATGCTTGCCGCGCACGGCATCTACACGATCATCGACATGCACCAGGACCTGTACAGCGCCTCGCTCGGCGGTGAGGGCGCCCCGGAGTGGGCCACCAAGACCGGAGGGCTCCCCAACAAGAGCTTCGGCTTCCCCGGCAGCTACTACCTGAACCCTGCCGAGACCGCGGCGTGGGACGGCTTCTGGAACAATTCCAACGCCGCCAACGGAATCGGGCTCGAGGACAACTACGCCAAGGCCTGGGAAACTGTGGCCGCAGCGGTGGCCGGCAACAGCAGCGTCATCGGCTACGACATCATGAACGAGCCGTTCCCGGGCACCTCATGGTTGCCGACGCTGCTGGGCAGCCCGTTCTATGCCTATCAACAGCTGACCCCGATGTACAACCAGGTGGCAGCTGCCATCCGCGCCGTGGATCCGGATACCGCGCTGTTCGTCGAGCCCGCCAATCCCGCGGTTTCCGAAATACCCGCGATCCTCGGCCTACCTATCCAGCTGGGCACGATCGACGACGCGAATGTTGTTCTGGCGTTTCATGATTACTGTGCCGGGTCGGCCACCAGCAGCATCTGCGGATGGCTGGCCAAGCAGCAGGCCGGCACCGCGCACGCGTACGGGAAGGCCCATGACATCCCGGTGTTCATGGACGAGTTCGGCGCCTCCAACCTGCCATCCGATCTGAGAGCCGAGATGAACGCCGCCGACCAGTACCTGATGAGCTGGTCGGAATGGGCCTACTCCGGTATCGGCGACATCACCACCAGCGGCAGCACCGACGGCGAGTCGGTCGTCTACAAACCGGCCCTGCCGCCGACCGGCGACAACGTCAACACCGGCAGCCTGCAGGTGCTGGCCTCGCCGTATCCACAGGCGGTATCCGGAACGCCGCTCAAACTCTCAAATACGAACGGCGCCTTCACCTTCAGCTACTCGACGGCCAAGGCGGACGGCTCGGGCAGTTTCGCCGCCGGTTCGCAGAGCGCCATCGCGGTGCCCACCGTCGCGTACCCGAACGGGTACGCCGTCACCGTCACGGGCGGGCATGTGGTCTCCGCCGCGAACGCGCCGACGCTCGTGATCGCGTCGGACACCGATACGGGCGTCGTCAAGGTCGTGGTGACCGCCGCACCCTGACGCGCGGCCGGCGTAGCGTGACCGTTGTGTCGAGCGAGCCGAACAACCACTATCACCACCTGGCATTCGGCCCGGATGCGCTGAATCGCCAGCAGCGCAACGGCAGCTATCTGGCCTACGGACGGCACACCGAACGCGCCGACGACGGCCCACAGCGCCTGGACGACCGCGAGCTGTTGATGATCCGGCGCGCGGATCAGTTCTGCCTGGCCACCGTCACGCCGAACGGCTGGCCCTACCTCCAATACCGCAGCGGCCCAGCCGGATTCGTCCGGCACCTGCCCGAGACCGACCGACTGCGATTCGTCGACCTGCCCGGCAACAACCAGTTCGTCACCCTCGGCAATCTGGCCGCCGACGACCGGCTGGCGATGTTCTTCGTCGACTACCCGCGACGCACCCGACTCAAGGTCTTCGGCCGCGGGACGGTCATCGAGGACGGGCCACAGCGCGAGATCGAGATCGCCGTCGAGGCCTTCGACTGGAACTGCTCGCGCTCCATCATTCCCCGCTTCGACCGCGAGTACCTGCGCGAACTCGGCGAGGCGTATCAAGCCAAGTTCGACGGGCGAGAGGCCGAGTTGCAGGCCGAGATCGCCGCGCTCACGGCTCGGGTGGCGGAGCTGGAGAGCCGCTGACACCGCAGGGCTGGTCCCGTTTGACTGCGGCAGGCTCGGGTACCCGCCCCTCATGACCGAATCGACCCCGCCCCTCCGCGCGACCGCACTGATCTGCACCCTCAAGCCGGGCCCGTCACCGTCGAGCAGCGAGTTGATCGCCGAACACGTCCTGGCGGTACTGCGCGAACAGAATGTCGCGTGCGAAACAGTCCGGTGCGTCGACTTCAACATCGCACCCGGCGTCGAAGCCGACATGGGCGAAGGCGATCAGTGGCCACAGATCCGGGCCCAGGTCCTCGACTCCGACATCCTGCTGATCAGCACGCCCATCTGGCTGGGCCACCCGTCGTCGATCGCGCAGCGGGTTCTCGAGCGCCTCGACGCGGAGCTCTCCAACAAAGACGATCAGGGCCGGCCGGCCGTGTCACAGAAAGTGGCGATCGTCAGCGTCGTCGGCAACGAGGACGGCGCCCACAAGACCGTCGCCGATATCTTCCAGGGGCTCAACGACATTGGCTTCAACATCCCCGCTCAGGGATGCACCTACTGGAATGGCGCGGCGATGGAGTCGACGGACTACAACGACCTCGACGAGGTGCCCGAAGCCGTCGCGTCGGCCACCGCCGCCGCCGCCCGCAACGCCGCACACCTGGCCCGGGTGCTGCACTCGGCGCCGTATCCGCCGTACAAGTAGTCAGTTCAGGACGCCGACGATCTTCAGGATGAACAGGATCGCGATGGTGAGGAAGACGATGACGTAGAGCGCGATCACCACCGTCGGCGCGATGACCCTGCGTGGGCCGCCGGCCGGCGGGGTCGGATCGGGATTGCTCGTCGCCGATTCCTGCCCGGAATCAGGCGGCGTGTCACCGGGTTCGATGCCGCCGCCAGGTGCCAGGCCCGGTGTCAAAGTCGGATCCGGGTCCGGTGGTGCCTGGTTCGGCTGTCTGTCGGAAGCCATGGCGGGTGATTACCCGACGACTGCAGCACAAAACCGAGTTCGGCTCCTGGACGGAACCTTTCCCAATCGCTACTAGGTAGACTAGTCTACCTAGTATGGAGCCCGGCAAGGCCAGGACAGCCCGCGGCGCGGCCCGCCAGCGGCTGCTGAACGCCGCCGCAGAACGCTTCTACGCTGACGGGATTTCAGCGACGGGCATCGACACCATCACGGCAGAGGCCGGGGTGGCGAAGATGACGCTGTACAACAACTTCGCGTCCAAAGACGAGCTGGTCCTGGCCTATATCGAGGCCCGCCACGAGGAATGGCTGGCCCTCTATCGCGCGCGCCTGGGCGCCGCCCCCACTCCACGTGATGCGGTGCTCGCCGTCTTCGATGCCTACCTCGATCACGCCGAGGCTGCATACACGCACGGCTTCCGAGGCTGCGGGCTGCTCAACGCTGCCGCCGAGCTTCCGGTCGGAACTCCCGGCCGTGAGGCGGTACGGCGCCACAAGGAAGAGGTCGAGGAGATCGTGGCCGGGCATCTGCAGGCCGCCGGGGTCGACGACGTCCCCGGTACCGCCGAGCACCTGGTCTTCTTGCTCGAAGGGGCCATGAGCCGCGCCGGATTGGAAGCATCCTCGGACCGCCTTCTCCATGCCCGCCGGATCGCGGCCGCCGTGCTGGACGCCGCATGACCAAGGGCCGGACCACCGGCATCACGGCGATCGCGGTGACGTCGGTGCTCTGGGGGACAACCGGAACGGCAGCGACCTTCGCTCCCCACGCCGGCCCACTGGCGATCGGCGCGGCGGCACTCGGCATCGGTGGTCTACTGCAGGCCGCCATCGCCCTCCCCGCCCTACGTCGGGCGCGGGCCGGCCTGCGCATCCACCGTGGCGTCGTCGCTGTCGGCGCCGCGGCGGTTGCCGTGTATCCACTCGCGTTCTACAGCGCCATGCATCTGGCGGGCGTCGCGATCGGATCGGTCGTCTCTCTGGCCTCGGCGCCGCTCGCCTCCGGACTGCTCGAGTGGACCGTCGAACGCCGCCCGTTGAGCCGGTGGTGGCTGGCCGCCGCCGCGCTCGGCATCGTGGGCAGCGCCCTGCTGTGCTCGTCCAAAATCGTTGAACCGACGGATGATTCAGGCCACACCGCGATCGGGGTACTGCTCGGGCTGGTGGCCGGCGCGTCGTACGCGACATACTCCTGGACCGCTCAACGGCTGATGCGTCGGGATATCGATCGCGCCGCGGCGATGGGCGCCGTCTTCGGAGCGGGCGGAGCGCTACTCATGCCGATACTCGCCCTCACGGGCGCACCGCTGGTCGCCACGACCGACGCATTCCTGGTCGCCGCGTACATGGCATTGATACCGATGTTTCTCGGGTACCTCTTGTTCGGCTACGGGCTCAGCCACGTGCCCGCCAGCACGGCCACGACGATCACCCTCGCCGAACCGGCCGTCGCGGCCGTTCTGGCGGTGGCCATCGTCGGGGAGCGCCTCGCCCCGACCGGCTGGATCGGATTCGGCGCCATCGCCATGGCGCTCATCGTGCTCGCGGTGGCACCGACGAACCTCCCTGCCGGATCAGCCTCCCGCCAACGCCTCCCGGAACTGATCCGAGACGTAGAACGGGATGAGGCGACGCCGCAGTACCGACTCGAGGTAGCCCCGCTCGTCGAGCAAGGCGATCACCGGAGGGCCGAACCGTAGAGCTTCCTCGATCATGTCCTCACGACCCACGCCGAGATCGAGCAGCAGATCGTAAAGGCTGACATCGCCGTACTTTTCGAAGACGTGGTCGATGCCCTCATCGAGGAGCGTGCGGAAGTAGTCGGTGTCTCGAAAGGTGCGCCAGAACTCGTAGATCGGCACGACCGCGTCCTCGACGTCGTCGGCCGAAATCACTGAAATCGCCGACGACAGCGGGCTGTTGAGGTTGCTGCGCCACAGTTGGTTCAGCGCCTCGGCGAGCACATCGTCGTCGGCATGCGTGTGGGCGAACAAAAAGCGGGCACCGCGGCGCGCGAGGTCCTCGGCCCGCACCTCCAACCGTTCGACCGGGCCCTGCGGCATCCGGGCACCGACTGCGCCGAACACGCGGCCCAGCCGGCCACGGGCCAGCGACCTGCCGCCCTGCGTCACGGATTCGGCGAGCGAGTGCTGCACCAGCGTCACGCAGAATTCGGTGAACGCCTCGCTGCTCAGGATCCGCTCCAGCAGCCGCTGGGTGACGCCCATCTCGACCACCATCGCGCTGAGTTCACTGAATCGCCGCCCATCGATGACGTCGCCGAAACGGGTGTCCGAGGACGCGGTGAGCCGGAACAGCCGGGTGGCAATCTCACTGACCAGTTCCGCGATGCCGCCCTCCACCGGCACCTGCACGGCGTACTTCGCGGCAACGTTCTTGATCATCGTGGGCGTCACCGCGTCGGACAGCGTGATGTCCGACGCCTCCGACAGCGCGTGCTCGATCTCGTCGAGCACCAGGCTGTGGTAGTTCTCGCCCCGTAGTTGCTGCATGGCGAATGCCACCTGCGCATCGAGGAGCCGGGCGGCGACCGGTTCGAGCTGCGGCTCGAGGCTGTCGGCCGGCTCCGGGAAATTGGTCATTGCCAGCACCTTACCCAGCGGGACTCATCGGCCGCGGGTTGTGAGTTCGGGCAGCCCGCCGCTCAGCGGCGCACCGTCGGACTGTGCCCCACGCCGGACTGCGGCACCGACGTGGGCGGACCGTTCTGCCTCATACTCAGGCAAGCACCCAGGCCGCCGCCGACACATGGCACACCGTTCATGGTCGGCACCGGCCCACCTGATCTGTTGCCGGTTGGATCGAAAGCCGCGGCGTCAGCCGCCGCGGACGGCGAAAGGCCAATTGCCAGCGCCCCGCATGCTGCCAGGTACGCGCCCATCCGAAGAAGACCGGCCATCGTCGCCACGCTTTCACCCGTTCACTGGCCAACATAGCCCTGTACCGATTGTTAGAGGTACACGCAAATCTCCGCGGGAACCATGCCTGCAGTCCCCTTATCCTTGGATTTCGGGGGCAGGGGGATGCGATGGACTACCTGGCGGGACAGCTGGTCTTCTTGGCGATTGTCGCGGCGCTGATCGGCGGCGTGATCTGGGCCGTGGTGGTGATGCGCAAGCCACGCCCGCAGCTTGAAGACGAAGACGACGAGTCATGACTCGTTGGTCCGCAGCTGCAGCGATCGTTGTTTCGATTGCCGGAGCTGTCGCGCTGCCGTCTGTCCCCGAGTCCACCGCCGAACCGATGACGGTGTGTCCGCCGAACCAATCGACGTACTGGAACGGGCAGCCGTGCTTCCCGCAGCCCTGCGTGCCCCCGTACGCGCCGGGGATCCCGCCGTGCTTCATGCCGGCGCCACAGATCGGTCCGAACGGCGCGCCGGTATTCGGATGAGCTGCGTTGAGCTTCACGGTAGGCGCTTCTTCACGGCGCGGATCGCTCGCGTCACCGGGGCCGCGTCGTGGTGGGTGTTCGTCGTCGCGCGTCTTATGGCGGAGATGCATTCAGCGGCATTGAACTCCGGCCTGCCACGGCGGTACGCCGACTACGACGCGTCGATCTTCGGGGTCGGGTTGGGACACAACGACTTCGGCTGGACCGCGTACGAACCGCTGACCAACCACCCACCCTCGCCGCTGAACGATGTGTTCTTCATCGAGAACGTCATCGCGAGCGTCGCGGTCGTGGCACTGGCCATCACCGCGATTGCCGCCGTGGTCGAAGCGATATCCGTCGCGAGATGGCCGGCGGGCATTGCCACGATTCTCGCGCCGATTGCCGGCGCGGCCATCATCCTCACTGCGCTCTACTACGGGACCGGATTCGGCGGTGGGCTCAAGTTGAACCTGCTGATGGTGTTCGCGCTGGTGCTTGTCGGCATCGCGATTCGTGAAGTTTGGAGCCGGGTGTGGGCGCCTCGCCCGACTCGGGCCGAATGACGTAGCCGTCGCGGATGTCACGCCGAACCTCACTCAGGTGGGCCACGCAGAACCCACCCGACGACTGGCCAACCAAATGTCCAAGCACAGCGAGACCGAGACCACCACCGTGCCACCCCGACGCGTCACGGGAAGGAATGGGGGTGGCGGACTGGATGGCGTGCGTAACGGAGAACGAGGAGATGCGGAAGCTGATTTTCGAAACGCGTGGATGATACACCGGCCTGCACCGTGCCCCTCCCCACTCCGGGTGAGTGCACGGTGCTCTATGCGCTTCCCCGGAACTGTCGGCACGCGCTCTTAGGCTTCCGCACATGCCCGACGCCGCCGACCCGATCAGCCTCCCAGAGGGGCAACCCAACCATCGCTTCATGCGGTACGTGCGACCTCCCATCAAGGAGGACGACAACCACCCGCCGCTCTACCCACTGCGGCCGGCGACCCGCCCGCTGCGTCTGGGAATCGACGTGGTCGCGATCCCCGAGCCGCCGGACAGGACCTTCTCCACTTTCCTCGACCGCGACGAGCTCGACATCCAGCTGCTGGTGCCGAAGGGCACCGAGGTACCGAAAGCGTGGGTACAGGCCCTCCCTGAGGCAGCCGTCCGGCAGATTGGGTTCACGACTGTGGCAGAGGCGTCTCGCCATCTGGACACGGTGGAGTTCCGAGTGACGACCGAGAGCGAAGAGCAGTGGGGTTGGACAATCGCACACTTCTTTCCCGTGTACCAACAGCTCGATGAGCAACTCGCCACCCCCGGCGAGGAACCCGTCACCCTTGAGCAGCGGAACCGGGCGGCGGCGTACGCGGCTGCCGCCTCATCGGTCGGCATCGACGCGATCGTTACCACGGCGCCGACCGTCGGCCGCTGCGACGTCGCGGACAACGACATCGTCGCAAGCGTCACGCCCGATGACGCGGTAGCCCTGATTGGGCATCACCTGCGGATGACCAGCAACCCCGTCGTTCAGGTGCTTCGCGGCGGGCTCGCCGGCGGCGGGTCATGGGAACAGACAGAGTCCACGGCGACGATCGAGAATTTCTACGACTGGGGCGTCGGAGCGCGGATGCCCTACTTCGACTGCCTGCACCTGATCATCGCGCCCGTGACAGGTGGCCCCGAGGTCGTTGCCGCAGTCAACTCGATGCGCGTCCGCCTCTGTCGCGCCACCCGCGCCCTCGACCAACTTCTCGCCGCCCTGTCGAACCCGATCAGCGGCAACCGGAGCGCCGACATCGTGGAAGCCGCCGCGGAGGCTTTCGACCGGCAGCTGCTCTACCTCGCCGCTGCCTTCGACATCTACGGCCGCCGCTTCCTGCTGATGATCGATCCCACCCGAGATCCGAAGAGATACCGGCTCTCCCTCGACGCCGGCGGTTACGTCACCGAACACTTGGCGCGCGAGTACCCAGCTGATGCACTCGCCGAGGTCGAACGGCTGCACACCTACGCCGGAGTGTGCAAGGTGCTCCGCAACCACATCCACGACGGTATCTTGCCCGTCGACCAGCATCCGGGACGCGGCTACGGCAGTGCGAAGAACATCGCCCTGAACCTCGACGCGATGCCGGAGCTGCTTCCCGGTGCCAACCCGAAGCTGACGCAGGACCACTACGACAGTCTCGGCGTCTGGCGCGCGGACCCCGCGACGGTGTTCGGTGCCCGGCACACTGTCGCCGATTTGGCGACGGCAGCCGTCACACTGTTGAGTGCCGGTACTGGACTGATCGAGGCGTTCACCGAGCTGATCCTGCGAAACAAGCCGATGGCGGCATCGGCCCCGCATGCGATCCTCGGCTGCGTACAGACGCCGCCGGGCGAGGCCGAGCCTCAGCCTGGCGAGCGGGAGCTGTTCTACCGGTCACTGTTCGCATGGCCGCAGGTGTGACTGTTCGCTGAGTGCGCCGCCAGGCTCCGCCTCACAACTTGCCGAGCCTGTCTGTCCGGGCAGCCCAGGCAGCTGCGACATGCCGGGAGCTTAGCCGCGCGGGCCGGACCGGCAGCGGAGTTTGTCGTACCAGCCGCCTACCGTTGCTGCATGAGCATCCCGAACCTGGGTGGCGTCACCGCCGAACAAGCCGAGGCGCTGTTCAACCTCACGAACAACGGCGTCCTGACGCGGATCGACCAGCGCGGGAAGCGCGCCGGTGAACTGTTCCAGTGGGGTCTGCACCCGCGTACCGCAGAACCGACCAGCCCGCTCGCCGGCGACGACGCCGCCTTCGCCGCCGCGTATCCGCTGACGCTGGCTGGCCCACAGGCCGTGACTGAACACGCACTGTTCCCCGCGATGAGCGCGACGGAGAGTCTGCACACGGTCGCGATTCTGGTCGCCCGCCGCAAGTCAGACCGCCAACCCCACATCACGGAGATCCTGCAACTGTGCCGTGTCGCGATGGAGTGCGCCGCCTTGACCATCTGGTTGCTCGGCGATCTCGACCGCGACGTGCGCAGGGACCGGTGCATGGCCGAGGAGATGGAACAGTTGGAACAGCGGCGCCGGTACCTAGTGATCGGTGAGCAGGACGAGACCGCCCGCCCCTCCCGATTCCCGCCGCAGATGCTCGTGGAGAACGCGGAGCACCGCCGCAAGTACAACGCGATGCTCGACGCGGCGAAGTCGGCTTACACCTTCGAGAAGACTCCGTCGTTCACGAGGATGATCCGCGAGTCGGCTCAGTGGGTCGATACTCACGTGCCGGCGCATGACAGTGGCGAAATCGCGAACAACGGCCTGGAGAGCAGCGCCCGGCAGTTCTACTCCTACGGGTCCAGCTTCATCCACGGCTACAAGTGGATGACCGAGTACAGCCGCAGCGGAACAGTGTTCCCGCTGATCGCCGACGCCCTGGCGGTAACGCTGAACATGGCCGAGTCCGCGGTGTGCCTGTTCGAGGCGGCATCCAGGGCGCCCGGCGGCGCCAGGCCGGAAAGTTCCTACGTCCCCGAGCGGTTCGAGCCGACGATCGCGGCGTGGTCGACGGAGTTGTTCAGTTCGTAGCGTGGCGTTAGTCGCTCGCTCTGCGGGACACGACATTCGTGGTCATCAGCAGCAGGTCCGTGAAGCCCAGCCGCCTTGCCTCATCGATGTCGGAGACAAGCGCTGAAGCGAGCCAGTACATCAGGGTTCGTGCAGCCTGGTCCACCTCAGGGAACGCAGTCTTGAGGTCGGGCCGCGCAGAGGTCTGGTTCCTTACGTTCTTATTCATGAGGCGGAAGGTACGCGGAGGGCGTGCAGACCTAGCCGAATTCCATCGGCCGGGCCCCGGGACCGGATCGACCAGCCCCGGGCCCCGCCGTTCGGCTACCGGCGCCGTGCTGCCCGCTGGTCATGTTCCTGCCGACAGCGCGGGCAGTCACCGCACCGCTTCGACGGGTCAGCTCCCGGCGGGATGAACTGAGCGTGGTAGCCGGGATGGTTGCAGTATCCACAGATCGCCATGATGTGGCTCTCCTAGTTCTCGACGTTTTGAGAGACACGGATGTGTCCCCCAACCCCTCATGCACGAACTCGCGCCGGTTACAGTGCCGATCTCGTTGCGGGGACCGTGCACCCCTCCGCCATAGCATCACCGGCATGGTGAACAACAGCAGTGAAGTGACAGCAGTCGAGCTGTTCTACGCTGCGTCGGGACCGATGGCGACGTCGGTGATGGAGTGCGACTCGCGCTATTGCCGGGAGTGCCTGATGGCCGACCGGGGCGCAGTCACGGTGTGGCTCAGCTCGGGCGACGTGGAGCACATCGCCGGCACTCGCTACCTCGACGTGGAGCGACTCCACGGTGAAGAGAACGAGGGCGCAGTCGAGATTATCTATCTCGGCGTGGTGCTGCGGTCGTACCCGGCCAGCGCCTGGAAGCGGTGGGAGTCCGTCGAGGCCGCCAACCCGTTCACCGTCTAGACCTGTCGGACCCGCTGGCTACCGTGGATTCAGCCGCATCGTGGCGGCACTTCGACGCCACGGGAGAACCCATGACCTTCGACGAGCTCCGCACCCTCATCGCCAACTCGCATGCGCGTGACTGGCACGCATCAGCACACGGGGCCGACCTACCGCGACCGCTTCGGTGCATGGAGCAGGCCCGCCGACCCCACCTCCGGCCCCGACCACGACAGGTACGGACCCGAACTCAGCGGGCGGCGGCTCCAGTGTTGAGCAGTCCGGTCACCCGGTTCGACCCCGATGCCCACTCGTGTACGTCGGGGTCCAGCCAGCGGAGCAGGGCGTGGATGTCACGCAGACGCGCTCGCAGCGGGTGCCTACGGTTCGGCGGCAGCGGCGCCGAGATGATGCACTCGTGATGCGCGACCCGATTGCGGAAGTACGTCAACCGGAACAGCAGCCACCGCACGTCGTCGGGGTTCACCCCCGGTGGGAACGCCTTGTGGAGAGCTTCGTTCCACATCTGGGTTCGATAGCCGTCGGTGGTGGGGTCGGTGGCGCGCCCGTGTGTGTACGGGAACAGCCCATGCCACTGCCCGAAGGTGATCTGGGCGAGCAGATCTCCCTCGGTGAGTGTGCAGCCTTTGCGGTCGTGGCCCGGGGTGGCGTCCCGCACTGTCTTCGCGTCCATGGCTCGCGCCATCGCTCCCTGCCGCACCGAGGTGAACAGCTTGTCCAACGGGAACGGAAGGTCTTCGTCGGAGGTGAGCCACACGACCTCACCTGTTCGGAGGCGGCACCACTCTCGCAACTGTTCGTCGAGTGCATTGCGCAGGACGACCTCGGCGACTGACAACAGTTCCAGGTACGCCGCGGCGAGTTGCGTGTTCCAGTGGTAGTGCGCCAGTGTGTTGCGGCCGTGTCCGCCGGCGATCTTCGAATACGGTGCGACACGCTCACCGCTGAGGCGGTCGAGGAGTCGGCTGTGCCGAGCACGAGCGGGTGAGGCAGGTTGCGTGGCCGCAACCTGCCGCGTACCGTTAACCACGAAGCGGCCCCCAGGGTCAAAGACAGAGAAAGCGTCTTCATGTTTTCACATGGAGGCGTTTTTTCATGTCTGGGCATCGTGTCGGCCCCTTTGGCAGCTGCTCGATCCGTTCACTACCCGGTTCCTGGTCCAGTTCCCGCCGTCTGACGGACCCCGGCTGCGAGGAGTACGGGCAACCCGCCGGTACGGCATACATCGAGCGAGCGGGCTCTGCCCATCGGTTCGAGTGCGGAGTATGCCGACTCAAGCTGGATCCCGGGGGTTCTAGTCGAGGCGGGAGTGTTGCTCGAGATCGAGCTCGAACCGGACGACGCGACCGAAGAGAGTTCAACGACTACGAGGCATCACAAGTCGACGCGTACGTAGACGACATATCGATCTGGCACGCGGGAAGTAGTCTGCACCCGCGCCAGAGCTCAGTTTCGGTTGAGGCCGAACTCGCGCGTCATCAGCGCCCGCTTGTAGTGGGACTCGGCGTCGTCGACCTCCGATGGCGATGTGCTGGGACCGAACACCCGAAGAATGCTGAACCTGAAATGCCGGGCGTGGTCGGTCTTTCCGCCGCCGGCTCCGATGCTGATCTTGGCGAGTTCCTTCAGCGCGTGGTTGCCGCCGTGGCCGTCCTGCGCGTACGACCTCCAGCGCTGCAGAATCCTTTCGGCACCATCCGCTTTCCCGACGTATTGGTTTCCGTTGGATGAGTCGGTGATCAGGTAGATGCCCTGCACCTGCGACAGCGCGACCTGCCAGTCGGCGTAGCGGCGATCCGACACCATCTCGCCGAGCTCATGGAACGTGAGCAGCACCTTGTCGAAACCCGGGAACGGCACCTGGTCGCGGTCGGCGATCTCGAGGACAGGCATGGCCGCTGCACTGACGGCGCGGCGGTGCCAGACCCGCGGAGTGTCCCACTCCACGACGAGTCGGTTTATGAGCGGCTTCAGGAAGTCGCTGCGGTGCAGGTCGAAGAATCGGACTTCCGCCGTGCGCTCGGCGGTGATCTCGCCGCGGTTCTCGAACGCGCCCCACAACCGGGACCGTCGTTGACCGTCGGCGACGAGAACCACCCAGTATCGCTCCGGTTCGGCAGGGAACTGCCGGGGCGAGATGCCTTGGAACCGTGTGTATTCCCGGACCTTGTCCTCGGTCAAATCCTCTGGCCCCCGCAAACCCAACTCTTCGCGGGTGTTGAAGCTGTGCCGGATCACGCGGATATCGCCCAAGCTGATTGGCGGATCGTGCTCGGCACCCACCGCTGCGAGCACGTGGCCGAGTGTCAGGAAAGCGCTGGCGGCAGCGGGATCGCCTTCGTTGGAAGCGTTGACATCCGGGTTACCCACGCGCACGAGAATACGGCCAGACGCGCGCGACAAGACTGAGTTTTCGGTCGGTCGCCAGGTGCCCCGATCGGGCATTAAACCGCCCCAGATACGAGAAAAACCACCCGTCATCGGGTGGTTCTTGAAGTGGCCAGGGCCGGGATCGAACCGGCGACCTTCCGCTTTTCAGGCGGACGCTCGTACCAACTGAGCTACCTGGCCGGAAGGGCAAGTTGCCTCGCCGTTCTGGCGACCCTGACGGGACTCGAACCCGCGACCTCCGCCGTGACAGGGCGGCGCGCTAACCAACTGCGCCACAGGGCCTTACATACTGCGTGCTTCGCTTTCGCGTTGCGTACCCCCAACGGGATTCGAACCCGTGCTACCGCCGTGAAAGGGCGGCGTCCTAGGCCACTAAACGATGGGGGCCAATCCGAATCTCTTCGGGGGCACTCTCAACGTTTCCGTTGGGAGCTTCGATAGCTTAGGGCACGACCGCCTCACGGCCCAAATCGGCACTTCAGACCACCGGCCGCCGCACAACTACCTGCCCTGCGAAGCAGCCGCGTGGGACGCAGTATCCTGTGTCCCACGCCCCTATAGCTCAGTCGGTAGAGCTACGGACTTTTAATCCGCAGGTCCCAGGTTCGAGCCCTGGTGGGGGCACCAAAGTGTCAACTAAGTCGACGTTAATTCGTTGGGAAATCGCGCGGTCCAGCACCGCCGCAACCTGCGGGTGCACCATCCCGCGGCCCCTATATACGTCTTGCGCGGTAGGTGCTCAAGAATCCTGATCCTTGAGGCGCTCGGCCGGGCGCTCACTCGTCTCTCAACCGGTCGCCATCGCGGAGTCGGCCCCTGACGTGTCGTCTCGGGTTCTGCAGTGATCGCATCCCTCGATGACCCAATGCCCAAGGCGCTGAACGCAAGGGCAGGTATCGCAGTCGATGTGCAACCGGCGACAAAGCTGGCACGTCGTCGAAAGTTCATCAAGGAGCTCGGACATGTCGGCGCCTCTCTGCAGGAGCTCGGGCTTGAACGTAAGACTCACCCAGATCCGACCCACGAGCATGAGTAGAGGGCTACTCGAAACGCGTTCTCAAACGATCGACGAGGCATAGCCGGTTGCGCGACAGAACCGCGCCTGCAAATCCGCAAGCTCCAGGTTCGAGCCCTGGTGGGGGCACCACAAGTCCGCGAGTTCAGTAGCCGGACTAACCGCGTTGGATAGCCTGAACGACGTGACGAACACCGCCAACGACGCCCAGCTCGAGTTCATGAACTCGATGTTTGCGACCACCATCCCGTCCGCCCACGGCCTGGGCGTCAGAGTCGTCGAGGTCCGTCCCGGCTTCGCTGCCACGACGGCCCCAATCGCAGGCAATGGCAATCACTTTGGCGTGATGTACGCCGGCGTGCTGTTCACCGTCGCCGAGGTGCTCGGCGGGATTCTCGCCATCACCGCGTTCGACCAGAGCAAGTTCTTCCCGCTGGTGAAGGACATGTCGATCCAGTACAAGGCGCCGGCCAAATCCGACGTGCGGGCGCAAGCCGAGCTGAGCGACGAGGATATCGCCCGGATCGAGGCCGAGGCCGCGCAGAACGGCAAGTCGGAGTACACCGTCGAGGCAGTCGTGACCGACGCCGACGGCACCGTCGTCGCCACCACCAAGGCGACCTGCCAGCTCCGCCGGAAGTAACCGCCGGCGCGCCTACTTGGCCGGAATCTCCAGTTCCGCCACGCGTTCCTGCACCGCCTGACTGATGGCGGCGGTGAACCGGTCCGCCATCATCTGCGCCGCGAGTGGCCGCAGGTTCGGCACCACCTTGGCGATCCGCCCGAGGTACACGTTGGGGTCCTCGGCCTCCCGAATCCGGCTGAAGACGACGTCCGTCACCTCGTTGGCGAGGGCATCGATGTGCTTGTCGACGACGCCGGCCAGGCGCCGGACATCCTCCGCCGGCACGCTGGTGTCGCGCAGGTTCATCGCCGCGCCGAGCACCGACTGCCGGACGCTGAACGTGCCGTCGTCTAGGCGCCGGATGGCCCCCAACGCTTCGAGTGTCTGCAGCGCCCGCTCGTCCAACGACAGCCCGGCGCGTTGTTCGAGTTCACGTAGGTCGACGGTCTCGTCCTCCGCCGGGCTCCACGGTGTGAGAAGTGCCGCACGCACGGCAAGGTCGTGGGCCGTCGCGCCTTCGGGCAGCCGCGCCAACACCTTGGTGATCGCCGCGAGGGTGTAGCCGTGCTGCTGCAGCTGCTGCACCAACTCGAGCCGAATGCGGTGCGGCGCACCGTAATACGCGAGACGGCCGCGCCGCTCAGCCGGCGGCAGTAGGCCGCTCTCATTGTAGAAGCGGATGGTTCGCACCGTGGTGCCGGTGCGCGCGGCGAGTTCGTCGATGGTGAATTCCTCGACTGTGACATCTGTCATTCCACGAAGTATAGACACCAACATTCACACTGTGCCAGTGTTACTGGCACAGTCACACGTCGATATGAAATGAGAGCCACATGACCCTGCCGAAGCCCACTGGCAGCACCACCGAGGTCGTCATCACTGGTGCCTCGTCCGGAATCGGAACCGAACTGGCCCGGGTGCTCGCCACGCGCGGCTACAGCCTCTTTCTGGTCGCCCGCCGCCAGGACCGGCTCGACGCCCTGGCCGACGAGCTGCACGCCGAGCACGGCGTCGGCGTGACGGTACGGCCGTGCGATCTGGCCGACGCCGCCCAGCGCCAGAGCCTGATCGAAGAGCTGCGCACCCGGCCGGTCGCCGGCCTCATCAACAACGCGGGTTTCGGCACCAGCGGCGCCTTCCACACCCTGCCGATGGACCGCGAGCGCGAGCAGGTCGAGCTCAATGTCGTTGCGGTGCAAGAACTCACCCACGCCGTTCTGCCCGGCATGGTGAAGCGGGGCGCGGGCGCCGTCCTCAACGTCGCCTCCGTCGTCGCCTTCCAGCCCATGCCGTCCATGGCGACATACGGCGCGTCGAAGGCGTTCGTCAACTCGTTCTCCGAGGCCGTCCACGAGGAGCTGCGCGGCACCGGCGTCTCCTGCACCTCGCTGTGCCCCGGACCGGTCCCCACCGAATGGGCCGAGATCGCATCGGCCCACGAATTCAGCCTGCGCCCGGCCCAGGTCTCCCCCGCGGACGTCGCGGCCCAGGCTGTCGACGGCATGCAGGCCGGCGCCCGCCAGGTGATCCCTGGCACCGTCGTCAAGCTCATGGCCATCACCGGCGCCATCACTCCCCACGCCCTGCTGCTGCCCGCCCTGCGCCTGGCCCGCCGGGCCCTGGGCTGAAACCACCCGACACTCAAGAAGGGACCTCTGCCATGAACCTCACCGACATCACCGCACTGGCGACCAAGCCCGTCGCCGCCGTCAGCGCCAAGCCGCTCGCCGTCTTCGCCAGCGTCATGAACACGCCCATCAAGACCCGCCCGATCTACCTCCAGACCGTGATCGACGCCCTCACCGGCTACACCCTCGAAGACGCCGTCGCGGGCAAGGTCGTCGTGATCACCGGCGCCTCGGCGGGCATCGGTGAAACCACTGCCCGCCGCATCGGCGCTGCCGGCGGCGAGGTCGTCCTGGTGGCCCGCACCCGGGAGAACCTGGAACGCGTCGCCGACGACATCCGCGCCGACGGCGGCACCGCGCACGTCTACCCGTGCGACCTGAGCGACCTCGACGCCATCGGCGCCATGGCCGACCAGGTGCTGGCCGACCTCGGCCACGTCGACATCCTCATCAACAACGCCGGCCGCTCCATCCGGCGCTCGCTGGAGCTGTCGCATGACCGGATGCACGACTACCAGCGGACCATGCAGCTGAACTACTTCGCCCCGGTCCAGCTGATCCTCAAGTTCACGCCAGGCATGCGGGAGCGCGGCTTCGGGCACATCATCAACGTGTCCTCGATCGGCGTGCAGACCAAGCTGCCGCGCTTCGGCGCCTACATCGCCAGCAAGTCGGCACTGGACGGACTGTGCGACACGTTGCAAGGTGAGACGGTGTCGAACAACGTCACCTTCACCACGGTGCACATGCCGTTGGTGCGGACCGCGATGATCGCCCCGACCAAGATGTACGACCGCTTCCCCACCCTGACGCCCGAGCAGGCCGCGGCCACACTGTGCGACGCGATCATGCACCGGCCGCGCCGCCTGAGCCCGCCGTCCGGACAGCTGACGGCGCTCACCGACGCACTCAGCCCGCGCCCGTTCGACCTGGTGCGGAACAAGGTCTACTCGATGTTCGGCGATTCGACCGCTGCGCACGCAGCAACCGAAGAGGCAGCCGAACCCGTTGCGGCCGAATAGAAAAGGAACGTCGCCATGGACCTGAACACACTGGTTGCCGAGCCGGCCCGGCGGGCCGGCCTCGAAACCCGCGCCCTCGTGGCACTGCTGCGGGCCGGCGCCATCGGCGTCGACCTGCCGCACCGGTTGGTGCAGGTCCTGCAGGCGCTTGCCACGTACGGTCCGTTCGGCGCCGCGCCCCGTATCGCGGCGATCCGGCACAGCTCGTATCCGGCGATCGCCGACGAACGCGGCGAACTGACCTACACCGAATTCGACGAGGCAGTTGACCGGATTGCCAACGCATTCCGCGCTCGGCTGGCCCCCGGCGACACCGTCGGCATCCTCTGTCGCAACCACCGCGGGCCGTTGATCGTGGCGTTCGCCGCGTCGCGTGCCGGGGTCAACGCGGTCTGGCTCAACACGGCGTTCTCGGCCCGGCAGGCGGCGGAGGTCGCCAACCGCGAAGGTGTCGATCTGCTGGTGCACGACGTCGAATTCGCCGACCTGGTCGCCGACATCGAGGCCCGGCACGGCACGTTCGTCACCGACATCGACAGTGCCAGTGACGAGCTCGACGCTCTTGCGGCCGACGCGTCGCCAAAGGCGCCGCCGGCACCGGCCAAGCCGGGAAAGATCATCCTGCTGACGAGTGGGACAACGGGCACCCCCAAGGGCGCGCCGCGCGCCGAGCCGCGCAGCTTCATCCTGCCGGGCGGTCTGTTGGAGCGGCTGCCGATGCGCGCCCGGGAAGCCACCATCATCGGGCCGCCACTCTTCCACGGCACCGGGCTGCTGATCGCCATCATGACGATCGCCCTGGGTTCGAAGTTGGTGCTGCGCCGCAAGTTTGAAGCAGAACAGCTCGTGGCGGACATCGAGAAGCACAGCGCGACCACGGTGTGCGTCGTGCCGGTCATGCTGCAGCGGGTGCTTGGGCTCGGCGACAACACCGTCCGGAGCTACGACACCTCGAGCCTGCGCGCCCTCTTCTGCGCCGGCTCGCAGTTGCCGGCCGCCGTCGCGACCGCGGCGCAGGACCTGCTCGGCGAGGTGGTCTACAACCTCTACGGCTCAACGGAAGTCGCACTGGCGACCATGGCCACACCGACCGACGTCCGCGAGGCACCGACCTCGGTCGGCAAGCCGATGCTCGGCTGCCGGATCAAGATCTTCGACGACAACGGTCACGAGGTGCCCGCTCCCGGTATCGGACGGATATTCGTCGGCGCGGCAACGCAATTCGAAGGCTACACCGGTGGCGGCACCAAGGAGTTCATCGACGACATGATGGCCAGCGGCGACGTCGGGCACTTCGACGACAAGGGGCGGCTGTACGTCGACGGCCGGGACGACGACATGATCGTCTCCGGCGGCGAGAACGTGTTCCCCGTCGAGGTCGAGGAACTTCTCGTGACGCACCCCGCCATCGTGGAGGCCTCCGCCGTCGGCGTCGACGACGAGGAGTTCGGAAAACGCCTGCGCGCCTTCGTGGTTACCGCCTCGGGAACCGAGGTGTCAGAGGCGGAGGTCAAGCAGTTCGTCAAGGACAACCTGGCCCGCTACAAGGTGCCGCGCGAGGTGGTGTTCCTCGACGAGCTGCCACGCAACCCCACCGGCAAGGTGCTCAAGCGGGACCTCACCAACCCGACGGACTGAGCGTCACCCGCACGACGCGCAACAGGCGTCGCCCCGCCACGCCTCGACGCCTTCTTTCACCGCGACGCCGGCGATCACCAGTGCGGCGATCGGATCAGCCCAGGACCAGCCGAGGACGGCGTTCACCAGCAGGCCGACCAACAGCACGGCCGATAGGTAGGTGCACAGCAGGGTCTGCCTGGAATCGGCGACCGCCGAGCGTGATCCGAGCTCCCGGCCGGCCCGGCGCTGCGCGTACGACAGCACCGGCATGACGAGCAGGCTCAGCGCGGCAAGCCCGATCCCGATGGTCGAGTGCTGGGCCTCACCCAAACCGAGCAGGACACGGACCGCGTCGACCGTCACGTACGCGGCCAGCGCGAAGAAGGAGATCGCGATGATCCGCAGTGCGGTCTTCTCCCGCGCTTCCGGGTCGGCACCGGCGAACTGCCAAGCCACCGCGGCCGCCGAGGACACCTCGATCACCGAATCCAGGCCGAAGCCGACCAACGCCGCCGACGACACCCGCGTCCCTTCCGACAGCGCCACGACGGCCTCGATCACGTTGTAGGAGATGGTCGCCGCCACCAGCCACCTGATGCGTCGCGCCAACTGGCCGCGGCGCACGTCCGTGAGTGTCATCAGGCGCACCCGCACGGCTCGCCGTCGGCGCCGACGCATACGCAGTCGGGATCGACGGCGAGGACCAGCCCCATGAGGTCGTCCAGTGCCCGACCGATGCGACCGTCCGCCAGTTCATATCGCATCCGACGGCCTTCCGGCACCGCCACTACCAGACCACAGCCCCGCAGGCAGGTCAGGTGATTGGAGAGGATCTGCCGGGAGACGCCGAGCTGGTCGGCGAGCTCCGATGGATAGCCGGGAGTCCGGTTCAGGCTCAACAGGATTCGTGTACGCGTCGGGTCCGACAGCGCATGACCGAACCGCGCCAGGGCATCGGTGTGCTGGGCCGTGGTCATGGGCTAACGATACATTAGATTCTGTATCCAGAAAATGATGTACAGACTGTTCGTGATTGCGGCTCAGTCGTGATGCTTGTTCTTGGGGCCCTTACCGTGTCCGTTGCCCGGACCGTTGGGCGCGGGACGGTCGTCGATGGGCGTGGGTGTGGAGGTCGGTGGCGGGGCCGACGTGGAGGTCGGGGTCGACTCGGGCGTGCTGGTCCCGACCGGGGCCGGCGTCGACGGCCCGGATGCGGCGTCGACGATGACGGCGATGACCGTCACCGCGGCCACCAGGGCCGCCCCCACCCACAGCAGGACTCGCGACCTGCGCCGCGGAGCGGCCACCAGCAACGGCGTCGTCACCGGATCAGGTAGCGGCTGGTTGAGCACCATCGTCGGCGGCCGACGCGCGAGAACAGCTCCGGACAGCGCCGCACGCATCTCGTCAGCGCTGGTGAACCGCCAGCGCTGATCGCGAGCCATCGCACGTTCGACGACACCCACCAGGGCCGGGTCAGTATCGGGCCGAAGCACGTCAACAGGCACGGGATGTTCCTCGCTGACCGCGCGGGCCAGGGCGACCAGGTTGTCCTGAGGAAAGGGCGGGCGGCCGGTGAGCGCCTGGTACGCGACGACGCCGACGGCGTAGAGATCGTCCGCGACGGTCGCCGGCCGCCCGGACAACCGCTCGGCGCTCAGATAACCCATCGTCCCCACGATCTGACCGGCGATGGTGTGGTTCGATTCGGCGCTCTTGGCGATACCAAAGTCGGCGAGCTTCGCCGATCCCGAATCAGCCAACAGGATGTTCCCGGGCTTGATGTCCCGGTGCAGGATGCCGGCCGCATGCGCCACCGCCAGCGCCGAGAGCACGTCGTCGAGCACGGACCGAACCTGCTCCAGTGACAGCGGACCGGTGGCCATCGCGTCCGCCAACGTACGGCCCGGCAGCCGCTCCATGACGATGTAGGGCGTGCCGTCCTGTTCGCCGTAGTCGTGTACCGCGACGACATGCGGATGGTTCAGCCCAGCGGCGGCACGGGCCTCGACCTCGAAGCGGCGCCGGAAATCAGGTTGGCCGCTGAGCTGCGGGTGCAGCAGCTTGATGGCCACCGGACGCTGCAACTGGGTGTCCCAGGCATCCCGGACCTCGGCCATGCCTCCATGCCCCAGCGTCCCCCGCAACTGATAGCGGTCGGCGAGGACACCCGGGACTGGCATGTACCCAACGCTAGTCCTGATGCCACCCCGCGGGCCCAGGGATCGTCGGTGCCGTCGGCGCTCAGGCGCTCTTTGCCGTGGCGATGTCGTCGGCAAGTGGCGCGATCGCGGCCATGATCCGCTGCACCGTCCGCGCCGGAACGCCTGCCGCAGCCAGGCTTTCGCTCAGATACCCGGCAACCAGATTGAAGTGCCGTTTCGTGATTCCGCGCCCGCGGTGGATGTCCCACATCGATGCGCCGGTATACGGATCCGGCCCGCCCAGTGCAGCGGCGAAGAACTCCACCTGCCGGCCTTTGAGCCGTGACATGTTGGCACCGGCGAAAAAGCCGGCGAGTTCGGCATCGGCCAGCACGCGCTCGTAGAAGTCCGCCACCACCTGTTCGAGCGCTTCGGCTCCTCCGATCTGCTCATAGATGCTCGTCATGTACCGAGCCAACACCGGCCGTGTTGCCTATCCATTGCTCGACGGTGACCCGGCGACTAAATCGATCTCACAGACCCCTCGAATGCTGCGAGTACCGCAAAATGCCTGGCTCAGTCCACCTTTGGGCAGTAGAACTGCGGCTGGCCCCGGTACTCGACCGGTGGCAGGTTGCGCGCGGGCGTCTCCACCAGCGGCGAATCGATGGGCAGCCGACCGGACGCCCGGTCCATCGCCGAGCGCTTGCGCGGATGCATCAGCCTGCGCTTCGGGCCGTATTTCGAGACCAGCGTGATCACCTGGCACAGCCGGTCATGCACCCATTGCTGCCGGGCCGACCACGAGTACCCCATCAGTTCCCGCACCGGCGGGTCGTAGAGGGCCACCGTCATGAAGGTCAGGAAGCGCTGCATCACCTTGAGGTTCTGGGCCCACAACCAATCCGGAATCCATTGCAGCGAGGGATGTTTGGGCATGGTGGACAAATCCATGACCTCGCGCGCAGCGTAGTTGTTCTCCAGCACGTTGCGGCACATGTGATCCCAGTAGACCTCGAAGTCCTCCCAGCTCTTCGGCACGGGCCGCATGCTCATGCCGTACATGCGATACCAGGCGACATGCTCGTCGAACAGCTGTCGCTTGTCGGCCTCGGAGATACCGCCACCGAATTTCTCGGCGGCCAACAGGGTGGATTTGAAGAAAGTCGAGTGCGCCCAGTAGAAGACGTCGGGGTTCAACGCGCTGTAACGGCGTCCCTGCTTGTCGACGCCCTTGATCCCGATGTGGTAGTCACGCACCTCGGCGCCGGTTTGGGGAGCGCGATCTCCGTCGAAGACCACACCGCCGATCGGGTAGATCGATCGGAGCAGGCGCGGAATGCGCTCCATGAAGAAGATGGAGTGCTCCTCCACCGCTGCCCCCAGCTGCGGATGCATGTTCTGCATCGAGCCGGCCCAGGTGCCCTGGAACAGCCCGGTCCATTGGCCGAAGTACTTCCACGTCAGCGAGTCAGGGCCCAGCGGCACCGCGTCATAGCCACCGGGAGCGACCGGACAGCCGGCGGCCACCGGCGCAGAGTCGCTGGTCATGGGGCATGTGTCGGAAGTATTTTGAGTCACCGGCATTCTTTCCTGGATGTCAGCGGGTATCCTGACTACACGCGTTGTCAGCCACAGCTTAGGAGTCACGTGCCTTCCGGTCAACGACAGGGCCGCTGGTCCAGCGTCCCACTGGCGGACCGTCCGACGCGGCGCCGCGAGGCGCTCATCGAGGCCGGCATCGCCGCCCTCGGACATTCCGACGGTCCGGCGGCGACCGTCCGGACGGTGTGCCGCACCGCCGGCCTGACCGAACGGTATTTCTACGAAAGCTTCACCGACCGTGAGGATTTCGTCCGCGCCGTGTACGACGAGGTGTGCACGACGGCCATGGCGGCGCTGACCACATCGCAGAGCCCTCGGGACGCCGTCGAACGGTTCGTCACCATGATGGTCGACGACCCGACGCGCGGCCGCGTCCTGCTGATCGCCCCGGCCCAGGAACCGGTACTCACCCGGTCGGGCGCCGACTGGATGCCGAGCTTCATCGAATTGCTGCAGCACAAGATGTTCCCCGGCGGCGACCCCGCCCGGCGGGCCCTCGAGGCGACCAGCCTGATCGGCGGCCTCACGGCGCTGTTCACCGCATATCTGGGCGGCAAGCTGCCCGTCACCCGCGAGCAGTTCGTCGATTACTGCGTCGACATGCTGATGAGCCGGGTGCCGTCACCCCGGTAACACGTACAAAGCCGCGACATCACAGTTCAGAATCACCAATCAGACATGCGTCACAGCAACTTGATGTCACTACCCGACACAGATACTCTGACTGCTACCAAGAGGTACAGATAGATCGCACCGGGAGGCGCCATGACAGCCGACTACACCGACCTGCAGCTCCTCCACGAGCTGGAGCCGGTCGTCGAGACGCTCGTCGACCGCCACATGAGCATGCGGAAAGACTGGAACCCGCACGACTACATCCCCTGGAAAGAGGGCAAGAACTACTACGCCCTCGGTGGCCAGGACTGGGATCCGGATCAGGCCAAGCTCTCCGAGGTCGCCCAGACCGCCATGGTCCAGAACCTGCTGACCGAGGACAACCTGCCGTCCTACCACCGCGAGATCGCGATGAACATGGGCATGGACGGCGCCTGGGGCTACTGGGTGAACCGGTGGACCGCCGAAGAGAACCGCCACGGCATCGCCCTGCGCGACTACCTCGTCGTCACCCGTAACTGCGATCCGGTCCAGCTCGAGGAACTGCGCGTCGAGCAGGTCACCCGCGGCTTCTCGCCCGGCCAGAACATGCAGGGCGACCTGTTCGCCGAGAGCCTGTTCGATTCGGTCATCTACGTGTCGTTCCAGGAGCTCGCGACCCGCGTCTCGCACCGCAACACCGGCAAGGCCTGCAACGACCCCGTCGCCGACCAGCTGCTGCAGCGCATCTCGGGTGACGAGAACCTGCACATGATCTTCTACCGCGACGTCTCCGCCGCCGGCCTGGACATCAATCCCAACCAGGCGATGGCGTCGCTGCACCGCGTGCTCGAGAACTTCCGGATGCCCGGCTACACCGTGCCCGACTTCCGCCGCAAGGCCGTCGTCATCGCCGTCGGTGGCGTCTACGACCCGCGCATCCACCTCGACGACGTGGTCATGCCGGTGCTGAAGAAGTGGCGCATCTTCGAGCGCGAGGACTTCACCGGCGAGGGCGCACGCCTGCGCGACGACCTGGGCCGCCTGATCGGCGAGCTCGAGGACGCCTGCGAGAAGTTCGAGGTGGCCAAGCAACGCCGCCAGGAGCGCGAGCGCAAGGTCGCCGAGAAGAAGGCGATGAAGAACCTTTTGGTGTCGACATCAGCGTCGTAACTCCGGAACGAGACGCCACGCAGACGGCCCGATCTCTCCAGATCGGGCCGATCTCGTTGCGCTCCCCGGTCGTGCTCGCTCCCATGGCGGGTGTGACGAACGTCGCGTTCCGGACTCTCTGCCGCGAGCAGGAGCTGGCCCGCGTGGGCACCGTGAGTGGCCTGTACGTCTGCGAGATGGTCACCGCGCGGGCCCTCGTCGAGCGCAACGCCGCCACGATGCACATGACGACTTTCGCGCCCGAGGAATCGCCCCGCTCGCTGCAGCTCTATACCGTCGACCCGGCCACCACGTACGCTGCGGCCAAGATGATCGTCGACGAGAACATGGCCGACCACATCGACATGAACTTCGGCTGCCCGGTGCCCAAGGTCACGCGCCGCGGCGGCGGTTCGGCCCTGCCCTACAAACGCAAGCTGTTCGGCCAGATCGTGGCAGCCGCCGTGCGCGCGACCGAAGGCACCGACATCCCCGTCACCGTGAAGTTCCGGGTCGGGATCGACGACGCCCACCACACCCATCTCGATGCCGGCCGGATCGCCGCCGAGGAAGGTGCGGCAGCCGTCGCGCTGCATGCGCGCACCGCCGCTCAGCGTTACTCCGGCACCGCCGACTGGGACCAGATCGCCGCGTTGAAAGCGCACGTCACCGGCATCCCGGTGCTCGGTAACGGCGACATCTTCGACGCCGACGACGCGCTGCGCATGATGGCCGAGACCGGTTGCGACGGCGTCGTCATCGGCCGTGGCTGCCTGGGCCGGCCCTGGCTGTTCGCCGAACTTTCGGCGGCCTTCAACGACCAGCCTCGCCCCACCCCGCCGACGCTCGGCGAGATCGCGGACATCATCCGCCGGCACGGTCAGCTGCTCGCCGACCATTTCGGCGAGGACAAGGGCATGCGCGACATCCGCAAGCACGTCGCCTGGTACCTGCACGGGCTGCCCGCCGGCGCCGATCTGCGGCGCGCGCTGGCCCTGGTGAAAACCCTGGCCGAACTGGATGAGCTGCTTACCCAACTGGATTCCGATGTGCCGTTCCCGGACTGCGCAGAGGGCCCGCGAGGCCGGCAGGGGTCGCCGGGTTCCGTGGTGCTGCCCGAAGGCTGGTTGGACGACCCCGACGACTGCACGGTGCCGTTCGGCGCCGACCTGGTCAACTCCGGCGGGTAAGCGTGAGCGACCGCGACCGGACCACCCCCGGTGAGGGTGACGGCGACAGCCCCTGGGTAACGCGTACGGCGCGGGCCTCGGGCTCGGTCCGGG
Organism: Mycobacterium sp. HM-7; assembly: GCF_053852335.1. Taxonomy (NCBI): domain Bacteria; kingdom Bacillati; phylum Actinomycetota; class Actinomycetes; order Mycobacteriales; family Mycobacteriaceae; genus Mycobacterium; species Mycobacterium sp. HM-7. The sequence goes on along the minus strand of NZ_CM132657.1, from coordinate 627,392 downwards.
CGCCATGGGAACGAAGCGGTCGCCAGCAGAGCCAACCGGACGACGAGACCGCGGACGACGACGCCACCGGCAGCCACGGCGGCGGCGGCGTCACGGTCGCCGAACTCATCGCCCGGCTCTCGGGTGGCAAGGTCCCGCCCGCGCAGGCCATCGAGGCTCCGTCACCACCCAAAACCCCGGAGCCGCAACGGCCCACACCGAAGCCGGCCCCACCCCGGCGGCCCGAACCGAAGCCCGAGCCCGTGAGCCCGGCGCCTCCGGCCGCCGTGGAACCGGCGCGCGCGACCCGTCGTCGGACCGAAACCGACCCTGTCACAGAGGTTTTCGACGCCCCGCTGGTCGCGCAGGCCGACGCGGTCGAGCTGCCCGAACGGCCGCGTGCCGTGGTTCGCACCGATGTGCGGAACTACATCGATCACCCGGAACGGCCGACGCATGCCGATGCGCCACCAGCGGTCGATCACCACACCCGCCACCGGTTCGCGGTGGCCGGGCGCATCCTCATGGCACTGGCCGCCGTCATCGCGCTGTCGATGACCGGCGCCGCCTGGCAGTGGCAGAACATCAAGAACAACAACATGAACCGCGTCTCGGCGCTGGACCTCAACTCGCGCGACATCCTCGACCCCAACGCGCAGTTCGGTGACGAGAACTTCCTGATCGTCGGCGTGGACAGCCGCTACGGCCAGAACGCGGACATGGGCGCCGGAACCACTGAAGAGGCCGGTGGCGCGCGCTCGGACACCATCATGCTGGTGAACATTCCCGCGAACCGCAAACGTGTTGTGGCCGTCTCGTTCCCGCGCGACCTGGCAATCAAGCAGACGCAGTGCGAAGCCTGGGATCCGAAGACCGGCATGTACGGGCCCATCTACGACGAAGACACCAAAAGCTATGGGCCCGACCAGGTTTACACCGAGACCAAGCTGAATTCGGCGTACTCGTTCGGTGGCCCCAAGTGCCTGGTCAAGGTGCTCCAGAAGCTCTCCGGCCTGTCGATAAACCGGTTCATGGCAGTCGATTTCGCAGGCTTCTCCAAGCTCGTCGACGCGGTCGGCGGCGTCGAGGTGTGCAGCTCCACGCCCCTCGAGGACTACGAGCTGGGCACCGTGCTCGACCACTCCGGCCGTCAGATCATCGACGGCCACACCGCGCTGCAGTACGTCCGCGCCCGCCAGGTCACCACCGAGGTCAACGGCGACTACGGCCGGATCAAGCGCCAGCAGATGTTCCTGTCGTCACTGCTGCGGTCGATGATCTCCAAGGACACCTTCTTCAACATCGGCAAGCTCAACAACGTCGTCAACCTGTTCATCGACGACTCCTCGGTCGACAACGTCACCACCAAGGACCTGGTGCAGCTGGGCCAGTCGATCCAGGGCGTCAGCGCGGGCCGCGTCACCTTCGTCACGGTGCCGACCGGAGTCACCGACTCCGAAGGCAACGAGCCGCCGCGGGTCGACGACATGCGCGCGCTGTTCGACGCGATCATCAACGACGACCCGCTGCCCGAGGAGCGCAACTCCGACAACACCCCGGTTCCGCCCACCCCGGCCGCGCCCAGCACGACCCCGGCCACCTCGGACGGCGACCAGGTCAACACCACGACGACCGACCCGAGCCAGGTGACGGTCCGGGTGTCCAACTCGACCGGCCAGGACGGCCTGGCGGCGACCGCCACCAAAGAACTCGAGCAACACGGCTTCACCGTCAACTCCCCGGACGACTACCAGGGCCAGGTGACGTCGACGACGGTGTTCTTCTCGGCCGGGCAGGAACAGGCCGCCGCGACGGTGGCGTCGACGCTGCCGGGCGCCCATGTCGAGCAGGTTTCCGGTCTCGGAGACGTGGTGCGGGTGGTCCTCGGCACCGATTTCACGTCGGTGGGCAGCCCCGCGTCCAGCGGCTCGGCGGCCCAGATGCGGGTGACCCACGGCAGCCTGTCCGGCGAGCCCACCAAGCTGCCGGAAGACCTCAGCATCACCAACGCTGCCGACACCACCTGCAAATAGCACCTGACCTGTCCCATTCACCGGCCGTTCATTGCCAGATCACGGCATGTCCAATGGCCAGAAAGTAGTCTGGAGCGCATGCGTACCGCGTACCACGAGCAGCTTGAGAGCCTGACCAACCGCCTGGGCGAGATGTGCGGACTGGCGGGTGTTGCCATGGAGCGCGCGACCCAGGCCCTGCTACAGGCCGATCTGGTACTGGCCGAGCAGGTCATCTCCGACCACGAGCACATCGCCGTCCTGAGCACGCAGGCCGAAGAACAGGCCTTCGTCCTGCTGGCTCTGCAGTCGCCGGTCGCCGGTGACCTGCGGTCGGTCGTCGGCTCCATCCAGATCGTCGCCGACGTCGACCGGATGGGCGCGCTGGCGCTGCACGTCGCCAAGATCGCCCGCCGCCGCCACCCGCAGCACGCGCTGCCCGAGGAGGTCAACGGCTACTTCGCCGAGATGGGCCGCCTGGCAGTCGAATTGGGCAACACCGCGCAGGAGGTGCTGCTCACCCAGGACCCCGAGCGCGCCGCCCGTATCCAAGAAGAAGACGACGCGATGGATGACCTGCACCGCCATCTGTTCAGCGTGATGATGGACCGCGAATGGAAGCACGGCGTGACTGCGGCCGTCGACGTGACGCTGCTGAGCCGCTTCTACGAGCGCTTCGCCGACCACGCCGTCGAGGTCGCCCGCCGGGTGATCTTCCAGGTCACCGGCCGCTTCTCCGACGACGACGGCCTGCCGACCATCCGCTAGGACCGCTCGGTTTCACTCGCGAGCTGGGGGCACCTCCCGCTTGCGGGGGAACGTAAAACTGTCGTTTCCGCGCGAAAATCGACAGTTTTACGTCTTTTCGCGAGCGGAAGGTGACCTCAGCTCAGCAGGTATCAGGCGCACGCCGTCCCGATCGGCTGCCAGCAGGTCCTGCAGCATCTTCGCCAGCACCGATAGTTCCGTGGCGGTATAGCGCGCCAGGAAGTCGTGCCGGCCGGCATCCATCTCGTCGTGCATGCGCTGGTGCACCTCGATGAGGATCTTCCCGTCCGCGGTGGGGGTCAGCTGCAGCTCTTTGCGGTTGCCCGGCACCGGTCCACGGATGACGAGGCCGGCGTCGACCAGTCTTTGGACATGTTTCGACACGGTCCCCTTGAGTTGGTCGGCGCGGGCAGCCAGGCCGACCACGCTGATCGGCCCGTCGGCGAGCACCGCCAACAGGTGCAGGCTCAGCGTGGGCAATTCACGCACTGTGCGTTCCAGCCGCGCTGGACAGTGTTCGGCAAGGTAGTCACGTTCGGCATCACTCTCGTCGGTGTCGAACTTGTCCCCCACCGCACCCACCAGTGCACTGATCTCAGTGATCAGCACAGACTTGGTTTTCATGGAAACCATCTTGCCATTCGACGAGCCGGCGGCATATAGTTTCCGAAGAAACTATATCTAGCCGAGGAGCAACATGAAGGCAGCGGTCGTGCACGAATGGGGCCAGCAGCCCCGGTACCTGGATTTCCCCGAACCCACATCGCGCGGCGGCGCCGTCGTCGCCGCCGTGGAGGCATCGGCGCTGACCAACCTCAGTCGCATGGTCATCATGGGAAAGCACTACAGCAGCAAGGAGATTCAGCTCCCTGCCATCGCCGGCGTGGACGGCGTCGCCCGCCTCGACGACGGCTCGCGGGTGTACACCGGATCACTGGCCCCGTACGGGCTGATGGCCGAACGCACTCTCGTCAATCCGGGTGACGCCGTCCCGGTCCCAGAACACGTTGACTCCGTCACTGCTGCCGCGGTGCCCAATCCCGGCATGTCGGCGTGGATGAGCTTGGACTACGCCGCCCAAACCAAACCCGGCGACCACGTGCTGGTCCTCGGCGCCACCGGCGTCACCGGATCACTGGCAGTGCAATTGGCGAAGTTCGTCTTCGGGGCGGGACGCGTCGTGGTGGCCGGCCGCAACCCCGAGCGACTGGAATGGCTACGCACCGTCGGAGCCGACGACGTCATCGCGCTTGGAACCGACGATCTCACCGAAAGCGTTGTGGCACAGCACTCTGCACGACCGTTCGACGCCGTCATCGACTACCTCTGGGGCACACCGGCGCAGCAGACCCTCGCCGCCCTGGCCGCCGCGCATCCGTCGGCCCATTTCCACGCCACGCGCTTCATCCAGGTCGGGTCGATGACCGGGGCGAGCATCGACATCGACGCTGCAACGTTGCGCAGCACCGGGATCGCGCTCCAGGGCGTGGGGATCGGCAGCGTCCCACCCGAGGCCGTGCAGCGCGCCCGCACGGAAGGTCTGCCGCGGCTGTTCGCGATGCTCGAGACTGGCGAACTGCAACTGACCACCGTCGCCCGCCCGCTCGCCGACATCGAAAACGTCTGGGCGGCAAAGGAACCCTCCGGCACCCGCGTGGTCGTCACGCCATAAACCCGCGAGCAGACGTAAAACTGTCGTTTTGCACCCAGAATCGACAGGTTTGCGTCTGCTCGCGGAGTTATCCACAGGGCTGGAAGCAGGATGCTGGCGGTCACCCGACCGGTCCGCGACCATCGAGACATGACGCTCGATGAGGTCTTCGCCACCCATGACGGACTGGCGACCGCCCAGCAGCTACTCGCCACGATGACCGATCGAGCGCTCGCCCGCAGGGTCCGCGCAGGCAAAGTCTTCCGGGTGTGCCACGGCGTCTATTCCGCGCGACCTCCAGACACAACTAGCCGCCTCCGAGCCCTGGACCTGCTATCTGACGTCCCCATCGTCGCATGCATGGGCACCGCTGCCGCAATGTACGGCTTTGACACAGAACAGGACGACCGGACCCACATTCTCGACCCGGGCATGCGCATCCGGACTTCGCTCGACCTCAGCGTTCACCAGCGAATTGGCGCCCCGCTCAAGAGGATTGATGGCAGGCTCGCCACTGCACCCGCATGGACCGCCGTTGAAGTCGCTCGGACACTGAAACGCCCTCGGGTACTGGCCACACTCGATGCCGCACTCCGTAGCGGGACCTGTACCCGGCCGGAACTGCAGGCAGCCCTTGACGAACAACGCGGTCGCCGAGGCGTGGTCGCAGTCCGGGAAATGTTGCCTCTAGCAGATCCGAGAGCCGAGTCGCCGATGGAATCTGAGATGCGGCTGGTCTTCATCGACTGGGAACTGCCTGCCCCCGAGTTGCAGTACGAAATCCGTGACCTTCACGGTCAACTCTGGCGACTCGATTTTGCATGGCCCGAGTTCCGCGTGGCCGCCGAATACGACAGCATGGAGTGGCACTCGAATCCAGTTGCAGTCAAGCATGATCGGATAAAGACAGCGCGCCTGCAGGAGATGAATTGGACCAGCGTTCCGGCAGTGGTCGACGATATCCGGCAATATCCGGTTGAGCTGTGCGCACGGATCAAGCGCCACTTCGACCGCGCGGCCTGAAGGACACTCGCGAACAGACGCAAAACTGTCGTATTTCACGCGGAAATGACAGTTTTACGTCTGTTCGGGGAAGAATGGTGACGCCGGAAGGAGGCGCCCTACCCGAAGCGGCCGGAGATGTAGTCCTCGGTGGCCTTCTTGGTCGGGTTGGAGAAGATCTTCTCGGTGTCGTCGATCTCGATCAACTGGCCCGGCTTGCCGGTGGCCTCGAGGTTGAAGAACGCAGTCTGATCGCTCACGCGCGCAGCCTGCTGCATGTTGTGCGTGACGATCACAATGGTGAAGTCCTGCTTCAGTTCTGCGATCAGATCCTCGATGGCCAGCGTCGAGATCGGGTCCAGTGCCGAGCACGGCTCGTCCATCAGGAGAACATCGGGCTGTACCGCGATGGCGCGGGCGATGCACAGGCGCTGCTGCTGACCACCGGAGAGGCCACCACCGGGCTTCTCGAGGCGGTCCTTGACCTCGTTCCACAGGTTGGCGCCCTTGAGCGACCGCTCGGCCACCTCGTCGAGCGTCTTCTTGTTGCGCACACCCTGCAGCTTCAGTCCCGCCACCACGTTGTCACGAATGGACATGGTGGGGAACGGGTTCGGCCGCTGGAACACCATGCCGATGGTCTTGCGCACGCCGACCGGGTCCACGCCGGGGGCGTAGATGTCGTCACCGTCGAGTAGCACCGAGCCGGTGGCGCGGGCGCCCGGAATCACCTCGTGCATGCGGTTGAGGGTGCGCAGCACCGTCGACTTGCCGCAACCCGAGGGGCCGATGAACGCCGTCACGCTGCGCGGCTCCACCGACAGACTGACGCTCTGCACGGCGTGGAACGCGCCGTAGTAGATGTTGAGATCCTTGAGATCAAGTCGCTTGGCCATTACCGCTACTCCTGCTCAAACTTTTTTCGGGGCAAAGATTTTGGCGCCCACGCGCGCCGCGATGTTCAGCAGGGCGATCAGCAACACCAGGGTTAGCGCGGCGCCCCACATGCGGTCCGTGGGGATCACGTTGGCACCGGCGCCGGCACCGATCTGGTCGTACATCATGCCGGGCAGCGAGCCCATGAAGCCGCCGAACATGTCGAAGTTCATGGCTTGTGCGTAGCCCACCAGGACGAGCAGCGGGGCCGTCTCCCCCATGACGCGGGCCAGCGACAGCATGACGCCCGTCACGATGCCCGACAGCGCAGTCGGGATGACAATGCGCACAATGGTTTTCCACTTGGGAATGCCGAGTGCGTAGCTGGCCTCCCGCAGGTCCATCGGGACAATACGCAGCATCTCTTCAGTGGACCGCACGATGACCGGGATCATCAGCAACACCAACGACAGCGACACCGCGAAGCCGGTCCGCTGGAATCCCAAGGTGGCCACCCACAGCGCGTAGATGAACAGTGCGGCGACGATCGACGGGACACCGGTGAGGATGTCGACCATGAAGGTGGTGATCTTGCCCAACCGGGTGCCGCCGCCGTACTCCACGAGGTACACCGCCACCATCACCCCGATCGGGATCGAGATGACGGCACACACCAGCGCTTGTAGGACGGTACCGACGATGGCGTGGTACGCACCACCGCCCGTCTCGAACGCCGTCATGCCGGACTGCGAGTTGGTGAACCACTCCGCCGATGTCAGCGCCTGATAACCCTTGGTGACAACGGAATACAGCACCCACACGAGCGGGATCAGCGCCACCAGGACCGACAGGCTGACCAGCACCGTGGCCACCCAGTTGGTCGCCTTGCGGCGCAGACCGACGCCCTCGAACGATTGGTGCTTGACCGGCCGTTCCAGCATCGCCGCCATCTTGGCGTTCATTTGGCGCCCCTTCCGGCCACGACGGCGCGTGCCGCGGAGTTCACCACAAAGGTGAGGATGAACAGCACCAGGCCGGCCGCGATGTAGGCGCCCGCCTTGTACTGATCGTTGAATTCGCTTGCGGTCGCGGCGATCTTGCTCGCGAAGGTGTAGCCGCCGTCGAACAGCGTCCAACTGAACTGGGTCTGGGTGCCGCGCAGGATGATCAAGAGCGCGATGGTCTCACCGAGAGCGCGGCCGAGGCCGAGCATCGCACCACTGATGTATCCCGACAGACCGAACGGCAGGACCGTGGTGCGCACGACTTCCCAGCGGGTGGCGCCCAGCGCCAGCGCGGCCTCGATCTGGCCGCGGGGTGTCTGCACGAAGACCTCACGGCTCACCGCGGTGATGATCGGCAGGATCATCACCGCGAGCACGATGCCCGCCGTGAAGACCGTGCCACCGCCGGCGACCGAGGCGTTACCGGTCTTGAACAGGAACAGCCAGTCCAGATTCTCGTTGAGCCACAACGCAAACGGCTTGAGCACGGGAGCCAGGACGTACAGGCCCCACACGCCGTAGACGATCGACGGCACGGCGGCCAGCAGGTCCACGACATAGGCCAGCGGACCGGCCAGCCGGCGCGGCGCGTACTGGGTCTGGAAGATCGCGATACCCAACGCGACCGGCATCGCGATCAGCAGCGCGAACACCGACACGAAGACGGTGACCTGCAGCAGATCGAGGATGCCGAAGTGCATCGCCGAGGTGTCGGTGGTGACCCAGTTGCCGCCGAAGGTGAAGAAGTTCTCCTTGTTGCGGGCCAGCGCCGGGATGGCGCGCCACAGCAGGAACACACCGATGGCCGCGATGAGCGCGACGATCAGTACGCCGGAGCCTTCAGCGAGCAGGCGGAAGACCCGGTCGCCCATGCGGACTTTCGAGCCCTTCAGCGGGTCGAGAGACACCGGCGTCGGCTCAGGAAAGGGTGCGGCGAGCGCCTCCCCCGACCCCGCGTCGGCTGGATTCGGTGTTGTCACTGTCATCCTGTCAGGAACCTAACGGTCGTGGGCTCCGGTTCCATCCTCACCGGGATGGAACCGGAGCGCCAGCGCTGCTTAAGCGATTGCGTCAACCGACTGCAGCAGACGCGCCTTGAAAGCGTCGGGCAGCGGGATGTAGCCCGCCTTCGACAGGTTGGCCTGGCCCTGGTTGGCGGCCACCTTGAGGAACGACTTCACTGCCGCGGAGGTGTCGGCGTCGTAGCCCTTCGAGCAGACGATCTCGTAGGTGGCCAGCACCAGCGGGTATGCGCCGGCTTCCTTGGTCGAGTACAGCGACTTCAGGTCGAGGGCCAGGTCGTTGCCCTCCTTGGCGAACTTGGCCGAGGCGATGGCCTTCTTGGCGTTGTCGTCGGTCAGTTCGACTGCGCCCGAACCGGTGTCGATCTGCGCGAACGGCAGGCCGGCGGCCGCGGCCGGGCTCTTCTCGACGTAACCGATGGCACCCGGGGTGGCCTGGACGGCCTGCACGACACCGGCCGACTTCTGCGCGCCTTCACCGGCGCCGCCCTGGAACTCGCTGCCGGCGCCCTTCTTCCAGCTCTCCGGAGCGGCAGCGGCCAGGTACTTCTGGAAGTTGTCGGTGGTGCCCGACGAGTCCGAGCGGTAGACCGGCTTGATGTCGGTGTCCGGCAGGGTGGTGCCGGCGTTCAGCGCGGCGATGGCCGGGTCGTTCCACTTCTTGATCTCGCCCTGGAAGATCTTCGCCAGCACGTCGGCGTTGACGACGAGCTTGCTCACGCCCTCGAGGTGGTAGGCCATGGCGACGGGGCCGAAGACCAGCGGCAGGTTCCACGCCGGGTTGCCACCGCAGCGCTCGGCAGCCTTCTCGATCTGCTCCTTGGCCAGCGCCGAATCGGAACCGGCGAAGTCGACCTGCTTGGCGATGAACTGCTGGCGGCCGGCGCCCGAGCCGGTGCCGTTGTAGGACAGGTTCTTGCCCGAGCAAGCCTGGCCCCAAGCCTTGTTGAATTCGGCGATCGCGTTCTGCTGGGCAGTCGAGCCCTCGGCGGTCAGCGCGTTCTTGCCGCCGCACTCGGCGGACGAACCGGACGTCGACGACGCGGTACCGGACTTGTTGTCGTTGCCACACGCGGTCATGCCGACGGCAAGCGATGCGGCCGCTGCGGTGACGACGAATGCTTTACCGATGCTGGTGAACTTCACGGGTCCTACTTTCGGTGTCGGCCGATGGTCGGCTTTCAAGGGTCGGCTTCCGACTCCCGCGCAACGTATGCGGCTGTGGTGGACGCATTCCTGATGCCGAATGAACACCGGGTGAACACGATCAGCGACTTTTCAGCCAACCCGCTGTTTCAGCTAACGGTCGGAGGTCCCGCGTACGCGACGTCGGCGCTGTACAGCTCGAACCCGAGACGTCGGTATGTCTTCACCGCCGCGGTGTTGTCTGCCTCGACATACAGCAGTACGGTCCCGTCGGGACCGAGCCGGTCGGCCAGGTAGTGCAGGCCGGCCAGCGTCAGCAACGCACCGAGGCCACGACCCTGCGCGTCCGGGCCCACCCCGACGACGTACACCTCGCCCAGGCCCGAGCCCGGGTGAATCTTCGTCCAGTGGAAGCCGAGCAACCGCTCCCCAGCGGTGTCGGCGGCGTCATAGGCCAGGAACAACCCGGCCGGGTCGAACCACGACTCACCCCGGCGCTCGTCCACCTCGGCCTGCGTCCAGCCGCCCTGTTCGGGGTGCCAGTGGAACGCCGCGTTGTTGACGCGGAGCAGTTCGGCGTCGACCTCGGGCCCCGGATACGTGGTCAGCCGCACGCCCGGGACATCGGTCAGCGCAGGTAGTGGGGACAACGAACGGCGCATCTGCCAGAGCTCGCGCACCGCGGTCAGGCCGAGTGCCGCGGCGGTGGCACAGGCGGCATCGAGGTTGCCGTGCGCCCAGATTCGGGTGCTCGGGCCACCGGCCGCCAGGCCGGTGCGGATCAGGTCGCTGCCGATCCCGCGGCGGCGCGCCTCGACGGCGACGACGGTCTCGGCCATGTCCGGCGCGAGGTTCAGATAGCCGACCAGCGTGCCGGAGTCGTGGGCCAGCAGATGCCGCGTGCGGTTCAACGGCAGCTCCCGCAGCACCTGGTCGCCAACCGGGGCCACGCCGTCCGCGGCGGTCGCCGCGACGACGAGTGCGCGGATGGCGGCCTGATCGTCAGGACTCAGCGCGGTATGCCAGCTCAGTTCCGTCACTGGGCGGGCTGGGTCTGGCGGGTGCCGTTGTCGACGTCGCCGGAATCGCCGGCGTCGTCGTCCTCGTCGATGTCGTCGACGGCCTCGGCGGCCCCGTTGGTGCGGCCGCGCGCGGGCCGGACGGCTTTGTAACCGACGTTGCGGACGGTACCGATCAGCGACTCGTAGTCCGGGCCGAGTTTGGCGCGCAGGCGCCGAACATGCACGTCGACGGTGCGAGTGCCGCCGAAGAAGTCGTAGCCCCACACCTCCTGGAGCAGCTGAGCGCGGGTGAACACCCGGCCGGCGTGCTGAGCCAGGTACTTCAGCAGCTCGAATTCCTTATAGGTCAGATCCAGGGGCTTGCCACGCAGCCGGGCGGTGTAGGTGCCCTCGTCGATGACGAGCTCGCCGAGGGTGATCTTGCCGGCGCTCTGCTGGTCGGCGACGCCGTTGCGGCGTCCTACCAGCAGTCGCAGCCGGGCGTCGATCTCGGCCGGGCCGGTGCCGGGCAGCAGGATTTCGTCGATGCCCCATTCGATGTTGACGGCGACCAGACCGCCTTCGTTGACCACGGCCACGACGGGGACGGACGCGCCGGTGCTACCCAGCAGACGACAGAGTCCGCGGGCGGCCGCGAGATCGGTGCGCGCATCGACGATCGCCACATCGGCGTTGCCGGCTTCCAGCAACGACGACACCTCGGTGGGTGCCGGCCGCACGCTGTGCGGGAGCAGCGCCAGCGCCGGGAGTACCGACTCCGGGTGCGGGTCGACGGTCAGTAGCAGAAGATCCAACGGGTCCTCCAGTGCGTCCGGGGCCGTACCGGACGCTCCCCGGCGACGACGCTGTCGCGGTTCAATCCGATTCAACCCCGGAGAATCATGGCTGACACGTGACCGTTACCGGCCAACGATCATCTAACGATAGCTTGCCACCTGCGATTTAGCGGTGTTGAACGGCCGGTCGCGGCGCTGGGTGGCTGGGCGTAAGCCAGAATGTCCGGATGCGTAAGGTGCTGACCCGGCTGCTGATCCCGGCGGTCGTGCTGATCCTCGTGGTCGTCGGCACCGATTTCGGCTTCGCGATCTTCGCCGAATACCGGATGGCCCGCAGCGTCCGCACCGCCGCCCACCTGCACTTCGATCCGTGGGTGTCGATCCTTGGTTTCCCGTTCGGAACCCAGGCTGCGCGCGGCCGCTACCAGCAGGTGGAGGTGAAGGCCCCCGGTGTCGCGCACCCCGTCGTGGGTAAGGCGTCGATCGAGGCCACGTTGTACGACATGGTGGCGATACCCAAGTCCTGGTTGATCGGGCCGGACGCCAAGTTGGCCTCGACGAGGCTGGAAAGCCGCATCATCGTCGACTCGACCCACGTGGGCCGGTTCATGGGCATCAAAGACCTGCTGGTGGAAGCCCCGACGAACGATTCCAACGACGCCACGGGCGGCACCACAGAGTCCGGCATCTCCGAGAGCCACGGCCTTGTGTTCACCGGCACCCCGACCGCCGCCGGCCTGAACAAGCGCGTCAGCGTCTCGGTGGACTTGTCCGTCACCGGCGCCGACCACACGAACCTGGTGTTCACCGCGACCGACGTGCTCACCGGCCCGGGTACCGCCGAACAGCATGTGGCCGAGGACAAGAAGGCCGCGGTGCTACGGGCCTTCTCCACGACGATGCCGGGGATGAAGCTGCCGTTCGGGCTGACTCCGACGAGCGAGGGCGCCCGCGGCTCCGACGTCATCGTCGAAGGCATCGCCACGGGAGTAACCGTGCCCCTGGACGGGTTCAGACAGTCATGAACTCCACAGTTGTGGTGCTGACGGTCCTGGTCGCCGCCCTCGGGATCGCGTACATCGTCGGCCGACTGCTGACCCTGCGCGCGGGCCTGATGAAGGACGTGACGCCGGCCGAACCGTCCGCCGAAAACGACAACGCCGATCTCGGCCTGTCCACCACCGGACCCACCGTCGTGCATTTCAGCGCAACGTGGTGCGGACCCTGTGCGGCCGTCCGCCGCGTCGTCGACCAGGTGTGCGACGATCTCGGGGTCGAGCATGTCGAGCTCGACCTGGACGCCAATCCCGTTGCGGCCCGACGACTGTCGGTGCTCTCGCTGCCGACGACGTTCATTTTCGATGCCTCCGGGCAGCAGCGGTACCGCACTGCGGGCGTCCCGAAATCCGCTGATCTGCACGAGGCCCTGTTACCGCTGTTGGCCTGAGCACCCCGTTGTTGGGTAAGCTGTCTGCCGTGTTAGCCCCCCGCGAGCTCCTGCTCACCAAGCGTCGCGCAGTAGATCTGTGCCGCGTTGCGGGTTGTTGCTGTTGTTGTTGTAGCTGCTGAGTAGCCGCGCCGTCGTTTCGTGTTGCGCTCCGAGCAGCCTTTCTGTGGACAGTCCACGTTTACAAACAACAGGAGCTTTCCCATGTCAGACAATTCCATCGAAAACTCGCAGGTCGACGTGCGTGGACCCCGCTTCGCAGCCTGGGTCACCACCGGCGTGCTGATTGCTGCGTTGCTGGTCTCGGCCGCGAGCCCGATCGCCGCGGCGGTGACTCTCGGTGTGCAGGCCGTGGTGTTCGCAATCGGCGCGATCGGCGGACCGCGCAAGCACCCGTACGGCCGCATCTTCGCCCGCTTCATCGCGCCGCGGCTGGCGCCGGTGACCGAGAAGGAACCGGTCGCGCCGCTGAAGTTCGCCCAACTCGTCGGGCTGCTGTTTGCCATCGTCGGGACCGTCGGCTTTGCGACGGGCATCACGGGCCTGGGGCTCGGCGCCACCGCTTTCGCGCTGATCGCCGCCTTCCTGAACGCCGCCTTCGGCATCTGCCTGGGCTGCCAGATCTACCCCCTGGTGTCGCGACTGCGCCGCCCGGGTATCCCCGCCACCACCTGACCCGCTAGAGCTCAAAAGCAACCGAAAGGAATTCGTACATGGCACGTTCCGACGTCCTGGTCTCGACCGAATGGGCCGAGAACAACCTCGACACCGCCGGCGTGGTGTTCGTCGAGGTCGACGAGAACACCAGCGCCTACGACGACGAGGGGCACATCCCCGGCGCCGTCAAGCTGGACTGGCGCGATGATCTGCAGGACTCGGTCAAGCGTGACTTCGTCGACCAGCAGCAGTTCTCGAAGCTGTTGTCCGACAAGGGCATCAGCAACGACGACACCGTCGTCCTGTACGGCGGCAACAACAACTGGTTCGCGGCCTACGCCTACTGGTACTTCAAGCTGTACGGGCACGGCGACGTCAAGCTGCTCGACGGTGGCCGCAAGCGCTGGGAGCTCGACGACCGCCCACTGGTCAAGGACGCCACCGTCCGCCCGGCGACCTCGTACGAGGCCCAGCCGATCGACAACAGCATCCGCGCGTTCCGCGACGAGGTGATCGCCGCGATCAACACCAAGAACCTGGTCGACGTGCGTTCACCGGACGAGTTCTCCGGCAAGATTCTGGCGCCCGCGCACCTGCCGCAGGAGCAGAGCCAGCGCCCCGGCCACGTGCCGAGCGCCATCAACGTGCCGTGGAGCCGCGCCGCCAACGACGACGGCACCTTCAAGTCCGACGAGGAGCTGGCGAAGATCTACGCCGACGCCGGCCTCGACGGCGAGAAGGAGACCATCGCGTACTGCCGCATCGGTGAGCGTTCGTCGCACACCTGGTTCGTGCTGCAGGAATTGCTGGGCCACCGGAATGTAAAGAACTACGACGGCAGTTGGACCGAATACGGCTCCCTGGTGGGTGCCCCGATCGAGTTGGGAAACTGATATGTGCTCTGCACCCAAGCAAGGCCTGACGCTGCCGGCCAGCGTTGATCTGGAGAAGGAAACCGTCATCACCGGCCGCGTCGTCGACGGCTCGGGCCAGCCGGTCGGTGGCGCGTTCGTGCGCCTGCTGGACAACACCGACGAATTCACCGCCGAGGTCGTCGCATCGGCCACCGGTGACTTCCGGTTCTTCGCCGCCCCCGGCACCTGGACGCTGCGTGCGCTGTCCAAGGTCGGCAACGGCGACGCCGTGGTGGCGCCGACCGGTGCCGGCATCCACGAGGTCGACGTCAAGGTCGCGTGACCTGAGTTAGTTCTCACTGCCGCGAGCGGCCGTGTTCGTACCCCGACACTCCGTGTCCGGACGTACAAATGCGGCCGCTCGTCGCATGTGAGGGGCCGGTGCGGCGCACGTCACACCGACAGCCCGAGTAATCTGTCTGTCCGTGGTGCTTTTCTTCGAGATCCTGCTGGTCGCGGCCTCGCTGGCCATCACCTGGTTTGCGCTCTACGCGCTGTACCGCCTGATCACCGACGAGTCGTGACGTCCGACCAGGACCCCGCGGACGCGAGCGGCGATTCGGCCTCGGACGGCTTGGGCGAGCTCGGCGCACTGGCCAGTTCGGGCGACCGTGCGATCGCCGCGGCGGCCGATCGCGCCAAGGCCACGGCCGCGCGCAACGTCCCCGGGTTCGACGACCTGCCGCTACCCGCGGACACCGCCAACCTGCGCGAAGGCGCGAACTTCAACGACGCCCTGCTGGCCCTGCTGCCGCTCGTCGGCGTCTGGCGCGGTGAGGGCGAAGGTCGCGATGCCGCCGGTGACTACCGGTTCGGTCAGCAGATCATCGTGTCGCACAACGGCGACGACTACCTCAATTGGGATGCCCGCTCCTGGCGGCTCGACGAGAACGGCGAATATGCCGGTCCGGGGCTGCGCGAGACGGGCTACTGGCGGTTCGTGAACGACCCGGACGATCCGCACGGACAGGACGAGTCGCAGGCCATCGAGCTGCTGCTGGCGCATTCAGCCGGCTACGTCGAACTGTTCTACGGCGCCCCACTGAACCAGGCCAGTTGGGAACTGGCGACCGACGCCCTGGCCCGCAGCAAGTCCGGCGTTCTGGTCGGGGGCGCGAAGCGGCTCTACGGAATCATCGAGAACGGCGACCTGGCCTATGTCGAGGAGCGCGTGGACGCCGACGGCGGCCTGACCCCGCACCTCTCCGCGCGCCTGTCGCGTTTCGTCGGCTGACACTCCCGCCGCCGCGCCGGTCTGCTGACCCGCCCCGGACATGAGGCGACCCCCGAGCCAAGGTTCCTGGTTGGACAAGACCGGGAGGCTCGGGGGCCGGGTGGCTGCGGGAATTCGCGAGTGCGCTCGGACGAATTACCCGGCGCTACTAGCGGGCAGCCACCTCACATGTCCTCAAAGAATCAATCAATTTGTCGGACCACCTCCTTCCCTGTGTACGTGCGACCGTACTCCCAGGTCCGAGCCTCGACAACCGGTTTTTCTCGGGCTCAGAACTGCCCGTCGATCAACTCGGCGATCAGCGTGTCGAAGGGTGAGCCCGCCAACTCGTGCCCGTCGAGCATGCGCACTCGCGCCGCCAGCGTGATCGCCGACAGCAGCCAAACCCCTTGCGCGGCAAGCAAATCCGTGACCAGCACGCGCCGGTACACGCACTCGACACCCTGCGCCGCGGCGGCCGCGAACAGGGCTCGCTGCGTGGTCGACGGCAGGATGGACGACGCATCGGGCGTCACCAGAATCGGTTCACCGGCCGAACCGCGAACCGCCAGAACGACGGCCGACCGCGGACCTTCGAGCACCGCGCCCGTCGCGTCGACGAAGACGGCGTCGCCGGCACCCGCCCGTTCGGCGTGCCGTAGCGCGGCCACGTTCGCCGCATAGGACAGCGACTTCGCGGCGGCCAGCGGCCAGTGGGGCCGCACCAGCGTCACCGCGGCCACGCCGTCGCGGCGGGCCACGGCGGCACGAGCCGGCACCGCGGAAATCATCACGAAGGCCACCACATCGTCGACGCCGCGGCCGAGCACCAGCCGCAACACGCCCTCACCGCCGGGCCACTGGGCGACCGCGGCTGCCACCGCCGCCGGCCACCGGCCGGAATCCGGACCGGGCAGGCCCGCCAGCGCCGCCGAACCCGTCAACCGCGTCAGGTGCTCGTCGAGCAGGAGGACGACGCCGTCACGTACCAGCGCCGTCTCGAAGACTCCGTCGCCGCGGGAGAACACCGGATCGTCGGCGCGAATCGTGGCCCGGCAGCCCTCGACCGCGACGACGATCGGCGGCGGGTCGGTCGGCCTGGTGGTCACGGCCAGAAGGCTAGTCCGGCGCGCGAACTAGGCTCGAAGCATGAGCGCAGTTCCCGCCCCCGAATCCGGACCCGACGCCGGCGCCGTCTGGCACTACGGCGACCCACTCGGGGAGCAGCGGGCCGCCGCCACCGAGGCCGTCATCGTGGACCGCGGTCACCGCGCGACCATCGAACTCACCGGTGATGACCGCCAGAGCTGGCTGCACACCATCTCGAGCCAGCACGTCAGCTCGTTGCCGGAGGGATCCGTCGTCCAGAACTTGAGCCTGGACGGACAGGGCCGCGTCGAGGACCACTGGCTGCAGACCGAACTCGGCGGCGCCACCACGCTGGACACCGAGTCGTGGCGCGGACAGCCGCTCGCCGATTTCCTGCGCAAAATGGTGTTCTGGTCGAAGGTCGAGGTGAACCCGGCCGATCTCACGGTGCTGTCGCTGCTCGGGCCCGCCGTCAACGCACTCGACCTGCCGACGCCGGACCCGGAGTGGACGGCAGCTCCGCTGGCCGAAGGCGGCTTCGTGCGCCGTGTGGGCCCGCAGGAGATCGATCTGGTGGTGCCGCGGGCCGACGCCGCGACGTGGCGGCAGCGGCTCCTCGACGCCGGTGTCCGGCCGGCCGGGCTGTGGGCCTACGAGGCCCTGCGAGTGGCGGCACTGCGGCCGCGGCTGGGTGTCGACACCGACGAGCGGACCATCCCGCAGGAGGTCGGCTGGATCGGCGGCCCCGGCGTCGGAGCCGTGCACCTGGACAAGGGCTGCTACCGCGGCCAGGAGACCGTCGCTCGGGTCCACAATCTGGGCAAGCCGCCCCGCATGCTGGTCCTGCTGCATCTCGATGGCGGTGACGACCGTCCCGCGACGGGTGATCCGATCCTGGCCGGGGGCCGGGCGATCGGCCGGCTGGGCACCGTCGCCGAGCATGTGGATCTGGGGCCGATCGCGCTGGCGCTGCTCAAGCGCGGCGTGCCCGCCGACACCGAGCTGACAACCGGAGGCGAATCCGAGGTGCCCGCCGCGATCGATGCGGACTCGCTGCCTGACGCGGATACCACCGCCGGTGCGGGCCGGGCCGCGGTGGACCGCTTGCGCGGCGGCGCCCGGTAGGCGGCGTCGGCGTGCCGGCTGTCCCCCGTCTTCCTGCATCAAGCCTGAACCGCTCACCTCATCCGCCCTCTGGACGGCCCCTGAGGGTGGCCTGCCAGCATGAGGCCGCCGGGCACGGTAAGCTAACGGCAGGACAATAAACACACTCAGATCGGAGCCGCCTGCACATCGGGCCGCTCCGTTATTGCGCGAGGGGGTCCCCTATGGGCCGCGGCCGGGCAAAGGCAAAGCAGACCAAGGTAGCTCGAGACCTTAAGTACAGCTCACCGCAGACCGATTTCACTCGGTTGCAGCGGGAGCTGTCTAACGACTCCGTTGGTTACAGCTCCAGTGCCATCGATAACGACCTGGAGGACGACGACCCGGCCGACGAGCCCGCCGGTCGTTGGGTCGTACCCGAAGACGACTGGCGTCACTAGACCCCACGTGCGGCCCTGATCCCAGCGCCGCAGGCCTGAACCCGCGCACGACCTGATCGGTCAGAAGCGCGGGTGCTGGCCCACCAACTCGGCGCGAACGCTGCTCTTGCCACCCTTGTTCACGGTGCCCAGAGTCCAGCAGTCCAGGTGCCGGGCAGTCAGAATCGCCAGTGCGCGGTCGGTGTCCTCCGGCGCGACGACGGCGACCATGCCGACTCCCATGTTGAAGGTCTTCTCCATTTCGACCCGCTCCACGCGGCCGCGCTGGGCGATCATCTGGAACACGGGTGCGGGCGTCCAGGTACCGCGGTCCATCTCGGCGGTCAGGCCGTGCGGGATGACGCGTTCCAGGTTCCCGGCCAGTCCGCCGCCGGTGACGTGGCAGAAGGTGCGCACCTGGGTCTCGGCGGCCAGCGCCAGGCAGTCCTTGGCGTAGATGCGGGTCGGCTCGAGCAGTTCTTCACCGAGCGTGCGGCCGAACTCCTCGACGTGCCCGGTCAGGCTCATGCGGTCGATCTCGAGCAGCACCTTGCGGGCCAGCGAGTAGCCGTTGGAGTGCAGGCCGGTGGCGGCCATGGCGATGATCACGTCGCCGGGGCGGACGTTCTCGGGGCCCAGCAGATCGTCGGCCTCGACGACACCGACGCCGGTGGCGGAGATGTCGTAGTGGTCGGGCTCCATCAGACCGGGGTGCTCGGCGGTCTCACCGCCCAGCAGCGCACAGCCCGCCTGCACACAGCCTTCGGCGATGCCCGAGACGATCTCGGCCACCCGCTCGGGCACGGTGCGGCCCACGGCGATGTAGTCCTGCAGGAACAGCGGCTCGGCGCCACACACGACCAGGTCGTCGACGACCATCGCGACAAGGTCGATGCCGACGGTGTCGTGCTTGTCCATGGCCTGTGCCACGGCGAGTTTGGTGCCTACCCCATCGGTCGACGAGGCCAACAGCGGCTCGCGGTATCCGGCTTTCAGGCCGAACAACCCGGCAAAGCCTCCGAGGCCGCCCCGCACCTCGGGGCGGGTGGCCTTCTTCGCGTGGGGCTTGAACAATTCGACGGCGCGATCGCCTGCCTCGATGTCAACCCCCGCCGAAGCGTAGGAGGCGCCAATCGATTCAGCTCGCTCATCCTGGCTAGTCATCGGCCCCAAGGCTACCGGTCGCACCCTCGCCGATGCACCTCGCGCCTGTTGACGGCCGTCAGGTCAGGGGCGACGCAGGGCTGAGGCGTTGTCGTTGTCGGCGGTCAGCGGCAGGCCGGTGCGGGCCGCGGACGCCAGCATGTGCTCGACGACGTTCTTGCCGAGGACGGCTTCACCGGGCAGTTCGATCGGGTAGTTGCCGTCGAAGCAGGCCGCACACAGGCGGGTTGCGGGCTGCTCGGTGGCGGCGATCATGCCCTGCCGGCTGATGTAGCCGAGGGAGTCGGCGCCGATCGCGTGCCGGACCGCCTCGAGCATCTCGTCCTCGCTCGCTTCGGTGCTCTTGGCGTTGGCGATCAGCTCGGCCGGCGTGGCGAAGTCGATGCCGTAGAAGCACGGCCACTTCACCGGCGGCGACGCGATGCGCACGTGCACCTCGACGGCGCCGGCCTCGCGCAGCATGCGGACCAGGGCGCGCTGGGTGTTGCCGCGGACGATCGAGTCGTCGACGACGATCAGCCGCTTGCCGCGGATGACTTCCTTGAGCGGGTTGAGCTTGAGCCGGATACCGAGCTGCCGGATGGTCTGCGACGGCTGGATGAAGGTGCGCCCGACGTAGGCGTTCTTCATCAGGCCCTGGCCGAACGGGATACCCGAGCCCTGTGCGTAGCCGACGGCCGCGGGCACGCCCGATTCGGGCACCCCGATGACCAGGTCGGCGTCGACGGGCTTCTCCTGGGCCAGCCGGCGGCCGATGTCGACGCGGGCGGCGTGCACCGAGCGGCCGGCGATGGTGCTGTCCGGGCGGGCCAGGTAGACGTACTCGAAGACGCAGCTCTTCGGCTCGGGGTTGGCGAACCGGGTGGAGCGCACGCCGTCGGCGTCGATGGCCAGCAGTTCACCTGGCTCGATGTCGCGGACGAACGACGCACCGACGATGTCCAGCGCGGCGGTCTCCGAAGCGACGACCCAGCCGCGGTCCAGCCGGCCGAGGGACAGCGGACGTACGCCGTGCGGATCGCGCGCGGCGTACAGGGTGTTCTCGTCCATGAAGGTCAGGCAGAACGCGCCGCGGACCTGCGGCAGCAGTTCCAGCGCCGATTGTTCCAAGCTCGTGTCGGCGGCGCCGTGCGCGAGCAGGGCACCCAGGATGTCCGAGTCGGTGGTGGCGGCGACGTGGCCACGCGCGTTGATCAGGCCGGCTTCGCGGGCCCGGGCTGCCAGTTCGGCGGTGTTGACCAGGTTGCCGTTGTGGCCGAGCGCGACGCCCGTGCCGGCGGCGGTGTTACGGAACACCGGCTGCGCGTTTTCCCAGGTGGTGGAGCCGGTAGTGGAGTAGCGGCAGTGTCCGACGGCGACGTGGCCGTGCATGGCGGCCAGGGTCTGCTCGTCGAATACCTGACTGACCAGGCCGAGGTCCTTGAACACCAGGATCTGGGATCCGTCGGCGACGGCGATGCCTGCCGCTTCCTGCCCTCTGTGCTGCAGCGCATAAAGGCCGTAGTACGTGAGCTTCGCCACGTCCTCGCCAGGGGCCCAGACCCCGAATACGCCGCATTCCTCGCGTGGCTCGTTCTCGGTCTGTTCGGTCACGATAGGGCTGCTCCCGGGGAGGCGGTTGGTGACAGGAATGAGTCTACGGTCCTGCCGGCCGGGAAACGGAATCGAATCGTGCGTCCGTCATCGCGTCGGGCAGCGGCGGCGCACCCGTCGGGCTCATCCCGAGCCCGGCCGCCGTGCCGCGACCGGCTTCGCACCCGGCCTCCACCCGTCTCATCAGCCCACTTCAATCCAGCTGTTTATATGGATTTCATGGTCAGTCAATTATCCGAGAGTCCCGGTACCGACGTCCCAGATTCGGTCGCCGCCGACTCGACCCGGCCATGGCCGACCGTGACGAAGATCGCATTCAGATTCTGCTTTCTGTACTTCGGCTTGTTCTGTTTGCTGTTCGCGCAGATCACCTTTGCCTTCTTCGGGATCGTGGGCGAGTGGCTGCCGAAACTCGCGGTGATGTGGCAGATGACCGTGCTGGGCCCGCCGCTGAAGTGGGTCGGCCGCGAGGTCTTCGGGGTCGACGCGGTGCTGCACCAGGATTCCGGCAGCGGCGATCAGACCGTGGTTTGGGTAATGGTGTTCACCCTGGCGGTCGTCGCGGCCGTCGGGACCGCGGTGTGGACGCTGGCGGACCGGCGACGGCCCGACTACGCCCGGCTGTCGGCCTGGTTCCTGACGTTCGTGCGGTTGTGCGTCGCCGGCCAGATGCTGTTCTACGGGTTCGCCAAACTGGTGCCGACACAGATGCCGTCGCCGCCGCCGTCCGCGTTGCTGCGGTCCTTCGGTGACCTCAGCCCGGCCTCGGTGCTGTGGCTACAGGTGGGCAGCTCGCATCCGTATGAGATGACGCTCGGCGCCGTCGAGGTACTGGCCGGGTTGCTGATGTTCCTGCCGCGCACCGCGACCCTGGGCACGCTGCTCGGGCTGGCCAGCATGGCCCAGGTCTTCCTGCTGAACATGACCTTCGATGTGCCGGTCAAGGTCCTGTCCGGACATCTGCTGCTGATGAGCCTGGTGTTGCTCGCCCCGCAACTGCGCCGGTTGACGAACCTGTTTGTCCTGCAACGCCCCTCGGAGCCGGTCACCCAACCCGCATTGTTCAGCTCCGAGCGGGCCAATCGTCGAGCCGCCACCGCGCAGGCCGTGCTGGGTCTGTGGGTGCTGGCCGGATGCGTCCTCGGTAGCTGGCAGGCATGGCACGCCTACGGCGGCGGCAAAGCCAAGCCCGAGCTGTACGGAATCTGGTCGGTCCGCGAGTTCAGGGTGGACGGCCAACCGGTGCCGCCGCTGACGACCGATCAAACCCGTTGGCAACGCGTAGTTTTCGAAACGGACGGCGCGCTGACGTATCAGCGGATGAACGGCGAACTGGTGGATGCGCCCGCCACCGTCAAGTCCGACACCATCACGGCGACCGAACCCGGCGGCGCGGCGCTGGCCGAGCTGAAGGTGTCACGGCCGTCGGCCCACCAGCTGCAACTGACCGGCACGCTGCACGGCCGTCCGGTACAGATCGCCCTCGATCAGGTCGACCTCGACCAATTCACTCTGCGCAACAGGGGCTTTCACTGGATTCAGGAATACCCGTTCTTCAAGTGAGCGCTACAGGTCGACCAGCGGAAGCCAGCGCTCGATCTCCCGGGCCCGCGAGCCCGACAGCTCGACAGCACCGGTCGCGTCGTCGAGGGACAACAGCCCGGTGGCCAGCAGCAGCCAGGTGCGGGGGTCGGTCTCGACCACGTTGGGCGGGTTGCCGCGGGTGTGGCTGAGCCCCGAAATGCACTGCACGGCAACGTAAGGCGGGATGCGAACCTCGACGCTGGCGCCGGGGGCGACGGCGGCCAGGGTGCGCGCGGTCAGCCGGACGGCGTCTGCGATCGCGGCGCGCGGCGGCGCTTCGGTTTGGTCGTCACGCAGCCACTCGGCGACGCGCAGCGCGGCGGCCCGGGTCGTGGCCGGGTCGGGCGCCTTGCGCGTCACCATCTCAGTGATTTGTGCACGATTTTCCGCGCCGGGCGCGGATTTTCGTGCACAGATCACTCATGCGAGAACAGGGCGGGCAGCACGCTCTCGGAGGTGCGCCGCAGCTCGTCCAGCGTGACGCTGAACTGACCCTGCACCTCGACCGAGTCGCTGCCCGGGTCGACGACGCCGATGCGGACGGCCGGCAGCTCACGGGCCTCGCACATGGCCATGAAGCGGCTCTCCTCGGTGCGCGGCACCGCGACCAGCACTCGGCCGGACGACTCGGAGAACAGCTGCACGAACGCATCGGAGTTCTCGGGAAGCAGGACCCGGCAACCGGTTTCGCCCGCCAGCGCGGCTTCCACGACGGCCTGGATGAGCCCGCCTTCGGACAGGTCGTGGGCGGCCGAGATGAGGCCGTCACGCGAACCGGCGGTCAGCACCTCGGACAGCAGCTGCTCGCGCTTGAGGTCCACGCGAGGTGGCACGCCACCGAGGTGGTCGGCGGTGACCTGCGCCCAGACGGAGCCGTCGAACTCGTCGTAGGTGTCGCCGAGCAGGATCAGGGTTTCGCCGGGTTCCAGGCCGATGCCGGTCGGAATGCGGCGACGCACGTCGTCCATGACGCCGAGCACGCCCACCACCGGGGTCGGCAGGATGGCCGTCGAGCCGGTCTGGTTGTAGAAGCTGACGTTGCCGCCGGTGACCGGAATGCCAAGGGCCGCACAGCCGTCCGCGAGGCCGCGCACGGCCTGCGAGAACTGCCACATGACGCCCGGGTCCTCGGGAGAACCGAAGTTGAGGCAGTTGGTGACGGCGACCGGCGTCGCGCCGGTGACGGCGACATTGCGGAAGGCCTCGGCCAGCGCCAGCTGCGCACCGGTGTACGGGTCCAGCTGGGTGTAGCGGCCCGACGCGTCGGTCGAGACCGCGATGCCGCGGCCGGTGGCCTCGTCGATGCGCAGCACGCCGCCGTCGGCGTGCTCGGCCAGGACGGTGTTGCCGCGGACGTAGCGGTCGTACTGCTCGGTGATGAACGCCCGGCTGCACAGGTGCGGGCTGCCGAGGAGCTGCAGCAGGGTGGCGCGCAGTTCGTCGCCGGTCTTCGGCCGGGGCAGGTTGGCCGTGGTGTCGGCGATCAGCGCGTCCTGGGTGTCGGGGCGCGCCACGGGACGTTTGTACACCGGGCCTTCGTGGGCGACGGTGCGCGGCGGAACGTCGACGACGGTCTCGCCGTGCCAGCTGATCTTCAGCCGATCGCCGTCGGTGACCTCACCGATGACGGTGGCCAGCACGTCCCACTTGCGGCAGACGGCCATGAACGCGTCGACGTTCTCCGGCGTGACGACCGCGCACATGCGCTCCTGCGACTCGCTGGAGAGCACCTCGGCCGGGGTCATACCGGTCGCGCGCAGCGGCACCTGGTCCAGGTCGATGTGCATGCCACCGTCGCCGGCCGATGCCAATTCGGAAGTGGCACAGGACAAGCCGGCGCCGCCGAGGTCCTGGATGCCGACCACGAGGTGCGCGGCGTACAGCTCCAAGCAGCACTCGATGAGCACCTTCTCGGTGAAGGGGTCGCCCACCTGAACGGACGGCAGCTTCTTGCGGCCGGCGCCGGACTCATCGCCGGAGAAGGTGTCCGAGGCCAGCACGGACACGCCGCCGATGCCGTCCAGGCCGGTGCGGGCGCCGAACAGGATGATCTTGTTACCGGTGCCGGACGCGAACGCCAGGTGCAGGTCCTCGACGCGCAGCGCACCCACGCAGAGGGCGTTCACCAGCGGGTTGCCGGCGTAGGACGGGTCGAAGATGGTCTCGCCGCCGATGTTCGGCAGGCCCAGCGAGTTGCCGTAGCCACCGACGCCGCGCACGACGCCGTCGAGCACGCGGCGGGTGTCGGGCGCGTCGGCCGCACCGAAGCGCAGCTGATCCATGACGGCGACCGGGCGGGCGCCCATGGCCATGATGTCGCGCACGATGCCGCCGACGCCGGTCGCCGCACCCTGGTAGGGCTCGACGTACGACGGGTGGTTGTGCGACTCGACCTTGAAGGTGACGGCCCAGCCATCACCGATGTCGACGACGCCGGCGTTCTCGCCGATACCGGCCAGCATGCCGGCGCGCATCTCGTCGGTGGTGGTCTCACCGAAGTAGCGCAGATGCACCTTGGAGGACTTGTACGAGCAGTGCTCGCTCCACATCACCGAGTACATGGCGAGTTCGGCGTCGGTGGGCCGACGGCCGAGGATCTCGCGGATGCGCTGGTACTCGTCATCCTTGAGACCGAGCTCGCGATACGGCTGCGGCTGATCGGGCGTGGTAGTCGCGTTATTGACGGTATCGACCGAGGACGTCACGCAGAGAGTCTACCGTTGCCGATCTGGCCGGCCCGCCACGGCGAACGCCGGCTACTCGTTCCCGCCGACCAGCACCTTCAGCAGGGTGGGACGCCGCAAGATGAGGGCGGCCCAGATCAGCAACCCGAACGCCACCGCGAAGACCACCGGGAACCACGCCTCGTGGTGCATGTCGATGGTCACCGCACCGCCGAGGTAAGCCGTCAGCCCGACTGCACCCAGCACGGCGGTGCGCGGGATCACCCACACGATGATGCAGGCCAGCAGCACCCATCCGATGATGTACGTCTCGTAGGGCGGGAAGCCGAGGCCCTCGGTCGCGGTGCGCGCGAACTCCAACCCGAGAATCTTTGGGATGGCGTCGGCCAGCAGGAACAGCAGGATGATGGCACTCAGCCCGAGGCCGACCTTCTCCGGCGTCGTGCGGTCGGCGATTGCGGCCCGTGATTTCGCTACGTCCTTGGCGTCGGCCATGGCGGACTCCGTTCTCGGTCGTTGGTTTAACACTATGTCAACCGGCGCGAGCCCGGGAACTCATCGCGAGTGCACTCACAGCCGGCAGCTAAGTAGCACCCACCCCGGCCTTAACCAGCAGATTTAGCGTGGCCGGATGAGACTCAACCTTGGCCTCAACCGGGGTGCACTCGCGGTGTTCGCCGTGATCGCGACCCTGGTGTGTATCTGTGCCGGCGCGATCGTCGTCGCGTCCAAGGCGTGGCACTCGGCCTCAGAACCGTTCGTCTCGACCGGCGTCGAACTGGTCGAGCAGGGCGGCCAGTAGCGCGTCAGGCCGCGCCGGCGATGCAGAACGCGTTGCCCTCGGGGTCGGCCAGCACCACCCAGCGCGCCACCTCACCGAAGGCGTGCCGCTCGGTTTCGGTCGCACCGGCGGCCTTGAGGCGCGCGAGCTCGGGCTCGATATCGCCTTCCAGATGGAAGTCCAGGTGCAGCCGGTTCTTGCCGGGCGTCGGGTCGTCGACCTGTTGGAAGCCCAGGTTCGGTCCGTCGTCCAAGTTGACGACGAAGAACTCCCCCGGCATCAGGGTGTGCACCTCGCCGCCGAACTGCGCGGCCCACCAGTCTGCGAGCGCCTGCGCGTCGGTGCAGTCGAATGTGACCATCTCCACTTTGAGTGCCATGGCCCGACTGTAGGTCAGGACGGTGACAAGAACGCCTGCAGCGCAGCGGTATAGGCCGGCACGTCGAGCGCGCCCATCACCTCGCGAGCTGAGTGCATGGCCAGCTGCGCGGCGCCGACGTCGACGGTCGGAATGCCGGTGCGCGCGGCCGTCATCGGGCCGATGGTGGATCCGCACGGCAGATCCGCGCGGTGCTCGTACCGCTGCAACGGCACCCCGGCCTGGGCACAGGCCAGCGCGAACGCCGCGGCGGTCCGGCCGTCGGTGGCATACCGAAGGTTGGGCTGCACCTTGAGCACCGGGCCGGCGTTGACCTCGATGAGGTGACCCGGCTCGTGTCGCTCCGGGTAGTTCGGGTGGGTGGCGTGCGCCATGTCGCCGGAGGCCACCATCGACCCGGCCAGCCGGCGCAGCAGGTCTTCGCGCGTCCCGCCGGCCGCCAGGACGATGCGCTCGAGCACCGTCGGCAGCAGGTCGGACTGCGCGCCGTGGTCGGACGTCGACCCGACCTCTTCGTGGTCGAACAAAGCGAGCACCGGTACATGCCGCGCGCCATCGGCGGCCAGGAACGCCTCCAGCCCCGCGTAGCAGGTGCCCTGGTTGTCCAGCCGCGGTGCGCTGACGAGCTCGCTGTCGGCGCCGATCAGGCGGGACGGCGCCAGGTCGTGCGTCATCAGGTCGGCGGCCAGCACCGCGGCGCCGTCGACCCCCGCGTGCTCGGCGACATAGGCGACGAAATCACGGCTGCCCGTCCCCACCCCCCACACCGCGTTGACGTGCCGCTGCGGGTCGAGGGTGACGCCCTTGCGGTCCTCGGACAGGTGGATGGCCAGCTGCGGCACCCGCAGGATCGGGTCGTCGATCCGGACCAGGACGTCCTCGACGAGGTTGCCGCGCCGCACCGAGAGCCGGCCGCTGATGCCGAGGTCGCGGTCCAGCCAGGAGTTGAGCCACGCCCCGCCGTACGGCTCCAGCGCCACCACCTGCCAGCCGCTGACGAACCGGTCGGGGTGCTGTTTGACCCGCAGGTTGGGACTGTCGGTGTGGCCGCCGACGATGCGGAACGGGTTGGCCGCGTCCGTTGCCTTCCACGCCACCAGAGAGCCGGCCCGCACCGTGAAGTACTTACCCGGGTCGGCGCCCGATGCGCCGCCCGCGGCGGAAGGCCAGGCATCGGTCTCGGCGAGTTCGGTGAAGCCGGCGGCGGTCAAGCGGGCCGCCACCGTCACGCACACGTGAAACGGCGAGGGCGACGCGTCGATGAACCCGCAGAGGCCCGCGGCAGTAGCTCCGGTCATGAGGCCATCATCACCCGGAAATCCGCGACGGTTGCCGCTAGGGTCGGATTCGTGTGTCCCGCACGGCCTCAGCCCGTACTCACGACTTTGACGTCCGCCGCGATCTTTCTCATCGCCACCATCGATGAGGGTGCCGAGCCCAAAGTGCACGAAGCGCTCTCCGGGCTGTCTGGACTGGTTCGGGCAGTTGGATTCCGCACGCCCGCAAGCCGTCTGAGCCTGGTCGCCGGGATCGGCTCGGAGGCCTGGGATCGCTTGTTCAGTGGGCCGCGGCCGGCCGGACTGCACCGGTTCCCCGAATTGCAGGGTGCACGTCACCACGCGCCGTCGACCCAGGGCGACCTGCTGTTCCACATCCGGGCCGACGCCATGGACGTGTGTTTCGAGCTCGCGAACCAGATTCTGAAGTCGCTCGACGGCGCGGTGACCGTGATCGACGAAGTACACGGATTCAAGTTCTTCGAGAATCGCGACCTGTTGGGTTTCGTCGACGGGACCGAAAACCCGAACGGCCCGGACGCCGTGGTCGCGGCGCAGGTCGGTGACGAGGATCCCGAATTCGCCGGTGGCAGTTACGTTCACGTGCAGAAATACCTGCACGACATGACGTCGTGGGAATCGCTCAGCGTCACCGAGCAGGAACGGGTGATCGGCCGCAGCAAGCTCGAGGACATCGAGATGGCCGACGACGTCAAGCCGCCGAACTCGCACCTGGCGCTCAACGTGATCGAAGACGACGACGGCAACCAACTGCAGATCGTGCGGGCCAACATGCCGTTCGGCCGCGTCGGCTCAGGGGAATTCGGCACGTACTACATCGCCTACTCTGCTGATCCGGAGGTCACCGAACGGATGCTCCGGAACATGTTCATCGGCGATCCACCGGGCAACACCGATCGCATCCTGGATTTCTCCACCGCGGTCACGGGCGTGTTGTTCTTCACTCCCACAGTGGATTTCCTCGACGCGCCCCCGCCCCTGCCGGCGACGCCCGTTGCAGCCGCAGCACCCGAGCACGTCAGCCCCTTGTCCATCGGCAGTCTGAAAGGTCAACCGCAATGAACAACCTGTACCGCGATCTCGCTCCGATCACCGCGGCCGCTTGGGCCCAGATCGAGGAGGAGGCCGCCCGGACGTTCAAGCGGCACATCGCCGGCCGTCGGGTCGTCGACGTGAGCGAACCGGGCGGGCCGACGACGGCCGCCGTCAGCACCGGCCACCTGGTCGACGTCACCGCACCAGCCGACGGTGTCGTGGCGCACCTTCGGGAGGCGCGGCCGCTGGTCCGGCTGCGGGTGCCGTTCACGGTGACGCGCACGGCAGTCGACGACGTCGAGCGGGGCGCCCAGGACTCCGACTGGGATCCGGTCAAGGAAGCCGCCAAGAAGCTCGCGTTCTCAGAGGACCGGGCGATCTTCGAGGGCTACCCCGCAGCGCAGATCGAGGGCATCCGGGCCGCCAGTTCCAACCCCGCGCTGGCGCTGCCCAGCGACCCGCGCGGCTACCCGGACGTGATCTCGCAGGCGCTGTCGGAGTTGCGCCTGGCCGGTGTGGACGGGCCGTATTCGGTGCTGCTGTCGGCGGACGCCTACACCAAGGTCAGCGAGACCACCGAGCACGGCTACCCGCTGCTCGAGCACCTCAACCGACTGGTCGACGGTGAGATCATCTGGGCGCCCGCCATCGACGGCGCGTTCGTATTGTCCACGCGCGGAGGCGATTTCGATCTGCAACTGGGCACCGACGTGACCATCGGCTACCTGTCCCACGATGCCGAGACGGTGCAGCTGTATCTGCAGGAGACGCTGACGTTCCTCTGCTACACCGCCGAGGCGTCGGTCGCGCTCGACAGCTGAGCCGTTCGTTGATCCTGCGCTGAGGGTGCGAGTCACTCGCACTTCTGCGCCCTCAGCGCGGGGTCAACGAATCAGGCGCTCAGGACCGCGTCGAGCGCCGAGAAGAAGATGCCCAGCCCGTCGTCGGACGGGCCGGTGAGAGCTTCGGTGGCGTGCTCGGGGTGCGGCATCAGGCCGACGACGCGGCCGTTGGCCGAGCTGATCCCGGCGATCGAGCGCATCGAGCCGTTCATGTTGTCGCGGTAGCGGAACACCACGCGGCCGTCGCCCTCGAGTTCGTCGAGCACGCTCTCCGATGCGACGTACCGGCCTTCGCCCGACTTCAGGGGGATCAGGATGTCGGCGCCGGCGTCGTAGCGGCTGCTCCACGCGGTCGACGTGGCGGTGACCTCGAGCCACACGTCGCGGCAGATGAAGTGCAGACCCTCGTTGCGGGTCAACGCGCCCGGCAGCAGCCCGGCCTCGCACAGCACCTGGAAGCCGTTGCAGATACCCAGCACGGGCATGCCCTTGCCGGCCGCTTCGACGACCGACGTCATCACCGGCGCGAACTTGGCGATGGCGCCGCAGCGCAGGTAGTCACCGTACGAGAAGCCGCCGGGGACGATGACGGCGTCGACACCCTTCAGGTCGGGATCGGCGTGCCAGAGGCTGACAGCCTCGGCCCCCACCGCCCCGACGGCCCGTGCGGCATCGACGTCGTCGAGCGTGCCGGGGAAGGTGATGACACCGACCTTGGTGGTCATGCGTTCTCCCGGTGCACCGAGAAGTCCTCGATCACGGTGTTGGCCAACAGCGTCTCGGCGAGGTGCTCCAGCGTCTCGTCGGACACGGTGTCGTCGACCTCGAGCTCGAACCGCTTGCCCTGCCGGACGTCGGACACTCCGGTGATCCCGAGGCGCCCCAGCGCTCCCACAATCGCCTGGCCTTGCGGGTCCAGGATCTCGGCCTTGGGCATCACGTGCACAACGACGCGGGCCACGCGCGCTCCTTTGTTCGGGTCGGATTGCTCGACTGGGCGAGCGCAGCGACGGGAATATGCAGAGTTACTCTACCGGCGCCCTCGTCAGCCGCGATGCCCGCACAATGGACTGATGGAGCTGACGCACTTCGGACATTCCTGCCTGTTGGCCCGATTTTTGGCCGACGGTGCCACCGGGAGCCAGGCGACGACCGTCCTGTTCGACCCGGGCAACTTCTCGCACGGGTTCGAAGGCATCACCGGGCTGGACGCCATCCTGATCACCCATCAGCACCCCGACCACGCGGATCCGGCCCGGCTTCCGGCCCTGGTCGAGGCGAATCCGCAGGCCAAGCTGTACGCCGACCCGATGACCGCGGCACAGCTGGGCGGCCCGTGGCAGGCGGTGCACGTCGGTGACACCCTGTCGATCGGCCACCTGACGGTGCGCGGCGCGGGGGGCAAGCACGCCGTGATCCACCCGGACATTCCGATCATCGACAACATCTCGTACCTGGTCGGTGATGCTGGTCACGCGGCCCGCCTGATGCATCCCGGCGACGCGTTGTTCGTGCCGGATGAGCCCGTGGAGGTGCTGGCGGCGCCGGCCGCCGCGCCGTGGATGAAGATCGCCGAGGCCGTCGACTTCCTGCGTGCGGTCGCGCCGCAGCACGCGGTGCCCATCCATCAGGGCGTCGTCGCCGAACAAGCCAAGGGCATCTATTACGGGCGGCTCGATGAGATGACCGGCACCGACTTCCGGGTGCTCACGCCCGAGCAGGAGACACGGTTCTGAGCATGCGGCGGTTCCTGGTGTGGTGGCCCTTGGTGGGGTTCACCGCGACGATCGTGCTGGGCCTGGCGGTCAGGTCGGGGGATTCTGCCGTGGATCGATGGTTCATGGCGACCTCGCACGAACTGCTCGGCCAGCACCCGTACTGGATGCTGCTGCTGAACCGCGTCAAGGTGCTGGTGCCCCTCTACCTGGTGGCGATAGGCATCCCGCTGTGGCGCCGCGAATGGCGGCTGGCCACCGTTGCCGCGCTGTGCCCGATCATCTCGATCATCGGCGCCAAGGTGCTGAAGGTGCTGTTCGGCCGGCCCTGGTACGGCGAGAATCTGGCATATCCCAGCGGTCACACCACCGTGGCGATCACGGTCGCGGCCATGCTGGTGCTCGCGATCGGGATTCACCCGTGGAGCGTCGCCCTCGCCGTGATCGGCGCCGCCATCCCCTCGATAGGCATGGCCAGCAACAGCTTCCACTACTTCACCGACATCATCGGCGGCACGCTCTATGCGACGTCGATGGTGTGCCTGGCCGTCTTGGCCGCGGGGCCACAGGCGTTGCACCATTCGCAAACCAGGGGCGCCTCCCACTGGGGAAGCGGAAGCATTCGGCGGTAGAACTCAGCCGACGGCGCGGGCGGCAGCACGCCCGGCCGCGCGGCCCGAGAAGATGCAACCGCCCAGGAAAGTGCCCTCCAGCGCCCGGTAGCCGTGCACCCCGCCGCCACCGAAACCGGCCGCCTCGCCCGCTGCGTACAGCCCGTCGAGCACCGCGCCCTCCGGTGTCAGCACCCGGGAATCGAGGTCGGTGTGCAAGCCGCCCAACGACTTTCGGGTCAGGATGTGCAGCTTGACGGCGATCATCGGGCCGGCCTTGGGGTCGGTGAGCCGGTGCGGTCCAGCAATGCGGGCCAGCCGGTCCGGCAGGTAGGAGCGCGCGGCGCGGTAAGCGACGGTCTGGCCGTCGCTGGTGAGCTTGCTGGTCATCTCCTTGTCGCGGGCGGCGACCTCGGCCTCGACGATCGCGTAGTCCAGCGGTTCGACGTCGGGCACCTTGTTCATGGCGGAAACCAAGTCGCGCAACGTGTTCGCCGACACGAAGTCCACCCCCTTGTCGACGAAGGCCCGGACCGGGGCGGGGCCACCACCCCGGCTACGCCCCAGCACTTCCCGCAGGTTCTTGCCGGTGAGGTCGGGGTTCTGCTCCTGGCCGGACAGGCCGAACTCCTTGGCGATGATGCTCTGGTCGAGCACGAACCACGTGTAGTCGTAACCGGTTTGGCAGATGTACTCCAGCGTGCCCAGGGTGTCGTAGCCCGGGTACAGCGGGTCGGGCAGGCGCTTGCCGGTGGCGTCCAGCCACAGCGACGACGGCCCGGGCAGGATGCGGATACCGTGCAGCGGCCAGACCGGGTCGTAGTTCGTGATGCCCTCGGTGTAGTGCCACATCCGGTCGTTGTTGATGACGCTCGCGCCGGCGGCCTCACTGATGCCGAGCATGCGGCCGTCGACGTGTGCGGGCACACCGGACAGCAGCTGGCCGGGCACGCGGCCCATGCGCTTGGGCCAGTTCTGCCGCACCAGGTCGTGGTTGCCACCGATACCGCCGCTGGCGACGATCACCGCCTGCGCCCGGAATTCGAACTCCCCCACGGTGTTACGTGACGAGGCTGCACCACGGGCAGCGGTCGACGGTTCCAACACCGCGCCACGCACGCCGCTGACGGCACCGCCGCTCCCACCACTGACGGCACCGCCGCTCCCACCACTGACGGCACCGCCGTCGACGATCAGCTCGTCGACCCGATGCCGGTGCGCGAACCGCACTTTCGGGTGCCCGACGACGCGCCTGGCGAACACGTCGACCAGCGCCGGTCCGGTGCCCCAGGTGATATGGAAACGCGGCACCGAGTTGCCAGGCCCCTTGCCGTCCCAGCCGCCGCGTTCGGCCCAGCCCACCAACGCGAACGTCTGCAGGCCCCGCTCGCGCAGCCAGCGGCGCTTCTCGCCGGCGGCGAAGTCGACGTAGGCGCGCGCCCACTGCTCGGGCCAGTGGTCCTCGTTGCGGTCGAATCCCGCTGTGCGCAGCCAATCCTCCAGCGCCCGCTCGTAGCTGTCACGGATGCCGACCCGTCGCTGTTCGGCGCTGTCGACGAAGAACAGTCCCCCGAACGACCAGAACGCCTGGCCACCGATGTTGGCCTCGTTCTCCTGGTCGACGATCAGAACCGACCGGCCCCGCTCGAGCAGTTCAGCGGCGGCGACCAGTCCGGCCAGTCCAGCCCCCACGACGATGACGTCAGCGTCCATGGCGCCACGCTAGCGTCCCCTCGCGGTTGGCGAGTCAGATGGCTCAGGTTCAGGCTGCCTCGTTCAACGCTGGGTCCGGGGCCCACTCGTAGGCCGCGGGAGCGCAGCGGTGCATCAGCGAAAGGTCGATGGCGTCGAGCATCGCCTGCCGCGGCCCGGTGCGCCGCAGTTGGCCGGCCGCCACAGCCAGGCGGACGGTTCCGCCACGCCGGGCGGTGCGCTCGGCGGCGAGTACCAGGGTGCGACACCACCAGGGTTCGGTGAGAAACCCCTCGCCGATGCCGAAGACCCGGGACCGCAGCGTCGTCGACCGCACCAGATCGGTGATGCCACTGTCGCCGGCCAGCAGCCGGAAACCATTGCGCGGCAATGCCGTCACGGTGCCCTGTGACGCCGTCCAGCCGGGCGCCGCGAACAAGCGGGTGCGCAGGCCGAGGTGTTCGAGCACCCGGTCCGCGCCCATGAGCCGCAGGTTGGCCTCGTGGGCGGGCAGCGCGGCGAACTCGCCACGGCGCTTCTTGCTGGCCGCTTCGTCGAACCCGTGCAGGACGAGCGCGGCACCGCCGGCACGGCGCGCCGTCAGCCAGTCCACCGTGGTGGCGTCGCGATCCAGCCGGTACCCGCCCTTGAGGCGCGGGGCGACCAGCAGCGACGCCGGTATCTGCCGGGCTTCGAGTTCGGCGCAGAAGTCCGCGACATCGCCCAGCGTGCGGTCCCGGATGCCCGAGATCGAGACGATCAGTTGACCAGCCATGTAAGCAGTGTGACAACGTCAGGTGTCCCGATGGTTGCCGTGACATTGGTGCCACCTGAACACTGCCCCTCGTTAACACCGCCCCTCCTCGGCCCCTCCTCGGCGCGAGCGGCCGTGTTTGTACGGCAACACACCGCAGTTCGTGTGCAGAAAGGTGTCGCTCGAGGCTGCCGAGCGGCCCCGTTTTGTACACCTGTGCCGGCGTGTTGCCGTGCAGACACGGCCGCTCGCGGGAGGTGGGGGCTAGCCGGAGAACTAGCCGGAGAAGAGGATCCGGGCGATGCGTTCGGCGGTGTCGACGGGGTCGGTGTCGGCGACCGTGCCGTTGAGCGTCAGCAGCGCGAAGCCGTGCACCAGCGACCAGGCGGCCAGCGCCGCGCCTTCGGGGTCGTTCTGCGCGTTGGGGTCAGCCAGGGTCGCGACCCCGCCCGCAAGTTCTGCGGCGGCCTCCGCCTCGGCGGCGCACAGCGTCGGGTCGGCCGCGTCGTACAGCAACTTGTCGAACATGACGGCGTAGTGGCCGGGATGGTCGAGGGCGAACTGCACGTATGCCCTTGCCGCGTCGGCGAATTCGGGTTTGGCATCGTGGAGGGCTGCGGCCAGCAGCGTGAAGCCCTCCGTCGCGAGCGCGGTGAACAATCCACGCCGATCGGTGAAGTGGTGTGCCGGTGCCGCGTGCGATACCCCGGCGGCGCGGGCCAACTCGCGCAAGGAGATGCCGGCTGCGCCGCGTTCGGCGACGAGCGCAGCCGCCTGTCCCAGGATGACGGCCTTCAGGTCGCCATGGTGGTAGCTCTCCCTGGCCATGGCCGCATCCTATCTTGACAGCGCCTAGTTCAACGCTATCCTCAATCTAGACATCGACTAGATCATGGAGGCACAGCCCGTGGCCGTTCTTCTCGTTCTCGTTCTGGGCAGCCTGGGCGCCCGCGTCGCAGGGTGGCTCGGAGTCGGCTACGTCAACAGTTGGCCGAGCGCCATCGCGTTCGGCTTGGCCCTGATGTTCTTCATGACCGGCGTCGCGCACTTCACCCCGGGCATGCGGCGGGACATGAGCGCGATCGTCCCACCCCGGCTACCCTCGCCCGAACTGCTGGTGACGGTCACTGGCGTGCTGGAACTGCTCGGCGCGGTCGGGCTGTTGTTCCCGCCCACCCGCGTCGCCGCGGCGATCTGCCTGTTTCTGTTGATGCTGGCCATGTTTCCGGCCAACATCTACGCATCGCAGATGCCCGACACCCCGCCGTCCATGACGGCGAACCTATGCGTGCGCTCCGTCCAGGAGGTCGTCTA
Organism: Mycobacterium sp. HM-7; assembly: GCF_053852335.1. Lineage (NCBI taxonomy): Bacteria > Bacillati > Actinomycetota > Actinomycetes > Mycobacteriales > Mycobacteriaceae > Mycobacterium > Mycobacterium sp. HM-7. Next base: position 591,845 of record NZ_CM132657.1, on the reverse strand, counting down.
CCTGGCCGCTGCCATATTTGTCGCGGTCCGCGGTGGCTAGCACCCAGGCGTACTGGAACGCGGCTTCCTTCCAGCGTTCGTAGCGCCCACTGGTGCCACCGTGCCCAGCGGCCATCTCGGTCTTGAGCAGCACGGGATGGTCGTCGGTCTTGGTACTGCGCAGGGCAGCAACCCATTTCGCCGGTTCGACGTAGTACACCCGGGTGTCGTTCAGTGACGTCATCGCCAGGATCGCCGGGTAGTCCTGTGCCGTGACGTTCTCGTACGGCGTGTAGGACTTCATGTACTCGTAGACGTCCTTGTCCGCCAACGGATTACCCCACTCGTCCCACTCGGTGACGGTGAGCGGCAGCGACGGATCGAGGATGGTGGTCAGCGCGTCGACGAACGGCACCTGCGCCAGGATGCCCGCGAACAGCTGAGGTGCCATGTTGGCCACCGCACCCATCAGAAGACCACCGGCACTGCCGCCGAGGGCCACCAGGTTCTCCGGCCGGGTGACTCCGGTGGCGATCAGATGCTCTGCCGCACTGATGAAGTCGGTGAAGGTGTTCTTCTTCTCCAACAGCTTGCCGTGCTCGTACCACCCGCGCCCCAGCTCGCCGCCGCCACGCACGTGGGCGATGACGAACACCACGCCGCGGTCCAACAGCGACAGCCGCGCAATCGAGAAGCGCGGGTCCTCGCAGGACTCGTAGGCGCCGTAGCCGTACAGCAGGGCCGGCGCCGGGGCCGGCGCGCCGGCCCGCTGGATGATCGACAGTGGCACCTTGGTGCCGTCGGCGGCGACGGCCCAGTCGCGACGCTCCAGGTAGTCCTCGGGACGGTAGTCACCGAGAACCGGCTGCTCGCGCAACAGGATTCGTTCGCCGGTGGCCAGATCGAGGTCATAGATCCGGACCGGGATGACGAACGACGTCGCACCCACCCGCAGCCGCGGAGACGACCAGTTCGGGTTGCCCGACAGGCCGACCGACATCAGCTCCGATTCGAATGTGATGTCCTGGGTTTGCCCGTAGTTGCCCGAATAATCGAAGGGCCACAACTGGATTCGCGGCAATGCTTCGCTGCGGTAGCTGACCACCAACTGGTCGGCGAACGCGTCGACACCGTCGAGGCGGACGTCGTCGCGGTGGGGAATGAGCGTGCGGGCGTCGGTCAAGTCCGTCAGCGGGACGTCGGCCACCGGCACGTCCACCAGCGTGAAGTTCTCGGCACCGTCGTTGTGCAGGATCAGGAAGCGGTCGTCGCCGCCGATCACCGCGTGTTCGACGGAATACTCCACAGAGTCCTTGCGCGGAAACACCACTGCGAACTCGGCCTTGGCGTCGCCCGCGTCGGCGTAGCGCACCTCGGAGGTCACGGCACTGCCCGCGGCGATGAAGACGTACTTGTCGCTCCGGGTGCGGCCGACGCCGACCCAGAAGCGCTCGTCGGATTCGTGGTACACCTTCTCGCCGGGCAGCCCAGAACCCAGTCGGTGCCGCCAGACGGTGTCCGGCCGCCAGGCCTCGTCGACGGTGACGTAGTAGAGCGTCCGGTTGTCGGCCGCCCAGGTGCCGCCGGCGCCGATGCCGGTGATCCGGTCGTCGTATAGCTCGCCGGTGCGCAAGTCCTTGAACTTCAACGTGTATCGCTCGTCGCCGACGGTGTCGACGGAGTACGCGAGGATGTTGGCGTCGACGCTGACGGTGGCCGCGCCGAGCGAGAAGAAGTCGTGGCCCTCGGCCTCGACGTTCTCGTCCAGCAGCACCTGCTCGCCGGGGACCTCGGTGTGCTCATCGAGCTGCGGCGGGGTCCAGTCGTCGGCATCGCTGATGGGGCACCGGCAGTGCACGCTGTACTGCTTGCCCTCGAAGCTGCGGGCGTAGTACCACCAGTCGCCGCGGCGGGTCGGCACCGAGAGGTCCGTTTCTTTGGTGCGGGCCTTGATCTCGTCGAAGATCTTCTGCCGCAACGGTTCCAGCGGCGCGGTGATCTCCTCGGTGTAGGCGTTCTCCGCATTCAGGAGCGCGAGCACCTCGGGATCGTTCTTGTCGCGCATCCACTCGTAGGGGTCGACGAACACGTCGCCGTGGTGTTCGCGGCGGTGTTCGACCTTCTTGGCGACGGGCGGCGTGCTCATGCTCATGCACCGACCCAATCCGCGAACCGACGACCCGAAATGCGTTCGTACGCTTCGATGTACCGCGCCCGGGTGGCTTCGACGATGTCGTCGGGCAAGGCCGGCGGCGGGGTGTCGCCGGCGCGGTCCCAGCCGGAGTCCGGCCCGGTCAGCCAGTTCCGGACGAACTGTTTGTCAAAGCTCGGCTGCACCACGCCTTCGGTGTAGCCATCCACCGGCCAGTAGCGCGACGAGTCCGGCGTCAGCACCTCGTCGGCCAGCACCAGCCCGCCGTCGGCGTCGACCCCGAACTCGAATTTGGTGTCCGCCAAGATGATTCCCTTGGTCAGAGCGTGCGCGGCGGCCGCACTGTAGACCTTCAGGGTCTCGTCGCGCAGCTGCGCGGCCCGCTCTTCACCGACCAGCTTCACGACGGCGTCGAAGGCGATGTTCTCGTCGTGCGCGCCGATCTCGGCCTTGGTCGCCGGCGTGAACAATGGCTCGCCGAACCTGCTGGCCTCCGTCAGCCCCTCGGGCAGGTCGATGCCGCACACCTGGCCCGTCTTGCGGTAGTCGATGAGCCCCGAACCCGTCAGGTACCCGCGCGCCACACACTCGACCGGCATCATTTCGAGGCTGCGCACCACCAGGGCGCGGCCCAACACCTCGGCGGGGATGCGCTCGTCGTCGGCGGGGCCCGCCAGGTGGTTGGCGGTGCCCAGCTGCTCCGCCAGGTAGTCGAAGAAGAACACGCTCATCGCGGTGAGGATGCGGCCCTTGTCCGGAATCTCGCTGTCCAGGACGTAGTCGAAAGCCGAGATCCGGTCCGAGGCGACGAACAGCAGGTGATCGTCGTCAATGCGGTACAGATCGCGGACCTTACCGCTGGTCAGGTGCCGGTAGTCGGATAAAGCTGGGCGCATCGGACCACCCTATCTGTTGGGATGGACGGCATGAGTTCGCGCTACGTGCCCTACGCCCGGACACCGGGCCGGTTGTTCGCCCAGCTGACCAGCGACGTTGTCGCGCTGGTGTGGTTCGTCATCTGGATCTCGGTCGGCGTCGCGGTCCACAGCGCCATCGCCACCATCGCCGACGTCGGGCGCCAGGTGCACGACGGTGCCGACGGCGTCGCCGGCAGCCTGGCCTCTGCCGGCCACAACGCCGACGGAATTCCTCTGATCGGGAAAGCTTTCGGGGCTCCGTTACGGTCGGCCGGCAGCGCCGCGACCGACATCGCGGGCGCCGGTGACAGCCTCCACAGCACCGCCGGCTGGCTGGCGTGGGTGCTCGCGCTGGCGGTCGCGCTGCCGCCGATCCTCGCGGTGGCCATGCCGTGGCTGGTGCTGCGGATCAGGTTCTTCCGGCGCAAGTGGACGGCGGTGACGTTGGCGTCGACCGACGCCGGCGAACAGCTGCTCGCTCTGCGGGCCCTGGCGAACCGGCCGTTGGCCAAGCTCACCGAGGTCTCCGACGACCCCGTCACCGCGTGGCGCACCCACGACACCATCGCGATCCGGAAACTCGCGGCGCTGGAGTTGCGATCGGCCGGCCTGCGCCCCGCGCGCGCCAAGCCGCAGTGACGGACGGGTGCCGGACCCGGCCGACATTCGCTGGGCGTTTGCTCTTGCGTTGCCGCTGAGTCGTTGATTCACTGGTACACCGTCGGCAACATCTTGCAGGAATTCTCTGGCTGATCGCTCCAGAAGCGTGGGCGCCGCCGGACCGCGGATTCCTGCTCAACCGCTCGCTGCTCTGCCGATCGCTGTCCCAACCGATCGCCCCAGCAGCTCCGCACCCATCGATTTCGGTATCCGACCTATCCACCTGAAGCCTGGCAACGAATTCCAGTCGTCGGATCCGTTGAACCAAGCCCGCCCCGCATACGTGTCGTGAACATCGCACCGCGTAGTGCGCGTGGCCGTGGTTGGTCGCTGCGGTGCACGACCAGTGCGCGGCGCCGAAATGCCAGGAAAGGAAAACCATGGCAGGAAAACTCAAACCGCATTTCGCGGATGTCCAGGCCCACTACGACCTATCGGACGATTTCTTCCGGCTGTTTCTGGATCCCACCCAGACCTACAGCTGCGCGTTCTTCGAGCGCGACGACATGACGCTGGAGCAGGCTCAGTTGGCGAAGATCGACCTCGCGCTGGGCAAGCTGGGCCTCGAGCCCGGCATGACGCTGCTCGACGTCGGCTGCGGCTGGGGCGCCACCATGCGTCGCGCAATCGAGAAGTACGACGTGAATGCCGTAGGGCTGACACTCTCCAAGAATCAGGCTGCGCACGTCAATCAGTTGTTTGCCGACATGCCCACCACGCGCTCACGGCGGGTGCTGTTGGAAGGCTGGGAACAGTACAGCCAGCCGGCGGACCGCATCGTGTCGATCGGGGCGTTCGAGCACTTCGGCCATGACCGCTATCCGGCGTTCTTCCAGATGGCCTACGACGCGCTGCCGTCCGACGGGGTCATGCTGCTCCACACCATCTGCGGCATCAACCCGAACCAGGCGGCGGAGCTCGGGATTCCCCTGACCTTCGAGCTGGCCAGGTTCATCAAATTCATCATCACCGAGATCTTCCCGGGCGGCCGGTTACCGTCGATCGAGATGGTCTGTGACCAGGCCGAGGCAACCGGATTCCGGGTCACCCGGGTGCAATCGCTGCAGCCGCACTACGCACGAACGCTGGACCTGTGGGCCGAGGCGCTGGAGGCACACCGCGATGAAGCGATCGCGGTGCAGTCCGTGGAGGTCTACGACCGCTACATGAAATATCTGACGGGTTGCGCGGACATGTTCCGCCGTCGCCAAGTCGACATCAATCAGTTCACCCTGGAGAAGTGAGCCGCGACAAATGTCATCTGGTTCCCAAGACGAACTCCGCCCCCACTTCGAAGAAGTACAAGCCCACTACGACCTGTCCGACGAATTCTTCGGCCTGTTCCAGGATCCGTCGCGCACCTACAGCTGCGCGTATTTCGAACCCGAGACCTTGACCCTGGAAGAGGCGCAGATCGCGAAGATCGACCTCAACCTCGACAAACTCGGACTCACGCCCGGGATGACGCTATTGGACATCGGCTGCGGCTGGGGCGCCACCGCCAAGCGCGCCGTCGAGAAATACGACGTCAACATCATCGGACTCACCCTGTCGAAGAATCAACAGGCCTTCACCCAGCAACTCCTGGACGACATCGACACCGACCGAACCCGACGGGTACTGCTGCACGGCTGGGAAGAGTTCGACGAACCCGTCGACCGGATCGTGTCCATCGAGGCCTTCGAACATTTCGGTTTCGACCGGTACCCGGATTTCTTCAAGAACTGCTTCGAAATTCTGCCCGCCGACGGCCGGATGACGATTCAGAGCAGTGTCGGCTACCACCCGTACCAACTGAACGCGGACGGAAAGAAAGTCACCTTCGAAACCGCGCGATTCATCAAATTCATGGTCACCGAAATCTTCCCCGGCGGCCGGATTCCGACCACGGACATGATGATCGAGCACGGTGAACAAGCCGGATTCGAGGTTCCCGAAGCGATCTCACTGCGCCCGCACTACATCCGGACGCTCAACATGTGGGGCAACGCACTGCAGGCCAACCACGCGAAAGCTGTTGAAGTCCAATCAGAACAGGTGTACCAGCGGTTCATGAGATACCTGCGCGGCTGCGAACGCTACTTCACCGAAGGCATCCTCGACGTCACCCTCGCCACATACCGCAAACCCGCGGCATAGTTGTCGCACCGCCGATGTGCTCCCGGTCCCCTGGACCGGGAGCACATCGGCGATCACGCCCCAGAACCGGGCACTCCCGTATCCGCGCTCGGAAGGCGCCCGGGGTCGGACCATTGTTCCCAGAAGAGCAGCCTGGCGCGGGCCGAAGGGTTGCTGACCGCGTCGAGCGCGCGTAGCCCGACGCCCGCTATCGCCGGCACTCCGACCAGCCGATGGAACCAGCGGCCCCGGCGATACTCCTTGCCCCACGCGTCCTCGATCCGCTGGGTGTAGTTGGTGAAATCGTCTGGGCCACCATTGATCAGCGCGGCGACCGCGCATTCACCAGCAGCCAAGCCAGACTGCAGTGCCTTGGAGATGCCCGCACCCGACGCCGGTCGTGCGGCGCCCAGCGCGTCACCGGCGAACAGCACACCGGGGCGCCACGGGGGCCAGGCGGTGAAGCCCATGGGAAGTCGCCACGCCCGAACGGCTTTCGCCGCCATCAACTCACCGATCGACGGCAATTGCCATTCGGCAGGCAGGCCGGCGAGAAACTCGCCCAGCAGCTGAGTGGCGTTGATCTGCTGCCACTTCTGGTAACTGTTCACGTAGCCCAGACCGACATTGACCCGACCGCCGCCGAGCGGAAACACCCAGCCATAGCCGGGCAATTGGTCTCCCCGAAATTTCAGCTGCAAGTGGACGTCGAGGGAGTCGACGTCCGGGCGACAGGCGGTCATCTCCGCCCGGATCGCGATGGCGGCGTAGCCGTTGTAGGGCGAGGTGATCTTCAGCGCCCGCTTGATCGGCGAATGGGCACCGTCAGCCGCGATCACGGCGTCGGCGGCGACCCGTTCACCGCTCTTGAGCACCACGCCCGCGACTCGCCCGCCGTCCGCAACGATGGGTCCGGCCACCTCGGCGCCGCGGCGCACCTCGGCCCCGCAGAACTCGGCCCGGTCGAGCAGCATCAGGTCCAGATCGAGTCGGCGCGCCACGTGACCGTGGTGAGGCATGCCGGGGCGGTCGGGAAATGCCAGGTCCCATCGACTCGGGCTGAAGACCGTCGCGCGATTCACTCGATGAAACTTCGCGACCTGGTCGGCCAATCCCATCTTCTGGATGTAGCTGACCGCCCGGGGTGTCAGCCCATCACCACACGGCTTGTCGCGCGGGAAGTCCGCCTTGTCGAACACCAGTACCCGAGCGCCGGCCTGCGCGGCCTGCCACGCGGCCGCCGACCCCGCCGGGCCGCCGCCCACGATCACGACGTCATAGCTGGATGTCATCGGCACACTCGCGGCAATCGCGTAATACGTTGGCCGGCAATAGTTCTTCGCCTTGTGTCAGTGCAGTCCACCATCGCGCATCCTCCTGACCGACCTCCGACCTCTCGGGGGTCTTCGTGTATTGGCTCGAGGAATTCGTAGCCCGAAGGCGCGCGGATGGGTGCAACGGTCGACCCGTCGGCGCCCGCGTGGCCGACCCATCCGGCGCGTGCCCCACTGCGAATCCCTGACACCATTCGCGGCGCCCGCGGTGGCCATTCGCTCGAGAAGGCAACACCATGGCAGAAAAGCTGACCGCTCACACCGCGGATACCCAAGCGCACCAACCCATCTCGGACGACTTCTTCGCGTTGTTTCTCGACCCCAGCAGGACGTACAGCTGCGCCTATTTCGAGCACGACGGCATGACTCTGGAGCAAGCCCAGATGGCGAAGATCGATTTGGCACTCGGGCAACTGGGTCTCGCGCCCGGGATGACGCTGCTCGACATCGGCTGCGGGTGGGGCGCGGCGATGCGCCGCGCGATCGAGAACTACGGCGTCGACGTCGTCGGACTCACCCTGTCCAAGAGCCAGGCTGACCACGTCGAGCAGCTGCTGGACGGGACGGCGACCACACATTCCCGACGGGTCCTGCAGGCAGGCTGGGAACAGTTCGATGAACCCGTCGATCGCATCGTGTCCATCGGCGCCTTCGAGTATTTCGGCCGTGACCGTTACCCGGCATTCTTTCGAATGGCATATGACGTCCTTCCGCCCGACGGCGTCATGGTCCTGCACACGATCTGCGGCATCGACCCGCGCTACTCAGACCTGCCCCCGACCCTCGAACTGGCCCGGTTCATGAAATTCATCAGCAACGAGATCATCCCCGGCGGCGGCTTGCCGTCGGCCGCGATGGTGCGTCAACATTCGGCAGCGGCGGGGTTCCGCGTAACGCGGGTCCAGTCTCTTCAGCCGCACTACGCCCGGACCGTGGACCGGTGGGCCGAAGCGCTGGAGGCGCACCGCGAAGAAGCCATCGCAACGGCATCGGTCGAGGTCTACGACCGCTACATGAGGTACCTGACGGGCTGTGCCGCGATGTTCCGCCGCCGCCAGATGGACGTCAACCAATTCACTCTGGCGAAGTTGCCGGATCGTTGATCCAGGGGCTAGCTGATGCTGACCATCAGGTGCCGCAACCCGGTGTGCCGGTTGCTGCGGGTCCATTCCGGCGGCTGGACAACCTTGATGTCGGGGAACCGGTTCAGCAGCTCCTCGAACAGGACCCGCAGTTCGAGGCGGGCCAGGTTGGCACCCAGGCAGTAGTGCAGTCCCTGCCCGAAGCCCAAGTGCGGGTTGGGTTTCCGCGTCACGTCGAATTCGTCGGCGCGATCGAACACCAATGAATCACGGTTTGCCGACCCTTCCCAGACGACCACCTTCTGCCCCGCTTCGATGGTGCATCCACCGAGTTCGACGGTGCGGGTGGCGGTGCGCCGCTTCGATGGCGAGGGGGAGGTCCAGCGCACCATTTCCTCGATCGCCGAGGGCAACAGCGACAGGTCTGACCGCAGCAAGGCCAGCTGAGATGGGTTCTCGCACAACGCCAACAGCCCGCCGGCCACCGAGTTGCGAGTGGTCTCGGCGCCCGCGCTGAACAACAGATTGAAGAACAGGTATACCTCCAGGTCTGACACGCCTTCGGCGTTGGCCACCACCGACAGCATGTCGTCGGTGGGCCGGGCCCGCTTGGACGCGATCAACTCCATGCCGAAGTTGTACATCCGCGAGCCGGCTTCCTCGACGGACAACCGGGTGATGGCGGCCTTGCGCGACCCACCGAAATCGAAGCTCGGCTCGATGGCCTCGAACAGCCAATGCCGTTGCGACTCAGGGATACCCATGAGGATGCAGATCATCTGCATGGGCAGCTCGGCGGCGATGTCGACGAGGAAATCAAAAGGCTGCGACGGCACGATCTCGTCCAGCAGCGCGTGGGTGCGCACGCGCAGGTCGTCCTCGACCCGCGCGATCATCCGCGGCGTCAGCCCCGACGACACCAGTCGCCGGATCTCCGCGTGCCGTGGGTCGTCCATCATGTTCAGCACCTGCCCGGCGATGGACAGGTCCTGGATGAGAGTGCCACCGAACGGCCGCGAACCGCCCGTCACCGATGAGTACGTCACCGGATCACGCAGCACCGCAAGGGTTTCCGCGTGGGTGGCGACGGACCAGAAGCCCTCGCCATCGGGGGTGTTCTCGGTCGGCTCGTGCCAGTACACCGGGGCTTCCGCGCGGTGCCGCGCGAACAGGTCATGGGGGAAGCCCGACGCGAAGTTGTCGAGGTCGGTCAGGTCGACCCCGGCCAGACTTCCCGCCAAGGTCACAGGATGGCGCCCGAGGTGTACTTGGCCGCCTCCGGGTACTGCGCGACCAGGCGGTCCACCGCAGCGACGACGGCGTCGACCTGGTCGCCCGCCGCGCCACTGAAAGCCTGCTTGTCAGCCAGCGCCGCGTCGAGCTCGACGCGGTCCAGCGGCAGCCGCGGATCGGCAGCCAACCGGTCCAGAAGGTCGGGCTCCAAACCCTTTTCGCGCATTGCCAGTGCCACGGCGACGGCGTGCTCCTTGATCACCTCATGCGCGGTCTCGCGGCCGACGCCGGCGCGCACCGCGGCCATCAGGATGCGGGTGGTCGCCAGGAACGGCAGGTAGCGGTCGAGCTCGCGCTGGATCACCGCCGGGTAGGCACCGAACTCGTCGAGCACGGTCAGGAACGTCTCGGTCTGGCCGTCGATCGCGAAGAACGCATCGGGCAGCGCGACGCGGCGCACCACCGAGCAGAAGACGTCGCCCTCATTCCATTGCGCGCCGGCCAGTTCCGCGGCCATGGAGCCGTAGCCGCGCAGGACGACCTGCAGGCCGTTGACGCGTTCACACGACCGGGTGTTCATCTTGTGCGGCATGGCCGACGAACCGACCTGCCCGGGCGCGAAGCCCTCGGTGGCCAGTTCGTGGCCGGCCATCAGCCGGATGGTGTGCGCGAACGACGACGGGCCGGCGCCCAGCTGCACCAGCGCGGACAGCACGTCATGGTCCAGGGACCGCGGGTAAACCTGCCCCACGGACGTGAAAACCTCGGTGAATCCCAGGAATTCGGCGACCCGGCGCTCCAGGTCGGCCAGCCGCGAACCATCCCCGCCGAACAGGTCAAGCATGTCCTGCGCCGTCCCCATCGGGCCCTTGATGCCGCGCAGCGGGTACCGGTCGATCAGCTCACGCAGCCGGGTCAGCGCGATCAGCGTCTCCTCGGCGGCCGAGGCGAACCGCTTGCCCAGGGTGGTGGCCTGCGCCGCCACGTTGTGCGAGCGACCGGCCATCACCAGGTCGCGGTACAGCGCGGCGCGCTCGGCCAACCGGGCCACCACCGCGACGCCGTGCGAGAACACCAGCTCCAGCGACTGCCGGATCTGCAGCTGCTCGACGTTCTCGGTGAGGTCGCGGCTCGTCATGCCCTTGTGCACGTGCTCATGGCCGGCCAGCGCGTTGAACTCCTCGATGCGCGCCTTGACGTCGTGCCGGGTGACGCGCTCGCGCGCCGCGATGGAGCCGAGGTCGACCTGCTCCAGCACGCGCTCGTAGTCGGCCAGCACTCCGTCGGGCACCGACACGCCCAGCTCGGACTGCGCACGCAGCACGGCCAGCCACAGCCGGCGTTCGGCGACGATCTTGTTCTCCGGGGACCAGATGGCCACCATCTCGTCGCTGGCGTAACGATTGGCCAGCACGTTGGGGATGCTCACGGGGCTACAGCCTACTAAGCCCGCTTACAGGGCGACCCGGCGTTCTTGGTCGAAGGGCGCCAAGACATCGATGACGTCGACGAGGGTCGCTCGTGCCGTCGCCCGCGGGCCGTCACCGTCGCTGACCATCGACGCCACAACTGCCCCGTCCACCGCGCAGACCAGGGCCGTGAGCAGTTCGGCCCGCACCGAGCGGCCCGACCGTTCCACCACCTCGATAACGGCGTCGGAGCGCTGCTTGAGGATGCGCCGCTGCACGTCCCGCAGTCCGGGCTGACGGGCGCAGGCGATGTACCGCTCGTAGCGGGAAATCAACTGGTCGGACGCCCGGTTACCGTCGCCGACCAGCAGATCGACCAGCAGATCCGCCGTCGCGTCCGCGCCGCGGCGGCGCCGCGACAGCGCCGAGACCCGCATGCGCAGCTGCTGAGATTCGGATTCTCCGACGTGCTCGACCGCCTTTTCGATGAGGTCGTCGAGGGACGAGAAATAGTACGTGGTGGAGGCCAGCGGCAGCCCGGCCCGTTGCGCCACGGCGCGGTGCCGGACGGCGTCGAAGCCGCCCTCACACAGCAGCTCGGCGGCCGCGCTGACCAGCGCATACCGCCGCCGTTCCCCCTTTGGGGTCACTGCTGTCATCACCCCGTAAATGCTGCCAGTAATGGTCACGCGGCGATCACGATTTCACGTAATCCATTAGGCATTACTCAGGAATGAGGGGCCGCGGCCGATGGCATGATGGCGGCCATGGCAGAGCTGAGCCGACGCGCCGTCCTCCGACTCGGAGCGGGCGCCGCCGCAGGGGCCGCCGGCGCGTTCGCGCTGGGGTCGACGTTCAACCGCCCGACGGTCACCGCGACCCCGGTGACGATGACGAGCGTGGGGGTGCCCCTCGCACCGCCCCCGGCCGTCGCGGAGCCGGCGCCCACATACGTGACCGGTTCGTTCGTGTCGCAGGCCCGCGGGGGCGTCTCGACGAACTGGGCCATCGCGCGGCCGCCGGGCCAGACCACGCCGCTGCGCACCGTGATCGCGCTGCACGGCAAAGGCAGCGACGCCGCGACCGTGATGGCCGGCGGCGTCGAACAGGGGCTGGCCCAGGCCGTGGCGGCGGGTCTGCCGCCCTTCGCTGTGGTGGCCGTCGACGGTGGTGGCGGCTACTGGCACAAGCGGGCATCCGGCGAGGATTCGGGCGCGATGGTGCTCGACGAGCTGATCCCCATGCTGGCCGGCCAGGGCCTCGACACGTCACGGGTCGGTTTCCTGGGCTGGTCGATGGGCGGCTATGGCGCGCTGCTGCTGGGTGCCCGGCTGGGCGCGGCCCGTACTGCGGCGATCTGCGCCGTCAGCCCGGCGCTGTGGACGTCATCGGGCGGAACGGCTCCGGGTGCCTTCGACGGCGCGGCTGATTACGCCGCCAACTCGGTGTGGGGGCTGCCCGGGCTTGCGGGCATTCCGATCCGGATCGACTGCGGTGACAGCGACCCGTTCTACTCGGCGACCAAGCAGTTCATCGCCCAACTGCCGAACGGTGCGGCCGGCGGCTTCTCCCCCGGCGGGCACGACGGGTCGTTCTGGAGTTCGCAGCTGCCGGCCGAGATTTCCTGGCTGGCCCCGCTCCTGGTCACTTGACCCGGCCGAGCAGAGCTAGAGCGAGATGCGGCCCTCAGCCGCGGCGAGGCCGATGTCGGTGCGGAAATGGCTGCCCGGCAGGCGAACTGACTCGATGATCCGGTAGGCCTCCGCGCGTGCGGCCGCGAGGTCCGCGCCGGTGCCGACCACCGACAGCACGCGGCCACCGGAGGAGACGACGCTGCCGTCGTCCCGGCGGGTGGTGCCCGCGTGCAGCACGCCGGCGGTCTCGGACCCGGTGATCACGTCCCCGACGCGGGGGCGTCCCGGGTAGTTCTCGGCGGCGACGACGACCGTCACTGCCGATCCGTCCTGCCACTGCAGCGCACCGAGGGAGTCCAGCGTGCCGGTGGCGGCGGCATTGAGCAGTGTGCCCAGCGGGGTCTCGAGCAGTGCCAGCACCGCCTGGGTCTCGGGATCGCCGAAGCGACAGTTGAATTCGACGACGGCCGGCCCCTGCGAGGTGATGGCCAGGCCGGCGTACAGCAGCCCCGAGAAGGAGCTGTCACGCCGAACCAGTTCAGCGGCAACGGGTTTGACGACCTCGTCGACGATCTGGTCGACGACGGCGGCGGGCAGCCACGGCAGCGGTGTGTACGCGCCCATGCCGCCGGTGTTGGGCCCGGTGTCGTTGTCGCCGACGCGCTTGAAGTCCTGAGCGGGCAGCAGCGGCACGACGGTCTCGCCGTCGACGACGCAGAACAGCGACACCTCGGGGCCGTCGAGGAACGACTCGAGCAGCACGGGGTGGCCGGACTCCAATAGTTCGGCGGCGTGAGCCCGGGCGGCGTCGCGGTCGGCGGAGACGACGACGCCCTTGCCCGCGGCCAGACCGTCGTCCTTGACGACCCAGGCCCGCTGGCCGGCGGGCGGGCCGAAGCGGTCCAGTGCGGCGTCGAGGCGGGCGGGGTTGTCGACGATCTCGCTCGTCGCGGTGCGGACACCGGCGGCCGCCATGACGTCCTTGGCGAAGGCCTTGGAGCCCTCGATGCGGGCGGCATCCTTACTTGGACCGAAGGTTGCGATGCCGGCCGCACGCAGCGCGTCGGCCACCCCGAGCACCAGCGGCACCTCGGGTCCGATCACGACCAGGTCGGCCGTCAGCTTCTTGGCCAGCGCGACGACCTCGTCGGCGGCGGTGATGTCGACGTCGTGCTGCTCGGCGACGGCGGAGGTACCGGCATTGCCGGGAGCGACGGCCAGATGGTCCACCTGGGGGTCGCGGCTCAGGGCGAGCAGCAGGGCATGTTCACGGGCTCCGGAGCCGATCACGAGGACGCGCACAGCCACACCCTAGTAGCTGGTCGGCTCGTCCTAAACTGGGCAGGCCCGACGCACGCGAGGAGGTCCGCACCGGTGGAGCCGCTGGATGCCTTCCTGCTGATGTGGGCGCGGGCGCGCGCCACCTTCGGCGAGGGCGTTCCGCACGACCGCACCGAGTTCGACAAGAGCGCGCAGCTGCGCGGGCTGCAGGACCAGGTAATGGCCGCGGGTCCCGGGTCGCACTGGACCGGCGCAGCGGCCGACAGCTACGCCGACGCCAACGACAAGCACGCCCAGGCCCTCGGCCGGTTGGCCGATCTCGACAAGCGCCTCGGCGACGAGCTCGAGCGGTCCGCCGGCGTGGTCAATGGCGGACGACGCGAACTCGACGCACTCAAGCACTGGGTGACCGACCTCGCCGACGAGGCCAAGAAGACGCCGACCGCCGCCGCCGACCACGCGCTGTGGTCGGCGATCGGCAAGGCCAGCGGCGACGTCGCCGACATCATCCAGCGCTCCCACACCGACTTGTCGGGAGTCGCCGGGCGGATCCAGAGTCTCGACAGCGAGTTCGACGACTTCTGAGCCGCTACACCACCGTCAACGGCAGGGACTTGCGTTCCTCGAATACCCACGCCGCCCCGCTGCTGACCTTGCACACCGAGACCTCACCGAGTTCCTTTGCCGGGGTGTCGGTTTCGATGAAGCGAACGGTCCAGTCGGTGTCGTCGCCGGACACCTCGGCCCGCAGCAACGGGTTGACGGCCGTCGCGATGGCCTGCAGCGGCAGCTCGGATTCCGGGGAGACCAGCGTGATCCAGGCGCCGTCCTTGTGAGCGGGTGACGGGTGCACATGCGCCGCTTCGCCCGAAACATCAACGGAGACATACGCGGCCGGGTTGAGGAGCGGATGCAGTTCCAGCACCCGCAGCGCGCCGGCAGTGTCGTTCGACAATCCCAGCACCTGCTGGATGCGGCCGGCCGCGACCCCGGAGATACCGATCAGCGACTTCGTCCGGATCGACCGCTCCTTCTCCACATCGCCGCTGCAGCGCGCCCGGACGGCCAGTGCGAACGACAGCACCAGCAGGTGCATCTGCAGACACACCTCGTCCGCGATGCGCACCAGCGCCGAATGCGAGAACGCCGAGAAGTCGACATCGCTCACCAGCGGGCCGGAGTAGTCGGCCTGGCCCTCGTCCGCGGGATCGATCTCGTCGAGCTCACACCTGTAGGCATTGGTCGCGCCGATGATGTCGAGCTGCGGGATGAACCCGACCTCCGGGTGGGACTCGTCGATGGTGACGGTCCACGCGCAGGCCGGGGTGCGGCCCGCCGGCACCCGTGGCGGCCGGTGGATGGGCCGCACCTGGCAGCGCCGGTTGGTGGCCAGCGCCGTCGCGTCGAACGTGGGGTCCTCGATGTCGTGGCACATGCCGCGCACGTAGTCGGGGCCCATCGGTTCGACGTCCATGAGCGCGCCGCAGTGGTCCAGATGGAACTCGCCGTGCCAGCGGTCATGCACGGTGTACCGGAAATCCATGAACTGCGGCGGCGCACCGATATCGAGCTGCAGCCCCTTGAAGATCGTGATGACGTCCACGCCTTCGTATTTCAGCGCCTTCTGCATCCGCTTGGTGTAGAGCGGGCTGGACCCGGCCCACTCCTCGATGGCGACCTGTAGCATCTCCTCACGACCGAATTCGACGATGCACCAAGCCATTCCGGCGCGGTCGATGAGCTGGCCGATCAGCAGCAGTTCCGGCACCAACGCCGCGAGCTGTGCCCGCGACAGCGACGCGTACCTACTTGTCATCGAGCTCGCTCCCGGTGTTCATCTTGACCGCGGCGTTCACGTTGGCCTTGCGGTCCTCGGCCACGCCCTTCTCGGCCGCCTTGCGTCGCCTGGCCACCACCTTGGATACGGCGCCGTTGAACGCCGAACCGAGGGGGAAGCCGAGGTACTGGGTCAGGAAGATTCCGATGTCCTTGAGCTCGGCCTCGGTGAACTCCTCGTTGAGCAACGCGGCGTTGATCTGAATCTCGGCCAGATCTTGCGAGCCGACGGCCGTGACGCACGTGAACGTCATCAGGCGCTTCTCTCGCATGGACAGTCCGGGCTTGCTCCAGATGGTGCCGAACAGGTGGTCCACGGTGAGGTCGAAGTACGGGTCGCCCTCGATGTTGGGCATCTCCCAGCCGTAGACCTCGTTCATCTTCGCCAGGCCCCTGGCACGCAACTCGTCCATCAATTCTCCTTGGCATGAGGTACGCCGAGGCCATCGGCGAGGTTGGCCAGCGCCAGCTCGGCAAGCGGAAGGTCCACTCCCACAGCAGAACCCAGACCGAGGGCCAGCGTCAGATCTTTCTCCGCCAGCCCACGGGTGTGGACGAACATGTTGTAGAGGAAGTGGTCGGGCGCCAGCGGTTTGGTGTCGTCGCGCGCCATGATCGCGCCGGGTCCGCCGGACTGCGCGTCACTGTGCCGCACCACGCGACCCAGCTTCTGCAGGTCGATGCCCGACGCCTCTGCCAGCTTTTGCGCCTCACACGCGGCGGCGAAACCGATGAAGGTCAGCATGTTCCGGGCCAGCTTCATCCGGGTGCCGGCGCCGGGCTCGCCGGCGCGCACCACCAACGAAGCCCACTGCTTGAAGACGGGCTTGACCTTGTCGTACGCCTCGTCGTCAGCGCCGACCATGACGGCCAGTTCGCCTTTGCTCGCCGCTCCGGCGCCACCACTCACCGGAGCGTCGACGACGTGAATTCCCTTGGGCCGCAACTGCTCGGACAGCTCGACGGCCGTCGTCGGCTCGATCGTGGAATGGATCGCGATCACCGTGCCCGGTTCGGCATGTGCAGCCAGTTGTGCCACGACGTCGCGGACCTGCTCGTCGTTGAGCACAGTCACGCTGATGACGTCGGCCTTGGCGACGTCCGCGACGCTGCCGGCCACGGTGGCGCCGAGTTCGGCGAACGGCGCCATGGCCTCCGCTCGCATGTCGAAAACGATGAGCCCGCCGGGCCATTCGGCCAGCCGCTTGGCCATCGGCGCGCCCTGGTTGCCGAGCCCGATGTAGCCGAGTTTCACATCAGAACTCATGACCGGATGATCTGTCCGCCGTCGACGTTGAAGATCTGCCCGGTGATCCAGCTGGCCTCGTCGGACAGCAGGAACAGGCACATACCGGCGAGATCCTCAGGGGTGCCCATGCGCGCCAGCGGCAGGGTCTGCACGATCTGCTTGACGATGGCCTGTGGCGTGGTGCTGCGGTTGGCCTCGGTGTCGATGGGTCCGGGCGCGATCGCGTTGATGCGGATGTTGCGCCACCCCAATTCGCGGGACAGCTGCTGCGTCAAACCGTTGATACCGACCTTCGCCAGACCGTAGAAGTTCGCGTAAACCCATGCCGCGGTAGAGGACTGGTTGACAATGGCGCCACCGCCGCGCTTCTCCATGTGCGGGAAAACCGCCCGGCTACAGATCAGCGCCCCGTCGAGGTTCACGCTCATGAACTTGCGGTAGTAGTCCCAGTCCACGGTGAGCAGACCGTCGAGCTTCATCCCGCCGAAGATCGCGGCGTTGTTCACCAGATAGTCGATACCGCCGAACTCGGCGACGGCCTGGGCGGCCATGTCGTTTGCCGAATCGAGGTCCGAGACGTCGACCCGAACGGCCAGCGCCTTACCCCCCTCGGCCTTGATGCCGGCCGCCACCTTCTCGGCGCCTTCGACGTTGATGTCGGCGACGACGACGGCGGCGCCTTCCCGGGCCAGTGCCTCGGCGTAGACCTGACCGATGCCACCACCGGCCCCGGTCACGATCGCGACCTTGTTCTCGAACCTGCTGCTCATGATTACCTTTCGTCTAAGTTCTTGTCAGCCAGAAGTTCTCGCCCGCCGGACCTATGTGGCCAGCGTGGCGATGCATTTGGTCTCCAGGTACTCCTCGAACCCGGCGAGGCCCATCTCGCGCCCGTTGCCGGACTGCTTGTAGCCGCCGAACGGCGCATCGGCGGAGTACCAGACACCGCCGTTGACGTTGACGGTGCCGACGCGTAGCCGCGCCGCGACGCCGGCCGCCCGCTGTGGGTCGGCCGAGAACACCGTGCCCGACAGACCGTACGGCGAGTCGTTGGCGATACGGACGGCGTCGTCGTCGCCGTCGTGGGCGATGACGGTGAGGACCGGGCCGAAGATCTCCTCGCGGGCGACTCGGGCCGAATTATCAAGTCCGGCAATGACGGTCGGCTCGATGAAGAACCCCGTGTCTCGGTCCGCCGGACGTCCGCCGCCACAGGCGAACGTGCCACCCTCGGCGATGGCGAGATCGAGATAGCTCTGCACGCGGTCCCGCTGACGGGCCGAGATCACCGGGCCGCAGACGGTTCGCGGGCTCGATGGATCACCGGGCTTGATGCCGCCCATCGTGCCGGCCGCGGCCGCGACGGCCTCGTCGTAACGGGTCCGCGGCACCACGAGGCGGGTGGTGATCGCGCAGCCCTGGCCGGCGTGCATAGACGCCGTGAACGCGGCCATGGCGCAGGCGCCGGCGACATCGGCGTCGTCGAGGACCAGGAACGCCGACTTGCCACCGAGTTCCAGGAACACTTTCTTGATGGTCTCGGCAGCGTCGGTCATCACGGCACGTCCGGTGACGGTCGAGCCGGTGAACGAAACCATGTCCACGTCAGCGTGTTTCGACAGCATGGCGCCGACGCCGTGGTCACGGGAGGTGACGATGTTGATGGCGCCCGCCGGGAAGTCGGTGTGCGCGGTGATCAGTTCGCCGAGCACCGCGGCGGCCCACGGGGTGTCGGGCGCCGGCTTGAGGACCAGGGTGTTGCCCGCTGCCAGCGCCGGCCCGACTTTCGCCAGGTTGATCTGGTGCGGGAAATTCCACGGCGTGATGGCGCCGACGACACCGATGGCCTCGCGCGCGATGGTCCGGTTGGTCGGAATGCCCTGCGGCGTGGCATGTCCCAGATCGGTGGTCCACTGGTAGCCCTCCGCGGTGTCGGCGGCGAAGCTCAAATCTTCGATCGGGCCGTCCAAATGCGCTCCGGCGGTGAGCATCCGGGGTGCACCGACCTCCGAGATGGTCAGCTCGCGCAGCTCGTCAGCGTGGTCGCGCATGGCCTGCTGCAGTTGCCGCAGGCAGCGCACCCGCAGTTCGACATTGGTGGACCAGTCGGTCTCGTCGAATGCCCGCCGGGCAGCGTCGACGGCGTCGGCCATGTCCCCCACCGTGGCGTCGGCCGCCACCCCGAGCACTTCCTCGGTGGCGGGATTGACGGTCGGGAACGTGCCACGGGAACCCGGCACCAGTTTCCCGTCGATGAGAAGGCGACTTTCACGATCAGCCAGCAAGGCCATCTGCACTCCTGCCCACTGGACGAAGTCCAGCAATGCGATTTTAGTTGGACAACTGTCCGACAACGTTCAGTCGAACCATAGCGTCAGCCGCCGTCGACTAGCAAGGGTCGAACCAGAATCGGACGCGAAACCAGTCGCATATAGCCGATTTACCTGCATATTCATGCCGACATCTTGCTTCCGCCGCACGCCATCGGCTAACTTGGACATGTGTCCAGCGATGTAGTGGCCGCCGTCACCAGTACCGGCCAAGAAGTGGACGACCAGCCGCGCAATCGCCGCCAGGAAGAAACCTTTCAGAAGGTTCTTGCCGCCGGCCGCGAGATGTTGCGGGAGTCGTCCTACGCCGACCTGACGGTGCGGGCGGTGGCGGCGCGGGCCAAGGTCGCGCCGGCTACCGCCTACACCTACTTCTCGTCAAAGAACCACCTCATCGCCGAGGTGTACCTGGACATGGTTCGGCAGGTGCCGTACTTCACCGACGTGAATCAGTCGATGGCCAGCCGTGTCGAACAAGCGCTGCGCAGCCTGGCCCTTGTCGTCGCCGACGAGCCCGGAGTGGCGGCCGCCTGCACGACGGCGCTGCTGTCCGGAGACGACGAGACCGTCCGCAAGGTGCGCGACCGCATCGGTGGCGAAATCCACAAGCGCATCCGCTCGGCCGTCGGCCCCGATGCCGACCCGCGCCTGCTGTCGGCGCTGGAGATGACGTACTTCGGCGCGCTCGTCAACGCCGGCAGCGGCGCCTACACCTATCACCAGATCGCGGACCGACTGTCGTATGTCGTCGGGCTCATTGTCGGAGACAATCAATAACCCAAGGTGGGCAACAACGCATGACAGCCAACACATCCCCGTCGCTTCGCTCGCCCGGGGAAGTCGAATTACTGATCGACCCCTACAGCTACGACTTCCACGAGGATCCGTATCCGTACTACCGGCGGCTGCGGGACGAGGCGCCGATCTACCGGAACGACAAGCTCAACTTCTGGGCACTGTCCCGGCACGAGGACGTGCTGCGCGGTTTCCGGAACAGCACCGCCCTGTCCAACAAGCACGGCGTCGCGCTGGACCCGATCTCACGCAACGACGAGGCACACCGCGTGATGTCGTTTCTCGCCCTTGATGATCCAGCACATCTACGGCTGCGCACGCTGGTCTCCAAGGGTTTCACGCCGAGGCGCATCCGCGAGCTGGAAGGCCGCGTGACCGAGATCGCCGTCCAGCATTTGGATGCAGCACTGGAACATTCAGAAAGCTTCGACTACGTCGACGACTTCGCGGGCAAGCTGCCCATGGACGTCATCAGCGAGCTGATGGGCGTCCCTCAGGTGGACCGCGTCCGCATCCGCGCGCTGGCCGACGGGGTGATGCACCGCGAGGACGGCGTGTCCGACGTCCCGACGTCGGCCATCGCCGCATCGGGTGAGCTGTTGATGTACTACGCCGACATGGTCAAGCAGCGCCGCAAGTCTCAGTCCGACGACCTCACCTCGGCACTGGTGGAAGCCGAGATCGACGGCGACAAACTCACCGACGACGAGATCATGGCGTTCCTGTTCCTGATGGTGGTCGCCGGCAACGAGACCACGACGAAACTGCTTGCCAATGCGGCGTATTGGGGCCACAAAAACCCCGACCAACTGGCCCCGATCTTCGATGACCACGAACTGATCGCACCGTGGATCGAGGAGACGCTGCGCTACGACACCTCGAGCCAACTCCTGGCCCGGGCGGTCGTCGAGGACCTCGAGTTCTACGGCACCACCGTCCCCGCCGGCGAGGTCGTGATCCTGCTGGCCGGCTCGGCCAATCGCGACGAGCGGGTGTTCGAGGCGCCCGACGAGTACCGCATCGGACGCGACATCGGTTCGAAGCTCGTGAGTTTCGGCAGCGGCGCCCACTTCTGCCTGGGCGCGCACCTGGCCCGCATGGAAGCCCGGGTCGCCCTGACCGAATTGTTCAAACGTATCCGCGGCTACGAGGTGGACGAGGACAACTCCGTCCGAGTCCATTCCAGTTCAGTACGTGGATTCGCGCATCTGCCCATCGCGGTGTCCCACCGCTGAAACCCATCACAGATTAAGGCACGCTAAATGGCCCGTTTTGAACCGCACCCCACCCGCAGGCCCGCCATCGTGGCCGGCGCCTCCTCGGGCATCGGCGCCGCGACGGCGACCGCGCTCGCGGCCCACGGCTTCCCGGTTGCCCTGGGCGCCCGCCGGGTGGAGAAATGTCAGGAACTCGTCGACCAGATCAAAGCCGAAGGCGGAGAAGCGATTGCGCTGCCGCTGGACGTCACCGACACGGCATCGGTCGAGAACTTCGTCGCCAAGGCGACAGCGGCGCTCGGCGACATCGAGGTCCTGGTCACCGGCGCCGGCGACACCAACTTCGGCCGGCTGCACGAGATGAGCACCGACGACTTCGCTCAGCAGCTGCAAATTCACCTGGTCGGCGCCAACCGGATGGCCCGCGCCGTCCTCGACGGCATGGTGGAGCGCCGGCGCGGCGACCTGATCTTCGTCGGCTCGGACGTGGCGCTGCGGCAACGTCCGCACATGGGCGCCTACGGTGCCGCGAAGGCCGGTCTGGTGGCGATGGTGACCAACCTGCAGATGGAACTGGAAGGCACCGGGGTACGCGCCTCGGTGGTGCATCCCGGCCCGACCATGACGTCGATGGGCTGGAGCCTGCCTGCCGAGAAAATCGGCCCGGCCCTCGAGGATTGGGCCAAATGGGGCCAGGCCCGCCACAGCTACTTCCTGCGCGCCGCCGACCTGGCCCGCGCCATCACGTTCGTCGCCGAGACCCCGCGCGGCGGCTTCATCGCCAACATGGAGCTTCAGCCCGAAGCCCCGCTGGCCGAAGCCAAGGAACGCCAGTCGCTCGCCCTGGGAGAAGAAGGGATGCCCAACTCATGACGATCACCACTGAGGTACAACGGGTTTCGGGTGGCGCGGAGGAGCACGGCCACCTGGAGGAGTTCCGCACCGACCCGATCGGCCTGATGCAGCGCGTGCGCGACGAATGCGGCGACGCCGGCATCTTCCAACTGGCCGACAAGCAGGTCGTACTGCTGACGGGCGCCGAGGCCAACGAATTCTTCTTCCGCTCCAGCGACAGCGAACTCAACCAGGCCGAGGCCTATCCGTTCATGACGCCGATCTTCGGCGAGGGCGTGGTGTTCGACGCCGATCCCGAGCGTCGAGCGGAGATGTTGCACAACACCGCGTTGCGCGGTGAGCAGATGAAGGGACACGCCGCCACCATCGAGCGCGAGGTGCGGCGGATGACCGAGAACTGGGGCGAATCAGGAGAAATCGATCTGCTGGAGTTCTTCTCCGAGCTCACCATCTACACGTCGACGGCCTGCCTGATCGGCCCGAAATTCCGCAACCAGCTCGACTCGCGGTTCGCGAACTACTACCACCTGCTCGAGCGCGGCACCGATCCGCTCTGCTACGTCGACCCGTACCTGCCCATCGAGAGCTTCCGGATCCGTGACGAGGCGCGGGCCAACCTGGTGGAGCTCGTGCAGGAGGTCATGACCGGGCGAATTGCCAACCCGCCCACCGACAAGAGCGATCGGGACCTGCTCGACGTCCTGGTGTCGATCAAGGACGAGGAGGGCAACCCGCGCTTCAGTGCCAACGAGGTCACCGGCATGTTCATCTCGCTGATGTTCGCCGGGCACCACACCAGCTCGGGCACGTCGTCCTGGACGCTGATCGAACTGCTGCGCCACCCCGACTTCTACGCCAAGGTCCAGCAGGAGCTCGACGACCTCTACTCGGACGGCCAGGAGGTGAGTTTCCATGCGCTGCGCCAGATTCCGAATCTGGACAACGCGCTCAAGGAAACCCTGCGCCTGCACCCGCCGCTGATCATCCTGATGCGTGTCGCGCAGGACGAGTTCGAGGTCGCCGGGCACCCCATCCACAAGGGCCAGATGGTGGCCACCTCGCCGGCGATCTCCAACCGGATTCCCGAGGATTTCCCGGACCCGGATGCCTTCAACCCCGACCGCTACGACAAGCCGCGTCAGGAAGACCTGCTCAACCGGTGGACCTGGATTCCGTTCGGCGCCGGTAAACACCGCTGTGTGGGTGCGGCGTTCGCGCAGATGCAGATCAAGGCCATCTTCTCGGTGCTGTTGCGCGAGTACGAGTTCGAGATGGCCCAGCCCGCCGAGAGCTACCGCAACGACCACTCGAAGATGGTCGTCCAGCTCGAGCGGCCTGCCAACGTGCGGTACCGGAAGCGCGGTTAGGCCATGGGCACCTACAAGATCGAGGTCGATCGCGATCTGTGCCAGGGCCACGCCATGTGTGCCCTGGAGGCGCCGGACTATTTCAACGTGCCCAAGCGCGGCACCGTCGAGATCCTCGACGAGAACCCGCCCGACGAGGCACGCGACGAGATCGAGCGCGCCGTGGCCGAGTGCCCTACCCAAGCCCTGTTCATTCGCGAAACCAGCTGAAAACAAAGGACAAGACAATGACGTCATTCCCCCGCGAACAACTCGAAGAATGGGTCGAGCGGTGGCTGCAGGTCAACCGGGACGCCGAGGCGGCCGGCGACTGGAAGCCCATGGCCGACTTCTACACCGACGACGCCACCTACGGCTGGAACATCGGCCCGAAGGAAGACGTGATGTGCCTCGGCAAGGCCGAAATCCGCGATATCGCTTTGGGTTTGGAGATGGAAGGCCTGGAAGGCTGGAAGTACCCGTATCAACGGGTGGTGATCGACGACAAGCAGGGTGAGGTCGTCGGCTTCTGGAAGCAGGTGGTGACGGATCCGGATGATCCGACCGCTCCGGGGCGGGAGATCTACGGCATCGGCGGCAGCTGGTTCCGGCTGGAGAACGTCGACGGCGAACCGAAGATCGCGTGGCAGCGCGATTTCTTCGACTTCGGCCACGTACAGAAGCTCTACCTCGACCTGATGACGGCCGGCAAGCTCTCCAAGGGCATGCAGCAGCGCATCCAGCGCAGCCTGGCCGGCGAGCAACTGCCGGGCTACTACCCCCTGGGCGAGGCCCCGGTACCGATCTGGTGAACCGGCCAAGCAGTTGATTGGGGGTGGGTGTGACGTATCTAACTATTCCCTCTAGTCTGAGTGAAACAGGTTCTAGTGGAAGGCACATGCGGTGAAGACAAAAGGTGCTCTCATCTGGGAGTTCAACAAGCCGTGGACGATCGAGGAGATCGAGATCGGCGACCCCGTCAAGGACGAGGTCAAGATCCAGATGGAAGCGTCGGGCATGTGCCACTCCGACCACCACCTGGTGACCGGCGACATCCCGATGGCGGGCTTCCCTGTCCTCGGCGGCCATGAGGGCGCCGGCATCGTGGTCGAGGTCGGCCCCGGCGTCGACCACATCGCCGTCGGCGACCACGTCGTGCTGTCTTTCATCCCGTCGTGTGGCGAATGTCCGTCCTGTCAGGCGGGCATGCGCAACCTGTGTGACCTGGGCATGTACCTGCTGACCGGCACCGCGGTCTCCGACGGCACCCACCGCGTGCACGCCGCCGACGGCACGCCGGTCCTCCCGATGACCCTCCTGGGCACGTTCAGCCCGTACATGGTGGTGCACAAGAGCTCGGTCGTGAAGATCGATCCCACCATCCCGTTCGAGGTGGCCTGCCTCGTCGGCTGCGGCGTCACCACCGGTTACGGCTCGGCGGTCCGCAGCGGTGACGTCCGCCCCGGCGACGACGTGTGCATCGTCGGTGTCGGTGGTGTCGGTACCGGCGCCCTGCAGGGTGCGCTGAACGCCGGCGCACGCAACGTCTTCGTCGTGGATCCTGTTGAGTTCAAACGCGACAACGCACTCAAGTTCGGCGCCACCCACGCCTACCCCGACATCTTCAGCGCCATGGCCGGTGTCGCCGAGGTCACCGAAGGCCGCATGGCCAGCAAGACCATCGTCACCGTCGGTGAGCTGCACGGTGAGGACATCGACAACTACCTGAACATCACCAGCAAGGGCGGCACCTGCGTGGTGACCGCGGTGGCGAACATGGCCAGCCTGGACGTGAAGCTGAACCTGTCGATGCTGACGCTGATGCAGAAGCGCCTGCAGGGCACCATCTTCGGTGGCGGCAACCCCCACCACGACATCCCGTCGCTGCTGGCCATGTACAAGGCCGGCCGCCTGAACCTCGACGACATGGTCACCCGGCAGTACAAGCTGGAGCAGATCAACGAGGGCTACCAGGACATGCTCGAAGGCCGCAACATCCGCGGCGTCATCCGGTACACCGACGCCGACCGCTGAGCGAGACGCGCCGGCCCGAAACGGCGCTTCGGCAGGGAAGGTTCGAGTAACCGCCTGCCGGGGCGCCGTTTCAGCATGAATGGAAGGAAACACCTTGTCCGACAGTCCCGTTGTCATCGCCTCTCAGTCGTCGTGGCGTTGCGTCCAGAGCCACGACCGCGAGGGCTGGCTGGCCCTGATGGCCGACGACATCGTCGTCGAAGACCCGATCGGCGAGTCCGTCACCAACCCGGACGGTACCGGCGTGAAAGGCAAGGAGGCGCTTGCGGCCTTCTACGACACCAACATCGGGCCCAACCAGTTGACGATCACCTGCGAGGAGACGTTCCCGTCCAGCTCGCCCCACGAGATCGCCTACATCCTGGTGTTGCGCACCGAGTTCCCGAACGGTTTCGTGGCCACCGTCCGCGGCCCCTTCACCTATAAGGTCGACGACGCCGGGCTCATCACCAACTTGCGCGGCTACTGGAACCTCGAGGCGATGAAGTTCGAGCAGCCGGCGGAGTAAGCGCCGAACTACACGATGTGGTGCTCGGCGTAGAACCGGGCCGCTCGGCGAATGGCATTCACGGTCGGCTCCGGTTCCCAGCCCAACTCACGGCGGGCCTTGCTGTGGTCCGCTGGTGACGGCAGGTACAGCAACCGCGTGATGGTGAGCAGCGGCGGCACCTTGCCCGGACACCCGGCGCGGAGCGGCAGCGCGGCGTAGGCGCCCGCATACATCGCGGCCTTCGGAATGCCGAATCGTGGTGGTCGGACCCCGATTTCGTCGGCCGCCGTCTCCAAGATGGTCCGCAATGACAGATAACTTTCCGAGATGATGTATCGCTCTCCGGCGCGGCCTCGTTCCGCCGCCAGCAGCAACGCACGAGCCGCGTCCTCGATACCGACGACTTCAGCCGCCGCGCGGGCGGCATAGAACCGCATCCGGCCGGCGGCGGTACGAGCGACGATCTCACCGTGCGGCGTCGGTTGCCAATCCCCCGGGCCGTAGGTGTTCGATACGCACATCGCGACAGCGGGCAGCCCCCGAATCCTGGCGGCCTCCAGCACGAGTTGCTCTGCGGTACGACGTGATCGCACGTAGTCGCCGCCCTTGTCCCCCCAGTTGAACGGGGTCTCTTCGGTGACGGCACTGCCGTCAGAGCTGACGGCGATGGTGCAGATGGTGCTGACGAACACGAACTTTTCGAGGTCGGCATCCACCGCGATGTCCAGCACGCGGCGCAGTCCGTCGACGTTGGTCCGGAACAACGGTGCCGGGTCGGGCAGCATGGCCCGCGCGTCGACGACGCAGTAGAAGACGACGTCCCGGTCGGCCATCGCGGCCCGCACGGCGTCGTCGGCGAAAATGTCTCCGTAGCAACGCTCGACGTCGAGATCGTCGATCCCTTTGGTGGAGCTGCTCTCCCGCAGCAGCACCCGGACGTCGTCGCCGCGCTCGACGAGTTGACGCGTCACGTGGGAGCCGAGGAAGCCACTGGCGCCCATGACCAGTGACTTGCGCGGTGCCATCAGGCGCGCGGCCCGACCGGCTGACCAAGCAGGCGGTCCGGTTGCGACCACCACGGTGCGGCGTCGGACTCGCCGATGCCGGTGATGTCGTTGGCCGCCACGAAGTACTCGTGCACCCGCGCCGGGTCGACGGCCGGCGCGCGCTTGCCCCATTTGACCGACAGGAATCCGCTGTCCCCCATCGACTTCTGGTGCAGCACATAGGGAGACATCGACCGCGCGCCGCGGCCGACGGTGACCCCGCCGAAGGTCCAGGCGATGTACGGGAGCACCCGGCGCCAGTAGACCTGGCTGAACTGACCACGCTCGCGCAGGATGTTCGTGCCAGGCATCACACCCGGATCGAAGTACGCCGCGGACATGCCCTCTGGCACCAGCCACCCCGCCGCGCGGGACAGGTAGAACAGGCCGAGCTTGGTGCGCGCGTACGCCTGGACACCGTCATCGCTGGGCAGGCACTGCTCGGCGAGCGGTTTCCACTCCGCGGTCTTCACCCGCGCCAGCCGCTGGAACAGCGTCTCGCGGATGGTCGGGGACCCGACGATCATGACGCGGGCATCGTCGGCGAGCTGCGGACTGATCCGCGCCAGCAGCGCGTGCGGGCCGAAAAGGTTGGTGGCGACGGTCAATTCGATGCCGTCGGCGCTCAGCTCATGTGCATCGTTGCGCAGCACCGCGGCGTTGAGCACGACGGTGCTCAGCGGCGGGATGACGCCGTCCCCCACGAGGCGCGCGATTTCGGAGGCGGCGCGACGCACGCTCTCCTGAGACCCCTGATCGCACACCACGATGTGGGTGAAGGCATCGGTGGCCCGGTCACCGAGCAGGGCCTTGAGTTCCGCGCCGCGCTCGGCGTTGCGGACGGGTAGCACGCAGTGCCAGCCCGGCGTTCCCACGACCCGTTGCGCCAGCCCGAGCCCCAGCCCGGAGGTGGCGCCCGTCAACAGCAGACTGCGTGTGGCCATCTGATTCATTACCCGACTTCCGCTGGGACTGACGAATTGGTAGGCGGTGCACCCTCATTCAGGCCGATGCGGGCGTGCAGCCGGGCCAGCGGCGCGGGTGCCCACCAGTTCGCCTTACCTAGCAGCACCATGACGGCCGGCAACAGCACGGTCCGGATCACGATGGCGTCCACCAGGATCGCGACCGCCAGCCCGAAGCCGAAGATGCGCAGGAACGACACCTGTGAGGCCACCAGTCCGGCGAAGGTGATCGCCATGACGAGCGCCGCGGCGGTGACGATCCGGCCGGTGCCCGCCAGGCCCAGGGCCACCGATTCGCGACCGGCCGCATCGGAACGATCTGAGGCCAGCCAGAATTCGCGGATGCGGGCGATGATGAACACCTCATAATCCATCGACAGTCCGAACGCGACGCAGAACATCAGCACCGGCATGGTCGACACCAACGTGCCCACGACCGTCGTCCCCAGGCCGCCGAGGTGCCCCTCCTGGAAGATCCACACCAGCGCGCCGA
Source organism: Mycobacterium sp. HM-7 (assembly GCF_053852335.1). Lineage (NCBI taxonomy): Bacteria > Bacillati > Actinomycetota > Actinomycetes > Mycobacteriales > Mycobacteriaceae > Mycobacterium > Mycobacterium sp. HM-7. Next base: position 563,390 of record NZ_CM132657.1, on the reverse strand, counting down.
ACGTCGCGGTGAGTGACAAGGCATTGAGCACCAGCGCCTTCAGCGGGATGATCACGCTGCCGCTCAGCAGGAACAGCAGGACGAACATCACCATGGCGATCAGCCCGAGCATGGTGGGCACCCGGGTGGCGATGGCCTCGACGCCGTCGCGGTTGGACTGCGCGGCTCCGGTGAACAGGGGCGTCATGCCGGCCGGCGGGGGTACGGCATGCAACCGGTCCAGGGCTTCGTCGGACGCCGCGCTGAACGGCAGCGTCGTGGTTGTCACTGTCAGGAAGCTGGCGTCGGTGCCGGTGCCCGCCTCGTGGCCCGCGGGTCCGACCGCACGCCCACCGGCGTACGTGGCACCCGGTCCGGCCGCCGCGACCACGGTCGGCACCTTGGACAGCTCGGCGGCGTAGGTATCGATCGCGGCATTGTCGCGCGCGCCGTTGCCGTGCAACAGGACTATGTGCACCGGCAGGCCGGCGTCCTGCGTGAAGTCACTGCGGATGCGGTCACCCACCTGTCGGGCCGACGACGTGGTCGGCAGGATGCGGTCGTCGGGGAAGCCGAATTTGATGTTCAGGAACGGCAGTCCGACGACGACGAGCGGAATGAGAGTGACGGCGGCGGCGATCTTGGGGCGACGCATCACCGCGTGCGTCCAGGAGTACCAACGTGATTCGGTCAGCGGGCCACGCCGGCCCGGCTTGCCGATCCGCTTGCCCGCGACGCGGATGGCGGCCGGTGTGATGACCAGCGCCGCGAGCGCGGCCATGGCCACCACCGACACCGCGCCGTACGCGAACGAGCGCAGGAAGTACATCGGGAAGACCGCCAGGGTCGCCAGGCACAGCGCGACAGTCGCCGCCGAGAACACGACAGTGCGACCGGCGGTGCGCATGGTGCGTCGCAACGCCTCGTCGGCATGGGAGCCGTCACCGACCTCCTCGCGGTATCGGCTCACGAGCAGCAGTGAGTAGTCGATGGCCAGGGCCAGCCCCAGCGCCACCGCGAGGTTGAGCGCGAACACCGAGACGTCGACGAACTCGGCCAGAACCCGAAGGATCGCAACCGATCCCGAGATTGCGAAGGCCCCGACGGCCAGCGGCACCAGTGCCGCGACCACGCCGCCGAACACCCACACCAGGACCAGGAACGTCAACGGCAGCACGATGGCCTCGCTGAGGGTCAGGTCGTGCCGGCTCTGCTCGTTGACCGCGGAGTAGACGGCGCCGGGACCGCCTGCGGAGATGGTCAGCCCCGGATCCCGGTGTCCGACATAGCGTTCCACCAGGGCGGTGGACGAGGCGATGCCCGTGGTCTCGTTGCCGTCCAGGAAGGCGATGACCAGGGCCGAGCGACCGTCCTTGCTCACCAGCCCGGCCGCGACCGGATCGGGTGCCTCGAACGGCGACAGCACCCGGGCGACGTGCTCGGTGCCGCGCAGCTCGGTGACCAACCGGTCCACCTGGGCCCGCAGAGGAGGGGCGGTCACCGGCACCCCCGAGTCGTCGGCCTGCACCAACAGATTCAGGTTCACGAACCCGCGGTGGAACTCTTCGGTGAGCACCTTGTTGGCGCGGTTCGACTGGGCATCGGGGTCGGTGAATCCGCCGGCCCCGAGCATGTCGCCGATGGGCGCGGAAAGTATCCCGAAGACCGACATCAGCATGACGGTGGCGACGAGAGTCCGTTTGGGCGCGGCGATCACCACGCGCGAGATCAGTTCGAGCATCGTCGCGTCACGCTGCCGGCGGGAAGACGTTGAGCACGACGGCGGCGCCCAGACCACCTGCGCTGACGATCGCACCAGCGCCGATGCCACCGCCGCGTCGCCGCAGTTCATTGATCAAGGTGCCGGCCACGCGGGTACCTGAGGCGCCGTAGGGGTGGCCGAGCGCCAGACCGCCGCCGTGCACGTTGAGCCGGTCGCGGCCGATGTTCAGCGAGCGCTCATAGGCGATGCCGATGGAAGCGTAGGAGTCGTGGACGTCGTACAGATCGACGGCCTCGGTGCTGATGCCGGCGCCATCGAGTGCCCGCCGAGTGGCGGTGATGGCAGCGTCGGTGGCGCGCTCGGGCTCCGAGCCGACGACCGACCAGCCGACGATCTCGGCCAGCGGCGTGAGGCCATGGGCGGCCGCGAAGTCCGGGTCGCAGATCATCATGGCGGCGGCGCCGTCGGTCAGGCCCGTCTGGTTGCCCGGCGTCACCGTGCAGTCCGCACCGAGGAACGACGTCAGCGCCGACAGGTTGGTCATGTTGAACTCGCGGCACGGTAGTTCGTCGGCGAAAACCTCTGCACCGTCGACTTTTACGGCGACCTTCTCCGCATCGAGGACGCCGCCGTCGATGGCGTCCGAGGCCAGGGTGTGCGCGCGGGCCGACCACTCATCGACCTCTTCGCGGGTCAGGCCGTACTGCCGCGCGGTGCCTTCGCCGAGGGTGCGGGCCAGGTCGAGCGCGGGCATCTCGCCGATGCCGGGGTGCATCGGGGCGATCTGGGTGTCGGTGATGCCGGTGGCCGCGAAATGCGGACCGGCGAGCGGCGACGCCGAGGGCGTGTTGAGACCACCGGCGATGACGCACTTGCCCATGCCTGCCTTGATGGTCGCCACGGCCTGATGCATCGCCATCATTCCGGACGCACACCAGCCGCCGACCGCCACCGCCGGCGTATCCACCGGCAGCCCCATGTCCAGGGCCGAGTACCGGGCGATGCAGCCGCCGCCCTGCAGCACCTCACCGAGCACGATGTTGTCGATCAGCTCGGGGTCCACACCGGCGCGGTGAATCACCTCGCGGATCACGGTGCTCGCGAGGTCGAACTCGGAAACGTTGGCCAGTCCACCTACCAGCGAACGCGTGAACGGGGTCCGCGCATACGCAACGACTACGGGATTGGTCAAGGTTCTTGCCCTCCTCGGCAACGACGTCCGCTCGCCGCGCCGCGTAAACCGCGGACTGTTCAGAACTGTCGTGTGCGCGCGGACATTACGGCATGGCTGTTCTTCGTTGTGCTGTTTTCAGCTACTAACGGCAATAGTTTGTAGCACGCAATTCAGACGCGGTCTATATTCCTTTCGCGTAAATATCCACGTCAGGAGCGTTAATTATGAATTTAGCGAACTAGTTAGAACCTGTTTCAATATTTGTGCGCGACCAGAGTCGATGTAACCGTCGTCACATCCGGAACCACGTTGTCGCACAACCGAAAACGGCGTCAGGAAGGAGGCTGACCCAAGCGGCGCAACGGCCCGCAGACCGAACGGTCAGCGCCGCGAGACCGACCACTCTGGCAAACCGTCAGGCGCCATCACAGCAAACTGTGGGCTCGACAGCATCCGGTAGAACATGTTCTAGTAGCGACATGCTCGACTTCAGCACCGATACCCTCAGCCCCGAGGAAGCCGAACACCTCCGTTCCGTATTCGAGCCGCTGACCCAGTCGGTCCGCGAGCTCATGGACGCGACGGCCCGAAGCGACGCCGATCCCGACACCGTCGCGGCCGCGAAAGCCGAAATCGATTCGGCCACTGCACGTTTGCGCTCCAAGCAACTGGAAAAGACGTGGGGCCTGCGCTTCACTACCGAAGGCGAGTGGCTGCCGTGGACCAATGCCGTTGTGGGCCTGCGTAATCCGGTCGCGCCGCCTCTGACCGTCGTCCTCGAGGCGACGGACTATGTCTGGTCCGAGTTCTCCCTCGGTGCCGCCTACGAGGGCCCGCCCAACCACGCTCACGGCGGGGTCTGCGCCATGATCCTCGACCACGTGCTGGGTGAGGTGGCGTCGAACGACGGCACCACCCGCTTCACCGGCACCATCAACGTGAAGTACGTTCGCCCCACCCCGCTGGGCAAGCTACGGGCCGAGGCGCGCATCGTGCGCACGGAGGGCTTCAAGGCCTACGGAGTCGCCCACATCGCCGATGACCAGGGCGTCACCATCGAGGCCGAAGGCGTCTTCATCCAGCCCAAGTGGGCCCGCGGCTAGATGGCGCGGTCGATCAGCGCCCCTGCCACCAAGGTCGCCAGGGACTGGCTCGGCGCGCGAATTCCTGACCAGACCGGCCGGACCGTCCTGATCACGGGCGCCAACGGTGGCCTCGGCACCGCCACGGCGCGGCACCTGGCGGGCGCCGGCGCCCAGGTGATCCTGGCCTGCCGTCGCCGCGAACAGGCCGAGGCACTGGCCGGCGAAATCGGTCCCGCCGCACAGACCCTGAACCTCGACCTGGCGAACCTGGACTCCGTGAAGTCCGCGGCGGCCGCCTGCGGCCCCGTCGACACTGTGATCGCGCTCGCCGGGGTATGCCACGTGCCCTACGGCCTGACCGCCGACGGTTTCGAATTGCACACCGGCATCAACCATCTCGGACATTTCGCGTTGGTCGGCCAGCTCCTGGACCGGATCACCGATCGGGTCGTGGTGGTCACCAGCCGCGCGCACGAATTCGTCGGCCGGCCGGGCTTCGGCAAGCTCGCCCCCGCCGATCCCGGCTGGCGCACCCGGAGGTACTCCGCGTTCGACGGGTACTGCCAGGCCAAGCTCGCCAACCTGTTGTTCGCGAACGAACTGCAGCGCCGCCTGTCGGCTGCCGGCAGCACGCTGAAATCGGTATCCGCGCAACCCGGTTGGGCCGATACCGACGCGGGCATGCACTCGGGCCGCAAGTGGGGCGACGTCTCCTGGCGCGCCTCGTGCCGGGCCATCGGCCAGCCGGCAGATGTCGCCGCCTTGTCGATCGCCTACGCCGCAGCGGCGGACGACGTCATCGGCGGCGGCTACTACGGGCCCGACCGCTTCTTCGGGATGCGCGGCCTGCCTGCGCCGGCGAAGGCCGGCCGCGCGGCCACCGACCAAGCCCTGATGACCGCGAATTGGGTTGCCGCCGAACACCACACCGGTGTCCGGTACGGCATCTGACGACAGGAGCCGACAGTGTCAACCGACGCACCGGATGTCGGCCGGCTGCCGCCGGCCCCCGACGTGCCCTTGGGTCTGCGCGAGCGCATCGCGGCAATCCAGTTGGCGCACAGCGGATGTGAGACCTTCCGCGACGCCGGCGGTCCCGTCACGACCGTGCGGATCGCGCCGAAGTGGATAATGCCGCCGATCATCGCCGTGACCTCGCCGCAGGGTGCGCGTGACGTCCTGACCGCGACCTTCCCTGCCGTCGACCGCGACTTCCCGTTCATGACCGAACAGCAGAAGCTCAACGGCGGATCGCTGCTGAACTTCAGCCACAAGGAATGGGTCGGGCGGCGCCGCATGCTGCAGCCGGTGTTCACCACCGCGCGCATCGCCGAACTCAACGAGCAGATGTACGACATCGCCACCGACGCCGCGACCTCCTGGCGGGACGGATCCGAGATCGACCTCGACCAGGAGAGCCGGCGGATCACCATGCGGGTGCTCGGCCGCACCATCATGGGATTCGAACCTGGTTCGTACACAGATGAATTGGTCGACCCGCTGCGCCGGATCAGCAAGTACATCGCGGACCGTGGCCGCGCCCCGGTGAAGCTGCCCAGCTGGGTGCCGACCAAGGAGCGACGCTTCGCGGTCAAGTTCAACAAGGTGGCACACGACCTCGCCGCACAGATCCTGCAGGACTGTCGCACCGACCCGGAGCTCAGCGCTCCGCTGGTCCGCGCCATGATGGCGGCCCGGGACCCGGAGACGGCAGAACCGTTGACGGACGAGGAAATCTGCCACGAGCTCGTCATCTTCCTGGCCTCCGGACTGGAGACCACCGCGACGACACTCGCCTACGCGCTGTGGGCGCTGGGCCGTCATCCCGAGATCTTCGATCGGGTCGCCGCCGAGGTGTCCGCGGTCGACGAGACCGTGCTGCGGACCAATCCGCGCAGCCACCTGCCCTACACCGTGAGCGTCATCCAGGAGGCCCTGCGCCTCGGCGGCCCGACGCCCGGGGTGATGCGTATTGCCCGGCAGGACATGGCCGTCGACGGATTCCGGGTCGAGGCCGGGAGCATGCTCCTGGTCGGGGTCTACGCCATGCACCGCGACCCGGAGTTGTGGGACCGCCCACTGGAATTCGATCCCGACCGGTTCAGCGCGGGCCGCTCGCGGATGCAGTGGCAGTTCCTGCCGTTCGGCGGTGGGCCGCGCTCCTGCATCGGCGAGTTCTTCGCCCTCACCGCGGCGACCCTGGAGCTCGCCTCGATCGTCCGGCACTGCCGGCTGACCTCACGCGAGTCGACGTTCCCCATCACCGCGCCGCTCACCATCGTGCCGGACGGGCCCATTCCTGCCCTGGTCCAGACCGTGAACTCCTAGGACGACACCGTGCCACGACGAGCCCCGGTTCGCACTGCCGAGCTGAACCTGGAAACCCTGACGCTGCACCAGGACGGCCGCGTCCTCACCGCGCGGTTCGATGACCCGCCGAACCACTTCCTGTCCCTGCGCCTGGTCAAGGACATGGACCGGCTGACGCGCGCCGCGGATCAAGATGCGTCGGTCGGCGCGGTCATCCTGACCGGCACCGGCGACAAATTCATCTCGCACTCCGAACCCGAACAGGTGCAGCTTTTCTTCCAGATGGCGACACCGCCACTGCCGTCGCGCGCCGTGACCTGGTCCATCAAGCTCAACAACGCCGCCATGCGCGTGCCTGCGCTGCTCAAGGCCACCGAGACCCGCGGCGGCGACTGGGGCACCGGCATCGTCTACAGCACCATCCTCAAACGCACCATCACCCGGATGAACCGGTCGGGCGTCGTCTACCTCGCCGCGATCAACGGCGCGGCGCTCGGTGGCGGGTTCGAGCTCGCGCTGTTCTGCGACCTGCGCATCGCGGCCGACGCCGACCAGGTCCGCATCGGCCTGATCGAGATTCTCGCCGGGCTGGTGCCGGGAGGCGGTGGGAGCCAACGACTTCCGGCCATGCTCGGGATGTCCGCCGCGCTGGAGCACATGCTGGAAGGCCGCCCCCTGACGGCGCGCGAGGCCTTCGACGCCGGCGTCGTGCACCGGCTCGCCCCCGCCGACGGGTTGCTCGACGACGTCCGGGCCACCGCGCAGCGACTGTCCCGGCGCTCCCCCTACGCCATCGCGGCCGTCAAACGCGCCGTCTACTTCGGCAGTAACCGATCCCTGTCCGGCGCCTTGGACTTCGAGCTGGCAGGCTTCATCGGAACGGGCCGGAATCCGCGAAAACACTTGACCGCGGACGCTTTTCAGCAGGACTACGAGACCATCGGCGACAGCCCGTTCGCCAGCCCAGCCGGCACGGACATCGATCCCTGGCTATCGGGCACCCGCGTCGAGCAATAGGCTGGGGCTCATGCCGTCCGTGTTCACCATGATCATCAACCGCGACATTCCGGGCCGATTCGTCTACGAGGACGACGACGTCGTCGCGTTCCTCACCATCGAGCCCATGACGCAGGGCCACACGCTGGTGGTGCCCCGGGCCGAGGTGGACAACTGGCAGGACCTGGATCCCGAGCTGTTCAACAAGGTCATGGCGGTGTCGCAGAAGATCGGCCGCGCGGTGTGCCAAGCCTTCGACGCCGAGCGCGCCGGCGTGATCATCGCCGGGCTCGAGGTGCCGCACCTGCACGTGCACGTGTTCCCGGCCCGCAACCTGTCCGACTTCGGGTTCGCCAACGTCGACCGCAACCCGTCGCCGGAATCACTCGACGAGGCTCAGGCCAAGATCATCGCTGCCCTCGGTTGACCCTGCGGCGCCGCCGATACGCGGCAGACGCACCGTGAATCGGCACCCGTGCCCCGGCGCGGTGGTGACCGTGACCACGCCGCCGTGCGCCCGCACCAGCGAGTCGACGATCGACAGGCCGAGGCCCGTGCCGCCGCTGGTCCGCGTACGCGACGAATCGGTGCGGTAGAAGCGCTCGAAGATGCGGTGGGCGTCCTCGGCCGTCAGGCCCGGTCCCTGATCGCAGACCTCCAGCACCGCGTCGCCGCCGGCCGTGCCGACGCGCACCGTGATGCCGCCGGACTCCGGGGTGTGCTGCACCGCGTTCATCACCAAGTTGCCGAGCACCTGCCGCAGCCGAGGCTCGTCGCCCAGCACTTCCGGGGTGCCCGGCCCGTCCAGTAGTTCCAGCGACACCGCCCGCTGCGGTGCGATCGAGCGCGCGTCGTGCACGGCGTCGGTGGCCAGGATCAGCAGGTCGACGGGCCGCTGCTCCAGCGGCCGCTGTTGGTCCAGGCGCGCCAGCAGCAGCAGATCCTCGACCAGCAGGCCCATCCGCCGGGCCTCGCTCTCGATGCGGCTCATCAGCATCTCGACGTCACTGGCGGCGCCCTGCCGGTACAGCTCGGCGAATCCGCGGATGGTGGTCAGCGGCGTCCGCAGCTCGTGGCTGGCGTCGGTGATGAAGCGGCGCATCCGGTCCTCGGAGGTCCGCGCCGTCTCCGCCGACTGCTCCGACGAGGCGACGGCGTTCTGAATCTGCGCCAGCATGCCGTTGAGCGCCAACGACAATCGGCCGACCTCGGTGCGTGAGTCTCGCTCGGGAACACGACGGTCGAGCTGTCCCGAAGCAATGTCGGCCGCCGTGCGCTCCACCTCGTCCAGCGGCCGGAGGCTGCGGTGCACCGCGACATAACCGGCGATGCCCAGGATCAGCAGCACCGCGGCACCGATGCCGACCTGCGACCACGCCAGCGCGCGCACCGTCGACGCCACGTCGGACAGGTCGATCGCGACCGTCGTCAATTCCCCGTCCGGGCCGCGCACCGTCATGGCCCGCCACTTCACGTCGGAGTGGTGGATCGAGCCGACCGTCGTCGGCACCGGACCGACGTCATTAGTGTCCGGCAGGGCGGGCTGTGCGTCGTTGTCGTTGACGGCGATCCACACCCGGCCGTCGGGATCGATGCCACGGACGTAGAAGTTCGACGGCGGCCGCGCCGGGTTCGGCCCTTCGATCGGGGTGGCCGGGATGCGCCGCGGTTCCTGCGCCCAGCTCCGCGAGGCGTCGAGCAGCGTCTCGTCGACGCGGTTGATCAGGCTGTGCTGCATGATCGACGTGACGGCGACGCCGGAGGCCAGCAGACCGCAGGCCGCCAGCAGCACCGTCGCGGCGACCAGCCCCACTCGCAGTGGGATACCGCGTGCGCCGCGACTTGTCCCGTCGCTTCGCTCACCCAGCCGGCGTGTCATCACTCCATTGTTGGCGATGTCTCGCCAGAAATCCCTCAGCGCGGTCTGTTCTTCGCGCAAGCGCTCATCAGCGCCGTCTGTTCTTCGCGCAAGCGCTCATCACCGCGGCTCGCGGAGCACGTAACCGACTCCCCGCAACGTGTGCAGCAGGCGCTTCTCACCCGTGTCGATCTTGCGACGCAGGTACGACACGTACGACTCGACGACGTTCACGTCACCGCCGAAGTCGTAGCGCCACACGTGGTCGAGGATCTTCGGCTTCGACAGGACAGTGCCCGCGTTGATGATGAAGTAGCGCAGCAGCGTGAACTCGGTGGGCGACAGCGACACCGGTTCGCCGGCCTTCCACACCTCGTGGGTGTCCTCGTCGAGCTCGATGTCGGCGAACGTCAGCCGCGCGCTACGGGGCTCTTCGACGCCACGGCCGGTGCGGCGCAGGATCACTCGCAGCCGCGCCACGACCTCTTCGAGGCTGAACGGCTTGGTGACGTAGTCGTCGCCGCCGAGCGTCAGGCCGGCCACCTTGTCCTGCAGGCTGTCGCGGGCGGTGAGGAACAGCGCGGGCGCATCGATACCGTCGGCCCGCATCCGGCGCAGCACGCCGAACCCGTCCATACCGGGCATCATCACGTCGAGGATCACGGCATCGGGCTTGACCTCGCGGGCCTTGTCGAGCGCGGCAGGGCCATTGGAGGCGGAATGCACCTCGAAGCCCTGGAACTTCAGACTGACCGACAGCAGCTCGACGATGTTGGTCTCATCGTCGACGACGAGAATCCGAGCTTCGGGCGTCGCCTCAGGAACTGCAGCCATAGCCATGCAGCCATGGTCCTCGCAGGCCTTAAATCCTCCCTGCTCGGTAGCTGTGAAGATACTGTGAGTCATTCAGCAGATAGCCGGACCGCCGGTACCTACCTCAGCGACATCAAATGTGATCCGCGCCATACACTTGGCCGATGGATTTGGGTAAAGCCCTGTCAGACCTGGCCTCGACGCCGCTCAAGATCGCCAGCGCCGGTCTCGAAATCGCCAGCGGCACGCTGTCGAGCGTGCAACACGCACTCGGCGACACCAGCGTGGGTTCGCCCGTCATGTCCATGCTCGGCCTCGATGACACGCTCAGCCGGGCCGGCCGTCTCACCCGACTGGTCGACGACGACGCTCCGCTGGGCCGGGCGCTGGCGCCGGGCGGCGTACTCGATCGGTTGCTCCGCCCGGGCGGCCTGGTCGATCAGATCAGCCAGGACGGCGGCCTCCTCGACCGCCTGACCGCCGAGGGCGGCGCCGTGACGCGGGCACTGGCACCCGGCGGCATCATCGACCAACTGACGCTCGACGGCGGCCTGCTGGACCAATTGACATCCGACGACGGCGCGTTGTCCCGAGTCCTCGCCCCAGGTGGCTTCGCCGAACAGGTGCTCGCCCCGGACGGTGTCGTCGACCGGGTACTCAGCGAGGACGGCATCGCCGCCCGCCTGATCGCCGAGGGCGGACCGGCCGACCGTGTCCTCGCCGACGGCGGAGTGGTGGACCGGCTGCTGAGTTCGGGCGGCATCGTGGACCGACTGCTCGAACCGGGCGGCCCCGCCGACCGCGTCCTCGCCGACGGCGGTGTCGTCGACCGCGTGCTGTCCGCCGACGGCATCCTTGACCGGGTCCTCGCCCCGGGCGGGGTGGCCGACCGCGGACTGGCCGAAGGCGGTGTCGTGGAACAGATGCTCGCCGACGGTGGCCTGGTGGACCGGGTCCTTCGCCCGGAAGGCATCGCCGATCGACTGGTCGGCGAAGGTGGTATCGCCGACCGGCTGTTGGCCGACAACGGGGTGGTCGACCGGGTGCTGCGCGCCGACGGCATCGCCGACCGCCTCCTCGGCGATGGCGGGCCGGTCGACAAGATGCTCTCTGACGGCGGCCTGGTGGACCGGCTGCTCAGCGAGGGCGGTATCGCCGAACGGCTGCTCGATGAGGGCGGCGCGATCGACGTCCTCACCGCACCCGACGGCGCCCTGATGAAGTTGAACGAAGTCGTCGACAACCTCAACCAACTGGCGCCCGTGCTCGCCGGGCTCGCCCCGACCGTCGACAAGCTGTACGACGCGGTGCTCGTCCTCAACGACGCGGTGAATCCGCTGAGCAACATCGCCGGTCGCATCCCGCTGAGCCGCCAGCGCGGCAAGCGCGCAGCCCGGGCGGCCGCGGCACGGCAGGTCATCGACGAGAACGGCCAGGAACAGCCGGGATCCGGCGAGTGACCTTGACGGGTTAGGATTCGGGGCGGTTCGACCATTCTCGAACCGCATGCCTCCCTAGCTCAGTGGTAGAGCACCGCTCTTGTAAAGCGGATGTCGTCGGTTCAATCCCGACGGGGGGCTCCACATAGGTAGCGACCAATTGTCGGTGGCTCGTCGTAACGTCGCCTCATGAGGTCGTGCCTTGGTTGTGGCAGTCCGCTGGTGAAACGCAGCCAGAAGAGCTATTGCGGTAACGCGTGTCAAGCTTCAGCACGCCGCGATACGCGCACTAAACAGTGGCTCGAAACGGGTATCGGACGAATCGACAGCCACCAAGGCCATTACATCCGGGAGTATCTTCTCGGCGCTCAATCTGATTGCTGTGCAATCTGCGGTGCCGACACGACCTGGCACGACCTGCCGCTCGCGTTGGTACTCGACCACATCGACGGCAACCCGACGAACAACCGCCGGGAGAACCTGCGGCTGATCTGTCCGAACTGTGACTCACAGCTGCCGACGTACAAGAGTCGCAACCGCGGCAACGGTCGCCACTTCCGTCGCGAGCGATACGCCAATGGGCAGTCGTACTAGCCCCGCACTGCCTACTGTCGTGTGAAGCGGCCTACCCAAGCCAGCACGAGGCTGACGATGAGCAGCATCGGAGCGCCGATCTGCACCACTTCCAGCTGCCGGGGGCTCACGGCTGTGAGAGCGCCCAGGACCACTGCGACGACAACGACCACAAGACGAACCGCGAGCAGTGGCCGGGTTTTCAGGGCCGAAGCCAAGGTCCGGCGCCCGACGGTGACCACCAGCTTTGCCAGCGCGGCGCCCAGACCGATGGTCGCCGCGGCGATCCCGAGCCGCGGTCCCATCCCCAGCGTGTTGCCCGGGGCTGCGGTGACCAGCAGCAGCCACAGCAGGAACAGCACTCCGGCAGTGCACCACCGCAGCCACCGGGCCATGGCGAGTGCGATGTTGCGCCGTGCCAGACCGCCGAGGGCGGGGTCGAGCGTGCCGGCGCCGTGGAAGCCCCGCAGCGCGCCCAACAGCCGTCCCCGCGTCATCCGGTTGACCGCCAGGTTGTGGGTCGCTATCGCGTGATCGGGTTGCAGCCGGAGCGCGGCAGTATATTCCGTATCCGACTCGGCGGTTCGAGACATCTTCCGAAAGATGTTCCCCCGCAGGACAAACAAATCAGGATCTGACGGCTCGAGGCGGATCGCTTCGGTGACCTCGGCCAGCGCGGCATCGAACCAGCCTTCATCCGAAAGGATTTGGGCATACACCAAGTGGGTTCGATACTCGTTCGGGTTGCCGCAGACCGCGCGCCAGGCCATCCACTTCGCCTCGTGCAGCCGCCCCTGCCCACGAAGCGCCAAGGCGTACAAGCGAATCGCGTGTTCGTTGTCGGGGGCCGTTTTCAGTGCGGCATAGAGCCGGCGCTCGGCACCGATGTAGTCGTCGAGCCCGACCGCGGCCTGCGCATCGAGGATGAGCAGCACCGGATCATCGGGCGCCATCGAAAGCGCACCGGCCAGCACCTCGCGGGCGCGCTGGTGGTTGTCCACGTCGAGGTACACCCGCGCCTGCTGCAGCGCGGCATCGACACTGTCGGCTGTCACCGAATTTTGTTGCGCCGCAGGTACTTCGCCAGCTCGTCGTAGGTGCCGTCCCGATTGCCGAATTCAACGACGTTGCGGGCCGTATCGAACCACGGGCCGGTCGACGGGCGGACCTGGCGCAGCGCCGCCTCCACATCGGACATCCGCACCGGCCGCACCTGGCCGCTGTGCAGCGAGTCCGCCATCGCCAATTGCGTTGCGGTGTCGCAGACATGGGCCAGATCCGCGCCGGAGAAACCCGCAGTCCGGGCCGCCAGCGCGGACAGGTCGATCCCCTCGATCGGACGATCCTGCAGATGCAACCGCCCGATACTGGCCCGCGCCTCGGTGTCGGGCAACCCGACGAAGACCATCCGGTCGAACCGGCCCGGTCGACGCAGCGCGGCATCGACATCCCACGGCGCGTTTGTGGCGCCCAGGATGTACACGCCGTCGTTGCTGGCCGAGGCTGAATCCAGTTCCTCCAGAAGGGTATTGACGATGGTCCGGATACCGGAGGTACCGCTCAACGCGGATCGGCGGTGGCCCAGCGCGTCAACTTCGTCGAAGAACAGCACACACGGCGCGTTACGCCGCGCGGTGTCGAAGACCGCGCGGATGCTGCGTTCGCTCTCACCGAACCACCGGTGCAACACGTCCGCGATGCCGACCTGATAGAAGTTCGCACCCAACTCGCCCGACACCGCCTTGGCGATGAACGACTTCCCACACCCGGGCGGCCCGTAGAGCAGCAGACCGCCGCGAGCCGACATCTTGTAGGCCTTCATCAGCTCCGGGTTGCGCAGCGGTCCCAGCAGGGAGAGCTCCAGTTGCTTCTTGACGGCCTCCATACCGCCGATGTCCGCCAGTCGCACGTCGCTACGGGTGACCGCCTCGAAGTCGTCCTCGCTCACCGCCTGGGCGGGTTCATCGACAAACGCGGGCTTGACGATGTCGGACACCTGGTCTTCGGCCGCGTCCCAGTCGAACGATGACTTCGATTGCGGTGCTCCAGGTTCAGGCACTTGCGTGGGTGTAGGCGTAGGCGCGGCCAGTGCCGCGGTGCATTGCTGCAACAACCCCTGCGCCGTGGTGTCGGTCGGGTCTGCGGCCAGCACCGCACCGCAGTGCGCCAACGCCTCGGCGTGCCGGCCCCGTTCGGCCAGCAGTCCGGCCAGGTGCAGGCGCAGGGCCAGTGAGTCCGGACTCTGCTCGACCGCTCGCACCAACTGCGCGATCACCGGATCATCCGTCACGTTCGTCCCCCTCGCCCCGAGCTGAACTCATCCTAGGTCGCGTAGCTGTGCCGGGTCGGGGACGACCGTGGCGGCGTCGACGACGTCGCCCGTGTACGTGACCACCTGTTTGGCGACGATGTCGGCGCCTTCTTCGGCAACCTTCTTGGCGGCGCCACCAGGGGTGCGCATGGTGGCCGTGTCGGCGACCGTTGAGACAACGCCGAGAGTTTGGTTGTCGGGCATGGCTTCTGCGGCGAGCTGTCGGCCGGCGGCACCGAGATTGGCCACTGCCGCGGTGATCGCGGCAGTACCGGCCGGCCCGCCGGCACCGGTCACCGTAACCGCCGCCCCGGCGACGACGACCGCGGTCGCCGCCGGGTTGGTCGTGCCGAGCGGGTTCACTGCTTGGACTCCGAACACCGGCCACACGGTGTCCGGTCGCGGGTCGATGACCTCGGAGAGTTGATACAGACCGGGGCGGAGCCGGCGAGCCACGTACGACGAAGGTACGAGTTTGCCTGCGGTGTCACGGGTTTCGGCCGGACTGAACACGCCGACGGGTTCCGCGGTCGGAGTGGCCCGGTTGATGGTCAGAAATCCACCGGGGTGGGCCAGCAGGACGGTGTCGGCGGGTGTGCGCACGAACGTGGTGACCATCCGCACGCCGGTCGGGCTGTCGATGCGGGCCACGGCACGCGTCCCAGTGCCGGTGTTCTCGGCCAGGAAATCAACCCCAGCGCCATGCTCGGGGTAGACCACCGATCCACTCCTGGTGCGTTGGGCGGTATCCAGGCCGGCGGGAAGGACCAGCTGTAGCGGCCCGGCCGATGTCGTCGCGCTCAGGCCGGCCACCGGCTCGGCAGGCAGTCCCGCAGCCCGCTGGTCGGGCGTCAGGGCCGGGACCGCGATCGTGGTCGATCCGGCGAATGCGGCCATCGCGGCATCGGCGAATCGCTGCGCCGGCGACTCGGCCGGCTCGCCTTCAGGCTTTGAACGGGCCGAACTGGCAAACCAATGCTGACCACCGATCGCGAGCGCGATCGTGGCCACCAACGCCACCAGCACCGGCCACCAGCGGGCAGCCCGCCGCCACAGCCGGCGCTCCGGCAGTACATCCCCCACGCCCGATTCTCCCCGTGCACAACAGATCCCCGGCCCGTCCGCGACGACGAGCTTGTGCAAGGTGTAGTCGGTGAATCGCCACCCAACCGAACGCCGCCCGCCGGTGATCTGGCCCACAGCAAAGGACAACGCTCCTTCGACCGGGGCAAACGCACACGGAGGGGCGATGAGGCGCCACCCTCGGGACCTACGATTCTGATGTGACATTGCGTGATCGCGTCGCCACCGCCCGGCGGCGACTTCTCGGTGACCGGCCGTCCACCGCCGATACCGCGGGCTTGCCCGTCATCACGCCATTGCAACCCATCGACGTGAGCGACGAACACGCCGTCACCGAGGTCGTCGAGCTGGCGATGAACGTCGGCGAGGTGCTGCTGGATTCGGGCACCGGCGCCATCGACACCAGTAAGCAGATCGCGTTCGTCGCCGCCACCTATGGCCTGGCCGACTGCGCCGTCGACGTCACCTACAACGCCATCCACGTCTCGGCCCGGCGCGGTCCGGGCCTGCCGCCCACCAACTACATGCGCACGGTGAAGTACCGATCACTGGATTACACGCGCCTGGAACAGGTCGACACGCTGCTGCGGCGGATCGGCCGCGGACATCTCGGCCTCAAGCCCGCCCGCGCGGCACTCGACCACATCGTCGCCGCGGATCATCCGTATTCGCGCAAGGTGGCGCTGTCCGGGTGGGCGCTGATGGCCGCCGCGGTGACGCTCATGCTCGGCGGCAGCCCGACGCTCGCCGTCGTCTCGTTCGTCACCACCGCCGCGATCTACGGAACCAACGTCGCCCTCGGCAAGCTCGGCCTGCCGTACTTCTTCCAGCAGGTGATGGGCGGTTTCATGGCGACGGTCCCGGCCGCGTTCATCTACAAACTCGCCATCGAGCACAGTGCCATCGTCGCGCCGTACCGCATCATCGTGTCGGGCATCATCGTGCTCATGGCGGGGCTGTCGCTCGTCGGTTCGGTGCAGGACGCCATCACGGGTGCACCGGTCACCGCGGCCGGACGGTTCATCGAGGTGATGGTCTTCACCGCGGGCCTGGTCGGCGGTGTGGGCATCGCGCTCCGGCTCACCTCCGCTCTCGGCGCCGGCCTCCCGCCGATGCAGCAGGAGGTGCTCCCCTACGCGCCACTGCCGATCATGGTGCTCACCGGCGGCCTGGCGTCAGCGGCCTTCGCGCTCGCCAGCTATGCCTCGTTGAAGGCACTTGCCACCTCGTTCGCCTCGGGCGCCGTCGGGGCGGGACTGGTCGGGTCGATCCTGAACGCGGGGCTGGGCCCGATCGTGGCCTCCGCGGTCGCCGCCACGGTCGTCGGCCTGGCCGGTGGCTTGCTGGCCCGGCGCGCCGTGGTCCCGCCGATCATCGTCTCCGTCGCCGGCATCACGCCGCTCGTGCCCGGTCTCGCGGTCTATCGCGGGCTGTCCGAGATCATGGCCGGCCAGACATTGGCAGCCATCTCCAACCTCTTCACGGCCGTCATGGTCGGCTGCACCCTGGCCGCCGGGGTGACGCTCGGCGAATGGGTGGCGCGCACCATGCGCCGCCCGCGACTTCCCCGCCGACTGCTCGGCGCGCGCGTAGCGTAAAGCGCCATGTCCGAAACCGGAATCTGGATCGCCTGGGGGCTGCCCACCCAGGGCCGTGAGCGCCAGGCGCTCGAGGCCCTGCGCAATGCCCGCGGCTACCTGCAGGCCCTCGTCGACGACGGCCGGATCGACGGTTTCGACGTCACGGTGCTGCGCCCGCAGACCACGGAATTGGGCGGGTTCATCCACCTCAAGGGCACCCGCGTCCAGATCGATATTCTGCGCCGCACCGGCGATTTCGAGCGCTGGGCCACCGGTATCCAGCTGATCGCCGACCGGGTGGCCTTCGTCGACAGTTGGGTCGATCGGGGCATCGACCACGCCATCGAACTGTACGAGGACGCACTGCGGGAAGCCGGCCTGCTCCGCTGACGGTATCGAGACGGAATCAACCCGTCGAAAGTCTCCCGCGACGCGAGCCGATGTTGTTCCATAGGTTAATTAGCTGGAACAACAGGGAGACACGATGAGCGCCGCAAGATACGTCGGCCGCGTCGGGAGACTCGCCGTCGCGCTCGGCATCGGGACCGCGATCGCATCCGGTCAGGGGGCCGCCTGGGCCGACCAGACCGACGCCGGAGCGCCGGCCGGTCCAGCAGCTTCCTCGGGCGAAAATGCCGGGGTCTCTGCCACTTCGGGCAACCCCACCAAACCTCGTCGCGGCAAGCCCAAGCCCACGAAGGACGGGGACAAGACCGAGACGCCGTCCACCGGAACCACGGACGACACGTCGGCTGATCCCAAGACGGACCCCAAGTCCGAGACCAAGTCCGAGACCAAGCCGGACAAGCCGCTGACCAAGAACCGCGGGCGGGGGAATCCGTCGAAGAGCACGACCGCCAACGACGTCGCATCGACCGCCGCGGTTCCGAAGACCCCGAAACCGCCACGGCTGACGCCCGCCAAGCCGGCCGCCGCCGGCCAGCAGACCACCGCGCCCAAGCCGGTCAGCGTGGCCGCTGTCGCACCGACGGCCATGAAGGTCACCACGAGCGTGGTCACTGCGTCGCCGACGCCCGTCGCCGCGACGACGCACCTGCTCACCTCGAACGTCACCGCACCCGCCGCCAAGGCGCTGAATCCGGTGGCGGCCGTGATGAAAGCCGTTTCCGGCGCCCTGAATTGGGCGTTCAACCCGGCAGGCAGCCCCGCCCAGCCGACGCTGGCGTGGACCGTGCTGGCCTTCGCTCGCAAAGAGATCGACAACCTCCTGACGGCCATCAAGCCACAGAACGTCGTCAGCGCACTCACCACCACCGGCCAGGTGCTGAGCAATCCGATGGCCGCGCTCACCGCGGTCATGAACCCCCGGCCGGCCTGGCCCACACCAGGTCAACAGCTCAGTCCGTCAACAAGTTTCGTCGACTGGGTGACGGGCAACTTCGCCCCCAACGACACCTACAACCGGTTCGGCGTCTGGGGCACCGATGTCGGCACCGTGTGGGACAACGGAATTGCCGACGACCCCAGCACCCCGATCAACGAGCACCAGGTGCTGATGGCTTTTGGAGACACCTTCAGCGGCCCCAACATGACCGGAAACTGGCTGAACAACATCCTGTTCCGCTCCTCGGATGCCAATCTCGCGGACGGCATTTCGATCCCGGCCGGCCAGTGGCTCAACGGCAACATGTTCGGTGGTACCCCGCTGTCGTCGCCGACGACGGCACGCCAGATCATCCTGCCCGCCAAACTCCCCGCGGGCCTGCCGTCCGGAGTGACGCTGATCCCGACGTCGGGCATCTCGGTGCCGACGCCGGGCACTCAGTTCGGCGCCACCCAGTACCTGAGTTTCATGTCCGTCAAGCAGTGGGGTGCGCCCGGCAGCTGGACGACGAACTATTCGGCGATGGCGTACTCGACCGATAACGGCGAGAACTGGACCATCGCACCGCAGAGCGTTCGCCAGAACTGGGGCGGCAACGCCAATTTCCAGCAGGCGGCCCTGGTGCGTCCGGGGGACGGCTACGTCTACTCGTACGGCACCCCGAACGGGCGCGGCGGAGCTGCCTACATCTCGCGGGTGGCCGAGGCGGACATCCTCGACGCGTCCAAGTACGAGTACTACAACAAGGGCAGTGCCGGCGGCTGGTTCGGCATCGGTGCGATCAAACAGGGCTGGTACAAGGACCCCGCGAAGGCCGGCGTGGTGTTCGGCCAGGACACCGGCGCATGCGGTATCGCCAAGGCCGGCAACCACGTCAGCGAGATGTCGGTGCAGTACAACCCGACGCTGGGCAAGTACGTGACGCTCTACGCCGACCAGTTCAACAACGTCGTGCTGCGCACTGCCGATACGCCGCAGGGCACGTGGTCCGCGGCCACGGTGCTGATGCCGCAACAGAATGGTGGCATCTACGCGCCCATGATGCAGCCGTGGTCGCCGTCGACCCTGGGCACGGGTACCGATCTGTACTGGAACCTGTCGTTGTGGAGCGAGTACGACGTCATGCTGATGAAGACCGATCTCACGAAGCTGTAGCCGTGATCCGCGCGACCGCTCTGATCGCAGCCGCCGTCGCCCTGGCGACCGCGGCGGCACCGCTGTGCGCGGCCGATCCCATTGCGCCCCAACAGGATCAGCTGTGCCCGCCGACCGCCGACGAAGCCACCACCATGCCGACGACACCGTCGCCCGCGGCGGGGGCCAACACCCCGCTGCAGTGCCACGAAGGGCGTTGGCAGGCCGTCGCGCTACCTGCGGAACCCAGCGACCGTTGGTGGAGCACCGGACCGGTGATCGCCCTGCGCGGCCAGGGCATGCGTAATCCGAACCTGATGTCCGGCAAGTGGAGTGGCACCCCACTCGGCAGCGGGAAACAATGCCGCGTCGAGCAGCGCGCGGTGATCAGCGCCGGTGTGGTCGGCGCGCCCGTGGTCACCGACGGGGCACCGGACCAGACACTGCACTTCGACGTCTCGCCCACGGCATCCTCGGTCGAGTTCTCCGGTTACTGCCTCTGGACGCGGCTGAGCTGAACCGTCACCGCCGCGCGTTCCGGTACGCCGTGGGCGTGGCATCGAACCACCGTTTGCAGGACCGCGTGAGGACGCTCTGTTCGGCGTAGCCGAGCTGCCGGCACAGTTGTTCCAGGGGCAGATCGGTATCGAGGAGCAGTCGCTGTGCGACGTCCCGACGAGTCTGGTCCGCAAGTTCGGCGAACGTGGTGTCCTCGGCCGAGAGTCGGCGCTGCAACGCTTTCGGATGCAGCCCGATGTGACGCGCGATGTCGGACAGCCCGACCGCTCCGGCGGGCAGCAGCTGACGGACCAAGCTGCGTACCAATTGTGTTGTATCGGGCCCGGATTCACCGATGGTATGGGTCAGGTGAGCAACCGCGGTTTGGTGCGCGATGTGGTCGGTGGGCAGTGGCCGCTGCAGATCGGCGGCGCGGAGAGTGAAGCCGGCGACGGGTTCGCCGAAGACGGGCGGACAGCCGAAGTACAGCTGGTAGTCATCGGCCGGAGTGCGTGCCGCGTGCGGCAGGTGCACCATGAGCGGACGGTAGTCGGCACCGAGGAACAACCGCAGCACCTGCAGCGTGACACCGAGCGACAACTCGATCGCCTGCGCCTGCGGCGGCGCCGGATCCAATTGGTACTCGAATTCGAAGCGGCGCAGATCGGCGGCGATCGGGACCGTCACGCGGGCACTGATCGCCGGGCTGTACGCCGCCATGAACTTGTCGAAGACGACGAACGCATCGGCAACCGTGGTGGCGTTCCGGGCCGCCAAACCGACCGGACCCAAGATGTCGATGTCCTGGCGTAGCGCCAGGCGTCGCCCGAAATCGGGAGTGTCGAGGGCAGCCGCGGCGGCTTCGAGCAATCGTGCTC
The DNA here is from genome assembly GCF_053852335.1 of Mycobacterium sp. HM-7. Lineage (NCBI taxonomy): Bacteria > Bacillati > Actinomycetota > Actinomycetes > Mycobacteriales > Mycobacteriaceae > Mycobacterium > Mycobacterium sp. HM-7. Next base: position 542,611 of record NZ_CM132657.1, on the reverse strand, counting down.
CGTTGGGCAACGAGATGAACCGGTCGTGACGGCCGACATCGTCGGCCGGGATGTGTGCGGCGTCGAGGAAGGCACGATGGTCGCCGCCGAGTTCAGCAACGAGCTCATCGAAGTTCGTCAGCGCCGTCCCTCGAATGACCGCCATGTCTCCAAATGTCAAAAATCGGTCGTGAAATGTCAAGACACATGAGGGTACCGTGCTGCACAGTAAATGCCCCGGGGGATTCGATGCGGCCTTGTCGCGTCGGCGATACCAGCCCCGCGCAGGCCGCGACAACACGAACGGAGTACCGCCCCCATGGTGGGTAGATATCGTCGGTGGGCCACTGCCCTGACCGCTCTGGCCACGGCCACCGTCATGGCCACCGCATCGGGATGCTCCACATCCAGCAAACCCGAGAGGCTATCTGCCGACGACGCCAAGTCCATCGCGACCGATGCCTACGTGTACGGCTACCCGCTGATGACCATGGAGATGACGCGGCGCGTCATGACCAACGTCGCCCAGGTCGACCAGCCGCGCGCCCCGATGGGTCAGCTGATGCGGATGCGCCAGTACCCCGACGCGCAGTTCCGCGACGTCACCGCCCCCAACGCCGACACCCTGTACACCAACGGATTCGTCGATGTCACAACCGAACCGGTGGTGCTGACGCTGCCGGATGCCCACGATCGCTACTACCTGTTCCCCATGCTGTCGGGCTGGACCGACGTGTTCCAGGTGCCAGGCAAGCGCACCACCGGAACCGGTCCGCAGACCTATGCCATCACCGGGCCGAACTGGAAGGGGACGCTGCCGCCTGGCGTCACCGAATACAAGTCGCCGACCGCGATGGTGTGGCTGCTCGGCCGCATCTACTGTGACGGCACGCCTGCGGACTACGCCGCTGTGCACGCGCTGCAGGACCAGATTTCCCTTGTGCCCCTCAGCTCTTACGGCAAGCCATACACCCCGCCGGCCGGCAAGGTCGATCCCAGCATCGACATGAAGACCCCCGTGCGCGACCAGGTCGAGAATCTCGGCACCGAGGCCTACTTCACCATGTTGGCCGGACTGCTGAAGGACAACCCGCCGGCCGAGGCCGACAAGCCGATCATCGAGAAGATGGCCAAACTCGGCATCGTGCCCGGCGAGAAGTTCGACATCGGCAAGCTCGGCCCCGATGTCGCCGCCGCCCTGCAGCCGATACCCAAGGTCGGCGTCGCCAAGATCATGGACCACTACAGCGCGCTCGACACCGTCAACGGCTGGCAGTTCACCACCAAGACCGGGCAATACGGCACCGACTATCTGCAGCGGGCCCTGGTCACGGCAATCGGGCTGGGCGCCAACCGGCCCCAGGACGCCGTCTACCCCACGTCGAAGGCCGACGCCGACGGGCAGCCGTACAACGGCGCCAACAAGTACGTGGTGCATTTCGCCAAGGACCAACTGCCGCCGGCGAAGGGCTTCTGGTCGCTGACCATGTACGACGAGGGCTACTTCTTCGTCGGCAACCCACTGAACCGCTACACGCTGAGCCAGCGTGACAATCTGACCCGCAACCCGGACGGTTCAGTCGATCTCTTTCTGCAACACGACAATCCGGGTCCGCAGAAGCAGGCGAACTGGCTGCCGGCACCGACCGGGGCGTTCAACCTCATGCTGCGCCTGTACTGGCCGACCGAGACCCCGCCGTCGATCATCGACGGCACCTGGAAGCCCCCGGCAGTCACCAAACTCCCCTGACCCCCGAAGGAACACCATGACCACCCGTTTGACCGCGCTGGTATCCATCCCCCTGATGGGCGCTGCCCTGGCGGTCACCCCGCTGCTGGCCGCACCCACGGCCGGCGCCGACGTCTGCGCCTCTGCCGGCGGCCGTCACTTCTCCGCCGGCGGCTGCACCAACATCGCCGGTGACGTCGCCGTCGGCACCGCCATCGCGGCGGCCCACGAGCCGTACGTGACAGGCGAAGTCCCTTGCTACACAGTCGAAGGCGTCCCGTACTACACGCCGCCCGGCGCCCCCTGCTAGTAACTCGGATGCCGTGCGGGGCCGGCGACCCTAGGGCGCCATCTCGTACCGGCCGGCCAGGTCCCGCACGGTGCGGACCATGCGTTCGAAGCGCGCCGCGTCGCCGACCGGTTCCGCGATGAGGTCCAGCGCGAGCTTCTTCTGCGCGGCCGTGGCACTGGTCTTGCAGTGCAGCGTGGTGGCGTGCCGGGAGAAGTCGGTGACCAGGACTTCGAACAGCTGGTCCAGCACGTCGTGGTCGGTGCCGTCGATGGCGGCCTGTTCCAGGATCAGCTGCGCGTAGGGCAGCAGGGTGAACAGCTCTCCGATCGCGAACAGGAAGTCGACGTCCTCCTGCTGGCGTGCGGTCGGCGTGGCGGCCGCAAGCAGGGTCTGGAAACCAGTGGCCTGCTTGAGAAAGACCGCGACATTCGGCAGGTGCGCGAACTCCCGGAGTACGCCCCGCCAGCCCGTGAAGGCGACCCGGCCCAGACCGCGGCTGGGGCCTTGCGCGAACAGGAAGTCGTCGTTGGTGAAGTCCCGACGGCGGCGCACGCGCGGCAGTACTTCGGTGCGCAGTGCCTTCGGCGCCTTCGGGATTCGCGCGATCTGGGGCACCACGGCCGAACCCGCCGCCCGCAGGCTGTTCGCCACGGCCCGCGTCGCCGCGTTCGGCGAGTACTCCACGGGAAGCTGCTGCAGCGCCAGCAAGCCGGCGTCGGCGGGACGGAACATGAAGTTCTGCATGAACTTCAGCGAGAGCGCCATGTTGACGTGGACGGTGCCCTCGAGGCGGGGCGGGCCGACCGAACCGAGCAGCGCCATCGGGAAGAACATGTCGCTTTCGAAGCCGCGTGCGGCGATGGTGTCCGACAGCAGCGTGACGATCTTCTCGCCCTCGCGCGTGACGGTCATCTTCTCGATGGCGTTGAACAGCAGGTACCGGCGGTCGGCGGCCGACGCCGACCGCATGTAGTCGATGGCGCGCTCGCTGTAGAGCTTCATCCCGGCCAGCCGGGCGTACGCCTCGGTGAGCATGCGGCGGATCTGCGGGAACTCGGTGACGTGCTGGCCGAACAGGATTCGGTTCTCGGCGTGCGTGATCGCCTCGTACATCGCGTGTTCACAGGTGCCGATCGAGCCGAACCCGAGGTTGAACTTGCCGATGTTGACGGTGTTGATCGCGGCGTGGAAAGCGCCCTTGCCGGCGTGCAGGATGTCGTCGGCGGAGACCGCGTAATTCTCCAGATCGAAAGCGGCAACATACATCTGGCCGTTGACGACGTTCTTGCGCAGCTTGTAGTCGGCATGCTGACTGTCGGCCGCGAAGAAAAGATACCCCTCGAAATCCTCGTCGGGCTTGCCGCCGTCCAGCGCGGTCGAGCTGTCCAGGATCGGCTTGTCGGCGCGGCGGCCGAACACCGACACCATGCGGGCGAGGTTTCCGTTGCCGATGTAGTACTTCCCGCCGTTCGCGCGATAGCCCTCCGGAACGGGCGTCAGCACCATGTCCGTGGAGTACACGTCGGCGCCGTGGTCCTTCTCGGACAGCCCGAACGCGAAGATCTCACCGGCTTCGAGGAGCTCGGCGGCGCGCTTGCGGGCCGCCGCGTTCGATGACTGCCAGATGGGGCCGAGCCCCAGGATGGTGACCTGCCAGACGTACCAGTACTGCATGCCGTAGAAGCCCAGGATCTCGCTGAACATCGCGTTGCGCGCGGTGTCCCACCGCTTGTCCGGGTCACCGTCCGCTTCCGATGCCGGCGTCAGGAAGGTCGCGAAAACCCTTTCCTTCTTGAGGAATTCGATGAACTCCGCGTACCAGACCCGGTCCCGGTCCTGCTGCGTCAGCCAGGCCTTGCCGTGACTCTCGAAGAACTCGATGGTGGCGATGAAGATCTGCTGGGTCCGCTCGTCGAAGTCGGCGAAGTCCGGCTTGTGCGGGTTGAGCATGGTCATGTCGGAAAATCCTACAAGAATGAAGAAAAATTATTCAAGCAAGAATAATCCTGCTACATTCGCTGCATGACCACCGACGCCCCGACGAAGCCCCGTGAGCGGGCAGCCCATCTGGGCCCGGAGCGTCGCCGGCCGCAGATCCTCGATGCCGCGCTGCACATCGCCGCCGAATCCGGCACCGCGGCAGTGACCATCGGCGCCGTGGCCACCCACCTCGGCGTCACCCGGCCGGTGGTCTACTCGTGCTTCAAGGACCGGGTGGAACTCCTTGCCGCACTGCTGGATCGCGAGGGCGAATCGCTGCGGGAGACCCTGCTCGCAGCCCTGCACACCGGCCGCGGCGACGACCCGGAGGCGGCCTTCATCGATGGCTACCGCGCGCTGCTGCACGCCGTCGAAAACCAACCGGACACCTGGCGTTTCGTGTACCTGGCCCACGCCGATCCGGCGGTCGCCGACATGGTCGCCGAGACCCGTCGCGCACTCGCGAGAAGTTCCTCGCGCTGGATCGCACCGGCACTGACGACGTGGTGGCAGACCGGCGACCTCAATCGCAAGATGCCGATTCTGACCGAACTGTTCGTGTCCTCGAGCGAGGCCGCGGTCCGGTCCCTGCTCGACCCTGAAAACGACTGGGACGCAGACAGTCTCGGCGAGTTCTACGGACGACTCATGTGCCGCGCGTTCGCCGCGGCCTGACGAACAAGGAGTAAGTGTGTCCCAGCCAGTGCAGCCCCTTGCCGACTACGGATTCTTCGGCCCCGGCACCGTGACGTGGAAGGTGTGGGGACACACGACCACCCCGGTGACCGGTCTGCAGCGCGCCGTCGTGGTCGAGGAACTCGACCCGTCCCTGATCGCCGCGGTCGATGCCACCGGTGCCAACTACGACCGGCCCCGCACCCGCTACGACCGCACCGTGCGCTATTTCGCGACGGTCGCATTCGGCGACAGCGAGTCGGTGGTCAAGGCCGCCGACGTGCTCGTCAAAGTCCACTCCAAGGCGATCGGCACCGAGCCGGTCAGCGGCAACAAGTACGACGCGAACAACCCCCATTCGCAGCTGTGGATCCTGCTGACGGGGTGGCATTCGGTGCTGACCGCCTACGAGATGTACGGCGGCGGCAAGCTCACCCCGGAAGAGGAGAACCAGTACTGGGAGGAGTGCGCCATCGCGGCCGAGTTCCAGACCTGCGACCCGGCCGACGTGCCGCGTACCAGCGCAGGCGTGCGCGCGTACTTCGACGAGATGCGTCCGCACCTGGCGGTCAGCGAAGCCGCGCGCGCCATGATGGACCACCTGCTCAATGCCAAGGTCGTGCTACCGCCGGCGCCGCTGCCGCTGAAGCCGGTGGTCGAGCTCATCAACCTCATCCTGCGGGCGGGCGCCATCGCCACCATGCCCCGCTGGATGCGCAGGCTCAGCGGTTTCGACCAGCCGCGTGCGGTCGACATCGCGGTGCGCCCGTTGCTCAAACTGGCGTACGGGATCGTCGATGCGAATCCGCGACTGAAAATCGCTGTGGCACAACTGATCGCACCGTCTGTGGCGCCCGTGGCGGCGCCGTACATCCTCGGCGTCGCACCCGTGTCCGGCGAGGTGCTCACTCCGCAGGAAGCGCGCAACCGCTACGGCTACGCGAAACCCGCTGACGCACACCATGATCTGCGCGCCAGGCAACAGCAGCGGGTGTTCGGCGAAGGTCAGGCGCCCAGCGACGAGGGGCTGATCGAGTCGCAGGCGTACCTCGGCAGCCTCGCCTAGCTGGGCAGCAGCTCGTCGACGAGGTCTCGAACGCGGTCGGCGATGGCGTCGCGGATCGGCCGGACGGCCTCGATCGACCGGCCGGCCGGGTCATCGAGCTTCCAGTCGCGGTACGACACCCCCGGAAAATACGGGCAGGTGTCGCCGCACCCCATGGTGATCACGACGTCGCTGGTCTGCACGGTGTCGGGGGTGAGCACCTTGGGCGCTTCGGTGGTGATGTCGATGCCGAGCTCGGCCATGGCCGCGACGGCAACGGGGTTGATCGCGTCAGCGGGAGCCGTTCCCGCGGAACGTACTTCGATGCGCCCTTCGGACAGCTGCGTCAACAAGGCCGCGGCCATCTGCGACCGGCCCGCGTTGTGCACGCACACGAACAGCACACTGGGTTTGGGATTCATGCGTGAACGCTCCTCAGCCGGGATCGCAGCGCGAGTGACAGATAGACCAGCCCGACAAGAACCGGCACCTCGATCAGCGGTCCGACAACGCCGGCCAGGGCTTGCCCGGAGGTCGCACCCCACGTCGCGATGGCCACGGCGATGGCCAGTTCGAAGTTGTTGCCCGCCGCGGTGAACGCCAGGGTCGTGGTGCGTTCGTAGCCGAGGCCGAGTGCCGCACCGAGCGCATAGCCACCGCCCCACATGATCGCGAAGTAGGCCAGCAGCGGCAGCGCGATCCGCGCGACGTCCCACGGGCGGGTGGTGATCTGATGTCCTTGCAGCGCAAAGAGAATCACGATGGTGAACAGCAAGCCATAGAGTGCCCATGGCCCGATCCGGGGCAGGAACGCCGACTCGTACCAGGTGCGCCCCTTGACCCTCTCCCCCAGCCGGCGCGACAGGTAACCGGCGGCCAACGGGATCCCCAGGAAGATCAGGACCGACTTGGCGATCTGGCCCGGCGACGTCGCAATCGCGGTCTGCGGCAGGTGCAGCCAACCCGGGAGCACCGACAAATAGAACCAGCCGAGCACCGCGAACATCAGCACCTGGAACACCGAGTTGAGTGCCACCAGCACGGCGGCGGCTTCGCGGTCTCCACACGCGAGGTCGTTCCAGATGATGACCATGGCGATGCACCGCGCCAGGCCGACGACGATGAGCCCGGTCCGGTACTCGGGCAGGTCCGACAGGAACAGCCACGCCAGCGCGAACATCAGCGCAGGCCCGAACACCCAGTTCAGCACCAGTGAGGACACCAGCAGCTTGCGGTCGGAGGTCACGGCGTCGAGGCGGTCGTACCGGACCTTGGCCAGCACTGGATACATCATGATCAGCAGGCCCAGCGCGATCGGCAGCGAAATACCGTCCACCTGAACCTTTTCCAGCACGGCGTCCAGTCCGGGCACCCAGCGGCCGAGCAAGAGCCCGGCCGCCATGGCCAGCCCGATCCAGACCGGCAGGTACCGGTCGAGCGTCGAGAGCCGAGCTGTCGCCGCGCCGGCGTCAGCGGTCTGCGTCATGCCTGCGTCCCGCAACACACCGCATCGTCCGATCCACTCGGGGCGGCACCGAAGGTCTCGGAGTCTTCGAGCACGGTGTAGACCTCCCAGCGCTCCCCTCCCGGCGCGGTCACCCACACCTTGTCCTGCGTGGCGAAGCAACAGGTGGTGCCGATCTCCTCTTCAGTGAACATCCCCGCCTCGGTGAGCCGCGCGATCTCCGCATGCACGGTGTCGCTGGATTCGACCTCCACCCCCAGGTGGTTCACCGACCCACCATGCCCGGGGTTCTCGAGCAGCACCAGTTTGAGCGGCGGGTTCGCAATCGCGAAGTTGGCATAACCGGGCTTGACCTTCGCCGGTTCAGTACCAAAGAGCTTGCTGTAGAACGCGATCGACTCGTCGAGGTTGTCGACGTTGAGGGCGAGCTGAGCACGAGACATGGTGAACTCCCAAGGTGTGAGACGTATGTCGAAATTCTCGGCAACGTCTTTCTACGCACCTTTTCGATATATGTCAAGAACTTCGGGTAGCATCGGCCACATGCCCAAGGCGCTGCCCGTGATCGACATGTCCCAGCCGGTGTGCTGCACCCCCATGGCCGCCGCCCCTACGGACGACGGCGCCGCACTCGATGTGGCCATGCGGCTCAAGGCGCTCGCCGACCCGGCGCGCGTCAAGCTGATGTCCCTGCTGTTCACCTGCGGAGCGCCGTGCACCACCGGCTCCCTCGCGGCCGCGGTGGGCCTCGCCGAATCCACGGTCAGCCATCACCTCGGCCAACTGCGCGCCGCCGGGTTCGTCAGCTCGGAGCGCCAGGGCATGAACGTGCACCACACGCCCCGCCGGGACGCGCTCTCCGCGTTGTGCCGGGTGCTCGACCCGAATTGCTGCTGACCGCCGATCAGCTCGGCAACGGCAGCCCGAGCGCGGTGGCGAGGACGCCGGCCCCGGCGGCCAACAGCAGCGTGATCACGACGTTCACCCGGCTGAACACCGCGACCACCGCCACCGCCAGCACCACGTACTGCCACATCTGACTGATCGACATGGCCAGTGGCACCGCAGAACCCAGAATCGCACCGACGGCGGCCGGACCCGCGCCGTCCAGGAAAGCGCGCACGTAACCGTTGGCACGAATCCGGTCGAAGTGCTTGGCACCCAACAGGATGAACAGGAACGACGGACTGAACGCCACCACCGAGGCGAGCACCCCACCGAGCAATCCGGCGGCCGCGTAGCCGACGACGGCGACGGTCTGCACCACCGGCCCCGGCGTGATCTGGCCCAGCGCAACAGCATTGAGGAACTGCGCCCCGGTCATCCAGTGGTAGTGGTCGACAGCGTCGGCCTGCATGAGCGGAATGATGACGAATCCGCCGCCGTACGACAGCGCACCGACTTTCAACGCCACCCAGCACAGCGAAGCCAACGTGCCCAGCGTCAGGGACTGGAACGCCAGCACCGGCATGCTGCGAGCGCCGGCCCTGGGCAGCGTCGTCGTCCGCGCCAATTCGATTGCGCCGCATGCCAACAGCACCAGCACCAGCCACGGACCCAGCAGCGCCGCCGCGACCGCACCCGCTGCGAGGTACACCAGCCACCAGATGGAACTGGTTCGCCGCTGCCAACTGGCGGGAATCAGCGCGGCCCCCGCATGCACCGCGACCGCCGCCACTGCGGCACCCGCGCCGGCGCCTGCGGCCAACACCCACCGCGGCGGTGAACCGGCCAGGAACAGCGCCGCCAGCCCCAGGATGACGATGAGCCCCGGAATGATGAACGCGGCGCCACCGACCAACGCACCGAGCCGGCCGCGCACGCGCCAAGCGCAATAGATCGACAGCTGCGTGGACGCCGGCCCCGGCAACAGGTTGCACGTCGCGATCGCGTCTTCGAACTCCGTCGCGCCGATCCAGCGGCGCCGCTCCACGCACAGGCTGCGCAGCAACTTGATGTGCGTGGGCGGGCCACCGAAACCGATGCAGCCGATGGTGCCCCACTCCCGAAGAACGGTGCCCAGGGACACTCGCGGCGATGCATCCTCTGTCGGCGTGGTCACGACCAATCATCCTGGTGGGTCACGCCGGATCGCGCACCCTCACGGGCAGGCGACATCCATCTCGAAGCTCTTGTTCACCTGTTGCGGCGACCGCGGATTGCTCAGGTCGCTGCCGCTGGCAGTGCCCTTGATCGAGTACGACTTGCCCCGCACCGCGGCTACGGCGTTGTCCGCCTCGCCGGGCTCGGAACTCGTGAAGCCCAGTGCGACACCGTCTACCGTGCCGAGTCCGACGGTGCGCACCTGAGGCGGATTGCTCGTGGTCACCACGGCACCCACCCCGCTGGACATGTCACCGATGCCGATCGTGACATTGTCGCCCGCCTCGTGACAGGTGACACCGCCGCTCACGGCCCGGGGTTGTCCGTCGACGATGACCTGCGGGGCACGCAGCCCCGAATTCGGCGAGCCGGCACTCGGTTCGGATTTCTCCGTCGCACAGCCGGCCAACCCGAGGGCGACCACACAGATCACAACGCTCTTGCGTACCAAAATTCTTCTCCTTCGCGTCCGGGATATCTGGCGGTACAAGGCCAGGGGTTCCCCAGAGCGATGGAGATGAATCGCCGGCGGCGAAGAGCTACGGGCAGACGGTGACGAAACCGGCCGGGCCAGTTACGCACGGAAGGTTGACGTACACCTCCGGGCCATCCCAGCCGCCGCCGCGCCAGCCCGGACCACCCCAACCACGGCCGTGACCGTCCCAGTCGTCGTGGCCGTGGCCCCAGCCACGGTCCATCGGGATGATGGTCGGGTCAGTCACCGGCGCAGCTGCGGAAATGCCTGCACCGAGACCCAAAAACGCAGCTCCGAGGCTTGCTGCAAGTGCTGTAGTCGACGCAATCTTCTTCAACGTGGCCATGGCCAACCTCCGAAATAAGCAAAAAAATCAAAATGCAATATGCGGGCTAAGTATATGACGCTGACGCTTCTGAAGAAATTCCGGTATTCGTCAACAAGCGACTCCACCCGGGAACGGTGGGCCTCGCGTAGCCTGTCAGCAAATCGATCTTGCATGGGAGATCCGGATGAAACGCACTCGCACGGCAGCTCTGCTCGCCGCGGCCTCGTCGGCGGTCGCCATCGTGATGGCCGGCCCTGCCCACGCCGACGACCAGATTGACCCGATGTTCCTGCAAGCCGTGCACGACAAGGGCATCCTCATGCCGAACAGCACCGCGATCAAGCTCGCGCACGGCACCTGCAGCGCCATGCGAAGCGGGGGCGTCAACTCGGCGCTGAGCTACCTGAAGAAGAACGCAGGCAATCTGTCCAACGACGACGCCGTCAAGTTCGGCGGGCTGGCCATCTACGCGTACTGCCGCGAGCTGACACCCAAGGGACAGTAGGTCAGGGCTCGCCGGCCTCAGCGTCGGCGGTCAACACGTAAGCCGCTTCCATCACCATCCAGCCGGCCACCTGCACCGAGAGGTCGCGTTCCGCGATATCGGATGAAGTCACCGCGCCATCAACGGATTTCGCCGTCTCTCCGGCGTCCTTCGGCAGCTCGGCAGCGCGATCCCAGAACGCACCGAACAGCGGGATGCCGTTGACGGACTGACGGTTGTCCCACGCCGACTGCGCCGACTTGAGCACCAGCTCGCGGGCGGTCTGCCTGGCAGTTTCGTCGTCCACGGAGTCTCCCGGCAGCGTGGTGGCCACCAGCGTCAGGTAACGGACCAGGATGGCGCCGAACAGGCCACCATCGCCGCCGCCGGCTCCCCTGATCACACCGTCGTCGAGCATGTGGTCCTTCACCGCGGCCACCAGGCGGTGCACCCGCTCGGCGTGCCGCGCGTCCCCGGTACGCACGGCCAACTCCACTTCCAGGCCCAGCACCACGCCCTGGCAATACGTGTACTGGGCGCGCACCATCGAACCGGCCTTGATGCCGTCGAACACCAGGTGCGTGTCGGGGTCGATCAGCGTGTCGTCGATCCAGTCGGCCATCTGCTGCGCCCGCCGCAGGCGGTCGTGGCGGGCGAGGAAGATGCCGGCCGGACCGTTCGCGGGGGCGTTGAAGAACTGGTCCTGCTTGCGCCACGGGATACCGCCGCCGTCCTCGGGCACCCACGCGCCCAGGAACTGGTCGGCAAACGTCTTGAGCGCCTTGGGCCGCGCCACGCCGACGAGCCGGCCGGAACGTTCCAGCGCGAGCGCCAGCCACGCCATGTCGTCGTAGTAGTTGTTCGTCCAGGACCCGTTGTTGCGCAGTCGATGTCCGCGGATCTGACGGCTGATGCGGGCCACGCGGTACTCCTGCGGGTCGCGCAGCTGCGCGTCGATCAGGCAGTCGAGCAGGTGCGCCTGCCACCAGTAGTCCCAGCTTTTGAACAGCCGGTCGGCACGCGTCGACGGCCAGGCCACCACGCCCAGCTGGGTGCCGGGTATCCCCCAGAGTCGCCGGATATGTCGATTGAACACCGCCGTCTCGGCGCTGGCCGCACGGTTGGCCCAGACTGCATCCCCGTCGCTCCGCTCCACCGGACGCTGATCCATGCAGTCCATCCTGCCTTACCAGGCCCGATCCAGTCCTGCATGTTGAGTGATCCAGGTGTGCATGACGATCCCGGCAGCCACCCCGGCGTTGATGCTCCGCGTCGAGCCGAATTGCGCGATGGAGACCGTCATCATCGACCCCGTCTTGGCGTCGTCGGTGATGCCGGGGCCCTCCTGCCCGAAGATCAACAGGCACGCCCGGGGCAGCGTCGTCTCTTCCAGGCGCACCGAGCCGGGCACGTTGTCGACGGCCACCGGGGTCAGCCCGGCATCGTCGGCGAAGGCCAGCAATTCCGCGGTGGTGGCATGGTGCATGAGCCGCTGGTAGCGGTCAGTCACCATGGCGCCCCGGCGATTCCACCGCCGGCGGCCGACGATGTGCACGGTGTCCACCGCAAACGCGTTCGCGGTCCGGACCACCGCGCCGATATTGGCGTCGTTGCCGAAGTTCTCGATCGCGATGTGCAGCGGATGCCGGCGCTGGTCGATGTCGGCGATGATCGCCTCACGTGTCCAGTACCGGTAGGCGTCGACGACGTTGCGAGTGTCGCCCTCGCGCAACAACTCCGGGTCGTAACGCGGATCATCGGGCAGCTCACCGGGCCAGGGGCCGACGCCGGGCCCGGCTCCCCATTCGGTGGGGCCTGGCACATCAGCGTGCTCGGCGACCTGGTCAGTCACGCGAAATCCACACCGCCGCATGCGTTCCCACCACGGTGACGGTCGCGTACAGCAGCGCCTGGTTGATGTCGCCCTGCGTGCACAGGGAGGCGCGGGTCGTGATCGCGCCGACCTTCGAATCCGGCAGGACCAGCAGCGTGGCGCCGTAGAGGTCACACATGTGCGACAGGCCGGGCGGCGGCAGCGTCGGCGCCACCGCGATCATCAGCGGCCCGCCGCGCTTGGCCGAGTCCTCTTTGTATTTGCTTGCCAGACCACCGATTTCGAGACCCAGCAGCATGTAGCCCTTGCCGGTGAACGCCGTCGGATCCCCCAACGCCGCGGGGATCAGCTGCCCGCCGTCGGCCCGGAAGCCGTCGACGCTGGTGGCTTTGAGGGTCAGGCCGGTGTCGGATTCGTTGGTCGGCGTCAGCCCCACCGGATACGCCGCACCGTAGGCGACGGTGGTGTCTTTGATGCGGTCGGCCGGCGAGTACAGGTAGACGCCCCGCACCTGAGCCTGATCACGCATCGGACCCAAACAGACCGTGCCCGTCACCTTGTCCGGGTTCTGCACGACGGCCGGGTTGATCTTGAGGTTGGGGACGCCGGCGCAGCCACCGATCACATTCGATTCCAGGGGGTGCGCCAGCGCGCCGTACAGGCCGAAGCGCAACGTCTCGGGCTTGGCGTGGTCACCGCCGGCTTTCGCGGCCGCCAGGTCGACGTCGATCAGCACCTGGTCGTCTTGGAAGCGCAGGTTGGACACCGACACGTTCCAGCCCAGCAGCGCCTGCGACTCGCCGACCTTCACGCTGGGCGCACCGAAGATGACGGAGTTGGCGGAACCGCTGCCCGAACACGCGACCAGCACGCCGGCCAGCAGCACAGTCAGCAGCCGCGAGGCCAGCCTGCGAAAAGACATGCGGCCAAGGTTAGCGGGGTGGTGTCAGCGCTGATAATTCGGCGCGGGGCGGCCGTTGCGGGCCGGCGCGAACTGTGTGTAGCGGCCGACGTCGGCACGGCCGGGGGCCTGGTTGCTGCGGCCGGCGGGCAGCTCGTTCTGCCGCATCGGACCGGCGCTGAGCGGACGGCTCGGCGAACCGCTACGACGGGCGACGGCCTGGCCGGCGACGCTGCTCTGGCCGGACGGCACCGGCGGCAGCACCCGAAGCAGGTCGTTGAACTGACGAACGGTGCGCAGGCCCTCGTCCCACTGAGCGCGGGTGCTGGTGATCGGCATGGACACGAGCGTCCAGTTCTGCTCGTTCCACATGATCTCGGCGCAATCCGGCGCGGTGTGCGAGAACGTCACCATGCGGCGGTCGCAGGCGCGGCGGGCGGCGTCGAGGTTGGTGGAGTAGACCATGCGGGGGCCGATGGCGCCCAGCAGCCAGATGTCGTTCTCCCGTGGTTCCGGGATGTCCTTCAGCCGGACGTCAACGGCGACGTTGGTGCCGACCTTGCGGTGCAGCGCGATCACGGTGGCGACATCGTCGAGATCGAAGATGAAAACGGCCTCGCCGCGGATCTGTCCGAGCACCACATTGCGGGCGTGGACGTTCTCGCCGACGGTCGACATGATGCCGCGGCTCCACCGCTTGGCCAGGTCAGGAGTGTCGTGTTCGTAGTCGAACCCGTGCGACTTCGCCCAGGACTTGCGGCGTCTGCCGAGGCCGCGCCGACGGTCGATATCGACATACAGCAGTACCGCCGCACCCACGAAGCAGAGCGCGGAAAGCGTGAACCAGAGCGGGACCATCGGGCCAAGCCTACTGGTTGGTACCCGAAATGCTCGAACTCGAATTGGTAACAAGCTGGTCACGTGCTATTTGAGGTACGCGACGATGGCGTTAGTCAGCCCCCGCCGGGCCACATCGAGATCGGTATAGGTGCCGAGTTGGCGCTCCGAGGCAATGCCTCGCATCGCGCCGGGGATGAACGAGGCCACCTCGCGCACCCGCTCGGGGTCGACATCCAGGTCGGCGAACGCCTGCTGACACGTCTGCAGCCAGCTCTGACCCCATGACGACAACTCCGCGGCGGTCTTGGGATAGAGCCGTTCCAGTTCGGCATGGTCGCGCGGCAGCGCCGCGCGCAGATTCTCGATGGCCCGCGAATCACCGATGGTCAGGCCGTCGTAGAGCAGGTCGATGATGGTCGCGACGCGTTGTCGCAGCGTGGCGCCGCTGTCGTGATCGCTCAGCATGCCCGCCCGACGCTCGGCCGTGCGGCGCAGAACCGCGGCCCAGAAGCCGTCGATATCACCGAACTGGTACTTCACCGCACCCCAGGTCGCGCCGATCTCCTTCGCGATCCGGTTGGCCGATACCGCGCCGGGATCTCCGGTGGCCAGCGCCTTGCGGGCGGCCTCGAGCATGCTCTCGCGGGTGGCGTCGCCGCGTTTGTTGGTCCGACGTGCCGCGGCGGTCATCGTCCGAGATTAGCGCAGTTTCGCAGAACCCTCTTTCAAAGTTTCACAGAACCTCCTACGATTCGGGTCATGGCGAAACCCCAGTTGCCGATGAAGCCGACGGGATGGTTCCAGGTCGCCTGGTCGGATGAGGTGAGCGTCGGAGCGGTGCACGCCATGAAGTACTTCGGCGAGGAGATGGTCGCCTGGCGCGCCGAATCCGGCGCCGTCACCGTCATGAATGCCTATTGCGAGCACCTCGGCGCGCACCTCGGCTTCGGCGGCCATGTCGTCGGCGAGACCATTCAGTGCCCGTTCCACGGCTGGCAATGGAACGGGCAGGGCCACAACGTCTGCATCCCGTACCAGGACCGGCCCAACCGCGGTCGCCGGATCCGCATCTACCCCGTCACCGAACGCAACGACGCCATCTACATCTGGCACGACGTCGAGGGCCGCGAGCCGTACTTCGAGGCGCCCGACGTGTTCGCGTCGTTCGACGACGGCAGCAGCGTCGCCGACTATTACCCGCAGCAGCGGCTGTTCCGCGGATCCCTCGAGCTGCATCCGCAGTATGTCCTGGAAAACGGCGTCGACTTCGCGCACTTCAAGTTCGTCCACCAGACCCCGATCGTGCCGGTGTTCACCCGACACGATTTCGCCGCGCCGATCTCCTACGTCGACTTCACCATCACCTTCGAAGGCAGCGACCAGCAATCCATCGACGACGTGCGCAGTGGGGTCGAGGCCATCAACGGCGGTCTCGGCATCGCGGTGACCAAGAGCTGGGGCATGATCGACAACCGCACGATCTCCGCCGTCACGCCCGTCGACGAGTCCACCTCCGACGTCCGGTTCATGGTCTACATCGGCCGGAAGTCCTGGAATGCCGAGCGGGCGGCCGCCTTCGGCGACGAGGTGATCCGGCAGTTCACCCAGGACATCCACATCTGGTCGCACCAGCGCTACTCGGATCCGCCCGCGCTGGCCACCGCCGAATACGAGGGCTTCACCGCAATCCGCAAGTGGGCCACGCAGTTCTATCCCGAAAGGTCGAACGAAGATGTCTCCTGAGTCAACGCCGGCGATTCGCGTCTTCCAAGTGGCGACCGGCAACGTCGGCACCGAGATGATCAAGCGCATCCGCAAGCGCTCCGACCTCGAATTGGTCGGATTGCATTGCTACACACCGGAAAAGGTGGGCCGCGACGCCGGCGAGATCGCCGGGGTGGGGCCAATCGGCGTCATCGCCACCGGATCGGTCGACGACATCATCGCCGCGCGTCCTGACGTACTCACATTCCACGGCGTCTTCCCCGACGAGAACCTGTACGTGAAAGTCCTTGAGGCCGGGATCAATATCGTCACAACCGCCGACTGGATCACCGGCTGGCACCGCGACACCAACCACCCGCATCCCTCCGGAAAGCCGGTGTCACAACTGCTCGCCGAGGCGTGCGCCAAAGGCGCGTCGACGTTCTACGGCACCGGCATGAACCCCGGCGTCAACCAGATCCTCGGGGTGGTGTGCTCGGCCGACGTCGCCGAGATCGAGAACGTCACCACCATCGAATCCGTCGACGTGTCGTGCCATCACAGCAAGGACACCTGGATCGAGGTGGGATACGGCCTGCCCGTTGATGACCCGTCGATCCCGGCGAAGCTCGAGAAGTACACCCGGGTGTTCGCCGACAGTGTGCTGATGATGGCGGACTGCTTCGGGCTGGAGCTCGACGAGGTGAAGTTCAGTGCGGAACTCGGCGCCTGCACCAAGGACGTCGACCTGGGCTGGTACACGCTGCCCAAGGGATCCCTTGGCGGGAACTACATCAAGTATCAGGGCATGGTCGACGGTGTGCCGCGCATCGAGACGCACCTCGAATGGCAGATGACCCCGCATACCGAGCCGCATTGGAACATCAAGGGCTGCTACATCACTCACATCAAGGGCGACCCCTGCGTCTACAACAAGCACATGATCTACCCGAAACCCGGTGTGGACCTGTCCAATCCGGACAACTTCGCCTCTATCGGCATGACGGTGACAGGTCTGCCCGCGCTCAACGTCATCGCCTCGGTGGTCGAGGCGCCACCCGGACTACTGACGAGCGCCGACGTCCCGCTGCGTGGTTTCGCGGGCCGGTTCAACATCTAGAAAAGCCCCGCCACACGGAAATGTGACGGGGCTTCCCGTAGCTCAGCTCAGCCGAGCACCAGGCTCTCGCCGTCCGCGCTGACGTGGACCGGGACGACGTCGCCGTCGTGCACCTCCCCCGCCAGCAGCATCTTGGCCAGCTGGTCGCCGATGGCCTGCTGCACCAGGCGGCGCAGCGGACGGGCACCGTACAGCGGGTCGAAGCCGCGGTCGCCGAGCCACTTCTTGGCCTCGAGCGAGACCTCCAGCTGGAGCCGCCGCTGCGACAGCCGCTTCTGCAGCTGAGCCAACTGGATGTCGACGATCCGCACCAGCTCGCTGGGGTCGAGCGCGTGGAACATCAGCACGTCGTCGAGACGGTTGATGAACTCCGGCTTGAACTTCGCGCGCACCGCCGCCATCACCTGCTCCTCGGTGCCACCGGCGCCGAGGTTCGAGGTCAGGATGAGGATGGTGTTGCGGAAGTCGACCGTGCGGCCCTGACCGTCGGTCAGGCGTCCTTCGTCGAGCACCTGCAGCAGCACGTCGAACACGTCCGGGTGCGCCTTCTCGACCTCGTCGAACAGCACGACCGTGTACGGGCGTCGCCGCACCGCCTCGGTCAGCTGGCCACCGGCGTCGTAACCGACGTAGCCCGGAGGGGCACCGACCAGACGGGCCACCGAGTGCTTCTCGCCGTACTCGCTCATGTCGATGCGGACCATGGCGCGCTCGTCGTCGAACAGGAAGTCCGCCAACGCCTTTGCCAGCTCCGTCTTACCGACACCGGTCGGTCCGAGGAACATGAACGATCCGGTGGGCCGGTTGGGGTCGGCCACGCCGGCACGGGCCCGACGGACCGCATCAGAAACTGCAGCCACCGCTTGCTTCTGGCCGATGACGCGCTTGCCGAGTTCCTCCTCCATCCGCAGGAGCTTGGCGGTCTCGCCTTCCATCATTCGGCCGGCCGGGATGCCGGTCCACGCCGACACCACGTCCGCGATGTCGTCGGGGCTGACCTCCTCCTTCAGCATGACGTTCTCGCGGGCCTCGGCGACCGGCAAGGCGGCGTCGAGTTGCTTCTCGATCGCCGGAATCCGGCCGTACCGCAGCTCGGCGGCCTTGGCCAGGTCACCGTCGCGTTCGGCCCGGTCGGCCTCACCGCGCAGCGCCTCCAGCTGTTCCTTGAACTCGCGGACGATGTCGATGGCGTTCTTCTCGTTCTGCCACCGCGTCGTCAGCTCGGCCAGCTTCTCCTTGTAGTCGGCGAGCTCCGAACGCAGCTTCTCGAGCCGCTCCTTCGACGCGTCGTCTTCTTCCTTGGAGAGCGCCATCTCCTCGATCTCGAGGCGACGGACCAGCCGCTCGACCTCGTCGATCTCGACGGGCCGGGAGTCGATCTCCATGCGCAGCCGGGATGCGGCCTCGTCGACCAGGTCGATGGCCTTGTCCGGCAGGAACCGGCTGGTGATGTAGCGATCGGAAAGGGTTGCGGCGGCCACCAGAGCCGAGTCCGTGATCCGGACACCGTGGTGCACCTCGTAGCGGTCCTTGAGGCCGCGCAGGATCCCGATGGTGTCGTCGACCGACGGCTCGCCGACCAGTACCTGCTGGAACCGGCGCTCCAGGGCGGCGTCCTTCTCGATGTACTTGCGGTACTCGTCGAGCGTGGTCGCACCGACCAGCCGCAGCTCGCCACGCGCCAGCATCGGCTTGATCATGTTGCCGGCATCCATCGCGGACTCGCCGGTGGCGCCGGCACCCACGATGGTGTGTAACTCGTCGATGAAGGTGATGACCTGACCGGCAGAGTTCTTGATGTCATCGAGGACGGCCTTGAGCCGCTCCTCGAACTCACCGCGGTACTTGGCGCCGGCCACCATGGACCCCATGTCCAGGCTGACGACGGTCTTGTCGCGCAGGCTCTCCGGTACGTCGCCGGCCACGATGCGCTGGGCCAGGCCCTCGACGATCGCGGTCTTGCCGACGCCGGGCTCACCGATCAGCACCGGGTTGTTCTTCGTGCGCCTCGAAAGGACCTGCACGACGCGACGAATCTCGTTGTCCCGCCCGATGACCGGGTCGAGTTTGCCTTCCCGGGCACGAGCGGTCAGATCGGTGGAGTACTTCTCCAGCGCCTGGTAAGTAGCCTCCGGATCGGCACTGGTGACGCGGGCGCTGCCGCGCACCTTCACGAAGGCGTCGCGCAGGGTCTGCGGCGCGGCGCCGTGGTTGACCAGAACCTTGGCGACGTCGGAGTCGCCGCTGGCCAGGCCGTACAGCAGGTGCTCGGTGGAGACGTATTCGTCGTCCATCTCGGTGGCCAGATGCTGGGCAGCGGTCAGGGCCGCCACCGACTCACGAGACAGTTGCGGCGTCGAGTTGGCGCCAGTGACTCTGGGCAGCTGATCGATCAGCCGCTGCGCTTCGGCCCGGATGGTCGCGGGCTCGACGCCGACGGCCTCCAGCAGGGGTGCGGCAATGCCGTCGTTCTGAGTCAGCAGAGCCATCAACAAATGCGCCGGACGGATCTCCGGGTTTCCGGCGGCAGTCGCCGCCTGCAACGCTGAGGTCAGCGCCGCCTGAGTCTTCGTGGTCGGGTTGAACGAGTCCACGACACCTCCCTTTCGTCTACAGAAAAATGCTTGTCGTTGAGTCCAACGCCGTCAAGGTTGAGTCTGTTCCGCTCAAGTCTAGGAAATTTCTACCAATTTTCAATACGGTCTCAAGTCCTTTTCCTGGCGGTCCAAATGTTCTTTCTCGTGAAGGCATACTTGTCGCGACCGCGAAGGGGTGCCGTAAATGACCGATTGGGTTTCGGTACTGACCGAACTGATTCCTCTGGCACTGGTGATCGCACTGTCGCCACTGTCGATCATTCCCGCAGTGCTTGTGCTGCAATCCCCCCACGCCCGGATCACCGGTCTGACTTTCCTCGCCGGCTGGCTGGTGGTCATCGCCGTGCTGACGGGGGTGTTCGTCCAACTCTCCGGTCTGATGCCCGAGGCCGGACATCCGTCGACCACGGCATCGTGGGTGCGCATCGTGATCGGCGTCCTGCTGGTCGCGTTCGGCATCTACCGCTGGGCCAATCGCAACCACGACGCTCCCGAGCCGGCCTGGATGCGGAAGCTCACCAACATCAGCCCCGGCCGCGGCTTCGTCACCGCAGCGGTGCTCGCCGTGGTGAACCCCAAGGTGCTGTTCATGTGCATCGCTGCCGGCCTCGCCATCAGCACCGACGAACTCCCGCGCGCCGCGACCTGGGCGTCTGTACTGGTTTTCACGGTGGTCGCGGGTAGTTCGGTCGCCATCCCCGTGCTGACCTACGTCGCAGCCGGTGAGCGGCTGGACCCCGCCATGGCCCGACTCGGCGCCTGGCTGCACCGCCAGCACGCGGTGCTCGTCGCCGGGATCCTGATCATCATCGGACTTCTCGTGGCATACAAGGGTCTGAGCCACCTCTAGGACTACCGTCTAATCATGTCCGAATCCGGCTTCGGCGATTTCGAGTTCGAACGAAAGTTCCTCGTCCGCGACCTGCCCGCTGTCACCGCATCCGACCCGAGCCCAGCCCTGATCGTGCAGGCCTACCTGTTCGCGGCCGACGGCTATGCCGTCCGGGTACGCATCCAGGGCCCCGCCCCCGCCGATCTGAGCGATCCGTCGATGGACCTCATCGACGCC
Organism: Mycobacterium sp. HM-7; assembly: GCF_053852335.1. NCBI lineage: Bacteria > Bacillati > Actinomycetota > Actinomycetes > Mycobacteriales > Mycobacteriaceae > Mycobacterium > Mycobacterium sp. HM-7. The sequence continues at coordinate 521,991 of NZ_CM132657.1, read as the reverse complement.
ATCGGCAGCGACGCGATCGGCACCATGACCGCCAAGGGCCCGGCCGCGGGCGGCACCCGCTACGAAGCCGAGCGGGAACTCGATCCACTGGTGGCCGGCGAAATCGTCCGCCGCGCCGAGCACGTCGTGACCAAGGTGCGGTACTCGGTGTGGCTGGGTGAGGACGGCTGGATCTTCGACCGGTTCATGGGCGGCAACGCCCCGCTGCTGCTGGCCGAGGTCGAGCGCGGTGGACCGGTTGTCGACCTGGCGATCCCGACGTTCTGCGTCACCGAGGTGTCCGAGGATGACCGGTTCCGCAACGAATATCTGGCGCACCAGCCGTACGGCACGTGGGCCGACGCGCACCGGCGCGAACTCGATCTGCTGGGTCCCACCTTTGTCAGTACGTTGGGACAGAACCACTTCGACACCACCTCTCCGATGCCTGATGGGACTTGACGACCGCGAAGCGCTGATGACGGTGCGCGCCGCGGTCGACCCTGCGCACGGCGGGAACGACGTGATCGGCCGCTTCTACACCCGGTGGTTCGCGAGCGACCTGTCCGCGCGCGACCTCTTTCCACCGGACCTGGCCGCCCAGCGCACCGCCTTCAGCCAGGCACTGTTCTGGGTGCTCGGCGAATTCATCGAGCAGCGCGCCGAAGAGCCGGTCGCATTCCTCGCGCAACTCGGCCGTGATCACCGTAAATACGGTGTGGGACATCAGCATTACACGGCATTGCACGATGCGCTGCTGGCCACCTTGCGCGACGAGCTCGGAGACCGCTGGGACGCGCGGGTCGCCGAGGCCACCACGCACGCCGTCGACCTGATCGTCGGTGTCATGCGCGGTGCCGCCGATTCCGAACAGACCCCGCCCTACGTCGACGGCACCGTCGTCGAGCATCTGCGCGTCACCCGCGACGTCTCGGTGGTGCGGCTACAGCTGGACCAGGCGCTGGCCTATCACGCCGGCCAGTACGTCGCGGTGCAGGTGCCGCAGTGGCCGCGACGGTGGCGGCACCTCAGTCCCTCGATGCCGTCCGATGCCAGCGGTGCCATCGAGTTCCACATCCGATCGGTCAGCGGCGGCATGGTGAGCACCGCGATCGTCAACCAGACTGCACCCGGCGACCGCTGGCGGCTGTCCAACCCCCATGGCGGCATGCATGTTTCACGCTCCGACGGTGATGTGCTCATGGTGGCCGGCAGCACCGGCCTGGCACCGCTGCGGGCCCTGCTGATGAACCTGTGCCGCGAGGCCGAGAACCCGCGCGTGCACCTGTTCTTCGGCGGGCGCTACCCCTGCGACCTCTACGACCTGCGCATCCTGTGGGAGATCGCGGCCACCAATCCGTGGCTGTCCGTCACGCCGGTGTCCGAGTACACCACCAACCCGCCGTGGGCCGCCGACTACCCCGACGTCCAACCCCCACGCGGGCTGCACGTCCGGCAGACCGGGCTGCTGCCCGACGTCGTCACCAGCTACGGCAGCTGGGGTGACCGGCAGATTCTGCTGTGCGGCGGGCCCACGATGGTCACCGCGACCAAAGCCGCGCTGATCGCGAAAGGCGCTCCACCAGAACGCATTCAGCACGATCCGTTGGCCCACTGACACTGGAGGAACCGATGGCCGAACTCGGCACCGTCATACTGACCGACCCCGAGTCCGCGATGACGGCGACGTTCGTCCCCGGCGCGGGCATGATCGGAACCTCTTTCGCCGATGGCGATCTCGAGTTCCTCGGCCAGCGGCGCGGACTCGACTCCTACCTGACCAACGCCAAGACCATGGGCATCCCACTGCTGTATCCGTGGGCGAACCGGTTGAGCGCCACCACGTATGACGTCGACGGCGCGGTGGTCACCTTGACGCCCGGCGCCGGTGGCGTGCGTATCGACCCGAACGGCTCACCCATGCACGGCACACTCGCCGCCTACCCGGGCTGGCTGGTCACCGAGCAGTCGGCGAACTCGCTCACCGCGGCAGTCGATTTCAGCCGGCCCGGCCTGTTGGCGTCGTTCCCCTTCCCGCATGTGCTGACGCAGCGGGTCACGTTGACAGGCCGTGTCCTGACCGTCGAGACGACTGTCCGACCGTCCGCTTCCACGGCGGTACCGCTGTGTTTCGGGTATCACCCGTACCTGACCATTCCGGGCGTGGCTCGGGAAGATTGGGTCCTGCAGACACCGGCGATGCGGCACCTGCCGACCGACGATCGCGGGTTGCCGTCCGGTGCTGCCGAGGCGTGGCCGGCACGGTCCGGGCCGCTCGGCGACACCGCCTACGACGACGGCTTCGACGAGGTGCCCGACGGCGCGCAGTTCATTCTCAGCGGCGGTGACCACCGGATCACCGTGACCTTCGAAACCGGCTACCCGGCCGCGCAGCTGTTCGCGCCACCCGGCGACGCGTTGGTGGCCATCGAGCCCATGGCCGCGCCCACAGACGCACTGCGCCGCGGTGACTACCGCACCGCCGCCCCGGGCCGACCAGTGACAGCGCGGTTCTCGATCACGGTCAACTGAGTTCCGAAAACGCGGCCGGTGTCGCACACTTTCTGACGTGACTACGCAAGACCGCCTCGACAGGTGGGAGCACCGCGCGGAGTGGCCGCTGGCCGCCGTCGCCGCGCTGTTCCTGGCCGCGTACAGCATCGAGGTTCTCGTTCAGCCGCGCGGACTCGTCGCCCGGCTCCTGACCCTCGTGACCTGGTTGGCGTGGGCGGTGTTCACCGCCGACTACGCGGCCCGGCTGTACCTGGCCCCGGATCGCAAGTACTGGTTCTTCCGACACTTGATCGACCTGGCCGTCGTGCTGCTGCCGCTGCTGCGGCCGCTTCGCCTGCTCCGGCTGGTCGTGCTGGTCGGTGCGCTCCAGAAAGCCATCGGAAATGCCATCCGCGGCAAGGTGATCATCTACACCATCTCGGGTGCGGTGCTGCTGGTGTACGTCGGGGCGCTGGCGGTCTACGAAGCCGAGCGCGGTGCGCCGGACGCCCACATCACCAGTTTCGGACTTGCGGTGTGGTGGGCGATGACCACGATCACCACCGTGGGCTACGGCGACATGTATCCCGTCACCACCACGGGCCGAGTCATGGCGAGCCTCATGATGATTGGCGGGATCAGTCTGGTCGGTTCGATCACCGCGACCATCGCGTCGTGGATCGTGCAGACCGTGTCGAGCGACGATCAGAAACAAGACGCGGTGACCGCCGCGCACATCGAAGACCTTCGCGGTGAGATCGCGCAGTTGCGGGAGTTGTTGCGTGACAGGGTGGCCGACTGACGCCTAACCCCGCTGCGAATTCCCCCGACGCCGCGGTTCCCACAGCACCAGTGCGGTGCTGGGCTTGCGGGTGCGCTCGAGTTCGGCGGTCACCTCGGCGAGCCTGGCCTGTAGCGCCTCGACCTGGTTGGTCAGTTCGATGATGCGCTTGATGCCGGCCAGGTTGACGCCCTCGTCCTGAGACAGGCGCTGCACCTCGCGCAGCAGGTCGACGTCGTGCTGCGAATACCGTCGACCGCCGCCCGAGGTGCGCTCGGGGCTGACCAGGCCGAGCCGGTCGTATGTCCGCAGCGTTTGTGCGTGCATACCGGCCAGCTCGGCGGCCACCGAAATCAGGAAGGTCCGGGCGTCCTCAGATTTGCGTCGTGCACTCACTGTGTCCTCGGTTCTTCGCGCAAGCGCTCATCACAGCGACCCGGCCCAACCCGCCCGCGGATCAAATCCGCTGGCCCGCTCTGCCTTTGCGTATGCCTCCAGCGCTTCGGCCGCTTCACCTTCGAGGTTCGGCGGCACCGCGACCTTCACGGTGACCAGCAGATCGCCATGACCGTCGGTGCCACGCTTGGGCACACCGCGCCCACGCACCCGCAGGATGCGGCCGTCGGACGTGCCCTTGGGCACCCGAACCCCGACTTTGCCTTCCAGCGTCGGCACGGAAAGCGTTGTCCCCAAAGCCAACTCGTGGAAGCTCACCGGAACGGTGACGGTCAGGTCATCGCCGTCTCGGCCGAACACCTTGTCGGGCCGGACGTGCACGGTGACGTACAGGTCGCCCGAGGGCGCACCGCGCAGACCCGCTTCGCCCTGCCCGGCCAGCCGGATTCGCTGACCGTCGGTGACGCCCGGAGGGATGCGCACGTTGATGGTGCGCGTCCGGGTGGAGACACCGGTGCCTTTGCACTCGTCACACGGGTGCTCGATGATCGACCCGGTGCCGCGGCAGTCGGTGCACGGCTCCGAGAAGCCGAACGCCCCCTGGTTGCGGTTGATGACGCCCGCGCCGTTGCAGTTCGGGCACACCTTGGGGCTGGTCCCCGGACGCGCGCCACTGCCATGGCAGTTGGTGCATGGTGCCGGGCTGGTCAGACGCAGCGGCATCGCCACGCCCTTGGTCGCTTCCAGGAAGCTCAGCTCGGTTTCGGTTTCCAGGTCGTTGCCACGGCGCGGCCGGCTGGGACGCGGCTGCTGCGCGCCCCGGCCGAACAGGCCGCCGAACAGGTCACCGATGTTGGCGCCGCCGGTCTGCCCTGCCTGGTCGAACAGGTCGCCCAGGTTGAACTCGGCCGAGTCGCCGCCGAAACCGCCGAAGCCGCCACCGCCCCCACCGCCACCGAACCGACGTCCGAAGCCGCCGTTGGCGAAAAGCCGCCGGGTCTCGTCGTATTCGGCCCGTTTGGCGGGGTCGGTCAGAACTTCCTTGGCCTCCGAAGCGGCCTTGTACCGTTCTTCGGCCGCGGCGTCGTTCGGATTGCGGTCCGGATGGTTGTCGGCCAGCACCTTGCGCGCGGCGCGCTTGATCTCATCCTTGGTGGCGTCAGAGGTGACGCCGAGTTCCTTGTAGAAGTCCTTCTCGACCCATTCACGTTGAGCCATGTCGCGTCACCTCCTCAGCGTCGCTCGGTTACTCGTTTGATTCTGGTTTCTGTTCGGTCGCAGCGTCGGCATTGGCGGGCGTGTCGGAGGCACCTGTTGCCTCGCCGAACTCGGTAGGCACCGCGTCGACCACGCCCACCATGGCGTGTCGCAGCACCTGCTCGCCGAGCTTGTAGCCCTGGCGCATCACGGTGCCCAGCACCGGGTTCGAACCGTCACCCTCGTGCTGAACGGCCTCGTGGAGCGACGGGTCGAACTCGTCACCCTCGGCGCCGAACGCAGTCAGACCGATGTTGCCGAGTGCGGCAGACAGCTTGTCCGCCACCGACTTCAGCGGCCCGGACTCGAGATCGCCGTGGGCACGGGCCCGCTCGAGATCGTCGAGAACCGGCAACAGATGCTGCGCGACAAGGCCTTTGGCCCGTTCTGCCGCAGCTTGCTCCTGACGGATCGCCCGCTTGCGGTAGTTGTCGTACTCGGCCTTGAGGCGTTGCAGGTCTGCCTTGAGCTCCGCGGCTTCGTCGGACACCGGAGCCTCGGCCTCAGCGGAGGCCGGGGCCTCCGGCGTCGACCCCTCAGGGGCCGACGCCGGAGCGCCCTCACGCTTTTCGCCGGTTTCCGGATCGATGCGCCGCTTGTCGGTGATGGTCACCGGCTCGTGCGAATCGCTCTGGCTCACTTGTTCTCCTGATCGTCCTCGACGACCTCGGCGTCCACGACGTTGTCGTCGGCAGCGGCACCGGCCGATGACGCGCCCGCAGCTCCAGCTCCCGTGGTCTGCTCGGCCTGAGTGGCCTCGTAGATCGCCTGGCCCAGGGCCTGGCTCTCGACGCCCAGCTTCTCCATGGCCGTCTTGATGGCGGCGATGTCGGTGCCGGCGAGCGCCGTCTTGGCCTCGGCGATGGCACCGTCGACCTTGGTCAGGGTGTCCTCGGGGACCTTCGAACCGCCCTCGGCTTCGCGCTGGTCCTTGACGAACTTCTCCGTCTGATAGACGAGCGACTCGGCCTGGTTGCGGACGTCAGCCTCTTCGCGACGCTTCTTGTCCTCTTCGGCGTGCGCCTCGGCGTCCTTGATCATCCGGTCGATCTCGTCCTGCGACAGGCCCGAGCCTTCCTGGATCTTGATCGTGTTTTCCTTGCCGGTGCCCTTGTCCTTGGCGGTCACGTGCACGATGCCGTTGACGTCGATGTCGAAGGTGACCTCGATCTGCGGCACGCCACGCGGGGCCGGCGGAATGCCGGTCAGCTCGAAGGAGCCGAGCAGCTTGTTGTGCGCAGCGATCTCGCGCTCGCCCTGGAAGACCTGAATCTGCACGGACGGCTGGTTGTCGTCGGCCGTGGTGAAGGTCTCGGACCGCTTGGTCGGGATGGTGGTGTTGCGCTCGATCAGCTTGGTCATCACGCCACCCTTGGTCTCGATACCGAGGGACAGCGGGGTGACGTCAAGCAGCAGAACGTCTTTCACCTCACCCTTGAGCACACCGGCCTGCAGCGCGGCACCGACGGCCACGACCTCGTCCGGGTTGACGCCCTTGTTGGGCTCCTTGCCACCGGTCAGTTCCTTGACCAGCTCGGTGACGGCGGGCATCCGGGTAGAGCCACCGACGAGGACCACGTGGTCGATGTCGGAGACCGAGATACCGGCGTCCTTGATCACGGACTGGAACGGCTGGCGGGTCCGGTCGAGCAGGTCCTGCGTGATGCGCTGGAACTCGGCACGGGTCAGCTGCTCGTCGAGGAACAACGGGTTCTTGTCGGCGTCGACGGTGATGTACGGCAGGTTGATCGAGGTGCTCTGGCTCGAGCTCAGTTCGATCTTGGCCTTCTCGGCAGCCTCGCGCAGACGCTGCATCGCCATCTTGTCCTTGGTCAGGTCGATGCCGCTGGTGGCCTTGAACTTGTCGACCAGCCACTGCACGATGCGCTCGTCCCAGTCGTCACCACCGAGGTGGTTGTCACCGGAGGTCGCCTTGACCTCGACGACGCCCTCACCGATTTCCAGCAGCGAGACGTCGAAGGTGCCGCCACCGAGGTCGAAGACCAGGATGGTCTGTTCCTTCTCGCCCTTGTCCAGGCCGTAGGCCAGGGCGGCCGCGGTCGGCTCGTTGACGATGCGCAGCACGTTGAGGCCGGCGATCTGGCCGGCTTCCTTGGTGGCCTGACGCTGGGCGTCGTTGAAGTAGGCCGGGACGGTGATCACGGCGTCGGTGATGTCCTCACCGAGGTACGCCTCCGCGTCGCGCTTCAGCTTCTGCAGCGTGCGCGCGCTGATCTCCTGAGAGGTGTAGTTCTTGCCGTCGATCTCGACGGTCCAGTCAGTGCCGATGTGCCGCTTCACCGAACGGATGGTCCGGTCGACGTTGGTCACTGCCTGGTTCTTCGCGGGCTGACCGACCAGCACCTCGCCGTTGCGTGCGAACGCGACGACCGACGGGGTGGTCCGGGAGCCCTCAGAGTTGGCTACGACGACGGGATCGCCGCCCTCCAGCACCGAGACGCAAGAGTTGGTGGTCCCGAGGTCGATACCGACCGCACGAGCCATAGTGATGCCTCCTGATAGACATTGATGGGTGATCTGAGCGAACTGCGCTCAAGCTTGCTATCGGACGGGGCCGTCTGTCAAGCCGAACTTGAGCCTGATGCACTCAACTTGTTGTCGGTGAGTCCAACGGGAGCAGTTCCCGATCTATTCCCGATTCCCCAAAAACATCTATCCAGCACCATCCATGCTGGTCAGTGACCTCCCGCGGCGACCATCGCCCGCACCGACTCCGGCAGCTCCGCCGTCGACCACTCCGCCCGTTGCGGTGCGCCGTAGGCGACGGAGAAGGGCACGATTCCCGCCCAGGCGGTGGTTTCCTCGTCCGGTTCGCTCACCGGGCCGCCGTTGACCTTGTACACCCAGTCGCCGTCGGTGATCGGCAGGGAGATGACGTTGGTCGCCGCGATCTCCTTGGGCAGCATCGCGCGCACCTCGGCGGTGCGGCCGGGGATCAGCAATTCGCTGAACCGTTCCAGCAGGGCTTCCCGGTCGTCACGCGCGGCGGGCTGGACGTCGCCGTACAGCACCGCGGAACGGTAGTGCACCGACGAGTCGAAAGTGCTGTGCGCCACCACAAGTGCGTCCATGGCCGTCACGCAGAAGGCGACCTGCCGGCCCGCACCCTGGATGCCCAGCGTGCCCGCGCCCGTCGAACCGTGGATGAGGATCCGGTCGCCGTGACGGACGTACAGCGTCGGCACCGCGAGCGGCCGGACCTTGCCGTTCGGGCGGGCCACGTCGCCGACGCTGAGCACGCCCCACCACTGCCCGTCGAGGAACTCATCAAGGGCGACGCGCGCCGAGGACTGCCGACCGTACTTGCGGGTGACCTTCTCCATGATTCAAGATCACCACGATTGCGGACTGGTTGGAATAGCCAGAAATTGTATTTCTGTGATGCCAGTATTGTGGCGGCATGGCCCGTCACACCCGGCTGGTGCATCTGCCGCTCGACATCACCGACCTCAGCGCCAGGGGCATCGCGAGCCAGCTGGTGGCGTTCATCGCCACCGGCCAAGTCGGCGACGGGGACTGGCTGCCTTCCACCCGCGCCCTGGCCCACGAGGTCGGGGCGTCACGAACCATGGTCGCGGCCGCGTACGAGGAGCTGGTCGCCGCCGGATTTCTCGAGGGCGTGCCCGGTGCCGGGACTCGCACAACCGTGGGCGCCACGGCAGCCGCCAGAGCCGGGCTGTCCAGCCGGGCACCCCGTCTCGACGACGAAACCGTGGCGCCGGCGCCACCTGACACGGCGCTTCCGCCGGGCGGCATCGTGGATCTCCGCCCCGGCTCACCTGACACCGGGCTCATCGACATGCGGGCTTGGACGCGCGCGTGGCGGGCCGCTGCGTCGTCCCGGCCCACGACGCTCTCTCCGTGGCAGGACACCGACAACGCCTTCACCGCCGCCCTGTCCCATCACCTCCGCGTCAACCGCGGCGTCGACACCGACACGGTTCTCGACGTTCCCGGGTCGACGGCCGCGTTTCAGGCACTGGCCGCGGTGAGCGGCCTGACCCGCTGCTATCTCGAGTCGCCGTGTTATCCCGCCGCAGCGGAGGAGTTCGCCCGCAGCGGCCTGCAACCGGTCTTCGTTCCCGTCGACCACGACGGGCTGTGCGTCGACCGACTCGGCGATGAGGCCGGCATCGTCTACACGACACCGGCACACCAATACCCGCTCGGGCACCGGCTCTCGGTGAATCGGCGCGCCGAGTTGGTGGCATGGGCCAAGCGGACCGGGTCGCTCGTCATCGAGGACGACTACGACGGCGAGTTCCGCTACGGCGTCGCGCCACTGCCCGCCATCCGGTCGATACCGGGCGCCGCGGAGCACGTCGCCTACGTCGGCACTGCGTCGAAAATTCTGGCCTCGAGCCTGGGCGCCGCCTGGTTGGTGCCGCCGGATCCCCTGCGCGACGCGACCCAGACCTACCTGCGCGACCACCGGATCGCGGTCTCCACGATCACACGCGATGCCCTCACCGCATTGATCACTGGCGGCGAGCTGCATCGGCACCTGGCGCGAGCGAGCCGCGAATACCGTTGCCGCCGCGACATTTTGATCACCGAACTCGAAGCACGCTGCCCGAGCCTCGAGGTGCTCGGCGTACAGGCGGGGCTGCACGTCGCCATCGTGCTGCCCGGTGACCGCCGCGACCGAGACGTTGCCGCAGCACTCGAAGCCGACGGCCTCATCGTCGCGCCATTATCGACCTTTCCGCAGCGGACCGAATCTGAGATTAACGGCATCGCAGTCAATTTCGCGCAGATCGACCGGTCGACCGCCAGGCGGTTCGCCGATTGCATTGCCGCGGCGATCAGCTAGGGCGCACCATTGTCAGATGAGTGCCGACCCGAACACGGCAGTTGACGAGATTGCCCCCGACATCTACCGGATCTCCACCTGGATTCCGGGCATCACCGAACACGGCTTCACGTTCAACCAGTTCCTCCTGACCGGCGACGAGCCGTTCCTATTCCATTGCGGTCAGCGGCAGCTGTTCCCGCTGGTATCGGACGCCATCAGTCGGGTGATCCCGCTACAGCAGCTGCGCTGGATCTCGTTCGGCCATCTCGAGGCCGACGAGTGTGGCGCGATGAACCTGCTGCTCGCCGCCGCCCCTCATGCCGAGGTCATCCACGGCGGGCTGGCGTTGATGCTGTCGCTGGTCGACATGTGCGACCGCCCACCCGTCGCCGCCCCCGAGGACGTCCTGGACATCGGCGGACACCGGTTGAGGTTCATCGCCACGCCGCATGTTCCCCACAACTGGGAGGCGGGGCTGTGGTTCGACGAGACCACCTCCACCCTGCTCGCCGGCGACCTGTTTACCCACACCGGGCGCTGCCCCGCGCTGACCGAATCCGATTGCGTGGCAACGGCACTGGAAGCGGAGTCCATCTTCCACGCCACGGGCTTGACGACGAACCTCGCGCCGACACTCGAACAGCTCGCCGCGTTGAATCCGTCGACGCTGGCCCTGATGCACGGTTCGTCGTACGCCGGCGACGGGGCGGCGCAGCTGCGAGCACTCGCCGAGGGGTATGCCGCGATGGCCGCCTAGAAGGGTGCGGGTTCATCCCATTCCTCTGCGGCCAAGGCCATTTCGAGTTCGCGGCACCGGCGCCATTCCTCGCCGGCGATGCGTTCTTCGTTGACCATGCGAGCTTGGTTGACGAGTTGTTGGCGTTCTTGGGCTCGGGTGCGTTGGCGTTTGGGCATGCAGTGCCCGCGCGCGGGTGTGCGTGGCGGTTGCTCGGCGATCTCGGGTGTTCCGGTCGGGGTGGCCAGTTGTGGGTACCAGTGGGCGCCTTCGGGTTTGGTGATGTAGGTGTGCCCGGTGGGGGCGACCCAGACGACGGTGCCGTCGGGGTATTGGTGGTCGGTCCAGCCGTGGAACGTCTTGAGCAGGTGGTGAAAGCGGCATAGGCATTTGAGGTCCGACGGGTGGGTCGGGCCGGCCGGATATGGCACGGTGTGGTCGAGGTCGCAGGCCTCGGCGGGCCGGTCACAGCCCGGGAACCGGCACGTCAGGTCCCGGCAGCGCACGAACTCGGCCAGCTTGGCCGACGGCCGGTACCTCGGCTCGGCGGCATCCGGCGGTAGGTCCACGCGGCGGATGGTCGCCCCCTCGGCGAGGTGGGCCACCTGCTCGGCGGGGATCTGCCCGTACCCGGGCAGGAGCCCTGGGGCCTGCCCGTCCACTGCCTCGCGCGTAGCGATTACGTGGATGACCGCGCGGGTGCCGACGGTCGGCGCCGGTAGCTCGCCGGCCGCGGCGGGGCAGTCGGATTGCCCGCACTCGCACCGCAACCGACCGCCGCGGGCGAGGGCGTCGATGGCGGCGGCACGCCGTTGATCATGGCTGCGCGGATCGTCCGTGCAGACCCCGCGGGCCAGGTCATCCAGGGCAGCGTCGAGTACGGCGGCGGTCGCGGCATCGACCGTTCCGCAGATGCTCGCCGCCCCCGGGCCGCAGGCGCGGATGTCGAGGTAGCGGGCCTGCGACGGGGGTCGAGGTGCGTGCACGCCGGCCTGGTCGGACGCGGCGATGATCGCGTCGATGCGTTGTTCCATTTTCGGTTTCGACAACCGCCCCCACGCCACGATCTTGGCGGCCAGGTCGGCGTCGACCTGCCCGGCGACGTCGTCGTCGATGATCAGGTCGGTGCGGGCGACGATCATCGCGACCATCACCGCATCGATCAGGCCTTTGGCGTAGACGGCCGCCACCTTGGGCAGGCGGGTGCGCAGCATCACCGCCCGATCCACCTGCGCCTGCGCTCGCTTGCGGGACACCCCCAACGCGGCGGCAACCTCGACCACCAGCCCGGCATAGCCGTCGATCGCCCAATACCTCTTCTCGATGTCATCGTCGGGGGCCCGTAGTGCCCACAGGTCACCGATCGCCGCCAGGCGGCGGGCGCCGGCGGCGTTCTCCTCCCGGGTCGAGAGGGTGATCGCGTCGACTGCCGCGGCCGCGGCGTGGGGACCACCAAATGATTCGCTCATGTGTTCGAACATACGCTCGCCCACCGACATGAAATGGCGGTCGCGGCGAGCGTGTCATTGCCGACGGTTAGGGTGCCTAAATAGAAGGGGCGCAGCGTGATTGGAACCGACAGACCGCTGCGGGAAGGGTGGGGCTGGATCGTCGACGGTTAGATCGGCTAGCCAACAGCATGCAGGCGATGGGATGGCGCACAGAAAGCCGCCGGGCCCCGCAGCCCGAGGCTTGGCGCCGCTTAGCCGGCCTAACCGTCAAGGATCGCTGCGCGGACGGGGGAGTGCTGTAGCCCAAGGCGGGATGGGCTCGGCCAGGACTACCGAGCCCACCTAACCGTCGAGGATCCGTGCCTGTGTCGATGGACAGCGGGCCCGCCCGGTGACGCCGGCCAGGCCCGGAACTCACAGTGCACGCGGTAAGCGCGACAAGTCTGCAAAACCCGGCGTGGACGCCGCATCGCACTACTAACGTCGCAGGTACACCCGCCGGACCGGCAAAGGAGTGCCCATGACAACCACCGCTCCCATCGACGTCCTGGTCGTCGGCGCCGGCATCTCCGGCATCGGAATGGCGTATCACCTCAAGACTTTTCGGCCGGGCACCTCATTCCTGGTGTTGGAGGGCCGGGACGGGATCGGCGGCACCTGGAGCCTGCACCAATACCCGGGCATCCGGTCCGACTCGGACATGCCGACCTTCGGCTTCGGCTTCAAGCCGTGGACGCACCGCAAGTCCATCGCCGACGGGCACATCATCCTCGACTACCTGCAGCAGACCGTGGAGGAGAACGACCTGGCCGGCCACATCCGGTTCGGCTACCACGTGGATTCGGCCAATTTCGACTCCCGCCAAGGACTTTGGACCGTCACCACCACCCACGACGGGCACCCCGAAACCTTCACCTCACGCTTCCTGTTCCTGGGTACCGGGTACTACGACTACGAGAATCCGTACATCCCCGACTTCCCGGGCAGGGACGACTTCGAGGGCCCGGTGATCCACCCCCAACTGTGGTCGCAGGATCTGGACTACACGGGCAAGAACGTCGTCGTCATCGGCAGCGGCGCCACCGCCGTCACCCTGATCCCGAACATGGCAGACAAGGCCGCGCACGTCACCATGCTGCAGCGCTCGCCGAGCTACGTGTTCTCGATTCCGGCGTCCGACCCGATCGCCAACGTGCTCAACAAGGTGCTCGGCCACGAGCGGGCGTACAAGATCGTGCGACGTAAGAACATCTCGCTGAACCGCGGGATGTTCAAGATGTGCATGCGCTACCCGAAGCTGATGCGAAAGCTGTTGATCGCCAACGTGGCCCGGCAGCTGCCGAAGAACTTCGACGTCGACACGCACTTCACGCCCAAGTACAACCCGTGGCAACAGCGGCTCGCGATGGTGCCCGACGGTGACCTGTTCAAGATGGTCTCGTCGGGCAAGGCCTCGATCGTCACCGACCACATCGACCGGTTCACCAAGAACGGCATCCTGCTGCAGTCCGGGCAGGAGTTGGCCGCCGACATCATCATCTCGGCGACCGGGCTGAACATGACGCCGTTCGGCAAGATCGCGCTGAGTGTCGACGGGCATCTGCTTCATCTGCCCGACCTCACGGTCTATAAGGCGATGATGCTGTCCAACGTGCCGAACTTCGCGTTCGCCGTCGGCTACACCAACATCGCCTGGACGTTGAAGGTCGACCTTGTCTGCGAGCACTTCTGCCGGATGCTCGACTACATGGACGAGCACGGCTACAGCAAGGTGGTCCCCGTCCTCGAAGACGGCACCATGGAACGAGTTCCATTGCTGGACATGACGTCCGGCTATGTCCAGCGAGCCGTCGCGAAGTTCCCGCGCGGCGGCACATACGGCCCATGGGCGTTCAAGCACGCCTACGAAATGGATCAGGAACGGCTGCGCAACGGCCCGATCGAGGATCCCGCGCTCGTCTTCACGCCCGCCTCCGCGCCGCTGTCCGTGGTCTGACCGAAGGAGCGATCATGACAACCGAGTTCTTTTTCATCAGCCACGGCGAACGTTGTGCCGCATGGCATCTGACCGCAGACAGTGACGCACTGACCGGACAGAGCGGGCGACCGTGTGTCGTCATGGCCCATGGCTTCGGCGGTACCCGCGACTCCGGGCTACTGGCGTTCGCCGAGCCCTTCGCCGCCGCCGGCATGGACGTGGTGCTGTTCGACTACCGGGGCTTCGGTGATTCCGAAGGCGAACCGCGCCAGGATGTTTCGGTCAAGAAGCAGCGCCAGGACTATCACGCCGCCATCGACGCGGCCCGGAACCTGCCCGGCGTCGACCGCGATCGCATCGCGCTGTGGGGCACGTCGTACTCCGGCGGGCACGTCATCGCTGTCGCCGCCGCGGACCAGCGGGTCGCCGCCGTGGTGTCCCTGTGTCCCGCGACCGATGGCCTGGCCGCGCTGGTGCAGGGCTACAAAGAGGCGGGTGCCGGGCCGCTGGCCCGCCTGGTCGCGCACGGCCTGCTCGACGCCGCGGGGGCACGCCTCGGGCGCCGGCCGCACTACGTGCCCGTCACCGGACAGCACGGCGACACCGCGGCACTCACCACACCCGGCGCGGAAGAGGCCTGCCTCGCCATGGCCGGGCCCACCTGGCGCAACGAATTCGCCGCCCGCACGGTGCTGGAGATGGCGTTCAACCGACCGACCGTGCACGCGAGTCAGTTGGAGTGCCCGCTGCTGGTGCAAGTCGGCACCAACGACCTCATCGCGCCGCCGGACGCCGCCCGCCGCGCCGCGAAGAAGGCCGGATACCTCGCCCATCTGGTCGAGTACCCGGCCGACCACTTCGACTTCTACTCGGGCCCCTGCCACGAGGCGGCCCTCGCCGACGAGCTGACGTTCCTGACCCGAGTCCTCGATCCGATCCGCTCGACCGACGTCCATCTGCGGTCGACGAACCCGCCGACACCCAGACTGGCGGTCAAACTGCCGTGGTGAACGCATCCGCTTGGCATGATCTGCACCGAGTGTTGATCGAAAGGGCGGACCGTGATCTTCGACAGGGTTGTGGCGACGACGCGTAACTGGCTGGAAGTGGCCCGCTACGGCGGGCTGGAGACAGGCGAAGAACCGTCACCGTACGACGTCGTCGCCCAGGGCCGGATCCACAAGCTGCGGCGGTACCGCACCAGTGGCGAGGCGGGCCGTCCCCAGGTGCTGCTGGTGCCACCCCTGATGCTGACGGCCGACGTGTTCGACGTATCGCCGCAGGCCAGCGGCGTGCGCACGCTGATCGAGCACGGCATCGACCCGTGGGTCATCGATTTCGGCTCGCCGGAGAAGGAAGCCGGCGGCCTGGAGCGCAACCTGGGCGACCACGTGCTGGCAGTCGATGCGGCGATCGACGAGATGGTCACCTTGACCGGCGGCGACGTCCACCTCGCCGGCTACTCGCAGGGCGGCATGTTCTGCTACCAGACCTCGGCGTACCGGCGGAGCGTCGGCATCGCCAGCGTCATCACCTTCGGCAGCCCGGTGGATCTCAGCAAAACGGCCCCGATGGGCGTCCCCGCGGAAATCGCCATTCCCGGCATGGGGTTCGTCATGGAGAACGTCCTGCGGGGTCGGTCGGTGCCAGGCTGGGCGACCCGGTTGGGGTTCCAGCTGCTCGACCCGGTGAAAGCAGTGACGGGCCAGCTGCAGTTCCTCGCCGCGCTGCACGACCGCGATGCCCTGCTGCCGCGCGAAGGGCAGCGCCGCTACCTGATGAACGACGGCTGGGTGGCGTGGCCCGGCCCGGCACTCGCCGAGTTCCTGCAGCAGTTCCTGGTGCACAACCGGATGCTGAGGGGCGGATTCAGCATCGCCGGACGGCCGGTGACCCTTGCCGACATCACCTCGCCGATTCTGGCGTTCGTCGGCGACGTCGACGAGATCGCCCCGCCGGCCTCGGTGCGCGGGATCGTGGGGGCGGCGCCGCGCGCAGACATCTACGAAAGCACCCTCCACGCAGGGCATTTCGGGTTGGTCGTGGGCAGCACCGCGACGTCGCACACCTGGCCGCTGGTCGCCGACTGGATGCGGTATGCCGAGGGCAAGGGCCCGCAGCCGGAGCACGTCACCATGATCGATGCGACGACGACCGCAGGCGAACCGGCGCCCGCGGGGCCGGCCGAGGGTGTGCAGACGCTGATCGACGCCGGCCGCATGGTCGCCGGCTCCGTCGCGCGTTCGGTCGGGGACGTCCGAGGCATGTTCGGCACGGTGTCGCGCCAGATGCCCCGGTTGGCGCGGATCCGCAGACTGGACGCGAATACGCGAATTTCGTTGGCGCTCTTGTTCGATGAGCAGGCCCAGCAGGCACCCAACGACGTCAGCTTCATGTACGAGGACCGCAGTTACACCTACGGTGAGAACAAGGTCCGCATCGACGCGGTGGTCCGCGGCCTGCTCGCCGCGGGTGTGCGTGCCGGTGAGCACGTGGGCGTGTTGATGGGCACCCGCCCGTCGGCGCTGGCGGTGGTGACCGCGCTCAACCGGATCGGCGCGGTGGCCGTGATGCTGCGCCCCGGCGCCGACACCGCGCGAGAGGTCGAGCTCGGCAAGGTCAACCGTGTCATCGCGGACCCCGAGCATTCCGAGGCCGACTTCGCCGGGCGCCCGCTGCACACCTTCCTGTTGGACACGCCGTACCTCAATCGGGACCGCACCCTGACGGCCCTGGAGATCGGCGAGACCAACGCCGTGCGCATCCCGGACTGGTACCGCCCCAACCCGGGCCGCGCGGGCGAGCTCGCGTTCATCTTCTTCGGCGGTCCGGACGACGACCCGCGTCCAATCCGAGTCACCAACGGCCGCTTCGGTTTGTCGGCGTACGGCACCGCGACGTCGGCGACGCTGAACAACTCCGACACCGTCTACTGCATCAACCCGATCTATCACACCTCCGGCCTGTTGACGGGCATCGGCGGCGCGGTCGCGGGCGGCAGCCGGCTGGCGATGGCCACCGACCTGGACCCGACGACGTTCTGGACGGAAGTGCGTCGGTACGGCGTGACGATCGTCTGTTACACGTGGGCGCAGCTGCGGCCACTGGTCAACGCCGCGCCGCAGCCTGCCGAGCGCAACCACTCGGTGCGGCTGTTCGTCGGCTCCGGCATGCCGCGCGGCCTGTGGCGCCGGGTGCTGGACCGGTTCGCACCCGCCGGTGTTCTCGACTTCTGGTCGACCAGCGAGGGCGAGGCGATCCTGGCCAACGTCAACCCGGCCAAGCCCGGTTCGCTGGGCCGGCCGCTGCCCGGCAGCGCGACCGTCGAGGTCGTGCAGTGGGATCCCGAAGCGCAGCAAGTTCTTTCGGGCGCCGACGGTTACGCGGTGCGGTGCGCCGACGACGAGACCGGCCTGCTGCTCGTGAAGATCAGTTCCGCGACCACCGCGTCGGCGCCGCCGCTGCGCAATCTGTTCGCGGCCGGCGACGCCTGGTTCTCCAGCGGCAGCCTGGTCAGTCGGGACAGCGACGGCGACTACTGGCTCATCGACTCCGTCGACACCCAGATCCGCACCGTCGACGACGTGGTGGCGTCGCTGCCGATCACCGCGGCCATCGGCAAGCTGCCCGCCGTCGACCTCGTGCACACCTACGGAGTCGCTTCCGACGACGCCGAAGTGGCCGTCGCGGCACTGTCCCTGTTGGACGGGCAGGACATCTCGGCCACCGACCTGGACGAGGCGCTGGCGAGCCTGCCGGCCGAGCAACGGCCCGCGTTCGTCCGCATCGTCGACGAGTTGCCGATGACGCCGTGGCACCGCCCGGTCGCCGGGCCGCTGCGCCACGACCCGCTGCCCCCGCCGGGCCGGTATTTCACCCGGACGGACAGCGGTGGTTACAAGGAAAACTGACACCTGGACTGACACAGTCGTCAATACTCTTCGTATGAAGAAGTCCGTTGTTGCAGTGCTGTTCCTGCTCGCGTCCGCGGCCGTGCCGGCCGTCGGCGCACCGGCCGCACATGCCGATGTGTGCGGCAGTGTCGGCGGCCGCCACGTCAGTGCCGGCGGCTGCACGAACATCGCCGGCGATGCGGCGGTGGCTGCGGCGGCTCCGGAGGACGCGGCCGCCCAGGCCGCGGCAGGCCGGCCGCCGTGCTACACCCCGGCCGGGGTGCCCTACTACACGCCGGGTGACTTGCCTTGTAACTGAGGCCCTTTAGGCTGGCGCCATGCACAAGTCACTGCAGCGTGCCGCCGTCATCGCCGCGGCCGCCTTGGCGCCCATGGCCATCACCGCCGCGATCGCGCCGGCCGTCAGCAACGCGGACTGCGACAACGGCACCTGGTGGGATCCGGTACAGAACCGGTGCCAGGCCCCGGTGGTGCAGAACTGCCCCGGCGGCTGGTGGGACCCGAACATCAACAGCTGCCGACCGCCCGTCTCGACTACGCCGCTCGACTGCCGCGACGGCGCGTGGTGGGACCCGATCAACAACATCTGCCGACCGCCGGTGCTGCCTCCGCAGTAGCGGGTCCGGTCAGACCAGGTAGTACAGCTCCCCGCCGCTGCTGACGCCACTGGGAACCGGCCGTGACTCCGCGTAGCGGACTGCCTTGAGCGTTGCCGAGAACTCCTTCTCCTCTTCCGGGAAGATGTGTTCGTCCGGGAACCAGTCACGCAGCCCGACGTTGCCCAGGACGTCCAGCGTGTCGGGCCGGACGCCGGCCAGCAGGACGGTGACACCCAGCTCGGCCAGGTCACGCAGGAACCGCTCGATTCGCTCGATACCCACCGCATCGGGGTTGCGGGTCCGTTTCAGCCGGAGCACCACGGATTGGGTCCCTTCGGTCTTGACCCGTTCGGTGAGTGCGTCCAGCGCATGCTCGATTTCCGGTGCGGCACCGAAGAACAACTCTCCTTCGATGTCGTAGATCAGGATGGCCGGATTGTCGGGCTCACCGCCGACGCGTTCCCGGACCACCCGCTCAGGGGTGACCACCAACTCGGCGATCTTGAGCTTGGAGGCCCGGGGCACGAACAACAGGATCGACAGCGCGACGCCGAGCAGCACTGCCTTGTCCAGATCGACGACCACGCCGGTGATTGCCGTGACGATCACCAACCCCGCGTCGTAGCGAGACGCTTTGACCGTGCGCACCAACCGATGAAAGTCGACCAAACGCACCGCGGTGACCAACAACAGGCCGGCGAGTGCCGCCTTCGGGATGTAGCTCAACAGCGGCGCGAACAACAGCAGTGCGCCGGCCACTGCCACCGCCGCGACGACGCCGGAGAACCGGGTGGCCGCGCCGGCCTGGAAGTTGATGGCCGACCGCGACAGCGAGCCCGAACCGGGCAGGCTCTGGAAGAAACCACCGGTCAGGTTGGCCAGTCCTTCCGCCAGAATCTGCCGGTTGTAGTCGATCTTCTGCTGCGTCTGGTGCGCAATGGCTTTCGCGATCGACAGGGCCTCGATCAAGCCGATGAACGCGACCGCCAACGCACCCTGCGACAGGTGCGGCAGCCACTCCCAATGCACCACCGGAATGTGGAAGTCGGGCAGGCTGGCGGGAATCTTTCCGGTGATCGACACGGCGGCCTTGCCGCCGTGGCTCGGCGTCGACCAGCCCGAGAAGTAGGCGATCAGAGCCGCGATGACCAACACGGCAAGCATGTCGATCTGTGGCCAGCCGAAGCGCTGCACCAACTTTCGGAGCACGACGGCCGCCACGACAGCCGTGACACTCAGTATCACGGCGCGGTAGTTGATCGCGTCGCCGTGGAACAGCGTGAGGTAGGTGCGGTACAGCACCTGCATGGTGCCGTTGCCCCGGTCCTTGACGCCGACCGCATTCCCCAACTGTCCCAGGGCAAGCAGGAACGCGGCTGCCAACATGAACCCGACGATCACCGACTCGGAGATATAGCGAGTCAGGTCACCGAGTTTGAACACCGAGATCAGGATCTGAATGGTGCCCACCAACACCCCGAGCACGAACAGCGCCTCGAACAGCTCGGTGCGGTTCTCCGGGTCGATGAACGCCAATGAGCTGAACACCAACAGCGAGATGGCGCTGGTGGGTCCGTTGATCAGGTGTGACGACGAACCGAATATCGAAGCGATGAGCGTCACCACGATGGCGGAGAAGACGCCGTACTTGGGGTCGACACCCGCGATCAAGGCATAGGCCATGCCCTGCGGCAGAGCGATGGCGGCCACCGTCAGGCCCGCGATCAGATCGCGCCGGGCGAAGGTGCGGTCGTAGTTGAGTTTCAGGTTCGAAAGCAGGCTCACGATCCCACCACCGTTCGCTGCGCAGGAATATGAATGGTGTCGACGATTCCGTTGTCGCCGAAGAACTTCTCGGCGGCGTCTGCCCAGTCCTCGGCGATCGCGGACACCGGGAACAGCGAGATGTCCGGCAACTGGGCCCGATACTTGGCCTGGATCTGCGGGTTGATCGAGCGGTAACCGTACTGCGCGATCACGTCCTGGGCCGGGTCGGTGAACAGGTAGTCCAGGTAGGCCTTGGCGTAGGCCTCGGTCTTCTTGCCGGCCACGTTCGCATCGACCCAGGCCACCGCGGGTTCGGCCTTGATGCTCACCAGCGGATACACGATCTGCAGCTCACCCGGCGCCGCAGCCACCTCCCGGATGGCCTCGTTCTCCCATGTCAGGTGCACATCGCCGATCTTCTGCACGGCGAAGCTGGTGGCCGCGCCGCGCGCGCCCTCATCGGCGACGGAGACGTGCTTGAACAACGCCGCCAGGTAGTCGTGGGCCGCTGCCTCGGAGCCACCGCGGGTCGTCACCGAACCCCACCCGGCCAGCACGCTGAGCTTGCCGTTGCCCGATGTCCGCGGGTCCGGAGTCACCACCGAGACATCGCCCTTGACCAGGTCGGGCCAGTCGTGGATGTTCTTCGGGTTGTCCTTGCGGACCACGAACACAATGGTCGACGTATAGGGCACCGAGTTGTTGGGCAGCCGGTGCTGCCAGTCTTTGGCGATCAGCCCACGCTTGGCCAGCTTGTCGACGTCACTGACCAAGGCCAGTGAGACCACACCGGCCTTCGACGTACCGTCGACGACATTGCGCGCCTGGCGGCCGGACCCGCCGTGCGACTGGCTGATGTCGACGGTGACTCCGGTCTGGTCGCGGTACTGCGCGACGAACTGCGGATCGAGTGCCGCGTACAACTCGCGTGTCGGGTCATAGGACACGTTCAGCAGCGCATCCGGCGAGGAACTGTGAATGTTCTTGAACCCGATCAGAACTCCGGCGACGGCAATGGCGACGACGCCCACCAGACCGAGCGGGGATATGTGTTTTCTGCTCATCGCCACCTCTGTTCACTAAGGAAGATCGACGATAGGCAGCAGGACGCGCCGGGGCAGCGGTCTGGATCAGCGCGATCAGATCTCCCGTAGCCTGATGGCCGATGGACCACACACGGCTCACCATGTCTGCTACCGCTGCATTGGCGGCCGCACTGCTCGCCGGCTGCGACGGCTCCACCCCCGGAAGCCCGAAGTCGGCGCTGCCCAGCGGAGCAACGTCTGCCACGAGCACCCCGACCCCATCGGAAAAGGCGATCCGCCCGGTTCCGGTCAGCCCGATCCCCCCACCGAGTGCGGTGCCACCCACCGCGCAGGCCTTGGCTCCGCAGAACGGATACGTCTTCGTCGCGACCAAGTCCGGTCAGACGCGGTGCCAGCTCAGCAAAGCGGCTGTCGACTGCGAATCGACCTTCGCCAATGCGCCGCAGGTCAACGGAGAGACCGCGCACGGCGTCCGGGTCACCGCGGACGGCAAATTGTCTTGGGGCGTGGGCAATCTCGGCGCGATCCCGACCGTCACCTTGGACTACCAGACGTATTCGGCGGTGGGTTGGACCATCCTCGCCGGGGCCGAAGGCACCCGCTTCACCAATGCCGGCACCGGCCGCGGGATGTTCGTCTCGACAGCGGGCGTGAAGGCGTTTTGATTCACTAGGCTGGGCGGCATGGACTTCCGGGTATTCGTCGAACCGCAGCAGGGTGCCACCTACGCCGACCAGCTTGCCGTGGCGCAGGCCGCCGAAAAGCTCGGCTACTCCGCGTTTTTCCGGTCCGATCACTACCTGGCCATGGCCGGTGACGGGCTGCCCGGCCCCACCGACTCCTGGGTGACGCTCGGCGGCATCGCCCGCGAGACCAGCACCATCCGGCTGGGCACCATGGTCACCTCCGCGACGTTCCGGCACCCCGGCCCGCTCGCCATCGCCGTCGCGCAGGTCGACGAAATGAGCGGTGGCCGTGTGGAATTGGGCCTCGGTGCCGGGTGGTTCGCCGAAGAGCACGAGGCCTACGCCATTCCGTTCCCGGGGCTGGGTGAACGCTTCGACCGGCTGGAAGAGCAGCTGCAGATCATCACCGGCTTCTGGGACACCCCAGTCGGTGAGCACTTCGACTTCGCCGGCAAGCACTACACCGTCAAGAACTCCCCGGCGCTGCCCAAGCCGGCACAGGCCCACCCACCGGTGATCATCGGTGGCGGCGGCGCCAAGCGCACCCCGGCGCTGGCCGCTCGGTTCGCGTCCGAGTTCAACATCCCGTTCGTGGACATCGATACTCTCACCACCCAGTTCGGTCGGGTGAGGGCAGCTGTCGAAGCGGCCGGCCGGGCGCCCGAAAGCATCACCTACTCGGCGGCTTTCGTCCTGTGCGCCGGTAAGGACGGCGCCGAGATCGCCCGCCGGGCCGCCGCCATCGGCCGCGAGGTCGACGAGATGCGCGGCAACTCCCCGACCGTCGGCACCCCTGCGGAGATCGTCGACAAGCTGGCGCCGTTCGTCGCCGCCGGAGTCGAGCGAATCTACCTGCAGGTGCTGGACATGGCCGATCTCGACCACATCGAGTTGTTCAGCACGGAGGTCATCCCCCAGCTGCGCTGACCAGCGGTCATTCCTCAGCTACGCTGACCGGCCATGACCGAGCGGCCGTGGCATGAGCGCACCCCGCATCTCGTGGGCGCCAGCATCGCCGCGCTGGCCGCGATCGCGCTGCTGTACTTCGCCGGGGCCTGGTTGACGCGGCACTACAACCAGCCGCAGCCGCCGCCGATGCCCGTCATCGTGGATGAGCCGGTCCATTCGTCGACCACGACGGTCACGACGACCGCCCCGACGTCCACCAGCTACCCGTCGGTGACCCCGTCGACCACCGACATCGACGTGCCGCCGACCACCGACACGACGACGTCGACGACATCGACACCGTCCGGCGACAGCACGACCACCAGCCGCACCCCGACGACGTCCACGTCGATCACGCAGTCGCGGCGCACCCACCCGCCGGGACCGCGACCGCACTAGTGCGTGAAGAACTCGATCATCAGCACCTGGAGTTCACCGACACAGCCACCGAGGATGGCGCCGATGGCGATCATCAGCGGTTCGTCGTCCTTGAACACCGGCCGCAGAATCGACTCGTACTCCTCGTTGGAGAGCTGATTCATCTTCTCGATGATGGTGTTCTCGAGGTCGATCTTGCTCATGGCGTAGTCCTGCGCGTCCAGCAGCGTGGACGGGAGCCGCTCGACCACCAGGTCGACGATCTTGTCCTTGAGCGCGTTGTACTTCGACGTACCGACCGCGAATTTCACGACCGTGCCGGTGAAGCCGCCGATCTCGCTGTCGATGGCGGCCTCGACCTCGCGCGCGATCATGGCGAACAGCTTGTCGGCACCCGGGCCCTTGAGGATGCCGTCGTACAGGATGTCCGGCGCGAACAGGTCCTCGGAAAGAATGCGGGCGTAATCCGCGGTGATCTTGTCGCGCTGGGCGTGCAGCAACCCCTGGAACTTGATAAAGCCCAGGTACTTCGTCGGCTTGACGGGCCGGAACAGCATGTTCAGCGCGATGTAGTCGCTCACCAGACCGATGCCGAAACCGAACGCCGGCATGATCCACGGCAGCTTGAAGATGGCCCAGACGAACATCTGCGCGGTGCCGATGATCAAACCGAAGTAGATGCCGCTGCGCCGCACGAACGCCATGGCGTCGTCGGACAGGCCGCGCATCAGCTTGTTGAGCTTCTCCTTGTTGCGCACCAGTGTCGTGACCGCGAGGAACTGCAGATCCACGAAGCGGCTCAGGTCCGACTGCATCTCGTTCAGCATCTTCTCGGTGATGCGCGGCGCCTGGGAGTGGATGCGGTTGAGGATCGCCTGGCGCCCGGCCTCCGGCAGCGAATCCCACAGGCCCGGACGGATCTCCTCCGCGACGTCGCGAGCGATGCCGTCGATCGATGCCGCCAGCGGTTCGCGCAGCACCTCGACGGCCTCTTTGGCGTCGATCCGGGACAACAGTTCCTCGGGTTTGAGCAGATTCGCGGTGAGCAGCTCGATCGTGGTGGAGCCGACCTTGCCGGCCCGCCGCGGGATGATCCCCTGCCAGCCGATCGGACCGATGCCCTTGAACTCCAGCGGCCGGTAGATCATCTCCATCGCGACGATCTTGGTGCTCCAGCCGACGAACGCGGCCACGAGCGGCATGGAGAAGTAGATGATCCAGTGCGCTCGGAAGTCGACAAGGATCTCGGTCAGGGACATCAGCGCCACCCGTCTTGGTCGTCCTCCGCGGTGGCGGCGGCCCACAGCGATCGGCCCAGCGGCGACAGCGTCAACGTCAGCTTCTCCACCTTGGCGGGCAGCGGACCCTTCGACGCGGCCTTGATCGCGTTGAGGACGATGGTCTCAGCCATCAACACCTCGTACTCGGTTTTCAGCGCAGAATCCTCCGGGCCGATCTCCACGAGGCGCAACGCCAGCAAATGCCCGACGTACTGCGGCGTCATCTGCGGGAGCGCGACGTTCGCGGTCCGGCCGACCAACGCCGCGTTCTCCAGCACCGCCTTGCGGGTCCGGTCGAAGACATTGACCAACGGAGAGACGGAGCCGTCGGACAACGCGCCGACGATGCGGGCCTCGTCGGCGACCAACTGGTCGAGCAGATGGTGGTACAGCTCGGTCTGGCTCCCGGCGGTGTTCTGGTCGAGCGCCCGGTTCAGCAGGTCGCTCATCTTGGAGTTGAGCGACTCGTCGGAAGCGCCCGGTTTGGCGCTCGAGGACTTCGGCGCCGAGGCATCTGCAGCCGAGACGATGTCGTCGTCGTTGTCTTCCGGTTCCAGTTCGTTGAGGCCTTTACGCAGGGCGCCGACGATCTGCTGCTCGGTCCAGCTGTAGACGTCCAGGCCGAGCCGAGCGGCATCTACCGCGCGTCCTACCAGGCCGAAGGGATCAAACGATTGAGCCACCCGCAAACGGTAGCTGCGCGGGGTACCAAATTGCCAACGATCTCGAATATCTCACCTTCCCTGGGCCGCATAGTCCGCGACCAGGGCTTCGGCGCTGCGCACGGCGGCCCGGCAGGCGCGTGCGGTGAAGGGATCGTTGAGCGGGTGATCGGCTCGGCGGCGCCACCGCTGCACCGCCGCGAACGCCGCCCGCGGGCCGTCATAGGGCGCGTCGTTACCGAGCCCCAGCCGGCTCGCCGCGTCGGTGCCCGAACCGCCGATGATGCGGCGCAGCGAGGCCATCTCGTCGTCGTTCAATGTGGTTGGCCGGGAACGCAATTGCCCGAGCAGACGCAACTCTTCGAAGGCGTGGGTGTCGGCCAGCAGCGGGTCGATGTCCGCCATGATGAACGGCGTCGCATAGATGGGGTTGGCTTCCACGAAGCGACGCAGCGAGCGCAACGCGGTGTGCGCCTTGAGCATGTCGGCGCGCTGCGCGAACTGCTGATCGATGACGTCGCGCAGGGCCACCAGCCCACTGCGGTCCAGCAGCTCGTCGGCCAGTCCCTGGGAGTCGGTGACACCGGCGCGCAGCACCGCGATCGCGATCCGGATACCGAACATGCCGAACCGCTCCAGCAGCGCCGCCCGGGTAATCGCGTCCACCGGCAGCGAATCGTCCTGTCTAACAAAGCGATCCGCCGACAGCATGGCTTTGGTCAGGGCGGTGGCGCCGTCGCCGTCCAGGGCGGCCAGCTTCTGCAGCGCCGTGAACTCGCCCTGCTGCAACGTGCGCGCGGTCAGCGCCAGCAGCCCCGACACCGGGACGACCGCCTGGCAGACGCCGGTCCGGTCCAGCTCCGTGGTGAATCGGGTGGCGACCTCGCGGGCCGACATCATCGCGTCGATCCGACCCGCCCCGATCTCGTCGGCGCGCGACGCCACCCCGATGACGCCAAGGGCCCCCGAACCGCTGCCGACGAGTTCCCCGATCTGCTTGAGCAGCGCGATGTCTGGCGCGTTGAGGGTGCGCAGCAGGAAGACGACGGCATCGACCCGAGGGACGCCGTCCCGGGGCACCAGCAGTTGCAGCGTCCGGTCGGAGACGTCACGTGACAGCGACGACGTGCCCGGCGTGTCGATGATGGTGGTGTGTTCCAATTCGACTGCCGGCCACTGCACGTCGAGGTCGACGATGTCGCCCACGTTGGCCGCGCCCTGCGCGCCGGAGTACCGCGCGAGGTCGAAGGTCAGGCCGTCGGCGCGCGTGATCGGCACGTCGGTACGGCGGCCGTCCCGATGGTTGGCGGTGACACGCGGCGTCATGCCGTGCCGGAACCAGGTGACCAGGCGGGTGGCCTCGGTGGCGTCGGTGGGCGCGATCTCTTCGCCCACAAGCGCATTCACCAGCGTCGACTTGCCGGCCTTGAGGGTGCCGGCCAGGGCGATGCGGATCGGCTGATCGAGCCGGCGGCCGATCCAGTCCAGTTCGGCCAGGGCCTGCGGCCGGTGCTGGTAGACGGGGTCGGACCGGTAAGCCGAGATGACGCCGCCCATGATGGCGCGGACACGTGCGCTTGTGCTCACTGGGCCCCAGCGCGGTGCGCTGCATCGGCCAAAGCGGGAGTTAATCTGACCGCGTTGTCGACGACCTGGCGCAGAATGTTCAACTGCCGCTCCAGTTCCCGCACGCGGGTGTCACGTTCGCCCGCTTCGATCTGCGCCGCGGCCAGGGTCGCCTGCAGCGATTCGTTGAGCGAGCGGGTGGTCTGGTTGGCGATGCCCCGGTAGTGATCACGCAAGTGGCGCTGGATGTTTCGCAGCCGGTCGCGCGACTCCTTGCCGACGGCGAAGGACACGTCGTCGACGAACCGGCGGACGTTCATCTTCGCCTCGCCGCGCACACGCAGCATGCGGTTCTCCATGTCTTCCTTGTAGGCCTTGCGGCCCAGCACCAGTCCGGCGCCCAGCGACAGCGGGTTGAACATGCCCAGTCCGGCGAACGAGGTCAGCATGCCGAACATCAGCACACCACCGTAGGACCCGCGCATACCGGTGATCACCTTGTGTCCGGCCCGGATCGGCTCGGACTCGAGCCGCGCCACGGGGTTGAACTCGCCCAGTCCGGCACCCATGTCCCGGGCCCTGACCTCCGCCAATTCGACCGAATCCAACCCGGCCTCGACGAACGTGCGGGCCACTTCCGCGGCGAGGGCCTCGGCGCGTTGGTGCGCCCAGACGAAGTTGTCGCCGACGGCGGTCGCGACCACGTTCTCCAACTCGGCGCCGATCTCGGCCCAGTGCTGGGTGGGGTCGCAGCCGTCGATGATGCGCTCGGTGTGCGCGGTGATGTTGCGGAACCGGTTACGCAGGTCGTGGTCGACGTCAGCGGTCAGGTCGGCGATGCCATCGTTGAGCACCTGTTGCCACAATGCGGTCTGCTGCAACGCATTCTGGGCCTCATCCTTCTTCTGCTCCAGCTCGGCCTTGATGCGTTCGATCTTGTCGGGGTCGTTGATCGCGGCCAATTCGGTGGACACGGCCAGGGTGAGATGTTCGGCGGCCGCGTGGATTTCGGTGACCACCTGGTCCTTGATGCGGTCGTTCTCACGACTGAGCACCTTGTCGGTGAGGAACTTGATGATCGCCGGGAAGTTGGATTCTTCGTTGAGTTCTTTGTCGTTCAGGGCCAGCGCGTGGGTGCGCAGCGCTGAAGAAACAGGAGTCACCGGAACGTTCAGCCGCGCACGCTGCAAGTGCGCGCCATTGGCTGCGACGATCTCGCGCCAGTGCGGGTACAGGTCGGTCTTGGTGGCGACAATCGTTGCCACCGGGCAGATTTCGAGGGCCTGCCGGATGAACGTGAGCTCGGGTTCGGTGAACTCCTGACTGGTGTCACTGACCATCAGGAGGGCGTCGGCGTCGGGCAGCAGCCCGAGCGTCGCGGACAGGTGGGGCTGCCCTAGCCCGCCGACCCCGGGGGTGTCGACGAACGTGAGTCCGCCCTTGAGCATCGGACTCGGCGCCGCGACCTCGACGCGCAACACCCGACGGCCCTGCGCCTGCGGCGCGTGCCGGAGATCGGCCGACAGCTGATTGGGTGGAACGGCGACCACGGAGGGGTCGGCCCCTTCCTGATCGGGAGCCAGCACGAGCTCGGCGGCTGCCGCGTCGCCGTAGTGGACGACGGTGGTGAGCACCGTGCTCTCGTCATCACCGACCCGCGCCACCGGCATGTTGAGCAACGAGTTCAGCAACTGACTCTTGCCCTGCTTGAGCTGTCCGGCGATGACCACCCGGATCTGCGGATCGCTGATCCGGACCTTGGCCGCCAGCAACCGCTCCGCCAGGTCTTCGCGGTCGTTGAGGCCTGCGATCCGGCTGGTGTGGTCGATCAACTCGACGATCACCGCGACCGGGCGCGGGGCCGCCTCGTTCGGTTGCGTCACTGGGCTCTCCTCGACTGCATTGTCACTGACTAACGGTATGCGCAAACGGCCGGCGGGGCCTGTAGGTGGCCCCGCCGGACGGTTTGTCGCGATCGATCAGTGCATGTGCGGATCGATGTGGGTGTTGTGGCTCATGTCGGTGGTGGTGTGGGTTTCGACCGGTGCGTAGGTGTTCATGCCGGCCTCGTGCACCGAGCTGTCGGCAACCGTGCTGTGCACCGAGTTGTCGGCGCTCAGATCGGTGTGGGTGGTGTTCCCGCTGCCGATGTTGGTGTGGGTGCTGTTGCCGCTACCGATGCTGGTGTTGGCGGTGTTCCCACTGTTCAGGCTGGTGTTGACGGTCGAGGAGTGCGACGAGTCGTCGATGACGCTCTTGTTGCCGCTGCCCAGGTCGCCACCGACCGTGGTCTGGTTGCCACCGACGTGCGTCGACGAGGTGTTGCCGTCGTTGATGACGATGTTGCCGCCACTGCCGCCACTGCCGCCGCTGGCGTGGCCGCCACCGATCAGGCCGCCGCCGGCGCTGGCACCGCCACCGTTGCCGCCACCGGTGTTGACGTCGTTGACCACCGGTCCCGAGTTGCCCTGGATGATGTGGCCGCCCGCGGTCTGCGAGTTGTCGGTCGCGTGGTTGCCGGTACCGACGATCACCGGGGAATGGCTGCCGGTGAGGATATCGCCGTTGGTGACGGTGTTGCCGTCGCCCTGCACGGCGCCCTTGCCGCTGGCGATGTCACCGTGGTTGTTGCCGGCGATGTTCACGCCGCCGTCGCCCTGCTGGACGTGGCTGCCACCGAGGGTGATGTCACCGAAGCCCAGGTTGAAGGCACCCTGCTGAGCGTTGGCGCCGGCGTGCTGGTCGGGGCTCAGCACCGGGATGTCGTTGCCGCTGGCGATCGGGACGTTGTTGTGGCTGGCGAAGTCGGTGTTGGGAGCGAAGGTCGGCTGCGAGACGAAGCCGGTCTGCGGGGAGAACGGCGAGGACATGCTGTAGTAGTCCGAGACCGCGTTCTGCAGGCCGACGACCGGGTCACCGCCACCGAGCACGACGCCGGCCGGGACGGCACTGGCGGCCACCGAGGCCAGCTGCGCGGAGGTGACTCCGGCGAGGCCGGCGTCACGCATCGTCTGCTCGGGGTTCGCGACGAACGAGCTCGCGACGGTGGGGAAGCGGAACAGGTCGATGATGAATTCGATCAGGCTGGTCATTGGAGTCCCTTTCGTTGGGGTGTTGCTTTTGAAAGTTTTTGGTCTTGCGAACTGAGAACAACGTTAGGGGCCGTCGAGGACCCTGCAAACGGGGCAACCACCCCTACCCCCAACGAAACATAGTGGGGTATCGACGCTCCCCCTATTAGGGGATTAGGGGATAAGTAGGGTGTTTGCTGAATGCCGGTTGAAAACACAGAACGCCGGTGGCCATGGCGGCCACCGGCGTTTGTCGGGTGTGGGCTGGTCAGCTGAAGAAGTCGAAGTCCTGATGGTGTTCGACACCGGCCGACGGGTCGGCGGTATCGACGGGGTGCCAATCGAGCGCACCCGGATCCGCGAACTGCCCGGCATCGACGACCGGAACATCGCTGTGCAGGCCCAAGTCGTCGGACACGGCCAGGTCCGGCACGGCATCGTGGACCGGCAGGACCGGTCCGCTGTCGAATCCCCCCAGGTCAGGATCGGAAATGACGTGCGGAGACACCACCGTCGGCACGTGCGTGTCGAAGGCATCGAAGGCGTCGAACGCCGCGGTGGCGGCGCCGCTGGTCCATACGTTGACGCCTGGATCGTCGAATCCGGCGGTCGGTACGCCACCCGCAGCGGACGACACCGCCCCCAGGGACTCGGACACCACCGGGATCAGGTGCGCGACATCCGCCGTGGTGACGCCGCTGAGGTTGGCGTCGGCGATGGCACCGGCGGGGTCGGCGGCGTAGTGGGCTGCCACGTCGGGGTCGCGGACCACCGACATGACGAAATCCAGTAGCGGATTTGCCACGGCACCTGCTCCTTCCTGGGGACCCGTTGATAACTATTTCGATGCTATCGCCGATATAGCTCCCAGAGATCGGTGCTGACCCCAGCACCCGACACCTCCCATTAGGGGCACGCCCATTAGGGATTCATCAATCGTTAGGGGATTGTGTCCCAACCCCGCGCCGCCAGCGCATAGGGTGGCCC
The DNA here is from genome assembly GCF_053852335.1 of Mycobacterium sp. HM-7. Classification (NCBI taxonomy): domain Bacteria; kingdom Bacillati; phylum Actinomycetota; class Actinomycetes; order Mycobacteriales; family Mycobacteriaceae; genus Mycobacterium; species Mycobacterium sp. HM-7. Next base: position 491,200 of record NZ_CM132657.1, on the reverse strand, counting down.
CAGCCCGACTACGTGCAAGTCCGGTAGCGCATCAAAGGAGTGGACGTTTATGAGCCTCGGTTTGTCGATCGGCCAGACCAACCTGGTGGCCGTGCCGGCCGGGCGACCGCCGCTGAGCCGTCGCGCCATCCTGGCCCTGTACCCGGATCGGCCCGCCGAGGTCGGCATCCCCACGCAGCAGGGCGGCCTGGTGCTGACCGGGTTCGTGGAGCGGGTCGGCGACCCGATCCCGCTGATCGCCCCGGACGGTTCGGCGCATCGCGGTGAAGCCGTCCTGGCCGAAGCGCTCGACGCCATGGCCCGCACCGCGGGTGGGGGCGCCCCGATCGTCATCGCCGCCCCGGCGCACTGGGGCATGTCCACCATCGGCGCACTCTCCGCAGCGCTGCGCGGCAAGCCGGGCCTGGCCGCCGCACCTGTGGTCTCCGACGCGGCCGCCGCCCTGGCCGGCCTCAAGGCCGGGTCCGGCCTGCCTGATCACGGTGTAGTGGCACTGTGCGATTTCGGTGGCAGCGGCACCAGCGTCACCATCGCCGACGCCGCGACCCTGAGCCAGATCGGCGAGACGGTGCGCTACCCGGAGTTCTCCGGCGATCTGGTCGACCAGGCGCTGTTGAACCACGTCATCGCCGGCATCACCGAGTCGTCCGACGCGGACCCCGCCGGCACCGCGGCCGTCGGCTCGCTGTCCCAACTGCGCGACCAGTGCCGGCAGGCCAAGGAGCGCCTCTCGTCCGAGACGGCGACGTCGGTCAACGCCAACCTGCCCGGCTTCGCGTCGGCGCTGCGCATCACCCGCCCGGAGTTGGAGCGGCTGCTCGAACCGGCGCTGGCGGGACTGATCGCCGTCGTGCAGGAAACCCTGCAGCGCAACCAGATTCCGGCCGGCGTGCTCACCTCCGTGGCCACCGCCGGTGGCGGCGCCTCGATTCCGATTGTCACCCAACGGCTTTCGGAGCATTTCCGGGTTCCGGTGGTGACCTCACCGCAGCCGGCGCTGACTGCCGCCGCCGGCGCCCCTTCGGTGGATCAGACCACGATGAGCGCGGACGCACCGACCGGCATGGCCCCCACCATGGGTTGGGCCGCCGGACCCGCCGGCTGGGCGGGCGGCCCCGCGACCATGGCGGCGCCGGTGCCGCCGGCCGACGCGACCCCGTCCTCGACGGTCGGGCCGTCACTGGCCTGGTCGGACGACGAGGACCCCGGCGCCGCGGTCGGCCCCGCAGATTTTGCGACCGGCTACGCCGAGGCGACGCCCTTCGGGGAGACGACCGCCCGGCCGGCGATGGACTTCGCCCACGAAGAAGAGGACAACCTGCCCGACGTGGCTCCGGTCCCCTGGTACCGGCGCCCACCACTGATCTTCGGCGCGGCCGCCGCGGCGTTCCTCGTCGCCGGCGGCAGCTGGGCCGCGGTCGGGCTCACCAGTAACGACACGCCGTCCGGCCCGGTGACCGTCGATGTCACCACCACCATCACCGGCCCCGACGGCTCTATCACCACGAGCACCTACAAGGCCACGAAGTCCGTTGTGACACAGACGAATCCGAATGGTCAGGTGGAGACTTCGACGGTGACCAACCCGGTCACCACCACCGACGCGCCGGTCACCACGACCACCACCGATCCGTCGACCACCAGCTCGACCACGACGACGACCACCACGACCACCCCCACAACCACCACGACGACGACCACGCCCACGACGACCACCACAACCACCACGCAGCCGCCGACGACGACCACCACCCAGCCGCCCACGACGACCCAGCCGCCGACCACGACGCAACCGCCCACCACCACGCAGGCGCCGCCGACCACGACGAAGCCGCCGACGACGCAGCCCAGCACGCAGACGCCCACGGCTGCGCCGACGACCCAGGCGCCCAGTTCGCAACCCACGGTGGAGCAGCCGCCCAAGACGGCGTCCGTGTCAGCGGAAACCGGTTCCGCTCCGGCCGCGTCGGTGGCCACCGCGTCGGCTCCCATCACCGCGCAACCCTCGGCATCGACCAGCCAATGACCGCGGCGGCCGGCACATCGCTGGTGCTCGGCGGAATCGGCAGCGGCAAGACCACCGCGCTGGAAGCGGTGCGAAAGACGTTGCGGGCCAACGGCACGACGATGCTCGCGCGGGTGCCGAAGCCCGGTGAGGCACCGGACGCGGCCATCGTCATCGATGACGCGCAGCTGCTCACCCCGGCGGAGCTGGACGTCCTGACCGAGCTCGCCGGCGACCCTGGCCGCACCGTCGTGGTCAGCGCCGAGCCACTGGCGCATGAGCGCGCGCTCAACGCGCTCACCACCACCCTGAGCCGGCAGCATCCGCCGATTCAGCTGGCGCCGATGACGCCCCGCGACATCAACGAGGCGCTGGCCCGCGCCGGCGTCCCCGCCACCCACGTGCCGGCGCTGGTCGCCGCCACCGGCGGCATTCCCCTGCTGGTGTACTCGGCGCTGGCGGCACTGGCCGCCGGCGGCGATCCGGTGCGCGCCGCGTCCGTCGCGTTGAGCGAACGGCTGCGCCGGTTGGACGAGCACCTCCTGGACACCTTGTTGTTGTGTTCGCTGAGCCCCGAACTGGGGCCCGACGACATCGCCGCCGCCCTGCAGCTGCCCGGCGACACCGCGGCCGCGCTGATGGACCGGGCCCGTGCCAGTGGCCTGTTGTCCGCCTCGCTGCAACCGCGGTTCACCGACACATTGCACCGGTGCCTCACCCGACTGGTCGGTGCCGCACGACACCGCGAGACCGAATGCCGGTTGCTGCGCTCGCAGATCGAATCATCCACGTTGTCAACCGAATTGGCGTTGAAGCTGGCGGAGCACGGCACCGTCGACGACCTGTTGGCCGCTGACCTGATCCAGCGCGCCGCGCCCGCCGAGCCGCGTCAGGCAGCCCGCCTGTACCGCGCCGCGGCGCGCGCCGGCACCGCCCCCGCCGACGTCCACCTCGCCGACGCGCTGGCCGTCACCGGCGACTGCACCACTGCCGGCGCCCTGGCCGACGAACTGCTCACCGCCGACGACGCCGACGTCCGCGCCCAGGCGGTCCGCATCGCCGCCAGCGTCGCCATGCACGACGGTGCTGCCGCGCACGCCGCGGACCTGTTCCGCTGGCTCGGCCCCGATCCCGATCCGTTCGTCGCCTCCGCGGGCGCCGTGGTCGGTGTCGCCACCGCCGACGCCGAACTGGCGCGGGCCTGTCTGCAGGCCGAGAACTCCATGCCGCCAACGTCTTCCGCTCGGGCGGCGCGCGGCATGGCGGAGGGCCTGCTGCTGACGCTCGATCAGCCGTTCGCCGTCGCGATGGCGCGCCTCACGCAGGCCGTCGGGTCCACCAACGGCGTGCACTCCGTCGCGCCGGACAGCCCCGCCGCACTGCTGAGCCTCGTCGCGTTGCACGGCGGCGATGCCGTCCGCGCGCGCAGCGTGATCGGCCGGGCGGTCAGAACCGGCACCGGCAGCGGTGATGCGGGGTTCACAGGGCTGCGCCACCGGTTGCTGCTGGGGTGGATCCGGATGCTCGACGGCCAACTCGATTCCGCGGTCCCGGCATTGGGTTCGATCGAGGTAGCCGACCTGCACCGGCGTGACGCGTTGTGGTTCGCCGCCCTGCAGACCGCCGTCGCGCGGCGCAGCGGTGACACGGGCGCACTGCAGAAGCACTGGTACGCGGCGATGGAAGTGCTGGCCGAGTACTCCTTGGATCTGTTCGCGCTGCTGCCGCTCGGCGAGCTGTGGGTGGCCGCGGCCCGGTTGCAGCAGCTCGACCAGCTGCGCCAACCGCTCGCCGAGGCATTCGGGTTGCTGCGGGCCGCCGGCAATCCGGCGCTGTGGGCGGTTCCGCTGCACTGGGCGGGCGTGCACGCCGGCATCCTGGCCAACGCACCCGACGCCGTCGCCCCGCACGGGCAGGCCCTGGCCGCCGCCAGCCGGGCCGAGGGCGCGCACGGCGCCTACGCCACCGCGCTCGCCGGCGCCGGGCGCGCCTGGCTGCGGGTTCTGGCCGACGGCGTCGACGCCGCTGAGGTGACGGCGGCGGCCCGCGGGCTGGCCCGCTTCGGGCTGACATGGGATGCCACTCGCCTGGCCAGTCAGGCCGCCTTGCATTCGGCGGACGGCCGCATCTCCGGTGCCATGCTGCAACTGGCACGAGACCTCAAGCAGGACGCCGCGCTCGAGGCCGCGGCGGATCCCATCGAGCTCACGGCCGCCGCTATTCCGCGCGAGCCGTCCGCGGGCGCAGATGTGCGCAACACCACACCACCTCCTGCCTCGGGTGACGCTCGAGCCACATCCGCCGCAACGCCCGCCTGGACGCGGCTGTCCGACCGCGAGCGCGAGGTCGCCGAGCTGGTGCTGCAGGGCATGCCGTACCGCGATATCGGGGCCCGCCTGCTGATCTCCGCGAAGACCGTCGAGCACCATGTCGCCCGCATTCGCCGCAGGTTGGGGGCCGAATCGCGGTCGGAGATGCTGTCGATGCTGCGTGCGCTGCTCGTCGAGAAGGCCTGACGCCGCCCTTATATAAGGAAGGCCGCCGCGCACGTGCCACGGCGCCCCGATCATGGCGAATAAATCAGCACGTCCCCGCAGCTCAAGTTAGGACAGCCTTGCTAGCGTCCGTTCTGCCCAGGATGCGACTATGAGCAGGCATCTAGCTTAAGTTACCGACGAGTAACTCCGACTAACCAACCAGTCGGTAGCTACATAACTGGGAGAGGCGCGGTGGAGAATCTCGAACACACGCTCGACGTGGCCAGACTGGTCATCGGGCTGTTGGCAACGGTCATCGTCCTGGGGTTCGCCGCCAAGCGCGTCCTGTGGCTGACCAAGCTGATCAGCTCCGGGCAGAAGCTCGGCGACGAACGTGGCCGCAAGGACGATCTCGTCCGCCGCTTCCTGAACCAGAACAAGGAAGTCTTCGCCCAGTCGAAGCTCCTCAAATGGTCGATCCCCGGCATCGCGCACTTCTTCACCATGTGGGGCTTCTTCGTCCTCGCATCGGTGTACCTGGAAGCCTATGGCGTCCTGTTCGATCCGAAGTTCGCCATCCCATTCGTCGGACACTGGGCCATCCTGGGCTTCCTGCAGGACTTCTTCGCCCTGGCCGTGCTGGCCGGCATCATCGTCTTCGCGATCATCCGGCTGACCAAGAACCCCGACAACATCGGTCGTGAGTCGCGGTTCTACGGATCGCACAACGGTGGCGCGTGGGAGATCCTCATCATGATCTTCCTGGTCATCCTGACCTACGCGATCTTCCGCGGTGCCGCCGTCAACGTCCTCGGCGAACACTTCCCGTACCAGAACGGCGCGTTCTTCTCCGACGGCATGGCCGCACTGCTGGCTCCGCTGGGCCACACCGCCAACGTCTGGATCGAGACCATCGCGCTGCTGTCGCACATCGGCGTCATGCTGGTCTTCCTGCTGATCGTGCTGCACTCCAAGCACCTGCACATCGGCCTGGCCCCGATCAACGTCACCTTCAAGCGGCTGCCCGACGGCCTCGGCCCGCTGCTGCCGATGGAGTACAAGGGTGAGCCGATCGACTTCGACGATCCCGCCGAGGACGCGGTGTTCGGCCGCGGCCGCATCGAGGACTTCACCTGGAAGGCCAACCTCGACATGGCGACCTGCACCGAGTGCGGTCGTTGTCAGTCGCAGTGTCCGGCCTGGAACACCGGAAAGCCGTTGTCACCCAAGCTCGTCATGATGAACCTGCGCGACCACCTGTTCGCCAAGGCGCCGTACATCATCGAGGGCAAGCCGATGCCCGAAGAGGGCGCGGTCGACTTCGCCGCGCTGGGCAACAGCCTGCACGGCCACGGCGTCCCCGAGGACGGCTTCGCGCGTATCGAGGGCTCCGGCCCCGAGCAGGCACTGCGTCCGCTGGTCGGCACCGCTGAGCAGGGTGGCGTCATCGACCCCGACGTGCTGTGGTCCTGCACCAACTGTGGCGCCTGCGTCGAGCAGTGCCCGGTGGACATCGAGCACATCGACCACATCGTCGACATGCGCCGCTACCAGGTCATGGTCGAGTCCGATTTCCCCGGCGAGCTCGGCGTGCTGTTCAAGAACCTGGAACTCAAGGGCAACCCGTGGGGCCAGAACGCCAAGGAACGCACCACCTGGATCGACGAGCTGGACTTCGACATCCCGGTCTACGGCCAGGACGTCGAGAGCTTCGACGGCTTCGAGTACCTGTTCTGGGTCGGCTGTGCCGGTGCCTACGAGGACCGCGCCAAGAAGACCACGAAGGCCGTCGCCGAGCTGCTCGCCACCGCGGGCGTGAAGTTCCTGGTGCTGGGCACCGGCGAGACCTGCACCGGTGACTCGGCCCGCCGCGCCGGTAACGAGTTCCTGTTCCAGCAGCTGGCCGCGCAGAACGTCGAGACCATCAACGAGCTGTTCGACGGTGTCGACGCCGACAAGCGCAAGATCGTCGTCACCTGCCCGCACTGCTTCAACACCATCGGCCGCGAGTACCCGCAGCTGGGCGCCAACTACACCGTCGTGCACCACACGCAGCTGCTGAACCGCCTCGTGCGGGACAAGAAGCTGATCCCGGTGTCGTCGTCGAGCCAAGAGGTCACCTACCACGACCCCTGCTTCCTCGGCCGCCACAACAAGGAGTACGAGGCCCCGCGTGAGCTGGTCGGCGCTGCCGGCGCGAAGCTCACCGAGATGCCGCGCCACGCCGACCGCGGCCTGTGCTGTGGTGCCGGTGGTGCCCGCATGTGGATGGAAGAGCACATCGGCAAGCGCATCAACACCGAGCGCGCCGAAGAGGCCGTCGACACGGGCGCCTCGGCGATCGCGACCGGCTGCCCGTTCTGCCGCGTGATGATGAGCGACGGCGTCGACGACGTGGCGGCGACCCGCAGCATCGACAAGACCGAGGTGCTCGACGTTGCTCAGCTGCTGCTGAACTCGCTCGACACCAGCAAGGTGACGCTGCCCGAAAAGGGCACGGCAGCAAAGGCTTCCGCTGCACTGGCCGAGAAGAAGGCCAAGGAAGCCCCGAAGCCTGCACCGGCACCGGCTGCCGCTCCCGCTGCTGAAGCCGCTCCGGCGGCAGAGGCACCTGCGGCTTCCGCTCCGGCTTCGGCTGCTGCTGCCAAGCCGGTCACCGGCCTCGGCATGGCTGCCAAGCGTCCGGGTGCCAAGAAGGCTGCCGCTCCGGCGGCGGCCGCGGCTCCGGCGGCTGAGGCTGCTCCCGCCGCCGAGGCTCCGGCTGCCGCCCCGGCCAAGGGTCTGGGTCTGGCCGCGGGCGCCAAGCGTCCGGGCGCCAAGAAGGCAGCCGCCCCGGCAGCAGCACCGGCCGCCCCGGCACCGGCTGCTGAGCCGGCCGCTGAGGCACCCGCCGCCGAGGCACCGGCAGCCGAGGCTCCTGCCGCCCCCACGGCAGAGGCCAAGCCCGAACCGCCGGTCGTCGGACTGGGCATGAAGCCAGGCGCACGTCGCCCCGGTAAGCGGTAACCCGAAGTACACCGCAATGGCCAGCTACGACCACCGCCAGGAGCGTCGTAGCTGGCCATTGGCATATGTGGCGCCGATCGCAGATCGGCAAAAGAATTCGACACCGATGAGAGCATGGAACCCGTGACCACCCACCAGGTACCCGCTGACCGCACATGGCATAGCGGCCACCCTCGCAATCAGCGGACGTTTGCGCAGTCGACCAAACTGCAGGACGTCCTCTACGAGATCCGTGGCCCGGTACACGAGCAGGCTTCGCGACTCGAGGCCGAGGGCCACCGGATCCTCAAGCTCAACATCGGTAACCCGGCGCCGTTCGGCTTCGAGGCGCCGGACGTGATCATGCGCGACATGATCGCCGCGCTCCCCTACGCCCAGGGCTACTCCGACTCCAAGGGCATCGTGTCTGCCCGCCGCGCGGTGGTCACGCGCTACGAGCTGGTCGAGGGCTTCCCCCGGTTCGACGTCGACGACGTCTTCCTGGGCAACGGCGTCTCCGAGCTCATCACCATGACGCTGCAAGCGCTGCTCGACAACGGCGACCAGGTGCTGATCCCGGCCCCGGACTACCCGCTGTGGACGGCGTCGACGGCGCTGGCCGGCGGCACCCCGGTGCACTACCTGTGCGACGAGACGCAGGGCTGGAACCCCGACATCGCCGACCTGGAATCGAAGATCACCGACCGCACCAAGGCGATCGTCGTGATCAACCCGAACAACCCCACCGGCGCGGTGTACAGCCGCGAGACGCTGGAGTCCATCGCCAACCTCGCGCGCAAGCACCAGCTGCTGCTGCTGGCCGACGAGATCTACGACAAGATCCTCTACGACGAGGCCAAGCACATCCCGATGGCGTCGGTGGCGCCCGACATGCTGTGCCTGACGTTCAACGGCCTGTCCAAGGCGTATCGGGTCGCCGGCTACCGGTCCGGCTGGCTCGCCATCACCGGCCCCAAGGAGCACGCGTCCAGCTTCCTGGAGGGCATCAGCCTGCTGTCCAACATGCGGCTGTGCCCGAATGTGCCTGCGCAGCATGCCATTCAGGTGGCACTCGGCGGACACCAGAGCATCGAGGACCTGATCCTGCCGGGCGGCCGCCTGCTCGAGCAGCGGGACGTCGCGTGGAACAAGCTGAACGAGATTCCGGGCGTCTCCTGCGTCAAGCCCGAGGGCGCGCTGTACGCGTTCCCGCGGCTGGACCCCGAGGTGCACGAGATCCGGGACGACGAACAGCTGGTGCTCGACCTGCTGCTGCAGGAGAAGATCCTGCTCACCCAGGGCACCGGATTCAATTGGCCCACACCGGATCACCTGCGCATCGTGACGCTGCCGTGGGCCCGGGACCTGTCCAACGCCATCGAGCGGCTGGGCAACTTCCTGGCGAGCTACCGCCAGTAGTCTCTGGGGACTTGTGCACGATCTTCCGCGGTGAGCGCGGATTTTCGTGCACGAATCACTGCTGTTTCAGTCCCGCGATGAAGGTCCGCAACAGCGCCGCGAGGGTGTTTTCGAGCTCGGTGCCGGGTTCGGGCTGCTTCACGGATTCGATTGCGGCCCAACCCCATACCGAGCCGACGAAGGCGTGGATGGCGGCGGTGAGCAACACCAGGTGCTGACGATCCAGCTCCAGCCGGGACTTGAGGGTCTCGCGTAGCCGGTCTTCGACGTCGCGCGCCTGAGTGCGCACGGCCTCGGCCGCCTCGGGCGTCAGCCGGTTGATCAACACCGGCGCGGCGCTGATCAGATCACAGAGCACCGGCCGCCGTGCGAGCGTGTGCGCCAAAGCCTTTGCCGGAGCGCGTCGTTCGTCTTGCAGCTGGGCCTGCAGATCGCCGAGCCAGCCGAGGTGCTCGTGGTACATCACCGACAGCAGCAACGCCTCCCGCGAACCGGCGTAGCGCAGCACGCCCGATTTGGCCAGGCCGGCCGCCGCCGCGACCTCGCCGAGCGTCAGCTCGGCGGCCCGGGTGTCGTGCAGCAGCGTGCGCGTCACCTCGGTCAGATGACGCACCCGATCCTCCCGCTGCCGCGGGCTGCGGGCCCGCGCAAACCGCAGCGTCGCTGGCGAATTCGGTGAATCCATTGCTTAATGGAACACCGTTCCGTTAACTTGGTCAACATGACACACCACTACGAAGTCCTGGTCACCCGGCATACACAGGCCACGCCGGGCACCCTGTTCGACGTCGTGGCGGACGGGTCCCGCTGGTCGGAGTGGGCGCGACCCTTGATCAAGTACTCGGCCTGGGACACCCGCGGACCTGCCGACGACGGCGGTGTCGGCGCCATCCGTGCGGTCGGTACCCCGCGGTTTCCCGCCCGGGAGCAGACGACCATCCACGAGCCCGGGAGGCGGCACGGCTACACCATCGTGTCGTGGACCCCGGTGCAGAACTACCAGGCACAGGTGACCTTCACCCCCGAGGGGGACGGCACCCGCATCGACTGGCGCGGCACCATCGAAAGCCGTTGGCGCGGCACCGGTCTGGGCTACCGCGCGGTGGTGCAGTACGTGCTGACGACGTTGTCCGCCAAACTGGTGGCCGAAGCCGAGCGGCGGGAAGCACTCAGCCGGGCGTGACGCGACGCTCAGCCCGACCCCCTACGCTGGCTCGGGTGGCGCACTCGCATACCCACTCGCACAGTTCCGGCCCGGCGCCATTGAGCCCCCTGGCGGCGAAGATCGTCGTCGGGCTCCTGGCGGTGATCGGGCTGGCGACCGTGATCGGCGCCGTCCTGCTGTGGCCGCACGGCAAGGCCGTCGACATCCCGCTGCCGTTCCAGAACGCCCACGGCGGCGCCGTGAGCACCGAGGCGGGGCACGTGGTGTCGACCGGCATGAACAACTGCGGCAGCCCGTCGGCCGGCGCGGTGCTGACCTCCGCTCCCGTCACCGCACCGCCCGGCGCGGGCAGCTGCGTACAGTCGTTGATCGGGATCGACTCCGGGCCCAATTCCGGCGCCAACACCCTGCTGGAGTTCAGTACCGGGCCCGGCCAGCCGCACCTCGCCGCCGGCGACCACATCCGGGTGACGCGGCAGGTCGACGACTCCGGCACCACCACCTACGCCTTCTTCGACTTCGAGCGCAGCTGGCCGCTGACCGCGCTGGCCGCCGTCTTCGCCGTCGTGGTCGTCGCGGTGGCCCGCTGGCGCGGGCTGCGGGCCCTGGTCGGTATCGCGGTCGCATTCGTCGTGCTGACGGTGTTCCTGCTGCCCGCGCTGCGCGACGGGGGCCCGGCCATCCCGGTCGCCCTCGTCGCGTCGTCGGTGATCCTCTACGCGGTGATCTACCTGGCGCACGGGGTCAGCCTGCGCACCAGCGCCGCCCTGCTCGGCACCCTGAGCGCTCTGCTGCTGTCTTCGGTGTTGTCCTGGGGTGCAATCGAATTGGCACACCTCACCGGACTGTCCGAAGACCAGAACAACGAGATCGCGGCTTACATGGGATCGGTGTCGATCACCGGACTGCTGCTTGCCGGCTTCATCATCGGCTCGCTGGGCGTGCTCAACGACGTCACCGTCACGCAGGCGTCGACGGCCTTCGAGTTGGCCGAACACGGCGCGTCCCGGCGGGCCATCTTCACCGGCGCCATGCGGGTGGGGCGCGACCACATCGCCAGTACCGTCTACACGCTGGTGCTCGCCTACGCCGGCAGCGCGCTGCCGCTGCTGCTGCTGTTCAGTGTCGCCAACCGATCGCTGGGTGATGTGCTGACCAGTGAGAGCGTGGCCATCGAGATCGCCCGGTCGGCGGTCGGCGGCATCGCGCTGGCACTGTCGGTTCCGCTCACCACCGCGATAGCGGCGGTGCTGGCTACACCGCGTCCGACTCGATCAGCTCCGTAGCCGCCAGCGCCGATGCGAGGTCGTCGTGCCGGAACGCCGAGGTGACGTGGTCGTGGACCACGCGGAACGCGGTCGCGGCCTGACGGTCGGCGCCACCACCGGTGATGGTCTGCTCGACCACCACGACGCCGTCATGCACGAACATCCGACCGGCCGTCGACTTCTCATCGAGGTCGGTTGCCCAGGCCCGCAACGCATCCCGCCCCTGCGTCGCCCCGTTGGCGTCGCCGATCTCGATGTCGCCACTGGACAGCTTGTCCAGGGTGTCCAGGTCCCGGTCGTTGAGGGCGTCGATCCACGCCAGAACGGTGGCGATCTCGGAAGTCGTCATATCTGCGAACCTACCCCGACGGACCTCAGAAAGCCGAGTGATCTATCCAGCGCTGCCACACGGCCGGGTCGCCGATCAGCTCCAGGCCGGCCTCCTCGACCGTCTGCCGGCGGTTGACCGCGAGCAGCAGCCCGGACACCGGGCCACGCACTGCCGCATCACCTTTGGCGTGCTGGTGCGACCAGCCGAGGCCGTCCTCGTCGTTGACCACCAGCCACTCGCCGGTGGGCCCCAGCTCGGATTCCGCGGCGTGCAGGTGCAGCGACCGGCCGCGCTCCAGCGGCGGATCGCCGGCAGGGGCCATCAGCGCCACCCGCTCCAGCGTCTCGGTGACTCCGTCGGCCGCCAGCTCGGGATCGAGGACGAACGGAAGACCCAGCGCCAGAGCAGCATCGGCGCGGTGCACGGTCTGCTCGTGGAGGCGGCGCCGGATCCACCACCCGGCGGGCTTCGGACCGAGGAACGTCCACACCTTCGCGTCCGACCCGACGTGCTCGACCGCGTCGATCAGAGCCTGCGCGCCGGCGTTCAGCCAGTCGATGGCGCCGTCGAGGTCCTCCGGCGGCTTCCCGTCCCGCACCTCGCGCGGATCGAGCGGCTCTTTCCGGTGCTCGGCGACGATCTGGGCGCACCAGCGGTTGCCGCGGCCGACGTGCTTGAATAGTTGCTTGAGCGTCCACCCCGGACAGGCGGGCACCGGGGTCTCGAGATCGGCGGTGCGGATGATGTCGCCGAAGGCGGCGGTTTCCTCGATCAGGGCTGCGCGGAAGGCCATTTCACGACGGTACCGCTGCGCGCGCCTGCCCGAGTGCGATCGGCAATGCCGCCCAGCCGCGCAGCACCCTGGTGTCGCGCCGCGCGCCGGGGCCCGCGAGTTGCGCGTCGGGGAACCGCTCGAAGAACGTCCGCAGGCCCACTTCCCCTTCGGACCGGGCCAGCGCCGCACCGAGGCAGAAGTGCCGCCCGCCGGAGAAGGAATGGTGCTTGCCCGCGTTGGCGCGGGTGACGTCGAAGCGGTGCGGATCCGGGAAGACCGCCGGGTCCCGGTTGGCGCCGGCCAGGTAGACGATGACGGGGTCGCCGGCCCGCACGTGGTAACCGGCGATGTCGACGTCGACCTTGGCGATGCGCGCCGACAGCTGGACCGGCGAATCCAGCCGCAGAATCTCTTCGACGGCGGTGGGCCAGAGGTCGGGCTGCGCGAGCAACAGTGCCAGTTGATCGGGATGCTGCAACAACATTCGGATGCCGTTGCCCAGCAGGTTCACCGTCGTCTCGAAGCCGGCCGCCAGCACGAGACCGGCGGTGGCCCGTAGTTCTTCGTCGTTGAGGCGGGCGCCACCGTCGCTGGCGGCGATGAGCTGGCTCATGAGGTTGTCGCCCGGGTTGGCCCGGAGCTGGCGGATGTGGTCGCTCAGCCAGGTGTTGAACCCGTCCAGCCCTTCTTCGACTCTGAGGTACTGCTGCCAGGTCAGCCCGATGTCCAGGCTCGGCGCGGCCAGTTCGCCGAATTCGAGAATGTGCGACCGGTCGTGCTCGGGCACCCCGAGGATGTCGGCGATCACCGTGACCGGCAGCTGTGAGCAGTAGCTCTGCACGACATCAACGGTGGCTCCCGCGGCGAGGTCGTCGATGAGCCCCGTCGCGGCCTGCTGTACCCGTTCCCGCAGCGCGGACACGGCCCGCGTGGTGAACACCGCCGAGACGGTCTTGCGATAGCGGGTGTGCTGCTCCCCGTCGACCGACAGCAGTGACGGCGGCAGCAGCGGATGCAACCGGCCCTTGACGGTGGTCTTGCCCTCCAGCCAGCCGAGCGCGCCGGGCAGCGCCCCACCGATCTGGGTGACGGTGAAGTCTTCCGAACGCAGAATCTGGTGCACCAGAGCATGATCCGCCGTTATCCAGGCTGCTCGGCCGCGATACATCCGGCCGCGGCTGCGCAGTTCATCCGCGAACGCGCCCGGGTCGGCGCGCACCGATGGATCGGCGATGAGCCGCCCCTGGAGGTCACCGTGCCGCGCGCCGTATGCGGCGAGCTTGCGGATGACAGCATGCAGCGCGAACCAGTTGAGACGTTGCCTGAGCGTCATGAAGCCGAGCTTAAGCACGCCCGACGGGGTCGGGCTACATACTGCAGTCGGAAATCAGGCCGTCAGATTGCGGCCCAGCGCGTGCACCCGCCAGCCGGCGCCCTGCCATTTCGCGACGTCGAGGCAATTGCGGCCGTCGACAATCACTTTCACGCGGACCGTGGCCGCCAGCTGCTCGGGGTCCAGGTCCAGGAACTCCTGCCATTCGGTCAGGACCAGCACGGCGTCGGCGCGGTCGCAGGCGTCGAGGACGGAAGTCGAGTAGTTGAGCGTCGGGAAGACCCGGCGGGAGTTGTCCATGGCCTTGGGGTCATAGACGTTGACGGCGGCGCCGTTGAGCTGCAGCATGCCGGCCACGTTCAGGGCGGGTGAGTCGCGCACGTCGTCGGACTCGGGCTTGAACGCCGCACCCAGCACCGCGATGTTGGCGCCGAGCAGCGTGCCGCCGCACGCCTTGGTGGTCAGCTCCACCATGCGGGTGCGCCGGCGCATGTTGATGCTGTCCACTTCGCGCAGGAAGGTCAGCGCGGGATCGGCACCCAGTTCGCCGGCCCGGGCCATGAAGGCGCGGATGTCCTTGGGCAGGCAACCGCCGCCAAATCCCAAGCCCGCGTTGAGGAATCGCCGGCCGATGCGGGGGTCGTAGCCCAGAGCGTCGGCCAGTACGGTGACATCGGCATTGGTCGCTTCGCACACTTCGGCGATGGCGTTGATGAACGAAATCTTGGTGGCCAGAAAGGCGTTGGCCGAGACTTTGACCAGTTCCGCGGTCTGCAGGTCGGTGAGCAGGAACGGCACGCCGCGTTCCAGGATGCGCGCGTACAGCTCCCGGATCGCCGCTTCGGCGCGCGTCGAATCCGCTTGCACACCAAGCACGATGCGGTCGGGGTGCAGGGTGTCCTTCACGGCGAAGCCTTCACGCAGGAACTCCGGATTCCACGCCACCTCGACGTCGATGCCGGTCGGCGCCAGCGCACGGGCCCGGGCCCCGAGTTCGGCGGCGGCGCCCACCGGAACCGTGGACTTGCCGATGATCACCGCGGAGCGGCGCAGCCGCGGGACCAGGGTGTCGATGACGGAGTGCACGTGCCGCAGATCGGCGCCGTACTCCCCCTTCTTCTGCGGGGTGCCCACGCCGAGGAAGTGCACGTCGCCGAACTCGGCGGCCTCGTCATAGTCGGTGGTGAAGTGCAGCCGCCCGGCTTCGATGTTGTCGCGCAGCATCTTTCGCAGCCCGGGCTCGTAGAACGGGATGTCACCGGCCGCCAGCTTCGCGATCTTGCCGGGGTCGATGTCGACGCCGAGGACCTCATGGCCGAGCTCCGCCATGCCGGCGGCATGCGTCGCCCCGAGGTAGCCGGTACCGAACACGGTGCATCTCATACTGCCTTGATAGGCAGCCGCGATGAGCGCATCGCTACGCGACACTGAGCGTCAGGCCAACGGCAGGTGTCTACTTCGGGGCGCAGAAGATCAGGAAGCAGGTCTGCTTGGGTTGCTTCTGCTTCTTGCCGGAGTCACCGGGGTAGTCGCCCGGGTACCCGTTCGAGCCGCCCGGGTACTGGTTTCCGGGGTAGCCGTTGCCGGGGTACTGGTTTCCCGGATACCCGTTGCCGGGGTAGTTGCCCGGGTAACCGTCGTCGTCGTGTCCACGGCCGCCGCGGCTCGGGTAGTCCGGGTAGTTGTTGCCCGGATCGACCCACTGGGGCTGTCGCGGACGCGGGGCCCACGGGTTCCAGGCGGGCGGCTGCGGACCGGGGATCGCGATGACCGGAGGCGGCAGCACCACGGGGGCCGGCGCCGGAACCACAGCGGGCGGGGGCTCGACTGGAGCGGCCGGCACGTCAGGCATCGACACCGGGACCGGAGCCGGGGCCGGGGCTTCCGGGGCCGGCGCGGGCACGCGCACCTGCGGCGCGGATTCCTTGACCACCTGGGGTGCTTCGACATGGCGCGGCGCCGGGGCGGCGACTTCGGGTGCCGGTTCCGGGATCGCCGCAGGTGCCGGCGCGGGCGGCGGAACGGCCGCCGGCGGCGCGGGCGCGACGATCGGTGCGCTGGGCACGATGGCAGCCTGCGCGGGCGCCGGCCGTTGATCGACCGTCGGCCGGATGCTCACCGCCAGCGAAATGGCAAGGGCCACAACACCGACGACAAAGATCGAGGTGAGCGCACTACCGACGAGCAGGAAGGGCTTGCGGCCCTGATCGGCGACCACGGGGGCGTCGCCGAGCTCGTCGAAGCCGAACTCGTCGGCCGTCAGCAGCGGGGCCGCGAGCGGCGCTGCGGCCACGGCACCACCCGGCGCGGCCGAGTAGGCCAGGCCTGCGGTGGCGGCGTCGAACATCGGCGCGTTGGCCGAGGCGAGTCCGGCGCCGCGGGCCAGTGCCAGGTCGGCGTCGCTCGGCGCGCTCACCGGGATGTCGAGCAGTTCGCCCAGGTGCGCCTGCACGGCGGTGACGTCGACGCCGGATCCGACGACGAACATGCCCTGCGGTGGTGTCTCGGCAGCAGAGACCGCGGCGGCCATCTCGCCGAGCACGGCCATCGCGTCGCTGCTGTGCAGGCTGCGGCTCAGCACCTTGGAAATGGCGCCGTCGGGCTCGACGACGGACATGGTCGCGGTGTCGCGGTCGACGAACAGCAGACCGGTGCTCGAGTAGCCGACCGCCTTGCCCGCGGCCTGCGCCAGGGAACCCGCCGCGTGCAGCTCGGAGACCATCATGACGTCTTTGACGCCGGCGGCGTCCAACGCATCGCGCAACTGCGCGGCAGCGTCGTGGTCGGTCCAGGCGACACCCACCGACTTCAGGTGGTGGCCGCCCTCCTCGGCGCTCTCCCGGGTTCCCAGGATGGCGCTGACAACCTGCTCGACCGGCGTAGCTGAACCGTCCGCCGTCTGTGTTTCGAAAATATCGTGGTCGACGATCTCGCCGTCGGCCTTCGCGCCCTCAACCAGCGCCATACGTACCGTGGTTGGCGTCATAGACACACCCAGAACGATGTCCACGGACCCTCCAATAGTGTTCGCTACGCTATCTAGGCCGACACCGGGAAACCCCTGCAGCGCAGGCCACAACCAGATACTTCATCGCAGCGAACAGTGGAGTCGTTACTGATTTCCCCAGCTCACCGAGCCCGATGAAGTTCTTGCCGCGGCGCTGGCTCACAGACTCCCACCAATGCCGGTGATTCAACCCTACCCGGCTTTGGCGTAGATGACCTAAGCAGTTTCAGGCCTCTTCGACGTCCGGCCGGGGCTGCTTCAGCAGATCGCTCAGCGAGCTGGAATTCGATGGCCGGCGGTGTCCCAGGTGGCCGTGCACGCCCTCGGCGTAGGCGGTTTCGGCGTGCTGCGTGAAGTCGACGCCGGCGGTTTCGTCTTCGGCGCTGACCCGGAAACCCATCACTTTGTCGATGATCTTGCCCAGCACGAACGTCGCGGTGAAGGCGTAGGCCGCGACGACGGCCATGGCCAGCAACTGCTTGCCGAGCTGGACGAATCCACCGCCGTAGAAGAGGCCACGCGCGCCGCCGGTCATGACGTCCGTCGCCAGCAGGCCGATCAGCACGACGCCGACCACACCGCCGACGAAGTGCACGCCGACCACGTCGAGCGAGTCGTCGTAGTTGAGCTTGAACTTCAGGCCGACCGCGAACGAGCAGATCACACCGGCCAGCAGCCCGACGATGAGCGCGCCCAGGGTGTTGACGGTGCCGCAGGACGGGGTGATGGCGACCAGGCCGGCGACGACGCCCGAAGCTGCGCCGAAGGTGGTGGGCTTGCCGTCACGGATTTGCTCGACGGTGAGCCAGCCGAGCATGCCGAGGCAGCCGGCGACCAGGGTGTTCAGGAAGATCGCCGCGGCGGTGCCGTTGGCGGCCAGTGCCGAGCCGGCGTTGAAACCGAACCAGCCGAACCACAGCAGCCCGACGCCGAGCAGCACGAACGGCAGGTTGTGCGGTCGCATGGCGTCCTGTTTGAAGCCGATGCGCGGGCCCAGCACGATGGCCAGCGCCAGCGCCGAGGCGCCCGAGGCGATCTCGACGACCAGGCCGCCCGCGTAGTCCAGGGCGCCCATCTTGGCGAGCCAGCCGTCCGGACCCCAGACCCAGTGCGCGATGACGCTGTAGACGACGATCGCCCAGATCGGCACGAACACCATCCACGCCGAGAACTTGGCCCGGTCGGCGATGGCGCCGCTGATCAGCGCGGCAGTGATGATCGCGAAGGTCAGCTGGAAGGTGGCGAACAACAGCTCGGGAACCGTGCCGTGCGTGGTGCTGGGGTTGATGCCGGCCATGCCGAAGTGTTCGAGGTTGCCGAGGAAACCGTCGCCGTCCGAGAAGGCCAGCGTGTACCCGAGCACCAGCCACGCGACCGTGACCAGCGGAATCGAGATGAAGCTCATCATGATCATGTTGAGCACGCCGGTCGTGCGGACCATGCCGCCGTAGAAGATGGCCAGGCCCGGGGTCATCAGCAGGACCAGGGCGGTGCTGGCGAGCAGCCAGGCGGTGGCGGCGGGATCGATGCCTTGCACGTGGGACTCCTTCGACAATCTTGACGAGGATGTATCGGCGGAGTTTCCGGCACGCGGCGACTGCGTTTCCGACGTGTTACACCAGCCTCACATTGGCGCTGGGGCCTTGGTTTCGCGTGAAACAACGGGCGATTAAACAGTGGTCCTTCCGGGTACTCGGCTCAGATGTTGAAGCGCACGACTGCAACTGCTGCCCTGCTCACCGCGCCCGTTTTTGTGCTGGCGGCCTGCAATTCCAGCCAGAACAACAGCAAACCGTCGACCACTGCGCCGCCGACGACCTGGACCCAGGCCAATCCGTCGGCCATGAACGTCGTGCTGAAAACGTCCGACGGACGACCAGTCGCCAACGCGTCGATCGACTTCAGCGACGGCTACGCGACGGTGACCGTGGAGACCACCGGCGGCGGCATCCTCGCCCCCGGCAGCCACGGAATGCACATCCACTCCGTCGGCAAGTGCGAGGGCGACTTCACGTCGGCCGGCGGCCATCTGCAGGTCGCCGGGCATACCGGGCATCCCGCCAGCGGTGATCTGACACCGTTGAACATCCGCGGAGACGGCACCGGGAAGGTCGTCGCGACGACCGACGCCTTCACCGAGGCCGGCTTGAAGGGGCCTGAAGGCAGCGCGCTGATCATCCATCAGGGGCCGGACAACTTCGCCAACATCCCGCCGCGGTACACGCACGACGGCATCCCCGGGCCGGACGCCGAGACTCAGGCCACCGGTGATGCCGGCGGCCGGGTGGCGTGCGCGGTTCTTGCCCCGGCTGGTTCTTCGTCGTCTTCGTCTCCGTCGACTTCTACGTCGACCGCGACCGTCACCGAGACGACGGGCGTGCCGGTGGCGCCTCCGGCGACCTCTTCGACCTCGACTTCGACTTCGACCAGTCCCTCGACGAGCACCACGACCACTACTTCCACGACCACGACGGTGTCGACCACGCCGACCACCACAGTTCCCAGCCCGGTTGGGCCGATGAGCCCGATGAACCCGATGCCGGGTGGCTGAGTCTGAGGTCTTTCCGTTGACCCTGCGCCTACGGCGACAAATGCCGAGTAGGCAGCGCCGCTGTCGCAGACCCAATCCCAGTTTTCGTTGACCCTGCGTTGGTGGCCCAAAAGTCCGAGTAGGCCGCGCCCTGGTTACAGGATCAACGCCAACAAGCAGCCCGTATGCGTTGACCCTGCGCCTACGGCGAGAAAGTGCGAGTAACGAGCACCCTTCCCGCAGAACCAAGTCACTCTGCGGTCAGGGCTTGGTGAAGTTCAGGTACGACCGCGAGGGCGTCGGCCCGCGCTGGCCTTGGTACTTGGAGCCGACCTTGTCGCTGCCGTAGGGGTGCTCGGCCGGGCTGGTCAGGCGGAGCAGGCACAACTGGCCGATCTTCATGCCGGGCCACAGCGTGATCGGCAGGTTGGCGACGTTCGACAGTTCCAGCGTGATGTGGCCCGAGAAGCCCGGGTCTATGAAGCCCGCAGTCGAGTGCGTCAGCAGGCCGAGCCGCCCCAGTGACGACTTGCCCTCCAGCCGGCCCGCCAGATCATGTGGGAGCGTGCAGGTTTCGAGTGTCGAGCCCAGCACGAACTCGCCGGGGTGCAGGACGAAGGGCTCGCCTTCGTCGGGCTCGACCAGGGTGGTCAGCTCGTCCTGCTGCTGTGCCGGGTCGATGTGCGTGTAGCGGGTGTTGTTGAACACCCGGAACAGGCTGTCCAGCCGGACGTCGACGCTGGAGGGCTGCACCATGGCGTCGTCGAACGGGTCGATGCCGAGGCGCCCAGCAGCGATTTCGGACCGGAGATCGCGATCGGAGAGGAGCACGTGGGGAGCCTATCGGGCCGGGTTGATATCCTGCAGCGGCACCATGCCGATGTAGTTCAATGGCAGAACATCAGCTTCCCAAGCTGAATACGCGGGTTCGATTCCCGTCATCGGCTCCACGAAGGTTGAAATCCCCTCGCAACGGATACTTTGAGCCCCATGGATCTCCGCGCGATCGGTAAAGGCCTCGGCACGTTGGACCGTGAGGTCTTCGAGGCGGTCGCTGAGTCGCCGAGCCCACTGCTCGACAGCCTGATGCCCCGGCTGACCAGGGCCGCCGACCATTCCAAGTTATGGTTCGGCATCGCCGCGGCTCTGGGCGCGGTCGGCAGCGCATCGGTGCGGCGCGGAGCCGCGCGCGGCGTCGTGAGCCTCGCGGTGACCAGCCTGGTGACCAACCAGGTGGCCAAGCGGATCTGGCGGCGGCCGCGGCCGGACCACAGCCTGATTCCGCTCCCGCGCCTCAGCCGACGCATGCCGACATCGCACTCGATGCCGTCAGGACACTCCGCGAGCGCCGCAGCCTTCGCGGTGGGCGTCGGTCTGGAGTCCGCGCCGGCCGGTCTGCCGCTGGCGCTGCTCGCGGGCCTCGTCGGGCTGTCGCGCGTGGCCACCGGTGCGCACTATCCCGGCGATGTGTTCGCCGGATTCGGCATCGGCGCGGCGATCGCGGTGCTCGGCGCACGCATCGTCCCGCCCGTCCCGACCACCACCCTGCCGACCTCGGATCCGTTGCGCTTCCACACCGAGCCCCGGCCAGAGGGTGCCGGTGTCGCGCTGGTGATCAACCCGGCCTCCGGCGACGGGACGGGCAAGCGGATCATCGACGAAGCCCGAAAAGCCCTGCCACGCATGGAGATCGTCGAACTCGGCGAAGAAGACAACATCGAGGCCGTGTTGCAGGAGACAGCCAAACGCACCGAGGTGCTCGCCATCGGCGGCGGTGACGGCACCGTGGCATGCGCGGCGGGCATCGCCGTCGACGCCGGCGTCCCCCTCGCAGTGTTCCCCGGCGGCACGTTCAACCACTTCGCCAAGGACATCGGCTGCGATTCGGTGGCGCGGACCGTCGAGGCGATCAAGGAAGGCTCAGCGGCGTACGTCGACCTGGTGTGCCTCAACGAGAAACGCATGGTGATCAACACCGCCAGCATCGGCGCCTACCCGAACTACGTGCGGATGCGCGAGAAGCTCGAACGCCGAATGGGTAAACCCTTGGCCGGGATATGCGCGCTCTATCTGACGCTGCGCCGGGAAGCTCCGGTGCGAATCAGCTACGACGACAAGACACTTGAGACCGAACTCTTCTTCCTGGGCAATTCGACGTACTTTCCGTCCGGGTTCGCCCCGTCGGTGCGACCGCGCCTCGACGACGGTCTGATCGACGTGCGAATCCTGGAAACCGGGCGACGATTCAGTCGGCTGCGCATCGCGGCGGCCGTGGCGTTGGGTCGGCTGGAACGCAGCCCGCTGTACCACGAGCTGCAGGTGCCGGAATTCCGCTTCACCTCCGTCGACGGACCGACCACCCTCGCCCATGACGGTGAGGTGGGCGAGGCGCTCAGCGAGGCCAGCTTCACCGTGCGGTATCGGGCGCTGCCGGTCTTCCGCCCGCTGAACTAGGGCCGCATCTCGTACGCACCGTCGTAGGCGGCCACCTGTTCCCAGACCCGGTCGGAGCGGCCCACATCGGCAACGGGCTTACGGATCGCCGACAACGCCCACTCCTGTTGCGCCACCGTGGAGCTCGGCTTACCGTGCAGCGCAACGGCATACGATGAAAAGTCACGGATCTGAAAGTCGAAGATCTGATCCAGCAGATCGTGGTCGAGGTCGGTCAGTTCGGCCTGTTCCAGGATCAGCTGTCCATAGACGACCAGCGTGAACAGGTGCCCGACCACGAGAACGAAGTCGAGGTCGCGCTGCTGGTCGGCGTCGGGTGCCGCGGTCAGCAGCAGATCCTTGA
Source organism: Mycobacterium sp. HM-7 (assembly GCF_053852335.1). Lineage (NCBI taxonomy): Bacteria > Bacillati > Actinomycetota > Actinomycetes > Mycobacteriales > Mycobacteriaceae > Mycobacterium > Mycobacterium sp. HM-7. The sequence continues at coordinate 469,108 of NZ_CM132657.1, read as the reverse complement.
ACGCCTGCACCTGCTCGTAGAAGCGGGCCACGTTCGGCACCTCGAGGTGCCGCTCGTAGACGGGCGCCCAATCCGCGAACTGCACTTTGGACGCGCCGCGCGCCGGCCCTTGTGCCCAGAAGAACACGTCGTCGGCCGTGTCGTCGCGGGTGCCGATCTGCGGATAGCTCCCCGGGTTGAACATGTAGTTCGGCATGAACTTCAGAATCTGCGCGACGTTCACGTGCACCGTGCCCTCCAGGCGGGGCAGTGCACCGATCAGGCGGTTCACCTCGTTGAAATAGGTGTTCTTCTCAAACCCCTTGGCGGCCAGCACATCCCACAACAGGGTGATGACCCGCTCACCCTCGGAGGTGACCTTTGACTTGGTGACGGGGTTGAACAGCAGGTAGCGACGGTCATCGAGGCCGGCGCTGCGGAAGTAGTCGATCGCGCGGTCACTGAAGAGCTTCATCGCGATCAACCGGGCGTAGACGTCGACGAATGACGCGCGTACGTGCGGGAAGTCGGTGACGGGGTTGCCGTAGAGAATCCGGTTGTTCGCGTGCGTGATCGCCTCGTAGAAGGCGTGCTCGCACATCCCGATCGAGCCGCTGCACAGGTTGAACTTGCCGACGTTGACGGTGTTCAGCGCCGCCGAAAACGCCTCGGGACCGGTGCACAGGATGTCCTCCTCATGCACCGGATAATCGTTGAGGCGGAACGTGCTGACGAACATCTGGCCGTGCACGACATTGTCGATCAGTTCGTAGTTCTGATGACGGCTGTCCGCGACGAACCACACGTAGCCGTCGGGTCCGTCGACATCGGTGCGGCGCGAGAACACCGACACCATGCCCGCCACATTGCCGTTGCCGATGTAGTACTTCTCCCCCGACGCCCGGAACACGACGCCCTCGTCGTCCGTGGGCGTCAGCAGTAGGTCGGTGTTGTAGATGTCGGCGCCGTGCTCGCGCTCGGACAACGCGAACGCCATGACGCCGCCCGCCTCGAGCTGCGCGGCGGCGCGTTCCTTGGCCTTGATGTTGTCGCTCTGCCAGATCGGGCCGAGGCCGAGGATGGTGACCTGCTCGGCGTACCAATACGCCAGCCCGTAGAACCCCAGGATCTCGCTCAGGACGGCATTGCGTGAGGTATCCCAGCGCTTGTTCGGATCGCCGTCCGCGAACTCTGACGGCGTCAGGAACGTCGCGAAAATGCGCTCCCGCTTGATGAAATCGAGGAAGTCGGCGACCCAGGCCGCGGCCAGATCGTCCTGCAGCAAGCGCGCCTTGCCGCGCTCCTCAAACCATGCGATCAGCGCCCGCAGCTGACGCCGCGTCTCCGGATCGAATTTCTGAGGGTCGAAGTCATGCGGGTTGAGCAGCAATCCGGAGTTCGGCATGGGGCTCTCCTTCGGCGCGGGTGTGGCACCGAATCTAGCGCCCGGACGCTCGCAAAACGGCAGATTGCGTGTCCTTATCCGAGCGCCACACCGAGCTCCTGGGCGAAGACCTTGATCATGTGTTGAACGCCAATCTCATTGCGGCCGATGATCATGTGGTCGTGCTGGCCGTGCCGGACACCTTCTCCGCACTGGGGCAGCATGGCGAAGTCTTCATCGACGACCGCGGCGTGGACGTTGTCGTATACCTGGTCGTAGACCGCGCGCATCTCGTCGTCAGCGGCCGGCACGCGCCCCATCCAACTGTGCCGCACCGAGCATCGCGTTGGCTCCCCAGCCGGCAGGATGTCGATGATCTCCACACCGATCGGGCTGTTCGCCAAGATCAGATTGGGATAGATCCAGTAGATGACGCCCATGTTCTGGTGCGGGTCCCAGGAGCCGGACGGGTCGTCAGCAAGGTTGGCGACCCAGTTGAAGGGAAAGCCGATCCGGTGGTGCTTGCCGTACTCGTCGTATACCCCGGTATTGGGCAGGGTGTTCTGTCCAATCACGCTCTCGCCGTGGACGAATGGGAAGTGGTATCCCTCGGCGAATGCTTCGAGGGCTCCCTTCCACGACACCTGTGACTGGAACTCCTTCTCAGTGTGATAGCCGTACGTGGCGTAGTTCATCAGCGCGAGTTCCGGACCGATGGACCCGAGGTGGCTGTCGACGTCGATGGCGGCACCGGCGGTGAGGACGGCCCAGATGAAGCCGTGGCGCTCCTCGTTCGGAAGCTCGACGAGTCCATAGTCGGCCTTGTCCATCGAATCGAAGCCCGCCTTGCCTGGCACGGTGAACAGTTCCCCGGTGTTCTTGTAGCTCCATGCGTGATACGGGCAGGTGAACCGGGCGGCGTTACCGGCCCCACAAGCCGGCTTCGCGCCGCGATGGCGGCAGTAGTTGAGAAAGACGTGACTGACGCCGTCACGATCGCGGGTCACCAGGAGCGAGTCGCCCAGCACCGAGCGCACGACGTAGTCGTTGGCGTTGGGAACCTGGGCCGACGGCACGATCGCCAGCGGTACGCGGCGCAGCACCTGCGACTCCTCGATCTCAGTGATTTTCGGATCGCGGTAGTAGTGCAAGGGCACTCGCAGCTCACGGTCGGCCATATCGGTCGTCTTGTCGACCGCGTGGCGCAAGGCGCGCCTGGTCAATTCCTCGTCCTGATTGCTGACCGGTCCTTCGGCGATCGCCGTCATGCTGACCTCATTTCACATTCGGGAATGATCGGACCATACACCTGAGGCACTATGTATGGTCAAGGGTCGACGGCGTTCGCCGAGGAGCGGAGAGATGGAAGTATGCGGTGATGCGCAGACACGGCTGGTCTGGTGACATCCCCGTCGACGACGACGAGGCGGTTCGCCGTATCGTCGGCGCGGCCCGCTCGTCGATCGACCATCGAGGTTCGGTGAGCGTGTCAGATGTAGCCACTGCACTCGGGATCACCAGGCAGACCGTGTATCGCTATTTCCCCACCCTCGATGCACTGATGACCGGTACCGCATTGTCGGCAGTCGAAGGTTTTCTGGACCGCCTGGCCGAAGACCTGCAATCGATCACCGACCCAACCGAGGCCGTGATCGAAGGCATCGCCTACACACTGGAACAACTCCCCAACGATCGCTATCTGAGCTTGGTCATGCACCCGGGCAAAGCGAGCGCCTTCGCCGCCGGAGTCACCTCCGAAACGTCGATTTCATTCGGACGATCGATCCTCGAGCGCTTCCAGGTCGATTGGCCCGCAGCCGGTTTCTGCGGTAGGCAGCTCGATGAGCTGGTCGAGTTCATGCTGCGGACACTGCAGTCGTTCATCTTGGATCCCGGAGGCCCCGAGCGCCATGGCGAGGAGCTGCGCGCTTTCCTCCGCCGCTGGGTCGCGCCGGCAGTCCAGATGCATCACGACGCAGCCGCCAACACAGCTACCTAGCCTTGGTGGGACGGACGACTCCACGCCATCCCGGCATCTGAAACTCGCTCGCCCACGCACTCTCCGGCGTGCAAGCATGCCCACATGGCCAAGCAGTTCCCGGAGATCACCGACCGGTTCCGCACCTTCATCGCGGCGCAGAGCATGTACTTCGTGGCGACGGCGGCGCGCGATGGACGGGTGAACCTGTCACCGAAGGGCTTGGACTCCCTCCGCGTCCTTGGACCGAATCGCGTGGCCTGGCTGAACCTGACCGGCAGCGGCAACGAAACGTCGGCGCACCTGCTCGACAACCCGCGGATGACGTTGATGTTCTGCTCGTTCGACCGTGAGCCGCTGATCCTGCGGCTGTATGGCACTGCCCGAGAGGTCGCGCCCGGCGATGCGGACTGGGACGAGCTGTACAGCCAGTTCCCGCCGCATATCAGCGCCCGCCAGATCTTCGACCTGACCGTGGATCTCGTCCAGACCTCATGCGGCTTCGGTGTGCCCGTGATGTCGGTCGAGTCCGAGCGCGTCCTGCTCGACAGCTGGGGCGAGAAGAAAGGCCACGAGGGCGTCGCCGAGTACTGGCAGCAGAAGAACCTGTCGAGCATCGACGGCGCGCCGACGAAGCTCGCTTTGGATTGAGGAGCGGCGCTGAGGATTTCAGCGCCGCTGCCATCAACCGCCGATCGCACCTAGCCTGGCACCCATGGGAGAACCCGACCGGTCGATGCGCGAGCGCATGCTCGCCGGTGACCTCTACATCGCTGACGATCCCGAATTGATCCGCGAATCGAAACGCGCCCAAAAGCTGACGCACCTGATCAACGCGCTCGATCCCACCGACCTCGCCGAACGGAATCGCCTGCTCACCGAGCTACTTGGGGCGTTCGGGGAAGGCAGCGAAATCCGGCCGCCGCTGCAGTGCGACTACGGATACCAAACCACCATCGGGGCACGCACTTTCGCGAACTGGGGACTCGTTCTTCTCGACGTCGCACGGATCAGGATCGGCGACGACGTGCAGATCGGGCCCAATGTGCAACTGCTGACGGCCACCCATCCACTGGAGCCAGGCCCGCGCCGAGACAAATGGGAAGCCGCGGAACCGATCGCGATCGACGACAACGTCTGGCTCGGCGGCGGGGCCATCGTGTGCCCGGGGGTCACCATCGGTGCGAACACCGTCGTGGGCGCCGGATCGGTGGTCACGCGAGACCTCCCGCCCGGCGTGCTGGCCGTTGGCTCGCCCGCGCGCGTGATCCGCGAGTTGTAGACCTCCGCCGGCTACGCGACCATGACGTCGACCGACAGTCGCTCGCCAAGGGCATAGACGGTCGGCCAATCCTGGCTTTGCGCAGCAGCTTCCAGTGCATCGATCAGCGGGGTGTCCACACCCAGATCCGCGAGCCACGATGACACGGTGGCTGCGATCTGTTCCCCGGGCACCTCTTCGGCCCGCCGGCCGTGCAGACGGTCGACCACCACGAAGGTCGGCGCTGTGGTGCGCCGGCGGCGGAAGTCGATGATGCTCATACCAATTGAACGAAGTAGCCGTCAAAAAGGTTCGACGCGGCGGGCCCGACTTCGGCTACACCCGAACGGTCAACTCCAAACCCTTGTCGAGGGGAATCGGGACGCTGACGTAGCCGCCCCCGGGGGCGTTGACGTAGTCGAGATAGACATGGTCGGGATCGAGCCTGACGTTATCGCCGAGGATCAGCGCGCCGGGCGCCAACACCGGCTCCAGCACCTTCAGCACCGGCAGGTCGAGGTCGGGCCAGCCGTCCAGAAGCACGAATTGCACTGGTTCCCTGACGGTCTCGAGAGTCTCGCGGGCGTCGCCTTCCAGAATCGTGATCAAGTCGGCAACTCCCGCCTCGGCGAACGTCGCGCGGGCCGCCGATATCTTCTGCGAACTCATCTCCGTGGTGATGATCCGCCCGACACCGTTGTCCCGGACTGCAGCAGCCAGGTGCAGGGTGGAGATGCCATAGGACATCCCGTACTCGACGATGGTCGAGGGCTTCAGTGCGCGAATCAGGCTGTACAGCAGGCGGCCCGAGTCAGGAGCCACCGAAAGGTAGAAGTCCTGACAAACGTCGGCGCGTTCTGCGACTGCGTAGTCGGTCGGCGAAAGCCCTTGCCGTCGTTGGTCGTCCAACTGCGCGTCGGCGAACAGTCGATTGATGATCGAGGCGTATTCCGGTCGGTTCAAGGTTGCGGTCATATGACCCACGGTAGACGCAACGTTGCGTCTACACTAGGCCTACGATGGTGTTCAATCGAGCCATGGCAGACGCGCAACCACACCGCGGCAACCGGCACGGCCGTAGTGAAGCCGCGCGGGAAGCCGTACTGCGCGCAGCCGACGACCTCCTCGTCGAGAAGGGCTTCTCCGGCGTCACCATCGAAGGCATCGCCAAAGCCGCGGGAGTGGCCAAACAGACGGTCTATCGCTGGTGGAGCTCCAAGACGGAAGTGCTCATGGACGCGTTCCTCGAAGATGCCGCCGCGGCCTTGGAACCACCCGACACCGGCCGCCTGGACGCCGACCTGCGCGCACATCTGCGCGACACCGTTCACTTTCTGACCACCGATGACGCAGGCGCCGTCTTCCGCGCACTCATCGGCCAAGCGCAACACGATCCGGCATTGGCGCAGACATTTCGCGCCCGGTACCTCGATGATCAGCGGACTCGCGACCGAAAGCCGTTCCTTCGCGCCATCGAACGCAACGAGCTACCGCCAGAGGCCGACGTGGCCGCGTTGGCCGAGTGGCTCGTCGGCCCGGTTCACCATCGGGTGATCGTGACCGGCGAACCGATAGACGAAACGTTCCTCGACGCCATTGTCGACACCGTCCTGTCGATCTGTCGACAGCAGGCCGCAGAGCAGGTGTCAGCCAACCCCGAGCGGACCACCTAGCGATTCGCGAGCCGCAGACCACGATTCGAAGCCAATCTAACCAATTGGCCGCGCGCTCAATTGACCGTCATGTAAATATGATCGGCGTGACCGAAGATGCCGATGTGGCACAGGCTCGCGCGTTACGCGCCGAGCTGCGCAGACATGCATGGAACCTCGCCTCCAGACTGTCCCGGGTAGAAGCATTGCCCGACGCGTCGGCGTGGTCGGAACGGGCCCGGTCGATGCGGCGGCTCGCCCGCGAACTCCGCCGCGACCTCGACGAAGCCAAGTTCCTGATCGACCGGCTACACGCCCGGTTCCCGAGCATCGACACGGCAGGCGCATCGGCAGACGCCCCAAGTTATTGAGAACCCTCATTGACAATTGCCCACCGGATGGTTAACAGTGCTAAGCGTCTCTGATGAAAGGCGCACCATGAGCACGCAGGACCAGCTCAACGAGCTCGGCTATTACGCCGTCACCCGGCACCCCGCGGATACCCGGGTGGTGCTGCCCGAAGCCCGGGACGCCGAGGCGCTGGGATTGGGCTCATGCCACATCGGCGAGCGCTTCACCGTCAAAGACGCGGGCGTGCTCAGCGGCGCGGTGGCGGGCGCCAGCACGACCCTGGGCATCGCGCCGTCGACCAATCACCACACCCGCCACCCCACCGTCACCGCGACCATCGGGTCGACCATGCATGCCCTCACCGAAGGCCGGTTCGCCATGGCGTTCGGCCGCGGAATGGGGCCCTACTGGCAGGCGATCGGCCTGCCGGTCGTGACCGAGGCGCGGCTGCGCGACTTCTTCGGCATCCTGCGCCGCCTCTGGGCGGGCGAGATGATCCTCGATCACGACGGCCCGGCCGGGAAGTGGCCCCTGCTGCGCCACGTGAACGGCCTGGGGGACGGACCGCCGATCGGCTTGGTGGCGGTCGGACCGAAAACCATGGAGCTCGCCGGCGAGATCGCCGATTTCGTTGTGCTGCATACCTTTTTCTCGGACGAGGCGACGGAGAAGTCGGTCGCCGCGGTGCGCCGTGGCGCAGAGAAGGCCGGCCGGGACCCCGACAGCGTCCGCATCTGGGCATGTCTGGCGACAGTGCCCGACGCGTTGTCCGAGGACGACCAGATCCGCCGCGGCGTCGGACGGCTCGCGACGTATCTGCAGGCCTACCCCGATGTGCTGGTCTCAGCCAACGGCTGGGATCGGGCGACGTGGGACCGTATCCGCCAGTCCGACCTGTTCACCGACGCGGCCACCGCCGGACCCATCGATGCGAGCGCGTCGTTCGAGACGCTGCAGCGGATCGCCGAGCTGATCCCCGCGGAATGGCTGGACGCCGTCGCCAAGGGCTCACCGCAGGCCTGCGCGAAAACCATTGCCCGCCAGTATGATCTGGGCGTACATTCGGTGATCATGCACGGGGCCAGCCCACACGAACTCGCGCCCGTGGTCGAGTCCTACCGGGCCAACCGGCCGACGCTGCATCGCGCGGTCGCGGCGAATCCGGGCCGATTTGCCTGAGCACGCAGCCGGCGACTCCCCGCAGGCGGCCCGCGCCCGGGAGCAATGGCAGGCCGTCGTCACGGAATCGGGTGCCGGCACCAAGCTGAACAAGCGCGGCCTGGAAACCCGAGCCCGCCTGCTCGAGGTCGCCATCCGCGCGCTGGCCGACAGTGGTGGCGAGCCGGTGTCGGCGAACCGCATCGCCAAGGATGCGGGCGTCACCTGGGGCACGGTGCAGCACCAGTTCGCCGACCTCGATGGCCTCTGGGTTGCGGTCATCACCGAAATCCATTCCCGTAGTTGGACTTCCGGCCCCGGCGCGGCTCGCGACGGCACGCTGCGGGAGCGGGTGGAGGGGGCCATCGAATCGGTGTGGCGCTACCTGGACACCACCGAGGGCCGGGCCCTGACGGCACTACGCACCTCGCTGCCGGCGCGACGCGCTGATATCGCCGCCGAATATCCGCGCACCGCAGCGGCTTTCGCGGCCCGCGAGCTCGACTGGATTCAGGGTTTCGACTATCTGATGGACGGACTCGACGTCGACCCCGACCAGCTGCACCGCGTACGGTGCCTGCTTCCCGCCGCGATCCGCGGTCTCAGCAACGAACGGCAGATCGGTTTCACCTCGGATCTCGATGTCGCCCGCGCGGCTCTGACCGACGCCGTCGTCGCGTTGCTGACCCAGCCGCGGCTGTAGTCACTCAACGAGATCGGCGGTTGCGGGTCCGAACATGTACAGGTGGTCGAGCACCAGTCCCGGATCTCCCGACCAGGCCATGGCCGCCATCTGCTGGCGGCTGCGCCGTCCGGTGCGCCACCGTAGCGCTTCGAATCGCGTGGTCTTCAGCTCGATCACCGGTTCGGCATCCGGACCGCACCAGTATTCACCGTCCTCGACGACGACCCGCACCGGCACGGGCATCTCCAACCGGCGCAGTAGCTGGTCGGAAACACGTTGCACCGCAGCAGAATCCCGGGCACCCGGCCGGCCGAGCGCATCCCGGATGTCGTGCTCGTGGACGACGACGTCGCCGAGCGGCGGTGTGACGCCCTCCCGGGCCAGCCGCGGCATCTCGGCTGCCGCGTCGATCCAGGCACGCACAATGTCGTCCACTCCGCGCCCGTCGAACCAAGCCACCTGGGCCGCCGTCTGGGCGTCGTTCGGCGGGGCGGCCCGGCGGCCGGCGACCCAGTCCTGTGCGACGCCGGCCAGATGCGCCAGCACATCCCGCACCGACCAGCCGGGGCAGGCAGCTACCGGCGCATCGACCGAAGTACCTGGCGCACTGACCAATTCGACGACGCGGTCCACGGTCTGCAGATAGAGATCCGCGAGATCAGTTTCATCGCTCACAGGAGGCGCACCCTTCTACGCGCGGCGGACGGGGATCGTCGGGCTTACTCGGATCGGGGTCGCCGAACCAGCGGGACGGCTGGTGCTCGCCGTAGGTGTCGTGCCAGTCCCACCATTCGTAGGCGGTGTCCTGCGGGTAACCCGGCGGGGAGTCCTCCCAGGTCTCCTGCCGCCCCAGCGCCGTCATGTCGAGGTAGCTCCACGACGTGCCCAGTGCTTCGTCGCCGCGGCTGTTGATGAAGTAGGTGCGGTAGACGGCGTCGCCGTCGCGGATGAACGCGTTGGTGCCGTGCCATTCGTGCACGCCGAAGTCGACGTCGAAGTCGTCGGTGATGGTGTACCACGGCATCGTCCAGCCCATCCGGGCCGTCATCCGCGCGATGTCGGGCTGCGGGGCGCGCGACGCGAAGGCCAGCGTGGTGTCGCGGGCGTTCAGGTGCGCGACGTGCCCGACGTTGTCGGCGATCATCGAGCAGCCGCGGCAGGCGTGTGCGGGCCAGCCCTTCACCCCCTCCTCGAAGAAGGCCCGATAGATGACGAGTTGCCGTCGTCCACCGAACAATTCGGCCAGACTCAGCTCGCCGTCCGGCCCGACGAACGTGTAATCCTTGGCGACCGGCGTCCACGGCATGCGGCGGCGCATCGCGGCCAGCTGGTCCCGCTTGCGGGTCCATTCCTTCTCGGCGACGAGCATCTTCTCCAGCGCGGCGTCCCATTCGGCCGCTGACACGATTTCGGGCTTCTGCATGGCGTCCCTCCTCTACAAATTTATTAAACAAACTTGTTGAACATCTGTATTCCAGGAGAGCACCATCCGTCGCTATAGTCAACAAGATGGTTGAAGATCAGGTGCTGGATCGGGCCTACGCCGCCCTGGCCGACCCCACGCGCCGCCGACTGCTGGAGACGCTGCGGCAAGGCGATGCGCGCATCACCGACCTGGCCGCGCCGCTGCCGATGACGTTCGCCGGCGTCTCCCGCCATATCGGCGTACTCGAATCGGCAGGCCTGGTGCAACGCGATGTCCGCGGCCGCGAACGCTGGGTGTCCCTACGCCCCGACGGCCTGACCATGGCACAGCAATGGATCAACGAACAATCCAACTTCTGGTCGGTGCGGGCGGATGCCCTCGCAGACCGCTTGCGTCGCAAAGGAAATGGCCAATGACAGAACCCGTGACCGTACGTGTGCAGCGCATCATGCCGGCCGTCCCGGATGTGGTGTTCGGCGAGTGGCTCGATGTCGAGTCACTCGCGGACTGGATGTGCCCGCGCCCGTCCAGGTGCGTCGCCATCACCGTCGAACCCCACGTCGGCGGCAAGCTCCGGTTCGACGTCGACCACGACGCCACCGGCACGATCGTCCTGATCATCGGGCACTTCCTGGAGATCGACCGCCCGCGCCTGCTGCGTTTCACGTGGAGCAATTCGAACTGGCCCGACCCGACGATGGCCAGCGTCGTCAACGTCACCTTCACGCCCCACGGCGACGGCGAGACGCTGATGGAGATCGAGCACTCGCTCCTGCCATCGCACGAGTACGACAACTTCCACAACGGCTGGGCGCTGACGGCTGAACAGTTGGAGACGGTGCTGCTCAGCCGTCAAGGGGGTTAGTCAGCCGGACGTTCGCGGCGACAACCTGCAGGTCACCGCAAGACGCGTCAAGGACTCACCCGCAGCGACGGCCGCTCGCGCCTCCGCCAGGAAGTCCTTCCACCGCCCGGTGCCGACCTGCGGCAGTGAGCAGGACACCGAGTCGCCGACGTCGCGCGGGCGAGACCGGTGAGTGCGGCCGTCGCTTTGACGGCTCCCGTTGGACCAGAGTCCAATTGAGTGAGCAGTGCCAGCTGACGCCCGATGAGATCGCCCCAGTCGGGCTCCAACTGCAAGATACGGTACACGTCCAGTTCGGAACATCATCACCGCGGATGCTTGACACCCGATAATCCATAGCTTTACGTTCGTAAAGCACTTCACTTTACAGTCGGTAAGTGAACGCCTGGATCAGGCCTTCACTTCGGTCGCACAGCGGAGCCCCCATGAATGCACCAAAATTCCAGGTAAAAGGTTATTCTCGCCATATCGGCCGGGTCGGCGCACTAGCCGCCGCCCTGGGCGTTGGAGTGATGGTAGTCACTACACCATGCGTAGCTAATGCGGTTCCATCCACGTCATCAGTGTCACGTGACGCTTCACCGGATAACCCCGCCTCCGGCACCGAAACTCCGAAAACCGGCGCAGCCACGGCATCCCCCGGCCATGGGCGGGCAGCGTCGCACGGCACACGAGATCAGAGCGCTCCAAGCGGCGACACGCCCACGACGGCGTCCGCAGCCATAGGCGGCAACACATCGGCACCCAAGGCAGGAACCGCGACAGGCGCACAGACCCGCACCCACAAGCCAACCAAGAACACAGACCGTAGCCCAGCATCACCCGAATCCACCGATCCCGCAGCAACCGGGCCCACGTCAACAGAGCCCAAAACCCCTGACACCACAGCAGATACCGATCACACGACCGCCCCGACTACGGCACCGCCGACCCCAACGCCCGCGGCACCCACCGCCGCAGTCACATCCGGCTCCAAAAAGCCGCACCCGGCCACTGTCGCCGCACCTACACACGCCACCCCGACCGCCACGGTACGCACTGCCACGGCCCCCTCCACGCCGCCGGCTCTCGCGTCTGCCGCAGGAAACTCCACCAACCCCGCCCGCCCCTCAACCAAGACGACGCAAGCCGCCCTGACACCGGCAACCACAGCGGTCACCGCAGCCGAAACCACCTCGCCCACCGTGCATCCCGCCAGCGTGGTACTCGCGCCAACCACCACCACGTCCCACCCAACCGGCCCCATCGGCACCATCCTCGGCGCGCTCAACAGCATCGTCACCCAATTCACCAACCAGTTCCTGGCGCCCGCACCGAACACCCCCGAACCGTTCACACCCGTGGTGTGGGCACTGCTGGGCTGGGTCCGCCGCGACCTGTTCAACCAGGCACCCAAACTCAAATACGACCCCACCACCACCGTGCAAACCGGACAGACCATCACCGGCAACCTCGGCGCCACCGACCCCGAAGGCGACAAACTCACCTACACCGTCACCCACACACCGCAACACGGCACCGTCACCATCGACCAAGCCACCGGCAAATTCACCTACACCCCAAACGACATCAATTACACTGCAGCACAAACCGATTCATTCACCGTCTCCGTCACCGACGGCAACAGAATCAACCTGCTCAACCTATTCCGGCCACACGCAGCCAACACCACCGTCGACCTCACCGTGCTCAACCCCACCGTCAACCGCGTCATCATGAACCTGCCCGCCGGCATCACCAATCCCAGCCGGCCCCGCTTCACCTCAGACGGGAAGGCCATTGTCTTCGGCGCCACCCCATCCACCGGCGGCCGCCAGGAGATCTACCAGATCAACGTCGACGGCACTGCCGTCACATGCGTGACCTGTGGGGTGTCGACGAACATCACCGGCGACCTCCAAAAGCCGCTACCGTTCGAAGACGGTTCGGGAAGGATTCTGCTGAGGCTCACGACCGGCACGGACAAATACCGGTACGTCGTCTACGAAGACGGTGCAAACGGCAGGCAGCTGGTCCCGCTCACCACGCCGTCCAGCCCAACGTATGTCCTTGACTCGCAACGCGAGATGAAGATATCGCCCGATGGAACGCACGTGCTGTTCAGCCGACTCGAGTTAGGCACCAACAACTATGTCGCAATCATTCCCATCGTCGGCAAGTTGGTCCGCACCGACACCGGGTACGAAGTCGACGACGCGACCGTGGTGGCGCCCTACGGCGAGGGCAAGTCTTGGACGCCCGACGGTAAGAGCGTGATCATCATGGGTGGTCAATACGACGCGGGCAACGTCGATGCCATCAAGGTCGACCTCGCCACCGGGAATATCACTCGCGAAACCGCCGGCCTCGACTACGAAGAAAACGTATTCGAATCACCCAACGAAAAGTGGATTGTCGCCGGAAGTACTCGCGGCCTAGATGCGCTGACGCCAATGTCGCGCATCCAACGACCGGCGTTCCTGCCGTCCTACATCGTCGGCCCCGTCTACACCGCCTACGCAGCCAATCCGATAAACGTCTCCAATCAGGCGTGGGTGGTGGCACTCGACGATGAGCTGAACCGCGAAAACGGTCTGTCACTAACCGTCCCAGGCGACGGATACGCCGGACAAAGCATGCCGGGGTGGAATTCTGACGGCAGTGCTGTTGCCTTCTGGGAACAAAACAAAGACAACCCGACCGATACCCGAATGGTCATCGCCAACCTGAAGTACACCACGAGCGTCGGCGGCCTTCAGGGGACCACAACGACGCCTCAGCTGTCGTCGACCTTGCCAAAGTTGAGCAGCTATGTTCCCAGCGCGCCGGCACTTCCGCCGACGGGGACGTACGCCGGGGCCGGTGGAGGTGCGGCCGTGGTCAGTGAGGCTGCAGATCCGAACGATTCGACTCGAACGATCCGGACCGTCATCTACACCAATTACGTCAATGAGTTGGGTGAGGTCCTCAACGGCACGGAGTCGACGAGTTCCAACGCCAGTCAGTTGTACATCCACTACACAGCCGACATCGCGGTGACGGGAAAGCACACCGGTTCGCTCAAGGCCGACGCCACGGTGACCAATCGGCAAACCTACAGCGGCTACGTCATCTCAGATGTCGACGGCGACGTGCAAAACCTCATGGACCAGAGCAAGATCGACGAGACCAAACAGAACGTGTAAGGGCCGGTATACGGCTCCGGCAATCACCGACCAGAACGACTCTCACGCCATCGCAGCCAATACGTCGACGTGCCGGTAGGCAGCTCACGCCTCCGCCAGAAAGTCCTTCCACCGTCCGGTGTCAGCCCCCGGTAGTGAGCGCGCCGCCGAGTCGCCGGTATTGGGGCGCCGCGCTGGCCGCAGCCCCATCGTGCGGCGGCCGATCTCGCACAGTTCTTGGATCAGTACATCCTCGCCGATGCTTGCCGGGGCGCCGGTGGCCGCCCCGGCAAGGCCGGTGAGTACGGCCGTCGCCTTGACGACTCCCGTTGGGCCAGAGTCCAATTGAGTGAGCAGTGCCAGCTGGCGCCCGATGAGATTGCCCCAGTCGGGCTGCAACTGCAGGATGCGGTGCACGTCCGGGTCGAAGACCATCACCGCGGCCAGCTGACGGTTCCTCGCGACGACCCGGGCAAAACCCTGCACCATGGTGTCGATCTGGACGCGCGGCGTACGCTGACTCTCCGCCATCTCGACGACCTGGCTGATCTGATGCAACATCGGCTCCATCAGTGCCACCAGCAACTGGTCGCGAGTCCGAAAATGGTAGTAGATGGCCGCTTTTGTGAAACCGAGTTCATCGGCGATCATCTGCAACGACGTGCCGCCGAAGCCGTGCCGGCTGATCAGCACCTGCGCACTGTCGAGTAGCCGCCGCCGCGTGTCGATCGGCGAGCCGCCATCTTTTTCGCGCCCGGACGTCATCCCGCCTCCTTGGTCATCAAGTGAAGCACAACCTTGACGATCGACAAGGCGCCGACTTGACAAATAACAAGCTGATGCTTGACACCCGATAATCCATAGCTTTACGTTCGTAAAGCACTTCACTTTACAGTCGGTAAGTGAACGCCTGGATCAGGCCTTCACTTCGGTCGCACAGCGGAGCCCCCATGAATGCACCAAAATTCCAGGTAAAAGGTTATTCTCGCCATATCGGCCGGGTCGGCGCACTAGCCGCCGCCCTGGGCGTTGGAGTGATGGTAGTCACTACACCATGCGTAGCTAATGCGGTTCCATCCACGTCATCAGTGTCACGTGACGCTTCACCGGATAACCCCGCCTCCGGCACCGAAACTCCGAAAACCGGCGCAGCCACGGCATCCCCCGGCCATGGGCGGGCAGCGTCGCACGGCACACGAGATCAGAGCGCTCCAAGCGGCGACACGCCCACGACGGCGTCCGCAGCCATAGGCGGCAACACATCGGCACCCAAGGCAGGAACCGCGACAGGCGCACAGACCCGCACCCACAAGCCAACCAAGAACACAGACCGTAGCCCAGCATCACCCGAATCCACCGATCCCGCAGCAACCGGGCCCACGTCAACAGAGCCCAAAACCCCTGACACCACAGCAGATACCGATCACACGACCGCCCCGACTACGGCACCGCCGACCCCAACGCCCGCGGCACCCACCGCCGCAGTCACATCCGGCTCCAAAAAGCCGCACCCGGCCACTGTCGCCGCACCTACACACGCCACCCCGACCGCCACGGTACGCACTGCCACGGCCCCCTCCACGCCGCCGGCTCTCGCGTCTGCCGCAGGAAACTCCACCAACCCCGCCCGCCCCTCAACCAAGACGACGCAAGCCGCCCTGACACCGGCAACCACAGCGGTCACCGCAGCCGAAACCACCTCGCCCACCGTGCATCCCGCCAGCGTGGTACTCGCGCCAACCACCACCACGTCCCACCCAACCGGCCCCATCGGCACCATCCTCGGCGCGCTCAACAGCATCGTCACCCAATTCACCAACCAGTTCCTGGCGCCCGCACCGAACACCCCCGAACCGTTCACACCCGTGGTGTGGGCACTGCTGGGCTGGGTCCGCCGCGACCTGTTCAACCAGGCACCCAAACTCAAATACGACCCCACCACCACCGTGCAAACCGGACAGACCATCACCGGCAACCTCGGCGCCACCGACCCCGAAGGCGACAAACTCACCTACACCGTCACCCACACACCGCAACACGGCACCGTCACCATCGACCAAGCCACCGGCAAATTCACCTACACCCCAAACGACATCAATTACACTGCAGCACAAACCGATTCATTCACCGTCTCCGTCACCGACGGCAACAGAATCAACCTGCTCAACCTATTCCGGCCACACGCAGCCAACACCACCGTCGACCTCACCGTGCTCAACCCCACCGTCAACCGCGTCATCATGAACCTGCCCGCCGGCATGATGCCCAACACCCCACGGTTCTCTGGCGACGGACAGACCATCTTCTTCGGCGCCACCCCATCCACCGGCGGCCGCCAGGAGATCTACCAGATCAACGTCGACGGCACCGGCCTGAACTGCATGACATGCGGCGTGTCACCCGAGATCACTGCCGGATTGTCGAGAGTCGTACCGTTCCAGGATGGTTCTGGGCGACTGATGATTCAGGTCAGGACGACGCCGAACGGCTACGCCGTCTTCGAGAGCGACGCCGACGGAAAGCGTTTGGTTCCCGTCGTCGCGCCTCCGTCGGCGGCGAGAGCTGTTGATCCGCTGCGGGAGATGCGTATCTCACCCGACGGAAAGCAGTTGCTGTTCAGTCAGATTCAAGTGGGCCAGGGAGGCAACATCACCGCCGTACCGATTGTCGGCACGCTCGAGCGGACGGTCAACGCAACCACGGGTGCTCCGGAGTACCACGTCGCCAACGCCCAGGTCGTCTACCCCGTCGGGGAGGGCAAGCAGTGGACCCCGGACGGCAAAGGGGTGATCATCATCGGCGGTACCTACGAGGCGGGCAACGTCGACGACATCGCAGTCGACCTGACCACCGGCACCGTTTCGCGCATCACCGCCAACCCGGAGTACGACGAAGACATCGACATGTCACCCAATCAACAGTGGATCGCCGTCGGCAGTACCCGCGGCTACCACGCGCTTTCGCCGATGGACCGCATCGAGCGGCCCGCGTTCCTGCCGGCGTACATCCAAGGCAGCGTCTACCAGGCCTACGCGGGGGCATCCGATGCGGTGAACGTCAGTAACCAGGAATGGGCCATCTCACTGGAGGACGAGCTCAAGGGAGAGAACGGGATTCCGCTGTTCGTCAACAATGACGGCTACACCGCACGCAGCATGGCGAGCTGGAATGCCGACGGCACGGCGGTCACCTTCTGGGAGGCAAACGCGACCGACAGCCGGATCGTGGTTGCCAACCTCAAATACACGACCAGCGTCGGCCCAGTGGCCGCGGACCGGAGCACTCCCGACCCGGCCGGCTACAGCTGGTCCCATCCGCTTGCCACGTACGTTCCGGGTGCAGCTCCGCTCCCGAGCACCGGAACGTACAACGGCACCAGCGGTGGGACGGCAGTTGTCAGCGAGGCCCCTGGCGCCCCCGGACACACCATCCGCACGGTGACGTACACCAACTACGTCAACAGCCAGGGAATGATTCTGAACGGTACCGAGTCGACGGATTCCACCGCGAGCCAATCCACCATCCGCTACGTCGCCGACATCACCGTCACGGGAACGCATACGGGATACCTGACCGGCGACGTGAACATCAACAAACTCACTCGCACGATCACCTCAACCGATCCGAGTATGCCCACCCCCATCACCTCATCGCTCGACGGCGACAAGCAGGTGCTGCTCGACCCGGCCGACGTCGCCGACGCCCGCGCCAACATGTAGTCCCGGCGGGGCGGCCGTAGCGGTGAGCCCACTGCTACCGTCGCCCCCGTGGATCTGACGGACTCGTACGCCCGCGTGCTGCCGGCGCACATCCGCGACCGGTACGAGTTCATCGAAACCCGCAACGCGGCCGCGATCCTGGCCGCCACCAACCCGCAGCGGTTCGACGAGCTCCTCACCGCCCTGCACGAATTCCAGCTCCGCACCGACGACCTCGTCCAGCCCGGTGGTCAGGAAACCGAACTCGCGGCGCGGCTCAACACCGCCTTCCGCAACAGGGGCTGGCGGGAGGCCCGCGTCGACACCCGCATCCGTCTGGAACTGCGCAAGATGCCGCACAAGCCGGCCGGCGAGACGCAACCCACCCTCGAGGACACCGAAGTATTCAACGAGGGCTACAAGGTCGACAACTTCGTCGACCGCCTGGCCCTGGACGTCGAGTGGAATGCCAAGGACGGCAACCTCGATCGCGACCTCAGCGCCTACCGCGCGCTGTACGACGCGGCGCTGATCGACGTCGCGGTAATCATCACCCGTACTCAGACCGACCTGCGCACGCTCGGCTACCGGCTGGGCATCGAAGCCGGCATGGACGACGAGCGCGCCCGCCGCATCCTCGCCACGACCACCACCACCAACACCGAGAAGCTGCGGCCGCGGATGCAGCGCGGCGACAGTGGCGGCTGTCCGCTGCTGGCGGTGGCGATCTGCGCCCGCACCTGGGCCGAGCACGCCCCCGACCCCGAGACCGCCGACACAACCAGCGACATCGGCCTCTGGGAGACCTGACCTGTCGGTGCCATCGCCTACGATTTCGTGAAGATCTTCTCCGTTCGAAAAGATCTAATTCGAAGGTAGGAGTGACACCGTGGCGAAACGCAGCGACCAGGCCGGCGACCAGGCAAAGGCCGCCCCCCTGCGCGATATCGCCGCACCCCCGCCGCTGCCCACCGTCGACGGCGGCTGGAAGACCGTATTGGCCGATCCCCCTTGGCGTTTCACCAACCGGACCGGCAAGGTCGCGCCCGAGCACCGGCGCCTGGACCGTTACTCGACACTCGACCTCGACGCCATCTGCGACATCCCGGTGTCCACCGTCGCGGCGCGTGACTCACACCTGTACCTCTGGGTACCGAACGCGCTGCTGCCCGAGGGACTACGCGTCATGGAGGCCTGGGGCTACCGCTATGTCTCGAACGTCATCTGGGCCAAGCGACGCAAGGACGGCGGGCCCGACGGCCGCGGTGTCGGCTTCTACTTCCGGAACGTCACCGAGATCATCCTGTTCGGCGTGCGCGGCAGCATGCGCACACTGCCGCACGCCCGCAGTCAGGTCAACATGATCGAGACCCGCAAGCGCGAGCACTCCCGCAAGCCCGACGAGCAATACGGATTCATCGAGGCCTGCTCCCCCGGACCGTACCTGGAACTGTTCGCGCGGCACCCGCAGCCGGGCTGGACCGCCTGGGGCGACGAGTCCGCGGACGACATCACCCCGCGCGGTCAGGTGCACAAGGGCTACGCCGGCGGCGCGATCGAGGTGCCGCCGGTGACCAAGCACGTCCGACTGGATCCGACGACGGCCGAACGCATCGGCAAGGAACTGCGCATCCGCTACGAGAACGGCGAGAGTATCCGCCAACTCGCCGAGGAGACCGGCTACGGCATCACGCGGGTGCGCGGACTGCTGGAGCGGGCCGGCACCACGTTCCGCGGCCGCGGACCCCAATAGCTGACCCCGACAAGAGAATGGGCCCCGCCGAAGCGGGGCCCATCGAACAGTTGTTGGCGGTTTACCAGACCCGTACGTAGTCGACGAGCATCTCGGCCGGGTAGCTGCCACCCTTGGGGTCGCCGCCACCAGAACCGGACACTGCCAGGTTCAGCACCGGGAACACCGCATAACCGGGCAGGTTGAACGGCCAGTCGTCCAGCGAGTTGGCCGGCACGAAGAAGTACGGCTGCATGCCCTCGGCGTAGTCCTGCCAGAACGACATCCCGGCGTCGTTCCACGTGACGCGCCAGGTGTGCCAGCCACCGTCGATCGGGTGCGGATGGGTGTCAAACGACGTGCCGTCCGACCGGGCGTGCACAGTGGTGCCCGACGGCCATTCGCCGTTGCCGTACCACTCGGCCAGGTCGATCTCGCCACCGACGACGGGGTGGTCGTTGGACAGCCACCAGGCCGGCCAGCAGCCGTTGGTGAGGCAGTTGAACTTGATCCGGGCTTCCCAGGTGGTGTTGATGCCACCCCAGAACGTGCCGAAGACCTTGCCGCTGGTGTATCTCCCGTTGGCATCGCGCGTAGCGCGGATGACCAGGTTGCCCTTGCCGTCCAGGAAGACGTGCTCCCGGTCGTCGCGGTACTGACCCATGTTCTCCGGGCGATCCCAGAACACCGGGTTCTTGATGGTCTCGCGCTGCGGGGAGATGTTCCACTTCGCCGGATCGGGCCGCGACCCGGCGGGGCCGTCGAACTCGTCGTGGAAGATGTAGGAGGGCGTTTGCGCGGCCGGCGGCGGAGCCAGCGGCGGGGTGGGCGAACTGCCCGGTTGGGAATCCGCGAGAGCTGCGGGGGACGGCATCGCGGCGGCGGCCAGCAGGCCGAGCCCCGAAGCGCGAATCATGTTACGACGATCCATTTCCGGCACAGTGCAATATACAAGCCGTTCGGACAGAGTTGACGCAACTTGCGACACGCTTGAAATCACCTGTCAGAGCAACATTCTCATCGACTTCACCCAGGCATGAGCACGTCAACAGCAAACTATCGCGCGGCGCAATATCCGCACCAGCCAGCCAATCCACGCCTAAGCAGGCAAATCAGCAATACTCGCTACGAACCCCGCGCGAGCATGGCCGGATTCGGCACTGCCGCAAAAACTGAAACCCTTCGGTAACGCCCCGTCAGGTTCAGCGTCCGGATTGCTGGCCTTCCCAGACCTGGCCCTCTTGGCCGGCGGCAGCCGCTTCAGCGGCCGCGGCAGCCGAGGCCGACGAAGCAGCCGCAGCGGCCGAGGCTGACGCAGAGGCGTAGGCCTGCGAACCCGCCGGGCTACCGAGTGAGTTGCCAGGGCTGCCCGGGGTGGCGAATGCGGCCTCACAGTTCAGCGACAGCAGGATCTGACTGCTGCTCGAACCGCCGCTGTTGGCGGGCGCCGAGACCGTACGGGCGACCTGGTTGGTCACCACGCAGTTCGGCCACTGGAGCTGGTCACCCACCGTCGTCGACACCAACGGCTTGAATCCAGCGCTGGCCAGCGCTGAGCGCGCGTCACTGAACTTCTGGCCGACCACATTGGGTGCAGAACCCGCAGAAGCCACGCCACTGCACATCAAAGCCACAGCACTCAGCGAAGTTGCCGCAGCAACACCCCATGCAGTCTTCATGGGCGCCTATCCTGCCTTAACTGCGGGCGCCGCGCTCATCGTTGACGCAGTTGTAGCCGCGGGAGACCACGTCTGCGTGGCGCCGTTGTTGAAATCGGGCACCTGCGGGCTGTTGAAAACGGTGTTGGTCGGGGCGTGGTCAGAGCCGGCGACGGCGCCTCCATCGGTCACTCCAGCTGAGAATGCACCGAGCGCTCCCAGTGCGACCATTGCCGCGGCACCTGCCAGTCCGACGCGAGTTCTTGTCGAATTCATAGAACAAGGTTCCCGCATTCGTGGTATGCGGGCAAGTTAATTTCCTGTTCACGCCAATATTCTGACGCTGATGTCAATAGCAAATACCGACTTTAAATCGGCCGAATTCGTTGCAGTTCGCCTCGTCAATACGGGTATTGCTGCGGATATTGCTGCGGGTACTGCCCGTACGGGTATTGCGGCTGCCCCGGGTAGTACGGGTTGGCCGGCGGCTGCGATTCCACCGGTTGGTCTGGTCCCTTGGGCACCTGGATCGGGATCGGGACGGGGACGAACGGCAGCCGGATATAGCTCGTCGTCATCGTCGGCGCCGCCGAGGTCGTCTCCGTCGTGGGCGGCGGTGGCGGCGGTGGCGGCTCCGTCGTGGTGGCGGTGGTGGCGGTGGTGGCGGTGGTCGTCACCGGCGGCGGAGTCGTCGTCTGGGCATGCGTCGTCGTGGTGTGCGTGGGTGCCGGTGCGTGCGTGACCGGCGGTTGGTACGTCGGACTGGGCTGCGCCGGTGGTGGCGCGGGGACCTCGCTGGTCACGGTGACCGTGCTGGGCGGCGGCGGCTCGGCTGGCGGCGGCGGGGGTGGCGTCGGGGATTCGCTCGTCGAGGGCGGCGCCGTGGTCGACGGCGGCGCGACGGGCTTGCGGTCACCGGTCAACGCGATGGTCACGCCGCCCACGGCCGCGATCGCGGCCAGGGTCGCGACGCCGAACACGATCAGCGGAAGCCGCTGCCAGGCCTTGGACGGCTCTGCTACCACCGGCGCGGCCGGCGCTACGTACTGCGCGATCGCGCGGGTGGCCGTGGTGTCGCCGAAGGCGTCGTCGCCGGAATAGGGCAGCAGGTCTCCGCCGCCGGCAGAGTCTTCGGACCAGGCCAACGACGGGCCGGTGGCCTTGACCACGCGGTCGGCCGCGGTGTCGGCCGGCAGGTCGAGATCGGTGACGAGGGCAGCGGGTGCGGTGGCCGAGCCACCGTCGACAGCGGCGGTCGGCGCGGTGCCCAGCGATGCGGCCGGAGCCATCCCGGTCTG
The DNA here is from genome assembly GCF_053852335.1 of Mycobacterium sp. HM-7. Classification (NCBI taxonomy): domain Bacteria; kingdom Bacillati; phylum Actinomycetota; class Actinomycetes; order Mycobacteriales; family Mycobacteriaceae; genus Mycobacterium; species Mycobacterium sp. HM-7. Next base: position 446,840 of record NZ_CM132657.1, on the reverse strand, counting down.
GGCAGCGGAGTCCGCGCCGTACACCGCGAAGAGAGCCGCCCCCACCGCGGCGTCGAGCGCGGGTTGCGGAGTGGTGACGAGAGTTCCCGCGGCACCCTTTGCGGCAACGTGCGTAGCCAGCCGGGCACTGATCATCGGTATCCGGGCACCGCCGCCGACCGCAACCACCGAGCTGACCGACTGCCACGGAATCTTGTTGCGCTGCAACAGCTCATCGAGCTCCGCAAGGACCCCGGTCAGCGGTTCGTCCAGCAGCTCGGCCAACTCGGCGCGGGTGACCTCGACGTCACCCTGGTGACCCGGGATGTCCACCGGCACCGTCGCCGTCTCGGCCTCCGACAGATGTTCTTTTGCCGCACAGCAAGATTCACGGAGCTTTTCCAGCGAACTCACAGCCGCGGTGCCCGCGGTATCCACCCCGCCGGCGCCACCCACCCGGTCGAGCACATGCGACAGCAGCGCCTGATCGACGGCCTCGCCGGAGAATTCGGTGTACCGCACGGTGTCGATGGGTTCGAACGACGAGTCCGCCGCGGCCAGTGTGATGCTGGTGCCGCCGCCACCGAAATCGAGCAGCGCGGCGGTGCCGGTCGCGGGCAGACCGGGATTGGCGTGCAGCGCGGTCAGTGCCGCCACCGCGTCGGACACCAGCCGCGCCGGAACCCCGTTGGGCGCCAGACTCGGATTCGATCGCATCACGGCCCGCATCGCTCGCAATGTCGCGGTATCCCAATGTGCCGGAACGGAAATCGCCAGCTGTCCCGTCGGCGGCTCGCCGCCCGCCGCTTCGATCAGGGCGTCCAGCGCCTCGGCCACCAGCTGGTCGGCGTGATACGCCGTGCCGTCTGGCGCCACCATCGGCACCGGATCGCCGACCCGCTCGACGAAACCGCGGAGTGATACGCCGTCGTCGACGACGTCCGCGGACAACCCGACCTGGGGCGCGCGGTCACGGAACAGGCGCAGCGCCGCGCGCCGCACCAAGGGTGGTTCACCGACGCGCGCTGCGACCAGGTTGGTCGTCCCGATCGACAACCCCAACTGGTGGCTCATAACCCCACCACCCTAACCTGCGACCGCGTCAGCTCAGCTCGGGACACGTGCGAACGGCGTTCTCCCAGATTGCTTTTCGTCCGCTGTGTCCGCGCTGTGGACAAGATCGCCGTACGGACGGCCGGTGCATCGGCGTGGCCGGCCCCGACCGCACCCACGACCCGACGAGGCCGCTCGAAAATGTGAATTTCAAGCCGAAACCCGGTTCTGCCCTTCATATCTGATCACTTGGCAACGGCGATCAGCGCTCCCGGTTGCAGCCATCGCATGATCTTCACCAGGGTGCCCTCGTCGATCGCCACGCACCCGGCCGTCGGGCCGTCGCCGATGTGAACGAAGAACGCGCCGCCGTTACCGGGCGTCCGTTGCGGGTTGACGCCCATGACGACGGCGTACTTGTAGGGCGTGATGTCGAGGTTCTCGGTGCCACTGGCGGGGTCGGTGTCGAAGCGGCACTGCGCTTTTTTGCACACCTGCATGGTGTTGTAGGTGGGGCTCTTCGTGTCGCCGTCCCACCAGTGGTCCGGTGTGGTCTGGACGTACTGCAGGCCCGTCCCGGGGTTGGCCGCGGTACCGAACGCGAACGGCAGCGTGAAGATGCCCATCGGGGTCTGTAGGTTGCCGTCGTGGCTCTGCGGGACCATGCCTTTTGACCCGACGTGCGCCGGGATGCCGACAGCGACGGCGTCCCAGCCCGCGGGTCCGCGCTGGTACACGTCCATCTTGGCCGACGAACCGCCCACGCCCACAACCGAAATCACCTGCGTGGCCGAACCCACCGAGTTGGCGAACCATGGTGTGACCACCGCATTGCCGACGGGTGCCAGTGCCACCGCAAGCGCGGCAGCACACAGCAAAGCGAACAGTCGGCGCACCCGTCCATGGTCGAGAACCGCCCGCTGGAAGGTCAAGCCAGGGCGGGTCAAGGTTTGGGCACGATAGGGCGTCAGCCGGGTACCGGCGAATCAGCGGCGGCTTTGAGGCGTCCGGGAATCAGCAGCGGCAGGCACAGCAGGAACCACAACCCACCCAGCAACCAACCCGCGAGGACGTCGGTCGGGTTGTGCACGTTGAGCACCACCCGGCTCACCCCGACGAGCACCACGATCACCGCACACAGCGCCTCGATCAGCCGGACGCGCGCCACCTGAGCGATCCGGAACACCGCGCACAACCCCAGGGCACCGGCAATGGTGCCCAGCGCATGCCCCGACGGAAACGACCACGACGGTTCGTGCGCCAGCGCGGTCAGCGGCCGCGCTCGTTGTGCGATGTCCTTGGCGACCTCGGTGACCAACCCCGACGACACGACCGCGACAAGTAGGAAGATCGCGGTACGCCGCTGCCGCCGGGCCAGCGCGACGAACGCGACCACCACCGCGACGATGCGGTAGGTCCACGGGCCGAAGACGAACGACAGCCATTTCCAGCCCAGCACCCAGCCGGGGTGCGCCGCGCCGTAGCGGTGCGCGGGTTCGAGCAGCGACGCGTCGAGCGTCGTCACCCAGGACCACTGCGCGACCCAGCCGACCCACAGCAGGGCGTAGCCGATGGCGGCCGCGCCTCCGATCAGCCAGCGGTTGCGGTTCGTCACCGGTCTCCTTTCGGGTGCGCGCGAGCGCCGGAAATTCGCTACGGGCCGGAACATATTCGTCACGGCCATGAAACAAACTGACCATAGCTTCGCTAACCATGACCCAAGACCTCAGCCAGGAGCAGCTGCCGCCTGCCGCTGCACCAGAAGTCGATCAGGACAGGTTGACCGCGACGCGAGAGACCTTGGAGGACTACACCCTCCGCTTCGCACCGCGCAGCTACCGCAAATGGTCGACGCGCGTGGTCGGGATCTCGGCGCTGGGCGGTATCGCCTATCTGGCCGACTTCGCGATCGGTGCCAACATCGGCATCTCGTACGGCACCACCAACGCACTGGCGGGTATCGCGATCTTCGCGGTCGTCATCCTGCTGACCGGGTTCCCGGTGGCCTACTACTCGGCCCGGTACAACATCGACCTGGACCTGGTGACCCGCGGCAGCGGCTTCGGCTACTACGGCTCGGTGGTCACGAACGTCATCTTCGCGACGTTCACCTTCATCTTCTTCGCGCTCGAAGGGTCGATCATGGCCCAGGGCCTCAAATTGGGCCTGGGCTTACCGCTATGGCTCGGCTACGCGGCCTCGACACTGATCATCTTCCCGCTGGTCATCTACGGCATGAAGGTGCTCTCGACGCTGCAGGTCTGGACCACCCCGCTGTGGCTCGTCCTGATGGTCGCGCCGTTCGGCTACCTACTGATCTCGCACCCCGAATCGATCCACGACTTCTTCGCCTACCAGGGCGCCAACGGTGTCAAGGGCTTCGACATGGGATCGACGCTGTTGGCCGCGGGCGTGTGCCTGTCACTGATCGCCCAGATCGCCGAGCAGAACGACTACCTGCGGTTCATGCCCCCGAAGACCCCGGAGAACAAGCGGTCGTGGTGGACCTGGATGCTCCTGGCCGGACCGGGCTGGGTGTTCTTCGGCGCCATCAAGCAGATCATCGGCCTGTTCCTGGCGGTCTACCTGATCGGGCACGTCGCCGACAGCGCCGGCGTGGCCAACCAGCCGGTGCACCAGTTCCTCGAGATCTACGACAACTTCCTGCCCAAGTGGCTGGCACTGACCCTGGCCGTCATCCTCGTGGTGATCAGCCAGATCAAGATCAACGTCACCAACGCCTACTCAGGTTCGTTGGCCTGGACCAACTCCTACACCCGCATCACCAACCACTACCCCGGCCGGATCGTGTTCCTCGGCGTCAACCTGCTGATCGCGCTGGTGCTGATGGAAGCGAACATGTTCGACTTCCTGAACACCATCCTCGGCTTCTACGCCAACTGCGGCATGGCCTGGATTGTGGTGGTGGCCAGTGACATCGCGATCAACAAGTTCCTGCTGAAGCTCTCGCCGATGAAGCCGGAGTTCCGCCGCGGCATGCTGTACGCCTTCAACCCCGTCGGCTTCGGATCCATGCTGATCGCGGCGGGTCTGTCGGTGATCGCGTTCTTCGGCGGGCTGGGTGAGGCCCTGCGGCCGTACTCGCCGCTGGTGGCGATCGTGCTGGGCCTGGTGCTGCCGCCGATCTTCGCCATCGCGACGAAGGGCAAGTACTACCTGCGCCGCACCGACGACGGCATCGACCTGCCGATGTACGACGAGTACGGCAACCCGTCCGACGAGCACCTGCTCTGCCAGAACTGCCACCACGAGTACGAGCGGCCGGACATGCTCGCCTCGGCGCAGGGCGGCTACATCTGCTCGCTGTGCCTGGCGACGGACAAGACCGGAGAACACGTCCTGCCCGCCAACTGATCTGGTCGACTCGACACCGTCGATCAGGCCTACGCCACCCCTCTTAGCTGATAACTTGCTGCGAGTACACCAATCCGGCACGAGTCAGTCGAAATACCAAGGGGGTAACGGTGAAATTCGTCCAGCTTGCACTCGGCAGCGTCACGGTCGCGTTAGCTGTCGCCGGTTGTACCGGCGGCAACCAGTCCACACCGAGCGGGCCGTCGGCATCCTCGAGCACCACGACCACAACCACGACGACAACGACGACCGTCACCACGACCACGACGACGCCCCCGAGCACAACGACGACGACGACAACCACGACGAGCGCATCCAAGACGGCGATCAGTTCAGTCACCGTCGGAGCGGTCGGCACGTTCTGCATGGACAAGGTCGGTCCGGACTCCTACCAGCTGGAACCGGACAGCAGCTGCTCACGAGGGGCCAACTTCGAGCTCGAGTGGCATGCGCGCGGTGAGAACGGCGACGTCAAGTCCGACGACTGCACGGTGGTCATCGACGTCACCGGCCCGAACGGCCTCAACGAGCGCCGCCGCAGCAGCAACTGCACCGGCGGATCCCGTGGTTACGACAACGCTGTGTACATCAAACACGTCGCGGGCGACTACGTCGTCGCGATTTCGATCACCCCACCCGACGGCGGCGCACCGGTGACAGCCACGAAAACCATCACGATTCTCCCGAACCGCGGCTGAGCTTGCACCAAGCTACGTCCCCGGCGCTTACGCTGAGGGCATGGCTGTTCTGCTGCGCAAGCTGCTCGGCATCGGAAACCTGCCCGACGAGATTCGTGAGCAACTCCAGTCCGAAGGGCTTCTCCACGTCGCCGAGTTCGTCCCGGTGACGTTCCGGTTCTCCGGTCATGTGCCCGGCAAAGTCGCCAAGAGCACCCTCCGCAGCCTGGTGGGGGCCCTGGTGATCACCGAGAAGCGGCTGCTCGGCACGCTGTCGTCGGTCCCGAAGAAGGGCGCCAAGACCGTCAACCACCTGTGGGACGATCCCGACGGCACCATGGTCCAGGCCGAACTGGACGACTCCGGTCTGCTGCTGGACGCCGCCGACCTCTCCGCCGTCGACCCGAGCTTCGAGGGCTCGATGTCCCTGCGCTACAAGACTCCGCTACCCGCCGACCTGCTGGCCGCGCTGCCCACCCGGGCCTTCACCTTCGACGTCCCGAACAAGTACGTGTACGTCGCGTGCGGGATGCCGCCGAACGCCTGAATCGGTGGGGCGTAGCGTCGGGCCGATGACGATCCGGTACGACGAAGCACTGCGCGCGCAGATCGGGACGCACCTGTCCGGCCACCGGCGCCGGGTGGTCGACGACCCGAGCAAGCGCCACGCCGCGGTCGCCATCGTGCTGGTGGACTCCGAGCCCGGCGAAGATCGGATCGACCCGGCCCCGGTCGACGAATGGATCGGCGGGCGGCCGTTGCCCGACCAGAACCTGGACGGCCGCATGGTCGACGTCGCCGGCGGCGCGGCGTTTCTCCTGTGCCGCCGGACGTCCCGGCTGAACTCCCACTCCGCGCAGTGGGCCCTGCCCGGCGGGCGGCTGGATCCCGGCGAGACCGTCGTGGACGCCGCGCTGCGGGAACTGCACGAAGAGGTCGGCATCAAACTGCCGGAAGAGTCGGTGCTGGGCCTGCTCGACGACTACGCGACCCGCTCCGGATACGTCATCACGCCCGTGGTGATGTGGGGCGGTGGCCGGCTCGACCCGCAGCCGTCGCCGGACGAAGTGCTGGCGGTGTACCGCGTCGGGCTGCACCAGTTGCAGCGGCCGGATTCGCCGCGGTTCATCGCGATTCCCGAGAGTGACCGTCCCGTGGTGCAGATTCCACTGGGCAACGACCTCATCCACGCGCCCACCGGTGCCGTCCTGCTGCAGATGCGCTGGCTGGGCCTGGAAGGGCGGCCGGACCCGGTCGACGAACTCGAGCAGCCGGTGTTCGCCTGGCGCTGACACCAGTGATTTGTGCACGATTTTCCGCGGGTGGCGCGGAAGATCGTGCACAAATCGCTTGGCGTAAAACCCTTGCCCGGCAAGCCGGTACACGGTCAGATGACTGGTTCCGTCATCCGATTCGCAGGAGGTAGCCGACCCATGCCCCACACGCCGGGCCAGAACGTGCTGTTCGTGCACTGGCACGACCTCGGGCGCTACCTCGGGGCGTACGGCCACCGCGATGTCAGCAGTCCCCGGCTGGACCAGCTGGCCGCCGAAGGCATCCTGTTCACCCGGGCCCACGCCACCGCCCCGTTGTGCTCGCCGTCGCGGGGTTCGTTGTTCACGGGGCGCTACCCGCAGAGCAACGGGCTGGTGGGGCTGGCGCATCACGGCTGGGAGTACCACGCCGGCGTGCAGACGCTGCCACAACTACTCGCCGAATCCGGTTGGCACACAGCGTTGTTCGGGATGCAACACGAGACGTCGTTTCCGTCGCGGCTGGGGTTCGACGAATACGACGTGTCGAATTCCTTCTGTGAGTACGTCGTCGAGCAGGCCCTGCGGTGGCTCGAGGCACCACCGCAGCAGCCGTTCCTGCTCACCACCGGGTTCTTCGAGACCCACCGGCCCTACCCGCGGGAACGCTACGAACCCGCGGCCGGCGACACCGTCACCGTCCCCGACTACCTGCCCGACACCGACAGCGTGCGGGACGACCTCGCCGAGTTCTACGGTTCCATCGCGGTCGCCGACGCGGCGGTGGGACAGCTGCTGGACGCCCTGGAAGCCGCCGGACTGGACCGCAGCACATGGGTTGTGTTCCTGACCGATCATGGCCCGGCGCTACCGCGGGCCAAATCGACGCTGTACGACGCCGGGACCGGCATCGCCATGATCGTGCGCCCGCCGCGGGACGCGGGCATCGAGCCGCACGTCTACGACGAACTGTTCAGCGGCGTGGACCTGCTGCCGACGCTGCTGGAACTGCTCGGCGTGCCCGTTCCGGTTGAGGTGGAGGGCCTTTCGCACGCGGGGGCCCTGACCGGGGCCCAGACTCTGCCCGCCGTGCGCGAGGCGGTCTACACCGCGAAGACCTACCACGACTCGTTCGACCCCATTCGCGCAGTGCGAACAAAAGACTTCAGTTACATCGAGAACTATGCATCGCGTCCGCTGCTGGACCTGCCGTGGGACATCGCCGACAGCCCGCCCGGCCGGGCCGTGCAGCCGGCCATCGGTGCCCCCCGCCCTGCGCGCGAGCTGTACGACCTGCGCACCGATCCCAGCGAGCGGCACAACCTGCTGCTCGACGTGCAGCCCGAATACCATGCGGTGGCAGCACAATTGGCGCTCAAGCTCAACACCTGGCGACAGCAGACGGGCGATGTCATACCGTCTGATTTCACGGGGACACAGATCTCCGACCGCTACACCGGGACTTATCTGAGCATCCACGGACGCCCTGCCGCGAGCCGGTCCGCGGCGGCTTCCGACCGCGGAATCAACCCGGAATCGACGTCGCAAGACTAATACTCATTGTGCGAAAAATCCCACTCTGCAAGGGATTTCAGCGCCAGCTAGGCTCTTGCGCCATGACAGCACCGACGGCCTATCTGGTCCTCGCCTCACAGCGCAGCGGCAGCACGCTTCTGGTTGAGTCGCTGCGCGCCACCGGTGTCGCCGGCGAACCGCAGGAGTTCTTTCAGTACCTGCCGCACACCAGCATGTCGCCACAGCCCCGGGAATGGTTCGCCGACACCGACGACGAATCGATCCTGCGGCTGCTCGACCCGCTGATCGACGGCAGGCCCGAACTGGCGCCCGCGACCATCTGGCGCGACTACATCCAGACCGCCGGCCGCACGCCCAACGGAATCTGGGGCGGCAAGCTCATGTGGAATCAGACCGCACAGCTGCAACGCCGGGCCGAGGGGCTGCCGGACCGGTCCGGTGAGGGACTGCTGGCCGCCATCCGCGACGTCGTCGGCTCCGATCCGGTGCTGATCCATGTCCATCGGCCCGACGTGGTCTCCCAGGCGGTGTCGTTCTGGCGCGCGGTGCAGACCCGCGTCTGGCGGGGCCGTCCCGACCCGGTGCGCGACGCCCGTGCCGAGTACCACGCCGGTGCGATCGCGCACGTCGTGCGCATGCTGCGGGCTCAGGAAGAGGGCTGGCAGAAATGGTTCCTCGACGAGAACGTCAACCGCATCGAAGTGCCGTATCCGGTGTTGTGGCGCAACCTGACCGAAGTCGTCGGCGACGTCCTCGAGGCGCTCGGCCAGGACCGCAGGCTGGCACCAAGACCGGTGCTGGAACGGCAGGCCGATCAGCGTTCGGACGACTGGGTGGAGCGGTACCGCGCCGAAGCCGAAAAGGAAGGGCTGCCGGTATGAGCACCGAAACCATCCACGTCGACGAGCTTCGACTGCTGGAAGCCGAGGCCGTGCACATCATCCGCGAGGTGGTGGCCGAACTGGACCGCCCGGTGCTGCTGTTCTCCGCGGGCAAGGACTCGATCGTGCTACTTCGGTTGGCGGAGAAAGCTTTCCGGCGCGGTGGCGAGCGCAGCGACGGGACGGACTCGGGGCCGCTGCCGTTTCCGGTGCTGCACGTCGACACCGGCCACAACTTCCCCGAGGTCATCGACTTCCGGGATCGCCGCACGACGGGTCGAGGGCACAAGCTGCTCGTCGGGTCGGTGCAGGAGAGCATCGACACCGGCCGGGTTGCCGATCCGGGCCCGGGGGCGTCGCGTAACCGGCAGCAGACCCGCACATTGCTGGACGCTTTGGAGGCCGGCGGCTTCGACGCCGCATTCGGTGGCGCTCGCCGCGACGAGGAACGCGCCCGCGCAAAGGAACGCATCCTGAGCTTCCGCGACGAGTTCGGCCAGTGGGACCCGCGCGCCCAGCGGCCCGAGCCCTGGTCGCTGTACAACGGCCGCATCCGCAAGGGTGAGCAGGTCCGGGTGTTCCCGCTGTCCAACTGGACCGAGCTGGACATCTGGCGCTACATCGAGCTGGAAAACCTTGAGCTGCCGTCGATCTACTTCGCGCACGAGCGTGAGGTGTTCGAACGCGACGGCATCCTGCTCGCCGTGTCCGAGTACACGCAGCCGACCGGTGACGAGACCGCCGCGGTCGAATGGGTGCGCTACCGCACCGTCGGCGACCTCACCATCACCGGCGCCGTGCGCTCGAAAGCCGTCGACATCGCGAGCGTGATCGCCGAAATCTCCGCTGCCACAGTGTCCGAACGCGGCGAGACCCGAGCCGACGACCGGACGTCGGTGGCGGCGATGGAAGACCGCAAGCGAGAGGGTTACTTCTGATGTCTACTCGACAACTGCTGCGTATCGCCACGGCGGGCTCCGTCGACGACGGCAAGAGCACCCTGATCGGCCGGCTGCTGCACGACACCGACAGCCTGCCCCTGGACCACCTGGACGCAGTCACCGACGATGACGGGGTCGCCGACCTGGCCGCCCTGTCCGACGGCCTGCGCGCCGAACGCGAACAGGGCATCACCATCGACGTGGCCTACCGCTTCTTCTCCACCGAGGCGCGCAGCTACATCCTCGCCGACACCCCGGGGCACGAGCGCTACACCCGCAACATGTTCACCGGCGCCTCCAACGCACATGTGGCCATCCTGCTCGTCGATGCCCGCACCGGGGTGCTGCGGCAGACCCTGCGCCACGCACGGATCGCAAAGCTGTTGGGTATCAAGCATTTCGCGGCGGCGGTGAACAAGATCGACCTGGTCGGCTTCGACCAGGCCCGGTTCGACGCCGTGCACGACGAACTCGGGCAGGTCGCGGCGCGGCTGGGGGCGGTGGACCTGACGGTGATCCCGCTGGCCGCCAAGCACGGCGACAACGTCGTGCACCGTTCGGAAAACACCCCGTGGTACGAGGGGCCGACGCTGCTCGAGTACCTGGAGGGCATCGAACTCAGCGCGCCGCAGCCCGAGCCATCCAAGCTCCGGTTGCCCATCCAGTGGGTGTCCCGGCCCACCTCGGAACAACGGCGCAGCTACACCGGCCGACTCACGGCCGGCACCCTGCGGGTCGGCGACACCGTACTCAGCCTGCCGGCGGGCACCAGCTCGACCGTCACGGCCGTCGACACCCTCGATGACGACCGCACCATTGCCGTTGCCCCCCTGTCGGTTTCGATCGAGCTGACCGACGACATCGATGTCGGCCGCGGTGACGTGCTCGTCAGCGGCGCCGAGAACGCGACGGTCCCAGTGCTGGCCCGTGAACTCGACGCGACGGTGTGCTGGTTCGCCGAAACCCCGCTGCGGGCCGGTGATCGGCTGGCCCTCAAGCAGGGCACCCGCACCGTCCGGGCCACGGTGCAGGCGCTGCACACCCGACTCGATCCCGAGACTCTGGACGACATCGATCAGCCGGTCGAGTTGGTACTCAACGACATCGGCGCCGTCACGCTCCGAACCAGCTCCACGGTGATCGCGGACCCGTACCGCGACAATCGGGAGAGCGGCGCCTTCATCCTGATCGACGAGACGTCCAACGACACCGTCGGCGCCGGCACCATCACCGAGCCGCGCGAGGTCAAGCTCGGCACCCACTCGCGCAGCGATATCCGTTGGCACCACTCGTCATTGGACCGGTCCTACCGGTGGGCGCGGACCGGGCAGCGGGGCGCCACCATCTGGTTCACCGGGTTGCCTGCATCGGGCAAGTCGACGCTGGCCGTCGCGGTCGAGCGGGCACTGGTCGAGACCGGACAGGTCGCCTACCTGCTGGACGGCGACAACATCCGGCACGGGCTGTCCGACGACCTCGGATTCTCCGCGGGCGACCGGGCCGAGAACATCCGCCGCGTGGGTCACCTCGCCCGGCTGCTGGCAGACTCGGGTGTCGTCGCGCTGGCCTCGCTGGTGTCTCCGTTGAAGTCGGACCGGGACACCGCCCGCGAGCTCAGCACCGTCGCCAAGCTGCCGTTCATCGAGGTCTACGTATCCACCCCACGGAGCGAGTGCGAAAAGCGCGACCCCAAGGGCCTGTACGCGCGGGCCAAGGCCGGTGAGCTACGGGGTCTGACGGGTGTGGACGCCCCCTACGAGCCGCCGGAGAACCCGGATCTGGTGGTCGACACCACCGGCGCCGACATCGACAAGCTGGTGGCCCAGGTGCTGGGGGCGCTCAACGCCCTCCGCTGACCAGTGATTTGTGCACGTTTTTCCGCGGCTACCGCGGAAAAACGTGCACAAATCCCGCCTTGTCCCCCGATTGGGGGACAGAGAATTCATCCTATTGAGGGCCCGGCTGGCGGACAGACACCACGGGCCCGCTGCGGGACTCTTGAGTCAACACCGGATCACTCCGGATACGACAGCAAAAGCCCACAGCAGCAGGAGAATTCAGATGAGCATCGTCACCCGCTGGGTCAGCTACTTCATCATCGTCGTCGGCCTGACCGTCGCGCCCGGACTGATCGCGATCGGCCTGGCCACGTCCGCCCATGCCGCGCCGAACACCACCTCGAGCTCAGTGCACCAGATCGTCGCGCACCAGAACAGCGGCCCCCAGCCCGGAACCCCGACTCAGCACCAGTACCAGCAGATTCACTGATTCACGTCTGGGCCACCACGAATATCCGGCGGAACGGGAAGAACGTCGTGCCGTCGGGCTGGGGCGGATACGCCTGCGCCAGCAGCGGGATAATGGCCTGGCGGTACTGCTCCCAGGCTTCGTCGGTCAGCCGGGAGCGGACGTCGGTCAGCGCGGTACCCGTGATCCAATCCAGCACCGGGGTTTCACCGGTCAGTTGGTGCAGATACGTGGTCTCCCACGCGTCGACGGCGCAGCCCGCGGCGGTCAGCAGCGCGGCGTAGCCCGCCGGATCGTCGACCACGTTTGTCTCCCGGAACCGGATATCGGCCAGCGCCTCGGCGAACTCCGGACGCCGAGCCACCTCCCGCACGGCCTGATGCGACGGCGAGTCGAAATTGCCGGGTACCTGGAACGCCAGCCAGGCGCCTTTCGGCAGTTGCGTCACCCACCGCCGCAACAGCTGGCGGTGTTCCGGAACCCATTGCAGCACAGCGTTGCTCACCATCACATCGGTGTCCGCGGCGGGCGCCCAGTCGGCGGCGGCAACCACCCGGGCGTCGACGCCGCGCGCCCGGGCCGCCGCGACCATCTCCGGTGAGTTGTCCACCGCCTCGATCACCGCGCCGGGCCAACGCTCCGACAGCGTGGCGGTCAGATTCCCCGGGCCACAACCCACGTCGGCCACCCGCCGGGGCGCCTGGGCACCGACGCGCGCGAGCAGGTCGTAGAACGGCCGACCACGATGGTCAGCGAAGGCGAGGTAGGTGTCCGGGTTCCACACATCCCCATCCTGCCGCCTCCAGGGCGAGCGCAGCGACGGGGAGTGAAAGCCGCTGCCACGTGCCTGCCATTCTGTTGGGTAATGGACGAGTCAGTACGCGACCTCTGGCAGTCGCTGGGCCTTCCGGGCCTGATCGATGTGCACACCCACTTCATGCCCAAGAACGTGATGGACAAGGTGTGGAACTACTTCGACAGTGCCGGGCCGCTCACCGGCCGCACCTGGCCGATCACCTATCGCACCGAGGAGCAGCACCGGCTGGAGACGCTGCGCGGTTTCGGGGTGCTGGCGTTCACCTCGCTGGTCTATCCGCACAAGCCCGACATGGCGGCGTGGCTGAACCAGTGGGCCGCGCAGTTCGCCGCACAGACCCCGGACTGCCTGTCCACCGCGACGTTCTTCCCCGAGCCCGGCGCGCCCACCTATGTCGCCGACGCCATCGCCGGGGGTGCCCAGGTCTTCAAGGCGCATATTCAGGTGGGCGCCTACCACCCGGCCGACCCCCTGCTCAACGACGTGTGGGGCACCATCGACGATGCCGGTGTTCCGGTGATCATCCACTGCGGTTCCGGCCCGACCCCGGGCGTGCACACCGGCCCCGGCCAGGTCCGCACCGTGCTGGACCGGCACCCGGGACTGAAACTGATCATCGCGCACCTCGGCATGCCCGAATACAGCGAATTCCTGGACCTCTGCGAACAATTCGACGGCGTGCACCTGGACACCACCATGGCATTCACCCCGTTCATCGAGGAAACCATGCCGTTCCCGCCCGCCGAATTGCCGCGCCTCGCCGAGCTCGGTGACCGCATCCTGTTCGGCAGCGATTTCCCCAACATCCCTTACCGGTATGCCGAGTCCCTCGACGTGCTCACCAAAGTCGCCGCCGACGACGACTGGCTGCGAAAAGTGCTGTACCACAACGCCGCCAGGGTGTTCGATCTCGACGATCAGCTGACGCGGGCAGAGGGCCGGGGTTAGCATCCGAACGTGACCAGTCCGCAAGACGATGCGTTCAACCCACCCGTCCCGGTCCCCGACGTACCGGGCGCGGATGCCACCGCACGCGGACTGCCGCGACGGGCCGACCTGACGTGGCAGCAGAAGCTGATCGTCGACTCCTCGGCCGCGGCTGACCTGGGGCTTCGTACCGCGTTGGCCTCGGTGATCGGTGCCGGCATAATTCCGCGGATGGCCGCCTCGGCGGTGCGCAACCGCGCCGGCGACGACCCAGCCGCCCTGCGGTTCTATGCCGAACTCGCCACCACCAGGGACCCGCAACAGTGCTTCCCGGCGCCCAGCGGCCCTCCCCTGGTGTCCGCCCGCCCCGCCGGTCCGGTCGCGCAGTGGGTCGCGCGCGGCCGGGTAGAGAACATCTCGTTCCAGAGCAGTTACGACGCCGTGTACCCCGGGATCCGCGAGCGGCGCCGCGGCTACACCCGCAACAACGTGGTGCATGCGCAGCACTGGCGGCACGACGACGGTCCGCGGCCCACGCTGTGCGTGATCCACGGGTTCATGGGCTCGCCCTACCTGTTCAACGGCTTGTTCTTCTCGCTGCCGTGGTTCTTCCGGTCCGGGTATGACGTCCTGCTGTACACCCTGCCGTTCCACGGGCCGCGGGCCGAGAAGGGCTCTCCGTACAGCGGCTACGGCTTCTTCATGGACGGCGTCCCCGGCTTCGCCGAGGCCATGGCGCAAGCGGTGCACGATTTCCGTTCTGTGCTCGATTATCTGGAGCACACCGGGGTCGATCGCATTGCGCTGACCGGGATGTCGTTGGGCGGCTACACCTCAGCGCTGATCGCCTCGGTCGACGACCGCATCCAGGCCGTCATCCCGAACGTCCCCGTGGTGACACCGGACCGCACGGTCGACGAATGGTTCCCGGCCAACCTGCTCGTCAAGCTGGGTAACCGGTTGGCCCACACCGATGAGGGTCTGGTCGCCGCAGCGGGGCAGTACCACTCACCGCTGAATTACGTGCCGCTGGTGCCGCAGGATCGCCGGTTGATCATCGCCGGGCTGGGTGACCGGCTGGCACCGCCGCAGCAGGCCGAATTGCTGTGGAAACACTGGGATCGCTGCGCGTTCCACTGGTTCCCCGGCAACCACATCCTGCACGTCAGTCAGCCCGACTACCTGCGCCGGATGACCAAGTTCCTCGGTCCCTTCATGTTCGGCAGCGACCGTCAGGCCGACCGGGCACGCCCGGCCCGTTGACCCTGCGGGTAGGGCGCTGCCTACTCGAACTTCTACACCCTGGCCGCGGACTCAACCGCGGCGTCGACGCCGAGCCCGGACAGCTCCGTGAGCAACTCCGTGGTCAGCACACCCGGCCGCGTGCCGAGCCCGCCGGCCGACGCCGGGGCCATCGCCGCGAGCAGCGGCCCCTGCCGGCCCGACTCGCGCGTGAGGCCCGCGACCGCGGCGGCGGCAGGCGCGTTGGCCGTACGTACCGCGCAAGCCGCGGAAATCGTTGCGCCAGGCGAGAACTCGAGTACCGTCCACAATTCTGTCGTCGAGGCCAGCGCGGTCAGGCATTCCGGCAGCCGCTGATCGGCGGGCAGTCCGTAGGCCGTGAGGTACCCGTCCCCGTCGCGGACCGCACGCCACGTCTCGCGCGCCTCGTCTGATCGGAGCGAAGGCGCCGCTTCGGTGACCACGACCGGCGCACCGGCCTCACGCAGCTGGTCGGCCAGCCGTCGGGCCACCTTCTCCGCCATGTCCGCGAGCGGCAGGTCCGACGACCGTGCCTGCAGCGCAGCAAGATTCGACGTAGCCGCCACCGTCACACTGACCCACGCGGTGCGCGCACCGTCGAGCTGACGTTCCGTGACGCGCACCGAATCGCACCGCACGCCGTAGCGGTCCACGTAGGAGGCGACGAGAGGCAGTGCGTCATAAGGGAATTCATCAGCTTCCAGCACGACAGTGACCTGACCCGCCGCCGGCCGCGCCGGGCCGCGCCGGTTCCGGCGCCACACCGCGAATCGGCGCGCCACCATGGTGGTCAGGAACATGCCGCGCCGCCAGGCGAACACCAGCAGCACCACCGCGACGGCAATGCCCAGGATCCATTTCTGCGGCGTCGTGTGCCACGGAAACGTCATGGCCGCCGGGACGATCACCAGCAATGCCAACGTGATTCGGGCCGTCATCGGGCACCGTCCTTTCTTCGGTACGCGACCAGGGCGATCAGCGCGGCGATCGCCAGCACTGCCGCACCGGTGAACGCAATGGTCCGGGGCGTGGTGTCCGGCGGGGCCGGCTCGGGCGGCATGGCCACCGCGACAGATTTCGGGGCCGGGGCTGTCGCGGGCAGATCCCAGGTGAGTGCGGCGACGGGGTCGACGACGCCCGCGCCCACCAGGTTCGACGGCGAGCGCGCGGCACCGTGCGCGGTGGCGGTCAGCCGGTGTGTCACGTCAGCGGCGTTCAGCGCGGGAAATCGACTGCGCACCAAGGCCGCAACGCCTGCGACATATGCCGCGGCATAGCTGCTGCTGCGCAACGGGAACAGATCTCCGCGCTCATTCGGCAGCGCGTTGGCGAGGCCGTTCACGCCGGTCGACGCCATGTTCTCGCCTGGTGCCGCGATGCCCACCCACGGCCCGGGCGTGGTGAAGTCCGACGGCTGTCCGGCGGCGTCCAGCGACCCGACCGACAGCACGTACGGCTGCCACCAGGACGGGATCGACACCGACTTGACGCCGGCCCAGTTCCGCGGGTCGGCTGGGTTCCCGGGATTGTCCAGGGGATTCGCCTCGCACGACGGGCCACCGGCCAGGCCGGCACGATCATTGCCTGCGGCGGCGACGATCACCGCATCCTTCTCCTGCGCGGCGTATTTCAGCGCCGCACCCAGTTCGGTCTGATCGACCGGCCGATCGGCGGGCAGGCACGTCACCGCCGTGATGGCGATGACCTTGGCACCCAGGTCGGCGGCATGCACCACGGCGCGGGCCAGCGTCGCGACCGCGATGGTTGCGTGCGCCGCGGCCGGGTCTCCCCCGTTGCCGCGCGGGGCGTAGCGCTCGGACGTCTGACGGATGGCCAGGATGCGGGCGCCCGGCGCGACGCCGGAGAACCCGTCCGAACCCGGCTGACCGGCGATCAGTCCCGCGACCAAGGTGCCGTGGCCGTCGCAATCGGTGAGTCCGTCAGTGCTTTCCACGAAATCACCGCCACCCTGGACATTGGGCAACCGCGGGCCGGGATGGACGCCGGTGTCGATGACCGCCACCGTCTGTCCGTCACCGCGGCTGAAGGACCAGGCACCCGGCACGTTGAGCTGGGTGTGGCCCGGACCCGGGGCGCCCGGGTCGGTGCCGGGCAGCACGCCGGCCGTGATGCACGGTCCGCGCTGACCCATCGCCGCGACCGGACCGACACTGCCCGACGGCGGGGTCGCATGCTCGTCGACGTGCGGCGGCACGATGGCACCGGCGGCCGGCAACAGCCCCGCCGGTACCACGCCGGCCGAGGCGGCGAAAGCGACTGCCAGGACGGAGATTCCGCGCCGGATGGCCACCATCACCGGTTGATGACCCAGGCGAACAGACCCACCAGGTAGGCCAGCACCGGGATCAGTGAAGCGTCCAATGCCGTCGCCGCGAAACTGACCAGGCGACGCATCGGCAGCGAGTACGTCTGTGGGTCGGCCACCTGCGGGTTGAGCGCGGCCACCACACCCACCGCCACCAGCGCCGCCAGCGCACCAAGCGCCCACCACGCGTTGGCGTAGTGCCCACCGACGGCGAACATCGTAAGCAGCACGGCCGCAACCAGATACGGCTGGCTCAGCAGCCACACCTTGCACGGCACCGAGTCCCAGATGCGGGCCCGCAGAGCCGTTGCGAGGGCGGCCGCCGCGACGACGTACCAGGCCCACGGTGACGGGGTCGCCCCGGCCACCAGGACCACCGAACCGGCGGTGAGGGTCAGCACGGCCCCGGCAAGGAAGCCGGTCTGGTGCGCGTCGCACACCCGAACACGGCGCGGCAGGTCGGCCAGCACCGACCGCGGCAGGGCAGACGGCGTCGGGTCACCGGGCGCCGGGATGTTCGGCACCGGGAACCGCGCCCACAGGGTCGACAGTTGCGCGGCCTGAACCATGACCAGCAGTGCGAAAACGATGAGCACAGCACCGATCACGCCGTTGCCCAGCCGCCAGATCGACGCGGCACCGCCGACGATCACGCCGGCGAGACCGAGGACGGTCGTGGCCGTGAACGCGGCGATGGCCTGCCCGCCGACGGTGATGCTGACGATCGACCAGGCGGCGACCGCGGCCGCCCCGAGCAGCAGGCCGGCCGGACCGAACGGTCCGGGGACTGCGAGCGCGAAGGCGGCGCCGACCGGCAGCAGGGCGGCCAGGCTCAGGGCGGTCGCCAGCCGCGGCATGGCGGGCCGGGTCAACAGAGCGGCGGCGACGGTCAGCACCGCCACGCCGACGACGGTGAACAGGCCGGCCGGCTGGCCGGTGCGTACCCGCACCAGAGTGGCCAGCGCGGTGGCGAGCAACGTCAAGACCACGACGGCCCACGCCGCGAAACGGCGTATGTGCGCATTGCCCCAGGGGTTTTCGCGGGCGGCAGAGAAGATCGCGGCCGCGTCGGCGATGTCCTCGACGATCCGCGGGGCCGGCGGACCCGCGGGCACCGGCTGCAGCGCCAGCAGGTCACCATCGACGACGCCGACCGTGTCGAGGGTCGCGTCGAGGCTGTACGCCGCACCACCCAGCGGGGCCAGCGACAGCTCGGCGGAGCCTGCGGAGTCGGGTGCCCCGTTGACTCCGACGATGCGCCGCACCGCGGGCACGATCTCGCGCAGGGCCAGGCCCGCCGGCAGTGCGACGTCGGTGAGTCGCCCGCGACCACCCTGCTCGTCGCCTGCGGCGAGCACCGCGACCCGCACAATCGGCATGGCGGTACTACCAGACGTGTTGGGGGACATTTTCTTTCCGTTCTCCAGTCGAGGTCTCGAAGTCTCGGGTCAGGTTCGCCGTGGGGAACCAGGGACCGTCGGGCAGCGTCGCGGTCAGTCGCTGCACCGCAGCGGTGACCGCGAGGTCCGTGCCCGGGGTGAATGTTGAAATCCAGGTGCCGTCAACGGCTTTCACCGGCGCCACGACGACGCGGCCCGCGGCGGTGTCGACGATGCTGACGCCGACATCGGTGCTGATCCGGTGACCGTCGCGGTGGTCGCCCGCGACGATCTCCACGTAGCTGCGGCCGGGCGCGAACGCGGCCCGCACGACGGCGTGCGCTGTCGGTGGGATGCCGAGGTGATCCATCACGGCGTCCAGCGAGTCGCCGCGGCGCAGGCGTTCGTCGGCCTTGGCCCCGATGTGGGCCGGCATCGCGAATTCGTCGAACCGGGCCGGCGCGCGTCCGGACAAGCCTGCGGTGAGCACCGGCACCAGCGCGTCCGGGGACGCGACGGTCAGTTCGGTGCAGGTCATCAGATGCTCGCTGCGCAGGACCGCGACGGTCGTGTCGCCGCTGCGCGCGAGAATCCCGCGCAACATGGCGCCAGAACCGGACACCCATCGCAGCTCCAGCCAGCGGCGGGGCCGGCAAACGGCCCGAATCCACTGCGCGACTGCGGGATGCACGGAGCCGTCAGCAGACAGCACCCCCATCCGCGTCAGCGCGGTGACCTGGCCTGCGTCGAATCCGGCTTTGGCGGAGGGCTCGCTGTAGGGCTGCGTGATGGCCAGCACCCATGGAAAGCCCCCGGCGCCCAGACGATCCGCGAGGAACCAGGCTTGCTCCGCGGTCAGTTCGACCGCCGAGACCGGGACTCCGGCGCGGTCCGGGTCGCCGAGTGACCCGGACCGCGCCGAAACCGTTGGACCTAAACCCACTTGGCGCCTTCGGCGCTGTCACGTGCGCTCATCGAGAGCGTGTTGGTCTCGTGCGTGCTCGCCATCGCCCGGTAGGCGTGGACGAGTTCTTCCATCGCGGTGTTCCACTGGGCCTGCCACGCCTGGTAGCTGGTTCCGGTGTCACCCTGCCAGGCGCCGGCCAGGGCCGCCTGCTCGCTGGCGATATCGAGCCCGACGGCGTGCAGGGCGCCCGCGTAGGCGGTCATCTCACCGGCATGGGCCAGCATCGCCGGGTAGTTGTACATGATCTGGGACATGGGATCTCCTCGCTGCTAGATGTCTTGATGTGGGTGCGGCGGCTAGACCGAGGTGTACGTGCCGGCCGCGGCGGTGTCCTGCGCGACGTAGGTGCCGGCGGCGTCGCCCAGGTTGGCCTGTGCGATGTCGAGCAGCGCGTTGACCTTGGCAGCGACCGCCATGAAACGGACGTGTGCGGCCTGGAAGGCGCCCGCCGAGTCACCCTGGTGGAAGCCCTGGGCCGACTGCGCGGCCTGCTCCGCCTGGCCGATGGTGCTGCGCATCAGCGCGGCCTTCGCAGAGAAGGCCGATTCGGAAGCGATCAGCTGGGGGATGTGTGCGTCGAGCATGCTCATGGTGATTCCTCTCGGGGTTCGTCCGGATTCTTTTGGTGGTCAAATTTTTTGGTCCGCAGGATCAGCGGTTGGCACCGCCTTCCGTGTCCCAGCTGCCGGGCAGCATGGGTTCGGTGACGCCGCCCCCGAAACCGTTGCCGGTCATGCGGTTCAGGCCTGTCGCCGGCTGCTCCTGGCGGCTCACCGTGCCGCTGAAGCCGATCGGCCCGGCACCGCGGGCCGAGGCCAGCACCTCTTTACGGAGGTCTGCGTCGTCCCCGAAGTCGGGATCCACCTCCGAGTTCATGTCCATGTACTCGTCGCGGACGCCCCGCTCCTTGGCTGCGCGACGACGACGGGCCCGCCGCCGCTCGGTCGCTGCCGCGGCGGCGGCCGCTGCGGCTGCCGCCGCGATACCGGACGCCGGTGCCGGCGCGGTCGCGCCGTCCCGCAGCGTCGGGGTGAATCCCGGACCCGGGTCGTCGACGGCCACCGCGTACGCCATCAGTGGCGCCGGTGCCGCCGGCGCGGGAGCGACGGGCGAAGCCGGTGCGGACGCGGGCGCGCTCGCCGGGCTTGCCGGGGTGGCCGGCACAGTCGGAGCGACGCTGACCACCGGCATCTGGTGGTCGGCGACCTGCAACTGAGGTGGCGGCGGGAACGCCTCGGCGAGTTCGGGTTCCGGCACGAAGTCCGGCTCCAGCAATGCCAGCAGACCCAGGCTGGACAGCCCGACGGCGATCAGGGCCGGCCCCCACAGCGGCGCGGTCAGACCCACGCCCCACGTGGTCCAGCCGACAGGCTGGAAGAACGCCTGGTAGCCGAGCGCGAAAAGCATTGGGCCCCAGGTGGTCAGCGCCTGCGAGGGGTTCGTCAGGAAATCGAAGAACATCTGCTTGATCTGGCCCAGCGGGTCCTGCAGGAACTTCCAGATCAGGTCGCCGCCAGGCAGCGTCTTGATGTAGTTGTACAGGTAGTCGGTGATGGCGTTGGACGTGTCCAGCGACGTACCGGCATCGGCCGCCTGCAACTGGGCGCCCGCCTGCGTGGCGCTCGCCGACGCGGTGCCCGCCTCCCCGACACCCGCTGCCAGCATCATCGGCGCCGGCGCGGTTGTCGGAGCTGCCGCCACCGCCGCGCCTGACACCGCCTGGTACGTACCCATGACGGTCGCCGCCTGCAGCCACATGCGGGCATAGTCGGCTTCGTTCAGCGCGATCGGAATCGTGTTGATACCGAAGAAGTTTGTCGCCATCAGCGCTGCGTTCACGACGTGGTTGAGCGCCAGTTCGGGAAGCGTCGGCATGGCGGCCAGGGCGGTGCCGTAGGCCGCCGCGGCGGTCTCGTGCTGGACCGCGTTGGCCGCGCTGTTGGCGCTGGCCTGGGCCAGCCAGGTCAGGTACGGCGCGTGGGAGGCGATGTACTGCTCGGCGCTCGGCCCTTCCCAGGCCCCCGCCTGGACCTCACCCAACAGTGCGGTGAGTTCAGCTGCGGCCGAGGCATATTCGGCGCTCAGCGACTGCCAGGCAGCCGCCGCCGCCAGCAGTGAGCCCGGACCGGGCCCACTGGACAGCAGCGTCGAATGGACTTCGGGCGGCAGCGCCGCCCAGATTGGCCCGGTCGGCAGGCCTATCCCCGTGGGGGCGGTCATGTCAGCCCAGGGCCGTCACGTACGTGGCGGCGGCTTCGGCATCGCCCGTCGCGTAGCTGATGCCGGCTTCGGTGACACCACCGCCGGCACGCCCCAGCTCGGTGACGCCCTGCGCGGCAATGGCCTCGTGTTCGGCACCGTGGGCGCTCAGGCTGATCGCCGTCTGCAGCGAAACGGGATCCGCGGCGGGCGGGATCACGGCGGTGACCGCCGGCGCGGCCGCGGCGTGGGCGGCGGCGAGCCGCGCGGTGAGCGCTTCGACGGCGGCACCGGCTGCCGTCAGTCCTTCGGGAACGACGCGCAAGGTCATCAGTGGAACTCCCCTCGTTGTGGTCCGGTGGGCCGTCCCGTAATCGGTTCTGCCACCAGTGGATTGATCAACTGGACGTACGTGGCCTCGTCGCTGTCGCCGAGTACCATGGCCCGACCGGCCGGCAGCCGGTTGAACCGGTGGCCGCGGATGCGGCCGCTGTCCTGCGGGTTGCCGGACAGCATGACGGTGGTCGCCTGCAGCTCGTTGAGCCTGCGCAACAACGGAGCCGTCATCACCGCGTGGGCAGAGCCGGCGGCCCGGGCGGTGACGATCACCCGCAACCCCAGCTCGGACGCCTGGGACAGCAGTCCCAGCAGTGCCGTCCACGGCCGCTGGCCGACGAACGGGCCACTGACCGCGGGCGCGTCCGGGATCTGGTCGACGTCGTCGATGATCAGGTAGTGCAGGTGGTTGCCCTGCCCGTTCCGGTAGGTCCACCCGCTCAGCTCCGCGGCCGACAGACCCGCTGGGGGCCTGCGATTTTCGAGTAGTGCGGCCAGGCCGAGCATCGCCGGGGTGACCCGGTCGACGTTCGGGGTGTACTCGTTGTCCGCGAACAGCGGCTCGTCCACGAGATGCAGCCTGCGGTCGATGACGCTGAACGCCACCGACTCCTGGGTGGAGTTGTCCCGGACCGTCCGGATCAGGTGCCGCAGCAGCGTGGTCTTGCCGGACTTGGCGTCGCCCAGCACCATCAGCAGTGGGTTGGCCGAGAAGTCGATCGCAACCGGCGCCAGGTCCTGTTCGCGCTGTCCGATGACGACAGTCTCTGGGTTCCGGTACAGCGGCGCAAGGGCTTCCGGAGCCAGGTCCGTCGGCAGCAGCCGCACGGGCGGTGCCGTCTGCCCCGGGTACTGCGCGTTGATGGCGGCGATCGCACCGAGATCCGGTTCGGCGAACAGGAAGTGCTCGGCGCCCATGGTCAGGCCGCGACCCGGCTGGTCGGCGGGGACGCCGTCGGCGGGGCGGGACAGCGCCGCCACACCCGGGTTTCCTGTGGACCGCACGTTGCTGTCGCGCGAGTCGGCCAGCTTGAGCTCGAGCCGCAGCCCCAGGCCGTCGCGCATCGCGAGCGATACCTCGAGCCAGTTCGGTGTCGTGATGACCACGTGGATGCCGTAGGCCATACCGGTGTTGACCAGTTCGGTCACCTTGGACAACAACGGGTTACGCGTGTTGAACGTGTCGGTGTTGTCCCGGCTGAACGCATACAGGTTGTCGATCACCAGGAACACGTCGCCGTAACCGTCATCGCGCAGATCGCCGTCGCCGGCCGCGGCACGGGCCCGGCGCGACGCGAGCAGCTGTTCGAGTTCACCGAAGGTACGCCGGATGCGTTCCGGCTCCAGGGGCGATGCGACGCTGCCGACATGGGCCAGTGGCTTGAGCGAGCGCAGCCCGCCGCCGCCGTAGTCGAGGCAGTAGAACGTGACGGCGCGCGGCGAGTGCGTCGCCGCCGCCGACAGGATGAAGGTCTGCAGCGCAGTCGATTTCCCGGACTTCGGCCCACCGTGGATGACCAGGTTCGCCGCCGCCGAAGTGGCGTCGAAGACCAGCGGATCGCGACGCATCTGGAACGGCCGGTCGATCTCACCCAGCGGCCACCTGCCGTGGCCCGCGGGAATCTCGGTGCCGGCCAACAGCGCAGGCAGTGCGATCGGCTCGTCCAGCGGGGCCAGCCATAGGCGCGGCGCCTGCGGACCGTACTGCGCCAGCTGCTCGCCGACCGTCGCGACCAGCTTGCGGGGCGGACGCAGATCCGGCGCCGCGTCGGTGACGATCACCGTGTCGGGGGCCGGGGCCACGTGGCCGGCCGGGAACAGCTGCGGTTGCGGAACCGCGTGCACCACAACAGCTTTCTCGACACGCGGCGGGTCGTAGATACCGTCCACATACGTGCTGCGGAACTTCACCGGCACCGCGCCCGGCGTGGGGACCAGGAAGCCCTCGCCTTTGTGCTCCGGACCGGCCTCGATGTGGTACGCATCCTCGACACCGATGATCTGCCGGCTGATCGACGGGCTCGCGACCTTCAGGCCGATGCGGTAGGAGGTGTTCTTGTCGATGTCCTTGATCCGGCCCACGTCCAGCGTCTGCGACGCGAAGAGGATGTGGATACGGAATGAACGGCCCTTACGGGCGACGTAATCGAACAGTTCGGCGTATTCGGGATGATCGCTGAGCATGAGCGAGAACTCGTCGGCGACCACCAGCAGCGTCGGGATCGGCGGCAGTTCAATGCCCGCCGCTGCTGCTTGTTCTCGTGCTGCCTCATACTCGAGCACCGAGTTGAAGGCGCTGCCCTGTAGCCGGCGGCCGGCCTCCATCAGCAGCTGCTCACGCCGGGCCACCTCGCCGCGGAGAGTGTCCGCGAACCGGTCGGCCAGCGAACGCTTCTCGGCCATGTTCGAGATGACGGCGACCACCTGCGGGAAGTCGCGGAAGATGTCGGCACCTGCCTCGCCCTTGAAGTCGGCGTAGATGACGATGAGGCGCTCGGCCGAGTGAGTCGTCAACAGCGACAACAGGATCGACATCAGGGTCTGCGACTTGCCGGAACCCGTCATACCGATCATCAGACCGTGCGGGCCCATGCCGCCTTCGGCCTCGTCCTTCAGGTCGAACATCAGCGGCTCACCGGTGGCGGTGACGCCGATGGGCACCCGGAGCTCATCGGCCCGCGTGCGCGGCGCCCACAGGCCGGCGACATCGAGCGCCGCCGCGTCGGGAATCCCCAGCAGGGTGCCGAAGGTGGCCAGTCCGGCGCCGGTGCTGCGGGCCCGGTTCGGGTTGGAGTCCCAGCGCGCGAGGCCGCGGGCCAGGTGCGCCGCGGCGTGCGGCGAGAAGTCGTCGGCGACATCGAAGTACGACTGCCAGCCGGCGGCGGCCCACCGCTCGATGCGTCCGCCGGACACGCGCAGCACCGGACGGTCGGGGTCCGGGTACTCCGGCTGTTCCGTCCCGCGCTGCAGTACCGTGACGCCCGCCAGCCCGGCGCGCGGCAACAGCTCGCCGAGGTCGGCGTCCGGGTCGTCGACGACGATCAGCAGGTGCCGCAGCGGTGCGGTGTCGTCGGTACCGAACGGCTGCCGGTCTCCGAGTTCGGCGGCCAACAAGCCGGCGAGCTCGGGAACGCCGGCGGCCAGGTAGCGAGCCGGACCGACACCGTCGACCTGGCCCGGAATGTCACTGTGCGGCAGCCACTTCAGCCACGACCACGATTCCGATTCCAGCGCTTCGGCATCCGCCACGGCCAGGCCGATCCCGAGCAGGGCCGGGTCGTGCCAGGTCACCGCTTGTGCGATCCACGCGCGCAGGGCGCCCCGCACGTCGTCGGCGTCGCCGAGCACCGTGATCCGCGAGACCTTCGCGAGGTCGATACCGCCGGGCACCGCGGGCACTGTCCGCTGGACGTCGAGCAGTCCGCGCAATGCGCTGTGCGACACCGGTTCCAGATCGACCTCGGCCGCGGTGTCCTTGACCTGCAGCACCGTCTCCAGACGCGCGTCGTGCAACCCGGCACGCACCACCAGGAAGTCGGCGTCGTGCGGATCGCGCTCCCACTGACGACGGGTACCCGCGACGGCGGCCAGCTGCTCGGGTGCCGGGTGCGACCACTCGCGGGCCACGCGCTGCTCAGCAGCCTGGGCCCGCACGTTGTCCCGTACCACCGACAGGTAGCGCAGGTAATCGGCGCGCTCGGCGTCGACCTCCTCGGTCCGGGTCTTGTTGTCCGAACCGCGGTAGAAAGCCGTGGCGGCCAACAGCAGCACGAACGGGAAGAACAGCGTCTGCGGCGAGATGACGCGCATGCCGGTGGCCACCAGGGCCACGATCATGCCGACGATCAGGATGACGATCAGGTAGGGCAACACCCGGCGCAACAACGACGGCGGCACCAGCCGCGGCAGTTCTGGCGGCGGCTCGATGGTGATGACGCTCGCGCGGGTTGCCGGGATGGGCAGCCGGCGCCGCGCTTCGAAGATCAGACGGCTCACGGGTTCTCCCTCACGGCGATTTCGACTGCCGGGCTCGTCCGGGTGGGCACGAGCGCCGGGCTCTGCAACGCGTCACTCCGCGACAACGTCGGGCCGGGCGTGAACTGGCTGAGGATCGACCACGGCACCGGCAGCGGTGATTCGGTAAGTCCCAGCGCGGCAGGGGTTTTCCGATTCGCGTCGGTGGCATCGCCTTCGGTGGAGATGCCGTAGCGGACGCCGGTGTCGCTGATCCAGTAGCCGGACAGCGCCGGGGTGCCTCCCTGACCGGTGGCCTGGACGAAGTAGCCGGTGCCCGGCGTCATCGCCATGCGCTGCGCGGTGCCGGCCGGTCCGGCGAGGGCCACGGTGCGCTCGTCGGCAGGCAGCGGCAGCGTCGCTCCAGCCAGCAGGGTGAGCGAATTGGTCGTGGCGCCATCGTGTTTGGTCCAGCGGGCGCAGGTCAGCGGCGCCTTGGTGGCGTCGATGACGGTCAGCGGGCGGTCCGGGTACGCCGCGGTGTTGATCGCCGTGGAGACGGGAACGCGGGCGACCTGGTCGGCGGACAGGCGTGGCGGCTGCTCCAGACCGTACGAATCGGTGTTGCGCAGAATCGCGGCCACGACTTGCGAAATCGGTTGCAGGCCATCATCGAGGACCGCGTAGTAGCGCACGGCATTGTCGGTGGCGGCATCCGTGGAGATCGCGGTGACCACCGCGCCGACCGGTGCCGGAACCGGCATCGGGTACGGCGTCGGCTGGCCCGCGTTGACGATGGCCGGCGCGGCCAGCGGGGCCGACTCGGGGATCGCGTTGAACAGGCCGTCGGCGATCGGGCGAGGTGCGGGGAGCGCAGCTCCGTTGGCGCCCAAGCCCAGCGCTGCCGTCACCGCGCGGTTGTTCAGGTCGACCGCACTGCGCTGGCCGTGCCACAGCAGCCAGCTGCCGCCGTTGACGCCGGCGGAGCCGACGCCGTCGTTGCGCACCAGCACGGCATCATCGGCACCCAGCGCGGCCGCGCGGGAGCCACCTTCGGCGAGCGGACCGGTGATCAGGGTCGCGCCCACGACGTCGCCGGTGGCCGCGTCGCACACGGTCCAGTCGGCATCACGAGAAGTGTTGGGCACCATGCGTTCCGGGGCACCCGGAATCCCGATGAGGCTGCCGCGCGGAAACTTGTCCAGTTCGGCGCTCGGGATCAGGGTCGGGTTGTCCGGGCGCCCGGCGATGAGCCGGGCCGACGTCAGGTTCAGGACGGGGTGCAGTTGGTCGCCCACCCGGGCATACAGCGCAGAGGTCTCCCGGTCGGCCAGGATCACGTTGTTCCCCGCGACGCCGGCGGGCCGGATCAGGGAGAAGACGAAGCAGCCCGCCAGCCCGGTGACCAGCACCAGGCCGCCGACCAGAACCGAGCGGCTCTGGGTCCGCAACGGGTCGACCAGCATCCGGGTGTCATGCAGGGCCACACCAGATGCGATGCGCCGCATGAGGAATCGCCATCCGGACACCTGATGCCGGGTGACGAACCCGCGACGGTAGTGGATCTGATCCGGGTTGTCGTTCACCGGGGTCCGCGAGCTGAAGGTCTTTCGGTCGTCACTCACTGTTTGGGTACCACCAGTCCGAGACCACGCAGCAGCGGCGCGGCCGAGTTGCTGACGTCACCCGCGGTGATCGTCATGAGTTCATCGTCGGTGAAGTCGTGGGCGGCAAGGTGATCCAGCCGGTACTCACGTTCTTCTTCCGAGCGTTCCACCAGATTTCGCACGAAACGGCCGTTACCCGCGATGTCCAGGCTGCGGCGCGCGACGCCCGCCGCGTCGGGTGTGGTCGCCGTCGCGAGGTGCCCGAACAGCTGCTCCATCTCGGCCTGCGCCGCGGGTTCGAAGACGCTGTCCCGCTTTTCGGCCATCCGCATGGCGATCTCGGTGAGTTCGGTCGCCGAGTACGACGGGAAGTCGATGCTGCGGGTGAAGCGCGAGCGCAGACCTTCGTTGGTGTCCAGGAACATGTCCAGGTCCTTGCGGTACCCGGCGATGATCACGACCAGACGGCTGCGGTCGTTCTCCATGCGGGCCAGCAGGGTGTCGATGGCGACCAGACCGAAGTCGTTCTTGGCGCCGGTGGACACCAGTGCGTAGGCCTCGTCGAGGAACAGCACGCCGTCGAGCGCACTGTCGATGATCGCGTTGGTCTTGGCCTCGGTCTCACCGATGTGCTGGCCGATCAGGTCGGCGCGATGCACCTCGCGCACCGTCTCCTTGCGCAGCAAGCCCAAGCCGCAGTAGATCTTGGCGACCACGCGGGCGATCGTCGTCTTACCGGTTCCGGGAGGTCCGGCGAACACCAGGTGATTGGTGCGCTGGGCCACGGCCAGGCCCCGCTCCTGCCGCCGAATCGACATGGCCACAGAGCTTTTCAGCCGGGCCACCTGGTACTTGACCTCTTCCAGGCCAATGAACTCGGCCAGCTCGGCCTCGGCCTCGACGAGCAGATGAGCCTTGCGCGACTTGGCATCCGGATCGACGAAGTCGGCCTCGGTCGGCTCGGTCTCGGGATCCCACGGGTTGTGCCGGGCCTCGATCCTGGCCGCGGTCGTCGGGTCGATGCCGAAGCTGGTGTCGGTCAACGCATGCTCGGCCGCGGTGTTGTCGGGGTGGGCGGCGTACAACTCGGCCAGCACGTCGGTGGCCTCGTCGTCCTCGCCCTGCGCGCGCAACGAAAGGGCCTTGACGAACGTGCCGTCCACCGCGGCGACCGAAACCGGCCCCTCGGGGTCCTCAAGGTGTGACAGCGCGGGAGCGAACATGCCCAGGTGCGCCAGCGCGATGCCCAGCGCCACCCGCGCGGCATGCGCGTAGTTCGCGTCCAGGTTGGGGTCGTTCACGATCGGGGTCAGCTGCCGGACGACGTCGGACCAGCGGCGGGTCCGGTGATGCATGGCCACCCGCACCCAGCGGGCCGGCAGCCAACCGGGCTTGCGGTCGAGCAGCTCGCTCACCAGTTGATCGGCCTCTTCGTACGCGCCGGCGCCGGACAGTGTTGCGGCATAAGCGAGTTGGAAGCCGTCCCGGTCGGCGGCGCGGAACTGGAGGTACAGACCGCTGTCATAGGTGAAGCCCAGATCACCGTCGGCGAGGTCGAGCGCCCGCTGCAACGCGCCCGCCGAGGACACCGTCCGCCAGACCGCCTCGACCACATCGGGCGTTGCCGCGCTCGCGGCAGCCAACCCGGTCCAGGCGTCACAGTGCTCGCCGGCGATGCGCGTCAAGGTCAGGAAGCCACCGAGGGCGGCGTCGAGGTCTGCCGGACGACGGCGGCCGTCGACAGTGAGGCCGAGCGCCAGACAGCTGGTGCCGAACCGGGTCAGCACGTCACGGTCGACCCGTGTTGCCCGCTGCGCCGCATCACCATCGGCGAGCGCTGTGTTACTGCCCGCGATGCTCGGTCGCACGTGGGTCCTTTCCGTCGTCGACACGCCAGAGGACGATCCGCCACTCATCTGGCGGCCGCCCTAAGAAGGAGTCGGCACTCGGAACGGGTTGGTTCCCGACGGGCCGAAGGACGGGCACTGTGCCGTCGCGCGGGCGCGCCTTGCTGGAAGTGCGCCGCGGCGGATACCGCAAATGTGTCAGTGCCCATGTTGATGTTCGCGGGATATTAGAGTCCCCGCATATCTCCTTAAGTATGCCTAAGCTAACCCCTGCGAAGTTAGCATTGCATAACTTAAGTTGTCGAGACGCACCCTACCGTCCGAGCAGGTGACGGCGCTCACTCCTTGATGGCAGTGACCAGGGTGTTCGAGGCGATCATGGTCGCCGCTTCCGGATTCGTCGGCACGGGACGACCCACCGACCGGAAGTAGTCAGCGAGCCCCGTGGCCTCCGCGCGCCAGCCTCGAGCGCCGAACCAGTCCGCCGCGGGGGCGATCTGCTCGTTGTAGATCAGCTTGAAGAAACCTTCCGCCATGTCGTCCCCGGCGGCACGCTTGGCAGCGAAGACATCGGCGGGCATCGGCTTGCCCTCTTCGATCGCCACCCAGCTGCCGGGTGCCGCCAGCGCATCGATTCCGCTGAACAACTCGTCCTGCGCCGTCGCGGGCAGGTAGATCAGCAGCCCCTCGGCGATCCACGCCGACGGCCGCGCCGGATCGAAGCCACTGCCGACGAGCGCTTGCTGCCAATCGTCCCGCAGGTCGATGGCGATCTCGCGGCGCTCGACCGCCGGTTCGGCCCCATTGCCGGCCAACACCTCCCTCTTGAACTCGAGTACCCGCGGTTGATCGAGCTCATAGATGACGGTGCCGTCCGGCCAGTCCAAGCGGTAGGCACGCGAGTCGAGCCCGGCCGCCAACAGCACGATCTGGCGCACGCCGGCTGCTGCGGCGTTCTGGAAGTAGGTGTCGAAGTACCTGGTCCGCGAGCCCTGGAAGTTGATGAACGGCTCGCCGAACTCGGGCGTCGCCAACGGATGTTCGGGCGCCTCGCCGTCCAGCACGTCGGCCCAGACACCGCCGACCGCGCGGGTGAACACCTCCGCATATTGGTCCACCACAAGCGGATTCGGTTTGGCCGCTTCCAATGCTCGCGCCGCGGCAACCATCACCGCAGTCGATCCAACGCTCGAGTTGATGTCCCAGCTGTCATTGTCGGTCCGCACCCGCGCGAGGGTACGCCGACAACTTGAACCTCGACCGAGACGCGACCCGGGCCAGACTCAGACCAGCGGGCGCCCGGTGCGCATGCGCCAATCCAGGTCCCGGAGCATCCAGTTGAACGGGAATCGGCGCAGCGGCCCGGGCAGCACCCGGTTGACCGCCTTCACGAGTTTCATCACCGAGTTGAAGCGCTTCTGCCGCTTGGCATCCCACGGCAACTGCATCTCATCGCGGAAGCGTTGCGGCAGGAAGCCCGTGGTGAGCAACAGGGAGAACGCCTCGAACCAGCGCTGCACGGGCCCGGGGAGCTGCAGCCCCTTCATCCGCACCGCGGCGATCGGATACAGGTACTCGCGCACCGTGTCGTCGATGTGCACCTGGTCCAGCGATTCTTGCCAGTACTTGTCGAAGGCGGCCCGGTCGGCCGGCCACATCTCGGGCGTCACCTGCAGTGTGGTGCCCATCGTCATGCCCTGCCGGTAGAACTCCTCGGCGGTTTGGTCGTCCAGCTCCCCCACGACGAAGCGGTACACGTCGAGCGAGCCCTTGAACAGACACGCCGCCACCCAGAGCTGCAGGTTCTTGTCCATGGCGCTGTACTTCACCGGGCTGTCCGCGGTGGAGTACACCTGCCGGTGCGCCGTGTTGACCGCGCTGCGATACGCCGCTTTCTGCTCGTCGGAGCCGAAGTTCGCGACGGCGAGGTAGGTGAAGGTGGTCCGCGCACGCTTGATCGGATGCAGGTCGGTCCGGCCACTCTCGACCCGGCTCTCCACCACGCCGTAGCCGACGCCCGGCCGGGCCAGCTGCATGATCACGTTGGCGGGACCTGCCAACAGCGCGGCGCCGACCAATCCGTCGGAGAATTGGACGCCGCGACGCACCCGACGGCCGGGCGCGCAGGCGTTGACCGGAAGTTCCACCAGATCGACCGTCATGGGCCACTCCTCGCAAAAGTGAGAACGATTGATTCCTGATATTGCCCGCGGGGCGGTGCGGGTGTCAAGATGGCAGGGTGCCTCAGGTGCGGCCGTACCGCGGGATCGACGCGACAGAACGCCTGGCCCAACGACGGGCCCGGCTGATCGACGCCGGGCTGGAGATATTGGGCGCCGCGCCGCCGACGCCGGAACTCACGGTCCGGGCCATCTGCGCGGGAGCCGGTGTCGCGATGCGCTACTTCTACGAAAGCTTCAGCGACAAGGACGTTTTCGTCGAGGCGGTGTTCGACCACGTGATCGCCGACCTGGCCACGACGACGCAGGCGGCGGTGGCCGCCGCGCCACGCGACGAGCAGAGCCGCGCCGGTATGGCCAATATCGTGCACGCCATCGCGGACGACGCGAGGGTCGGCCGACTGCTGTTCAGCGCCCACCTGTCCAACGAAGTGGTGGCCCGCAAACGCAACGAGTCGACGTTCTTCTTCGCCATGCTGCTCGGCCAACACGCGGGCGATGCCCTGCAGTTGCCCGCCGGCGACCGTCGCCGGGCCAGCACCCACTTCGCGGTCGGGGGTGTCGGGCAGACCCTGAGCGCCTGGCTGTCCGGCGAAATCACCTTCACCCCAGACGAATTGATCGATCACCTCGCACTGCTGCTCGACACCCTCGGCAAGCGGGCCGTCCGCCGGTGAACGGACCCCGGCTGCACCGGCCCCGGCCACCGCTGAACCAGCACATCGACTTCTTCGGCTACTGGGCGCACGGCGGCGCCACCGCCGACCGGAGCCGAGCCCTGCCGCGCGGCGCGGCCACCGTGGTGATCGACGTCGGCGGCCGCGACCGGGTCGAGTTCTTCTCGGCGGACGGCAGCACACGACTGCCGGTCGAACCAGCGTTCCTCGCGGGCCCGGGCACGCTGTCATACGTCACCCGGATCAGCCCGGGCGAAGCAGCGTTGACCATCCACTTCCGACCCGGCGGCGCGTTGCCGTTCTTCGGAATTCCGTTGGCCGACTTGGAAAATGCCTGCGCCAATCTCACGGATCTCTGGGGCGCCGATGCCGCGCTGCTGCGTGAGCGACTGATCACGACACCGGCGTGGCCGCAGCGCATCGAGATCGTCGAGAATTTCCTGCTGGGCCGCCTGCGGCCGATACCCCACACGCTCATGTCCGTGCTGCACACCGCCGAACGCCAACCGTCGCTTCGGGTTTCCGAGGCGGCCGAGCTGACGGGACTCTCCCCCAAGCGATTGATCGCGACGTTCCGCAACGAGATCGGGCTCACCCCGAAGGCCTATCTGCGCGTGCGGCGACTGCAGGCCGCGCTGCGCCTGCTCGATTCCGGCAGCGGCGACGGCGCCGACGTCGCAGCCGCTCTCGGGTACTTCGATCAACCCCACTTCGTCCGCGAGTTCCGCGGCTTCACCTCGATCACGCCGACGCAATACGTCCAGCGGCGCAGCGCGCTGCCCAGTCACGTGGGACTGCCGGGGTAATCACCGCGGCGGCAAAAATATCCAAGCGTCGCGCAAGGCCGGCGGGCACCATGGGGGCATGCACCAAGGAGCACAGGACGTGGCGAACACGGGCCTTCTGGTCGCCGCCATCCGCGCCGACGAATCCCGCCGCCCGGATCGCCTTTTCACCGACCCGTTTGCCGAACGCCTGGCCGGCGAAACGGGCCGCCGGCTGCTCGCCGAGGCGGTCGCCGAGGCCGGGGACCGGCCGACCCGGCAGATCGTGGTGCGCACCCGATTCTGGGACGAGGCCCTGCTGCGCGCCACACAGTCCGTCCGCCAGGTTGTGATTCTCGCGGCAGGCATGGACGCCCGCGCGTTCCGGCTGTCCTGGCCCGCCGGCACCACGCTCTACGAGTTGGACCAGCCTGAGGTGATCGCCGCCAAGGCTGCGGCACTGGACGGTGCGCAACCCTTGTGCGCGCGGGTGGCCGTCGGCGTCGATCTCACCGGCGACTGGACAGAAACTCTGCGCGCCAACGGTTTCGACGCGCAGCAGCCGACGGTCTGGTTGATCGAAGGGCTGCTGCAGTACCTCGACGAAGCCGCCGTCGGCACCGTCTTCGAGCGGGTCGACGCGTTGTCCGCACCCGGTTCGGTGCTGCTGTACGACGTCGTCGGCAGGACACTGCTCGACGCGCAGGTCCTGGCCGCGGTGCGCCAGTCGATGGCGCGCAACGGCGCGCCCTGGCTGTTCGGGACCGACGAACCGGGCGCACTCGCCGAACGCCACGGCTGGTCGGCGGCGGTCACCGATGTGGCCGTGCCGGGCAATGAGTGGGGCCGGTGGTTCGCCCCCGCGGTGCCGATGGATGTACCCGGCGTACCGCGCGGCTACTTCGTCGAGGCGACGAAGTAACCACGGCTGCGCCGTGATGTCAGGTGAGGTGGTCGAATTCACCACTGACATGACGGATATGGGCGTCGGCAGAGCGGCGGACGACGTCTTTGGCGTCGTGATCGATCTCGTCACCGCCAAGGGTGTAGAGCCGGTCGTAGTCGTAGGTATCGAGGCGTTCGACGATACGTCGCACCACCGCTGCCGATAACGGCAAGTGCTTGGGGTACATGCGTTGGAACGACACCCAGTCCTTGGCGAGACCACCCGAGATGGTGTCACCGACGAGCAGGGTTCCGTCAGGGCACAAAGCCACGGCACTGCCCCGCATATGACCACCGACGTGCACCAGCCGAACGCCCGGCAGTGGCTCGATCTCCCCGTCCCAGTATTCGATGACCGGGTCGGCCACCGGAACCCATTCCTGGTCAAGAGCATTCACGTACACGGGAACGCCGCCGAAGGCCTTGCTCCAGGACAGCTGGGCGCCGAACATGTGGGGATGACTCGCTGCGATCGCCGCGATTCCGCCGAGCGCATGCACCAGACCGACGACCGAATCGTCCAGATAGGACGGTGCGTCCCACAACATGTTGCCGGCCGCGGTCTGTACCAGAAACGACCGGTGCCCGATCGCGAACCGAGGAGCCCGGCGCAGGCTGTGCACGCCCCGACCATGGTCGACGTATTCAGTCTGATGGGGCTGCGCGGCAAGACGTTCCAGAGTCGTCCAGGTGCCGTGCGGTGGTAGATGGCCACGCTCCTCGATGGGGACGACCTCAGCGGTGAAAACACAGCTGTTCTCCGGCGGCCGCGTTTCGCTGTCGGCGTGCTCGACTCCGCATCCATCACAAATCCAGGTAGGCATGCATCCAGCCTGCAACCTCAACCATGGTTGAGATCAAGGCGCAGTGATCACCCACACGCTGCTCACGTGCCGAGCAGCTCCAGCCAGGGGTGGCCCGGATGCACCCGCGACAGCCAGCCGGCCAGCCGGGATCGTCGTGTTGCGTCCATCATGGGGAGTGCCTGCCGGAAGTCCGATTGATCTTTGGTCCGTGGCGCTTTCGCCTTGAACAAGAGCACGACCTCAGGGATCACATATGGGATGCCGTCGTCAGTACGCATGATCAAGTCGTCGTAGGGCCTGCCGATCGAGGCGTCACGGCGGCATATCCAGTGGTCGCCGCGGTGCGGTTCACGGAACACGTCAAGGTGATAGTGCCCGGTCGCCGGATCACGCAGCCAGGTCTGGTGCATGCTGTCCGCTTCTTCGGGGAACGGCCAGACCTGGCCGTTCCCGACGACGTCCCATTCGAAGTCGGGAAACGCGGCTGCGATGTCGGCGAATCGTTCACGCGGAACTCCGATTTCGAGATCGTCGTGGTCACGTCCGAGTCCGCCGACGAACAGGTCCAGTGCCCACCCGGCAGCGACGTACCAGCGCGCAGAGGTGCCTGCGAGGCGATCAGCGACTTCCGCAGGTGTCCAGGCCCGCCAGAGCCGGTCGCAATCCTCTTCCGATAGCGGGCGTCCGGCCATCGGTTGCTCCCTTCACCGAGCGTGGCGGAAATCGCGATGACACGCCGATGGGGCCATCGATAGTCCACACTCTCGGCGTAGCAACTGCCCCGGGCATGACCGCCAGACTCAGTGCGCGGCTGACACCGCCGGCCGCCGGTCGGCCGCCGTCCTCGGCTCTGTCACGGTATCGGCCTCGGTGAATTCCTTGGTCCAACAGGCGAACTCCAGCGTGATGCCGTCGGGGTCCTGGAAGTAGAACGACCGCACGTACACGCCCGGATGCACCGTCGGCGACGCCTGCATGGGGCTCTCGTCATGGTTGAGCACCGGGCCGACCCGGACACCCTTTTCCTTCAGCCGCTTGCGGTACTCGTCGAACTTCTCGGCAGGTACGTGAAAAGCCAAGTGGTTCAACGAACCAACGGCACTCATGAACTCGCCGATGCCGGGCAGCGCCGCGGGCTGCGAGATGCCGGGCGCACCGTCCGGCGCCTGCGCGAACCAGAAGAACGCCACGCAGTCGCCGTTGCCGGCGTCGAAGAAGAAGTGCTGGCCCATGCCGCCCGGCAGGTCCAGCGACTTCACCAGCGGCATGCCCAGCACGCCCGAGTAGAAGTCGACGGTCCGGGCCATGTCCGCACAGACCAGGGCGACATGGTTGATGCCACCCAGCTCGAATTCGGCGTTGCGGTTGTCGGGCTTGATCATCGTGGCACTCCTGACGACAGGGTCTGGTCAATCACCGAATCTGAATCTAACATCAGGTTCAGGTTTGATCAATGACACGTCGAAAGGACCGCCAGCCGTGACCGTCGCGCCCCGCGAGCAGCTCCCCACCGCGCGGGGCCGCCAGACGCAGGCGGCGATCGACAGCGCCGCCCGCGCCGTCATTGCCCGCAAAGGCATTCTGGCGACCACCATTTCCGACATCGCGGCCGAAGCCGGCCGGTCCACCGCGTCGTTCTACAACTATTACGACTCCAAGGAGGCGATGGTCCATGAATGGGCACAACGCTTCCGAGACGAAGCCCGCGACCGGGCGCTACCCGCCACAGGCCCCGAACTGACCAACTGGGAACGCTCCCACCAGGCCGCCGCCGCGCACTGGGACACCTACCGGCACCGGCTCGCCGAGGTCATCGCCATCTCGCAATTGGCAATGGTCAACGACGATTTCGCGCACTATTGGGCCGAAATCTGCGAACTGCCCATCTCGCTGATCGTGTCGATGGTCAAACATGCTCAGCAGCAAGGCTTCTGCCCGGACGACAAGCCGCGGCTCGTTGCCGTGGCTCTGGTATCGATGCTGAACCAGTTCTGCTATACCCAATTGTCAGGCGACGGTGCCACTACCGCGGACGACGACGCCTGCGTCACCACGCTGGCCAACATCTTCTACCGGACCATCTACCACGAGGGGAATCCGCGTACATGAACAAACCCGGAAATTCGTCCGCCGCGGGAGTCACCCGAGAGTTCATCGGGATGGACTCACCGACCGCGCTGCGCGCCGGATCCGGTGGGCACCCCTGCCAGGGCATCTACTACCGAGGCATGGGCCGTAAACCCAAGGTGGCGATGATCGCCGCCCACTACCAGATCGACTTCTCCGAGCACTATCTCGCCGACTACATGGCCACGCGGGGCATCGGGTTCCTCGGCTGGAACACCCGCTTCCGCGGCTACGAATCCAGCTTCCTGCTCGACCACGCGCTCGTGGACATCGGCGTCGGGGTGCGCTGGCTGCGCGAGGTGGCCGGCGTGGAAACCGTTGTTCTGCTGGGAAATTCAGGTGGCGGATCGCTGATGGCCGCCTACCAGGCCCAGGCCCTGTCCCCCCACATCACCCCGCTGGACGGCATGCGCCCGGCCGCGGGCGTCTACGACCTGCTACCGGCCGACGGCTACATCTCCAGCGCCGCCCATCCCGGCCGCCCGGATGTCCTCACCAACTGGATGGACGGCTCGGTGACCGACGAATCCGACGCACTGGCAACAGATCCCGATCTCGACCCCTTCGACGAGCGCAACGGCCCGCCCTTCTCCCCCGATTTCGTCCAGCGGTACCGCGACGCGCAGGTCGCCCGCAACCACGCGATCACCGACTGGGTGGAGGCCGAGTACGCACGCGTGCGCGCGGCAGGCTTCCGGGACCGCCCCTTCACGGTCATGCGGACGTGGGCCGACCTGCGCATGATCGACCCCACGCTCGAACCCACGAAGCGCCCGGCCAATCAGTGCTATGCGGGCACCCCGATCCAGGCCAACCGCTCGGCCAACGGCATCGCCGCCGCCTGCACGCTGCGCAGTTGGCTGACCATGTGGAGCCTGCGGCACGCCCAGACCCGCGCCGAGCCGCACCTCGCACTCATCGACAACCCCGCGCTGGTGATCAACGCCGAGCAGGATTCGGGCGTGTATCCCTCTGATGCGCAACGCATCTTCGACGCGCTGGCCACCACGGACAAGACGCTGCACGCCATCGACTCCGACCACTACTTCACGACCCCGGGCGCCCGCAGCGAACAGGCAGATCTCATCGCCAAATGGATCGCCAAGCGGTGGCGGTGAGCCCGCCCGTACGGGTGCTGGCACACTTCACGCCCGGCCCACGGGTCACCGAATTCCTTGCCCCGCTGCAGGATCTGATCGACGTCCGATACTGCGCGGCAGACGACGACGCGACGTTCTACCGGGAGCTGCCGGACGCCGATGTGCTGTGGCACGTGCTGCGGCCGGTCAGTGCCGACGACCTGGAACGGGGCCGGCGGCTCAAACTGGTCCACAAGATGGGCGCCGGCGTCAACACCATCGACGTCGACGCTGCGACCCACCTCGGCATCGCGGTCGCCAACATGCCGGGGGCCAACGCGCCGTCGGTCGCAGAGGGCGCGGTCATGCTGATGCTGGCCGCCCTACGACGGCTGCCGGAACTCGACCGCGCCACGCGCGCCGGCACCGGCTGGCCCACCGACCCGAGCCTCGGCGAGACGGTCCGGGACATCGGCAGCTGCACCGTCGGCCTGGTCGGGTACGGCAACATCGCCAAGCGGGTCGAGACCATCGTCACCGCCATGGGCGCAGACGTCGTGCACACCAACACCCGTGGCGCACAGGGCCACCCCGGCTGGCGGTCCCTCCCCGACCTTCTTGCCGCCAGCGACGTCGTCTCGCTGCACCTGCCCCTCACCGACCACACCACCGGACTGCTCGACGCCGACGCACTGGGCCTTATGAAACCCGGTGCGGTCCTGGTCAACACGTCTCGTGGCGCAGTCGTCGACGAGCCCGCGCTGGTCTCCGCCCTGCGCGACGGACCGTTGCAGGCCGCCGGCCTCGACGTCTTCGCCACCGAGCCCGTCGACCCGGGCAATCCGCTGCTCGCCCTGAGCAATGTCGTCGTCAGCCCACACACCACCTGGTACACCGCCGACACCATGCGGCGCTACCTGGCCGAAGCGGTCGGCAATTGCGAGCGACTCGCCGCCGGACAGCAGTTGACGAACGTAGTCAACGAGGTGCACTTCTAGACACCCGTCCAGTGGGTTACTCTCGGAACCAACCGACCAGTTATTTGGTCGGGTGCGTCAACCACGCCCACAGCAGGTCACAGGAGGCAACGATGCCCATCGCGATCATGTCCGAGCACAACGATCTGGCCGCTTCGGTCCGATCCCTGGTGGCGCGGGTCGCGCCCTCCGAGGTGTTGCACGAAGCCCTCGAAACCCCGATCAGCAACCCGCCGCCGTACTGGAGTGCCGCGGCTGACCAGGGCCTGCAGGGCCTGCACCTGTCGGAAGCCGTTGGCGGACAAGGCTTCGGCATCCTCGAACTGGCGATCACCCTGGCCGAGTTCGGCTACGGCGCCGTCCCCGGCCCGTTCGTCCCGTCGGCCATCGCCAGTGCGCTGATCGCCGCGCACGACCCCAAGTCGGCCCTGCTGCCGGGCCTCGCGTCCGGCGAGACCATCGCCGCGTACGCCCTGAACTCGGGCCTGA
Source organism: Mycobacterium sp. HM-7 (assembly GCF_053852335.1). Classification (NCBI taxonomy): domain Bacteria; kingdom Bacillati; phylum Actinomycetota; class Actinomycetes; order Mycobacteriales; family Mycobacteriaceae; genus Mycobacterium; species Mycobacterium sp. HM-7. The sequence goes on along the minus strand of NZ_CM132657.1, from coordinate 407,232 downwards.
CCGGCACGACTCAGGGTGACGGACTCGTCGTCAGCGGTGAGATCCGCGCCGTGCCCGCGGCCGCACAAGCGGCCCTTCTGGTGGTGCCGGTCGAAGACCGGTGGGTGGTGCTGGACACCGCGACACTGCAGATCGACCCGGTCCAGAGCGTCGACCCCTTGCACCCCGTCGCGCATGTGCGCGCCGACGCCGTCACCGTCGGTGCCGACCGGGTGCTGTCCGGGCTCACGCACACCCATGCCCGCGCCCTGATCACCACGCTGCTGTCGGCCGCGTGCGTCGGCGTCGCACGGTGGGCCACCGACACCGCCGCCGAGTACGCCAAGATCCGGGAGCAGTTCGGCCGGCCCATCGGTCAGTTCCAGGCCATCAAGCACAAGTGTGCCAACATGATTGCCGAGACCGAGCGCGCCACCGGCGCCGTCTGGGATGCCGCCCGCGCACTCGACGAGCATGCGTCCGGCGACGCCGACTCCGACTACCAATTCGCCGCCGCGGTGGCCGCCACTCTGGCACCCGTCGCCGCCCAGCACTGTGCGCAGGACTGCATCCAGGTCCACGGCGGCATCGGCTTCACCTGGGAGCACGACACCAACGTCTACTACCGGCATGCCATCGCACTGGTCGCCGGTTTCGGCCGCGCCGCCGATCACCCCCGGCAGGTGGTGGACCTGGCCACGACCTCCGGCATGCGGTCCATCGACATCGACCTCGACCCTGACACCGAGAAGCTGCGCGCGGAGATCCGCGCGGAAGTTGCTGCGCTGAAAGCTATTCCGAGCGGGCCGGAGCGCAACACCGCGATCGCCGAAGGCGGTTGGGTGCAACCGCACCTGCCGACGCCCTGGGGCCGGGCCGCGGAGCCGATCGAACAGATCATCATCGCCCAGGAATTCAGCACCGGAAAGGTCCGGCGCCCGCAGATGGGCATCGCGGCGTGGATCATCCCGTCGATCGTCGCGTTCGGCACCAACAAGCAGCAGCAGGACTTCCTGCCGCCGACGTTCCGCGGCGACATGATCTGGTGCCAGCTGTTCTCCGAGCCGGGCGCCGGCAGCGACCTGGCCAGCCTCACCACCAAGGCCGTCAAGGTCGACGGCGGCTGGCGCATCACCGGCCAGAAGATCTGGACCACCGGCGCCCAGTTCTCCGCGTGGGGCGCGCTCCTGGCGCGCACCGACCCCAACGCGCCGAAACATCAAGGCATCACGTACTTCCTGCTCGACATGAAGAGCACCGGCGTCGAGGTCAAGCCCCTGCGTGAGCTCACCGGCAACGCGATGTTCAACACCGTCTTCATCGACGACGTCTTCGTCCCCGACGACATGGTGCTCGGCGAGGTGAACCGCGGCTGGGAGGTCAGCCGCAACACCCTGACCAACGAGCGGGTTTCGATCGGCAGCAGCGAGCCGCCGTTCCTGGCCAGCCTGGAGCAGTTCGTCGAGTTCCTGCGGGACGGCGAATTCGACGAGCTGCAGCGGCACGAGGCCGGCAAGCTGATCGCCGAGGGCCACGCGGCCAAGCTGCTCAACATGCGCTCGACGCTGCTGACCCTCGCCGGTGGCGATCCCATGCCGGCCGCGGCGATCTCCAAACTGCTTTCGATGAAGACCGGCCAGGGCTACGCCGAATTCGGGGTCGCGTCATTCGGCAGCGACGCCGTCATCGGCGACCCGCAACAACCGGCGGGCAAGTGGGACGAGTACCTCTTGGCCGGCCGCGCCACCACCATCTACGGCGGCACCTCCGAAGTGCAGCTGAACATCATCGCCGAGCGCCTGCTGGGCCTGCCCCGCGACCCGTAACCGGCACCTGCCACCCGTCGGAAAACCCCCATTTCAGTGCAGAAATGGGGGTTTTCCCTACTGCCTGCGGCCCTTCATCCAGGTGTACCGTTGACGTAGACGGAAACATTTTTGGTGGTGATGACCATGACCACAAGAGAGCTGACGACCCGTGCGTCGCGCGTGCTCAGGCCGGTGCTGATAGGTGCCATTGCGATCGCGTTCACGATCGTCCCCACGGAACTACGCAGTCCGGCGACAACCCTGCAGGCGACCGGTGACCCCTGCGTCAACGGCGTCGTCCCGTGGAACCCCTATGTCGTGAACTGCAACCTGCCGGCGCGCAACACGCCAAAGGTGCGCGGCGCGGCTCCCGACGCAGGCGCGATCATCGCGTGCCACGACAAGCCGGGCTGCCTGTCCTGGTACGTCAACAACTAGGTACCTAGAGGTCCATTTCGCGTAGTGCGCGCTTGAGGATCTTGCCCGTGGGGTTACGCGGCAACTCGTCGAGGAAGACGACCTCACGCGGAACCTTGTAGCGCGCCAAGTGATCTCGGACGTAGGCCTTGATGTCGTCCTCGTCGACAGTCGCACCCTCGGACTTGACCACGAAGGCCCGCAGCCGCGCGCCGAAGTCCTTGTCGTCGACGCCGATCGCGGTCGCCTCCACCACATCGGGGTGTCCGCTGATCAGGTCCTCGACTTCGGCGGGGAACACGTTCTCACCACCGGACACGATCATCTCGTCGTCACGGCCACTGACGAAAAGCAGACCGCGCTCGTCGAAGTAGCCGACGTCCCCCGACGACAGCATCCCGTCGATGATCTCCTTGCCACCGCCGCCGGTGTATCCCTCGAACGGGAAAGTGGTGCCGACGAAGATGCGCCCGACGCTGCCCTGCGGCAGTTCGTTGCCGTTGTCGTCGAAGATCTTCACGCGGACGCCCTTGACCACCGGACCGACGGTCGCCGGATTGATGGACAGGTCCTGCGGACGCGCAATGGTGGCGAACGAGATCTCCGTCGACCCGTAGAGGTTGTAGATCACCGGGCCCAGATCCTTGAGGGCCCGCGTCGCCAGCTCGGCCCCCAACTGTGAACCCGACACGAACACAATGCGCAGGCTCGACAGATTCGGCTTCGGCGAGGTCTTGTCCAGCTCGTCGAGGATGCGCGACAACATCACCGGCACCACCACCATGGCGGTGACCCGGTGCCGTTCGATGTCGGCGAGCACCGTGGCCGGCTTGAACCGGCGACGCAGCACCAGCGTGCTGCCGAGCAGCATGGCGATGGTCGAGTGCAGGTACCCCAGCGCGTGGAACATCGGCGCGGGCAGGCTGGTGACCTCACCCGATTTGAACGGCACCGACGACAGCACGCCACCCACCGGGGCCAGCGACGGCGGGGCACTTCGGTTGGCACCCTTGGGGGTTCCGGTGGTGCCGCTGGTCAGGATGATGATGGAGGCCGCCTTCGCGACCTTCGGCGGCGCGAGACTACTGGTCCGGGCGACGACGTCGGCGAGGGATTCGTCGATGCTGTCCGACGGTTCCGGCTTGTCCGGGTTGTGCCCCAGCGCCCGCAGCTTGCCCAGGGGCGGCTCCGACAGCGCGACGGCGTCGGCGTATTCGTCGTCGTAGATGATGAGCTGAGCGCCCTCGCGCTCGGAGACCTCTTTGATCTGCGGACCCGAGAACTCGGTGTTCATCAGGATGATTCGCGCGCCGACCCGCGCCGCGCCGTATACCGAGATCAGGAACCACCGGTGGTTGCGGGCCAGGATGGCCACGCCTTCGCCGGCCTGAACGCCCTTGGCGCGCAACGCGTTGGCCGTCGCGTTCACCGCGTCGTCGAACTCCTGGAAGGTGATGTCGCCGTCGTCGTCGATGACGGCGGTGCGGTGCGGGGTGCGACGCGCGTTGAGCGCCGGGACCATACCGATCTCACCCCACCGGACGATGTCGGCCAGCATGGCCGCGATGTGCTGTGGCGATTCGAGTTTGAGCGCGCCGGCCTCGAACATCTTCTTGGCGTAGTGCAGTTCGGCCGCGCCGCGGTCGACGTATTTGCCGACCGATTTCTCCAAAGTTTCCTGAACCTTGTTTGCCACCTGCGATGGGAGGTCGGTCAGCTTCGCCATGAGCCAACAATATGTGACACCACGGGTAACGCGGCGGGAACTCCGTCTCCAATTACGATGACTTCATGGGTGACTCGCGGTCCCTCGACGTGGGCGGGCGCGAGGTTGTCGTGAGCAACCCCGACAAGGTGATCTTCCCTGAACCCGGGGTGACCAAGCTCGACCTCGTCAACTACTACCTGTCCGTCGCCGACGGCGCGCTACGCGGCGTGGCACGACGCCCCATGATCCTGAAGCGGTTCGTGAAAGGCATTGCCCAGGAAGCGATATTCCAGAAGCGCGCACCGGAGAAACGGCCGGACTGGGTCGACGTCGCCGAGCTGAAATACGCCTCCGGCACCTCGGCGAAGGAAGCTGTCATCGACGAGGCCGCCGGGCTGGTGTGGGCGGTTGGCCTCGGGTGCATCGACTTCAACCCGCATCCGGTCCGGGCCGACGACCTGGAGCACCCGGACGAACTGCGCGTCGACCTGGACCCCATGCCGGGTGTCGAGTGGCCGCAGATCGTCGACGTCGCCATCGTGGTGCGCGACGTACTCACCGACTACGGGCTGACGGCATGGCCCAAGACGTCGGGCTCGCGCGGCTTCCACATCTACACCCGGATCGAGCGGAACTGGCCGTACAAGCAGGTGCGACTCGCCGCCCAGACGGTGGCCCGCGAGGTCGAGCGGCGGGCCCCTGACCTGGCGACCAGCCGATGGTGGAAAGAGGAACGCCAGGGCGTCTTCGTCGACTTCAACCAGAACGCCAAGGACCGCACCGTCGCGTCGGCGTACTCGGTGCGGTCGCGTCCCGACGCCCGGGTCTCGACACCGCTGTTCTGGGACGAGGTCCCCAGCTGTCGCCCCGAGGAATTCACGGTGTCGACGGTGCCCGCCCGGTACGCGCAATTCGGTGATCCATGGGCGGGGATGGACGACGCTGCCGGCGGCCTGGAGGGGTTGCTGGCGCTGGCCGAAGAGCTCGGTCCGATGCCCAAAACCGAGAAACCCGAGGGTGGCGCGTCGGGCGACGGGCGCCGGACGTCGCAGATGCCGCTCATCGAGGTTGCCCGCACCAAGACCCGCGACGAGGCCATGGCTGCCCTCGAGGTCTGGCGGTCCCGCCATCCCGACGCAGCATCTGCCCTGGAAGCCATCGATGTTCTGGTTGACGGCATGCGCGGACCCAGCTCGATCTGGTACCGCATCAGGATCAATCTGCAGCACGTGCCGGACGAATTGCGGCCGCCACAGGAGCCTCTCATCGCCGATTACTCGCCGTGGGTGGGTTACCAGGGCCACCAAGGGCACCGACCGTGAGCGTTACCCCGCCGAGACCATGTTTGCTAGCTGGAGCAATCACACTTCTTAGCGATGATTTAGGACTTACTCCCCGGTACCTTAACTTGGCCACATAGCTTCGATCTCGAGCCGAAGAAACGACACAGCTGTCGGGCGTTCGGCGACATCGAAGGGAGGCATCACATGGCTGTAGTGACAGGCAAGGCCACCGGCGACGCAACGACGTCCGCCGCTTTCCGCTATGGCAATCCGGCGGTCGCCTGCGGCGACGCCGAGGTGCGCGCCCAGTGCCGCCAGTTGGCGACGGTACTCACCGTCACCGGAGTCATCGACGAAACTGATGTGGACCTGGTTGCGGCGCAGGCACGGCGCTGCATCCTCCCCGAGAAGCCGTTCATCTTGGACCTGAGCGGGGTCACCTCGTTCGCAGTGTCCTGTGTCGAACTGCTCGACAAGGTCAACGACAGCTGCATCGCAGCAGGTAATGAGTGGTCCCTCATCGCATCCCAGCCGGTTTCGACCGCCTTGCTGGCCTGCGGCGCAGAGTCCGCCTTCCCGACCGCAACCTCCGTCTCCGAAGCGCTGCACCATTTCTCGGACAGCATGTACGAGCGTCGCCGGTTGCTGCCGTTCCTCACCAAGAAGTCCGCGTAAGACAGGAACTGAATATGTTGATCGATCTCCGCTGGCTGAGTGCCCTGCTTCATCACCACCGTCGCAAGACGCATCTCGCAACGCCGGCTTTCTGACACCTTCGACCTCCAACACGGTGCCGACACCAATCTGGTGTCGGCACCGTGCTTTTGTCTGGGGGCCTCGACGCCTGCGGGGCGCGCCGGCGAGCTATTCGAAGTCGATGCGCACGATCGCGCTGTCGTCCCAGACATCGCGGTTCCGCGCCTTGCGCCACTTCTCCCGCAACGGCAACCCGGCGTGCACCTGCGTGACGCCCGGAATCGGCATCAGCGGCACCAGATTCCACTGCCACCCGTAGCGCCGGTGCAGTACGCGGTTCGCGTCGGCCGCGGCCGGATCGTCGAGGATTGCCGCCGTTCCCGCGAATGCCGTTGCGCCGCTCAGCTTTCGGCCACGGTAGTCGCACGCGGTCAGTTCGACTCGTGGATTCGCCCGCAGCCGTGCGGTTTTCGGGCCGCGTTTGGTGCGGAACACGATCGAGTTCTCCGCCACCGCGAACCAGATCGGCGTGTCGACTGGGCCGCCGTCCTTCTTGTAGCTGCGGAGCACCGCGTAGCGGGTGCTGCGCAGTTCGTCGATGGTCGATCGCTGTGCGTTGGTAGCCATGCGGACAGTGAACGACTTAGAGTTGACTCCAAGTCAAGGGCTGTCGAGGAGGGTCATGGCCACGTTCACCATCGGCGAAGTGTCGGCGCGCGCCGACGTCGCCGCGACGGCGTTGCGGTACTACGAACAGATCGGACTGATCCCTGCGCCGGCGCGAGTCGGGGGCCAGCGGCGCTACGACGAATCCGTCGTCGACCGGCTCAGCGTCATCCGGCTGTGCAAGACCGCCGGGTTCTCACTGGAAGAGATTCAGCTGCTGTTCGCCGACGACGCCCCCGGCCGCCCCGCCAGCCGCGCGCTGGCCGAGACCAAACTCGCCGAGATCGACGCCAAGATCGCCGAACTGCACCTGGCCCGCGCAATCGTCGAATGGGGCATCCAGTGCACCTGCCCGTCGATCGGCGCCTGTAGCTGCGGCATTCATCCCGTCAAGCCCTGGACGGCTCGACCCGCCTGACCACTTCTGTGGGTCAGTGCCCGCTCGGACGGGCACCGCCGACTTCCGCCGGCAATGGCGGCGGCAGCGGCGTGGTCGGTACCGGTGCGGGCGCGCCGGTGACCGGTGTGGTCGGCGTGCCCACCGGCGCCTGAGCAGGCGCGGGTGTTGCGGCCGCCGTTGCGGACAACGGCCCGCCGCTGCGGAAGAAGGTCATGGGCTCGGACCTGATGGGCTGCGAACCCGCACTGATATCAAGCGATTTCGCGGTCACGGTATAGGTGATGCCGTCGCTCGTCGCGATGTAAGCGCCCCGGCCGTCCGTACTGGCGGCGCTGATCAGCTTCGCGCCGTCGCTGATCCGGACGCCGCGATACTGGTACGCACCGCCGGTGCTCTTACAGATGGCGACCCGTGACGAGGCGGTGCTCCCGAACGCCACCGCGCTGTCTCCGGTCGGGCAGCGCGCCGTCGAGTCGACGAACCCCTGGGCGTCCGTCGCGGGGTCAGCCGACGCAGCCGGGCTTCCGGCCAGCCCCAGCAGCGCACCGGTCAGGGTTGCAGCCGCCAGCCCCGCAACACGAAGCGTGAAGAGTGACATCAGAAGCACCAGATCACACCACGACCGGTTCGGCGAGCACCCACACCGCATTACTGGCAAATAGTTAGGACTTCAACATTGCGCCTGTGCGTGGGCAGAACGTCACACAAACGCCGTCGGCCGTCGGCCGGTCGGTGAATTCTTGGAAAACTTCAGCTTGATTTATTTGCCTTGCCAAGCAAATAGCGCACATACGAGCAGGTCAGGCCACCGAAGCCGGTTTTCGCCCAGCTAGAGGGGAGTGCCGGTATCGGCTACCTTCAGACCGCCAAAGTCCGATCTGTATCACGAACACCGGGGACCATCATGCAAACTGTCGCTCGCCCAAGAGTTATGCCAGTTCTTAAGTCGTCGCTCGTAGCCGGGATGTCTGCGGTGGTCGTCGCAACTGCGTCGGGCGCTGTCACGCCTCAGGTGACGCACACCAACGTGGCCGCCGTCTACGCCGCGCCGGCAGCCATCTCGACGTACGCCGAGAAGTACTACCTGACCGCCAGCCCGCTCGACCTGCTGGGCCTGCCGTTCCAGGCGTTCTACCAGCTCTACACCCAGACCGCAGCGGTGATCGCGCCGTACATCACCCAGGCCAATGCCGCCATCACCTCGGCGCTCGCGCCCGCCATCGCGCTGTGGACCCAGGCCGCCCAGCTGCCCACGACCCTCATCACCACGGCGAACAAGGCCATCACCTCGGCGCTCGCGCCGGCCATCGCGCTGTGGAAGACCGTCGCCACGGCACCCGCCACGCTGATCAACGGTCTCAACACGATCATCAAGGGCTTCTGGCAGGGCGCCGCCCTCACCTCCCTCCCGCAGGCCATCATCACCGTCGTGACGAAGGCGTTCCAGCAGCTCCTCGCGACGCCGGCGGCCATCATCAATTCGCTCGCCGCGGTCACGCCCGTGGCAGCTGTCAGCAAGGTCGCCGCGGCAACCCCGCTGGCTGCCGCGACGGTCAGCCCGACGACCCAGACCCAGACCCTGTCTCTGACCGCCAAGCCGGCTGCCGCCGGAGAGACGGCCACCACGGGCGAGACGGGTAAGACGTCGCCGGAAGCCGGCACGACGGACAAGACTCCCGCCGCGGCCACCGAGACCGACAAGAAGGCCGAGAGCACCGCCGCCCCCAAGACCGAGGGCAAGGCTGACGAGAAGTCCACCGACAAGGCCACCGACGCCGACAAGACGGGCACCAAGTCCGAGGACAAGACCGGCACGAAGCCGGACGCCACGGACACGGGTGCCAAGGACACCGACACCAAGGACACCGACACCAAGAGCACCACCAAGCCGGACACCAAGTCCGACAGCAAGTCCGGTGCCGACAAGTCGTCTGACGACACGTCCACCAAGGCGGACGCCGGCAAGTCGAAGAAGGCAGGCAAGTCCACCACGAAGAGCGGCAAGCACAGCGCTCCCGAGGGAGCCAGCGGTTCGGTCTCGGTGCCCGCGGGCTCGACCGGCGGCAAGCACCGTGCCCCCGAGGGCGGCGGCGCGTCGCACGCGTCGAGCAGCAGCAGCCACGACAGCTAGCCAGTAGCGCAACAACATTGAGGGCTGTGGCTTCGAAAAGCCACAGCCCTCAATGCATTCCCGCCCACGTTCAGTAGGCGAGGTTCACCCCTCAGTAGCCAGGAATCGCCGGCACGACCGGTGCGGAAGCCAGCTGCAACGGCGCCTGCGCTGCAGGCGCCAGCAGACCCGGTGCGGGCACGGTGACCGCCGGCGCGGTGGTCAGGCCCGGCGTCGGAGCCAATGGCGCGGTCGCGGCACCGAGTACACCGGGGACCGGAGCTGTCGCAGCCCCCAACGTGCCGGGCAACGGTGACGTCACCGCACCCAACGTGCCGGGCAGCGGCGACGTCACCGCACCCAGCGTTCCCGGCACCGGAGCCGTGGCCGCGCCCAGGACGCTCGAAACGGGCGTCGTAGCGGCGCCCAGCGTGCCCGGAACCGCGGCGGTGGCGTTCGTGAGGTTCGGCAACCCGACGGACGGCATGCCAGGCAGCCCTGGCGGTGTCACCGGCAGGCCGCCGTTCATCAGCGCCGGAATGTTGCCATTGGCCAGCGCTGTCATGAAGGCCGGGCACTGGGTCTGGATCGCAACCTGCGTGGCGAACCCGGCCAGCGGCGGTGCGATGCCGCCGTTACCGCTCATCTGGGTTGCCGTGCTGGCCATCTGGCTGCCCGGTTGCACCAGCAGCGGGCAGATCGAGGTACCCACCTCGGCAATCGCGCTGCTGACGGGCCCGTTGTTGCCGATGCCGACATCGTTGAGCGCGTCATGGACGACGTCGGCGTGGGCGCGCGGTCCCCACATGAGGGCCGCGGCCACGATCGCCCCGGCCACCACGACAGGTCGCAGCACCGCGGCAGACGTCGCGATGACATCCACCGAGCCGACCTGTGTCCTACCGGTCTTCGGCCGGCCCGTGCGGGCGGCCACCGGTCGTCTGCGGTACGTCACTTCAGTAGTTGCGGTCATCAGACGCTCCCTGTTCCTGAGTGCTCGGCGCCACACTGGGCACTGGTTTCACTTCGGTAACGGTGAGCTACAAATGTCACAGAAACAACACGGACCGATAACCGTTCGAACCCTATGCGTTTCGCTACGTTGATCTCTGAGACCGGACTGAAATTCTGTCCCCTTTTCTTATGTGGCCTTCAACTCAATAACACCACTAGTCACATTTGCCCCATTAACACCTTTTGACACAATTTGAAAGAGGCGTCAATAGTCGGCCGGATTCACGACTTTCGCGCCGGCGTACGGCAGTCGGCTGGACCCCGTACACACTCCGCATCAATTGACGCCGGAGTAGGCCTTGGTTTGTTCATAGGTAATGGTCAGACGGGTGTGACATACTGCACTTTGGTCAGAAAAGGGGAGGTGATCTCCGCGTGATGCCCCACGCGCGGCTGTTCGCCGCCTCCAGCCTCGTCACAGCGGGCTTACTGGCGCTGGGTCCCGAAGCCGTTGTGGCGTTGGCGGACACCGACAGCGGCAGCTCCAGCACAGGCGGCTCGACCACCGGCAGCTCCGGCACCACCGGCACCACTACGGGCACGACCACCGGCGGCACTACCACCGGCTCGGATACGTCCACCACGACCGGCGGCAGCACCACAACCGGCTCCACGACCACCGGATCGTCGACCAGCTCCACGACCGGCAGCAGCTCGTCACCGAATCTGCAAACCACCCTGGGCGGCATGGTCGGCCAGTTCACCCGCATCATCCAGCACCCGACCAGCATCATCGGCGGAGCGCCACTGACCGGCCTCGTCCCCGGCGTCAAGCCCAAGCCCGGCCAGAACGCTCCACTGCTCCCACCCGGCGCCTCGTCGACGTTCTCCGCATCTGTTCCCGCGCCGACGAACGGAGCGCCGCAGCCGTCGGCCGCCGCGGCGCCGGAGCCCACGAAGAACAGTCAGGACGCCAACGTCGCGACCGAACCCAAGGCCCCGCTGGCGCAGCTCCCGCTGGCCGTCGCTCAAGTTCCGTTGACGGCGCTCGATCTCGTCAAGACCACCATCCCGACGGTCGTCGAAGCGGTCCCGATCCCAGGTCTCGCAGCCCTGCCGGTCTTCGCCGATGCCCTGATCAACCCCATCGAGAGCACCGTCCGAGACCTGGCCGTCGCCGCTTCCAACCTGCCCTTCCTGCAGTACACGCCGGGCATGCCCGCCATCCAGTTGCCGCCGGACAACCGCACGCTCCAGCTGAACGCCCCGCAGATGCCGAAAACCTTTGGCGCAAGCACTGATTCGGTACCACGCGACATCTCGCCGGGCACCCCGGGCACCCTCGACAAGCCGGTCCCGCCGGTCCAGCCCCGTGACGTCTTCGCCGCCGAGACCCATCTCGTCGCCGCGAAGGACTTCCGGCCGGGTTATCCGGACTACCTGCGGGCCGCCGGCCTCAGCGAAGTTGCGGCGGTCGCCGTCCCCGGATTCGCCGGCATCATCACCCTCACCGCAGCCGGCGGGTTGATCGGATTCCGGCAGGCGCGCGCCACCTCATCGGCACCCGCGCGCGCCCAACGATTCGTCAACTAGGCCCTGGCAGGTTGGCTGCCTCGGCAGCCACAGATTTCGGCCGAGCACTCCCCCGGATGTCACCAACCGGCAAGAATTGGACTCGACCGGAATAACCCGGCTTCCTCAATCCGTTGGGAATCGACGTGACCGAACATGAACTGAGCCCCACCGACTGGGTGCGCAAGCAGACCGAACAGATTCTGGCGCAGGGCACCACCGATGGCGTGCAGATCCTCGATCGGCCGGTGGTGCTGTTCACCACCACCGGAGCCAAGTCCGGCAAGAAGCGTCTCGTGCCGCTGATGCGGGTCGAGCACAACGGCCGGTACGCCCTGGTGGCATCCAAGGGCGGCGCTCCCGAGCACCCGTCCTGGTACCACAACGTCAAGGCCCACCCACAGATCACGGCGCAGGACGGCGACAAGGTCATGGAGCTGACCACCCGCGAACTCGAGGGTGACGAACGGCAGGAGTGGTGGGACCGCGCTGTCGAGGCGTACCCGCCCTACGCCGAATACCAGACCAAGACCGACCGACTGATCCCGGTCTTCATCGCCGAATAGCGTCCCGCTCCTCCACCGCAAGCAGCCGCCGCGCGGACCGCAGCAAGATGCGGTGGAGTTCGTCGTCGGGGATGTCCTGCAAGTCGGGATCCATCGCGCTGCCGTAGACGCCCGAGATGACCAGTGACATGGTCACTCGGGTCTCTACGTCTATGCCGTCCATTCCGAGCACCCGACGGAGGCGCTGGTTGATGGCGCTGCATTCCTCATGCGAGTTCACCAGGGCGTCGATGGCCGGGTCGCGATAGAAGACGGCTGTCACGCGTCGGTGCCGCACCGCGAGCTCGACGAACCCGGCGATCGCGGCTTCCTGGCGGGCCGGGCCACTCTCCTCGGCCTCGATCGCGGTGGCGAGCTCATCGAGGTCGGCGAACACCGGCCGGATCACGGCCAGCACTATGTCGTCCTTGGAGTGGAACTGGTAGTAGACGGAGGCCTTGCTGACCCCGAGGTGATCGGCGATCATCTGCAACGATGTGCCGTTCACGCCGTGGTCCGCAAACAACGCCAGGGCCGCTTCGATCACCCGTGCACGCGCGGATCCGCGTGGCCCCACCGATTTGGCCAATCCTCGCTCCCTGTTCACCGGCGACCCGCATCGGTCGTCGTGTAGCCGCCGTCACCGCTGTCGCGGCGACGTCACGTGCGTCACAGGCGATGCCCCGATGTGGGCACCGACCTGCATCAATCGAATCGCTTAACTTGTCTAAGTTTACCTTGGTGGATACTCTGAGTCTGCCGATCGGCAGATTGAAATGTGACACAGCTGGGCGCGCCACACAAACGGTACGCAGCGTCCCAGCTCACATGGTCCGCCGAGGCATGTCGAGCAATCGAAGGACGGGGAGGTCAGCATGACCAAGGAGATCACTGCATGATCGGCAACGCGCTCAAGAAGGCGTGGATTCCCTTGCTCATCCTCGCCGTGGCCCTCGTCGCCGGTTTCACCGTGCAGCGCGTACGCGGCTACTTCGGCCAGAACCCCGTCATCGTCACCCCACGCAACTTCGCCGACGACGCCAAACCGTTCAAACCCAAGGTCGTCACCTACGAGATCACCGGCGAACCCGGCGCCTACGCCGACATCAACTACCTCGACCTGGACGCCAAACCGCAACGCGTCGACCACGCCATGCTGCCCTGGAAACTCGTCCTGTCCACCACCGCACCGGCCGCGTCGCCCAACATCGTCGCCCAAGGCGACGGCGACTCCATCACCTGCACCGTCCACGTCGACGACGAACTCAAAGACACCCGAACCTCCACGGGCGTGCACGCCCAGACCTTCTGCCTGGTGAAATCTGCATGAGCAACCACAGCCTCGACACCCCGACCGACTCTTTCCCCAAAGCCGAGCCGCCACCGCATCGGCCGCTGATCCCCCGCCTCATCCGCACCCTCGCGCTCCCGGTCATCGTGGCCTGGATCGGCATCGTCGTCGTGCTCAGCACGATCGTCCCGGGGCTCGACGAGGTCGGCAAGATGCGCTCGGTCTCGATGTCGCCGCACGACGCGCCATCGATGATCGCGATGAAGCAGGTCGGTTCCGACTTCAAGGAATTCGACTCCGACAGCTCGGCCATGGTGGTGCTGGAGGGGCAACAGCCGCTGGACGCCGCTGCCCACGCGTACTACGACCAGATCGTCGCCAAACTTCAGGCCGACACCGCACACGTCGAGCATGTCCAGGACTTCTGGAGCGACCCGCTGACCGCGTCCGGCTCGCAGAGCGCGGACGGCAAGTCCGCCTACGTGCAGGTCTACCTGCGCGGTAACCAGGGCGAATCGCTGGCCAACGAGTCCGTCGAGACCGTCGACAAGATTCTGAAGAGCGTCCCCGCCCCGCCCGGCGTGAAGAGCTACGTCACCGGCGCGGCGGCCCAGGCCTCCGACATGAACGTCGCCGGCGACCGCAGCCTGAAGGTGATGGAAGCGGTTTCGTTCGCGGTCATCATCATCATGCTGCTGCTGGTCTACCGGTCGGTCATCACGGTGCTGATCGAGCTGTTCATCGTCATGGTGCTCGTGGGTGCAGCCCGTGGCCTGGTGGCCGTGCTCGGCTTCTACAACGTCATCGGCCTCTCGACCTTCGCCACCAACCTGCTTCCGATGCTGGCGATCGCGGCAGCGACCGACTACGCCATCTTCCTGATCGGCCGGTATCAGGAGGCGCGCACGGCGGGGTTGTCCAAAGAGGACGCCTACTACGACATGTATCACGGCACCGCGCACGTCATTCTCGGTTCGGGTCTGACGATCGCCGGTGCGACATACTGCCTGCACTTCACCCGGCTGCCGTATTTCCAGACGCTGGGCATCCCGCTGGCCATCGGCATGGTCACCGTGGTGCTCGCCGCGCTGTCCCTCGGCCCGGCCCTCATCACCGTCGTCACCAAGTTCGGCAAGACGCTGGAGCCCAAGCGCGAGATGCGGGTGCGCGGCTGGCGCAAGATCGGCGCCGCGATCACCCGCTGGCCGGGCCCGATCCTGGTCGCCACCATCGCCGTGGCGTTGGTCGGCCTGGTCGCCATTCCCGGCTACAAGACGAGCTACGACGATCGTCAGTACATGCCCGCGGACCTCACGTCCAACGAGGGTTACGCGGCCGCGAACCGGCACTTCTCCCCGGCCCGCATGAACCCCGATCTGCTGTTGGTCCAGACCGACCACGACCTGCGCAACCCGGCGGACTTCCTGGTGATCAACAAGATCGCGAAAGCCGTTGTGGCCGTTCCCGGTATCGCCCAGGTGCAGGCCATCACCCGGCCCGAGGGCACGCCCATCGAACACTCGACCATCCCGTTCCAGCTGGGCATGCAGAGCACCACGCAGGTGATGAACCAGAAGTACCAGCAGGACATGATGGCCAACATGCTCAAGCAGGTGGATGACATCCAGGTGAGCATCGACACCATGACGAAGATGCAGGCCATCACGGTTCAGATGTCGACCATCATGGACAGCATGGTCGGCAAGATGCACGGCATGTTGAGCGACATCGAAGACCTGCGCAACCACATCTCCGATTTCGACGACTTCTTCCGGCCGATCCGCAACTACCTGTACTGGGAACCGCACTGCTACGACATCCCGGTCTGCTGGTCCATGCGCTCGGTCTTCGACACCCTCGACGGCATCGACACCATGACCGACGACTTCCAGACGGTCGTCCCCGACATGGACAAGATGTCCGCGCTGACGAAGCAGATGGTCACGGTCATGCCCCCGCAGATCGAGACCATGAAGAACATGAAGAAGTACATGCAGATGATGTACGCCACCCAGAAGGGGCAGCTGGATCAGCAGGCCGAGGGCCAGAAGAACTCCAGTGCCATGGGTGAGGCCTTCGACAAGTCGAAGAACGACGACTCGTTCTACCTGCCGCCGGAGGCCTTCGACAGCGCAGATTTCAAGCGAGGCATGAAGAACTTCATCTCGCCGGACGGTAAGTCGGTGCGGTTCATCATCCAGCACGAGGGCAATCCGCTTACCCCCGAAGGCATCTCGCACATCGATGCCATCAAGCAGGCCGCCAAGGAGGCGATCAAGGGCACGCCGCTGGAGGGCTCCAAGATCTACCTGGCCGGCAGTGCGGCAACCTTCCGCGACATGGCCGAGGGCTCCGACTACGACCTGATGATCGCCGGAATCTCGGCTCTCGCACTGATTTTCGTCATCATGCTGATCATCACCCGGGCCGTGGTGGCCGCCTCGGTGATCGTGGCGACGGTGGCCATCTCACTGGGCGCGTCGCTGGGTATGTCGATACTCATCTGGCAGTACCTGATCGGCCTGCCACTGCACTGGATGGTGATACCGATGTCGGTGATCATCCTGTTGGCCGTGGGCGCGGACTACAACCTGCTGCTGGCAGCCCGGTTCAAGGAAGAGATCCATGCCGGCCTGAACACCGGCATCATCCGGGCCATGGGCAGCACCGGTTCGGTGGTCACCAACGCCGGCCTGGTCTTCGCCTTCACCATGTCGTCCATGATCATCAGCGAGCTGCGGATCATCGGCCAGGTGGGCACCACGATCGGCCTGGGTCTGCTGTTCGACACCCTGGTCGTCCGGTCGTTCATGATGCCGTCGATCGCGGCCCTCATGGGCAAGTGGTTCTGGTGGCCGCAGATCGTGCGTCAGCGTCCGGTGCCGGTGCCGTGGCCGACCCCCGCCGAGAAGGCCGACGCGACCGTCTGACCCGTCGTACCGAAGGCGCCGCGCTGAGATCACTTCTCCGCGCGGCGTTTTGGTATGTGGCAGCGGATACGTAGCGCGACGCGATACTCACCCGGGCACCACCTCTGACGCAAAATGCCCGTCTCCATGCGACGGGGTTGTCGCATGGAGACGGGCACAAGCGGGATGTCCGGTTGGAGTGGCAGGGCCGGCTCCTGGCGGGCGATGGCAACAGCCGCGCGCCGACCGCCGGCGCGGCGCTACCCGGCCGGGTGACTCAGGCGCCGAAGCCGCGGCCCGCGGACCACGCGAACAACGCGTAGGCCGCCGAACCCGACATCTGGTGGATTTCGGCTTCCGTGCCACCGAGTTCGCGGATGCGGTCGGCGAAGGTCGACTCGATGATGTCCGAAGACATCGACAACAACTCGGCCAGCGTCGCGTCCGCCGCCGACGGCGCCGACTCGATCTGGTTCGGCAAATGCGCTACTGCTCCCACGACCACTCCTGACTTCAAACTGATTGATTCAGCTATCTAATTTTATCGGCTAAGTACCGGCCGTGACGAGGACTTTTGCCGTGACTTTCACCAGCATACCAAAGGTATTGTGGCGTGCGTCACATCGACACGACCGTCATTGAACTTTGACCGCATCGTTATCACCACTGGTCCCACGGCACACTCCAGTCGCCGTTCTGCCACAGCTGCAAGGGCTTGCCGCCGGTGTTCCGCACCTCGACCACGTCGCCCGGCACAGAGAAGTTGTAGAACCACTGCGCGTTGGCGCCATTCAGGTTCAGGCAACCGTGACTGGTGTTGGTGTTGCCCTGGGCCCACACCGTCGCGTCGAGCTGGTGCAGGTACACACCGTCGGTGCTGACGCGCACGGCGTACGGGATGGTCTCCTTGTACCCGAGGTGGTTGTTGATCGGCAGTCCGTACGTCGACGAGTCCATGACCACCGGATTGCTCTTGTCGAGCACGGTGTAGACCCCCGGCTGAGTCCAGAAACTCAGCGTCTTGCCGTTCACGGTTTCGGTGCCGCCGCGGCCCATCGAGGTCGGCATGGTCTTCACCAGCGCGCCGCCGTCGTAGACGCTGACCTTCTTCGTCGCGTCATCGGCGATCGACACGTGGGAGGCGCCGATGGTGAACGTCGGACCCCCGGCCACCGACACCACGGTGCCCGGCGCCCAGTACTGCGGCGGGCGCCAGTGCGCGGTCGTGTTGTTGACCCAGTGCCAAGACCCGGTCACCGGCGGGTTCGCGGTCACCACGAGGTCCCGCGCGGCAGCACCCTCATCAACCGGGGCGGCGAAGTGCGCGACGATCACCGTTCCGATGCCGTAGGTGGCACCGTCCCGAATCGGCGCCCCCGACGTCATGGTGAAGGAGACCGGCGGCGGGCCGGGAGGTGGTGCGTCGTCGTCTGCGGAGGCCACCGCGGAGGGGACGAGAAGGACTGTGGACATTGCTATTACAAACGCGCGTGCCGCCAACATGCGGTCACAGTACCGATGCGCCATTCGCCACCCCCTCTCCGGTGAATCCCTCGCTGTGCCAGCAACATTAGGGACGGGTACTGAGGGCGGCTTAGTCTGCGCCTAAGAATCGGCTGAGTGGCCGGGTAACGCGCGCCACAGTGCCGTCCGGGGCCGCCTCGGCATCACGGTCCGTTGCCGTCCAAGGCGCACCGTGGTCGGTGACCTAGCATCGTCAGCAATGGTTCACAGGCCTGACGACTCCCCCGCGGTCCCGGTCAAGACCGCCGACCTGGTGTTGTCCGGTGGCGGCGTCAAGGCAATCGGATTGGTCGGCTCTGTCGTCGCGCTCGGTGACGCGGGCTATCGCGTCGGCCGAGTATCCGGGACGTCGGCCGGGTCCCTGGTGGGCGCTGTGATCGCCGCCGCGAACCGTCATCAGCCGGCCGGCTGCCAGCTCAGCGGCGACCAACTCCAGGAGCTGGCGATGTCGCTGCCCTATCGCAAGTTCCTGGATCCCGTTGGCACCAGCCGAATCCCGGTGCTCGGCAAGTACTGGACCGCCTTCCGCGGCCAGGGGATGTATCGGGGCGACGCCATTCACGACTGGGTTGACGGCGAGCTGCGGAATCTGGGCGTACGGACATTCGGCGATCTGGCGCTCGACGACCGCGAGCTGCCGCCCGAGCAGCGCTACCGCCTGGTCGTCACGGTCGCCGACATCACCCGCGGCACGCTGGTCCGGCTGCCGTGGGACTACCGCCGGATGTACGGCCTCGATCCCGACGAACAGTCCGTCGCGGATGCGGTGAGTGCATCCATGGCGATCCCGTTCTTCTTTCGTCCGGTGACGATCACGAGCGGCTCGGGCACGACGTCGACGCTGATCGACGGCGGACTGCTGTCGAACTTTCCGATGTACTCACTGGATCGCACCGACGGAAAGGTCCCGCGCTGGCCCAGCTTCGGCATCACCGTGACGGCCCAGCGCGCCGCGCAGGGCGACGGCGACCCGGGTCCGGGCCTGGCACCGGTCGTCGATCTACCTGGAGCTCCGCGGCTCTTGGAGAACCTCATCAACACCGCACTGCTCGGTCATGACCAGACCTATCTCCGCCAGCCCTCCGTCGCGGCCCGAACGATAGTGGTCGACGCGGCCGGCATCGGCTACCTGAATTTCGACATTTCCCGCGCGGATCGGCGGCGGCTCTATGACAACGGATACTCCGCCGCAAAGGAATTCCTGAATACGTGGGACTGGCCGGCTTACCTACATCGATTTCACGCGGGTTCAGCGTGAATTCACTCGCGTGTTAATAGCGGGGGCGGGGCACTCCGTCGGCGCCGATGTTCAGGCCGGGGCACAGATGCACCATCGCCATATCCATGACGAAAGTGGCGGACGGCTTGTTCACTTTCAGCGATCTCGAAATATCGTTCACGGCATCGCCCGTCGGCTGACCGGCGTAAACGAACATGTTGCAGGTCAGACGCCCGGTTTTGAGCAGGTCAGCATCACTCACCTGCAGCCGGCCGTGCAGCTCGGTCAGATAGGCGAGTTCTGCGGCATTGGCCGCGGCGTTCGTCGGTACGCAGTCGAGCGGGTTGCCTCGTTCGGCGCAGGCCGCCATCTGGCCTGTTCCGGCATCAGCCGAGGCGGGGGCTGAAATGCCGAGAGCAGCCACCGCCAGAGCCGCCAGCAGCTGACCGGTGATCACACGCGCAGTCATCGCAACGACACCTCCCGACCGTCATATGAGACGCTTCCGTCAATTAATTCCGGCACCGCCCCCGCAGTGTCCGTAACGGAATAATAAAGATTGTTCGGGCATAGCGATAACCGAACGGGAAATGAAACTTGCACGACTTATCGCGGTGATACCCGCGAAACGGTCAAACGGCGTTTCCGGCCACCCTCTGCTCGCTGAGTTGCGGCACCATTCCGGCGGCGATCACGCCCAATTCTCCGGACGGATCCAGCGCATCGGGCCACGGCCCCGCAAGCGCGTCGAATTCGATTTGGTGACGGCCGATCGCCCGCTCAACCGCGCGCAGCGACACGCTGCAGTCGCGGGCCCGGCGGCCGCACGCACATTGCCGACCGGGATGCTCTGGGCACCCGGCCACATACCGATCGACCGCGGCGCGGAGGGTCGGATGCACGGGGCGGGCCAATGCGATGCTGCGCACCTGGCCTCGGCGCCCGATCCAGCTGGCCACCACGTCTTCGCCCATGTCATCAAGCGCCTGGGCGTACGCCTCCAACTCGGCTCGTGGCGACGGGTCGCCAGGCGCGGCGGGGCCGACGATTTCGATCACCGCGTGGCCCTGCCAGTCCACCGGCCGGAACCGTAAAGTCCGCCGGCCGGATCGCACGACCTGGCCGCCCGCACTCACCACGGCGCCGTCAGGTTGGGCCGTGTCGAACAGCCACCGCAGACCAACGAGCAGTTCGGGGATGTGCCGCGTGACGACGCGCTCCGGCCGCTTCGAGGCCAGTCCCTGGCGCACAGGTCCGGCCTCGGTCCGACTATGTCGCCGTGGACTGCGCACCGCATCGGAATCCATCGCCATAGCCGCCTCCCAGCAAACCCACGTTGTCCGTCAAAGAACGACGTCCACCCCAATTAGAGCACGGTCACAGGGCGTCCGGCGATACGTCAAACGACTGACATCGCACAGTTCTCGCTAACAACAACACTCGACTCACAGGTAACGCACGGACCATGTGACCCACGGGAAACATGGGCTCGGCATGCCTATTAACCAGCAATTTGACGGCTGGCGCAGGTCGTAAGCGCGTGGTTGGCAAAACTCGGCCAGTTGGTGACGTCCTGGCAGTCAGCTAATAATCGAACAAATTACATACCTAAGGTATGCTTGACGCTTCCAATCTTCCCACGCGCTGCCCGCCAACGATATTTACGTGGCCGGCAAACTCGAGCAATGACGCGCGCGCAAATGCCGCCGCAGCCCTTCGCCCAGGACGGGCCCTGACTGCTTTCGCGTGTTAGCGGAGCCATTCCCCGGGGTAGGTGAAAGACTCACGACGTGCACCCCCTCCGCTCGCGCCGCAGCTTCCTGGCACTGGCCGCCGGTGCCACCGGCGCCGCCGTGGTCGCCGCATGCACCAAGCCGCCGGCTTCGGGCACCGTCGCCGGCGACGGATCGGTCACCATCACGCACGCATTCGGGTCGACGAAGATTCCGGCGCAACCGAAGCGCGTGGTGTCTGCCGGCCTCACCGGGCAGGACGAACTGCTGGCCGTGGGCGTGGTGCCGATCGCCGTGACCGAGTGGTTCGGCAATCCACCCTTCGCGGTGTGGCCGTGGGCCCAGCCCGCGCTCGGCCCGGCCCAGCCGGCCGTCCTGAATCTCAACGACGGCATCCAGGTCGACAAGATCTCCGCGCTGAAGCCCGACCTCATCATCGCGACCAACGCCGGGTTGGACGCCGACACCTACAAGAAGCTGTCGGAGATCGCCCCGACCGTCGCCCAGTCCGGCCAGGACGCGTTCTTCGAACCGTGGAAAGACCAGGCCACCGTCATCGGACAGGCAGTCTTCAAGGCCGACGACATGAAGCGGCTCATCGACGGCGTCGACGCGAAGTTCGCCGGCGCGGGCAAGGCGAACCCGAGACTCGCCGGCCGAAAGATGTTGATCGTCAACGGCCTTCCCAACGCGGACGGGGTCGAGATCACACCGGCCGGCTGGCGCACCGATTTCCTGGGCGAGATGGGCATCGCCGTCCCGGACGGGCTGGACTCCTTCACCAAGGGACAACATGCCTTCGTGCCGCGCGACCAGATGGCCACGGCGTTCCGCGGCGCGGATGTGCTGATCTGGACACTCGATGCCGACGAACAGCGGCCCGCGGTGCTGGCCGACCCGACGGTCGCGCAACTCAGCCAGGCAAAAGCCAATCGCATCGTCTTTCCCAACAGAGATCTGTCCGCGGCCATCACGTTCGCCTCGGTGCTGTCGTACCCGGCGGTCGCCGATCAACTGCCGCCCCTGCTGGCCGCCGCGCCGGCCTGAGGTTGCACTCGCCGCCCTGCCTGCCAAGATGATCGGCGTGACCGGCACCGAGCGCCCCGAACAGCACGCCCGCTTCGCGCAGGTCGGATCGGCCTACTATCCGATCCTGATCGCGGTGTTCACGGCCCTGGTGATCATCTCCAACGTCACCGCCACCAAGGGCGTGGCATTCGGCCCGATCATCACCGACGGCGGCTTCATCGTCTTCCCCCTCACCTACATCATCGGCGACGTGCTGTCCGAGGTGTACGGCTTCAAGGCCGCACGACGGGCGATCTACCTGGGTTTCGCCATGAACATCCTTGCGGCACTGTCATTCTGGGCGACGATCTACCTACCTGCCGCCGACTTCTACCCGAACCAGGCGCACTTCGAGAACGTCGTGCACTCCTATACGCAGCTGATCATCGCGGGGCTGGCCGGCTTCATCGTCGGGCAGACCATCAACGCGTGGGTCGTGGTGGCCATCAAGGAACGCACCAAGGAGAAGCACCTGTGGGCGCGACTGGTCGGCTCGACCTTCGCCGGGCAACTCGGTGACACCCTGGTGTTCTGCGCCATCGCCGCCAATGCCATCGGCATCAGCACCTTCCACGACTTCGCCGTCTACACCGGCCAGGGCTGGCTGTACAAGACTGCCGTCGAGGTCATCTTCCTGCCGGTGACGTACCGGGTGATCAGCTACATCAAGCGGCACGAACCGACCTACGATTTCGCCGTCTGAGTGATCGCTAAGGCTCCTCTGGCGAGGCGCTAAAGAATGCGGACACGACAGCTACTCGCGGGTAGCTTCGAGTGATGACCGTCACACAAGAAACTGTGAGCGCCGTGGCGCCGTTGACGCTCGGCACCGTCCGCAACTACGGCGACCAAGCCCTGCTACTGGAATTCAACAGCACCGCCGAGGTGCTGGCGTGGACCGACACGCTGCACGCAGCGGGTTTGCCGGGTGTCCTCGACATCGTGCCGGCGTCGCGGACCATCCTGGTCAAGCTCGCCGCACCGCGATATCAGATTCCCACCGCACAGCGGTTGTCCAAGCTCCACCCCATGGAGTCCGGGCCCTCCGAAGCCGGCACATCGACGCAGCCCGACGTGATCATCGACGTCGTGTACGACGGCACGGACCTCGACGAGGTCGCCAAGCTGACCGGGCTGGCCCCGGACGAGGTGGTCGCCGCCCACACCGGGTCACTGTGGCGGGTCGCGTTCGGTGGCTTCACGCCGGGCTTCGCCTACCTGGTGGGTGGCGACGAGCGATTGCAGGTGCCGCGGCGCAGCGAGCCGCGCACGCGAGTGCCCGCCGGCTCGGTCGCGCTGGCCGGAGAGTTCGCCGGCGTCTACCCGCGGGAGACCCCGGGCGGCTGGCAGTTGATCGGCCGGACAGACGCCGAGTTGTGGGACATCGAGCGAGAGCAACCAGCGTTGCTGGCACCCGGCATGTGCGTGCAGTTCCGGGCAATCGGTTAGTCGGCAGGGACGGAAAGGCGAAGCTATGACCGCGACACTCGAAATCCTCAAGACCGGTCCACTCGCGCTGGTCGAGGACCTGGGCCGCCCCGGCCTGGCCCACATGGGCGTGAGCCGCTCAGGCGCCGCCGACCGTCGCTCACACACGCTGGCCAACCGGCTGGTGGCCAACCCGAACGACCGGGCGACCATCGAGGTGACGTTCGGCGGCTTCTCCGCCCGCCTGCACGGCGGCGGAAAAGAAGGCGTCGCGGTGGCCGTCACCGGCGCGGACGCCGATCCCTCCGCGAACGGAATGCCGTTCGGCACCAACAGCATTCACTACGCGCACGACGGAGAGGTGATCTCCCTGGGCGCGCCGCACACCGGGCTGCGCAGCTATTTCGCGGTCCGCGGCGGCTTCGTCGTCGACCCCGTGCTCGGCTCCCGCAGCTACGACGTCATGTCGGCCATCGGCCCGCGGCCACTGCAGCCGGGCGACATGCTGACCATCGGCGAACACACCGCCGAGTTCCCCGAACTCGACCAGGCGCCGGTGGCCGCCATCGCCGACGACCTTCTCGAACTGCTGGTGGTCCCCGGTCCGCGCGACGACTGGTTCGTCGACCCCGATGCCCTGGTGCACACGGAGTGGGTCGTCACCGATCAAAGCGACCGGGTGGGGATGCGGCTGAGCGGCCGGCCGCTGCAGCACCGCTGGCCGGATCGCCAGCTGTCGAGCGAAGGTGCGACGCGAGGTGCGATTCAGGTGCCGCCCAACGGTTTACCGGTGATCCTCGGCCCCGACCACCCGGTCACCGGCGGGTACCCGGTGATCGGCGTCGTCGCCGACCACGACATCGACAAGGTGGGCCAGATCCGGCCCGGCCAGCACGTGCGCATGCACTGGTCCAGGCCGCGTCAACCGTTCGGCGCCTGAACCCGCGCAGGCACCAGCGCGCACTGGGCAATCCTGGTAGAACGAGGGGGTGCACCCCACGGATCTGTCCCGCGTACACAACGTTCACACGGCGCGGTTGGTCCACACCGCTGATCTCGATGCCGAGACCCGCGAAGGTGCGCGGCAGATGGTCATCGAGGCGTATAGGAATGCGGACGAGTTGACCAGTTCCTTTTCTGAAGCCGACTGGGAGCACTCCCTCGGTGGCATGCACGCACTGATCTGCCACCACGGCGCGATCATCGCGCACGGCGCGGTCGTCCAGCGCCGGCTCCTCTACGGCAAGACCGCACTGCGGTGCGGTTACGTCGAGGCCGTTGCGGTCCGCGAGGACTGGCGCGGCCAAGGCCTGGCCACCGCGGTCTTGGACGCCGTCGAGCAGGTGATCCGGGGCGCCTACGAGATCGGGGCGCTCAGCTCCTCCGACGCGGGACGTCCGATCTACACGGCGCGCGGCTGGCAGCCGTGGCGCGGCACGACGTCGGTGCTGGCGCCGGCCGGCCTCGATCGCACGCCCGAAGACGATCATTCGCTGTTCGTGTTGCCGGTCTCGGTCGAGGTCGATACCACGGCCGACATCACCTGTGACTGGCGCGAGGGCGACGTCTGGTGAGGCCTTGTGAGGTTTTCGCAGACAAATTCCCAGCTCAGCCTCGCATGTGACGCAAACGTCACCCATTCCGCCCTGGCGACACCGCTGAGCAATGGCCGAGTAACCGGCCGGAAACACGTTGTCCGTTCACTAGACGCATGAGTGATCCCGAACGGGCCCCGCTCACCGGATTTCGGGTGGCGGTGACCTCCGCACGACGTGCCGATGAGCTGTGCACCCTGCTGCGCCGCCGCGGCGCGACGGTGATCGCCGCCCCCGCCATCTCGATGGTGCCGCTGCCCGACGACGACGAGTTGCGCAACAACACGCGGGCGCTGCTGGATGTGCCGCCCGACGTGCTGATCGCGACGACCGGCATCGGTTTCCGCGGCTGGATGTCCGCCGCCGACGACTGGGGGATTTCCGGCGAACTGACCGATGCCCTCGGTCGCGCCCGGATCGTCTCCCGCGGTCCCAAGGCCACCGGTGCGCTGCGCGCCGCCGGGCTGCCCGAGGAATGGTCACCGGAGTCCGAGTCGTCGCGCGAGGTGCTGGGCTACCTGCTGCAGGGCGGTATCTCGGGCCTGCGGATCGCCGTTCAGTTGCACGGCGCCACCGATGAGTGGGACCCCTTCCCCGAGTTTCTCGACGAGCTGCGCCGCGCCGGCGCCGACGTCGTCCCCATCAGGGTGTACCGCTGGCAACCGGTGCCGCCCGGTGGCGCGTTTGACTCGTTGGTGGGCGACATCGCCGAACGCCGGCTCGACGCCGTCAGCTTCACCTCGGCCCCCGCGGTTGCCGCGACCCTGATGCGCGCGACCGAGCTCGGCATCAATGATCAAGTGCTGGAAGCGTTTCGGACCCAGGTGCACGCCATGTGCGTCGGACCGGTGACGGCCCGGCCGCTGGCCCGGCTCGGCGTGCCGACCTCCGCTCCCGAGCGAATGCGCCTGGGCGCACTGGCCCGGCACATCGCCGACGAACTGCCGGTGCTGCAGACGCGGAAGCTGCGGGCCGCTGGACACGACCTCGAGATCCGGGGCACCTGCGTCGTCGTCGACGGTGTGGTTCGCGACCTGTCGCCGGCCGGGATGTCCATCGTCCGCGCGCTGGCATTGCGGCCCGGCGCCGTGGTGTCCCGGCAGGAACTGCTCGCCGCGTTGCCGGGCAGCGGTTCGGACACCCACGCCGTCGAGACCGCGGTGCTGCGTCTGCGAACCACCTTGGGCGACAAGGAAATCGTCGCGACCGTCGTGAAGCGCGGCTACCGTCTGGCGGTCGACGACTACTCGGTGGGTGCGTCGTGAACCCCGTCCTGGTCGCCCACGGCACCCGTAAGGGCTCGGGCGTCGCGATGATCGGCGATCTGGCCGAGCAGGTCAGTGGACTGCTGGGCCGCCGGGTGCACACCGCATTCGTCGACGTCCTCGGACCCACGCCGGCCGAGGTGCTGTCAGGCCTGCCGCCCGGCCCGGCGGTCGTCGTTCCGGCGTTCCTGTCGTCGGGGTACCACGTGCACAAGGACATCCCGGAGGGCATCGCGGAGAGCGGCCATCGCGACGTCACCGTGACGCCGGCGCTCGGACCCTCGACCGCGATGGTCCGGGTATTGGCCGACCGGCTGATCGAATCAGGCTGGCGTCCATCGGATTCCGTGGTGCTGGCCGCCGCCGGAACTTCCGACCCGCGCGCTGCCAGTGACCTGCGCCGGACCTGCGCCATGCTGTCGGCGACGCTGGGCAGCCGGGTCGAGCTCGCCTTCGCGATCAGCGGCACGCACTGGGTCGGCGACGTGGTGGCGCGGCTGCGGAAGCGCGGCGCCGAGCGCGTCGCCGTGGCGTCATACCTGTTGGCCGACGGACTCTTTCAGGACCGGCTGTACACGTGCGGCGCCGACGTGGTGACGGACCCGCTGGGCCGGCACCCGGGCGTCGCCAAGCTGGTGGCCCACCGGTTCCGCACGGCCCGCTTGTCGCTGGCTGCTTAGGTTTCCCGCCGAGCTGGGTGGGTACCGCCCAGTTGTGGGGGATATTCCAGCCCATACTGGAGGCATGGCCAAGCGGACGGGCAACGACGTAGCGCTGGACACCTACCGGTTCCTCCGCGGTGGCATGGTGGTCATGGCCGTCCTGCTGGGCGCGGCACTGGTCGTCGAGCGCGCGCATGCCACGTGCTGGCAGACCTCGATCAGCGCCTACTACTTCACCACCGCACATGCCGTCTTCGTCGGTGCGCTGTTCGCGATCGGCGCCATGCTCATCGTGTATCAGGGGGCCAGCGACACCGAGAACACGCTGCTGAATCTGGCCGGCGTGCTGGCCTTCGTGATTGCTGTCGTCCCCACGACGCGACCCGTACTGCAGTGCGGCACAGCTGATCCCGTAGCCGTCAAAGCGGGGGCGGCCGTACTGTTCAACGCCTGGACGGTCACGGTGGTGCTCGCCGGCTCGCGCGTCGCGTCATGGTTGCTGTTCCGGCCCTCCCGGCCCACCACCGTGCTGGGCATCGCAGCGGTGTGGCTGCAGCGCGCGGTGCTCGGGACCGGTGTCGTGGTGCTCGTCGCGTCGCCGGACTGGTTTCGGATCAATGCCCACGGCATTGCCGCGGCGGCAATGTTCGGCGCCATCGTGTTGACGGTGTTCAGCTCCGCCTTCGGTACCGCCCCGGCCTGTGGGAGCCGTTACCGCGGCGGATACCAGACGATCTCACTCCTGATGGCCGGCACCCTGGTGACCGCTGTCGTCCTGCACCTGACGCTGGACGGCTTCAACCACGCCGTGCTGATTGCGGAGATCGCCCTGATCGTCGAGTTCGCGACCTACTGGGTGATGCAGACCATCGAGGACAACAGCTGCACCCGCTGATGAGTGTTGGCTCAAGCAGCTACGTCGACTCCGAGCGGGCCGATCTCGACCAGCCCGGCCCACACCCGGATCGGGTAGACGGGCAGGCTCACCGAGGGATCATCAAGGCAGACACCGTCGTCCAGGGCGAAAGCCTGCTTCTTGATGGGGCTCTGCACACACGCCCGGCCGGCGCGGTCACCGACGAGACCCCGTGACATGACGGCCGCACCGGAGAACGGGTCGATGTTGCCGACGGCGTACAGCGATCCGTCGTGCAGGCGGAACAGCGCCGCCTGTGTGCCGTCGGGCAGCAGCACTCCGGCCCCGCGCCCCGGCACCAGCCGGTGGTAGGAGCAGACCGCGGTCCACTCCGAACGGTCCTGGTACTGAGCAACTTCGGAAAGGTCGTTGAGAGTCATCGGGTTCTCCTGATCAGCTCTTGGCGGGCGGGACGGTGGGCATGCCGATCGGCACCTTGCGACCGTTGCGTTCGGTGAATTCGATGGTCGGGTCGGCGACATCGGGCGCGTTGACGAACGAGACGAACTGCGACAGCTTCGCGCGGTCGTCCAGCACGCCCTTCCACTCGCAGGAGTAGCCGTCGACGTGCCGTTCCATGGCGGCCTCGAATTCGCTTGCCAGACCGAGAGAGTCGTCGCACACGACGTCACGGACGTGGTCCAGCCCCATCTGGTCGACCCACGGCGCGGTGCGCTGCAGCCGATCGGCGGTGCGGATGTAGAACATCAGGAACCGGTCGATGTAGCGGATCAGCGTCTCGTCGTCGAGATCGCCGGCCAGCAGCTGCGCGTGGGCGGGCGTCATACCGCCGTTGCCGCCGACGTACAGGTTCCAGCCGGTCTCGGTCGCGATGACGCCGACGTCCTTGCCGCGGGCCTCGGCGCATTCCCGGGCACAGCCCGACACGCCCATCTTGATCTTGTGCGGCGACCGCAGTCCGCGGTAGCGCAGCTCGAGGTCGATGGCCATCTGCACCGAATCCTGCTGCCCGTACCGGCACCAGTCGCTACCGACGCAGCTCTTGACGGTACGCAGGGACTTGCCGTACGCCTGCCCGGACTCCATGCCGCCGTCGACCAGGCGCCGCCAGATTTCCGGCAACTGGTCCACGCGGGCACCGAACATGTCGATCCGCTGACCACCGGTGATCTTTGTGTAAAGCCCGAAGTCCCTGGCGATCTCACCGATCAGGATCAGCTGCTCCGGGGTGATGTCGCCACCCGGTACCCGTGGGACGACCGAGTAGCTGCCGTTCTTCTGGATGTTGGCCAGGAAGTGGTCGTTGGAGTCCTGCAGAGCGGCCTGTTCGCCGTCGAGGATGTGACCGCTGCTGGTCGACGCCAGAATCGAGGCGACCGCGGGTTTGCAGATGTCGCAACCCTTTCCGGTGCCGAACTTGGCGATCAGCCCGGAGAAGGTACGGATCGAGGTGGCCGAGATGATCTCGAACATCTCGGCCCGCGACTGCGGGAAGTGCTCGCACAGCGCCTTGGACTGCTCGACACCCTGAGCTTCCAGCAGCTGCTTGAGCAGCGGCACGCAAGAGCCACACGAGGTGCCGGCCTTGGTGCAGGCCTTCAGGCCCGGCACGTCGGAGCACCCGCCCTCGATCGCGCTGCACAGGTCGCCCTTGGTGACGTTGTTGCACGAGCAGATCTGCGCGGCGTCCGGCAGGGCACCGACCCCGAGAGCACTTGCGCCCTCACCGGATCCGGCCGGCGCGATCAGCGCCAGCGGATCGCCGGGCAGCGTCTCACCGACCATCGGACGGAGCACGCCGTACGCCGACGCGTCGCCGACCAGAATGCCGCCCAGCAGGGTCTGGGCGTCGTCGGACAACACCAGCTTGGCGTAGGTCTGCTTCACCGGGTCATTGACCACGACCTGCAGGCAGTCGGGCGTAACGCCCTGCGCATCACCGAAACTCGCGACGTCGACGCCGAGCAGCTTCAGCTTGGTCGACATATCGGCCTCGGGGAATTCCGCGGCGCCACCGAGTAGCCGGTCGGCGACCACCTCGGCGGTGGTGTAACCGGGACCGACCAGGCCGTAGCACCGGCCCTCGACAGCGGCCACCTCACCGATGGCGTAGATGTCAGGATCGCTGGTCGCACAGGACAAGTCGGTCAGGACGCCGCCACGCTCGGCGAGCTCCAGACCGGCCTCGCGGGCCAGCTCGTCGCGCGGACGCACACCGGCGGCAAAGATGACCAGACCGGCGTCGATCAGGGTGCCGTCGCTGAGCAGCACGCGCACGCCCTCGTCCAGCGACTCGATGGCGTCGGTGCCGACGTCCAGGTGCACCGAGATGCCCAGCTTGCCGATCATGCGGGCCAGCAGCGCGCCGCCGGCGTCGTCGAGCTGCTGGTTCATCGGACGGGGTGCCCGCTCGACGATGTGGGCCTGCATTCCGAACTGGCGCAACGCATTCGCCGCTTCCAGACCGAGCAGACCACCACCGATGACCACACCGGTGTTGTTGCCGTGTTCGGCCGACCGCGTCATGGCGGCGCGGATGCCGTCCAGATCGTCCAGCGTGCGGTAGACGTAGCAGCCGTCGAGCTGGTGACCGGGCACGGGCGGCACGAAAGCGTAAGAGCCCGTGGCCAATACCAGCTTGTCGTACGCGATGCCGCGGCCCGACTCGGTCACCACCGTCTTGGCGGCGCGGTCGATGCCGCCGACCTTGTCGGCCAGGACCAGGTCCACCAGCCCGTCGCCGTCATATCCGTTGCCCGGCAACGCCAGCTTCGACCGGTCCCAGTGCTCGGTGTAACCCGTGAGCCCCACCCGGTCATAGGCGGCATCCGCTTCCTCGGACAGCACGGTGATGCGCCATTGGCCCGCGGCATCCCGCGAGCGCAGCGCCTCGACCAAGCGGTGCCCGACCATTCCGTGGCCTACGACCACAAGGTTCTTCGCGTCCATGCACCAAAAGGTAGGGAGCCGATATTGCGGATTATGTTGCCGCGTGTGAATCGACCGTCACGCTCTTCTCACAGCCCGCGGCAAACGCCCGTGAAGTGAGTGGCCCCGATCACAGGCCTGCGGAAGGCTATCCGACGCCGGCGGGCGGGGTGGGGCTTGCCGTGGTGTACGGGTTGTAGATCGTCGTCGTGGTGGTCGTGGGATAGGTCCCGTAACCGGAGGTGCTCGACGGCGTGTAGGTGCTGCTGGTGGACGAGGTCGTCGTCTCATCCGTCGTCGACGTCTCCGACGTGCTTTCCGTCGTCGTTGTCGTGGTGGTCGTGGTCGTGGTCCGGGTCGTCGTCCGCTTGGTGGTGGTCGGATGCGTCGTCAGCACCGTGGGTTCACCGACCGGGCCGGGCGGTGTCTCAGAGTCCTCGGAAGTCTGAATCACCTGGTAAATCAGGATGATCAACAGCACGGCGGCGGCAACACCGGCGGCCCACCACAACCCGTGATTTTCGTCGGCGCCGCGCTCGTTTTCGGGGTCGCTCACTGCCACCGCGCCAGAATATCCGCGGCCGCCGTGGCCAGTGCGCGCTGGAGGAACGGCCCGAAGCTGATGCGGCCGACGCCCAACGGGCCGAAGGATGCGGGATCGTCGGACTCGGGGATCGCGATGGCGTTGATGGGCAACGGCAGGTCGGCGGCCAACCGGCGCAGGGTGTCGTCGTCGTGGCGGCCCACCGGGTACAGGGAGTCCGCACCGGCCGCTGCGCACAGCTTCAACCGCTCCACGGCGCGGTCGTATCGGTCGGCCTCGTCGCCGATCTGGCGCAGGAAGAGGTCGGTGCGCGCATTGATGACGACGTGTACACCGGAAGCGTCTGCCGCCCTGCGCAATTCACCGACCAGGTCGGCGTGCTCCTGGGCATCGCGGATGCGGCCGCCGTCCTTGTGCACGGTGTCCTCGATGTTCAGGCCCACCGCGCCCGCGGCCAGGAGGCCGGAGATGAGGCGGCCCGGGTCCTCGCCGTAGCCGGATTCGATGTCGACGGACACCGGCACCTCGACTGCCGAGGTGATCTGGGCGACGCGCGTGGTGAGGTCTTCGAACGACATGCCTTCACCGTCGGGCTTGCCCACGGAGTCAGCGACCGGATGGCTGCCGACCGTCAGCGCGGCGAATCCGGCGGACACCGCCAGCTTCGCCGACCACGCGTCCCACACCGTCGGGAGGACGACCGGATTTCCCGGCTGGTGCAGGGCCAATAGTGCTTCGGCGCGCTGCGCCAGGACCGCGTCGGACATGGTCATACCGTACCGACAGCCACTGCCCGGACTTGCCGACACCGGGCCGACAAACGTGACCTGTCTCACTTTCATCTCCGGATCTGACTAGCATCCGGTGTCGTAATGTGATTTATGACACCCTTCAGCCCAAGGAGGTCGCATGATGTCCACCACTACTGAGCTCACCGAACTGCACGATTTGATCGGCAGTTTGCGTCGGTCCGTCAGCTCGCTGGCCGCCAAATACGGAGACTCCCCCGCCACTCGCCGCATCGCGAATGACGCCGAGCGCCTGGCCGTCGACGTCGAGCGCCTGGACATCGACATCGAAGAACTGGAATTCAGCCGCGGCATCAAGCAACAAGGCCCTGCCAAGGAAAAGATCGTGATCCCCGACCACGACTACTCCAGCGAATTCTGGAACGACCACGACGGTGGCGTAGGCGGCTGACCGACATGGGCACGACGGTCCGTCGTGCCCATCGCCGGCCCGTCCCACAACTTCACAGTCAGACCCTGTCCCCAATGGAATCGAGGCTTTCTTCGTGAGCGCACCCGCCGCCAACCGTCCCGGGACCGGCGTCTTCTCCCCCACGCGTGCGCAGATACCGCAGCGCACGCTGCGGACCGACAACTGGCTCAAATCCCCGATCCTCATCGACCTGGGTTTCGCCGCGTTCGTCATCTACGCGACGGTGCGCGCCTTCCAGCGGGACCACTTCTACGTCGCGGACTACCACTACCTGACGCCGTTCTACTCACCGTGTCTGAGCGTCAACTGCGGTGCGGCCAGCGAGTTCTGGCCACAGATCCTGCCGGCCGACGGGCTCTTCTCGCTGATTCCCTACGCGGCCCTGTCCCTGCCGTTCCTGCTGCTGTTCCGGCTGACCTGCTACTACTACCGCGGCGCCTACTACCGCACGGTGTGGCAGTCCCCGACGGCCTGCGCCGTCGCGGAACCGCACGCCAAGTACACCGGTGAGACGCGGCTCCCGCTGATCATCCAGAACACCCACCGCTACTTCTTCTACATCGCGGTCATCATCTCGCTGATCAACACCTACGACGCGATCGTCGCGTTCCACTCGCCCAGCGGTTTCGGTTTCGGGCTCGGCAACATCATCCTGCTGGGCAACGTCATCATGCTGTGGGTCTACACGGTGTCCTGCCACTCGTGCCGGCACGTCACCGGGGGCCGGCTCAAGCACTTCTCGAAACACCCTGTGCGCTACTGGATCTGGACCCAGGTCAGCAAGCTCAACACCCGGCACAAGCTGTACGCGTGGATCACCCTGGGAACCCTGATGTTCACGGACTTCTACGTGATGGCCGTGTCGGCCGGGTGGTTCAGCGACCTGCGCTTCGTCGGTTGAGTTTCGTCGGCGACAAGATCCCTTGATTTTCAACACTATTCACGACAATTTGGAGTTATTTCATGGCTGAACTCGAACGGCACGAGTACGACGTCGTCGTAATCGGAGCCGGCGGGGCGGGGTTGCGTGCGGTCATCGAGGCCCGCGAGCAGGGTCTTCGGGTCGCGGTGGTGTGTAAGTCGCTGTTCGGCAAGGCCCACACCGTGATGGCCGAGGGTGGCTGCGCCGCCTCGATGCGCAACGCCAACTCGAAGGACAGCTGGCAGATCCACTTCGGCGACACCATGCGCGGCGGCAAGTTCCTGAACAACTGGCGCATGGCCGAGCTGCACGCCCGCGAAGCACCGGACCGCGTCTGGGAGCTCGAGACCTACGGCGCCCTGTTCGACCGCACCAAGGACGGCCGCATCAGCCAGCGCAACTTCGGTGGCCACACCTACCCGAGGCTCGCGCACGTCGGCGACCGCACCGGCCTCGAGATCATCCGCACCATGCAGCAGAAGATCGTCTCGCTGCAGCAGGAGGATTTCGCCGAGACCGGTGATTACGAGGCCCGGATCAAGGTCTTTCATGAGTGCACCATCACCGAGCTGGTGAAGGACGGTGACCGCATCGCCGGCGCGTTCGGCTACTGGCGCGAGTCGGGCCGGTTCGTGCTGTTCGAGGCGCCCGCGGTGGTGCTGGCCACCGGCGGTATCGGCAAGTCGTTCAAGGTGTCGTCGAACTCCTGGGAGTACACCGGCGACGGGCACGCCCTGGCGCTGCGGGCCGGCGCGACGCTGATCAACATGGAGTTCATCCAGTTCCACCCGACGGGCATGGTCTGGCCCCCCTCGGTCAAGGGCATTTTGGTCACCGAGGGTGTGCGCGGCGACGGCGGCGTGCTGAAGAACTCCGAGGGCAAGCGCTTCATGTTCGACTACATCCCCTCGGTGTTCAAGGGCCAGTACGCCGAAACCGAGGAAGAAGCCGACCAGTGGCTCAAGGACAACGACTCCGCCCGCCGCACCCCTGACCTGCTGCCGCGCGACGAGGTGGCCCGCGCCATCAACTCCGAGGTCAAGGCCGGTCGCGGTACCCCGCACGGCGGCGTCTACCTCGACATCGCTTCGCGTATCCCCACCGAGGAGATCAAGAAGCGCCTGCCGTCGATGTACCACCAGTTCATGGAGCTGGCCGAGGTCGACATCACCAAGGACGAGATGGAGGTCGGCCCGACCTGCCACTACGTCATGGGTGGCATCGAGGTCGATCCCGACACCGGCGCGGCCCGGACGCCCGGCCTGTTCGCGGCCGGCGAGTGCTCAGGCGGTATGCACGGCTCCAACCGGCTGGGCGGCAACTCGCTCAGCGACCTGCTGGTGTTCGGCCGGCGGGCCGGCCTCGGGGCGGCGCAGTACGTGAAGGCGCTCCCCGGACGGCCGACCGTTTCCGACAGCGCCCTCGCCACCGCGGCGCGGGAAGCGCTGGAACCGTTCGACGAGCACGTCGGCGCGGAGAACCCGTACACCCTGCACACCGAGCTTCAGCAGGCGATGAACGACCTGGTCGGCATCATCCGCACCAAGGAAGAGATCGAGCAGGCGCTGGGCAAGCTCGACGATCTGAAGCGCCGCATGCACAACATCACCGTCGAGGGGCACCGGCAGTTCAATCCCGGGTGGCACCTCGCGATCGACATGCGGAACATGCTGCTGGTCAGCGAGTGCGTGGCCAAGGCGGCGCTGGCCCGTACCGAGAGCCGCGGCGGTCACACCCGCGACGACTACCCGGAGATGAACGCCGACTGGCGCAACATCCTGCTGGTGTGCAGCGCCGGTGGCGGCGATCCGATCGTCCCCGACGTGACGGTCACCCCGGAACAGCAGGTGCCAATGCCCGCCGAGCTGCTCGGCTGCTTCGAGCTGTCCGAGCTGGAGAAGTACTACACCGACGCCGAACTGGCCGCCCATCCGGAACGGAGCTAGCCATGAGCAACAGCTACCAAGCCAATCTGCGGGTCTGGCGCGGCGACGACACCGGCGGCGGTCTCGACGACTTCAAGGTCGAGGTCAACGACGGTGAGGTCGTGCTCGACATCATCCACCGCATCCAGGCCACGCAGGCCCCGGACCTGGCGGTGCGGTGGAACTGCAAGGCCGGCAAGTGCGGCTCGTGTTCGGCGGAGGTCAACGGCCGTCCCCGGCTGATGTGCATGACCCGGATGTCGACGTTCGATCCGGCCGAGACCGTCACCATCACCCCACTGCGGGCGTTCCCGATCATCCGCGACCTGGTGACCGACGTGTCGTTCAACTACGAAAAGGCGCGGCAAATCCCGTCTTTCGCGCCGCCGAAGGACCTCAAGCCCGGCGAGTACCGGATGCAGCAGGAGGATGTCGAGCGCTCGCAGGAGTTCCGCAAGTGCATCGAGTGCTTCCTGTGCCAGAACACCTGCCACGTGGTGCGTGACCACGAGGAGAACAAGCAGGCGTTCGCCGGTCCGCGCTTCCTGATGCGGGTGGCCGAGCTCGACATGCACCCGCTCGACACCCTGGACCGCAAGGACATGGCGCAGGACGAGTTCGGCCTTGGTTACTGCAACATCACGAAGTGCTGCACCGAGGTCTGCCCCGAGCACATCAAGATCACCGACAACGCGCTGATCCCGATGAAGGAGCGCGTCGCCGACCGCAAATACGACCCGATCGTCTGGCTGGGGAACAAACTCTTCCGCAGATAGTTTCGGCGTAGGCTCGGAGGGGCAGCCAATCCGTGACGAAAGGCAGCCAGATGGGCCAATCAGAAACGCACAGCGTCAACGACATTCGGACCGCGATCCGCGAACTCTCCTTACGCGCCGAACTGGCCCGTAAGGAAGGCCGGCCCGACGACGCCGCCGAGCTCGAGAGGCGAGTGGCCGGGTACCGCCAGGAACTGGCCGCCAAGCCTTAGCTCAGGCCTCCAGGCGGCGGAATTCGCTGCGGTGGAAGACCATCGGCTCGACGTCGGGGTTGATGACGATGTCGCTGATCGCCAAGACCACGATGGTGTGATCGCCGGCGGGAACCAATTGATCGATCGACGTCTCCAGCCACACGCTGGTGCCGTGGATGAACAGCGCGCCGTTGTCTCGGGCTTCGGTCTCCATGCCCGCGAAGCGGTCGCCGGTCTTGGCTGCCAGGGTGCGCGCCGCGGCGTCATGCTGCTGGCCGAGGACGCTGATGCCCAGGGCCGGCAGGTCCTGGAGCTTCGGCCAGGTGGTCGAGGTGTTCTGCACGCAGAACGACACCAGCGGCGGCTCCAGGGAAACCGGCACGAAGGTGCTGGCGGCAAGGCCGACCTTTTCGCCCTCGATGTGGGCTGCGATGGCGACGACGCCCGTCGGGAAGTGGCCGAACGCCGCGCGCAGGGACGCCGGACTGAGATCTGTAGAGCTCATAGTCCGTCCATCTTCACACGGCGCTCCCCGACGCACCCGAGCAAGCGCCCGCTTGGTGGGAAACGCGGCTACCGACCGAGGTAGCGCGACAAGGAATCGTCGGCTGCCTCGGGTTTGAATCCCGTTGACTCGAGCTTCTGGTTGTCGAGCACGCTGTTGCGTGGCCGCGGGGCCACCGCTCTGGTCGCGGAGGCGAAGTAGGCGTCCGTGCTGACGCCCGTGACCCGCGCCGGGTCGTGGCCGGACAGCTCGAATACCCGGCGGGCGATGTCGGCCCACGACATGGCGGGTCCGGCGCCGGTGACGTTGTAGGTCCCGTACGGCGCGCCGGTCGCGGTCAGGTGCCGGATGGCCCGGGCCAGCTCCGAGGTGAACGTGAGCCGCCCGACCTGGTCGTCCACCACCGACGGGTCGACGCCGCGCTCGGCCAGCGATGCCATGGTCCGGACGAAGTTGTGGCCGTCCCCGACGACCCACGACGTCCGCACGATGTAGTGCCGCGGCACTGTCGCGACGAGCTGGTCGCCGGCAGCTTTCGTCTGGCCGTACACCCCGAGCGGGGCGATCGGGTCGTCCTCCCGGTAGGGGGAGCCGGAGGTGCCGTCGAAGACGTAGTCGCTGGAGAGGTGCACCACGGTGATGCCGCGGGCCGTCGCGATACGGGCCAGCGCCGCAACGCCGGTGACGTTGACAGCCCAGGCGTCGGCGCGCCCGCTCGGGGTCTCGGCGTCGTCCACCGCGGTGTACGCGGCGGCGTTGATGACGGTGTCGTAGTCCTGCCACCGGCGGGTCGTCTCCAGGTCACCGGCCAGGTCCACCTCATCGCGGGTGGCGAACTCGACGCCCGGATCGTCGCCGTATTCGGCACGCAGCGCCCGGCCGACTTGGCCATTCGCGCCCAGTACCAACGTCTTTCGCGGTGTGACGGGTTGGACGTCCGCCAGCCGGGGATGCGTGCGGTCTTTGGCCGACAGTTCGGCGCGTTCGAGCGGGATCGGCCATTCGATGGCCAGCGTCCCGTCGGCCAGGTTCACCGAAACATATTGGGCGTCAGCCGAATAATGATCGTTGACCAGGTAGACGTACGCGGTGTCGGATTCGAGCGTCTGGAAAGCGTTGCCGACCCCGCGCGGCACGAACACCGCACGCGACGGATCGAGTTCCGCGGTGAACACCGTCCCGAATGTCGGGCCGGCGCGCAGGTCGACCCAGGCACCGAAGATCCGGCCTGTCGCGACCGACACGAACTTGTCCCACGGTTCGGCGTGGATGCCACGGGTGGTGCCAGCCGCATCGTTGAACGAGATGTTGTTCTGGACGGGACCGAAATCCGGCAGCCCGAGGGCCGTCATCTTCGCGTGCTGCCAGTTCTCCTTGAACCAACCGCGATTGTCGCCGTGCACCGGCAATTCCCAGATGGTCAGGCCCGGAATCGGTGTGGTGTTGGCGGACAACGGCTTTCCGTACTCGGTCACGGGTTGCCCATCACTCACTGGCCCTGGCCGGCGTAGCGCGCCTCGGTGGCGTCCTTGACCGGACGCCACCAGGCTTCATTGTCGCGATACCAGGCGATGGTGGCGGCCAGCCCGTCGGCGAAGTCGAGATATCTTGGCCGCCAGCCGAGTTCGCTGCGCAGCTTGTCCGAATCGATGGCGTAGCGCAGGTCGTGACCGGCGCGGTCGGTGACGTGGTCGTAGCCGTCGGCCGGCTGCCCCATCTGCGCCAGGATCATCTCGATGACAGTCTTGTTGTCCTTTTCGCCGTTGGCGCCGATCAGGTAGGTCTCGCCGATGCGGCCCTGCTCGATGATCGTCAGGACCGCGGACGAGTGATCGTCCACGTGAATCCAGTCCCGCACATTGCGGCCCGCGCCATAGAGCTTCGGCCGGATTCCGCACAGTACGTTGGTGATCTGGCGTGGAATGAACTTCTCGACGTGCTGGTAGGGCCCGTAGTTGTTGGAGCAGTTGGAAATTGTGGCGCGGACGCCGAACGAGCGCACCCACGCGCGCACCAGGAGGTCGCTGCCGGCTTTGGTCGACGAATACGGTGATGACGGGTTGTAGGCCGTGCCTTCGGTGAACTTGGCTGGGTCGTCGAGTTCGAGGTCGCCGTACACCTCGTCGGTCGAGATGTGGTGCAGCCGGGTGCCGTGCTTGCGCACCGACTCCAGCAGCGTGTAGGTCCCGACCACGTTGGTGTGCAGGAACGGTTCCGGATCGCGCAATGAGTTGTCGTTGTGCGATTCGGCGGCGAAGTGCACGACCACGTCGGTGGTCGCCATCAGCTCGTCGACCAGCGCGGCGTCGGCGATGTCGCCCAGGACGAACGTCATCCGCTGTTCGGGCAGGCCCGCAAGGGATTCCCGGTTGCCGGCGTAGGTCAGCTTGTCCAGCACGGTCACGTGGTGGTCGGTGCGCTCGATGACGTATCGCACGAAGTTGGCGCCGATGAATCCGGCGCCCCCGGTGACCAGCAGTCGTGCCATCTACAGCCCCCTGGCCAGCAAGTCCAGCAGATACGTGCCGTAGCCGGATTTCACCAACGGCTCGGCCCGCTCACGCAGTTCGTCGCCGCTGAGATAGCCACGCCGCCAAGCGATTTCCTCGGGCACGCCGATCTTCAGGCCTGTGCGACGCTCGATGGTGCGCACGAATTCGGCGGCGTCCGTCATCTGATCGAACGTACCGGTGTCGAGCCATGCCGTCCCGCGAGGCAGCACTTGCACCCGTAACCGGTTCTGCGCCAAATACGTTCGGTTGATGTCGGTGATCTCGTACTCGCCGCGGGCACTGGGCTCGAGTTCTCGGGCGATCGACACCACGTCGTTGCTGTAGAAGTACAGCCCAGGCACGGCGTAATTGCTCTTAGGCACCAACGGTTTTTCCTCGAGCGAAACCGCCTGTCCGGCTTCGTTGAATTCGATGACGCCGTAGGCCGACGGCTCGGCGACCCAATAGCCGAAGATCGCCCCACCGTCGACGTTGGTGAACCGCTGCAACTGGGTACCCAGGCCGGGACCGTAGAGCAGGTTGTCGCCGAGCACGAGCGCAACGCTCTCTCCGCCAAGGAAATCCGCGCCGATGGTGAAGGCCTGCGCGAGCCCGTCAGGCGACGGCTGCTGCGCGTAGCTGATCGAGACGCCGTATTGCGACCCGTCGCCGAGCAGGCGCTCGAAACTCGGCGCGTCGAGCGGTGTCGTGATGACCAGGATGTCCGTGATCCCGGCCAGCATCAGTGTGGACAGCGGGTAGTAGATCATCGGCTTGTCGTAGACCGGGATCAGCTGCTTGGACACCCCGGCGGTGACGGGGTGTAGTCGCGTCCCCGCGCCGCCGGCCAGGATGATCCCTTTCACTCGGCCATCCTGACACACGCGCACCGCGTCAGGTGCTCACCGAGCGGACTCAACCGCGGGCTCGGACGCCAGCATCTTGCCGTCCTGCACGATCTCCAGGCCTGACGACGACACGTGGTACTCAGCCGAATCGGGATCGTTGACCGCGACGAAGCCGTCGCCGGACTCATGCACGGTTCCCAAGCGGATCGTCGCGCCGTCGGACAGCCGATAGCCCAGGTAATACAGCACGCCGACGCTGCTGCGGCAGATCACCACCGCCGACTGCGCGGTCCGCAGGAGCATCGCCGCCTCGTCCGCCTCGTCCGCCCCGGCGCACCGGGCGGCACCGTTGAATGTGGTGAAGCCGCGGGAGTCGGCGTCGGGCAGCACCATTCGCGCAGTCGTCGGCGTCAGCGCCGCGGAGGTCTCCGGCGGGGTGGATTCGACCGAGGTCACGGTCACGTCCGAGGTCTCGGCCGTGGTGGTGGTGGCCGCCGCCGAAGTCGTCGAACCGCTGCGCCCGTCGCGCCCGCTCATCAGTGCCACGCCGGCGAAGACCAGGGCCACCACCAACACGATCCCGATTCCGATGAGCGCCCAGGCCGTCGGACTCGGCCCGCGCCGCGCCGTGACCGGCGGATCCGGTTGCCGCACAAACCCCATCGGCGCCGCGGCCGGTGCGGCGGCAACGGTCGGCGCTCCGGGTACCGCGGGGGACGCCGGGACGGGCGGCAGCGTCGCGGCCGCACCCCGCGCGAGCGCCACGGCGAAATCCCCACAAGAACGGAAGCGGTCAGCAGGCCGGCGGGCCATCGCGATGGCCATCACGGGGTCCAGATCGGCGAGATCCGGGCGTACCTCCGCCAGCCGCGGCACCACACCACTCACACGCTGGCTGATGAGTACGACGGGCGTGGAATCGCCACCCGGGGGCCGTCCGGTCAGCAGCTGAAAAGCGGTGGCGGCCAAGGCGTACTGATCCGAGCGACCGTCCAGCGGCTCACCGAGCAATTGTTCCGGCGCTGCGTAGTTCGGCGTACCGAGCGTCATGTTCGTCGACGTCAGTCCGTCGAAGTCGTCGACGCGCCGGGCGATCCCGAAATCGGCCAACAGCACCCGGCCACGGACCGGGCCCGGTCCGCTCAACAGGATGTTCGCGGGCTTGACGTCCCGGTGCAGCAGCCCTCGGCTGTGCGCATGGTCCAGCGCGTCGGCGATCGCGGTGACGATCGCGATCACCTGGTCGCGCGGCATTCCACCGGGGCACTGCGTCCGCAGTACGTGCCCGGCGTCGGCGCCGTCGACGTAGTCCATCGAGATCCACAGCCGGCCGTCGCACTCACCGCGGTCATGCACTCCGACGATGTGCTGATGCCACAACGTCGCCGCGGCATCGGCTTCGCGCTCGAAGCGCCGGCGGTATTCGGCGTCGGCGGACAGTGACGCCGGCAGTACTTTCAGGGCGTCGGTGCGGGGCAGCCGCGGGTGCTGAACCAGGTACACCTCGCCCATGCCGCCGGCACCCAGTTTTCGGACCACGGTGAATCCGGCGAAGACCGATCCATCGGGTAGCGACATGGTCGGATCGTAACGGCCGGAATGCGAAAGAGCGGCCACCCGAGACGATCTCGGATGGCCGCCTTCTCGCGGACTGGGCTAGCGCTTGTCCAGGATTCCCTCGATGTTGGCGACACCGTGGATGCCGGACGTGGTGTTGCTTTCCAGGACCACGAATCCCTTGCCCGCGGGGTTGCGGGTGATCAGCAGGGTTTCGTGCGCCATCGCCGCGGACTTGCCCTGCTTGTGCAGCGGCGCGACGATGTCGTCGTCCAGCTTCTTGAAGAAGTTGGCGTCGACGCTGTCGGTGATCCAGGCCCGGTACTGGTGCTTGCTGTCCTGCCACTTGTCATTGTGGCCGGTGATCTCGACAACCTGGTCGACCCACTTGTGCTCGTCGGTGCTGACCTTGCCGGCCTTGACCGCCTGGGCGATGTCGTCACGTGCCGGGGCGTACAGCCGGGTCAGGTGAATGTGGAGCTGGTTGAGCCGACGGGCGTCCGCCGAGTTGATCCCGAGCGCCCAGTCCGGGCCGCCCGTCATGAAGTGGACCGACTCGTAGGCGTGCTTGAAGTAGTTCGGCGCGTCGCCCCGCAGCAGGTTGTCGCATTCGATGCCGGTCTCACGGACGGTCGGCACCACCAGCAGGTCCTGCGTCGTCTTCATGTCCACACCCGGGTGCACTGCCCAACCGCGCGTCGAATCGTGGCCGGGCCACTGGATGTCGAAGTTCCGTCCCGGATGCTTCGGCGAGTGCTCCCCGACGCCGTGTGCCGGCGGCTTGACGCCGTCCCAGATGGGATCGCCCTTGTGGTCGTCGCAACCCTGGTAGTGCTGCGTGCCCGTCTCGGCGTGGGCGGCGGGCGAGAGACCGAATGCCAGCACCGGCGCTACCGCCAGGGCGGCGGCGGCCGCGATACGGCGGGTGAAGCGGGAGCGGGTGGTGGTCGTGTTGGTCATTTCGTCTCCTGAAGGTTTGGGGTGCTTCGGCGTTGAAATAACCTTCGCGGAATCGACGCCCCAGGTCAGTCCACTGATCGGGCCCTCGACCGGACGAAATCGTCTTCCCCCGATCGGGGGACACGAGCGCTTCGGCCCGCTCGGCTCCGCTGGGCGGCCCACAGCTTCTCCTGTGCCCGCAGCACCACGATGCCGGGGCTTCCTCTGCCTTCCGCCGTCGTCTTCGTCACCCAGATGACGCTCCATCCCCGCGCTTCGAGCTCCGCCGTGTGGCTGTGCACCCATTCGCGGTATCCCGGGGTATCCGCTTCCTCGTCACACTCGACGGCCACCTTCCACCGCGGCCAGCCCAGTGCCGCCCGAGTGCAGACCAAGGCCGAGGTGCTACGGCGAATGTGCATGTTCGGGTTGAGATTTGGCGGTATTGCGGGTCAAACCTGCACATTCGTCGTAGCACTCCGCATCGCATGCAGCACCTGACCGGCAAACCAGGTACCACCGGTCACATGTGAGTTGAGTAACCTGGCGCCATGTCCGATGCGTCGATCCTGACCGTGCTGCGCGAGCGCGCCGGCCTGACTCCCGACGACGTGGCCTACACCTTCACCGACTACGACCACGACTGGGACGGCGTCACCGAGAGCCTGACCTGGGCCCAGCTGTACCGGCGCACCCTCAACGTGGCGCACGAGCTCCGCATGCACGGCGTCCCCGGTGACCGCGCGCTGATCATCGCGCCGCAGGGACTGGCCTACATCGTCGGGTTCCTGGGTGCCATGCAGGCGGGTTTCATCGCGGTGCCGCTGTCGGTTCCGCTGCCGGGCTCGCATGACGAGCGGGTGAGCGCCGTCATCACCGACACCTCGCCGACCGTCGTCCTGACCACAGCGGCCGCGTTCGACATCGCGGCACAGAACGTGGACGACGGCGCCTCCATGGTCGCCGTGATCGCCGTCGACACCCTCGATCTGGACGCCGACCGGGACTTCGACGAGGACGTGCCCGCCGGGCCGGACATCGCCTACCTGCAGTACACGTCCGGGTCGACGCGGCTGCCGGCCGGCGTGATGATCTCGCATCGGAACCTGCGGGTGAACGTCGAGCAGTTGCTCGCCGATCTGCTGTCGCAGTACGGCGGAGAGCTGCCGCCGGGGTCGACGCTGGTCTCGTGGCTGCCCTTCTACCACGACATGGGCCTGGTGCTCGGGATCGCGGTACCGGTCTTCTCCGGCCACAAGGCCGACCTCATGAGTCCGATCGCCTTCCTGACGCGCCCGGTCCGCTGGTTGCAGGCGCTATCGCGGA
Source organism: Mycobacterium sp. HM-7 (assembly GCF_053852335.1). NCBI lineage: Bacteria > Bacillati > Actinomycetota > Actinomycetes > Mycobacteriales > Mycobacteriaceae > Mycobacterium > Mycobacterium sp. HM-7. The sequence continues at coordinate 363,346 of NZ_CM132657.1, read as the reverse complement.
ACAACCCCGCGTGGTCGGCCGCACCGAACTTCGCGTTCGACCTCGCGACCCGCCGTGTCACCGATTCTGAGATGGCCGAGCTCGATCTCAGCGGCGTCATCGGCATCAACAACGGTGCCGAACGCATTCACCCGCCCACTTTGATCAAGTTCGACGAACGCTTCGCGGCCGTCGGCTTCCGGCCCGAGATGATGGTGCCGTCGTACGGCCTCGCCGAGGCGACGCTCTACGTGGCCAGCGGCGCGCACGGCCGCCCGCCGGAGGTCGTCGAGTTCGCGGCCGACGAACTCACCCAGGGCATCGCATTGCGAAAAGCCGGTGGGACGCCGCTCATGCGTTACGGGCGGGCGCCGTCACCGCTACTGGAGATCGTCGATGCCGACACCTGCCAGCTGTGCCCCGACGGCGTCGTCGGCGAAATCTGGATCCGCGGAGACAACGTCTCCGCCGGGTACTGGCGCAAGCCCGAGCAGACGGGGTCCGCGTTCGACGCGACCCTGGTGGACGCCCCCGAAGGCACCCCGGAGGCCGGCTGGCTGCGCACCGGGGACCAGGGCTTCATCTCGGAAGGTGACCTGTTCATCGTCGGCCGTATCAAGGACATGCTGATCGTGCGCGGCCGCAACCACTACTCCGACGACATCGAGGCGACCGTCCAGAAGATCAGCCGCGGCCGGGTGGCCGCGATCGCCGTGACCGACGACCACACGGACCAGCTGGTCACCATCATCGAGCTCAAGGGACGGGCCGGCGACGACGAGCTCGCGGTGATGAAAAACGATGTGGTGGCGGCGATTTCGCGTGCACACGGGCTGCAGGTCACCGACGTGGTTTTCGTCGAGGCCGGGTCGATCCCGACCACCACGAGTGGCAAGATGCGCCGGTCGGCCTGCGCCGAGCAGTATCGGCAAGGGCAATTCGTCCGGTTGGACGCCGGGTTGAGCTCCTAGCCCGCGCATCCCATGTGGATCACCCTGCTGGTGATGGCGGTCGCGGTCAGCCTGGAGCCGTTCCGCATCGGCATGTCCGTTGTCATGCTGAACCGGCCGCGTCCGCATCTGCAGCTGGCCGCGTTCCTGTGCGGCGGTTTCCTGATGGGTCTGTCCGTCGGCGCGGTGGTGCTGTTCTTTCTCGAGTCACGGTTACCGGCTTGGGCCTCAGCGCATTTCAATCTGCCGACGGTCCAGATAGTGATCGGGGTGCTGGCGCTGCTGGCCGCGCTGTTGCTGGCCGTCACGAAGGGAAAGGACCGCGAGGTGCCGGCCTGGCTGAGCCGCCTGCTCGACGGCCAGTCGCTGTGGGTCGCCGGCGTCGCGGGCCTGGGCATCGCGCTGCCATCGGTCGACTATCTCGCGGCGCTGGCCGTGATCGCCGCCGCGCAGGCCGAGGCCGACGTCCGGATGGGTGCGCTGGTGACCTTCAACGTGGTGGCGTTCTCGTTGGTCGAGGTGCCGCTCCTGGCCTACCTCATCGCCCCGCAACGCACGCGCACCGCAATGAGCAACCTGCACAACTGGATTCGCGCCCGGCGGCGGCACGAAGTCGCGGGGCTGCTGGCGGTGGTGGGTGTGGTGCTGGTCGCGGCGGGTTGGGTGGGAATCTGACCCCTAGTGCGCGCTCGGCCCGTGGCTCAGCACGTAGTTGATACCCGACATCAGCTGTGAGACCGGATCGGCGGCACCACCGAAGGCGGCCTGGGTGGCCGGGGCGGTGGCGGCGGCGGGGTCGTAGCCGTTGACGGGATCGACCGTGACCGGCGCGGTCGCCGGGTCGTCGTTGCGCGAATATCCCGCATCCACCATGGGTTTCATCACGGCGTCGAGGTGATTCATGTCCGCTTCGGACATGCCGAGGTACTTGAACGGCACCACGAGCGGCAGGTGCTGCTCGGGGATCATGTACGTCGTGGTCGTCGCTCCCCTGGAGTTGACCGTCTTGACGATGTTCTGCGGCGGCACGTTCTTGGGGTTGGTGAACGCCACCGCGGTGTGGCCCGTGGCCAGGCCGACGACCGCGTTCGCCAACGCCATCAGGTTGTCCGGGCGGTCGGGCCAGTCGGCGATGCTGTCGTATGCGGAGATGAATTGGTAGGTGTCGTACTGACTGTCGACCACCGGCGGCATCCGGAAGTCGAGCGCCGGGACCGTGCTGCCCACCGGGAAGTTCTGGCGCAGGAAGCTCTGGGTCCACGGGTTGATCGCGAGCGGGTCACCGTAGGTCGCGAACGACAGCTCGTTCGGCGCCGGCGCGGCCGGGTCATAGGCCAGCCGGTCCTGCACGGCGTGCACGACCATGGCGCCTTCGGACAGGCCGATCACGGTGCCCGGGCCGCCGTCCCGGACCCGGCGAATCACGTTGTCCTGCCCGATGTCGACGGACTCGCCGATGCTCGGGCCGTTCAACCCGATTTCCGGCATCTTCTCGTGCAGTTCCTCGACGCCCGGGATGCCGCCGAGCACGTGGCCCTGGACCTGGCCGGCGGGGTAGTCGACGATCTCGCGCTTCAGGCCGGGGAACCAGTCGGCGCCGGTGCGACGGATGTATTCGTCGTACGGGATACCCATGACGTGCGCGCCGCCGAGCGCGTAGCCGCGGCCGGGGGTACCGATCGGCGGGATGGCGGGCGTGATCGGCCCGCCCGAACCCGACCCGTAACCGGGTCCGCCCCATGGCTCGTCGGCCGTCGCGATCCAGTCCGCCATGGGTCCGGAAGCACCGACCGTCAGCAGCGTGGTCACGATGGCCATCGAGCGGGCAAGTTGCTTCTTCATGCGTTGCTCCCCTGCGGTTTCGGGCGGGACGGCCACCAGTTCGCCTCTCCGACGAGCGTGGCCATGGCGGGCACGGTGATGGTCCGCACCAGGAAGGTGTCCAGCAGGATGCCGGCGCCGATGACGAAGCCGCCCTGGATCACGGTACCGATACTGGAGAACAGCAGACCCCACATCGATGCCGCGAAGATCAGGCCGGCCGCGGTGATGACCCCGCCGGTCGACGACAGCGTGCGGATGATGCCGTACCGCATGCCGTGCGGCGACTCGTCACGCATGCGCGAGACGAACAGCATGTTGTAGTCGGCCCCGACCGCGACCAGCACCACGAAAGCCAGCGGTGGGACGGTCCAGTGCAGCGGCTGGTGGAATAGGTACTGGAACACCACGACCCCGATGCCGAGCGCGGCGAAGTACGAAAGCACCACGGAACCAACCAGATACAGCGGCGCGATGAGCGACCGCAGCAGCAGCATCAGGATCAGCAGCACCACGGCGACGGTGACGATGATGATGAACCGGATGTCGTTCTGGTAGTAGTCGCGAGTGTCCTTGAGCGCCACGGGATATCCGCCCATCGACACCGTCGCGTCCGAGAGCGAGGTATTCGGCTGGGCGCCTCGGGCGGTGTCGCGGATGGTGTTGACCTGATCCATCGCGGCGGAGCTGAACGGGTCCAGCTTGGTGAGGACCAGGTACCGCACCGAGTGCCCGTCGGGCGAGATGAACATCTTGGACGCCGACTTGAAGGCCTCGAGCTTGAGCACCTCAGGCGGGATGTTGAAGCCCGCCTGGGTCGGTCCGGAGGCGTTCTGTTTCATCGACAGCAGGAATGCCCCGGCCTGGTCGAGGCCGGAACGCATCAGCTTGATCTGCTCGACGACTTCGTCGACCCCGTTGGCGACTTCGCGGCTGCCGCTCGCCGAACGATCCGCGCCCTGCCGGAGTTTCGTGAGGTTGGCCTGCGCGCCCGCGGGGCTGTCCATCCCCATGCTGCGCATGACCTTGGTCAGGTTGGTCATCGCGCTCTGGAGTTGCTGCACCGACGCGTTGAGCGTCTTCTGGTCCTGCATGGTCTGCAGCTGCCCGGCGAGCGTGTTGATCTCGTCGATGGTGCCGTCCTGGCGCGCCTGTTCCAATCGCTGGAAGTGGCCGCGGGTTTCGGCGCACGACAGATCGAGGTCGCACACCGCGTTGTTCTGCAGGGCCGCCAGCACCGGACCGACCCAGCCGAACATGTCCTTGGCCGCGGTGTAATTGAGCCCCAGGGTGTTGCCCAGCTTGCTGACACTGTTGACCAGCTTGGCCGCGACCTCGACGTTCTGCACCAGCTTGTTGCCGCCGTACTGGCTGCGTATCGCGGTGAAGGCCTCCAGCGTCGTCTGGAGGCTGGTGGCGATCTGGCCGACCTGGCCGCGCACGTCGGCGAGGTTGGTCGCCAGGGTGTCGGCGCCCTTGGCCAGCCGGTTGATGTCGTTGGTGCGGTCGCCGATCATGCCGGCGCCCTCGGTCAGCCGGTCGCCGACCAGACCCGCCTGGAAGGTGGCCCGGAACTCCGGCGGCACCTCACCGAGCGGACGGGTGATGCCGCTGACCATCGCGACGTCCGGCAACTGGCTGATGCGCGACGCCATCTGCTCGAGGTCCGCGAGGGCCTGCGGGGAGCGCAGGTCGCGCGGCGACTGGACCAGGACGTACGACGGGACGGACTGGTTGACGTTGAAGTGGTTCTCGAGCGCGGCGTACCCGATCGAGCTCGGGGCCGACGCGGCGACGGCCTTGCGGTCGTCGTAGTTGAATTTCGCGAAGCTCGCGCAGGCGGCCAGCAGGATCAGCACCAGCAGGCTGGCCACGAGGTGCACGAGCGGCCGGCGGACGATGCGGGCACCGGACCGGCGCCACAGCTGCGCGGTGATTTCGTTGCGCGGTTTGATCCAGCCGCGCGGGCCGACAAGCGTCAGGATGGCGGGCAGCAGCGTCACCGCGGCGAGGAACGCCACGAAGATGCCGATCGCCGACGAGACACCGACGGTGGAGAAGACGCCCATCTTCGCGAAGCTGATGCCGAGGAAGGTGACGCCGACGGTCGCGGCCGACGCGGTGATGACCTTGCCGACCGAGGCGAGCGCCTTGCGGACGGCGTCGGTCGAGTCGGAGCCCTGTCGCACATAGTCGTGGTAACGGCTGATCAGGAACACCGCGTAGTCCGTGCCCGCGCCGAAGATCATGGCGCTCAACAGGATGATGGCCTGGTTCGACACGCCCAGGCCGGTCAGCTGGGAGAGCCCGGCGACCGTCGCCTGCGCGATGACCAGGGACATGCCGATGCCGGCCAGCGGCAGCATCATGGTGACGGGGTTGCGGTAGACGACCAGCAGGACGAGCAGCACCAGGACCGCGATGGCGATCTCGATGGGCATCCGGTCCTTCTCGCCGGCGACGGTGAGGTCGGCGACGGTGGCGGCCGGCCCGGCGAGGTGAATCTTCAGCGGGCTGCCCGCGGTGCTGTGTTCGACGATGTCGGCGACGCGGTTGTAGGCGGCATACGACTGCGGGGTGCCCAGCGCACCGGTCAGGCCGACCGGCAGCACCCAGGCTTTCTTGTCCTTGCTGGTCAGAAAATTCCGCAGTGGCGGGGTGCTGATGAAGTCCTGCAGCATGACGACGTCGTGCGGGTCGTCGCGCAAGGCATCCACCAGCTTGCGGTAGGTGGCTTCGTCGTTGCGGTCCAGCCCGCGGTCGTTGATGAGAACCACCAACAGCAGGTCATCGGTCCCGGGTTCTTTGAACGCCTCGGTCATGTGCCGGGCCGCGACGCTCGACGGGGAATCGGCGGGGAGCATCGCCAGCGGATGCTTCTGCGCCATGTCGTTGAGGCTCGGCACGGCCAGTGGCAGGGCCACGGCCAGCGTGATCCACAGGCCGATCACCACCAGGGGCCACCGCACCACGAAATCGGCTAGCCGTCGCAACTGAGGCCCCTTGTCGAGCCCGCCCGACGGGTCACCAGTTCCCGCCGTCGGCGATCCGCGTGCAGACCGATTTCATCACCTCGAGGTACCGGGTCACGGACTTCTTGGCGATGGGGTTGTCCGGGTACATGACCTCCATGACCGTGCCGCCTTCGTAGCGGAACACGTAGATGGTCAGCTGGTAGGAGTAGCGGCCGTCGGAGTAGATGCCGATGTTGTTGGCGTACCCCATCTCGGTGGCCGCGAGGATGGTGTTGAGCGGGGCGGCGCCACCGTGCAGGAAATTCGACACCGGGAAGTTGGGGCGCGGCCACTCCAGCCACGGCGCCAGTTCCAGGACGCGGTAATACGGCACCCGCGCCATGTTCAGGTTGCCGTCGAACGACTCCTGCGCCGCCCAGGCGGCTTCGTTGAAGGTCGCCGCCGCGATCGGCACGGTGATGGGCACCAGGCCGGTGAACCAGCCCTGCGTCATGAAGTTGTCCGTCGTGCGCCGGGTGTCCCGCGGAGTGAGGCCGTAATACGTTGCCGCACCGGTCAATTCGTGTTCCACCTGGGCCATGCAGGCGAACAGGCCACCGACGAAGCGGGCGCCGGCACCTTCACAGGCGGCCTCGAACCGCGCCGTCTGGTCCGGATCCATGAGCGACTCGCCCACCATGTCGCCGACCGAGGGCTCCATCGCGTTGCCGAGCGGCAGCGGGAACTCCGGCATGCTGTTGTTGTTGTTCTCAGCAAACTCGATCCAGGCCTGAACCTCGGGCGAGTCGACGGTCAGCGCCGAGGTGCGCTCGTGCTCCTGGACGCACCACTCGTCGAAGCTGCCCGCGTCGGGCAGAGCAAACGCTGAGCCCCCTGTTGTCAATGCTGTGTATCGGCCATGAGCCTCGAGCATGGTGATGCCGATGAGCGCCGCGTCCCCATGGACGTGGTCGATGGCGGCGTAGAAGTTGAAGCTGTCCTCGCTCTGCACGATGCCGAAGGAGAAGCAGCCCCACTCCAGCGGCGTCGGAATGTCCACCAGGTGCTTGCGGACGTCTTCGACCGCCAGCTCACCATGGTTGACGGGCTCGAACTCGAGATCCTCGGGGTCGGCGATCGTGCGTCGAACGATGTCGGCGGTGCCGTGTCCCACCGCTCCGCCGGCTTCGGTGGCGGTGTACTCGAACCAGCTGCGGTAGGTGTCGTGCCTGCGCAGATAGGAGTTGAGGGCCTCGTTCATGGCTGCGATATCGCACTGACCAGGAACTTCGCACGTCGCGATGATCTGCCGTGAGTACTCGAGGCCCGAGCCGGTGCGCTCGACGACGCCCCGGATGTGCTGGCCCTGCATGTAGCTGACCGGAACCGGACTCACAGGTGCCTGCCGGGCTACTTCGCGAGCCGCCTCGGTCGGGTGCCAGGAGGTCAGAACACCTGGGATCGGCGTCCAATCATCGATCTTTCCGATCGTGATTTTCCCGATGCGCAATTACTTTCCTCCCAGGTTCGGACACACTGAGGTCCGGCCACACCGTTGGCGTCATCAACATACCCCGGCAACCTCCGCGGACGCCGTTGCGCCTGGTGGGGCGATCTTCGATGACCGGCCAGCACCGCTGGACCGAATCCTCGTGCTTCAGCAACCTACATGTAATACTGGCCCGCAGAAGATGAGCTGGCCGTGGCCGTTCGGAAGATCAACTGGCCATGCAACGGGGCTGGCCGTCCAGGGGATCTGCTGAGCACTCGACAAGGCCAGCCGTTCGACTCAAAAATCTGGCGCTGAACACGGTCTCCGGCGTGGGATCGGACGTCACCGGCAAACGCGGAGGACAACTTTTTCATGGCAACGCTCGAAGGTCCGGAAACGTCCAGCTTTGCGATCGTCGGGTACGCCGCTCGCTTCCCGGGCGCCACCGACGCCGAGTCCTTCTGGGAGATGCTCCGCGAGGGCCGCGACGCCGTCAGTGAGGTGCCGCAGGATCGGTGGGACATCGACGAGTTCTTCGACGCCGACCCGGACGCCAAGGGCAAGATCATCACCCGCCGCGCCGGCTTCCTCGACGACGCCGTCGGCTTCGACGCACCGTTCTTCGGAGTGTCCACCCGCGAAGCGAAGATGATGGACCCGCAGCAGCGGCTGCTGCTGGAGATGGCATGGCGTGCGGTCGAGCATTCGGGCACCGCGCCGTCCGCCCTGGCCAACACCCAGACCGGCGTTTTCATCGGCCTGGCCACCCACGACTACCTCGGCATGGCCTCGAGCGAACTGACCTACCCGGAGATCGAGGCCTACATGGCCATCGGCACCTCGGGCGCCGCGGCCGCCGGCCGCATCAGCTACCGGCTGGGCCTGCAGGGTCCGGCTGTCACCGTCGACACCGCATGCAGCTCGTCGCTGGTGGCCGTCCATCAGGCTTGCCAGGCGCTGCAGCTCGGCGAGTGCGATCTCGCGCTGGCCGGTGGTGCGAACGTCATCCTCAGCCCGGCCACCATGATCACCTTCTCGCAGTCCCGCATGCTGGCCCCGGATGGCAAGTGCAAGACGTTCGACGCCTCTGCCGACGGCTATGTGCGCGGCGAGGGTTGTGGCGTCATCGTCGTGAAGCGGCTCGAGGACGCCGTCCGCGACGGTGACCGGATCCGGGCCGTCATCCGCGGCAGCGCCATCAACCAGGACGGCGCCTCCGGCGGCCTGACGGTTCCCAATGGTGTTGCGCAGCAACGGGTTATCGCCGAGGCGCTGGAGCGTGCGGGCCTGACGCCCAACGATGTCGGGTACCTGGAGGCGCACGGCACCGGCACGTCGCTGGGTGACCCGATCGAGGTCCAGGCCGCGGCCGCGGCCTACGGCGCCGGACGTGAGGCGACCGATCCGCTGCTGATCGGCTCGGTGAAGACGAACATCGGGCACCTGGAGGCGGCGGCCGGCGTCGCCGGGATCATCAAGGTGATCCTGTCGCTCGAGCATCAGGAACTCCCGAAGCATCTGCACTTCAAGAACCCGTCGCCACACATTCCGTGGGACCGCATCCCGTTGAAGGTGGTCGACGAAGCGACGACGTGGGAACGCGGCGACCGGCCGCGCGTCGCGGGCATCAGCTCGTTCGGCTTCTCGGGCACCAATGCCCATGTGCTGATCGAGGAAGCGCCGTCTGCCGCTCCGGCGGAGGTCCCGACCGAGGAGCCCGACGACCGGCGCTTCATGGTGCTGCCGCTGTCGGCCCGGACCCCGGCCGCGCTGCTGCAGTCCGCCGAGGACTACCGCGGCTGGTTGGCCGCGCATCCCGAGGCCACGCTGGCCGACGTCTGCATCACCGCCGGCGCGGGCCGCGCCCACTTCGAGCACCGCGCCGCACTGGTGGTGAACTCCCTCGAGTCCGCGCGTGAACTGCTCGGCGCGCTGGCCGACGATCGTCCCGCGCCGGGCCTGGTGCGCGGAACTTCCGCGGACAAGCCCAAGACGGCCTGGTTGTTCCCGGGCCAGGGCAGCCAGTTCGCCGGCATGGCCAAGGAGCTGTTCGAGACCGAGCCGGTGTTCGCGAACACTGTGCGGCAGTGTGTTGCCGCCGTCGCCGATGTGCTCGAAAAGCCCTTGCTGGACGTCATTTTCGAGGGCCCCGATGACACGCTGCGGCAGACCAGCTACGCCCAGCCGGCGATCTTCGCCGTCGAGATGGGCCTGGCCCGGCTCTGGCAGTCGTGGGGCTTCGAGCCCGACGTCGTGCTGGGCCACAGCGTCGGCCAGTACACCGCGGCCTGCGTCGCGGGCGTGTTCAGCCTGGAAGACGGCATGCGCCTGCTCGTCGAGCGCGGCCGCTTGTTCGGGAACCTGCCCGCGGGCGGCCGGATGGCGGCGGTCTTCGCCGCACCGGAGCGTGTCGAGCGGCTCACCGATGAATACCCGAGCCTGTCGGTCGCCGCGTACAACGGCGCCAACACCGTGCTCTCCGGACCGGGCGCGGACCTCGAGCGCGCCATCGCCGCACTGACCGGCGACGGCGTCCGCTGCGACTGGCTGGAGACCAGCCACGCGTTCCACTCCGCGCTGCTGGACCCGGCGCTCGACGAGTTCGAGTCGTACGCAAACCAATTCACGTTCAATGCGCCGCAGCGCATCCTGGTGTGCAATCGCACCGGCGACACCCTGGGCCGCACCGCCAAGCTCGACGGCCAGTACTGGCGCCGGCACGCGCGCCAGCCCGTCGAGTTCTCCAAGAGTGTGGAGACCCTGGCCAAGCTCGGTTGCGCGGTGCTGCTCGAAGTCGGCCCGCAGCCGGTGCTGACGGCCGCGGCCCTGCGCGCCTGGCCCGACCCGGCGACCGCACCCCGGGCCATTGCGTCGTTGCGCCGCAAGGGCGCTGACCACCGTCAGATCACCGAGGCGCTGGCCACCACCTACACGGCCGGTCACCTGCCCGACTTCGCCGCTGTCCGGCCCGGCTCGGCCCACAAGTTCGATCTGCCGACGTATCCCTTCCAGCGCAAGGCGTACTGGTTCCGCGACGAGCGAGTCGCGCCGACCGCCGCGGCACACATGAGCGGCGGGGCGACCACCGAGGCCGTCCGACTGTTGGAAGACGGCCGCATCGACGAGCTCGCCACCCTCCTGGGCGGCACGGATGAGTCGACCACCGCCGTGCTGAACAAGCTTGCCGCGCAACACAACCGGCAGCGCAACGCGCAGTCCGTCTCGGACGCCCGGTACGAAATCCGCTGGGACAAGGCCGCGGCTGCGCCGGAAATCGGCGAAGGCTCGGCGTGGGTCCTCATCGGTGACATAAATAGTCAGGGAGCCGTACTTGCCTCATTGACCGAGGCCCTGAACCGGCTCGGCCACCGGCATCGCGTCCTCGGGTTGCCGGGGTCCGATGCCGACGAGCAGCAGCTGGAAACCGACCTGCGCGCGGCAGTCGAGGACGAGCCGACGCTGCGCATCCTGCACGTCGCCGGGCTCGACGCTGACCGCGCTTCCATGCAGGCCTTGCTGCGGGTGCAGCACCAAGTCCTCAGCGGCACGCAGCGCCTGTTCCGCGCGGCCGCGGCCGCCGAGCTGCGGGCGCCGATCTGGGTGGTCACCCGTGGCGCACAACGCGTTATCGACACCGACACCGTCGCACCGGAGCAAACGGGCCTGTGGGGCTTCGGCCGTTCGGCCGCACTCGAGTACCCGCAGGTGTGGGGCGGTCTCGCCGACCTGGCCACCGATTTCGCACAGGCCGGCACCGACGAATGGTCGCGGCTGATCACCCAGGTGGTCGCTGCGCCGCGCGGCGAGGACCAGATCGCGCTGCGCGCCGAGGGTGCACACGTGCCCCGGCTGGTCCGTCGTACCGGCCAGCCGAACCCGACGCAGCTGGAATTGCGCGCCGACGCAACGTATCTGGTGACTGGTGGACTCGGTTCGATCGGACTGGAGATCGCGGGTTACCTGGCCGCCCACGGTGCCCGGCAGCTGGTACTGACGAGCCGGCGCACGCCCAGCGAGGCGGCACAGCAGCGCATTGACGCGCTGCGTGAGCAGCACGGCTGCGAGGCTCGCGTCATCACCGCCGATGTCGCGAATCCGCATGACGTCGCCCGCCTGATGTCCACCCTGCGTTCCGAACTGCCGCCGCTGGCCGGTGTCGTGCATGCGGCCGGAGAGAACAGCACGACCCCGCTGGCGACCCTGGAAGACGCCGAGCTGGAGCGGGTGTTCTCCGGAAAGGTCTGGGGTGCTTGGTATCTCAGCGAAGCGGTCATCCAGGGCGAGCGAAGCGACGGGAAGGGTTCGGGCCAGAACCTCGACTTCTTCCTGTCCACCTCGTCGATCTCGGCGGTGTGGGGAAGCTACGGCCAGACCGCCTACAGCGCGGCCAACGCCTTCCTCGACGGCTTGACGTGGCGCCTGCGTGAGCAGGGTGTGGCCGGGGTGAGTGTGAACTTCGGCCCGTGGGCAGCCGGTATGGCGGACCCCGACGCCCGCGCTCAGCTGGAGCGCCGCGGCGTCCGTACCCTCTCCCCCGCCGATGCCCTCACCGGCATGGCCGACGTCCTGGTCGCCGACGGATCCCCTGCGGAAGCCGTTGTGGCGCGCATGGATTGGGCCAAGTTCCTGCCGATCTACTCGCAGGCCGGCTCGCGTGCACTGCTGGCCGAGGTGGCGCGCGAGGTGCCAGAATCCGCGAGCGGCGCCGGCGCCGTCGGCGCCTCCGGGAACACACGGCTGGTCGAGCAGCTCATCGCCGCTCCGGTGCAGCAGCGCAAGAAGCTGGTCCTGGAGTACCTGCGGGATGCCGTCGCCGAGGTGACGCGCATCGAGGCCTCCGAGATCCGCGAGGAAACCGGGTTCTTCGACCTCGGCATGGACTCGCTGATGGCCGTCGAACTGCGCCGCCGGCTGGAACAGGGTGTGGGCAAGGAACTTCCGGCGACCCTCGCCATGGACCACCCGCGCCTCACCGACGTCGCGGACTACCTGCTCAGCGACATCCTCAACCTGAGTGACACAGCCGGCTCCCAAGCCAGATCCAAGGCCGTCACCGAGCTGAAGTCACTCGCCGCTGCCGACGAGCCCATCGCCATCATCTCGGTGGCCTGCCGTTTCCCGGGTTCGCCCGACCCGGATGCGTTCTGGCAGGTGCTTTCTCAAGGTGTCGACGCGATCAGCGAAATCCCCGAGGACCGCTTCGACGTCGACGAGTTCTACGACCCCGACGCCATGACGCCGGGCAAGATCTACACCCGCTCCGGTGGTTACCTCGACAGCGTCGACACGTTCGATCCGGAGTTCTTCGGCATCTCGCCGCGTGAAGCCGTGTGGATCGACCCGCAGCAGCGCCTGATGCTCGAGATCGCGTGGGAGGGACTCGAACGCGCCGGGTACGCCCCGGCCGCGTTGCGCGGCAGCCGGACCGGCGTGTTCGTCGGCGTGGGCGCCAACGAGTATTCGCATCTGCTCTCGGGCGGCTCGGTCGAGAACCTCGAACCGCACTTCATCACCGGTAATGCGCTCAACGCCATCGCCGGCCGCGTGTCGTTCACGTTGGGCCTGGAAGGGCCGGCCATGGCGGTCGACACCGCCTGCAGCTCTTCACTTGTCGCGGTCCACCAGGCCGTTCAGGCCCTGCACGCGGGCGACTGCGACATGGCGCTGGCCGGCGGCGTCAACGTGCTGCTGAGCCCGGCGTCCATCGTCGCGGCCTCCCGCGCGCGGATGCTGGCGCCCGACGGCCGCTGCAAGACCTTCGACGCCGCAGCCGACGGCTACGTCCGCGGTGAAGGCTGTGGCGTCCTGGTCCTCAAGCGGCTCAGCGACGCACAGCGCGACGGCGACCGGATTGCGGCGGTCATCCGCAGCACCGCGGTCAACCAGGACGGTGCGTCCAGCGGCCTCACCGTCCCCAATGGCGGTGCGCAGCAACGACTCATCAACTCCGCGCTCGCCCGAGCCGGCCTCAGCGGCGGCGACGTCGATTATCTGGAGGCGCACGGCACCGGCACCCCGCTCGGCGACCCGATCGAGGTGCAGGCCGCGGCGGCCGCCTACGGTGCCGGTCGTGATGCCAACCGGCCCCTGCTGATGGGCACCGCCAAGACCAACATCGGGCACCTGGAGTCCGCCGCCGGCGTCGCCGGCCTGGTGAAGGTCGTGCTGTCGCTGGAGCACGAAATGCTCCCGCAGACCCTGCATTTCAACAAGCCGTCGCCGCACATCCCGTGGGACTCGCTGCCTGTTCAGGTCGTGGACAAGCCGACGCCGTGGCACACCGACGGACGCCCGCGCCGCGCCGGCGTCAGCTCCTTCGGCTTCACCGGCACCAATGCGCACGTGCTGTTGGAGGAGGCGCCCGTCGTGGCTGCCGACGAGGACACGGACGACGTCGCTCCGGAGCTCACCGGAACCCCCGTCACTGCGCTCGCCCCGTCTGTCGCCGAACCCGTCAGCGTGCTCCCACTGTCAGCCCGCTCGGCTCAGGGCCTGACGGCATTGGCGCAGCGCTACCGCGACTGGCTGGATGCACACCCCGATGCCTCGATCGCCGACGTCTGCTTCACGGCAGGCGCGGGACGTTCGCACTTCGAGCACCGCGCCGCGGTGGTCGCGAACACCGTGCACGACGCCAAGAACCTGCTGGAAGACCTGGTGGCGAACAAGCTGCGGCCGGGCGTGCTCAAGGGTGAGTGCGCCGATCCGCCGACCACCGCGTGGTTCTTCCCCGGCCAGGGCAGCCAGTACCCCGGCATGGCGCGCGAATTGTTCGACACCGAACCGGTTTTCGCCGACGTCGTGCGCCGGTGTGCGCAGGCGGTCGACCCGATCCTGCCGCGCCCGCTGCTGGAGGTCATGTTCGGCAACGATCGTGAAGCGGCCGAGACACTCCGTAACACCGCGTTCGCGCAGCCTGCGATCTTCGCCGTCGAGATGGGTCTGGCCCGCCTGTGGCAGTCGTGGGGCATCGAGCCCGACGCCGTGCTGGGCCACAGCGTCGGCCAGTACGCGGCGGCCTGTGTCGCCGGCGTGTTCAGCCTCGAGGACGGCGTCCGGTTGATCGCCGAGCGGGGCCGGCTGTTCGCCAGCCTGCCGGCCGGCGGCCGCATGGTGGCGGTGTTCGCCGATCCCGAGTACGTCGAGCGCGCCGCCGAGGCGTTCCCGCGGGTGTCGGTCGGTGCGTACAACGGCCGCAACACCGTGCTGTCGGGTCCGGGTGAGGATCTGGAGCAGATCGTCGCCGCCTGCAGCGAGGACGCCACGCGCTGCACCTGGCTCGAGACCAGCCACGCCTTCCATTCGGAGCTGCTGGACCCGGTACTCGACGAATTCGAGTCCTTCGCAACGCAGTTCCAGTTCGCCGTGCCCACCCTGCCGCTGATCTGCAATCGCACCGGCGCGGTCCTCACGGCCGAGACGCCGATCGACGCGCAGTACTGGCGGCGGCATTCGCGTCAGCCGGTGCAGTTCACCGAAAGCGTCAAGACCGTCGCTGCGCTGGGTTGCTCGGTGCTCATGGAGATCGGCCCCCAGCCGATCCTGACCGCGGCCGCACTGCAGTGCTGGCCCGAGGGCTCGGAGACCCCGCGGGCCATCGTGTCGCTGCGCAAGGGCGCCAACGCGCAGCGGCAGATCACCGAAGCACTGGCCACGACGTACATCTGCGGGCACCGGCCGGACTTCTCGGCCAAGAACCGCGGACACCGCGTGGAACTGCCGACCTACCCCTTCCAGCGGCGCCGTTTCTGGCCCAAGACCGCGAATGTCGTCGGCATGAGCTCCGGCGGGTTCGCGGCCACGTCCGGAATCCTCGGCAGTGCCAAGGATCTGGCGACCGGCGACACGATCTACAGCAACGTGCTTTCGGTGAAGACGCAGCCCTGGCTGTCGCACCACGTCATCTACGGCACCGTCGTGGTGCCGGGTGCGACGTACGCGGCGATGGCCCTGGCGTCGGTCGGGGCTCCGGCCCGGGTGAAGGAAGTCTTCTTCTACGAGCCGATCATCCTGCCCGACAAGGCCGCTCGCGAGACGCAGCTGACCATCCGCGCCCTCGATGGCGGCGAAGGCTGGAAGTTCCAGGTGCACAGCCGGCCGAACGGCGTCCGCGAAGCGGAGTGGTCGTTGAACGCCGACGGCACGCTGTTGGCCGGCGCCTCTGACGAAGATGCGGCGGACAATGTCGCCGGTTCGATGGAGGACGTCGTCGAGCGCATGGAGCGGCTGCGTCCGCAGCAGCTGTTCGAGACCTTCAACGACATGGAATTGGCCTGGGGCCCAACATGGTCCACGTCGCTCAAGTCGCTGTGGGTGCGTGACGGCATGGCCATCGGTGATGTCTCGGTCGGCGATGAACTGGCCGAGCACCTGAGCAGCGAGCCCATTCACCCTGTGCTGCTGGACCTCTGCACCGGGGTGGCCTTCCCGGCCTTCCCGGCGCTGCTGGCCGCCGAGCACGGCATGCACGACCTGTTCCTGCCGCTGCGGTACGGCCAGGTCGAGTTGCGCGAGAAGATGCCGCGACGCTTCTACGCCCGGGCCCGCTGGCACACCAGCGAGCTGACCAACGAGACGCAGGTCTTCGACATCGACTTCCTCGATCGCGATGGCAAGCGACTCGGCGGCATCACCGAGTTCACCGTGAAGCGTGCGCCCCGCGAGGCGCTGATGCGCGGCCTCGGCGGCGACACCACCCGTCTGCTGTACACGCTGGGCTGGCAGGAGGGTGCAGCCCCGGGTGCGGCCGACGACGGAGAGACCAAGACCGCCGGCAACTGGCTGATCGCCGGCTTCGACGAATTGGCAGCCGGCCTGCCCGGAGCAATCAAGCTCGATCAGCAGCTGGACGCCACCGCCTGGCAGCAGGCGATCACAACGGCTGCCGAAAGTGGCACCCCGGTCACCGGAATCGTCTGGCGCGCTTCGGGGCTCGCCGATGACGACGTCGCAGCGCGGTTGGAGACCGAGGTCGGCACCGTACTCAGCGCGATGCAGACCGCACTCGCCGAGGAGAAGCTGAACCTCACCGGCGGCTTGTGGATCGTCACCGAGCACGCCGTGGCGACCGAGCCCGGCGAGCCCGTCGACCCGGTGCAGGCCGCGCTGTGGGGCCTGGGTCGCACCGTCATCAACGAGCAGCCGACCCTGCGGCTACGGCTCGTGGACCTCGACGCCGCCGATGACAACGCCACCAACTGGCTGACCGGCATTCTGGGCACCCCGGTGACCGAGTCCGAATTCGCACTGCGGCAAGGGAAGTTCCTCGTGCCGCGGCTGATGCACTGGGCGCGCAGCGGCCACCTGCCGATGCCGCGTTCGGACGACTACGTGCTGGCTCCCACCGAGCGTGGCGCGATCGACAACCTGCGCCTGACCGAGAAGGACGTGACACCGCCCGAGCCGCACGAGGTGCAGGTCCGGATCGAGGCCGCCGGCCTCAACTTCCGCGACGTGCTCAACGTGCTCGGTCTCTACCCCGGCGATCCCGGTCCCATCGGTGGCGACCTGTGCGGCGTCATCACCGAATTGGGTTCGGAGGTCACCCGATTCGAGGTCGGACAGCGGGTCTTCGGCTCCATGCAGGGCGCCTTCTCGAGCCGGCTCAATGTGCCGGAGCAGTTGCTCGCCGTCGTGCCGGACGGCATCACCCCCGTCGACGCGGCAACCTTGCCCGCGGCCGCGCTGACCGTCCGACTGGCGTTCGACTGGGCGCAGCTCAAGCCGGGCGACCGCGTGCTGATCCACGCCGCCAGCGGTGGTGTCGGGTTGGCAGCAGTGCAGATGGCGCGCCAGCAGGGCGCGACCGTGTTCGCGACCGCCAGCACCTACAAGCGGGCGACGCTGCGCAGGATGGGCGTGGAACACGTCTACGACTCGCGCACAACCGATTTCGCGGACCAGATTCTCGCTGACACCAACGGCGAGGGCGTCGACGTGGTGCTCAACAGCCTGACCAACGAGGGCTTCGTCGAGGCCACCGTGCGGGCGACCGCCCAGGGCGGCCGCTTCGCCGAGATCGCCAAGCGGGACATCTGGACTCCCGAGCGCATGGCGGAAGTGCGGCCGGACATCAACTACGAGATCGTCGCGCTCGACGTGACGATGATGACCGACCCCGCTCACATCCAGCGGCTCATGGACGAGGTCGCCGATGGGCTGGCCAAGGGCGAGTGGACGCCGGTGCCTGCCGAGGTCTATCCGCTGACGGAGGCCAAGACGGCGTTCCGCCGGATGCAGCAGGCCCGGCACATCGGCAAGATCGTGGTGCAGATGCCGAAACCGCTGCAGCCGCACGGGGATCGGACCTACCTGGTCACCGGTGGCCTGGGTGCGCTCGGTCTGCACACCGCGGCCTACCTGGCGCAGCTGGGTGCCGGCGACATCGTGCTGACCAGCCGGCGCGAGCCGGATGGCGAGGCGCAGCGCGCCATCGACGCCATGATGGAGCGTTTCCACTGCCGGGTGCACGTGTTCTCCGGCGACGTCGGTGACGAAGCCTCGGTCGCGGCATTGCTCGACCGCATCCGGGCCGAACTCCCGCCGCTGGCCGGTGTGGCTCACCTGGCGGGTGTGCTCGACGATGCGCTGCTCCCTCAGCAGGATCTGGAGCGCTTCCGGAAGACCCTGGGCCCCAAGGCCTTCGGCGCGCTGCATCTGCACAAGCTGACGAAGGACGACGATCTCGACTTCTTCATCGTCTACTCGTCGGCGTCGGCGGTGCTGGGTTCACCGGCGCAGGCCAACTACGCCACCGCCAACGCGCTGCTCGACGGACTCGTCGCGCACCGCCGGGCGCTCGGTCTGCCGGCGACCGCCGTCAACTTCGGTCCGTGGGGCCGGGGCGGCATGGCCAGCTCGCAGGCGGCGACCGCCAACCTGAGTGCGCAGGGCATGATGCCGCTCGAGCCGTCGGCGGCCCTGGCGGCCCTCGGCGAGGTGATCCGCCACGGCGCCGCGCAGGCGACGGTCCTGAAGGCCAACTGGCAGCGGGCCGCCAAGATGCTCGGCGGCATCCGGCCGCCGCTGCTCGACCAGGTGTTGCCGACCAGCGACGCGGCGGCAACCGGTGACAGCGAGCTGCTGCGGCAGCTGCAGGAGATTCCGGACGCCCAGCGCGCCGGGTTCATCACCGAGTTCCTGCAGAAGGAGGTGCAGGGCTTCCTGCGCCTGGCGCAGCCGCCCGCGGCGACGAGCCGATTCCTCGATCTGGGCACCGACTCGCTGATGGCGGTCGAGCTTCGTAACCGGTTGTTCGGGCAGTTCGGCGGCAAGTTCGACATCAGCCCGACGGCGATCTTCGACTACCCGACCCTCGGGGAACTCGCCGGGCACCTGGCGTCGCAGTTGCCGCCGTCGGAGGCGCCGGAAGCGCCTGCGGCTGAGGCGGCGGCCGAGGTGGCTGAGGCTTCTACCGCGGAGGTTGCCAGCGAACCCGAGCCGGAACCACCTGCCGCACAGGAGTGACGATTGTGGCGGGTGTGCACGCCGTCCCACGCGACTGCTTGCACACCCGTCCCATCCAGCCCTCAGCCGTTACACCAGCCCAGAAATACCCCGCATTCACGTCAATAAGTTATTGACGTGCACCGGCAATTCTGTCAGGCTCCTATGAGGATCGATATCATCGGCGGAAGGCTCGGGCAATGTCTGTTCTCGCGATGCATGTTTCGAACACCAAGTCCAAGTTGCAGGCCGGCGCGGCCGCCTGCGCAGTCGCTGGAGCCGCCGTTCTGACTCCCGCCATGGCGCAGGCCGATATCTCGGCGCCAGCTCCCCTCGCGCCGATCACGCACGTCTTGGACAACGTCGCGCAGGCGCCACATTTCTTGGCACAGGCCACCTGGTGGCAGAACGATCCCTGGTGGTGGGTGGGGAACACGCCGAACCCAAGCCCCGGGGCTCCGATTCTGGTCGGGACGTTTACCCCCCTGACGATTATCCCGGCCTTCCTCCAGCCGCTGTACAAGCAGCTCACCGCGAACATCAACCTTTCGGTCTGCTTCCTCGGCGCGGGTGCAAAGATCGGGCCGTACGGCACCATCACACTCTCGTTGACCAGGGGCTGCTAGGCCCCGCGGCAGTGCCGTCACGCGAGACGTTGATTGTTCTGTCGATGCACAGCAGGCAGTCGCTCAAATGCGGAACGTTTCCTGAGTGAGCGAGCATTCTCAACGCGCAACGGACGAAGGACCGGTTGGCGACGGTGAAGACGAAACCGACGGCGGGACCGCGCGGCACCGAAATGCCCGGAACCGTCGCCGTTTTCGCGTCATCACACTAGGCCTGATACTCGCCGCAATCGGATTCCTGTGCTGGCTGGGTTTCGAAGGCTACGCTGCCAAATCCAGCCTGGAGCGGGCCCGCGCCAGCGCGCAGCACGCAAAAGAGGCACTGTCCGCCGGCGACGTTGAAGCAGCAGTGCGGCTGGCCTCCGCAGCAGAAACAGACGCCAAGCACGCGAATGACTCCGTGCGGTCCATACCGTGGACAGTCGCCACCCATATTCCGTGGCTGGGAAGTCCGTTCGAGACGGCCCGCCAGGTCTCGCAAGTCGTGCTGGGATTGGCATCTGAGGTATTGAAGCCTGCGGCGGAGCTGGGGACAGCTCTCTCCCCATCCCATCTGATCAAAGGCTCGCGAGTCGACGTTCAAGCGCTTCGCGAGAAAGAGCCAGGATTGGTCAAACTCGCTTCGGACGCAAGGCGTCTCGAGTCGGATGCCGCCGCGATCACTGAGCCGACGTACCTGTCGGCCTTGCGGAACGCCCGTTCCGAACTCCAAGCGCAAACGGTCAAAATCTCCGACCTCCTGGAGGAGGCCACCCTCACCGCTAAGCTTGCTCCGGCTTTGATGGGCGCCGATGGACCTCGGACCTACTTCATGGGGTTCCAAACCAACGCCGAAGCCAGGGGCACCGGCGGGATACTCGGCGGATTCGGGATTCTTCGGTTCGACAATGGGGTGCCAACTGTAAATGCGTTGGGCCCCAATACCGAACTGACGGGGCCATTCAAACCACTGGACCTTGGTCCCGAGTTCAGCGGGGAGTACGGCTACACGAATCCAAGTACTGACTGGCGTAACAGCAACCTCAGCTCACACTTTCCGTACACCGCGCAGATCTGGCGGTCCATGTGGGCGCAGCAATCCGGCCAGGAAGTCGACGGCGTCATCGCGCTGGACCCAGTCGCTTTGAGCTATGTACTCGGAGCGACCGGACCGATCACGATGCAGGATGGCGAAGTCATCAACCAAGAAAACGTCGTCGAACTGACCGAATCCACTGCGTACCTGCGCTTCCCCACAGACCAGGCCGCGCGCAAGCAGTATCTCCAGGTCATCGCAAATGCTGTCGTCAAGAAGATGACAGGCGCAGTGGATTCTCCCCGCCGACTACTCGACGCACTCGGCAGAGCCGTCAGTGAGCGGCGGATCGCGATCTGGAGCGCTGATCCCGAAGAGCAAAAATTGTTGGAGCAGACACCGCTCGCCCACACAATTCCAGATGACGCATCGCCCTATGCCGCAGTCGTTCTCAACAACCTCGCAGGCAACAAAGTTGATTACTATCTGCGGCAGGACGTCACCTACAAGGCCGAGGGGTGTGCGGGCGCCACCCGCAACACCACCGTCACCGTGAGACTGCAAAGCGTGGTACCGGAAACACCGTTACCCGACTACGTAGCAGGCGCCGCGGGCCTCAACCTCAACCGAAACGTCCCGATCACCTTGCCAACGGGCTCCATGCTGACGTCGGTCCGACTTGTTGCCACCAAGGGAGCAGCATTGGTCGGAGCTTTCTCCAATGGTCAAGAGATTCCGGCGTTTACGGGCATGGACCGAGGGCACCCGACCTTCGAGATTCAGGTAGCCATTCCGCCGAGGCAATCGGGCGAGCTGACCTTTCGACTCTCGGAACCCACGGGCCCCGGCGTGGCCCAGGTACCAGCTCAGCCTCTACTCACCACAACCGCACCCACCGTCGAAGTTCCAGTGTGCCCGCAGAAATAATGACGGTTCCGCTAATTTGCTCTGCACCTTGACATACATTAGGTACCGACACACGCGTTGAGGGACGTACGGAGGCTGACTGCGACGCGCAACTGCCATCGTACGAGGCAGACGCGCCAGACGATTACCGCGCCAGACAATCACAAGGAGTGAGCGGCATGGATCTGCAGAGTTTTCTGAAGATATTGCGGCTGAGATGGATAACGGTCTGCGCAACGATTGTTCTGGCCATGCTGGCCGCAATCGTCATTACCGCGATCACGACCCCGCTCTACAAATCATCGACGCGACTCTTCGTCTCGACCTACGCAGGCAGTTCGCTGTCCGACACCTATCAAGGCAATCTGCTTTCCCAAGAAAGAATCAGTTCGTACACGATTCTCCTGACTGGCGAGGCGCTCGCCCAGCGCACTGTGAATGCACTACATCTTGATATGTCCACGCAGGCGTTGCGCAAGGAAATCAGCGCACGGTCGAAAACAGGCACCGTCCTGATTGACGTGGATGTCCTCGATCCCTCCCCAATTCGTGCGCGCGACATCGCAAACACGCTTTCGGACCAGTTCGTCAAGATGGTTCGGGAACTCGAAACTCCGGCAGATGGCAGCCTTCCCGACACCCGGGTTGTGATTGAGCAATCCGCCGTGGCCGCTACGGTTCCGACGGTGCCAAATCTGACACAGAATCTCGGATTGGGCTTGGTGGCAGGTGTATTGCTCGGCATCGCGTTCGCTCTCGGCCGGAGCATGCTCGACAAGACCGTGAAGAGACCGGAGGATCTGGCAGACATCACCGGGGCTGCGATCGTCGGTGAAATCCCGGTAGACAAAGCTCGACGATCAGCGCCGGCCATCTCGTTCGGTAACGAGAATTCCCGAATTGCAGAGTCATTCAGAAAACTGCGTACCAATCTCAGTTTCCTCTCGGTGGATAATCCACCTCGGGTAATCGTGATCACGAGTTCCATCCCCAATGACGGTAAGTCAATAACGGCGATCAACATTGCTCTCGCCCTGGTGGAAGTCGAGAACAACGTACTTCTGATCGACGGGGACATGCGCCGTCCTGTCGCAGGCAAGTACCTCAACGTAGACGGCGCAGTGGGCTTGAGCACGGTTCTCAGCGGCGCTGTATCGCTTGGCGATGCCTTGCAGGAGACGCCGTTCTCCGGTCTTACCGTATTGGCGGCCGGAGCAACACCTCCGAATCCCAGCGAACTGCTCGCGTCGCACGCAGCCAAGAACTTGCTCGAGGAGGTTCGTGGCAAGTTCGACTACGTGATCGTGGATTCATGTCCGCTACTCGCCGTCACGGACGCGGCTCTACTGGCCGCCAATGCAGACGGTGCGCTGCTACTTGGACGGTACGGCCAGACGAAGCGAGATCAGCTGAAAAACGCCACGGATGCCCTGCGGAATGTCGGCGCCACGCTGCTAGGCACCATACTCACGATGACGCCTCAACGCGACCGTTCGGCCTACGGCGGCGGTTACTACTACTACGGCTACCGCCGTTCGAGCTGACATCCACAGCGTACGTAGAACGTAGTCATGCAATGACTCTCCGGAACATCGACGCGTCGGCTGGCGATTTCACATTGCGGTTTGTAGCCGTCGCCATCAAGAAGAGCTGGTGTGTGGCCGGGGCCCTGTTGGCGCTCACCGCATGCACCTCCGAGCCTCCGCAGTACGAGTCGCGAGAACTGCCCCTTCCAGCACCCACGAGCCGAACTGTGGAGTCTGTCATCACAACCCCGGACTCCATACCTATCGAGGCATCGTTCATCGACGATTTCGACCGGCCAGGTACAGCGGGCCAGCTCGACAACGGATGGCAGTTACGCGGCGCACCGATAGGCGACTCGCCATTGCCTCCCGCGGCCGACGGATACCTGATGGACGGGCACTTCACCTACGACGGAAAGAGCGACGTGATGGCGCTTCGCCAATTTCGCGCTCCAGTCCGCACGATCGGTGCCGAGGGGACGTTCCATCGACGCAACGATTCCACCAGTGATACCTCACTGGCCATCGGCATGGCCGGGGACGTCAATGTCGCCGATAACGTGGTGCTGTTGGTAGCCGATCGCACTACTTGGCAAGTAAAAAGTCGATTGGCCAACGGCCGATTCAAGACGGTGGCAACCGGAGGGTTTGCGCCTCCTCTGGAGCGCGACCGTCCGTATAGGTTCGCCCTGAGCTGCACAGGTGACCATGTAAGCGTCGCGGGCCCCGGACTTTCCATATCAAAACCCCTCGTCGTGCCAATCCCCCTCGGCACCTTCGGATTCTGGCGCGAATATCCAACTCGAACGCCCGCCGGCGAAGTCTTTGACTTCGACAAGGTATGGGCTCTCGAGGACGGCCAACCGGCGTTACCGCCAATGACGGCTTCGCCCGACTCGGGGCATTGACAGGGCATCGGCGGCAGGAAGACAGGGCGAAATATGAACGCCAGCGGGATATCGGACGGCACTTTGCACGTTCTGATCGTGCACTTCAACACCCCAGAACTGACATCTGCCCTCGTTCGTGACTTGCCCTGCAGAACTCCACGTGGGCGTAGGTTGGCCGTCCACATACTCGATAATTCGTCAACCGAATCGAACCAGGAATTGCTTCGCTTCAACCTGCGAGACGCGCAGTCCGTGAGCATTCAACTAAGCAGCGAGAACATTGGCTTCGGCGCCGGAATGAATCTTCTTGCCAGCAGGACCGACATCGGAGCAACGGACATTCTGTGGCTGCTGAACCCAGACACCCGGCTTGACCCAGGCTGCCTAGAGCGGCTCGAAAGGGAACTAGACGTCGGAAGATTCTCAGTCATCTCACCGCTCATATTCAGCGGCGAGTGGCCAGATCCGTGGATTTGGTACTGCGGCGGGTCGATCGATCGAGACTCGATCCGGGTCCAGCATCTGGACTACAGGTTGCCGCTGCGCGAAGCCAGGAACGACGTGTTCGAAACGGATTTCATCACGGGAGCGGCGCCGATGCTGCGCGCGTCCACATTTCGCAGTCTCGGCGGGTTCCCCGACAGCTACTTCCTTTATTGGGAAGACACGCTTCTTTCATGGAAGGCACACCAGATGGGGCTGCGCCTCGGTGTGGTGCCAACTGCGCGCCTGTGGCACGCAGGCGGCGCATCGTCTGGCGGCCGCGCCCGGCGGGCGATCTCGACGACTACTTACTACTGGTCAGCACGGAACCGATTCGTGTATGCGCGTGACACAGGAGTGCCCAGAAGACAACTGCTGGCCGGCAGCGGTGGGGTGGAATCCTTCCGTTTAATCGCCATGGCAGCGCTTGAGCACGAGGAGCGGCTCCTCAAAACACGTTCAGCCGTCTGCGGAGTGTGGGACGGGCTACGGCAATACGATAGGAGTGCAAAGCAGAATGCGCGCACTTTCGTCTAGGGTAATAACCGGGCCAGAATTCTGGCTCATGGCGTGGCTGTTGTCCATCACAATGGTGCCGATTTGGATCAGCATTCGGCTCGTTGCCACAATTCCGATCCACTGCGTGGTGGCATTGCTGGCCATCATTGCCGCAATCTTGGGCGGCCACCGCATCCAGTTTCACATCTTCGATGGCTATCTCATTTTGATTGTGGGCGTGGCAGCCCTCGCGGTCGACAACATCAATCAGGGAATGCTCGCCGAAATCGTTGTGCGATGGATCATTCCATACTTTGCGATCAGAATACTGGCGCCCGCCGCAGGAATTCAGTTCACAGTTGATGCGATCAGTCTGATGCTCGCGGTCGTGGGTTGTTTGGCCGTGATTGAGTTTCTACTTTCCTGGCATCCATTCGTCAGTTGGACTGTGGACTGGAACTCAAAATCCAATGAATTCCAGACCTGGCACCAGATACAGACACGCGGCGGAAGCGACCGCAGCACCTGGGCGTTTGGACACGCCATCGCACTTGGCGGCTCTCTGTCGCTGTCGATACCGCTGATCGCCCGTGCATCATTTCGAAATGCGTGGAAGATCATGATGTTCATGGCAGTCGGCGCCGGGATCGTCACCAGCGGAAGCCGAAGCGCGATGTTGGCCGCAGCCCTCACCGCGGGCCTGACCATGGCTTACACAGCGAGACATCAAGCCAATCGGATTCTGGCGATACTGACCGCGGCCGCCACTGCACTTCTGATTGGCCCACAAGTCCTACCCGCCTTTGAGCAATGGGCCGCCGGCAACTCAGCGGAGGAACAGGGTAGCGCCTACTTCCGCAGCTACTTGTACGAGCTCTACCTGCCCAAAATTCAATGGTTCGGACGATCGCCAGATTTCTTCAATGGGACAGCATTGACTGACTCGATTGATAGCGCACTGCTCTACATCGGTGTCAATTGGGGCTGGATAATCACCGGGATCATCGTATTTCCACTACTTGTGGTTGTCGTTCGGGTCGTGGCCGGCCGCGCATCTGCTCCAGAGATAGCATTGGCAGGCCAAGTGCCACTATTTTTGACCGTCGCCCTGCTAACCCAGTACGAAAGCCTGATCTTCATCTTTGCCGGACTGGCGGTACAGCTCGCAAAGACTGAATGCACGAACTTTACCGACGCGCCCGAACCGTGCGACATCCGAGTCGATTCAGTATCCGGGGCACGCTCATCCAACACCGATGCTGCCTACCGATATGGAGCTCGCCAATGAACCTGTCAGCTCGGTATGGGCGCAAAGTTCGCAAGCGCCGCAGGGAGGCAGAACGAAAGCACCAGCGGCTCGACATCCAGGGCCTGCGGATGGTTGCCGTGCTCAGCGTCTTCGCCAACCACCTGTGGCACTGGCCCGCCGGGGGGTTTGTGGGGGTCGATGTGTTCTTCGTAATTTCCGGTTTTCTTATCACTGGCAATCTGCTGCGCAGCGCCGAGTCATCCGGCCGCGTATCGTTTGGACAATTCTACTGGAATCGCATTCGCAGGATTGTCCCTGCCGCCACCGTCGTTCTGGTTTTCACATATCTCGCATCGACACTGGTATATCTTCCGTTCCGATCACATCAGATCGGAGTCGACGCGCTATGGGCAGCATTTTTCGGCTCCAACTGGCACTTCCTGAGCATCGGCACCGACTACTTCCAAGCCACAGCTGCCACCGTATCGCCGATTCAGCACTACTGGTCGCTATCGATCGAAGAGCAGTTCTATTTCGTCTGGCCCGCACTGATCTTCATCATCGGCATAGTCATCGTTCGCAAGAACTGGTCGCATTCGTGGCAGAGCGCCATTGCGGGAGCAGTGATGGCCCTGATCGTCGCAACGTCGCTGTCGTGGGCTTTGCACGAAACAACGGAGTCGCCGATATCGGCGTACTTCAACACTTTTGCGCGAGCTTGGGAGCTGGGAGTTGGCGCGATCCTGGCCACGGCCGTTGGCGTGCTCGCGCAAGTTCCACGCAAACTGAAGCCAGCTTTGTCCTGGTCCGGCCTCATCCTCATCTTTGCCAGCTTCGCGCTCATCAGTGACGGTATGCCTGGTTTCCCGGCACCGGCGGCGCTGCTGCCCGCCATCGGCGCGGCATTGGTAATCGCTGCAGGAGTGGGACAGGAACCGGAGTACCAGGCATTCTTACGCAGTCCGATTTCCGGTTACATTGGTGACATTTCATACTCTCTGTATTTGGTCCACTGGCCAGTCATTGTTCTGCTCGGCGCGGTGATGGATGTGAGTGGCTCGTTCTTTGTTGCCGCTGTGGCCCTGTCTTTCAGCCTGTCGATTGCCTCATACCACCTGATCGAGAATCCCCTGCGCCGCGCCAATCCCGACAAGGCTCGCGCCGTCGCGGAGGCAATACGCAAGCAGAAGTACTCACCGGCAAAGTCGACTCAATACGCAGCACTGTGTGCGGCAAGCCTTCTGGCCATTGCCGGCATCGCGTGGTTGACCCAACCGCCGCCGACAGCAGACGCTGACAAGGTCAGTGGCGCAGTAGTGGATATGGCCGCGGACGACAAGGAGGCCGCGACCCTTCCTGCCATGGCTTTGGGCCCTGTGAACACGGTCTTGCAAGCCGAGATCGCAGATGCCCTGAAAGCCAGCGAATGGCCCGCTCTGAATCCATCGATGGAATCGTTGTTTGTGGGCGGACAAGACCAACATATGGCAACGCCTGAGGTTGCCATATGCACTGGCACGGCCGTCGCACCGCCTGAGCTCTGCCACTACGGGTCAGCATCAGCGCCGCTGAAGATTGTTCTCGTCGGGGACTCGGTCGGAGTCGGTTACGCGGAGATCTTTCGCGAACTGGCCTTGAATTCAAACGGTCGTTTACAGGTCTTCAACCAGACCATGCAAACGTGCGCCTTCACTCAGGACACGCTGGCTCGGATAGGTGCGATTTCCGACTGCCCTGCTCGAAAGGACACCGCCGTCGAAGTCATCAATAACGTCAAACCAGATGCGGTGATCATCTCCAACGCGTACATGTCCGACCGAATCGCCGGCGCATCGCGGGACATGTCGACTCAGGAATGGGCGGATTCAATCAATCACATCATCGAGCGATTCAAGAGCAGTACTAAGAAGATAGTTCTGCTAGCGCCCCCGGCAGGTCACATGGCGATCAAAGACTGCTTCAGCAAGGTTTCGAGTAGGCCATCTAGCTGCGTGGGAAGAATCCTGCCGCTTTGGTATTCGAGAGCCGAGGCCGAGCAGAAGTTGGCCGCCTCGCTGGGCGGAGCATGGATCGACTCTCGGCCGTGGTTCTGCAGTCCGAGTCAGCGGTGCCCAAGCTTCGTTGGTACGACACCTGCCCGTGTCGATGAGACGCACATGGCGCCGCCGTACGCCAGCAAGATCGCGCCGGCAGTCGCCGAAAGCTTCACTGCCGCAGGTATTCCACTCGCATGACCTGAACTTTTCATCAGTCGTGCACACGCGCTGAGCCCAGCGCGGCCCAGGGACGCAAATATCTGCCCGAGCAACCGAACACGACAGGAATCAGCCGACCCCGCCGCATCTGGTTCTACTTCCCGGACGCGGCCCGGCGTGAGAGTCAATTCAGTGGTCGGCAACGGATTCAGGTTTGATCGCCAACACAGCGATGGATCCCCCGGATCGGCTTGCCCCACTCACGATTTCGGCAAGGATCGCGACCGGAACGAACGGCAGCGCCAACAAGGTTATGACGAAATCCAGGGATTTGGCAGGTGCGTTTCGCTTGAGCAGATGAAACAGATAGCTGGGCCGCCTGGTGAAACGGCTAACCGCCGTCTGCCACATGCCGAACCAGTTGTGCTCCATCATCTGATGGTCGGACCGTACAACGACAAGCCCGTGACGGGATAGCAAAGTACGGAGTCCCGTTTCGGTGAAGTGGGTCCGGTGCCGGGGCAAATCCAAGTGGTACCAGCGAGTGCGGGCCACCCGCGCCTGCACGCTGCCGAAGTTCGGGACCCCGATGAGAAGCCCACCTCCAGGCCTGAGCCAGTTCTTCAGCACGTCTACGGTATGGCCGGGGTCATCGACGTGCTCAAGGACATGCCACAGCGTTACGACGTCACATGACCCGGGTTCAACAGGTGCCGCATCGATTTCGGCCCTGATCAGTTCAATCCCGTACATGTCACGAGCCCCGATCGAGCCGCGTTCGCTGGGCTCGACACCGGCGGCCTCGAACCCGGCCGCAGCTGCCGCTGCGACGAAACGGCCGCGGCCGCAGCCCGCATCGATCACTCGCGCGGGTGCTTTGTACCGAGAGCTGATGAACTGCAGCCGGCGCCTATCGAACTGCCGAAGAATCGGTGCAGCCAGACTCGATCCGCGGGCCCGCTCTGGGGCATATGAACCCTTCTCGTAGAGTTCAGCGTCGACGGGGAAGTCCCCCTCGGTTACCCCAGTGCCGCATGTTGCGCAGATTGCCACTCCGAAACGACTAAGTCCCTCTTCTCCCGCAGCCGCAGTCCAAGCGTGAGAGGCCTGCCCGCCACATGCGGGGCAGTCAAGTAGCAACGCCTGTGAAGTCGTCGGCACCCTGCCAGTAAATCACAACCGAGGTGGCTGCCCACCCAAAACTTCCGTCCGCGAAAAATTCCTTCACGGGTCAGCGACCGGGCGCTTCACGACGACACTCTACTGGTCATGCAGGCGCAATCTATCCTTGTGCGACTTGGTGTTCGGGGCGTCGGCAGAAGGTCCCGCCACGTCTCGTCGAGCGCCGCTGTGCACGTCGACCCATCCCCTGATCGGCTCTGCGTGCGTCGATACTTCTTGCTTGTCAAGATGTCGCCTAGGACGTCCTACCCTCTTCATCGCGCACGACGTAGCCCCCAGTCCATGGGGTCATCACACGGGACGGCGCCTGCCTTGAATCACCGTGAGCGGCCACGTCGGCGGACTCCAAAACCGTTGCTGGCAGGTGGACCTCAGCCAATTCGGACGCCGCTTAGGAGTCGGGTTCCTTGCCAGTCAGGGAGAATCGCACAGACGTCACGGGCAATGACGGGCGTCATGTCTCGGTCGAATCCCAAAGTCTCGTCCCCCGCCGGACCCCGGGCGATCCCGTTGGCCCGCCACTACTTTGGTCGGCCGGGCACTCGATAACCGCCATCCGCATCAGACGAGTTCGTAGTGGTGCACGTCAGGTACCGGCTCTGTTCCTACGACGCGTCTGAACGCATGCCCGAACCCTCGTTCTCAAGGTTAAGTCTCCGGGATTCTCCAGGAGATTCACACATTCGAACTGACTATCCAGAGGATACGTGCGTGCCATACTTCAGCAATGAGCTATGAAGGTACGGCTGAAAGGCTCCCTCTCGTGAGTCCTATAGCCTGCCCCGAATGCCACGGCAGCTTTGACCATCACGCGGCGGGGGCCGACTGCCAGTCCTGTTCGGCCACATACCCGATTCTCGATGGAGGCTATCTCAATTTAATGCCGCATTCTTCGACAATTGCGATTGTTCCGTCCGAAGACTATCTGGCAGACCAGATAGATCGCGGGGCCGAGCGCGCCGAACGCTGGCTCGCACGCCAGCTGAGGCCCGAAGACCGCAACGCTCTGGACATCGGCTGCGGAACGGGATCCATCGGCAAGGTTATCGCCGAGTTGTTTCCGGCCATCGACGTATGGGGCGTCGACCTTCCAAGCAATCTTCCAGGCTGGCAATCCGCCGGGGTGAACCCTGAGCGCGTTGTGGCCGGATCTGCGCTTGACCTTCCGTTCGAGTCCGACATGTTCGACGTGGTCTGGTCTATCGGCGTAATTGAGCACATCGGTGAACCGGACCCACCGTCAGCGCGCGAAGCTGATCGCATGCGCTACATCAGTGAAATGATGCGGGTTCTCAGGCCGGGTGGCCGAGCAGTAATTGCGGCTCCGAACAAGTTGTTCCCGATCGATCCTGCTCATGATTGGTCAACCACTCCCTTTGATTGGTCGGCAACAGCGTTCGGCCACCGCCTTTTCGAGCGCACCCACCTGTACCCGCATGCGATATGGGGTCCGCACCCGCTAATGTCGTTCGGCGAAGTTCGACGAATGGCCCGCGCTGCCGGCGTACGCAAGATTCGACCGCTCAACATGGCAAACTATTTCGAGTTTGCGCACGTAGGTGCAGCGCGCGCTGCGTGGTTGGTGCCGGCGGCTCGCCTCTATATGAATCACCTGCCCGGCTGGCTCGGGGCAACTCCACTCGCCCCGTACCTGGCCGTCGAACTTACTTGCGCGTAGCCAGATCGGCTCACGCTCCACCGCTCGTCCGATCAGCGCGGTGTCGCCTGCTTCTTGCTCTGTCGCAGTCGAAATGAGTGCGCCAAATCGTGACTCGGCCCATCGCTCGCGCCGCTTGGGCTGAGTTCCTCTGGTGCAGATCCCCGCGTCAGCGTTTTGCAGGTCTGGGAGGGCCCTTCAAGCACTAACCCCGTAGGTCACGCGGTAGTTTTCTTACGGCGCAGGTGATGCAGAAACTCCGTGGTCGTCGTGCGATAGCGATAAACTGGAGCATATTTCCAATGCAGTACCGGCTGGAACGCCACTCTGATCGGCAGGAAGGGCCGCCGTGCGCAAGCTTGTCGAATTCATGGCACCACTGATCGACATCGCCGTCTTGCCAATCGTCCTTCTAGCCGGACTGGCACTGAAGTTCGTGCGTCGCCTTGGAATTGGTCGCCTACCGCGGGCCCGGAGACTCTTCAGAGCGCTGGGAGTGTACCCAATACGGAACCACTACTACGAGCCCCTGTTCGAGACGGATACGCTGCGCCGCCCCTTGGAAGAGGACCGGGAACTCACTGCGGTCGACCTAAACGTCGGTGGTCAACTCGAACTCTTGAAGAAGTTCTCATACAATGACGAACTGGTTGCGTTTCCGATGAATCGCGAATCCGAGTTGAGCTTCTACTACGACAATAATGCATTCGGACCCGGCGACGCAGAGATCTTCTACAACATCATTCGCCATGCCAAGCCTAGGCGAATTGTCGAAATCGGAAGCGGACATTCGACACTGATGGCCCGGAACGCCGTCGTGGCCAACGAGGCCGATGACCCATCGTACGAGTGCAGACACATCTGTATTGAGCCATACGAGAATGCTTGGTTGAAGGAATTAGACATCGAACTGATTCGTACGCCCGTCGAGCGGGTAGACCTGTCGGTTTTCGCGGAACTTGAGACGAACGACATCTTGTTCATCGACTCATCTCATATGATCCGGCCGCAGGGCGACGTGCTGTTCGAGTATTTAGAACTTCTGCCGATATTGAGCCCTGGAGTCTTCGTACACATTCACGACATCCGGACGCCCAAGGATTACTGGCCAGCTTGGCTGAATCAGGAGATGCGATTTTGGAATGAGCAATATTTGGTAGAGGCTTTCTTGAGCTTCAATAGTCAATATCAGGTCGTTGCCGCTCTGAACTTTCTCAAGCACCACCACCCGTCTGAGCTAGCGGATTCTTGTCCTGTATTCGGAAAGCGGACTGATTTTTGGGAGCCTGGTTCGCTGTGGATTCGACGCGTTTGACCAGCGACTTCACTTCGCTATCGCCGCACGAATGTTTTTTACCACGCCTTCCCACGTCAACTGTCCCGCCACGGTCGAACCGACCGTATCCAGACCCTGGCGGATGGCAGCGGCCATCTCGGCTATTGACCTCGGGTCGAAGTATGCAACGGCAATGGCTAACTCTCGAAACACCGGAATGTCACTCGCAATCACCCGCGCGCCGAGAATATTCGCCTCGATGAGAGGTAACCCGTAGCCCTCGTCCAAAGAGGGGCACACGAATAGGTCGCAATTTTCATAAAGCCATCGAAGTTCGTCGTCGGTGACGTGCCCCAAGAAAGCTACCCGCGCACTCACATCATCAGGAACCACAACTGGCGCATACGCTCCGTCAACGCTCCCAGCGATGACCAGGTGCGGCTTCGGATCGTCGCGGGCGATGTCAATGAACGCTTCGATCAGCCCGGCCAAGTTCTTGCGCACATTAAGCCGTCCAACCGCCAGAACAAATGGCACTTCGCCGGAGAGACTCGATGGCCGCCTCGGTTGGGCTTGAAGTACTCCGTCAGGTACACCCAGGCCAACTTTCACGAGTCGAGTCCGCAACTCCGGCCACACAGCGCCAATCCGAACTGTCTCCGAATTGGACGTAGTCAGGATGCTGGTAGCCCACCGGAGCGATGGGCGTATTCCACTCAGGTAGAGCAGTTCCGCCTTCGTAAACCACTCAGGATTCGTCACGAAGAGCGCATCATGTACGAGCACCACCCTTGGAGCCGTCGACAACGGCGGACAGAAGTTCTGCGTGAGTACGGCGTCGTATCTGCCGCTACGCACTGCGATTGTGGCAACAGCTAGGGCATGGTAGCGAGCCCACCTCGGGTAGTGGCTGACTTTGACTTTGAGCTTCGCCTGTTGGGCATCTGCTCGCACCACTGAAATATGGCGACGCTGAGTACGCAGTTCCAATTCGTCATCAGGAAACGCGCGCGACCAACCGGCAATCAATCCCCGCAACACATTTCGACCCGAACGCGGCCCGTCGA
Organism: Mycobacterium sp. HM-7; assembly: GCF_053852335.1. NCBI lineage: Bacteria > Bacillati > Actinomycetota > Actinomycetes > Mycobacteriales > Mycobacteriaceae > Mycobacterium > Mycobacterium sp. HM-7. Next base: position 330,135 of record NZ_CM132657.1, on the reverse strand, counting down.
CCCACCAGTGCGCGTCAAAGAGGATTCTCACGATCAGGGCATTCGGAAGACTCGGCGTGGTTGTGACAGCGCCGGGGCGGGGCCGTCACAACCACTATCCAACGCCGGCCGGATACGCCGAGCTTGAGGTACACGGCCGCACCGCGCGGTCGAACCTTGATTACCGTCGGGCATCGATCGACCTCAATGCGACGTACGCTCCTCTCGGCAGCGCAGTTCAGGGCTGTTTAGGGGATCCCCACCTACACCGTCAGACGGACGTGACCACCAGTGGCGGGAGGTATGGCGGTTCGGAGAGCTGGCTGGCGGCATCCCGCTTCTTGAACCTCTACGTCGGCCAGCGAGCACGTCTTTCACATGCGCCGTCCGCATCGTCCAACGCTCATTCGGCACTGGTTCGCTTGCTTGGTTCGAAGCTCGCGGCAGATAACCGAAGCCCCAGCCGAGTACGAGGTAGACGCACAAATACACAAATGCGCCTGCAACAAAGGGCACTATCGCTGACTGCCGACTCTGAGGCATAGTCATCAGGCCAATCGGCAAGGCCGAACACGCGGCGACAAGAGCGACCGCATAGGGGCCGCCGGCCGCACGAAAATAGAATGATTGTGGGATACGTGCGCTCGACTGCATGAGCCAGAGGCCTGCCAATTTGGTGACGGGCACGCCGATCGCGATTGCTACTGTGAGGCCCACGAATCCGAAGAACTTGGTTGCGAGCACCGCGGCGATCACCTGGAGGATGCCGGCGACCGCCGTAACCTTGGCGATCATCACTGGGCGTCCCATCGCCATGAGCGTGCAAGTACAGGTCGAGGTCGACACGTTGACTGAGATGCCGATCAGCAGCGCAAGCAAGACGGCCACCACGTCCAGATGCGGCCCGTCCAACCAAACAGGAATCGCGGTGACCGCGGTCGCCGCCATCGCGAACGGAATGAGCAATGCGACAGAGGTATTGCGCCGTGTCAGATGTTCATACTCGGCCAGAATGCCGCCGACTCCACCTGACACATAGATCCGGGTCAGATGCGGCATCAGCGCAGTTCCGGGAGAAGCCCCCAAGACCTGCGCGGCCATCGCCGGCCGACTCGCAAGCTCGTAGATTCCGGCTGCAGAGGGTCCGATGAGCGCTCCAGCGACCAACTTCCCAGATTGGAACAGCAACAAGTCTCCAAGCGCCGCGATCTGCGACGATATCCCGTAAGCGAAGACCTCGCGTGCAATCGTCCAGTTGGGGACTGCGAAGGTGATTCGTCGTTCGTCAATCAAGATGACGGCGATAACGACGACAAGACCCAGAGCGATTCCCCCCAGAGTCCCGTAGGCAAATCCAATCAACGATGGTTCCACCGCAAGAACAACAACACCACCCAACGCTTGCAACGCAGACATGATTGCGACGGCAGTCAGCGGAGGCACGGTTCGACCCCTGCCGATCGATGCGGCGGCGAGCACTCTTGCAAGTAGCCCCACGAACAAAATCGCGACAGCGACTAGCAATAGCGTGCCGGCCTGCCGTGGATCTCGGAGGCCGAGCACTGGTGCGATGAGCTGTGAGGCCATCAGGGCAAGGCCGCCGAGCATCGCAGCCACGATGAACAGCGTCGCTACGCATACCGCAACGACCCTGCCCTCATTTCGCACGTCGCCTTTTGAATGAAAGACCGCCACATAGCGACTTGCTGCTCGCGATACGCCCAAATCGAACAAAGCACCATACTGCGCTATCGCGCCTGTAATGGACCACACACCGAAGTCATGCAGACCAAGTTTGAATAGCACATAGGGGGTTGTGAATAGTTGCACTCCAAAGCCCGCAACTATCGACACGACCTGGGCAGCCGAGCCCGCCTTGAGCGATTGAATACCACGAGTCGGGTGCGCCATAGCGGCCTACCACACCACGTAGCTGCACGCTGCTCGACGCGGCGAGCGATTGCGTGAAACGCATCTCGCTGTCGACAACGTGCCGCGCAACTCAGTCATCAATCGCAGCTTCGACGCTCGTAGAAGTCTGTCGCACAACATGCTTCGGCCTCGTGATGAGTGCCGCGCGGACGCGCGAGATCAATCGGGGGCCCTTCACCGAGTCGATAAGCCCCTGCGTGCTGGGCGATTCGTCCGGCAGCGTAGGTAGCCGAAATTCTGAGTGGGGACCCTGGAGGCTGGCTATCAGTTCAGCCAGCTCGAGCTGGTTGGCTGTTGGCCGTTTGCTCATAACAGGACGAACGATTTGACGGATGCGCGAATTGAAATCAACTTCCGGGCTGCATACGTTCAAACCAGATTCGGTACAGAAATCTACAAGCTGACGGAACCATTTCTCAGGACGTTCGGTGAGCTCAGCATAGTCGGTGAAGAGAACTGGGCGATGGGTGATCGAAAAAAGCATTTGGCGTGAGTGACGCTCCCATATCGCCAGGGATACATCGATGCTCACCTTGTCGCGCCGAGAGATGCTCGCAGCTACCGCGACGGGGTCGCGATATGGAACCATAGCCGGTTGCACGCCCAATACTTCATCCCAGAACGGCAGCAGCATCGGTAGCCTGGGATCTTTCCACACCCAGCCCCGCCCGCTTCCAAACGATCTCTTGAAAATCCGCGATGCACGGCTCAAGCAGTGGTATTCCGTCACCTGAACGCAGTCAGCGGGACGTGGTTTCCACCAGGTCTGTCCACTGGCAGCCAGCAGATGGTCATTGAACTCGATGAGGCTACGACTTTCCAGGTATCCGTCAGCGTTCCACTCGTCAGCCGGAAGCACATCGTTGGGCAGACGCAGCCCGGCAACTTCGGCGAACGCGGTCGCGGTCGACGTGCCGCTTCGACCAACTCCTACAACGATCAAGCCGTCCGCCATGTGCACACCTCGTTCCTCTCTCCGAAGCGTCACCACGCGGGAAGCCGACTTACTGCAGGCGCGCGCACTCCGTGCACGGTTGTCATACACATTTGACGTTCAGCCTACCGAGCTTCTTCCACTCGGGTGGAGCAATAAACACATCAATTACCAAGCACCGCAGCAGACTTTGGAGCATCGACCTGGTTCAGAGTCGCGCCGCTATTCGGGGCAACCCTTGACCAATTTCCAGTCCCAATTGGGGTGGGCGGAGTGGTTCGTCGTGCACCACGCTTGTCCTTCTGGAGTGTTTGTCCGCCACCACTCCAAGATCTTTTCCTGCTTTGCATGGCGGCCTTCGGGGCTGCCGGCAGAATTGCCGGGGTGGGTTGCATCAGCGACTGCGGCCGTGCAATCCAACGATAGAAGTAACTTGGCCGGGATGTTGGCCGAGCCGAAGTGCGAGGCCGGACGAAGCACCTGATTGATCACGATGCAATCGTTTCGGGACAGCTCGGTTCCGAAGGTGGTTGAGATCTCCGACGCAAACTTCCATTGCGATAACATCGCCGCTGCTTCGCCGTATGTCTTTCCCACCATGGACGGGATCGTGGCCGTGGCTACGCCAGCGCCCGCCAACGCCCCAACCATCAGTGACAGTGTCAAAGCGAAACCGATTGTCTTACCCACGAGTAGCTCCTGAAGACTTTTGTTCCGACACGTGCGAGCCCCTTGCTGAGCCCTCTCGCCGCCTCCACCCCGCCAAAGATTGGCGCAGCGGACCCGAACATCTCGCTCACGCAGTCCGAAGCAATTCCGGCGTCCTAGACCAGTGCTTCGTGACGAGCTGGGCCGTCGACTCAATATTCGTACGGCTCGAAGCGCCAAAAACCATCGATTCGATGTTGGGCAGCGAAGCCACCCACTCGATTGCCTCGTCGGCACGAATCGCCCCCGACGCGAACACCGACATCGCGACCGCGCGAAACCGCCTGTTGTGCAATGCGTCCAAATAGCTGTCTATGCCGCCGGACATCCGGAACCCAAGCTTGTTGATGCTCGTGCAGACGATCGGGTTTTCAATGCCAACAGCATCGAGAGCGATGAGAAGCCGCGGCATGTTCATGGTGATGAATCCCGGTTCCGCGTTGTACCTACTCGACACATGGTCGGCGAATATCCGGAACGCCTCGGTGAAGCCCATGCCGAGCAGAAAGTCGACGACGACGTTCTGCAGGAAGATCACCGGCGTGTTGAGACCCCTAAACATCTTCATTTCGGCATCGATCAGAAGGGTGATGACTCCCTCAATATCCTTGTTGGCGAGCGATTTTCCGCCTCGCATCGCTGCATCCAACAGTCCCTCACTGGGCAGGAACTGCCGGATGGCGCCGAATATGCCCGCTTCCGTCATCGCGTTCGCATACTTGTGTGCGTAAGGCATGCACGGGTACACGACCTGCCTAGAGTAGCGCTGCGGATCCGCCCGGAAGCGGTCAGCGACGTCGACGATTCGATCGTGGGTTGTACACATGAATGTGGTTACGTCTGCGTCATATGCCGCGTCCAGCACCGACATGATCGAATCCAACGATTGGAACCGCATGGCCTGCGTACGCGCCTTATCCTCCGACATGTGATTTACGCCGAAGAACTGGTTGTCACCGAACAAGAGACGATCCATAATCAGTACCTACTTCCTGAGTGCAATCGGTGATTGCGATGTCGATTCTTCAGACGGGTCCAGAACCCGACCGCTGCTGCCGAAAGTGATTGCTCGTCAACGATTTCCGCTTGCGCACCGAGATGGCGCAGGCCACCGTCAGTGTTGTTGCAAATGGTATTCAATACCTCATCGGTCACGCTGGCGTCGATGAAATCCGCAGTTCCCCGAACAGCAGAGTCGCCAATGCGCTTCAACCACACATCAACCTGTGCCGAATACTCCTCCCCACGAACGTAAAAGTCGACCTCATCCGTTAACTCGGTGGTGTATCGCACCGTCCAACCCTTGGCGTAGCCCTCCGGCGCATGCGCGGCATCGCGCAGATAGATTCTGAGCTCTTGGCGGTCCACTACGATCTTGCCGTTAGTGCCCCAGATCGAAATACACGTCGTCATTTTGCGATGCGATTCATCCGACCAACTGACTGAGAGTTGACCGCTGAGACCGCCGGGCCAATTGAGTGTCGTAAACACCTCATCCTCGGTTTCCGCCGAAAACACCTTGCCGAGTACGGTTCCTGAAATTGATTCCGGCCGACCGAAGTACCAGGTCAATACATCCGCTGGATGTGCGGCATAGTCATACAACGCACCGCCGCCCTCCTCCTTCTTGCTGCGCCACGTACCGCCTTTGGGCTTGAGGACCACCGGCCCGTAGGCTTCGGCCAGTACATGGGTGACAGTGCCCAGCGCCCCCGCCTCGAGAAGTCGCTTCACCTCGCGAAATGTGGCGATATGACGGTTGTGATATCCGACCTGCGTGACGAGTCGCTTGTCGCTCGCCAGTTGTGCAAGCGCGACCGAGTCGGCTGGGTCAAGGCAAAATGGCTTCTCACAAAATACGTGGATACCGCGCTCCAAACAGGTGCGCACCATCGGAGCGTGGTATTTCGATGGAGTTGCGATCACCACGGCGTCGATATCCGTTCCGTCGAGCATCGTCTCGAGATTGGAATACGTGCTGACTCCCGTATATTTCGTGAGAATATCGAGGATATACCCGCTGGAATCGCAAAGTCCGACCACGTTGGTGTCCTGATGCGCATTGATGATCGAAAAATGGGACAGACCCATTTTCCCGAGACCGACGACCCCTACGTTGACCACTGGAATTCGCTCCCTCTGAATCTTGCTCGCGACTCACGAGTACGCAGGCTTCTTAAGAGCAACGCCTCATACTGGGCGGCGACATGATCCCACGTGAACTCGCTTTCGAAGCGTGCCAGCGCAGCACGACCCATTGCCGTTGCGAGATCAGCGTTGTTCAAAAGTTCATCAATGCACTTCTCGGCCTCAGCTGACGAGTTGAAATACAAGCCGGCATCGCCTGCGACCCAGGTGTTGTACTTGTTGCCGTGCGCGATGACGGGGTTACCAGCCGCGAGCGCCTCGACAAGCGAGGGATTTGTCCCGCCAACGGTATGGCCATGCAGGTAACCGAGCGAGTGGTAACGCAGTGCCTGAACGACATGCGGATCGTAAATTGCCCCCAGGAACTCGACTTCTTCACTGGCAGCCTCCAGCACTGTTCGGTGATAGGAATCCGCGGCGTCGTTGTAGTCGCCCAGAACTGCGAGCGTGACACCCCGAGTCTTCGCCGAAAACGCTTGTACCAGTTCAAGTATCGAATTTTCAGGGAGTGGCCGCGCTACAAGGGTCAGGTACTTTTTCGGCTCCAGGCCCAGTGCACGGACCGTAGCTGTCGGCGCTTCGTCGACCCGATGCGCCCCGTATGTGATCGTAGTGATCTTGCGTTCTGGAGCTCGGGTTCTCAGGTAGGTGTTGAGCTCGGGATGATCAGCGATCAGTTCGTTTGCGAACCAGGCAGCCAGTCGTTCGTTGATATAGAGAACCGTCTGCCAGAAGATGCCCCACCGCTTACGTGACCACTCGATACCATCCATGTTGACGATGCTCGGTATACCGCGAAGCCGCAGGAGTGTGTTGAAAACCCCTGTGTTATAACCGAATGTCAGGCACACGTCCGAGTACTTGAGCGCATGTCGGATCGATAACCAGTCGAACTTCGCAGTGCCTGTGCAGCCCATATTGGGCACCGAGATGTTGACCCGCTCGATGCCATTCCAGGCGTCTTCGTAGATGGCCTGCTGATGAGCCGTCTGGCAATAGACGATTACACGCCATCCGCGGCCGACGAGGTACCGCCCGACATTCTCTGCCGCAGTCTCGAATCCGCCATACGCAGCCGGCACGCCGTGCGTTCCGAGTATGCGGACCGTCGCTCGGTCATTCAGCGGAATGGACATGAAACCTCGCGTGTTAGCAGGTCCAAGCGCACACCGTGTTGGGCGTGCTCCTGTGAAAATGCTAGGCGACGATATCGGCGGGAGAGGGCGTTTCGTCAAAGTTTTTTACCCTACCGTCAATAGCAAACCTCTGGAGCACCAGAGCAATTTGCGTATCATTTGCTACTGCTCTAGCAGAGCTTTCAGACACGAAGGGCGAAGTGGGGAGCGCGTTCGTTTCTGGCCGCCACAAGACGCTGGTAAACGAAATACCTGAGTCGATCCGAGACGTCGCCAGAGCTTTGCCTGACCGGTTGTCGTGATGCTCGTGGAGCGTAGCTGGATCAGATGTTTGCAATCTATCTGGTTACTGTTTGTAGAGCAGTAACGCCGCAGCATCCAGGCCAGCCGATGACAGCACCATGCGTCCTTGACCAGGCGCTCGGAACGCTCCCAGAGCCCGTCATCACAGGCACATACTCGGGCGCCGGCCTGACTCTTGCGCCGACGGGCTGCACGAGCTCTATGAACCGCGCCGTTACGGCAAGTTACCTAGCAACCACTAGTCGCCGGTCCCCGGCACGGCCTCGGTCATCAGTGGCGCTCCCAGCGACGCCGACCGTAGTGTCTCGGTTGCTCCTACCACCTTTGGTCAAGGCGGATAGTCGTACCGCAGGTCAGTGTTGGGGTGCAACGTGTTTCGTTCCTTCGATCGGAAGTCGGTCCTTCGCCTTCAAGAGGGGGCTTTCGATGAATCTCCACGACAAGAGTGCAGCGACGAATGTCAGCGGAACTCCGATGATCCCGAGCAAGACCGGTTCAGTGACTCCGTAATTGAACCGAATTACATTGAATATCGGGTAGTGCCAGAGATAGAGCCCGTAGCAGATCCGGCCGAAGAAGACCAACGGTGGCGACCGAAAAATGCGGTGGGGTACGGTCTGCCGCGGCAGCGCCAACGCAGTTATCAAGCACGCCGACGCCATCGTGAAAATCAGCGAGATCCCGCCGTACATCGCCCGGTTGTGTTGATCCATCGTGAATCCTCCGACAACCAGCACAACGAAGGACGGCAACGCCAAGAGCTCCGCGGCGCGCTGCAGGGTGACGCTCTGGCGCACGTGCGGCATTGCCATCGCGACACCTAACGCACAGCCGACCAGAAGAGCGTCGCCGCGCATGTCGGTACCGTTGAACAAGCGGGATTCGGACGCTCCGTGGAAAGTGAGCCAGCTACGCCAGCCCGCAAATCCAAGCGCCAGCAGCCCTATCAGCGCGACAAGCCGCATCCGCAGCCCGACGGCCCTGAGTAGCAGCGAGAGGATCACGGGCCAGACCAGGTAGAACTGTTCTTCCACCGCCAGCGACCAGGTGTGGCCAAGGTACTCGGGCATTGGAACCTCGAATGCCCGAGTCCAATTGGTCGTGTACGTTGCTGCGACCGCGGCCTGGGATAGGTGCCCGCGAAAGTTGTAGAGAGTCAGGTACGCGACGACGACAAACGTAAGAATCATCGCGTAGTTTGCGGGAAAGAGTCTAAGGAAGCGTCGGAGATAGAAGGTGGAGAAACCGACATTTCCCGTGTTGTTCCACCGCTTGAGTAGCAGCGAGGTTATCAAGTACGCGCTCATCACGAAGAACATGTCCATGTACAGGAATGCACCTGGACACCAAACACCGAAATTGAGGTGGGCCGCAAGAACGCAAAGTGTTGCGGTACCGCGAAGGCCATCGAGCCCGGGGTTATAACCGAGCGGATAGCGGCTCGGATCGTAACGGAGCCATTCAGGAAGTAGCGTCATTCAGGCCCCGCAAGCGGCCGGCTTGTCAGTCGCGAGATTCCTAGCTGCCGCTTCGAGGCGGACCCTCTGGAAATAGGAGCGACTCACGTTGACACACCTGACCCTCTGATCAACGCCCTACGGCACCCACCGCAGTACGCGGCCGGCACGATTCTCGGTCCAGCAGATCAAGCAGGTACCAGCCGTAGCCGGACTTCACCTGGCACTCGCCCCGCTCTCGGAGCTCGTCGTCGCTGAGAAATCCCTGTCGCCACGCAACCTCCTCTGGCACACCGATTTTCAGCCCACTACGGCGTTCCATGGTGCGCACGAAGTCGGCGGCGTCGGTCATGCTGTCGACCGTGCCGGTATCGAGCCACACCGTTCCCCGCGGCAGCACCTCCACATGGAGCCGACGCTGCTCCAGGTATGTGCGGTTGACGTCGGTGATCTCGTACTCGCCGCGGTCACTCGGCTTCAGTTCCCGTGCGATCGACGCCACATCGTTGTCGTAGAAATACAAGCCAGGGACGGCGTAGTTGCTCTTGGCGATCTTCGGCTTTTCTTCCAGCGATACGGCCACGCCCTGTTCGTCGAACTCGACGACGCCGTACTGACTAGGCTCGGCAACCCGATAGGCGAATATCGCCCCGCCGTCGACGTCGTTGAAGGTCTGCAATTGCGTGCCCAGGCCTGGGCCGTACAACAGGTTGTCGCCCAGGATCAGCGCGACTTTCCCTGATCCGATGAAGTCGGCACCTATGGAGAACGCCTGAGCCAGCCCGTCCGGCGATGGCTGCCTCGCGTAGGTGATCGATGCTCCGAACTGGGAGCCATCGCCCAGAAGACGCTCAAAGCTGGGCGCGTCGAACGGTGTCGTGATGACGAGAATGTCCTGAATCCGCGCCAACAGCAGCGTCGACAGCGGGTAATAGATCATCGGCTTGTCGTAAACCGGAATCAGCTGTTTGGACACACCCAAGGTGATCGGGTGCAGCCTGGTACCCGAGCCCCCAGCTAGGATGATGCCCTTCACAGGCTCATCGTGGCACGCTCAAGTCGCACATACATGGGTTATTGACGTTTGCGTTAGAGCTCTCCGGGAGGTCTACATGCGCATCCTGTTCGTCTGCACGGGCAACATCTGCAGATCCCCTACCGCAGAACGACTTTCAGTAAGGTTGGCCAGACAGATGGGCCTGCCGGACTTCGTCGCCTCCAGCGCAGGAATCGCCGCCGTGATCGGGCATCCGGTCCATCGACTCGCGGCCGAGGTCTTGGTCGGCCTCGGCGGTGACCCGACCAACTTCGCCGCGCGGCAACTGACTCCGCGCATCGCCTCCGACGCCGACCTCGTCCTGACCATGACCACGGCACACCGCATCGCGGTGCTGGAATTGGCGCCACGCCAGTTTCGGAGGACCTTCACGCTCGGCGAAGCGGCTCTCCTTGCGTCCGAATACGGCCCGCGCACGGTCTCCGAACTCGCCGCGCTACGTCTGCGACTGGCGGACCATCAGCCAGTGGAAGTCACCGATCCGATCGGCCATAGTCTCGAGGTCTTCGAAGCGGTCGGCGAACAGATCGCTGCCCTGCTGCCCCCGGTCCTCACGCTGAGTCCTTAGGCCCAGCGCGTCGCCTCGACCTCTGCCGGTAGCGGTGCATGCAAGGGCACATCGAGCCCGTCGTAGATGCCCGGCTTCTGGGTGGCGAGCCACTCGATGGCACCGAGGAGCCGGTTGGCGGCGGTGGTGTTGCCGCCGTCGGCTCGGGTCCCATCGGGTACGTCGGCCCGCACCACGATGGTCAGCTGCGGATCGCCGTCGATGATCACGCGGTGATCGCCCACGCCCTCATCGGGCTGCGGCCAGTCCGGCGCGCACGACGGGTCAATACGGGTGATGTGCTCGATGATCACGCGCTGCACACCCTGCGACCACCCGATGACCTCCAGCCGGAAGGCGCCCTGGGTGCCCGCCTCGAAGCGGCCCATGACGTTCTCGACGTCCTCGGTCAGCGGCAGCCGCTCGCAGGTCTCGGTGATGTCGTCGATCTCGATGCCGAGCCCGCGGCCGATGAGCCGGACGTTGCCGCCCCACACCATGGTCGGGATGGTCGGGATCAGCATCAGCGGCGTCTCATCCATCGAGCCACCGAAACCGCAGCGCACCCGCACCGCTTCGGGCTGGTTGTAGGTGGAGTAGTCGAAGATCTCCTGGCACCGGATGGTCTTGATCCGGGTGCACAGCCCGGCCGCCGTCACGGCAAGCGCGTCGTTGCCCCACCCGGGGTCGACCCCGCTGACCAACAACGAGGCGTTGCCGGCAGCTGCGGCGTCGGCGAGGCGCTCGACCCATTCGGCCGGCGCCGAAGCCGGGTCATACAGGGAGTACAGAGACGGCGTCACGACGTGCTTGCCGGCCCGCAGACAGCGCTCGATATCGACGATGGCCTCCTCCGGGCGGATGTCCCCGGACGCCATATAGGCCACCGCGTCGCAGTCCGCGAGGGCCGCGTCGATGTCGGTGGTGGCGACCTTTCCGGTCAGGGTGTCCAGGTTGGCGAACGTCGCCGCATCGCGGCCGGCCTTGTCCTCACTTGAGGTGATGACCGCCGCCAGCTCGAGCCCCGGGAACGCCACGGCCGATCGGATGGCCGTGGCCCCCATGTTTCCTGTCCCCCACACCACAATTCGCCGCATTTGTGCACCGTACTCCACCCCTGAGTGACTCGTCTCACACCCAGGGCAAAGAGAGCATGGGGCCCTGCCACATACCCCACCGTGACATGCCGGCACCGTTCGCAACTCCGGGCCGCTATGTACAGCGCGCATGCTTGGCGGAATTGGGAGCGTCAGTGGGCATTTTTTGCAGCGCGAAATCGAGATTGGCCTTGATTCGCGACCTCTCCGCTTCCGGCAATTCCGATGACGCCAACAATTCTTGGCAGGCATCCGCACTGTCCCGATAGTTGCCCAGCCAGTAGTCTGCGACCGCCAACTCGTCAAGACACCGCCAGGTGTAGTAGTCAAGTTCGAGAAATATTGCATCCCTCGGCTTTTCGATTTCCAAACCTGCCGCCGCGTACAGCCTGGCCGACGCCATATGGTTGTGTTCGCGCAAGTACCGCGCCAGATTTCCGACCGGCTCAGCTCTGGTCGGGCGCACGTCGTAGGCCCTCATGTACAGATGGATCACAACGGCTTCGTCGAAATTCAGACGTTCAGCGATACACGCGCACTGATACAGCGAATACCACACCTCTTCATCCCAGCCACCCATCAGGAACCGGCGCTCATACACCTCGATCGCCTTCTGCAGATTGCCGGCATCCCGATAGCTCTGCGCGAGATAGAAGGTGTACCGTGCGTTATTCGGCTCGTCTGCCAATGCCTGCTCGAGAGCGGCCGCGTCTGCCGAGTATTTCGCGACTTGCGGTGCCTGACTTCGGTGACCGTCGAAATGCCCGACGATACGCGGGCCTTCAAGTCGGCCCCCGAGTCTTTCGTCGTCGCATTGAGGGTACTCGTGCCGCACACCGACAAAGCGCCAGTTGCAGCTGTCACGGAGCATACTGTCACGCCAAAACTCATTGCTGGCAACACCGTTCGAGTGCAGCATGCTGTAGCAATCCAGGTCGAGCACAGGCCACCGAAATCCGCCCGGAACCACCAACTGTTCGTCGGCGTCGATGATCAGCATGAAATCGGCTTTGCCCCTTGCCAATTCAATCGCTTCGGTGCGGTTGGTACCAAAGTCTCGCCATGGTCGGTGGTGCAACTCACCTGGGATTCCGGCCAGCGTCTCGTTGATGAACTCAGGCGTTCCATCAGTGGAACCGGTATCGACAATCACCCAATAGTCGATCAGCCCCTTCACCGACTCCAGACAGCGGCCAATCACATGTCGCTCATCTCTGACGATCATGTTCAGGCAGACGGTCTGGGCCATTACGCCTCCTCGATAATGGACACCGGGTCCCCGATCAACCCAACTGAATATCAGCGGGGACACGCTGACCAAACGCGGGGTCGGCCGCAACAACTTCGCCGATCAGTTTCTTGCCATTCTCATCGCCCGCCCTCACCATCAGCACGCCCAAGTTGAACTTTGCGGCCTCGTTTTCAGGTTTGAGTTCGAGGACGTGACGATACAACGCCATAGCCCGGGCCGGATCAGTATCGGCGTGCATCACGGCAAGGTTGAACAGCGCGTTCGCAAACGTGGGATCAATCGTTAAGGCGATGCTGTATTCGCGCTCGGCATCGACATTCATGCCCCGAACCTGATAGAGATGCCCGAGGTTGTAATGGGCAACCGCGTTGCCGGGGTCCCGGTAAGCCGCCGTCACATACGACCCATACGCCGCATCGAGGTTCCCCAGTCGCTCCGCCTGCAACCCTTGGTCGACGATCGCGTCGCTCGACAACCCAACGAACGTGGTGAAATTTACCGGCGGCGCAACACGTTTGATGTGGTGGTAGACGATCATGGACGGCGCCTGCCGGACCGCACCGAAGCTCGACAGGAACCATTGGCTCAGCTCCGGAGTCCACGGAATATAGCTACTCATGGGCGCGACGAGTGCGACGTACTCCGCCCGATTCATCCGGGTGGCAAAGTCACGGACGAAGCCCGCCGGATAGGTTCCCGAGTACAGCGTGTGACGGTCGGTTCCGGCAACCCATTCCCCAAACGGATCGACCATCTTCGGACAGTTGGCGTCGGTTGACGTGAATCGGTCCGCGACGATCGCGTACGTGGTGACGTCCGTGACCAGACAGGAACCCGTCGGGACCGCGGCTTCAAGATCGTCCGCTGGGTTGAACGAGCCCTCCAACAGGGTGGAGGCATGTGCAGCATTCTGCACGAGCATCGCAATGCCCAGAACACCACCCACGGCGACCGCGCCGAATCGTATTGACCGCCGAAAGTGCACAGACCGAGCGAGCATTCCTATCGATATGCCGGCGGCCATACTGATGAATGCTGCGGGCAAATAGACCTGCTCCGAAAATAGCTGACCGCCCGCCATTGCCACCGCCACGACCGAGAACAATGTGGCAACGATGAACCAGTCACCCGGTCGTAATTGGGTGTACGACCGGAATAGCCAGTAGACGAAACCGACCGTCACCAATATTGCGACGGTGACGACGACAAGGTTCGACAGGTGAATCCATGACATGCCGTCAACACCAGACAATTGCCTGATTTTGAACGCTAGCGAAGCATCGCCGGACATCATGCGGCTAAATGGGGAAGTGACAACATCATTGATGAATCGACCGGGCGCCAAGGCAAAGAACGGCGAGCACACCAAGAGAAAGATGCCAACCATCGACGCGGCGAATCTGCTTGCCAACCGCACGTGCACCACAGCCACCGTAGCCGTGGCGACCAACGCGACCGGCAACGCCGCAAGGCCTAAGGTGCAGGCGAAGCCAAATGCCATCCCCGCGTATACGACGCGACGCGACACCGCGACCTCGCCGGACTCAAAGAGCAGAACGGTGCCGACCAAACAGAAAAACAGCGTGTAGGGCGCAATCAGAAGCGAGTGAGTTGCATTGAGGGCCAATGGAAACAACGCAAACAGTAACCCGGCGACAGTCGACGCTACCGGCCCGTACCGCCGAACAGCTACTGCCACCAAAGCGACGCTTGCGATCGACACGAGCACTGTGATGATTCGAGCTACTACCAGGGCCCACGACGAACCAGCAACGAGACTCAAAGCCGCGACCGGCGACATCAAGACCGAAATACCCGGAGGGTGCAGGAACACGAAACTGCTGTACGGAAAGTCACCGTGTATCAGCCTGATCGCCGAACCAAGCAGAATGCCGTCGTCGTAACCGACACCACTCTGCGCCGAACCGTGGATACCGGTCAGCCCGAAAGGTCGGGACAGCGCGTACGCACCAAGAATTGCCGCTACTACCGCGGGTCCGATCACCGACAGCTTCGCAGCCGACAGAAATTTCTCCTCGACAGGCGGCGGTGCGGGCGGAATATCAAGACCGACCAAGGTGTGCATAGTAGTCCCTTCGTTACTAATGATCTTCGCCCCGCGGGCTCATGCCCGTACTGCCAAAAAATCGTTGCGTTACAGGTCGGACACGACATGCGGCGACCGTCTTCGGTTTCACAGATTCGAATATGCACTCACCACGATCATGAACACGAGTACACGCTGCCTGTCTTCGTAAAGACCAGGCCAGCACTGAAGGTGCCAGTGTCATATTGCTTCGTACATGTTCCGCCCGTCAAAGTTGGGGCGCTTGTAATGCCCTGCCCAGTACCAGCCGTCGCGCCGGTAAGTCCGCTGATGTAGACCGGTATCCAATACGTCCCCGCCTGCGTCACAGTGGTGTTGCAGCTACCGGCCGACAACCCCGTTCCCGTGCAATTTGAGTAAGTCGGGAATGCGGTGGAGCCGGTCGCGCCCTGCGCCCCCGCCGTTCCTTGCGCCCCCGCCGTTCCCTGCGCCCCCGCCGTTCCCTGCGCCCCCGCCGTTCCCTGCGCACCCGTCGAACCCTGCGCCCCCGCCGTTCCCTGCGCACCCGTCGAACCCTGCGCACCCGCCGAACCCTGAGCGCCGGCCACACCTTGAGCACCCGTCGAACCCTGGGCACCGGTCGAACCCTGGGCACCGGTCGAACCTTGAGCGCCATCGGCACCAGCGGTGCCCTGGGCGCCGGCCAAGCCCTGCGCGCCCGTCGAACCCTGAGCACCAGTTGAACCTTGAGCGCCGGTCGACCCTTGAGCGCCATCGGCACCAGCGGTGCCCTGTGCACCCGCGACACCTTGCGCGCCGGTGGAACCTTGAGCGCCGGTCGACCCTTGGGCACCGTCAGAACCAGCCGTGCCCTGAGCACCCGCGACGCCCTGCGCACCAGTCGAACCCTGCGCTCCGTCAGAACCAGCCGTGCCCTGTGCACCAGTGACACCTTGCGCGCCGGTGGAACCTTGAGCGCCGGTCGAACCTTGAGCGCCATCGGAACCAGCGGTGCCCTGCGCACCCGCGACGCCCTGCGCGCCCGTCGAACCCTGGGCGCCGGTCGAACCTTGAGCGCCATCGGAACCAGCGGTGCCCTGCGCACCCGAAATACCCTGCGCACCAGTCGAACCCTGAGCACCGGCCACGCCCTGGGCACCGGTCGAGCCCTGGGCGCCATCAGAACCAGCGGTGCCCTGAGCACCCGTCGAACCTTGAGCGCCGGCCGAGCCCTGGGCGCCATCGGAACCAGCGGTGCCTTGAGCACCCGTGACACCTTGCGCGCCGGTGGAACCTTGAGCGCCGGTCGAACCCTGGGCACCGTCCGAACCAGCCGTGCCCTGCGCACCCGAAACACCCTGCGCACCAGTCGAACCCTGAGCACCGGTCGAACCTTGAGCACCAGTCGAACCCTGGGCTCCATCCGAACCAACCGAGCCTTGAGCACCGGCCACGCCCTGGGCACCGGTCGAGCCCTGGGCGCCATCAGAACCAGCGGTGCCCTGCGCACCAGTCGAACCCTGCGCACCGTCCGAACCAGCGGTGCCCTGAGCACCCGTCGAACCTTGAGCGCCGGCCGAGCCCTGGGCGCCATCGGAACCAGCGGTGCCTTGAGCACCCGTGACACCTTGCGCGCCGGTGGAACCTTGAGCGCCGGTCGAACCCTGGGCACCGTCCGAACCAGCCGTGCCCTGTGCACCCGAAACACCCTGCGCACCGGTCGAACCCTGGGCGCCATCGGAACCAGCCGTGCCCTGTGCACCCGAAACACCCTGCGCGCCAGTCGAACCCTGGGCACCGGTCGAACCCTGGGCGCCATCGGAACCAGCCGTGCCCTGCGTACCCGAAACACCCTGCGCACCAGTCGAACCCTGAGCACCGGTCGAGCCCTGGGCGCCCGTCGAACCCTGGGCGCCATCGGAACCAGCGGTGCCCTGCGCACCGGCCACACCTTGAGCACCGGTCGACCCTTGAGCGCCGGCCGAGCCCTGGGCACCGTCGGAACCAGCGGTGCCCTGCGCGCCCGAAACACCCTGCGCACCAGTCGAACCCTGAGCGCCGGTCGAACCTTGGGCACCGTCCGAACCGGCGGTGCCCTGGGCACCGGCCACACCTTGCGCGCCGGTAGAACCTTGAGCACCAGTCGAACCTTGAGCGCCATCGGAACCAGCGGTGCCCTGAGCACCCGAAACACCCTGCGCACCAGTCGAACCCTGAGCACCAGTCGAACCTTGGGCACCATCGGAACCAGCGGTGCCCTGGGCACCGGCCACACCTTGCGCACCAGTCGAACCTTGAGCACCAGTCGAACCCTGGGCTCCATCCGAACCAACCGAGCCTTGAGCACCGGCCACGCCCTGGGCACCGGTCGAGCCCTGGGCGCCATCAGAACCAGCGGTGCCCTGCGCACCAGTCGAACCCTGCGCACCGTCCGAACCAGCGGTGCCCTGAGCACCCGTCGAACCCTGAGCGCCGGCCGAGCCCTGGGCGCCATCAGAACCAGCGGTGCCCTGAGCACCCGTCGAACCTTGAGCGCCGGTGGAACCTTGAGCGCCGGTCGAACCCTGGGCACCGTCCGAACCAGCCGTGCCCTGTGCACCCGAAACACCCTGCGCACCGGTCGAACCCTGGGCGCCATCGGAACCAGCCGTGCCCTGTGCACCCGAAACACCCTGCGCGCCAGTCGAACCCTGGGCACCGGTCGAACCCTGGGCGCCATCGGAACCAGCCGTGCCCTGCGTACCCGAAACACCCTGCGCACCAGTCGAACCCTGAGCACCGGTCGAGCCCTGGGCGCCCGTCGAACCCTGGGCGCCATCGGAACCAGCGGTGCCCTGCGCACCGGCCACACCTTGAGCACCGGTCGACCCTTGAGCGCCGGCCGAGCCCTGGGCACCGTCGGAACCAGCGGTGCCCTGCGCGCCCGAAACACCCTGCGCACCAGTCGAACCCTGAGCGCCGGTCGAACCTTGGGCACCGTCCGAACCGGCGGTGCCCTGGGCACCGGCCACACCTTGCGCGCCGGTAGAACCTTGAGCACCAGTCGAACCTTGAGCGCCATCGGAACCAGCGGTGCCCTGAGCACCCGAAACACCCTGCGCACCAGTCGAACCCTGAGCACCAGTCGAACCTTGGGCACCATCGGAACCAGCGGTGCCCTGAGCACCCGAAACACCCTGCGCACCAGTCGAACCTTGAGCACCAGTCGAACCCTGGGCTCCATCCGAACCAACCGAGCCTTGAGCACCGGCCACGCCCTGGGCACCGGTCGAGCCCTGGGCGCCATCAGAACCAGCGGTGCCCTGCGCACCAGTCGAACCCTGCGCACCGTCCGAACCAGCGGTGCCCTGAGCACCCGTCGAACCCTGAGCGCCGGCCGAGCCCTGGGCGCCATCAGAACCAGCGGTGCCCTGAGCACCCGTCGAACCTTGAGCGCCGGTGGAACCTTGAGCACCGGTCGAACCCTGGGCACCGTCCGAACCAGCCGTGCCCTGAGCACCCGAAACACCCTGAGCACCCGTCGAACCCTGAGCACCGGTCGAACCGGCCGTGCCCTGCGCACCCGAAACACCCTGCGCACCCGTCGAACCCTGAGCACCGGTCGAACCGGCCGTGCCCTGCGCACCCGTGACACCTTGAGCGCCGGTCGAACCCTGAGCACCGTCCGAACCAGCGGTGCCCTGCGCACCCGAAATACCCTGCGCACCAGTCGAACCCTGAGCACCGGTCGAACCCTGAGCGCCATCGGAACCAGCCGTGCCCTGCGCACCCGAAACACCCTGCGCACCCGTCGAACCCTGGGCACCGGTCGAACCTTGAGCGCCGGTCGAGCCCTGGGCGCCATCGGAACCAGCCGTGCCTTGAGCACCGGCCACGCCCTGGGCACCGGTCGAACCTTGAGCACCGTCCGAACCAGCGGTGCCCTGTGCACCCGTGACACCCTGCGCACCAGTCGAACCCTGAGCACCGGTCGAACCTTGAGCACCAGTCGAACCCTGGGCTCCATCCGAACCAACCGAGCCTTGAGCACCGGCCACGCCCTGGGCACCGGTCGAGCCCTGGGCGCCATCAGAACCAGCGGTGCCCTGCGCACCAGTCGAACCCTGCGCACCGTCCGAACCAGCGGTGCCCTGAGCACCCGTCGAACCCTGCGCACCGTCCGAACCAGCGGTGCCCTGAGCACCCGTCGAGCCCTGAGCGCCGGCCGAGCCCTGGGCGCCATCGGAACCAGCGGTGCCTTGAGCACCCGTGACACCTTGCGCGCCGGTGGAACCTTGAGCGCCATCGGAACCAGCGGTGCCCTGCGCACCCGAAATACCCTGCGCACCGGTCGAACCCTGAGCACCGGTCGAACCGGCCGTGCCCTGCGCACCCGTGACACCTTGAGCGCCGGTCGAACCCTGAGCGCCATCGGAACCAGCCGTGCCCTGAGCACCCGAAACACCCTGCGCACCAGTCGAACCCTGAGCACCGGTCGAACCCTGAGCGCCATCGGAACCAGCCGTGCCCTGAGCACCCGAAACACCCTGCGCACCAGTCGAACCCTGGGCACCGGTCGACCCTTGAGCGCCGGCCGAGCCCTGGGCGCCATCGGAACCAGCGGTGCCTTGAGCACCCGTGACACCTTGCGCGCCGGCCACACCTTGAGCACCGGTCGAACCCTGGGCACCGGTCGAACCCTGAGCGCCGGCCGAGCCCTGGGCGCCATCGGAACCAGCGGTGCCTTGAGCACCCGTGACACCTTGCGCGCCGGTGGAACCTTGAGCACCGGTCGAACCCTGGGCACCGGTCGAACCCTGGGCACCGGTCGAACCTTGAGCGCCATCGGAACCAGCCGTGCCCTGAGCACCCGAAACACCCTGCGCACCAGTCGAACCCTGGGCACCGGTCGAACCTTGAGCGCCGGTCGAGCCCTGGGCGCCATCGGAACCAGCGGTGCCTTGAGCACCGGCCACGCCCTGGGCACCGGTCGAACCTTGAGCACCGTCCGAACCAGCGGTGCCCTGTGCACCCGTGACACCTTGCGCGCCGGTCGAACCTTGAGCACCAGTCGAACCCTGGGCTCCATCCGAACCAACCGAGCCTTGAGCACCGGCCACGCCCTGGGCACCGGTCGAGCCCTGGGCGCCATCAGAACCAGCGGTGCCCTGCGCACCAGTCGAACCCTGCGCACCGTCCGAACCAGCGGTGCCCTGAGCACCCGTCGAACCCTGCGCACCGTCCGAACCAGCGGTGCCCTGAGCACCCGTCGAGCCCTGAGCGCCGGCCGAGCCCTGGGCGCCATCGGAACCAGCGGTGCCTTGAGCACCCGTGACACCTTGCGCGCCGGTGGAACCTTGAGCGCCATCGGAACCAGCGGTGCCCTGCGCACCCGAAATACCCTGCGCACCGGTCGAACCCTGAGCACCGGTCGAACCGGCCGTGCCCTGAGCACCCGAAACACCCTGCGCACCCGTCGAACCCTGAGCACCGGTCGAACCCTGAGCGCCATCGGAACCAGCCGTGCCCTGAGCACCCGAAACACCCTGCGCACCAGTCGAACCCTGAGCACCGGTCGAACCTTGAGCGCCGGTCGAGCCCTGAGCGCCATCGGAACCAGCGGTGCCTTGAGCACCCGTGACACCTTGCGCGCCGGTGGAACCTTGAGCACCGGTCGAACCAGCGGTGCCCTGAGCACCCGTCGAACCCTGAGCGCCGGCCGAGCCCTGGGCGCCATCGGAACCAGCGGTGCCTTGAGCACCCGTGACACCTTGCGCGCCGGCCACACCTTGAGCACCGGTCGAACCCTGGGCACCGGTCGAACCCTGAGCGCCGGTCGAACCTTGAGCGCCATCGGAACCAGCGGTGCCCTGAGCACCCGAAACACCCTGCGCACCAGTCGAACCCTGAGCACCGGTCGAACCGGCCGTGCCCTGCGCACCCGTGACACCCTGAGCACCGGTCGAACCCTGAGCGCCATCGGAACCAGCCGTGCCCTGAGCACCCGAAACACCCTGCGCACCCGTCGAACCCTGAGCACCGGTCGAACCCTGAGCGCCATCGGAACCAACCGTGCCCTGCGCACCCGAAACACCCTGCGCACCAGTCGAACCCTGAGCACCGGTCGAACCCTGGGCACCATCCGAACCAACCGAGCCTTGAGCACCCGAAACACCCTGCGCACCCGTCGAACCCTGAGCACCCGTCGAACCCTGCGTACCAGTCGACCCTTGAGCACCGGTCGAACCCTGGGCGCCATCAGAACCAGCCGTGCCCTGAGCACCCGTGACACCTTGAGCGCCGGCCGAGCCCTGGGCGCCATCGGAACCAGCCGTGCCCTGAGCACCGGCCAGACCTTGAGCTCCGGTCGAGCCCTGGGCGCCGGTCGAGCCCTGGGCACCGTCCGAACCAGCGGTGCCCTGCGCACCCGTGACACCTTGAGCGCCGGCCGAACCCTGGGCGCCAGTCGAACCCTGAGCGCCGGCCGAGCCCTGGGCACCGTCGGAACCAGCGGTGCCCTGAGCGCCCGAAACACCCTGAGCGCCGGTCGAACCCTGGGCACCCTCGGAACCAGCGGTGCCCTGAGCGCCCGAAACACCCTGAGCGCCGGTCGAACCCTGGGCACCATCAGAACCAGCGGTGCCCTGCGCACCCGAAACACCCTGCGCACCAGTCGAACCCTGAGCACCCGCCGAACCTTGAGCGCCATCAGAACCAGCCGTGCCCTGCGCACCCGAAACACCCTGCGCGCCGGTGGAACCCTGAGCGCCCGCCGAACCCTGGGCGCCATCAGAACCAGCCGTGCCCTGAGCACCCGTGACACCTTGCGCGCCGGCCGAGCCCTGGGCGCCATCAGAACCAGCCGTGCCCTGCGCACCCGAAACACCCTGCGCGCCGGCGGAACCCTGAGCGCCCGCCGAACCCTGGGCGCCATCAGAACCAGCCGTGCCCTGTGCACCCGTGACACCTTGCGCGCCGGCCGAGCCCTGGGCGCCATCGGAACCAGCGGTGCCCTGAGCACCCGTGACACCCTGCGCGCCGGTGGAACCCTGAGCGCCCGCCGAACCCTGCGCGCCAGTCGAACCCTGAGCGCCGGCCGAGCCCTGGGCACCGTCGGAACCAGCGGTGCCCTGAGCGCCCGAAACACCCTGCGCACCAGTCGAACCCTGGGCGCCATCAGAACCAGCCGTGCCCTGTGCACCCGTGACACCCTGCGCGCCGGCCGAGCCCTGGGCGCCATCAGAACCAGCCGTGCCCTGAGCACCCGTGACACCCTGCGCGCCGGTGGAACCCTGAGCGCCCGCCGAACCCTGGGCGCCATCGGAACCAGCCGTGCCCTGAGCACCCGAAACACCCTGCGCACCAGTCGAACCCTGAGCACCAGTCGAACCCTGCGCACCGTCCGAACCAGCCGTGCCCTGAGCACCCGTCGAACCCTGCGCGCCAGTCGAACCCTGCGCACCGTCCGAACCGGCGGTGCCCTGGGCACCGGCCACACCTTGAGCACCGGCCGAGCCCTGGGCGCCATCAGAACCAGCGGTGCCCTGAGCACCCGAAACACCCTGCGCACCAGTCGAACCCTGCGCGCCAGTCGAACCCTGCGCGCCCGTCGAGCCCTGGGCGCCATCAGAACCAGCGGTGCCCTGAGCACCCGAAACACCCTGGGCACCGGTCGAACCCTGCGCACCATCGGAACCAGCCGCGCCCTGCGCACCCGAAACACCCTGCGCACCAGTCGAACCCTGAGCACCGTCCGAACCAGCCGTGCCCTGAGCACCGGCCACACCTTGAGCACCGACCGAGCCCTGGGCGCCAGTCGAACCCTGCGCACCGTCCGAACCAGCCGTGCCCTGAGCACCGGCCAGACCTTGAGCTCCGGTCGAGCCCTGCGCACCAGTCGAACCCTGCGCTCCAGTCGAACCCTGCGCACCGTCCGAACCGGCGGTGCCCTGGGCACCGGCCACACCTTGAGCACCGGTCGAGCCCTGGGCGCCATCAGAACCAGCCGTGCCCTGCGCACCCGAAACACCCTGCGCACCAGTCGAACCCTGAGCACCCGTCGAACCCTGCGCACCGTCCGAACCGGCCGTGCCCTGAGCACCGGTCGAGCCCTGGGCACCGGTCGAACCCTGGGCACCATCAGAACCAGCGGTGCCCTGGGCACCCGAAACACCCTGCGCACCAGTCGAACCCTGGGCGCCATCAGAACCAGCCGTGCCCTGTGCACCCGTGACACCTTGCGCGCCGGCCGAGCCCTGGGCGCCATCAGAACCAGCCGTGCCCTGAGCACCCGTGACACCTTGCGCGCCGGTGGAACCCTGAGCGCCCGCCGAACCCTGAGCGCCAGTCGAACCCTGAGCACCGGTCGAACCTTGAGCGCCATCAGAACCAGCGGTTCCCTGGGCACCCGAAACACCCTGCGCGCCAGTCGAACCCTGCGCACCCGTCGAACCTTGGGTACCCGTCGAACCCTGCGCACCCGTCGAACCCTGAGCACCCGTCGAACCCTGAGCTCCGGTCGAACCCTGAACACCAGTCGAACCCTGCGCACCCTGAGCACCCTGAGGCCCCTGAGCGCCCTGGGGACCCCGCGGATGCCACGGAGGCCACGGAATCCAGGGAGGCTTCGGAGGCCTCCATCTAGGGGGGACCGGGCTGCCTGGGGTGCCCGGATACAAATTGGGCGGTCGTGGCGCCGGCGGAGGAGGGTTCGATGCAGAGCCAGGCCCAGGTGCTGATTCCGTGGGAGCGCCCCGGGGTGGTTGTGCCGTGACTGGTTTCGGTTTGGGTTGGCCAGGGCCGGGGTTCGGTTCACCCGGTCGCGCATAAGCAACTGGGTTGCTCACTGCTCCAGCAGTCGTGGACGCCACCACGACCGCGAACATCGCCTTGGACAACGCCCGACGCAAAGAACGCTGTTGTTTCCGATGGCGCGCCATTGACCCAACCTCATTCCTGGGCCCCAACCAACCCCGCTCGCAGTCTCCCTACGCGCGCTCCCACACCTGGCCTGCAGCTAATTTAGAGCAGCCGCGTCAATTTCGCGACGGATCTCACAGATCAGTCCACAACCAGACTCCGCGCACTGGCCGGCACTCAGCCAGCAAACCCGCGTCTGGACCGCGGCTTCGGCGCCGACGGTCAGCGCCGAATCACTGCACAGCGCCTCTGCCTCTCGACTTCGTTCGCGGGATGCATCGTCAGCGCCGTATTTGAACTAATCGCACACCTTTTCGCGCCGAAGGTTGGATCATCTGGTTCGCCGGGGAACATCACGAGCCTGGGCAGCACGGCCAGGGCGTTGGTTCGCTCCAGCCACTCGCAGCCTGGCACCACGCAGGACATCGGTGGGCCCCGGCCGGATCAGCACTCAGCGACGGGATTGGAATGTCATTCGATTTGATTAAGGTCTGCATTTTCGGGCTTACCGATACCAGCAGCCTCGATAGAATCCGCGTTGCGGATGCCTACAAATCGGAGGCCGATCGTTTTGACATTCTTGCATTCGCTGCGTCGGCCGACTTCAGCGAAATCGTCGCACAATACCGACCCCAAGTATTCGTTACGTTCGGCGAGAATCAGGAATCTTTCCCCGAGCTCATGGATGCGCCCATGGAAATTCGTAAACGATGGCTGCATTTCGCTGCAGACTACAATGATTTTGGCAATGTTGCACAGCAGGTTCTTTTCAATTACGTCGCCAACGCAGTAGAACGCAGGTTCCCGGATCAGCCACTGGTTAGCATCTTCACTGCCGCTCACCGTACCGGCCCAAAGATTGACCGGCCCCATTCCTCGCTACTTTCGCAGTCATACACGAACTGGGAATGGGTAATTTACGACGATTCTCCCGATGACGGCAAGACTTTCGACGAACTGCGAGAACTGGCGCGTCGAGATCACCGCATCAGCGTGCACCGCGGCGATCGTGCGCTCGGTTCAATCGGTGAAGTCAAGCGACGGGCGTGCGCTCTCACCACTGGCGATCTTCTACTTGAACTGGACCACGACGACGAGTTGCTCCCACACGCTCTGTCGCATCTCGTTGAAGCGCACCGTACCTATCCGGACGCCGGCTTTTTCTACTCGGATTGTGCTGACATCTTCGAAAGCGGCGAGAACGCAAAATTCCCCGACGGCTGGGGATTTGGATTCGGGAGCTATCGAAGCGAGTTCCACAAGGGTGCCCTTTACCTCGTCGCGAACTCTCCCGAAGTCAACTCGAAGACCATTCGGCATATCGTCTCCGCACCCAACCACTTCCGGGCCTGGACACGCAGCGCCTACTTCGCAGCGGGTGGCTACAGCCCCGAACTGCATACATGCGAAGACTACGAGCTCATTCTGCGCACTTTTCTCTCCACGCGTATGTGTCATATCAAGAGATGGGGATATATTCAGTACTACAACAATGAGTCAAGCGGAAACACTCAGCGGACCAGAAACCCCGAGATACAGCGCCTTGTTCGCGCATTCATGCTGCATCATAACGCCAGCATTCACGAACGATTCGTGGAACTAGGGGTGGATGACTTCATCTGGCGCGAGCACGGGGTCCTCGACTGGGACATGGAGAACCCAAAAAGCGCGCCCTACGCGAACTATATCTACTGACTGGTCGTCGACTGTCTGTACCCCACG
This sequence comes from Mycobacterium sp. HM-7, assembly GCF_053852335.1. Lineage (NCBI taxonomy): Bacteria > Bacillati > Actinomycetota > Actinomycetes > Mycobacteriales > Mycobacteriaceae > Mycobacterium > Mycobacterium sp. HM-7. The sequence goes on along the minus strand of NZ_CM132657.1, from coordinate 304,918 downwards.
AACGACAGTGCAAATCAAGGAGAATTTCGTGGCATCACTCGCTCCCGGCGATACCGTCCCCTTCTACGGGGCAGCGGCGCGGATCACGGATATCCGACTGCGGGACAACCAAATTCAGTATCTGGTTGAAAGCGGCGACGCGCGCATGCCGATGTGGCTGCCAGAAACCGCTCTACACCCAGCACACGACCACAGCGCGTCAGCCTTTGTGCATCATGTACCGCACGTCGTGGCCGTCGATAATTTCTACTCCGACCCGGACGCCGTACGCGCCATCGCCTTGGCCCAGAACTACAACGAAGACTTGCGTTTCTACAAGGGGCTTCGATCGGATCAGCGCTTCCTGTGGCCGCACTTGCGCGAAGAGTTCGGACGACTCCTCGGTACGCCGGTTACGGAATGGCTGGGCCACAACGCCAACGGTTGCTTCCAACAGACCAGCCACAGCGACCCACTAGTGTGGCACCACGACAGCCAAAGTTACGCTGCCGCCGTTTATCTCACTCCCGATGCACCACCTTCCAGCGGTACCAGTTTTTGGCGCGACCGTACTCACGGTTGCCGCCGCAGGCCCGATCACCCCTTCGAACGACAGCGACTCGGGACCGACGCTGCCGTGGCAGCCGCGCAATCAATTGTTTACGACCCGTACAACATTGAGCACGGCGACAATTGGGAGTTGATGGAGTCGATTGCCGGCCTGTACAACCGACTGGTCATCTGGGATGCAGCACTATTCCATTCGGCGACCTCGTACGCCCATTTCGAGGCAGACAGCGACATACCCCGCCGCCTCGTTCAACTATTCTTTTTCGACATCTAGAACTGCTCAGAAAACGCTCCGGATGCAGAGAACTTCGTCGAGGGTAGCGGTGGCGTCAGCCTGATCTAAGCGCGTTGTGTCGACCATCGCCGGGCCATCTGCGTCCACGTCGGTCAAGACGTAGCGGGTGGTGTCGGGTGTGCGACGCGCCTCCTGCTCGGACGCGCACACACCAGTCAACTTGTCCGCATCGCCATAGTTGATACCCACCTGGCGCACGCGCGGCTCGGCTTCCAATACCCCGATGAGTCTGGTGATCAAGTCCTCGGGCGCAAAGAACTGCCAGCCCTCTCCCAAGTGCAGCCAGAACCGCCCATGAATCCGCGTTCGAAGCTGCGCCATCTGCGATGCCCGACCGTCACCGCCACAATCAGCAAATTCCAGGAACCCATAACGGTCCTCGAGGAGCCGACGGTCGGTGTCGGACAAACCAGCGTCGACCACAATGAACCGTCCGGCCCGCGACACATCGGTGCAGCACTGCAAAAACGAGTTCAGCGTCCGCTCCGTGACGGCGAGGTCTGGTCCGGCGATCAGACTGACCGTTACGTCCGACTCCCGGGAAGTCGTGACAAGACTGCCGGCCACCTCAGCGGGATATGACGAGGCTGCATCGAGCAAGGCCGGTACCGAAAAGTCGCGGTTGCCCGCAATCTCTTGTCGACGTCCCTCTGGGATATCGCGCCGCGTAAGCAAATGTCGGCACAGCGCAAACGCTTCCGCGTGCTTGCCTATCCACGACGCACACACGGCCTGCTCGTCCATCGCGCACCACGAATAGACGTCCGCGAAAACAAACAAATTGTCGTCCTCAGGGAGCGGGATTTGGGCGGCCCGCTCAGCGAACAGATAGCCGAGCTGATAGTCCCGCTCAACTCGATAATGAACGGCAATATGGTAGAGCGGCTCGGCCCGGGTCGGCCGAAACGCCCAGGCCCGCAGGTACGCGTCTTGGATGTCCGGCCAAGGCCGCCCCAGATGTGCCATGCACTGCGCGACCCGATTCAGCGAGTAATAGACCTCTTCCTCCCAGCCGCCCATATCGGCCCGCCGCTGATACCACGTGTACGCGTGGATGTAGTCACCTGCGTCGAAGTAGCTCTGCGCCAGATAGAACACCGACCGCGAGTCTTGCGGGTTGCGCTCAACTTCGGCCAGCAACATCTGCGCGTCACGCACATACCGTTGAGGATCCTTACTTTGGGCACCGAGACGACGGGAGTCGACGTAGTAGTCGCCGTCAAGGCGGGCCCACGAAACGTTGGGTTCGTCGCACGCGAGGTACGCGTGGATAACGCCGACGCAGCGGACGGGCAGCCCGCTGCGGATCAGCTGGGGCCGCCAGTAGGTAAAGCCTGACCCGACGCGCAGGCTGTAGATGTCGGCATCCAGCTGCGTGAAGTCGGGTGCGCCGATGAAAACGTCATCAGCGTCCATCCACAACCGATATTCCCCGTGACCCTGAGCGAGAGCCATCGCCTCAGTCTGATTGTGGCCGAAATTGCGCCAGGGCCGTTCGTGGAGCTCACCCGGTATGCCGAGGCCGGCCATGTGGTTTCTGATCGTGTCTTGGGTGCCGTCAGTCGAGCCGGTATCCACGATCACCCATGTGCTGATGTACGGCGCGCATACGTCCAGCACTTGCCGAACTATGTGGGCCTCGTCCTTGACGATCATGTTCAAGCAGATCGCCGGGCGCTCAGACATCAGCCCAGCCGTCGCGTCCGACCATCTGGTCTTGTTTTCCCAGGATGACGCACTTCACGGGCTCATCGTGACACAAGCGCCACGTCAATTTCCCAATTACTGACGCCAACGTCAAGAATGGGGTGATTTCCCCCTCAACGACATCCAGTGACCAGCCTCACATCAATGCAAAACCGCTGTTCCCGGCGTTTTCGATGGCCTTCAACCGGTTCCGATCAACTACTGGGTCGGTCGCGCGAAAAATATTGCTCTGTACCACTTTGCGCTGAAGTTACCCGGCGGTATAGTTAGCCGCAGTTACTGGTGGGTAACTTAGCCCTGAGTACCCAACCGACAGTTCCATCTCATCGAGGAGAAATCGTGGGCCACTACAAGAGCAACGTCCGTGACCAGGTGTTCAACCTGTTCGAGGTCTTCGGCGTAGACAAGGCGATGGGCGAAGGCAAGTTCGCCGACCTGGACGCCGACACCGCCGGGGAAATGCTCAACGAGATCGCGCGCCTCGCTGAGGGCCCGATCGCCGATTCGTTCGCCGACGGCGACCGCAACCCGCCGGTCTTCGACCCCGCGACTCACACCGTCACCCTGCCCGAGCCCTTCAAGAAGTCGATGCGCGCACTGCTCGACGGCGGCTGGGACAAGGTCGGTCTGAAAGAGGAGCTCGGCGGCATGCCGATGCCCCGCGCGCTGCAGTGGGCCCTGATCGAGCACGTCCTCGGCGCCAACCCGGCCGCCTACATGTACGCCATGGGCTCGGGCATGTGCGAAATCTTCTACAACAACGGCACCGACGAGCAGAAGAAGTGGGCCGTCCTCGCTGCCGAGCGCGGCTGGGGCGCCACCATGGTGCTGACCGAGCCCGACGCCGGCTCTGACGTGGGCGCCGGCCGCACCAAGGCCACCCAGCAGGCCGACGGCACCTGGCACATCGACGGTGTGAAGCGATTCATCACCTCGGCGGACTCGGACGACCTGTTCGAAAACATCATGCACCTGGTGCTGGCCCGCCCCGAGGGCGCCGGCCCGGGCACCAAGGGTCTGTCGCTGTTCTTCGTGCCGAAGTTCCACTTCGACCCCGAGACCGGTGAGCCCGGCGAGCGCAACGGTGCCTTCGTCACCAACGTCGAGCACAAGATGGGCCTGAAGGTTTCGGCCACCTGTGAGCTGACGCTCGGCCAGCACGGCACCCCCGCCGTCGGTTGGCTCGTCGGCGAGGTGCACAACGGCATTGCGCAGATGTTCGACGTCATCGAGCAGGCTCGCATGATGGTCGGCACCAAGGCCATCGCGACCCTCTCGACCGGCTACCTGAACGCTCTCGAGTACGCCAAGACCCGCATCCAGGGTGCTGACCTGACCCAGATGATGGACAAGACCGCGCCGCGCGTCACGATCATGCATCACCCCGACGTTCGCCGGGCGCTGCTGACCCAGAAGGCCTACGCCGAGGGCCTCCGCGCCGTGTACCTGTACACCGCGTCGTTCCAGGACCCCGAGGTCGCCAAGGCCGTCCACGGTGTGGACGCCGAGCTGGCCTTCAAGGTCAACGACCTGATGCTCCCGATCGTCAAGGGCGTCGGCTCCGAGCGGGCCTACGAGAAGCTCACCGAGTCGCTGCAGACCTTCGGTGGTTCCGGCTTCCTGCAGGACTACCCGGTCGAGCAGTACATCCGTGACGCCAAGATCGACTCGCTGTACGAAGGCACCACCGCCATCCAGGCGCAGGACTTCTTCTTCCGCAAGATCATCCGCGACAAGGGCCAGGCTCTGGCGTTCGTCGCCGGCGAGATCGAATCGCTGATCAAGAACCAGGACGGCAACGGCCGCCTGAAGGCCGAGCGCGAGCTCCTCGCGACCGCCCTGGGCGACGTGCAGGGCATGGCCGCCACCCTGACCGGCTACCTGATGGCCGCTCAGGAGGACCCGAAGTCCATCTACAAGGTGGGCCTGGGTTCGGTTCGCTTCCTGCTCGCCGTCGGTGACCTGGTCATCGGCTGGCTGCTGCTGAAGCAGGCCGCGGTTGCCATCAAGGCGCTGGACGAAGGCGCCGCCGGCGACGAGCGTGCCTTCTACGAGGGCAAGATCGCATCGGCTTCGTTCTTCGCCAAGAACATGCTGCCGCTGCTCACCAGCACCCGGGCCGTTCTCGAATCCATCGACAACGAGACCATGGAGCTGGACGAAGCGTCCTTCTGATCCTCAGCAAGAAAACAGCTGCCCCCGGCATTCGCCGGGGGCAGCTGTTTTTGCACCGGCTTTTCCCGCCCGGCCCCCCGGTAACATCGGCCGCGTGAAATTGGCTGTTCTCGGGCCGATCCGCGTCCTGCGGGACGATGCGCCGATTGACCTGGGGACGCCCCGCCAGCGCGCCGTGGTCGCTGCACTCGCGTTGGCGCAGGGCGAACGGATCTCGGTCGAGACCCTCGCCCACCGGGTGTGGGGCCCCTGCCCGCCCGCCTCGGCGACGGCCACCCTGCACAGCTACATCGGCAAGTTGCGTCGCATCCTGGAACCCGAGCGCGGTCCCCGTGAGGCGGCGGCCGTGCTCGTTCGGGAACACGGCGGCTATGCGCTGCGCATCCCGCCGGCCGACCGTGACGACGTCGCCCTACAACGGACGGTGACCGCGGCCCGCGCCACGTTGACCGAACTCGTCGACTTCGGCCGCCCGTCCGCGACAGGACCGGCCGCCGCGCGGGTCGAGCAGGTCGCGACGGCTCTCGACGACCAATTGTCCCGCTGGCGCGGTGAGCCGTACCCGGAACTCGACGACGACCCAGACACCATCGCGGAGCGGGTGCGGCTCGCCGACCTGTATGCCGCCGCGCGAGAACTGCGGATCGTCGCCGGCCTCGCGGTCGGCGCACACGACGACTTGGTCGGTGACCTCGCCGCCCTGTGCGCCGAGAATCCACTGCACGAACGGTGGTGGTCGCTGTGGGCCGTCGCCCTCTTCCGCAGCGGTCGACTTCCCGACGCTCTGGCCGCACTACAAACGCTGCGCGCCGAACTGGCCGACGAATTGGGACTCGACCCGAGCGAGTCGGTCCGCACCCTGCAGAGCGCGATCCTGCGCCGCGATCCCACGCTGGCGTGGCCGGGGCCGACTTCCCCATCCGTACCGTCAGCCGCCGCGCCCGCGTCACCCCCGGTCCCCTTCGCGCGACCTCGCTGGCCGCTGGTGGGGCGCGCCGCAGAACAGGTCCGACTCCGGGCCGAAGCCAAGGCGGCCGTTGCGGGCACGCCCGGCGTCGCCGTCATCGTGGGCGAACCCGGCGCCGGCAAAACTCGGCTGCTGGTCGAATTCGCGGAGGACGCCGCCGAGCTGGGCCTGCGGCTCGGGATCGGCCGTTGCCGGGACGCGGACCAGCCCGAACTGTGGCCGCTGGCAGAAGCACTGGCGGGGATTTCCGGCCGCCCGACGCCGTCCCTCTACGAGGAGCTGACCTCCGGTTCCGAGTTCGCGCTGCGCGACCTCGCCGTGCGGGTCGCAACCGAATCCGCGTCGACGATGCCGACGGCTCTCGTGTTCGAAGATCTGCACTGGGCCGGACCGGTGCTGATCCGCGCGCTGACGGCGCTGGCCGAGCGGCTCACCGATCAACGGCTTCTGATCCTCGCGACCACCAGACCGGACCCGGCGGACGGCTCCGAACTGCAGCGGTTCCTGCGCGCCTCGGTCCGCAGACAGCACGGCCGGATCGAACTGGGTCCGCTGCCGCTCGACGCCGTGGAATCCCTGGCCGAAGCGGTCGTCGGGACCGGGATCGGCGACGACCGGGCACAGGCGCTGTGGAACCGGACCGGCGGGAACACGCTGTACCTGGTGGAGCTGCTCCAGAGTGCGGACATGCCCAGCGGCACGCTCGCCGACGTGGTGCTGGAGCGGGTCGAGACACTCCCCGCCGCGACCATCGAGGCGCTGCGCGCGGCCAGCGTGCTCGGCGCCGCGTTCCAGGCCACGGATCTCGCCGCGGTGACGAATACCGCCCCCGCGGATGCGGCCGCACTCCTCGAACCCGCCCGCAGGTCGGGAATCGTGGCCGACACCGGGGCCGGATTCCGATTCGGACACGCGATCGTGCAGGAGGTGATCCACGGTTCACTGGCCACCAATGTGCGCGCGGACCTGCATCGACGCGCGGCGGAAGCCGCCGCGCGGAGCGACCTGACCCGCGCTGACGTGCGGGCGTCGGTACAGCACCACCTACGCTGCGCGGCGACGGTGGATTCCGGTGCCGGCTGGCGCACGCTGGTCGAAACCGCACAGCACGCGCGTTCCGGTGCCCACTACGACGAGGAAGCGGCGCATCTGACGCTGGCGCTCGATTTGCAACGCACCGACCGGACGGCGTCCGCCCGGGAACGCCACGAACTATTGATGCTGGCCACTGACGCGCACCGGTGGTCAGGTGATTGGCAGGGTGTCTCCGACTGCGTGGACGCGGCGACCCTGCTCGTCGACCGGCTCGTCGACCCCGCCGATCGGAGCGCCACCGCGGAGCTGGCGGCACGCACCTTGTCCGCCAACCTCGACGGCGCCCTCTGGCAGGTCAGGCCCTACGGCGAGGTGCACGCCCCGGTGGTCGATGCGCTCACCGAGGTGTTGCCGCATCTGCCGCCGCACCGGGCCGCGGTGCGCAGTCGGGCGCTACTGACCCTCGCCATGGAGCTGTTCTACTCCGGAGACACCCGCCGAATCGACGCGCTGGTGACCGAGGCCCTGAACGTGGCGCGCTCGATCGACGATCCGCGGGTCCGGGTGTCGGTGCACCTGGGCGCATATGTGGCACGGTTCCGGCCGGACGCGGCCGCGGACCGGGCCGAGTACCTACGGCTCGCCCGCGCGGACGTCGACGTACTGGGCGACCCACGGTCGGAGATGCTGGTCGCGACGCTGGCCACCGGCCTGGCCAACGAGGCCGGTGACGCGGCCGCGGTGTGGTCAGGCATTCGGGCGCTCACCAGTCGGCTGCGGTCCGCCGGACTCGGCACAGCCGAGGTGGTGCTGCACACCGTCGCCGCGCCCTGGCACGCGATGGCCGGCGACGAGACGGCGGCAGCCGCGTCGGTACAACGGCTGTTCGAACTCGCCGTCGAGGTGCGCACCCCCAACACCCTTGAAGCCGCCCAGGCCGCGGCCGCGATCGTGGGACTGCACGTCGGCCGGGCACCAGAGCTACTGCCGATGCTCGACGGTTTCCTCCGCGACAGCCAGATCCCGGCCGCATCGACGGTGGCACTGGTGTTACTGCGCAGCGGCGAGCGCGATCGAGCCGCGGCCCTGGTCGACTCCCAGCCGCTGCCCACCGAACGCCACACCTATCTCGCCACCGCGTTCGCCGCGATGAACTGCGAGATCGCGCTGGAACTGGACCGCCCGGCTCTTGCCGTGGACTCCTACCGCTACCTGCAGGACTACACGGGACGGATGGCGACCGCCGGCACCGCGACGGCGATCGGTCCGGTGGATCTGTTCCTCGCGTACGGTGCGGCGGTCACCGGGGATCGCGCGGCAGCCACCGCGTACGCGGACGCGGCAGCCGACCAGGCCCGCCGCTGGGGCCTCGGTCGCGTCGAGGCGCACATCGCCGCGGGCCGGAGCCGGCACGGCTTCTGAACCGGCCCCGGCGCCACCATCTCAGCGCACGAGGGTCGTGCCTACCGTCGTGCCGGCCGGCACCGCGGCGAACGCGGCTCCGTCGAGCTGCAGGAAGCGGCGCCGCCCGATCCGCAGCATGACCCGCAGGGCCAGCGGTGCCTCCGCGAGCAGCTCCGAGGCCAGCGGGTCGGGCAGGTCCTTGAAAGCCCACGGCAACATCTGGGTGAGTTCGCGCGCGCTCATGCCACCGCGCAGCTGCGTGCGTTCGAGGTGGTCCCATTCCGCACCCCCGATCCGCGCCTGCAGCACCGCGTTCGCGGCGCGCTCCTCGTGCGCGAGATGACCGGTCAGGCAGGTGTAGGTCTCATCGAGCGCCCCGGTCAGCTGTTCCCGGTCGGGCGCGCCGGTGCCGATCGTCATCGCCTCCAGGCCCTCACGTACCCGCCGCAGCAGCGGGTCGATCAGGTCGTGTTCGGCGTCCATCGCGTCGAGAACGCCAAGAGCGTGGACGTCATGATCGGCCTCGGCGCGTTCGCGTAGCAGCGGCCAGATGACCACGTCCTCCTTGCGATGGTGATCGTGCAGCACCGTGGACAGCAGATCCCACCGCGCCAACAGCGCGCGCCAGGTGCGCCCGTCGGCGATCGGAGTGCGGCGCGCCGCGACGCAAAAATGCGTCAGATCGCGCCGGAATCCGTAGTGCATGACGTACATCATTCGCAGGTCAGCGGGGCCCACCGGGGCAGCGGCCTGGCCGGGCAACAACACGGTCACAATCACTCCTCTTCATCCGGGATGCCCACCCGGGCGTCCTCGTTCCGGACGATCGCAGAGCGCACTGGTAGTCCACTGGTGGCCGGCTTGTTCCAGGAGCCGGAACGGCCGCACAAGCTTGAGGTTGCAGAGGCCGGGCCGTCAGTCCGGCAGGCGCCGGCTGATCTCGAAGGCCAGGCACAGCTCGGCGACGTCGCGAGGACGGGACAGCGACCGTCCCGTCCGCTCCTCGATGCGGTGCAGCCGGTGCCGAATAGTGTTGGGGTGGCAGAAGATTGCGGCCGCGGCCTCGTTGGCCGAGCCACCGGCGTCGAGCCAGGCCTGGAAGGTCTGGGAGAGGACGGCCCGCTCCTCGGCAGGCAGCCCACGGAGCCCGCCGAGCACCGACTCCTCGATGCGGTTCATCACCTCAGGCGCGCTGACAGCGGCGAAAGCGAGCGGTGCCTCGTCGAAGGCACAGACGAATCCGTCGCGGCTCGGCTTACCGGCGACCGCCAGCCGAGCCAGGCGCAGGCCCTCGCCGGTCTCCGCCAGGCTCGAGAAGGCCGGGCTGAGGCCGACCCGCGCCGTCGCGATCTTGCGCAGTACCTCGACCAGCACGCCGTACGTCGCGTCCTGCCGCAGGTGCACGACGCCGACCTGCAGATCGGGCAACAGGCGCCACGCCGATCGAATGTCGCGGGCCGCGAGCTTGCTCGCAATCTCGGGTAACCCCACCTTGCCGATCGACGGAATCTCAGCTGCCGCAACAACATACGGGCCTGTCGTCGGGAGACCCAGCAGATCGGCTGCCTCCCAGAGGCTTTGGCGGTCGGTGATGCGGCCGAACAGCACCGCCTCGACCAATGCCGAACGTTCCTCTTCCCGGTCCACGATCTGGCTGGTCAGCTGTTCCCGGTAAGCGCCGGTCATCGCCTGGGTGAACTCGTCCTGGCTCAGGAAGATGCGCGCGCTGGCCTCGAGGACGGACTCGGTCGGGATACCGACCTCGCGCGCGGCGGCGACGCTGCTCTCCCACATGAACCGGAAACCGATGCGATAGGCCGTCATCACCGCCGCCAGCGGGATGCCTTCGACGGCCCGCTGCCGACCGGTCGCCTCGGCCGGCGACAGATCCGCCTCGCCATCGCCGCAGAGGGTGTGGAACACGAAAGTCATGTTGGCGACACAACTTTCGCGCACATTGTCGCGCGCTGACGGCGTGCCGCGGTACCCGTCGATCCGACTGTAGATGCGGTCGGCCAGCTGCTCCCCGAGAGCCTCCACGCGCGTGAGCATGATCCGGCTGAGTTCCAGCATGTGCTCGTCCACCCCGGCCATCAGCCAACCTTAGGTGAGGTGCCGATTGTGGTCGGCCACATTCAGCGGTGGCCACTGTTGTTCCCACCACCATCGCCTCTGGGGCCGCGCGGAATCACGCTTGATACATGACCAACCTGAGCCAGAACCTCGTCGCCGGCCGGACCCGTCGGCCCGACCACGTCGCCCTCCGTTGCGACGACCAGACGTACACCTACGCCCAGTTCGACAACGCCGCCGCCCGCGTCGCCACGCTGCTGCAGCAGGCCGGCATCGAGCCCGGCGACCGGGTTGGCGTCATGCTGCCGAACGGGCCGGCATTCGCCGCCGCGTTCTACGGGATTCTGTACGCCGGTGCCGTCGCGGTCCCGATGAACCCGCTGCTCAAGGCGCCGGAGATCGAGTTCTACCTCGCCAACACGACCGCCAGGGCGCTGTTCGCGCCGCCGGCCTTTGCCGACGAAGCGCGGGGCGGTGCCGACGCGGCTGCCGCGGACTGCTGGGTGGTCGACGACGCCGGGTTGGCGGCGCTGGTCGACGGACTCCCCGCGCAGCCCGCGCCGGTCGAGCGCGCCGACGACGACACTGCCGTCGTCCTGCACACGTCAGGGACGACGGGCAAGCCCAAGGGCGCCGAGCTCACCCACGGCGGTCTGGGCCGCAATGCCGACGTCTGCGTGCGGACCCTGCTGAACATCGGGCCCGACGACGTGGTGATGGGCTGCCTGCCGCTCTTCCACGTGTTCGGCCTGACGTGCGGCCTGAACTCGGCGGTGCTCGCCGGAGCGACCCTGAGCCTGCTGCCGCGCTTCGATCCGGCCAAGGCGCTGGAGCTGGTCGCGCGGGACGGCGTCACGATCTTCGAGGGTGTCCCGACGATGTATTCGGCCCTTTTGGCAGCGGCCGGTTCGGCGTCCTCGGTGTCTACCGACACGCTGCGGATCGCGGTCTCGGGCGGCGCCGCGATTCCGGTGCAGGTGCTGCAGGACTTCGAGCAGACCTTCGACTGCCCGGTGCTGGAGGGCTACGGCCTGTCCGAGACCTCGCCGGTGGCTGCGTTCAACCACCCGGACCGTCCGCGCAAGCCCGGCTCGATCGGCACGCCGGTCGAGGGCGTCGAGATGCGCGTCGTCGATACCGACGGCGCCGAGGTGGCCCAGGGTGAGCCCGGGGAGATCGAAATCCGCGGCCACAACGTCATGAAGGGCTACTGGAACCTGCCGGAGGCCACCGCAGAGGCCATCAACGCCGACGGCTGGTTCGCCACCGGCGACATCGCGCGGACCGACGAGGACGGCTACTACTACATCGTCGACCGCAAGAAGGCGCTCATCATCCGCGGCGGTTTCAACGTCTATCCCCGCGAGATCGAAGAAGTCCTCTACACGCACCCCGCGGTCGCCGAGGCGGCTGTGGTGGGCATCCCGCACGACTCGCTCGGCGAGGAGGTCGGCGCCGCCGTCAGCCTCAAGCCCGGCATCGCCGTCGCCGCCGACGAACTCCGCGAGTTCGTCAAGAGCCAGGTGGCCGCCTACAAGTACCCGCGCCGCATCTGGTTCCTCGACGACCTGCCCAAGGGCCCGACCGGGAAGCTCCTCCGCCGCGAAATCACCATCCCCACAATGGATTGAAAGGACTGACGTGGCCGCGGCGGGGAAACGCGCTTGAGCGCAGACAGCGATCAGGGGCCGCAGGTCCCTCAGCCGGGCTCAGGCGACGACGCCGCCAACCAGGTGGCCGACGAGGTAGGTGGCACTCAAGGCCAGGGCGCCGCCTATCACGTTACGTGCCACAGCCTTTCCGACAGACGCGCCACCGAGCCGGGCCGATACGACCCCGGTGATGGCCAACGCCAGGAGCACCGCGAACATCGTCACCGGAACCCGGTATGCCATCGGCGGTAGCAAGATCGCCGCCAAGGGCAACAACGCGCCGACGGTGAACGACACCGCAGAGGAGAAGGCAGCCGCCCACGGGTTCGCCAATTCACCTGGCGTGATGCCCAATTCGACCACCGCATGCGCCGCGAAGGCATTGTGATCGGTGAGTTCTTCGGCCGCGGTACGCGCCGTCGACGGCGACAGGCCTCTGCCTTCCAACAGGCTGGCCAATTCGTCGAGCTCGGCGGCGGGGTCGTCTTTGAGCTCACGGCGTTCTTTGGCCAGCAGGGCACGTTCGGTATCGCGCTGAGAGCTCACCGACACGTACTCGCCCAGCGCCATCGATACCGCGCCGGCCACCAATCCCGCCATGCCGGCGGTGAAGATCGGCCCGCGCTCGGCCGTCGCGGCCGCGACACCGACGACGATGCCGGCGGTCGACACGATGCCATCGTTGGCACCGAGCACGCCGGCGCGCAACCAGTTCAGCTTTGACGCAACCGAACCCGCGTGAGGCTCGGCATCGTGGGACGAGATCGCCATTCCTGCAACGCTATCCGGGCCCGCGATGATTTGCCAGCCAACGAAGCCTTGCCAAACTTGGTCAGGATTCCAGTTTTTTGAGCACCGCGCGGGTGCGGGCCCGGCCTTCGGCGGACGGATCGAATGTCACGCCGACGTATTCGTCGACACCGGCGGCTTCGAGTTCGGCCAGCCGATCGCGCACCGTCTGCTCGTCACCGATGATCGCGGCGTCTTCCGGGCCCGCGTATCCCTCGCGGTCGAGCATCGCCCGGTACGAGGGCAGGTGCCCGTACATCGCGAACTGCTCGGCAGCCAGCTTGCGGGCCCCGTCGACGTCGTCGGTGACCGCGACCGGCAGAGCCGCAACCACCCGGACGGCGTCGGCCCGGCCGGCGTCGGCTGCGGCCTGGCGCAACGTCGGACTGACGTGGCCCGCAAGGGTTTTCGGACCGGTCATCCACGTCACCGTGCCCGACGAACGCCGCCCCGCGATCTGCAGGAGCTTCGGCCCGAGCGCGGCGATGTACACCGGCGGGGTCGGGGCGCCAGGAATCATCAACGCGCCGCGGGTGGTCACCGTTTCTCCGGAGGCGTTGGCCTTGTCACCGGCCAGCAGCGGCAGCAGGCCGTCGAGGTATTCATTGAGGCGACGTACCGGCTTGTCCCACGGGATACCCCACATGCCCTCGGTGACGGCCTGGTGCGTCATACCCAGCCCGAGCAGCAGCCGGCCGCCGGACAGCTGACTGATGGTCAGGGCCCGCTGCGCCAGCAGCATCGGATGCTGATTCTGGATCGGCAGCACTCCCGTGCCGACCTCGATGTCGTCGACCTCGTGCAGCGCCACCGCCAATATCGTCAGAAGGTCTGGCTCGTAAGGCATCTGGGTATACCAGGCCCGACGGAATCCCTCGTCACGCAGCTGGTTCAGGTACGCGATGGTGTCGTCGACGGGAGACTTGAGCCCACTCAACGAACCGAGAACACTGATCTGCACGGGATGCTCCTTGAGGTCGGATTGCGTCACCTGTGAGTATCGAACCATGACAACCGATGCGCCAGAGACCGCCCGACTGCAATATTTCGGCCCCAACTGGTTCGCGTCGGTCATGGGCACGGGCATCGTCGCCACCGCGGCCGCGTCCCTGCCGGTGCACCTGCCCGGGCTTCGGGGCTTTGCCGAGGGCGTGTGGGTGATCGCCACCGCCCTGCTGGTGCTGCTGATCGTCGCGGTGTCGGTGCAGTGGGCGCGCCACCCCACGGTGGCGCGCGGTCAAGTCCGTAATCCGCAGATGACGCACTTCTACGGCGCGGCGCCGATGGCGTTGATGACCGTCGGCCTCGGCGCGCTACTGATCGGCAAGGACCTGATCGGGACGCGCTTTGCCGTCGACCTCGACTGGGTGCTGTGGACGGCGGGCACCATCGGCGGACTGTTCACCGCGATGACCATTCCGTTCCTGATGTTCACGCAGCTGGAAGTCGGGCCGGACGCCGCGTTCGGCGGCTGGCTGATGCCCGTCGTACCGCCCATGGTGTCCGCGGCGTCGGGGGCGCTGCTGCTGCCGCACCTGCCGCCGGGCACGGCCCGCACCACGATGTTCTACGGCTGCTTCGCGATGTTCGGGCTGTCACTGATCGCGGCCCTGATCATCATCACGATGATCTGGAGCCGGCTGGCGCACTACGGCACCTCGGGGTCGGCCCGCGTCCCGACGTTGTGGATCGTGCTGGGCCCGCTCGGCCAGGGCATCACGGCGGCGGGACTGCTCGGCACCGCGGCCGCCTCGGCCGTCGCGCCGGATCTGGCGTCCGCCATGAACGTTTTCGCGGTGCTGTTCGGCGTCCCGGTGTGGGGTTTCGCGGTGTTGTGGATCAGCCTGGCCAGCGCCCTGACCGTGCGGACCATGCGACGCGGCATGCCCTTCGCCCTGACCTGGTGGAGCCTCACTTTCCCGGTCGGCACCTTCGTGACCGGCACGTCTCAGCTCGCCGCGCACACCGGCCTGCCGGCGTTCCGCGTCGCCGCGGTGCTGGCCTACGTCTTTCTGCTGGGCACCTGGGGACTGGTTGCGATCCGCACTCTGCGTGGCAGTGTCGGAGGCAGCCTGTTCACGCCACCGCCGCCGCCCGCGGCCATCCACAAGGACCCGAAATGATCGACACTGCTCGGGTGTACGACCCGGTTGATCCGGCCCAGCCACCCAGGGTCACCGTGGACCGGTTGTGGCCCAGGGGAATTCACAAGGAAGACCCCCGCGTCGGCACCTGGATGCCGCACGTCGCGCCGTCGAATGAACTGCGCAAGTGGTACCACGCGCATCTGGATCAGTACGACGATTTCGCGGCCCGCTACCGCGAGGAACTCGCCGATTCGGAGGACTTGGCCCAGCTCCGGGCGATGGGCCCCGTCACCCTGACCACCGCGGCCAAGGACGTCGGCATCAGCCATGTGCCGGTGCTGGCGGCGCTGCTCTGAGCGTCTGCGCGCTGCAGGGGGCAGGTCACTTGTCTGCTCACGGGTGCTATGCCGAATGTGCGGCTTTTGCCGCCAGATCTCGAACATGGCCGCCGAAAGCTGCACGTTCGTCATAGGAGCGCGGGGCGCATACCAACCTCCGCGGGCCCCCGCCCGGCCCCGAAAACGAGAGTGCCCCGTGCCTCCGTCAGGTCGGGGGTCAGACGGAAACACGAGGCACTAGGGGTATCGCTGGGGCACCTCAGGGCGTTACACGCCCTGGCGAAAATGGTGGAAATGGCCGCAAAACCGCTGGTTGTACGGCCATTTCCCACCCGTTCGAGGTCTCAGGCCTCCAGGATCGCGGTGACGCCCTGCCCGCCTGCGGCGCAGATGGAGATCAGGCCGCGAACCGGCTTGCCCGTCTCCTTCTTCTTCTCCGCGAGCTGCTTGGCCAGCTGGGCCACGATGCGGCCGCCGGTCGCGGCGAACGGATGACCTGCAGCGAGCGACGAGCCGTTGACGTTCAGCTTGGACCGGTCGATCGAGCCGAGCGGCGCGTCCAGGCCGAGGCGGCCCTTGCAGTACTCCGGCGACTCCCAGGCTGCCAGCGTGGCCAGCACCACCGAGGCGAAGGCCTCGTGGATCTCGTAGAAGTCGAAGTCCTGCAGCGTCAGGCCGTTGCGGGCCAGCAGGCGCGGCACGGCGTAGGTCGGGGCCATCAGCAGGCCGTCTGTGCCGTTGACGTAGTCGACCGCGGCGGTCTCGGAGTCGACGAAGTAGGCCAGCACCGGAATGTTGTGCTCGGCGGCCCACTCGTCGGTGGACAGCAGCGCCACCGAGGCGCCGTCGGTCAGGGGGGTCGAGTTGCCGGCGGTCATCGTGGCGTCACCCAGCTTCACGCCGAAGACGGGACGCAGCTTCGCCAACTTTTCCACGGACGAGTCGGCGCGCAGGTTGTTGTCGCGGTACAGGCCCAGGAAGGGGCTGACCAGGTCGTCGAAGAAGCCGCGGTCGTACGCGGCGGCCATGTTCTGGTGGCTGGCGGCGGCCAGGGCGTCCTGGTCGGTGCGCTTGACGCCCATTTCCTTGGCGGTCTGGGCAGCGTGCTCGCCCATCGACAGCCCGGTGCGGGCCTCGCTGTTGACCGGAATCTCGACGCCGACGGCGGCCGGCAGCTTGCCGACGAGCTTGAGGCGGTCGACGTTCGACTTGGCCCGGCGCAGGCTCAGCAGCACGCGGCGCAGGTCGTTGCCGAGGGCGATCGGGGCGTCCGAGGCGGTGTCGACACCACCGGCGGCGGCCACCTGGTAGCGGCCGGCAGCGATGCCGTCAGCGGCCGCGATGGCCGACTGCAGACCGGTGCCACAGGCCTGCTGCAGGTCGAAGGCCGGCGTGTAGGGCGACAGCGAGGTGCCCAGGACACACTCGCGCATGAGATTGAAATCACGGCTGTGCTTAAGCACCGCGCCGCCGATCACCATGTCGAGCTTCTCGCCCTTGAGGTTGAAGCGGTCGATCAGGCCGTCCAGGGCCGCGGTGAACATGTCCTGGTTGGAGGCATTGGCGTATGCGCCGTCGGATCGTGCGAAGGGAATGCGGTTACCACCCAGGACGGCCACACGGCGGCGGCTGTTGGTCTCGGCCACGGTATTTCTCCAGTTCGTTGCGGTTCGATGACTGAGGCAAGATGTTGCTTGACGCCTATATTACCCACCGTTCTTACTCTGGAGTAAGTTCGTCTCTGACAAGACGGTTCCGTCTATACGACACACGTCCGCAGAAAGGTCCGCAATGGCTGACGTCCTCTCCCAAGTTCTGACCTCCGGCCCGGGTTCGTTCCTGGCCAAGCAGCTCGGCGTACCGCAGCCCCAGCCGCTGCGCCGCTACAACGCCGGCGAGCCCGCCCTGGCCGGCCCACTCCTGATCGGCGGCGAAGGCCGCGTGGCCGAGCCGCTGCGCGCCGCCCTGGCCGACGACTACGACCTCGTCGGCAACAACGTCGGCGGCCGCTGGGCCGACTCGTTCGGCGGCCTGCTGTTCGACGCCACCGGCATCACCAAGCCCGAGCAGCTCAAGCAGCTCCACCAGTTCTTCACCCCCGTGCTGCGCAACCTGGCCGCCAACAGCCGCGTCGTCGTCGTCGGCACCACGCCGGACGAAACCGACAGCATCGATGAGCGCATCGCCCAGCGTGCCCTCGAAGGCTTCACCCGGTCGCTCGGCAAGGAGCTGCAGCGCGGCGCCACCATCGGCCTGGTGTACCTCTCGGCCAAGGCCTCGCCGGCCGCGTCTGGCATCGAGTCGACGGTCCGCTTCCTGCTCTCGGGCAAGTCGGCCTACGTCGACGGCCAGGTGTTCTACGTCGGCGCCGCCGACTCCGTCGCCCCGGCCGACTGGGACAAGCCGCTGGCCGGCAAGGTCGCGCTGGTGACCGGTGCCGCCCGCGGCATCGGTGCCGAGATCGCGCGGGTCTTCGCGCGCGACGGCGCTGCCGTCGTCGCCATCGACGTCCCGCAGGCCGCTGACGCGCTGGCCGAGACCGCCGCCGCGGTCGGTGGCACCGCGCTGGCCCTTGATGTGACGGCCGACGACGCCGTCGCCCAGATCGTCGCGCACCTGACCGAGCATCATGGGGGCAAGGCCGACGTGCTGGTCAACAACGCCGGCATCACACGCGACAAACTGCTCGCCAACATGGACGACGCCCGCTGGGACTCCGTCATCGCCGTGAATCTGCTTGCGCCGCAGCGTCTTGCGCAAGGTCTGGTGGAGAACGGCACCATCGGCGAGGGCGGCCGCATCGTCGGCCTGTCGTCGATGGCCGGTATCGCCGGTAACCGTGGCCAGACCAACTACGCCGCCACCAAAGCCGGCATGATCGGCATGACCGACGCGTACGCGGAGGTGTTCGGCGAGAAGGGCGTCACCATCAACGCCGTCGCGCCTGGCTTCATCGAGACCAAGATGACCGACGCCATCCCGCTGGCCACCCGCGAGGTCGGCCGCCGGCTCAACTCGCTGTTCCAGGGCGGCCTGCCGGTCGATGTCGCCGAGCTGATCGCCTACTTCGCCAGCCCCGCCTCGAACGCCGTGACCGGCAACACGATTCGGGTCTGCGGCCAGGCCCTGCTGGGCGCGTGATGAGCGCTTGCGCGAAGAACAGGAGACAGTAGCGATGGCACAACCGAATGGCCTTCTCAACATGGCACGGGCGGTGGCGGGTGCGCTGCCATTCGTGTCGCGGGGCGCCACCCTGCCGGTTCGCACCGTCACGGTGTCGGGCCTGACCATCGACCCCAAGAACGTGGCCGAGTACGCCGCGGTGACGGGTCTGCGGTTCGGCGACACCGTGCCGCTGACCTACCCGTTCGCACTGACGTTCCCGACCATGATGTCGTTGGTCACCGGATTCGATTTCCCGTTCGCCGCAATGGGTTCGGTGCACATCGAGAACCACATCACCCAGTACCGGCCCATCAAGGTGACCGACGAGCTGGACATCGCGGTGCGCGCGGAGAACCTGCGCGAGCACCGCAAGGGTCTGCTGGTCGACATCATCACCGACGTCAAGGTCGGCAATGATCTGGTGTGGAGCCAGGTCACCACGTTCCTGCACCAGCAGCGGACCAGCCTGTCGGGTGAGCCGAAGCCGGAGCCGGTCAAGCAGCCGAAGCTGCCGCCACCCAACGCGGTCATCAGCATCACGCCGGGGCAGATTCGGCATTACGCCGACGTCGGCGGCGACCACAACCCGATCCACACCAGTTCGATCGGCGCCAAGCTGTTCGGCTTCCCGACCGCCATCGCGCACGGAATGTTCAGCGCCGCAGCGGTACTGGCCAACATCGAAGGCCAGCTGCCGGATGCGGTGAAGTACTCCGTGAAGTTCGGCAAGCCGGTCCTGTTACCGGCAAAGGTCGGGCTGTACGTCGAACCCATCGACGGCGGCTGGGAGCTGGCACTGCGCAACCTGTCGAAGGGTTACCCGCACCTGACCGCGACGGTCACCGAGCTTTAGCAGTTCCTTCGCGAACAGACGCAAAACTGTCATTTCCGGCTGGAAATCGACAGCTTTGCGTCTGTTCGTGGTTCAGGGCTGAGTCGACAGCGTCATTCGTACCGTCCGAAACCGCGGATGCCGGGGTCGTCGGCGATCTTGTAGGTCGACAGGCCCACGTTGGTGCCCTCGCCGCCGCCGACTGTCGTCAGCGTGCCGTTGTCGTTGATGAGCACGATGTTGACGTGCTGGCCCTTCGGACTTGGTTTGTCGTAGAGCACCAGGTCGCCGGGCAGTGGCGAGTAGTCCGTTGGCTCCCAGCGCCCTTCGGCGTGCAGATAGTCGGTGAGGGTCATGACGCCCGGGATGCGCCAGTGCCCGGAGTTGGGATTGGCGAACGGTTTTCCGGCTTCCCGCATCACCCAGCTGGCGAAGTCCGCGCACCAGGGCTCGTCGTTGCCCTCTGAGTACTTCGACATGTCCGACTGCGCCGCGTACTCCTGGGCCAGGACGTGCACGACGGCTGCGCGCCCGGGACTCAGCGTCGAGGTGTCCACGGCCGGGAAGTCGGGTCGGGCGATGTGCTCGCGGTAGCCGCGATACCCGGCCAACGCGGCGACGCCCACCGCCACCAGGACAGCGACGACCAGCAGGATGCGCCCCGCCCGTTTGTGCATACTTCCCAGGTTAAGCGGCCCGCGTGCGGCGGCCGGTCACCAATTTCGGGGCCGAAAACTATCGATTGCCGGCCTGAATCGACAGTTTTGCGTCTACTCGCGAGTTACGGCGGCAGGAGCTGGATGGACGGGCGGCCCGCGTCGTCGGGCACTACCCGGGCCGCAACGCCGTAGACCGACGAAATCAGTTCAGCGGTCAGGACTTCAGCGGGTGTCCCGGCGGCAACAACCCGCCCCTTGTCGAGCACGACGAGCCGGTCACAGAACAACGCCGCGAGTGTCAGGTCGTGCAGCGTCACCACCGCGGTCACGGGCAGCGCGCGGATGAGCGCGAGCAACTCGAACTGGTGCCGGATGTCGAGGTGGTTGGTGGGCTCGTCGAGCAGCAGTTCGCGGGGCTCTTGCGCGAGCGCCCGGGCGATCTGCACCCGCTGCTGCTCACCGCCGGACAGCGTCCGCCAATCCCGGTCACGCATGGTCGCCGTCTCGGTCTGCTCGAGGGCACGCTCGACCGCGTGGTTGTCGGCCTCGGTATCGCCAGACCAGATGCCACGGTGCGGAATTCGGCCCAGCCGCACGATCTGTTCGACGGTCAGGTCCAGGTCGGTGCTGACCTGTTGCTCGACCACGGCGATGCGTTGCGCGACGGCGCGACGTCGATGCTCGGCAACCGGACGTCCGTCGAGCAGCACCGCGCCACCGTCGGCACGCCGTAGTCCGGCGAGCAGCCGCAACAGAGACGACTTGCCGGCACCGTTGGGCCCGAGCAGGCCCAGCGTCTCACCATCGGCTACGGAGAGCGACACCCCGTCGATGACGAGCCGTCCCCCGGCGGACCAACTCACCGATTCGGCAGTGAGCGGGCCGGTCATCGAATTCTCCTGCGCCGAGCGAGAATCCACATGAAGATCGGCACCCCGACCAGGGCCGTCACCACGCCGACGGGCAACTCCTGGGGCGCGAACACCGTGCGGGCCGCGGCGTCGACCCAGACCAGGAAGACGGCGCCGGCGATCGCGGTGACCGGCAACAGTCGGCGGTGCGACGGCCCGACGATCATCCGCGCCGCGTGCGGCAACACCAGTCCGACGAAACCGATTGCGCCCGCGACACTCACCAGCACGGCCGTCAACAGCGCCGTCGTCATCAGCAGGATGATCCGGACCCGTCGCACCGGGACTCCGAGCGCGGCGGCGGCGTCACGGCCGAAGGCGAACGCGTCCAAGGCATCTGACTGCAGCCAGCAGACACCCAGGCAGGCCGCGCAGACGAGGCCGCACATCACCACCTGATGCCAGCTCGCGCCGCCCAGCGAGCCGAGCAACCAGAACAGCACCCCGCGGGTCTGTTGCGCGTTCGCCGAGGAAAACACCACCATCGCCGTCAATGCCGAAAAGAGCTGAGTGCCGGCGACTCCCGCCAACACCACCCGGTCCGGCCCGCCGCCGGCGGCCGTCGCGAGGGCCAGCACGAGGACGAACGCGATCACCGCTCCGACGAACGCCCCGCCCGACAGCGTCAGCGCGCCACCGACCCCCGCCACGACGACCAGCACCGCACCCGTGGACGCGCCTGAGGAGATGCCGAGCATGAACGGATCGGCCAGCGGGTTGCGCAGCAACGACTGCAGGATCGCTCCGCAGATGCCCAGTCCCGCACCACAGATCGCGGCCAACAACGCGCGCGGCAGTCGCAGTTCCCAGACGATGCCGTCATCGATCGGTGCAATGTCCGCCGGACGGCCCCAAAGATGTTGTGCGAGGACCGCATACACGTCACTGATGCCCAGGTCGGCCGGCCCCACGATCAGCGCCGCCGCGATCGACAGCGCCAGGACCGCCAGGCCGAGCATCGCCGTCCCGGAGGTACGCACCGCCGTCAGGACTTCCCGCCCAGCCCGAACGAGCGCAGCCCGGACGCGACGGTCTCGACCGCGTCGACGTTGCGCAGCGATGGATCCATCGCGCTGCCGGGCAACACGATCCACCGCCGCTCGCGCACTGCCCTCAACTTGCTTGCGGCCGGGTCGGTTTCGAGGAATTTGATCTTGGCGGCGACGCTGTCCCCGTCGTTACCGCGGGTGAGGTCGGCGAGGACGAGCACGTCGGGGTCGCGTTGCAGGATCGCCTCCCACGAAATCTCCGGCCACAGCTGCCGGTTGTCGGCGAACGCGTTGCGGGCCCCGACAGCGGCGGTGATGATGCCGGGCGCTCCGCAGCAGCCGGCGATGTACGGAGTTCTGGTACCGGCGTACCACCACATCATGGAGACGTCGTCGGCCTCGAGCCCGATCGTCGCGCCGGCCATCCGTGCCCGCAGCGACGACACCAGCTTCTCGCCCCGGTCACGCACGTCGAAGATCGTGGCGATATCGACGATTTCGGCGTACATGTCGTCGAGCGTCAACGCCCGCTGCTGCGCCGCGTTCTGACCACCGCACTCGCTGGACGACTGATACGTCGGCACCCCCAGTCGCTCGAACCGCTCCCGCGGGGCAACACCCTGGTCTGTGAACGAGTAATCGAACGTCGCGTACACGAAGTCGGGTTTCTCTGTCAGCACCCGCTCGAACGAGGGGAAATTCCGGCTCAGCACAGGAACTTTGGCGTTGTCCGCGGCGAGGTCGGGCCGAACGTCGTCGCTCCACGATGCGGTGCCGGCCATGCGGTCGGCGAGGCCGAGCGCCAGGAGCAGTTCATTCGCGGGCTGGTTGATCGAGACCGCGCGGTGCGGCGGCGATTTCACCGTCACCTTGCGTCCGCAGTTCTCGAGCGCGACGGGATAGCCGGCAGTTCCGGCGGCGTTCTGGCTGGCAGCTGGTGGGCCGCCGCATGAGCAGACGAGTGAAACAACCAGTAGGACAAGCACAATGGTGCGTCGAGACACGGCGGCGCCTTCCGATCCGGGACTCTGTTCGCGGAGTCCATCCGTTGGAGGGTTCTCGCGCCGCCAGGCCGCGAGAACCCGAGCCAGCAGGTCTTCGGACTCGGGATCATCCAGTCGGAGCGCCTTCCCAGCCCACGTGGGGCCAGTGGCCGTTGCTCCGCCTGTCCTCCTCACCGCTGCGCGTCAGTTCCGGTTTCGCACCGGATTCCCTGACCCAAGCGTGTTGGGTTCGACTGGCTCAAGCGGACCCTATCAGCGCACCGCGGTCGCCACCGCCGGCGTATCCGGGGGAGAGCTCGAGTGCGCAACACCACCGACGCAGAGCCGATGTCGGCGTGGGTGCTTCTGCGCCCAGGTGGTCCAAGCGGCACATGCGATTTGAAGCCGTCAGCATGGGTTGACATTGTCAGCCTGAACTGACAGCTCCCGGCGAAGGCTGCCAAGGGAGACCGGTACTCAAGTGGCCAATGTGACGACCCGCGACCAGCCCGCCACAGTCGGGTCCCGCAGTGCCGGGGAGGCCCGGCGGGACTACGACTCGGCGCGCTTGCCCTTCAGGCCGCGCCAGAAGAGGTTGATCATCAGCTCGGTGGCGTCGTTGACGTCGGTGTCGCCTGCGCTGACGCGGGACGCGATGGCCTCACCCGCACCCACCAGGGCCACGGCCATCATCTCGAAGTCGCTGTCCGGTTCGGGGTTTCGAGTACCCGCGCTGAGCAGCCGGGCCACCAGGTCGATGATCTTCTCGCGACCCTCGCGCACCGTGTGGGCGAACGCCTGCGAGCTGGTGGCCTGCGTGTACAGCACGATCCAGGACGCCCGGTTGCGGTCGATGTACGTCATGAACGACAGCACCGCGTTGCGGAGCAGGTCACGCGGGCTCTGCGCGAAGTTGATGTCCGCCCGGACTGTGTCGACGAATCGGGTCAGTTCCCGGTCCAGGCACGCAGCGAATAACTCTTCCTTCGAGCCGTAATAGAGGTACAGCATCGGCTTGGAGATCTCTGCCTGCGCGGCGATCGCGTCCATGGAGGTCTCGTGATAGCCGTTCACCGAGAACATCTGCACGGCAGCGTCGAGCATCTGCTGTTCGCGGACGGCCCGCGGCAGCCGCTTGGTTCCACCTGCCATCAGATAAGGGTATTCAAGGAGCAGCTCACTTCACGCATTTCGCGCCCGGCCCCTTCATGGCCGCCACCCGCAGCACCGACTTGTCGACCTGCGCCTGGTCCAGCTGCCCGGCCTTGGTGGCCGCCTCCAGCTTGTCCAGCACGTCCGGGATGCCGTCGGTGGTGATCCACAGGGCGACGTCCGCGCCGGCCTGCAGCGCCTTGAGCGCCGCGTCGGCCACGCCGAAATGCTGGGTGATGGCGGCCATGCCGGTCAGGTCGTCGGTGAACACCACGCCGTCGAACGGCGGGCCGCCGTACTCGCCGCTGCGCAGCAGGTCGTAGGCCGGCTTGCTCAGGCTGGCGGGGTCGTCGCCGAGCGTCAGGCCCGGCACCTGCAGGTGACCGACCATCACGGCGACGGGCTGCTGCGTCGTCAGCGTCCGGTACGGCACCAGGTCGTTGTCCTTCAGCGCCTCCAGCGGCGGCGTCTTCACGCCACCGGTGTGCGAGTCGCCCGAGCCATGCCCGTGACCGGGGAAGTGCTTGAGCACCGGTACGAGTCCCGCCTCGCGCAGGCCCGCGGCGTATGCCCCGGCGTACTCAGTGACTTTCTGCGGGTCCGAGCCGAACGAGCGGTCCCCGATCACCTCGTCGTCGGGCTCTTCCGTGACGTCGGCGTCCGGCGCGAAGTCGACGGTGATGCCGAACTTGTCCTTCATCTGCTGCCCGCGGTCCTTGGCGATGGCCTGCACCTCGGCCGGCGTCTTGGTCGCCGCCAGCACGCGCGCCGACTCCTGCGGGCCGATCAGCTTCTTCAGCCGGGACACCCGGCCGCCCTCCTCGTCGATGCTGACCGCCAGCGGCAGCGCTCCGGAGGCGGCCTGCAGCGCCGGGATCGAGCCGTCCGACAGCATGGACAGGTCCGTCCAGCTACCGATGAAGATGCCACCGACCTGCTGCTGCGTCACCGCGGCGCGGGCGTCGGCGGCGTCCTTCACGCCGACCATGAGCAGCTGGGCCAGCTTCTGCCGCAGGGTGAGGGTGCTGAGCAGAGCCTGCGGATCGCACGGCGGTGCCGTCGGCGCGGGCGCGTCCATCGGCTTGCTCGACGACGCCGTGCTCTTGGCCGGGCTGGACGTGCTGGACGCGGCCGGCTTGTCGGATGACGACGAGCAGCCGGCTACCAATCCGGACACCAGTGCGAGCGCGCCGAGGGTTCGGGTGAGGGACATGGGGTCCGAGCCTAGCTGTGCGACGAGTCGCGCAACCGGGGCGCATTGGTCCCGCGATGACCTGCACGCAGGCCGGCGAACACGGAAGCAGGCAGGTCGTCATGCTAGTTTGGGCGCCATGGACCGCTTCCTCGTGCCCGCCGGAGCCAGCATCGTGGTGGGTCTGTTGCTCGGCGCAGCAGCGGTCTTCGGCACCACACTGATGCTGGAGCAGGACACCAAGCCGACGCTGCAATCGGGCGACCCAGCGTCATCGGTGCTCAACCGGGTCGAATACGGCAACCGCAGCTGATCCCGCGGCGCCACTTTCGCGGCGCTGCCTTTGGGTCGTCACTGCGGCCGCTCTGGTCCTGACATTCGCCCAGTCACCGGGCCGGGTCTCGCCCGACACCAAACTCGATCTCACCGCCAACCCCGCACGATTCCTGGCGCGGGCGGCGAATCTGTGGAGCAGCGACCTCCCCTTCGGCCAGTCGCAGAACCAGGCCTACGGCTACCTGTTCCCGCATGGGGCGTTCTTCCTCGCCGGTGACGTCATCGGCCTGCCCGGCTGGGTGATCCAGCGGTTGTGGTGGGCGCTGCTGCTGGTCGTCGGCTTCTGGGGCGTCGTCAGGGTCGCCGAGGCTTTGAACGATGGGCGGGGTATCGGCAGCCGATCCTCGCGCGTCCTCGCCGCCGTGGCGTTCGCCCTCTCCCCGCGAGCGCTGACGACCCTGGGCGCCATCTCCTCCGAGACACTGCCCATGATGCTGGCGCCGTGGGTGCTGCTGCCGGTCATCCTGGCGCTGCGCGGCGATCCGCGGATCCGGCAACTCGCAGCCCGCTCGGCGGCCGCCGTCGCGCTCATGGGCGCGGTGAACGCCGTCGCCACGCTGACGGGCTGTCTGGCCGCGATCATCTGGTGGGCCGCGCACCGGCCCAACCGGCGTTGGTGGCGCTTCACCGCGTGGTGGTTCGGGTGCACGCTGCTCGCGATCCTGTGGTGGGCCGTCGCGCTGCTGCTGCTCGGCCGGATCAGCCCGCCGTTCCTGGACTTCATCGAATCGTCGGGCGTCACGACGCAGTGGCTGTCGCTGACCGAGGTGCTGCGCGGCACGTACGGCTGGACGGCGTTCGTCGCGACCAACGCGACAGCCGGTTCGTCGCTGGTGACGGGTTCGGTGGCAGTGCTGGCCACGACGCTGGTGGCAGCCGGCGGCATGGCCGGCCTGGCGATGCGCAGCATGCCGGCCCGGGGCCGCCTCATCTCGATGCTGCTGCTCGGTCTGCTGCTGCTCGCGGTCGCCTACTCGGGTGGCCTGGGCTCCCCGATCGCGCACCAGGTGCAGACCTTCCTCGACGCCGCCGGCACCCCATTGCGCAATGTGCACAAGCTCGAACCCGTGCTGCGGCTGCCGCTCGCGCTGGGCCTGGCCCACGTGCTGGGCCGGATTCCCTTGCCGGGCACCGCGCCGCGCCGGGAATGGATCAACGCGTTCGCGCACCTCGAGCGGGACAAGCGGATGGCCGTGGCCGTGGTGCTGCTGACGGCACTGGTCGCCGCGACATCGCTGGCCTGGACGGGCCGGCTCGCCGCGCCCGGCACCTACCGCGCCATCCCCCAGTACTGGCACCAGACCGCGGACTGGCTCGACGCGCACAACGCCGAGACGCCGGGCCGCGTCCTCGTCGCGCCGGGCGCGCCGTTCGCCAACCAGGTCTGGGGCAACACGCACGACGAGCCGCTGCAAGTATTGGAGCGCGGCGCCTGGGGCGTGCGCGACTCGATTCCGCTGACCCCACCAGAGACCATCCGCGCCCTGGATTCCGTGCAGCGCCTGTTCGCCACCGGACGGCCCTCTGCCGGACTGGCCGACACCCTGGCCCGCCAAGGCATCTCATTCGTCGTGGTGCGCAATGACCTCGATCCCGACAACTCCCGGTCCGCGCGACCGCTGTTGGTGCACCGGGCCGTGGAAGGTTCCAGGGGGATCACAAAAGTCGCGCAGTTCGGCGAGACGATCGGGCCCGGCACGCTGGAGGGCTTCGTCTCCGACAGCGGCCTGCGGCCCCGTTATCCCGCCGTCGAGATCTACAAGGTGGCCGGCGCCGCCACCACCCAGCCGTACCTGGCCGACGCCGACACCATGCCCCGGGTCGACGGCGGACCCGAGTCGCTGCTGCGCATCGATGAGCGCCGGCGCCTGATGGGCCGAAACCCCTTGGGCCCCATGCTCTTGACGTCCGACGCGCAGCGGGCCGGGCTGCCGGCGCCAGAGGTCACCGTCACCGATACCCCGCTGGCGCGCGAGACCGACTACGGACGCGTCGACGACCATTCGTCGGCGGTGCGGGCCCCCGACGATCCGCGGCGCACCTTCAACCGCGTCATGGACTACCCGAGCCCCGGCGCCAGCCCCGCCTACGGCCAGTGGCCGGGCGGACGGATCACCACCTCGAGTTCGTCGTCCGACTCCACCGCGCTGCCCAACGTGGCGACGGCCGCCGGGCCGGCCGCGGCGATCGACGGCGACTCCTCGACCAGCTGGGTGTCCAGCTCGCTGCAAACCGCTGTGGGGCAATGGCTTCAGGTCGACTTCGACCATCCGGTGACCAACGCGAGCATCACCCTGACGCCCAGCGCCACCGCCGTCGGCGCTCAGGTACGCCGCGTCGAGGTGGCAACGGCCAACGGCACCAGCACGATTCGCTTCGACGAGCCCGGCAAGCCGCTCACCGCGGCACTGCCCTACGGCGAGACGTCGTGGGTCCGGTTCACGGCGATCGGCACCGACGACGGTTCACCCGGCGTGCAGTTCGGCATCACCGACTTCTCGGTGACGCAGTACGACGCATCCGGATTCGCCCACGCGGTGAGCCTGCGACACACCGTCGACGTGCCCGCGCCGCCCGCGGGATCAGCTGTGGCGCAATGGGATCTGGGTAACGACCAGCTGGGCCGGCCGGGGTGCGCCGAAGGACCGAACGGGGTCCGGTGCGCCGCCACCATGGCCCAGTCACCCGAAGAACCCGTGAACATGAGCCGCACCCTCACGGTGCCGGCACCGATGGCCGTCGTGCCCACCGTCTGGGTGCAGGCCCGGCAGGGGCCGCACCTGGCCGACCTGGTCAGCCAGCCCGGCACCACCCGAGCATCCGGCGACGCCGACGTCATCGACGTCGCGGGATCGGCCTACGCCGCCACCGACGGCGACCCGCGCACCGCCTGGGTGGCCCCGCAGGGCATCGTCCAGTTCCGGGGTGGCGCCAACCTGACCGTGCGCCTGCCGGCCCCGACCACCGTCAGCGCCCTGCGACTCGTCCCGAGCGCCTCCGAGCTGCCGGCGCACCCCACCGTCGTCGCCGTCGACCTCGGCAACGGACCGCAGGTGCGGCAGATCGGCGACGGGCCGCAGACCATCCAGCTCAGCCCCGCGAAGACCGACACCATCAAGCTGTCGATCCTCGACTGGCACGACCTGATCGACCGCACCGCACTGGGATTCGACCAGGTGAAGCCGCCCGGCCTGGCCGAGGTCACCGCACTCGACGACCACGGCGCGCCCATCGCCCCCGCCGATGCCGCCGTGAACCGGCGCCGCGCCATCACGCTGCCGTGCGGCCGCGGGCCGATCGTCGCGGTCGCCGGCCAGTTCCTGCAGACCTCGGTGCGCACGACCGTCGGCGCGCTGCTGGACGGCGCGCCCATCGCGGCCCAGCCGTGCCAGTCCGCGCCGCTGCAACTGCCCGCCGGGAAGCAGGAACTCCTCATCAACCCGGGGCCCTACTTCACCGCCGTCGGCGCCCGACTCGCCGGCCCGCTCGCGGCCCATATCCACAGCGCCCCAACAACTCCCGCGCAGCTGCAGAAGTGGACCGCCGATCACCGCGAGGTACAGGTGACGCCGTCGCCGGTGCAGCGGGTGCTCGTGGTGCCCGAGAGCGTCAACCCCGGCTGGACCGCCCACACCGCCAACGGCGCCATCCTGACGCCGGTGACCGTCAACGGCTGGCAACAGGGCTGGGTACTGCCGGCGGGTACCGCGGGCACCGTGACGCTGACGTTCCCGCTCAACACCCCCTACCGGATCGGGCTGTTCGGCGGGCTCGCGCTGCTGCCGATCCTGGCGTTGTTGGCGCTGCTACCGATGCGGCGGCGAGTCGACGACGAGCCGGCGCAGACCTGGCAGCCGCGTCCCACGGTCGTCGGGGTGGCCCTGCTCGGGTTCGGTTTCCTGGTGGCCGGGTTCGCCGGCCTGGCGACCGTCGCGGCGGCCGTCGGCATCCGGTACCTGCTGAAGTCGCGGGTGCGGTGGCTCGACGGGTGGACCGTCGTCGC
This sequence comes from Mycobacterium sp. HM-7, assembly GCF_053852335.1. Lineage (NCBI taxonomy): Bacteria > Bacillati > Actinomycetota > Actinomycetes > Mycobacteriales > Mycobacteriaceae > Mycobacterium > Mycobacterium sp. HM-7. Next base: position 275,625 of record NZ_CM132657.1, on the reverse strand, counting down.
CTCGGCGAGCGGCCTGATCGGTGCGGGCGCCGCGCTCAGCGCATACCCGTGGCGGTCGGTCGACGGCTACGTCGGGCATTCGCCGTGGGTGCAGTTCCTGGCGCTCATCTCGGTGGCCGCGCTGGCGGCGTCGTTGTGGGACGCGCCGGCTATCCGACTTCGGCCGCGCGCCGTTCAAGCGGCGAGGGACGAGCCGCGATGAGTAGCGCGGCTATCCAACTGCTGCCGGCTCCGGAACGTCCGTGATCGCGCTGTCCCGCGGCGACGGCGCGTGCCGGGATTCCCAGCGGCGCAGCAGCTCGCGGCATGGCGACTCGATCAACCCGTAGCTGACGGCAGCGATCGCGAATCCGAAAACCCAGGTCAGGATCAGCACGATCGGCATGTGGCCGTTGAACGGAAACTCGCCGATCACCGGGAACACCATGGCCAGCGCCGCGAGGTGCCAGATGAACAGGCCGTAGGACCAGCGGCCCAACGTCACCATCGCGGTGCTGCCGAGGATCCGGTGCGGCGTTCCGGGGGCGTCCAGCACCAGCGGCGCCAGTAGCGCCCCGGCGACGACGGCGCCCATCGCCGTCTTGACCACGACCTGGCCGACGGTGCCCGGCGCCAGCCCGATGTTGCCGGCCAATGGCGTCGCCGCGATGACGAAGGCAATCCCGGCGATGGCCGCCATCACCCACCGACGGCGGGCCAACAGGTGCATCCGGCCGACGGGCATCACCGTCAGCTCGGCCAGCAGCATGCCGGCGGCGAACCAGGAGAACAGCGCAGGCAACCAGTTCATCTGATTGACGCCGAACGGCAGGTGCCACGGCAGCGCGGGCCACGCGAAGCTCGCCACCGCCAGCGCTGCGATCGCGGGCACCCGCCAGTCCACCGGCAACCGGCGAGCCAGCAGCGCCAGCGCGGGCAGCACCAGATAGAAGCTGACCTCCACGGCCAGGCTCCACATCTGGGTCAGCCCGGCGGTCAGGGTCAGCGGCACATAAACCTGAGTCAGGGTGAGGTTGGCCAGCCAGACGGTGAGATCGGCATGGGCGTCCGGCAACAGCGCCAGGATCACCACGACGGCGACCAGATAGCCCGGCATGATCCGGACGATGCGGGAGCGCAGGTAGTGGCCGGTCGGCGGCCGATGGCGCAGACCCCGCGCGGCGGCGGCATGACCCCGCCACAACAAGAAGCCCGACAGCGCGAAGAACAGGGCGACCGCCAGGTCGAAACGAGTGAACAACCGGCCGTACCAACCGCTGCTGTTGGCCGTCTGGAACGCCACGTGAGTGAGGACGACGCCCATGGCGGCACAGGCCCGCATGCCCTCGACAGCAGGCAGGAAACTGCGGGTGCCGCTCACCTCAGTGCCGTCCGCGGTGTCGTGTCCTTGCTCGCCCACGATCCCAGTGTGCCGGGTGCCCGGTGTCAGCGGCGAATCTCACTTGCGCCCCACCAGCACTATGAGGGTGTGCCTTAGTAAGGGCTGTTAGGGTCAGTCGGGTTGCTGTGTGGCTGGCAGACAAAGTAAGGAGCACGGGTTGAACCGCGCTGTGGGGTTGCGAATCGCGGCATGCGTCTTGATGGGGCTCGGCGCTGCCCTGCTGATTGCTGCCCTGCTGTTGACTACCTATACGTCGGGCAAAATCGCCAAGATTCCGCTCGACATCGACACCACACTGGTGAGCAACGGCACCGGCACCGCGCTGGACCCCGCGTCGCTGCTGGGCGAGAAGTTCGTCATCAACAAGAACGTCCCGGTGGTGCTGCAGCGACAGCTCAGCGTCGAGAACCCGGCGAATGCCGACGTGGTGACGCTGCAGGTCGGCAGCACGGTCCGCCGTACCGACAAGCAGCAGGAGAACGGTCTGCTGCTGGCGCTCGTCGACACCGTGACGCTGAATCGGTCCACCGCCGCCGCGGTGACGGGTGCGGCCGGCTCGGTGCAGAAGCCGCGGACCATCGAGGACCAGAACCCGCCGACCAACATCGCGCTGCCTCACACCGGGCTGAGCTACCGCTTCCCGTTCAGCACGGAGAAGAAGACCTACCAGGTGTTCGACCCGATCGCGCAGAAGGCGTACGACGCCAACTACGAGGGCGAAGAAGACGTCAACGGCCTGCCGGTCTACAAATTCACCCAGAACGTCGGCTTCGACGCCGACGGCAAGCTGGTCGAGCCGATCAAGTTCTCGTCGCTGTATGACAAGGACGAAGACGGCTCGGTGACCGCGCGCGCCGAACTGTGGGGCGTCCCGTCCGCCGAGCCCACCGACCCGATCACCATGCAGCGCTACTACGCCGCTGCGCGCACCTTCTGGGTGGACCCGGTCTCGGGCACCATCGTCAAGGAGAAGGACCGCGGCTTCCACTACTACTCGCGCGACGCCCTCAAGCCTGAGGTGACCTTCGCCGACTTCACCGTCACCTCCAACGAGCAGACGGTCGAGTCGCAGGTCGCCGCCGCGCACGACGAGCGCGACAAGCTGGCCCTGTGGGACCGCATCCTGCCCATCACCTTCGGTGGCCTGGGGCTGGTCTTCCTGGTCGGTGGCGTGCTGCTCGCCGGGTACAGCCTGCGGTCGCAGGCCGCGTTGATCGATCCCGGCCTGGACGCCGCCGGGCATGGCTTCTTCGGCCGGCGCGATACCGACTCCGGACCGATGCCGGCGGCCGAGGCCATGACCGAGAAGCTGCCCACCCAGCGGCCGACCGATCTGCCACCGGACCGGATCTGATCTCTTTTCGTCCGCACATCACCCGTCGCTTCGCTCGCCCTGAATCCCTGCCGGCGCTGTACGCGCTGGGGCTGACGCTCGCTGTCACCGCGCCGCTGCTGGCGCCCGGCTATCTGCTGCTGCGTGACGCGGTTTCGACGCCGCGGTCGTACCTCTCCGATGCGGCCCTCGGTTTGTCCGAGGCCGCGCCGCGGGCGCTGCCGCAAGACTTCTTCCTGGCCGTCTTCTCGCCTGTCGTCGACGGCGGCGTGCTGGTCAAGGCGCTGCTGATCCTGGGCCTGTGGTTCGCCGGCTGGGGCGCGGCGCGGCTGGCCGCTGCGGTTCTGGACGCCGGCCTCGGCGGACAGCTGGTGGCCGTCACCGTCGCGGTGTGGAACCCCTATGTCGCCGAGCGACTGTTGCAGGGGCATTGGAGCCTGCTGGTCGGCTACGGCTGTCTGCCCTGGGTGGCGGCAGCGGCGCTGCGGCTGCGAGAAGGTGGTCTGCCCCATCTCGTGTTCTGGATCGCCCTGGCCGGGTTGACGCCGACGGGGCTGCTGCTGGCATTGGTCGTGGCGCTGGTGTGTTCGCGAACGTGGCGCGGCGTGTGGGTGGCGCTGGCTGCGTCGGTCGGTGCCGCCCTGCCCTGGTTGGTGGCGACGGTCGTGGCGCGATCGGTGCTCCCGGTGGCGAGCGCCGGGGTACCGGCGTTCGCGGCGCGGGCCGAGCCGGGGCTCGGGACGCTGGGTAGCCTCGCCGGGCTCGGTGGCATCTGGAACGCCGCCGCGGTGCCGGTGTCCCGGACGACCCTGTTCGCCGTGGCCGGGACGGCGACGCTGCTGGTCGTAGTGGCTTTCGGCGCGCGGAAGGCGTGGTCCGTGGCCGCCGCCCGACCCCTGCTGGTGCTCGCCGTCGTCGCAGTGGTGGTGCCCGCGCTGCTGGCGACCGGAGCCGGGTCGGCGTTCCTCGACTGGCTGATCCGGACCATTCCCAGCACCGGCGTGTTGCGCGACGGGCAGAAGTGGGTGGCACTGGCGTTGCCGGGTTATGCCTTGGCCAGTGCCGCTGCGGTGGCAACACTTCGGCGGTGGCTGCCAACGGCTTTCGCCGCTGCGGGGTGTTGTGTCGTGATGTTGGCGGCATTGCCCGACCTCGCGTGGGGTGTCGGCGGCCAGCTTCGGTCCGTGCGGTACCCGGCCGGCTGGTATGCGGTTGCGGCACAGATCAACTCGGACCCGAAACCGGTCGCGGTGCTGCCGCCCGACGTCATCCGGGAGTTCCCCTGGGCCGGCCCGACGCCCGTACTGGACCCGCTGCCCCGCTGGGTGTCCGCCGATGTCCTGGCGACCGGAGACCTGGTGATCGGCGGACGGACCGTGCCCGGCGAGGGCGCACGGGCGCGGCGAGTGCAGGACCTGCTGCTGCGCGGCGCCGACGTGCACCAGCTGGCGACGGCCGGGGTCGGCTGGGTGGTCGTGGAGGGCTCGGCTCCCCCGCTGTCGCTACCGATTGCCTATCGGGACAAGGACATTGCGCTGTACCGGGTCGGCGGTACGACACCCGCGGCAGCGCGGCGGCCGCTACTGATCACGGCGCACCTGGCCTGGTTGGGCATGCTGATCGGCGCGCTGGCCGGGATGGCCGTTCAGCGGTGGCGGGGACTCAATACGCCCCCTCGCCGCGTGCCACCACCGTGAGCGTCTTGAGGATGATCCCGACGTCGGTGAGCATCGACCAGTTGTCGACGTACGAAAGATCAAGGCGCACAGCTTTGTCCCACGTGAGATTGGACCGTCCGCTGATCTGCCAGAGGCCCGTCACGCCGGGTTTGACGAGCAGCTTGCGCCTGATGTCGCCGTTGTAGGACTCGACTTCGCGGCGCAGCGGCGGCCGCGGACCGACCACGCTCATGTCCTGCTTGAGCACGTTGATGAATTGCGGAAGCTCGTCGATGCTGTAGCGGCGCAACACCTTTCCCACCAGCGTCACCCGTGGGTCCTCGCGCATCTTGAACATCACCCCGCCGGCCATCTCGTTCGACGGCAGCAGGTCCTCGAGGCGCTCCTCCGCGTCGACCACCATGCTGCGGAACTTGATCATCGTGAACGGCTCGCCGTCCAGCCCGATGCGTTCTGACCGGTAGAACACCGGGCCGCGGCTTGTCATCTTGATGGCGATGGCCGTGAGCACGAGCAACGGCGACGTCCCGATCAGCGCCGCCAGCGCGAATCCGAAGTCGAACGCCTTCTTCAGGAAACTCTTCGCACCGTGGTACTGCGGCTTCTCCACGTGCAGCAGCGGCATGCCGGCCACCGGCCGCATCGCCAGCCGCGCGCCCGCCACGTCGAGCAGTCCCGGCGAAACCACCAGGTTGACGTCGGAAGCCTCGAGACGCCAAGTGAGGCGCTGGATTCCGGCCACGCCGAAGTGTTCGGCGTCGGTCAGCGCAACGGTGTCGGCGGCGCACCGGTCGCCGAGCGCGCCGAGGGCGTCGTTCTCGTCACCGAAGATCGGGATCACCCGATCGCCGATCCTGATGAGGTCACCGCGCGCGCCCGGGTCCCCCGGAATGCCCGCGCCGACAACGACGTAACCGTCAGCCGGATCGTTCATCAATTCCGTGGCCAGTACAGCGACGGCATCCCGATCGCCAATGGCGAGAACGGATGTCAGACATTCACCCGCCTGCCGGCGCGCGCGAACCCGACGCCGCCACATCTTGCGTCCGAGCAGTAGTCCGATCGTGCCCAGCGGGAAGGCCAGGGCCAGGTAGCCGCGTGCGATCTCGAGCCGCGCGAGCAGGGCAACGATTGCGATGATCCCGAATGTCCAGAAGGATGCCGCGGCCACGCGGCGATACTCTTCGATTCCACAGCCGAGGATCGACGCCGAACGGGCGTGATGCAGCGTCAGAACACCAAGCCACAGGCACGCCAGCACCAGCGAGTACCCGGTGTAGAGCATGGAGGCCGACGGGCCATAGCCCGCTCCACCGAATCGGACCCACTGCGCGAACAGCATCGCGAGGACGATCGTCGCGGCGTCGGTGATCAGCACGCGACGCGCGTAATACGGCTGCCAGACCGTGCGTGAACTCGGTAGTCGCGTGAGCCCGAACGTCGAAAGCGTCATCGGCAACTCCACATGTTCAACTCCTCAGACCTGGTGGTACTTCGATGGAGTGGTATATCCAATTACATTGAATGAGAACGGAGTTCGAACGCACTTCAGCACCGGGCCCAGTTGCCTGGATCCGCCAATCAAGAGGGACACCCGAAAGTCGAAAATCCGAGATCGACCCTCAAAGCTATTAAATTTGACTTGGCCGTCAGTTTATGCGCCGTTGCGGTACCCAGCAGCGAAACGGCAGATTTGGATCGACGTCACGAACAATTCCCGGAATCGGCGTTGCCGCCCCGCCGCAGGGTCGTCGCAGCGCCGGTGAGACGTCAGAAGACGTCAGACGATGCCGTCGACGAACTTGCCGTCCCGGACCGCCTCGACGACGGTCATCATCGCGGAAGCACTTTGCGGCCACGAGAATTCGGCGGCCCGAATCTGCGCCTTGGCACCCAGCTGATCGCGCAGGACGTCGTCGGTCAGCAGGGTCTCCAGCGCGGTCACCAGACCGCGGTGGTCGTCGACCAGCAGGCCCGTCACACCGTCGACGATGGAGTCGGTCAGGCCACCGGAGGACCGGTAACCGACGGTCGGCACGCCGTGCTGCGCGGCCTCGATGACGGCCAGCGCCCAGCCTTCCTTGCGCGACGGCAGCGCGTGCACCCAAGCTTGTTGCAGCACTTCATGTTTGGTGGCCTCGTCGACGTGCCCGTGGAACGTCACCGCGGCACTGATGCCCAGGTGCCGGGCGTGCGCCACCAGCCGCTCGTCCCACCAGCCGCCGCCGACGACGTCCAGGCGCAGCCCCGGCACCACCGGCGCCAGCAGCGCAACGGCGTCGAGCACGTCCTCGATCTGCTTGTGCGGCACCAACCGTGACAACACCACGATGCGGGGCTGCTCTGAGCGCGACGCCGACAACGACTCGGCAGGCGCAAGGTCGACCCCGTTGCGGACGACGGCGATCCGCGAAGCGTCGACGCCCAGATCGACCAGATCCCGGGCCGACGGCAGCGAGACCGTCACGTACTGGTTGTTCCGATGCAGTCGGGGTGACAGCCGTGATTCCACGAACCAGCCGAACTTGCTCATGAGCCGTCCGGCAACTGGCCACTGATCACGGTGGCAGTGGTGCACCAGCACCATCGCGCGCCGGCCGTAGGCCAGGCGGGCCAGGAAGGGAATGCCATTCTGTGAATCGATCACCACATCCGGCCGGACGCCGCGCAGCGGGCCCAGCCCGACGCGGGCCAGCACCATCGCCAATCCGGCCCAGATGTACACCGACAGCCGGCCTCCGCCGCGGCTGATCCGGACGCCGTCGACGACCTCGGTGCGCGACGAACCTCGATACCGGGCGGTCCGCAGCGTCACCCGCACGCCGGACTCGGCCAGCTGCGCGCCGATGCGCTGCAGATACGTCTCGCTACCACCACCCTGAGGATGACCGGTATCTCGCCAGCAGAGCAGCAGCACCGACCGGATCTCGTCAGGAGATCCAGCAAGCTGCTGGGGGTGGTCTGGCATCGAATGAAGGGTACCGGTCAGTAGGGTTGCGGAGTGAATCGCTGGGCCACCAAACGACTGGTCACCACGTACAAGCGGGCCACGCTCGCCCGCTCGATCCGTCTGCTCAGTGAGTTCCGTTTCGAGCAGAGCGACCCGGCCCGCTTCTACGGCGGCCTCGCCCGAGACACCGTCGACTTGGTGGACGGCCTGTGGCGCGATCTCAACGGCACCGCACCCGAAGGCACCACCGTGCTCGACGTCGGCGGCGGCCCCGGCTACTTCGCCACCGAATTCTCCGGTGCCGGAATGACATACATCGGCGTCGAGCCCGATGAGGCCGAGGCACACGCCGGAGCCGTCCTGGCGGCGACATCCAGCACGAGCCCGGCCGCCCAACCCGGCGGCGCAGGCACCTTCGTGCGCGCTTCGGGTATGGCACTGCCGTTCGCCGACGACAGCGTCGACGTCTGTCTGTCGTCCAACGTCGCTGAGCATGTCCGCGAGCCATGGCTGATGGGCCGCGAGATGCTGCGGGTCACCCGGCCGGGCGGGCTGGTGATCCTGTCGTACACCGTGTGGCTGGGCCCCTTCGGCGGACACGAGATGGGGCTGACGCACTACCTCGGCGGCAAACGGGCAGCCGAGATGTACACCCGCAAACATGGCCACCGGCCGAAGAACGACTACGGATCGTCGTTGTTCGCGGTATCTGCCGCGGCGGGATTGGAGTGGGCCCGCAGCACCGGCGCACTGGTCGCCGCATTCCCCCGCTACCACCCGCGATGGGCCTGGCGTGCGACTTCTGTACCGGTGTTACAGGAGTTCTTGACGAGCAACCTGGTGTTGGTGCTCCAGCCCAGCTGAGCGACCTAATTGGAACATGTTCTCGTTTGGCCGAAAACTCGGTAGTGTGACGGCCATGACACCGCGCACGCGAGGAGCACATCTATGACACAAGGCACGGCATTCCGTACGACCTGGGACCAGCTGTTCATCGGCGGTCAGTGGACCGAACCCTCGACGTCGGACGTCATCGAGGTGCACTCCCCCGCCACCGGCGAGCTCGTCGGCAAGGTGCCGCTGGCCGCCAAGGCCGACGTGGATGCCGCCTGTGCCGCCGCACGCAAGGCCTTCGATGAGGGCCCGTGGCCCAAGATGACGCCGGCCGAGCGGGCCGCGGTCATCGCCGAGGCGTCGCGCATCATGACCGAGCGCGCCGACGAGCTGAAGTTCCTGCTCTCCGCCGAAACCGGCCAGCCGCCGAGCATCGTCGACATGATGCAGTACGGCGCCGCCATGTCGTCGTTCAACTACTACGCCGGCGCCGCGGACAAGTTCCAGTGGAGCGACATCCGCGACGGCATCTACGGCCAGACGCTGGTGACACGCGAGCCCATCGGCGTCGTCGCCGCCGTCGCCGCGTGGAACGTGCCGTTCTTCCTGGCCGCCAACAAGCTGGGCCCCGCGCTGCTGGCCGGCTGCACCGTCGTGCTCAAGCCCGCCGCCGAGACACCGCTGTCGGTGTTCGCCATGGCCCAGGCCTTCGCCGACGCCGGCCTGCCCGAGGGCGTGCTGTCGATCGTGCCCGGTGGCCCCGAGACCGGCCGCGCGCTGACCGCCAACCCCGAGATCGACAAGTTCACCTTCACGGGCAGCTCGGCCGTCGGCAAGGAGATCGGCAAGGTCGCCGCCGAGCGGCTCAAGCCCTGCACGCTGGAACTCGGCGGCAAGTCCGCGGCGATCATCCTCGAGGACGCCGACCTGGACTCCACCCTCCCGATGCTGCTGTTCTCGGGCCTGATGAACACCGGCCAGGCCTGCGTCGGCCAGACCCGCATCCTGGCACCGCGGTCGCGGTACGACGAGGTCGTCGAGAAGGTGGCCGCCGGCGCGGCCGCCATGCAGGTGGGCCTGCCCGACAACCCGGCCGCCATGATCGGCCCACTGATCAGCGAGAAGCAGCGCGAGCGCGTCGAGAGCTACATCAAGAAGGGCGTCGAGGAAGGCGCCCGTATCGCCGCCGGCGGCGGCCGTCCCGAGGGCCTGGATTCGGGTTGGTTCGTGCAGCCGACGGTGTTCGCCGATGTCGACAACTCGATGACCATCGCCCAGGAAGAGATCTTCGGCCCGGTGCTGGCGATCATCCCCTTCGACACCGAAGAGGACGCCATCCGGATCGCCAACGACTCGGACTACGGACTGGCCGGCAGCGTCTACACCACCGACGTGCCCAAGGCCATGAAGATCGCGTCGCAGATCCGCACCGGCACCTACGCGGTCAACATGTACGCGTTCGATCCGGGCGCTCCGTTCGGCGGCTACAAGAACTCGGGCATCGGCCGCGAGAACGGTCCCGAGGGCATCGAGGCCTACTGCCAGGCCAAGAGTGTGCTGATGCCGTTCGGCTACACCCCGGAGTAACAGCGCGCTTCGTCCGAATGGCCATCCGTGCCTTGTCCTCCCTCCCTCGGGGGACTCGGCCGGGTGGCCATTCGGCTTTTCAGCACCGCTTTTTTATCCCAGGCGAACCCCAGCTAACGCTGATACCGTCACGCCCGTTCGAAGGTCGTTGACAACAATCTGGGAGGTAACGCATGGCTGTCTCTGTAGATCTGGAGAAGTCGCTCGACAAGGCATACGAGGACAAGCCGCTCAAGGACATCCTCGACGCATCACCCGCCGCGCTGGCCGGAGTCAGTGACTCCGACGCTGAGCACCTCGCCGCGGCGTTCAACATCAAGACCGTGCGCCAGCTCGGCTCGAACAAGTACTTCGCCGTCGCCGCCGCGCTCGTCGCGCTGGAGAGCGCCGGCTAGGTTTCCTGCGCCGCTTGCGCGAGCAAAACTGCCCCTTTTCCTCGGAGAAGGGGCAGTTTTGTGCCGCACTCACGCGCCCTGGAACTGAGCAGTACGACGCTCGACGAAGGACTGGACGCCCTCGGCGGCGTCCTGGGTGGTGAACAGTCTGGCCACGTCGGGCTGGAGTCGTCCGACCGCAGCCTGCGGGTCAGTGAGCGCGCGTTGCGCCGATGCCAGAATCGCCTGCACGCCCAGCGGCGCGGACCGCTCGGCGATGGCGTGTGCCAACTCGAGCGCACGGGCGCGGGCGTCCGCGGCAGTGTCCACGACCTCCTGCACCAGACCGATGCGCTGCGCCTCTGCCGCATCGAATTCGTCGCCGGTGAGCAGCCAGCGCATGGCGTTGCCCCAGCCCGCGTCGCGCGGTAGCCGCACCGTCGCACCGCCGAATGGATAGATACCGCGCAGCACCTCGATCTGGGCGAAGCGAGCGTCGGCGGCAGCAACCCGGACGTCAGATGCGAGCAGCAGTTCGATGCCCAGCGTCAGGCAACGTCCGTGGACTGCCGCGACGAGCGGCTTGGTCCACGGTCCGTCGAGCCGCCAGGGATCGCGGCCGTCAGCGGGGAACGGGCTCTCCCCGGCAGCGATGGCCGGAGCGACATCGAGCAGGTCCAGACCGGCGGTGAAATGGTCGCCGTGAGCGAAGAGCACCCCGGCGCGCAGGGTGTCGTCACGCTCCAGCAGGCCGTAGGCCCGTGACAGATCCGCCAGCATCGCGCGGTCGAACGCATTGCGCTTCTCGGGCCGGCCCAGGCCCATCACCAGAACATGGCCGTCGCGCTCGAGGGTGACGGTCTGCAGATCGAGATCGGTCGTCATGGGAGCAGTGAACTCCTGATCTCAAAATTATGCAAGAGACCATATTTCTGAGATCGAGTCCCCACGCCGATGCCCATAACCGTCGCGTTGTGTGACCCGGGATACATTCTTTGGTCCGATGTGTTGGACGTTTTATGCTGAGTCCCATATCGAGGAGGGCACCATGTGGGTGGTCGAGGTGAACGTGAAGGGCCATCGCTTCACGCATACCGTCCTGGGCGCCAACCAGCGGCTGCGTGACGCAGCCCGCGGGATGCAGGATCGGATGACGCAACTTCGGAACCGGGTCACGCATTGACGTCAGCGGAGTCCGTCACCAAGACGGTCAACAAGCGCGGCGCCACCCGGCAACGCATGGTGCGCAGCGCCGCCGCCGTACTGCGCGAGCGTGGCGCCGCCGGCCTGACCATCGACGAGGTGCTGGTCCGCAGTGGTGCCCCGCGCGGCTCGGTCTACCACCACTTTCCCGAGGGCCGCAGCCAGCTGCTGATCGAAGCGCTGCAGTTCGCCGGTGATGCGATCGCCGCCCACATCGACGGTTCCGCCGCGTATGGCGGCATCGCGCTCGTCCGCGGATTCGTCACCTTCTGGGATCAGATTCTGGCCGACAGCGACTTCACCGCCGGGTGCCCGGTCGTCGCCGCCGCGGTCGGCTCGGGCGACGAAGCTCCGATCTTGACGCCCATCGCCGCCGAGATCTTCGACCGGTGGCGCACCGCGCTCGGACACGCCTTCACGGCAGAGGGCTTCAGCGACACCGACGCATCAACCCTGGCGGTCACCTGCCTCGCCGCACTGGAAGGCGCGGTGGTCTTGAGTCGTTCCGCGCAGAGCGTCGAGCCGTTGCACGACGTCGCAACCCAGCTCGAATTCCTCATCAAGGCAAAGGCTTTCGTCAAGAACAACGGACTGCCCACCGCCGGTAACTAGCTGTCGGCACGAACCCAGCGCGCGCAGACGAAGTCCCCGTTGACCGCGGACTCCAGCAGCCGCCACTCCGAGCGCACCGGCAGTACGGGTGCACCTCCGCCCAACGAACACGGCGCGTAGGACACCACCAGCTCGTCGACCAGGCCGGCCGTCACGAACTGCGCCGCAACGTCCCCGCCGCCGAGGACCCACACGTCACGCTCACCCGCCGCCTCGACCAACGTCGGATGCAGTTGCGCGACATCCCCGCTGACGGTCTGCACCGGATGGCCGTCGACGACGATGCCGGGCCGGGAGGTGAGCACCCACGTGGGTTGGGGGTACGGCCAGTCGCCCGGCTCGTTCTCGACAACCCATCGGTATGTCGTCGAGCCCATGACCAGAGCACCCACCGACCGCTCGAAGGCCTTGTAGCCGAACGGCCCATCGACGTCGATGTCACGCGAGAGCAACCAGTCCAGGCTGCCTGCGGAGTCGACGATGAAGCCGTCCAAGCTCGATGCGGTGTAGTAAATGGTCGCCATCGTGCCGAGTATGCCGTGACCCACCGACAATCCGGCGCGCCGCGATTACTGTTGCCGGATGGACGATTTCGACGCACTCCGCGCCGACGACGGTGACCTCGCGGAACTGCGCGACGACCTGCGCCGGTTCCTGGCCGAGGACGCCGAGCAGTTCGGCTGGAAACCCGGAGTGGACTGCTGGCTGTCGAAGTGGGACGCCGACTTCAGCATGCGGCTCGCCGCGGCCGGCTTCGTCGGATTGACAATTCCCGTCGAGTACGGCGGCCGCGGGCGCAGCCACATGCACCGCTACGTGGTCACCGAGGAACTCTTGGCCCACGGTGCCCCGGTTGCCGCGCACTGGATCGCCGACCGGCAGGTGGCGCCCGCCCTCCTGACATACGGCAGCGAGGACCAGCGACGGCGCCTGCTGCCGCGTATCGCGTCCGGCACTTTGCATTCCGCAATCGGCATGAGCGAACACGAAGCCGGTTCCGACCTCGCCGCCGTCGCCACCAAGGCCACCCGGACGGACTCCGGTTGGCTCCTCAACGGCAGCAAAGTGTGGACCAGCGGCGCGCACCTGGCGCACCAGGTCGTCGTGCTCGCCCGCACCAGCCCGCTGGACCCGCAACATCGGCACGCGGGTTTCAGCCAGTTCATCGTGCCCACCGACGCACCCGGCGTCACCATCGAGCCGATCGTCCAGATGAACGGCGAACACCATTTCAACGAAGTGCTGTTCGACGACGTCGCGCTGACCGACGCCGACCTGCTCGGTACCGTCGGCGCCGGATGGCACCAAGTGACCTCGGAGCTGGGTTTCGAACGCAGCGGGCCGGAGCGTTTCCTCTCCACGGCCACACTGCTTTTCGCGCTCATCCAGGCGCTGCGAGACGAACCCGGCGTCGACATCGGCGACCTGATGGCGCGGATGATCTCACTGCGCCAGCTCTCGATCTCGGTCGCCCGGGCACTGTCCGCGGGGCAGGACGCGGCCGTACCCGCCGCACTGGTGAAAGACCTGGGGACCGGATTCGAGCAGCATTCGGTGGAGATCGCCGCCGAGCTACTGGACCGGTACGACGGCCCCGACCGCCCGCGCCTGCGGGCGATGCTGGACACCGCTCGGGTACACGCACCACTGTTCACCCTGCGCGGCGGCACCAACGAGGTGCTGCGTGGCATCGTCGCCAAGAACTGGACCAAACAGGTTGCCACGAAACAGTATTCGGACGAACTCGCCGAACTGCGCGAACTCGCCGAGCAGATCGGGCGAACCGCGGCACCCGCCCGGACATTGCCGCTGACGTTCGACGACGCGCTGTGGTGCACCGCCGAGAATTCCGGACTGACCCGGCTGAGCGGCGACCCCGACGCCGGACCCGCCGCGGCGGCCGTCGTACTGGGCACGCTGGCCCGCCACGCCGCCGCGGTGCCGATCGCCGAAACCGATGTACTGGCAACATGGCTGGCCGCCGAAGCCGGTCTGGCGGTGCCGCCGTCCGGCCCGATGACGCTGGCGCCGGACGGGGTCGCCACCTGGCCGCGATGTGGGCCGGTACTGGTGGCCACCCGCGGACCGGACGCCCTGTACGTCGCCTTGCGCGACTCGCCGGCGCTGAGCGGCGATGGGCACAACCTCGCCGGAGAACCACGGGCCACCATCGAATTCGACACGGCGGCAGGCGATGTCGTGCGGCTGCCGTTCGCAGTCGCCGACGAACTGACCATCCGCGGCGCCTGGTGCCGGTGCGTGCAGATCGTCGGCGCGTTCGACGCCGCCGCCGAACTGACCGTCGCGCATACCGAAACACGCGTGCAGTTCGGCCGCCCGCTGGCCGCCTTCCAGGCGGTGCAGCACTCGCTGGCCACGATGCTGGGCGAGATCGAACGAGCCAGGGCGGCAACCACTCTGGCGGTCACCGCCGCCGCCCAGCATGGCTTCGGCGACCCCCGCACCGATTACGCCACCACCGTGGCCAAAGTTGCCGTCGGCCGGGCCGTCGCCCCGGTGACGACCATCGCCCATCAGCTGCACGGCGCCATCGGCACCACCTCGGAACACCCGCTGTGGCGCGCCACCATGCGGGCCCGCAGCTGGGCCGACGAGTTCGGCAGCGCCAGCTGGCATGCCCGGCGACTGGCCGGCCTCACCGCGACGACGGACCCGTGGGATGTGACGGTCGGCCGGTTCTGAAAGAGTTTGTGAGCTAGGTCAATATTCACGCAGAAAGTGGGTTCGGCCCGCTTGTGACGGCGGCCATAGCGCTACCGGCGGTCCCGGTAAAAACTCGACACATGTCCAAATTGAGTGGCACCTTCGCCACGTTGGCCGTGTGCGCCGCCCTGCCCGCCGCGACCATGGTCGCCACGCCCGCCCAGGCCGCCGGCACGCACCGCATGACCCTGATGTCGCGGGCCTACACCTGCGACCGGCAGCCGATCAACTACATGAAGTTCCGGTTCCCGGCGGTCCCGACGGCCGAGATCACCTCCGACGGGCACACCGCCGTCGCTCGCATCGACATGCTCGACGGTGCGCGCAACGCGCAGTACACCGTCCGGGTGATCCCGGCCCCGCATGCCGCGCTGGGCTGCCTGCCGGGCGATCCGAGCATCGCCACCGGCGCGCTGAGCACCGATGGCTTCGGCAACGGCAGCTCCACCGTTCAGCTTTCCGTCGCCCCGGGCACCACCGGCGTCTGGGTCGCGGTTGACCTGCCCCAGCCGCATTCGCAGAGCCCGGCCGAGTTCTACAGCAGCGACTTCGTCGCCGCGGTCTGACATTTGTTCGACCCCAGCGGCCGACACGAACGATCTCCCCGGTAGAACAAACACATGCGCTACCGGGAGAACATGACGTCGCGACGACTCACCGGCGGTCAGGCCGCCCTGTTCGCAGCTGCCCTGCTACTGGCCGGGTGCTCGGGCGACAAGCAGCCGGCCCAGCCGACCACCTCGACGTCGAGCGCTCCGGCACCGAGCAGCTCGGCCGCCCCGAGCACGCCCGACGCCGGAGCGCCGCCGTCCCCCACCAGCCGTCAACTCGACGGCGGGACGTGCCTGCAGCTCACCGGTGCGGTGGTGAACCTGATGTCCGGAGCGTCGCCCGACGACGCGAAGGCAGCCGGGGACACCATCAACGGCTTCCACCCGCCGGCCGATGTGCAGGCCGCCGTGGCACATTTCGTCAAGACCAACGGCCTGCACAGCAGCGATCCCGACCGCAGCCAGTTCAGCCGCACGCTCAACACCTGGGTCGAGCAGCAGTGCCCGGTGCAGCAGTCGGAGAAGAAACCCAAGTAGCGAAGGTCAGCTACCGGTCCACTGCGGCGCGCGCTTCTCGGCGAAGGCCACTGCGCCTTCACGGGCATCCTTCGACATGAAGATCGGGCCCAGGATGGCGCCCTGCTTCTCCCACTTCTCCGCATCCGACCAGTCGGGCGACTCGACGATGATGCGC
Source organism: Mycobacterium sp. HM-7 (assembly GCF_053852335.1). NCBI lineage: Bacteria > Bacillati > Actinomycetota > Actinomycetes > Mycobacteriales > Mycobacteriaceae > Mycobacterium > Mycobacterium sp. HM-7. Next base: position 259,703 of record NZ_CM132657.1, on the reverse strand, counting down.
TTCGTCGCGGCCACGGCCAGCGGGCCGTTGGCCGTGATGCGCTCAGCCAGCGCGAGGGCGGCATCGAGTGCGGCACCCGGCTCGGTCAGCTCGTTGACCAGGCCCAGTTCATGGGCCCGCGTCGCGGTGAGGTTGTCGCCCGTGAGCGCGAGTTCCATCGCGATGGCGTACGGGATGCGCTGCGGAAGCCGCAGCAACCCGCCGCCGCCGGCGACCAGACCACGCTTGACCTCCGGGATACCGAACGCCGACGCGTTGGAAGCGACGATCAGGTCGGCCGACAGCGCCAGTTCGGTGCCGCCCGCCAGCGCGTAGCCTTCGACCGCCGCGATCAGCGGCTTGGCCGGCGGACGCTGAGTCAGGCCGAAGCCACGGCTCGAGATGATGTTCTCGCCTTTGGCGAAGGCCTTGAGATCCATGCCGGCACAGAAGGAGCCGCCGGCACCGGTCAACACGCCGACCGACAGCCCGGGGTCCTCATCGAGGCGGTCCGCGGCAGCTGCCAAGCCGTTACTGACCGCTGAGTTGACGGCGTTCTTGGCTTGGGGCCGGTTGATGGTGATGATCAGTATGCGGTCGCGCTGTTCGAGGAGGACGGCATCTTCGCTGGTGGCTTCTTCGGTCACGACGGTGATGCTAGCCACAGGGGATTGGCGTCCGGCGGTCAACCAGTGAATAATCAAAAATTAGAACATGTTCTAGTTTTTGCCGCAGCCAGAGGAGAAACCGTGGCCAAGCTGCCCGAAATCACCAAATTCGACCCGGACCTCACCGAGAAGGTCATGGGGATTCTCCGACCGCTGCTGAAGGTCTATCACCGCTCCGAGGTCCGCGGACTGGAGAACATCCCATTGGGCGGCGCCCTGGTGGTGAGCAACCACTCCGGCGGCATGCTGCCCATGGACGTGCCCATCTTCTCGTCGCACTTCTACGAGAAGTACGGCTACGACCGCCCCGTCTACACCCTCAGCCACGCGATGCTGATGGTCGGCCCGACCGCGGACTTCTTCAAGAAGACCGGCTACATCCTGGCCAGCCACGAGAACGCCGACGAGGCGCTGCGCTCAGGCGGCCTCGTCGTCGTGTTCCCTGGCGGTGACTACGACGTCTACCGGCCGTCGACCGACGCCAACAAGATCGACTTCGACGGTCGTAAAGGCTACGTGAAGGCCGCCATCAACGCCGGCGTGCCGATCGTGCCGATGGTCGGCATCGGCGGCCAGGAGACCCAACTGTTCCTGACCCGCGGCGAGCGGATCGCCAAGGCCCTCGGCCCCATCGCGCGCGCCGCGCGCGCCAAGGTGGTGCCGTTGTCCGTCGGCCTGCCGTTCGGGTTGTCCGCCGTGCTGCCGTTCAACCTGCCGCTGCCGTCGAAGATCGTCATGCAGGTGCTGCCGCCCATTGATCCCACTGCCATCGCGCTCGAGTCCGGCGATGAACCCGATATCGACGCGGTCGACGCGCGCGTCCGGAAGGTCATGCAGGATGCTCTCGACGAACTCGCCGAAGAGCGTCGCTTTCCGGTACTAGGCTGACGGGCCGTGGGTATCACCGACAAGCTGACCGCGACAGCCGGCCTGGTCAACACCATGGTCCGGGCCGGGGTCATCGCCCCGCTCCGTCCGGACAAGTACATCCGGATCGCCGGTGCCATGGCCCGCGAAAACATGAGCGTCACTTCAGGTTTCGCGAGTTCCGCGCAACGTTGCGGTAACCGCCCGGGCCTGATCGACGAATTGGGCACGCTGACCTTCAGTGAGCTCGACAAACGTGGCGATGCGTTCGCGGCCGCCCTGCAGACGCTGCCCTCGGCCAAGGTCGTGGGCATCATGGCGCGCAACCACCGTGGCTTCGTCGACTCGCTGATCGCGGCCAACCGCATCGGCGCAGATGTGTTGCTGCTGAACACTTCCTTCGCCGGGCCGGCGATGGCCGAAGTCGTCCAACGCGAGAACGTCGACGTCATCATCTACGACGAAGAGTTCACGGCGACGGTGGACCGGGCCCTCCAGGATCAAACCCGCCCCGTCAGTCGCATCGTCGCCTGGACCGACACCGAAGACCACCCGCTGACCGTCGAGTCGCTCATCATCGATCACCGGGGAGTACAGCCCCGGCGTACCGGCGAGAAGAGTCGCGTGATCCTGCTGACCTCCGGGACCACCGGAACTCCCAAGGGCGCCAAGCATTCCGGTGGTGGCCTCGACGCATTGAAAGCGATCCTGGACCGCACGCCGTGGCGCACGGAGGAGACCACCGTGGTCGTCGCCCCGATGTTCCACGCCTGGGGCTTCTCGCAATTGGTGTTCGCGGCATCCATGGCCTGCACTGTCGTGACCCGCCGCAAGTTCGATCCGCAGGCCACGCTGGCCCTCGTCGACAAGTACCAGGCGACCGGATTGTGTGTTGTCCCAGTGATGTTCGACCGCATCATGGAACTACCCGACCACATCCGCAACCGCTACAGCGGTCGCTCGCTGCGCTTCGCCGCGGCCTCCGGATCGCGCATGCGACCCGACGTCGTCACCTCCTTCATGGACCAGTTCGGTGACGTCATCTACAACAACTACAACGCCACCGAGGCCGGCATGATCGCCACGGCGACTCCGGCCGACCTGCGCGCCGCGCCCGACACCGCCGGCCGGCCCGCCGAGGGCACCGAGATCAAGATCCTGGACGCCGATTTCAAGGAGTTGCCGACGGGTGAGGTGGGCACCATTTACGTGCGCAACTCCACCCAGTTCGACGGCTACACCTCCGGTGCCACAAAGGACTACCACCAGGACTACATGCCATCGGGTGACGTCGGCTATCTCGATGCCGCGGGCCGTCTGTTCGTGGTGGGCCGCGACGACGAGATGATCGTGTCCGGCGGCGAGAACGTGTACCCGATCGAAGTGGAGAAGACGCTGTCCACCCAGCCGGAGGTCGCCGAAGCCACGGTGCTGGGAGTCGACGATGAGCAGTACGGCCAGCGTCTGGCGGCGTTCGTCGTACTGACCGACGGTTCAGCCGCCACCGAGGACGCACTCAAGCAGCACGTGCGCGACAATCTGGCCAATTACAAAGTGCCACGGTCGATTACGGTGCTGGCCGAACTGCCGCGCAACAGCACCGGCAAGATCGACCGCCGCGAGTTGAAGGCGCTGGCCGATGGCGCGTAAAGCGGTGACTCTGCTGCGGGCCCTCGTCGGACTCGTGAACGCCACCAACGCGGCCAGCCCGCTGGCCCGCTCCGGGAACCCCGGCATCGTCGCATTTGCCTGCGGCTGGCCGTCCAGTGAAGCGGCCGGTTTCGTGCTCAGTTCCTCGGTACTGTCCGCGATCCGCCGTGGCCGGCGCGGTCACTTCGCGGGTACGAGTGGCCGAATCGCCTTGGGTATCACCGCGATCACCTGGGCCATCCTGGGGTACATCTTCGCCCGCAGCCGAAGCTCGCAGCCGGCGTTCGAGGAGCCGCTGACTGACGTGATCGGTCCGCGCAACCCGGCCGATCCGGGCATCCCCCGCCTCCCCGGCATCGGGCGCACCATGCTGTCGCGCCGCAAATACAACAAGGACACCGTCAAGTACGGTCCGCACCGCGCCAATCTCGCCGACATCTGGCGGCGCCCCGATCTACCGCGCGACGGCAAAGCCCCTGTGCTGCTGCAGGTTCCGGGTGGCGGCTGGATGCTCGGCGACCGCCGGCCGCAGGCGTACCCACTGATGGGTGCGCTGGCCGACCGCGGCTGGATCTGCGTGTCCATCGGTTACCGCGTCAGCCCGAAACATCAGTGGCCTGCGCACATCATCGACGTGAAGCAGGCCCTGGCCTGGGTCAAGGAGAACATCGCCGCGTACGGCGGCGACCCCGACTTCGTCGCGATCAGCGGCGGCTCCGCCGGCGGTCACCTGTCCTCGCTGGCCGCTCTCACTCCCGGAGATCCCCAGTGGCAGCCCGGCTTCGAGGATGCCGACACCTCGGTGGTGGCAGCGGTTCCGGTGTACGGCAGGTACGACTGGTTCGGTTTCGAAGGCCCCGGACGCGCCGAAATGATGCGGGCGCTCGAGCAACTGATCATCAAGAAGCGGTTCGCCAACGACTCGCAGGTGTTCCTGGACGCCTCGCCGATCAAACGGATCGGTCCCGACGCCCCACCGTTCTTCGTGCTGCACGGCACCAACGACACGCTGATCGACGTCCAGGAGGGGCGGGATTTCGTCGCCGCACTGCGTGAGCAGTCACCGGCACCGGTGGCGTACGCCGAAATCCCCAACGCGCAACACGCTTTCGACATCTTCGGCTCGGCACACGGCCACTACACCGCCGAGGCGATCACCAGGTTCCTGGAGTGGGTGCGGGCCGAAAAGGGGCATGCCTCGGCGAGCTCCGAAAACTTCGGCTAGCCGGTACCAGCCGCTGTCATCGATGAACAGCGGCAGCGCCTCTCTCATGGACATGTTCGATCGGGACCTGTCAGCAATCGCTGACATTGTCAGCATCGGTTGACGATGTCAGGCCAAGCTGACAGGTCCCAGCCCGCACCTACCTAGAGACAGGTCCGACCGGCGTCGGTCAGCTCAGACATGTCGGTCCCACCACCCATACTTTCGGCAGTTCTCGACTCCGGAAGGAACACGCCATGGTCTACCCAGCCCCGCGACTGTGGTGGAAACCGCAACAACGCCGTCCGACCCGCGAAGAGATCGACGCCGCAGGTATCGCGTTCCGAAAAGCTCACGGTCTCGACGACGATGACGATGACGACTGGACATTCGAGGACGAGCCGCCCGCGCCAACGGATGGACGTGGTCCGAGATCGGACGAATCCTGGGCGTGTCACGACAGGTGCTGCACAAGAGATTCCGCAACCGCCCGTCGGACTGACCAGCCGGGGAAGCCCTACTGCGCCATGGCGGTCTCGACGACCGTCAGCTCATCGGAAAGTCCTGCAGCCCTGCGGATTTGCTTGAAGTCCTCGACCATGCCGGTCGTCACTTCATGCGGATCATCGGTGGTCGCACCGTCGGCGAGCACCGAGATGTTGAGCTGGTCGACGTAACTCCACACGGTGATGTTCAGGCCACTGCCCGCAGTGAGTGGGCCGACCGAATAGATCTCGGTGACGGTGGCGCCGCCCACCTTGCCGCGTTCGCGCGGCCCGGGCACGTTGGAGATGTTGAGGTTCAGCACCTTGTTCTGGCCGTCCTTGTTGGACAGCCGGCGGAACATCGACTCCATCGGGGCCGGCGGCATGTAGGCCGCCCACCGCGCGACCAGCTCCGGGCCGACCAGCTGGTGACTCTCCTTGGCCAGTAGAGCGGCCTCGCGGGCCTGCTGCACGCGCTGTGAGGGGTCATCCACATCGACCGGCAGCGCGATCAGCACGCCACTGAACCGGTTGCCGGAGATACGTTCTGGCGAGAAGTCAAAGCTCATCGGCACCGACGCGAGCAGCGGGTGGTCGGCCTTGCCGTCGTACTTCAGCAGCAGCTCACGCAGCGCGCCCGACGACATGGCCAGCACCAGGTCGTTGATGGTCACGCCCAGCTTCTTGCTGGTCTCCTTGACGTCCGCCAGCGCCAAAGTGGCTGTGGCGAAACGCCGTTGGGGCGTGATCACGTGGTTCATGAAGCTCGCCGGCGGGGTGAACGGCCGAGTCAGTTCAGGCGACAGCTTGCGACTGCTCTTGCGCACCCGAGACATACCGTCGGCGGTGTACTTGACCACGCCGGGAATCCGCGCGATCTGCCGCAGATGATCGACGAACGCCGAACGGACCAGCTGACCGCGCGACGGCGCCGGGTCGGTCACGTACAGATCGTTGTCATGTTGCGGCGCCTCGGTGATGTCCATACCGAGCGCCAGCAGGTTGGCCGACGCGACCCCGTCCGCCAGCGCGTGATGAATCTTGCCGACCACCGCGACCCGCCCGTTGGCCAGGCCTTCGACGAGGTACATCTCCCACAGCGGCCGGCTGCGATCCAGTGGGGTACTGGCGATTTCGCCGATCGCCTCGTCCAGTTCGCGGCGGCCGCCCGGCGCGGCCACGCGCCACGGCCGGACGTGATACTCGAGGTCGACTTCAGCATGCTCCCGCCACATCGGGTGGTGGAACTTGAACGGGATGTCGACGAGTTGGTATCCGAAGGGCTCGAGCTTGTGCAGTCGTTCGCGCAGCACGCGGCGGAATTCGTCGATTCCGAAGGTGCGGTCGCCCAGGCCGGCGAGGTCGATGACGGCAATCTTGAGGGTGTGCATGTGCACGTTGGGCGTCTCCGAATACAGGAGGAACGCATCCCACCCACTCAGTCGTTTCACTCGACCTCTCCTGCGCTTCGGGTCAGAACCTCGCCCAGTCGAATGGTCTAGACGACCGCTTCGACGCAGTGCTGATTCTGGTTCCGGCGAACCTCGTCGAGGAACAACCCTATGGCAGTGGCCATCGACCCGGTGCGGGCACCGTCGATCATGTCGAAACCGTGTCCGGCACCGGGCAATTCGATGTAACTGACCGTCGACGCGGACACCGCGCGCAGCTCGTGCACGAAGTCCCGCGCCTGCGCCACCGGGATGACGCTGTCGCCGCTGCCGTGGACGACGAGGAACGGCGGCGCATCTCGGTGCACGCGCGCGATCGGCGAGGCCTGGCGGTAGATCTCCGGGTGCTTGTCGATGCGGCGCCGCACCACGACACGCTCCAGGAAGTCGACGAACTCCTCGCGCTCCTTGGTGGACCGGTCCTCCCAGTCGTACCGGCCGTAGATGCCGACGACGGCGTCGACCGATGTGTCAGCGCCCTCGGGCAGGTCCGCCTGCAGGTCGGGGTCGTTGGCTGTGAGGCCGGCCAGCGCGGCGAGGTGCCCACCGGCCGAGCCACCGGAGATCGCGATGAAGTCGCGGTCGCCGCCGAACTTGTCGACGTTCGCCCGGGCCCACGCGATCGCCGTCTTGACATCGGTGATGTGTTGCGGCCAACGGTGATTCGGGGCCACCCGGTAGTCGATGGACAAACAGACCCAGCCCTGTTGGGCGAGGTGGCTCATCAGCGCGTAGCCCTGCAGCAGCCGGCTGCCGTGCACCCACGCACCGCCGGGCAGATAGATCAGCACCGGAGCCGGCTCGCTGGGGAGGTCGTCGGCGCGCCAGACGTCCAGCAGCTGCGACGGGCTGTCGCCGTAGCGCACCGAGGTGCGGTGCACCTGACGCCGGTGTTCGCGGGCCCGCCAGAACGGTGGCGTGCGCTCCGGAGCGGGCCATTCGATGTCGAGTTCGGCCGGGGGCACGACGCCGGTCAGCGCGGCCCGCACGACCTCGTTGGTGCAATCACGCTCGGCCCGGCGGATCTCCGCGACGCTCGGGGTGAACAGTGCCTTGGAGGTCGACGCCCAGAAGCTCGGCACATGCCGCATACCCCACAGGGTCATCGCGGTGGCGCCGCCGAGAGGCTCGAGGCTCTTGCCGATCACCGGCAACGAGGCGGCGGCCGTCGCCATCGCCAACAGGTGGTCGGAGGGCTTGGCCGCCATGAACCAGCGCAGCCTGGTGGCAAGTGAAGGGCTGTGAACATCATTGTCCGGTCGAGCCGTCATTTCGCGAGCGTACACCGGGCTGACCACGCGATTTCGGGGCCACGGCAAGTTTGCGGTCACGGTTCGGCGACCGATCCCATGTGAAGTGCATCACAGCTGATCAGGGCCTATTCGAAGTCGTACCGTCGTGCTTACAGTCGAGCGATGGGTACCTCAGCGCTGGCGATCACCGACGACCACAACGACCTCGCGAACTCGGCCACCGGACTGCTGCACCGGCTCGGCAGCCGGGCGGCCGCCCGCGCCACGCTCGAGGGCGGGCCGTCGCATCCGGCCGATTTCTGGGCGGCCGCGGCCAATCTGGGGTGGCAGGGCCTGGCGATCCCCGAGGAGTACGGCGGATCCGGATTCGGACTACCCGAGCTGGCGGTGGTGCTGGAGGCGCAGGGCCGCGAGTTGTGTCCCGGTCCGTTCCTGCCGACAGTCGCCGCCGCCGTCGTCATTGACCGGTGCGGTACCGAACCCCTACGCACCGAACTGCTGCCCGGACTGGCCGACGGCAGCACCGTTGCCGCGCTGGGTTTGTCGGGACACGTTCACATCGCCGGTCATACGGTGTACGGGGAGAGCCCGACGGTGCTCGGCGCACCGGATGCCACGCTGCTGGTCCTGGTCGCCGGCGACGACGTGGTGGTCGTGGATGCCGGCGCCACCGGCGTCACCGTCACACCACTGGAGTCCACCGACACCACCCGCAGCATCGGTTCGGTGACGCTCGACCAGGCGGAAGCAACGGCAGTTCTGCGCGGCGCAGCAGCCAAGGCGCACACCGCTTTTCGTATTCTCGCGGCCGCCGAGGCGGTCGGGGTCAGCTGGGCGGCGCTGGAGATGGCGGTCGAATACGCCAAGGTGCGTGAGCAGTTCGGCCGCACCATCGGAACCTTCCAGGCCGTCAAGCACCACGCCGCCAACATGCTCGTCGCGGCCGAACTCACCACCGCCGCCACCTGGGACGCCGCGCGCGCCGATGATCTGGACGACGCCTGGTTCGGCGGCGCGGTGGCGGCCGCGCAAGCGATCCACAGCCAGGTCTTCAACGCCGAGAACAACATTCAGCTGCACGGCGGCATCGGCTTCACGTGGGAGCACGATGCGCACCTGTATCTGCGCCGCGCCCTCACGCTGGCCGCGCTGACCGGTGACGGTGCCGACCCGCTGGCCGACGTGGTCGACGGACAGCGCACCGGCCGGGCCCATGGCGCGTCGTTCGCGCTCCCCGAGGAGGCCGCCGAGTACCGCACCGCCGCCCGCGACGCCGTAGCCACCCTGCGGTCGCTGCCCGAGGACAAGCAGCGCGACTTTCTTGTCGACTCCGGCTATTTGGTGCCGCATTGGCCCAAGCCGTGGGGCCGCGACGCCGGCGTGCTGGAGCAGCTGGCCATCGAGGAGGAGTTCCGCGCGCCAGGGGGCACGAGCGCAGCGAGCGGGGGGAAGAAGCCGGTCGAGCGGCCGGACCTCGGCATCACCGGCTGGGTGACGCTGACCATCGCCCAGGCCGGGACCGACGAGCAGCGCGAGCGCTGGGTGTACCCGGTGCTGCGCGGCGAGATCATGTGGTGCCAGCTGTTTTCCGAACCCGAAGCCGGCTCGGATGCCGCCGCGGTGCGCACCAGCGCCAAGAAGGTCGACGGCGGCTGGCTGGTGACCGGCCAGAAGGTGTGGACGAGCCTGGCGCAGTACTGCCAGTGGGGGCTGGCCACGGTACGCACCGATCCGGACGCCCCCAAGCACGCCGGCGTCACGATGATGGCGATCGATATGAAGTCACCCGGCGTGACCGTCAACCCCCTGAAGGGCTTGACGGGCAATGCCCATTTCAACGAGGTGTTCTTCGACGAGGTGTTCGTCCCGGATGCCGACGTGGTCGGTGACGTCAACAAGGGCTGGCTCGTGGCACGGGCGACGCTAGGCAACGAGCGGCTGTCGATCGGCGGCGGGTCCGGCGCGCAATCCGGCTTCAGCGCCGACGACCTGATCGCCCTGTTGGACGCGGCCCCGCCGGAGCTGGCGGCCGGGCTGCGCGACCGCGCCGGCGCGGTGATCGCCGAGGGACACACCCTGCGGCTGCTGAATCTGCGACGGATCAGCCGGGCCATCGCGGGGACCGGTCCCGGACCCGAGGGCAATGTCACCAAACTCGTGGTCGCCGAGCAGGGGCAGCGACAGACCGAGCTGGGGATGAAGCTGGCCGGCCCCGCGGCCGTGACCGGGCAAACTCCGACGCTCACCCAGGCCTACCTGGGCTACCGCGCGATGACCATCGCGGGCGGTACCTCGGAGATCACCCGGAACACCATCGCCGAGCGGATCCTCGGGCTGCCTCGCGATCCTTTGCTCAAGTAGGCCGTCGCGTATCACGAGTCGATTGAGACTCGGTGGAGATCGATCCGCCAAGCTGCGCAGATCGGTCAGATATGTCACGCTATGGACCGATGAGTGTGCTATCGGTCAAGACTTGGGCGTCGCGCCGCGCTTTGCTAGCGGCTTTGCTGTGCGCCCAGCTGATCGCTGGCGTGGTCACGGTGGCCGCCGTCGGCCCGTCGGCCGGGGGCGCAACCGAAGACGACCACACCGAGGCCGTCTTCCGCAGCGCACACGCCGGCAGCTGCCTGACCTGGCAACCTGAGCCGCCACAACGACCCGCGTTCGTGCAGTGCAGTAGCCCGCACCTGTTCGAGGTCGTCAACTCGGTTCAGGGCGACGGCGACCAGGAATCCTGCGCCGTATCAGGACGCCGGTACCTCGGGTCGCACTATGACCCGAACGGCCGGTTCGCGTACGGCCTGCTGCGCTCGGTGAGCTCGGATGGATCCGGCGCGGGCAGCCGCATCGCGTTGTGCGGACTGCAACTGCCCGGCCCGAACGGCCAGCAGCTGCCGTTCCGTGGGCAGGTCGCCGAACAGGACCAGTCACGGGTATGGCCGCCCGGCACGTGCCTGGGAGCCGACATGAAGGGCGGGCAGACGGGCCTGGTGCCCGTCGACTGCGCCGAGCCCCATTCGGTCGAGGCCGTCGGCCCCATCGACCTCGGCGCGCACTTCCACGACGGCGCGCCACCATCGGACGCCGAGCAAGAGGCGGTACTGCGCCCCGCCTGCGTCACGATGACCACCGCGTACCTGGCACCGAAGACGTTGTCCGCCAGTGACCTGTCGCTGAACTACCGGCCCATCGGCCCGGCCAGCTGGTCCGCCGGCAGTCACCAGGTGCTGTGCGGTGTGGCATCGCGGACGCCCGGCCCGCTGACCGGCAGCGTGAAGTCCCCCGGCGCCCCGTCCGCCGCGCCCGTTCCGGTGGCCCCGCGCCCGGTGGCGCCGTCGCCCGTCACCACCGCCACGACCACCGCCACGAACGTCGCCCCGACGAGCAACACCCCGACCACCGTCGCGGCTCCGGCGGTCGCGCCGAGTACCGAGGCGGCACCGTCGTCTTCGTCGTCATCCTCGGCGGTGACGCCTACCGCCGAAGCACCGAGTCCCGCGGCCACCGACACCCCCGTCCCGCCGGCAGCTCCCGCCTCGCCCGTCGACAACCCGGCACACGTACCGCAGGCGCCCCCGGCAGAACCCGCGGCGCCTGCCGAGCCGGCCCCACCGTCGCACGTGCTCGAGATTCCGGGCATGGCCCCCATCACCCTGCCCTGGGCGCCGCCTCCGCTGTAAGGCCCGCATCGAGGCTGACCACAGGGCGCTTTTTCCCACGGTTTTCCGCCTCCCAGTCAGGCTCGCGGAGGTTATCCACAGAGCTCGCCCGCCGACCGTGGCGTCGTGGCTGGATCCCCCGGCACACTGCCGATGTGGGGGAACCTTTTATCGGAAGCGAAGCCTTGGCAGAGGGGCGGCTGACGCGGTACCAGCTGCGGACGAATTTCGTCGCGGTACACAAGGACGTTTACGTGCCACGCGGCACGCGGCCGACTGCGATTGTGCGGGCGAAGGCCGCTTGGCTCCGATCCCGGCGTCAGGGAGTCCTGGCCGGGTTCTCAGCCGCCGCGATGCATGGCACCCGGTATATCGATGCAGCCTTGCCTGCCAACATCATTGGCAGTCCCTGCCGAGCGACTCGCGGCGTCGTCGTATGGGAGGACTGCCCCGACACAGACGAGATATGCCGGATCGGCGAGTTGCGACTGACCACACCGACCCGCACCGCGGTCGATCTGGCGCGGCGGTATCCCGAGAACATCGCAGTCGCCGCGATCGACGCCCTGGCGCGGGCTACAAGGTTGACTGTCGCCGACATCGAATTCGCAGCCCAGCGTCATCCCGGGCAGCGCGGAATCCGGCAAGCGCGGAAGTCCATTGCGCTCGTTGACCCCAAAGCCGAATCGCCCCGCGAGACAGCGTTGCGCCTCCTCATAGTTCGCGCAGGGTTTCCTCAGCCGGAGAGTCAGCACCCGGTCTGCAACGAATACGGCGTACTCATCGGGATCGTGGACTTCGCCTGGGCGAAGTTGAAGATCGCCGTCGAATACGAGGGGCGGCATCACTCGGACCCGGAACAGGTTCGCAAGGACATTGCGCGGATCGAGGAGATGATCGAGATGGGTTGGCTCGTCATCCGCGTGACTTCGCGCGATCCTGCGGGTGTCGTGTTGCGGAGGATCGCCCATGCGTGGGCTTCGCGAGGCGCGATCGACGTCAACGTGAACCTGCGAGTAGACCCCACGGAGACGATGTGGCGCAGCGCCTCGTGACAGTTGAGCGAGCCTGACTGCGTGGCGCTCAGATACCTCGATTTCCGTCACCCAGTCAGGTTCGTGGCGCTGATGTCGCCAGGGCGCGGCGGGCGCCGTTCGACGAGGTCGCTAGCGGACCGCAGCCTCCAGGTCCGCGAGCGAATCCTCGAGGTGGCCCAGCAGCCGCTGCAGGTGCGGCACGCTGTGCCGGCAACCGACCAGCCCGAAGTCGAGGTTGTCGCCATTGTTGACCAGCGTGATGTTCAGCGCCTGTCCGTCCAGCGCGATCGACAGCGGATAGTTGCCGTCGAGCCGGGCGCCCTTCCAGTACATCGGCACCCGCGGCCCCGGCACGTTCGAGATGACGATGTTGAACGGCGGCGGGGTGGCATCGACGAAACCGGGCACGGTGGACAGTGCGATCGGGGACAGCAGCAGCGCCGAGAGCGCCATCGACTCCGTCTTGGACAACCCCGAGAACACCTGCTTGTTGCCGCGCATCGAGTCGGCGATGGTCTGCAGCCGGGTCGCCGGATCCTTGACGTCGGTGGCCAGGTTGCACAGGATCGCGCCGACCTGGTTGCCACCCGCATCGGCGTCGGCCTCGGATCGCAGGCTCACCGGGACCATGGCGATCAGCGGCGCATCGGGCAGCGCGCCCTGCTCGAGCAGGTAACCCCGCAGCGCCCCGGAGCACATCGCCAGCACGACGTCGTTGACGGTGACGCCGCCGGCGGCCTGCTTGACGGCCTTGATGCGGTCGATCGGCCAGGACTGGGCCGCCACGCGCCGGGCTCCGCCGATCTTGACGTTGAACATCGTCTTCGGCGCGCTGAACGTCCGGGTCAGGTTCTGCTCCAACAGCACGGCGCGCGCCACCCGGAAGGCCGACGGGCCGAGGCCGGCCGCCGCGCCGACAGCCTCGACCGCCTGGCCCACCAACGACGGGCTGTTCTTCGGTGCGCGCTTGCGCGACGGCAGGTCCCACGGCACCCGCACCTCCAGCTCGGCCGGATCGTCGGACAGCGTGCGCATCGTCATCCGCAGCGCGGACACCCCGTCGAGCAGCGCGTGGTGGACCTTCGAATAGATGGCGAACCGGCCGTCCTCGAGACCTTCCACCAGGTAGGTCTCCCACAGCGGACGGTGCCGGTCGAGCAGGCTGGTGTGCAGCCGCCCGCAGAGGTCGAGCAGCTCACGGATTCGTCCCGGCGAGGGCAGCGCCGAGCGGCGCACGTGGTAGTCGACGTCGAGTTCGTCGTCATAGGCCCAGCCGAAGCTGGCGATACCACCCAGGAACCGTGCCGGGCGTTTGCGGTAGGTGGGAGTGAAGTTGGTGTGCACCAACATGTCCCGATGCAAGTCGTGAATGAAGTCCGGACCTGCGCCTTCCGGCGGGCTGAACAGCTGCAGGCCGCCGACGTGCATCGGATGCTCCCGCGATTCGCCGAGCAGGAACATGGCATCGGTTGGCGACATGATCTCCACCCGCCAAGTAAACCCCGAATCGGCCGGCCGCAAACGTCAACGCGTCAAGGTTGACGTTCGCCCGGTGGCGGCGGGTTGGCGACCACCGGGAACTGGCCGGTGAAACCCTGTCGTTGCTTGGCGATCTCCAGAACACGACCACGCGCCGCGTACCAGCCGACGATCAACGCCGGGATGATGATCACCAGCGTCGCCACCGTCCAGGTGCCCACCGGCTTGTCGAACGCCATCAGCACCAGCACCACGGCCAAGAAGACCAACGTGGCGTATCCGGTGTACGGCGCGCCCCACATCCGGAACGCCGGCCGCTCCATCTCACCCCGCTGAGACCAGCGGAACAGCTGCAACTGGCAGATCACGATGGTGGCCCACGACGCGATGATGCCCAGCGCCGCCATGTTCAGCACTATCTCGAAGGCCTGCGCCGGCACGACGCCGTTGAGCACGACACCGAGCAGCCCGATGCTGGCGGTGAGACAGATACCGCCATAGGGCACACCACGTTTCGACATGACGCCGGTGAACTTAGGGGCACTGCCGTTCATCGCCATAGAGCGCAGGATGCGGCCCGTCGAATACAGCCCCGCGTTCAGGCTCGAGAACGCCGCAGTGAGCACGACAACGTTCATCAGGGTGCCGGCACCCTCGAAACCGATCTTCGAGAAGAAGGTGACGAAGGGGCTTTCCCCCGCCTTGTAGGCGGTGTACGGCAGCAGCAGTCCGAGCAGCACCAGCGACCCGACGTAGAACAGCGCGATACGGAAGATCACCGAGTTGATGGCGCGCGGCATGATCTTGTGCGGTTCGGCCGTCTCCCCCGCCGCGGTACCGACGAGTTCGACTGCGGCATAAGCGAAGACGACGCCAGAGGTCACCACCACCAGCGGCAGCAGCCCGGTCGGGAACATGCCACCACTGTCCGCGATGACGCTGAAGCCGGTGGTCTGGCCGTCGACCTTGAACCGGCCCGCCAGGAAGACGGTGCCGACGACCAGGAACGTCACCAGCGCAACGACCTTGATCAGGGCCGCCCAGAATTCGAGCTCGCCGAACAGCGTCACCGAGATCAGGTTCATGCCCATCACGATGGCGAGGGCGATCAGCGCGATGAGCCACTGCGGGATCGCGTCGAACGCCTTCCAGTAGTGGAAGTAGGTGGCGATGGCGGTCGAGTCGACGATCGACGTCATGGCCCAGTTCAGGAAGTACATCCAGCCGGCGACATAAGCCGCCTTCTCCCCGAGGAATTCGCGGGCATACGACACGAACGACCCCGACGACGGCCGGTGCAGCACCAGCTCGCCGAGGGCCCGCAGGATCAGGAAGACGAACCCGCCACAGATCAGGTAGACGAGGAACAGCCCGGGGCCTGCGTTGTGCAGCCGTCCACCGGCGCCCAGGAACAGGCCGGTGCCAATGGCACCGCCGATCGCAATCATCTGCAGCTGGCGCGGTTTGAGGGTGTGGTGGTAGCCCGCGTCCTCGGCCGTCAGACCGGGTGGCTCGACATGCGTATGCGGCGTGGAAGTCATAGCGTTTCAGTGAACACTGATGCACAGTTTCGCGCAGGGCAACGAGTTTCCTGTATGTGAACACGCAGGCGCAGACCGTGGGCCGGACGCGCGGGTGTCAGTAGTGTCGGTCGCATGCCGGGCTCCTCCCACACAGTCGACTTCCACCCCGAGTTGGCACGGGCCGCGCGCTTCATGCCGCGCAGCCCCATCACGCCGTGGAACCTCCGCGTCGTCCGGATGGTGTCCAACCGGCTGGAACGCCGTACCCCCGAGGGTGTCGAGGTGCTCACGCTGCCGTCGGGCGTCGGGATCCGGCTGCACCGCCCGTCCCCCGGCGCCGACCGTGGCGGCGCGCTGCTGTGGATTCACGGTGGCGGCTACGTCATCGGCAGCCCGGCGCAGGACGACGCGCTGTGCCGGCGTTTCGCGGACGAACTGGGCATCACCGTGGCCGCGGTCAAATACCGGTTGGCCCCGGACAATCCGTATCCGGCCGGGCTGGAGGACTGCTACGCGGCACTGCGTTGGCTGGTCGATCTGCCGGCCGTGGATCCGGCGCGGGTGGCCGTCGGCGGTGCGAGCGCCGGCGGCGGAATGACCGCAGCACTGGCGCAACTGGCGTATGACCGTGGTGAAGTGCCCTTGGCGGCACAGCTTCTGGTGTATCCGATGATCGACGACCGGTCGGGCAGCCGGCCGGGGCTGGACCATCCCGGACAGCGGTTGTGGAGCCAGAAGTCGAATCGCTTCGGCTGGCGCGCGTACCTCGGTGGCGCCGATCCCGCGCTCGCCGTCCCCGCCCGGCGCACTGATCTGTCGGGTCTGCCGCCCGCCTGGGTCGGAGTCGGTACCTTTGACGTCTTCCACGACGAGGACGTCGAATACGCCGAGCGGTTGCGCGCCGCGGGCGTCCCATGCGCGCTCGAAGTGGTGCCGGGGGCCTATCACGGCTTCGACGGTGTCGCCGCCAAGACCCAGGTGGCCCGCGACTTCTTTGCCAGCCAGGTGGAGTTCCTGCGGCCGCTGCTGAACCCGGCGGTCGTCGGCTAACTCATCGGCCACCGAGACCGCCCATCCGGCTGCCGCAACCTTGCTGCGGCAGTGCCGATCCCGCCTGCCAGGCCCCACGCGAGCGTGATCTTCGTTACTTAGATTATACTATCTAATTGATGTTTGCGCAGGTCACACCGCCTTTTCGAAATATTAGCCGATCAAATAAACGCTTGCGGGGAAGCATTTCGGGGCGCATGGTTGTTGAACAGACCAACGACCACATCGGTCGTGATCTTCACCGAGAAGAGGCACGGCAATGACCACCCTGACCCATCAGACGACCGAAAACATCGGCCCCCTGCGGCAGCTGTTCCGGCGTTCCACCGCTGTGGTGGTGCTGACGGCGGCAGGCTTGGGCGTGGCCGGCTACATGGCCCTCGGCATGCTGCAGGACAAGCCGGCCGACCCGGTACTGCCGGCATTCTCCGCGGTCCCGGTCCCATCGGCGCCGGACATGGACAAGCTGCAGAACCTGGGCCAGCTCGCCGCCATCGTGCAGGGCCCGCAGGCCCACCCGGCTCGCTAGCCCCAACACACCGATCCGAGCCTGAGCCGCCCTCGATTTCGAGGGCGGCTCAGTGCTGTTTCGGCGACTATTGGGCGGCGTGCACCTTGCCGACCGGGGTGCGGTTGGCCAGGTTCTTGGCGACCTCTTCGTGCCAGAGGTCGTTGGCGTGGGTGGTGTCCACTTCCTGCTCGAAGCGGGCGACCATGTCCGGTTTGACGTCAGCGATATCGACGTAGAACTGCTCGTACCAGCGGCGATGCTGATAGACCGGGCCGTCCTCCTCGGTCAGCAGCGGGTTCTCGATGCGGGTCTTGTTCTTCCAGATCTCCACATCCTGCATGAAGCCGTCCCCGAAACTGCTGCTCAACGACGCCGCCAGCTTGGCGGTCTTGTCCGCCGGCAGCGCCGGGTTGTTCTGCACCGCCACCCCCCACTGCAGCACGAACGAATCATGGGTCACCGGGTAATGACAGTTGATCAACGCGATCTCCACCGTGAAACCCGGCGCCAGATCGTTGTGCAGCCAGTTGATCATGTACGCCGGCCCGAAATAGGTGGCCTCCGACCGCAGATAGGTGCCGTCCCACAGCTCGCGGGTCGCGTAATCCGGGCGCGGTTTGGACTCCATGAACTGGCTCGCGGTGTGGCCCTCGATGACGTTCTTGAAATACGTCGGATACGCGTGGTGGATGTAGAAGAAATGCGCCATGTCCACGTTGTTGTCGACGATCTCGCGGCAGTGCGACCCTTCGATCAGCAGCGAGTTCCACTGCCACGGCGACCACCGGCCCTCGTCGTAGCCGTCGATGGTCGGCGGGGTCAGCTCCGGTGCCGGGGTGGAGCCTTCGGGATCGTGCCAGATCAGCAGCTGCCCGTTGACCTCGGTGCTCTGCCAGGCGCGGGTGCGGGCCAGCCGCGGGGTGCGCTTGGCATAGGGCACCAGCTGGCACTTGCCGTCCCCACCCCAGCGCCAGTCATGGAACGGGCACGCCACCGCGTCCCCTTTGACGCTGCCCTGCGACAGGTCACCCCCCATGTGCCGGCAGTAGCCGTCCAACACCTTCAGCGCCCCGTGCGAGTCGGCGAACACCACCAACTTGGTGCCGAACGCCTCGATCGCATGCGGCTCACCGTCACGGAACGACTCAGCCAACCCGATACAGTGCCAACCACGCGCGAACCGCGTCATCTCCACACCCGCATCGATATGCCGGACCTCAGCATCAGTCATGTTGCGCCCCTTTCGAATTCGCCCGGCCTGACTGACCGGGATGGCTACGTCGTCTGACCGATCATGTCGAGCACAGCCAGGTGGGAGAACACCATGCTGGTGCCGATCGGGTTGCCGCCGCCGGGGTACGCGTAACCGCTCGGCGCGGCCATGGTGTTGCCCGCCGCGTACAGACCGGGGATCGGGTTGCCTGCGGTGTCGAGCACCTGGCCGGTGGTGTCGGTGCGCAGGCCGCCCTTGGTGCCCAGGTCCGAGATGCCAAATCTGGCCGCATGGAACGGCGCCTTGTCGATGCGGACCATCGGACAGGCGCCGCCGGAGAAGGCGCGATCGTAGGCCTCGTCACCGCGGCCGAAGTCGGGGTCCGAGCCGGCGTCGGCGTATTCGTTGAACTGTTTGACGGTCGCGGCCAGCTGCTCGGCCGGCACACCGATCTTGGCGGCCAGCTCCTCCAGGGTGTCGGCGGTGTGCCACAGCCCGGCGTCGACGTATTTCTCGGTCTCGACCATCGAGACGTTGGTGGCTTTTATTGGAGGAACAACGCCGGCGGCTCCGCCTTCGCCGTCGTCGTAGATCATCCAGAACGGCAGCGTCATCTCACCTTTGGCCAGCCGGTCCACGACGACGCGGCCGATCCGGTCATACGCCGCTGACTCGTTCACGAATCGCTTGCCGTCCTGGTCGACGAAGATGCCGCCGGTGAACCACAGCGCGAACGCGCTGCGGCCGTCCGGGTGCGTGAGGCCGGGCGACCACCAGGCCTGCTCCATCAGGTCGGTGTCGGCCCCGACGGCGATACCCGCCTCATGCGCCTGGCCCAGATTTCCCCAGGGCCCCATGGTGTCTCGCGCCTCGCCGGGCACGCCGTACTTGTGCCGCAGCTCGTCGTTGCCCTCGAAACCACCGGCCGCGAGCAGCACGCCCTTGCGGGCCTTGATGGCCTTGCGCACGCCGTCGGTCTCCACGATCGCACCCACGACGGCACCGTTCTCGGTGACGAGTTCGACCAGCGCGGTGCCCAGTTGCGTTGTGGCGGAGGGGTATTGCTTCAGCGCCACCAGGAAGCGGGCGATGAGGGCCCGGCCGCCGATGAAGTAGTCGTCGGGCTGCGGGACGCCGAGCCTGTCGTTGTCCAACGGGCCCCGCACCAATTCCTTGAATTCCGGCGCTTTTTCGATCTTCAGTGGTCGGGCCGCGACATGCCGCTGACCGTCCAGCCGGGCCTTGGGCATCTTCCCGAAATAGTCCGGCCAGGGCAGCATGTCGAACTTGATGTTGGGATCGGCTTCGAGGTACTCCATCAGCGGAGCACCGCCGCGGACGTAGGTGTCCTGCAGCTCGCGCGGGGTCCGGTCGCCGACGACGGCGTGGTAGTACTCCAGCGCGTCGTCGATGGTGTCGTCGGTGCCCGCCCGCTGCAGCACCGGGTTGCACGGGAACCACACCCCGCCGCCACCGGAGTAGGCGGTGGTGCCTCCGAACTTGTCGGTGGCCTCGACCAGCAGCACCTCGAGTCCTTCACGCGCGGCGGTGTAGGCACCGGTGACGCCACCGCCACCAGAGCCCGCCACCAACACGTCAACCGTCGCGTCCCACTCCGTCATGCCCAAATCTCCTACCTGATGTCAGAGGTACCGCTGCCGTCCGTACTGCGTGAACTCATCGTCCAACGCACGCTTGGCATCGTCGGACATGAGGCCGTAAACCGGTACCCCCCTACCCACCCAGCGGTACACCAGCTCGTCCGTATGCCACTTGTCCGCCTGCAGTTCTCGCTTGAGCACCTTGTTGGAGCCGGTGACCGGCAGGGAGTCCGAGATCCGCAGGAAGCGCGGCGTGCCCTTGCGGCCCAGGTCGTCCTGGTCATTGAGGTACCGCACGAACTTGTCGACGTCGAACAGGACCGGATCGGCGACCTCGATGGCGGCCATCACCTGATCACCCGAACGGGGGTCCGGCACCGCGTACACGCCCGCGGCGATCACCTCGGGATGACGCCGCAGCACGCGCTCGATCGACAGCGCCGAGGTGTTCTCGCCGTCGACCCGGATCCAGTCACCGCGCCGGCCCGCGAAGTAGATGAAGCCGTTCTCGTCGAGGTAGCCGAGGTCACCCGTCCAATACCAGCCGCCCCGGATCCGGTCGGCGTCGGCGGCGTCGTTCTTGTAATAGCCCTCGAACTTCTTGGTGCCGAGCTTGTCGATGATCTCGCCGACCGCGTCGTCCGGGTTGAGGAGCCGGCCATGCTGGTCCAAAACCGCTGGGACACATTCGATCATGGTTTCCGGGTTGACGATCGCGACGCCCGGATGGGCGGGGCGGCCGAGCGCTCCCTCGGGCTGGTTCGGGTCGAGGACGACGGCACCGCCGCCCTCGCTGGAGCCGTACCCCTCGTACAACTCGGCTCCGAAGCGGCGCTTGAAGTAGGCCTGGTCCTCCGGCGAGGCCTCGGTGCCGAACCCGCGGTTGAGCAGGTTGTCGGCGTCGTCCGGCTGTTCCGGGGTGGCCAGCAGGTAGCCGAGCGCCTTGCCCACGTAGGTGAAGAACGTCGCGCCGAAGTACCGCACGTCCGGCAGGAACCCGGAGGCCGAGAAGCTCGGCGTCAGGCACACCGTCGCGCCGACGGCCAGCGCGGGAGCCCACAGCGCCATGATCGCGTTGCCGTGGAACAGCGGCATGCAGCAGTAGTCGACGTCCTCGCGGACGTGGTTGAACTTGTCCACAGCCGAGTACGCGATCCACGCGAGGCGGCCCTGACTGCACTTGACGGCCTTCGACGCTCCCGTGGTGCCGGAGGTGAACAGCAGCAGGACCAGCGACTCGGCGTTCACGCCCTCCGCCGCCGTGATTTGTGCACGATTTTCCGCGCCGGCCGCGGATTTTCGTGCACAAATCGCGTGTTGGTAGGCCGGATCGTCGATCACCAGGATGCGGTCGGGCGCGAGGCCGAGGTCCAGGCCCGAAAGCCGTTCCCGCCCAGCCGAATCGGTGACGATCAGCTGACAGTCCGCGTGCCGGACCTCGCCGGCCAACTCGTTGTTGCCGCGCGTCGGGTTGATGCCGACGATCGTCGCCCCGGCGAGGGCGGCGCCGCCCAGCCAGAAGAGGAAGTCGGGCACGTTGTCCAGCAGCACGCCGATGTGAAAAGGTCCCTCGGTGCGGAGGTCGGCGGCCAGTGCACCCCGAGCCGCCGACTCACGGACCACCTCGTCCCAGGTCCAGTCCTGATCCCGGGTACGCAACCCGAGCCGCTCGTCGCCGAGGCGGTCGAGCAGCAGGGCTGCGATGTCTTCGCGTCGGGCGGTAACAGCCATCAGACGGTCGCGCGGTTCTTCTGCTCGATGTACTCCTGCGGCAGCTCGGCCACGCCGAGCTTGGTGACGCTGACGGGCCCTGTCTGGTAGGCGTCCTCGCCGATGATCAGGCCGTCGGCGTCGATCGGCCAGTTGATGAGCTGACGGAACACCAGCAGGTAGTCGCCGCTCGGGTCTTCGACGTCGACGCCGATGGCCTGCGCGGCCGCGCCCGGGTAGATCATCTTCATCCAGCCTTCGGTCATCACCAGATCATCGTCGACGGCAAGGCGATCGATCTCGAAGACGAGATGATTCGCGCCGCTGGCCACGAATGCCTCGTAATAGGCGCGCACACCCTCGGTGGTCTTGGGTCCCATATCGGTGTTGGCGTACCAGAAGTGGTAGTCCGGGTTCGGGGACAACGTCGCCATCAGGCGGTCCATATCCGGCACGGCCTCAGCCTTCATGTGCTCGAGCACGACGCCGAGCACCTGACGATGGCGCTCGTTCGTGGTGCGCGACAGGCGTTCCTCCACGAGCTCCCAGGTCTTGGTGGGGTCGATGATGGCCATGCGGGTACTCCTCGGGTCTACGACTGAGCGCGGGCTGCTGCTCTTGTGGCCATCATCACGAACCAAGGTAGTCCCGGTCATCCGACAGGCGTCGGATCATCGAGGCAAAAGCTCCGACGCTTGTCGGTCTGCCATCTGGGCGTCTACGGCTCCGTCAACTCGGCAGACGACAGCGCGATCCGCCGGATCATCAGGACCAGTGTCGCCGAGAACCGGTCCAGTGGATCGTCCATGTCCCACCCCAGCTGGGATTCGATGTGCGCTATCCGCGCGGCCACGGTGCTGTGATGCACGTGCAGTTCCTCGGCGGTCCGCCGCAGTGATCCGAACACGCAGAACGCCTCGGCCGTCTCGACCTGGAGGAGGCCCGCGGGCGTCGTCGCGATCTCGTTGATCCTGGTCAGCGCGTGATTGCCCCGCGTCGCTTCTGGCGGCAGCTCGGCCAGCAGTTCCAGCGCGCTCAACCGCTCGAAGGCGACGGCACGCCGGCCGAAGCCCGTCGACGACGCGAACCGCAGCGCGCGGAGTGCCTGCCCCCACGACGTCGGTGCGGCGAACACCCGGCCGGCGGCGCCGATGCCGACCCAGGGTCCGCGGTCGGCGCCGACCGGCAGCGGCGCGGGGAACGCGGTGACGATCGCCTGGTCCAGCTCGTCGGACAAGGCCCGGGCGTTGGCGTGGCCCTGGCACAGCACTGCCGTCGCGGTGCCGAGGTCCGCGGTCCGCACCGCCGCCGACGACAGTGCGGACGTGATCACCCGCAGCGCATCCGGCGACGACTGCGCCGAGACCGCGAGAACCCGGACGTCTCGGGTCTCGTCCAGGCCCAGCAGTCTGATCGCCCGAGCCCGGTCCTCGGGGCGTTCCCGGCTCGACAGCACGACCTCGACCAGCGCCGGGTCACCGAAGGACGGCGGAACCCGGGACCCGACCGTCCCCAGCGTGTGCCGGACCCGGTCGAGCAGGACGCTGTCGAGCGGATGGCCGGGACCGTCACGGTCCAGCCACACCTCGCGCACGAGCCCGGCCCACCGCACGCGCACCGGGCAACCGGCGACCTCCTCGGCTGCGCGAAGCACCGCGTCGACGCCGGTCACCTCGAGCCCGTCGAAGAACCGGACCAGCCGCAGCACCGACTCGGGGTCAGTGCCCAGCTCGGACAACCGCAGCGTGCTCACGCCGCCATTCTGACAATGCTCAGAACTGCAGGACGCTGAACCGCCAGTCAAGTACCTGCCGGTCGGGGCCGTCGGCCGCGGCCGCGAACACCAGCGACCGCAGATCGAGCGTGCCGCCGCGGCCCGGCGTCTCGCGCGCGGCTTCGACGTGCAGCTCGCTGTACACGGTGTCGCCTTCGTGCACGGGTCCGATGTGGTCGCAGGACTCCCATCCGAGGACGGTGACGATGTTCGGCAACAGCCGGGTGGCCTGGGCCAGTGCCAGCCCGATGGTATGCCCGCCGTATACCAGGCGGCTGCCTGCCACCCGCGAATCATGATGCGTCTCAGCGATGTTGAGGGTCAGCCGGGCCAGCTCAGGGGCGCTGCTGACGACATCGGCGGTGCTGGTCAGCACCTGACCGGCGAGCGCCGCATCGAAATGCGGGCCGGGCACCCCGGAGCGCCAGGCATCGACATTCCAGTCGGCGGCCGGGTCCGGCAGGGCCGGGACGTCCACGCCGATGGTGCTGAGGTCGTCGGCATGGCCGGTGTCGTCGGCGTCGTCGCGCAGCGGGAGCATGGCGCACCGGTGGAAATCGAGCACGGTACGGCCGTCCTGGTCGATCGTGATCATGCGCAGTGCCGCCAGACCGGTGCGCGGCTTCCCCGGTTTTGCCGAATTCTGTTTGAGACCAACCACTTCTGCGCGAGTGGAGATGGTGTCGCCGAGGTGCGGAAAGCGGTGGAACCGCAGGCCCCGGTAGAACAGATTCGCCTTGACCCGCTGGGTGACCAGGGTGGACTGACCGATCGCGACGTCACACACCAGCGCCGGATGCGCCAGTGCCCGCGGCGATCCGGTGACGGCCGCGGACAGTCCGGCGTCCAGCGGCAGCCGCATGCGGTCACCGAGGATGGCCTGATGCACCGCCGCCGCGCCGTCGGTGAACGTCATGCCCGGCGCCCAGTCGAAAACCTGACCTACCCTGAGGTCCTCGAAAAACGGTCCGCCTGCATCCGATTGGCCGGAAAGAGTCACAGCGGGTAATGCTGGCATCACCGCCTGACACATGTCCATGGGGCGGTACAGATGGATACCTAACCGAACCCTTGCCGATAAGTCGGACGGTTCCGCCCGCGACCAGCGCTAGCGGCTGATCTGCCAGCGGGCGATCTCCCTGCCGATCTCGGTGTGTGGCGATTCGTCGTATAGCCATTCTCGGCCGATCCGGTGCCAATTGTTGGCCGAGAGTAGGTGTCCCAATGTGCCGAAGGTCAGAAAATCCGCCCGTCGCGAGAAGACGTGCTCGGGTGGCAGCAACTGACGCCTGATGCCGGCGAACTGCGTCTGTCGCGGATCCATCGCGTAAAGAACTGCGCCCGTCGCCAATTCGGGCGTGAGGGTGATCTCCTCGTCAACCAGCTGCCATTCGCTCACGGCTCTGACGTATTCCAGGCAATCGTCCGCCGTCACCTCCGCGGCCCCGTCGACGATGCCCCGGTCGACCATCATTTGATACAGCTCTTGGGACCGCCCTTGGGCGGCCGCTACCAAGCCGGCCTTTTCGAAGGCCACATTGGCCGGGTCCATCCGGTTGTAGAGACCGAAGTCGATGAACGCGACCCGGCCATCGGGGGCCAGCAGGATGTTTCCCGGATGCGGGTCGCCACAGAACTCATTGTGCTGGAACAGCGAACCGATGTAGAAGCGGTAGATCAACTCGCCGATGCGATTCCGTTCGGTGGCCGACAAGGTCCGCATGTGGTCGAATCCGGCGCCGTCTACGTACTCGGTGACGAGCACGCGGTCCGTGCAATGTTCCACCACGCTGTCAGGGACCGCGATGAACGGATGGCCTCGGTACTGCGCCGCCACCTCATGCTGCGTCTTCGCCTCCCGCAGATAATCGAGTTCGCTCTCGACGTTCCGGGCGATCTCATCGACCATCGCCGAGTTCGCACTGGGCCACACTGTGTGCACCAGTTTCATGACGAGCCCGAGATTCTGCATGTCGGCACGGACCGCTTGGTCGATGCCGGGATATTTCACCTTGACGGCAACTTCACGACCGTCGTGCAGGCGCGCCCGATACACCTGGCCGATCGACGCCGCGGCAGTCGGCGCTTCGTCGAACTCGGCGAATACCGTTGAGAGCCGGCCCAAATCGGTCTCCATGATCTTGCGCATCTGATCGAACGACACCCGGGGCGCCTGATCGCGCAGGGCCGCGAGCTTGCCGCGGAACTGTTCGCGGTGCGACTCCGGTACCAAGTCGAGTTCGATCACCGACAGCATCTGACCAATCTTCATCGCTGCGCCCTTCATGGCGCCCAGCACGGTCACCAGGCTTTGCGCGGCATCCATCGTGGCCTGTTCGGCGAGCAGGCTTTTCGCCTCTTCTGATCGGCCGATCATCGACAGGCGCGCACCGGCGCCTCGGACGGCCTCCTTCGCAGCGAGGGTCCCGAGTTTTCCACCGCGGGCGAGGCGCCCCTCCGGCGGCCGTCGTGTCATCTTGCCTTCCTTGGCATCCCCGGCTACTGCACCATGACGCCGAGTGCATGGCTCGGCATCGACACTATGCGATGGCGCGTGCAGCGTTCAGGATTGGGACGAAGTATGTGCGTGCGAATTCCCTTGACTGTTCATCGGTTTCGGTGCGCAAGGCCTTCGACGGCGCCAGTAGGAGCGTCACCGTTATCCGCGTGATGAGTTCGGCGGCCTGGCGCGCACCTTCCGCGGAGAACGACTCCGCCATGAGGCGCAGCGCCAGGGCCGAGATCACCATCTGATAGTTGTCGTGTTCGGCTTCAAGGAGGCTGAACGACATCCGTTCGGGCTCGTACTCCCTGATCGCGGTAACCATCGGATTCTGTTGGCATTCGCGCACTCCCGCGACGAACAGTTCGACAACTTGATCCTCGACAGGCACGTCCGACTCGAACGACTGGCCCAATCGGAGGAAGAACTCGAATACTTCACGGGTGACGACGGCTGCCACCATCTCGTCCTTGTCGCCACATTTGCGATTGAGAGTCTGACGAGACACTTTGGCGCGCCGGGCAATATCGGCCACCGCGGCGCGCCGGATGCCATGTGCGACGAACTCCGCTCGCGCTGCGTCGAGCAGCCGTTCTCGCTCGTCATCCTCAGCGCCGGACTGGGGCAGCGGCCATTGCCGCAAGATCGCGCCGAAATCCACGCAGCTGATGTTACCTCTTGACGCTGAGACACTGGGACATCTACATTCCAATGTCTCAGCATGAAGGGATTTCGGGTGGACCAAGAGTTGGTAGTAACAGCCCCTGAGGCAACATTCACGGCGAGTTGCAGTGGCCCGGCAGATCAGCGGGCCGGGTGGGCGAGTGGGCGCCGCGCGGTGCTGGCCACCCTCAAAGACGACCCATTCTGGCCGACACGTAAACCATTGCGCGCGACGTACAGTCTGGCGACCGGACGAGGGCGCAATCGCCCGATTCCCCCAGGCCCGATCGGGTTGCCAGTCCTCGGGTCAGCCATTCCCATGGCGCGTGACCCCTTCGCGTTCTTTCAGAAGTGCCACGAGAGATACGGCGACATATATCGGGTGCCGCTGCCCATCCATTCGCTGGTCATGGTGAACCATCCCGAGTTGACCGGGTACTACATGGAGAACACCGAGCTGAAATACAGCATGACCGCCCCGATCCAGGGCAGGTTGGCGCAACTCCTGATCAGCAAGCTGGGCAGCCCCGTTCAGGCACTGGAGGGTCCGCGACTGCGGGAACGCCGGCGGATGCTCATGCCAATGTTCGGCAAACGACACCTGGCACACGTGTCCGACACGTTCGCCGAAGAGTTCGTGGCACGGGTGGATCGGTGGGCTCAATGGGCCGATACCGGCAAGGAAATCGACCTGCAACACGTGCTACCCAGCGTCACGCTGCCGGCATTCCTGCGATCCATGTTCTCGACGGCGATCACCGAGCAGGAGATCCGAGAGGTGGACATCGACATCCGAATGGGCATGCGCGCCATCGGATCGGCGCTCTTCATGATGCGGCCACCGGGAATTCTCCCCGTCCCCGGCACCGAGAATGCCCCACGGTCCTTGGCGCGCATCGCGCTGCTGTGTCGGAAGCTGGTGAAGCAGCGCCGAGCCAACCCCACCGATAAACCCGACCTGCTGAATGTCCTGCTGGACGCCCGGTACAGCGACGGCTCACCCTTGACCGACGGCGACCTCATCATGGAGCTCATCGGCCTGATCGGCGGCGGATACGAGACTGTCGTGGCCTCGCTCTCCTGGACTTTGGCGCTACTGCTGGCACAGCCAGAACACCTCACTCGCCTTTACAGCGAGATCGATGCGCTCAACGGCGCCGCACCAACGATCACGGACCTGCCGCGGCTGGAATGGGCCAAATCTTGCTTCGACGAAGGCCAACGATTGCAGGGCGGCCCGATCAACATGCGCTACGCCATGGTCGACGACGAGATCGGCGGCTTCCCGATCCCCAAGTACACCATGGTGGGCACGTCGCTCTATGTGGTTCACCGAGACCCACGATGGTGGGGCAATGACCCGAATACCTACGACCCCAAGAACTTCCACGACAAAGAACGGGTCAAGGCCAGGCCCCGACTGGCTTTCCAAGCCTTCGGCGCGGGTCCGCACCACTGCATGGGAACGGGCATGGCATACATGAACGCGCAGTATCTCCTGGCGATCATCTTCCAGCGCTACCGGCTGCAGCTTCGCCCCGGATGGACCCCCCGACACCGATTCACCTTCTCCACAACCATCAAAGATGGCCTGCCTGTGACGATTACGAGAGCGTGAGACCGATGGCGACGACCAACTTTTCGGTAACCGTCGACGACGGCATCTGTATGGGCGCCGGCTACTGCTACGGAACCGACCCCGACCTATTCGCAGAGAACGACGACGGGACGGCCAGATTCGCCGTTGCCCCACAGGCCGATTCGCTGAATCGAATCCAGAAGGCCAGCCGAGTCTGCCCTTCCGGCGCAATCGAAATCCACAATCAAGAGGACACCGTATGACAGACATCGAAGTGACGACCGGAAACTCGCACCCCGGTTGGGGGGTAAAGGCACCTCCAGGCCGCGTGTATCCCCCGGTCGCCGAGTCCGAAGCCCTCATCGAACCGTTCCTGCAGCGATGCAAAGAGCAAGAAGACATGTACGTCGCCGCCGGCTTTCCGCTGGAAGGTATTGCGCAGTTCTGGCGCAAGTGGCTCGCCGCGTGGAACGACGACTCACCCGAAGCGCTCGAGGACTGCTGGACGGAAGATCTCGTGTGGACGATGTCGAATACCGGACAGCTCGAGTTTCACGGGCGAAGCGAGACAGGCGATTTCGCACGATTCGGCTACATCTTCGCGCGGGAACTCGGCTTCTATCCGTGGGATGGGTCCGGCACCCACCTGCCCTACTACGACTTCTTCGACGGCCAGGTACGGGCCGTCTTCCCCTACTCCGGAGCGACCCGGTTCTTCTGGAACCGCGTTATCCCATGGCCGCGCAAACCAATTCGCGGATGCGGCGTAGACCGCTACATCCTCCGTCGCGAACAGGGAGAATGGCGGATCGCCCGAATCGACACCGATCAAGATTTCTTGGCAGCCCTCGTGCAGATGCTGCCGTTCGCCGACGGCATCACCCGGTTCATCGCTTGGCTGACCCGCACCCTGCCGCGAGCCGGCCGGAAACTCGGATTGTACGACCGAGAATTTCTGTACAGCCACGAATACGCCGACAGCCGACGCGCGAGAAGCACTCCAGCCCAACCAAAATGAGAACCCGTGGGCGTTTCAGACGCGCACCAGTCGACGCAGCGCAGTGGAACTAGCGCGAAGCGCGGAGGATTGGCACCAGATACCGGTCGGCGAAGGCTCGGGCGTTGTCGTCGTTATCGGTTGGCACGTACGACGACGGCGAGATGAGAAAAGTGGCGATAACGCGCAGCGCGACGTCCAGCGCCCGCTCCAGCGCCGCCGGCCGGTACTCCTCGTCGGCGAACATGGCCGCGATGACGGCGATCATGGCCCGATAAGTGCCGCCGTTCAGGTCAACGAGACGAGACGTGAACGACTCAGCCTCGAAGGTCTGCAGAGCTCGAACCAACGGATGCTCACGCGACTCGCGTAGTCCCATGACAACGGCTTCGACCATTCGATCTTCGGCACTGCCGAACGCGGCAACCGCCTGGTGGGCGCGGGTGAAGAAGTCGATGACATCGCGCTGGACTACCGCGAAAACTATCTGATCCTTGTCGCCGCACTGCCGGTAGAGCGTCGGGCGTGATACGCCGGCACGGTCGGCGATGGTCGCCACCGAGGTGCGCGCGATGCCGTGCGCGATGAACTCAGACCGGGCCGCGTCCAGCATCCGCTCACGCGCCGCGGTCGTCGGCTGCGCGTTTGCCGAGGCGAGCACGCCGGCGAGCGACGACAGGTCTGCCATGTGGCTGATGTTAGTCGACCCAACTTCGACCAATACATTGAATCAATGATTGATCTGTGATTCAGTGATTCACGTCGACGCCGACGCTGACGTCACGAGAGGAGCTGGGTGTGGCCAACGACCTTGCGACCAGCGGGCAGGCAGAGACCTCGTCCCGTGCGGAGCGAAAGCTGCCGCCGTCGGTCTCCCCCCGGGATGCGCTGAAACTCGCCGTCTCGTGCGCGGGCGATTTAGCTCGGTTGCCATACGTGTTGCCGCCCAAGATCGCGGCCCGCTACGGCGATGTGGTGCGGCTGAATACGTCGCGGCGCCCGGAGTACACGTTCACCCTGATCAATCACCCGGACTTCGTCGACCACGTGTTCACACGGCACCACGATCGCTACGTCAAACACGAGGCCGCTCACGAACTGGTTTCCGGCGAGCCGGCCGCGCTGCCCCTTCTCGAAGGCGCGGAATGGAAGCGGGTACGAACCACGTTCAACCCGTTCTTCGGCGAGAAAGCGCTCGCCGCGGCGACTCCGCTGATGATGGATGGCATCAGCGACCGGCTGGACGCGTGGTCCCGCCACGTCACATCCGGCCGGCAGGTCAACCTCGAGCACGAACTCGGCGCCGTCGTGATGGACGGGTTGATGCGATCGATGTTCAAAATCGAGCTCACCGCAACGGAACTCGACGACGCCGTCGACGGCGCGCGCCGGTACGGCACCTATGTCATCAGCCGGGTTGCGTTTCACTTCCTGCCGCTATGGATGCCAAACCCCTTGCGTCACAGCGGCGAAAAGGCCAAGCGTGAGCTGTTCGGCCTGCTCGACCATTTCATCGCCGACGGACGGCGATGTCCCGTGGGCGAGGATCGGGACCTGGTAGACGCGCTCCTGGACCTGCCGTTCGACGGGTGCCCCGCGCAGCAGCAGCGGCGACGACGCTCCGAGGCGGCGGGGCTGGTGTTCGCCGGCTTCGAGACGACGGCCGCAGCACTGGCGTGGACGATTGCTCTGCTGTGTCGCAATCCCCAAGCACTGGGCAGGGCATATGCCGAGGTCGACGCACTCGGTGACAAGCGGCTGGAATACGCCGATCTGGAGAACCTCAAGTACCTCCGCGCGTGCTTCGACGAAGCGCAACGGTTCCAGGCCGCGCCCGCCAATATCCGCACCGCGGTCGTCGACGACGAGATCGGTGGCTATTTCGTCCCGAAGGGGTCCCAGGTGGTCATCACGCAGTACGCGCTGCATCGCGATCCGCGGTTCTGGACCGACCCCGACCGGTTCAATCCGGATCGCTTCCTCACCGACAAGATCAACCGAAACGCGTTCCTGCCCTTCAGCATCGGGCCACGAAAATGCATGGGCACCCGAATGGCGTACATCGAAGGCACCCTGGTTCTCGGAACAATCCTGCAGCGTTACACCTTTCAGGTCCGAAACGGCTGGCGACCGCGGCATGTGGCGCGCGTATCGACGGGCCTGGCAGGCGGACTTCCGGTGCACATCTTCGCGCGTTGACGAACCGATCACCGCGCCCCCAACACGATTCATCCCGAAAGGCGAAATCATGTCCAAAATCAGCGAGTTGGGCCCGTCCCCCGAGCACGCCAAGTACCAGGCATTGCTGCCTCAGTTTTGGGAGCGGGTCGCCCGGCAGGAACAACTCGCGATCGAACGTGGGCTTCCCGCACAGGGTTTGATCGACTTCGCGCAGACCTGGTTCGACGCGTGGGCCGAGCAGGACATCAAGAAGATCGACTACTGCATCGCCGACGAGTGCAGCTACATCGACAGCTCCACCTTCCAGGTGAACAAGGAAGGCCGCCAATTCACCATCGACAATTGTCAGGCGAGCTTCGAGGTGTTCCCCGACTTCGCGTTCTACCCGCAGGACGGCACCATCCGCTCCCTGCCGTACGCCGACTATTTCGACGGGCAGTGGCGCATCACCATCCCGTGGCGCGGCATCGGCCGGATGAGCGGTGAGACCGTCGTACCCGGCCTCGACGTCAAGCTGCGCGGCACCGGACAGTGCCTCAACTTCATCGGCATCGACCGCTACACCCTGACCGACGACTTCAAGATCACCCACATCGACACCGACTGGGACATGCTCTACGGCGCCGCCCAGCTTGTCGGCCTCGGCGGGCTCGTGCACAGCGAACGCCTGCAACGAGTGGGCATTCGAGCGGCAACCGCCGTCGCCCCCGCAGTCCGACTCTTCACCCGGATCACCGCACGCTGATCCAGCCTCGGACCCGAGAATCGCTTGAATCATCAACCGCAGCAGAACAAATGGAGTGAGTGTGCCCGACAAATTGGCCAGATTCAGCCGAAACCCGATCCGCGAAATCCGGCTGGGCCTGACCGGCCGAGCGTCGAACCGCCCGCCCGGCCCACGCGGCCGCGCAGTCACCGGGGTACTGCGCGAGTATCAGGGTGATCCGTTCACCTACCTGCGGACCTGTGCCGAAGAGTACGGCGATGTCTTCTCGGTGCCACTGCCCGGCATGGACGTGGTGTGCATCAATCACCCTGACCACGTAGGCCAGATCATGGCTGACAACACCGGCACCTTCAGCATGATCGGCCCCTTCGAATCGCTGGCCCGCACGATCATCGGCGCATCGATTCCCTACATGGAAGGCGAACCCTTCCGCCGTCGGCGGCGCCTGATCACCCCGATGTTCCGCAACAGCTCCCTCGCCGGGCTGTCGCCGGCGATCGTCGATGAATTCACCCACCGGATCGACGCCTGGTCACGATGGGCCGACGAAGGTACGACCGTCGACCTCCAGCACAAAATCGCTTGGCTGACAATGCCGGCATTCATGCGCGCCATGTTCGGCATCACCGTCACCGACGACGAAATCCACCAACTCGACCTCGATATCCGCACCGTCATGAAGATGATGAGCGCGGCTGTTTTGATCAACAAACCGCCCAACCTCCGTCCTGGCGGTCGCGACAACCTGTGGCGGGCGTATCGACGCACTCGACGATGGATCAAAACGCAGATCGAGCGCCGCCTGGCCAACCCGATTGACGGGGTAGACCTGTTGCAGGTGCTGTTGGACGCGCGCGATGAAGACGGTAACCCGCTGAGCCGCAAGGATCTCGTCGCCGAATTGATGATTCTGATCGGCGGTGGCTACGAAACGGTGGTCGCCTCGACGGCATGGACATTGGCGCTGCTGCGAGACAATCCCGCGGCCCTCCAGCGTCTGTACGACGAAGTTGACGCACTCGACGGGCAGGCGCCGACCTACGCCGACCTGGAACGCCTGACCTGGGTCAAGGCCTGCTTCGACGAGGGCCAACGGATGCAGGGGCATCCTTTCCACCCACGGATCACCATGCGGGACAGCGAAATCGGCGGCTATCGGATTCCGAAAGGCACCATTGTCGGGGTATCGGTCTATGCCCTGCACCGGGATCGGCGCTGGTGGCAGGACCCGGATGCGTTCGATCCGAGCCGGTTCACGGACCCCGAGATCGCCTCGGCACGCCCCTCGTTGGCGTACATCCCGTTCGGCGCGGGTCCGCACCGGTGCATCGGTTCTCAAATGGGTTACATGAACGCGATATTCATCTTGACCCTGCTGCACCAGCGCTATCACCTGGACATCGATCCGGCCTGGCGCCCGACCCACGCCTCCACCTTCTCCTGCACCATCGACGGCGGCCTTCCGGTGCGGCTGCGACACCGCCAGACCGCCGGCCTCGGCGATGCTCGGCAGCCGGTGTGATGACCACCATCCGCGTAGACCGCGATCTGTGCCTGGAGACGGGCCAATGCGCCCGCATCCTCCCCGGTCTATTCGTTCTCGATAACGCCGGCCCCGTCCGATTGGCGGGAGATCAACCATCGGGCCCGGCCGCGCTGAGCAGCGCCGACCTCAAGCAAGCGCACCACGCCGCGGCAACCTGTCCGTCGGCTGCGATCACCCTCGAGGAGCAGTGAACCGACCATGCTGATATCGGCCGCCGGAGAGTCAGGAATTCTTGCTCCGCCCAACGACTTACATGTCAACCAGACCGCAGCCTCGATCGTGCTGGCGCTCGTTTGCGTCGCTCTTCTCACGACGCTGGCGAGCGCTGTGATCATCACGCGCCGAGACCGAAACCCACTGTTCCTCCTGCTGCTGGTCAGCGGCGCACTACTGTTCCCCTTCTTCGTCGAGCCGGCCGGGGACATCATCCTGGCGACCTGGTACCCGGCCGACACGCCGGGCATCGCCGCCACCATCCTCGGTCGGCACATCCCGTGGTTCGTCGTGATCGGCTATGCCGCCGGGATACCCGTGGCCTGCTATGTGGGATATCGGATGATCGTGACCGGCCTCGCGGTGAAACGAATCCTGTTGACGCTGGCCGCCATTTCCCTCAGTGAGGGCATCATCGAGATGACCGCTGTGCATTTCGGGTTCATGAGTTACTACGGCAACCGCGCTCTGGTCTTGGGCGTCCCGTTGTCCTCACTGGTGCAGAACGCGGGCATGTTCGTCGTCATCGGTGTTGTCCTGGCCTGGCTGGTGCCGAAGCTCCGTGGATGGAGCTGGGCGATCATTCCGATCGTCCCCCCAACGGTTTTCATGGCCTACGTCGTGGCCTGCACGATGCCGAGCTTCTACGCCATCCACGGCCAATTCGCACCCATCCCCTTCTGGATCGCGGCAGCCATATCCACCGCCCTGAACGGCGGCGTTGCCATCGCAGCGCTCTACACCGACATCGCGCAGCGCTACCGCACGGACGCTGTGGTCACTCGAAACCCATTGATATCCAACGCCGTACCGGCCGCTCAGGCCTGACCGCCGCATCAATTGCAAGGAGACTTCCATTTACCCGCAACACCACCTCATCGCAGCCGGCCCCGGCGTCATCCCACCACCGGTCGAGCTACATGCCAACCAGACTTTTGCGTGGGGCTTCCTGATCTGCCTTGCCCTCGTCACCGTCGCAACGGTGGGGTACGCCGTCATCGACGCCTGGCGCACCCGCAGTCCCCTGCTGGTGCTATTGATCCTGGGCGGCGCCACCTTCGGTGCGTTCGCCGTCGAACCGACCTACGACATCATCATGGCCACGTGGTACCCGTACGACCTGCCCATCCAGCTCCTCACAGTGGTCGGGCGACCGATGGCGCTGATGGTGGTTTTCGCGTGGATCCAGATCGGCGTCACCGCGTACCTGAGTTACCGGATCGTGCTCGCCGGTTGGTCGGCCGCCAGGGCGCTGGCATTGTTCGCCGCGATGTCGCTGACCGAGGGCCCGATGGAGATGCTGTGCGTGCACTTCGGCGTGATGAACTACTACGGAAACCACGCCGCCATCTTCGGCGTTCCGCTGCCGAGCCTGGTCCAGAATGCCGGCATGTTCGCGGTGATCGGCGTCGCGCTGGCGGCCCTGGTTCCGCACCTTCACGGTTGGCGCTGGGCCATCCTCCCGTTCTCGGTGGGGATGTTGTACCTCGGCTACGTGCTGGCCTGCACCTGGCCGAATTTCCTTGCCATTCAAGGGCAAGCCTCGACACCGGTGTTCTGGCTCGCCGCGATCGTGTCGTCGGTCCTCAACGGCGGGGTGGCCATCGCGGCATTGCAGTTGCCGACGGCGAGGAAGTACCGATCGACTGTCCACTCCGGTCATGGCCAGAGCCGGCAGTCGAGCACAGATGCCGAGCCGGCAACCGTTTGATCAAGCTGCCCCGCGACGCACCGACCAAAGAGGACCGTGAAACTCGTGAGCACGCCGAACGACATGCCGCTGGACCGCGCGTCACTACTGTGGCGGTGGGCAGGGGACATGCGCATCGCTTTCGAAGGCGGCACTGCCGGCCTGTTGCAAACGATGCACCCTGCCATCGGCTACGGACTGATCGAACATTCCAACTTTTTCGATGATCCGGTAGACCGGGTATTCCGTTCCCTGCCAGGCATCCTCGGCACCATCTACCGCACGGACGGCGCCACCACGGGCATCGCGGTCCGCGATTACCACCGCGACATCAAGGGCGAGGTGCCCGGTGGTCAGCACTATCACGCGCTGAACCCGAGAACCTACTGGTGGGCCCACGCCACGTTCCAGCGGATGGTCGACCGAGTCGCCACCTACTGGGACACCTATGAGCTCACCGATGCCGACTTCGAGCAGCTCTACGCGGAGGGCTGCATCTGGTACCGCCGTTACGGCGTCAGCGATGCGCCGCTGCCGCCGGACCGTACGACTTTCGAGGCTGAGTTCGAGCGCTACTGCACCGAAATCCTGGAACCCAACCCCGCGTCGGACTACCTGATTTCGTTCATCAAACGACGAACCATCCCGAATATGGCGGCGTCACCATACTTCCCGGCGCCGCCTGGCCTGAGCGCCGTGACCGACCGGCTGCTGCCGATGCACGCGACGCGGGCGGCGCTGGCTCCGCCCATGCAGCTCACGATATTCGGCGGCCTGCCCGAGGTCGTGCGCGAGCGATTCAAGATTCGGTGGACACGCGCGGACGACCGTGCGTATCGCACCATCCGGGCCGCCATTCGGCGAAGCTGGCCGCTGGTCCCGCGCTCGTGGCGCTGGCACCAGGAGGCCCGCACTGGATGGCACCGAGCCTGACAAGTAGTCCGATATCCACCAAGTTCACCACTCCGCCCATTAAGGTCGATTCATGGTTCAGATCCAAAGCAGCTCAACCATTTCCGTGCCGACGGCGTTCGCGTTCGACTACGTCACCGATTTCACGCTGATGCCCGAATGGCTCTACGGCATACAAGAGATCCGGTGTATCAACGGCATTCCGAACGGTGTTGGCTCCCGCTACGAAGGCGCCATCAAACTCGGCGCCACCCTCCGGTCCTCCATCGAGGTCACCGCACACGAACCCAACCGCCTGCTCGCCACCGAATCCCGTGCCGGCATCGTCAACCAATCGTCTTGGCGGTTCCGTGAACTCGCCGAAGAGCTGACCGAAATCCACACCACGATCGACTACGAGTTACCCGGCGGGCTCGCCGGCCGCGTGCTCGCCAAGGCCATCGAACCATTCATCTCGATCGGGGTCGCATCAAGCGAACGCACCCTGCGGTCCAACCTGGAAGTGCGCTTCCAGGCGCTGACGCGGTAGCCGCGTCAGACAGTGGCAGCCGAGTACTTCTCGATCAGCGACTGCTTGTACAGCTTGCCCGTGTCGGTCCGCGGCAACTGCTCCTCGAACGAGATGGACCGCGGGCACTTGTAGTGCGTCAACCGATCCCGCAGCCAGGCCAGCAGTTCACCACCGAAATCCGGGGTGCCGTCAGCCGGATCTACCGTCTGCACAACCGCTTTCACGCTCTGGCCCATCTCGGCGTCGGGGATGCCGAACACCGCGGCGTCCATCACCTTGGGATGCGTGACGAGGACGTTCTCCGCTTCCTGCGGGTAGATGTTCACGCCGCCGCTGATGATCATGTGGTGTCGCCGGTCGGTGAGGTAGAGGTAGCCGTCCTCGTCGAGGTAACCGATATCGCCGACAGTGGCCCAGCCGTGCTCATCCCTTGAGGCCGCGGTCTTTTCGGCGTCGTCCAGGTACTCGAAAGTGTTGCCGCCCTCGAAGTAGATTTCGCCGGGCACACCCTGCGGCTGCTCGTTGCCCTCCTCGTCGAGGATGTGCAGGACGCCCAGCATCGGCTTGCCGACCGACCCGGGATGCGTCAGCCAGTCCTCCGCGGTGATCAACGTCGAGCCGATGGCCTCCGAGGAAGCGTAGTACTCGTCGACGATGGGTCCCCACCAGTCGATCATCTGCTTCTTGATCTCCACCGGACACGGCGCTGCCGCGTGCATGACCCGCTTGAGCGACGACAGGTCATACGAATCCCGCACGGATTGAGGCAGTTTCAGCATCCGGGTGAACATCACCGGCACGAACTGGCCGTGCGTGACGCCGTAGCGCGCGATGGCGTCCAGACAGCCCTCGGCGTCGAACTTCTCCAACACCACCGTGGTGACGCCCTCGGCCTGAATCTGCATCGACCACACCGACGGCGCGGTGTGGTACAGCGGCGCCGGGCTCAGGTAGACGGCGTCCTTGGGCAGCCAGAAGCTCATCAGCATCTTCATCAGGCCCGGCACCTCGGCCGGCGGCAGGTGCGTCAGCTCCCGCTTGATGCCCTTCGGACGGCCCGTCGTACCCGACGAGTACTGCAGCAGGTCACCTTCGATCTCGTCGTCGATCGGCGTATCAGGATGGGCCGCAACGCATTCCGGGTAGCGGTCCCAACCCGGCAGCTCACCGTCGGCGATCATGAGCAGCTTGGGCAGTCCAGCCGTAAGGTGCTCGGCCAGGCCCGCGCAGGTGTCGCTGAGCGCCGCCGAGCCGATCACCGCGGTGGCTCCGCTGTTCTCGATGATGTACGCGGCTTCGGCCGCCGTCAGGTGGATGTTGATCGGCACGTAGTACAGGCCACTGCGCCGCGCCCCCCACATCGCGGCGTGCATGTGCTCGTTGTTCTCCATCAGGATGGCAACGACGTCGCCCTCGACCAGCCCGTTGGCCCGGAAGTGGTGCGCGAGCCGGTTGGCCCGGGCCTCCAGTTCGTCGAACGTCACGACGGTGCCCGACGGGTGCAAGATGACGGCCGGTTTTCCATTGCCCACATGCTGGCGAATCTGCATGACGGCACTCTACGACAAGTAACTTGACACCTGTCAAGTGGCAGCCTACCGGCTTACTACCGACAACTCCCGGCCGTCAAACCTCACGGCGTCCCCGTCATCGTCGCCCCCGCCGAACGGCGCCCGCAGCGTCGCGGCCACATGACGGCGGTTGATGATCAGACCCACGACCGTCAGCGCACCGTAGACGCCGCACAGCACCAGCCGTCCGGTCGTCGAGGTGATCGGGAACTGCACCGCGAACAGCGCCAACAGCAGCCACGCCGTCGCCCGGTGGAACCGCAGCGACAGGATCAGCGCGACGCCCATCAATGTCTGGGTAGCGGTCAGCAGCACTTCCTCGATCTGCCGGCCGTCGAGAACCAATTCGGTTCCGCCGCCGCCGGCCAGGTACGCGATCGGCAGCGAGCCCATCAGCAGCGTCCACTGGTTGACCTTGGACGAGATGAGGGTGGCGATCGCCGCCGTGCTCTTGCCCCGCGCGGCGAAGATGGTCGCGATGATGAATTCCGGCGCTTCCGAGGCCAGCGGCGCCAGCCACTGC
The DNA here is from genome assembly GCF_053852335.1 of Mycobacterium sp. HM-7. NCBI lineage: Bacteria > Bacillati > Actinomycetota > Actinomycetes > Mycobacteriales > Mycobacteriaceae > Mycobacterium > Mycobacterium sp. HM-7. The sequence goes on along the minus strand of NZ_CM132657.1, from coordinate 220,973 downwards.
ACCAGCAGGAAGCGATCGACGCCGAGCTCGGTACCGGCGTTGATCAGACTGTTCGCGAACGGCTCCGCGCACATCAGGATGACGGCGCCCGACGCCACGAACAGCGTCACGACGGTGATCCGGCGGGCCCGGTCCGGCAACGCACCGATGGCCGCGGCGGTACCGACGAGCTCGGGTTCTTCCGGCTCGCCGCGGGTGAGTTTGTACAGGTAGAAGCCGAACCAGGCCAGCATTGCCACGCCGAGCACCAGGTGGATGCGGCCGGTCGTCGGGATGACGAAGGCCACGATTCCGGCGATCAGCAGGAAGCCCAGCTCGACCCGATTGCCGGGGTCCAGCGCGAGCATCGATTTGCTGCTCTTGTCGGCCGACATCTTCCGCGCGACGTAGAGGCCGACGATCACCACCACCGGCCAGCCGATCCCCATGAGCAGCCGGTTGGAGCCGGTCATGTTGGCGGCGGCGTATTGCACGTACTCGGCGTGGTGGCCGGCCACGTAGGCGTAGTAGAGGTCGACGGCGTACTCGGGCAGCACCGCGATCAGCGCCAGGACGGCGATGGCGAGGCCACCGGACACGTCGACCTGCGCCGCTTCGGCCGCCCAGGCCAGCACGAAGCTGGCAGCGACGACGGCTGCCCCGAAGGCCAGCAGCGAGACGACCGGGTTCGGATGCACCCCAGTGAGGCGCAGCACCACTGCCGGGAGAACGAACGCAGCGGCCAGCAGCAGGGATCGCACAAGCGGCCGACGCGTGGTCGGGCCGGCTGATCGGATGCTGGTCACGTCGCTGACCATAGCCATCAGAAACCGCGCCAGCAACTTAGCGTTGCTACGAATTACCCCGGCTTGTTGCGCTGAATTTGCTGGTCAGCGTCGTGAATATTTCAAGTTCGGTAACCCTAACTTGATTTTATGGCTAACCATGACGGGGCGTGGCGGGGAGCCGGCGGACGTACAGCGAGCACCGAGTACCTGAGTTCAGCCACGGCACCTGCGCGCGTCTGATGATTGACGCGACGTACTTCTCTCGCCGGATTCTTCCCTGGATTGCGGAGACCGCCCCCAAATACACACAACCCCCGATCTCCGAGGAGACGGGGGTTGTGTGTTTACGCCGGAAGGATCAGCCCTCTTCAGCCAAGCGGTGCTTGAGGGCGTCGAACTCGTCCTTGATGCCCGTCGGCAGCTTCTCGCCGACGAACTCGAACCACTCCTCGATCAGCGGCAGCTCGTTGCGCCACTCGTCGACACGCACGGCCAGCGCCTCGTCGACGTCGGCTGCGTCCACGTCCAGACCGGCCAGGTCGAGGTCGGCCGCAGTGGGAACAATGCCGATCGGGGTGCTCTTGCCCTCGGCCTGGTGCTCGATGCGCTCGATGGCCCACTTCAGCACGCGGCTGTTCTCGCCGAAGCCCGGCCACAGGAAGCGGCCGTCGTCGCCACGGCGGAACCAGTTGACGAAGAAGATCTTCGGCATCTTCGACTCGTCGGCGTTCTTGCCGATGTTGATCCAGTGCTGGAAGTAGTCACCGACGTGGTAACCGAGGAACGGCAGCATGGCCATCGGGTCGCGGCGCACGGTGCCGACCTTGCCTTCGGCGGCGGCGGTCTGCTCGGAGCCCAGGGTCGCGCCGATGAACACACCGTGCTGCCAGTCGCGGGCCTGCGTGATCAGCGGCACCGTGGTCTTACGGCGGCCGCCGAACAGGATCGCCGAGATCGGCACACCCTGCGGGTCATCCCACTCGGGGGCGACCGACGGGCACTGCGAGATCGGGGTGCAGTAGCGCGAGTTCGGGTGCGCCGCCTTGGTCTCCGTCTCCCGCAGGATCCAGTCCTGGCCCTTCCAGTCGATGAGGTGCTCCGGCTCGCCTTCGAGGCCCTCCCACCAGACGTCACCGTCGTCGGTCTTGGCGACGTTGGTGAAGACGGTGTTGCCGGCGGCGATGGTCTTCATGGCGTTCGGGTTCGACGACCAGTTGGTGCCCGGCGCGACGCCGAAGAAGCCGAACTCGGGGTTGACGGCGTAGAGCTGGCCGTCCTTGCCGAAGCGCATCCAGGCGATGTCGTCGCCGACGGTCTCGGCGCGCCAGCCCGGGATGGTGGGCTGCAGCATCGCGAGGTTGGTCTTACCGCACGCCGACGGGAACGCCGCGGCGATGTAGTACGCCTTGTTCTCCGGGGAGATCAGCTTCAGGATCAGCATGTGCTCGGCGAGCCAGCCCTCGTCGTGGGCCATGGCCGAGGCGATCCGCAGCGAGTAGCACTTCTTACCCAGCAGGGCGTTGCCGCCGTAGCCCGAGCCGTAGCTCATGATCTCGCGGGTCTCGGGGAAGTGGGTGATGTATTTGGTCTCGTTGCAGGGCCACGGGACGTCTGCCTGGCCGGGCTCGAGCGGCGCACCGATGGAGTGCAGTGCCTTGACGAAGAAGCCGTCATCGCCGATCTTGGCCAGCGCCGCCGCCCCCATGCGGGTCATGGTGCGCATCGAGACGACGACGTACTCCGAGTCGGTGATCTCGACACCGAGCTTGGGGTCCTCGGCGTCCAGCGGGCCCATGCAGAAGGGCACGACCCACATGGTGCGGCCGCGCATGCAGCCGCGGTAGAGGTCCGTCATGATGCCGCGCATCTCGGCCGGGTCCATCCAGTTGTTGGTGGGACCGGCGTCCTCTTCGCGCTCCGAGCAGATGAAGGTGCGCGACTCGACACGGGCGACGTCGGACGGATCCGACAGTGCCAGATAGGAATTCGGCTGCTTCTCTGGGTTCAGCTTCTGGAAGGTGCCGGCCTCGACGAGGTGGGCGGCGAGGCGGTCGTACTCCTCTGCCGAGCCATCGGCGAACATGACCCGGTCGGGCTGAGTCAGCTCCGCAACCTCACGAACCCAGGCAAGCAGCCCGGCGTGAGTAGTGGGAGCGGCGTCGAGACCGGGAATGGTCGCTGAGGTCATCAAATTCTCCTGCTCGCAAATCGCAGCTATACCTCTTTAGAGGTTAACGTGAGTGACATACAAGTGGACAATCGGGCGGCTGTCCGATCTCTCACAAGACCGATTCAGAAAGCTTTATCACCGGTCCCGTATCCGCTGGTACCGCGATTCGGGGCGACCGGCACACGGTTACCGGTCAGTAGCGCGACGGCCTCGCTCGGCACAATTCCGAAATCGCTCAATTTTTCGTTTTGTGATGTGCAGACGCCGTCGCCGCCTGGGCCTCCAGTAACCGATACGACAGTTCCTCTTCGGTCGCCTGCCGTGCCGCCGCGACGGCCGTCCCCACCCAGCGGTCCAGCACCGCCCGGCGATGCAGCCGCGCGCGGCCGCCGATGACCGCCACGGTCAACGCCAGACCGAGAGCCAATGCCAGCACCCCGCCGATCGCGTCGGGCACGCCTGCCAGCCCCGTCGCCACCCTGGCCAGCCCCAATGCCGCGCCCGAGCCGAATCCCGTGCCCAGCACGATGCCCAACCACAGCTCGTCGGGACGCTGGGCGAGCACCGGACCGCTCACCGCGGGAAGCGGCCACCGGTCGGTGGACCCGGCGACGCCCAGCGCGATCGCCGTCGCGTCACGAATCCCGTCGGCGACCTCGGCCAGCCGCTCGCAGGCGTCGGCTTCGAAATCCTCGGCCGCGACCCGGCCGGACGGCACCCGCCTGAGCAGCTCGGCACGCAGGTCGCCGTACCGCGCGCGGGCATCGCGGACCAGTTCCAGCCTGATGCGCTGCAGTTCCAATCGAGACGTCTCCGGCCGGGCGCCGGACCCCGCGAGCAGCCGCAATGAACCGCGGCTGAGCTCCGCGGCACAGCGCCGGTGCAGGTCGTCGGTGGCACGGCGGCCATGGCGGCGCCAGTGCACGGCTCGGCGCAGATGGGCGTCGGAGTCCATGCCGCGGTCGACGGTCAGTCCGTCGGCTTCCAGCGCTGCCGTCGCCGCGACGGTGAGCAGTGCCGCCGTCGCATCCGAGGCCAACCACCGCCGAACGCGGTCGTCGTCCAATTCACTTGCCGCCCAGGACATTTCACTCAAAACCGTACAGATGGCCCGATAGCGGCCCGCGGCGTCGCCGGCATCGGGTCCCGCGACGACGTGCGCCACCGCCGGAACCTCGTCCGTCAGCCCCCCCAGAGCAGCCGTGAACCGCTGCCAGATATCCCCTGACACCACCTACCCCCGGATGCCATCGTCGCACCTCCGCGCGGGTGCGGCCGACGCCAGTTTCAACCCACTGTGTCCAGGCAACTGTTGGGTATCAATCTGCACCACGATGCGGGCTCTCACAGCCTGATGAGAGACGATGGATGAATGTATGCCCAGCGCGAGGACACCGGGGCGAGCGAAGCGACGGGGGAAGTCGACGCCGCCTCGTCGGCCGGCGCCCCGGCGGCCGAACCCACCGCCACGCCGCCGCGACAAACCACCGACGCCCCCGCACACCAGCACCGGCGCGTCACCAGCTTCCGGTCCCGCCGGTCGAGCCTGTCCACCAAGCAGCAGAGCACGTGGGACCGACGGTGGCCTGAGCTGGGCAAAGTCGCCCGCTCCGACGACGGTGAGCCGGCCCCGCTGATCGATACCGCCGACTGGTTCGGCCGCACCGCACCGGTCGTGTTGGAGATCGGCAGCGGCACCGGCATCTCGACGCTGGCCATGGCGCAGGAGGAACCGCACCTCGACGTCATCGCGGTCGAGGTCTACCGCAAGGGCATGGCTCAACTGCTCGGCGGCGTCGACCGGGCGGGCCTGACGAATGTGAGATTCGTCCGCGGTGACGGCGTCGACGTGCTGGAACACATGATCGCGCCGGGCACCCTGACCGCGGTGCGCGTGTTCTTCCCCGATCCCTGGCCCAAGGCCCGGCACCACAAGCGCCGCCTGTTGCAGGCCGAGACCGTGGCGCTGATCTCGAGCCGCCTCAAGCCCGGCGGCATCCTGCACGCGGCCACCGACCACGCCGACTACGCCGTGCAGATCGCCGAGGTGGGCGACGCCGAGCCGACGCTGAAGCGCACCTCGGTCGACGCCGACCTGCCGATCTCGGTACAGCGGCCGACGACCAAATACGAGGCCCGGGGCATGCGGATGGGCAGCCCGATCACCGAGCTCATCTGGGAGAAGCTCTAGGTGACGACCACTGAGGCCTTCCCGCAGGCGATTCCGCAGGCCATTCCCCAGCCCAAGCCCTTCGCGCCGACCCCGCCGCCAGGGCCCCGGCCGCACCGGGTGCTGCTGGTCTGGGACGCGCCGAACCTGGACATGGGCCTCGGGTCGATCCTCGGCGGCCGGCCGACGGCCGCTCACCGGCCCCGGTTCGATGCGCTGGGCCGCTGGCTGCTGGCCCGCACCAACGAGATCGCCAACGGCCGGCGGCCCGACCAGGCTCCCGTATCGCTGGAGCCCGAGGCGACCGTGTTCACCAACATCGCCCCGGGTAGCGCCGACGTCGTGCGGCCGTGGGTGGAGGCGCTGCGCAACGTCGGTTTCGCGGTATTCGCCAAGCCCAAGATCGATGAGGGCAGCGACGTCGACAGCGACATGCTGGCCCACATCGCGCTGCGCCGCAGCGAGGGGCTGGCCGGCATTTATGTGGCCTCGGCCGACGGCCAGGCGTTCCGGCAACCGCTCGAAGAAATCGCCCACGACGGCACTCCCGCGACCGTCGTCGGATTTCGCGAACATGCCAGTTGGGCGTTAGCGTCGGATACCTTGGACTTCGTCGACCTGGAAGACATCCCTGGCGTCTTCCGGGAGCCGCTGCCGCGAATCGGCCTGGATTCGCTGCCTGATCAGGGCGCGTGGCTGCAGCCCTTCCGGCCGTTGTCCGCGCTGCTGAGCTCGCGCGTTTAGGAAAAACTACAGATGACGTGTGCGCTGGCCAAAAATGGCAATCACTTTGAGCAGGACTTTATGCAGATAATCGTGAGGAGCTGACGTGTTCGCCTGGTGGGGTCGAACGGTGTACCGATTCCGATACATAGTGATCGGTGTCATGGTCGCACTGTGCCTTGGTGGCGCCGTATACGGGTCCAGCCTCGGCGAGCATGTCACCCAGAGTGGCTTCTACAACGAAGGCAGCGAGTCCGTCGCCGCTTCGGTGCTCGGTGACGAGGTCTACGGCCGCGACCGGACCAGCCTCGTGGTGGCCATTCTGACGCCGCCCGACGACAAGAAGATCACCGACCCGGCCTGGCAGAAGAAGGTCAGCGCCGAGCTGGACACCTTCGTCAACGACCACAAGGACAAGGTCGTCGCCTGGGTCGGCTGGTTGAAGGCCCCCAGCGACGGTCTGAAGAAGATGACGACGCAGGACCTGCGGCACACCTTCATCACCGTCCCGCTCAAGGGCGACAACGACGACGCGATCCTGAAGAACTATCAGGCCGTCGCCCCGGACCTGTACAAGGTCAACGGCGGCAACATCAAGCTGGCCGGCCTGGAACCGCTCGCGAGCGAACTGACCGGCACCATCGGCACCGACCAGAAGCGCGCCGAGCTCGCCATCGTGCCGCTCGTCGCGGTCGTGCTGTTCTTCGTGTTCGGCGGCGCGGTCGCCGCTGCGCTGCCCGCGATCATCGGCGGCCTGACCATCGGCGGCGCGCTCGGCATCCTGCGGTTCACCGCCGAATTCGGCCCGGTGCACTTCTTCGCTCAGCCCGTCGTGACCATGATGGGTTTCGGTATCGCCATCGACTACGGCCTGTTCATCGTGAGCCGGTTCCGAGAAGAGCTCGCCGAGGGCTACGACGTCGAGGCCGCGGTACGAAGATCCGTCATGACCTCGGGCCGGACCGTGGCGTTCTCCGCCGTGATCATCGTCGCGTCCTCGCTGCCCCTGCTGCTGATCCCACTGGGCTTCCTGCGGTCCATCACCTACGCGATCATCGCGTCGGTCCTGTTGGCCGCCTTCCTGTCGAACACCGTGCTGCCCGCGGTACTGGGCATCCTCGGCACCAACGTCGACGCGCTGGGGGTGCGCACCCTGCTGAAGGTGCCGTTCCTGGCCAACTGGCCGTTCTCCCGCCGAATCATCGACTGGTTCGCCGAGAAGACGCAGAAGACCAAGACCCGCGAAGAAGTCGAGAAGGGCTTCTGGGGCAAGTTGGTCAACGTCGTGATGAAACGGCCGCTGGCATTCGCCGTGCCCATCACCATCGGCATGATCCTGCTGGTCATCCCGCTGGGACAGCTGGCCCTCGCCGGTATGAGCGAGAAGTACCTGCCGCCGGACAACTCGGTTCGCGTGGCCCAGGAAGAGTTCGACAAGATCTTCCCCGGGTTCCGCACCAATGCGCTGACGCTGGTGATCAAGAGCGACAACGGCCAGCCCGTCTCCGATCAACAGATCGCCCAGGTGCGGGCCAATGCCGGAACCGTCAGCGGGTTCGTGACGCCGGACGACAACGACAAGTCCAAGATGTGGGCCGAGCGGACCTATCAGGAGGGCGGCACCAAGGACCCGGCTGTCCGCGTGCTGTCCAACGGTCTCATCAACAGCGGTGACGCCGCCCAGAAGATCGACGAATTGCGCACCCTGCAGGAACCGCACGGTGTCACGGTCATGGTCGGCGGTACCCCCGCGCTCGAGCAGGACAGCATCAGCACCCTGTTCGAGAAGCTGCCGCTGATGGTGGTGATCCTGGTGGTCACCACGACCGTGCTGATGTTCCTGGCGTTCGGCTCGCTGGTGCTGCCCATCAAGGCAGCCCTGATGAGTGCCCTGACCCTCGGGTCGACAATGGGCATCCTGACCTGGATGTTCGTCGAGAACGGGCACGGCTCGGGGCTGATGAACTACACCGCCCAGCCACTGATGGCCCCGATGATCGGCCTGATCATCGCGGTGATCTGGGGTCTGTCGACCGACTACGAGGTCTTCCTGGTGTCCCGCATGGTGGAGGCCCGCGAGCGCGGCATGTCCACCGCCGAGGCCATCCGGATCGGTACCGCCACGACCGGCCGCCTGATCACCGGTGCGGCGCTGGTGCTGGCTGTCGTCGTCGGCGCGTTCGCGTTCTCCGACCTGGTGATGATGAAGTACCTGGCATTCGGTCTGCTGATGGCGCTGCTGCTCGACGCCACCGTCATCCGGATGTTCCTGGTGCCGGCCGTCATGAAGCTGCTCGGCGACGACTGCTGGTGGGCGCCGCTGTGGATGAAGCGCGTCCAGCAGAAGCTGGGGCTCGGCGAGACCGAGCTGCCCGACGAGCGCAAGCGCCCGACGGTCCGCGAAGCCGAGGACCCGCGCGCGCTGGTCGGGTCCGGTGCGCCGGCCCGTCCGCCGCACGATCCCACGCATCCGGCCGCCGGCCAGCGGGCCATGCCGGCCCGCATCGTCCCCGGTCAGCCGCAGCCGCCGAGCCAGGCGCCGACCAACCGGATGCCGAGCGCTCCCGCACAGCCGCCGGCTCCGCAGGTCCCGCCCGCGCCGCCGTCGGCTCCGTCGGCCCAATCTGCGGAGCCCGCGACCACGCGGTTCAGCGCCGCCAAGGGCGCCTTCCGCAACGTGGTTTCGAATGTGACGCGCGCCGTCACCCCGCAGAACGGGGACCCGACGCCCCCGACCACTGCGATCGGTGACCCGGCGACCACCGCCTTCGGTCCGACCTCCGAGCCCGCCACCACCGCGTTCCGCGCGCCGGGCGCGGGCCGGCCCGCCGAATCGGGCCAGGGCGCCTCCGGCAACCGGGAGATCGAGTCGTGGCTCGGCCAGCTGCGGGGCAACATCAGCGCCTCCGGGCCGCAGATCCAGAGCCCGTCAGACGCTCCTGGCGAGGGCAACGAGCCGACCACCGCATTCCGCGCTCAGCCGGGCGATGCCCCGGACGCCACCGAGAAGATCGATACCGCCGAAACCCAGCGTCGTGGTACCGGCGGCGGGGTCAGTGCGCAGGATCTGCTGCGCCGGGAGGGCCGTCTGTAGCAGGCGGCGTGGCCCCTGGTGACACCGTCTCAGTGGCCACGGCGCCGGCCTCGGCGAGCAGTTCTGCCTGTTCGGCATCCGGGTCGCTGGCGACCAGCACGCGGATGGCGCTGTTGAGGAACGCGACGATCGGCACGGCAATCAGCGCGCCGATGACGCCGGCCATCACACCGCCACCGGCGATCGCCAGCACGACGGCGAGCGGGTGGACCGACACCGCGCGGCCCATCACGATCGGCTGCAGCACGTGGGCCTCCAGCTGCTGCACGGCGATGATCAGGCCCAGCGCGATGAGTGCGTAGATCCAGCCCTTGGCGATCAGCGCCACCACCACGGCCACGAAACCGGTGAGCACGGCACCGACCAGCGGGACGAACGCGCCGAGGAACACCAGCGATGCCAACGGGAGCGCCAACGGCACGCCCATGATCGCCAACCCGGTGCCGATGCCGACCGCGTCGACGAGTGCCACCACGAAGGTCGCCCGGACGTACCCGATCAGCGAGCCGAAGCCGGCCCGGCCGGCGTCCCGCACCCGTTCCCGCACCGAGGCCGGCACGATCCGGGTGACGAACGCGTAGATGTCCCGGCCCCCGTGCAGCAGGAAGATCAGGGTGAACAGGACCAGCAGCAGGCCGGTGATGATCTCGGTCAGCGCGCCCGCAGTGGAGAAGACCCCGCTGGTGAGCTTGGACTGATTGTTCTTCAGGGCATCGATGGCGGTCTGGCCCACGCTGTTGATCTGCTCGCTGCTCAGATGCAGGATCGGGCCTTCGGTCAACCATCTGCGAGCGCCATCGATGCTCCTGGTGACCTGCTCGACGAGCGCCGGGGCGCCGTCGATGAACTGGGAGACGACGAACGTCAGGATGCCGCCCATCACCACGACGGAGCTCAGCAGCATCACCGCGACGGCTGCGCCGCGCGGTAGTCCGCGCCGGGTCAACAGGTCGACGGCGGGCAGCAGGAACGCGGTCGCCAGAGTGGCCAGCAGCACCGGCACCACGATGACCTCGAGCTTGATGACCACCCACAGCACGGCGAGCACCGCACCGAAGATCGCCAACAGGCGCCATGACCAGGCTGCGGCCTTGCGTACCACCGGATCTACCGCTTCACGGGCATGCGACATGGGCGCCAGCGTAGCGCCGACCGATGACGCCACGGGGTCGTAGCGAGTGTCGTACCGAGGGGTGTTGCGCAAAGCGCCCGCACACGGCGTGCCGCACGCGACACGCCGGATACGCTAGGCGGGTGTCGAACGAGGCTGTGCCAGGCCGAATGACGGCTCGCCGTCGTTGGCTGTGGACGGCTTGCCGTCGCGATGATGCCCGCGCGCAACCGGGTCGGGTGCGCGGCAAGTACTGGTGGCTGCGGTGGGTGCTCATCGGAATCGCCGTCGCCGTGCTGACCATCGAGGTCGTGATGGTGTGGGAGCAGCTGGCCAAGGCGTGGCGCAGCCTGCTGTCGGCGACGTGGTGGTGGGTCGCGGCGGCGGCCTTCGCGGCCCTGGCGTCGATGCACAGCTTCGCGCAGATTCAGCGCACCCTGCTCCGCTCGGCCGGCGTCGAAGTCAAGCAGTGGCGGTCCGAAGCCGCGTTCTATGCCGGCAACGCACTGTCCACCACGCTGCCGGGTGGCCCGGTGCTCTCGGCCACCTTTGTCTACCGGCAGCAGCGGTTGTGGGGTGCCTCGCCGCTGGTGGCGTCGTGGCAGCTGGTGATGTCCGGAGCTCTGCAGGTGGTCGGGCTCGCCCTGCTCGGGCTGGGTGGCGCGGTACTGCTCGGCGCGAGCAAGAACCCCTTGTCGCTGATCTTCACGATCGGCGGTTTCGTGGCGCTGCTGCTGCTGGCCCAGACCGTGGCGGCCAATCCCCAGCAGATCGACGGCATCGGCGTGCGGCTGCTGTCATGGTTCAACTCGCTGCGCGGCAAGCCCACCGACACCGGACTGGACGGCTGGCGCCGCACCCTCAGCCAGCTGGAGTCGGTGAGCCTGAGCCGCCGGACCTTGACCATCGCGTTCAGTTGGTCGTTCTTCAACTGGGTCGCCGATGTCGCATGCCTGGCCTGCGCGGCCTACGCCACCGGCGGCCACCCGTCGCTGGCGGGCCTGACGGTCGCGTACGCCGCGGCGCGCGCCGTGGGGGCGATTCCCCTGATGCCCGGTGGGCTGCTGGTGGTCGAGGCGGTGCTCGTGCCCGGCCTGGTGTCCAGCGGCATGACGCTCGCAGCCGCCATCTCGACCATGCTGATCTATCGCCTGGTCAGCTGGATCTTCATCTCGGCAATCGGCTGGGTGGTGTTCTTCTTCCTCTTCCGCACCGAGAAGGATTTCGATCCGGACGCGGCCGAAACCCCTCGCACCGAACCGGGTCCCCGGCCCGAGAGTCCTGAGCCGTCGCATGACACGGGGTAGCCGGCTGGCGGCGGCGGTGGTGTTGCTCGCCACCGCACTGACTTCATGTACGACCGTACCCAAATCGGTTCAGTCCTCTTCTTCCCCAACGACTTCCGCCGGCGCCGCCGAGCCGATGGTCACCCCGGTCCTGGCCGATGTGGTGGCAGAGCCCGTTCCGGTTCCGGCCACCGACGGCCGGGTACATCTCGCATACGAGCTGCTACTCACCAACACCTCACCCGAACCCGTGACGGTCGCCTCGATCGCGGTCATGGGGCCGGCGGGGCCACTGCTGCAACTGTCCGGCGCCGGCCTCGTCTACTGGACGCGGACCATGGGCACCCGGATCAGCACCGACGATCTGGGTCCCGGCCAGCGGTCGATCGTGTGGCTTGACGTCAGCCTGGAGCCGGGAAGTGCGGTGCCCCAGCAGCTTTCGCACCGAGTGGTGGTCAAGGTCCCCAAGCCCATGCCGCCGCTCGTGCCGCCGGTGGTGACCGAGACCGTCGCCCCGGTGACGGTGTCCGGCCGCAAGCCCGTCGTCATCGAACCGCCACTGCGCGGCCCGGGCTGGGTCGACGCCAACAGCTGCTGCGACATGACACCGCACCGGATGGCGCTCAACCCGATCGACGGAAAGCTCTGGGGTGCAGAGCGGTTCGCCATCGACTACGAACAGTTGCAAGCCGACGGCCAGCTGTTCACCGGGGACCGCGCGAAGACGGACAGCTATCGCTACTTCGGCTCCGACGTGCACGCGGTGGCCGACGGCCCGGTGGTGGCGGTCCTCGAGGGCCTGCCCGAACAGGTGCCGGGCGTCGACCCGACGGGACTCACGCTGGCGCAATACGGCGGCAATCACGTCGTCCAAGACATCGGGAACGGAAACTTCGCGTTCTACGCGCACCTGAAAACCGGCAGCGTCAAGGTCAAGCCAGGTGACCGGCTGAGCACCGGACAGGTACTGGGAAACGTCGGCAATTCCGGCAATTCGACCGCGCCGCATCTACATTTCCACGTGATGAGCACAGCTGACCCGCTGCGCGCGGACGGCCTGCCGTTCGTCTTCCGGTCATTCAAGCTCACCGGCCGCCTGGCCGATATGGCGGCCGTCGACGCACTCGAAGCCGGCAGACCCGCCCAGCCGGCGCCCGGCTTCACCGCCCGCGACGAAGACAATGTCAGCCCACTGAATCTGGACGTGATGACCTATGACAACTGAGCAGGCCACCGGAACCCGCAGCGCCGCACTGGCTTTCCTCGCCGACGTGGTATGCGTGGTGATCTTCTGCACCATCGGCCGCCGCAGCCACGCCGAGGGCATCACCCTGGCCGGTGTGGCGCAGACGAGTTGGCCGTTCCTGACCGGGACCGTCGCGGGCTGGGCCTTGTCGCGGGGCTGGCGCCGCCCGACGGCGCTGAACCCGACCGGCTTGGCGGTCTGGGTCAGCACCGTCGTCATCGGCATGCTGCTGCGCAAGGCGTCGGCACAGGGTGTCGCGGTCAGCTTCGTGATCGTCGCCTCGACCGTCACGGCCATCCTGCTGCTCGGCTGGCGCGGCGTCGCTCGATTTCTGAAGTGATCTGTGCACGAAAATCCGCGCTACCCGCGGATTTTCGTGCACAAATCCCTGACTAGCGGCCGGCTGGGCCAGGAACACCGCAGCGGTCGCGGATATCCTTGAGCGGCTGCCGGATGCCCTGCAGTTCGGCCTTGGTCTGCGGGTTCGCGGCCAGGTACTGCTTGACCTTGGCGTGCGCCTGGTCCCTCGACAGGCCCCGGAGGCTGGAGAAGAAGTCGTTCACATCCGGGTGGGTGAACAGGTAGGCCGAGGTCGACGCCTCGACACCCGACTTGACGCCGGCCAGGTCCGCCGCGGAGCAGTTGGGCGGCACGTCGTCGGCGAGGGCCGACGGGACGGCGCCGAACAACATGCTGCCGGCGACCGCGCCGGCGCCGATGAAGCCGGCGACAGCGCGTCGCTTGGCCAGTGCGGTGAGCATCATGTGGTCAAACCCCTTCGTCGAGAGCTCCGGTAGCGGAACCCCGACGGGGCTACCGGCCCCTCAAAGATAAGCAGAAGAGCTGATAACCGCCTGCCGTTGCTAGCGCCCGGCGGGTTGCGCCGCCGACACGGCCTGAGCCGCGGGGATGGAACCCGTCGCCGTCGTCACGCCGGGCAGGGTCGGTGTGAACGGCACGGCGCCGGGCACGCTCGGCATCGCGGGCAACGTGGCCGGCAGCCCGCCGCCCTGCGGCACCGACTGCATCAGACCCATGAGCTGCGGCAGCGTCAACGGCAGCTTGCACTGCGAAGACAGCGTCACCAGCGGCGCCTGCAGGTTCTGCAGCGCGGCGCCCTCCTGCGGGTTGGCATCGAAATAGGTCTTCAGCGCTGCCAACGACTGCGGGCCTGGCTGCTGCTGCGAAATGGTCGTCAGCGTCTGGTTCGCGGTGGGATGCGCATCGAGGTAGGTGCCGGTCGAGGTGGCCACCATGCCGATCGTCTTGGCGACCTGGCTGGCGGCACACGGATCCTGGCCCGCACCGGCCGACGGGGCCCCGAACGACGTGACCATCACACCGCCGAGTGCAGTTACAGCGAACATCCCGGCGAGCCCGCGGCGAACCGTCGCACTGGTCGTCTTCATGGCAAATCTCCTCACGGGTTTACGGGCCAACAACGGCCGTGTAAACACTCGGCAAACACTGATTTCCCGGGCTGGCGCTGAACATGCGCCGGACCGCATCCGGGATTCGGCTCCCGCCATCTTGCCATCGCCGCCGGGCCGCTGACCAATCCACACAGCAAACATCCAGGTCACCGCATGGTTCCCGGCGACGCCCACCACCCGCGAACCCGCGCCGACGGGGCCGCGAGCCGCCCGGTTGCAGTTGGATCAAGGTTCCCGTCAGGCGGCTCAACGCCGCTCGCGGGCCGGTCACCCTACCCCATACTGGGGTAGGGTCGGCGACACGCAACGCCGATCAAAAGACTCCGGTGGCAACCGGAACGACCGCAGGAAGAGGGTTCGCCATCCAGCAGTTGATGATGCGGCTGAGCGGTCTGCTTCGGCGTTGGCGCTGGGCGGTTTTCGCCACCTGGCTGCTGCTCATGGTGCCGTCTCTGTATCTCGCGGCGACCCAGTCCAGCAACCTCAGCGGCGGCGGGTTCGACGTCGCCGGCTCCCAGTCCCTGCACGTCCAGTACGAGCTCGAGGACCACTTCCCCGACGAGGGCGCCTCGCCGCTGGCCTTGGTCGCGGCCCCGAACGCCAATGCGTCACAAGAAGACATGACCGCCGCTGTCGACGAGCTGAAACGCATCGCGGCCGGCGTCTCCAACGTCAAGGTCGTCCCCGACCCCACGCAGGCCGAGCCGCAAGCCGGCAAGCCCTACGTCGTAACCCTGCGGCTCGACTTCAACAACAGCGGCGCCGTCGACATCGCCAAGAAGCTGCGCAAGGAGGTCGGCATCGAGGGCGGCAAGCCCGGCCAGACCGCCGACGGCAAGGTCCGGCTGTACGTCATCGGGCAGGGCGCACTCGGTGCGGCCGCCAGCGAGACGACCAAGCACGACGTCGCCGAGGCCGAGAAGTGGAACCTGCCGATCGTCCTGATCGTGCTGCTGGCGGTATTCGGCTCCCTCGCCGCCGCGGCGATGCCGATGCTGCTCGGCGTCTGCACGGTGATCGTGACGATGGGGGTGGTCTACCTCCTGTCCATCTGGGTCACGATGAGCGTCTTCGTGACAACGACGCTGTCGATGTTCGGCATCGCGCTGGCCGTCGACTATTCGCTGTTCATCCTCATGCGCTTCCGCGAGGAGCTTCGCGCCGGCCGCGACCCGGAACAGGCCGTCGACGCGTCGATGGCGACGTCCGGCCTGGCGGTGCTGCTGTCCGGGTTGACCGTGATCGCGTCGATCACGGGTATCTACCTGATCGGCACGCCGGTGCTGTCGTCGATGGCCACCGGCGCCATCCTGGCCGTCGCGGTCGCGGTGCTGACGTCGACCACCTTGATTCCGGCGGTGCTGGCCACGTTCGGCAAGCGGGTCGCCAAGCGCTCGTCGTGGCTGCACGTCTCCCGCCGCCCGGACGCCACGCAGTCACCGTTCTGGACCCAGTGGACCGAACGCACCATGCGGTGCCCGTGGCTGTCGGCGCTGCTGGCCACCGTCTTCCTGGTCGCCCTGGCGGCGCCGTCGTTCGGCATGCAACTGGGCAACAGCATGTTGCGCCAGTTCGCGCCGACCCACGAAATCCGCAGCGGCGTGGCAGCGGCGGCGGAAGCGCTGGGCCCGGGAGCGCTCGGCCCGATCCGGGTACTGGCGACGTTCCCCGAGGCGACGGCGTCCGACCCGCAGAACACCGCGACGCTCGACGCGCTGCACCAAACGATGACGCAGGCGCCGGACGTGGCGCAGGTCGCGCCGCCGGTGTTCAGCAATGACAACCGCAGCGCCCTGTTCTCGGTCGTGCTCTCGGTTGACCCCGAAGACCTCGTCGCGCGTGACTCCATCACCTGGCTGCGGCAGCATCTGCCGCCTGTCACCGGCCCCAACGTCGCCATCGCGGTGGGCGGACCGACGGCGCTGATCATGGACTTCGACCATCGCGTCGCGAACACCGAAGTCCTCGTGTTCGTGTTCGTGTCGCTGATCGCCTTCGTGATGCTGCTGATCTCGATCCGCTCGGTCGTGCTGGCGCTCAAGGGCGTCCTGATGACGGTGCTGTCGGTGGCCGCGGCCTACGGCAGCCTGGTGATCGTCTTCGAGTGGGGCTGGTTCCAGGCGCTCGGGTTCAAACCCCTGGAGTCGCTGGACAGCACCATTCCGCCGCTGGTACTGGCGATGACGTTCGGCCTGTCCATGGACTACGAGATCTTCCTGTTGACGCGCATCCGCGAACGCTTCCTGCAGACCGGCAACACGCGCGATGCCGTCGCCTACGGCGTCAGCACCAGCGCCCGCACGATCACCAGCGCCGCGCTGATCATGATCGCCGTGTTCATCGGGTTCGCCTTCGCCGGCATGCCGCTGGTGGCCCAGATGGGGGTGGCCTGCGCTGTCGCCATCGCGGTCGACGCGACGGTGGTGCGACTGGTCCTGGTGCCCGCGCTGATGGCGATGTTCGACCGGTGGAACTGGTGGTTGCCCAAGTGGCTGGACCGGCTGCTGCCGTCGGTCGATTTCGACAAGCCGCTGCCCACCACCGATACCGGCAGCCTGGTCATCATCCCCGACGACATCTCCGCACTGGGCCCCTCCGGCGCCGAGCTGCGCAGCGTCGTCAAGTCCGCCGCCAAGCTGAAAAACCTTGCCGCGCAGACCGTTACCGTCCCCGATCCGCTGGCGTTCAGCGGCTGCGGTGCCAGCGACACCGGCGAGCAGCAGTACGTGCCACGGGCGGTGCCGCGGCGGATCGCGGCCGCACCCGCTCGCAATGACGGATCCCGCACCGGGCTGGCGCTGCTGCGCCGGCGCGCACACGGCCATTCCCGGGCGGCGTCGGACAACCCCGACGTGCACCCCGTCACCATGTGGGGTGGACGGCTGTCGGTCGCCCTCGACGCCCTGTCCCTCAGCGACACCGACGGGCCCGCCATCGAGCGCCGCAGTCCCGTGGAGACCACGACGGTCCTGCTGCCCACCGGCGACCGGCTGGACATCCCGACGGGCGCCGAAACGCTGCGGCTCAAGTGCTACCTGATCATGTCCCGCAACAGCGTCCAGGACTACGCCGACTTCGTCGACCTGGTGTCCTGTATGGACATCCGGACCGCGGCCGCGGTTCTAGCCGGAATTGACGGGTATTACTGTGGAGAACGGTCGAAGAACCAGTGGGTGGCCACCCAGTTGGTCCGCAGGTTGGCCGACCCGCACCCGTTCGACGACCAGGAAACGGCAGATTGGCCCGACGTCAAACAGCGTTGTCTGGCGGTGGCGGTGGCCATGTTGGAGGAGGCGAGGTGACGTTGACATCCGAAGTGAGGGACACCCCTTCTGGTGCCGACGATCCCGGTGACTCCGCCGCACCCGGCCCCAACGGGGCACCCACCGTCGCGTTCCCGGCGCAGGCCCCCGGCGAGAAGCCCGTGGAGTTCTGGTCGACGTCGGCCATCCGCGCCGCACTGGAGAACGACGACCTGGCGGTCTGGCAGCGCATCGTCGTCGCCATCAAGCGCGACCCGTTCGGCCGCACCGCCCGGCAGGTCGAAGAGATCCTGGCGACGACCAACCCGTACGGCATCTCCAAGGCGCTGTCCGAGGTGCTCGGCCGCGCCCGTACCCAGCTCGAGGCCAACGAGTGCGCCGAGGTGGCCCGCCAGATCCGGCTGTTGATGGAACGCTCCGGTCTCAGCGAGACCGAGTTCGCGTCCCGCATCGGCGTTGGCACACAAGAGCTTTCGACCTACACGGCCGGGACCACCAGCCCGTCGGCCGCGCTGCTGGTGCGCATGCGGCGGCTCTCGGACCGCTTCGCCCGGATGCGTTCCGCCCGCTCCTGAGCGGGCCTTCCCACCGCGCTACCGCGACGCGATCGGCGTCACGTCCATGACCAGCCAACGTCCGTCCTGCTTGGTCAGCGTGACCCGCAGTCCCAGCACCGTCGCCTGTGCCGGCTTGTTCGGGGTGTTCTGCGTGGCCCGCATGACCACCGCGACGCTGGCGAAATTCGGTCCGATGGTCTCGATGCCTGCCGAGATGGTGCTGGCCTGACCGGCCACCCCCCGGCTGGTGAGATCCTTGGCGACCGCATTGAACTCGTTGCGGTAGGCCTCGGCGCGCTGCGGCGCCATCAACGATGTGGCCCGGTCGATCGACACGTTCGGCGCGCCGGGGGTGAAGGTCGCCGATGCCTCTGCGACGCTGCTGGCGATGCCGACCACCGTGGACATGTCGGCGCTCGTGGCTCGATCCGGCACCGTCCACTTCGTGTAGCCCACGATGGCGGCCGCGGCCACGGCAACCGCCGTCAGCCCGGCGACCGCAAGCCGCAACTTCGGGGCGTCGTCGTCGGTGCCCATGGTCACGCCGTCCCGGCGGAACAGCACGAAGTTGACCACCGACGCCTGCAGCACCAGCAGCCCGACGATCGTGCCCACCACGACCCACCACAGCGGCCGCTCCAACGCCAGCCCGATGTATACGAGGCTCGCCAGCACCGCGAGCGGCGCCAGCACGTCGAAGACCAGTACCCGCCACGCGTTCCTCATCGCAGCGTCTCCAATCGCGAAATCAGCATCTTGCCGCCGACATCGGCCACCCCGAGGCGCAGCCGCCAGCGCACGGTCTGCGGCTTGGCCCCGGCGTTCTGGCTCACGGACGTCGCGATCACCAGCACGGTCGTCGTATCCGAGGAAATCGCGGCGAGCTCCGGCTGGACCTGCGGTTTGCCCTGTTCGCCGGGCGGTATGTGATGCAGCGTTTCCAGCGCGACGGACTCGATCTGCCCGCTGGTCTGGCTCTGCAGCTTCTGCACCAGCTGGGTGAACGGCGCGACGGTGGCGTCGAAATCGGCATTGAGCTGGCCGACGGTGCCCTCGTGCAGCTTCGGCACGTTGACGGCGACGTTGTCCTTCGTCATGTTGATGAGCAGGCTGGACCACTCCGCGGCGGCCTTCATCGCCTGCGCCTCATGCGCGCGTTCCTTGTCGTCGGCCCGGTGGCCCAGGTAAACCCAGGTCGCCAGGACCACCGCGACCACCGCGACCGCGCCCAGCACCGCCGAGGCGACGCCGTAGGGGCTGAAGATTCGATCAGTCTGAGCACTCGGCGCAGCGGCCTTGCCGGCGGGCTCGGCGTCACCGGCCACGGCGTCTTTCGCTGCGTCTTTTTCGGCGGAGTCTTCGCTGCGCTCGTCGGGCATGGGCGTGAGGCTACCCGCAGCGCCCGCCGCCACTGCAGCGGCGATGGCAGGATGGCCAGGTGACTCTCGAAGCTACCTCTCCCCGATCCGGTATCGACCTGAGCTACCTCGACGCCGACGCCCGTCCACAGGACGACCTGTTCGGTCACGTCAACGGCCGCTGGCTCACCGACTACGACATCCCGGCCGACCGGGCCACCGACGGCGCTTTCCGGCTGCTGGCCGACCGCGCCGAAGAGCAGGTGCGCGATCTCATCACGACGGCCTCGGGCCCGGTGGGCACCGACGCTCAGCGCATCGGCGACCTGTACGCGAGCTTCATGGACACCGAGCGGGTCGCTGCCGTCGGTCTCGCGCCGCTGCTGGCCGAGCTGGCTCTGGTCGCCGACGCCGCCGACGCGGACGCTCTCGCCGCGGTCCTCGGTGCGCTGCAGCGCACCGGCGTCGGCGGTGGTGCCGGCGCCTACATCGACACCGACTCCAAGGACTCGACGCGGTACCTGCTGCACTTCACCCAGTCCGGCTTGGGCCTGCCCGACGAGTCCTACTACCGCGAGCCGGCACACGCCGCCGTGCTGGCCGCCTACCCGCAGCACATCGCGCGGATGCTGAGCCTCGTCGTCGGGGGCGACCAAGCCGACACCGCCGCCCGGATCGTCGCGCTGGAGACCA
The DNA here is from genome assembly GCF_053852335.1 of Mycobacterium sp. HM-7. Taxonomy (NCBI): domain Bacteria; kingdom Bacillati; phylum Actinomycetota; class Actinomycetes; order Mycobacteriales; family Mycobacteriaceae; genus Mycobacterium; species Mycobacterium sp. HM-7. Next base: position 201,102 of record NZ_CM132657.1, on the reverse strand, counting down.
AACTGGCTGCGGCGCACTGGGATGTGGTCAAGCGCCGCGACGCAGACCTGAGCTACAACCTGCGCCGCTTTGCCGACCTCACCGACGAAGCGCCGGGTTTCGACTGGAACGGCTGGCTGACGACCGTGGGTTCGTCCACCGATGTGGTCGCCGAAGTCGTTGTGCGGCAACCAGATTTCCTTGTCGCGTTCGCGGCCCTGTGGGCTTCCGAACCGCTCGAGGACTGGAAGGCGTGGCTGAGCTGGCGTCTGATCAGCGGCCGCGCCCCGATCCTGACCGACGACGTGGTGGCGGAGAACTTCGACTTCTACGGCCGCACCCTGTCGGGCACCGAGGAGATCCGGGACCGCTGGAAGCGCGGCGTCGGCCTGGTCGAGGGCCTGATGGGCGACGCCGTCGGAAAGCTGTACGTGGACCGGCATTTCCCGCCCGCGCACAAGGCCCGGATGGATGAGCTGGTGGCCAACCTGCGCGAGGCCTACCGCGTCAGCATCACCAATCTGGAGTGGATGACGCCCGAGACCCGGCAGCGCGCGCTGGCCAAGCTGGACAAGTTCACCCCGAAGATCGGCTATCCGGCGCGCTGGCGCGACTACTCGGCGCTGGTGATCGACGCCGCCGACCTGTACGGCAACTACCTGCGCGGGCAGGCTGTCGAGCACGACCGGGAGTTGGCCAAGCTGGGCAGCGAGGTGGACCGCGACGAATGGTTCATGACGCCGCAGACGGTGAACGCCTACTACAACCCGGGGATGAACGAGATCGTCTTCCCCGCAGCCATTCTGCAGCCGCCGTTCTTCGACGCCGAGGCCGACGACGCCGCCAACTACGGCGGCATCGGCGCGGTGATCGGGCACGAGATCGGGCACGGCTTCGACGACCAGGGCGCCAAGTACGACGGCGACGGTAACCTCGTCGACTGGTGGACCGACGCCGACCGCGCCGAATTCGGTTTGCGGACAAAGGCGTTGATCGAACAGTACGAGGCGTTCACGCCCCGGGCACTGGAGTCGGGCCACCACGTGAACGGCGCCTTCACCGTCGGCGAGAACATCGGCGACCTGGGCGGACTGTCCATCGCCCTGCTGGCCTACGAGCTCTCACTCGGAGGCGAGGAGGCCCCCGTCATCGACGGGCTCACCGGCATCCAGCGCGTCTACTTCGGCTGGGCACAGGTGTGGCGCACCAAATCCCGTGACGCCGAAGCCATTCGGCGCCTGGCCGTCGACCCGCACTCGCCGCCGGAGTTCCGCTGCAACGGCGTGATCCGGAACATCGACTCGTTCTACGAGGCGTTCGACGTCACCACGTCCGACGAGCTGTACCTCGATCCCGCTGAGCGCGTGCGCATCTGGAACTAGCGGTCCGCCGGGCGGGTTTGAGCGCAGAGTCAGTCGATTCTGCGGGAGGGCGAGAAAACCCCAGTGGCGGCGACCGTGAGCGCAGAATCAATGACCGGCTGGGATTGATCTTGCGGCCACGGTGAGAACGTTCGAGTAGCCCGCGCCCTGACCGCAGGCTCAACACTGAGCCGGCGACAGAGGAGCGCCCCGACACGCGAAACCCCCAATTTCCGAAGGAAATTGGGGGTTTACGCCTGCTCGCGGGTTACCGAGTCCCGGAGGTACCGGACGTCGCGGGTGCGGCGGCCGGGGTCTGCATGCCCCACTGCCAGTCGCCGGCACCGTCGGAGTAGTTGTAGAGACCGACCGAGTTCTTCACGACGATCGGGTCGCCGCTACCGAACTGGTCATAGAACCACTTCGCGTTGTCGGGCGACAGGTTGATGCAGCCGTGGCTCACGTTGCGCTTGCCCTGATCGGCCACCGACCACGGCGCGCTGTGCACGAACGCGCCACTGTTGTCGATGCGGACGGCGTTCTGCACCTTCAGCTTGTAGCCCTGCGGAGAGTCGACGGGAACGCCATAGGTCGACGAGTCCATCACCACCTCCGCGAACTTCTCCAGCACGTAGTAGGTGCCGTTCTTGGTCTCGTCCCCAGCCTTGCCCATCGACATCGGGAAGGTTTTCTCGACCACGCCGTTGCGGCTGATGGTCATCTGGTGCGTCGCGTTGTCCGCGGTGGCGACCAGCGAGTCGCCGGTCCGGAAGCTGGACTTGGTGCCCGCGGCGTCGATGTTGACGACGGTGTTCGCCGGCCAGAAGGCGATGGGCCGCCAGCGCAGCTGGCTGTCGGTCACCCAATAGAACATGCCGGGCACCGGCGGGTTCGACGAGATGTGCACCGCGTCCTGCGCCATCTGCTTGTTGGCGATGGGCCGCGGGAAGTTGATGTAGATCGGCTTGGCCACGCCCACCATGGACCCGTTGACCGGGTTGAAGGTCGGCGGGTTGAACGGCGGCTGCCCGACGAACGGGGTGGGGTTCTGTCCGGCCGGGGTGCCTGCCGGGATGGGCTCCGCGATGCCGGGAATCGGGGCGCCGGGAATGACCGGGGCGGGCGCGGGGACAGGGTCACCGGCCGGCGGGATCGGCGGCGGCAGCGGGGCCTCGACGGGCAGCCCGGGATCGATCGGCGCAGCTGCCACACCTGGGTCCGGCGCGTCCGGGTCGGCCAGTGCCGACGGGGTCGCGACGGTCATTCCGGCGACCAGTCCGGCCGCCACGACCGCGGTCAGTAGCTTGCTCTTCTTCCACTGCGGCATCCGCCACCTCCAGTTCACAACGCCTCCAGTCTCTCATAGCGCGCTGGGCGGCCCCTGCCGCGAAAGGCCCTCGCACCGCGTTTTCAGCCCCATCGAAGGGCGTTGAACTGCACAGTTGATCGGCGCAGATATGTCGCGCGTTACTCCCGCCGGCGGCGCTGGACGCTCCGGAAACGCCTCGACGGCTGTCGGTACCCGCGGGATCCGCGCACAATCGAACCTGTGATTGTTGCCTTCAGCGTCAGCCCGATGGGTGGTGACGAGTCCGGCGGTGTCGGTGCAGCCGTCGCAGCGGCCGTGCGGGTGGTGCGAGAGTCGGGCCTGCCCAACGAGACCAATGCGATGTTCACGAACATCGAGGGCGAGTGGGACGAGGTCATGGCCGTGGTCAAACGGGCCGTGGAAGCGGTGGCGGCGGTGTCCCCACGGGTCAGTCTGGTCCTCAAGTCCGATATCCGTCCGGGCTACACCGGCCAGCTCACCGCGAAGGTCCAGCGCATCGAGGACGAACTCGGCGCGTAACCCCTACTCCGTTGACGCTGCAGTGAGGGCGCGGCGTTCTCGCACAAGTGCGCCCTCAGCTCAGGGTCGATTGATTCAGGACCGCACCAGCCGCGCGATCGCCGCGGAGGCCTCGGCCAGCTTCTGCTCGGCCTCGTCGCCGCCGACCGCCACGGCATGGCTCACGCAATGACCCAGGTGCTCGTCGAGCAACGCCAGCGCGACCGATTGCAGTGCGCTGTTGACCGCGCTGATCTGCGTCAACACGTCGATGCAGTACTTGTCCTCGTCGATCATCTTGGCGATGCCGCGGACCTGTCCCTCGACGCGCCGCAGCCGCTTGGCGTAGTTGTCCTTGTTGGACGAATAGCCGTGTTGGGCTTCTTGCGGCGCATCGCCGTGTGAGGCCCCAGTATGGCCGCCGGTGGCCCCCGACTCGTCTGCCGTCATAACCCCAGCGTACCGCATACCCCTTAGGGGTATTGAAAAGGATTTTGGCGACCAACTGCCCGAGGGCATACTTACCTGCATGTCTGCCGACCAGCCCGATATCAAGCCCCGCAGCCGCGACGTCACCGACGGCCTGGAGAAAACCGCAGCCCGAGGCATGCTGCGCGCGGTAGGCATGGGCGACGACGACTGGGTCAAGCCGCAGATCGGCGTCGGGTCGTCATGGAACGAGATCACGCCGTGCAACATGTCGCTGCAGCGACTGGCGCAGGACGTCAAGGCGGGCGTGCACGCCGCCGGCGGCTACCCGCTGGAGTTCGGCACCATCTCCGTGTCCGACGGCATCTCGATGGGCCACGAAGGCATGCACTTCTCGCTGGTGTCGCGTGAGGTCATCGCGGACAGCGTCGAGACCGTGATGCAGGCCGAGCGCCTGGACGGTTCTGTGCTGCTGGCCGGCTGCGACAAGTCGATCCCCGGCATGTTGATGGCCGCGGCCCGGCTCGACCTGGCGAGCGTGTTCTTCTACAACGGCTCGATCATGCCCGGCGTCGCGAAGCTCACCGACGGCACCGAGAAGGAAGTCACCATCATCGACGCCTTCGAGGCCGTCGGTGCGTGCGCGCGTGGGCTGATGTCCCGCGAGGACGTCGACATCATCGAGCGCGCCATCTGTCCCGGTGAGGGTGCCTGTGGCGGTATGTACACCGCCAACACCATGGCGTCGGCCGCCGAGGCGCTCGGTATGTCGTTGCCGGGCAGCGCATCTCCGGTGGCCATCGACAAGCGCCGCGACGAATTCGCCCGCAAGTCCGGCGAAGCTGTCGTGGAGATGCTGCGCCGCGGCATCACCGCCCGCGACATCCTGACCAAGGAAGCGTTCGAGAACGCCATCGCGGTCGTCATGGCATTCGGCGGCTCCACCAATGCCGTGCTGCACCTGCTGGCCATTGCCCGCGAGGCCGAGGTCGAGCTGACCCTCGCCGACTTCACCCGCATCGGCAACAAGGTGCCCCACCTGGCCGACGTGAAACCCTTTGGCCGCCACGTGATGAAGGACGTCGACGAGATCGGCGGCGTGCCCGTCGTGATGCGCGCGCTACTGGATGCCGGTCTGCTGCACGGTGATTGCCTGACCGTCACCGGCAAGACCATGGCCGAGAACCTCGCCCACATCGCGCCGCCCGACCCGGACGGCAAGGTGCTGCGCGCGATGAACAACCCGATCCACCCGACCGGCGGCATCACCATCCTGCACGGCTCGCTGGCTCCCGAGGGTGCCGTCGTGAAGTCGGCCGGCTTCGATTCCGACGTGTTCGAGGGCACCGCAAGGGTTTTCGAGCGCGAGCGCGCCGCCCTGGACGCACTGGAAGACGGCACCATCACGCACGGCGACGTCGTCGTCATCCGCTATGAAGGGCCCAAGGGCGGTCCGGGCATGCGCGAGATGCTGGCCATCACCGGCGCCATCAAGGGCGCCGGCCTGGGCAAGGACGTGCTGCTGATGACCGACGGCCGCTTCTCTGGCGGCACGACGGGCCTGTGCGTCGGGCACATCGCGCCGGAGGCCGTCGACGGCGGTCCCATCGCGTTCGTGCGCGACGGTGACCGCATCCGCCTGGACGTGGCGAACGGCACGCTGGACCTCCTCGTCGACGAGGCCGAATTGGCCGCGCGCCGTGAAGGATTCGAGCCGTTGCCGCCGCGCTACAAAACGGGCGTGCTGGCCAAGTACACGAAGCTGGTCCAATCGGCCGCGGTCGGCGCGGTCTGCACCTAACCGCTTTCCGCGAGCGTGCGTGTCTGTACGTGGACACACCGCAATTGGTGTGCATTTCGCGCACGCTCACGGGCCGGTACAGTGGCGATCGGGCGCGCAGGACCGCCCGACGTCCGCTCGAAGGGGCTCAGCCTCCCTGCTGGTGTTTTACCTTGTGACCGACCTCTTCTCGGCCCGATTCGCGGACGCGGGCGCATGAGAGGAGGCCGTCATGGCCAGCACACTGCCCACCAATCCGTCCCTGGACAAACTCCGCGATGAAGCGCGTCGGTTCCAGCGCGCCGAGGGCATCGCGCTTCATGCCGCGCAATTCACAGTCGCCCGCCGCTATGGCTTCACCGGCTGGCCGGCGCTGGTGCACTACCTGCGGCTCGCTGCTGATCTGAGCGTCGACCCGGGCGCCGTCGACGAGGACGCCCTCGCCGCGGCGGACCGGTTCTGCTCATTGGCGGCGTTGCGTTACGACGAATCCGACGCCCCGCCCCGCTGGCAGTCCGCCGCCGACATGCTTGCCGTCGATCCCAGGTTGGCCGAGCACAGCATCTGGGCCGCTGCCGCCGCATCCGACCCGGTCGCCTTGAACCGTCACCTCGCCGCGCGACCGACACTTGCCAACACCGGCGGCGGGCCGTTCGGCTGGGTCCCCATGATGTACCTCTGCTACACACGTATTCCCCTGGGCCGCAGTGCAAGTGACGTCATAGCGGCCGCGACTCTGCTGCTCGACGCCGGCGCCGACCCGAACGCCGGCTACCTCTGGTGCGGGATGTCGACGCCGTTCACGCTGTTGACCGGGGTGTTCGGTGAGGGCGAGCAGGGGCCGCGGCGTCAGCCCCGGCATCCGCACGCCACCGCGCTCGCCACCTTGCTGCTGCGCCGCGGCGCCCATCCGGTTGATCAGCAGACGCTCTACAACCGGATGTTCCGTCCGGATGATTCGCACCTGGAGCTGCTGTTCGCCCACGGCCTCGCCGAGCCCGCGCCCAGCCCGTGGGAGCAGCGACTCGGCGAGGCGATGGAGACCCGAGAACAGCTGTGGCAACGGCAGATTCGCTGGGCGGCCGAGCACGGATTCAGCGATCGTCTCGCTTTGCTCGCGCGGCACGGCATCGATGTGTCCGGCGTCGAGACCATCCAGCCGGCCTTCCCCGCCGATCCGAACGCCCGCGACGACGACGGCGCGACACCGCTGCACCAGGCCGCATGGGAGGGCGACCTGTCGCTGATCCGGCGGCTGCTGGACGCGGGCGCCGACCCGTCGATCACCGACGGGCGATTCGACTCGACCCCGCTGGAGTGGGCCGAGCACGCCTATCAGACCGAGGCGGCGGAACTGCTCCGCGCGGCGACTTCCGCCACCACCTGACGAGCTCGGCGAACTGGCAGCACCTCCTGACGCACGAGTCTCAGCTTGGGGGTTGGCCGCACTGCGCGTAGAGCTCCGGCAGGAAGCCGGCGAGATGGTTCATCTCCTGCGCGCAGTGCACCAGCAGGTCGCGCGGATGGGGCAGCTGACGCGCGGCAAGCACCCGAAATGCGTGGTCCGCCAGGGACTTACCAGCCCGGAAACTGACGTGCTGTCCGCCCATCCAGAATCGGGAGCGCATCTCCGCACCGTCCGGCGTCGGGCGCACTTGATGAACAAGCCAACCGATATCGACCGGGATGTCGGGCGACCCCAGGCGCGCGGCGATGGCCAGCCCGGCGTGCCCCAGTGGGGCCGGGTCGACGAATTGGATCGCCACCGAACTGAGCGCCGAGCCGAGGTACTCCTCGACCAGCGAGGTCCGGCCGATATAGGCCAGGTCGTCACGGCCGTCGCGCCACTGCGCCGACACATGCGCCCGGGGATGCCACAGCTTGTAGCGGCGCGCGTCGCAGCCGTGCCAGCCGAACCACCAGTCCCACATCTGCGGCGTCACGCCCGGCATGTCGGTGCGCACGGCGACGGTGTAACCGCCGTCCGACAGGCTGCCGTAGCCGTTCTCGGTCTGCTGATAACCGTCCCCGGCCAACGGTTCGTCGAAGTCAGGTAGCACCGGGCCGGCCTGTGGCCCGTGCTCGAGCGCCTGCACCACATGACGTGGCAGCGCCGCCATCTCCGGGTTGAAGAACCTGCCGAACGGTGTGTCCGCGTCGTCGCCGCGGTAACCCAGGTAGCTCATGTCCGTCCCATCCAGGCGTAGAAGCGACCCTCCGGGTCATATTGTGCGCGCACGGCGTCCAGTCGCGCCATGGCCGCGTCGGTGGCGAACCGCGCCGGCCGGGCGCCGAGGTTCTCGTCGGCCAGCTGTATACCGGTGGCCAGGTGCGACATCGCCGCCATATTGGATCGGGCCCAGTCACCGTACTTTTCGTCGTCGGCCGCGTCTGACCAGCCGGCGTACAGCGCCAGATACACCTCGTCCTCCAGGCTGTAGGCCATGTCCTGACGGGCGGGCGACGGTCCCCAGTTCAGCCAGAGGAAATGCGACGGGTGCGGCGGCATGGTCTCGAGGATGTTCCGCACGCCCGGTAGCAGCTCGGCCGTCGACGCCGACGTCCACATGTTGTCCGCGGCGTAGCGGTGGTCGTTCAAGTAGTTACTCATCACCGCGTCGTACCAGGTGGGCAGGTTCGTCGGCGCGAACGGCACGGCCATCAGCGCGTGCGGCCGCGCGGGGCACGTATCGAGCAGTGCCACTGCATCTTTGGCTTCGTCGTCACTGTCGGCGAACACCGGCGAGGCCAGCACGATGCCCGGCGTGCTCAGGCCCGAACTGGGCATGGCCCGGGAGGCGACGATCTGCAGCTCCACGCGGCGGTCAACGTCGGCGCTGATGGCGCGGGCCCACGCGTAGATTTCGTCGGCAGCCTCGAAAGGGTAGACGTACAGGCTGCTGCCGCACACCGCGGGCTTCGGATAGAGGCGCAGGTGGAATGCCGTCACCACACCGAAGAATCCGGGACCGGATCCCCTTGCCGCCCAATACAAATCCGGGTGTTGTTCGGCGTCGCACCGGATCTGTTCACCGTCGGCCGTGACCACGTCGAGCGCCAGCACGCTTTCGCACGCCGGCCCCAGCACCCGGCTGTGCCAGCCGTAGCCGCCCTGCAGCAGGTAACCGCCGAGACGCACGCCCCGGCAGTGTCCCGACGGGAAGAACAGGCCTTGCTGCTCCAACTCGGTCGCCAGGACGCTGCCGCCTTTGCCAGGTCCCACGACGGCAGTCATCGCGTCGGGATCCACCCGGCACGTATCGAGCCGGCTCACGTCGAGCAGCATGCCGCCGTCGCGGAGGTGATTCGCCGACCAGCTGTGCCCGCCGGAACGGATGCCGACCGCCAACCGGTTCGCACGGGCATACCGGACCGCCACCACCACATCGGCAGTGCACGAAGCCTGCACGATGACATCCGGAAAGCGTTGCGGCACACGCGCATTCCACACCGTCGCGCAGCGCGCCTCGTCATAGCCCGCGTCACCGCGGCGGAAATGTCGAACCTCGGCCAAAGCTGTCACCGCAACTCCTCGCGCGTCGACGCCCACCCTCACCAAAACGTAACACCGGGAATGAGCGGCTGCGTCAAATTCGAGTTGTGGCTCTACTCCGCCGTCAGCACCGCCCGACCGCCGACAGGATCGGCCAGCGGCACGACGATCGTGCCGGGCATGATCATCATGGTGCAGACCATGCGTTCGCGATCCGACCGGCGGCCGGACGTCAGCGTGACCGTCACGGTCTGGTCGGTCTCCCGCACGGTGGCGTGCACCCCGTAGCAGTCGGGCGATCCGATCGAGATATTCAGCGCCAGTGCGGGTTCCGGGTCCAGGCGGCTCCAGGACTCCGCCGTCAGCGGACGTGGGTCGACGATCGACGGCTCGTCGACGAACGTCGATCCCGACGAGACGGGCACTTCCGGTAGCGGCGTCGCGTCGGCCGAGGCCGTCGGTGCCAGGCCGACCGCCAACACGAGTCCCGCAGCAGCGACCCTGCGCACTACGTCCCCACCCGCGCCACGGCGAAGCCGTCCCAGCCCTTGGCACCGACGGTCTGGATGGCGGCGGCCTCGAGACGCGGGTGGTTGCCCACCAGTTCCAGCATGTTGCGCACCCCTTGCGCCTGCAGGTCATCAGCGGCCGGATCCAGCACCCGGCCCATGCGCGTGACGTTGTCGACGACGATCACCGCGCCCAGCACTGCCAATCGCACCGCCCATTCGACGTAGGCGGTGTTGTTCTCCTTGTCGGCGTCGATGAAGAAGAAGTCGAACTGGTCGCCCCGCTCCGCCAACTGCGGCAAGGTGTCCAGCGCCGCGCCCACCAGCACTTCCACCCGGTCTGCGACGCCGGCCCGCTCGAAATTGGCCCGCGCGACCGCGGCGTGTTCGGGCGAGTACTCCAACGTCGTCACCCGGCCCTCGGCACCGATGCCACGGGCGAGGTTGATGGTGCTGTAGCCCGCGAGTGTCCCGATTTCCAGCACGCGGGTGGCGCCGCTGATCGTCGCCAACAGAGACAACAGCTTTCCGTGCTGCGCGGACACCTCGATGGCCGGCATGCCGGCCGTCACCGCGGACTCGCGCGCCGCGGCCAACGTCTCGTCCTCGGTACGCAGCACCTCGTTGAACATCTGGTCGACAGCTTGCGGTTCGGGTTGGGTCATGGCCCCAGGCTAGCGCGGGAGAATCCGGTCCCCAGATTGGCCGATTCCGGTTCGGCGCGGTCCATCGACCACTTGAATGACGTCTATGTCAAATCATTTCACGGGTCTGAGCCTCGGCCCACCCTTGGGCGACCAGCGCCTGGACCTCTGCGATCTGTACGCCTTCCAATCGCCGGCCGACCCGGCTCGCACAGTGCTCATCCTCAACGCCAACCCCAACGCCGACGCCCTTCATCCCGAGGCGATCTACCGGCTCGCCATCGACAACGACGGTGACCTGCGCAACGACATCGCATTCAGCTACGTCTTCTCCGCGCCGGACTCAGGACGGCAGACGGTCGACGTGTACGTGGCGACCGGAGAGGCTGCCCGATCACCAGAGGCGGTGGGCGACAAGATCTTCGAGAGCGTCGAGGTGTCGTTCGGCAAGGAGCCGGTGATCGCCGAGTCCGGCGGCTACACGTTCTTCGCCGGCGCCCGCAGCGACGCCTTCTTCTTCGACTTCGACGGCATCAAGAACCTGTTCGACATCAGAGGCGGCCGCAACTTCACCGCGCTCCACCTCAGCGGTGAATTCCCTTGGACCGGAGTGGATTCCAACACGCAGGCCAACGTGTGCTCGATGGTCCTGGAGCTGCCGACCGCAGAACTGCTGGCCGCCACGCCCGACATCCGCATCTGGGGACGCTGCAGCGTCCGCCGCGACGGCGCGCTGCTGCACGTCGACCGGGCCGGCCATCCGTCGGTCAGCAGCTTCTTCAACACCGATGACACCAAAGAGGAGTACAACGCCAGCGAGCCGGAGCACGACCGGGACCGCTGGATGCCGATGTTCGTGCACCTCCTGGGGCACACCGGCGGCTATACCGACGAGGAGGCTGTCGCCGCTGTCGACGCCGAGGGCATCCTGCCCGACATGCTGACGTTCAACCCGTCACTGCCGGCCAAATACCCGAACGGGCGGGTGTTCACCGACGACGTGATCGACTACCGATTGGCCTCACTGACCAAGGGCGACTGCCCGCCGTCGGGCCTCAGTCCGCACACCGACACGCTGGACGTCTTCCCGTATCTGGGGCCGCCGCATTAGACGATCAGCAGGCGCACGCTCGCCGGCCGCGAGGGGCCGCGAAGTACACGCCGAACGCGGCGTGTCCACGTACAAACACGGCCGCTCGCGGGGAAAGGAAAGGGTTAGCGCACGCCCTCTTTGGCGTAGACCACGCGCAGGACGTGCCCGACCTCCGGGCCCATCACCATGTCGGCCAGGTCGCAGAAGGCCGCGGTGAACGCCGGCCCGTGCGGCGGCACCGCGGCGGACAGATGGTGCGCCACCTCGTGCAAGACGACCAATTCCCGCAGCGCCCAGGTGGATTGGCGTTCGGGCACCGCGATGACCGCACCCCCGTCACCCGCCTCGTAGTGCGCGGCCGTCACGCCCCGCCGTGCCCGCACCGCCACCGCACCGGCGTCAGGCCACCGCGCCGCCACCGTCGGCATGGTCAACACCTGGTCGACGTAGCGCCGCACCGCCTCGACGGAGCCGAAGCGCGCCTCGGGCGGTAGCGTCAACTGCGCCCCGAAGAACTCGACCGCCCGGTTGCCACGCTCCCCCGCGCGGTCGAACAACGTACGCACGAACTGCTCGGCGGCATACACCGCAGACCGTTGGACGTCCCGGGTCATCGCTCCAGAGCCGTACGCGCACCGGACAATTCGGGGCTCGGCCCCAACCGCGCGCGGCGTCCCGCCCGGTCCCCGGCCCGCCGCGCCGCCGACGAGTAACCGGCCGACGCACTCGTCGCCCGCCAGCTCCCCCGCGCCTGGGACGTCTTCTTGTAGAACGACACCAGCTCGAGATCCTTGTTGCGCAACGCGACCGCGGTCCCCGGCTGATCGGCGCTCTCGGAGGTCGCTGCCTGCCGCGCTTCCTCGCGGGCGTCGATCAGCCGCTGGCCAACGCGCGCGCCGAACGCCAGCTGAAAGTTGAGCCGGGCGGTGATCGTCGGCGTCGGCCGGTGCGCACCCGTCGAGATGTAGGCGTCCGACGACTTCACCATCTGCACCACCACGCTGGCGTACAGGGCGTGAGTGGCGTCGATGTCCTCGGCGAACCCGTAGGCGTAGACGAACGTCGAGTTGGACGCGATGTCGCATTTCACGTCGTTGGCCCGGGCGATCAGCACGAACAACTGCACGAACGTCCGCAGCCCCCGGGTGCCCGCATCGCCGATGGTGACGGTGCGCTGCACCGGCTCCTGCGCCGCGGTCCGGGTCGCCGAATGCGCCCGCGCCACCGCCAGGTCGATCGAGGTCGTGGTGGCCAGCCGCTGCGCCGCGGCCATGAACGCCTCGGCCTCGTGCTGGTTGTCGGTGTTCTCGGCCTGCCGCAGCAGCGCCGCGATCCGGGCCAACATCCTGTCGTCACTCATGCTCGCGACATTATGGGACGGATACGACGTTTCCGCGCGCGCGACGTGTCGTGGCCGTCGCCGCAACCGCCGTCAGTCCGGCGGCTCCTGCGCTTCGGCCGGTTCTTGTTCCACGTCGGGCGTATCGTCACGGCCGGTGGCCCTGGCGCGACGAAGTTCGTCGACGGCGCTGACGGGTCCCTTGGCCTCGCCGGTCTCGAGGTCCGCGTCGGTGTATGTACTCCGGGAACCGGGATCATCCTTGTCCATGGCAGTCCGTCCTGTTCGTCGGTCGTACGGCGCCACGAAACACTCGTGCCCCGTAGGCGTCGTGATGCAGGTATACCCACCGATGAAGGTTGGACACTTCCTACCGCGGCCGCGCGTGGTGACTACTTGCCGACAAACCCGTCCAGCGCGCTCGTCAGCTGCGGCGAGAGAGGCGCCTTGTTGGCGTAATTGGCGACGTTGTCGCTGGGATCGTCGCGCAGCACATGGCTCACGCCCTTGAGCGGAACCACGGTCAGCGCGGTGTGCGCCAGGGCGGCGATCAGCGGCTGCTCGGCGTCGCAGAAGGCCTGCACGTCGGAGTCGGAGCAGGTCAGCAGGACAGGGGTGCCGTTCGGCACCTTCGCGGCCAGCGCGAGGGGGTCGATGGAGTCGGCCTCCAGCACGGCTTTGGCGTTGCCGGGGTTGAGGATGGCGCTCAGGCCTTCGGGCAGCTTGGCCGGCGGCGTGCCGCTGGCCCGCGTCGTTGCGACGGCTGCGTTCCAGTCGGTCAGCACCTGGTCGGCCTGCTGCCGGGTCTTGGCACCGGCCTTCACGTCGGCGTCGACGGAGGACCGCACCCGATTGGTGATGACGTCGAGATAGCGGCCGGCCAGCGGCTGCAGCAGCGCGAGGGAACGGATCTTCGGGGCGCCCGAACTGGTGTCGGTGGCCACCGCCAGCGCGTGCACCGTGCCCTCGCCCAAGCCGTACACCGAGATTCGGGACGTATCGGTGCCCTTCTGCTCGGACAGGAACTTCACGGCCGCCTTCGCACCGGCGGTGTAGACCGCGCTGCCCACGTCCCGGAGGTTCTGGGCGTGCGGCCCGACGCCGGTCTTGCCGGTGCCGACCTTGTCGTAGCGCAGGCTGTCGACGTTCTTGCCGGACAGGTATTCGGCCAGCTGGCGCATGTTGCCGACCTTGCCGGCGACGGCGTTGTCGCCATTGCGGTCGGTCTGGCCGCTCTCGGAGATCATCAGCACCGACGGCGCCGCGGCGGCGCCGGGCACATGGCGGTAGCTGCCGTGGATGGTCAGGCCGTCGGCGACGAAGCTGACGTCCTCGTCGACCCAGTCGGTTCCGGGACTGGAACCACACGCCGCGACCGCCAGCACCGCCAACCAAACCAGCGGGCGGGCAACCCTTTTCACGAGAACACTCCGGTCACAGGCGCACTTCGATCCAGCTCACGACGTCGTCGAGGACGACGGCCTTCTCGGGCTCGTTGAACACCTCGTGGTAGAGCTCCGGGTAGACCTTCAGCGACACGTCGGACGAGCCGACGCACTCGACCAGCTTGTGGCTGCCGGCCACCGGCACCAGCTTGTCTTCCTCACCGTGCACCACCAGCAGGGGCGCGGTGATGGCGGCGGCCCGCTGCGGCATGGTCTCGCCGACGCCGATGAGCACCTTGCCCACCCCGGCGGGCACCTTGCCGTGATAGACGAGCGGGTCGGCGTTGTAGGCCGCGACCACCTCGGGATCGCGCGACACCGCGTCGAACGGCAGGCTCTGCGCCGGCAGCCCAGGCAGGATGGAGCCCAGCAGCTTCGCCGCCAGCGCCAACGGCAGGCCGACCTGGGACCGGGCGTCGACTGCGGGACCCGACAGCACCATGAGGTGGTAGTCGTCGGGATGCTCGACGCCGTACGAGAACACGATGCCGCCGCCCATGCTGTGGCCCAGCACGACGCGCTTCAACTCGGGGTATTCGGCAGTGGCGATGCCGACGAGATGGTGGAAGTCCCCGGTGTACTCGGAGATGTCCCGGACGAACACGCGCTTTCCGGCCGAGCGGCCGTGCCCGCGGTGGTCGAGCGCGAACGTGATCAGCCCGGCCTCGCCGAACCTCTGGGCGACATGGTCATAACGACGGGCGTGCTCGCCGAAACCGTGGGACAGCACCACGACGCCTGTCGGGTCGGTATTGGGCACCCAGACGTCGTAGACGATCTTGGTGCCGCCGATACCGTCGAAGCTGCGTTCGCTGCGGGTCGTGGCCATGGAGAGACAATATCTGGGGTCCGCCCGCGGCGCGTCCGTCGCCGCCGTGACGCCCGCCGGATGTCACACCCCCTGCGTACCCTGGGTGGGGTGAGTGTCCTCAGCGATTCCAGCGCAGCAGACACGTCGTCCCGGGCCCGCGATGCGTTCCTGTCCGACGCCCAACGGCACCGGCGCGAGCTGCTGGCCCACTGTTACCGCATGACCGGTTCCCTGCACGACGCCGAGGACCTGGTGCAGGAGACCTACCTGCGCGCCTGGAAGGCCTACGACAATTTCGAGGGCAAATCGTCGGTGCGGACGTGGCTGTACCGCATCGCCACCAACACCTGCCTGACCTCGCTGGAGGGCCGTCAGCGCCGGCCGCTGCCGTCCGGGCTCGGTCAGCCGGCGGCCGATCCGCACGCCGAGATCACCGAGCGCACCGACACCGCCTGGCTCGAGCCGCTGCCCGACGTGCATGACGCCCCCGGCGACCCGCAGACCATCGTCGGCTCACGCGAGTCGGTCCGGCTGGCGTTCATCGCTGCGCTGCAACATCTTTCGCCTCGACAACGCGCCGTACTGGTACTGCGCGACGTCCTGCAGTGGAAGGCCGCCGAGGTCGGCGAGGCCGTCGGAACGTCCACCGCCGCCGTCAACAGCCTGCTGCAACGGGCTCGTGCCCAGCTCGACTCCGTCGGCCCCAGCCAGGACGACGCCCTGGTCGCGCCGGAGTCCGACGAGGCGCGCGACCTGCTCGCCAAGTACGTCAATGCCTTCGAGTCCTACGACATGGACGCCCTGGTCGAACTGTTCACCGCCGACTCGGTGTGGGAGATGCCGCCGTTCGACACCTGGTACGCCGGTCCGCGCGACATCGTCGAACTGTCCCGGTTCAAATGCCCCGCCGAGCACCCGGGCGACATGCGGTTCGTCGTCACCACCGCCAACGGGCAGTCCGCCGCGGGCATGTACATGCGCAACCCCGAGACCGGCCGGCACGAGGCGTTCCAGCTGCACGTGCTGGATATCAAGCCCGACGGGATCTCGCACGTCGTCGCATTCATGGACCCGAGGCTGTTCGAGAAGTTCGGGCTCGCGCCCAGCCTCTGACCGCTACCCAAACGGTAGGGATCTCCCTTATATCTCCACACTCCGATCGCCGATACGTTCAGTGGCACAGCCTCGTGACCCGCTGACGAAAGGGATCGCTCATGAAGATCGCGCTTCTCGGTGCCGCCGTGATCACCGCAGCCAGTGCCGTTTTGGCGGCCCCGGCGGCGATCGCGAGCCCCGGCTCGTTCCTGGAAGAGATCGGCATCAATGGGGCCGCGCTGCCGGGCAAGACGCCCGACCAGATGGTGGCCGCCGGCCAAGGCGTCTGCCGAGACCTGCGCGGCGGTGTCACGGTTCTCGATGAGATGACGGCCGTCGAGAAGGCGTACGCCTTCAACCAGGGCGCGCTCTTCGTCAGTGCCTCGACCACGCACCTGTGCCCCGACTTCGCGGCCGGCTAGCCACGGCTTCGGGACCAGAGCGCTATTAGGGCTAGTTTCGGGTTCCCCTACATGACATGTTCTGACACCATATTTACCCAGGTAGATGGCCTGCTGTAGCATCTTTCTGGAACGTGTTCTTACTTTGTGGCTATGATCTTCGTCATGAAGACCAAAGGTGCTCTGCTGTGGGAAGTGAACTCCCCGTTCCAGGTCGAGGAGATCGACCTCGGCGACCCCGTTGCCGACGAAGTACAGATCCGGATGCATGCCGCGGGCATGTGCCACTCCGATTACCACCTGACCACCGGCGCCACCCCGATGCCGCTGCCCTGCCTCGGCGGGCACGAGGGCGCGGGCGTCGTCACCAAGGTCGGCAAGAACGTCACCGGCATCGAAGAGGGCGACCACGTCATCCTCGCGTTCATCCCGGCGTGTGGCTCCTGCCCGCCGTGTATGAAGGGCTTCCGCTCGCTGTGCGACCGCGGCGCCGTCCTGCTGGGTGGCAAGTCGATCGCCGACGGCACCAACCGCATCCACACCGCCGGCGGCAAAGAGGTCGCGGCCATGAACCTGCTGGGCACGTTCGCCCCGTACATGACCGTCCACAAGGACTCGGTCGTCAAGATCGACAAGGACATCCCGTTCGAGTCGGCCGCCATCATGGGCTGCGCCGTCCCGACCGGCTTCGGCTCGGCCACCAACGTCGCGCAGGTGCAGCCCGGTGAGTCGGTCGCCATCGTCGGCGTCGGCGGCATCGGCATGAGCGCGCTGCAGGGCGCGGTGATCTCGGGCGCCAAGCACGTCATCGCCATCGACCCCAACCCGTGGAAGCGCGAGCAGGCGCTGAAGTTCGGTGCGACGCACGTCTACCCGTCGATGGCCGAGGCCATCGCGCCGATGATCGACCTGACCTGGGGCCTGATGGCCGACAAGGTCATCATCGCCGTCGGCGAGATGAAGGGCGAGTACATCGAAGAGGCCATGATCCTGACGGCCAAGACCGGCACCTGCGTCGTGACCGGCATGGGCTCGATGATGGACGCCGACGTCAAGATGAACCTCTTCTTGTTCACCATGCTGCAGAAGACGTTGAAGGGCAACATCTTCGGTGGCGGCAGCTCGCACATCGAGACCCCGCGCCTGGCCGCGCTGTACAAGTCGGGCCTGCTGAACATCGATGACATGATCACCCGGACCTACAAGCTCGAGGACATCAACCAGGGCTACCAGGACATGCTGGACGGCAACAACATTCGTGGCGTCGTCACCTTCGACGAGTCCGACTGGTAACTGTTCTTTT
Source organism: Mycobacterium sp. HM-7 (assembly GCF_053852335.1). Lineage (NCBI taxonomy): Bacteria > Bacillati > Actinomycetota > Actinomycetes > Mycobacteriales > Mycobacteriaceae > Mycobacterium > Mycobacterium sp. HM-7. The sequence continues at coordinate 183,592 of NZ_CM132657.1, read as the reverse complement.
CGCACGCGGCAAACTGCCCCCTCTCTTCGGAGAAGGGGCAGTTTTGCGTTCGCCCCAATAACTCAGTAACTGTCCCGGTAGGCGGTGGGCGAAATACCGACCCGCTTGCGGAACGCGGTCGCGAAGTGGCTGGGTGTAGAGAACCCCACCGATAGCGCGATTTCCGCGACCGCCTGCGTGGTAGAGGACAATAGTGTCTTGGCGCGATCGATCCTCAGGTCCAGTAGGAATTGATAGGGCGTCGTGTGAAACGCTCGTCGGAACGCGCTGATGAACGCCTGCACCGGCATACCGGCCAGTTGCGCCAATGCATCCAAATGAATCTCGGAATCGAGTCCGTCACTGAGGAATTCGACAAGCGTGGCGCGGGTCCTGGTGTCGATGACCCGGTGTTCCCGCTTCTTGGGCGCGGCAGCGGTGTACTTCTCGCAGATCAGTAGACGAACCGTTTCCGCCATGGAATGTGTGAGCAACTGCGCCACGGCGTCGTCACGGTCGGCGACGCTGTAGATCTCCTCGACGAGATGGTGAATCAGTCGGTCCCGGTACTTGATTCTGGGCAACAGTCCGGCATCGTCGATCACCCCGCGCGGGACGGCAATCTCGCAGATCCCCGCGACATCTCCTTGGACCAAGGCGGCACATTCGATTCCAGCGGGCTTCCACCAGACGTCTCCCGCAGTCGGCGGCACCTGTCCGGACGGCCCCCAATCCAGAGCTGTCTGCATGGAATGCATTGTCCCGCCGCGATATATATACACAAGATGGTGCGTATCACTGGCGCTGCACCAGTCGGTTGGCAGCGATATCTGTTCCGTCGAGAAGGCGAACGACAGTCCGCGCGCGGCAACATCCGCACGCTCCAACATGATTCGCGGCGTGAGTGGACGGTCACCGTCCCACGGCTTCATCCCCATCCGAAACCCCACTGGCACATCGTTTTCGATCACACGGTCGGCGGAATGGTAGACCTTCCAACGCATATCGTGGCCGGTTTTGCAGACCTACCAATTGGTAACTTCACCAGGCCCGAATATTTGAAAAGGCCCACAGAATGTGAATGCGCATCTTTGGTTCAGTCCGTACTTTTCGGGCCGGTCAGTGACAACTGACGTCCTCAACTGAACCAAAGGAGACCGAGTTGAGTCTCGCTCTACGACCGTATATGAATGCCGGCGTCGCGCTGGTCGGCGCAGGCGTCATTGCCCTCACCCCCGTGGCGGCGCCGCCGACGGCCCTGCATGCTCCAGCCCTGCCCTCTGCTGCGACAGTGGAGCTCACGGCATTCACCAACCCGCTCGAAACGTGGGCCTCCGTGGCGACCGCCACCTTCGCCAACCTCGGCAATCTCGGCCAAGTCGTCGCCGACAACCCATTCCCGCTCGTGCGACAACTGATCGCGATTCAAGTCGTGAATGCCAACAAGCTGGCCGGCATCGCACAGACGGTGGGTACCAACTTCGTGTCCATGCTCGATCCCCGCAATCCGTTCAGTTCGGCCAGTTACCTACAGAAGGCGCTGACACAGATCGCATCGGGTGATTTCGCGGGTGCGATCGAGAGCGTCTACACCGCACTGATCGTCCGGCCTGCCTACCAAATCGGATTCCCGCTGCTTACCGCATACGACGTTGTGAATACCGCAGCGCAGCATTTCCAGAAGTTCGTCGCCGCTGCACCGGGGCTCTTTGTTGGTCCCGGCATGAACTTCCTATTCGGCACGCTGGGTGGCTTCGAAACGGCGTTAGGACACACGGTTCAAGGACTGGTAGACGCAGTCAAAGCGGGCGACATCGTGACAGCGGCCAGCATTGCGCTCAATGCTCCCGCCGTTCTGACCGGCGCCATGCTCAACGGTTACGCCCCTTACAGCACCAGCGGACTACTCGGCAAAGCGGGTCCGGTCAGAACCATACTGCGCTGGCTAGAAACCGCTGCAGAAGCAATCGGCAAACCCAAGCCAAAGCCGGCGGCGGCGGTCCCCGACCCAGCGTCGGCGTCAACCATCAGCACCGAACCAGCGTCTGCCTCTGCGGCGCCGAACTCATCTATCGCATCGCCAATCACACCGTCGCCCCAATCTGCGACGTCAGCATCGACCGTCACCCTGGCGAAGACTGATTCCGTTACAGCGCAAATTGATTCGATAAACTCTGATTCCGCATCGAAAACAGATGATTCGGCTGCGTCCGCATCCTCTGTACCCCAGACCGAAAGGGAACCCGCGAGCCCCGCACCCAAACCCCTACCCATCACCACCCCCGGTCAGGCGATCAACGCGGCGGAAAAGGCTGCTGCCAAGGCGATCTCGACTGCAGGTAAGCAAATCACGTCCGCTACCAACAAGATCGGTGAGGATCTGAAGAAGACATTCACCAAGCCTCGCAAACCTACCAAAGCGGATACGTCGACCAGGCCGACGAAGGCGGACTCAGACGGCAGCAACTCGAACAAGAGCCAAAAGGCCAGTTCGGGGGCTGCCAAGTAGACGCCGAGCAGGCGCAAAACTGCCCCTTTTCCGACGAAGAGGGGCAGTTTTGCGTCTGGTCGCGGGAGCTACTCCTGCGGCGGGCCGGCAGGCGGCGCAGGCTCTGCCGGCGCGCTGCTCTTGTGGCGCGAGCCCGTCCACTTGACGAATCCGTAGGGCACGCCGCCGAGGACCGCCAGCGGAATCAGCCACGGCAGCAGGAAGCCGAACGCCAAGACCAGGTGAGAACCAAAGGCCCACAACGTATCCCAGCCGCGCTCGACCTGCCCCAAGAACCCGTGGTAGCGCTGTGGGGCGGGACCGCCAGTGCGCTCAGCGGTGATCTGCACATCGACGGAGCTGTAGGTGATCTGGTCTCGCAGGGTGTCACGCTGCGCCTGCAGACTCTGCAGCTCGGCCTGCCGCGACGACAACGCATCCTCGGCCTTGATCAACGCATCGGGGTCCTTGGAGTCGCGCATGATCGCCAGCAACCGGTCCACCGATGTCTTCAGCGCGGTGATCCGGGCGTCGAGGTCGACGCGGTGCGCGGTCACGTCGTCGGTCTTGACCTCAAGCGTCTGCACCGTCCCCAGCCCCTTGAGGGCGGCCAGTGCGGCGTCGAGACCGTTCGCAGGCACTCGCAACACCAAGTGGACGCTCGCCCGGCCCGACGTTGACCCGGCGTCGTCCGAGCGCTCATCGACCCGTCCATCCGCTTTGCCGACGATCGCGGTGGCCTTGTCCGCCGCCGCCACCGGGTCCGCGGTGACGAGGATCAGCGACGCGGTCTTGACGACGTCGCGTGCGGGATCGACGAGTGGTGGAGGCGCTTCAGGCGCACCGCCTTTGGACTCCGCAGGCCCGCTCATCGGCGCCTTCATCGGCGCCGGGGCGGAGTCGGCATGCCGTGCCGAGTTGCCGCCGCTACATCCGGCCACCAACCACAACGAGGCAATCAACAGAGCGAGAAATACGACCGGTCGGAACCGCGTGCGCGTCATGCCATCCCAGCGTACGCAGCGATTCACAGGAATTGCCCGGCGAATGTGCAGCCACACCTACCGCCGATGCGTCACGAGTTCGTCGAGCTTCGTCGAACCTGGCCACAGGGCGATTTTCCACGCGGCGTTCCGCCATCAGGTCAGGCTCGTGCCGACCGTCGGACGCTGTCGCGCCCAACGCAACTGCACGGCGCTACAAGGCCGGTTTCTCCGCCACCCGGTTGCGTTCGCCGGCGACCGCGAAGGTTCGACCGGACAGGCCCCGGACTCCCGTTCCAAAACGCGCGAAAACCCCCAATCTCGTTGGAGATTGGGGGTTTTCGGAACCGACTGGGAGAACTACTACTTCGGGGGCATCCGGATACCGCCGTCGACGCGGACGACCTCGGCGTTCATGTACGAGTTGGTCAGCAGCTCGACAACCATGGAGGCGAGCTCGTCGGGCTTGCCCAGGCGGTGCGGGAACAGCACGGACTCGCCGAGCTTGGCCTTGAAGGCTTCCGAGGCTTCGCCCTCGCCGTAGATCGGGGTGTCGATCAGGCCGGGTGCGACGGTGTTGACGCGGATGCCCACAGCCGACAGGTCGCGCGCGACCGGCAGGGTGAGGCCCACGACGCCGCCCTTGGACGACGAGTACGCGGCCTGGCCGATCTGGCCGTCGAACGCCGCGACGCTGGTCATGTTGACGATGGCGCCACGCTCACCGGCCTCGGTGAAGTCGTTCTTGCTCATCTGGGTGGCGGCGATGCGGATGCAGTCGAAGGTGCCGACCAGGTTGATGTCGAGGACCTTCTTGTACAGGTCCAGGTTGTGTGCCGACTCGAACTCGCCGTCCTTGCCGATGGTGCGCTGGGCCCAGCCGACACCGGCCGAGTTCACCAGGGCACGCAGCGGGCCGAGGTCAGCGGCGGTCTTGACCGCGTCGATGATCTGCTCGGTGTTGGTGACGTCGACGGTGACGAAGACGCCGCCGATCTCCTTGGCGAGGGCCTCGCCCTTCTCGGCCTGGAGGTCGGCAATGACGACCCGGGCACCCTTGGCGGCCAACTGACGGGCAACAGCCGCACCGATTCCTGACGCGCCGCCGGTGACGACCGCGCTAGCTCCATTGATATCCACGCCGACAGCGTATGCGAGGCCGACCGCTGCGCGGGACGGACCTGGCAAAGCTCAGGCAGCGTGCTTGCCGGTGCCCGAATCCGGTGCCCGGTGCTTGCCGCCGGTCGACGCCGGGGCCCGGTGCCGGCCGGTTCCGGCGGCGTCCGCATCCGCGTTCGATGCGGATGAATCCCCGCTCGCTGCATTGTCTTTCGGCTTCGGGGACTTGGCCCCCTTGGGCTTGCCCGTCTTGCCCTTGCCCATACCCGCATCGGATGCCTTGGTGTCGTCCGAGGTGGCACCGCCCTGCGCAGCACTCGCGGCATCGGTAGGACCCGTCGCCGCGGCGTCGGAATCGTCCTTGGCGTGCTTGGGCTTCGTCGGCTCCTTGGTCGTCGGTTCCGCCGCCGGGGACTCCGTTGTCGTGGACGTGGTGTCGGCGGCCGTCGTCGGCGTCGTCTGCTTCCCGGTCTGGGCGGCCGTTCCGGTCGGTACCGCGGCGATGGCCGCGGGTGTCGTCTTCGCCGTACCGGCCGTCGCGGTCGGCGTCGTCGTCGCCACCGCGGCCGGCGCCTTGGCCGCCGCAACGGTCGATGGCAGCGCACCCAGACTCAACAGGTTCCCGCCCTTACTGATCACCGAGATCGCTTCCGAGATGGCGTTCGGCATCGAGACCGGGCCCGTGAATGCCGTCTGGAACCCGGTGACCAGTGATGTCATCAGGCGGGGAACGACCTTCGACCAGTCGATGTGCGGCATGGCGCCGAACTGCACCGGGGTGGCCGCGGTGCTCAGGGAGCGCAGGTACTGGCCCGACGCGGGATCCCAGTAGGCATCCGAGTAGCCCAGGTTCACGAGGCTGGTCAGGACCGGCGACAGCGCGTTGCCCAACCGATAGGCAACGTTCCCGACCGGTGTCAGACCGACGAGGTTCAACGCGTCGCCGGCGAGGTAGACCGGCTCCAGCAAGGGCAGGTGATTCGCCGCGGCCGTCAGATAGATGTTGGTGTCGGTCGAGCCTCCGCTCGCCAGATTCGTGACCATCGATTCCAGCTGCGTGATCAGCTGGCCGGCTGCCGCCTCCTGGTCGACGCCGCGCAGGATGTACGTCGGCATCAGCCCGGCCGCCAGGTTGTTCAACAGCGTCACCGGGTTCGCCCAGGCCGCGAAGTCCGACAGCGGCTGGTACTCGACCGTCGCGTCGACCTTCACGGGCACCAGGTTCGCGCCGCCGAGGGCCAGGCCGGTGCCGCCGAGCGCCGTGCCGCCGCTGCTGGTGATCGCCACGTCGGGCGTGACGGCGTTGATGCCCAGCATCCGAAGGAACGACGAGAACCGCGCCAGCACACCGCCATTCGCGCGGCCCGCGTTGTTCAGCAGAATCTCCGGCAACAGGGTGAGGCTGCCTGCGATGGACGTGGCGCCCGTGTAGTTCAGCCCGCCGGGCTGCGACGACAACTTGGCCAGCACATCCCGGTATGCCGCACCGGCCGAGAACGCACCCAGGCCGCTGGCCACCACGATGGGGATCCGCACCGAGCCGATGTCCAGCGACGGGATGGCGTCGACGACGCCGAGCACGGCGCTGCTCAGCACGCCGGTCAGCGCGCCGGACACGCTGCCGGACAGTCCGGTGGTGGCGCCGGAGACGACGCTGCCGACGACGCTCGTGACCGTGCTGCTCACCGTGCTGTTGACCAGCGTGCTGATGCTCGTCCCGCCGGCCAGACCGGTGACAATCCCCCCAACCAACGGCGTCAGCGCATTCAGCACCGTGCTGGTGAGGTCGATCGTGGTGCCGACGACCGGCACGGTGTAGCTGAGGCCGAGATCGCCGACGGCGCTGTTGATCGCGGTCGTGAGCGCCGTGGTCAGGGTGCTGGTGCTGCCCAGGGTGCCATCGACGGTGCTCGTCAGTGCGCTCGTCAACGCGGTGGTCAGGCTCGTGGTGAGCGAGCTGGTCAGGGTCGAGGTGAGGGCGTTCGTCAGGATCGGCGTCAGGCTGGCGGTCAGCGCCCCCGTGCCGAGCGCGGCGGTGAGGTTGGTTGCCAGCGCGTCCTTCAGCGTATCGGTGCCCAACGTGAGGTACGGGGTGCTGTTGACGGACTTCGCGATGGCAGTCTCGGTGCCCGGGGTCCAGCCGACGTCGACGCCCAGCAGCCTGGCCAGGGTGAACGCCGGGCCTGCCGTGGTCACGGAGATCGCATTGCTGACGACGAGGCTGCCGAGATTCAACCCGGCGAGGTCGAGCAGCGTGCCGACGCCGATGTTGCCCGCGGCGTCCTGGAAGCCCGCGGCCTGCAGTAGGGGGTTCACCAGATCGCCGAGGTTGCCGGTGACGATGCCGCCGAGCGCACCAGTCAGGGTGCTGCCGAGGCCGTTGGTCAGCGCGCCGCCGGACAGGCTGCCGGTCAGACCGCTGGTGATGCCCGTGGTGAGCTGACCGATCAGGTCGGTGGCGACGAGATTCGCCACGGTGGTGGCGAGTCCCGAGACGTTGAGCAGACCGGAGAGGTTGAGCTGTATGCCCACCACGGGGACGGTGATGGACAGCCCGCCCAGCAGGGTTTGCAGCGGCGCGACGAGCGCGCTCACCAGACCCGTTTGCAACGTGCTCAGGAAGCTCGTGCCCGTCAGGCCCGACAGCGTGCTGTTCAGCGCTGTGCTGACGGCCGCGCTGATCGCCGAGCTCAGCTGCGACGTCGTCCCGGCACCCACCTGAGACATGAGGCCGGAGAGGAGGTCGGGACTCAGCATGTTGAGCAGCGACGGCACGTTGATGGTGCCGACGTTGGCGTTGAGGACGTCGGTCAGCAGGCTGGGCGGAATCTGCGCCAGCAGCGTCTGCAAGGTGACGGTCGGCTGGCGACCGAATTGGTTGACCAGCGCCGGCAGCACGGCGTCGACGGTGTTCTGGAACGTTTGGTAGGGCGTCGTCGTCGCGGTGAGGTTCACCGCGAGTCGGCTTTCCGCAGCCAGTAGCGGGGGCGGCGTGGGCGCCGTGACCACCGCGGCGGTCGCCGTCACAGCCGCTGCGCCCATCACTGCCAAACGTGAACCGCGGATGTCGAATTCGCGATGTCTGCCACTCATGTGCCCCGCCCCATCCCGCAATATTGACTGCGACGACAGGACGCTAACACTGGCAGAACAGCAATTTCCGGCGAATTGACGGTTGTGTCACATGACGGCTCGGACCGCCGGCGAGGCCAGCAAACGCGCTAGCGAAGACCGCGAACGGCTACTGCGGACAGACCAGGATCTGCTCGTGGAAGTGCCAGCTGTCGATGTTCACGTATTCGCCGGGGGCACCCGGGACAGATCCGCTCGAATTCAGCTCGGGAATGTAGACCGCGTTGATTCTCGCGCCGAAGCCGAAACCGGTGTTGTATTTGACGCCACCGTCCTGCTCAATGGTCCAGTTCACCATGCCATCGGTGTACGTGTAGGTCCTGAGCAGCTGAAGGTCTTTGCCGATGCCGAAGCTCTTCTCCCGCTTGATCACCAGCGGGCTGCCGTCCAACGGCACACACCGTTCCGCATGCGCCTGGGGTGCCGGCAACAACGTCAACCCGGCGATCAGCGCGCCCGCCACCCCGGCAGCGACGACTGAATGTTTCACGTGAATCCTCCCCGCAAACCCGATGGCCCCTACTGTAGCCGCGAATTCGCCACGACTCACAGGGTCTGTTCAGGCCAACCGCTCCAGCACCGTCGCGGTCCATCGCCGCAACGTGGCCGCCTGCGCCCGGGTCATGCCGTCGAACACCAGCCCGCGGACCAACTCGGCGTGCCCCGGCGCGGCCGCCTCGAGCGCCTCGCGGCCGGCGTCCGTAAGGGTGACGACAGCGGCACGCCGGTCGTCAGCGGACCCGGATCGCCCGATCAGGCCGCGGGTCCGCATCCGCGTCAGTTGGTGGGATACCCGGCTCTGTTCCCACCCGAGATGCGCACCGAGTGCGCCCATCCGACAGTCCGGTAGCTCGCTGAGGGCGACCAGTACGTCGTAGTCCGCCAGCGACAGCCCGTGATCGTGCTGCAACTGTCGGTTGAGCGCCGCCTGCAAGCGGCCGCTCATCGCCAGATATGCGCGCCACAGGTCCTGCTGGTCGTCGGTCAGCCACATGAAATATATGACACATCATTTATGTTGTGCCGTCCAGTAGCGACACCTAAGCTCACCGACAACGACAGGGGACCACATGGCCGAAACAGTCGACATCCGCCGCGCCGCCGACCGCGACGCCACCCGCATCTCGTGGCTGGATTCCAAGCATTCGTTCTCGTTCGGCGGCCACTACGACCCGGCCAACACCCACCACGGCCTGCTGCTGGTGAACAACGACGACCGCGTCGCGCCGGGCTCAGGGTTCGAGACGCACCCGCACCGCGACATGGAGATCGTCACCTGGGTGCTGCGCGGGTCGCTCGTCCACCAGGACTCGACCGGCAACTCCGGCGTCATCTACCCCGGGCTGGCCCAACGAATGTCCGCCGGACGCGGCATTCTGCATTCGGAGAAGAACGACTCCTGGCGTTTGACCGGAGCCGAATCACACAGCGAACCAGTGCATTTCGTGCAGATGTGGGTGGTGCCCGACGAGTCCGGCAAGACGCCGGGCTACCAGCAGCTGGAGATCGACGACGAGCTGTTGCGCGGGAAGCTGGTCACCATCGCCTCGGGCATGCCCGGCCACTCCGACGACACCGCCATCACCATCGGCCAGCGCAATGCCGCGCTGCACGGCGCGCGGCTGGAGCCCGGCGACACCGTCGAACTGCCGACGGCGAAGTACCTGCACCTGTTCGTGGCACGCGGCGAGGTGGCGCTCGAGGGCGCCGGGCCGCTGCAAGAGGGCGACGCCGTCCGGCTCACCGCATCCGGCGGCCAGCGCGTCACCGCCACCACGCCGGCCGAGATCCTGGTGTGGGAAATGCACACCGATCTGTCCGGCTCGTAACCCCGACGGCATTGGCCCCGTCCCGACTCCGGTCGGCGGCGGGGCCAATTGCACTGTGCTCCAAGGTGATTCAACCGTCATCGACCCGTGATACCGACGTGACCAAAGTTGACAGAGTGTTTGCTGTGGCTACGCTGAAGGTCGTTGCATCGGACCGGAGGAAGGGCCACAATGTCGTTTCTCGGGCCGATTCCCCGACGCGGCGTCATCTACCGGCTGCGGCAGTTCCTCACGCACACAACGATTCTGACCCTCGCGATCGGGCTGGCCGGCACCGCCGGAGCACCGGCATCCCACGCCGCCGACGGCCGCTCGCTACTGGTCAACGCCATCACCAATTACCGCGGCAGCTTCCTGGTCTACAACTTCGGCGGCGACCATCCCGCCCCTCTGCTCAACGCCGCGGGTAACTGGTACGAGTCGGGCAACGGCGGCCATCTGCTCGTCATCAAAGCCGCATCGCAGCGCATGAACCCGCGCCTGCTCGTCGACTCCCACCGCGGTATCCAGTCCCGCTGCGAACGCGATCCCCGCGCCCGTACCGCCGAAGGACTATTGCAGGCCTCTGAGGTGTTCACGCCACTGGAGGCGTGGCAGGCGCTGGGCCGGCCCACCATCGCGGTGAACGCCAACTTCTTCGACATCCGCGGCCAGCAGGGCGGGTCGTGGACGTCCACTGGATGCAGCTCGCCGCTCGGCGCCTACGTCGACAACACCCGCGGCCAGGGCCGCACCAACGCCGCAGTCACCGGCACCATCCCCTACGCCGGCAAGCAGGGCCTGTCCGGCGGCAACGAGGTGTGGACGGCGCTGAGCACCATGATCATCCCGTCCGACGGCGCGCCATACATGATAACCCCAAGCAGCACAAGCGATTTCAATGCCGCGACCGGCCCGATCAACAATCTGGTGAGCCAGGGCGCCCGGTTCGTCGCGGTCAGCGGCATCGGCCTGCTGGCACCCGGCGACACCGGCCAGCTGAACGACGGCGGCCCCAGCGCTGCCCGCACGGCGCTCGGGTATGTACGGAGCCGGGACGAGATGTACATCTTCCAGGGCGGCAGCCACACACCCGACCAAATCCAGGACCTGTTCCGGGGGCTCGGCAGCGACACCGCCATCCTCCTCGACGGCGGCGGTTCCTCCGCCATCGTGCTGCGGCGCGACACCGGCGGCCGCTGGGCCGGGTCCGGCACGCCGCGCGGTTCCTGCGACACCCCGGCAGTGCTTTGCGACTCCAGGGAACGCGCGCTACCCGGCTGGCTCGGTTTCGCTTGAGGCATCAGGCGTCAGGCCGTCGCTCCACCGGTGCCGCTGGCACCGGAATCAGCCTTGGCGCCAGCGCCTTTCGACTCCTTCTAGACCTTGGAGCGGCCGGCCCGGGACGTTCCGTGTCGTCACGGCGCCTGGCGCGACTCGTCCTTCTCGCCGTCGGGCGCCGGCACCGACCGCCCGTCACCGGCCTCGAGATCGAGCGCTTTCCGACGTGCTTGCGCATCGGTCTGAAGATCGGCCTCCGTATCGGTCTCGGGCTTTTCTGTATCGGGCTCGGCCTCGGGGTCTGTCTCGGTCTGTGCCTCTGGCTCCTGGGCCAGTTGCTCGTCGGCGTTGTCGTTGGCACCAGTCGAATAACTCGCATCGTTCTTCGCACGCGGGCCGGCGACACCGGCCACGTTGAGCGACAACGTCACCCGCCCAAGAGCGGTCGACGGATTCAGGGCCGCCGGGGTGGCGGCGCCGTCGTGCGCCGGCAGGCGGCTCGTCAGGCCTGGTCCGCCTAACCTGACCAGATTGACTGCGAACGTACGCACCTGCGCACTCGACCTTTTGCGACCTCAGTTCTCACTCAACGCAACGGCGGACAACAAGAACGCCCGACGCACATTCGCGTCGGGCGTCCCTGTTGGCCGTGGATCAGCCGGCGTGTGCGGCCGAGCCCCCGCCGGTGGCGCCAGTGCCGGAGGTCGACTTCGCGGCGCCGTCCTTCTTCTGCTTCTTGGTCTTCGGGCCATCCTTGGCGACCTTCTCGGACTTGTCCGTGCCGGCCTTGGCGGCCTTGGTGTCCTTGTCGGCCTTCGTGGGCTTGTCGGCCTTCTTGTCCTTCTTGTCCTTGCCTGCGGTCGATGCACCGTCCGTGTCGTCGGCGGCATGCTTCGGCTTCTTACCGCTGTCCGGCGTGGACGGGGTGCCTTCCTCGGCAGCGTGCTTGCCCGACGACTGCTCGGTGCCCGTCGTGGTGTCGGACTTCGGGTCGGCCTTGGGGTCCTCTGCCTTGGGCTCGACCTTCGGGTCGGTCTTCGGGTCTTCGGCGGCCGGCGTGGTGCCCGTCTTGTCCTCGGCCGTCTTGTCCTTCTCGGCGGCCGTCTGCTCGGTGGCCTGCTTGGCGTCCTTCTTCGAGCCGGTGAGGCCGGTGAGGCTGGCCGACAGCGGCGCCAACTTCGGCGTGGTCGACGGGATGTCCGTCGCGGCCGTCGGGCTGACGACGCCCTCCTTCGCCGCAAGCGAGTTGACCGTGGCGCCCTGCGTGAGGCCGCCCAGCGTGCCGAGCACGCCCTTGAGCAGGTTCTGCACGGTGCCGGACAAGCCGCTCAGCGGGTTGAAGCCGTTGAGCTTGCCGCCGGTCAGCAGCTTGAGCAGCGCCTCGACCGCGTTGTCCGGTGCATCCGTCGGGTTGGCGCTGAAGAACTCCTTCTTGAATCCCGCCACCAGCGAGTTCATGATGTCCGCCGGCACCTTCTGCCAGTTGACGTTCGGGAACGAGAAGAACGGCGTCGGGGTGCCGGGGTCATTCAGGGTGCGGCTGTAGGTGCCGTCCGGGTTGCGCACCACGTCGGTGTAGCCCAGGTTCACCAGGCTGGTCATGGCCGGCGCGAGGGCGTTGGCCAGCTTGTAGATGGGCGAGCCCAGCGTCCCGAAGCTCACCATGTTCAGCACGTCGCCGGTGAGGTACATCGGTTCCATCAACGGCAGCGTGTTGGTCGGAATCGTCAGATAGATGTTGACGGCCAACGGATTTCCGGTCAGCAGGCCGCCGGTGAGGGCGCCCAGCTGGGTGGTCAGCTGGTTGGTCAGAGTGGCGGTCGAGATGCCGCGTAGCAGGTAGGTCGGCAGGGTGCCCGCGACCAGATTGTTCGCCAGGCTGAACGGGTTGGGCCAAGCGGCCAGGTCCGAGAACGGCTGGTATTCGAGGGTCGCGTCGACCTTGATCGGCAGCAGGTTCGCACCACCGATGGACAGCCCGGTATTCAGCAGCGGGATGCCGCCACTGTGCGCTGCTGCGACATCCGGGGTGATCAGGTTGATACCCAGCAGGTCGCCGATCGGGTAGAAACGCGCCAGCAGGCCGCCGTTGGCCCGGCCCAGGTTGTTCAGCAGGATCATGGGCAGGACGGTCAGGCTGCCGAGGACCGGGCTGGCGCCGCTGTGCGTTGCACCGCCCGGCTGGTTCGCCAGGTCCGCGAGGACCTTCGAGTACGCCTGTCCCATGGAGAACGCGCCGAGTCCGAAGCCGACGCTGAGCGGCACCCGCACGTCGATCAGGTCCAGCTTGTCGAGGCCGATGGCGCCGCCGACGGTGTCGATAGCAAGCTTCAGCGCAGTGACCAGCGGCCCCAGCACCGGAAGCTGCCCGGCCCGGCCCAACACGGTGTCGAGCAGGCCCATCGCGCCGACATCGAGGTACTCAGTGTTGTTGATCTCGTTCGCGATCGCGTTTGCGGTGCCCGGGGTCCAGCCCAGGTCCAGACCGGCGATCTTCAGCAACGTGAACACCGGACCGGCGGTGACGATGTTGACGCCGGGGACGTTCAAGTCGCTCAGGTCGAGGATGTTGTCGAGGTGGATTCCCAGAATGTCCAGCAGACCGCTCAGCGTCACGTTGCCCTGGGCGTCCATGATGCCCAGCCCACTCAGCAGCGGGACCAGCGCGCCGGTGATGAGCGGCCCCAGCGCGGCGCTCAGCAGCGGCGTCAGCTTGATCGGCAGTGCATCGAGGATCTGGCTGAGCAGATTCTTCGGCAGCTGGTTGATGAGGTTGGTCAGGTTCAGCCCGCTGAGACCGCCGATGCCGCTGAGCGCCTGGACGAGCGGCGGGAGCAGCGCCTCGACGCCGCCCTGCGCGAGGTTGTACGCGGCGTTACCGACGCCGAAGGTGATGTCGGGAAGCACGCCCGGCTTCGGGAACGGCGTGGTGAATGCCGACAGGTTGACGGCCGAGTGCGACGACGGCACCACCCGCGGCGTCGGCGCGGTCGGCACCGATGCCGTCACCGTCATCGCGGTAGCCGTTGCGGCAGCCGCACCCAGCAATGCCGCCCGCTTTGCTTGAACACGTCCTGCCAGATGCGTAACAGCCATTTGCCCCGTCCCCTCAGCCGCCACAATTCGGTTATCAACCGGACGGTAACATTAATGCATCGCAGCTCCAACACCCACATTGACCTGCCGCTTTCCCAAATCTGGCAAACGAGCGAGCGCGGCTGACCGCACCTCGGAAACGCCGGGCGGTCAGCTAATTTTCGTCCGGGGAAAATTGTTTGCTGGCTAGCCGATGAAGCGGCTTCGATCCGCCGCGGCGTGCCGGCAAATATTGACGCCGACAGCCCCTGTGATACACACCCACCGCAGGTCCGAACGTGATTCAGGCCATAGTTGGCCCACGTCAGCCAGCGCGGCGCCGTTCGAGATCAAACCCGAAACAGCCGATTCACAGTGTGCTGACAGGTAGCACGCGTCAATTCAGGCAAACACGCCTACCGGCGGCTACCGCTACACCTGCGGCGTCAGATCCAATTTGGTCAGGGCGCCCATCTGACTGACCTTCCAATCAGCGCCGGAACGCTTCAGCGTCAGCCGGTACGAGAGGTACCGCAGGGAGGGAATGCCCTTGGTCAGCGGGCTGGTCGCAACCGAGTTGGTGTAGACGATGGCAGTGGCCTCATTTGCACCGATACTTTCCACCGCTGTGCCCATCACCTTGGTCTGGTTGGTGACCTGAGCCTGCTTGTTGCTCGCGACGATCGAGTCGACGAACTTGCGGTACTCCTCGGCGAAACCGCCGGCCAGATATTGCTGCGACCGGTCCGCCAACTTGTCCATGTCGTTGGGCGTGTACGACCACAAGGTGGTCACCGCCGCGGCAGCGGTCTTGGCGACCTCGAACTTGTTCTGAACCAGCGCGCGATCGGCCAGGTACGGCTGCACCGCGGCACCCGCGAATGCCGTGGCACCGACAAACAGCGCCGCCGCGGCCACGCCTGCGACCAGCAGCTTGCGCCCGGCGGGACGATGCGGCACCAACACCACCGGCGCCGCTCCGGCCTCGTCCGCCGACTTGCTCTCGGCTACCTCGTCAGCCGCTTCGGTTTCCGAATCTTCCGGTGCGGCAACAACTTCTGCCTTCTCGTCGGCAGCGGCAGCCGGCGCCTCGACCGCCTCGGCGGAAGCCTCCTCGGCCGGCGCCACACCGACGGGTTGATGACGGGGCAGGCGGTGCCTGCGCCGGGCCGCCTTGCCCTGCGGGGCGTCGGCCGGCTGCGGAGCGTCGGCCACAGACTCCCCGGGGGTCACATCACCGGATTCATGCGGCTGATCTTCCACTGCTGCCCTTCCTGCGTAGCCGTTACCACCCACCGCGATCCGTTCTCCACGGTCGAGTTGCCGTCCGGCGTCGTCGTCGTCAGCTTCATGGCGATCAACACATCGGCGCTGCCGTCGTCATTCCACCGTTGCACACCGGCCGCCTCGACCGCCCCTTCGGCAGGCTGGGCGCGCGCCACCTGCATCAGGATCTGGTCGTGCTTGTCCTTGAACTGTTTGGCGAACTCGCCGGTGGACTGCCCCGCGATCCGCTCGACGTAGGCGTTGGCGTGGAACGGGTCGACCGCGGTGAAGCCCTTCATGAACTCCTCCACGTAGCCCAGCACGGCCGCCGAGCGGGCCTGACTCGCCACGTCCTTCTCGTGCTCGACCACCAGGTAAGTGCTGGCCGCGATCGCCGCGATCACCAAAACCGTTGTGATACAAGCGATGGCGAGCAATACCGCGCGACGGGGTACCGTCGCCACAGCCTTGAAGTAATCACCGGCGACGAAGCGCTCGGCGGCATCGATCTTGCGGCGCGGGCTCATCAGCGTCCTCCCCGCGGGCTCTTGAGCACCGTCAGATTAGACAGCTGCCACTTGCCGTCATGCGTCTTCACGAAGTCCACCCGCACGGTGGCGGTGATGAACCGCAGCGTGTTGGTGTCGACGCCGCGTTGCCCCTGCAACGCCAGCAGCATCGAGGCCTTGTCCGCATCGGCACTCAGGATCGCGCTGCTCACCGCGTAGTACTGGTTGGTCGTCGGCTTCTTGCTCACCGCCTGCTGCTGCTTGATCAGCTGGTCGCGGTACCCGTCGGTGACCAGCGCCTGGGCCGTCTTGAAGTCGTTCTGAAAGGTGTCGACGCCGTAGCTCAGCACGCGCTCGACGATCTTGGGACCCTGCTCGGAGATCTGGTGCCGCGCCTCATCGACGGCGCGGTCGTGCCGGAACTGCACGCCGTAGCTCAGCCCCACTGCCGCCACGCAAACCAGCGCACCGGCCGCCAGCACCTGTCCGGCCCGCCGGCCGGGGTCGTGTTCAGGAGCGGGAACCACGCGAACTTCGGTGTGCAGCAACAGATCCGCGAACGTGCGATGCCGCGGATCCCACAGCGGCCACAGCCAGCCCAGCAGCACGGCGACGGTGTCCAGCAGATGCGCGAAGTCGCGCATGATGAGCCGGCCCATGCCGGCGGGGACACCGGCGGGAACCCGTTCCACCCGGATCGAGAACAGCGAACGGCCCAGGCTCCAACCGGTGATCGACGGCAGCAGCCACCGGTTCACCAGGATCGCGGCCGCCGCCAGCGTCGCCACACCGGCGTAGACCCACAGCGTCCAGTCGGCCCGGGCGGCGTAGCCCAACAGCGCCATGACGGCGATGACCGCAATGCCCAGCGCCACGTCGAGCGCGAAGGCGCCGGCCCGCGCCGGCCATGAGGCCAGCACGGATGCCGCGTCGAGCTCCGACTCGGTGCTCGCTGACTCGGCGCTCGTCGTCTCCTGGCCAACCGTCACGAGGTGACCTGGTCGAGCTTGGCCACCTTGAACTTCCCGTCGACCGGCGCCATCTGCGCCCGCATCCGGTAACCGACTTCCTTGTCCTTCTCGGCGCTGTTGCTGATCTTCACGCGCACCGCGACCAGCACGTCGATCGATCCGTCGTCGTTGTGCTTCTCGACGGCGGCCCGCATCTGCGAGATCTGCACCTGCACGTTGGCGGCCTTGTATGCCTCGAGCGTGATGCCGCTCATGAACGAGGCCTGCGTCGCGTACGCGCCGGTGGCGCATTCGATGATCTTCGTCTGCGCAGCGATCATGGCCGACGTATCAGGCGCCTGGGTGGCCGTGACGCAGTCCTTGGCCGCCGCGATGGCGGCCGTCTCGTTCGCCGCGAGCGCCTGGCTCTCCCGATGCGACTCGAGCGCGAACCAGCCGCCCGCGCCAACAGCGGCGGCCAGCACCACAAGCGCCAGGCACACCGTCAGTGCGATGCCCCGCCCGATTCGGGCGGGGCGCTGCGCACCCTCTGATTCGCCGGTTGCTCCCGGCTCCTCGATCGACTCCTCGGCAGACGGCTCTGTCGTCACCACGTCCTGCGACGTGACGTCTTGCTCATCGGTGGGGTTCAGCTGGCTGGTGCCAGCATCTCCTTCCATCCGTCGTCTCCTGGGTTGCTCGAGTTACTGACCGAATACTTCACACCGTTCGGTCCGACCACCTGTCCGCTCTGCGGGTTGTAGGTGGCCTCTGGTCCTGCTGCCGGAGTGTAGAGGCACTTGTTGGGTTGCTGCCCGCTGCACTCCACCGTGCCCTGGCCCGGTGCACTGATCGGGTCACTGGACGGAGCCGACGCCCGCTCCGGGGGCGGCAGCATGTTGGCCGGTAGCGGGTTCATCCCGTTGTTGATCGACGGCGCCGGGATCACCTTGCCCGGGTCGACCGGCTGATCGCAGCGCGCGGCCGGGGCCGGGCAGTTCACGATCTGGTCCGGGGTGCCGTACCACGGATTGGTGCCCAGCGGCTCGTACGGCTTGTTGTCCCGGCACTCCATCGGGCTCGCCGCGCGCTTCGCCGGATTGTCCACACAGGGCAGGTTTCGCGAACCGCGGACCGTGTTCTGGGCGTCCTTCGGAATCTTGCAGTACAGGCCCGACTCCAGCGGTGCGGTCGACGTGTCCGCCGGGGACCGCCACTGCGACGCCGGCAGGAAGCCGGTGAGGCACGGCGGCGGCTGGTTGATGCCCAGCGCCAAGTTGATCGGGAGTTCCTTCTCGTAGACCGCGGTCAGCGAGTCGACGATCGGGCCGGCCATGGGCAGCACCACCAGCACCTGCTCGAGGCCCTTGTTGTAGCGCTTGAGCATGTCGAGCACGATCTCGACGTTGGCCAGCGACTGCGGTAGCGCGTCCCGGACCTCGCCGAACACCGCGTTGAGCTGATCAGCCGTCGGCGCACCCTGCTGGATGGCGCCGCGCAGCGCCGCGTCCTGCTGCGCCGACTGGCTCGCCAGCACATTCAGGTTCCGGGCCCACCGCGAGATGGCGTCACCGGACTTGACCTGGCTGTCGATGATCGGCCCAGAGTTCTGGATGATGTCGTCGACCGAACCGAGGTTGTCCTTGAAATCTCCCGCCAGCGCCTGGGTGCCGTCGACGAGGTGCTGCAGTGAGGGACCGAGCCCGCCGACCGCCTCAGCGGTGTAGTCGAGCAGTGCCCCGATCTTCTCCTTGGGCAGCGCCTTCAGACCGTTCTCGGCCGAGTCGAGCGCCGGACCGACTTCCTTGGGCACCGTGCCCTTGGTGACGGTCTGGCCTTCTTTGAAGTACTGGCTGGGGTTACCCGGCGACGCGAGGTCGATGAACTGCTCACCGACCGCCGACACCGAGTGGACATTCGCGACCGCGTCCACCGGAATCTTGTACTTGTCGTCGATGTCCATCTTGACGCGGGCGCCGGTCTCCGTCGGCTCCACCGCCAGCACCTTGCCGATGGTGATGCCCTGGTAGGTGACGTTGGCCGTCTTGTACAGACCGGCCGAGTTCGGCAGGTCGGCATACAGCCGGTACATGCCCACCCCGAGGTAGGTCGGCAACTGCAGGTAGATCAGGGACAGGCCGACGAGCGCGGCCACCGTGAGAATGCTGAAGATCACCAACTGCATCTTCAGAAACCGGGTGAGCATGTTCTCACTCCCCCCTTTCCACTCGCGGCCCGCCCGGCGCGGTGGCCGGGTTCGGGGTGAATCGGACATCCGGGATCATCGTCGCCGGATCGCGGCCCCACGACTGCTCCAGCGCACGGGCCATACCGGACAGGCCGGTGCCGGTCAGGATGCCGTTGTCGATCGCGCTCAGCGTCAGGTCGAGGTGCAGCGAGATGTTCATGTAGTCGCCGCGGATGACCTTCGGGATGTTGTCGATCGGGAACGGCAGCGTGAACAGCAGCTTCATGGCCGGCACCAGGTTCGGTGACGTCTTGGCGATCTGCTTGAGCGCCCGCTGCAACGTCGCGAGGTTGGTGTGGAGGTTGGCGTTGCTGTTCGACAGCGTCGTGTCGGCGGCCTTCGACAACCGGCCCAGCGCCAGCACCGCATTGGTGAACAGGTCCTGGGTCTGGTTGAAGTGCTCGATCAGCGGCGGCGTCTCCGTCAGCACCCGGTCCAGGGTGTCGTTGCGGTCTGCCACGACCTTCAGCAGCGTGTCGCTCGACCGGATGGCCCGCGTGATGTCGTCACGCTGCTGGTTGAGCTCGTCGGTGAAGGTGTCCAACCGGTGCAGGAACTCTTTGATCTGATCCGCGCGCCCGTTGAGGATGTTGTAGACCTCGGACTGGATCTTCTCGATGTTCGGCACACCGCCACCGGTCAGGATGCCGGAGATGCCCGCCAGCGTCCGCTCGATGGTCGGGAACGCCGAAGAGTTCTTCAGCTCGATGGTGTCGCCGTTCTTCAACTGCTGCGGCGACGGGTTCGGCGGCTCGTCGAGCTCGACGTGCTGCGAACCCAGCAAACTGGTCTGGCCGATCCGAGCCAGCACGTTGCGAGGCAGGTGGATGCCGGGGTTCAGGTCCACCGTCAGCGTCGGAACCCAGTTCTTCAGCTCGATCGACCGCACGCGCCCGATGAACACATCCGCCACCCGGACCCGGCTGTTGGCGTTCAGACCCAACGTTTCCGGCATCTGGATGTAGATCGTCGAGTGGCCGTCCACCGTGCCCGGACCACCGGGCAGCGGCACGTTGGCGATGCCGCGCCAGCCGCAGGAGCTGAGCACCAGCGCCGCTGCCGACAACACGCCGACCCGGCGGGCGTTACGCGCCCACCCGCGGCGGTGTCGCGAATATGCCGAGGGCCTCGACTCCGACCCCATCGACCCGGTCATCATTGGCCTCCAACTTCGGCAGGAAGTGCGGGTCCGGCCGGCGCGGGCGCCGGAGCCGGTCCGGGAGCAGGCCCAGGTGCCATGGCACTCATCGGGCTCGGATCGTTACCCGGTCGCGGCGGTGAAACCGGTCCCGGCTGCGGGTACCACGGCGGGGGCAGCGGGCTGCTCTCGTTGTAGGCATCCGGCGGGCCGGCCATGTTGACGCCACCGGTCGGCGGGATGATGTCCGGTCCACCCATGAGCTCGCCGAGCGACTCGGGGGTCAGCAGGTCCTGGGTCGACTGACCGACCTTGAGCCCCTGCATACCGGGCGCGGTGATCCAGCCCGCCTCGTGCTGGCCGTGCGACCACGGGGTGTCACGCGAGAACACGCCCGGCACCGTGGTGTCCTTGAACCCGCCCGGGGGCTGCAGTCGCGGCTCCGAGTAGGTGACCAGCTTCGGCAGCGTCATGGCGGTGGTCGCCATGTTGATACCGAACGGCAGGTAGTTGAACTTGATCGCGTCCATCACCGGCGCCAGGTACTGCGCGCACAGCTCGGCGGAGTCCTGGTAGCCCAACCGGCTGCCGGCCTGGATGGAGCTGCAGATGAACTGCAGCGGGTTCGAGAAGTTGGTCACGCCGGGCAGGACGCCGGAGGCGATCAGACCGCCGGTGGCCGGCGAGTAGATGTTCTCGAGGTTGGCCAGGAAGTTCGGGTAGGCGTGCAGCGCCCGTTCCAGACCGTCCCGCGGCTCCGGCTGCAGGATCGCCGTCGTCGCCTCCGACACGTTGTTGATGTCGTGTGCGAGGACGCTGCCGTTCTTGTCCAGGAAGGTGCGGGTCGTCGCCATCACCTTGTTCAGGTCCTTGAGCGCGGACGCCAGTTCCTGGTCGGTGTTGGTGAACTTGTTGGTGAACGACGCCAGGTCGTTGTTCAAGGAGACGAACTGCTGGTCGCTCTTGTGCAGCGCGTTGACGAACACCGCCAGGCTCTTGATCACCTGGATGAAGTCGCCGCGGCCCTGGTTCAGCGTGTTCACGGCATCAGACAGGCCCTTGAGGGTCTTGTTGATCTGGGCGCCCTTGCCCTCGAAGCCGTCGGCGAACGACTCGATGATGTCGCCGAACGGGCCCTTGGGCTGTTCCTTGGTCGGACCAAGCTCCGCGAGGATGCGGGTCAGCTGGTTGCGCAGCTCGTCGTACTCGATCGGGATCTGGGTGCGCTCGATCGGGATGACGGCGCCGTCCTCCATGACCGGCCCGCCGGTGTACGGCGGGGACAGCTGGATGACGCGCGACGCCACCAGGCTCGGGTTCAGCACCGAGGCGGACGCGTTCTGCGGCACCTTGTACTTGTTCGAGTAGTGGAAGACGACCTTCATCTTGCCGTCGTGCGTATCGAGCGTGTCGATGGCGCCGACCTCGACCCCCATGATGAGGATCTTGTCGCCCGGGTACAGCGCGAGCACCTCGGGGAAGTACGCCGTCACCGTGGTGGTGGTCAGCTTGCGATACGCCTGCAGACCGAGGAAACCGACGAGCACGATCACCACGAGCGCGACGGCACCGCCGATGAGCGTTCCCCGAGACAGGTTCGGCTTCTTGATGTTTCGGATGTTGAAGACAGTCGACATCGTGGCGGCCCTATCCTTGCGACCCGGGCGGGAGGAACGGCGGGTTACCCGGCAGCGGCGCGGTGCCGGCCGGGCCGGCGTTGGGACCAGGTCCCGGCGGCGCCGGCGGCGCGATCAGCGGCCCGGGGATCGGAGCGAATCCGGGAGCGATGTCGCTGTCACCGGGCTGCGGTGTCAGCGGAACCGTCCGGGCACCGACGGGTGCGGGCGGGAGCGGCACCGGCGTACCGGGCACGTTCTCGGCCGGCTGCCCCGGGAAGGCGGCCGACGGCACACCCGGGCCGGTGGGCACACCGGCCGGGTTCGGCGCCGACGGGATGACGTCCGGCGGGGCGTAGGCGGGTCCACCGAACGGACCGACGCTGAGGTGCGAGCACGGCAGCGGATCGGCCGGCGACGGGTCGGCGCCCGCTCCCGGGGTGTACGAGCACGGCGAGCCGGGAGGCACCGCGGGTCCCGGATGCTCCGGCGTGCCTTCGAGCTTCGGCGGAGCCGGCGGCGGCGCACCGTTGGCGAAGCGCTTGCCGTTGGGGTCCGGCCACTGCGCCTCGGGCAGGCCCGCGCTGCGCCAGAAGTCTTCGGGGTTCAGTCCGCGCTTCTTGAACGCGGCGTCCACGAACGGCTGCATCAGCTGCGGCGGCAGGATGTTCTCGACCATGACCTTGAAGTACGGGCCCGACGCGATGGCCTCCGACAGCGAGGCCACGAACTTGCCCGCCGAGACCAGCGTGTCGGCCAGGTCCTGCTTGCGGGCGACCAGGATGTCGCTGATGGTCCGGAGCTGCTCCAGCACGTGGTTGATATTCGGGTTCTCGTCGATGGTCGCCTGGAGTTGGTGCGACACCTTGGAGACCCGCTCGAGCAGCACGCCGATGGCCTCACCGCGCTGGTTCAGCGCGTGCAGCAGCGTCTGGGCATTGACCAACAGCGCGTTGACCTGACCGCTGCGGTCGCTGAGGACCGTAGCGATCTTGTTGGCGTTGGCCAGCAGCGACCGAACCTCGTCGTCGCGCTTGCCGATGGTCTCCGAGAGCTTCTGCACCCCTTCGAGCGCCGCAGTCAGGTGCGGCGACGTCTGGTCGGCGGTCTCGGACAGCACGTTGAGCGAGTCCTTGATCGTCTTGGTGTCCCAGCCCTGCGAGGCGCGGGTGACGTCGAAAATCGCGTCGTAAATCTGGTACGGCGTGGACGTCTGCCCCAACGGCAGCACGCCACGCGGCGACAGCTTGTGGGTGCCCTTGGGCTCGATCTCGATGGCCTTACGACCAAGGATCGTCTCGGTCTTGATCAGCGCACGGCTGTCCGAACCGATGGTGTTGGTCCCGATCTGGAAACCGATGATCACCTTGTCGCGGTCGATGTCCATGGACTTGACCTGGCCGACGTTGACGCCGTCGATGCGGACGAAGTCGCCGACGACCAAGCCGCCGGTATCGGTGAACTGGCCGTAGTACGTCGGCGCCGCGAACAGCATCGGCACGGTGGTGACGGACGCTCCGACCGCGGTGACCAGCGCGACGGCGGCGAGGCCCATCATGCCTCTGCGGACCCGGTCGGATCCTTCTATGGTCCTCACTTCGGCGTGCACCTTCCGGACGGCTGGTTTGTGAGCTTGACCGTGCGCACCGGACCACCCGGCTGCAGACCGTTCATCTTCAACTCGATGTCGCAGACGTAGAAGTTGAAGAAGTCGCCGTAGACACCGCCGGACCGGCCCAGAATCTTCAGCGCCTGCGGCACCTTCTGCAGGGTGTCGTTGAGCTGTTCCTTCTGGTCGACCAGCGACTGCTGGGTGTTCTCGAGGTAGCCGAGGGTGTCGTGCAGCAGCGGGCGGTTGTCGCCCAGCAGGTCGCCGAGGGAGCCGGCGGCGTTGCTGATGTTGGCGACCGAGTCGGCGATCGGGTCGGAGCGGTTCTTCAGCCCCGTCACCAGCGCCTCGAAGTTCTTCAGCGTGTCGTCGAACTGCTTCTGGTGCTTCACGGTGGTGTCGAGGACCGTATTGAGGTTCTTGATCACCTCACCGATGGCCTGGTCCTGCTCACCGACGGTCGAGGTGAACTGCGCCGTCTGGTCCAGGATGTTGTTGATGGTGCCGCCTTCGCCCTGGAAGATCGTGACGATCGACGAGGCGATGGTGTTGACCTTCTGCGGATCCAGCGAACGGAACAGCGGCCGGAAGCCACCGACCAGCGCGTCGAGGTCCAGGGCGGGTTCGGTGCGCTCGACCGGGATGGTGCCGCCCGGAGGCAACACCTGGTTGCTGTCGCCGCGCGTGAGGTCCAGGAACCGGTTGCCGAGCAGGTCCTGGTAGCGGATGTGCGCCGAGGTCTTCTGATACAGCGGAACCGACTTGTCGACGTTGAAGTGCACCCGCACCTTGCCGCCGGGGATCAGCTCGACCTCGGTGACCTTGCCGACCTCCACGCCGAAGGCGCGCACGAACTGATCGGCCTTGAGGCCGCTCGTGTTGTCGAAGATCGCGAAGTAGTCGTTGTTCCGGCTGAACCGGAACTGACCGAACACGATGAAGATGCCTGCGGTGAATGCCAGCAGGACCGCGGAGAAGATGGCGAGTTTGAACGCCGTGCCCTTGATGCTCATGGGTTGATCGTGTTCTCCCCGTCTTGACGACCCCAGACGTATTCGGACGCGAACGGCGACCCGAGACCGAAGTGGTTGTACGGCGCGATCGACGCGCCAGTGTCCATCACCATGTAGGGCATCGGGAGGATGTCCTTGGTGACCGTCCAGCAACCCGGGCGACCCATCGGACCGCCGGAGGCGTTGATCCGCGGGAGGTTGTCCGGGTACACGTACTGGTTGGCCGCACCGACGAGTTCGGTGTGCGTCACCAGCGAGTAGCCATTGCCGCCCAGGCCCTTGGCCGCGGCCGGCGCACCGGCGGCGAAACCGCGGAACAGGCAGTCGAGCTCGGGGGCGTACTTGTCCAGCACCCGGGCGGTCGGCAGCAGGTCCTGGGCGCCGCGGACCAGATAGGGACCGCCGCGCTCGAGGATGTCACCACCGGTGTTGCCGAACCCGACGGCCGACATCAGCGCCTGGTCGATGTTGCCGCGCTGGTCGTTCAGGGTGCGCTCGGTGGTCACGGCACTCTTGAGGCCGTCCCACAGATCCGGGGACGCCTTGGCGTACACCTCGGTCAGGTCGGCGAGGGCCCTGGTGTCGTGTCGGAAGGTCGGCATCCGCTGGTTCAGGTCCGCCAGGATCGTGTTGCCGTTGACCAGCGACTGGCCGAACTTCTCACCCAGCCCGTCGAGAGCCTGCGCGGCCGCGGTCAGCGTCGCGTTGAGCTTGATCGGGTCGACCTGCTCGGAGATCGCGGTGATGGTCTCGAACAGCGTGTTGAACTCCGTGGTGACGCACGCGGTCGGCGGCGTCGGCGGGGAGCAGTTGGACACGTCGATGGTGTCGCCGCCCCGCAGGCGCTGCGGCGCCGGGTTCGACGGCGAGGTGAACGAGACGTACTTGTTGCCGAAGGCGGTGGTGGCCAGCAGCTTCACGTCGACGTTCTTGGGGAGCAGATTGAGGTACTGCGGGTCGATGTTGAGCACCAACCGGGCTTCCGGCGACTGGCCCGAGTGGCCGACGACCTGGACATCCTTGACCCGGCCGATCGGCACCCCGTTGTAGGTGGCCTTCGAGCCAGGGTCCATGGAGAGCCCCGAGCGCGGGGTCACGACGTACAGCTGGGCCTTGGTGTCGAAGTAGCCGCGGAACTGGGCCCAGGTCAGGGTCAGGACGAGCGCGGCGACGACTGCCAGGACGATGCCGGCGATCTTGTACGGCGGCGTGCGGTCCTTGTTGAGCTCGGCGCGGACCTGGCCCTCGGCAACGGGTGGCTGATTTGGATTCGTCATCGCGTCACACCGTCAGGTTGAAGTTCGGGTCGGTGCCGTAGAGCGCCAACGAGAAGAGCAGGACGACTGTGACGATCGAGATCAGGGAGGTGCGCATCGAGCGCCCCACCGCCTCACCCACGCCGACGGCACCGCCGCTGGCGTAGTAGCCGAAGTAGGCGTGGTTGAGGAGCACGACCACCGACATGATGATGACCTCGAGGAACGACCACATCACGTCGTCGACGCGAAGGAAGGTGTGGAAGTAGTGCTCGTAGGTACCGACCGACTGCCCGTAGAACAGTGTGGTGACCAGCTGCGCGGACAGGAACGAGAGCAGGATGGCCATCGCGTAGAGCGGGATGATGACGACCATGCCGGCGATCAGCCGGGTCGACACCAGGAACGACAGCGACTTGACGCCCATGACCTCGAGGGCGTCGACCTCTTCACTGATGCGCATGGCGCCGAGCTCGGCGGTGGCACCGGCGCCGACCGTCGCGGCCAGGGCCTGACCGGTCACGACCGGGGCGACGACGCGGATGTTCGCCAGGGCGGCGAAGAAGCCGGTGAAGGCCGCGACACCGATGTTGCCCAGGGAGGCAAAACCCTGGATGGCGATCAGCGAGCCGGCGGCCAGGGTGACGAAACCGATGATGGCCACGGTGCCGCCGATGACGGCCATGGCACCGGTACCCATGCCGACCTCCGCGATGAGGCGCAATACCTCTTTGCGGTAGTAGCGGAACGCGTGCGGGATGTGCCCGACGGCCGAGACCACGAAGACCGCGACGTGACCCAGGCTGTCGAACAACCGGGCCGGCGCGGCGCCGATATCGGCGACCTTGGAGAAGGCGCGGGGAAACCGGCCCCGCAGAACTGTCGATGTACTCATATCGCTACCCGGCCTGCGTTCCGAACTTGACACCGATCGTGGTCAGCACCACGTTGACCCCGAACAGCGCGATGACGCAGAGCACCAGTGTCTCGTTCACCGCAGTACCGACACCCTTCGAGCCGCCCGCCACGGTGAGCCCGCGGAAGCAGCCGACCAGGCCGGCGATCAGACCGAAGATGGTCGCCTTCAGTACCGAGATCACCACCTCTGGGAAGCCCGTCAGCAGCGTCAGCGTCGAGACGTAGGCGCCGGCGTTGACGTTCTGGATGTAGACACCGAAGAAGTAACCACCGACCAGACCGATGATGATCACCGCGCCGTTGAGCATGAAGGCGACGAACGTCGAGGCGACCACGCGAGGCACGACCAGGCGCTCGATCGGATCGATGCCGAGCACCTCCATGGCGTCGATCTCTTCACGGACGGTCCGGGCACCGAGGTCGGCGCAGATGGCCGTCGATCCGGCGCCGGCGACCACCAGCACCGTCACCAGCGGACCCAGCTGGGTGACCGCACCCAGGGCCGCACCGGCGCCGGAGACGTCAGCCGCGCCGAACTCCGCGAGCAGGATGTTCAGCGTGAAGATGATGAGCACTGTCAGCGGGATGGACACCGCCAGCGTCGGCAGGAAGGCCACCCGGATCAGGAACCAGCACTGAAGTACGAACTCCTTCCACTGGAAGGGCCGGGATACCAGCGCTTTGAAGGTGAGGATGCACATCTTGACGAAGCCGCCCACCTTGGTAAGCGGCTTGTCCAGCTGGTCCTTGAGATAACCGACCAAGGTGTTGTCCGAGGCTGTCAACGTTCAGCCTTCCCTTCCGGAAAACGGCCGTTCCGCGGCTTCACGCGTGGCACGCCCCCTCCTTAGCCCCTAGCACAAAATGAGTGATTTCTGTCTCGCTACTCCCGAGTAGTAAGACGGACCACAGGACTGTACCCGATACAGCGCGTACCCCGTGACCCAACTGAGGGATAATTGCGTTCAGTTTCAGCAAACGCGACATGGGCCCATCCGCCCTCCACTCAGGTGGTCGAATTCCTCAGCGCGACGTCACTTGCCACGCTTACGACACACTTGTATCACCGAACCGCTCGCGGAGTTCCGTTTTAAGGACCTTGCCAGAAGGATTTCGCGGCAGGGCGTCGACAATTTCGAGCGCTTTCGGGTGCTTGTAGCGAGCCAGCCGTTCGGTCAGAAAATCATCGAGATCCGCCAGGGACAGGGCACTTTCACTTGCGGCGGTCGCATTCGGCGCCACCGCAACGACGGCCACCGGCACTTCACCCCATTTTTCGTGCGGGCGTCCGATGACCGCGACTTCGGTAATGGAAGGATGCGCGGCCAGAATGTTCTCTACTTCCGCACAGTAAATATTTTCGCCGCCGGAAATAATCATGTCCTTTTTACGGTCGACGACCCAGATGTAACCCTCCTCGTCCTGGCGAACCAAGTCGCCGGAATGGAACCAACCCCCGGCGAATGCCTCCGCGGTCGCTTTCGGGCTGTTCCAATATCCCGCCATCAGGGTCGGCGCACGGTAGACGATCTCGCCGACCTCGCCCACCGGGACGTCATTCATGTTGTCGTCGACGACGCGCGCCGCCACGGTCGGGATGACCCGTCCGACCGATCCCAACTTCCGCAGCGCATCCTGGCTCAGCAGCATGCACGTCACCGGTGACATTTCGGTCTGCCCGAACGCAGCAAAGATCTGCGTGCCCGGGAATGTCGCCGCCATCTCCCTCAGAAGAGTGTCCGACGCGGGCGCCGCGCCCCAGGAAAGAACGCGCAGTTTGACGTCGCGCGGCTTGGCCCGCTGAGCCGCGCAGACCGCCTGCCACTGCGCGGGGACCAGGAAGATCGACGAGACGCCCTCGGCCTCCAGCACGTCGAGGAGGGCGCCGGGATCGAACGCGCCGAGCGGATAGATGACGGTCGGCAGGCCCAGGAGCAGGCCGCCGATCATGTTGCCGATGCCGGCGATGTGGAAGAAGGGGACGCCGATGAAGCCGACGTCGTTGTTGATGTCCGGCGCGATCGTGAACAGGTTCGTCATGGCCTGGCCCATGATGTTGACGTGCGTGAGCACGGCGCCCTTGGGATACCCGGTGGTGCCCGAGGTGTACATGATGAGCGCCGGGGAGTCCTCGGGGATATCGACAGGCGCCGGGGGCGCTCCGTCCTCGGCGAGGACGTCCTCGTACCCCAGCACGTTCCCCTCGGTGACGCCGCCGGCGACGATCACGGTGGCCAGCGACGGTTCCAGCTCGCGCACCGCGGTGGCGACCGGGGCCAGCACCTGCTCGGTGATCACGGCTTTCGGGTCGCAATCCCGGACCAGGTAGGCGATCTCGGGCGGCGTCATGCGGAAGTTGACCGGGACCGCGATGGCGCCGAGCAGGTTGGCGGCCAGGAACGCCTCGACGTATTCGGTGCGGTTCAGCATCAGGATCAGCACCCGGTCGCCGAAGCCGACCCCTCGACGGCTCAGCGCTCCCGCGAGCTTCGTGACGCGTCGCTCCAGCTCACTCCAGGTAACCGTATGGCCGACGAAGCGCAGCGCGGTCCCCTCCGGCTGCATGAGGGCATGGCGGGCAAGGTGAGTGGTCCAGTTCTGCCGACGGGCCAGATAGGGCTGCTCGAGTGCTGCGGATGACACGGTCTGCTCCTGTGTCTCGATCGGCATCGCGGCGGAATTGCGGTGATCGCGACGTACGATGCTGATATTTGATCAAATATAGTGTTGCTGCCGTCACAATAGGGCGCCCGCATCATCCGGACAACCGGCGGGTGTCCCCTGCCCCGCCACAAAAAGGAATGTCGTGAACGCCTCGGCGAAATCGCTACCCGGCCTCCAGCCGGCTCGTCGGCGGGAACAGCTGTCCGACGAGGTGGCGGCCCATCTCCGGACGGCGATCATGTCGGGCACGCTGCGGCCCGGCACCTTCGTGCGACTCGACGAAACCGCCGCCGCGCTGGGTGTGAGCATCACGCCGGTCCGGGAGGCGCTGCGCACGCTGCGCGGTGAGGGCATGGTCGAGCTCGAACCCAACCGCGGCCATGTGGTGTCCGCTTTCACCCGCGACGACATCGCCGATATCTTCTGGCTGCAGGCCACCATCGCTACCGAGATCGCCGCGAACGCGGCCCGGCGGATCACGGCGCCCGCCATCGCCGAACTCGAGCGGCTCACCGACGAACTCGCCGACGCCGTCGCGGCAGGCGACGCCGACGCGATCGCCCTGGCGGAGTTCCTGTTTCACAAGGAGTTCAACCGCGCCGCGGGCCGGACCAAGCTGGCGTGGTTTCTGCTGCACGCGACCAGGTACCTACCGGTCCGCATCTACGCCGCCGACCCGCAGTGGGGTGCCGCGGCGGTCGCCAATCACCGCGAATTGATTGCGGCCTTGCGGGACAAGGACATCGACGAAGTCGTCCGGCAGACCCGCCGCCAGTTCGACGACGCCGCCGAACGACTGACCGGCCGCCTCGACGAACTCGGGTTGTGGCCTGCCTAGTTGGCGGCGAGCTGCTCGGCGCGCGTCTTGAGGTTGCCGGCCAGGTGGTCCAGCGCGTCGTTGACGACCTTCTTGACCATTATCGACGGGATACCCGGCATATCGACCTCGACGTCCATGTCGACGGTCAGCAGGGCACTCGCCCCGAGATCGACCACAGAGAACAGCTGCTCCTGCTTGGAGAACAGATTGCCCTGCTGCATGACGGTCTGGATCTGGCCGTCACCGGGGTAGTAGACGGCCTGGATGTACGAGCCGTCCATGCCCTGAATCTTGGTGTCCAGGCGGAGCTGGCTGGGCCGGCCGTCGTCGTAGCGGTGCAGGATCCAGCAGCCGGTGACCTCTTCATTCCACTGCGGGTAGGCCTCGAAGTCGGCGACGATCCCCAGGATCTGCGCTGCGGGTGCGGCGACCTCGACGGTCTTGCTCACGATCGGCATGCGCCAGAGCATATCGACGCCGTCCACACCGTTGACCCTGCGCCCACGCACACGGTCACTCGCACTTTCCCGCCACCAAGGCAGGGTCAACCGACGACGGCGGTCTCCAGCAGCTCTCGGATGGGCGCCGGGATCGGGACGGGACGACGGGTGTCGCGGTCGACGTAGACGTGTACCCAGCTGCCGACCGCCGCGGCGAGCCGCGCATCAGCCTCAGCGGCGTGCTCCGTTTCCTCGGCCCACAACCCCGTGCGATAGGTGACGCTGCTGTTGCCCAACCGGGTCACTGCCAGCCCGACCACCAGCTGCGACGGGAACTTCAGTTCCGCGAAGTACCGGCAGCCTGATTCGGCGACGACCCCGAGCCACGGTGCGGCCACCGGGTCGACGTCGCGGGTGGTGTTGATCCACGCGTTGATCGCGGTGTCGAACAGCTCGTAATAGACCGCGTTGTTGAGGTGGCCGAACATGTCGTTGTCGGTCCACCGGGTCTGCACGGGCCAGTGCACCGGAAATTCCGCGGTGGTCAGTGCCTGCTCCATGTCGGCCAGTCTGTCAGGCTGGTGCCATGTTGATTCGCGGTGCCGTACTCGAAGAGATCGGGCGAGCCCGCCCCTACGCCGAATCACGGCCGCTCACCATCAGCGAGCTGGACCTGGCCGCGCCCGGCGACGGCGAGCTGCTGGTGCGTATCGAGGCGGCCGGGCTCTGTCATTCCGACCTGTCCGTGGTCGACGGCAACCGGGTCCGCCCGCTGCCGATGCTGCTGGGCCACGAGGCGGCCGGCATCGTCGAACAGGTCGGTGGCACTTCGGATTTGGTTGTCGGGCAACGCGTCGTCATGACGTTCCTGCCCCGCTGCGGCCAGTGCCGGTCGTGCGCGACGGACGGCCTGGCGCCCTGCATTCCCGGCAGCGCCGCCAACGGGGCGGGCACGCTGCTCGGCGGCGACACGCGGCTATCCCGAAGCGGCACAACGGTTCTGCACCACCTCGGGGTGTCGGCCTTCGCGACGTACGCGGTGGTAGATCGTCGATCCGTGGTGCCGGTGGATGCCGACGTGCCGCCCGTAGTCGCCTCGCTATTGGGGTGTGCGGTGCTGACCGGCGGCGGCGCCGTCCTGAACGCCGGACAACCGAAACCCGGTCAGACGGTGGCGATCGTCGGCATGGGCGGGGTCGGGATGGCCGCCATGCTCACGGCCCTGGCGCACGACGACGTCCGCGTCGTCGCCGTCGACCGGTTGCCGGACAAGCTCGAGCAGGCCCGCGCGCTCGGCGCGCACGATGCCGTCACCGATCCGGGTGACATCAAGGCCGACGTGGTGATCGAGGCGGCGGGTCACCCCGCGGCGCTCGAAACCGCGATCGCCATGACGGCCCCGGGCGGCAAGACCATCACGGTCGGCCTGCCGCATCCCGACGCGCGAATCTCGTTGTCGCCCTTGGCATTGGTCGCAGACGGCCGGTCGCTGATCGGCAGCTACCTCGGGTCGGCGGTACCGGCGCGCGACATTCCGCGCTTCGTCGACCTGTGGCGCTCGGGCCGGCTCCCGGTCGAGAAGCTGGTGTCCGACACCATTTCCCTCGACGACATCAACACCGGCATGGACGCCCTGGCCGACGGCCGCGCGGTGCGACAGATCGTGCGGTTCTAGGACGTGACCATCGGCATCAGGTAGCGGCGCACATAGGCCCGGGTGTCATCGAGGCTCGTGAGCTTGATGCTGGTGTGCGGGGTGACGATGAACGACAGGGTGAGCCTGGTCTGCAGCTCGGCCGCGGTCCGCAAATGCCGTTCCTGCGCGGCGGTGATGGCCTTCGTGCCGTACAGCTCGCGACGAAACAGCGCGACCGAGTAGTCGGTGGCGAAATCGACGATGGGGCCGGCGTCGACGGTGAGGCTCGGCAGGATCGCTTCGGGTTCAAGGCGCAACAGCTTCTTCAGTAGCGCGTGTTCGCGGATGAAGGTAACGGTGAAGACCGTGTCGTAGACCATGCGGTCCTCGAATGTCGTGCCCTGCGCGCGGGCCTGGGTGCTGCCCTCGAGGAATCGGCGCACCTCCGACAGGACGATGGCGTCGTTGAGCGCGGTCTTGGTGGGAAATCGCCGATAGAGGGTCGCCCGCCCGACGCCGCTGCGCTTGGCGACGTCCTCCATGGTCGATCGGCGCATGCCGACCAGCTCGGCCTGTTCCAGGCCTGCCCGCAGGATGCGGGTGGTGATCTCGTCAGGGTTCTCGACCAACGCGACAACGGCAGGGTCCGGTTCGGAGAGCCGACGCACGAAATCTTCTGTTCGGCTTGATGTCACGGAATTTCTCCTTGCCAGCACAATGCGTCGATCGTACGGTGGATCATATCCGGGCGAGACAAAGATTGTCTTAATGTCTCGCATGTCTCATCCGGGCGTCCACCGCAGTCGGAAGGAACCGCAATGCAGCTAGGTCTCTGGTCCCGTTGGCTGGCGCTGCACGGCGTGCCCCGGACGTTCCTTCGGATGCAGGCACGCCGCGGCGATCCCATGGCCGCCGTACTGACCAACCACGGTCGGGGCCTGGATCCATACCCGTACCTCGAGCGACTCCGAGCGCAGGGGCCGTTGGTACGGAAGTTCTATGTGTGGGCTACCACCGATCACCAGATATGCCGGGACATCTTGCGCGACAGACGATTCCGCGCAACTGATCCCACCCAGATGGAATTGCCCGGGCCCCTGCGGGCCCTCATCGCCCGCACCGACCCCGGCGTGGCCAACCCGGTCGAGCCGCCCGCGATGGTGGTCGTTGAGGCGCCCGACCACACCCGCTACCGACAGGCGGTGTCACAAAGCTTCACCCCACGCGCAATCGATCGGCTGACCACTCGAGTCACCGACGTCACGGCGGAACTCATCGATCGACTCGCCGCAACATCGCACGCCGACCTCATAGCCGATTTCGCCGCTCGACTGCCGCTCGCGATCATCGCCGAAATACTCGACCTTCCGGCAGTGACCCACCCCGATCTCCTGCAGTGGGGGTACTGCGGCGCACCGCTGTTGGATATCGGCATCCCATGGGCCACGTATCGCAATGCGATCGACGGCCTCCGGGACGCACATCACACCCTCCACCAGCGATTCGACGAAGTGCGCGCCGGGGAGCCCGGAGACAGCCCCTTCAATCGACTGGCCGCCGACAACACCCTCGGCGCGCACGAGTTCACGGCGAACGCCGCGCTCCTGATCGGTGCGGGATTCGAGACCACCGTGAATCTGATCGGCAATGGCATCGTCCACCTACTGCAGAATCCCGACCAGTTGGCTCGGCTGCAGGCTGAACCGGAGCTCTGGCCGCGTGCGATCGAGGAAATCCTGCGGATCGACAGTCCGGTGCAGATGACCTCGCGCACCGCGAAATGCGATGTCGAGATCGCGGGCCAGCTGGTTCGGGCCGGCGATATGGTCGCGCTGTTCCTCGGCGGCGCGAACCGTGACCCACAGGTTTTTCCCGAACCCGCCCGTTTCGACATCAGCCGCGAGAATGCCCGCGAGCACCTGGCATTCGCGTCCGGTGTGCACGCGTGCCTGGGCGCAGCGCTGGCCCGCATCGAAGGTGTCACGGCGCTGCGAACCCTGTTCGAGGCATTCCCTGACCTACACCTCACCGAGCCGCCGAGTCGCCGCGGCCTGGTCAATCTCCGCGGATACTCCACACTCCCGGCACAGTTGGGGACACGACGGGTGGTGAACGCCTAGAACCAGCTGTCCCGCATCTCCAGCGTCGTGCGGTCCAGCGACTCCAACAGGTCCAATTGCGGTGCGGTCTTGGGCAATTCGAACCGGAAGAAGTACCGGGCCGCCTGGCGCTTGCCGTCATAGAAGTCGCCGTCCTTGCCGGCGGCCGCGACGAACTGCTCGAGCCACAGCCACGCGACCACGACATGCCCGAACGCCTCCAGGTAGACGTGGCTGTTGGCCATCACCGCGGGGACGTCGCCCGAGCCGAACATGCCGGCCGTCACAGCCACCAACCGCTGCCAGGACGCGTCCAGCGCCGTCGCCAACTCCGCGCCCTCGCCACCCAGCTCGCCGGCGGCCGCCACAGTCTTGCCGATGACCTCGCCCAACGCCGCCAGGCTGGCACCGCCGCGTTGAGTCACCTTGCGGCCCAACAAGTCCAGGCTCTGGATACCGTTGGTACCCTCGTGGATCGGGTTCAGCCGGTTGTCCCGGTAATGCTGCTCGACGTCGTATTCGCGGGTGTAGCCGTATCCGCCGTGCACCTGAATCGCCAGATTGTTGGCTTCGAGACACCATTGCGACGGCCAACTCTTGGCGACCGGGGTCAGGATGTCGATCAACAGGCCCGCAGCATCTGCCTCGGCGTCCGTCTCCGCGCTGTGCTGCACATCCACCAAGCGGGAGCAGTACAGACCCAGGGCCAGTCCGCCTTCGACATAAGCCTTCTGCGCCAGCAGCATTCGCCGGACGTCGGGATGCTCGACGATGGGCACCTGCGGCGTCGTCGGGTCCTTGACGTCCAGCGGACGGCCCTGCGGCCGCTCCCGCGCGTACTGCACAGACTTGAGGTACCCCGTGTAACCCAACGACACCGCACCCATGCCGACGGCCAGACGAGCCTCGTTCATCATCTGGAACATGTAGACAATGCCGCGGTGCGGCTCGCCCACCAGATAGCCGACCGCGCCGTTCTCGCCGCCCGGATTGAATTGCGTATCACCGAAATTCAGCACGGTGTTGGTGACTCCGCGCTGTCCCATCTTGTGATTGAGCCCCGCGATGGCGACGTCGTTGCGCTCGCCGATCGACCCGTCGGCGTTGACCAGGTACTTGGGCACGATGAACAGCGAGATGCCCTTGGTGCCGGGAGGTCCACCGGGGATCTTGGCGAGCACCAGATTGATGATGTTGTCGGTGATCTCGTGCTCGGCGCCCGAAATCCACATTTTCGACCCGAACAGCCGGTAGGTGCCGTCGTCGCGCGGTTCCGCGCGGGTGGCCACGTCGGCGAGCGACGACCCGGCCTGCGTTTCCGAGAGCGCCATGGTGCCCGAAAAGCGGCCTGCCAGCATGGGTTTGACGTAGGTCTCGATCTGTTCGGGCGTCCCGAACTTGGTCAGGAGATTCGCGTTGGCGATGGTCAGCATCAGGTAGCCCGACGTCGACACGTTGGCCGCGGCGATCCACGCGAACGCCGCCTGCGCCACGACGGCGGGCACCTGCGCCCCGCCGACCGACTCCTCCATCGACATGCCGATCAGGTCGGCCGCGACGAACGCGTCCCAGGCCTCTTTGACCTCGGGGACCATCGTGACGGTTTCCCCGTCGAAGGTCGGCTCGTTGGCGTCGCTCTTCTTGTTGTGCGGCGCGAAGTAGCGTTCGGCCAGCTGCTCGCTGAGGTCCAGGACGCCGTCGAAGGTCTCGCGCGAATGGTCGGCGAACCGCTTGCGGCCGGTCAGCTCGTCGACCTTCAGCCACTCGTACAGCAGGAAGTCGAGGTCCCGTCGGGACAGCAGCAGAGATTTCATCGGACCTCGGTCACCTCTCGGTAGCGCTGATCGGTTCTATGCGTTCATGCTCCGCCGCCGAGCGGATCCTCGGTGCGGATCGTTTCGTCGCGGATCAGTCCGCGCAGCAGTGCGGTGCTGAATTCGACGGCGATTTCGGAGGCCGTACGCCGGCCGTGCGGCCGCAGCCACCGGTAGGCGCCCAGCGTCATCCCGATGTAGCCGAGAGCGAGCACATGCGAGTCGCAGTCGTTGAACTCGCCGCTGGCGATGCCCCGGTCGATGACGTCGCGGACATGCTCGTAGACCGTCGTTTCCGCCTTGCGGATATAGGCGACCTGCTCCTCGGTGAACCATTCGGTGATGTACGGCCCCTCCTGGAAGTACACCGCCGCGGATTCCAGGTCGGTGGCGATGCCGGTGAGCAGGCGCCGGGTGAAGTTGAAGATGGTCTCGCGCGCCGAGGCCGTCGGGTCGTCGTGCAGGGCGTCGACGGTGAAGTCGGCGGTCGACTTGTAGATGTCCCAGAGGATCAGCGACTTGCTGGCGTAGTAGTGGTAGACGGTCGCCTTGTTGAGCCCGACGGCGTCGGCGACGTCGTCCATGCGGGTCCCGTGGTACCCGCGGGCCGCGAACAACTTGGCGGCGACCGCCAGCAACTCCTCGCGCCGCGACGAGCCGTTGGACCCGTTCGACGCAGCTGATGCCCCCGCGGGCGCTCCCGTGGCAGAACCTTTTGGCGACGACTCTGTGGACATGTCAGCTCACTCTATGCAGCCGGGCGCGGGGCCCGGGACCCAATCAACTGGTTGGTCCCGAGACTAGGCCACCCCCTCCACCCTGGGGCGGAGGGGGCATCGTGCCGTCGATCAGCCACCGCGGACTGACCCCGCACATCACTGCAATCTCGTTCAGCACGAACTTCTTCGGCGGTTGACCGACGTCGCGGCACCAGCGAGACACGGTCTCGCGGCTGACCTCGAACTTCTCCATCAGGTCTTTGTGCTTCAGGTCCGCATGGCTCAGAGCCATTTGGATTCGCCATCCGAGCGTCAGTTCAGGGACTGGCGCCCAATCAGTTTGCTCGCTCATGTGCCTAATTATGGCGCATGTCGGACGCTAGTCAAGATACGGCCGAAAGGCGCAACACGCCGACGTACGACGATTGACACACTATGCCGCATTGCGGCATGGTGACCGCATGCCAACGCCGACCCCCGACGAACTCATAACCGCGTCGCAAGCTGGCCGCATCCTCGACCGGTCTTATCGCACAGTCCTACGACTCATGGAGCAAGGCGAACTGTCCTGCGCCATGAAGGTCCCGGGGCCGAACGGCGCCTACCTGTTTCGGCGTGCCGATGTCGAGAAGCTGGCCGCCGACCGTGCCAAGGCGGCCTCCGCGTGAGCGCTGTGAAGCCCCGGGGTCTCGCGGCGCGGCTCTCGGACGTGCCCGCGGTGCCTGACCGCAGCGGTGTCCGGGCATTGCTCGACTCTGCCGACGCGGTCGCATCGCGCATCGTCGGTGACCCGGTCATCGACGCCGAGGTGGTGCGCACCGCCGACGAGTGGGCCGAGGTCATCAAGGCGGACCTGTCGACCGCTGTGCAGGGGATTGTCGCGGCCGGCCAGCACCTGGCACGAGCGAAGGCCGATGTGCGGCATGGCGAGTGGCTACCGATGCTCAAGCAGATCGGTATCAGCCAGTCGGCGGCCAAGCGACTCATGTCCATCGCGGCCAACCCGGCAATTTCGAATCGCCCAACCTTGGGCGATTTGCCCAGCTCCATCGTCGCGCTGGCTGAACTCTCACGCCTGCCGGCTGACGAGATCGAAGCGGGCATCGCTGACGGTTCGATCACGTCCGACATGACGATCACGAAAGCCAAGGACCTTGTTGACCCGGGTCGGGCTGACGTCGCCGATCCCGCCGCAATCCGGGACGCCGCCTTCGACGAGCTGGTGCGAACCCAGACGGTAGACGCCGCCAGCGCCGAGGCTGCCGGCATCTACAACGTGGACACCGAGATCACCGTCCTCATCTGCCCGGCCTGCGGCGGCTGGGAGCCCAATGAGTCCCTGATGGGCAACAACCACGGCATCAGCCGCCACTACCTCGTTCAGCTCGACAATGGCGAATGGGCTAACGGCGGCAAGTACTTCGGCCAGATGTGGTGCGTAGCACTAGACCTCACCGCCGCACACGCCTCTAACCCGAACGTCGTCCTGAGCCCGCGCCAGATCGCGATGCTCGGTCGGCTGCGGCCCGAAGTCCGAGAGCGTTACGACCACGAAGTGGCCGCCGTATCCCAACGCCGCGAAGAACTCGCGGCGCACGTGCCTCCTGCCCCGGCGTCACGCGCGTCGAAATCATCTGCGCCGCAGCAGAACCGGCAACCCCTGGCGCTCCAAGCTCAGAACGCCGGACTCGACCTGCAACGCGCGATCCGCCGCATCGAGCGCCTGTTCAACGACGCCAACAACGCGCAGCGCAAGAAACTGGCCCCGGAACTGACCAGCCTGCTCAACAACGCGATCACCAACTGCCGGCTCACCATCCAGCACATCGAGCACCCGGGCGAGGTATTCATCGACACTGTAGGAGCGGACTCGTGACCACGCCGACGGCGCGCCCACCATTCCGCCCGTGCTTCTCCGGCTATACCGAACCTCGCAGCGGCAAGCAGTACCGCTGCATGCGGACCAACGGTCACGGCGGCACCCACACCTGCGCCGGCGTCTCCTGGTCCGATGCCGAGGCCGACTGGCTGACGACGCCGGTAGTGGAGCTGCCCGCTGAAATTCGTTGCGACAGCATGCATGTCGGATGCTGCTCGAAGGCCCTGTATGCCTGCACGCGGGAATCCGGCCACGCGGGCAACCACGTCTCTGGGATCGTCACATGGACCACCGACAGGGCCGTCCAGTGATCACCCCGGTAGCCGCTGCGGCGATGCTCGATCTGCTGCACACCCAAGGGCTGAGCCCTACCGAACTGGCTGCGCTCGACGCTGCACTCAACGGATACGACTGCCCGGAGTTCGTCGTCTGGTGCTGGTGCCCGAGCCCTGGCTTGCAGCCTCTGCAGTTCGACCCACCGTGCCGTGGTTTCTGGATCGCGACCGACATCAACCGCTGGGTCTACAAGATTCATTCGACCGGCAGGAAGCGTTGGACCGCAACGCTTTCAACCGATGACGGCGACATGGAGCTGACGCCCCGGGCCTCGTTCGAAGCGGCCGTGCTCGGCTGCGAGGCACACCGCCGCCAGCTCCGCATCATCGGTACCGGGACCGTCGCTCGACACCTCCTTAGGAGCGGCAGCGGTGGCTCCTAACGCGCCCCAGGCGCTGGTACGTCGTGCGTTCGCTCTGTTCCGCGAAGGCGGGGTGCAGGCCCGTGAGGCCCGGTTGTCGGTCGCATCGTTCGTCACCTGGCGCGCCATCACCTCGACCGATGACCTCACTCACCGCGACATCGCGGCCATCGTGCACACGCTCGAGTACTGGAAGGCGTGCGGAGAGATCGAGTACCGGTGCCGCCGAATCGCCGAACAGATGGCGACGGCCGCCACGACTTCCGGCGGATAGCCGCCGGAACGGCCGGTGCCCTGGGGTTGGGGCACCGGTCACCCACCACAGAGAAGATGCCGCCCCCGTGGATGGCGGGGGCGGCGAGACACACCGAGTGACCAGTTGAAAGGACTCGAAATGTCAACAACCAGCATAGAACACCACTTCCGGATCGCCCGTCGCGTCGTCGGCGCTGCGCTGGCGGTCCTGGTGCTCGCAGGCATCGGAATCGGCTACGCCACCGACGCCAAGGCCGCTCCGTCTGGGATCGCCTGCCAGACCGTCCCGTGGGGCGTCCTCTTCTCGCAGCGCCGCACACTGTGCGACACCCCGGTTCACGCAGACGGTTCATGGATCCGTGAGCGCACCATTTGGTGGCCCAAACGCTGGGTGCCGGTGTGCGGCTACTACTCGTGCTGGGGTGGCTACTGGCAGCCGGAAGGCGGGAACCGCGAAACCTACCCCGTCACGCCTGACACGGTGCTGCACGACGAACCCGGCCACCTTGGGGCGGTGGCCTGATGCGGACGTTCCTTCAGAATCTCGCTGGCATCGCGACACTGCTCGGTGGACTCGCTCTCGTGATCTACGGGCTCCCGCTGATGGTTTGGGCGGTGCAGGCATGAGCGACATGACCAACGCGATGTCACCCGTAGACCATCTGCTGTCTCCTCTGCGCGGCCTGGCCGCCGCGGTCGCTGGCGCCCTGGCCGACGCGCCGCTGAACCTTCTGCAGGCAGCCCGTCTCGCGAACAATGCCGGCACACTGTCCTTTCAAAAGCTGGCGCTTCAAGACGAATTCGGCATCTGGGACAACGGCGACGAGTTCGTGATCTCCGGATGGCCCGACGACCACGCCGCCGAGCTGCTCGACGACTGGCGCCGCGACGAATGGTGGAAGTCGTGACGGACACCCTCGTGGCCGGCGTGGCGCTCGGCATGGTCATCGGCGTCACCCTGCTGCTGCGGTCGGCATTCCGCCACCTCGTCCGGTCCACGACAAATCCGGTCGAGCGTGACGAGCAGATCGCCGAACTGATCGCGCACCACTGGGTAG
The DNA here is from genome assembly GCF_053852335.1 of Mycobacterium sp. HM-7. NCBI lineage: Bacteria > Bacillati > Actinomycetota > Actinomycetes > Mycobacteriales > Mycobacteriaceae > Mycobacterium > Mycobacterium sp. HM-7. Next base: position 143,123 of record NZ_CM132657.1, on the reverse strand, counting down.
ACGCCGATCTGCCTGACCGGTACATCGACCCGGAATTCCGTTGCGGCGGTTGTAACTTCGTTGGGCCGACGCGACTTCACCACGCCCGCCATATCGCCGCGGCGATCCGCCGCCTGGACGACGCCGACCAGCGGGTAGTCGTGCAGCTGCAAGGCCGGTCCCGGTCGCCGTGAGCAGTATCGCCGAGCAGAAGGCCCGTTACCTGGCCGACCCGAGGCAGTGCGTCGACTGCGGCGGGCACCCGGCCGCCGGCATGCCGCGCTGCTACAGCTGCCACGACAACTGGAAGGCGGCGCAACTGCCGCCGCCACCACCGTTCCTCATCGAAATCACCTGGACCGACAAGAAGAAAGCCAACCAGTGACCACCTTCAGCAACACGTACTTCGCAGACAATAAGGGAACCCTGACTGCCGCTGGCGAGAACGCCGTGGCCAGTGGCCTTGCTGTCCTGATCGACGCCGTCACCGCCAACAACTACGAAAAGGGTTGGCGCATCGACCCCGAGAAGCTTGACCGTGGCGCACCGCTGCCAGCTCCGCGCAACGTCGGCGAATTGACCGCGCTGCTGCACTCCGAGGTGACGGAAGCCTTTGAAGCGCACCGTAATAACGAGCCGCCGTTGTGGTTCGAGTATGAGATTCCTGGCCCGAATGGCGAGACTCTGAAAAACAAGCCGACCGATGGCTTTTCGGATCAACCGTCATTCGGTGGTGCTCTCGGTAAGCCTCAAGGCATCGCCTCTGAACTTGCCGACGTGATTATTCGCGTGCTCGATATGGCGGACGAACTCGACATTCCACTGATCGCTGCAGTGATCGACAAGCACCGGTACAACCAGACCCGGCCGTACCGCCACGGAAACAAGGCGTGCTGATGAGTGACATCGATGACCGCGAGCGCGGCCTGTACGCCAAGTATTCGATCTATCGCAATACCGATGCTGGACGGGCGATTGTGCCGCTGACGGATCCGGCATTCGTGCTGCGGTACACCACTGATCCGCACGCCGCCGTCGCCCTGGGCGCCTACGCCAACTCGTGCGAGGCCGACTATCCGAAGTTGGCTGCTGACCTCCGTGACGCGCTGCGCGGCCAGCCCGAATGCGAGTGCGTCGAACCGGCCTGTCAATGGTGCGACATCCATGGCGAGACAGGCAACCGCGACGACGAAGACCAGGACGACACCGATTGGACCCACAGCACCGGAAATGAGGTCCGATGAGCGCCGACCTGACCGAACGCACCAAGGCCGCGCTTGAAGGCGTCACTAAAGGTCCGTGGCGGCACTGCACCGCACCGAGTAACGACAGCGACGAGACGCACGCAGAATGGCTGGCCGGCACGCTGATCGGCCAAGGCGAAGAACTCCACGTCCTGATTGCCGAGAGCCCGGACCCGAAGTTCGCGTACATCGTTCCCGCCGTGACGGGCGACGGGCCGAGCAGCTCGCGGAACGCCGAGTTCATCGCAGGGGCGCGGCAACTCGTCCCGGAGCTGCTGGCCGAGGTTGTGAAGCTGCGCGCCCGAATCGAAATCATCAGATGTCTATCCAGCGCGAACGCCAACGCTTTTCACGTGATTGGCGACGTCTGCCGCGAGAAGGCGTGGCTGGACATTCTGGCCGTCATCGAACAGGAGTCGCCCCGTGGGTGATCTGCCGGCCGGGGTCGTATTGATCGTCGTGGTGCTGTTCCTGGTGCTCGTGTTCGGGTTGGCGGACAAGGGGCTGATCTGATGCCGCCAGCTCTCCACGCCGAGCCGACAGCACGCACGCACCACACCTGCGACGACTGCGGCCGGGCCATCAACCCGGGCGAAAAGTACGTGCGGTCGTTCGTGATTGACGACTGTGGCCGGTTCACGTGGAAGCGCTGCGCTCACTGCCGCGCGTTCCTGCACCTCTACTGCGACCAGATCAATCCGGCCTGGTGGGACGAAGGCATCGGCGACGACGACATCGACGAGTGGGAACCGAACACACCCGCAGCTGTCGAGCACAAGCGGCGGCGACTGATCGGATGGCGTCACGGCCGTGACCTCTACCCGATACCGGCCGCTGATGGCTGACGAACCGGTTGTCGACTTCGACTCGCGCCGTCGTGCCCGAGAGAACGCTGCTGCTGCCGACCGCGCACGCCAGCAGCGCGAACGCCTCAATGAGACCCGTACCGCGCACGCACCGCTCACGCGTGAGCAGTCCAATGCTGTTGGGGCGCATCGTCGCACGGTCACAGCGCAGGCCGACTCACGGCGGAACGCTCTGCGCATCGCCAACTGTCAGCTGTGCGACGCCGATGGCTATACGCCGAATCGAACGATCTGCGACCACATCGATCACCGGCCGGCGGCCGCGCGCGGAATGGCCGCTGTGCGCGCGGCGATGGGATGGAACGAGGGCGAGGACGTGGCACACGATGACTGAACGTCGTTGCCCGGGAAGCGATCTCTTGCCGTTGTCGGTGTTCTTTCGCGACGGAAGGCAGCGCTGCATCTGTCGGCGCTGCGGACGTGAGTACGGGTTCGTGAATTACCCAAAAATGCGACCACGCATCCACAACGGACTACCGCCGCTAGCGGACGGTGGTTGCCCCTACCGCTGCGATCCGTGCTGTGACTTCGACTGCTACTTCCCGCGAAAGGAGGCCTGATGCTTACGTACGACCAACGCAGACGGTGGGCGCGCATGGTGCTCCAGTCGGAACTCACAGCGGCCCAAAAGACCGTCCTGTTCGCCCTGGAGACGTACGCGGACTGGTCCGACGGTACGAATGCCTTCCCGGGCGAGATTCAACTCTCAGAGCTGTGTGGCATGACCACCCGCGCGATCCGCATGGCCCTGGACCGCGGCAAGGCCCTCGGGCTGATCCAGCAGACGCAGCGGGCAAACCCGAAGGCGCACAAGGCTGCGGTCTACCGGCTCGTCGCACCGGGATCAATCGTGGGGGTCGAGTCCGGTTCTACCGGAACGGTGGTTCCTGTTGAAACTCGTTCTACCGGAACCACCGTTCCTGTGAACAACTCTTCAACCGGAACCACCGTTCCTGTTGAAACTCGTTCTACCGGAACGGCTGTGCAGTTTCTACCGGAACGTACGTTCCTCCCACCAGAGACCTATCACCATCAATCAAGGGTGTTACCTAACTGGGGTACGTCACCAGAGCTGGTCCCCGGTGCACACACCATCGATCCTCCATCGCCCTTCTGCGACAAGCACCCTCACGGCTATCGCGGTTCGTGTGGTGACTGCGGCAACGCTCGAACGCACCGCAAGGCATGGATGGCCGCACAGGCCGAGCACGACGCCGCGATCGAGCTGGCCGAGGAAGAACGGCGCCGTGAGCGGCGCCGGGTGATCGCGGCCTGTACGGACTGCGACGACTTCGGCCGACTCGATGACCTGAGTCCGTGCCACCACCGAGGCCAGCCACCCGATCGACTTCCGCCGGCGGTCGGACATGGCTAGCCGTCGGATGGCCGATGACGTGGACTACCGCCGAGGCCCAGCGCGGCGAGGCTGCACACCAGACCCCGTCCTCGCCGTCTACGCCGAAACCCATGCGCTGCACCGTCATTGCCCACAATGCGGCGCCGTGCCCCGCGAGTTCTGTCACTGGCCCAACGGCCACCTTCGCAAGACACCCTGCCAACCACGAACCAAGGAGACCAGCCAGTGACCAACCTCGGCCTAGTGCCCGACGAGCCGTTCGTCAACGGCGTCGGTGGCTTCAGCCTCGCCCTTGCTCTGAGTGAATTTACTGATGCTGCAACGGAATACTTGAAGCCATTCTTCGGGGTGTTCAGCTGGACAGATGCGAGTACGGACGCCCACGCAGACTGCGCGCACAGACGCTTCCTGACGGCCGGACTCTGGCTCTTCTGCGAACTCAAACGGCGCGGCGGCGTCATGACACCGATCGATGCCAACTACGACGACGCAACCGTGGCCGAGCTGCTCGGAGGAATGCAAGGATGAGCACGGAGTTCTACCTGTCGCGACACGAGCAGCAGTGGCTGCGGGACAAGCTGGGCGAACTGCCCGGCCTGATCGAAGACCTCGCGGTCACCGAGACTCGCCAGGCCAGCATCATTCGCCCGGGCCTAGGCAAGCTCAAGCACTGCAGACCAGGACCACAGTTGCCGTTCAATTTGGAAGCCGCAGAGAAGTCAACCGAACTGGACCGGTGCCTCGCAGGCTGGGTCCGGTTCGTCTGCGTCCATCGCAAGATTCACTACACAGGCGGCAGAAGTGCACTGTCGCACGGGAACTGGCTCAAGCGCCACATCACCGACCTTGCCCTGATTGACGGTTCACAAACCGCCTACAAGGACATTGCCGGTCGAATCCTGGAGTGCCGCGAGGTTATTGACCTACCGGCCGATGACTACATACCGACGGATCACAAGCGTGTGGCGCGCGCCAATCGACAGGTTCTCACCGCCCACCAGATTCAGCAAGTAGCAGGCAGGTCTGGACACAAGACGCTCACGGTAAAGCGGATCCAGAACATGGCAGCGAACGGCCACCTGCGGCCGGTGAAGACAGACCCAGACACAGGCACCAAGTTCTACCGGCTCGGTGACGCGTTGAAGGCACACAGCACCACGGCCGAACGCAAGGGAACGACACGCCGCACGACTCATGGTGCTTGACGTTGTAGACCCCTCGACGGTTAGGCTGCACGCCGTTGGCTGAGTCTTATGCTCGCCTTCTCGAATCGCCCCTGACGCCTTCCCGACGTTGGGGGCGATTCGCGTTCCATGGGCTGCCCGCCACCCTCTAAACCCAGGGCTGCCCACCGCCTTTAATCCGGCGGACGCCGGGCCAGGGTTGTGAGGGATCGCCCCGGCACCTACCCCCTGGGCGGGTCGACCCGACGTCTTGCGCGCGCGCCCCTCAGGGCATAGGCAACCGCCCCCCCTAGTCCGGAAATCCTCACCCGGTGGAACGTGAGCGATTCACTTTTTTGGTGGCGCCAGCGACCCGATCTGCCGAAGGTCAGGGCGGCGGCCGTGCGGGTTCGATTCCGCAGAACGGCGTACAGGGCCGATTGGAGCAACCAGATGGCACGGACGTCGCGGAGCGGCTCGGGCCGCCAGCGCAACACCACGCAGCGTGACCGCGACCGACGCCTGATCGCCAACGGACACCCGGCCTGCGGCAGCGCGCATCACGTCTGCAACCTGAGGCACCCGCCATGCGGCATCTGTGGCGAACCGATCGACTACACGCTCCCGTACCTCGACCCCGGCGAGTTTGTAGTCGACCACGTCATCCCGATTCGTCACGGCGGCGCCGACGTGCTCACGAACAAGCAGGCCGCACACCGAAACTGCAACCGCGACAAGTCCGACAAGATCGCCCATCAGGCTGGGGTCACCTTCGTGACCGAGCGTTGCTGGTGGGAATAACCCAAACCTCACACGGCCGGAAGGAGGCCCCGCGATGTTGCATGCTGTCACCACGACACCCGATCAGGCGCCCGTTCCGGACGGCCTGATCACCGATGGCCCCGGTGAGCACCTGTGGACCTCGGTGACCACCGAGTACACGCTGCGCCCTGACGAACGGCGCGTCCTGGAGGACGCCGCCCGACTGGCCGACGCGATCGCCGACCGCGACACGCTGATCACCGAGCTGGCCGCGTCGATCGGTGGAACCCTGACCGTCGCAGGGTCGCAGGGCTACAACCGCCGGCCAAATCCGCTGCTCGGTGTGGTCCGCGCGGAGCGAGCCGAGCAGCGCAAAGATCGGCTTGCGCTCGAAGGCATGCTTGCACGACTCAAGCTGGCCGACGTTGACCCGCCGGCACCGCCCGCCGGCACCGGCCAGACTCGCTCTGGCGACGGCGCGGGCGCCGCGGCGCTCGCCTGACCGGGCTGCGTGATGGCAGTGGCCCGCAGACGCACACCGACACCGGAGGACCGCCCGAACCTCACCGTCGTCGGATCCGCCGAGCAGACCGAACCGACAACGACGGTCACCCAACCGGAGCAGTCGAGCGAATCGCCGTCGATCGAGTCGCCGCAGTCGCTCAGTGAAGCCCTCGACAACGGCGGCGATCTGCTCACGATCCTGCTGGCCCAGCAGCGGTCACTGGCCGAGATCGCCGAGCACGGTAAGGCGCCGGACCGTATCCGGGCGCACCAACAGCTGACCACCTTGTCGGAGAAGATCGCCGCAATGCGCCGCGCGGCCGGCGACGACCCGGACTCGATTGTCGACGACGCTCCGGACCAGCCATGGGATGGCACCTGGAATGGCCCCGGTTACTGACCAACGCCCACTGCACGAGGTCGCCCGTCACGTAATCGTTCCCGCCGGTGTCGCTTCGACCGGGTGGCCGCAGGTCCGCAACACTTGCCGCAACCTGGGCTGGCGCTTCGACCGGTGGCAGGCCGGGGCCGGCTGGGTCATTCTGGCCAAAGACGCCGACGGCCACTACGCCGCCGACACCATCGTCATTTCGATCCCGCGCCAATGTGGGAAGACGTTCCTGGTCGCCTGCATCGTCTTCGCGCTGTGCCTGATCAGGCCGAACTTGACGGTGGTGTGGACCGCGCACCGCAAGACGACCGCCGTCGAGACGTTTGAGTCGCTCGCCGGCATGGCCGTGATGCCGCGGGTGTCTCCGTACATCGAGAATGTGCACCGCGCCCGTGGTTCTGAGCAGATCGTTTTCAACAACGGGTCGCGAATCCTGTTGGGGGCCAGAGAAACTGGATTCGGCCGAGGAATCCCCAACGTTGGGGTGATCGTCGCGGACGAAGCTCAGATCCTCTCTGAGGGCTTCATGGAGGACATGGCGGCCACGCAGAACACCGTCGAGAACCCGCTGTTCTTCATGATGGGCACCCCGCCGCGTCCCCAGGACAACGGGGAAGTGTTCGCCTCGATGCGCCAGGAAGCCATCGACGGCGAGGTCCATGACACCTGCTACATCGAGTTCTCGGCTCCCGAGAAGGCCCGCGACGATCCGATGAACCCTGAGTACATCGCCGAGGCGAATCCGTCGTTCCCGCACCGCACCTCGTGGCGCGCGCTGATGCGGTTGCGCAAAAAACTCAAGAACATCCACGCGTGGTGCCGCGAAGCGCTCGGCATCTGGGACGAAGTGATCGTCGACAAGCCGATCCTGACCCAGGGATTCTGGGGCACACTGCGCGCCGACGGCCCCGATCATCACGTGGCGCCGAATGGGCTCAGCGTCGACATGAGCCACGGCGGCGACATCGCCGTGAATTCTTGCTGGTTTGACGGGGACGACGGCGACACCGCCCACCTGGAGTTGATCTGGGCCGGCACAGACATCAAGGCGTGCATCGACTTCATCGCGAAGGTCGCCGGACGCCGGATCGAAGTACTCATCGACGACCTCTCCCCGGCCGCGCAGATGATCCCGGACTTGATCGCCCGCCGCGTCAACGTCCGGCGCGGCACCACACGCGACATGGTCAAGGCCTGTCAGCGCTTCGAATCTCGTGCGTTGGCAAGACAACTGAGCCACGCCGGCCAAGACCCGGTTGACAAGGCGCTGCGTGATGCCCGCAAGCGCAAGATCGGCGACGCCGGTGGCTGGGGATTCGACCGCCGTGACCCCGACAGCATCATTCATCCGATCGTGGGCTTCGCGCTCGCGTTGTTGGCGGGGACCGAAACACACCGGCCTGCAAGGGAATCCAGACGACGGGGAAGGAGGGGAGGCGTTTTATGACCGCTGCGCAATCACGGACCCTGCGTCTACCTGGCGTCGATGATGACACCAACGATCTGATTAACCATCTGGTCGCCGAGCTCGCGGCGCGCACCCGCCGAAACTACTTGCGCGCCTGCCGTTATGACGGCAAGCACTTTGTGAGACGGTTCGGCTCCGGGATCATCCCCGATTCGTATTTCAAGCTGGGCCTGGTGCTCGGTTGGCCGGCCAAGGCTGTCGATGTGCTGGCCCGGCGCTGCAACCTCGATGGATACGTCTGGCCAGATGGCGATCTCGGCTCCTTGGGCTACACGGAGGTATTCGACGACAACTACTTCGGCGCCGAATCCTCCAGTGGCATGATCTCGTCGCTGATCCACGGCCCCGCGTTCCTGATCAACACCATGGGTGACGCGGACGAGCCGAAGTCGCTGATCCACGTCAAAGACGCCATGAACGCCACTGGTGACTGGAACGGCCGCACCCGCCGCCTGGACAACCTGATGTCGATCATCAAGCGCGACGCCGAGGACTGCCCTACCGAGTTCAACCTGTACCTCGCAGGCAAAACCCTGATCGCGCAGAAGGATGCCGGCCGCTGGCAAATCGACTGGAAAGAGCACCCGTGGGGCGTGCCGGCCGAGGCCGCGGTCTACAAGCCCCGGGTCGGCCGCCCGTTCGGATACTCGCGCATCTCCCGGCCCGTCATGTCCATCCATGACCGTGCGCTGCGCGTGGTGCTCCGGATGGAGGGCCACGCGGACCTGTTCAGCTTCCCCGAGTTGTGGATGCTCGGCGCGGACCCAGCTGACGTCTTCACTGACGACAACGGCAATCCGCTGCCGACGTGGAAAGCCATGATGGGCCGGATCAAAGGCATCGCCGACGACGATTCGGCCGTCGAAGGCAAAGAGCGCGCCGACGTCAAACAGTTCCAGCAGTCGTCGCCGACGCCGCACACCGAGCTGCTCAAGCAGGCCGCCAACGACTTCGCCGGTGAGACCGATCTTCCCGTCTCGGCTCTCGGCGTGCAGGCCGCCGTCAACAGCACCACTGCCGACGGCTCCGACAATGCCGAAAAGCAGCTGATCGCCGAGGCTGAAGGCGCCACCGATGACTGGTCGGTGCCCTTCCGGCGGGTCATGATTCGCGCCCTTGCCATCCAGAACGGCCTGCACGAGGTCCCCGCGGAATGGCGCACCATCGACACCAAGTGGCGCAACCCGGCCTACCTATCGCGTGCCGCCCAGGCCGACGCTGGGACCAAGCAGTTATCGGTGGTCCCGTGGCTCGGCGATACTCGAGTCGGACTGGAGCTGCTCGGTTTGAGTGAGCAGCAGATCAAGGCCGCGCTCGCCGAAAAGCGTGGGGGCCAGTCCGAGAAGCTGATCGACCGGATCACCGCCGCGACACCGCCACCGCCGCCGAACGGTGCGACAGCTCAAGCATTGCAACAGGATTCGGCGAGTGCCGCCAGTAGCGGTTCCTGAGTTCCAGAACCTGCTGACCGGTCTGGCCAATGACCTCGGGCAGCAGATCGACAAGCTCGGCGTCGCGGTCGACCGGCTCGACCAGCGTGAACTGCTCGCGTTCATCAGCGACGCTTACCCGCAGCTGATCACCCCGTATCTGGCCGGTTCGGCGACACTGACGGCCACCTGGTACGACGAACAACCATCGACGCCGCTGCCGGCAGGCGCGGCACCGTTCATCGCCGAGCCTGCCGAGCTCGCACCGATCGAGCAGCTCGCCGCTTCGGCGCGGTGGGCAATGCTGCAACCCAAGCCACTGACCGCGCTGCAACGCACCGGCACCCGCGCGGTATTCACGGCCTCGCGCGACACGGTGATAGCCAACACCGCACGAGAGCGGGTCCGTTGGGCACGGCACGCTTCGGCCAACGCGTGCGGCTTCTGCCGCATGCTGGCCACCCGTGGCGCGGTGTACCACACACAGGCCCTAGCGCGGAAGTCGCACGATGGGTGCCACTGCCTGGCAGTTCCCGACCGTGACGGCCTGTACGTGCCAGCGCCGTACGTCGAGCGATGGACCGACGACTACAACCAGGCACGCAGCGACGGCGCCCGTACGCCCGCACAGATCGCCAACGCGATGGACAAGGCGGCCGGCGGGCGGCGCGCATCGAGCAGCGGTCGCTCGGCGCAGAACGCCACGGACGCGTCCAAGGCGTCCAGACGTGTCGCCACGCCACCGACCCCGCCGATACCGCCGGCCCGGGGCGGCCTCGGCCAGCCATCTGGGCCGGACCCGAAGTGGCTCCGGCAGAGCCGCGCTCACGTGTCCGGTCTCACTGGCCGGTACCGGCAGTCGGTTATCGGCTACACGGGCCAAGACCACGAGCGCATCAACGGCTGGCTGCGGCGTGAGAGCACCAAACCGGATCCGTGGGTGCAGGCCCGCATCAAAGACCTCGATGCGGTCCTGGCCGCCAACCCGCTACCCGGGCGAACCGTGTTGACCCGGACGGTGGACGTCGATGCGTTCGGCATCACCCGGGGCGACGACCTCGCCAAGATCGCCGGGGTGCCACGGATCGAACGCGGCTACATGTCCACCACCCGACTGCCTGGCGGTGGAACTACCAAGGATTACAAGACGCCGGTGCGGTTGACGGTCATGGCACCCGCCGGCACTCCGGCTGCCGCGATCGAAGACATCTCGAAGTTCCCCGGGCAGGGCGAAATACTGCTGGGCCGCGGGCTGCGATACACGATCGTCAATCCGGCGTACGATGAACGGCTAGGAATGTGGCGAGCCACGATGCTGATTGAACCGGGAGGTGGGACACGATGAGCGCACTCGATAACGGCACGCTTGGAACCGAGGTCATCACCGACCTTGCGGAGATCGCGAAATCCCGAGCTGCCTACCTGCAGGAGTACGGCTACCGCCTGCCCTTGCAGGACTCCGAACGTGAGGCAGGCCTCACCGACGCCGACATCTGGCGATTCACTGAGTCGGCGGCGAGCTAAGCAAATCGCCCAAGGTTGGGCGATTTAGCCTCACCGCCCTAACGAAAACCCCGTAACCCGTCGGTTGCGGGGTTTTTTCGTACCCAATTTTCCCCGCCGCAACGGTCGGGGACCACCCCTCCCCGGGCCGCAACGGAACGGGGATCAACCCGGAACGGGAGATACACGCATGTCTGGAAGTAGCGGCAACGGCGGCGACGGCGGCAACGGCGGCGGCGGCGGCGCAGGCGACGGCAATGGCACCGCTGGTGCTGGGAACTCCGCAACGGACGACCAGAACAACCCGGTAGACGGCGACGGCAAGCCGACCGAAACGGTCGAGTTCTGGCGCGAGAAGGCCCGCGATCAGGAAAAGCGCGCCAAGGCAAACGCCGCAGCAGCCAAAGAGCTTGAGCAGCTCAAGGAATCGCAGAAGACGGACGCCGAGAAGGCAGCCGAACGGCTCGCAAAAGCCGAAGCCGACGCCGCAACGGTGCCGGCGAAAACGGCCGAGGCACTCAAGGCACACCTGATCGATCTGCACAAGATCGACGCCGAAGACGCCGAACTGTTCCTCACCGCCACCGATCCCGAACTGCTGCTCAAGCAGGTCGATCGACTGCTCGCACGCTCGGGCAAGCGTCCAGACAGGCGGCACATCGTGTCCAACGAAGGCAAGGGCACCACCACCAACGAAGGCGGCAGCAGCAACATGCGTGAGTTCACGCGAAACCTGTTCCGCAACAACGAATAACGGAGGCATCGCAACATGAGCGTTTTGACAACCTCGCAGCTCGAACTGCCCAACGAAATCCTGGACCCGTGGCTGGGCAAGGTGAAGTTCGGCTCCACCATCGCCACCCTGTCCGCGTCCGAGCCGATGAAGTTCGGCAAGGGCCAGTTCATGAGCTTCACCATCGGTGAGGCCGAGTACGTCGGGGAGGGCACCAACAAGGGCCCGTCGACCATCACCCCGACGGTCAAGAAAACCGCACCGTTCAAGTTCCACAAGACGGTGCGCTGGACCGAAGAGGTCAAGTACGCCGACGAAGACGAGCAGCTGAACGCGATCCAGCAGATCCTCGTGCAGATTCAGCCCGCCCTCTCGCGCGCACTCGATTTCGGTGTGTACCACGGCATCAACCCCACGGGTGGCGCGGCAGTCCCGGCGATGACCGAGTACCTGTCGCAGACCACCAACAGCGTGGAGGTCGTCGCCGGGGTCGCGCCGCAGCTGAACCTCGACGCCGCCGACGAACTGGTGCTCGCGGACCGCTTCAATCCGAAGGACGTCGCCCTGGACCCGGTCTACGCCGCGGTGTTCGGCAAGCAGCGTATGCCGGTGGCTACGGGCGAGCAGATCGGCCCGAAGATGTACCCGGACCTGACCTACGCCACGGCACCGGCCGGCCGGCTGGAGAACCACAACTCCTCGGTGTCTGACACCGTCGGCGCCGTCGGCATCGCCGCAGCCGACACCAAGGTCAAGGGATTCGTCGGGGACTTCTCGGCGATCCGCTGGGGTATCCAGCGGGCCATCGGCCTGGAGATGATCGAGTACGGCGACCCGGACGGCCAGGGTGACCTCAAGCGCAACAACGAGGTCGCGTTCCGCGCCGAGGTCATCTACGGGTGGGGCATCGCCGACCTCAACGCCTTCGCCAAGATCGTCGACGCGGTCGCGGGCTAACCCAATGCCCAAATACCGCACCGACACCGGTGTGGTCGTGGACGTGCCGGAGCAGAAGGCGGAACGCATGGACGGGCTCACCCCCGTCGATGCATCGCCGGCTTCTGCCCGGCGCGCTCGGGCACCCAAGCGGGCCGCCGGCAAGGAAGGCAGGAAGACGGCATGACCACGCCCGAGCCGGTCACCGGCCCCGTAACGATCACCCCGGCCGATCTGGCCCCGTACGCCACAATCGCCGAAGACAAAGCGCAGTCGATGATCACGGGCGCGCTGGCCCGGGCGGTGCTGAAAGCACCCTGCATCGCGAAGGCCGACTTCCAGCACACCGAAGCCGCCAAGGCCGTGATCGTCGAAGCGATCCTGCGCTGGAATGACGCCGGCACTGGAGCCGTCACGCAGAACGTCGCTGGACCGTTCCAACAGACCGTGGACACCACCGTCCGTCGCCGTGGTCTGTTCACTCCCTCCGAGATCGAAGAACTCGAAGAGATGTGCCGCGACAACAACGCCCCGGGCAAGGCGTGGTCGTACGACACTGCCGGCGGCGGCCGGGGCTCTCACGCGGATGTCTGCTCGAGTAACCTCGGCGCGAACTTCTGCTCCTGCGGTGCAGACATCGCCGGAACCCCGTTGTGGGAGAACGACTGTGGCTGATGTACCGCTGAGGTTCACCTGCCAGCACGAGGTCTACAAGCCTGGTGTCAAGGATGCTCATGGCAACGAGATTCCGGGCTGGTGGCCGGCCGTCGCGCGTGACTGCATCTGGTGGGCTCCGTCCTCGACGGAACCGCCACAGCCGCCGACCGGTGGCGATCGCGTCATCGCCGATGTCCTGCTGGTAATCGACTCCGCGGTGACGGTCGACCACCGTGACCGGTTCACCGTCGACAGCAAGGCGTTCAGTGTGGTCGGGCTGCCGAAGGACTACGACCACGGGCCATTCTGCTACGCACCAAATCGTCGGATTGTCGAACTGAAGTGGGTGGGTGGATGACCGTTCGAATCAAGTTCAACGAGGCCGGGTTTCGAGCACTTCTCACCTCGGGCGCGGCGAATTCGTTAGTCAAGGAGCATGCCGAGCGGGTGGCCGAGAGAGCCAACGAGGTCCCGTCAACGACGCAGCCGGCTGCGTCCGATCCGTACTACGTCGTCGAAGACGCATCGGACGACAAACGCGCGCGGTACCGGGTGCGCGCCAATGGCGCTCGCGCGATGGCCCACGAGGCGAAAACCCAAGCGCTGCTACGGGCCATCTCATGAAGGTCGTCGCACCCGACGTCGAAGAGATGGCCAACACGTGCATCGTCGGGGCGCTAAGCGAGAACGGGCTCGACTGGCCCGTCGCCACCCGCACACCCGATCCACGCCCGGACCGGTTCGTGAAATTCATCGTCACCGGCGGGCGCAAAGGCAACCTACGAATCGCGCACTACATGATCATTGCGCGAGTCCACATGCCCCTGGGCGAGGCCGTGGAGTGCGGCCGGGTGGCACGCGAGATCGCCGGGACGCTCGAAGCCGCCGACTACTCCATCAGTGCCGTCGGCCGAACCAAGGTCGAATCGTGTGCACGGCTGGATGATTCCGACCTACCTGAGGTCGCCGTGTACCAGGTCACCGTGTCCTGGCTGATCGCAATTCCCGTCTAGCACAACCGAATACAAGTAGTCGCCCCTCCCGCGCCGCGGACAGGGGTTATCTTTCGTGCCCCGCGCGGGGCACATTCCCAAGGAGGAAAACAGTGGCTCACACCAACGTGAAGAACACCGCAGTGCTCAAGCCCGGTCTGGCCGGCGGAATCTTCCGGTTCCCGTTGGGCACCGTTCTGCCCGTCAAGCCGTCCGATCCGTTGCCGGTCATCCCGGGCTGGAACTCGCGTCTCGGCGGCTGCGATGAAACCGGCTTCACCCTGTCGACCAAGCGCGACCAGGAGAAGAAAAAAGACTGGAACGGCGACAAGGTTCGCGCCATCCAGACCGGCAAGGATGACACCGGCAAGTTCGTGCTGATCGAGCCGAAGTCGCCCGAAGCCAAGAAGCTGGTTTACGGCGATGCCAACGTTCAGGTCACCGAGGCCACCGCACTGCACGGCACCCTGATCGAAGCACGGTCGAACTCCAGCCTGCTGGAGCACGCGTCGTACGTCATCGATACCGTCGACGGCAATGACAAGGTGCGCAAGCGCATCCCCGATGCGCAGGTCGGAGAGATCGGCGACATCATCTTCCAGTCGAAGGACTGGCAGGTCTACGAGATCACGCTCGACCTGTTCCCCGATCTGGCCGGCTACACCTGGTACGAGGTCACCGAGCTGGACGACAAGCTCGTGGAAACCACGGTCGTGGTGACCCTCGGCGGGACCGCCGCGACCGGTGGCACGTTCGATTTCAAGGTCGGTACCAACCCGGCCGCGATCGGGTACAACTCCACCAACAACGCATTCCAGACCGCGGTGGCCGCGCTGCCTGGCGTGAAGTCGGCGACGGTCACCGGTGCCGGCCCGTGGACGGTGAAGCTCACTACGGCCGGCGTGCCGACGATCTCGGTCGACGGCACCAACCTGGCCCCGGTCGGCGCTACCGTCTCGGTCGCCCCGGCGCCGTAGACCCACAGGCTGCCTCCCCCGAATCGTCTCCCCGTGCCGTCCCTCGACGCGGCACGGGGAGACCCCCCACCATTTGCCCAAAGTCGAGGAGAGTCGAGGAAAAGCCATGTCCAAGAAGCAATCTGCGGAAGAAAACCCGATCAAGGTCGCACCCGATCTCGGTGATGTCCCACTGTCCGATTACGTCACCGGCCCCGTCATCCACGCCTCCGTTCCTGAGGGCGCGCCGGAAATCGACAAATCCGACGATCCGAAGCCGCCAGTGCCCGGTGACCCGGACTATGACTGGTCACAGCACTACCCCGATGGCACTGAGCTGTTCACGTACACCTTCCCTGGGGGAAAGACCGTGGCGCTCAAGGCATTCTCGGCCATTTACTCCAAGACGTGGCTGTACAAGATCAGCGAACTGCAGAGCGACATCGACATCGAGTTCGCGGCGCTCAAGCGTGGCGGATGCCCGCAGGTGCACGCAGTGCTGATACAACTCGACGATACGGTCGGCGACCCGATCGCAGACCTCTACAGGGCGTGGATCGGCGCTGAAGGGCTCGACTCGGGGGAATAGTTCGGCTGGCCCGGATCGTCACCGATGACCTGTTTGCGGGTCCAATCCGGCGAGACCTGATCCGGGACCGGCTGACCCTCGACGAGCTTGGTTGGCAAGGCCTGGCTGATTACGTCGACTACCCGCCCCTAGGGACCTCCCTGCGGGACGCGGTCGACCAGGCCCGCGAGCGTGAACGTGACGACGGCGGTTGGTCAATATCCGACCACCTCACCGCGGTCCTGATCGACAGGATCGAAGTCCTCACCTGGTTCTTCCGGCGCGCCCACTTCGAGGGGCGCCCCGAATTCCCGACTCCAACCCCGCGACCCGGCATTGAGCCCGCGGATCCTGCGGCCGGGTGGAGCGACGACAAGATCGCAGCGATGGTCCCTGCCATCGCCTCACTGATGAGCAACTGAAACATGTTGGGAGGTGCGTCATTCCAGAACTAGCTGGCGCATGGGTAACACTCGCGATTTCCGCACAAGACATGCGGCGAGACATCACCCGCGTAATCAACCAGGTATCCCGTGGCGCAACCCTCACCCCGCGAATCGACAGTGCTCAGATGTCGGCGCAGGGATCGGCCGCCGGCAGCAACTTCCGCGCCCGGTTCAACTCCGCGGCGCAGCTCGCCCCTCGGGTGAACACGTCCGACCTTGCCGGCCAGGGGTCGGCTGCGGGCCGAAACTTCGGTGAGCGCTTCTCGTCTTCGGCCAAGCTCGCGATGACCACGCTCGGGCTAGGCGCGGGTGTCGCGGGTCTGGCGGCGCAGTTCAAGCAGGTCATGTCGGTGGGCATGGACTGGACGCGGACCATGAACACCTTCACGGCAGTGACTGGTGCCTCCGCTGACGAGCTGAAAAAGGCCGGTGATGCCGCCCGAGCGCTGGGCAACGATGTGTCCCTGCCTGCCACCTCGGCCAACGATGCCGCCGCTGCGATGACCGAATTGGCCAAGGGCGGATTCACGGTCCAGCAAGCGATGGACGCCGCCAAGGGGTCCCTGCAACTCGCTGCGGCAGCGGGAATTTCGGCGACTGATGCCGCGACGATCCAGTCGCAGGCCTTGCAGGCATTCGGGTTGGACGCCAAAGAGGCCGGCAAGATGTCGGACACCCTGGCCAACGCCGCCAACGCGTCATCGGCTGAAATCACCGACGTCGCGTACGCGTTGCAGGCGTCTGGCACGGTCGCCAACCAGTTCGGTCTGTCCGCGCAGGACACGGCGGCGGCGATCGCGCTACTGGCCAACAACGGCATCAAAGGCTCCGACGCCGGCACCCTGCTCAAATCGTCGCTGCTGGCACTGACCGATCAAGGTAAGCCCGCGCAGGCCGCGATCAAGGAACTCGGCCTCGCGGTCTACGACGCACAGGGCCGATTCGTGGGCCTGCACTCGCTCTACGGACAGCTGGGCGAGGCCGCCAAACGGATGACTCAGGAGGACTACCAGGCTGCGACGGCGGTCCTGTTCGGCTCCGATGCCATGCGGATCGCCGGTGTCGCTGCCAAAGATGGCTCTGCATCGTATGACCGTATGCGAGTTGCGATCGAGCGCCAGGGCGCCGCCGCCGACGTCGCGGCTGCGAAAACTCAAGGCCTACCGGGGGCGTGGGAGCGGTTCAAGAACACGGTCGAATCGCTCCAGTTGCAGGCGTACGACAAGCTTGAGGGTCCGCTGACGAAAGTCATCGACGGCGTCTCGCACGTTCCCGACAAGCTGTCCGAACTGGCGCAGAATCCACAGGTCCAATCGCTGCTCACGGACACCAGGACTGCGTTTGTCGACCTGGCCAACGCCGCCAAGCAGGCCGGCCCTGGCCTGGTGGAAGTCAGCAAGTCGCTGGGTAGTGCGGCCATCTCCATCGGAGGCGCGGCATGGAAGACGTTCGTCGCGGTGCTGGAATCGACTGCCGCCGTGGTGAAAACGATCGCGCCTGCGCTCAAGGTGATCGGCGACATGATGTCGGCACATCAAGGTCTGGTCACTGCCGGTGCTGCCGCATGGCTCGCCTTCAAGCTAGTACCCGGGATTCTCGGTGCGGTCACCCCTGCGCTGAACAGTGTCAACAGCACCGTCGTGGGTATGGGCCAAAGGGTGTCCGGCGCCGTCGCTGGCGTGCGGAATTTCGGGGATGCGTACCGCACATCGGTGCAGTGGATGGCTCAGGCCAACCCGACAGTCTCCACCGGCGGCCGGGTGCTATTCGGCATGGGCTCCGAAGCCAAGACGGCCAGTGCGCACCTGCGTGTGCTCGGGGACAACGCGCGGAGCGCTGTTGGCGGCGGTTTGAACATGATGAAGGGCGCAGCATCGGGAATCGTTGGCGCACTGGGCGGCCCGTTCTCCGCTGCACTGGTTGCCGCTGGCACGGCGTTCGCTGTGATCGCCGAGAAGAACGACGCCGCTACAACCTCGTTGAACAACTACAACGAGGCGCTGAAGAACTCGAAGCGGGCACAGAACGAACTCAACGACGCCCTCATCGCATCGGGCGGCCAGCTCGACGAAAACGCGATGAACAAGCTCAAGGGTGGCCTTGCGGGGATCGACAACCAGCTCAAGTCGGCGGCCGAACGAACGCCCACGATCGCTGATGAGTACCGGGACAAGGATCACAGCTTCAAGGGAATCTTCGGCGTCGATGAGAAGGATGGAACGTATGCCGATGTAATTCGCCGTCAAGCCGGAGTCGCCAAGGATGCTCAAGGTGCCATCGACAACCTGAAGCTGGCTCAGGACGAGCTGGCCAAGCAGGTGGCCGGCGGGCAGCCGGTTTTCGACGCGCTGGTGGCCAACCTTCAAAAGCAAGGCGCTGGCGGCGTTGTCGCGGCCGAGAAGATCAAGCAGCTGCGCATTGACCTACTCGGGGCACAGCAGGCCGGCGCCACAGCAAATCCGGTACTGAAGCGCCTCGGTGACGATGTCGTGGGAACCGCGTCGCAGATCAAAACCGCGTTCGACGCGGTGCCAAAAGACGTGCCGGTCAACGTATCGGCGCCCGGTGGGCAAGCCGTGTTTGATCTGTTGGTCAAGCTCGGCCAGTCCGTTTCGCAGGACAACGACAAGAACATCAAGGTCGATGCCCCGCTGGCTCCCGATGTCCTGGACACACTGAAGGCGCTCGGCTACGAGGTCAAGAACAACAACGGCAAGATCATCGTCGTCAAGAACGAAGGAGTCGATGAGGCCAAGGCCGAGCAGCGTGACCTGACAAAGACCGAGACGAAGACCGTTCGGATCATCTCTCAGACTGGCAGCTTCGACACTGGTGACCTGAAGATCGAAGGCCAGGCCGAAATCGGTACGGAGAAGCGGCTATTCGGCGCCATCGTGCCGATGGCCGATGGTGGTCTACGCTGGGCGCGTAAGCCGCAGTCTGCCGACATCTACGCCGGCCGCGGCGCTGGGACGATCTTCGCGGAAGAGGCCACCGGCGGCGAGGCCTACATCCCGTTGGCGCCGAACAAACGGCAGCGGTCCATGGCCATCCTCGCCGAAGTCGCACGCCGCTTCGGGATTACCAGTTTCGAGTCCGGTGGCATCAGCGTCGACGAGTTGAAGTCGTTCGCCTCGAACATCGCTGGGAACAGCTACAACTGGGGCGGCGGCAATGGCGACACCTTCTCCACTGATTGCAGTGGCGCACAGTCGACGATCGCCAACTTCATCACCGGGGCCAGCGGCCGATTTGCTACCGCGTCCGAAAGCTCGGAGTTGCTCAAGCGCGGCTTCCAGGCTGGCGACCCGCCCGACGGCGTCGCCGCTTACTGGGTGGGCTGGGAGAACGGCGGCCCGGGTGGCGGACACACCGCCGGCACGATCGTCGACCCTGACGGCGGCAACGTCAATGTCGAGATGGGCGGTAAGAAGGGCGGCGGCCAATTCGGGGGCGGCGCCCAGGGGGCGTCGGCGTTCCCGAACCGCGCGTGGATTGCACTTGCCGGCGGCGACAACGGCAAGAGCACCGGCGGCAGCGGCGGTGGTGGTGCGTCGACCTCGCAGGTGATGTCCGCTCAGGCCTCGGTGCGCCGCACGAAGGCTGCCAGCGCCGCGGCGCAGAAAGACCTCGACGACGCCAACGCCGAGCTGAACTCGGCGCCCGACGACAAAAAGCGCAAGGCCGCCGAGAAGAAACGCGACAACGCGCAGCGGCGCCTGGACTCTGCTGTGGATCGCCAAGCCACGGCCGAGCAGCGACTGACGGAGGTCCTGAACAAGAAATCGAAGGGCACCGAGAAGTCCGTCGGCGGTGACGGCGGCGTGCAGTCGTTCGGCCAGTCTCTGGTGTCCGGTCTGCTGCAAGGCATCGGGCTCGACGGCTCGGTGTTTTCCAACCCGTTGGAGTGGCCGAATGTGAAGTCCGGTCTGGCCCTGCTGAATTGGGGCGCTGGCTACGCCAAGGCATGGGCCGGCGGCGAGGACGGACGGGGTTCTGACGGTAATGGTGGTCCGCTCGGCGGTGCACTCAGCAGCCTCGGCCTGCCGAACATCGCGCCATCGACCGAGCCGAAGAACCTGCAACCGATCGGCGCGGCCGGTACCGGAACCGGACCGCTACCCGGCCCCGCGCCGGCAGGGGACACCTTCAACGTCTCCGGCGTCAATCCACGGGAGATCATGCCGAAAATCGAAGCACGGCAGTGGGCGGCGACCAACCGACACGGGATGGGAGGGTGAAATGACCGCTGGCACAAGCAGATGGCTGAAATACGACCCGATCCTCGATCGCGCCGCCGAACCGTCCTTCCAGACATGGACCGACGAGGACATGGGGCCGTTCGCACGTCAGCTGATGTCCGATCAGACCAAACGCGTCTACGTGTCCCCCGACAGTGAACGCATCTACAACCTGGCCGGCGGCTTCAAGGGCAACCGCGGCGTGGTCCAGGCCCCCGGCATGAAGGGGTCCACCGGAGCATCGTTCGATCAGCGATACTCAGGTGGCCCGTGGATGCTCGGTGAAGAGCACGAGCGCACCGACTACACCAAGCGGATCTATCAGCTCAATCTGCACTTCGCGCCGCACATCAACGCGGTGTCGCGGCTGCGGTACCCCGACACCGCTGTAGCGCTCGAACAGATCATCGGCCAGTGGTACCGGGACTGGCCCGAAGACGCCAGCCAACCAATGGGCTACATCGGTGAATTCACCCGGTACGACGGGTGGCACTGGACCCGCGCCCGGATCGGTGAGCCCAACTACGACAACGTCGAGATCGACCCGCACGCATACGGCAACTACTACGCGGCAGCGGCCATGACGATCCACTGCCCGTTCCCGTTCTACAGCAAGCGGGTGCTGACCAAGGAATGGCGTAACGACGAGGCCAACGCGATCATCAACGGCCGCAACCACGGAGTTCTGCGCCTGCCCAACAACGGCGACTGGGACGAACAGTGGCCGAAGTTCATCGTCGAAGGCGCTGGCGACGTGACGATTCAGGACGGCATGACCGACCGAATGATCAAGCTGCCCAAGATCAGGCCGCAGGACGGCATGGTCCTGGTGGACACCGACCCGTCCGCCCGCACGCTGACCTCCGAGCACGATCCGATCGACACCGCGCTGTGGAAGATGATCCGCAACAGCGAGATCCTCGACTTCATTCTCGGCGACATCAGCAACGCCGATGCCGGCTTGCCGATCGGCCGGCGGATCCCGGGCGGCATCGGGTTCATGTCGCCGATCCCGTCAGAGACGATGGCGAACATCAAAGTCACACATACGAATCCGGCGGGGAAGATCACCATGGTCATGCCGCAGTGGTACAAGCGCGGAGTCAACTGATGCCGCCGCGGATTATCACCGAACCCACCGACTCCATCGCCAAGTACCGGCTGCTCGATGGGCGCCGCGAAATGTGGAAGCGCGCCGGCAAACAGAAGCCGCTGCTGCGGGTGCTCGACAAGCGGTTGCAGTACCTCGGCACGCTGCGCGGTCAGGTGCGCCAGGGCGACTGGGAACGCTTGTGGGACGACACCGGGGTCGGGAAAATCCGTGTGCGCCGAGATGATTGGCTCGCAGACCTGATGGCGCGGGGCACCCGGTACATGGAAGACCTGCACTTGGCGGTCGATCCCAACCCGAACATCAGGTCGTGGAAAACCCGGATCGGCTACCGGATTCAGTCGGTCGTCGCGGTCAAGGATGAGGACGGCACCCACTGGGTCGACCTCGAACTGATCTCGCTGCGCGAGCACGCGAAGCACATCGCGCTCATCCCGACGCCGGTGTCTGCTCCGGAGTTCCAGCTCAAAGCCTGGCTGTGGATTCAGAACGCACGGTCCGGCCTGGCATTTACGACGTTCCTGAACCTGCTGCGCACCTTTTGGCCGTTCCTGTCGCTGCCGACCTCGTGGGCGGACCCGGTGCACTGGCTGACCACCAGGGCCGGGAACATCAGCCCGCTGCACTGGCCGATCCAGGTTCAGTTCGTGAACCCGATCACCGACACCTCGCGAATCGTGCCGATCGCGGCGAAAGCCCAGATGCTGCACGACATTCACGCGCCCATCGGTGAGGACACCGGTGTCGGCCTGATCGACTACCTGTGGCTGGAAGAGGACGCCACCAGCCCGCACCCGGAGCTGGCCGCCATCGTCGGCGAGAAGAACGCCCGCCCGAGCCGCAACTGCATCGTCCTGGCGTTCGAGAACAAGTCAGGCATCGTCGGTCCTACAGGAACTGCATTTGACGGCGCACTAGACGCGATCGGTGCCGTGCTCGACGACACGATCACCGAGGTCATCCTGCCGCTGGACCGCGACGGCGACGGCATCACCGATCCGTTCTTCCGCCGGCTGCTCGGCGTGGCGCCGAAGAAGCCGGATCTGGTGTGGCGCGAGTGCAAGCACTCGGGCATCATCACCTCGACGCACCGCATGCAGCGCGGTACTGCCGCTACGGTCTGGACCGGTGGTCACAGTCCGACGATTTTGAACCAGGGCATCACCTTTGGGATCCGCTATGGCTTGGCTCAGCTCGAGCAAGTGATTCCGTACCCGGGCTCGGCGTACCAGCAGCCGGGATCCTCGGGTCTGGACAACATCTACCAGGGCCAGCTGGACGACCTGTTCTTCGCGTGGCAGAAGTTCACCAATCCCAAAGTGGCAGTGTGGCTTAACGACTACGCCCTGCTCGATCACGTCGAATCCGGCAACGGCTTCGCCTGGGTCGTGTCGGCAGCCCTCACGATCCGCCAGGGCATCTGGAAGACCTCGCCCAAGGTGTCGTTCACGATGACAACCCGCGACGGCTATCCGCATGTCTACGGGTTCGACTACCTCATCGGTGACCGCGGTATGTGGGAAATCGACAGCATCTACTACGTCGACCAGATCCGTGGCGGGAAGTGGTCTGTCTCCGAAACCGAGCCTCTGACACTGGGTTTGACGATCGGCAAGGCCAGAGACCACGACCCGTTCGAAGCTGGGATGAAGGCGCTCGCGGACGGCTGGAACGCGATCGGCTCCCTCATCGGCGGCGCCGCCGTCGGCGTCTAACTCACCCCCTGTCCGCTCTGCCCCGCGCCGCTCGGCGTCGGGGCTACCTGTCATGCCAAGGAGTTCTCATGAAACGTCCGAAAAGCGGTGAGCCGCAACGAGTGGTAATCGACCACGTGCGCCACGTCGTCGAGATCGACGGCGAACCGGTGCCGTACTGGATCAGCGAGGGCGGTCCGACGACAGAGCCGTGGGGGAACGACGAAACCCTCGTGAAATTCGAGTGTTTCGTCTTCGCCAAAGACGTGCAGATCATCGAGTCTGGCTCGTGAGTCGCCATCCTGACGCGCAGCGGCTACTCGACGCCGCTGCACGTCTCACCGACGCACTCGCTTACGCCCGCGGCCCGCGCGGCGAGGTGCTGTTCCTCACCGACGATCAGCGCGTCTGTTTCGCCTTCCACCTCGCCCGGGCCGGCGCTGACGTCTACCCCGATAAGGCGATCATCAAGCGCCGCGCCATCCCCGACCGGCCGGGCCAGCTGGCCGGTGTCATCGACTGGGTGCCCGTCGACACTCCGGACGATCCCAATGCGCCAGAACCGATTACGGCGGTCGGGCCAATACCGGAGCCGCCGAAGCTGCCTGACCTCGACGAGTTGGTGCCCTGGCAGACCCCCACCCGAATCGAAGGAGATTTCACGTGAGCACACCACTGCCCGGTCAGCCGGTGCACCTGATGGACTGGCTGAACGTCATGCATGTGTTCGGTGTCGTGTCCGACGGTGAAGTCCCGGGCCTGCGCACCTGCACGTTCGAGGGCGTCGGTGATGACATCGTGGCCACCGTCCCGGTGCTCAAGGGCGACCCGGGCGAACCGGGCATGCCGTCGCCGGTGGTGGATCTGCACATCAACCCCGCGATCACCACCCCGACGCAGCTGCCCGGCGATCTCGGCCTGGCCGACAAGGGTAAGACCTGGTGGATTGGCGACCTGCTGTACGTGTGGATGGGCACCGAATACCTCACGCGCCCGGCGGGTTACGCGGGTAAGCCGGGGCCTGTGCCGCAGATGTCGTTCAGCATCGAGCTGCTCGACCCGAGCGAAACCAGCGTCGTGGTGCCTTCGGGTACGGCGCTCAATCCGCATCTGCACTTCAAGATCGCCGCCCCGCGGGGTATCCCGGGGCCGGCGGCCGCGATCCGTAGCGCGCTGGACTACGACAACACGCTGCCGCCTGTCGACAAAGACGTCCCGATGTGGGATGAGACCGCCGGCAAGTGGAAGCCGTCCAGCTTCCTCGGCAAGCGGGTTATCGGCTTCTCGATCCCTGAGGCGGCGTTCACCAACGTCAACGCGATCATCAACGGCCGCATCAGGATTCTGTCGTACCAACTGCCGGTTCCCGACTTCGCGTGCAAGCCGTTCGTGTGGGGACACTTCAAGGCGTTCGGCGTCGATCTCAACATCACCGACCCGTTCAAGATCGGCGCTGAGGTTCGACTCGGCGACGCGACCAGCGGCCAGGTCATCGGCCGCGGTAAGGGCACCATCGCACAGGAAACCATTCTGTTGCCGCACTTTTCGCGGCCCGGAGCGCCGACCGATGCGATGACGATGGATAACGAAGTCGCGTTGATCAATGCCGGCGAGCAGCAGACGATCAACGTGAACCTCGTCAATGACGGCTTGCTCGGTTTGTACAGCTTCAACCGCACCGACGCACAGCTGGTCTGCCAGCTGATCGAGGTCTGATGGCCTACCAACGCGAACTCAAGACCGTCGTGCCGGTGCTGGTCGATCAGCACACCGACGAAGACGACGCCATGCTGGTGTGGCTGACCCGTGAATCGTTCGACCGCGAGGCGGCCTCGGAGTACCTCGTAATCACCGAATTCGAGGACCTCGGCGACCTGGACCCGTCGGAGGTATCCCCGCAGACCGAACGCGAGGTACTGAAGCGGCCCGTCGCCGATTTCCGGTGGCGCTTCTTCCGCGGTGTCGCGACG
Source organism: Mycobacterium sp. HM-7 (assembly GCF_053852335.1). NCBI lineage: Bacteria > Bacillati > Actinomycetota > Actinomycetes > Mycobacteriales > Mycobacteriaceae > Mycobacterium > Mycobacterium sp. HM-7. The sequence continues at coordinate 118,152 of NZ_CM132657.1, read as the reverse complement.
AGAGATCCGCATGCCAGCGTCGGTTGACCTCGGCAGAGCGGTACAGGTCACGCACAACCCGGTCGAGCGGCTCGACCCCACGCTGCCGCGGCTGCCGAAGATGGACCTGTCCAAGCTGTTCGACGACTGGATCAAAGGCATCAAAGACCTTACCGGCGTGGACCTTTCGGTCCTGGCTGACATCCTGGGTGGTCTGCAGGGTGGCCTGGACGGTATGCGCCGGTTCATTGAGTCGCTGATCGGTCAGGGCCTGGACATGCTGCACCTGCCTTCGCCCGAGCAGGCGTGGCAGCAGATCATGGCCACGTTCCTCAATCCGCTGTCGTGGCTGAACAACATTCCGATCGGAGCGATCACCGCCGCCACTCCGAACCTGTTGGCGGACTTCATCTCTCCCGCGGCGCTGGTCGGCGAAACCAAGTGGGTTTACGACCCCGATGTGGAACCTGCCGGTGCGGTCGGTTCGGTGCGCACCACGCTCGACGGCACCATCCACGAACTGATCTCCGAACGCATCCAGCTCGACATCGGCCGCAAGGTCAATGCCGAGGTGAAGATCAAGTACTCCGGCATCACCTCGTCAAACGGTTCACCGATCCGCCTGTCGTGGATCGGGTGGAACGGCGACGCCGAGGTGGCCGGCGGCGACTTCGCCGTTCACCAGCCATCGGGCGCGGCACTGGACTGGACCACGCTGAGCGGATTCGTAACGCGGCAGGCATCCGATCCATGGGACCGGGTATCGGTCGTCCTCAAGACGATGTCCGGCGCACCCGCCGGCACAGTGTGGTTCGGCGCTCCACGCGCGACCAAACCCGACAAGTTGCCGAAGAACCTCGTCGACGGCCTGGAGGACGCGCTGGCGGCGGCAGGGCAGTCGATCCGCGATGCGATTTGCAACGCGCTGGGAGTCGGCGGGACCGGCCATTCCGATGCCGATGTCATCCACGCGCTGATGAACATTCCGAAGGCGGCGGTCGAGGGCGTGGAGGACCTCGCTGAGCAGGTCGGCGACGGATTCAAAGCCTGGTGGAACCATTGGTTCAAACGCACCGACGGTGACGGCTCGGTCGCCCAGATTCAGCAGGTCGTCGAGAGCGTTCACGATGCCGTGCTGAACGGCTACAACGTGCACCCGATCACCGCCGACCAAACCAACTGGCCGGTACCTGTGCACACCGAGTGCCTGATGATCGCCACCGGTGGCGGGCAGAAGGGCGATAACGGTTTCAACAACGGAAGCGCGATCGGCAAGATCGGTGGTCTCGACGGTAGTTGGCTTGTGACGCCTGTCGATCTGACTGGCATCACGGCACTGGATACCACTATCGGTACGCAGGGCAATAGATCAGTTGTCCGCGTGGCGAATACGGCGAACCCGCACACCGGCGCCATCGTCTTCCAGTCTCCGACTCACGGCAGCACCGGCGGCATCGCCACGCCGCTCGGATACACGCTCACCACGAGCACACCCGGCCGTGGCGGCAACGGCGGCGGGATGGGAACCGGCCGTGATCTGCCGACATCGGGCGGTTCGTCCGCGATCGCCGCCGGCGGTTTGCCTGGCAGTAACAACGGCGTCTGGGGGACGAACGGTCAGGACGGCCAGTCTGTGTCGGCGGGCGCGGCCACCAAGTGCGGCGGATCGGGCGGCGGCGGTGGCGGCGCCGCGGTCCAAACGCTGAACGTCGGCGGTAACGGTGGCGCCGGCGGATACCCCGGAGGCGCTGGCGGCGCCGGCGGCAACTGCAACGGCACCCCCAACCAGGCCGGTGTCGGCGGACCTGGAGCGATCGGCTGCGTGTGGATTCTCACCCGGTAATCAGGAGGCGACGATGAAGACAGCAACCCTTGTCGGGCATGGGCTTTCGCAGTTCTGCCCGACCACCAACCACTACTACTGTGGCGACGGACCCGACGGCGTCTTCCTGCTGGTGACCATCGCACGGTACGACGTGCCGGGGTCGATTGAAGCCTGCACAGGCATTCGACTACCCGTCAGTGCGGTGAACTTTCCGACGCACGCCGACGTGTTCCTCGCCGACGCCGACGCCAACGTGCTCGACGCGGACGGCGACCCCGCGAACGGCATGACTCCGCTGCTTCGGGTGCCTGACTGCAACGACTTCGCGACCGCGCTGGCCGCCGCCGGGTACGTGCTCGACGAGGCGCCCTAAATGGCCGCTGCCCGCACCGGCTGGTGGACACGCAACACCATCCCGTGGGGTGACCACGGCGTCACCGTGCTCGCCCCGCCCGCTGTAGCCACCGCCGTCGCTCCAGCGCCAACGACCAGGGTCACTCTGCCCGCGTCACCCGCTGCCGCCGCCACGGCCGCCGCTCCGCCACCGAGTATCTCCCTTGGGCTGCCAGTGCCACCGGCGGCCGCGACCGCCGTGGCACCTGCGCCAACGACCGCCGTGGCGATCAACGCCCCTGCCGCAGCGGCGACCGCCGTCGCGCCGGCGCCCAGTGTGATGACGGGCAACGACGTCGTCCTAGCTGCGCCGCCCGCCGTGGCTACCGCGATCGCGCCCGTCCCCAAGGTGAATGTGGCTGCGCCAGCACCAGCCGCCATTGCGTCCGTGACGGCGCCGGCACCGACGACCCGTGTCACCCTGCCCGCAGCTCCGCCAGCCGCGGCCACAGCGGTCGCACCAGCTCCGTCGGTCAACGTCGTCATGGACCAAACCACACCGTTCACGGCGAGCGGCACCTACAACATCCCGGGATGGGCGACCAAGCTCGACATCGTCGGCATCGGGGGCGGCGGCGGTTCGCAGGGCACCGGCTTCTACACCGCCAACGGCGCCAGGGCCGGAACCTGGTCCGGCACAACGGTCAACGTGGCCGACCTCGGCGGAGCCACCACACTCGCCGTGACGGTCGGCGCCGGCGGTACCGCTGGCCCGACTGCCGGTGACGGTGGCGTCGGCGGAGCATCCACCGTGGCCGCGTTACTGACTGCTCCCGGAGGCCCGAAAGGGTCGAACGGCAACAACTCAGGAAGCAGCACCGGGCAAGGCGCGGGCGATTACACGTTCAACGGCATCACCTACCCCGGCGGCGCGGCAGCTGCAGCGAACACCGTCGGCAACCAGGCCGGCGGTGGCGCGGGTGGCCGCAACGTCCAGAACGTGGGTGGCCGGGCTGGCGGTGCGGGAGGTGTGTGGATCCGCGCCTACACGTAACACCCACGGACACAACCACATTCAACGACAAATGAAAGGCAACGAATCATGGCTATCACCGCTGGCATGTACGGGAAGTTCGGTCTCTCCCTGGCGAACAAGGAGATCAACCTCAACACCGACACCTTCAAATTTCTGCTGACCACCAACGCTTACACCATCGACAAGGATGCACATCAGTACCTGTCCTCAATCACCAACGAGGTCACCGGAACCGGATACACGGCGGGCGGTGTCACCCTCAGCCCGCTCACCGTCACCTACGACGCCGCGAACGACCGCGTCAAGTGGGTCGGCACCAACCCGGCATGGAACCCTCTCACCGTCACCGGCGCCCGCCGGGGTGTGTTCTACGACGACACCGCCCCGAATAAGCCTCTGGTGTCGTGGGTCGACCTCGGCCAGGACTACAACCTCACCGCCGCGAACTTCTCCATCCCGTGGGACGCCCTCGGCACCGGCTACATCAACCTCTGACATGGCCAGATCAATCGCGGCCGTTGTCGCGGGAACCGTTGCGGGCCTGGCCATCTTCTCGACCGCCTTCTACATGTGGATGGCGTTCGGCGCCGACCCCACCAACGACCCGCTTCTGTCGTTCTGAAAGGACTTGCACTGCAATGACAATCACCCGCGCCAACATCGAAGCGGCTAAAGCTTTCGTCGGCGCACGGCTCGGCGATCCGTACGTCTACGGCGGAATGTTCAGCCAGAACCCCAGCGACGGTACCGACTGCTCCGGCGTGTGGAACGACGTGTTGGGCATGGTGGTCGGTCGCTTCCAATGGGGCCGCGAAGCCGAAGGCGCAACCACCGAGTCCTACCGCTATATCCCTGTCGGTGGTGTCGGTCCGTTCGGTGTCGTCATCGTCGCACGGCCACAAGACATCCCGTCCAACGCTGTGGCGAAGCTCGCGTTCCACCACGGCCCGGGCGGCGGCGCGAACTCGCACATGTGGGGCGAACTCGACGGCATGCGCATCGAATCCGCCGGCAACAAAGGGCTGGTGACCGCGCCGTCGGCATGGTCGATCGACAACCCGTACGCCACCTCGTGGGCCTACCTGCCAGGACCGATCGCCGAAGACGGCACGCCGCCGGTTGTGATCGAACCGGGCGACACGCTGTTCGCCGACGTTTCCGAATGGCAACGCCCCGTGGATGATTCGTACCCGTACCGGGTGCTAACGATCCGCTCGAACGACGGCACCTACCGGGACAAGAACTGGGTCCAGAACTACCGCTGGTGCAAGGCCTCCGCCGACAGTGGCCGGCTGGCGTTCTTCATCGTCTACTTCGTGTGGCGGCCCAACTGGCAAGACGCCGTGGCCACGCTGAAATCGCAGATCGGGCAGCCGCATCCGCGCATGGCGATCATGCTCGACGTCGAATCGTGGAACAACCAGATCCGTGGCAACCAGTCCGCCGGCATCAACGCAGCCTTTCAAGACATCGCGCAGTGGCTCGGCGACAGCCGCCGAGTCATTGGCTACGGCAACGTCGGGGATCTGGACAACCTCTGGCCCACCAAACCTGCCGGCGTGCGGCTGGTCGTCGCCGGCTACGGGCACCTGCCCAACTACCCCGGCCTGATCGCGCACCAGTACACCGACGGCCAGGGCTACGGCGGCGGCCTGCCTGAGGGCGCACCGCCGTTCGGCAACTGCGACATGAACACCGCAAACGGGCTCACCGCAACGGCTTTCGCGCGTGAGCTGGGCATCGACGTGGCCACACAACCCCAACCCGAACCGGAGATCGACATGACACTGCACACCTCGCGGTCCATCTACCGCTCCAGCAATAAGCGGACGATGCGCGGCGACGATGCCTCGCTCGGCGCCGATGCCTGCGCGCACATGAACTGGGTCGAGCAGTGCGCCATCCGCGGCGAGCAGTGGGCACTACTGCTGGTGGCTGCTACTGCGGCGGGCGGGGTCGGGGCCACCAAGTGGTGGGAGGTCGACGCCGGCATCGAAAACCCGGGCATCGATCCGTGGGCAAAAGAGAAGGCGATAAACGTCATCAACTACCTCCAAGCCACCAACCCTGCTGTCCTGCAGGGCTTCATCGACACACAGAAAGCGGCATGACCCATGAAGAAACTCGCCAGCGAAGACAAGATCGACACCCGGGCGGCGATCTACGCCGCCGGACAGGTCGGTGTCGCCGTCGCGCTATTCCTCGGCGTGATCAAGGTGATCGACCCTTCGACGGCCAACGCGATCGTCAACATCGTGCAGCTGCTCGGCGGCCTGGCCGGCGGCGGCGCGGCGGTGACGGCGGCGGCGGTGCTCAAGACGCAGAAACGGGTACCGGGCATGCTCGAACCCACACCCGAACAACCGCCAGTGGTCGACCAGATCGTCAACGGGCTGAGCGTCCTGGCGGACAATCACGCCCAGGTCGCCGCCGACATCGACAAGGTCACCACCGCAGCCAAAGACGCGTTCGGCAGCATTCCCGTCATCGGATCCGGCGCCGCATCCATCGCCGAACAGGCCGGCTCACTCGCACAGCAGGTGATAGCGGCAGCAGCGGCGGTCAACGCCAAGTGATCAACTGGGCCGAGATGGACAACCCGTGGGCGTTCCTGGCCGTCGTTGCTCTCGTTTGTGCGCAACTGATCATCACGGTCATCGGACAGCGCCGGGGAAAGGACCGAGCCGTGAAGCGCGAACAGGTCCTCACCGACGTCGCCGGCAGCGTGTCCGACGTAGCCGGTCAGATGACCGAGGTCAAAGAGCAGGTGGTGAACGACCACGGCGACCGAAACCTGCGCCTCCAGCTCGACCGCATTGAGCGGAACCAGAATCGGATGGAAAAGCGTCAGGAGGACATGGCCGGCGACATGCGAGGCGTGAAGAAGGACGTCGGCCGATTGGCCGATTCTGCTGTCGACGACCGAGAGACGCACCGCACCGACATCGCGCGCGTCGACAACGAGTTGAAGGACCTGCGCCGACGGATGACCTGAAACTGGGTGGAACCGATCGAATGCCTCAACCGTCTGAATAGGTGTGGAGTCGTTCCCGGTCATACTCTCCAGGCCGGGGACGACCTCACATTCCCGATCCAGTCCAGGTGGCCGGATGTCGCGCCGAGCTAGGCGACTACCCAGCGGCCCTTGGCCGTCGACAACACCTGCAGGTCGTCGGGCACCGCAAGGTTGTCGGCGAACACGACGAACTCACTGCCGATGTGGTTGACCTGGGCGGTGTGCTTGATATCGAACTCCGCACAACGAAGGTTGACGTACAGTTCGTCGGTCACTCGGTCGTCGGCGTCATACGTGAGAAACCACTTCAGAGGCGATGTGCGCAGTTGGATTGCGAGAGCTCGGTGGTCGTCGGCGTTGAGTTTGTCCAGGTACAGATCATCACCCTGCCCGAGATAGGGCGGGTCGACGTACGCGAGCAGCTCTCGCTTGTGCGGATTCAGTGACTTGAGAAAGTCGCGGGCGTCGAGTTCTGTGAGTTGGACTCGGCGACGATACGAGCCGATGCGTGTGATCCTCTGCGCGAGTTCGGTTCTGTTGAAGCGCGCATCGATCTTCCATTGGCCGGTCTGCTCGAGACCACCGATTGGTCTGGCTGTCAGGATCCCCGAGCGATTGCAACGATTGAGGAAGAACGTCGCGTATCCGAGTTCAAGGTCCGACCGCCGCTTCGGATGCAGGTACACCTCGCGGGCCGAATACCAAGCGTCCATGGTTACTTCGGCTGTCTCAACCAGGCGAGCGAACCGTTTGGTCTGGTTGAATACACAACGCCAGAACGCGGCGATGCCCGGGTTGAGGTCGTTGATGTGGATCAGATCAACGTGTTCGCCGACTAGTAGCGCTAGCGCACTTCCAGCGCCGCCGGCGAATGGCTCGGCATACCGACGTGGCCGACTAGGCTGCGCAGCTAGTAACTCGGCCGCGAATGGCGCAATCCGGGCCTTGCCACCCGGGTATCGAAGCGGGCTTAGATGCCTCACGACTGACCGTGCATCTTCGTTAATTGGATTGGTGCGCAGAAGATTAACGGTCGCGGCATTGGGGGATCATATCCCAAAAACCGATCGGTGGCCACAAGCACATCCAGGTCTAATTCTGTTGTTAATCAAGGTAATTCGTCATTCAGGCGTTGAAGTACCGCCTTGTACTCGCTGCTGAGCGTGCGGACTTCCGACGGCGCGGCCGTCTTGTTAAGTCCGTGCACAAATGAGTGCATCAGAACGACGCCGAGGCCATCTCCCGACGACTTCTGGCTGTTAACCCACGCGGGCTCAAGGGTTTTATCAGCGCGCGCGGACTCAATATCCGGGTCAAGATGCTTGATGCATACGCGAATCTTCTTGGGCAACTTGTCACCCTCGTTCGCGTTGAGATTCAACCGGTCCACTGCTTCAGTCACGCATAGTTCGACGATCACCCGGACCATCACTGCCGCAACCAGCGGGCTGGTATCGATGTCGACTCGCTGAGCTTGCTCAAGTGTCTTGGAGATGCGTAAGTCGAACTTGTTGAGCTTGAGGCCCTTGAAGATTTCGCGATCCTCGCGTGGCATCTTCCGGCGGATAATTGGAGCAGCAGGTGGAGGTTGTGGGGGCTGCGGAGTCGGAGTTGGAGTTGGGCTAGTGTCCTGAGTCGTTAATTCACCTTCTCTTGTTAGGGTGGGTCATGCCCTCGCCCCACGCTGTCGAGATTGTGTTGACCGATGACGAGCGTGCGGAGTTGGTGGGCTGGACGCGTCGGCGCACCAGTGCCGCGGGTCTGGCGCTTCGGGCCAGGATTGTGCTGGCCGCTGCCGACGGCGGCACCAATGTGGAGTTGGCTGATCGCCTAGAGCTCGATCGGGGCACGATCCGTAAGTGGCGCAACAGGTTTGTCGAGCTGCGCTTGGACGGGCTGCTCGATGAGCCCCGGCCAGGTCGGCCACGGGTGGTCGGTGACGAGCAGATCAAGGAGTTGATCACCACGACCCTGGAGACCACTCCGCCGCAGGCCACGCACTGGTCGACCCGGTCGATGGCCGAGCATCTCGGACTGTCGCAATCGATGGTCTCGCGGGTGTGGCGGGCATTCGGGCTGGCGCCGCACAAGCAGGACTCGTGGAAGCTGTCCAAGGACCCGCTGTTCGTGGAAAAGGTCCGTGACGTGGTGGGCCTGTACCTGGATCCGCCCGAACGGGCGGTGGTGCTGTGCGTGGATGAGAAAACCCAGATCCAAGCCCTCAACCGCACCCAGCCGGTGTTCCCGATGCTGCCGGGAACCCCAGCGCGAGCCAGCCACGATTACGTCCGCCACGGCACCTCAAGCCTGTATGCGGCACTAGATCTGGCCTCGGGCAAGGTCATTGGGTCCTTACATGCCCGGCACCGGTCCCAGGAGTTTCTGGCGTTCCTGAAAAAGATCGATGCCAATGTCCCGGCAGACCTCGATTGTCACGTCGTGCTCGACAACGCCTCGACCCACAAAACCCCGGCCGTCAAACGCTGGCTGCTGGCCCATCCACGTTTCACGCTGCACTTCACCCCGACCAGCTCCTCATGGCTCAACCTCGTCGAGCGCTGGTTCGCCGAACTGACCACCAAGAAACTGCGCCGCGGCACCCACACCTCAGTACGTCAGCTCAACACCGACATCCGTGCCTGGATCGACACCTGGAACGACAACCCCCGCCCCTACGTGTGGACCAAGACCGCCGACCAAATCATCGAATCCATCGCCAACTACTGCAGACGAATTAACGACTCAGGACACTAGCGCTGCCACCTCCGGCCGGCGTCGAGCTGGGCGCCGGATTTGGCGAATCGGTGGACGGCGCTGGAAGAGGCGTTGGGGTCGTCGGCGGCTGCAAGACCTTCAAGCTGGCGATCTGTTGGATGTATGCCTCGATTTGGGCGCGGGTGTTGATATGCCTCGCGGTCAAGCCTTCCGCGACGTCATAGATGAATTGACGGAAGGCGTTGTGAACGTCGACTTCTGGGCCGACGACAACGATTTCACCGCTGTCGATGGTGTAGCCGAAAGACTCTTGCATCTGCGCGGGCGCGATGAGGCGTCCAAGCGTCGTGGGGCGTTTTCGAATCCTGTTGCCCTCGGAGTCGTAGCCGCCACGAAAAATGACTTCGAGCTGCCGAAGGAGCTCACCGTCGTCAGGGTAGGCCTCGGTCATCAAGTCACGCAGCTGCATGGCCAGATCGGTCTGCGAACCTCGGTCTCGGCTGAACCGGTTGGACATGTCCGAATCCCACGGACTGACGCCGCGGCCCTCATTTTCGCCGGTGTGTCTCAGCTCGATCCACCGTCGTGCGCTCTCTCGCGTTTCGAAGTGAGAGCAAGCGACTTCATCCGGGCCTGTACCGCCGGCGGCGATACCCTCGATCCTGCGTCGAATCCGGGCGTCGTCGATGAGGGTTGGCTCTTTCAACATCTTCAGCGCTGCTACCCTGCGATTCCCCTCGACTACGACGAAGGCGTCGTCTTCCCACACAACTCCGGGTAGATCGAATGGGCTCAACATCCCAGATTCGGAGATATCGCGAGCGATGTTGATCATCTTGTCGCCGTAGAGCTCCAGCAACGCGTTGACCGACTCGCGTGTGGTATCTCCGCCATCTTCCAAACGCGGATTCTCCGAGTCCAGGACCAGGTCGGCCCAAGAGAGCACCACCAACGACACGTGCCCCAGCGTCGCGACCTCGATGTTTCCGCCGTCCGCCACTTTGATATTCCTTCCCCCTTGGCCAAGAGCGCATCACGGCGCAGTTTGGCCCCCCAATTTGCGAGAGTGTATTGCTGATCTCGCGCGCTCGTTTACGGTCTGGTCAAACAGTGATACAGCCAACTCTCAGACTTGCAAGGCGGGCCCCTGGCACGGCAAATGTCGAGACTTGCTGGGGGCGCTAGAGGATGCCACACTCGAAAATGTGTTCGAAGACTGGTGTGCGGAACTCCTGGGCTACCGCACGCTCATCCTGGTCGACCGGCCCGTCATGGTGAACACCGCGAGAGCCTTCCCTCCCGCCGGCTTCCGGCGCGACCAAGTCCCGATGTGGGTAAAGGCCGGCGGACTGCACCTCGAACCATGGATGCCCGGGCGACAAACTGCGTGGGTTCGGCGCGCTGATGGCGGCTGGCTGGCCGTCGTCACGATCCGGGCTTCCAGCGGCAACAACCAGTCTCGCGTCGCCATGCAGCTTTGGCTACTGCCCGACGACATCGCAATCGAGCAGTGCGCCGGGACTGCAGCTAGTCCCGCCCGGTCAGAACAACCTTGAGTACGCTGCGGCCGGCGGATTCCTTCTGTGCGATGACCTCGCCAGTGTCGTAGTTGGTGATTGAAGCCTTGCACGTACCCGTCGTTGGCGCTGTGCCCAACGTGAATGTCAGGTCCTGGTAGCCCGCGCCGATGCTGTAGTGCTGATCGAAGGTCTTGGCGCCACCAACCGCTCGGGTCGTGGGGTTGCGACCAACGAGTACCTTGTCGTCCACCTTGCCGAAGACGACCTCGACGTTCGCGACGCCATCTTCGCCGCAATCGACCTGGGCGGCGACCGTGGCGTTCGCGCCGCTCACTGTCGGCACGGCCGGCGCTGTGCTGGAGCTGCTCGATATAGCCCCCGACGCATTCGAGTTCTCCGACGAGCCGCACCCGGCGAAAATCGCGGCCGAGGCCGCGAGACAAATGGCAGTACGAATCATGTGGCGGAGCTTACGGCTACTCACAGCAACCTTGCAGAAAAACGCTGCTCGCGTCTCTGGACATACTCGAACAGGCTCGCGCCGATTGAGGTCATACCCCTTGGGCTGGGCTATGCCGCCGCCAGCATCGCGACGCGCATCTCTTCGTCACTGGTGGCCAGGTAGCGCTGGGTCGTTGCGATAGACGCATGTCCCAGCAGCATCTGCACGGCCCGAATGTCGCGTGTTGCTCGGTAGGCCCGCGTAGCGAATCGATGCCGCAGCGTATGCATCGACCAGCCGGGCGGTAGCAGGTCACTGACGATGTTGCCGACAGACTTCGGCTCTATGTGACCACCCGAGCGACCGACGAAAAGCCAGCCATCGGCGCTCTCAATGAGTCGCGCGAGGTCGTCACTGATCGGGATGACGCGGTCCTTGGCACCCTTGCCGTGGACCAGCAAGCATGGGCCAGCGAGCAGGTCGCGGCGATGAACCTTGGCCACCTCGGAGCGCCGGAGGCCGGCCTCGGCAGCGAGACGCATCATCAGCCGCCCCCGGTCGTCGGCGCGCATGATCGCCGCGGCCCACACATCATCGGGCGCAGGACGTGCGACGGGCGGCCGAGTCGGCACCTTCGGCAGCCTGACAGTGGGATCCTCGACAATCTTCTCAACCTCGGCGAGGTACCCGAAGAACCGACGAACCGCATTGCTGTACGACCGCCGCGTTTCGAGCTGCCAGCTGTGGTCACCAAACACTGATTCGATGTCTTCGCGGCGAACGTCTCCCGGCGCCGGAAGAAAGCGTGACAGGTAAGTGAGTTGATCCCGCCGCAGCTTGATGGTCGTCGCAGGCGCGCCCATGCCAGCCAGCATTCCAAGGAACAGGTCGATCGCTTCAGACCATGTGAGAACTACACCGAGCACGGTCGCTGACGGTAATGTCAATACAGCCATATGGAATTTTCTGTTACGCAGCTGTCGAAGACCTGTGATGAACCTGTGGCCCTGACGAGCGGGAAGGGTCAAACCAACTGGTTGGCCAGTCTATGCCGTGGCATCTCAGCGGCCGATCCGCCACTCGCAACCGGGATCCACCAGCTAAACTCGCGAGTAACAAGCTTGTCGGTTGGAGGTACTGATGGATCCGAGTCCGGACTACGACGCGAGCGACGAGGTCGAGTACTTCTTCAACTGGGTCCCGTGGGGCCTGCGCGGCGTGTACCCGCCCCCGGCGTACCCCCCGGTGTAACCACCCGAGAATTTCACCCCACCGACCGGTGTGTTGGCGCGCAGCGTCCCACCGGTCGGAATCTGTGTACCCAAATCCCTGCCGATGACGTAGACATATCCGGGCAATACCGGCAGCGGACTTTTGGTCGCGTTATGAGCGACTGCTAATTTATAAGCGATTGCTAACTGGTATAGGGGGCAAGAGCACCATCCGGACGTGGATGGGGGAGACTCTTGCAAGCAAACCAACACAGATCGGATCGGATTCGATGATCATCGGGATTCCCCGCGAGTCTCTGGCTGGTGAGACACGGGTTGCCGCCACTCCTGCAACTGTCGGGCAGCTGCTCAAGCTGGGCTATTCGGTAGTGGTTGAGTCCGGCGCCGGCGACTTGTCCAGTTTCTCCGACGCCGCCTATGTAGAGGCCGGGGCCGACATCGGCTCCGCCGCGCAGGCACTGTCCGCCGACATCGTTTTGAAGGTCAACGCCCCTGACGACGGCGAGATCGCCGCCCTCAAGGACGGCGCCACGCTGGTCTCGCTGATCTCCCCCGGGCTCAAGCCCGAACTGGTCGACAAGCTCGCGACCCGCCCGATCACCGTGCTGGCCATGGACGCGGTGCCGCGCATCTCGCGCGCCCAGTCCCTGGACGTGCTGTCCTCGATGGCCAACATCGCCGGCTACCGCGCCGTCGTCGAAGCCGCGCACGCGTTCGGCCGGTTCTTCACCGGCCAGGTCACCGCCGCCGGCAAGGTCCCCCCCGCCAAGGTCCTCGTCGTCGGTGCCGGTGTGGCCGGTCTGGCCGCGATCGGTGCCGCCGGCTCGCTCGGTGCCGTCGTGCGGGCCACCGACCCGCGCCCCGAGGTCGCCGACCAGGTCGCCTCCCTCGGCGGCGAGTACGTGTCCGTCGACCCCAACGCCGGCGAGGTCTCGGCCACCGGCTACGCCAAGGAAATGGGCGACGACTACAAGGCCCGCGAAGCCGCGCTCTACGCCGAACTGGCCCAAGACGTCGACATCATCATCACCACCGCGCTGATCCCGGGCCGCCCGGCGCCGCGGATCATCACCGCGGACATGGTCGCCGCGATGAAGGCCGGCTCGGTGATCGTCGACATGGCCGCAGCCAACGGCGGCAACGTCGAAGGCACCGTCAAGGACCAGGCCATCGTCACCGACAACGGTGTGACGATCATCGGCTACACCGACCTGGCCGGCCGCCTGCCCGCCCAGGCCTCCCAGCTGTACGGCACCAACCTGGTCAACCTGCTCAAGCTGCTGACCCCGGAGAAGGACGGCCAGGTCGTCCTGAACTTCGACGACGTGGTGCAGCGCGGCGTGACCGTCGTGCGCGACGGCGAGATCACCTGGCCCCCACCGCCGGTCCAGGTCTCCGCCGCCCCGGCCGCCCAGCCCGCCGCCGCCCCGGCGGTGTCCAAGACAAAAGAGCCCATGACCACGGCGCGTCGCCTGGGCATCACCTTCGGTGCCGCGGCCGTGCTCTTCTTGCTGATCGCCGCATCGCCGGCCGCCCTGCAGGTCCACCTGACGGTGTTCGCGCTCGCGATCGTCATCGGCTACTACGTGATCGGGCACGTGCACCACGCCCTGCACACCCCGCTGATGTCGGTGACCAATGCGATCTCCGGAATCATCGTGGTCGGCGCCCTGCTGCAGATCGGCCACGACAACACGCCGATCACCGTCCTGGCCGGCGTCGCGATCCTGCTCGCCAGCATCAACGTCTTCGGTGGCTTCGCGGTGACCCGCCGCATGCTGGCCATGTTCTCCCGCAGCTAGAGCCTGCTGACCCAGAAAACTTTGGAACGGATTCATGTTCAACGCAGAAACCATCACCAATATCGCCAACGCCGCTTATGTGGTGGCGGCGCTGTTGTTCATCCTCGCTCTGGCCGGGCTCTCCAAGCACGAGACCTCCAAGGCCGGTAACGCCTTCGGCATGGCAGGCATGGGGGTGGCGCTCATCGCCACCATCGTCCTGGCCATCAACCACAAGATCGAGCCCCTGGGCCTGGCGCTGCTGATCGGCGCCATGGCCGTCGGCGCCGCGATCGGCCTGTGGCGCGCCAAGGTCGTCGAGATGACCGGCATGCCCGAGCTCATCGCGCTGCTGCATTCGTTCGTCGGTCTGGCCGCCGTGCTGGTCGGCTGGAGCGGCTACCTGCACGCCGAGTACGACCCGAACAGCCAGGGCGCACTCGAGCTCGCCAAGGAAGGCATGCTCGGCATCCACTCCGCCGAGGTCTTCATCGGCGTCTTCATCGGTGCCGTGACCTTCACCGGTTCGATCGTCGCCAACCTGAAGCTGTCGGCCAAGATCAAGTCCGCGCCGCTGATGCTGCCGGGCAAGAACTTCCTGAACGTCGGCTCGCTGGTGCTGTTCGTCGCGCTGACCGTGTGGTTCTGCATCTCGCCGAACCTGTGGCTGCTGGTCGGCGTCACCGTCCTGGCCCTGCTGCTGGGCTGGCACCTGGTCGCCTCCATCGGCGGCGGCGACATGCCCGTCGTGGTGTCGATGCTCAACAGCTACTCCGGTTGGGCCGCGGCCGCCTCGGGCTTCCTGCTGTCCAACGACCTGCTGATCATCACCGGCGCGCTCGTCGGCTCCTCCGGTGCCTACCTGTCCTACATCATGTGCAAGGCGATGAACCGGTCGTTCATCTCCGTCATCGCCGGCGGCTTCGGCATCGAGGCCGGCCCCGCCGAGGACAAGGACTACGGCGAGCACCGCGAGATCACCGCCGAAGGCGCCGCCGAAATGCTCGCCTCGGCCAGCTCGGTCATCATCACCCCCGGCTACGGCATGGCCGTCGCCCAGGCCCAGTACGGCGTCGCCGACCTGACCCGCAAGCTGCGCGACAAGGGCGTCACCGTCCGCTTCGGTATCCACCCCGTCGCCGGCCGCCTGCCCGGCCACATGAACGTGCTGCTCGCCGAAGCCAAGGTGCCCTACGACATCGTGCTGGAAATGGACGAGATCAACGACGACTTCGACGACACCGACGTCGTGCTCGTCATCGGCGCCAACGACACCGTCAACCCCGCCGCCTCCGAGGACCCGGGCAGCCCGATCGCCGGCATGCCGGTGCTCACGGTGTGGAACGCCAACAACGTCATCGTGTTCAAGCGCTCCATGGCCTCCGGCTACGCGGGCGTGCAGAACCCACTGTTCTTCCGCGACAACAGCCAGATGCTGTTCGGCGACGCCCGCGACCGCGTCAACGACATCCTCGCCGCGCTGTAGCAACCCGGTACACGTAAAAGCCTCCAATCCATTCGGATTGGAGGCTTTTTCGTTGCGGCGCCCAACACAATGTCGGTCTGAGAACGCCGCCACGCAAATAGTGGCACGGCGAAGCCGTCAGCCTGACATTGTGTTTGCGCATCGCGCTCCGCGATGGCCGGCAGCCCCGTCAGCGGACGAAATCGCCTATCGCCGCGAGGAATTGATCCGGCTTCTCGACCATCGGGCTGTGCCCGGAGCCCTCGATGAGGTGCGGCGGTAGGCCGGCGGCGGTGTAGCGCGCGACGTTCGACGCCGTCGGGGTGAGGACATCCTTGTCACCCCACAGCACCAGCACCGGCTTCCCCAACCCCTTCAGCGTCTCGGCGACGGGACGGCCCGCGTCCTTGGAATCGCACACGCCCGCGTAATTGAGCTGTTTCAGGGAGCGGTATGCCAACTGCGGGACGGGATAGTCGGCGGCGAACCCGGTCTGCAGCGAGCTCTCACTGATCGCGTCCACATCCCGGAAGCGGTCCAGTGCGGGTCCGATGACGGGCCAGCACAGCATCCTGCCGAGCAGCGGCATGGCGACCAGATCCTCTCCCGCAGGCGTATCGGAAACTGCCACGCGCTCAACCATTTCCGGGTACTTGGCGGCGAACTCGGCAGCCACCTTGCCGCCCATCGAATGCCCCACCAATTCGGCATGCCGGACACCCAGCGCCGCCAGCGCGCGGTGGACGGCCTCGGCCTGACCGTCGGCGTGATACGGCGCCGCATCGGTCGGCGCCTCGGAACCACCGTGGCCGACGAGGTCGACGGCGATCACGCGCTGATGTGCGGCCAGCGCCGGGGCGACCTTCTCCCACCATTCGATGGAGGCCGAATATCCGTGCAGCAGAACGATTGCCCGCTCGCCTGGTGGCCCGTACTCGCGGACATTGAGGTCGGGGCCGTCGAGTTTCAGGACGTGGCCGCCGGCGAAGGGCTCCGCAGCCCGGCTGGTATGCGCGACGACCACGGCGTTCACGGCCAACGCCACCACCGCCGCGACGAGCAGACCCACGAGAATGCGCAGTTTCATGGCGTGACGCTACCGCCGCGACCTGCCTGTCGGCGATCCGTTTTCCGCGCGCTCGGGAGGTGAAGTGACCGTGACGCGGGTGCCGCCGGCGGCTGAGTCGACGAGCATCGAGCCACCCATCGCGTCGAGCCGCGCGAGCAGCGAACCGAGCCCGATGTGTCCGTCGGCCACGTACTGGGCCACGACCGCCGGGTCGAACCCGACACCGTCGTCCGACACGCTCAGGACGACACGATCACCGATACGGCCCAACCGCACCGACACCGCCGTCGCCCGCGCATGCTTGCCGATATTGGTCAGGAGCTCGCGGGCCGCCCGGTACAGCAGCTGCTGCGAATCGGGCTTACCCACTTCTTCGAGGTCGGCCCGCACCACGATCCGGCTTCGAGACTCGAACTGCCGCAACAGCTCCCGCACCGCCGGCGTCAAGCCGAGCTGGGCGAGCACTTGCGGATGCAGCTCGGTGACCGTCGAGCGCAGCGCTGTCGCAGTGTCTTCCAAGGCTGCGTAGACCGCGTCGAGTTCCGGCCCCGGCGTCCGCTCCCGGACCTCGTCGAGCTGCAGACGGGCCGCCAGCAGAGTCTGCAGCGGGCCGTCGTGCAGCCCTTCGGCAACGTCGCGGTTGTGCCGCTCGTCGGACAGCATGGCCTCGGACACCAGCTGACGGCGCATGTCCTGCAGGGCCAGCACGCGCCCCTGCCGACGCACCAACACGAAGCACAACACCGTGGTGGCCACCGCCAGCCACACGAGGAACCCGAAGTGCGTGTAGACCATGTTCGGCAGGCCCATGCGGTCGTCGTGCTTGGAGTAGAAGATCCACACCGCCAGGTAGCCCGTGGCCGTCAGGGTGCCGATCGCCGCGGTCATCAGCGGACGGTCCTGGAACGCCACCGAGATCGGCAGCAGGAAGAAGACGGGCAACAGGGCCGCGGTCGCGCCGCCCGACACCAGGCACAGTGCCAGGATCACCACGAGGTCGATGCCGGTGGACGCCCAGTCCGCCCAGCGCGGCACGGGTCCGCGCAGCACTGCCACCAGCCAGATCACCGCGGCGACCGCGTACAGCCCCAGGATCACCGCATACAGCTCGGGCAACCAATGGTCGACCTCCCAGAACCACACCAGGACGCCGATCAACGCGGTCAGCGGAAGCCGCAGCCCGGCCGAAATCCGCACCGGTTCAGCGGCCAGGTACTCCCCGATCCGGCTGAGTGTCGGACTCACGTCAGTCCAGTAGCTTCCGACGCATCGCCTCGGCCACCGCCGCCGCGCGGTCACCGACCCCGAGCTTCTCGTAGAGCCGCTGCACATGGGTCTTGACCGTCGACGGCGCCAGGTACAGCTCCTTGGCCATGGCGGGGATGGTCGCGCCCTTGGCGATCATCTGCAGCACCTCCCGCTCGCGCGGACTCAGCGCCGGGGCGTCCGGCTCGGCCCGACGACGGATCTCACCAGCGAGCCCCGCGGCCAGGCTGGGCGCGACGACGTCGCGGCCCTTCGCGCATTCCAAGATCGCGTTGACGAGCTCGCTGCGCGTCGACTCTTTCGGCAGGAAGCCGGCCGCGCCGTCCTGCAGCGCGCGGTACACGATCTCCGCCTCGTCATGCGCGGAGAGCAGCAACACGCGCGTCGGCAGGCCGTCTCGTTGCACCGCCGCCGCGACTTCGGCACCGTCCATACCGGGCATGCGGTAGTCCAGCAGCGCGACCTGGGGTGAGTGCGTCCGGATCGCCTCCAAAGCCGAAGTCCCGTCGTCGGCTTCGGCCAGCACCTCGATGACCCCACTCGCCGTCAGCGCGCGGACGACACCGTCGCGAAACATCGGGTGGTCGTCGCCCACCACCACGCGAACCCGTTCGTCGGTCATGCCGTCAGCGTCGCACGGCGACGGGCGAAAAGTAACTCCGATCGCAAATTGACGGCCCCGTGTCCCCCGATCAGCGGACACCCAAATCCACCGGCGGACCAGCCGATCACCGGACAGACATCCGACGCCCGGGACGGCACTCTTGAGTCATCACCGGAACACCCCGGAGCAATACGTCAAAAGCAAACTGACACAGGAGAATTCACATGAGCACCACCGCCCGTACCTTCGGTTTCTCGATCATCGCCGCCGGCGTTCTGGGTGGCTCGGCACTCGGCCTGGCCGGCGCCGCCGGCGCCACCACCCTCGGACCCGACGTCCGTCCGCCGGCCGTGGTCGCCACCCCGTCCATCACCGCCCCGCCGGCGGGGACTCCGCTGCCCGGCGTGCTGTGGCACCACGGCATCTACCGGGTGGCCACCCTGTTGCCCGGCCAGGTCCGCTGACCGCCCGCAAGCCCGGATTCCCTCCCCGAAGTCGTCGCGGGGAGGGAATCCGTCTTTGCGCGTCCAGACCTCGCGCCGACGACCGCCCGTCACATCGTTAGACAAGTGGCATATCGTGGCTGGCATGGACTTCGCGTTGTCGGCAAAAGCGCAGGATTACCAGCACAGGCTCACCGAGTTCATGACCGAGCTCGTGCTGCCGGCCGAGGCCTCCTATCACGCCTATCGCGAGGAGAAGGGGCCCAAAGACCACACGGTGCCGCCGGTGGTCGGGGAGCTCAAGATCGAGGCCCGCAAGCGCGGCCTGTGGAACCTGTTCCTGCCGTCGGAATCTGGGCTGACCAATCTGGAATACGCCCCGCTGGCCGAGATTTCCGGCTGGAGCATGGAAATCGCCCCCGAGGCCATCAACTGCGCCGCCCCCGACACCGGCAACATGGAGACCCTGCACCTGTTCGCCAATGAGCAGCAGAGCAAGCAGTGGCTGGAACCCTTGCTCAACGGTGACATCCGGAGCGCGTTCGCGATGACCGAGCCCGCCGTGGCCTCGTCGGATGCCCGCAACATCGAGACGACGATGCTGCGCGACGGTGGCGACTACGTCATCAACGGCCGCAAGTGGTGGATCACCGGCGCCGCCGATCCGCGCTGCAAGCTCCTGATCGTCATGGGCCGCACCAATCCCGACGCCGCCTCCCATGCCCAGCAGTCGATGATCCTGGTGCCCGCCGATACGCCGGGCGTGGACATCCAGCGGTCGCTGCCGGTGTTCGGCTGGCAGGACCAGCACGGGCATTGCGAGATCGTCTTCGACAACGTGCGCGTGCCGGCCGAGAACCTGCTGCACGAAGAGGGTTCGGGCTTCGCCATCGCCCAGGCCCGGTTGGGGCCGGGCCGCATCCACCACTGCATGCGCGCGCTCGGCGCCGCCGAACGTGCCCTGGCCCTGATGATCGACCGGGTACAGACGCGCGTGGCGTTCGGCAAGCCGCTCGCCGAGCAGGGCGTGGTGCGTGAGTCGATTGCCAAGTCGCGCAACCAGATCGACCAGGCCCGGCTGCTCTGCGAGAAGGCCGCCTGGACGATCGACCAGCAGGGCAACAAGGCCGCGCATGTGCTGGTTTCGCAGATCAAGTCGGTGGCCCCGCAGGTCGCGTGCGATGTGATCGACCGCGCCATCCAGGTGCACGGCGCGGCCGGTATCTGCGACGACGTGCCGCTGGCCCGGCTGTACGCCTGGCACCGGGCGATGCGGTTGTTCGACGGACCCGACGAGGTGCACATGCGCACCATCGCGCGCGCCGAACTGGGCCGCGAGAAGTCGGCATTGGCGGCCGCGTGTACCGAGTCCGGGGGCCACTGATGCGGTCCACTGGCTTGGAACTCGCCGGTGCCTGGAATTTCCGCGACGTCGCCGAGGAATCGGGCATCGCCCCTGGCCGGCTCTTCCGCTCCAGCGAGCTGAGTGGATTGGCCGAAGACGGCCGTAAAGCACTGCAGCGCTACGGCATCAGCGATGTCGCGGACCTCCGGTCGCTGCGCGAGGTGGAACGTCGTGGTCCGGGTCAAGTGCCCGACGGCGTCGCGATCCACCTGCTGCCGTTCCACGAACTGGCCGCCGCCGGGACCGACGGGGCCGAAGCGCCGCATGAGAACGCCTTCGAAAAGATGATGACGGAGAAGCCCGACGACGAGGACGTCGCGGTGGCCGCCGGTCGCTTCATGGTCGAGGAGTACCGCCGCTTCCCCGCCCTGCCGGGTGCGCATCTTGCGATACGCCAGGTCATTTCGATGCTGGCCGATTCCCGGCCGGTGATCGCGCATTGCTTCGCGGGCAAGGACCGCACCGGGTTCACCGTGGCGACGGTGCTCGGCGCCGTCGGCATCGAGCGCGACGCGATCCTGACCGATTTCCTGCGCAGCAACGACGCGGTGCCGCAGCTGCGCGAGGGCATCCTGGAGACCATCCGCACCCGGGCCGGCCAGACGGCCGAGGTCGTCACGTTCGCCGAGGCCCGATTGACCGAAGAGGTGCTGGGGGTCCGCGAGGAGTACCTGGACACCGCTCTCAGCGTCGTCGATGCCGAATACGGTTCACTGACGAATTACCTTGCTGCCATTGGTGTCACCGATGACCAGCTGACGCGGTTGCGGAGCGTGCTGCGGGGCTAGGGCCGGTCTGCCCGTGGCGCGGTGAGCGTCACCCGCACCTCATCGGCCACCTTCATCGCACCCATCAGCATCGAATACTGCTTGATGCGATGGTCGCTGTGCCGTACCACCGCCTCACCGGTGATCCGCAGGTCTGCGCCGTCCCGCACCACGTGGACAACGACGGTCTGCTCGCGGCTCTGGCCGCTGAGGTCGAGGATCCCGGTGAACCGCCACGAGTCGTCGTTCCACTCGACCGATGACGCACGGAACGTCGCCCGTGGAAAGCGCTTGGCCTGCAGCATTTTCAGGGCATTGGTGCGGACCAACGACTTCTCCGCGCCGGACAATGGCGTCATCCCGCCCTCGCCCGTCAGCACCTCCAGCGAGTCCAGGTCGACGGTCACCTCGATTGCCTCGGGTTCGTCTCCGTCCACGTCCACGGTCGCCTGCCATGAGCGCACCGCGATGGTCAACCGGTGTCCCATCCGGGCTGCGGTGCCGGTGACGCCGGTGTGCAGAAGCAGCTCACCGGCCGATGCGTCGAGAGTCCGTTTCTCTGCGGTCAACTACCGACCACCAATCCCGTCACCCACGCGACGGTCGCCAGCAGCGCGGCCGTCAGCTCTACTCCCATCGCCAGGGCGACGCCCTTCAGCGCATGTTTGGTTGACACCCAGGCTCGGCCCTTGTCGCGCAGCGCCGAGTACTCGGACAGGTAGACCCCCAGCACGAATCCGAGGGCCAGCCCCAGCACCGGGATCACGAAAAATCCGATGACACCGAGAATTCCGCCGATGATCAGGCTGCGCGTGGCCACATCGGCCTGCCGCATCCGGCGTACCGGCCAGACGTACTTGATCACCTCACCGGCCACGAACAACGCCGCCGCGACGCCGAGCACCACCCACGAGGTCGCGGTGTGGACGGCCACCGCCCACACCGCGATCGCGAGGAACACCACCAAGCCACCGGGTAGCACCGGGACCACGATGCCGACCAGGCCTATCGCGATGAACAGCGCAACCAGCACCGTGCCCAAGGTATTCACTAGGGCTCCAGGACTGCCTTGCCGTGAATCTTCCCGTCCGCCAATGCCTGCAGAGCTTCGGCACCAGAGGCCAGCGGGAACCGCACCGGCGCCGGCGGGCGCAGTCCGGTCTCGACCAGCTTGGCCAGGCCGGCGCCGATCTCTGCGGCCGAACCGGGCACCTGCCGGATGAACTCGCCGTAGCCGACGCCCATCACGCTGACGTTCCGCAGCAGCAGCCGGTTGACCTTGACCGACGGGATACCTTGTCCGGCAGCGAAACCCAGCACCAGCAGTCGGCCCTCGGGCGCCAGCACCCGGATCGCGTCGTCGAACGCGTCGCCGCCGACCGGGTCGACCACCAGGTCCACTCCCCGACCGTCGGTCGCCGCCAGCGCGGCGTCACGCCACCCGTCGGCCAGAGGCAGCACCACGTCGGCACCGACCGAGGCCACGAAGTCCATCGCCTCGGCGCGGTGCACCATGGCAACCACCTTGGCGCCCATGGCCTTTGCGATCTGAATGGCCGCCACCCCGATGCCGCCGGCGGAGCCGAGCACCAGCACCGTCTCCCCCGCCAGCAACCGGCCGCGGCGGGCCAGCGCGAAATACATCGTGTAGTAGTTGCCCAGCAGGCAGACCGCCTCGGCGTCGTCCAGGGCCGCGGGCGTCGGGATCACCGAATCCGGCAGCGCCAGCGCGCGCTCGGCATAGCCGCCCATCATGGTGAACGCCGAGACGCGCTGCCCGGCAACGAAACCTGAACTCTCCGGCGCGGACCGGACGGTACCGGCCACCTCCATGCCCGGGGTGAATCCCGGCGGCAACTTCAGTTGGTATTCGCCGCGGATCAGCAGCAGATCGGGAAAGCAGACGCCGGCCGCACCGACATCGATGACCACCGCATTCCCCGAAGGGTCTGCGGCGTCATCGATATCGGTGTAGGACAGCCCGGACGGGCCGGTAAGCGTCTGCGCGACAAGCGCTTTCACCTATCAGCCGAGCGCGAACGAAGCAGCCTTGGCGGCGGACAAGTCGGTGATCTCGCCCCACTTGGCGGCGACGTCGTCCACCGACGGCACGTCACCGAAGGTGATGCCCTCGTTCTGGAACAGCGCGGTGCGCTGCACCTTGCCACCGCCGACGATGAAGATCGAATCGGTGTCGGGCAGTTCCTCGGTCATCAGGTAGGCCACCACCGGGGCGACGTACTCCGGCGACAGCTTCGCGAACACCTCCGGCGGCACGATGTCCTGCGTCATGCGGGTCGCGGCGATCGGCGCGATGGCATTCAGCTTGATGTTGTACTTGGCGCCCTCCTGGGCCAGCGTGTTGATCAAACCGACCAGACCGAGCTTGGCCGCGCCATAGTTGGCCTGGCCGAAGTTGCCGAACAGACCGCTGGTGGAGGTGGCAACCACGACCCGGCCGAAGCTCTGCTCGCGGAAGTGCGGCCACGCGGCGCGGATCACGTTGTATCCGCCGTACAGGTGCACCTTGAGCACGATGTCCCACTGCTCGGTGGTCATCTTGTGGAAGGTGCCGTCACGCAGGATGCCCGCGTTGGACACGACGCCGTCGATCTTGCCGAATGCCTCGAGGGCGGTCTTGACGATGTTCTCGCCACCCTCGGGCTCGGCGACGCTGTCGTAGTTGGCGACGGCACGGCCACCGGCGGCCTTGATCTCGTCGACGACCTGGTCGGCCATGTTGTGGCCGGCACCGGTGCCGTCACGGGCGCCGCCGAGGTCGTTGACCACGACGCAGGCGCCTTCGCGCGCCAGCGTCAGCGCGTATTCACGACCCAGGCCGCCACCGGCACCGGTGACGACAATGACGCGATCCTGCACTCCAGGCATGGGTTTCCTCTCATGGAAGGGCGATGAGACGGCTCACCGAGATGGGCCACCCCTTGTGTATACGGCGACCGATCGGCCGCCGCGTCGTCGGGTACGGGCTAACGTCGAACGGCCTAGAAGAACTTGCGCGCGATCTTCCACGCCTTGTCGGTGTACGGCGGGTAGATGAGCTTGCCCAGATCGGGCCGGGTCGGCTTGGTCATCACCGATTTCGCGTGGCTGAACTCCAGGAAGCCGTACCGACCGTGATAGGCACCCATGCCGGACGGTCCGACACCGCCGAACGGCAAGCGGGTCGTCGATACCTGGAAGATCAGGTGGTTGACCAGCATGCCGCCGGCCGGGACCTCACGGATGAACCGCTCGCGGACAGCCTTGGCCTTGGTGAACAAGTAGGCGGCCAGCGGCTTGGGCCGGGCGTTGACGAACGCGATGGCGTGGTCCAGCGAATCGACGGTGATCACCGGCAGGATGGGCCCGAAGATCTCCTCGGTCATCACCGGTGCGTCCAGCGGCGGGTCGACCACCACGGTCGGCTGCATGGTGAGCCGCGCCGGGTTCGTGCCACCACCGGTGACGACGTCGCCGCCGGTACCGAGGTAGCTGCTGAGCCGGTTGAACTGCCGCTCGCTGACGATCGGCAGGCCGTCGACGTCGTCGGCGGTGAAGGCCACGATGGCGTCGCGGATCTTGCTGACCAGCTCGTCGCGAATGGGCTTCTCGGCCACCACATAGTCCGGCGCTACACAGATCTGGCCCGAGTTGACCACCTTGGCGAAGGCGATGCGTTTCGCGGCGACGTCGATGTCGGCGTCGGCCGCGACGATCACGGGGCTCTTGCCGCCAAGTTCCAGCGTGACCGGCGTCAGGTGCTGTGCGGCGGCGGCCATGATCTTCTTGCCGATCTCGGTGCCGCCGGTGAACATGATGCGGTCGAGGCCCTGTGCGATCAGTTCCTGGCTGACCATGCCGTCGCCTTCCACCACCGCGAAGGCCGAGTTGTCCAGGTACTTCTCGACCAGCTCGACCATCAGTCGTGACGAGGCGGGTGCGAACTCAGATGGCTTGAGCACCACGGTGTTTCCCGCGGCGATCGCGCCGACTAGCGGGCCGAGCGTGAGGTAGAACGGGAAGTTCCAGGCGCCGATGATCAACACTGTGCCGTAGGGCTCGTACTCGACCCAGCCGCGGCCGGGCAGCTGCGAGCGCTCCAGCAGGCGGTAGCGACGTTTCGCCCACTTGTGCAGGTTCTTGGCGGCGTCCTTGGCCTCGGCGATGGTGCCGACGCTGTCGGCGAGCCACGCCTCGAAGGGCTTGCGGCCGAGGTCGGCCTCCAGCGCCTTGGCGATGGCCGTCTCGTTCTCTTCCATGGCCTGGGCCAGCGCGAGCAGCTGACGCTTGCGCCACTGCAGGTCACGCGTGCGCCCAGTCGCGAAGGTCTTGCGAAGACCGGCTACGACAGCCGGGATGTCAGTGGTCGCAGTAGGTGCGACGGATGGGGTGGTCATGGCGATGTCCTTACGTGAGCCAGGCAACATCGAAATCCTAGTCAACCAGCCGGTTGGTTCGGAAGGGTCGACCCCGAGTATCAGTCTTTGCCGGCGGTCACGAACGTGGAAAACGCCTTGTCGTCGGCGGTATCGACCTGCACCCAGCGATTCAGCCGGCGCATCTCCTCCTGCGAGGTGACCGAGGTGGACGACCAACCGTGGGAGTCGAGCCAGGCGGCCACGTCGGCGCGATCGGGGTCCTCGTACATCAAATCCTGCACATTCATGACCTGCCCCATGCCGAACTGGCCGGCGAGCTTGTCGAATCGGTCCCGCATCCGCTGGCGACGTTCGGCGGCGTGCTCGCCAACCGTCTCGACCGAGATGCGACTACCCGATGCACTGAGGGCGGTGATGTTCTCGAAAAGGCGGTCCTGCGCGTCGGCCGGCAGGTACATCAGCAGTCCTTCCGCCAACCAGGCCGTCGGTGCCGAATCATCAAATCCCGTGTCCCGCAACGCTTTCGGCCAGTCATTGCGCAAGTCGATCGGCAGCTGGTGCAGTGCCGCAGCCGGCGTCGCACCGTGCGCCTTCAAGGTCTGGTCCTTGTACTCGAGCACCTTCGGCTGATCGATCTCGAAGACCGTCGTACCCGCGGGCCAGTCCAATCGATAGGCCCGGGAATCCAGCCCTGACGCCAGGATCACCATCTGACGGATACCGGCCGCAGCGGCATCGGCGAAGTACGCGTCGAAGAAATGGGTGCGCACCGCCTGGTAGTTGCCCATGTGCTCGAGTACCGCCGCGACCTCGGGATCGGCGCCGGCCATCCGGTTGTTGAAGTCGGCGTCGAGGATCGTCTCCCACACGCCCGTTCCGGCGCCGGCGACCAGGATCTTCGCGAACGGATCGCGGATCAACGCGTCGTCCCGCTCGGTTTCACCGGCCCGCGCGGCGGCCACCATCACCGCCGTCGCACCGACGCTGCTAGCGATATCCCAGGTGTCGTCGTCGGAGCGCTCGCTGCCCATGTACCAGATGTACCAGCTGCCGCCGGTCTATTCGGTGACCTGCCACAACTTGTTGGCGAGCAATAGCTCGAGCCGCTCGATGACGGCGGTCAGCTCCTGATAACTGCCCACATATCCGGCGTAGAAGCCCATCCCCCACATCACCGCGATGAGCATCTCCACCACCGTGGACACCTCGGTGTCGACCGCCAGTTCACCGCGTTCGATGGCGTCGGTGACGGCCCAGGTGACGAAGTCACGGGAGGCCACGAGCGCATCGTGCTCCTCTTGGCGCAATTCGGGATGTCGTTGCGCCTCGAGGATCGAGGTCACCAGAAACGCCGCGGCGGACCGGTCCTCGGAGTCGGCCTGGATGGCGGCGATGAAAAAGGACGACAGGCGCCGGATGAAGGTGGTCTCTTCCTCGGCCCGGCGACGGCCCGCAGCGACGACCATGGCGTTGGTCTGATCAAGGACCTCGCCGTACAGCACCCGCTTGTTCGCGAAGTAATGATTGATCGCTGGACGCGTCAGATCCGCGCGGATCGCAATCGCTTGGAATGTTGCTGCGTCGTAACCAAGTTCACTGAAAACCTCGCGTGCAGCACGCAGGATGCGCTCACGGGTTTCGGCCGCCTTCGCCGCGGGAGGGCGACCCGGGCCTCGGGTGGCGATGTACGGCATCGTCAAATTGTGCCACAGATCTCGGCCCGGCCCTGCTCGTATGCGAAGCACGACCGCTGAAATTGCTTCTTCCAGCAAACTTGCAGTTCTGTCAACAACCGGTCACCGCACAGCGCGCGGTTCCCGGCGGCCGCCCGGTCCCGATCGGTAGCCCGGCCAGGAACGACCCCGGGGCTGTCGGCGGCCGGGAGAGACCCGGCCCACAGGCGTGTTGTTGCCGGGGCATGGCGGCGTCAGCCAAATTAATGTTGGGCGCCATGGTGGGCGTGGTGTCGCGAGAGTCGCCGGCGGTGAGCTGGCAGCAGCTGCGCACCCGGCTGCGGGACAAGGATCCCGAATACGACGCCCTGCGGCGCGCCACGCGCGCGGGTCTGGTGCTGCCGGTCGTCGCCGTCGCCGGATTGGCGGCCGGTACCGCCGTCGGCAGTACCTCGCAGACGACCATGTTCGCGATCTTCGGCGCGGTCGCGCTGCTGGTGGTGGTGGATTTCCCCGGTAACCGGCCGGCGCGGGCCCTGGCGTACGCCGGGCTCGGCTTCAACGGCGCGGTCCTGATCACGCTGGGCACGCTGCTGTCCCCGCATCCCTGGTTGGCGGTGCCGACGATGTTCGCCGTCGGGCTGCTGGTGACGTTCTCCGGCGTGCTCAGCGAGATCATCGCCGCGGGTCAGCGGTCCACCTTAATGACGTTCGTGCTGCCGGTGTGCACGCCGGCCGGCCCGGTGCCCGATCGACTGCTCGGCTGGGCGGTGGCCTGGACCATCGCCGTGCCGGCCGCGTTGTTCCTGTTGCCACCCACCCATCACGACGACCTGCGCAAGCACGCGGCGCAGGTGTGCCGACTGCTGGCGGCCCGCCTGGAGGGGTCGGCGACGGCGCAGGAACTCTCCGATGCGATGGAGGTCCTCAATGACAACTTCCTGGGCGCCGACTTCCGCCCGGTCGGTCTGACCGCCGGCAGTCGTGCCCTGGTCCGCGTGGTCGACGATCTGCGCTGGCTGTGCGACCGCGCCACCGATGCCACCGGCCCCCTGCTGGCGGAGACGCGGGCGCCCGCCATTCGGGTACTGAACGACTGCGCCCGAGTGCTCAGCACGCCGCGGGCCGAGGGCCGCGATCGGTACCGTGCCGATCTGGCCGAGGCGCTCACCGCGCACCGGGCCGCGACTCGCGGGCGCTACCGCGAGGACATCGAGCTGATCCAGGGCGAGCCCGACGACCTGGTGGCCGTCGCGACGGGACGAAAACTGCTGCGGCTGCGCACTTTCTCGGCATGCATCGGGGCGACCGGCCGCGTCATCGGACTGGCCGCCGACGCCGATGCCCGCCCGGTCTGGGCCCGCGTCCTGGGACGACGGCTGCCCGTGGCCGGAAACCTCGACCGGGTGCTGTCCGAATCCCAGGCCGTGTCCGCCATCCCGTCGGGGTTCGTCGCGACCCGGGCCGTCGTGGTGCAGAACAGCCTGCGCACCGGCATCGGGTTGGCCGTGGCGGTCGCCGTCGTTCATCTCTTTCCCCTGCAACACGGATTCTGGATCGCGATGGCGTCCCTGTCCGTGCTGCGCAGCAGTGCGCTCACCACCGGTACGCGCGTGGTCCGCGCGGTCGGCGGCACCGCGATCGGCTTCCTCCTCGGCACCGTGGTGATCCACCTGATCGGCGCGAACCCGGTCCTGTTGTGGCTGGTGCTGCCGACCGTGGCGTTCGGTTCGGCGTATGTGCCCGATGTGTTTTCGTTCGTCGCAGGCCAGGCGATGTTCACGATGCTGGTGCTCACCATCTACAACCTCATCAGTCCGGCCGGCTGGCGCGTCGGGCTGATCCGGCTCGAGAACGTCCTCGTCGGCGCCGCGGTGGGCGTCGTGGTGTCGCTGCTGTTGTGGCCGCGCGGCTCGGCGGCGGTCGTCCAGCGCACGCTGGAGGCGGCTCGCACCGCAGGCACGCGGTATCTGACCGCGGCCGTGCGGCGGGTGACCCGCGGCGCGTCGGAGGCCGCCACCGACCGGGTGCACGCCCTGAGCTTCGACGCCCTCACGGCCTCACGGACCGTGGATGATGCTGTGCGCCACTTCCTTTCGGAGAGCAGCGGAGCCACGGAGTTGCGGGCACCGGTGGTCCGGGCGGCCAATCAGACGGTGCGGTTGCGGGCGGCGGCCGACCTCATCGCTGACGTCGTGCCGCCGCCCCTGGCTCCGTACCGGGCCGCCCGCGAGGTCCTGGAAGCGCACACCGCCTCGATCTGCGCCCGCATCGCGGGCACCGAAGACCCCCGTGCCGCGGAGCGCACACCCATCAGCGACGACTTCGTACTCGCCCTGCGCGCCGAGACCGGCGGCGGAACGTTATCGGTCGAAGCGGCGCTGCCTCTGGTGACCGTCGCCGCCAGCCTCGGCGAGCTGGAACTGCTCTATCCGGACGCGGCACCCGCGTGATCAGCGCCCGGGCCGGTGTGGCTTCAACGCGTCCGGCGGAATGGCGCCGAACTTCCCGGACTGGAAATCCTCGAACGCCTCGATGAGCTCCGACTTGGAGTTCATCACGAACGGGCCGTAGTGGAAGACCGGTTCCCGGATGGGCTGACCGCCGAGCAACAGCACCTCGAGCGCGGGCCGGTTGGAGTCCTGACCCTCGTCAGCGGCGACGGCGATCCGGTCCCCCGGCCCGAGCACCGCGAGCTGACCCTGGTGGATCGGGTGGCCGACCGGTCCGACAGTGCCGCGTCCGGAGAGGATGTAGACGAGCGCGTTGAACTTGCGGTTCCACGGCAGGTCGAGTCGAGCTCCGGGCGCAATTGTGGCGTGCGCCATGGTGATTGGCGTGTGTGTACCGCCGGGCCCCTTCGCATCACCGATCTCGCCGGCGATGACGCGAACCAGCGCGCCGCCGTCATCGGACGACAGCAAGGTCACGTCGGTGCCCTCGATGGCCTGGTACCTGGGGGCGGCGAACTTGTCCTTCTTGGGCAGGTTCACCCACAGCTGCAGGCCGTGGAACAGTCCACCGCTCTCGACCAACTCGGCCGGCGGTGTCTCGATGTGCAGGATGCCCGAGCCGGCGGTCATCCACTGTGTGGCGCCGTCGGTGATCAGGCCGCCGCCACCGTGTGAATCCTGGTGCGCGAAGCGGCCGTCGATCATGTAGGTCACCGTCTCGAACCCGCGGTGCGGGTGCCAGTCGGTGCCCTTCGGTTCACCGGGCTCGTACTCGACCTCACCCATCTGGTCCAGGTGGACGAACGGATCGAGGTCGGCCGGGCCGACCCCGGCGAAGGCACGGACCACCGGGAAACCCTCGCCCTCGTAACCACGGGGGCCGGTGGTGATGGACCGCACCGGGCGTTCTGTGTCGCTCGGCGCAGCGGGAGCAATACGCGGCAAGCTGATCGTGTCAGCGGTGATAGCAGGCATGTCACCAATAACCGGACTGCGGTCCGATTAATTCCGGGTGCTACGGACGGCGGATATCCGCTGGTCAGCGCGTCGCCAGCGCAGCGAGCGCC
Organism: Mycobacterium sp. HM-7; assembly: GCF_053852335.1. Taxonomy (NCBI): domain Bacteria; kingdom Bacillati; phylum Actinomycetota; class Actinomycetes; order Mycobacteriales; family Mycobacteriaceae; genus Mycobacterium; species Mycobacterium sp. HM-7. Next base: position 87,682 of record NZ_CM132657.1, on the reverse strand, counting down.
ACAGTGCGCGCATCCGCCGACGACTCCGCCGCCAGCGCCGCATCGGCCGCCGCCCGGCACTGATCCAGCGTGACCCCGGCCAGCGCGGCACCGACGGCGCGCACCGCGGCGGCCGCCGACGACAGCGACGTCACGCCCAACCCGACGAGCACGCACGCCAGCGCCGGATCAGCCGCGGCCTCCCCGCACACCCCGACGGGCTTGCCCTGCGCCTCACCCGCCTTGGCGGCCGCATGCACCAGCGCCAGCACCGCCGGCTGCCACGGGTCGCTCAGCGTGGCGAGGTCGGCCGACATCCGGTCCGCCGCCATCGTGTACTGCGTCAGATCGTTGGTCCCGATCGACAGGAAGTCGACGTGCCGCAGTATCCGGTCGGCCAACAACGCCGCGGCGGGCACCTCGATCATCACACCGGGCGTCAGGCCGAAGGACCGCACCTGCGCCGCAAAGGCTTTCGCTTCCGCCGGCGTCGCGATCATCGGGGCCATCACCCACGGCCGCTGGCCGGTCGCCGCGGCCGCATCCGCGATCGCCTGGAGCTGACGGGTCAACAGGTCCGGATTGCCCTGGGCGATGCGGATACCGCGAACCCCGAGCGCCGGGTTCGCCTCGTCGGCATGCCCGGCGAAGCGCAGCGGCTTGTCCGAACCCGCATCGAGGGTGCGCACCACCACTTTCCGGTCGGGAAACGCGGCCAGCACCTCGCCGTAGATCTCGGCCTGCTCGGCGACACTCGGTTCGAGATCCCGGTTCAGAAAGCACAACTCGGTCCGGAACAGGCCGATCCCCTCCGCCGGCGTGCCGGCTGCGGCCTGCGCGGCGGCGCCGTCCTGCACGTTGGCCAGCACCGCGACGCGATGTCCGTCCGCCGTGACACCCGGGCCACGCCAGCTCTCGGCGAGGTCGGCGTCGTGGCGCGCCTGCGCGACGGCCGCGGCGGCCACGGTCGCGTCGGGCTCGACGGTCACGGTCCCGTGCGTACCGTCCACCAGGACCATCGCGCCCGATCGCACCTTCTCGAGACCGGACACGGCCACGACGCACGGAATTCCCAGTTGGCGGGCGATGATCGCGGTGTGGCTGGTCGGCCCACCCAGGCTGGTCACCAGTGCCACGACCAGGTTGGGGTCCAGCCCGGCGGTGTCCGCAGGTGCCAGATCCTCGGCACACAGCACCGACGGCACATCCGGCACAGGCACCCCCGGCTCGGGAAGGCCACGTAGATCCGCGATCACCCGATCCCGAATATCCCTGAGATCAGCGACCCGCTCGGCCATGAGTCCGCCCATGCGGGTGAACATCTCGACAAACTGGTCTGCCGTCGCGACGACCGCGCGCACCGCGGTCATACCGTCGGCGATGCGCTTGTCGGTGGCCGCCGCCCAGGCCCGGTCCTGCGCGAGTGTGGCAGTCGTCGCGAGCACCTCCGCAGCCGCTCCCGTCGCCCGCGCGGCCCGGCCGCGAAGCCGGTCCGCAACCGCCAACGAGGCCGCCGCGAAGCGCTCCCGCTCCCCCGGCCGTTCCGGCTCTGCCAGCTCAGCGGCGGTGTCGTCAGTCTCGGGCGCGGGCCGGGCACCCGGCCACAGCACCGGCGCGTACCGCACGCCGCCGACGGCAGGGACCCCGTGCAGCACCACAGGTGCACCGCTGGGCGAACGATCGGTTTCCACGTCGGCTGCCAATGGCGACGGGCTCACAGATGTCTGGCTCATGTGATGTAGATTACTCCGAACCGTTGACAAGTCAACATATCCAAGCGTAAAACAAACAATACAAAGATCGAATCGGATGCATTCCAACACCCTTGGAGGGTCATGTACGCGGAAGAACGGCAGCAAGCCATCGCCGCGCGAGTCCTCGCCGACGGTCGCGCGTCGGTCAACGACCTGGCCGACGCCTACGACGTCACCACCGAAACCGTCCGCCGCGATCTCGACGTCCTCGACAAGGCCGGCGTCATCAGGCGGGTGCACGGGGGAGCGGTGCCCGCCCGCACCCTGCACCTGGTCGAGCAGGGAGTGGTCCAGCGCGATTCCACCCAGACACAGCAGAAGGCAGCCATCGCGGCTGCAGCGATTGCCTTGCTGCCCACCACCGGCGGAACCGTGCTGATCGACGCCGGCACCACCACCGCCCGCATCGCCGAACTCATCCCCACCGACCGCGACCTCGTGGTCATCACGAACTCCATCCCCGCGGCCGCGAAGCTCACGGCCAACCCCGCCGTGTCCCTGCAGCTACTGGGCGGCCGGGTCCGCAGCCTGACCCAGGCCGTGGTGGGGGACCAGGCCCTGCGGACACTCGACTCCCTGCGCGTCGACGTCGCCTTCCTCGGCACCAACGGCATCAGTGTCCGGCACGGCTTCTCCACCCCCGACAGCGACGAGGGCGCCATCAAGCGCGCCATGGTTCGGTGCGCCAATCATATTGTGGTAACGGCTGATTCGAGCAAGTTCGACAGGGAAGACCTGGTCAGTTTCGCGCCACTGTCGGCCGTTCGAACCGTCGTCACCGATACCGAGATCCGCGCCCACGACCGCCAACAGCTCGTCGACGCCGGCGTCGAGGTCATCTGCGCAGAGGCCGGCTCATGATCGTCACCGTCACGCTGAACCCGAGCCTCGACCGAACCCTCGCCCTCGACGAGCCGCTGACCAGGGGAGCGGTGCACCGACTGACCCCGGTCTCCACCGAGCCAGGCGGCAAGGGCGTCAACGTATCTCGCGCCCTGACGCAGAACGGTGTCGACACCGTCGCCCTGCTGCCGGCCGCCGATCACGATCCGATCCTGACGGGGCTGCGTGCCCGGGGGGTGCCGTTCCACAACATCGACATCCCCGGTGCCGTCCGCAGCAACCTGACCATCACCGAAAACGACGGGACCACAACCAAACTCAACGAACCCGGGGCATATCTGGACGACGCTGCCCTGGCAGCCCTGACCACCGCCGTCTGTGACCACGCGGCGGGAGCCACGTGGGTGGTGCTGTCCGGGTCACTTCCGCCGGGGGTGCCCGACGACTGGTACGCCGACATCGTGGGCCGGCTGGCGGCACTGCCGTGCCGCGTCGCGGTCGATACCTCCGAGCGTCCACTCACCGCGCTGGCCGCGGCCTTCGCCACGGCGGCGCCGGACCTCATCAAGCCCAACTCCGAGGAGCTGGGCTCGCTGACCGGCTGCTCCGCGCAGGCATTGGAAGACGCTGCTGCACAAGGTGATCCGTTGCCGGTCGTCGCCGCCGCCCAGCAACTCGTCGACCGCGGGTCGCGCACGGTGCTCGTCACCCTCGGCGGCGCGGGTGCGGTCCTGGTCGACCGCGACGGCACCTGGTCCGCCACGGCACCGCCGATCGTGCCCCGCAGCACCGTCGGAGCGGGTGACGCATCACTCGCGGGCTACCTCGCGGCCACCATCGCCGGCGCCTCGCCGGCCCAACGGCTCCAGACGGCCGTCGCCTACGGCAGCGCCGCTGCCTCGTTGCCGGGTTCGGCACTACCCACCCCGGAACAGATCGACGTGAAAGCCGTTCGGGTACAGGCCGTCACGTCCGCCTCCGCTCCTCTCTGATCTCGCCCCATTCAAAGGAACACCCATGCCGATCATCACCTCGGACCTCGTCGCACTCGACGTCGACGCCGGCCCCGACAAGCAGAACGTGATCGAATTGCTGGCCGCGCGGATGGCCGAGACGGGTCGCGCCACCAACGGTGACGGTCTCGTCGAGGCCGCCCTGGCGCGCGAATCCCAGTCCGCCACCGGACTTCCCGGTGGGATCGCGATCCCGCACTGCCGATCACCCCATGTCGACGAACCGACCATCGGATTCGCCAGACTGGCGCCCGCGGTCGCGTTCGGCGCGCCCGACGGCCCCGCCGACCTCGCGTTCCTGATCGCCGCACCGGAATCCGGTGGCGCCGAGCACATGAAGCTGCTGTCCAGCCTCGCCCGCGCGCTGGTCCGCAAGGATTTCGTCGAACAGCTTCGCGCGGCAGGCACCGCCGACGAGGTGGTCGCACTCGTCGAAGGCGTGGTCAGCCCGGTACCCGTAAACCCCACCGTAGCCCCCACCACACCCCCCGCATCGGCACCCGCGGCCCCCGCCGCCGAGCCGGCGCCCACGGCCTCCGTCATCGCAATCACCGCATGTCCCACCGGAATTGCTCACACCTACATGGCCGCCGACGCCCTGAAACTGGCCGCCGACCGCGCCGGGGTGCGCTTCAGCGTCGAAACCCAGGGCTCGTCCGGGTCCACCCCACTGTCGGCAGAGACCATCGCCGCGGCCGACGCCGTCATCTTCGCCACGGATGTCGGGGTCAAGGACAAGCAGCGGTTCGCCGGCAAGCCCGTGATCGCCTCCGGCGTGAAGCGGGCCATCAACGAACCCGACACCATGATCGCCGAAGCCGTTGCGGCGGCCAAGGATCCGCAGGCCGCGCGGGTACAGGGCGAGACCGCGGCGGCCGCCTCCAGCGATAACCGCGGCGGGCTGGGCTGGGGCACCCGACTGCGCCAGATCCTGCTGACCGGCGTCAGCTACATGATCCCGTTCGTCGCCGCCGGCGGCCTGCTGATCGCTCTCGGCTTCCTGTTCGCCGGCTACGAGATCGCCAACAAACCTGCCGGCCAATCCGATTCACTCGCGCACATCATCGCGACCACCAACTCGCTGACCAACCTGCCTTCCGGCGGACTGATGCAGTATCTCGGCGCCGTGCTCTTCACCTTGGGCGGGCTGGCCTTCGGGTTCCTGGTTCCGGCCCTCGCCGGGTACATCTCCTTCGCCATCGCCGACCGGCCCGGCATCGCACCGGGTTTCACCGCAGGCGCGGTGGCCGTCACCGTCGGCGGCGGGTTCATCGGCGGCATCGTCGGCGGCCTCATCGCCGGATTCGCCGCGCTGTGGATCGGCTCGTTCAAGGTGCCGCAATGGTTCCGCGGCCTGATGCCGGTGGTGGTGATCCCGCTCGGTGCCTCGTTGATCGTCGGTCTGTCGATGTTCCTGCTGCTGGGCCGTCCGCTGGCCGCCGCGACCTCGGGCCTGACCCACTGGCTCGGCAGTATGTCGGGCAGTTCACTGATCCTGCTCGGCGTCATCCTGGGCCTGATGATGTGCTTCGACCTGGGCGGGCCGGTCAACAAGGCCGCCTACGCCTTTGCCGCGGCGGGCCTGAACATGAGCGATGCCGCGTCGCTGCGGATCATGGCCGCCGTCATGGCCGCCGGCATGGTGCCGCCACTGGCCATGGCGCTGGCCTCGGCCGTCCGGCCCCGCCTGTTCACCGAACCCGAGCGCGAAAACGGCCGCGCTGCTTGGCTTCTCGGCGCCTGCTTCATCACCGAGGGCGCCATCCCGTTCGCGGCCGCCGACCCACTGCGCGTCATTCCGTCGATGATGTTCGGTGGCGCCGTCACCGGGGCTCTGGTGATGACATTCGACGTGACCTCCAAAGCGCCGCACGGCGGCATCTTCGTCTTCTTCGCGATCGACCACCTCGTCTGGTTCGTCGTCGCCGTCCTCGTCGGCGCCGTCTGCAGTGCCCTGGCGGTCATCGCCGCCAAGAGCGCCGGCAGGTCGCTTCCGGCGGCCGACACCACCGCGGCCCTGCAGCCCGCAGGCAACTGATACGTCCCCGATCAACCAACCAACCCCACATCAAAGGAGAAGCCATGCCCAGCAAGACCGTCACCGTCGGATCCGTCATCGGCCTGCACGCCCGTCCGGCAGCCGTCATCTCCGAGGCCGTCGTGAACTCCGGCGCCCAGGTGACCCTCGCGGTCGACGGCGGGGAACCGGTGGACGCCGGCTCGGCGCTGATGATCATGACCCTCGGGGCCGGCAACGGCGCCCAGGTGACAGTGGCTTCGGACGACGAAACCGCGCTCGCGGTGGTCGCTGACCTGGTGTCGCAGGACCTCGACGCCTGAGGCGCGGCACCCGGGGTCACTCCCGGTGGCCACAGAAAGCGCGCAGAGCCCCCGCTACACACCACTAGTATGAATTCGTGCTACATGCGTATGGGGAGGGCATCGCGGTTCGCGGCGATGTCGTAGCGGGAAGAATGTCACGGGGGACTCGGAACATCACGAGCGGTCGTCCCCATGGTGGGGGCGGTAGCTCGTGCGTCGTCTAGCCGCCCTGACTGCGGCGTTGCTGCTGGCTGTCGCCAGCGCACCGCCCGCACTGGCCATCGAACCGCCGGCCATCGACCCCGGCGCCGTCCCACCCGACGACACCGGCCCCGATCAGCCGATGGAGCAGCGCAAGATCTGCTCCGCGCCCACCGTGCTGCCGAACACCAACTTCGCCGACAAGCCATGGGCGGCCGACTATCTGCACCTCGCGGAGGCGCAGAAATTCGCGACGGGTGCGGGCATCACCGTCGCCGTCATCGACACCGGTGTGAATGCCTCGCCCCGGGTGCCCGCCGAACCCGGCGGCGACTTCGTCGACAAGGGCGGCAACGGCCTCTCCGACTGCGACGCCCACGGCACGCTGACGGCGTCGATCATCGCCGGCCGTCCGGCACCGACGGACGCGTTCATCGGGGTCGCCCCCGAGGCGCGCCTTCTGTCGCTGCGCCAGACGTCAGAGGCGTTCCAGCCGAAGGACTCCCGCAGCGACCCGAACGACCCGAACACCACCCAGACCGCCGGGTCACTGCGCAGCCTGGCGCGCGCCATCGTGCACGCGGCGAACATGGGCGCCCAGGTGATCAACATTTCCGAGGCCGCCTGCTACAAGGTGACCCGCGCCATCAACGAGACCGCCGTGGGTTCGGCCATCGCGTATGCGGTGAACGTCAAGAACGCCGTGGTCGTCGTGGCGGCCGGCAACACCGGCCAGGACTGCAGCCAGAACCCGCCGCCCGACGCCAGCGTGCCGTCGGATCCGCGGGGCTGGAAGCAGGTGCAAACGATCGTCTCGCCGGCCTGGTACTCGCCGCTGGTGCTGACCGTCGGCGGCATCGGGCCACAGGGCCAGCCGAGCAACTTCTCGATGTCGGGCCCATGGGTCGGAGCCGCCGCACCTGCGGAGGGCACCACCGCGCTGGGCTACGACGGCAATCCGGTCAACGGGCTCAACGGGCAAGATGGCCCCATCCCCATCAACGGCACGTCGTTCGCCGCTGCCTACGTCTCGGGTCTGGCCGCCCTGCTGCGGCAACGGTTCCCGGACCTCACCGCCGCGCAGATCGTCACCCGGATCACCGCGACGGCACGGCACCCCGGCGGGGGAGTGGACAACTACGTCGGCGCCGGTGTCATCGACCCAGTGGCGGCGCTGACCTGGGACGTTCCCGCCGGCCCCAAACAGGCGCCCTACCAGGTCAAGAGCATCCCGCCGCCGGTGTACATCCCGCCGCCGGACCGCGGACCCATCACCATGGTCGTGGTGGCCGGCGCTGCGCTGGTCATACTGCTCGGCCTGGGTGCGGTGACCCGCCGTGCACTGAGGCGCCGATGAGGCACTTCGGGTTCCGATTCACCACCGGGCACCTGCTATGGGCGGCGACGCTGGTGCCGGCGGTCGTGCTGCTGTGCATGCATTTCAACCTGCTGTGGCTCGGCATCACCCTGGGTGTCCTGATCGCGCTGTTCTCGGTCCTGGCCATCCGCGGACGGCGGCTGACCGGCTGGATCGCTGCGATGTTCGCCTGGCAACGCCGGCGCAAGGTGGCCCTGCCGGCGCCGTCGGAGCCCGCCGTCGGAGCGACGGTCATGCCCGGCGATCACGTAGCGGTGCGCTGGCTGGGTGATCACCTGATCTCCGTGGTCGAACTGGTGCCGCGGTCCTTCACGCCGACCGTGATCGTCAACGGCGAAGCGTTCACCGACGACAACCTCGACACCCGCCTGGTGGAGCAATTGCTCACGGCGCACGCACCCGACCTGGAGGCCGACATCGTCTCGGCCGGCTACCGGGTCGGCAAGACGGCCCCGTCGAGCGTCGTCGCGCTGTACGAGCAGGTCGTCGGCCCGTACGCCGCGCCCGCCAACCGGCGGACCTGGATCGTGTTGCGCGCCGACCCCGACGAGACCCGCCGCTCGGCAATGCGCCGCGGCACCGGGGTTTCCGGCCTGGCCAGCTACCTGGTGGCGACCACCACCCGCATCGCCGACCAGTTGGCCAGCCACGGCATCGACGCCCGCCCCGCCCGCAGCTTCGAAGAATACGACCGGGCGACCGCGATCAGCTTCGAGCGCGAGACCTGGTCAACCATCAAGGGCCGCAGCACCTTTACCGCGGCCTACTCGGCACCCGGTGGCCCCAACATGTGGTGGTCGGCCCGCGCCGACCACACCATCACCCGGGTCCGGGTCAAACCGGGTCAAGCCCCGACGGCGACCGTGCTGCTGACGACGCTGGCCACGCCGACAACGCCCCGCGGCTTCTCGTGTCTGTTCGGTGGACAGCGGGCCGCGTTGGAGGGGCTCAGCCCCATCACCGACCGGCACTACGAATTGCCGATCGGCTCGGCCGGCGTGCTGGTGGGCGAGACCGCCGACCGTTACCCCGTCTACATGCCGTTCGACAACGTCGACTCGACGATCAACCTCGGCGACGCGCACCTGTTCACGCAGTTCGTGGTCCGCTCCGCGGCGGCCGGAGCCGTCGTCACCCTGGCGCCGCAGTTCAAGGAATTTGCAGGGTTCATCAACGCCCGGATCGGGAACGTTCCGAAGGTGGCGTGGCCGAATGCCACCACCTACCTGGGACCACACCCGGGTATTTCACGAATTCTTTTGCGTCACAACTTCATCGACACTCCGCGACACCGTCAGCTGCCGATCCAGCTGATCAACCCGCGCGAGGAGAGCCGGTTCCAGATGGCGCTGGAGAAGTGAGGGGGAGCAAGTAGATGGCTGGAAAACTGAAGGTCTCTTCGGAGACGCTGAACGCCAAGGCAGCACAAGTTGACGTTGACCTGCCCACTTTGCCGCAGGCGCCCAAAGCGCCATGTGAGTTGGCGATCGCGCAAGAGGCCGCCGGATTCCTCAACAACAACCTGCAGCAGCTCGACGCCGCACTCAAGGCCGGGCGAGCTCAGAACCGGCGACTGGCCGCCTGCCTACGGGCGGCCGCCGCGGCCTACGACGCCGCCGACGCGGCCGGGAAATCCGGTATCAATGCCACTGAGCTGGGCGCCGGCGGGGGTGCGCCCATCACTCCCAACCTCCCCCCGGCTCCGGCCCCCGCAGACCCGGTCGGCAGTTTGCCCTGGATGCTCGAATCACTTGGCGCCGGAGAGTCACACCCCAGCAATCCCGGCATGAACTGGGAGCAGGCCGCTGCGCAGATCAACGGCGGCGACCAGGGGTCCTCGATGATCGAGTTCGGCGCGAAAATGACCGCAGTGGCAGCGAAACTCGCTGAGTTGAACGGCAAGTTCAACATGACCGGCGTCGAGTGGGAGGGCGACGCCGCCGAAGCCGCAGAGCAAGCGCTCAAGGACTACTCGACCTGGCTGACAGCGATGACCCAGGCCGCGAACAACCTGGCCGTCCAGGCCATAGACCTGTCAGCGATCCACGGCGGCAGGCGACCCGAGCACCCCAGCATGCAGGACGTGGCGGACTACGAGAATGCCAGTGTGCTCGCGACCGTGGGGCAGGCGGCGTACGACTTCTTCACCGGCCACGCCACCAAGCAGCAGGAGTCCGACACCGTGCGGGCGAAGTACGCGCAGCAGGCGGCGATCCGTTCCCTCGTCACACCGCCGCCGCCCAATTTCGGGTCGAGCGCGTGGCCCGCAGTCAAGCCCGGCGATGTAGCGCCCAAGAAGGGCGACCCGGGCAAGGCCACACCTCAGGGTCCTGGCGGAGGTGGCCCGTCCGGGGGCGGCGGCGGGACCCCAGGCGGTGGGGCACCGACGATGCCGGAATCACCGAGCGTCAGCCCGGCCAGTGCCGGAGCTCAGAAACCCGAGGGCGGCGGATCACCTTCTGGCGGTTCACCTTCCGGTGGCGGTTCCCCGTCAGGCGGATCCGGGCAGGGTTCACCGAGCGGCGGGATGCCCGGAGGCTTGGGCGGCGACAAGCCGGAGATGCCGAGCCTGCCCGACGGTCCGAGCGTGAGCCCGGCTTCTGCCGGCGGCGGCGCGGGCGGGGGATCCGGCGGCGGTGGCGCCGGACTGGGCGGCCAGCCCATGCAGCCGGCGGCCGTCGCACCGGCGGTGGGCGCTGGCGGTGCGGCAGCGGGCGGCGCCAGCCAGGCCGCAGGCCGTCCACCGGTCGGCGGCGGCGGCGGTATGGGTGGCGGCATGGGCGGTGGCGGCCACGGCGGTGGCCGCGAAGGCGGCAAGGAAAAGAAGCGCAACGCGAGTCTGTCGCCCGACGAGGTCCTGTACAAGGAAGACCGCGCCTTCACCGACGGCGTCATCGGACACCGGCGACGCACCAAGATCGATGACAAGAAGGACACCAAATGATCGAGATGCATCCCGAGGTCGCTGCGGTTCTCCAGCAGGCCCAGCGCCTGCAGTCGGTCATGGACGAGCAGCTCGCCAAGATGAACACCGAGTCATTCACCGCGACCGACGAAGCCAAGACCGTCGAGGTCACCCTCAACGGCCACCACTGGCTGACGGATCTGTTCATCGAGGACGGTCTGCTCCGCCTCGGCGCGGATACCGTCGAAGCCCGGATCAACGAGGCCCTCGGCAACGCGACCGCCAAGGCCACTGAAGCCATCGACGCCGACCGGGCCCGCCTCAACGAGCTGGTCGCCGAGATCACGGCCGGCAATCCGCCCGCTCAGCCATAGCGATCACTGGATGAAGATCGCCAAGCTGGCCGCGGCGGCTGCGGCAGTGTCACTGCTAGCCGGCTGCACAACGGCGACGACCGGCGATGCAACGAAAGACCCGTCATTCAGGCCGGGTGACGCCATCGTGAGTCTGCTGAACCCGGGCAACTACCCGACGGCACCGAAGCCGGGGCCTGCGATGAAACCGGGAGCCGAAAGCGGCCGGATCATCGACGGCGAACGCATGGGCGAGTACGTCGTCGGCCCATGGGAAGTTGACCCGCAGCTGCTGAACGTCGGATTCATTTCGACCGGTCTGTTGTTTAGTGTCGTATCGCTCCTGTCGCCTGAGCTCGACCAACTGGCGCAACAGCACCACTTGATCTACGGATTCGGCTCCGGCCGCCACACGGGCGTAAACGTCGACCACCTCCGCAAGCTGCAGAACACCGTTTTGCGCTTTCCAAATCCCGACGAAGCGGCTGCCGCAGCATCTGATTTCTACACGCAGCACCCGCGCATCCATGATCCCTCAACGAAACTCGACATCCCGGTCCCTGGACATCCGGAATCGCAGATGCTCCAAATCACCATGCCGGACGGGACTTTCGCCACTTCAATCATTTCGCCGCATGGCCCATTTGTCTTGATTCAGAGCGGTACGGCACAGGAAAGCGCCGACGTTTCCACGCAATTGGCACTCAAAGCGCTCGATCTGCAGGCACGCAGGATCGATGACTTCAGGCCGATTGACCCCACTCAGTTCGCGACCATGCAGACCGATCCTGAAGGACTGCTCGTGCGGACGGTGCCCACCAAGGAGCACAAGGGCAATCAAGGCTTGTGGGGACCACGTGGCCTCCTCCATTTCGACGACGACCCGGTCCAATCCGCAGCGGCGTTGACGGCAGCCGGCGTAGACGTCATCTCAGTGCGCGGCACCTACCTCTATCGGGCGAAAGACGCCGCCGCCGCGACCCAGCTCGCGCGGAAGTTGGCCGAGCCCGGCGGGAAAAGCCCCAGCGAACCGGGCCCCACCGTACCCGGCCTGTTCTCGGCCAAGTGCCGGGCGATCAATTACGCCGAAGTGAAGGCGCTCGTCTACGACTGCACCGCGTCATTCGATCGGTGGGTGTACACGGCGTCCTCGTTGCAGCCATTCGACGCCACACAACGAATGGCATCCCAATACCTACTGCTGACCGCGAAATAGCTACACCTCCGGTTCAAGGCGCTCCGACCGCGAGCCACAGCGACTGAGGCACTCAAACACTCGAATGCGTACAGTTCGCGGAGAGTAACTGCGCACTGCCTCGGCGTTGCGCAAGTCCGGGGAGACGATGGGGAGCGTCATGAAGATCGCCAGTTTGACCGCAGCGACTGCGGCAGTGTCACTGCTGGCGGGCTGCACAACGGTGACGACGGGTGACGCGGCCAAAGACCCGTCATTCAAGCCAGGCGACGCCATCGTGAGCCTCCTCAACCCAGGAAACTATCCGACGGCACCCAAGCCCGGGCCGGCGATGAAACCGGGCGCCGAATCTGGACGCCTCATCGATGCCGAACGGCTCGGCGAATTCGTCGTCGGACCGTGGGAAGTCGATCCCACCCTGATCAGCATCGGGGTGAACGTGACGGGCCTATTTCTCGATGCCGATCGTCTGAGCAGCGTCGAACCCGGTCCCATGAAGCAGATCGCGAAAGATCATCAACTGATCAATGGGTTCGGCTCCGGTCGCGGAACCATCCGCGGCGCGGATCACGACAACCAATTGGTGATTCTGGTACTGCGATTCCCGACAGCTGACTTGGCCAACGATGCCGCCCGCCAATTCTCAGAGCAGGCGCCGGCCATCGATCGGGCGACACCCAATCAACCGATACCAATTCCCGGACACCCGGAAGCGCTCGCGCACGAGTCCACAACGGCAGACCGTAGTTTCACGGTCAGTGCCTATACGCCGCACGGGCCATACGTGCTGTATCAATACGCGTTGAGTGACGTAAACGTCGACACCGCAACACAGTTCGTTGCCAAGGCGCTGGATCTGCAGACTTCGCGCATCGACAAGTTCCAGCCGACCGATCCAGCGCAGTTCGCCACCATGCGGACCGATCCTGAAGGCCTGCTCAGCCGGACGGTGCCTACCAAGGAACAGAAGGGAAATCAGGGCCTATGGGGGCCGCTCGGCATACTTCATTTCAGTGACGACCCGCTGCAAACGGGCACAGACTTGACGGCAGCCGACGTAGACGTCGTTTCAGTACGCGGCACCCACCTCTACCGTGCCAAGGACGCCGCGGCCGCGACGCAGCTCGCGCAGAAGTTCGCCGAGCCTGACGCCAAGAATCCCACCGAACCGGGCCCCAGCGTAGCCGGTCTCCCTTCCGCGAAGTGCCAGGCAACCGACACCGCCGAGGTAAAGGCGCGGGTCTACTCCTGCTCTGCAGCACTGGACCGGTGGGTCTACACCGCAGCATCGTTGCAACCATTCGACGCCACCCAGCGGATGGCCTCCCAGTATCTGCTGCTGACTGCGAAATAATCGGACGACAATGACCTCGACGTTCAATCCCGGCGACATCGTGGCCGGCTACACCATCGAATCCGTCCTCGGTGTCGGCGGCATGGGTGTGGTCTACAAGGCCAAGAACCCACAGCTGCCCCGCAGCGATGCCCTGAAGGTACTCACGACCTCCATTCAGGGTGATGGCCAGTTCCGTGAGCGTTTCCTCCGCGAAGCCAACGTCGCCGCCACCCTCGACCACCCCAACATCGTCGCCGTCTATTCGCGCGGTGAAACCGAGGCGGGCCAGCTGTGGATCGCCATGCAGTACGTCGCGGGAACCGACGCAGATCAGGAAGTCCGGTCCGGGCGGATGTCACCCGCGCGGGCGGCCCGCATCATCACCGAAGTCGCCAAGGCCCTCGATTACGCACACCGGCGCGGCATCATGCACCGCGATGTGAAGCCCGCCAACTTCCTGCTGGCCAATCCAGAGGATCCCGGCGATGACGAACGAGTCTTCCTGGCGGACTTTGGAATTGCTCGCGCATTCGACGATGCCGCGCACCTGACCACCGACGGTTCGGTGATGGCGTCCATCGCCTACGCCCCGCCCGAAGCACTGAGCGGGCAGCACGTCGATTCTCGAGCAGATGTCTATTCGCTCGCCTGCAGCTTCTTCGTGCTGCTCACCGGCCGGACGCCGTACGGAGGACTCCCCGGCGGCATAGCCGCGATCGCCGCGGCACACGTGACAGGAGAGATACCGCGCGTCACTGACCGCGTGCCCCACCTGCCGTGGGCACTGAACGAAGTGATCGCCCGGGGGATGGCAAAAGATCCCAACGTTCGATTCCAGACCGCGCGCGAATTCGCCGCCGCGGCAACGGCCGCCGTTGCGAACACCGGCCCGGCACCACAGCCACCCGGCCATCTGCCACCCCCGGGGCCGCAATCATGGCCGCCGCGTCAGCCGACGCCGCCCAGCGGCGTGCTGACGTATCCCAGCGGGCAGTTCAGCGGCCCCTACCCGCCCGGACCACCACGTGGCCCGATGCCTCGCCAGATGGCGGCACCCGATCTTCCAGCCGCGCCACAGAAACGTTCACGCAAACGTCGACTGGTCATCGGCGCCGCGGCAGCTGCCGTGGTCACCGTCATCGTGGTCGTCGCCTCGATACTGCTCATCGGCAAGCCCGGCGCCCCGGCCTACACCGCGCAGTCGTTCACCCACGCCCACGGCAGCACCGAAATCACCAAGGCACCAACAGCTGTCGCCGCCCTGGGCCCCGGCGACGCGGACGCAGTGCTGTCGCTCGGGCTACAACCGGTGGCCATTGCCGGCGCAGGCACGTCCCTGCCCTCGTGGTTGCAGTCCAAGATCACCGGGAACCCGTCGGTCAAGGACACCGTCGGTTTCATCGACACCAGCGCCATTCAGGCCGCCAAACCCGACGTCATCATCGCGACCGGCGAGATCGACGACGCGACCTACCAGCGCCTCGCGGCGATCGCCCCGACCGTGACTCAGCCCAAAGACACCAGCCGGGCATGGAACTGGCAGACCCAGCTCAAATGGATCGGCAAGATTCTCGGCCGAGACAAGGACGCCGACAACCTCATTGATCAGGTGTCGTCCCAGCAGAGCGACCTGAAGAATCAGAATCCGCGAGCCGCGGGGAAGAGCGTCCAGGTGATCCACGTGTCGGACGACGGCGTCAGCCAGACGCTGACACCGTCCAACGCAGCGGACTATCTCAGTTCGCTCGGTTTGAACTACGACGCCGACTTGCGTCGCAAGTCAAGCGACAGTAGTTCAACCCGGTCGATGCCAGACCTCGGGAAATTGTTCTTGATTCACAGCGAAGTGCTGGTCGTCGTGCGAACCGACAAAGCCGCCGGTAACGGTGGGGCAGCGGGGCTTCCCTACCAATTGGCCGCCTACCGCGGATCGATGATCATCGTGGATGACCCCAATAGCGTTGCAGCACTTGCCGATCCCGGCGGTTATCTGGCTACCGAGTATCTCAACGCCAACTTTGTTCCGCTGATGAGCGTCATCCGCTGAGTCACAGGCCTGCGGCAATCTTCGCCACCAGGTCGCGTCCCTTGTTCCCGACGTTCGGACCGCACACCCGTACATCGATGATCACGTTCCTTCGCGCACCCAATGAGTGCTGACAACGAACTCGGGTCCCATCGCCGGCAGTCGCCGATATCGGAACGCTCGCGACGGAATCGACCGATTCCACCCCCTCCAGCGCGTACGTGAGCGGCGCCTGACCGCCCGTGACTGTCGCCTGCTGGTTCTGGCATGACCGCCATAGTCGGGTGGTCGCCTCACGAAAGTCCGCCGCCTCCACATCTGTGGGAAACGCGGCAACCACCTGCACGACTTGAGCATGCTGATCTCCATGGAGAAGCTGCCCCGCGAAACCCGTTCGGCCGTAGTACCCAATGGTGTCGAGAGCCGGCATGACGGCTTCGAGGCACCTGATCGGTTCGACCCGCAGCTTGGTATCCGGTTTCCTGAAGATCGCTTCCGGCGTCATCGCAACGCCCATCAGGTCGCTGATCGCGGACGGGGAGCCCAACAACTTCGGCAGGCCTGCATCATCGACAGGTTTGGCGACAGCTGACGTCGACGTCGTCGGAGATGCAGCAGCCGTGGCCGTCGTGGCGGTGCCCGAGACCTTCCGGTCGGTGACCGAACAACCCGCCGCCACAACGACCACCGCTCCGATGAGCACTCCAGTACGCCAGGGGTTCATCTGATCCTTCCGTCAGCCGACTTTGTCAGCGATCTGCTTGGCCAGGTCCGTGGCCTGAGTGCCGCCGCCCGAACTGCACGTCAACACGTCGATCACCACATCAACCTTGGTCGTCAGCACGTGCTGACAGCCGCGTCCCGGCTCTGTGAACACCGCAGTGAGAGTGCCCTTGTCGGACGTGACCGCACCTACCGCCAGTTGCCGCGGCGGCTGGCCGTCGGCCGTGAACGTGACGGCCATGTTGGCGCAGCCGGCCCACGTGGCCGCGGCCGGAATCCGCTCTGCCGCTTGAGGTCCCGGGTAGCCTACGGCGTACGCCACCATCCACACGTTCGGATCCGCCGGATTGTGCAGCTCCATTCCCGACATTCCCGTGAATCCTGGCGCGAAGGTCCCGGAGCTGCCCGCGTCGGCGACACCGGCACACGGTGGGGGAGTTGCCGTACCAACCCGTGGAGTTTCCGCGGTGACGATGGTCGCGGTAGTCATCGGCGGCGACTGCATGACAGCGCTCACCACCTTGCCGTCAGGAAGCAGGCCGGCCAGATCGATGCGGTGCCCCTGGGAAGCCGCCTTGGGCGGCGCAGCGGGTCCCGTCGGTTGCGTCGGCCGGTTTCCTGAGTCTCGGGTCAGGTAGGTCATACCGGCCACAAACCCCGCAGCCAGCACAACGGCAACCACGATCCCCGCGACTTTCGGCGCTCTCGTCTTCGTGCCATCACCGGGCAGCCGCAGCCGTCGGTAGACCACGAACCCAGCTACTGCCCCGAGCAGCACCAGCACGCCGATATCGAGGGCCCACCAACGCAATTCGTGGTGCCACAGCTGGTCGTCGACCGACATGAGCGGAGCAATCTTCAGCAAGTCGACCACGCTGGCCGACGCCGCGAATCCCCACCGCCCCGGAAGGAACCACGACGCCTGATCCAGGCCGAGGCGTCCAGTGACGGGAATCATGCCGCCGGAGAACACGATCGACAACATGATGACGACGACGAGCATCGGCAGGATCTGCTCGCTGGACCGCGCCACCGAGGACAACAACAGCCCCAGGATCGCCGAAACGATCGCTGCCACAGTCAGACTCACATACAGGTCGAGCGTCGGGCTGCCCAGCAGCAATGCACCCTGGGTGGGCCCGCCCTTCCCGATCACCACGATCGCCACCACGATCGCCGTCTGTATTGCGGTAAATGCGCTGTACACAACGATTTTTGCAGAAAGGTAGGCGGCTGCGGACAAGCCGACCGCCTGCTCCCTGCGGAAGATCGTGCGTTCACCGACCAAGTCGCGGATCGTCAGCGCGGTCCCCATGAATACCGCCGCGATATTGGCGACGATGAGCAACTGGTTCGGTTCATTGGGGGAGTGGCCCACAGTGGCCACTCCAAAACCGGTGTCTCCCGGCACAATCAGCGACATCGCGCCCAGGATGAACGGCAGCAGCAACAGAAAGCCGATGTAGATCCGATCGGCGAAGATCAGCTGCAGCTGCCGGCGCGCAACGGTGAGCATCTGGCGGCCGGTACTGGTGCGGGCCGGAGCGCCGAGCGGGCCGGCGGGCTCCGGCGGCGCAGGCGGTTGGTTGGCGGCCGGGTTGTTCTGCAGGAACACCGCATGCGCCGCATCGGGATTGGCCGAGACCCAGGCGAAGATGTCTGCCCAGTCCTGGGTTCCCATCGCCGAGCCGACCGCTTGCGGCGGTCCCGCATAGACGGTCTTGCCACCGGGCGCCAGGAGCAGCACCTGGTCGCACATGTTCAGGTAGGTGAGCGAGTGCGTCACCACCAGGACCGTGCGCCCGGCATCGGCCAGTCGGCGCAGCATCTGCATGACCTGCCGGTCCAACGCCGGGTCCAGCCCAGAAGTGGGCTCGTCGAGGATCAGAAGTGATGGGCCGGTGAGCAATTCGAGCGCCACCGAGGCGCGCTTGCGCTGCCCACCCGACAGCTTGTCCACCCGCTTGTCTCGGTGCTGAGTGAGTTCCAGCTCGGCAAGTACACGTTCCACCACCGAGTGGCGATCGTCTTTGGTCGTGTCGGGTGGCAACCGAAGTTCGGCTGCGTAGTTCAGTGCCTGGCTGACCGTCAACTGCCGGTGCACGACGTCGTCCTGGGGCACCATGCCGATCCGCGACCGGAGCGACGCATAGTGCGCGTGCACGTCGTGCCCGTCGAAAGTAACCTGCCCTGACGTGGGTTTGGTAACGCCGCCGAGCAGCCTGATCAACGTCGACTTGCCCGCCCCCGAGGGTCCGATCACCGCCGTGAGAGTGCCGGGTCGGGCGTCGAACGAGACGTTCGTGAGCAGTTGGTGGCCGTCGATGGCGAGCCCGACTTGGCGTACCTCGATGCCACCGGTCGCGACCGCCTGCCGCGACTGGACCGCGGTACCGCCGGCGAACACCAAGTCGGTGTTGCCGATGGTGATGACGTCCCCGGGACGCAGGGTGACGGCCTCGACGCGGTGGCCGTTGACGAAAGTGCCATTGCCCGAACCGTTGTCGTACAACTGGGTTCCGGTCGGGGCGGGCACCAGGTACGCGTGGATCCGGGAGGCCAGCGAGTCTTCGACCTTGATGGCCGCGGTCGAGTGCCGGCCGATGGTGACGGCGCCCGCAGGCGGACCTGATGAGCGGTGCGGCGCGGGGGTCGGTGCCGCCGGACGCTGCGGTGGCGGCGGTGGTTGCGAAATCGACCGTGGCGGTTGAGGAATCGGCTGCGTCGGACGCGGGGGCGCCATCTGCGCCGGTGGCTGCCGGTACTTGGCGACCGGAATGACTTGTGTGGCCGTCCGGAAATGCAACTGCGGCCCGTCCGGGGCTCCGACGGCCAGCACCAGGTCGTCACTGATGACGGCCGACGGCACCCGCGTTCGGTTGGCGAAGATTCCGTTGCGGGACTTGTCGATTGCCACCCACTGCCCGACCGCGGGGTCCACCCGGATGATCAGATGCAACCGAGACACCACGTGCTTGGCGCCAGGACCGGCGTCAGGGATTCTGACGTCCGATGCCTCGCCACGGCCGACAGTGACCTCCTTGCCGGGCGGAAAGGTGAACATTGCGCCACCGAGCGTCACGATGAGCGGCGGGACGGAGCTCACGAATGCACTCTCCTCACTGGTAGCGCTTGTAGCAGCCCTCGTCATCGGTGGCCAGCCCGGCCCGGAACGCCGCGATCCTGGTGAACGCGGCCGGAACGCCCTGCCCGTCGACCGCCGTGGCGACGTAGCCGTTGGTGAGCAGCCCGGCGACGGCCTTGTCCAAGTCGCCTGCGGTCAACTGCAGGCTGGCACCACTGGGCAGGTCATGCGGCTTGGCCATCTGTCGCTGGGCCAGCGCGGTCAGGCAGGCTGTGCGCAGTGCGGCCGTCGGGTTGTCGAGCTTGACCCCGCGCTGGTTCTCGAGCGCCATCATGTACCGCGACACCACGATGGAGAACGCCGTGTTGTCACCCTGAATGAGGGTCTTCTCGGCCATGTCGGCCGGCGTGCCGATCTGCTTCAGGGTAGGCAGATTCACCGAGATCGTGTTCGTCGACGGACAGTACGATGCAGGCGAATCACCCTGGGAGATATCACATTTCGCCGGCTCGTACGTCAACTTCGGTGGCTGTTTCGGGGAGTAGATCACCCCGAGCAACTCGACCAAGGTGCCGATCGTGTCCTTGTCGATCGGCAGGTCTGCGGATCTGTGGTCGTCGTCCATCGGCTCATCTTCGAGCTCCATCGGCAGCCCCTTGCGGCGTTGCTTGATGTCGTCCAGATCGATGGCCGCGCAGGCCTGCGGCCCGACGGTGAAACCCTGCTGGAATGCGCTGACGCGGTCCAGCGCGGTGCCGTGACCATCAGTGAGCATGTCGCCGTCGTGCGGACCCAGCGTTGGATCCCGGACGGTGATCAACCCGGCGAGCACATGATTGAGGCCGTCTCCGGTGCTCATCATGAACCGCTTGGAATCACCCGCCGCGACGTAGTGCAGATACGCGCCGGCGAAGCAGTCGGCCTGCTGCTCACGCACGATGACCGGGGTACTGCGGGTCACCAATTTGGCCATGTATTGGATCGCGTGACCGTATTCATGCCCGATCAGGCCGGCGACGGAGACGTCGCCGAAGTACTTGCGGCCGGTCGGCACCATGACGCCGCGGTCCCACGCCATGAGCTTCTCGCTGGGGCAGTAGAAGGCGTTCACCAGGCCGGCGGTATCCTCGTCGCACGCCTCCGGACTGTTCCGATCGCGGGCGTCGTACGACAGGAACTTCTCGATCGGCTTGAACGAACCCTTCAAACCTGAAGCGCTGTAGTCGTGCTGCCAGTATTCGGCAATGTCGTTGATGGCCTGTAACGCCAGTCGATCGACGTCGCCATTGTTGGTGTTCTGCACCTTGCCCACCGCCGCAGGCGCGTTGTCCCGCAACCCACTCGCGCCGTCCTTGGCCGGCAGATCGGCGACGTGGAAGGGGTCGTTGACGGGCGACACCGCAGTGCCGGTGACGGTCGGCGCACAGCCCGCCAGGAGCGTCACCGCGCACAGCGCCACCGAACGTCGCAGCGCCGCTCCGCGTATCACCCGCAATCCGAAGTCGTCTGTCATCGTGCCCCCCTGACGTTCGGTCCAGACTATGGCCTGCCGGCAGCTTCAGAACAGCGAACGGTGCACCCCGATTTCAGGGTGCACCGTTCATCGACCGGGCTGTCAGAACTGACCGGTAGCGATCTTCTGAATACCCTTGTGGACCTGAATCCCGATGTAGCCCAGCACAATTGCGATGACGCCGTTGATCACCACTGCCAGTATCAGCATCGCCGTGAGGGTACCGCTGACGTAGGGGCTGCTGCTCACGCCCGCAAGGCCGATGATGCCGATCAACACACCCAGCAGGCTGGCCGCCGCACCCACACCGCAAATTCCGTAGGCCACGAACTGCGCCGCCAGCTTCGTGCCCAGCGCCAGGAAGCAGTAGGCCAACCCGAGCCAGACCACACATGCGATGAGCGAACCGATGCCGCCGAACAGGCTCAGGAACAACCCGATCAGCACCGCTCCGGCGTATCCGATGTAGACGAACTGGTTGGAACCCTGCGGGTTGTTCCGCATGTTCTGGAACCACGGCTGCTGGATCAGCTCGCCGCGGACGCCGCGCGTCATCAACCGGAAGATGAACGAATCACCCTTGGTGAGCAGCGACTTGGCCATGTCGACGGGCGTCTGCTGCGGTGCACCGAACTGCGGACCACCCGGACCGGGGTATCCGCCTGGCTGGGGTGCGCCGAAACCTGGCTGGGCACCACCCGGGCCGAATCCCGGCGGCGGCACCGACGCACCGAAACCCGGGGCGCCGTACGTCGGAGCGCCGAACCCGGGAGGCGGCGGCACGGGCGCACCCGCGGGATTCCACGGCTGCTCAGGCTGCGGCGGTACCGGGACTCCGGGCTGACCGAACTGCGGCTGCGGAGCGGGCGGCTGATAGCCGGGCTGCGGCGGCTGCCACTGCGGGGCCGCGGGCGGCACCTGCTGGCCGTAGGGATTCGGCGCGGCGGGAGGCTGTGGCGGCTGCCATTGCGGGGCGGTGACCGAGGGCGGCACGACCTGAGTCTGGTCGCCCGTCTCCGGGGTTGTTGCGCTCGGTTGCTGGAATGCCGACCGATCGACTACCTGGGTCTTCTCCTCGAGATCACCTGCCGCCGGTGGCTGCTCGCTCACCGGGCCGGCCTCGTGATTTTCGGACATATCGTGGTCTCCCTAAAAATTGACTACTCAAGACACCGTACGGGCGCCGGCGGGCCGGTCGCGCGGCGGTATCGCAGATCGGAGCGGCCGGATGGACCCGTCAGAACCGGATGTTCCGGATGCTGTCGTAGACCCCGGCGATCCACAGCAGAAGGGGAATCACCGCGGCAATCGCGGCACCGTCGGTCAGTTCCAGGATCCGTTTCGTCACTGGCGACACCCGGCCGACGCCGTCGGTCGCGCCGATCATGACCAGTGCCACCACCGCGAGGGCGACGTACAGCGCGATCACCAACCACGCGCCGTCCGGATCCCAGGACACCAACTTGATCATCACGCCGGTCGGAATGGCCACCGTCGCCGCCGACAACGCCCAGCCGCACCACCGCTCGGCGTACAGCCGCGATCGGAAGGCGCAGATGACAGTGACCAGTGCAGCGACGATCATCGAGTGCACGAAGAAGTGCCCCTGCACGACCGTCGCGATGGCACCGTAGGTCAGGATCGTCACGCCCGCACTCAAGAACCCGATCAACAGCTGACGCGCCAGCGTGCTGCGTTCGGTTAGCCGCGCCGCGGAATCGGGCACAGAATCGATGATCGCACGCCAGGTCGCCGACTCCTCGTCGATGACATCACTGTGCGCAGCCACAGGATCCAGCAACTCTTCATTGGCGATCACCTCACCCGGTGCGGGGATCGGCGGGAGGGCGATCCGCGCCACTGCGACCGTTAGCTTCGCCGCGTTGGTGATCACGATGAGACCCAGGGCGACGGCGCCCGGGGGAACCCAGTCTGCTCCGCCATACCCATAAGCGATGGCGGCACCCGTCACCGCGGCCGCGATGACTGCCAGGAATGCTGCCACTGCTGCGCGTTTCCGCGGGCCGCCGCGGGTCGCCAACACGACGATGAGGATCACCGCCGCCGCACCTGCGAGTTGTGGTGCGCCCATGTCATTGATGCCGCGCGGCAGCGGAACCGCCAGTGCCGCCGCGCCACCCAACAGCGGCAACGAGGCCACGAGGAGACTCTCGGACAGGTCGACGTTGTCGTATCGTCCCTTCGCGACGAAGCTTCCGGCCAACACCAGCGCTCCCAGCAAGCCGAGGGCGACCGGCCACCACCATCCGTGGCCGGACTGCGACCACGACCACAACGACGCCCCGGCGGTTGCGAGCGTCGCGACCGGGATGGCGAGTCCGACAAGGTGTTTCAGCGCGTCACCGTCGAACTCGGGCGACTCCTCGAGCACCGCCATCGCGTCGATAACGTCCTCGACCAGTGGTCGGTACCGCTCTGTCCGGCTCACCGACACCAAGGTCAGCAGCGCCCCGTCGACGACGCCGGCGTCGTCGAGCGACTCGGTGGACTTCAGCGGCGGCGAACCCGGGCGTGCGAACGCCCACACGCCCTGCGCCTTGAAGTCGAACCCGGCCAGCACCTCAGCCGGGGTGTCGTCGAGCAGATCGGCGAGCACGTTGACCGTCTCGTCGATGTAGGTCTCGATCGCCGTCGACGCCGGCAGGACCAGGTCGGTCATGCGGCGACCGGTCATGATGGTGACCCGGGTGGTCGACTGCCTTGTCGGATTTTCAACTGCCGCGGTTGGCGCAGCGGTTGCAGGGCCGGCCGATGCGGTCACCGGCGCTCGAGCCTGTCGAAGTCGTCGGACAGCGCAGCGGCGAGTTCGGTGATCCGGCGCTGGTAGGTCTTGCCCAGCAAGTCGAACTGGATGTCCGAACCGGCGGCGATGTGCTTGTCCCACGGCAGCACGACGACGCGGCCGGCCGGCACGTGCCGCTCGAACTGCTGCACCAGGTCGTCGACGTCGATGTTGGTCTTGCCCGGCGTCACGTGGTTGATGACCACACACGCCCGGCCCAGCAGGTCCTGATATCCGTTCTGCCGCAACCAGTCCATGGTCACCGCGGCCTGGCGGGCACCGTCGATCGAGGCGCTGGCCACGATCACCAATCCGGACACGGTCGACAGGACCGCACGCGAGGCCTGGTGGAACAAACCGGCTCCGCAGTCGGCGAGCACGAGGTTGTAGTACTGCGAGACGATCTTGACCGCGGCGGCCCAGTCCTCTTCGTTGAAGTCACGGCGCGCCACACTGTATTCGGCCGACGACAGCACCTCGAGGTTGGAGGCGTTCATGCTGGTGTACGCGCGGATGTCGTTGTATCGCGCAAGTTCCTTGTCCGACAACAGATCCGAGATGGTTGCCGCCGACTGCCGACCGGCCCGGTCGGCCAGGTTGCCACCATCCGGATCGGCGTCAACTGCCAGGATCCGATCGCCACGGACCTTCGACATGACGGAACCGAGAGTGACGGTCACAGCCGTCTTGCCGACGCCGCCCTTCAGTCCGAGCACGCCGATCTGGTACGAGTCGCGGGCATTCCGGCGAATCCTGGCGTAGAGGTCCAACTCGTAGAGCTCGTCGGGCGACAGGCCCAGGTTGATGCGGGTCAGCAGGTAGAGCATGTGGCGCCAGCCGCGCTGCGACGGCATCTTCACCCCGGCCCGCACACCCACGTGAGACAGCGCGTCGATGGCGCGGTGGTCGCCGATGGTGGCGGCCGACGTCTGATCCGGCATGTGCTGCTCGGTCCACTGCATGTCGGCCTGGGGATCCATGGCGTAGTGCTGTGGGGGCGGCTGCATGTGCCGCGGCGGGGGCGGCATCATCATCGGGGCGTGCTGCGGCTGCTCGTACTGCGCCCCGGCCATCGGCGCGCCCTGCGGCGAGCGCATCAGGCCGTTCTGCATGAATTGCGGTGGCGTAGGTGGCATTTGAGTCGTCACTTCAGACGGCCGCGGCGGCGGGACCATGCCCGACGGCTGCTGCTGTTGCGCGGCAACGGGCGGACCCGACGGCGGTTCGGCCCCTGCAGCCGAGGCAGCGGCCGCGGAGGCCGACATCTGCGCGGCGGCAGCAAGGGTCGCATGGTCGACGGTGCGCGTGGCTTCCTCGTTGTCGGCCTGGCCCGGCGAGTTGTTGAAGAGCCGGTCATAGTCGGCGGACATGAGTACCTCTCGATGGTGGGCGGATTACTCCGGGAACGCACATGAGGTGGGCAGAGTCGACCCTACGCCGACCTGCCCACCTCCTGTGTTGCGTCGTGCTGATCGCCTAGCCGAACATTCCGGTGACGCCGTGCTCGGTCGACTGCATGTTGCCGCCTGCCTCGCTGACGGCATGCCCGAGGCTCTGCAGCGCGTTGTTGAGCTCCATCGCAGTGTTGTCCCACCGCTGCTGAACGGCCTGGTAGGCCTCGGAACCCGAGCCGCCCCAGACGGAAGCCAGCTTCGCCAGCGAGGCCTTGCCTTCGTCCAGCAGGCCGTGCGTCGTGTTCACCGCACCAGCCAAGTCGCCGGCGCTTCCTTCGATGCCCGCGAAATTCCAATCCTGTGCCATTTGTCTTCTCCGCTTCTAAGTCGTTGTACGTCGTGGTCGATGTCTGACTAGATCTAGATCTGCATCTGGCTCGACAGCGACGACCCGGCGTCGGAGTCGGCCGCGGTGTACTGCACGCCGGCGGTCTGGATGTTGGACGAGATATCAGCCAGCTCCTTGAGCTGCTGCGTCATGGCCTCGTCGAAGCGCGCCAGTGCGGCCTGCGCCGCCATGCCCGCCTCGGGCGTCTTCATGTGCGCCGCGAGCTGGCCCGCAACCGCATCGACGTGGGTCTTGACGCCGGTCAGCTCGCCCGCGATGCGATCGAAATTCCCTGCCTCTGAGGCGAGGACTTCGGCATCTGTATTCATGCTCGTCATGCTGGATCACCTTTTCTGTTTCCTGTGTCCTCACCACGGGAATGGCGAGTCCTTGCCGACCCCCCGGGGCCGGAAAGCCTTTGTGTGACGCGACGATTCACCAATCGTCGTCATCGTCGTCGAGGTCCTGCACCAGAACCCCGGGGGCTTTGAGGGCCTCCCTCGTCCCTCCGCCCTTCTCTCCTTTGCCACGGGGCCCCATTCCGGCCCCGCCACCACCGGCACTGCTTACCGGCGCCTTGCCGGCGCCGGCCGCACCGGCCGCCGCGCCCGCCTCGAGCGAGGCAGTCGGGGGGCCTCCAAGGCTGCCGACCAGTGAGGCCATCAGCGGCGTCCGCGGTGCCGAACCGCCCAAGCCCGGCAATGACGCTGCCCGCACCAGGCCGGCGCCTGATGTCGCCCCCGAGCCACCCGCCAGCGGGTGGTTGGAGAACGGGCTCGCGCCCATCAGGCCGATCTGCGGCCCGTTGTTCTGTCCGAAGCTGCTGCCCAGCTGACTGAAGATTTGCGTCACCTGTTGCATCGGCTGGCTCAACTGCTGGACAGGCTGTGTGATGAGCTGGCCGAGCTGCTGCGGCAGCTGCGCTGCCTGTGAACCGAGCTGTGACACCACCTGCATCATCATCTGGGCGCCCTGCTGCCCTTTGTCCTGCTGCTCACTCGAGCGTTGCGCCGCCGATTCCGCCTTGGACACTTGATTCTGCGCGCGCCCTGCGGCGAAATTGGCCTGCGCCGCTGCATTACCGACCATCAACGCCGCGTCTTCAATTGCCGACTGGCTGGCCACCTGCGCGATGACCAGGTTGCGCGCCACTGCCTCCGAAACCCCCATCGCGGCATGCGCGACGATCCCTGCCACGGCGGCCTCGCCGACACCCGGTATCACGATGGGCTTGGCCGGCAGAATCGGTTCGAACAGGGTGTTCATGGTGGTCTCGGCTTGATAGGCCTCCATCACGGTGCCCGCCAGCGCCCACATCCGCGCGTAGTCCGCCTCGTTGAAGCCGATTGGGACCGTGTTGATACCCAGGAAATTCGTACCCTCGAGCACGGCGTGCGTGACGTGGTTCGTCTCGATCTCCGGCAGCTGCGGAGTACTGGTCAAGGCCAAGGTGTACGACTCGGCCTGGGCCAACGCTTGCATCGCACGCTTCTGCGCCTGGATCGCAGTCGTGTGCAACCACGTCACCATCGGCATGGTTGCCGTGACGGCACGTTCGCTGCCCATGCCCGACCAGTTGGCGCTCAGCTCCGACAAACTCGCGGCAAGCTCCACCGCCTGCGTCTCCAGCGCAACAGCCAACGCCTCCCAGCCTGCGGCCGCTTGCAGCATCGGCGCAGCACCTGCGCCGGCCATCAGCCGGCCGGTGTTCACCTCCGGCGGAAATGCTCCGTAGAACATCGCCGGCATGGCGGGTAGGCCCATAATTCGCTGTCCTCAGGCTCTAGGGCTCGTTGTAGCAGGGCTAGATCAGAGTCGCGGCCGTAGCCACGTCGGTCGCCTCATACATGGCCCCGGCCTCGACGTACGCTGCACCGGCGCGCGCCAGCTCTTCCTGGGCGAAGGCGTTGATGCCCATGACCTCGACGCTCTCGACAGCGAAAGCCATGGCGGCCTGCATCGACACCTCGTCCGCACCGGCCGGAACCAGGGCGCCGGCCTCAGCCATGGTGGCGGTGCCGGTGGCCACGCCACGGGTTCCGTTGGCGACGACCTGAGTACCGACGCCGATTGCGCCCTCTTCGTGCTCCAAAGGCTGCATTTCTTTTCTCCTTACCAATTCAAGATCGCGGTATGGAATTGTGCGAACGGCACGAATGCGAATTGAAGATCCCCCACGGAACCCCCGTTCCCCTGTGCCGTTCAGCGGGCGTTTAGCCGTTGCTGAACGTCTGAATCAGATACTACCGAGGGTTTTGGGGGGTCACCTACACTTATTCCGCCGGAGGATCAACATAGGCCGCCTGGATGACCTCCTTGCCGTCTGGCGAGACCAGAAGTGCCTGGCCAGGGGGCCTGCGACGGAGTTTGAACTCGCTCGACGGGAACTCCGATTTCTCACCCGAGAGGAACATCGTCGGCGTTCCGGCGCCGTAAGCGGTACCGACGAACTTGTCCATCGTGGATCGATGCGCCTGACTCATCTGACACGTCACGATGATGTGCAGCCCGATGTCGGCGGCGGCCGGTAATAGCGGCGCCAAGGGCGCCATCGGCGACCCCATACCGCTGGCCGCGACGATCATGTGCCAGTCATCCACCAGGAGCACGACGTCCGGACCGCTCCACCAGGAGCGCGTGCGCAGTTGCGACGTGGTCAGGTCCGGCGGCGGCAGCCGCTTCTTCAGGTTGACCGCCAGCGCCTTGATCGACTCCTCCAGGGCAGCGATGTTGCGGTTGATGGCGCCCGCCGCGAGCAGGTGCGTCTCGGGCACGGCGTCGAGCAGGCCCGAACGGAAGTCCGCCAGCATGAACCGCACCTGGTCGGGGCTGTTGCGCTTGCAGATCGCCTCTGCCACCGCATGCGCGATGGTGGTCTTGCCGGACTTCGGCGCACCGAAGATGAGCTGGTGCGGCGTGTTGTACATGTGGTTGTACGCCACCGACAGGTCAGATTCGCGCACGCCCACCGGCACTGTCCAGCGGGTCCGGTAGTCGCTTTCGGGTCCGGGCGGATTCGGATCGAGTTCGTTCAGGTAGATCCGCTCGGGCAGCACGCGGACGCGCGGTGCCATGTCAGTGTGCAGCGACGCGATGTGGTCGACGGCCGCGGTGATGGCCGGTACGAGGTCGTCGGCGCCGTGCACGCCGTCCATCCGGGGCACACCGATCATCAGGTGGTGCTTCTCCATCGAGACCGCCCGACCGGGTCGGTTCGTCGGGATATCACGGGTGATGCGATCGATCTGCGTCTCGTTGACGTCACCGAGCCGGAACTCGACCTTGGTCCCCAGGTAGTCACGGACGCGGGATTTCAGCTCCGTCCAGCGGGGCGTCGAGATGATGACGTGCACACCGAACGCGAGGCCCTGACCGGCGAGGTCTTGCACCACCGGCTCCAGGTCCGGGAATTCACCGATGAATGCCGGCCAGCCGTCGATGATCAAGTAGACGTCCCCGAATGGGTCCTGCGACGCAGGATGATTCGGATCTTCACGCAACTGCCGGTAACTGGCGATCGAACCGATGCGATGCTCTTTGAACGTCAATTCACGTTGCCGCAGAACGGCTTTCATCTCCGCGACGACACGCATCACCCGGTCCGGTTCAGAACGGGTGGCGACGCCACCGACGTGCGGCAGGTCCTCGAGATACATCAGGCCGCCACCGCCGAGGTCGACGCAGTAGAACTGCACCTGCCTGGGCGAGTGGGTCGCAGCCGCCGACAACACCAGCGTCTGCAGGAAGGTCGACTTCCCGGTCTGCGGCGCGCCACCGACGGCGATGTTCCCACCGGCGGCCGAGGTGTCGATGCCCCACACTTCCTGCTTGTGGCGGCGGGGTTCATCCATGATGCCCAGGCCGAAGCGCAATGGGGCCCGATGATCGCGCTCCACCAGCTCATTGACCGGTACCGGATCCAGCAGCGGCGGCAGCCACATCTTGTACGCCCGGCTCTCTCCGGTCGTCAGCTGGTTCAGCACCACTTCACGCAAGGCGCGCTGTTCGGTGTTGGTCATCGTCCGATCCCCGAATCCGCCATCGGCGCAGCAGTGAACGGGCGGATACGGAAGGTGTTCTGCGCCACCACTCGTGGCGCATCATCACCGTCGTCGCCGTCCGCCACCGTCGGCACGTAGGTACCACCGGTGTAGATGCTCTTGAACTTGACCGGATCCTCCATACCGACCCGCAGGAAGCCGACGCCGCTCTCTTTGTTGGTGATGTACTGCGCCTCGGGCGTACCGATCACCGCCTTGGATTCGGCGGAGCTGGTGGTGCGCAACGCGATTCGGTACGTCAGGTTCGGCTCCAGCTTGTCGATGCGGGCACCACCGGTGTTCAGCGACTGCGTTGCCAGCAGCAGGTGCACACGCAGCGACCGGCCCACGCGACAGATGCGGTCGAACAGCGCGATGAAGTCGGGATGGTTCTGCAACAACTCCGCGAACTCGTCGACCACCACGAAAAGCGTTGGCAGCGGCGGCAAATCCGCTCCGCGTTCCCGGTACTTCTCATATTCGGCGACACCGGACAACGCACCGGCAGCGCCGACCTGCATGCCGGCCTGGCGCAGAATGTTCTGCCGACGGTCCAGCTCACCGGTGAGCACTTCGCCCATACGGCTGACGAGTTCGGCTTCCTCTTCCATGTTGGTGACGACCGCCGCGGTGTGCGGCAGGTTCTCCATGCCGAGGAAAGTCGAACCGCCCTTGAAGTCGGTGAGCAACAGGTTGATCTGATCCGGATGGTGCGTGGCCACCAGCGAAAGGATCAGGGTACGAAGGAATTCCGACTTGCCGGAACCCGTCGTACCGATCAGCATGCCGTGCGGGCCGGCACCGAATTCGGCACCTTCCTTGATGTCGAGATGCATGATCTCGCCGTTCTTGAGCTGATGCCCGAACGGAATCCGCAAGCGGTCCTGGTCGGTGTCCTGGTACATCCGCCACCGCCGTGGTGTGACCTCCTCGACCGTGCGCGCGCCCACCAGGTGGTGCCACTCGCTCGACACCTTCTTCTGGACGCGGGTGCCCCTGTCGATGATCGTTCCGGTGATGGACCACCCCGCGAGCTTGCGCGCCAACCGGCCGGCCGACGCCGGGGTGACCGAGTCGGTCACGGTGGTCACCTCGCGCCACGGCTGGTTCGCAGCCCGGTCCTCGCATGAGCCATCAGGATTGACCTTGATGCGGTATCCGGATTTGTGGTTGCCCTTGGTGATGACGGTGACGCCCGCGCGGCCGTCGACCGGGAAGCCGGCCTTGCCGCCGGTCAGGTCGACCACCAGCACATAGGGCCCAGAGGGAGGCGCGTCGGCGCTGTGCGGACCGCGCGCCGTCAGGTCAGCCAGCCCGTCCGACTTGGTGAACACCAGGCGTTTGGGTCCTGCGTCGTCGAACTCGGTCTGGCTCTGCACATGCGGCAGCCACTTGAGCCACGCCCAGTCGGGATCGTCGAGGTCGTCCATCAGGACCCGGATCTGCAGCAGGTCCGGCGGATGGAAGACCGCCAGGTGGCAGATCATGGCGGCGAGCAGACCCCGCGACCCTTCTGGATCGCCACCGATCGCGATGGTCGGGTAGCTCTTGAGGATCACCAGCTTCGGGCAGTCGTGCACCAGACCGTGGGTGCGCAGGAACTTGGTCACCCACATGTGGCTGACCGGTTCCAGGTGGGCCTGGGGTGCGGCCATCGGGCCCGCGAGGTCCGACCCGATGTTCGGCTTGAGCAGCCGGTCCACCGCCGCCTGCGCGCCGATGCCGATGCGGGCTCCCATGAAGAAGTCGGCGTTGTTGCCGCTGACGCTGCGCGACCACTGCCGTTGGGTGCCGACGATCGACAGCAGGTCCTCGGGATGCGGTGCGTGATAACTGAAGAACGTCACCTGGGCATCCGCGGACGACGTCACGCGGGTCCGCAGGCCGGCCAGGTACCGCAGGTACTCCTTGCGGTCTTCGTTGATCTCCGGCACCTTCTTGCCGCCGCCACCGCCGCTGGCCATGTAACCGACGGTGCCCATGATCATCATGAGCGGCATCATCAGCATGTACGGCGACAGCTGGCGGACACCGGTGAAGATCATGATCGCGATCATTCCGAGCATGCCGCCACCCATGACGTACGGCATCGCCTTCTGCATGCCGGACGCGGGGATTTCGATGCCCAGGTCATCCGGTGGCGTCACGTTGATCTCACCCGGCGTCAAGCGTGGACCGCGCTTCATCGACGGGGTGAACTTCTTGGTCGTCATGACGCACCTCCCGGATGCGACGGAGCCGCGGCCTCGTTGTTGCCGCCACCCACCTTCCGCGGTTTTGGATCCGCCGGCAGTGTGTCGTGTTCGAGCAACGCCGCCTCCTTCGACAGCACCGGGCCTTCCATCAGCAGGCCGACCACCTGCCACGGCGCCGTGGTGGCGCCGCTGAGACCGAGGGCCTTCGCGGTGTCGTTGTTGGCGATCCCGTACCTGACCCCTTGCGCGTCGACGTAGTACTGGGCCTCGCCGTACCGCGGATCAGGGGACTGCAGCCGGATGTACTGGCCGCCGTCGATGTAGACGGTGGCGTCGCCGCTGATCTGCTTGATGCCGTTGCCCATCGAGCTCGCCGGGATCGGCAGGTGCCGACCGACGATCACCGTGGTCTTGGCGCCCTGGTCGCCGGCTTCCCGCTGCCATGTCCAGCACACGGTCGGATCGTCCTGCGGCAGCAGCATGGTCATGGGCTTGGCCGGCAACGGGGAGGTGTAGGTCTGCTCGGGAATCTTGGCCACGACACTGGATTCCACGGACGGCGGCGAGATCAGCCCGTACGAGTTGGTGGCCCGCAGCGCGGCCGCGGTGGTGTCGTTGACCTTCGCGACGCCGTCGGGCAGCACCACGTACTGCTGCTTGCTGGCGTCGGTGACGGTCTGGAACACCGTGCCGTTCACCAGAT
Source organism: Mycobacterium sp. HM-7 (assembly GCF_053852335.1). Taxonomy (NCBI): domain Bacteria; kingdom Bacillati; phylum Actinomycetota; class Actinomycetes; order Mycobacteriales; family Mycobacteriaceae; genus Mycobacterium; species Mycobacterium sp. HM-7. Next base: position 55,533 of record NZ_CM132657.1, on the reverse strand, counting down.
TCGGTGGCAAGCCGACGGTGTTGGGCGCGCCCGCGGCCGGGATCGGGGCCAGAGCCCAGGGGCCGACGTTCGGCAGCGCGTTGAACAGGCCGGACGAGATGGGCGCCGATTTCGACCCGACGGGAATTCCCACGGCGGAGGTCAGGGCTCGATCGGCGAGGTCGATCGAATGCCGTCCGTCCCTGGTGATCAGCCAGGTCTTGTCCTGGTACTTGACCAGCACGCCCTGATCCGGACGGATGGGACCGACGCCGCCGCCCGCGACGACGGGTTCGACGAGCACCGAGGTCTCGACGGTCGGGGTGACGCTCTCGGGCTTGGTGACGGTGTCGCACACCGACCAGGTGCCCGGCGTGCCGTTCACCGCTGTCGCGTAGGGCGCCCCGGGGATACCGATCGGTTGGCCCTTCGACATCTTCGCGAGTTCGGCAGGTTTGACGACCTGTGGTTCACCCGTGTGGCCGAGAACCAGCCGGGCCGAGGTGAGGTTGTACACGGGACGGATCTGCTGTGTCCCCGGCATCACGACGTACAGCTGGTTCGTGCTGCGGTCGACGAGGAGCGCGTCCTCGCCCCGCTTGCCCTGTGGTTTGAAGTAGGCCATCATCGCCGCGCCGAGACAGACGAGCACCGCGACGACGATGCCCGCCGACACCGACCGGCTGTAAAACTGCAGTGGGTCGTCGAACATGCGGGTGTCGCGCCGCACGATGGCGTGCTCGACGCGGCGGAGCAGGAAGCGCCAGCCACTGACCTGAACCTTGGTGGTGAGCCGGAAATCTGCCATCGGTTATTCGCCGATGTTCAGTCGCCGGTGCACCCCGCCGATCGCGGAAGCCATGTCATCGCCGGTGATCTCGCTGAGCGCTTCGACACCGAGGCTCTCGATGTCCATGGAACGGGCCAGGCGCATATCGCGGGCTTGCTCACCGGCCTCGACCAGCTGGCGCGCGTAACGGCCGTTACCCGCGATGTCGATGGCCGGCTTGCCGTTCAGCTCGTGCTGGTACAACGTGGTCGCCGCTTCCAGCACGTGCTTGGCCGCCTCGTCGTTGATCAGCGAATCATTGCTCTTGGCAATGACTTTCGCGATCTCGACAATCTCCTCGGGGGAGTAGGACTCGAACTCGATGCGGGTGGCGAAGCGGGACCGCAGCCCGTCGTTCGCTTCGAGGAGCCGATCGATGTCCGAGCTGTACCCCGCGATGATGACGACCAGTCGGTCCCGGTCGTTCTCCATGCGGGCCAGCAGAGTGTCGATGGCCTCGGAACCGAAAGCATCGCCGCCCTGCAGCCCGTCCTGGATGAGCGTGTAGGCCTCGTCGATGAACAGCACGCCGCCCAGCGCCCGGTCGATGACCTTCGACGTCTTCACCGCCGTGTGGCCCAGGTACTCGCCGACGAAGTCCTTGCGGGACGTCTCGACCAGCTTGGGCTCGGAGATGACGCCGAGGCCGGCCAGGATGTTCGCGACCACGCGTGCGATGGTGGTCTTGCCGGTTCCCGGCGGCCCCGTGAAGATCATGTGCTTGGACTGCTGCGCCACCTTCATACCGCGCGCGGCCCGGATTTTCGCCATTTGCGTTGCGGCGCGGTAGGTCTCGATCTGCTCCTTGACCTTGGCCAGACCGATCTGCCGGTCCAGTTCGGCCTGCGCATCGGTGAGCATCTTGTCCCGCGCCGAGGTGTCGGCCACGACGCTGTTCGGATCCCACTTGTCGGAGCGGGCCGCGATCTTCTCCGTCGTGGTGGTCTGCAGCCGGTAATTCGGATCACGAAGCGCTTCAGTGACTTTCGGCTCCGGGAAATTGGCCTGCAGCCACTCCAGCAGGCGCCGGGCGCCCTCCTCGTTGCCCTGGTCGCGGAAAGTCATGGCCAGATACCAGGCGATCGGCCGGCCGCATGCCGTGCCCGCCGGCGACTCGTTGGCCTCGGTCAGCTTGTCCTTGGCCTCGGTGAACAGTCCGAGGTTGGCCGCGGCGACACCACGGGCCACCCCCGCGGCGCCGGCCAGGAACGCGTCCGGCCAGCTCTCCGAACCGCGGAGCACCTCCATGACGTCGGTCCAGCGCTGGCCGCCGGTGTAGATGACGGCCTTGACCCAAGCCACCAGATGCTCGGACCCGCCGACCGCCGCGCTCTCGACGGCTTCCAGCGCGTCGGCGTAGTTGCCCTCGGCGGCCTCGTTGACCGCGAACGCCAGCGTGAGCGCCAGCGGCGAGTTCACCGGGTAGGTGATGTCGCCGAGCTCGCCGCCGATCCGCACCCGCGCGTTGACCTGCGCCAGTGACACCTCGGCCTGTCCGGCGAGCATCCCGAGGTTGCCGCGCGAGTACCAGGCCCGGAACAGCGTCGTCCGGTCGGCGTCGCCGCACCGGATCCGCCCGATCCACGCGTCGCACGCAGTCTCGTCGGCCGAGGTGATCTCGGTGAACAGCTGCATCGAACGCGCCGGCGCGGTATCCAGCATGCCGACGGCATTGTTGAACATGGCGGCGAGTTGGTCACTCATGTGCGTCTACTTCCCCTGAATATCTGGTGGCAAAGATGTGGGCGCGGGTAGCGGCGGCCTCTTCGGGCGACGGCAGGTCGAGATTGCGCGACAGGAAATCCTTGGCCTCGGCACGGTCGTGGCCCAGTTCCCGCAGTCCCGAGTACATGACGTCGTACTGCGCCGACCTGCCGTCCTGACGGGCCAGCCCGGCGATCACGAGAACTTCCTCCGCCAGTTCGGCCTCCGACATGGCGGTGACGGCTGGGGCGAGCCGGACCCGATGGATCCGGCCGTCCATGAGGGCGGTGACCGTCACCGTCTGCGGCGGGTTCGCGACCGTGTACCCGAACGGGACGGGCTCGCCATCGATGGACGGCGCGTCGTCTTCGGCGCCGACGGCGGGAGTGAACACGTCGTCGTCGGCGTATAGGTAGTCGAGCGCGCCGCCGAGATCGTCGTCCGACTCGTCGTCCGGATGCTCACCCGGTTCGTCGTCATCGAACCCGTCATTCTGATGGGCCGCCAACGTCAGTCCTGGTAGTCGTCGGCGGCGGCGCCCGCGGAGGGCGTGTCGAACCAGGACCGCGACGGCAGGAACTCCAACAACCCCTGCAGGGCGCGTTCCAGGTTCTCGTCGGTGCCGGCCAGAAAGCTGCCGTACAACTCGCCGCTGACCTTCCGCGGCAGGGACACGATGCGGCCCAGCCGGGAGTCGAGCACGCCGGCGGCCACATCGGCCTGGCTGTAGGTGCCGCCCTCGTGCCGCTCGTTGGCCGTCAGTTCCACCCACGAGTCGGGGTTGCCGATGAGTTCGGAATACGTCCGCGCCGAGCTCAGACTGATGCCGAACTGGGTCAGCTGCTCGGGCGTGCGGGAGTCGGCGAGACGGCTGGACGACGCGGTCAGCGGCTCGACGTTGGCCGGGTTGGCCGAGCCGAGCACGGCGTTGACCATGCCGGCCAGGCCGACCTGCGGGGCGACCCGCTGCACGACCAGCAGCTCGCCGTCACGGGCTGCGACGACATGCCGTTCGCCCTTGCGACAGACCACGAAACGCAGCATCTTCCCGCCGACGTCGCGGCGCCACCAGCGGCCCTCGATGGTGCGGTCGGCGCGGCTCAGGGTGTCCACCATCGCGGCGACTTCCGGATGCGGGTTCCCGTAAAGGTCGAGGACGCCCTGCGCCGTGAGGTCGCGGCGCACCTGCTCCCACACGATGTTTCGCAGGTCCAGCTGGGGGATGTTCGGCCGGATGCCGAGGCTCGTCGGGAAATCCATGAGACCGAGCTTGTCCGCGATGACCAACATGCCGTCGATCGTGACCTCGACGGCGATGACGTCGTCGATACCGCCCGAGGCGGTGCTGGCCGCGGTGTACGGGCCGGTCACGACAACCGCTCCGAACCAGCCGACCCGGCATTACGCCCGGTGCGTGTGTCCACCCGCTGCATCTCGGCTCCACCCCCTGTCCCAGCGCTGAGCGCCGGGCATCGCTGTCCTCCGTGACCATCTTGGTACGCCACCCCACGGACGGCAGGCCGATGGCCAAACTCCTACGCGAGTCACGGCATCTGACCTGCGCGGGCGGCCCCACACCACCCCCACAGCGCTTCCCCACAACCCGCATCGAGCCTACCAGCGGGCCTGGCGACCGGTCCGCACCAATTCGGTGGCGCGACGCACCGGTGGACGGTTTCCGTCGCGCACCGAAAACCTTTGATAGTCAATGAATTTGACACCACCCGGGTCGGCCTGACCGCGACGTCCGGCAAATGGCCGACACCGGCATTGGGCCCAGCCATCCCACTGTCGGCGCCGACGTGGTCGATACTGGGATGGCATCCGCGTCTTGGCACCTGCGTCGAGCGAACCGAGGAGAGAAAGCGCGTATTCGGTGACTGACCACTTCGAACCGCAGCACAACCCCCCGGAAAGCGCTTTTGCCGGACATCCCGTGAACACGCCGCCGGCCTGGCCCCGCGTGGATCCGGCCGCGAACAACACCGGCATGCAGCACACCGAACCGCTGCAGCGCCGGACCGGCTACCCACCGCAGCCCGGCCCCATCCAGCCCGGTCCGATGCAGCCCGGTCCGATGCAGCCGGGACCACATCCTCATCAGCCCTGGCCGCACGGTCCCCAAGGGCACTTCACGCCACCAGGGTCGTACGCCGATGCCATCCGCCGCGACGACCTGCTCCGGGCCCGCAAGCCCGAGCCCGGTCGTGGCTGGCGCAAGACGTTGTTCAAGGCGACATTCGGCCTGGTCAACCTCGGTCCGTCACCCGATGAGATCCAGGAGGCCCACCAGATCAACCGGATCCGGTCGGCGCTGTCGGGCCACTACAAGGTCGGCGTCATGGGCAAGGGCGGCGTCGGCAAGACGACGGTGTCGGCTTCGCTCGGATCGCTGTTTGCCGAACTCCGGCAGGAGGACCGGGTGGTGGCCGTCGACGCCGACACCGCGTTCGGCAAGCTCGGCAGCCGTGTCGACCCCAAGGCCCTGAGCTCGTACTGGGAGTTGGCTGCCGACCAGCACCTGGAGAGTTTCGCCGACATCCGCAACCGGGTCGGCAGCAATGCCGCCGGGTTGTTCGTGCTGGCCGGTGAGGCGAGCCCGGCACGGCGCCGGGTGCTCGATCCCGCGGTTTACCGGGAGGCCGCGTCCCGGCTGGATCGTCATTTCACCATCTCGATCGTCGACTGCAGCTCCACGATGGACAGCCCCGTCACCCAGGAGGTGCTGCGGGACCTGGACGCGCTCGTCGTGGTTTCGTCGCCCTGGGTCGACGGCGCCGGCGCGGCCGGGCAGACGCTGGACTGGCTGGCCGCACACGGCCTCAACGGTCTGCTGCAGCGAACTGTGGTGGTACTCAACGATTCTGACGGGCATGCCGACAAGCGGACCCGCTCGGTCCTGGCCCAGCAGTTCGCCGGGCAGGGACAGGCGGTCGTCGAGGTCCCGTTCGACGGGCACCTGCGACCGGGCGGCGTCATCGCCGGCACCCGGGAAATGGCGCCGGCGACGCGGCGCAAATTCATCGAGATCGCCGCCCTGCTCGCCGCGAACTTCCCGACCAGCGACGACCGCCACCGCGAGCGTTCCTGACGCCCGCTACGGCTTAGACGAGCTGTAGAAGCAGCTTTTCGACCAACTGCTTGTCCTGGTCGGACACCGCCGCTTCGGCTTCGGCGCCGACCACGACGGCCTCGGGCACGCCGGCCGCGAGGGCTGTCTCCTGAATGGTCAGATTGGCACCGCGGCGAGCCGCATACAGCCGCTGCCCGAGCGTCGCGGTGGGGGCTTTGGCGCCGAGCAACGTCAGCTCGTCGATCCGTGCGCGCACGAGTCCCAAGGCCTTGATCAGCGGCGGCGATACCGGCCCGAGCCGGGCGGCGCTGGCAGCGACGGCCTCGAGTTGCCGCAGGTCGGACAGAATCTGCGTGACCCACGGCGTGAACTCGGAGTCCTCGATCGCCGGCAGGGCGTCGGCCGTGGCACCCAACGTGTTCACCGCGGCGACGACGGCTTGCGCGATCAGCGGAACCTCACCCGCGTTGGTCAACGCCGGGGCGGGTGCGGCCTGCGCCTGAGGCCCCACCGATGCCTGTGTCGGCACGGGCTCGCCACTGCGGATCCGTGCGATGGTTCCGGGCGGCCACTGCAACACCTCTTCGAGGCGCAGGCGGGTCCGCTCGCGTGGCCAGCTGCGCCCTTTTTCGAAGGAGATCAGCGCTCCGGCGTTGATGATGCCGTCGGCCGCCAGACTGCGCTGGCTGATGTCGAGTTCGCGCCGGCGGGCGGCCGCGGCTGCCCCCGCGCGCTCCATTCCGGGATCGACTGCAGGCAGGGCGATGTACTCGGTGACGTCATCGGGATCGATGTTCGGCACCGAGGTCACCTCCCATCCTTGCGGCCCGCGCTCAACATGAAATCCGGAGCGCTGTCGGCAGTCCGGTACAGCTTAACCCGTTCCGTCCCGCATAACTATTGCGTTAACAGTCACTGAACCGTATCGGTGCGGCGCCAAACGCTTCAGTTAGACCGTACACCCCCTCCAAACGACGACTTTCACCAATGTTATTCCGGACCATTCGGATGATTTCTGGTCGCCTGTGAGCCTCTGACCTGCGTATTCATCTAACGCTACGGTTTAACTGTTGCGTTACTGCAGTCTGGTGCTATAGATTCTTCTCAACCGCGACGGAACAGTCGCAGCGCAACAACAAAGGAGTACTCCGATGACCGCAATTGCCATGGACGGCCTGCCGCTCGGTGAGTGCACCCGGAGCCCGGAGCAGTGGACGACGATCGCCAGCGAAGAGGCCAAGAGCCTCTGCCGGCAGTGCCCGCGCCGCTGGGCCTGCGCGCGTGACGCCGTCGAACTGCCCCGCGCCGAAGGCCTCTGGGCCGGCATCGTCATCCCGGCCGACGAGGGCCGCGGCCGGACGTTCGCGATGAAGCAGCTGCGGTCGCTGGCCGAGGCCAACGGCTACCCGGTCCGTCGTCAGCGCCGCATCTTCCTCGAAGTCGCGTAGTACCCCGCTGCCCACGCTGCCGTTTGAGGGGGCGGCAGCGCGGGCGGCGGATTACGCACGAGGGTTACCGTGGCTTCCATGGCCACTGTGAGCACCACCGACAAGACCGGAGCACCCACCACCGTCACCGCGGAAGCCGGACGATTCACCATCGCCGTCGACGGCAAGACGGTCGGGTTGATCGACTACATCGACCGGGACGGCCGACGCATCTTCCCGCACACCGAAGTTCAGCCCGAGTACGGCGGCCGTGGGCTGGCGACGATCCTCGTTGCCGAAGCATTGGACGCGACCCGGGCCGCAGGGTTACGCATCGTCCCGCAGTGCTCGATGGTCAGCGGATACATCGCCAAGCACCCTGAATACGCGCCGCTGGTCGACCGGGCCTGAGTGGTTTGGGCGCGCTCCGTATCGGAGAGTGATACGGGGCGCGCCGAGATCACTCCTGGTTCAGGTATTGCGCGGTCGAGCCGCTGATCGGCATGTCCGGCATGCCCAGCTTGCGGTGGTCCCAGCTGCGCATGCGGCCCGGCACCACGCGGACCGCGACGCGGTTGTTCATCATCTGGTCGACGAACGGGCGCATCTCGTCGGTGTACGGGCCGGTGTAGCGCTCCCACACGCTGATACCGACACGCAGGCAGGTGTCGGGATCATCGATGATCTCGGCAGTGCCGTCGATCGAGACTCCGCGCAGCGTGCCGTAGGTGTCGCCGTCCTCGATCATCACGGTGATGGTCGAGTCCCGGCGCAGGTTGACCGCCTTCTGCGACTTGGCCTTGGTCTCGAACCAGATTTCGCCATCGAGCACGGCGTACCACATGGCCACCAGGTGCGGCCGGCCGTCAGCCAGGACGGTGGCCATGGTCGCGGTCCGGCTCCGATCGATGAACTCGACGATCTCCTCGTCGCTCATCACGATCTTCTTGCGCTCGTTCTGTCCCACGCTCTTATGCCTATCAGGCGGCGGCAGCGAGCTGCCCATCGGACCCCGCAGCGAGCTGCCCGTCGGGCCCGGTCGCGGGGCCGTTACTCGGCCCGCAGCGCCGCGATCGCCGGGCCGAACATCGTCGCCTTGATCGCGGCCATGGTCGCCGAATCCTTGCCCGCCACCGGAAGCACGAGTTCCACCGCGGCGGGGACCACCGCGTCCTCGGCCGCGGCGACCTCCACCAGTGCGTACTTGGCGGCGTCGTCGCCACCGAATCGCCGGCCCGTGGTCATCGACGCGATCGCGGCCTGCGGAGTCAGCTTGGCCTGGATCAGTGCTGCCATACCCGGGGTGAACGGAATCCGGATGTCGACCTCGGGGAAACAGAAGAACCCGCGGTCCGAGCGCATGGTCCGGTAATCGTGGGCCATCGCGAGCATGGCGCCGGCGCCGAAGGCGTGCCCGTTTACCGCGGCGGCCGTCGGAATCGGCAGGGTCAGCACTCGCGCGAAGAGCGCGTGGACCCGTCCGACGTACGACTGCATCTGGTCGCCGTGCGCCATCAGCCAGTCGAGGTCCAGCCCGTTGGAGTAGAACTTCCCGGCGCCGGTGGTGACGAGCCCCTGAGCGCCGCCCGCCACCAGATCGTCGATCGCGGCGTTGATGTCGTCGAGAAAGCCCAGGGAGAAACGATTCTCGTCGTCGCCGAGATTGAGGACGGCGATCTTGTCCTGGTAGCTGACGGTGATGGTCATGGTTGTTTCCTCCTGGTTGGGGTGGGTTCGTCGGCGAGGACGGCACGGACCGCGGCGGTCAGCCGGTCACGGGCCCAGCTGTTGCTGATTCTGTTGCGGGACAGGATGATTGCGGTCGGTAGATCGACGATGCACACCGTGATGGCGTCGACCGCCGCGCCGTCGCGGCGGTTCCACAGGTGCGACGACAGCCGCACCATCAGGTCGACCAGTTGGCGGTCGAGGTCCTTGAGTTCGGCCGCGAGCGGCTCCGGCAGGTCGGGGCCGAGCAGTTGGTCGCGCTGCACCCGCCACACCAGTTGAGCCGACTGCCGCCGGCGTTCGTAGAACACCGCCGGGGCCTGCGCGGCGGCGACGACGGCGTCCACCGGATCGGCGGCGTTGTCGGTCAGTGCGGCGTCGACCAATTCTGTTTGCACGTCGAGGAATCGGCGGGCGGCACGCAGCCACGTGCGGGCGACGAGTTCGGTTCGCGAGCCGAAGTTGTGATAGATGGCGCCGTTGGAGACACCCGCCGTCGCGGCCACCGAACGGGTGGTGACGCCGGCCGGCCCGACCTCGACGGCCAGCGACTCGGCGGCGTCGAGCACCGCATCGAGGTCGTGGACACGGGGACGGGGCACCTGATCACAGTAACAGAGCAATCGCTCCGTTACTACTGGGCGGACGCGCGCCCGTTACGGCGGATAGATCTGCTTGATGGACCCGTCGGCATTGGCCTGGATGTATCCGGTCCCCGGTGCGGTGGAGTGAATCGCCAGACCCAGGCCCCCGCCCTCTTCGCCTTCGATGATCAGGTACAGCGGCGAGCCGGGCTCCGCGCCCATTTGTTGCGGCGCGCCGGCCATGGTGGCGGCCACCGCCTGTGCGTTGATGGCGCCGAGATCCGCCAGCACGTCGAACGAACTGGTGCTGGTGTCCGAGCCCCACTTGCTCCAGCTGCCGCCGCGATACATGAAGCTCTGGTCGACGTGCTTGTTGGTGGGAGAGACGCGATCCATGATCGCGTAGTCGGGGTAGACCACGAGCTTGAAACCCATGGCGTCCCCGAACTTCGCTTTGATGGTCCCGATCAGATTGGTCAGACCGTCTGCGGTCTGCAACTGACTCGGTCCCGGCGGCGTCGATCCGACGCTGGAGGCGGGTGTGGACATGCTCCCGGTCGGGTACGCGCCCGTCCCGCCGGTGCCGGTGGATTTCGACGGAAACAGTTGCGCGCTCGGGTCATTCGTCGCCTGGGGCTGATCGCCCGAGCCGGTGTCGGACCACATCACATAAGCCACGCCGGCACCTCCGAGGATGACCACCGTGACCAATGCCGCGACGATCACCACCGCCGAGTTGCGCCACCACGATTGTGCCGGTTGGGCATTCGCCATCTGGGGCGACGACCACTGCGCGGACCCGGCACCCAGACCTTGCGCCGGGTTCGCGTACTGAGTGTGCGCGTGCGCGGGATACGACTCAGGGCCGGTCGGCGGGTAGGGGACCGCCGGGGCGCCCCAGGCGGACGGCGCGACCGGCTGGGCGGGCTGCACCGGTGCGCTCAGCGCGGCGCGGGCCGCGACGGCGAGGTCTTTCGTTGTGGCATAACGCAGTTCGGGGTCTTTGGCCATTCCGGTGGCGATGACCTGATCCATATATGCCGAAATTCCCGGCCGCATGGTCGACGGCCGCGGCGGATCCGAATAGAGGTGGCTGGTGATCTGCCGCTCCATGCTGTCGCCCGGAAACGGTGGGGCGCCGACCAGACATTCGTGCAACACGCACGTCAGCGCGTAGATGTCGGAACACGCGTCGCACCGGTCGCTGGTGAACCGCTCGGGAGCCATGTAGGCGACCGTGCCGATCGTGGCGCCGGTATGGGTCAGCTTGGTCTCGCCGGCGGCGCGCGCGATGCCGAAGTCGATGAGGTACGCGAAATCGTCTGGCGTGACCAGGATGTTGGCGGGTTTCACGTCGCGGTGCACCAGCCCGACCCCGTGCGCGGCACCGAGCGCGGCAGCGATCTGCTCGACGATCGAGACGGCGCGCTCGGGTGCCAGCGGACCGTCGGCCAACAGCTCCTGGACGGTCTTTCCGTCGATCAGGCGCATCGTCACGAAAAGGCGGTCGTCGATCTCACCGAAATCGTGGATCGGTACTACGTGCGGTTCATCGAGCCCGGCTGCGGCGTGTGCCTCCCTGCGGAACCGCACCTGGTACTGCTCGTCGTCGGCGAAGGTCGGAGGCAGCACCTTCATCGCGACGACGCGCTTCATGGTGGTGTCGTAGGCCTTCCAGACCTCACCCATGCCGCCGCGACCGAGCAGCTCAATCAGCCGGTACCGGCCGAACGGTGTCCCTTCCACCGGCTAACCATAAGACAGGCATGACTGCCGTACCGGCTGATGCACGGGTTACGCGCGCACCCTGCGGCGATAGGTGACTTTGTCGAATTCCCGGCCGTGTTCGTCGACCGCGGTCACGTCCATCTCGCTCAGGAGCTGTCCGGGCCGGACGTCGACGCGGATGAACGCGTAGTTGCGGAAACGCACCCGCGACCAGCCGACCGCCTCCGCTTTCTTCTTGCCCTCGGACGTCCAGACGTAGCTGTTCGGGACGAAGGTGTCGGGGGCTTCGTGGCCGCGGTAGCTCTCGGGCTCACCTGGCTGGAAGCCGTATCGCGGCCGGCCGGCGCAGCCCACGGTGTAGTAGACGGTGCCGTCGGTCTCCGCCTCGACGGTCGAGTTGTCTCCGGCGACCTTGGTGGGGCGGTCGGCGCGGATCGGATCGGTGCGCTCGTACACGTGGTTGTGTCCCTGCAGCACGAGATCAACCGAATAGCGGTCGAACAGCTCGCACCACGCCGCCCGCACGCCGCCGTCGCTGGCGTGTGAGTCGGTGGTCGAGTACGCGCAGTGGTGGAAGAAGCAGACGATGAAATCGATAGCGGGGTCAGCGCGGTACGCGGCCAGGGTGCGCTCGACCCAGGAGTTCTGAGTACCGTCGGAATAGCCGGTGTTGGAACGGATTTCGAAGCTAACGTCGTTGGCGTCGAGCGACAGCACCGCGACATTGCCGTACGTGAACGAATAGACCGACGGGCAGGCGGCCGGGCCGTTGTCCGGAAAATCCATGCGCGCCAGGTGACCGCCGTAACCGTGACTCGGATACGAAGCCTCCATGTCGTGGTTACCGGTCGCGAACATCCACGGCGTGCTCGCCGCGCTGGCCTCGATCGAGCTCAAGTAGACGTCCCAGACGAACGGGTTGTACTTGTCGAAGCCGTGCGCGGCCTTGCCCCCGGACGGCACGAACGACAGCGGCTTGCCACCGCCGGACGGGTCGGCGTAGGCGATATCTCCGGCCAGTAGGTGGAATTCGGGGTTGGACGCGATGATCTGGTTGAACACGTTGGCGGTGTGCGGGACGTCGGGCTCGTTGTCCGGTTTGTAGTAGCTGTCGTCGTAGTCGCCGCGCTTCAGCCCGGCCGGCTGACGCGGGATGTCGTCGGTGCCCTGGTCGCCCATCATGGTGAACCGGAACGGCGCCAACGCCTTTCGCACGCTCGGCATCGCCGTCTTCGCCGACCGCACGTCGCTGACGAAGCCGTCCTCGGTGCGCCACCGGTAGAAGTGCGCGGTGCCGCCGGGCAGACCGTCGACCGGGACATGGGCGTAGAACTGCTCGGCCGCCAGCACGCCGCGGTCGCTGGTGGGGATCTGCGTGACGAGGTTGCGGACCTCGGCTTCGATGGTTGCACCCAGCTGATCGGTGGGACCGTGGTCGACGAAGACCCTGGTGCTGCCGGGATTTCGCGACAGCTGCGCGGCCAGCCGGAGCTGTTCGGTGGCGTCACCGCCGAAGCCGACGCGTCGGTTGGCCACGCTCAGCGGCGCGTCCTGTGCGTAGGCGCGGCGCCCGAACGGCGCCAGTCCCAGGGCCGCCACCGCAGCGGCGGCCGCCGATCCACGCAGAAAATTCCGTCGCGATACGCGGTGCCGGCGCAGGTACCGCTGATGCCAGTCGTACTGCTCGGCGATGGTCATGGTCGTCGACAAGTCGTCGGCGATGCCCGTGTCCGGGATTTCACCGGCGGCGGTCAGTCGGGTCGGACGCACCCGTCGATCGTGGCTCAGCACGGCCCGTTCCGCGAGTCCGACACCAGAATCAGGGCCGAAGTTCAGCAGGGGTTCACGGAACGGCGATCAACGACGGCCACACCCTGACCTGGACCCGCCACCGGCCCACGACGGCGCTCAAGTGATCTGAAAAGTCTTTGGCTGTCCCGAACTCTTTCTCAGCAACGCCTCAGTTGGCGACGGCACGGTGGAGACATCAAGCGCGAGCACGCATGTCTTACCGACGTTTCGAGAAAGTAGTCAACGCCAATGAGACACCCGTCAGAACAGCCGACTCCGGACAACCAGCACCTCTGGTCGCGGCAGTATGCCGCTGAACAGGAGAAACTCGTCCAGTGGAGCAACGACCGTTACCGTCGCCACCACGCTTCCGACGAGTACACCCAGCCGCTGCGAACTCCGTACGCGGCGCCGCAGCAGTACCCCGCCGCACCCGTACCGCCGGCGCCAGCTAAGCGATCCCGCTCCGGCCTGCTGGCCTTCGGCGTCGCCGCGGTAGCCATCGCGGCAGGCGCGGCAGGCACCATGGCCGCGGTCGACCACTACGGCAGCATGGCGCCGACGGCGCAGGTTCCGCTCGCCGCAGGGGTTCAGAACCGCACGGTGCCGGCGGCTGTCGCGGCCGCACCGGCGCCGGCCGGTTCCGTCGAGGCGGTGTCGGCCAAGGTGTTGCCGAGCGTCGTGAAACTGCAGGTCCAGACCGGCCAGCAGGGCGGGGAGGGGTCGGGCATCGTCCTCACCGCGGACGGCCTGATCCTGACCAACAACCATGTGGTCGCCGAGGCCAATCAGACTGCTGCGGAACAGGATGCGCTGCCCCGCAGCCTGAGCCCCGGTGGCGGCCTGCCTCGCGGCATGACCGGCGGCGGTCAGACCAAGGCCACCGTCACGCTGTCCGACGGCCGCACGGTGCCCTTCACCGTGGTGGGCGCCGATCCGGCCGACGACATCGCGGTGGTCAAGGCCCAGGGCGTGTCCGACCTGACGCCGATCAGCATCGGATCCTCGAAGGACCTGCGCGTCGGACAGAACGTCGTGGCCGTCGGCTCGCCGCTGGGCCTGCAAGGCACCGTGACCACCGGCATCATCAGTTCGCTGAACCGTCCGGTGAGCACCGGTGACGAGCAGACCGGACAGCAGTCCGTGATGAGCGCCATCCAGACCGACGCTGCGATCAACCCCGGCAACTCCGGTGGCGCGCTCGTCGACATGAACGGCAATTTGATCGGCGTGAACTCGGCGATCGCATCACTCGGTGGTGGCCCGGATTCCGGTGGCTCCCAGCCCGGCTCGATCGGACTCGGCTTCGCCATCCCGGTCGATCAGGCCAAGCGCATCGCCGACCAACTGATTTCGACCGGTACCGTCCAGCACGCCTCGCTGGGCGTCAAGCTGGCCGCCAACAGCGCCCAGGGCGCGGCAGTGGCCGGGGTCGTCGCCGACGGTCCCGCCGCCGCGGCCGGCCTGGACAAGGGCGCCGTGATCACCAAGGTCGACAATCAGCCGATCGACGGTCCTGAGGCGCTCGTCGCGGCGATCCGGTCCAAGGCTCCCGGTGACAGCGTCACCTTGACCTACGCCGACCCGTCCGGCGCAGAGCACACCGCGGCCGTGACTTTGGGACAGACAGAGGCTTGATTCCCAACCCTGTGAGGGTTGTGTACGCGGAACCCGAGATACGCGTACACAACCCTCACGGGTGTCTTCGGCCGCCCCGGCGCCAAGCGGATTCCAATCGCGCCGTCCTACCCTCTCCGTGCCGACATTTCCGGAGGGGCCATGCGCGTCGAGTACATCGTGGTGCTGGTCGCCGTCATCGTGATCGTGGATATCGCCGTTCTCGTTGCGCTACTGCGCAAGCACCGCACCCGTGCCAGGTCTTCCGACCCGGCGGCAACCATCGCGACAGAACTCGGCGCCGACGTACCCAAGAAATCCGTCGCACCGGTCCTGGCGAAAGCGTTCCTGGCGGTCGGGTTGTCATTGGCCGTCGCGGCCGGTGTCTGCGCAGCGTTTGTCGCCCAATCGAATTCGTCCGACAGTCACGCCGACGGCACTGTCGTCGAGTTGGTACCCAGCGGCGGCGGCAGTAGCCCGCGCTACCGGGCGCGCGTCGAATTCGCCACGGCCGCAGGCACCCACATCCGCTTCCTCGGCTCGATCAGCACCAATCCGCCACCGGCCAAGCTCGGCGAGCATGTCGACGTCCGGTACCGCCCCGACAACCCGCATGACGCCACGATCAACACCTATTGGCAGGTCTGGTTCCTACCCACCCTGCTCGGCATCATCGGCGCCCCGTTCCTGCTGGTGGGCACCGGGTTCGGGATCGCGGGCCGGGCCGGCCGCAAGCGCGAACCGGAAATTCTCTGAACTGACCAACCCGCCAGCAGATTGACAGGCTCATCTGGGATGCCGCAGGTCACGCGCGGATGTATCGTCTCCCCAGTTCTGAATTTGCTGTGAATCGGGGGAAATGGTCCAGTACTACCTCTCGGGTGCAGTAGCCGCCCGGGTCGACGGCACGCCGGCGGCGCTCGGCGGACCGAAGCAGCGGTGCGTACTGGCTGTGCTAGTGGCCAATCACGGCACGGTGGTCAGCATCGACCGCCTGATCGACGCCGTCTGGGGCGACGAACCACCCCCGAAGGCACTGGCCTCGGTGCGCTCCTATGTGGCCAACCTCCGTCGCGTCCTCGACCCGGGCGCCGAATTGGGGCATGACCAGACCGCCGAGACCCGCCGGGCCGACAGCCAGAGCCAACGGCTCTCCTCCCATCCCCACGGCTACCAGTTGAACCTGCTCGCCGGCGATTCCATCGATCTGCTCCGCTTCGAAAACCTTGTCTCGAAAGGCCGGACGGCGCTGATCCGCCATTCGGCCGGGGCCGCCGTCGAGATGCTGACCGAGGCGCTGGCGCTCTGGCACGGAGATCCGTTCGGCGAGTTCGCTTATCACGAGTTCGCCGCACCCGAGGCCATCCGCTTCGCAGCCCTGCGGACCACTGCTATCGAGGCCCGCTTCGATGCCGCGCTGCAACTCGGGGGCGGCGGCGAATTGGTACCCGAGATCGAGGCGGCCCTGGCGGAACACCCGCTGCAGGAACGGTTGTGGGGCCATCTGATGCTTGCCCTGCACCGGTCCAACCGCACCGCCGACGCCATCCAGGCCTTCGAGCGGGCCTGCACGACCCTCGACCGCGAGGTCGGCGCGCGGCCCGGCGAAGGCCTGCAGACCCTCTTCGAGAAGATCCGCGACGGGGCCGCGGAACTGCGCGTCGCACCGGCACCGCACGTGCTGAACCCCGATCCCGATCCGGCGGCACCGCCCCCGTTCGTCGGCCGGGACACCGAGCTGGGTGCCGTGACCGCGGCGGTGCGTCGAGCCGCGGGCGGCGCCGGCGGCGTGACGCTCGTGACCGGCGACAGCGGCATCGGGAAGACGACTTTGGCGCAGGCCGCCGTCGACCGCGCCCGCGCCGCGGGTATCGCGGTGGCCTGGGCCGGCCACCCGAGCGGGGTGAAGCTGCCGCTGCTGTGGACCTGGATCCAATTACTGCGCCAACTGGGCGGCGAGCTCGGCACCGCCGGCCGCAAGGCCGTGCTGCGGGAGGCCCCCGGCGTGGTCAACGCCCTGGTGCCCGAATGGCACGGTGACGACGACCTCAACGCCGGCAGCCGGTTCGCGCCAACGGGATTCGCCTTGGTCGAGAGAATCGTGTCGGCGCTGCGCGAGCTGTCGAGTATCGCCCCGCTGGTGCTCGTCATCGACGATCTGCAGCGGGCGGATCCCGCGTCGATCAACACGCTCGTCCTGCTCGCCGAAGAATTCCCGCGCATCCCCATCCAGGTCGTCGGTAACTGGACGTTCTTCGGGGCCGACCGACCCATGAACCGGTCGTCGTTCGAACGCATCGTCCGGTCGAACGACACCGTCACGCTCCATCTGGACGGCATCGACTGCGCGGCCGCCGCACACCTCGTCGACGCGGTGGCCGATAGCGCGATCCCGCCGGCCGTCTCGGCGCAAGTCTGGGAGCAGGCCGGCGGAAACCCGTTCTACATCAAGGAACTCGCGCGGGCGCTGGACACCGACGGCGCCCCGCAACGCGGCCATCCCGCGCTGTCGGACGCGGTGGTCGGCATCGTCGGCCGGCGCCTCGGCGTACTGGACCGGCCGTGCCGTCGGGTGCTCTGCGCGGCCGCTGTCGTCGGGCCCGAATTCAACGTCGCCGACCTGGCGGACATCGTCGACCTGTCGGTCTCGACGGTGCAGAGCCGGCTGCGCCCGGCGTATCAGACCGGCCTGCTCGACGAACTGCCCACGCGCCCGGGCGCTTACCGGTTCAGCCACGGCCTGGTGCGCGACGCGCTCATCGCACAGCTCGCGACCACCGATCGCACCAGCGTCCACGCCGCGATCGCCACCACCCGGACGGCCACGCTGCCGACGGCCGCGTACGAACACGTCATCGCGACGGCCGACCATGCCTGGCGGGCCGGTGCCGAGCTGAATCCTGATGTCGCCCTTGGCATTCTCGAGGTCGCCATCCAGCGGGCCCTGAACCGTTCGGCGTACCACGACGTCGCCGGGCTGGCCGAGCATGCCTTGCAGATCGGCGACCGGCTGCCGGCCAAACCCGAACACCTGGACCGGCAGGCCACCCTGTGGCTGCATCTCGCGGGCGCGAAGAACATCCTCGAGGGGCAGGCCAGCGAGTCGGCCGCGGCGGCCGTCCAGCGGGCTTTCGAGATCGGCCAGGAAGTCAAGGGCCGCAACTTCTATGGCGCCATCGCACTGCAGTCCATGCTGCTGTGCGCGCACGGCCGCATCGACGAGGTCGAGATCATCGCCATCGGCCTGCAAGACCAGTACGACAAGTCCGGTGATGCGGTGATCGGTCTCGTCAACGACTTCGTGCATATCCTGCTGTACACCCTGCGCGGCAATACCGACATGCTGATCAGCACCGGCCTGCACATGATGGACAACTTTCCGCCGCCCGAGACGGTCACCGATCCGCTGCACTTCTTCCATCCCCGCGTCTACTGCTGGATGGCCATCGCCGAGGCCGTCCGCGGCGACTCGGACGCGATGCACGAATACCACCGCCGCGCACTGCATCTCGCGCAGAGCCGCGGCGATGTGTTCAACATCCTGGCCGCGCGGCTGACCTACGTCGAATGTGCGGCGGTCCTCGGTGTCACCGACGGCATCGTCGAACTCGCCGATCAGGTCGACGTCGAGTTCACCGCGGCGGGCAGCCCGCAATGGGCTGCGTGCGCGCGCATCGTCCGGGTCTGGGCGCAGGTCATCGGCTCCGGCGACGGGGACGCGGCAGTCGCCTTCCAGGCGTTCGACGAATACACCTGCGATGGCACCACCGTCATGAACACGATGTTCCTGTGCCTGCTCTCCGATATCGAGTTGCACCAGGGCCGGCCCGACAGCGCCCACGCACTGGTGCACCGGGCGAGCCGCCTGGCGGATGCCACGGGCGAACAAGCCTTCGCCCGTGGCATCGCGCAGCGGCTGGCGGCCCAGTCGGTCGAGCCCGTGTAGGTCAGGATTTCACGGTCCGGTCGGGCAGCTCCTCACGCCACTGGCGCCAGATCGCCCGGTCCGTCATCAGGTCCAGCACACTGCCGAACCCGGACGGATACACCAGGGAGACAACCCATTTGCGAGAGTTCCCCCGGCTGACCTCACAGCCGCCCCGGTACAACTGGCGTAACCAGGTGACCGTCACCGCGTCGCGTGGGAAGTCGAAGATCACCACCTCCTCGCCTGCCGACAGTTTCGCCTTGTAGTCGGTCAGGCCCAACTGGTCGTCGACCCACTTCGAATACTCGGACGCAAGGCACCGCACCTGGGTGTCCGTCAGCTCCAGTTCGACGTTCACCCACCAGGTGTTGGTTCGGCTCTTGAGCAGATACGCCTTACTTCGGGGTGGCGCCGTTGCCATTTCGTCAGAAGGTGATCTTCAACGATTTGTCCACTGCGTCCAGCGCCTCGAACAGCTCGTGGCCCTGGCTCTCGTCGCTGGTCGCGTTGATCTGCAGCACGTACAGGCCGTCGGGCCCCTTGAAGACCACCGTCTCCTGCCCGAACGCGGCCTTGCCGCCGCTCTTCAGGTTGTACGTGCCGGCGATACGGAACGCCGGGAAGCCGGCCGAGGTACCCGCTTCCTCACCGACGGACTCGAAACCGGGGAGGTTCTTCACCTCGCCGCCGGCGAGCTTGAGCAGCTTGTCCGGATCCACCGGACCGTCCAGGCGCGACACCAACGCGACGATGTTCGCCGTGTAGTCGGTGCTCTGCGCGCCGGGTCCGGTGTAGACGAGGGCGCCGTACGCATAATCAGGCGTGTCCTCGCCGGCGCTGTCCCAGCCCGTCGGGCGCTCGATGTCCACCGCGGGAGCACCCGGATCCCCAGGATGGATCGACGTCTCCTGAATCTTCTCTTCCTTGATGTAGTCGGCGATCGTGGGGTTCGTGCCGGACTCCTCGGCCTTGCGCGGCTTCAGCTTCGGCGCCGCCTTCGTCGACGACGTCGCACTCGAGCTACTGCTCGAACTCGACGAGCTGGAACTGGAGCTGGTCGAGCTCTTGTTCTTGTCACCGCCTCCGCAAGCGCCCAGCGTGATGCTCAGGCAGACCGCGGCGGCGATGGCGATGACAGGCCGATGCGACATCTGCATCGTGACTCCTCAGGGGTAGACGACGGACGTCGGTCACGTCCTCGGCGTCACGATATGGACGCCCGATTGGAATTCCGTTGAACCCCGCGACGCACGCGGTTGGAACGCGGCGGTCACCAGCCGGACCTGCACGGAATTCCAACCGGATTCCAATATCGCGGCGCTAACTTTTGCCGTCCGCTTGATAAGTGCGGCGCCGGTGGCTGGCGCCCGAACTCGGAAGGGGTTGGCGACATGACCAACACGACGTGTCAGAGGCTCGTTCTGGCATCCGCGATCACGGTTGCCGTATTCGGCGCCGCTGCCTGCTCCAGCGGGACACCGTCGGTGAGCAAGAAAGACGTCGAGAGCCAGATCATCACCAAGATGACCGGGGCCGACGGCAAGAAGGCCGATTCGGTGACCTGCCCCGAGAATCTCGCGGGCCAGAAGGGCGCCGAGGTCAACTGCACCATGAAGGTCGGCGACAAGACCAGCACCGTCAACGTCACGGTCACCAGCATCGAAGGTGACAACGTCAAGTTCGACATGATCCAGACCATCGACAAGGCGCAGGTCGCCAACCAGATCAGCGAGGAGCTGAGTCAGCAGTTCGGCACCAAACCCGAATCGTTGACCTGCCCGGAAAACCTGAAAGGCACGCCCGGCGCCACGCTGCGTTGCGAACTCAAAGACAGCGGCCAGACGTACGGCGTCACGGTCACCGTCAACAAGGTCGACGGCTCCGACGTGAACTACGGGTTCAAAGTCGACGACAAGCCCACGTCGTAACCGATGGGAATGCACCGGGCACTCTGGCGGGCATCCGCGCTACTGGCGGCGTGCACCCTCGTCGTCGCCGGCTGCGGTGACAAGCAGCTGAAACCACAGGCGGGGCCGTCGTCGTCGACGAAGCAGCTGGCCCCGCCCGTCGAGATCCACGGCGACACCTCGGATCCCGTGAACAAGCTCGTCGCCCAAGCCATCGGCGAAATTCAAACCTACTGGCAGAGCGAGTTTCCCAAGCTGTACAAGAAGGACTACACACCGGTCGAGGGCGGCTTCTACGGCGTGGACCCGAAGAAGGGCCCGGTGCCGCCGTGCGCGGACTCACCGGCGGACGTCGCCGGCAATGCGTTCTACTGCTCCAAGGGCGACGACGTCGCCTGGGACGCCACCGGGCTGCTGCCCGACCTGCGAAAGAAGTTCGGTGACTTCGTAATTCCGGTCGTGCTGGCCCACGAGTGGGGCCATGCGATCCAGGCCCGTGCGAACTTCCAGGGCGAGACCGTCACCAAGGAAATCCAGGCCGACTGCTTTGCCGGGGCGTGGGCCGCGCACGCCAAAGACACGTACAACCCCAGTGCCGACGATCTGGACAATGCCCTCGCCGGTTTCCTGTTCCTGCGCGACGAGCCCGGCACCGCCAAACACGATCTGAGTGCGCACGGCAGCGGGTTCGACCGGGTGAACTCGTTCCGCACCGGATTCGACAAGGGTCCGAAAGTCTGCGCGGACTACCGCAACGGCGACCCGGTGGTGGTCGAGCTGCCGTTCAACAACGCCGCCGATCAGGCGGCCGGGGGCGACGCCCCGTATGACGCGATAATCGAAGGTGTCCCAGCAGATCTCGAGGACTACTTCACTCAGCTGATCCCCGAGCTGACCGACGGCAAATACGACTGGACCCCGCTGAAGGCGCCGCGCAAGATCGATCCGGACCAGGCGCCCGACTGCGGCGGCAAGTCGATGAAGGGCTCGGTGCTGTACTACTGCGTCGACGACGACTATGTCGGCTTCGACAACGTCAAGACGATGCCCGACATCTATGACAGCGGCGGCGATTTCTCGGTGGCGACGCTCATCGCAACGCAGTACGGCCTGGCGGCGCTGATGCGAATGGGTCAGCCGCAGGACAGTAAGCAAACATCGTTGCGCGCAGACTGTTTGGCCGGTTCCTGGGCTGCCAGCATCCTGCTGCACAACCGCCCCGACAGCAGATACAGCCTGTCGCCAGGTGACCTGGACAAGGCCGTCGCCGCACTGCTGCTCTACCGCACCGACGGCGGTGACGTCGAACACCACGGCCAAGGGACCGAACGCGTCGATGCCTACCGCCGCGGTGTGTACGACGGCGCCAAGCCCTGCCTGACCCTCTGACATCCCTCATCAAGGAGCCCTTTCATGACCCAACCCGACCAGACCGCCGTTACTCAGGTCGAGGCCCCGGAGGACGACAAGACCTCCGCCTGGCGTGCCCTGCTGAACGCGATGCACCCGAAGACGTTCTTCTCGATGGCCGATGGCTATCCCGTTGGCGTCAAACAGTTTCTGCAGTTCTGCCTGCTGCTGATCTACCCGGGATGGCTGATCGCGGCGCCACTGTGCGCGGCCATCTACGCCGCCGGGTACGGAGTCCTGTGGGTTCTGTTCTGGCCCGTGCGCGCGTGGATGAAGACGAACCGCCCCGAGGAGTACGCCGCCAGTCAGCGCAAGTGAGCGCGCTACCGCCGCTTGAGGAAGTCGAAGAAATGCGGTGTGGTGTCGACCCGCAGCCGCGTCAGCTTGCGGTAGCTGATCAGCCACTGGCCGTCTTCGCAGCGGTACTGCTCGTGATAGTGGCCGTAGCCGTGCAGATGTTCCTCGGCACCGCCGTTGGTCCACCACAGCTGGTCCTCCATGGCCCAGATGCCGGTGGCGGTGGTGTCGCCGGTCAGCTCGATCTCGGGAGTATGGCCATGGTGGACGGTCGTGACGGTGGTGCCGCCGTCGAGCAGTGACCGAATGGCCCGCGTCAGTGGTTCCTTGCCGACGACGCGGTTCTGACTACCGGGCTTGGGTGTCCAATTGTTGTTGTCGGGCAGGCCATCCCAGGTTTCGGATATGACGTCGTCGGTGTGCAGCGTCGGATAGATCTCCCACTGCTTGGTGTCCATGCACCGCAGCCGGCGGGCGAAGGTGCGCTTGATGGCCTCGATGGCGTAGGCCTGATCGCCGGTACTCAAGGTGATGTGGGCCGTCATTGGTCGCTCTCGCTTCGTCGGGTTCGGGGCCGCTTGCGCCAAGGCGCCAGCAGCAGTTCGCAGGCGCGGCGCATGTCGCGCTCGGCTTGCTCGGGCGTCGTCTCCCCGGTGATGGCCCACGACAGGATGCCGTACGCGCACTGCTCGAGCAGCAGCGCGATCTGGGTCTGGTCGGCCGTGGGCGCCGCGATCCCCGCGACACCGAAGATGTTCCGCCGCAGGTTGTAGTCGCCGCGGGCCGTCGACTCGGCGCGCCGGGCATTGACCGACGTGATCATCGCGCGGGCCAACTGCGGACGGGCCAGCATGTTCCGGATGATGCCCGCCATGAACTCGGTGACATCGGCGACCGCGTGCCCCGTCGTCGGGCCCGGCGGTGCGGCGGTCTGGGTGAGGTGAAACAGCAGCGCCGCGAACAGATGATGCTTGGTGGGGTAGTAGCGATAGACGGTGGTGATGGAAACCTCGGCCTGGTCCGCCACATCCTGCATCCGGACTTCCTCCAGTCCGTGGCGCGCCCCGAGGCGCGCTGCGGTGGCAAGGATGCGGTCGCAGCGGTCGATCTGTGCGGGAGTTCTCGGAGTCGCCGGTTCCCGGTCCAGTGGTGCGCGGGGCATGGTTATGCCGGCGGTCCGGCAGGCGTGCCCTGCAACATCTTCTGGATCATCGCGTGGGACGCCAACAGCACCTTGCTGCGATCACCGGTGGGGTGGACCGTGGGGTTGTCGGCGTGCATCGAGACGATGTGCACCGGTCCGTTGGCGAGATTCGCGAGGCCTTCGCGCGCGACGTCAGCCGGATCGGAGGCAGGCATCCCGGGGATGTCGAAGTTGAGGCCCACCCGCTCCATCGCGGGTGTCCTGGTGAGGCCGAGGACGAGCTCGAGCACGTGCACGTTGTGTTCGCGCAGCTCCAGCCAGAGACCCTCGGCGTAGATGCGGCTGAATGCCTTCACACCGCCGTACACGGTGTGCCGCGCTGATCCGAGGTGGCCGCTCAGCGATCCGACCAACATCAACCCGCCTCGGCCCCGATCCCGCATCGGTGCTCCGAAGTGGTGGACCAGTCGCAGTGGCGTGGTGACGTTCAGGTCGATGACCCGCTGAAAGGCGGCGAGGTCGCCGTCGAGGAACTCCGCGCTGTGGGTGTTGGCGCCGGCGTTGTAGATGAGGAGTCCGACCTCCAGATCGGCTGTGGCACTGCTGATCTGATCGACACTGGCGTCGGTGGTCAGGTCGACGGTGAGTGCGCGCACGGTCACGCCGTACTCGCGACAGCGGGTGGCGGTGGCCTGGAGCGGCTCCGGTTTACGCGCGATCAACACCAGGTTGATGCCGGCCTCCGCCAGCAGCGCCGCGAACTCGGCTCCGACACCTTCCGAGCCACCCGCGATGACGGCCCACGGCCCGTATTGCTGCAACTGCAGTGCGTCCACGCTAGACAAGTCCCCACTCCATATCTAAAATTCATTTTAGTTTTCTGCGTCCGAGGGTATCCGATCCAGGCGCCACGACGGAAGGGCGCGTGCATGCGGATAGGACTACAGACGCCGGTGGTCATCCAGGTTCCCGCCACCGCGTCGACGTGGGAAGCGACTGCCGGCGCCGCGGAGATCGGCGAGATCGCCGCCGTCGCCGACCTGCTCGGCATCGACTTCCTGACCTGCTCCGAACATGTCGTCGTGCCGACTGATGTCGCGGCGACCCGGGGCTCCACGTACTGGGATCCGTTGGCCACCTTGGCTTTCATCGCCGGACGCACGTCGCGGATCCGGTTGGCGACCTCGGTGCTGGTACTGGGCTACCACCATCCGCTGGAGATCGCCAAGCGCTACGGCACGCTGGACCAGGTCAGCGGTGGACGGCTGATCCTGGGTGTGGGTGTCGGCTCACTCCGCGAGGAATTCGACCTGCTGGACGCGGCGTGGGACGACCGTGGCGCCCGGGCAGACGAAGCGATGTGCGCGCTGCGTGACGCGTTGGCGACCAATCACCCAGTGCACCAAGGTGAGTACTACGCATACAACTCCGTCGTGATGGACCCCTGCGCGTTGCAGCCGCGGGTACCCGTCTGGGTGGGCGGCCGGACCCGCCGGTCGCTGCGCCGCGCCGTCGAACTCGGGGACGGCTGGATGCCCTTCGGCCTCTCATCAACAGAGATCTCGACAATGCTTGCTGCCGTGGACCTTCCGGATCCTTTCGACGTTGTGCTCGCGACGCCGCCGCTGGATCCGATGGGTGCACCACAACGGACCCTCGACGAACTCGGCGCGCTCGAAGACGTCGGCGCGACGTCCGTCACGTGCGTGATCTCTTCCCGATCCGCGGCGCACTGCTGCGAACAACTCGGCGCCCTGGCGGACCTGGCAAATCTGCCCGCCACGGAGCAACGATGACCGAACAGCGGCTCGCCGAGCTCGAAGCCCGTCTGCGACGCATCGAAGACGAACGCGCCATCGAGCGGATGATCGCCTCCTACGGGCCGCTCGTCGACGCCGGCGAGGCAGAGGCCGTTGCCGCGATGTGGGCACCGGACGGCGTGTACGACGTCGAGAACTGGATCATGACGGGCCGCGACGACGTCGCCTCGATGGTGCGCTCGCGCGGTCATCAGGACTTCATCACCACCGGATGCACGCACTTTTTGAGTCCCGCCGTCGTCACGATCCACGGTGACGACGCCGTGGCGGTGTGCGAATCGACGCTATTACTCAAGCGCACAACGACTTACGAAGCCATCCGCGCCGGCGTCAGCCACTTCCACCTCCGTCGCGCCGCCGGGACGGCGCATGGCTGGCAGATCGTCAAACGCGTCACCCGGCTCCTCGACGGAACCGAGCCGCCCCGGAGATTGCTGGCGGAGGGCGTCGACGGACGGATCGTGAACTAATCCGTCGCGCTTTCGAGCGTCTGCCCGGCCATGGCCGCCAAGACGCGGTGGGCGCGCGCCACCATCTCGGCGGCGGGCTCGTCGGGATGATTGCGCCAGAACAACATCAGCGCCGACACCATGTGTTCCCACACGCCCGTGGCCGCGACCAGGTCGACGGGATCGGTCAGGCCGACACCTCCGAGGGACCGCGACACACCCGCGAACGCCTGCTGGCGCAAGATCGTCCGCTGCTCGCGTGCCGCATCCCGCGCCGGGCCGTTGGGGACCGACCGGTCGAACAACACGTGCCAGTCGCCCGGATGTCCCTCGAACGTCGTGAAGATCGCGGCCAGCACCGGTTCGCCGGCTGCGGCGCCGGCGCCGGCCAGGTGGTCGGGGGACTTGAGCGCGTCGGCGACGGCCTGCTCGATCTCGGTGCCGATCTTGGTGACGCAGGCGGCGTACACCGCCTCTTTGGACCCGAAGTAACTGATGATCAGAGTCTTGGAGACGTCGGCCTGCGCAGCGATGGCCGCCAGGGACGCACCCGCGTACGTCGCGCGGCTGAATTCGGCGATCGCGGCCTCGACGATCAGCTGCTCGCGCTCACCGCGCGGCACACCCTTGGTGCCGGTTCTGCCGCTGACGGGGCGCGTGGTCATCGGGACAGCCTAATCAGGTGCCCGGCACCTCTGCCCAGGGTTGACCGTTGCCCGGGACGAACGGGCCGGATCAGTCCGGCTGAACGTCGATCCACTCGAGATACGCACTGCCCGAGACCGATCCGGTACCCCAGGTACCGGTATAGGTGTACGCGGCGGCGTATCCCGGCCCGTGGCCGTGGCGCCACGGCGCGTCGACGGTGCCGATCAGGGCCAGGATTTCCCGGTCGCCATCACGCACCGACCACTTGAACTTGCGGGGCCGTCGCATCGTGTTTCCACGATCGTCGACGAGGGGCTCGCCGTATTCGGTGACCGCGAAATGCACGTCGGAGTACACCTCGGTCTCACCGCCGAGCACGCGCACGTGAGCCAATTTGCACGCGGTCCGGCCGCGGGCGCGGACGTCGGTCAACAGCACCTGGGTGCGCTCGTCGAGGTTGATGATCTGGTAGGTGAAGAAGTCCAGCGGCAGCTTGAGTCGGGCTGGTATCGGCCGACGCGTAAGTGCTTGGTGCGTGCGGATTCTCGCGTATTCGAAGGTGCCGAGACCACTTACCCGCACCCCGTCGACGGTACCGGTGTAGGGGGCGAGCAGGCTCAGGTGGTCGTAGACGGGCGACTTCACGAAGTATGAAACCTGTTCCGTGACTTCGAGTTTCAGGTCGACGCCGAACTGGGGGTAGCGGCCTCGGACGACGACGTGCGGCAGCGCGACATTGATGGCCAGATCCTCGGCCCAGCGCAGCCGGCGGCCGTCGGCGGTGAACCAACAGTCGGTGTGCATGTCATACGCCCGATAGAACCGCTGGTCCGCGTGCGCCGTCGAGGAGAAGACCGTGGCGGTATCGCGCGCATCGGGCGCCGCCAGGTGGTCGAGATCGAACAGCTCGGCGCCTGACGCACCCAGCAGTGTCATGGTGTTCACGTAGCGGTACGGATCCGGCAGGTCCGGCACGAAGACGCCGAAATGCGTCACGCCCCAGGCCCGCGAGAGATCGTGGGGCTTGAGGATCTCAGGGGCGTCGAATGGTTGGCGCGAGGCCGGGATCCGGCTGTCGATCAGCGGCAGCACACCGTCGATGACGACGCGCGACAACGCGCGGGAGATGTTCATCAGGTGAGCGCCGCGATCGCGCGGTCAGCCGCAGCGGGCGAGAGGTAGTCGATCGTCGGCAGGACCGCCCGTAGCACCGCGGGACTGACCTCCACCGGCTGATGGGTGACCGCGCGCACGATCCAGCGGCCCGCTTCGTCCGCCGACAATGCCGGCGCATCCTCGTATTCGGCTGTGGGCGCGATCATCTCGGTGCGGACCAGCGGGAAGTACACGTTGGTGGCGGTGATGCCGCGGTGCGGCCGCTCGGCACCCAGGCTGCGGCCGAAGATCGCCAACGCGCTCTTGGAGGCGGCGTACGCGGAGAAGCGCGGAAACGTGTTGGCGTGCAGGCCCCAGGTGCAGACGTTGATGATCTGCCCCCGGCCCCGCTCGATCATGCCCGGCAACAGGCCCAGGCTCAGCTGGACCGCTGCCAGGTAGTTGAGCGCCATCGTGCGCTGGTAGTCGTGCAGCCGGTCGGTGGCGTCGGCGATACTGCGGCGGATCGAGTGGCCGGCGTTGTTCACCAGCACATCCACGCGTTCCTCGGCGAGGTCGGTCAGCAGCCGGGCGGTGGCGTCCTGATCGGCGAGATCGCAAGTGCGCCAGGAGCATCCAGTTTCGGCGGCGAGTGTTCGGAGTTCGTCTTCGCGGCGGGCGACGGCGATGACGGTGGCGCCGCGGGCGCTGAGCTGGATGACTGCCTGCCGCCCGATACCCGCCGAGGCGCCGGTCACGACGATGGTCAGGTCGCTGACGTCGCGGCCCGGACCGGCCAGTGCGGCATCGAGTCGCTCGGGCAGCAGGGTGCGGCGCTGGACGAGATCCATCACGGCATTACGAATGGACATGGCTTCCTCCCACACGGTGTTCTCACCGGGACCCGGCCGATATTACCATGTGGTCACTTGAGCTACGCCGCGCCGGCGACGGCCCCCGAACCCCAGGGCTCTACAGCCGATACATCTCGCGCTCGGTCGCCGCTTCCTCGAACAGCAAGTCGGGGCGGCCGCGATACATGGCGGGCACAAGTGCGGCGGGGGATCGGCGCACCCGAACCGCGGCGATCCTGTCCGCCCAGGTCGGATTGCCAATTACGTTGCGCTGGAATCGAGTTCGCGGTGCGGCGACGACCGCGGCCAGGCTCTGCCGGCAGGCGAATGCAGTCATCGCCGAACCCTATGGGTCGGCACCGGCGGTGCGCATCATGCTGCGGGTGGCTCCGTCGTCATACCGCAGACGGAGCAGGGTGTTCACGGCGTCAGACCAAACTGAACCGCGGTGAACACATGGGTATCAGACGGCCTCGACCTCGGCCTTGATCCGGTTGAGCGTGGTCGTCATGTCCCGGATGTTGCGCCGGGTGCGCAACTGGCCACCGAAAATGCCGAACACGGTGTCGAGCAGGCCGGGCGTCATCCAGAACGATTCGGTGACGTCCGTGCCATCACCGGCGGGCGCAAGGGCGTAGTGCCAATTGTTGACCGCCTTGTCGCCGGCCAGCACCGCGAAACCGAACTCGCGCCCGGGTTCGCAAGCAGTGACGCGGCACGTCGTCCAGTAGATCGGCCCGATCTCGTTGCGCTTGACGTGGCCGCGGAATCGCGCGCCGAGTGCCGGTCCGTCGGCACCGTCCAGCCATTCGGACTCGAACACTTCCGGCGAGTATTTCGGGGTGTTGTGAATGTCGGCGATCAAGTTCCAGACCTGATCGGCGCCGGCGTTCATGTGCACGGTGACCGAACCCTTCATGGCGCGATCCTATCCATCGGCACCGTCCGGCAGGCCACCCTCTTGCCCAGAACAGCCGGCCATCTATGAGTGCTTTGCGCGAATTCCGGGCCGATCCGCCCGCACGGGCTCGCAGCGGCGCTCGACCAAATGCAAAAGCCGCGAATCCGAACCGGATTCACGGCTTTTGTTGAGTGGGCGAAGGGGGACTTGAACCCCCACGTCCCGAAGGACACTGGCACCTGAAGCCAGCGCGTCTGCCATTCCGCCACTCGCCCCAAACAACTGGGAGAGAGTATCACCACCCCTACCCCCGGCTCCAAATCCGCCGCTGACCACCCGGCTTCTGTCCGGCTGGACCCTCAGACAGCGCGAAATGGCGCGATCGGAGGGACCGCGTGCCGGCTCGCCACCTCTTGACCAGCAGCTTTCGAATTCTCACGATTCTGTTGGTCACGTATTACAAGGTCAGGCCGATAACATGCGTAACAGTGCGGTGCGCAGTTATTGCGCACATCACATCTGGACCATCGAGAAGAAGCGAAGGCAGGGGGACATGGGTCTGGTCGACCGGTTCGAGCGCAAGCTCGAGACCACGGTCGGAGACGCTTTTGCCCGCGTCTTCGGGGGGTCGATCGCACCCCCGGAAGTCGAGGCCGCGCTTCAGCGAGAAGCCGAGTCCGGTGCCCATGATGTCGGCGGCGGCCGTATTTTGGCACCGAACGATTACGTCATTACGCTCAGTTACACCGATTTCGAGAAGGTGAACGCCGATCCTGACCTCACACCCAGTGCTTTTGCCAAACACCTTGAGGGATTCGTCCATGAGCGGGGATGGCAAACGTATGGTGAGGTGGTCGTCAGGTTTGAGCCGTCACCTGGCCTTCATACCGGCCAATTCCGCGTCCACGGCGCGGTCAACCCCGACTCAACCGCCGGGCCACCGCGGCCGGCACCCAGCGACCGCGTGCACACCGCAGAACCAGGAGTACCAACGATGACTGACAACCCGACCCACCGCCCCGGCCAGGGACAGGGCCAGCCAGGCGACGAGTACGACTACGGACGGCAGCCCGACGAGCAGCGCGGTCAGCAGTACCCGCAGGACCCGAACCAGGGCTATGGCCAGCCCCCGCAGGCTTACGGACAGCAGCAAGGCGGCTACGGACAGCCGGCCGGCCAGGGCGGCCCCGGTTACGGTCCGCAGGGCGGCTATGGACAGCAGGGTGACCAGGCCGGTTACGGCGCCGGCCCGTCCGGGTACGGCCAGGGCGGCTTCGGTGGACCCCAGGGTGGTCCCCCCGGACCGCCACCGGTCGGCCCGCAGCAGGGTTACGGCCAGCCCGACCAGGGTTACGGACAGCAGAACTACGGCCAGCAGCCCGACCAGGGTTACGGACAGCAGGGTGGCTACGGCCAGCCGCAGCAAGGTGGCTACGGCCAGCAGCCCGACCAGGGTTACGGACAGCAGGGCGGGTACGGCCAGCCGCAGCAAGGCGGCTACGGCCAGCCCGACCAGGGCTACGGTCACCAGCCCGACCAGGGCTACGGTCAACCGGCCGGCCAGCCCCAGCAGAACTACGGCCAGCCGAGCTACGGCCAGCCTTCCGGCCAGGGCGGCTACGGCGAGCAGAACTATGGCCAGCCGCAGCAGGGCGGCTACGCCCAGCCCGACCAGGGTTACGGCCAGGCCCCGGCCGACCAGGGTTACGCCCCGGCCCCGGGTGGCTACGGCGAGCCGGGTTACGGCGGCGGCGCAGGCGCAGGCGCCGGCTACGCCGAGCCCGAGTACGGCCAGCCGGGCGGGTACGGCGGCGGTGGCTACGGTGCCGCCGGCGCGAACGTCACGCTCCAGCTCGACGACGGCAGCGGCCGCACCTACCAGCTGCGCGAAGGCGCCAACGTCATCGGCCGCGGACAGGACGCGCAGTTCCGGCTGCCCGACACCGGTGTCTCGCGCCGGCACCTCGAGATCCGCTGGGACGGGCACACCGCGCTGCTCTCGGATCTGAACTCGACCAACGGCACCACCGTCAACAACGCCCCGGTTCAGGAGTGGCAGCTGGCCGACGGCGACGTCATCCGGGTGGGTCACTCCGAGATCGTGGTCCGCGTTCACTGAGCCCGGTTTCCGTCACCGGCCGGATGATGTTCGCACCGGCCGGTGACCGCCAAAGTATCGTGACGATGCCGACGGCTACCGGGCACCGGGCCCAGCCTCGACGCGGCAACGGAGAGGACGTCGGATGCAGGGGTTAGTTCTGCAACTGACGCGGGTCGGTTTCCTTCTGTTGCTCTGGCTTTTCATCTGGTCGGTTCTGCGCGTCCTGCGCACCGACATCTACGCACCCACCGGAGCCGTCATGGTGCGGCGCGGTCTGGCGTTCCGGGGCACCCTGCTGCCCAACCGGGACCGACGCCGGTACGCGCGCCAGTTGGTGGTGGTCGAAGGAGCCCTGGCAGGCACCCGGATCACCCTGACCAGCCAGCCCGTCCTGATCGGCCGGGCCGACGACTCCACCCTGGTGCTCACCGACGACTACGCCTCGACACGGCACGCCCGGCTGTCGCCGAGAGGCTCCGAGTGGTACGTCGAAGACCTAGGATCGACCAACGGTACATACCTGGACAGGGCGAAAGTGACGACGGCGGTAAGGGTTCCAATGGGAACGCCGGTTCGAATCGGCAAGACGGTAATCGAGCTGCGCCCGTGACACTCGTACTTCGATATGCCGCGCGCAGCGACCGCGGCCTGGTCCGCGCCAACAATGAGGACTCCGTCTACGCCGGGGCCCGCCTCCTCGCGTTGGCGGACGGCATGGGCGGCCACGCCGCGGGCGAGGTCGCCTCACAACTGGTCATCGCCGCACTCGCCCACCTGGACGACGACGAACCCGGCGGCGACCTGCTGGCCAAGCTGAACGACGCCGTCCACGACGGCAACGCCGCAATCGCGGCGCACGTCGAGGCCGACCCCGAACTCGAAGGCATGGGCACCACCCTGAGCGCCATCCTGTTCGCGGGGACGCGGCTGGGCATGGTGCACATCGGCGACTCGCGCGGCTACCTGATGCGCGACGGCGAGCTGACGCAGATCACCAAGGACGACACCTTCGTCCAGACCCTGGTCGACGACGGCCGCATCACTGCCGAAGAGGCGCACAGCCATCCGCAGCGCTCGCTCATCATGAAGGCGCTGACCGGCCACGAGGTCGAGCCCACGCTGACCATGCGCGAGGCCCGCGCCGGCGACCGCTACCTGCTCTGCTCGGACGGGCTGTCCGACCCGGTCAGCCACGAGACCATCCAGGACGCCATGCAGATCCCGGACGTCGTGGACTGCGCCGACCGGCTCATCGAGCTGGCGCTGCGCGGCGGCGGCCCGGACAACGTCACCGTGGTGGTGGCCGACGTCGTGGACTACGAATACGGCCAGACCGCACCGATCCTCGCGGGCGCCGTGTCCGGTCAGGACGACGACACCCTGCCGCCCAACACCGCCGCCGGACGCGCTTCCGCCTTCAACCCGAAGCGCGCCGCAGCTGCAGCGAAAAAGCCTGCGGCACAACTTGATCCACCGGCGAAGAAGAGGCACACCCGGCGCAACCTGATCATCGGCGCCATCCTGCTGATCCTGCTGCTCGTCAGCGGACTGGCCGTCGGGCGCTACCTGATCCGAAGCAACTACTACGTGTCCGGCTACAACGGCTCGGTCTACATCATGCGCGGCGTCCCGGGCTCGCTTCTCGGATTACCACTGCAGGAGCCATACCTGCTGGCGTGCCTCGACACCCACTCCGAGATGACGATCATCGGCGTCGACGACACCCATCCGGGCTGCCAGCCCATGAAGGTCGCGGATCTGCGCGAGTCCGGCCGGGCCCAGGTCACCGCCGGCCTGCCGACAGGCACCGTCGACGACGCGATCCGTCAGCTCAAGGAACTCAGCCACAGCTCACTGCTGCCGCTGTGCGCGCCACCCGTCGTCACCCCGCCGGCTCCCGCACCGGCACCGTCGCTGTCGGTGGTGCCCCAGCCGCCGCGCGGTCCGGCCCCCGGCCCCGAGGCCCCGGCTTCGACGACCCCGACCCCGGCGCCGACGCCCGCACCGGCACCGGCACCCAACCCCTCCAGCCCCGCGCCCGCCCCGACCTCGCCCGCGGCGCCGTCCCCGACGGCCACGGCACTCCCTCCGCCACCTCAGGAGCCGGGCACCAACTGCCGGAACGCGTCATGACGGCCCGAGAGCGAGCGGGAGTCGCGGCATGACGACGCAGCCGCAGTCTCCGGTCGCGGTCGCCCCTCCACTACCCAATCGGCGTAATTCCGAGTTGGCGCTGCTGGGGTTCGCGGCCGTGATCACGACTGTGGCTCTGCTCATCGTCGAGGCCAATCAGGAGAGCGGCCTGCGTCTGGACCTCATCCAGTTCACCGTCGGCTTCGTCGCGCTGTTCGGTGGCGCCCATCTCGCCGTGCGGCGGTACGCGCCCTATGCCGACCCGCTGCTGCTGCCGGTCGTCGCGCTGCTGAACGGCCTGGGCCTGGTCCTCATCTACCGGCTGGACCTGTCGGCACACACCCGGCCCGCCGGGATCCTGCCGGGCGGCAACGCCAACCAGCAGATGCTGTGGACGCTGCTGGGCATCCTGGTGTTCACCGCCGTGCTGATGTTCGTGCACGACCACCGGATGCTGGCCCGCTACGGCTACATCTGCGGCCTGGCCGGCCTGGTGCTGCTGGCCATCCCCGCGGTGCTGCCCGATTCAGTGGCTGAGCAGTACGGCGCCAAGATCTGGATCCGCCTGCCGGGCTTCTCGATTCAACCCGCCGAGTTCTCCAAGATCCTGCTGCTGATCTTCTTCGCCAGCGTCCTGGTCACCAAGCGCAGCCTGTTCACCAGCGCCGGCAAGCACATGTTCGGGCTGGACCTGCCGCGGCCCCGCGACCTGGCACCGCTGCTGGTGGCCTGGATCGGGTCGATCGGCGTCATGGTGTTCGAGAAAGACCTGGGGGCGTCCCTGCTGCTCTACGCGACATTCCTGGTGCTGCTGTACGTCGCCACCGAAAAGCTCAGCTGGGTCATCATCGGGTTGAGCCTGTTCTGCGTGGGAAGCCTTGCGGCGTACCAGCTTTTCGACCACGTCCGGGTGCGTGTGCAGAACTGGCTGGACCCGTTCGCCGACCCCGACGGCGCCGGCTACCAGATGGTGCAGTCCCTGTTCAGCTTCGCCACCGGCGGCATCTTCGGCACCGGTCTGGGCAACGGGCAGCCCGGCACGGTGCCCGACGCGTCCACTGACTTCATCATCGCCGCCGTGGGCGAAGAGCTCGGGCTCGTCGGCCTGGCCGCGGTGCTGATGCTGTACACGATCGTCATCATCCGGGGTCTGCGCACCGCCATCGCCGTGCGCGACAGCTTCGGCAAGCTGCTCGCCGCCGGCCTGTCCGCCGCGCTGGCACTGCAGCTGTTCATCGTCGTCGGCGGCGTCACCAAACTCATCCCGCAGACGGGCCTGACCACCCCGTGGATGTCCTACGGCGGCTCGTCGCTGCTGTCCAACTATGTGCTGCTGGCGCTGCTGCTGCGGGTGTCGCACGTCGCGCGCCGTCCGCTGTCGACCCGGGGCCCGAACCAATCGTCGATCGCCGCGGCCAACACCGAGGTGATCGAGAAACAATGAACACCTCGCTTCGTCGCGTGTCCGGACTGGTGATGGCACTGGTCGTGCTGTTGCTGCTCAACGCCACCACCACCCAGGTGTTCGCCGCCGACAGCCTGCGCGCCGACCCACGGAACCAGCGGGTGCTACTCGACGAGTACTCGCGCCAGCGGGGCCAGATCACCGCGGGCGGCCAGCTGCTGGCCTACTCGATGCCGACCAACGGTCGGTTCCGCTACCTGCGCATCTACCCGAACCCTCTGGTCTACGCGCCGGTCACCGGCTTCTACTCGCTGCAGTACTCGAGCACCGGTCTCGAGCGCGCCGAGGACAGCATCCTCAACGGCTCCGACGAGCGGCTGTTCGGCAACCGCATCGCAGACTTCTTCACCGGCCGTGATCCGCGCGGCGGCAACGTCGACACCACGATCGTGCCGCGGGTCCAGCAGGCCGCGTGGGACGCGATGCAGCAAGGCTGCGGCGGCAATCCGTGCAAGGGCTCGGTGGTTGCCCTCGATCCGTCCACCGGCAAGATTCTGGCCATGGTGTCGTCTCCGTCGTACGACCCCAACCTGCTCGCCTCGCACGAGGGTGACAAGCAGTCCGCCGCCTGGCAGGCGCTGCGCGACAACCCCGATTCACCGCTGCAGAACCGGGCGATCTCCGAGACCTACCCGCCGGGGTCGACATTCAAGGTGCTGACCACGGCCGCGGCGCTGCAGGCCGGTGCCACCCCCGACACCCAGCTCACCTCCGCCTCGCGAATCACGTTGCCGGACAGCACCGCAACTCTGGAGAACTACGCCGGCTCGGCCTGCGGCGGGGGCCCGACGGTGTCCCTGCGCGAGGCCTTCGCCAAGTCCTGCAACACCGCCTTCGTCGAACTGGGCCTGCACAACGGGGCCGACGCGATGCGGACCATGGCCAAGCAGTTCGGCCTGGACAGCCCGCCGCCGTCGATCCCGCTGCAGGTCGCCGAGTCGACCATCGGCCCGATCTCCGACGCCCCGGCCCTGGGTATCTCCAGCATCGGCCAGAAGGACGTCGCGCTGACCCCGCTGCAGAACGCGATGATTGCCGCGACCATCGCCAACGGCGGCGTCAGCATGGCCCCGTACCTGGTCGACGACCTCAAGGGACCTGACCTTTCCAACATCGCGGCTACCTCACCGCACCAACAGCGGCGGGCCATCTCATCCCAGGTCGCGGCTACACTTACGGATCTGATGGTCGGCGCCGAGCAGGTGACGCAGCAGAAGGGAGCCATAGCCGGCGTGCAGATCGCATCAAAGACGGGCACGGCCGAACACGGCACCGATCCACGTCACACACCACCACATGCGTGGTACATCGCTTTTGCCCCGGCGAAATCCCCGAAGGTCGCCGTCGCCGTCCTAGTGGAGAATGGTGGAGACCGTTTGTCCGCGACCGGCGGTGCGCTGGCCGCACCCATCGGGCGGGCCACTATCGCCGCGGCGCTACGGGAGGGATCATGAGCGGGCAGCGAGAAGCGGAGGCGGATCGCGGATGAGCGCACGCGTCGGAGTCACACTTTCCGGCCGCTATCGACTTCAGCGACTCATCGCCACAGGTGGCATGGGTCAAGTCTGGGAAGGCGTCGACAGCAGGCTCGGTCGACAGGTCGCCATCAAGGTCCTGAAGGCCGAGTACTCGACCGACCCCGAATTCGTCGAGCGGTTCCGCGCCGAGGCGCGAACGGTCGCGATGCTGAACCACCCCGGCATCGCCAGCGTCTACGACTACGGCGAGACCGAGCTCGACGACGCCGGCCGCACCGCCTACCTCGTCATGGAGCTGGTCAACGGCGAGCCGCTGAACTCCGTCATCAAGCGCACCGGCCGGCTGTCCCTGCGGCACTCGCTGGACATGCTCGAGCAGACGGGTCGGGCCCTGCAGGTCGCGCACAGCGCCGGCCTGGTGCACCGCGACGTCAAGCCCGGCAACATCATGATCACCCCGACCGGCCAGGTGAAGCTCACCGACTTCGGTATCGCCAAGGCCGTCGACGCCGCTCCCGTGACCCAAACCGGCATGGTGATGGGCACCGCCCAGTACATCGCGCCCGAGCAGGCTCTGGGCCACGACGCCACCGCGGCCAGCGACGTCTACTCGCTCGGTGTCGTCGGCTACGAGTCCGTATCCGGCCGACGGCCGTTCACCGGCGATGGCGCCCTCACCGTCGCGATGAAGCACATCAAGGAAGCGCCGCCACCACTGCCGGCCGACCTGCCCCCGAACGTCCGCGAACTGATCGAGATCAGCCTCGCCAAGGACGCCATCCATCGTTACCGCAGCGGCGGCCCGTTCGCCGACGCCGTCGCCGCGGTCCGGGCCGGACGGCGCCCCCCGCGGCCCAACCAGGCGCCGACCATCGGGCGGGCCGCTCCGGCGGCGATTCCGTCGAGCACGCAAGCGCGGGCGGCCATCGAGCCCGCCCGTCCGGCGCCGGCAACCCCGCGGCCCCGGCCGGCCAGCGGTAGCCACCGGCCGGCCCCGCCCGCGCGACGGACGTTCTCGCCCGGACAGCGCGCACTGCTGTGGGCGGCGGGTGTCCTGGGTGCGCTGGCGATCGTCATCGCGATCCTGATCGTGCTGAACGCGCAGGACCGGCAGGACCAGAAGAACCAGCAGCAGTCCACAGTCACCAACACCATCACCGAGACCACGAAGACGCCCGGCGCACCGGCGGGTCAGTCGGCTTCGCTCCCTGATCTGTCAGGACCGGCCATCTCATGACCACGCCCCAGCACCTCTCCGACCGCTACGAACTGGGGGACATCCTCGGTTTCGGTGGCATGTCCGAGGTTCACCTCGGGCGGGACCTGCGCCTGCACCGTGACGTGGCGGTCAAGGTGCTGCGCGCCGACCTCGCTCGCGATCCGAGCTTCTACCTGCGCTTCCGCCGCGAGGCCCAGAACGCCGCGGCGCTGAACCACCCGGCGATCGTCGCCGTCTACGACACCGGTGAGGCCGAAACGCCCAACGGGCCGCTGCCGTACATCGTCATGGAGTACGTCGACGGCGTGACGCTGCGCGACATCGTGCACACCGAGGGTCCGCTGCCGCAGCAGCGCGCCATCGAGATCATCGCCGACGCCTGTCAGGCCCTGAACTTCAGTCACCAGCACGGCATCGTGCACCGGGACATCAAGCCGGCGAACATCATGATCAGCAAGGCCAACGCGGTCAAGGTCATGGACTTCGGTATCGCCCGCGCGATTGCCGACAGCAGCAACCGGATGACGCAGACCGCGGCGGTCATCGGCACCGCCCAGTACCTGTCGCCCGAGCAGGCCAGCGGGCAGAACGTCGACGCCCGCTCGGATGTGTACTCGCTGGGCTGCGTGCTCTACGAACTGATCACCGGCGAGCCGCCCTTCGTCGGCGATTCCCCGGTCGCGGTGGCCTACCAGCACGTCCGCGAGGACCCGGTGCCGCCGTCGCAGCGCCACTCCGGCATCACCCCGGGCCTGGACGCCGTCGTGCTCAAGGCCCTGGCGAAGAACCCGGACAACCGTTACCAGAGCGCCGCCGACATGCGGAACGACCTGATCCGCGTGCACGCCGGTGAGGCACCCGATGCACCCAAGGTGCTGACCGACGCCGAACGCACCGCCATGATGGGCTCGGGCGGTTTCGGTGGACCGCGCAGCATGATGCCGGAGCAGATCAGCGTCAACCCGCAGCCCTACCGCTCGACGGACCGGGCCGCGACGCCGATCGGTCGCTGGCTGATCGCTGCCGCCATCCTGGCCGTGCTGACGGTCGTCGTCACTGTCGCGATCAACCTGATCGGCGGCAAACCGCACGACCAGCAGATTCCGGACGTGCGCGGGCTGGCTCAGGCCGACGCCGTCGCCAACCTGCAGAACCGCGGCTTCAAGACCCGTACACAGCAGCGACCCGACTCCACGGTGGCGCCGGACCACGTCATCGGCACCGAACCGTCGGCCAACGCGTCCGTCGCCGCCGGCGACGAGATCACCATCAACATCTCCACCGGCCCCGAGCAGCGCGAGGTCCCCGACGTCTCGAAGTTGTCGCCTGCCGACGCGATGGCCAAGCTACAGTCCACCGGTTTCCGGAACATCCAGCAGACGGTGTCGCAGTCGCTGCCGGAGCAGAAGGACCGCGTCATCGCGACCAACCCGCCGGCCCACCAGACGTCGGCGATCACGAACGTCATCACGATCATCGTCGGCTCCGGGCCCGGCCTGGTGCCGATCCCTGACGTCAACGGGCAGACCGTCGAAATCGCAACCAAGAACCTCAACACCGTCGGCTTCCAGACGATCCTGACGGCGCCGATCGACAGCCCGAAACCCGCCGGCGAGATCATCGGCACCGACCCGCCGTCGGGCACCCCCACCGCCAAGGACGCGCCGATCACGCTGAAGGTGTCGCAGGGCAACCAGTTCGTCATGCCGAACCTGGCCGGTCAGTTCTGGACCGACGCCGAGCCGAACCTGCGAGCGCTCGGCTGGACCGGCGTGCTGATCAAGGGCGCCGACGTCCAGAACAGCGGCCAGCGCAGCAATGCGGTGGTGAGCCAGGTGCCAGCAGCCGGCAGCGGAGTCAACTTCGGCGCCTCGATCACGCTGAGCTTCGCTTCGTAGCGTTGCTCAGCGTGCGCGGTCAGGCGGTGCGGGTCGCGGCCGAGACCGCGTCGGCGACTTCCTGCTCGAGTCGGCTGACCAGACCCTCGTCGGGCGCCTGACCACAGAACGCGAGCCAGTTGGCCAGCATCCGATGGCCGCCCTGGGTCAGGATGCTCTCCGGGTGGAACTGCACCCCGTGGATCGGTAGTTCGCGGTGCCGGACGGCCATGATGACGCCGCTGTCGGTCTGCCCGATGGCCTCCAGCTCGTCCGGCAGGGTCTCCGGCAGGATGGTCAGCGAGTGGTACCGGGTCGCCGTGAATGGGTCCGGAAGTCCTTGCAGCACACCGCTATCCGCGTGATGCACCAGGCTGGTCTTGCCGTGCAGCAGCTCCGGTGCGCGGTCCACCGTGCCGCCGAAAGCCACCCCGATGGCCTGATGTCCCAAGCACACCCCGAGCAGGGGAGTGCGGGCTTCCGCACAGGCGCGGACCAACGGAATGGACGCGCCGGCCCGCTCCGGAGTACCGGGGCCGGGGCTCACCAGGATCCCGTCGAACTCCTTCGCGACAGCAGCGACGCCTTCGGGACTGGAGACGCGTTCGTCGTCGCTACGCCAGACCTGTGCGTGCACCCCGAGCTGGCCCAGGTACTGGACCAGGTTGAACACGAAGCTGTCGTAGTTGTCGAGGACGAGAACCTGCATGCCGTCAGGCTACTGGGTCACCCACGTACCTGATCAATCAATATGTGACCGGTCCAGCCGGTTTGGCATACCGGAGCTTCACCGGCATCCGGTGACCGACGACGTCCACCGACGTGCGCGGCACCTCGGTGTAGCCGAGCCCGAACCGCACCACGTACTGCTTGTAGAGGGTCACCAGCGGTGCGGCGGCGAGCGCGGCGCGCATGCCCTCGACGTTGCCGATCACGGTGATGACGTACGGCGGGCTGTAGGTACGGCCGTTGAGCAGCAGGGTATTGCCGACGCAGCGCGGAGCCGACGTCGCCAGGATCCGCTGGTCCTGCATCTGGACCGCCTCGGCACCGCCCAGCCACAGTGCGTTGAGCACCGCCTGGACGTCCTGCTGGTGCACGACGAGATCGTCGGGGGTGGCGTCGCGCGGGTACTGGCCCTGTGCGTTGCGCTGCGCGTCGTTGAGGGTGATCACCAGGCCCGGTCCACGCATGGGGTCGAGGCCCAGCTCGAGACCGAGTTCGTTGGCCCGGCTCGTGATGGCACCGAGCGCGGCGTCGGCGCCGGGCGTACCGCCGTGGTGGTTCTCGAGCTGATGCTGAAGGTTGTCACGCTCGGCGGTCCGCGTCGCCGCGGTGCGCTGTGCTTCCTTCACCATGTCGACGAGGCGGGGCGCGTCACTGCGCCGGATCTCGCTACCCCCCGACACGCTATGGGTGGTGGCCAGCAGGAGGCCGGCGAGCACACAGACAACCGGCACACCGAATCGCCACGCGGAGTGGCGGGCCGGTTGGGCAGGTTCCGAGGTCCCGGCCGTCCACCAGGGCCTGCGAGGCGACACGTCTTCTGCGTTAGGCTCTGAGTGCATACCGCTCCATCGTCGCACCGAATTGCCGGTTTTTCTCCGCCGGCGCCGGAGTGCGGCACCGACTGTCCGCGAAGGTACCAATGCCCAAGTCCAAGGTTCGCAAGAAGAACGACTTCACCATCAACCCGGTGAGTCGGACGCCGGTGAAGGTCAAGGCCGGACCGTCGAGCGTGTGGTTCGTGGTGTTCTTCTGCTCGCTCATGCTGATCGGTCTGATCTGGCTGGCGGTGTTCCAGCTGGCCGCGCTGAACCCGGCCGGTACTCCGCATCTCCTGCAGTGGATGGCCGATCTCGCCCAGTGGAACTACGCGATCGCCTTCGCGTTCATGATCACCGGTCTACTGCTGACCATGCGGTGGCGCTGAGCTGCGTCAACGACCCCGGTTCGTTACATTCCGGCCTCGTTACGTAACCCAACTGGCAACCTGACCGACACACAATCACATCGATGTGATTCATCCCCATTGGGGATAGTGCCTGTGGATAACTTGCCCCCAAGGGTGTGGACATCTCGTGGAACAAACTCAATGGAGTCCCCCGACAGCCGGTATCGCCGCCTGTGGAGCATTCGGCGTCGTACTCGCGGCGGTGGCCCTGACTTCGGTCACTGACCTGCCCGGACGTGTTCTCGGCGGCATCGCCGCCATCGGTCTGCTGGTCTTCGCCGGCATGTCCTGGCGCGCCCGGCCCAAGCTCGCCATCACACCGGGGGGACTGGTCGTTCGCGGCTGGTGGCGGACCGACACTTATACACAGGCAGACCTCAAGAGTGTGCGTATCACCGAATTCCGCCGGGTGACCCGTAAGGTCCGGCTCCTGGAACTCGACACCGTCGACGACCGGCTCCTGGTCTTCACCCGGTGGGACGTCGGCACCGACCCCATCGACGTCCTCGACGCCCTGACCGACGCCGGACTCATTCCTTAGTTCCGCAACGCAAACGGCGCGACAACCCCCGGTAGGGGACTGCCGCGCCGCGCGTCAGGCTGAAATTCAGGAAACGGTGATCGAGTCGACGACAACCGGCTCGGTCGGGCGGTCACCGCGGTCGACAGCGGTGGTGGCGATGGCGTCGACAACCTTCTGCGACGCCTCGTCGACGACCTCACCGAAGATGGTGTGGCGACGGTTCAGGTGCGGGGTCGGCCCGACGGTGATGAAGAACTGCGAACCGTTGGTGCCCGGGCCGGCGTTCGCCATGGCCAGCAGGTACGGCTTGTCGAACTGCAGCTCCGGGTGGAACTCGTCGGCGAACTGGTAGCCCGGGCCGCCACGGCCGGTGCCGGTCGGGTCGCCGCCCTGGATCATGAAGCCGTCGATGACACGGTGGAAGACGACGCCGTCGTAGAACGGGCCGGAGGTGCCGCCCGAGGCGTTCTCGGTGGAGTAATCCTTGGTGCCCTGGGCGAGACCAACAAAGTTGGCGACGGTCTTGGGCGCGTGGTTACCGAACAAAGCAATCTTGATGTCGCCGCGGTTGGTGTGCAGCGTCGCGGTCGCGGTCTGAATGGGGCTCGTCACGGAAAGTCAGTCTGCCACTCACATTTAAGACCCCGAAGTCGCCCCCCAACGAATAACGTGGGAGGCCGAACCTCCGCTCGGGAGGTCTGCAGAAATCGTGTCCGGCAGAGAGGTTGGTTGATGAGCACTGTCACCGAGAACGTCCCCGAGGTCAGCCGCCCCAGCTCCGGTTCCCATCTGGGTCGCGGGCTCAAATACACCGTCGTGGGGCCGCTGCTCATGCTGCGCGGGGTGCTCGGGCTCGGCGTCGGCTCGACCGTCGGAACCGCCCGCTGGGTGGGCCGACGCTGCCACCGCAATGAGGACTCCGCCGGCGATCTGGCCGTGGTGGTGCAGGCGGGTGCCAAGCGTCGCCGGCCCTTGTTGATCGCGGGTGCCACGGTCGCGGTCCTGGCCCTGGGTGGCGTCACCTTCTCGATCGTGCGGCGCTCGATGCAGCCGGAGCCCTCCCCACTGCCCCCGAGCGTGGATGTGACGCCTCAGCCCTAGTTTTTCGCACCGAGACTGAGCTTGGGTGCCAGCTCCGGACCGGATTTGGCACCCAAGCTCACGTTCGTCAGCGTGTACAGGCTGCGATGAGAGCGTCCGGGTCGGTCACGCTGACACCCAGCTCCCGCAGCGTCACCCTCACCCCGCAGACCTTGGCCTTGGCGGGCGGATCGATGGTGAGAGCCACGACGCCGTCCGACGAACCGTTGACCAGCCAGCGTCCGCGCCAGCCGTGCACACCCCAGGACGCGATGCGGCCTTCCCAGCGGCCGGCTTCCGTGATCGACGTCAACGGGATCTCGGCGGAGAAGCCCCAGCCCATGGTCACATGCAACGCGCCGTCGCGCACTGCCACTTCGCTGTGCTTCGGTCCGAGGCCGAACGGCACCGACAGCGGCAACATCCACTTCGTGTAGCTGATCTCTGTCGTCATGAGGGCAGCGTAGAACCGCAATGTTGGAGCGGTGTTGGAAGGCGGACCGCCCTCGCAGACAACAAAAGCGGCCCCGATCGCTGTCGGAACCGCTTTGCGAACTGCTGTGGATTTTGTGGAGCCTAGGAGATTCGAACTCCTGACATCTGCCTTGCAAAGGCAGCGCTCTACCAACTGAGCTAAGGCCCCTCGATGGTGTCCGGAATCGAATGCCAGACCTCTGCGCCATGCCGGGTCCGCCACACGAAGCCGGCGGCGACTGCGACCATGGCACCGAGCACCAGCAGAACCAATCTCACGGTGCACCCTTCCGGTGGGGGAGTCGGTCAAACCGACTTCCGTGGGCCTAGGAGGACTCGAACCTCCGACCTCTTCGTTATCAGCGAAGCGCTCTAACCGCCTGAGCTATAGGCCCGAAAGTGGCCTTGCGGCCGAGCGATGAGATTACCGTATGGGTACCTCTGCGCCCAAAACGCGACGTCAGCCGCGCCCGCAGGCCTGCCGACTAATCCCGATCCGCGAGCGTCACTTCAACGCCACCGACCAGATCGGTGGTCAGGTTGTAGACGAACGCCGCGGCGGTGGCCATGGCCGTCAGCAGCACGATGTTGACCAACCCGATGAGGGTCGCGCCGCCGAAAATCGTACTGGCAGAAACCAATTCGCCGCCGCTGCCGCCACCACTGGTGAGCAGATCGCCGACATTGCTGTTCAGCTTGCTCCACACACCCATGCCGCCGAGGACGAGGTACAGGAACGCGACCGCGATCATCCAGACGAAGAACAACGCCACCGACAGCACCAGGGAGACCTTCAACACGCTCCACGGATCGACGCGGCGCACCTGCATGCTGGCCCGCACCGGGCCATCCTGCCGACTGCCGGAACGGCTCCGCTGCGCCGCCGCCCGGGCCGGTGCCTGGGACACCGTGGCGACGGTGCTGCGCGGCTCCCGCGGCTCGCCCGCCCGGCGCTGCGGCTGGCGGGAGAGGTCCGGGATCTCGCTGGCGTACGCAGCCTCGGGCCGCGTCTCGGTCCGGACCGTCTCGGCTGTGCGGACCGGCTTCGGCGGCACGTTGCCCTGCGGGGTCGCCGGGGGTGACGACGGGACAGCCGGCACCGGGGGCGGGGCCGGGGTATCCGGAGTGATGGCGGGGGTGATGGTGGTCTCTGCCTCGGAGGCCGAACCACCGGCCAATCCAGCTGACGAACCCGTGCCGCTGACGAACCGGTTCAGTCGCTCGTCGAGACTCTGCCCGCCGGCCGCCGAAGCGTCCGCCGGAGCCCCGGTACGGGCCCGCTGCCAGGGCGGCGCCTCACCGCTCTGGTCGGCCGCGTGGGCGCCGCCACCCGATCCGGTGGCCGGCCCGCTATTGCTCGTGGGCCCGTCACCGGTACGGGTGTATCCCGGCTCGTTCGGGGAACTCACCTGGCGGCTCCTTCAATCAGTGCGGCTGCGGAGCAGTCGCAGCACTACGTTTCGTCGGTCTCGGTTTCGGCCGCGGTGTCGATCTCGGCGTCAACCTCGTCGCCACCTTCAGCCCCTTCGGCGTTGCGTGCGACGGCAATCAGTGTGTCGCCCTCACCGAGGTTCATCAACCGCACACCCTTGGTCTGCCGTCCGGCCTTGCGCACCTGACGTGC
Source organism: Mycobacterium sp. HM-7 (assembly GCF_053852335.1). NCBI lineage: Bacteria > Bacillati > Actinomycetota > Actinomycetes > Mycobacteriales > Mycobacteriaceae > Mycobacterium > Mycobacterium sp. HM-7. The sequence continues at coordinate 10,692 of NZ_CM132657.1, read as the reverse complement.
CGCGGTCCGGATGACACCACCGCCGGAAGTGATGGCGTACAGCTCGGTGTCGTCATCGACGATCAACGCACCGACCAGACTGCCACGCTTGGGGTCGTACTGGATCGTGAGGATGCCCTTGCCGCCGCGACCTTGCGCGGTGTACTCGTCGATCGCCGTCCGCTTCGCGTAACCGCCCGCGGTCGCGACCAAGAGGTAGGTGTCCGGCACCACCACGTTGAGCGACAGCAAACGGTCGTCTTCGTTGAACCGCATGCCCTGCACACCGGAGGTGGCGCGACCCATCGGCCGCAGCGCCTCATCGGTCGCCGAGAACCGGATGGACTGGCCGTTGGCGGACACCAGCAGCAGGTCCTCCTCGGCGGAGCACAGCACGGCGCCGACGAGCTCGTCGCCGTCACGCAGGTTGATCGCGACGATGCCACCGGACCGGTTCGAGTCGAAGTCGGCCAGCTTGGACTTCTTCACGAGGCCGTTGCGGGTGGCGAGCACCAGGTAGGGCGCGTCCTCGTAGCTCTTGATCTGGATGACCTGAGCGATGCGCTCCTCCGGCTGGAAGGCCAGCAGGTTCGCGACGTGCTGGCCGCGCGCGGTCCGCGAGGCCTCGGGCAGGTCGTACGCCTTGGCCCGGTACACCCGGCCCTGGGTGGTGAAGAACAGGATCCAGTCGTGCGTGGAGCACACGAAGAAGTGGTTGACGATGTCATCCTGCTTCAGCCCGGCACCCTGCACGCCCTTGCCGCCGCGCTTCTGGCTGCGGTACAGGTCGGTCTTGGTGCGCTTGGCGTAGCCGGTCTCCGTGATGGTGACGACGACGTCCTCGCGCTGGATGAGGTCCTCGTCGGTGACGTCACCGTCGGCCGCGATGATGCGGGTACGACGGTCGTCGCCGTACTTGTCGGCGAGCTCCTTGAGCTCGTCGTGGACGATGGCGCGCTGCCGCTCGGGCTTGGCCAGGATGTCCTCGAGGTCGGCGATCTCGGCCTCGATCTTGGCCAGATCGTCGACGATGCGCTGCCGTTCCAGGGCAGCCAGGCGACGCAGCTGCATGTCGAGGATGGCCTGCGCCTGGATCTCGTCGACTTCGAGCAGCTCCATCAAGCCGGTCCGGGCCGCATCGGCGTTGGCCGACGCGCGGATCAGCGCGATGACTTCATCAAGGGCGTCAAGGGCTTTCACCAAGCCGCGCAAGATGTGGGCGCGCTCGTTGGCCTTCCGCAGCCGGTACCGCGTGCGCCGGTTGATGACGTCGAGCTGGTGCGCGACGTAGTAGCGGATCATCTGGTCCAGACGCAGGGTGCGCGGTACGCCGTCGACGATCGACAGCATGTTGGCACCGAAGCTGGTCTGCAGCTGGGTGTGCTTGTAGAGGTTGTTCAGCACCACCTTGGCGACGGCGTCACGCTTGAGGTCGACGACGATGCGCAGACCCACACGATCGCTGGACTGGTCCTCGATGTTGGAGATGCCGCCGATCCGGCCGTCGCGTACCTGCTCGGCGATCGAGGTGATGAAGTTGTCGTGGTTGACCTGGTAGGGCAGCTCGGTGATGACGAGCGAGGTGCGGCCCTTGGCGTCTTCCTCGATCTCGACGACACCGCGCATCCGGACCGAGCCGCGGCCGGTGCGATAGGTGTCGGAAATGCCCTGCGTCCCGACGATCAGGCCGTGGGTGGGGAAGTCCGGGCCCTTGACCCGCTCCATCACCGCTTCGAGGGTGGTCTCCTCGTCGGCTTCGTGGTTCTCGAGGCACCAGTACACGGCCTCGGCGAGTTCGCGGAGGTTGTGCGGCGGGATGTTGGTGGCCATACCGACGGCGATACCGCCGGAGCCGTTGGCCAGCAGGTTCGGGAACCGGCTGGGCAGGACGGTCGGCTCTTGGACGCGGCCGTCGTAGTTGGGGATGAAATCGACGGTCTCCTCGTCGATTTCGCGCAACATTTCCATGGCCAGCGGGGTGAGCCGGGCCTCGGTGTAACGCATGGCGGCGGCCGGGTCGTTACCCGGTGAACCGAAGTTGCCCTGACCGTCGACCAGCGGGTAGCGCAGCGACCACGGCTGGGCCATGCGGACCAGGGTGTCGTAGATCGACGAGTCGCCGTGCGGGTGGTAGTTACCCATGGTCTCGGCGACCGAGCGCGCGGACTTGGCGTGCGAGCGGTCCGGCCGGAAGCCGGAGTCGTACATGGCGTAGAGCACGCGGCGGTGCACGGGCTTGAGGCCGTCGCGAACCTCGGGGAGGGCACGGCCGACGATGACGCTCATGGCGTAATCGATGTAGCTGCGCTGCATCTCCTGCTGGATGTCAACCGGTTCGATGCGGTCGCCCTCGGGCGGCATGGTGTCGGTCATCGAGTTCCTTCTGCGGATTGTTTCACGTTAAACATTGCTTTTTGGCCTCGTGCAGAGCCGGACTCACAGCGCTTCGGCGTGGGGTGGTCGCTAAACATCAAGGAAACGCACGTCTTTCGCGTTCCGGGTGATGAAGCTGCGACGCGCTTCGACGTCCTCGCCCATGAGGATCGAGAACAGTTCGTCGGCCGCCGCGGCGTCGTCGAGGGTGACCTGGCGCAGTACGCGGACCGACGGATCCATGGTGGTCTCCCACAGTTCCTTGGCGTCCATCTCACCCAGACCCTTGTAGCGCTGGATGCCGTCGTCGGTGTTGATGCGCTTGCCGGCCGCCTTGCCCGCTTCGAGCAGACCGTCGCGCTCGCGGTCCGAGTAGGCGAACTCGGGCTCGCTGCGTTGCCACTTCAGCTTGTACAGCGGCGGCTGCGCCAGGAAGATGTGGCCGTTCTCCACCAGCGGTTTCATGAAGCGGAACAACAGGGTCAGCAGCAGGGTGGAGATGTGCTGGCCGTCGACGTCGGCGTCGGCCATCAGCACGATCTTGTGGTACCGCAACTTCGACAGGTCGAACTCGTCATGGATACCGGTGCCCAGGGCAGTGATGATGGCCTGGACTTCGTTGTTCTTCAGCACGCGATCGATGCGGGCCTTCTCGACGTTGATGATCTTTCCGCGCAGCGGCAGGATCGCCTGGAACATCGAGTCGCGGCCGCTCTTGGCCGAGCCACCGGCCGAGTCGCCCTCCACCACATACAGTTCCGACTTGGTCGGGTCCGTGGAGCGGCAGTCGGCCAGCTTGCCGGGCAGGCCGCCGATGTCGGTGGCACTCTTGCGGCGCACCAACTCCCGCGCCTTACGCGCCGCGACGCGGGCCTGCGCGGACGAAACCGCTTTGTTGACAACGGTTTTGGCTTCGGCGGGGTTGGCCTCGAACCAGTGCGTCAGCTGCTCGTTGCAGATTTTCTGCACGAACGACTTGACCTCGGTGTTGCCCAACTTGGTCTTGGTCTGGCCCTCGAACTGCGGCTGGCGGACCTTCACCGACACGACAGCGGCCAGGCCTTCACGGATGTCGTCACCGGTGAGGTTGGCTTCTTTTTCCTTCAGCAGCTTCTTGTCGCGCGCGTACTTGTTGACCACCGTGGTCAGTGCCGCGCGGAAACCCTCTTCGTGGGTACCACCCTCGTGAGTGTTGATGGTGTTCGCGAAGGTGTGCACCGACTCCGAGTACCCGGCGTTCCACTGCATCGCGATCTCGACCTCATGGCCTTCGGCCTTGCCACCGAAATCGATGATGCTCTGCTGGATGGCGCTCTTGGTGCGGTTGATGTGCTTGACGAAGTCGACCAAACCGTCGGGGTAGTGGTAGATGCGGTGCTTGACCTTGTGCGGCGCCCCCGCCTCCGCGGCTTTCTCCTCCGCGGTCTTCGGCGCTTCGGCGTGATCGCTGACCACCTCGTCGACCACCGCGGCGGCAGTGACACGCTCATCGGTCAGTTCGATGGTCAGGCCCTTGTTGAGGAAGGCCATCTCCTGCAGGCGGCGGGCGATCGTCTCGAAGTCGTAGACCGTGGTCTCGAAGATGTCCGGATCCGCCCAGAACCGGATGGTCGTGCCGTTCTTCTTGGACGGCTCGCCCTTGCGCAGTGTGCCGGGGACGGACTTGTCATAGGTCTGGTGCCATTCGAAGCCGTCCTTGTGGATGTCGGCCTCGAGTCGCGTCGACAGGGCGTTCACCACCGAGACGCCGACGCCGTGCAGACCACCGGACACCTGGTAGGCGCCCTCTTCGAACTTGCCGCCGGCGTGCAGCACGGTCATGACGACGTCGACGGTCGGGATACCGGTGGCGTGCATCGCCACGGGGATACCGCGGCCGTCGTCGGTGACCTGGACGCCGCCGTCCTCGAGGATGCGGACGTCGACCTTGGTCGCGAAACCGGCCATTGCCTCGTCGACCGCGTTGTCCACAACTTCCCAGACCAGGTGGTGCAGACCGCGCTCGCCGGTGGACCCGATGTACATACCGGGACGCTTGCGGACCGCTTCCAGACCTTCGAGGACCTTGATCGAATCGGCGCCGTACTCAGCCGGCGCATCCTTCTTTTGGGCAGCCACGTCGGACGCGTCTCCTTGGGGTTCGCGGGGCGGTGAGGACACCGCACTCAGATCTGTCGACAGTCTACCGGTAGGTACGGACGGCACTGACTTTCTGACAGCGTTTTGACACGTCTGTTCGCGCCGTGCGGGGAATTTCTCGGGTGATGTCGCGTCCGGACGCTCCAGGGGCATCATCTGAGACTCATCGGCGCGCTGAGCGTCGCCGGAAAAACGCCTCAGCCGAAGGTGTCGCGCGGGCCGCGGGCGCCGAAATTCCGCGGGCCCTTCTGCCACGTCGGACCCGACGGACCAAGGATCTTCAGCGACGTGACGACCCCGTCGCCGACGGACGCCGCGATCTTCGCCAGAATCTGCGACTGCACCATCCGGAGCTGGGTCGCCCAGGCCGTCGATTCGGCCGTCACCGTCAGAACGCCCTCGCGCAGAGAGGTGGGGGAGGCATGTTCGGCGATCTGCTCACCGACCACGATCGACCACTGGCCGAATACCGACCCTTCGGCCATGCGACCGGACCAACCCCGGTTGCGGGCCATGTCCATGGTCGCCGAGCCCAACAGCTGTGGATCCCGAGCATCGGGCCCGGGCCCGGACCACCTCCGCCGGCCCCCGCCACGGCGAGCACGCGCGACCGGGGCGTTACGACCGCGGCCGACATCTTTTCCCTGACTGCGGGCCGCGCCGCGCGCTTCCTCCAGCGTGCGGCGCACCAGATCCATACCCTTCAGATGGGCGAGATGTGGTGGTGGAAAGGCACTTTCGGGCATGTCGGGCCCGGCTTGATCGCCCGCGCGACCCGGTTGATCCGGTCGGTCAGCCTCGCTCATGCGTCCACCACCGAAATCCGCCCGCCGTCGTCGTCGCGCATCACCACGTTGATCCGGACACCGTCCCAGTCCTGAGGAATGTCGTCAGGCACCGCCGCTGTGACCAAAACCTGCTCTGCCGATTGTGCCACGTCGGCGAGTGCGCGCCGGCGTGCTGAATCGAGTTCGGCGAACACGTCGTCGAGGAGAAGCACCGGGTCAGAGCCGTCGGTCCGCAACAGTTCGTACGCGCCCAGCCGTAGCGCCAGGGCCATGGACCACGATTCCCCGTGGCTGGCAAAACCTTTCGCGAGCTGGTCACCGAGGCGCAATTCGAGATCGTCCCGGTGTGGCCCGACGAGACATACGCCACGCTCGAGTTCCGCGGAGCGGCGCCGGGACAGTTCCTCGAGCAGCGCTGTCTCGTACGCCGTGACGTCGACCGATCCGGTGCCCGCCTGCTCTTCGATTGCCTCCACCGAACTCCGGTAGCGGACCGATGCGGGCCGCGACGCGGGCGCCAGCAGGTGGTAGGCCTTGGTGATCTCCGGGTGTAATTCGTTGATCAGGTTGACGCGGGCCGCGATCAGCTCCGCGCCGTGACTGGCCAGGTGGCCGTCCCAGACGTCCAGGGTTTCGAGTGCGCCCGCGTCGGTGCCGCGAAAACGGCTGGCGCCCGCGGATTTCAGCAGCGCGGTGCGCTGTCGGACCACTTTCTCGTAATCCGCTCGCACCCCGCCCAACCTGGGCCGCCGGGTGCTGGCCAGCTCGTCGAGGTAGCGCCGTCGTTCTCCGGGATCGCCACGGACCAGCGACAAATCCTCGGGTGCGAACAACACCGCCCGAAGGGCGCCGAGAATTTCACGCGCAGACCGGACGGGGGAGCGGTTCAGGCGCGCCTTGTTGGCACGGCCGGCAGTGATGTCGAGATCCACCGCAAGTTCGCGGCCGTCGTTCACCACGATGGTGGAAACGACGGCGCGGTCACATCCCGTCCGGATGAGAGGAGCGTCCGAGGCGACCCGGTGGGAGCCGAGCGTGGCGGTATACCACAGGGCCTCAACGATATTCGTCTTACCGAAACCGTTCTGGCCGACGAACACGGTACGCCCGGGCGCGAGTTCCAGGTCGAGCCGCGGCCATGATCGGAAATCGGTCAGGGTGAGCTGTCGAACAAACACCTAGCCCGACTTACTGACCCTTTGTACGGCGTGACCACCGAACTGATTACGAAGTGCCGCAACGGCTTTCATGGTCGGCGAGTCGTCCTGCCGGGACAGGAACCGCGCGAACAGCGATGCCGCGATACCTGGCACCGGCACCCGCAGCCGGATGGCTTCCTCGACCGTCCAGCGGCCCTCGCCGGAATCCTCGGTGTAGCTACTGATGTCTTCGAGCTTGGGATCTTCCTTGAGCGCCTTGGCCAGCAGCTGCTGCAGCCAGGACCGCACGACGGTGCCGTTGGTCCAGGCTTGGTAAACCGCCTGCGGGTCTTTGATCAGCGGCTCGGCGGCCAGCATCTCGTAGCCCTCGCCGTACGCCGTCATCAACGCGTACTCGACGCCGTTGTGCACCATCTTGGCGAAGTGTCCGGCACCGACCGGGCCGGCGTGGACGAAACCGTCGGCGAGATCTCCCTCGGGCCGCAGCGTCTCGAAGATCGGCATGACGCGCGCGACGTCCTCGTCGCTGCCGCCGACCATCAGGCCGTAACCCTCGTGCAGGCCCCAGACACCGCCGGACACGCCGGCGTCGATGAAGCCGATTCCTTTGTCCGCCAACAACTTTGCGTGCACAGCGTCTTCGGTGAAGCGGGAGTTGCCGCCATCGATCACCAGGTCGCCGGAGCTCAGTACGGCGGCGAGGTCCTCGATGGTCTCCCGGGTGATCTCACCTGAGGGCACCATGACCCAGACCACGCGGGGCGCTTCGAGCCGCTCGGCGAGCGCGGCGAGCGACGGCACGTCGCTGACTTCCGGCCGCGGGTCGTACCCGATTACTTCGTGGTCTCCACCGCGCAGACGCTCGCGCATGTTGAAGCCCATTTTTCCGAGGCCGATCAACCCCAGCTGCATCAGTGCTTCCTCCGCTGTTGTGTTCCGGTCAGCCCGGTAGGCGCACCGGCATCAGCAAGTACACATAGTCGGTGTCCCCGGCGGGGAACGGTCCGGATCCCGAGTACTGATTCTCCCCGGCCGGACGCAACACTGCAGGCTTGCTGGGGGTGGTGAAGCCGAAAGTGACGCGGTCGGCGTGCAGCGAACCCAGGCCGTCGGTGAGATAGGTGGGGTTGAACGCGATGGTCAACGGCTCACCGTAGAACTCCACGGGCAGGTCTTCTTCGGCACGACCCACGTCATCGGCACCGGCCGACAGGCGCAGGATGTCATCGGCGAACTCCATGCGGACCTGGGCACCGCGATCGGCGACCAGTGCGACACGCTTGATGGCCTCGGCGAGCTCGGCGACACCGATGGTGGCGACCGCGGTGTGCTCGGCCGGCAGCAGCTGGCGGAATTTCGGGAATTCGGCGTCCAGCAGGCGCGTGGTGGTGCGTTTGCCGTTGCTGCGGATACCCAGCATGCCGTCCTTGCCGACGGCCTGGCCGGCACCCAGCGACAGGTGCACCTCGGTGCCGTCGGAGCCGGACTTGGCCGACTCGGCCAGCGTCTTCGCCGGAACCAGCACGGCGGCTTCGAGATCCGGCACGGCCGAATTCCAGGTCAGTTCACGAACCGCGAGACGGAACCGGTCGGTGGCGGCCAGCACGACCTTCTCGCCCGAGATCTCGACGCGCACGCCCGTGAGCATCGGCAGGGTGTCGTCGCGGCCGGCGGCGACGGCCACCTGACCGATGGCCTCGGCGAAGACGTTGGCGGGCACGATGCCGGTCTCATCCGGGAGTGCCGGCAGCGCCGGATAGTCCTCGACCGCCATGGTCGGCAGTGAGAAGCGGGCGCTACCGCAGCTCAGCGCCACCCGGGTGCCTTCGACGCTGAGTTCGACGGGCTTGGCCGGCAGCGCGCGGGTGATGTCCGAGAGCAACTTTCCGGAAACCAAAACGCTTCCGGGAGAAGCAATTTCAGCCGCAACGCGAACCTCGGCGGACACCTCGTAGTCGTATCCGGAGATGGTCAGACCGTCATCGGAGCCGGTCAGCAGCACACCGGCCAGGACTGGGTTCAGGGGCCGGGACGGCAGGATCCGGGCCACCCAGGCCACGGCGTCGGCGAAGTCTTCCCGAACGAGACGGAACTTCAAATCGGTCAGACCCGCTGTCGTCGCCACGTCCATAGCGTCCCTTCGCTGTAACCCCACCACGCTTGCCTGCCGGATCCCAGCGGACGCAGGTCGCATGGGCGCTGGGCGCTTGCGGTGCATCGGCGGTGGTTCCGGCTATCGAAGAACACCGTAGAGCGTTCTGCGTGAAGTTGAAAGCTAAACGATCAGGCCGGACAGCCCGCGACGACCCCCGGAAACCGGCCGGGATCCGGTTGTCCACCGGGAGTTTCCCCAACAGACTGCTTTTAGAAGAAGATCCAGATAGATCTAAAAGTATTAGTAATAGGGGCTGTGCACGCTGTGGATGGATCCACGGAGTTGCTGGTCGGGGCCTCACCGGCGGGATCTCGGGCTGTGAGCAGACTGTGCACGCGGCGTTAATCCAATCCGTGTATTTGTGGAGCGATCGGGCCGTGTGGATTGTTCTGAGCAAAACCACCGGGTTTATCCCATGTAGTACACAGCGCTGTGCACACCCGAATCGTGTGACTCAAGGTGCGTGTGATGCCAAAGTTTTTTCGGACAAATCACATCGCCGGACGAGGAATCGGGCGGGATCCTGGACCGGTCTGCCGGGGGAGTACCCACGATCGGGCGCCTGAAACAACACCGGCCCGCAGGCGTGAGTGCCCGGGGCCGGTGTCAGAAAGTCGGAAAGTCGGATCTAGTGCTTGGAACGCTGTCGAATCCGGGTGGTGAGCTCCTTGACGTGATCGAAAACCTCACGCCGCGAGGCCATTTCCTTCTTGATCTTGCGCTCGGCGTACATCACCGTGGTGTGGTCGCGGCCGAAGGCCTGCCCGATGCGCGGCAAAGACAGGTCCGTGAGCTCCCGGCACAGGTACATGGCGATCTGCCGGGACAGCGCGACGGCGCGGGTCTTACCGGGGCCGCGGAGCTCCTCCACGGAGGTCTCGAAGTACTCGGCCGTCGCCGCCATGATCGTGGCAATACTGATCTGGGTGGTGCCGGCGTCGGCGATGAGATCTCGCAGCACGATCTCGGCGAGGGACTTGTCGATCATCGTCTTGTTCAGTGACGCGAACGCCGTCACCCGGATCAGCGCACCTTCGAGCTCGCGGATGTTGCGGTCGATCCGGCTCGCGATGAGCTCGAGCACGTCGTCCGGCACGTCCAGGCGATCCATCTGCGCCTTCTTGCGCAGGATCGCGATGCGTGTCTCCAGTTCGGGCGGCTGAACGTCGGTGATCAGACCCCACTCGAAGCGGGTCCGCAGCCGGTCTTCCAGCGTCGCAAGCTGTTTCGGCGGCCGATCCGACGAGATGACGATCTGCTTGTTCGCGTTGTGCAGCGTATTGAAGGTATGGAAGAACTCTTCCTGAGTGCTTTCCTTGCCTTCGATGAACTGGATGTCGTCGACCAGCAGGACATCGATGTCGCGGAAGCTGCGCTTGAAGGACGCGGTGCGGTCGTCACGCAACGAGTTGATGAAGTCGTTGGTGAACTGCTCGGTTGAGACGTATTTCACGCGCATGCCCGGGAAGAGCTTCTGCGCGTAATTACCGGCCGCATGCAGCAGGTGCGTCTTACCCAGACCCGATTCACCCCAGATGAACAGCGGGTTGTAGGCCCGGGCCGGGGCCTCGGCGATGGCCAGGGTCGCGGCGTGCGCGAACCGGTTGGACGCCCCGATGACAAAGGTGTCGAAGGTGTAGCGCCGGTTGAGGCTCAGGTCGGCCGATTCGTCGGCGGGCGGCCGGTTGAAGTACCGGGGCCAGTTCTCTTCGGCGCTCGAGAGTTCTTCGGCGTCGTCGTCCAGGTCGTCGGCAGCCGTGAGTGGTTCGAGTTCGGGCACGTCGGCGGGCTCCGAGGCCACCGGCCGGTCGTCGGTATCCGGGACTGCGATGCGAACACCCAGGTCGACGCGCTGGCCGAGATGTCGGCTCAATGCGGCGATGATCGGTTCGCGCAGGTGACGCTCGATCTCGTTCTGGACGAACTGCGTCGGCACCGACAGCAACGCGAAACCTTCGGTCAGCACCAGCGGCTGAACCATGCGCAACCAGGCCCGTTGTTGGGCAGTCAGGGTCGTGGTGCCGCCGAGGTCACCGTTGAGTTCGGCGACCACGCTTTTCCAGATGTCGGTGAACGATGCACTGGGGTTAGCGGTCAA